>CAVXNL010000004.1:0-1223967 GCA_963763045.1 uncultured Planctomycetaceae bacterium | reverse complement strand
AGCGGTTGCGGCTCCAGCGCCGAAAGCCTCACCGAGGACGTGATCTCGACGATGAATGATCTGGCCGATGCTATCGAGAAGAAAGACGAATCCAAGGCGAATGCCGCAAGAACAAGATGGCAGAGCTGAAAAAGAAAATCAAGGAACTCAAGGTTCCGGAAGCCGAAGACAAGAAACTCCAGGAAAAGTACAAGGGCGACATGGAGAAAGCGATAAATAAACTGATCGCCGCGTCGGCGAAGGAGCAGGAGTTCGTTAAGAAGCTCGACATGGGCAAAGTTATGAAAGACTAATCTCCTGAATAAGACTTGGAGGGTGCCCTGACCCTGCGCGTCCGCGGGTACCTCCGTCGTCTACTTCGCCATCCACTTCTGCGTCATCCCCGATAGGCGTCGATCCGCCGATCGCGGAAGAACGGCCAGTTGCGGCGCACGTCTTCGATGCGGCGCCGGTCGCACGGCGACCACCAGCAATTCTTCGCGGTCGTGCGTCGCCTGCGCCGAGCATGACGCCGAACGGATCGCAGACGAACGATGTGCCCCAGAATTCGATGCCGCCGTCCGCCGGCCCTTCGTGGCCGACGCGATTGACCGCCGCGACATAGACGCCGTTGGCGATGGCGTGGGAGCGCTGGATCGTCTCCCAGGCGTCGTGCTGCGCCTCGCCGAACTCCGTCCTTCTCGCGCGGATGCCAGCCGATCGCCGTCGGGTAAAACAGCACCTCGGCGCCGTGCAGCGCCGTCAGCCGCGCCGCCTCCGGAAACCATTGGTCCCAGCACACCAGCACGCCGATGCGGCCGATAGCGCGTGTCGAATGCCCGGAAACCCAGGTCGCCGGGCGTGAAGTAATACTTCTCGTAGTACAGCGGATCGTCGGGAATGTGCATCTTGCGATACAGGCCGAGCAGGCTGCCGTCGGCGTCGAAGACCGCGGCCGTGTTGTGATACACTCCGGCCGCACGCCGCTCGAACAGCGATGCGACCACGACGGTCTCCGTTTCGCGGGCCGCCTGCGGCCAGACGCTCCGGTCGAGGGCCGGGGATCGGCTCGGCCAGGTCGAACAGGTCGGGGTCTTCGCGCTGGCAGAAGTAATGCGAGCGAAACAGCTCCTGCAGACAGACGATTTGCGCCCCCGCCGCAGCCGCTTTGTGGATCGCGGTTATCGTTTTTTCGAGATTGACTTCCGGCTCGGCCTCGCAGCGCATCTGCACCAGACCCAGCGTGAACGTGTCGGGATGTGTCGGTTTCATGAACATTCTCGCCAAAACGATGGCGACTGGCAGCTTGCACGGCATACAACTGTGATTGTAGACGACGCCGCGGCGAATTACAGTTGAAGGATAAGGCGAGGAATCCGCATGTCCGAAGACATGCCGACGTCACCCCCGATCTGACTCGTCCGTCAGCTGCGGCAGCATTTCGACAGTCTGCGCGCGCCGGCGTCGAGTGGCTGCCGAAGGCCGATCCAGAGTCAGGAGCCGCCGCGGCCCGGAAATCGTGGCTCAAGATGCTGTCGTCGTGTCGCCCGGATGTCGCCGCGACTAGCGCGCGGCTGGAACTCGATGTGCTGGCGACACGAAGTGTCGCAGTGCGTGCGCTGCAAAGCGCTGGCCTCGACGCGAACGCAAACCGTCTTCGGCGTCGGGCCCGCTCGATCCGGACTTGTGCTTCGTCGGCGAAGCGCCGGGCGAACAGGAAGACCAGCAAGGCGAGCCGTTCGTCGGCCCGGCCGGGCAGCTGCTCGACAAGATCATCGCCGCCTGCGGCATGAAGCGCGAGCGACGTGTATATCTGCAACATCTTGAAGTGCCGGCCGCCGGGCAATCGCAAGCCGACGGCGGAGGAAGCCGGCAACTGCCGGGAATTCTCTGGAACGGCAGATCGAACTGGTGCGACCCAAGTTTCTTTGCTGCCTGGGAGCGACGGCGGCCCAGAACCTGCTCGGCACAACGCTGGGCATCGGCAAGACTGCGCGGCCGCTTTCACGACTTCAACGGCATTCCCGTGCTTGCACGTATCATCCGGCCTACTTGCTGCGCACAGCCGGAAAAGAAGAAGGACGTGTGGGACGACATGAAAAGGCTGCTGGCGCAGATGGGCCGGCCGGTGCCGGGGAAATAGGTCCGCGTATTACTCGATATTCTTCGGCGAGCGGGGGTCGCGCTGACGCCCCGTGCAGCCCTACGTGTGCCACGTGACCCCGCTCGCTAAAGAAGGATGAGGATCTTTCGTGCCGGGGTTATAATCTGCCAAACGAAGCGGGTCCACGCGGGGGCGCACCGCGGACGCGGTTGCCGGGGATGGCGGCCAGCCCGGTGCGTTTTTCGTTGAGGGTGCGGGTGTAGCCGGGATACAAGGGGAATGCCGATAATCGGTCAAGATCGCATCTCGCATCGTAATCCTTCCGAGGCCTGACCCATGCCCTCGCTCTTCATCTCCTACCGCCGCAGCCGACAGCCCGGATACGGTCAAGCTCATCCACGAACGGCTGAAGCGACGGCTGCCGCGCTGGGAGATCTTCTACGATCACGACAGCATTCCGCTGGGCGAGCAGTTCCCGGAGCGGTTGCGGGCGAAAGTGGCCTCCGCGGCTGTCGTGCTGGTCATCATCGGCCCCAAGTGGCTGGAAATCTTGCAGGAGCGCAAGGACGCCAGCCTCGATCACGTCCGCGGGAAGTGCGGCTCGCGCTGGAAGCAGGCCCGAATGTCGTGCCGGTCCTGGTCGGCCACGCTGCCATGCCGACGGACGCCGATCTCGCCGATTTCGCGGACTTGCAGCCGCTGCTTCAGCGCAATGGCCGGCCGGTGCGCCCCGATCCCGATTTCGACGGCGATCTCGAACCGATCATCGCCCATCTCAAGCAGTTCGACTCCGACGAAGCCATCGGTGCGACTCTGGCCGACAAGTACACGCTGACCGCCGAGATCGGCCACGGCGGCATGGGGGTCGTCTATCGCGCGGAGCAAAAGCAGCCGGTCAAGCGCACGGTCGCCGTCAAGCTCATCAAGCCCGGCATGGACAGCCGCGATGTCCTCGCCCGCTTCGACGCGGAACGGCAAGCCCTCGCCGTGATGGACCACCCGAACATCGCCAAGGTGCTCGACGCCGGCATGACCGCCAGCGGCCGGCCGTTCTTCGTCATGGAGTACGTCAAGGGCGTGCCGATCACGCAGTATTGCGATGAGAAAAAGCTCACGCCGCAAGAACGGCTCAACCTCTTCATCCCCGTCTGCAACGCGGTGCAGCACGCCCATCAAAAAGGCATCATCCACCGCGACCTCAAACCGAGCAACGTGCTGGTCGAAGTCGTCGATGGCAAGCCGGTCCCAAAGGTGATCGACTTCGGCCTGGCCAAGGCGCTCGGCCACAAGCTTACCGACAAGACGCTGTACACCGCCCTGGACACGCGCATCGGCACGCTGGAATATTCCGCTCCCGAGCAGGCCGCCGGCCGATCGTTCGACGTAGATACGCGCTCCGACATCTACTCGCTCGGCATCATGCTCTACGAACTGTTGACGGGAGCGCCGCCGTTCTCCCATGCGGAGCTGCTGAAGATCGGCGACGAGGAAATGCGGCGGGTCATCCGCGAGGTCGAGCCGACGACGCCGAGCAAGAAGCTGTCGAGTTCGGGTGAGTTGCCCGCCATCGCCGCCAATCGCCGGCTGGAGCCGCACAAGCTGACGCGGCTCGTGCAGGGCGATCTCGACTGGATCGTGATGAAGTGCCTGGAGAAAGAGCAAGCCCGGCGTTACGAGACGGCGGACCAGCTCGGCCAGGAGTTGCAGCGCTTCCTGGCGGACGAGCCGGTCCAGGCGGGGCCGCCGTCGGTGGGGTATCGGGTGCGGAAGTTCTTGCGCCGCAACAAGGGGGCGGTCGTCGCGGCGTGCCTGGTGATATTCGCGCTGCTGGCGGGGACGGCGGTATCCTTGTACTTCGCTGTGGAGGCATCGGAGCAGGCGAAACAGGCGACGGAGAAGGAGAAGGTCGCGCTCAAGGAGGCAGACAAGGCAAAGAAGGCCCGCAACTTTCTCGTGGGCATCTTCCGCATCTCGGAGAAGGATACGCAATCGGGCAACATGACGGCGCGGCAGATCCTGGACAGGGCCGAGCGGGATATTCCGCGGGAGTTCGAGAAGCAACCGGACCTGCGCGATGAGCTGCTGGCCTCGATCAAAGACGTGAAGCGCGGCATCGATCGGACCATTCCCCTGGCGATGATTCTGGAGATGAAGGGCACAGTTACGTTACGGTCCTTCGACGGCATGAGCAAGGAGGTTAAGCCACAGGTTCTGTTGCAGGGCGACGATCACTTGACCCTGGGCGCAGACGCGCATGTCAAAATGGTAATTCTCTCGGACCTGCATCAGGAGCAACTCCAGCCGGGTCGGGAGGTCACCATTGGCCGCCAGGGCTCCGAACCGGCCGACGCCGTGAGCCAGCGGAGCGATGATCTGCTGATGACGTTCGTCCACCTGCCGAAGGGCACGTTCTACATGGGTTGGGACGGCGAAAAGGAAGGCAGAAAGACGGCGATCGACAACGATTTTTTCATCGCCGTCCACGATGTGACGCAGGGGCAGTGGGAGGCGGTGATGGGTACCAACCCGAGTTACTTCTCGCGCAAGGGACAATCTAGAGGCGCGGTTTTAGACATCTCCGATGAGGAGCTGAAGCTGTTCCCGGTGGAGAACGTATCGTGGAACGAAGCGCAGGAGTTCATCAAAAAGCTGAACGAGAAAAAGCACGGTAGTGGCTATGTGTACCGCTTGCCGACGGAGGCGGAATGGGAATATGCTTGTCGGGGAGGGGCTACTTCTGAGGAAGAATGTTCGTACCACTTCTACTTCGACAAACCAACCAACGACCTCTCGTCTGAGCAAGCCAACTTCGATGGCAACTCTCCATTCGGCAACGCTCCGAAGGGGAAGTTTCTCGGCCGAACATCGAGGGTCGGCGCATACCCGTCAAACAAGTTGGGTTTGTGCGACATGCACGGCAACGTGTGGCAATGGTGCAGTGATGCGCTCGATGGAGGCGTGGCCCGGCCCCTCCGGGGCGGCAGCTGGTACGGGTACGGCCAGTACTGCCGGAGCGGCTGCCGGGGCGGGCAGTGTGGAGGGGTTCTGCGAGCGCAGCGAGCGCGATTTTTGAAATGACGGCGAAGTGAACACACGTTCATTTATTGTTCAACTGGCCGAGATGGTGCGTCGCCGGCTCAAGACTACGGTGGAGCTGCCGAGTATCGTCGGTGTTGGTGAAGCTCGACTCACCAAGTATGGCCCCGGAGGCCGCTGAGCCGGAGCGGAGTGCGGAGCGGCTGTTCGCGTTGCTCGATAGCAGCAAAATCGACTAGAATACGGCACGATCCAAATCCTCGGAGGCTGGTTATGACAGCGCGCGGCAAAATAAAGAACGGCAAGGTGATACTGGAGGATCCTAAGGCGCTGCCCGAGGGAACGGAGGTCGAAGTCCGGCCGGCAAAGAAACGCAAACCGACCACTACGGCGAGAAAGCCAAAGGCGCGTCCGCGAACGTTGGCCGATCGCTTGGCGAATGTCGTCGGCAAAGCCACCGGCTTGCCGCCGGATGCGTCGGTCAACCACGACCATTATCTCTACGGCACTCCGACACAGCAATGAAACCGATCTTCGCGGACACTTCGTATTTCGTGGCTTTCTGTGGGCTCCACGACAGTTTTCATGCCCGAGCGGTGGAGTTGAGCGCGACTTTGATCGCCGGAATCGTCACCACCGAATATGTCGTCGTTGAGACCGGCGGCCTTCTATTGCGGCCGGAGGATCGACCGGCGTTTGTGAACCTCGTGCGCGACCTGGAGTCCGATCCGGCGGTCGCGATCGTCCCTGCCTCGAAGCACCTCTTTCAGGCCGGTTTTGATTTGTTCGCCCGGCGGCCCGACAAGCACTGGTCGCTGGTGGATTGCCTATCGTTTGTGGTTATGAAACAGCGCCGGCTGAAGGAGGCGCTGACGGCGGATCAGCATTTCGTTCAGGCCGGCTTTCGCGCTCTGCTGCGCGAGGAAGCATGAAGCAGCGACTATCGGCACGTAAAACAAGCCAGAGCGAACACCCGCGTAGCCCGGAGCGCAGGCTGGCGGTCAGAGTCGGAGCGAGCGGAGACGAAGGCCGCCGAGCCGGAGCGGAGGTTCGTGGCGCCGTTGATTGCCCGCCGGTGATGTGTTACGGTGAGATGACGTTCGCGCTTTCGGGAGCCTGGAGCCTGTCATGGCCGCTGTGATATTACCTCGGCATCCAAGTTGCTCACTAATTCCATCGTAGCATTTCACATCGCCGATGGAGGTTGTTATCATGACACTCTCCTTGCCAGACGCACGCCAGTTGTCGGATGCAGTTCTCGAGGCGTTGCGTTTCGCGCGCTGCACGGCTGCGAGTTGGGGTTTACCCAGAGCGACGTGGCAGATCTCTTGGGCGTCTCGCGCGAGACGGTTTGCCGCTGGTGGTCGGCGTACACTGCGGGCGGCGTCGCGGCGATTCCTCAGGAGCGGACGGGACGCCCGGAAGGCTCCGGTCTGCTCGGCGACGAGCAGGCCCGTCACATCCAACGCCTGCTCGACTCCCACAATCCGGGAGACCTGGGTATCGCTGCGCCGTTGTGGTCGCGGCGTGCCGTTGGCGACTTGATCGAGAAGGAGTTCGGCATCGAATTGGCGGTACGGACCGTGGGGGACTATCTCGAACGCTGGGGGTACACGGCCAAGAAGCCGGGTCGGCACTCCAAGAACCAAGACCCCGAAGAAGTCCGCACCTGGCTGGAGGAAACCTACCCGGCCATCGAAAAGCGGGCCGGCGAGGAGGGGGCCGATATCTATTGGTGCGATGAGACCGGCCGCCAGGCCGATCAGCAACCCGGCTACGGTTATGCCAAAAAGGGCGAGCCGGCGACGATGGAAGTACCCGACGGTCACATTCGCTGTAACCAGATCTCGGCGATCAGCAACGAGGGAGCGGTCCGATTCATGACTTACACCAGCACCATGACCGCAGCGTTGTTCCTCGTCTTCTTGAGCCGCTTGGTGAGCAGGGCGAGTAGGAAGATCTTCCTGATCGTGGATCGCCTCAAGGCACACGATGCGGCTGCGGTGGAGGAGTGGGTAGCGAAGCACGGAGACCAAATCGAACTGTTTTACCTGCCCCGATACTCTCCGGAACTGAACCCGGACGAATACCTCAACAATGACCTCAAGGGCGGGGTCAACGCGGCGGGGTTGCCAGACAACAAAGGCGACCTTCGTTCCCGTATCCAAGCCTTCATGCAGCGCCTTGTTCATTTGCCTGAGCACGTCCGCAACTTCTTTCAGCACCCTGCCGTCCAGTATGCCGCTGGTCCTTGAGTGCGTTTCTTTCCCGCCGAGGTAATATCGCTTTACGTAATCCTGTAGTCCCATCAGTTCCCGAGGTTCGCTTAACTCTTCCAACTCCGTCTCGGTAGGCAGTCGGGGAGTCAACGGTTCCGGGCTGGCAAACACTTCCGCTGCTTCGAGAACGAATGCGCGGACCGGGGGTTTGAACTCGTCCCACAACCTGACTGGGAAAAGACCACGCATCGTCGGTACGCCGATCCCGAGCCGAACGGCTGCCGGCTTTAATAGGGCATGGCTGGCCAACAGGGATAGCTGAGGGTCCAACTGACGCAAGTCGGCGTAAGCGCGGAAACGCCTCGAGGAGTAGCCCCAGGACCAACGTCTTTTCATCGCCGCGCTCCAATAGATCAATCCGGCAGAGCTGGGCGATCTTGTCTTCTTCGGACTGTAGCTGTTGCTCCAACTCTGCCCGGAAATTCTCCCCTCGGCCGTAGACAGTACCCAACGAGTCACAGAAGTGACAGCGGAGTTGGGTGAGCCGCAACAGTTCCACTGTTTTGGTTTGCAGGCCAGAGCCGTGGCTGTTGATGATCGCGATGCAGTTGGCCCTGATCATTGCGATTGACTGCCCTGACCCGCTCTCATTGGCGGGTAGGCCGAACCCCAGCACCATCGCAAGAGCACATTGATCGGGCAGGACGACCGGGTGGCCGCGAAGGGTCCCATCCGGAAAGCCCTGCAAGGGGAAAGCGAGGCCGTGGCATCGTCGATACTGGAGGTAAAATCCGGATAGCCGTAAAGACGGCCCACGGCCTGAAGTACTGACACCTCTGCGCCACCATCCGCCGCAATGCTCCTGAAGAAGCCGGATGGCTTCCGCGTGACATTTCTCCAACACCTCCGCCACGATCACAACTTGAGGGTCCGCGCCGCCTAGCGGATACTCCCAGTTCTTCAGCGCATCCCAAACGCGCCGGAGTCCGTTTGTCCAGCCGCCGGGCGACTTGGTAAAGAGTTGATACAGATAATCCGGCTCAACGATGATTCTGTTCATCGCGTCCCCCATGCAGACATCCCGAAGCCAGACCCAGGCCCATCTGAATCAGACAATCAATACTGAGGTCCGTCGTATCGACGATACGCGCATCAGGTTACGACCTTGGCGATTCGCAACAATTCTTCCTTTATGGCAGCGAATTTCGCTGGGTCACGAACGACAGCGTGGTCTCCCTCGTCATTGCTGCCCGGATGCTCCATTTCCGGCTGTGCCAACCGGCACTGCCGGAGCGGGATCGAGGCGGTCAGAACGACCGCAGCATCGAATCGCGGGAAAGAGGCGCACGGCGCTGGCCAACTGCTCGGGGATCCCGGGAGTTTGATTGAAGGTATGATACGCCAGCGTCCGCAGCCAGCAAGAATCCTGGATGTGGACCATGCCATCTGGCGGCGGCGTAAAGTGCCGCGCGTCCCACAGGTGGGCCGCGAGGAACAACGCGCCCGTTTCAACCAGCCCGGCGTGCGGATCGCGCCGCAGCTGATCCGCCACGGCGGCGATGGGGTTGTCGGGGCAGAGGGCGTTCCGGCTGACGCGCACGGGAATGCCCCGGCGCGTCAGCTCGGCCTGGAGGTTGCGGACCAGCGTGGACTTGCCCGCCAGGTCCAGACCCTCGATCAGAACAACTCGGCCAGCCATCACGCCACCTCCTTGCCGTCGTCCGGCGACGAAGGTGCCCGGCGACGTGATCAGGTGGAAGAACTCCCGCCGGCTCAGGCCGCAGGCGGGATCGAAGAAGCTCTTGCGGTCCCAGCGCGTCAGGTCGAGCTGATCCAGCTCGGCCACCGACTTCGACCGCAAGAGGTGGAAGGGCGTGGCCCCCGTGGGCCGGACGGTGAAACCCGAGGTTGCGCAGCACCCGATGGGTGTACAGCACGTCCTCACGCCGCTGACCAGCAAGGCCGACCTGGGTGTACGCCTTGCCCTCCACGCCGTGGCGATGCAGATTGCCGGCCACCTGCTCCAGCAACCGCTCCTGCACCTTCGGGGTCAAGGTTGAGACGGCCCTTGTCGGCCGTCAGCGTCTCGATGCCGAACCCCATCGCCCGCATTCCCACCGAGGCCAGTTCGCCCACCAGGTCGTCGTCGGCGAGGTGATTCACGAGGGTGACGCCCTTGAACGGCACCACGAGCCGGCGGCGGCGCAGCTCCGCGACGAAGCTCACGAATCCACGGACGATCCGCCGTGAAGATCGGGCCGTGGCACTGAAACTGGTGGTAGGGGCCGAGGTTGGCGGCCATGAACTCCACCGTCGCCAGGACCGGCCGGCGGCGATCCTTGCGCCCGCCCTTCAGCGGGTCGATGCACCAGACGCAACCGACCGGGCACCCGCGGGCGACATCGAACGACAGGTCGTCGGTCGGCTTGCCGCGCAGCTCGCGGGCCAGGTGGTAATCCGTGAACGGGATGACATCGCTGGCGGGGAACGGCCATTCGCCGGGTCCAGCAAGCGACCGGGCACGGTCCGCTCCCACCGATCCGTGCCGACCTTGAGGATCAGACCGTGTTCAGGCAAGGCGCCGGCGCCAGTAGCGCTCGATGGCGTCGGCCAGCACCAGCTCGGCGTCACCGCTGATGACAGCGGCGTCGAACGGCTTGCGGGCAAAATACTGCGGCATGAAGAGGGGACCATCGCCCCAGACCAGGATGCGCGTGTGCCGGGCTGATCTCTCCGCGTCAGATGGGCCATCTCCCGAGCCGCCGGCGACTCCCAAACCCGCGCCCACAAGATCAGGAAATCGGGCTTCGCCAGAAGATGGCGAACGACGGTGCGCCGAGGCGCACCGATCAAGCCCGCCGGTTCCGCACTCACCTCGGCGTGAGGGAAGCGGGCACGCAAGTAGGCCACGCAGGCGGCGAACTCGGCCTGCCAGTAATGAGTCGTGGCGTCAAACCGCTGGACGCTGGGCGAAACAACGACGATACGCATGGGAACCTCCGAAATCGCAGAAGACTGATTGCCCAAGACATCAAGTAGTTGGTGCAAGCAGTCCGCCGGCGCGATGGCTCGGTGGCACGTATGCAAGCTGTCGTTATCGCAGGAATGGCAAGCATTTCGGGATCGAAATGGTCAAGGCTCCTATTGTTAGGCTCCTTCGCTTGGTTGAGCCGGGTCGTAGCTGTTCTACACTCATGACATCGCTCACGCGATGCGAGTTCGGTCAATTTATTGAGGGCAAGGAAGCAGCGGACGAAAAGCGATCAGGTTCATTTCTGCTCGCGGCATCTCAGCGGGATGGCCGCGAGGGAAGCCGAACGATCCGATCCTTCTCTCTGATTCAAGCGACCAGGTGCTTGTCCTCCAGGAGTTTCAAGCACAGAGAACGCATTGCCGCCAACTCGTGCTGAAACGCCCGATGCGCCTCCTCCATCGACAGGATTGTGAACAGGTCCGGCAACTGCACACCGCGGCTCATAATCTCATCGGCCGCTTTGTCGTGCAGCTGTCTGCGAACAAACAGACAGTTGTCGGCGTTGAAGAAGACGCGCACCGCGTCTGAGGCACTCAACAGACCATTAACCAGCGATTCGATCATCCCCAGGTTCAGGACGGCGAACAGTGCCAGCGGGCGAGTGGTCGTCGCGTCGGAGTCGGATCGCAAAGTTTGCAGACGCATGCCGTTACTCATTCGTGTGGGCTCGAAGGGTGAAATCCCATAGATGCGGGTATGACACACGCCACCGGCGGCGTCAGAAACTGCCGCACCACCTCGGCCAGTATCTCCGGATGCGTATAGCTCGGAAGATGGCCGCACTCCTCGATCACCACGCGGCCGGCGTTCGGCAGTCCCTGCAACAACATCTCTTCGCAGATGCGTGGAACCACGCGGTCGCGGTCGCCGCAGACCAGCAGCACCGGTTGGCGCACCTCCGGCAGCAGGGGACGCAGGTCGAGTTGGTTCAGCATCCGGGCTTGATGGGCGAACGTCGTGATCCGCGTGCGGCCGGTGTTGTCGAGAAAGGTGCGGCACACGTCCGGGGTGCGGCGAGCGAACCATCTCTGGTTCACCTTGCTGAGGACCTTCTCACGCAACGGCAGCCGCGCCATCGTGCCAGGCAAGAAACGGCCGATCCACGAGAGGATCGCTTCGGCACGCCGCAGCGGACGGTAGGCGAAGCCGCCTTGCAGCACCGCCCGCGGCAAACGTTCCGGCGCTCGCGCAGCGCCTTCAACACGACCGTCGAGCCGAACGACGAGGCCAGGATGTAACTGCGCGGCATGCCGAGTTGGTCGAGCAGCGCCCAGAGGTCCGTCACCAAATCGTCATGGGTGATGCGGCGCAGCACGGGCGCCGTCGCCGGGGGTGCCGGGCAGTTCGTAAGCAACGCAGCGGAAGTGAGCCGACAGGCGCGAGATCGGTTGGATGAACGATCGCCCGGTGTCACCGGCGCCGTGGACGCACACCAGCGGCGGACCTTCGCCCCAGATGAAGTACGGCATCCTATATCGGCCGGTGTCGCAGATGCCGTGTTTCGCCTCCCGGCCGAAGCGCTCCAGCGCCTCGGTCAGAAGGATCGGTGCGGCCGCGGTATGGACGGCGCACGCATCGGGGGGACAGGTCAGGCCACAAGGGTGATCGCAGTGATTGGCGTCGGTCATGGATGGGTCACCTGAGCACGCAGCGCAAGCAAGTGGACACTTGCTTGCGCTGCGTGCTCAGCAAGGGGTTTTGTCACTTCGGCGGCGCCGCCGCGAGGCCCGGCGATGCGCTGATCGCCTTCAGCATGGTGCCGTCGGCGACCTTCCACACCTTCACCTCGCCGTTCCAGGTGCCGGAAGCGACCATCGTACCGTCGGGGCTGATCGCCACGGCGAAGACCTGATCGGTGTGGCCGCTCAGCGTTTTCAGGCTCGCACCGGTGTCGGGGTTCCACAACTTGACCGTCATGTCCTCGCTGCACGTCGCCAACAACGGCAGTTTCGGGTGCTGCACCAGCTTCAGGATCGGCTTCGTGTGGCTGCCGAGCGCCTTGACCGCCTTGCCGCCCCCGTCGCCGGCAGCGTTCCACGAACGCAGCTGGCCATCGATACCGGTCGAGAAGCCGACCTTGCCGTCGAGCTTGATCGCCACGCCGGTGACGCTGTTCTGATGATCGGGGAACGTCAACACCGATTCCTTCGTCGTCAGGTCCCACACCTTCGCTGTCTTGTCGCGGCTGCACGTCAGCAGATGTTTGCCGTCGGGCGAGAAGGCGATGCCGAAGACCCAATCGGCATGGTTCTCGATACTCTGCTCCAGCTTGGCCTTGTCGTAGCCGGGGGACAGATCCCAGACGTTGACAATCCGGTCGCAGCCGCCGGAGGCCAATTTCTTGCCGTCGGCGCTCAAGGCCAGGCACTGTACCTCATCGTCGGCCTCCAGCAACTTGGCCACCATCACTTTCGGATCGTTGACGCCGTCGAGGATGGTGACGCCGTTCTCCGTTTTCCCGGCTGCGTTGAGATCGTAGATACGCACGTCCCCTTCCTCACCGGGACGGCCGCCAGCGACGGCTAGTTTGCCGTCCGGCAAGAAGACCATCGCCATCGCGCGCCGGCAGCGCGTGTAGAGCCGCTTCTCCAGCTTGCCGCTCTCGATGTCCCAGACGGTCAATTCGTGATGGCCGCTGGCGATCAGTTTCTTGTTGTCCGGCGAGAAGACCAGGGCGTTGATCTGCACCGGGAATGGATAGGCGGCGAATGGGGTCGGCGGCTTCCAGCGGGTCCGCAGCTCGCGCTGGAGGTCGGCGCCCTTGACGATGCCGTTGTCGAGCTTGGCCCCTTCCTTGATCCACTTTTCGAGGACGGCGATCTTGGCGGCCGGGAGCGGTTCGCTGTTCTCCTTCGGCGGCATGCGCGTGGCGTCCTTGGCTTTCAGCACCTGAATGATGAGGCTCGTGTCCGGCTTACCCGGGTCGATCGGCTCGTCGTGGATGCCGCCCTTCATGAGCGTTTCAAACTTGGTCATATCGAGCTTGGCCTTGGGGTTCTTGGCCCCGTGGCAGCCGAAGCACGATTCCTTCAGGATCGGTGCAACGTCGTTGATGAAGCTGATGGGACCTTTCGGCTGGGCCGACACGGGTTGCGGGGCGCCGAAGAACAGGACGAACGCCAGGGCCGTGCCGAGCGCGACGCACAGCCAACAGCAGGTGTGAGAGCGGAACATGAAAAGTGAACTCCGGGGTGGGACGGATCGGTCGGGTGTTGCGGGGCTGTGCGGCTAAACTGCCTGGAGGACGAATTTTCAATTCGTCCGGATCGTGGACGAATTGAAAATTCGTCCTCCAGGCAGTTTAGCCGCACAGCCGTGTTGCGGCCCGACGCTATCGGGGGAGGTAGGGGCGTAATGATTATTATACGGCAGAGAGGAAGTCGTTGGCGAGTGAAAACGGGAAGGAATCCGCGCGGCATTGTCGCGCCCTGTCGATTGACATCGCCATATTTTCTCGTAGACTGAGAGGTTACTCCGGGGCATGGCGGTTCCCGGACTGGCCACTCGGAGTACTGCTCCGTGCGTTCCGACGAACCTACGATCATCCAATCCTCCGGCTCGTCGGATGAGGCGTTGCCTCGACCGCCGACCTTCCCACCTGCTTCGGCGCCGGCGAACGACCTGGATGCGCCGACGGCCTCGATCGGTCCCCGTCAGCCGACCGAGCTGGAGAAGACGGCCAGTCAGTCCGAAGAAGACCGTCAGCGTGCCTTGATGAAAAGCTCCGTGGAGCTGGATCCGGGCACCGAGCAGTTGCAGATGGCCGACGGTCTGCCCATCACGGCAGCTCCGACCGTACCCGGCTATCGGCCGATCAAGAAGCTGGGTGAAGGCACGTTCGGCACGGTCTGGCTCTACGAGGCGATTGCCAGCGGCAAGCGCGTGGCCGTCAAGTTCTTCACGCACGGCACCTCCCAGCAGTGGCAGCTCCTCCAGGCCGAGATCATGCAGCTGGCGCGGCTGTACGGCGATCCCGGCATCGTTCAGCTGCAAGACCTGGAGCCTGACGCCACCCCGCCGTACTGCATCCTCACCTACGCCGAGGGCGGTTCGCTCGCCGATCGGCTCAAGGACGGCCCGATGCCCGTGACCGAGGCGCTGAAGGTCTTCCGCGAGGCGGCGCTGGCGCTGGCTTACGTCCATGCCAAGGGCATCATCCACTGCGACCTGAAGCCCGGCAACGTATTGCGCGACGCCCGCGGCCGGGCGCTGCTGGCCGACTTCGGGCAGGCCCAACTGGCCGGCAACCTGGCACCCGCACTGGGTACGTTTTTCTTCATGGCTCCCGAACAGGCCGATCTCGCCGCCACCATCCCGGACACCCGGTGGGACGTCTACGCGCTCGGCGCTCTTCTACGCCATGGTGACCGGCAAGCCGCCGCGGGATAACCCGAGTCTGCGCGACGCGCTCGGCCACACACCTACGCTGGCTCCGCGCCTGCGAATGTATCGGGTAGCGGTCAAGGAGGCGCCGAAGCCGGAGGAACATCGGCGCCTGCCCAACATGGACCGCCGCCTGGCCCAGATCATCGACCAGTGCCTGGAATCGGACCCTAAAAACAGGCTGCGCGACGGCGGCGCCATCGTGGAAGCCCTGAATCGCCGCGTCCGCGCGCGGAGGTACTGGCCCGTCTTTCTCTTCGGACTTCTGGCGCCGCTGCTGCTGCTGCTGCTCATGGCGGCCGCCGCCGTCGGACTGGGACGGAGCGCCTTGAACGAGGCGGAGGATGCCCTGGTCGAACGCCAACTCAAGGACAACCAGGTGCTGGCCCAGCTGGCTGCCAGCATCATCGAGGCCAGGCTGGACTACCGCCTCGGCCTGCTCGAACGCTTTGCCGGGGACCCAAAATTACGCAAGGAGATGGCTGCACAGGCCGCGCAACCCGGTGACATCGTCGAAGTACAGAAGCGCATCGAGTACATCCGTAGAAACCTCGAGGACCAGCAACCCGCCAGCCGCGACCCGGATTCGCTGTTCTTTGAGATTGTCCTGGCCGACCGCCAAGGCGAGATTGTCGCCAAGTACCCTCCCGATGAAACGCGGAACGACTCGAACTGGTCCTGGCGCGGCTGGTTCAACGGCGTGGAGGATAAGCACGCAGACAGGAAGACGCACTATCCGATCGGCTCGCAGCCGCACGTCAGTCAACCGTTCATCTATCGCGGCAAGCGCGGCATCGAGGGCGGCGACAAGCTGGTCCTCGCGCTCTCGGTTCCCGTCAAGGAGTTCAAGGGGGAGGAAGTGGTCGGACGCCTCGTCGGTTTCATGAAGGTCAGGGAGTTGCACAACCTGATCGACAGCGTTCAGATCAGCCAAAAGGATGGTACATTCGTCCTCGTGAACGAGCACCGCCATCTGCTCTACCACGGTCTGCACAACGACGAGGTGCTTAACCGCGTGCCGTTTGAGCACGCCCCCGAGCCGCTGCCCGGCGGCCTGTCCGTCTTCAAGGGACTGAACGGTCAGCTAACCGGGGGCGATGCCCACTTCGTTGATCCGCTGGACCATAAAGAGTATCTCGCCGGGTTTGCCCCGCTGAAGACACGCGACTGGCGCGTCATCGTGCAATACAATCGCGAAGAGACGCTGCAACCGTCCCGTCATCTGGCGCGGCTAATGCGCTATGCCGGCCTGGTGGCCGCCAGCGTGGCTGTGCTCTTTGTCCTGGGACTGTACTGGCTGCTCCAGAGGACGATGCGGCGCGCGGAGAAGCCCGCTCATGCCTAACCTTATTGCACAAGGGGCCGAGTCCTCCCATAGCTGGAAACGCGTGATTCCGCCCAGTCCCGTGACGTTAGGCCGTATCCCCGAGCTGAGCGATTGGTCCGTTGGCTGGGACCAGAAGGTGTCCCGCCGGCACGCCCTCCTGCACTGGCGCGAAGGCCGCCTGTACGTCCGCCGTGAGCGCGAGGGCCGCAACCCGATCTACTTCCGCGGCAACGACACCGAGTATCGGGAATTCGCCGTGGCCCCCGGCGAGCATTTCGTCATCGGCGACACGACGTTTTTCGTCGAGGAGAACGCGCCTCATATCGCCGAGCCGTTCGACGAAGGTCCGTTGCCGGATGCCGAGTACACCTGCAGCGCCCAGGAGCTGCATTCGCTGACCTTCACCGACGGCAACGAGCGGATCGAAGCGTTGGCGGCGCTGCCGGCGGTCATCCGTTTCGCCCCCACCGATGCGCTTCTGGAGAGCCGGGTTGTCGGCGTGCTGTTGCGCGGCATCACGCGCGCGGTGACGGCGGCGGTGGTCCGCGTCGTGGACCAGCCCAACGGTCAGCCGGAGCTGATTGAGGTGCGGACGGTTGAGTCGCGCGAGGGCCAGCCGAACGATTTCCGGCCGAGCCAGCGCCTCGTCGTCGCCGCCGTCCGGCGGCGGCGGCAAAGCGTGCTGCACCTGTGGGAGAGCATGATCTCGCGCTTCGACTACACGGTGCGGTCCGCCGACTCCGACTGGGCGCTGTGTACGCCGCTGCCCGACGAACCGACGCCCGGCTGGGCCTTGTACATGACCGGCAAACTGCCCGAGGGGATCAGCATCGGGCCGCGGCGCGATGCTCTCCTCAAGAGCGATCTGAAGTTTGCCGAGTTGACCGCCGACCTGTTCGGCGCCCTGCGGCAGCTGTGCGACCTGCAGCGCCGCCAGGGTCAGCTGTCGCGGTTCCTGTCGCGCACCGTGGTGGCGGCACTGGCCGGGAAGGACATGGAGGAAGTCTTCCGTCCGCGTCAGGTCCGGGTCACCGTGCTGTTTGCCGACCTGCGCGGCTCGTGCCGGATCGCCGAGGAAGGCCAGCACGACATGATGGCCCTGTGGAACCGCGTCAGCGCCGCCCTGGGGATCATGACGAGCAGCATCCTCGATCTGGAGGGAGTCGTCAACGATTTCCAGGGCGACGCGGTGATGGGCTTCTGGGGTTGGCCGACGGAGCAAGCCGACCAGATCGAGCGAGCGGCCCGTGCCGCGCTCGCCATCCGCCGGCGTTTCCAGCTGGCCGCCGAGGACTCGACTAGTCCGCTGTTCGGCATGACCTGCGGGATCGGCATCGCCCACGGCGATGCTGTCGCCGGCCGGCTCGGCACCCTGGAGCAGTTCAAGATCGACGTGTTCGGCCCCACGGTGAACCTCGCGGCACGGCTGGAGTCGATGACGAAACAGTTCGACGTCCCGGTGCTGATGGACGACGATTGCGAGAAGCGACTGACGGAGGTGGATCCGTCCGGTCAATGGGCGGCGCTGCCGAAAACTCGCTCGGATCATTCCGTATGGGATGCGGCGTGTGCTGACTGTGACGGAGTTGCTGCCTTCCGCCGCTACGACGGGGGAGATGGGCGAGAACGATCGGCGCGCGTTTGAGGCGGCGGCGCTCGCTTTTCAGGCCGGCCGCTGGGATGAGGCGCGTGCGGCACTGCAACGCCTGGCTGCCGACGGTGCGGCGCGGTTTCTGACGGAGTTCATGGCCGATCATCCCGCGGGGCCGCCGAAGTCGTGGGACGGCGTCATCGAGATGACGGAGAAGTGACGGGCGAGCCTTCCCCCCTCTCCCCTGTACTCAGGGGAGAGGGGTCGGGGGTGAGGGGTGAGGCACTCGGCTGAGTTCTGCCGCTCACCCCTCACCCCCAACCCCTCTCCCCTGAGTACAGGGGAGAGGGGAGTATCTTTGCCCCTCTCCCCTGAGTACAGGGGAGAGGGGAGTATCTTTGCCCCTCTCCCCTGAGTACAGGGGAGAGGGGAGACGGACCCGACAGCGCAGCTGTGGCTCATGCCCTCATCGGAACAACCGGTCTTTCCCGTAGCGCCTGGCACTGACATACGGCAAAAGCGAAGGCTGAGCGACAGACTGGGAAGCATCCAATCGGTATAATCCTGAAGGATGGGTGAAGTAGGCGACTTCCGCCCTGCCGGGATGATCCCGCGATGCTCGATTCTCGACAGAGGAACGGCTGGCCGGACGAGGCGGTTCTTCCCTTCGCTCGGAGACAGACCCGGAGGCCACTCCCGTGAAGCTCACCTTGATCCCGTCGTCCGTGCTGGGCAGTCCGGAACAGCACCAGTTTCTCTCCTCTGCCATCATCAACGACGCGATCGCTCTCGACGCCGGCTGCGTCGGCTTCTTCCGCTCGGCCGAGGACCAGGCCCGTATTCGGCACGTCCTGATCTCGCACACTCACATGGACCATCTGGCGTCGCTACCGATCTTTGTGGAGAACGCCTACGAGGGCACGGCGGAGTGCGTCGAGGTCCACACCAGTTCCGATGTGATTGATTGCTGCCAGCGCGACCTGTTCAACAACCGTATCTGGCCGGATTTCATCGCACTTTCCGAGGCTCAGAAGGATCGGCCGTTCCTCAAAATGACGGCGTTTGAAGCCGGCCAGACCATCGAGGTACTCGGCGTGAAGATCACGGCCGTGGCGCTGGATCACGTCGTGCCGACGGTTGGATACATCCTTTCCGACGCCCAGAGCAGCATCGCCTTCGTATCCGACACAGCGCCGACAACGGAGATCTGGCAGCGGCTCAACTCCGTTGCCAACCTCAAGGCGGTCTTCCTCGAAGTGACGTTCCCGAACGAGATGGCCTGGTTGGCGGACATTTCCAAGCACTTGACCCCGGCGCTGTTCGGGGCCGAGATCAAGAAGCTGAACCGTCCCGTGCGGATCATCGTCGTCCACATGAAGGCACGCTTCCAATCCCAGGTGATGGCCGAGATCCGCGGTCTCAACCTACCGCAAATCGAGTTCGGCAAATTCGACGTGCCGTATACGTTCTGACGAGCCGGTCATAACGAGTTACAAAAGTAAGGCGCGTCGGTGTGGCCGGGGCTGAGGTACTCTGTCACGCGACATACGGTTTTGCCGATAATTGCGACATTCGGTTTTGCCGCCCGCCTAACTTTCTGCGCCGCGGCGGTTGGTCACCTGCAATTTTAGGATCCTGCCTTGCGTGATTTCTTCCGCTGTCTTTCGGCGCAGTTGCACACCGGCCGGTGTGGCAAAAACCCATTCCCGATCGACCGGATCGAGGAACACGTAGACGTCTTGTCCCTGGTGCGCTTTGCCCACGTAATGGCTGCGACCATAGATCGATACCTGGCCCTTGCGATCCACGCGCCGCAGCCCGTGTTCGTTGGCCATGTGGTCCAGGACCGGTTGCAGGCTCCAACTGCGCTTCTCCCAGGTCTTGCTGTACGCCCGCTCGTTCTGCTGCAAGCCGGGAAAGGCCCGCCAGCGGCTCTGGCCCTTGATGCTCGGATAGACTTCCCGCTGGATGCGATCCAGGTCGTCCAGGCGCCGCTGCAACTCGTCGGCATCTTGGCAGGTCTCGGGTTCTCCCCAGCGCTTGCCTGTACCTTGCGACCGTTCGACGACGCCGTTGTCTTGAGGCCGTCGGGCGGGATTCCAGATCATGTCCACCCCCAGGCCGATGAGCCACAGGGCCAGGTCGGTGGGCCAATCACCTTTCGATCCCCACGGACAGCCGTTGTCGACACGGAAGCTTTGAGGTCTTCCCCACGCCGTAAAAACCAGGCGAAGCGTCGCTTGCACCGCGGCGGGCTGCACCAGACCCCAGAAGCCCTGGGGGGAAAATCACGGTCTTCAGGACCGCGCCACTGCATTCATCCACCAGCCGCAGCCAGCTCACGCGTGCGCCGCTGGCCAGACGCAACTGATCCAGCGCATCCATCTGCCAGGTCTCGTGCGGACAGCGGGCACGCTGCTTCTCACTGGCGGGGCGTCGGCCTGACGGCGCTGGAGCAAGTTGGCGGTTCTGAAACCACCGCTGCAACGTTCGCACACAGGGGCAAGGCTCGTTCGCTTCCTGAAGCATCACGTGGATCAAGCCGCCGCCCCACCTGGGATGCTGTTGCCGCATCTCGACGGCCTTTTGGAAGGGGACACTGTCGACAGGGATCTTCTTGGTGCCGCAACGGGCATAGTCAGGAGCGAGGGCCTCCTCGCCGCGCTGGGTGAAGCGGCGCACCAGGTGACGCACGGTGCGCTCGGACAACTGGAGATCTTCAGCGAGCTTGGTCACCGAGTCGCCATTCTGCCAGCGGTGCAAAATGGTTTGCCGGACCGGAACGGGAATCGAGGCGGGCATGAGATCATCCTCCATGAAGTGTGTCAAGTCCCAAGCCGTGCCTCTATGCTATTCCGTACAGCTGTCGCGGCAAAACCGTATGTCGCTATTATCGGCAAAACCGTATGTCGCGTGACAGTACTCCGAAGCCCCGGCAAGCCCTCCGGGGCTTCGGAGTACCTCAGCCCCGGCAAGCCCTCCGGGGCTTCGGAGTACCTCAGCCCCGGCAAGCCCTCCGGGGCTTCGGAGTACCTCAGCCCCGGCCACCCTGAGAGCGCGCCTTATTTTTGTGATTCGCTACTTTCCGACGGCCGGCGCATGTCCCAGAACGATTCGTACAGGGCGCGCAGCCACGGCGGCAGGCACTCGCTCAGCTTCGACTGGCGCGTCTGGCCGATGTAGATCTTGTCGAAAGGCTCCAGCGCCACGTTGGTCCGCCGATCGTGGTGCAGCACAATCGCGGCGAGATCGACATGGAACATCTCGGGGGCTTTGTCGTCGGCGACGTGGCCGCGAACTACCTGCACTTCGCCGGCGCCGCACCGGTGGTGATGCCGCCGACGCGCTGGAGCAGATCGAGGACGGTTTCCGGCCCCTCGTACGCCACGGACTGTTGCAGGCCGCTCACTTCACCGAACACATAGAGTCGCTGGCTGTTGTACTCGGCGACACGGATGTGAACGCTCTCCGCCGGCACCCCGAGCTGGCTGGCGGCAGCGGCGGCAACGTCCGACGCGATCGACCCGGCCACACGGATCGAGATGCCGTCGTCGAGTTGGATGCGGCCGTCCGATCCAACCTGCCGTACGCCGCTGCAATCCGGCCGGCCCGTAACCTGGATCGACAAGACGTCCGGACAGTGGACGAAGTAGTGGGTAGATAGATCGTCGCGGTGGGTTGCGGAGTTGCGGTCGGCGAGGAGAGCGCGATCGAGTCCGGGAATGTTGTTGCACCCCGCAAGGACGAGGACCAGCCCCGGCAGGACTCCGAGCCATCCCGATGACTTGTTTGGTCCCGGGCGCATGGTTTCCCGCTCCGTGATCGGCAGCGACTCTGCGCAAGATTCATCGGAAAGGGGATGGGGCGGACTTGACGAATATTCCACATTTACCGCTTGCGGCTTCGCAGATCCCACCGCCACAGATCCGCGCAACGATAACCTGGTCAATTCTCTGTAGGACGGATTTGCAATCCGTCCGGCCCGCACGGACGGATTGCAAATCCGTCCTACAGAATCGCACCAGTCATTCTTGCGCGTGCTCTAAACAGAAAGCGGCGGAGCCTCACCGCTGATAAATCGGCAGCGCCCCTTGTCGAGTTGCAGCACGGTCAGGTACATGCACGTCGTATACACCTGGCCGATCGGCGTTCCGGTCCAGCTGCCGTCGGCGTTCTGCTTGGTGGCCAGGAACTCGAAGAACTCCTTGCGGTACTTGCTCCAGGTCAGACGCCCGTCCGGCTTCGAATCCGGGAAGAGCTTGACGTAGCCGTCCTCGCCCATGCAGTAGATCACCTGGGCGTAGTAGTAATGCGTGTACTCCGAGTGGCCGAACTGGTCGGCGCCGACGCTGTTGATCGGGATCTGCGGCTGCACGAACTTGATCCACTTCTTGGCCAGGTCGGAGTTGTAGTCGCCAGTGCTGAACATCGAGGCGATGGCCGCCACGGTGATCGTCGGCCGTTCGTCGCCGCCGCCGTTGGCCAGGCTGTAGATCATGCCGCCGCGGGACGTCGTGCATTTCTTCAGATACTCCTGCGTCTTGACGACGATCTCGCGCGGCACCGGAATGCCGGCATTGCGCGCCGCCCGCAGCGCCTGGATCTGCGTCACGGTCACGGAGCCTTCGTCGAAGTCGTTGCCCTCCTTCGCCGAGACGTAACCCCAGCCGCCGCGCGACGTCTGAGCGCTGCCGACGTAGACCACCGCCTTGGCCAGCACGCTTTCGAGCTGCTTGCGGCGTTCGATGTCCTCTTCCTCGCCAAGCACCTGCGACAGGAACAGGATGCAGAAGCCGTGGCCGTAGAGGTAGCCCAGCCCTTGATTGGCGCCGAGTGGATCGCCGATCAGGCCGTTCGGGTTCACCTTCGACAGGCACCATTCGACGGTCTTCTTGATTTGAGCGCGGTACTTCCCCTCCCGGATCGTGCTGCCCTCCATCATCAGGGCCATGCCGGCCATGCCGGTCATCGCCGTGGCGAAGTTGCCGCCTTGCGCCTCCCAGTGGCCGTCGGGGAACTGCTGCTTTACGAGCCAGGCCAGGCCTTTATCGGCGGCCTTCTGGTACTTCGGCTCCAGTTCTTCCGATCGTGCCGGCGTAGCGGCGACCAACGAGAAGATAAGCACGGGAATCGTCAGGCGTAGGGTCCAGTTTGTCATCGCAAAGGCTCCTCACCTTCGTCACGTTCTACCCTTATCCGCCACATGCGGCTTAGCAGCTAATCCTGCCAAGCCGCAAACGGTGGATAAACAGTAAGGGCACGGTCCGCAGAACTCGCGTCACGCTCTTCGCCGCTGACTCGGTGCCGCCAGCATATCCTGATGCTGGATCACAAGGCAACACGAACTGGCGAAGACGGAGCGCGTCATCGCGGTTGCTCTGCGATATGAGTGTTCAGATCGAAAGGCCGCGACCGACCTTCCAAGAGAATAGACGAGGGAGAGGGTGGTACGATCACTGAAAAATCGCCTACGATCGCCGCTTGCGGCTTAGCAAGTCTTGCTAAGCCGCAAGCGGCGAGCGAACACGATTACTTCGACCCATCCGGGGTCAACTGGTGGATAACTTTCGCTGCGGTACCGATCAGCTCGATTTTTCCAGCCCGGCCATCCACGATCAGGGCGTGGAAGTTCTGATTCGTCAGCGCGTTTTTATACTTCCCCGAGTTGTTGTTGGAACCGTTGTCGTAGAGCAGCTTGCCGGTCAACTTGTCGATCGACTTGACGGCGATCACGTTCACGAATTGGCCGCTCGGACCGAAGGCGTGCTCGTTGTAGCGCGACGCCATGAGGATGATCGGCATGTCCTGGAAGTAATCGGTCACGATCATCTGATTCTCGACGCGGGTGTGCCACTTCTTCTTGCCAGTGGCACCGGCGAAGCAGTACAGCATCCCGTTGACCGGCACCGACTGTATGCCGGTGTTCGGCAGCAGGCAGGACTGGACGGCGCCAGCCTGCGGGTCAGTCGGGCCGTTGACGGCGACGACATAGAACGTGCCGTCGGACAGGACCGTCACCGTCTGCGCACCGACCAGGTCGGCGGGGTTCAGGGTTACGCTCAGGAGTTCTTTCTTGGTGCGCACGTCGAAGACGCGCAATTTGCCGTCGCCGGGGTTCAGCACCGGCACGAGATTCGGGTCTTCCGACTTCGCCACGAAGGAGCCGGTGGGGAACGTCTCGGACCAGAGATCCTTGCCGGTGCGAACGTCGTAGCGGCGGACGATGACGCCGCCCGTGGGCTGCGGTTCCTGCACGAGCAAAGTCCGGCCGATGAGTTTGGTCGTCGGCTTGGCGTACAGGTTGGCGAAGTCCGTTACGTTCTTGAGGAGGGTGCCGTCGGAGGCGCGCAGGGCGCGGGTGACGGACGGCACGTCCTTGTTCATCTCGACGATGTAGACCGTCTCGCCGTCGCCGAAGATTTTGCTGTTCGGGCCGATGTCGGAACGGCTCCAAAGGATGCGGCCCGTCAGCGGATCGACCGCCATCAGCCCTTCGCGTGCCTGTAGACAGATCGCGCTGCCCTCGAGCGGTCCAGTCTGACCGAGACGCTGTTGCCAGCCCTCGGGATAGATGACCAGGACGCTGTTCTTGTCGAGCGGATCCGGAACGAGCTGGTTGTAGCCCGGAGTGCCCGATGGCTCCACCCGCCCGCCCAGGGCAGTGATCGGCGTGTGCAGGTTGCGTTCCCACAGCACTTTTTGATTGACCGGATCGATGCCGAATACCATGTGCCCGACCGGCAGAACGATCAGGTGACCGAGCGTCATGTAGCTGAACCGCGCCTGAGGGCGCCGCCGATGATGTTGGCGAACATCGTTCGCGTCAATCCCTGGCTCATCATCTCCTTGCCGGTCGCGCGTTCGATCAGCTTGATCTGGTGCGCCTGAAACTGCAAGGCGACCTGGTGCTGCTGGAAGAACGGCAGCGCCTCGCCGGCCAACTCGAAGTAGTAGGTCTGGAACGGAGCCTGGAAGCTGCCGCGCTCCTCGCTGGCCGCCATCTTGCCGGTGACGCCCAGACGGCCGCCGCGGTCCAGCAGTGGCAGCAGGAACTTGTTCGTGGCCAGGTCGTTGTAGAGGTCCGACCCGGTCTTGCCGTCGCGGATGACGATCTTGCCGTACTCGCGGTTCAGCATCTCGTAGTAGTAGGCGGCGTCCTCGAGCAGGCCGCGCTTGAAGTTGAGCCGGGCCAGCGCCTCGACGGCACGGGCCGCCATCTCCGGAGTTTCATTGCGGCCGCGGAGGATGGTCAGATGCCGCTCGGCGTCGAGCAGCGCCACGGGGTCCGTGCCGTCCATCAGTTTCTCGGCCAGCTTGAACCGCGCCTCCTTGCCGACGGCGAAGAGGTTGCCGAACACGCCGACGAACTTGCGCAGTTCCTCGGTGTCATTGCTCTTCTGCACGTCCGCCCATTTCTTCGTGATAAGGTATTCGAGCGGGGCACGCTGTTCCGGCGTGGCCTCCATTACCATCGCGGCGATGCGGCCCTGCGCCCACACGTCCGGGGCGGCCTTCACGGTCGGTTCGTCGCTGACCGTGAACAGCTCCGACGTGCCGCCCGCCACGGCGCCGAACTCCTGGTACTTCTCGAACGCCTCGACGAGCTTCCCTTGCAATTGCTTGCCCTTGGCGACGAGGAACAGGTAGTTCGCCCGGCGGCGGCGTGTCTCGGTCATCCGCAGGTCCTTTTCCTCGGCGGTGGCCGCGTCGGATAGATCGACGGTGCAGAGTTCTTCGTAATGGCCGACGTACTTCTCGGCGGCGTTGAAATTGCGCTGCAGGAATTCCGTCAGCGTGTCGAACAGCTTGGCCCGTGCCTGCGCCTTGAGTTCAGGCGGCGGGGAGTTCTTCAGGGCGTTGCTGAGGTCTTCGACGGCCCCTTGCAGGTCGCCGCGGTCGAGACGCAGATCGCCGCGCTCCGTCAGCACTTCGGGGGAATTCGGATTGGCCTTGATGCGCTCGTCGATCTCCGCCAGTCGGGCCTTCAGCTGCGGGTAGGCGACAATCTCCAGGACGCCCTGCGAAATGACGGCTCCCTCGAAGAAAACGAGGTTGCCGGGCACTTCGATGGCGCCGTCGGTCTTCTTGCGCGAACGGGTGTGGGCGTGGATAAAACCCTTCTCCATGTCGATCGCGAAGATCTCCGGCTCCTTGGCCTTGCTCGACTGCTTCAGCGGCAGGTAGTAGGTGTCGCCGCTGGCAACGCCCTGACCAGAGGGCAGGCCGGCTTCCAGCTTCCACACCTCATCGCCCTTGCTCAGGCCGATAGCCCGAACATACTGCTTGCCGACGACGATCACCTTGCCGTTGTAAACGCCGCCGAGGTAGAGGTCGCCTTCCTGCTGGCGCTGGTCCCAGATGCGGGAGCCGTCACGCAGGTTGAGGCAGTAGATCCGCTGGCCGTCCGGAGCGGCGAACACGACCTTGCCGTCCTGGATGATCGGCGCGGAGACCTTCCAGTGGTTGTTCTTGGTGGCGTCGAACTGCACCGGCTGCTGCGGGAAGCGGCCGGGACGACCGAAGCGGGGATCGATCGGCGGCTGCCGGATTTCCTTCGCATCGCCCTTCTCACGGTAGGAGAAGGCCCACACGAGGCTGTTGGTGAGCAGGTCGATGCCCAGGATGGCGCCGGCATTCGTCGGGCAGACGAGCATGCCTTCGCCATAGGCCAGGTGAGCGGCTTGAACGCGGCGAGCCACGTCCATCGCCATCTTGTCGCGCGTGGTCGCCAGTTGCTGAACCGAGACCAGTTTACCCGTGGCGGCCTCCAGGCAGACCAGGCGCAGCTCCTGGTTCTTCTCCGTCAGGATGTACAGCTTGCCGGCCATCGGCAGGGGCGGTCCGAGGAAGTAGGAGTCGCGCAGCTCCTTGTCGCCCTTCTCCGGCTTGCCGTCTTCCGCTGGTTTCTGGCCCTGTTCCCAAACCAGTTTGCCGCTGGCGAGGTTGTAGGCCCGGAGCTCGCTGTGGAGGATGGCGGCCTTGAGCTGTTCGTTGATGTTCGGGTTCGGGTTGAAGCCGCGTGGGTCCACCCCATCGATGCCCATTCCCGGCTGAGGCGGCGGCGGGACGGCCAGGTCATCGACGGCGAAAACGAAGTTGCCGTCGCTGCTGAGGGTGCCGATCGTGGAGTTCTCGAACATGATGTTCGGCCGGTGGGCCTGGTCGCGGAACCAGTCCAGCCAGGAATTGACCGCGGCGAAGTACTTGGTATCGCCGATGGTCTTTTCGAGGCTCCAGTTCATCGACGTCTTCCAGAACACCTTCTTGTCGGTCATGTCGTAGGCGTGCAAGCCCCAGTGGCTCCGATAGACGACGATCGGGGTGCGGCGGCCGTCCTTCGGCCGATTCACGACAGCCGTGATGGGGTGGAACCCCGACAGCACGGCTTCCTTCTTGACATCCATCTGATCGACAATCACTTTGAGACGATCGCGGATCGACTGATTGCCATCGACGGTCGATATGCCCCACATGCGGACCATGTAAGCGGTATCGCCTTCGCCGCGGCCGGTGCGGGCCAGGTTGCCGCCGAACAGCGACCAGTTCCCCAGGTTCTGAACGGTGCCGCCCTTCTCCTGGGCGTTGACGTATTCCTGCAATTCGACGATGGACCGGAACTCGTTGCCGATCTTGAGTTCACGGCTGCGCGCGTTCAGTTCGCGCCAGGCGCGGGTCTCGTTGACCTTGTCGCCGATCTGGTGGAAGGCATAGGCAGCCTTGAAGAGCGTGAGCGGAGCAACCTTTTCGGCGCTCTCGCGGTTCATCAACCGCTCGAAACAGATGGCGGCGATGGTGTAGTCGCCACGATCCAGGTAGTAGGTGGCTAGCAGGTTGGTCGCCTCGCCGCCCGCCTCGGTGTGCAGATACAACCGCATCAAGTCGCCGAGCAAGCGCGGATCGCCGGTCAGTTTGGCCTTCTTGAGTGTGTCCGCGGTGCTGACGCCGTATTCGAGTTCGTAGACTTTCTTGCCTTCGGGGGGCAACTGCGCCAAGAAGCCGATTCGCTTCGGTCTTCACGCTGGCCCAGACCAGGGTTTCCTTGCCGTCCGGCCCCTTGCGCGGCACCTGGGCGAAGACGTCCGAGTCGTGCGAAAGCAGCAACTGGAGGATCTTGATCGCCTGGCTCCAGTCCTGGTAGACGCGGATGTACTCTTCCGCCGCGATGAGCCGGTTCTTGAGGTCGTTGTTCTTCGGCAGCTGAATGCTGTCGTTGAACTCGGTCGGATCTTTCGGCAGACCGGGATTGGTTGGGTCGATGGGCTGGGCGACGACGATCGGTCCCCTGGCTCGAGGTTGGAAGGCGCAGGCCGTGTGCAGCAGGGCCGCGGAAGTCAAGGCAGCGACAGCCGTCAGAATGCAGACGGCCCGGCGGATACTCCACGTCATTGGCGTACTTCCCCCAGGTAAGGAGTCCCGGTAAACGGGTGAATACCTTCTGATTGTCGCACAGTACCGGAGCAAGTGGCAAGCAGAATATCACCGCGGACGGATTCAGGCGTAACTTATGACGACCCCGATAGCGCTTGCTAACATCGTAGCGACTGCCGCCGCGGCTGGCGTCAGATTCCCGTGGCCGACCTAGACGACGCAGGTTATCCTACCTGCGAAGTGGCGTATCGTGCAAGCCGGCTGCGTCAGCGGTCTGTAGGGTGGGTCGAGTCTTCGAGACCCACCAGACTCAAAAGCCTCAGTCTGGTGGGTCTCGAAGACTCGACCCACCCTACAGACTACCGTGACCTGTCAGATGAAAGTTGCCGCACCAGTAATTGCCACTACTGAGACGATCAAGGACCGAACTTCGTTTATCCCGCGGTGAAAATACCACCGCTTGAGTTCGGATTGCAAAGCGTCCCGTTTCCGAGTATTCCCCCACGTCGTCAGAACCGGGGCGATCCGCAGCTGTTAACGAGCGCTTCGTGCCCGGACTTTTCCACCATTCCCCGCCGCGATGCGGTGAGCGGGGGTTGGCTCAGAGTGGGAAACCATTGTAGAATGCAGGGAGTGGGGCGGTGCGCGGCAAGATCGATTGTTGGCCGAGGAGTCTTCAAGTATGGCGGAATTCGTCATTCACGTTGGCAGTCGGAGTGCGCAGGGTCTCCGTCCCAACAATGAAGATCGCTTTTTCGCGGACTCCGAGCGGCAGGTTTTCCTCGTCGCCGACGGCATGGGCGGGCAAGAAGGCGGTGAAAAGGCCAGCGGCCTGGCGGCGGAGATCATTCCGCGCGCCCTCGAAGATCATCTCAAGGCCAAGGAAGACGCCTCCAGCGCCGTGCTCCATGCGCTCGATGAGGCCAACCAGGCGATCATCCACGCCGGGCGCCATCAGGCCGCCGGCCGGCGCATGGGCACCACCGCCGTAGTCGCGATCCAGCGAAACGACCAAGTCTACGTCGCCGGGCTGGGAGACAGCAGAGCGTACCTCGTCCGCGCGGACCGCGTCGAGCAGCTCACCATCGACCATACCGTCGCCGACGCCCTGGAGCGCAACGGCACCCTGACGCACGAACAAGCGCGCAACAGTCCGTGGAAGAACGTGCTGTACAAGTTCCTGGGCTGCGTGGAGATGACCGAGGGGCCGGAAGTCCGGCCGTTCGCGCCCGAGGCCGGCGATCGTCTGGTCCTCGGCAGCGACGGTCTCACCAACTTCGTCACGGACAATGACCTGATTACGGGAAGAAAGCAGTTCGCCAATCCCCAGGACTGGGCCGACCATCTCGTTAAAGTGGCGCTTGAACGCGGCTCCAAGGACAACGTTACCTGTGTCATCGTGGCGTTCGATCGGGAGTGAATCGGTTTGCGTTTCGCGCCTCGTAACAAGGTTTGTCATCATGTCTGCATTGCCATCGACGACGGAGACGCAAGCACAGCCGAGCTATGTGCCGGGACAGCGTTGCACGGTGGACGACTATCATCGGCTAATTCAGGCGGGCACGCTCACCGAGGACGATCACCTCGAACTTCTGGAAGAGCAGATCATACCCAAGATGCCACACGATCCGATTCACGATGGAACGATCGAATTGTGCGATGAAGCGCTCCGAAAAGTGCTGCCTGCCGGATGGCGCTTGCGGATCCAATGTGCGACAACGACAACCGACAGCGAGCCGGAGCCTGACATTGTCGCGGTGCGCGGCGCGTGCGCAGCTTCCTTGGCCGGCATCCGGGGGCAGCGGACATCGGCATGATTGCCGAAATCTCGAACACAACCCTCGCCCAGGATCGGGGGTTGAAGCGGCGGATCTACGCGCGGGCTGGTGTCGCCTGTTACTGGATCGTAAATCTCGTCGAGCGCCAGGTGGAAGTCTACACGGACCCGACCGGTCCGGATGCGAATCCAACGTATCGCCAGCGGCGCGATTATCGTAGCGGCGAAGACGTCCCGGTGATCCTCGACGGTGTCGAAGTCGCCCGAATTGTCGTCGCCGATTTGCTGCCGTGAGCCTGAGGCCAACCGATGCCAAGCCCTTTTCCCGGAATGGACCCGTATCTCGAAGCACACTGGCGCGACGTCCACGCGAGTCTCATCATCTACACGCGCGACGCGCTTCAAGGCATCCTCCCTGGCTCACTGCGCGCCCGCGTGGAGGAGAGCGTCCTGCTGGAAACCCCCAAAGGGCTTGGCGATCATCCGCTGTTTCCGGACGTGCGTGTCGTCGAATATACGTCGAAACGCGGCCTCACTACATCTGCCGCGGCGGGTGTTGCCGTGGCGGAACCGCTTCTCGTCGAGACCGAAGACGAGCCTCCCACGGAGACCTATCTCGAGATCATCGACCGTGAGAGCGGCAATCGCGTCGTCACCGTTATCGAATTACTCAGCCCGAGCAACAAATCCCCCGGCCCGAACCGCGAGCAATACCTGCGCAAGCAAAGCAAAGTCTGCTCCTCGGACGCCAACCTGGTCGAGATCGACTTGAACCGATTCGGTACCCATACGTTAGCGTTTCCGATCGATCACCTCAAACCGGGGTACCGCACAGCGTACATGGCCTGCGTCCGGCGAGTCACACAGCGCGGCATCGCCGAGGTTTATCCGATGCCGCTGTGGGAACGGCTGCCGGTCGTGAAGATTCCCCTACGGCCGGACGACACCGACGTGCCGCTCGACTTGCAGGCGCTGAGTCCAGCAGTGTTACCGCAACGGCGCCTACGAAGGCACACTGAATTACGCCGCCGACTCCGACCCGCCGCTGTTCGGTGCGGATGAAGATTGGGCTGAGCAGCGGCTGGCCGAACTGGGGCTTCGGCCTCGAAAGAAACCGCCGCGGCGCAGAGGCAAGCCAAAGACGCGTTGAGGGGAGTGTACTTCTGCCGACCGAACCAGTCGGCCTTTGCCGAGCAGCGGCGGTCTTGCATCCACGACCTCTCGCGGTACAATCGAGTAGATTGCTTCACGCCCCTGGCCCACCGTGCGTGCCCACCCGAGCCTGCCTCATTTCAGGGGTGTCATCATGACCGAACTCACGCAGGAAAAGACCGGCCTCGGCAACTACTTCGTCGCCAACTATCCGCCGTTCTCAGCCTGGAAACCGGCGTTCCTCGCCGACGCGCGCACCGTCCTCAACGCCGCTCCCGCCGCCGGGACGCCGCTCGGCCTCTACCTCCACATTCCCTTCTGTCGCAAGCGCTGCAAGTTCTGCTACTTCCGCGTCTACACCGACAAGAACGCGAACGACGTGGAGGTCTACGTCGACGCCCTGGTCGAGGAGGTCCGGCTTTACAGCCGGCTGCCCTTTGTCGGCGGCCGGCCGCTGAAGTTCGTCTACTTCGGCGGCGGCACACCGTCGTATCTCAGCGCATCGCAGCTGCGCAACCTGTTCGAGCGACTGCGGGAAGTCATGCCCTGGGACGGCGCCGACGAGGTGACCTTCGAGTGCGAACCCGGCACGCTCCAGAAGCACAAGCTCGAAACGCTGCGCGAGCTCGGCGTCACCCGGCTCAGCCTCGGCGTCGAGAACTTCGATCCGAAGATCCTCGAATTCAACGGCCGGGCGCACCTCGAAGAAGAGATCCACCGCGCCTACGGCTGGGCCAGGGACCTCGGTTTCGAGCAGATCAACATCGACCTCATCGCCGGCATGGTCGGCGAGACGTGGGACAACTGGAAGCAGTGCATCGCCAAGACGTTGGCCCTGTCGCCGGACAGCGTCACTGTGTACCAGATGGAATTGCCGTTCAACACCGTCTTCTCGCAACAGTTGAAGGTGATCGGCCAGGACGAGCCGCCCGCCTACGCCATCGCCGACTGGCCGACGAAGCGGGCGTGGGTCGATTGGGCTTTCGAGGAGATGGTGAAGGCCGGCTACCAGGTTTCGAGCGCCTACACCGTCGTGAAGAATCGGGACTGCCGCTTCGTCTACCGCGACAGTCTCTGGCAGGGGGCGGACATGTTCGGCACCGGCGTAGCGTCGTTCGGCCACGTGAAGGGCGTTCACGTTCAGAACGTGGATCGCTGGGAGGAGTACATTGCCGCCCTCGATCGCGGCGAGTTGCCGCTGGGCCGGGCCCTGCCGGTGCGGCCGGACCAACTTCTGCTCCGTGAGATGATCCTGCAATTGAAGAAAGGCCGCCTCGACCCTGCCTACTTCCACCGCAAGTTTGGGCAAGACATCCTGGAGGTCTTCGCGGACGGCTTCGCGGAGCTGGAGGCGGACGAGTTCCTGACGCGCACGCCGGACGGCGTTGCCCTGACACGGCAAGGGTTGCTCCAGGTGGATCGCCTGCTGGCGACGTTCTTCGAGCCGGAGTATCGCAATACGCGCTACACATGAATCTGTTTAGCCGCGAGCTTCTGCGAGCGTTGGGTGAAGCGCTCGCAGAAGCTCGCGGCTAAACGACGGACCGACCGATGCCCGACGATCTGACCTTCATGATGGGCAAGTTCCCCGCGGTGCTGCCGGGGTCGCTGTGCTACGCCTCCAACCACATGTGGGCCCGACCGGAAGGCAACCGCTGGCGTTTCGGCTTCACCACCTACGCCATTCGCCTGATGCAGGACGTCTACTTCCTCGACTGGTCGATCGGTGCCGGCGACGCGGTTCACCTGCTCCAGCAGATCGGCCACATCGAAACGTCGAAGGCCGTCTCCGACCTGTTCGCGCCGCTGGCCGGTACGCTGCTATCCTTCAACGCCGGCTTGCTTGACGACCCGTCCGGCATTAACGTGGATGGCTACGGTGCCGGCTGGTTGTTTGAAATGTCCGGTCCCGGCGAGACGCTGCTGACCGTGAGCGAGTACCATCAGCACCTGGCCGACAACTGGGAAAAGACGCAACGCCTTATCAAGGGCAAGATCAACGCCGAGGAGTGAGCACGCAGCGCAAGCAAGTGATACACTTGCTTGCGCTGCGTGCTCACTCACGGTGCGGAGACCACCGATGAGCCGTCCGAAGCTGACCGTCGTGCTATCGCAGGCCCAGGGCAAGAACCCGGCCAAGCGCGCCCTGGAAGAGAGCCTGGCCGCCGCCCTCATCATGGAGCCGGGTCTGGACGTGTCGATCATTCCCTATCTCTACGATCTCGACGCCAGCCACACCGGCCGGCTGTTCCTGGAGTCGGTGAGCGGCGACATGGTGGTCCTGGCGTGGATGTATCCGCGCGCCGTCTACTGGCTGCTCGACCGCGTCGGCGTCAAGGGCCACTTCGGCGAGACGACGATCAAACCGCCCGCCGAGGACGAGGACGAAGAATCGGGTGAGCCGGAGCCGCCGAAGGGCATCGGCGCCGTGGAGCTGCCGGATCGCCGCATCCATCCGATTGATCTGCGTGATGCGTCGAGTCACACGGTGTATGTCGAAGAGATTTGCCGCATTGCCGCCGAGTGCCGGGAACGCCGATCAAACGCTGCGCGAAACGATAAAGCAGAAGCGATCGTGCAGTTGGGTCTGCCGACGTTTCAGCCCGAGAAGCTCATGCAACAGCCGGGGCGACGCTGGTATCCAGTGATCGACTACAGCCGCTGTACGAACTGCATGGAGTGCATCGACTTCTGCCTGTTCGGCGTCTACGGCGTCGATTCGCTGGACCGCATCAACGTGGAGAACCAGGACAACTGCAAGAAGGGCTGCCCGGCGTGCAGCCGGGTCTGTCCCGAACATGCGATCATGTTCCCCGATTACAAGACGCCGGCGATCGCAGGAGCCGCGGTCGGTAACGTGAGCGGCCTGAAGATCGACCTGAGCCGGCTGTTCGGCGGCGGGGACGCCATGACCATCGCCGCACGAGAGCGCGACCGGGAGCTGGTGGCCGACGGCCGTGACGCGGTGGGTTTGAACGTCGGCATTCCGAAGCGCCAGGCCGACAAGCCGCAGGGGCCGAAGGACGACCTCGACAAGCTGATGGATGCGCTGGATAATTTGGATATCTAAGACATCCGCAACCCCTTCGGAGAATCCCTCGTGGACACGAACGCTCTACGCGAAGCTATGCACGCCCAACCTTTTAGGCCGTTCACCCTTCGGCTTGCGGACGGTCGCGCCTTGCAAGTTCCCCACCCGGACTTCCTCGCCGTCTCTCCGCGGCGGGTAGTCTTCATCAGTCCTGTTGATGAATCACTCACCATTATGGAGCCATTGTTGATCATTTCGGTCGATATCCCCGGCGTAACAGCGCCATCGGGCAACGGACCGCCCTGAGCCGGGAGCTTACTCGTTCCCGACAGACTTCAGCGCCTTCTTCCCGCGGATATATAGCCGTCCGTCCGACGCCATCGTCGCGCTGGTTCTCCGCCAGCTTCTCGAGCGGCCTCGTAGAATGCTCTTCGCCATGATAATGCTCGATGCCGACCGTCTCGACCGCGCTTACCAGACCGCTCTCGCCGCCCTCCTCGCCGAGCGCACGCCGGAAGGCCACTGGGTGGGCGAACTGTCCACGTCTGCCCTGTCCACCGCGGTCGCCGTCAGCGCGTTGGCTTTGGTGCATAAGAACACGTCGAGACACGGCTCCTTCGACGCCCTCATCTCTAGCGGCCTCACATGGGTAGCCGAGCATCAGAACGCCGACGGCGGTTGGGGCGACACGGTCAAGAGCTTCAGCAACATCTCGACGACGATGCTGTGTCGGGCGGCGTTTCGCATTGCAGCGCCGTTTAGCCGCGAGCGTTCCGCGAGCGCGTGGACAGCGCTCGCGGAACGCTCACGGCTAAACAGGTCGATGCGCTGTCGAACTGCGAATCTTGGCTCACCGAGCGCTACGGCCGCACATCGGAAGAACTCGCCGAAGCCGTCCGCGCTCGCTACGGCAAGGATCGCACCTTCTCCGTGCCGATTCTGATGACGAGCGCCCTCGCCGGCCTGGTGTCGTGGAAGGAAGTACCGTCGCTGCCGTTCGAGCTGGCGTGTTTCCCACAATCGCTCTACCGCTTCCTGGGACTGCCGGTCGTCAGCTACGCCCTGCCGGCGCTCATCGCCATCGGCCAAGCCGTCGACCATCATCGCAAACCGTGGAACCCGTTCGCGCGCGTCGTCCGCTGGATGGCGCGGGAAGAGTCTGCGCGTGTTACAGAAGATTCAGCCGTCGAACGGCGGTTTCCTCGAAGCGGCGCCGCTGACCGGTTTCGTGACGCTGGGCCTGGCGAGCATCGGGCAGGCGGATCATCCGGTCGTGGCGAAGGCGGTCGATTTCCTCGTCAAGTCGGTGCGTCCCGACGGCAGCTGGCCGATCGACACGAACCTCTCGACATGGGTGACGACGCTGGCGATCAATGCGCTGGCGACGGGGGGGGATCTCGACAAGCTCGACAAACGCAACGAACTGCGTGATTGGTTGCTACACCAGCAGTACAAGGACCGGCATCCGTATACCGGAGCCGACCCTGGCGGTTTCGCGTGGACGCCACTACCGGGTGGTGTTCCCGATGCGGATGATACGCCAGGAGCGTTTCTAGCTCTTTCAGTTCTTCCGCGTGCCGAATCCGACGACAAGGCCACTTATCACGGTCTTCGGTGGCTCTGGAATCTTCAGAACCGCAACGGCGGCTGGCCGACATTTTGCCGGGGATGGGGTCGCTTGCCGTTCGACCGCAGTGGTTCTGACCTCACTGCCCATGCTCTGCGAGCGTTAGCGGTATGGTGGCGCATTTGGATGAAACACCACTCCGTCCCAACCGCGGCGACTCGGTACAGAATCGGGAAACTTGACGAGCGGGAACGCTGGATCTTTTGGCCGCTTGTTCAAGCGATCCCCGCCGGCCTTGCATTTCTGAGCCGGAATCAACGCCCCGACGGCTCCTGGCTCCCCCTCTGGTTCGGCAACCAGCACGCACCCGACGACATCAACCCTACCTACGGCACCGCCCGTGTGCTGGCCGCATATCGCGACCTCGATATGATTAACAGCGAACCAGCCAAACGCGGCGTCGCCTGGCTGCTGTCCATCCAAAACACTGATGGCGGTTGGGGCGGCGACAAGGAGACGCCGTCGAGCATCGAAGAAACGTCCCTCGCCGTTGAGGTGCTGTTGGACGCAATTGCGCTACCAGCTAAGCCGCAAGCGGCGGAAGATGCGGTGAATAAGGGGCTGGCGTGGCTCGTCGATAGAATCGAATCCGGCGGTCTGCACGATCCCACTCCGATTGGATTTTATTTCGCTAAACTCTGGTATTTCGAGAAGCTATACCCGATAATCTTCAGTGTGGCCGCTCTGGGACGCGCCCGCCGCAAATTCGCCCATTCAGCGGAATGAGACGATGGTAGCCGATGACATCCGTGAGGCGATGCGTACTCAGCCATTTCGTCCATTCAGTCTGCGGCTGACAGACGGACGAGAGTTGTCGGTCCGCCATCCCGACTTCGTTTCCGTTTCGCCTGATGGCTACACAGTTGTCGTTTGGAGCGAGACGAGCCAAGGATGTCAATCCTGGATTCGGATTTGATCGTTTCGATTGAAACGACCACCACCGGAAGGAACCGAGGTGGAAAGCCGCGTCCAAAGAACACCTGATGTCGCCCAACCACGCCTGACCCACCGCCACCCACCCTCATCCGTGAGGAACCCGCCGTGTCTCTCGTTGCCGAAGCCATCCCCGACGTCGCCGCCGAAGATGGCGAAGCCTACCACGAAGTGCCGCCGACGAAGCCGCCGAAGCTGAATTCGGCCGCCTTCAAATCGGTGCCGGAGACGCGCGAGTTGCGTGACAAGGTGCGCACCGAAGCCGCCCGCTTCGCCGCGCCGCTCGACCGCTCCAAGCCCTTCACACGGCCGGTATTGCAGAAGCTGGCCGAACAGCTGCTGCACGGCATGGGCCTCGGCGAACAGTACACCGGCTTCACCATGGTCTGCATCGCCAACGAGTTCTGGCGCGAACAAGTCCAGGCCATCGACTTCAAACGGCGTTTGCTGTTGCTGCCGCACTGCCTCAAGAACGCCGAGGGTTGCCCCGCGGATTACGATGAGTTCGGCCTCGACTGCAAAAAATGCGGCGCCTGCTCCGTCGCCGATTTCAAGACAAAGGCGGAAGAACTCGGTTACAAGGTGCTCGTCTCCGAAGGGACGCCGATCGTTCTCAAGATTATCGTCAGCGGCCACGTCGATGCGATTGTCGGCGTCGCCTGCCTCAACGTGCTGGAAAAGGCGATCGACAAGATCCTGCTCGCCGGCATCCCCTGCGTCGCCGCGCCGCTGCTGTCGAGCAACTGCCGCAGCACGTCGGTCGATGACGACTGGGTCAGCGAGTTGATCGACCTCAAGACGCCGCCGCCGCCGGTCATCACGAAGAGCTACGTCCACCTGATGCGCCTGGCGAACCAGGTGTGCGACGAGCCGGAACTATCGCGGTTGGCACCACGGCCGCGCGGGGCCATTTCCCCCCTCGCCCCTGAGGGGAGAGGGATTGGGGGTGAGGGGAGCAAAGCGGCAGACCCCCTCGCCACTCACGAATCCATCGCCTACGACTGGATGGGCCAGGGCGGCAAACGCGCCCGCCCGTTCATCACGCTGGCGGCTTACGATGCGCTCAAAGGCGGCGCCGCCACGCTGTCCGCCGACGCCCTCACCGCCATCCCCGACGCCGTGCGCCGCACCGCCGTAGCCATCGAGGCGTTTCACAAGGCGTCGTTGGTCCACGACGACATCGAGGACGACGACTCGTTCCGCTACGGCCGGGAGACGCTGCACCGGCAGCACGGCGTCCCGACCGCGATCAATGTCGGCGACTATCTGCTCGGTTTCGGTTATCGTCTCGTCGGCCGCGATCGCAAGGAACTCGGCGGCGACTGCACCGCGGACATCCTCAACAAACTCGCCGACGCCCACTTCAAGCTCTCGGAAGGCCAGGGCGCCGAATTGCTGTGGCGCGATGCGCAGCGACAAGACGCTAACCGCTCTCGACGCCCTGAAGATCTACGCCCTGAAAACGGCGCCGGCGTTCGAGGCGGCCCTCTACTGTGGCATCCGCCTTGCCGGGTCGGCCGATGAATATGAGAAAGCCGTTGCGGAGTTCAGCAAGAACCTCGGCGTCGCGTTCCAGATCGTCAACGACCTGAAGGACTGGGACGGCGATAATGACAACAAGCTCATCGCTGGGCAGGATGTCATCGCCGCCCGGCCGACGCTGCTGTTGGCCCTCGGCTTGGAGGGTTCGACCCCGGCGGGGCGCGAGGAATTGCTCTCGTTTAGCCGCGAGCGTTCTGCGAGCGCTGGTCCCGCGCTCGCGGAACGCTCGCGGCTAAACGGGGAAGCGCGCGTGCGCGCGTTCGAGCCCTGTTCGAAAAGGCACAGGTCTTCGCCAAGGCCGAGAAGCTGGTCGAGAAGTACAAGGCCCGCGCGAGGCGCTTGCCGACACGATCGAACCCACGGCTCTGCGCGAACTGCTTTACTACCTGGTCGATAGCGTTCTCGACCGTCAACCGTCGGCCGCGCAGGAACCTGCCGTCCCGCCATTGTTTCAATTGACTTTCAACCGATGACTCCTTCGGGCGATAACGCGGCTCACCTCATTGTTCCCGATCCGGCGGAACTGTTCGCCCAGTTTCCCCCCGCGGATGACACTCCGGAGTGCGAGCCGATCGAGCCGGATGATCTGCCGGACCCCTACCACGGCCTGCTCGTCCACCCGTATCACATGACCGTCTCCGTCGAGGCCCACCACGGCGACAAGGTCGATGTCCGCATCCTCGCCATCCGCCACGACGGCGATTTCTACACGCGCAAGATCGTCCTGACGCTGCGGCGGCACGGGCACGATCGTTCTGTTTGGCATTGTGCGCGTCAACCTGGCCAACTGCACCCCAGCCGTGCGCGACGAGATCGTGGCCGGTCAGACGCCGTTCGGCCGCGTCCTCATCAAACACAAGGTGATGCGCGTGATCGAGCCGACGGCGTATCTCCGCGTCAAGCCGGGACCAGCGCAACTGGCGTGGTTCGGGCGGACGGAACCGGGGCCGCTGTACGGCCGGGTGGCGTACATCCATCTCGACGAGAAGCCGACGGTCGAGTTGTTCGAGGTTGTGGCACCGGAATAAGATGTCTTTTCGCCGCTTGCCCGGTTGTAGGCTGGGTCGAGCCTTCGAGACTCGCCCAGGGTAACGTCACCTTCGGTGGGTCTCGAAGACTCGACCCACCCTACAACCGGCGTGCCAATGGAGGCGCACACCATGACCCGTCGCTGCGTTCTATTCTTGCTGTTGGCATTCTTCGCCGGCTGCATGGAGGGCACCAAGGACGACAAGAAACGGCTCGAGCACCTGTTGTACGATCGCCTCGGCGGTAACAAAGGCATCACCAAGGTTGTGGACGATTTCGTCGCCGCAGTCATAGCCAACGATAAGTACCCGCAGAAACTCAAGGAGCACTTCAAGCGGCCCGACGTTGGCCTCCTCAAGAAGAAGCTCGTCGATCAGCTCGGCGAAGCGACCGGCGGCCCGGAGAAGTACACCGGCAAAAACATGAAGGACGCCCACAAGGGACTCGCCATTACCGACGCCGACTTCAACACCCTCGTGGTATCGCTGAAGAAAGCGCTCGACGATAATAAGGTCGGCAAAAAGGAACAGGACGAGCTGCTCGGACTGCTGGGGCCAATGCGTAAAGACGTCGTCGAGAAGTGACGTCTCCACCCACCAACGCCTACTTTCTGGAGCTTTCCCTTGTCGTCTCCTCTGCCTGCCCCGTCGTCTGGTCTCGGCCCGATCACGCGCGTTCTCGTGCTCACCATTGCCTCGATCGGGTTCCTGTTCGACACCTATGAACTGCTGATGTTCCCGGTGATCGGCGTCGGATGCGATTGCCGAGCTGCAGTATCACAAGGGGTTCACTGCGTCTCACCAAGGACGAGCAGACCGGCGTCCGGGAGTGGGCGGGCCGGATGCTCTGGATCGCCGCCCTGTCCGGCGGGGTCTTCGGCCTCCTCGGCGGCTGGCTGATCGACCGCCTGGGCCGCAAGACGCATCATGATCGCCAGCATCCTGGCGTACTCGCTTTCTCCGGTCGCCGCGGCCTTCAGCACCGACTGTGGCAACTGGTGCTGTTCCGCTGCACCACCTTCATCGGCGTGTGCGTCGAAATGGTCGCCGCCGTCACCTGGCTGGCGGAGCTGTTTGAAGACAAACGCACCCGCGAAATCGTCATCGGCTGGACCCTGGCCACCGCGTCGCTCGGCGGCATCCTGGTCACGCGAAGCGTACAACCTGATCGTCGAGGCCGCCAAAACACCTGGCTCACTGCCTGGCGCTTCCCTTTCCCGCGGGACATCTGGCGGACAACGTCGCCTGGCGTTTCACGCTGCTGACGGGCTTGATTCCGGGGGCGGCGATCCTGTTGCTGATGCCGTTCGTGCCCGAGTCCGCGCGTCTGGAAGCGGAAGAAACAAGAAGGCACGCTTGAAACGCCCCAGTTTCGGCGAGCTCTTCTCGCCCGCGCTGCGCCGCACGACCATTGTGACGACGATCCTGTCCGCGTGCGGCTATGCCGCGGCCTTCGGTGCGATTCAAATGACGCCCTTGCAAATCGTCGCCGGCCTGCCCGATATGGTCGCGAAGACCGCCGCAGCCGAGAAGAGGTCGAAGGCGGCAGAGGCCGAAGCTCGAGGCAACGAAGCAAGGTACCTCGGAACAGCGAAGCCGACGCAGACAAGCCGAAGCTGGCGGAGGCCGCGAAGAGCTCGAGGCGCAAGACGGCTCAGGCGCTGAAGGCGCGGCGCGGCAACATCCAGCGCTGGCAGGAACTCGGCGGCCTGCTCGGGCGGATCCTGCTGGCGGTGCTGCTGCTCTTCGTGCCGAGCCGGACGTCTGATCCGGCTGTTCCTGATTCCCGGCCTGGTCGTTGTTTCCGCTGACGTACTTCCGACTTCGTGTCACGCGGATTACTGCGATCTTCGCCATCGCCATCTTCTTCTGCGGCTTGCTGACCGTGGCCCAGTTCAGTTTCCTGAGCGAGTTTTTGCCGCGGGTCTTCCCGCTGCACCTGCGCGGCACCGGCGGCAGCTTCGCCACGAACTTCGGCGGCCGCATGATCGGCACCATGGCCGCGACGCTGAATACCGAATTTCTGTCCAAGATGTTCAGCCGGCTCACCGCCGATGCAGGTGGCCGCGGCCGCGGGAGTCATCGGCGGCTCGGTGCTACCTGATCGCCCTGATCGCGTCGTTCTTGCTGCCGCACCCCATGAGGAAGTCGAGAAGCAGGCAGCGGTCTTCGGCCGCGACGAGCCCTCGAGCGAAGCGCGATTACTTGCGAGAGCGCTGTGGCTGAAAGCGTCTGCAGCTTCGCTAGCCAACTCTTCGCGGGAGCGAGAAGCTCGCGCTACCAATGCGCCCATGCGCATCACCTACATCACCGCCGGCGCCGCGGGCATGTTCTGCGGCTCCTGCATGCACGACAACACGCTCGTCGCCGCCCTGCACGCCTCGGCCACGACGCCCTGCTCATCCCCACCTACACGCCCATCCGCACCGACGAGGAGGACGTCAGCCAGAAGCGCGTCTTCTTCGGCGGCATCAACGTCTACCTGCAGCAGAAGCTCGGCCTGTTCCGCCAGACGCCGTGGTTCCTCGACCGCCTGCTCGACGCGCCGCGGCTGCTGCGCTGGGTGTCGCGCTTCGCCGTCAAGACCGAGGCCCAGGACCTCGGCGATCTGACCATCTCCATGCTCCAGGGCGAGCACGGCCATCAGCGCAAGGAGGTCGCCAAGCTCGTCCGCTGGCTGGCGGCCGACGTCAAGCCGGAGATCATCAACCTGACCAACGCCCTCCTCTCCGGCATGGTCCACGAGCTGAAGCGGCAGGTCGGCGTGCCGATCCTCTGCTCGCTGCAAGGCGACGACATCTTCCTGGAATCGCTGCCGGAGCCGACGAAGAGCCGAGCGCTGGAGCTCATCCGCGAACACTGCCGCGAGATCGACGGCTTCATCGCCACCAGCCGCTACTACGCCGACTTCATGGCCGGCTACTTCGCCATTCCGCGCGAACGATCCACGTCGTCTATCCCGGCCTGAACCTGGCGCGGCCACGGCGGGCTAGGACCGCGCGCAGACGGTCGAGCCGTTCACCATCGGCTACTTCGCCCGCATCTGTCCGGAGAAGGGCTTGCACCACCTGGTCGAGGCGTTCGTCCTGCTGCGGCAGATGCCGGGCGCCGAACGGCTCCGGCTGCGCGTCTCCGGCTGGCTCGGCGAGAACAACAAGGCCTATTTCGACGAGCTTCGTCAGCCGATCTGAAAGAAGCGGGCCTTGGCCGACGCCTTCGAGCATCGTCGAGTCGCCGGACCACGCCAGCAAGGTGCGTTTCCTGCAGGGTCTGGACGTGCTATCGGTGCCGACGACCTACCGCGAGCCGAAGGGGCTGTACGTGCTGGAAGCGCTGGCCAACGGCGTGCCGGTGGTGCAGCCGCGGCACGGCTCGTTTCCCGAGCTGATCGAGGCGACCGGCGGCGGCCTGCTGGTCGACCCGGACGATCCCGAGCGACCTGGCACGGGCTTGCACGAACTGATGCGACGACCGCGGCCGTGCGCGAGGAGCTGGCTCGGAAAGGCAAGGCGTGGTTCACGAGCGCTTCCACGCCGAACGCATGGCCCGCGAGACGGTGGCGGTGTACGAACGCTATCTGCGCTCCGTTAGCCGCGAGCTTTTGCGAGCGCTTGATCGTCCAGCGCTCGCAAAAGCTCGCGGCTAAACGCGGAGGATTTCCGTGATGACCAGCGTCTTTCGCACCACGCGGCGCGTCGAGTTCGCCGACACCGACATGGCCGGCATCGTCCACTTCGCCAACTTCTTCCGCTTCATGGAGGCCGCGGAGCACGAATTCCTGCGCTCGCGCGGCCTGTCCGTGGCGATGGACTGGGAGGGCGAACGCATCGGCTTCCCCGCGTCTCGGCGTCGTGCGACTTTCAGAATCCCGTGCGCTTCGAGGACGTGCTGGACATCGAACTCGAGCTGGCCCGGATCGGCACCAAATCGCTGACGTTCGGCTGCACGTTTTTTCACGGCGGCCGGCTCGTGGCACGCGGTCAGCTGAGCACCGTCTGCTGCCGGCTGCGACCCGGTCAACCGCTGGAGTCGATTGAGATACCAGCCGGCATCCAGGAGCGGCTGGAGAGCAGTGAGAGGTAGATGCGATTTTCCGCCGCTGGCGGGTTAGGAACGTTGACGAAATAACTTCCGTGCCAAATGATATTTTGGCTGGAGTCCTACTCGGTCGCGTAGCGACCTTCTGACGGTAGCCGGGCGTTTCAACGCCCGGTGCAGATCGGCAGGAATAGTGTGTGTCGCGTAGCGACACGTGAGCTTCCCCGGCTGGTGCGACGTCTCAAGCGTCGCTACGCGACGCCACCGCATGGCTCGATCGCAATACCGGCCTTGAAAGGCCGGTCTACCGTCAGAGGGTCGCTACGCGACCAAGAGCGTAGCGTTTGGCACGGAAGCAATACCGGCCTTGAAAGGCCGGTCTACCGTCAGAGGGTCGCTACGCGACCAAGAGCGTAGCGTTTGGCACGGAAGTTATTTCATCAGCGTTCCTTAGCAAAGACTGCTAAGCCGCCAGCGGCGGAGGGTCACAAGCCGGTTAAACCTTTTCGCTCGAAGGGAGGACGACCATTCGCCGAGTTTCGCTCCGCTCACGGCGGCACCTGGAACAACTTCAGGCTCGGGAACACAGTTTGGATAAGCCGGAACTGCGTGTCGCGGGTCCAGACCTCGATTCCATAGTGCATCGCAAGAGTGGCGAGAACGGTGTCTTGAAACGGCACAGTAAATCCGCTGGAACGTAAGGCAGCCAAACAATCGCCTACGGAGTCCCAAACCGGATCGGGAATCGTCAGTTGCTGGAATGTTGAGAGAATGCTTACCAGGTGTTGACGATCCGCCGTGTTCCGCGCCCCATGCAGAACCTATGCCCGCGTCACCCCGCAGACCGCGACCGGCTGCTGCGGGAGCAGCTTCCGCAGTTTCGCGTCCTTGCCGCGGACGTAATCGATCACCACGCTTGCGTCGACAAGGATCATGGCAGGTGGTCAGCCGCGTGTTGCCGATCGAACTCCCGCTGCTCACGCCAGGCGACGAAGTCGTAATCCTTGAGTTCGTCGGCGGCCCGAGCGGCTGCCTCCCAGTCACCCGTCCCAGGGTGGACGGCCGGCGCCTCCGTCAGGACGATGATTTCCACCGCCTGGCCGATGAGCGGTTTCAATTCCGGTAGGTGCAAGTTGTCCGAGTCCAAGATTTTGTGAATGCGGAATGCGTTCATAGAAACACCTCCCCTCCCGGCAATTCTATCCATTACCGCCGATTTCCTAAAGAGCCATCATTCCCAGCTCAGTTTTATCTTTCTTCCACGTCGCGCGGAGCAATTCCTGGGCTGCAAGCGGCGGATGGTCACAGCAACGCTGCCAGCTTCGCCTCAAGTTCCGCCCGCGCCAGCCCGCGGATCAAAAAGCGCTTGTCGCGGCTCGTCAGCGCCGCCGATCAGCTGCACCTGCGAGCGTTTCAACCCCAGCGCCTTGCGCAGCGCCTCGGTCAGCGCGTCGTTCGCACGGCCATCCTGCGGCGGGGCGTTTACCGCCACCTTCAGCGCCCCGGCCTGTTCGCCCTGGACGCCCACGCGCTTGGCCCCCGGCTGGGCGCGCACCGGCAAGACCAGCCCTTCGGCGTGGTCCGCGACTTCGATCATGTCCAGTCCCTCAAACAGCACCGACCCCAGACGCACCAGCGTCGCCCCCTCCTCGACGGCCATCTCGAAATCGTTACTCATGCCCATCGACAGGTGATTCAGCGGATGGTGCTCGCCGACCAGGCCGCGGAGTCGGTCGCGCAGTTCGCGCAGCAAGATGAAGGTCGGCCGGCAGTGCTCCGGATCGTCTTCGTAGGCGGCCATCGTCATTAGTCCGTCGAGGCGCACGCGTCTGCAACCCCGTCAGGAGCCGGTTCCAGAGCGGCGAATCTCTTCGGGACGGAAGCCCTGTTTCGACGCCTCGCCGCTGACATTGACTTCCAGCAGCACCGGCATCGGCCCTTCGCCGGGCATCTTCGCCAGCTCGTTCAGCAAGCGGACGCTATCGACGGAATGGATCAGATGGACGAGCGGTAAAGTGCGCTCGATCTTGTTGCGCTGGAGATGGCCGATCAGGTGCCATCGAACTCGGTTGCCGGCAGCGCCCGCCTTGCGCCACAGCTCCTGCGGCCGATTCTCGCCGAGATCGAGGACGCCCAATTCCGGCAGCAGCGCCGCGACCTCCGGCCCCACCGTCTTGGTGACGGCAACCAGCGTTACTTCGGACCGTACACGTCCGGCGCGACGACAGGCGGCGGCCAGCCGTTCCTCAACGGCCGCGAGACGGACGGCGAGGACGAGCGCAGATCGGGATTCGTGGCCATGATTGGAACGAGTAGGTCCGGCGAGCCGAGCCGGACCGTGTGGCTCGCCGTGCCGCTCGGCTCGCGGCACCTACCCCACGCTGTCTGTGCCTCTAAGATAACCCCCTCAACGCGCCTGCCAAGCCGCCCCTGAGAAAGGATCCTCTCATGGCCGATATCCGTGCCTTTCGCGCTTTTCGCTATGACCTGGGCCGCGTCGGCTCCCTCGGCGACGTGATCGCGCCGCCCTACGATGTTATCGACGCCGCCTTGCAGCAGGCCTCTACGACCGCAGTCCGTACAACGTCATCCGGCTCATCCTCAACAAGGAATCGCCGGCCGACAACGAGAACGACAACCGCTACACCCGCTCGGCACGCTGCCTCAAGGATTGGCTTGCCGACGACGTTCTAGTGCAGGACGCCGCCCGCGCCCTTTACGCCTACTACCAGGAATTCGAGGCCGAAGGCAAACGCTACACCCGTCGCGGCTTCCTGGCCCGCGTTCGGCTGGAACCGTTCGGCACCGGCCGGATCTATCCGCACGAACAAACCCTCTCCGGACCTAAGGCAGATCGGCTGAAGCTCTTTCACGCCACGGCGATGAACCTCAGTCCGGTCTTCGGCCTCTATCCCGATCCCGGCGACGAAGTCATGGCGAAGCTGGACGCCGCCACCCTTCGCAAGCCGCCTTTGCAAGCGACGGACCATCTCGGCGTCGTCAGCAAGCTCTGGCCAGTGACCGATCAAGCGGTCGTCAGCGCCGTAACCGGGCTGCTCGGGCCGAAGCCGGTGTTCATCGCCGACGGCCATCACCGCTACGAAACGGGGCTACGCTACCTCGATGAGAAGAAAGCGGCCGGCGAGGTGCGCGACGACGAGCATCCGGCGAACTTCATCCTGATGATGCTGGTGAGCATGAGCGATCCCGGCCTCATCATCCTGCCGACGCATCGGCTGGTCAGCGGCCTGCCGGGATTGAAGGCCGCACAACTCGCGGAGCTGCTGGCTCCGCATTTCACCATCGAGAAGGTCGGCACTGGCGATCAGGGGCGCGGGACGCCTGGGAGATGATCGAGGCGGACGGCGGACAGGACCTGCTCGGCTTCGGCACCGTCGCCGACAGCGTCTGGCAGACGGCCCGGCTGAAGTCGAAAGAGCCGATGGACCGACTGGCGACGGACCACAGCCCGGCGTGGCGCGGTCTGGCGGTCAGCATTCTGCACGTGCTCGTCCTCGATCATCTGCTCGGGCCCCCTCACCCTACCCTCTCCCCCGGAAGGGGCGAGGGGATAATTGAAACCCTCGCCCCTTCCGGGGGAGAGGGTAGGGTGAGGGGGCAGGGAAGCCGGTGTGCCACTACGTCCATCTGCTGCGCGAAGTGACGGAGGCGATAGCCGCGAAACAGTGCGACGTGGCAGCGCTGGTGCCGCCCGCGACGATGGACCACGTCGAGCAGATCGCCGGCAACCTGGAGAAGATGCCGCCGAAATCGACGTATTTCTATCCGAAGTTGCTGAGCGGGTTGGTACTCAATCCGCTGAAGTGAGGTTCGTCACGGCTTCCAACAGGGTCTTGATGTTGGCGTGCTGCATCGGGCGGCCGTGCAGTGGGTCGGCGAGGAGCGGCTGAAGGAACACACCGCGGCGATCGCTGCGGCGGTGGTTCTTGGTACGAGGAAGGATCGTGCCACCGACTTCGTTCCCGAACGTCACGAGCCGCCACAATGACCGCGATCCCTCACTTCGACCTGCAAACGCGGCTCGGCACGCTCGAGCACGCCGGGCCGGAACGGGTGACGCGCGCCGTCGATCTCATCCTCAGCGACGCGGCCGGACGGGCGGCCAGTGATGTGCATGCGGCTAACATGAGGCACTCGTAACACGCATCCGGATTGTGGTTGCCAGCGTCGTCGAGCTCATGGCCGGCCGGCACGGACTCGCTGCGGCGAGTGTACTGTATACTGTCAAGAAGCTGTCTACCTCCACCACCGAGAGGCACCCGCCATGATGTCCCGACGACGAACCAACATTCTGGCGGCGCGCTTCTGCTCGTGGGCGCTGCCATTGCCGGCTACTTCATTTTCCGTTCTCGGCCGGATCCCATTGACGACGAGAATCGCAACGGCCAGTTTGAAGCCGCCTGCTACAAGGCCCCGCTGGTGATTTCGGTCGAGGCTTCCTATCCTGGAGCCGACGGGCGGACCGTGGCCGAAACGGTGGCCGCACCGATCGAACAGAAGGTCAACGGCGTCGAGGGCATGCTGTCGATGTCGTCGCAGTCCGCCAACGACGGCAGTTACACCCTGCACGTCACATTTAAGGCAGGAACCGATCCGGACATGGCGCAGGTGCTGGTGCAGAACCGAGTCTCGTTCGCCCTGCCGGCCATTCCGCAGCTGGTCCAGAACGAAGGCATCTCCGTTCGCATGAAAGCACCGGAGCCGCTGGTGCTGGTCAGCCTGACCTCGCCGGACAATCGCTTCGACGATCTCTACCTCAGCAATTACGCGACCATCAACGTCAAGGACGAACTTGCCCGCTTGCCCGGAGTCGCCGACATCGTCCTCTTAGGACGGCGTGACTATCGAACTGCGCGTCACGCTCGATGCCGACAAACTGGCGGCGCACCAACTGAGTGTGATGGACGTGGTCACGGCCCTGAACCAGCAGAACATTCAGGTGGCCGCCGGACCGATCGGCCAGCCCCCCGTGCCGAAAGGCCAGCAGTTCCGGCTGACGATCAACACGCTCGGCCGGCTCACCGAAACGGAGCAATTCGAGAGCGTAATCGTGAAAGCCGCCCCCGACGGCCGCACGGTTCGGCTGAAAGACGTGGCCCGGGTCGAGCTGGGCAACAACGAAGGAAGCAACGCGACCCTCAACGGCAAACCCGCGGTGTTGCTGAGCATCCATCCCCTGCCGAATGTTAAACCGAGCGATGTGAGCCGAGCCATTCTCGACAAGCTCGCGGAACTCCGCGCCAACGTCCCCGATGGACTGGCCCTGGCGGTCGCCTTCGACTTCGCGCCGAATCTGGAGGAACCGAACAACTCCGAGACGCCCGAACATCTGGTGATCGATATGCAGTTGCCGGACGCCGCCTCGATGGAGCGCACGACCCGAACCCAGGAGCGAGCGGCGGCGCTGTTGCGGAAAACGCCGGGAGTGCAGGATGTACTGGCGCTGACAGAACATCCGTTCTCCCTCGTCCGGAATCGGCCCTGTCTCGTCGTGCGCCTGACTCCGAAGGATCAGCGGGAACTCAGCCGGGAACAGATCGCGGGGAAGGTGCGCGTTGCGCTACGGAACCAGATTCCCGAAGCGGTGTTCCGGCTGAGCGTACCCTCGACTGCGGACGGATTCCCGGAGTACGGCTTCCCGATCGAGTTGGCGATTGGAGACCGCGGCGACCACGGCAGCGCGAGCCTCCAAAAATGCGCGGCAGCACTGGTCGAGAAGATGAACGAAAGCGGCAAGTTCTCGGATGTCGGCGTCGGTTCCGGCCTGAGCCGCGTTCCGGTTCTGAACCTGGACATCGACCGGACCAAGTGCCTGGCTCTGGGAGTGGAGACCAGCGATATCTTCAACACTTTACAGGGCTACCTCGGCTCGTATTACGTCAACAACTTCAACGAGTTCGGCCGGACTTGGCAGGTGAACGTGCAGGTCGAGCCGCGCTTCCGCGACCGGGCCTCCGACGTCCTGAAATTGCAGGTGAAGAACAATCTGGGTCAGTTGGTCCTGCTGGGCGCGGTTATGGAAGTGCGCAACACCGTTGGGCCGATGGCGATCGAGCGGCACAACATGTATCCGATCGCTCGCATCACCGCCAATCTCGCGGATGGCGCCGATCTCGCGGAGGCGAAATCGCTGTGCGAAACGCTGGCCGAACAGGAATTCGGCACGAAGCAGTTCCTGATCTGGAGGACCCGCTGAGACGCGATGCTCCAGGCGTTAAACGATCCCCCAGTTTCGTGGGAGACCCCGCCTGGTGACATCGGCTCTTTGACCCGCGGCAGCAATGTCCGTTGTGAGGACTTCTCATGAAATCGTTCGGGCTTGTCCTGCTGACCGCACTTACCATCCCCCTATTCCCGCCCATCGCGTCGGCCGCTCCGGTCGTCCCCGGTCTCTCCAACAAGCACTCGCTGACCGAGCCAGAAGTCGGCCAGTTGTTGATCGGCGAGTTGCGGTGCCTCGCCTGCCACACCCGCAAAGATGCCCCACCGTCGCTCGAACGGAGCGCTCCGGATCTCGTAGACGTCGGCGCACGGGTGGCGCCAGAATACTTGCGGCGGTTCATTGCGTCCCCGTCGGCGGCGCACCACGGGTCCACCATGCCGGACCTGCTGGCCGCCGAACCGGCCGACCAACGCGACAAGATCGCCGAGGCCCTGACACACTATCTGGTCGCGCAATCGCCCCGCAAGTTCGACCGCCAACCCGTGGATGCGCAAGAGGCCGGCGCGGGCAAGGTCCTGTTTCACTCCGTCGGGTGTGTTGCCTGCCATGCGCCGCGTGACGACGATGGCAAGGAGATCAAGCGCGAGGGGACAGTCGAACTGGCACACGTTCCCGAGAAGTACAGCCTCGTGTCGCTCGGCGATTTTCTTTTTCAACCCGCGCGCGTTCGGCCGTCGGGCCGAATGCCGGACATGAAGTTGACGCCGGTCGAAGCCAAAGCGGTTGCCAGCTACTTGCTCGGCACAACGGACACGAAGGCCACGCCGCTTCAGCCGCAGGAGAAGCTGGTCGCGCTGGGCAAGGAACACTTTCAACGGCTCAACTGCGCGGCGTGTCACAAGCTCGGCGACGTTCCCGCCGTGAAGCCAGTCGGCGATCTGGAAGGATCGGACGGGACGCGCGGTTGCCTGTCCGCCGCACCGTCCAAGGCTCCGCGCTTCAACCTGAGCGCGGGCCAAACGAAGGCGATCCGAGCAGCGCTTGCGAAGAAAGCCGACCCGGTCTCCGAGAAGGAGCGGCTGGCCGCCACACTCACGGCGTTCAACTGCATCGGGTGTCACGTGCGGGACGGCTACGGCGGCGTTTCGGCGGACCTCATGGGGCTCTTCGGGTCGAGCGAGAGAGAACTGGGGGACGAAGCCCGCATTCCGCCCCCACTGACGCTGATCGGTGCCAAATTGCAGAAGGTGGCGCTGAAAAAAGTGCTGTTCGACGGCGACGGTGTGCGGCCCTACATGGCCACTCGGATGCCTCAGTTCGGAGAGCCGAATCTGCGCCACCTGCCGGACCTGTTCGCCCGACTGGACGAGGTCAAAAAGATCGACTTTTCGTTGCCCATGTCGGAAGGCGGGACGCAAAAGGAGCGCGACCGCGAGCGGGAAATGCGGGCCGCCGGCGCGAACTGGTCGGCGATAAAGGTTTGAACTGTATCGCGTGCCACAGCTTCAACGGGAAAACGCCGAACAAGCAAGGCATCGACTTGATGACGGTCAACGAGAGGCTCCAGCCGAGCTGGTTCTACCACTTCGTTCGTGACCCGAACGCCTTCCGACCGCGCACCGTCATGCCGACGGCCTGGCCCGGGGGGAAAGCGGTACACGACACGATTCTGAACGGCGACACGAATCGACAGATCGAAGCGATCTGGTACTACCTGTCCCTGGGAACATCCGCACAGGATCCGTCCGGTATCCGCGCGACCGAAACGCTGTTGAGCGTCACCGACGCTGCCCGGACGTACCGTGGGCGCAGCAGTGTGGCGGGGTATCGCGGGATCGCGGTTGGGTTTCCGGACAGGCTGAATTATGCCTTCAACGCGGAAACCGGCACTCTCTCGGCACTCTGGCGGGGTGACTTCGTAAGGGTAAATCGAAACGGGCAAGGTTCGGGTGGGTTCAACCCCGCCGCGAAGTTCGTCGCGCTAGCCCAGGATCTTTCTTTCTACGACCTCGCGGATGAAAAGACGGCTTGGCCACTCCGCCCCGTCATGACGAAGGAGGCGCCGGTCAACCCCGACCCGCTGTACCCCAAGAACCACGGCTACCAGTTTGCGGGGTACTACCTGGACGACGCGTCGGTCCCGACCTTCATGTACCGCAGCGGCGACATCGCGATCGAGGACTGCTCGGCCGCGCAGGTCGCGGACAAGAAGCTCCGTCTGGTGCGGAAGCTGACGTTCGACTCGGCCAGGGACCGGACGGTCTGGTTCCGCGCACTCACGGGGAAAGTCGAAGCCGAGTCGAAGCAGCAGTTCAAGACGTCCGAACTCCGGCTGAGCATCCCGTTGGTGCCGACCGTGCTCCGGCCGACCGCGGCCGATCCGAAATCGGCGGAACTGCTGCTCAAGTTGGAGATTCCCAGGGGCAAATCCACACAGACCCTCACCTATGAAATACTTAAATAACCCGCTCGGCCGGTTCCTGTTTCTGCTCGCGGCATGTGCGTTCGGCCCGTCGATAACACACGCCGAAGACGTGGGCGGTCGCTGGGGCACCGAGGAGCGCGAGCGCGAATACTATCCGATCGTCAACATCCCGATCCCGAAAGATCTGGTGATCGAAGCCGGCGCGTTTTGCCTGCTCCCCGACGGCCGCATGGCGGTCGGCACGCGCCATGGTGAGATCTACATCCTGAACGGCATCGACGCGAAGAAGCCGAACCCGTCGTATCACCTGTACGCGACCGGGCTTGATGAAATCTTCGGGCTGGCCTACAAGGACGGCGCGTTCTACGTCACGCAGAGTTGCGAACTCACCCGGGTAACCGACACGAAACATGACGGCAAGGCCAATCGCTTCGAGACGATTTCGGATGCCTGGGGCTACGCCAATTATCACGAATACGCCTTTGGCTCGAAGTTTGACGAGAAGGGCAATCTATACGTGACGCTGGGATTGTCGTACTCCTATGAATCGCACGCGCTCTTTCGCGGCTTCGCGATGAAGATCACGCCGGAAGGGAAAACCCTGGCACTCGCCAGCGGACTGCGCAGCCCGGCCGGAATCGGGCCTAACGAACATGGCGCGTTGTTCTATATCGAAAGCCAGGGGCCTTGGAATTGCTCGTGCAGTTTGAAGGCCGTCACTCCGGGCAGTTTCCACGGGCACCCCGCCAGCTTCAACTGGTACAAGTACGCGCCGGAGCTAGGCCCCGTTCCTGCAATGCCCAAGTCCGGCTCACGGATCATCATCGAGAAGGAGCGGGTCAAGCAACTGGTCCCCTATGCGGTCATTTTCCCCTACATTCGCATGGGACGGTCGATCACGGGGTTCGTGGTGGATCACACGAAAGGCAAGTTCGGGCCGTTCGAGGACCAGATATTTCTCGGCGATTACACCCTGTCGATCATCATGCGGGCCACGACCGAGAAGGTGAACGGCGTGTGGCAGGGCGCGTGCTATCCGTTCCGCGAGGGGCTGTCGACGGGCATCCTGAACGTCGCGTTCACGCCGGGGGGCAACCTCGCTGTGCGGCGGCACGAACCGCGGCTGGCCAGTACGCGGCATCAAGCCGTTCGCCCTGGAACGCCTCGATTGGAGCGGCAAAATGCCGTTCGAAATCAAGCGCGTCAGCATCGAACCCGATGGCTTCAAGATCGCGTTCACGAAGCCGGTCGATGCCGCGACGGGACGAGATCCCAAGTCCTACAAGATCACCACGTTCACGCACCCCTATCACGCGGGATATGGCGGCCCGGAAATCGAGCAAACGAAGCCGGTCGTCAAGAGCGTCACACTCGCCGACGACGGCATGTCCGCGACCGTGGTGCTGGACAAACTGATCCGCGGCCACGTCTATGATTTCGATCTCGGTGCCTTACGCGCGCGGGACAAAGACGAGCTTTTGCACCGGGTCGCCTACTACACGGTGAACGAAATCCCCACGGCGAAGTAGCCGTCGGGGAAGTTGTTCAGCGCCCGGTTGCTCCTGCGGGCGGTCCGACGGGTTGCCGATCCACACGGACCGGACGCACTCTTACCGAGCCGGCGATCAGGGTGTCGCAGAGTTCACGACGTACGACTGGCAAAGGCTTCGCGTTGGCGTTGCGGATCGTGAGGTGCCGGTGTATTCGGAAACCAGCGAGGACCGGTGATGCACGAATTGCCATTGACCTGGGACATGGTCGAACCGCGCCTGCGTGAGGTGCCGGGCCTGGTCGAGCATTATGAGAGCCTACTGAACAACAATGCGGTCGCAGCCGGTGCCCTGGCCAAGGCTTCGGAGACGTTGCGGGCGTTTCGAGAACAGAATCCCCACTTGACCGACGCCAAACTGCAGAAGCCGGCGCCTGACGTGCAGGAGGCGATGGCCGCGTTTGCGCGCGGCAATCCGACCTTCGTGGCTTCCTTTATCTCCGCCAAGATGCATGCGGAATTTGAGAAACTGACCCGACCGGGGAAGCCGCCGGTGAAGGGAGCGCACTTTTTCCTCGTCGAGTTCGACCCCGGCGAAACCCTCATGGCCTGCGGAATGCACAGCGACGATGCGGGGCTTCTGGTTGCTGGCCAGGTGCGCGTGCTGCTCGGCGGCGTCCTCTGGAGGTTGCGCCGCCGCGGACGCAAATGTCTATGGGAACGCGCTGCGGGATCATTGGGGTATTGAAAACAATCTGCATTGGCAGTTGGACGTCACGTTCGGCGAGGATGCGAATCGAGTGCAGCAGCGTCATGGCGCGAAGAATCTGGCCTTGATCCGGCGTCTGGCCCTGTGCCTGCTCAAGCGTCATCGCAGTAAGTTGAGCATGGCCCGCAAGCGGTTTTCTGCGGCATTGGACACGGCTTTTCTCGAAGGAATACTGAGCGAAAGCAGTAATTTGGGGAACGGGTGCCGGTACCGGCGACGAGCAAGTCGGCATAAGCGGTCGTCGCAACTGAGCAGGATGTCCGCCCTGAGCTTTTCCGCGGCCGCGACGTGCAGGGCATCCGCCGGCTTGATTCCCAACCCGCGCAACGCCGCTGCTCGATCAATCACGTCCTGAGTCAACGTAAGGATTCTGTTCTTTTCCGGCAAAAGTGCTGGCACTTCTCTGGGACCGGATCTTGCGTATAATTCCGGCATGCGTGTTTACCTGGATATTTGCTGTCTGAAGCGACCCTTTGATGACCAAGCATAGCCGTGGATTCATCTGGAAACGGAGGCAGTTTTAGCTCTCCTCGATGCTGCGGGGAAGCAAGTCGAGTTTCTTCATACGGCGGCCCATGACCTGGAGAATGAACAGAACCCATTACCTTCCCAAGCTGCTCGGGTTCGTCAATGGTTGGAAACCATGCCTCTGGCGAACCTGGCGGCCGACGTCTTGAAAGCGCGAACTACGAAACTGATGAACCTGGGGTTCAAGAACTTCGATGCGTTTCACCTAACAAGCGCCGAAGCAGGGCAAACGGAGGCGTTTGCCACCTGCGACGATCGTTTGCAAGCAGCAGCAAATCGTCATGCGGCCAACTTGAAGGTTCGCGTCGTCAATCCCGTTGATTTGGCCCGGGAGGTGTTGCCATGACGCCGGCCATTACCAGTCCAGTCGAACTCCGTCAGCGTGGGTTTGAAGCTTTGGTGGCTGCTCTCGGCTGGGTTAACGCCGTGCGTTTTCTTCAGCAATACGAAGTGAGCCGACACGACTATACCAAAGAACGCGATCAGATCCTGCCGAACTGGGATGCTGAAACCTTGGTCCGAATGGCGAGGGAAGGCGCTAAACCAGCGTAGTTGCGAGCGAAGCAGGGCCACCCCAGGTGCATCCGATTGTGACGGTCACTTCGCATACTGTGAAGTCAATTATCGGGCGATCGTGAAAAGGAACCTGACCCGAATGGCACTTCCAGCTGCTCCCGTCACTGCTGCTACGGACGACGAACGGCTCCCCTCCACTGCGAGGAGATTTTTGCCGTTTCTTTCGCTCCGGCTCCTTGTCCTCTTGTAACCGGCACCGCCTGTGTCTATACTTTGCACCGGTTTTCGGCCGTCTGTGTCTCGGTTTCGCATTCCTTCTCGACACGGACGGCCGATGCCATCTTATCCACTCATCACCCTCGGGTCTCGTTTTACCACCATCCTCAAGACCTTCTCCACCGGCGACGCCGTCGGCGAGCAGACGCTGTCCGCAGCGCTGATCCAGCGCGTCGCCGACGACCAGCAGGTCCGCTTTGCCGGCGGACCCCGCGACATCTTCACACCCGCCCTCACGCTCTGGGGCTTTCTCGCCCAGGTCCTCAGCGGTTCCAAGTCCTGCGTCGCGGCCGTCGCCCGCATCATGGTTCTGCGCGTCGGCTTGTCATTGCCTCCTTGCTCCGCCAACACCGGCGCCTATTGCAAGGCATGCCACAAACTGCCCGAACCCTTCCTGCGCGAACTGACCCACACCGTTGGCGCGGCCGTCGAGGACCAGGCCCCGGAGTCCTGGCGTTGGCACCGCCAGCGCGTGCTGCTGGTCGATGGCTTCACCTGCACCCTAGCGGATACCAAGGACAATCAGGCGGTCTATCCGCAACCGTCCTCGCAAAAGCGTGGCTTGGGTTTCCCCATGATCCGCGCCGTGGTGCTGCTGACCTTCGCCACAGCGTGTGTCCTCGATGCGGCCGTTGGACCCTACAAGGGCAAGGAAACCGGTGAGACCGCTTTGTTCCGGCAACTCCTCGACCGTCTGCGGCCGGGGGATGTGGTGGTGGCCGACCGCTACTACTGTTCGTACTGGATGATCGTCTTGTTGCAGCAGCGTGGCGTCGCCGTCGTGTTTCGACTGCACCAGTTGCGGCACTACGATTTCCGTCGTGGCCGCCGCCTGGGTAACGACGATCATGTGGTGGTCTGGACCAAGCCGCCACGGCCCAAGTGGATGGACGCGCAGCAGTACGCCGCGTTGCCGGACACCTTGACGGTGCGCGAACTGCGTTTCCGCGTCACGCACAAGGGTTACCGCAGCAAAGAAATCGTGGTGGCGACCACGTTGTGCGACGCCGTGGATTACTCCAAGGAAGAGTTGGCCGACCTGTATCAGCAGCGTTGGCATGTGGAACTGGATATCCGCGCCATCAAACAGACATTGAAGATGGACCAACTCAGCTGCAAGACGCCAGCGATGGTGCGGCGTGAGTTTTGGGTTCATCTGCTGGGCTACAACCTGGTGCGCAAGGTGATGGCGGAGGCGGCGTTGACCAAGGGTCTGTGTCCGCGGCAACTAAGTTTTGCGGGGAGCGCTACAGATCCTGGAGCAGTTCCGCTGGCTCCAGTTGTTTGGTTCGGAGGAGATGCGTCGGGTAGTGACGGTGGTGCTGTGGATGGCGGTGGCCACACACGAGGTAGGTAACCGTCCGGGTCGTGTGGAACCGCGTCGTGTCAAACGGCGGCCCAAGTCGTATCCGCCGTTGACGAAACCGCGGCAGGAGGCACGCGCGGAACTGTTGAACCAGTAAAGACCGAGGTGTTCGCGCTGGTGGGAGAATGAGGAAGAGGTGGGGAAACCAGGCGTGGCAGGCGCAGACCCAAGGGGCCGACGGAGAGGTTGCGCCCGCGGCGGACAGCGGGAGCGTCGGGGCTCGGCCCGGCGACCCTGCGGACAGGAGCGAGTCGCCAGCCGCAGGCTCCAGCTGCAAAACCTTGGCCTGGCAATAATTGCAACGGAAGTGCCATTCGAACCTGACCCCTTTGTTTTTCCCTTGCTCGCGCTCACGGCTTGGCCAACGGAAACGAGCGGATGGTTGTCGGCTTGGCCGTGACCGGGTGCTGTTGGCCCTTGCTCAACTCCTTGACCCGGTCGGTGACGTAGGCGTCCAGGGTGTGCAGGTAGACGACGCCCTCCTTGTTGGCCGCCTTGCCGGACAGCCCTTCCGTCAACGCCAGCGTGAAGTAGCCGTGACCCACTTTGTCACTCTCGACCGAATACTCCCGCCCCATCGACGAACACATCACGATCACCCCGTAATCGTCCGTAACCAGGTCGCGCACCAGGTCATCGGTCAGCGACGTCGCCGCCCGCCGCTTGTCGCCACCTAGCGCCCCGGCGTGGCAGGCGTCCAGCAGCACCATGATCTTGCCGGGCATCGCCGCCAGCGTCTTCTTGATCTGTTCGCCGCCGACCGCGGTGCTGAGCAGGTCTTGCGGGTCGCCGTCCACGGGCAGCAGGTAAAAGCTGCCGTCGGCATCCTTGTGGCCATGGCCGGCGAAGAAGATCATCGCCACGTCGCGCTGCGTCATCTCCTTGCGCAGCCAGGTCAGCCCTTGCAGGATCTCCTTGCGGGTCGCCTTGTCGTCGGTCACCAGTTTGACCTCGACTTTGCGGAAGAGGGTTTTGGTTTTGTCCTTGCAGGTCTGGGCGAAGGTATCGGCGTCCTTGGCGGCGAACTGGAGTTTCAGGTCGCCCTTGTAGGATGAGATGCCGACGGCCAACACGTAGAGGCTTGGCAACTCACTGGGATCGACCTTGTCGGGAAGCTGCACGGAAGTGGTGCCGAGTCCCCGCTTGCCCTCCAGGATAACCTCGACGGGTTCGGACAGTCCCTGGCTGACGGCGCTGTCGGCCTGGACGACGAGGGTGTGCTTGCCGGGGGTGAGCTGCACGGTCCAGGACGCCTCGACGGTGCCCAATTTCGGTTGGGCGATCAGGCGGACGCCGTTCTGTCCCTCATAGGGCCGGCCATCGAGCAGGAGGCGCATGGCGGTTACGGGGCGGTCGCCGATGCTGGTGGCCGTGGCTTTGACATCCAACTCGGGTTTTTTCAACTCCGAGCCGGTCTTGTCGGGTGAGGTGATTACAACTTTAGGCGGCAGAACTTTCTCGACATCGGTCAATTTGCCGACCTTGCCGCGGGCCTTGTCAGCCTGCTCGAGGGCCTTTTCCACGCTACCTGCTTGGAGAAGGAGCTTGATCACGTCGGGGCGGTAAAGGGTTTTGCGGAACTGCGCAGCGGGGTAGAAGGTGGCCATCTTGTCGAGGCCATTGTTGACTTGCCAGCCCATCAGGTTTTCGCCACCGGGGGAAACAGCGTAGTAGCCTTCCGGGGTCCAGGCGATCCAGTCGTTACCAGCAATGAACAATGATAACAACGGGTCGTCGCGCTCGGGCACCCAAATGCAAAGGAGGTGGTCTGCAGAAGCAGATAGCAAGTAGCGGTTGTCCGGTGAAGGGGCCACGGCCCACACCGCACCTGTGTGTCCCTTGAAACTACGAAGTTGTTTGCCCGTCTGGGTGTCAAAAAGCAAAAGGCCAAAGTCTGTCCCAACGGCGGCCCGATCATCAGAGAGCAGCGTGAAGCAGTCGATCTTGCCTTCAAAGGCCTTACGGACCTTCAACTCGGCGGTCGTTTCAGCCCGGCGTTTGACTGCAATTGTGAGAAGATCGTCGGCGGACTGAAGGGACATGGTCCCACTCGTTGATTGAGCCCGGCGAACATTCGGGGCAGGTGGTTCGCCGCGCTCCAGGTTAGCCAACCGGAACGAGTGCTCGAGGGGACCGCGATCATTGAGGGAGGTGAAACGCAGAACATTCCCCCAGGCGATGGACTGACTGTCCGTCCCCCAGGCTGCACTGAAGGGCGTTTGCCCCTTACTTGCAAATCGGTGCAAGAGCGAGCCATCGGTGGTCTTCCAAACATAGACATCGCCTCTGTGCCCCGCAGTGGCTACCAGCGTACCATCCGGAGAAAGACTGCCGTGCAGCATGGCGGAATCATCCACTTTCCGGCACCGCACCCGCTCTTTACCGTCCTTCACATCAAGGAGTGACCAGGCGATTGGGTCTCCGAAACCTCGTGTGAACAGGAGTTCCCGGCCATCAGCCGAGAAAGCGATCGACGTGATAATCCCGCCGAGTTTGTCGAAGTGCTTGCCGCTGACACCACGAGCTTCCCACAGCCGAATACTCTGATCTCTACTGCAGGTGGCCAGGGTCTGGCCGTTTGGGGCCCACGCTACTCCGTAGAGAGTGTCGCCATGGCCCTGGAGGACAGCTTCGTTTTGCCCTGTGGACACCGACCAGATCCTGCCCGTCTTATCGTTCGATGCGGTGGCGATCCGGAGACCATCCGGGGAGAACGCTACCCCGCCAACAACGTCCGCATGTCCCTTGAGGGTCTGCTCGCAGGCGCCGGTATCGATGTTCCAGATGCGCGCGGTGGTGTCGCTACTTCCCGAGGCGAGCCGGTGGCCATCCGGGGAAAAAGCCAGTGCATTAATCGAGTTCGTATGACCGGAGAGCAACCGTTGGATGCGTCCCGAAGGCAAGGAGATCAGATAGATGGTTCCCCACTCGCCCGGTAGGTTACCTTTACCGCCGACCGCCAACAGTTTGCCGTCGGGGGCAAGGGCCGCCGCATAGAGGGAGTTGTGTGGTGGTCGAATGACATTGAGTGACTCGCCGGTGACGGTATTCCACACGCGAATGGTCTTGTCGGACGAGACTGAGATGAGCGTCTTGCCACCCGGTTCAAATAGCGTTGTTGTTACTCTGGCCAGATGCCCACTGGCGTCGAGGACGAGGGTCGGTTTGTCAGCCTTCCCCTGTCCCAGTACGACAGCTGGAAGAACCAGGACGACAACCACCGCGGAGTAGAGCCGCATGGAGTGTTCCTTTCACTGAATGAGGAACGCTGACGAAATAACTTCCGTGCCAGGCGCGCCGTCCTTGGTCGCGTAGCGACCCTCTGACGGTAGGGCGGCCTTTCAAGGCCGGCCTTGCGACCGAACTATTCGGCTGCGTCGCGTAGCGACGCTTGAGACGTCACATGAGCCTCAGCGGCTCAAGTGTCGCTACGCGACACCTTCGGTTTATCCTGACCAGAACCGGGCGTTGAAACGCCCGGCTACCATCAAAAGGTCGCTACGCGACCAAGCGGGGCATCAGTCCCCCTGGTACGCAAACCGCACCGCCCGGATCATGTCAAAGTGCGGGCGTAGCCGGTCCATAAGTTGCAACAGCGGCTCGTCGATCTGCTGAGCTTGCGCGCCCACTTGCCGCTTCTGAACGCGGTTCACGGTCCCGGTCGGCTGGTCGGAGTCGAAACCGCACACCGCCACCTCCTTCGGATCGCGCAACGGCGACGGCGACAGTTTGCCGACCACTTTCGTCAGATCGGTGCCCTCGGGCAAAGGCGTCCGGCGGACGAGCAGCATCGCGGTCTCCAGGCCGCTCGTGCCCTGCACCGGCCAGCCGCGGCTCTCTTCCGGCGGACTGTGCAGCACCGTCTGAGGCGATTTCGGCGGCGGCAGCACCTTGAAATCGCGGTCCCACGGATAGAGCGGGTCCACCTGTCCCTGGCTGTCTACCCAGATGAGATAGATGTACGCCGGCTGATTTACCCGAGCTTCCAGATGCACCAGCTCGCCCTTGCGCACGGGCAGCGCGTCGTCATCTTCGCCCACCGTCAGGCCGCGTTTGCCGCCGGGACCGGGCGTCCACACCTTCAGAAGCAACTCGCCGGAGAGGCCGTCTACCACCGGCTTCTCCCCCGTCGGAACGGCTGGCGTCTGGGCACGCGCGCCATCGGAAGACCCGTCGTTCGGCCGGGTCCTGGTCAGCAGCCATACCGTGAGCACGAGGCCGACAAGCGCCGCGGCGCCAGCGGCTGCCAGCGTCCAGCGCCGCCAGTCTTTCTTGACCGGCTGAGTGGCCGCGGGAGCGATCTCGATCGTTTTCTGGTCCTGGAACCGGCGCAGATCATCGGCCAGCGCTTCCGCACTGGCATAGCGTTGCTGAGGATCCTTGTGCAAACATTTCAGGCAGATGGCCTCCAGGTCGGCGGGCACCTCGCCCTGTAAGCGGCTCGGCGGCGTCGGCTCCAGGGTCACCACCTGGGTGATGGTTTCCCAAACGGACGCGCCCTGGAAGGGAGGCCGACCCGTCAGCAGGTCGTACAGGATGGCGCCGAGGGCGTAGATGTCGGCGGCCGGGCCGACCGTGCTGGCCTTGCCCTGCGCTTGCTCCGGAGCCATGTAGCTGGGAGTGCCCAGGACGGCGCCGCTCTGGGTCTGGCCGCCTTGCGTATCCAGTTGCTTGGCCAGGCCGAAATCGGTGATCTTGGGAATGCCGTCGCCCGTCAGGAGGATGTTGGCCGGCTTCAGATCGCGGTGGACGATGCCGTGGCGATGGGTGGCCTGGATGGCACGGGCCAGCGTTTCCACCATCTGGGCGGCCTGCCGGGGCGGCTGCGGGACACCATGACAACGGCCGGCGAGGTTGCCGCCGTCCACGAACTCCAGGGAGAAGTAATTGAGGCCCTCGTGTTCGCCGATGTCGAAGATCTGCACGATATGCGGATGCTGCAACCGGGCGACGGCCTCGGCCTCGCTACGGAAGCGGGCCAATTCGCCGGAGCCGGCCCGCGCCCCCGCCAGGATCATCTTGAGCGCGACCAGCCGCTTCAGGCCGAGGTGCCGGGCTTTGTAAACAACGCCCATGCCGCCGCGTCCCAGCTCGCCGAGGATTTCGTAGCCGGGGATGCGTAGAGGAGGAGCGGTGGACCCGGAAGCGGCCGGCTGCTCCACGGCAGGATCAAAATGGGTCGGCGGCGCGAGCGTGGCGTTCTCGCTTACTTCCCTGGTCAGGGGTTGCGTGCCGGGCAGGGGATCAGAGGTGGGAACGACGGCGGGCGGGAGGAGTGTGTCCGCGATAGCCGGCAGCATCTCGACGGCTCCAGGCGATGTCGCGGACTCAGGATCACGCATGGATCGCTTCCTCCGGACGCACCGGATGGGCAGAGCAGTCAACCCGCTTGTCGTGCCTGTAGACAGAGAGAGACAGTGAAAGGGATCAACCGGGAGGTGAATGATCCGGGGTACATTCTCGTGGAACGGCGTCGCCAATCAGGCAACGGCCTGCGAACTTCCCCCCTGTGGGATCGGAAACGAGAAAAGAGAAGCTGCAAGTAGCGTACAACGTGGGGAGGTGCGCGGCCAGCATTATTTTCCTGGACCACTCGTTTTGAGGATGATCTTTTCATCGTTTCACGTGCCGAACTGCGTCAAATGGCAAAAATGCAGCGGATTTCGAGCGGCGGCTCGAAAATCCGCTCCGCAACTGCCTTCCTTGAAGAGCGGTAAAGGGGTCATGTGGAGTTTCATTAACAATTCGCCTTTTTACCATGCTTTCGCGGCCTTCGAAGCCTCCGTCTCGTCTTGGTCAGGCACGCCTGAGTTGCCGCGTTGCGGAACGCCCGGACTTGCGGCCTCATGGCCTGGCACTCCCCAGGGCCGACGCCATCAACTTTTCCGCCTCTTCGATCGCGGAGCGGCGTTTCTCGTATTCGTCCTCCGGGATGGTGTCGATGTAGATGTTCAGAATCTCCCCGTCCTTCCCCTCCATCCAGGAGCGCGAGCGCTCGTGGGTTATCTGGGACAGTTCAGCGGCCGTCTTCGGTTGGCAGAACAGCGTGGCTTCCTTGATCGCCGCCCGCGCGTCCTCCGGCGGAGGAACGGCATCCCGGCCCTTTTCTGTCAAGCGGTAGCGGTTCTCGGGGTATGGCCCCTCGTGGACAACCTCGACAATTAGATAGCCGTCCTTCACCAGCCCAGCGAATAACTGGTGACTCTTGTCGATCCCGGGGCCCTGCGGCATTCGGGCGATGGGCCAGTCCGTCAGCAGACCAGGGTTCTCGTTCGCATAATAGAGATGAGCGAAGTAGAAGGTCTTGAACAACCTCGTCTTGCCCGTCCACTCGCCGTCAGCGGTTCGGAGGATTTCCAAAATGACGTCCTCCGCCTTAGTCCGTGGCATGTTCCGACCCTCCTCCGATGTCGTGATGAAAAGTAGTGCTGACAGAGATAATGCCTCTATTCACGTAGTATAACAGGCGTTCGTTGCGGTGCAAGTGTTCAGTAGGGAAGAGAAAATCGGACGGGGCCGGCCTCGGCGGTAGACTGGCGGCAGAGTCGAGACAGGCCTGGACGTCCTCGGCAGTCAACTCGAGGAAGTCGGCGAGCAACTCCGGGACGGTTATCACTCCAGCGAGGTATTCCAGCACGTCTCGTACGGTGACGCGCATACCGCGGATGCACGGCTGGCTGCTCCCCCTCGGGCATTGTTCCCTCGCCGGTGCTCTGGACCGTCACGATCGGCAGCGTCCTCTCCTCAGGTGTTACCAGTGGCCGGCGTGCGCGCCGCCGTCGACGTGCAGCGTCTCGCCGGTCACGAACGCGGCCGACTCCAGATACAGCACCGCCTCGACGATCTCTCGGACCTCGCCCATCCGCCCCATCGGGTGCAGCCCGGCGAGGAAGGCGTGCGTCTCGGGCGGGTGCATCGGCGTCTTGATGACGCCCGGCGCCACCGCGTTCACGCGGATGCCCTTGTCCGCGTACTCGATGGCCAGCGACCTCGTGACCGCATCCAGCCCGCCCTTGGTGAGGGACGCCAGCGCCGACGGCACGCCCTTCACGGGCTGGTTCACGAGCGTCGTCGTGAGGTTCACGATGTGCCCGCCGCCCTGCGTGAGCATCTGCCGGACGGCCCGCTGCGAGACGTAGAAGAACCCGGCCAGATTCACCGACAGCATGTGGGCGAAGTCGGCCTCGGTGTACTCCGTGAACGGCTTGGCGATGAACACCCCGGCGTTGTTGACCAGCGTATCGACCCGGCCGAACTTCCCGACCGCGCCCCCGATCACCCGGTCGGCGACCGCCGGGTCGGTGATGTCGCCGGCGACGGCGAGTACGTCCGCCGAAGCGTCGGGCTTGATGGACCGGGAGTTGGCGACGACCCGATAGCCGCGGTCGAGGAACCCTCGGACCAAGCCCGCGCCGATCCCCTGCGACGCCCCGGTGATGACGGCGACCTTGCGTTCGGTATTCATGACGAACCTCCTGGTAGTGATGGACCAACCCCGCCGGCTCATCTTTCAGACAGTGGTACACTCATTTGCATCTGACGATCCTACACCAGGTTAATCACAACGTCGGTGTTGCCGCGTGGGCATGGTTCAGAGGCGGGTAACAGCGTGGTAGGACGGATTTGCAATCCGTCCGTGCTATAGCGGACGGATTGCAAATCCGTCCTACCACGCTGTTACCCCTTCGGTGCCCCGTTTGAACCACGCCGCCGCGTGTGGCCTTGGAATACGGGCACGTTGGGTGCGCGGCGTCCACCAGAAGAACTACTTCACCCCGCTCTTCTCTCGCGCCGGGCGGAATTCGTCTCCGGGGTTCCAGGTCGGCAAGCGGTCGGCGTTGGCGACGTCGCGGGCCACGTCGAGGGCGAACCGGGCCAGCACGACGAAGCCGGAGAAGTCCCAGTCGGGCTTCATCTCGTCCTGCGGCGAGTGGTACGCCTTGTCGTTGAACTCCTTGCATTGCCTTGGCGGCGAAGTCCTTCGGCTTGCCCTTGATCTTCATGCCCGGCGCGACGGAGAACGCCGGGACGCCCGCCTGCGCCATCGAGAAATGGTCCGAGCGGTAGAAGATGCCGAGGTGCGCCCTCTGGTCGGCTTCGATCTCCAGGTGGTTCTTCTCCGCCGCCGCCTTGACCGCCGGCCAGGCGGTCGTCCGTTCCGCCCCGGTGACGACGACCGATTCCGGCACGCCCAGCGGCAGGATCATGTCGAAGTTGAGGTTGAGCGCGGTCTTGCCCAGCGGGACGAGCGGGTTGCTGGGCGTAGTACTTCGAGCCGAGCAGCCCCTTCTCCTCCGCGGTGACGGCGAGGAAGATGGCGGATCGCTTCGGCTTCGGCGACTGGGCCGACCACGCGCGGGCCAGTTCGAGCAGCAGGCCGCAGCCGGTGGCGTTGTCCGCCGCGCCGTTGTAGATCGCGTCGCCGAGGACGGCCCGGCCGACGCCGAGGTGGTCCCAGTGCGCCGTGAAGACGACGGCCTCCGACTTCAACGCCGGGTCGCTGCCTTCCACCATGCCGACCACGTTGTTGCTGACGATCTTCTCGACGCGGGTCGGGATGTTGCCCTTCAGGTTGACGCCGAGCGAGTACGGCTTGAACCCCTTGGTGTCGGCCTCTTTCAAGCGCGCCGTCCACCGTCCGGCCGGACAGGCCCAGGAGCTTCTCGCCCGCCTCGCTGGGAGAGCCAGCCGGCGAAGGCCAGTGCGGGCTGGCCGGGCTCGCGCTTGAGCTGGGCGCCGTCGAGCGGCCGGACGACGGAGTACGGGTAACCCGCCGTCTCCTTGGTGTGGATGATGAAGCACGCCTTCGCGCCGCGCCGGGCGGCCTCCTCGAACTTGTACGTCCAGCGGCCGTAGTAGGTGAGCGCCGTGCCGCCGAAGAATTTCGGGTCGTCCGAGGGCGGCTCGTTCGTGAAGAGGACGACGACCTTTCCCTTCACGTCCACGCCCTTGTAATCGTCCCAGTCGAACTCGGGTGCGGTGATGCCGTGGCCGACGAAGATCGCCTCGGCGTCGAACTCTTCGAGTTCCTTCTGCGTCTGGCTCGTGCCGGAGAAGCCCTCCTCGCAGGGGATGTCGAGCGTGGTTTCTCCCTTCACCGCCTGGAGCGTCGATTTCGGGCTGGTGACGACGCGCACGAGCGGGACGGGCTGGAAGTAGGTGCCGCGCTCGCCGATCGGCTTGAGGCCGGCCTTCTTGAACTCGTCCGCGAGATACTCCGTGGCGAGGAATTCGCCGCGGGTTCCGGGGCCGCGCCCTTCCAGCCGGTCGCTCGCCAGGTAGGCGACGTGCGGCCTTGATCCGATCGGCGGAAATCTCGGGAGGCCGAATCGGCCTCCTCTCCCGGTAACGCGGACAGCGAGGGACGAAGCAACGAGGAGCAGAAACAACCTGTATGCCAAGGGAGTGTCCTAATCTGGAATTTGACCGGAAGCCGCCAGAGCACGGCGGCCGATGCGCGTCATTCTATCGGCTGCCCATTCCTGTGACGACCAACGCAAAACGGGTGCAGTCGTATTACGAGGTCAACGGGCTGGACGCGGTGGGCATGGTTCAAAGGCGGGTAACACCGTGGTAGGACGGATTTGCAATCCGTCCGCTATCGCCCGGACGGATTGCAAATCCGTCCTACCACGGTGTTACCCCTCCGGTGCTCGGTTTGAACCAGGCCACGCACGGCGGCGGTCAGTGGCGTTGGTGAAGCGGAAATCTGAGCGGGTTATTTTGGATCCGGCAGCTCTCGAATAATGCGATCGAACTGAGTGGCACAGCGCCGGAACGCCTGCATCAAGTGCGGGTCGAAGCGGCCGGGTGAGCCTTCCGTCATCAACTCGACGGCGAAGAGATGAGCCAGCGCCGGCCGATGCGGACGACGCGGCGCAGGGCGGTGTACACATCGGCCACGGCGACGATGCGGGCCGCGAGCGGGATGGCGCTGCCCGACAGGCGGTCGGGATAGCCGGTGCCGTCATAGGCCTCGTGGTGGTGGCGGGCCACGTCGGCGGCGGTTTGCAGCAGGGCCAGGGCGGAGCGGTGCCGCCGGGCGATCCCTTGCAAAATGTCGGCACCCAGGGTCGTATGCGTCTGCATGACCAGCCGTTCGTCGTGGTCGAACTTCCTCGGGTGTTGCAGGACGTGATCGGGCAGGGCGGCGAAACCGATGTCGTGCAGCGGCGCACAGCACTCCACCATGCCGAGGAAGTGCCGATTGATCTGCTCGGAGAATGCCGGGTTGCCAGCCGCCTCCTCGGCCAGACAACGGCAGCAGCGCTGCAGGCGCAGCAGGTGCGCATCCGATCGGCCCGTCCGCAGGTCCGCCAGCTCGGCCAGGGACAGCAACAGAGCGTTGCGCGACTCGATGAAATCCGTGGTGCTGGCGTGCAGGCTGCTCTCCAGCTCGGCGTTCACCGCCAACAGGTTGCGGTTCAGGACGTCCGAACGATCCTGAGCCTCCTTGAGGGCCAGGGCCGCCTTCGCCCGGCCACGCAGCTGCGCCGCGCTCGTCGGCTTGGGGAGGTAGTCATCCGCTCCGGCGGCCAGCAGCTTCGGCCATCTCGTCCGGGCCGACTCCGCCCGAAAGCATGATGACCTTGAGGTTCGGATACGGCGGCTGTTCTCGCAGCCGGCGCAGGACTTCCGGGCCGTTCATCTCGGGCATCTGGATGTCGAGCAGCACCAGATCGTAGGGCTGCAACCGGATCGCTTCCAGGGCGAGCCTGCCGTTGACCGCCTCGTCACAGACGATGCCTTCCGCTTCGAGAACACAGCGCGAAATGAAACGTCCTACCGCCTCGTCATCCACGATCAGGACCCTGTGACCGTTCGGCGTTCGACGTTCGGCGTTCGGCGTTCGGACTTGCTCCCTCTTCAACTCCGCACTCCGCACTCCGCACTCCGCACTCTCGGGGAGGAACGGCAGCAGGTCGCGCATCACCGCCTGTGCCGTGGGGTAGCGGTCCTCGGGGCGCAGGGCCAGCATCTTGCGGACGACGGCATCCAGCTCGGCCGGCAGGTCGGGGCGGACCTTGCGGAGAGACGGCGGCATCTGGATCTGCCGGGCCAGCATCTCTTCGATCAACGTCTCGTGGGCAGGGAACGGCGGTTTGCCGATGAGGCACCACCAGAGGACGCCGCCCAGGGCGTAAACGTCGGCCCGCGATCGACTGGGCCGGAGGCGGCGGCCTGTTCCGGAGCCATGTAGTCGAGGCTGCCCAGCACGGTGCCGGGATCGGTCAGCCGGCGGTCGCGGGCACTGCGTGCCAAGCCGAAATCGAGCAATTTCGCCTCGCCCTGCGGCGTCAGGAGGATGTTCGACGGCTTGATGTCGCGGTGGATCAGCTGCTGCTGGTGCGCTTCCGCCAGCGCGCTCGCAATCTGACAGGCCAGGTCGCAAGCTCGATTCGACGGCAGTGGGCCGTGGCGCGCGCACCGCCTTGTCGAGGTTCTCGCCGGGGACGTACTCCATCACGAAGTAGTAGCAGTTCTGGTCGAGGCGGTCGTCCGAACTCGGGACCATGCCGGCGTCGAGAGCGGCGACGATGTTCGGGTGTTTCAGGGAAGCGACGTGGCGGATCTCGGCGAGGAAACGATCGAGGACCTGGGTATCGTCCTCGCTGGGGCACGGCAGCACCTTGAGGGCAACGGTCCGGCAGCAACATCCGATGATCGGCTTTGTAGACGACCCCCATACCTCCCGTGCCCAGCCGGTCGAGAATCCGATAGTTGCCGAGCAGCAGGCCGGAAGTCTTGCCGGAGCGGATGCGGGAAGATTGAAACTCGGTGAGCAGGCCGTGCTGGACGAGCAGGTCGAGCAGTTTTTCGCGCTCCGTTTGCTGACGGATGCATTCCTGGATCGGGACGGGGAGCGCGTCCCAGTCCTCGCGCAGCATCAGCGACCGGTGGACCAGATCTTCCAGCAGCAACCGGGCCGGCCAAGTCTTCTGTGTCGGCAGAGCGTCGGTCGAGGTCGGTGCGCTTGCGTGTTCGCGAACATCTGTGGGGGCAGCCATGATTGTTCTCCTCCGGCAACGGTAGGAGGGTTCGGATGCAGCCCTGAACCGAGGGGAGATACCTGCTGTAATTATACCAGTTTCGGGTGCGGGCGGGATAGCCGGGCGCTCCGCGCGGTTCTCCGAACTGCGGCTAAACGATGAAAGTGCGTAGCGCAATCGGGTTAGAAACCGTTTCAAAACCGGCGAGCCGAGCTGCGTAAGCAGCCGGGTTGCTGCGTAAGCAGCCGGGTTGCTGCGTGAGCAGCCGGGTTGCTGCGTGCCGTCATCCACCCGGCCCCTTACGGGGCTCGGCTCGCCGGTTTTGAAACCGCGTCTTAGCCCTTTTTCTCACTCTCGAGATGCGCTTCCAGCACCGGCGTGAGGCGGGTGAGTTCGCGTTGCAGGACGATCCACGCCTCTTCGATGCCGCCCCAAACTTTGTCGCGTCCCATCAGCTCCAGGCGCTGGGCGGCCTCCACGACGGGGCGCGCGGCGAAGCAATCCGCGGATCCTCGGAGCGTGTGCGCAGGCCCGGCGCACTCCGGGACCGTCCGCTCGATCGATGGCGCTGCGGAGTTCCGGCACCAGGCGGGCACATTCCGTAAAGAACAACTCGATCATCTTGATCAGAAACTCCCGCCGTCCACGAACTCGATCCAGAGCCATCCCCCAGTCCAGGACGTCGCTCTCGCCGTCAGACTCCGCCGCGCGAACCGGCGCACTGGCAAGCGCTCCTCCCGCCGGGACCACCTGTTCGAGGGCCGCGTACAGCGCCTCGGCCAGGATGGGCTTGCTGAGATAGCCGTCCATCCCGGCCGCCAGGCAAATCTCGCGATCGCCCTTCATGGCATGTGCCGTCATGGCGATGATGGGGATGCGCCCTCCCGTCGTCTTCTCGCGGGCGCGGATGGCGGCCGTGGCTTCCAGGCCATCCATCTCGGGCATCTGCACGTCCATCAGTACCACGTCGAACGGCTGTTTATCCAGGGTATCGAGCGACTCCTTGCCTGTGCCAGCGACAACGACGGCGTGCCCCGCCAACTCCAGCAGGCCGACCGCCACCTGCTGATTGACCAGGCCGTCTTCCGTCAGCAGGACCCGAAGCGGATGGCGGGGACGAACCATCGGAGCGGCGATCGGGGCACGGTATTCTTCGGCGGCACCGGCGCAGAGCGCCCGACAATGGCCTCCAGCAAATCGGACTGCTTGACCGGCTTGGTGAGGCAGCGGGCGATGCCGACGGCCCGGACACGTGCCAGGTCGGTGTGCTGTCCTCCGGACGAGAGCATCAGCAGCGCGCACCCGGCCAGCTCCGGCCTCTGTTTGATTCGCTCGGCCAGGGTGAAGCCGTCCATTTCCGGCATCATGGCATCGACGAGAGCGATACGGAACGGCTTGCCGGCATCGGCGGCTTCACGCAAAGCGATCAGGGCTTCCGCGCCGCCGGCAACGCAGGTGGGGGCCATCCCCCAGTTGAACAGCACCTCGTCGAAGATGCGCCGGTTGGTTTCGTTGTCGTCCACCACCAGCACGGGGAGTCCCTGGAGATGGACCGGTCCCACGGCAGGCGGGATTCTTCCCTCCGGCGGCAGGCCGAAGCGGGCGGTGAAGTGGAACGTGCTGCCCTTGCCGACCGCGCTCTCGACCCAGCTTCGGCCGCCCATGAGGGCCGCGAGCTGGGTCGAGATGGCCAGTCCCAGGCCGGTGCCGCCGTACCGGCGTGTCGTCGAGCTGTCCACCTGGCTGAAGGCGGCGAAGATCTGGCGTTGCTTTTCCGGCGGGATCCCGATGCCGGTGTCGCGGACGGAGAAATGCAGAATGATGAAGGATGAATGCTGAGTGGCAGGCACGGGCGGAGCGGCGTTCGCTTCATCCATCGTTCTGCGTTCATCCTTCATCCTTTCCACCGTGAGCACGACCTCGCCGCTTTCGGTGAACTTCAGGGCGTTGCCGACGAGGTTGACCACGATCTGCCGCAACCGTCCGCTATCGCCTGTCAGCACGTCCGGCACATTCGGGGCGACGCGGAAGGCCATCTCCAATCCCTTCTGGGCGGCTCGCACACCCAGGACCTGCACGGCATCACCCAGTGTGTCGCGCAAGCGGAAGTCGAGCGACTCCAGCTCCAGTTTCCCCGCTTCGATCTTGGAGAAATCGAGGATGTCGTTGAGCAGCCGCAGCAGCGACTCCGCCGATTGCTTGACCGTGTTCATGTAGCCGCGCTGCTGCGCGGTGAGTTCGGTCTGCAAAGCCAGTTCGGTCATGCCGATGATGCCGTTCATGGGCGTGCGGATCTCGTGGCTCATGTTGGCCAGGAATTCGCTCTTGGCCCGGTTGGCGGCGTCGGCGGCTCTCCTTCGCCTTCTCCAGTTCGGCCTTGGAGCGGCGCAGCTCGGCGGCCGTCAGTTCCAGTTTCCCGACCAGGCCGGCTCGTGCCTCGGCCAACTCCTTGTCGGCCCGCTCCTTGAGGGTCTCCAGCTCCTTGTTCTTGAGTTCTTCGAGGATGCGGCGGTTTTCCTCCTGGAAGAACTTGCGGCGCAGCAGGGCGCGGATGCGGCCCTTGAGGACCGGCAGGTCGCTGGACTTGCCGACGAAGTCGTCGGCGCCGGCTTCCAGGGCCTGCGTCATGTCTTCCTTCGTTTCGCGGCCGGTCAGCATCAGGACCGCGATGGAGCTGTGCGATGCCTGGCCGCATCTCGTTGATTTGCCGGCACACATCGATGCCGTTGATCTCCGGCATGACCAGATCGACGAGCACACAGTCGAACGCCTCGCGGCGGATGCGTTCCAGCCCCTCCCGGCCGCTGCTCGCTTTCTCAACCTGGTAGCCTTCCTTGCCGAGTTGGTCGCGGCAGATGTTCGAGATACGTGGGGCTGTCGTCGATGGTCAGCAGCCGGGCGCGGCGGAAGGAACCGTCGCCGCGGCCGAGGATCGACGCGTGGGTCGTTTGCGCCTTGCTGAGCAGGCCGCGAATGCGCAGCAGCAAGATGTCCACGTCCACCGACTTGGCCACGAAGTCGTCGGCGCCGCTCTCCAGTCCGAGCAGCTCGTTGGCGTGCGTCTCATCCTCGGTCATCATCAGAACGGGGATGCTGCGCGTGTCGATGTTCATGCGGAGACGGCGGCACAGCTCATCGCCGCGAACGCCGGGCAGGTAGTAGTCGAGCAGGATCAGGTCCGGGGCGGCTCGACTGATCTGCTCGACGGCCTCCTCCGCGGTCGGTGCCCAGGTCACTTCCCAACCCGCTTTCTCCAGCGTATGGCGCAGCTTGATCGCCTGGGTCCGTGAGTCCTCGACTAACAGGATGCGGTGACGCCGGTCCATCGCACAGTCTCCGACATTTGTCGTGAGCACGCAGCGCAAGCAAGTGGGCACTTGCTTGCGCTGCGTGCTCAGTTTTGAATTGCCAGCTCCAGAATACGCGGTGCGATCTCGTGCAGCGGCAGCACTTCACAGGCGGCACCCAGTCGAACCGCGGTTCCGGGCATTCCGTACACCACGGCGGTGGACTCGTCCTCAACGATCGTGAAGCCGCCGGTGACGCGCACCTCGGCAAGTCCCTCGGCTCCATCCTCGCCCATGCCCGTGAGCAGCACCGCCAGTGAGCCGCTGCCGAGCGTCTGCGCCATGGACCGGAACAGGATGGTGCCGGACGGGCGCTGGAGGCAAACCGGCGCGCTGCGGTCCCAGCATAGCCAGCCGCCCTCGACGCGCAAATGGAGGTCGGCAGGCGGCAGATAGACTCGACCCGGCTGGGCCGCCTCACGATCCCGAGCGATCGCCACCGGAAACGGGCAGACCGTGCCGAGCCAGGACACGAAGCCGTCCAGGAAGCTGGCCGTGATGTGTTGTACCACGACGATCGGTAAAGGAAAAGTCGGCGGTAGAGCGCCAAGAAGCTGGGCCAGTGCCTGCGGACCGCCGGTCGATGCCACCACGCCCAACATGCGGAACGAGCCGCGTACACGAGACAAGGAGACCGGGAGACAAGGAGACAAGGAGACGTTGGTGTCTCCTTGTCTCCCGGTCCCCTTGTCTCCCTGTCTCCTTGTCTGGCGCACGACTTTCACCTGACTCATAATGGCGAGCTGAGTGCATAAGCGTTCGGCGATCGCCTGGTAATCCGCATGGCTGGTGCCGACGGGCTTCTCCACCACGGCGAGAGCGCCGGCACGCAGGGCGTTCATCGAGATTTGCAGGTCCTCGGCCTCGACGCTGGCGGACACCACCACGATGGGCGTGGGCCGCTCCGCCATGATGCGCCGCGTCGCCTCGAAGCCGTTCATGCCGGGCAGGCGAATGTCCATCGAGATGACGTCCGGCGCCACCTGGTCCAGGACACGCAGGGCCTCCTCGGCGCTCTCGACCGCCCTGGCCACTTCCAGGCGCGGATCGCCACGGATCAGGTGTTCGAGGAACTGCCGGACGACGCGCGAGTCCTCGACGATCAGGACGCGAATCTTCTTCATAGGATTTGCTGCACCGTTTGCAGGAGTTCTTCGTGATCGAACTTACGCTTGACGATGTAGGCGTCGGCACCGAGGGCCAGGCCGCGCTCCTGGTCCTCGCGGCGCTCCAGCGAGGTCACGACGATGACCGGCAGACGGGCCAGGCGCGGATCCTTCTTCATCTGTTCCAGCAGCCCAAATCCGTCCAGGCGCGGCATCTGGATGTCGGTAATCACCAGGTCGGGCAGATCGCTGCGCAGCTGTGTCAGGGCTTCCAACCCGTCCAGCGCCAGACGCACGCGGTAGCCGTGGGCCTCCAGAATGCTCTTCTCCAACGTGCGCGTGGTCAGCGAATCGTCCACGACAAGGATCGTCGGCGTCTTCTTCTCTGCGGACTTGAGAGCCGGCGGCGCCGCGAAGCGCACGGCACCGGTGCCGCGCTCCGTTCTCTCGTCGCGGAAAAGGGCCGCGGCGTTGAGGACGAGGCACACCGAGGCGTCTTCCAGGAGGATGGCGCCGGCCCAGCGCTCGCCCCGATTTGCGGGAGGACCGAGGTCCTTCAGGAGTGCGTCTCGTTCGCCCAGCAGCGACTCGACGATGACGGCCAGGCGCCGCGGCCCCGACCGCACGACAACCACCGAAAGCAAATCGCGGGCCGTTTCTTCCCCTTCGAGACCGAGCAGCTGGGCCAGGGTCCGCAACGGGATTGGCTCGTTTTCAAGAATCAGGACAGGCTGGCCGGACACCATCTCGATTTCGTGCGGCTTGATCCGGCAGAGACGCTCGACGCTGTGAACCGCGATTGCCAGGGTTTGACCGCGCGTTGTCACCAGCAGCAGCCGCTGCGCCGACACCGACAGGGGAACGACGATCCCGACGCGGGTTCCCCCGAACTCGTTGCGCGAGAGGTTAACCTCGCCCTGAAGCCGGGTGACGGCCTCCTGAACGACGGACAGACCCATGCCGCGGCCGGACAGGTCGGTGACGACCCGAGAAGTGGAGAAACCGGGCTGAAAAACCAGGCGGGTCAGCTTCTCGGCGTCGGCGGCCTCGGCCTCGTCCGAGGTCAGGATGCGGCGGCGCACGGCTTCCTCGGCCAGCTTGCGGGGGTCGATCCCCTGGCCGTCATCCTCGACGATAACGTGCAGCAGATTGCCGACAACCTCCAGATGGAGCGAAACCCTTCCCGCCGGCGGCTTACCCTGGCGGCGCCGTTCGTCCGGCGGCTGGATCCCGTGGCAGACCGCGTTGCGCAGGACGTGCATGAGCGAATCCTTCAGCCCCTGGAGCACGAGGCGGTCGGCTTTCACGTCCAGGCCGGTCATGCGGAAGTCGATGTCTTTCCCGTCGGTCTGGGCCAGGTCGCGCATCATTTTGCGAAAGCCCTGGAAGACGCCCTCGGCCGGCACCGTGCGCGCCTGGCGAACGTCGTGTTGCAGCTGCCGGCCCAGCACGCGCAGCGCCCAGGAACTCTGCCGGTGCAACCGGTGCGTTTGCCGGGCATGGCGTGCCAGCGCCCGCAACCGTTCGCCGACCTGGTGCAGCAGGCGGTGGATGCGGTCCAGATCGGGGTTGCCGCCTGCGTGTTGCCGTGCGCGGATCGCCGTGCCGGCCAATTCCCACTCCCGGACGAGGTCGTCGGCCTCGCGCTGGAGCAGGGCCAGTTCCCGCACGGAACGGTCCTGGCCCAGCCCTTCGGTCAGCACCTGTTCCGCTGTTTGGAGGAGCCGATCGAGATGATCCGCACTGACGCGCACGGCGTCCGCTGGTTGAGCGGTGCCGGGGTGCAACCCCGGTTCGGGAGGGCGAGGCTCCTGCCGAGCCGCTGCTTCCGGCTCGGCAGGAGCCTCGCCCTCCCGAACCGAGCCAATGTCGGCCGGCACCGGCAGCACTCCCAAAGCCGCGTCAATGACCGCCAACTCGGCCGATGGGTCCGGCATCGGCCGCTGCTGCACGAGGCAAACCGCCGCGTCCTCGATGAAGTTGAGACCGCGCTGGATCGCCTGGACCATCACCGGTGTCACGTGCAGCGAACCTTCGCGCGCCTTGGCAAACAAGGTCTCCAGGCGATGGGCCACGGTTTCAGCCGGCTTCAACCCGGCGATGCGAGCCGCACCCTTGAGACTGTGTGCCCGACGAAACACCTCGTCCACCTGTTCGGAACCGCCGCCGGACGCCTCGATGTGGGTCAGCAGAGAGCGGATCCGTTCCAGGTGTTCTCGATGTTCCACCTGAAAGGCGGCGAGGACCTCCGCGTCTAATCCTTCGGAATGGGTAGTCGTAGGGTGGGTCGAGTCTTCGAGACCCACCGGGAGCGCCTGTCCCTGCCCGGTGGGTCTCGAAAACTCGACCCACCCTACGACGCCGCTCGCCAGCAGTCGGTCCACGGCTTCCAATACACCAATCGGTTCCGGCGGCGTTTGACCGGCTTCCCAGGCGTTAGCCCACTTTTCACCAGCGTCCACAACCTGCCGTGCGATACCGAGATTTTCCGCGTTCGGCACGATCGTTCCCTGGCGCATACGAGAGAAGAGCGCTTCCAACCGCTGCCCAAGCGCCGCCGGCGGACCGAGATCGCAGACACGGGCGGCGGCCTTGAGACTGTGCGCACGGCGAAAGGCTTCTTCGAGGTCGGCGCCGCCGGTTTGTACACCCGCTCCCTCAAGGGCGGCGAGAGCCTTGCGGATTGCGTCGAGGTGCTCGCGCTGCTCTTCCCGAAACGCTGCCAGCAGTTCATCGTGCAGATCGTCGCTCACATCTTGTACCTCCCCTTTTTCCCGTTAGCCCGACGCGCAAGCAAGGGATTCCTTTGCTTGCGCGTCGGGCTAACGGGAGGAACCGGCGTGCCGAGGTGTTACTCAGTCCTCACATTTTGTACCTCCCGGCGGCCTTCTGGAGCTGCTGGCTCAGGGCGTTGACGTTGACGACCGCCTTCTCCAGTTGCGCGGAAGCCGTGGCTGTCTGCCCGGCCGCCTGGCGGATGTCCTTCATGCCCTGCGTCACCTGCTCCAGGCCGATCTGCTGCTGGTTCGTGGCCGCGATGATTTGCTGGAACGCCCGCACGCTTTCCTGCGTTGTGTCGGCCATCTGGCGGATAACGCTCTCCGTCTTCTCCGCCTGTTCCTTGCCTGCCTCGGACCGCTTGACCGCTTCCTCGGTGAGCATGACCGAGCTGTTGATGCCCTTCTGAATGGCGCCGAGGATGGTCTGCACCTGGACGGTGGACTCCTTCGCCTGATCGGCCAGGTTCTTCATCTCGCTGGCGACGACGGCGAAGCGGTTGCCGTGCTCGCCGGCGCCGGCCGCCTCGATGGCAGCGTTCAGGGCGAGCAAATTGGATCGTTCGGCGATGTCGGTGACCGCGGAGATGATCTCGCCGACCGCCTGTGTTTTCTCGCTCAGGGCTACGATGTGCTCGGCAAAGGCCTCGACCTGCTCGCGTATGGCCTCCATCGAGCGTGTGGCGATCTGGACCGACTGCAACCCTTGCGTGGTCGTTGAGGCGGTGGCCTCGGCGCTGGCCGCCACCTGTTTGGCGCGCTCCGAAATCTGATTGCCCGACTGGCCGATTTCCTCGACCGTGGTGGTGATCTCCTGCACGGAAGCCGCCTGTTCGCGGGTGCCGGCGACCTGCTGCTGCACCGAGGCCAGAATCTCCGCCGAGGACGCATTCAGATTTTCCGTGGCGGTCCGAGTCTGGCCGGCCAGGTCGCGCAGACCCGCAACCATCTGGTTCAGCGTCTCACCCAGTTTGCTGACTTCGTCGCCGCTGCCGGGCGGCGCCTGCTGCGTAAGGTCACCGGTGCCGATCCGCTCCACGAAGTGCATGAAGCCGCGCAGGGGCACCGTAATGGAACGCTGGATGAGGATTCCGGCGACGGCGACGAAGACGAAGGCGATGAGCGTACCGAACAGAATGGTATTGGCCGCCAGGCTGGCGTCTTCGGCGGCCTGCTTGGCTCGCTGGGCCAGGAGCCGTTTCTCTTCATCCTGCATCGCGCCCATGATTTTCCGGATCTTATCCATGACGTCTTTGCCCGAGTCGCCTTTCACCAGCTCCAACGCCTTGCTCGGACCCTGGGCGGGATCATCGTTCAGCTCGATTGTCTTTGCGAGTTCCTTGAGCTTGAGCTCCACCTGCTCCCTCAAGTCAACCACCCGTTTTTGCTGATCGCTGTTCTTGTTCGTAAGTCGGTTGACTTCCTTGAGACTGTCTTCGATCGCCGGCAAACTTTTGGTGTACGGATCGAGGTACGTCCTTTTTTGGGTGAGCAGATACCCGCGCTGCCCCGTCTCGGCGTCCTTGAGAAAGGAGAGAAGTTGCTCCAGTTCGCCAAGGATGAGGTAAGTCTGCGTCACGTCGCCGGAGTTGTCGATCAGCCGGGTCGTCGTCCGGTAGGAGACCACCGCGACGACCAACTGAATGATCAGGGCCAGTGCGAAGCCGAGGAGGATCTTGGCGCCGACGGTCAGCTTCATGGAGAGGACTCCTCTTGGAGGATCGAATGCGCACGAATCGAATCGGCCTTGAGCAGCGTCACGCCGTCCCTGGTCCGGTGTTCGGCGAAGCGGGCGGCCGGCTGATGCTCCGCCGTCCCCTGTGGGGCGAGTTCTCCGAGAGCGACGAGGTCCCCAGGCGCAATCGGCCGGATGCCCTCGATCCACTCCACACAAAGACCAACCTCACCGCCCGGCCGGCGGAGCAGCAGGATATACGATCCCGTGGCCGATTTCTCCGAACGACTGGTCGCACGCGGCGGCAATCCCAGCAACCCGACGAGGTCGAGAACGGAACAGATCCGACCGCGGTGGTTGATGACGCCGAGCAGCTCGGCCGGCGCTCCCGGAACGAGAGTACAGCGCGTCAAGGGCAGCACTCCGGCCAGCTCTGCCAGGGCGAGGGCATAATGCTCCGCTCCCAGCGTGAACGCCAGGACGGAGAGCGTCCCCGTGCCACACCGGTCTGTTCGCGGCGCTCCGCCAGCTCCACGGCACGCTGGCGATAGACCGCTGCGACGTCGGCCTTCCCCTGTTCCGGCCCGGTCCCTGCCTGGAGCGCCCGTAACTTGGCTCGCACTGCTTTCCAGTCGAAGCGTTTCTTTTTGCTCATGTCCCCTCCAGCACGGCCAGTTGCATCCGAGTGAGCTTGGCAAGTTCCGCGGCGGTAATGCCGTCGCCATCGTCGAACGCGAAAGAGCCGTCGAGCTGGCCCAGCAACCGCAAGGCGTTCTTGAACGAGAGGATCGCCTGTTCCACGCGGTGCCCCTTTTGCAACAGCAGGCCGAGGTAATAGTGCGCGAGCGCGGAACGGCGATCGAGGTAGAGAGATCGGCGGAGCGCCGCTTCTGCCTCATCGTGACTGCCGACCTGTTCGAGCACCAGGCCGTGATAGAAATGGACCAGAGGATTGAGCCGATCCGTTTCCAGCAGCTGGACACAATTTGCCAGAGCTTCCTCCCAGGCGCCGCGGTCGGCGAGAGCGCGGAGGGTGCTCAGGTCGGAAGAGTGTGCAGCGATTTCAGGTCTTGGGATCGGATTCCCGGTACTAGGTACTGAGTACTGAGTACTCAGTACTGAGTGCTCGGCGCACGATGCCGATTGCGGGGTACTCGGTACTTGGTACTCGGTACTCGGTACGGTCGGTGCCACAATCCGCGTTTCGGGTTCCGCGCTCTCCGAGACTTTCTGGTAGAAAACCGGCCCCCCCGGCGCGTTCACCGCACGAAAGGCGCGGAACAGCTGCACGCTCGGCTCCGCATGGCCCACCAGTAGCCAGCCGCCTTCGACAAGGCTTTGATGGAACCCGGCCAGGACGCGGCCCATGATGTCCTGGTTGAAGTAGATCATCACGTTGCGGCACAGGATCAAATCGAACGCGAACAGGTTGTTCACCAGCGACGGAAACGTGTGCGACACCAAGTTGTGGTACTGGAAAGAAACCCCTTCCTGATAGCTGGGCCGCAGGGTCCACTCCTTGCCGGATCGAGTGAAACAGTCGCGCCGCACGTCTTCAGGGGTAGCGCGCAAGGCCCATTCCTCGAAGATCGCTGAGCCGGCGCGCGCGAGGAACGCGCGGTTGATGTCGGTGCCGACGATCGTTACGTCCCATCCTTCCAGGGCGGCGGCCAGGTCGCGGCGCAGCAGGATGGCGACCGAGTAGGGTTCGGCCCCGGTCGCACAACCGGCGCTCCAGATGCGCAACCGACGCTGCGCGCAATTGCGCAATCAGGTCGGGAAGAACGACGGTCCGCAAAGCGTCGAACAATTCCGCATGGCGAAAGAAGAAGGTTTCGCCGATCGTCAGGTCCTCGATCAGATCGTCCAGTTCCGTCGAGCCGCCGACGGGATCGCGCAGCAGCGCGAGGAAGGACGCGCAGTCGCCGAGCTGCCGCGTCGCCAGGTGCGGAGCCAGGCAGCGCGCCAGGTCCGCATCCTTATCGGCGTAATAAGCCAGGCCCGTCTGTTCGATGATGTATTGCTTGACGAGCGGGAAACACGGGTCCGATGTAAGATCGGAGGGCGAAGGCGCTGAGCGGCTCACGACCGTGCCTCCTCCAAACTGTGGAGGCGTTCCTGTTCGACGGCCTGTAATTCGGCGAGGCACTGGCGTTCTTTTTCGAGCAGCAGCCGCTCCGCGGACAGCAAGCACACGACCTGGTCGCCGACGGTGATTTCGCTCTCGACGCAATCATTGAACGATAGACCGTCGCGGACCGGCCGAACGTCGGCGGCGGGCACGGCGACAATGCCTCGGACTGATTCGACGAGCACAGCGATTCGGTCCTCTGGCTGGCGGAGGATCAGGAGGGGCGTGTACCGGCTCGGAGTCAATTCGGGCAGCCCGAAGAGACGATTGAGCCGGAGGACGGGAATGGACGTGCCGCCCAGGTTCAGGAAGCCTTCCACCAGAGAAGGCAGGCTCGGCGGTCGGGACAGAAGCGGCAAGGCGACTACCTCGCGGATGGCGGTCACGGGCAGGGCGCAAAGGGAGGAATCACCGGGAGTGAGTCGGAACACCAGGATGAGACGCTTCGCAAGGAAGACTTCTTCCCTGCCGGCTTCGACGGATTGCCGGGACGCGGCGCGCTCGCGGTGCCGACCATGTTGAGCGACCTCGTGTGATGTGCAAGTTCACCAAGTGGACTGATGGGTTATTATATCAGTTGGATCAGCAAGGCGGAACAGGAAACAAAGAGTGCCATGCATCAATGAGATGTCCCGGTATTGACGGTCCGCATCGGTTGCAAAGACACCCGCAAGGCTGGTTGCCATCGGACTTCCTCCGACGCTGGATGCCACGCGCACCTGACGGGGCAGCTGCAAGGTGTGATGTCGCTAAACCAGTGATGCGGCCCGTGTCACGTGCGGAGATCGGATCGACTTTTTGGTTCACTGACGCCGCTTGCTTGTGAACTGCGGGTGAGTATTCCCACAGTTGCGCAACGACGGAACTGGGTTACTTGTTCGTCCCACTACTGCTCTTGAGCTGTTTGTCGAAGAACTCCTTCAACACCGTTTTGTCATATTGGTGCGGACTGGCATGGTTGCCGCCTTTAATTGTGTACAGCGTGGCGTTCACGCCAGCCTTCTTCAGTGCGTCGAGGAGCAGTTCCCCTTGAGAGTAGGGTACGGTCGTATCGTTGTCGCCATGCACGATGAAGAACGGCGGACTGTCCTTGGTGATGTAGGTGAGGGGCGACGCTTTTCTGGCCAAGTCCACCTTGTCCTTCCTGGGGTCGCCGCCCAGAAGCTTAAAGGCGGGACCGTTAGGCCCGGTGTTATGGCGCTCGGGCCAATCGGGCGCGAGAAAGTCCACAGCCGGGCACATCGCGCAGACGGCATGGACCCGACTCGAGAATTCGGGCCAGCCTCCCTTGCCCTCCAGTTCCTTGACGTTGGCGGTCGTGCCGACCAGGGCAGCCAGGTGGCCGCCCGAGGAATCGCCCCAGACGCCGATACGGTTCGTGTCGAGGTGGTAGTCCTTGGCCTTGGCCCGCAAGAAGCGAATCGCGCACTTGCTGTCTTCGATCTGGGCGGGGAAGGCCGCTTCGCCGCTGGTCCGAACCTGGATCGTGACGCCGAAGTAGCCTTGCTGCGCCGTGGCGATGAGCCTGCCGATGGCCAGATCCTTGTTGTCCCTACCCCAGGCGCTGCCGTTGATGTAGACGAGCACCGGCATCGGCTCTTTCGGCAAGGTCTTGGGACGAAGGATGTGCATCGTCAGAGTCTGATTCCCGCCTTTGCCGAATTCAACGTTGCGCAACAACTCCACGTCGTCGGGCACCTTGGGCGGTTGCTGCGCCGTTGCTGTGCCGACCAGCAGGGTGAGGAGGAAGACACATGGAATCGCCATCAAGGAACACGTCGCGCTTCGTCATGGACCGCTCTCCTGCCGTTGTCGATGCGGGTCGCAACACGGACGCAATAGCGTGCTTATTCTTACCGCGTTGAAGCCGAATGACAACGCGTCTCGCGCAGCGAGAGCCGGCAGTTGGCCCACCTGCGGTGAGTGCAGGTGGGCCAACTGCCGGAAATGGGAATCTTTCAGGCAGGCCGATTAACGCACGAAGCGGCGATTGCAGGCGGCAGGACGAATCGTGGCGATCACGGAGCGGTGGAACTGCGGAGTGCTGATGATCGCCTGGCCGGTTCCCAGCATCGGGCAGCGCGCCGAGAGTTCGCGCGTCACGTCGCTGGTCGTCGCCTGGAGGGCGTCGAGGTTGTGCATGCTCCGTAGCGTGTGGACCAGCCGTGTGTTGCATAGCTCGAAAATCTCGGGCGGTAGGTGGCCGGGCTGCTGACTGACGAAGGCCAGCGACAGCCAGCGCTTGCGGCCGCGCCGCGTCACGTTGCGCAGCATCTGCAACGTCGCTTGCATGGCGTGAACTTTTTCTCGACTCATAAACGAATGCGCTTCCTCGATCACAAGCAGCGAGGGCGGCGCGTTGGCGGCCATGGTTTTGTAGGTAAACGCCTTGCGAAGTAGGTCGGCCGTCACGAGGTTCTTTACCGTGTCGTTGGCGGCGCTGACGTCAATGACGTTGACCCGCCCCGGCCGCAGCATCTCCGCCGGATCGAGGCTCTTCATGTTCTGCTGATCGAACGCCCCCGAATGGATCAGCAGTTGCAGCTTGTTCATCAGGCCGATGTAGTCGAGCGACTCGGTGCCGCGCGGCGAGCGCCTCCGCGGCCCGACTGCGCAGGTGCTGTAAAGTGTACGGTAGTTTGGCCTGGGGCGACGAGTCAAGAAGCTCGGTTTGCTTCTGCGAATCGTTCGTCCGCATCGCCGTGTAGAACTTCTGCTCAAAGTAGTCGATGCAGTCCAGAAGGGCGTTGCGCTCGGCCAGGGTCGCTTGCAACAATTCCGACGTGATGCTCGACTCGAAATCCGCGAGGCGCAGGGTGAACGGTACGCTTGACTTCTTGTCGCTATCGCAGCTGACGGGGTGGTAGACATGGAAGTCGGGCAATCCCTGCGGTTGCCGGCCGCAGCGCGCGAGCTGTTCGGCCAGTCCGGGTCGGGAGGCGGGCTGGTCCATATCGACGTACTCGGCCTCCAGGTCGAGTAAGATCACAGCCCAGCCGTGCGCCGCGGCCTCCTCGATCAACACCTGCACCGAGTTCGACTTGCCCGAGCCTACGGTGCCGAAGATGCCGACGTTGCGCGGCAGCACTTCCTTGCTATTACTCAGAAGGCTGACGCCGAGGTCTTCGCGGCCGGACAGGTGGCCCAGCGCCATGTCGCCGTTCAACCCCAGCATCGAGCGCACCTCGGCGGCTGGAAGTTGATAAACCGCCGAACCGGGTGACGGACGGTCGTTTGTGTCGCGGGGATGGCGGCCGACGAGTTCGCCCTGGATTTCCACTTCCGAAACGATCGTGCAACAACCGTCGGCCTTCTCCGGGAAAAAGGGACCGCCGACCAACCGGCCGAGGAACACCTTGTCGGTGAGCAGGGCATCGGGAATCGCAAGGAACTGGTTGCGCTGGATGCGCCTCCCTTTGCGGGAATGCCGAGTGGACCATCACGCGCTCGTTGGTCGCGCCGCGAGCGTCGGCGGCCACTCGGCCGACCAGATTCACTTCATCGTACGTGGGCATCGGCTAACTTCTCCGGGAGGTACGCAGGGGGTTCAATCGTGCGAAGAGGGAATAGCGGTTTCCCCTCTCGAACGGCAGTATGCGAGGGCGGATCGGCACCGAATTGGGTAGGTCGTCTCATTCCAACTAGAGGGTAGGTCACAGCCGGCGCGTGGTCAATTTCTGTACCGGCGATTGGCCCTGGAATAAGCCGCGTTCGACGGTCGCTTTGTACCACGAGCGTGATTTTGCTACTCGTGCATCAATGGACAGTGGGCGGAATCATCTCCAGCACGGACAAACGTCCGCCAGTCGCACGGCCGCCGAATCAAGGGCGAGAAAGCCAAGGCCCGCAACGGCAAGCGCGGCGCGTACGGCTCACGATCCGATTCAACACGCCCCGCGGACACGTCGTATTAGTCCGACGGCGCGCACAGCGGAAGCGGCTGCTGACGGAGCAGTGCGGCGGGGGGTGCAAGGGGATGGCGGCGGTTGGTATATCGGACGTTTTCGGAAAGAGAAAGGGAACATCGGAGGTTGTTCCCGGGGGAACTATACGATGTCCCTTTTCTTCCCTCTCACATCTGCACGGCGAGCGTGAAAGCGCTCGAACCATAGCTGGTCGTGAACGAGTACGATCCCTGATCCAGCCCGTTGATCGTGGCGAAGCTACCGGTGGACGACGCATACGTCAGCAGCGAAAAAGTGTCGCTCGACCCCAGTATATAGCTGCTCGCCACGGCAATGTTGAGGGTGCCGTCGAGGCTTGCGGCGCCGCTCACGGTCAGCTGATCGTAGCTGCTCCCGGCCGTCGTCCCGCCGATCTGGAAGTTGAGCGTGCCGCCTGAGTCATTCGTGAAGTTGCCGGTGATGGCCAGCGTGCCGTAGTCCGAGCCGCTGTCGCCGATGTTCAGCGTACCGTAGTTGGTCACGTTGGCGGTCCAGGTGTTGGTGCCGAGGATCACGGTGGTGCCGCTCAGGTGCAGGGTCCCGCCGCCGTCCAACGTGGTACTGGTGAACGTCAAGCCGCTGCCATCGGCCGTGTGGCCGGACGCGAGGTGCAACGCCTCGTCGTTGAAACCGATGTTCTCCGTTGTCCTTTCGTTCACGAACGTGAAACTTCCCGAGGCGAAGATAATGGCCCCGTCGGCGCCGTTGATGGAGCCGTCGTTAGTCACCGCGGCGCCCACAGTCGCGGCCCAGGAGCCGTAACCGCCGGAGCCGGTAATGGAGCCTTCGTTGTCGAGGGAACCAGTGCCCGAAGCGTTGGACACGGAGGAGCTGCCGTCAAGGACGAGGCTGCCGTTGTTGATGAGACTGGCCCCGCTGTCCAGCTCGAGGTTAGCGCCTTCACCGACTTCAATCGTGCCGTTATTGACGACCGATTGGCCGTCCACCACGAGCGTCGAGGAGGTGATGGAGGCACTGACGCCGCTGGCGATGGTGAACTGCCCGGTGCCTGCCAGCGTGCCGCCGGTAGCTTCGAAGTAATCGGCGGCGGTGACGTCGCCGGAGCCGCTGATGGTGCCGCCGCTGATGTCGAGGTTTCCGATGGTCGTGGAAGAGCCGCAGCTTAGCGTGCCGCCGCTGAGATAAAGCGTCTCGATCGTAGACGTGCCGCTGACGTCAAGCGTGCCGCCGCTGAGGTCAAGTGTGTCTATCGTGGACGCGCCGCCGATGTTGAGTGTGCCGCTGGTTAGGTAAAGCCCCTCGATCGTGGACGCGCCGCTGACATTGAGCGTGCCGCCGCTGAGGTCAAGTGTGTCTATCGTGGACGCGCCGTCGACGTTGAGCGTACCACCGCTGAGGTCAAGCGTTTCAATCGAGGACGCGCCGCTGACATTGAGCGTACCGCCGCTGAGGTCAAGCGTCTCAATCGTGGAATCGCCGCCGACGTCGAGCGTGCCGCTGCTAAAGTCCAGCTCGCTCGGCACGTCGAGGCTGCTTGCCCAGGTATTGACGTAGTTGAACGTGGTCGTGCCGGTCAGTTCCAGCGTCCCGCTGCCGCTGATCGTCGTGATTTCAAAGTACGAATCGGCAGCGTCGCCGTGGCGCCGGATGAGAGATACAGCGTGTTGTACTCGAAGGACACAGTTGCGACGCTGCTGCCGTCCAGGAGGGTAACGTCGTTGGTAAAGGTGAGGTCGGCGGCGTAGCCGTCGTTGGTGACGGCAACGCCGACCGTGCCATCGCCGCTGAGCGTTCCCTCGTTGTCGAAGGTGCCGTCGCTGGTCGCCGAGGTCAGGGCTGCGCCGCTGCTTACGGAGAAGTCATAGTTGTTGACGACCGTTGCCGCGTCGTCAAGTTCGAGGGTCGTGTCGCTCTCGACCGTGACGCTGCCGTTATTGACCAGCGCCACGCCGTCCAGCACGAGCGTCGAGGAGGCCGATAGATCGGCGCTGGCACTGGTGCCGATGGTGAACTGTCCGGTGCCGGCAAGCGAACCGCCGGTCCAGTTAAAGGCGTCGGACACGGTAATGTCGCCGGTGCCGGTGAGGGTGCCGCCGCTGAGATTCAGTGTGCCGATCGTGATGTTGTCGTTGAGAGTAAGCGTGCCACTAGAGAGGTTGAGAGCGTCTGTTACATTCAGACCGCTGGACCAGGTGTTGGTGCCGCTGAGAGTCGTGCCGGATAAGTTCAGCGTTCCGCCACCGTCGATAGTGGTGTCGGTGAAGGTTGAATCTGTAGTTGTGGCCGAATCGCCGTAAGCGAGGTAGAGCGCTTCATTATCGAAGGTGGCGCCCTGGACGCTGCTGCCGTCGAGCATGGTGAAGTCGGCCGACTGGAACGTCAGCGAGCTGCCGTAGCCGCTGATGTTGCTGTCGTTGATGAACGCCACGCCGACGGTGGCCGTGGCGCTGCTGGCGATGGTGAAGGTGCCTTCGTTGTCGAAGGAGCCATCCGATGTTGCGGAGGTCAGGGCCGAGCCGTCGTAGAGGTTGAAGGTGCCGTTGTTGACGAACGTGGCGCTATAGTCGAGTTCCAGCGTGGTGCTGGTGTCGAGCGTAACGGTGCCGTTGTTGGTGACTGACTCGCCGCTTGTGATCAGGGTCGTGGCGCCGCTGAGGTCGGCAGTGGCGCTCGTTTCAATGGTGAATTGCCCGGTGCCGGCTAGGGTGCCGCTGGTCCAGGTGAAGGAGTTGGTGACCGTCAGATCACCGGTGCCGGTGAGCGTGCCGCCGCTGAGCGTGAGGGTGTTAATCGTGGACGGGTCGGCCACGCTGAGCGAACCCCCGGAGATGCTCAGCGAGCCGTCCGAGTCGATGCTGTCGATTGATTCGCTTCCGGAGGAGATCGTAACGGAGTAGCCGGTAGGGATGTACGCAATATCGTCCGAACCCGGCACGGTGTCGGTACTCCAGTTAGCGGCCGTGTTCCAGTCGTTGTCATCGCCGAGGCCGACCCAGATTACGGCTCCGGCCGGCACGGCCGCAGCCGCATTCGGATCGTATGCACCAATGCTGACCTCCAGGGGAGGTACCGCTGCCGGATTCTGTTGACGGATCATGCCGCGTTGATCCACCGCAAGAAGAGGATTGGCGTTGCCTGCTAGACTCGGGTTGCCGGTCTGGTAGCCCGCGCTCGTGTTCAACAGCTTGATGGTCTGCGTGGGGCCACCGTTGTTCTGCAAGCCAGCTGGATCAAGTCCGGGATCGAGAGGAGTGGGATAGAGCCCGAATTGGTCGGTTCTGCCCCACCCGTCACTGCCGTCCTTCAGGCCGATCAGGTTGAAGCCAGACGAGTCTACGGTGCCCGAGACATCATTCCCGTTGGGGTTGTCTAGCACCTGATTACCGGCGATGATGCAGTTGTCGACGTACGGCGCGTCCGTGTACGGGCCGATCCAGAGGCCGCCGCCGGCAGTGGTAGCGTGGTTCTGGTAAATCGTGAGGCTCGTGAGATAGACGCTGCTGATGGCGAAGTCGCCTGTGATATTGTTTAGCGCCGATGGCCCCGCCATCTTCGCCACCGTAATTGTTGTAGAATGTGCTGTTCACGACGGTTAGCGAAGCGCCCGTGTAGTCCGGGATGTCGTGGTCAGTGTACAAGGCGCCGCCGGAATTCGACGCCTGATTGCCATTGAACGTACACCTACTCACGGTTTCCGTGATCGAAGGAATTTCGGAGGAAATTACGGTCGACACCGCGCCACCGCAAACTGCTGAGTTCACGGTGAATGTCACGTTACTGATACTCATAGACGATGTATCGGTAACTTCGTCCTCCGAATTGGGGTCGAACGAGATCGCGCCCCCATTACCGGAGGGTGCCTGGTTATTCGTGAAGGAACCGCCGGAAACCGATAGGGTGGTTGACGGCATCCACCCCAAATCCAGGATGGCGCCGCCGTCGCTCATGACGGTTTTGTTGTTGGCGAAGGTGTCACCGGTAAGCACCAGTGAACTTCCTACCTGAAAGATTACCGCCGCCTCCGTTATTTGCTGTGTTCCGGTTGAAGCTGGAAGCCATGACGGTCGTGTTCGCGCCATAGTAAGAGTAAAGGGCGCCGCCGGCAGTACTAGCGATGTTATCTCGGAAGATGGTTGACCCCTTGATAATCGTGGTCCCGTCAGCAAAGATGGCTCCCCCAAGCGTAGCAGTATTGGCGACAAAAGTCGAGTTATTAACATTAAGGGAGACACCGGTTGCCGTGGCAATGGCTCCGCCATCGCTAAGGCCAACGGGAGCCGCGGAATTATTGGACCTGAAATAGCAGCCGTTCACCGTCACGCTCCCTTCCTGGCCGAAGACAGCACCTCCGGATTCGCCCGAATGATTGCTGAAGAATTTGTCGTTTGTCAGCGTGAGTGTGCCAAAGGAGAGGATAGCGCCACCATTCCGAGAGACGGGACGATTGCCGTTCGTGAGCGTCAGGTTTTCGATGGTGTCCTGACCAATGAGAAAGAAAATCCGGCTCGCGTTGTTCCCGCTGATCGTCACGTTGTTTGTGCCCCCGTTGACGGTTAGGTCATGCGCCACCAAAACCTGACTCTGAAGAGTGATCGTTCCGTTCACACTAAAGTTCACAGTATCGCCGGTGCCGGAATGGTCCATACAGTATCGCAAGTCACCGCTCATTCCCGCGCCTGCGCCGCCATCGTTCGGCATTGTGTCGGTGAGAACATTGACAGTCCAGTTAGCTGGCGTAAGGCGCTGTTCCAGCGACTCCAGACGGGGCCGGAATCTCCGCGCTGACGGCTTCGTTGCGGCGCAATTTCGCCAAGAGGAGACGAGCCGTTTCATCCACGGCAACCAGCTGATGAATTGCATGTGTGCATCTCCTGTTTGTTTGTGTAACCCTGGCAGTACGCTTCGCTACTACTTGTTCGGACGAATCATAGGCAGTATGTCCCACAATTTGATGGTGCGGTCATCGCTCGGCGAGGCGAGTATGTTCCCGTCGGGGCTGAATGGTAGGATGGCAATCGGGCGGTCATGGGCCTTCCAGAAGGCCATTTCCTTGTTCATCGTCAGGTCAATGAGCCGAATGTTGCCTGCCCTATTAAGTTGCCCTTCCTTGTGGCCGATGGCCAGTATTTTCCCGTCGGCACGGAACGTCAGGCAAGTGATCTGGTCCGCATAGGAAAAGGTGGCTATGCTCTTGCCGCTGGCGAGATCCCAAATCCGAACATCGACGCCTGTAGATGAAGCCAGAACCTTGCAGTCCGGGCTGAACGCCACGCAGAACACGCTTGTCGTGTGCCCGGCGAGGGGCATTATCTCTTTCTCTTCGAGGACATCCCATAGCGCCAAATATGGGGGCGCGAGGCTACTACGTACGGCGAGAAGTTTTCCCTCAGGAGTGAAAACCAGTGCCGCGGAGTTTCGCACGACATTCTTGATCCCGTGCGCTCGAGCGCTTAACATTTCGCTCCAAGTCCCAGAGTTCGACAAATTTCCCGCCACCCGAGGCCAAGAGCTTACCATCCTTGCTGAACGCTAGCTGTTCGACCGGCTCGGAGCGCGCCGGGAAGGATGACACTTCCTTCTTCTCGGCCACATTCCATACCTTGAGACATGAGTCGCGGCCGCAAGTTGCAAGTAATTTTCCATCGGGGCTAAATGCGACCATTTGTACGCGATTCGGGTGCCCGGCAAGGGTCGCTATCTCCTTGCCGTTGGAGACGTCCCATAGTTTGACCAGCTTATCCCATCCGGCCGTGGCCAAGATTTTGCCGTCGGGACTGAACGCCGCCCAGTTCACAACGAACGTGTGGCCGGTAAGCGTCGTCCGCAGCTGGATTTCTTTGGGCGGCAGAGGAGCACTCAGGACGACCGTTCCGAGTGCTGTCAGGAACAGGAATACGCCTACGATTGTGGATTGCCGTGTATGCATGATGTCTCCCCGCGAAATCCGAACCGTCGTTCGCAAACATGCTGGAGAAAACAAAGGAAAACAAAGGGGTCAGGTTAGGTTTTCCGTTGCGGTTTTCATGGTCTTCTTCGGTCTTCCCTGTCGCCTTAAGGCCGATTCCAGACCCAACGCCGCTGCCGTCTGTTGTTGCCACGCCTCGTCACCGAAGGGCGCGCCGCGCACGACCGAGCGCCGCAGCGCCGCCAGTTCGCCGTCCGTCTCGGACCGATTGACGTACTCCGTCCAGAGTTCCGGCAACGGCAACGGACCGTCGCTCAGCCAGGGCACCTGCGTTGCGTGGACACGGTGCCATAGGCTTGACCAGCGCCAGTTCTCCGCCCGCCTCACCAGATTCGCCCGCAGCGGATTACGTTCAACGTAACGGCATACGGTGAAATAGTGGTCGTCCTCCTGAACCGGAAACGACTTGAATTGGCCCTGATAGATCGGACCGGTGCCTACGCTATGGCGGTGAGCATGCCAGCGGCGGACATGCGTCACCGTCAACCACTGCGCCCAGGTACTCAGTTCGCCGTCGTGGCGGGGCCAGACCACGAGGTGCCAGTGGTTGGGCATGACCACATAGTTCAACAGCCGCATCGGCGACCGCTCCCAGGCCTGACGCACGACCTTCTTGAAGGCGGCGTAGTCGGCTGGCTTGTCAAACAACGTAGCACGCCCAACCGCCCGGTTGAGCAGATGGTAGACATAGCCTGCATCAGAGCAACGAGTGCGGCGCGCATGCCTCCGCGGTAACATCATGCCGCTGACTTGCAACCAAAAACCCAACCTGACCCGAATGGCACTTCCGTTGCAATTATTGCCAGGCCAAGGTTTTGCAGCTGGAGCCTGCGGCTGGCGACTCGCTCCTGTCCGCAGGGTTGCCGGGCCGAGCCCCGACGCTCCCGCTGTCCGCCGCGGCGCGCAACCTCTCCGTCGGCCCCTTGGGTCTGCGCCTGCCACGCCTGGTTTCCCCACCTCTTCCTCATTCTCCCACCAGCGCGAACACCTCGGTCTTTACTGGTTCAACAGTTCCGCGCGTGCCTCCTGCCGCGGTTTCGTCAACGGCGGATACGACTTGGGCCGCCGTTTGACACGACGCGGTTCCACACGACCCGGACGGTTACCTACCTCGTGTGTGGCCACCGCCATCCACAGCACCACCGTCACTACCCGACGCATCTCCTCCGAACCAAACAACTGGAGCCAGCGGAACTGCTCCAGGATCTGTAGCGCTCCCGCAAAACTTAGTTGCCGCGGACACAGACCCTTGGTCAACGCCGCCTCCGCCATCACCTTGCGCACCAGGTTGTAGCCCAGCAGATGAACCCAAAACTCACGCCGCACCATCGCTGGCGTCTTGCAGCTGAGTTGGTCCATCTTCAATGTCTGTTTGATGGCGCGGATATCCAGTTCCACATGCCAACGCTGCTGATACAGGTCGGCCAACTCTTCCTTGGAGTAATCCACGGCGTCGCACAACGTGGTCGCCACCACGATTTCTTTGCTGCGGTAACCCTTGTGCGTGACGCGGAAACGCAGTTCGCGCACCGTCAAGGTGTCCGGCAACGCGGCGTACTGCTGCGCGTCCATCCACTTGGGCCGTGGCGGCTTGGTCCAGACCACCACATGATCGTCGTTACCCAGGCGGCGGCCACGACGGAAATCGTAGTGCCGCAACTGGTGCAGTCGAAACACGACGGCGACGCCACGCTGCTGCAACAAGACGATCATCCAGTACGAACAGTAGTAGCGGTCGGCCACCACCACATCCCCCGGCCGCAGACGGTCGAGGAGTTGCCGGAACAAAGCGGTCTCACCGGTTTCCTTGCCCTTGTAGGGTCCAACGGCCGCATCGAGGACACACGCTGTGGCGAAGGTCAGCAGCACCACGGCGCGGATCATGGGGAAACCCAAGCCACGCTTTTGCGAGGACGGTTGCGGATAGACCGCCTGATTGTCCTTGGTATCCGCTAGGGTGCAGGTGAAGCCATCGACCAGCAGCACGCGCTGGCGGTGCCAACGCCAGGACTCCGGGGCCTGGTCCTCGACGGCCGCGCCAACGGTGTGGGTCAGTTCGCGCAGGAAGGGTTCGGGCAGTTTGTGGCATGCCTTGCAATAGGCGCCGGTGTTGGCGGAGCAAGGAGGCAATGACAAGCCGACGCGCAGAACCATGATGCGGGCGACGGCCGCGACGCAGGACTTGGAACCGCTGAGGACCTGGGCGAGAAAGCCCCAGAGCGTGAGGGCGGGTGTGAAGATGTCGCGGGGTCCGCCGGCAAAGCGGACCTGCTGGTCGTCGGCGACGCGCTGGATCAGCGCTGCGGACAGCGTCTGCTCGCCGACGGCGTCGCCGGTGGAGAAGGTCTTGAGGATGGTGGTAAAACGAGACCCGAGGGTGATGAGTGGATAAGATGGCATCGGCCGTCCGTGTCGAGAAGGAATGCGAAACCGAGACACAGACGGCCGAAAACCGGTGCAAAGTATAGACACAGGCGGTGCCGGTTACAAGAGGACAAGGAGCCGGAGCGAAAGAAACGGCAAAAATCTCCTCGCAGTGGAGGGGAGCCGTTCGTCGTCCGTAGCAGCAGTGACGGGAGCAGCTGGAAGTGCCATTCCAACCTGACCCCTTTTCCGTGTTTTGCGGTACAGGTTCCCCGCCGCGCAGACGGAGCGCCGGCGGCCGGGTCGGGCCGGTGAGACTTCTGCCTGGCGGCGAGGACTCACCGGCCGCTTTTCTTTCAGTTGGTTGCCCTCCTCAGTTTGGGGACCAAGTGAAACACGAAGAGTCCGCTCAGGTCACGGTGACGTTGAACGCGGCGGTCAGGCCGTCGGCGGAAACCTCCACCTGGAAGGCGCCCTTGCCTTTCTTCGGGGCCGTGTACAGCCCGCTGCTGCTGATCGTGCCGCCGCTGCTGCTGCTGACCTGCCAGGTGAACGTCGGCTGTGCAGCCAGCGCCTGGCCAAACTGGTCCAGGGCCACGGCCGTGAATTGCTGCTTCGCCCCGTCCGCCACGGTCACATAATTGCCGGGCGTAATGCTGATGCTGCTAACCGTCTGAACGACGGTCACGGTGACGTTGCTGACGGCGGTCAGGCCCGACGGGTCGGTGATGGTGACCTGGAAGGTGTAAGTGCCGGCGAGGTGGAACGTAGCCGTGGTGTTTTGGGACACGTTGGCGCCGTTGCTGCTGAAGGTGGGCGTGGCGGCGCCGGCCGGCGCGCTGGTGACGGCCCAGGTATAGGTGAGCGACGAGAAACCGGCGGCGTCGGCCCCCAGAACACTGAGGCTGGTTGTAGTGCCGGTGACGGGGCTGGGAGAGGCGCTGGCGGCCTGGGCCACAAGGGGCGGCTGGCCCGCAGCCGGCGTCTCGATGTATGGGCCGTTGATGTTGGCCGTGCTTCCGTTCAGACCCGTGTTGTCGGTGTTGTTGAGGGTGTTGGCGACAGTGAACGCATCCAGGTAGACGGTGGCCCCCGAAACGATGTCGATGCCGCCGCCAGGGTAATATGACGACATATTGGATTGCACCGTGTCGCTGGTAAGAGTGACCGTACCGTCGGCGACATACAGGCCGCCGCCGCCGCCCCAATATGCTGTATTGGATTCGACCGTGTCGTTGGCAAGGGTCACGGTGCCGCCGGCAACGCACAGGCCGCCGCCGTAGTTATCTGCCACATTGGATTCCACTGTGCTGTTGGTCAAGGTGACCGTGCCGCCGGCAATGTACAGGCCGCCGCCGTAACCGATGTAGAGGGCAAGGGCCGAATTGTTGTTCACGGTGGTGTTCGTAAGGATGACCTGTCCGGCCGCGACGTAAAGGGCGCCGCCGAAGGTACCGGGGGCCCCGCTGTTAGCCTCATTACTCGTGAAGGTGGTGTTGCTGATGTTGGCGGTGCCACCGGCAATGTACACCGCCCCGCCACACGCTGGTGCCGAGGCTGCGCCTACGAGGGCGAAGTTGCTCTGGAGTACCGTGCCGTTTTCCAGGGTCAGCGACCCGTTGGACCAGATGCCTCCGCCGCCGTTTCCACTTAATGCCTCACCGTCCGTCTCGTTAGACGCCACGGTGACGCCGCTCAGGGTCAGGGCGCCCAGGTTATAAATCGCCCCGCCCGACGGTCCCACCTTCCCCTCTACCCCGGCCGGTGCTACAACCGACTTCACCAGACCGCCTTGCAGCGTCAAGTTCTCGAGGGTCAGCGAGCCCAGAGGAGCCACGTTGAGAAGCCGAAAAGCCAGTTCGGTTGCGCCCCGCTCGATGGTATCGCCGTTGCCGACAATGGTGAGGTTGTCATTGGCGGCAATCAGCGGCAGGCCGTTGCCCGAGTCGCCCGTCCAAGCGTTCCAAGTCGTCAGCACGTAGGGCGAAGTAGTCGGGGCCGTCAGGCTGATGGTATTGGTTCCGCCGGCCGCGTTGGCGGCGGCGATGTCGGCGATCAAGTCCGCGACGCTTGCTGCGGAGTAGCTCGCCGGTACCAGCCGGTCCTCGAGCACCTCCAGGCGCGGCCGGAAGCTGCCCCGCCGTGCCGGCCGCGGCTGCGGACGCCGGCTGCGGGAGAACGCTGATTTCCATGACGCTAGCAAAGAGCGGAACCACATGGTCAATGTCCTTTCATGAGTTCGATGCTTCTCACGATGGATGCCCGTCCGTTTCGAGAACCCGACACCTTTTTCAAAAAAAAATGTCGGCCTCCAGCCGGGATCTGGGCATCTCTCTGTTAGCTGGGCCATCCGTCGCTCGCGCGTCCGGCTAACGTCGGGCGCGGGATCGCGCCGGCTTGTGTTGTCTGGGTGAGGGCCATGCTCTACACTGGACCCGGTTCCGACCCCCTCTTCGAGTTCTGCCCAGGGAAACCGGCCGATGGCATCCGAAGGGTCCGTCACGCACTGGATCGGCCAGCTTCAGGCCGGCGATCCGGCGGCGGCACAGCCATTGTGGGAGCGCTATTTCCATCTCCTTGTCGATCTCGCCCATCGCAAGCTCGGCGTCAAGCCGCGCGGCGCCGACGAAGAAGACGTGGCCCTCAGTGCCTTCGACAGCTTTTGCCGAGGGCTGCAACGCGGCCGCTTTCCCGATTTGCAGGACCGCGACAACCTCTGGAAACTGCTGGTCGTCCTGACGGCACGCAAGGCGTGCCATTTGCTGCGCGACGAACAACGGCTCAAACGCGGCGGAGCCAAGACCGCCTCCGCGGAAGAGTTGACGCAAGTGGCGGCCCAGGGCCCCAGTCCGGAGTTCGCCGCCGAGTTGGCCGAGAATTGCCAGCGCCTGTTGCAGCGGTTGGGTAATGATGAGCTGCGCACCATCGCCCTGAGCAAGATGGAAGGCTACACCACCGACGAGATCGCCGGCCAACTGAACTGCGCCCCGCGCACCGTCGAACGCAAGCTGCGCCTGATTCGCAGCCTCTGGGAGAACGAATGTCCGCCATGAACACGGATGACCGTTTGCCCCTGTCGCTCGAGCAGAAAGTGGACAGGGCCTGCACGCGCTTCGAGGCCATGTGGAAGGCGGGCGACCAGCCGCGCATCGAGGATTACGTCACCGATCTCGCCGGCGCTGGAAAGGCGCGAAGTGCTGCGCGAGCTGATCCTGCTGGATGTTTATTATCGGCAGTAGCGCGGCGAAGGATGCCGGTATGCCGAGATATGACGCGCGTTTTCCGGGGCTGGTGACTGGCTGACGAGCTCTTTCCGGGTTCCGAGCCGGCCGTGCGGAAACGATCGAGCGCCGGCGCCGAAACCAGGCCGGGCGGTACCGATGCAGACCTTCGGCGACTACGAGTTGCTGGCGGAGATCGCCCGTGGCGGCATGGGCGTCGTCTACCAGGCTCGGCAGGTGAGTCTGAATCGGCCCGTCGCGCTCAAGATGATCCTGGCGGGGCAACTGGCTTCGGACAGCCGAGGTGCAGCGTTTTCGTCAAGAAGCCGAGGCCGCCGCCAACCTCGATCATCCGCACATCGTGCCGATCTACGAGGTCGGCGAACACGAAGGCCAGCATTTCTTCAGCATGAAGCTGATCGAGGGCCTGAGCCTGGCGCGAGCCGTGGCCGGCGGGCCGTGGCCAGCGGCCGATAAGGACGGTCAGCGGCGTGCGGCCGCCGTGGTGGCGACGGCGGCGCGGGCCGTGCATCACGCCCATCAGCGCGGCATCCTGCACCGCGACCTGAAGCCGGGCAACATCCTGCTGGATGCGACAGCAACAACCGCATGTCACCGACTTCGGCCTGGCCGAAACGCGTGGAAGGAGACAGCGGCCTCACGCACTCCGGGGCCATCCTCGGCACGCCCAGCTACATGGCCCCCGAGCAAGCACGCGGCGACAAGGCCCTCACCACGGCCATCGATGTCTACGGGCTGGGGGCAATCCTGTACGAATTGCTCACCGGACGGCCGCCGTTCAAGGGAGCGAATCCGCTGGATACGCTGCGTCTGGTGCAGGAACGCGAACCGGCCGGGCCGCGGACATTGCAGCCGCGCTCGACCGCGATCTGGAAACGATTTGCCTGAAGTGTCTCCGCAAGGACCCCGAGCAGCGTTATGGCAGCGCGGCGGCGCTGGCCGAGGACCTGCGCCGCTACCTGGCGGATGAGCCGGTGCGGCGCCCGACCAGCCGGGGCCATGGAACGGGCCGTCAAATGGGTACGGCGCAATCCCGTCGTGGCGAGCTTGCTGGCGCTGGTGGCGTTGACTTTGCTTGCCGGTACCGGCGTGGCGTGGTGGCTGGCCCTGGAAGCGGAAGCAGCGCCGGTCTGCGCGTCGCCAACGAAGGTACCGCGCGCCGCGAGCAGGGCATCGCCCAATCGGAATGGCTGCGGGCCGAACAGGAAAAGACCACGGCCGAAAACCAGCGCAAATGCGCGGACATGGAGAAGACCCGTGCGCTCCGGCAGAAGGACAGGGCGGAGCAGAACCTGGTGACCGCGACCTCGCTACGCATCGGCCAGATCATTGAGAACAACCCCGATGAGGCTCGGTTATTGCTTGACGATCAGCAGCTGTTTCCCGTCCACTTGCATGACGCGGCCTGGGGCTTCTATGACAACCGCTATCGACACAAGGTTTGCACCCTGAGGGGGCACAGCGGACCGGTGTGGTCGCTGGCGTGGAGCAAAGACGGAAAACTCCTTGCCTCCGGCGGCGGACCTTCTGGGAAGCCAGGCGAGATCAAGCTCTGGGACGTGGCGACGGGAAAGGAACAGGCCGCCCTCCAGGGGCACACCAACCTGGTGGCTTCTGTGGCTTTCAGTCAGGACGGCAAGACGCTGGCCTCGGCCAGCGCCGACAAGACGATCAAGCTGTGGGACGTGGCGACGGGCGGGAGCAGGCCACCCTTAAGGGACACACGCGACGGCGTGACCTCTGTAGCTTTCAGTCGAGACGGCAAGACGCTGGCCTCGGCGAGCCATGATAAGACGATTAAGCTGTGGGACGTGGCGACGGGCACGGAACAAGCCACCCTCAAGGGGCACACGAACGAGGTGAAATCTGTGGCGTGGAGCGCCGACAGCAAGACCCTCGCCTCGGTGGGTCGCGAAAACACCATCAGGTTATGGGACGCGGGCACGGGCCAGCAACGCGCCACCCTCCAGACGAATCCGCCCACGCTATGGATATGGTTCATGGTGTCATGGAGTGGGGACGGCAAGACGCTGGCCTCAGTGAACGGGAATATGGTCAAACTGTGGGACGTGGCCACGGGCCGAGAAACGCGCCACTTTCCCTTCACAAAGATCGATCAAATCGGTGGCTTTCAGCCCCGACGACAAGTTTCTGGCCAGCGCCAACGGCGATGGCACGGTGCAATTGTGGGAAGTGGCCACTGGCGCGGAACACGCCACCTTCCATGGGCATGTCGATGCTCTCGAGTCGGTGGCGTGGAGCGCGGACGGCCACAAGCTGGCCTTTGGGGGCGAAGGCAAGACGATCAAGGTGTGGAATCTAGGCGGCGGCCAGGAACGTGTCACCCTCAGAGGACACTCCGCTATCGTCAGGTCGGTGGCATGGAGTCCGGATGGCAAGACAGTGGCCTCAGCGAGTAATGACCTGACGATCAAGTTGTGGGACATGGCCACGGGCCAGGAACGCACCACCCTCAAGGGCTACGACCGTATAGTAGCGAGGCTGGCGTGGAGTCCGGATGGCAAGACGCTGGCCTCATTAGCGAGCTTTGACAAGACGATCAAGCTATGGGACACGACGACCGGACGGGAACGCACCACGCTCAAAGGACATGGCGCTGAGCTCTCCTCAGTGGCGTGGAGCCCGGACGGCAAGATGCTGGCCGCAGGGAGCCACTTGGATAGCGGCACCATCACGCTGTGGGACCCGGTTACGGGACTGGAACGCGGTACGCTCGAGGGGAAGAACGGGGTTAGCTCTATGGCATGGAGTGCGGACAGTAACACCTTGGCCTCGGCGAGCTTTGACGGCACGATCAAGCTTTGGGACGTCGCAACGGGTAAGGAACAGGGCATGCTGATGGGACACACGGGTATGGTAATTTCCGTGGCGTACAGCCCGGACGGCAAGATTCTGGCCTCGGCGAGCGCGGATAAGACGATCAAGCTGTGGGACGCAGCTACCGGTCAGGAACGTAAGACCCTGACCGGGCATGAGGCTTCCGTCTATTCCCTGGCGTGGCGCAAGGACAGCAAGACGCTGGCTTCAGCGAGCCAGGATAAAACGATCAAACTGTGGGACGCTGCCACAGGGCACGAACGTGCGACTCTCCACGGTCATACAGACACTGTCAGTTCAGTAGCGTGGAGCCCGGATGGCAGCACGTTGGCCTCGGGGAGTGAGGATCGAACGGTCCGATTGTGGGACGTGGCGATCCGGCGGTAACACGGGCCGCTGGGGATTGGGCGACGTCCGGGCTGAATGCCACCCGTGCGCGACTCAGTCTCCGGCAGATAGGACTCGATCCCCGGCAGACTGAGGCCGAGACGTGCGTGGTGCGGCCGCAGTTCGGCCGTGTCCCGCACGCCGACGCCGAGACGTCCGCGATGCTCGGCCGCATCGCTCGCCGGCCTGGGGCGGCAACGCCCTCTCTCGGTCGCGCGTAAGCGGAACATGCGAATGACCGTAGGGCACACCGTCGGCCTCACTCTCGCCCAATTGCACACGCCTATGCCCGTGACGGGGGAGAGTACCTCAGGAAAGAAAAAGGGGTCAGGTTGGGTTTTCCGTTACGGTTTTCATGATCTTCTTCGGTCTTCCCTGTCGCCGTAAGGCGGACTCCAGACCCAACGCCGCTGCCGTCTGTTGTTGCCACGCCTCGTCACCGAAGGGTGCGCCGCGGACGACCGAGCGCCGCAGAGGCGTCTATTATGCTCCTATTGCAATTCGGGCAAAAAAGTGGACATGAAATCCGGAGAAATTTGCGCGATTTTAAAATCGAAGTGCGTGAGGCCAGCTGCGGCACCTCACCGAAATAGATAGGGACGCGTCGAAATCACTGTCCGAGCATCAAACGCCTCCAGTTTGTCCGCCGGCGAAATCCGCAATACTCGCCTCCCCACAACGCACGCGCTTGCGGTAACTTGGCGCAGACAACAATCGCCCGTCCGCTCTGCGCCGAGGTCCGCCATGCCTGTGCCACTGCTTCTGACGCTGCTCGCCGCCGTCACACCGCCGCGCTTCGTCACCCGGTGCGACGAGCCAAGGCGCCGCTCCGAGAGGAGCGCGGCCAGTTCGTTTCGCAGTTTCGCCATCCGGATCTTGAGCACGCGGCGCAAGCAAGTGCAGCAGCGTGCTCACTTGCTTGCGCCGCGTGCTCAGCGGGCTGGGACTTCGTTCCGCAGTTTCGCTCGCCCGCCGCCGTGCATCAGCACCTGCAACCGGTGAAGACGAGGCTGTTGCAATAACGCCACAGTCTGGCCGTCCGCAGCGCTGCGGTGCTGTTTCGGCCGGAGGCGGACGCACCGCGCCTGACCGCTGTCGCCTCGTCCGAGAAGCAGACGGCGGTGACGGGCGCCAACCGAATTGCTGGTAGCGCTCTCCCGGCTCCATCTCATTTGTAGGATAGACTCCATAAAGGACAGGATTTACGTATCGCTCTGCGGAGTCTCGCACCTGTGATCGACATGACGCTTCATCTTGATGCCCTGGCAGCCCTCGCGTCCACCGGGGGAGAAAAAGAGTGCCATGCTCCAATGCGATGACCCGGAATCTACGGACGGTGTACGCCACCGTCCCCTACGGCTTCATTAGAGACTGTCCGATAAGTGGGGCTCCAGCTCCACAGCTGCGTAGAATAGGGTATGCGAACTCAACAATACCCTAGCGACTTGACCGACGCGCAGTGGTCGCTCGTCAAGCCCTCCATCCCCGTGTACCCGGTGGCCGTCCTCGTAAAACCGACATGCGCGACGTCGTGGATGCCATTTTCTACCTGTTGCGGTCTGGCTGTCAGTGGCGTTACCTCCCCAAGGACTTGCCGCCCCGGGGGCTGGGTCAAGCTGCCGATCCGCTGGGCGGTGGAGCGGACGTTCGCTTGGCTGGGTAAGTGCCGACGGCTGAGTGTAGAACGGGAGAAGACGGTGCGGTCGTCGGAAGCCATGATTCGCTTGGCCATGATTCATCTGATGCTCAACCGCTTGTGTCCGAAGGAAAACCAAGACGAATTTCAGTATCGCCAAGTGGCTTGACACCACTTATCGGACAGTCTCTCAGCGTGTACACGACTGTACTTAGGGTGATTGTTGATAAACCGGCTCGGATATGATGTTCGCTATCGCTAACTTACGGAGTCACCACGCACCATGAAACCGCTCCTCGTTCTCTTCCTCCTCTCCCTCACCGCCTCCACCGTTCGCGCCGCCGAGGATGACCGCCTTACCGAGTTTTTCAAGGCGTTCCTCGAAGAAGAGTTTCGCCAGCGGCCGTTGGAGGCGACGCGGCTCGGCGATCATCGTTTCGATCATCTCCTCGACGACGTGTCGCCGACGGCCCGCGCCGGTTGGGTCGCGCGTATCGCGCCGACGCTCGCCGACCTGCCGAAGAAGGTGGACTACGCTAAGCTCACGCGGTCGGGACAGATCGACTTCGAGATCCTGAAACACGACCTGACCCGGACGCTGTGGCTGCACGACAACACCCGGCCGTTCGAGGACGATCCGCGCGTCTACAACGAGTACATTAGCGATAGCATTTATCTCCTTTTCACGCAGTCCACATTGCCGAAGCCGACGAATGTGAAGAACGCCGTCTCCCGGATGGCCCACATTCCGCGCGTGGTGGCAGCAGCGAAAGAAGCGTTGCGCAATCCGCCGCGTGTTATCGTCGAGACGGCTATCCGCCAGAATCGCGGCGCCATTGCGTTCTACGAGAGCGGCATCTACGAAGCGGCCGGGGAGACGCCGCAGCTAAGCGAGCTGAAACCCGCCGCCGCGAAAGTCATCGCCGTGCTGAAGGAGTATCAGGAGTTCCTCGAAAAAGAGCTGTTGCCGCGCGCGAAGGGCGAGTGGCGGCTCGGCAAGGAGAGGTTCTATCGCAAGCTGGAACTGGAACTCGACGCCGGCATGACCGCTGAGCAAGTGCTGCGCGAGGCCGAGGCGGAATTCGAGCGCGTCGAGCGCGAGATATACGTCATCGCCCGGCAGCTGTGGGGCACGACGTTTCCCGGTGCCGCGCTGCCGCCCGACGACGCCGACGGCCGGCGCGAGACGATCCGCCGCGTCCTGGCCCATCATAACCGCGAGCACGGCAAACCGGAGACGCTGGTCGCCGATGCAAAAAAGGCCGTCGCCGAGGTCCGCACGTTCATCCGCGACAACGACCTGCTGCGGCTGCCCGATCCGGACCGTTGCCAGGTGATCGAGATGCCGGAGTTCCAGCGCGGCAACTCGATGGCGTATCTGAACCCGGCGCCGCCGCTCGATACCAAGGCCGCCAGCTACTACGCCATCAGCCCGCCGCCGCGCGACTGGGACGTCCGCCGCGTGTCGAGCTACCTCGAAGAGTACAATAGCCGCATGCTGCACATCCTGACGATCCACGAGGCCTATCCCGGCCATTACGTTCAGCTGGAATACTCCAACCGCCATCCGTCGCTGGTTCGCCGTGTGCTGTCGTCCGGCGTCTTTGCCGAGGGCTGGGCCGTCTACACCGAGCAGATGATGCTCGATCAGGGCTACGGCAAGGGCGACCTGGTGCTGCGTCTGAATCAGCTCAAGTTCTACCTGCGGGCCGTCGGCAACGCGATCCTCGACCACAAGATGCACTGCACCGGCATGACCGACGAGGAGGCGATGACGTTCCTGACGAAGCGCGGGTTCCAGTCGGAAGGCGAGGCGGCCGGGAAGATCATGCGAGCCAAGCAGAGTTCGTGCCAGCTGTCGACGTACTTCGTCGGCCGGATGGCGTTCTACAAACTGCGGCAGCAGGTGCAGCGCGAACAAGGCGACAAGTTTCGATTGGGCGCTACCACGAGGCCGTGCTGGATCACGGCACGCTGCCGGTGAAGTATCTGCCGGAGCTGGTGCGCGAGCGGTTGAGCAAACCGCGATAACAAACACGAATGCATTGGCGGCGGAGAGGCGGGCGGCAGCCAGGTCCCTTTTGGACCCGGCTTCGGGGTTGAAGAGGCCCGGCAGGGCGTTCGAGCCTTGCGGCCTACCAGACCTGCCGGGCCAGGGCTATCATTTGGCCGAACCGCCTTGCGACGGCCCGACACGGGACGACGACCTGGACTTTGCACCCTGGCACGCTCCGCAGGAGAAATGCCTGCGGATTCTGGCAAGGCAAGGTACTCGCCGGACGAAAACCGTTGTTGTTGTTACGGTTCGTCGGCACATTGTTGTTACGGTTGGCAGAACGCACGTTCGACGCTTGATTGTTGAACGAGCCGCCACGCAACACACGGCTACTCGGTCGTCGCCCTCTGGAAGCTGATTGTATCGAAGAGACGGCAACGCAGGCGATAGGTGTTCGCTTGCCGGGCGTGGCCGATCCAACTCATGAGCCGCTGGTAGATTTCCGCAAAGGAAGCCCGGCCCGCCGCATACTCCTCCTGCATTCCCCGGACCCGGCGGCGGAACCGCCGGACGTTCTCCTTGGGCAGCAGCCGGTGCGTGGGAAAGACCCGGTAGCCGAGGAACCGGATGCCGTCCTTGACCGGGAAGACCACGCTCTTCTTCGGATGAAGCCGCAGCCGCAGGCGAACCAGAAACTCCCTGATCTGCTCCCGCACGTCGGCCAAGTAGCCCTTGTCGTCGGAGAACACCAGAAAGTCATCGACGTAGCGGACGTAGCCCTTGATCCCCAGCCGGTCCTTGACGAAGTGATCGAGCGGGTCGAGGTAGACGTTGGCGAAGAACTGGCTCGTCTGGTTGCCGATGGGGATGCCCCGCCGCCGCTCGCTGGGCGTGAACAGGTCGTCGCCGGGGAACTAGTTGACGATTTCTTCCTGCGGGTTGCTGTGGTCGATGATCTGGCCGACCAGCCACAGCACGTCCGGGTCCTTGATCTTGCGGGCCACCAGTGCCTTGAGATTTCGTGGTCCAGCGACGGGAAGAACTTCTGGATGTCGGCCTTCAGGACGTAGCGGAAACGGCGGGCGAACTCCTGGCAGCGGTCCACGGCGGCGTGCGTGCCTTTGCCCTTGCGGCAGGCGTAGGAGTCGGCGATGAACGACCGCTCGAAGATCGGCTCCAGCACGCCGGTCAGGGCGTGGTGAACGACCCGATCCCGGTAGGGGGCCGCACTGATCTGCCGCTTCTTCGGCTCGTAGATGAAGAAGCTGCGGTAGGCTCCCGGTCGGTAGGTCTTGGTGGCCAGTTCCTCGTGCAGCTTCCACAACGCCCGTTCCTGGTCGAAGTGGAATGCGGCCACGGCGGGGCGGAAGCGCTTGCCCTTGCGGGCCGTGTCGGCGGCACGCAGCAACGCCTCGAAGCTGATGACCTGCTCCCACAGGTTGCCGTGGCGTTTCATGCTTTGCCGCCGCTCTTGAGCCAGCCGCCGACCAGTTTGCCGATCTCGTCGATCGCCTTGGCTGCGAAGCCGTAGCTCTCGACCTTGAGGCACTGCAAGTCCTTGGCCAGCCGCATCTGGAAGCGCAGGATTTCCAGCATCAGGTTGGCTTGCTCCAGCAAGGGCTGGCGCTGCCGGGTGTACTTGGCCCGGATCGAGGATCTCCAGCAGGTCGTAAAGGTTCCGTTCGATCCGCTCGCCCAAGCACGAAACGGTGATTGCGGGGAAACTTGCCGGTGTGATTGCAGGACCACAGGATCAGGTCATACGTCTTGGTGATGACCGTCAGTTCTTCGTGTCTCTTTAGCTCGGCCATGATCAACTCACGGTGTAGTGTACAGATGCTCTAAATTGCATTTTTCATTTTCGACCCCTTCGGGGGGTAAGCGGTAAAGCAGTAAAGCAGTCAAGGCGTAAAAGTCCTCGCCGGACGAAAACCGATTGTTGTTGCTACGGTTCGTCGGCACATTGTTGAGACGGTTGGCAGAACGCACGTTCGACGCTTGATCGTAGAACGAGCCGCCACGCAACACACGGCTATCTGTACTGATGACCAGTATATCGTCTTCTTCGTCCTCTACCACTTCTTCGCCCCTTCCCCTGACATAAGGCCGATAGCGCTCCTGACACCACGTATACACGTTCCCTTGCACGTCGAATAACCCCAGATCGTTCGGCTTCAGGCTCCCCACCGGCCAGGTCCTCTCCTCCGAGTTGTTCAAGTACCACGCATATTTCGGCAATAGCTCTTCCGTCTCGCCATAATACCGGCTCGTCAACGCTCCGGCACGGGTCGCATACTCCATCTCGGCTTCCGTCGGCAAGCGATAACCCGCTCAAACTCAGGTAGTTCTCCTTCAACTTGACCTCCTTTCCCTTCATCTCGTAGCACCATTGCTCCGGCTTGATCCCCTCCTTCTCGCTCAGCCAGTTGCAGTATCTTGCCGCCATGTACCACGAGATATAGTTCACCGGGCAATTCAAGCTGGGTGAATACCGATCTTCACGCTCATCTTTATCCTGCGGAGCAAATTGCAGATATTGCTCCCACGTCACCGACTTGGAGGCGAGGGCAAAAGTCCGGCCGATCCGCTCTCTTGTGCTGAACCTCGGGATCATACCTGCCCACTTCTGTCGGCGGCGACCCCATCTGAAACGTCACCGGGCCCGGAACGACCACCATCGTCTGCCCCTGGCCGTTGACGTACCAGCGGGCATCGTTGACGGGGTTCGCTCCCGGCGCCGACGCATCCCGCCTGGCGAGGTGCTGCCGAATAGCTTTCACCCGCGCGTCCTGGTCCATCTTGATGCCTGCGTCGATCTCTTTCAGCCTGCCGTCCTGTTCCCATTGGCGCAGCAGCCATTCCGACCGCACCGTGCAGGCCGGGATCGAAGCGCTCTCGATAGATCGACAAGAGCTTCGCAACCAGCGCGGCTGTCGTCGCCGAGCAAATCTTGCTCGAACTCCCCAAGGCTCAGGATCAACGCCCGCCGAATCGTCACGTCGGTCTTCGTGGCCATCCAGCTGCTTGACGATGGCGCCGGCGTCGGCGCCCAGCGGACTCAGGCGATGGATCAGGTAGCTGCGCACCCTCGGATCATCCGGCTTGGATTCTCGCTTCAGCAACGGCCAGACCTTTTCAGGCTGGTGTCCATCCTGAGCAGGGCCACCGCCGCATTCGCCTGCCGTTTCGCCAGCTTCTCCCGCTTCTCGTCCGAGGAGGGCCAGTCGGACGGAAGCTTCTTCTTGTCGATCTCAGCGGTCAGGACGGGCAGGCCCTGCTCGGCCTGCTCCTTGAACTTCGGAAAGATCACGGCGAACTGCTTCTCGTCGGCGTCCATCAGCAGATCGGCCAGGACTTCGGGCTGGTCGGCAGGCGTAGTCGGCCAGGGTCTCGGCGGCCAGGGCACGCTCCACAATCCGGGCGTTTGTCATCTCGAAAGATGGCGGCCAACGGCGCCACTGGAGTTTTGTGCCGACCGCGCCGAACAATTCCTTCCAGCTGGCGCAGGTAAACGAACGGCACCAGTACCAGATCGTTGACCACCGGCGCCTGCACCTGTCGCCCATCGTCTCGCTCTCCGGGTCATACGCCGCCAGCGACGCGGCCGCTCGCAACCGTTGGGTTTCCTTGCCCTTCGCCGGTTCCTCGACCACGGCCCAGAGCTTGTCCAGCAGGGCGTCCTTGTGCGGGGCCAGGGCGTCCCGGATCACCGGGACTTCATTCGGGGCAGCATCGAGAAGCCGGCCGTAGAGGTAATCGACCTGCGTAGCGTCCACGGGCAGGAGGGCGAGGCTGGCGTGGAGTTTCTGGCGCGATGTCGGCGGTGCCCTGTCGTATTCGCTCACGCAGCAGCGGGTCGGCCCAGCTGGCGATACCTGGAGATGTCACGGATAATGGCCGGCACCTGGGCCGTCTCCGCATCGAGAAGTCGTTGCACCAGCCCGGCGGCATGAGTTGCCTTCCTTTGCTCGTCAACCCGATCGCGGATAGCCAAGCCCGTAAAAGTGGCGACAGCCAGCAACACGGCCAGGGCGGCAACCCGCAGCTGCATGAAACTGGCCCGCCTTGCGCATCATCTTCCGCTGCGGCGGCGTCCAGTTCTTCTTCGCCGTCAACCAGCGGATACTGAGCCATTGCCACAGCGACGGCAGTTGTCGATTCTCCGGGCGAGCATTCCATACCGCCGCTCGATCCGCCAGCAGCAGTTCGGCCCGGCCGCGCCGCGTTTCCTTCTGCTTGCGGGTCAGCCAGTCACGCAGCGATGGCACCAGATAGTCGTGCGTGAGTTGGTAGAACCGCTCGTTAGCCCGCGGCGCAAGCAACGGATTGTCTCCCTGCTGGCGCGGCGGGCTAACGGCTCGCCTTCCTCTTTGCCTTCCGGGTCGGTCGGCGTGATGAGGCGGATTTCGCTGTCGAGAATGCGGAGCAGATCGTCAAAATCCTGTGGGCGTTTGCGTAGCCCGATGCTTCCAGCAACTCGGCATACGACCGCATGTGGCCCTTGATGTTCGTGCCGGATTCGGGCAAGCAGCGCTTTCAGAACTGCTCTGGCCGCCTTCTGATGGTAGCGGTGTTCCGGAGGTGCGGTGGCCGCACTGAACGTCTCTTCAAGAAACGTGACGCCGACGCCCTCGGTGCCGCCCACTTCCTTGAGCGCGGCGGGCGTCCATGTTTTGCCTTTCATCATCTCGGCGAACAGCGCGAGACGAACCGAAATCACTTTGCCTTCCTGGGCCAACCCCAACACGGCCTGGTTCAGGAACTCCTTCTGGTCCTTGCTCGTCTCGCCGCTGTTTTCGGGGAGTTTGCCGAAGGCACGCCCAAACGCCGCCAGGACTCTCCGGGCGTGATCCATGTCGAAGAGATCGACCGCCGCCGAGTTCTGTGCTTCGACGAGTCGAACTTCCAACTCCCGCATGAACCGAGTCGCCGCCATCCAGAAATCATCCCGCACCATGACGATGCACTGCACTCGGCCACCGTCACACTGCCGGAGAGCTTGCACCAGTTCGGTGTTCTGCTCTTCCTTCTTGGCGTGCAGCCATTGCTCGAACTGGTCAAGAATGATGAGCACCTTCTTGCCCGCTGGAATGCCCTGGCCACGGCGAAGTGCTGTCAGCGTCTCTTTCAGACCCTGGTTCGCAGGCAGGCCGGGACAGCGTTTGCGCAGACCGTTCAGCAGCCGAGTTTCCGTCTCGCTGGCGGTCGACTCGATGTAAACGGCGACCACTGAATCAGCCAATCGGGGTAACAGACCAGCTTTCATCAGCGACGATTTGCCACAGCCTGAAGGCCCGTAGATCAGCCCCACCGAAAACGTGTTGTCGGCGTCCATCTCCTCGATCTTCGTCTTCCAGAAGCGGATGCTGTCGGGCAGTCCGTCTCGATCTCGTGGACCGGGGAGCAGTTCAAGGAAGAAGTCGGCATCGTGTGCGTCGAAGGATCGCAGACCCTTGGGGACAATCTTGATGGGCTGGCTGTCGGACGCTGGCGTGATGCGTGGGGTCGTGGCAGGGGAACACGGCGTCGCCAACCCTTCGCCCCGAAGAACGCCGGCCAGTTGCGCGGCCACTTGATCCGGCGTAAGACGAAAAGCATCCAGCCAGTGAGCCGTGGCGAGATGCAGTTCCAGCGACGGGCTGAGCGGAACGTCCGCCAGGCGAACCGGAATCACGCGCTTGCGTTTGCTGGTCGCCCGTTCCACTTCATGCTTGACGTGGATGGAAGCGTTGGCATGGGCGGACAGGAACAGCACGGTGGTCGCCGTTCCCTCAATCGCTCGGATAATCGCTTCGCCGTAATCGGCTCCGGGAGCCACGTCTCGTGGAGCAATCCAGCAGCCGATCCCTTGCCGTTCCAGAAGTTGACACAGTCGGTAAGCAGCCTCCTTGTCGGGAGAGGCGTAGCTCATGAAAGCAACTTTGCCCAGGCCGGGCGACGCCGTCAGTTCCGGCTCATCGACCTGTTCGGCGCTTGCCGGTTCGACTTTGGCAGAAATACTCCTCGCGTCCAGGCTGCTGATCCAGTGCCGCAGATCCTCGGCCATATCCTTGGCCGTCGTGTACCGCTCCGAGGCCCGCTTCGACAGGGTCTTGAGACAGATGCGTTCCAGTTCTTTCGGAACGCTATCATCCACCTGGCGGGGCGGACGAACTTCTACCGCCGTGATCTGCTCCAGCAATTCAGACTGAGTTTGTCCTTGAAACGGCCGCCGCCCGGTGAGGAGTTCGTAGAAAGCCACGCCCAGGCTGAAAATGTCGGAGCGGCCATCGACCCGGTGTCCCTCGCCACGAGCCTGTTCGGGACTCATGTAGGCAGGCGTCCCGGCGAACCTGGCTCCCTTGCCGAAATCTTCCTCCTTGAGCGCCAGGCCGAAATCGGCCACATGAGCCTTGCCAGTCGTGTCGAGGAGGATGTTGGCGGGTTTGATGTCCCGATGGACAAGTCCCTTGCGATGGGCGTAGTGGAGAGCTTCTGCGACCGTCGCCATCAGTTCCGCCGTCTGGGTGTGCGACGGCCGAGCCTCCTTGATCTTCGCGGCCAGGTCGCAGCCTTCGATCAATTTCGAGACGACGTAGCACAGGCCATCGTCGGTGGTGCCGACATCGTAGACCGGCACGATGTTCGGATGGTCGAGACTGGCCAGGACACGAGCTTCGGCCAGATAGGCTTCGGTTTCTTTCTGGGAAAAGCTGCTCCCGTCGCGGAACCTTGATCGCCACAGCCCGTTTCAACTGGTCGTCGTGGGCGAGGTAGACTCGACCGAAGCCGCCTTCGCCCAAGACCTTCTCGATGCGGTAGCGACCGATCTGCTGCGGGTGATCGGGCGGGATAGGCACGGCCAAGAGAGGCGTGTCTTCTCTCGTTGGCGGGGAATCCGCCGCGGAAGCATTGCCGGGATCGATCATGAGCAGGCAACCTCATTTGGGAGCTGATGCGGTCAGAGAGATGCACGATTCTAGCAAGGGCGATTCCCGGTCGCAATGGGTTGCCTACGGCGATCTTGCCGCTCGCTCTTGACCATCTCTCACTTCTTCGCTATCACCCCGCCGGAACCCTAACTCCCAGGAGGTGAGGCGATGTTGCGCGCTCTGCTGTCTCTGGCCATTCTCAGCGGCACCGGCTGTTTCAACAGCATGTTGCTGACGCCCGTCAACACCAGCGAACCGGTCGAGCAGACCGTCGTCATCGAGGCGAAAAGTCTCTTTTGCTCCGACAAAATCGCGATCATCGACGTTGACGGGATGCTCCTGAACGCGCGCAAGAGCGGCATGCTCAGCGACGGCGAGAACCCCGTCTCGCTGTTCCGCGAACGGCTCGACAAGGCGGCCCAGGACAACGACGTCAAGGCGGTGGTTCTGCGCATCAACACCCCCGGTGGCGCCGTCACGGCCAGCGACATCATGTACCAGGACGTGATGACCTTCCGCCGCGAGACGAACAAGCCAGTCGTCGCCTGCATGATGGACGTGGCGGCCAGCGGCGGTTACTACCTGGCGATGGGCTGCGATATGATTTACGCCCATCCGACGACGGTGACCGGCAGCATCGGCGTCATCATGAGCATGTACAACGGGTCCGGCCTGGCGAAAATCATGGGCGTCACCAGCGAGGCGATCAAATCCGGCCCGAACAAGGACATCGGCAACCCCCTGCGGCCGATGACCGACAGCGAGCGGGCCATCCTGCAAGCCATGGTGGACAAGTTCTACGCCCAGTTTGTGACGGTGGTGGCAAACGGCCGGCACTTGCCGGAAGAGCGCGTCCGCCACTTGGCTGACGGACGCGTCTACACCGGTGCCGAGGCGCAGCAGTCTCGGCCTGGTGGATCGGGTCGGCTATCTCGAAGACGCTCTGACCGAGGCGAAGGGCATGGCCGGCATCAAGGACGCGGCCATCGTGACCTACGATCTCGGCTCCGGCTACCGCGGCAGCATCTACGCCGCGGCACCGCACATTCCGAGCGAGATCAACGTCAAGCTAGAGCTGCCGGGCATGACCGGCGGCGTGGGAGGAGCCGGTTTTATGTACCTGTGGGAGCCGGGCGTGGCGAAGTGAGTTGGCCCATGATAAAATGCACCGGTCCGAACGATCCGACTGCGATTACGCCGGTCTGTAAGGGGAGAGGCATCATGGCCGCCGCGAACGTCCCGACCAGCGAAGAGCGGATGAAACAGATCCAGGACTACCCATTCGTCTACAGCGATGGTGAACCGATGGACTCCGGCTGGGCCGTTGAGTGCATGCACTTGTTGGCCGCATCGGTCCTCTGGCTTTTCCGCGAGCGTACCGATTTCTACGTCGGCGGCGACATGTTCATCTATTTCAGCCCGCACCATGTCATGAACCGCGACTTTCGCGGTCCCGATCTGTTTGTGGTCAACGGCGGCGTCTCCCTGGAGCCTCACCGCCTGGCCTGGGTCTCCTGGCTTGAGGCCAATCGTCTGCCCGACGTCATCTTCGAACTCACGTCGCCGACAACCGAGCACGTTGATCGGACCACGAAGTTTCAGCTTTACGAACAGACCTGGCGGACGCGCAATTACTTTATCTACGATCAGGCCACGAAACGGCTCGACGGCTGGGAACTCGACAGCGACCAGCACTATCAACCCCTCACTCCCAACGCGAAAGGCCGGCTGTGGTGCGCGGAATTGAGCGTGTGGGTTGGAACATGGGAAGGCGAATTTGACCGCCGCTCCTCGACCTGGCCTCGCTTCTTCGATGCGCAGGGCAACCTCGTTCTGACCGCGGAGGAAGCCGCCGTGCAGCGCGCCGACGAGGCAGAGGCTGCGGCCGACGAGACACAACGGTTGGCCGACGACGCCGTGCGGAAGGCCGATGACGCCATGCGGAAGGCTAATAACGCAGTGCGGAAGGCTAATAATGCCGAGCGGAAAGCCGGCGATGCCGAGCGAAAAGCCGGTGATGCCGAGCGGAAGGCCGACGACGCCGAGCGGAAAGCCGACGATGCCGAGCGGAAGGCTGACGACGCCAAACAGAAGGCCGACGACGAGAAACGCCGCGCCGACGACGAGAAACGCCGCGCCGATGCTGCCGAGGCGGAGTTGGAGCGTCTGCGCAACTTGCTTAAGCAATCCGGCCGCGGCAATGGATCGACGCCTCCTGCGCCGTGATCCGTTCTGCGGTATGACAAGACGACGCAATGAGGAGGCCCGCCGATGATGCCTAACCTTGCTGTGCCCCCCGAGGCCGCCGCGTCCGCGGCCGCCCCGACGGAATCCGATCGCTTTCGCTATGGCTGGCGCTCCGTCAAGCGGATCCTGACGGACGGCACCGAGGCATGGGACGAAGTTCCGCTCACCCTGGACGAAGTGCTGCATCCCCAGGAGGACTACGTCATTTCCGAGAACACCATCCATGAGCCGGAACGAGGTCACCTGGCCGGCGCCTTCCGGACACGGCTGTCGCGGCTGCACAATGGACACGTCTTCTCGGACTGCATCATTGACTGGGACGTGCCGGGCCTGGGGAACCATTCCCCTGACATCTCCGTGTTCGAGGATGTTCGCGGGCTGCCCTTGCCACAGTTGGGCACGTTTCGCCGCGCCGAGTTCGGCGGCATCTGCCGCACGGCCGTCGAAATTGTATCGCCGAGCACGCGGCGGAACGACGTCATCAAGCTGGAACATTACCATCGGGCCGGCGTGCGCCAGTACGTCATGATCGACCAGCAGAGCGAAAATGGTCCGCGGCGTTTGATCGACAATCGCTGGACGCCGAATGGATACGTTCAGGAGCCGTTGGACGCCAACGGCCGAGTCGTCGTGCCGTCCCTCGGCCTGCTGTTGGGGCTGCGCGACAACCGGATTTACATTCTCGATGCCGACACACGCGATGAGATCGGCGAGTTAGCCCAGGAATATGCCAACCGGGTCAAGGCACAGGAACGCGCCGACGATGAGAAACGCCGCGCCGACGATGAGAAACGCCGCGCCGACGACGAGAAACGCCGCACCGACGACGAGAAACGCCGCGCGGAAGACGAGAAACGCCGTGCGGAAGACGAGAAACGCCGTGCGGAAGACGAGAAACGCCGCGCCGACGACGAGAAACACCGCGCCGACGACGAGAAACGCCGCGCCGATGCCGCCGAGGCGGAACTGGATCGCTTGCGGGCGTTGCTGAAGCAACCAATCGGCGGGAACGGACCGGCCGCACGCACCCCCGACGTGAGCTGATCGCCTCCAAGAAGAGCTGGCGTGACGGCTCCCCTCCGTCGCTCCGCTGCACCGCCGGCATTTCTTTCACTTTCCCATCTCACGCAAGCTGCTTACAATCTCCCGACGGGGCGCTGGCTCCGGGCCGCACACTAACGAGGACCGCGACCATGAGCAGTCTGATGCAGACGCCGGTGAAACAGCGCACCTTCCTGGGCCATCCCATCGGCCTGTACATCCTGTTCTTCACCGAGATGTGGGAACGCTTCAGCTACTACGGCATGCGTGCCCTGCTCATGCTGTACATGCTCAACTACTTCAAGTGGTCGCAGAAGGAAGCCTCGACCTACTACAAAATCTACACCAGTCTCGTCTACGTCACGCCTATTCTCGGCGGCTACCTCGCCGACCGCTACCTGGGTAACAAGAAGGCGGTCATCATCGGCGCCATTCTCATGGCCATTGGCCATTTCCTGATGGCCTTTGAAGATTTTCCGATCTTTATCTCCGCTCTGATCTTCCTCATGATCGGCAACGGCTTCTTCAAGCCAAACATGTCCACGCAGGTTGGCCGTCTTTATCCGGCGAACGACGGCCGCCGCGACGGCGCGTACACGATCTTTTACATGGGTATCAACCTGGGTGCGTTCCTCTCGCCGCTGGTGTGCGGTTGGCTGGCCGCGAACACCGTGGGCGGCTACCACTCCGGTTTTACAATGGCCGGTATCGGCATGATTTTCGGCCTGACGATCTACCTGCTCGGCCAACCGTTGGTGCGCGAGATCGATACGAGCGGGCCGGCAGCGACCTCTGAAACCGCGGGACAAAAGACGGAGCCCGCCGCCGGCTCCATCCTGGCTGAAACGGAAGCCGTCATGGCCCGCGGCCCCGACGGCGTCTCGACCACACCACGCTTCGAGGACATGGTCGTCTCGAAGCCTTCCGACCCCGCCGCGGCCGCGCTGCCGCCGAAGACGGGCCACGCCCTCACCGAGGCTGAGGCCGCGGGGCAACCATCCATCTTCGGCGGACTTGCCGCCACGCTGCCCCTACTGCTCGCCGTACTGGGCGCAGTTCTTCTGCTCGCCACACCGGTGTTGCTCTTGCTGAAATGGATTGAGGTCATGAACGGCGTCATGCTCGCCATCGGCGGCGGTTGCCTGATCCTGATCGCCTTCGTGAGCGGTAAGGTATTGGGCGGCATGCGCGATCGGGTGATTGCCATCCTCATCCTCGGCGTGTTCGTCATGTTCTTCTGGGCCGCCTTCGAACAGGCCGGCAACGTCCTCAACGTCTGGGCCGACAAAAACACCAATCGCTACTTGACTCAGGATGCCCCCGAAGCGTCCGTGATTCCGGAAGTGGTCGAGGATCAACCCAAGACTAACGCCGAAGGCAAGGAGGAAGCGCGGCCCCGAGTCGGTCTGCTCGAACGCTTCCAGAACATGTTCAAGCTCAAGCCGACCCCCGCCGACAAACCACAAGAATCGTGGGGCGAGTGGTTCAAGAAATCGTTCAATCCTGTGACGGCCGAGTGGTTCCAGTCGATCAACGCCCTGGCCATCTTCCTCATCGCGCCGCTCTTCGCATGGATGTGGGTGTATCTCGATCGCCGCGGCTGGCAGCCGTCTATTCCGATGAAGATGATGTTGGGTCTACTGATGATGAGCGCCTCGATGGCGATCATGATCGCCGCCGCCAAGGCCGAAAACCGGCACACGCCGGTTAAGCTGCAGGGCAGCGAGTTGCCTCCCGGGCTGGAGTTGGAGGGAAACAAACTCGCCCACAAAGACAAAGACGGCAAGGTCGAGGCATTCCAGGCAGGGCGGCTGATCTACGACAAGGCGACGAACACCTTCGAGATGGATGGCGTCCTGGCCGATAACGAACGCGACCTGATCATCGAGCAAACGGCCCCGAAGGAGTTCCGTGAAAAGGTCGAGGAGTTGATGAAGGCGTCGGAAAAATTCGACGACGACAAGAACCTGAAAGAGGTCGTGGTCAAGCTGAACGCGGAGCCGCCCGGCTTTGCCATGAAATACGCCGGCATCAAGAAGTCGATCCTCCAGTATCGCGAATCCGATAACTCTTTAGTGGCGTACCAGAAGCTCGCCGACAAGGAAGTCAAGGGGCTGCTTGTGGCGGCCGGCGAGCCGAATCTGCGGGCGACGGTCCACAAGCTGTATACCGAATCGAACAAGTTCACGGTCAGCCCCTGGTGGCTCTTCTGGAGCTACATCCTGGCGACGCTGGGCGAACTGTGCCTGTCGCCTGTCGGCCTCTCGATGGTGTCGAAGCTGGCGCCGGCGAAGTTCGCCACGATGCTCATGGGTGTATGGATGCTGACGAGTGCCTTCGGCAACTACGCAGCCGGGGCGATGGGTGAAATTTGGGGCACAATTCCGCCCATCGACTTCTTCCTGCTCGCCACGGCGGTTGTCGGCGGCGCGGCCGTGGTACTGCTGGTGCTGGTGAAACTCGTCGTCGGCACGATGCACGGAGTGAAATAACCGACCTTCTCGAAATGGCGAACGTCTGCCCGCCCTCTTCGGTGGCGATGCATCATCGCGACAATGGGACAGTCTTCGTCTTTCGCCGCGTGGGGCTGATCCCCTCGACTAGGCGAACGCTCCAGATGTCCTGGGATTCGTCGATTTGCACGAAGAGTTCTGCATCGACTGGGGGATGTTCGAACGGTTGCTCAAGCACGACGAAGTCGGGCCCCATCTGGCATATTGCTACGGACTGGCCGTTCAGGCGCAACTCCATCCGCACCCGCGCGGAATAGCCACGGCTGGTTTGAACAGGTGATTGCATGATCGTCGCTGACCTCCTGCGGCGTGCTGGAGCCGCCGGCTGGCGAACCGGCTGCGTCAGCGGCCGGGTGAAGCGCCGCCACCTCCACCCGGCCGCTGACGCAGCCGGTTCGCCGGGGCCTTTCTCCCATGATAGGATAACCTCGGTCAGACATCGCCATCGAGGGACCGATCATGCCGTTTGAGAAGGTTGCGACGCAAGTCGATTTCCCCGCGCAGGAGCGGGCCGTTCTGGAGTTCTGGGAGCGTGTCGGGGCCTTTGAGGCGCTGCGCAAGAAAAACAAGAATGGCCCGCGCTGGTCCTTTCTCGACGGTCCGATCACCGCCAACAATCCGATGGGCGTCCATCACGCCTGGGGCCGCACCTACAAGGACGCCTTTCAGCGCTACCACGCCATGAACGGCCGGCGGCTCCGCTACCAGAACGGCTTCGACTGCCAGGGGCTCTGGGTCGAAGTCGAGGTCGAGAAGGAACTCAAGCTCCAGTCCAAGAAAGACATCGAAAACCTCGTCCCCGGCGACCGCTTCGCCAGCATCGACGATTTCGTGCGGCGGTGCAAGGAGCGCGTCGATAAGTACGCCCGCGTGCAGACGGAGCAGTCGATCCGTCTCGGCTTCTGGATGGACTGGGACCGCACCGACGCCGACTGGGCGAAACCGCCGGACGAGCGCAAGTCGTACTTCACGATGTCGGAGGAGAATAACTACACGATCTGGACCTTCCTCAAGAAGTGCCACGAACGCGGCCTGATCTACCGCGGCTACGACGCCATGCCGTGGTGCCCGCGCTGCTCCGTCGGCCTCAGTCAGATGGAGATGGCGGAGGGGTATCAACTCGTCGCGCACCGGGCGGTGTTCGTGTGCTTTCCGTTGCGCGACCAGCCCGGCGAAAACCTACTCGCCTGGACCACGACACCCTGGACGCTGTCGAGCAACGTCGGCGCCGCCATCAACCCGGCCCTCACCTATCTCAAGGTCAAGCACAAGGATCAGGTCTACTACTTGGCGAAAGGCGCTTTCACGGCCCAGCGGCTGGAGGATGAGTTCAAGCGCAAGGAGTGGGTGCCGGGCGTTCCGAAACTGAAGACGCTCGAACAGATTTTCAAGGAGAAGGGCGGCTACGAGATCGTCGGCGAGGTCAAGGGGGCCGAGATGATCGGCTGGACGTATGACGGCCCATTCGATGAGTTGCCGGCACAACAGAATCCCATGGGATACCCAGACGAAGTCGCTGACTCGGCAATGATCTCCGAATGGCAGACTGACGCTTCGGCTGCGAAAGCGCACCGTGTCATCGCCTGGGAAGAGGTCGGCGAAACGGAGGGCACCGGCATCGTTCACATCGCGCCGGGCTGCGGCAAGGAGGACTTTCAGCTCGGCAAGACGCAGGGGTTGCCGCCGGTGGCGCCGCTGGATGAATTCGGAGTATTCCTCTCCGGATTCGGTGAATTGACCGGGAAGTCCGCCGTCGATCCCGCCACGACCGACTGGATTCTCGACAACCTCCAGAAGAAGGGTGTGCTGCTGGCGGTCGAGAAGTATCCGCACAAGTATCCGCACTGCTGGCGCTGCAAATCGGAGCTGCTGTTTCGGCTCATCGACGAATGGTTCATCGGCATGTCGTGGCGCGACGAGATCAAGGAGGTAGTGAACCAGGCCCGGTGGCTGCCCGAGTCGATTAACGGCCTGGCACGCGAGCTGGACTGGCTGTCGAACATGGGCGATTGGATGATTTCGAAGAAACGCTACTGGGGCCTCGCCCTGCCGATCTGGGTGTGCGATTCGTGCGGTGCGTTCGAGGTGATCGGCAGCCACGAGGAATTGAAAAAGCGAGCAATCGCCGGCTGGGATGAGTTCTCGGGACATTCGCCGCATCGGCCGTGGATCGACAAGGTGACGGTGCGCTGCCATGCCTGCGGGAAGACGAGTAGCCGGATACCGGACGTCGGCAATCCCTGGCTCGACGCGGGAATCGTGCCGTTTTCGACGATGGGCTACAACAAGGACCGCGCCGAATGGGCGAAGTGGTTCCCCGCCGACTTCGTGACCGAGGCCTTTCCGGGCCAGTTCCGCAACTGGTTCTACGCCATGCTGGCGATGAGCACGATGATGGTACACCGGACGCCGTTCAAGACGCTGCTCGGGCACGGCATGGTGCGCGATCAGTGGGGCGAGGAGATGCACAAATCGAAGGGGAACGCCATCCCCTTCGAGGGAGCCGCGGATACGGGATTCAAGATCAAGAACCCGAAGGGTGTGCTGGAAGACGATCCGCCGATGGGGGCGGACCTGATGCGCTGGCTCTACTGCCGTAACGATCCAGCGGCGAACATCAACTTCGGCTCCGGCCCGGCGGAGGAACTGCGTGCGGCCTTCGTGCTGAAGCTGTGGAACGTGTACGCCTTCTTCGTCAACTACGCCCGGCTCGACGCTTTCGACCCGGCCGCGCCGCCGGTGCCACTGGAGAAACGGCCGGACATCGACCGTTGGATCCTGTCGGACCTGCGCAACTCGTGGAGACCGCGCGCTCGGCGTTCGAGAACTACAACGTGCACGGCGTTCTGCGTGGAGACCGAAAAGTTCGTCGATGACAAGCTGAGCAACTGGTACGTGCGCCGCAATCGCCGTCGTTTCTGGAAGAGCGACGTCGGCGACGATAAGCGCGCGGCGTATCAGACGCTCTACACGGTGCTGACGACGCTAACACGACTGATCGCGCCGGTGATGCCGTTTCTGGCGGAGACGATGTATCAGAACCTTGAGCACGCGGCGCAAGCAAGTGCGACGACCACGCCCTTGCTTGCGCCGCGTGCTCAGAGCATTCACCTCTGCGATTATCCGAAGCCCTCGGAATTGCCGATCGACGAACAACTCTCCGCAGACATGAACGCACTCCTTCGTGTGGTCTCGCTAGGCTCCGCGGCGCGCAACGCCGTCAAGATGAAGGTGCGGCAGCCGCTCGCCGAGCTGAAGGTACAACCCGCCGGAGACGCCGACCGTCGCGCCGTCGAGCGCTTCGCCGATCAGATCATCGAGGAGCTGAACGTCAAGAAGGTGACGCTGCACGATCCGGCGTCCGGGCCGCTACTGAGGCTGGACGTGAAGCCGAACCCGAAGGCGCTCGGCCCGAAGTTCGGTCCGCGCCTGAAAGATGTGACGGCGGCCATCGCAGCAGCCAACCCGGCGGATCTGGCGGCGAAAGTGCAAGCTGGACAGCCGTTCGACCTGCCGACGCCGGACGGTCCCGTCACGCTCGACCCCGCCGACCTCTGGGTGACGACGAAGGCCCCCGACGGCTGGGCCGGCATCGCCGACCACGGCACGCAGGTACTGATCGACGCCCGCCTTACCGATGACCTGAAGCGCGAAGGCATGGCCCGCGACGTGATTCGTCAGGTGCAGGAGTTGCGCAAGACCGCGGGTCTGCAAATGGAAGATCGCATCGAACTTTACCTCGGCACCGAGTCGGACGCGCTGCGGCTGGCCGTCGACGCTCACCGCGACTACCTCGCCGCCGAGACGCTGACGGTCGGCTGGGCGAATGCGCTTCTCGGTAGCGATGCCCACCGCGCCGACGTGAAGATCGACGGGCAGGGGCTGACGATCATGCTGCGGAAGGCGCGCTGACCGCCGAACCGCTTGCGGCTGAGCAATCGCCTCATGCGAAGCCGCAAGCGGCAATCCGTTGATGGTCTCCTTTGCGCCATCGCGTATAATTAAAGTGTAACGACCCATCATCTCTCTCCTGTGTCCGGGCCTGTCCTGTCGGGGACTGTCCGAACGAGGATCGTTCCGGGGGGATAGTCCGTGACCAAGATTCTGCTCGTGGAAGATAACGAAGACAATCGCGATATGCTTTCTCGGCGGCTGAAGCGGAAGAACTTCGAGGTGGTGATCGCCGTGGACGGCGAGGAGGCTTGTGTTAAAACGCATACCGAACGTCCCGATCTCATCCTAATGGACATGCACCTGCCGCTGCTGGACGGCTGGGAGGCCACGCGCCGGATCAAGAGTACGGCGGAGACGCGCCACATCCCCGTCATTGCCCTGACGGCCGACGCCATGTCGGGAGACCGTGAAAAAGCGGTCGAGGCCGGTTGCGACGACTACGACACCAAACCAGTCGAACTGCCCCGCCTGCTGGGCAAAATCGCGGCGCTGCTCCAGCGCGGGAGGCCGTCATGAACGGAGACACCCTCGCGCCGGCCCCGGCGGGTGGACCCAAGGCCTCCGATCGCCGGACCCGCAGTGCTCGACTGGCCGTGCTTCGTCAGGAATTGGCCGTGCCGGTGACCACCATCGTCAGCCTCTCCGACATGCTCCTCAAAGACGCCGCCGACCACGGTCCCGAAGAGTTCGTGGCCGACCTCGCCAAGATCCACGCCGCCGGTGAACGCCTCCTCGGCATGATCCAGGACTTGCTCGACCCGAGCCGGAGTCTGCCCGAGGGCGACGAACTGGGACGGCGCATCCGTCACGATCTGCGCACGCCGCTCAACCATGTCATCGGCTACTGCGACTTGTGGCTGGAAGAAGGCGAGGACCGCCTGCTTGGCGGCTTCCTCGCCGATCTGACAGAGATCAAGGCGAAAGGACAGCGCACCCTGTCCCTGCTTGACGAGTTGCTGCAATCCACGCACGCCGCCCAATCGCCGGAGGACACAGCCGTTCTATCGGGGAAAGTGCGGAAGCAGAACCACTCCGGAGAACGCGGGACCATCCTTGTCGTGGACGACAACGCGGACAATCGCGACCTGTTGAGTCGCTGGTTGCGGCACGAGGGACACACCGTCGTCACCGCGGAGGACGGACGCCGGGCGCTGGAACTGGTGCCAAAGCAACCGTTCGACCTGGTGTTGCTCGACGTCATTATGCCGGGATTGAACGGCTTCCAGGTCCTGGAGAAGCTCAAGGCCGATGAATCCCTGCGCCATCTGCCGGTCATCATGGTGTCGGCGCTGGACGAGATCGACGGCGTCGTCCGCTGCATCGAGTGCGGGGCGGAAGACTACCTGACCAAGCCGTTCAATCCGGTCCTGCTGCGGGCCCGTATCAACGCCGGTCTGGAGAAGAAACGTCTGCGTGACCGCGAGGAGCTGTACTTGCAGCAGATCCGCAAGGAGCAGGCCCGTTCCGACGAACTGCTGCACGTTATCCTTCCCAGCGTGGTGGTGCGCGAGCTGAAGACCACCAACACGGTGCTGCCGCGCCGCTATGAAAATGTCGCCGTGCTGTTCGCCGACATCGTCGGCTTCACACCGTTCTGCGACGGCCATCCACCCGAATATGTCGTCAGTCACCTCCAGGGGTTGATCGAAACGTGGGAGGAGATTGCCCTGCGCCATCAGGTCGAGAAGATCAAGACCATCGGCGACGCCTTCATGGCGGCGGTCGGACTGCTCCAGAAGACACCGGACCATCCGGTGATGCACGCGATTCGCTGCGGTCTGGAAATGATCAAGGTCACGCAATCGCTGTCGATCGCCTGGAACCTGCGCGTCGGCATTCATCTCGGGCCGGTGGTGGCCGGCGTAATCGGCAAGCGGCAGTATCTCTTCGACCTATGGGGCGACACGGTCAACACGGCCGCCCGCATGGAGAGCCACGGCGTCCCCGGTCAGGTCGTGTTGAGCGGCGCCGCCTGGGCGCCCGTCGCCGATCGCTGCCGGGGCGAGTCACGCGGCATCCTGTCGGTCAAGGGCAAGGGTCAGATGGAGATGGTCCGGTTCGACGGCTTTCGGGGCAACTAGAGGCTGCCGGTGAATAAACGCCTGAAACCTCGTAGGACGGATTTGCAATCCGTCCGCCCACGAGGAGGCTTGCAAATCCGTTCCCCAGGAACAAGGCGACAGAAATAACCTCGATAGGTCGTTGAGGGCAGCGAGACGATCGTCATGTGGAACCTCGATTCTCCTCCCTGTTTCCAGGGACTGCATCCCGAAAAACCCTTGACGATCTACCATCGTCACTTGCCGCATTGGCGACAAGACGGTGCTACCTATTTCGGGCATGGTTCATATCAGGGTAACACGGTTGTAGGACGGCCTTCCCAGGCCGTCCGAGGCGGAGCGGACGGCCTGGGAAGGCCGTCCTACAACCGTGTTACCCAAGCTGGCCTGTTTTTGAACCATGCCCTATTTCGTGACCTATCGTCGGAACGATTCCCTCCCTCAATGCCGCCTGCTGGAGTTGGAAGCCCTGAAGGCGGAATGGGAGAAGCGATATCCCCCTCCGCGCTCGACTGAGTTACAGGCCCTGTCCCAAACCAGAAATCCACGATCCACGCCACGCCCAGGAGTCGAGCCATGCGAGTCGATTCGCTCGACCATCTCGTGTTGACCGTCCGCAGCGTCGAGGCGACGTGCGCCTTTTATGCCGGCGTGCTGGGGATGGAAGTCGTCACGTTCGGCGAGGGACGCAAGGCGCTGACATTCGGCTCGCAAAAGATCAACCTGCACGAGCGGGGCAAGGAATTCGAGCCGAAGGCGGCACAGCCCACGCCCGGTTCCGCTGACCTGTGCTTCATCACCGACGCTCCTCTGTCCGAGGTCATCGAGCATCTGAACTCCCTGGGCGTGGCGATCCTTGAAGGCCCGGTGGCCCGGACCGGGGCGGTCGGTCCACTTCGCTCGGTCTACTTCCGTGACCCCGACGCCAATCTGATCGAGGTTTCGGTCTACGCACGAGTCGTCGGCGATCCGGCGAAGGAGGTCCAGGCCGGGCGATGAAACTACTCTTTCTCCGCTGGTGGTCTTTGGCAACGTCGCTGGTGAAGTGAAGGGCATCAGCCCTGCTACTTCCCAAGGAAGAATAACAATGGTCATTCCTACCCTAGAAATGTTGCTCCGCATGGGCACCGGCATGGTCCTGGGAGCCGCCATCGGCTACGAACGCGAGCGCACCGGACATCCGGCTGGCCTTCGCACGCATCTACTGGTCGGGGTGGCGTCGGCGACCTTCATGCTGGTGTCCACCCAATTCACCTACTTCCAGTCTTACGGTAAGGACGACCTCATTGCCGTGGATACATCCCGAATCGCTGCCAGCGTCGTGACCGGGATCGGTTTTCTCGGTGCTGGTGCGATCCTGCGCACCGGCATCAGTATCCAGGGGCTTACGACGGCAGCGAGCCTCTGGCTGGTCGCTGCCATTGGTTTGGCCGCTGGTGGGGGCATGTATATCGTGGCGGTGACGGCGGCGTCGGCATCGCTGTTTGGCTTGACGATCCTTGGCCGGATCGAAGGGATACGGTGGCACCTGTGCCAGCGTCAAGTTGAGGTAACGGCGCAGAACGCCAGCATGAACCGCACAGTTATTCTGGAGGAATTGCGAAAGTTGGGGATAACGGTAACGGACATCGAGTACGACCATAACATCCGGGAAAACGAGTCCCGTCTGATCCTCAAGGTGCGTCTACCGACCGAAGAGGGCTTAGAGCCAATGTTGGCCCGTCTGGAGTCGTTACCAGGGATGCGGAGTGTCAAGGTGCAGCGGATTGGCTGAAGAAAGAATTGATCTACGAGCGGAACGTGCTGGGCTATGGTCCCAGCTCAAGCCGTGGCCGACCGACGCACGAGAAGACCAACCCGATCCGCACCATCCTGGTCCACCAGCTTCTTTCCGAGCGGCGCTTTTTCGCTCAGTTCGTCGGCATCGAGGAGCCGCCCCTTTGGCCGGTTGCTCGGCTTTGTCTTGAAGGTAATCGAGCCGGGCCATGCCGTCTTTGAGATGGAGGTTGATGAGCGCCACCACAACCCAATGGGGACGCTGCACGGCGGCGTCTACTGCGACCTGGCCGATGCGGCGATGGGCTACGCCTACGCCGCCACGCTGGCTGAGGGCGAGACGTTCACGACTGTCGAGTTGAAGATTAACTTCCTCCGGGCTGTCCGGCAGGGTAGGCTGACTGCCGAGGCCAAGGTCGTCAAGGCGGGCAGCGCCCTGGGCTTCGTCGAGTGCGGTGTCACCGACCAGGCCCGGCAAGTTGGTGGCACGGGCGGCGAGTACCTGCATGAAACTGCGGGAGGCTCGTCCGACTACGAAATAGCGTCCGGCCCGCTTCTCCGATGGAGAAACCGATGGCAAGTCAACGACGATGGAGGCTGTTGGCCTATGCGACCATGTTGGCCGGGACCGTCGTGGCTGGTGTTCTCGTTTATGGCCGTTTTGGAGTGCAGCGCCCAGGAGGTAATCCGATGATCGACTCTCGTTTCACCGTGGATCACGTTCGCCTGGCGACGGACAAGCCTTTCGAGGATGTTGCCCAAGCCTTCGAGCGGCAATTGGGGCGCTTCGACCCGGACGTGTACAAGGCACTCGCTGCCGGTGGGGACGCCGAGGGAGCCAGGGCCAGGATCGAAGCGATGGCCGGGCCGAGCGGCTTCATGCTGTTCGCCACACACAACCACGGGGCGCTGTTGCGCCTCGTCGGCCAGAAGTGCAAGGCAGTCCAGTACGTCGTCGGCAACCCGCTGTTCGCCTTCCAGATGACCCAGCACGACATCCGGGCGAGCCTGTACGCCCCGCTGCGGGTGCTGATTTACGAAGACGAGCGGGGGAGAACCTGCTTGGAGTACGACAAACCCTCCTCGCTATTCGGCCAGTTCAACGACGCCGGGATCGCCCCCGTCGCCAGCATGTTGGACCGGAAGCTGGAGGACTTGGTGACGACAGCGATCCGGTAGTCCGAAGGATGCGGCAGCTTGGGTCAGCCCGACTCTCCGGCGTGTCGCCTCACGCATGAGAGAAAAACGCCAGCAAAGGACTTGACTTGCCGATAGATGACATGTAAACTATATGCAGGTGAACGAACCGCACGGATTGACCCATGACGACCCCGAAGTTGCAGCACGAACTCAAGAAGAAACGGCCCTTCGAGTCGCCGGAAGAGGAAGCCGCCTTGAACATCGTGCGCACCAGCGATCAGCTTCAGATACGCTTCGCCCGGCTGCTCCGAGAATATGGGCTGACTTCCCCCACGCAGTACAACATCCTGCGCATCCTGCGAGGCGAAGGCAAGCCGCTGCCCATCCTGGAGATCGCCAGCCGCACCATTACCGTTGTGCCGGGGATCACCGGCCTGATTGACCGGCTGGAGCGGGCAGGCTTCGTCAACCGGCTGCGTTGCGAGAAGGATCGCCGGGTCATCTATGTGGCGCTCGACGGACCAGGGCATCGACGACCCTGGCTGCCCTGGATGAGCCGCTGGTCGCCCTGCACCGCAAGCTGCTGGGCCATCTGTCGCAGGGCGAGTTGAAGGAACTCATCCGGCTGCTGGAAAAGGTCCGGGAGCCGCTGGCCGGGACGGAGGACTGACGGTTTTTTTTTGGCCATATACTTGATATGTCAATTATCTGCATGTAAACAATAGGAGGCAAGTCATGATCCGGGTACGCAAAGCTGCCGAGCGAGGCCACTTCGACCACGGCTGGCTCGACACCTACCACACGTTCTCCTTCGGCGATTACTACGACCCCGCCCACATGGGCTTCCGCTCCCTGCGGGTCATCAACGACGACCGGGTGCAGCCCGGCCAGGGGTTCGGGATGCACGGCCACCGGGACATGGAGATCGTCACCTACGTCCTCGACGGGGCGCTGGAACACAAGGACAGCATGGGCAACGGCTCGATCATCCGGGCCGGGGAACTGCAACGCATGACCGCCGGGACCGGCGTGCGCCACAGCGAGTTCAACCCCTCGGACAAGGAAGGGGTCCATCTCTACCAAATCTGGCTGCTGCCGGAGCGCAAGGGGCTGAAGCCGAGTTACGAGGAACTTGCCGTGGGCGAGGAGGAGAAGCAGGGCCGGTTTCGTCTGGTCGCCTCGCCCGATGGTGCCGCTGGCTCCCTGACCATTCATCAAGACGCCCGCCTGTATCTGGCCTCGCTGCTGCCCGGACAGGCGGTTGCGCACGCCATCGAGCCTGGACGGGCGGCGTGGCTCCAGGTTCTTCGAGGGCAGGTGAATGTCCTCGGCAACGATCTTGCCGCTGGGGACGGCGTGGCCGTCACGACGAGAACGCCATCACCGTCATTGGTGAGCTGAGTTCCGTCCGAAGTTCTGTTGTTCGACCTGGCATAAGGAGACGTTTTCTTGGACAACATTTCGGGAAAGGACGAACATGAATCCTCAAAACAAATGGCTGAAAGTGGTGGGCTCGTGCTGAACGTTCTTGATGGCGGCGTTGATGATCTTCGCTCGGCGTCGGGCGAAGGTCATTGGATTCGCTCCGGCGGCAGGTCGTCGCAGGCTGACGAAATACGGGTCTGGGCGTCGGCAGCACTGATCGGCTCGTCGGCGACATGACGGCTGCCGTTCTGCTGCTGATTCCTGGTCCTGGCCTCGTACGTACTTACCAGCGGATTCTGGAGGGCAGGCGTCACAGCAGCAGATGATCCACTTCATGAAAAATCTGTCCATGATGGGAGCGATGCTGTTCGTCTTGGCGAACTGGTTCGGGAGCCTGACTGTGCGTGGAAGCGTCCCGCTGTTGGCCGTGAAGCCAGCTGACCAGGACATCCGCATGAACCAGGTACGGGGACGCACCGTTCGTTCGCACCGTAGTTCGAGCACCATCATTCAGAAAGGAGCAAGACATGAACAGCATCCTCTTTCAGCCCTTCCGTCTGCACGACCTGACCCTGCCGAACCGGATCGTCCTGTCGCCCATGACCCGTGGCAGGGCCGGGGCCGCTCGCCTGCCGAACCGCCTGATGGCCGAATACTACGCCCAGCGGAGTTCGGCGGGCCTGCTCATCACCGAGGCGACCACGATCTCCGAGGAGGCCAACGGCTGGAACGAGTCGCCGGGCATCTACACCGACGAGATGACCGAAGGCTGGAAGCACACCACCAACGCCGTGCATGAAAAGGGCGGGGTGATCTTCCTCCAGCTTTGGCATACGGGACGGGCCTCCCACAGCAGCTTCCACGGCGGCAAGCCCGCCGTCGCTCCCTCGGCCATCAAGATCAACGAGCCGGACATCCACACGCCCACCGGCAAGCAGCCGCACGAAGTCCCACGGGCGCTGGAAACCTCCGAGATTCCACGGGTCGTGGCGGATTACCGGCGAGCCGCCGAGCGAGCGAAGCAAGCCGGTTTCGACGGCGTGGAACTCCACGCAGCCAACGGCTACCTGATCGACCAGTTCCTCCAGTCGAAGACGAACCACCGCACCGACGAGTACGGCGGGAGCGTCGAGAACCGTTACCGCTTCCTGAAGGAAGTGATCGAAGCGGTCACGTCCGTCTGGCCCGCCCACCGGGTCGGCGTGCGTCTCGCCCCCAACGGGACGTACAACGACATGGGGTCGCCGGATTACCGGGAGCAGTTCACCTTCGTCGCCGGCCAACTCGACCGCTTCGGGCTGGCGTACCTGCACGTCCTAGACGGGCTGGCGTTCGGCTTCCACAACCTCGGCGAGCCGATGACCCTGGCCGAGTTCCGCAAGGTGTTCCACGGCCCGCTCATGGGCAACTGCGGCTACACCAAGGAGACGGCAGAGAAGGCGATTGCCGAGGGACACGCCGACCTGATCTCCTTCGGGCGACCCTTCATCAGCAACCCGGACCTCGTGGAGCGGTTCAGGAACGGCTGGCCGCTGGCCGAACCAGCGCCGATGTCCGACTGGTCCTCGCCCAGCGGAGGAAAGGGGTACACGGACTTCCCGGCTTACGCACCGCCACAGCACGCTTGACGACCCGGCGTCGAGGCGTGGCAACCGTGAGGGTGTAAAAACAAGAGCAACAGAAAGCCAGCAAAAGAAGGCTCCGTCATGGCCAATCCTAAGAAGCGAGTGCCGGAAAACGTCTTTGGCGACAGATCGCCCTTGCGGGCAGAGTCGCCAAGGTTCCAGCCTTTATCTTGTCGCTCAACTTTTGCGAAATTCGGAAGATCATCGTATCCTCGGCAATCCAGGTCGTCGGTCAGCCCACTGGTTCCGGCACGGCGATGAACGCCTCGCCAGCCCGGACGATGATCGGCTCTTGCAGGTCCACCCAGCCGCCTTCGCCCACGGTTGCCGTCGCCATCAGACCCAGCCGCTCGCCCGTGTCAGCGTCGATCCTGAAGACCGATACCCGCTGGCCTACCTCGACGCCTTCCAGGTGAAAGCGAGGGATGAGCCGGTCGTCGGCGAAGCGAAAAGTGAACCAGGGGTCGTGGTGGAGTGGCATCATCCCGCCTTCTTCCTCAATCGAATCAGTGCCAACTTGTCTCGCCTCGTCATTGCCTTGATCGCAGCCTCACGCTTCAAGGCCGAACCCCGACTTGGCTGTGTCTCCTGCCAGACCAGCTTGGTTGGGCGGCGGCTACGGGTGTATCGTGAGGCGGTTCCATCGTTGTGCTGCCGGCAGCGGCGTTTCACGTCTTTGGTAATGCCGGTGTACAGCGAGCCGTCAGCGCAGCGAACGATGTAGACAAACCAGAGGCTCGTCTAACGGTTTTTTCATTTCGGTTGCCTCGCCGGCTTCAACAGTTGAGTGTGACGGAAGCACTCGACAAGGTGATCGTTCACCATGCCCACGGCTTGCATGAAGGCGTAGCAGATCGTGCTGCCCACAAACTTGAACCCCCGCAGCTTCAAGTCCTTGCTCATGGCATCCGATTCCGGGGTCTTGGCCGGCACTTCCTTGATCGACTTCCAGGCATTCTGCTTCGGCTCGCTGCCGACGAATCCCCAAATGTACTCGTCAAACGTGCCGAACTCCTGCTGCACGGCCAGGAACATCTGTCGCATTTTGGATCGCCGCTTCGATCTTCAGCCGGTTGCGGACGATTCCAGAATCCGACAGCAAGTTCCTTCGCTTCTTCTGGCCGTATTTGGCGACGACTGGCGGGATCGAACTGGTCGAAGGCGGCACGATAGCTCTCTCGCTTGTTCAGAATCGTCTCCCAACTCAGACCCGCCTGCGCTCCTTCGAGGATAAGGAACTCGAACAGGAGCCGGTCGTCATGGACCGGCACGCCCCATTCCGTGTCGTGATAATGCACATACAGGTCAGTCTTCGCCCACGGCCAACAGCCAATCTCTATTCTTTCGTTGCGCTTCGCCATCGAATCCCTCGTCAAATCCGGTCCAGGTGTGCGACCGTCCGCTCGTTCTGCACGTTGCCCGTGTTCAGCGTCGAGGCCGGCTCGAACAGCAGGACGTGCGCCTCCTCCTCGGCGACGGGTCGGTGTTCGACGCCACGAGGGACGATCAGGAACTCGCCCTCCTCCAGCCAGACGTGCCGATCTCGAAACTCCATGCGGAAGCGGCCCTTCACGACCAAGAACAGTTCGTCCTCCTGGTCGTGGTGGTGCCAGACGAACGGCCCCTGGAACTTGACCAGCTTGACCATCTGGCCGTTCGACTCGCCGACGATTTTCGGCTTCCACTGTTCGCTGAACTGCGCCAGCTTCTCGCTGAGGTTCACCTTGTCCATGACCGGCTCCGGTTTTCTGGTGCGTCTCGTTCCCTGTGCCCATGAGCATAGAATAGCCACCGCCTGACCATCAGGAGAGTCACCATGATCCACGACCGCAGCGCCTTCGAGAACATCTACGCCGGCCAAGCGCCGTGGGACATCGGGAGGCCGTAGAAGGCGCTCATCGACGTGGCCGACCCGGGGCACGGCGGCAGCGCAAGCGCTGTACAAGGCGCGAGCGGCGACCGCGGAGTGCGTCAATGCCCAGGCGCGGAACCGGGGACTGCGGCAGTTGCTGGTGCGTGGTTTGGCCAAGGTGAAGGCGATCGCCTTGTGGTTTGCGGTGACTCACAACCTGCTGCGGGCGCTGAGTCTGCGTGCGGCAAGGGCCGCGTCGGCGGCGGCGCGCGGTCTGCGCGGTCGAGGAAGGCGGTGGGGCATTCAGGAAACGTTGCCGCGCGCAGGGCGCCGGACTAGCAGTCAGGGGCAAGGTCAGCAGTAGCGAAAGACCGCTCCATTGGGGTCGTTCCCGTGGAGAATGAAGAAACCGATATTTCACAGGCTCTCAGTACACCGGCAGCTGTGGCCGAACCATAGAGGATTTGCAATGCCTCATTTCGCCGACCGCCTCGCCGACGCCCAGCGCAGCAAAGGAACCGCCCTGTGCGTCGGTTTCGACCCGCGCTGGGAGTCGCTGCCGCGCGCGATCCGCGATCGATATGGGGCCGATTCTCTTGAAACGATCGCGGCGGCCTTCGAGGAATTCTGCGGCCGCGTTCTCGATCTCGTTGCACCGGTTGCCCCCGTGGTGAAGCCGCAGAGCGCATTCTTCGAGGCGTGCGGACCGGCCGGCATGGCGGTCATGCAACGGCTGCTGCACAAGGCGAAAGCCCTGGGCCTGCTGACGATCCTCGACGGCAAGCGCAACGACATCGCCTCGACAGCGACAGCCTACGCCGATGCCGCGTTCGGGGGCTGTTCCTTCGGAGAGCAAGTGCATCCGGTGTGGCAGGCCGACGCACTTACGGTCAATCCCTACCTCGGCCGCGATGCCGTCGAGCCGTTTCTGACCAGCGCTCGCCGCGTCGCCGCCGGCGTCTTCGTTCTGGTGCGGACGAGCAATCCGGGAGCCGGTCTCTTTCAGGACCTCGACTGCGGCGGCAAACCGCTCTATCGCCGCGTCGGCGAGGCGGTGGCGGCGTGGGCGCGCGAGAACCTCGGGCAATGCGGCTTCGGCGATGTGGGAGCGGTCGTCGGCGCGACCTATCCGGCGGAGCTGGCGGAACTGCGAAAATTGCTGCCCGAGGTGATCTTCCTGGTGCCGGGTTTCGGCGCCCAGGGCGGCACCACGGCGGACGTGATGGCAGCGTTTCGGCCGGACGGTCTCGGCGCGGTGGTCAACAGCTCGCGCGGCATGTTGTTCCCCTTCCATCCGGATGACGCCGATTGGGAGAAGACGATTGTCCTCGCCGTTCGAGACGCCGCCGCTGCGCTGGCGCTGCCGCGCTGACGAGTGTGTTGCCGCTTGCGGCTCGGCAATCGCCGATGTTAAAGCCGCAACCGGCCAATCCGTGGAGATCATTCCGTGACCCTGAACGATCGCGCCCTGCGCCTCGCCGACGACATGGCGGCGAACTCGGCCGACCTGCGCATCGCTGTCCAGACGACCGGCAATGGCGCGCGCATCCTCGACTGTGGCGCGAAGACCGTGGGCGGCGTCCGTGCTGGTCTCGGCCTCGCTCGTGTCTGTCTCGCCGATCTCGCCGACGTGTGCCTGGTGCCAGGCGACCAGATGTTTCCGCAGGTGCAGGTGACGACCGATCACCCCCTTCTCGCTTGCATGGCGTCGCAGTACGCCGGCTGGCAGGTGTCTGTTGGCAAGTTCTTTGCGATGGGTTCCGGCCCGATGCGTGCGGCCTACGGCAAGGAGGCGATCTTCGACCACATTCCCGGGCGCGAAACTGGATCCCGTGGCCATCGGCGTGTTGGAAACGCGGAAGATCCCGACGGACGAGGTGGCCGCGTACCTTGCCGAGAAGCTGAACCTTGCCGCCGGATCGCTTGACGCTGCTGGTCGCACCGGCCGCCAGCCTGGCCGGGACATTGCAGGTGGTGGCCCGCGCTCTGGAGACGGCGCTGCACAAGCTGCACGAGTTGAAGTTCGACCTCGGCCAGGTGGTGAGCGGTTACGGCATCGCGCCGCTGCCGCCGGTGGCCGCCGACGAGATGGGTGCCATCGGCCGCACCAACGACGCCATCCTTTACGGCGGGCGGGCCATTCTCTGGGTGCGTGCGGACGACGACCAGCTTGCCGAGGTCGGGCCGAAAGTGCCGTCGTCGGCGTCGTCGGATCACGGGGCGCCGTTCGCTGAAGTGTTTGCGAAGGCAGGGCACGATTTCTACAAATCGATCCCCTCCTCTTCAGCCCGGCGGAGATCGTGTTCCAGAACCTGCAGACGGGGCGGGCAGTTCACGTTCGGACGCATGGAGCCGGCCATCCTGCGGAAATCGTGGGGGATCGTTTAGCCGCGAGCGTTTGACGTCTAGCGTTCGCAAAAGCTCGCGGCTAAACAAGGAGTATCCGATGCGTCTCGCCCTCCTCTCAGCCGGCGACGGTTGGCACGTCCGCGACCTCCAGCGCGCCGCGGTCGCCCAGGGGCACGCCGCCGATGCCGTCGATTTCCGCCGAGTCACCGCCGCCGTTTCCGCCGGTTCGGGACCACTGGACCGACTTCGACGCCATCCTCGTTCGCACCATGCCGCCGGGGTCGCTGGAGCAGGTCGTATTCCGCATGGACCTGCTGCACCGGCTTGGCGCGCGCGGCATCCGCGTCCTCAACCCGCCGCGCACCGTCGAGGTCTGCGTTGACAAGTACCTGGCGACGGCCATTCTCGAAGCGGCCGGCCTGCGCGTGCCGCCGACGATCGTCTGCCAGCACGCCGACGCCGCTCTGGAGGCGTTCACGCCTCCTGGGCGGCGATGTGGTGGTCAAGCCGCTGTTCGGCTCCGAGGGCCGCGGCATGGTGCGCGTCAGCGATCCGGAAATGGCGTGGCGTACCTTTCGCACCCTGGAGACGCACGGCGAGCTGTCCTGTATCTGCAACAGTTCGTGCGGCATCCCGGCTGGGATTTACGCGTCTTCGTTCTCGGAGGCCAAGTGCTGACGGCGATGCGGCGGCGTCGCGCGGCGACTGGCGAACCAACGTCGCCCAGGGCGGCATCGGCGAGATGGCGACGCTCGGCGTCGGACGAAGAGCGGCTGGCACTGCGGGCCGCGGAGGTAGTCGGCGCTCCTGCTGGCGGGCGTCGATCTGCTGCCGGGGCCGAACGGCGAGTGGTACGTCATCGAAGTCAACGCTGTTCCTGGCTGGCGGGCGCTGGCCCCGGTGACGGGTGTCGATGTCGCGGCGGCGCATCGTGCGCATTCTGTCACCGTAGTTAGCCCGCCGCGAAGCAAGGGGTGATCCACGAATGCCCGACATCGGCCTGTGTGCCCAACTCGCCTGCATCTGGGAGGCGACGGCGCGCAAGGCCGGCAACGTCCATCGCTTCGCCGATTTTGACGGATGTGACGTATCTCGATTTCCTTCTCAGCGCCGCCGCCATCGCCCCGGTGCTGGCAACGGCCGCCAACGCCAAATCGGCGACTACGATTCTGGAGTGCGTGACGGCGACGCGCCGTGTCGTGCAGCACCAACACGAACCTCGGCATCGTCCTGCTGCTCGCTCCGCTCGCCGCCGTTCCGGAGGGAGAGGAACTACGTCCCGGCGTGGCTCGCCTCCTCGCCGAGTTGGATGTCGAAGATTCTCGGCGTGTTTACGAGGCGATCCGTCTAGCCGTGCCGGGCGGCCTCGGCGACACGCCGAGTCAAGATGTGCGTGAAGAGCCGACGCTGCCTCTTCGCCAGGCGATGGCCCTCGCCGCCGACCGCGACCTGATCGCCCGGCAGTACGCCCACGATTTCGCCGATGTTTTCGAGGACGGCGTGCCGATTTCTGCGCCGTGTGCTGATAGAGATGGTTTCGCTCGAAGGCGCCATCATTCGCACGCATCTGCATCTCATGGCCGACCATCCCGATACGCTGATCCTCCGCAAACGCGGCGTCGCCGAAGCACGGGAATCGGCACGACGAGCGCGGCGAGTCCAAGACGCCGGTTGGCCGCATCACTCGGAGGGACGTGACGCCTTCACGGCCCTCGACGCCTGGTTGCGCGAACTCGGCCATCAACGCAATCCCGGCGCGACGGCCGACCTGATGACGGCGTGCCTGTTCGTGTTACTGCGTGAGGGGACGCTACGAGTACCGCTCACGCTGTTCTGGGCCGCGGATACGAATGGAAGATGTCGAGAAGGCACGTAACGGCGAGACATACTACGCGGCCACCAGAGGAGCGAACTCATCCGTAGTGGCCGGTTCCTGCTGCGCCGCCGCCAATGCGCGGTTGATCGCTTCAAGCGTTACTTTGCTTGGCGCCGTAATTTCAATGCCGATCGGACGACCATCCGCGGTGTAGTCGATCAGCAGCCCTGCTTCCTGACGCGCCGTCCGACAAAGAGCGACGATCAGGAGCAAGCGAATGGCATCGGCATCCCAGGGGCTGATGCGAAAGAAGTCGGCGAGATTGCTGGGATCGACGCCATCGAGTTCCTGGGCGGCCAGTTCGGCGAGGGGCTTGCGGCGTGGGGCGACGACCAGGAGGTCGGCCAGTCGTCCCAGATGGCGCAATTGGGGGCGTGCAGAGCTGCGGACAGTCCCAGGAGGCCGAGGAAGGTGCCGATGGCCAGGGAACGTTGTACGATGGTCTTCATAGGTCGCGTGTGAGTAAAACCAGTGGTTTGTAAGCACCATTGTTCTACTCCCGCGACCTCTATTCAGGTGCGCCTCTGTTCAATTGTTCAGATCAGGAAACCGGAGAGGCCGGTGGAATTCGCCAGAGTCCAGTTAATAACAAATGAAACATCGAATGAAGAAATACGTCTATCTCTCTATTGCCATCATGATGGGTGGCATTTTCCTATTCGTGCTGGATCATATTGTTTTCACTTCTCACGTGAACAGCTTCAACTACATGCTCATTCGAAATGGCATGTCAGAAAGACAGGTTAGATGGCTGCTTGGCTCCTACATGAATGGGTACCAGTGTATAAGGCACACAGTACGCGATTCGGGATCTCCGAATGGCTTTCGGGAGATTCGTGGGGACAAAATCTTGTTCTTCCAAAACATTCCTCCAGATTCTTCTGGGAGCATTTATGTAGGTTTTGTAAACGACCAAGTCGTCGATAAGTATCACGATACGAAGAAATAATAGGAAAATAAGCGGATGGAAAATCGGTGATGGAAAATCGGTGTCAGTTCATCATTTCATCCTGAAACGATGAACTGACATTGATTTTCCCCCTTCCATAATTGCCGCCATCAGCAACGGCATGACGGCCGTAGAGAAATCGGGAGAAATCGGCGTCAGTTCATCTTATCGCAATCTGTCAGCGACAGCGGCGCGGACCTTTGTCGCCCGGTGTCTGGACACCACGCTCCGGCGTGTCGCCTCCGGCAACCGGTGCCCCCGCGTCGGCCTCAAGGCGACTACGCCCGATCCGTTTGTCCAGCGCGGCCTGCTCCGCCGGGTCCGTGATCTCGCGGACCATGCACTGCTGCCAGCGAACCATCCGAAACGGCTTCTTCGGTTTCTTCGCCATCGGTCACCCCTAACCGTCCCGGGTCGAATGGTTCCACACCAACCGCCGCCGCTGCGTCCTTCAGCCGTTGGTCGAGCGTCGCCAGGGCAGGTCGCGCCACGCAGGAGCGCGCCTACGCGTCGCTCATTTGATATACTCCAGAGAAATGACGGCCGGCCGCCGAAGAGTTGGAGAGGTTGGAAACGACGAGATCAGCGCCTCCCCAGAGAACGGCGAGGGTCTTCCATGAGTGGGCACCCAGGTAAAGAGTGGCCCAGAGTCGAGGCGGAGACGACAACAGCCCCCCACGCTGCCGCGACCACGTCTCCTTCCCCGGGCTCTCCGCCGCCGACGGCCCAGCTTGGCGACACCGACTCCGAGCCACGCTATGTCCTTACCGATCTCCACGCCGCGGGAGGGATCGGCCGGGTCTGGCTGGCCCGCGATCGGCAACTGGATCGGGACGTGGCCATCAAGGAACTCTTCCCGGAGCACGCCGGGAAGGCCACGATCGCGGCCCGCTTTATCCGGGAAGCCCAGCTCACCGGCCAACTCGAGCATCCTGGCGTGGTGCCGGTCTACGAATTGGATCGCGGTGCCGGTGGCAACCAGCCCTTTTACGCCATGAAATTCGTCCGCGGCCGCACGCTCCGAATCGCCGTGGACGCCTACCATGCCAAACGGTGCAAGGGGGAGCCGACTCTCTGGAGTTCATGGCCCTGCTTGCCGCGTTCGGCGCCGTCTGCAACACGATTGCCTATGCCCATTCGCGGGGTCCTGCATCGGGACCTGAAAGGCGATAACGTGATCCTCGGGGACTTCGGAGAGGTCATTGTCCTCGACTGGGGCCTGGCAAAGATCGTGGGTCAGCCGGAAACGATAGAGACTGATCCGTCTTCCGCACCGGCGACCGATACGCAAGATCCCGGCCTGACGATCCAGGGCGATATTGTCGGGACGCCCGCCTACATGGCGCCGGAGCAGGCAGAGGGACGTCTGGATCAAATCGATCGTCGTACGGACATCTACGGCCTGGGGGCGATTCTTTATGAAATCCTGACCGGCCGTCCGCCCTTCACCGGCGCCAACACCAGGGAAGTGCTCCAGAGAGTCATCCGCGGGAATCCGGCCCCACCCCGAACGGTCTCGCCTGAAGTGCCCGGAGGTCTGGAGGAGATTTGCCTGAAGGCGCTGGCAAAAAACCCGGACCAGCGCTATGCTTCCGCGACGGACCTGGCCACCGAGGTGCAGTGCTGGCAAGAACGCCGGCGCCGCCAGGCGGAGGAGGCGCTGCGCCAGCGAGGCGCAATACCATTCCCTGGCCGACTTCATCCCCGGCATCGTCTGGACCGCCCGGCCGGACGGCTGGATCGACTTCGCCAACCAGTTCTGGCTGGATTTCACCGGGATGACGCTGGAACAGACTCAGGGCACGGGCTGGACCGCGATGGTCCACCCCGACGACCTGCCGAGAGTGGCGCAACTTTGGGCCACGGCCCTGGAGACCGGCGAAATGATCGAGGTCGAGTATCGGATCAAGAGGGTTGCCGACGGTGTCTACCGGTGGTTCCTCGCCCGGGCCAAAGCCATGCGCGACCAGGAGGGCCGAATCGTCAAGTGGTTCGGGATACTAACGGAACTGGATCGTGCGAAGTAGTTGGCGTTGCCCTGGGTGGCGGTGGCGCGGACCATTGTCGCCCGGTTGCTGGACACCACGCTGCTGCGCGTCGCCTCCGACAACCGGTGCCCCCGCGTCGGCCTCAAGGCGACTACGCCGGATCCGTTCGTCCAGCGTGGCCTGTTCCGCCGGGTCCGTGATCTCCCGGACCGTGAAGTGCCGCAAGACTGGTGGTCGAAACGGCTTCTTGGGTTTCTTGGCCATGACTCACGCCTCGCTTCCAAAAACGTAAAACGGCTGCTCCATCTTGAGCACGTCAGCCGCAGTCTGCTGGAAAAACCACACCTGAACCGCGTATCGGCCGGCCCTGGGAAAGTGCCCCCCGGCGAACCCGGCCACGTTACGCGGGCGCCTTCCCCAACGTGCTGGCGCGAATCCCTCCTGTTCAAAGTGACGGTCCGTGGTCAGCGCTTCCTGGATGCCTTGCCGCTTCATCAGCACGAAGCTCACCGCGTCGCACAGGGAGTAGGTCTTGTCCAGGCGTTTGCCGAGAAGGTTGAGGGCCTGTTCATGAAGGCCACGATCCACCCAGACGACTTCTAGACGCGGATGGACGAGAAGCCCGGAAGAGAAACGGAGAGCGGTCTCCCGAGGGATTTTCCTCACCTGGGCGAGGGCCACGAATTCGGCCAGCACGTAGCTGTGCGTGAGGTGACGCCGTTGGCCCTTGAAGAGGCGGTGTGCCTCAACGTGCTCAGGCTCGTCTTTGGAGTGATAGCAAAGCAGTCCGGACGTGTCGAGGAACATCACTTGGTTCCGAACGGATGGTAGAGGCCAGCGTGGTCATCCCCGTATTCGCGAGCAAGATCAGCGTCGATCTGCTCATTGTCGGCGCCGACGGCATGCCCAAGCGATACGAGGCACTCGTTCAACCTCGCATCGGCGGCAGCGAACTCTTCGTCACTCGCGTCCGTGCCAACGCCGATTGCCCCGTTCTTCGGCAAGCGTTCCTGAATCCAGCCAGCGGGCGTTCTGCCGCTGGCTTCGGCCGCCCGCACGAGGTCCGCGTAGACGGTTTCGGGTAGTTCAAGTGTTCTGTTCATATCGGCTTCCTCCCTACCCCGAACTCTACCACCGAAGCGTCCAGGACGAAACCCTCGGATTTTTTCCTGGGCAGTTTCCTCTTCTTGGCCATGGCGCTTCTGTCCGCGACTGCGGCAAGACGTTAGTAGCGGCGGCCCTCTTCGATCATCTCGCGGATCGTGAGCTTGCCCGTGGTGCGTTTTGACGCTCGCGGTAGGCGAGCATATCCTCGACGACCCGGCGAACGTCTCGCGTGACCGGCCGCGGAGGCTGCGTCAGCAGAGCGACGGGCGTGCCGCGCCGGGTGATGACGATGCTCTCGCCCCGCTCCACACGTCCGAGAAGTTCGGGCAGACGTGTCTTTGCCTGATACGAACCGACAGTCGTCATGCGGCACCCCAGAGACTGGTCTACTCACCTAGTCCAGTCTATCAGGTAGTTCGCCCGCATCGCAACGGAGATCCCCACGCCCGTCGAAGACTCCGGGCGTGCCACCCAGCCTGTTAGCGGCGGCGCGGACCTTAGTCGCCTCGTTTCGGGACACGACGCTCCGGTGTGTTGCCTCCGGCAAAACACAGCGGGGGCAGGCCTCAAGCACGGGACGATGAACTCTGCCTCTGGAAATGAGCCGAGTTCCCGAGTACAGTCATGTGAGAAGCTCGGCTCAAGGATCAACACCATGCTCTCGATACCCGGTTCCGCGTACCGCTTCTGCGATCGCATCGCGCGCGTGAGTTCCTACAGATCGGCGGCCTGGGCACAGCGGGATTGGCCCTGCCGGCCCTGTTCCAGGCTCGGGCACAGGCGGCCGGGGTTACGGGAGCAGCGAAGGGCACGGGTCGGGCCAAGTCGTGCATTCTGCTGTTCATGGGCGGCGGCCCCCCGCAGATGGACACGTTCGATCTGAAGCCCGACGCCCCACCCGAAGTCCGCGGCGAACTCAAGCCGATCGCCACCAGCGTTCCCGGTCTCCAGATCAGCGAGCAGTTGCCGCTGCTGGCCCAGCAGATGCACCGCTGTGCGCTCATCCGCAGCGTTAGCGACGAGTATACCGGCGGCGCCCACGGGCAGAGTGTTTACCTGGCGCTGACGGGCCACAAGAACCCGCGTGTCTCGGGCGATGACGTGCGGCCGGCTTCCGACGATTATCCGTGCATGGGTTCGGCGGTGGCGCGGCTGCGCGGCGGCGACCAGACGCTGCCGCCATTCGTCTGGCTGCTCGACATGTACCGCAGGACGTTCGCCGGCGAGGGGGGGGCTTCCTCGGTCAGGTCTACGATCCCTTCCGCATCCTCCAGGACCCGAACCGGGCCGACTTCCGCGTCCAGGCACTGACGCCGCCCAAGAGTTTTCGCTGGAGCGACTCGGCGGGCGGCGCGGCCTGCTCGATCAGTTCCGGCGCAGGGAGACAGGGTGATCGGTCCGAAGGTCATGGACGTTTACCAGGAACGTGCCTGCAACCTGATCCTGGCGCCGCAGTCCCAGAAGGCGTTCGACCTGAACGCGGAGCCGGCGGCGGTGCGCGACCGCTACGGCCGGCACAGCTTCGGCCAGGGCGTCCTGCTGGCGCGGCGCCTGATCGAACAGGGCGTGCCGCTTGTCACTGTTTACTGGAACGGTGAGGAAGTCCCCGGCGGCTGGGACCTGCATTACAAGAACTACCAGTATCTCAAGGTCCTCGCTGCCGCTCCTCGACCGCAGCTTTTCCGCCTTGCTGGAGGACCTGGCGCGCGCGGATTGCTTGACGAGACCCTGGTCGTGTGGATGGGTGAGTTCGGCCGGCGCCGCGGTTGGAGGACAAGGGAGGCCGGGGCCACTGGGGCCGCTGCTACTCCGTGGTCCTGGCCGGCGCCGGTATCAAGTCCGGCGTGGTCCACGGCCGATCCGACAAGCACGCCGCGTACCCGGCTGCGGACCCGGTCAGTCCGCAAGACCTGGTCGCCACGATCTACCACTGCCTGGGCATCGGCACGGACACCGAACTCAGCGACGCGCTCGGCAGGCCCGTGAAGCTCTGTCAAGGGAAGCCAATCCAGGGTGTGCTGGCATGAGCTTCTTCTGTGACGGTCGCTATACAAGGTAGAGGCGACACGGGGTCGGAGCGGCAACTCCCTCATCCGAACTTCCGAATCGTTTCTCCGATCTCCAGCGCATGCACCGACTTTCCGCCGGCATCGGTCCAGCCGGGGAAGAAGTCGCCGAAGGCGTTCACCTCCAGCACGAAGTGCCGACGGAAGCCGCGCTCGAAGACCAGATCGACGCCGGCGATCGCCGAATCGAAGCACTTGGCCGCCGTCGGCGCAATGGTCGAGGGCGTCGAGCCAGTCACGGTTCGGGATCGCGGCTCGGCAAGGACCGAAGTTGCCACGTTGGCCGCCAAGGTGCAGGTTGGTCATCGGCCCCGAGCTGAGTCGGAAGATCGACGCCGCCGGCCGGCCGTAGACGCATACCACCCGCACGTCGAAGTTCTGCCCGTCGATCTGCGCCATCGGGATGCCCCGCTGGGCGAAGGCTCCTTCGGTCAGAAGAGAAACTGGCGGCTCGTTCGAGCGCAGGGCCGGTCAACGAGAGAAGACGGCGGGAATTGAAGAAGCGGCCGTCGATCTCGGCGAGCGTGGTCGTGCCGTGCAACTGTGTCCCCTCAGAGCGGATGGCGATGATTCCCGTGGCCGAGGACCCTGTGTTCAATTTGAGGTAGACCGTCCGCCACCCTCGCCCACTGTCCGAGTCTGCCATCTCCGCGAACACGTCCCGCGGATTCTCCAACCAGTTCGGCACCGGCACCTCGGCAGCGCGCAGCCTGACCGCCGTTGCCGTCTTGTCGAACATCTCGGCGACGGCGAGCGGGCAAGCGGTCGGTGCGAGGTGCGGGCGGGCGTGCGAAGGCTTGCCGCAGGCCGACCAGCACCCGGCGAAAGCCACGATACCACAGCCCCGGCCGCAGCAGCAGACCTTTGGGAATCTCCAGAGACCGCCAATCGCACGGCGGCTCAGCCGGGTCGTCGCGCGCGCCGGCTCCCAACAACAGCCGAGTGACGCGCTCGTCCTTGCCCGGCGATTCCAGCCGCACAACTGCCGGGCGGTCGAAAGTCGGCAGACTCGTCGAGATTCCCAGTCGCTCGGCACCACGTCGGCCCACGGGATCACCTCGACTTCCGGCATCACGCCGCGCTCGCCCCAGAACGCCAGCAGTTCCCGGCGATAGGTCTCGCACCGCTTCGTCCCGGGATTGGCAATCAGCAGATAGCGCGGTGTCGGCATTGGCTACTCGATATCACCCTCGAACAGGTACTCGGGGAGTTCCCCGTCCCCGAGCGCGCCCGGCGCCTCGCCGTGCTGGCTGGAGACGTCGGTCTTCACCCCGGTCGCCGTGATCGCCTGTTCGCCAGCCTTCGTCAAGGCGTTGCGACTCAGGTTGAGGAAGTCCAGGTTATTCAGGTCCGGACAGCCGGCGAGCAGTTTGGCCCCTTCGTCCGTCATGCACCCCCCTTGGAGGTCCAGTACCTTCAGCCGCTTCAGGATGCCCGACTCGACGATCTCCTTCGCCCCCTTGTCGCCGAAATCGGTTAGCCGCAGCCGGAGGGTAGCCAGGCACTTCAAGTGCGGCGAGCGGCAGATCGCCCGCAGATGCGGCAGACGGATGTACGCTCCTGGCTCCTCCTCGTCGAACTCCAACGCATGCGGATGGCACAGGAGTGTGGTCAGGTTGGTCAGCGACGGGTTGGCAGCCAACTTATCGAGCGGGTAACTGTGGCTGTGGTAGAGTTGCAGGATGCGCAGGCTTGGGCAACGGCAGGGCAAAGATCTTGTTGGCGTCCACCCGGTGGGCGAGCAAGTACAGTTCCTCCAGGTTCGGCATCTGCTTGACTAGGTGGTACGCCAGTTGACCGGGAGTATGGCAGTTGGAATCCTCTTCCTCCCGCCGTGGCCCCGATCCGCCTCGCCGAGGCGGAAGACGCGGACGCTGGCAAGCTGCGGGCAACGGCAGAGAGCATGCAGTCCGGGGCTGTCGTAAGGTTCGATGTCCGCCGGCACGTCCGGCCCTGGCTCGTAGTACGAGTCGATGTACTGCTGGGTGGTGCCGACCGGCGTCTCGGCTTCGATCGTCTCGACCACGAGTTCGCGGAGCAGCCGAGCTTGTGGAGCCTGCGCCAGCGCTCGGGCCTGGCTAACCGTCAAGTGATGAAACTCCAACCGGCTCAGCCAGCCACGGGCGAAACGGTGGGCCACGGGAGTACGCTGCCCCTGTTTACCGCCATCCCAGAACGGAACTTGCTCCGCGTCCGGGTGACGGCAGCCAGCGGTCCGAGCCAGTCCTTCTCGTGTTGCTTCAACAGCTTCGCTTCCTGTTTCTTCAGGGCCGCGCGGTCGGCCTGGGAGCGGGATTCGTCTTCCAGCGCGATCTGCACCTGCATGAACTCGCCGCGCGGGTCGCCCTGCTCGGCGAGGTAGTCGGCATAGGCGCACCAGCCGGCCAGGTCGTCGGGATTGGCAACCAGCGCCCGCTCGAACGCCTCCGCCTGCGAAGCGGCCGCCCGCGGCGTCGTCTCGACGTACCCTTTTTCAGCTTTCTCGCGGATCAGCTTGTCGGCCTCGGCCTGGGCTTTTTCGCCGCTGGGAAAGGCTCTTGGTCTGCGTCTGCCCCGCGGCGCCGACCTTGCCGTAGGTCACGGTGAAGCTGTTGCCGCTCACGTCGATGTTCCAAAACTTGTGGGAAGTCGCGTCGCTGTATTGAAACGTTCGCATGGTCTGGCTCCGTAACAGGTTATCGATAACCAACCGGCACGCGCTCCAGCACTCCGTCGCCGAAAGTCTCGTACAGCCCAAGCCGGTCGAGGTGGACGTAGCCGATGTGACAGCCGCAGGTGTCGTTGCTGCACGGGCGCTCGACCAGGCAGCGCTCGAAATCCGGGGCGTACAGGTTGCCGATCGGCTCCCGAATGAAGTGGCAGCGGCGGATCGTGCCGTCGCCGTCCACCGAGATGACCGTGGCCCCCGCCCGACATGGCTCGCCGCGGCTGCGGTGGTACTGGTTGTTGATCGGGAACAGTGGGTCGAGGCGGGTCAGCTGCTCGATCATCTCGGCGGTGTAGTAGTCCGGGTTGCGTTTGTAGGCGTTGACCCAGAGGTATACATCAGCGGGCAGTTCCCGGCGGAGGTCGGCGATCTCGGCGAAATGTTCCTTCAGCCCGACGACGCCGACGCTGAACCGGACGCCTCGGCTGTGCAGCTCGCGGCACTTCGCCAGGAAGCGCTCGCGGGTCGTTTCCGTCGGGTGGAACGTACACCACAGGGCCAGCCGGGTGGTGTCGCAAGCCTCGACCCAATCGAGTTTGCACGACAGGTTCGTCTGGATGGCTGCCTTGCGGACCTGTGGCATGTGGGTCAATGACGAAAGTGCGTCTTGATACCAACGCCGCACCAGGGCCTCTCCCCAGGGCGTGAACAGCACGCCGATCGAGTCCGCGGACCGGCTGCCAACCCAGGCGACGAAACGCTCCAGGCAGGCGCGGTCGTGGGCCAGTTCGGCGGCCGTCTCAGTCCGCTTGGCGAACGGACAGTATCCGCACCCGTAGTTGCAGCTGGACAGCGGCCCGCGGTAGAGGATCGACAGGTTCATTTCGATTCGTACTCCGCCATCAACGCCCGCACCCGTTCCGAGAAGAACCACGGCCCAAGCGCGTCCGACCACTCCAGCCCGGCCGCAGTCGGCCGCCAAGTGCCGTCCCGCGGTTCCAGCAGACGGAGGTCCGTGAACCTGCGGAGATCGGGGAAATCGTCGGCCGGGTCGGAGCCAAACCGGGCGGCATACCGGCTTGCGTCCAGCCCCTCGACGTTCAAGATCGACTGTAGGAGGTAGCGTCGCCGCTGCTCGCCGGCGTCGAGCGCGAACCCGTGATCGGCGGTGGCGAAATCGCCGTCTTCGCGGCCCAGGTAATCGGCGATGATCGCTTTGATCCCGCTCGGGGCAACCGCGTAGTCAAGAGCGTAGTGCAGGCCGCCAGTGTACGACCGGGCGCCGCAGCCGAGGCCGACCATCCCGTCTTCCTGGCAGCAGTAAATGGGGCACGGCGGGCTTACGCCGCGCCGCTCGCCTGGCAAGTCGAGGCGGCGGAACATGCGCATGGATACCTGCTTGTACTGGCCGTCCGCAAGCAACAGGTCGCGGGCTGCTCGGTAACATGCCAGCCGGATATCATCTCTCTCCCGCCGCGACCGGCCCAAACCAGTCAACGGCCGGACGTAGAGCGGGTACAGGTATAGCTCATCCGGCACATAACTCAGCGCCTCCTGAAGAGAGTACAACCACGTCTCGACCGTCTGGCCCGGCAGCCCATAGATCAGGTCGATGTTCACGGTCAACGCGGTCCCATCCAGCAGTGAGAGTGCGCGGTCAACATCCTTCCGGGACTGCGGCCGACCGGAGTCCGCGGCCTCCTTCTCGATGAACGACTGGATGCCGATGCTGACCCGTTCGACGCCGCGCGACTCCAGGAGATCCACCTTTCCCGCGGTCAGCGTGTCCGGCGATACTTCGACGCCGGTCGGGGTCGCCCGCAGATCCACTCCCATGACCCGCTCGGCGACATCGAACAGCGCACCCAGCTCGGCTTCGTTCAGATACGTCGGGGTTCCTCCGCCGATGGCAACGCGAGCAAAGGACGCCTCCGGAAGTGCCGCGCGCACCGTTTCGGCCTGGCGCCGCAGCGCGTCCAGGTAGAGGGCGGTCAACCCGGCTTGCGGATTGGGCGTGGTGAAGAGGTTGCAGAACCCGCAGCGCATCGTGCAAAACGGGACATGGACGTAGAGGAACAGTCCGGATCCTGGCTCTGTGGCCCAGACTTCGCGCAGCGCCCTCGGCGGCTCGAGCCGGCGATAGGCGGTCTTGTGCGGATAGGCATACACGTAACCCTGGTATGGTCCGCCACGCAGGGCCGGGTGAACCTCGGGGAGGCTAGTCATGCAGTCCCTCCGGGGAGGACGAATTCGGCGTAGGGCACTTCCCAGACGACTGGATGAGCGAGCCGATGGCCGCGGTAGCCGTCTTCGCCGTAGGCGGTCCCGTGGTCCGAGCAGATGACCACCAGCCACGGCCCGCGCCGCCGTAGCTCGGCGAATAGTCGCCCGAGGTGCCGGTCCACGTATTCCAGAGCCGCTGCGTGCGACTCCAGACAGTCTTCCGCGACCCCCGGCAGGTAGACCCGGTTCGGCTGATGGATGGCGGACACGTTCACGAACAGGAACACCCGCCGGTCTTGCGGTTGGTCTGCGACCAGACGCAGGGCCAGGTCAACCTGGTACTCGGTTGAGCGTTGCTCGGTCACGCCGAGCAGCGGGGACCAGTGACTCTCGTCGAATAGCCCCGGCAGTACCCGGCCCAGCGGCGTGAGCTGATTAAAGAAGCCTACGCCGCCGATGCAAATGGTCCAGTATCCGCGACCGTGCAAGCCGCTGACGAGATCGGGGCTATCGAAAACGGCCGTCTGGTCGGTGGTGGTTTCGCTGCCGGGGAAGTTGAGAGCGAACAGCCGTGGGTGCCGGCCAGGGCGGGCCGGGGTGGGAAAAAAGCCAGCGAAGAGGGCGGCGTGAGCGGCGAAGGTGAAGTTGCCGGGAGAGTGCCGCTTCTCCCAACCGCCGGCAGGCAGGACGGAGGCGAGGTAGGGAATGCGGCCGGCCGCGTACAACTCCGCGGCGACGTCGTAGCGCAGCGTGTCGAGCGTGACGAACAACACGTCGTGGGAACCGACCAGTCGGCGCACTTCCATCATACCGGCCTCAACCGGATTGGACCACTCACCAGCGCGACCGACAGCCCCTTCGCCGGCTTTCGTCGGTAACTACTCCGTCATGAGAGAACGCTTATGAAGCGGCCATTATAGAGAGAAAACGGGCGTCGGAAAGCTCCCCGTCTCTCTTTGCCCGCCGTCCCGCCTTCACAGCGGTTGAGGCTGGACGACGGGATCTCAGCGGAGCGGTTGCCGTGAGGGCCAAGTCTTACCGTGGCGCGGACTCACTCAGGGGCGGATCGGTTTTCCGGCTTCAGGGCGATTGGATTGGGGTCGTGTTCACCCAGGACCAAACCTGATTTTGATGCTGAGTGAGCCACTCGTGGGTGATCGACTGGACGTGACCATCTGCGAAGGTGACCACGTTCACGCCCGGATGCGGTGAACTCAGGTCGGGGGGGGAGTAACTATTCGGCACCAGGTATGCACCAAGCGGCACCTGGCTATCCGGCACACTGGTGCCGCCCGTGGCATTGTTGCAATTGAACCAGGTGGTGGGGCCATAGCCGTACTCTGCCGGATTGACGCCGAGGTGAGTCAAAAGCGCCGTGTTGGAGGAGCCGTTCGCGCCTGCGATCTTAGCCAGATCGACGCCCTCCGCCGGGTTCCAGAGGATACACTGGGCGCCGGGGACATTCCACGGGACAAGAACGTAGTAGCCGTAGTCGCTGATTCCTCCATAGGGAGGCGTTCCCGTTGGGGCGTTCGGTGAGGCCTGGCCCGGTCGAATGCCCCGGCTTGGACAAAGGAAAAGGTTAAGCGAAGCCGTCGCCTCTTGCACGGGCGTCAGGATGCCGTTGATAAGCTGCACTTCGTTCTGCTGTTCGATGTAGGCCATTAGCTGAACGTGCCAATCCTGGTTCGGATACGGATAGGCCGCGCTCATCGGCGGCTGGCCTGGTTTGGGACATATTCGGTCGGCAGAACGCCGAACGCGGTGGAGAAGTTGTGGGCCGCAGTTCCCAGTTGCTTCAGATTGTTGGTGCAAGAGGCCTGACTGGCCGCTTCGCGCACCTTCTGGATGGCGGGCAGCAGGAGACCAATCAGCACCGCGATGATCGCGATTACGACCAGCAATTCGATCAGGGTGAATGCCTTCCGAGAGCACATGGTGCTTCCTTCGAGGTTGCATCGGAGCGGGGGAGTCCGAAGAGCGAACGCTGGACAGCCCCAACTCTCCTTGTTTTGGAGTAATGAGAGATAGTGATGACGTTGCCACGTAATGTCGGCGCAAGGCGCTCGGCGAGAATAGTCCTTGCGCGGCGCCCTGACCGGACCGTGCGCACGATCATCACAGCGCACGGCCAGCGCGGCAGACAACTCGGGTGTTGGTCAGACCGAAAGAATTCGAGGAGGAGGATCGAGTGGATCGGAAGATAGGATGACCGCGACGGTGTGGGGATCGCACACACTGGCGGTAACGAGGAGGTATGGTCTAAAGACGAACGGAGCGGGAGGAGGCAGCAACGCTCCGGAACTGATGTAGAGATACGGCATCGCCTGGCAGCCGAGCGGGCTGACGGTCAGGGTCCAGCGGAATCCGGTTGGTGCCTCTGGCTGCGATTCGTGGGAGGAATGGGACACAACCGCCTTCGTCCGGCAACAGGGCGAGACGTTTTCATCCTCGTGGAGAACTGGCAGTTGCTCGGGTTTCACGCCGCCGTGGGGACAGACCGACGGTGTCGGTGCCGTCAATTTGGGAGAGCAACAGCAGCGCTGCTGACCCTGATCGGCAGGCTCGCAACGGCACGGGCTATTCGGACAGGCAGAGGACTGGACCCCTTTCCGGGCCAGGGCGGGACAGGGAAAGCCGACCGTCGCAACCAGGTGCGCAATAATGGCGAGGCAAGCGGCTAACCGCCGACCGTGCCATTGCCAGAACGTCGCCCGTTGAGAAGCAGCCATCGGAAAGAGGTCCAATCGTGAGCAGCCGACAGAGAACAAGGTTACGCGGAATAGGCGTAGTAGTCCAGAACAAGCGTGGCTATGTCGGGATTCTTTACTCTGCTACGACGAAGACGCGCTCTTCGCCTCTGCCTGGTTCAGCCCGGCCCCGACTTCGCGAAGGTCTGCGACATGTTAATGACAAGAGATTATGGGCCGGCCACGCATCCGGCCGGCCCCGAGCAGGATCGTTTGTTGAAAACTTACTTGGGCTTATGGACCTTGTGGCAGTTTCCACACATCATCGTGACCTTCATGACATCGGCAGCGGTAGTGTCCTTATCTTTCTTGTCCGCCGAGGCAACCATTTCCTTGGAGTTTGCCACATAGACCTTGGTCAGCTTCTCCCACGACTCCTTGTCGCCTTGCGGCGGAGTGGCTTTGCTCAGCGACATACCCATCTCGGCCAGTTCCTTGGTCTGCTTCTGGATCAGGTCCCAGTCCAGCGTATCGGCCTTCAATTCCTTGCCCAGCTTGCCGATGAGTGAGTCGGCTCCCTTGTGGGCCTTCGTCATGATCTCCTTGATCGACGGGTCTTTCTTTTCTTCAGCCCGGGTGGTGTCGAGCGTCACCACCAGCGCCATGAACCCGGCCACAACAGCGGCCCCGATCAATGCCCTGGTCATCTCATGTCACTCCTGAGAAAGCTCGCCGAAGCCGTGCCGAATTTGCCGGCACGAACACGCATCGCGCGATATTCCCCTGACGGGGATCGAACCCGCCGGCGACTAGACTAACGAGCCATTGACCCCGATTGCGCTTGCGGCACGCTACGGGACGGAGGAGATTTCGTTGCCGCTGGCTTCCGCCGGTCTTGGCGACCGGATAGCTCATCGATCGTTAATGCGTCGCCCTCCCGCCGAGTGGGACAGGGGGGACTGTACGGAATTAGGAACAGCAAATGTCAATGCACCGGAACACGTCGCGGACGGACCGCGCAAGTTCCCTTCTGCGCACATTTAGTGCGGGTAACGGTGAAGTGTTGTCAGGAGATGGTTCGTGGAGGGGGATCGTTCGGCGCGATAGGGCAAGTGTCGGCAAAGGCGTTTGCGGAGGGAATCCATCCGCTCAGAGACGGATCAACTAGAACACGGACTTGCTCGGCGGGCGACTGCACGGCGCCAAGAGTGACCCAGCATGTCTGAATGCCCTGGCAGTGCTGCAAAAGATTGCCGACCACCCATGTGGCGCTGGGAATGGAATCGTGAGCGGGTCCGGTTGATCCAGCCTCGCCGGCTTCCGCTCCGGTCTGACAGCACCTCTTCGGGAGCTGGTTTCACGACCTCTTTGGTCTGGCAGCATGATCCCGCTACGGAATTCGTTCTGGGAGTGCAGCAGCAATTCTGGCCGCCGTTCACAGGACAACCGCAGGGATGGACCTTTTCGGAGGATGAAGTCAAGGAACCCGACTTGCGGGGCACAGTCATCGGAAAGCCGACCTGCGCCGCCAGGAAGCCGAGCAGGGCCACGATGATGCCGACGCTTCGCGCGGTGCGTTGGACCAGTTTTCGGAAGTGTCGGCACATGTGATGGAAGGCGCGGCTTGTCACAGGGAACGAAGCGCATGTAGTGTCGTTACGATAGAAGAACCGTGTTGGTCCGTCAAGCGCCGAGTGCATCTTTTTGAATTCGCCGGCAGTTTGGGCAAGGACCGCCGATCGCGCAGTAGGTTCAGCCAGAAAACAAAAAAAAGAATCTCCGGTGCCGAAAAAGATTGCAGTTGCGACCCTGTTCTTGCCGATAGGTTTGTGGGCGTGTCGAGCACCATTTCTCACCGCTTCACGTCACAGTTCAAATTGCGGGGAAGATGGCGATGATGCTGTGGAATATGGTCATGAAGTTCTGGCGTGCCTCGCCGGAAATAAAACAGTGCAGAAAGGTCACGGCGAAGCGGCCGTCTTTTCGACCCTGCGTCGAATGCCTGGAGGATCGCTGGCTGCCATCCGGGACCGGCATCGCGCTTTCGGCCTCGATCCCAACCGCCCAGTTTGGCCAGGCAGTTACCCTCGTGGCGAAGGTGAATTCCTTGGTTGAAGGCTTGCCAGCGCCTTCGAGCGGCATCGTCGATTTCTTCGACGGGCTGAACACCCTCGGCGTTGGCACGGTCAGCAACGGGGAGGCGACGTGTACCACCGACTCTCTCAGCGTGGGCACGCATTCCGCTGTCACCGCTGCCTTCTACCCGGATTCCGGCAGCGCCAGTTATTCGCCCAGCGGCCTGTCGAAACCCTTGACGGAAACGATCCAACCGGATGGAACCACCGTGTCGCTGTTGGCTTCGACCCCCAGCGCCCAGGCCGGCCAGGCGGTGACCCTCACGGCGGAAATCGAACCTTCCGTCCCGAATGTCGCGCTTCCACCCAGCGGCATCGTTGATTTCTTCGATGGTCAAACCACCCTGGGAGCCGGGACCGTCAGCAATGGCGTGGCGTCGTTCACGACGGCCTCCCTCAGTGCGGGAACTCATGCCGCCCTCACCGCGGCCTATTACCCAGACGCAGCCAGCAGCACGGACTACACGTCCAGCGGCCTGTCGGCGCCGCTGACGGAGACGATCAATCCCCAGGAGAGCACCAGTGCGACGTTGTCGTCCTCGCTCTCGACCGCCCAGTTCGGCCAGGCGATAACTCTCACAGCGGACGTAACTCCATCGGGCCAGAACGATTATCCTCCGCCCAGTGGGGTCATCTATTTCTTCGTCGGCCCGACCACCCTCGGAGCCGGGACCGTCCACAACGGCGCGGCGACGATTACCACGTCTGTCCTCGGTGCAGGTACGCATTCCGCCCTGACCGCAGCCTATTACCCGGATGCCGCCAGCAGTCCGTATTACACTCACAGCGGCCTCTCGGTTCCGCTAACGGTGGTGATCCAGCCGGATGCAACCCGCGTGTCCCTGTCATCCTCGCCCTCGAATGCCCAGTATGGCCAGGCGGTGACCCTCACGGCGGAAGTCATACCCTCGATCGCCGGTGTCCTTTCTCCTTCCAGCGGCATCGTGTATTTCTTCGACGGCGTGACCACCCTCGGAGCCGGGTCGGTGAGCAACGGCGCGGCAACATTTACCACGGCTTCGCTCAGTCCGGGATCGCATTCCAGCCTCACCGCGGCCTACTACCCCGATGCCGCCAGCAGCACGGACTACCTCGCCAGCAGCCTATCGCCTGGTCTGTCGGAGACGATCGATCCTCCGGGCGGAACGAGTGTGTCCGTCTATTCCTCCGCACCGACGTCCTTCATCGGACAACCGGTCACCTTGACCGCCGACGTCACGCCTACTTTCCTGAGCACATTCCCAGTAACCAGCGGCACCGTGTACTTCTACGACGGTCTCACTACCCTCGGAGCCGGGCCGGTGAGCAACGGCGTGGCCACGTTCACCACTACGTCGCTGTCGATGGGGCTTCACTCGGCCATCACCGCGGCCTACTACCCCGATGCCAGTGCCGACCTCGACTTCAATCCGAGCGGGCTCTCGGCAGCCAAGACCGAAGACATTGTGCCCCTGGACGGCACCACTGTGAATCTCGTGGAATCCTCTCAGACAGGGGCCGCGGGACAGGCGGTCACCTTCACGGCCATCGTCAACCCCACGATGCCAAGCCAGGCGACGGTGACCGGAACCGTGGACTTCTACGATGGCTCGAACGCCATCGGTTCCGCTACCGTCAGCAATGGCATGGCGACGTTCACGACTCCTTTGCTGGCACTCGGCACGCACTCCGACATCACCGCGGCGTACTATCCCGACACAGCCAGCATCAACAATTTCGGCCCCAGCGGCATGTCCGCACCGCTGACCGAGACGGTTGGCCTGTTTTCTAACGTCATACCCAGCGACGACACAACCGTATCCGTTTTCTCGTCGGCGCCCACGGCGAACAGCGGTGCGAACGTGACCTTCACGGCCACGATCACTCCCGCGGAGGCGACAGCCGCCGTGCCGACCGGCACCGTCAGTTTCTTCGACGGCCTCACGGCAATCGGGAGTGCGGTGTTGAGTAATGGTGTGGCATCCCTCTCCACTTCCACCCTGAGTACCGGCACACACTCCGACATCACAGCGACATACTCCCCGGACAGTGCCAGCAGCCTCAACTTCAACGCCAGCGGCCAGTCTGTTCCGATAACCGAAACCATCGTGTCGGCGGGTGTCTCGGTCTTTGGCGGTGGCGGCCAGTTTGGGTTCGGTGGCGGCCAGTTTGGGTTCGGTGGCGGCCAGTTTGGGTTCGGTGGCGGCCAGTTTGGGTTCGGTGGCGGCCAGTTTGGGTTCGGCGGCGGCGATCCGTTTGGATTCGGCGGCGACTGGAACGGGCAGCAGCCGCAGACTGCGGCGATCGCTGAGTTCCCGGATGTTCCCTCTCCGCTTCCGACGAACGTGGCCGTCTTCTCGAACCTGAAAGATGCCAGCGCGGGGCAGGCGATCACTTTTACGGCCATCGTCAGCCCGTCGAACTCCAGCATGGTTCCGGTGGCCGGCGGCATCGTGTACTTCTTTGATGGCCTCAGCACTCTGGGAACTGCGAGCGTAACCAACGGCGTGGCGGCGTTCACCACGTCCTCACTGAGCGTCGGCACGCACTCCGCCATCACTGCTGCGTACTATCCCGATGCGACCGATAGTGTCTATTTCAGTCCGAGCGGGCTATCGGGAGCCTATCAACAACTCGTGGTGCCTCCGTCCGTGTGAGATGGGACGAGTGTTTGAGCGCGACGCCGGTTCTTGATACCGGACAGTCAAGAGCGGACGGTCGCCCCACGATCTCGCTCGTTACCCATCGGCGGCCTCGCCCGGCACAGACGCACGATTGCGTCCACATCCAGGCCATCCATGTTGCAGAGGTCGATGAGCGTCCGATCTTCCGTCACGTTGCGGTTCACATGAGTAAAGGCAAGAAGCAACGGCGGCGTTACAAGGCCGACTCGCGCGAGCCGAAGCTGTTGATCTACACTGACCTGCGGGGGACGAATATCATCCCGGTCGTGGACGAGATCAGGAAGAACGGGAATGTGCTGTGCCCGCTGAAGGGTGTATCCTTTATCTCGACGAAGCGGGAGATTGAAGAGGGACACTGCTTACGGGCGGTCCAAGAAGCAATACGCCGCATCCCGGAGCGTACCCTGCTAGCGGCCCAACGGGGAGGAGTCGGCACCATGCTCGAACTGACGACCGACAACACGCTCGACTTCGCCCGAGCGCGCGGCTGGATCGGTCCCGGTCCGGCGACGGTCGAAGCGCTCGGCGGCGGCGTGTCCAACGCGGTGCTGCGCGTCCAGGCCGGGGAGTACACCCTCATCCTGAAGCAATCACGGCCGCAGCTCCGCACACGCGATGCCTGGTTCAGCGACCTTGACCGCGTCTACCGCGAACAGGAGGTCATGGAAGCCCTGCATCCGCTGTTACCGTCGGGCGTCGTTCCGAAGGTGTTGCACGCCGATCGCTCGAACTACGTCTTCGCCATGTCGTCGGCGCCGGCAGAGGCGCGCAACTGGAAGCTGCAACTTCTCGCCGGCGACGTCGATCTCGATCTCGGCGAGCGCATCGGCACCGTCCTCGGCCGGCTCCACCAGACGACGGCGGCGAACGTGGCCGCTTTCGAGCGCTTCCGTGAGCGCACGGTGTTCGGGCAGCTCCGCGTCGAGCCGTTCTATCGTCGGGTTCAGGAGCGCCGACCGGAAGTTGCGGCCGTGGTGGCGCCGTTGATCGATCGGCTGTGGGATTCGGCCGAGGCGTTATGCCACGGGGACTACAGCCCGAAGAATATCCTCACGCACGAGAGGACATTCACCCTGGTGGATTACGAAACGGCCCACCTCGGCGATCCGACGATGGACCTGGGTTTCTGCGCCAGTCACCTGATCCTGAAAGCGGTGAAGGTAGCCGCCGCGCGCGATCGGCTTCTCGAACTAGTGCGGAGGTTCTGGAACGGCTACGGCAACGAGGCGAAGTTCCGTCCGCTGCCGGAGCTGGAGGTGCGCGGCGTGGCGCACTGCGGCGTCTGTCTGCTGGCACGCGTGGATGGGACGAGTCCGGTGGATTACCTCACGGAGGAGGAGCAACGCGAGTCGGTGCGCCGTCTCGGACGACTGATCCTCCTGGGCGGTGTTCGGACGTGGCATGAAGTGTTGGCCGCGGTTCCGTCTCTGCTCACGGCCAGCGTAACCGTGCCGGTTTCGACCTGCGAATCGTAAAGAGGGAGACGTCCGAACTTGCTTGCCTCGCCGCCGGTATTATAATTGATGGATGCACCCGGCGTCCCGATGGTCGTCAGGTGGTTTGATCGGCTCGAGCCGTCAGCGGTTCGAGGAGGCGCCGCGGTCCCGTCCGGACCTGGAAGGACGCCGATTGTGATCCAGTACCGCACCTTTCGCAACTTCGATCCGCCGGTCGTCGCCGACCTGTGGAACGCCTCTTTCAGCGAACCCGGTGCGGCCATCCTCCGCTCCCCCACGCTGCTCGAATACTTCACCTTCGCCAAACCCTATTTCGATCCCGACGGATTGAACCTGGCCCTGGAAAAAGATCGGCCCGTCGGTTTCGCTCATGCCGGTTTCGGTCCCACCCCGGATGGCCGCGGGCTTGACTACACCACCGGCGTGCTCTGCACCATCGGTGTCTTGCCGACGTACCGCGGCCAAGGCATCGGCAGTGAGCTGCTGGCTCGATCCGAGGCATACCTGCGGCGGCGCGGTGCGCACCAGCTCTTCGCCGGTCCACTCGCCCCGGCCAACCCGTTCACCTTTGCTCTCTACGGCGGCAGCCAGTCGTCCGGCTTTCTCGACAGCAGCCCCGGCGCCCGGTCCTTCCTCGAGAGCAGCGGCTACAGCTGTCAGGACACGGCGCTCGTTTACCGTTGCGACCTGGAGCACCTCCCCGCCGTGGCCGATGGCCGCTTCCCGGCCCACCGCCAGCGCTACGAAATCCTTCTCGTCCCGCGCCACGGGTTGACGTGGTATCAGGAATGCGTTCTCGGTCCCATCGAACTGCACGAATTCCACCTGCGCGACAAGGTCACCGGCCGCAAGGTGGCGAAGGTATGCGTGTGGGAGATGGAGATGTTCGGTTCGCGCTGGAACCAACATGCGGTCGGAATCCTGGAACTCGAGACCGCTGCCGACGTGCGCAAGCAGGGCCTGGCCAAGTTCCTGCTGTCAATGCTGCTGCGCCACCTGCACGATCAGTTCTTCACCCTCGCCGAGGTCCATGTCCCCGAGGCGAACGAACCGGCGAAACGGCTGATGCACGCGCTCGGGTTCGCTCAGACCGACACCGGAAGACGGTATCGGCGCGAGGGCACGAAGTAAGCTGATGCCGCTTAAGGCGAACGGCGGGAAATGATTTACCCGTAGCCGAAGTCGCCAGACTTCGGGTGGAGCGTCCCAACCCGAAGTCTGGCGACTTCGGCTACGGGAACTTAGAACCTGCCGCTCGCCTTGACGCATCACTTCAGCATCGGCAACCGCTCGTACTTGGCGCCGAGGATCGCCTTACTGTCGCAGCCGAGCCAGCCGTCGAGCAGCGTGGCATAAACCTGCCGGAAGTCGGTGTGGTACTTCAGGTCGCCCTGGTCGAGATCGCTCAGGCTCGGATGCTTGCCGACGGCTCCACCCTTCACACTCCGCCCGGCGACGAACAGGCAGGAGCCGGCGCCGTGATCGGTGCCGCGGCTGCCGTTCTCCTGCACGCGCCGGCCGAACTCGGAGTACGTCATCACGATCACGCGCTTGTCGTGCCCCGACCCTTGCAGATAGTTAAACAGCAGCTGAATGCCCTGGCTCACCTCGGTGAACAGCCGCTGATGGGCCGGCGCCTGATCCGAGTGCGTGTCGAAGCCGTCGATGGCAAGGTAGAACAGCCGGGTGCCGAGACCGCGCTGGATGAGCTGCGCGATCAGCTCCATCTTCTGGAACAGGCTCTGTCCCTGGAAGCCGCCGTTCGCCTGGATACCCTTGAGGATCTCCTGCAACTGCTCGACGGTCGAGTAGGTCTGGAGTTCGCTGCGCTGCACGAACTGGAGCATTCCCGGACCGTCGGTCTTGCCCGGCGCCTTGGCCAGATCGGCGAGCAATTGCTTGCGGACCTTCTTATCCGTATCGTCATCGCCGCCGAGCTTGATGTTGAGCGGCTGCTTCTGATTGAGGCTGGCGACGCTGGTGGGCGCTCCCCGCAAAGCCAGGGGCAGCTTCTCCGGCCCGATCTGCATGCCGGGAACGCCGCCGGTCTGCGCCTGGAGTTCGACAGCGCTGCGAGCCATCCAGCCGGTCCGGAGCTTGCGCGTGTGGTCGGCGGAATGCCAGACGTCCATCGACTCGAAGTGCGACCGGTCCGGGTTCGGATAGCCGACGCCCTGCACGACGGCGAGGTTGCCGCTTTGCAGGAGCTGCTGCATCCCCACGAGAGAGGGATGCAGGCCGATCTCGTCGTTGACCTTGAGGACCTGTTCCTTGCGTTGCCGCAGCGTGTTGCGGTACTTGGCGTATAGCTCATCCGCGTAGGGGATGACCATGTTGAGGCCGTTGTTGCCGCCGGTCATTTCGAGAACGACGAGAATGTTATCCTTGCCCGGCGCCGCGGCGCGGGCGGTGTCGGCGATGAACCGCGGCACCAGCGTGCCGACGGACAGCAGCGAGGCGCCTTGCAGGGTCTTCGTCAGGAAACGTCGGCGGTTGAACATGGGGAAGTCCTCTTTCGGGGAAAGCGAAGATTGCAGATTCTTCTTCTCGTTCCCAAATTCCTGTTTGGGAACGCCGTCCGCGAAACTCCGGTTTCGCGTTGCCTCCGCCGTGCTATGAAAATCGCGAAACAGAGTTTCGCGGAGTGCGTTCCCAAACAGGAGTTTGGGAGCGAGAGGCAAGCGGCAAGAGGGGGTCACGCTAACTGATACTCCGGTGTCGTCAGCAGGGCATGGATCATCTCACGGATGCGCGCGTTGCGCTCGAAGTCTTCCAGACCGTCCTGGGACAGGAACTCCTTCAGCCGGGCGCGTGCTGCCTTGCTCAGGTTGCCCTGAAGAAGCAGGTCGGCATAATAATTCACGAGCTTTTCCGGCTCTTTGATGCCCTCCTTGCGGGCCAGGGCCGACGGGTCCACGGCGATGGCGGCCGAGCCGTTCGGATCGGGGGCGCCCAGGTTCAGCGCGCCGCCGCCCAGCGCCATGGTGTACGCCAGGTTGTGGCGCACGACGATTGTCGCGGTATTGAGCCAGGCCGTGCCGCCTTCCCAGCCCTTCACGTTCGGCGGAGCGAACAGGTGCTGGCTGAGCAATTCGAGATGCCCGACCAGTGCTCGCGGCGACACCAACCCCTGGCCCAGCGCCTTCGTCAGCCCGAGGACGTACTCGACCGGGCTTTTGATCCGCTGCCGATAAGCGTGCTCCGAGTAGAAGTGCCGCGACAGCAGAATCTTCCGCACGAGGGCGGCGGTATCGTAATCGCTCTTGAGGTAGGTGTCGGCGAGGGGGGCCAGGAAGGCGTCGGGCGGCTGCTCGGCCTCGCTGACGAGAAAGCGATACAGCTTGCGGACGAGGAACCGGGTACACGCCTTCTGTTCGAGGCAGATGCGCACCACGTCGCCGCCGTCCAAGGCGCCGGTCTGGCCCAGGACGGTCTTCTCCCCCTCGTCGTGCAACTCGGACTTGAAGGTGTAGCTCTGCCCGTCGGTATGCCAACCGGTGAAGGCGCGGGCGGCCTCGCGGATGTCCGTCTCGGTGTAGTTGCCGACGCCCAGCGAGAACAGTTCCATCACTTCGCGGGCAAAGTTCTCGTTCGGCTTGCCCTTGACGTTGCTGTTCGAGTCGAGCCAGATGAGCATGGCCGGTTCCTTGCTCATCTGCTGGAGCATCGGCCCGAACTTGCTCAGGGAGTGGCGGCGCATCAACTCGTTCTGCCGCAGCATCAGGGCGGTGCTCTGGATCTTGTTGATGCTGGTGGCGAAGTGGTTGTGCCAGAAGAGCGTCATCTTCTCGCGCAGCGGGAAGCCGCTGTTGAGCATCCGGTCGAGCCACCAGCCGCGCAGGTCGAACGGATTATTGCGGCCGGCGATCGCCATGCCCTCGGAAGCGAGAGCGCTGTCGTGCGCGGCCGACTTCGGGTCCATGACGAAGAGCCGATTCAGTGCGGCGGTGGGCGACTCACCGGCGGCGCGGCGCAGCTCGTCGCGGTCGGCGCCGAACGCGGCCCGGCGGTAGAGATGGCCGGCCCACTTCAGGCCGAGGCGGTTGTCGCCCTTCGGCTCCCACGGTTTCCACGCCTCGACGGGATCGAGCTTGTCCAGACTCAGCGGTTCGGCGGCACGCATGATCGGCCCCCTTGCCTGATGCGAGAATAAGGAACGGATGCACCAAATGGACGAAGAACCGGGGCGATTCTAACGCCTTTTCGTTTAGCCGCGAGCTTCTGCGAGCGCTCGGAACGCTCGCAGAAGCTCGCGGCTAAACAATACAACCCTCACCCCGACGCCAACGTTTGCAGCACGCCCTTGATGAAGCCATACCCGAACGCGAACGCCTGCGTTCCCTTCGGGTCGTCGTCGTGGCTCGGCATGTGGTCCGGGCAGACCATGCCGTCGTAGCCGGCGGCGTGTAACTCCCGCAGTACGCGCGTCAGGTCCACGTCGCCCTCGTCGGGGTACACCTCTTCAAAGTCGTCCCGATGGCCGCGAATGTTACGCAGATGCACCAGAAAAACCTTCTTGCGCTCGCCGAAGTGGCGCACGAGGTCATAGATCTGCTCGCCCGGCTTGTCGAGCATCTCCGCGAGCGTGCCAATGCACAGGTTCAGGCCATGATACGGACTTTCCTTGATCGACACGAACTTCTTCAGCCCGTCCGGCGTGCCCAGCACGGTGTTGACGCCCTGGAAGCCCTCAGCCGGCATCCCGGGGTCGTGCGGATGACAGGCGATGCGGACCTTGTATTCGTTGCACACCGGGACGATGCGGTCGAGGAACCAGGTGATGCGCTCCCAGTACAAATCCGCGTTGACCTTGCCGGCCTTGGTCAATGCTGGCTCTTTGCGGGCGTCGGCCAGCTTCCACGCCTTGTAGCGCGCGCCGCCGCGACCCGGTTTGCTGCCGGTGCGCACGACGCCGAGAATCGACAGGTTGTACTTGATCCCACCGATGCCGGCCTTGCCACAGGCCGCGATCATCCGATGAAGATTTTCCATATCTCGGCCGCGGTCGGGATCTTTCCCGAGCATGATGGCGCCGCGTCCTCACGGTCGATGTGGCTGGAGGTGAGGAACGGGAAGGCGACCATGTCCACGGAGACGCCGTGCTGGTTGCCGCGGTCCTTGGCTGCTGAAGGTCCTCGACGGTCCAGTAGCCGCGGTCGCGCGGCAGCTCCGGATAGCCGACGATGTGTTCGACGCCGTGCCGTTTGAAGTAACGGAAGCTGTTCCGCGCTGGTCGGCCGGCGCCGGCAGCCGGCGTGCATCCGGACTGGCTTGCGTTCCAGGGCTGGCCGCGCGGCGGTGAGGGCCGGAGACAGGGCAACGGTCCCGGCGGCGGCGAGGAAGTTGCGGCGTTGCATGAGAGATCCTCCACGGGAGGACGGCTATCAATAAAGACGATTGTCCAGACGATTCGTCTGAGACGCAAGGGGAAAGTATGTAACATCCCGGAGCGAACGCGCCCCAACGCGGATTCAACCGCGGCAGCGGATTTACGCTCCGCGCAAGTCACCGCACCGCATGAATCCGTTTTATGCGTTATACTTCTCACGATCCCTCTCCCGCGCCTTCTCCGGGATACGTGCATCCTCGGAGAATGTGGGATCGTTCGCCGTCCTCCTTCGCCGAGACGCCGCCATGAGGTCCGCCGAGCCGCCGATTGCTCCGTCCCGGTCCGCCGCTCCGTCCCCGGCTTCGGCCTGGGCCATCGCGGCAGTCTTCGGCGTCGTCGTCGCTTGGGCTTCCTGGCCGACGCTGCACGATCTCGCGCACCGCTGGTCCGCCGACCCGCAGACCTCGCAAGGTCTCGTCGTGCCGATCCTGGCCGTCATCGTGCTGTTCTTCCGCCGCGACAGGATCGCCTTCGGATCCGGGGCGTGGTGGAGTCTGCCGTTCTTCCTCGTCGGGGCAGCCTGCCGACTGCTCGAAGCGAAGTTTTATCTGCCCTGGTTCGGACCGTTCTCGCTGGTCCCGACGCTGACCGGCGTCGTGCTGCTGACCGGCGGCTGGCCGCTGTGCCGCTGGGCCTGGCCGGGGTTGCTGCTGCTGCTGTTCATGCTGCCGCTGCCGTACACTCTGGAGGTGTGGCTGGCGCAGCCGTTGCAGCAGGTTGCCACCGTCGCCGCCACCTACGCCCTGCAAACCTTCGGCCACCCCGCGTTCGCCGAGGGCAACGTGATCTACATCAACGAGCAGCAGATCGGCGTCCTGGAAGCGTGTAACGGTCTCGGGATGCTCGTCGCTTTCTTCGCCCTGTCCGCGGCCATGGCGATTGTGATCGACCGTCCTCCGGCGGAGCGCGTGGTGGTGTTCGTCAGTGCGATTCCCATCGCCCTGCTGATGAACCTGCTCCGCATCACAGTCACCGGCCTGGCTCACGTCACGCTCGGCAGCAAGATCGCCAATGGCATGTTCCACGACGCGGCCGGATGGATGATGCCGCCGGCGGCGCTGCTGGCGCTCTGGCTGGAACTGAAACTGTACGATCGACTGTTCGTGCCCATCGCCCCGGCGGGAGCAAAAAGTGCCAGCACCTCCACCGGCGGAACACCGGTGGCGCTGCCCAGAAAGCAGCTGACCGTACCTGTACACCATGAAGTAACCGGATGATTGGGAGAGGAGTTTCCCCCATGTTGCCGATCGACCCGCCCGTGGCGGACCCGAAAACGAACGGTTGCCCCGGCGCTCGAGACTCGCCGTGCAGAATGGCCGGCCGGTCGTCGCTCCGGCCGGTCCACCGCCCGCCCTGAACGCACCGCCCGGCTTGCAGGCCTTCACGCGTGCCCTGACGCACCGCCTTAAAAACGTCCTCATCTTCGGCACGCTCGCCCTGGTTCTCGGCGCGGCGGGCGCCTGGTTCTTGATGCCGAACCGCTACATCGCCCAGGCGCACCTCCAGCTGTCGAACCGCGGCAACCGCGACGGGACCAACGAAGAGTTCCTGAATTTCCAGCGGACGCAGATCACGGTCCTCCACAGCCACACGATCCTGCGCGCAGCTGCTCCGCATCCCCGACGTCTCCGATCTGCGCGAAGTGTTCGCGCACGGCGATCTGGACGACCAGATCGCCTGGCTGCAAAAAGACCTGGTCATTGAGCCGGTGCTGGCCAATCCGGAAGTGCTGCGCCTGACCCTTCCCGGCAAATATCCCGAAGACCTGGCGACCATCCTGAACAAGCTGATGGACGTCTACGTGAAGGATAACCAGGTCCGGGAACAGGCCCGCTTGAACGGCCGCGTCAAACTGATGGAAGAGATTTTCAAGACTGCCGGCGATGAACTCCTCACCCTGCGCCGCCAGCTCGACGCCAAGGAACGCGAACACGGCCTCCAGGATCAGAAGCTGATTCCCGAGCAGATTCAACGACTGGAGGCCCAGCGTCAGCCGTTCATGGTTCAGCGGTTCGCGCTGAAGACCGACCTGGGCAAGGCGGACTTCGCGGTGAAGAATCTGCGCCTTCAGTCTCAACAACCCCCAGAAAGTCACGATCTCTGAAACCGCGCTGAATGCCAGGCTGAACCAGGAGAAGAGCGGCTACCAACAGTTAAAGGAAGAGTACACACAGGAAGAGGGCAAGATGCTCTTGGAGCTGAAAATCGGCCCGCAAACGCCACCGGACCAAGCGGAGATCCGGAAGCGCTATCAGACAAGGCTCAAGATTCTCGAAGATCGGATGAAACCCATTCGGGAGCGCGTTCGAGAGGAACTGCTCGCCGAGAAGCTGGAAGAGATCAAGAACGACCTGGCGCTCGCCGAAGTGACTCAGTCGGTCCTCAATGACCAGCTGAAGGAACTGGATACGGCGATCCAGCCGTTGACCCAGAGAATCGACAACCTGCAGGACCAGATGAAGGGGCCGGGAAGACTCATCCCCGAGGTGGTGACGCTGCGCGACAAGGTGGCCCAGGCCGAGATCGACCACGCGCAGAAGGGCAAGGAAGTGTTGTTGCTCCGAGCGGAATTTGCCGCTGCCGGCCGTGTCAACGTGCTGGAAACCGCTCCGCCGCCGACCGAGCAGAAACTCGACAAGAAGATCAAAGTCGCCGGCACGGTGGGCCTGTCGCTGTTCGCGGTGACGTTCCTCGGCATCGCGTTCGTGGAGTTCCGTTCCCGGCGCCTCTATTCGACGGAAGACGTGACGCACGGGCTGGGCATCCCGGTCGTCGGCACCCTGCCCTCGATGCCGGAGGCGGCCCGCCGGCCATTGCCCGAAGCCAACGGCAGCTACCCGCCTGAAGAAAGCCCGCTCCTCGAATCGGTCGATGCGCTGCGTACCGTTCTGCTCCGCGCCGCGCAGACCGACGGCATCCGCGTCGTTCTGGTCGCCAGCGCCGGCGGCGGCGAGGGCAAAACGTCGCTGGCCTGCCACCTGGCCGCCAGCCTGGCCCGCGGCTGGCGTAATACCCTGCTGATCGACGCCGACCTACGCAACCCCGGGGCCAGCACCCAGCTCAACCTGCCCGACGGTCCCGGCCTGAGTGAAGTGCTGCGCGGCGAGACCACGGCCGATGAGACGATCAAACCGACATCGCTGCCGCGCCTGGCCCTGTTGCCCGCCGGCAAGTGCGACGCCCACGCGCTGCAGGCGCTGGCCCAGGAGGAAGTCGGCCAGATTCTCGGTCATCTCAAGGAGGACTACGATTTCATCGTCATCGACGTCAGCCCGGTGCTGCCGGTGCCCGACGCGATGATGATCGGCCAACACGCCGACGCGGTGATCCTCTCGGTGCTGCACAACGTGAGCCGCCTACCCGCGATCTACGCCGCCCAGCAGCGCCTCGCCTCGATCGACATTCCGATCCTCGGCGCCGTCGTCACCGGCGAGACTGTCAACTCTTACGGCATCCAACCGTATCCACTGCGGGTGCGGAATTAGTCAGGGGTCAGGGGTCAGAAGGGACTAAGTACCGAGTACCGAGTACCGAGTACCGAGTACCGAGTACTCAGTACTCAGTACTCAATACTCGGTACTGCCCCCTTCCCATCGAGGTTTTCATGCGTCGCTCTGCCGCGATTCTGATCGGTCTTGCCATCGTCGCCGGGACCGGCATGGTCCACGGCGTCTGGACGCACCGCTGGGAACCGTCGCCGGACCTGGATCGGGCCATGCAGCGAATCGACGACTTTCCCGGCGACCTCGGCCGCTGGCGTTCCCACGTGATCGAGCTGCCGCAGAACGTCGTGGACATGGCCGGCGCCACCCGCTCGTGTGTTCGCCGCTACGTCCATGACGGCAACGGCACCGCGCTCTTCGTCAGCCTCCTGGTGGGGCCGTCGGGCCAGATGGCCGTTCATCGACCTGAACACTGCTACCTCGCTACCGGCTACGAGCAGTCCGGCGGCGCGGTCCACGTTCCCATCACGCTGAGCGACGGCAGCCGGGCGCAATTCTGGACCTCGCGCTTCGAGCGCCCCCAGCCGGGCGGGAAAGAGCAGCTGCGCATCTTCTGGTCGTGGAAGGCCGGCAACGAATGGCGAGCGCCGGACAGCCCCCGCTGGTCGCTGGCCGATCAACCCTACGTCTACAAGCTCTACATTGTCCGCGAAACGTCCTCACGGGTCGAGCGCATGGAGCACGATCCGGCGGTCGAGTTCCTTCAATTGCTGCTGCCGCGCTTGAACGAAGTGCTGGCCGAACGGTGAGTTTCCCGTTGATTACTCCGGCAAATATGCAACTTACGTTGGCCGCCGGGTGGCACGCCCTGAGGTACTCCGAAGGGCGTGGGGGTAGCTTGCACGCCCTTCGGAGTACCTCAGGGCGTGCCACCCGCCGCGAAACGTCATCTGGCGCGAAAATTCGATGACGACCACACGCCGCCGCCTCCGCGTGGCGCACATCACCCTGGGGCTGGACGTGGGCGGGCAAGAAAAACTGCTCGTCGAGTTCGCCCGTCATGCCGACCGCGAGCGCTTCGAGCTGATGATCGTTTCCCTCGGCGGCCGCGGCGTGCTGGCCGAGGATATTGAGGCGTTCGGCTGGCCGGTCACGACGATGGACACGCCGACCGGGCTGCACCCCGGCCTGGTTCTGCGGCTTGCGCAGCTGTTCCGCCGCTGGGGGGCCGACGTCGTTCACACACACGACAATCGGCCGCATCTCCATGCCACTCCCGCCGCTCTCCTCGCCGGCGTTCGGCGCGTCATCCACACCCGACACTATGGCCTGGCACAACGGCTCTCGCGCCGGCAAACTCTCGGCGTCAATCTGCTGGCCCTGCTGACCGACCGCTTCGTCTGCGTCTCAAGCGATAGTGCCCGTGTGGCGATCGCGCAGGGGGTCAGCAGCCGTAAGGTGACGTTCATCCGTAACGGCATCGACCTGGATCGTTTCCGCCCGGCGTACAACCCGGAGGGGCCCGCAGTCACGGTGGCGCGGCTCAGCCCGGAAAAGGACATGGCAACGCTCTTGAAGGCGACGGCCCTGGTGCTGCGCGACGATCCGGCTTTTCGTCTGGAGATCGCCGGCGACGGCGTGTGCATGGCTGCCCTGCGTCAAACGACGGAGCAGCTCGGCCTCGGCAGCGCGGTGACGTTCCTCGGATCGGTGCGCGACGTACCCGATCTGCTGAAGCGGGCCGGACTGTTCGTCTTGCCGTCGCTGTCCGAGGGCATCTCCTTGACGCTGCTGGAGGCGATGGCGAGCGGCCTGGCGGTGGCGGCAACAAGAGTCGGCGGCAATCCTGAAGTGGTGTCGGACGGCGCGACAGGGCTATTGGTGCCGTCGGCCGATCCGCCGGCGCTGGCCGCCGCGTTAGTGCGCCTTCGACGAAACCCCGACTTGCGCCGCGCGATGGGCGCTGCGGGCCGGTTGCGCGTCGAACAGCATTTCAATGTGCGGCGGATGGTGGCAGCGTATGAAGAGTTGTACGAAGGGCACTTCGCCGGCTGAGCACGCCGCGCAAGCAAGTGTCCACTTGCTTGCGCGGCGTGCTCAGTTAAGGAACGTTGACGAAATAACTTCCGTGCCAAATGAAATTGTGGCTGGAGTCCTACTCGGTCGCGTAGCGACCTTCTGACGGTAGCCGGGCGTTTCAACGCCCGGTGCAGATCAGCAGGAACAGTGTGTGTCGCGTAGCGACACGTGAACTGCCCCGGCTGGTGCGACATCTCAAGAGTCGCTACGCGACGCCACCGCTTGGCTCGATCGCAATACCGGCCTTGAAAGGCCGGTCTACCGTCAGAGGGTCGCTACGCGACCAAGAGCGTAGCGTTTGGCATGGAAGTTATTTCATCAGCGTTCCTAAGAACCACGGATAAGCCGCAAGCGGCGAAGCGGTTACTTCTTCTCGCGCTTCAGGATGACATACGCCCGGTTGTCGCCCTCCTTCGTGGAGAACTCGCCCGGCCGTTCTTTGCCCACGAGTTGGCCGCAGATCTTCAGCTCATCGGCGCCCGTGAACTCGTAGATCGCTTCGACGTCGTCGCCTTTTTTCGCTCCGGCGCCGACCTTGAGATCGATCGATTTCGGCGTCGTGGACGCATCCAGCTTGAACGTCATCTCCGCGTATTCCTTGATGACCTCCGCAACGCCCTTGACGATGATCTTGTCCCCCTTGAGTTCGAACTTCAGGTTGGCGGTGATTTCGTCCGGGATGACCATGCCGCTCAGTTCGAGCTTCACCGTCTGCCACGTGCCTTGCAGCTTCTCGGCATCGCCTTTTTTCTTGTCTTTCTCCTCCGCGTGAGCAGCGGCGGAGAGACAGAGGGCGATGGCAAAGGTCCAGGTGCGCATCGTTCGACTCCGAAGATAGGATGGGTTTTTTCGTGGGGCAGACATTCCTGTCTGCCGTGGCCAGGCAGACAGGAGTGTCTGCCCCACGGATTAACGGCGAACTTATGAAATGGTTGTCTAATTCTTCGGTTCGGAGAGGATCACGATCGTGACCACCTTGGGCTTCGGCGGAGCCTTCTTCTCAGGTGCATCCGGCTTCTTCTCCGGAGGAGGGTCCGGTTTCTTCTCGGCTTCCGGAACCGGGTCTTTCGCTCCGACCTTGTAACCGGTCGTGATCATGACCATCTGGCCATTGCGGATGCTGTCTCTTTCCGCGGTGTAGCCGGGCAATTTCGCGTCCTCGCCCGTGCCCTTCAGATCTTTCAACTCTTGCGGGGTATACGCCTTGACGTTGCCCTTGTCGTCGAAAGCGGCGGGGGGCGAGGCTACGCGCACCTTCACGTCGTCGGCCAGCACCACCTCGGCGGTGACTTCCTTCTCCTTCATCTCATAGAAGTTCTGCGGCTTGTTCTGGAGATTGGCCATATCCTGGAACAGCTTGACGAGGTCCTTCTGGCGCTGAACGGGATTCTTGTTCTGGAGGATTTGCAGCTGGCGCGTCTGAAGGTTTTGCAGGTCCTGAGCGTAGCTCTGCTGGGCCTGCGCGTTCGCCTCAGCATAGCGAACCTTGATGTGCAGGGTGAACTTCCCCTCGGTTTCGTTCCAGTCGCTGATCGTGCCGACGGCTTGTCCCGTTGTGACGAGCCGTGGCGGCGGCGCTTTTTCCTTGTCCTTGTCCTTTTCCTTTTCGTCGGGATCGGCGGCCAACACTTGTGCAGCCGTCAAGATCAGCAGGCAGCAAGCGGTGCGATGAGCAAGCATGACGACACTCCGACCGTGGCAGGGAAGAACGGGTGCGTGGGAGAAACACAACCGGGCATGGTTCAAAGGCGGGTAACACACTTGGTAGGACGGATTTGCAATCCGTCCGGGCGATGGCGGACGGATTGCAAATCCGTCCTACCGGTGTGTTACCCCTCCGGTGCCCCATTTGAACCAGGCCCACAACCGAACTCTGGGCCGAAGACTACCTCCGGCCCGTTCGGCAGATTGGCTCACTTGGCGGACGGCGGGTCCATGAGAACGACAATCATGGACATTTTCGGCGCGTATTCGGACATCAGATCGTCCACCGTTTGCTTATCGACATCCTTGGCCTTGGCGGGATCGGTGGGCTTCGGCAGCATGGGCGTCCCCTTCTTCTTCACGAAGTCGATCTTCACGATCTGGTCTTTGCGCAGATCGCCGAACACGGCGGGGTAGCCGACCGTTTTCGTGTCGTCGCCCTTCAGTTCCTTCAGCTCCTTGGCGGTGTACTTGATCGGGTTGCCCTTCTCGTCGAACTTGGGCGTCGGGTTGGCGAGGCGGACTTTCGGTTCCTCGATCGACTCCAGATCGACGTCCTTGGACGACTGCTTGTAGAGCTTCGCCGTGTGGTTGGCGATGCTCTGCTGAAGTTGGGCAATTCGGTTGGCGCGATTGGTGGGATTTTTCTCCGTCGCCAGGACGACCTGGATCTGCCTCTGGTCGTTGGCGATGGCTTGCGCCTCACCCTGGTTGACTTCGGGGTATTCGAGCCGCACTTTCAGTGTCCGCTTGGTCTCGTCAACGTTTAGGATCTTGCCGGTCATCGACCCGGCTGAGACCATGACGGGTTTCTTGTCGTCCGTCTTCTTGTCGTCCGTCTTCTTGACTTCATCGGCGGCGAACAGTGGAAGCACGCAAAATGCCAGTACAGCCAGGGCGGCGGCGCGAAGCAACTGTCGCATGATACGATCCTCTCGATCTCGTTACGGAACTGATACTCCCCGATGTGAGATAGTCTATCCCGCGCAGCACGCCTGCACAACCAGAAAAATGGGAAGAAAGGGAAATGAATACGGAAGGGTGGGCTACCCGCACAGGATCGTGTAGAACCGAATCATCAAATCGAAAAACGATGATTCGGTTCTACGTGATCCTGTGTGGCAACCCCTGTCACTGGGCCGCGGGCGCGCGCTTAGGCCGAATTGCTGGAAATACGCCATGGTCGGCGCACCGTTACTCCCCATCGGGATCGGAGCCGAGCTGGAGTAAGCGGGCGCATTGTAGATCGACGGCATCGACGGGTTGATCGAGGTCACCGAAGAGCTGGGGACCAGGAACGAAGGCAAGCTCAGTCTCTGGAAGAGCGACGCCGGTGTCGAGGTCGATCCCTGACCCGCGGCGGCGACGAGTTGGATCGGCGCCGCCGGCGCTCGCAACGAGAATCCCAGAGCGGCGAGCAGCGCCGCCGTCCAAATCTGTACGCGCATGTTTTCCCCCTTTTTTCCGCGAATGCGGACCCTATGCCCCGATTGAGATATGATCCACCGAGTGGCCGATAGGATAACGACGGCTCGAATGGCGTCAAGATCAATTTCGGCTGATGGCAATTCGAGGGTCGGCGGCTCCTTCTCGTCGCGGTGCTGACAGTCCGGCAGTCCGGACGGCGGGGACAAGCTCCGCCGCTCGCCCAATCGCTTTGGTGCTGGTCTGAATCATCACCGTTCGGCACACGCCAATTGCGGAGCGACCCTTTGACTCGCCGTCGCCGGACGAATAAGGTGTCCATCAGGGTAGAGGCTCATCCTTATTCAGGAGCGCTGACATGGACCTGGCGCTGCTCGCAACGTTGAAGGACAAGCTGGCCACGGCGACCAACTTCTCGGAAGTGATGGTTTATTTCTTCGACCACTTCGGCGAGGACGTGGCGTTCATGGGGCTGGGAGAGACGGGGCGCGTGCCGTTTCTCGAGTCGATCCTGGCGGAGGTCGGCAAGCAGCTCTTCAAGGACAGCGGCCTGGCGACGCTGGCCATCGAGTTCCGGCTGGTGCGGCTGGTGGAGCAACAATTCGTCCACGGCGCCGTCACGATGGGCGGTCGGCCGGCGAACGTCATCTACTTCGAGGACACGCACATCGGTCTGCTGACCGTCATCTGGTCGCTGCAACCGCCGGAGACGAAGTACATTCGCTTCAGCGGCCGGCAGATGCCGCGCAACCTCACGCCGTCGGTGAACTGACGCCGCTGAGTACGCTGCGCCAGCAAGTGGGCACTTGCTGGCGCAGCGTGCTCAGTTAAGCCGCAAACAGCCATTCAACTCTTGTTGTCGATCGCCGCCAATATCTCCTCAATCTCACGCACGCAGCCCGACAGCGACAGCGACGCCATCAGAAAATTCGTGTGGTCCGACACACGCTTGTAATCCGCGGCGAAATACTCGGCGGCGCGACGCAGCTTCGTCAGTTTCCCCCGAATGCGATGGAGAAACTCGGTCGTGTCGCCGCTCTGTGCCGCCGGTTCCGTGGCGCGAATGTAGTCGAAGATCGTCCGCGGCACCTCGATCATGTCGGCGTCGTCCTGAATCTCGTCGGCGTGCTTCAGGAACGTCCGCACCATCCAGGCGTGGGCCAACACGGTGCCCAGGCGCTCGACGGCCTGCTGCGGCGTCATGGTTTCTTCTCCGGCACCGGGACTGCGGCCGACGGGGTGGCGGCAACGGCCGCCGCGGGCGGCTTGCCGTGAGACGCCTTCTTGCGGTCGAGGTCGCTCTTGGAGTACAACACCAGGAATGCCCCAACCGCCGCCAGCACGATGCCGACGAAGAACAGCGGACCTGGCACCTCTTGCGTCTTCCACAACAGGCCGACGATGGCATTGATGATCGGAGCGCCGGCGAAGACGAGCGGGGCGATATACAGGGGACTGCCCCCCGCTCCGATGGACAGGATGATGCACAGGGCACCCGCCGCCCCGAAGGCACCGCCCACGGTGGCGAAGGTCGCGCCGTAGGCCGAGAACTCGATCGTCTGGCCGCGTAGCAGCATGATCGCCACGGGAATGAGCACCGCCGTCAGGAAGTAGGCCAGGCCGACGCAGAGGAAACCGCGCATCGAACTCGTCTTCTTGTCGCCGCCCATGTTCGTCTGCCCTTCATGCAGAATCGGGACGTAGACGCCCCAGGACAGGACGGCACCCAGCACGAACGCATGCCACAACTTAAATTCCATCAGTCACTCCTCTTGGAGATCAATGGCGATGTCCACCCGCCGACCCGCATCCAGATCGCGACACCTTCCGTCACTCGCGCCGCAACGCCGGAATCAACGGCGCTCGCAGAGTCGCGGCCACGGCGAGCGCTCCGGCCAGCAGCCCCACCAGCAGGACCAACCCCAGCAGCGCCGCCAGGTCGAGCCACGGTACGCTGCCGGGACCACCCAGCACATGCGGAGCGACCGCCAGCAGCGCCGACGCCGTGCCCGCCGCCAGACCGACCAGCAACAGGAAGCCGTTCTCCGCCAGCACCAGCCGGCCGAGCGTGCCGCGCCGATAACCCAGCGCCCGCAGCAGGGCCAGCTCCGCCCGCCGCTCCCAGACGCCGCGCAGCAGCACCACCGCCAGCCCGAGCGAACCGAGCAGCAGTCCCAGGCCGCCGAGCGCCTGAAACGTCGAAAGATACGTATTCTCGACGGCCAGGTACGCTTCGAGCTTCTGGGCCGTCGGCGTCACCTCGAAACCGCGGTCGGCGAGGGCGGTTTCCAGCACCGTCTTGACCGCGGTCTCCTTCCCCGGCGGCGTTTCGATCAGGAAGAAATTGTATCCCGCATGATTGGGATACAGCTTCAGGAAGTTCGCCTCCGACACCAGCAGTCCGCTCTGAAAGACGCTGTCCTGCAAGCAGGCCGTCGATGCGCAGCGCCCGCTTCGTTCCGTTTTCGTCCGGGACTTCCAGCGTCTTGCCCAGGCCGCTCTTCAGCATCCAGACGACGGTGTTCTGCTCTCCGAACGCGGCGAATGGTTCACCGGGGCGCTCCAGGGCCTTCCAGCCATCGGCCGGCCGGGAAGCGAAGGCGAATCCGCCGCGCTCAATCAGTTCTGTCGGGACGCTGAAGATTCGCGGCTGCCGCGGTTGGTAGAGGTTGAGGCAGCTGGCATCGTCGCCGGCGCGGACGCGCAGGGAGACGATACGGACGCGCTCCAGCTGCGACATCTCCTCATCGGCCCGGCGCTCGGCGTCGCGGTCGTTTTGCTGGCGATAGTGGGCCACGAGCTTCGACCGCATCTCGTCGCGGCCTTTCGGACTGTTGAGGTCCTGAAACACCGGTAGGTCCGATTCGGCGATCAAGGCGAAGCCGCCGCTGGGAATATTGCTGCCGACCGTGCTGGCGTCGGCGGAACGGCGGAACGCTTCGACGGCGACGATCAGGAACGCGGCCGACGCCAGCAACCCCGCCGTCAACATGCTGCGCGTCGGATTGCGTGCGGCATTGCGGACACCGAGCCGCTCCACGCCGAACGATCCGCCATCGACATTCGCATGACGCCGCTTGCGCATCCAGGCGGAGAGTGCCGCGAGCGCCGCCGTCAGCAGCAGGGCGCCGCGCCGAAGAAGGTGCCGGCCTTCGCCTCGTGATCCTGAACGAACGGACCTGCCGTCAGCAGCGCGACGGCACCCATGCTGGCGATCGCCGCGATCTTCCAGCCCCAGGTCCGTTTCTCGCTCCGTCCCGTGTCGTCGGACGTCGTCTGGCCGGCCAGCAGGCGCGCTCGGCGCCACCTTGCCGAGGCCGCGTACCGCCCACAGGATCGTCAGCAGACTCACGAGGAACGACGCACCGAATCCCATCGCCAGGCTCATTCCGGTGACGTGGGGCTGAAGGAACGAACGCAAGGTTCCGCCCGGCCAGACGGCCCCCAACCAGCGGATCAGCACCGCCGCATAGCCGATGGCCACGCCGAGACCGGCCGCCGCGCCGAGGACGGCCAGCACCGTGCCTTCCATCAACAGCAACCGCCGCACTGCCGCGTGTCGATAACCGGTCGCCAGCAAGATGCCGACTTCGGCGCCGCGGCGGTCGAGGTTCAAGCGGAACAGCAATCCGACCAGCAAGAGCGCCGCCGCGATCAGGAAGAAGCTGAAGCCGAGAAACAGTCCCGCGAAGTCGGTGCCGCCGACGCTGGCCTTCAGGGCGTCTTCCTTGACCGACATCAGCGCCAGACCGCCGTCGTCGGGATCGAGCCGCTTCCGCAACGCCGCGCGGAAACGCTGGGCGGCGCCGTCCAGGTCGGTGCCTTCCCGCGGTGCCAGGCGGATCGACGTGAGATCGCCGAAGCGGCTCGCCCACAGCTTTTTGCCCGCCGCCAGCGTGATGTAGGCCTTCGGCGTGGTGCGCTGCTCGCTCCAGTAGAGGGTGCCGTATTGCAGCCGAACGGCGTCCTTGTTCCATTCCTTGTTGTCCTGAAACGGCAGCTTCCACGAGCTTAGCAGTTCCTTGTCGGTCATTCCGGGGAAGGGCGGCGTGAGATCGGGATCGTCGGCGGCGCCCTTCAGCGGAACGACACCGGCGAAACGGAAGGTCGCCGTGCGGTTGTCGAGCTTCTCCGGCTGATGTTCCGGCGGCTTGTAGAGCAGCGTGACCTCGGCTCCCGGCGACAGCGGCAAGAGCGTTGGCTGCAGAGTCCAATCGACGAGGGCGATTTCGTCATCGGCGAGTTCTGTCTTGCCCGGCGGCAGGAACGGCCCCAGCGGCGGCGTCTGCGTCGGGTCGAGAGCGGCGATGATGCCGGTGACTTTCTTCTGGCCCGCACTGATCTTGCACAGGTAAACCAGCGTCGGCGCGGCACGCAGTCCGGCGTCGTCCGCGGCCTCCAGGGCGGCCTTCGCAATCGCGGGTTCGAGGATGAGCTGCCGGCTTTCCAGGCTCAAATACGGATAGCGCTCGCGGAAGAACTTCTCGACTCGTTCGTGGGAAAGGTCCTCGCGCTTGAACGATTCTCCCTTCTCTTTTCCCAGGATGCCCCACGCGAAGGTTGTGGCGAACATCGACTGCTGGCGTCCCTCCTGCTTTCCCTTCCACCACTCCGAAGCGCGAAGCGGGCGGTCACTGGCCTCGCCACTCTCGTGCTGGTAGCGCTTGAAGAGCGTCTTGACCTTTGTGGCAGGACTGGCGAGCCGCAAGCCCCAGTCTTCCAGGTCGAGCGCGTCGCGGAATGCCTCCTTCAAGCCCGGCGCGGTTCGCCTATAAGGAGGGCGTTTGCCAGCCCCGGAAGTTCGAGCGCTTCCTGAAGCGCGGCCAGCGGCACGAACGCATTGCGCGGCGCCTCCGGTGTCGGCTGCAGATTGAAGCGGCCGGCTGGATCGGCTTCCGGCAGCACGGCGGCGACGCGGAACGTCAACGACTTGAACACGTCCGCATCCTCGCGCTCGCCGAGGAGGCTTTCACGCGGCACATTGCTGGCCTTCTGCACGCGGAACGTCACCGACTGACCCGGCTCAACCTTCAACTCCTGGGCCACGGCCGCGTTCAGCACGACGGCGTCGGCCTCCAGGTGCGGAACGCCGAAATGGCTATCGACGCCCATCAGCGTGACGCGGCGCACGCGGCCGCCGCCGGGTCGATCCGCCGTCGCCAGAAGCAGGATCGCGGGAGCCGCTCGCTCCGCAGGCAGTCCGTCAGCGAGTTTCGCTCGAAAGAAGCGTGGCGCGACCAAAGCACGATCGACCCAGCCGAGCCGTTCCAGCGTGAGCTGCCGCAGGCTGCCGCGCAGCGAATCGCCGACCAGCAGCGCCCCGGTCAGCACCGCCGTGCCGACGACAACGCCGAGAAAGACGGCGACGTTGCCGCGCCAGTGATAGCCGAGATTACGGAAGGCCAATCGCGCCGGCGTCATGCGGTGACCCTCTCGTCCGGTGACTTGCCATCCACGGCGTGCAGCGTGCCGTCGTCCATGAGCAGGGTGCGCGGGAAGGTGTCGGCCAGGTCCTTGCTGTGCGTCACCACGATGAGGATGGTCTGCTGCTCGCGGTGCAGGTCGAGCAGCAGTTGACCGACCTCGCGGCACGTGTGCGGTCGAGGTTGCCGGTCGGCTCGTCGGCGAGCAGCAGTGCCGGCTTCAGCACCAGCGAGCGGGCCACGGCGACGCGCTGCCGCTCGCCGCCGGACAACTCGGCCGGCCGGTGGTCCAGCCGTGCCGCCAGCCCGACGCGCTCCAGCAGCTGCCGTGCGAACGCCCTATATTCGGTGGGGCTGCCGTTGCTGACCAGCGTCGGGATAAGGACGTTCTCCAGCACCGAGCACTGCGGCAAGAGGTGATGATCCTGGAAGATGAACCCGATGTGCCGGTTGCGGAAGTCGGCGAGAGCGCGCTCGGAAAGGGCGAACGGATCTTGCCCGTCGAGCCGCACACTGCCGGCCGTCGGCCGATCGAGGGTGCCGAGAATGTGCAGCAGCGTGCTCTTCCCCGAGCCGGACGGCCCCATCACAGCGAGGGCGTTGCCGCGCTGCAAATCCAGATTGACGCCGCGCAACACGGTCAGCGGGCCGGAGCGCGTCGGATAGTCTTTGCCGAGGTTGTTGACGACGAGAGACATACGGGAATGCGAACAGTGGGATGGGGCGAACCGGCTGCTTCGCGGTCCAACCAGCCGCTCACGCAGCCGGTTCGCCGGCCAATGTATTCAACAGGCGAGCGTACCTAAACCGTAGAAAGTGCGCATGGCGAATCGCACTTTCACCGTAACTTATTAAGGGCGCGGGGCTTCGGCAAGCGTGCCGAACGCACCGGAAGCACCAAACGCACGGAGATTCAGGAGTTAGGTCACCGAAAGGTGACGATGAACCGAATGGTTGCCTTATTTCCGGCGTGGTATTATGATCGTAAACGTCGCCCCGGCCACTTTCACCCAAGGAGAGTCATGAACGAGCCAAGCACGCTCACGGCCCTCACCGAGCAATACAAGGCTCGGGGGTACGATGTCAAAATCCGGCCGGAGGAGGCGGATCTGCCCGATTTTGCCCTCCAGGGCGGCCAGATCGACGCTATAGCCCGCAAGGGAAGGGAGGTCGTCCTTTTCCAGGTGAAGTGGCAGGGGGATGACCCGAAGATCATGACTTCCTCTGACGCCGGGCTTGATTACGTCGATTCTCTCTTTCTGGAAGCCGAGTCACTCATGCAGGCGTCGGCTTTTCGTTCCGCACTGCTGATAGCGTGGGCGGCCGTGGAAGCCGCTGCCCGAGAATTCTTTCGGCAGCAAGGCCTGGAACCAAGCAGATTCACTCCGCGAGAACTTATCGTGAGGCTCGCGGCAACGGGTTCGTCAGACAGCACCGTAACCTCGACTCTTTTTCAATGCCTGGGTCTGCGGAACACCATCGTTCATGGGATGCGCCCGAAGACGTTCCTGCTGAGTTGGTGCTTTTCCTGCTGGATTTCGCCAGAAAACTCAAGGCGGCAGCAACCCAGGAAACACCCCCAGATGAGGGCTCTGTACGACGCCGAGGGGCAAGGGCGGCAAAGAACCTAACCAGCTTCGTCTTGAGTCAGAGGCCTGACCTACTCGCCATGTGGCAAGATGCACTGCGGGTGATCCAAGGCGGCATGGCGGGCGAGGAAGCACGCCAGGTCGTGGAAGTTACTCGGAGTGTCGTCGAGTCCTGGTTTGTCCTCGCGCAGAAAGCCCGCGGCCTGTGGGAGCATGTGGCCGTCGCCGCCGGGGCCTTGCCGGAGATGATGGGCGAACTTCAGATTGCGGAGAAGGAAACTGCGGAAGTCAGGAGTGCCATAGAGAGGATGCAATCTTTCCTCAACCGCCCCAAACCGCCGATCGATGCCGCCCGACTCGAAAAAGGCGCACAGGCCGTCGCGGAGGGTCGTTACAAGACCGCCGAGCAGATCCGCGCCTCTCGCAGGGGACACAGGGGGTGACGGGTGGCATACTTCGTCCGCATCGCGGAAGACGTAGAACTGTACATTTACGGCGTCGACTCCCTGCCCGAAGTGAGGCGTCAGGAGATCCTCGACGCCTGCGCCACGAGATCTTGGCGATAATGCCGATCATTTCCTGGCAGTTTATCCGGTAGCACATGAGTCGTATCGGTTCGAGTACGAGTACGCCTTCATCGCCGGAAGAGCGGTCTACTCCTTTCGTTTCGTCGTCGATGGCTCGCAAATGGCTTCAGGAATCGTGGAGGTCATTTATGTGGACTACGAAACGACTACTCATTCTCCCTGACGGACGGCTGGTGGATCGAACGGTGCCCAGGATCGTCATTTCTGACCATATGTCTCTCCAAGAAATAACGTTGCGCATGACGATACGAAAGGTGCCCGCCAAGGCATGGTTCAAAAGGGGCACCGGAGAGGTAACACCGTGGTAGGACGGATTTGCAATCCGTCCGGGATAAGCCCGGCGGCTCGCTCAACGGTCGCTCCTCTTCCCGAACACCAAAGGCCTCTGTTACCATTTGGTGCTAGAAACGGCTCCACTTTTCGCGCACGCCGATAGCGCCTGGAATTGCAATTGAGCGGGAACTTGTCGAGCAGGAGTTATCGATGTCCGACCGGACTTTGTCGATCGAAGGTCTTCGAGTGCCGCGATTCCTGTACGGTACGGCGTGGAAAGAGGACGAAACGCAGCCTCTGACGGCGTTAGCTTTGCAACACGGCTTTCGAGGCATCGATACCGCCAACCAACGCCGCCATTACCACGAGGCTGCGGTCGGACAAGCGATTGAGGCGGCCGTCGACAGCGGCTTGGTGGTACGCAAGGACCTGTTCCTGCAAACCAAGTTCACCTTTCGCTCAGGACAGGATCATCGCCTGCCCTACGATCCGAAGGCCCCGATTCCGACTCAGGTCGAGCAGTCGTTCGCCAGCTCGTTGGCGCATCTGAGCACCGAGACGATCGATGCTTTCCTGCTGCACGGCCCCAGCCAGCGCGTCGGCCTTACTCCGGCCGACTGGGCGGCTTGGCGAGCGATGGAAGCCATCCACGACAGCGGCCGGGCGCGCTTGCTCGGCGTCAGCAACGTCTCTCTCGAACAGCTGCAGCGCCTTTGCCAGGAGGCGCGTGTCCGACCACGGTTCGTCCAGAACCGCTGCTACGCCGTCCGGGGATGGGACCGCCGCGTTCGAGAGTTCTGCACCGCCAACGGGCTGGTCTACCAGGGCTTCTCGTTGCTGACCGCCAACCGAGCAGTGTTGGCCCGTCCCGAACTGGCTCGAATCGCCAAACGCCACGGCCGCACGGTCAGCCAGATTGTTTTCCGGTTCGCCCTCGACGCCGGCATGATCCCTCTGACCGGGACCACCGATCCCGAGCACATGCGAGCCGATCTCGAGGCCTTCGATTTCCGCCTGACGGTTAAAGAAGTCGAGATGATCGAGTCCCTGGCCGTGGCTTGAGGCCACACGCCAAACCTGCATGTTTTTGATGGACAACAACCTCGGCGTGGATTATCTTCTGAGAATCTCTGTCCGAGGATCGAAGCGGTGTCTCGACACCTACCTGCCCGCCCTCCACTCGCCTTCCAGGGAAGCTTCCATGAGCGCTAAGCAGCGACCTGCCACCCTGATCTCTCGCCGCCAACTTCTTCAGGCCGGCGGTCTGGGCGTCTTGAACCTGGCCACGCCGGGCTTGGTTGCGGCGAGCGTCGGCGCCAATCAATCGTTTCGCGGTGGTGCCGCCGAGAAGTCTTGCATCTTCATCCTGCTGTGCGGCGGGCCCAGCCACCTCGATACGTGGGACCTGAAGCCCGCGGCGCCGGACGGAATTCGCGGCCCGTACAAGCCGATTGCCACGACGGTTCCCGGCATGCGCATCAGCGAGCTTCATCCGCGCCTGGCGAACTTGACGCGGCATTTCAGCCTGATCCGGTCGATGACGCACGTCGGCAACATCAGCAACCATTTCGACGCCATGCACCACCTTCTGAGCGGCCAGGCGGGCGCGCCTGCTCGACTCGCCGTACCTGGGTTCCGTGCTGGCCAAGCTGCGCCCTAGCCGGCGCAATGTCGCCCCTTACGTCTGGCTGATCAAATGCGTCGGCGATCCCGTCTTCTGCGCCCCGAACATCGGCACGGGCGGCCACCTCGGCGTCGTTCACGGCCCGCTATTCGTCGGCTCAGCCGCCAACAACCCGGCCATGCCTGGGTTCAAAGCTCCCGATCTGTTCGCCTCGACGGAGCCTGAACGATTGCAGGGACGCCGCCGGTTGTTGGGCAGCCTGAATCCTGACGAGGGCAATCGCGTCACGAAAGAATGGCAGGATTTATACCAGAAGGCCTTCGAGCTGACGACCGCGCCGGAAGGCCGCCAGGCGTTCGACCTGGAACGAGAGCCTGTGACGGTGCGCGACCGCTACGGCCGGCATCCGCTGGGGCAGAACCTGCTCCTGGCGCGCCGGCTTGTCGAAGCGGGAGTCGGGTTCGTCACCGTCAATGGCTGGACGGGCGCGGCTCCGTCGGGTGGCGGCGGAGCGCCCAGTTCGAGCTGGGACATGCACGGCGGCCACATGGGCATGGGCAACGCCTTCGGCGACGGTTCCTATGGCATGGGCTGGTGCTTGCCGCGTCTCGATGAAGCACTTTCCGCGTTGCTCGGCGACCTGCATCAGCGCGGCCTGCTGGAGAGGACCCTGGTCGTGGTGATGGGCGAGTTCGGACGTTCTCCGAAGATCAACACGCAAGGTGCGCCGGGCCGGCTTCACTGGCCGGATTGCTATTCCGCCATCCTGGCCGGCGCCGGTATCCGCGGCGGCACGGTCTACGGCGAATCGGACAAGATCGGGGCGTATGTGAAGGACAGGCCGGTGCGGGCCCAGGACCTCGGCGCGACGATCTACCATGCGCTGGGAGTGCCGCTCGAAGTTCGACTGGGCAAGGACAGCGTGTCGCGGCCCATTACCACGGGACAGCCGTTGCTGGATCTGTTTGGATAACGACGCGAGAGGAGGAAAAAGACGCAGCTCACGTCCCCCCCTTCCGCGGTTGTTTAGCGGAAATGGATCTGCCGTTCGTGGGCTCTCTGGGTAAAATGCTAGACGGACTGGCGTCTTTCGCGGGAGAGATGACATGAATACCGAAACGCTATTGATCGTTGATCGTGGTCGCGGACCGCAGCTGTCGACAACGCGGATCACCGTGCTGGACGTTTTTTACTATCTTCACCGTGGCCACGATTTCGACACCATCCACGAGATCATGCCCACACTTATCGCGCGAGGAATTCGATGTGGTGACGGAGTACGTAAACGCCCACCACGACGAGTTGGTGGAGAAAGATCGCAAGGCCGAGGAGTTCATCCGCAAAGGGATCGAAGCCCAGCGGGCTCGCGGCGGAATCTTCGCCGAACGGGACGAAAACCTCACTACGGAACAGCGTGTTGCCAGGCTCAAGGAAATCAAGAGACGAACGCTAGTGGAGAAAAACGGTGAAGGGCATCCTGGCTGACATACACCTGATCGGGCCTGTTGAGGATCTTGTCCGGGAAATGCAAACGGAACGGTGGTCCGAGTTCTGGGAGGCCCTCGGCCTGGTTCTTTTTCATTTTGAGGATGTGGGGCTAACGCCCGACCTGGAGATTTGGCAGCGGTGTCAAGCGGAGCAACTTGTGTTGATAACGAACAACCGTAACGAAGACTCGCCGGATTCACTGGAAACTACCATTCGCCAACATAACATGGCGAATTCCCTGCCGGTGTTCACAATCGGCAATCTCAATGAGTTCCGAAAAAGCCGGGACTATGCCGAACATGTATTGGAAAGGCTGTATGAATATCTGCTTGACATCAATCGAGTGCGCGGCACCGGGCGACTGTTTCTTCCTTGATTGGGGACGATTGCTAATGCGTCAGGTTGAGCAATGGATGGCGGAAAAGTCGGTGATTCTGTCGAAAAGGCCCAGGCGCTGACAACGATGGGCTTGCCGGAAACCGCTCAGCCGCTTTGAGCGTCCGCTGCGACGTATGAGGAGCGAAGAGCCTCCATCCTGGACGCTCACGGCGACACCCTGGAAGCGGCCGCGCATCGCATCAGTGCGGCTCCTTGCTATCAGAAGGCCGGCGATCCGAGCCGGGCCACGAACCTGTATCGCGCTGCGCTGGCGGGTCCGCTGCGAGAAACGAGTCGGAAGGATGTCGAGAAAATGCTGACCGAGTGCCTCACTCTCGTGGTAGATTAGGGTGGCCAGGATCGCGGCGCCACGATCTACCGTGCCTGGGGGCGTGCCGCTCGATCTTCGCCTGGGAAACGATGGCGTATCGCGGCCCATGACCACGGGGCAACTGATTCTGGATCTGTTCGGATAAGCCCTTTCATCGGATTACTTCGCGTGTACGGGAATATCCCGTTTCACATGGCGGATACAAGTCGACGTTGCTTTTTCTCGAACGAGGCAGCCTTCATGACCGAACTGGAACAGATGCAGCACCAACTGGCCGAAGCGTTGGACCGCATTCAACACCTGGAAGAGGAAATAAGCAGTGGTAAGCACTTGCCCCGCTGGCAGTATCTCATTGCGCGACCGCATCGCTGGCGACGCCAGCTGAGTATCAAGGGACGCAATATTACTGTGGGACAGTTAGTGAGTACGATCCGCGCAACCGGTACACACCAGCACAGGCCAGCGAGGAACTAGAACTGCCGCTGGCAGCCATCAACGAAGCACTGACGTATTATGTGGAACAGCGTGACCTGATCGAGATGGAAGTCAGCGAAGAGCGACGCCGTGTAGGCGAACGAGGATACCCTCTTGAGCCAAAAAATCTACCTCGATGATTGCGCGTACGCCAAGGAACTCGTCAGACTGCTGGAAGCCGCCGGCCATCAGGTCGTTACACCGCGTCAGGCGGGAACCACGGGCAGGGATGATGAAGTTCACTTTCGTTTCGCCGCCGAAAACAGTCTGGTCCTCGTCACCAAAAATCCCGATGATTTTCTCGAATTGCATCAAAAGAACTCCACACATTCGGGAATCTTGCTGGTGTATCAGGACAATGATCCTGATCGCGACATGAGTCATGCCGAGATTGTAAAGGCCATCGCTAACCTGGAGCAAGCAGGAGTTGCCTTTGCCAACTTCTGCCATGTCCTCAATGCTTGGCGGTATTGAACCACCTCCCATAAAACGAAAGTAGGTGCCGCGAACCGAGCGGTATTCCGACCCCGCTCGGCTCACGGGACCAATTGCCCGATGAAGCCGAACCGACGATCAAGGAACCGTCTTCCTGACTCTGAGAAAGGGCGAGCGATGAAACGCACTTGTAACTTCACGATGCTGGCGCTTGGAATTTGCTTTTCGCTCGCCATCCTGTTCTACGCCAATCCTGTCTCAGCCCAAGTGGTCACGCCAAAAGACCTTGAAGAACAGGCCAAGCAGTTCACGCGCACGGCCGAGATGATCCCGATGCGCGACGGCGTGAAACTGCACACGATCATCTACGCCCCGAAGGAACACAAGGCGCCGGTGCCCTTCGTCATGATGCGCACACCTTATGGCATCGAGTCGCGCGGACCGAAAGCGTTGAAGGAATACTTCAAGGACATGGCGGACGAAGGGTACATCTTCGTCTTTCAGGACATTCGCGGCCGCCACAAGTCGGAAGGGCAATTTGTCATGCAGCGTCCGCCGCGCGATCCGAAGGACGCCAAAGCCATCGACGAAGGCACCGACACCAACGACACCATCGACTGGCTCCTCAAGAACGTGCCGAACAACAACGGCCGCGTCGGCATGCTCGGCATCAGCTATCCGGGTTGGCTGACGGTGATGGCCCTGCTCGATCCGCACCCGGCGTTGAAGGCGGCGTCGCCTCAGGCATCGCCCGCCGACATGTTCCTCGGCGACGACTTCCATCACAACGGCGCTTTTCGCCTCAGCTATGGCTTCGAGTACGTCGCCATGATGGAGACGGACAAGAGCAACGCCAGCTTCGCGTTCGATCGTTACGACACCTATGAGTGGTATCTGAAGCTGGGTGCGCTGTCGAACGTCAACCCGAAATACTTCAAGGGCAAGATGCCGACGTGGAACGATTTCGTCGCGCATCCCAACTACGACGACTTCTGGAAGAAGCAGGCGTCGGCCCCCTACCTGAAGCGTGTCTCCGTGCCGACGCTGCACGTCGCCGGCTGGTTCGACCAGGAAGACTTTTACGGCCCGCTCAAGACCTACGAACTGCTCGAACTGCACGACAAGAACGATCAGAATTTCCTGGTCGTCGGTCCCTGGAATCATGGCGGTTGGCAATCGGGGCCGGGAGACAAACTCGGCAAGGTTACCTTCGACAGCGATACGGGCAAACACTTCCGCCAAAGTGCAGGCGGCGTTCTTCGCCCGGCATCTCAAGGACAAGGGTGAGAAGTTCCCGGAAGCCCTGATGTTTCAGACCGGCAGCAACAAGTGGGTCGAGCACGAGCGCTGGCCCCCGAAGACAGCCGTGACCCGCAAGCTCTACTTCCAACCGAACGGCAAGCTCGCGTTCAAAGCTGCCGGCGGAGACCAAGCCGGCATTTGACGAGTACGTCTCCGATCCTGCCAAGCCGGTGCCGTATCGTCCGCGGCCTGTCACGCCGACCTACCCGGGCCGAGAATGGCAGGAGTGGATGGTCGAGGACCAGCGTTTCACGCAACATCGACCCGACGTGCTGACCTACGAGACCGAACCGCTGGACGAAGACGTGACCGTGGCCGGATCGTTGACGGCCCACCTCTTCGCCGCCACGAGCGAAACCGACTGCGACTGGGTCGTGCGCCTGATCGACGTTTATCCGGAGAAGGTGGAGAAGAACCCGAGCATGGGCGGCTTTCAACTTCTCATCAGCGGCGAACCGCTGCGCGCCCGCTTCCGCAAGAGCTTTGAAAAACCCGAGCCGGTGGTGCCCGGCGAGGTGAATGAGTACACCATCGACTTGCACTGGAGCCATCACTGTTTCCGCAAGGGGCACAAGATCATGGTGCAGGTCCAGAGCACCTGGTTTCCCCTGATCGACCGTAACCCGCAGAAATACGTCCCCAACATCTTTGAGGCGAAGGACGAGCGACTTTCAATGGGCTCGCCAGCAGGTACATCGCTCGCCGAAATACCCTTCCGCGATCCAAATGCAGGTCATGGAGAAGTAACCCGCGATCCGAACTTCTGAATCGCCGTCCTGGCAGTCATCGCCGCGTCTAGCGCGGTGCCGACAATACTGCTCCTGCGCCAACTGAGCAATGGAAGTCGGCGATGCAGATCGCGGAATATGCGGCGAGACGAACGATCTGCGCCGCTTGCAACTTAGCGGGCTCCCTTAACCTCAGCAAGCAGCCGATCGAGTTCCTGATCGACCAAGCGGTCGAACGTCTCCTCGTCCGTCCGGTCGTATTCCTTCGATCGGCGGTAATCCTTCTTCACCTGCGTTTTCTTGCGAATGATCTGAACGGCGCCGTCCTCGCCGTCGCGCCCGCTGCGAATGGCCTGGCGTGCCTTCTCGCGCTCGGCCGGATCGGTGACGTTGGTCTGCCGGAGGAACTCTTCAAACGCCCGCTCTTCCTGTTGCCGCCGCTTGTTCTGTTCGACGGTCTGCTTGCGGACGCTCGTAGCGAAGGCCGTCACGTCCTGAAAGAGCGGCGACACACGCAGCCGTTCCTCACGCTCCGCCTGATCGCGTTCGCGCTTCTTCACCTCGGCTCGCAACGCTTCACGCCGGGACTCGCGCACCGCCAGTTCCTTCGGCAGGTGGCGGCGCAGCGTGTCCTTGTAAAGCTCGCGCATCCCCTCATCGGTCAGCTGCTCGCCGTCCTCCAAACGGCCCGATTCGGCGAAGGCCGTCAGCTTTTCCTCCGGGAGCTGTGCGAGCAGATTCACGGCCTCGTCGTCGGCGGTGGCACGGGCCAGTTCATCCAGCAGCAGCGTCGCCTTCGGCTGCTGATCGGCGTAGGCATGGGCGAGGTAGTCCTTGAGCAGCTGCCGTGCCTTGTCCACCTTGCGGCCAGAGACGGCGGCGGCGGCGCCTTCGAGTAGGGCGTTCGCCTGTCCCTGTTTGGCTCGAAGCTGCCACAGCCGGGCATCGTCAAGGCGTGTGGCGTGTTCCGTGGCGAGGGCGTTGTCCAGCACCTTCAGCGCTTCGTCGAAATCGCGGCGGGCAAGGTGGCGCGAGCCGCTTCGATCTTGGCGGCGACGACCTGGTTCGCCGACGCGATCCGATCGCGCTCCTGACCGGAACGAAGATGCCAGAATGCTGCGACGACGAGGCCGACGACGAGGAGGAGGACGCCGAGCGCCGTCAGCAGCAGGACGAGGCGTCGATCACTTACGATGGGAGCGGGTGGTAGAGGAAGGACCGGCGGGATGGACGGCGGCGACGGAACGGCGACGGAATCGACCTTTTCCCACCACTGGCCAACACGACCGCAGTCATCGCAGGCCGGCCGGCGGGTCGGGTCGAGATCGTCTCCGGGCAGTTGCTTGCCGCAGGTGGGACACAGGAACCGGGATAGGCGCGGCATGGTTCCTCCCATGGGAATTTGTTTAGCCGCGACCCGCTAGGGCAGCGCGAGAGCTACGCGCTCCCCTAGCGGGTCGCGGCTAAACGACGCAATCCTATCGTCGCACCACCGGCGCGGTCGACACCTTCTCACCGAGGATGTTCTCGAACACGAAGCGATAGACCTGCTCCAGGCGCGGCGCCGGAGCGGCAGCGAACAGCAGGTGAACCTGTCCCTGCTTGCCGATGTTACGGCCCGATCGCGCACCGTCGTTGAGATCGACGCCGAATTCCTGCCGCAGCCGGTCGGCGTGGGCCTTCCAGAGCATCGATTGGAACTCCGGCGTGGCATCATCCGGTTTGTCGAGGAGGGCCAGCTTGTACGTATCGACGGCCCAGCGGGCTTCGCGCAGCAGCGTGGCGGCGTTGACGGGACCGGCGACGGCGTGCAGCACTCGGCCGTCCGGAGTGCAGAAATAGGTGGCGACGTTGCCGCCCTGCTTCTGCTGTCCAGCGAGCGTGAAGGTGCCGACTTTCTGATAGGTGGAGACGAACGAGGCGTTGAGGTACGTGCCGACCTCAGCGTTGGCCAGTGCGCCCACACGGAGCGCTTCCGCGTTGTTTCAGGTAAAGGCCGAATCTTCAAAGTTACCCGAGACGTGCAGCACCATCAGCAGCTTCTGCGCCTTGGCCGCCTGCTTCGCGGCCCGAACGGGATTGGGATCGAACTCGACGCTGGTGCCGAAAGTGGCGCAGACCGAGGCATCGTCGGCAGGGGCCGCGGCGACGAGCGCTTCCACGCGCGCCGGAGCAACGGGTTCAATCGGTGCCGGCGCGGGTCGTGCCGGCTGCGGGGCGGGAGGCGGTTGAACGGGAACGGCCTGCTCGATGACGAGAGGCTCGACGGGCGGAGGCGTAGGATCGAAGGGGGTGACCGCGGCCACGGTGGGCGTCGTAGCGGCGACGACCGGTGCCCGCCGCAGCGGATGCTTCGCAGCCCAGAGCATTAAGCTGCCGACGAGCAGCAGCGCGGCGCTGCCGGCGACGGCGATGGGTTTCCAGTTGAACGGCGGTTGCCGCGCGGGCAACGGCGGCGGAGCAGTTCGGCGCCGGCGCGGTACGGGCTGCAAGTCGATGATGCGGATGGGACGGACAGGCACGGCGTGTTCCTCCTGAGGCAGGGGCCGGTCAGAGTCCGGATCGAGACAGGTCGATCCCGCGAACGCATCGGGCTATTGGTTCTGAAGCGAGGGCGAAGGCTTCGGATAATAGGACGCTTCACTCCCCACCTACCAGAGCAGGACGCGGACGGTAGCGCTTTTTGCGCCAACGGTCATCGGAAAGACACAACGGCTTTTCATAGAGAGGAACACACGGACGTTGGCGGCGTTGGCGCGAGGAAGATCGAAATGCGATCCGTTTGCCGAGCGCTCCGCATCCTGCGTAATCTCCTCGTGCCCAAACTCTGTTTGGGCACGCACCTCTGGAAACTCCGTTTCCCGTCCTCGGTGCGGCGTCAAACGTGCCTCGTTGACGCGAAACAGAGTTTCGCGGAGGTGCGCGCCCAAACAGAGTTTGGGCACGAGGACAAGATCGAAATGCGTTACGTTTACGTTTCGCGCGCGGGGGGCGCGAAACGTAAACGAAGATGGACGAAGCTTACGGCACCACGACAACATGCGGCCGCTTCTCGACGTTCCCGGCCGCGTCCTCGGAGCGAGCCGTCACCTTCAGCTCGCCCTTGCCCGCGTCCAGCACCGCTTCCCATTCGGCGAAGTTCGCCGTCGTTGCCTTCGCCGCCTTGCCGTTCACCATTACACTCTTGACGACGCCGTTGTCGGCGGTCGTGCCGCGCACGACCAGCTTGCTTCCCTCGCGGCGAACGTGCGTGATGACCGTCGTCGGCGGCAGATCGTCCACCGGGTCGAGCAGCTTCGGGAACTCGACGTCCTTCACCTCGGCCACGCGCGATTCGTCGCCGGTCAGCAGCGACTCCTCGTGGTAGGCGAGACCGTCGGTCTTCAGCTCCTTCGTCTTGGTGCTGACGACCTTCGCGTGCCGGCCGGGGCCGTACCAGTCGTGCAGGTAGATCGGCACGCCCTTCGCGGTCTTCGGCGTCGGCCGCGGACCGCCGCCCAGGTTGACGACCGCTCGCCGCTGGTCGCCGGTCCAGTTCAGCACCTTGACGTTGCGGATGTGCGAGACCGCCGTGCCGGTCGGGTTGTCGTCGCTGATCTGGATCAGCGGCATGGACTCGCCGGAACGGATGCCGTCGAACGTCAGGCCGTCCACCGTCAGCAGGCCGTACTGGATGCTGAGGTCGTCGTGGCCGCGGTTGAACGGCTCGGTGTTCGTCTCGCTGATGTAGACGTTGCGGTAGACGTGGTTGTCGTAGTTCGGGTGGTAGACGCCGTAGTCCGCCCGTCAGATCGTCAGGTCCTCGACCAGCAGCGACGGCGACTGCGGGCGGAAGGCGTAGTGGACGTCCCAGATCTTCAGTGTTGCGGACGATGAACGGATGCCGAGCGTCCGGACCGACGCGGTTGACGCCTTCGCCGAGGTTGAAGCCGTACAGCCCTTCGCTGTGCGACTTCGTTGTCGTCGAAGCGGACGAACGGCAGCGTGCGGATGTCGACCGGCTTGCGCGTGCCGTCGGGCTGCTGAATGGGCAGCGTCAGCTTCAGCGAGCTGCGCCGGCGTCGCCTCGAAGCGGAAGCCGTAGCGGTCGTTCTCGCAGGCGACGTTGCGGGTGAAGGTGTTGAGGCTGTTGGCCCACCAGAAGCCGGCGCCCTCGTTGCCGTCGAACGGCAGCACCTGCTTGGGCAGCCGCTTGCCCAGCATGCCCGCGGACGGCGAGGTTGCGGTCGAGGACGTTGTAGACCTCGGTGCCGTCTTCCAGGAAGAAGCCGTGGCCGATGCTCTGGTAGCCGACGCAGTCGCGGACCACCAGGTAGTTGGTGCCGTGGATGGTCAGCCAGCGATTGTCGCTGTCCCAGATGGAGGCGCCGATGACGTAGCTGCCGCGCATCGTGTCGCCGACCAGGTGATAGTGGATGGCGTACTTGCCCGAGCACGCCTTCCTTGCCGAGATGGCGGAACTCGGCGTAGCTGATCGAGCCGGCCGAATTGCGGTGATACATCGTGTGGCCGCGGACGCCCGTCGGGGTCGGCCGACTCGACGACGACGTTGCGGCTCAGGTTGGCGACCTCGCCGCGATAGTCGCCCGTCGCCGAGGTGTTCGAACTCCAGCGGCTTGTCGAGCGTTGCCCTGCCGTCCGTCGATGGCGCTGATGCGGCGTTCCTCGGTCGTAGGCTCACGCCGGTATTCCAGGGTGCGGGTGCCGGTGACGATGACGCGGTCGCCGACGCGCCAGCCGGTGACGGCCTCGCCGAGGGTCACGGCGCTGTCGCCCTTCTTCGCGCTGTCGCCGAGCTTGACCCAGGTGCGGCTCAGCGGAGCGCCGTGGAAGTCCATGCGGCCGCCGCAGCAGACGATGGCCGGGCACGACTGCTTGTCCATGCCCTCGATGTAGTGCAGGCGGATCATCGCCTGAATTTCGCATCGAGCGGCCGATTCGGCGTGCCGACCTCCAGCGCGGGCCGCGGTTGACCGGGCGGCAATTCCGGGGCGTGGGCGTCGCAGTCGAAGCCGTTCTCGCTGGCGTCGTCGCCGGGCTGAATCTTGATGAGGCCGACGTCGAGCCGCGTGTCGCGGTCGCCGGCAAACGCTAGCGTGCCGGCCACGTGAATGGAGCGAACGACCGCCTCGGACTTGACGTCGTAGGTGACGGTATGGCCGGTTTGTACCTGGACTTTATCGCCCGTGCCGGGAACCTTGCCGCCGTCCCACGTCGCCGGCTGCGACCAGCGGCCGCTCTTGACAGAGTGGATAACCCGGACGGTCGGTTTCTCCGGTTCCGCGGCGACAAGGGGCGAAACGACGAACAGACAGGCGAGCATCGGCAAGACGAAGCGAAGATGCGACAGCATGAGAGAGAGACTCCTCGGTTGGTGGGAGGGGCCGGCAAGAATGCCGGCGGTACGAGGTATAGCAACCCTGTACCGCCGACATTCCTGTCGGCACGTACCGGCAAGTATGCCGGCGGTCGTCGGAGCGCTCGGGCAGGAAAGTCAGTATACAGCGCGCGGCGGGCTGCGCTCAAACGCAATCTCGGTCCTACCGTTTGTCCATCACCTCGGTCGGGATGCCCGGTGCCGCCGCGAGGAACACGCGGCAGTGAGCATTGACGAGGACGAAGCGCGTCCGTTCGTCCAGGTCCTCCATCGTCCGGGTCGGCCCCTCGCTGGACAGCGGCAGGACGATTAAGTCGTACTGCCCCAAACCGGCCTGGCGGACGATCTCCGCGCCGGTGAGCGCCTGCATCTCCACCACGGCCAACTCGCGGCCGAGTTGCTTCGCACGCTCTTCGATCTGGTGGCGGAGTCCCTGGCTGGTTTGCGCGTCCGGACCAACGGGCACCACCGGCACGACGCCCAGATGCACCGCGGGATCGAGCATGGTCAGCACGGCCTGGAACAGGTCGCTGCTGGCCGGCGTGCCGTCGTGGACCAGCAGCACCCGATCGACGCCGACGCCCGCGGCCCGCAGTTCCGCCACCGACTGCGCCTGGCGTTCGCTGATCTTGGGAATGCGGTTGCCGCCGCCCAGGTCGAGGTACATGTCGCGATCGCGGCTCAGGATGCGCACGGTCAGCGGCGCCGGCTGGCCGTCGTGCAGGTTGATCCAGTAGAACGCGATCTGCTCCAGTTGCTCGTCGGCGGTGTACTTGTTCGACGCGCCCAGGACCAGCTCGTGCGCCTGGAGATCCTTGGCCGTCGTCAGGATGGCGTGCAGCGGATTGTTGGTCGGCACGATCAGCGGCTTGACCTGCTTGCCGGCCTTCTCCGCCCGATCGACCACGGCGGTCATCAGCTGCTGATCGTAGGCGTCCAGGTCGGCGACTGGATCGACGTCTCGCTGCCCGGCGGCGCCACCTTGGCCGTCATGACGACCATGCCCGTGGTCTCCGGGATCGGTCTCGGCCAGGGCCTTCTCCAGCATGAACAGGTTCTGCGTCGAGCGGATCGCCACCAGCTTGCGGTACGGCTTCGTCAGGCCCAGGCTCGGCGGCGTCACTTCGCCGGTCGTCTGCTGGTTGAACTGCTCGATGTGCTGGTGGTGCTTGCCCTTCAGGCGCTTCTCGTGGATAGTGCTCCGAGACGATGAACACGATCAGGAAGATCGAGCGTGAAGGCGATGCCGCCGACCGTCGCCACTTCCTTGGTGAAGAAGTTGAGGACCGCCGCGAACAGCAGAATCAGGAAGATCAGCAGCAGCCCGAACGGCACCTCGACGCCGCCGACGCGGATGTTGAACGGCACCTTGTACTCGCGCGGCGTCCGGTCCTTGAAGCGCAGCACCACCATCGCCAGCGCCTTGAAGACGAAGCTCCAGACGACGCCGAAGGCATACGCCTCGCCCAGCACGATCATGTCGCCGCCGCTGAAGAGATGGTCGCCAATCTGCAGGCCGATGATCAGGCAGAGCAGCCGGTAGGTCGTGCCGTAACGCGGGTGCGGCTTGAGGAACCAGTCGGGCAGCACGCCGTCCTCGGCGACGCGGTTCAGCACGCCGTTGGAGCCGATGATCGCCGTGTTCACCGCCCCGGCCAGGATCAGGAAGCCGACGATCACGACGAACGCTTCCAGGACGAGCAGCAGCTGCGGCGGCCCGACGACGTAGCGCGTCAGGCCGCCGATGAGGTTTTCGGTGTAGTCCTTCATGCGCACTTCGTCGGGAATGAGCATCACGGCCAGGAAGCTGATGCCCGCCGTCAGCACCAGGCTGTAGACGAAGACGATGAAGGCCGCCTTCTTGAAGTTCGGCAGCTTCGGCGACTCGACCTCGCGGTAGACCTGGGCCAGCGTCTCCTCGCCGCTCATGGCCAGGATCGAGTGGCCGAAGGCGATGAACAGGCCGATGACGCCGATGATGCTCAGCCAGTCATCGGCTTGCGAGTGTCGCGATAGTCTGCTCGGGCAAGACTCGGCCGAGCATGCCGAGCGGATCCTCCTGCTGCGCTTGATGCCGACTTTGCCGAGTGGCTTCGCTCATCTTGCGAGACTCGGGCTTGCCGGTCTTCGTCGAGTTTCGGCGCTGCGATCTTGACCGTCTCGGTGATGCTTCCCAGCGTTCGTCCGGTCCGACCGTGGTATCCTCGCCGGTGACGTCCTTGACGATCTCGTGTCCAATTCGACTTTCTTGTTGAGGTCCGGCTTCCAGGTAATCGTGGTTGACCGGGCCGCCGTGACGACCAGCGTGACGAGCACCAGACAAGCATGATGACGGCCATGATCGTGGTGGCGATCATGATCTTGAGCGCCTTGTCGCTCGATTCGTGGATGCCGAGCAGGTTCTGGCGGAAGAAATAGAGCGTGACCAGCACGGCGATCGATGACCGCCCCCAGTCGCTTGAGCGCCTTCAGCCAGTCGTCATCGTCGAGGCCGATGGCTTGCCATAGACATCGGGACTGGTGATCTTGATGAACTGGAACAGCCAGTCCCATGATGTACTGCCCGGCCGAGACGCCGCTGGTCGGGCCGGTCAGGATGTAGTCGAACATCAGGGCGGAGACGGACAGCTTGGCCAGGAAGCCGCCCATCGCCTCCTTGACGACGCGATAGACGCCGCCGCGGACGAACAGCGAGCAGCTCTCGATGTAGACGCGACCGCACCGCGTAGCTGAAGAGCATGACCGCGAGGATGAACCACGGCGCGGCCGGCCCGATGGACGACTCGACGATGCCGCCGATGTAGTAGGCGGTGGTGGCCAGGTCGCACAGCACGACGGCGGCGGTGCGCCAGTAGGAGATGAACGTGAGCATCACGCTGCTGACGATCAGGACCGGGGCAGGTCGTAACAGGCGCGACGCGAGGTTGCCGGGTGAGCCGGATGAAGGGGAGGCTCGCCTCCAGAGGCGGGCTGATTGTGCGTCGTCATGGGTAAGGACTTTCGCAGCGGTGCCCGATTCGGCTACACGACTATCAGGAATACCAGTCGGTTCCCCTCCCGGCAAGCGGCGGGGCGAAAGCGAGGGGCATCTATAGAACAGGTGAACAGGCATTGGATTTCGCCGCTTGCGGTTTAGCAAGAGCTGTCTGCTCAGTCGGATTGACGAAAATGGCTGGTCCGGTTCGTGTAGGGTGGGTCGAGTCTTCGAGACCCACCAGAGGCGAGGTCGCTCCCGGTGGGTCTCGAAGACTCGACCCACCCTACGCAGCGTGGACCAATTTATTTCATGAATCCGCCTAAGCCGCGAGCGGCAGTTTCCACGGAGGTTCCGCCATGTCGCATTCCGACCCGAGTTTCGACGCCGGCCGGGCCATCGACCGCCTGATGCGTTTCCTCGCAGTCGAAGGTGTCACCGGACAGGAGAAGGCGATCGGTGCCGAGGTGGCGCGGGCGTTGAAAGAAGCCGGCGTCCCTGCCAGCGCGATCCGTCTGGACGACGCCAACCAGCGAATGCGTCTGCCGACGCAAACCGGCAATCTGATTGCGACCCTCCCCGGAACCCGCCCCGGCCGGCGCCTGCTTTTCATGGCACACCTCGACACGGTGCCGCTCTGTGCCGGTGCGGTGCCCGATGCGCGATGAAGAATCGCATCAGGTCGAAGGGTAAAACCGCGCTGGGCGGCGACAACCGCACCGGTTGTGCCGTCCTCGTGACGTTGGCCGAGACGCTGCTGAAAGGGAAACTGCCGCATCCGCCGCTGACGCTGCTCTTCACCGTGCGTGAGGAAAGCGGTCTCTTCGGTGCTCGTTATGTCGATCCGAAAGAACTCGGCAGCCCGGTGATGGGCTTCAATTTCGATGGCCGCGATCCAGCGGGAATGACGATCGGCGCCGTCGGCGCGGAGCGCTGGGAGGTTGCGATCCACGGCAAGGCCTCCCACGCCGGCGTTTACCCGGAGAAGGGCATCTCGGCCACGCTGGTCGCCGCCCTGGCGCTGGCCGAGGCCCATCGCGGCGGCTGGTTCGGCAAGATCCGCAAGAAGGAGGGCGAGGGCACGTCCAACGTCGGCAGTGTCGCCGGCCGCGACGGCAAGAGCGCCGGCGAGGCGACAAACGTGGTCACCGATTATGTCCACATCCGGGGTGAGGCCGCAGCCACGATGTCTTGTTCGTCAGGCAGATCGTCCGGGCTTACCAGGAAGCATTTGCTCAAGCGGCCGCAAAGGTCAAGGATGATCGCGGCCGTGATGCCCGGGCGAAGTTTTCGACGCGGCTCGATTATCACCCGTTCCGCATCAAGGAGAATGCCGCAGTGGTGAAATTCGCCCGAGCGGTAGCGACGTCGGCTGGTTTCGAGCCGGAATTGCGGATCAGCAACGGCGGCCTCGACGCGAACTGGTTGGTGCCCCATGGAATACCGACCGTGACGTTCGGAGCGGGACAGAACAACATCCATACGTTCGAGGAATTCGTGGACCTACGGTTGTTCCTGGAGGGCTGCCGGATGGCACTGGCGCTGGCGACAGCAGGGGGGTAGGTCGCGGAGTGGCGCGGTCGTCTCACCGCGCCACTCTACGACTCTACCCGAAATACTCACTCCGCCGCCAGCTTGTTCGCCTGGTTGTGGAAGAACTCGACGCACTTCTTCAAGGTCGGCTCATCCCACTTCCACTCGTACTCCAGCGCGATCGGGCCTTTGAACCCCTTCTCCTTCAGCACGCGCAGCATATCGGCGGCCTTGCTTTCGCCGGTGCCCCACGGCACGTCGTGGAAGCCATTCGAGCCTTCACCCGACACCAGGTCCTTGAAGTGCAGCGACCGGACCTTGCTGCCGTACTTCGTCAGGACGGCGACAGGCTCCAGGCCGCTGCGCTTCCAGTGGCCGACGTCGGCGCAAAAACCGACGTTCTTCAGATCCCGCGTCACCGCATCGACGTACTCGGGGTCCCAGTAACGGCTCGGCTTCGGATGGTCGTGGATGGCGACCTGAATGCCGTATTCGCCGGCGAGCTTGTCGATCAGCGGCAGCGCCTTGGGGTCCGGCTCGGAAATAATGGTCGTGATGCCCATCTTCTTGGCCCAGGCGAACAGCGTGCGTGCGTCCTCTTCCTTGCCCGGGATGCCGATCACGCCGGTGTCGATGAGCTGGACGCCGCACGCCTTGGCCTTGTCCAGCACGGTCTTGATCTGGGCGTCGGTCATCTCCGGGCCGAACTTGCCCTTGTCCTCGGGACTGATGGCCTGGCCGGGATAGATTTCGATGTACCTCACGCCGATCCTCTCGGCGACTTCGATCGACTGTGTCACGGTGGTATGCACGGTCCACGATTGCAGCGTGAGTTTCCAGCCGAGCTTCTCGGCGCCCTTGCTGTTGGGCGTTTCAGCGCGGGCCGGCAGACTCATCAGTGCGGCGGCCCCAAGGGCGAGACCAACGATGCGACGATTCATGGATGTTCCTTTCAATGCGGCACGCGGAACGAAAAAAAGGATGAGGGGTGAATCCTTTCGGATTCACCCCTCATCCTTCATCCTACATCCTTCTCTTGGTTTTACGACGGCCTGCTGACCGAGAACGGACCGAACGTCGTGTTCGAGTTGCCCGCGATGCCGACCAGGCCCTGATCGGTAAGGCCCGTGTCGAAGACGTTGATGATCATGGTGCCGTTGATGAACACCTGCAGGTTGTCGCCGACGAGGTCGAACTTCATGGCCGCCGAGCTGGCCACGCCGGTCACGGCCACGCTGGCCAGCGCCGTCGCGTTACGGTCCTGAACGCGCAGGAGCTGGACCGAGAACTCCCCATTGTTGTTGACCAGCAATGCCTCGTAGGCATTGAAGTTCGATCCATCGGCGGACCACCGGGCGACCAAACCGGCCGACTGTTGAGCAGGCAGATTGAGGATGGTAGTGCTGACATTGACGTCGTCGGTCGCCTCGCCCAGGTACAGGGCGATGTTGGTCGTCCCGCTGGCGGACACATTCCCACCGTTCTGCGTGAAGGAACCCGCTGCCACCTGCCAGTTGTTCGCGTTCAGCGGCACACCGGTGCCCGAGAACGAGTCGGTGAACGGCAGGACGCCGACATCCGCCTTGGCCGAGAAGTTGGTGAACGTGGTGTTCAGGTTGCCCGCGAAGCCGGTCAGGCCTTCGCTGGTAATCTGGAAGTCGGTCACCGAAGCGATCAGGTTGCCGTTGACGAACAGTTGCAGTGTGCCTCCCACAACGGTGAACTTGAGGTTTACTGAACCGCTCACGCCCGTCACCGGCACTGGTGTGGTGAACAGCGGTGTCGCCACACCGTTTATGGTGCGGAAGATCTGGGCCCCTAGGTCGCCCTTGGCATCGGTAATCAGCGTGCCGAAGTAGAACGATTGGACGCCAACCGGGTCCGAGAACCGGGCCAGCAGCCCGGCCATCGACGACGGCGGCAGGGCACCCACGGTGGCGCTGACGTCGACGTCGCCGAACGACGCTCCGCCGTACAGCGCCATGTTGGCGGCCATGTTGCCGGTGACGATTCCGGAGCCGTTCTGTGTGAAGCTGCCTGCGGGAACCTCCACGAAGTTCGAGCCTAGCGCCCCGGCCGGCCCGGAGAAGTTACTGCTGAACGGGAACGTGGGGAACAGTTCGGTGGCGTTGAAGGCACCGAGCTGAACGCCCTGGTTGACGGCGAAGCCGATCAGACCTTCATAAGTCAGGGTCGTGTCCGTGGCGGTGGTCACAGGGGTGCCGCCGTTGACCGACAGGGACAGCGAGGTGCCCTCGACATTAAACGTTAGCGTGTTGGTGCTGCCCAGGCCGGACAGCGGCCCGCTGCTGGACAGCATCGTCCCGGTGCCGTTGACCCACAGCCAGATCTGTGCGGTGACCGACCCGGAGGAAGTGGCGACGAGGGTCCCGAAGTAGTAGGAGGCGTCGTTGGCTCCCGTGCCGGTGTATCGGGCCACCAGCCCCGCATCCAGCCCGTTCGCCGAAGCACCCAGGTTGCTGATGGCGGCGCTGATGCTGACGTCGCTGGTCGATGTGCCCGTGTAAGTTGCGAAGTTGACGCTCTGGCCGCCGACTGCGTGGCCGTCGCCATCCTGTGTAAAGCTCCCGAGCTGCACCGCATAGTTGCTGGAGTTCAGAGGCGACCCGGACGTGCCGGTGAAGTCGTCGGTGAACGGCAACCCAGCCTCGGCGACGTTGATCGTGGAGGAACTGGTGGCGGTGACAGGCGGCAGAGCGTCGTGCGTGACCGTCACGGAGAACGGGTAGCTCGCTTCTTCGACGTAGGTGAACGCCGGAGAGTTGATCGAGTAGTTGGCGCCGGCGGCCGTGCTGTTGACGAACACTACCGTGCCCGTGAGGGCGGGTTGGCCGTCACCGGGGTCGATGGTCGCTACGAAGTCGGCCGGGGTCTCGTCACCCAGGCCCGCCGGATCGGTGAACGTGGCGACGCCGGTGATGGCGGCATTCTGCACATTTTCCATCGCATCCGTCGGCAGTGTGGATTCGACCACGGTCAGGTTCGTGATCTGCTGGTCGGCCACGACGATGCTCTGACCGGCACTGGTAACCGAAGGCAGAGCGTCGTGCGTGACGGTGACCGTTTCGGTGTACGTCCCCTCTTCCACGTAGGTATGCGTCGGAGCGTTCACCGCGTAGTTGGGCCGGCCGCAGTGCTGTTGACGAAGACGATAGTGCCGGTCGACGTGGTACCGTCGCCCCAGTTGATGGTCGCCGTGAAGTCACCTGACGGCGTCTCATCGCCGACGCCGGCCGGGTCGGTGAAGGTGGCGATGCTGTTAATGGCCCCAATGGGCACCTCTTCCAGCGCCAGTCGGCGCGTTGGCGTCGGTTAGGTTCGTGATCTGCTGGTCAGCCACGACGATGCTCTGGCCGGCGCTCATGACCGCGGGCAGCAAGTCGTGCTTGACGGTGACCGTTTCGGTGTACGTCCCCTCTTCCACGTAGGTATGCGTCGGAGCGTTCACCGCGTAGTTGGCGCCGGCGGCGGTGCTGTTGACGAAGACGATGGTGCCGGTCGAGGTGGTGCTGTCGCCCCAGTTGATGACCGCCGTGAAGTCGCCCGACGGCGTCTCATCGCCGACTCCCGCCGGGTCGGTGAAGGTGGCGATGCCGGTGATGGCCCCGATCGGCGCCCCTTCCAGCCCGTTGGCCGGCAGGTTGGCATCGACCGGTGTGGTGATCTGCTGATCGGCCACGACGATGCTCTGGCCGGTGCTGGTGACCGGGGCCAGCAGGTCGTGCGTGACGGTGACGGTCTCGGTGTACGTCCCCTCTTCCACATAGGTATGCGTTGGGGCGTCCACCGCGTAGTTGGCGCCGGCGGCCGTGCTGTTGACAAAGACGATGGTGCCGGTCGATGTGGTGCTGTCGCCCCAGTTGATGGTCGCCGTGAAGTCGCCGGAAGGCGTCTCATTGCCGACGCCGGCCGGATCGGTGAAGGTGGCGATGGGAGTGATCGCTCCGACGGGCACCTCTTCCAGCCCGTTGGCCGGCAGGTTCTCGTCGGTCAGGTTCGTGATCTGCTGATCGGCCACGATGACAGAGCTCGAGCCGGTGACAGCGAGGAGCAAATCGTGCGAGACGCTCACCGAGATCGTATAGGTTCCCTCCTCCACATAGGTGTGCGACGGTGCGTCCACTTCGTAGTTGGCGCCGGCAGCGGTCGAGTTGTCGAACTTGATGGTGCCGGTACTCGTGGTCCCGTCGCCCCAGGTGATGACCGCGCCGAAGTCGGCCGGAGTCTCAAGTCCGAGGCCGGCAGGATCGGTGAAGGTGGCCAGGTCGAAGGAGGCGGCGGTGGCTTGCCCTTCGAGGGGGCTCACCGGGGGCGTCACGACCGGAACGGTCACCTGCTGGTCGGCGATGGAGATCGTCTGCTGCGGCGTGGTCACCGCCGGCAGTGCATTGTGGTGGAGGGTGACCGTTTCGGAGTAGGTCCCTTCCTCGATATAGGTGTGCGCCGGGGCATTCACCTCGAAGTTGGAACCGCCGGCGCCGCTGCTCAGCAATTGGATGGTGCCCACATCCGTGGTGCCGTCGCCCCAGTTGACGGTCGCGGTGAAGTCGCTGGGATTCGTATCTCCCGCCGGGTCGGTGAACGTGGCGATGCCGGTAATCGCACCGATGGACTCGCCTTCCAGCCCGGTCTGCGGCAGGTGGGCGGAGGCCACGTTCGTCAACTGCTGGTCGGCGATGGTGGCGATGGCCGTCTAGCGCTCTCCGTCGTCGTTGGCCCGCTAACCGGGTGGTTGACGGTGACCGTCACATCGTAAACGCCATCCTCGGCGTAGGTGTGATTGCCGAAGACGGTGAACGTCTTGGTGGCGGCGCTCCAGGTGATGGTCGTGTTGCTGTCGGTGCCGGTCCCATCGCCCCAGTTGATGGTCGCGCTGTACTCGCCGGCCGTGGGTTGGCCGAGGGTCAATTCCGCACCCGCCGGATCGGTGAAGGTTGCCACGGCCACACTGCCGGTCGCCACGTCCTCGTCACCGCTAATCGACAGTGGGGTGGCGTTGAGAACCACCGCCACTTCGCTGACCGTAACGTCGGCCGTGACGGCGCTCGCGGCCGCCGCTGTGCTGTGGAGTACGGTCACCGTAACCGGATCCGTCGAACCGACGGCGGTTTCTTCCGCATAGGTGTGCGTGCCGGTCACCGTGAACAGGCCGTTGCTATCGACCGAGATCAGGCCCGGAGTGGCAGCGGTGCCGTCGCCCCAGTTGATGCTCGCGGTGTAGTTACCGACCGGCTGGGCACCACCTGGATCGGTGAACTGCGCCACGGCGGTCGTGAGCAAGGCGCCTTCATTGGTGGTGATGTTCGTCGCCGGCAACAGGTCCACCGGCTCATCCTCGACGCTGAACGTGTTGGTGGTTTGCGAAGTCGCGGCAAAGTGATCGACCACCGAGACCGTGAAATTGGCGTTCGTGAGTTGCACACTGTAGTTGTGCGAGCCGATCACGTCGAAGCCGCTTACCGAGTCAGGCACCACCGAGACGGTGCCGGTGCCGTCCGCGGAGGTGTTGCTGGTGCCGTCGCCCCAGTTGACGGTGGCCGTGTAGTCCGCCGTCGTGGCGTTCGGATTGGCGTCGGTGAATTTGAACAGTACCACGTTGCTGAACGGCGTTCCAACCGTCGCCACCGGCGGCGTCAGGTCGGCCGCCGTGGAACTCAGCGGCGCGTCCGCCACGCTGAACGTGGTATCCGATTGCGCGGTCGAATTGACTCCGTCGGTGACCGATACGCTGAACGTCGCGCCGGTCATCTCCTCGGCGTAGGTGTGCGAGCCGACGACGTCGAAGCCGCCGCCCGTGTGGGCCATCACGGTGACGTTGGGATCGTTGCTCTCGACCAGACCATCGCCCCAGGTCACCGAGGCCGTGAAGTCCGAGGCCGTCTCGAACGGATTGGCGTCGGCGAAGTGGAACAGGACCACGTTGCTGAACGGGATACCTTCCGTCGCTACCGGCGGCGTCAGGTCGGTCGGATTCGAGGTCAGCGCCGCATCCGCCACGCTGAAGGAGGTATCCGACGCCGAGGTTGTGGAACCGCCCGCGTCGAGTATCGACACGCTGAACGTCGCGCCGGTCAACGGTGCCTCGTAGGTGTGCGAGCCAACGACTTTGAAGCCGCCAGCGTGATTGGAAACCACGGCGACCGTGAAGGTGCCATCATCCGACGAGCTGCTGGTGCCGTCGCCCCAGTTAACCGTGGCCGTGTAGTCCTCCGCCGTGGCCAAGGGGTTGGCATCGGTGAAGTTGAACAACGTGACCGGTCCGGTGGGCGTACCCGCGGTGGCCACCGGCGGGGTCAGAGCGCCGGCCGTCAGAGCGGCGTCGGCGACGGTCACTATGCCGCTCGCCGAGGTCGTGGACGGGTGATCGGTGACCGACACGCTGAGGGAATCCGTGCCTTCTTCCAGGTAGGTGTGCGAGCCGACCACGTCGAACCCGCTCACCGCGTCAGGTACCACCGAGACGGTGCCGCTGCCGTCCGCGGAAGTGTTGCTGGAGCCGTCGCCCCAGTTGACCATGGCCGTAAAGTCCGCGGGAGTGGCGGCCGGATTGGCATCGGTGAAGTTGAAGAGAACCACTGGGCCGGTGCTCAAGCCCTCGGTGGCCGCCGGCGGGGTCAGAGTGACGGCCGTCAGCGGTGCGTCGGCAACGCTGAGGGTGCCGCTCTTCGTGATGGTGGATCCGCCCGCGTCGGCAACATTGATGCTGAAGGTCAAACCGGTCGCCTCTTCGGAGTAGGTGTGCGTACCCACGACGTCAAAGACGCCGGCGGTCGTTGGATCGACAACGACCGAAACCGTGCCGGTGCCATCGCTGGAGCTATTGCTGCTGCCGTCGCCCCACATGATGGTCGCCGTGTAATCGGACACGGTGCCGTTGGGATCGGCGTCGGTGAACTTCCACAGCACCGCCGGGCCGAATGCAATCCCTTCGGTTGCCGTCGGCGGCGCGAAGCCGCTGCCGGTGAGCGCCGCGTCCGCCACGTTGAAGGTCGTGCTCTCCGAGACCGACGAACCGTCGTTGTCGGCAACCGACACGCCGAACGTCGCGCCGGTCAGCTCCTCGGGATAGGTATGCGCGCCGACCACGTCGAAACCGCCGCCCGTGTGGGCCACGATCTCGCCGTCCGCCGTAGGCGTGCTGGTAACCGTAGAGATCGTGCCGTCGCCCCACGAGATGGTCGCGGTGAAGTCGGCCACCGTCTCGAACGGATTGGCGTCGGCGAAGTGGAACAGGACCACGTTGCTGAACGGCGCACCTTCCGTGGCTACCGGCGGCGTCAGGTCCAACGGCGTCGCGATCAACGCCGCATCCGCCACGCTGAAGGTGGTATCCGACGCCGAGGTCGTAGCCCCGCCCACGTCGGCCACTGAGACGGTAAACGTCGCGTTGTTCAAGAATGTCTGGTAAGTGTGTGAGCCGACGACTTCAAAGCCGCCGCTGCCATTGGGAATCACTGCGACCGTGAAGGAGCCGTCGGCCGACGTGTTGCTGGTGCCGTCGCCCCAGGTTACCGTCGCCGTGTAATCCGACGCGGTGGCGAAGGGGTTGGCGTCGGTGAAGTTGAACAGCACGACTGGGCCGGTGGGTGCGCCCGCGGTGGCCACCGGCGGGGTCAGAGCGCCGGCCGTCAAGGCGGCGTCGGCCACCTCGATGGTGGTGTTGCTGTCGCTGACGGTGCTGCCGCCGATGTCGGTGATGGTCACCGTCGCGGCGAAATTGCCCGCTTCGGCGATGGTGCCGCTGACGAGCACTTCCCAGTTGGACGCCGTGGCTGTGGTCGACACTAGCTGCACTGAGTAGTTCGGGCCGGTGACGAAGTCGGGCACGTTCGTATAGTTCACGACCACGCCGCCCAGGTAGTTGAAATCGCTGGCGGTAGCGAACGGGTTGGCGTCGCTGAAGGTCATCAGGACCTGGCTGCTGAAGGCGGTCCCTTCGGTCGTGCTGATTGTGCTGCCCGGCGTCGTCGTGTCGGTCAACGGAGCGTCGGCCACGTTGATGGTGGTGTTGCTGTCGGTGACGGTGCTCCCGCCAATGTCGGTGACGGTCACCGTCGCGGCGTAATTGCCCGCTTCGGCAATGTTGCCGCTCACCTCTACGTCGAACGCCGTTCCAACTCCGCCGGGCTGAGTGATCGAATACGTCGGTCCCGACACGAAGTTTGGCGAGTTGGTGTAGGTGACGCTGACGGTGAAGTCGCTGGCGGGTGCCAACAGATTCCCGTCGGTGAAGGTCATCAGGATCTGGTTGCTGAAGGCTGTGCCTTCGGTCGGCGCTGATTGTATTTGGGGACGGCGTCGTATCGGTCAACGGGGCGTCAGTGACGTCGATGATGAATGGGGTCGTGGTAATCGGCGCCAGGAGGTCGTGCTGGATGGTGACCGTGATGGTATAGTTGCTCGCTTCGAGGTACGTATGGGTCGGCGCAGTCCACCTCCCAGGCGGCCCCAGCCGCAACCGTGGCATCGAACTTGATTGTGCCCGACGACGTGGTGCCGTCGCCCCAGTTAATCGTGGCGCTGTAGTCCGCGGGTGTTTCGGTGCCCAGGCCCGCCGGGTCGACAAACGTGGCGATGGGCGCAGTCGGACCGATCGCCGTGCCCTCTTGAACCGAGGCCGGCACGTTGAGGACGCCGCTCACGTCGAGGATCTGGGCGTCGCTGATGACCGCCGTTACCGTCGCCGTGTTGGAAAGCGTCGCGGCATTGTCGCTTTCCTGGATGGTCGTCGTGACGGTGAAAGTGCCCTCACCGGTGTAAAGGTGCGTACCCTCCACCGCGTAGTTCCCATTCCCCAGCGCGACAATGATAACGCTGTTGCTGCCGTCCGCGGAGGTGTTGCTGCTGGTGTCGCCCCAACTGACCGTGGCCAGGTAATCCGCCGGATTTTCCGCCGTGCCGGTGGGGTTGCCCGGGTCGTTGAACGTGGCCAGGATCGCCAGGTTCGATTCGCTCCCTTCGACGCCGCCGAAATTGTTGCCGTTCGAGGCCACGAGCACCGGATCAGTCACCGTGATGGCGTCGCTGATGGGCTGGCCGGAGGCGTCCGGCGTGTTGTCGTGGTGGATCGTTGCCGTCAGGGTGTACCCGCTCGGCGAACTCGCTGAATACTCGTAGACGTGGACGGCGTAGACCGAGAAGGTATCGCCGCCGTCGGAGATGACCGTAATGGGGTTGTTCGTCTGCAAACCTCCGCCGTCGCCGAAGTTAATGTCGGCCGTGTACTCTCCCACCGTCTGGGTGGTCCCGCTCGCCGGGTTGTTGGGATTGCTGGCGTTGACGGGATTGCCGGCGTCCTGGAACGTGCCGATGAGGATCGGCGTGGTGCTGCCTTCGGTCACCGTTTCCGGGCCGGCGGCCGTGACGTTGGTCAGCGGCACATCGGCGACGATGACGGAGTCGTCGGTGGTTTGGGTTGCGGTTTCCTCGTGGGTAACCGCGACGGCAGCCGTGTAGTTCCCCGCCTCGAAGTAGGTGTGCGTGCCGGTGACGGTGTAGATGCCGTTGGCGTCTGGCTCCGAGACGACCACGTTGCCGGTGCCGTCGGTCGAGCTGTTGCTGCTGCCGTCGCCCCAGGTGACGTTCACCGTGTAATCAGTAAGCGGCTCGTCGAAGAGCTGCGCGGTGGTGGCCGTGGCGGACGCGCCCGAGCCGCCGCCGCCGACGAAGGTGATCGACGGCACAAATTCGTAGCCGCTGCCGCCGTTGGTGATGGTGACGCCGGTGACCATTCCCCCCGAAACCGTAGCCGTAGCGGTCGCGCCGGTGCCGCCGCTGGTGCCGCCCATGTCGAAGACGACCGTGGGCGCCGAGGTGTAGCCGGTGCCGCCGACGAGATTGGACACGCCGGTGACGGTGTTGTTGTTGTCGGTGTTGCCCGGATCGGTGAACGTCGCCAGGACGGAAGTCGTCGGCTGGCCTTCATTGGCAAAGATGATGGGCTGCGTCAGCTGCCAACTATCGATTTCCTGGACGGCGCTGTTCGCATCGGTGCCGCCGGTGAAACCGGCGATCGCCGCGTCGGAACCGATTACCGAGTTGAGGCCGCCGCTGATGGTGTCGGTGAGCAGCGGTGTTTGCGGCTTGGTCGTGCTCTGGGAGACGTAAACGCTCAGGACGTCGGTCGTGGAGTTGTAGTCGATCCAGACGTTCACCGGTTCGTTGAGCAGCGAGAAGGAGGGCGTCTCCGGCGTGTTGGCCTCGACGGAGCCTTCGGTGAAGACGTCCACCGTGTTGGAGGCGGTCTGGAAGCCGACCGCCAGGCTGTTGGGGATGCCGTTGCCGCTGCCGCCTGCTTCATTGCCGCCGTAGCCGAGGTCGGTTCCAGGACCGCCGAGAGCGTTGGTCCCATCGCCCTGGAGCGTGAAGGTAATGCCTTCGCCCTGCGTGTTCGAGGTGCCGCCGTGCAGATCGAACTGGAATTGGGTGTCGAAGGATTCCGTGGTGGACAATTCGCTCGGGAAGTACGCGCTGCCGGCTTCATTCGGGAAGCCGTCGGTCAGCTGGAGGACATTACCGATCGGCGCGGCGGAATTGTTCGGATTGCTATCCACCGTGGCAGCGGAGCCGTTGAGGGCGAGTTGCTGCGTGTTCGGACCGTGGGCGAAGTCGCCGTAGTTGATGACCAACGGCGCCTGCACGACGACGGGCGGGTCGATGACGGTGATGTTGCCGAGGCTATCCGGTCCCGTCGTCGAGGTGTCATGCATGACAGTCAGCGTCGGCTGAAACACGCCGGGGGCGACGGCGTTGTGGTCGGGCGGGTTGGTGCTCTCTTCGGGGTAAGTATGGATGCCGGTGACCGCGAAATTGTCGGTGCCGCTGACGGCGAAGATACCGGTGATGACGCTGGCGCCTGGGGCAGCGTCGAAGCTAAGGTTTGCCACGGTCTTGCCCTGGTCCCCAATAGCGGCCAGATCGATGTCCGTCTCGTACATCTGGACCTGGCCGGGCAGGTCCGTCCCATCAAAGCCGAAATCCTCTGAGTCGATGTTTGCCCGGTTGATGGGCGGCGAGAAGCGCTGCCGGCGAGATTCTGGGCCCCGGCGGTCCATTCGTCGGCGTTGTACGGAACCGTAACGCTGCTGCCGTCGGTGAAGTTGATCGTCACCATCCCGGAGTTGGTCGGGCCCGAATTGTCGCTGGACGACGCCAGGATCGAGATCCCGGTATAAGCCGTCGGCGTGGTCAGCGTGAGCGTGCCGGCGCTTGCCGGAGTAAACGTTCCACCAGTGGAAGTGTTTTCAAAGTTGCCATTGCCAAGCAACAGGACGTTATCGGCGGTGAAATCCTGGAAGGTGAACGGCGTGCCGCTCGCGCTGACGAAACTCGGCGTCAAGCCGTCGGTGTGAGTAACGCTATTTTCGTCTTCAGCGCCCGACTGGAACCAGGCGTCGAAGCTGCCGTCGAAGTCGGTGGTCACGGCCGGAGTGGTCGTGCCCGCTTCGTACACGACGTCCTGGTTGAAACCAGTCAGGGCCGTAATCGCCGTAGCGCCTGCGTAGTCTGGAGTAATTTGACCAGCGGAAGTCGTGCCGTCGCCCCAGTTGATGACGGCGGCGTAATTGCTTTCCGACTCGGGTCCGGCTGGGTCGACGAAGGTGCCCACCGTTACCAGGCCGGTGGTTCCCCCTTCCTGGAGAGTCTGCGTGAGCGAGGCCGGCGTGACGACCACCGCTACCTCGTTGACCGTGATGCTGTCGGTGTTCTGCGTCGAGGTGTTGAAGGGCGTCACCGGCACCACGCCGATGTCGTCCAGGTACAGTTCTCCCGGATCGTCGCGGAAGGCGAACTGGACGGTGGTGGAAGCGCCGGTCGCGGTGAAGCTGAACGTGAACTGCGTGTACGGCTGGGCGGCAATGTTCGTCAGGCTGGACACCGTAGTGCCCCCGATCGTCGTCGAGAAGTCGTTCGGCAAGCCGCCGTCGCTTTCGAGGTAGTAGCTGAGGACGTACGTCTGCCCGGAAACCGTGGGGACGTTCTGCGTCAGAGTGCCGTCTGACCCGACCGGTCCCAAAAAGGCGGCGAAACTACCGGAATGAGGGCCGGGATCGTCGCCGTGGTGGGTGCCAGCATCGACGCCAGTGTCACCGAGATTGCCGCCCTGCACGTAGCCCGTGAAATCGCCGGTCTCGAAGCCGCCGTTCTCGAAGAGCTGGGGACCGGTGACGCTGACCGACAAGGAGATGGTGTAGGAACCGGGGACGCTCTCCTCGACGTACTGATGCGCCGGAGCTTCGACATCGAAGGTGCCGCCGCTGCCCGTGTAGACGAAGTCTCCGGGATTGTGGAACGAGTCCACCGTCGTGGAGGTGCCGTCGCCCCAGTTGATGACGGCCGTGTATTGCGGAGCCGCGGCCGATTGAGTGGGAGCGAAGGTGCCGGTGGTGTTGCCGGGGTCGGTGAAGGTGCCGACGATCGTGTTATTCGGCGTGGACTCGCCCTCGTTGATCGTCGTCAGTGGATTGGGCGTGCCGGAGCCGGCGTTGACCGTCACCCCAGTCACTTCAATGGTGGAGTTGGTGTCGGTGACGGTGGCGCCGCCCGCGTCGGTGACGGTCACGGTGGCGGCGTAATTCCCAGGCGGTCCGGCGAGGATGCCGTCGACAGTCACTTCCCAGTTGGAAGCTGTGGAGGTGGTCGAAACCTCCTGCACCGAATAGGTCGGGCCGCTGATGAAGTCGGGCGAGTTCGTATAGCTCACGGAAACGGCGCCTGGATAGTCGTAGTCGCTGGTGGGGGCGAACGGGTTGGCGTCGCTGAAGGTCATCAGGACCTGGCCGCCGACGTTCGTGGGGGTGATGTTGCCCTCACGAGCGATAATCGTGTTGGGCGCCGGTGTGGTGTCGGTCAGCGGGGCGTCGGCCACGTCGATGGTGGCGATGTTGGGAGAACTCGTGCTGGCGGTGCTGCCGTCAACGTCCGCGACGCTCACGGTGGCGGTGTAGTCGCCTTCCTCGCTGATGGTTCCGGTGGCGACGACTTCCCAGTGCGAGAAGCCGCCGGAGGGAGCCCCGTCCGGCTCCACAGTATAGGTCGGGCTTACGAGGAAGTTGGGATTACCTGAAAAGGTCACTGATGTCACACTGAAGTCCGATTGCGGTGCGTACTGGTTCGCGTCGTTGAAGGTCATCAAGACCACGTTGATGGCGTTGCCCTCCGTCGCATGAACAATGCTGCCGGACGGCGTGGTATTGGTCAGGGGTGCGTCGCTGATCGTGAAGCTAGGCGTTTCCGTGTCGGGGATGCTCACCGATTGGCCGCCATCGTCATTGACCGTGACGGCGGGTGTATAAGTTCCAGGCTCGGCGAACACGAGCCCGCTAGCGTCTACGTCCCAGAAACTCTGCGTGGAACTGCTGCTAACTTCCACAGCCGTGTACGTGGGAGCGGGGGCGGCCGATTGCAGGGCGCCGGCGCCAAAATTCACCGCGAGACTGCCGCCCCCCTGAGTATAATCCGCCGCGGTGGCGACGGGATTGTCGTCCGTGAACGTGGCGATGGTCACAGTACCGAAAGCCACCCCCTCCGCGCCGGTCTGGTTCGGGAGAGCGCTGGCCGGCGTGGTGTCGAGCAGGGGTGCATCCTCGACGTTGAGCGGTGCGGTGAACGGAGTCGCAACTGGACCGGTGCTGTTGCCGCTGCCGACGTCCGTGACCGTGATCGTGAACTGGTTCCCAGCGGGAGCTTCATCGTAAATGTGTGCATTGGCCAGGGTTGAGGTGGGAACGACATGGAAATTGTCCATCCCCGAGCCACCGCTGGTGGTCACAAGAAAAGGCGCGTTCAAGTTCGTGCTGAGGAAAGTCTGGGGCGCCGATCCATCTCCCCAATTAACCGTGACACTGTAATCGCTGGTCGTCCCCGTCGAGTCCGTGAAGTCGAGCAACGTGGGATTGACTGCCGCGTTGCCGGTCCAGACCGTAGCCCCGGCCGATCCTTCGGTCTCGATAGCCGTAAACGGGAGATGAATGACGCCGCCCGCCATGATGTTCGGCGAGGGGTTCACCCGCTCCTCGAGAAGTTCCAGGTTGAGGCGCCGTTCCGGCTTCCTTCGAGAAACCTGCCGCTTGTTCGACCGGAAGTTACGAAGAAAGTTCTTACGCAGCCAGTTGGAGAAGTTGAACACGGTTGAGGACTCCAGCAAGTAGGATTAAGACGGGACGCAGCGCAGAGCAGGGGCACCGACCGGGCGCGCACTGCGGACGAGAGCGTCAGGGATTACACATTGTTCCGTTAGGTCAGGAGGCTTGACGTCGGGGTGCGGCGGCACTTCGACACCGCGTTACCCGCCTCGCAAAGGGTTCCGACCCCTGCCAAGTCAAGGACTCCAAAGACTTCAACCTGGTCGATCGTCGACAACCGAATCGTCGAAAAGCGGTCATTTCGACGTCTGTTCCACCCGCGTCTACTCGACGCGGACGGATCCCTGTCACGGTTTCCGCACAGACTCTTGCCGTTGAGGTACCGCTCGCATCGTAGCGGTCCCAGGTTATTCTTGCCCACGAGACATTAGAGAAACCGGAATTTGGGCAAGATAACCGCGATGCGGCAGGATATATCGGCCTGCTTTTTCTCGCGGTTCGGAAGGAATCGGTTGATCCGTCCGTATCACTAACGATGTTCCGGTTGTGTCTGCAAGAGGCAAAAGGAATCCGGAGGTTGTTTTTGGATCCGTCAGTAAAGTGTGAGCGATCAACATGCCGGCAAGGTTGGACGCCAGATGCTCACGCGCACTGGCTATTCCCTGCCGTCTGCTCCCGAAGCCTCTTCTCTGTCAGACGAGGAATTAGATTAAAGGAAAACCAGGGCTTTGCAAGAGGAAAATCCAAAAAAAACCCCGCAGCCTTCCTAGCTTACGAGCGGAAAATCCGAACCCGTGATAAAGCTGGGAAGTTATGCTGCCTTTTCTCGCGGTGCGATTAACGCTCGTGCATGAATGTGAATGAGCCGATTTTTGCTTGGGCGATGCAGTGCAGTTAGTGCAGCTGTTGTCGGAATACGGAGTGCGGCAGGCGAGCGGTGACGAGATGAAGTGCAAGATGGCCGCTGAAAAGGGGACAAATTCGTGGGGTAGGCATTCTTGCCTGCTGGGCGGCAGGCGGCAGACAAGAATGTCTGCCCCACGAATTGAGCGCCTCACCCGATCAGCAGCGCGTTCTTCGCCAGGCGAGGCAGGCCCTGTTTCACCATCTCGGCGAGGACGCGGCGCACCACGATGGGGATCGGAGATCGGTTTGCCGTCCTTTTCCACCTTCAGAACGTTCTTCGCCCGTAATTCCGCCAGCATTTCCACCAGGGCGGCGCGGTCGCGGCTGCCATCCAGCTGCGACAGCAGCTGCCGATCCACGTCGCCGAGCGGGACCTCTTCGTGGCGCAGGTTGGTGGCGTGCGGGGCGGCTACTGCCTGGAGCCGGGCCAGGGGACTGGCCACGGGACGTTCGCTCGCCTCCAGGACGAACGCCGGCGGCAGCGTGTGCAGCTCCACCGCGCCGCTGGCAAGATGTGCCGGTGTTTACCTTTCGCGCCGCCCAGCGATACAACTTCCGCGCAACGAAAACCGGGAGATTACCGCAGAGTCAGCTCATACACCCACGGCGGATGCACGTGCCGATAACCGGCGTCGAGGATGGTGGCGTTGACCAGCCGCGTCGGTCCGAGCTGCCATTCGCCGCGGCCCTCGTGGATGTGGCCGAAGATCGCCACCTTCGGGGCCACTTCCTCGATGCGCCGCAATAACGATCGCGAGCCGGTGCGCCGCACGGAGCCGCTCTCCGGCACACCGTCGCCGTAGCCGTAGGGCGGGCCGTGCAGGACGAGGATGTCCGTCCCGGAAGGAATCAGGTCCCATTTCGGCTTCAATTCGTGCTCGTAGAGATTGAACGCCCAGTCGAAGAACCACGGCTGCCAGGGTGAGCCATAGATCTTCAGTCCCTCCCATTCCGCCGCCGCGTCTTGCAGATACGTCCAGGGCAGGTCGCTCGGCACCAGGTCGGGCTGATGCTCGAAGACAAGATCGTGATTGCCGGCGACGCCAACGATCTTGCGAGCCGGCTGCCGTGCGAGCCAAGTCCGGAAAACGCGATCGAGCCATTCGCCCTGGAACGCGACCCCGTGATTCGTCACGGGACAGATGTCGCCGCCAATCAGCAGCAGATCGCAGGTCGGGATGTCCGGCAGGGTGCCGTGCAGGTCCGAGACGGCGACGATCTTCATGACGGGATCCTCGCTCTCGTTTAGCCGCGAGCTTCTGCGAGCGCTTCACGCAGCGCTCGCAAAAGCTGCGGCTAAACGTGCAGTAACTTGTTCAAGCGCACGGCGCACCAGCCGTCCACCTCGCGCACCAGCTCGTTCACGGCAACGTTACGCATCGACCCGAGGCGGTGCCAGTCGGCGACGGTGAACTCGCGCAGCAGCGACAGCAGCAGCACCTTGATGACGACGCCGTGGGCGATGACGACAAACGTCTGGCCGTCGAGTTGCGTCGTCAGTCGTTCCCACACCGGCAAAACGCGGGCGCGGATGGCGTCGAACGACTCGGCGCCGGCCGGGGCAAAGCCGGTATCTCCGGCGACCCAGCGGTGCAGCGTGTCGGGCCAGACGCCGTCGGTGCCGGCCGTCGGAGTGCCGCTCAGTGCCCCGACGCGCCGCTCGTGCAGCAACGGCTCGACGCGCACGCTCAATCCGCAGGCCAAGGCGATCGGTGCTGCTGTGTCGAGGGCGCGGCGCATGGCGGAGGAGACGATGCGCGTCGGAGCCAGGCCGGCGAGGACGGGCGCGACGGTTTCGGCTTGGATGCGGCCGCGTTCGCTCAGGCCGACGTCGGACTCGGCGCCGTGGAAGACGGTCGGGTCGGCCGACTCGGCGTGACGCAGCAGCAGGACGCGCGTGGGCATCGCCAGTTTCCCGTGGTTCATCCAGTTCGTGTTCGGAAAAAGGGTGTTGCGGGTGAGAGGTCGCTCGTGCCGCAGCGGGGCCAGATGGCCCCGCGGAGTCGAAGATCGGTCACTCGGGAGCGGCGACTTCTGCCTTGCGGAGCGGACCGCGGTAGGTGATCCGGCCCTTGTTCAGATCGTACGGCGAAATGGCGATGGTGACGATGTCTCCCGGCAGAATGCGGATGAAGTTCTTGCGAATCTTGCCCGCGATATGTGCGACGATCTCGTGGCCGTTTTCAAGTTTCACACGAAACTGGGTGTTCGCCAGGGCGGCCACGACCTTCCCCTGGACCATGATTGCTTCTTCCTTTGCCATGCACTGCCCCTCATTGGTAATGGATGTCCGAATGCCGTCCGCGGGCCGCGCCCGGAACGTATCGTCCCGACGGATGACCTCCCACGGTACACGTCGAGAACGCCCCCAGCCGCGCGACGGCACGTGCCACCGCTCGAAACGGACCGGCTGCGGATGAATCCTTTCGTACCAGATAATAGTATCGCAGGACGGAGTGTCTGACCAGGGAGGAAACACGACAAGCCGCGACCGTCAGGGAGCGCGTTGCCGGCACTCCCAGATGATCGCGGCTCGCGGAGCCGAGCGGTTCTACGAACCGCGGTTAAACTGCTTCACTCGGCATCTCTTCAACCTTCACCGCCATCTCAGCCGTCCGATAGGAATCGTCCGTGACGGTGTTCTTGAGACGCGCCCGGAGCGGAATCGCCGTTACGCAGCAGCGCCAGCCCGCTCTTGAGCTTCTGCACCCGCGCCAGCCGTTCGCGCAGGGTGGGAGTCGCTCCGGGATGTGGCCCGGCGTCGGAACTCGGCGTCTCCCCGCGCACCAGCGCGGCGGCAGCCTCGACCTCCGTGCGCTGCCGTGCGAGTTCTTCCTCCGCTTTCCGCAACCGTTCGTTCAGAGCAGCCTCGTTCCGATCGAGCGCTTGACAGTGGAGTAGGAAGCTGCGTTCTTCGGCTTCACGCTGCCCGCGCAGCGCATCGAGTGCCTGCTGCCGGGAGCGGGAGGTTTCGCGCAGCGTGGCGACGTCTTGCTCCTGTTGCCGGAGGCGTCCCTCGACCTGGGCCAGTTCGGCGGCCGTCTCGCGGCAGCGGCGGCGCAGGTTCAGGGCCAGCCGGACGAGATTGCGGCGCGACCGTCTCAGGTGGCACGCCTCGGCGGAGTCCGGCGGCGTGTCCGCAGTCAGGCCCGGCCGGCGGAACGGCGGCGGCAGGTGCATCTTGAAGCTGAACGAGCCGACCTGCAAGTTGTCGTCGTGTTCCACGACCGCTTCCTGGATCGGCTTGCCGTTGACGAGCGTGCCGATGCGGCCGCCGAAATGACGGACGCGCCAGCCGCCGTTGAGGCAGCGCAGCAGCAAGCAATGGATCGGCGACACCTCGGCCCCTACCAGGTTCAGGTCGCAGCTGGAGGCACGACCCAGGACGATCACGTCACGGTCGAGCGGCCGATACTTCCGCGTCGTATTGCCGTAGGTCACGACGAGCGTCGGCAGATCCGGATCGAACGATTCTTCTTGATCTTGTGCATGGCTGTATCCCGACGAAGAAAGGGTTGATGAGTCACGGCCCAATCCGGGGAGATGAGGGGTGCGAGTGCTGGGCCGTTCCAATCCTAGCTTACTTTTTCGATGCGGGCGCGATTCGTTGTTTCCCGCCGTTTGCGGCCAGGCGTTTTTTTCCACCGAGCCGCAAGCGGCCTCTTCCACCTTGCGGGGCCGACTGCTGCTTCTATAATCCCAATGGCGTCTCGCGCTCGAGTGTCCTGGCGTCCCCAACGGGTAAGCCCCATGCGCGTCTGGTTCAAGAACGTCAGTCACAGCCGTCATGACCGTCACCCAGGGCATGTACATCACGCTCTGGTACTTCCTGCAGACGTATCGCCGGCAGACCTTCACCGAGCGATTCGAGTACCCCGAGCTGCCGGTGCCGGTCAAGCCGCGCTATCGCGGGTTCCATCGCTTCGACCTGACCACCTGCATCGGCTGCGACAAGTGCGCCCGCGCCTGTCCGGTCGATTGCATCTACATCGACAAGATGAAGAACCCCGTCGGCAAGGGATTCCGCGTCAACGGCTTCAAGATCGACTACACCAAGTGCATGTTCTGCGCACTGTGCGTCGATCCGTGCCCGGTCGATTGCATCTACATGGGTTCGACGTACGACATCAGCACGTTCAGCCGCGACGGCTGCATCGTCGATTACGCCAGCTTGCCGCTGGAGATTGCCTGGGGCCAGGCGACGCTGAACCCGACCGCCGTCGCCGCGTCGAAAATGATCGCCGAGCCGGTCTGGACGAAGCCGCCCGACCCAGCCCCGGCACCGAAGAAGTAGAGCACCCCGCTTGCCAACCGAGATCGAGGTACTGCCATGCCCGCCAAAAAGCCTGTACCTAGAAAAAAGTATTACACGCCCGAAGAAGCCAACGCCGCGCTGCCGCTCGTCCGCGCCATCATCCGCGACATCACGACCCTGGCCCACGACCTGCGCGACCGGCACGAACGGTTATCGCGCCTGCGACCCGCGGAGAAGTCCAGTCCGACCGACGCCCACCGAGAGGAACTCGAACAGGCCCGTTCGGCGATCGAACAGGGCAAGGAGAAAATGCAGGAACTGGAGAAGGAACTCAAGCAGCTCGGGGTCGAGTTGAAGGACTACTTCAGCGGCCTGATCGACTTCCCGTGCTGGATGGAAGGACGCGAGGTGTACCTGTGCTGGCGTCAGGGTGAACCCGAGGTTGCCCACTGGCACGAGATCGACGTCGGCTTCGCGGGCCGCCAGAAGCTCCGCGATCCATGCCGGCGCGGTCTAGGTCGGATAGGACACATCGGACACAGAAGACTGATGAAGAATGAGGAACGGCGGCCTCATTCCGCATTAATCATCGGTTCTCTGTGTCCCGTATGTCCCATGTGTCCGTGTTCTGCATCCCGAGGATCGGTTACCAATGACTCCCCTCGTCGCATCTCTGCTCCTGTTCGTGGCGGTCGGCGCTGGCTTCATCCTCGTCCACTTGCTGGCCGGCAAGCTGATCCGCCCGAGCAAACCCGGCGCCGAGAAGCAGACGATCTACGAGTGCGGCGAACCGACCATCGGCAGTGCCTGGATCCAGTTCGACCTGCGCTTCTACGTCGTCGCCCTGCTCTTCGTCATCTTCGACGTAGAAGTGGCCTTCTTCTTCCCCTGGGCCGAGGTGTTTGGCAAAGCCAACAGCATCTCCAGACCGCGGAATTGCCGAAGGAGGAACGGCTCCGCATGACGCGGCGAACTCTCTCCCGGGTTCGTCCTCCTGGAGCAGACACGCGACAAAGTTGACCGAGCTGAAAGAGCGCGTGAGCGGCGGAGAAAAATTCACGCCGAAGGAGGTGGAGAAAGAGGTCCAGAAGATCGACCCCGCGTTCTACTTCGTCGATCAAGCAGGGACCGTGGCCGATCGGATCGGCGATCGTCTGAACAAGCTGCAGACACGCATTGACGACGAAGTCTCGTACAAGAGCCAGCTCAGGACGAGTGCCACCCTATCGTGGACGGCGCTGGGCGAAATCGTGGTGTTCTTCGGCGTCCTGCTCGTGGGGTTCGCCTACTTGTGGAAGCGCGGCGACCTGGCATGGGTACGCAGCATCCAGGCGGAGCGTCAGGCCGCGACGCAACTGCCCGCTCTGGAGCCGGAACCGGAGCCGGCTCGAACGGCCCTCGTCGGCTCCGAGGCTGCGCCGGCGCATCATTGATCTTTCGCCGCTTGTGGCTTGGCAGTTACCCTTGCCAAGCCGCAAGCGGCAATTCGGAGGAGAGAAGAATGGGTTGGTTTGAAGGCCGTTTTGAAGAAAGTGCGATGACGACGACGATCGAGCAGGCCATCAACTGGGCCCGCGAGTCGAGCATGTGGCCGATGACGTTCGGCCTGGCCTGCTGCGCCATCGAGATGATGGCCACGGGCGCCTCGCGCTTCGACATCGATCGGTTCGGCGCCGGCGCTTTCCGAGCGACGCCGCGCCAGGCCGACCTGATGATCGTGGCCGGCACGGTCAACTTCAAGATGGCCAGCCGCGTCCGCCGCCTCTACAACCAGATGCCCGACCCGAAGTTCGTCATCGCGATGGGCGCCTGCACCTGCGGCGGCGGGCCGTATTACAAGTACGGCTACAACGTAGTCAAGGGCGTCGATCTGGTAGTGCCGGTGGACGTATACGTTCCCGGCTGTCCGCCGCGCCCCGAAGCGCTGCTCGAAGGGCTGATGCGCATCCAGGACAAGGTGCGGGCGATGAAGGATCTGACGAAGGGCCAGCCGCTCGACGTACCGATTCCGGCCCGCACCGGCTACACACTGCTGCCGCCGGAACTGAGCGACCCCGACCCGGTCAAGGCGGTCGAGAAGCAGAACGCCTTCGCCCGCAAGAACAAGGAAATGGCGGCCCCGGCCAAGGCGATGTATTCGTTTAGCCGCGAGCTTCTGCGAGCGCTGGCGATCAGCGCTCGCAGAAGCTCGCGGCTAAACCAGGAACCGCCCCCATGACCCCCGCAGACATCGTCAGCGTTCTCGAACAACAGTTCGGCGGCCGCATCAAAACCAAGAAGCTCGACGCCATCGATCCGTTCGTCATCGTGGACGCCGCCGACCTGATCGAGGTATGCCGTTTCCTCAAGGACGATTCGCGCTTGCAGTTCGACATCCTCAACTGCATCAGCGGTGTCGATTTCCTGGAGCCGGACCCGAAGAAAGCACCGAAGGCCGGTTTCGAGCCGCACGTCGAGGTCGTCTATCATCTCTCCAGCTTCCGTCAGCCCGGCCAGCGGCTTCGTCGTCAAGGTGCTGCTGCCGCGCTGGAAAGACGACAAGCCGGGCCAACTGCCGGAGGTGCCGTCCGTCAACGGCATCTGGCGCACCGCCGACTGGCACGAGCGCGAGGTTTACGACCTGAGCGGCGTCTTCTTCACCGGCCATCCGGACCTGACGCGCATTTTGTGCTCGGAAGACTGGGTCGGCCATCCGCTGCGCAAGGACTACGAGTTTCCGCTGGAATATCACGGGATTAGAGGACGGTGAGGAGGGGAATATGGCACGAAAAGACATGAAACGAAAGGAGCTGATCCTACGCATGGTTCACAAGCTCCCCGATGACGTCACGTATGCTCAGGTGATCCATCACCTCGATACCATGAAGGCGATTGAAACAGGAATCGAACAGATCGAAAGAGGCGAGTACATCACGCATGAAGAATTGGAGCGGCAGCTGAGGGAGAAGGGATGGCTCGACGAGCCCGACTTATCTGGTCCGAACAAGCGCGGCAAGACCTCGACCGACTCCTCCGGCTCATCAGCCGACGCGACTCCCCGCAAGCGGCGCGGGCATTCACGAGCCGGATAGTTACCGCGGTTAAGAACTTGAGAGATTTCCCCGAGTCGGGTAGCCCCATCGAGGATCTAGAGGATCCAACGATTCGCGAAACTGTAGTTGGTTCCTATCGCGTCATCTATCGGTATCTCAAGCCAACGATGGAAGTCTTGGCCGTCCGCCACGGTGGGAAGCTTCTTGGCGAAGACGATTTGCCTTCGGATTAACCAGAATTCAACTCGATTATGAACCTCAGCCGAGCCGCGTCCAAGAAACTCGGGAACCTGGCAGGCCGTTCTGACGAGAATGTAGGCGACTTGATTGTGGAGCGCGGCGGCAACGCCTCGAACGTAAGGCAAACAGGGCACTGGGCGAACAGGAATCTCGGCGAGGCGGCCGAAGCTGCTGTACAGGGAGATCAGTCGGCTGCGACGGCGATCAAAATCGTCAAACAGGCCAAACGATTGGGAGAGGAACACTGACGAGAGGTGGTGCGATGAGACCTTCGAGCTGCCAATCGGCATTAGATACTTTCCATGAGCTGGCGTCGAAAGAGGAGCAAAAACTGGAAGGCGTGTTCCAGCGCGTCGAGGATTCATGCCGCGATTTGATCGTGCTGCGCTTTGCATCCTACGCCTTGTCTTTCCTGGCCGAACTCGACTACGACACCATCGAGGTTCGTTGTCAAGAAGCGGATGCAGTAGACGTTTCGGGCCTTAAATCCGTCGATGCGGTTTCGCCCTGGTCGTCGTTGATCGGCCGGCCTTTCGGCTGGGGTTGGGTAGCGATCAATCAGCAGGGCTATCAAGACGGAGTCCTCTTGAGCTTCGGAGGATTGAAGCCATCGGTCCTGTTGATGGTCGAGGCGTCATCTATTTGCGTTTTCGCGATGAGTGAAACGAGCTGTTGAGGCTGTTGGGCGAAGGCGCCCTTAATTCGGAGCACACATGGCCACCGCCACCCTGCCCGCCAAAAAAGAAGACCAGACCATCGTCGAGTTCGACGTCCGCACCGACGAGATGCTGGTCAACATGGGACCGCAGCATCCCAGCACGCACGGCGTTCTACGCCTGGTGCTGCGGACCGACGGCGAGGTCATCTCCCAGGTCACGCCGCACCTTGGCTACCTGCACCGCTGCGCCGAGAAGATCGGCGAGAACGTCACGCCCATCCAGTTCATCCCGTACACCGACCGCATGGACTACCTGGCCGGGATGAACATGAACCTCGCCTACTCGCTGGCCGTCGAGAAGCTCTGCGGCATGAAGCTGCCGGAGAAGGCCAACGTCATCCGCGTCATCATCGCCGAGATGAATCGCGTCGCCAGCCACCTCGTCGGCATGGGCGCCTACGGCCTTGATCTCGGCACTTTCAGTCCGTTCCTGTACGCCTTCCGCGAACGGGAGATGATCCTCGACCTGTTCGAGGAAGTCTGCGGCGCCCGGCTGACGTACAGCTACATCACCATCGGCGGCGTCCACGACGACCTGCCCGACGGCTGGATGAAGCGCTGCCAGGAGTTCCTCGACTACCTCAAACCGCGCATCGCGGAGTATCACGCCCTGCTGACGACGAACCACATCTTCGTGCAGCGCACGGCGAACATCGGCATCCTGTCGAAGGAACTGGCCCTGTCGCACGGCTGCACCGGGCCGATGCTGCGTGGCTCACTCGATCGGACCAAGGGCGATCCGTTGTGGGACTTGCGCAAGACGGAACCGTACTGCGGCTACGAAAAGTACGAGTTCAAGGCGGTGATCCCACCCTTCACCGACAGCTTTTACGACGACCAGGAATTCGGTATCCGGCCCCGGACGCCGCGCGACGCGGTACTGGGCGACTGCTGGCACCGCTTCTATGTCCGGATGCTCGAGGTGGTCGAGAGCATCCGGATCGTCGAGCAGGGCTTGAAGAAGTATGCCACGGCGGCGGGTTCGCACCGCATCGAGCAGCCGAAGCACCTGCCGCCGGGCGAGGCGTATGCCGAGACGGAGTGCCCACGCGGCCAGATGGGTTTCTACATCGTCGGCCGCAACACCAAGGACGCCGTGCCGCTACGAGTGCCGGCGCGGTCGTCATGTTTCGCCAACCTGAGCGTGACCGATGACATCTGCCGCAATTGCCTGATCGCCGACGTGCCGGCCATCGTCGGGAGCATCGACATTGTGATGGGAGAGATAGACAGGTGAGGGAATTCGCCGAATAAGGTGCAATTCGCCGGATAAGGTGCATCGCCTAATTGACATCGTTCCATCAAGCGGCCATGCTTCCGACCCTGGAAGGATGGCCGCTTTCGCAGTCATATGCTCCACTGAGTAATCGACGCGTCGCGCATCGCCAGATCAATCCTTCACTTTGATCTCGTCCACGATCCTGCCGTTCGTATCGATGATCGCAATGACCTGCGTCGGCCGGCCTTCCTGCCGGTAGCGCACCGCGACCAGCTGGCGATCCGGCGAGGGATACAGCGTCACGATGCCGCGCGTCCGTCGCTCCATTACCTCGCGCTTCTTCGCGCCGAGATGCTGAATCTCGACGCGCTGGTGTGGGATGTCGAGTTTCGTCTCGCTCTTCTCTACCCAGTCGTAGACGCACACCTTCGTCTTGCCGTCCGGGAACGTGTACAGCAACGCCAGCTCGCCGTCGGCCGGCAGCAGTGACGGCTTCTCGGTGCGCATGACGGCACTTAGTTTTGTCGTGTCGAGGTCGAGAACGCCTCCAGGGCCGATCAAACGGGCCATGTCTTTCTCCCAGCGCATTTCGGCGGCTTGCAGCTCCTTGTCGCCCCGGTCGATCTTCTGACGTTGGCCGTCCCAGGCGAAGAACGCAACCTCCGTGCGGCTCACCGCCGGTCTCCAGGGCGAGGAAACCCTTGCCGTCGGGCCGCCCCGGCATGTTGCCCAGCGGCAGAGGCACGACGTTCTCCAACAAGATGAGGGCGTCTTTGTCCGGGTCGTAAATGCCCGTTTTGCCCTCTGAAAAGACGAGAATACGCTTCGCCGGTGCGTCCCAGACCAGGGCGGTGGCGAACGTCTTCTTGCCCTTCGCCTTCTTGTCGGCCGGGAACCAGGGGAACTCCTTCGAGGTCTTCACCTCCTGCCCTTCCCGATCGAGAAGTGCGATCTCCATCGTCCCCGGCTCTTCGCCGTCGCGGACGGCGCGGGCGATGGCGATCAGCTTGCCGTCGGGACTGACGGCCGGCCACGTCGTCTGCGAGTTCGTGTTCTCCTCGACGACGAGCCGTTCCTTCTTCGCCAGATCGTAGAAGACGACGCGGGTGCCGCGGTCCTCCGTCCAGACGAGCGCCTTGCCGTCCGGCGTCCAGACGACGGCGTCGGGCAAGCAACCGGACGACGGCAGAATCAGGAAGATGGCGAAAATGAGACGGATGGCGGCGGAGTGCATCGGCGGCGTCTCCGGGGAGTGTGACAGCGGGGCAACGGATGCCGTCACTGTAGCCGGGTGCCGGGCCGGTGTCACCACCGGGCCTGAAACTGGAGCGAGACAAAAGGCCCGGCGCCCACGTCGAGGTCGTTGTTGTTGCGGTCGGAGAGATTCTGTCCCTCGAAATAGAAGCGGTCGAACGTATAGCCGCCGGAAAGGTCGAGCGACATCCGCGGGTTGAATCGGTACTGTACGCCGCCCACAACGTGTTGGTCGTAGTAGAAGAGGCGGTCGGTCAGGTCGGTGCGCTCATCCAGGGGATAGGCCTCGTCACCTATCTCATAACCTGCGTAGATGCGCAGCTTCGGTGTGATGCGGTAGGTCGCCCACGCGCGGAAGGTGTACAGCAGCATGTACGAGACATCGAGCGTCAAGTCGTCGATGGGGCGGTACATGATCTGCAAGGGCAGACCGATCTGTGCCCGGAAGTAGTCCGTCGGCTGCCAGACGAAGGCCACGCCGGGGATCGGGAACGGAACGTCGGTGTTGCTCGAATAGGCCAGCGATAGAAGCCAGTAGTTGCGTTCGCCCTGCGGAATCGTCAGAAACACATTGATGCTGCCCGTGGAGTCGCGGGAATTTTCAAACGGATGGTCGCCGGACGATCCGAAGCTGAGGCCGCCGCCGGCGATCCAGCCGTTGTCGAAGAGATGGCGATACGTGCCGCCGAGGCGCACGTCCCACAGTTCCTCGGGGAAGGGCTGCGTCGAGTTCGGCAGGATCGCACTGGTTTGAAAGAGTTCGTTGCGTATGTGGAACGTGGCGGCAAAGTCGTTGGCCTCGTCGTGCCAGATCGGCACAATCGCGGAGAAATCCTCGCGCTCAAAACCGAGGTTCGTATTCTGCCCGCTCACCGGCTCACCGGGGAACCAAGTGACGCGGTAGTCGGCGCGAAGAACCGAGGGGTGAAAATCGCGCCCCATGCCCTGCCCCCACCCTCCTGCCCCAGATGCCCCTGTCTCGAACGGTGTCGTGGTATCTGCCGGAGCGTTAACTGGTGAAGGCAGAGGAGGCCAAACGGGCGGCGGCGGCATGGCGTCGGGAATCGGCTGCGGAAGCGTGGGAGTTGGCGGCGCGGCATCCCGTGGTATCTCACTATGCTCCTGACCCGGAGCACGCAGCGGGACCAAGAGGACGAGCAGCAGTGCGCGGACGGATGTCTTGACGAGCCGATGTGAAGACATACCGGCACCCCCTTTCGACGGGCACAGACCGGTACCCGTTCTCGTCGCCAGGATCCGTAAGGCTGCCCTGCATAGCCGCTGTCACGGATCCGGTCAAGCCAACCTTGTCTGGTACGGAGCGCCCGTTTTGCCCCGCACGCCGCGGCGCGGTATGGTGATAGAACAAAACCCGCCCGGAATCGGAGTCTCGCCATGCTCGTCGTCATGCACAGCCACGCTACTCCGGAGCAGATCGACCAGGTTCTCGCCGCCGTCAAGCGCATGAACCTGACCGCCCACGCCATGCCCGGCGCGACGCGCACCGCCATCGGCATCACCGGCAACCTGAGCGCCGTCGATCCGCGCTCGCTCGAAGTGCTGCCCGGCGTCCTCGAGCTGATCCGCGTCACCAAGCCCTACAAGCTCGCCAGCCGCGAGATGCACCGGGAGGATACCTACGTCCGCATACCCCTCACCCCCAACCCCTCTCCCCTGAGTACAGGGGAGAGGGGAGCACAAGAGACCCCTCGCCCTACCGGGGAGAGGGGAGCACAAGAGACCCCTCGCCCTACCGGGGAGAGGGGCAGGGGTGAGGGGGTCGTCATCGGCCCCGGCACGTTTACGATCATCGGCGGCCCCTGTTCCGTCGAGAACGAGGACATGATCCTGCGCACGGCCGAGTTTCTGCTTCAAAACGGCGTGCGGTTGATGCGAGCCGGCGCTTTCAAACCGCGGAGCAGCCCCTACGCCTTTCAGGGACTGGGCCTGGAAGGTCTCGACATCCTCGCCCGTGTGTCGCGCCAGGACGGGGATCGGCATCGTCACCGAGCTGATGGACACCGACAACGCCGATGCCGTCGAGGAGGTGGCGGACGTCATCCAGATCGGCACGCGCAACATGCAGAACTTCAGTCTGCTGCGGCGCGTCAGTCGGGCGTCGAAACCGGTGCTGTTGAAGCGCGGCATCGAGCGCCACGCTGGAAGACTGGCTGATGGCCGCCGAGTACGTGATGGCCGGCGGCAATTACAACGTCATCCTCTGTGAGCGCGGCGTGCGGACCTTTTCCGACCACAGCCGCAACACCCTTGATCTGTCCGTCATCCCCCCGGCGAAGCACCTGTCGCACCTGCCGATCCTGGTCGATCCCAGCCACGGCACCGGCAAGCGCGACTATGTGCCGGCGATGGCGCTCGCCGGGCTGGCCGCCGGCGCGGATGGGCTGATGATCGAGATGCACCCCGACCCGGACCGTGCCCTGTCCGATGGGGCGCAGTCGCTGAATTTCGCTGGATTCAAGGCGCTGCTGGAGTCGCTGCGCCGGCTGGCGGAGCCGCTGGGAAGGACGTTGAATTGAAAGAAACGCCGCTTGCGGCTTAGCGGGGCCAGGCTGCTAAGCCGCAAGCGGCGACGACAGTCACTTCCCCAGTTGCAGACAGATCAACTCCTTATCGTCACGCACGTACAGTTTACCGTCGCACAGCGCCGGAGGTGCCCAGGCCTGGCCGCAGACCTTTGCGCCGCCAACTCCTGATACGACTTCGCGTCGTCGGCAAGCAACACCAGTTGGCCACGATCGGTGAGCATTAACACCTTGTCGTCGCTCAGCTTCAACAGCGCCGCCGCGTAGGTGCCGATCTTTTCCTTACTCCAGACCGGTTTGCCGGTCGCCAGGTCAACGCAGCGCAGCGATGCCTGTTGTTTCAAGAGATCGCCGGTCACCATGAAAATGTGATCCTTCCCGATCGCGACCGGTGTGGTGAAGTAGCTGTTCAGCACCGGGTTTTTCCATACGACCTTGGCTTCCTTCATGTCCGGAGTGACGAGCGCGCTGCCGATGGTGATGGCGCTGGCGAGGACGTGATCGCCCAATTTTACCGGGGTCGCTGAACTCTCGAAGAGCAAGTCCTTGAATGGAAATCGCCAGACGAGACTGCCGTCGCCCGGCTTTAAGCCGACCAGGCCCTCGGCAGTGAAGACGACCAGTTCACGACTGTCTCCCGCGCCGACGATCACCGGCGACGAATAACTGGCACCGTCGTCGAGCGCTTTCCACGCCACTTTGCCGGTGTCGCGGTCGAAAGCAACGACCGAGGCGCCCTTGGCGCCGACGGCGACGATGACGTTCTTGCCGTCGATGAGCGGCGACGACGAGAAGCCGAACGTCGGGAAAGCAGCCTCGAAATCCTTGCGGGCGTCGATCTGCCAGACGATCTTCCCGGAGGCGGCGTCAAAGCAGGCCAGCACGCCGGTGATGCCGAAGGTATAGACGTGCTTGCCGACGACCGCGGGTGTGGCGCGCGGGCCGTTGCCGAACTTGCTCTCGAACTTGGCGCGATCGTACTTCGTTCGCCAGAGTTCCTTGCCGTCGGCGATGGCGTAGGCGACGACCTCCTCCTCGTTCTTGTCCTTGATCTTGGCGTGGATGAAAACGCGGCCGTCGGCAACCACCGGCGAGCTGTTGCCTTCGCCGACCGGCTGTTTCCAGAGAACCTTCGGCGCCTCCGTCCAGGGGGCGACTTTCTCGATGGAGTGGCCATTGCGCTGAGGGCCAAGCCATTGCGGCCAATCGCCGGCCGCGGCGGAGGTGACGAAGAGCAGGGCGATAACGAGGGCGCGAAGGGTAAACATGCGGACTCTCCTTGTGAAAAGAGTAGCGCTACGGGCTGGAGCAAGCATATCAAACCGTGCTGCCGGCGTCTTCGGGGTGCTGGAGGAAGTGGTGCAGCGGAGCGTAGTGCCAGTCAACGCCGAGCGCGTCGGCCAACTCCTTCAACCGCTTGACGTATTTCTCGGAAATCGCGGCGCCCGTTTCCTGATAATTCGGATCGCAGTAATACACACGACAGCCGAGCGGTCGCGGTTCGCGCGCCGTGCAGAGGTTCTCCTTCTGAAACGGGCAGAAGTCCGCGGTAACAGCTGCCGGGTCATATTCCGGAGCAGCGTTCAGCAGCACCTCGGCTTCCAGGCTGCTCAGGAACAACGTGTGGCCGTATTCCTTAAAGCGGCAACAACGGCCGCTAGCGATGCACACCGGCCCGGCAGCGGAGACTTCACGGTCCACTTCGCGGTACATCTCCAGCACCAAACGCCGAGTCTGCTCGGACATGGTCGCCCTCAACTGATGATCGACTTCCGCCGCGACACGTAATCCCACACAACGTACCGATCCAGCTCGCGGCCCGCCGTGAAGAACACCCGGCCGCGCGTCGTCTCCGCCATCCGATACGCAAACCGCACGTCCTCCGGCGTCTGGTTCCAGCTCGCCAGCAGGAAGATATTGATCGTGATGCCTTCTCGGCGCCAGCATCTGCGCCTCGCGCAGCGTCGCCGTTTCGGTGCGAAGGTCCGGCGGATAGAGCAGATACAGTTTCGAGCCTTCAAAATGGGCCGTCGGCAGACCGTCGGTGATGAGCATCACCTGACGATTGGGCGTGTCCTGCACGGCCAGCATCTGCCGGGCGAGCTGCAAACCGTGCTGGATGTTCGTGAAGTGCGGCGGAATCTGCGACTCGCTGATGTCGGGATTGCTCATGTCCGCCCAGAGCGCGACCTCCGGCTCGAAGATCGTCACCGGCTTCGGCAGCAAGGCCGCGATCTCGGAGATGTGCCGACGTTTGGCGAAGGTATACATCTCGATAAATTGCAGGTAATCGCCGGGATACTCGCTGCGGATCAGGCCGTCGAGCGCCAGGCCCATGCGCTTCACATTGACGTATTGGCCGTCGTAGCGCATCGAGCCGCTCATGTCCAGCAGCACGACGGAGGCGCACTTCGGATTGTTGCGCGTCTTGTGGATAACGATGTCTTCCGACTTCAGCCGCAGGGGCAAGCCGCCGCGCAGCAGCGCGTTGACGAACGACGATGGGACGTCCATGTGCGCGACGGAATCGCCGAACTCGTATTCCTTCGTCTGCTGCATCTCCGTGGCACCCTCGCCGATGATGGGGCCCTGATGCCGGCCGGAGCGCGACGCCTGCATCTGCTCGAAGATGCGCGTGAGCAGTTTCGACTGGAAGAGCCGATACGCTTTCGGCGTCATCTGGAAGCCGCGGCGATCTCGCTCCAGTCCCTGCTGCTCGGCCATCTGCCGCAGGTACTCCTGGATCTGCCGTTGGAGGTCGTTGAGCTGTTCCATATCGCCCGGCTGAGCGAAATCGAGCTAGCTCTTCCATGTCGATGACGCCGATCTGGGCGTTTTTCATCGCCTCCTTGAGCTGCTCCAGCAGCTTGTCGATCGCCTCCAGCTCCGCCTTGATCTCCAGCGCTTTCGGCACCGACATCGGCGTCTGACCGGTGAATTCGTACTTGGAGGCCAGCTCGATCGACCTGGTATTTCTCGCCGAGCCTCTCGCTGAGGTTCAGCAATTGCCGGGCGAACTCGCCGCGCTCGTCGCCGGAGCGATACCAGAGCTGTTCGAGGTCGTGCAGTTGCTCCTCGCGCACGGCTTCCTGAAAAGGGCGGGCGAGCTTCGACGGCGGTTTCATCGTCTCGGCCGTGCCATGAAAGTTCTGATGCGCTTCCCGCTCGGCGTTGGACGTTTCGTAGGTTTCGAGGATCTTGCGCTTGCGTTCACGGAGCATGTCCATCAGCGCTTCCAAAGTCGGACCGAAGCCGCGAATCTGGCTAGGGTCGAGACGGACGGCGCGGGCGAGTTCTTCCTCAGTGAGCCGGCGTGTGCTGCCGTAATGGAGGAGATGCTCGAAAGCCGGCGACACCAGATCGGGCGGCGGAGCGGTCGGGCTGGGGAACTCAACGGGGTCGTACTTCTGGTAGGTGTGGATGACGCCGCCGAGGTCTTCGTGGGTGCTCATTCGCTATGGTTCCTGGGAACGGAGTCCGCATTCCGGCGTCGCATTTTCACGTTAGATACGCATCCGCCGCGGCGTGCATGTAGGTCTGCTCCAGCTCGACCGGCACGTTTACACCGACGTCGAGTGCGAGCCGCATGATCGGAAGCGGCGCGCCCACGGTTAACGGTCGGCGCCAGATCCCGAGATTGCGTCCGCCAGTAGCGGCCGGGTTGCCGACGCAATAACTCACGGCCATGGGCGGCGGCAGTGGCGGTTGGCGAATACCTAGCTCCTCCGCAATTCGATCGGCGAACGAGAATTGCAGCGGTCGGCGATGGACGTCCACAAGCAGCAGATGGACACCCTGATGTAAATAGGCCAGGTAGCGCATCAGATAGGTTGTTTTCGAATCGATGCGATCCTTGTTGCGAGGCGAGATGAGTTCGATGGCTGCGATGAGTAGGCCATGCAGTGAGATGTGAACGGCTTTCTCGGCGTCCAGGGTCAAGACGGCAACCTGTTCGTCCGGCTCTTCACCTGTTGCCGCGTCCTCGTTGCCCAGGGCCGAAACAGCCGGATTTACCTCGGTCCACTGACGGATAGAGACGTCTGGCTTTTCCACTGCTCCAATGGAGAGCGTCGGAACGGAACCGATATAGGCGCGGTAACCCGGAGGGAGATGTGGTTTCACCCAGCGCAACAATTCGGTGATCCAGGTATGGTGGACTCCATCCCACCCGCGCGGTTCGTTCCAGTCGTGAAGTGGCATGAGGGTTTCTCCTGAGTGCGACGCCGGAAATGGGTTCACTTCACCTCATACGTGATCCGCCCATGTTTCTGCGACCGACTAATCCGATCGCTAGCATACAGCCCCGCCAGCACGAACTCAACGCACGACGCCCGCACAGCTTCGTTGTCCGCCGCGTTGACCTCGAACGCCTTTTCCCACGCTTTCGGCACACGCTTCAACCGGTCGGCGTAATGCGACGACGGCAACTGATCGCCGACTTCGATCTTCACGCCCTTGCCGAACACCTGGGCGATCTCCTCCAGGCCGCCTTTCTCGACGTACTCCTCGAAGACGACTCGAATCGCCTCGGCCACGATGGCGTCAATCACCTGCCGCTCGGACATTTGCTGGCTGCCCATCATGTCCAGCTCCAGTTTTCCCAGCGACGACGAATAGACGTGCCCCAGGTCGCTGATCCGCGGCACCGCCGGCTTCTCCTTCAGCCGGACGCCGCGCTGGCGGGCACTGGCCACCATCGTCCGATAGTTGGCGATGCTGAAGCGGGCGCTGACGCCCGATTGATGATCGACGTACTTCGACTTGCGGGCGCAGACGCTGATCTGCTCGATGATCTCCTTCATGAAGTACGGCACCAGCACAGGGAAGTCGCCGTCGAGATCGACCTCGGCCTCTTGCTCCATGATCTCGACGCCGGTGGCGCGGTCGAGCGGATAGTGGGTCTGGATCAGCGAACCGATGCGGTCCTTGAGCTGGGGGATCACCTTGCCGCTGCGGTTGTAGGTGGCCGGGTTGGCCGAGAACAGGACCAGCACGTCGAGGTCGAACTGCACCGGGTAGCCGCGGATCTGCACGTCGCGCTCTTCGAGGATGTTGAACAGGCCGACCTGCACCAGCTCGTCCAGCTCGGGCACCTCGTTCATGGCGAAGATGCCGCGGTGCATGCGCGGGATGAGGCCGAAGTGCAGGGCCTCCTCAGTCGCCATGCTGACGCCGCCGGCGAGCTTGGCCGGGTCGATTTCGCCGATGACGTCGGCGAACTTGGTGCCAGGGGCCAGCCGTTCGGCATAGCGCTGCGCCCGCGGCCACCAGCCGATGCGAACCTCCTCTTCCGGCATCGTCGCCAGGACGCGCTTGCCGGCCGCGGTGATGGGGTTGTACGGGTCTTCGTGGACCGGACAGGACGGATCGTCGAGGTAGGGAAGGGCGTCGTCGAGAAAGCGGACGAGCGCGCGCATGAGCCGGCTCTTGGCCTGTCCTTTTTCGCCGAGAAAGAGCAGGTCGTGCCCGGCGAGGACGGCGATGTTGATTTCGGGGATGACGGTGTTCTCATAGCCGACGATGCCGGGGAAGAGTTCCTCGCCGGCCGCCAACATGCGGAGGAAGTTGGCGCGAATCTCCTGCTTGACCGTCCGGGACGCCCAGCCGCTGGCACGGAGTTCTCGGAGCGTGGCCGGGCGGACGGGGATGGACATGATGACGGGTCTCCTCTGAACCGGGATGGACAGGCGACAGTGTTATTGTAGGGGAGTGGGTTGCTGGAAAGCCATTTTGGCAGGGAAACTCATAACACATAACAGCGGGGCGCGGCGCAGCCGATTTCTGTTACGAGATCTGCGTGATTCCCGGCGTTCGCGCCAATGGATGAGAAACGCGTTTCAGGTTTCGGCCCGTTTTCGGCCAGCGCGTAACAGCCACTTCACGGAGAGCTAATATCCACAAATGCTGTTTTGGCAGGGGTGATTTTCTACCGAATTGATCTCCACTCGACGTTCACGATTCTGGTATTCTTGAAGGATGCGGGCGGGCCAAACATCTGTGCGGAACGCCGCCACGGTAGCGAAGAGGCTTGGACGAATCGATCAATCTACGTCTCTCGGAGCCTACGCTATGTGTTGCACCGTCTCCTTGCGCGAGTTCGTCGGCGAACTCGCCCTGTCCGGTGATACTTGCCGCGTTTTCCTCAACCGCCGCACTGGCGAGTTCCGTCCCGTGACGGACGATGACATTTCCGCCGTGGAAGACAGGGACGAAGAGGACATCCCGGCCTGGCAAAGGGAAATACTCCCGAAGATCCGCGAAGCCCTGGAATCCGACGATTGGCTACAGCTTCCGTCCAAGTGGGACCTCAACGAGTACGGCATCATGGAAGAGTTCTGCGGCACCATCGCTGACGAAACCCTGCGCGGCGACCTGCTGGACACCATCGGCGGTCGGGGGACCTTCGGGCGGTTCAAGAACATGGTGCATCGGCACAATTTGCAGGAGCGCTGGTATGCGTTCCGTGACGCCGCCCTGCGCCGGTTTGCGGTGGAATGGCTGGAATTGAAAGGAATTCCCTACGGGGCATGATGCCCGGCAGGCAGGATGGCCGGCGCAGTGGCTGATCTGCGGGTGAGCCGAGCCGTTTGAGAACCTTCCGCCACGGTGTACTCGTCGCTTTCGGGCCGGTTCAGCGAACGCCTTTCGCCGCGCCTTGCTTTGTCGCTCGTCGAGTCTGCCCTCGCCGGGTAACACCTCTCCTCACGATCCGAAGATCTACCGCAGCTAACAATGCCTCGATCGACGGTAGTTCGAGTTGCCGCTGTCCCTTCAGGAATTCGTGGACCGCCGCTTGGGACAGGAGGGGATAATGATCCCGCCCCAATTTCCAGACTCGGTAAACAGTGAGATGGAGGCGTTGCATTTGCCGGACTACTGCTTCCCGGATCATGCTCTTGCGGGACGGAAGCCTGCCGTCGGCGTCGCGCTGCACACGATCAACCTTCCGTGCTTCGGGGATTTCGCTCGTGTCGATGCTTTCGTTCATTGCGGCACGAAGGCGGTCGAGGTCCGCCCGGGAAGCAGGTGGAACCTCTTCTGCTGATTTCCGCACAGTCCTATTGGCCACCGATTTCTTTGGCATACTTTCTCCTGTCGGTTGGTGTCGCTACACGAGCGCTGATTATTCTTGTGAACCTGGCGTGCTCCGTTGATCGGTCCGTCCACGCGATGAGAAGGATAATGGCGCGATCGTCTGGGTGCGCCGCGGTTGTCACGTAGCGATCTTCTTCCGTGCTATGCTCGCTGTCGTATTCCTCGACATGGTAAGTGTCACCGTCCTCATCGGAGAGAACAAGAGCGGCGTCATCAAATGAGACGCCGTGTTTTTTGAGATTCTTCGCTGCTTTATCCTCGTCCCACTCAAAGTTCTCGTGCAGTCTCATCGGTCGCCTCGATCGTATATCTGTACCTTACTACCATTTACGGTAGTATTCAAGCGGGAACCGGCAGGGGAGATACCAGGCCAACGCTGGTTCATTCCCTCGCGCCACAGCACGGTGATGCGATGCTTCACCGTCCGGCGTCTTGGCTGCCGCTTGCATTCCGGCTATCATCTCACCAAACCCTTCCATCCCGCTCTGTCGAACAACGAGGAACCCGCCATGACACGCACACGGTGCATCCCCCTCCTGGTCATCAGCGCGATCTTGCTCGGGTCCCCGGCCGTCTTGCCGGCCGCGGACACCAAAGCCTCCCCCGACAAGCCGAACATCATCTTCATCCTGGCCGACGACCTGGGCATCGATGGCGTAAGCTGCTACGGCTCCGACAAGCACAAGACGCAGACGCCCAACATCGACGCGCTGGCCAAGACCGGCATGCGCTTCAAGACCTGCTACGCCGCCCCGTTGTGCGGGCCGTCGCGCTGCCTGCTGATGACCGGCCGCTACGCTTTCCGCACCGGCGGGCTCACGAACATGTCGTGGCGGCAAGGCGGGCCCGGCGCGAAGTCGAAGGACGAGTATCCGATCGCCAAGCTGATGAAGGAAAACGGCTACGCCACCGGCCAGGCCGGCAAGTGGCGGCAGGTCGGCGAGTCGCCGAAGGACTGGGGCTTCGACGAATTCTGCACCGACGACACGGCCAGCGGCTGGTACTGGAAAAAGAGTTACAACAAGAATGGGCAGACCATCACGACCGAAAAGCCGGTGTATTGCCCCGACATTATCCACGACTTCACCATCGATTTCATCAACCGCAACAAGGACAAGCCGTTCTTCCTCTATTACGCCATGCACCTCGTCCACCTGCCGATGCTGCGCACGCCGGACACCAAGCCCGGCGTACGACGAAAAAGCCCTTACGACGACAACATCGAGTACATGGACAAGCAGGTCGGCCTGGTCGTCAAGGAGCTGGAACGTCTCAAGCTGCTGGAAAAGACGCTGATCGTTTTCTCCGGCGACAACGGCACGGCGGCGAAGTTTCCCACCACGATCAATGGCCGGGCCATCAACGGCCACAAGAGCCAGATGCTGGAAGGCGGCTCGCGCGTCCCGCTGATCGCCTACTGGACAGGCGTCACGCCGGAAGGCAAGGTTCTGAAGGACCTCACCGACTTCTCCGACATGTACGTGACCTTCGCCGAGGTCGCCGGCGCCAAACTGCCGAAGGACGTGACGCTCGACGGTCAGAGTTACGCCCCGCAGCTGCACGGCCAGCCCGGCAAGCCGCGCGAATGGATTTACGTCCAGCTCGGTGCGAAATGGTATGTGCGGTCGCCAGATTGGAAGCTGACGCAAAGCGGTGAATTGTTCGATATGAAGGACGCGCCGTTCGTCGAAAAGCCCGTGGCCGCCGACAGCAAGGATGAGGCGGCTCGCGCTGGACGGGAGAAGTTGCAGAAGGTACTGGACACGCTCAAACCGGGGAAGGGGAAGGGGGAGAAGCCGTGAAGGGAGTGTTCTCGTACAAGCAGTGCGTTTCGTGGTGAATTCCCTCCAAATCGGGACGGCGAAAGACTCCGGGCGACAATTATAAGTGTAGCGGTGTCGTTACGCCGTTTCGGATCGGTTGCGGCTGCACAAGGACGTCGCTGTCAGGAGTGAACCCATGCCCGTGATTCGCGGCTGTATTGGATTGCTGATCGGGATGCTTGTGGCCGACGGATCGGTGCAAGCTGAAGGCGACGGGGCGATCGCGCGCCTGATCGCCCGTCTCGGCAGCGAGTCGTTCGAGGAACGTGAAGCGGCGACGGTGGAACTGGACCTCATTGGCGAACCGGCGCTCAACTCCTTGCGTCGGGCCGCGAAATCGACCGATCCCGAAGTGCGTCAGCGCGTGCAGCGAATCCTCGAACGAATCGCGGACCGCTACCGCGATGCATCGCAGTTCGCGGCGGTAATCCTGGAAGCGACGGCCTTGCTCCAGGAAAAAGGGGTAGGGAAACCCGCGCAGAGAGACATGGTTGCCCATGTCGTCTGCGATTTGTTCGAGCGTTTCGACGAACCGGTGCCGTCGGCGCTGGGCAAACGACCGGAACACATTGCGGATTTGAACGAGGAAGGACTGCGTGCCTGGTTGCGCGAAGCCTATGCCTGGCAACGTCGCCTCGGCCCGCTCGATCCCATCGAGACGAGCGACCGGGCGATGGAACACCTGCTCCCCCGCATCGATCCTTACAGCCGTTGGATAACAGAGCCGGTGCGCTTCCAGACCGGTCAAGAAGGGGTGAAACTGGGTGCCGGCCTGGAACTCGGTCGGGAAAAGGGAACGGAGCGTATCCGGGTCATAACGCCGATCAAGGATGGGCCAGCCTACAAAGCCGGCATCCGAGCCGACGACATCCTCACGCACTTAAAGTTTCCGATTGAAGGTTCCGATCTGTTCTCTGAGCTGCCCACCAAAGGTCTGCCAGTGGAGAAGGTGAACGAACTACTTCGCGGAGAAAGAGGAACGGCGATCCGGCTCGTCATTCGCCGCGATGGCGAGCCAAAGCCTCGTGAAGTGGACCTCGTGCGGGATCGCGTCAAGATCGAGAGCGTCCTCGGCTATCGTCGAGGAACCGATGAAAACTGGGATTACTGGCTCGACCCGAAGCGGAAGATCGGCTACGTCCGTGTGCATATGTTCCGCCATGACACGGCGGACTACTTTGAGCATGTTCTGATTCGACTCAACGACGCGGGCATGAAAGGCCTCGTCCTCGACCTGCGTTGCAATCCCGGCTATCTTTTCGATACCGGGATTAAACTGGCCGCGCCATTCCTGAAAGATGGCAAAATCGTCACGGTTCACACTCGAACAAGCGACGCGATCCCGTTCCAAGTTCCTCCCGAGACGCCGCTTCGCATGAACGGACCTGTCGTGTGCCTCATTAACGGCGACACCAGCGGCGCGCCCGAATTCGTCGCCGCGGCGTTGCAAGACCACCATCGCGCCGCGATCTTCGGTGAGCGCTCGCACGGGAAAGGTAGCTTTCAGGTTATCCAACGTCTTCGAGACCGCGAGCTGATGCTTTCGACAGGAATCTTCCTTCGCCCCAACGGTCGCAAGATCGACCGCATGTTTATCCCCGGACACGAGGCAGACGAATGGGGTGTGTCGCCGGATGCAGGGCATGAAGTGCGTCTGACGGAACAGGAGCGCGGCGACCTCGCCGAACACTTGCAACATATCGCCGCGATCTACCCGCTGGGAAAACGACCAGCCGACACGTTCAAGGATCGCCAACTGGAAGCGGCCGTTGCGTGGTTACGGTCGCGCTTGTGAAAGATGTCGAATCCGAGACGTCCGCAGATCTTACGGCACCAGCGGTGATGAGCTTCGGGTTTCGCTCACTGGCCTTTGAGCCTTGTGGAAGCTCGTATAGAATGAGTGTGACGTCTTGAAAGTGCATCTGCGCCGTGGCGCTTCACGTGACAGTGCAAAACCTTGCCGAGTTTCGCGATGTCCCGATCTGAGCGGCCGCGCTGTGATTACTACCACGACTCAAAGAAAGGTAGGAACGATGCAACGAAACATGGACTTGGTGCGGATGATTCTGCTTAGGATGGAAAGCAACCCTTCGGGCTGGGTGCCCCAGACACTCGGTATTCAGAGTTTTTCAGCCGAAGAGATCGGTTATCACACCCATATTATGATGCATGAGAGCTTGATTGAAGGCACAGATGTCACCAACATGCACAGCAACGGCCCGGAGGTCAGCCCTCGCGGCCTGACGTGGAAAGGTCACGAATTCCTGGATCTCGCGCGAGACCCCGAACGCTGGAACCGAGCCAAGGCGATCATCGCCAAGGTCGGAGGGGCGCCGATTTCGGTCTGGATGAAAGTTCTCACCGACCTGACCTTACGAGAGGTCGAAACAGCCACTTCACAGGCAGGTTGACACGAACCGGCCGTCCGGCATGATGCCCACTGCACCGCCTTCGAGACCCCAGCCGAGCGCTCCCATGAGCCAGCCACTTAAGAGCGCTCTCCTCAACAATGCGTTCGCGTGGTTCCGCACGCATTTCCGGCAGGCGCTTGTGGCGCCGGTTGAGTCCCATTTCCCAAATTTCGCGCTACCCGATGAGATCGGAGCTGTTCTGGCTCGCACGGACGGACTCTTGGGGATTGTCAAACGTCATGGAGAAAGTCGAATCGCGACGGAATGGCTTGAAACCGAGATAGCGAAGCTGGGTCCGAGACACTCGCCACTCTTCAGGCAGATCATCCTCCGATACCGGCGCCACCGCGCCGCCGAAACGGAACGGCTTACGGAGAAGACCTTCCACCGGGAATTGACGGACGCTCTCGAAGAAGAGGTCAAGGCACTGGACGTTCTGGTGGATCAGGAATGGTTTCAGAGGATCGAACCGCTTCGCCTCCCGCGCCTGAAGGATTTCCTGCCAGTCCAGTACGTCGAGGCGGCGACCGCGAATTCATTGCCGTTGCCGGCACGGCAGCACGACGAGAAGTTTCACGTTCTGCAAGCTCCCAATCTCTTCCTTCCAGACCTTGCCTATTTTCGAGCAAAATGCGAGGACCGTGAAACGCCGGTTGCCCTAGCCTTTCTCGACATTGACGACTTCAAGAAGTTCAATACGGCCCACACCGAAACGAAAATAGATCGCAACATGCTTCCGCGCTTCATGCAGGCGCTGGAAGCCCACGTATTTCATCACGGCTTCGCCTACCGCCAAGGAGGCGACGAGTACTTGATCCTGCTTCCGAGCCTCTCGAAACCGCTAGCCATCGCCTTCTTGGACGAGCTACGCCAGAAGTTGGCGGACCTCAGGTATCCGGAAATCGAGGGAGGAGCGACGGTATCAATCGGACTGTGTATCGTGGACTCGGACTGTGTTCTCACCGACCGTGAATTGCTCGACCGGGCCAGCTACGCCAAGAAATATGCCAAGGAACACGGCAAGAACTGCATCGCCAGCTACTTCGGTCCACGCTTTCTGGATCAAGCGTTGCAGATCGTCGCGCCGCCGCGCGTCCCGTCCCCGCTCTAACGCTGTTTGCTTTCGCCGCCATCCCGGAATGGTCAGCGCCTTGCGCCATCATTCGTCAACTGTACAATCCGCTCCACGAAATCGGCAAACGCCGCACACAACCGAACGCATTCCCCCGCCTCGTAATCCGCGAACTCGAACCCCGGCGCCATCGTCGTTCCCATCAGTGCGAAGCATCCACCCGGCCGCAGCGCGCTTCCTTGCCATACTCCGCCGCGCACCACCGTCTGCACCACCTGGCCGCCGCGCACATCCGGCCCAAGCGTCACGACACGGCCGCCGACTCCCTCTTCCAGCAGCAACAATTCGACCGGATCGCCGAGATAGAAGTGATACACCTCGTCGCCTGGCAGCCGATGCAGCGCGGAACAGGTGTCGGCGGTGAGCAAGTAGTAGATCGCCGTGCTCTTCAGCGATCGGTACGTCTCCCGATAGTAGCCGCCTTCGCGCGGCAGCGGTTTTAGGTCCAGGGCGGCGATGAGTTCTGCGGTGGTCGGCATGGCTCGGCGTCGTGGAAAATGAAACGAATGATTGCGTGGCCGCGAGCAACGGGTAGAATGCGTCCAATCGCCCTCATTCTATTCGATCCCACCACCCTCGCCCCTCGCCCTCTTCACGAGGAGATGCAGCATGGCTCGCCGTAAGAATCGTCGAGACTTTCTCAAGACGTCGGCCGTCGCCGGCGTCGGCTTCTGGGTCGCCGGCACCGCCACGGCCGAGGAGAAGAAGACGCCCATCGAAACCGTCCGTTTCGCCTCCATCGGCATCGACGGCAAGGGCAGCAGCGACACCGCCGACGCCGCCAAATCCGGCGACCTCGTCGCCATCTGCGACGTGGACGAGAACCGGCTGGGCAAGGCCGCCGCGAAGTATCCGAAGGCGAAGACATTCACCGACTACCGCAAGATGCTCGAAGAAATGGGCAAGAGCATCGACGCGGTGACGGTCAGCACGCCGGACCACTCGCACGCCCCGGCTTCGGCGCTGGCCATGCGCATGGGCAAGCACTGCTTCACGCAGAAGCCGCTCACGCACACGCTCTTCGAGGCCCGCAAGCTCGGCCGAGATCGCCCGGGAGATGAAGGTGGTGACGCAGATGGGCAACCAGGGCACGGCCGGCGGCGGGTTGCGCACCAACGCGGCCCAGGTTCGGGCCGGGGCGCTCGGCACGGTGAAGGAAGTCCACGTCTGGACGAATCGGCCGATCTGGCCGCAGGGCGGCGGCGTGCCGGCCCCGGCCGAACCGCCGGCGAACGCTGAATGGGACCTGTGGCTCGGCCCGATGGCGAAACGGCCCTACGGCAACGGCTACCACCCGTTCGCGTGGCGCGGCTTCTGGGACTTCGGCACCGGCGCCCTGGGCGACATGGCCTGCCACACGATGAACATGCCGTTCATGGCTCTCGACCTGCGCGATCCGGTCGCGGTGGAGGCCGAGTCGTCGGGGCACAACAAGATCATGTATCCGAAGTGGTCGATCATCAAGTTCTGGTTCCCGGCACGCGACAAACGGCCGGCACTCACGATGACCTGGTACGACGGCGGCAAGAAGCCGGCGAAGGCACTGCTCGGCGACACGGAACCGGCGAGCAGCGGCTCGCTGATTATCGGCGAGAAGGGCTCGCTCTATTCGCCGGGCGACAACGGCGGCGGCGGCAAGTTCCTCGGCAACGCGGAGGCGCCGAAGGTCGAGGTCGCCGGTTCGCCGGGCCACTTCGCCGAATTCGTCCAGGCGATCAAGGCCGGCAAACAGGCGATGTCGAACTTCCCCGATTACGCCGGTCCGCTGACCGAAACGGTGCTGCTCGGCAACCTCGCTGTCTGGGCCGGCAAGAAGGTCGAGTGGGACGCCAAGAATCTCAAGGCGACGAACGCGCCGGAGGTCGAGGCGCTGATTCGGCCGGAGTATCGCAAGGGGTGGACGCTGTGAGCGATTTCGTCAATCGCGTCTGACAACAGTAGTGTCGGCCTACCAGCGCAGAGCGCAAGCGACGAATGAGCGGATTCCGTCGCTTGCTCTCCGCGCTGGTGACCGCCTCCAATTCTGGAAATTCGCGCCATTTCCCTTGCCACTTCTGCTGCCTCCCCCCTTAGAATGTCTCCAGCCGATGACTCCATGAAGGAGAATTGAACTCATGCGCTGGCGAACCAAGAAGAAGACAGGCAAGAAGAAGCCAACTCTCCGCCCTTACATGCCGCCGGAGGACGCTCCGGATGGCGAACGACCCGCCGCGGCAAGCGGCAGCCGTTCATCTTCTCCCAACCCCCCCAATCGTCGAGCGCCGGACCCGGATGTGCCGGGAAACAGCCAGGGCAGGGAGCGTAAGGCGAAGCTGTCGCGCCTCAGCCGGCCGGCTGGCATGTCTCTGGAAGATTGGCAGATCGAGCTGCGCCGCCAGTTCGGCCGTGAGCAGGACTTCCGCCTCACCAACGTCGGCGAACAGCCGATCTTCTCCGAGTTCGACGTTCTCAATCCGCAGAGTCAAGGCACCTACCGCGTCCACATCCGCGGTCATCGGCCGGGCGATAATTACTGCGCCTGCCCCGACTTCGCCACTAACACACTCGGCACCTGCAAGCACATCGAGTTCACCCTGGCCGCGCTGGAACGCAAGCGCGGCGGTAAGGAGGCCCTGCGCGACGGTTTCCAACCCGAGTACAGCGAGATCTACCTTCACTACGGCACTCAACGAGAGGTTCGCTTCCGGCCCGGCACCGGGTGTCCGAAGGAAATGGCCCGTCTCGCCGAGCGTTACTTCGGTCCCGACGGCGCCTTGCTGCCGGACGCCTTCGGCCGCTTCGACACCTTCTTGCAGGAACTCGGGTCGATCGACCATGAGGTGCGCTATCAGGAAGACGTGCTCTCCTTCATCGCCGAGGTGCGCGACGCGGAACGGCGGCGGCAGCTCGTGGCGGAGATGTTTCCGCGCGGCGCTGCGTAGTGCGGCGTTCAAGGACCTGCTGAAGATCAATCTGTACGACTACCAGCGTGAGGGCGTGCTGTTCGCCGCTCGCACCGGGCGAGCGCTCCTCGGCGACGACATGGGGCTGGGCAAGACCGTCCAGGCCGTCGCCACCGCCGAGATCATGGCCCGCCTCTTCGGCGTCGAGCGCGTCCTGATCGTCTGCCCCACATCGCTGAAGCACCAGTGGGAGCGCGAAATCGCCCGCTACTGCGACCGCACCATCCAGGTCATCAGCGGCGTCCGCCATCGGCGCGAGCCGCTCTACAAGACGCCGACGTTCTTCAAGATCACCAATTACGACACCGTCTATCGCGATCTCGAATTCATCCAGGAATGGTCTCCCGACCTCGTCGTCCTCGACGAGGCGCAGCGGATCAAGAACTGGAACACGCGCACCGCGCGCAGCGTCAAGCGCATCACCTCGCCCTATGCCCTCGTCCTCACCGGCACCCCGTTGGAAAACCGTCTCGAAGAGCTGATGTCCATCGTGCAGTTCGTGGACCGTTTCCGTCTCGGGCCGACGTTCCGACTGCTGAACGATCACCAGACTCCGGGACGGCGACGGCAAGGTCATTGGCTACACCGGGCTGGACCGCATCGGCAAGACGCTGGAGCCGATCCTCATTCGCCGGCACAAGGATGAGGTCCTGGAACAGCTGCCGGAGCGGATCGACAGCAACATCTTCGTCCCGATGACGGATCGGCAGCGGTCGTATCACAGCGAGAACATGGAGATCGTGGCCCGCATCGTTCAGAAATGGCGCCGCTATCGCTTCCTGTCCGAGGCAGACCAGCGGCGGCTGATGATCGCCCTGTTGCGCATGCGTATGTCGTGCGACAGCAGTTTCCTGGTGGACCACGCCACCGATCACGGGAAGAAGCCCGACGAGGTGGTGACGCTGCTCGACGAGATGCTGGAGGAGCGCGGCGTCAAGGCGGTGGTCTTCAGCCAGTGGACGCGGATGCACGAACTGCTGGTACGCCGTCTGAAAGGCCGCGTCTGGAACCACGTCCTGTTCCACGGCGGCATCCCCTCCAGCAAGCGCAGGGGCCTGATCGACCGGTTCCGCGAGGACCCGAAATGCCGCGTCTTCCTCTCCACGGACGCGGGCGGTGTCGGCCTGAACCTGCAGCACGCCAACATCGTCTTCAACCTGGACCTGCCGTGGAACCCCGCGGTGCTGGAACAGCGTATCGGCCGCGTTCACCGCCTGGGGCAGAAGCAGCCGGTGCGTGTCGTCAACTTCGTCTCCCAGGGCACCATCGAGGAGGGGATGCTCCAGGTGCTGAAGTTCAAGAAGTCGCTGTTCGCCGGTGTTCTGGACGGCGGCGAGACGGAGGTCTTCCTCGGCGGCAGCAAGCTGAACAAGTTCATGGAGACGGTCGAATCGGCGACGTCGGCCATTCCCGAGGAGATGCTCGAAGACTCGGAAGAAGCACTGCGCACGCCGCCGGATGAACAGGCTGGCCCGGAGCCGCGCCCGTCGCGCCGCCGTGGTGCGACCTCCCCACCGCAAGCTCCGATGCCAGTGATAGCGCTTGGCGAACCCGACGACGAGCCGTCGCCGACCGTGGCCGCCAGCGATCCGTGGTCGGGTCTGCTCCAGATGGGCGTGTCGCTGCTGCAACAGTTCGTGGCGCACCTCGACGAACCGGGCCGCAGCATCGTCGTCGGGCCTGGCGCGCCTGCCCGAAGTGCAGCGCGACGACAAGACCGGCGAGCGGTTCGTGAAGCTGCCGATGCCGTCGCCGGAGGTGATCGACCAGGCGGTGAGGGCGCTGAGCGGGTTTTTGCAGCAGTTGCGGAAGTAAGGCCGCGAGAGATTCGGAGACGGCGATGATCGAGTCGATCGAGTTTACGAACTTCAAGGCATTGCGAAAGACGACGCTGCCGCTGTCGCCGTTTACGCTGTTGCTGGGGCCGAATGGTTCTGGGAAAACAACGGTTCTCCAGGCTTCGCAAAGTCTTGCGTTCCTTGCTGCTGAACCTAATGCTGTAAACGGGAGGATTGCAGTTCAACAAGGAGTCTGGTTATCGCTGCTGAGTGTAACGGCCCCAGATCGGAACGCAGTAGTAGAAATCAGATTACGCATGAGACTGAATAACCAAGTCTCCATCATAGTGTTCAAATGGCAGGCGAGTGGACCGGCGACGCTGGAGTTCAGTGATGAGAATGGGCTCGCCCTCAAGAATCCAGATGCCTTACTTGCGCTGAAGTGGCTTGGCCGAATGCAGACTTACTCCCTGGATCCGGCCGCTATCGCCGCGCCCGTCCAAGTCAACTCCGGGTCGTTGCAAGGCAGTGGGGCTGGTCTGGCTGCGGTCCTCGATGACTTAAAGGACAACTATCCCGAAAGATGGGAGTTACTGCTCGCTGAAATGCGTCGATGGCTTCCGGAGTACGATTATATCCAGTTCGACAAACCTAGTCCGGGTCACAAGGGAATCGTACTGCGGACGAAAAAGGGTGGGCATCGGATTCCAGCAAGAGAATTATCGCAAGGCACTCTAGTCGCTCTGGCGCTGCTAACGCTGGCTTATCTGCCTGACCCGCCTAGCCTGGTCGGTCTGGACGAGATTGACCGCGCCATGCACCCACGCTTGTTGCGCCATCTCCAAGGCGCACTCTACCGTCTCAGCTATCCGGAAAGTTGCGACGAGACGCGCCCTCCCATCCAGGTTATCGCCACAACGCACTCGCCCTACCTGCTCGACCTTTACCGGGATCATCCCGAGGAGGTCGTCCTGGCTGAGAAGGAAGCTCTAGAGGTGAGGATGAAGCGGCTGACGGACATTGAATACTACAAAGAAATTCTGGGCGACTCGCCTCTCAGGGAGATGTGGTACAGCGGCGTCTTGGGAGGCGTGTCGGTGAAACCATGAAGATCGGTTTCTTCAGTGAGTCGCCCGCCGATCAGGCGGCCCTAACGGTTATTACGGAGGGTATCCTTGAAGAGCCATCGGAACCCATCAACATGGACTTGTTAGCCTACGGTGTGACCGATGTCCTCCGCAACCTCGATGGCATCTTCCGGGGAGTTCACTACGGCTCCGACGCCGAAGGGCTTGTCATCGTCGTCGATTGCGATGACACGGAATTACACGAAGCAGCTCACGATACGCACGGCAGCGGCGATCGCTGCCGGCTTTGTCAGATCCGTGGAATCATCGCACAGGCTCAGAAGACGTTGAAATCAAGGTCGGGTAGACCGCCATTGAAGGTCGCCATCGGTCTCGCCGTACCTGCCATCGAAGCCTGGTATCTCGTCGGCCGGGAACATCAAATCGGGGAAGCGGCATGGCGCGTTGGCCTGGCGGCTAGCCGACTTCCGTTCACCAGGCCGAGATTGAAGGAGTTGGTATACGGCACCGACCGCCCCTCACCCGAACGTGCGATCGAATGCGCTCTACGAGAGGCCCGCCGGAACATCAATAACATCAAAGCGATTGAGCTCGCTTTCCCCATCGGTTTCGGCCTGATGGCACAGGAGATCCGATCGTGGAGTACACGGCAATCTGAGCCGACCACCAAAGAAGAGAAAGCCTGACACACGAACGCCGCAGGGTGAGCGATCCAGGCCGAAAGCGTCGAACAACTCGTTCCAAACTCAATGCGTTCCAATTCACATATCCACTCGGCAGCTACTGAACACTGCCGCAAACAGCGCAACCTGCTCGTGCCCAAACTCTGTTTGGGCACGCACTCCTGGAAACTCTGTTTCCCGTTTCGGATGAGGCGTGATCGGGCTGTTTCGACGCGAAACAGAGTTTCGCGGAGGCTCGTGCCCAAACAGAGTTTGGGCACGAGGAGGTTGCGCCGATTGCGCAGCGATCAGTAACGTTTACGCTTGCCCTTTCGGCGCTTTACCTTCTTCGGCGCCGTGGAGCTTGCAGCGGGCACGGGTTCGGGCGGAGAAGCAGCGATGGCCACGCTCTCCGGCGGAGGCGGCGGGATTGGCGCGATCGGCGGCGATGGAAAGGCGGGCGGTGGTGCGTCGAACCGGCGCAGCGGCAGGCCGGCACAGCCGTAACACGTCCCGTGCGCTAGTACGAACTGGCCGTCGCAGCGGGGACAGTAGCTGAGACAATCCGGCCCCTCCGGAGTTGGAGAGTACGCCAGGCGATCGGGGTCGAGTCCAGCGCCGCGCACCAGCGCCAGCACCGCCGCCAGCAGCTTCTCCCGGAACCACTTCTCCGTGTTGCACGCAGCGGGATCGGTGGACGGACACACCGGCGGCAGCGGCTCGCGCAGGTCGAGCAGGATATGGCGGGCGAAATGCTCGAAAGTCTCCGGCTGACACAGCGCGGCGCGACGGCAAGCGGGTGATAGCGGCTCAGCACATCGCGGAATAGTTGATTGCGGGCGTGCATCGCGCTGGCCGGCGAGATCAGCATCAACAGCGCGGTGCTTGCGCCGCGACTTCGACTCCTGCGGCAGCAGATCCTCGTGGGCCGCGACATATTGCAGCATCACCATTCCCAGCAGTGCGACGTAGAGGAGGACGTACTGAAAAAAGTGGAGCTCCCATTCCAGGGCGAGCGAAACCGGCAGGAAGGCGAACACGAACAGCGTCAGCAACGTGCAGAGGAGCATGAGCAGCACCGTGCGGCGCCGTGCGGTCCGGAAACGCTCGGCGGCCCCGGCAGCGTCGAACGCCGCGGCAAGGGCGGTATCGATCTCCTGTTCGCGCCGCTCCGGCGGCAGGACGGCGAGCTTCTCGATGTGGGCCGCAAGGTGGTGGGCGAAGTCCGGCGAACAAACCGTAACGAACGGTGTGCCGTTGACGTGGACGGTGCGTCCCTCGACGCCGACTCGTTCGATCTCGTCATAGCGCAGAAGCGCTCCGTCTGGTCGGGACGGCCCTCCGGGGTGATGGCCTGGGCCGCCCAGCCGAAGATCCCTTCCGGCGACAACGACACCGGCCACGCCTGGACTTGCGTGCTGGTGCCGAGCGGTAGGAGGTTGCCGAGCAGTAAGCCGCCGTGATCGTTGCGCAGGCAAGGCGCGCGCGGCCATCGTGTGCAACCGGTGCGGCTCGCCGAGGAACGACACGAACACCAGCGAGCTGGGCCGGACCCAGTAGCGCACTCCCACAAGTAGAACAACCCGACGATCAAGAGGAGGAACGTGAGATCGTCCATGTCGGCGTACATTCGTGGATCGTGTCCTCGTTTTCACGATCCTGCATTGGCGCTGCGGCCGAACAGCTTTTTGAAGAACGAGGCGATGGCCCCGAACAGAGCGATCACGCCGATGATGATCGGCTTGAGGAACTTGGCCAGGAACCCCGTCTTGATCGCCACCGCAGCGGCGCCGCCGGCGATCAGGGCGGCGAGACCGTACTCCGCGACCTTGTCGCCTTCTCTGAATTCGGCGTAGCTCTCGCCGGCCTTCCAGGTGAAGTTCTTCTTGACGAAGGAATTGTAGGCGGGCACAGCGGTCGGCATATCCTCCTGAGCAAGGACGAGGACAGCGGACATGACGCCGTTTCGGCCGAGGATGCGCCCTCGTAGTTGATGTTGGCGCCGCCTCCTTCGACCATCAGGTTGATGGCCCAGGTCAGGTTTTTTGTATCGTCGTCGTAGAACGGGGGTTTAGCCCACCCGGTGATTGTCAGCGGTGGGTCACCCCTTTGCTTCCTCGCCGTGTTGTCCTGCTCCTGATCCGCGCGCTTTTTAGCCAGAATATCGTCCGCGTTGAGATTCTTCTTTTCATCGTCCTTAACGTAACCGATGGCATCGAAGCTAAAGACGATGAACCATCCTTTGGTCAGTTCGATCAGGGTGCCTTTCTCACTGGAATTGTGCGTGTTATGCGTGAAGCGATCGAACGTCGCCATGTTGGCTTCTTCGATGAAGGCGAAACCCGGGGGCACGTCGAAAGCGGCATAGGTGCCCAGGTTCACTTTGCAGGGCCCGATCTTGTGCGGGACCTGGTCCCGTAACGCACGGATGAAAGCGGCCCCGTCGTCATTTTGGGCGTTCACGAGGCTCGGCGCGAACACGACCAAGCCGGCCGCCAGCAAGACGGCGAGGCCCCGGTGCGATCGGAGGCTGCGGGTGGAAATCACGGTGGGTCTCCTTTTCTGCGGACCAGTCGAAGGAAAATCAGCAGCGGCTCCTTCTCCAGCGCCCCCTCGGCGCGGATCGTGATACCGCTTATTGCTTCTCATAAACGCGTTCGTCGTCCTGGAGCGGTCGGGCGGTTGCCGGGTGTGCCGCGCTATCGGGGAAGCGGGGCATCTCGGCCGATTGCCGCGGGGCGACCTGGCCGGGCGCGAGGAACAACCCCGCCAGCAGGCCGGGGACGAGGCCGATCAGAGCGCCGATCCAGATGTTGCCGTTCTTGTAATAGAGCGTTAGGCCGCCGGCCACAGCGCCGAGTAAAGCGCCGCCGACGGCGTTCACAACACGGTTCAGTCCGGCCTCGGAAAGTGCCAGGCGGCCTGCATCCGCGAGCGGCCCCAGCGCCGCCGGACGCGCCGCCGAGTCCTTCTCCAACATCCCCGCCAGCAGTGTCTCGAACCACGCCGGCACGCTGGGATTGACGACCGACGGACGGCGCACCATGCCGGTCGGCAGAAAGCCAGTCAGCATTTCATAAACAACTATACCGGCGGTGTAAACGTCGGAGCGAATGTCGGTGTCGTCGCCGCGGATCTGTTCGGGAGCATAATAAGTCGGCCGGGCCAGCGCGGCAAAGCGCCCGAGTTCTGCCGCGCGGCCGGGGTCGAAGCGAGCTGCCCACGGCGGCACGATCCGCAGGCCGTGTTCCGTCGTAAGCCATAACGTCGCCGGTTGCAACTCGCCATGCCGCACGCCGCGGTCGTGGAGTGCCTGCAAGCCGCGACACAGCTGCCCAAAATGGGAGTAAGCCATCTCAAAGGGCATCGGCCGATTGGCGGCGTTGGCGCGGGCCAGGACGACCTCAAGCGTCTCGCCGACGGGCGCCTCGTGAACGTAGTAACGAAGCCCGGCTTCGGTGCCGTTGTCGAGAACGCGGACCAGATTGTTGTGGTCCAGGCGCTGCCAGGCCGTGACTTCGAAGTCAAAGCGGCCGCGATCTCTGCTATCGGCGTCAGCGTATTCGGGCAGGAACTGGACGAACGCGGTGGAGCCGTCGTGTGCCTCGGCGATGTAGAGATTGCGGTCGGAGCCGGCAGAACTGCGAAGGCGGAAACGACCAACCTGTCCCGGCACCCAGTGCGAGAAGACGTCCAGACCGTCGCGCAGCGCGGGCAGCAGAGGTTGTCTGCAATTGGGGCAGCGCTGCGCGCGCCGTACACTCGGGCAAAGCCGGCTGCGCACAGTAGGGACAATTCCCCGACGGCTGAATGGGCATCGACGGCCTCACGGTGGAAGAAAAGCAAGAGCAGTATACCCGACTGGTACGGGGTGGTCCAGAGGCTGCACATCACAAAACGTCCACCGCCCTGTGTCGCCGTCCATTCCACATCTCGTTTATCACATCGGGTCCGCGACGCGGTTGCCGTTCCTACCTCTATTCCTCATCCGTCGCGTCGTCCTTCATCCGCCCAAAGGCCTCACGGAATCCGCGAGGTGTTCCGCCAGGATCGCCTTCAACTTCGCCGCCGGGACCTGATCGAGCTGCTCGAACGACAGCACCAGTGCATCGCCGTCGCTGCGGTTGTCCTGGATCTCCGGCCGCACGCCGATGCCCTCGACCTGGGCCAGGTTCAATCCGCCACGCTTGCCGACGAAACGGCACACCAGCGCCTCGGCATCCTTGGTCCGCAGGTAAGCCCAGCCGCGCGACACGCCCGGCACCTTGAGCGTGATGGCGTCGCGCGCGTCCCATTTCACCTCCAGCTTCGGCTCGACCGCGCGTACCAACTCCAGGAGGCGTGGCAGTAGCGCTCGATCCCAGCGGACACGGCGGCCAGGCGGGAAGCCCTTGACGCCGAGGTGCCAGCTCTCGCCGTTCAGCTTCCACGGCATCACGTCTTCCGGTTTCGTGTTCAGCCGTGTGACGGCCTTCTGGTACGACGCGGCCGCTTCCTTCAGGAACGATCGGAACGCCGGCGTGTCGATCTCTTCGAGGCGACAGACCAGCAAAGTCACGGACTGCCACGGTCCCTTTTTGTGGGTGGTCGTCCAGACACGCGGCTCGGAGCTGTAGACCTCCAGACCCGGCGTCTCGTTCAGCGGTTTGATACCGAGACGCCGATCCAGCTCGCGGCCGTCGAAGGCGTTCTTGGCGACGCGGAACACCAGGCGCACCAGCCACTCCATGCTCGTCATGGCGTGCAGGAACCAGCCGTCGGCCTTCTTCACGCCGGGGACTTCGACGACGGTCCGTTCGCTCCAATCCGTCGCGCCGAAGCCGCCGATTTCGTGAACGCGCTCATCGATCCAGTCGAGAATGGCGCCCTCCCAGCGGCAGGCTTTGCCGTCGGTGGTGATGCGCTCGATGGTGTGCCAACGGCGGCCGTCGGTCTGCCAGGGTAATGCGGCGTCACGACCAACGGCTTCGAGAGACACGTCGTCCTGCTGCGGTTTCTCGACGGCGAGCGGATCGAACCGCGGGCGTTCGACGCGGGGGCCGGCGGCAAGAATAGGGGCGAGGGCCAGGGCGGTGTGACTGACGAGTCGCTCTTCTCCCCTCTCCCCTGTACTCGGGGGAGAGGGGTTGGGGGTGAGGGGGCGAGCCGCTATCCGCTTCCCACCCCTCACCTCCAACCCCTCTCCCCTTGAAGGGGCGAGGGGAGCAAACGCGGCAATCACTTCCTCCGGCGTCCCCTCGACGACGATGCGTCCGCCACCAGGCCCCGCCTCCGGACCGAGGTCGATGATCCAGTCCGCCGTCTTGATGACGTCGAGATTGTGCTCTACCACGATCACCGTGTTGCCGAGATCGACCAGGCGGTTCAGCACTTCCAGCAGCTTGTGAACGTCGTCGAAGTGCAGGCCGGTCGTCGGCTCGTCGAGGATGTAGAGAGTCCGGCCCGTGCTGGGACGAGCCAGCTCCGCGGCCAACTTGACGCGCTGCGCCTCGCCGCCGGAGAGGGTCGGGGCCGCCTGGCCGAGCGAGAGGTAATCGAGGCCCACGTCGGCGAGCGTTTGCAGGACACGGCGAATCTTCGGGATGTTGCCGAACACCTCGAGCGCTTCGAGCACGGTCATGTTCAGCACATCGGCGATGGACCGGCCCTTGTAGCGCACCGCCAGGGTCTCCGGGTTGTAGCGCTGGCCGTGACAGACGTCGCACTCCACCCACACGTCGGGCAGGAAGTGCATCTCGATGACCTTTTGGCCGTTGCCTTCGCACGCCTCGCAGCGGCCGCCGGGCTTGGTGAAGCTGAAGCGGCGCGGTTGATAGCCGCGCACCTTCGCCTCCGGCAGCTGGGCGAACAGTTGCCGCACCAGGTCGAAAACGCCGGTGTACGTCGCCGGATTCGACAGCGGCGAGTTGCCGATCGGCGCCTGATCGACGTTGATGACTTTGTCGATCTGCTCGATGCCGATGATGTCGTCGAGAGCGGCTGCCGGAGTGCGGGCGCGGTGTAGCCGGCGGGCGAGCGTGTGGTAGAGCACCTCGTTGATGAGCGAACTTTTGCCCGAACCGCTCACGCCGGTCACCGTGATGAACGAGCCGAGCGGGAATGCGACGTTGAGGTTGCGTAGGTTGTGCTGCCGTGCGCCGCGCACCGTGAGGAGCTGCGCCGGGGCGTTGCGGACGAGATGGAAAGGCGGTTCACCGGCGGCGCCATGATTCGTACCGCCGGCATTCCTGCCGGCAGGAATGCCGGCGGTACTATCGGCGCCGCCACGCAGACGCCGGTTCGACGGCACCGGAATTGTCTTCTTTCCGGAGAGGTATTGTCCGGTTAGCGACGCCTTCGCTTTCAGCACTTGCTTCGGCGTGCCGCGGGCCGTGATCTCGCCGCCGCGGTCGCCGGCGCCGGGGCCGAAGTCGAGAAGATAGTCGGCTGCGGCGATGACTTCACGATCGTGCTCGACGACGATCATCGTGTTGCCGAGATCGCGCAAGCGTTGCAACGCGCCGAGTAACCGGCGATTGTCGCGCGGATGCAGACCGATGGTCGGCTCATCGAGGACGTAGAGCACGCCGGTCAGGCCGCTGCCGATCTGGCTGGCGAGGCGGATGCGCTGCGATTCGCCGCCGGACAGCGTCGGCGCCCCGCGGTTCAGCGTCAGGTAATCGAGGCCGACGTCCACGAGGAACTTGAGCCGATTCCGCACTTCGCGCAGCAGCTCACCGGCGACTTGCTGTTGCTGCTTCGTCGGCTTGAGGGCCTCGAAGCGTTTCAGCGTTTCGCCGAGTTCGAGATCGCCGAGCTGGCCGAGAGTCAGGGCGTCGGAGCCGAACGCGAAACGGCACGCGGCGGCATCGGACCGCAAGCGCGAGCCGTTGCAGGCGGCGCACGGCACCTCACTGACGACACTGTCGAGGCGCTGTCGATAGACGAAGCTGATGCGCGACGCCTCGTCGATGGCGGGGAAGAGGCCCTTGTACTGGAAACGCACTTCGTTTAGCCGCGAGCGTTCCACGAGCGCTGGGTCAGCGCTCGCGGAACGCTCGCGGCTAAACGAAATCCATACGTCCCCCGTCCCGTGCAGGATCGCCCGTTGCTGTGCCGGTTCAAGGTCCTTGTACGGTGTATCGAGCGAGAAGCCGACGTGCCGTACGATCGCCTCGGCGAAGCGCAGGAACGAGCCGTCCGTGCCCAGATCGGGCCACGCCGCAATCGCCCCCTGCCGCAGCGACAGCGCCGGATCGCGGATCAGCAGCGCCTGGACTGGCCCCGCGCTGCACGCCCAAGCCTTCGCAAGTCGGACACCAGCCGAGCGGACTGTTGAACGAGAAGTGATGCGGGTTCAATGGCTCGAAACTGCGGCCGCACTGGTCGCAAGCGTAGTGCTGACTGTAGCGATCTACACGCCAGTCGGGTTCCGGTTTTGTCTCATGCACATGGGCGACATGCATCACACCACGGCCGAGGTCGAGGCCGGACTCCACGGCGTCGGCGATGCGCGTCCGCTGATTCGGCCGGACGATGACGCGATCGACCACGACCTCGACGGCGTGTTTGCGCCGATGATCGATTTCCGGCGGTTCCTCGACGTTGTACGACTTGCCATCCACGCGCAGCCGCACGAAGCCGGAGCGCCGCACCTCGTCGAACAGCGTTTCGTACTTCTCCTGGCCCTTACGCTCCAGGGGCGCCATCAGATACAACTTCGTACCCTCCGGCAGTGACAGCACCTTGTCAATGATCTCGTCCGACGTCTGCGTTCCGATGGGAATCTGGCAGGCCGGACAGTGCGGCTGGCCGAGGCGGGCGTAGAGGATGCGCAGGTAGTCGTAGACCTCCGTGACGGTGCCGACGGTCGAGCGCGGGCTTTTGCTGGTCGTCTTCTGCTCGATGCTGATGGCCGGCGACAGGCCGCTGACGTGATCGACCTTCGGCTTCTGCATCTGGCCGAGGAACTGCCGGGCATACGCCGACAGCGACTCGATGTAACGCCGCTGACCTTCCGCGTAGATCGTGTCCAGCGCCAGCGACGACTTTCCCGATCCGCTCGGGCCACAGCAGACGGTCATCTGTTCACGCGGCAACTCGACGGTAACGTTCTTCAGGTTGTGCTGCTGGGCGCCCTCGACGATCAAATGTGTGATTGCCGCGGGACTGGCTGCCCTGGACCGCTTCTTGCCGTTCGTCTTCCGAGTACTGAGTACTGGGTACTGAGTACTGAGTACTTTCTGTAACGCCTGTCCGGTGTAGGACTCCGCACATGCCGCCACCTCCTCGGGCGTACCGGCACAGACGATCTCGCCGCCGCCGCTGCCGCCCTCTGGCCCGAGATCGATGACCCAGTCCGCCGTCTTGATCACGTCGAGATTGTGCTCGATCACCAGGACCGTGTTGCCGGCTTCCGCGAAGCCGTGCAGCACCTGCAACAGCTTGTGGATGTCGTCGAAGTGCAACCCCGTGGTCGGTTCGTCGAGGATGTACAGCGTCCGGCCGGTGGCGCACCGGCATAGCTCCTTCGCCAGCTTGACGCGCTGGGCCTCGCCGCCGGAGAGCGTCGGCGCCGGCTGACCGAGCTTGATGTAGTCGAGGCCGACGTCGTGCAGCGTTTGCAGCATCGCTCGGATGCGCGGTACATTCTCGAAGTGGACGACTGCCTCCTGCACGTCCATCTCCAGCACGTCGCGGATGCTCTTGCCCTTGAACCGCACTTGCAGCGTTTCGCGGTTGAAGCGCCGGCCGTCGCACACCGGGCAGGTCACCCATACGTCGGCGAGGAAATCCATCTCCAGCCGATTCGATCCATTGCCCTCGCACGCTTCGCAGCGGCCTCCCGGTTTGTTGAAGCTGAAACGCCCCGGTTGGTAGCCGCGCACCTTCGCCTCGGGCAGGTCGGAGAAGAGACTGCGAATCTCATCGAAAACCTTGATGTACGTCGCCGGATTGGAGCGCGGCGTCCGGCCGATCGGCGACTGGTCGATGTCGATGACCTTGTCGAGATGTTCCGTCCCCTCAATCGCATCATGGTCGCCAACGCTCTTCCCGTTGCCGTTCTCCTCTTCGGGATCGTCCTCACCAGGGGGCTTACGCCCCCCGTTCGCCTGAATGAGTCGAGTCCGCAGAATGTCGTTGACCAGCGACGATTTTCCCGAGCCGCTGACTCCGGTAATGCACAGGAAGCATCCAAGCGGGAACTCGACCGTGATGTTCTTGAGATTGTGATGCCGAGCGCCGACGACGCGCAGTACCTTGCCGTTGCCCGGACGGCGCGTCGCCGGAATCTCGATGCGGCGCGTTCCGGTGAGGTACTGACCCGTCAGGCTCTCTGCATTGCCGACGATCTCGTCATACGTGCCGGAGGCGACGACCTTGCCGCCGCGCACGCCGGGGCCAGGGCCGAAATCGGCGATGAAGTCGGCCGCACGCATCGTTTCCTCGTCGTGTTCGACGACGACGACGGTGTTGCCCATGTCGCGCAGCCGTTCCAGCGAGTGCAGCAGCCGTTCGTTGTCGCGCGGATGCAGCCCGATGCTCGGCTCATCGAGGACGTAGAGGACGCCGACCAGACCGCAGCCGATCTGGCCGGCCAGGCGAATCCGCTGCGCCTCGCCGCCGCTGAGAGTCGGAGCGCCGCGGTCCAGCGTGAGATAATGCAGACCGACGTTGAGCAGAAAACCGATACGGCCGCGCAACTCCTTCAGCACCTCCACGGCGATTGTCGTTTGTAACGGCGTTAGGCTGCGCTCCAGCGGGCCGTCGGAGAGAAGCCAGTCGCCCACCGCGCCGATGGGCAAGGCACAGACCTCGACGAGCGATTTGTCGCCGACCTTCACCGCCCGCGCCTGCGGATTCAGGCGTTGGCCGCGGCACGCCGGACAGCGGACGACGCGCATATACTTTTCGAGCTGCATCCGCCGCGGCCCGGCTGCCGTCTTCTTGAAGCTGGTCATCAGCTGCGGAACAATGCCCTCCCACTTGCCGCCGTGTTTCCAGACGCCGCCGCCGCGCTGTTTCCACTCGAACGTGATGTGCCGCTCGCCGCCGCCGAGGAGCAGAATGTCGCGGTGTTCTTTCGGCAGGTCGCGCCAGGGCTTCTTCACGTCGATGTCGAAGGTCGCGGCCACTCCGTCGTAGATGTGCTTCCGCCAGCGGCCCATCCCCTTGAGCGGGCCGACGAGCGGGATCGCCCCGTTGTAAAAGCTTAGACTCTCGTCCGGGATGAGCAGGTCGGGATCGAAGGTGTAGAGTGTGCCGAGACCGTCGCAGTCGGGGCACATGCCGTGCGGGCTGTTGAAGCTGAACAGCTGCGGACTCGGCGGTTCGTAGCTCTTATTGCAGTGTGTGCAGGCGTAGTGAGCGGAGAGGAGAATATCTTCCGCAGCTTGCGGCTCAGAATCTTCTCTTGCTTGCGCGTCGGGCTCAACCGCAATGATGAGCGATCCTTCGCTTAGACCGAGCGCCTGCTCAATCGCCTCCGACAGGCGCGTCCGTGCCGTCGGTTCGCACTTCAATCGGTCGATGACGATCTCGATGTTGTGCTTGATACGGCGGTCGAGTTTCAGGTCGTCGGTCAGGCGCACCACTTGCCCGTCTACCCGCGCGCGGACGAAACCGCGCTTGAGCATGTCGGCGAAGAGGTCCTTGTACTCACCCTTCTGTCCGCGAACGACGGGGGCCAGGACCAGGAAGCGCGTCCCCTCCGGCAGGGCGAGGACACGCGCCAGGATCTGCTCACGCGTCTGGGCGGTGATGGGCCGGCCGCACTCGGGGCAGTGGCCCAGGCCGACACGGGCAAAGAGGACGCGCAGGTAGTCGTAAATCTCGGTGATGGTGCCGACCGTGGAGCGCGGGTTACGGCCGGCGGCCTTCTGCTGAATGCTGATGGACGGCGACAGGCCGGCGAGGTAATCGACGTCGGGCTTCGGCAGCTCGCCCAGGAACTGGCGCGCGTAGGACGACAGCGATTCGACGTAGCGGCGCTGCCCTTCGGCGTACAGCGTGTCGAAAGCCAGCGACGACTTACCGGAGCCGCTGACGCCGGTGAAGACGATCAGCTTGTTTCGAGGCAGATCGAGGTTGACGTCGCGGAGGTTATGTTCGCGGGCACCGCGGATGACGATGGTAGTGTTGTCCATAACGGCGAGCTGCGACTCCTGCAAAGGGTTGAGACTACTTGTTTAGTATACGCCTGTCTGGTATAAGCGAGAAGAGAGGTGAGGGCCGCAAGGCGATGCCGCCGTTGACCGATCCGATACTCCTGGCACGCATTCTCGGCATTCTAGCCAACTGGCGTGTGACGGGATACGTCGTCTGGAAGGATGTTGCTGTCGACTGGCTGCGCGAAAATCTGAGGGGGATAGAACCACACGAATTTGTAAAACTGATGTGTGAGTACGTCTCTGCCGGAGGTGTGATTGATCAGGTGCCTGAACGCCGTCCGCAGTGGAGCGACTATGACTTCCACTACGACATACGTTTCCCCATCGCAGGCAGGAAGATCTATATCGAGACGATCCTAATAGATGATGATCCCTCTGACCCTATTCTCCGTATAGTGAGCATCCATGACGCCTAACGCGATTCCTGTGATTTCCAGTCCCCCCTTCCCCTGGCGCTGTCATATGTGCCGCCAACGGACCGTGGGACCCGCCATCATACCGTATCAAACTCGGATCTGGCACGACGGGGTTCAGTACACGGTGGATCTTCCCGCGCTCACCGTACCCCGCTGCGGGAATTGCGGCGAAATACTGTTCGATAACGCGGCGAACAATCAAATCAGCGACGCGCTGAGGGAGAAGTTACACCTTCTATCTCCGGAACAGATCCGCAGCAACCGGTTGGCCTTAGGGCTGAAACCGGAAGAGCTTTCCACCCGCCTCGGGCTGCCGCTGGAAACGGTGGGGGAGTTGGAAGAGCGTTTGCGCATCCAATCGCGGGCGCTGGACAACCTGCTGCGTGTCTTCTTTGCCGTTCCCCAGGCACGGTCCGCACTGGACAACGCCAAGGGTAACCCCGAGTTCGGGTTGGAGGTGGCCAGGGTTTCCGTACAATCGAGTCCCATCAGTTAATGGCGAACCTGTGCGACAGGACATGCTGGCGTTCTCTCGCCGCGTCGGTTACAACAGAAGCATGGCGTCACTCCTCACCATCCAGGGACCGAACCAAGGCCAGCGGTTTCCGCTCGAGGGGGATGCCACGATCATCGGCCGGCAGCCGGACGTGGGGATTTTCCTCGAATCGCTGGCCGTCAGCCGTCAGCACGCTGCGCGTCCTGTGCCACAACGGCGGCTACTACCTCGAAGATCTGAATAGCAGCAACGGCACGTACCTGAACAGCCAGCGCGTCAACGGCCGCGTTCCGCTCTCCGCCCGTGATTCGCTGCAAATCGGTCCCTACGTCCTGGCCCTGCAACCCGACCCGTCGGCGAGCCTTTCCGAGACCCAGTCCATCGTCCGGGGCGCGTCGATGTCGCCCCGACCAACACGACGATCTACGCCCAGAATTCCAGCTACAAGCTCCAGGTCGTTCTCGAAATCGCCCGCGACCTCGGTCGGACACTCGATCAGGATGCGTTGCTCGGCCAACTGCTCGACCAGCTTTTCCGGCTGTTCCCGCAAGCCGACCGCGGCATGGTGTTGCTCTGTGACGGCGACAATTACGTCGTCCGTTCTCAGAAAACGCGCCGCAAAGGCCCGGACGCCGAGTTCCACTACAGCAGGACCGTCGTCAAGAAGGCGCTGGACGAGGGGGTTGGCCTGCTCAGCGAAGACGTCGGCACCGATTCGGGCCTCGACCTCACCAGTACGTTGACGTCGCTCAACCTCCGCTCGTTTCTGTGCGTGCCACTCATCGGCGGTGAGAGACGGCGTCTGGGCGTGATCCAGATCGACTGTGTGCGGCCGGAGCTGGCCTTCAACGACGGAGACCTGGAACTGCTGACGGCGGTGGCATTGCACGTCGCGGTCGTCCTGGAGAACGCCGCACTTCATGCGGAGCTTGCTGCGCGAATCCCGGCTGTTGCAAGAGCTGGCCATGGTGCGCGACATCCAGCAGTCGTTTCTGCCCACAGAATTCGGGAAGCTCGAAGAGAAGGGCGTGGAACTGTTCGCCCACGTCCATCCCGCTCGAGAAGTATCGGGCGACCTGTACGACTTCTTCTCATTGCCGGATGGCCGGGTCGCGTTCTTTCTCGGCGACGTCTCCGGCAAAGGGATGCCGGCGGCGCTCTTCATGATCGCCGTGCGCACGTTGATTCGCCATCTGGCGCCCTCGGCGGGCGGCCCCGCGGATCTGCTGCTGCGACTTCACGCGGCCCTCGTGGCCGACAACCCGACGAACCTGTACGTCACATTGGCCCACGGCGTTTACGATCCGCGCGACGGCTCCCTGATGCTCTGCTCCGGCGGTCATCCACCGCCGCTGCGCCGCGACGCAGCCGGCAGGGTCGCCCCCATCTCGATGCAGGCGAGCTACATGCTCGGCTCGCCGATCCTCGACCCGGTCCTCGCCGACACACACTTGACGCTTCTTCCCGAGGAAACGCTTATCCTCTACACGGACGGTTTCACCGAGGCGCGGAGGCCCGAGTCGGACGAGCAATTCGGCGTGGAACGATTGTGCGCGGTGCTCGGCGGGGCTCGTGCGGCCTTACCGCTGAATCGCTGCGCCGCCGAAGCGAGTGCGTCGGTACGCGATTTCACCGGCCAGGATGAATTGCAGGACGATCAGACGCTGCTGCTGCTGCGACGGCGGTGAACGCCACGAGTGCCGAGTATGGAGTACTCGGTACTCGGTACCGAGAATCCCCCCGTTCCCGAGACGAACACCCCGTACTCATATTTCACGAGGAGGTTCTGTCCGTGGCGAAGAAGAGCAAGCCGACGACGCAGAAAAGCATCTACAGCGTTCATCCCGCTGTGGCAATGGTCCAGAAATGGGTTGCCGATCTTCCCGAAAAAACGGGTCGATCCCTGGAGCAATGGATCGACTACGTTCGCCGGAACGGGCCGGATGACCAGAAGTCGCGTCGGGCGTGGCTGAAGGAGAAACACGGCCTCGGTACGAATACGGCGTCATGGATCGCGGAACACGCCTCCGGCGGCGACGACCTTGGAATCGCCGACCACGATCCGGAGGCGTATCTCGCCGCGGCGGAGAAGTATGTCGAGGCCATGTTTTCCGGACCGAAGGCGGGATTGAAACCGATCTACGAACAACTGCTGAAGCTGCTCTTCGCCCTGGGTGAGGATGTGCGCGTCTGCCCCTGTAAGACGATCGTTCCGTTCTACCGCCGCCGCGTCATCGCTCAGGTGAAGCCAACGACGCGAACGCGCATTGACTTCGGTTTCGCACTGGGCGATACGAAGGCAACCGGCCGGCTGCTCGACACCGGCGGGTTCGCCAAGAAAGATCGCATTACCCACCGCATTCCGCTCTCCTCACTCGACGACATCGACGACGAGGTGCAGCGCTGGCTGGAGACGGCGTACCAGCGCGATGGGGATTAACATGGTCATCACAAGCGCTGCCTGTCGGTCGCGGCTCGTTATGACTTGTTCCCATTTTCCTTGACACTACCTATTGGTATCTTTACAGTTAACCTCAGTCATGCCGACTAGACCGGCTCGTCCGGTTCGCTCTGTAGGAGAAGGGCCAGTGACCAAGAAAGAAATCGTCAAACAGATCGCCGACCGGATCGACCTCACCCAACTGAAGACGAAAGAAATCGTCCAGCTGACGTTCGATGCCATCGTAGACACGCTCATCGAGGACGGTCGCATCGAATTGCGGAACTTCGGCGTCTTCGAAGTCAAAAGACGCAAGGCACGCAAGGCACGCAATCCGCGCACAGGCAAGCCGGTCAGCGTACCGCCGAAAAACGTCGTCACGTTCAAACCGGGCAAGGAGATGGAAGAACGCGTCCGCGACATGACGAACGTGCCGGACTGGGTGGACGACGAAGAAGCCGCAACCTCCGAGATGGCGGCCGTTGGGGATACCGAGCCTGCGGGAGAGACCGTCAACGGCCAGGTCGACCACGACGACGGAGCCGCCACGACGACGAAAACCCGCCGCAAGAAGAAAGCCACTTGATCGGGCCGCAGATTTGATTCAAGTCCGAGAATCCTCCCAGCCGATACAAACGGCAGAACCTGAAATGTCGTCATCCGCCAGCCCTGCCCGGCAGCCATGAATCGTGGCACGGGCAAGGAGGGTACGCGTTCGATGACGCGCTCGGTTGAGCCGGACAGGACGGCGCGGGAGGGTAACATGGCACGGCGTTTGTTGCTTGCGGTCGCGGCAGCGGGGTTGGCCCTCAGCAATGCCGGCTGTTTCATCCCGATCTACTCGAGCGATCCGGTTCGACGTGTCAACGAAATGTTGAATACCTCGGAAGACGAACGCCACATCGAAGATGAGTGGGCGCGTTTCTGGTTCGTCGATCAGCCGTCGCACTTGACGTATGACCGCATTCACGGCGGCGTGCAGTAAGCGTACATACGAGCCGCGACCGTCAGGGAGCGCTCCCTGACGGTCGCGGCTCGTACATTCAGCGGCGCCGATTCACAGGCGGTTCCTGCGGCGGCAGCACCTTTACCTCGTTCCCGTTGTTATCGAAGCAGACGAACTCCAGCAGTTCCGGCGGCACGTCGTGCCCGCCGGCGATCTGTACCGTGATGTTGCCCTCCTCCTCCAGCTTGGCGATGTCGCGGCGCTTGCGGTTTTGCAGGTAGCCCGCCACGTCCACCGCCACGCGCACCTCGATCCGTTTGACGTGTTCGCGGAACGCTGCCAGCTGCAGCAGCCGCATCACTTCCAGGCTCATGCTCTCGCACGTCTTGACGTGGGCCATCGCATGGCAGTAGGGACAGTCCTTGAAAATGCTCTTCTTGAGCGAGTCGCGCGTCCGCTGGCGGGTCATCTCGATGATGCCGAACTGCGACGTCTTCAGGATCTTCGTTCGCGCCCGGTCGCGCTTGACGGCGTCGCGCAATGCTTTTTCCACCGCCCGGCGATGCTTCTCGTCGCGCATGTCGATGAAGTCGTTGACGATGATGCCGGTCAAGTCGCGCAGCCGCATCTGGCGGGCGATCTCCTTCGCCGCGTGCAGGTTCATCTGGAAGGCCGTCTCTTCCGCGTCCTGCCGGTCGCCGCGGAAACTGCCGCTGTTTACGTCGATCGCCACCAGCGCCTCCGTCTGCTCGACGACGATCGAGCCGCCCATCGGCAACGGCACCTTCTTCTGCTGGATGCGATGGATCTCATCCTCGATGCCGCAGCGATGGAACAGCGGATCCTTGCCGTCATACAGCTTGATACGGCTGGCATAGCGCGGCATGACGATTTGCATGAACTCATGCGCCTGCTCGAACTGGCCCGGCTCGTCGATGGTGATGGATTCGATCTCGTTGGTGAAGGAATCGCGGATCGTGCGGGTGACGATGTCGCTTTCCTGGTAGATCTCGGCCGGCGCCTTGAGCTTCTTGATACGTTTCACCACGACGGTCCAGAGCCGCGAGAGGTAAGCGAGGTCGCCTTGCAGCTCCTTCTTGTTCCGGTCGATGGCGGCAGTACGCATGATGAAACCGACGCCGCGCGGCGGCTTCAGCTCGTTGAACATGTCGCGCAGACGGCGGCGCTGTTCGTCGTCCATGATCTTGCGCGAGACGCCGGTGCGGTTGAGGCCGGGCATCAGCACGAGATAGCGGCCGGCGATGCTGATGTAGGTGCTCAGCGTCGGCCCCTTGGTGCCGATGCCCTCCTTGATGACCTGGACGATGACTTCCTGGCCGCGTTTGAAGATGTCCTGGATGAGCGGCTTGGGCCGTCCCATCCCCGGCCGGCCGCCCTGCCGGCGCGGGCGGCGATCGCCGCCGCGGTCCCCACCCCGATCGCGGCCGCGGCCGCGATCCCCACCAGGTTCTCGGCCGCGGCCGCCCTCGGGCCCGCCCCGGTGGTCGCCCTGCGAAGGCTCCTCGAAGCGTTCCTCGTCGAAGTCCGTGTCGATCTCGCGGTCGAGGTTGTCCTCGAACGATTCCTCGAAGTCGCGTCCCACTTCCTCGGCGCCCTCAGCCGACGGAAGAACATCATCGTCGTGCGCGTCGGGTGCAAGAGGCGTTTCGTACTGGACCGCGGGCGGAGGAACGAAGTCGTCCTGAACCGAGGGCGGGAATCCGAAATCGTCGCCGACTTCCGCGGCGGTGAGGTCCGCTTCCAGCTCGTCCTCGATGTTGGCGTGCGAACGGACTGGACGTGGGCGCATGGGTGGACGGCGCGGCTCAGGCGCCGAGCCGCGGGGCCTCCACGACCGGCTCCGGTGAGGGAGCGGGCATGGGCGGTTTCGGTTCGGGCGCCGGCGCGGACGGGGCGCTGCGCGGCGGGGGAAAGAACAGCAGATCGTCGTCGGAACCGCCGCCGCCTCCCGGCGAAGTGATCTCCGGTTCCGACAGCGGACCGGAGTCCCGCGGCGTGGTGCGATGTTCGGCCGAATCCATCAACTCGGGCTTCGGCGGTTCCGCGTCGCCGTCGGAAGTGCCGTCTTCCGGACGATCGGCGTCCTCCTTGGCTGTATCCCCTTCGGCAGCGGGGCCGCGCTTCCTCCGGCCGCCGCCGCTGCGTGAACGCCGTCGGCCCTTGCCCGGTTCCTCACCGAGCGCGACGGTATCGGGATCAGCCACCACCGGGGGAGTGGATTCGAGGGGAGCCGCCACTTCCGTCACGGCTTCGACGGGCGGCGCCTCGGCGAAGAATGTTTCCGCAATGAATTCCGTCGGCCCGGCGGGAGGCGTCGCCTCGACCACGGTCGCCGGTTCCTGTGGTGTCGCGGGCCGATCGTCCGCGCGGTTGCCGAGATGGCCGGCCGCGATCCCGATCCGATTCCCCCCGACTCCGGTCGCGGCCTCGTCGATCGCCGCGATCACCCCGATCGCCCCGATCATTGCGGTCGCCCCGATCATTGCGATCGCCGCGATCACCCCGGTCGCCGCGTCCGCCGCGCTGTTCCAGGTGGCGGTAATAGGTCGGTTCCACGTCGGAGACGTGCAAGAAGCCGTTGCGGCCGACGCCGAAATCGACGAAGGCGGCCTGGATGCTCGGCTCGATGTTGACGATCCGGCCCTTGTAGATGTTGCCGACGTAGCTCTCGTGGCTGGTGCGTTCGACGTACAGTTCTTCCAGGACGCCGTTCTCCAGGATGGCGATACGGCATTCCTCCGGCTGGAGGACGTTGATGAGCATCTCTTTCTTCATGCGTTCCCTTTTTGGATTCGAGCAATCTGTTTTCGCCCCGCATGAGGCGAAAACAGGTGTTTCATTCGGTAACTGCCGACGCCAAGTCGGCGGTTGTGATTTCGTCGTGAAGTTCCAGCCAGGTGCGTTCGAGAACGGCCCCGGCGTCAAATAGATCGCGGAGGCCGAGCGCCTCCAGTATCTCTTCCGGGCGCGCCGTTCCACTCGGCGTCAGCCACAAGTCCATTTCCAGAGCGTGCGCTACCTGGGAGGGCGAGGCTCCCGCCGAGCCTTGTGCCCCCGGCTCGGCGGGAGCCTCGCCCTCCCGGCTCACAACTCTCAGATCGGCGATCCACGGTCGCACATCGACGAGGTGTGCCGGCGGTTTCTTCCGCTCGACCTGGCATTCGCCGGAGTGTAGCACCGCCGCGATGCGCTCGCGGACTGCGGCCTCGCGCTCCTCCGGCAGCGGCACGCGATAACTCAGACGGCGCACCTGGGCGCCCGCTTTCGGATCGATGCGCCGGATGGACAGAAGGGTGAGACCGGGCGGAGATTGCTGCATAAGACGTGTGCGAATTTCGTCGAGGGGCAGGATGTCGTCCAGTTCCAACTCGACGACTTCGGCGCAGCCGACGACGCCGAGCGGCAGCGACAGAGCGAAGACGAGGCGCGGGTGAGGATGGAACCCTTGAGTGCGGCGGATCGGCAGCTCGGCACGGCGCAGCATCCGCTCGAAGGTGCGCATCAAGTCGTGATGGCTGAGAAGTCGCAGATCGCGGTCCTTGCGGAAGCGAATGCGAACCTTGTCGCGCAGCGGCGGGGAGTCCGGCGGCGGAAGGGCGGAAGGAGCGGCTGGCGTATCAGGCGCCATGTTCAGGGTCGTCCCCATGAATCGGGGACAGAGCGGACGGGGCGGTACACGGCACCGGCGAAAGGCCGATGGCTGACACCGCGACGCTCCTCCCGCAGCAAGGTCGGATGGAGTTTGGTCGAAACCGGGGCACGTCGGTCGTGGTCGGAAAGGCTGCCAGGAAGGGCCGCACCGTGCGGCCACGATGGTTGGCGATGGCGCTTCCGTGTCGAATATTCGTTCAGCCGCGAGCTTCTGCGAGCGCTCGATGGCGCTCGCAGAAGCTCGCGGCTAAACGAAAAATCACTGCGACGTGCGGGACGGCTCAGTCGAACACCTCCGGGAGGATCCGTCGGGTCTGTTCCCGCAAGTAATTGTTCACATCACGCGCCGTTTCCAGGCGCATGGCTTCCTGGGTCGTGGCGATCGCCTCTTCCAGCGTCACCGACCGGATCAATTGTTTGATCTCCGGGATGTTGTGCGGCGTCAGGCTTAGCTGACGGATCCCCAGGCCCAGGAGCAACAGCGTGTACTGGGGTTCGCCGCTCATTTCGCCACAGACGTTCACTGCGATCCCGTGCTTATCGGCCGCCTTGACGACAATGTCGATCAACCGCAGCACCGCGGGATCGCCGGGACTGTACAGGGAGGCGACCGCTTCGTTGTTCCGGTCGGCCGCCAGGGTGTATTGAACCAGATCGTTGGTGCCGATGGAAAAGAAATCCACCTCGCGGGCCAACTGGTCGGCCAGGATGGCGGCCGACGGCACCTCGATCATCGTGCCGACCGGCAAGAGCGCGTTGAAGGCGATGCCTTCGTCTTCGAGGTCCTCTTTCACCTCGGCCAGGATCATCTTGCACTGGCGGAGTTCGAGCAACGTGCTGATCATGGGGAACATGAGCCGCACGTTGCCGAACGCACTGGCCCTCAGAATGGCACGCATTTGCGTTTTGAACAAGGTCAAATTCCGCAGACACAGCCGGACGCTGCGCAAGCCGAGGAACGGATTGCGCTCTTGCTGCACTTTTTCGGTCCGCGGCTGGAACTTGTCGGCCCCCAGATCGAGCGTGCGGATGACCACCGGCCGTTGCACCCCGAGCGTCCGCAGCACGTTCATGTAGGCGTCGAAGTGCTCGGCCTCGGTGGGATCGTCGATGCTTGTTGAGATAGAGGAACTCGGTGCGGTACAGTCCGACGCCGTCGGCGCCGCGGTCGAGGCAGTGCGTCGCCTCCTGCGGAAACTCGATGTTGCCCATCAGCCCGACGTGCACGCCGTCGCGCGTCACGGCCGGCAGGTCGCGCAGCTCTTCCAGGCCGCTCTCGAAAGCTGCGGAACGAACTGCGGGTCCGTTCGTAGCGTTCCAGCGTCTCCTCGTCCGGGTTGAGGATGAGCATGCCGCGGTTGCCGTCGACGATGACGATGTCGCCGCCGGAAACGTCGGTGACGAACTTGCCGAGCCCGACGACGGCCGGGATTCTCCAGGACGCCGGCGACGATGGCGGTATGACTGGTCCGGCCGCCGGCCTCGGTGGCGAAGCCGTGGACGTGCGCCGTGTCCAGCGACGCCGTTTCGCTCGGCGTCAGGTCGTGGGCCAGGACGATGACGGGTTCGCTGAGGTGCTGCAGGTTCTCGCGCCGCTGACCGAGCAGGATGCCGAGCAGACGCTTTTCGAGGTCGAACAGGTCGGCGACCCGGCTGGCGAAGTGGCCGCCTTCGAGGCTCTCCGAGCGCCTTGGCGTGGCGGCGCATCACCCGGCTGACGGCGTACTCGGCGGCGAAGTGCTGTTCGCGGATGCAGCGTTTCGATCTCGCGCAGCAGGCCCGGATCGGTGAGCAGAAAGCGTGGGCGGCGAAGATGGCGCCGTACTGAGGACCGAGCTTGGCGCTGACGGTCTCCTGCTGCGTCGCGGGTTTCGCGCACCGCGTCGGTCGAGGGCCTGGCGGAGACGGGCCGTCTCGGCGGCGACTTGTTCGGGTGGGACGAAACGTTGCGGGATGCGGAACCCTTCGGTGTCCAGCACGAGGGCCGGACCGATGGCCACACCGGGAGAGACGGCGATGCCTCGTTTGATTTCCATGCGATGTTTCGGAGAATATCCGAGCCAGAGACGCTGCGGCTTGTCCTTTCGCATAAAGGCGCGGAACACTTCCATTGTGCGGTGGCAGCCGGCAGTTTCGGCCGCGTCAAGCTCCGTACCAGTTGGTCTGAGCAATGTTCCACAAGGGCGGTCGATGGCGGTCGACGCTCGAGCGGGCAGGCATCAGGGCCCGTCGGCCGTACGGATAGTCAGGACGGACCCCGGGTAGTGAGATCATGGTCATCATGTCCCACGCGGCTCTTCCCATTGACGGACCGGCCCTCGCGGGTCACGGTCACGTCGCTCTTGAAAGTCTCCGCCTTCTGAGCAAAGGCCGTGAGCGGGCGCAAGTGAAGTCCCTGCGGGCTGCTGACCACGAAAGTATTGCTCTGCTCGGCCGCCGCTCATATCATCCTGGCATTTCCCAGAGTCAGAAGTCAGAATGCCTTTTCGTTCTGACTTCTGCATTCTGCAATCGGATTCCACCCACCCGGAACCGTCGATCTTGTCGAGCACCTGGCCCACCTCCTCGCGGGTCGTGGCCTGGCGTAGTGCCTTGACGAAATTGTCGTCGCGCAAACAGCGGGAGACGTTTTCCAGGGCGCGGAGATGATCGCCCGGCCGATCCTGCGGCGAGATGAGCAGCACGAAGACGAACGCCTTCTCGCCGTCGAGACTCTTGAAATCGACGCCCTTGGGAGACAGGGCGATGGTGCCGACGAGTTTGTCGGCGCAGGTGTGCTTGGCGTGGGGAATGGCGACGCCGCGGCCGATGCCGGTCGAGCCGAGTTCCTCGCGCTTGAGGATGGCCCGGACGATGTCGTCCAGGTTGGCGCTCTGAAACTGGCCGGCAGCGTGCAGGCTGGTGACCATCTCGCGGATGACGCCTTCCTTGGTGGAGGCCTCCATCTGCGGAATGATCGCTTCCCGCACCACGAACTCTGACAGGCGCATGCCCGATCCTCCGTCATTCCTCGGTCGCCTGATCCGCGGCGGGCGCACCGGCGACTTCGCCCGCCGAGGGGGTTCGGCGGTGATCCATGATCTTTTCTTTGTAGCGGCGGATCTGGCCCTGGACCTTATCCAGGCAGAGATCGACGGCGGCGTGCAAGTCGCCGTGCGATTCGCGGGCGACGAACTCGTGTTTGTGTTCGGCCTGGGCGACGAACTCAACCAGCTTGGCGTCCTTCTGGAGGTCGACGGTCACCTCGATCATGGTCAGGCGTTCGAAGAAGTGCAGCAGTTTCTCGGCCTTTTCGCGGATGTACTGCTGACTGGTATCGCTGAGGTGTCCGTGGCGAGCGGCAATCTTGATCTGCACGGTTACTACTCCTTAATGTCCGCTGGGTCGGGACTGCCGGAGCGCTTGGCAATCCTCGCCGGCGTCGGACGTCCGCAGGCCGCTGCTTCGCTTCGACAATCCGGGTTAAGGAGAAACCCCTGGACTTCGGCTGGTGTGCTAATTCTAACGCATGGCACCGCACGGTTCAATGGTCCCCGGCCGAACCGTGTCGCTTTGTGGAACACCGATGGCCCTGGGGACGGCTTGGCCATCTGATTTTTCGCCCGGAAAAATCGCTAATCCGTCGCGCAATCCGCACTCGTTCTGACGGCATTCCCCCGGTATTCTCTGGCGGCATGCGCCGCACGGCTTACAATACGCCTTCCGGAGCGCCCGGCGAGCGCCGGGCGCCGTCCGCGATGATCGGCGTCAGTGTCGCTGCGGAGGAGGACCGATGGAAACCGCCAAACAGGTGTCCGTATTTCTCGAGAACAAACCGGGCCGGCTGGCCAACGTGTTACGGGCCCTGGAGAGGCAGAAAATCAACGTGACGGGCATGACCGTCATGGACAGCCACGAACACAGCGTCCTGCGCGTGGTCACCAGCGATCTGGCGAAAACGGCGCAGGTGCTCAAGGACCTGAATACCCCGTTCACCGAGACGGAGGTGCTGCTGGTCGAGCTGCGGAACCAGCCGGGAGCGCTGGCCCACGTCTGCGAGCAGCTGGCCGGCGATCACATCAACATCGAGTACTGCTACGTCAGTTCCGGCGGCCGGAACGGCAAGGTGCTGGGGATCTTCAAGGTTTCCAACCACGAGAAGGCCTCTCGTGTGCTGAGCGGCTCCGCCAACCACACTGCGCCCAAAAAGAAGGACAAGAAGCATCCCCTGCGCGACAAGCGTTCCTACTCGGGGATGGAGTGAAGATGAAGGGGTGAGGGGGTGAAGGGGTGAGAAATCCTCGGTTTTGTCACCCCTTCACCCCTTCACCCCTTGATCTGCTAAGCCCGGCACGACGCATGCTTCAGCGCCTTCCACGCCCCATTCTCCGCGGAGCTGGCGACGCACTGCGCGATGAAGTTCATGCCGTCCACGCCGTCGGCGACGTTCGGATAGAGGCTGTTCGCCCCGTCGAACTTCTGCCCGGCCGCACGCTTGATCATGTCGTCATACGCGGCCGAGTAGATGTTGGCGAACGCTTCCAGAAACGCCTCGGGATGGCCGCTCGGGATGCGCGTCGAGGCCGCCCGCCGTCGCGCCGAGGTACGGCCCACCGGCGCGCGTGTAGATCTGGTGCGGCTTGCCGTTGCTGCGCACGATCATCTTGTTCGGCTCTTCCTGATGCCATTCGAGCGAGCCCTTGGTGCCGTCGATCTCGATCCACAGGTCGTTCTCGCGGCCGTGGCTGATCTGCGACGCCGTGACGGTGCCGAGGGCGCCGTTGCTGTAGCGGATCACCGCGGTGCCGTAATCGTCGAGCGCCCGGCCCGGTTCGAACATCTTGAGATGGCAGCTGATCTGCTCGGGAATCAGGCCGGTGATGAAGCGGCCGAGGTTGTAGGCGTGCGTGCCGATGTCGCCGAAGCAGCCGGCGGCGCCGGACTTCTTCGGATCGGTGCGCCAGCCGGCCTGTTTCTGCCCTTCCTTCTCCAGCCGGGTCCGCAGCCAGCCCTGGATGTAGAAGGCGCGGACGGCGTTGATCTCGCCGAGCTCGCCGGCCTTGATCATGTCGCGCGCCTGGCGCACCAGCGGATAGCCGGTGTAGTTGTGCGTGACGGCGAAGACGACGCCGCTCTTCTGCACGACCTTCGCCAGCTCCTCGGCCTGGGCGAGATCGAACGTCATCGGCTTGTCGCACATGACGTTGAAGCCGGCCTCGGCGAACGCCTTGGCGATCTCGAAGTGCGTGTGGTTCGGCGTGGCGACGGAGACGAAATCGACGCGCTCGCCGGCGGGCAGCTTGAGCTCCGCGGCGATCATCTCCTTGCAGGAGCCGTAGGCCCGATCGGGCTTGATGTCGTAATCCGGGGCCGACGCCTTGGCCTTGGCCGGATCGGACGACAGGGCGCCGGCGACGAGGGCGGCGCGATTGTCCAGGACGGCGGCGATGGAATGGACCTTGCCGATGAAGGCGCCCTGTCCGCCGCCGACGAGGCCCATGCGGAGCTTGCGATTGAGCGGTGCATTGACTGGCATTGCGACTCTCCCTTGCGATGTCTCAGGATACGGTTGACCTGCTGAGACAATAGCGAGGAACCAGGGCGGACGCACGAACTTTTTTCGCAGCTTTCGGGAGTGCAGGCGGTCAGGTGGTAAAGCGAAACATGGCCGGGATGCACGGCACGGCCCGCGGCAGGAAATGTTCTACACCAAAGGAGCAGGCACACTGCGTGGGACGTGGCTGCGGCCCACGACCTTGCTCCAAGACCTCGATCCACGCGTGACCTTTGTCGGACGCTTGCGTGGCGACGCCGCCCTGTTCGACCCACGCCTGCCCGCGGCCAAGAAGGGCCAGCGTGGCCGCAAGGCGCACAAGGGACCGCGTTTGCCCAGCCCCAAAGCCGCGGCCGCCAAGGCCGACCGCAAGCGCTCGGCGGCCGGGGACTGGGTGTGGCAGGAGGTGACCGTGACGGTGTACGGCTGCCAACGGCAGTTGCGGGCGTTCGCCTATGAGGCGGTGTGGCCGCGGGTGTTGGGACTGCGTCCCGTGCGGATCGTGGTGGTGCGCGATCCGGAGGAACGGATGCACGATTGCTACTTGTTCACGACGGACTTGCAGGCGCAGCTGGAATGGGTCATCACGCAATTCGCCTGGCGCTGGTCCATCGAAGTTTTGTTTCGCGCGAGCAAACAAGTGCTGGACATCGAGGCGCCCCAACATTTCTGCCAGGAAAGTGTGGAGAAAGTGGCGCCGTGGGTGTGGTCGATGCAGAGTGTGATTATGGTGTGGTATATAACGGCGGGACGTGACTTGGCGGAGGCGGAGGAGTTGCGCGCCTTGATGGGGGAGTGGGACAGCGAGTGGTCGCTGCGGCATATGGTGCAGGTGCTCCGCCGGGCAATATTGAATGCGACCATTAAACCTATGTCGGCCGAACCTAACGAACTGCTGAAACTAATTGACACGCTGAAAAACTGCGTAAATCTCGCTGTTTGAACGGCCGCTGGCTTGCGAATGACCAGCTAAAGGCGCCTGTCCCTGAACCGTCGTCAATTATTCCTCGGCAATAAAATTCGTTCCCGAGAATAATCTTGACGAGAATATTTCGCGAAAAACAGGAATTGTGACCAGAATAAGCTTGCAATTAGTTCTAGCCTGCTCATAATCGCCATTGTTCTTGCTCTGAACAAGAGCATTCCCACTCGAACGGTGTCGATGTATTCTCTGCAATATGCAGGGAAGAAGTCCGCAGATCGGTCCTGCGCATACATCGAGATGATGGAGCGCACGGGCCGAGCGGTAGGATGTTCGCACCATGCCCTGCGTTCTTTCTCGCATCGGTTCGACCCTGCATAAGACCGCAACCCATCGGTTAAAATCCTGGACGCTCTGCCGGCGGTTGTTCACCGTCCGCGCGCCGTCAGCATCCAGCCGTCACCCTGGATCATTCTTCCAGCGGATCGCGGGATTCCTCGCCGATCGGCGACCGGCACCGACCCACCGCCGCACTGCTTACCTCGCGCTGGAAACCCTTGAAGGACGTATCGTCCCCACGCTCACACTGACACTGGGGAGTTCACTCAACCCGTCCGTAGCAACAGCCCCGGTCACTCTCACGGCGACGCTGGGTGATTATGGTGTTCTGCCCACCGGGACGATCACCTTCGACGACAACGGATCATCCATCGCCGTCGAGACTCTCGCGTCTTCCCCTTCCGTGACCTTCACCACTTCGTCCCTGGCCAATGACGACAACATCACGGCTACCTATTCTGGCGACTCGAATTACCCATCTTTGACTTCGTCGGACCTGACCGAAGTCGTCAACAGCGCGGATGCCAGCACTGGGCTGACCTCCAGCGCCAATCCTTCAACTTTCGGACAGTCCGTGACCTTCGCGGCCACGGTAAGTCCTGTTTCACCCGCAGCCAGCACCCCAACGGGAAGTGTCTCTTTCTACGACGGCGGCACTTTTCTGGACACGGTAGGCCTCAGTTCAGGTGATGCCTCGTACACGACGGCAGCGCTGAACACGGGCAGCTCCCGATGTCACAGCCGTCTACAGCGGCGATAGCAATTTCAACAGCAGCACGTCCAGCGATCTATCGCAAACCGTGAACGCCGCCGATACCACCACGACGCTCTCATCGTTGAGCAATACTTCCGTATTCGGCCAATCGGTGACCTTCTCGGTCTCGGTTAGCGGCACCACCGCCACGCCGACGGGAAGCGTCGTCTTCTATGACGGCAGTACCGCTTTGGATACCGAGACCCTCGACGGTTCCGGCGATGCCGCGTTCACAACCTCGGCTCTGGCCGTCGATTCGCACACTATCACGGCTGTCTACGGCGGTGACTCGAACTACAACTCCAGCACCTCCAGCGCCGTCGATCAAGCGGTCGATTTTGCCACTTCGACCACCATGGCGTCGTCAGAGCCCAACCCGTCGGTGTTCGGGCAGTCCGTAACCTTCACGGCGGGGGTGAGCGCCGTGTCGCCGGGGTCCGGCACACCCACGGGGAGCATTGTCTTCTACGACGGCAGTACCGCCGTGGACACCGAAACCCTCGATGGCTCCGGCGATGCCTCGTTCACAACCTCAGCGTTGAGCGTCGGCACGCACGATTTCACAGTCTGTCTACGGCGGCGACGGCAACTTTTATACCAGCACGTCCAGCGGCTTTAATCAATCAGTGAATGAGGCCAATACCGGTATCACGCTGGAGTCGTCGCTCAACGCGTCGGACTATGGGCAGTCGGTGACCTTCACAACCACAGTGACCGCCTCCTCGCCGGGAGAAGGCACTCCGACGGGGAGTATTATCTTCTACGACGGCAGTACCGCCGTGGATACCGAGACCCTGGACGGATCCGGCGATGCTGCATTCACGACCTCAACGCTGAGCGTTGGCTCGCACACCATCACGGCTGTCTATGGGGGCGATGGGAACTACGATTCGAGTACGTCCAGTGACGTGAACCAGACGGTCAACCAAGCCGGATCGACAACCGAATTAACATCATCGGAGAACCCCGCGATTTACGGTGACTTGGTAACATTCATAGCTGAAGTCAGCGGTCCGGGTGTAGCGCCTACTGGAACGATCACTTTCTACGACGGTAGCACCGCCGTGGACACCGAGACCCTCGACAGCTGCGGCGATGCCGCGTTCACGACCAACGACCTTGGCGTGACCTCCCACACAATCACCGCAGTTTATAGCGGCGACGATAATTACTACGGCAGCACATCGAGTGCGGTCACTGAGTCGGTCGACTTGGCCGATCCGACTGTTTCCCTCACGTCTTCGGCACTGACATCCTTGTCCGGAAGTTCGGTGACCTTCACAACAGAAATCAGTAGTAACATCGCTAGACCAACGGGCAGCGTCACTTTTTTCGACGGTGGCACGGAGCTGGGCACCGAAACCCTGAACACGCACGGTTTCGCCTCCTTCAGCACCTCGGACCTGGATTTGGGCTCCCACACTATCAGCGCCGTCTACTCCGGGGACGACAATTTCAACACGATAACGTCGGGCGATCTAACACAGGTCGTCACGAATACGACTACCTCTTTGACCTCATCCGCGATCTCGTCTGTAAGCGGAGATTCGCTCACACTCACGGCGACTGTGAGCAGTGGCGCAGGCACGCCAACCGGTACTGTTACCTTCTACGACGGCAGCACGCTTGTCGATTCCGAAACTCTCGACGGCTCGGGTGTTGCCACCTTTACTACATCATCCCTGAGCATAGGGAATCACAGCATTACCGCCGTCTACGCCGGCGACGGGACCTACACCAGCAGCACTTCAAGCGTCGTAAACCAGGCCATCGACGCCACTTCGACAATCTTTTGGATCGGTTCCGGGTATTGGGACAATCCGGCCAATTGGTCCACGGACACCGTGCCGACATCGACTGATAACGTGGTGTTTGATGGCAACTATTCCAACGGAGATGCTGACTTCAACATTTCCAGCGACGCGAACGCCGCCAATTCCATAACGCTGAGTTCGAGCTATAATGGGACGCTCCATGTACTCGATCCAATGTCCATCGGTACGGGAGGTCTGGAACTCGATGGCGGTAACATCGACCAGCCGAATGGCAGCAGCTCCAATATCACGGACACCGGTGGCTTCAACTGGAGCGGCGGGATACTCAATTCGAGTTCAACGCTATCCACCTTTTACATGGTCGGTTTTCTCGCCGATGTTAACATAAAGGGCGGTGCAAAGACGCAGGGGTCTACGCTCGATGTCACAGGCGATGTCGTCAACTTGAATTCGACCGGTAACTGGAAGTTTAACAACGACGCGGGAATCAACCTCAACGCGGGGTCTAGTTTCAACTGGAACAGCGCCGATGCAAACATCGTGACCACCGGAACCGGCTTCATCACGAATACGGGTGGCACATTCACCAAGCCCGAATTGGCGAAAGATGTGAAGTGCGACCTGCCCTATGTAAACAATGGTGCCGATGCTGTACTCAAAATCGCCGCAGGGGGCAAGCTGACCTTCACGCGGGCGGGCGCAACGAACGACGTTTCCGTGTTTCAAAGCCAGGGGGTGATTCGCCTAGCGAGCGGCGCCGATCTGCAAGTGGATAAAGGTTTAACGATGAGTGGTGGAGAACTCAAGGTCGAGGCGGGGGGTTCTGCGTGGATCAAGGGCGGCACCGTCGAGATTCACGGCGGCGTTGTTGATCTCACCGATGTAAAGAGGCTCGCGAGTGGTGGGATCGCGCTAGCTCGATTGGATATCGCCGGTGCTGTCACAATGGATGGTGGTACGTTCAAGACAACCGTTAATGCGGCCAACTCGGCGGCTGGTTACATCACCGCCAAAAGCTTCCTGATCGGGGGTACTGCCGCTATACAGTCAAGGACCATCAACATCCCCCCGCTTGGAGGCGTCCCGCGTAATAACTTAATCATCGTTCTCCACATCGATGCGAGAAGCACGGGTACTATCAGTGGAAACTTCGCTACTGAGAATCTTCCGTTCATGGATAGGTCTGGACGTTCCTTTAGGACTTGGACGAGCGATAATCAGAAAAACCTCTTCCTCCGGTCCTAAGTTCACCAAAGGTGCGATACATTCTAATGTCGTTACTGGTCTATTCGTCATGGTGCGTTCTTCGGGGTGATAATCATGTTGTCTCGAACTGTCCTTTCTGTTGCAGTGGCGCTGGCCTTAACTAACCCCACCTTCGCGGGGAGCTACTTTCTTGGCATCGTCAGCCAAGTGGGGAAGGATAGCCTCACCATCGTTGGTGACGCTGACCTGGGCACTAGAACTTTCAAAATGAGTGACGGGCAGCTAAAAGGCGATCCGAAAGGTGAACTTGGCTTTCCGAACAAGTTCGCTGAGGTGCGGGTCGGGGACCGTGTCGACATCGGGTATTTCAGACCTGATGGCAAGACCGAATTATGCACTGACATTCTCATCCGCCGAGATTGCCTTGTAGGAGTCGTCACAGCCCTGACGAAGACCACTATTACGGTAAAGAGTAAGGACGTGAGCCTGACCTACAAATTGGACGAAGAATCGATCTCGGGGCATCTTCGCGAGAGAACTCTAAGCCCATATAAGAATAGGGCTGGCGATGTCGGGAAAGGTGATCGCGTCGAAATCCAATTCAAGAAGCGCGAGAAGGAACTCATCTGCACGGGCATCCGGCTGATTCGGGAAAACTGAGGGAGAATAAAGGGGACGCCTTTATATTTCGGCCGAGAAAAATAGATGCGTCCCAGATGCGTCCCCTTTGTTTTCTCTTCGGAATTGAGTTGCGTCCCCTTTCACTTATCCAGCTGTGAGTGACAGGGAAATCGCGTAACAAGACTGCGAACGTCTCGGTGGACCAACTGGGTGGGGAGACCCGTCTGGAGAACGCTACAACCCTCGATGTCGCGTCGGCTTTCCGGATGTATGGTGGCCTGCTCAGTACATACAGCGCAGCACAGGGAAATTATTGGCTTCAAGCGGTTGCTATTGTGTGACGCATACACGCATCGAACCCATTCGTGGTTGTTCTTTGTTGTGATTGTGTCCTGATTTCTTAGAGTTGCGACCGTGTAATCTATCGTCAACACGCGGCGTTCGCGGTGCTCCAAACACCGGCGGCCTTGCCGTTCCAGCGCGGCGAAAGCGCCCGTTTGGGCCGAGAAGTCGAGACGAGGGCGTGCTGCCCTCAATGGAGACCGGAGCCATGGCACCGAGAGGAATGATCGTCGTTTTGTTCCTGGGTTCATATTGCGTCGGCGTCTCGTCGGCAGCTGATTGGAAGGATTTGCGTGACAAGTATGACAAGTACGCAAGACCCAAGCCGCCTGACCCGACAGAACACCCCGGTTCGGTTCCACCCGGCGGGGAGGAGCCAAGGAAGGCCGACGCGCGCATTCCGGCCGACCTGAAAGAGGTTGGCGAACGCATTCGTTCGCTGGGTTAGGAAGATTTCGACGAACGGGAACGAGCGGATGCCCAGCTCCGTACCGTGGGAGGCTGGGCCTCTTTCCTCGCAATCCAAGAAGCAACGAGCAGTGACGATCCGGAAATACGGCGGCGTGCCGAGCGGATTCTGGAGAGGATGCGGGATCATCCAGTCAAGTACTTGTTAGTTTCACCCAATTACGACTTTGAATTCAAAGCCGGCTCAACGCGAAGTCAACTTGTCAGGATAACCTCTACGGATCGTCCCGATGCACCGGGCGAATTGGCGGCGGCACTTCGCGGCTGCGATCTTTCTCTTCTCGTGACTGCGTGCATTTACAAGGCCAGATTCGGCGACGCGGATATTGCCCCTCTGGGCAAGGCAAAGAACCTGGTGCGTCTAAAGTTCCACGCGCTCAGCATCACGGACGACGGACTGCGGTACTTGGCAGACGTTTCGAAATTGGACACTCTCCTCCTTTATGACCTGCCCCAAGTAACGGGAGCGGGGTTTTCACACCTGCGGAATCACCCCAAGCTTCGTGAACTGGACTTCGTCAATGTCCCGCTTTCCGATGCTGGATTAGAGCAAATCGCCCAGATTCGCGGTGTGGAAGAGCTTTTGATCACGCGGCCCAAAGTTACGGGCGTGAGCCTAGCCTATATCAGCAGGATGGCGAACTTACAGCACTTGAGAATTATTGATTGTGCTATTACCGACGCCGATTTGGCGCGCATGGATGTTTCCAAGCTCATTGACCTTCGCGAAGTGGTGATCAAGGGGCCGGGTGTAACCAAGAAAGGTTTGGAAGATTTCAAGAGCCGCCTACGGAAGCGGGATTGACAGTGCATTACTGGTAAAATAACGGGGACGCATCAATAGTGTTCGGCTCGATTCTTGCAGTGGCCGCCTCGTGATGCAAGCGTTGCACCTGCCGCGTCCGATCACGATGCGTCACGAGTAATTTTCAGAGAGAGAGCCGACGTAAAGCACGCTGGCGCCGACCAGCGCGCAGCGTCAACCGTCACCCGCCGCAAGATTGCAGTGGATGATAGGCTCAGGTTTACTACTTGTCCTTTGCCTTCTGGTCTTGCTCGGCCAACTTCTGTAAGTGGGCCGACACTTCCTCGGCGCTGGCCCAGCCGACGAAGTATAAGCACAGCATCTCGAACGTCCGTTTGCTGGGCTTGCGGCCGGTCCACAGACTGATTAACAGGCTGGCGATCAACGCCAGATACACCTGGATGGTCACGCCATTTTGGCAGTTCGACAGCAAATGGCGGCAGCCAAGGATGCACTTAAACCAGCGAAAGAACAGTTCGATCGTCCAGCGATACTTGTAGCCCAGAGCGATCAACGAGGCGTCCAGATCCATGCGGTCCGTAGCCAGCCGGAGAACTTCGGGCTTGCCGTGGCTGTCGGTTTTGCCGGTCACCACCTCGATGAGCCGCAACGGCTGGAGCAATACCTTACCGCTCTGGTCGCCGCCGAGCCAGACGATACTGTCGCGCACTACGCCCGCTTGCTTGGCCTCGGCCGTCAGCGGCCGGTTGTGGTCCAATTGATAGACGGCGTTGTCGCGGATGCGGCCGATGAAACCGGAACCGGCGTTGTGGATGTCTTGAAAGAGTTGGTACTCGGCATAGCCGCGGTCGATGACGTACAGGCGGCCGGCTTGCACGTTAGCCCGCAACTGGTCGTTCTCGGAGCCGCTGCCGGCCGTGACGCTGGCCACGAGTGGCACGCCCTTGAGGACGTCGAACTGGAGATGCAGTTTGGCGGCCCGATGTTGGTCATCGACCCACAACGCCCAGGCCATTTTCGGCAAGGCCGGGAGCAGGCTGCCATCGGCGGCGGTCAGACCGCGCAGGGCTTCGGCCTCCTGGCCGTGTTGGAGGGGCAGGGCTTGGGCGGCGAGTTCGGCGATGATGGGTTGCAGCAGTTCGGCATCGAAGACCCCCGTGGCGTCGCTGAGGGAACCGAGCGAGCTACGGGCACAACCGAGGCGGCGTTGGACGTTACGGAGCGTACTGGCTTGTTGCACGCCGCGCAAGCTCGTGAGGATGGGGTTGAAGAAGTAGAGCAGGAGCAAGGCGCCGTAGTTGTCGAAGAAGAGCTTGCGGTTGCCGGCGCGATCGCGTTGTGTGCCTGCGGTGTGGAGGCGTTCAAGGAGGGGGCGGAGGATCTTGAAGTACTTCAAGCCCTGCACGTCTTTCTCGACCAATGCGTGGCAACGCGTGTGTGGCATGGGATGGTCCGGTACGGGCAACTGCCAGGATGGCAGGAAAAGGAGCCGTTCACGGCTCCCGGACCCCTATACAGCTGATAGCGTGCCAAACGCGCAGAAACGGGGTGAAAAAGTGGCGATTCTCGAACGTGGTTGAAGATCGCGGTATCAGCAAGAAGTGTGCCGAACACTATTGGCCTGTCCCCTTTTTTACACGGGTCGCTGCCCCCACGGCATCGGCATCGTCGGCGGCTTGCGATGCCGATCGCGGCGAACGTCCTTCGGGCGATCCTTGAACCAGGTCACGAAGCGCACCAGTTGCTTGACCGCTTCCTCGTAGACCTGCCGGCCCTTCTCCGCCGTCGCCAACTCCGCCTCGCCGAGGACGCCGGTTTCCGAATAACTGCTCGTCCACGAGATGTTCGTCGCCGGCCCCGCTCCGAACAGATCGACCCAGTTGAACGGACTGTTCTCCTCGTTGAAACTGATGACGCCGTTCTTGATCTGGTCCTTCCGCACGTTGTCGCCGTCGAGGTACAGATAGAGCGACGTTTCCAGCTCACACGCATGGGCGCAGCCGCCGGGGAACTTGCTCTGACGCCAACGGGGCAGAAACTGCTTATCGACCGTCAGTAGGTTCCACCATGCCGCGAGGACGCACTCGGCGTCGGTCTCCAGGTTGGTGCGGCGCGCGACGAGGTCCAGGTTCGGCATGTTGGAACCGTGGCCGTTCAGGAGAACGATCTTCTTGAAGCCGTGGTAGGCTAGCGACTTGGTCACGTCGAGGACGTGGTGCATGAAGTGCTCGAAGTCGTTGTTGATGGTGCCGGGGAAGTCCATGACGTGGCCGGTGTAGCCGTAACAGACGGTCGGCAGCACGAGCATCTTGTCGGGCACCTGTTTCCCCGTCCCGTAGGCGATGCCCTGCGGACAGACGAGATCCACGTCCAGCGGCAGGTGCGGCCCATGCTGCTCGACGGCGCCGCAGGGGAGGATGCAGACCTTGCCGAGGTCGATGGCGTCGTTGATCTCGGGCCAGGTCAATTTTTCGTAGCGGTACTCGGTGGCGGCGCGACTGGTCATGGGATGGCTCTCGGGGTGGTCAGCGGGGGAAATCTTTGTCGTGAGTATCGACCCGGTATCGAAAGCGGTTGGCGATCGCACGGATCAAACAATCGCCAAGGTGGCGCGGTTTGCCGTCGGACGGAACGCGCTGAGCGAGGCGGACGGCCTCTTGCCAGTCGCGTATCGGGATTTCGCCATCTTCGAGACAGCGAAAAGCAGACAGAAAAGCGCGTGTGAGGCGCAACTCTTTTTGATCGGAGACACCCGCCAGCATCTCTACGAGGACAGGTGTCACGATGACATTCGTTCGGCGCAAGGAAATCAACTGACGCGCCCAACTTCGGACGGTTGAGGGAGTCAATTCGCGCCGCTCGGACTTCCGGCACCGGCGCCAGTAGTCGATGAGCACGCTGGTATCGAGTATAGCGCGATCGCTCATGGCGCCATTCCATTAGACGAGTGCCAGGACGGGCATCGTTTCTACCCACTCGCGCCAGTGATCGGCGATGTGTTGGACATGGTTTGCGATCGTCAGGGCGTCCGTACGCCGCGAGGCGTGGACCACGATCGTCATCCGAACGCCGCGCGGCGCATTGGGAATGGGCCATACCAACGGTTTCCAGCTCGAGAAATCGATACCAGCCTGAACTTCTTCGGCAATAAGTTGAAAAGCGTCCGTGATCAGGTCGCCGCGTTCGAGGAACCACTGGCGGACTTCCTCGGGTTTGATCGGCAACTTCCTGGCTTCAACACGCAGATCGACCCACCAGGCGAGGACCGGATCCGGATCGTCAGTTTCATTCTCCTCCAGGTCAAGCTCGGTGAGATCGCCGATGGAAATACCGGTGTGAACCGCTCCATCGCGGCGGGCCTGTCGATAGAAGGTCAACTTGTGCATGTCGTCACTCCTTGTTTTTCACGTCGCCCGTATGCGGTCGCATGTCGCTTCACGGCTTTTCTGGCGGCTCAAGTCGGTCCAGCAACTTCGGATTAGCGTGGGAAACGCCGATCATCGGTTTGGATGTCGTAACTCAGCCTGTCAGCGATGGCGCGGATGAGACAATCGCCGAAATCGCGCATCGTCTCGCCAGCACGTCCGGCGATACGGATCGCGTTCTGCCAATCTTCAGGTGGTATTTGCCGACCATCCACACACTGGAACTGATCGAGGAAAGCTCGGGTCAGTCGGGCTTCGTGTTCGGTCCGAGTGCCTCGGATCATTTCTAGGTACACCGGGGTGACAATCGCGTCCGTCTCCCAATCTCGCTTCAACTCCTTGGCCCACTCTAAGGCGTCCTTAACATGGTGGCGTTTTTGAGGACGAGTATAGCATCTTCGCCAATTCGACCGATGGCAGGGAACGGAGTCGCTCGTCCCAGTACTCGGCGACATCGATCAGGACGTCGGCCATGGCTACGCTATCCAACCGCCTCACGGCGGTGAAGGCGACCACCGCTTTGACTCTGCCGGGAAACTCCTCGACTCTCCGCAGAAGCGGCCAGGTGTCATTATCGATTCCGGCACGAAATTCCTCAGCCACGGTCCGGAAAGCCTGTTGAATGACCGAGGAATTCTCGAGCAACCATTGTCGCGCGCGTTCTGCCGTCGTCGGAAGGCGGGGCCCCTCACAACGGAGGTCGGCGAACCACAGAAGCGCAGGGTCGGGGTTCCTGCATCTGTTTTCAAATTGATGCAGCAGATGCACGTCGTCCACGTCGACAGCAGTTCGTATGCCCCCGTCGAACCGTTTCTGACGATACCAGATGAGCTTATGCGTCATGGCCTTCTCTCCTCACCACCGTCGGTCTCGGAAGATAGCTGGTATCCGCCGTAGAATTCGATCGTGTTCTTGGTTGACAGGATACGCTCCCTTGCGGTCGTACATCGCTTCACGCTTTCGCCGGCGGTTCGAGACGATCCAGCAGTTGTTGCAACACCACGCGCTTCCGCGGCAGCGGCTCCTGCCACAACCATTCGGGACGCAGCCAGAAGCCGCGCAGCACCGCGCTGTGCAGTTCGCCCTTACGCGGTTTCACCTCACGATACTTGCCGTTGGCCCCCAGCCGCAGAAGTGTGACCCTTCGCTCCATCGCGTCGATGATCCAGTATTCCGCGACACCGGCTGCTTCGTACTGGGAACGCTTCAGCACATAGTCGCGCTCGACGCTTTCGGGCGAGACAATCTCGAACGCTGCATCGGGCGGACCATCGAAGAAACCGCGTCGAACCAGATGCAAACGCGCTTTTTGGACGAAGGCGAGATCGGGTTCGGGACTCCCCAGATCCGCGAGGCGGAAGGCAACCCTGGACCCGAAAATCTCGCCCTGATCGGTCTCCTCGCAGAAATCGCTCATTAGATGGCCGAGCCAGCGATAATGACGATAGGCGTCGATGTTGTCCGGCGAAGCCATGTAGATCACTCCGTCGATGAGATCGGCCTTTTCTCCATCTTTGACGAGCACGCAGAAATCGTCGAACGTGTAGCTGTGTGATTTGTTCGCGATTGAACCGTGCGCCGGCTTGGTGCGGCGCTCCGCCCCCAAATGAGACGGGCGATTCGTTTTCCGCTCGGCATTCCGCATCGCAGCACCTCCATCTGAGGCGAGACCGCAACCCACCGTGACCCTCCCGCCCCGCATACTCTCTACTATATCGTGGACAGCACCACTTGGAGGACCGTCACCATGAACCGACCGCCTCCCCAGCAAGGCCGCGAACATCGCCTCTTGCGCCATGCTCGCCGCGAGGGGTCGCTCATCTTGTGCGTCTGGGCCATCGCGCTGACCTGGAGCGTCGGTGGGGGCTACGTCTTCGGCTATCGGCACGATCCGGCGACGATCGGCACGATCCTCGGCGTACCTGACTGGATCTTCTGGTGCGTCGTCGTGCCGTGGGGGTTGTGCGTCCTCTTCGTCGTCTGGTTCTGCTTCGGCTTCATGTCCGACGATGACCTCGGCCGCGACCGTGACGAGGACGAACCCCATGCCTGAGTGTCTCTTCGCCGACGCTCCTCCTGCCACCGGCTCCCCGTACACGCTCGTCGCCTTCGGCGCGTACATGGCCGGCGTCTTTCTACTCGGCTTCCTGGCTCATTTTCTGTTGAAACGGGGCGCGTTTCTGAAGGAGTACTTCCTCGGCGACCGCAAGCTGGGGCCGTGGGTCCTGGCGCTGACCTACGTTGCCACCTCGGTCAGCGCCGGCAGTTTCGTCGGCTTCCCGGCTCTGATCTACACGAACGGCTGGGTGATGGCTTTGTGGATCGGCGGCTACATGATCGGCGGCCTGACGACGAAGGGCATCCTGGCGAAACGGTTGAATCAGGTCTCGCGCCTCACCGGGGCGATCACGGTGCCGGACGTGCTGCGCGATCGTTTTCGCAGTCCGCTGATTGGCCTTTCCGCCGGCATCCTGCTGGTGCTGTTCCTGATCTTCAACCTGGTCGCCCAGTTCAAGGCCGGCGGTTTCATCATGCGTCGAGCCTGCGACGGAGTGCAGGAGAGCCTGGTCTACCGGTCGGCCCGCGCAACCACAGTACGCGCTCTGACTGCTACCGGCGTCTGGGACAACGCGGATGCGGATCGCAAACCGGACGATTTCCGTGGCCGTCATTATCCGGATTACGTTCTGGGCATCTTGATCTTCGCGCTGACCGTGGTGGTTTACACGACCTACGGCGGTTTCTGGGCCGTGACCTGGACCGACGTGTTGCAGGGATTGGTTATCGTGGCCGGGGCGCTGCTGCTGATGACGTTTGCCCTCATCAAAGTCGGCGGTCTCGACAGCGCGACAGCCAAACTCCGGACCATCGATCCGGCGTTGCTGTCCGGTCCAGGGCCGGACAATTACCTGCCGCTCGGCCTCGCCTTTTCGATCTTCTTCCTGTGGACGATCGCCCCGATGGGACACCCGGTAGGCATGGTTCGGCTCATGGCGTGTCCTGACACACCGACGCTGCGACGCTCCCTGGTCCTCATCACCGTCTTCTATTCGCTCATCTATCTGCCGCTGGTGATTGCCTTCGTTTGCGCCCGGGCGCTGTATCCGACCGAGTTCCTATCGGAGCCGGATGCCGTGATGCCGGCGCTGGCTCTCGCGGTGACGGCGGACTATCCGCTGCTGGGCGGGCTGATCCTGGCGGCGCCTTATGCAGCGGCAATGTCCGCGGTGGCCGGGTTTCTGCTGCTGATGAGTTCGAGTTTGGTGCGCGACATTTACCAGCGCAACATCAACCCGAAAGTGTCGCCGAAACTCATCAAACGCATCAGCTACGGCACGACGGCTGTGGTCGGCGTCATCGTCACGATCGGAGCGCTGAACCCGCCGCGCTTTCTGCAACACATCATCATCTTCACGGGTGCCGGCATGGGCGCGACCTACCTCGCCCCGACGGCGCTGGCCCTCTACTGGCGGCGCGCGACGCGCCCCGGGGCGCTAGCGGCGATGTACAGCGGTTTCGCCAGCGTGCTGGGGCTATACATTCTCGGCTGGCGCGGCGTCGGCAAGGCGGAACAGGTGGGCGTGGCGAAAGAAGGCTTCGCACCGCTGTATTTGTTTGGCATCGACCCGTTGATCTACGGCCTGGCAATTTCATTTGCCCTCGGCATCCTCGTCAGTTTGCTGACGGCGCCGATGCCGCTCGAACAGGTGGATCGGTACTTCGTCGAAGAATTGACCGATGAGGTTACGACCTCGAGTGACGATCCTCACACGTAGATTGGCCTTTCGGTGTCCGCGAATCGATGCGAGGGCGAGGGGCGGAAGGATCACGGTGACGGCGGCCAGCCCAGCGGATCACGTCGATAGACAACCTGATAGGCCAGCACGGTAGTCGGCGGCGGGCGTTTCAAGGCTTCTTCGATGCTCTCGCGGTAACCCTCGTCGAAGGATTCACGCAACTCCGCGAGTTGCTGTTCGCGCTGCTTTTGTTCTTCCTCTTTGGCCAGGGCATCGGACGGAGAGTAGTTGAGCCAATCAGGCTCGTCTTTCTGGTCCAACGCGTCCTTCAGGGGAGCCATGTCAATCGCGTAGAGCCGTGGAAAATGATAGACCCAATCGAGCTGACGGCTGTGCAGCCGCCGGAAGATCATCCGATACACCGGGCCGAGATCCGCACGTTGCGCGATCCAGATCGTCCCCATGTAGAAGTCCATATAGTCGTAGCATTCCTGATGAATCCCCCGGTTGAGAAAGTCTGCCAGGAATCCTCCAGATCCCCGGAAGGAGCCGAGGTCGAGCATACGCTCGTCCGGCCCGACTACCTCGTGGTTGTCGCTGAACACGTCCCAGAGACACATGCCGACCAACTCGCGGACTTCGCGTGCCGCCTCGACGGGACGTTCTGCATAGTTCTGGGCTACCTCATCCAGCGTGGGTTCCGGCAACGGCGGGCTGCGATCATCCGGCTTGCGAAGCTGCGCGATGTTGCGATGGATGCGCACCGTCTCGTCATAAACTTGCTCCAGCGCGGGATGAAAAACGGCCAGGAGCGGCGAGTTCTCCCATCCCTCCGGAGCGAGTTCCTGCACGACGTCCGGACCCGCAAGCCCTTGCGGGAAGAGGCTGTCGAACTCGGCGAGTAGCTCGGCGTCGCTGTACGAATTATCTGGGAATTCCGCCATCTTGCACCTCTTCACGTGGCCTCGAAGCCGGTCAGGCGGATTGCGACTTGGGCATCTTCCGGTAGTGGTCTGTTGGGAACGATCACGCCGTTCTTGACAATGCCTGCGATAGTGATGGACATGACTGGTGTCTCCCAGGTTCGGCCAGCGGAATTGTAACCGGCACTCGGACGCTCCGCAACGCGACGGCTGAAAGCGTTGCTGGAAAACACGGCGGCTGATACGATGCGGAAAAGGAGACGGCCATGCGAATCTTGACGCTGGAGGAGGCCCAGAGCCATTTGGGCGAGATCATCGACAAATTGACCCCCGGCGAGGAAGTCATTCTGACGCGAAGCGCTAAACCCGTGGCCCACATCGTCGCCGGGCCGGGCGAACAACCTCGCCCGGTGCCGGGTCGAGGCAAGGGGATGCTGACTGTCATTTCCGAAGACGACGACCACCTGAAGGACTTTGCCGAGTACATGCCGTGAAACTGCTGCTCGACACGCATGCCGTACTGTGGTTCTACTTGGCCGACCCGCAACTCAGTACGGTGGCAAGCGCGGCCATCATCGACCCGGCAAACGAGAAGTGGGTCAGTCCGGCCAGTTACTGGTAGGTCGCCATCAAGATAAGCACCGGGAAGTACGCTCTCTCCCAACCCGACGAGGACTTCTGGCGGAACGCCGTTGATGCGAACGGTTTCAAGATTCCGCACATCCTGCCGAGGCACACGTCGTTGTTGACGACGCTGCCGTCCACCACCGCGACCCTTTCGACCGGCTTATCATCGCTCAATCGTTGGCCGAACGCATGTCGTTGGTGAGTGCCGACGCCGTCGTGGATGCCTACGGGGTACCGCGGATTTGGTGACCGGGAAGGCAAGAAAAACCAGCCGAAGGGGCAACGCCGACGCCGAAATGCTGGCGAATTACCCACACTTCCGGCGAGCGGTCTATGCGTTGCTGCGGGAAAGGTTCTCCCGAGAACTGCCGCCGTTGCCCGACAAAGATCTCGAAACACTGGCGCAGGAAGAGGGCGCTTTCCCCTTGAGGCGTTCATCGACGAGTTGGAACGCACGCCGGAGAAGCCCTGAACATGCCGGAAGAAGCGTTATTCCGGGTAAGTTGGTCGCAGGAAGCCATCGGCACCTTGAAACAACGTGGCGGCGACAAGGAGTTGACTCGACTGGTCCGAACTCTGGACGAGCGCCTTCGCCGCGATCCCTTGCATGTCGGTGAGGTATATCGAACGCGCGGCACCATCGAGGAACATCTCGCGGTTCAAGAATCGCTGTCAATCGACTTCACCGTTGATACGCAGCGGAAGTTTGTGCTGGTGCGCAGTTGTCACATCCTTCCGGGTTCCGGCGATTAGACCACAGCGACCTTCACACAGTGGATCGGCGGCAGCGCGTCGAAAAGGCATTCCCACTCCGCGCCGCTGTCGCGGCCGATCCAGAGCTGGCCCGTTGTGGTCCCGAAGTAGAGTGCCGGCGATTTCAGATCGTCGATGTCCAGGGCGTCGCGCTGGACCGTGTAGAAGCTCTCCTTCTTCGGCAGCCCGCGGGCCTGCCGCTGCCACGAACCGCCACCGTTTTCGCTGCGCCAGACGGCCGGCGCTCCGCCCGGACAGGTGCGTGTCGGCGGTTCGAGCGGCATGACGTAGACTGTGTCGGCGTCGTGCGGATGCACGACGATCGGGAAGCCGAAGTCGGACGGCAGCCCTTTCGCGATCGAGCGCCACGTCTTACCGTGGTCGTCGCTGCGCAGCACGCCGATGTCCGGCCGCGGGCCGCCAGGTCCGCTCCATTCGGCCCAGCCCCCGTGGTTCTGCATGTAGAGCCGGCCAGGCGCGGCCGGGTGGCTGGCGATCTTGTGAACGCACTGCCCGAACTCAGGGTATGGATCGGGCGCGAAGCCAGCGCCGACGCCCTTGTTGGAGGCGGTGAACGTGTTGCCGCCGTCTTCGCTCAGGTAGTGGCCGCCGGTCGAGATGCCGAGATGCACGCGCGGGCCGTCGCGCACGATGGTGTGCATGCAGAGTCCGCCGTTGCCGGGTTGCCATTTTCGGGCGTGTTCGTGGTTGCTGATGCCCGGCACCATCTCCCACGAATCGCCGCCGTCGCGGCTGCGGAACAGCGCCGCCGGTTCGACGCCGCACCACAGATCCTTCTTGCCGTCGCCCGCTTCGAGCGACCAGATGTTGGCGAGCGCGCGTCCGTCCTCCTTCGGGAAGGCCGGGGCAGACTTCGTCTCCTTGAACTTCTTGCCGAGATCGGTCGAGAGCAGCACCTTCATGCCGAAGAAGGGATTGCAGCTGGAGGCATAGAGGCGTGGGCTGCCGCGGCGGTCGATCAGTGCCGCATAGACAGCCACACCCGATCCGAAAGGCCCGCGCAATCTGAAGCGGCCCCTGGTCTTGGCCGCCTCTGCGACGAAGAGGCCCTTCTTGGTCCCGATTGCGAGAACGACACGTTCCGGCATGTTCAACCTCCAGAGACCGCGGGAAGAATGGTGAGGACGTCCCCTGCGACCAGCGCCGTATCAAGCCCTTCTCGATCACGAATGTGAGACGTGTTTACGAACAGGTTCACGTGGCGGCGCACCTTACCCGTCTCATCGCAAACGCTGCGGTAGAGAGCTGGGTGGCTGCGCTCGATATGCTCCAGGGCGGCGCGTACGCTCGGGGCTGTCAGAGATAGCTCCGAGGCACCCTGGCAACAGGGACGCAACGGCGACGGGATATAGATTGTGATGGTCATGCGCAGAGTCTGCTTCGTCCCGTTGATTGCGTCCATTTACCGTCACGTTGATGCCGAACCAGGAATACGGTTCACTGCCAATCCTCCAGAGCCAGACCCGGTACGCGACTGAACTCGGTTGTATTGTGTGACACCAGTGTTACCTGGTTGGCCAAGGCGATCGCAGCAATCATCATGTCGTTCGGCCCGATAGGAGTACCCAGTGCCGCCAAGTGCGCTCGAATCTTACCGTACTCCTCGGCAGCTCGGTCTTCGAATGGCATCGACACGAACTGTTGCCTGAGTCTGGCGATTAGTGCCAGGTTGGCCGCCTGATGGACCGCACCGCCATGCATCGCCCCGTAGAATAGTTCGGCCAGCACGACGGAGCAGAGATAGACGCTGCCGGGTGGAGTTGCTGCCAACTTGCCCGTCACGTTTGAGCATGGGCCGCGCCGCAGGTGGTCGATGAACGAGTTGGTGTCGAGCAGGTGGCTCACGACAGTGGCTCCCGCTCTTCATACTCACCTTGCTCGGGCCGCTCCAATTCTCCGTGCCACTGGCCGGCAGTCTCCAGGATGCCCTGCCGCCACTCGTCAACCGTCATCGCCTGCGCGCTAACCGGCTCAACGGTGATCTGAACCACCCGATCCGCATCGGCCGGCCCCACCGGCAAGGCCAGCTGCAAGATGCCGTTGCTGCCAACCCTGGAGTGGATCACGATGCGATTCATTCTGGTGTCTCCCTTGATGACACTATGGTAGAACGAACCGGATCGCCTGGTCGGTCTACCGGTGCAGATCGTCCGGCTCGGATATTTCCGATGTCCTCTGCTCCGTTTACGGCGCGCCCGTGATCGGCGCTTCAACTCCGCGACATTCTACCCGGGCGGTCGGTGTAGAACAACGCCGAGTGAGAGCGGTAGCCTTGCCGAGTTCGCACTGCTTCCTCGACTTGCGCGGCATGATCGAGGCGGACGAGTTTGACGAGACGTTATTGGAGGCGAACAAGCCGGCGTGAGACTTCTTCGCGTGAACGGCGGTCTGTTTTGGCTTCAGTGCGTTCCCGCACCCGGTTCCTGGACGAAAGGTAGCAACCCCAGCCGCAAAAGCAGTGCGCGTTCTTCGAGTCGCTCGGGTTGGTTCAGTTGCAACAACCGCACGGTGACTCGACCGATGGGGGTGAGTGGTTCGACGAGTGCTCCGACCAGACGAAAATGATCGCTCCAGCGATCCTGACGCGGATGGAAGAGCGGGACGAGTAGGCCGGTATCCGGATCAATCGACGCCAAGTCGCTGCCCTTGCGTTGATTGTCCAGCGCACAGGCCAGGGCCAGGTTGCTTTCCTCGGTCTTGCCCCCATGCTTCTCCGCGACGATGTGGCAGTACTCGCACCGCTCGGACGCACGCGCCCGAACAGACCGCCGCAGCGGAACGGGGATGTATTTCTGCGCCATCCGTGTTCACGTCCCCTGAAGTTTCAAGGCCGCGTTTGCCTTGGCCAAGCGGACTAAATGCTCGACGTACTGGTAATGCTCCCATTCCTGGCGTTCATCGGGCGATAGGGTGCCGTTCTGGGTGCGCTCCAGCAGGTCGTCCAGCCGCTGCTGTAATTCCGGCGCTGGGCGAAGGGCCAAAACGTCCTCGGGTTTGGGCAGGCCGGCAAGCGTTTGCAGGATGTCGGCCAGGCCTGTGAAGCCGGCGCCATGCTGTGCGTGCCATTCACGGATGCCCATTTCGAGGATTTCGGGGAGATGGCTTTCGATCGGCTGGAGTCGGCTGGCCAGTTCCTCCGGCACGGTGACGATGATGCCCATGCGTGGTCCTCGGTTCGCTCTCGTGGTCGGCGCTGTACGGCTGCATCATTCTACCTGAGCGGTTGATGTGGAACCACGCTCGGCGCAGCAGCGGCCTTGCTGAGTACTCGCGCTGGTGCCGCGACCATGCTATAGTACTTCCGACCCGCGTTTCACCACGGCGGGAACGTGCCCTCGCTGATGAGTGTTTCGCGCAATTCGACGCGGTGCGACAGATTGATCCCAAGAGTGGCGATGATGGCCCGGCCGATGGCGGTCCGGCCCACGAGCACGGGACCGTCCCAACGGAAATGTCGTTGCCATTTGTGGCGTCGCGGATTGAACAGTCGGACGATCTTGCGACTCCTGCGATCGCGGCCGGTTCAGGTTCGGGCCTTTGTGGAGGTTACAAGCGTAGCAAGCGAGGGCCAGGTTCGACGCCGTGGTGGCTCCGCCGTGCTGCCGGGCGAGGACGTGATCGACATGACAGGGCTATACGTCGGCCGATTGCGGGACGAGGCAGTATTCGCACCGGTCCCCCGCCCGCTCCCATACCAGTCGTTCCAGCGAGGCATCCATGCGCAACTCTTACGAAGCATTCCGCGACTTGAGCGCCGTGCGGGCTTTCGACTTGAGGATGGACACGAAATGTCCGAACGCGCTCGTAATTCTCGGCCTCGGCTCTCTCGCCGCGTGTTAGCGTTCCGGCCTTGGACTTTTCCAGTAGTTCGTGCATGCGCCGGCGGTCGGCGTCGGGGAACTCCCACCGCAGAATGGTGCGTGCCAACCCGGCCGGAAACACCGACTTCTCGGGTCCGATGATGCGGCTCAGAATGGCTGCTTCACTGTCTGCGGTCATGTCTGCGAACTCCCTGCGGTGCGAAGAATGGTGTTGGGTTATGGTAGCACAACTCGCGCCGCGCTGGAAGCGCCCATGTGGCCTTGAGATCGGTGGCTTTGTCGAGTACCCGGCGTTCGGACAGATTCGTAGCTCGACTTCTGCCCGTTCGGGTTGTAGGCGCGGGGCCCCGTGCCTATAGCGCTTCGCAGACTTACGTCAAATTCTCCTTGATCGCTTAACACGCAACAGGGAGGCACCCCCACAGTCTCAGACTGTTACGAGCCTCTCCAAACGCGGAGAATTTTGAAATCGCGTAACAGTTTGGGCCCGAGCGTAACAGGTTTTCGACCGTTTTGGGCCATCGCGGAACAGTCGGTTAGGCAGCGCTAATTTGCCGTAAGTCGAGAAGCGAATCGTGGTGGAAACGTGTTTGACGAGATGTTGCTGCGGGCCCACAAGCCGGTGTGACGCTGTGCCCCCCGATGCAGCACGCACTCCATGCCCATCTTCCGCTACGGTCGCCTCTTGTTTTCCCGTGTTCCATGCACGACAATCAAATGCCACACACGATCCGACGAATCACCCGTAGAGATTCCGTCCCGCGCCCGGAGTGCGTCCCCATGCTGTTCAAAGTGTTTCGCTGTCTCGGCCTGGCCGTCGTCAAGAATGCCCTCGGAGAACTGCTCGAAATGGTGCCACTCGTCAAGATGGGCGGCAACATTGTCCGTGATTTTGTCCAGAGCTGGAAGCAGGAGCAAGTGTCCGATGCCGCCCGGCGCCACCGAACTGCAAGACCTGGCGCAGGCGCCAGCCGATGAGATTCGCCGTCAGGCCGAAGAGGTCGCGGCGGAAGTCGTGCCGGCGGAGGCTCCGCCCGAGGCACGCACGATCCTCGCGGCCTATCTGCAACAGATGCCGGCCGTCATCCGCCGCACGCTGACGCGGCGCGACGATCCCACCGGCCGCACCGTCCCGGCAAGTCTGCGCCTCGACTCCGCGGCCGACGTCCAGCCGTTTCTGCCGGTGCGGCCGCCGCGCTTCAAGGCCGGCGACCGCCCCGCGGGCGTCGGTGACTGGGAACTGGTCGAGCTGCTCGGCGTCGGCGGCTTCGGCGAGGTCTGGAAGGCCCGTAACCCGTTCCTTGCCAAAGTCCCTGCGGCTGCGCTTAAATTCTGCCTCGACGAAGCGGCCCGCGAACGCCTGCTCCACCACGAGGCCCACATTGTCAGCCAGGTGCGCCACCGAGGGCAAGCATCCCGGCATCGTCGAGCTGCGCCACACCTACCTGACCGCGAATCCGCCCTGCCTGGAGTATGAATACATCGACGGCGGCGACCTCGCGGCCTTCGCCCTGCGCTGGCACCAGAAGGAGCGGCCGTTCGCCGACACCATCACCTGGGCGGCCAGGGCGATCCACAACCTGGCGAAGACGGTCGGCTTCGCGCATCGTCTTCAGCCGCCGGTCGTCCACCGCGACCTGAAGCCGGCCAACATCCTCGTGCAGCGGCGGCCTGACGGCACCATTGACCTGCGCGTCGCCGATTTCGGTATCGGCCAGATTGTCGGTGACAAGGCCCTGGAGCACACGAAGACCGGCGGCACACAGACACAGGCGCCGCCCAACACGATCCTGGGAGCCTACACGCCGCTCTATGCTTCGCCGGAGCAGCAGAGCGGCGAACACAAACCCGATCCGCGCGATGACGTTCACGCCCTCGGGGTGATCTGGTATCAACTTCTGACCGGCAACCTGCGGCGCAGGGCGCCGACGGGTTTGTGGGCCGATGATCTCGAAGAGGCCGGGATGCCGCGCGCCAGATTCGCCTTCTCGGCAAGAGCGTCGCCGGAGAGGCGAAACATCGTCCGGCCGACGCGCAGGTACTGGCGGAGCAGCTTCGAGATCTACTGTCGCCGCGCCCCGCGGTTGGGGAGGGCGCCGCGGGTCGGGCGGGCGAGGCTCCCGCCGAGCTGCGCGCGCTCCCAGGCTCGGCGGGAGCCTCGCCCGCCCAGGCCACGCCACCGCCGAACGATCCCGTAGCGCAAAAGCAGCGCGACCTGGACACGATTCGGCTCGCAAACGAAGAAGCACGCAAAAAGGAGACCGCCCACGACTACGCCGCTGCCGTGGCGATCCTCGACAGGCTGGACGAGCGCCTGAAGAAAAAGCGAGACGACGAACTGTACCGCCGCGTTTGCACGAAGCGCGACCGTGTCATGGAACTGGAAACGCTGATCGAGGCCGAGGCCAGCAACCTCGACTTTACGCGCTCGCTGGCACGGCAGATTGGCGAACTGCTCGCTCTGAAGCCGGGCCACTGGATGGAGCGCTACCTGGCGATGTGCCCTGGGGAACTGAAACCGGGCGCTATCGAAACGCTCGATCTCGGCGGCGGCGCGGCGATACCGTTCGCCTGGGTGCCGCCGGGGACGTTCTTCATGGGCGGAGGAGGCGGCAAGCCGGGCGCCAAACTGGTCGAAATCAGCGCGGGCTTCGGGATCGGCATCTATCCCGTGACGCAGCAGCAGTGGCAGGCCGTCATGGGCAGCAACCCTAGTCACTTTTGCCGCGCCGGCGGCGGCAAGGATGCGGTCAAGAGTGTTTCGGACGCCGATCTGCGGCAATTTCCCGTGGAAAGCGTCTCGTGGGAAGATGCGCAGCAGTTTATCGAAAAGCTGAATTCGCGCGGCGGTGAATGGTTGTACCGCTTGCCGACCGAGGCCGAATGGGAATACTCTTGTCGGGGAGGGGCTACTTCTCAATCCGACTGCTCGTTCCATTTCTACCTCGACCGGCAAACCAACGACCTTTCATCCGGTCAGGCCAACTTCGACGGCAACCATCCTGAAGGCAATGCGAAGAAGGGGCCGTACCTTCAGCGTCCGACGAAGGTAGGCTCATACAAGCCGAATCGGCTCGGGTTGTACGACATGCACGGTAACGTCTGGGAGTGGTGCGAGGACTGGTATGAGGAGGGCGTGGCCCGGCCCCTCCGGGGCGGCGGCTGGTACGAGTTCGGCCGGTACTGCCAGGCGGCGTACCGCTTCAGGTACGCGCCGTCCGACCGGCTCAACCACGGGGGCTTGCGGCTTGCCCGAGTTCCCGTCCGGTAGTCGGGCAGGCCAGCGGGCAGCGAGCACCCGCGTAGCCCGGAGCGCAGGCCGGCGGCCGGAGTCGGAGCGAGCGGAGCGAGCGGAGACGGAGGCCGCCGAGCCGGAGCGGAGGGCGGAGCGGGTGTGAGCACCTTGGGCGTCCCGTAAGGTTGTGGCCGCATGGATCAATTCGCACGCATCGTCGTCGGCTATCACGGCTGCACGGCGGCCTTTGCCCGGTCGCTGCTTCTCGGCGATTTGCCCGTGCGCGACTGGCGGCCGAGCACCAACGACTGGGACTGGTTGGGCGACGGCATTTACTTCTGGGAACATTCGCCGGAGCGTGCCCTGCGCTCGGCGCGAGAAATACCGCAAACGCCGCGACAAGCCGGCTGTTCTGGGCGCTGTCATTCAGCTGGGGCGGTGTTTCGATCTGCTCAACGAGACACTGACGGGTATGCTGGCCGAGAGTTACCAGGTCCTCGCCCAGTACTTTGCCAGAAATGAACAGCCGCTCCCGAAAAACCGAGGCGTCGGCTTAAAACAGCGCGAATTGGACCGGCTGGTCATTAACACCTGTCTCGACGATCTCAAGGTTCGCGGAGTAGAATACGATACGGTCCGAGGAGCGTTCCTGGAAGGGGATCCGGTCTATCCGGGCGCCGGGTTCTCCCGTGAATCGCACATCCAAATTGCGGTGCGAAAACCGGCTTGTATCCTGGGGGTCTTTCGGCCCCTTTTCTCGTGAGGAGGACACCGATGACACCGCGTGAACTGGCAGAAGAAGCCCGCGAAGCGTTCCGCCTTATGCCACGCGGCACCCCCGAGGAGGAGTGGCAGCGCCTGCTCGATTCGGGCCTCATCAAGATCGTCAACGGCAAGGTCAAGGTCCGCGAGGGGACGATCTTCGGCGATGGCGAGAAAGAAGCCACGCCGCCGCCGCGAAAGCCACGGAAAAAGGGTAAGAACCGAAAGCAGCAGAGCTGATAGGCGACGCCGCGGTTCGGCCCTATCCCTCCTCGCCCGCCGCTTCAAGGATCTCGACGATTTTCTCCACCTGCTCCGGGTCGTTGAACACGCGCCGCGCGGCTCGCAGGCGCTCCTGCCACCAGATGCGGAAAAAATCCTGGGCGTCGTCGCCCAGTTCGCGGCGCATCTTGTCCAGCTCTTGCTGTTCGACGGCGCTCAGGCGGAGTTGGCCGTTTTCGTCGAGCGAGGGCGATTGGCGACGGCGACGGGGCCGGACTTGTAGGCGGGAAAGCTTGCGGCGGGCGTAGTCCAGGGCGGTCAGGCCGGATTCGTCCGTCAGGGCGGGATCGGCGCCGTGTTTCAGCAAGGCCTGCACGGTCGCCGCGCTGGGGCAAAAACCGCGCACGTTGGCGATTAATGGCGTGCGGACTTTTGCAAAGGTACAGTTGGGGTCGATTCCCCAGGAGAGGCGCTCGGCCACCAGGTCGGCGTCGCCGCGCTGGGCGGCCAGGTACAATAGCTTTTCAAAGTTGCGCCGGTGCTCGGGGTCCCGCGCCAGGCTGCGAAAATCGTCCATCTGGATCACTCCCGCGCCGCCGCCGACGCCCGCACCGACCGCAGCCGCTGCCGATGATACTTCAACCCCGGCACAAAGAAGCAGATCGAGATCACCACGCCGAACATCAGCGGCCCATAGCGGGGGTAGAGCGCCATCGGTACGGCCGTCAGCAGCAGCGCCGCCGACTGAATGTAAAACTCGCCTGACAGCATCCCCGCCTTCACCAGGAACATCGCGGCGCCAATCACGGCCAGGATCGGCGACAGCGTCAGCACCGGTAAGCCGAGCAGCATCTCGACGATGAAGACGCCGATCACCGCCAGGATCGCCGAGCCCCAGACGTGGGCCACCTGACGCTCGATGAACAGGATGGGGCCGCCGCGTTTGCGCAGCGACCAGAAGACGGCCCCCCAGGCGATCAGGCCGCCGCCCCAGAGCAGCAGATACCACCAGCGCTCCACGTTGTTCCAGTACATGCCGGTCGTCAGGATGCACAGCAGCAGGACCTTGGCGCTGTGCCACATCCAGAGCAGACCCCAGTTCTCCAGGACAACGGCGTGATGCGTCTCGCGGAACATGCGATTGACCAGCACGACGACGTTGCCCCAGCCGCCGGAGCGCACCGACAACTGACCGCCTTCGAGGAACGCCTCCAGGTCCACCGCCAGCTCGGCCGCCGACTGGTAACGAAGTTGCGGCTCTTTTTGCAGACATTTCAGACAGATCAGCTCCAGATCGGCATCGACTTTCGGGTTGAGCAGGCGCGGCCGGACTGGTTCCTGTTCGAGGACCAGCAGCAGCGTATCGACCGGGGTGGCGGCCTGGAACGGCGGCCGGCCGGTGAGCAGTTCGTAGAGGATGACGCCGAGGCTGTACACGTCGCTGGCCGGACCGACGCGGCCGCGGCTGCCGGTCACTTGCTCCGGAGCCATGTAGCCGGGCGTGCCGAGGACGGCGCCGGAGTGGGTCAAGGGATCCGGGGGGCTGTACCGCCGACATTCCTGTCGGTCCGGATGTTCGCCGCTGCCGACAGGAATGTCGGCGGTACAGGCCGGTGCTACGACGCGCTTGGCGAGGCCGAAGTCGGTGACGAGCGCGACACCGGCGGTGTCGATCAGGACGTTCGACGGCTTGAGGTCGCGGTGCAAGATGCCATGCTCATGGGCGTAGTGGACGGCGCGGGTGACGGCGGCCAGGTGGCGAACGGCGTCGCGCGGCCGTAGCGGGCCGCCGGCCAACAAGGCGCCGAGTGTCTGGCCTTCGATGTGGCGCATGGTGAAGTAGGGCCGGCCGTCGCACTCACCGGCCTCGTAGACCGGGACTATGTTCGGATGATCGAGATGACCGGCGGCCTGCGCCTCGGCCTGGAAACGAGCCTGATCGACCGGCGTCGCCAGCTCGGCGCGGAGGATCATCTTGAGAGCGACGATGCGATCGAGACTGCGCTGCCTGGCCCGGTAGACGATCCCCATGCCGCCGCGGCCGATCTCCTCCAGCAGGTCGTAATCGCCGAAGCGACGCGGCAGGGGAGGAGTCGCGGCCGGGGCGGGACGGTAGGGAGCGGTCGGCGGCAGTGTCGAGGACGGGCGGACGAACGCGTCGGCAAACTGGGCGGCGGCCCAGAGGTGACGCAACTCCGTTGCTAGTTCCGGATGTTGTTCAGCGGCGCCGGCCACATCGGGACGGCGACCTTGCCGGGCCTGTTCGCTGAGATCGGCGAGCAGCCGGGCCAGTAGTTCGTCGCGTTCGGCTTGAGATTGGATTTGTGCAGACACGGTGAGTCACTCCGGCAGCAGCGTGGCACGGAGACGGCGCACCGCCCTCAAATAACGCATCGCCGCGGCAGCTTCCGTCAGTCCCAGCGTGGCCGCCACTTCCTGGTTCGATAGCTGTTCCGCGTGCCGCATCAGGATCACCTCGCGGTCGTCGTCGGCCAGTGCCGCGATGGCATCTTGCAAACGGGCTTGCAACTCGTGACGCACGGCGGCCGTGGCGGGCGTCGGTTCCTGATCGAGCAACTGTCCAGCCAGCTCGAACGATGAATGGTCCGCGAGGATGGCCGGGGCGAGCGGCTGTTCGCGGTCGAGGCTGCGGCGCTGGGCCTGGCGGTGACGGCGATGGGCGTCGATGACATGATCCTTGGCGATGTGTCGCAACCAGAGGCCGAACGGCATGACCGGATTGCGGAGATAGTCGTTCAACCGGCGATGCGCCTCGATCAACACGTCTTGCACCACGTCGCTGGCATCGACCCGGGCAGCCAGGGCGGGGTCGAGCCGGGCGCCGATCATGCGTCGCAGCGGCTCGCGCTGGGCCGTCAACAAGCGCTCGACGGCCTCCGCTTCGCCGTTGCGAGCCTTAGCAAGCAGATCGTCGGTCGCGGACGATTCCGGGGACATGATGCGCACCTCGCGGGGATCGGTTCGCCTACTGGTAGTTTACCGAAAATAGAACGCGGATGACGCGGATGCAGCGGATTTGCGCGGATCAGACAGAAAGAGAAATGGACTCGTGGTTTTTCTCTATCTTTCTGATCCGCACAAATCCGCTGCATCCGCGTCATCCGCGTTCTATCGGCAACCTCACTTTATCAGCTTCTTGATCTCGTCGTCCAGGTTATTGACCTGCACCGCGCGGCTGGCGACCTTGCCGTCGCGGTTGACCACGAACAGGCTCGGCAGCGACATGATGCCGTAGTCGGTGGCCAGCTTGCTCTCCTGACCGCCCGGCATGTACAGATGCGTGCCCGGAATGTTCGATTGCCGCAGCAGGAACGCCTTGGCTTCCTCGGCCCGGCTATCGAGGTTGACGCACAGCAGCTCGACGCCCTTGTTCGCGTCCAGAGCTTGGCGTGATCTTGGCGAAATCGGACACGCACTGGGTGTTCCAGCTCGCCCAGTAGTAGACGACCACGACTTTCCCCTTCATCTGGTCGATGTCGAAGGTCACGTTCGGATCGGTCAGCGTCGGACCGGCGATCTTCATCGGCTGACCTTCGCAGTCGAGGCGTACGATGCCCCCCGCGGCCTTGGCGGCCTGAGGTGTACCCGCGAAGTTCTTCACGACCTGAGCGTACCAGTTCTTGGCCTCGACGTCCTTGGTCAGGAACTCGCAGACGTTGCCGGCCTGGAGCATGGCATCCGGCGTGTCCTCGGCCTTCGGATAAGCCGCGATGAACTTGGACAGCTTCTCGACCCACTCGGTCTGGAGCTTGTTGAAGTCCTTACTTTCGCTGGTTCGCCATCGCGTAATTCGCCTGCATCTCGCGGAAGTCGACGTAGGCGGCGAGGTTGCTGCCGGGCATCTTGCTCACGAGCTGCTGTTCCAGGCTCATGTAGCCGGGTCATGGCCCTCGTATCGGCTTTGGGAGAACGACTGCGCCGCGGTGCTGAGGCTGTCCGCGACCTGGCGAATCCACGGATCGCGCTCCTCCGCCTTGACCTCGGCGACGATCTGCTCCAGAATGTCGGCCCGCTTCAGATGGTGTTCCACCACCCGCGGATCGGTGCTGCCGGTGGGGGCCGGCGGCGCCATCTTGTCAAGCTCCTCCAGCGCTTCGATTTGCCTTCAACAGTCTTCGGGTTCTCGGCCTCGGGACTTCCGCTTGCCTTCCTCGGAGCCGGGCAGCGGACCACCCGTGAGACGCCAGGCGGCGCCGACCTGGATCATCTCGCCGGTCTGAAGCCAACCGCTCGCACCGTTCAATTCGTAGAGGATGGTGCCGCGCGCATGGCGGACGATGTCATACCGGCCGCCGGTCTGCATCGGCGGGCTGGCAGTTGCGGGGCGGCGGTCTCCAGGTGAATCCAGGTTGACCTTGGGACCGATCTTGTCGGCGAGCTTCTTGACCGTTTCGTCGAATTTCGCCGGGAGCGTCCTTGATCTGCTGGCGGATGCGCGTGGCCATTTCGGCCGGCAAGCTCCAACGCCTTCATCTCCTGCTCGCCGATCATCAGCGCCTGGAGCCGGGCCATATCCCTTCTGGCGACGGCGGCGAGGATTTCCTGGCTGACCTCTTCCGGCGAGATAACCTTCCAGCTCTTGATGCGGCCGTCCTTGGTTTCATCGACGCCCCATTTGCGTGCCGCCGGCATTCAGCCAACGATACTGGTCGGGCTTGCCGCTGTACGTCGTAGTCGATCTCGCGGTAGACCTCGACGCCGTCCTTGTAGTACGCCCACACGTCGATCTTATTGTCTTCGTTGCTGTCGAAGAACAGACGCAGAACGTTGCCCTTGTCGTCCTTGAGCTGCCAGCCGCTGCCCTTGCGCTGGCCCTTGACGAGATCGACCTTGCAGCCCGCCTCGGCCTCCGAGGTCGGGGTCGAGATATTGACGCCCTCCTGGCGCGGCTTGTAGCCCAGCATCTGCTGCACGGTCGGAGCGCCGCACGACCGGCGCCATTCCACCCAGCAGCAGAGTACAACACGCCAGCAGGCGCCACCGCCTGGTTACGATGGTCATCCGTGATCTCCTTTAGTCGCCCAATCTCCACCAATAATCCGACTGTCTTAGCATCGGCAACGACGCACGGGCCGGTTCAACGGAAACAGCGGCACCTCAAGAAGACGCGGCGCAGAACCGATAATTAGAAAAGGCAGCGCTGTCGTGGGCGCGGCGCGTGGTGGAGTGGGCAACCTGGAGATGGTATAGCGGCCTGCTGGCGCCGTACTGTCCGCCGGGAAGTGCGCGTCGTCAAATCACTCTTGCGAGAATTCTTGAGAAGAATCGTAATTTTCGGCGTCGATTCTTGACGTTTCCAATTTTCATCACCTAGAATTGAGTGCGTCGCAGTGGACGCGGAGTGCCAGAGGGAGCAACGCGATCAACGGGAGACGACCGAGCCATTTCACCCCTCATCCTGTTTAGAACGCACCCATAGAGTCGATTCGCTGACGTCTATCGCCTACTGGCGTATCCGCACGAAATGCGGCATGGTTCAAGCGCGGGTTGCGCCGTGGGGCAGACATTCCTGTCTGCCATTGTGCGGCAGACAGGAATGTCTGCCCCACGGCGCAAGCCAAATGGTCTTTCTTTTGAACCATGCCTGAGATGCGATCTTTTCACAGTTCTCTTCTATTCACCACTACGGAGTTCTCTGCATGTTCCGATCGTTCTGGGGATGGTTTCGTCGGCAATCCAGGTCCAGTTCTGGGAGGCGTTCATCGGGAGGTCGGGGCACGAACCGCCGGCCGCTCGTCCTGGAGATGCTGGAATCGCGCGACTTACCTTCGGTCACTTTCTTTCAGCCGGATTACATGATCCTCAACCAGAGCGGCAGCGCGACGCCTCAGGCGACGGCCGGTCCAACGGGATATACGCCGGCACAAATCAAGCAGGCTTACGGATTCAACCAGATCAGTTTCGACAACGGCACGATTCCCGGCGACGGCCGCGGCACAACCATCGCCATTGTGGACGCCTACGACTCTCCGACCATCGCCAGCGATTTGCACCAGTTCGACCTGGCGTTCGGCCTGCCCGATCCAACTTTCACGAGGGTGAACCAGAGCGGCGGCAGCACTCTGCCGGCGGCGAATGCTAGCTGGTCCAGCGAGATTTCCCTGGACGTCGAGTACGGCGCATGCGATCGCCCCAGCAGCGAACATCCTTCTCGTGGAAGCGAACGACAGCTCGGACACCAACCTGTTCGCGGCGGTGCGCTATGCCGCGGCGCAGCCCGGCGTCGTGGCCGTCTCCATGAGCTTTGGCGGACCGGAGGCTGCCAGCGAGACGAGCCTCGACAGCACGTTCACCACTCCCGCGGGCCACACGGGGGTGACGTTCGTCGCCTCATCGGGTGATAGCGGCGCCCCGGTTTCCTACCCGGCCGCTTCGCCCAACGTTCTATCGGTCGGCGGCACGACACTGAACCTCACGTCGTCCGGCAATTACTCGAGCGAATCGGCCTGGAGCGGCAGCGGCGGCGGCCTCAGCGCGTATGAAACCCAGCCGAGCTACCAGCACGGCGTGGTCACCCAGAGCAGCACGGCGCGGGCCAACCCGGACGTCTCTTACGACGCCGATCCGAACACCGGCTTCCCAGTCTACGATAGCTACACCAACGGCACCGCGGACCCGTGGTCGCAGTTCGGCGGCACCAGCGATGCGGCACCACAATTCGCCGCCCTCATCGCCATCGCCGACCAGGGCCGAATTGAGGCAGGCCTCGCTCCTCTCGACGGCCCCAGCCAGACCTTGCCGGACCTGTACGCCCTGCCGGCCAGCGATTTCCACGACGTGACCACCGGCAGCAGCACGGGTACGCCGCACGAGGCGGCCGGCACCGGCTATGACCTGGCCACCGGGCGCGGCACGCCCGTCGCCAACCTGATCGTCGCCGGCCTGGTGGGTCAGACGACGTCGCGCCGGACCCACGCACTTCAGCGTCACGGCTTCCGCCGCCAGTACCGCTGGGTCCTCCTTCAGCATCACGGTGTCGGCACTCAATGCCAACGGCGCCGTGGTCAGCGGCTACACGGGGACGGTCCACTTCACCAGCTCCGACGCCTTGGCCATCCTGCCGGCCAACTACACGTTCACCAGCGCGAACGACGGGTCTCACACGTTCACCGTGACCCTGAAGACGGCGGGGAACGAGACGATCACGGCCACGGATACGATGAACAGTTCCATCACAGGCAGCACATCCGTCACGGTGAGTGCCGCCGCCGCGAACAAGCTGGTGTTCTGCCAGCAGCCGGCCAACGCCACCGCCGGATCGGTCCTCACCCCGGCGGTGACGGTGGAAGTGCTGGACCAGTATGGCAACCTGGTCACCAGCGACCACACCGACAGGGTGACCCTGGCCTTCGGCAGCAACCCCGGCAGCGCGACGCTCGGCGGCACGACGACGGTAACCGTCAGCGGCGGCGTCGCCACCTTCAGCAGCCTGACGGTCAGTGCCGCCGGCAATGGCTACACGCTGAAGGCCAGCTCCGGCAGCCTGACTGCGACGACCTCCACGAGCTTCAACGTCGCTGCCCGTGCTTCTACAACGGCCAGGCTGATCGAGAGCTTCGAGACGTCGGAAATGTATAACGTTGTCGGCGGTCCTCTCACCGGTTCGCTGTCCACCGTGGCGGCGCACGACGGGAACTTCGGCCTGGACCTGGCGAACGGTAACGACTGGATCTACCGCGACGATTCAGCGGCGCAGGTCAAAGCCGGCGACACACTGTCGGTATGGCTTCAGTTCTCCGGCTCGGCTGACGGCCGGGCGTATTTCGGCTTCGGATCCACCGCAAGCGGCACGCTGTCGCTCGTGGCGGCGCCGAACACCGGCCAGCTTATCCTCCAGGACAACGCAGGCTACTCGAATTACGTGAACCTCGCCGCCGTAAACCAGACCTTCGCGGCCAACCACTGGTATCGCCTGGAAGTCGATTGGAGCACGACGGGAACGATCGTCGGCAAGCTGTTCGACAGCAACGGCACGACCCTGTTGCAGTCCGTGACCGCCTCGACGACCGCCATCACCTCGGGCGGCATCGCGTTCCGGGCTACAGGCAGCGACAAGTATTTCGACACGGTCACCGACACTCCCGGAGTGAACACCAACGCGGTTCCCGCCGCGCTCTCCGTCGAATCGCTGACGAACCAGACGCTGCTCGGCATCCCGCTGAGCTTCGGAATCGGCCGGCCTAGCGCATTCGAGGTGTCGATGGCGGTCTTCCAGGCGACGGGAACGAGCGGAGAGTTCAGCTTCAGTTCGCTACCAACGGGGGACGCTGATCCGGTTGCCTCCTCCCAGGCTTCGGTTCAGAAGGAGTCGAGCCAGGCGATCCTCGATTCCGTCTTCGCATCCTTTCAAACCACGAACGAGTCGGGGCAACGCCCCGCCGGGCAGACGGCGTTGATGCTCATCGGGGGGAGTGATGGGACTGGTTCGGAGCAGACTTCAGAGGAAACGATTTAGACGTTCTCTGTCGAACTACTGTGGCACTGGTGTTTGGCTGAAAGCTGACAGCGTGTAGCTGTCAGCTTTCAGCCAAACACGAGCCCCAACTCTCACTTCGACGGCGGGAACCATTCCGGATGCCCCGCCCGATACGCGGCCCATTGTTCCGTTGCCCAGCGCTGATCGTCGTTGCGGAGGCGCGGCTCACAAGGCTGATCGTACAGCACGCGGAGCATGTAGCTTCCATCGTCGTAAACTTGCTCGAAGGCCTTTTGGAGATCAAGGGGGGCGTCGCCATCGGGGGCACTGAGCGGCACCTGCATGCACGGCAGGGCTCGCGCAGACGACCGAGAAAAAGCTCGAATCGCTTGCGGTTCGGCCAGCGATTCACACTGATGAGATAATCGTAAGGGCCCTGTTCCCGCGCTTTCGCGGCGGGCACCGCAAGGACATGACGACCGCGACGCAACAGGTCAATCTCGACGAAATGGCATTCGCTAGCCAAAGTTTCACGCTGCTTCGCTCGATAAGCAGTCCGGCCCGGCCCGGCCGCCTTGTTCGATGGGCGGACGATTTCAAGAACGGTAACGACCTTCATCGCGCGATAGGTGTCGAGAATCTCGATGAAGTGCTCGTGCATCTCTAGTGGGATCGGCTCTTCCTCCGCATCCTCCACTTCAACGATAACCGGGGCCGCGGTGATCGTCCCAGTCATCATTGGCGGCCCGTTCGCGGTTCCCTTTTGCAGCTGGATATCGGGGAGGCGATCTTGATCCTCGATAAAGACACGATCCTCGATGGAGACAACGTAGCGTGGACGCAGAAGAGGCGTGAGTTGATGAGCCAGCCAGACGATGAGCCGTGCATGGACTCCCGGCCAGAGGGCCGGATGCTCCAGATAGGGGTCCATACCCGGAAACGGCGTGTTCATCATTAGTTCTCCTTCAGAACGTCGCTTTCACTATACCCTCCCGATCCTACCCCGTCACCGGCCGCCCAGGTAGCCGTCTCAGAAAAACCTCCCGTCCGTCAGCAACATTCGGTAAACTATTCGGATACCGCCCGACGATCCCCGCCGCGTGTCTTCGTGATCGAGGTGACCGCGATGTCCCGCCTGCGTACCACTTTCTTGATTTCGCTGCTGTGCCTTGCCGTTGTCAGCACCATCCGTGCGCAGGAGACACTGCCTCCCGATCACGCGGCTCGGCTAGCGCGTGGACAGGAGTTGTTCGCCCGGCAGATTCGGCCCCTGCTTCTGGAGCGCTGCGTCCGGTGTCACGGTGGCGAGAACGTGCGCTCGGGCCTCAACCTCACCACCCGCGAAGGACTGGTCAAGGGCGGCGATCACGGCGTGGTTGTCACGCTGTGGAAGGGCAATGCCAGCAAGCTCGTCAAGCTGGTCTCTCACGCCGCCGATCCGCACATGCCGAAAGAAGGCATGGCCCTCAACGCCGAGCAGGTCGCGTTGCTGGCGAAGTGGATCGACGACGGCGCCGCTTACGACAAGCCGCTCCTCGACAAGAGCACTCCCGGCAAGAAGCCTCTCGTCGTGACAGCCGGCGATCGGGAGTTCTGGTCCTTCCGGCCGCTGCAACGACCGGAACCGCCGGCGCCGAAGAACGTGGCGTGGTGCCGCACGCCGGTCGATCGGTTCATCCTGGCGAAACTCGAAGAGAAGAAACTAACCGCGAACTCCGTCGGCTGATCGACGCACGCTGATCCGGCGAGCTTCCTTCGACCTGATCGGCCTGCCGCCGACGCCGGAGGAGATCGAGGCGTTTCTCAACGACGCGTCGCCCGATGCGTACGAGAAGGCTGATCGACCAGCTGCTGGCCAGCCCGCACTACGGCGAGCGCTGGGCGCGGCACTGGCTCGACCTGGCCCGCTTCGCCGAGAGCCACGGCTTCGAGCACGACTACGATCGGCCGACGGCGTACCACTACCGCGACTTCGTGATCAAGGCGCTCAACCAGGATCTGCCCTACGACACCTTCGTCAAGTGGCAAATTGCCGGCGACGAGTTCGCGCCGGACAACCCGCTGGCCCTGACGGCGACCGGCTTCCTGGCGGCCGGCGTCCACAGCACGCAGATCACCGCCAACCAGGTCGAGAAGGAACGCTACGACGAGCTGGACGACATGCGTTCGCACCATCGGCACGGCATGCTCGGCCTGACCATCGGCTGTGCCCGCTGCCACGACCACAAGTTCGACCCGATCCCGACGCAGGATTACTACCGCCTGCTGTCCACCTTCACCACGACGGTGCGCACCGATTCGATCTCGACCTCGACCCGGCCGGCTACCGTGCGGCCAAGGCGAAGTTCGACACCGAGCACGACGCAGATTGTCGAGCCGCTGGCAGCGTTTCGAGAAGGAGCAGCTGCCGGCCAGTCTCGAGCAGTGGCTGGCCAACGGCCGCAAGGGATCGCCTCGTCCGCCGCTGGGCGTGCTGGACATGGTCGAGCACAAGTCGGCGGGCGGAGCCACGTTCACCAAGCTGAGCGACGGCTCGCTGCTGGCATCGGCGGCAAGAACCCGGCACATCGACACGCTGACGACCGTTGACGCGACACGCAGCTGAAGGGTATCACGGCGGTGCGGCTGGAGGCGCTGGCCCATCCGTCGCTGGTCAAGGGCGGACCGGGCCGGGCAGCCAACGGCAACTTCGCCCTGAGCGACTTCCGCGTCACGGCGGCGCCGCTGAACGAGCCGAGGCAAGAGCGTCGCCGGTGAAGCTGCGTCCAACGCCAAGGCGACGTTCGAGCAGAGCGGCTTGCCGGTGAAGGCCGCCATCGACGACGACAGGTACCTCGGCCTGGGCGGTCGATCCGCAGTTCGGCAAGAATCACGCCGCCGTCTTCGAGACGGATGCCGCCGATCGGCTTCGACGGCGGCACGGTGCTGACCTTCACGCTGCAGTTCAACAACAACACCGGCCACGGCATCGGCCGGCCGCGCCTGTCGGTCTCAACCGCGCCGAGCCCTGCCGCGCTTGATGGCGAGTGCACTGCGCCGGAGTCCGTACTGGCCTTGCTGGCGCGGCTCGACACGGAACCGAATGCGAAACTGACCGACGACAAGCGTGCAGGCGTCTGTTGCGGTGGTATCGCAACGCTCGACCCGGGATGGCGCGGCTGAACCGGGACGGTCGAGGAGCATGCGAAGACAGCGCCGAAATCGTCGAAGGTGAAGGCGCTGATCTGCAGCGAAGGGCTTGCCGGCGATCCGGCTGCACACGCAGGGCGGCGACTTCCTACCGGAGACGCACTTCCTGAAGCGCGGCGATCCCAACCAGAAAGACGGCGTCGCGACACAGAGCTTCCTGCAGGTGCTGATGCGCGACGCCGGACAGGAGAAACGCTGGCAGAAGACGCCGCCCGCCGGCTGGCGCACTTCGTATCGCCGGCGGCACTGGCGGACTGGATCACCGACGTGGACCACGGCGCCGGCCATCTGCTGGCGCGCGTGATCGTCAACCGGCTCTGGCAGCACCACTTCGGCGTCGGCATCGTCGCCACGCCCAGCGATTTCGGCTCCCAGGGCGAGCGGCCGACGCATCCCGAGTTGCTCGACTGGCTGGCGTGCGAGCTGATCGACCACGGCTGGCGCCTGAAGCACATCCACAAGCTGATCATGACCAGTGCCGTCGTACATGCAGGCGCACGCAGTTCGACAAGGCGCAGCTCGGCCGTCGATCCCGAGAATCGTCTGCACTGGCGGCGCACCCCTCACCGCCTCGAAGCCGAGGTGATCCGCGACGCAATCCTGGCCGTCAGCGGCACGCTGGACACCCGGCCAGTTCGGCCCCGGCACGCTGGACCCGAACCAGAAGCGGCGCTCGATCTATTTCACGTCAAGCGTTCGCAACTGGTGCCGATGATGATGCTCTTCGACGCCCCCGACGCGCTGCAAGGCGTCGAGCAGCGCGTGACGACGACCACCGCCCCGCAGTCGCTGATGATGATGAACAACTCCCTGGTGCGTGCCGCGGCGAAGGCGATGGCGGAGCGGATCAAGCCGGCCGCCAACGAAACGCTCGGCGAGTCGGCGAACCGTGCGTTTGTTTTCACACTGGGCCGGCCACCGTCGGCGGAGGAGTTGAAGGAGTCGGTCGAGTTCCTGAAGGAGCAGGCGGCGTCGTACAAGAAGGATGGCAAGGACAACGCCGCGGTACTGGCGCTGACGGACTTCTGCCAGGCGCTGCTGGGGTCGAATGAGTTTATCTATGTGGATTGAGGAGGGCGCCGATCATGCCATCGCCGTTTCCGGGGATGGACCCGTATGTGGAAGATCCCGCCGTGTGGCCGGATTGCCACGACTCGCTGATCACCGCCCTGCGGGGAGCGCTCCAGCCGTTGCTCCTACCCCAGTACGCCGCCATCACGCGCGATCGCCAGGTCGTGATTTCGCCTCGCCATCCCCGCTATCCGGACGTGTCTGTGGTGCGCTCCGGACAGCGTTCGACCGGTAAGGGTGGGCGGACGGCGGCCATCCTTCCGGCAGACAAGCCGCTTGTCTTTGAGGAATCCGATGAACGCGAACCGTACCTTGAAATTCTCGAAGCCCGGACGAATCGCCTCGTCACGGCCATTGAAGTGCTAAACCCCGATAACAAACGGCCCGAGCCGGGCCGTCGGTCATACCTCCGTAAGCGCCGTGAGTTACGGAGACGCGGGGCCAATTTCGTCGAGATCGACCTGCTCCGCGCGGGCCAGCGGACGGTTCATCTCAGCGAACAACAGTGGCGCAACTCGCAGCCGTTTCATTATGTCGTGGTTGTATCGCGCCTTGCGCCGGCCCAGCGCGAGGTCTATCCGATTGCCCTCGCCAGGCCATTGCCGCGCGTGGCTGTCCCACTTGACGAGGGGACCCGAGACGTCCCTCTCGATTTGCAGGCCGCGTTTACACGCACCTGGGACGAAAGTGGTTATCCAGCGGTGATTGACTACGATGGGCCGCCCGTTGGGGTACTCTCCCCCGAGGAACTGGCTTGGTGCGAGAAACTGCTGCGGAAAGCCAAGCTTCGTCACGGTCGCTGAAAAAGGAGCCAGAAAGTGCTGACCTATAAAGCCGCCTACATCACCATCCCCGAAGGTATCCACGCCGAGGTGATCGACTTTCCCGGCGTTATTACATTCGGGAAGGATTTGGACGCAGCACGCCGCATGTTAGCCAGCGCCCTCGTGGATATGGCCGAAACGAACCTCATGTTCGGCGAACCCTTACCAGTCCCGGACCCGAAGTGCTCGCATCCCGATGCCGATCTGGAGGAGCCGATTTATCTGGTGCTCAGCGCTGGACCACGGGTGAAGGTCGAATTGCTTGAATCGGTCCCTTGAAGCCACGCCTGCTAAGCCGCAAGCGGCAATACGAGAGGTTATCCCATGCTCGAACCGCATTTCTTCGCCACACCATCCGATCCCTCGCGCCGCGCTTCCTGCGCCGCGCCGGCAACGGCTGCGGTCTGCTCGCCCTGGCCGGCCTGCTCGGCGACAAGTGTCTGCTCGCCGCACCGTCTGCGCTCAATCCCCTCGCCCCGCGGCCGTCGCACTTTGCGGCGAAGGCGAAGCGCGTCATCTGGCTGTTCATGAACGGCGGCCCGAGCCAAGTCGATACCTGGGACCACAAGCCGGAATTGCTCAAGCGCGACGGTCTGGAGCTGAAGGGCTTCGACAACAAGACCGGCTTCTTCGTCGATCAGGTCGGCCCGCTCATGAAGTCGCCGTTCAAGTGGCGCAGCACGGCCAATCCGGGACGTGGGTGCCGGAGATTTTCCCGAACATGGCGAAGCACGTCGATGACATGGCGTTCATCCATTCGTGCTTCACGGAAACCAACAACCACTCGCCGGCCCTGTTCCAGATCAACACCGGCATGAGCCGGATGGGCTTTCCGTGCGTCGGCTCGTGGGTGACTTACGGCCTCGGCAGCGAGAGCCAGAACCTGCCGTCGTTCGTGGCGATGTACGACACGCTCGGCCGGGGATTGCCGAAGGGGCACGCCTCGAACTGGGGCGCCGGTTTCCTGCCCGGCATCTACCAGGGGACCGCCCTCAATCCGCAAGGAACGCCCATCGACAACCTCTCACGACCCGCGGATCTCGGCGACGAGCAACAGCGCCGCCAGCTCAACCTGCTGCGCCGCCTCAATGAGCAGCACCAACAACAGCATGAGGCTGACGCCGATCTGACGGCGCGAATTGAGAGTTATGAACTCGCTTATCGGATGCAGATGGCTGCTCCGGAGGCGCTCGACGTCAACCGGGAGCCGGAGTCGGTGCGCAAGCTTTACGGCCTGGACGACAAGCGCTGCGCCCACTTCGCCAAGCAGTGCCTGATGGCCCGACGGCTGGTCGAGCGCGGCGTCCGGTTCGTGCAGATTTACTCGGGCGGCATGGAGAACGAGCGCAGCTGGGATGGGCACGCCGACATCGCCGCCAATCATCGTCAGTTCGCCGGGGAGACAGATGTGCCGATCGGCGGGCTGCTGACGGACTTGAAGGCGCGCGGACTGCTGGACGAGACGCTGGTGATCTGGGGCGGCGAGTTCGGTCGGCTGCCGGTGGCGCAGCGGACCAAGAACGGGCAGCAGACCGGGCGCGACCACAACCCGCACGCCTTCACCTACTGGCTGGCCGGCGGCGGCGTCAAGGGCGGCGTTCACCACGGCGCGACGGATGAACTCGGCCACAAGGCGGTCGTCGATCGCGTCTCCGTCAACGACCTTCATGCGACGGTGCTGCATCTGCTTGGTCTCGACCATCTGAAACTGACGTATCGCTACAACGGCCGGCAGTTTCGTCTCACCGACGTGGCGGGCGAGGTAGTGCAGTCGATCCTCGTTTAGCCGCGAGCTTTTGCGAGCGCTGAGGTGAAGCGCTCGCAAAAGCTCGCGGCTAAACGATTCAATACCGCCGGGCGCGGAATGCCTGCCCGTCGAGTTTCAACTTCCACACTTCCTTGCCGCCGCGATCGAGTTCGAGGACAAGTTGCGGTTCCAGGCAGGTGACCAGAGTATTGCCGTTGGGTAGACGGATTGCCGACGTCGGTTTGGTCGCTTTGCACTCCCAAAGGATTTTGCCGGCCGTATCGATTTCGATCACCTTGCCGGCGTCGTACAGAGCAAGGAGGAACCGCTTGCCCGGCAGCGGTTCGATTCCAGCCCAGACGCTGACTGGGAACGGCACTTTCACTCTCAGCACCTCCTTGCCGAGCGCGTCCAGTTCTATGATGTGGTTGCCGCCGCAGACGAACAGCAGGTGGCCGTTGGGCAGGCGGTGGGCGCGATAGATGTCGGCATTGGTCGGATTCTTGTAGGAATAGACGGTCTTGCCATCCCGAGCCACTTCCGTCAGCTCGCCGTAGGTGGCGATGAAGGTGTTGCCGTTCGGAAGGCGGCGACAGCTGGTGGGGTAGCGGGTGAACTGCTTCTTCCAGAGAATCTTGCCGTCGCGGTCGCGCTCCGTTACCTGCATCGCTTGATACTCCGCGAGCAGGACACGGCCGCCGGGTAGCAGCTGTACGTCGGAGGGCGCGTTGACGTTCTTGATCTCCCAGAGCAATTTGCCGTCGTTCCGACAAGCCCAGACGCGGCCGCTGTCTTTCTCGAATTTCACTTCGCAGAGGACGTTGATTCCCTGCAACGCCTCCTCGAGATCGATCTTCGCCAGGTCGATCGCCGATCCGGCGTCCTTCCACCATGCCCGCCAGACCGCGACAACTTTGGCCCGCGTCTCGGGGTTCTCGGACTCCAGCGCCGCGACAGGCGACTTCTCGCCGGCCAGGCGCTGGAGGATATCCTGAGCACGCCAGCCGAGCGGCAGCGGTCCGTCGCCGAGCAGCGCGATCAGGACGGGTACCGCGTCCTTGTCACCGCCGCGGACCAGAGCGTCGGCAGCCTCGAAGCGGACGCGCGCGTCGGCATCGGCTAGCAGGCGGCGCACGGCTTCACGCTGACCCGGAGGACAGCGGCCGATCACATAAGCGGCCGCTGCTCGCCGCAGTGGTTCCTTGTCCTCCAGCGCCTTCGCCAGGACGGGGTCTCGCACTCCGTCTTTCACACCAACCACAAGCAATGCACGCAGGAGCTCGACCGAAACCCATTCATCTTCGACACCGGGAAGAAACGCCAGCAGTGCTGCGGCGGCATCGTCCGGACGCCGCTCCCTCAACACGCGGGCCGCGGCCACGACAGCGAGCAGGTCCGCGCCACTCTCGATTTCCTGAACACAATGGGCGGCGCGGCGTACACGTTCGGGATCCGGATCGCGCAGCGCAGGTCGCAACCAGGGCAGCGCCTTCCGACCGGCTCGCGTCAGGTCAACGACCGCCTTCTCGCGCGTCTCGAAGTCGTCATCACCCAGACGGCGAATGGCATCGGGCAGACGCGCGCGATCCGCCTCGGTCAACGTGCGGTCTTTGAAGAAGTTCAGGAGCGCGGCAGTGTCGGTGCCGATGCCGAGGTCTTTCAGCGTCTTCTCTGCATGCACTAATTCGGGGTCGGGATCGGCGGCACGGACGGCACCCAGAACGAGGCTGCTGGCGACTCCGAACGCGATGAGCATACGCATGACGGATTCTCCTCCAGTTCACGGAGCGCGAGATGTAATCGCCGCATCAATAGCGCCTCACCCGAAACGGCCGCGCCTCGGTTTTCACCTTCCACACCTCGGTGCCGGCCCGATCGAACTCGATCACGGCCTTGCCATCCATGCTGGTAACCAGCGTGTTACCGTTCGGCAGTCGAGTCGCCGACGAAGGCGTTTGCGTGGTGCATTGCCAGAGGATTTTTCCTTCCGCATCCATCTCGATGACGCGATTCTCGCAGTACAGCGCCACGAGGAACCGGCCGTTGCTCAGCACCTCCAGGCCGGCGAAGAAGCCGACGTTGCCCGGGACCTTGATGACGCGCACCTGCTTGCCGGCCGCATCCAGCTCAACGATCGAGCCACCGCTGCACACGAAGAGGATGTGCCCGTTCGGCAAACGCTGCGTGCGGTAGATGTCGCCGCCGACCGGGTTGCGATACGTGTAGACGTCCTTGCCCTCCGGGGTCACCTCCTTGATCTCCGAGTAGCTGGAGATGAACGTGTTGCCGTTCGGCAGCCGCTGGCAAGTCGTCGTGTAACTGTTCGTTGCCGCCTGCCACAATACCTTGCCACTGAGGTCGCGTTCCGTGACCCTTCGGCCGTGTCCCTCGGCGATCAGGACGCGCCCGCCTGGTAGGACCTGCGCATCCGACGGCGCCTTGAGGCCGTCGATTCGCCAGCGTTGTTTGCCGTCGGCGCCGCACTCCCAGACGCACACCCCGTCCGGGCCGTTCAGGGCTTCGCAGATTACGGTCAGCCCCTGGAGCGCATCCTCGAAATTGATCTTCGCAAGGTCCGTTTTGTCGCCGGCGTCTTTCCACCAGCGATCCCAGGCATCGCGCACCTTGAGCCGCTCCGGACCGTCTACCGCTCCCAGATACAATGGCGGCGCCCGGTCTCCTGCGATCCGCTGCACCGCATCCAGCGCCTTCCAACCGAGCGGCAACGGCCCTTCACCAAGCAGGGCGATCAGCACGGGAACGGCGGCTCGGTCGCCGGCTCGGAGTAGTGCCGTCGCAGCCTCGAACCGGACCCGAGCGTCGGCGTCGGTCAGCAAGCGGCGCACTGCCTCGCGCTGTGCCGGCACCGATCGGCCCAGGACACGAGCCGAGGCGGCGCGGCGCAGCGGTTCCTTATCCGTCAAATAACGCGGCAGAGCTGTATCAGGTACGCCGTCCTTGATTCCGACCGCGGCGAGCGCTCGCAAGATGGCCTCTTCCGTCGGCTCGTCGTCTGTCGCCGGCAGATAATCCAGCAGGACCGCGGCAGCACCTTCCGGGCGGTGTTCGCTGATGACGCGCGCGGCGGCGGCAATGAGACGGCGATCCTTACCCGTTTCGATTTCGCGGGTGCGCTCCGCCTCGGTCAGAGTTCGGTCGCGGAAGAAACGCAGCAGGGCGGGACCGTCCGTTGGGATGGCGGCGTCCTTCAGCGTCTTTTCGGCGTAAACAACCTCGGGATCAGGATCGGCGCCACGGACCGCGGCGACACACAGGATGAGAACGGGCCAGATCGCGCGGCGAATGTCCATGACGGCACTCCTCCGGTCGAGACGGGACTGCGCGGTTGGATGCGGCCTACATTCTGGAATCATATCGCCGCGGCGTCCGATGCGTAAGAGCGCCCGGCTCGCCTTTATTACTACAGTAACTCAGGCACACTCAGACGCGGCATCGCTCGCCGCATTCGGCACATCGGGAGGCAGAGATTCGTGGACCAACACAGGAATCGAGGGCCGATCATGACAGTATCTCCATGCCGTTCCTGCTGGATCGCGGCGATTGCACTGATCTTTCTTTCCGGTGCGACCGAATGCGCCGCCGATGCGCCGCGCAAGCCGAACATCGTTTTCATCCTCGCCGATGATCTTGGTTACGGCGATCTCGGCTCCTACGGTCAGAAACAGATCCGCACGCCGAACCTGGATCGCATGGCGAAGGAAGGAATGCGCTTCACGCAATTCTACGCCGGCTGCACCGTCTGCGCGCCGTCGCGCTGCGTCCTGATGACCGGTCTGCACACCGGGCACTGCTTCATTCGCGGCAACGCCAAGGAGAACTTACGGCCCGAGGACGTGACCGTGGCGAAGGTTCTGAAAGACGCCGGCTATGAAACCGGCCTCGTCGGCAAATGGGGCCTGGGACACGAAGGCTCTTCCGGCGTCCCGACGAAACAAGGCTTCGGTTCCTTCTACGGCTACCTCGACCAGGTCCACGCCCACAACTATTACCCCGCCTATCTGATGCGAAACGAAGAGCGAGTGCCGCTCAAGAACGTCGTGCCGGGGACGGGTGAGTTCGGCAAGGGCGTGGCGACGACCAAGGTCGAGTACAGCCACGACCTGATGGCCGCGGAAGCGTTGGCTTTCCTCGACCGCAACAAGGATCGGCCGTTTTTCCTCTACTTCGCCCCGACGATCCCGCACGCCAACAACGAAGCGGGCAAACTGGGCATGGAAGTGCCGGATTTCGGCATCTACAAGGACAAAGACTGGCCCGAGCCGCAGAAAGGCCACGCCGCGATGATTTCGCGCCTCGACGCCGACGTCGGCCGGCTCTTCGAGCGGCTGAAGAAGCACGGGATCGACGAGAACACGCTCGTCTTCTTCTCGTCCGACAACGGCCCACACCGCGAGGGCGGCAACAATCCCGATTTCAATCACTCGCATGGTCCGCTGCGCGGCATCAAGCGCGATCTCTACGAGGGCGGCATCCGCATCCCGCTGATCGCCCGCTGGCCGGGCAAGGTGAAGGCCGGCACGACCACCGAATACATCGGCGCCTTCTGGGACGTGTTGCCGACGCTGGCCGAGCTGGGCGGCGGTAAGACGCCCACCGGCCTGGACGGCATCTCGTTCGTGCCGACTCTGCTTGGACAGCAGGACATGCAGAAACAGCACGAATCGCTCTACTGGGCCTTCTACGAAAGCGGCGGAGCAATGGCCGTGCGGATGGGCAAGTGGAAGGCGGTGCAGCAACCGATCGGCACGGCGATTCAGCTGTACGACCTGGATGCCGACATTGGCGAGAAGGACGATGTGGCCGCCAAGCATCCAGAGGTCGTGGCGAAGATGAAGAAGGCGATGGACGAGTCGCACACACCTTCCACCCGGTGGAAGTTCCCCGAGCAGAGACCGAAACCGAAATCGGAAGCAAACTGAGAAACCGAGTTGGGTCTCTTGAGGCTTATTCCGCCAGGCATTCGCGCGAATAGCGCACCCCGAGCGCGATGTCGGTGACGCGCGCCTCCTGATCGCCGACTTCGCGCTCGATGCACAGCGGGCCGCGATAGCCGACCTTCTTCAGCGTCTTGATGAACTGCTTGATGTTCACCTGTCCCTTGCCCAGCGGCACTTCTTCGCCCCACTGACCCGGCGTCGTCGGCCGATTTGCGTCCTTGACGTGAACGGAGCGGATGTCCGGACCGAGGATCTCGACCGCCCGCAGCGGATCGCCCTTGTCGTACAGCAGCATGTTCGCCGGGTCGAAATTCACCTTGACGTTTGGACACTTCAGTTCGTCCAGGGTCGTGCGGAGCAGCTCGGCGGTTTCCTGGCCGGTCTCGAAGGCGACGGTGATGCCGACCGCGGCAGCCATGCCGGCAGCCTTCGCCAGCGTGTCCAGGAACGGTTTCCGATCGGGATCGCCCGGCTCCGGCAGGAAGCCGGCATGGAACATCAGGTCGGTCAGGCCCAGGGCGCGTGTGCGGTCCAGTGCCCAGGAGAGTCGCTCCAATCGCGCTTTGCGCAGAGCCGGATCGCCAAAGCCGCCGGTCTTCTGGATGGTTTGCGGCGTCGTGTAATCCTCGCCAGGAAAACCGAGCATGGCACCGCTCATGCGAAACCCTGCGGCACGAGCCGCTTCCGGCAAACGATCGCCTTCGTCCCAGGCCGCGTGGTGTGGATCGCCGCACGCGATCTGCACCACGGTCAGACTGAGGCGATCCAGGTGCCGTTTCAGTTCGGGGATGTTCTTCACCTGCAACGACCAGCTGCAGACTGCGATCGCGAGCGGTTCGATAGACATGGCTTCATCTCTTCCACGGGTCACGGGCTTCTTTCTCCCCTCGCTCCGGTACTCCGGGGAGAGAGTGCCCCCGACCCCTCTCCCCGGAGTACCGGGGAGAGGGGAGTAGCGCTGTAGTATTAGGGCACCGGCGCGCTTTCCGCAAGGCATTGCTTACCGGATCGCGGTTTGCTACACTCTCGTCCGCGGCCATTTGCCGACCGCTCTTCGCGATGCACTTCTCGTTTCCGCTCCATCCAGCAGCCCGTGATCCAGGGTCGAGGTGCCATGAACACGAATCCGGTCCCCCTGCGGGAGTCGGTCGCTCTCGCTGGCTGGTGGTATGAAGCCGAGGTCTTCTTGCTGATTGTCCTGGTCATCGGTGCCTATTGCCTGCGTATCAACGACGTGACCCTCCGTGGAGAGGAGCCGCGCCGAGCGCAGGTGGCGTTCGAGGCTCGTGAGCGCGGCGACTGGTTCGTACCGCGCGAACAAGGCGAACCATTCCTGAGCCGGCCGCCGTTGCACAACTGGATGATCGCCGCCAGCACGGCCATCTTCGGCAGCCGTGCGGCGTGGGCCATCCGGTTTCCATCCTTGCTCGGCACACTGGCGACAACCTTGCTCATTTACGGGTATTCGCGCACCTCCCTATCTCGCCTCGGTTCCCTCGCTGCCGCGGTTGCCTTTACCACGCTCGGCGAGATGTTCAGTACAGGCTACCAGGCTGAGACCGAAGCGGTGTTCATCCCGTTGGTCAGCGGTGCGCTCCTGTTGTGGCACTGGGGTTACGTACGCGCCTGGCCGTCCTGGGTGACGTGGATGGCGAACTGCGCCTGTGTCGGTCTGGCCGTCCTCGCCAAAGGGCCGCAACCTCCCGTTTACTTCCTCGGCACGGTCAGCCTCTATTTGGTGCTGACCGGTGATTGGCGGCGGTTGTGTACTTGGTCACATCTGGCCGGCATCCTCGTTGGGAGCGCGATCGTTCTTGCGTGGATGGTGCCGTGTTCTCAGCGCGTCGGCTGGCCGGCAGTCTGGGGAATCATGGGCCGGGACACCGCCACGCGCTTCCAGGATTGGAAAAGTGAGGAGGTCGTCGCGCACGTGCTGTTGTATCCCCTGGAGGTGTTCGGCGGCACGCTGCCCTGGTCGTCGCTGTTGTTGTGCTATCTTGTTCCCCAGTTTCGACGATCTCTCGGATCGGCCCGCTCGACCGTGCTGTTCGTGACGCTGAGCCTGGCCGTCTCGTTCCCCACCTGTTGGATTCCGCCGGGGGGGCAAACGCGCTACTTCGCTCCGCTGTATCCGTGCCTCTCCGTCCTGATCGGGTTGGTCGTACAACGCTGCGCCGAGGTGCATGTCGTTCCCCACGTTCGTCGCGGTTGGCGCGTCTTCCTCTCGCTCGCAGCATGTTTGACGATGGCCACGGCGCTGGCAGCGGTCGCTGTTTCGCTGTTTCTGAAAGGCCATCCGAAGTTCGGCTCGTTCGCCGAGCCATTGCCGTCGGCGCTGGCTTACGCCGGAGTGGTGGCGATCCTCACCGCGCTGATTCTGCGAGGTCGATGGGTTGGCGACGACGGACGAGTGCGCTCCGCGGTGCTGGCCCTGGCCTGGTTCCTGGTAATTACCTTTGCCGGCCCGTTGACGAATGCCCGTGTCCGGAGAAGTGAAGATCAGCCCGGAGCGATCAGCCGCTTGAAGCAACGATTGCCCGCGGGAACGAAGATGATTAGCTACGGGCACACCGACGCCCTGTTCGCGCACTATTACGGCGAGCTGATCGAGCTGCGGCCCATACCGATAAGCCCGAACGACATGCCGGAAGAAGGCGTTTATTTCAGTTATCACGCCTACGCCGGCGGTCGGATGACGTTGCCTTTCCCCGCGGAAGAGATCGCTGCGATTTCGATGGACCGCGACCGCCGCCCTTCCCCGGAGCGCGAAGTGGTGGTCGGCCGTGCGCTGCCGCGGAAGCGTTGATTCGGCGTACACTCGTTTAGCCGCGAGCTATTGCGAGCGCTTAGTGCTTGGATCAAACGCTCGCAAAAGCTCGCGGCTAAACGGGATCACACTGGTTTGATATTCCAAATGTCGCGCGCATACTCCAGGATCGTGCGGTCGCTGGAGAACTTCCCCGTGCGTGCCACATTGAGGATCGCTTTCTGTGTCCAGGCCGTCCGATCGCGGTAGAGCCGTGCCGCCGTTTCTTGCGCTTCGAGGTACGATTCCAGATCCGCCAGGTGGAAATACTGTTCCCCGAAAGCCAGCAGCTTCTCCGCCACCCAGGCGTGCCGCTTCGGCTCGCGCGGGCAAAAGCGGCCGTCGCGCAGGGCGTCGATGACCCGTTTCACCGTGCCGCTGCGCCGGTACAACTCGTCGGGCTTATAACCGGCGGCGCGAGCAGCGCGCACCTGCTCCACCGTCAGGCCGAAGATGAAAATGTTCTCGGCACCGACTTCCTCCTTGATCTCGATGTTCGCCCCGTCCAGCGTGCCGATCGTCAGGGCGCCGTTCATGGCGAATTTCATGTTTCCGGTGCCCGATGCCTCGGTGCCCGCGGTCGAGATCTGTTCGCTCAGGTCGGCCGCCGGGATGATGACCTCCGCCAGCGTCACTTTGTAATCCGGCACGAACGCCACCTTGAGCTGCCCGGCCGCGCGCGGGTCGGTATTCACGACGCCCGCCACATCGTTGATGAGCCGGATGATCTGTTTTGCAACGTGGTAGCCCGGCGCGGCCTTGCCGGCGAAGACGAAGGCGCGAGGTTGTGTCGGCTGCCGGCCGTCCTCGACCAGGCACAGGTACTTGTAGACGATGTGCAGCACGTTGAGCAGCTGCCGCTTGTACTCGTGAATGCGTTTGACCTGCACGTCGAACAGCACATCCGTCGCCAGGCTCACTCCCGTGGCGTCGCGGACGATGCGGGCCAACCGCTGCTTGTTCGCATTCTTCACTGCGCGGAAACGCTCCTGGAACGAGGCATCGCGGGCCACGCGCTCCAGGCCACGCAGTTTATCCAGATCGGTCACCCAGCCGGGGCCGACGATCTCGGTAACGAGCGCCGCCAGACTGGGGTTCGCCGACAGGAGCCAGCGGCGCGGGGTGACGCCGTTGGTTTTGTTGTTGAAGCGCTCCGGATACATCTGGGCGAAATCGGGCACCAGGTCCGTCTTGACCAGCTCGCTGTGGACGGCCGCGACACCGTTGATCGAGTGACTGCCGATGATGGCCAGGTTCGCCATGCGCACCTGCTTCGGATTCCCCTCCTCGACGAGCGACATCCGCTGCATTTTCGCCGGGTCGTTGGGGAAGCGCTGGGCGACCTGTTTCAGGAAGCGGGAATTGATCTCGTAGATGAATTGCAGGTGACGCGGGACGACCTGTTCGAGCAGAGGCACCGACCACTTCTCCAGCGCTTCCGGCAGGAGCGTATGGTTCGTGTAAGCGAACGTGGCCCGGGTAATCTCCCAGGCCTTGTCCCATTCAAAATCGTTTTCATCCACCAGCAGGCGCATCAACTCGGCGATGGCGAGCGTTGGGTGCGTGTCGTTGAGCTGCATCGCCACCCGGTCGGAGAAGTTGTCGAAGGTGTCGTGCTCGCGCAGATGACGGCGGCACCACGTCGCGCACGGCACAGGTGGACAGGAAGAACTCCTGGACGAGGCGCAGCTCGCGGCCGGCCTGGACGTCGGTGCTGGGATAGAGGACCTTGGAGATCGTCTCCGTGAGTACCTTCTGCTGCACGGCGTTGAGGTAGTCGCCGAAGTTGAAGATCGCCATGTCCACTTCTTGCGAAGCGCGGGCGGCGAAGAGCCGGAGGTAGTTGACCGCCCGTCCGCCATAGCCGGCGATGAGAAAGTCGTGCGGCACGCCGATGACGACTTTCCAGTCGAGCCACATCGGGTTGTACTGCCCCTTGCGATCGGTGCCGTGCTCGATTTTGCCATAGAGCGGCACCAGGACGGACTCCGCCTGCCGTTCGATGGTCCAGGGCGTGGCGAATGTGCGCCAGTTGTCGGCCTTCTCGACCTGTTCGCCGTTGCGGATCTCCTGTTTGAACAGGCCGTACTCGTAATTGATGCCGTAGCCGTAGCCGGGCAGACCGAGAGTGGCAAGCGAGTCGAGGAAGCAGGCCGCCAACCGGCCGAGACCGCCGTTGCCCAGCGCCGCATCGACCTCGCCCTCTTCCACTTCGTCGAGATCGAGCCCGAGTTCAGTGAGGAGTTGCCGCGCCTCGTCGAGAAGGCCGAGGTTGGCGAGATTGTTATGCAGCGACCGGCCGAGGAGGAACTCCATCGAGAGGTAGTAGAGCCGTTTGCAGTCGGCGCTGGCGACACGCCGATCCGTTTCGAGCAGATCCTCGATCATCCGATCGCGGACGGCGAGGGCGACGGCGAGAAAGCGATCGCGCGGCGAAAGCTGCTCGACGGTGGTGCCTAACGAGTAAGTGACGTGATTCATCAGCGCCTGTTTCAGCGACAGAGCGGTGGCGGCAGCCATGGCGGAACCTCGGAGCCTCGGATGACCGGATACGCCCCAAACGGAAGGGCGGAGCGGAGTTACCATACGAGCGCGATGGGGGTTCGTCGATCCGGGAGACAGAGTCGTTGCTCAGTTTCACCAGCCCGGAGCGCTCCAGACGGGTCCGGAGCCAGCACTGGATGTAGAACGCTCACACGGTCTTGATCTCGCCGAGTTCGCCGGCCTTGACCAGGTCGCACGCCGAGCGGACCAGCGGCTCGCCGGTGTAGTTGTGCGTGACGGCGAAGACGACGCCGGTTTTCCCTGCGGGACCTTCGCCAGTTCCTCGGCCTGGGCGAAATCGGATAGTCGAACCGACTCGTAACACTTAACAGGGGGGCCTGGGAAGGGCCATAACTGTTATGCGATCTGCGTGTTTCCTAGCGTTCACGCAAATTCATTAAAAACGCGTAATAGTTTTCGGGTCGTTTTTAGCTATCTCGTAACAGCCACGTTGCGGAGCGTGTTTATCCGCATTGCTGCCATTTTGGCGGTAGGTGTGCTGCTTGGTGCCTGGAGCAAATTACGGAATGCGGTAGAATGGGTGGGACGATCATACTATCACCGGATAATCGACCGAGCGCTGACCCGCAGATTCTTATGACCGACATATCGGATCGACAGACTGACATCTTCGACAACCCGGCGAAAATGGCCTGCCGGGAAGGCAACCTGCGCGTCCTACGTGAAGCCGGCCATCTCCTCTGGGAAGATAATACCCGCAGCCGTCTGCGCTGCGACTGGTGCGAATTGATGGGCCAAACCGGCTGGCTCACCCTCGACCTTTTGGAACGCGAAGGTATGCTGGCCCCAGGCGGCTTCGTCGGTATCGACCTGGATCCGACACGCATCGGCAGCTTTCACCAGCGCCGGCCCGATTTGAAATGGCTCGCCGGCAACCTGTACGAACGGCTGGGCGCGCCCGAGTTGGCCAAAGTCGGCGTCCTAAACCTCGATGCCTACGGTGAAGTCGGCAATCGCAGTGGGCCGCTCGATTTTCCACTCCTGCGCGGATTGGTCCGGCGCGGCCTGGACACGTTCGGCGAGTTCGCCCTGTTCTGGAATCAAGACCTGGATGCGGTCGTCCGCCGCCGCCAGGACCGCGGCCAGGCGCTGCGGCAACATGCCGAAATGGTGTGCGAAACCCTGCGCGACTGCTTGCCCCGGCGCGATCTGACTGCCGGCATGTTGTTGCCCGATGGCGGCGAGCAAGCGATCGACGGCGGTTTCCTGGGCGTGCTGGGAGCTTTCGAGATTTATCGCGGCTCGGTGCGCGGACACCGGATGGCCAATCTCCGCCTCATACTGCGATAACCTTTGAGGGAATGGTGGTGGTCCTGCTATCGCGCGCCCACGCACATCGCGACTGCGGAAGCTATATCGTCCAGTTGATTGCTTGTGACCAGACCAACGTGGCGAACGAAGCGGTTCTGCGACACGGACTTGACCTGAAACGCATCGGCGCCGGAATCCTTTATCAGCCCATTGGTCGGCGACATTGGCAATAGGACGAACCACGGCAGTTGCACAAAGGCATCTTGCCAGTCCGTGAGCGGAACTACGATGCGCAAGGGCAGCCTGCCAACGGTATTCAGACTGATCACGACCGCCGGTCGGATCTTGCGAATCTCCGCTCCTACCGAGGGGCCGAACTGCACCATCCAGATCTCACCCCTCTGGGGCGGCGGTGCTTTCGCCATACAAATCCTCCTCACCAAAGGCCTCGAAATCGGTTAGGGATGGATCATGGCGGTAAATTTCTTCCGCCAAGGCAGCCGCTGCTTCCAGGATGGCATCGCGCTGGTCTGCCGGCAATTTCCGCAGTTCCGCCGCAGACCAGTTTTTATTGAGAACGGAGGAGCTATCAGGCTTCATGGCACAAACTCCTTGTTGGTGGATCGCCCGACCTTTTTTTGCGGTTCCTGCTCCGATCGCATTATTTCGTATTGTAGCACCCCTACCGAATTCCGCTCCCACGAACCGACACACGAATGGCTTGACACCACTGGCCTGGCGGCTTATTTTGTACAAATGTGCAGATAGAATAATCCACAGGATCGGCCTCCATGGAATCAAGCACGAAGAAGCTTCGGGATTACCAGGTGAGGCTGGTCACCGACGTCTGCCGGGCCGCCGAAGACGTGCTGGTCGAACAGCCCACCGGTTCGGGCAAAACCGTGCAGATCGTTACTCTCGTGGCGATGCACCTCGGACAGCGGTTCACTCATGCGGTCATTTCAGCGCCCCAGGAACAGATTGAACAGGGCTTCGTGAAGCGCGATTATCGGTCCATTGCTTTTCCGGAATGTCGGGGCGTTGCTCAGCCGGCGCTGGCCGCAGGGAAACGGCTGATCCAGGGCGCACGCGACAGCGGCCTGGGCTCTGTCAAACAGGTCGCCGCCTATTTGCGCCAGTGCGATGCACAGGACTACGCCCTCGCCTGCACGCACGCCGCGCTCAACCAGCTGACGCCGGAGCGGCTGCCGGCCGACCTCGCCGGCAAGGCCCTTTTCATTGACGAGGCCCACCACGCCTCGGCCGACGGTCTGGCGCAGATCGTGACGCTGTGGCGCGAGCGCGGCGGACAGCTGTTCTTCTTCACGGCGACACCGTACCGCGGCGACGGCCGTCCGGTGCGGCTCGACGGCATGCGGTCGTTCCGTCGCTCCCTGGCGGAACACATGGCGGAAGGGTTTGCGCCGCGGCATCTCGAAAGCGAAATCGTGGCCCTCGGTCAACCGGCCACTTTTCTCCTTTTTTGCCTTCCGATAGGTCTCCGTCTTTTGTAAAATCCATTTGTCCAGATCGAAGAGTCCTGAGGGATCCTTCCACAACAAGACCAAAACCGCGTTGTTCCCATGCATGCCAATCAGACCGACATCCAGCGCATCCTCGGCGGCGTCCAGCAATATGTTATCCCTCTCTTTCAGCGACCGTACAGCTGGGGTACCAAGCAGTGGAACACCCTTTGGAAGGATCTCGTTGAACTCTGTGAAGAAGACAAGTCGCGGAACCATTTCATCGGGTCCATCGTTACCCTGCCATCGAGGTCAGTACCGGAGGGCGTGACGAAGTTCATACTGATCGACGGCCAACAGCGACTGACGACCTTGCTGGTCCTGCTTGCTGCCATGCGCGACAAGGCCCGAAAGGAGCCGGGAAACCTCGGTGACAAAATCGACGACCTGTTACTCAAGAACCGCCATCAAGACGGCAGTGATATCTACAAGGTATTGCCCAGTCAGGGAGACCGGGCCACCTTCTGCGCTCTTATGGACGGCAGCCAGCCGCCCAAGGATGATAAACTCGCCAGTGCATTCGAGTTCTTTGAGAAGCGGCTGCGCCTGTCTCCGGACATCGGATTGGAAAGGCTGCACGACGTCATCCGGAAGAGCCTTGTACTGGTAAGTATCGTTCTCGACAAAGATGATAATCCTTACCTGATCTTCGAGAGCCTCAACGCCAACGGGCAGCCCCTCACTCAGGCCGATTTGATTCGTAACTTCTTCTTCATGCGCATTCACGTAAACACGCAAGAGAAAATGTTCTCGGAGTACTGGAAGCCAATGCAGGAGCGACTCGGTGATGACCTAACCGAGTTTATCCGCCATTTTTTGATGCGCGACGGAAAGCTCATCAAACAGAGCGAGATTTACTTCACCCTGAAGGAGAGCATAGAAGACCGCTCGGAAAAGGAGATCGTCGGTGTCTTGGAAGAGGTATCGACCTACTCGAAGTATTACACCAAACTGCTCGATCCGGGCGAGGAGAAGAACAGCAAAGTCGGCGCAGGAATGATCCGACTCAACCGCTTCGAGGCGACTACGACGTATCCTTTCCTGCTCAACGTCTACAACGACTACCAAACAGGCAAGCTGTCGGACACCGACTTCGCCGCTATTCTCGACATGCTGGAGTCGTTCCTGATACGTCGGTTCGTGTGCGGAGTACCGACGCATGGGCTCAACCGCACCTTTGCCGCTTTGTATGGTCAGGCAGTGAAGGCCGGCGCTCTCCTTGATGGCGTGAAACTGGGGTTGAAGGATCGGGCTTTCCCACGTGACAAGGAATTCTGTGAGCGGTTCACGACTTGCAAGCTCTACGGAGACGGCGAGCGGCGTCAGAAGGCAAAGTTGATCCTCGATCGGTTGGAAATGTCCTTCGGCCACAAGGAGACAATCGACCTAGATTCGATGACGATCGAACACGTCATGCCGCAGACCCCGACCGAGTGGTGGAAAAAGGAACTGGGAGAGGAATGGGAAGTAACGCACGAGACCTGGCTGGACACAGTCGGTAACCTGACGCTGACCGGCTACAATCCAGAGTTGTCAAACGCAGACTTCGCTGCCAAGCAGGCAATACTTCAGAAGAGTCATGTCGAACTCAGCCGGAATCTCACGGCATCCGCGACTTGGGATGAACAAGCAATTTCTGCACGTGGCGAAGAACTGGCTGAGCGCGCTCTGAAGATTTGGCCCAACTTCGCTGGATCGGAAGACGAATCGATAGGTGTGACCGCGTCCGAAGAGGACGATCAGGAAGACGTGAAACTATTAACGACGACAGTGATCGAGCGATTAGGCGGAGAAGTTGGGCGGATCGGCAGTGGGAAGCGTTTTTTCTGCCAGATGCGTGACGGGAAGCTAATCAACATAAAATATTCGAAGCGGCATAGCGATTATTACTGGTTCGGTCTGCACGCTTCTCTTTGGGCGGACATGGTTAAGGCCGATGTTACACATATGGTCTTCATTTTGGCTTCGCTAGGCTTCGTAACTCTACCGATCTCCATGGTCAAGGATTACATCGCCGACGCGGGCACTTCCCCCAAGAGTGATGGTACCATCCGGCACTACCATGTTCTTATCTCCTTGGAGCCGAAGTTGGAGTTCTTCTACCACGGGAAGGCGGCCCGCATCCCTTTGAAGGCATTCTACACTAAATTCGATCCGTGATTGTGGCTAGGAGAAAAGGTGGCAGGAACGTGGCATGAACCTTTCGAGCCCACCCATCTCCAAGGGCACCGCCTGAAGGAGGACGTGAAGTGGCACAGTTGACCAGCCTGCGACTCGCGGGGTGGAAGTCGATCCGAGACGCGAAGATCGAACTCCGTCCGCTCAACGTCCTCATCGGGGCGAACGGGGCCGGGAAGTCGAACCTCGTCAGCTTTTTCAAGTTGATGAACGAGATGATGGGAGGCCGGTTCCAGGTCCACGTCGGTACGACCGGAGGGGCCGAGTCACTTCTCCATTACGGCTCGAAGCGGACGCCAGCCATCGATGCCGACTTTCGATTCACTACCGAGCAAGGGCAGAATGCGTTACTCGCTCCGGTTGGTTCCCGTCGCCGGGAACTCGTTGATGTTCGCCGAGGAGAAGCTGGAGTTCCTTCGCGAAGGGGCCGAGAAACCGTATAGCCGGCTTAGTGAGGTGGAGGGCACCGCGAGAGTTTACTGAACCAAGCGGCCGACGCCGGCGGCCAGACCGAGAAATTCATCCGCGGGTTGTTAACCCGGTGCCGGGTCTTCCATTTTCACGACACGTCGCTCCTCGGGCCGATGCGGCGGGACTGCCCCATCGATGCCAATCGGTTTCTGTATCCCGACGCGGCGAACCTGCCGGCGATGCTGTACCTGTACCGAGAACGCTACCCCACGGCGTACCGCCGGATCGTCGCCGCGGTGAAAGCAGTCGCCCCGTTTTTCGAGGATTTCGTCCTGGAACCGCTGCGGCTGAACCCGCGGAACATTGCCCTTCACTGGCGGGCGAAGGAGTCGGATTACGAGTTCGGCCCGCACCAGTTGTCCGACGGCACGCTCCGGGCCATCGCCTTGTTCACTCTTCTGCTTCAGCCGGAAGAAGACCTGCCGGAATTGATCGTACTGGACGAACCGGAATTGGGACTTCACCCGGCGGCCCTGGCCGTGTTGGCCGACCTGTTGAAATCGGCCGCCCGGCACAGTCAGTTGTTGGTCGCCACACAGTCCACGGCGCTGATCGACCATTTCGAGGTGGAAGACATCGTAACTGTCAACCTTCGGGATGGCTGCTCGACGTTCGAGCGGTTGGACCCCGAAGCGGCTGAAGGACTGGCTGGAAGAGTACACGCTCAGCGAACTGTGGGAGCGAAACGTGATCGGAGGGGGGCCGTACTGATGGTCCGGCTCTACTTCTACGTCGAAGGTCAGACGGAGCAGGAGTACGCCACACGAGTGCTGACGCCTCACCTGGCGGGGTTCGGAGTGCAGGTGATGGGGGCGGTGCTGGCGGCGAGCGGGCGGAAGCACGGCCAGGTCTCCCGGGGCGGCGGCAGGCGCTACCAACCGATGCGGAAGGACCTCGGGAACCTGCTCCGGCAGCACAAGACTGCCGACGTCCGTTTCACCACCATGTTCGACCTGTACGCGTTGCACGACGGTTTTCCCGGCTGGGACGAGGCCGAGAAGCAGCGGCACATTCCCCGTGAGCGCGTTCTGACATTGGAGAAGGCATTTGCGGCCGATGTGGGCGACCATCGGTTCATCCCGCACATCCAACTCTACGAGTTCGAGACGATCCTTCTTTGCGAGCCGGGCCACTTCGCCCTGGTGTACGAGGAGAGCCGACGCTGGGATCGCCGCCCTTCAAGCCGCGGTCGCCGCCGCGACCTCGCCGGAACTGGTCAACGACGGCGAGGCGACGGCTCCATCGAAGCGAATCATCGCTCAGTTTCCCGCAGTACAGCGGCCAGAAGACCACCGTCGGGGTCGAGCTGGCGGACTGTGTCGGGATCGACACGACGCGACGCCTTTGCGCTCATTTCGACCGTTGGCTGAAGACGCTCGAATCACTTGGATCCCCGCCGGCCGGGGGCGGCTCAACGCCGCATTCAGCGCCTGGTTGACCTGCCCCATCACCGCGTCCGACAGATGACCGATTACTTGCAAGGTGCGCCGTTGTCGCACGGTGGAAATGCAATCCCCTTCAAGGCAGAAACAGCCGACCGGAGCCGCGATAGTTGGCTTCGTCCAGCAAGTAATCCAGGAGCTTTTCCACCACTTTATCCAGGTACACCGAACTCTGATACACCCGGTCAGCGTCGGCGAAGGTGAACACCGGGAGGCTTTGGGCGGTGCCTTCGCGTCGGATCGTTGCTTCCAGGGCATCTTCGGATTCGAGGTTCCGGTTGGCAGTTAGTAGGTAGTAGCCTTGTTGCTGGCACAAACGCCATACCACATCGTCCTTGGCGGTGCGATCCAGGCCGGCTTGCTCGAAATGGATAAACCGGATGTCCAGGTGATCGCGCAGCTCTCGCCAGAAATCGGTGCTCAACCGCATTTCGAGCAATTCGGCGTGGCCGTCCAGATTGGCATCAACGAGCAGCGTGACCACCGTTCTTCTCCGCTTGCTCCGCCAGCCGAAGCCGCAGCTTTTCCCGGAGACGCGCTGCTCGCTCCTCCACCGGCACCGAATCGTCGATCTCGTGGTAAAGCCCCTTGGCCCTCTGTGCCGCGATGCTCTGCCGGATGAACTCGTCGGCGCGGCGGTCCTTCTCCACAAGTTCATCGTGGTGCTGGTTCACGTACTCGACGACGGCGTCGAATTCCTCGCGCAGAAGACTGGGCATGGCGCGGTGGATAAAGTCGAAGTCGTAGCCGCGATGCAGATAGTAGAAGACGTCCATCACCGTCAGCCGGTGGCCTTCGATCTGCGGGCCGCGGCCGAGATCGACGATCCGGACGGTTTGCGTTTTCACGGCATCTCCTCCCGGCGACTCGGAAAAAGCATGTCCGTATTATACCAAGGGCTGCTCACGCGGGATGGCCCGGCCGCGTCGCTCCCTACTACGGTCCTGCCCTCGACCCGTTCCGGACGGGCCGTATGCCCAAGCGAACGAAGCCGGACAGGCAGCTCATCCCGACAACAAAGCGTGCGGGCAGCCGCGTCGTCGCCGGCGGTCTGCTCGACGACGGCCGAAACCTGATCCTTCATCCGGTCCGCCTTGCCACACCAGCGCCGGAACGGCTATGATCTTTCCAGACGGAGGACCGCCATGATCACCTTCCGCATCACCGCCGACGTAAAGGCCGACCACCGCGTCGTCCTGACCCTGCCGCCCGAGGTGCCGACCGGCCAGGCCGAACTCGTCGTTACCGTCGAGGGCAGGCAACGACCATTAAGAAACCACGAACGAGTCTCGCCGATTGGGCCGAAGCGAACGCGGAGAAGTGGGGCGACCGCCTCAGCTCCGAAGACGTGGAAGGCTTCCCCGGCCGGAGGTTCTGATTGTGCCCCAGCGAACCGTCAATTCGCTGGGGCACCGGATCCAGCAACCCGCGGAGCCCCTGGGAGGCAATACCATGAGCCAGGTCGTTGAAGAACTCCTTCAGCGCATTCAGCAGCTGCCCGAAGCAGACCGCTTGCAGTTGGAAGAACAGCTTGCGCAGCTGGCGGAAGCCGAATGGCAACGTGAAGCAGAAGAAGCCCGTCGGTCGGCGCAAAGAGCGGCATCGACCAGGCCGCCATCGACGCCGCTGTCGAGAAGGTGCGCTACGGGTCATGAAGATCTTCTTCGACACCAATGTCTACGTGGCGGAAGCCCTTCTCGGCGAAACGGCCGAGGAAATGCTCGCAGCCACCGAAAACGCTTCCTGGCGAATCCACGCCAGCAGCTACCTGCTCGATGAATTTGAGCGCGTGATCGTCGAAGAGCTGGGGTATTCCCCGCGGTTCGCCTTGCTATCGCACCGGAGGATTGTTCGCCGCGCCAGCGTCGTCGAGCCGGGCGCCTCCCACCACACCGTGCCCCTGGACGTTAAGGACACGCCCATTCTCCGGGCGGCCAAATCCGCCGGCGTCGATTACCTCGTCACCAATGACCGTCATCTCCTCGACCTCGATCCCTGCGAGGGCCTGAGAATCGTCTCGATGACCGAGTACTATCAGATATTGGTGAACGAAGGTTTGATCCGACCTCGAGAGTGATAGGCCGCCTTGAGGACCATCTCGGTGCAATAGCCCCAAAGATATATGGCCGCAAGACCCCGGCCTCCCGCGGCGGCGGTTAGACCGTCATTATATCGGTGCCTGGCAGCCACTCGAAACTCTCGGATGCTGTCCGGCTGGCATCGGGTAAGCAGCCGCCGTGGCATGTGGCACTCCGTCCATTCGCACGCTCTCTCTTCCCGGTCCAGATATCCGGTGCCGCAGTCGTCATTATACTCGCCTTTCGGTGAGCGAATCGAACCAGGCTGACGCTGCAATGTCCCGTTCACCGTTGCCGTTGCAGCACTCCGACCCTGCACCGCTATCGTTTTCTGCTCCGGAGCGCACCGCGGTTCCGCGATTCCTCGCAATCTGATCTGCACCCAACCTACGCGCTTCCGGTAGTCTCCACCCCAAACCGTCGCCCGCCACCCCCCAACCGTGAGGCACCCTATGTCCACCCACGCCACCGGTCCGCGCACCGCCGCCGGCAAGGAACGCTCCTCCATGAACGCCGCCACGCACGGCCTCTGCTCCGAGAAGACCGTCCTCCCCTGCGAGGATGCCGACGAATGGCAAACCTTCCGCGCCGCCATCATCACCGAGCTTGAACCGGTCGGCACCCTCGAAAACGAATACGCCGGCCGCATTGCGCTGCACCACTGGCGCCTCCGCCGCGTCGCCCGCTTCGAGGGTACCCTGACCAGCGATCTGCACGAGGCCGCCACCAGCAACGCGGCCGGCGCCATGATCGGCCTCAGCCCCAATGACCCGTCCTGGCAAGCGATGCTCCAGGCCCACCGCGATCTCGAAAACCACAAGGAAGACCTCGCCGGTCAGCAAGCGGCGCGCGACCTCGTCCAGCAGCTGCCAACCATGCCCAACGCCGCCGTGCTCGATCCGGACCTGGTCCTCTACCTCATCCACATGCTCGGCAAAACGTCCGTCATCCAGATCAAGGAGCCGGTCACCGCGGACATCATGCGCCGCGAGCTGCCCAGGACCGCGGAGAAACCGCTTGCCGAAACGCTGGCCGAGCTGACGGCGGGATGCGTGGAGGACATCCGGGAGACAACGGAGGAGATGGCGGCAACGAAGCGGCGCTTTGATCGGGTCGCGCACCAGATGGCCGCGCACATCGAGTTGCAGGGGCACGATCACCTTATTCTGCACAAGCCGGAGCTGGACCGTCTGGTGCGCTACGAGGCCCACACCGAACGGCAACTGAAGCGCGCCATGGACGCGCTGGAGAAGCTCCAGGCGAAGCGCTGCGCCAGGGAAGAAGCAGCCACGGCCGCGCCGCCGTCAGTTCGTTCCGCAGAAAATGCCGAGTCGCCTGCGCCGGCCGCCGCGGCGCCGGTGCCCGAGGCCATCGCCCGCTGTTCGCAACTGCCGCCGCAGCCGGCGCCGGCCGAGCGGAGTTCGTTTCGCAGTACCGAAGACGTGCTGGCCGAGCTTGCCACGCCGCGGCGCTTCGAGGCCTGGCCAGGCGGTGCAGTACACGCTTCGAGCGAGTTCGTTCCGCAGATCTCGACTGCGCACCGTAATGGCGTGTCGGTAATGGCCGATTCGAGCGGTTCATCGTGAACCGTGGGCAGGGACCGACGGCACAACAACGCGTTCGCACGGCCCAAACTTCGTGCCCAAAGACGCCACGGGCCGCGCTGCCGGTTCACGGTGCGCGCTGCGATGCCGTTCGCCTCGACGTCGATTTCCTGCACTTCGCCGAGGGCCTTCAACTGGTCCAGGTATTCCCGCAAACTCTTGAGGTGCTGCATCTGGAGTTCCCCCTTGCGGAAGGTTCTCGCTGCTCCCATGATAACAATCTGGAACCCGTTTAGCCGCGAGCTTCTGCGAGCGCTGGGCAACAGCGCTCGCAAAACTCGCAGCTAAACTCAACGAGAACCGAACCGATGAAAGCGCGTGTAGCGAACGCAACCCTGGCCGATGCGCTCGATCAGCGCACCGTGGTCGGCGCCGCGGAACTGTGCCGCGCCGAGGACGATCGCATCCGCTGCCTGGCGTGCGGCCATCGCTGCCTGATCGGCGACGGCCTGCGCGGCATCTGCAAGGTGCGCTTCAACGACGCCGGCCAGCTCAAAGTGCCTTTCGGCTACGTCGCCGGCTTGCAGTGCGATCCGGTCGAGAAGAAGCCGTTCTTCCACGTCTATCCCGGCAGCGATGCGCTGACGTTCGGCATGATGGGTTGCGATCTGCACTGCTCTTATTGCCAGAACTGGTTGACATCACAGGCTTTACGCGATTCCAACGCCGTCGCCCCGATCCGCCCCGTCACCCCTGGCCAGCTCGTCGACACCGCCCGGCGCGAAGGGGCGCGGCTGGTCGTCTCCAGCTACAACGAGCCGCTCATCACCGCCGAATGGGCCGTCGGCGTCTTCCGCGAAGCCAACGCCGCCGGCCTCGCCTGCGCCTTCGTCTCCAACGGCAACGCCACGCCGGAGGTGCTCGACTTCCTTCGCCCCTGGATCGTCGCCTACAAGGTCGATCTCAAAAGCTTCGACGACCGCCACTATCGCAGTCTCGGCGGCACGCTCGACAACATCACGCAGCACCATCCGCATGGTCCACGAGCGCGGCCTGTGGCTGGAAATCGTCACGCTGGTCATTCCCGGCTTCAACGACAGCGACGACGAACTGCGGCAGGCCGGCCGATTTCCTCGCCTCGGTCAGTCCGGACATTCCCTGGCACGTCACGGCGTTCCACAAGGATTACCAGATGACCGATCCCGAGGCGACCTCGGCCGAGACGCTGATCCGCGCCGCCGAGATCGGCACGGCGGAGGGGCTGCGCTTCGTCTACGCCGGCAATCTGCCCGGCCGGGTCGGCCCCTGGGAGAACACGCGCTGTCCCGGCTGCCGGGCCACGGTCATCGAGCGCTTCGGCTACCTGGTCCGCTCCTATCGCCTCACGCCGGACGGCCGCTGTCCGCACTGCCAGACCCAGCTTGCCGGGCGTCTGGCCCGGCGCGGCCGCGCGAGGTGCGAACCGGCAACGATCTGACCGCCTACCAGAGCCGGCTGCCGCGGCCGTTGTCGCCGTCACCGCCCGTCGAGTCACCCTCGCCAGGAGTGCGGTCGCTCCCCGTGACTAGACCATGTCGCATCTCTCGGCTGCAGGAGGAACTCAGACGATGTCACCCGCCGATTCGGCCAACGTTGCTCGCCGGCGCTCTCCGCCCAGCGGCTCCACCTGAACGATGAACAGCAACAGCACCTTGTCGCGGCCGTCGGCGGACATGCTCCGCGCCGCCGTTCACGGGCAAGCCGGCGGTGTTCCCTGCCACACTGGCGGAACTGAGCGACCAGATCGGTCGGCGGGCGCTTCGTCAGCCTCAAGCGCGGCCGGCATCTGCGTTCCTGCTGCGGCACTGCTCGGCCAGCCGGTCCCCCTTGCACCGGGCCCTGGAACATGCCGCCGACTCGCACCGCGCGCGAGGACGTGCGCTTCCCGCCGATCTCGCCGACCGAGCTGGATCATCTGGACCTGGAAGTCTGGCTGCTGCACAACCCCCAGCCGGTCCAGGCCCGCGGCGAGGATCGACTCCAGGCGATCACCGTCGGCAAGCACGGCGTCCAGGTCGTGCGCGGGCAGTCCCAGGGCCTGTTCCTGCCCAGCGTGGCCGTCGAGAACAACTGGGATGCGCGGCAGCTTCTCGATCAGGTCTGCGTCAAGGCCGGCCTGCCGCCCACGGCGTGGAAGGACGACGACACCGCCCTGTTCACCTTCGAGGGCGAGTCGTTCACAGGGCATCTGCCGGCAGCGGGCACGCCGGCTCCGACCGCTGCAGCGGACAACGCCGTTCGGGCAGGAACATCTGGGAGCCTACGCGGACTTCTGCCGCGGGAACTCGTGGCGATGCTGACCGGCGGCACGCCCAGTTACTACATCTGGGGCGTCCCGGACGGCAACGTCAACGGCCTGGTGCTGCTGTTGCATTCGCACGAACACAACGGAAGTCCAGCACTTCAGCCAGCTCTCGCTCCGAGCCGGCCTGCCGCTGCAGGCCACGCTGTTCGCGCTCATCCAGGCGGCCGCCCAGCACCTGGCCGCGCAGCGCTTGCATCCCGAGCAGCTGGCGGCGCTCCAGGTCGGCCTGATGTTCCTGCACGATCCCGCTGCTGCACGGCACGGTCGCCGACCCGCACCTGGCCGGCCTCGATGCACCAGCGCGGGCGATCCTGGTCCTCGAGCGCAACAAGACCGCCCTGATCTACGACCCGAAGCGATCGGCCGAGGAACTGCTGGCCGAGGCCGCCAGCCAGGCGCAGGTGACCAATCCCGCGCACGCGGCCGTCTTCAGCCTCGACGCCGCGACCAACGCCACGCCGGTCAGCGTCTCGACCGCTCCCACGACCGGTGCGAGGCCCGGCCGTCCGTCCGGCCGCCGCCGCAGGCACGTTCTACGAGGCCGATCCCGCCGAACTGGCGCGCACCGTGGATCAACTGCTGGCCGGGGAGCGACAGGCCGAGGCCTGGCCCGCGGCGATGGTCCCGCACGCCGGACTGAAATACTCCGGCCGCATCGCCGCCGACGTGCTCAAACGGCTGCGAATTCCGCGCACGGTCATCGTCATCGGTCCGAAGCACACGCCGCTGGGAGTGGAATGGGCGGTCGCGCCGCACCAGACCTGGGCGCTGCCGGGCGGCGAGCGTCGAATCCGATTTCATGCTGGCCCGCCAGCTGTGCCAGGCGATCCCCGGTCTGGAGATGGACGCGGCGGCGCATCAGCGCGAACACGCCATCGAGGTGGAACTGCCGCTGCTGGCCCGGCTGGCTCCCGAGTCGAAGGTGGTCGGCATCGCCATCGGCCACGGCGACCTGGCGAGCTGCCGCCGCTTCGCCGAGGGCCTGGCGGCCTGCTGCGCGAGCGCAAGGACAAGCCGTTGCTGCTCATTTCCAGCGACATGAACCATTTCGCCACCGACGCCGAGAACCGCCGCCTCGATGCACTGGCCCTGGCCGCTCTGGAGCGCGGCGACCCCGAGGCGCTGTACGAAACGGTGACGCGGAACAGCATCAGCATGTGCGGCGTGCTGCCGGCGGTGATCGTTCTGGAGACGCTGCGGCTGCTGGGTCAGTTCAAACGCGCCGAGCACGTCGGCTATGCCACGACGGCCGACGTGACCGGCGACACGAGCCGGGTGGTCGGCTATGCGGGGATGCTGTTCGGCGGCGACTAGGAGCGGAGGGGGCGGGATTCGAACCCGCGAACAGGTTGCCCTGTTGTCGGTTTTCAAGACCGATGCGATCGGCCGCTCTGCCACCCCTCCAATGTCCCAACTCCGTGAACTTTGCCACTCTAGCGGATGAAGACGAGGATCGCAAGAGAACGAAAGGCATCCATGAAATTCGGTTAACCCGGCGCGGAGTCGCTAATGATCGCCTATGCTGATGGCCACGCACACAACGCTTCGAGCAACAACGTCAAGCGCGGCGTGAGCCGGCTGCAGAGCGCGGTTGTTCGGCAGAGGAGGACGACGCAGTGGACCTGCGCATTCGGGACGCGACGGAAGCCGACTTGCCCGCGATTGTGGACATCTACAACCAGTCCATCCCGGGCGGTTGGTCCACCGCGGACACCAATGCCATCACGGTGTCCGACCGCGTCGAGTGGTTCCGCAAGTTCGATCCCGCCAAGCGGCCGATCTGGGTGGCCGAAGTGGACGGTCGGGTGATCGCCACGGCTTACCTGTCGTCGTTCTACGCCGGCCGCCCGGCTTACGATGCCACGGCCGAGGTCAGTCAATATATCGCCACGGCGTATCACCGCCGGGGCATCGGCCTGCGGCTCAAACGGTGGGTTATCGAGCAGTGCCCGCGGCTGGGGATAACGACGCTCCTGAGCATGCACTTCGACCACAACGAGGCGACCCGCCGAATCAACGCGCGCTTGGGGTTCGAGCAGTGTGGGCACTTGCGTGAGATAGCCGTCGTTCAGGGCCAGAAGCGGGGGCTGATCATCTCGGCCCTCAGAATTCCAGCCCAAGACGCCGATCGATCGAGGGGCCGTTCATGATTATTGCCCTGGCGTCGCCGCGTATCGCCTCAACCCTCGACGAAGGCCTGGACAAAATCAAGCAGTACCTGTCCGAGGCTTCGGTCCGCGGCGCGGAGATCGTATGTTTCCCGGAAGCCTATCTCCCCGGTTTGCGGGGACAGGACTTTGAAGTATTGCCCTTCGAGCAGACGGATCAGGAATGGGTACTCCGTGTCGTGGCGGAGTGGTCGCGAATGTATGCGGTGGCCACAATCCTGGGCATGGAAAGAGTCACGATGGCGGGGCGTCAGATCGCCGCTTTCGTCATCGACGCCCAGGGCCGACTGCGGGGTTACCAAACCAAGAACCAAATCGATCCAACCGAAGATCGGTTCTACGCACCTGGAAACACCCGGCGGCTCTTCGAGATCAACGGGCTGAAGTTCGGCATTGCGATCTGCCACGAGGGCTGGCGCTACCCCGAGACGGTGCGCTGGGCGGCGGTGCGGGGGGCCAAAATCGTTTTCCATCCGCAGCATTCGGGGAACGAGGCGCAGGCATCCGGCTGACGCAGTGGGGCGCGGCCGATGGACCCTACTACGAGCAGGCGATGATGATGCGCAGCCGGGAGAACACGATTTACTTCGCCAGCGTCAATTATGCGTTGCGCTTCCCAGAATCGGCGACGAGCCTCATCGCCCCGTCGGGCCAGTGTCAGGCGTACTTACCCTACGGGCAGGAAGGCGTACTGGTGCAGTCCATCCGTGTCGAGGAAGCGACCGGCTTGCTCGCCACTCGATACGCACCGGAGCGATATTAGGAATTGGGGGCGGAGTGGCGCCCGTGAACGGGGCGAGCCGATACGGATAATGAAAGGGATCTGATCCCGTTGGCTCGCCTCGAGGTCCGTAGATTTCACGCGCTGGAGACTACCGATGAGTACCCCTGATACTTCACGCCAACGATCACTTTGGCTCCGTCGGATGAAGCGACCCACCCTTGTGCTGGCGATCGTTTTCTTTGTCGTCACCGGTATTGGTCTGGCGATACGGACATACTGGGTTGTTCGGGCAGAGAAGCAATTCCAGGCAACCGTGGATGAACTCGAGCCGTCCGATCGCGCCTGGCGGTGGGAGGAGATCGAGGCCCAACGGGAATTTATCCCGGACGACCAGAATTCGGCCAAACCCATTCTCGCTGCTGTCAAATTGTTTCCCGGGGACGGGCCGACCTGGTCTGGGGATATCCCAGATCAACCGGGTGCGAAGAAGCAATCAATCCTGGCCGCGGAACAACTGTCGCTGTACAACCGCGTCTCGACCACCGAACCGAATCGTCGGCTCGATCCGATACTGGCCGCGGATTTGCGTGCAGAGTTGTGCAAACTGGAGCCATCCCTCGTCGAAGCGCAAAGTAATTGATATGCAGAAAGGCCGATTCTCCTTCACATTGGCGAAAAATCCATTCAACACGTTGCTGCCTCATCTCTCGCAGGCGAAGGATGTGACACTCTTACTTTACCTCGAAAGCGTCCAGTGCGCTGAAGTCGGCGACTCGGACGTCGCACTGGCGTCCGTCCGAGGCATGTTGAACGCTGCTCGATCGATCGGAGAAGAGCCGTTTCTCATCTCCCAACTCATGCGTTTAGCCTGTGTCGGCGCGACCCTGACGGCCCTGGAGCGAGTGATCGCCCAGGGACAGCCGTCATCCGAGGCGTTGCGAAAGTTGTCTCAACTGCTCGAACTCGAAGAAGCGTCCCTGCAATCAGCGTTGATTTCCGCCGTGCGATCGGAACGAGCCACGCTGGCTAACGTGTACGAGAAAATTTATTCTGGCGAACTCTCTTTATCGGAACTGTCCGGCGAGCGGAAGCCCCCGGGGTTTTTGGACAGAACGTTCGATTGGTGGTGGTCGCACCAATCCTTTACAACAGCAGACCGGCGACGTTTCGGTACATGACACGCATCGTTCAAATGGCGAAAAAGCCTCGTCTTACGCGACAATTGGATGTCATCGCACTCGATGTCGAATTGCGTGCCAAGTATCGAGATCCGAAGCAGAAATTGGATGTCCTGTTGATACCGGCTTTCGTAAAGATCTTCGATCTACACGATCGCCAGCTGGCCTCACTCCGGTGTGCTCGACTGGCTATCGGCGCGGAGAACTTCCGCCGGGACCACCGCGGCCGGTGGCCGGACAATATGAATCAACTTGTCCCGGCGTGCCTCGTCGAGGTACCGCTCGATCCTTTCAAGGAAGGGCCGCTACGATACACGCGCCTCAATGATGGCGTGCTGATCTACTCTGCCGGTCCGAACCAAGATGACGAGCCGATCGACCCCGAGAAGTGGCAGCGACACGGAACCGACCCGTTCTTCCGGCTCTGGGATCTCGATCGCCGCGGTCCGACACCGGATTAGATCCCGTCAACGGCACGTTCTTACCCCGCAGAGAGAGCATCAGCGGCGTGGGATTTCCGCACTCGCTGTTTACAATTGGTAGAAAGGAGGTTGCGTCATGGTATTAGCCGTCTTGAGCAAAGGCGTTATTGAGGTATTATCCAGACCGTCGAGCCGAATGTCGGGGGTTCGAGTCCCCTCACCCACCCTTTCGTCAGTGATCATCTCCGGTGATCAAATCTCCGAGTAAGACGCCGGAGTCAAAATCTTGTTGGTGATGCGCGAGACGATCTCCTTGTCCGCGTACTCGGGAATCGACCGCAGTTTCTTCCACTCGGCATCGTCTCGGAAGCGGGACCAGGCGGTTTCACGGCCGGCTTCGTCGGGAAACGTGAGCAGGTACGTGAGGTTCGGCATCGCGGCGCCAAGAATCGTTTCGCCGAAGAAAACCGGCGTCAGACCGACACGACGGAAGATCGCGAGTTCACCCTTGTTGAACATCTCGATTTTCTTCTTGCCGGCCCGCTCGTTATGGCTCTCGTAGATGCGCAAGTTCAGCAAGCGCGGCTTGGAGGTGTCGGGCTGAACCAACTTGGGCATGCCCTCGATTGCAAGCAGCAGCGAACTTTCGATGCGGGAATACACGGGATCGCTCGCCGGCGCGGCCAGGTAGTCCGCAGCTGCTTTGCGATGCTGCTCGTCCGCGGCCAGACGTGTTGTGAGCGTGGCGAACTGTCCAAGCGACGAGTACACGATCAGAACGTAGACCCGGATCGGATCGTCCGTTCCTTTCTCGACGAACACTCCCACGGGTCCGATGCGATAGCGCTTGAGCGAGGGGAGGAAAGCTTGACGCAGGTAGTCATCGAGGAGCGGACGCTTGGCGGCTTTGAGGGTGTAGGTGCGCAACTCATAGAGTTCACCGGGCACAGGCTCGGCACCAGGCGCGGCAGCCGCATTCGCGGCGCTGGCACTCAGGGCGGCAAGAGACGTCTGGAGAAAGGATCGGCGTTTCACACGAGCCTCCGTGTTGGTTGATGACCCCAGGGCAGAATGCGTCCTTCTGCGACGACTTCCCATCCGGGGGTGTTTCCCAGCTATTTCAGCAGCACGAGCTTATACCCAAGAAAGGACAGTTGCAACGAATTTCCCTGCAATCGCTGCGCAAGCCGCGCGCATCACCGCGTCAGGACGGTCGTCTTTTCCTCGGCGACCATTTTCTGCTGGCGAAAATCCTCGGAGTGATTCCGCAGCGCATTCCGCTTGCCCTTGAATCGCGTTGGAACGATGACGTGACGGTTCACTCTCCTCTCAGCTCGTCGAATACCACTGGCCGTAACACGCCGCACCGTTTATGATCGGCATTCCAGAGGATCCAACACTGAGGTGCTTTCCCATGGCCGACGATCCCCAACCCACAGTGCCAGGCCAGCCGCCGATTGCGTCGGCACCGGCGGCGTCGGATTCGGCCAGTCTGGAAGCCGTGACGTTGCCCGACTCCGGACTGGGTGTTGCCCTCGCTCCCGGCGCCCGACCGCTGCCGGATTACGAACTGGTGAAACTGCTGGGGCGCGGCGGTTTCGGTGAAGTGTGGCGGGCCGCTGGGCCGGGCGGCTTCGATATCGCCCTGAAATTCATCCGCCTCGGCGGCCCGGCGGCCCAGGTCGAGCTGCGTTCCCTGGAACTCATCAAGGGCATCCGCCATCCCCATCTGCTCACCATGTTCGGCGCCTGGCTGCGGCGCGATTACCTGATCGTGGCGATGGAACTGGCGGATCGGACGCTGCTGCAGCGCTGGCAGGAGTGCAGCGATCAGGGCATGCCCGGCATCCCCGCGCCGGAGTTGCTCGAGTATATCCGTGAGGCGGCGGAAGGGCTCGATTTCCTCAACGAAGTAAGGCATCCGTCCGCGAGCGGCGGTCTGACCGGCGTGCAGCACAAGGACGTCAAGCCGCAGAACCTGCTGCTGGTGGGCGGTGCGGTCAAGGTGGCCGACTTCGGACTGGCCCAGGTGTTGGAACAGACGTCGGTAAGCGCCAGCGGCGGCCTGACGCCGGCCTATGCCGCTCCGGAATTTTTCCAGGGCCGCACATCGCGCTGGTCCGATCAATACTCGTTAGCGGTCACCTACTGTCACCTCCGCGGCGGTCGGTTGCCGTTCACCGGCAGCGCCGCCCGAGTAATGGCCAGCCACGTTTCGCAGCCACCCGACCTGGACATGATCCCGGAGAGCGAGCGCGGCGCCGTGGAACGCACTTGGCCAAGGAGCCGGGGCGCCGCTGGCCCAGTTGCCGGGCGTTTGCCGACGCTCTGGCGGCCGGTGTACACAATACGACTCCGGCGGGATCGGGGGCTTATGCGACCGCGCCGTCGGATCAGGAGCCGGCCGCGATTGGCATCAACCAACTCAAGCACGCTCTGGCCCAGACCGATCCGGCGGCGGTCCTCGTGTACCCCAGGATCCTGCGACGGTTGCTGCTCGCCGAATTTCAGGTGCCGTACTTGCTCACCCAGGTGCCGCACGAAAACTGCTGGTTCTTCGACCGCCAGACCCTGTTCCGCCACATCGACCAGGACGATCTTGGCCTCGAACCCGATCGCCTGCTGCCGCCGACCGTCATCCTGCTGGCCCGGCCAGGAGCGGAGCAGGTGCAGGCCCTGGGGCGCGACGGCATCCTGCTGCGCTACTGGCGGCTGCTGTTTCATACCCGCATTCATGTCGCTCTGCGGCGCCGGCACGAAGAAGGCCGGCTGAAGCCGACCGACGTCCTGACGCGCATCGAGCAGATCGGCAGCGCGGAATTCGGCGAGATCCGCACCGTCTTGAAACAGGAGAACGTCCTGCCGGCCGACGACGATCTGAACGTCTACATCGAGTTCGTGGCCACGTATCTGGAGCTGAAGTACTTCCGGACCAACCTGCTGGCGAGTACCTTCCCGGCCCTCCAGGACCTCTCCCGGATCGATCAGGTCGTGGCCCGCGACGTGGACGCCGACACCCTGTTCTCCAGTACCCGGCTGTCGGGCGCGCCGAACCCGGTCGTCCGCACCGATACCAGCTCAGACGAATCGCACGACTATTACTACCGCCTGCTTCGCCACGCCGAGAGAGCGGTCCGCGACGGCAACCTGGTCCGAGCCGCCATCGAACGGACGCGGGCTGCGCGGGTGGCACCGCCGTCGCTGGCGCAGGACACCCGCGCCGAGGCGCTGCGCGATCTGAAGCTGCTCACGCTTCAGCTCCAGGACGCCCTGCACTTCAGTACCGACGAGTCGGCTTTGTGGCTCGAAGTGTTGCCCGCCCTGCTGGAGAAGGCGGACCAGGGACGCTGGCCGGTCGAGGCCAAGCTCCTGTACGACCTGCAGAAGATTTGCCACGAGCACGGGCGGAAATTGTATGCGCTCGACCTGGTGGAGTGGGCGCTGTCGGGTGGGAAGCGGCCGATCAAGCGGCCGCTCAACCTCCTGCAGAGCGTCCACAACACCAACCATCTGCGCAGCGCCGTGCAGCGCCTGACCATGGCCCGCGTCTCCGACGAGGACCGGCAGCGCCTGGCCAAGTTGCTCCAGAACGCTTTGCACGGCAGCGAGGAGCGCCTGCGGCGCGCGCGTGCGGCCGATCCTCAGGGACGCCTTTTCCGACGTCGGCCTGGAAGCGGGCAGCCCACCGGAAAAGGTCGCACTGGGCAAGATGATCGAGGAGATGCTCGACCGGGTCACCGAGAACGGCTTCTTCACCTTCTCCGATCTGCGCGACACGCTGTCCGGCAATCAGCTCAAGCTCCCGGACCTGGCCGACCCAAACTCGTTCTGGCGCGGCGATCCGTTGCTGTGTCTGGATCGGCGTCTGGCAACCTCGATGGAAGGCGTTTACCAGCGCGGCGAATTTTACCTGCGCTGGCTCGAAGCCGGCAGCTCCCTGCTGTTCGGCACGATCGCCGGGCGTCTGCTCACGCGCCATGTCCTGATGCCGTTCGGCGGCGCGTTTGTGCTGATCTTTGCATTGATCTTCTTCTGGAACCACTACACGCATAGCGACATCCAGCAGTCTCCCTGGGCGTTCCTGCCGGTGGGTGCGTTTTTCCTGTGTCTGATGCACCGCGAGGCACTGCGCGAGTGGTTCAAGGATGCCGGCCGGCGCATCTTCCGAGGGTTGCAGTGGGCGTTTTATGAAGTGCCGCTCCGTCTTTGGCGGCTACCCTGGCTGCGGCAGGCGCTGCAAAGCTGGCCGCTCTTGTTGCTCTACTGGTACGTCATCAAACCGCTCGCCGTCTATGGCGTGCTGGTTTGGTGCTATCCACGGCCCTTCGGATCGTTCACGGCAGCTGCGATCACCTTCTTGCTGGCGAACGTCGTCCTCAACTCGACGTTCGGGGCGGCGGTCGGCGAGGCGGTGATGGAAGCCCTTTTGATCCTGTACGACTGGTTGCGCTTCGATGCCCTGCGCGGCCTGGTCCGGCTCGTCAGTCATTTCTTCAAGCAGGTCACCGGCGGCGTCGAATCCCTCCTGTATACGGTGGATGAATGGGTGCGCTTCCGCAGCGACGTGGGGGGGACCTCGATGGCCGTCCGAGCCGTCCTCGGCGTGTTGTGGTTTCCGGTGCGTTACGTCTTCCGGCTCTATTTCATCACGCTGATCGAGCCGACCCTGAACCCGCTGAAACTCCCGCTGGGTATTCTGGCGGCCAAGTTTTTCGTGTTGCTGTGGCCCAGCTACGTGTTCCTGATGCAGCCCGGGTCGCACGAGCAGATGGAGCTAATCACCCGGCCGCTGGAAGCACATATAGGCACCGCTCCGGCCGTGCTGATTACCTATCTCTTCGTCGTGCCGACGCTGTGGCTGCTGCCCAGCGCCGTGGCCTTCCTCATCTGGGAGCTGCGCGGGAACTGGCGGCTATTTCGGGACAATCGTTCCCCAACGCTGCGCACCGCCGTCGTCGGCCACCACGGCGAGACGGTGTTGCAGCTGTTGAAACCCGGCGCCCATTCCGGCACGGTTCCCCGCCTGTTCGCGCAGCTCCGCCATGCCGAACGCGCCGCCTACCATAGCGGGGACTGGCGACTGGCGCGCACCGTGCGGTTGGCGCTTCGAGAGGTCGCCCGGTCCGTCCAGGTTTTCGTCGAACGCGAGTTCGTCGCACTGTTGCACCAAAGCCGGAGTTGGCCGGACCATCCCGTTCGGGTGGCCCAGGTGATCCTCTCCTGCGCCCGCATCCGTGTCGAGTTGGCCCATGCCGAGTATCCGAAAGAAGCGGTGTATATTTCGATGGAACAGCAGTACGGCTACTTGCTGGGCGCGGTGCAAGAAGCCGGCTGGGTCGCGCATCTGAACGTCGAGCAGCACCGCACCCTGACCACGGCCCTCGCCGGTCTGTACAAGCTCGCCGGTGTGGACTTTGTGCGCGAGCAGCTGAAGGCCGTGCTGCCGCCCTCGCATTCAGGCTATCAGCTGACCGCTCATCACCTGATCGTTTGGACGGACCGCGCCAGCGGCCAGGGCGTTGCCTACGATCTGCGCGACCGCGGTGAGCAACTCGCGCCACGGACCCTGAACCCTGCCGAGCCTGGCCCGGCACCGGCGCTGGACGCCCGGCAGTTGTTGTACTCTCGTCTGCCGATCACCTGGGAGCGCTGGAACGAATGCTGGCAACGCGACCAAAAAGGGGATGGACCTTCTCGAGTTGTTCAACCAGGGCTTTCGGTTCTGGCCGGGGAACGGAGCGGTTTAGTCAGAGGTTTATCGTGTCCTGGGAAAGCAAGGTGCGGAGCCGCGTGATACAGCGGCGGAGATGCCGGTACCGAGTGCTGAGTACCGAGTACAGAGTACCCAGTACCCAGTACTCAGTACCCAGTACCGAGTACACTTTGGTCGGCGCCGCGTCGTCGTCGGAACCGTGCATCACTTTCCCAGAAGCCGATAAACGGAAATTAGCGAACAAGGAGTCGCATCATGGACCTGGCCGAAGCAATGAAAACCCTGGAGGCCGCAGGGTCGGCTCAGACGCGCAAGACCTATGCTCGTCACGGCGTCACCGGACCGCAGTTCGGCGTCAGTTACGCCACGATCAAGCCGATGGTGAAGAAGATCAAGACCGACCACGCCCTCGCCGCACAATTATGGGACACCGGCAACCATGACGCCCGCATCCTCGCCCTGATGATTGCCGATCCGAAAGCCGTCACCACGAAACAGATCGACCAGTGGGCGAAGGCTGTCGACAACTACGTCATTGCGGACGCGCTCGCCGAGTTTGTCGTCCGGACGGCTTTTGCTTGGGAGCGCTTCGAGAAGTGGGACAAAAAGGCCGGCTGGCTGCGGTACGCTGCAGGGGCAATCTTCGGCCGCCTCGCCATGAACGATCCCGATATCCCCGACGCCTTTTTCGAGCAACGGCTCAAGTACATCGAGAGCGAGATCCACAAACACAAGGACCGCGTCGCGCACGGCTTGAACCAGGGACTCATCTGCATCGGGATTCGCAATGACCACCTGCGGGGACTGGCTCTCGCCGCGGCCAAGCGCATCGGCAAGGTCGAGGTCGATCACGGCGATACGGACTGCAAGACGCCCGACGCCGCGGCGTACATCGCCAAGGTTCTGGCACGCCGGAAGAAGAAGTCGAGCTGAGGCGATCGATTCCTCGGAATCATCCTGGATTGAACGGCGACGTCGCTTTCCTCTTGTCCTGTAACCGCGAGGCGGGCAAAATAATCGCATTGCCCTGTGGGATCCTGCTCTTTACAACGAGGTATCCATGAAACGTCCGTTTTTGGCGGTCCTGTTCCTGGCGTTCGCGTCTCTGCCGGCTCCGCATGCACCAGGCCAGGAGAAAACCCTCGGCTCACCCTACTACCCCCTCACGATCGGGACCCAGTGGTCGTATCAGGTGGGTGCCGTGCAGGTCACGATGCGCGTCACCAAGCATGAGAAGATCGGCGACGTCATGTGCGGCGTGGTCGAATCGTCCGTGGATGGTAAGGTGGTGGCAACCGAACACATCTCGTCCGGCGATACCGGTGTCTTCCGCTACACCTTCAATGGACAAAAGGCCAGCGAGCCGTTGTGCATCCTGAAGCTCCCGCCGAAGAAGGACCAGACGTGGACCTTCGACGCCAAGATCGCCACGGAGACCGTGAAAGGGGAATTCAAGAGCGGCGAAGAAGAGATCAAGGTGCCGTCCGGGACTTACAAGGCCATCACCGCCGTCACCACTTCCTGTGAACTCAACGGCAACAAGGCGGAATTCAAATACTGGTTCGTCAAGGATGTCGGTGTCGTCAAGCAGACCATGAACCTGGGCGGCCGGGAGATCGTTTCCGAGCTGAAGGAGTTCAAGCTGGTGAAGTGACGCTCGTAACAACGGCACTTTCTCCCCTCACACGGTACTCCGGGACGAGGGGAGAAATCGTCCGATCCACCTCTGTAGAAATCTACTTGTCCCGTGTGGTAACGAGTGCGAGAATACTCAACTCACCGTTGTGAGCGAGAGGCGCTCGCAACGGTAACACACAGGAGAGTCTCATCATGAAGAGTGTTCGGTTCGCACTGGCCGGGTTCCTCGCGGTTGTTCTCGTCGCGTCTTCGTCGGCCAAGGCCGCGGAAGAGAAAGTTGAGAAGCCGAAGACGAACAAGGAGAAGATCGTCGGCGTCTGGGAGTTCGTCAAGAGCAGCGACCCCAAGAGCACCCGCCTCCCGGCACCACTTTGGAGTTCACCAAAGATGGCAAGGTCAAAATCGTCGTCAAGATCGAAGGCAAGGAAATTCCTGTTCCCGACGGGAAATACACGGTAGACGACGTGAAGCTCACGGTCACGATGGCGGGACCGGACGGCAAGGAGAAGACGGAGACGTCGAAGATCACCAAGCTGACCGAGACAGAATTCGTCTTCGAGGACGAGAAGGACGGCAAGAAGGAAGTCATCGAACTGAAAAAGAAGAAGTGACGTTTGTGGCCGCTTGCGGCTTAGCAAGAACTGCTAAGCCGCAAGCGGTCAAGCTACGCCAGAACCCCTTCGATCACACTTCCCGGACTGATCGGCATCGGCCGGTTGAGCGAATCCTGCACCTCGGTCCGCGGATCGATGCCGAGCAGGTGGAAGATCGTCGCCGACAGATCTTCGGGCCGGACCGGATCGCTGCTGGGATAAGCCCCATTCTTGTCCGAAGCGCCGAAGGCAAAGCCGCGCTTGACGCCACCGCCGGCGAGCAGGGCGGTGTAGCACTGCGGCCAGTGATCGCGCCCCGCCAGGTTATTGATGCGCGGCGACCGGCCGAACTCGCCGACCCAGACCACCAGCGTGGTCTCCAGGAGGCCGCGTGCCTCCAGGTCTTCTAGCAGCGTCGGCAGCGTCTGATCGGTCATCGGCAGCAGGTACTTTTTCAGGATCGGGTACATTGGCTTGTCGTTGAAGCCGTGCGTGTCCCAACCGCCCTCGCAACCGCCGATGAACGGTGCGAAGTAGACGTTGACGAACCGCACGCCCGCTTCGACCAGCCGCCGGGCCAGCAGACAGCCCTGGCCGTAGGTGGTTCGGCCGTAGCGATCGCGCACGGCTTTTGGCTCCGACGACAGGTCGAACGCCTTCTTCACCGCTGACGACGTCAGCATGGACAGCGCCCGTTCGTACTGTTCGTCGATGCCCTTCGCTTTCGCCGAGAACTCCAGCAGTTCCGTCTGCCGGTCGATGAGGCGCAGCACTTCGCGCCGATTGTCGAGGCGCTCGGCGGACAGATTTCTGGGCAGGCCGAGTTCGGGCAAGCGGAAGTCGGCACTGTTCGGGTCCAGTTTGATGAGCAGCGGATCGTGAGCCTTACCGAGAAAGCTGGCGTGCTGTCCCGGCGTGATCGAGCCGTCGCTAATGGTGTGCGGATAGGCGACGAAGGTTGGCATCCCGCGCGGGCCGGGGCGAGCTTATCCACCACGGAGCCGTAGGCCGGGAAGAGGTCGCGCGAGTCGCGCAGCCGCTGGTCGTCGCTCGGCGGGTTGTAGCCGGTCAGACTGTAGTAGCCGGCCGAGTTGTGGTTCTTCATCTCGTGCCGGAGACTGCGAATGAGACAGACCTTGTCCATGATCGGCGCCATGTGCGGCAACCGTTCGCAGATGGGCAATCCCGGCACCTTGCTGGCGATCGGTTTGAACTCGCCGCGGATGGCTTCGGGGGCGTTGGGCTTCATGTCGAAGGTGTCGTGATGACTCGGCCCGCCCCACTGGTGCAGGAAGATGACGGCGTTGGCGCGCGACTTGCGCTTCGCCGCCGTGGCCGTCCCGGCAAGGCCGAGCAGACCGAGACCACCGATCTTGAGCAGATGGCGGCGCGAGAGGGCGGAACGGCTGAAGTTCTCGCAACCGAAGGCTCGGACGATCTGATTCATGACACGAACTCTTCATTTATGCGATGTTTGGATCGGCATCGACTTCCCGACGGTACTGCTCGACGGCCTTCTTCCATTCTTCGATCCGAGGATCATTCGGGTCCCACGTCCCAGCGAACTTGGCGTAAGGCGGAGGAGGCATCTCAACCGCGGAATCCGCATCCGTTTCCATGACCAGTATGACGACGCGAACCCGCTGACCCTCCTTGAGCTGGACTGCTACAGTGCGCAGGAATCGTGAGTTGATCCTGATGATGCAGTTCCGACTCAAATTCGAAGGCGTTCATCGGCGTCACTCGACTAATTCGCAATGACCGGCGCTCACCACGCGGCAAACAGTTGGTGAAGGATTACCGATATCAATGGCCGGTCGTTCGGCCCGACGTGGCCGAGTTGTCGCAGAATCGTTGTCTTCTCGAGGGTGGCCTGCTTGTGCAAGCGGACACACGAGGGTGCGATCAATCCGGCCTGCTTCCACTCGTTCAGGAAGACATCACAAGGCGTCGAGTAAATCTTGGTCGTGACTCGCGCGTGAGGACGTCGTTATCTCCCGTGTCCAACAATACCATCGAGGGGCGAATTTTCGACTCACCCCTCGCTCCGAAAGGGAAATCGACGAGGATCAGATCACCCACCTGGTAGTTGATCATAGATCGCGTCCCCTTCATCATATCCACGGAAGAACCCCTGGGCCGCCATTCGATACCAGTCTGCGTCCTCCTCTTCGTCGTCTTCCACAAGCACCAGAATTCGCAGTTGCTGACCTGGCGCAAGTTGAGCCGCAACAGGCACGGGGACAGAGATTGTGCCGTCCGGTTTGAACGGGGCTGTGAACTCCAACGCTTTCATTGACGTCTCCTTTTTGGTCATCCCCAAGCCGATGAGTCACCGCCGCAGCAAAAACTCTTTCGCGTTCACCAACCCCCACACCAGGTCCTCCAGCGCCGCACGCCGATCCTTCGCCTTCGCAATCATCGCCAGCGTCGGCGTCCTGCTCCAGCGTCACTCGGCGGCCGCGACAGGGCCGTGAGGTACAACTCCTCCACGACGTCCGCCATCGGCTTGCCTGCGGCGAGCAGACGGCCGAGACGGTTGTCCGGCTCGGCCAGCATGTCGTTCAGCATCTGGCCGGTGATGAGTTGGAACGCCTGGTTTAGCGTCGTGTCTTCGGAGCGCTCGCATTCGCAGGTCAGCAGGCGGATCGGTTTGCCGAACGCCGTGAGGAAGCGCTCGGCGTCGGTCGGTCGTTCGCCTTTGACCCGCGCAGGCGCCGACGCCCGGAAGTTGCACGTGCGCAGGTCCCCAGGGGGAAGCCGTGGAACTGTCGCCGGCACGCCGGTGACCTGGGAGACGGCGTCGAGCAGCACTTCCGCTTGTAAAGGCCGAACCAGGGCGTGCGCAAAGTTCGTCTCGTCGTCTCGGTTCGTCTCGTTCGGGAGCGGCGGACAGCTGGTACGTCCGCGAATTCATGATCGTGCCGACGAGATGCCGCAGGTCGAAGCGGTGCTCGGCGAAGTCCTTCGCCAGGGCAGTCGAGCAGCGGAGCGTTCACCGGCGGGTTGGTGGCGCGGAAATCGTCGATCGGATCGACGATGCCGCGGCCCATGCAGGTGATACCAGACGCGGTTGGCCTGGGCGCGGGCGAAGAAGGTATTGTTCGGGTTCGGCCACCCAATCGGCGATGGCCGGAGACGGTCGGCGTCGCTGGGCGAAGATCGGGCGTCTCGGCACCGGGAAACAGCGGCCGCAGCACCTCGCCGCGTGCGCGGGTGCGTCACTTCGCTCTCGCGGTCGAGGTAGACGATCTGCTCGCCGTCGAACTCGTGCTTGTCGAGACGGTCCTTGCGGTTGTTCTCGACGACGCGATACTGCACGCGCGCGAAGAAGGCGGCCAGGCTGTGATAATCGGTCTGCGTCCACTGCTCGAACGGATGGTTGTGGCAGCGGGCGCACTGCATGCGCATGCCCAGAAAGACCTGGGCCACGGCTTCGGCTCGGGCCTGCGGATCGCGCAGGGCGCGATAGAAGTTAGCGGCCGGCTCGGCGTAGGTGCTGCCGCGGCCGGCGATCAACTCGCGGGCAAATTCGTTGAGCGGCTTGCCCTCGGCGATGCTCTGCCGAATCCATTTCTGGAAGACCAGCACGCCCTTTCGATCCAGCACCTTCTCCTCGCTGCGCAGCAGGTCGGCCCATTTCAACGCCCAGAAGTCGGCGAACTCCGGCCGTTGCAACAGCGCGTCGATTAGCAGGGCACGCTTGTTCGGCCTGCCGTCGGCGAGGAAATGGCGGGTTTCCACGGCGGTCGGCAGCGTGCCGATGGCGTCGAGGTAAGCGCGGCGCAGGAAGACGTTATCGGAGCAGAGGTCCGACGGCTGGATGCGCAGTGTCCGCAGCTTGGCGAAGACATGGCGGTCGATGTCGTTAACTCGGCGGCACGTCGCTGCCAGACAAAGCCAGGCGCGCTCGGGCACAAAGGCCAGCCGGGCCGTCGCCTGCCGATCCAGGTAGCGCACCAGGATGGTGGTTTCGCCGGGACGATTACGCATCACCACGCCGTCACGCCCGGTGCGGGCCACAAGGTTCGACGAATCGAAGACGGCCAGGCCGGTCACGTCGCGCTCCCGGCCGTCGCTGAACATGGCCACGACACGGAGCTGCAACACGGTCGGCCGGCTCGATCAGCACTCGCTCGGCCGGCGTCACCATCGAGCGACGCAATCGGGGCGCATCGTCCGGAGTCAGGGTTCAGCCCCGCGGCGATCCAGCGGCGCAGAATCTCGTACTCGGGCGAGCCGACGTCGAAGCGTTTGCCACCCTCGTGCGGAACGGTGGCCGTCGCCTTGGTGAGCATCAGGCTCGCGGCTGGATTCAGACGATCGGTGCGACGGCCGAGTTGGTCGCGAGTCAGGACGAGTGAAGTCGAAATCGGGTGCCTCGCCGCGCAACGACAGTTTGAAGCCGTTCTTGCCGTTCTGGTTGCCGTGACACGCCCCCTGATTGCAGCCGCCGCGCGACAGGACGGCCATGACCTCATTGCGGAAACTGACCGGGGTGTCGGCGCGGACGATCGACGGCAAGAGGACGAGCGTGATGCAGTAGAGACAGATTGTGGTGGGAAGGCGGAACATGAGCGGTCTCACGGCGGGAGGACGAAACAGTACTATCGTATCCGCCGCCAAGGCGAAATTCAAACGACGAGCGGCGGCGGTAAGGCGAGCGGAAGGGTCAAACCTACCCGTTGGGGGTCTCGTAACACGTAACAGGGGGGACCTCCCTACTGATAAACTGTTACGCGATCTGCGCCTTTTCTAGGTTTGGCGCATATTTATGAGAATCGCATAATAGTTTTCGGGGCGTTTTGGGGCATCCCGTAACACTTGCTGCCCCTTCCGTTATAGTCCGTCTTGCCACCTGGGCGCACCCCTCCCGCTTGTTGTCCTGCCGTTCGCCTTGGGTCCGGTTCCTCACCGTCGCGTCTTCTCCCGCCCAGATGTTCGCAGGTACTCCTCCAGCACCCTCAGCGCGTCGGGACAGAACGGCTCCCGTTCGGCGCGGAGAAGAGCCTCCGTCACGGACACGAATTCGCCACGGACGATCTCCTCAACCTGAAGCCGGAATGGCCCATCGTGGACGGCACGGTAAACCATCGCCTGAACGATCGTCCGCTCATCGGCGTAGCGGAACGGGAACAGCGGCTGCGGCGCCAGCTGGACGCCGAGTTCTTCGCCGCCTTCGCGCACTGCGCCGGCGTCAAATGACTCACCGGGTGATAGCACGCCGCCGACGGCCACGTCCCAGTGCGACGGAAAGACGTCCTTCGTCGCTGTCCGCAGATGGATGAACAGATCGCCGTGTGTGTTGAACACCAGCAGATAGACGCAGCGGTGCGGCAAGCGTCGTGCGCGCATCTCACCCCGCGTTGCCGTGCCGATCACTTGGCCATCTTCGTCGATCACGTCTACCAGTTCGTTGCTGCTGGGTGACATGGGGCTGTCTCACGAGTTGCTTCGGCGGTTGCCCGGTTGCGCCGACGCGCATACCATTTAGATAGTGGAGAATCTCCCAATAACCAATCATGAGGAGGATGCCATGGCCTTTACCCTACCTGCCCTAACTTACCCGACCGACGCTCTGGAGCCGTCCATCGACAAGATGACGATGGAGATTCACCACGGCAAGCATCACAAAGCGTACGTGGACAACCTCAACGCCGCTCTGGAAGGCCAGGCCGCTCTCCAGGCCAAGCCGATCGAGCAGCTGCTGCGCGAGATCGGCAGCGTGCCGGAAGGCATCCGCCAGAAGGTGATCAACAACGGCGGCGGCCACGCCAATCACACCATGTTCTGGGAGATCATGGGACCGAAGGCCGGCGGCGAACCGTCGGGCAAGCTCGCCGATGCGATCAAGTCGACGTTCACCGATCTCGCCAACTTCAAGAAGGTCGTCAAGGAGAACGCCCTGGGTCGCTTCGGCAGCGGCTGGGCATGGCTTGTCGTGGCCGGCGGCAAACTGACGATCACCAACACCGCCAACCAGGACAGCCCGCTCATGGTCGGCCAGACGCCGGTCCTCGGCATCGACGTCTGGGAACACGCCTACTACCTGAAGTATCAGAACCGGCGTGCCGATTACGTCGATGCGTGGTGGAACGTGGTCAACTGGGCCGCAGTGGGCAAGCGCTTTGACACGGCGAAGTGAGCCTTCCGGCGAGCCGAGCGGCGTAAGCCGCCGGGTTACCGGTAAGTAACCGGCGGCTTACGCCGCTCGGCTCGCCAATTCTTCCGCGAAACGGTGCAAACATGACGCATAACCCGATCCGGCTGTTCGGCGCGCTGATCCTGCTCGGCTTTTTAGCCTCGGCCGCTACGGCCTGCATCAACGACCGCGAAAGCGACAAGGCGGAGAAGGAATTCAAATCGCGCTACATCGACCAACAGGTCCCGAAGAATACCGCGCCGGAAACGTCTCCGACGCCGACCGAAAACCGGTTGCTGACCGTCGGCGCGACGTCGGTCGGAGCGATGCTGCTCATCGGGGCCGTGACCGTCACCGTGTTGCCTCGCCGGAAACCGTGACCGACTGGCGTTGAATGCCTTCCTTCCCAGGAGGAATCATGCGCCTGTTTATCGTGGATATTCCAGATCGTGTGATCCGCCCGATTATCGTCGTGCTGATGGTGCCGATCGGCGCGCTGGCCGCGATCGCATTCAGTTCCCCGCGAACGGTGACGAGCGTCTTTCCACTGCCGCACCACATCCCGAAGTATGAAGGCGGCATCTCACTGCGCTTCGCGATGGTTCACGACGTCATCCACGAGCGCTATCCCAAGCACGGCCGCGACTACTACGAGGAACGCAATCGCCTCGCCCGCCGTGCTCTCTCGGAAGAGGACGCAGGGCGCCGGCAGGGCGAGGCACCGACGCCGGCGTACTTTGCCCTGAAGGACGACCTCGGCGTAGGTCTGGAACGGCTCGGCAAACACGAAGAGGCCGTCAGCCTGATGCGCGAAAAGCAGCGGCAACAGGAGGCAGCCGGCCTCAAGGGCCGCGATCTCTATTCGACGCAGGCCAACCTCGGCACGTTTCTGATTCTCTGGCAGATGGAAGAAGGCTTCGCCGACCTTCCCGCGACGAAGCGCCGTCTGAACGAGGGTCTGAAGCTGGTCCGCGCATCGATGATTTCCAACCCGGAAGCGCACTTCGGCCGCGAAGTATGGCAGGCAGTGCTCCTGGAGTTTTTCCTGGTGGCGGTCGACGATCCGACGCTGTTAACGCGCTATGACATGATCGGAAATCGTTTGGACCAGGAATTTGGTTCGACCAGGTTAAGTTGTTTCGATCCCAAATCGCTGTGGGGGAAAGCAGGGAAATCGCGTCAGGTCGGACGTTTCTTGCAGACTGAGCACCTGAACAATTCGTATGGCGAAAGCGCCGAGTTGTTGCGAATGGATATGAGAAAGGTGGGAGCGGAAGAGGACTGGGCGTGTGAGGTCGTGTCCGATCATGAGAAGCCAGTCCCCTTCGACGAACCGACCCTTGGCATTGTCGGCATGTGGCGCTACGGCGGCGGAGCGAATCCGCATTTTGCTCTTGCCCTGGGCGAAATCATGCTGCGCGTGGGCCAGCGTTACATTGCCTGGTGCGCCTATGAGCGCGCGGCGAATCTGGGCGCGACATTTCAACTCGGATCCCGCGATCGCGACCAATGTACGGCGCATTGTCGAAAACGCCAGGCGCTGATCGAGGAGCAATTGCCGGCGAACGGCGCGACGCCTTGCGTCCGCGTTTTGACAAGGAACTTGCGTTCGGCCAACGGTATCAAGAAGCGTATCAGCAATATGAGGCGAAACACATCCGTGAAGGTGCAAATCTCGACGACCCGCATTTCTACGAGGCGTTCGACGCCGAATGGGGTCCGATCGCTTCGCCGATCGGACCGGAGGATCAGTTTCACGTCGAGAAGCAGATAAAGAGTGATTCGTGGTCGGTCATGCTGCTATTCGCCGGCATTTTCTCGTTTGGAACGGCGTGCGGGTTCGCGCTGGAGGATCGGTATCTTCGCCGCTCCAAGAACCGGGTCAACTCATCGCCCGGCTCTCCTTCGCCTCCTCCAGCCGCTCCTCCGCCCGGCGCAGCAGTTTCGTAATCGTCGTGTTTTCCTCTCCGTCCACGGCTGCGACGCCGAAACAGGCCCGCAGCGGTCCGCGCAGAGGGCTGGCGTCTTGCTCCAGCAAAGTTCGTAACCGTTCGCAGAAGACGAACGCTCCTGGTGCGGAGGTTCGCGGCAGCACCATCATGAAGCCGTGCGGACCGTACTGGCCGGCCACGTCGCTGCGGCACTTCCAACGGGCAACTTGCTCCGCCGTCCACGTCGTCAGGTCGTCGTCCATTTCTTCTTCTTCCCGTGCCTCCGGGAGAAGTTCGCCCAGGATTACCGTCAGCGGGCCGCCGTGGCGTTTCACCCGCGCCTACCTCTTCCTGCAAGCGTTCCAGCATGTGTCGCTGCGTGAACCAGTTCGTCCCCAGATCGGACGGCACCGTCTCCCACAGGCGGTTCACGAGCCGGCTCACCTGACGGCGGCAGTCGGCGAGTTCGTCGTCGGCCGCGCGTAATCGGCGATGTAGCTCCCCCGTCTGTGCCGCCAGGCGCGAGCACGGCCGTCAACAGCGCGGGTGGCGCAGCGCCAGCGCGCGCGGCAGCCAGTGTGTCACGCCGTTCTCCACCGTGGCGCACAGGAAGTCGGCGTCGTCATCCGTGAGAAGCGCGATCGGAAAGGGTTGGATCTCGTCGAGCCAATCCAGCGCGCCGGTTTGCCGCGCCAGGCTCGGCGTCGAGCATCAGCACGTCGCAAGGGTCCATCCGCTGGGCGAACCGCGCTCGGTCCACGCCCTCGGCCTCGACCACCTCCCAGTCCGGCAGCGATACGCCGATTCAGCAGCCGCAAAGCACGGCGATCGGCGTCCGGGGCGACGAGGAGCAGTCGGCACCGATCGGAGTTGAGCGAAGCGTTCGGAGATTCCCGAGACAATACAACATAATCGGCACCGGACACCATCGCGTCAGCCTCCAATTGAAACACAACAAAACCGCGACAGCGCTATTGAAAACGACGCCAGCGTCCGAAGCGATAGACTTTGCCCAATCGACGTGAAGATTTCAGTTTGCCTGGACTGGAAAATCGGCAGATTCGCCACAACCGTCAGTCAGAGGAGCGAAAACAGGACGGGCAACAGGGGATTATACGCTCAGAGGAAAGGCCGGAAAAGTGGTTCGGCGAGCGACAGATTTTCTTCTCCCCTTCCCCCTGTACTCAGGGGAGAGGGGTCGGGGGATGAGTGGGATGAGCGAAGACATTGCGCAGGTTCTCACCACCGTCAACCCCACGACCCTACTCCCCTGGAAAGTCACGAGGGGAGACGGGTAGACAGGAGGCGACCCGCTCTCCCCGTGAGCCTACAGGCCCGGAGAGGGGACAGGAAACGTACCCCTCTCCCCTGAGGGCAGGGGAGAGGGCGAGACAGGAGCAGACCCCTCTCCCCTGAGTCCAGCGGGCGAGCCCGGGCGACAGGAGCGACCCCTCTCCCCTGAGTACAGTGGGAGAAGGGTACGCCATGTAATCTTGCGTATGGCGCCTTACTTGAATGAACAGCATCTCCCGATACGTCGGCAGCGGCCAGTATATCGTCGGCGACCATCGTCTCCAGCTTGTCGCCCAGCGCCGCGCAGCGCCGTCATGGCCGGCAGCACCTTGTCGCGGAAATACTTGGCGTGGTCCAACGGCTCGCCCGTCGGCGTGATGGCCGAGGGCGTGTTCCAGCGCCGCCGTCGCCTTCTGGAACTCGGTCAGCGTCGCCGTCAGGCTCTTGAGCAGTTCGGCCTGGGCCGAATTGTCCACGCCGGCCGCCTTGGTCGCGTTGACGGCGCCGGCCACGTCGGCCTGGTACTTGAGTCGCCGCCGGCAGGATCATGCGTCTTCGCCATCATCACCATCAGCCGGCCCTCGACGTTCACCGTCTTGACGTAGTTCTCGCTGAGGATGGCGAAGCGGCTCTGCAGTTCACGCTCGCTGTAGACCTTGTACTTCGTGAACAGGTCGATCGTGTCCTTGCGAATGATGACCGGCAGCGCGTCCGACGGTGTTGCGCAGGTTCGGCAGGCCGCGCTTCTCGGCTTCCGCGTGCCACTCGGCGGTGTAGTTGTCGCCGCTGAAGAGACACCTTCTTGCTCTCCTTGATGATGCCGGGCAGCAGCTCCTGGATGGCCTTGTTCAACGGTCCTTGACCGGCAGCCGTCGCCTTCTCCAGGTTGGTGGCCATGATAGTCGAGCGACTCGGCGACGATGGTGTTCAGCACCGTGTTCGGCCCGGCGATCGACTGCGAGCCGCCGACAGCCCGGAACTCGAACTTGTTGCCGGTGAACGCGAACGGACTGGTGCGGTTGCGGTCGCCGGCATCGCGCGGCAGCTTCGGCAGCACCGAGACGCCGATCTCCATGAAGCCGCCCTGCTTCGTGGACTTCGGCGGCCCCTTCTCCAGCTGATCGATGACGTCCTGCAGCTGGTCGCCCAGGAAGATGGAGATGATCGCCGGCGGCGCTTCGTTGGCGCCGAGGCGGTGGTCGTTGGCCGCACCGCACACCGAGACGCGCAGCATCTCGGGATATTTGGCCACGGCCCGGATGACGGCGCAGCAGAAGACGAGGAACTGGGCGTTGTCGTGCGGCGTGTCGCCGGGGTTGAGCAGGTTTTCGCCGGCGTCGGTGGACATCGACCAGTTGTTGTGCTTGCCGGAACCGTTGATGCCGGCGAACGGCTTCTCGTGGAAGCAGCGTCACCAGGCCGTAGCTGCGGCGACGTCTTGCGCATGATCTCCATCGTCAGCATTTGATGATCGGTGGCGAGATTCGAGTCCTCGAAGATCGGCGCGATCTCGTACTGGCTCGGGGCGACTTCGTTGTGCCGCGTCTTGACCGGGACGCCCAGCTTGAACAGCTGCGCCTCGCAGTCGGCCATGCACGCCAGCACGCGCTCGGGGATGGCGCCGAAGTACTGGTCTTCCAGCTCCTGGCCCTTGGGCGGCATGGCGCCGAACAGCGTCCGGCCGGCATTGATCAGGTCGGGGCGCAGGTAGTAGAAGTGCTGGTCGATCAGGAAGTATTCCTGCTCCGGGCCGACGGTCGTGAAGACCTTCTTGGCGTCCTTGTTGCCGAACAGCTTGAGGATGCGCAGCGCCTGGGTCGAGAGCGCTTCCATCGAGCGTGAGCAGCGGCGTCTTCTTGTCGAGCGACTTCGCCGGTCCAGCTGACGAAAGCGGTCGGGATGACGAGCGTGGAGCCGTTGGGGCTTTCGTAGACGTAAGCCGGGCTGGTCGGGTCCCAGGCGGTGTAGCCGCGGGCCTCGAAGGTGGCGCGGATGCCGCCGGAGGGGAACGACGAGGCGTCGGGTTCGCCTCGGACCAGTTCCTTGCCGCTGAATTCGATGATGGCCCGGCCATCGCCGGTCGGTGCGAGGAAGCTGTCGTGCTTCTCGGCGGTCAGGCCGGTCATCGGCTGGAAGATGTGCGTGAAGTGGGTGGCACCATGTTCGATCGCCCAGTCCTTCATGGCGTTGGCGACGGCGTCGGCGATGTTCGCTTCGAGCGGCACACCCTGCTTGATGGTGCTGCTGCAGCGCCTTGAAAATCGGCTTCGGGAGGCGTTCCTGCTGCACGGCCTCGCTGAAGACCATGACGCCGAAGATGTCCTTGACCGCTTTGTTCTTGAAATCGACCCGATGCAGGTTGTAGGTTGTGCTGGCGACGGCCTGAATGGCTGCGTGCCGCATGTTCGAGGAACTCATACAGCCTTCCTTCACACTTTGGTCAGGGATTGACTAGCCGCGACCGTCCGGGAGCAATGGCGAGAGGCCAGGAGCCAACGCTCCCTAACGGCCGCGGCTCGTAGCTTCTCGGGACTGAGGGCTCGTTACCAGAAAAAATAGGATCGCCGACGGCTAACGTCTAGCTGGCTTCGAGGCGGTTTCACAACGTTGTGACCAGCCCCGAGCGCAAGCGAGGGGGCTGGGCTTCGACCGCCTCGCTTACGCTCGGGGCGCGTTTCAATTCATGTCTAATGCCGCCGCGGCCTACGGCTGGAAATTCTCGGCGACCGGCCCGAGGGCCAGTGCGGGCAGGAAGCACAGTGCCCCCACCAGCACCACCGTGCCGAGCACCAGCACGCCGAAGGTCAGCGTGTCGCACGGCAGCGAGCCGATGGTCGCCGGCTTGCGGCCCTGGGCGGCGAACCGGCCGGCCAGGGCCAGCGCCAGGGCCGCCAGGCCGAACCGGCCCGCCGCCATCGGCGACCACGGTCGTGAGGTTGTAGAAGACGCGTGTTGGCGTTCAGGCCGGCCATGGTCTGGCCGTTGTTGGCCATGCACGAGGCGTAGGCGAACAGAATCTCCGTGAAGCCGTGCGGCCCGCCGTTGGTCGACCAGGCCCGCCCGGCCGGCGTCGGTGGCGACGCCAGGCCGGTCAGCGGCAGCACCACGAGCGGCGTCAGCAGGGCGTACAAAGCGATCAGCTTCGCCTCGGCGGTCGTGATCGTCTTGCCGAGGTACTCCGGCGTGCGGCCGACCATCAGCCCGCCCATGAAGACCCCCACCAGCGCGATCATCACCATGCTGTACAGGCCGGTCCCCAGCCCGCCGAACGTCACCTCGCCCAGCAGCATGTTCACCAGCGGCACCAGCACGCCGAGCGGCTGATAGGAGTCGTGCATCGAGTTGTACGAGCCGGTGGCGCCGTTCGAGGTGACCACCGCCGCCAGCACCGAGTCCGCCGACGCCGAAGCGCACCTCCTTCCCTTCCATGTTGCCGCCGGCCACGCCGAGATCGGCCAGGCGCGGCGGGACGTGCTGCTCGGCCAGGTCGCACACCACCAGGCCGGCCACGAACAGCACGACCATGACCGCCAGCAGCAGCCAGCCGGCGCGCGGCCGGCCGACCATGTGGCCGAAGGTGATCGGCAAGGACGCGGGCAGCACCGCGATGGCCAGCAAGCCGAGGAAGTTGGCCAGCGGCGTCGGGTTCGCGTAGGGATGGGCGCCGTTGGCGTTGAAGAAGCCGCCGCCGTTGGTGCCCAGGTTCTTGATGAACTCCAGGGCGGCGACGGGCCCCTGGGCGATCGTCTGCGTCCGCCCCTCCAGCGTCTGCGCCTCGACATACGGCGGCCAGGTTGAGCGGCACCCCCTGCCAGACCAGCACCAGGCCGCCGACCAGCGACAGCGGCAGCAGCACCCACAGCAGCCCGCGGACCAGGTCCACCCAGAAGTTGCCGAGCGTCGCCGACCGCTCGCGGGCGAACCCGCGGATGAAGGCGATGCCCACCGCCAGGCCGGCCGCGCCGGCGAGGAAGTTCTGCGCGACCAGGCCGACGAGCTGGGTCAGGTAGCGCAGCGTCGATTCGCCGGCGTACGCCTGCCAGGTCGTCGTGGTCGAGAAGCTGACGGCGGTGTTCGCCGCCAGGTCGGGCGTCATCGGCGTGGTCAGGTAACGCTCGTCGGGCCCGCCGGGCAGCCACTGCTGGACCGAGCAGCAGCAGCGAACAGCAGGACCGTGCCCAGGGCGCTGAAGGCGAGGAAGGAAAGCAGGTAGACCGCCGGCGTCATCTCCCGCTCCGGCCGCACGCCCAGCAGGCGATAGAGCAGCGCCTCCACCGGCCGCAGCAGCCGGTCCGAGGAAGGTGGGTTGCCCCGCGAAGACGCGGGCCAGGTAGAGGCCGACCGGCCGGGCCAGCGCCACGACCAGGCCGAGGAAGACGGCGTATTCGAGCCAGCGCACATGTTCGGTCGCTCAGGAGGGCATGCCGGTCAGACGGCGTCAGACGCCGTGCGGAAGCGGTGCGGCGTCGGCCCGGTCGAGGGCCAGGTTGAGGGCGAGCACCGCCACGCGCGGGCTCGCCGAGGAAGCCGAGCTGCCGGCCGTAGGTGTGTTCGGCCACGAGTCGGCGAACGTCCCTTCGCTCCAGTGCGGCGCTCCTGGGCGATGCGCGGCACCTGCAACGCCGCGTTCGCCGGGCTGATGTGCGGGTCGAGTCCGCTGCCGGAGCGCGTGACGGCGTCGATGGGACGGCGGCATCGGGGGGCAGCCCGTTGCGTGCGCCGGTAGGCTTCCGCCAACTGCCCGCAACGTCCTTGCGGAGCTTCGGGTTGGCCGGGCCGAGGTTGGTGCCGCCGGAGGCCGTGGCATCGTAGCCGTCGCCGGCCGCCGAGGGGCGGGAGTGGAAGTAGCCGCGGCCCGAGAAGTTCTGGCCGATCAGCTCGGAGCCGACGACGACGCCATCCCGCACGACGAGGCTGCCGTCGGCCTGGTGCGGGAACAGCGGACGGGCGAGGCCGGCCAGGACGATCGGGAAGGCGGCGCCGGTCAGCAGCGTCAGCAGCGGGACGCTGATGAGCAGGGGGAGGAGCTGCGACCGCCACTCGGAGCGGAAGGTGGGAGCCGGCGGCGCCGCCTTCGGAGAGTGGTTCGCCGGGCTGCGTCATGGGGAACTCTCCGTTCAGAGGGTCGTCCGATTGATCTCATTCTATCGGAATCATGATTGCCTCGCCCACCTCCCCGTTTCGCGCGGTTCTGCGAACAACGCCCCGCCCTCGCTTTCCGAAGCGGTTACCCAGCCGCTGTCAGTCACCTCAGGCGGGGCGCGGCCGGTGACGTTTGCAGAAGTCGTGCCGCCCTCCGAATAAATCCTGATCGAGCCGGAAGCGTAAGCGGCGGTTGGGCCTCAGTCGCGGACGCTTCCGGCTCGGATGGACAATACGGATATCGATCGTGCGTTTCGCCAGAGCCGACATGCAAAATGCAAGATGGGTCAACTTTTCTGGCTGCAACGAAGATGTCGCTCAGGTGGACTACAGAATCCTTGCCGAGTAATCCGATCATTCATCGTACCCAGCCGCTTCCTCTCCACTCCGAACGTATAGTCGGAGCGACAATTCTCGCATTAGCGTGGGATTCCGTCCATGCTTCCTCATTTCCTCATCGGGATCACGTTGACGGTTGGCCAGGTACGATCGGCTGCCATGCCTACCGAGCTTCCACCGATCAACAATCCGGGCCCGGCGCTCTTGCAGCAAATAGGCACGGTTCCGCCGACATCGCCGCCCGTGGCGCCGCCGTGGACAGCTTCCGATCCGCCGCCCGCCACGCCTCCCAAGCAAAATGGCGCGGCGAACGGCGACAAGGATAAAAAGGAGGCGAACGGCGACAAGGACAAAAAGGATAAGAAGGAAGAAAAAGAAAATACGGTGGACGGCAACTACGGCCCTATCCGGACGTTTTTCAAGCAGTACCAGGACGCCTTCTTCCCGAAAAAGGACGACAAGAAAGTCGATGAGCGCTTTCTGCGGACTGCCGATGTCCCACGGCGCTTGGCCGGCGTAGATGGACTCGCAGGTGGAATGGTCGGGGACAGACATGTTGTTCTCTCGCCTGCTTCGTGTGCTTCTCAGTCAGCGTACCAGACTCATGCCGCCGCCACGGTAGCCTTTCAGCCTGTCGGCGACGGCATCCTTCGGTAAAATAGCTCTTTGCGTCTGACGCTCGGTGAGCATGGTTCATATCAGGGTAACACTGTTGTAGGACGGCCTTCCCAGGCCGTCCGAGGCGGAGCGGACGGCCTGGGAAGGCCGTCCTACAACAGTGTTACCCAAGCCGGCCTGTTTTTGAACCATGCCGCTCGGTGAGCGAACGGCCTGAGCTAACGCTGGTTCAGCGATGATTTTACCCAAGAAGGCGGCATATGGCGGACTTGTCGGAACCCCTGGGCCTCTCTCGGAGCGAGCCGTCCGAGCCGAAGGCCAGCATTCTCCTGGTGGATGACAACCCGGCCAACCTGCTCTCGTTGCGGGCGATTCTCGAAGACCTGGGCCAGAACCTCGTGGAAGCCCGCTCTGGCGAAGAAGCCCTCCAGCGGGTCCAGACTGACGAGTTCGCCGTCGTCCTGCTCGACGTGCTGATGCCGGGGATCGGCGGCTTCGAGACGGCCAGGGCGATCCGGGCCGACGAGCGCTCCCGGCACACGCCCATCATCTTCCTCACCGCCAGCGACATCGACCGCTCGCAAACGGAAGAAGCGTATCGCGCTCGGCGCAGTGGACTTCCTGGTGAAGCCGCTGCTGCCGGTCGCCCTCCAAGCCAAGGTCCGGGGGTTCGTTGAACTGTTCCAGGACAAGCAGCGGGCGAGGCACGAGGCCGACCAGCTTCGGCTGCTGGTCCACGGGACGACCGACTACGCCATCTTCATGCTCGACCCCCAGGGCCAGATCGTCACCTGGAACGCCGGGGCCGAGCGCCTCAAGGGGTACAAGGCCGAGGAGATCATCGGCCAGCACTTCTCCCGCTTCTACCCCCAGGAGGCCATCGACCGGGGCTGGCCCGCCCACGAACTGAAAGTCGCCCAGGCCGAGGGCCGCTTCGAGGACGAGGGCTGGCGGGTGCGCAAGGACGGCTCGCGGTTTTGGGCCAACGTCGTCATCACGGCCCTGCGGGATGAGTCAGGGCAACTTGCAGGGCTTCTCCAAAGTCACCCGTGACCTGACCGCACGCAAGCAGGCCGAGGAAGCCCTGCGCCGCAGCGAGGAGCGGTTCCGGCTCCTGGTCGAAGGGGCCAAGGACTACGCCATCTTCCTGCTCGACCCGCAGGGCCACGTCGCCTCGTGGAACGCCGGGGCCGAGCGGATCAAGCAGTACAGGGCCGACGAGATCATCGGCCAGCACTTCTCCCGCTTCTACCCCCAGGAGGCCATCGACCGGGGCTGGCCCGCCCACGAACTGAAGGTCGCCCAGGCCGAAGGCCGCTTCGAGGACGAGGGCTGGCGGGTCCGCAAGGACGGCACGCAGTTTTGGGCCAACGTCGTCATCACGGCGCTGCACGACGAGGCCGGGAACTTGCGGGGCTTCTCGAAGATCACCAGGGACATGACCGAGCGGAAGAAGTCGGAGGAGAACGCCCGCCGCCTCGTGGAAGAAGCAGCGGCCCGCCGTGTGGCCGAAGAGAACGCCCGGCTCATCCAGGAGCAGCGGGAGCGGCTGCACGTCACGCTGGCGAGCATCGGCGATGCCGTCATCAGCACCGACGCCGAGGGGCGGGTGGACTTCCTCAACCCGGTCGCCGAGGAACTTGTCGGCTGGAAGACCGAGGAAGCGGCCCAGCCGCACTCTGGACGACGTGTTCCGCATCGTCAACGAGGACACCCGCCAGCCGGTCGAGAACCCGGCGCTGCGGGCGCTCAAGGAAGGCGTGATCGTCGGGCTGGCGAACCACACCGTCCTGATCGCCAAGGACGGCACGGAGCGCCCGATTGACGACAGCGCCGCCCCGATCCGGGACGCCGAGGGCAACGTCGTCGGCAGCGTGCTGGTGTTTCGGGACGTGTCCGAGCAAAGAGGCGGCGGCACAGGCGAGTCGCAAGAATCAAGAACTTCTGCAACTCATTCACAAGATCGGCAAAATTGGTCATTGGGAGTGGAACTCGCTCACCGACGAAAACAAGTGGTCGCCTGAAATCGAGGCACTCTACGGCCTGCCGCCCGGTGGATTTGAGGGCGGCTATCAGGGATGGGCCAAGTTGCTCCATCCCGATGACTTGCCCAAGGCGGAACAGGACGTTCGGCGTGCGCTGGAAACGGGCGAGTATTTCTCGGAGTTTCGGGTGATCTGGCCGGATGGCAGCGTTCACTGGCTCGAAACCAGAGCGCATGTCTTCAAGGATAATCATGATAAGCCCGTGCGCATCATGGGCGTCAATATGGACATCACGGAGCGCAAGCGGCAGGAGGAGAAACTTCGAGAGAGCGAGCAGCGGTTCCGCCAGCTTGCCGACGCCATGCCGCAGATCGTGTGGACGGCCCGACCGGACGGCGAGATCGACTACCAGAACCGCCGCTGGTACGAGTTCACCGGGCTGCCGGAGACGACGGGGAACGACGGCTGGGGACGAATTCTCCATCCCGACGACGCCCCGCCCGCCGCCGAGCGTTGGGCCGATTCTCTCCGCAGCGGCGCTCCGTTCGAGATGGAGGTCCGGCTGCTGGATCGACGGCAGCAGTCCTACCGCTGGCATCTCATCCGAACCGTGGCCGTCCACGACGAAGCGGGAGCCGTCGCCCGCTGGTTCGGCACCAGCACCGACATCGACGAGCAAAAGCGGGCCGAGGAGTCCTCACGCTTTCTGGCCGAGGCGAGCGCCGCCCTGGCGGGCGTGGTGGATTACGAAAGCACCTTGCAGAAGGTGGCGAACTTGGCGGTGCCGTACTTCGCCGACTGGTCCGCCGTGGACGTGGCGAACGACGACGGAACCCTGCGGCGGCTGGCCGTCGCCCACCAAGACCCCGAGAAGATCGCCCTCGTGCACGAGTTGATGCGGCAGTATCCGCCCGACCCGCAAGCGCCGGGCGGAGCCTTCGCCGTCCTCCGCACGGGCAAGCCGGAGATCGTCAGCGAGATCACCGACGAACTGCTCGTGCAGGGGGCGAAGGACGAGCGACACCTGCGCCTGATCCGGTCGCTCGGCCTGAAGTCGTACCTCTGCGTGCCGCTGGTCGTCTCCGGCAACACGCTCGGCGTCCTCACCTTCGCCACCGCCGAGTCGGGCCGCAGGTACACCGATGCGGACCTCGCCCTGGCGACGGACCTGGCGCACCGGGCGGCGGTCGCCATCGAGAACACCCAGCTTTACCAAGCGCTCCGGGACGCCGACCGCCGCAAGGACGAGTTCCTGGCGACGTTGGCCCACGAACTCCGCAACCCGCTGGCCCCGATCCGCAATTCGCTGCAAATCCTCAAGATGCCCAGGGTCGATGCGGAGACGGTCGAGCGGTCACGGGACATGATGGAGCGGCAGGTGCATCATCTGGTGCGGCTGGTGGACGACCTCCTGGACGTGTCCCGTGTCATGCGGGGCAAGATCGAACTCCGCAAGGAGCGGGTGGAACTCGCCACGGTCGTCGCCCGTGCGGTCGAGACGGTGCAGCCGCTCGTGGACGCCCAGGGGCACGAGTTGAGCGTCCGCCTCCCGTCCGAATCCCTGCTGCTCGACGCCGACCCGGTGCGGCTCGCCCAGGTCGTCGGCAACCTCCTGACCAACGCCGCCAAGTACACGGAGCCGAACGGTCGCATCTGGCTGACGGCCGAACGGGAGGGCGACGTGGCGGTGCTGCGGGTCCGGGACAACGGCATCGGCATCGCCCCGCACATGCTCCCCCGCATCTTCGAGTTGTTCGTGCAGGTGGACCACGCCTCCACGAAGGCGCAGGGCGGGCTGGGCATCGGCCTGACGCTGGTGAAGAACCTCGTGGAGATGCACAACGGGACGGTCGAGGCCCGCAGCGAGGGGCTGGGCAAGGGGAGCGAGTTCGTCGTGCGGCTGCCGCTCTCGGCGCAGGCGCTCGACCAGGATCGTGAGCCGGGAGACGGGGAGCAGCCGCAGCAGCCGCCTTCGCCTTCGGGCTACCGGCTGCTGGTCGTGGATGACAACCAGGACGCCGCCGACAGCCTCGCCATGCTGCTCCGGCTGCAAGGCCACGAGGTCCGGGTCGCCTACAGCGGCGATGGCGGCGCTGGAGATGACGAAGACCTACACGCCGGACGTGGTGTTCCTGGACATCGGGATGCCGGGGATGGACGGCTACGAAGTCGCTCGCCGCATTCGGGAGCAGCCCGGCCTGGAGAAGGTCGTGCTGGCGGCGCTGACCGGCTGGGGACAGCAAGAAGACCGCCGCCGCACGGCGGAAGCCGGGTTCAACCACCATCTCGTCAAGCCCCCGGAGCCGAAGGCGGTGGAGAGCGTGCTGGCCGAGTTGAAATCGGCGAGAGGGTAGGCGACTCAAAAAGGTACGGCGTGATGCCAACCAAGAACGAAGACCTGCACGGCAACGCCCCGGACAAGTCCGACCGAGATCGGCTCCCGACTCAAGAGAATCCCGATGTCGGCGCTGAAGCATGACGGCGAAACCCACGGTTTTCCACGAGATGCTTTCGGGGCAATGGTGGACAAGGCAGGATCGTAACGGCTGTAGCCGGACGCACCATGGATGACGGAGGATAACACATGGACATCGCCGCTGAATTCCTGTCTGCCCTCGTCAACTCCTTCGAGGCCAACAAGCGTCTGGCGGATCGAGCCGTCGAGCAGGTGCCGGACGACAAACTCCACACCGCTCTCGATGCGACCACGAACTCCATTGCCGTCATCATGAAGCACGTCGCCGGAAACCTGGCCTCCCGCTGGACGGACTTCCTGACGACGGACGGCGAGAAGCCGTGGCGGAACCGAGACGACGAGTTCGTGGACTCATTCAGCGGCCGGGCGGAAGTGCTGGAGATGTGGGAGCGTGGCTGGGCCTGTTTGCTGAAGACGCTCAAAAGCCTGAAGCTGGAGGACCTCGAAAAGACCGTCATGATCCGTGGGGAACCGCATTCCGTGCCGCTGGCTCTGGAGCGCTCCTTGGGCCACACCTGCTACCACGTCGGCCAGATCGTTCAGGTTGCCAGAATCCACGCCGGGGAGAAGTGGAATACGCTGACGATTCCCAGGGGAAGATCAGAGCAGTTCAACAGGGAGAATTGGGGTCAGACCGGGAAATCCCATTCGTAGACCACGTTTCGCAGCGCCGCGTCTTTGTTTAGGAGTGTGCGATGAACCTGTCCGCCGTGGAAGCCATCAAGCGAGTCAACGAGTTGGTTACGGTGGAAATGCTCGTCCAGAGGACGAAGTGTTGCACCGGCTCCCGGCAAGTCTTCCTGGACTCCGAGGCGAGTTACCGTGATCCGAAAAACCTGGGTGTGGTCATGACCGAGATTGGACGGGCGAAGTTCAGCGAGGCGGGCGTTGACGACCCGACCACCCATTTCAGCGGCAAGACGATCCGAGTTCGTGGCGTCGTGATCCGCAAGGAGAAGGGGCCGTACATCGAGGTAAATGATCCGAGCCAGATCGAGACGGTGACGTAGCTGCCGAGTCCTTCGGACGTGAGGGGCAGGCCAACGGGAGGACCCTCAGTGACTCAACTCAACTTTGACTTGCCGGTGCAGTTTGTCGATTGACGCTATCCTTACGGCACATTTGTCGCCGCTCTTGAATCGCCCGGCCTCCTGTCCGCAAAGCATGACGAGAGCCGCTGGTCGTAGTGCGAGCAACAACCCTCCCTTGTCACCGCAACGGAAGGTCAGTCGAAGGCGATGAAGAACGTGGCCTTCCTGGATTGACGACCGAACAAGACAAGACGAAGACCGGCAGCGGGAAATCTTCATCCGCATAGAGTCTGGCCATCTGGGCTAGTCTTCCTCGTTTTCGCGGATGTCCTCATCGATCTCGGCCGGATGCTCCCGGTAATAATCCCAGGCAGCCTGCATGTCCTCGGGGGTCAGGCCCACGATGTTTCGCAGGATCTGATCGTCCGCCGTGCCGAGACGGCGGGAGTTTACCAAGCCCCAGACCGTGATCCGCGTTTTGCGGATGCAGGCCCGCCCGCCGCATACGCCGGGCGTCTTTTGAACCCAACTTTTCTTCGTGGTTGTGTCCGTGGCCATGATCAGCACCTCCTTTGGGGAGATTATACCAGGGCGGGCGGGCGCTTCACAAGACACGGCCGGATGACGCCATTCACTCGCCCTTTTTGCGTTTGAAAGGCACCGTGCGACACGCCTTGTTCGCCCGCTTGGCACTGGCGGCTTGGCGGGCGCGCTCCTCCCTCTCGGCGGCGATACGTTTCAATAACTCGGCGGCGGGTTCGTCGCTCGGGTCTTGCGGGACCTGCTGGCGGGTGAAAGCTGCGGCGGATGTGGGCGGAACTATTCGGACTACAGGGAACGAGGTACAAACTACAGATTCGGGCAGGTACTCTAATCGTCGAATAGCGAGTGTTGGGTGAAAACAGGGCTAGGCTCGCACGTTTCTTTGTCGGAAATGACTAGCACCAAATGGTGTTTGGGGCCGTTTCTGGCAAGAATGCGACGCGACACTAAGCTCGACTTCTGCCCTTTTTAAGCTGGGCAATATGGCGAAGACAGCGTAATTTCTGGGCGTTTCCGATTTCTTGAACGCCCGCCCGATACGAGGGTTTGCAAAAAGTCGTCCCGCAACATGCGGAAGCCTGGTAAAATGCGTGGTTTCTTGCCTCCGAAAAAGGGCAGAAGTCGAGCTTAGCCAACGGGCGGCAAAAGGTGACATCGTAACCACCGCGCCGCGCCCGCTTCTGACGGTCGTGAACTTTAGTCCAGTAGCAAGGGCTGTTCATGGGGAAATTCTTCCGCGCCCTCACCGCCATCGAATAGCGACGGTTGATCGGGCGGCGGCTTTCGCGGTCGGCTGCGCGGAGGCAGGCTCGCTTCGAAACCCAGGCGGCGGGCGGTCTTGGCCAGCCACTCAGACATCCCAAACGGCCGGCCTCGGGTGGAATCCCCACGCTGTAAACCACATCGGGCGGCTTGCCCTTCCACGGTTTGGCCGAATCGAAGCCGGAGCCTTCTTCGTTGGCCGCGTCGAACTCCGTTTCGCCTTTCAGCATGGAGTACAGACGCTGAATTGTGGTGATGACGACCTTGGTCTGCGAGGTTGATGGAGTTCGTCTTGAGCCGCTGGACGGTGTAAAGCGTCGGGAACTTGCGCGGGTCGTCCGGCGGCGTGAAGTCAGCGAACTCATCTTCGGCTTGCTTGGCGAGGTTACCCCGGTCCACGAGGAACAAGATGCGCTTGGCCTCCCCGAACTCAGTAGCCGGTAGCAGACATTGACCGCCGTAAAGGTCTTGCCGGAGCCGGTGGCCATCTGGACGAAGGGGCGCAGATCAGCGTCGGCGAAAGATTCCTCCAGGCTGCCGATGGCCTGGATTTGCACTTTCCACAGGCCGGTTTCGTCGAGCAGGGGAAGCTGCTTCAACCGGGCACGGGAGCTGCGCCGGCTGGACAATCCATTCCGCAAGTGTCTCGGGGCGCGGGAAACTGAAGACCTGCCGGCTGCGAGGCGATGGGTCAAGACCATTGGTGAAATAGCTGACCGAGCCGTTCGACTCGAACAGAAACGGCAGCGGACGATGATGTGCCGGAAGGTTATCGGGGAGGCCGGCAGCGTATTTGGCGGACTGCGCCTCAACGCCTGCGAGCGTGCCGTCGGCCTTGGCTTCCACAGCGCCCAGAGCCTTGCGGTCCAGATAGAGGAGGTAATCGGCAAACCCGAAGCCCGACTTCATGGGGAACTCGCGCACAGCGATCCCGCGCCCTGCGGTCAGGTCGAGGTCGTCTCGGTCCTGCACGAGCCAACCAGACTCGGAAAGTTTGACGTCGATCTCGCGTCGGGCTTTCTGCTCAGGTGTTTCAGGCATAGGAAAGGCCTTTACGGAACAATGATCGGATAGGCATTATCGACGAAACTGAAGGCGATGTCCAGCAGCAGAGGCCATCAGGGTGTATTCCCGTTATTGCGGCGTAGGCGATTTTGGTAGCCCGACGCGTTAGCGAGGGTTGTGTCGCAACCCTCGCTAACGCGTCGGGCTACCAAAATCGCACTCGTTCTCCGCAATAACGGGAATGCACCCAAGGTGAGTGAAGTGTGGTTGCCGGTGTTGCGCGAAACGCCAGCGGATATCTCAGCGAACCGAGAGAGCCATGTGGCCCACACAACGATCCAGGGATGCCCTCCTCGACAGCTGTTGGCTGCACGCCGGGATAGCCTTCATTTGGCTGACGACCGGCCTGGCCGTGCTATACCCCGAATACCGAGACGAGGGTGCGAAATATCTGCAACCGCTCGGCCTGCCGCCGTGGGTGATGGTGCTGACGTGTGTCGGCGAGGTGCTGCTCGGTTTGCGTGTCCTGCTCGGTCGGGCAGCGACCTGGTTGGTGCTGTTGCAGGCCGTCATGATCCTGGCGTTCACCGTTATCCTCGGTGTGACGCAGCCGACGCTGTTGTGGCACCCATTCGGCGTGCTGGGGAAAAATCTTCCGCTGCTGTCGATGATCGGAACCATGTGGCTGTTGGAGCGCGAAGGCTGGACGCCGCGGGCGTGGTGGCTGCTGCGCTGCGGCATGGCTCTGATCTGGTTCACGGAAGGACTGGTGCCAGCGCTGCTGGTTCAGCCGAAGGAACTGCGTGAAATCGTGGCGAGGTTGCTGTCTGTCGGCGATCCGGGGATGCTGCTGCGCATGGTTGGGATGGCGCAGATGCTGTCGGCCATTGCGGCGCTACCGTTGCGCGGCCGCTGGTTGTACGCGCTCATCGCCAGTCATGTCGTGGGATTGATCGCCATCACCATCGTGGTGACCTGGTACGACGCCCTGCTGTGGTTTCATCCGTTCGGGCCAGTGACGAAAAATGTGTCGATCCTGATTGGAACGCTTGTCGTCCTACGCCGCTGCCGGGAGATGACGTGTCACCGAAGCGAGTCCTCCGAGCAGGGCTTGAACAACCCCTAACCTCCGGATCACTCCACCTGCATGCTCTCGCTCAGCTTGCTCAGCGCCTCGCTCTCGATCTGGCGGACGCGCTCGCGCGTCAGGCCGAGGCGTTCGCCGATCTCCTTGAGCGTCTTCGGCTCCTCGTCGTCCAGGCCGAAGCGCATCCGCAGCACGGTCGCCTCGCGCTTGTCCATCTTGTCGAGCAGGTCCAGGACGTGGTGCAGATCGTCCGCCTCGACCATCTCCATGTCCGGCGTCTTGGTGTTGCCGTCCATCAGCATCTCGTCGAGCGACCAGCCCGACTCGGCCTGGTCGGTCTGCGGGGCGGAGTTGTAGACGCGGATGGCCTTCTTGATGATGGCCAGCTTCTTCTTCGGCAGGTCGAGGCTCTTGGCGATCTCTTCCTGCGTCGGCGCCCGGCCCAGTTCGTCCTGCAGCTTGGCGGTCGCCCGCCGCCACTTGGCCAGCAGCTCGACCATGTAGGCGGGGATGCGGATGGTCTTGGCGGTGTTGACCAGGGCGCCGCTTGATCGACTGCTTGATCCAGTAGCTGGCGTAGGTGCTGAAGCGCGTGTTCATCGACGGGTCGAAGCCCTCGACGGCCCGCAGCAGGCCGAGGTTGCCCTCCTCGATCAGGTCCTGCAAGCCCAGCCCCTTGCCGGTGTAGCTGCGGGCGATGTTGACGACCAGGCGCAGGTTGGCGCGCACCATGCGGTCGCGGGCCTCGCTGTCGCCGTCCTCGATCCGGTAGGCGAGCTCCTTCTCCTCGTCCGCGTTGAGCAGCGGCGTCTCGTTGATCTCGCGCAGGTAGGTCTCCAGCGGCGACTGGACCGATATCGTTCCGCAACGGCGTGGTCGTGTCATGGGGATGTGTTCCAGCGAACGGGTAGATCCAGCCTATATCATACCCTAGTTCAGGTTTCCGGGGGAAGCCAACAGGCCAGGGTAGATTTTGCGGCTGCGGCACATTCAGGGCGGGATGGAAGTTATGCCGTTCAACTCCACAAGGACTTGTATCGGCCGCACGACAGGGCAAACTGGAACGGACGGGGCAACAGAGGCATCCTGCGGCGGTTCTCTCCCCGGCACGATACGGCCAACCCGCCCTACCCTAACTGAACAAACGCTTCCGGGTATATCGGACTGCACGGTGCGGTCGGTTTCACGGATGGTGACGGTTCCTGGCTTCTTATCTCGAAAGAGAGTCTTCGCCGGACAGAACCTGGAGGAAGTGGCGCCCAACCTGCGAGTCCCCAGACGCGTCAGGCTGGTGTAGGGCACGAAGGCACGACGGTGGAGTCGGCCATCTCGACCCACAGCCGGCTGTGGGGTAGCATAGCGAAGCCGTGATGCGTTGAGTCGGAAGCCCAAGTACCAAGTGAAGTTTCGATCCTGGGGCGTTTGGGCCTTCACGCGCTGAATCCAAGCAAGGGGAGCGCGCAACCACTATCGGGCCACGCATCACGGTTTGCAGCCTCGTCCCTGGTCGTGGTATCGCCGCGTAGCGGCAAGGAAAAATGCTTGGTGCGGCGGACCCGCGGACTGACGCCCTATTAGACTTTATCGGTAATAAGGGGATCGCCCTTGACAGACCCCAATAAGCGCAATTTTCCCAGGAAAAAGTGGCTGTTTTCACACACCGTGCGATGCCTATAACGCTCTTTTCCTTATTACTGATAAAGTCTATTGGATCAGACACCGACCTTTCAGCTTGAATGTGGACTAATCATGGTGACCTACTCCTTCCCCGGCAAAGTGGTTCTGGTAACCGGCGGTTCGCGCGGCATGGGTGCTGTCATTCTGGAAGGGTTCGCCAGGGCCGGCGCTACCTGCGTCGTCAACTTCTACCCCGACGAAGCCAATCGGAAAGAGGCGGTACAGACCGCCGAGCGCTGCGTAGGCTCAACGTCCCCGTTCATCTCCTCGACGCCGACGTCAGCGATGCGTCGAGCGTTGAAGGCCTGATGAAACGAACGATCGCCGCTGCCGGCGGGCTGGACGTGCTCGTCAACAACGCCGGTATTCTCCGCGACAAGACGGTCAAGAAGATGACGGCCGACGACTGGCACGCGCGTGCTGAAGACGAACCTCGACGGCGTTTTCTACTGCTCGAAATACGGCGCGGAAGTCATGCGCGACGGCGGCCGAATCGTCAACATGGCGTCGATCGCCGGCATCGTCGGCTTTCACGGCCAGGCGAATTACGCCGCGGCCAAGGCGGGTGTCATCGCCCTGACGAAAGTGATGGCGAAGGAGCTGGCCAAGCGCGGGATCACCGTCAACGCGGTGGCGCCCGGCGTGATCCAGACGCCGATGCTGGGAGGCCTGAAACCCGAGGTGCTGGCGTCATACGAGAAGCAGATCCCTTTGGGCCGGGTCGGCCGGCCGGAGGAGGTGGCGCACGCCGTGCTGTTCTTTGCCTCCGAGGAGAGTGGATACATCACCGGCCAAACGCTTCCCATCACCGGCGGCTGGTTCTGAGAAGCGATATAGGTCCTAGAGGACCTCTACGACCTATAGCAATCGGGAGCGCCCAAAAAACTCGATTGCCGGTTGTCCTCCGCCGCCTCCACGGTTAAGATAGTGTGATGGTTTGAAGTAACATCCGTGGAGGTCGGCGCGGGCTTGCGCCATTCAACAACCATCCCGCCCATGTCGCACACCTACTTTTCCACCCCATTTCGCTGGGTCGGCCGTCTTCTTCTCGGGCCGCTGTACGATCCCTCCCCTCAACCGGAACGCCGCAAGGAGTTCGCCGAACTCGTCTCGCTGGTCTTCACCGTCTGCCTCACGATCTTCCTCGTCAAGACCTTCATCGCCTACCGCGATCTGAATCGGTACGGATCGCCGCCCGCGGTCGTCATGGAGGGATTCTGGGTTTCCATGGCCCAGGTCTGGGCTTGCTCCGCCCAGGACTTCGCGGTCGGTCTCGGCTGCTTATTGCTTGGGAGCATCGGTCTTCGTCTCATCCGCTCGGCGGCCTGCCGGCGGGGGCTACGGATCGGCGCACACGTGGCGGCAGCCGCAGCGATCAGCTACATGATCGTCAACGCCCAGATCTTCCACGTCCTTCGGTGCTTCCTCTCCTTGACGATCTTCCAGGCCGGCGGCGGCTTCACACCGGAGCGGTCGATCTATGCCTACGCCAATACGACCATGAAGGTCGCCCTGGCGCTGCTGCCGCTTCTAGCACTGGCGCTGCACCTGTTATTGGTCCACAAGCTCGCACGCTTCTGGATCAACGTCTCCGCACTGGTGATCCGCCCGCTGCTGCTGCTGGCCGGGATCTGGGGATTGTGCTACGTCACCACCGAGACGCAACACACGCTGTTCAACGATCACCGGAGCGACTTCACAGAGAACGTGCATCTCTTCCTGGTCCGATCGTTGTTCCGCAGCGACATGGGTCTGGACGACGTCGGTCCGGAACCGCCCGAGACGGCTGAGTACGAACCGGGTCGGCCGCGCCACTCCGGTCTAGTGCTGGCCAAACGACCGACCAACGTGATCGTTATCGTGCTGGAGAGCAGTGGAGCCCTTTATTTCAATCACTGCGGCTATCCGTTGCCGAACACGCCTCGCCTCTGCCAACTGGAGCCGCGGAGCCTTACGTTCGACACGTTCTACGCCACTTCCAACCGCACCATCGCCGCGGCCCTCCCTCTGTGCGGCGCGATGTGGAACGACCCGCACAGCATTTCGACCACGATCGAGTATCCGCGGTTTCCGGTGCCGATGGCCTCGTCGTGGCTAAGGGAGCGGGGATACCGGACCGCGTTCCTCGGCGCCGGCGGCGACCAGTCGTGGCTCGGGTACAACAATTTGACCCCGGCTTTCGGTTCGGCCGGCTGGGACGTGACGCGTGACAGCAGCAATCCCTTCTGGTCGGAGGGCGGCAATCGGGAACGCTTCCGCTCGCCGGAATATCTCGACAAGGCTATGTTCGCCGACGCCAGCCGCTTCCTTCGTTCGGCGAGGAAGGACAAGTTCTTCCTGATGATGTGGAACTACGACACCCACGCACCGTTTTTCGGCTGGGATGAGGGAACGGAATGGGACGCAAGTCAATTCCCGCCGACGGTCCGGGGGCTTCCCCAGGAGGAAGAATACCGCCGGTTCCTGAGCGCGATCAAACTCACCGATGCGCGCATCGGGGCCTTGTACGACGAGTTGGAAGTACTGGGACTGGCCGACGACACGCTCGTGGTAGTAACCGGCGATCACGGCGAGTCGTGGGGTCAGCACGGCTGTTTCGCGCACGGCAATTCGTTGTACGACGAAGAAGTGCGCGTGCCGCTGGTGCTGATCAATCGCCACCTAGCCGCAGCCGCCGGGACGAGAAGCAGCGTCGTCGGCAGTCATGTCGATGTGTGGGCGACGATCACCGATATCTGCGGTTTGCCGTTCAATTCCCTATGGCAGGGCCATAGTCTGCTCGGGGATGCCGCTGAGGAACGGCGTGCGTATTTCTCGCGCCGTGGCGGCGTCGGCGTGCGCGAAGGCAGGTTCAAATACATCTGGGACTACGAATCGCGGCGTGAATTGCTCTTCGACATGCTGGCCGACCCCGGGGAGCGCCACAATCTGGCGGCGGAGCAGCGTGACTACTGCTTGCGTCAACGCCGGCGTTTGCGCGACTGGACGGTGTCCCAGGAGGAGATTACCAGAGAACGCTTGCGGCTTGATGTTGGAGAGTGAGAGCGGATCGTTCAGTGCAGCGCTGCCGGCATCTCCGCCTGACGCCGAAACGTCTCGGCGTCCACCGCACCATTCGGCGTTGGTATCGTCCCGCCGCCGACCGCGGCGAACGCCCACACCACGGCGTTCCAGGTCTGTCGAAGCGCGGCGTCGGCATTGCCCCAAGTCACGAACACCACCGCGTCACCGTCGCGCCGCAGCGTCACCATGCCCTGCGGCGTACCGAGACGGAGTTCCTTCCACTCGTCGGGCGGAACTTCATCGGGGAAGGCGAGCTGGCCGTCGATCATGCGCGTCTGCACCGGAAAGCCGCGTTGTGCCAGTAGACTCGCTGACCGCCGCCCAGGTCGGCAGCGTCCGGCCGGTGAAGGAAACGGTCTGGTCCATCCCCATTGCATTGGCCTCGACTTTCGTTTAGCCGCGAGCTTTTGCGAGCGTCGAGTCAGCGCTCGCAAAAGCTCGCGGCTAAACAAGACATTCAGATCTTGAACAGCATCCCGGCGTTTTCCTCGAAGATTTGCGGATGAAATACCGCAGGAATGGCAGCGGCGATGAAGTCACGGTAGGCGGCCATCGGCGCCAGGGGCCAGTCGCTGCCGTAGAGGAAACGGTTCGGCCGCTCCGCGTAACGGAATGCTTTCGCCAGCGCCGCTCCGGCATCCTCCAGCGTTTCCCGCCATTCCGGTACGGCAAAATCGCTTGCGTCGCCTACGACCAGGCCGGACAGGTCGGCCCAGACGTTGCAGTTTTTGTACACAACCGCGGCAGCGTCGATGAGCCACGGATTGCCGAAATGGGCGAGGACGAAATTGACCTTGGGATGATCCACCGCCACGTCATCGAGCGGCAAGGGCTGGGCGAACCGGAGCTTGGCGGCGTGGGAATACGTGTCGCCGGTGTGGAAGATGACCGGCAGACGAAATCGCTCCGCCAGTTCGTAGTAGGGCCGATAACCGCAATGGTCCGGTGGGAAATGCAGATAGCCGAGGTAGACTTTGAGGGCGCGCACACGACCGGCGTCCAACACGGCTTCGACGCGGCGCAGGTGATCGCGATCGGTACGGCGAGGGTCGGCAACTCCGACGGCGTGCAGGCCAGGGACATGAGCGGCGACGGCCAGGGTGCCGGCGACGCCGAGGGGATCGTCCGGTGAATCCGGCACGCAACCCATCGCCAGCGCCGCCTCGACGCCGGCCTCGCGCATCTGGAGCAACAACTCCTCGGCGACAACCTGCGGGCGCGCTTCGAGCAGCTTGCTAAGCGGCCCAGTCCCCGGTAGGCCGGGTGGAACGACGTGAAGGTGCGTATCGATCATGGGTGGTTGTCAATCGTCCTCGCCGCTCGCGGCTCAGCAATTGCCGCGTGCTCAGCCGCAAGCGGCAACATATCCTGACAACTACTCCTCGAACAGCGCCACGCTCGCCGTGAAGCCGTGAATGAAATTCTGGCCGCCGACCGGGCCGAGTTCGCCCTGGGCGAAGAAGCCGGCGACCGGAATCGTCCCCGCCTCCGCCCGGATGACGCCGGCGTCATGGTTCGGTCCGGAAAACAGGCGCGTGCCGCGACCGTTGCAGGTGAAGACCAGCGCGGCGCTCGGCGGTTTCTCGTGGGCGTTCAGATCGAGTTGGAGCATGGCGTGCAGGTCCTCGTCGGCCGTCTCAGCGTCGCGGACGTGGAACTGCACCGTCTGCCCAACGCGCACGCGCTCGCCGATCGGCCAGCGCACCGCTGTCGCGGATCAGGCCGAGGACGTTGCGGACCAGGAAGTCGCCGCGCTGGAAGTCGCCGCGGTATTCGTTGATGACCCGGCCGATGTGCAGGCCTTGCTGGAACAGCTTCTGCTCGCGCGGCGTGAGCGCTTGCCACAGTTCCTGCAATTGCGCCAGCGGCGGCCGGCCGCCCAGTTCGAGGATGATGTTCTCCTCGGCCTTGGTGATGACCATGTGCCGGCCGATGGGCCGGCATCCCTGCGACACGATCGACCGCAGACCGAGCGTCGCCCTGCAGCACGACGCCGACGGCTCCCTGATCGCGCACCTCGCCGTCGAGCATCAGCCCGCACTCGCCCGGACCGCGCACGCCGCTCGCCATTCCGCCCAGGACGCGAACCCCGGGAGCGTCCTCGTTCATCTGCTTCAGGAAGGGATCGACTCGGGAACGTGAACGGATCGCCGAGGAGCAGGACAGCCGTCTGGGCGGCGGTCGCTCCGACCAGGCTGTCGGGCCAACCGAGCAGGCTCGGCCCTTCGGAGGTGCGCTCCAGCCGCAGAGTGAAACGACTCCATCTCGACCGGGCCGCGCCCACTTACCCAGCCACAGACTCAGGGCCGGCTCGCCCTCGATCTCCTGCTCGTTGCCGATGATGCTCTCGCCGACGCAGCCGAGCAGACAGCGCGGCTCCAGCGACCGCTGGATTCTGGGCGACGGAATCGGCCGCGCCGGCGTGGTGCGGGGAAAAGAAGACCAGGGCCAGGTCCGGCTTCCCGGATACGCGAGTCGCGAACGTTGCTGATGACCTCGGCCATCGCGTCGGTGGTGCGAGGAGCGGAGGACAGAGCGGCGGCGAAGGGCATCGGGGTATCCTCGGTGTCCAGCGAGCGAGCGCTGCCGATCGGAGACGTTGCCAGGCCACAGGCTGGCGAGCTATCTACAGTTCTCGTTCAAAGATCGGAAAACTCCCCTGCTTGCGGAAATAGCGTTCGTAGAACCGCAACAGGTGCGGCACGGCCGACGATACCTGTGCGGCAACAGTGGAGACGTCTGTATCGCCAGCGTCTGCGAGGCATAGCCGAGCAGGTCGAGGCCGCGCGGGCTGACATCTCGGCCGTCCGGCATCAGGAAACTGAACAGGCCATTGATGCGCTTCGTCGTCATTCCTTCGGTGCCGAACGCCCCGAGCCGGAAACACGGCATGGCCGCAGTCCACCTGAGTCGGGTCGGCGTAGGCGGGGTTGACGATCAGGATGCCGGCCGCTGCCAGCTGTCCTTCCGTCTTGCCGCGCAACGACGAAGGCGGCATCGGATGGAAAGTACGGGTTGTGCAGGAAGTAGCGTTCCAGGGCCGCCAGATCGGTAATGCCCAACGCGTTCGGCACAAGGGCAACCAGGGCGGGTAGGTCATTCGCGCGTCAGCGGCGGAGATGCCCGGCGCGGTCGCCGGCCGCAGGCGTCGGCATGTCGGCCAGGTCCAGTACGAAGTTGACCATGTCGTGCGTGTGGCGGAAGCCATGGGCCAGGAAGAAGTCGTCTGGCCGTCCAGTCGGCGCGATAGGCGGCGAAGATGCGCTTGCGACCACGAGTCTTCATCTCCTGAAGACGCGCTCGAACAGCGGTTCGGCGAGGCGTTCGCAGCCCTTGCGGCACCAGGGGAAGCGAAACGCGCCCGTTGGTCTGAAACGTAGCGTATCCCAGCGGCCGCCCGTTGACCACGGCGAAGAACTGCGTCGGCGGGATCGAAGTCCCGACCGTGCGTTCGCCGGCGGATTTCATCCAGGGTCGCAGGCTTGAACTTCGGCAGCCCGGCGGCTGCTTCGTTGAAGATGCCGACTCGGGCGGCGTCGTCTCCCGTTGTGAAACTGCGAATCGTCGTCTCCATTGCCTCGCTCCCTCTCCCGATCTCTTCCGAATAATGACCCGTGGTGGAGGCTGGGGATGAGTTCTCTCTATAGGCTACGCCTTCCACGCCGCCCATGCAAGCAGACCTCGGTCGGATTCGAGCCTACAATGCGCGGGGAGGGTGATTTCATGGAACTGACGCGCGACGAAGCTCGGGCATTGGACCGGCGAGCGATCGAGGAATACGGCATCCCCGGCGCGGTGCTGATGGAGAACGCCGGACGCGGCATGGCCGAGCTTTTGAGTAAGTTCGGCATTCGCGGCACAGTCGTGATCTGCTGCGGCCTCGGCAACAATGGCGGCGATGGTTTCGTCATCGCTCGCCATCTGGACAACGTAGGAGTTGCCGTTCGCGTCTTGCTCTTCGGTTCTCCCAAGAAACTGACCGGCGATGCGGCGTTGAATTACCGCATCCTCTGCAAGAGTATGCTCCATCTCGAAGAGTTCGATCTCGCCGGCCTGGATGAAAACAGGATGGGCCGTGAACTCGCGGCGGCCGACTGGGTAGTGGACGCACTGTTCGGCAGCGGCCAGCGCGGCCCGGTGCGGCCGCCGTTTGACCGCGTCGTCGAGGCGATCAACGCCAGCGGCGCGCGAGTTTTCGCCGTGGACATTCCGACTGGTCTCGACGCGGACACGGGATTGCCACAAGGGCCTACTATCCGGGCCACGGCGACTGCGACCGTCATCGCGCCGAAAAAAGGGTTCGCGCGTCCGGAAGCCCGCGAATGGCTGGGAGAAGTTCACGTCATCGACATCGGCATACCGCGGCGAATATTGGATCTCGTTTAGCCGCGAGCTTTTGCGAGCGCTGATGCTCAGCGCTCGCAAAAGCTCGCGGCTAAACTCACGACGTGACCGCCCCCTCCGACGCCGACCGCACACACCGCGCATACTTGGCCAGCACACCGCGCGTCACCCGCGGCGCCGGCTGCTTCCACGCGGCTTTCCGTTTCGCCAGCTCGGCATCGTCGAGTGCCACCGACACCGTCTTCGCATCGGCGTCGATGGTCACGCGGTCTCCCTCGCGCAGCAGACCGATCGGACCGCCCACCACCGCTTCCGGTGCGACGTGGCCAACGACCAGGCCGTGTGTGCCGCCGCTGAAACGGCCGTCGGTTATCAGACCGATCTTGTCGCCCAGCCCCTGGCCGGAGAGCGCCGCCGTCACCGACAGCATCTCGCGCATGCCGGGGCCGCCGACCGGGCCTTCGTTGCGAATCACCACCACGTCGCCCGGCTTGATGGCCCGCGCCTGAATGGCCGCGAAGCACGCTTCCTCATTCTCGAAGACCCGCGCCGGCCCCGTGATCCGCCGCGTCAGCAGGCCGGCCACCTTCGCCACCGCCCCGTCCGGCGCCAGGTTGCCGTGCAGGATGACCAAGTGGCCCGTCGGGTGCAGCGGACGGTCCAACGGCCGTACTACATCCTGCTTCCGCTTGAAGATGCTCTCCACGTCCTTCAAGTTGTCGGCCATCGTCTTGCCGGTGACGGTGAGGCAGTCGCCGTGAATCAGGCCGGCTTCCAGGAGCGCCTTCAGCACCGTCGGGGTGCCGCCGGCGCGATGCAGGTCGTTCATCACGTATCGGCCGCCGGGCTTCAGGTCGGCGAGGTGGGGGACCTTGCCGCCGAGCCGGTCGAAGTCGGCCAGCGTCCATTCGACCTCCGCCTCACGAGCGATCGCCATCAGGTGCAGCACCGCGTTGGTCGAGCCGCCCAGCGCCAGCACCAACGTATAAGCGTTTTCCAGCGACTTGCGCGTGATGATGTCGCGCGGCCGAAGATTGCGTTCGATCAAGCGGACCAGCGACTTCGCCGGCGTTGTACGTTTCGCGCTCCTTGGCGGCCGAGACAGCCGGGAATGAAGCGTCGAACGGCAGCGACATGCCGAGCGCCTCGATGGCGGAACTCATCGTGTTGGCCGTGTACATGCCGCCGCACGAACCGGGACCGGGGCACGCCTCGCATTCGATCTTGTGGACGCCGGCCGCATCGAGCTTGCCCGCCTGGTTCTGGCCGACCGCCTCGAAGATGGAGACGATGTCGATGTCCGCGCCGTCGGGGCCGGTGCCGGGGAGGATGCTGCCGCCGTAGACGAACACGCTCGGGATGTTGAGCCGGGCCATCGCCATCACGCAGCCGGGCATGTTCTTGTCGCAACCGCCGATCGCCAGGATGCCGTCGTGGTTCATGCCGCCGGCGACGACCTCGATACTGTCGGCGATCACCTCGCGCGAAACGAGGCTGTAGCGCATGCCTTGATGGCCCATCATGATGCCGTCGGACGCGGTGGGCGCGCCGAACTGCTGCGGAACGCCGCCGGCAGCGCGAATGCCCTCGATTCCCTTGCGCGTCAGGCGATCGAGATGGGCGTTGCAAGGCGTGATGTCGCTAAACAGGTTAGCGACGCCGATCATGGGGCGGGAGAAATCGTCGTCGTGGAAGCCGACGGCCCGAAGCATGGCGCGGTTCGGCGCCCGGCCGGTGCCTTCGGTGGTGAGACGGCTGATGCGATTGCCGGAAGACGGCATGGCGGTAGATCCTTGAGGGAGAGGCGAACCAGCGGGCTTTTCTCACCTTACCGAAGCGGCGAGAGCACGGCAATCGGCACCGCGGCGCGCTGTCTTCAGCGCGCATCCCGATCCTGGCTGCCAGTTTCGCATTGTCATTCCGCTAATCTACCGTTCGCCGCGATTCAAGAGGTATCGTGCGCTCCGGGGTTGCGGCCGCCGGGACAGCCGGCTGAAAAATACCAAACGAACTCGGAGAGTCCGATCGAGATTACAGTGACGGCCCGCGCCAGGCGGGCGAGCGGTTGCACCGGAAAAATACGGAACGAAGTCGGTGACCACGAGGAGCAGAAATTACCGAACGAACTCCACGCCCCCGTCCGTGCATGGACACTCCGGCTCCGGCGCCACGTTCCGTTGCCCGCCGAAAACTGCCGAACGAACCCGCCATGACGGCGTTTGTCCGCCCGTCGGCTTGCCGGGGCGCAGGACCGGCGCCGGGGCGATACAAGTCCCAAGGTTACCGCACGTACGTAGGTTAGGGGGAGAGCAGAATCGCAGGAAAACGGGAGGGGTGTCGGAAAAGTTGCCTTGCATCTCTCGTTCGGCCAACCTCCCTACTATCCACCGTTTGACCAGTCTAGTACATTCCTTGTACCGTAGGAACCTTATCCTCCACCGCGAAACCCTGCCTTCTTCCGGGAGGCAACCATCCCATGACGCCGCAACAGTTCATCACCAAGTGGCAGAAGGCGGAACTCTCTGAACGGAGCGCCTTCCAGCAGCACTTCCTTGACCTGTGCGAACTGCTCGGACAGCCGAAGCCCGCGGAAGTGGACCCGAAAGGAACCTGGTACACCTTCGAGAAGGGCGTGGACAAAACCGACGGCGGCAAGGGGGTTCGCCGACGTCTGGCAGCAGGGCAACAGGGCAAAACCATGCCTTTCGGTGGACTCGCGGCTATAATGGGCGGGTGTATACTATATTCGGATGCCGTTCAGGACACGATCTCGATGGACACCGCCAATGGCCCCGATTTTGACGGGATATCGCTAGACACCACCACAATTCCGCAGCACCGCCTGAACATCGACAACAAGGAGCGCAGCAACCTCTTTCCGTGGAATGGGCAATTCTCGCCCCAGCTGATAGAGGTGCTCCTCGCAACCTATGCTCAGGCCGGTAATTTCGTGCTCGATCCTTTCGTCGGTAGCGGCACCGTACTGCATGAGGCGGGGAGACGCGACCACCCGGCTTTCGGCTCCGAGGTCAATCCTGCTGCCTTCAAGATGGCGCAGGTGTACCGCTTCATCAATGTTAAGGCATCTCAGCGACGACAAACCTTTGAGGACGCGGCGGACGCACTGGATGCCGCCTTGCCGTCCACTCCTTCGCTGTTTTCGTCAGCCTCAAAAACGCCCGGCGCCCCGATCCGGCAGGCTTTGGCCGACGCGGCGACACAGGCGAAAGCCCCCCTCTCCAAGATCCTGCTCGAAGCGCTGGTCGTGCTGCTCAACTACAGCGAGAAGGAACTGACGGCGGACGCCGTACTGGCGACGTGGGGCAAGCTGCGCGAGACGGTACAGGCCCTCCCGGTGTCCGATAAGATCATCGAACCGGCGAACTGTGACGCCAGGGCTCTACCGCTGCCGGATCACCACGCCGAAATCGTTATTACCTCGCCGCCCTACGTCAACGTCTTCAACTACCATCAGCACTACCGCCGTTCCGTCGAAGCACTGGGTTGGGACCTTCTGGAGGTAGCTCGGTCGGAAATTGGGTCGAACCGCAAGAACCGTGGCAACCGCTACCTTACCGTGATCCAGTATTGCATCGACATGGCTGCGGTTCTGCACGAACTTCGCCGGGTCTGTAAACCCCAGGCCCGGATCATCATCGTGGTCGGCAGGGAGTCGAACGTCCGAAAGACCCGGTTCTTCAACGGGGAGATCGTCGCCCGGCTCGCGGTACGCTCAGTGGGCTACCGCCTCCAGGCAAGGCAGGAACGCTTCTTTCAGAACCGCTTCGGCGAGATGATCTTCGAGGACATTCTGCACCTGACCCAGCGACCGCCTCAACGGGGCGATGACGCCTTCCGCTGAAATCGCCAGAGAAGCCCTGACCGGGGCGCGATCCCGGCGCCCGAAGAGTCTCGGAGCGACCTGAACAGTGCCATTGCAAAGCTGGAAGCGGTCGAGCCCTCTCCGATTTACACCGCCGAGTATGCGAAGCCGAATCTGAAAAAGCGCGAGGTCGTCTGATGGCGTTGCCCATACCCCACCTGGAGAAGCTCAACGCGACGTTGGCCAACGACAAGCTGCCGTCGGCAGACAAGCCGCGCATCGAATCGGCGATCGTGCGCTACGACAAGTGGATCGTGGAACTGAACACCGTCACCGGAACGCCACAGAAGCGCATCCGGGCCATGGTCGCGCTGCTCAACCAGTACCGGCAGCACATCGACGTCGAACTGGTGTTCGATAGCCCGCAGGATTTCCTCTATCGTCAGAAGGGCCAACTCAAACTGGACAATAGCGTTATCGAGGAGTTTCTGCCGCATCTCGTGCAGATGGAGATTCTTCCGGAAATCAGAGGCCACGAGGTCGTCGTCGGCCCCACCACCTGCTTTTCCTCGGTGTACTTCTCGACGAGTCTTGAGGTGCCGGTCATCGGCGGCGGCCTGGAAATCCGCGCCAAGGACCAGGACTTCGCTATCAGCAAGAAGCTCTACCTGAAGGCGTCCCACGACCCAGCTTTTACCGGAACCACCACCGTGACGAAGGAAACGCACATCGGGTTCGTCGTCGCCGAATGCAAGACGAACCTCGACAAGACCATGTTTCAGGAAGCCTGCGCCACCGCCCACGACGTCAAGGCGGCGGTTTCGGGCGCACGGTATTATTTGCTCGGCGAGTGGCTGGACATGACGCCGCTCAGCACCGCCCCAACCGACGTCGACGAAATCCTGCTGCTGCGCAAGGCCAAGCGGATCAACACCAACGTGCGGTCGAAATACGCCACCTTCGCCGGTCGGCAGGCGAACCGAGCCGCTTACGTCAAGTACCTGACCGACAATCCGTTCCGCGTCGAGGTTTTTGAACGATTCGTCAACCATATCCGGAGCATTCTGCGCAACGAAGCCCCGGTCGAAAGCGATGTTTTGGCGAGGGGTTATTTCTGACTCTCGACCCTCACAATTCCGCACACATCGCCCACGGCAGCTTACGCTAAAATCAACGTTTCCCGCCGGCAATGACCCGTACGCATGCATCGAAAGGGGACAAAGCTCTTTTCGGAAAATGATCTGCCTCCTCTGTCACTTTCTTGCAGATCATCGCTCGATGGAGGGACGAACAGCCGCCTGCGCCGCGATCCAGTAGAATAGCTCAATCTGGAGTGAAAAACCGCGCAGGCTCGGGAAAGCGATCGTCCGGGGAGGGGGAGTCATGCCAGCCGCACTTGTTCCACATGCAGCGATTCCGGAACTGGCAGCTCGCGTCACACCCGAATTGCTGAAGGTGCTACGGCATATCCAAAAAGCCAACTTCATCAGGAACGGCAAAACTCTTGATCCGGATACGGTAGAAATCCTGCGTCAACTTACCGAACTCGGCTTGATCGATCCTGGATACGAGGGCGACACTGGCGGCCCCCCCTATATGTGGGTCGCCAACGGGAACGGTTCACGTGTGCTCGTCTACCTGACGGGGGTGAGGGGAGGCCCGCATTACGAAGTGCCTGCGGCCGAGCTTGCCGCATGGCTGGAGCAGCACGGACCTGAGCAGTGGTGGAATGTGGACGGCGACCCGCTTCTGACGGGCCGTTTGTCCTTTCCATGTCCAGCGAAGACTCTGGCCGCACAGATGCGGAAGATCGGTCGTCCGCTGCTACTCCAGGCGAAAAAAGACGACACGGAGGCGAAAGGGCAGGTGATCGGCAGGGACGGGCTTGATGCCGTTGTCGACCGCTGGGCAAACAACATCCCCCTGATCCCAGGTGAGGAAACGCCGCCTTGGTCGGAAGACCGTATTCTCTATCTCTGCTGGAAAGGGTCAATCCACGAATGGCTCCTGGAAGAAGACAGCGAAACCACGGCCTTGCTGTCGGCGGAGCAAGGGATTGACCGCGATGCGGCAGGGATGGAGAAGAAGTAAACATGCCTCCAACCGCTACTGAGTTCATCAGGAACATCACCGGGATACTTGAGAGTGTTCAGTTCTTGCCGGACGAGGTGATTATTCTGGCTGAAGCTGTTTCTCGATGAAACTGCCGAAGACTGCAACCAACGGATCGGCCAGCGCTTCGCCGCTCTGCTAACGAAGATCCATACGGATACTCCGGTATTGATTGAAACGCAGGCGATGGCGAACAGGATTGCATCGATCTTCCGGTTGCCAGTGCAGGTCGGTACGGCAACGGGCGTGGTTCTGCCGGATTGATCGCGATGCCTCCTCCGCTTTGACGGAAATCAGCAGTTCGTCAACAGAGGCACACTCGGAGGACTATCCACGCCTGAACCCGCGTTGCCGCCATGTCCATAACGAGGCTCCCCTGCGAAGAACCGCCCAAAAAACGAGCACGCCCGCACTGGTCCGCCGCATGGTCAAACGGATCGTGCAGGAGTTCGACCCCTACATCTACAAGAACTCTTGCAACTTGTACAAGTATGCGATACACTTGTAGATGTTGCCAGGAGACTTGTGGATTATGACCGAAGCCGAGAAGCGAAAACTGCGTTTCAAGGTCTCGCGCGCCTTCAGCCCGTCGGCCCCCGTTGCGGTAGAGGCTCTCTTTGCCGGCCGGACCAGGGAACTTCGGACCTTGCTCGATACCGTACCGGTTCGTGGTTGCCACGCGATCATCTACGGGGAGCGTGGCGTCGGAAAGACCTCGTTAGCCCGCGTCCTCACAGTCTTCATGAAGGTCGATTCAGAGGGCAGCGTTTTGACCCCATACGCCAGTTGCGACTCGACCGACACATTTGATAGCGTTTGGCGAAAGGTGCTGGGCGACTTGAAAGTCATAAGGGAGAGTCTGAGCGGTGAAGCGTCCCCTCCCCAGGAAGGCACCGCCGCCGATTCTCTTCCGACGGATACCTATCTCACCCCCGAATGGATTCGCCAGTATCTGGAGTTTTATGGCGAAGATTGCACCCTCGCAGTCATCGTCGACGAGTTTGACTGTCTGCGCGACCCAGGCCAGCGGCAATTGTTCGCAGAAACGATCAAGCTGCTATCGGACCGCTCATCGCCAGTGACGGTCATTCTGGTTGGGGTCGCTGATGACGTTGCGTCATTACTGGCCGAACACGCTTCCGTCGAGCGGGCTTTGGTGCAAGTCCAAATGCCGCGGATGTCCCGTGACGAACTGCAAGAAATCATCGAGAAGGCACTCAAACAGGTCGCGATGAAGATTGAGCGTTTGGCAACCGACCGGATTGCCTACCTATCTCAAGGACTGCCACACTACACACACCTTCTGGGATTGGAGACGGCGAAACAAGCCATTGAATCCGGCACTTTGACGATCCGTCTTGGACATGTTCTTCCAGCCGTCAGGGCCGCGATCGATAACGCTCAAGCCACTATCCGGGACAGCTATCATAAGGCCACGATGAGCCCTCACAAGGACAATCTCTATGGGAAGGTGTTGCTCGCTTGCGCCATTGCCCAGGGTGACGAGCAAGGATATTTTGCGGCGGCCAACGTGCGCGATCCCATCTGCCGCATTGCTAAACATGCGTACGAAATACCAAGCTTCTCTCGGCACCTGCATGACTTCTGCGAGGAAAATCGTGGCATGGTGCTTCGTCGCATCGGCGCGAAGCACAGTTACCGCTTCCGGTTCGCAAACCCACTTCTCCAGCCTTACGTCATCATGAAGGGCGTCGCCGACGGCAGAATCTCTGAGGCCGACTTGAAATGAAAGAAGCGACAGGGACGCAAATCATTTGGGTGGATGAGCTGCGTCCCCCGTCACTTCACTTTCACGTCCGAAGCGACGATAGCTCAGGTGTCGGTCGGAGATTCGATGCGGATAGAATGGAGGAGAGTCCATCCGCCCTGTTCCCATAAGAGCACCCGATGCCCAACCACGCCTGAACCCGCGGCGACGCCGCCATTTTCCGCCATGTCCATAACGAGGTTCCCATGCGAAGAACCGCCCAATAAACGAGCACGCCCGCACTGATCCGCCGCCTGGTCAAACGGATCGTGCAGGAATTCGACCACGAACAGGTCATCCTCTTCGGCTCCCAGGCGCGCGGCGACGCCGAGAATGCCGTTCCGATAGTACATGCGTGAGTTACTCCCATGGGCAGGAACTCGATCCGAAGATGACGAGAACGGCCAAGCTACGGCCGCCGGCTGTCTTCTCACGGTCCTCAGTCTGGCGGTCATCGGCGCTGTGGCAATACCCGTCGTGAAGTGGCGGGACCCGGAATTCGGGCGGCCGCTGCCCCGGATGATTGCCATCGCGACCCCGGTCTTGGCCGGGGCCTTGTTCTGCGCCATCGGCACCGGGATTCTGAAAATCCTCGGGATTCCCGTAATGGCAAAGCGGAAAAGGGAATCGCCCGATTCCGACGAAGACGCCGGCACGCCGCCGCAAGACGAACCGAGTCAGGGCTAACGCACGCTGTAACAGACCGGCCAGCTCGCGGACCAGTGTTTCCAACACTTCCTGCACGTGGTCCAGGGCATTCGGGTCGGAGAAACTGAAGCGTCAACCGTTCATCAATCGAGCAGTTCCATCAGCTGCCGCAGATCGTTTAGCATCCGATCCGGCCGTGCTCGCCGTAGCGTTTCGGGTTCGTCGGAGCCGGTCGGCACTACCCAGACCATCATGCCCGCCGCCCGTGCCGTCTCGATGTCCACCGTCATGTCGCCGACGTACAGTGCCTCGACCGCCGAGACGCCGAGGCGCGAGAGTCCAGCCAGCAGCATGTCGGGAGCCGGTTTCGGCCGCGGCACGTCTTCCGGCCCGAGCACCGCGTCGAGATAGGACGCCACAGCCAGCATCGACACCAGATCGCGCGTGAAGGCCACCGGCTTGTTGCTGCACACCGCCAGCCGCAACCCGCGCTCGTGCAGCGCTCGCAGAGCCTCGGCGGCACCGGGCAACAGCTGCGTCCCGGAGAGCAAGACCGACGGATGATGCGCCTTGTACGCCGCCACGTTCGCCTCGACGTCGCCGACGCTGACGGTATGGCTGAGCAGGTGCGCCGGACCGCGGCCGACGTGACACTTCACCGCGGCTACCAACAACGGCGGCAGTCCGTGCAGGGCGCGAACGTGGTTCACGCTGGCCGTGATGGCCGGGTAACTGTCGGCGAGCGTGCCGTCGAAATCGAAGAGGACGGCGCGTAGGGAACTCGGTCGGTTCATGGCGCGAACTCGTGGGAGGCAGGGTACAGAGTGACTGTCCCATAGGTAGGATGATGCAGCCTGTCGGTAATGGAACTCGGCATCAACTTCTTTGGGTTTCAGTCGATTGAGCATCAGGTGGATCATGGCCAACTTATGAAGGCTTCCGAAAAAAGCACCGTGCGTTCGCGGTCCTTGCTCAGCCGGCGGCACTTACCCAGCCACGCATACATCCGCTCGACCGTCTGCAGAAGCAGGTCCGCTGCGGTCGGCTGTGCTGTCGGTTTGGTCAGTTGACAAACGCGATCTTTGGCCGTGGCGCTTGGCCCTTGAGAACGGCAAATTCATCGCGGAGCTGTTGGATGGTTGCTTCGAGGAGCTGCAGAGGCTGGTGGAGTCAGTCGATGAACTTCAACAGGGTTTCGACCAGCGGGGGGCCCGTTCGGCATCAATGGTGAAGTCGCGGGCGGGGTTGTTTGGGTGGCATGGTTCATATCAGGGTAACACGGTTGTAGGACGGCCTTCCCAGGCCGTCCGAGGCGGAGCGGACGGCCTGGGAAGGCCGTCCTACAACCGTGTTACCCAAGCTGGCCTGTTTTTGAACCATGCCCTTACAACTTCCTCTGGAGTCGCCCTTCGTCACTTCCCCGGTTGAGAGGATTCTCGACGCTAGCGCGGCATTCCCAAGGATCGTTTTAACTCACGCGGAAAAAGCGCCGGTAAGTTCTTCGGCCATCGACTGGAGCATGGCCGGCACGTCCCAGCGTTTCACGGTGTGATCGGCGCTGGCCGAGATGACGGTCTTTCCCTCGGGGTCGAAGACTGCCGACCAGACGGGTCCCGTGTGTCCTCGGAGGACGGCTCGGCAATCGCCAGCGGCGGACCACAGCCGGACGGTCTGGTCCTGACCGGCGGTGGCCAGCGTTTCCCCGTCGGGGGAGAAGACGATAGCCTCGACCAGCCCACAGTGTCCAGCTAAGGTGCAGCGCAGGCGGCCGGTTAACGGGTCCCACAATTTGGCCGTCATGTCATCGCTGGCGCTGGCCAGGAGCCTGTCATCGGGACGAAACGCCACGGAATTGACCCACGAATGATGCCCGCCAACACGGCCCGCTCGCACCGCTGTCGGCGTCCCACAGCTTTACGGTGGCGTCTTCGCTACCCGTCGCCAGTAGGGCCGTCCGCTCGGCAAACGCCACGGTCTGGACGGGCAATGAATGAGCGCGCCAGTAAAGCCGCAAATTGCCTTCGGGCAATTCCCACACCATGACGAACCCGAGCGGATCGCCTCCCGCCAGGAGATTCCCATCCGGCGAAAAGGCCACCGACCGCAGGAGGCCCGGTACGTGCAGCGGCGCCGGCCATTCCCGTCCGCGGCTCACGTTCCACAATTTCAGCGCGCCGTCGATACTGATCGAGGCCAGGGTTTGACCGTCGGGGGAAAAGGCCAGCGCCGTCACCGCGCGTTGATGACCAGTCAGCGTCATGAGCCTCATGCCTTGATCCGCATCCCACAAGGCGATGGCCCCCTGTTCATCGCCGGTGGCCAGCAGGCGGTCCCTTGGGTCGCAGACCACCACGTTGATCGGGGCATCATGATCGTCATCGAACAGGAATTTACTCGGGGTGAGCATGACTCCTCTCCTCCTAATTCTCGAGATGGTGGCCGACGCCTCGGGAAGACAGCGCACATTCCGGCTGTGGGTGGACAGTCAGGCGCAGCGTGGTCAGGTGTCCGAGCCGCACCTCGTCGCCGGAATGCAGCTCGACTCCGGAAGCTGTACCGTCCCCGGAATCTTCGTCCCAGGCGACGTCCTCCCGCTGACCGATCTTGATGTCGTTCACAAAGGTCCCGTTCAGACTGTTCAAGTTGCGCACCCGGACCAGGGGCGGATCGAGTTCAAAGGTGCAATGATGCCGCGACACGTCTTGAGAAATCTCATCGGTCGGTACGCGGATGTCGCAATCGAGCGCCCGGCCCACGACGCACCGCTTCGGATCGATGAAGGTATATTCACCGGCCACGCCCTTCCCCTTGACAAGCGTGAGCGTGATGATTGTGTTCATGGTGCGGTCCTTTCCCGTGCTCAGTCACACGACGGACTGACTGCGGGTTGATTCGGGTTTATTTTCTAGGCGCCAGACGATCCCGGAAGAGTTGGTCCGGGTGGCGGAATCCATGCCGAAGTTGCTTGACTGCCGCCAGAGTCAGCGGGAACGCGCTGGCTCCGGCTGTTCGCTGAGATTGCCGATGCCGACGCGGAAGACTGTATCGAACACCTGGAGCAGGTCGCCGTCGCTCAACTCGCGTTCGGAGCAATCCTCCAGTTCGGCAGCGTCGGGCTGATCCAAGCGATAGCGCTGGCCGATGTTCGTGCCGTTGACATAGGTGCCATTGAGACTGCCGAGGTCGCGTACGCGCAGCAGCGGCGGATCGTATTCAAGCTCGCAGTGATGGCGAGAGACACCGAAGAAAACCTCGTTCACGGGCAGATGAATGTCGCAATCCCTCGCCCGCCCGACGATATAGCGGCCGCGGTGGTCCAGTACAACCTCCTTGCCCTGGAGTCGGCCCTCCGTGACAGTGAGTTTGATATGTGGGTTCATACTAGCCTCCGGTTCGGAAATAATATTGTGCAAACCAATGCCAATAGCTTGACGGACACCAAGGCAGCGGCTGTCCCGATGCCTTGGCGGCCGAGCAAAGGCCATGGTCGCAATACAGATTCCGGCACAGGGCAGTCCCAGGGACGCCTGGTCAGAATCGAATGTACTCAGGGCTTGGGCTGGTTGTTGGGCAAAGATAACGAAGCCGCTCTAAACCTTAACTTGCTTCGTCTGGTCCACACCTCAGCCGAACTATCCGTCGTGCGGGCTACGAAGCAGCAACTTCGTGCGGCACGGGTTTCATCCTGAATCCGGGCCGCCGCTCATGGACCTCCTGACGGTCCACGCGAACCGACTTCGGGGCCTCGATCCCTAGTCGAACTCGATCTCCCTCGATGGACAAGATTGTGATGCAGATGTCGTTGCCGATAACGATCTTCTCTTCGAGACGCCGCGTGAGGACTAACATAGCTGTACCTCCTTGGTTATGATTTGGTTCCTTCCCATATTCGCCGGGCATCTTCAACCTAGTATGCGATTCCCGTGCGCGAACTTGGTGTCCGCGGAAACGTTCAAGACTGTATAAATATAGACCGTCTGAATAATCTTCGCAATCGGGCTGCACAGTCACATTCTGTAAGGAAATTCCTTACAGAATGGGATCCGCAATTCCGCTGGCAAACGAGATTCAGAGAGGTATACTGGATTGCATCAAATGGTGATTCCGTCGCTATCTCCAGTTGCCGGGCTCCCAGAGGATCGTCGGGGATGACATGGAGCGGGGGTTTCTCTCTGGGTATACCGATCGGACAGGCCATCGCGGCGGTCTTCCTGGATCGGCCGAGCCACGCCATTGACAACACGTCCACCCTGTGAGATCTAAACCATGAATGAAGATCTAGCCTCTGGGTCCGCACCGCACTCCGACGCCGGCGTCATGCTCGCAGTGGGGACACTCACCGATTCACCCGCTGGGAACGGGCACGGGGTGCAACCAGCTTCTGATGCCCACGACGGCCACCTACGCCAGATCCTTACCGCGATGATGGCCTTCCGGGACGGGAAGTTCTCGGTGCGTCTCCCCTTCGATTGGTCCGGCATGGACGGGCGTATCGCCGATACGTTCAACCAAATTATTTCCCATGAGGATCGCATCGCGCAGGAAATCACGCGCGTCAGCGTGATGGTCGGCAAGGAAGGCCGGCTCAAGCAGCGCATGTCGCTGCCCGGGGCGGTCGGCGGCTGGGCCATGAAGGCCCAGGCCATCAACACGCTCATCGACGACCTGGTGCGGCCCACCACCGACGTCGCCCGCACCATCGGCGCGGTGGCCAAGGGCGACCTCAGCCAGTCGATGGAGCTGGAGGTGGACGGCCGCCCGCTCGAGGGCGAGTTCCTCCGCTCGGCGAAGCTGGTGAACACGATGATCGACCAGCTGTCGGTCTTCACCTCGGAAGTGACCCGCGTGGCCCGCGAGGTCGGCACCGAAGGCAAGCTCGGCGGCCAGGCCCAGGTGAAGGGCGTGTCGGGCGTGTGGAAGGACCTGACCGAGTCGGTCAACCAGATGGCCGGCAACCTCACCGCCCAGGTCCGCAACATCGCCGACGTGACGATCGCCGTGGCCAACGGCGACCTGTCCAAGAAGATCACCGTGGACGTGCGCGGCGAGATCCTGCAGCTCAAGGAAGCCATCAACACGATGGTCGATCAGCTGCGCTCGTTCGCCTCCGAAGTGACGCGCGTGGCCCGCGAGGTCGGCACCGAGGGCCAGCTCGGCGGCCAGGCGGTGGTGCCAGGCGTGGCGGGCACGTGGAAGGACCTCACCGACTCGGTCAACGCGATGGCGTCGAACCTGACCGCGCAGGTGCGCAACATCGCGGCAGTGACCACGGCCGTGGCCCGCGGCGACCTCTCGCGCAAGATCACCGTCGACGTGAAGGGCGAAATTCTCGAGCTGAAGGACACCATCAACACGATGGTGGACCAGCTCAACGGCTTCGCCTCGGAGGTGACGCGCGTGGCCCGCGAGGTCGGCACCGAAGGCAAGCTCGGCGGCCAGGCGCAGGTGCCCGGCGTGGCGGGCACCTGGAAGGACCTCACCGACACCGTCAACTCGATGGCGTCGAACCTGACCGGCCAGGTGCGCAACATCGCCGAAGTGACCACCGCCGTGGCCCGCGGCGACCTGTCGCGCAAGATCACCGTCGACGTGAAGGGCGAGATCCTCGAGCTGAAGAACACCATCAACACGATGGTGGACCAGCTCAACGGCTTCGCCTCGGAAGTGACCCGCGTGGCCCGCGAAGTCGGCACCGAAGGCAAGCTCGGCGGCCAGGCGATCGTGCCGGGCGTCGCCGGCACGTGGAAGGACCTGACCGACAACGTCAATTCGATGGCGTCGAACCTCACCGGCCAGGTGCGCAACATCGCCGACGTCACCACCGCCGTCGCCAACGGCGACCTCTCCCGAAAATCACCGTCGACGTGAAAGGCGAGATTCTCGAGCTGAAGAACACCATCAACACGATGGTCGACCAGCTCAACGGCTTCGCCTCGGAAGTGACCCGCGTGGCCCGCGAAGTCGGCACCGAGGGCAAGCTCGGCGGCCAGGCGGAGGTGCAAGGGCGTGGCGGGCACCTGGAAGGACCTGACCGACAACGTCAACTCGATGGCGTCGAACCTGACCGCCCAGGTCCGCAACATCGCCGACGTGACCACCGCCGTCGCCAAGCGGCGACCTGTCGCGCAAGATCACCGTCGACGTGAAGGGCGAGATCCTCGAGCTGAAGAACACCATCAACACGATGGTCGACCAGCTCAACGCCTTCGCCTCCGAAGTCAGCCGCGTGGCCCGCGAGGTCGGCACCGAAGGCAAGCTGGGCGGCCAGGCCGAAGTCCCCGGCGTGGCCGGCACCTGGAAGGACCTGACCGACAACGTCAACTCGATGGCCTCGAACCTCACCGGCCAGGTCCGCAACATCGCCGACGTGGCCACCGCCGTGGCCAACGGCGACCTGTCGAAGAAGATCACCGTCGACGTGAAGGGCGAGATCCTGGAGCTGAAGAACACCATCAACACGATGGTCGACCAGCTCAACGCCTTCGCCTCGGAAGTGACCCGCGTGGCCCGCGAAGTCGGCACCGAAGGCAAGCTCGGCGGCCAGGCGCAGGTGCGCGGCGTGGCCGGCACCTGGAAGGACCTGACCGACAACGTCAACTCCATGGCCTCGAACCTGACGGGCCAGGTCCGCAACATCGCCGACGTGGCCACCGCCGTCGCCAAGGGCGACCTCTCGCGCAAGATCACCGTCGACGTGAAGGGCGAAATCCTCGAGCTGAAGAACACCATCAACACGATGGTCGACCAGCTCAACGGCTTCGCCTCGGAAGTCACCCGCGTGGCCCGCGAGGTCGGCACCGAAGGCAAGCTCGGCGGCCAGGCCGAAGTGCCGGGCGTGGCCGGCACCTGGAAGGACCTCACCGACAACGTCAACTCGATGGCGTCGAACCTCACCGGCCAGGTGCGCAACATCGCCGAAGTGACCACCGCGGTCGCCCGCGGCGACCTCTCGCGCAAGATCACCGTCGACGTGAAGGGCGAAATCCTCGAGCTGAAGAACACGATCAACACGATGGTCGACCAGCTCAACGCCTTCGCCTCCGAAGTGACGCCGCGTGGCCCGCGAAGTCGGCACCGAAGGCAAGCTCGGCGGCCAGGCGCAGGTGCCCGGCGTGGCGGGCACGTGGAAGGACCTGACCGACAACGTCAACTCGATGGCGTCGAACCTCACCGCCCAGGTCCGCAACATCGCCGAAGTGACCATCGCCGTGGCCAACGGCGACCTGTCGAAGAAGATCACCGTCGACGTGCGCGGCGAAATCCTGGAGCTGAAGGAAACCATCAACACGATGGTCGATCAGCTCAGCTCCTTCGCGGCGGAAGTGACCCGCGTGGCCCGCGAGGTCGGCACCGACGGCAAGCTCGGCGGCCAGGCGCAGGTGCCGGGCGTGGCCGGCACGTGGAAGGACCTGACCGACAACGTCAATTCGATGGCGTCGAACCTGACGGGCCAGGTCCGCAACATCGCCGACGTGACCACCGCCGTCGCCCGCGGCGACCTGTCCCGCAAGATCACGGTCGACGTCAAGGGCGAGATCCTGGAGCTCAAGAACACCATCAACACGATGGTCGATCAGCTCACGGCGTTCGCGTCGGAAGTGACCCGCGTGGCCCGCGAAGTCGGCACCGAAGGCAAGCTCGGCGGCCAGGCGCAGGTGCCGGGCGTGGCGGGCACCTGGAAGGACCTGACCGACAACGTCAACTCGATGGCGTCGAACCTCACCGGCCAGGTGCGCAACATCGCCGAAGTGACCATCGCCGTGGCCAACGGCGACCTGTCGAGGAAGATCACCGTCGACGTCCGCGGCGAAATCCTGCAGCTGAAGGAAACCATCAACACGATGGTCGAGCAGCTCCGCTCCTTCGCCTCGGAAGTGACCCGCGTGGCCCGCGAGGTCGGCACCGAAGGCCGCCTGGGCGTGCAGGCGGTGGTGCCCGGCGTGGCCGGCACCTGGAAGGACCTGACCGACTCGGTCAACGCGATGGGCTCCAACCTCACGGCCCAGGTCCGCAACATCGCCGAAGTGACCACCGCCGTCGCCCGCGGCGACCTCTCGCGCAAGATCACGGTCGACGTCAAGGGCGAAATCCTGGAGCTGAAGAACACCATCAACACGATGGTCGACCAGCTCAACGGCTTCGCCGCGGAAGTGACCCGCGTGGCGCGCGAGGTGGGCACCGAAGGCAAGCTCGGCGGCCAGGCCCAGGTGCCCGGCGTGGCCGGCACCTGGAAGGACCTCACCGACTCGGTCAACTTCATGGCCGCCAACCTGACCGACCAGGTCCGCGGCATCGTGAAGGTGGTGACCGCCGTGGCCAACGGCAACCTGCGCCAGAAGCTGACCGTCGAGGCCAAGGGCGAGGTCGCGGCGCTGGCCGAGACGATCAACAACATGACCGACACGCTGGCGACCTTCGCCGAGCAGGTCACCAACGTCGCCCGCGAGGTCGGCGTCGAAGGCCGGCTCGGCGGCCAGGCCAACGTGCCCGGCGCGGCCGGCACGTGGAAGGACCTCACCGGCAACGTGAACCTGCTGGCCGCCAACCTCACCACGCAGGTGCGCGCCATCGCCGAGGTCGCCACCGCGGTGACCAAGGGCGACCTGACGCGCTCGATCCAGGTCGAGGCCCGCGGCGAGGTCGCCGAGCTGAAAGACAACATCAACACGATGATCGACAACCTGCGCGCCACCACCGAGCGCAACCAGGAGCAGGACTGGCTGAAGACCAACCTCGCCAAGTTCACCGAGCATGCTGCAGGGCCAGCGCGACCTGGTCACCGTCGGCCAAGATGCTGCTCTCCGAGCTCGCGCCGCTGGTCCAGGCCCAGCAGGGCGTCATCTACCAGATGACCGCCGGCGAGGACCAACCGCCCGCGCTGCGGCTGCTGGCCGGCTACGCCGCAGCGGCCCGATCAGCCGCGACAGCATCCCGCTCGGCGAGGGCCTCGTCGGCCAGTGCGCGGTGGAGAAGCAGCGCATCCTGCTCACCGACGTGCCGCCGGACTACACCCGCGTCAGCTCCAGCCTGGGCGACGCGCCGCCCGTCGAGCATCGTGGTGCTGCCCGTGCTGTTCGAGGGCGAGACCAAGGCGGTCATCGAGCTGGCCTCGCTGCCACCCCTTCACGCCGACCCACCTCACGTTCCTCGAGCAGCTCACGCAGTCATCGGCGTCGTGCTCAACACCATCGAGGCGACGATGCGCACCGAGGGCCTGCTCAAGCAGTCGCAGCAGCTGACCGCCGAGCTGCAGACGCGGCAGACCGAGCTGCAGCAGACCAACGAGGAGCTGGCCACCAAGGCCAAGCAGCTCGCCGAGCAGAACGCCGAGGTCGAGCGCAAGAACAAGGAGGTCGAGCAGGCCCGCCGCGCGCTCGAGGAAAAGGCCGCCGAGCTGGCGCTCACCTCGAAGTACAAGTCCGAGTTCCTGGCCAACATGTCGCACGAGCTGCGCACGCCGCTCAACTCGATCCTCATCCTCGAGCCAGCAGCTGGCCGAGAACGCCGCCGGCAACCTGTCGACCAAGCAGGTCGACTTCGCCCGGAACATCCACTCCGCCGGCTCCGACCTGCTGAACCTCATCAACGACATCCTCGACCTGTCGAAGATCGAGTCGGGCACGGTCACGGTCGAGGCCGAGGAGATCACCTTCGCCGCCCTGCGCGACACGGTCGAGCGCAACTTCCGCCACGTCGCCGAGACCAAGAACCTGCCGTTCAACGTGGAGTTCGACCCACGACCTGCCGCGCGCTCACTGCACCGACCCGAAGCGCCTGCAGCAGATCCTCAAGAACCTGCTTTCCAACGCCTTCAAGTTCACCGCGCAGGGCACGTCGAACATGCACGTGCAGCTTGCCACCGACGGGCTGGAGCGCCGATCACCCGGTGCTGCAGCAAGCGCCAGCACGGTCATCGCCTTCGCGGTCGAGGACACCGGCATCGGCATCGCGCCGGAGAAGCAGAAGCTCATCTTCGAGGCGTTCCAGCAGGCCGACGCCGGCACCAGCCGCAAGTACGGCGGCACCGGCCTGGGCCTGGCCATCAGCCGCGAGCTGGCCACGCTGCTCGGCGGCGAGATCCGCCTGCAGCAGCGCCCGGGCCAGGGCAGCACGTTCACGCTCTACCTGCCGCTGCACTACACCGGCCCGGCCACTGCCAGACCGCGACCGGTCCTCGGCCAGCACAGCCGGCGCCGAGCGCCGATGCTTCGCGGTCCTGCCGGTCGGCCGCGAGGAGGACGATCGCCGACGACCGCGACGACATCGTGCGAGGGCGACCCGGTGCTGCTGATCGTCGAGGACGACCCGCATTACGCGCGCATCCTGCTGGGCCTGGCCCGCGACAAGGGCTTCAAGGGCATCGTCGCCACGCGCGGCGCAGCCGGCCTGGCCCTGGCCCGCGCAGTACCTGCCGACCGCCATCACGCTCGACGTCTTCCTGCCCGACATGCTCGGCTGGACGGTGCTGAACAACCTGAAGCTCGATCCGGCCACCCGGCACATCCCGGTGCAGATCATCTCGGTCGAGGAGGAGCGCCAGCACGGCCTGTCGCACGGCGCCTTCTCCTACCTCGTCAAGCCGGCCACCACCGAGGGCCTCGAAGACTGCCTTCGACCGCATCAAGGACTTCACGGCGCCGCACACGAAGCGGCTGCTGGTCGTCGAGGACAACGACATCGAGCGCGACAGCATCGTCGAGCTGCTCGGCCACGACGACATCGAGATCGACAGCCGTCGGCACCGGCAGCGAGGCGCTGGCAGGCGCTGCATGGACCGCCGCTTCGACTGCTGCGTCCTCGACCTGCGCCTGCCGGACATGACCGGCTTCGAGCTGCTGGACGAAGTTCAGGCGGAGCCGACCCTGCGCGACGTGCCCGATCGTCGTCTTCACCGGCAAGGAGCTGTCCGCCGAGGAGGAGACGCAGCTCAAGGCGATGGCCAAGAGCGTCGTGCTCAAGGACGTGCAGTCGCCCGAGCGGCTGTTCGACGAGACGGCGCTGTTCCTGCACCGCGTCGTCGCCGACCTGCCCGACGGAGAAGCAGCAGATGCTCGAGCGGCTGCACGGCTCCAACGAGGTCCTGCGCGGCCGCAAGGTGCTGGTGGTCGACGACGACGCCCGCAACATCTTCGCCCTGACCACCGTGCTGGAGAACCAGGAGATGGAGGTCATCAGCGCCACCAACGGCCGCCAGGCCATCGAGCTCATCCAGAGCAACGCCCGACCTGAGCGTGGTGCTGATGGACATCATGATGCCCGAGATGGACGGCTACGAGACGATGCGCGAGATCCGCAAGGACCCGCGGTTCCGCACGCTGCCGATCCTCGCGCTGACCGCCAAGGCGATGAAGGGCGACCGCGAAAAGTGCCTGGAGGCCGGCGCCTCCGACTACATCGCCAAGCCGGTCAACACCGACCAGCTGCTCTCGCTGCTGCGCGTCTGGCTGTTCCGGTAATCCTACAGAGCTACTCCCCTCGCGCCGGTACTCCGGCGGAGAGGGTGGGTATTTCTCCCCTCGCCCCGGTATTCCGGCGGAGAGGGTGGGTATTTCTCCCCTCGCCCCGGTACTCCGGGGAGAGGGTGGGTATTTCTCCCCTCTCCCCGGAGTACCGGGGAGAGGGGAGTAGAAGTGAGACAAACACGACAACTCAGGATACGACCGATGACCACCAAGGATCAAATAGCACTGGAGAACACCAGTGTGCCAGTCACGCGGAACGCCCCTGGTTCCGCAGGGGCGACGACTCCCGCGTTCGCCGTCAAGAACGATCTCGTCAACATCCTGCTGGTGGACGATGAGCCGAAAAACCTGACCGTGCTGGAAACGGTCCTGCACGACCCGGGCTACCGACTGATCCGAGCTGAATCCGCCGACCAGGCCCTCATTGCGCTGGTGGTCGAGGAATTCGCTCTCCTCGTGATCGACATCAACATGCCCGGTATGAGCGGCTTCGAGCTGGCCAAGATGATCAAGCAACGCAAGAAGACCGCCGGGGTGCCGATCATTTTCCTGACTGCCTACGATTCCGAAGCCGAGCACGTGATCGAAGGCTACGAGACCGGCGCGGTGGATTACCTGCACAAGCCGGTGAACCCCACCGTCCTGCGCTCCAAGGTCGCCATCTTCACGGAGCTATTTCGCAAGAGCCGCGAATGGCGCTAGCCAACCGCGCTCTGCTAACCGAAGTAGTCGAACGGCGGCGGGCCCAGGAGCAACTGCTCCAGTTGAACGACGAGTTGGAGCGCCGCGTCGAGGAACGCACCGGCGAGCTGATCCAGACCAACAAGGCTTTGCGTGCCAGTGAGGAGCGGCTGCGCCTCGCCAAGAACGCGGCGTGTCTCGGCATCCACGACGACGACCTGGCCCACGGCACCAGCCACTGGGATGAGCGCGTCCGGGCACTGTGGGGAATCGGGCCTGAAGAACCGATCACTGCCGAGATGTTCTTGTCCGGCTTGCACCCGGAGGATCGCGCGCCGGCACAAGCCGCCGTGGAGCGCGCGGTTCGATCCATCCGCCGGCGGCGCCTACCGTGCCGAATATCGTGTCATCAGCCGTGCCGACGGCGTCCAGCGCTGGGTTGCTTCCACCGGCCAGGTGTTCTTCGAGCGCGACCGGCCCGTGCGCTTCGTTGGCATCCTTCAGGACATCACGGAACGCAAACACGCCGAGGAAGAACGCCAGAAGCTCGCCACGCAACTCCTGCACGCACAGAAGTTGGAAAGCCTCGGTGTCCTGGCGGGGGGAATCGCTCACGATTTCAACAATTTGTTGACGAGCATCCTGGGCTATTCGGATTTGGCGCTTCTGGAATTGCCGTCGGATTCTTCGCCGCATCGTCTCATCAACGAGGCCGTGAACGGTGCGCGCTGCGCGGCGGAACTCACCAATCAGATGCTTGCCTACTCCGGCAAGGGAGGGTTTGTCGTTCAACCGCTCAACCTGTCCGAGGTGGTTGAAAGCCTGAGTCGGCTCCTGCAAGTCTCCATCTCGAAGAAGTGCGTGTTGCAAAGGACGTACATGCCCGATTTGCCGACGATCGAGGCGGACGCGACGCAGATCCGTCAGATCATCATGAACCTCATCGTCAACGCTTCGGAAGCCATCGGCGACCAATCCGGCGTAATCGCGGTCAGCACGGGCGTCATGCAAGGCGAACATGCCTACCTTTGCGAATCGTACCTCGACGACCATCTACCTGAGGGACGCTATGTGTACCTGGAAGTGACCGACACGGGTGCGGGCATGTCGGACGAGACGAGGGGGAAAATCTTCGATCCGTTCTTCACCACCAAATTCACAGGGCGTGGCCTGGGGTTGTCCGCCGTGCTAGGCATCGTTCGCGGGCACCGCGGAGCCATCAAGGTCTCCAGCGAACTGGGACACGGTACGACGTTCAGGGTTCTCTTCCCCGCCTCGGACAAACTCGGAGCGACGGCCGAGACTGGTCAGACAGATGAACGGTGGCGTGGCAGCGGCACTGTTCTGATTGTGGACGACGAGGAATCGGTAAGAACTCTGGCTTGTCGTATGTTGCGCCGGATGGGTTTCACAGTCCTGACAGCGAACGACGGCCGTGATGGCGTCGAGTTGTTCCGCGGAGAAGCCGAGCAGATTTGCCTCGTGCTGCTCGACATGACCATGCCGCACATGGATGGCGCGGAAGCGTTCGACGAACTGCGCCGGATCAAAGCCGATGTGCGCCGCCATCCTCTCGAGCGGGTTCACCGAACAGACGGCGACAAACCAGTTCGCAGGCACAGGCCTTGCGGGGTTTATCCAAAAGCCATACCGCTATGAGCAATTGGTGGAAATCGTCCGCAAGGTGCTTGAGACGTAATTCCACTGTGTCCGATGCCTAACAAACTCGGCGAACCGTCTGCGTAAGCTGCCGGGTTGGAGCCTGCTGGCAGTAGGCAACCCAGCAGCTTACGCAGCCGGTTCGCCGACGAACACTAGGATTTGAGCTATGACCGCTCATCGCGACCCATCTCTGGAGATCACAAACGCGTTACACCCGCGAAAAGCGCCTGGTCCAGTATCCACGACACTTCTGGCGTCCGCGTTCAAAGATGAACCAATCAACATTCTGCTGGTAGACGATGAACCGAAGAACCTGACCGTGCTGGAAACGGTCCTGCACGATCCGAGCTACCGCTTGATCCGGGCCGAATCCGCCGACCAGGCTCTCATCGCCCTCGTCGTCGAGGAATTCGCCCTCCTTGTGCTCGACATCAACCTGCCCGGCATGAGCGGGTTCGAGTTGGCCCACATGATCGAACAGCGCAAGAAGACCGCCGGGCTGCCGATCATCTTCTTGACCGCCTACTACAGCGAAGACCAGCATGTGCTTGAAGGCTACGGCACCGGCGCGGTGGATTACTTGCACAAGCCGGTGAACTCCACGATTCTGCGTTCCAAGGTCGCGGTCTTCGCTGAGCTGTACCGTAAGACCCGCGAGAGCGCATCGGCCAACCGCGCCTTGTTGGCCGAAGTCACCGAACGACGGCAAATCCAGGAACAACTGCTCCAATTGAATAACGAGTTGGAGCAGCGCGTTGAAGATCGCACGGCCGAGCTGGTACAAACCAACATCGCCCTGCGCACCAGTGAGGAGCGGTTCCGCCTGGCGAACGAAGGGCTGGAACAGCGGGTGACCGAGCGTACGCAAGCCCTGCAGGATCGCGAGTCGCGCTCCACGCCGTTCTCGACACCGCAGCCGATGCCATCATCACCATTAACGAGCGCGGCCTCATCGAATCCGTGAACCGCGCCGCCGAAAGCATGTTCGGTTACACCGCCGCCGAGATGATCGGCCAAAACGTCCAGTTGCTCATACCCTCGCTCGAGCGGGAAGCAGACGACGGCTATCCCGTCAACTACCTGGCAACGGGGAGCGCTCGCGTTGTCAGTACAGGCCAGGATGCACACGGCCGGCGCAAGTGTGGCTCCCTCTTTCCTGTAGAGCTGGCACTAAGCGAGGTGCATAACACCCAGCGCTGGTTTACCGCCATTCTCCGCGACATCACCTGGCGCAAGGCCCTGGAACGGAAAGTAGTCGAAAGTGCGGCCGAGGAGGATCAGCGCATTAGCCGCGAGCTGCACGACGGCGTCGGCCAAGAGCTGACCGGCCTGGGACTGATGGCTGACGCCTTGGCCCGGCGTTGCGGGTCCCTCCCCAGCCAGGGGACAGGAAGGACGGGGGTGAAGCGGAATTGGCCGGCAAACTCGTCACGGGATTGGAACGCGTCCACCAACAGGTGAGAATGTTGTGCCGAGGGCTGATTCTGGCAGAGTTGGACGCCGAAGGGATCGGCCTGGCCCTGGAAGAATTGGCTGAACGTACCGGCGATCAGTCCGGACTATCATGCAGCTTCGACTACCCCGAACCGGTGTCGGTGCCGGACCCGATCACGGCGGGGCATCTATACCGCATCGCCCAGGAAGCCGTGAGCAATGCCCTCCGCCACGGCCGTCCTCGGCATCTCCGCCTCGCCCTTCGTTCAGGTACGGAAGCCCTCTGCCTGAGCATCCAGGACGACGGCATCGGCATGCCGGACCTGGTTCCCGACCCGCAGAATGGACAAGGTGAGGGCATGGGTATCCCGACCATGCGTTATCGAGCCGGCATGATCGGCGGCAGCTTGCAGATCAGCCCGGTACAGAGTGGGGGTACGCTCGTAACCTGCACCCTGCCCAGGAGGAATTACCATGCCGAGGAATGACCGATCTGCCACGAAGGCGCCGGCCAGAGTTCTCATCGTCGACGATCACCCGGTAGTGCGCGAGGGGTTGGCCGCACAACTGGCGACAGAACCCGACCTGGAAGTGTGCGGCGAGGCCGAAGACGTCGCCGGAGCGCTGACGCTCATCGAATCCAGCCGGCCCGACGTCGCGATCATCGACATCGCGCTGAAGAGCGGCAATGGCATCGATCTGGTTAAGCGTATCCGGGCACGCAACGAAACCGTGCGCCTGCTGGTCTGGTCGATGTATCTCGAGAGCCATTATGCCGAGCGTGCTTTACGAGCCGGGGCGCAGGGCTACGTCCACAAAGGCCGCGCCACGCGCGAGATCCTCGACGCTCTGCGTGCCGTGCTGGCCGGCAAGGTGTACCTGAGCGGCGACCAAGCCGATCGGCTGCTCCAGCGTTTGGTCAGCGGACAGACCGTGGAGCGCTCGCCGATCGAGACTCTGTCCGATCGCGAGCTGGAAGCGTTCGAGTTGATGGGGCAGGGTCTGTCCACCGAGCAGATCGCCGCGACGATGCACATCAGTCCAAAGACCGTGGAAACCTATCGTGCTCGAATCAAGGAGAAATTGGGTCTGAGCAACATTACCGCGCTAGTCCATGAGGCCGCAAGGTGGGTGTTCAAGAATGCGTGACAGGTGTCACCAAACTGAAAACACCCGATTGGTGGGTTGACTTGGTGATCCGACGCTCCGGATGATCGAACGCGAGGAATGCGAGTGAGTGGCCGCCATCCGTGACGGGCTAATCAAGGAATATACCACGAAGTAGGGACCTGCAACTCAGTCATGGCCAATCGGTTTCCGAAGAAGTCTCGTTCGGATCGTCTCGCACTGCCAAAATGGCGTTTTCCGTAGGGACAGGGGCTTGCGTGCTGAACAGTCATTTCGGGCCGGGTATGTTCGGAGCAGCAGAGGGTAGTTGGGGTAGGGCTTGGCGGGTTTGCTTCGCGGATCGGGGGCTGTAGAATGGCCTTTGTACATGGCGATTGCTCCTCGAACCGGGTATCACTGTGTTCGCGGTCTGGGTGTTGTCAGCACCCAGACCACTTTTCAGATTGTAGCGGTCGTCCATGCAAAACTTGGGGAAAAGAGACGTGACGTAGAGCTTTCAATTACGAGCATTTGCCCCCGTAGCTCAGGGGATAGAGCATCGGTTTCCTAAACCGAGGGTCGCAGGTCCGAATCCTGCCGGGGGTAATCAGAAGCCAATAAACAGTAAGTGTTGATGTTTCTAAACAATGGGGGTAAATCAGCCTATCTTGTGGGGGTAAATTTGAGGGTAAATCGGGAGGACAGACGGGTGGTTGGACAGTTGGCGCAAGGCGACAATGGACTCTGTCTCAACAGTACGGGTTTTTGAGGGTTAGCTAGTGGACAATTGAGGGGTGAACAGCTGCAATAGCGTTGGAGATCAAGCCGACGCATCCTGCAGGAGTTCACCCAGGGGCATGGTAGCCGCGCAGCAACAGATTGCCAGTGCCTAGGTCGTTGGTCACGGCCGTTACGGCGACGTCAGCCACGATGCCCAGCGACGCGGCGTCTGCCGCCAGTGGGTCTATCGCGAAGCGGTCGGGTGCAGAATATCCTGACCCACCAGCCCGGCGAACTCGAACAACTCGGCGCGGCTGTGCGGCATTTGCAACAGCAGAATGCTGAGTTGGAACGGCGACTCAGCCGCGCCGTGAGCATCGACGCGGACAAGCAGGCAGAATTTGCCGTTGTCGGCCAGGCGCGCGGCGTGACCTTACCAGTACTTTCAACCTTGCAAAAATGACGCAAGGCAGCTGCAATTCAAGTGTTACGCCTAGCTTGAATAAGGAGCTGCCAATGCGTCACTTCCATTCTACCATCACCCCCGCCGTCATTCATCGGGAAGCCCGCCAAGCGCTGCAGGCCCGTCTGGACTGTAAGCCCTTTCACGACTCGGTCAGCGTGGCCGATCTGCTCGACCTGCTCTTGCTCATGGCGGCAGCCACCGCCTCGCTCTTCGCCACCGTACGCCGCTTCTTCGGCTTTAGCCATGAGACGGCCCGGCGGGCCGTCCAAGCCAATCTGCCCACCATGGATCGGCTCGTCAAGGCACTCGTCCAGACGTTGTTTGACGTGGCCGATTTCTCCCGTCAAGATCGGCGGCGCTCCTGGCTGCTCGCTCTCGACACGCACAACGTCGCTTACTACGGCCAACGCGGCTCCTATGTCGTGGGCGGACCCAAGAAACAGGGGACCAAATGGTTTTTCAGTTACGCCACCGCCGTGCTGCTGCATAAACGCCGCCGCTATACCGTCGCTTTGTGTCCGGTGCAGGCCAAGACCAAGCCGCACGAAATTGTCCAAACGCTGCTCGATCAAATCGCGGCCCAAGGCCTGAAAATACGCGGAGTTGCGCTGGACAGCGCCTTCGACAGCGGCGACACCCTGCTCCTCTTGCAAGCACGCCGCCTGGCCTACACGGTGCCGCTGCGCCGCAAGGGCAACACCCGTAATGCCCGCAACCGCTACTTTGAGGGCCGACACGGGCTGATCCGCTGGGCGGAGTGGACCACGGAGAAAACGCGTTGCCTGGTGCGGACGCGCACACTGCTGTGGAAACGTGGACCCAAGACCATGGTCTTCGCTTTCCAGGGTTGGAATGGGGGGGTGCAATCGCTCCATTCCCTGAAAAACTTTGAGAAAATGGGCAATCTACATCAAAAAACCTCTACACTTGGCAGAAACACTGGCAAAAACCGGCGTGCTTTCACTCTCTTTGGCACGCGATTTCCGCATTCTTGCCGTGGTGGACAGCGGCTTTTATGTGCCATCTTCGGGATTGGGCACCGAAATATGCCAGTATTTCGTTCACCTGCCTGGAGATTGAACACCGAAAAACGCCGCATTTTCCTGGCGGATTGCAAGCGATTCACCAGGAAAGGATGTAAGTCATCGTGGTTTTCCGCGAAAAGTCGTTTCTTTCCCCGATATTTCCAGGGAATGGAGCGACGGCACCCGAATGGGGGGCGGCTCGGAACGTTCACCAGCAAGCGGAGCGGCAACGACGGTTGTACCGACAACGCTTCGGCATCGAAACGAGCTACCGGCAAAAGAACCAGGCTCAGGCCTCCACCACCAGCCGTGACCCCGTCTACCGCCTGCTGTTGGAGGGCATCGGGTATGTGCTGCGTCAGGTCTGGGTGGTTCTGACGGAGGAACTGGCCCGTCGCAGTCACGCCGGTCTGGGCGCCTGGATAGCTGCCATGACGCTACAAAAGATGATCGATTGGCTGGTCCACGAACTGACCACCCTCCACCCCGAAGACTTCTCAATCTCAATCAGTGAAACGGGTTGTATACAATGACCCTCGTTGAAAGTACTGGTAGCGCACGCACGTTCGAGGATTCGCCTTCCAAACACAGTGACTTACCTTCTGTCGCCTGGATCTTTTTCTGAATTTTCCTCTGCGTCCCTCTGCGACCTCTGCGGTGAATAATCGGCGTCAACCCGCTTTACGATCGAGGCGTTCGCGGAGTGCCGCCAGTTGCTGGCGCCGCTGCGCCTCGGGAGCGAAGGGGTCGAACAGCGCCGCTCCACCCAGCAGGAACTGCACAACCTCGAACGCGCGGCGGCGCATCTCCACGTCGCGCCGCTCCATCGCTTCCAGCAGCGCCGGGATGACGCTGGGGCCGCGCTGCACCAGTTCCCGCGCGCGCCCTCGAAATCGCCGGTCCGCAGTTGATCGATCAGGCGGTGGACTTTTTCCTGCTCAACCACCAGGGAGATCGACTCGCCGGGCGGCTTCTCGATGCCGCGCGACGGACCGGAGCCGATGCGCTCGTCGCTGAAGCCGCTGCCGAGGTAGTTGGCGATGGCGATCGGATCGCGGATGATCTGTTGCGGAGTGCCGGCCGTGCGCACCTTGCCGCCCTTGATGAGATAGCTGCGATCCGTGATGGTCAGCACCTCACGCACCTGGTGGTCCGTAATCAGGATGCCGATGCCCTGGTCGCGCAGCTTGCGAATGATGTCCTTGATGTCCGAGATGGTCAACGGGTCGATACCGGTGAACGGTTCGTCCATCAGGATCAGCAGCGGATCGCAGACGAGGCAGCGGGCGATCTCCAACCGCCGCTTTTCGCCGCCGGACAGTCGAGCGGCGTTGTTCTTGCGCAGGTAAGTCAGGCCGAACTTGTCGAGCATCTCATCGGTTTTCTGGTAGCGTTCCGCCCTGGTGAGCTTTCGGCCGAGGGTGCGGTAGAACGGCATGATTTCGAGAATGGCGAGGAGGTTCTGCTCGACGGTCAGCTTGCGGAAGATGCTGGTTTCCTGCGACAGATAGCCGAGCCCGAGGCGGGCACGCTGGTACATGGCCTGCTGGGTGACGTCCTTCCCGGCGAAGGTGACCTTGCCGGCGTTCGGCGTCACCTGGCCGGTCGTCATGCGGAAACTGGTCGTCTTGCCGGCGCCGTTGGAGCCGAGTAGACCGACGATCTGCCCGGCATCCACGTCAAAATCGACGCCGTCCACCACCTTGCGCCGGCCGTAGAACTTCACCAGACCGCGCGCTTCCAGGATGGCCATACCCGCAATCCTCCATGCCGGGACGAAACCGCACCGTGGCTATACCGCAGAGAGGGCGCGAGGGGCAAGAGCAGGATTTGGGGAGGGTTCATCCGTTTAGCCGCGACCCGATAGGGGAGCGCGGGCCCGCGCTCCCCTATCGGATCGCTGCTAAACTCATTTCTGCCGCAGATCGAGACAGAGGATCTTGTCTTCATCGCGGAGCAGCAATCGGCCGTCGGCCAGCACGGGCATGGTCCAGCAGCGGCGGCCCATCAGGCGGGGAGCTTCGACGACGATCGCCGCCTCGTCGGGAGTCGCCTTCATCAGAGCCAGCTTGCCTTCCTCGCCCAGAATCAGCAGATAACCGTCCCGGGCCGAGAGAAGCGCTGCGGAAGCGAGAGCCGGCCCTCCTCCGAGCGGTGAGCCGAGCAAGCCAATCGCGCTGGCACCGAGGGTTGGGCGATCCAGCGTATCATGGACGGCCAGGAGTGAGCCTTTCTTGAAACCGTTCTTCCCCCAGATCTCCTTGCCGGTCCGCAGATTCAGGCACACCAGCTTCGTTTCGTTGAAGCCGTAAACGTGATCGCCGACACGGACCGGACTGCCGAAGTGACTGCAAAAGCTGTTGCTCTCGAAAACCCGCACCGCGTCGATCTTTCCGCGCTGAGATACCAACGCAACCAGGGCACAACCCTTGCCGTATCCCGAAGAGATGAAGACGAAGGGTTGTTCCTTCCCGTCGATGAGCGCCCGGAAGGTGATGGGCGTCGCGGCGTTGACGGCGTTCGGAGTCGGCCATGCGAAGCGCCAGCGGAGCTTGCCTTCTTTGGCCGTCACGCCGACGAGACTGTGTCCGGTGAAGAAGACGATTTGTCGCTCGCCTTCCACGTCGATGGCGACCGGCGAGCTGTAGCCCGCGGGGTCGTCCAGGCTGTGCCACCGCTCCTCGCCGGTCTTGCGATCGAAGGCCGCGAGCGAATTGCCGTTCGGTCCGCCGGGGTTCGTGAAGACGAGATCGCCGTCCACGAGCGGTGAGAAGGCAGTACCCCAGCGCAGGTTCGGTGCGCGATACTCTTTGAGCAGATCTTTCTCCCAGACCAGGCGGCCGGTGGCCGCGACCCGGCACTGGAACCGACCGGCCGCGCCCACGGTGTAGAGGAGACCGTCGTGCAGCGTCGGCGTCGAGCGCGGACCGACGCCGTAACCGCCGAGGGATTCCTTGGCGTCAGACCGGAGGGATAGCTATTCCGCCAGACTTCCTCGCCGTCGTCGAGCTTCCAGCAGACGATCACCTCGTCCGCACCGGAGCGGAGAATCGTGTAAACCAGGCCACCGGCGACGGCAAACGACGAATACCCTTCGTTGGACGAAACGTCTTTTTCCCACAACGTCTTCGGGCCGCCGCGCGGCCAATCGGTCAGCAGGTTGCCGGTAAACGCCACGCCATCGCGGTGGATACCGCGCCATTGCGGCCAACTCGTATCGTCGGCGGTGGTTGTATCTTCCAGGATCTGGGCCGTCTTGATCGCTTCGATCAGCTTGGGATCGGCGTCGAAGTGAGCACGGGTCGCATACCAGATACAGACGGTCAGGCCGGCGAAGAGCGAACAGGACGACGCTCGCCCCGAACAGCACACGACCGCCGCGCGTTTCCAGCTTCGGTATTCGCATCTCGACTCCCTCCTTGATGGCGTCACACCTCGACCATCTCCTCGCTCTCTTCCACATCGAGGTCGAGTTCCGCTCGCGGCCACATTTTACAGAGCAAGATACCGCCTTCATACAGCACGCACAACGGCACGGCCAGGAAGCACATGCTGATCGGGTCCGGCGAGGCGTTCGCCATGCCGGAAATCAGGAAAATCAGAAAGATCGCGATCCGCCGTTTGGAACGGTACGTGTTGATGTCGAAGAAACCGACGCGCTCCAGACCGAACATGACGAGCGGCAGCTGAAACGCGATGCCGAAAATCAAGGGCACGAGCAGCGCGAAGCTGAACCACTCGCTCAGGCGCAGGTCGGGCCGGAGACCGAGCCCCTCGGAAAATTCGAGAAGCCAGCGGACACCCATCGGCAGCACGACAAACTGGCACAGGCACACACCCGCGACGAACAGACTGAGGCTCAGCGGCAGGAAGATGTGGACGTACTTCTTCTCGTGGGGATACAGACCCGCGCCAACGAACATCCACATCTGGTAGAAGATCCACGGGCTGGCCATCACAAAGCCGGCGTAAAGGGCCACCTTAAACCAAATCATGAACCCTTCGGTGACACTCAGCACCTTCACCGCATTCTCGGTGCCATTCTTCTCGACCTCGGCAAGCTTCAGCGCGATCAGCGCGGACCGGTCCGTATAAACGTTTATCCGAATCATCTCATCTTCGCCAATGGATGCATGCTCAAGACCGATTTGCTTGAGGAATTCGCGCTTGTTGATGTACTTCACCTCCTGAACCTGGTTGCCCGATTGCTTGGCCGCTTCCAGATCTTTCTTAAGCCGACTGACTTCCATGCTGGTGAGCACATTGTGCAGCGGCGCAATGAGGAAGTGGAGGAGCCAATGGGCGACAAAGAACCCGAGGATCATGGCGACGATGAAGCCTTTCAGCGCGCCACATGTACGTGCGCAGCTCCTCGATGTGATCGCCCAGCGCCATGCGGGTATGGGCGAACAGTTCTTCCTCGTCGTATTCGCGTTTTTTGGCGCACATGGTCACACCTGGTTGGCGGCAGAGAGGCGGCGGCTGGCGGGGAGAAGATGTCGCGGGGCCACGGCGAAGCCTCTGCCGAGGACGGCGGTTGCGGTCCGGGGTTGTCAGAGGTTTCTGGGCGTACCCGTTCGAGCGGGGAGCGGAAACCGGTGTGTGAGCGAGGCAACATCCCCAGCTTACACAAATCGCGCCGCGATGCAACGGGTTTTCGCAACACGCTCTTGCACCGGACCGGTCTGCGGGACAGAGGGACCGACCAGCCGATACGGTCAGCGGAGTTTGCCAGCCGCGGACGCGGCGGTGATCGTCTTGACGTTCGCGGTGAACAGCGTGATGCCCGGAAAGGTGGCGATGTCCATGTCGTCGGAAAGGACGTCCGTCTTCGACTGCTGCTTCGCCGACGCAATCATCACCGCGTCAGGAAAGTCTCCGCAGGATGGTCGCCACTCACTCATGGAGTGGTTCTGCACGTCCTCGGAAGTCGGGAACTGAGGCAAGAGGCCGACAGACTTCCGAACGGAAGCGATCATGGTCTCAACCCCATTACGAACTGTCGCCAATCGACCGCTGTAATGATACCGGGCGAATTTGCAGACTCGGGGGTTGAACTGCGCGACCGGGTTGGCGGGATCCGGTTGGGGGGAGGCTGGGTCGGTCAACCAGATTGCCTCAAGATCGGCGTACTCCACAACCTTGGCGAATTCTCCCAAGGTGGCCGTGACGACGTGAAACCGCGACTTGGCCCCGGCCGCTTTCTTCCAGTACCTCCTGTAATCAGCGATCTGATTAGGGAAAGGCTGCTTTCCACCAGGGTAACGCAACGACGTGAAATTGGGGTAGAAGACCCAATAAAGAACATTCGCATCCGTGATAATGTCTTGCGGTGTCAAGGCGCCGGGATTGCGAATATCGACGACATCAGCCCTAACCAGCGGTGGAGTTATCATCGCGGGACATCACTCCTCCATGGCGCGGACCGCGGAGGAAAGCAGCGCCTCCTGCTGTGATTCGGTGGCCGAGTAGAACCGGATAGCATTCCGCTGGATGAGGCGCATCATGCCCTCGTCGACCGGGTCGAGGCCCTTCCACCGAAGCCGCCGGTCGAGGTCGTCCGTGTTGAAGCATGAGTACAAACGACCGACCGCGACGCTGAGAAAGGAACTCGTCAGAGTGGTAATACAGTCGAAATCCAGGCAGACTGTTTCGCCTCGATTCAGGGCCTGGTGAATCAGCTGGTGAAGTTTGGCACCGTCATCCGAATCGACGCAGATAGGACCAAACAGATCGATCACGCGAATGTCCGTCATGCCTTCTCTCCCGTTCATCACGGGGCCAGCGTATCCACCATGTTGTTGGCAGGCTACCTCCATTCAGCTTAACACATTCTCTAAGCGGAAACAGTCCCAAACCAGCAAGTCTACCGAACGGCAATTCGCCGGATGGCAGTGCCCCCTTGCAAACCGTCGTGCCCTGCCCTAAAAAGAAATACTTACTGCTGACCCTGAACGCCGCACAGCCTTCGACCTGAAGGCGGGTTGAGACATGATTGAAGTCGAACACCTGACCAAATTCTTCGGCCCCGTCCAGGCCCTATACGACGTCTCCTTCCGGGTCGAGAAGAACGAGGTCGTCGGCCTGCTCGGCAACAACGGCGCCGGCAAAACGACGCTCATGCGCATCCTGACCACGTACCTGCCCGCCTCCAGCGGCATCGCCCGCGCTCGCCGGCTTCGACGTCATGAAGGACTCGATGGAGGTCCGCAATCGCATCGGCTACCTGCCCGAGAGCATCCCGCTCTATCCCGAGATGCGCGTCTCGGAGTACCTCGACTACCGGGCCAAGCTCAAGGGCGTGGACCGCAAGGAGCGGCCCGGCCGCATCGCCTATTGCCTGGACCGCTGCCGCATCCGCGAGGTGACGCGCCGCCTGCTCGGCACCCTGTCCAAGGGCTACCGCCAGCGCGTCGGGCTGGCCGACGCCATGCTGGCCAATCCGCCCATCCTCATCCTCGATGAGCCGACCGATGGCCTCGACCCCGGCCAGAAGGCCGAGGCGCTGGCGATGCTGCGCGAACTGGGACACGATCACACGATTATGCTGTCGTCGCACATGCTGGCTGAGGTCGAGACGGTCGTTTCGCGCGTCATCATCCTGCGCCACGGCAACCTCGCCGTGGCCAAGAAGCTGTCCGAGCTGGAAACCGACGCGGTCATCGTCGTCGAGGCACGCGGCCCGGCGCCGAGATCGCCGACGCCTTGAGGGGCATCGACGGCGTGGCCCACGTCAAGACGGAAGCCATGACCGACGGCATGACGCTGTTCGAGGTGCTGACGAAGGACGTCAAGGATCTGCGCGAGGCGGTGGCCCAGAGGATGGCGAAGAACGGCTGGGCGCTGCGGCGGCTGGACCTGCGCCGCCGCAAGCTGCAGGATCGCTGGAGCGAAATCACGGGCCGCCAATGACGACAGCCGCCCCGCACCGCACGCCGACGGTGTCGCCGACCGGACCGCCGTCACTGCGGGTAAGTCGCAGCCATACGGAGCTTGAGCGACGGCCAGGCGCGCCGAGCATAAGCGCGGCCGTAAGACCGCCGCTTGCTGCCGCTGCGTGCTCCGGAGTGATAACGAGGAATCCGCACCGATGTCCTCCACGGCTCTCCGGACCCACGGGACGACGGCGCCTCTCGGGGCCAGCTGCCGGCGAAGTCGCCCCGTCCCTGATGCGCGACGACGACCTGTTCTTCCCGCGCTGGTCGGCGTGTTCGCCTCGGCGGCCGTCATCTTCGGCGCGACGGCGCTGCTGCTCTACCGCACCGGGCGCGGCAGCGCGGTCGGTCCCGGCTGGGCCAGCATCATCCTGACGACCGGATTGATGGGCCTGCTGTTCCACGCCGCCTTCGACCGCGACATTCAGTTCCGCCGTGCCTACATGGCGTTCGGCTACCTCGCCCTCGGCATCGGCGCGTTCCTTTGCATCCTGCCGTATCCGATCAGGCCGGCCGATCAGTTCGGCCCCGGCTACCTGTGCATGTCGCTGGGGCTGCTGTTCCTCCTCTGCTTCCTGCGGCACGAAACCGATGAGAAAGTCCGCGATTTTGCCTTCTACGTCTTCGGTGGGGCCGGCGGCATCATGGCTCTATTCGGCCTTTTCGGCGGGTTGATTCGTCCCGATGTCCTGCTTGGAAACAAAGACACGTTCGTCTCGACTCCGGTCGGACTGCTGCTCGCCATGCTAGGCCTCGTCTTCCTCATTGCCTGCGTCCACATTCGCGGCACCAGCGATGAGACGAGTTATCGCATCGGTCAGGCCATCGGGATAGCGGGCGGCATTGTGTTCTTGGTTGCCCTGCTCGCCTCGTTCTTTCCATCAGCTTTGTGGTTCACCAAGCGCTATCCGGGCTATTTCATGCCCTTCGGTCTGCTGCTGCAAATACTCGGCTTGCTGTACGTGGCGACCTGTCTTTTTATCTGCTCCGATCGCCCCATTATCGTCCTGACCCGCCGTGAACTGGGAGCGTTCTTCTACTCGCCGATCGCTCATCTCGTTCTTCTCAGCTTCGTGGTGGCGCACTGGTTCGGCTATCTCCTGTTCACGGTGGAGCTTTGGAATAGTCGGGTGCCGCTGCCTGAGCCGATCGTGAGTGGGTTTATCCTCCAGTTCTCGTCGATCTTCTGGACGCTCTTCGGTGTGCCCGCCCTGACGATGCGCCTGCTGTCCGAGGAACACCGTTCCCACACCCTGGAACAGCTGCTCACCGTCCCGGTCGAGGAAGGCACGGTGGTGCTGAGCAAGTTCTTCGCCGCCTTCATCATGTTCGTGATTACCTGGTTGCCGTTCGGTTTCCTGATGGTGTCGCTGCGGTTGGAAGGCGGTAGAGAGTTCGACTATCGGCCGCTATTCAGCTTCGGCGTGGGACTGTTCCTGACCGGGTCGGCGTTCATCAGCATCGGCCTGTTCTTCTCCAGCTTGACCAGTAACCAGATCATCGCCGGCGTGATGACGTTCGGCGCCATGCTCACGCTGACCCTGGTGTTGTGGGCCAAGCGTATCCTGGCCAACGACCAGCTTCTCGGCCCCGATAGTGGCTGGATCGCGGTCATGAAACACGTTTCCTACATCGACGTCTGGATAGATTCCCTGGACGGCAAGTTGGTGCCCAAGTTCCTGTTGTTCCCCGTCTCGACGACGGTTCTATGCCTATTCCTATCGGTCAAGGTGCTGGAATCGCGCAAGTGGCGCTAAGGTGCTTGCGTTTCGCGCCCGTGCTTCTGAGAGGTCCGAATTCATGGCAAGCAACACCCCGCATACCGAGGCCGCACCGGCCCGGCGAGGACCGTTCGAGTCGCTGGCCGCCAACCCGCAGCAGGTTCAGGTTCTCGTGCTGCTGCTGATCCTCGCGCTGGTCTGTGTGCCGTTGACCTTGCTGATCGTCTACAAGGGCTGGACGCTGAGTCCGCAGTTCGCTGTGACGGTGAGCGCGCTTCTTACCGTCGAGGTACTGGTCGCTGTCCTAATCTATCTGATGCCGAACGATCGCAGCACACTCACGGGAGCGGATCGACTGCGCATCCTGGTCCTGACGATCGCTGCCCTCATCGGCGCCAATGCCTCGCTCCTGGGCCTTGGATTGCCGTTCACCGGCGCACTCAAGCCGATCTTCGCCCAGGGGATGGAAGGCTGGAGGACACACAAGCCTGTCCTTCTCCTGTGTGGCGGACTGCTGTTTGGCGGACTGATCCTGATGTTCCTCGGCGTACAACTGGCCCGCGGATTCGAGCGGACCCGCTCCGACTTGCGACGAGTCCTGTACGGCTTCAACGCTTTCCTGAGTATCGCGCTGCTGATCGCGTCGCTCGGCCTGCTGAATGTGCTGGCCTACTCCGGCGTCAAGCCGTTCACCTGGTTCGACAAGAGCATCGACTGGACCTCGTCCAAGATCTACACGCTAAGCGACAAATTGCGCGATTTCCTGTCCAATCTCAAGAAACCGGTTACCGTGTACATCCTCATCTCCGAGGAGTTTGCCCGGCGCGAGGTTTCGACGGTGCTCGACAACTGCCGGAACGTCACGGACCAGATTTCCTGGCAGTACGTCTCCCGCGACCGGGACAGTGCCAAGCTCGTGGAATTGCAGAGGAAGTATCTCTTCCGCGACATTAATGGTCTGCTGGTCGTCTATGGCAGCGGGGAAGGGGAGGTTTCGGAATTCATCAAAACCCAGGACCTGTTCAGTCCCGGCACCCGCGGCGAGAGTTTCCAGTTCAAGGGCGAAGGCGCCCTGATGAAGACCATCGAATATCTGGAAAGCGGCAAGGCCAGGACGAAGATCTACTTCACGCAGGGCCAGGGCGAGTTGCAAATCAGCCCCCGACCCGGCGCAGCCCCGGAAGGAACGAATTCGATGAGCGAACTCTGGCGCCGCCTGGGCCAGGGGAACTACGAGCTAAAGGAACTGAAATTCAGCCGCGACGTGACCAGCGTGCCGGACGACGCCGACGTGGTAGTGATCGCCCGGCCGACAACAAAGTTCTCCGAGACTGCACTCAAGGCACTGGACCAGTTTCTCCGCGAGCCGCGGTCCCGACAAGAAAAAGAAGGGCAAGCTGTTCGTCATGTTCACGGTGAGGATCACAAACGGCGAATGGGTGAAGACGGGATTGGAGGACCTGGTCAAGCAATTCAACGTCCAGGTCAATGAGGACCGCGTTCTGGATTGGAACGAACAGAACCCAACCAATGTGTACTGCGTCACCGACCCAAACAGCTCGACGCCGATGGGCCGGGCGTTCTGGTATGGGCCGCAGGATCCCAAGGTCTTCAACATGCGCGACGCGCGGTCCGTCGAACCGCTGGCGCAGCCTCCGGCTATACCGCCCAACCGCTGGTGATGGCCGTCCCCACCCGCGTCGCGGATAGCGTCTGGGTCGAAAAAAACAAGGGCGAAGATGCTTTGCAACGCGCCATTCAACTTCGCAAGGATGAAAAACTGCGTGACGAGGTGTCGGCCAAAGGTCCCGTAACCGTGGCCGTCAACGTGACCCAACCGCGCGGCGACGAACGGTTGGCCAACCCCCACGGCCTCGGCGGCGACCAGCAGCCGTGCCTCATCGTCTTCGGCGACGCTACCTGGATCAACGATACCGAGATGAACGAGAGATTCGGCAACGACCATTTCGCCCTGTTCGGGGCCTGCGTTTCCTGGTTGCGCGAGCGGCCGGACATCACCCCAGACAAGGGCACCGACCGGCCCGTGTACGAGCTGAACGTCAAGGCCATCGACCCGCTGCGGCTGTTTTGCCAACCGCTCGGGCTAATGGTGCTCGGCGTTTTCGGCCTGGGCGGCGCCGTCTGGGTGGCGCGCGCCGGTGAGCCTTCATTCCCCCCTCTCCCCTGTACTCGGGAGAGAGGGGTCGCTTCTCTCCCCTCTCCCCTGTACTCGGGGGAGAGGGGCCGGGGGTGAGGGGGTTGGAGCCGATCAGCGCGCGGCCGCTAACCCCCTCACCCCCGACCCCTCTCCCCCGAGTACAGGGGAGAGGGGGCAGCGTTGCGATTGTTCCACATAATTTGTCGAACCCGTGCGAAGGGCTGCCTTGTCATGAACTTCAAGACGACTTACATCCTGTTCGGCGTCTCGCCCTCGTCCTGATCGGTCTGACGATCGCGCTGTACGTCAGCCCCACGCCGAAAGACGAGGATAAATCCGTTTTCCCAAGCGTCAACAGCTCCTCGGTCAAGAGCAACCCCGACGAGGTGGAGCGCGTCGAGATCGTTCGCACCAGCCCGGAGGAGAAGCTCACCTTCGTCAAGGACCCGAGCACCAAGCGCTGGCGGGTCAATGGTTTTCGGGCCAACGCCAATTCGGTCAAGAACCTTATCAGCAAAATCTACGACGCGAAAAAGACCGAAACCGAAGCGGCACGCAATCTTGGCGAGTGGGGCCTGGAGAATCCACAAACCGTCGTCACGCTGCGCCGCGGTGACAAGTCCGCGCTGACGCTCAGCATCGGGAAGACGTCGCCGGGCGACGATGCCAGTGCCGTCACCTACGTCCTTTCGTCCGATCGGCCGAAGGACCCGATGGGCGTCCTCAAAATCTCAGCTCGAGATCGTCACGAAGGACCTGGCTACCTTCCGAGAGCGCGAACTCATTGCCGAAAGCTCCGCGGAGTTACAGTCCGTTGACCTGGCGATCGAGAAGAAGCCGAACGGTCCGCCCTCCGTCGGTCTGAAAATGACCAGCAGCGGCGGCTGGATTTACACGGCGCCGAGCGGTTCAAGGGCGGCGCCGTCGAGACGTCCGGCGGGACGGCCCGGACGAGAAGAAGGCGCCGACCAACGTCCAGGCACTGCTCAGCGACCTGACGAGCATCAAAGTCGAGGGCGACAAGGGTGAGGATTTCGTCGCCGACGACGTGAAGGACCTGTCCAAGTACAACCTCGGCGACAGCGATGAAAAGCTGGTCATCACCTTCGAGCGGTCCGAGCCAAATCTGAAAACGACCACGGAAACGCTGCTGGTCGGCATCGGCAAGGACGCTCCGAAAAAGGGCGACGAGCCGGAGAAGGTTTACGCCTGCATCAAGGGCGAAAACAATGTCGTGAAAATCACGAGGAAGAACCTCGCCCCCCTCATCGCGCTGCTGGAGAAGCCCGACGCGCCTGCGCGACCGGCACCTGATCAAGCTTGAGGGCAGCAAAACGCCCGACGCCATCATCCTGCGCAACGTCAACACCTACGAGACGAAAGACGGCAAGAAAGTCGAGAAGAAGCTCGAATTTTACAGGACGGCCGCCTCCAGTTTGCCGCTCGACCATCCGCCTGGCATCCCGATGCCGTCCGGCTCCTGGAAAATGTACCGGGACGACGAGGCTGTCGAAGTCGACCCCAGTGTCGTGAATCAACTCGTCCAGGTGCTAACCAGCAACACCGTCGAGACATTCCCGGACGCCACGGCCACCCCCGAAGGCCTGGGTGTCGCCAACCCGAACGAAGCCGAAGCGGTCGTTGAGGTCTGGATCGACGGCATCGCTCCCCCGGAGAAGAAGGAGGGCGACAAGAAAGAGGATAAGAAGGAAGACAAGACCAAGCCCAAGCTCAAGGACCCGAAGAAGCCGACGGTGACGCTGACCTTCGGCAAGAAAGTGGCGAACAAGACGGCGCCGTGAAGCGTGTCGCCGAAGGCGAAACGCCGGCCCTGCTGTACGTCCAGGAGATCGTCTACGACAAGGTGACCGCACGACCGCTCGACTTCATGAGCAAGACGCTGCCCACCTTCCGAGACTTGATCGATCCGTTCACGTTCAAGGGTGTCACGCGCCTGGAGCTGACGCGCGACGGCAAGGACCTCGTCGTGGTGCGCGAGGCCGGCAAGGACGATACGGCGACGTGGAAGATCGAAAAGCCCGAAGAGCTGAAGGGCCGCAAGGCGGACGAGGCGGCGGTGGCGAAGGTGCTTGCGCGCACTGGGCGGTTTGCAAGCCGTCTCACTGGAAGCGGAGAAGCCCACTGCGGATGCTCTCGAAGCGATTTACGGTCTCGGCAAATCGGCGACGGTCAAGGCCGTGGTCACCGTCGTCACGAAGGTGAAGGACAAGGACAACAAGGAGAAAGAGGAGAAGAAGACGTTCGAATATCGGTTCGGCAAGACCAAGAACGAGCTGGACCAGTTCGCCACGGAGACCATCGACCCGAAGCCGGAGGGAAAGCGCGACGTCATCTTCACGGTGAAGAAGAACATTCTCACCGATTTCCCACAGGAGATGCTGGATACGACTGTCTTCTCGATGCCGAACGGCACCAGGCTGGACACGACCAAGGTGAAGGCCGTGAAGCTCGAAGGCTGGTACAACCTGGAAAAGGTGACAAAGACCCTCGAAATAGAAAAATCGCCTGCCGGGAACTGGATCATCAAGGGAACCGGGAAACCGGCGTTATCGTCCAATATCGAGAAGCTGTTGCGCACGATGGCCGACCTGACCGTCGTGAAGTTCGTGGCTCACGGTCAACCCAAGCCCGACCCCGGTTACGAGTTCGAGACCGACAAGGGCGCCCTCGTCATCACGCTGACCGTGGAAGGACAGGCCGAGCCGTTGAAGTTGACCCTCGGCAAACTCGACGCCGACCTGAACTACTTCGCCATCAGTCCGCAGCTGAAGGGTGACATCTTCCAGGTGAAAAAGGATGAGTTCAAGGATGCCCGCTCGGCGCCGGGCTATTTCATTCAATGACTGACGTTTAGCCGCGAGCTTCTGCGAGCGCTGGTGCCCAGCGCTCGCAGAAGCTCGCGGCTAAACGTCAGCTGTCACTCTTTCGCCTCATCCTCCGGATACACGTCCGGCAGGTTGTTGCGCAGCAGCGGCATCGAGGGAATCTCGGCCGAATCGGCGAGGGGCGGATCATTGCGCTCTTTCGCCTTGCGAAGCACATCGGCTACGTCCTCGGGATCGATGCGCTGCGTATGTTCATCCGGCCGGACCGGCACAGGCTCGACCTGTCTCGGACCGAGGTGGACGCGGAATTTGTAGTTGGCAATGCTGACCTGATCGTTCGGCAGCAGGACCGCGCGGCGGACGCGCTGACCGTTAACCCGCGTGCCGTTGGTGCTGCCCAGGTCGCGCAGCAGCAGTAGACCGTCGGTCCTGACGATGACGCAGTGCATCTTCGAGACGCTCTTGTGGTCCAGGCGCAGGTCGCACTCCTCCTTGCGGCCGACCACGATGAGGTCCTTGATGATCTCGATCGGCGCCCCGCCGTCGAGGGGCAATAAGCGGGCGTACATTTCGTTCTCCGAGCGGGCGCGTTGAACAGGTGGCGCGGTCAGTGCGTCTACCCTTTCCTAAGTTATAACCCGCGGCGCCAGCGCTTCCAAGCAACATCCGCTCCATTCGAGACAAGATTGTCTTCCGAAGGCGGCGCCGTCGAAAGGGCAGGCATGACCGGACGCCAGCAACACTTTCCGCGAGTCGTCGTACACAGCGGCGGAGAACTGAGCGGCTACGTCTCCGGAGCCAGCGCCCTGGGGCCGTCCGCACTGCTGTACGTTCATGGCTTCGGCTCCGTCCGCACGGGCGAGAAGGCAGACGCGCTGGAGGCGATGTGTGCGGCACGCAGCTGGACGTTCGCCGCGTTCGAGTTCCGCGGCCACGGCGCTTCGAGCGGCACTCTTCTCGACCTGCGTGGCGACACATTGCTCAACGACCTCGACGCCATCTGGTCGCATCTCGCTGGACAGGGAGTGCGTCGCTTGTTCCCTGTCGGCTCCAGCATGGGAGGATGGGCGACGGCCTGGTTTACCCTGCGACGCGCCGAGGTCGTGCCGGCCGCCGCGTTCATCGCGCCGGCGTTCGAGTTTGTCCTCGGCCGCTGGGCCCAGTTGTCGGAGGCCGAACGGCTCGCCTTCCAGCAAACCCGGCGTCTGACGGTCATGAATTATGGCAGGGACCGTGAGGAGGCGATCGACTTCGCCCTGGTCGAGCAGGCGGCGCGGTATCCGACCGACGACCTCGCCCGGGCGCTGGACGAAGCCGGCGTTGATCTTTCATAGTCTGCACGACGAAACAATTCCGTATCAGGAGAGCCTGAATTTGCTGTCAGGAAATTCCTGTCCTGAAATCGAGCTGCGCCTGTTCACCGGCGGCGATCATCGTCAGCCGACCAGTCCGCAGGCCATGGCCGAGGAAATTGGCCGCTTTTTCGCGGAACTTTGGTGAACGGGCCGCTGTCTCCGGAAGTCTCCGATCACGCCCCGCAGCTTGCCTGTATCCCGCACGACCGTTAACCGTCATACGTTGTCCAGGCGGCCCGAAAAAATCCGAAAATCCTTCCCACATTTCGATTGCGGGTCATAGGGACGGGGCGTACTATAAAACTCGGATTGAGGGACCCCGCGAACGGCCGCTCAAGTTCAAGAGCGAAGACGCCGCGGAAGGCTTGGAAAAAGCCGGGTGATGGCCCCGCAATCCAGGATGATTCGCCAGCGGGTTCACGGAGGCTTCCGCCTAAGTTCGCCGATCTCGGAAGCGTTCGCTTTCGACACCGACGACTCGGTTTCTGAGCGTCCTAACCTGTCCTGGTGGCTGTTCTCTTGTTCGCTTACTCTGGGCACACGGCTGGAATTATGGGGTGAGATACCCCGACGGCCGTGACTCTCCATGCTTCAGGCTGAAGGAGCGTCTCGTATGACCACCGCGACCATGGCACATTCGTCAGCCGCTCTCGCGCTGCGACAAAGCCCCATCCAGGCTCTGCGCAAGCTGGTGCTGGAGGAGACGGATGAAGCCGTCGTGATCTACGGCCACCTGTCCAGCTACTATCTCAAGCAGATGGCCCAGGAAGCGGTGATGCCGGCGCTGGGCGGCCGCGAACTGCGGAATCGAATTGTCGTCGTGCGCACGCAACTCGCGGCGTTCGCCGATTGAACTGCGGTACTGCTTGCGGCTTAGCGGTTGCTCGCCGCTAAGCCGCAAGGAGCGGGTGGCTGACGTGGCGCAAAACCCGCGCCTCGACCTCTTCCCCCTCGAACGTCTCTTCTTCCCCTTCCCGTTCTAACGTCTCGACCAGTAATCGCATGAAACCCAATCCGGCGGCGGCCGTCTCCACGTCCAGAACTTGCGGCGATGCTTCCAACAGTGGGCGCGGCAGACAGACGATGCTCTTGCACCGCCCGCGGGTCAGGGCGACATTCAGCCGATTGATGCCGTAAATGAAGTCCGCCTCGCGCAGGGCGAACTCGGGATCGGCCACCCCGTAACTGACCACCACGGCGTCGGCTTCCTGGCCTTGCATCTTGTCCACCGTGTCCACGAACGGCGGGACGCTCCATTTGCGGCGCCGCGCCAGTTCGCGCTGGATGGCCGCGATCTGGGCGTGGTGCGGGCTAACCACGAAAACACCGTGACGGAAGAACGCCGCGTCGTCGTAGGGTTTTCCGTCAGGGCCGCGCATCCCCTCGCGCAGGGCAATCACCAGCTGTGCCGCGAGATCCGCTTCGATCGGGTTGGCGCGCGACGCACGAATGCCGTCGAGGACGACCACCACGAGCGGATAATCCGGATCGAGACAGGCTTTGACGAGTGGATCGAGTTTGCGGCCGCCCTTGAAATCGAGCCGCCGTTGCGCCACACGGTCATCGATGCAGCGATAACCGGGACCGTACAGCAGTCGCGCCGCGTAACCCGTCAGCACATCGTTCATCCGAAAGTTTTCGAGCAGCTGACAGAGGATGCCGCCATCACGCCGCTTGCGGCTTAGCATTGGGGTCGGGCCGCCAGCTACCACTTCAAAAATCGACCGATGCAGCGCCGGTTCACCAGGCGACGCTTCGGGATACGACGCCGGCGACGATGGGCGGCAGTTGCAAATGATCGCCCGCCAGCACGAGACGGCCCGTGTTAGCGACGAAGCTCACCGCCACGGCTGCCTCGGGCACGCGCACCTGCGAAGCCTCGTCGATCACGACAAGATCGAACGCCGGTAGTTCGTCGCGCTTCTTCAGACAGGTATGGACCGTGGCGCCGAGGACGGTGTGCTCGTTTTCGTCCAACCAGGAGCCGAGACCGTCTTCCTCAACGATCGGCACATCCGAGGCCGCGGTCTGCCAGTATTTCGCCTTGGCAAGTCGCAAATCCAGCCCTACGGCTCGGAGTTCCCGGACGCCGCTCGGCGAGCTTGCGCAGCAGGTTTTCGATGGCGGCGTGCGTGAACGCCGTCACCAGGATCCGAAATGGCTTGCCGGCGTTGGCGTGAGCGGCGGCGAGGCGCGACGATGGCCGAGGCCAGGAAGTGTGTCTTGCCTGTACCGGGCGGCCCCCAGACGGCGGTGACGCGCTGCCGGCAGATGGCGTCGAAGGCCAGCCGTTGGCTCGGCGTGAAGCCGAGGCCATCGGCACCGCGAACCGCGGCGGTCCGCACCGGCACCGGCACCGGCAAGGGCGCGGCGGCTTCTTCCGGGCCGCGCAGCAGACGCAGAAACAGCCCTTCCTCGGCTCCTGGTTGGCTGCGGACGCGGTCCTCGTCTTCGAGGAATTTCACGATGCGGTCCGTGGTGAAATCGGTGAAGCGCTGGTAGAGCAAGAACCGCTCGCCGCGGCGCGGCGGCGTTCCTTGCAAGGCTTGTGCGTAACTCAATCGCAAGGTCGTCTCGCCGCTCGTTCGGTCTGAACGGTGGCGACGCCGACGACGGCCCGGTGAGCGCTGTGCCGGGCCGCCGTGGAACTTATTGCGATACCAGTAGTCGGAATACTCGACCTGGGCGCGCCGGCCCTCTTCATCGTCGCGCACCAGCAGCCAGGCCGGAAAGCCTTCTGCCTCCGGCTCGACAGTCAGCGGGCCGACGACGCTCCATCGTCGTCGGCGTCGAGCGCCTTCAGCTCGATCACCTGCCCGAGCAGCACCTGCGTCGGCCGCGCTTCGGCGCGCACCTCGCGGATGGCCAGGCAGCGGAGCAGACTCTCGTACCGGGCAAAGAAGGCCAGGCGCGACAGCAGCGGGTGCCGGATGCCGGCACCGCTGGGCAGCGCGAACGCGGCGGCCAGGCGAACAGCTGCCGTCTCGGCTCGTTCGCGCACCGCCGCGCAGCAGTGCCGACGGCGCAAACAGGTACAGACGGGCCTGATTCCGGATCTCGTCGAAGTTCGCCGTTTTGCCTCGATACCACGCCGCATGCAGGGCCTCCGCTCGCAGTCCGTGGCCGAGCGGAAAATGGTAGTAGTCGCGCCGCCGATAGGCGAACGTGCTGCCGAGCGCCTCCAGCATCTCCGGCAGCGTGTAGCTAACCTCGACCGGCAGAGCGAGCAAGTGCGTGACAGCGTTCAACAGTACGACGACGGGATACGCCACTTCGCTCGTCGGATGCCGGTCGGCCTGCATCAATTCCGGCCCCTGGAAGTGAAACAGCAGCGTCATGGCTCGCTCGGCCAGGTCCGGTTCCTTCAGCGCTTCGAGCAGCGTGGCGAACAGCAGCGCGCGTTCTTCCTCGGTGTGGACGTAGGCTTGCAGCGACAGCTGATCTCTTCCAGTCGGGACGGGCCGCGTTGTACCGATGCAGGCGGTCGAAACAGATCGTCCAGCAGCTCAATGAGGCCGCGGCGCACGTTCGGAGACGTCCTCGGGAGACTTTGCGAGCCACAGCGCCGGTCGGTTCTTGCCCGTCATCGGTCAGCAGTTTCTCGGCGGCGGGGGACAGGATTTCACGGCGAACGTCTTCCCGGCCAGTGACCAGCACGCCGGCGAGGTAGACCGCTCTGGCCGAGCGGTTCGCGCTGCAAGGTCAGGAACAGGGCGACGTTTTCGCCGCGCGGCAGGTCCGGCGAGACTGAGCCGTGCAGCTGCGGTTCGGCACTGGCCAGGGCAGCTGACCCGAGCCGCGAGACGATGGCGCTGCCCGGCCAGGGACGCACAACGGTCCAGCACCTCGTCGGCGTCGGCGCGTTTCAGGAACCGGCCGAGTTGGCCGACCGTCCGGACGCCGGCCTCGTCGCGCAGGTGGCGTTTGCCATAGGTGGTGAGCTGCACCAGGCGCGAAACGTCGTCGGAACGGCGCATCTCGTCGCGGCAGTGGTCGAAGAACTCGCACCACTCGCAGCGCTGGTAGAGGTGCCAGTGAGCGTCGCCGGGTTTGCCGGAGAGGATCCGCGTCAGGTCGTGCCGCAGGAAGCGTTCGAGATGCGGCCGGAACGCAGCCGAGGTCGAACAATTCCGGCTCGGGCTGTTTTCCCAGCCATACGGCACCCTGGCCGAGATCGACGCGGGCATCGCGGATCTCGGCATCGTCCAGCAGCGCTTGCAGCTCCAGGGCGTACAGCAGAATCTGGACGCGATGCGTCAGTTTCAGCGCCTCGCCGCGCTTGAGGTCGATGACACGCAGAAGCCGGCCGCCGGCTTCGTCGTTGAGGATCTGGATCAGGTCGGGATGATTGTCGCTGAGGACGACCAGTTTCGGATCGATGTCGAAAGCATCGTAGAAACGCCGCGGCGGCGCCAGGGTCGGCTGGTAGAGATAACGGCCGGCCGGTTCCGATCGCAGGTGGCGCATCGTCTCAGCGGACGTCAGGCGGCGAGTATGCAGCGCGCCGCTGCCCGGCGCAACGACGACGCGGCCTCGTAGCAGCTGTTCGACGACTTCCTTCTCCCACTGGTAGCCGCTTTCGAGAACGGCCTCGACGAGCGGGCTGCCGTCGAACTCCGGCTCCGGCAGCCCGAGGCGCTTTCGATGTTCCGGTGTCGCCGAGCGATAGAACAGAAAGCGCTCGCAGTCGTGAAAGAAGTAACGTGCGATCGCCGAGGGGTTCGTGCGGAACGGCGGCGACGGTTTCGTGGACATGGGGGACATCCTGTGCGTGGAGGCTCCTGTTATCGTATCGCAAAAACCCGTTCTTGTTTAGCCGCGAGCGCTGAAACGCAGCGCTACGCTTCGTGAAATCGGCTGTATTCCCCCCTCGCCCCGGTACCCCGGGGAGAGGGGTCGGGGGTGAGGGGATGAGGGACAGAACACTGTTCCGCAGCATACCCCTCACCCCCGACCCCTCTCCCCGGAGTACCGGGGCGAGGGGAGTAGCGCTGTAGTAGCGCTCGCGGCTAAACGGCTCGCCAAGCCGCGGCGGGCGCGATAGAACATCGGCCACGGAGCCATTCCCCGAAAGGACGTCGATCGAGATCGGGCGTTCGGAGAGCGATTCATGAGCAGGACCAAGGGAGAGATGTTCGCCGGGCTGACGGTGGCCCTGGTCACGCCTTTCCGTAACGGGGAGATCGACTATCCCGCCCTGCGCCGGCTCGTCGATTGGCACGTTGAACAGGGTACCGAGTGCCTGGCCCCCGTTGGCACCACGGGCGAATCGCCGACGCTCGATCACGAAGAACACGAGCGCGTCATCGCCATCGTTGTCGAGCAGGCCCGCGGCCGGATCAAGATCATGCCCGGCACCGGATCGAACAGCACGCGGGAGGCGATCCGACTGACCCGGTTCGCTCGCAAGGCCGGGGCCGATGGCGCCCTCATGGTCGGACCGTACTACAACAAGCCGACGCAGGAGGGGTACTATCGCCACTTCGCCGCGGTGGCCGACGCCGTGCCGGACCTGCCGATCGTCCTCTACAACATCCCCGGACGGACCGGCTCGAACATGCTGCCGGAGACCATCGCTCGCCTGGCGAAGGTCCCGAGCATCGTCGCCGTCAAGGAGGCGACCGGCTCGCTCGATCAGGCATCGCACATCGCCTCGCTGTGCGACATCAGCCTATTGAGCGGCGACGACAGCCTGACGCTGCCGCTGCTAAGCATCGGCGGCATCGGTGTCGTCTCTGTCGTCGGCAACATCGTGCCGCGCGATATGAAGGCCCTGCTTGCCGCGTTCAACGCCGGTAATATCGGCGAGGCGCTCCACTGGCACCGTAAGCTCTTCACGCTCTGCCGCGACATGCTGTCGATTGCCACCAACCCGATTCCCGTCAAGGCGGCGATGAAGCTGCTGGGCGCGACACCGGCGAGCTGCGGCTGCCATTGTGGCCGCTCGATCAAGCGGGGGAGGCTCGGCTGGGACAGACGTTGCGCGAGTATGGGTTGCCATAGCCGAAATCCGAAATCCGAAATCCGAAATGAAAATCATCGGGAGTAATTGATCGCTCGTTTCGGATTTCGGATTTCGGATTTTCGGACGTTACTTCGCGGCCATGCACTCCTCGTACAGCTTCTCGAACTCGGGGCTGGTCTTGTCCTTGGCGGCGCGTTTCAACTTTTGCAGGAACGCTTTCTCCTGGGCGTCGATCTTGCCGTCCGCGAACAGCACCCCACGCAGCCAGCCGGCCTCTGCCTTGTCGATCTTGCCGTCGCGCATCAACTCGTCGTAGAGCAGCTTGAAGAAAGTGGCGTCGAAGGCTGGGTCGAGTTTCTCTTTCTTGGTCTTGGCTCGCTTGTAGGCATGGATGCGCAGGTCGGTGAGGAATTGGATTTCCTCCTGGTCGATCTTGCCGTCTTCCATCAGTTCCCGTTTCAGGGCCTTGAGCTTCTCGCCGAGATCCTCGACTCCGTCGGCCAGGAAGGTCATCAACGTCGCTCTGCGCCAGTCCGCCATGGATTTCATCCCTTCGGTTTGAGTGCAGCCGCCCTCTGGATCCCCCTGGGGATACACAGCGGCTCGCGCCGGAATTCAAAGCAGCTTACCAGAGGAATCGCCACGTGCGAGAAAAAAAAACGCGGAAAGTGGGGAAATAATCTCAGGCCGCCGCGCGGTTCGCCCGCCGCGCGAGCAAGAGAATCCCTTGCTTGCGCGGCGGGCTATCCGCGCACAGATCAATAACTCGCGCCAAGCGGCGGGATGGGAGGTAGAACAAAAACAGACTCGTGCGGCCGGTTCGCCAAACTCTCGACCGCTCGATGTCGTCTCATTGACGTCACCGAATGTAACTTACTCTCCACGGAGCAACGGTATGAGATTCAAGAAACTGGCGATCGCGACGTGCGTGCTGGCGTTGACCGCAACGGCGTCCGGTTGGGCAATGCGGATCGCCCCGCCGTCCGCTGCCCAGCGCCTGGCCCTGGCGGATTGCGTCGTCATCGGCAAAGTGATCAGCATTGAGGCCAAACCGGTGCTGGTTGGCGCTTCCCCGGCGACAAGGAAAAAGGCGAGTTCACCATCGCCATCGTTAAGATCGACGAGGCCCTGGTCGGCGCCAACGGCCTGACCACCGTCCGCGTCGGGTTCATCGTACCGAAGGTAGAGCCTAAGCCTGCTCCCCGTCCCGTCCCCGGCCCTGGTCCGATCGCCATTCGTCCGCCGAATCGTGTCCCGGCGGTGACGTTGGCCGTCGATCAGGAAGCCTGCCTGTTCCTCACCAAGCACAGCGACGAGCCGTTCTTCACCATCCCGGCCTACTACAACATCATCAACAAGAAGGACAATCCGAACTTCGCCACGGAGATGGCGACGCTCAAGAAGTCAGCGAAGCTGTTGGCTGACCCCAAGGCGGGCTTCGAGTCGAAGGACGCCGAAGATCGATTCCTCACGGCCGCCCTGGTGCTGACACGCTATCAGGCCGTCAAGCCAGGCACCATCGGCCAACCGAAGATGGAGCCGATCAGCGCCGAGGAGAGCAAGCAGATCTTGCTGGCCATCGCTGAGGCCAACTGGACCAGCACCGCGCCGGGGATGTTCATGATGAACCCGCAGGCGATGTTCAACCGCCTTCCCAACAAGACGGGCTGGACGCAGCCGATGGATTTCAAACTGTTCCCGGAGAAAGCGAAGGAGTGGCTGAAGGCGAACGCCGGCAGTTACCGCGTCCAGAAGTACGTCAGCGAGAAGCCGTCCGACAAGTGACGGTCTGAAGCGCAGACCACAACCGCGGTTTCGGACCTTGTGGTGCAGGCAGTTCGCCTTCTCGACGGGGACCGAAACCGCGGTTTCATGCGCCAACGAATCGTTCCGAGCTGAGTTGTTATTCTTGAACGGTCGGTCCGGGATCACCGGATTTCCGTTGCAAGCCTCGGGACAAGCCGTTAGTGTTGAAGTGGAGCACTGTCTTTCCTCGATACACAGGACGTCACGATCATGATTCGATCGCGCTGGTTCGTGTGGCAGTTGTTAGCCGTCGTCCTGGCCGGGGCGGTCGCTCCTTCGATTCGCGCCCAGGGCCGCTGTCCATTCATGGCCAACATGCAGATGCAGCTTCAGACGCAACTGATGCCGCCGATGCAGATGACGATGCCGCAAGTTCCCGTCCAGCAGTTCCGCCAGCCGATGATGACGCCGCCGCGCATGCCTATCGCGGCTCAGCTGATGACGCCGTTCAATAACCCGGTCAGTTTTGGGATGCCGAACTCCACTCCACGGTTGCAGACGCCGGCACTCAACATGCGCATCCCCAGCTTCAATGCGGGCCTCAACCTGCAAACGCGAAATGCTCAGCTGACGACCGTGGGTATACCGCAGGTACATGTCGCCCGGATTCCGACCTTGCAGTTCACTCATTTCTCGATGCCTGCTCTCCATTTCAACCACGGCGCTCCGGGCTACGCAGAGTTGGGCCTGTCTGGCCGCACCGTGGGAGTGCCGCGGGTGGACTGGTCCATGGAGACGTCAATGTGGAGACGCTCAACCTTGTCCTTCGCTCCGGTAACGCGGGACTTCTCAAGGAATCTCCCCCGCGTGAACATCCCGTCGCTGTCCTTCGGTTCCCGTCCGCCGCCGTCCTCTGTGAATCGTACTGTCCCCGGAGCGAATCCCGGCCCGTCAAACCCGAATCCCATCGCGGCCCGTTCCATCCCGAAACAGCCGACTCTTTCCTTCACGACACCCGGCTCCTCGAAAACGACGGCGCAGCTCACCGGCAACCTCAACTTCAATTGCGGCAGTTGCCATAATTGCAAGCAGAACCAGCAAACCGGACCGGGACTGGCGACCACTCAACCGACCTTCGCTACCCCTCAGACGTTCCGTCCACCAGTCCTCACGACCATCCTTCCGCAGCCGATCGCACCTCCGCCCTTCCTCGGCCCGATGTATGTACAGGTGGGGAATCGACAAGGGACCATCATCCAGCTGCCGAACGCAACTCCGCCGATGCCGACGTTCGTCGGTCTGCGTCCGTTCCCGTCGCTCTCGCTGCTGCCCGCTCCCGTGATCGTTCCCCAAGCGAGCCTGATGTGGAACGCCACGCCGCTGACGACTTTGCCTCCACCCTCGATCCTGAATCCTTCGCCGGGCGTGACCCAGCAGCCGCAAGATCCAATTGGCTCGCCGACCGCGTCAATGCTGACCGACGCGTTCAGCAAACCGCCGCCTGTGCTGACGACGTCGAACACAGCACAGATCGTTCTGGTCGAGACGTTCGTTCCATCCTTGCCGCCGCTGCCGCAGCCGACCGGCACGACGAAGTTGGAACTGCCGAGTATCGTGGAGTTGATGATCCCGGCCGAAGAGGTGAAGTCCACCGCCCGCCAGCCGATCGCGCGGGCGAAAAGCCCTGCGCTACTTCTGACGCTCTTGCAGCCGCCGCCGCTGCCGTCCGGTGGACCGGTTACTCCGGGCGAACTTGTGAATCCTTCGCTGGATGTGCCGCCGGTGCTGCCGTCGCTGGTCGAGACTCTCGTTCAGCCGCCGCCGCTGCCGCCTCTGCCCGGCACTTGATAAGATCCTCTGCACCGCTTGCCGCTTACGGACTGGCATCACGGGATTGCCGGCCCCAAGCGGCTTTTTCGCGTTTTCACTCCGGAGACTGACATGTTTGCTGCCGCGTCGCTCAGTTGTGTCCTGATCCTGTTCGCTCCCCCTGCCGTCGAGTCGAAGTTCGAGCAGGTCGCGCCGGCGCCGGTCGAGGCCGGGAAGGTGGTCCGCAGCAAGGAGCAGAACCGGGCCGTCGTCCTGCTTCATGGCTTCCGTCCGTACCCGAACGAGGAGGCCGTCGTCCACGCCGATTTCCGCGATTGGCAGAAGGCGGGTAGCCTGCTCGTCAAGGAATTGGCGAAGGATTCCGATGTGTTCTCCTTCGCTTACGCCCAAAACGAGGCCATCGACGCCATTGTTGCCTCGACCGGCCTGTCCCGTGCGGTGGGCCAGCTGCGGGCAGCGGGATACCGCGACATAGTCCTGATGGGCCATAGCGCGGGTGCCCTGGTTGCCCGGCAGTTTGTCGAGGACAATGCCGACTCCGGGGTGACCAAGCTCGTGCAAGTCTGTCCGCCCAACGGCGGCTCACAGCTGGCCGCCATCGACTCCCTCAAGGCACAGCGGGCCTTTCTCGACTGTCTCACGCCGGAGGGACGGCAGAAATGTTTGAAGGAGCGGGCTGCCAAGAAGGTCCCCGAGTCCATCCAGTTCGTATGCATCCTGAGCAACTACGCTGGTGAGAGCGACGGTCTGGTCCGCTGCGATTGCCAGTGGACGCCCGACCTACAGCTGCAAGGCGTGCCGGTCGTGTCGATCAAGGTGGTACACAACATGGTGCCGCGCTTTCCCAAGGGGATCGAGGCGATGGCCGCGGCGGTTCGGCAGGATCAGCCGCGCTGGAAGCCGGAGAAAGTCCGCCAGGTGAAGAGCGAACTATTCAAGGAGTGACTCAGGCCAAGAAATACAGAATGGCATCGGGCGCTGGAACATGTTAGTCCCGGTGCCCGACGCCCTTGTTTTCGATGGATCGAGAGATCACGAGCCTTTCACTTTCACCTGGTTGCTGAGGTAGGTGAAGGTGTTGGCGGCGTTGGTGCCGAGAGCCGTGATCGCGGTAATGCACACGATGATAATCAGCGCCAGCATGATGCCATATTCGACGGCGGTCGGGCCGTCCTCGTTCTTCAAGAAATTAAGCACGGATTGAATGATGCGATTTCTCACAGGTTTGTGCCCTTCTGCAAAAGTTCCGGGAGAGTTCATGATCGCCCGACGGTATGAGTCGAAGGGGATTCACGATTGAGGGGAGATGGCTATTCCGCTGCCAATCGGGAGCAGATTGGCAAGCCGCTTCCAGCGGCACATTCAAGGAATAGGCGATAAATCGCCGTCTGTCAATAAACAATCTGTGTACTTTCTGTTCACCCACTCATGTCTGTCGGGTGTCAATTTCTCGAAACCTTCGCTATTGCCGTGTAATTGGCTGGGGCTGTGAAGCAAGCTGTTTCCCTTCTTAATCCCTGCTGACCACGGCTTCTCGATCGGCTACAATCATCACAAGTTCCGCCACTCCTTCAGGGCCTGCCGTCATGCACTCCTTTCTTCCAACTGGATTGCTCCTGCTCGCCAGTGCGGCTCCGGCCGAGGAGCGCGTCGAGTTCAACCGCGACATCCGGCCCATCCTGTCCGACGCCTGCTTCCACTGTCACGGTCCCGATAAGGCGAAACGCAAAGCGGGTCTGCGGCTCGACATTCCGGAAGGCGCCTTCGCCGAACGGGACGGCCATCCCGCCGTCGTCGCCGGCAAACCGGAGAAGAGCGAACTGGTCCGGCGCATCACGGCGACAGATGAGAAGGACCGGATGCCGCCGCTATCGTCGGGCCGGAAACTGACGGATCGGCAACGTGTCCTGTTGCAGCGCTGGATCGAGCAAGGTGCGATGTGGCAGAAGCACTGGGCGCTCATCCCGCCGAAACGGCGGCCGTTGCCCGCTGTGAAGGATTTAGACTGGATGCGCAACGGTATCGACGATTTCGTCCTGGCCCGGCTGGAACACGAAGGACTGCGACCCGCGCCCGAAGCGGACCGCACCACGCTGATTCGCCGCGTCACGCTCGATCTGACCGGCCTGCCGCCGACGCCGGCCGAGGTGGACGCCTTCCTCGCCGACACGTCGCCGCGATGCCTACGAAAAGGTCGTCGATCGCCTGCTGGCCTCGCCGCGCTACGGCGAACGCATGGCGGTGCGCTGGCTCGACGCCGCCCGCTACGCCGACACCAACGGCTACCAAAGCGACGGCGAACGCTTCATGTGGCGCTGGCGCGACTGGGTCATCGACGCCTTCAACCGCAACATGCCGTTCGACCAGTTCACCATCGAGCAGCTGGCCGGCGACCTGCTGCCGCAGCCGACGCTGGAGCAGCGGATCGCCACCGGCTTCAACCGCAACCATCGCGGCAACGCCGAAGGCGGCATCATCCCCGAGGAATACGCCGTCGAGTACGTCGTCGATCGCGTCGAGACGACGGCCACGGTCTGGCTCGGCCTGACGATCGGCTGCGCCCGCTGCCACGATCACAAGTACGATCCGATCCCGCAGAAGGAGTTCTACCAGCTCTTCGCCTTCTTCAACAACGTGCCGGAGCAGGGCCGGGCGATCAAGCTACGGCAACTCGCCGCCGTACATCCAGGCGCCAACGTCGACGCAGCCGCGCGCGCTCGTCGAGTCGGAGAAGCGACTGGTCGAAGCCGAGAAACAGTTCGCCGAGCTGCGGCCGCAGCTGGCACGCGCACAGTCGGAGTGGGAGAAGTCGCTCGCCGCAGGACCCGCGGTCCGCTGGTCGTTCCGGTCCGGCGAAACGGCTCGCTTCAAGCTGGACGGCACCGACGGCGACACGACCTTCGCCGACGGCGAACCCACGTTCGCGGCCGGGCAGTTCGGCAAGGCTGCGTCGTTCGACGGCCGCCGATTTATCGAGGCAGGCGACGTCGGCGGCTTCGGCTTCTTCGACAAGTTCTCGCTTCTCGCCGCGGTTTACCCCGAAGGGAAAGCCGGCGGCGCGATCGTCTCGCGCATGGCCGAGACGCTGCGGAGCGACGGCTACTCCGTTCATCTTGTCGACGGCAAAGTTCAGGTACACTTCACCAATCGCTGGCTGGACGACGCTCTGCGCGTCGAGACGCGGCGGAAACTGGAGCCGGGCCGGTGGCATCAGATCCTCGTCACCTACGACGGCTCGCGCATCGCCGCGGGAGTCCAGGTCTACATCGACGGCCAGCCGGAGCCGACGACGGTCCTGCTCGACGAGCTGAACCAGAGCTTCAACACGAAGCAGCCGTTTCGCATCGGTGCCGGCGGCGGACCGACGACGCGCTTCTCCGGCCGCATCGAGGACGTGCGCATCTACGCGCGTGTCTGACGGCCGAGGCCGCGCTGCTGCTCGCCGAGTCGGACGATGTGACTGCCTTCGCCGCCATTCTCCCCAACAAGCGAACCGCGTCGCAAACGGCGAAGCTCCGCGCCTGTTTCCTCGACAAATACGCGCCACTGGACATTCGGGTGGCGGACCAGAAGCTGTTTGCCGCGCGAACTAAACATGAGCGGTTGCTGGAAAGCCTGCCGACGACGATGGTCATGCAGGAGATGGCGACGCCGCGGACCACACACCTGCTGATCCGCGGCCAGTACGACAAACCCGGAGAAAGGGTGATGGCAGCGGTCCCGGCGTGTTTCCCCGCACTTCCTCCGCGGGCCGACATCCGCCGCCCGCCGAACCGTCTCGACCTGGCCCGCTGGCTGGTCAGCCCCGATCATCCGTTGACGGCTCGCGTCGCCGTCAATCGAGCCTGGCAGATGTACTACGGCATCGGCCTCGTCAAGACCGTGGACGATTTCGGCAGCCAGGGCGAGCCGCCGTCGCACCCTGAACTGCTCGACTGGCTGGCTCGGGAGTTCGTCGATTCGGGCTGGGACGTGAAACGCTTGCAGCGCACCATCGTTATCAGCGCCGCCTATCGCCAGTCGTCGCGGTTGACGCCGGAGTTGCGGCAGCGCGATCCGGAGAACCGGCTGCTGGCGCGCGGCCCGCGGGTGCGGCTCTCGGCAGAGATGATCCGCGACCAGGCGCTGGCGGCCAGCGGTCTGTTGGTCGAACGTCTCGGCGGACCCTCGGTGAAGCCGTACCAGCCGCCGGGCCTCATCAGGGAGCTAACCGGTACGGAGGACTACGCCCAGGACCACGGCCAGGCTTTGTATCGCCGCGGCTTGTACACCTTTTGGAAGCGCACTGTGGCGCCGCCGGCGATGGCCGCCTTCGACGCCGCCGGCCGGGAAACCTGCTCGGTGCGCGAGACACGCACCAACACGCCGCTGCAAGCGCTGACCCTGCTCAACGACGTGACTTTTTTGGAGGCCGCCCGTGCCCTGGCCCAGCGAGCGATGACGACCGGCGGCACGACGGCCGAAGAACGCTTGTCGCTATTGTTCCGCCTGGCGACGGGCCGCCGCCCGCACCCCGCCGAGATGACCGTGCTGCACACCGGGTTCGAGCGGCACCTCGACGGCTACCGAAGGGATGTGAAAGCAGCGCTGAAGCTCGTCAGCGCCGGCGAGTCACAGCGCGACAGCCGGCTCGACGTGGCGGAGCTGGCTGCATACATGACGACCGCGAGCCTGATCCTGAACCTGGATGAGACGATCACGAAGGAGTGACATCGCGCTCCGGCTCGTCGTAAACCGCAGCCGCGACCTCCCCTATCAACTTCGGTTTCCCTTTCTCCCCTTCGTCGGATAGCATAGCGCTGTATTTGATGGCCCGGAAGAGGTGAAGTCCATGGCCTCCAGAACCACGGAAGAGCAGGAACGCCTGCTCTACCCGGAAAGCGACGGTAGGCCCCTGGCAGACAACACACGCCAGCTGCGGTGGCTCGTCATTCTGTACGGCAACCTCAGCGCGCTGTTCCGCGAGGAAGAGGACGTGGTCGTCTTCGCCGACTTGCTCTGGTATCCGGTATATGGCGACCCTAGCGCGTGTATGGCCCCAGACACGATGGTCGTCTTCGGCCGTCCCAAGGGAGACCGGGGATCTTACATGCAGTGGCGCGAAGAGGGCGTGGCGCCGAAGGTGGCTTTTGAGGTGCTTTCGCCCAATAACACGGACGCCGAGATGGCGCGCAAGTTCACTTTTTACGAGCGGCACGGCGTGGAGGAGTATTACGTCCTCGACCCTTACGCCGAGACAATGACCGGTTGGCGACGGCGCGGGCGACGACTCAAACCCATCGCCGAGATGGACGGCTGGGTTAGCCCTCTGCTCGGCATCCGCTTTCAGGTGGCCGTGCCGGAAGTGGTGATCTACTACCCCGATGGCCGCGAGTTCCTGTCGTTTGAGGCACTCGCCCAACAGGATGAAAACAACCGACGCCAGGCGGTGCGCGAGAAGCGGCAGCGAGAGAAGGCCGAACGCGAGGCCGACGAAGCGAAAAGTGCGCGAGAGAAGGCCGAACGCGAGGCCGAAAAGGCCAAGCACGAGACCGAGCGTCTGCGGGCCGGGCTTCGTCAGCTCGGCGTCGATCCCGACGAACCAGTGAACAACGGTAAGAAGAAGAAACCGGACTGAGAACGGCCTCATGCTCCGCTTGCGTTATCGCGCCGTGACCACCATTCCCGTCGAGGCGGAGTGCATCACTCCGGACAACCTCGCCGGCAAGAACCCGGCCGAGGTCGCCGCACTGCTCGTTCAGCATGGCAATCGGCAAGAGCCGCTCGGCGAGTTCTTCCACATCGAGGGCGACGCCGGTGACGGCGACGTGCTGATCGAGGGCGATTGCTCGTGCGTCAAATGGCTCGGCGCGGGCATGAAGTCGGGGCGTCTCACGGTGCGCGGCGCCGTCGGCATGCACCTCGGCTCGGAGATGGTCGGCGGCCTGATCGAGGTCTTCGGCGCTGCCGGCGACTGGGTCGGCGGTGAGATGCGCGGCGGCCGCATCCACGTTCGCGGCGATGCGGGCGATCTCGTCGGAGCGGGCTATCGCGGCAGCCGGTTTGGGATGCGCGGCGGCGCCATCCTCGTCGAGGGCAAAGCGGGCAACGAAATCGGCTCCGGGATGCGCCGCGGCCTGATTGCGATCGGCGGCGACACCGGCGATTTCCCCGGTGTGTCGATGATCGCCGGCAGTGTGTTCGTTTTCGGCAAACCGGGTGGACGGCCGGGTGCCGGCATGAAACGCGGTAGCCTGGTCTTCTGCGGTGCCCGACCCGTTCTGCTGCCGACGTTTCGTTTCGATTGCGTGTATGAGCCGGTCTTCCTGAAGATGTATTTGCGTCAGCTGCGGCACTGGGGCTTTCCCGTCGCCGAGCGCTTCCTGGGGGGCCCGTGGCAGCGATATAGCGGTGACCTGGTGGCGTTGGGCAAGGGCGAGGTACTAAACTGGAACGGCACCGTTTAGCCGCGACCCGAAGGGGAGCGCGTCACGTGACGCGCTCCCCTATCGGGTCGCGGCTAAACGAGGGAAGCACACGGAGGGGCGCACATGGCACGGACCGACCCGCTGCGCATCGCCGTTCTCGGCGCCGGCCCCATCGGGCTGGAGACGGCCCTCTATGCCGCGGCGCTCGGGTTGCCGGTCACCGTGTTCGACGCCGGCCGCGTTGGCGAGCATCTGCGCCACTGGGGCCACATCAAGATGTTCAGCCCGTTCGGCATGAACAGCACGTCGCTGGGCCGTACGCACATCAAGACCGATCACCCCGGCCGCGACCTGCCGGCCGACAACGCCCTGCTCACGGGGCGCGAACACGTCGCCGCCTATCTCGAACCACTGGCCGACACAGCGCCGCTGCGGGGCAAGTTGCGCCTCCAGACACGCGTCGTCGCCGTCGGCCGACAGGGTGTGCTGAAGGAAGAGGATCCCGGCGGCGCCGCGCGCGGTAAACATCCGTTTCGTCTTCTCGTGCGCGGACCCCTCACCCCTCTCCCCTCGGGGGAGAGGGGTAGGGGTGAGGGGGAGGAGCGCGTCGAGGAGGCCGACGTTGTGCTGGACTGCACCGGCACCTACGGCAAGCCGCGCTGGCTCGGCGACGGCGGCATCCCGGCGGCCGGAGAGATCGCCGCTCGGCCGCACATCGTCGGCGGTCTCGATGATATTCTCGGCGACCGGCGCGTCGCATTATGCCGACAAGACGACGCTCGTGATCGGCAGCGGTTACTCGGCGGCGACGACGGTGAGCAACCTTGCGGCTTTGGCCCAGCGGCATGCTGGAACCTGGGTGATCTGGCTGGCACGGGCGACGCGGACGCAGCCGATCCGCCGTTTCGTCAACGACGCTCTGCGCGAGCGCGACCAACTCGCCGTCCGGGCCAACACCCTGGCGACGCGCGCCGACGGCGGTGTCGAGTTTCATCCCGGTTCGCTCGTCGATGCGATCGAATTCCGCGGCCCGGACAAGGGGTTCGCGGTCCTCGGCCGGCGCAACGGCAAGGAGACGATCTGGGAAGCGGAACGGCTCATCGCCAACGTCGGCTACTCGCCGGACACGGACCTGTATCGAGAGTTGCAGGTCCACGAGTGCTACGCTTCGCTCGGCCCAATGGGGCTGGCCGCGGCACTGCTGAAACATGCCGGCGGCGACTGCCTGACAATGCCGGCTCAGGGAGCCGCGACGTTACGCAACCCGGAGCCGAACTTCTACATCCTCGGAGCGAAGAGCTATGGCCGCAACTCGAACTTCCTGCTGCGTGCCGGGTTCGAGCAGATCCGCGAAGTGTTCACGCTGATCGCCGGCAAGGTGGACCTCGATTTATACAAGAAGCGCTGATCGCCACTTGTGGCTTAGCAAAGACTGCTAAGCCGCAAGCAGCGAACCTCTTCCAGGTTTCGTGCGATGTCGATCCCACTGCCCCTTCTCGACGCCTCTGCCCCTTCAGTGCCGCTGGCGCACCTCGACGACCTGTGGTTCCAGGTTTCCGGCACACTCTGCAACCTGACCTGCTCGCATTGCTTCATCAGTTGCAGCCCGCATAATCACAACTTCGGTTTCCTCGACCTCGACACGGTGCGACGCTACCTCGACGAGTCGGTTGCGCTCGGCGTCAAGGAGTATTACTTCACCGGCGGCGAACCGTTCCTTCACCGGCGACATGACGGCCATCCTGGAGCTGACGTTGCGGTACGGCCCCGCGACGGTGCTGACCAACGGCACTGTTTTCAAGGACGAATGGCTGGCACGGCTGGCGAAGGCCGAGGCGGCATCGCCGTACAGCCTGGAGTTCCGCGTCTCGATCGACGGCTTCACTGCGGCGGACAATGACCCGATCCGCGGCCCCGGCACCTTCGAGCGCATCCTGCACGGCGTCCGGCAGCTCCTCGCCCACGGTTTCCTGCCGATCATCACCGTGGCCCGGACGCGCGATGATGCCGACGACGGAACGCTGTTTCGCGGCTTCGTCGAACTGCTGAAGTCGCACGGCTACGACCGGCCGCGCATCAAAATCCTGCCGACGCTGCGGCTCGGGGCCGAGGTTCAACGACAACGCGGCTACGACGCCGACGAGCGCGTCACGCCGGACATGATGGACGGCTTCGACCAGAGCCAGCTGCTCTGCCATCACAGCCGTATCGTGACCGATCGCGGCGTGTGCGTCTGCCCGATCCTGATCGAGGCGACAGGATGCGCGGCTCGGAGCGACGCTGGCCGAGTCGCTGCGGCCGTTCGCGCTGCGGCACCAGGCGTGCTTCACCTGCTACCAGTACGGCACGCTGTGCGCGAATCCGTCGGAGGGCCGGCGCGATGCGTGAGCGGATCGCCGTCTTCGGCGGCGTCTACAACAACTATCTCGCCCTCGCCGCCGCCCTGGCCGACGTGAAACGGCGCGGCGTGGAGGCCATCTACTGCCTCGGCGACCTCGGCGCGTTTGGGCCGCATCCCGATCGCGTTTTTCCGCTGCTGCACGAGCACGGCGTCCAGTGCATTCAGGGCAACTACGACAACTCGGTCGGCAACGGCCTCGCCGACTGCCAGTGCGGCTACACCGATCCGCGCGACAACCACTTCGCCCGCATCAGCTACGCCTACACCTTCGAGAACACCAGCCCCGCCAACCGCGACTGGATGCGCGGCCTGCCGATGCAACGCCGCGTCGAGCTGGGCCGCTATCGCTTGCTGCTGTGCCACGGCAGTCCGCGGCGGATGAACGAGTTCCTCTGGGAATCGACGACCTCGACGCACTTCCTCGACCACCTCTGCCGCGAACACGCCGCCGACGTGATCCTGACGACGCACACCGGCATCAAGTGGCACCGGCGACTGACAGGCGATCGGCACTTCGTCAACGTCGGCGTGCTGGGCCGGCCGGAGAACGACGGCCGTACCAATGTCTGGTACACGCTGCTGGAGGCCGAGCCTGAGTTGCGCGTCGAATTTGTGCCGGTCGAGTACGATCATGCGACGATTGGCGCACGAGATGCGCGAGGAGAGGCTGCCGGAGGAGTTTGTCGAGACGGTGCTGACGGGGTGGTGGACGACGTGTCTGGAAGTGTTGCCGGCGAAGGAGCGGCGGCGGGGGCGGTACTGATTGATCTTGCCTCTTGCTTTCAAGAGCCGTGCGTGCGAGGATAACCCTCAATCCGTTTCATTTCCGGGCAAGTGGGTGGCATTATGCTTATCATGTCGCTACTTTTTTCCCTTTTTCTTTTGGCATTCGCTAATGCGGCTGCCTTCAACACGCGGCGTATCGGGAATGCCGCGCACGTCGCAGCAGTGGGCGTGGCCGCGAACATGGGATGCGGTCTTGTCGGCTTCTTTTCGTTAGCGGTCTTCGCCAACGCTGCCGTGATCGCCGGTGCCGGGTACTTTCTGGCTGGCGCAACGCGAGGCCAGTCACGTTCTTGAAAGTCTCACTTGTCCTAACAGTCCTGGTTTATGGCGGCGTGGGAGTACACAGTTTTCTCACCTTGAAGGAGCTTGCCGAGCGGTATCCTGTCGTTTCTCTGGCGGAACGATTGGACTACGAGGAGAAGCGACGCGAACTGCCGGGCGGTTGGGAAATGCGTCCAGCGCCGGACTCACCCCTTGTGCTTGATTACGAAAACGACAACATCCACCAGGTTCCGGACCGCTTCTCGACGAACAAGAGGCGGACTCATGCACTCCAACATCTGCACGAACAGTCGGTGCAGGCATTTATCGAAAGCCCCGGGTTTGGTGTCGCTCGTCTGTCGAGACATCCTTCTACCGATATACCGCTGCCCGAAATATCTTCGATCCCACAACCGATTCCCGAGTCGGCACTATTTCCGATTCCGCCGGAGAGCCTGGGCGCGATTCTTTCATTGGACGAACAACCAAACCAAGTGCTCGCCGAGGCTGGCCGCCCCGATGGGCTTCGGCTGCTCCATTCCATTAGCCTCCGTAGTTTCATTAACACGCGGGGCTTCGGATACGTCAACAAAGTCAACCGACAAATTGCGGGCTTTCAGGAACACCATTTTTACGAGGAGCCCGGCAAGGACGAAAATCAGGTGACTCATCCCTGGAAGGTTCAGCGCATCGAACTCGTCAGCCTTCTCAAACACCCCGAACCGTGCGTTTATCTGTCGGACAACCTACCGCGAATGGACGAACTGCGCAAGGCCAAGACCCGCCCTCTGGATGGTTTTGAAGCCGCACGGCTGCCGAACCTCCTGAAGGGCGACGATCTCTCTTTCGTTCAGACCGAATCAGCCGTCCGCGTCCTCGGTGCCATCCGCGCCGCGAAGCAGTGTCTCGATTGCCACAGCGTCGAGCGCGGCGACCTGCTCGGTGCGTTCTCGTATCGACTGGGCCGGGCGTCGCAGTGATTGGGTTGGAGGCTGCCTTGCTCGCCGATCTCGTTCAAACCACGACCCGCGATGGCGTCCGTCTCGACGGTGCCTACCATGCCCCAGCCCAACCCGGCTCGGCGGGCCTCGCCGTGGATGCGCTCTGCTTCCTGCACGGCACCGGCGGCAGCTTCTATAGCTCGCCGCTGTTCGGCCTTCTCGCCGAGCGGTTGGCCGCGCTCGGAATCGGTGTCCTGCGCGAACACGCGCGGCCATGACCTCATCAGCACCGCGGCCACCACGCAAGGAGGCCGACGACAGGGCGCCGCCTACGAAGTGGTCGATGATTGCCGGCACGATGTCGCCGCGTGGCTGGGCTGGCTGATCGGCGTTGCCGGGCCGCGCGTCGGACTGCTCGGCCACAGCCTCGGGGCGGTGAAGTGCCTCTACGCCCAGGCCTACGAGCCGATGCCGCCGGCCGTTTGCATTCTCGCCGTCTCGCCGCCGCGTTTGTCGCATTCGTGGTTCCGCTCCGGCGACAAAGCGGCTGAGTTCGTCGAGACCTACGCGCGGGCCGAGCGCTGCATCGCCGACGGCCGGCCCGAAACGCTGATCGAGGTGCGCATCCCGCTGCCGTTCCTCATCGCCGCGGCGGGATACGTCGAGAAGTACGGCCCCAACGAGCGCTACAACTACTGTCGATTCCTCGGCGAACTGCGCTGTCCGACGCTCGTCACCTTCGGCGGGCTGGAGGTGGAGCAGAACGCGGCGTTTCGTGGAGCACCGGAAACGATCCGGGCGCAGTGGCCGCGCATCCAGGTGGAGACGGTGTCGGGGGCGGATCATTTCTATTCGGCAGGGCGCGACGAGTTGGCGGCGCTCATCGAGACTTGGTTGCGAACGGCCTTCTGATACCGGAAGAAATCGAACCGCCTACTCCTGCCGATCCATTTCGCCGCCAGGTTGCTCAGCCGCAGCGTGACACCGTTTCGCACGATTCCGTCGTCGAGCGCGTCCGTTTCACGCAACTCTGTGAACTGATCTGGTCCAATGTAAACGAGCACCATATTACCGAACGAACCCTTACTCCACCGAAGAGGACGAAGGTCTCGCTTCGGCGGCCGCGGCGATGTGGACCGCGGAGTGTTCGAGGTTCTGTGATTTTCTGCCGAACGAACTCCGTGCCGCCCGCCGAGCGCGAACTCACCGCCTCCGGCTCTACGCCGGGTGGAACAAACGAAAGTACTGAACGAACTCCACGTCCCCTTCGCGGTGCGGGTACTCCGGCAACGCGCTCCGTTGCCCACCGAAAAGTACCGAACGAACCCGTCATGACGGCGTTCTTTTGCGCGTCAGCTTAGTGGGCGCGCAGCGCGGCGCGAGAGGCGCTACAGGTCGCAAGGGTACCGGATGCGCGTAGGTTGTGGGGAGAGCAGAATTGCAGGAAAGCGGAAAGAAGGCACGCCGACCTCGCCACGAGCTTCCACGGTCGCGGATGTTTCGTAGATGTTCATGGCCACCGCCTGATACTTGTGAACTGCGATCTATTGTCCGTGCAAACCGCGCCGCAGGCAACCTGAATCAGTTAACCGCCACCTTTTCGCTTGCGCGTGCCTTTTTTCTCGGTGACCGTCACTGCAATTCTAGCAGTATTTCGCCGCGCCGCCTTGCAGTCAGGCCTTCCGCGGATGGAAGGAAGTCCTTAGAATATCCCCAGGAGCACGACCATGAAGACCACCGCTGAAACCACCGGCATGGATCCCACCCTCAAGGCCGAGATGCAGGAGGCGTGCGACCGTATCGCTAAGGGTATCCTCCCAACAATAGAGGAGCGAAAAGCGGCCGCCGCGCGGATCGACCGCATGCGGGATGAGAACGCCAAGCTCTTTGGCATTCAGGACGTCACCCTGGACGCCGTTCGCGAGTCTCGCAACAGCCAATGAAATACGCCATCGACACCTCCGTGGACATCAACGACGCTCACTCTCATTCTCGTTGGTGGTATACAATATGGCCATGAGCCGCCAGAGCCGCAAGGTGCCGCAACGATCGCCTGCCGTTTACTGGGGGGCCGAGGTGCCGATGCGCGTGATCCGCCGGTTCGCCCGGCAGGTCGCCGAGCGCTTCGAGCCGGACCGGATCATTCTTTTCGGCTCGCACGCCTACGGCACGCCGCACGCCGACAGCGATGTGGACATCCTGGTCGTCATGCCGGCGAAAAACCAGCATGACCAGGCAGCTCGGATTCGCGGAGCCGTTGAGGCCCCGTTTCCGATGGACCTGATCGTGCGCACGCCCCGGAGCCTGGCCTGGCGGCTGGCCGAGGGCGAATCCTTCCACACCGAGATCGTGACCAGGGGTAAGGTCCTCTATGAAAAGAGCGACTCGGGCGTGGGTTCGCAAGGCGGAAAGCGATTACGCGGCCGCCGTGCAACTCGGCCGCAGCGGCCAACCCTTTCCCAATGAGCGCTGCCTTCATTGCCAGCAATCGGCCGAGAAATTCTTCAAGGGGCTGCTGGAGGAATTGGGCCACACCGTGCCCAAGACCCATGATCTCATCGCGCTGCAAAAGCTGATCTTGCCGCATCATCCGAGCCTCCGTGCCTTGCGGCGCGGCCTGGCGTTTCTCACCGATTTCGCCGTTGACATCCGCTACCCCGGCGACAACGCCACCAAGCGCCAGGCGGTGGCCGCGGAGCCCTGGGCCGGCACAGTGCGCCAGACGTGCCGACAGATCCTCGGCCTCCGTGGCCCGGTGCGCCGGCGGACACGCTGAACACAGCCCGCTGACACCTGGGGCCTCCTGAAAGAATGCCGTCGCGGTCAGCTCGGACTGTCTCCATTGGCCAGCGCCGCCAGGTCGAGATCGTGAACGCGGACCTGGGCGGTGATGAGCTGGGGCAGGAGAATGTACGTGGAAGTGATCGCCGTGATGTCTCGATTCTCGGATCGGTCGAAGAACACTTCACAGGCCGTACCGTGAACGGCGTGATGAGTGAGGGCGAAGAGAAAGAGGTTAGCGTCCACGAACACCGCCGTGCCGGCGGGAATGTCGGCCAGCCTCATGGGGCATCCATCGGGTCGTTGTCCTCGGACAGAATGAGGTAATCGAGGTCTTCTTGGCAACCCTGCCAGTGAAAGATGCCAGCACTGGCTTTGGCTCGTCCGGTCGGCATCTGTACTGTCAATTTCACGCGCTGGCCGTTTCCCAACGGAAGTTCCCGATCGAGTTTTAGTATACCGTTTTCATAAGTAGCTTGGATTTCTAGCTCTTGCATGGATGATCCTCCGCGCAGAAGTAGGCCGATGCCTCCGCCGCCTGCTCGGCTGACGCGGCCTTGGTGTGGTCGAACCCGCGCCGCTTTTCGGCCTCGCCCCGCGGCACGTACATCCAGCCGATGTCTTGCGCATAGGCGAGAATGCGTGCCTGGACGGTCTTGTACTCGCCGGGACTGGGCATGCCAAGCTCCTACGGTGTCGCGCTCTTGAACGGATTGACGACGGTCACGCCCTCGTAGTTCTGCCCGTCATTCATGTCCTCACTGAAGACGGTATGGCAGCCCATCTGCTTTGCCGCGGCGAGGATGGCTGCGTCCCAGTAGCTCACCTGAAACCGCTTGTGAACATCGACGGCAGCGCGGAAAAGAGCGGGCGTGATATCGACGGTCGGATAGGCAAGCCAGATTTCCACGAGCGCGGCTGCATCGGCGGCAGCTAGGCGGAACGGTCGCTTCACCGACGTAGCATTGACGAAGAACTCGGCCGCCACCTGGACCGACCAACCCCACCGTTCCGACAGAAGCAGTTGCTGCGCCCGCTGGCGCTTCGATGAGGAGGCAGGGTCTTCGTCGATCGTGTAGAGCAATACGTTCGTGTCAACGAATACGTCCGCGATCATACAACTCCTCACGCGGTATCCGGGGTGAATTGCGGAACCCCTTGACCGTTCGAAACAGCTCGCGCATCCGATCGCGCGACGCGGCCAGAGCCGCGTCATCCGGAGCCGTCCCTTCCTCCTCGGATCGCACTTTGGGACTGATCGTGATCGCGACCTCGGTGCCCGGCGCGAAGGGCACGCCGACCACGCGGACCTCGCCTCGAGCTTCCACGGTCGCGGATGTTTCGTAGATGTTCATGGCAACCGCCTGATACTTGTGAACTGCGATCTATTGTCCGTGCAAACCGCGCCGCAGGCAACCTGAATCAGTTAACCGCCGCCTTTGCGCTTGCGCGTGCCTTTTTTCTCGGCTTTTGTCGTGAGATTCGCGATCTGATCGTGACTAACTTCGTCTAGCCATTGGTGGCGCTCACGGGTGTAATCGCCGGTGCCCTGATGGAAAAGCTGGACATAGCGAACGGCGTCGGCCATGCCCAACTTCTGCACCATCGCGGCGAAGCCGTCGGCGGCGAGCTGCGCCGCGTTCCTTCGTTTGTTCGTTGTTGGACTTGCCATTAGAACGACACCTCGGAAACAAGTCGGATCGGATCGGTGACCGTCACTGTAATTCTAGCAGCATTTCGTCGCGCCGCCTTGCAGTCAGGCCTTCCGCGGATGGAAGGAAGTCCTTAGAATATCCCCAGGAGCACGACCATGAAGACCACCGCTGAAACCACCGGCATGGATTCCACACTCAAGGCCGAGATGCAGGAGGCGTGCGACCGAATCGCCAGGGGCATCCTACCGACGATGGAGGAACGGCAAGCGGCGGCCGCACGGATCGATCGGATGCGCAAAGAGAACGCCCGACTTTTTGGAATTCAGGACGTCACCCTGGACGCAATCAGCGAGTCCCGCAACAGCCAATAGGGCGACCTATGAAAACGCTTACCGTCCCTGTCGCCGACGACCTTTATCAGCGGGCGAGCCAGAGAGCGGCCGCTGCCGACACTTCGCTCCCCGAAGTTGTGCAGGATCTCTTGACCGAGTGGATGCAGCAGGACGTCCATGCTGTCCCTTCAGCTACGGAAAATCAAGGCCGGGCGAACTTATTGAAGTTCCTTGACGAATTGGCGGCCCGCCCGCTCAAGCCCGGTCCGTCCGTGGGGCCGTTGAATCGTGAGGAGTTGTACCAGCGTGGAATTCCTGGACACTAACGTTCTGGTATACGCCGCCAGCGACAAGGCGGCGGACCAGCCAAAGGCCGCCGTCGCTCGCGACCTGCTTCGTCGCGGCCCCAGTGAATTCGCCATCTCACTTCAGGTTCTGCAAGAGTTCTATGTCGCGGCCCGAGCGCCGCGGAAGCTGGCCCTCACCCACGAAGAAGCCTTGAGATTTTGCGGCCAGTGGCGGGCCTTCACCACCCTGGAGCCGACCCTGAAACTTTTTGAGGCCGCGCTCCAATTGTGTGATCGATACCAAATCGGCTACTACGACGCCGCCATCCTCGCCGCCGCCAAACAACTGGGCTGCACCAAGGTGCATTCGGAGGATCTCAACGACGGCCAGCATTATGCCGACGCGCGGTTGATGCCTCGAGTGCGTTGCATTCCCTCGCGAAGCGCCCGGATTTCTGCGTCGCGCCGCAGGACGGCTTCACGATTGGGCCAGGGAAGCGGCGGAGCAACCTCGCTGGCGTTGCCGATGACCGGGCCGGTCGGCGGCTTATCGCGCAGGTAGGCCCATTGAAGGTTGAGGATGTCCCCGTTGTGGACGCCGATGCTTGTCATCATGTCGGTAGCCGGACCCCCGAAAGGAGGTTCGGTACCCTCGTGGCAATACACGTCGAGGAAGGAGATCTCTTCGCGCGTGAGAATCATGGATTGGTTACCTGTTGATCTGCCTGCTGAACTTCGGTTGGCTGCCAATAACCGCTGTACTGGTGCCCCGCCGGGTGATTCGCGAGGTAGCCAGCCAAGTTGACGCAGGTCGCCTCCCGAATGGGGACCCATTGAGCGGCTAGGAGTGCCGAGCGCTGATAAACCGGCACCGGGGCTTCACCGGCGGTGCTGCGATATCCCGTGACTCAAACCACAGTACCGCCTGGCGACAAAGCGGGCAATCCATCGTCGCCTGACCGCTGTAAATGGCCCTCCTCTGCGCCGCTTCATACCACTCGTTGTGCCAGTCCAGGATGAGCTCGCCGCAATGGGGGCACGGTTCGTTGGGTGGCATGGCGAGCGTTCCTCTTGTAGCAAGACCGCGCGACCCAGGGCCTGCTGGACCGATTTCCGCGAACCAATCGAGGGCAACTGCCTCAAAATGGTTGGACTGCCATCTATTGTCTTTGAAAACGTCGCATCAAGCATCCCAAGTCGTCCCCGCTGGTGTCTGCGGCCGCCACACGGCTCCCGGCGCCTCCTGCGCAGCTTCTCCGAGTGCGGACAGATCGAGGTCGTGGACGCGCACCTGGCCGGTCATGAGTTGCTGGAGGAGTGTACGGAGAGCGCTGCCAGTTGCCCGACGCGGGTAGCGGACCGCAATCGCTTCTCCTTCCATGAGTTGAGTGCAATGATACTGAAGTACAGTCCCGGTGAAGGTTATTATCCGTCCTGCGGGAAATGTATAACAGCGCTTCGGGCCTGGCTTCTCTGCTTTTCAGGCGGACAAGGATGATCCTCCGCCGAACGCCTCCCGCAACAACGCCGCGGGAGGGCTTCGATGGCGTCGACCGAGGCGGAACGGCATCGCTGCCGACTCCGGTCCGTGCTGCCTAACGGAGTGGTCAAGGCGGGCGATATTACCGAACGAACCCTTTCTCCTCCGAAGGGGACAAAGGTCTAGCTCCGGCGGTGTGGACCGCGGAGGGTTGAGGTTCTGTGATTTTCTGCCGAACGAACTCCGTGCCGCCCGCCGGGGCGCTGATTCACCGCCTCCGGCTCTACGCCGGTTGGAGCAAACAAAAGTACGGAACGAACTCCACGCCCCCGTTCGCGGTGCGGGCACTTCGGCAACGCGCTCCGTTGCTCACCGAAAAGTACCGAACGAACTCGCCGTGACGGCGTCTGTCCGCGCGTCGGCTTACCGGGCGCAGCGCGGGCGCAGAGCGCGTACAGGTAGCAAGGTTACCGGACGCGCGTAGGTTAGGGGGAGAGCAGAATCGCGGGAAAGCGCAGAAGGATAGCGGAATAAGGTCCTGGCCTCTTTGATTCCCGAACACATCCTGGTCCGACAGAACGCCATGCCCCTGAGCCAGCACAAGCCTCCGGACGTGATCGATCTGGTATTCGATAGGCATCTTACACCGCTGGTTTGGACCAATCGCCGCAAGGAAAATCCCCGCAACCGCTTACGGAAATGCTGCCCGAACCCATTGCCCACGAACCGGAAAACCGACCCGCCGACCCCGACCTGGCCCGCGTCACTGCGGCGTGGCCGAACCTACCGGAACCGATCCGCCGCGCCGCGCTGGCGCTGATTGGCAGCGCCGCCCCCCCGGCAGCTGAGCGGATGCTGTCGCGGCGGACCAGAGGAGGCCAGCTTGTCACCCCGCTGCTTGCGACGCCCGTTGGCCGGTCCGGCGGAGGACGCGCCGGACGGTCGAAGGAGGGGCTGACCGTAGACGCAGATCGCATCATCGGCAGGTAGTAGTTCACCAACACCTCGACGCGCGACGTGTTTCCGTGGCGGCTACGGGATAGCAGTAACCGCTGATTCAACGGCACGCAGGCGTGTTTCCGCTTGGGAGACTTTGCCGGGAGGAATGGGAACGCAGAAGTAGCGGGCCACACGGGACTGATTGTAGAGCGGGCGATACTGTGTCCAGACAGCAGGGAACAGCCTTTTGAGAGCGGTATTACGTTGAACGTGACTGCCGGTTGGATGGCCCTTGCGCACAAGGAGGCCCTCGACCAGGTGGACGGCCTTGTAAAAAGCGACCGTCACATACCAGTCGGGGAACGCCAGGCGGTCAATACTATTAAGGAACCGCTGGTTATGAATTGCTTGCTGGGAGTGTGTCGCTGCCGTCCCCATAAACGAGAATCGCTTTCTCTAGGGAAATGTGCCCCTCGCGTGCGGTTTCCGGCATCTGGATCACTTCAGCCGTCAGCCAGCCGAACTGCTGGGCAAGGTCAATGTCGAGGCGCGTTACGGCATCGTCCAGGTTGAAGCGGTATTCACTTCCCGCTGTGCAGATCAGCACGTTCAGGAATCCATCTCCAGGGTAGACGCAGCAAGCGGTGACCTCGGCATTGCCGAGGCACCATTGACGCAGGTAGAGGAGTACCTGGGTAAATTGCTCGCGCAGATCCTTTTCGTTCTGTGCAACTTCGCACGCGCGGGCTGCTTCTTTGGCCGTCATCATGAAGCGGTTTTCATCGGCCGGTTCGACAACGACCTGCTGGACGGATCGGAAGTTGAGATGGATGGGGCGAGTCGCCGTTCGCTGCTCGACCATCGCAGAAACCTCCTCGATATGTCGGGTGATGGACATGACGATAAGGATACCCTTACGCAACTGTACGTCAAGATGACACGCAAGTATCGGGCCAAGATCGCGCCAGCCGTCTTACGTTCCCTTCCGTCCGCGCCGCTTCGCCGGCGGAAGGCGGTTCCCGATGTGATTGCCGAACCGCATCATAATGCCGCCGACGCGCCAGCCGCCACGGTGCAAGCGACCTTGTTCCCCGTGATGGCGTGGCAGGTCCGGCGTCCCAGGGCGGCGGACGGCACGGCGATGCGCTCGACTGCGCTCATGTGCATCAACGCGTCGTAGCTGGCCATCGGGCGGAAATACGCCACGCAATTGCTTTTCCCACAGTTCTACCCACTCTCTTACCCCCGGATGCCCTCGGCCGCCCTCTATGCTGGCCCGTGACTGCGCCGGGCTCTACCACGAAAACTGCCGAACGAACCCCCTCGCGTCGACGGCCGCGGCGGTGTGGACCGCGGAGTGTTCGAGGTTCTGTGATTTTCTGCCGAACGAACTCCGTGCCGCCCGCCGGGCGCGAATTCACCGCCTCCGGCTCTACGCCGGTTGGAGCAAACAAAAGTACGGAACGAACTCCACGCCCCCGTTCGCGGCGCGGGCACTCCGGCAACGCGCTCCGTTGCCCACCGAAAAGTACCGAACGAACCCGTCATGACGGCGTCTGTCCGCGCGACAGCTTACTGGGCGCGCAGCGCGGGCGCAGAGGTGCTACAGGTCGCAAGGTTACCGGACGCGCGTAGGTTAGGGGGAGAGCAGAATCGCGGGAAAGCGCGAAGGATAGCGGAATAGGCCTTGGCATCTTCGGTTCCGTCGATGTTCGGTCAGGTTTCAGAATGCCCATTGCGGAACGGTCTTCCAGGCATCGTGCAATGCTTGATCCAGAACGCGGGAACGGTGTCCCCGTCCGCGATCTTTACTGCTCTCTATACGGTTTGCATTCCTCATAGAGTTTCAATAGTTGCAGAGCCTTCTCCATCTGCTCGTTGACGGCATACCCCAATTCAATCGCTTTTCTCTCCCACTTTACGGCTTCCTTGAAGTTCCCGGATTCGGCATAGGCGGCGGCAAGAGTGGGGATTATGTATGGGTCTTTCCATTGGGATAACTCACATGCTTTCGTAGCTTGCTCGATCGCTTTTTTACCGTTCCGCAACTCGTCTTTAGGGCATGTGGCCAGCAACCAAGCGATATTATTGCATACCCGAGCATTGTTCGGGTTGAGTCGGACACTCTCAGAGAAGTCGGCGATTGCTTTCTCATACTCCTTCTTCACGTAGTAGGTGCATCCACGGTTGTCGAAGGCATTGGCATATTCGAGGGGATTCGCCTCGTGCAGCTTGGCTTCCCGAATTCGACGGTCTGCCTCGCGATCTTTGTCATATTCGAGGGCATTCGCCTCGTGCCACTTGGCTTCCCGAGTTCGACCGTCTGCCTCGCGATCTCTTGACACTACTTCGGGAGTCGTATTAGAGCTATTGTTCGCCAGAAGGACGGCCACGAGAATCAGGAGTGCCACTAGCCCGGCGCCAATAAATCCAGCCCAACTCAAGTCGTCAGATACTATGCTCGGTGCTTTTTTGGAAGGCGAGGAACCCGCCTCGACGTGAAATCCGTTCGCTGAACTGGTCTGGTCGAGTTCTGATTTCGGGTCGGTAGCTTGCGGAGCGGGGGTTTCGACACGCGGACGGTATAACACCTGGCCATGCATTCTCACTGAGAGCCCGCATTCGGGGCATTCAACTGTGCTGCCCTTCCAATCCGATGGGATGCCGACATCTCCACCGCATCCTTGACACTTGAACCAACGATATTCCTCGGGTGAGGAAATCTGGATGGTTGGTCCCGTGGTGGTGTTTGTCGCCTTACACATTGTTCACACTCTCCAGCGATTTAGCAAAGCCAACGGCCTGGCCGTGTAGTCGGGCCGACGTTGTATTGGTCGAAGGGGCCAGACCCTTTACCCTTCGTTTGAATGCCTTCAGTGAGCAAGGTGTCGGATCACCCCGATGCCTTGAACAACTCCAAACAACAGCGAAAGAATCAGGCCGGTAGTTGCTTTGCCCGGCACCGGGACTCGCTCCTTCTTTGCCACTTCGGACGTCTCGGAATATGAGCAGAAACAGCAGATCGGAACGATAAATGTCCATCCAAGGACGATACTGGCGATGCCCCATATAAGGGTGCGCTCAGCCTGGCGTCCAAGTTCGACGCTTTGTGTCTTCTGGATGGCGGAAGCAACCGTGGTAGTGGTCGCGGGAACATCTGGTGCTGTCCGGACTGGTAGAGGGACATGGACTCGGTCTGGGTGATCCTTCCTAGTGGGCTCAGGAGATTGGGCAGGAGCCGAGCGAACCGGGGGACGGTAAAGAACCCTGCGATTGATTTGCACAGAATACCCGCACTCAGGGCATTCCACCGAGGTTTCCTTCCAGTCCAGCGGGGTGCCAACATCTCCCCCACAACCCACGCACTCGATCCACCAATAGTCCTCCGATGGGGAAGTCCGAGCGACTGACTCTGCGGACAGCTGTCCGTTCATTCCTCTCGTGGATCATTTTTCCTTCCCTGATGTCAGACGGAAATGAGGCCACAGGCGAATAATAGGCCAGCTTTCGCACTTCTGCAATTTGTTTTTTCGCGCTTGCAGACCGGTGCTCGTCTGACCGTGGTGCAGCCAATATCCGGTGATTATCCCCTAGCTCGTTCGGAGTCTGCTCCGGCCCCTGGATCTGCCGACGTGTCCTTTTCACCTTGCGGACATTTTGCAAAATCGCAATTCTCCCAATTCTTGTCCGGGTCAGGACGGATTTCCGCATATACCACCGACCGACCAGAAGGACATTGTGCGCCGCATCACCATTGATCGGCTGATTCACCTTGCCAGGTGCGCGGGGAAACGGATCGCTACGTCGCGTCCGGCTTTCCCGGCACCGGTCGCTCGAATGGGGAGCGCGGCCCTTTTTCCCCTATCTCGGGAGGGGTTATGATCTGTCCGCGATGCAAGCGAGAAGTTCATCCGTGGGCACTAATAGTACAGTGCGCAGTCCTCAAGTTGACAGCGCAATTGTTTCAGTAGCACTCCGCAATCAATAATTCGAGAAACGCCATGAATTCAGAGAGCTTCGTTGTCTTTAATCACTACGGCCCTCCGTCAAGGTTTACTGCTACCCGTCTGGTGGCTGTAATTCATTGAATCATAATGGGCTGATTGCGCTGTCTAACCAATTAGTTTGCGCTGTCGACTTGAGCGACTGCGCTGTACTACTAATGCGCGGCAATCGGTGTACCCCGAAGGATTGGGCTTTGTGCATCCGCAATGACATTCAGGACGGACCGCTTGTAAAATTGCCGGTTCAGACTGTCCACATCGGCGGTCGGATCGAGGTGATCGATAACGGGCTGAAGTGGGGATACCTGCCGATTCCATGCGGCGCCGGGGCCGCATCTTCTTGCACAAGGCGCGCAACGGTGGAATCTGGCGATGCATCAAGTTCGATGTACTGCCGATGCTGCTTAACGGCCAACCGTTCACCATCTCCGGCGACTGGTGGGATGCCAGGGTGCCCCTCTGGGCAAAGGCGGTTAACTAGGTTTGTCGCACGGCATGAAACGGGTGCCGTCGCTCCATTCCCTGGAAATATCGGGGAAAGAAACGACTTTTCGCGGAAAACCACGATGACTTACATCCTTTCCTGGTGAATCGCTTGCAATCCGCCAGGAAAATGCGGCGTTTTTCGGTGTTCAATCTCCAGGCAGGTGAACGAAATACTGGCATATTTCGGTGCCCAATCCCGAAGATGGCACATAAAAGCCGCTGTCCACCACGGCAAGAATGCGGAAATCGCGTGCCAAAGAGAGTGAAAGCACGCCGGTTTTTGCCAGTGTTTCTGCCAAGTGTAGAGGTTTTTTGATGTAGATTGCCCATTTTCTCAAAGTTTTTCAGGGAATGGAGCGATTGCACCCCATGAAACATGAAACATGAAACTCCGAACGTGCGACTTCCGGCCGAGTTCAGCAGTAGAAATCGGAGAAACTTTTCAACCGATGAAAGATCATCTGATCCGAATATCTCGGGCTAACGAAATCCTTGTCCGCTCTCGTTGGATTGGGTATGGTATACGACAACCCGATGTTTCGATGAGATAACGAGTTGTGTCAATCTTCGCACCTCGCCAGGCAGTCCCCTAATTAGACCCCACGGCAAGGGTAATTAGCGTATATGAGTAATTGGCGTATTATGTGAGGGGTATGTTCGCGGTCGCAACACTCCGTGGACAGGGGCAGGCACCACCCGCTAGGAGTTGCATAATGTCTCCGCGCTCGCCATCATTTATTTTCATCCGCGGCGAACCACACTCTCTGAATCCCGACGACATTGTGAACGTGTGGGACGGGACGCAACGGGACCGGTCAAGGATGGGACCGCAAGGCCAAGGCATCCATCATCGCTTGATTCGTCTCGTTGGCGATCGGTGGATAAAGACTCGGCAAGTAGGGGATGGGTTGCCTACTGAGGGCGTGTTCCTGAATACTCAGGAAGCGGTACGATGGTTCGGGGACTTCAATATCTCTTGCCCACCGGAACTACTGACGACTCTCCTGACCCTTCAGATAAGACCGGATGCCCAAGCCGGCCCTAACGCGGAACCTGAGCAATCCGCGCAGCCGACTCTGGAAGCGCCACTGCCAGTTCGACGGCCCGGCCCCGACTACCGCGACGTCTTGTGGCATGGCGCCAATCACAAGTTCACGGCTACACAGGCCGCCGTCGTGAAAGTCTTGTGGGAAGCCTATACCAATGAGACACCAGACGTCGGCCAGGAAACCCTATTGGAGAAAGCCGGGTCAGACGCAAAAAGACTTTCCGATCTGTTCAAGGGCCATGCGGCCTGGGACACGATGATTGTGGAAGGCACCACGAGAGGAACGCGCCGCCTCGCGCCTCAGCAATAACCTCATTTCAGCTTCGGATCGGGAGCGGCCGCACGGCCGCCGAGCAACCCGATGAATGCTCCTGCGGTAAGCGTGAAGACGTGTTCACAGGCGTTGAAAAGACGATCCGCCGTTTTGGGAATCGGTTCGGAAAGAGTGGCGAGCCAAATCATCGCCCCCAGCGTGACCATGCACAATGCGGCATTGATCCACAGGAGCAATTTGAACATCGGGTTGATTTTGACGGTGTTCCCGGTGCCCGCCTTGGCCGTGTCATTCCCCTTCTTCCTGATCCGCGTGGCAAACGCGGCCGGTATCCAGGTCGATTATCGTGGAAGAGAAGGGGTGGGCGAAGGCAGACCACGCGATGGCGAGCATGACCTGGAAGAACCGCCACGGCGAATAGACAAAAGTCTGAGGATTCATGGCGGACACCGATGGAACCGGCGGCCCGGCGCCCGCGGCAGTCTTCTCTTGAACGGCCATTTCCGAACTCCCGTCGTTTGCCTTGCGGGTTGAGTGGGGACGGTATCTTTCTTCCTTCCTCAGTCTATCGGTCGGAAATACGCCACGCAATTCCTTTTCCCACAGCTCTACCCACCCTTTTACCCCCCGAATACCCCCGGCCGCCCTCTATGCTGGCCCATAGCAAGGCAGCCGCGAAGCTGCCGCCGGCCTACGGCCGTGATCCATGAAAGTCTGATTGACGCCCTCGGTATTGAACCATTTGTTGTTGACACTCCCGTCAACCTTCCGGAGAATCATCCAATGGCTGACGTTCGCTTGACTGCCGAGGCCCAGGAGCAGTTCACGGCACTGCCGCGGAGCATGCAAACGCGGGTGACGCGGCTCCTGGAACGGCTGGGGCGATGGCCAGCCGTCAGCGGCGCGAAACCGCTACGGGGCGGCTTGGCAGGCTATTATCGGCTCCGAACGGGCGATTACCGGCTGCAATTCCATGTCGAAGGGGAAACGGTCTTTGTCGAGAAGATCGGAGACCGCGACGGTTTCTACGAGGACTGAGCGATGCCTCTTCCAACCATCACCTTGAACGGCAAAGCGTACATCGTGTTGGAATTGGCCGAGTACGAGCGGCTTACGACCTTGGCGAAGGCCGTGGACCTGCCCCCACTGCCGGAGCCGGATAAAGACGGCAATGTGCCGGCCTTGCCGTATGCCCGCGCCACCATCGCCCGCCACCTCATCCGCGATCGCGTGGCCGCTGGGCTGACGCAACGGCAGCTCGCCAAGCTGGCCGGCGTTCCGGTCGAAACGCTGTGCCGCATCGAAACGGGGCAGCGCACCCCTTCCGTGCCAACCATCGACAAGATCGACCGGGCCTTGAAAAGGCGCTGGCCAAGCGAAAACAATGACCCCGGAAAGACCGGGGGTTCCGCGTGTTCACCACTGGCACCGTGATCGCCGCTCATCGGTCCCTGTCCTCGCGCAGGAGTTCGGCGCTGTCGCTGAAGGTACGTCCCGAGGCAGCCAGGCGGTCGTGGATCGCCCGGGCGGCGGCCCAGGGGTCGGCCGACGTCGCTTGTAGGGCCGCCGCCAGGATCTCCTTGGCCTCCGTTTCCGGCGTCCGGCCGTGCGTCGTGGCCCGTTCGCGGAGTCGGGCCAGGGTCGAGTCGTCCAGATCGGGGATAACGAACGCTGACATTGAACTCCTCCTGTAGTGGTTTGAGGCTGTTCAACCTTAACGTCGGGAGACAGCCGCGATTCGCATTCTACCCCGCCACGGCAGCCCGAAGCCACAACTCCGCGACGGGGTGGGGCTAACGGCGCGAGTTCGCACGACGATGCACCGAGTTGCGTCGAAGAGGACTGAAGAGGACGAAGACGACGGATGACGAGGAAGAGGCCCCTCCCGGGATCGAACCGGGGATGGCGGATTTGCAATCCGCTGCCTTACCGCTTGGCTAAGGGGCCGTGCGATTCTCCGGCATCATAGCGAGCCGTTGCACTGGGGTCAATCGCGCCTCGACGATACTTGCGCCTTTCCCGCGGACGATCGGAGCGGGACAACTCCGGGCGTTTCCTATACACTCCAGTTGCACATTATGGAGCCGCAACGCACATGTTGACGCCCGCCGAGGAAATGGGACTGAGCGGACTGAGCCTTGCCAGTCGCGTCCGCAATGCCTTCCAGAAAATCCCCGAGGCGGAGGTCGTCGAACTGACCCGCTGCATTCGCGCGGAGAGCGGCCGACGGCACCTGATCTATTTGCGCGACGGCGAACTCGATACCATCCACGTTTTGCCGTGCCCCATCACCGTGCTGCCGGAGCAGATAACGTACGTTCACTTTGTCACGCTCACCATCCAGAACGCCCTGAAACGCCTGCCGGAACTGTACATGCAGGACTTCGCCGTGCGCGAGGTGCTGCGCCTCTTGCCGGAAGAGGAGGAATGGCTCTGGCAGTGCTGGGGGCCGAGTCAGCGCGAACACAATCCGATCTTCGGCCGCTACGACGCCATGGTCGATTTCATCAGCCCCATGTGGAAGGACTCGCTGCGCTTCGTCGAGCCGAACCTCAGCGGCATCGGTGGACTGCACATGCTGCCGACCTGCGAGGGCATCATCGCCGACCTGGTGCTGCCGACCCTGAAGGCCCGCGACGATCGGCTGCAACTCGGCGTCGGCACCGACATCCGCCAGTTGCTGATGCAGGAAGTCCTCGACCATCTGGAGGCCATCGGCCGGCCGGCACGGAACGTCTGCTTCATCGAGCCAAAGTACAGCGGCAGCGGACCGGATGAGCAAGTGGCGCTGGCCGCGTACTTCCACGATCGCTTCGGCACCAAGATCATGCACGCCGATCCGTCCGAGCTAACCCTCGCCGGCTCCGAGGTGCTGTACAACGGCGACCCGGTGGACCTGGCCTACCGCGACTATGCCGTGGCGGATCTGGTGGCGCTCGAACAGGAAGGGGTCAACGTCGAGCCGATGCGGGCACTGTTTCGGCAGAACCGCATCATCTCGTCCATCGCCGCGGAGGTGGATCAGAAGAGCTGCTGGGAGGTGCTGACCGATCCGCAGTTCGCCCGCTATTTCAGTCCGGACGAACGGCAGGTCTTTCGCCGGCACATCTTGTGGACGCGGATCGTCTCGGACCGTGCGACGCTGCTGCCCGGCGGCGAGACGGGGCCGCTGCTCGATTACGTGCGCCGCGAACAGGAATCGCTGGTGCTGAAGCCGAATCGCGCGTACGGCGGCCAGGGCGTCCAGATCGGCCACACGATGAGCGAAGCCGACTGGGAGGCCGCGTTGGTGCGAGCGCTGGCCGACGGCGAGCGCCTGGGTTGTGCAGCAACTGGCGAGTATTCCGGTGAGCGAGTTTCCGGTGATCGACGCCGAGGGCCGCGTCCACGTCGAACCGTTTTACGTCGTGATGGGGTTCGCCCCGAGCAAGTACGGGTTGTCGATCCTGGCGCGGGCGTCGCAGAAGCAGGTGGTCAACGTGGCGCAGCGCGGCGGACTCTGCGCGGTGATGATCGGCCAACCGCCGACGCGGCTGATTGGGCCGGGTGGGAAACCGGCTTGATCGCTCTTCTTTCGATCGAGTTGCGTCTGAGTGCGGCCCTCTCTCTTGCAGGCGGTGAATCGGTCGGCTACGATTAACACGGAAAGGAGGATCGCCGATGTCCGAATGGCAATTCCCGTGGCCGAAGGAGGACCTGGCGCCTCTGCCGCCGTGCCCGCCGCCGCCGCTGTTTCCTGACGAACACGAGGACATCTTGATTGATGTGGCTGACGTCTTCGGCAACCCGGATGTGTGGCTCGACTTGCCCAATCCGCATATGGGCTTCCATACACCGCGTTCTTTGATTGGGACGGACCGAGAAGGTTGGGTCCGCGGAAATATTCGAGCGATCATACACGGGCTGTACTCATGAAATTGGCTGCGTGCGCATCGTTGGAGCGCAGGCCGGAGAATGCCGTATGGTTCCGTGCCATCCAACCGCAACACTGGCAAACGGCCCTAGCAACAGAGCAAACAACAGCTGGCCCCAGTCGCTATAGTCCCGCGAATCCTACAAACCCATCTTTTCCGATCCTTTACCTCGCGGAGAACCACTTCGTCGCCCTACGTGAAGTCGGAGCGCTCCTGGTTCTTCCTTCGCAAGGCGGCCTCTTACCGCACCCTCGGCTCACCTGGACCATCCTCAATGTCAAGGTGGTCCTTCAGGCGGTAGTAGACCTGACGGATGTAGTCAGTCAGGCTGCGCTGGACACAACGGTCCAGGAATTGACTGGAGATTGGGAGGGTTATCACGAGCGCAGTCCTCTCACGTCGGTGAGCTCTCCGACGGGCCTGGCACCGACGCAGGTACTCGGGGAAGCGCTTCACGCTGTTCCAGGTCTGGAGGGCTTTCGCGCTGTCTCAGCGAAACAGACAACCTACAAGAATCTCGTGATTTTCCCGGACAAACTGCTACCCGGCAGTTCGGTCGTGTTCCACCACGCAGAGACCGGTCAGACGCATTCCATCGCTCCGCCCAAACGCCGAGCTAAAGGGGCAAGACGATGATTTGGTCGGAGAAACGATGGTACACGTCGTGCAGGAGGTGGAGAAGACGGCGGAAACGACCGCGGTGAGGCTGACGTACAAGGGCGACGAACTGCCGACGGATGGCCGGGACGGAGAGTGACAGCTAGGGCCGGATGCAAACTCCTGTTTGGGAACCTTCTTCGGGAAAATCTGGTTCTTTTCCGGTGGGCAGCTTCAGACCGGGAAAGGGGACGCGGTCTGCGTCCCCTTTTTCTTCTCGATCGTTTTTCGTCTTGCGTTGCAATACAATTGTGTTAAGTTACAACGGAGGGGCGATCGGGGAAATGATATGGATTTACGCGACGCCTTGATCGACTGGGACGAACCGGATGACAAGGGCAGCAACACGGCCCACATCGCGGAACATGACCTGACGCCGGACGAGGTCGAGTCGGCACTTTTCGACGAAAACACGACATTCGACATAAGCGACTCTTCCGACCGCCCAATTGCCTTTGGCAGCACCATGACGGGCCGGTTCATCGCCATCGTGTTCGAAGTGTTGAATCCGGACGATCCGCTTATCATCCGCCCGATTACCGCCTACGATGTTCCCGAGCCGACGGAGTAGAATCATGAAGCCGACGATCAAGCCGAAACGCACCGCCGAGCAGCGAGCGGAGGAAGAGGCCGTCCGCCGCCATCATGCGGCCAGCCCGGTTCGCCAACGGCCGGGCGGTGCCATCAATCGGCAGAGTTTCACGGCGATTTTGAGCCTGGTGGCCCGATTCAAAGCCGTGCGGGAAAGTCAGAAGTTGACACTGGCCGAGGTGGCCGAGCGGATGGGGATCGACGCGCCGGCCCTGTCCCGATTGGAAACGGGCAAGATGCTGAACCCCACGCTGGCCACGCTGCATAAATGGGCGGAAGCACTGGGGCAGAAGCTGGACGTTGATTTGGCGTCGGCGTGAGCGGCGAGGGAAGCAGGTCGGTAATACGACTTTGCAGACTCGTATTATCGAGTTGCGTCCCCTTTTGCCTCGTGACCGTGAGAGATGACATGCCCCAGGCTCCGCTCTACACGACTTGGCTAATTCACTGCCGAGACTCTGCGGCGGCGGCGGCGCAACTGGGCCGCTGGCTGACGGAAACGGTCAATCTGGATCGGGTCGTCGAGGACGTCGTACGCACCACTCCTGGCGGAGTGGTGCAACGCCAGGTTGTGCCGCACCGCCTGGGCGATTACTTCGCTGCAATCCAGGTGCTGCCCGTTACGGGAGACGCCGCAGCCTGGCAGCTGATGTTCGCGCCGTCCCGACGCGGGGCGTTACTGGAAAGACCTCATGGTACACGTCGTGCAGGAGATGGAGAAGATGGCGGAAACGACCTCGGTGAGGCTGGCGTACAAGGGCGACGAACTGCCGACGGATGGCCGGGACGGAGAGTGACAGCTTTGGCCGGATGCAAACTCCTGTTTGGGAACCTTCTTCGGGAAAAGCTGTTTCTTTTCCGGTGGCCAGCTTCAGACCGGGAAAGTGGATGCAGTTCGATGATACGAATGTGTTAATTTGTATTATCGAGCTGCGTCCCCTTTTTCTTCTCGGTCATTTGCTGCTGCAGGTGAAAGCCACCGAGCGTACACGGCGGTCGGTTCGGACAGGAGACATCCGCTTTCGCGTCGAGCGGAGCCACCTTGCAGCCTGGCTTCGAGAACCGATGCCTGTTATTCTCATTGTGTATGATACGGGAGACGATTGCGCGTAGTGGCTGCACATCCAAGCCTCCGTCGAGCGTCTCCGGTTGGCGGCGACCCGGCGGGCGCGAGCCACCGTCATGCTCCAGCTGCCGGCGGGTCAGCGGTTGACGCACGAGGTTATGAAGACGTTCGCCCTTTGGAAGAATGACCTTCTCGCCCACATTCGGAGGCCGGGCGGCCATGAATGATCCCGTCACGTTCGCGGCCCTGGATCAGTTCCTGCGCAGCCTCGGCTTCACCGAGCGGTCGGTGCCGGAGTCGCACGTCCTTTTCGAGCATCCGGGATCGGGCGCCGTCGTGATTCTCCGCCCGTTCAAGCGCGGCGCGGATGTCGGTCCGACGACGCTCGGCCTGATTCGCCACGTGCTGGATGAGTTCGGCGTCATGGACCGGCGCGTGTTCGATGATGCGATCCGTGCGAAGCCCGTTGCAGGATAGGTTGATTCCCTGCCATCACGGAGCGAAACCGGTCCGCCATCGGCCGGGCGGGTGCCATCAATCGGCAGAGCTTCACGGCGATTTTGAGCCTGGTGGCCCGATCCAAAGCCGTGCGGGAAAGTCAGATGTTGACATTGGCCAAATGTTGACATTGGCCGTGGTGGCCGAGCGGATGGGGATCGACGCGCCGGCCCTGTCCCGGTTGGAAACGGGCAAGATGCTGAACCCCACGCTGGCCACGCTTCATAAGTGGGCGGAAGCGTCCGGAGCGACGGAATGGCTTGGCCTGAACCGATTCGTCTGATATTCTTACGGTTGGGCTTGGGTTTCTGGCCGGGAAAGGTCGACTCCGGCGGGGTCGATCAGTCGCCGGTCTGATGGGGCGCTCGGCACGATAGATGGGTGGGCCGAGTTTAAAAACTCCTTTTTCTTGCGCTCTTGCGCGCATAGAGGGTGAAATGGGGCCAGCTGACTTGCTTGAAGGGACCACCGTTGGCGGGAAGTGGAAAGCTGTCAAGCGGCTGATCCCCAAGCCTACGGACACCGGCGGCAACTTTTCAACGGGCTATATTCTCGAGGATTCCAACGGCAACAAGGCGTTTCTGAAGGCAATGGACTAGACGCGAGCGTTCCGAAGTGTTGACCACGTTCAGGCCATTAACGCCTTAACGAGTGCGTATCTGTTTGAGAAGGAAATCTGCGAGAAATGCAGTACGCGACACCTTAACCGCGTGGTTCACGCGATCGAGAGCTTTACAGTCCAAGCCGATCCGTCAAACCCTTTCAGCAAGGTCGAATGCCTCGTCTTCGAACTGGCGGCCGGCGATATCCGCTCTCACTTGAACGCTTCACGCAGGTTCGACGAGGCCTTCGTGTTGCGAGCCCTGCACCACGTGGCCACCGCACTAAAACAGCTTCACAGTGTCCAGATCGCGCATCAAGATCTCAAGCCCTCAAATGTTCTTGTCTTCGGCAAGGACATCGGAACCAAGATAGCGGATTTCGGACGCGCTTGGTCCAAAGACCTCAGGGTGGCTCACGACAATTTTCAGGTGGCGGGAGACCCTGGTTACGCTCCGCCCGAACTTCTCTACAATTATATTCCAGCGGACCCGAACGCGAGACGTTATGGCTGCGACACCTACCTGCTCGGTAGTCTCACCGCGTTCTTATTCACTTCCGTTCATATGAACGCCCTAATAATTAAGCACCTGAATCACGCTCACTTTCCGTACACCTGGCGCGGTACGTACGCTGAGGTCTTGCCCTACGTTCAGGCTGCGTTCAGCTCAGCGCTCGATGAGTTCGGCAGTTCGACGCCGCCGACTTCGAAGCGAGAACTGGTCGAGATTGTGTCCTATTTATGTGAGCCGGACCCGGCCAAACGCGGACACGCGCTGAACCGTCAGGGCCACTCGGATCAATTCGGGTTAGATCGATTCATCTCGACATTCGACATTCTTGCCTGGAAGGCCGAAATTCGGTTGATGGCGGAGAGCGCATAGATGCCTGGTATCAACGAAGATCGCGATCGGCAAGTTATCCCTCTTTGGCGCACCTTCACGACGACTACGCGCCGTGGGGAACTCACTTCAGTATCAGCGCGAGACGAGGTACGGTTCAGCGACGATATGGTCGCCACCTTGAAACAGGAGTGGGAAGCTAACCCGATTTTGCTGGTAGCCTCGGACTTCGTGTCGGTTGCCTTGACCCTAGGAAGATTCGAGGTTGCACGCCAAGCAGCGAGTGAAATCCTTTCCAATCCCGCTGCCGCTCCGTCAGCAAAGGAGGTCGCTGAACTGTACCTCGTGAAGGGGAAACGGCCACTGGTCAACGAACAGACACTTAGCATAGTGGAGGGTGAGCAGACCACGGTAAGCACGAATAACGCCTCGTTTCAGCAGCAGCTACAACGTGGTATCGCTGAAGTCAAGCGAAAACTAACCACCTATCCGCGTGATGCGATGTCGTGGTGCAATCTTGCGTTATTCTACACTTCGCTTGGCATTCATGAAAAGGCTGAGCGGGCTATGAGAGCCGCGTTGGCACTCGCACCGAATAATCGGTTCGTTCTCAGATCGGCATCCAGGTTTTACTTGCATTCAGGCGATAGAGCTAAGGCTCATCGGCTGCTCGCAGACGCCGGGAACGTTCGCGCGGATCCATGGCTTTTATCTGCAGAAATAGCAACAGCCGCTGCGATCGGAAAGACCTCGAGAAACATTAGGACGGCCCGGAAACTCTTGGAGGCCGAGCGTCAGCCACCGTTCCATCTTTCGGAACTGGCGAGCGCTCTTGGAACATTGGAATCTTGTAGCGGTAACCAACGTGCCGCCAGGCCGTTAATCGCCTATTCACTCCGTGACCCTGCTGAGAATTCAATCGCGCAAGCAGCATGGTTACACCGAAACCTCGGAGGCGTAGGACTCGAGAGCGGAACGACACCGTCCGCTGAAGCGAACGCATGATATGCATCAATATCGGCCATGTGGGATACTGCCTTGGCGCAGGCGGAACGGTGGCAAACTGAACAACCGTTTTCGAGCCGACCTGCAATATTCGGTTCACATATTGCATCCACCGTAATCGAGGACTTCGGCATGGCCATTGCCTTCACGCGGCAAGGCTTGTTGAGCAATCCGGACGACTTCACTCTAAGGAATAACCTCGTGTTTGCCCTGGCCCTTCACGGGAATATCGAAGAAGCGCAAAGGGCTCTCCGAAAAATAAATCCGGCGTATCTAAACGAATCCGAGCGTATTGTCTTCGAGGCAACCAGTGGCCTAATCGCATTCCGATCAGGCGCATTTGAACGGGGGAGGGCTTTGTACCGGTCAGCCATTACCAGGGGAAAACGTCTGCGGGATAGGAGGGCGAGTATTGCGGGTATCTACCACACGTTCGAGGAATTGCGGACTCACTCGCCTGGCGCCGAAGAGATTCGTAAGGAGGCCATTGAAGGCGCAGCGGTCTTGACCGAGGCGTCTTACCTTGCGTTGGTCAGACGGCTGCGAGAGTATGACCCGCGCTAAACAACGCGCAGCCGGGGACAGGAAATAAAAAGAGAAGGGCAAAGGGGACGCAGCTCGTTCCCGAACAGCGGCCCTATTTCCCTCCTGACGCATATCGGGCCGGCAGAACATCCACCAAAGACAAATCGGCCTTCTGAGCCAAAAACCACAGACGGGAAACCACAGACGGTAAAGGGGACATGCATGATTTCAGCAATCATGCATGTCCACCTTGTTTCTCCGACCAAATCATCGTCTGGCCCGTTTGGCGCGGCGTTTGGGCGGTGCATCCGGCGAGCGGCAGTACAACGGTGAAGCAAATCGACGCAGCTATCCGTACAATACGGTAGTGAAGTTCAGGCTACCTGAGGAGGATGTTATGGCACCCACCATCGAAGAACTCGGACTCGACCGCCTCAGCCCCGAAGACCGTCTCGCCGTCGCCGAGGCGCTCTGGGACAGCGTCGCTCGGGAGACTGCGGCAGCTTCCACTTTCCGGGGCGCAACGCGCGGAGCTTGAACGCCGCCTGGCCGACAGCGTTGCCCGGCCCGAGGCCGTAACCCCGTGGGAGGTCATCAAGGCCCGAGCCCTGGCGCAGGCGCGACAGTGACCTTGCCAATCGTCCTGATTAACCTGTATCGGGCGGTATTGGCCGGACCGCTGCTGGAGCACACACGGAAAGAAACGGAACAACTCCTCACGGCCTGCATAGCTCAGTTCGCTCAGTCTACAAACGGCAACGCCGCCACAACTCGCCCATGAACGGTCAATCTCCCTCCGAACTGTCCGTTTTTCGCCGGCGTGTGGCATCCCGGTCGATGCCGTTGAGGTCGGACGACGTGTCGCGCCCGTAGTCTATCTCCACCTGGGCGGCATCCTCCGGGTTGACGGTCAGGTCGCGCTTCAACTTCTGCCGAACCTTTTTCTTGCCGGCGCAGCTTGACGCTGCGCTTCAACTGACGATGACGGCGTTTGTCCTGGTCCATGTTCTCTCTCCAACCGCCTTCGCGGATAGCGGCGAAATCATCACCGCACCCCTTCGTACAGAATCTCGCACACGCACCCAATCGCCTTCCCCTCACGCGCCGACTCCACCCCCTTCGCCAACGGCACGTCGTTGACGAAGACGGCGAACGCCAGTTTGCGGCCGCTCGCCGTCGTCATCACGCCGGCCAGCGTCTTGCTGCGCAAATAGGTGCGCTGGTTGAGCAGGTCGGCGTCGGTGTAGGTGCCGGTCTTGGCGAAGACCTTGCCGCGCGCCGGACTGTTCTTGCCGACCACGTCCACCAGCGTCCCATCGACGCCGAGGATCGGCAGGTACGCCTGGAATGCGGCGAAATCGGGCCGAGCTGCCAGCGCGGTCAAGAGCTGCACCGTGACCCGCGGCGTCACGCGGTCGCCGTTGCCGCCGCCGGCGCCGCTCTCCAGCGAGATGCTGTCCACGTCCACGCCGAGCTTCGCCAGCTGATCGTGCTGTAGCTTCATGCCGTCGGCCAGGGTGCGCTTGCCATTTTTCACCGCGACCAGCAGCGGCAGCGTGCTGGCATAGGGGTTGTGGCTGACCTTCAGCGTCACCTTCAGCAGCTCGGACAGGGCGCCGATTCGAGCTGGGCAACGCGCGGCAACTTCGCATACGCCTCCGACTCCGGCAACTTCGCCGTTGGGGCCTTCTTCGGGTCGGCCTTGATCTCCACGCCTTCACGGCGCAGTGCCTCGATGAACAGGCCGCGGGCGAACAGGGCCGGCTCGCCGACAGAATAGATCCGCACGACCGGCTTCATGTTCGCGGAAATCATCCCGGTCACGCGGATTCGACCGGGGCCGGCCAACTCCACGCCGACCTGCGCGACCTTCCACCAGGGCAGCGTCACCACCTTCGATTCGACCTTGTAGAGCGCCGTTTCGGGCCGGACCTTGATCGTCGCCGTTTCGCCGGCCTTCGTCCCCGGCGTCACGGTGATGTCCAGGATGTTGTCGTTGACCATAATGGGCGTGACGATCCCCGGCCCACTGCCGCTGCCCCTGGCCTTGTCGAAGAGCCGATCGTCGATCAGGACGTCGCCGGAAATGGCGACGATGCCGGACCTCTTGATCTGCCGGGCGAGATCGTTGAGGCCGGCCAGCGGATCGGTATCGGTGAGTTCGGTGTCCGTGCTGAGGTAGCCGGCGTAGATGTGATCGTGGTTCTTGAAGGCGAGTTTGCCGTCCGCGGTGGTGCGGCCGCCGAGCGTGAGGTCGCCCTGGGCCAGGAGAATGAGATCGCCCTTGAGGACGCCCTTGAGGACGCCCTTGTCAAGCTCGCCGCGCCGATAGACCGGCGTCTCGTAACGGGTATCCGGCCCAATGGCGAGGAAGGCCGCGGAACACGAGAAGAGCTTCGTCACCGACGCTGGGGCGAAGAGCATGTCGGCATTGAGGGCGTACACCGGCTGTTTCGTTTCGAGATCGACGGCGAGGATACCCCAGCGCGAACCCTTGTACTCGGGGGCGGCGATGATGGAGCGAATCTTGGCGGCGAGGGCCTCGTCGGCACGAACTCGGCAGCTTGGGAAGGCGATGGCAACGAACGCCAGCGTAAGGACGGCGATTGTCCGGCGGCGAGACATGGTCGTTCCTTTGCGGTAGATGTTGAACAGGTTGAGGACGGTGTTCAACAGATTACCCGCGAATGGGGAGGGATGCAACGAGGCGCGCCCCGATTCGTGAGAGAGCATGAAAACGGTCCGCACGACGGTTACTTGCAATGATGTGCGGCACGATCATGGAAATCGACACCGCGCGCGAATGCTCCTTATTCGAGTGACTTCCGTCCTGCGAGGCGGTTATAATAGCTCTTCTTCCCGAACCTCCTGCTGCCCGGAGCGACCCATGACCCTGACCGCCTCGACCCGACTCGGTCCTTTCGACATCCTGAAAAAACTCGGCTCCGGCGGCATGGGCGAAGTCTATCGCGCGCACGATACACGTCTGGAACGAGATGTGGCCATCAAAGTCCTGCCCGCGCCCCTGGCCCAGGATCCACTGGCGTTGGCGCGCTTTCATCGTGAGGCCAAGGCGGTCGCGGCCCTCTCGCATCCGAACATCCTCACGGTCTTCGACATTGGGAACGAGCAGGGCACCATCTACGTGGTGATGGAGTTGCTGGAAGGCCAGACCCTCGGCAGTCTGACCCGGCGTTCCCCCCTGGAGTGGCGCCGCGCCCTGACGATCGCCAGCGCCGTCGCCGAGGGACTTGGCGTCGCCCATGCCCAAGGGCATCATTCACCGCGACATCAAACCGGACAATGTGTTCCTCACCTTTGACGGCGGCATCAAGATCCTCGATTTCGGCCTGGCGCGGCTGGAGAAGCGCGCCGCGACCGAGCCCTCCGATCCGGGTGCCACCCTCGGCCTGGAGACGCAGCCGGGCATGGTCATGGGCACCGTCAATTACATGTCCCCCGAGCAGGTGCGTGGCTTGCCGGCCGACGCGCGGAGCGACGTCTTCTCGTTCGGCTCGATGCTGCATGAGATGCTGACCGGCAAACGGCCCTTCGACGGCCCCACAAGTGCCGACACCATGGCCGCGATCCTTAACAATCCGCCGCCGCTGCTCAGCCAATCGGGACGAGAACGGCCGGCGGAACTGGACCGCGTGGTCGCGCGCTGTCTCGACAAGGACCCCGGCAAACGCTATGAGTCGGCGCACGACCTGGCCGCGGCACTCAAGAGCGTCAGCCAGGAAATACTTGACAGCGACAGCGGCAAGAGCAAGCGGCTTGAGACGACCACCGTCATCGAGGAGCCGAGCAGCTCAAAAATCATCAAATCCAGTGGGCCGTCGATCGCGGTGCTGCCGTTCGTCAACATGAGTTCCGATCCCGAAAACCAGTACTTCAGCGACGGCCTGGCCGAGGAGCTTATCGCCGTCCTCACCAAGGTCAAGGGATTGCACGTCGCCTCACGCACCTCCGCCTTCGCCTTCAAGGGCAAGAACGACGACGTGCGCAAGATCGGCGAGCAGTTGAACGTGCGGACGGTCCTGGAAGGCAGCGTGCGCAAGTCGGGCAATCGTTTGCGCATCGCTGCCCAGCTGGTGAACGTGGCCGACGGTTATCATCTGTGGTCCGAATCCTACAACCGGCAAATGCAAGACGTGTTCGAGATCCAGGATGAGATCGCCCAGAACATCGCCAAGGCGCTGTCAGTCATCCTGACCGAGCAGGACAAACGCGCCATGGAGAACGTGCAACCGGCGGATGTACTTGCCTATGATTTCTATCTGCGCGGCCGGCAGTTCTTCCACCAGTTCCGCGGCAAGGCGTTCGATTTCGCACAGCAGATGTTTACGCGCGCCATCGAGATCGATCCGACGTACGCGCTGGCCTATGCCGGCATCGCCGATTGCCACTCTCTCATGTACCTGATCTGGGAAGCAAGCGAGGCCAACCTGAGCAAGGCGGACGAGGCCAGCCGCAGGGCGCTGGAGTTGGGGCCGGACCTTGCCGAGGCTCATGTCGCCCGCGGCACCGCTCTGTCGCTGCGGAAACTATACGCCGAGGCCAAGCAGGAATATGAGATCGCGATCCGGCTGGACCCACGTTCCTTCGAGGCCCGTTACTTCTTCGGTCGGACCTACATGCGCGAAGGCAAACTCCTGGACGCGGCCGAGCAGTTCGACAAGGCCTCGCAGCTGCGGCCGGACGATTACCAGGCGCTCAGTCACATCGCCTCGATTTACGATGGTCTGGGTCGCAAGGAGGAGGCCCAGGCAGCCAGCCGTCGTTGCCTGAAGGTCATCGAAAAACATCTGAGCCTGCACCCCGACGATCCGCGGGCACTCTATCTGGGAGCTGTCTCCTGGACCAAAATGGGCGAGACGGCGCGGCGCTGGAGTGGGCCGGACGGGCGGTGGCGATGGACCCGAACGAACCGCTCACCCTGTACAACGTCGCCTGCGTGTACGCTCCCCAGGGCCTGGCCGACCAGGCGCTCGACTGTCTGGAGCGGGCGATCCGGCATTCCCACGCACAGAAGGAATGGATGAAACACGACGCCGACCTGAGTTCCTTGCGCGGCCATCCACGGTTTCAGGCGCTGGTGAGTTAAATACAAGCCGGGACCGTCCGGGAGCACCTTGCAGATTCATGGGAGACCCACGAATGATACGTTTCTTGTCCTCATTTCTTGTCCTAGCCCTGGCATTCCCTGGGGCGGCAGCGGAACCGGCGCCGGGGCTGGAGATTCACTTCATCGACACCGAGGGCGGCGCCGCCACGCTCATCATCACCCCGGCGGGTGAATCGGTGCTGATCGACTGCGGCAATCCCGGCCGCGCGACGCCGAGCGCATCCACCGGACGGCGACCCGGGCCGGCCTCAAGGCGATCGACCATCTCTTCATCACGCACTGGCACAGCGATCACTACGGCGGCGTGGCGGCTCTGGCAAAGTTGATGCCCATCAAGAATTACTACGATCGCGGCGTCCCCGAGACGCTGAAGGAAGATCCGACGAACTTCCCCGTCCTGATCGCCGCTTACCGCAGCGCGACCGGCGGCAAATCGAAGACGATCAAGCCGGGCGACGAGATTGGGCTGAAACAGAAGGAGGGAGCGCCGCCGGTGAAGTTGGTCTGCCTCTGTGCCCGGGGCGAGGTGATCGCCGAGCGCCGTGCGGCCGAGAATCCGCTGGCGAAGGACCACAAGCCGAAGCCGGAGGACACGTCGGACAACGCCAAGAGCCTCGGCTTCGTGCTGAGCTATGGTGGTTTCCGTTTCCTCGACCTCGGCGACCTGACCTGGAACATCGAGTACAAGCTCGTCGCCCCGACGAACAAGATCGGCGTCGTGGACGTCTATCAAGTTACGCACCACGGCCTGGACATCAGCAACAATCCGGTCCTGCTTGAGACGGTCCAGCCGCGCGTGGCGATCTTCAACAACGGAGCCAGGAAGGGCTGTCACCCGGCCGTCACGTCGGCTCTACGCCGCGTCCCCGGCATCCAGGCGATCTATCAGCTGCACCGCAATCTGACGGTCGGGCGCAGGAGAACGCCGATCCGGAGTTCATCGCCAACCCGGACGAGAAGTGTCAAGGCGAGGGCATTCACCTGTCCGTGGCAGCTGACAGCAAGAGCTATACGGTGACCGTCGGCGAGAAGGGAAAGCCGAAACGCTATGAGACGCGGGAGCGCTAACGAGCCGCGACCGTAAGGGAGCGCTCCCTTACGGTCGCGGCTCGTGATTCTGGTGCGGTTCCTTACTTGATGCCGCTCCCCGGTGCCGGATGGGCGCGGCGGCGAACGTCGAGTTCGATGTTGCCGAACGTCCCCTCGTGGCGCTGTAGAGTCATGGCCAGGGCGCTGCACAGGCGCTTGGCGGTGTAGAAGTTCATGATCAACCGCTGGGTGACGTTGATCTCCTGCTTGCCGCTCAGGAATGGATTCGGATTGAGGCCAAAATCGACAATGACCTCTTCCGGTGTGGCCGTCACCCGCGCGAAGTTGGAGTAGGCGGCATGGGCCTCTTTGTCGTTGAGGACCACTTCCGTCTGCTGGGGGGTGTCGGCCGGGGGAGTCTGTTCTGCCACGTCGCTTCCTCCAAGGTGAATGATGAATGCCGCGGGCCGAAAGCGAGACATGCTGCCGGCGAATCGCGTGCTTCTTGAAGCATTATGCAGAAGCGCCGGCGACTCAGGTAGTCCATTTCTGGGAACTGTTGTGAAAGGCCGGTTTTTTCCACGGAATATTCGATAAAACCTCGTTTCCAACGCCGGGTCGAGAAATGCAAATTGCGCACCAATGCCATCCCAAATTAAGCAAACATCCCCTTTTGACCGAGCTGCCCGATCTTCTCATTCAGCCCATTTTGAACCGAGCGAAGGAATAGGCTCGCGAAATGATGCGGACATTGCACGACCGAGGAGCTTGTTGATAGGATGACACTCGCCCTGAGCGCCCGTAGCTCAACTGGATAGAGCAATGGTCTTCGGAACCATAGGTTGCAGGTTCAAATCCTGCCGGGCGTAACTTAAGAGTTTTGCTATCTCTGATGACTCATATTCCACACCCGTCGGTGCGGGTCGGTTATGACAAGATAACGGCGTTGGAGCAAGTTCCGGGGCTCATCGAGCTGTGGGACGTGAGTCCCGCCAAGTGAGAACTCGTTGGTGTGCCGAACCAGTGCATTCAACCGGCTGTCGGCCGCTGCAACACGTCGCGCCAGCGGCGCGGCATGACGGCGAACGCGGTCTGATAGGTCGCTTCCAGCGGCACCTTGACGCAACCGTTCGGTTCCAGAAAGAGCGGCATGTCCGGCAGCACGTCGCCCACCGCCACTGTCTCGATGTAAGCCCGGGCGATGAGCTCGGACTCATAAGCGACCAGTGACAACGGCTTGTCCGCGGGCAGGACGAACGAATCCTCCAGCACTTCGTCCCAGATCGCGGCATGAATGCCGTTAGGATCACGCTGTCCGGGCGGGAACGGATCGACGAGCAGCAAGTGAATGCGGTGTTCGAGCAGATCGCAGGCCTTATCGATAAACGCACGAAAATGGTTGCGGCTGTTCTTGTTGCCGGGCGAGAGGATCTCGATCATGGCGACCAGACGGTCGCCGCTGACATGACGGATCGCGATCGAGCTTTTCTTTTTGCGGTAGAACTCAACATCGGACTTCGCGGTGAAACGGGTTTGCGGTCGGCTCTGTAGTAGAGTCCCTGTGGCAGCGGAGCCGGTTCCTGGTCCACCGTCCGCATCGGGACGTTGGTCCTGTAGTGTGAGGACGTCCGGCCCAAAACCGGCGGCGACCTGTTCGGGCAAGGCGTAGTAGCCTTCGGGCAGCAATCCTTGATTCAACGTCCGGAAAATCTCGGAAATCCACTCGTGATGGAATGCGTGATAGATGCCCGCTTCCACGAGCGTCCAGTCGTGCATCGGCATGACTTGCTCCTCCCGGCGACCTCGAAGGATCACTCCCCGAGATTATAACGTATTTGCTGACGGCGATGTATGCAACCAGCACCGCTCCTCGATCCTCTCCGTACCATCCTTGCGTGCGCTACAATCCCCGCATAGAGTAATAATTCAGCCCGCACCCGCCGTCCGCATCGCATCGAGGGGATCATGCCTGACACACCATCGCCGCTCGCCGACCTCCTTCTCACCCGCCGCGACCTGCTGCGCCGCTCCGGCATGGGTTTCGCCGCGCTCGGCCTCGCCGGCCTGCTGCCGTCGTCGCAGCTCGCGCGCGGCTCGCCGGCGCTGAGCCCGCTCGCGCCGAAAGAAGCCGCACTTTCCCGGCAAGGCCAAGCGCGTCATCCACCTGTTCATGAACGGCGGCCCGTCGCACGTCGATACCTTCGATCCCAAGCCGTCGCTGGCAGAAGTACGCCGGCAAGCCGCTGCCGCGCGAGAACCTGCGCACCGAACGCAAGACCGGCGCCGCGTTTCCGTCGCCGTTCAAGTTCAGAAGCACGGCCAGAGCGGCATCGAGGTCAGCGAGCTGTTCCCGCACGTCGCCCAAGCATGCGACGACATCTGCGTCATCCGCTCGATGCACGCCGACGTGCCGAATCACGAGCCGTCGCTGATGCTGATGAACTGCGGCGAGGCCCGGCTGATCCGGCCGAGCATGGGCTCGTGGGTGACCTACGGCCTCGGCAGCGAGAACCAGAACCTGCCCGGCTTCATCGCCATGTGTCCCGGCGGCTATCCGATCCAGGAAACGCAGAACTGGCAGTCGGCGTTCCTGCCCGGCGCCTACCAGGGCACCTACATCGACACGCAGCAACACCGACGTCGAGAAGCTGATCGAGAACATCCGCAACAACTCCGTCGCCGCCGCCGAGCAGCGCCGGCAGCTCGACCTGCTGCAGCAGCTCAACGAACGCCATCAGCAGAAGCGGCAGCAGGACGCCCAGCTCGAAGCCCGCATCCAGTCGTTCGAGCTGGCCTATCGCATGCAGATCGACGCCACCGACGCCTTCGACGTCAGCCGCGAGCCGCAGACGATCCGCGACCATGTACGGCCCCGGCACGCAGGCCCGGCAGACTGCTCATCGCCCGCCGGCTGCTGGAACGCGGCGTGCGTTTCGTGCAGGTCTGGCACGGCCAGGGCCAGCCGTGGGACAACCACGACGACATCGAAGTGAACCATCGCCGGCTGGCGAAGGAGTGCGACCAGGCCATCGGCGCGCTGCTGACGGACCTGAAGCAGCGCGGCATGCTCGATTCGACGCTGGTGATCTGGGGCGGCGAGTTCGGCCGGACGCCGACGGTGGAGCTGCCGACGCCGGGCGCGAACGCCGGCAAGATCAACGGCCGCGACCACAACCATCACGGCTTCACGATGTGGCTGGCCGGCGGCGGCGTCAAGGGCGGCTACGTCCACGGCGCGACCGACGAGTTCGGCTTCCAGGCGGTCGAGAACAAGGTCCACGTCCACGATCTGCACGCGACGATCCTGCACCTGCTCGGCTTCGATCACGAGAAGCTGACCTACCGCTACGCCGGCCGCGACTTCCGGCTGACGGACGTGCATGGCAAGGTGGTGGAGGAATTGCTCGCCTGAGCACGCATGCAAGCAAGTGATGCACTTGCTTGCGCTGCGTGCTCATCTCTACTCGCCGATCTCTCGATAAATGCGCTCGAACTCGCCTTCACACGTCTTCAGCGCGAGCACCAGCGATGGATCGAACTGGCCCGTCGATCGGTTGACCAGCGTACACACCGCATCGGCGTGCGACATTGCCGCTTTGTGCCGCCGCTGGCGGCGCAAGGCGTCGTAAACGTCGGCCATCGCCGTCAGTCGCGCCGCTGCCGGGATCGCTTCGCCGCCAAGACCATCCGGGTAGCCGGCGCCGTCCCAGCGCTCGTGATGCGAGCGGACGATGACCCGGGCGGCGCCGAGGAATTCCAGCGAACTACCGTGCTCCTTCGCCAGCGATTCCAGCATCCGATCGCCGATCGCTGCATGTTGTTCCACCAACCGGCGCTCCGCCTCGGTCAGTGCCGCGGGTTTACGCAACACCTCGTCCGGCAGGCCGATCTTGCCGATGTCGTGCAGCGGCACACACAGGCTCAGATGCGTGAGGAAGCGGTCGTCCACGAGGCCGGCCCACATCGGTTCGAGGCGGCTGCGCGGTATGGGCGAGGACAAGCGTGTATTCGCGCATCCGGTGCAGATGGCCGGGTGTCTCGCCGTCGCGCGACTCGCCCATCCGGGCCATGGCGAACAGCAGGGCGCGATGAGCCTCGCGCACGTCTTCCTCGCGCGCTTCGAGGCTCTGGCGCAAATGAGCGTTGACCTCGCGCAGCTGCCCGGACCGGCCGGCGGCGCGCTCCGACGGAGCCGATGCACTGCCGAGGTACGCTTCCAGAGCGACGGCAACGGCGAGCGGTCGCGGCGGGCGCAGGGCCGGGTTGCGTTGCAGCATCAGCCCGATCAGGGCGTCCAGCTCGGCAGGTACGTCCGGCCGTAGCTCGCGCACCGATCTCGGCGGATCCTGCTGCAACTGCCGCAGGGCCGCACCGACGCTGGACGCGGCGGGATAGGGCGGCTCGCCGGTCAGCAGCCAGAACAGAGTCGCGCCCAGGCCGTAGACGTCAGCCGGTTTGCCTACGCCAGACGGATCGTGGCTCTGCTCGGGTGCCATGAAATCGACGCTGCCGAGCAGTGCCCGCGGATCGGTGATCCGGCTGCTGAACTGGCGGGCCAGGCCGAAATCGACCAGCTTCAATCGGCCGCCTTCGGTCAGCAGGAGGTTCGACGGTTTCAGGTCACGATGGACGAGGTGAACGTCGTGGGCGGCCTGCAATCCCAACGCCGCCTGGCGGATGTAGGCGCACGCCTCCGGCACGGGGAGGGCACCGCGACGCAGTACGAATCGGTCCAGGTCGCCGCCCGCCAGATGTTCCATGACCAGGTAGATCACGGAGGGCAACACTCCGTCCGGGGAAGACAGTTCGCCCGCATCGAACGCGGTGACCACGTTCGGATGCTGCAGATCGGCCAGGGCCCGCATCTCGGCGTAGAAGCGTTGACGGACCTCGCTCGGACAGTCGTCATCAACCGGCATGGTCTTGATGGCCGCCACCCGTTTCATCAGACGATGCTCGGCCAGGTAAACGTCGCCCATACCGCCGCTGCCGAGCTTGTCCAGCACGCGATAGTTGCCGACGATGAGGCCGTAGGTGGTGCCGTCCAGCACGTTTTCCAGTTGAAACGGCGTCAACAGCCCGGCCTGCGTGAGAGCGAGACCGACGAAACGGTTGCCGCGGTCATGCAAGCCGGCCAGACGTTCGGCCGCGAAGGCTTCGGCGTCGGCTGCGTCGAGGAAGAGAAGTTTAACCAACCGATCAAGGAACGCACGCGGATCGGACGGCGGAGACTGAGACACCCGGACAGGACGAAGCCGAGAGATTGAACTGTCCGCCAACCGCGTATCGAGCATAATGAGGTCCCGTCGTGGGCGCTGCATCTCCGTGCCGGGCGTTCCGGTCCGATCTTCAAACATAGGTCGAAGTTTAGGTCGAGGCAAAAGGCATTGGTGAGTGGTGAGTGGTGAGTGGTGAGTGGTGAGTGGTGAGTGGTGAGTGGTGAGTGGTGAGTGGTGAGTGGTGAGTGGTGAGTGGTGAGTGGTGAGTGGTGAGTGGTGAGTGGTGAGTGGTGAGTGGTGAGTGGTGAGTGGTGAGTGGTGAGTGGTGAGTGGTGAGTGGTGAGTGGTGAGTGGTGAGTGGTGAGTGGTGAGTGGTGAGTGGTGAGTGGTGAGTGGTGAGTGGTGAGTGGTGAGTGGTGAGTGGTGAGTGGTATGGGAGCGGAGCTTTGTTTGCGTTGTGCGAATAGTACTCGCTCCACTCACCACTCACCAATCCGCAGCAACACCTTTCCCTGTCGTCCCGGCTTCGCAGCCTCCCGCACCGCGTCCTGTATTCGTTCCAGCGGAAATGCCGGCCCCGGCTCCGTCGCCAGGACGCCGGCCGCGATGAGTTTGTTGAGCCGGCGGAACAGCAGCAACATCGTGAGCACGCCGCTGATCGCGCACCCATTCCGACAGCCAGAAGCCCGCCACGAGCTTCTGGCCGCCCATCAGGTCCCGCGAGCCGAGCAGCATCGGCTCCTCGGCCAGCGTACCGTACAGCAGCATCCGTCCGCCGCGACCCAGAGCACGAATCGCCTCGACGGCTGTCGCGCCGCCCACGGGGTCGATGCCGCAGCACACACCGCTCGCTGCCGGTCGCTCGTTTCACTCCTTCGAGCAATCGATCTCCTCGTCGGTGGCGACGACGGCCGTGCCGCCGAGGCGCCGCAGTTCTTCGGCCTGTTCGCGGCGGCGCACCACGTTCAGCGTGCGAAAGCCGAAGTGATTGCCGAGGCGAATCACCATGCGGCCCAGCGCGCTGCCGGCGGCCGTTTGCAAGCAGCCACGCACCCCGCGGCACTTGCAGCACGTAGCGCGTCATGACCAGCGCGGTCGCCGGGTTGACGAAGAAGCTGGCGGCCTGTTCGTCGCTCAGGGCCGACCAGACACGGGCACCGCCTGGCGCGCCGGGAATGACGACGTGCTCCTGCCAGTTGCCGCGCCGGCTGCTGCCGTTGAGCACCGCGACGCGCCGCCCCATGACCGCGCCGCGCCAGGAAACCCGGAGCCGGCCTCGACGACGCCGACGCCCTCGAATCCCGGCGTCATCGGCAACGGCGGCTGCTTACCGTACTGGCCGCGCACCGTCAGCAGGTCGGAGGGGTTGATCGGACTGGCGATCATGCGCACGCGCACCTCGCCGCGCCCCGGCTCCGGCAGCGGGACGTCGTCGCGCACCTTCAGCACCTGGTCGGGATCGCCCCATTGTTCGCAGACGATGGCTTTCATGAGTCGATGGCCCTTCGCAACCGTTCACTGCTTCCCTCACAATTAGCCTTAGATTAGACATTTCCGGCAACGAAAAAGTGCATCGACGGGCACTTCGATGCCTTGTCCTCTTGCGGCCAGGGGCTTTGCTGCTGAACTGCCTGGAGGACGAATTGTCAATTCGTCCGGTCACCGTGGCCGACTGTCTCGACGCCGACTGGCCGGGCTAAACCGCCTGGAGGACGAATTTTCAATTCGTCCGGATCGTGGACGAATTGAAATTTCGTCCTCCAGGCAGTTTGGCAGCAAAGCCGCGGCCAGGGCCTTCTTTGGGGGTTGTTGCCAAATAAGCCAAGGAAGGCCTGATGTCTTTCTATCACTTCGGACACATCACGCGTTCTTTTCTCCAGCAGGATGGCTTGCCTTTTTCGGCCATCCTCTCCGAACAGACCATCCAGCGCATCGCCGCGGCAGCGGGTGTGCCGCCATCGCCGCCGTCGGCACCTGCGGCCGCGACCGACGACACCATCTACACGCCCGCGGTTACGTTGTGGGCCTTTCTGTCGCAGGTGCTGCACAAGGGACCCCAACGCTCCTGCGTAGCCGCCGTCGCGCGGGTGCTCGTGCTCTGCGTGGCTTTGGGGCGTCCACGCGCTTCGCCGGACAACCGCTTCGACACCGTGTTCGCTGATCGACCCTGCGCCTAAAAAGTGTGCAGGCACGGACCGCGTGGACGAGCTGCGCCGGTCCACGCTGGATTTTCGACGGCTCGGCAGCACACGGTTCCTCGAAGGATTGAAACGGGACCTCCTCCGCACTTTCGAGCAGTTGGAGATCCTGATTACGGAGGTTTCCCTGCGCGTTCATTGACGAGACGCCTCGCCATTCGGCATGGTTCAAAGGCGGGTAATACCGTGGTAGGACGGATTTGCAATCCGTCCGATATTACCCGGACGGTTTGCAAATCCGTCCTACCACGGTGTTACCCCTCCGGTGTCCCGTTTGAACCATGCCGCCATTCTCGGTATCATCGCATCTCGGCCGTCTGTTACAAGGAATCAGGAACTTTATTCCGCTGACGGGAGTCGAATCAAATGAATCAGCTTCACGCACGGTCGGCCGGGTGGCAGAAAACGTGCGTCGGCCGAACATTACAGGGGCCAATCTCATGATGCGGATGATCGCTGGTGTGCTGTCTGCCCTCGCTCTCTGCGCCATCGTCGGCACGGCCGACGCCCAGGCTCAGAAGAATCAGATGGTCGCGGGGACGATCAAGTCCGTCGACGTCAAGAACAACGTGCTGGTGGTCAACCAGAAGGTCAAGAACGACACCGTCGAGCGTCAGCTCGACATCAAGAACACCACCGAGTTCGAAATCACCACCGAGAACGGCGAGAAGAAGGCACTGTCGGGCAACGACGGCCTCGCGTTCATCGACGGCAAGGTCGGTGCATCGGTGAAGGTCAAGTGCGACAAGGACGTGAACGTCCTCAAGGTTACCGTCATGCTCAAGAAGTGATATTCGTCGTAATCCCGCTCGGCGAACCGGCTGCGTCAGCGGCTGGGTTTAGGCTCTAATCCGCTCTAAACCCGGCCGCTGACCCAGCCGGTTCGCTTTGCAGATTCACTGATAATGAATCTGAAACGGCTTGTTCGTGATGAACAACACCGTCGTATCGCCGTCCACCGAAGCGCCGTGTTCCATGACGGTGCCTTCGGGAAACCAGACGAAACAACCCGGACCGTACCGCCCCGCATGAGTGACCAGCGTCCCTTCCAGCACATACATGCCGTGGGCGCAGGGATGTGTGTGGCTCACGTTGATGACCCCTGCGGGATAGCGGACCAGGCGAACCTCCATGCCGGTGTCCGGGTCGATGACCAATTCCTTGCGGTAGAGAGCTCGGCCCAGCTTCTCATTGAACCGTTCTTGCCAGGGTAGCGCCGCCGTGTCGATGGCAATGAGCTTATTGGCGTCCATCGCGTTTCCCCATTAGTGCGTTCGGAAATAATGGCGAGCCGAGCGGCGTGAGCCGCCGGATACCGGCCCCAACCGGCGGCTCACGCCGCTCGGCTCGCCGGAACAGTTATTCTCCCGTCAACTCGCGGGCCAGCGGCGCGGCGGAGTACAGCTTCCGCAGCGCCTCCAGCACGCCGCGCGAATGGACGGCGATGTGCCGGGCCTGCTCGTCGGTGTAGACGAAGTTGCGGACCAGGCCGTGCCGATTGCGGTCGAAGTTGATGCCGACCAGCTCGCCGGCGCGGTTCAGCACCGGGCTGCCGGAGTTGCCGCCGATGGTGTCCGCCGTCGAGACGAAGTTGAACGGCGTCTTCAGGTCGAGCTTGTCCTTGGCCGTCGAGCCAGCGCTTCGGCAGCACGAACGGCTCGCGGTGCCCCTGCTTCTCGGCCCGCTCGAACGCGCCGCCGAACGTCGTCGTGATACGGCAGGTCGGCGCCGTCCACCGCGTAGCCCTTCACCACGCCGAACGCCAGCCGCAGCGTGAAGGTCGCGTCCGGAGCGATGCCGCTGCCGAGCAGCTCGAAGCGGGCCGTGGCGATCTGCGCGTTCGCCTGCCGCTCCGGCTCCTCGACCTCGTCCTCGTAGCGCTTGCGCACGCGCCGGGCGTCGTCGTCGATCAGCAGGGCCAAGCGGATCATCGGATCGCTGGAAGCGTCGATGGCCTTGTGCCGTCCTTGGCCAACCGGCGTGCGCTCGGCGGGGTCGAAGCAGCTTGCTGCCGTCGACCAGTTCCGTCGCACGAGCGGCCGGCGACTTGCCGGCCAGCACCTTGACCACCAGCGGATGCTCGCCGCCCAGGTTCTCGGCGAGGAAGGTCAGCGAACTCGGCCAGCTGGCGCGCTCCAGTTCGGCGTGGATCGGCGCCGGCGAGAAGAGCTGAAACTCCAGCGATTCCAGGGCCGAATCGCGGTACTCGCGCAGCCGCTCGGCGTTCGGCTTCGGCCTCTCCGCCGCCAGCCGCACCAGATGCCGGGCGATGTGGAACAGCTCGGAGTCGAAGGCGTCGCCGCGCTCCAGCAGGTAGTAGTCGCGCTCGAACGCCGGCAGAGTCTTTTCCGCCGCGGCGATCCGCTCCAGGCGTCGCCGTACGCTTCAGCTCCTCGACTGGCGATCGCGCCGGCCGATGCTTGCGAGCAAGATCCTCCTCCGCATCTGCCTTGCGCCGCAAGATCGCTCGGGTCGAGCAAGCCCTGATACTGGCCGGTAAACGCCTTGCGGGCATTGGCGACGCGATGCAGGTCCTTGGCCGCCATTTTCGCCTGCTCCGGGCCGCGCGCCGAGAACTGCGAGCAAGGTCGCCTCCATCGTCCGCAGGCGATAGAGGGTGTAGGGCAGCGTCACGTCGCGGCGGTGCCGGAGCTTGGCCAGCGTTTCGAGCCGATTCGTCGTGCCGGGATGGCCGGTCACGAACACGAGGTCGTTCTCGGCCGGTCCGGTCTTGCTCCACTTGAAGAAGTGCTGCGGCTTCGACCGGCTTGCCGTCCTCGTAGGCGCGGAAGAAGGCACACGTCGAGGCAGAAACGCGGATACTCGAAGTTGTCCACGTCGCCGCCGAAGATGGCGATGCCGTGCTCCGGGGCGAACACGAGGCGGACGTCGGTGTATTTCTTGTAGCGATACAGGTGATACTGCCCGCCCTGGTAGAGCGTGACCACGTCGCTGCGGAGGCCGGTCTTGTCGCAGCGATTCCTTCTCGATCGCGGCCATGACGGCCCGGCGGGCGGCGAAGGCCTTGGCCGGCGGCATGTCCGGCTTGACGGCCGCATTGACGCGTTGCGTCACGTCGTCGATCGACTGGAGGACGTTCAGCTCCAGGTCGGGACACTTCAGCTCCTCGTCGCGGTTGCGGGCATAGAAGCCGTCGCTGGAGATAGTCCTTGTCCTTCGGGCTGAGCTTCTGCAAGGCGTCGGCGCCGATGTGGTGGTTGGTGACGATCAGGCCGTCCGCGGAGACGAAGCCGCCGGAGCCGCCGTTGTTGAAGCGCACCGAGGCGAGGCGAGCGCGTTCGAGCCAGTCGTCGGTGAGGTCGAACTGGTACTTGTCCTTGAGCAGCTGCCGCGGCGGATCGTTGAGCAGCCACATGCCTTCGTCGGCGGGTACGATTGTCATCGGGATTGCGGTGGTGATGCAAGCCAGGGCCGCGGCGACCGGCAGCAGAGGAAGCGAGCGCACGGCGGTAACCTCGGGTAGAGGACGCAGGACGGGCAGCGTGATTGTAGCCCGCGTCGGGACAACAACCAGACTTCGACGCTATCACACCGGCGCAGTTTGTGCTGTATCGGCTGGAACGATCTGGTAGACTGGTCGGGAGAAGGAGTACCTCCATGAGTTCTTCCACTTCATCCAATACGGACTCACGTGCATCGCTGCCGGCTCCGTCGCCGACACCGGAAGGACGCATCTGGCTGCGTGATCTGCCGCTGCCGGCAGAAGCCGTACCGCACGTCGAAGAGTATTGCCGGCGCTTCTGGTTCTGGGAGCGCTCGGAGGCGCGGCGACGGGTCGAGGAAGACCTCAAACTCCAGTATTACTTTGGCGGGCACTGCGTCTACTATCTCGCAACTCCCAAGGGCATTATGGTGATTCAACTGGACGACCTTCAGGAGGGAGCGTATCGCCGTCTCCGCGATGCGTTACCAGCCGAGGAGCGCGATCAACTCATAATGCTTCCCGTTGAAAAGTGGAACGCAGAAGCCCACTTGCCAAGCATTTACGAAATTGGATGACTATTCGAGTACCACTCCTGACACGGGTTTTCGACGGTGCGGAATGCGACCGGCCGGTGGTCGTGCTGCGGTTAATGACGCAATTCGGCGATTATATTTCGTTGCCGTTTGTGATTGACACCGGGGCAGAATTCTCCTGCATCCCCATCCGCACGGCGCATACACACGACATTCGCTTCGACCGGACCAGGCCTGGTCTGGCAGGAGGTCTGCTCGGTCGGGCGCCGCGATACCGTGGGAGCATCCGCGTCCGCATCGCTGGAGAAACACATAATTGGCCGTGTCATTTCCTTCAATCGCCGCCCGAAGTTGGCGAAGAGGCCATCTCGGTTTTGGGCCGGGCCGGGTTCCGCGATGCCTATGACTTTTGCATGGATGACCAATTCGTGACACTGACCAGACGGACGGTTTTCCGCCGGTGGTGGAAAGCGATCGTGCGCTGGCTCGTTCGACCATTCGTCAGAGTCCGGAAGCCGGACGAGCCTCTCTGAGAAGCGTCCCGCCGACCCTCGGAACTTACTCCCCCTCCCATTCACTCTCCGCCAGGCCTTCGAGCCAGCGGAACGTGTTCTCGATGGCCTTGCGCCGATTGGTGCGAAACTCCTTGGAAGGCCCGATCTTCGCGGCGTCGAAGCGTTTGAGGTAGCCGTCGCGCCGACTGGCGCACCTGGCGGGCTTCGGCGGCGGTGTGGCGTAGCGCTCGCAGAGCAACGCCAGGACGTCAATGCTCGGCATGAACAGCGATTCGCCGTCCTCGTCCGGCTCCAGGCGCTCTTCGTCGGCGAACACCTCCTTGATGGTCGCCACCAGCTTGGCGGTCAGCATCCCGAGGTAGGCCCGGGCGCCTTCGTTGCCAAGGTTATCTTCGCGCAGGCGTTCCATGGCGATTTCCTCCGTTTTGCCGCTCGCGGCTTAGCACACGATGTCTGCTAAGGAACGCTGATGAAATAACTTCCGTGCCAAACGCTACTCTCTTGGTCGCGTAGCGACCCTCTGACGGTAGACCGGCCTTTCAAGGCCGGTATTGCGATCGAGCCATTCGGTGGCGTCGCGTAGCGACGCTTGAGACATCGCACCAGCCGGGACTGCTCACGTGTCGCTACGCGACACACACTTTTCATGCTGATCGGAACCGGGCGTTGAAACGCCCGGCTACCGTCAGAAGGTCGCTACGCGACCGAGAAGGACTCCGGCCAAGATTTCATTTGGCACGGAAGTTATTTCGTCAACGTTCCTAAGCCGCAAGCGGCAAGACCAGCTCTCTCCGTTAGCCTAGTGGCCTGCGCCGCCTCGTCAACGCAACCGGTGGTTGAGTCTTCCGTCCCGAATCGCTACAGTGATTTTCGGTCATTCTGAGAAAGGGTGTCGCATGGCGGAGTTGCCGTATCGCATCGTCATCGGTCTGGAGGTCCACGTTCAGCTGTTGACGCGGACCAAATTATTCTGTGGATGCAGCACGCAGTTCGGTCTGCCGCCCAACTCGGCGACGTGTCCCGTCTGCATCGGTATGCCCGGCGTGCTGCCGGTGATGAACCGCCGTGCCTTCGAGCTGGGCCTGCGCGCGGCGCTTGCCCTCAACTGTCGCATTGCCGCCTTCACCAAGTGGGACCGCAAGAACTATTACTACCCCGATCTGCCGAAGAACTATCAGATCAGTCAGTACGATCTGCCCTTCAGCTCCGAAGGTTTCCTGGAGATCGAGACCGGTAACGGCACCAAGCGCATCGGGATCATTCGCGCCCATCTCGAAGAGGACGCGGGCAAGATGCTGCACGACGAGAAGGGCACCGGTAAGGACAGTCTCGTCGATCTCAACCGCGCCGGTACGCCGCTGCTGGAGATCGTCAGCAAACCGGAAATATCCTCTCCGGAAGAAGCGAAATCCTATCTCACCGAGATTCGCCTGCTGCTGCGCGAGATCGGCGTCTCCGACTGCGAAATGCAGGAAGGCAGCCTGCGCTGCGACGCCAACGTCAATCTTCATAGCCCGCAACCGGACGGCTCCGTGGCCGCGACGCCGATCGTCGAGGTGAAAAACCTTAACAGTATTCGTGCGGTCGGCAATGCGATGGAGTACGAGGCGAAGCGGCAATACGAGCAGTTTCGGAGCGACGGTAAGAAGTGGGGCGACCCCGGAGTAAGTAAGACGACCGCCGGCTGGGATGAGAGCCGCGCTCATGACGATTGTCCAGCGCCGCAAGGAAGAGGCGTCGGACTACCGCTATTTCCCCGAGCCGGACCTGGTGCCGGTGATGGTGGATGAACCGACCATCGCCAAAGCACGGGCCGAAATGGGCGAACTGCCGGCGGTACAGCGCGAACGGCTGAAGACGCAATACAGTCTTTCTGCCTATGACGCCGGAGTACTGACTAGCCAGGGGCGGGCGGTTGTCGCCTACTTCGAGGCAGTGACGCAGGGCTGCGGCGACGCCAAGACGGCGTGTAACTGGATCAGCAACAAGCTGCTGGCGTCGGCGAAAACCGTACCTGCCCGGAGCGCAAGCGACGGTTCTGCTCCCTTCGCGATCAAAGCAGTTGACCTATCCGGGTTACTCGTCGAGCAGCAGAAGATGGGTTTGACGAAAGCGGTGGCCGAGGAAGTGTTCGACCTGATGCTGGCGGAAGGCATCGGGCCGAAAGAAGCCATCGAGCGCAAGGGCATCAAGCCCGTCGAAAGCGGGGCACTGGTCGAGATCGTGCGCAAGGCGATTGCCGCGAATCCGAAGGCGGTGGCCGATTTCAAGAAGGGCAAGGCCGCCGCCGCGAATTCGATCAAGGGCGCGGTAATGAAGGAGACGAAGGGAGCCGCGAAGCCCGATGTGGTGCAGCAGATCCTGATGGAGGAGTTGGCAAAGGTGTGATTCCTCTTTCTCCCCTCTCCCCTGTACTCAGGGGAGAGGGGTCGGGGGTGAGGGGTGAGCCGCTTCAAACCCCTCACCCCCCAGCCCCTCTCCCCGAGTACGGGGCGAGGGGAGCAATCGGCGGTCACTCCGCCAATCCTTCGCGCAGCTGATCGAGCATCTCGGCGAGCCAGTACTGAACCGTCCGCAGCGATTTCCCGGCCCGTTTCGCCATTGCCTCGCGCGTTTGGCCGGAGACCCAGTCGTCCCACACCGCGCGCCACTCCGGTGGAAACCGCGCGACGGTCTGCTCGATCCGCTCCAGCGTCTCGCGATCCGGCGGAGCGGGGCGGCGGTCCGCGATCTCGTCTTCCGGCAGGCGATCCATCGGGTCGGGCAATCGGCCGAGGTCGATGGTGCGCCGCGCCGCTACCACCGCTAGCCACTTGCAGAACGGACAGCGCTGGCCCCACTTGTTGAGATTGGCGAACAGCCGCAGAAAGATGGTCTGACAGGCGTCGTCCCACTCGGCACGGCGGCCGGGACCGAGGACACGCTGGACGATGCTGCGGATCAGCGGTGTGAACTTGCGGGCCAACTCGTCGCCGGCCGCACGGTCGCCGACCAGGAAGAGAGAGACGCGGCCGGCGCAATCGTCGGGAGGGCAGTCACACTGGAACATGACCTCCCCCGTTTCGCCCCGCTGGCCTATCTTCCTCCGGAGCACGCCGCCGCAACTGCACCAGGGTGATGTCATCGATCTGCGGCGTCTTCTGCAGCGCTCGCCGCAACAATTCTTGCGCATGATCGAGCAACGGCCGGACATGCGGTGCGCGCTGCAGCTCGCTTGTCATCGTCTCACCCAGGGCGGCCAGCTGGTCGAAGAAACCGTCGGTGCCGAGCAGCAGCTCATCGCCGCGGGCCAGCCTGAAGACGTGCTGATCCTTGGCCGCGGGAGCCAGCAGCCCGAGCCAGCCGCCGCGCAGCTTGACGAGTTCGACCCGACCGCCGCGACGCAGCAGGAAGCGCGTACCTCCCGCCGGTGCCACGGTGACCGTGCCCTCTGGGCCGAGGCGGACGAGAGTACACTCCACGAAAACGCCATCGGGCAGGCACTCCTCCAGCAGCCGGTGCATGGCGGCGAGCAGATCGGCGGGCTGATAGGAGTCGAATAAATTGGTCGGATTGGAAATCCGACCTACCGCTGTCTCCCAGCACTTCTCCCACACGGCCGGCAAGGCGCTGGCAACCAGGTAGGCCGCGTAGCCGTGACCAGTCACGTCGGCGATCATGACCCAGAGAGAACCATCGTGCGTACACAATCCTCCGAACCAGTCGCCGCCGAAGCGGTGATCGCCGATGCGCTCGTGCGGGAGAAACAACGTGCGATTCAGATAGGTCTCGGATTCCGGCAGCGGTGCTGGACCGTGGACGGGTCCGCTCTGCCCGCCGTAGGGTTGGAAGGCGAGCTTGCCGACGTGGAGCAGCAGGGCGGCGCGAAAAGCGGCCCAGCTATGGTCCAGGTAATCGGAAGCTGGGCGCGTGCGCAAGACTGTCTCGGCGAGGTGCAGGGCGTGCCGTGTGGTGCGGTCGTGGGTCGAGTCGAGACGGTGCCGTTCGCCGAGCTGGCGCATCAGCCGCTCGAACGGCTCGCGAGCCACCCCCACAGCTGCGTCCTGGCCCCGAGGCCGCGTTGTTGCAGCGCCTCGACGAGGGCCATCGGCGTCTCGTACTGCGGCTCCATGTCCTTGCTCTTCTCGTTCACCATCGCTTGCCTTCCGCGCCCGAGCGGAACGCAAACGGTGCCATCTCATCCTTTGACGGTCCCGCGCTTCTGCTGAAGTTCCGCTTTCGCAGCGCGGCCTGGGCCGTTCGGGTCGAGGCGGCCTGCCTCGGTGTAGTCGCTCAGGGCATGGTTGATCTCGCCGCGCGCCTCGAACAGCTTGCCGCGTTCAAAGTGCGATTGCGCATCGGTCGGGACCAAGCGGACCGACTCGTTCAGGTCGGCAAGCGCGGCGTCCGCATCGCCGCGCCGAATATAGGCGATGCCGCGCTGCCGCAGCGCTGCGGCGTCCTGCCCGTCCTGCGCACTACCTCCGTGAAGTCATCGATCGCACCGTCGAGGTCGCCGCGCTCGAAGTAGAGGGCGGCGCGAGCCTGGCGGGCGCTGACGAGGTCGGGCCGCAGACTCAGGGCGCGGTTGAAATCGCCCAGGGCGGTGTCGTTGCGGCCGAGATGGCGCTGGCACAGTCCGCGGGCAAACAGCGCATCCGGTTTCGTCGGCTCGGACTTGAGAACCAGACTGAAATGGTCGATGGCGGACTCGTACTCTTTGGCGTCGATCGCTCGCCAGCCCAGTCCCATCTCCTCAGCCACATCGACGGTATTGTCCTGAAACAACGACCCGAGCAGCGCCTCCCAGGGCGGCCGAACACCGCTGCCGCGCGCCAGCATCCAGGCGGCGCCGTTGACGACGAGCGCGAACGGGGCGAACATCAACACCTTGTTCGGCGTGCTGGTATTGATGAACAACAAGGCGATGGCACCCACCCACTGCAGGGCGATAGCCACCGTCCAGACGGTGCGACCGCCTTTGACAGTCATGAGGGACCTCCCATATTCCATTCGCGCGTTTAGCCGCGAGCTTCTGCGAGCGCTCTCCAAAGCGCTCGCAGAAGCTCGCGGCTAAACGGACGGCTACTCAATCATCTGACCGCATATCGACCCACTCCGGCGCCGGCCGATCGTCGGGTTCCGCCAGCCGAGGCAAGAACGGGAATAAGCGGGCCCGCTCCGACGCGGTCAGCGGCGCCCCGAGTTCCGACACCTCGAACGCCTCGATGTACTCGACCGATCGGCCGCGCTCCGCTCCGTAGGTGTGCAGCAACTGCGATCGGTAGCGATCAGCCAGCGGACGGATGCGGCGGCGGATGCGCTCACTGAGCCAGCGCCGCCGAGCTGCGTCGTCGGCCGGGACCTGATCGGCCTGACCGGCGTTGAACGGCAGCCATTCGTAAAACTGCGACTTGTGACAGTGCAGCATGTCGATCTGCCGCTCGACGTCGTCGCCTATATCAACGACGATGTCGGGGCTGAACGGGATGGGTTTCTTGAAATCGTCGCTTAGATAGGCGATGACCGGATCGCGGTCCAGGTGCGGCGTCTCGGGGCAAACGGCCGGCACCGTGACGAGGTAGGCGGCGTCCTGCACCAGGGTCGCGGTGTAGCGATGGTCCGGATGATAATCGCTCAGCCGATGCGTCAGGATCAGGTCGGGCCGATCGGTACGGATAAGCCGAATGAGCCGATGTCGCGCTTCCAGCGTGGGCATCAGGCCGGCGTCGGGGAATTCGAGGACGGTATACGTTGCCCCGATGACGGCCCCGGCGGCGCGAGCCTCCGCCCGGCGCCGCTCGGCGAGGGGAGCGCCGCGCAGCGTCTGATGGCCGGCGCCGCCGTCGGTGACGCTGACGAGTTGGACCCGATGTCCGAGGCGGCACCACAGCGACGCGGTGCCGCCGGCCTTGATGTCGGCGTCGTCGGGATGGGCGCCGATGACGAGGATGCGTAGTGGTTCCATGCAGGGTAGTATAAGCGCAAAGGTCGCATTCGTCAGAGCCGGCTGCGTAAGCGGCCGGGTAACGCTCCACCCGGCCACTTACGCAGCCGGTTCGCCAGATTGTGAAATCGCGGCTAATCAACTAACCCCTTCGCCATCTCCGCCTTGATCGCTTCCAGTTCTTCGCATCCCACCGACAACCGGATCAATCCGGCCGTGATGCCCTGCCGCGTCTTCTCCGCCGGTGCCGTGTAGCGGTGCGAGGTCGTTGCCGGATGACTGCACGTCGTCGCGGTGTGGCCCAGCGACGGACTGAACGGCACTCCCGGCGCGAGCCGCATGAAGCGATTCACAGCGTCCCGGCCGCCGGACAATTCAAAGCACAGCATGTGGCCGTACACACCGCCGAGAAGCCGACCGGCGACTTCGTGGTCCGGATGGTCGCGCCGACCTGGATAGATGACGCGCGCTACGCCACGCTGGATCGCCAACCAGTCGGCCAGTGCCGCTGCGGTCGCCGACGCTGCACGCAATCTCAACGACAGTGTTGCCAGGCCGCGCTCCGCCAGCCAGCAGTCGAAGGGGTTGGAAGCCAGGCCCCAGATGCTCACCGCCTGCGCCACCTCCAGTCTGGTATTCGTCCTTGCCGCACACCACGCCGAGCGTCACGTCGCTGTGGCCGCCAATGATCTTGGTCAGGCTCTCCATGACGAAGTGGGCGCCGAGTGCCAGCGGCTTCACAAGCACCGGCGTGGCGAACGTGTTATCCACCACGAATAGGCAATTGCGCGACCGGGCCAGTTCCGCCAACTGCGGCAGGTCCGGAACGCGCAGCATCGGATTCGACATGGTTTCCGCGAACAGCACCCGTGCAGGCTGCTCCAGTTCCTTGGCTACCGCCGCGATGTCGTTCACATCGACATAGGTTGTTGCGACGCCGAACCGTGCCATCTCCTGGCTCAGCAGCTGGTACGGTGCGGCCGTACAGGCGATTGCCGGCAACGACGCGATCGCCCGCCTTGAGGATCGGCAGCAGAATCGCACTGATCGCCGCCATACCGGAGCCGGTGACGATGCCCCATCGGCCGCCCTCCAGCGCCGTCAGCTTCCCCGCCAGGAGCCGGCCGTTGGGATGCGCGTCCCGAGCGTAGATGTAGCCGGTCGCTTCTGCATTGTAGATACGGTCAAGGGCGTCCAGGTCAGGCAATGTGTATACTGATGATTGGTATAGGGGCGGCACCAACGGCACACTCACTCCCAGGTCCCGGTTCTCAGCCATTGCGATGCTCCGAATCAGTTCTCCGTTTCGGGTCCGCCAGCTATTGGATGAAGGGACTGGGCGAACGTCGATGAGTACACATAATATCAGTTATATTTTGTTCAGAATTCTCGGTTGCGTTTCGCGATCCTTCGCGGAAAACCCACGCCGAGGACGATAAATTGTCACAACCGGAGTCCGAAAAGTTGACGCTTTCACGCCGCATTCCTACACTGAGAACACGCCTTGCGCAACCTCCTCGACGCACGAGTCCGCTCATGCCGCGCAAACCCGAGAACAATTCGACTACGACGACGACTGCACCGCGCACGTCGGGATCACTCCGCGACCTGCGATCCCGTATCGATAAATTGGACCTTCAGATCCTCGATCTGATTAGCAAACGTTCCAGCCTCGCGGCGGAGATCGGCCGGGTCAAGAACGATCAGGGCGAGGAAATATTCAACCCCGCCCGCGAAGAAGAGGTCCTTCAGAATGTCCTGAACGTCAACGACAAGAACAAGGGCCCCCTCCCAGCGGAGACCGTGCGCGCCGTCTTCCGCGAGATCATGAGCGCCTCGCGCGCGCTGCAAAAGGTACTGAAAATCGCCTATCTCGGTCCGGCTTATAGCTTTAGCCATCTCGCCGCGGTGGAACGCTTTGGCCAGGCCGTCGATTTCCTATGTGTGGACAGCATCGCTGCGGTGTTCGAGGAAGTGAATCGCGGCCACGCTGATTTCGGCGTGGTGCCGATCGAGAACTCGACCGACGGCCGGGTCGCCGACACCCTCGACATGTTCATCCGGATGCCGCAGCTGGTGATCTCGGCCGAGGTCGCGCCTGCACATCCACCACAACCTTCTCGCCAACTGCGATCAGCAGGAAATTCGCCGGATCTACAGCAAGCCGCAAGCGCTCTCGCAGTGCCGCAACTGGCTGAGCAAGAACGTGCCGCACGCCATGCTGCGGGAAGTGTCCAGCACCGCCGTCGCCGCCGAGTTGGCCAAGAGCGAACCGGGTGCTGCTGCCGTTGCCAGCCGGCAGGCTGCCGTGCGTTACGGTTTGCGGATCCTGTGTGCCGACATCGAGGATTCGCCATATAATGAAACGCGCTTCGCGGTGATCGGCCATCAGAAGTGCGGCCGGACCGGACACGACAAAACGACGGTGATGTTCCACATCCCGCATAGTTCCGGCTCGCTGGTGGAGGCACTGGACATCTTCAAGCAAGCGAAGATGAACCTGACCTGGATCGAGTCGTTCCCCGCCCGCACGCCCAAGCCCGAATACATCTTCTTCGTGGAGTTCGAGGGCCACCTGGAGGAGCCGAAGGTTGCCCGCTCCCTCAAGTTGCTCTCCGAACACTGCCACGAGATGACCGTCCTCGGCTCCTATCCGTTGGCGATGATGACCGATTAATCAGGTAGCAGGGGTCAGGAGTCAGGCGTCAGGAATCAGAGCATGGCACTGTCAATCCTGACCCTTGACTCCTGAGCCCTGATACCTGACCCCTGATTAACATGATTATCGTACTCCGACCCGATTCGACCGAAACGCAGATCGAGCACGTTCTGGAACGTATCCGCGAACTGGGTTTCAAACCGCACCTCAGCCGCGGTGAACACCGCACCATCGTCGGCGTGATCGGCGACGAGGACCAATTGCAGACGCAGCCCCTGTCGGCGATCCCCGGCGTCGAACAGGTGCTGCCGATCCTCAAGCCGTTCAAGCTCGCCAGTCGGGAGTTCAAGAAGAACGATAGCGTTGTCGTGGTCGGCGCCGATGCCGGACCTGGGGTTAAACCCGTCCGCATCGGTGGCGGTGCGCTGCTGATGATCGCCGGGCCGTGCGCGATCGAGAGCTACGAGGTTCTCGACACGATTGCCGGGGCGGTGAAAGCGTCCGGAGCGAACTTGCTGCGCGGCGGAGCGTTCAAGCCGCGCACAAGTCCCTACAGCTTCCAGGGACTCGGCGAGTCCGGCTTGAAGATCCTGCGCGACGTCGGTCTCAAGCACGGTCTGCCGGTCGTCACCGAGATCATGGACCCGCGTCAGGTCGATGTGGTTTACCGCCACGCCGACATGTTCCAGATCGGCGCCCGCAACATGCAGAACTTCGACCTGCTCAAGGAAGTCGGGCAGACGAAGAAACCCGTATTGCTGAAACGCGGCATGAGCGCCACGGTCAAGGACCTGCTGATGTCGGCCGAGTACATCCTCGCCGAGGGCAATCCCGACGTGGTACTTTGTGAACGCGGCGTGCGCTCGTTCGAGGACTCGACGCGCAACATGCTGGACATGAGCGCGGTGCCGAACGTGAAGGGCCAGAGCCATTTGCCGATCATCGTGGACCCCAGCCACGCCACGGGCCGGCCGGACCTGATCCCGGCGATGGCCCGCGCGTCGCTCGCAGCCGGTGCCGACGGTGTGCATGTCGAAGTCCACAGCTGCCCGGAGAAGGCGCTTTCCGACGGCCCCCAGGCGCTGTTGCCGCCCCAGTACGCGGCCTTGATGCGCGACCTGCGCCGCCTGGCGGAGTTGATGGGGAAGACGTTTTGAATCGTTTAGCCGCGAGCTTCTGCGAGCGCTTTATGAAGCGCTCGCAGAAGCTCGCGGCTAAACGGGGGACCGCGACATGCGCCACCAAATTCGTCGCCGGCAACTGGAAGATGTTCACGAACAAGGCCTCGGCCCAGGCGTTGGCCGACGGTGTCGTGAAGGGCCTCGGCGCCGAGCAGCGCGTGACGGTTGCGGTCTGCCCGCCATTTCCCTACTTCAAGCGCCGTCGCCGAAGTCGTTCGCGGCAGCAAGGTTGCGCTCGGCGCCCAGAACTGTTACCACGAGAAGGAAGGCGCGTTTACCGGCGAGGTTAGCCCGGTCATGCTGGCGGACGTTGGCTGCAAGTACGTCATCCTCGGCCACAGTGAACGACGGCACAAACTCGGCGAAAGCAACGAATTGATCAATCGCAAGGTCCACGCCGCTCTGGCCGCCGGACTGCACGTCATCCTCTGCCTCGGCGAGACGTTGGACGAGCGCGAGACCAACCGCACCACCTTTGTTCTGGAGCATCAGCTGGCCGGCAGCCTGGCCGCGATCCAGCCGGTGTCCCTGTCGCAGCTGGTCCTGGCTTACGAGCCGGTGTGGGCCATCGGCACCGGCCGCAATGCCACGCCGGAGCAGGCCCAAACCGCACACGTTCTCATCCGCAAGTGGATCGCTGGGCATTTCAGCGCCGCCGCCGCGGACAACCTCGTCATCCAGTACGGCGGCAGCATGAAGCCGGACAACGCCGCAACGCTGCTCCACCAGCCCGACGTGGACGGCGGTTTGATCGGCAAGGCGAGCCTGACGGCGAGTGAGTTTCTGGACATCGTTCGGGCAGGATTACCCAGAATCTAGTGCCCCGTCCAGACTAAGTTTTCGGGTAGAGCCGCTTCAATTTAACCCTTGCTTTGTCGATGGTGAACTGCCAGTCGACGGCTCGTTGCTTCTCGTTGACGCGGGTTGACCACGCGGCAATTTCAGATTGCAGCGTCGCCAATCCGCCGGTCCGACAGGCATTGGCTGGTCAGGCAACTCAGTTCGCACTCCGCCACGTTCAGCCAACTGCCATGCTTGGGGGCTTTGCTACGCAATTGCCCGCTGTTACGCAATTCGGGTGAACGCGGGCGAGGTGTTACGCAATTGCCGCTTCGCCGCCGATGAAAAGAGGAATAAACGGCTTTATCGTCTTGCTATTTAGGATTTATCGGCTATAATAGAAGTGGCGAGCGGGGGAGGCCGTGACAAGGACGGCAACCCATATCAGTAGGTGCCACGGCCGCAAGGCCGATGGCGTATCCGAAAAGGTTACGACGGTCCGGCGACCTCCTCCGCTCCCGTGCTTTAGAAAGGATACCATGAAAGACGAAGCACGCCAACGGGGACGGCCACGCAAACCGCGCCAGCCCGGTCTGTCCGGCGAGTTCGGCGAAGCGGTCGAACAGAGCCGCAAGGATACCGGCTTGTCCGCCGAAGAGCTGGGAGCGCTAGCCGGGCTGGGACAGGGGACGATCATCCGCGTGGAACGCGGCGAGCAATCGCCGACTCTTGACACGGTGCTTGCCATCGCTCATGCTCTGAGCAAGAGCGGCGCCGAAATGCTGGCCGCTTGTCCGGCCTGGACGGAACGACCGAAGCAGAAAGGGAAACACCATGCGCGCTCAGAATCGTGAAACTGCCATGCAACAACGGGAAGGACGGCCGTTCTGCCCGAAGTGTCAGACGTTCGTCAAGCACAAGGACGCGGTCTGGACCGCGCCGTCAGTGCCGGTGCCCGGTGTGCGGCGAGTTGCTGGAGCGGAAGGCCGACACGAATAACGGCAGTGCGAACGGACCAGGCTGAGTTCAGCGGCAAGCGGGAATGCACCCCACCGCGTCGGCGTTATTGCCATCGAGGCCGACCCCTGCGATAATGACGCGCAGCTGGCGATGGTGCCCGCGGGATGACTGTTACTGCACTGATGGCTGCTTGGGGCCGATGAAGATGCGTGCGGCCGAGCTCTGGCGGCGGCGGCATCGTAATAACACTGCTGACCCAACGTGGCAACGGCGCGATGTTGAAGCCAATGCCACTTTTCAAGAATGAATGTGCTATGAAGGCGGTCAAGCCAGCCGATTCACCTGCGGGACTTGGAATGATGACTCCGAACGCCAGATCATTGCCCGTGCCGCCGCGCAAGCCAACGGTCCATTTGACTGCGCTGAATAGACCAACAAACTGTTGGGCGAAGCGCAGGGATTCCGGATCGCCGTTCATGTATTCAATCCAGACTGAGCCAGTCCCGGCGCGAAGTTCGTCCAGCTGCGCATGCGCTTTTTCAGTAGGCACTGATCGCCATGCAAATTGCGCCTTGAGCTTCTCCGTTTCCAGAACCGCTTCAGCAGTTCTTCTTTCGGCGTCAGCTATCCGCTCATTCGCCTCGACTTCTAGTCGGCCACTGATCGCCCGCAGCTTGTTTTCCTTTCGATGTACCCAGAATCCGAACAGCAATTCTCCTGATACGCCAGCAGCTACAAGCATGGCGCCCACTGAGAAACTGTCCGATAAGTGGTGTCAAGCCACTTGGCGATACTGAAATTCGTCTTGGTTCTCCTTCGGACACAAGCGGTTGAGCATCAGATGAATCATGGCCAAGCGGATCATGGCTTCCGACGACCGCACCGTCTTCTCTCGGTCTACACTCAGCCGTCGGCACTTGCCCAGCCAAGCGAACGTCCGCTCCACCGTCCACCGGATCGGCAGCTTGACCCAGCCCTCCGATCCTTCCGGACGCCGCACAATGCACAGTTCCCAGCGCCCCTCATGCTCCTCCACCCACTGGTAGAGGACGAAGTTGTGGTACTTGGTGTCGGCGAACATCCGCTCGACCCGGCTCATCGGCTGGCCCTCCAGCCGAGCGAACAACTCGGCCGCCGCCTTGGCGTCGTCCACGTCGGCGGCCGTCACCAACACCGCCAGCAGCAAACCCATGCTGTCAACCACGATATGGCGTTTGCGACCATCGACGTTCTTGGCGTTGTCCCGGCCACGCTGTTCGCCGCCGGAGGTGGTATCGACGGATTGGCTGTCCACGCTCGCGGTGGTGCGGGGCGCGTAGGGCTTTTCCGCCGTGCGGACTTGGCAGCGGAGACGGTCGTGGATTTCCTCCAGGGTGCCGTTGTGGCGCCACTCATTGAAGTAGCCCCACACGGTGCTCCGGGGCGGGAAGTCCTTGGGGAGGTAGCGCCACTGACAGCCAGACCGCAACAGGTAGAAAATGGCATCCGCGACGTCGCGCATGTCGGTTTTACGAGGACGTCCTCCGGGGTACACGGGGATGGAGGGCTTGACGAGCGACCACTGCGCGTCGGTCAAGTCGCTAGGATATTGTTGAGTTCGCATACCCTATTCTACGCAGCTGAGCAGCTGGAGACGCACTTATCGGACAGTTTCTAAGACCGTGTCGCGCTGTTTTGAGACTTTGCCGAAGCCGCCCTCGCCGTGCTACTGATCAACCATCTCGTAGCGGCTTGTGTTTGTGATTTCGGTTTCTGAAATTGACATTACGGCTCCTCGGATTGTGGTTGGTGTTCTTCTTTCTGACCTTCACTAGATGCCTGATCCGCACCAGCGCGAAAGGCTGCCTCGTCCGCGTCCAAGAACGCGGTAAGCGCAAGGATAACTTGAACTGTCTTCGTCCGATGGTTACGCCTGGCAGATTCGCTGAGTCGTTCGCTCAGGTCATCGGGAAGATAAACCGACAAGAGTTTTCCGCTTCGCACCGCTGTCCTCCATTTGGCTTGCTTCTCTGGTGATTGTACATGTCATGACAGGTAAAGTCAAGTCAGTACACGTATGCACGTCATTTGGTCGGATCCTCTTTCGTCTTCACGCAATTCCTCCGACAAGACAGACAGGCGTGCCGGGCACGCTCTACAGCCGTCTTGGCGTGGAGCAGAAAGGCGTTCCACCCGGAAGCTCACGACACCAACGCCCTGCACTCCACCCCCTCCCGCCGAAACCGCTCCAGCATCTCCACCTGCTGCTTCTCATCCCGGCACGTCACCAGCACCAGCCACTGCTCCGGCACGTCCACGATCCCCGGCCGCTCCGCCGCCGCGGTCAGCGCCGCCAGCTCCGGGTTGGCCGCCGCGTCCCACGCCGCTTGCAGGTCGGCGTTCGACACCGGCGTCAGCTCCATCAAGCGATCGCGCAGCTGCTCCTGCGTCTGGGCCAGCGCGGCCAGCGGGTCGATGCTCAACAGCAGCGCCCGCGCCTCATCGTCGTTGACGTCGAGGACCTCCACGTCCACCTCCATGTCGGGGTCGAGGTCGCGGCGCAGATGGCCGTCGAGCAGCTTCAGCCGGCCGTCGGGCATCTCATAGGCCAGCAGGCTGCGGGCGAAGCCGACCTCCTCATACAGCGCTAGGAGCGCGGCCCGCTGCACGTCGGGGTGCAGGCGGAAGTTCAGTTCGTGCGGCACCAGGTCGCCGGCGCGGACACGGCGGTGAGCCTTGATGCGGTTGCGGATGGTGGTGTTCATGGCGGGTCTCCGGTTGATTTTGTGAGCACGCGGCGCAAGCAAGTGCGGCGTTCCGCACTTGTTGCGCCGCGTGCTCACGGGATTGCTACAACGGCCTCCACAGCGCTTCGTTGTCCAGGCGCAGCCACGGGCGCTTCTTGCGCGGTGCGGGCGCCGGCCCTTCCGCCGGTTTTTCGCCGTCGCCGTGACCGCGGTTGCGGGCCATCTGCCGGGCGTCCAGCCGGCTCACCAGGTAACGCAGCGCCGCCAGCGCGTGATTCTGCTCGTCCACCGGCGCCTCGGCGTGGCGGTCGCCGGCGTCGTCGCTGTAGCGGTACAGCGCCGCCTCGGCGAGGAGGTTGGGGCAGCGGCCTTCCACAACCCGCAGCGTGCCGTTCTCCAGCCGGGCGCTGACCGCAGCGATGCCGGGCCTCAGCGCGTTGTCGCCCTCCTGCACCACAAAGCCGGCGCAGCGCAACTCGCAGCGCTCGGTGGCCCCGGACGGATCGGCGTACCAGGTCACGTCGCGCGGCATGTGCTGGGCGTGGTAGCTCAACGGCTTCTGCCGAGCGTAGTGCTCGCCGGTCAAGTACAGGACGCCGTCGCGGTCGAGGACGCCCCAGATAGCGGCGAACGGATTGCGGAAGCCGAAGTCGATGCCGCCGACCTTGCGGCCACCCCGTACCGCCGACATTCCTGTCGGCTCGCCACCCGTGCCGACAGGAATGTCGGCGGTACGGCAGACGCACCGCGCGAAGTCAGGGTAGACCAGTCCCTCCAGCGCCTCGAACGAGCAGCCGTACTCCTGGCGGAACCACGACGCGCCCATCGCACGCCGCTCGCCGGCCAGGAACTCCGGCGTGATCCGGCTGATGCGCTCGGCGGGGACCTCGATGCGTGCCCAGTCGGCGCCGCCGTTGGCCCAGGCATCGTGGAAGAAGCCGCGTTTGCCGTAGGGGGTGGACAGGCAGATCAGTCGGCCGTTGCACACCGCCAGCATCGGCCGCACCGCGCGGTACAGGTCGTCGGGGCCGTGACGATGCCGGGATGAACGCCGCAGTCACAGGTGGGTCGGTAGCGGTGGCGGCGGATGAGGCGGCGATGAGCCTTGACCTCGATCTCGAGGATAGTGGAATCCTCGGTGCCGCTGACCGGGGCGAAAGGGCGGCCGCAACCGCTGCAGCACGCGTCGTCGCCGGGGATTTCGTGTTCTTCGGTGACCACGGGCAAGTGAGAGTAGTCGCGGCGGCGTGGTCCCTTGTGGCCACGCTGCTGGCCACGCGGCCGGCGGGGTGGGGCGTCGGGGAGCGGCGTCGCGGTCGGGGTGGTCGCGGCGCTGGTCTCGGTCTTGCGGCCGAAGAGTTGTTGCTCGCGCAGACGCAGTTGGGCGCGGAGTTGTGCGATCTCTTGGCGGAGCAGAGCTTCGCGTTCGAGGGCGCGTTGGTGCAGGGCTTTCCAGTAACCGGCCTGCCGCCAGGGTTCGAACTCGACGGCGAGGCGCGGGCAAACGGGACAGGGACCATTCGGAAGGGGCGGCGCGGAGCAGGCAGGGTCTAGCGGCGCGGTGGTCAAGGGAACCCGCGCCCCGTCCAAACGATCAGGGTTAGCCAGCGCAGCTGCCATGCCAACCGTTGTAGCCAGGAACCATCAGCTGACCGGTTTACCGAATGTTTACCACACGCAACAAATACATGCGCTGCGAAAAACTGTTCTGTAGCTACAGCATCAACGCCGGCCGCTTCCTGGCGGTACGGGCCACACCCGGTAACTGAGGTTTGTCCGACATGGCGGTGCCGCTGGTGCGTCAGGTGCTGGACCGCGGCCAACCCCTCAGCTTGCATGCGTTGTTCGACGCCGGTGCCGGCAAGTCGGACGCCGCGGTGCGCGCCTTGTGGGATCTGGCGGCGGCCGAGTCCCGTCTCGACGTCACGCTGCGGGCCTGCCGTTACCCGCATCGGTTGCAACTCTGGAAGGACTTGCCCCGCAACTTGTTCATCACGGTCGCCGAGCCAGGCGTGTGTGTCGAGGCGCCGCCCAAGGAAATTCGCCTGGCCGAAACCACGACGGTACTGAAGGGTGAGACGGCAGAGCAGGCGGTGCGCACGATTGTCTGTCGTGAGATCGCTCGCGGACCGAAAAAGGATCGTTGGCATCCGCTGTTCACGACGAGTGCGGGGTTCGATACGGACCTGTTGCATCTGTTCCGCACGCGGCAGAACGAAGAGCAGGCGTTCCGCGTGGAGGTGCATGACGCCTGCATCGACGCGGCGCCGAGCGGCTATGACAAAGACAGTCCGGACCGCCGCCGTCCGCGCTTTCACCGGGGTCCGTTGCAAATGATCGGCTGGCTGATCGCCCTGGTGTACAACGCGGTGCAGGATTTCGCCGCGGTGTTGCCGGGAGACTTGGCGGGTAGCCATATCCGCACCATGCGGCGGATGTTTTTCAATCGTCCGGGAACCCTGTATCAAACACCGGAAGCACTGATCGTCCATCTGGACCGATTTGGTGGCCAGGAGGCGTTGGTTCCGGTGGTGGATACCTTCAATGCGGCGCGGCATCGGTTGCCGTGGTTAGAGGACCGTCAAGTGTTAGTTTCGCTGACGCCGCAGCCGCGGGCTGGGCCGTAGGGTATCATTGTTAACATTTATGGCTCGAAAAACCGTTTGGTGCTAGAACTACTTCAGACGGCATCAACACACGAATCGCCCACTACCCGAAAACACCATCCTTTTCCTTTTGCCTTCTACGCACAGACTCATCTGGACACGGACGAACCTCATCGCTAACGTCGCCGACTTCTCAGGACAGGTCGGTAGGAACCGTGCGACGGGAGGTGAGCCATGACGCGGCACGCCTGGGTCGGGGGACTGTGGCTGCTGGTGTCCGGTTGTATGCCGGCTCTGCAGGGCACCGCGAGTGGTACCCGCCAATCCGTTCATCACTGAGGCGTTCCAGCCAGCCCAGGTTCGGCACGACGTCGCCACGCCGGGGACCAAGGAAGCTGTAGACCGCCTCTGTGCCGTGAGCGCGAAGGTAATGATCGCCAACCCGCAGCTTGGGTTCCGGCCGTTCTTCTGCACTATCGGCTCGCCGAAGGAAGAGATCTTCCATCAGGGCAACCGCACGATCTACGTCACCGAGGGTCTAGTACGCGGCTGTGCGACGGAAGGCCAACTCGCCGCGGTACTCTGCCTGGAACTGGGCAAGATGATCGCGGAGCGCCGAAGCCATCGCCGATCCGCTAACGCGCTCGAAGGGAGAATACGTGCCGGTCGAGATGCCTATCGGCAACGACGGCGGCGGCCGATTTGGTTCTCCGGACGGCACCCGGCAGATGGAGCTGGCCAAGTACGCCGACTCGGCGCACCGCAAGGCCGACGCCCCGCTGCCGTCGCCGGACGTCCTGGCGCGCGAGTACCTCCGCAAGGCCGGGTTCGCGCCGACGGAACTGGACGACGCTGCTGCAATACTGAAGGCAGCGGATGGCAACGTGACGCTGGAGAAGGTGTTCACCGCCACGAAATGATGGCCCGCGATCTTCGTTTACAATGCGTCCGACCTCAGCGCGTGCAGTCGTGTGCTATCTTTCAGCTGGAGGTGTCTTTCGGACGAAAACTGGGGCCACTCGCGCATCAGGTGCCCAGGAAAAATCCGGAAGAGTCATTTGACAGCTCATTTTTCGAGTTCTATGCTTGACCAACGGTTCGGTCGAGCTGGGGAATTCCCTTGCCTTTTCTGTCCTCCCATACTCCCTCTCCGAACCTCTGTCTGTCTCCCAGTTCGCCGACAGGGAAAGAACGCTCTCGGTTCGCGGGTTCCTCGAAAAAGGCAAACCAACCGTAAGGTTGGGACGCAAAGCCATGGGTCCTCTCCAGGATCGCCAGGCTACCGAAAGGTGCTAGTCCACCCGAGAAACCGCCGCTCTGGTTTTTTTACTGGAGCATGATCCGAGAATCCGGACTATTCTTGTTTTGCCGTGCGATCTGGGTTGTCTTCTCGTTCCGCGCTGTCCACCGGGACGAAAAGTGTGCTTCTTCCAGTGTCGCCTGGACCGGGGTCAGCACCGGTCTGGGTCGGCGGTCCGGACTGAGTACAGACCGGTGCCACCTTTTGTCAGGACTACACGAAAGGATGAATCCCATGTTGTCGAACGTTCGTCATCAGCTCGCCCGGTTCCTGCGCGACGAAGATGGCCCGACGGCGGTCGAGTACGCCGTCATGCTGGCCCTCATTATCGTCGTCTGCATCGGGGCGATAACAGCCCTCGGCACCAACGCCAGCAACACCTTCTCCTTCGTCAGCACCCAGATTGAGGGCAGTGGGTCGTGACGGGAGCGCTTCCCGTTTACGTTTCGCGGCAACCAACGCGAAACGTAAACGGCGAAGCGATGCAACTGAAATCGGCTCGCGCCAGTCAGAATGTTCCCGGGGGAAAAGGATCTTACCTGACCCGAGGGAGCATCGACCGAGCCATGGAAAAAACGCTCGTCCTACTCAAGCCAGACTCCGTCCAGCGCCGCCTGGTCGGCACGATCATTCAGCGCTTCGAGCAAAAGGGGCTGCGCCTGGTGGGGCTGAAGCTCGTGCAGGCCACGCGCGAACTCGCCGAGGCGCACTACGCGCTCCACAAAAACCGCCATTTCTATGAGTCGCTGCTGAAATTCATCCTGTCCGGGCCGGTCGTGGCCATCGTCCTCGAAGGCCGCGAGGCCGTGGCTGTCGTCCGCAGCCTGATGGGGCCGACCGACGGCACGAAAGCCATGCCGGGCACAATTCGCGGCGACTTCTCCATGAGCGTGCAAAACAACCTGATCCACGGGAGCGACGTGGCGGAAAACGCCGAGGTGGAGATCGGCCTCTGGTTCCGGCCGGAGGAGATGATCGCCTGGCAGCCCATCGACACGCCGTGGGTGGTGGGAAGTTGATCGTCCAGCCGCTTGCGGCTTAGCAATGAGTTCGTTCAGCTGCAAGCGGCGCATCGGGAATCCGTCATGTCAGGCCCGCGCGAACCGCACAACCCGTTCTACCTATTGCTGCTGCTCGCCAGTCTACTGTTCGTCATCACCGCGCTGGCCTACGGCATCATCCCCGTGCTGGAACAGAAGGCCATCGACGCCGGCCAGTCGCCGCCGCCATCGCCGTTCCGCGACGCTCTTCGTCAGGAGGGCGGCAGCTGGCTGCTCTGCGAAGTGGCGGCCATGATGGTCCTCGGCCTCTCCAGTATGGGCCTCGATCGCCTACGGAGCTTGAAAAAGCAGCGCTCGGAGGCGACAATCCCTTCCACGAATCCAAAAGATCCTTCGCCCTGACCCGTCAACACGGTGATTCCATGTCCGTCTCCCCTACCCAACGGGCTGAGGAACTGCGCCGTCTTCTCAACCACCACAACTACCAGTACTACGTCGAGGCGAAACCCGAGATTGCCGATCTCGAGTTTGACCGTCTGCTCCGTGAGCTGGAGAAACTCGAAGCGGCGCATCCCGAGCTGGTCACGCCGGACAGTCCCACGCAGCGCCCCGGCGGCCAGCCCATCGACGGCTTCAAGACGGTGACGCATCGCCACCCGATGCTCTCGATCGACAAGTGCAACAGCCCCGACGATCTGCGCGACTTCGATAACCGTGTCCGGAAACTCCTGAAGAAGGGCGAGGCCGTCCGCTATGTCGTCGAACTGAAGATCGACGGCGTCGCCATCTCGCTAACCTATGAGGATGGCGTCTTCACCCTGGGTGCGACGCGCGGCGACGGCGAGCGCGGCGACGACGTGACCCAGAACCTGCGCACCATCCGCAACCTGCCGCTGCGGCTGCGGACCGAGAAGCTGCCGAAACTGCTGGAAGCCAGGGGCGAGGTCTACATGTCGCGGGCCGACTTCGTCCGCATGAACCAGGAGCGCAAGGGCAAGGGAGAGGCCGTCGCCGCCAATCCGCGTAACTTCTCCGCCGGCTCGCTGAAACTGCTCGACTCAAAGGAGTGCGCGAAACGGCGGCTGCGTCTCTTCAGTTATTCCCTTGGCGCCCACGAAGGCATTACCGTCAAGACCCACAGCGAAGCGCTGGAACTGTTGCGGAAATACGGTTTCCCCGTGAACTCGCACATCAAGGCGTTCGACGACATCGACGGCGTGATTCAGTACGTCCAGAGCTGGGCGGATGAGCGGCACAAACTCGACTACGACACGGACGGCATGGTCGTCAAGGTCGATAGCTTCGACCAGCAGGAACGGCTCGGCGCCACGTCGAAGGCGCCGCGCTGGGCGACGGCTTACAAGTTCGAGACGGAGCAGGCCATCACGCGCATCAAGCACATCGAGCTGAGCGTCGGCAAGGATGGCGTGCTGACGCCAACCGCCAAATTCGACCCGCCGGTGGAATTGTGCCAGACGATGGTGTCGAACGCCACGTTGCACAACGCCGCCCAGATCCGCGAGAAGGACGTGCGCATCGGCGACCAGGTCATCGTCATCAAGGCCAACGAGATCATCCCCTACGTCGTCGGCGTCGTTAAAGAAGTGCGCACGGGCAAGGAGAAGGTCTTCGAGTTTCCGTCGAAGTGCCCCGTCTGCGGCGCCCCGACGATGACGGACGACACGCGCTACTACTGCACCGGGGCGAGTTGTCCGGCGCAGCTGCAAGCACGGCTGGAGTCGTTCGGTAAGCGCACGCGCATGGACGTCGAAGGGCTGGGTGAGGAGATCGTCAAGCAGCTGGTGCAGAGTGGCTTGGTCAAGTCGATCGCGGACCTGTATCGGCTGACGCTGGACCAGCTGCTGACGCTGGAGCGGATGGGCAAAAAGTCGGCGCAGAACCTGCTTGACGGCATCGCGGCGAGCAAATCGCGCGGCCTGTCGCGGCTGCTGGCATCGCTCGCCATTCCGATGGTCGGCGAGAGCATGGCGGAACTGCTGACGGCCGAGTTTCCCAACATCGACGACCTTCTCGCCGCCTCGAAGGAGCGCATCGCCAAGATCAAGGGCTTCGGGCCAAACCGAGCCGAAGGAGTCCACGACTTCCTGCACAGCACCGATGGCGAGAAGCTCATCAAGGAGCTGCGTGCGCTCGGCGTCAAATTGACGGAAGATGCGAAGGCAGCGGCGGCAGGAAACGCGAGCCTGGCCGGCAAGACGTTCGTGGTGACCGGGACGCTGAAGAAGTACGGCCGTGAAGACATCGAGGCGCTGATCAAGTCGCTCGGCGGTAAATCGGCCGGCAGCGTTTCGGGCAAGACCGACTTCGTCGTGGCCGGAGAAAAGGCCGGCAGCAAGCTCGACAAGGCGAAGCAGCTCGGCGTCAAGGTGCTAACCGAGGAGGAGTTTGAGAAGATGATTGGCAAAGCGTAGGCAATCCGCTTGTACGCCGGGCGCGGGCGTGATAGCGTGTTTAGCCGCGAGCGTTCTGCGAGCGCTGATGCTCAGCGCTCGCAGAACGCTCGCGGCTAAACAATACAACCCGCACGAAAGGCACCTCTCATGGGCGAACCGGAACCGACGTCCAACCGCGGTAAATGGATGGCCCTCCTCGCCGCCCTGCTCGGGTGGATGTTCGACGGCTTCGAGATGGGCCTGTTCCCAGTTATCTCTCGCCCGGCGCTAATCGACCTGCTCGGGTTCACTGGCCTGGACATGAAGCAGGACGGACGCGAGGGAGTCGTCGGTTTGTGGTTCTCACTCGCCACAGCGGCCTTCCTGGTCGGGGCGGCGACGGGCGGCGTCCTGTTCGGCTGGCTCGGCGACCGCCTGGGACGTGTCCGGGCCATGACGCTGAGCATCCTCACCTACGCCCTGGTCAGCGGTTTCGGCGCTTTCGCAGCGGCACCGTGGCAGATCGTCGCCGTGCGCTTCATCGCGGCGCTCGGCATGGGCGGCGAATGGTCATTGGGGGTGGCCCTGGTCATGGAGGTCTGGGGCGGCCGATCGCGCGCCGTGCTTGCGGGGTTGATCGGTGCGGCGGCCAACTTCGGCTACCTGATCGTCGCCATGCTCAGCCTCAGCATCTCCTCGCTGCACGATAACCTTCTCGCTCTCAACCTGCCGCCGTCCTGGGTCGATTGGCGCCTGATGATGATGATGGGCACCCTGCCGGCCCTGCTGACGTTCTTCATCCGTATGTTTGTCCCGGAGTCCCAGAGCTGGGAGGCGGAGCGCGGCACGGGCCGAACTGTTGCCTGGGAAGGACGCGATCTCATCGGCGTGCTGGCGGGCGCGTGGGGCTGTTTCGTCATCCTCATGCTGTGGAGCGAACCCGTGACCTGGCTGCTCCGCGTCAACGGGACGCTGTTTGGTCTCGTGGCGGTGACTCTCGGCTTTCTCTATCCGATCTTTCGCTACCTCGGCCGATCGGATAACCCGCCCGGCTTCACAGCCGGGACGATTCGAACCATGCTGTTGGCCGCAGCCCTCAGCGGCGTCCCTCTTCTGGGGACGTGGGCATCGATCCAGTGGGGCCCGACCTGGGCGAACCAGCTGTCGAGGGTGACGGGCGCCAAGGAGTGGACGCAGTTCTGGTCCGCGACGGGGGCCATCTTCGGTTGCGTCGCCGGTGCCTTACTGGCGGGTTGGCAGGGGCGGCGGTTGGCCTATGTCGTGCTCTGCCTGACGTCGCTCGGTTCGTGTTGGTTGTTCTTCCGCGAGGACCAGGTGTATGGCGCCTGGTTCCTGTTCACGGCGACGCTAGCCGGGGCGTGTACGGCGGCGTTCTACGGCTGGCTGCCGCTGTACTTGCCTGAATTGTTCCCGACGCGCGTTCGAGCCACGGGCCAGGGTTTCGGCTTCAACTTCGGCCGCATCCTCGCCGCGATGGGAGCGCTGCAAACGTCCGCGCTGATGCAGGGCGTTTTCAAAGGCAATTATCCGAAGGCGTGTTCGATTATGAGCTTGATCTACATCGCCGGCATCGGCATCATCTGGCTCGCCCCGGAGACACATGGCAAACCGCTGCCGGAGTAGGGCCGCAGGGGGACGGTACCGAGTACTGAGAATCTCGTGAACCTGGCCGAACCGATCCCTGTCCGTACTTCATCTGGAAGACAGACCCCGCCTCAAGGAATCCTCTCCGGATGACCGCTCCCGCCGTCTCATTCCCTCCTCGGCTATCCCCGTGGCGTGTCGGCCTGGCCCTCGGCTTAGTCTACCTCGCCTGGGGCACGACCTATCTCGCCACCGGCACAGGCGTCAAAACGCTCCCGCCCGCACTCTTCGGCGGCGTCCGCATCTTCCTGGCCGGCACGATCCTGCTCGCCTTTTTGGTGCTGACCGGCCGCCGCGTCAAACTGTCCGGCAGTGACTTCGCCTGGACGTGGCTCGTCGCCGGCTGTCTCTTCGTCGGCGGCAACGGGCTCATCAACGTCGCTCAGAAGACGGTGCCTTCCGGCATCGCCGCGGTGCTCGTGGCGACGACGCCGTTATGGATGTCCTTGCTCGAACTGGCCTCGCCGAAAGGCGAGCGGTTGTCGCTGTACGGATGGCTCGGCCTCCTGCTCGGCTTGGCCGGCGTCATCCTGCTAATGGCAGAGAAGCTGTACTCTTCCTCGGGAACCAACGGCGCCGGGTATCTGCTGGTCCTCGGTTCGGCGTTCTCCTGGGCGATCGGTCCCTTCCTGCATCGACGGCACAAGATGCGCGACGGCGCCGCTCGCAGCGGCGGCCTGGCAGATGACGCTGGGCGGCGCCAGTCTGGCCGTCGTCGGCTGCTGTCTGGGCGAGACCAACCAACTCACTGCCGCCAGTTTCACACGGGCCGGTGTGACGGCGTTCTTCTATCTCGTGGTCGTCGGCTCGCTGATCGGCTTTGTGGCGTTCACCTGGCTGGTGGGCCACGTCTCCGCGGCGCTGGCGGGCAGTTACGCCTACGTCAATCCCGTTGTCGCGCTCCTGGTCGGTTTCTCGGTTGCCGGGGAACCGTTGTCGGCGTGGGTGATCGGCGGCATGGTGGTCATTTTGGCCGGGGTTGCCCTGGTGCGGACTGGAACCAGCCGGCGACTTCAGCCCGGCGCGAACCACCGAATGATCGGGTCGATCCGGAAAAAGGCTTGCTCACCGCCGCGGGACGGTTTAACGTGACGGAATGCAACCGTTATGAGCCGCGAGCGTGAAGGAGCGCTCCCTCACAATCGCGGTTGCGCAGACAATTCGGGAGAACACCCATGACGCGAACAATCGGAACCTGGACGGCCTGTATCGTAGTTCTGCTGGCCGGGACCGCGCGAGCCGCGGACGAGCTCTCGTTCAAGAAGCGCGGCGATGTGGAGAAACAGTTTGTGGCGCGTGTCGGCGAGGCCGTCATCCATGCGGCCCACATGACGGGCAAGAAGATCGCCCTGATCGAGTACAAGTACACGAATCCCAAGCCGAACCGTACCGAGCTGGCGATCAAGATGGAGTTCTACGGGATCGTCACCGGGAAGCGCTACGTGGCCGACATCGTGGTCAAGATCGACTCGTCGAACAAGGATGCGTGGGAAGTGCTGAACATCGAATACAGCGACACCGACAACATCAAAGCGAACGCCCAGAAGATTCAGGAGTTGATAAAAGAACTGAACAAATGATCTGAACCACTCGCCAAGCCGTATCCCGTAGGGTGGGTCGAGTCTTCGAGACCCACCAGAGAGCGACTTGTTCCCCTTTCGGTGGGTCTCGAAGACTCGACCCACCCTACAAAAAGCGGCGAAGAGAAGTATCACTCGGCGTATTGCGACACGATGCTGCTGATGCGCCGGATCACTTGCCGTTCGCTGACGCCGTAGTTTTGCGACACGTCGGCGGCGGCAGCCTTGACGGCTTCGAACTCGATCTTCTCCAGCGGCACACCCTGCTCGGCTGCCTCGGCACGCAGGCCGGGACCACTCAGCACCAGCACCGAGCCATGCACGGCGATGGCGGCTTCCAGCTCGGGAATGCCCTGGTTGGCGAGCCAGCTGAACTGTTGTTGCAACAGCGTCTCGAACTTGCGCGAAAACTCATCGTCGTTGAGCCGGCCCGCGCGGTAACGCCGCAACTGGCGGTCCAGCCGCTTGGCCATCCGGGGCAGGACCAGTTCCATCAGCTCTTTACTCATGATGACCCTCGGAGTGAGTGGCACTGGCTCCGTCCGCAAGCCCTTGCTTGCGGCAATCACATTGATCGGCTTCACACATTCATTGTAGGTTGATGAAAGCCGTAGGGCAAAAATGTTTTCTGCCTCGAAAGATACGTCACGGCCCTTCCACGGGAGGGAAAGGGGGGTCAAGTAGGTTATGACGCCCCCGATCGGACTTGCCGCACTCAGCCTGGTCGCGGTATAGAACGGTGTCTCCCGGTGAACCGGGGAAACCGTGAATCAAAATGGGGACGCAAACCATGCGGACACGGATGTCGTGGTTGATCGCAGCGGTGCTTCTGGGCCTGGGATTGCGGGCCTACCACTATCTGCGTGGCCCGGCGGTCTGGCAAGACGAGGCCGCCCTCATCCTCAATGTTCTCGACAAGGACTACGGCGCGCTGCTGGGGCCGCTGCGCTTTCACGAGGCCGCGCCGCCGCTGTTCCTGTGGTTGGAAAAGGCGGTAAGCACCACTCTTGGCGATGAGCCGCTGGCACTGCGACTGCCGCCGTTCCTCGCCAGCTGCGCCGCATTGCTGTTGATGGTGCCGGTCGCACGCCGGCTCCTACCCGCCGCTGCTGTGCCGTGGGCCGTGCTGCTCTTCGCCTGCTCGGAACAGCTGTCGTGGCACGCTTGTGAAGCCAAACCCTACGCTTTCGACGTGTTGGCGGCGACGGTGCTGCTGTTCATCTGCGTTTCACGCGGGCAAACGGAGAACTCGCTGGCGCGGCACACTTCTCCTCCTTGCCTTGATCGCTCCCGTCCTACTCTGGCTGAGTTATCCGGCATGTTTCCTCCTCGGCAGCGTGCTGGTCGCGCAGCTGCCGGCCGTTTGCCGCGATCACCGGCCTCGGGCATTCGCTGCCTGGAGCCTCCTGGCGGTGTCGGTCGGGCTCGCCTTCTTTGCCGTGCTCCTGGGCCCGATCGAGGCGCAGCACGACCCCGTCATCCAGGGCGACTGGACGCACTGTTTCCCTGACTGGAAACGGCCGTGGTCCTTACCCGTCTGGGTGACCGCCTCGACCCTGGAGGTAGGGCGATATGCCTGTAAGCCACTCGGTCAAGGGTTGATGGTCCTGGCTTTCGTGGGCGGGGCGCTTTTCTGGCGACAGGGACGGCGGGAGGTCGTGATCCTGCTCGGCTTACCGATCGGGCTGGCACTGCTGGCGTCGTGCTTGCACCGGTATCCCTATGGCGGCGTGCGCGTCATGGTCTTCGCTGCGCCGGCGGTGCTGATTCTGGCCGCCGCCGCTATTCCGCCGGCGCTGGCCTGGCTGGCGCTCGACATCGGCTGGCGGCCGCGGTCTTCTTGCTGTTCTTACTGCTTCCCGTGGGCGTCGCGCTGCAACGGGTGGCCGATCCGTGGCCGGTCGCTGATCCCGCCAGCGCCGCCGAGTTCGTGCAGGCGCACCGTTCTCCCGACGAGCCGGTCATCGGCAACGACTGGACGCATCTTTACTATTTCCGCCGTCTCGGTGCAGAGTTCCACCCAGTGGGAAAAGTGCCGGTTTGTGATGCGGAGCGGGTTTGGGTCGTCTGGACGGGCACGATCGCGCCGGAGCAGCGATTGTCAGCTGCTGCGATCATGGTTCCGGCGGACTGGCGTGTCGTCGAACGCTATGACTCGCTGTACACAACGACGGTGTTGTTCGCAAAACCGCCGTACCCACCGTCGCGCGATACACTGTATGTTGCTGCTTGCGGCCTGGCCATCGCCGCGGCGAACTCCTGGTTGCAAGAATAGCGCACGGTGATTCAACATGGTCGGTGTGACGCGATATCTCCGGCTATTCGGTGCGTTCGCCCGCTTCTCCCTGGCCAACGAACTGGCTTTTCGCGGCAACTTCGTTCTGAAGATCCTGGTCGAACTGCTGTGGCTGGGCATCCTGCTCGTCTTCTACGACACCGTCTTCGGCTACACCAATGCGGTCTCGGGCTGGAATCGCGATGCGTACATGATCTTCCTCGGCTGTTACTACGCGCTGGAGGGGGTGATCGAAACGCTGTTCCTGGAGAACTGCACCGACTTCGCGGACCTGGTGCGGACCGGCAACCTCGACCTTTACCTGCTCAAGCCGATCGACGAACAGTTCCTCGTCACCTGCCGCAAGCTCGACTGGTCCACGGCGCCGAAGCTGCTGCTCGGCGCCCTCGTCATGGGCCGCGGTCTGACGGGCATGGCCTGGCAGTTCGACGCGCTGCAAGTGCTGCTGTTCCTCGCCTTGTTCCTGTGCGGTGTGGCCCTGGCGTACAGTTTCCTGCTGATCCTGACATCGTCGTCCGTGTGGTTGATGCGCAATCAGAGTCTGATGGAGCTGTGGTGGCTGGCGACGACCGTGATGCGTTATCCGCGCGAGGTGTACTGCGATTTCTTCTGGGCCGACATCCTACGCCGGCTGTTCTGGTACGCCATTCCGATGTTGCTCGTGGTGAACGTCCCTGCGAGCGTGGTAGTACGGCAGTTCTTCGAGCCGTGGAACGTCGCCTTCACCTTTGTGGCGACGGCGGTGTTTCTGGCGTTCAGCCGCTGGTTCTTCTTCCGGGCACTGCGGTCGTATCGGAGTGCGAGCAGTTGATCGGACTCGATTCCCAGAGCAAAGCCCCGCTGGTACAATTCAATTATCATGCTCGAGGAGGAAGAGAGCCATGCCCGTTCATGACTGGACCCGTGTTGCAGCGGGGATCTTTCATCACTTCCATTTCAACTGGATAGCGGAGATCGCGCGGCGACTGAACGGCGGGATTCTTCCCGATGGGTATTATGCGATGGCCGAGCAGGTTGTAGGTCCTCTCGGTCCAGACACGCTTGTGTTGCACGGTTCACGCCGCAACAACCCTGAGCCTCTGCCGGAGCCACCAGGTGCCATCTCTGTGGCCCAGTCCCCCCCGCACGTGCGCATCGCGGCCACTGCCGAGGTCGATCGTCTTGCGAAACGCAAAAATCGAATCGTGATCCACCATGTCAGCGACCACCGGATCATTGCCTTGATTGAGGTCGTCTCCCCTGGAAACAAATCGAGCCGGCGTGCGTTTCACCGATTTATCCGCAAGGTCGCAGCCGCCTTGGCGCACGGCTGCAATTTCCTCGTCATCGACCTGTTTCCGCCGACACCGCGCGATCCGGAAGGAATTCACAACGCCATCTGGGAGATGGTCGCCAACGAGACCTCGGTTCTTCCTCCGGACAAGCCATTGACGTTGGCGTCCTACACCGGCGGAGTGGTGAAGGCTTACGTCGAACCGGTCGCTGTCGGCGATCCGTTGATCGCTATGCCGCTCTTTCTTGATCCGGACTTCTATGTCCTCGTCCCGCTGGAAGATGCCTATCAGGCCGCCTGGATGACGATGCCGCCATTCTGGCGGACGGTGCTGGAGTCAGTGGAGACGAACGAATAACAAGCGAGTTGGCGGCATCGACCCTTGTTTAGAGGCACTCAAAGATACAAATGCTCCTACTCGATGACCCGCAATGGCAGTCATATATGGGCGTGTATCGCGCCCCTTACAATGCCGCGACGGAGGCGTACAGCGAATTCCGGTCCGCATCGTGATCGCGAAGGAGCAACGTTATGCCGGTACATGACTGGACACGAGTCAGTGATGGGATCTTCCACGATTTCCATTACTCCTGGGTACTGGAGACCAAACGTACACTGAAGCGCGGACTCCTCCCCAAGGGGTACTACGTCATGGCCGAGCAAATCGGCGGCGACCTCGGTGTGCCGCAGATCCTGATCCTCGCAGGCTTACAGCGTAGTCTGGTAATCCGGCACACGAGCGACGACCGGATCGTGGCCATGATTGAAGTTCTTTCGGCCGGGAACAAATCGAGCCGGCACGCCATCCGGTCGTTCTTGGACAAGGCTGTTGCAGCTCTCGATGGTGGGGTCACCTTCTACTGGTCCATGTCCATCCTCCCGGATCCCGCGACCCCCACGGTATCCACGGCGCACTGCTGAACGAAATCGGGACCGAGGATTATGTGCTGAACCGTGAGCGTCCCTTGACCGTCGTGTCCTACATCGGTGGAGCTGTCGTCGAGGCTTTTGTCGAACATTTTGCCGTCGGCAGACCGATTCCGCAGATGCCGTTGTTCCTCACCAGAGAGAATTATGTTCGGGTCCCACTGGAAGCAGCTTACATGGCCGCCTGGGAGGATGTTCCGCCGCAGTATCAAGAGGTACTCCTCGTCTCATCTTGAATATCCGGAAGAATCGGTTCGTCGACCTGCGCTTCTTCCAATGAGACGGCCCGTTGAACCGCTGCGTAGTTCTCGACCATTCGTGCCTGCCCTCTCCCGCGCCGCGGTTCACCTTCTCCATCGGCACACGGTACTTGCCACATCCGAGCCATTCATGAGCTAGGCTAATCGTTGAGGCCGTAACTGAACGGCATCAGGACTCGCATCGGGACCATTTCGAGAGACGAAATGCTAAACAGTTCGTGGGTGGCTTTTCTTCGGCATCTTCCGCCTGCCCTTCAGCAAGGCCTGGCGGTCAAGACGCTGGGCGGCACCGAGGTTTCCGTCCAGGTGCTCCTGCGGATCGATCACGAATTCTTTGCGTTCAAGGGCCGCCTGGCCGGCACCCAGGACGCTGGCCGTGTTTTCTTTGTCCCGTACGAGCAGATCGACCACCTCTACTATCAGAAAGAAGTGCGCGAAGAGGATTTCTGCACTGCCTTCGATAGTTTGAAAATGCCGTCGGCGGAAGAGGTGGGGGTACAAGCACCCACTCGGACTGCGCCGCCCGCCGAGACACCGGTAGCGCCGGTGCCGGAAGCGCCGGCGCCGGAACCGACACCCGTGAATCGACCGACGGCGGTGCCGATCAAGTCCGCCGTGCTGGAGCGCTTCCGGTCGCGCTCGTCATCGACTGCCAGGGGACGAATCTCCGTCCGCCGCGGGGATAGCCCGAGTCGCACCGCTTTACTATCCTCAGCGGTATGGCCACCACCCAAACAACCCCCGCCGGCGCCGCGCCGCTGACACCCGCACCGATCATCAGCGCCCAGCCCGGCGGCGGCTTCTGTTTCAGCCTGGAACTCGCCTGGGGCCGACTGCGCCGTGTATTGCTGCGCCGCTTCCGCCCCGGCTATGTGCGCCGGATGCTTGAACGCCGCCAAGGCCACTGCCCCGACTGCCCGCACGATATTCTCGACGCGCGCGATCTCAAATTTTACCGCAACGTGTGTGGCTACCACTTCGGTCCGGAGAACGACCCTTACGCCCGCCGCGGCTTGTTGCCGTTCGTGCGGGCCGGCGCCGCTGAGTTACTCGTCTTCAGCCTCGTCTTCGCGATCCTGACTGCGGCGGCCTGTCTGCTCGGCGTTTATCTCGATCCGCTGCTGTTTCTGGTGCTGGTCCCGATCCTCTTGCTCTGGGGGTTCGTCCTCTCGTTTTTCCGCGACCCGGAACGCGTGGTGCCGACCGATCCCTTCGCCTTAGTCAGCCCCGCCGACGGCACCGTGACGCACGTCGAAGAGGTCAGCGACGCCGACTTCCCGGGCGGCCGGGCCTTCCGCGTCAGCATCTTCCTGTCGGTGTTCAACGTACACGTAAATCGCAATCCGCGTCCCGGAAAAGTGACGCGCCTGCGCTACTTCCCCGGCGCCTTCCTCGATGCCCGCGCCGGTGAGTGTGCCGTCCGGAACGAACAGTTCTGGATTGACTACGAAGACGGCCCGACGGGTGCGCCGATCCGCATCAAGCAGATCGCCGGCGCCATCGCTCGGCGGATCGTCTGCTGGCTGAAGCAGGGCGAGGAGGTCCAGGCCGGCGCCCGGCTCGGCATGATCAAGTTCGGCTCGCGGACCGACGTCCTGCTGCCGGTTGCGCTGGTCGGCGCGGTACATGTCAAAGTCGGTGATAAGGTACGCGGCGGCAGCACCGTGCTGTTGCGCCTGGCGCCGAACTGACACGAGATCGGTTGCTCGTGCTTCGCGCCGGATTCGCACAAAATGCGAGCAATTGCGTGGGTTGTCGGTCCGAATTATGTCCGCTGCAACCCGTCTCAATCCCTTGTCACACAATCAGTTCTGTCCTCGTCCGGATACGCATCGATGTCGTGGCATACGATGTGCATATTCTGATCGCAAGATCGCGCCCATGATCTCCTGCCTCGGACATTGTCGCCCGGCACCCTCTCTCGCCGGATGACCTCCCCCGGAACTTTCACACTGCGAACACTGGAATGGAACATCGCCGTGTTACCATTCTTGCTGACTCGCTCCGGCGCGAGTAAATGGGCTGTGAATCCTCAACTCCAAGGAGCATCCCCATGTTCCGCTACGCTAGGTTGACGTTAAACATTCTCGGTCTGGCCTGCGCCGCGCTGTGCGTTCTTCGTCCGGAACTGGCGAGTGAAGTGGGCTTCGACGTGTGGAACCTGATCGACCCACAGAGCAACATGGCCGCTCAGCAGCGGTTCGCTCAAGAGCTGGACCAACAGGATGAGATTATCAAGGATCGGATTGCCGCGAAAACGGAGATCATCCGCGAAGTTCTGGCGGATCGTTTGACGCTTTTAGAGGCGGCCGCCTCGTTTCGGCATGTGACGGCCAACCCGCGGGAGTATCCGGGGCACGGTCCCGAATTCTTCCCCGGCCAGACTGAGAGCGAACGCTACTGCCATCAGGTTCTGCACTGGGTGAAGTGCGAGACGCACGGCTGGGCGCCGAGTCATGCCGAAGCCATATGGTGCCGGCTGACGGCGGAGCTGGACGAGTACCTCGCAAGCCATGACGGCGAAGTGATTCTGCCGGAGATTTGATCTGAGCCCGCAGCGCAAGCAAGCGTGATCCTTGCTAGCGCTGCGGGCTCTTCACTCACGCCAGGATTTTCGTCACGACGTTGCCGAACACATCGGTCAGGCGGAAGTCGCGGCCCTGGAACTTGGTACGTCAGACGCTTGTGATCGACGCCCAGCAGGTGCAGCATCGTCGCGTGCAGATCGTGGACTTCGACAACGTCCTCGACGGCGTTGTAGCCCAGTTCGTCGGTGTCGCCGTAACTGATGCCGCCCTTGATGCCGCCGCCGGCCAGCCACATCGAAAAGCCTTTGATGTGATGGTCGCGGCCATTCCCCTGGGCCATCGGCGTGCGGCCGAACTCGCCGCCCCAGACCACCAGCGTGTCGTCGAGCATGCCGCGTTTCTTCAGGTCGGTCAAGAGCGCCATGCACGGCCGGTCCACTTCTTCGATCTTCAGCGGAATGTCGTTCTTGAATGCCGCCGTGATGGTCCCAGTCGCGGTGATAGAGCTGGATGAACCGGACGCCGCGCTCGGCCAGACCGGCGGGCCAGCAGGCAGTTGGCCGCGAAGGAGCCGTCGGCCCCCTTCGTGCCGTACAGGTCGAGGTCGGCCTGCTGTCTCGTCGGCCATGTCCATCAGACCCGGCACGCTGGCCTGCATCTGGAACGCCATCTCGTACTGGCTGATGCGCGTGGCGATTTCGGGATCGTCCACCTTCTCGTCGTGCAGGCGGTTGAGCTCCTGCACCGCATCGATGACGTCGCGCTGCTGCTCACGGTCGACGCCGCCGGGGCTGCTGAGGTACAGCACCGGATCGCCGCTGGCCGCGCAGGTGGACGCCCTGGAATCGGCTCGGCAGGAAGCCGCTGTGCCACTGGCGCGAGGCGATCGGCTGATTCTGCCCGCCGCGGCCCTTCGAGGTCAGCACGACGAATCCGGGCAGGTTGTCGCAGTCGCTGCCCAGGCCGTAGGTCACCCACGAGCCCATCGCCGGCCGGCCGGAAATGGTCGTGCCGGTGTTCATGAACGTGTGGGCCGGATCGTGGTTGATCGCCTCCGTCGTGCATCGAGCGGACGATGCAGATTCGTCCGCGACCGTGCCGATGTGCGGGAACAGGCTCGCACATCTCCTGGCCGGACTTGCCGAACTTCTCGAAACTGATGCTGCGGCCCGAGGCACTTGCAGCGCCTGCCCTTGCAGCTGGGCGATCGGCTGTCCCTTGGTGAACGACTCCGGCATCGGCTTGCCGCTCATCTCGGCGAGCTTCGGCTTGTGGTCGAAGGTTTCGAGATGCGACGGGCCGCCGGCCATGCAGAGCCAGATGACGCGCTTGGCCTTCGCCGGGAAGTGCAGCGGCTTGACGACGCCGGGCCATTTGTCGGCGTCGAGAGACGGCTTTTTCTCGGCGAAAGCGCGCGGGGTGAGCAGTGATGCGAGAGCAACGCCGCCGAGGCCGCGGGCCGTTTGGCCGAGGAAGGTACGGCGCTGGTGGAGGCGGAGGAGGTCGAGGAGGGTCATGGTGAATCTTCGTGTTTGCAGGGGTTACTTATCCATCACATCGAGAATCTGGAGTAACATCTCGATCTGCTTGATTTGTCTCATACTTGCGCAGACTAAGATGCTATTGTCTCTCGCCAGCGCAGTGACTTTTATCGCGTTAACATCATCGCACAGCGTTACCAGCGAGAGTGCTTTGGCGACCCACGTGGGGTTCAAATGTTGAACTGAACCGCGTCACCCGTTGCCACGCTATGGGAGTTCTAAACACGCTGCTTCAGAGCGGCATCATTGTACGATGCGTTCCGCTGCCGTCGCAAGCAGAATAACTCCTCTTTTCCCAACCAACTGCCCTCACGCCGCGACGCCTGCTTCTCGACACAGCGCCGGCAACCCCGCCTGCTGCTTCCCACGCCGCGGCCGCTCTACTCCTCGGCGCGCACCCCGGAACCATCGGGCCACCAGTCATCAGCCAACGCTCAGCACTTCAGGGGCAAGCAGACAACGGGACGCTTAACTGCTATCCAGCGGTTGCAGCACCGGCAGCGGCATACGGCAGACTTCCGACACCCGCGGGCGCGGTACACGCTCCACCACCTGCCAGATACAGCCGCCGCAGTGCGGGCACGGCGTCGCCGCCGCGGTGCCGGCACTCGACCCGGCTCCGAGCAGCGCCGCTACCGTCACCAGCACCAGCAACGCGCGGCACACGCGCAGGTTCGCTGCCCGGTAGCGATTGGCCAGCAGGCCGTAGTGCCGGATCTTCACGAAACCGCTCGGCAGCACGTGTTGCAAAAAACGCCGGATGAATTCGTGGGCAGCCAGCACCATCGTCTTGGGCCGCCGGTCGTCGGCATAGTCCTTGTAGCGGAACGTCACCTGGTCGCCGTCCAGCGCCACCAGCCGGCTGTTGCTGATGGCCACGCGATGCGTGTAGCGGGCCAGGTACTTCAGCACCTGCTCCGGTCCGCCAAACGGCGCCTTGGCGTACACCACCCAGTCCTGGCCGTACAGCGGCGTCAGCCAGGCGGCAAACGCCGCCGGCTCCGCCAGCGCCGCCAACTGGCCGTGACAGCCCAAGGCGCCGCGGTCGTAGGCCGCACGCAGACCGGCCAGAAATTTGCCGCGAAACAGCCGGCTCAGCACCGCGCACCGGCAGGAAGAACCCCGGCCGGCACGACACCCAACGCGGCGGCTCCTCCCTCCGGCCGTGGACGTCGCAGGCCAGGCCGCCGCCCGTCACCACGCAATGGACGTGCGGATGATGGCACAGGGTCTGGCCCCAGGTGTGCAGCACCGCCAGCAAGCCGACCGTGGCTCCCAGGTAGTGCGGGTCGCTAGCCAACTCGCGCACGGCCTCGCCCACCCTTGACGTCCAGGCCGTCCGCAGCAACAGGTCGTACAGAACACGCGGGTTCTGCAAGGCCAGCGGCCCCAAAGCCGCCGGCAGCGTGAACACCACATGGTAGTAGTCCACCGGCAACAGCGTCTGCGCTTCGCGCTCCAGCCAGGCAGCACGCGTGCTGCCCTGGCACTTGGGACAGTGGCGGTTGCGGCACGAATTGTAGGAGACACGCCGGGTGCCGCAGCCGGCGCATTGCTCCGTGTGCCCGCCCAGCGCCGCCGTGCGGCACAGGGCCAGTTCCTTCACGGCCCGCTGCTGGTCGCGCGACAGGTGCGGCCCCTGGGCGGCCAGGTACGACGCCCCATGGGCGCGGAGCACGTCGGCCACTTCCAGGGCCGGATGCGGCTGCGACTGGGGCCGTCATGAGCGCCACCGCCGGCGGCGTCGCGGCCACCCAGCCGGCACCGGCCCACCCGGCGGACGCGGTGCGGCCACCAGCGTGTCCAGCGGGTTGGGCAGCCGCTGCAGGTGCAGCGTGCTGACGTGCAGGTACCGCGCCGTCGTCTCCAGGTCGTTATGCCCCAGCAGGTGCTGCAAGGTCACCACGTCGACGCCGGCTTCCAGCAGGTGCGTGGCATAGCTATGCCGCAGCGTGTGCAGACTGACGTGCTTGTTCCAGCCCAGGGCACGCACGGCACGCGTCACGCGCCGCTGCAAGCCCCCGATGCTGCGATGGCCCCCGGAGCCGACGCCGGGAAACAGCCAATCCTTGGGCCGGTAGCGCCGCCAGTAGGCCCGCAGTTCCTGGAGCAGTTGCGGCGACAACGGCACCTGCCGGTCCTTGCGGCCCTTGCCCTGACGCACCACGAGCACGCCGCGGCGACTGTCGATGTCGGCCACGCGCAGCCGGGTTACTTCGCCGATGCGCAGGCCGCAGGCGTAGGTAGTCCGTACCAGCATGCGGTCGGGGTCGGTCGGAAAAGCGGCGAAGAACTGGAGAACTTCGTCGCGGCTGAGCACCGTCGGCAGCGTCTTGGGCCGTTTGCCGAACGGCAGGGCCTTGACCATCTCGGGCCGGCCCAGGCAGGTGCCGTAGAAGAAGCGCAAGGCACAGACCGACTGGTTGTAGGCACTCCAGGAAGCGTGCTTGACCTGGAGCAAATGCAGTTGCCAGGCCCGGAGCTCGTCGGCGCCGAGCAGGTCCGGCGACCGGCCGAAATGGCGGGCGAACTGGGCCACTTGCAGGACGTAGCTGGCGATGGTTCTGGGGGCGTAGTTGCGTCGCTGCAGTTCTTCGAGCAGTCGTTGACGCAGCGGGGTCATGGCGGTCGGTCTCCGGGTTTGGTGGATAGCGCGGCATAGGACCGAGCAAGCATTCCACACAAACGCGGAAAGCGCAAGTCCGCACAATCGTCAAAGGCGATAGATCCGGATCAGGTGGAAGATTTGAGGGAGGGGACGTAGGGGAAATGTGGGAAGAAGGGTCAAGCCAGTGATCGCGGCAGGGTAGTCAACCACCGCGAAGCGGTTTATACCCCGCGCGGCCCAAAATGAGGTCTTTTCTGGACAGCTGCACTGCATTTTGCTTTAATGTCCCCTTCAGGCTGATTTCCCACGGTGAAGGGGATGGTCAAGAATGACCCGCTTACATTTTACGGAAGAAGAGCAGCAGGCCCTGCACAAGGAACGCTTTGAGCACCCCCATCCGCGAGTGCAGCAGCGGATGGAAGTCCTGTGGCTCATCAGCCAAGGGATCGGTGTACCCGCAGGCAGCACGCTTGGCCGGGGTTTCCGAGGCGACGGTGGACCGCTATGTGGCACGTGTATCGTCAAGGCGGTCTGGAAGCCTTGCGGGAATTGAACTGGGGTACGGCCACCAGCGAACTGCTGGACCATCGCGACTCCTTGGAAGAATCGTTTCGCCGCAACCCGCCCCATACGGTGGCGGAAGCCTGCCAGCGTATCAAGGACGAAACGGGCATCGAACGTAGGCCCACGCAGGTACGCGCCTTTTTAAAAAAGTGCTAGGCTTGAAATGGCGCTGCCTGGCCGCCATCCCGTTGCCCCCGAAAAAGACCATTGCGGAGCACGTCGCCACCCAGGCCGAATTCCTGGCAACCAAGCTGGAACCGCTGCTGGAAGAAGCAGGCGCTGGCAAAGGCCATGTGTTTTTCGTGGACGCGGCCCATTTCGTGATGGGATCGTTCTTGTGCTGTGTCTGGTGTCTGGTTCGTTTGTTGATTCGCGGCGGTTCGGGGCGCAAGCGTTACAGCGTGTTGGGGGCCTGGAATGCGGTGACGCATGAACTGGTCAGTATCACGACGGACGCCACGGTGACCGCCGAAACCATGTGCGCCCTGCTGCGGAAGATCGCGGCCGTGGGCTTGCAGGGACCGATCACCTTGGTGCTGGACAACGCCCGCTATCAGCATTGCGCCTCGTGATGGACTTGGCCAAGAGCTTGAACATCCATCTGCAGTTCCTGCCATCGTACTCGCCCAATCTGAACTTGATCGAGCGGTTGTGGAAGTTCATCAAGAAGCAAGTGCTGTACGGCAAGCATTACGGGACGTTCCAGGATTTCTGCGCCGCTATCGATGGTTGTCTGGCAAAGATACCCACGGATAACCGGGAGAAGCTGAACTCCCTGATGACCCATAATTTCCAGACGTTCAACCCGACCTCATTCTTGGCCGCGTGAGGTACAGTTCAACAGCTGCCAACGCGTCTCGTCGCCGTGCCACAAGGGCTGTTGCCGAGGGTGCCGTCGCTCCATTCCCTGGAAATATCGGGGAAAGAAACGACTTTTCGCGGAAAACCACGATGACTTACATCCTTTCCTGGTGAATCGCTTGCAATCCGCCAGGAAAATGCGGCGTTTTTCGGTGTTCAATCTCCAGGCAGGTGAACGAAATACTGGCATATTTCGGTGCCCAATCCCGAAGATGGCACATAAAAGCCGCTGTCCACCACGGCAAGAATGCGGAAATCGCGTGCCAAAGAGAGTGAAAGCACGCCGGTTTTTGCCAGTGTTTCTGCCAAGTGTAGAGGTTTTTTGATGTAGATTGCCCATTTTCTCAAAGTTTTTCAGGGAATGGAGCGATTGCACCCGTTGCCGACTGTGGTTCGCCAAGGCTTCGTAGACCGGCTCGAACAACGGCAGCAACCGCTGCAGGGCGTCGGTCACCGTGCCCAGCGACAAGTCCAGATCATGCGTCTTGAGGTCCGCCAGCAACCGGTAGGTGGGGCGGTAGAACAGGTACTTGTCCAGGGTGCAATCGCTCCATTCCCTGAATAAACCGGAGGATTCGCAGATTCTGTCGTTGTCGGCCCATCCACTGGGTGCTTGCTTCGTGACAAGAGGGTCCTATCCTGGGCAGTGGTTCGCCAAAACCCCTGACCCAGGAAAGGAGTCCTCATGCCTCAATCTACCGTCCCGACCGCGTCCACGGCAATGGCCCCCGCCGACGATTTCCAGGACTTTCTCACCAGGATGCTGCCGCCGCTCCTGGCACTGTTCGCCCTCCAGCAGGCTTTTCGCCAGCAACCACCCACCCCAGAGCTTACCTGCGCCTTGGAAAACGGCATCGCGACGGCGTTGCGCGAAGCCGGCCGTGTCCTCGTCGAGCACGAGTACAACCGCATCGAACCTCCCTGTCGCGACGACATCCCCTTGCGGCTGCGTTGCGCGGCGCGGAGTATCGGCGTCGGCCCAAGAGCCCTAAGCATCTGAAATTTATTAACTGTCCCATTTGACCTTTTCGGCACGGAATGAGGTGGATAAGCTAGGCGGCTCTGGGAAAACTGATTTTCACCTGGCAGGACGCCGTCATGCTTACCCTTCCTTCCGCCGCCGTCAAACAGGCGATGCGCTTTACCTATGCCTCTCTCAATGAACGTCAGCGGCGTCTCTATGCGGCCACGGAGTCTCTCAAACTGGAACACGGCGGCATCACCTACAACGCTCGACTCTTCGACTGCCATCGCAAAACGATCCAGCGGGGCCTGGCGGAGTTGCAAAGTGGCGCTGTGCTGCTGCCGCCCAACCAGGCGCGAAAAAAAGGGGTGGTCGGCGTTCCTGTTTGTCCCTGTTCCCCGGGCTCGACGAAGCCTTCTTGACAATCGTCGATCCCTGCACCGCAGGCGATCCCGATCAAGAAAGCGCGCTGTGGACCAATCTCTCGCGTGCGCAAATCGCTCTGGAACTGCGGCAGCTTGGCTTTCGCGTCAGCGTTCCTGTCGTGGCACAGCTCCTCAAGCGGCATCGCCTGGGCCGGCGCAAGGCCCGCAAAACGCTGCCCTTGGGAGAACATGCCTGTCGCGATCGGCAGTTTCAGATCATCACCAGCTACCGCGGCAACTTCATGAATTCGTCCGATCCCATCGTCAGCATCGACACGAAACACAAGGAATTCCTGGGGCTGTTGTTTCGCATTGGCAGACTCTACGCGCGACATGCCCAGAAAGCTCTCGACCACGATTTCCCCAGTGCGGCCACCGGTGTGATCTATCCGCACGGCCTCTACGATGTCAAACGAAACCTCGGGCACCTGAACCTGGGCCTCAGCCACGATACCAGCCGGTTCGCCTGCGACAGTATCGCGTATTGGTGGCAGACGCATGGTCGTTCCGCCTATCCCCAGGCACGTCGCCTGCTGCTTCTGTGCGACGGCGGCGGCAGCAACGCCAGCAATCGTTACGTCTTCAAGTACCACCTGGAACAGCTGGCCGACCGCACGGGACTGGAACTGCGCGTCGCCCATTACCCGCCTTACTGCTCCAAGTACAACGCTATCGAGCACCGTCTGTTTCCACATGTCACACGTGCCTGCCAGGGCTTGCTACTGACTTCCCTGAAGGTCGCCGTCGACGCCATGGGGAAAACAAGCACCAAGACCGGCCTAAAAACCACGGTCCACGTGCTGGACGGAGAGTATCCGCTCAAAGAAGGTTACCCAGAAGGCTACCCCGAAACGATGAAAATCCGCTTCGACGAAGAACTCCCCACATGGAATTACCGTGCCATTCCCGCGAAATGGGACAGTTAATAAATTTCAGATGCTAACCAGATCGGCACGCTGTTCGGCGAAATCGAGCTGCGCCGCTATTTGTACGAAGCCGTTGAAGCCGGCGAGCCGGCGCTCTTTCCGCTGGAGCTCCACTTGGGCATCGAGGCCGGACTGGCGACCCCGGCCCTGGCGGAGCGTGTCGGCTTGTGGTCGGTGGAGCACGAGCAGGAGCCAGTCCGCAAGCTGCTGCTGAGCACGCACAACGTGTCCTGGTCGGTGACGAGTGTACGCAAGGTGACGACGGCGTTGCGTGATGGCTTGGCCTCGTTCCGCGAGCCAGCGCAGGTAGCTCGGGTGCTGGAACTGCTCAGCAAAGCCTTTGCTTCCAAAGGCAAGCATCGGCCGGTGCTGGCGGCGGGACGCGATGGCGTCCACGTACCGATTCGTCAGGACGGCTACCACGAGGGCAGCACGGCCACGCTGTCGGTGTATGATCGGAAGGGTAAGCGTCTGGGCACAGTCTACCTGGGGCAAATGCCCGAAGCGGGCCAGGGAACGCTGTCCGCGCAACTGACGTCGCTGCTGGACCAGGTGCTGCGGCAGTGGCACGCGCGCGGCCGGCCGGCGCCGCGTCTGGCGTACGTCACCGACGGCGGCACGCACCCGAAGGAGTACTATCGGCAGGTGCTGCGCCGCCTGGACGACCCGTGGCATCCGGGACAGCAGCTGACGTGGCAATGGGTCGTGGATTTCTGGCACGCGTGCGGCTACGTGAACAAGCTGGCGACCGCGTTGTTTGGCGAAGGGGAGGAGGCCGTGCGCTGGTTTGCCAAATGGCGTCGTTGGCTGCGTGACCGGCAGCACGGCGTGAGCCACGTGGTGCGGTCGGCCATGGGGCACTACAACCATCGTCGCCAACTCCGCACGGTGCCGCTGGCGGACTACTGGAAAGCCTACCGCTATCTACGCAAGCACGCGGTGTGGATGCAGTACGCAGACTATCGGGGTCAGGGTATGCCGATCGGCAGCGGCGTGACGGAGGCGGCCTGCAAGACGGTGTTCACGGAGCGCCTGAAGCGTTCGGGGATGACGTGGAGTCATGGGGGTGGTCAGGTAATTCTGGACCTGCGGGTGCTGGTGCTCAGCAGCGTGTGGCCGGCAGCCCACGAGGCCTACCTCCGTACCAAGCCTCAGCCGACAGTGTCCCAATCGGCGAGTAAACGAGTTCGCAGCGGCCATAAACTCAAAAAAGCTGCATAATCTCAGGGAAGGGAGCGACGGCACCCCTTGTCCATCAGGAACTCAACCAGCAGCGAGACTCCCAGAATACTCTTGGGGATATTACGCCGGCACGAAAGTTGCTCAATAATGCTAAAGGGGAAAGCAAGAGGACGAGAAAACCCAAGAGGGAGAGCAGTCATGGCAATCGAACTGCCTGACGCCCGCGAGTTGTCTGATGAGTCCCTCCAGGTCATTCGCCTGCGTGCCTTGCATGGCATCGAACTGGGCTTTTCCGAGACGGACCTGGCTAACCTTTTAGGTGTTTGCCACGAGACCATCAGTCGCTGGTGGACTGCCTATTGTGCCCATGGCCTGCATTCGCTGCCTGGGGGTCGTACGGGCAGACCTTTGGGCTCTGGACGCTTCTTGGCTGAGCAGCAGGCCGACCGCATCCAGGGGTTGATCGACAACCATTCTCCGGAACAACTGGGGATTGCTCAGGCCTTGTGGACTCGTCGCGCCGTCCAAGAACTGATCCGCAAGGAGTTCGACATCGACTTGGCGGAACGAACGGTCGGTCAGTACCTGCGCCGCTGGGGTTACACCTCCAAGAAGCCCGCACGGCATTCGCGCAAGCAGGAACCGGACGAGGTCCAACAGTGGCTGGAGGAGACGTACCCCGCGATCGAAGAGCAGGCGGACAGGGAGAATGCAGAGATTCTCTGGACGGACGAGGTGGGTGTCGATGCGGATCACCACCCCGGTTACGGCTATGCGCGTGAAGGAGAGCGCGCCACCATGGAGGTGCCAGGACCGCACATCCGGGTGAACCAGATCAGCGCCATCAGCAACGAGGGAACGGTGCGCTTCATGACCTACAAGGGATCGCTGAACGCGGCGGTGTTCCTGGTATTCCTGAAGAAGCTGATCGAGGGAGCCAACCGCAAGGTCCTCCTGATCGCAGACCGGTTGCAAGCACACAAGACACCTGAGGTGATTGCCTGGCTGGAGGCGCGCAAGGACCAGATCGAGGTGTTCTACTTGCCTGCCTACTCGCCTGAGATGAACCCAGTGGAATACCTCAATGATGACATGAAGGGTGCGGTGAACAAGGCGGGCCTGCCAAACGACAGAGGAACCTTAGCCAGTCGTATCCTGGATTTTATGGACTGCTTAGCCCACATCCCCGAACATGTTATCAGTTATCTTCACTGCAGCCGTGTTCAGCGTGTTCCAAATCGCGGCCGGCGGCTCCCCTAGTCCCGCTTTCTCGGAGTCCGGAACGCTGCCGGCGGGCATCACGTTCGATGGCATGACCGGCTTCCTGAGCGGGACGCCACAGGCAGGTACAGGCGGCGTCTACGACCTGACTTTCACAGCCAGCAATGGTATCGCTCCGGTCACAACGCAAGACTTTGCGCTAACCGTCAACGAAGCGCCCACAATCACCAGCGCGGACAACGACACCTTCACGGTCGGTAGCGCCGGCACGTTCTCGGTCATGGCCAGTGGTTTCCCGGTTCCGACGTTCTCCGAGAGCGGAACCCTGCCGAGCGGCGTTCTCTTCGACGGCGCGACGGGCTCACTCAGCGGCACGCCCGCCGCGGGCACCGGCGGAGTGTATGACATCACCATCACCGCCACAAACGGTGTCGGCCCCGGCGCGACTCAAGATTTCACGCTCGCTGTCGACGATGTTCCGGTCTTTACCAGCAGCACTGCCGCTACCTTCACAGCGGGAAGCTTCGGCCTGTTAAACGTCACCGCTGCCGGCTTCCCGGTGCCGAGTTTGTCCGAGATGGGCACGCTCCCCAACGGCGTTACATTCAACGGGATGACAGACGTGCTCAGCGGCACGCCGGTTGCCGGTACGGCCGGAACATACGACGTCACCTTCACGGCACATAACGGCGTGGGTCAGGACGCCAGCCAAGACTTTACACTCACCGTCAACGAAGCGCCCGCCATCACGAGTAGTGTCGCCACCACTTTCACCGCCGGAAGCGCTGGCACGTTTCAGGTGACCGCCAGCGGTTCTCCGACACCGACGTTCACGGAGACCGGAACGCTGCCCAGTGGCATCACGTTCGACGGCACGACCGGCATCTTGAGCGGTACGCCGGCCGCAGGAACCGGGGGAATTTACGACATCCTGTTCACGGCGGATAACGGTGTAGGCCAGGACGACAACCAGGACTTCACACTCATCGTGAACGTACCGCTGGCCATCACCAGTAATGCGGATGCCACCTTCACGGAAGGCCGATTCGCCACGTTTCAGGTCACCGCTGCCGGTATTCCGGTTCCCAGTTTGTCCGAGAGCGGCACGTTGCCCGTTGGCGTGACGTTCGATGGCACGACAGGGCTCTTGATCGGTACGCCGATCGCCGGTTCCGCCGGCACGTATCCCGTCAGCTTCACGGCCGCAAATGCTGCCGGTTCCAACGTTACACAGAACTTCGTCCTCACCGTCGATGTGGCGCCGCCTGTTGCGGATTCCGCCGACCCCGTGCTGCAGATGCCGGGTCCCGGCGGCCTGTCGCCGTTGCTCTACCTGGAAGGCGGCGACCTGAGCAAGTGGTTCGTGACCGCTACCGGCAGCAGTTTGCCGGCGCCAACGCAAGGCAGCGTTCCCAGCACTTTCACCCTCGATCTGACCAACGGCGGCACCACCCAGCAAGAGGTCGTCACCGAGCAATACGCGCTCCAAGAAGCGAGCGGCACATTCACTCTGGTCGAGCAGGTTGCCGTCTCGTTCACCCAGCAGTGGACGGCGAGTGGCGGCGCCAACTCGTCTGCCTTCTCGGGGCAGGATAACCTTACGCTCACGGCCACCGGTTCCTACGACGGTAGCAACTTCCAGGTCACGAATTCCGTGCTGACCGAAACCGGCCAGGAGAACTTTCAGTTCGGTCAGACGGCACCCGACAACAGCTCGATCCTAGCCGAGAGCGGCATGGACTCCTTTACCTTGAATGGCAGCGGGCCTGGCCTGCGGCTTGATCGATTCTCCCTGACGAAGACCGGTAATGAGACCTACACCCAGACGCCGATCACCGCCGGGGCAACGCAAGCGGCGGGCGGCGACCAGTTGACGGTCCAGACCCAGGCGCTCGACGTCGGTGGAAGCTCGGACGTCGGTACCTTCGGCGCGGACGGCACGGTTTTGACGAGCGTAAGCCTGTCCAGAATCGGTTGGGAAACCACCAACCTCACTCAAGACACCAATCCCGACGTGTTCGGCGGCGAGGACAGCGGCACCTCGGTAGCGGTGGACAGCTGGCAGACCTTCGTGCTCAGCGACTCGAGCCTGGACGTCGGCACCGCCTTGCACGAGGATAAAGCCGTCCTCGATAAAACAGGGTCGGAGAGCTATCAGCTCACGGAACCCGCCGTCGCTCCGGATGGGTTCATTCCTTCAATTGCCGGAAGCGACTCGTTCCATCTGCATGGAGTAACCGCCGAGGCGGACGGCGACTTCCAGCTGTCCAGCTCCGCGCTGGCGGGCAATGCGGACGCCGTTGCTTTTCTTGGGGCTGCCAACTTCGACGCCGAGGGATCCTTCAGCTTGTCGAGCATGACCCTCGACAAGAGCGGTAGTGAGAGTTACCAGCTGGACGAAACCCAGGACGGAACAAATGCCCAGGGACTGCTCGCGGCAGGCTCGGCAAGCAGCTATCACCAGCGAGAGCAAGGCTTCGGCAGTTTCGGGACCCACCTCGAGAGCATCGACGGCGGCGGCGACTTCACGATGGTGAACGGGTCCGACAGCCTCTCGGTTCAGGGGAACCTCAACTTCCAAGTCACGAGCGTGAACCGGACGGGCACCGGGCCGTTCCAGCTCGACGAGTCGGCGACCCAGGCGGCTGGAGGCAGCGGCGACACCAGCGCCTCGTCCTCGATCTTCCACGCGACCGGGACGGAATCGTTCACGCGCGACCTGTTGGAAGTGGAGAGCCACGGCGACTTGAGTGTGGACGGCACCGATCCTGACCTGGGTTCATTACAAGCCTCGGGCGATGTGAGTCTCGGCAGCGAGTCGCTCTGGGAAAGCGGGTCGGAAACATTCCACACCAGCAGCACCGCGTCGCAGCTCTCAGTCGGCACGGGTACGACGAGTTCGCAGAGTTCGCAGGTGGATAGCACGGGCTCCGACGTGTTCAGCCGGTACGCCGAGGCGGTCAGCGTCGTCTCCGGCACCTCGGCCGCGGCGGCCGACTTCAGCATGACGGAAGACGGCTACAGCTTCGCGGCCGCCGGCAGTTTCCAGATGACGGAGGCAGACCAGCGCAGCGGCAACGAGACCTACACGCAGACCGAGCTGACCACGCAGACCTGGCACACCGTCAAGGACAACCTCGGTTCCACCGAGGACGGCGACTTCGTATCGTTGCAGCAGCGGACCGGCTCGGACGGTTTCACCCTCCAGCAGGTCAGCGTCCTGAACACGTCCGCCTTCGACGATCTCCAGATCACTTCGTACGACTCTATCCAGAACGGCAGCGAGCACGTCCAGCTCCTCTACAGCGACGAGACGATCGACGACCACACAGTGACCATCGTCGGGAATCCTTACACCACGACCACTTTCAACACCACACAGGACAGTTCCAAGAACGTCCACATGACTCGTGACGGCAACACGACCTTCAACCTACACGAGTTCGGCGGCGACGACGGCACGGGGTTCACGTCCACTTCCATCCTGGCCCAGAGCGGCTCCGAGACCTCCGAATCGGACCAGGTCAGCTCCCAGGTCTATGCCAGCGAGTATTCTCCCGATAACGGTTACACCGACGTCGGCAACTACTCCGCCTCCGAACTGCACGTCGGCGGCGATTCCTTCACCTCGCTGGAGACCATCGTCGATGAGCCGCTCGACGGCGAGGACGACTCCCAGCGCCTGGTTACCGTGACCGCCACCCGCCAGCAACTTGCCTATGATGCCATGACCCTGCTGTCCCACGCCTATGACCTCAAGGTTCAGCAGCCGCCGAGCGGGTACGCGATCATTAACGACTCCGGCCAGATCGCCACGATCGCCGACCTGATCGAGACCGGCTTCAGCACCAGCGGCACCGACGCCACCACCGTCACGATCAACGGCGTCCTGGCCGTCGCCACCGTCACCCTCGACCAGACCGGCAACCAGGACTTCCATCTCGACAACACCACCGACCAGATTGCCGACGGCTACCTCCCGTTCATCCCCACTTCCCTGTCGCTCCCCTCCCTTACTCTCCAGGACGAACAGCAGGTCCTCAACAAGGACGGCCACGTCCAGTACACCCAGCACCTCGACGGCGACGCCACCCTCGACGGCAACGTCTCCTTCAACCTGCTCGACCCACTCGACAACCTCCTCACCTACTCGCTCACCGACTCCGCACGCCACGAAATCGGTAACGAGAGCTACACGCTCACCGACAACTGCCTGGCCAAGAACGTCAACCCGTTCAGCGCTAGCGGTTACCAGAACACCACCACGCAAACCGCCACCGTCAAGGTCGGCCACGACCAGTACACGAGCGACGCCCTCGGCACCAGCTACCAGGACGTCCTGTCGGTCACCACCACGCTCGTCAAAACCGGCGCGGAGACGCTGGCCCTCAACCAATTGACCACCAACGACGGCCCCGGCGTCTGGCCCAACGGCCAGCCCGTGTCCGTCCCGCTACCTGCCAACAACAGCGACACCTGGCACAACAGCCTATCCTTGCTGCGCAACGGCGCCGACTCCTTCACCCTCAACCAGACCGACGTCGACGGCTTCCTCACCGCCTACACCCTAAACGAGCGCGGCTCGGACACCTACACCCTCCTGAACCTCGGCAGCGAGCAGGTCCACACCGACAGCAACATTCCGGCACCTTACTCGGACTCGATCAGCGATACCACCACCACCTTTGGCCAGTTCACCGGCGGCAGCGACTCGTTCACGCTCACGCTCTCGGGCCAATCGGTCCAGCCGACCACCGGGCCGGCGTACTTCGCCGTCACCTCCCTGGTGTACCACGAGGGCCTCAAGGAAGCCGGCACTGCGCCTCGACACCGCCGCCACCACCGGCGCATCACACCCGACAACCTCGGCAATTACCAGACCAGCACCAACACCGCCACCAGCCTCGGCGTGGTCCGCGACGGCTACACGCTCGACGAGACCGAACACACCGACATCTCGAACCCGTCCAGCCCACAGCGGCTCATCGACAGCCTGCACGTGACCGGCTATGGCGGCCGCGTCGCCGGTGCCGTGCAGACCGGCAGCTTGGTCTGGCAGCAGATCGGCGTGGACGGCAGCGGCAACACCGTCGCCGAGGAGGACGGCCACAACAGCAGCCTGCTCACCACCCTCGACAAGGATTCCTACACCTTCAACGCCACCTACAGCGATACCACCGCCGGCGGCCAGTCGGGCGCCTACAGCCTGAGCGAAACGGGTTCGGAGGCCTTCCGTTTCGGCTCCGACGCCTACAAGCACTGGTGGGACCCCAATGCCGGCAACCAGACGGACACGGCCACGCTCAGCGACGTCGGCTTCGAGACGTTGAGCCTGTCCGACGGCGGCAGCAACGGCACCACGGCCTTGCGTAGCGGCCAGGACACCTACGCCAGCCTGGAGGCTTTCACGGGCCCCCAGGGGACGTCGCCGCCGCGGTCGCACAATGGCCAGCTGACGTATCAGAATGTGCAGGCCGGCTCCAACTACGACGCCACCAACGACGGCTGGGACACCGACAGCCTGGGGACGAGCGCCTCGGACGACCCGCAGATCCACGTGCAGCTGGGGCCGGTGGTGTCGGCGGCGGTGGCCGGCGGCGACGCGTCGCCGTCGTGGGCGCAGCTGCTTCACGACGGCCCGCAACAGCCTGCGAACGGCCGGGCAGTCGTCGGGCATAGCGGGTATCAACCTGAACGAGGTGTGGCGGTCTGCGGCGGCGGCGTTGGCCGAGCCGGCACCCAACTTCGCTGCCCAGATTCTGCAGCAGTTGTCCAACCATCGCACCCTGGGCGGACGCCTGAGCACCATCGAGCAGCTGGTCCTGTCTACGCAGCCGGGGGCGCCGCCGCCGCGGCACGAGTCGGCGGACTGGTGGTCGGGGTGGAACTTCTTTGGCGGCCTGGCGGACGGACTCACCGCCGGCCTCTTCAGTAGGATCACCCAGTTTGTTGGCTTGGGCAACGTCTACGACCCGAACACTTACGCGGCCCAGAATGGCCAGTCGGCGGCGGCGGCGGTCTCGGCGGTGCTCATGGTGATGGGAGGAGCGTCGCCCGGCGGTTGGGCGGAGATGCTGTCCAGAGGCCAGCTGGCGGCAGAGGTGGCGGGGACCGCCTGGACCGGCGTGGAAGCGTTGCAGGCCGGCGATGCCGAGGGGGCGGTCCAGGCGTTCGCGCAGCTGGGCATGACGTATTTGAGCCTGGCAAACGTGTGCGGCCTGCCGTCGTTCCTGCAGTTCGGTGTGAAACTCCTGCACGGCATCAGCCTGGTACAGGGAGTGATAAACGCCTACGGCAAGTTCCAGGAGGGCGACACGTTCGGCGGTTTCGCGGCGTTGGTGGGGACGGCGGCGAACATCTATGCGATGATGCGGTCGTGCTTCGCGGCCGGGACGAAGCTGCTGGACGTGGAAGGGGGCAAGAGCTGCGCGGATGCGATCAAGGTGGGGGACCGGCTCTGGTCGCGGAACGAATTCGAGCCGGACGGGCCGGTGGAACTGAAGGAGGTGGAAGAGGTTTTCACGCGCGTGGCGCCGATCTTGAACGTGCATGTGGCGGGTCAGATAATACGGACGACGGGGGAGCATCCGTTCTACGTGGAGGGCCAGGGCTGGGTGGGGGCGGGTCTCTTACAGATCGGGGACTTGCTGCGTGCGCGCGACGGTGCGTTGGTGGCGGTGGAGGGTGTAGCGGACAGCGGGCTTGTGGAGACGGTGTACAACTGGCGGCGCGGCGGAGTATCATACGTACTTCGTCAGCGCGACCGTGGTAGGGGAGTCGATCTGGCGCATAATGCCTGTAGTCCCGGACGAAGTGGAAAACAAGCACGCTTGAGGCAGCTGCTAAGAAATTCTAGTACCTCAAGAGCTGTTCGCGGCTGGATAAAGCAAGAACTAAACGCCATCGCTCGAGGACAACGGAGCAACATACGAGTTCCTAAGGGATTCCAACTGGCACACAGGCGCGGATTTGAGGCTCGCTATGGCTTCGGCTACGGCCATAGCGATCTTCAGAACATCGACCTCCATCGACTCCAACATCGCTTTGAGGGCTACTAAGATGTCATGGCAATTGAACGAAAAGGAGTTCCAGAATTTGTTGAAGCTGCCTCCTGCAAAGCGGTACGAGTACTTCATTAAGAAAGTCGCTGACACCGGAGTCCTGTGGAGCTTGTGGAAGGAAGGCGGCTGGGCTTTGCTCGGCGACGAGAAGGCTCGCGAGTGCGTGCCGTTATGGCCCCACGAGAAATATGCATCGGCGTGCGCTATTGATGACTGGAGGGATTACCAAGCGAAGGAGATCGACCTCGCAGTTTTCCTGGAGCGTTGGGTTTCCGGAATGGCTCGGGACAACCGCCTAGCCGCAGTATTCCCGACTCCACAGGCGAAAGGCCCTACAGTCGAGCCGGGGCGGTTGGACACCGACTTCAAGGCAGAATTGTCCCTATATGAGGAATAGGAACTGCCCCGTTTCCTGGTGGAGTAAGAGCGGACAGTCGGTCGTTGGCAGCTCCGGACAGCCTCGGCAACTTCCAGACCAGCACCAGCTCCAGCATCAGCCTTGGCGTCGTGCGCGACGGCTACCAGCTCGACCTCAGCGAACACAACGCCCCCAACTCCATCAGCTACGCCAACACCGTCGTCGACAGCCTGCACGTCAAGGCCTACGGCGGCCGCATCGCCGGCTCCGTGATCACCACCTTCTTCGGCTGGAAGCAGACCGACCTGGACAGCAGCGGCAACCGCGTCGCCGAGGAGGACGGCCACAACAATAGCCTGCTCACCACCCTCGACAAGGATTCCTACACCTTCGACGCCACCTACAGCGATACCGCCGCCGGCGGCCAGTCGGGCGTCTACAGCCTGAGTGAGACAGGTTCAGAGGTCTTCCGTTTCGGCTCCGACGCTTACAAGCACTGGTGGGACCCCAATGCCGGCGACCAGACGGACACGGCCACGCTCACCGACGTCGGCTTCGAGTCGTTGAGCATGTCCGACGGCGGCAGCAATGGCGCCCTGGCCTGGCGCAGCGGCCAGGACACCTATGCCAGCCTGGAAACCTTCACGGGGTCCCAGGGGACGTCGCCGCCGCGGTCGCACAATGGCCAGCTGGCGGGTAGGGTTATTTCTTCAGTAAAACCCACATACCAGGGGACAGGCACCTTTATTCTCTGCCCCGCAGTCGCAGCATCGTCTCCTGCACCAGCGTCTTCGCCTTCTGCAACACGGCCAGTAACTCGATCAGGTCCAGCGGCGGTTCGCCGGTGCGCGGTCCCTTCTCGACGCGGCAGTGGACCTTGTGCTGGCCGAGCATCGCCATTACGTCGGTCAGCTGGTCCAGCGCCATGGCCAGGCCGCCGGCGTCGGCGCCCATCATCTGACGGTAATCCTCCAGCTGCTCGCGCTCGTCCGGCGTCCAGGACATATTGCACCTTCTCGACTCGCAATTGCACTTAGTTGCTCGCACGCTCTCCGCCGGGTATTCTACGCCGGGGCGCCTTGTCGGCGTCCGAACACACGGAGATCATCATGCGAGCGCTGCTGTGGGTTGGGATCGTGGGCCTGGGGCTGATCGCCGCCGGGCCGGCTCGGTGCGAGGAAAAGAAGCCGGCGGCGCCGGCGCTGGCGGACTACTTCCCGCCGCCGGAAAGCAAGGGCGGCTGGCGAACCCTGCTGCCGGACAAGGGCGAGCCGAGCGCCGAACAGAAAGAGGCCATCGCCAAGAAGACCGGCGTCGATTACGACAAGCTCAAGGCCGCCTGGGACCACAACGCCGCCGCGGAAGGCAAGACCGGCCTGCTCGTCATCCGCAAGGGGTACGTCGTCGGCGAATGGTACCGGGACTGCGACGCGACGACGACGTTCAACATCTACTCCAGTTCGAAGGCGTACACCAGCCTGGCGTTCGGCCTGCTGCTGGCCGACAGCAGCGCCGGCAAGCTGCCCGGCGCCAAGAACCTCACGCTGGACACGAAGGTCTGTAACACCGACTTCTTGCCCGAGGCGCTGCCGCTGTCCGATCCGCGTCGGGCCGACATCACGCTGCGGCAACTGCTGAACATGGCGTCCGGCGTCGCCGATCCCAAGGAAGGGCTGCCGAAAGAGGCCCCGTTCGAGACGGCGCTCGGCAAGACGGAGAAGTCGCCCTTCGCCAAGCTGAAGGCCGATCCGGGCACGGAATTCAACTACAGCAACGGCGGCGTCGCGCATCTCGTGCTGGTGTTCAAGAACGCCGCCGGCCGCGACCTGTTCCCGTTCCTGAAGGACGCGCGTTTTCGACCCGATCGGCATGGAGCAGCATCACGTGGCAGCAGATCGGCGGCGCCGGCCATCTCGGACCGTTCAGCCAGGGCTTCAGCGGCGTGACGACGACGGCCCGCGAACACGCCCGCTTCTGCTGCCTGGCGCTGCACAAGGGCGAGTGGGCCGGCAAACGCGTCGCCCCGGCGGAGCATTACGACTTCGCCTGGCAAGCGACGAAGACCAACCCGACCTACGGCGCCCAGTGGTGGGTCTATCCGCGCCACAAGGACGCACCGAAGGACATGGTGCAGACGGCCGGCGCTCGTGTCAATCACGGCTTCGTGGTGCCGAGCCTCGATCTTATCGTCGTCCGTCTCGGCGACGGGCAGAAGTATCCGAAGGACTTCGAGCAGGACCTGGTCAAGAAGGTGCTGGCGGCGGTGGGGAAGTGATGGTTGCCGGGGGTGCATGGCCCAGCCGGGGGCGCGAGTACGGTTTCCGGGGGTGCGCGAGTACGCGACCCCCCTCTGGGCTATGCAACCCCTTCGGGTAAATGCAGAGCTGCCCGCAGCCTAGCCGGGGCTCGCGAGTACGCGACCCCCCGTCTGGGCTATGCAACCCCTTCGGGGTAAATGCAGAGCTGCCCGCAATTGTCTTTACCCCGAAGGGGTTGCATAACTCAGCCGGGGGTCGCGTACTCGCGCACCCCCGGCAACTTTGGAGGGCGTATGGATCTCGGCGGTTATCGTTTGCTCGCTCAGCTCGGGGCCGGCAAGGACGGCGTCGGTTACCGAGCGGAAACTCCCGACGGCATTCCTGTGGAGCTGCACCAGCTCGGCGGCGCCGCGCCGAGCCGCTGCGCTGGCTGGCCATCGACCGCCGGTTGCGCCTCGCCATCCTGCTCGACCATCCCGGCGCGCGCAAGGTGATCCTGTTCGCCGCGCGCGATGCGCCGCCCTGGGTGGTGCTGGAAAAGCTCGACGCTGAACCGCTGGACCGCGCTTTGAAGGTCCCCCTGCCCGTGGATCAGGCGCTAACCCGTGCCCGATCGCTCGCCGAGGTGCTGTCCGCGGCGCACCGCGTCGGCCTCGTTCACGGCCAGATCGACCCAAACTCCGTCTATCTGAACCGCTTCGGCGTCCTCCGGCTCGATTTCACGGGACTGCGGACCGGCACCGCGGAGCTGCCGACGCGAGAACCGGCGACCGACCCGGCGGAGGACGACCTGGGTTTCGGCACCGTCCTGTGCTGGCTCCTGACCGGCCAGCTTCCGGGACCGAACTTTCGGCCGCCGGACAATCTACCCGGAAGCGTCAAACAGTTGCTCGCCGGTCTGCTCATCGCCGATCCGCAAGAACGCGCGTCGGTCCGGGCGGCGCTCGAACCGCTCCGGCGCCTCAGCGATTCGATGACGGCGACCGGCGAGTTTACCGATTCGATCGACTCGGCGCTGTCGTCCACGCGCTTCGCCGATCCGGCCCATCCGACCGAGGCGTTGCCGCACAAACGGCTGGGGCGCTACCGCCTGATCGAGCAGCTCGGCCAGGGCGGCATGGGGACCGTGTATCGCGCCGAAGACACGCTGGACGGCCGGATCGTCGCGCTCAAGGTGCTGCGCTCCGAGCTGGCGTCCGACCCGGTGAAGGTGAAGCGCTTCCACAAAGAGGCACGGATGCTGGCCGAGATTAACAACCCGTACGTCACGAACCTGTTGGACGTGAACGAGGACGACGGGTTCCATTACCTCGCCCTGGAGTTCGTTAGCGGCCCGAGCCTGGAACGCATCCTTGAAGAGCGCGGCCGTATTGCGGAGCGCGAAGCTCTCGAAATCATGGCCGACGTCGCGCGCGGCCTGGGCGAGGCTCACGACCACGGCGTCGTCCACCGTGACATCAAGCCGGGGAACGTCCTCCTCTCGTTTAGCCGCGAGCGTTCGACGAGCGCGGATTCCTCAGCGGTCGTGGACCGATCGCGTCTAAACGACGTCACCAAGCTCTCCGACTTCGGCCTGGCCCGGCACGTCGTCGAGACGGCGTCGCTGCAAGTGACGCGGACTGGAGCGGTGATCGGCACGCCGCTGTACATGTCGCCGGAACAGTGTTCGGGCGGGGCTGTCGATGCGCGCTCGGACATCTATAGCATGGGGGCGACGCTGTATCACGTTCTCTCCGGACGGACGCCGTTTCAGGCCGATACCATGCTGGAGCTGTTCGCCATGCACGCTCGCCAGGCGCCGCCGCCGCTGCGCGCTCAATGCGGAGCTGAGCGAGGGCGTGTGCCGGGTCGTCGAGAAGGCGCTGGCGAAGGCGCCGGCGGACCGCTACGCCGACGCCGGGGCGCTGCTGCGCGAGCTGGAGCGCCTGCTGCGCGGCGAGCCGGCCGATCTTACCGTGCATCCGCGCCGGCCCGACCACGACCCGCGCCGCGTGGTGCGCTACGAATTCACGTGGGATCTGGAGGCGGCGCCGGCGCAACTGTGGCGGCACATCTCGAACACGGAACGGCTGAACCGCGCCGCCGGGCTGTCCGCGCCGCGCTACACCATCAACCCCGCCGCTGGGGACGAAGCACCGCCGGCCGCGCCGAGCGACGTGCCGATCAAACCGCGGCCGCGGCGCTTCGCCGAGCTGCGCGTCATCGGCTTCCCCATCGCCTGGGAGGAGCAGCCGTTCGAGTGGGTGGAGGGGCGGCGCTTCGGCGTGCTGCGCGAATTCACGCGCGGGCCGTTCCGCTGGTACACCAGCATCGTCGAGCTGGAGCCGCGCGGCTTCGGCACCAAGCTGCGGCACGTCATCGAGGTCGAGCCGCGCGGCCTGCTGGGCCGTACTCTCGCGGCCTTCGAGATCGGCTTTCGCGCACGCCGCAGTCTCGGCCGCGTCTACCGGCGCATCGACGCCACGCTGCTGGGCAGCATTGCCACGCCGTCCGGCTTGACGCCGCCCGATCCGTTCGAGGCGACGGCCAAGCTCGGCCGCGCCCGCCGTCAACGCCTCGAACGCATCGCCGACGACTTGCAGCGGCGCGGCGTCACCGCGGAGATCACACGCCGCCTGATCGAATATGTCGCCGAGGCATCGCCGCAGGACGTGGCCCGCATCCGGCCCGTCGCCCTGGCCCGGACGCTCGGCCTCGACGTGGATGCCGTCGTGACGGCCTGTCTGCACGGCGTGCGCGCGGGGCTGTTCCTGCTGCTGTGGGACGTGCTTTGTCCGTCGTGCCGCATTCCGACCGCGGTGAAAGACACGCTGCGGATGCTGCGCGAACACGAGCATTGCGAAGCGTGCAACCTAAACTTCGATCTGGATTTCGCCAACTCCGTCGAGCTGATCTTCCGCGCTCATCCCGAGGTGCGCGATTGCGAGCTGGGCTCGTTCTGCGCCGGCGGCCCGGCCCATTCGCCGCACGTCGTCGCCCAGGCGCGCATCGCCAAGGGCGAACGCCTCGTCCTCGACCTGGCGCTGACGGAAGGCGCGTATCGGCTGCGCGGTCCGCAGCTGCCGTATGCGATCGACTTCCGCGTTCGGCCCAACGGCACGACGACACGCTTCGACCTGAACCTGTCGCGGCCGCCGGGACCGTCAGCGCCGATCGTCCTGCGGCAGGGCGGCCAGGTCTTCGCCCTGCATCACGACTATGCCGGAGAGATCGTGGTGCGCATCGAGCGGACGGCCCTGCGCGACGACGCGCTGACGGCGGCGCGGGCGTCGGCGCTGGACCTGTTCCGCGAGCTGTTCCCGGACGAGGTGCTGTCGCCCGGCCGGCTGGTGACGGTGGCGACGACGACGCTGCTGGTGACGGCCGTGGACGGTGCCGCCGACCTGTACCGTCGTCTCGGCGACGCCCGGGCCTTCGCCGTCGTTCACGAGCATTTCAGCCGGTTGCGCGAGCGGATTCGAGCGGAGGGCGGAGCGTTGGTAAAGACGATCGGCGAAGGCGTGGTCGCGGCCTTTCCCGATGCGGCGTCGGCGGTGCGCGTTGCGCTGGACATCTCCGCGGTGTTGACGGCCTCGGAGCTGACGCGCGACCTACGGCTGCGTGCCGGCGTCCACCGGGGGCCGATGCTGACGGCGACGGTGAACGAGCAGCTCGACTACTTCGGCACGTCGGTCCGCCAGGCGCTGGCGCTGCCGGCGCTGGCCGGTGCCGGCGAGGTGATCTTGACGCAAGCTGTGTCGTCGGACCCGGCCGTCGCTGCCATGATAGCGCGGCGCGGGGGCAGCGAGCTGTTCATCGCGGAGCTGGCGGGGGTGACGGGGAATGTGCTGCTGCGGTTGAAGCCAGTGGCGTGAGACTTTCGGGCACCGACCTCTGGTGCGACGATTGATCTAGGTCAATACACTCGCGCCGCCAATGGTGAAAGATGGCGTCATTTAATTGACATAGATCAATCGCATCGTAGAATATTGAAGGTGAGTTGCGAAAGGAACAGCCCGGATGGCCCGACTCACAGATCCGGAGATTCTGGCGCGGCACATGCAAGCCTTGGCCGACTGGGCAGTCAGTGGAGCCATAGAAATCGAAGGCCGTGCTCCCAGTGGATTGAGAACAACCCTAAAGGGAATGACAGTGAAAGGCTTCAAAGAAGCTCTCTATCGTTATGTCAGCGCGGAGAATGGCGAAATCGACCAAGTCAAGGAAGAACGTGAACCGTGGCGCAATCATTGGGAGTGGCACTACGATTTACGACCGATGATCGACGGCATCAAAGTCTATGTCGAGACACGACTCGATCCCGAATCATTCAGCAGCGATAAAGAACCGATCATTCGAATCGTACAGATCAAGTCTGCCTAAGCGGAGGCGAAGAATGTCCCCCCCCAAAAACCGCGAGCCAAGAGCACGACCTTTCCCCTGGCGCTGTTCTGACTGTTTTACCCATACCGTTGTTCCGACCGTTATCGACTACACCGCAACGGTCAAGCAAGACGGTGTCGTTCACGAATTGCACCTCCCTGGGATTGAAGTTCCGCGCTGCTCGACATGCGGAAGCCTAACGATCACGACTGCCGTCGATGAACTCGTTAATGACGCCCTACGCTCGAAACTCCGTTTGCTCACGCCCGCACAAATGCGGAATGGCATCGAGAAACTTGGCCTCAAACAGCAAGAGTTGGCAGATCGCCTTGGCGTGGCCGCGGAGACGATCTCGCGCTGGGTGACGGGTGCGATTATCCAGTCGAGGGCTATGGATAACTATCTGCGAGTTTATTTCGCCGTCCCCGAAGCGCGTGCGGTGCTCCGTGGCGCGAATCAGGATCCGGAGTTGGGAACGCCGGCCGTTACCGATCGTTGCTTGGTCAGCTGATTTCCCTATTCGGCCCCGCGCGTCTCCGTCCGCGGAACCGCTTTCATTCCGTGGGCGCCTGCGTTCCACCGCTGTTCTCGATACCCTGCTGACAGCGGCGAGACTCACCCCGTCATCCCCCCGAGCGGAGTGAGGTGCATGGACTTCGAGGTGATCGGCGAGATCACGGAGGTCGAAACCTTCGCCATCGGTACTGCGATCCGCGAGTTGCCCCGCCTTCGCCGCATCTACGGCGCCGGCCGCTGGCGTAAGCGCAAAGGAGGTAGCCCTCGTCCGCCTCGCCGACGGCACGGTCTGCAAGGCCGAGGTCCATTGGTACGAGGCCCACGCTATCGGGCGGAAAGAGATCAAGATCAAAGGTTTCCTGGACTCATAACCATGGCCAAGCGTTCTCCAAGCCAGCAGTTCTTGCTGTGCGTCAGGAATGATGCCTACCCCGCCTCACTTGACGTGCGGAAGGTCTACCGGGCGTTGCCGGACGCGGCGGCCTCGGCGAAAGGGTTTGTGCGGCGTTCTCGATGAGTCTGGCGAGGATTATCTTTACCCTGCAGACCTCTTTGTCGCCGTCGAGACTGCCGCAAGAGGCCGTGGACGCTCTGTTGGCTGCATCATAAGGCCGCACCAGTTGTTGTGGTAGAGTGGCGAGCCGAAGGGTGGCTTTTCAGACTCTGGTGCCGCTTCCGCATGAGTTGGCTGCAGAGCGAAAAGGAAAAGGAGGAATTTATGTTCGCTTTTAACGGCCATCAACCCATGTCGATGCTGGAATACACAGACAATTTCCTAAAGGACCCAGTCTTCGACCAAGCTTTGGACATCGTTCCAATCGTAGCAGCTACACCTTCTCAGGGTTGGCCGCTCTGGACTCACGATACTCTATACAACAAAGGTTTGCTGGGCCACCTTATCCGTTCGCTTAAGAGCTGGTCGGCCTTTCGGGGCGTATCGCTAGACCATCTGAAAATGCAGAAAAACCTGGAGCGGCACCTGCCGAAGTTTATCTGTGACATTCAGGGCAGACCGCAAGCACATTTGCACCTCTCCGATGTACCGTGCGGGGAAATAGAGTCGCTGGCCGAATACGTGGAGAAACGGCTGAGCCGCTTCGGCCGAGCCGTGAAAGAGGAAGAAAGTTATGTACTGCCGTCGAAGACTGCGCACCTCCTCCTACCGACACTTATTCCCGCATATGACAAGGCAGTCATACGCCAGGCTCTCCTCACCCTACTCCGCGGGGCATCGAGCATGAGTAGTTACATGAAGATTGCATGGTGGGTACTTCAGAAATTCCGAGAGGAAGGGACGCTACAGCAAGCCCGCGATCATGTCGCCCAGTCCATGTTGGATGCCTGGCTTTTTCGAACGCTGCAACCACAGAACCCGGCACCCGACCATTGGCTCCTTCGTTCAATGGATTCTGTCGTAGCAGAGTACACGATCATCCAAATGGGCCAAAGGGAGGATGCTAATTACCTGTTGCGGTGGGCTTGACAATCGGTAGGGTCGTCGGTAACGGGGACTTCGGCGGTCTGCAAAGGGAGCGCTGAAAAGGGGACATCGTACATTAACGCTCCAATGGATCATAAATGTACGATGTCCTCTTTTCAATGTCCATTCAACATAGTTCTGCTCTAAAACATGGATAGCTCATGCCCACCGTCTTGCAAAGCGGCCCGTATCGCTTCTACTTCTACAGTCACGAACCCAATGAGTCGCCGCATGTCCATGTTGACCGGGACGATTTGTCAGCCAAGTTCTGGTTGCAGCCCGTCGGCCTCGCACGGAACTTCGGTTTCTCGCCCAAGGAGTTGCGGCGGGTTCAGAAACTCGTGATTCAACTACAAGCGGCATTCTTGGAGGCTTGGCATGGGCATTTTGGCGCTGACGGCTGACGAGCGGGTCACCGACGTGAAGTTCACGAAAGACACGCTCAGTGTCGGCCTGCGGGACGGGCGGACCATTATGGTCCCGCTCGCATGGTTTCCGCGCTTGTTCAATGCCACCGCGGCCCAGCGGAAGAACTGGCGGGTGGCAGGTGGCGGTTACGGCATCCATTGGCCGGACATCGATGAGGACCTAAGCACCGAGGGACTCTTACGGGCGCGCCCGCCCCGCGCTTGGCATCGGCCAAGGTTCCGAGCACCACGAGTCGCCGAACAAAGCGTTCCACTTGAACAGCGGGGGAACAGGACATTCATGTTTTCCCGTGAAGCAGACGGCAAGCCTCCGTTCCCCGGCTAGCCCTGTGGGCGACCGTCTGCTATCTTGCCCCAGAGAGAAGAATACCTGGTGCGGAGGAACCGGCCTGCCCGGGATAAATGAGTATCTGTTCATATTACCCTTGTCAGAGCGGCGCAATTCAGGATTCCACTCGTTTGAGGTGGGCAGGTGCCCCGAATTGTTCCGTTGGCCGATCATCTGGCTCCCGACAGCATTAATCTTCTGGAGCGCGCGGCGAAGCAGCGAATGGAAGACGCCGCTTGCTGTAGCGCGGATGGAAGGAATCTGGCCGCGGTCTACTTTCTCGGATATGCGGTGGAGATGTGTCTGTGTGCGGCCTGTTTTCGGAGTAGTGGGTTCGGCCCGAACACGCCTATCGACCGGGAGACGCGAAGGCGCCGCATGACGCAGGCCCGTCAAATCGAGTCGTCTGATGGGCAACCCTTGATGTCCGGCAACCCACACCCCCTCGTCGGCTGGGCGCGGTATCTGGAGTGGCAGCGAGACCGCTCGGGTAATCTGAGCAAGAAGGAACGAGAAAGACTCCGCGAAGCCGTCCGTCGGGCCGGAGTCGCCTACCGTCATTGGCGGCCGGAACTTCGATACAAACTTACGGAAGTCCGGGAACATCAGTTATCCGAAGTGCGCCTGGCAGCCGAGTAGTTTATCCAGAATTCAAGGCGGTTGTAGGAGCCATTGTCATGCCTGTGATCCGTGGCAAATCGAGCGAGACGAAGCTTTCCGATGATCGAAGAAAGGCGCTTCGCGACCGTCTGGTTGCCGAACGAGAAGGGTCGGCGGCTGCGGGCGGCCCCGTCATCTTCGAAATGCCGCTGGACCAACCGGAAAAGCTCGACGTCATGGTCGTCTGGGACGAATGGGAAGGCGTTCGATCAGAAGAGCGCACCCGATTGATCCAGGAGGCGTATACGGACAGGTCGGACGATCTCGCCCTCGCTCTGGGAGTGACCTACAAGGAGGCCCTTGAGCAAGGCGTGTTGCCATTCCGGGTTCGGCTGAAGTTAGGTCCCCAATCCAAGTTCAACGAGGAGAAACTGCGCACGGCCTGTTTGTCCGTCGGTGGATTCGCCGGCCCGGAAGGCACTGTCGAACTGAGGTTTCCAACTCAGACCATAGCGGACGAGGCCGTCAAACAACTCAAGAAACGGCTTGCGGGAAGTCAGTGGGTAGTATCTTACGCTGACGCTTGATATCGGCAAAGAAAACAAGCGGATCGTTAGTCAAATCGGAACCGGAGGCGGATTCGGAAGGAAAACGCGACAGTCCTGTTTTTCCCTGGCGGGCATCCCGCCGGCGTGCTGACGACCGAAGAAGCCGGCCACGATACAACTTCAAACGAGGAACGCGCAATGAAGAAAAAAGCCGACGACCTGCTGGCCCGCATCGAAGCCTTCAACAAGGCGAACGGCCGCGGGGTGACCGTTCAAAAAGCGGCCGGGGGCTATTCGCTGTTCCGTGAGGACACGGGGCAGCCGGTCGCCCGCTTGCGTCCTTACGGGAAGGGCGATCAGGTCGAGGTCATGTGGTGGAGCCACCGCGACAAGTGGGACCAGATCGGCGACTTCGGGCCGATGGTCATGTCGCTCGACGAGGCACTGCAATACATAGCGAAAGACCCGATGGGCTGTTTCTGGCACTGAGGGTTACGGGAAAAGCGAACGCCAAGGGGGAAAAGGCGACGCTCTGCACAAGCCGTTCCCCAATTGGAGCATGGCACTTTTTTTCCCCTGCGGCGCCCCGATCCGCATCTGCGGAACTGGACACGCCTGTCCGGCTGCGCGCACGCAATGCGTTGACTCATGGGTGAATGAGTGCCGCACTCCGACAGTCTAAAGAGTACGACAGGGGAACGATTGGCAGATCCCGCTTGGCGGCGCCGCTTGCGGCCGTTATACTGCGCTGAAGTTGCGGGCTGCCTGATTCCCTCCCCTGCGCCGCTTGACGTGCCCACCTGACTGTCCCACCCCTACCGAGGTCTCGAATGAGAACGAAATCGCTGCTGACGATCGCACTGTTGACCGCCATCACCGGCTTTGCGTTCGCAGCCGATCCCACGAAATCGAAGTTCGATTGGCCACAGTGGCGCGGCCCCGATCGAAACGACGTGTCAAAGGAAACGGGATTGCTCCGCGAATGGCCGAAGGAGGGTCCCAAGCTGCTCTGGACGTTCCGCGAGGCCGGCGTCGGCTTCTCCGGCGTCGCGATCGTCGGCGATCGCCTCTATACTCTGGGGGCCCTGCAAGGGTCCGAAACCGTCTACGCCATCGACCTGAAGACGCACAAGAGGGTCTGGTCCGCGGAGGTCGGCCCGCTGTTCACCAACGGTTGGGGCGACGGTCCGCGCTCCACGCCGACGGTGGACGGCGATCGGATCTACGTCCTGGGCGGCCAGGGCAACCTGCTCTGCGTCACGGCCGACAAGGGCGAGAAACTCTGGATGAAGAGCCTGAAGAAGGACCTGGACGGCGCCCAGATGTCCGGCTGGGGCTACACCGAGTCGCCGCTGGTGGACGGCAAACAGGTCGTCGTCACACCTGGCGGCAAGAAGGGGACCATTGCCGCCCTGGAGAAGATGACCGGTGAGATCCTGTGGCAGAGCAAGGAATTCACCGACCCGGCCGGCTATTCGTCGCTGGTCCCGACCGAGATCGGCGGCGTGCGCCAGTACGTGCAGATGACCGGCGTGAGTGTCGGTGCCGTTTCGGCAAAGGACGGCGCTCTGCTCTGGCGATTTGAACGCAAGAGCCCGACGGCGGCCGTTCCGACGCCGATCGTGGCCGATGGCGCGGTCTTCGCCACCTCGGGATATGGCGCCGGTTGCGCGCTCCTCAAGATCGCTTCGGCCGGCAACCACTTCAAGGCCGCCGAGGACTACGCCAACAAGGACATGAGCAACCACCATGGCGGCGTCCTCAAGGTCGGCGACTACCTCTACGGCTATTCCGACAAGGGCGGCTGGCTCTGCATGGAGTTCAAGACCGGCAAGGTCGTGTGGAGCGACCGGACGCTCGGCAAGGGCAGCATCACCTATGCCGACGGCCATCTCTATTGCTACGCTGAAGGAGATGGAACGGTAGCGCTGGTCGAGGCCAACCCGGCGGGACGCAAGGAGAAGGGCCGGTTCAAGATTCCCGAGCAGACGAAACTGCCGCGCAAGAGCGGCAAAATCTGGACGCATCCAGTAGTCTCGAACGGCAAACTGTACCTGCGCGACCAGGACTTGATCTTCTGCTACGACGTGTCGGACGGCAAAACGAGTGAGTGATACCCGCCGCTTGCGGGTTAGTTAGCCCCCCGCCACTAGCGGGGGGCTAAGTGGCAATACTTTGAGGAACCGATGCGAACGATTACCCTTACGGCCGTGATTCTAGCCCTGTCCGGCTCCCTGTATGGTGCCGATTGGCCACAGTGGCGTGGACCCGATCGCACTGACATCTCGAAGGAAAAGGGCCTGCTCAAGACCTGGCCCAAGGACGGTCCCAAACTGTTGTGGCAATTCAAAGACGCGGGGGGAGCTTATTCCGGCCCCGCCATCGTCGGCGACCGCCTGTACTGCTGTGGCTCCGATGAGAAGCACGAATTCGTCTTCGCTCTGAACGTCAAGACGGGGAAGAAAGAGTGGTCGACGGAGTTCAGCAGCGGATATAGTCACGGCCGCGGGGACGGGCCGCGCGGCAACGCCACGGTGGACGGCGACTTCGTCTACGTCCTGGGCGGCGGCGGCGAGTTGGCCTGCCTTCAGGCCAAGGACGGCAAACTGGTCTGGTCGAAGAACCTGATCAAGGATCTCGGCGGCAAGATGATGTCCGGCTGGGGCTACAGCGAATCGGTGCTGATCGATGGCGAACAGCTGATCTGCACCCCTGGCGGCTCGAACGGCAGCCTCGCCGCTTTCGACAAGAAGACCGGCGCCGTCCTCTGGCGCAGCAAGGGCGTGACCGATGCCGCCGCCTATTCTTCGGTCATCATCGCGGAGGTCAACGGCGTCAAGCAGTACATCCAGATGACCGGCAAGGGCGTCGTCGGCGTGGCCCCGAAGGACGGCAAGGTGTTGTGGCACTACACCGAGGGCCAGTACCAGACCGCCGTCATCCCGACGCCGATCTACCGCGATAACCACGTGTACATCACCCGCGGCTATGGCGTCGGCTGCGACATGATCAAGTTGACGCTGAGCACGGACGGCACGTTCAAGGCCGAGAAGGCGTATGCCAACAAGAACATGGTCAACCACCACGGCGGCGTCATCCTGCTGGGCGATTACCTGTACGGCTACTCGGACAAAAAGGGCTGGGTCTGTCAGGACTTCAAGAGCGGCGCGATCAAGTGGGTGGACAATAAATTTGACAAGGGCAGCGTGACCTATGCGGACGGCAAGCTCTACTGCTACAGCGAGAGCGACGGCACCGTCGTCCTGAGCGAGGCGAATCCCGATGGCTGGAAAGAGGTCAGCCGGTTCAAGCTCCCGGAGAAGTCGGCACGGCACAAGGGGCAGGTCATGTACTGGACCCATCCGGTGGTGAGCAACGGCCGGTTGTACATCCGCGATCAGGATCTGATCTTCTGTTTCGACGTGTCGGACGGCAAATCGAGTTGAGTCTCGTTTAGCCGCGAGCTTTTGCGAGCGCTGAGGCCTCAGCGCTCGCAAAAGCTCGCGGCTAAACCAATTCCGAGGCACCCATGCGAACCCGCACGATCATGGCCCTGGCGGCCGCGGTTTTGACCCTGTCCGCTTCCGTCCACGGCGGCGACTGGCCGCAGTGGAACGGCCCGAAACGCGATGGACATGCCGATGAAAAAAACCTGATGAAAAAGTGGCCCGGCGGAGGGCCGAAGCTCGTCTGGACCTGCACCGATGCCGGCACGGGTTACTCGGCTCCCGCTGTTGTCGGCGGCAAGGCCTACCTCATGGGCTGCCGCGGCAACGACGAATTTGTCATCTGTCTCGACGAGAAAGGCAAGCAGGCCTGGGCGACGAAGATCGGGCCGGTCTTCGAATTCAAGGAAAACCAGTGGAGCCGTGGCCCCAACGGTACGCCGGCAGTGGACGGCGATCGGCTGTACGCGGTGGGCAGCCAAGGCATTCTCGTTTGTCTTGATCTGGCCGGCAATGAGCAGTGGCGAAAGGATCTGCCGAAGGACTTCGCCGGCGAGATCAACAACATCTTCGGTTTCGTGGAGAAATTCGGCTGGGGCTACAGCTGGTCGCCGCTCGTGGATGGCGACAACGTTATCATTACTCCCGGCGGACCGAAGGGTCTGGTCGCCGCACTGAACAAGAAAACCGGCGACCCGGTGTGGCGCACCGACAAGATCCCGGACCAGTCGACCTATTCCTCGCCGATCGTCGCCGACGTGGACGGCGTCAAGCAGTACATCGTGATGGTGCAGGACGGCGCTGTCGGCGTTTCGGCGAAAGACGGTTCGGAGTTGTGGCGTTTCAAGCGCGCGAATCCGTTCGTGGACGTGGTCTGCCCGACGCCGGTTTACCACGACGGCAAGGTGTTCATCACGGCCACCGGTGGACCGTGCCATCTCCTTCAGCTGACGAAAAAGGCTGCCACGTTCGACGTGAAGGACGTGTACAACCAGGCGGCCGGGCGCGAAATCGCCAACGACAACGGCGGCGTTATTCTCGTGGACGGCTACCTCTACGGCGCTCACGGCAAGAACGGCTGGAAGTGCATCGACTTTGCCACGGGGAAGCGGAAATGGTTCTCACGCGACCTTGGCATGGGTTCAGGCGTCTATGCCGATGGCCTGCTCGTCTGTCTGACGCAGGAGGACGGCGACGTTGTGCTCGTGGACGCGACACCGACGGCATACACGGAGCTGAGCCGCTTCAAGCTGCCGAAAGCCTCTGTGCTACGCAAGCCGAGCGGTAAGGTGTGGACGCACCCCGTCATCGCCGACGGCAAGCTGTACTTGCGCGACCAGGAACTGGTATTCTGTTATCAGATCAAGTGAAGCACCGCAGGAAGGGGTTCGTATCGTGTCGGCACGCAACATCTATCACGATGCGGTCGTCCACGCCCTGACGGCAGAAGGCTGGACGATCACGGATGATCCATTAAAAGTGAGTTACGGCGGACAGGATCTGTATGTCGATCTGGGCGCCGAACGCGTAATGATCGGTGCGGAAAAGGGACAGGAACGGATTGCCGTCGAGGTCGCCAGTTTCCTCAATCCGTCCCTGGTGTACGATCTCCACGCTGCAGTCGGGCAATATGATATTTACAGGTCGGTGCTGGCTGAATCGGAGCCGGACCGCCCGCTGTATCTCGCTGTTCCGGAACGCGTGTACGAGAACCTCTTAACCACTAAATTCGGCCTGTTCATCACAGAAAAACTCCAGCTGCGGTTGCTCGTCTTCGACCATGAAAAAGAGAAGGTGCTGCGATGGACAAACTAACGCGCTATCGTGACATCCTGACTCGTCTCGTCCAGGACTACGCCCGGGTCAAGATTTCCCACGGCCGAATTGACTCCGAAGCAATCATCGACCGTGAACACGACCATTACGAGGTCATGCACGTCGGCTGGGACAAACAACGCCGCATCCACGGCTCCGTCATTCACCTCGACATCAAGGATGGGAAAATATGGCTCCAGTATGACGGTACTATGAGTCGTGTGGCTGAAACACTGCTCGAAGCCGGCGTGCCGAAAGAAGACATCGTTCTCGCCTTTCACCCGGAAGATATTCGTCCGCACACCGGTTTCGCCGTGAAATAAACCGGGAGTCGAGCATGTTGGCACGCAACATCTATCACGATGCGGTCGTCCACGCCCTGACGGCAGACGGGTGGACTATCACGGATGATCCGCTGCGAGTCGCCTTTGGTGGAAGGAATCTGTACGTCGATCTGGGGGCCGAAAAAGCCCTGATCGCTGCCACGAAGGAGCAGCGTCGCATAGCGGTTGAGATTCGGAGTTTCTTGAACCCCTCGCAAACGTACGACTTGCACGCCGCGGTTGGACAGTTCGCGATCTATCGGGCTATCATAAGAAGGTCTGAGCCCGAGCGTGTGCTGTATCTCGCCGTTCCGGAGCATCTTCACACTGAGTTGCTCGTGGACGAGTTCGGTCAAGCGGTCATCTCGGACATGGAACTTCGAGTTCTCGTGTTCGATGCTAGCCAAGAGAGAATCTTGCGATGGATAAATTAACTCATTACCGCGAAATCTTGTCCCGCATCGTTCACGACTACGCCAGCGGCAAGATCTCACACGGGAAGATCGACAGTGAGGCGATCATCGACCGCGAGCACGACCATTACGAAGTGATGCTCGTTGGCTGGGATAAGCAGCGCCGCGTGCATGGATCCGTCGTTCATCTCGACATCCGCGACGGCAAGATCTGGCTCCAGTACGATGGGACCAATCGCTCAGTCGCCGAAGAACTGCTCGAAGCCGGCGTACCGAAGGAAGACATCGTTCTCGCCTTTCACCCGGAAGATATTCGCCCGCACACCGGTTTCGCCGTCGGATGAACCGGGAGTCCAGCATGTCGCAGCCGTTGCCCGACACCGCGCCGCGGGCCGAAATCGTGCGCCATCAGTCCGAGCGCCTGGCCGCGCTGCTCGGCACGATCCTGCCGCACAATCGCTTCTATACTCGGAAGCTGGCCGACGTCGCCGGCGACGATTGGGAGGCCATCCCCTTTACCACCAAGGCTGAACTCCTCGACGACCAGGCCCAACATCCGCCTTACGGCACCAACCTGACCTTTCCGCTCGAGCGCTATAGCCGGTTGCATCAGACGTCGGGCAGCTCCGGCAAACCGCTGCGCTGGCTCGACACGCCGGAGAGTTGGGCGGCGCTGCTCGACTGCTGGACGATCAACTACCGCGTCGTCGGCGTCTATCGTGGCGATCGACTCTTCTTCCCTTTCTCGTTCGGCCCGTTCCTCGGCTTCTGGACGGCGTTCGAGGCGGCCAGCCGTATCGGTCTGCTCTGCCTCCCCGGCGGCGGCATGACCAGCCGGGCCAGGCTGCGCTTCCTCCTCGACAACGCCGCGACGATCGTTCTCTGCACGCCGACGTACGCGCTGCATCTCGCTGAAGTCGCAGCGCAGGAAGGCATCAACCTGGTGTCGTCGGCGGTGCGGGCGCTGATCGTCGCCGGGGAACCGGGCGGGAATGTGCCGGGGACCAGGCAGCGCATCGAGGCGGCGTGGGGGGCGCGCGTCTTCGATCATAGCGGCATGACGGAAGTCGGTCCGCTCGGAATCGAATGTCCGGAGGCTCCCGGCGGTCTACATCTGTTAGAAAGCGAATGCCTGCCGGAGGTAATCGATCCAGTGACAGGCCGACCCGTGCCTCCCGGCACCCCCGGCGAGCTGGTGCTGACGACGTTCGACCGGCCCGGCAGTCCGCTGCTGCGTTATCGCACCGGCGACCTGGTCTGCGTCGATCCGCGGCCTTGCCCGTGCGGTCGATCTTGGCTGCGGCTCGACGGCGGCATCCGCGGCCGGGTCGATGACATGATCGTGCTGCGCGGCAACAACGTCTATCCCAGCGCGCTGCAGACTATCCTGCACCGTTTTCCCGAGGTAGTGGAGTATCGCATCGAGGTGGATCAGTCCGCCGCCCTGGCTGCACTGCGGATCGAAGTCGAATTGCATCCGAGTGCCGCTCCGGATGTGGTCGGCCGGATCGACGAGGCGTTGCGCGAGGAATTGCTCTTCCGTGCCGAGGTCCGCGCCGTTCCGCCGGGCAGCCTGCCGCGCTTCGAGATGAAGGCGCAACGATTCGTGCGCAAATGACCCTGCAAGGTCGGGCGCGAACTGATAAAACAGCTTGTACTTGACGGCGTCCCGAAATGGCGTCCGTTTAGCCGCGAGCTTTTGCGAGCGCCGGCGCTCGCAAAAGCTCGCGGCTAAACGGGAATGAACCCGTGAGCACCAAAACCATGAAATGGATTCTCTCCCTGCTGACGCTGACGCTTGGCCTGACAACGGTTCGCGCCGGCGACTGGTCGAACTGGCGAGGCCCCGAAGAGACGGGCTTCTCCCGCGAGACCGGTCTGCCCGATACCTTCGACCCGGCAACCAAAACGAACGTCGTTTGGCACGCCGACATCGGCGGCCGCACCACGCCGATCATTCAGAAGGGCCGTGTCTATCTCATCAACAAGATCGGCGACGGCATTACGCAGCAGGAACGCGTCATGGCGCTCGATGAGAAAACGGGCAAGGTGGTGTGGGAAGACAAGTTCAACGTGTTTCACAGCGACATCGTGGCTGATCGGCTCGGCTGGAGCAACATGGTCGGCGATCCGGAAACCGACACCGTCTTCGCCCACGGTACCCAGGGCTTCCTGACGTGCTTCAGCCGCGACGGCAAGATCAGTCTGGCGGCACTCATTGACCGAAGAATTCGGCCGCGTCTCCGGCTACGGCGGCCGGATCACCAGCCCGGTCATCGACGGCGACCTGCTCATCATGAGCATGGCCAACGCCAGCTGGGGCGACCAGGCCACCGGCGGGACGCGCTTCGTCGCCTTCAACAAACGCACCGGCCAGGTCGTCTGGTGGGCCTCGACCGGCTTCCGGATCAAGGACACCTACTACTCGACGCCGGTCGTCGCGGTCATCGGCGGCGAGCGGTTGGTGATCGGCGGCGGCGGCGATGGCGGCGTTCACGCCTTCAAGGTCCGCACCGGCGAGAAAGTGTGGAGTTATATCTTCGGAGGCGGGGCCGTCAACTGCTCGCCGGTCATCGCCGGCGATCATGTCTTCATCGGTCACGGCGAGACGATCGAGGACAGTGAAAGCCAGGGCCGCGTGATTTGCATCGATGGTGCGAAGGTCACGGACGGCAAGCCGAAGCTGATGTGGCAGGTGGATGGCATCAAGGCCAAGTTCGCGTCGCCGATCATCGCTGACGATCGGCTCTACATCTGTAACGACCAGGGGCTCCTCTATTGCCTTGACGCCAAGACCGGCAAGGAGCATTGGAAGATCCGCTACGGCAAGAACACCAAAGGATCGCCTGTGATGGCTGACGGCAAAATCTACGTCGGCGAGGAGGACGGCAAGTTCCACATCCTCAAGCCGGAAGACAAGAAATGCACGAAGCTGCACGCCGAATCGTTCGGCGAGGTCATCAACGGCAGCCCCGCGGTGGCGAACGGCCGCGTCTTCTTCATGACGACGGATCAGATGTTCTGCCTGGGACTGAAGGAGCCTGGCAAGCCGGGCTTATCCCGCCGCGGTCAAGGAGGCAGCGGCCGCACGCGGTGCCGCGGTGACTCACGTTCAGATCTTCCCCGCCGACGTGACCCTGCATCCCGGCGAGAGCGGCGAATTCAAGGCGATCGGCTTCGACGGAGGCGGCCGACTGGTGGGTGAAGTGAAAGTGGACTGGTCGCTGGCGGGAGCCAAGCTGCCGGAGGACTACCGCCGCCTCCGCCCAACGGCGCCAAAACCGCCGGCATTGCAAGGAACGCTCAGCGACATGACCGGCTCGGTCACGACGAAACTGACGATCGCGCCGGCCCCGCCTCCGGGCCAGTTCGGCCGCGTCCTGGCCACTTTACCCGGAACGAAGATCGTCGGCGAGGTGCGCGTCCGCGTCGTGCCGAAGCTGCCGTACAAGGCCGATTTCTCGAAGATCCCCGAGGGCCGTACTCCCGGCGGCTGGGTCAACACGCAGGGTAAGTACGCCGTCGCCAAACTGCCTGATGGGACCTTCGTGCTGAAGAAGACGGCCACGAATCCCAACGCGCTCGTCAATCGGGCGAACGCCTTCTTCGGAACCCCCGACATGAAGGACTACACGGTCCAGGTTGACATGATGGGGACCAAGGTCGGCGACGACCTGCCCGACGGCGGCATCGTCGTGAATCGGTACACGTTCATGCTCGCCGGCAACCGCAAGGAGCTGCGACTCTACGATTGGGAAGCTCTGCCGCGGATCGACAAGAATGTGGCGATGGCGTACAAGCCGGGCGTCTGGTATCGCCTGAAGCTGACAGTCGAGCTGAAAGCGTCCGGCACGGTGGTTCACGGTAAAGTGTGGGAGGCTGACAAGGAGGAACCAAAGGCGTGGTCACTCGAAGTCGAGGACCCGATCGGCAACCGGGAAGGCGCTCCAGCCCTGTACGCCTTCTCGCCGGTCAACGACCCCAAAACGGGCGGGACGGAGACGTATTTCCGCAACCTGATCGTGACGCCGAACAAGGGCGCGGCTCCTGCCCCGTCGAAGGAAACGCCGAAGCCCGAGGAGGCGGCGAAACCGATGCCTGCCGCGGTGCCGATGGTGGAATGCGAGCCCGTCGAATTTGTGTATTATGACTACCCGCGCCGGTTGTTCGGCCGGTTGCGCTGCCGGTGAGACGCCGTTTCAAATCCCCGTACCGCCGGCATTCTTGCCGGCACGGCCGGCAAGAATGCCGGCGGTATAAGGTTTGGAAATCGCGTACCGCCGACATTCCTGTCGGCATAGGCCGGCAAGAATGCCGGCGGTACATGACCGGTTCGCCACGTTGTTGGCATTGCAAAAGAAGGACCCAACCCATGACCCGATCATCCTCCCCCAACCGCTGGCTGGCCTTCGCCGCGACTGCTGCCGTCTTCGGCGGTGTTTTCGCCATCATCGCCTACCAGTCGCCGCAACCGGCCGACGCTAACGCCGACGCCAAAAACATCGCGAACCGCAATCCGAAGGAATGGCCGTTGTTCGGCGGCACCATTAACCGCAACCTCGTCAATCTCGTGGACAAGAACATCCCGGAGGACTGGGTTGTCGAAAAGGGCAAGGAAAAGAACATCAAGTGGTCGGAAAACCTGGGCAGCAAGGCCTACGGCGGCCCGGTCATCTCCGGCGGCAAGATCTTCATCGGCACCAACAACGGTGTGCCGCGTGATCCCAAGATCGCCGGCGACAAGGGCGTGATGATGTGCTTCGATGAGAAGACGGGTAAGTTCATCTGGCAGACCGTCTACGACAAGCTGGCCGCCGGCCGCGTCAAGGACTGGCCCGAGGAAGGCATCTGCTCCGCGCCGTTCGTCGAAGGCGACCTCATGTACTACGTCTGCAATCGCGGCGAGGTGATCTGCGCGAAAGTCGAGAAAGGCGAGAAGGTCTGGAGCCTGGACATGATCGGGGAGTTGAACGTCTTCCCGCACAACCTCTCGACCTGCTCGCCGCTGGCCGTCGGCGATACGCTTTTCGTCATCACCAGTAACGGAGTGGACCTCAATCATCTCAACATTCCGCAGCCGGAAGCACCGAGCTTCCTCGCCCTGGACAAGAAGACCGGCAAGGTCAAGTGGAAGAACAATCTGCCGAGCATTAACCTCGTCAAGATGGCGGGCGTCGGCATCAAGAAGTTGGTCGATCAGGGCCTGGTGTTGATGCACGGCCAGTGGTCGAACCCCGTCTACGCCGAGACGGACGGCAAGGCGATGATTATCTTCCCCGGCGGCGACGGCTGGATGCGTGCCTTCAACCCGGCCGACGGCACGCTCCTTTGGCAATTCGATTGCAACCCGAAGTCGTCGTTCTACGTCCTCGGTCCCAAGGCCACGCGCAACGATTTCGTGTCCACGCCCGTCGTCTGGGAAAACAAGCTCTACATTGGCGTCGGCCAGGATCCGGAGCATCAGAAGGGCGTCGGCCATTTGTGGTGCATCGATCTCTCCAAGGCGCTGCTCTCGGCGCCAAGAACAAGGACAACGATGTTTCCCCCTGGCCCGATCCGAAACAGAATCCGCCCTTTGAACCGTTCCCGAAGGATCCGAAGAACAAGGAATCCGCTTTCATCTGGCACTACGGCGGCGAAAACCCGACCAAGAAGCCGCGGCCTTATTTCTTCGGCCGGACGATGAGCACCTGCTCCGTGCATGACGGTCTGCTGTTCACCTCCGAATACGACGGTTGGGTCCACTGCCTCGACGCCCGCACCGGTGAGAAATACTGGGACCATGACATGGAGGCCGACACCTGGTGCTCGTGCTACACGTTGGACGGCAAGGTCTACATCGGCAACGAGAACGGACAGATGCTGATCTTCAAACACGACAAGAAGAAGCAGCTGCTGAACACCGTCGAGATGGGATCCGGCACCCTCTGCCGGGCGACGCCGATCGCGGTCAACGGCGTGCTGTACGTCGCCACCGAGAATCCGTGCAAGCTGTACGCCGTCACGCCGGGTGGGAAGTAATTCGAGCGGCGGGACAAGAATTGCCAGCCGAGGAGTGGAGCAAGACGCCGACGCATGGTAGTGCGAAGTATATCGTTTTTCGGGTAGCGTGTTACGAGATGGCCCAAAACGACCCAAAAAATGTCACGCGATTCTCATAAAGATGCGCCATTCCTAGGAATGGCGCAGATCGCGTAACAGTTTTCGGTCGGGACGCTCGCCACTGTTACGTGTTACGAGATCTCCGCAACACGCTGTTTACGTTTCACCCGATGAACGCGAAATGGGTTGATCGAGAGAATCTGTGAGGAGCCGCAACCGATGTTCAGCACGCGTCGATGGTGCTGTCTGCTGTTTCTGTCTCTGCTCGGCGGTTGTTCGCGCCCGTCCTGCTGCGTCCAGAAGGGCGAGGAGGAACAGTACGCTCCGCCGAGCGATCCGGCCGACGACAAGCCGGCCGATCCGTCCACTGTGTCGATGCTCGGCGGCACCATCAATCGCAACATGGCCAATACGACCGAGAAGGGCATCGTGGCGACCTGGAGCATCGAGAAGGGCAAGGAGAAGAACGTCAAGTGGGTCGCCAAGCTCGGCAACTACTCCTACGGCGGTCCCGTGGTCGCCGGCGGCCGTGTCTTCGTCGGCACCAACAACGAGGAGCCGCGGACCCGGCCATCAAGGGCGACAAGGGCGTGCTGATGTGCTTCCGCGAGTCCGACGGCAAGTTCCTTTGGCAGATCGTCCACGACAAGAACGACGGCGCGATCGACACCGAGCACATGGGCGTGCTGTCCAGCCCAGCCGTCGAGGGCAATCGGCTCTACTATGTCAGCAACCGCTGCGAGCTGATTTGCGCCGACGTGAAAGGCGATGAAAAGACCGGCAAGGGCAAGATCGTGTGGTCGCTCGACATGATGAAGGAGTTGAAGGTCTATCCCGCCGGCCTGTCCGGCAGCTCTCCAAACAGTTCTCCGCTCATCCTCGGCGATCTGGTGTACGTCCTGACGTCGAACGGCTGCTCGACTGACAGCGACAACAAGCCGAAGAATCCTGCGGCACCGAGCCTCATCGCCGTCAACAAGAAGACTGGCAAATTGGCGTGGTCGGACAACTCCCCCGGCGACAGGATCATGGACGGCCAGTGGTCGAGTCCGTGTGCCGCCGAGGCCAACGGCGAGATGCTCGTCATCTATGGCGGCGGCGATGGCTTCATTTACGCGTTCGAGGCGAAGACCGGATCGCTGCGTTGGAGGTTCGACGTCAACCCGAAGGCGGCCGTCTTCAAGCCAGGCGGCCGCGGCAATCGCGGCTACATCATCGCCACGCCGGTCGTGTACGACAAGAAACTGTACGTGCCTGTATCCTCCAACCCCGAAGACGGCGACGGCGTGGGGCGACTGTGGTGCATCGACATCACGAAGAAGCCCACCACCAAGGACAAGGACGTCTCGCCCTTCAGCGCTCCGGACGACACGAACCCCAAGTTCGATCCGAAAGATCCGAGGAACAAAGATTCGGCCCTCGTCTGGCACCACGGCGGCCTCGCCGTCCCCAAGCCGCCGAAGAACGAGCGCGAACTCGTCTTTGGTCGCTCACTCAGTAACTGTGCGGTCCACGATGGCCTCGTCTACGCCGCGGAGTTCGCCGGGTTCCTCCAGTGCCTCGATGCGAAGACGGGTCAACGATACTGGCGTTTCGACCTGTCGGACAGCGCCTGGTCTTCGCCGTATTATGTCGATGGCAAGGTGTTCATGGGCTGCGACGGCGGCATGTTTGTCTTCCAGGTCGGCAAGGAGCTGAAGGCGCCGACCAAGATCGACATGGATAATCCGCTGCAAACGGCGCCCGTCGCGGCCAACGGCGTGCTGTTCGTGACCAACCGCACGCACCTGTTTGCCCTCGCCGAGAAGAAATAACCGTTTAGCCGCGAGCTTTTGCGAGCGCTGACTCAGCGCTCGCAAAAGCTCGCGGCTAAACGACCCAACCGTTTTGACACATTTGACCGAGGATCCAACGTGTCCGCCGCCACCCCCCAAAGTGTTCACGACGCCCGTGAAAAGCTCGACAAGCACGTGCGTGAGATCGTGCAATGGCATTTCCATCCCGACACGGGCACACCGGTCTGGCTGGAAAAGGCCAAGTCGTACAAGTTCAACCCGCTCAAGGACGTGCAGGGCTTCGACGATCTCAAGCTCTTCGGCTTCTTCGAGGACGAATGGCTGCGCGGCGGCCCGGTGCAGCGCTGGATTCCCAAGGCGCTGGCGAACAAGGCGTGGTATGTCTTCGAGACGGGCGGCACCACCGGCATACCCAAGAGCCGCGTCGTCGCCGACGATTTCCGCATCGACTATGAACAATTCAGCGACACGCTGCCGGACAAGTTCTTCCCGAAGAAGACGAACTGGCTGATGCTCGGCCCCTCCGGCCCGCGCCGCCTGCGCCTGGCTGTCGAGCACATGTGCCAGCATCGCGGCGGCATCTGCTTCTGCATCGACCTTGATCCACGCTGGGTCGTGAAGGTCATCAAGAAGGGGTGGATGGAGCACCTGAAAGCCTATCAAGAACATTGCATCGACCAGGCGATGACGATCCTCTCCGCCGGGCACAGCATCAAGTGCATGTTCACGACGCCGAAGCTGCTCGACGCCCTGTGTCAACGGCTGGAGAAGGAAGGCTCGAGCATCGCCAAGCAGGGCATCACCGGGATCTTCTGCGGCGGCACCGAGATGACCTCGCAGTGGATTCGCTTCACGATCGAGGAATATCTCAACAAGGACACCTACATCGCTCCGACCTACGGCAACACGCTGATGGGCCTCGCCGCCGCCGACATGCCGACGCCGGAGACGAACTACAAGATCGCCTATTATCCGCCGCAACCGCGTGCCGTCGCGGAAGTGGTGGACTTCAAGGATTACAACAAGGTGGTCGAGGTCGGCCAGACTGGTCGCGTGCTGCTGACGACGCTGACAAAGGAGTTCTTCGTGCCGCGCTTCGCCGAGCGCGACGAAGGCGAGCGCGAACCGCCGTATGCGAAGTATCCGTGGTACGGCGTCAGTGGGGTGCGGCCGTTCCATGAGATCGCGGCGACGACGACGGTGGGGGTATACTGAGAGCAGGAGGTGCTGCGATGAACGAAGAACGAGAATTGGACGTGGCCGAGAAGAAGGCTGCCGAGCCGTTGCCCCACGATGAACTCGGTGAGGTTTTGGACTGGGATGCTTACATCCCACCGCCGCCGCCGAAACGCAGGGCACGATCCGAGTGCAGATCAAGTACAAGGGCAGGGCTAAACCGACGTATCACCCCGAACTGGACGATGAGTGAAGAGTAGCTCGATGGAGCACTGCGGCGAATGCGGCGAGCGAAGCCTGTAAGAAAAGCGAGGTTCACATGGCCAGATCCAGTATCGTAGGCGATGTGATTAACTTTCGCGGTTTTGTCTACGGTCCAGTTAACGAAATGGGTGTCGTTGGATTATTCTCCAAGATCAGCGAAGATTTGGGGTTCATCGTAGAGGAAATACGCGCTGCATTCCCCGATTGCATCGCTCGACGACGCGTCGACAAAGGTTGGGAGCGAGTGGGTATCGAGTTGGAATTCAAGAGCAGCAATTTCAAGTTGCATGGCCATGATCCAGAAGGTTGCGACCTTATCGTCTGCTGGGATCATGACTGGGACACCTGCCCGGTTCCGGTACTCTCGCTGAAGCAGTTCATCGCCGATGCTCAGGCCAACGTAACCGGGCCGCTCGAGCGCGTTCGGATTGCCGACCCGGTTTCGATCCGTCAGGCAACAATCACCGAAGGAGATATCAAGAACGGATACATTAACATCAAACCGTTGGATGACTTCTGGCCAACTGACTGTGTCGGGGCGAACGGAAAGACTGCCGCCAAACATCTCATAGTAGAATTCGAGGGTGTTGGCCGGATAACCACTGACATTAGCGAGAGACACAAAAACCTGCGATCTACTCACGGAGAATTCAAGCGGTTTGTGAAAAAACACAAGCTCGTTCCCGGCGACAACATGGAGATCATCCGAGTCGCTCCCTACGAGTACCGCATTAGGCCAGCCAAGTGAATTTCTGCTGGTTGTCGTGCCAGCTGTAAGCCTGCTGATGTTCGGGGAGTCATGGCATGTCGTCGCCGTTTCCGGGAATGGACCCGTATCTGGAAAACCCGGACGTTTGGCCCGACGTGCAGCTAAGGCTGCTCGTGGCGATCCATGGGGAGTTGAATCCCAAGTTGCCCGAGCGCTTTGCGGCCTTGATCGATGAAGAAGAGTGGAGCGATGCGATGGGGAAGCGCCACCGCTTTCTCCGCGTGCATGAGCTTCGGAAGAGTGGTGCGACGACCATCGTCGACCTGATTTCACCCCAACAGAAGGTGAGTGGCCCGGCCCAGGATGCTTACTTGTCGCGCCGAAAAGACCGATCCGCTCAGGGAATAAACTGGGTCGAAATTGATTTGACGCGGTCCGGAATGCGTTTGCCTCCCGGAATCGATCCCTTCCCGCCGAGTGATTACGTCATCGCAGAAACGCACGCTTTCGAAACGATGACGGCTGTTTGGACGGTTTCGGTGCGTGAGCCGTTGCCCCTGGTCCCAGTTCCGTTGCACGATATCGTGCCCGGCATTCCGATTCCTTGGAATCGGAATGATGTGGTTTTAGACATCCAGAAGTGCTTTACAGCCGCCTATGACGGCGGTCGCTATCCGCTTTGGGTTGGCTATGACAAACCGCTCAAGCCACCACTTGAGGAACCCGACGCCACATCGGCGCGAGAACTGATCGCGCGAACCAAGTTGAACGACGATTGATGATTCTCAAAGGAACCCTCTCATGATCCACATCCCCGTCCTCCGCTGGGGCGAACCGTACAAGAGCATCGAGGTCGATCAGGTCGTCCACTTCGCCACGGGCGAAGTGCTGGCCGAGGTCGGGCGGGCCAATGCCGCCCTGGTCGAGCGCGACATGCGCCATGCCCAGCGCGCCCGCGACGTGCTGCGGCAGATCCCGATCGCCGAGCTGCTGCAAGATGATGAAAAAAGCCGGCGAGTTGTTTGCCAAGGCCGAGCTGCCGCTGGGCGACGGCACGCAAACGCCGGACCAGTTCGCGCGCATGCAGTCGGCCACCACCGGCCTGCCGGAGCACATGTGCAAGTTCAACATGGAGAAGAACAACTTCGTGCTCGGCAACATGGACAAGATCCTCGATTCGCTGACGCGCGGCCTGGACCTCAACATCCTCAGCCGCGGCTATGGCGTCGAAGCGCGCGGCGTGCCGGTCAGCTACCAGGCCCAATCGCCTGTGCTCGGCATGGTTCTGCCGTCGAACTCGCCCGGCGTGCATACGCTCTGGCTGCCGATCATTGCGTTGCAGGTCGGCCTCGTCCTCAAGCCGGGGCCGCAGGAACCCTGGACGCCCTACCGCATGGCCAACGCCTTCTATCAGGCCGGCGTACCGAAGGAGGCCATCGCCATCTACCCCGGCCTCGGCGACATTGGTGCGGCCGTCCTCGAACACTGCCCGCGCAGCCTGATCTTCGGCGGCACCCCCACCGTCGAGCGCTACAAGGGCAATCCGCGCGTCCAGGCACACGGTCCCGGTTTCAGCAAGATCCTGCTGGGCGACGACAAGGTCGATCAGTGGGAGAAGTACCTCGACATCATGTGCGACAGCGTCTTCATTAACAGCGGCCGCGGCTGCATCAACTGTTCGGGCGTCTGGGCGTCGCGCCACACCGAGAAGATCGCCGAGGCGATGGCCGCCCGTATCGGCCCGGTGACGCCGCTGCCGCCGGAGGACCCCAAGTCCGCCATCGCGGCGTTCACCGTTCCCGGCCAGGCCGACGGCGTCAACGCCGACATCGACGCCGCCCTGAAGGAATCCGGCGTCAAGGACATGACGGCCAAGTACGGTACACGGTTGGTCAAGAAGGAGCGGTACGACTATCTCCGGCCCACCGTCATGCACAGCGACAGTCCCGATACCGCGATGTCGAAGAAGGAGTACATGTTCCCCTTCTGCACCGTCGTGAAGTGCCCGCAGGAGCAGATGCTGGAGAAGATCGGCCCGACGCTGGTCTGCTCGGCGATCACCGAGGACAAAAAATTCCAGCGAGCGTTGATTGATGCGACGCACATCGACCGTCTAAATCTGGGACCGATCCCGACGATCAAGCTGAACTGGCTCCAGCCGCACGAGGGAAGCATCGTCGATTTCCTGTTCCGAGCGCGGGCATTCCAGTTCGAAGGATCGCTGCCAGAGTGAGCAATCTTCGCCGCTTGCGGCTTAGAAGCTGTTTCAAAATCGGCGAGCCGAGCTGCGTAAGCAGTCGGGTTGCGGCCTATTGTCATCTAACCGGCCCCTTACGGGGCTCGGCTCGCCAGTTTTGAAATAGCTTCTTAGCAGTCGAGACTGCTGTAGAGAGGAACGAGAAGTGCGGTACAATGGGGAGGATCGTTGTACTCCGGAGACCGATGTGATGAACGTGACACTGAAGCCGGAACTGGAGCGGTACATAGCGAACAAGGTCGCAAGTGGTTCGTACCCAACGGCGACAGACGTCGTCCAGGCCGGCCTGGAATTACTGCGTGAAACAGAGGATCGTCAAAGGAAACTGGAGGAACTGCGTCAAGCGGTTCAGATCGGCTTGGATCAGGCGGAGCGAGGTGAAGGAGTTCGCATGACACCGGATCGCGCTCAAGCCATCTGGGATCGAGCGATGGCTCGTGTGGAGGCTGAAGGGGCCAATCCCTCATGAATGCCCCGATCTGGATGCGCCAGGCGGAGGATGACCTGGAGGAGATCGTGTTTAGGCTCGGTCGGCGCAATCGAGAGAATGCCCGTCGCGTTCATGCGGAGATCATGAGTCGGGTTGATAGCCAGGCTCAGTTTCCCCTCGCCGGGCGACAGCGCGACGACATCCTGCCGGGATTGCGCAGCGTAGCAATCGGCGATTATGTCGCCATTTTTCGACCGGCGGGTGAGACGATTGAAGTGTTGCGGGTTCTCCACGGATCGCGCGATGTGGTCCGGATTGTTCGCGAAGAAACAGAGTTGTGAAGTACGTCCAGGAACACCCGACCGCAGGAGACTCTGAACGATGGAAATCACTCTCACGCCTGAGCTGGAACGCTTCGTCGCCGACGAAATCGCGGACGGTGCATTTCCATCGCCTCAGGAACTGGTGCTGGCGCTTCTGTCGTTTTACCGCGAGAAGAAACTTACTGTAATGAGGCGCGAGATCATGATCGGCGTGGAACAGGCGGATCGCGGTGAAACGTACGAGATGACCGACGAGTTCTTTGCCGAACTTCAGGCCGAGATCGACCGAGAACTGGACGAGGAAAGGCGAGCCGGCGATGAGCAAGCCTCGCATCAGCCGACAGGCACGGGCCGACTTGAAGGAGGCGGGACAGGTTCGGGAGCGCCGGAGCAACTTAGCATCCCGACGCCTGGTCGCTGAGTACCGGGCGGCCATCGAGCAATTGGCTGCGTTTCCCATGATCGGACGGGCGCGCGATGATCTCATGCCTGGTTTTCGCACGATTGCCGTTTCCGATTATGTGATCGTCTTCCGTCCGGTTGGTGACACGATCGAAGTCCTTCGGTTCCTGCACGGGTCACGAGACATCCCTCGTATCATCCGCGAAGAAACCGAGATATAGGGGAGCCTCTCCCTCCTGGAATCGAACGAGCAGATGAAATCCGTCTCACTATCCGCCGCGCACCGCACGCCGTCCGCCCCGGTCGGTGTCGCACTGCCGTCGTTCGATTACCACCCGCTATCGCGGGTGATCTTCGAAGCGGGTGCGATCCAACGGCTCGGCCAGTGTGCGCGCGAGCTGGGCGGCAGCCGGATTCTCGTCGTCACCGATCCGGGCCTGGAAGCGGCAGGCCATCCGCAGCGCGCACTGGCATCGTTGCACGGCGCTGGGTTGCAAACGTTCCTGTTCGACGGCGTCGAGGAGAACCCCACGACCCGGCACGTCGCCGCGGCGCTCGAGTTTGCCAAACGGCATCAGGTGGATCTGATCGTCGCCGTCGGCGGCGGCAGCTCGATGGACTGCGCCAAGGGGGTCAACTTCCTGCTGACCAACGGCGGCAAGATGTCCGACTACAAGGGGCTGAACAAGGCGACCCGGCCCATGCTACCGTCCATCGGCGTGCCGACGACCGCCGGCACGGGGAGTGAGGCCCAATCCTACGCCCTCATCGCCGACGAGAAAACGCATCTGAAGATGGCCTGCGGCGATCGCAAAGTCGCTTTCCGCGTCGCGCTCCTCGACCCCGCGGTCACGGTTTCTCAACCCGTCTCGGTAACCGTGGTGACGGCGATCGACGCGGTGTCGCACGCCGTCGAATCGTATGTCTCGACCCGGCGCAATCCCTGGCGCAGACCTTCGCGCGGGAAGCGTGGCGGCTCCTTTCCGGAAACTTCGAGACGGTGCTGAAAACGCCGACTGACCTCGCCGGCCGCGGTGCCATGCAGCTCGGCGCCCATTACGCCGGCGTCGCGATCGAAAACTCGATGCTGGGTGCCTGCCACGCCTGCGCCAATCCGCTGACCGCTCACTACGGCATCACTCACGGCGTCGCCATCGGCATCCTGCTGCCGCACGTCGTTCGGTTCAACACGCCGGCGGTGAGCGGGTTGTATGCCGATCTGGTCCATCAGGTGGGATTGCTCAACGGCGATGCGGCCGCGGCCGGCGAGGTGCTGGCGCAGCGGTTAACCGATCTGCTGCACCTGGCTAACCTGCCGACGAAGCTCTCGGACTGCGGCGTCAGTCCCACGATTCTGCCGATCCTGGCTCTGGAGGCCGCCGACCAGTGGACGGGACGTTTCAACCCGGTTCCAGTCGGCGAGGCCGAGTTGCTGCGTCTGTATGAAATGGCGCTGTGAACTGGTCCCGTTTAGCCGCGAGCGCTGGATTCAAGCGCTCGCGGCTAAACGAAGGCAATCTCGCGGAGGGTCGCTGCAATGTCCGTCTTTACACGCTTGGGGTTCCTGGCGGTTCTACTGGCGGCCGCGTTCAGCGTTCCTGCCCGTACCGCCGATGCCGACTGGCTGTTGTTCCGCGGCAACGCACTCCAGACCGGCGTCGCCGAAACGACGTTGCCGGACAAGCTCGAAATCCTCTGGACCTTCACGGCCAAGGACTCAAGGGCAGGGAGAGCAGCATCGAGAACGCTCCCGCCGTGGCGAAAGGCGTCGTCTACGTCGGAGCGATGGACGATTATCTCTTCGCTCTGGACCTCGCCACCGGCAAGGAAAAATGGAAATATCAGGTTGACAAGAACGTGGGGTTCAAGGCGTCGCCGTCCGTGAAGGGTGATACGGTTTATATCGGCGACACGGATGGGATCTTTCACGCCATCGACGCCGCCAACGGCAAGAAACGCTGGACCTTCGCAACGGGGGCGGAAATCTCCTCCGGCGCCAACTTCACGCAGGACCTCATACTCTTCGGATCGGGGGACGAGTCGCTGTACTGTCTCACGAAGGATGGAAAGATGAAGTGGACGTTCAAGGTGCCGGGCGGGCCGGTGATGGCCACTCCGGCCGTCGCCGGGGGAGTGACGTTCGTCGCCGGCTGCGACAGTGCGCTGCATGTCATCGACCTGGCCAACGGCATGGAGAAGCAGGACCCCATCGAACTGGCCGGCCAGGTTGGAGCGACAGCGGCGATCGTCAAGGATCGCGTCTACCTCGGCACCATGGTGCATCAAGTGCAGGCGGTGGACTGGAAGAACAAAAAGGTGGAATGGACGTTCGAGCCGGCGAAAGGCGGGCAGCAATTCGCTGCCTCGATTGCCGCGACGGAGAAGATGGTGGTGGCCGCCAGTCGTGACAAGCGCGTCTATGGCCTCGATCGGATCACGGGTCAGATGAAGTGGAGCTTCCTCACCAAAGGCCGGATTGAATCGTCGCCGGTCATCGTCGGGCAGCGAGTCTATGTCGGCTCTGGCGACAAGAACTTCTACGTTCTCGATCTGGCGACGGGTCGGGAAATCCAGCGGATTCCTCTCGAAGACGAGGTAACCGGTTCGCCCGCGGTGGTCGGCGAACGAGTGCTCATTGGCACCCGCGGCGGGATGCTGTACTGCCTGGGGAAGAAGTGACGAACTGTTTAGGAACGCTGACGAAATAACTTCCGTGCCAAATGAATTCATGGCCGGTGTCCTACTCGGTCGCGTAGCGACCTTCTGACGGTAGCCGGGCGTTTCAACGCCCGGTTCAGACCAGCAGGAAAAGTGTGTGTCGCGTAGCGACACGTGAGCTTCCCCGGCTGGTGCGACATCTCAAGCGTCGCTACGCGACGCCATCGCATGGCTCGATCGCAACACCGGCCTTGAAAGGCCGGTCTACCGTCAAAGGGTCGCTACGCGACCAAGAGCGTAGCGTTTGGCACGGAAGTTATTTCGTCAATGTTCCTTAACCGCGAGCGCTGGGACTCGGCGCTCGCGGCTAAACTCATCGTGATTTATTCCTCCGGACGGCCGCGAATCAGCCGCAGGATATAGCTGATGACCAGCAGCAGCACGGCACCCAGGGCAGCCGTCATCACTGAGAAAACCGGCGTTGTTTAACACCAGGCGGAAGTGCCGCTCCGATCGCCGGCCACGTCAGCAGCGTCAGCATCACGCCGATCGCCAGCGCCGGTCCGAACGGCATCGCCTGATTGCCGCGCAGCATCACTTGTAAAATGCCAAGCACTAGCCCCGGCAGGATGGCCGCGAAGAACGCGATCAGGATCGGCTGCCAACCCACAAAAGCACCCGCCATCATCATCAGGTCGGCATCGCCGACGCCCAACCCTTCCATGCCGCGGCCCAGACCGAACAGGAAGCGAATGCCGCGGAGGATCGCGATCGCCCATCGCCGCCCCCGCCAGCCCCGTCGCCAGTCCCAATTGCACGCTCCCTTGCGGCATCCACGCCGGCAAGTCGTGCCACACCGGCCACGGATAGAGTCCCTCAAACAGCCTCTTCGTGGTCGGATCGAATAGCGGTGCCGGCGGGTCTGCGGGATAGGGCCACGGGAAGATCATCGACCCGACCAACCCCACGACGGTGCCGGTCATCGTCAGCGACAGCGGGATCTCCATGTGTTCCAGATCGCACAGCGACGCGGCGAACAGGAAACCGAAGCAGGACGGCGTGATAGACGAATACGGCGATCACTCGCGGCAGGAATCAAGCCATCGGCAATGTTCGCCGCTTCCTTGCGAATAAGCGGCAGGTCGAGGACGTTCAGGATGACTTCGAGATAGAACAGGCCGAGAAAGGCCAGGCCGGTCGCCAACTCGACCCAGAAGTAACGTGAGGAGAACGTCGCCCCGCAATCACGACACCGGCCGCGCAACAGCCAGTAGCTCAGCAGGGGCAGGTTATCGTACCAGCGTACCGGTTGCAAACAGCTGCCGCAGCGCGAGCCGGGCCAGAGGACGCTCTTTTCAAAGGGCAGCCGGTAAGCGCAGACGTTGAGGAAGCTACCGACGCAGGCGCCGAACAGGAACACGATCGCGAGGACGAAGTAGAGCATCCACAGCCCAGTGCGGAACGCGGAAAAGAATGAACAGCCGTTATCTTTCGTCTGTCCGCCGTTTTCTCAGTGTCTCTGTGTCTCTGTGGTTAGTTTGTATGCCGCTCTCCGCATTCCACCAGTTCAGTAACTCTTCAGTCACGGCTTCAGGTGAACGACCCGCTGTCGCGGTGATGAAATCGGCGCAGCTCCGATACAGCGGTTCGCGGACCTTGAGAACCGCGTCGATCTCCTGCACCGACGAAGCCGCGGTCATGCCGGTGAGCGAGGGGCGGCGCTCGGCGGTCGCGGCGTCGGCTTCGAGACGGGCGGCGAGGATCGCAGGATCGGCGGTCAGCCAGATAACCTGGCCGGAGGTCCGCATCCTCTCTCGGTTCTCAGGCCGCAGCACCACGCCGCCGCCGGTAGCGACGACGTGCCGCCGCAACCGGCACAGGTCGGCGAGGATGGCGCTCTCCTTATCGCGGAAAGAAGGTTCCCCTTCCGTGGCGAAGATGTCACGGATTGTGCGGCTATGGCGGCGTTCGAGTTCGTGGTCGGCGTCGAGCCAGTCCCAGCCGAGACGTGCGGCCAGGAGGCGGGCCACGGTGCTCTTGCCGCTGCCGCGCGGGCCGATGAGGAAGACAAGGAGACAGGGAGACAAGGAGACAAGGAGACGAGGACTGTCGTGGGGCGAATCTTCGTTCGGCGCGGGCTTCATGGCGTCTCCTTGTCTCCTTGTCTCCCTGTCTCCTTGTCTCCTTGTCTCTCCATGTCCGGGTCTTCGGAGTCCTCTTTGATCGTGACCGGCGAGAGCACCTGCTTGATGAGCTTGCGGAACAGCTCCATCGGCGCTTCGCGGCCGGTGAACAACTTGAATTGCAAGGACGCTTGACGGACGAACAGCTCGACGCCCGTGACGACGTGACAGCCGCGCTCGCGCGCCTCCTTCACCAACAGCGTCGTCTCCGGGGTATAGACCGTGTCGAAGACGAGTAGACCGCTCTTCAGGAAGCTGTGATGCACGGGCATCTCGTCCAGGTTTGGATGCATGCCGACGGCGGTGCAGTTGACGAGCAGGTCGCACAGAGTGTTGTGCCGCGCCCCCCACTCGACGTACTTGCAGTGGGCCTCCGCGGCCAGTTTCTCGGCGCGCTCCGGTGTACGGTTGGTGATCGTCACCACCACGTCTTCGCTGAGCAAAGCGAAAGCGACCGCGCGGGCAATGCCGCCGGCGCCGAGGATCAACGCCGTGCGTCCGGCAAGAGGCCGATGGGGATCGGGAGGCGGCGGATCGGTCGGCAGGTTGTTGCGCAGCGCCTCGATCACGCCCTGGTAATCGGTGTTGTACGCCGTGAACCCGTTCTCAGCCGGGGGCGAAGCGGCAGGCGTTCCGAGCGTGACCGCCGTCGCCGAGCCGCTGAGCTTCCAGGCGTCGCGTTTGACCAGCGTGTTCGCTGCCTGGGTTCGCGTCACGGCGTCGTCCTTCACATCCGCCAGGGTCGCGGCCGATTCCTTGTGTGGGATCGTGACACTGTAGCCCTTGATGTTCAACCGCTCGAATGCCTTCACCACCGTGAGGAAGTCGCTGCGCGGCACGCGGAACGGCAGGTAGACCGCGTCGATGCCCAGCTGGCGGAAAGCCTTGTTGTGGATGAGTGGACTGAGGCTGTGCGTGACCGGGTTGCCGAGGACGCCGAAGATCTGCGTCTCGGCCGTGATTTGCGGGTAAAAGTAGATCGACCGCAAATCGCGCACCGACGGCAGACCGGGAGCGATGCCGCGTTCCGGGTTGAAGGCGCCATAAGTGAACGGGGCACCGAACTTGGCGCCGAGGATGCGCGACGGCAAGCCCATGTCACCCATGCAGAAGGCGACCGTCGGCTTCGCCGGCGACCGGAGCAGATCGAGGACGCGCAGGTTATCGGTCGCCGATCTGGCGCGGACGGCGATCTTGACGACGTCGGCGTCCACCTTACACATCGCTTCGTGGATCTTTTCCAGGTCCTTCGGCACGCCGTCCAGGTTGTGGTAGCTGACGATGCGTTTGACCTTGCCGAAGCGCGGAATGGCGGCGATCACGTCGGATTCGAGATCGACCCAATCGACGCCGCCGACGATGGCCTGGCGGAGGAGGAGACGGCGGGCGTCCTCGGGATGCGCCCAACGGCCGCCGTCGGCCGGCCGGCGCACCGTGGCGAGGATGGCGCAGGGTTTATCCTGGAGCAGCCGTTTGAAGTCGGGCGGCTTGGCGAGGAAGTCGAGGCGCAGCTCGATGAACTTCGCCCCCTGCCGGGCGGCTTCCTGAATCTCGGCCTGGACCATCTTGTGGCGTGTCCTGCCGATGACGACACAGATCGGGTCCACATTAACTTGACCCACGACAACCCCCTCGTCCGGATGATGGTTGGCAGAATCCTCCATGATCTTAACACTTTACGAGGGGGGAGGTAGCATCGCAAGGATGGCGAGAGGTTCACAACTCGATGCTTTCGATCAGGTCGGCAGGACACGCTTCGCCATCGAACGGCTGGCGTTCGTCATTCGCATCGAGCCAGCCTGCGGCAGCCTCACGGATGTTGACCCGTGCTTCCTCCAGAGTATCGCCGCCGGAATAGCATCCCGGCAACGCGGGAATTGCTGCGGAGTAACGGCCGTCCTCTTCACGCCGAAAGATCAACTTGAGACGCATCGATCGTCCCTCCTTCATCGGGCATCTTACTTCTTGCCGAGGAGGAGATCGACGACCCAGCAGCCGCGCACATGTTCGCCGCCGCCGCGACAATGGGCGAGGATGTCGGCGTTGTCGCAGCCGGCGTCTTCGAGGGCGTCGGCGAGAATCGGCATACGGTCGAAGGCGCGGTCGTCGTAGATGGTGCCAGCGAGGGCGACTACGTTAGGGGTCAGCCACAGGGGGTCGATGCCAGCACGACGAAAGCGATTGCCGAAGATGCACCGCAGGAGAACTCGAGGCGACCATCCCCCAAGAATCGGGTCGGCTTCGGTCAGCATGCTCACGGCGATCTGATAAAAACTCTCAGGCTCCATGCACAACGCAACGGTGTGCCAGGCGGCAAATGCGATTGGATTGCTTTCGCCGCCCTGGTCAAGAGCTAGCCGCGCAGCTTCATCGGCTTCTTGCCCGAGGCCGTCTGGGTCGTCTGCATATCGTTCGCCCACCTCGACCACGTGGCGGAGCGATTCGTTCATCGAGTGCCACAAGGCCCGACAGCATCCGACGACGAATAGTCTCACCTTGCGTTCGGTTGCGTTGCTGCCCAGGGACTCCAGGATCGCCTGGGGATCTGTGCAGGCCAGCCACTCCGCTTGCGTCATAGCGTGACCCCCTGTGTTTTCCTCACTGCGCCCCCGAACACTCGATTCACTGTTTGCCGAGGATCAGATCGACGACCCAACAGCCGCGCACGTGTTCCCCGCCGCCGCGACAATGGGCGAGGATGTTGGCGTTGTCGCAACCGGCGTCTTCGAGGGCGTTGGCGAGAATGGGGAGGCGGTCGAAGGCGTTATCAGTGTAGATGCCTTGGGCGAGCTTCAAAATCGTGCAATTGTTCCGTGCGCGTGCAAGTGGCGAAATCGAGGACGGCTGGAACGGGTTACCGAAAACATCGCGAATCAGACCCGGCTCGTTGAAATGTCCCTCGGTCGGCGGTTCCCCTCCTCCGGTTAGCCTTAAAGCCCAGTTGAACCGTCCCTCGGTCGGCGGTTCCCCTCCGCTCGCTAGCCTTAAAGCCCAGTTGACTGAATCACCTATGAACGCCAGGTGGGCCGCATTTTCTGAAGTAAGCAGGGTGATGGCAAAAAGCGCAGTTTTTTCAGCGGTTAGATCACGCATTTGGCAGTGGCATCTTTTTACTGCTCTCTGGATTGCGTTCCAAGCATACCGTAGCTTGTCGGCTCCAACCTCGCAATCGGCGTAGCGTTCCGCCACTGCAACAGCCATTCGGCTTAAACGAACCGGTAATAACGAAGTGATCTTCCGACAGCAAGCGCAAGCAGCCAGCCGCAACTTCCGGTGGCTCGCCTTGCCGCGCAGGAACTCCAACATCGGCTTCGGGTCGGTGCAGGTCAGCCATTCCGCTTCCGTCATGTCCTCACCCCAATGGAACCGCCATCAGCCGTCCGGTTCAGAAAGTCCGACGTCTTCGACGGAAAGTTGATCCTGCGAGGCATGTCGGAAACGCAGAATTTGCACCACTTCGCCCTGTATCCGGTAGAGAATGCGGTGCATGCGTGAGCGTTTGCCGTGCCACAACTCTCGGATTGCCAGGTTGGCCAATTCATCTTCGGTAGCGAGAGGGCAGCGCTCCGGGTTTTCCGCGAGCGAACGGACGTGAGCCAGCAGCGACGCATGCCAACGAAGCGCGGCAGCCCGATTGCGCTCGGATAGCCAACGAAGCGATTGGCGAATGTCGAAAAATGCGGCATCAGTGATTACAAGCTCGAAGCTCACAATTCCTTACCCAGGGACTCGATAGCCTCGATAGCTGGCCTCACTCGGCCTGCGTCGGCATCAGCGATACTCCTCCGCATGAACTCCATCATCTCTGAACGTGCCGCTTGTCGGACCAATCGCCGATACGATTCAGCGTCCTGCACGACCACCTCTTGCTTGCCGTGGACTGTCAGCACGATCGGTTCGCCCGTTTCCTTGAGATGGGCTAGCATGTCTCCCGTGTGCTTCTTGAAATGGCTCAGCGACTGGACTTCCGCAGCAGTGTTTTGCATGGTGTTCTCACTTCTGTATCGGGTTCGGACTCCCCAATGTTAACCGAGCGCCCCGGTGCCTGCCAGACCGCTCTCACCCCACGGGCCCCGCCTTCATCCCCACCGCTTCACGCACCAGCGCCATCGTCTTGCGTGCCTCGGCCCGTGCCTTCGCCGCCCCGGAGCGCAGGACCGTCTCAACATGCTCCGGATTCGCCGCCAGCTGCTTGCGCTTCGCGCGCGCCGGGCCGAAGTGCGTGTTGATCTTCTCCAGCAGCATCTTCTTCACCTCGCCGTAGCCCAGGCCGCCAGCTCGGTAGCGCGCCGCCAGTGCCGTCTTCTCCTCCTCCGTGGCGAACAGGCTGTAGAGCGCGAAGACGTTGCACTTCGCCGGGTCCTTCGGGGCATCGACCGGCGTGCTGTCGGTCACGATGCCCATGACGGTCTTCTTCAGCGGATTGCCCTCGGCGAAGATGTCGATCGTGTTGCCGTAGGACTTGCTCATCTTCTGGCCGTCGATGCCCGGCACCTTCGATTCCTTGTCCAACCGATAGTTCGGGAATGGGAAAGACCTCGCCGAAGCGGCGGTTGAACTTCTCGGCGATGTCCTGCGTCATCTCGATGTGCTGCACCTGGTCCTTGCCGACCGGAACGAGGTGCGAACGGTAGATGATGATGTCGGCGGCCATCAGCACGGGATAAGTGAACAGGCCGACACTGGCGTCGATGCCCTTCTCCACTTTCTCCTTGTACGACACCGCCCGCTCCAGCAGGCCCATGTTCGTCACCGTGCCGAGAATCCAGGCGAGTTCGGTAACCTCGGGAACATCGGACTGGCGGAAGAAGACGGCGCGGTCGGGGTCGAGTCCGAGGGCCAGGTAATCCAGGGCGACGTCCAGCGAGTTCTGCCGCAGTGTTTCCGCGTCGTGGATGGTCGTCAGGGCGTGATAGTCGGCGATGAAATAGAAGCACTCCGCCTCGTTCTGCAAGGCGATGTGCTGGCGAACGGCGCCGAAGTAGTTGCCGAGGTGCAGCTTGCCCGACGGTTGGACGCCGCTGAGGATGCGCTTGGGCGCGGGAGTGGTGGTCATGTCGATCAATCTCGGGATGATCGTTTAGCCGCGAGCTTCTGCGAGCGCTACCCGGGCAACGCTCGCAGAAGCTCGCGGCTAAACAATGCCGCGGTTGCCCTGTACAACAGACCGTTTTACCGGGTAGTGTGTTCGCTGCAAGGAGCAAGGGACATGGATCGCGTCACCGAAATCCTGATGACGGCGCTGAAAGAGGCACTTCTCGACCCCAGCAGCGAACACCGTCTGTATCGCAGCGGCAAACTGGAGGGGTTATTCCCCGGCAAGATCGGCTTCTCCGGCGAGGCGGCGGCACAGGCACTGCGCGACGGTTTACTCGAAATCGCCCGCACCGAAACGAAGGGCAAGACGGTTCTCGACTGGGTACGGCTCACGGCCCGCGGCGTCGATTTCGTTCACGAGCAGGAGTCGCCGGTGGCCGCGCTGCACGAGCTGCGCGATTTGCTGCGGGCCAATCAGCGGGCCATTCCGGTCTGGCTGGACGACATGCGGGCCGGACTGGCGGCGTTCGATCAGCGCCTGGCACTCGACACCCAGAAGTGGATGCAGCGTCTCGACGCCCTGACGCTGCGCGTCGATGCGGCACTCAAACACCTGGAGGCCGCGAAACCGCTGATCCCGCCGGAGCTGGCGTCCTCGCAGCCGTGGGTCGTCGATGCCGTCAACTATCTCGACCGCCGCCACGACGGCGGCGCTCCGGAGGACTGCCCGCTGCCCGAGTTGTTCAACGCCCTGGCACGGCAACATCCCGGCCTGTCGATCGGCGCCTTCCACGAGGGACTGAAGCGTCTGAGTGAGCGGCGCGTGGTACAACTAAGCCCGGCGATGGGCCTGCTCAACCTGTCGCAGCCGGAGTTCGCTTTGCTGCGCGACGGGGAAGTGCTGTACTTCGCAGGGCGGTAAGGCGAGCGGCGGGTTCAGATCTACCCGCTGCGGGAATCTCGTAACACGTAACAGGGGGGCGCCTGCCGACCGAAAATGTTATGCGATTTGCGCCGTTTCTAGGTTTTGCGAATATTGATGAGAATCGCGCAACAGTTTTCGAGTCGTTTTGGGCCATCTCGTAACACCCGCTTCCCAAAGCGTTATACTCCGTATTGCCGCCTCGGGCGCGCCTCCATCCCTCTGGTAGTGTTAGTCCTGTCGCTCGCCTAAGCACTCGGCGACGGCTATACAATAGCGGGGAGGACGCGGCGTCGCATCGGAGAATGACACCATGTCGGTCAAACCGATCAGTATCTATCTGGAACACGTCCGGTGTTTTGCCCAGGGACAGACGATTCCGATCCGGCCGCTGACGTTGCTCGTAGGTGAGAACAGCTCAGGCAAGTCTACCGTTCTCGCCGCCGCTGCTTGCATTTTCGACCGTGAGCGTTTCCCGTCTCGGCCGGGATTCAACGACCCTCCTTTCAACTTGGGCATGTTCGAGACAATCGCGACGTTTAAGAGTGGGAAGTACGGGAGAGATGAGTCATTCACGATCGGCTTTACTGCCGGTGAGGAAGTGCCCCGCATTATCAGGAGATGAGGGCCACATACGGACGCGGCCGTGGGAGCCCTGGCCTTCAGCGGCTCGAGGGCCGAAGCGAGTATGGACGAATCAACCTGGTATTCGGTCACGAAGGATTGGGTGGAGAAGCCATCCTCGCTACCTCGGAAGAATTCCCCGACGAAGAAAAAATACATACCAGTGACCTTCCATACGTCAAGAATCGAGTCGACGAGAGCTTTTCGCTCAGTGCGCTGGGGTTTATTTTTTTTGTTTCTCTAAGAAAAGAAGGAACTGAGCAAAAGAAACACGAAAAGGGGGATCGATTTCATTATTTGGCAAAGTCATTAGAGCAGACTCCCTTCGACTCTGTTGTCCCATTCGCACCGATTCGGACCAGACCGCGACGGACCTACGACGAGTTCTCAGAGGCTTACAGCCCAGAAGGAGATCACGTCCCCAAGATTCTGGCAAGACTGCTAAATGAGGAACAATCGACGGGGACGAGTCGTCAGCTCCAAGAAGCACTCCGGAGGTTCGGTGCGGAGTCCGGCCTGTTTCGGGACGTCAGCGTCAAGGAACTGGGAAGAGGGCCGGACGATCCCTTCCAGGTTCAAGTCGCCGTCGGGGGCCCGAGGGTCAATCTGGTCGATGTCGGCTACGGAGTGAGCCAGGCGTTACCAGTGATCGTCCAGAGTGCGATTCGCCGGGAGAACAGCCTCTTGCTGCTCCAGCAACCGGAGGTCCACCTGCACCCGCGGCCTCAGGCCGCGCTCGGCACCTTCTTCTCCGAGTTGGTCGCGCTTGGCAAGGATACGCTTCTCGTCGAAACGCACAGCGACTTCCTCGTCGATCGGGTTCGGCAGGAGGTCGCCAAGGGAACACTCAAGCCGGAGCAGGTGCAGATCCTGTTCTTCGACCGCGTCAGGACGGAGACGACCGTTTATCCGATCGACATCGACGAAATGGGTAACATTATCGACGCTCCCGCCCACTACCGGGATTTCTTCATGGAGGAAAATTTCCGCTTGCTTAGACGGGGGGCGGAGTGATGTGCCTGATCGTCGATGCGTGTGTGGCGACGCAGGTGTTCTCCTCCACCCCGACGCCTGATTTCCTGCCGGTGATGAATGCACTCGTCACTGGAAAAGCGGTCGCGGTTCACGGCGGGCGGTTAACCGATGAGTACGCCAAAATCACGGTGATTCAGGACCGTCTTGCAGACCTTGATCGCGCAGGCAGGTTACGCCACGTCTCAGAAGCTCAGGTGGAGAAAGAAACAAAGCGATTTGCTCAGGAGAAAGCTCGCCGCTCGAATGATACTCACGTCCTCGCATTGGCGCAAGTAGCGAACGTTCGTTTGCTATGCACCGTTGACGGGGACCTTATCGCTGACTTCACCAATTCGCAGTTGCTTCGACCTGCGGGGAGCGTGTACCAGCGAGCCGCGCACGCGCCTCTCATTCGCAAACACTGTGCAAAAAAGGCGAGAAAGCGGAGGCGCACGCGCCGATGAAGCCCGAAAAGAAGCGCCGCAAAATCGAGCGCGAGTTCGGCGTCCCCATCGCCGGTGAAATCCTTGAGCCGACGCTCTGGACGCAGACGGCCCTGAAGAAACTACCCGCCGATGGCCCGCTCGACCTCCCCGCCATCTTCGGCCGGTCGGCGCCGCTGGTCGTCGATCTTGGCTGCGGCAACGGTCGCTTCCTCCTGGGCAGCGCCGTCTGGCGGCCGCAGTTCGATCATCTCGGCGCCGACGTGCTGCCCGTGGTCATCCGCTACGCTACCCGTCGCGGCAACCAGCGCGGCTTGACGAATATCCGCTGCGCCGTCAGCGACGGCCTGCGCTGCGTCCGCCAGCTGCTGCCGCCGGGTTCCGCGGTCGAAATTCACTGCTATCATCCGCAGCCGTATTACAATCCCGGCCAGGTCCATCTGCGTCTCATCACGCCGGCGTTCCTCGCACTGGTCCACCGTACTCTGATGCCAGGCGGTCAGTTCTTCGTGCAGACGGACAATCCCGGATACTGGCGTTACATCCGCGAACTGGTGCCGTTGTTCTTCGATTTTCACGAAAGGATCGGCCGCTGGCCGGACGGGCCGAAGGGTCGGACGCGGCGCGAGATTATCGCCCTCCGCCGCGGTCTACCAATTTTCCGCGGCTCCGGTGTGGCGAAGGCGGGACTGAGCCACGCGGAGGCACTGCACCTGGCGGAGTCGCTGCCGCCGCCGGTGTTCGACGCCGACCGCCGTTTGCGCGAACTGGATGAGATCGAACGCCGCGGTGAAGCGGAATGAACCGCGTTGGCGATTTCTCGTTTCGCGCAGCGGGTCGAGGCGGCGATTGCGGAATGTTGCCATATAATGACCGCTCGTGGGGCGACCTTGTGTCAGGGAGACGACAACCGATGACGACATCTCAGGAACTGCAGCAGTTGGCCGACTGGTATGGAATCGAGACGTGGTACAACAGCGAAGCCGGCCAGCGTGTCGAAGCCTCTCCCGAGGCCTTGCTGACCGTGCTGCAGGTTCTCGGCGCCCCGGTGCGGCGCGAGGAGGACGCGGTCGATGCGCTTCGCCAGCGCCACCAGGAAATGTGGCAGCGCGTCATGGAGCCGGTTTCTCTCGCCTGGGACGGTTGGCCCAGCGATGTGACGCTGCGGCTGCCGACCCGCGAGGCCTCGGGCGGCACGCTCCAGTGCCGGTTGGAAATCGAGAGCGGCGGCGTTCACGAATGGTCCGTCGCCCTGGCCAACCTGCCCGTCCGCGAACAGGCCGAAATCGAGGGCGTTCCTCATACCGTGCTCGCTCTCCACCTCGCCGGCCCACTGCCGATCGGCTACCACCAACTCCAGGTCCGGCACAACGAACGGACGTGGACGTCGCTTGTGCTCGCCGCCCCGATGCTGAGCTATTCTCCCGCGGAAGGCAGCAGCCGAACCTGGGGCGTCTTCGTGCCGACCTACGCCATCCGCTCAGCACGGAACTGGGGGGCCGGCGACTTCACCGACCTCGAAAACCTCATCCGCTGGGTGCAGAAAATGGGCGGCGGGCTGGTCGGTACGCTGCCGATCTTGGCCGCCTTCCTGGACGAACCGTTCGAGCCGAGTCCCTACTCGCCCGCCAGCCGCATGTTCTGGAACGAATTCTACCTCGATCCCCAGCGCGCCCCCGAGTTCGCAACCTGCCCGGAAGCCCGGACACTCGTTGGCAGTGCAGCGTTTCAGCAGGCGTGCCGATCAGCTCAGGAGGCGGAGCTGGTCGAGTACAAACCACTCATGGCCTCGAAGCGGCGCGTCCTGGAGCTGCTGGCCGGACGAGCGTTCGCCGCCTCCTCCCCGCGCCGCGGCGCCGTCGAGGAGTTCGCCCGGAAGCAGCCGCGTGTCGACGATTACGCCGCGCTTCCGAGCGGCCGGCGAACAGCAGAAGGCGACGTGGTGGAACTGGCCGGAGCGGATGCGCGAAGGCGAAATCCGGCCCGGCGACTACGACGAGGCGTCCCGCCGCTATCACCTGTATGTCCAGTTCCTGGCCCAGGAGCAGCTGCGAGCCCTCGCCGAGACGGCCGGAAAGACGGGGCCGGGCCTCTACCTCGATTTCCCGCTGGGCGTGAACTCGGACAGTTACGACGTCTGGCGCGAACGGAGTGTGTTTGCCCTCGGCGTCTCCGGCGGCGCTCCGCCCGATAACTTCTTCAACAAGGGACAAGCATGGGGCTTTCCGCCCATTCACCCTGAAAACCAGCGGGCGCAGGGTTATCGCTACCTGCGCGCTTGCCTGGCCCTCCACATGCAGCTGGCGGGGATGCTGCGTATCGACCACATGATGGGTCTGCACCGCCTCTACTGGGTGCCGCGGGAACTCGGCCCCAAGGATGGCGTCTACGTTCGCTATCAGTCCGAGGAACTGTACGCCGTCTACAGTCTGGAATCGAATCGGCACCAGACGATCCTCGTCGGCGAGGACCTGGGCACCGTGCCGCCGCAGGTCCGTCCCGCGATGGCGCGCCATGCGGTGCGCCGCCTGTACGTTGGTCAATTCGAGATGCAGCCCGATCCGCAGCTGGCGTTCAAACTTCCAGCGCCCGGCGCGGTCGCCAGCATGAATACGCACGATACGCCCACATTCTCGGGCTTCTGGACCAGCCTCGATATCGACGACCGCCAGGCGATGGGCCTGCTGGATGACGACGGCGTCCAACATGAAAAAGCACGGCGGCGGGCGTCTGCGCGGCCGTGCTGGGTCTACTGCGGCGTGAGAAGTTCCTGGACGAGGAGGACGAGACCGAGCCGGCCGTGCTGAAGGCCGCACTCGAGTTCATCGCGTCTGGTGAAGCGGGTTTTCTGCTGGCGACTCTCGAAGACATCTGGCAGACGAGGGAGCCGCAGAACGTCCCCGGCACCTGGCGCGAGAAACCGAACTGGCGCCGCCGTGCAATGTATGCGCTGGAGGAACTCGACCGCGTCCCAGGTCTGTGCGACACCTTGCTGGCGCTGGACCAGGCTCTGAAAGGGCAACGGACACGAAAAGATGCGGTTTCCTGACCGCGCCACTCCAGGCGTGGTTCAAAGGCGGGTGGCGCAGTGGTAGGACGGATCTGCAATCCGTCCGCCATAGCCCGGACGGATTTGCAAATCCGTCCTGCCACGGTGCTACCCCTCCGGTGCTCCGTTTGAATCATGCCGCGCTCCCGAGCGAATGACCGCGATCCGGGCAATCGCTCCCACCGGTACAGGTGGAGTACGGTTAACACTTATGACGACCGGGAAAAACAATCCGGAGAAGAACTTTCGTCGTCTTTTACTTGCGTCGCCGATCCCGACCGGTTAACATAGAATCTAATCGGGATGGTCCGAGTGGGCGGATCACACCCTCTCTTCCGAGTCCACGCAGCACCGAAACACTCGACTCGACAGTCAGGCTTTGGGGAGTCACGTCATGTTCGCATCTGGACGATGGTTTTGCACGGCGGCTCTGGCGAGCTTCGCCCTACTCGCTGGGACGGCCACTCTGGCACAGGCGCAGCCGGGCCGTTCGGCCTTCTACTCCTACACTCCGATCAACCCGAACCCGTCCCTCTTCTTCCCCAGTACGACCCTTCAGCAGTCGGCTTACAACCTCTCCGTTGGGGCTCGTGCTGCCTCGAACATTCCGCCCTACCTCCTCGGCTACAACCCTTACCAGGCGGGCTACGGGGCTCCTTATATTCCAGCCGTCTCGGGTTACGGCTACAATCCGGCCCTCACGGCGGGATACGGTTACGGCGGCTACGGCGGTTACAACCCGGTGCTCTCAACCGCCTACAACCCCTACCTCGCCAGTCCCTACCTGGGTACGAACCCGGGGCTAGTTGGCGGTCCAAGCCTCTCGACGACTCCGGGCTACGGCACTCCGGGCTATAGCCCCACGCTCTCGACGACACCGAATTACACCGGGTCTCCCTCCAGCTATGGGGGAGGTTCTTACTACGGCGACTACTCCGACGCTGCCTCAATCAATTCCATCGCCAACTTGACCAACGCTACCGCTCAGTACGAGGTCACGATGGGCAAGGCGAGACTGGTGCAGGAAGAGGTCACACGTTCCCGGCTACTGACACGCAGGCTCATTCAGGAAGAGGCCGAGCGCGAGCTTAAGAACCGACCGAATCACGAAGAAGTGCACCAGAAGGAGATCGAGAACTCCATCAACCGCGCCCGGCACGATCCGCCGATCGCCGAGTTACTGTCGGGCAAATCACTCAACGATCTGCTCAATCATCTGAAGAACCAACATGCGAAGTCCTTCCGTGGGGCGAAAGTGTCGCTGGAGGATATTGACCTGAGCCTCGTAAACGTCGGCCCAGCCAACGAGGTCGGGAATATCGGCTTGGTAAAGAACCTCAAGCAAGGCGACAAGCTCGGTTGGCCGTCTGCGCTGATGGGTGATGCCTATGCCGAGCCGCGCGGCAAACTGGATTCGCGCCTGCCCAATGCCGTGAGCCAGCTGCGGATTCAAAAGAACGTGCCCGATGGCGATCTCCGCGATTTGGAGGATAGCGTCAAGCAGATGATGGACACGCTGAACGCCAACATCGGCGATCTCTCGCCGTCTCAGTACATCTCGTCCAAGCGTTTTCTGAACCTGGTTCAGGACTCCATCAACGCCATGAAGGCTCCCGGCGCGATTAACTACTTCAACGGCACGTGGGTCGCCAAGGGCAGGAACGTCGCGGAACTGGTCGACCACATGAGGGACAAGGGGCTCCAGTTCACCGCAGCGACGCCCGGTTCGGAAGCGACCTATCGGGCGCTGCACAGCCAGTTCATCACCTTCGATGCCACGATGACGCTGATCGAGGTGAAAAAGTAACTGGCCTATCCGCCTTTCTTGTTTCCGTTTCGCGCACCTCATCGAGATGCGCGAAACGGAAACAAGAGCGACTCGACTCTTATTCCTGTTTGGTCGCCGTCACATCGCGCGGCTGCAAACAGAACTCCAGCAACCGATCCACGTCATCCGTCTTCGGCAACAATTCCGGCTGTCGTGCCGTGCGCTTCATGTGCTCCGCCAAAAGTACGGTCATCTCGGTGACGCGCTTCGCCTGCTCCGGTCTGCCTGCGAGGTTCGTCATTTCATCCGGATCGTTCTCCAGGTCGTAGAGCCGCACCGTGCGCCCCGGCAGCGGTTTGCCGGTCGTGTACCCGTCCTGGCGTTCGCGCTTGCCCGTGCAGTAGATCAGCTTCCAGCGATCCGTTCGCAGCAGCGCCTCCTCGTTTTCGGAATACTCGACGACGACGTGCGAGCGATGGAGGTTCGTTTCACCCTTCAGCAGTCGTAGCAGGCTGCGACCCTGGACGGAGGCCGGTGTTTTCACGCCGCAGAAGTCGAGAACCGTCGGCACGATGTCGATGAACTCGACCAGCGCCGTCGTACTGCCTGGCTTGATTGGTAGGACGGATTTCAAATCCGTCCCACGATAGCGCAACGACAGCGGAGCGCGGACCGACGGCTCGAAACTGCAATGCTTCTCGAATCGGCCGTGTTGGCCGAGCATGTAGCCGTGATCGCCGGTGTAAATCACCAGGGTGTCGCGGTCCAGTCCCGACTTCTTCAGCGCGTCCAGCACGACGCCGACGTTTTTGTCCATGAACTCCGTTGAGGTATAGTACGCCGCCTGGATGCCGTGTTTCTCGCTGTCGGTGAGAGCGCGGAAAATGGCGGGTATCTGCCCGTCGTCCTCCGGTCCGATCTTCGGGACGATGAACTCCTCCGGCTTGTGTCGGCCGCGGTACTCGACGGGGAAGTGGAACGGCGAATGAGGCTCGTAAAAGCAGACCATCAAGAAGAACGGCTTCTCATGCGGCTGCCGGAAGTACGCAGCCGCCTCGTTGGCAAACCAGGTGCCGGCCATGTCCTCCTCGACGGCGCCGAAGGGCAGGACGCCGCCATTGAGCCAGACGCCGGCGGGATCCTTGAACGGCCGCCATTGCGGCAGCACCGCAACGCCGTCGGGCAACGGTTTCTTTCCCCGCGTTTTCAAGTATTGCGTGTGCTGAGCCAGGTCCTTGCGCACATCGAAACCGTGCAGCAGGGCGCTGTTGAAGTGCATCTTGCCGAACGACGCCGTGTCGTATCCCGCCGACTTGAGCAAGCGAGCGAGCGTCAATTCGCCGTCGGGCAGCGGCGTTTTCAGCTGCGTGACGCCGATGGTACGCGGATAGCGGCCGGTGATAAACGACTGCCGCGACGCCGTGCAGACCGGCGAGTTGCAGTAGGCGCGGTCGAAGCGCATACCCTCCGCGGCGAGGCGATCGAGGTTCGGCGTCCGGACGAGTTTGTTGCCGTAGGCGCCGCAGACATAAGCGGCATGGTCGTCGGCACAGATCCACAGTACGTTCGGCGGCTTTGGCGCGTCGGCCCGCAGCATTTCGCTGGCTGTCAGAAACGACGCCATCGCCAGGCACAGCAGTCGCATGGGTTTTCCCTCTCGATGAGTTCAATTTGCGATCTGCTGTTGTTATACGAAATCGACTTGAGCGAGTGTCATCCGAAACTCCCTGCAACCATCCGTGGATTAAAGGGTTACAGCATCACACCGCTGTCGGAGAGAATGCAAGTAGCGCTATCGTATGAGCAATCAGCTTTCAGTAAGATCTCCCTGCCGGAGGATTTCGACAGAGCAAAATCGCTTCGGAGCGATAGCCTGGATTGCGCACGGCCCCCGAGAAATGGCGGGCGCACCGACCGACACCAGCCTGACGCGCAAGCGAAGGTAACTACCTGCCAGCTCTTCGCTTGCGCGTCAGGCTGGTGTCGGTCGGTGCGCAATCCAGGATAGCCGAACTCTGCAACCCGCTCGTACTATACACATGTCCAAAAACGCTGAGGGCCAGCCTGCGATAGTGTCCATAACCTGTTAATCATTAAAGACTTGTGATCTGTAGTCCGCTCTACTTCTGGGCTAGAAGGAACCGCCTCACCCTGCTACAATCCACTCCACATAGCGGTTCATCGAACGATGCGTGAGGTCGGTTCATGGCGGAAATCATCGAGATTCGATCGCTGCGGCAGGAAGTCGAAACCCGGTATCGCACCTACGCCCTATCGGTCATCATGTCCCGCGCCCTGCCCGATGTGCGCGACGGCCTCAAGCCGGTGCAGCGCCGCATCCTGTTCACGATGCACCACGACCTGCGGCTACCGTTCGACGGGCGGACCGCCAAGTGCGCCAAGATCACCGGCGCGGTCTGTGGCAACTACCATCCCCACGGGACCCAGGCGGCCTACGAGGCGCTCGCCCGCCTCGCACAACCATGGGTCATGCGTGTACCGCTCGTCCACGGGCAAGGCAACTTCGGTTCCGTCGATGGCGACCCGCCCGCGGCGGAGCGTTACACCGAGGCCAAGCTCGCCGCCGCCACCGATCGCCTCCTCGCGGAACTGCGCCAGCACACCGTGGCCATGCGGCCCAGTTTCGATAACACCGGTCAGGAGCCGGTCGTCCTACCCGCACAGTTCCCCAACCTGCTCGTCAACGGCTGCTCCGGCATCGCCGTCGGCATGGCCACGAACATCCCGCCGCACAACCTCGGCGACGTTCTCAAGGCGTGCGTCTTCCTCATCGAGAACCCCGAGGCGACGACGGCCCAGTTGCTGGACCGGGTGAAAGGCCCCGACTTTCCACTCGGCGGCAAGATTGTCACCGACCGGGCCACGCTCCGGCAGATCTACGAGGAAGGCACCGGCAGCATCAAGGTGCAGGGCGAGTGGAAGGAGGAGCACCACAACAAACAGTACTTTATCGTCATCACCTCCATCCCCTACGGCGTGAACAAGGGGAAGCTGGAGCAGTCGATCGGCGACATCATCGCCGACCGCAAAGTGCCGCAGCTGCTGGGCCTGACGAACGAGTCCAACGAGAAGGAAGGCTTGCGCATCGCGCTGGAGGTGAAGAGCCGGCACCGACCCCAACCTCGTGATGGCGTATCTCTACAAGCACACCGCGCTGGAGGAGAACTTCGCCTGCAACCTGACCTGCCTGGTGCCGCGCGTCGAGGGTGAAGGCGAGGATCGGCGCGAGACGCTGATGCCGCGGCGCCTCGGCCTGAAAGAGATCCTGCGTCACTTCCTCGACTTCCGCCTGGCGACGGTCCGCAAGCGCTTCGAGTTCGAGCTGGAGCAGCTGCGGCGGCGCATCCATATCCTCGAAGGTTTCCGCATCATCTTCAACGCCCTCGACCGGGCCATCAAGTTGATCCGCGACAGTGCCGGCAAGGCCGACGCCGCCGAGAAGCTGATCGCGGCGTTCAAGCTCGACCAGATCCAGGCCGACGCCATCCTCGATTCCCAGCTCTACAAGATCGCCCAGCTGGAGATCAAGAAGATCCTCGACGAGCTGGAGGAAAAGACCACCGAGGCCGAGCGGCTCGAAGGCATCCTGCGTTCCGAGACGAAGCTGTGGGGCGTCGTCAAGACGGAGATGAACGAACTTGCCGAGAAGTTCGGCGACCGGCGGCGGACGCGCATGGGTTCGTCGGAAGACGCGCCGGAGTTCGACGAGGAGGCGTACATCGCCCGCGAGAACACGAACGTGGTGCTGACGCGCGACGGCTGGATCAAGCGTGTCGGCCGGCTGGCGTCGGTCGAGGGAACGCGCGTGCGCGAGGGCGACGAGGTCATCGCCGTGGTGCCCGGCAGCACGCTCGATCACGTGATCTTCCTCGCCGACGACGGCACGGCTTACACGATGCGCATGAACGAGGTGCCGGCGAGTTCCGGCTACGGCGAGCCGATCGCCAAGTTCTTCCGCCTGGCCGACAACGTGAAGGTGCTGACCGCGGTGACGACCGATCCGCGCTTTACTCCTAGTACCGCCGACATTCCTGTCGGCCAGCAGGACACGCCGACAAGAATGTCGGCGGTACGGTCCGCGGCAGGCGAACTGTCGCCGCCGTATCTGTTCGTTGTGACGGCGCAGGGCCAGGCGCTGCGAACGCCGTTGGCCCCGTTTCGCGTCGAATCGACGAAGGTGGGCCGCCGGTTTGTACGCTTGAACGAAGGCGACAAGGTCGTGCTGGTCGCCGTGCCGAAGGAAGAGCAGACGGTTTACCTGGCGTCGGCGAACGGGCGCGTGATTCACTTCCCGATCGAGGAAGTGAACGCCCTCTCCGGCGTCGGCAAGGGCGTCATCGGCATCAAACTGGACGACGGTGACGTTTGCCTCGGCGGGGCGCTGATGGGCGGTCGTTTCGACAAGTTCGTGCTGGAGACGTCCGGCGGCAAGACGATGGAGTTCGGCCGGATGAAGTACGAGGTGACCGTGCGCGGCGGCAAAGGTCATGAGGCGGTGAAGCGCACGACGTTTGTGCGCGTGGTGCCGCCGCCGATCGAGTTGGTGGACTGGGACGCGGTGGAGGGGAAGAGTGAGGCGAAGAAGAACGGTGGGAACGGCAAGGTTGAGACGGACGGGGAAGGGAAGTCGCTGTTTGATTGAAAGAGGAACGAGCGATGAAGATAATCGAACTTGTTGGTCATGTGGACGAGCAGCATCGCCTGCATGTAGAGTTGCCTCCCGACGTGGAGCCCGGACCAGTAAAGGTCACGCTGCAAACGCCGACAGATGATTGGCATGCCCTGATTAACCAGTCATGGGCCAAGAACTGGAGTGATCCGCGCGAGGACATTTACACGCTCGAAGACGGGAAACCGAGTCATGCGGTCCAGTGTGGCATTGAATACCGGAGATGAACACCATGTCTGCCAAAGAAACGGCGATAGAGGCAATTCAACATCTGCCCGATAGTGCGACATGGAATGGGATCGTCACCGCGCTCCAGGAGGCCAAGGCTACTCAGGACGCGCTGCGCCGTTTCGATGAGCGCGGCGGAATCCCCGACGAGGACGTCACTGACGACGAATGGCGGGCGATGATTTGCCATCAACTCGTTGACGATCTCGACGACCCGCGCCAGAATATCTATTCCCTTGAGCACGAGGGGAAACCTGAGTATGAACCGCGGTGACATCTACTTGGCGCGATTCCCAATGGCGGGCCGAGGCGGAGTGAAGCTCCGGCCTGTGCTCATACTGACTGGTCCGGTTGGTTCCGTACCTGAGTACCTGACGGCCTACCTCTCGACCGTCGTGCCTCCATCGTTGTTGCCGTCCGACCTCCTGCTCGACGTTTCGCAGCCTGAATTCGCCTCCACGAATCTTGCTCAGGTGTCGCTACTGCGGCTACACAAGTTGGCCACTCTCCACCAGCGAGATCTAGTTCGTCAGCTTGGCTTTTTGTCTCCGACCGCCATGCAACAGGTCGAAAGCCGGCTACGCACTCTGCTGAATCTTTGACTGAGGAACCCGAATGAGCACTCTCGCCACCCCCCGCTACACCGCCGCCGACATCACCGTCCTCGAAGGCCTGGAGCCGGTGCGCAAACGACCGTCGATGTACATCGGCGGTGTGGACAATCGCGGTCTGCATCACCTCGTCTGGGAGATCGTCGATAACGCGGTAGACGAATATCTGAATAACTACGCCGACCACATCAGCGTCACGCTGCACAAAAACGGCGACGCGGTCACCATCACCGACAACGGCCGCGGCATCCCGGTCGACCTGCATCCCAAGCACAAACGGCCGGCGCTGGAGCTGATCCTCACGACGCTGCACTCCGGCGGCAAATTCGGCGATGGCGACAGTTACTACCACTCCGGCGGGTTGCACGGCGTCGGTTCGTCGGTGGTCAACGCCCTCTCGAAAAAGCTCGTCGCCACCATCCGCCGTGACGGCTTCGAGTGGGAGCAGACGTTCAAGCGCGGCAAACCGGCGACGGAACTCAAGCAGCTCGGCCCCTTCCGCGGCCACGGCACGACCATCTATTTCGAGCCGGACACCGAAATCTTCAAGAACACGCAGCTCGACGCCAACCTCATCAAGGCCCACCTGGAGGACATGTCGTACATCCACAGCGGTCTGAAGATCGCGTTCAAGAACGAGGTCACGAAGGAGACATTCGACCTGGCACACCCCGGCGGCATTCCCGAGTTCCTCGCCAAGCTCGTCGCCGACGCCCAAACGCCGGCGGTCACGGAGTCGATCTTTCATTTGGCACGCGGCAACGGCGAGAAGATGGAGGTCGCCCTGCGCTGGACCGAATCTACCGACGAGGTGATCCGCTCTTACGTCAACGGCATCCGCACTTCCTCCGGCGGGACGCACGAGAACGGCTTCAAGACGGCCGTCGCCAAGGCGATCCGCGACTACATCGCAACCCACGACATCAAGATCAAGGGGCTTGAAATCACGGCCGAGGATATCCGCGAGGGCATCGTCGGCATCCTGTCGGTGTTCGTCCGTGAGCCGCAATTCCAGGGTCAAACGAAGGAACGGCTGAACAATCCGGAGATGACCGCGGTCGTCGATAATTTCGTCCGCCCCGGTCTGGAAGCATGGCTGAACGGCAACACGACGGCCGCCGACCAGATCGTCGGCCGCATCGTCCTGTCGGCGAAGGCCCGGCTGGCATCGCGCGAGGCGGTGCAGGAGGTGAAGCGCAAGTCGGTCACGTCGCGCCGGCTGAACCTGCCCGGCAAGCTGGCCGACTGCAAGGCGACGGGGCTTGACGAGTCGGAGCTGTTCCTCGTCGAGGGCGACAGTGCCGGCGGCTCGGCCAAACAGGGCCGCGACAACCGGACGCAAGCGGTGTTGCCGCTGCGCGGCAAGATCCTGAACTCGGAAGGACTGCCGCTCGGCAAGGTACTGACGAACGTGGAGCTGAACGACCTGGTGACGGCCATCGGCACCGGCGCCGGCGAGAAGTTCAACATCGAGGGGCTGCGCTACGGCAAGATCATCCTGCTGATGGACGCCGACTCGGACGGCAACCACATCACCACGTTGATGCTGGCATTCTTCTTCCGGCACATGACGGACCTGATCCGCAAGGGCCGGGTGTTCCTGGCCCAGCCGCCGCTCTACAAGATCATCGTCGGCAAGGAGACGTTCTGGGCGCGCGACGACGCCCACAAGGAAGAGATCCTCGCCGGTCTGCGAGCCAACGCCAAGCCCGAGGTGTCACGCTTCAAGGGCCTCGGCGAGATGGACGCCAAGGAGCTAAAGGAGACGACGCTCGATCCGAAGATTCGCACGCTGTTGCAAGTCGAGATCGACTCCAACCTCGACACCGACAAGGCGTTTGTCACCCTGTTGGGCAAGGACCCGGCCCAGCGGTACACGTTCATCATGGAATCGTCGGTGCTGGCGCTGGCGGATGAGCTGGACGTGTGAGAGCCGACCGACCCACAGATTTCGCAGATTATTTGTTTTCAAATCTGTGAAATCTGCGAAATCTGTGGATTGCCCTTACTCCTTCACCCGGATGTTCTTGACCTCAAGCGCCCCGAACTCCGCACGCAGCCGGAACGGCGTCGCCTTGGTGCCGGGCTTGACGGTGGCTGTGCGCATCACCTCGCCGTTGATCTTGTGTTCGATCTTGTCGCCGGTAATGACGATCTCCAACGTGTACCATTCACCTTCCTTGACGGTCTTGTTCTCCTTGTTCCCCGGAATGATGTCGAACTTGGTCCCGCGCAGGAAGAGGTCGTTGTTGCATTTCGGACCGGGTTTGAACTCGAACTTGATGACGACGTCCTTGCCGAATTCCTTCGTCGTCTCGATGTGCAGATCGCCCTTCACGCTCGGATCGTAGACCAGCTTGCCTTCAAGCACTTTGAAACGGCCGCCGAATGCCTCGGTCTTGCCTTCGAGCGTTTCCTTCTTCCCGCTGAACTCTTTCCAGCCGTCGAGGTTCTTGCCGTTGAACAGGAGCGTGAAGCCGGGTTCGAGCTTGAACTCCTCGGCCGAGACGCGCGGCGTCAGTATCAGGCCGGTAAAGAGGATTACGGCAGAGACTTGTCGCATGAGAGCACCTCGTCGAATAATGGGGTGAAGGCGAGAATCGAGCGCGGTAGGTTCGGATATTGTAAGAAAACGAGCAGCCGCTTGCCAGCGGTGAGATGGCGTGTTCTTCTCTCGCACATCACTGCCCGCTATCCAGTGGCGGCAATCCAAGCTTGCGAATGACGGACACCGAGAGCAACAGATGGTTCGGGTCATCGACCAGAGATACGAAGCCGAACTTGACATAGAACCGGCGCACGGCGTCATCCAGTGCGTCTACTTCGACAGCTCGAATACCGACCTCTTCGGAGATTTGTTGCGTCCGGCGAAGCGCGTCGATCAGGAGAAAGGATCCCAACCCCTGGCCCTGCATCGTGGAGTCCACCGCCAGTCGCCCCAGCAGGATCACGGGCACGTCAATTCTAGGGAGTCTCCTTCGCCTGGTTTGGCGGGAGTGCATCGTAACTGACGCGGTGTGTGGAAATGGCGTAATAGCCCAGAACGGCCGACTGGCCTGGGAGGACGGCGACATAGGTGCGGGCCAAGTCTTTCTTTGCGAACTGGCTGGAACGGAGCTTGAGCCAGTCGTTGAGCGGCGTGTGACCGCAGTCGAAGATGGTGCGGTCATGCCCCGCAACGAGCTTTTCAATGACCCACGGCCTGGCAGGATTACTTGCCAATGTGTTTCTTGTACTTCCTGGCGGCTTCAGTGAGAGCCTTGTTCGGCTTCGCCTCGACGTCGTCCAGCAGAGCAATGAAGCGGTCCCGGTCGCGGTTGGTTAGCGTAGTGACGTTCTGCTGGTGAAGCACCGAGCGCACGGTCTGAAGCAAGGTGGAGACGGCGAAGTCGCTCACCGATTGGCCGAGCGTGGCGGCGGCCTCCTCGATGACCTCTTTTAGATCGGACGATAGACGAAAATTCAACCGGGCGTCGTTCCGTGTTCGAATAGGCATGACCATCTCTCCCGAGCATTCCGTACAGCGGACTGCCACACACATTAGTTTAGCGGTCTGAACGTCAAGCCGCCATACCAATCCTAGACCGGCGCCCTGTCAGTCCCTTGGCGGTTGGCGAAACGACAAGCTGCTTACTCGATACCCGGCAGCGGCGGCGTCTGTTCGACCACGTTCATCAGCTCCTCGTTGCTGTAGCGCGTCCGGCTGATCGGCTGCCATTCGTTTGACGAGAGGCTCGCATCCCACGGACAGACCGAGCGCAGCCAGTCGAGGTGTGTGGCGACGGCGCCCGTTTCCGGATCGCGGCGGGTGAAGTGCAGCACCTGGCAGTTGTGGATCTTATCGTGCGGATTGCGCGACTGGTCGAGGCAGCGGTAGCGCTCCGGCGTCAGGCGTTCGAGGCGGAGGCGGAAAGCCCACATGACCTCGCCGTGACAGACGATCAAGACGCGCTGCTCCGTGCATTCGCGGTGCAACGTGGTCAGGATGCGGTCGATGCGCAGGCACAGCGTCGCCATCGACTCGCCGTTGGGCGGCGTCCAGAAGAAGGTGTCCAGCTCGCGCCGACGCAGATCCTCCGCGTAACGCTCGCGCCGTTCCTGGAACGACAGCAGATCGAGGGCGCCCCAGTCGCGTTCGCGCAGGTAGAACTCGCGGTACCATTTCGCCCGGGAAAGCGGAGATGAGCAGCCGTCTCCATGGCCCGTACAAACTCGGAGACGTAGTAGCGGTCGAAGAATGGGTTGACGTTGGCGCGCAGCCAATCGCCGGCGGTCGCGGCCTGGTGCCGGCCCTTGTCGGTCAGACGCCAGCGGGAGTTGTGCCGGGTGAGGAACTCCCTCGTGTAGTGGCTGTTGTCGCCTTGCTTCGACTTGCCGAACGCGACGTTGCCCTCGGACTCGCCGTGACGGACCAGAACCAGATCGAGCGGCATGGTCATGCTGGTTACGTCCCGCGCAGAACAATGATCGCCCGCACCGTATCCGGCTTGGCGGCCTTGCGGGCGTCGAGGAACTTCTTGACTTCTGGCGAGTTCTTCAGCGGCAGCACCGGATTGTAGGACAGCACCAGTGCCTGATGCACCTCGGCGGATTTCGACTTGCTCTTGTCGCCGTCCAGCGCCTTGGCGATTTGCTCGGCGGTCTGCTCTTCCAGCGGTTTGCGCAAATCGACGCCGAGCGGCCCCGGCACCTTCGGCGGCTCCACCTTCGGCGGGTCGATGCCGAGCAGGTCGGACAGTTCCTTGTAATCGCGCTTCGTCAGCCGGGTGACCACGAGCCGATCGAAGTGGGCGTCGGCCGACTTCTTCGAGGCAGCCTTCTTGTCTTCCGCACCGATCTGCTGCACCAGCCGGCTCAATTCCTCCGGCGTCACGTTCTCGATGTAGAGGATGTAGTTCGTCTTGAACTGCGGAGCCTTGAGGCGCTTCTGGGCATTCGTATCGATCAGAATGGTGATCTTCTGATCCTTGCACACGGCCTGGAGTCGCTCGAACGCCTTCGTGCCGTTGTCGCAGGGCAGTTCGAGACGGAAACCCGTATCGAGGGCCAACTCAGAGTTCAACTTCTTGCGCGGCTCATCCTGGTCGAGCTTGTGCAGTTCGAGGAAGACCGGCTGCCTGGCGCCGATAACCAATTCCAGTTCAAAGCGCTCCATCGCCTTGTCGGTCAGGGGCGGATCGGTGGGGCCCTCCTTGATCGACTTCGGATCGGGAAGCGGCGGCCCGTGCAACTCGGACGGCCTCTTGACCACGACGGTCGGGTTCTTCTCTTCGTTCGGAATGGGAGCCGGTGGGCCGACGAATTCGCGGAGGGACGGCGGTTTCGGATTCGTGAGGGCGACGTCGGGCTTCTCTTCTTTCTTCTCCGGCTTCTTGTCGTCCTTCACAGCAACGGGCGCCGGCGGATCGGGTTTCTTCTCGGGCGTCTCGGACCTGGCCATCGGATCGCCGGATGGCGCGGATGCGGGTTTGGCCAGGAAAGCCGCGAAGCCGATGTAAGACCCCAAACCGATCATGCACAATACCGAGGCGGCGACGGCCACGGCGATCCAGGCAGGAAACGCCGGGGTCACTGGCTTCGGCTTACGGCGGTGCGGTGTCAAACGGCGTTCGTGGATGGTTTGCACGACCGGGACGGAAAGATCGAAATCCAGTGTCGGCACCTTGATTTCGCTCAGAGTGGCAGCATCTTGCTGAAGAGCGCGAAGAAGGTGTCGCGCATCCCGAGAACGCTTCAGCAGTCGGACGACGTGCCGGCGCTGACGGCTGCTCAACTCGCCGTCCACGTAGGCGGTCAATAGTTGGCGGTCCTGTTCGGGAAGCATGGGTCCTCACCTCGGCCGGTTGCGGCTTATCATCTGCTAAGCCGCAAGCGGTAGAATAGCCTCAGCCAGCGTCCTGTTCCAGTATCTCGCGCAGTTCCAGGCGGGCACGGTGCAGTCGACTACGGATGGTGCCGATGGGCACACCCAGCACGTCGGCCATGTCTTCGTACTTCTGTCCTTCCATGTCCTTCATCACCAGCACGGCCCGATGCTCCGGCGACAGCCGGCTCAGCGCCCGATGCACACGCTCTTCCTGCTCGGCCTGTTCGAGGGCATGGCCGGGCCGATTCTCCTCGGAAGGATCGGTCGCCTCGACCAACGGTTCGCCATCCCGTGCGGCGTCAATGCTCAGCACCACGCGCTGCTTGCGCTTCATGCTGATGGCCGTGTTGACTGCGATACGGTACAGCCAGGTGAAGAATAGCGAGTCACCTTTGAAGCTGTCCAGCGACTGGTAGGCACTCAGGAACGCCTCCTGGACGACGTCGCGCGCGTCCTCGGCGTTGGATACCATCCGGTAGATGGTATGAAAGAGACGATCCTGATACCGCCGCACCAACTCCCCGAAGGCCGAGGCGTTGCCTCGCAAGCACTCCGCAATAAATCGCTGGTCGTCGGCACTCACGGAAGCCCACCGTTTTTAAGACGAACGCACCAACGAAATAGTTCCGGGATTTCCAAGCGGCCCCGGACAGCGACTTGCACCACGTACCGTTTCGCGTCCAGCTGCTGAGCGCGACACGGCAACACCCCTTCGGGTCGTGCCGTTTATGATGCCATATCGCCGGGGAAGTGTCAAAGGCAAGGGGACACGTATACAGCCGTTCCCTTCTTGGGGATGTCCATTGCGTTGGAGAAAGCGAGCGGATCCAATGCGGAAACGGGTAGGGTTCAAAGGCGGGTAACACCGTGGCAGTACGGATTTGCAATCCGTCCGGGCTATAGCGGACGGATTGCAAATCCGTCCTACCACAGTGTCACCGGCCTTTGAACCATGCCTCCGCCAAGTCCGGATCGGCGGCGCATCTCCAAATTTTACATCGGGTTACGATAAAAGTGCTAACACACCTAATCCGTAGAACGTGTATTCCACATCGTGCCCGTCGTCCCAGAGGCCGCCGTGGAAGCCGCCTTCGTCTCGTTCCACCGAGCGCGCGAAGCCGATGGCGGCCTTCACATCGACCCGCTCCAGGGTGCCGAGTTCGCTCAGCGTCCATAGGCCGGTGAACGTCGAGAGCAGATCGGCCAGCGGCACTCTTCCGTTCGCCCGCAGGCCGCCCTCGTCCGACCCCGCTTCGATGAGAAATGCGGTCGTTGCTTGACCCACCTCATCGGTCAGCGCCTGCGTCAGCTGCAACAAGCCGACGGCAGCCGCGGTCGGATTCGTACCGCTGCGGCGCATCGGCGCCACCTCGACAAAGCCGCCGTCCTCACGCCGCCGCGACAGAGTGAAGCGGGCGACGGCGGCAGCGTCGGAAAACGGCCGGTTCAGCAGCTGGTAACAAAGCCCGACAAGAAAGGTGTGATAGGTGCTGCCCGAGTTCGCGCCCGCCGATTTGTTATAGCCTCCATCGGAGGTGCGAAATGTCTCCAGTGTGGCGGCGACGCGGTCGGGCCAGTCGGGCGGACTGTCGGCCAATACGTCCGGGCCGCCGCCGGTCTGGATGAGGATACAGGCGTAGAGGAAAGAGAAGAAATCGACGACGCTGGTTTGCTGTTTCAGGGCTGCCCGTAAGAAGCCGGCCGCATGGTCGCAAATCGGTGGGGTGAGCGCGTCGAGGACGGAGAGGCCGCGCAGGGCGAACCCAGTGTAGTAAAGGTCCGAGTCGCCTTCCCGGCCCGGCCAGCCGCCGTCGCCGTTTTGCCCCGCGCGGAGATAGGCCGCGTGGCGCTCGCGCGTCTCGGCCGGCAGACGCGCGGCCCCATCGCCGAGGCGGGTGGTGAGTCGTTGCAGATAGGATTCGTGGGCCATTCCGTTCCAGCGGTAGGAGGTCGGGGAGGGCTGCGCTCCATTGTAGAGGCGAGATGCACCCTTGCCAGCAACTCTGTCGTGCGGAATGTCGGGCCAGCGAGTATAATCGGCAAAGAAATCGCTCATCCTCATATCACGAGGAGGGATCGTATGAATATGGGTATTTCCTGTGATCTGTCCGAGGAGTTAGCCATCCGGCTACATCAGTACACCGAAGAGAAGGGCATCACCGCCGAGAACTTCGTCCGTCAATTGCTGGACCAGAACTTGCCGCCGCTCGACCCGGAAAAGGAAAAACGCCGCTGTGAAGAAGTCCTAGCCTGGCTGAGAGCACGAGCTGAGGCGAAACTGGAAGAAGATGAGGACGACGACGGCTACGATATTTTGAAAGCTCTGGAAGAAAACCGCCGTGACGGGTAGGATTGTCCCCCACGAGTTGAAAGGAACTCCTGGTGAGCCGCATCGTTCTGCTCGATTCCGGGCCGCTCGGTCTACTCTCCGATCCGAAGCCGATGCCGAGAGTGCTCGCCTGTGGTCAATGGGTCCAGGCACTTCTTGCCTCTGGCTCACGCGTGCTGATCCCGGAGATCGCCGATTATGAGGTTCGTCGAGAACTGGTGCGCACGAACAAGATGAAAGGTCTGGCCGAACTCGACGCCCTGACGGTTAGACTGGAGTACATTCGTATCGAAACCCCGATGATGCGCCGAGCAGCAGAACTATGGGCACAAGCCCGGAAGCGCGGCCAACCGACGGCCGGGAATAGAAACATCGACGCCGATGTGATCCTGGCCGCTCAAGCCCTGTCGCTCGGCGATCCGAATGTAATCGTCGCCACAACGAACGTCGCCCACCTCTCGCGCTACGTCGTCGCCGACCTCTGGGAAAATATCCCCACGATCTGATTACTTTCGCTTCATGCCGCTTGCGGCTTAGCATAAGGATTGCCCAGCCCCAAGCAGCAAGAATTCCACGCTTGATGGAACCAGACGCGATCCAGCGCAGACTAAGGAGAAACAGGCGAATCGCACCGTCCGCCACGACGGGTCCCGGAACCGATTGGAGTACGAATCGTGACGACCCGATCCATCCTCACCGCGGTTATTCTCCATCTCGGATCGAGCGTCTTATCCCTCTGCGCCGCCGATATGCCCTCGAAGGAGATGGAGAAGCCCCCGGTTCCCTTTGCCCACGACGCCGCCGTCGGAGCGGTCGCCTTCGCGCCGGACGGTCTGTGTCTCGTCTCCGGGTGCGATGACGGCATCATCCGCGTCTGGAACCGCGCGACGGCGGCGGAGGTTCGCCAGCTCAAGGGCCACCGCGGTCGCATCTCGTCGCTCTCGTTTTCACCCGACGGCACAATCCTCGCCTCCGGCAGCGGCGATCAGACCGTCGGTCTCTGGGACGTCGCTACCGGTAAACTTTTGCAGCGCTGCCAGGGACACGACGGCTGGGTGCGGTCCGTCCAGTTCAGCCCCGACGGCAAGACGGTCGCCTCCGCATCTTTCGACGAAACCGTGCGCCTCTGGGATGCCGCCACCGGCAAAGAACTGCATCGATTCGAGGGGCATGAAGCGCCGGTGTCGGCCGTGGCCTTTGCGCCCGACGGCAAGAGCCTGGCTTCCTGCGATCACGACAATGTCAGTCGTATCTGGGACGTGGCCACGGGCAAACCGATACGCTCGCTCCCCAAACAGAATCGCGGTGAACTGACCGGCATTGCTGTCTGCGGAGGTGGGCGTCTGCTCGTCACCGGCGCGGCTCACGGCTACAGTTCGATCTGGAACTCCGAGACTGGCGAGCTGCTGCAACGCCTCTCGATCGGCGGCACCGTGCTGTCGTTGACCGCCTCGCCCGACGGCAAACTCTTTCTGGCCGGCTCCGGCGATGGCAACCTCCACCTGTTCGAGGTGGCCAGCCGGCAGTGCGTGCTGACGTTCCCCGGCTATCAGGGCGAGTGGAATCCTCTCAATTTCTATCCCACCACCGGCCTCGCCACGGCCATTCAGACCGTCGCGTTCTCTTCGGACGGCTCCTGGATCGCGGCCGGGACGAAAGACGGCCGCGTTCGCCTGTGGCGTTTCGCGGACCTGGTTCACGGCAACGACAAACCGCAGAAACCGCGGCCGGAGGACCTCGAGGCCATCTGGAACGACCTGGCATCCGCGGACGCCCTCGTCGGTTGCCGGGCGCTGGTCCGGTTGGCTTCTGCCCCCGACCTGGCTTTACCCTATCTCAAGCCGCGCCTGGCTCCGACGCCCCTGGCCGACGCCGTCGTGATTCGCAGGTTGCTGAGCGACCTCGACAACGACGAGTTCACGGTGCGCGAGCGAGCAACGGAGGAACTGGCGAAGTATTCGGATTCGATTCGTCCGGTGCTGCGCGAGGCCCTGCGCGGAGGCAAATTATCGGCCGAGGCGGCGAACCGCGTGCGCCAGTTGCTCGAACGGCTGGAAGGCACGGAACCATCGCCGGAACAGTTGCGCGAGTCGCGTCTCTTGCAATGCCTGGAGTGGATCGCCACGCCGGCAGCGAAGGCACAGCTCGGCGAGCTGGCGAAAGGGCAGCGCGGCAGCCCCTTGACCGAGGAAGCAGTGCAGGCACTGGCGCGCCTGGGACGGCGTGCGCGGCAATAGAAGCCATCCAGAAACGCAATTCCAGAGACGGCCGGATTGCAAATCCGGCCCACAATCGCATTTGCTGGTATAAAATATCTCACGATAGGACGGCGACGAGCGGCAACCGTTAGGGAGCGCTACTGCGCACGATTGCGTCGGCGCTCCTTGACGGTTACAACTCGTAAACGAAGCCCCCGCAACCGAAAGAGCCGGAGAGGCAGCCGCGATGCACACCCTCTTTGCCTTTCAGTTCGACATTCAGCCCGCCGAGGGACAGATCGGATTCGCCTGCCTGACAGCCGTGCGCGACGAGCTGGAGCATTGGGTTCGAGATCTGTACCACCAGTTCAAGCGCGAACTACCGCCGTTACCCTTCGACGGTTCCGTCGCGAATCCGCACCCCCATCACGACGTCCGAACCGACCACCTCACCTGTGCATCGCATAGCCTGGCCACACTGGAGTGGGAGTTTCCCGAACCGGGCGATGGGATTGCCTCACGCTTCACGTGTGTCCTGGGTTGTGACGAGCAGATGGTGCAAATGGCCATGCGTATCGACATCGTTTCGAGGACGCCGGTATTGCGGGAGATGCCCTTCCAGATCCATTTGGGCTCGAACCCGCTGTTCTGCTATCCGACCCTGCTCGCAAAACTGGTCAACGGCTGGACGTGCCGCATGGCCGGCTGGCCGTTACGGTCGCAGTTCCGTGTCCTCCGGGCGAACCTCTTGGACCAGTTTGTGCGCGACCTGGTCGATCCCGAACGCGCCCTGCCGATCTTCCTGGTAAATCGTCCCCGATTGGCCAAGCTCGGCGACGCCACGTTGCAACAGTTGAGCGGGAAACTACTCGGTCTCGCAGACCTTGCCGCGTTGCCGAACGCCACAGCCAATGCCCGGCTGACCGCGCTGTTGGGACCGGAGCGGTCGTGCGACAAGGGCGTGCTGCGGATCTACTGGCCGGGATTTACCGCAGACGCCAATCCCGCGGCCCATCCGTTGTTCGCCGCGGAAAACCTGCGCAACGTGCTGGAGAAGGAGCCTCTGGAGCTGTGGCTGGTCCGGACCATGTCCGCCATCAGCGTGGCCCGGTTCCGCGAGGGGCCGTTGATCGGTGCAGCCCGTGCCGCCCTGGCCCGCGACCAGGCCGGTTGGAAGGCCGTGGAGACCGCCGCTGTCGCGCGCATTGCCGACGCCGAAGCCGCACGCCAAAAAGCCGAGGAAACCGGTGCCGCGCATCGTGTTGCCGCAGAAGCCGTCCTGCGCAAGACGAAGGAGCAATGCGCTACCCTCCGCCGCGAGAACGACGCAGCTCGCCAGCAGAGCCAGGCAGTCGAGGCCCTGCTGGTGCAGGCACGGGACCGAATCGCGGAGCTTGAAGAGGAACTGCGCAAGGCGTCGGAAACCGAGATGAGTGTCGCCCTGGAGCAGGCCTGGGACGAAAACAAGGCGCTCAAGGATCTCCACGAACAGGAACACCGGCGTGCCAACGAGCTGGACGCGGAACTCGATCGCCTGAAGGCGAACTGGGCCCAGGTCTGGGTTCATCCTGTGGAGCCGGCGCCCGAGCAGTGCTCCGAACAGGTGGTCGCGGTGAACTGGGAGTTCGATAGTGTTGCCGATGCCCTGGTCATCGCCGAGGTGGAATTCGGCGACGTTCTAACGGTCTGGACGGACGCGCGGCGCTCGGCCCAGCAGTCGCCGTTCAGCAGTCCGGGAAAGGTCTACCGGGCGCTCAAGGCCATCGCCGAGGTCGGCCGCGATTACTTTCGCTCCCACGAAACCGGCGTCACGCTCGGCCCCGTGGAGCAGGCGTTCGCCAGCCGGGTGCCGTTCAAGTACACCGGCTTCGAGAGCAAGATGACGATGAACCGCTTCGGCGACGAACGCATCTTCCACCACCACAACCAGAGCCGGCAGATGCAGCGCCATTTGACGCTCGGCGGCGGCACCACGAACAACTGCCTGCAAATCTACTTCGATTTCGACGATGCGAACCGGCGCGTGCTGATCGGCTACTGCGGGAAACATTTGCAGTACTATCGGCAGCGGACGTGAATGCCGCTTGCGGCGGAGCAGACATTTTTCAGCGTTATCCAACGCTGCGCCGCCTGTTGCTTCCGTGGAAAAATAAATGCGTGCCCTTTATTCACCTGGTTCGCCACTTGTCACGCGCTTACGACTGGATCAGCCGGTCGTACTCACTGTGATGCCCGACCCAAAACCACACCAGACCCTCGGAGGCGCTCGCGCCAGGGCGCGGTAGTGCAACCCCACCCGCGCCGACCAGAACGCGCCAACTTGTTTCAGGCGAACCGATGCGTGGTGCGGGTCGTCGCGCATCAAGCCAAAGTTCTTGTCGGCCAACGCGCGTACCTCCAGGGGTAGGTGGCGGTGACAAAACCAGAAATCCGGAGTGGCGAAGTGGCTCATAACGGTGTACACCGTCCTGCTTCAAACTCGGCGTCCGCCCGGCGACCCGCTTCATCAAGCCGCCCCGCTTGGATGTCCGCCTCGATGCGGCGATCCCAGGCGTCGGCCAAAAACTCCTCGAACCACCGCGCGAACGTCGCCAACTCAGTTACCGGAAGGCGCGTCACGGCGGATTCCAACTCCTGCAAACTCATGGCCGCTCTCCGTGGATCGGGCGATGCTTTCAGTTTGGCACAAGCAAAGGGGACGCATCTGGGACGCATCTACTTTTTGCCGCTGAAAATAGATGCGACCCAGATGCGTCCCCTACACCCACCTTTGTCAGTCTTCGCGCTTCTCGTCACGCGGCATCGGCGGCGCCGGCTGTACAGGGCTGGGCGCCGGCCGGACGACGTACAGCGTCCCCGCCTTGACCAGCTCCAGATGGCGCGGCTCGACCACGGGGCTGTCGCCTATGAGAACGGCCGTCGGTTTCTTGAGCCGCTCCGCCGCCTGCTTTACCTCGATCGCTTCCAGCTTGCCGTCGCTGGTCACGGTGAAGAACTTGCAACTCTTCACGGGCACCAACTCCTTTCGCACCTTGTCGCTCGGGACCATCGTGACCTTTTTCACGACGACCTGCCGAAAGATTGGGATGGTCACGACCTGGAGCACTTTTACGTCTTTCCCATCCCGCTTGACGATCGCTTCCCTCGTCTCCTGGCGGTACTCCGTCTGATTCACGACCTCTTCGACCTCGACGGGCTGAAAGAAGCGGTGATGCACTTCGAGCGAGGCATCGTCGGGCATAACGACTTTCTGGACGCTCGGCGGCCTCGTCATCGGCACCAGGCCGCGCGCGGACAGCGCGTCGGAAATCGGTCCTTGCGACGAAGGGGTGCGGGTCGGGATGGGGGCGGCTGACAAACTCGCCGCGGCCAGCCACGCCGCCGGCAGCGCGAGCCATTTGCTGGTGGTGTTCATCGGTATCTCCCGGAAAGTGATGCGAGGTGGATACGCCTCAGCGCCGCGGCTCGGGCTTCTTATCGGGCGGCGGAATTTTCGGTTCAGGCACGCGGATCTGCTCGGGAATAGGCGCGGGACCATACGCGGGGACGGGGATGGCGTTGCCGAAGTCCAGCGCCCCGGCGGCGGCACGAGGACGATCGTGCCCTCCTTGTACAGCTCCAGCAGGAACGGATCGACCTTCTTGCCGTCCACCGCGATGAGGACGATGCGTTCTTTCTCAAGCAGGGTGGCGAGTTTCTCCGGGGCGACCCGTTTGCCGTCCACCGTAAACGCCTCGACGGCATTCGCCGGCAGCTCCAGGGTCGTCAGCGTAACCGTGGTGATCTTCACCTTGACGGGGACTTTTTCCTCGCCCCGTTTCACGATTACCGTCCTCTCTTGATCGGGCCCCACGGGATTCCTCCAACCGTCGATGCCTTGAGGATACGCCGGGACGGTACTCGGGCACGTGAGCCGCAGCTTGCCCTTGGCGTCGATGACTGCGACTCCCTGTTCGGGGGACAACCCACTTGGCGCGGGCTCAGGAGCGGCCGGGGCGAGCGCCGTTAACAGAACGAGAGTGAACATGCGGGATCCTCCGGGTCAGTTCAGCAAAGGGTTTTGTGATTCACTATTACCGGTGTCGCCCCGTTGTACCCCGGTCGTACCGCTCCGTCAACGAAAAACCGACGAAGCCGAAAAAGGGACATCCAGCCAGTGCCAATACGGCGCATTCCACCGCTCGCTCGCTTCACACTCCACCAGCTGCCGCTCCACCGCCCGCTCCAGCCAGCGGTGCAGCGTGGCACGGCTCGGCGGCGGCAGTCTGGCGGTCCTCGAAATCCAACAGCACCACGCGGATCGCCAACCAGCCGCGCGGTATGATGAAACCAGAGACGCCCCCAGTCGCGGAGGCCTTATGCAAATACCGGTTCTCGTGGAACGTGTGAAAGGCAACGGCTACCGGGCGCGGGGCAAGGATCCCTTCGCGGTCAGCGCCAGGGGCGCCACGCGCGAGGAAGCCCTGGCCAAACTGCGCGCGAAAATCCAGACCCGGCTGAAAAATGGGACCGAACTCGTCGGCCTCGAAGTCGGCCCGCAGCCCCATCCCCTGGCGGAATTCGCCGGCATGTTCAAGGACGATCCAGATTTCGAGGACGTGCTAAAGATCATGGCGGACAACCGCAAGCGAATGAACGAGGATCCCGACGTTCCATGAGCCTGTGCGTTCTCGACACTGACATCATGACGCTGTACCAGCACGGCCATCCCCGTGTTGTGCAACAGGTGCTGGCGCACCCGCCGCTCAGCTCGCGATCGCTGTCATCAGCGTCGAGGAAGAGCTGACGGGCTGGTACACAAAACTGCGGCAAACCCGAAAACGCGATCAACTAGCCCGCGTGTACCAGCGGCTGTCGGACACGATCCCGTTCTTCGCACGTTTTCAAATCTTGTCGTTTACGGAGCCAGCCATGATTCGCTACGAACGTCTGCGTACCGCTCATCGCAACGTTGGCAAGAACGATTTGCGCATTTCCGCCATCGCCCTGGAACACGGTGCAACCGTCGTCACTCGCAATTCGCGCGACTTCAAACAGGTTCCCGGTTTGACGATTGAAGATTGGTCGAAGTGACGACGGGCTCTGCTCCTTGGACCGTGTCAGCATCATGCAGCACAGCAATTACGTCAGCGACTTCGTGTCGCACCAGCAACTGGTTTGCCGGCTTCCCAAGTGTTAAACTCGACGACGCTCCAGCACGTCGAACACATAATGCAGTAGAGGCTCAGGACGATCCGTGATGCCGAACGCTCCAACCGGTGTTCGGCGCGAAGCATCCACTCTTCCGATATAGAACACCACTTCTGCACGGCATCCACTCTCCCGTAGCCGCTGCAAAAGTATCAGTCCCGCGTCGGGCCTTTCGCGGGCCATGTCAGACAGGATCAAGTCATAGGTGGAGCGCCCGACTTTCACCAGTGCTTCGCTTGTCGACACCGCCAAATCGACTGCGATGCCCAGAGCGGCCAGCGTGCGCTGTTCGTAGGTGTTATTTGCGGGTACGTCATCTACCCAGAGCACAGAGGCCCCTTTCAGCGCACTCTGCACTAATTCAGCCCTTCGCAGGGCAGGTGATCGAGCAATAATGGCTCGCGCCTGTTCCACGAACTCGGGTTTGGCATCAAGATGCGTCTCGTGGAGCGCAGGTCGCCGTAAAATCATCCGGACTAGGATCGCGGCCGAGGAGTTTCTTGAGGAATCCGGTGAATCCATCAAATGCTTTCTTGACTGCCAGACCGCCAACTGTCTTTGCGGCTTCCGCGCCGAGGAAAGCGCCCGCCGCAATCAGAAGGGAGAACGGCTCCATGAACAGGAACTCCTCGGAAAGAAAAGGTGTAAGGCACCTTTTCGGACATTTCCTCTCCGAAAAGGTGCCTTACACCTTTTCTTTGTCATCGACCTTGTGCCGTGGCTCCGGGCTGCTACGCGGCAAGGATAACTTCCGCCAGGCGGGTGTACCACTCGGCAACTTTTTGAACGATGTTGTTCAGTGAGTTCCGCATAATTAGGCTGCAATCGAGATGCTCATTGAGAATGAGCTTGGGCGATCCGTCGTTTGGAAAATGCGGCTCCGAGATCCAGGTGTAAAAGCCGACATCGTCTTTGACGCCATACAACAGGGCGATCACAGGCAAGAAATACGTGTGGCCGTTTTTCGAGCGCTCGTCCTCACTCTTCCACCGCCGGGTGGCAAAGCTGGAGGCCGCCATCTCCGAGGAGACGGATTTGTCGGTCCCCCACACGGTCACCCCGAACGGGTTGAAGCCCTGAATCTTCAGGCTCGCCGAGGGGTATAGCGTGACGACAAGGTCGAGGTCGTGGTCATCGAACGGGTGGATGACCACTTCGGGCCGTCGCGTCAAGAACTCGCGGGCCAAGGTCTCCGCACGGTTCACGATGAACTTATTCTCAGTCTCGTTCATGGCACCACTCTACCGTTGACTGTCTCCCCTCCTTGTACCCTCGCCGCACCGCTCCGTCAACAAAAAACGACCCTAGACGTGAATGCCATTCGGATAAGGAAAGGCAACGATCGGCGAGCCCGCGGCGCCGGCCAAGGGCGAGCAGAAATGCCGCAACAAACCTGCGGCTCGCCCTTGGCTGGCGCCGCGGCCTCGCGGATTAACCTTATCCGAATGCCATTCACCCCAGACGGCACACCACCGCACCCCCATTCTGCTCTCCACCCAACGCACCCGCCTCCGGTAGTCTGCGCGGTAAATATCGCCCACCACCCCACACACCGAGGCACCCCATGTCCACCCAATCTACCGGCCCGCGCTCCGACGCCGGCAAAGAACGCTCCTCCGCCAACGCCGCCACGCACGGCCTCTGCTCCGAACGCCCCGTCCTTCCCTGCGAAGACCCAGCCGCCTGGGACGCCTTCCACGACGGCGTCGTCCAGGAACTCGAACCGGTCGGCATTCTCGAACACGAGCTGGCCGACCGCATCGCCCTGCATCACTGGCGTCTCCGCCGCGTCGCGCACTTCGAGGCCACCGTCGGCGACGATCTTTACCAGGCCGCCACCAGCAAGGCGGCCGGCGCCATGATCGGCCTCAGTCCGGACGATCCCCAATGGCAGGCGCTGTACCAGGCGCATCGCGATCTCGATAGCTCGACGGAGAACCTGGCCGAACTGGAAACGGCCCGAACGCTTATCCAGCAGTTGCCCGCGCTGCCCGATGCGACCGTGCTCGATCCGGATGACGTGTTTTACTTCGTGCGTCTGCTCGGCGAGATGCAGGTCGTGGAGATCAAGGAGCCGGTGACGATGGCGATCCTGCGGCGCGAATTGCCCGTGACCGCCAAGAAGTCATGGCCCGAAACGCTGGCGCTGCTGACCGCTGCCAGCGAAGAGGACATCCGCGAGACGACCGCGGCGATGGCCTCACAGAAGAATCGTTTCGAGCGCATCGCGGAGGCGATGGCCAAGCACGTGGAAGCGGAGGGCCACGATCACCAGGTTCTGGCCAAGCCGGAGCTGGATCGGCTGGTGCGTTACGAAGCCCACGTCAACCGTCAGCTCCGCTACGCCCAAGAGGCGCTGGACAAGCTCCAGGCGAAGCGCCGCGTCAGGGAGGCAGAGTCAACCCCACCGCCGCCCATTCGTTCCGTAGAAAACGCGGTCGCTCCTTCTCCAGCCGCACCGGCGTCGGTCCCCGATGCCATCGCACGCCGCTCCCAACTGCCGCCGCAACCAGCCGAAGCGAGTTCGTTCCGCAGTTACGACGACGTGCTGGCGTCCCTCGCTCAGCCGCCGCGCTTCCAGTCGTGGCCGGACGGTGCTCCCTGTGGTTCCAGCGCCGTCGCCGGTGAGTTCGTTCCGCAGTTTTCGACTCCGCCGCACAACGGCGTTCCCGTGAAGGCTGATTCGCGCGACTCGTCATGAGGCGCGGCCAGGAATTCCGTGTCAATAACGACGTCTTGCCGCACGCTGCACCGCCCCTTGCAGTCGTCCGGCCGAAAGCGGTGCGCGCCCGGTCCGCGCACCAGACCGGCGAGCCGAGTAGGGCCGATAGGCCGAAACCCAGTGGAATAATAAATGCGTCCCCTTTATTCCCGCGGGTGCCCGCCCTCATCAGGGCTTCTTCGGAGCTGGCTTCTCCGGCCCGCGCATATTGTCGAAATAGCCGCGCACCCGTTCGGTATCCGATGGCCGTTCGATCCGCTGCCGTGTCAGGGCGGAGGCTCCCTCCTGGGCCGCCCGGATGCGCATCTCGTCGGTCATCTGCGCCGGACCGCCTTTGCCGCCTTCGCCGGTGCCGTTCAGGAAATCGGTGATACGCAAAGGCCCCTTGCCCGTTTCGGCGGGCGCCTTGGTATCGAAGTGGTTCGTTTGCTCCTCCTGGCCCAGTGGACGCCGGCCGGCAGCGACGCCGCCACCCTGCGCATCATCCCCGTTGCCGTTACCGTTGCCGGGCTTGCCGTTCATCGCCTTACACACCGCCGCGCGAGCCTCTTTCAACCGTTGAAGCTGCCGCAACAGCTGCTGCCGGTCCGCGTCGCCGGTCAGCTGGCGGAGCTTCTCGCGGGCCTCCTGGAGCTTCTTCGCGGCGTCACCGTCGTTGCCGCCCTTCATCGCCGCGTCGCACTCGCCCAGCTGTTTGGCGAGGTCTTTCAAATCGTCCTTCATCTGCTGGTTGAGGCGCTGGTTGTTGTTCTTCATCTCCTCCAGTTCGCGGCGTGTCTGCTCCTGCCGGCGATCGGCCTGCTGCCGTTCGGCCTTCTCTTGCTTCCGCAAGCTCCTCGGCTTTCTCGTTCGCCTTCTTCAGCTCCTCCTCGGCCTTCTTCCGCTCCTCGGGATTGTTCGCCAGGTCCGCAACCTTCTTCTGCAACTCCTTCGCTTGCTCCTCGGCGCGCAGCCGTTCCTGTTCGTGCTGCTGAGCCTGCTTCTCGGCCTCGGCGATTTGCTCGGCCAGTTGCTCCTTGAGCTGCTTCTCCTGCTCTTCAGGTTTGGCCAGCTCGTCGAGCGCCTTCTCCAGCTCGCGCAGAGCTTCCTGAATGTCCTGCTTCTTCTCCTCCGTCAGCAGCTCATCCTTCAGCTTCTTGATCTCCTCGTCGAGGCGGGCGCACTCCTCGGGGGTCAGTCCGAGGTCGCCCAGCTTCTCCTTCACCTTGTCGAGCTTCTCCGCAATCCGTTTCTGCTGTTCGGGGTCGAGGAGTTTGCTCAACTCCTCGAGCGCACCGGCGGCACGCTGAAAATCCCCGTCCTTCATCGCATCCTGGAGGTTCTTGCCCGGTCCGTTCTTCTTGGTGAGCCGTTCGGGATGCAGCCGATCCTCTTGCCGCAACCGATCCTTCAGAGCGTCGTCGCGGTCGGCCAGTTGCTTCTCGGCGTTGCGCAGTGCGTCCTCGGCTTTCGCCGTGTCCTTGATAAACTTGTTGGCCTGGTCTTCGGTGTCGGTCGGCTCCTCGGCCAGCTGCACGAGTTGGCCGTCGAGTTTCTTCAACTCGGGATCACGACGCCGATCCACCTTCTTGTCGTTCGCCGGTTCCAGCAGTTCCTTCTTCGATCGATCGATGGCCAGTTTCAACGCCGGGTCGTCGGTCAACGGCTTGCTGCCGTCGATCGCCACAACGCCGGTGTGGTTCGACCGGTACACGATACCGAGCAGCACCAGCACCACGGCCGCCGCCGGCAGCGCGATCGCCGACCAGTTGAAGCGAACGGGGAAGCGCTCGGCGATCGGCAAGGCCGTCACACGTTGGTTCACGTCGGCGATCAGGGCGCATCCAGCTGGGCTGTCGGCCTCACGCGGAGTCAATCCGAGGCAGGTCGTCGCCCGTTCCTTCAGGTTGCAGCGCGCGTCCAGGACAAGTGCGGCCTTCAGTGGCGGCGGCGAAAAAAGCCAGGCAAACAACAGGGCGGTCACGGCCCCGACACCCAGCGCGCCGCCGGCAACTGCCCAGCGCAACCACACCGGCGCATCGTGTACGACATGCCGTTCGAGAAGAAACCATGCCGCGGACAGCAGCAGCGCGATCGCCCAGGCCCAGGTCAGCGCGTCGAGCAACGCTTGGAGCACGAGACGACGGCGTACATGCGCAATTTGTCGTTCCAGCGGAGAAGTCATGGAAGCAGACATGGCCGTGATCTCCGGGCGCGCGGGCGATTCTCTCTGCAATCATACCCGCGGCGGCGCGGGCGGAACAACCGGATTCTCGAACTCTCTTTCGCCGCTTGCGGCCTAGCAGTCACTCCCGCTAAGAAGCTGTTTCAAAATCGGCGAGCCGAGCCCCGTAAGGGGCCGGGTAGATGACCATAGGCCGCAACCCGACTGCTTACGCAGCTCGGCTCGCCGATTTTGAAACAGCTGCTAAGCCGCGAGCGGCGGCAGGCCATTGTAACCAATCCCGATCCGGCGCTTGCGTCTCGCGCCGGCTCCTGTAAATTAGGACGAAGAACCGCCCCCACGACTCACTCCAAAGGATCCCTTCGATGGCGCGCGTCACACGTATGTTGCTGGCCAGTTTCGTCCTGGCCCTGCCGACGATCCTCCTGGCTGCCGACCCTCCCGCCGGCTCGTACAAGTTCGTGCTGCCGATGGAGGGCCAAGAGCCGCTCTGGTTGCTCAAACTCGAATCCAAGGACGGCAAATGGATCGGCGAAGCCACGCCCGCTCCGAAGGTGCCTCCCACCAAGATCGAAGGGATCAAGATCGATAAAGGGGTCCTCTCCTTCACGATGAACGTCGATATGGGCCAGGCCGGCCTCGTCTTCGAGGGCCGCGTCCCCAGTGGCAAAGCCGCCAAGATCCTCGGCACCGTTTCGATGAAGGGCGAGGTTATCCCCGCCATTCTTGAACCGACGACACTCCCCAGTCTCCAGCCGTTTGACGTGAACCGCGAGCTGATGGACAAATCGACCAACCAACTGGAGGTGATCGCCGCGACACTTTTCTGCCTGGGAAGCGCCGAAGAGAAAAAGGTGAAATCGGCTGAGGCAAAGGTATGGGCGGAGAAAGCGGTTAAGTCCGCGGATGAGTTCGGTCCGAAGTGGAAGCGACTGGTCTTGTTCCAACTCGCCGAGGTCCTCGGCAAACAGGAAGGCTTCACCGGCCTGGCCCTGGAGTATGCCGAACAATCGGAGAAGCTGCTCGATCCAGCTACGGATAACCCGCGATGGCAGCGAAGCGTCCTCACGGTGCTGGCCGACGCCCTGGAAAAAGCCGGCAAGAAGGAAGACGCCAAGAAATACCGCGATCGCATCGACAAACTATCTTCCGTCGTAGCCAAGCCGTTCCCCGGCCGCAAGGCCAAGAGCGACCGCGTGGTGTTGGTCGAACTCTTCACCTGCGCCGAGGAGCCGAACTGCGTGGGGCCGGACCTGGCGTTCAACGCCCTGCTGGGCACCTACAAACCGTCGGAAGTCGTGCTACTTCAGTACCACCTGAGCAAGCCGGAGCCGGACCCCCTGACGAACGCGGAAACCGAGGCCCGAGCCAAATTCTATGAGACGGCGCGAGGCACGCCCAAGATCTTCTTCAACGGCGGCGACGCGAAACTAGGCGGCGGGCCCACCGCCGCGGGCCAGGCCATGTACGATCGCTGCACCGAACTCCTCGGCGAGCTGCTGGAGAAGCCGTCGAAAATGAAAATCAGCGCGACGGCGACCAAAAAAGGCAACAAGCTCGAAATCAAAACCGACGTCGCCGATTTGCAAGAGACCGGCAGCGACATTCGGCTGCGCGTGGCTCTGGTCGAGGCCAATGTCGCCTATACCGGCAGCAACAAAGAGACGAAGTTCGTTCAGGTCGTGCGTCATTTTCCCACTGGTGCTTCCGGCACGGCGATGACGAAGAAAACCGCAAGCGAGAGCTACACGGTCGATCTCGACATGGTGCGCAAGAACCTGAACGCCTATCTCGACAAGAGCAACGATGTGAAGCCGTTCCCGAACAAATCACGGCCGCTGGAGTTGAAGAACCTGCGCGTGGTCGCCTTCGTGCAGAACGACGAAACCGGCGAAGTGCTGAACGCCGTACAGGTGGATGTGAAAGAGTGAGCGATTGAGCACGCAGCGCAAGCAAGTGCCGCACTTGCTTGCGCTGCGTGCTCAGATACGCCGCAGTTCCACGATGATCCCCCCCAGCCGCAGCCAGCGGTGGACGCGCGAGAACCACATCTCGCGCTCCCACTTCAGACCGCACTCCGCACAACGCTGCCGCAGCTCGTCGCGGTTATAGGCGTTGCAGCAGTGCCACATCCATTTGCACAGGCGGCCGGTGATCGTGTTCTCGGTCGAGAGCAACAACAGTTTGCCGCCGGGAGCCAGCACACGGGCCAGCTCCCGCAATCCGGTCCGCGGATCAGGAAGATGTTCCAGCACCCAGCCGCACACGATGGCGTCGAAGAAGGCATCGGCGTAGGGCAAGCGCGTCAGGTCGGCCACGGCGTAACTGACGCGCTCGGCTGCCGACACGGCTCCGGGCGCGCTCCAACATCTTCGGCGACAGGTCAAACGCGGTGAGGATGGCGTCCGGATCGGCGTTCTTCAAGAGGAACTTCATGTACCGCCCGTTGCCGCACGCCGCGTCGAGGATGCGCTTGCAGCCGCGTACGTCGAAGCCGTCAGGGCGAATGAGCCGGCCGGCGAGCGCTTCGTGGCCGGTCAGAAAGCCCGTCACCGACGTGAAAGCGCCGGCTGGGCCGTCGTAATGTCCCTGGATGAACTTGCGATAGTCGTCCGACGGCCTGGCTTCGGCGGTGGTCGGCGGCGTCTCGGTGGGGGAGGTCATGGTGGTGTCCAACTTCCCTCCCCTCTCCCCTGTACTCAGGGGAGAGGGGAGGCTTCTTCTCCCCTCTCCCCTGTACTCAGGGGAGAGGGGTTGGGGGTGAGGGGTGAGCCACTTGACTGAGTTCTGGCCCTCACCCCTCACCCCCAACCCCTCTCCCCTGAGTACAGGGGAGAGGGGAGTAATACAGTATCAATTGAAAAAGCGTCGATGGTAGAGGCCCCATTCCACGCCGAGCAGCACCACGGCGATGACAACGGCCCATTTCCAGGTATCCACTGTGGCCGGCGGACTCGTGACCGCGCTGAGCTGCTGCTGGCCGAGGACGATCGCCTCGCGCGGTTGGATGTTGCTCTCGTCGGCGTCGAGAAGGTTGACGGCGAACGGCTGTTCGCCGCCTTCCCAGCGGGCGCGATACACGCCCACCCGATCGGCAATATACGAGAACTCGGCCGACTCGGAATCGCGCTTCACCTCCGTCGGACCCTCGGCGTCGGGCGCGAACACCTGGATCGAGCTGACGACGGACCGCGGACGAATCACTATCAGCTGCCCCGGTTGCACGATCTCTTCTTCCGGGGCTTCGCGGACATGGCCGAGCGTTTCCAGCACGTTGCCCATGAACAGGGGGAAGCCGACTTTCGTGGGCCAGTTCGAGGCCCATTTGCCGTCGTTCGTCACCAGCGGGCAAGTCAGCACCAGGTCGCTGAACGCGCCGCGCGGCAGGACGAACAGGACAGCCCCCTCGTTCTCCGTTTCCAGCAGACGCGGCAGCTCGGGCGGCAGCCGCTTGTCCTTGTCGAGGTCGAAACGGAAGGCGCTCGTGAAGACGATCTCGTCGAGTCCCGTCAAACCGCGCATCAGCGGATGTCGGTGCGAGGGATTGAGGATCTTCGGTCGGCCGCGGCGACGCGGCTTCTCCTTCGTCTCCTCCGGCAGCGTGAACGGCGGCGGCAGCTGGTCGATGAAAAACGTATTGGCCTGCGGCATCGCATGGCCGCCGTCCTTCTCCGGCCCCCTCACCCCACCCTCTCCCCCTCGGGGGGAGAGGGTGGGGTGAGGGGGCGAACAGCGGTCGAAGATGACGAGGTCCACGACCGTGTCGTTGAGCGCCCGCTGATACTTCTCCGCGTAATCGCCGTCGGCGGGATTCAGCCTCGAAACCTCGGCGGTCTTCTCCTGGCGGAAGAACCAGTCAAAGACCTCGTTCCCGGTCGTGTCGAGCAGCACATGGGCCTTGCGGATACCGCCGACAATCTGCCACGCCTGATCGTCGAGCGGGAATTGATCGCGGAACGGCTCGCCGCGCGAATCGAGAAGGCGGGCGTGCAGGATCATGCGGTCGTCGCCGGGAGGACGATCCACCCGGAAGACGGCCAGAGCGCTGCCCGGTTCGTCGCGATCGCCTTCCATCCTGCGGCCCCGCACCGTGACATCGGTGTCGGCGAGCTTGAAGTCGGCGTTGCCCCAGAGGCGCGTTTTCAACTCGACCTTACACCGGCTTTCGCTCCGGCGGAAGTTTTGGACGCGAACCGACACGCTCAGCTTCAGCGCGTTGCTCTTGTCCAGCGAGGCTTTGAGCGAAGTCAGGCCGACGTTATCCACGCCGTCGGCTCCCCTTTCGCCGACCTGGTGGTAAGTAATGTCGAGGTTCCCCGCCGCGAAGTTGTGGGCCAGCCTCTCGGCTTCGTTCGGCGGGAAGCAGCCGTCGCTGTAGAGATGGACTTCCGCCTTGATGCCCTCTGGCGGAACGTAGCCGCGGGAGAGTTCCGGATCCTCGTCGGCCGGCCGGACCTTGGCGTCCTCGGCGGAACGCGGCGGATTGGCGAGGCTGTTGGCCAGGCGAAGGGCGTCTTCGATGCGCGTCGGCTGCTGCGTCGGCCGGACGTTCGCCACGGCGTTACGCAGCAGGCCGCGATCGCTGGTGTACTGCTGGAGGATGGACGCCCGGCCGTTGAACTCGATCACCATGCCGACGTCGTTGTCGGCGTGACGCGCGATTTCGTCGAGGGCCAACTTCTTCGCCGCTTCCAGCCGGTTCGGTTCGACGTCGGCGACCGACATGCTTGCCGAACTGTCGAGCATCAGGATGTAGTGCTTGCCGCCGCTGCCGAACACTTTGAAGGCCATGACCGCGAAGATGAGCAGCAGCACGCACGCCAGTTGCAACAGCAGGAGCAGGTTCTTGCGCAGCCACTGGAACAGGCTGTTGACGTGCAGATCTTCGACGCTCTTCCGCCAGAGGAACGTGCTGGGCACTTGCAGCGGCTGCCGGCGCATCTTGAGGAAGTAGAGCAGCACGAGCAGGAACGGCACCAGCAAAAGGACTACGGCGGCCCAACCGGGTAGGGCCACCTGATAGCTGATGCGGAGATGCTCTTGCAGCCAGACGTTGACCTTCACCTCGTTGCCGGCCAGCTTCAAACCGAGGAGGATCGCGGCCGGCACGGTCAGCAACAGGAGCAGCACCAGCGCGACGGGGAACCACAGGGCCGCGAGACTGACGCGCGTTGGGTTGAAGGATCGTGTGGACATAAACACCATCCTCGTTTAGCCGCGAGCTTCTGCGAGCGCTTGGTCCAGCGCTCGCAGAAGCTCGCGGCTAAACAATCGCGTTCCTCATCGCACCAATCCGCGTTGCCGCAGGTGGCTCATCACGAGCTTGTTGAACGGCACCTGGTTCGTCGTGAACAGGCACGTCGCCCCGCGGCGGGTGCAGAAGTCGTGCAGTCCTGCCTGAAACGCCGCCAGGTGCTGCTTGTAGCGCCGCAGCAGCGGGCCGCTGACTGTGATCTCCGCCGCGTCCTCGTCTTCCACGTCCACCAGTTTCAGGTCACCGACGATCTCCGGCTCCACTTCTTCCTGCGACAGCACCTGGATGACATAGACGTCGAGCTGCCGGGCGACGAGGTAGCGCAGGGCGTCTTCGTAGCCGGCCTTATCCATGAAGTCGCTGAGCACGACGATGATGCCGCGGCTGGTACACTTGAGGCTGAACGTCCGCAGCGACTCCTTCAGATCGCCGGCGCCGCCCGGTTCGATCTTGTCGAGGAACGACAGCAGCCGCCACAGACTTTTCCGCCCGCGCAGCGGCGGCATCTCGTGATTGAGCTTGTCGGTGAACGCCGACAGCACGACGCGGTCGTTGTTCACGAGGCCGACGAAGCCGAGCGCCGCCGCCACCTGCTTGGCGTAGTGCAGCTTCGTCGGCTGGCCGAAGCCCATCGAGGCGCTGTGATCGATCAGGACGTGGAAGTGCAGGTCTTCCTCCTCCATGAACAGGCGGATGAACAGCCGTTCGAGCCGGGCGAAGAGGTTCCAGTCGAGGAAACGCAGGTCGTCGCCGACGACGTAGTTGCGATAGTCGGCGAACTCGACGCTCTGGCCTTTACGCTTGCTGTGGCGTTCGCCCTTCAGGCGGCCGAGGAAGATCTTCTTCGTCACCAGCTCGAGCTGTTCGAGCTGGGCGAGGAATTTCGGATCGAGCAGAGACATACGATTCACCACAAAGGCACAAAGAACACAAAGAAAAGACAAAGGAAAGAGAGTGAATTTCATCCATTCACGAAGCGTTTGATGCCCTTGGTCAGAACGATCGTGTTGAAATTCATCAGAAGTCCGAGCCAGCGTTTCGAGAGCCGAAGGTAAGTGATGAGCTGGGCTTCATGGATTCCATCGATGGCCGCGACTGCCTTCAGTTCCAGTACGAGGATGTCTTCCACCAGAAGATCGATGCGATAGGCTTCATCGATCGGCAGTCCCTTGTAAACAATGGGAAGTGGAACCTGTCTTTCGACTCGGAAGCCGCAGGACTTCAATTCGTATTCCAGGCACGCCTCATATGCCGATTCGAGCAGCCCTGGCCCGAGATGTCGATGGACCTCGATAGCCGCGCCGATTACTCCTTTTGATAGTTGATTCGCCCGCTCCTTCATCTCCGGTGTGTGAGAGTCAATCTCTTTCATCGCTGTTCTTCCTTCTGTCTTCCTTTGTGTTCTTTGTGCCTTTGTGGTGAATCCTCTTATGCCTTCGGTCCGCCGGCCGCAGTTTCTTTCACTTCTTTCACGATCTGATGCAACACCGCGTCCGGCTGGATGTTTTCGGCCTGGGCCTCGAAGTTCAGTAGAATGCGATGTCGCAGTGCGGGCAGATACACACGGCGAATGTCCTCGAAGCTGATATTGTACCGCCCTTCCATGAGCGCCCGCACCTTCGACGCCAGGATCAGCGCCTGGCGCTGCGCGGACTGGCTCCGAAGCGAAGGTACTTGTTCGTCTCCCCCGCCGCGAATTCGCCGCCGGGATGCGTCGCCAGCACCAGACGGATGGCGTAGTCTTGCACCGGTTTGGCCACCAGCACCTCGCGCACCAACGCCTGCCAGCGGCGAATCTCTCGCCGTCCATCACGCACTCGGGAGTCGGGAACTCGCCCGCCGTGGTGCGGTCGAGGATCGTCGCCATCTCGTCGCGGCCGGCGTAGGTCACCAGCAGCTTGAAGAAGAAGCGATCGAGCTGCGCCTCGGGCAACGGATACGTCCCCTCCTGCTCGATGGGGTTCTGCGTCGCCATCACAAAGAACGGTTCTTGCAGCTTGTGGATCGTGCCGCCGATGGTGATGCTGTGTTCCTGCATCGCTTCGAGCAGGGCAGATTGTGTCTTCGGCGTTGCCCGGTTGATCTCGTCGGCCAGGACGATCTGAGCGAACAGCGGCCCTGGCTGAAAGGTGAAGGCCCGCCGGCCGTCGCCGGTTTCGGAGATGATGTTCGTGCCGAGGATGTCGGACGGCATCAGGTCCGGCGTGAACTGGATGCGATTGAAGGCGAGATCGAGGACCTGGCTGAGTGTTCTTACTAGCAGCGTTTTGCCGAGGCCAGGGACGCCTTCCAGCAGCGCATGGCCGCCGACGAACAGACAGGTCAGGATGCCGTGGACCGTGTCCGCATGGCCGACGATGACCTTCGTGATCTCACGATGGATTTTGCCATAGGCCCGGCGAAACTCTTCGACGCGCTGCTGCATGGCCGCTCCAGGGTATTCGTTTAGCCGCGAGCTTTTGCGAGCGCTGGGTCAGCGCTCGCAAAAGCTCGCGGCTAAACGGGCATCACAAATCCTTCTTCCGTTCGTCCATGATCTTCTTCTTGGCCCGAGCGAGGCGGCTCATCACCTCTTCCGGGGATTCCTCCTTCGGCTTCGGCGGTACGGCGGTTGACGGCGCCGACGCATCTACCGCCGGGGCAACCGGACCAACGGCGAGCGGACCAGCCTCGAAACGCCGCGCCGCACGTGTCGAATCCTGCGCCTTGCGGGTCTGGAGACGGCCGACGAGCACGGGCGGTTCCGGCTCCGGTATCACCTGGCCGCGCACCCGCAGCCAGGCGCGCACGCACCAGTTCCGCACTTTGTTCGTGTCGATGGCGATCCGCCGTACCGCCACGTCCGCCAACAGAACCAGCCCCGCCGCGAAGAGCAGCCAAAACCAGAGCGGGAGCCGGGCCTCGATCGGCTTCTTGAACGAGCGGAACAGCGCTCCGGTCGCCGCCGCGTGTTCCAGCGACTCGTCCGCGTCGTCGAACACCTGGCCGCCGGTCAACGCCGCAATGCGCTCTAACAGCGGCGTGTTGCAGCGCAGTACCGTGTACTCCGGCGCCAGCGGCAGCGTCTCGGCACCACGCACGATTTCGACCTCGTCCACTTCCTTGCCGTCGCGGCGAACTTTGCGAATCGCCCTGGCGGTGATGAAATACGTCCCTGCCTCATCGGCACGAATCTCCGCCTCGTAGGCGCCGGCTTCGCGCTGGACGAAGTGCAGCTCGCGGCGTTTATCCGCTTCCGCTCCCGCGGCGCCGGTCGTGACGCTGAAGCGACCCTCCACCTCCAGCCGAGCGTCGGGCTGTTTGTCGTCGTCCTCGGCTTCCAGACGCACCACGATACGGCCGTCGCGCACCGTCGTCTTCATTTTGATGCGATCGCTCTCGGTCGGCCGCATGCACCAGTCCACGACCTGTTCCCAGAACTTGCCATAAACGCCGCACTCCGCCCAATCCTGGCTCCAGAACACGGTCTTGTCCTGGACCCGGCGCGGCGAACCGTCGCTGGTGAACGCCGCCGCCTTGCCCAGGCCGTATTCCCAGTATGCCAGCAGCGGGAACTGCTGACCGTCGATAGGCGGCGTCCGGACGGGGATCACGACGTTCTTGATCGGCTTGGCCGTGGTGTGCACGAAGCCGCGCAGGTCCGGCACCTTGTCGGGCAGGTTCTTCGTCGGCCCCGCCCGCTGCGTCACCACCGGCGGGAACTTCTTCTCGACGATGAACGCCTGGCTGACCATGCGCGACTCTTTGATGTAGATAGCCGGTAGCTTCTTCGCATCGTCCACGAAGTAATACTGGCCGCCCGTCGTCTTCGCGATGTTGTTCATCCGCTTCTTGGCTTCGTCGTCGCCGTGGCCGATGACGATCACGGTCGAAACGGCGATGCCGTCTTTCTTCAGCTTCGGCAGCAACGCCGGGTTGTTCTGCGGGTTGCCGTCGGTGATGAAGATGACCTTACGGGCGCTCAGGCCGCGTCCCTCTTCCGTCAAAGCGTCGCGTGACATTTGCAGGGCCGGGTCGATGTCGGGCAAGTCGCCAGGTGTCATGCGGTCGATGGCGGCGAGGATTGCCGCGCGATTCGGGCCGACTTCCTGTAGCTTGACCGCCCAGTTGAACTGGAAGCCGAAGTCGATGATGCCGATCTCGTCGCGCGGTCCGAGTCGATCCAGGGCGAGCTTGGCGATCTTCTTCTCCCACACGTTTCCCTGCGGAAATTCGCAGGCATGCATGATGAGCACCAGGCCGCCCTTGCCCTCGACCTTGAGCGACTTGATGTCGCAGTCCAGCGGCAGCGCTTTCTCGACGGCAGTGTTCTGCCAGCCGCCGGCGCCGTAACCGTTCTCACCGCCGATCATGATGAGGCCGCAGCCGTGGTCGTGCGTGTTCTTCCGCAGCTCCTCCTGCTGCTCTTCACTGACGGCGTCGCACGGCACATTGGCGAGGATGATGCAATCGAAGTTGCTGAGGTACGCGGCCAGCAGATCGCGATCGCGGTTGAGGACCGACACCGAGCGCACCTCGACCTTGAACTTCTTGTCGCCGGCCGCCTCCAGCTTCTTGACGAGCTCGTTGTGGATGATCTCGTCTTCCTTGCCTTTGGGCCGATCTTCGAGGATCAGCACGCGCCGCCGACCCCTGGCGACGACGTGAGCGGCGGCGCGGTTGTTCTGCACTCGATCGCGGGGCACCCGGCCCTCGACGATCACGTTTCCCGGCTTCCCCTTCTCGACGATGCGCGTCCACTTCTTCCGCCCATCGTCGGCCCCGAGCGCCCGCTCCCATTGCGTATCGGGAGCACGGTCTTTCAGCAGCCGCAACACGCGCTCCTGATCTTCTTTCTCCACCACGCAGAGCGGCTCGATCTCGGCTTCGTAGCTGTAGGAGCGGTGTTCCTCGGCCAGCGTCCGCTCGATGACGAAGGGGTTCAGCCCGCGGAACAACGCCACGTACAGAACCTGCTTCTGCCGGTCGTCTCCGGGCTTTTTCCGCTCGGCGGCTTCATGGCTGGTTTCGCGGAGGGTCAGTCGAGCGAAGACCATCTTCGGGTTGAAGCTGCGCACCTGCACGTTCACCTCGACCTTGCCGCCCTGCTTGGCGACACGCTCCGTATGGATGCTGTCGATCAGCACTTCCTCCTCGTTGCGCTGGTTGGCGCCGAGCGGCACCACGTCGATTTCGACACCACGGGCGCGCGCCTTGCGGGCCGCTTCTTCGGCCCGGCCAATGTTCTCGTTACCGTCGCTCAGCAGGATGAGACGCCCATTGGTGTCGGGCAGCAAGCAGGAGAGTCCGTGATCGATCGCAATGGCGATGTCAGTAGCGCTCTTGTCCGCGGCCTCGGGCAATTTGCCGAAGCCGGCTAAGTCGGGGACGTCGCTCGGCGCCAGTTCGAGGCGCGGCGTACGGCCGAAGACGATGACGCCGATGCTGTCGCGATCGTGTTCGGCGCCGCGCTGCTCGACGGCCTTGACGACGAAGTCGCGTTAGCCGCCGCGCTCGGCGATCGATGGCGGGACGATCCGGATCGGGATCCTCCGAGACACTGGCGGAGCCGTCGATGAGGAACAGCACGGTCGTCCGCTCGCCGGAGCGCGTGAGCCGCGGCTCGGCCAGGGCAAGGGCAAGGAGGGCGAACAGAGCGGAACGGAGGGCGACCGACAGCCAGGGCCGCCATGCCTCGGCAAGCTCCCTGAGCCGGCCGAATTCGCGCAGGCCGAATACCGGCCGCAGCAGCACCGCCGGCAGCACGCCGAGCCACAACCAGACGACCTGCCGCACTTTCAGTCCGAGATTGCGGCGAGCGATGAAAAAGACCGCGGGGATGCAGAGCCAGAGCCAGAGCCAGAGCGGCTGGAGCAGCGTCAGCGTCGTGAGTGTGACAGCGAGCTTCTCGACTTGCCGTTTCGCGGGGATTGCCCATAACCCGCCGGCGCCCAGCGTGACGAGGACCGCCGCTACTGCCGCTCCATACATCGACCAGGCGCCGGCCAGGAGCAGCGCGGCCATCAGGGTGAACAGTAGAACCAGTCCCGTCCCCAACGCGGCCCAGGCCCAACCGTTTGACAGGAGCCATCCACCACCGACGAACAGGAGGACGCCCAGCGCGACGACGGCGAGCGGTCGCAGTCGGTGGAGTTGTTGGCGGCGTCCTTCGGCGGACGTCCGACGGATGAGAAGGATGAGGTCCAGGAGCAGGACGGCGAGCCAGACGGACCCGGCGGTGAGCAGGATGAGCGACTGCATCGTGATCCGCCCCCGATCATAATCCATGAACCCATGTCAGTGGGCAGACATTCCTATCTGCCTCATGTATGGAAGGACAATGCCGTATGAACGCTTATTAACTCATAGTTGAGGATTCCGCCTCACAAAACGAGCCGACTTACGGAACCGACCCCTGAACCGCCGTCGGAGCGAACGACCTGCCCACCGATACACCACAGCGCCGCAGATTCCCGCCAAGATAGACCAGAGCACTCGAAAGAACATTGCGTCGATCGCTTCAAGGTAATTCTCGGGAAACGGTACGCAATTGAACAAATACCAATGGGTGGTGACGGAAACAGCAGAGAAGGCAATCCAGGTGCCCAATCCTCCCAGACACATCCAGAGGCACACACGCCACCAGGGCTCACGCACAGACAACCCAACTTGCTTCTCTTGTTCCATGTCCGACACCTGTCAAGCCCCGCTGGCACACAGGAATGTCTGCCCCACGCTTCTTGTTTCTCTCAGAATCGGATGCGCTGCACCCGATGGTTTTCCGTATCCACGACATGCACGCAACCGCGGCTATCGACGGCGAGCGCCCACGGACAATGGAACTGCCCCGGATCGCGCCCCGCCGTGCCCCAGCAACCGAGCGAATGGCCCGTCGCCGTGAACTTCTGGACGCGATGGTTGCCGTACTCCGCAACGTAGAGGACGCCGCTCTCCTTGTCGAATGCCACGTCGTAGGGATACCGCAACTGTCCCGGTTCGCCGCCGACCTCGCCCCAGATGCGCACCAATTCGCCATCACATGTGAACACCTGGATGCGATGATTGCACGAGTCGGCGACATACAGAAGCCCGTCCGGCCCGAGCGTAAGAGCACGGGCACGGGAGAACTGGCCGGGGTCGCTGCCGGGCGCTCCCCAGCAGCGAATGAATCGGCCATCGGCGTCAAACTTGCTGATGCGCTGATTCTCGCCAAACTCCGCGAGGTAGTAATTCCCCTCCGCGTCCTGAACGACGCCGCTGACGTAACTCAGCTGGCCCGGTTCAGTGCCGGCCTCGCCGAACCGGCGCAGCTCCTCACCGCGCGGCGAGTAGATGCGGACGCAGCAGTAATGCGAATCGCAGACGATCAGGTTGCCGTCGCGGTCGATGCTCAAGCCACTGGGCCGGCCCTTGCGGTAGTCGGGCGTGGTCCAGGTCGGGCCGAGGTAGTTGCCGTCGCGGTCGTAGACTTGAATGCGTGCGGTGAAATCGACGACGTAGAGCCGATCCCGCGCGTCGATGGCGATGGACCGCGGCCGCAACAGGTCGCCGTCACGAACGCCGCGCTTGCCCCAGACGACTTGCGGCCGATAGGCAGTCCCACCCCAGCCGACGACGGCCACGCCGAGCAGGAGCAGGACGAACAGCGGCCAGTAACGCCCGGACATCAGTGGATTGCCTCTGAGGTCACTCCGGAATGGATTCAGGCTACCACGGACCGTGGCCGGACGCCAGAGGCGAGGGACACCGCGCTACTCCCCTCTCCCTGGTACTCCGGGGAGAGGAGAGGAAACGCAGGGGCTGGGACACGCGGTCCCGTTCCGCTATATCAGACAGCAATCCGGTCCAGCCGGCTTCCGCGTACCAACCTGCGAGATGATTCTTCCATGAGCACTGCACCTGCCGATCCCTGGTTTCAAAAGCTGTTCGCCGACCGCATCGGCGGCGTCAACTACGGCAAGGGCACCGAGATCTACAAGTTCGAGAAGATCAAGCGCGCCAAGCGGGCCGCCATCGCCGCCCATCCGGAACGCCAGCTCCTCGACTTCGGCATCGGCGAAAACGACGACATGGCCGATCCCCGTGTGCGCGACGTCCTCAAGCGGGAGGTCGACAAGCTCGAAAACCGCGGCTACGCCGACAACGGCATCGCCGCCTTCAAGGAAGCGGCCGCCGGGTTCATGAAGAAAGTCTTCGGCGTGCAGCTCGACCCGGTGACGGAGGTCAATCACGCCATCGGCTCCAAGCCGGCCCTGGCGATGCTGCCGGCCTGTTTCATCAACCCCGGCGATGTGACGCTCATGACGGTCCCCGGCTATCCCGTCGCCGGCACCCACACCGCCTACTACGGCGGCGAGGTCCACAAGCTGCCGCTGCTGCCGGAGAACCACTTCTATCCCGATCTCGCCGCGATTCCGCCGGACATTCGCCGCCGGGCCAAGCTGCTCGTCATCAACTACCCGAACAGTCCGACCGGTGCGACGGCGACGCGCGACTTCTATCGCCGCGTCATCGACTTCGCCCGGACCAACCAGATCGTCGTTGTGCAGGACGCCGCTCACATTCTGCTGAGCTACGACGGTCCGCCACTGAGCTTCCTCCAGGTCGAGGGAGCGAAGGAGGTCGGCGTCGAGATCCATTCGATGTCGAAGGGCTTCAACATGATCGGCTGGCGGATGGCGTTTGTGTGCGGCCATCCGAAGATCGTGCAGGCGTTCGCCGACGTGAAGGACAACAGCGACTCCGGCCAGTTCATGGCGATCCAGCAGGCGGCGCGAGCCGCGCTGGAGATGCCCGAGATCGGCGACGGCATCCGTGAGAAGTATCGGCGGCGCTTGCAGAAGCTGGTCGCGGCGCTGACGAAAGTCGGTTTCCAGGCGCAGATGCCGAGCGGGACGTACTTCCTCTATGCGAAAGCCCCGAAGGCGGGCGGCGGCCGAACGTTTGCCAACGCGGAGGAGGTGTCGCAGTTCCTCATCACGGAGCAGTCGGTGTGCTGCGTTCCGTGGGACGATGCGGGACCGTTCCTGCGCTTCTCGGTGACGTACCTGGCGAAGGACGAGGCCGCGGAAGACGCGCTGATGTTAGAGACGGTCGAACGGCTGGGGCGGCTGAAACTGCAGTTTTAGAATGACGGCGTCTCTCAGCCTTGAACGTGACGCCAGAGTCGATAGCGGGGGTGGTCGCTGGGTGCTCTCGTGATAATTCGCAATGCCGGTTTCCGCCGCAGCCAGCCATGTCCGCACCTCCGGTCTGCCCGATTGCTTGCCGCGGCATGTGCGAAACGCATGTGGGCTACCGGAGCTTGATTTTCTTCATCTCAGCATCGAGCGCCAGGTTCAGCTCCAGCACATTCACCAGCTTGTAATCCTCGCCGCCTGCCAGGCCCCACATCGGCTTTAAGATGTGCTGCTCGATCAGATGCTCGACGAGTTTCTTTACCTCCGCTTCGGGATAGCTCTTGGCCCGCTCCTCGATCACGGTGGCAGCCTGGTAATGGGCGTTGCGCACCGTGATGTGCGGATCGAGGCCGGAACCCGAGGCCAGCACCATGTCGGCCGGCACCGGCTGCAGATCCGGTTTCGTGTCCTGATACCACATCTCGAAGAAGGTCGCTCTGAGGTCGTCGTCCGCGGTCACCAGTCCGATCGCCTTGACCGGCTTGCCGTCTTCGTCGAGTTTCGGCTTGCCGTCCGGCGTCTTCTGCTCTTTGACAATCGGCCATTTACCGGGATTGGTCTTGGCGAAGCTGGCGAAGAAGAAGACGGCCAGGTCTTCCGGCTTCGGCTTGGCGTCGGCTGCGGGCGCCGGCACGGTTCCCTTCCGCCACTGAAGCACCAATTTTTCGTGATCCGGCCAGTTGCTGACATAGTCTCCGGCGGTCGCGTCGCGCTTGACCCACGCGCCCGCCAATGTCGGGTAGCTGTTGGCCCAGAGCGTGATGGCGTCGGTCTCGCCCGGTTTGATCTTCTCGCCCGGCGTCGTCCTGTCGGCGAACCATTTTTCGATGGCGCCGCCGACCGGTTTTCGCTTTCCGTTTTCGTCGAGTTCTTTGAAGAACGCGCTGGTCCCCAGCTGCCGGGCGACACGATCACGCAGCAGGATGTTGCTCGCGGCGTAGTTCGATCCGCCTGACTGCAAAGCGTTGTAGCCGTTGCCGGAACCGGCCGCCGACGGGCGCGGCTGGAAGTAGCCCGCCCCCGTGAACGGCTGGCCGATCAGCTGCGAGCCGCGCACCGTGCCGTCGTCCGTGATGAGGCTGCCGTCCGCCTGCTCGGGGAAGACCGCCTTGCCGACGCCCCACAGCGCCAGCGGATAGACGACGCAGCAGAGCAGCACCGTCAGGACGAGCAGGAGCAGGTTGCCGCGGAGATGGCCGGACATGGTTCACGTTCCTTCAAGCGTTTCGCCACTTGAGCGCGCAGCGCAGAGCAAGTGCCCACTTGCTTGCGCTCGCGTGCTCAGGTTTGATCACGCCAGTGCAGCACCGTCAACACCATGTCGATCAGCTTGATGCCGACGAACGGGACGATGACGCCGCCGAGGCCCCAGATCAGCAGGTTGCGGCGCAGCAGGGCGTCGGCGCCGACGGGGCGATACTTCACGCCCTTCAGCGCGATCGGGATCAGCAGCGGGATGATGATCGCGTTGAAAATCACCGCCGACAGGATCGCCGACGGCGCCGAGGTCAGGTGCATCACGTCGATCGGCTTCAGCCAGGGCAGCGTCGCCGGCGAACAGGGCCGGCACGATGGCGAAATACTTCGCCAGGTCGTTGGCGATCGAGAACGTCGTCAAGGCGCCGCGCGTCATCAGCAGCTGCTTGCCGACCTCGACGACCTCGATGAGCTTGGTCGGGTCGCTGTCGAGATCGACCATGTTGCCGGCTTCCTTGGCCGCCTGGGTGCCGGAGTTCATGGCCACGCCGACGTCGGCCTGGGCCAGGGCGGGGGCGTCGTTGGTGCCGTCGCCCATCATGGCCACCAGCTTGCCGCCGTGCTGTTCCTTGCGGATGTAGGCCAGCTTCGCCTCCGGCGTCGCCTCGGCGATGTAGTCGTCCACGCCGGCCTTCTCGGCGATGCTCTTGGCTGTCAGCGGGTTGTCGCCGGTGACCATGACGGTGCGCAGACCCATGCGCCGCAGCCGCTCGAAACGCTCGCTGATGCCGGGCTTGAGGATGTCTTCCAGGACCACCATGCCGGCCAGACGGCTGCCTTCGCAGACCAGCAGCGGCGTCGCGCCCTGGGCGGCGATCGCGTCCACCTGTTCCTTCCACCCCGCCGGCGGTTCGCCGCCGTTGGCCTTGACGTAGCGAATGACCGCGTCGGAAGCCCCCTTGCGGATGCACCGGCCGTCGGGCAGATCGACGCCGCTCATGCGCGTCTGGGCGGTGAACTCGACGAAGCGGGCGCCGGCGGGTGTCTCGACGAAGGAGGCGGTGCGCCTGGCGCCGCTGCAGTTCGACGATGCTCTTGCCCTCCGGCGTCTGGTCGGCGGCCGATGCCAGGGCGGCGAGGTTGCCGACCTCTGCCGCGGCGTAGTCGCCCAGCGGCAGGAACTTGCGTCGCCCGGCGATTGCCGATCGTGATGGTGCCGGTCTTGTCGAGCAGCAGCGTGTCGACGTCGCCGGCCACCTCGACCGCCTTGCCGCTCTTGGCGATGATGTTGGCCCGCAACGCCCGGTCCATGCCGGCGATGCCGATGGCCGCCAGCAGGGCGCCGATGGTCGTCGGGATCAGGCACACCAGCAGGGCCACCAGCGTCGGCACGTCGGTGCCCAGGCTCGTGCATTCGGCTCCGCGCCGAGATAGGCGCCCATGTAGTTCTCGGCGTGCAGGGCCATCGGCCACAGGGCGACGGTCACGATCAGGAAGATCAGCGTGAACGCCGACAGCACCAGCGACAGGGCGATCTCGTTCGGCGTGCGCTGCCGGGAGGCGCCTTCCACCAGGGCGATCATGCGGTCGAGGAACGATTTGCCAGGCCGGGCCGTCACCTGGACGACGATGCGATCCGACAGCACCTGTGTGCCGCCGGTGACGCCGGAGCGGTCGCCGCCGGCCTCGCGCACCACCGGGGCGGATTCGCCGGTGATCGCCGCCTCGTTGACCGACGCCACGCCGGCGATGATCTCGCCGTCGGCCGGGATGATCTGCCCGGCCTCGACGACGACCAGTTCGCCTTCGGTCAGGGCTGTCGAGACTGTCTCTTCGATTGCGGACTGCGGATTGCGGATTACTGATTCCAGACCGCCCACGGCCGCGATCGTGCGGAGCAGGTCCTCCATCTTGTCTCTTTCTTCACTCCGCGTTCCGCACTCCGCATTCCGCACTCGATAGGCGGGCGTCTCCTGGCGGGTTTTGCGGAGGGAGTCGGCCTGGGCCTTGCCGCGGGCCTCGGCCAGGGCGGAGGCGAAGTTGGCGAACAGAACGGTCAGGAACAGCCAGACGTCCAGGGCGATCAGGTAGCCGAGTTTCGCCTGGTAGGCATCTGGATTCATGGCCTTGGCGAACGTGTAGACGATCGACAGGACGGTGCCGATCTCGACCACGAACATCACGGGGTTCTTCCACTGGATGTCCGGCCGGAGCATGACGAACGCCTGCTTCAGCGCGGACTTCAGCAGGTCCGGCGCGAACAGTCCCTGGCGCCGGCTGAGTCGGCGATCACCGCCCTTCTGTTCCTCCGGCGGCCGTCCGATTGGCGGGGCGGTTGTCATGGACATCGAATCATTCTCCGTTTCGCTGGGCGAGCTCGCTACGGCGATCTCATGACACGTAACAGTGGGCGCTCTTGACGGAAAACTGTTATGCGATCTGCGCTTCAGGTTCGCATCTGTGAATCGCGAACGGTTTCTGGTCGCTTGGGCCATCTCGTAACACCCTGGCCGTGACCCGATAGGGAGCGCGGGTGAACGTCCCTATCGGTCGCGGCTAAACAGTGCCTCATCCGCCGAACGGCATCGGCCCCAGATGTTCCGCGACCGGACCGAGCACCGCCGCGGGCAGGAACAGCAGCGCGCCGACCAGAAGGATCGTCCCCAGGATCACGAAGCCGAACGTCATCGTGTCGGTGCGCAGCGTGCCGGCCGTGAACGGCGTCGGCTTCTTGCCCGCCAGGCTCGCTGCCAGGGCGATCGGCGCGATGATCGGAATGAAGCGCGAGATCATCATCACCAGACCGGTGGCGATGTCCCAGTAGCATGCTGTACGGTGCCGGCGGCGTAGGGTTCTCCTTCGGTTCGTTGAAGCCCCAGGTCGTCTGCACAGCCGCCGAACTCCGAGCCGTTGTTCGCGGACGCCGAGCTGAATTCGTACAGGATCTCCGAGAAGCCGTGCGCCCCGGGGTTGTTGGTCGAGTCCGGTCCCCAATCGCGTGGCCGCGAACAGGCCGGTCGGGAACAGGACCATGATCGGGTGGATGAGCAGGGCCAGCATGGCCAGCTTCATCTCGCGCGCCTCGACCTTCTTGCCGAGGTACTCCGGCGTGCGTCCGACCATCAGGCCGGCCAGGAAGACGCCGGTGATGAGGTAGACGAGCATGTTGATCAGGCCGACGCCCTTGCCGCCGAAGACGCAGTTGAGCCACATGCCGGTCAAGGGCGTCAGGCCCGCCAGCGGATTGAGGCTGTCGTGCATGCAGTTGACCGAACCGCAGGCGATGGCCGTCGTCACCGCGGCGAACGTCGGGCCGGCCGACGGGCCGAAACGCAGCTCCTTGCCCTCCAGGTTGCCCAGGCCCGTCGCTGTCCACCGGCAAGCCCGTCGAGCGCTCGACCACCTTCGGCTCGCTTGCCGGAACGTCAAGCGGTGTTCGGGCTGTGGCCCGCAGGGCGAGGTTCGGCTGCTGCGTGTCGAAGTGGACAGCCCAGCCGATCATGCGCCGCCGAACATGCAGCAGCATGACGCCGTAGATGACGGCCGCGTGCCGCATCTGTCCGAGCATGCGCCGAACATCACCACCAGCGAGAACGGAAAGATCAGAAACGTGACGCATTCGAGGAAGTTCGTCCAGGCGTTCGGGTTCTCGTAAGGGTGGGCGGAGTTGGCCCCGAAGAAGCCGCCGCCGTTGGTGCCGAGGTGCTTGATCGGCAGGATCACGGCCGCCACCGGGCCGCGCGCGATCACTTGCGGCAGAGGCTCGCCCTTCTCGGTGCCCATCGCTTCCGTCCTCGACGGTCTTCGGCCTCGGCGGCCTTGTCGAAGGTCATCGGCACGCCGGCCGGCCAGCAGCACGACGCCGACGATCAGGCTGGCCGGCAGGAACACGTACACGACGATCCGCCACATGTCGAGGTAGAAGTTGCCCATGTGCCCGATCGCCGCGCAGTCCGCGGATGACGGCGACCAGGGCGCAGAAGCCGACCGCCGCCGAGACGAACATGTTCCAGACGACGAACACGATCTGGCTGAAATACGACAGATGCAGTTCGCCGGCGTAGTGCTGCAGGTTGGTGTTCGTCAGGAACGACGCCGCGCGTGTTGAAGATCGTGCCCGGGGCCAACATGCCGCGTGCTCCGGGTTGAGCGACGCCGGATGGTGGGGTTGCAGGGCCAGCACGGCGAAGCCGAAGAGGAACATCACGATGCTGAACAGCAGCATCGCCACGGCGTACTGCTTCCAGCTCTGCGGGCCGGTGTCGAGGCTGTTCTCGATCCAGCGCAGCCAGCGCGGCGCGCGGTAGCGGCCGTCCACGACCCAGGCCAGATAGAGACCGACCGGGATCGAAAACAGAATCGTGGTTGCGACGATGATGACGGGGAGATACCAGACCGACATGGATCATGCCTCGTGGGGCTAGAATCTCTCGGGACGCAGCAGGCCACGATGAGGTAGACGAACAGGAACACGGTGACGATGATAGTCAGCCAGATCACGGCCGATACCTCCTGAGTAGGCCAGGGTCTCCCGCCTCGCCCCGGTACTCGGGGAGAGGGGTCGGGGGGTGAGGGGCGAGCCGCAGATCAGTGTTCTGGCCCTCACCCCTCACCCCCGACCCCTCTCCCCGGAGTACCGGAGCGAGGGGGGAATTGCGAATTGACCAGACACACGCGCTTAAACCTTGTCGCAAGCCGCGACGAAAGCCAGCAACAGCCCCATGACACCCAGGCCCAGCATCAGCAGGGCCGGGATCCAGACGTACAAGTCCATGAACCATCCTCCTCGGTCTAACGCACACTCCGGGCGGACAGCGGTTTCATCTTCCATAGTAGGCAAGATGCGTGCCGGAAGCATGAATCGGCACAAGTGGCGTTATGGGAAGCAATTAGACAGTTCGTTCTCACTTGTCCACCGCTGCGCTTCTGGGCAAACTGCACGTGCCGGCTTGCATTTTGCAATCGACGCAGCGCCGGCAGCGTCTCCTCTGGCCGCCTTCCGCATGGTGCATACGAAATCCCTTCATGGACATTCTTGCTGATCGATGACGAGGCCAGCCTGCGCCGCACCCTCCGCATCACGCTGGAGAGCATGGGGCACACCGTCGCCGAAGCCGGGACCGGGCGATCTGGCGCTCACCGCGTTCGCGTACACAACGCTTCGACATGGCCTTCCTCGATCTTCGCCTGGGACGCGAACAGGGGCTCGATCTCTTGCCCACGCTGTTGCGGGAAGCGCCCGACCTGGCCGATCGTGGCCATGACGGCTTATGCCACGATCTCCTCGGCGGTCGAGGCGATGCGGCGCGGCGTCTTCGACTACCTGCCCAAGCCGTTCACGCCGGACCAGTTGCGGGCGCTGTTCCGCCGCTGGGAGACCCTGCAACAGCTGCGGACGCGTGTCGCCGACCTCGAGGAACAGGTCCAGGCCGCAGTGCCGGAGGCCGACCTGCACACCATCGAACCGGCGATGCAGAAGGCACTCGACCTCGTGTTCCGAGCGGCGGACAGCGATGCCACGATCCTGCTGCGCGGCGAAAGCGGCACGGGCAAGGGTGTTCTGGCTCGTGCGATCCACTCACGCAGTCCGCGCGCTGCCGGGCCGTTCGTCACGGTCCACTGCCCCAGCCTGTCCGCGGAACTGCTGGAGAGCGAGTTGTTCGGCCATGCCAGGGGAGCGTTCACCGGGGCCGTGCGCGAAACCCAGGGACGAGTTGCCGCCGCCGAGGGCGGCACGCTCTTTCTCGACGAGGTCGGGGACTTGCCTGCCGCGTTGCAACCGAAGCTGCTCCGTCTGCTCCAGGAGCGTTGCTTTCGAGCGCGTCGGCGAAATGCAGACGCGGACCAGCGATGCGCGCGTCGTGGCCGCGACAAACCGCGACCTTCAGTCCGAGGTAGCGGCAGGCCGATTCCGCGAAGACCTCTATTATCGGCTGAACGTCATCGAGGTCGAGCTTCCCCCTCTCCGGAACCGCCCCGGAGACGTCCTGCCGTTGGCGCGACACCTGCTCGGCCTTCTTCGCTCGGCATCGGGCCAAGACGCTGACGCGGGTTCACTCCGGAGGCCGAGGCGGCGCTGCAGCGGCATGCCTGGCCCGGCAATGTCCGCGAGTTGCGCAATGCCGTCGAGCGCTGGCGTGATCCTGGCCACCGGACCGACCATCGCGGTCGCCGATCTGCCGGCCGGTGTTGGCCAGGCGTCGTCGGCCAAAGTCGAGATCGGGGCGGCGCTGACGCTAGAGGCGGTAGAGAAAGAACACATCCGCCGTGTGCTCGCCGCCACGTCCACCATCGAGGAAGCCGCCGCGGTTCTCGGCATCGACCCGAGCACGCTGTTCCGCAAACGTAGACGCTACGAGCTTTGAGATGCGCGGGCGAACCGGCTGCGTCAGCGGCCGGGTGTTATTTGCGCCGGCCGCTAACCTGGATTGCGCCGTGTCATACCAGCCTGACGCGCCAGCGAAGGGCGGCCAGGTGGTTACCTTCGCTGGCGCGTCAGGCTGGTGTGAACAGCCCGCCCGCATCTAACCAGAGATGATCGGTATGTCCCTCCGTACCCGCATCTATCTGAGCTCTGGCGCCGTTATTGGTGTTGCTCGCCGTGCTCGGCGGGGCAGGAGTCGTCCTGTTGCACCAGCTCGGTGGGCGAATCGACGCAATCCTGCGCGAAAACTACGACAGTGTCCGGGCGATGGAACGGCTCAACGAGGCACTGGAACGGATCGAGTCTTCCTTCCAACTCGCCCTGGCCGGCAAGGAGAAAGACGCCAAAGCTAGCTTCGACGAGAACTGGGAGCGCTATGACGAACAGCTCCGCATCGAGCAGAACAACATCACCATCCTTCCCGAGGAAGAGCGGCTCGTCAGGCAGCTGGAACGGCTCACAGAACAGTATCGGAAGCTCGGCAAGGACTTCTATCAACGTCGGCCTGGCGATCTCGCACGGCAGACCGATTACTCCGGTAAGGAAAATGAACCGGGGCTGATGGAGATGTTTCACAGCATCAAGAAGGTCTCGACCGCGATCTTGCAGCTCAACCAGAAGAACATGGAAGACGCCAGCCGCGACGCTAAAGCCACCGCCCGGACGTCGATCCGCGTCCTCATCGGCTGCGTGGCCACGGCGTCGCTCCTGGCGATTGCCCTGGTCTGGCGGCTCGTCCATTCCATCCTCGGCCCGGTGGAGGCGGTGACCAGGGCCGCCCAGGCCATCGGGGCCGGGAAGCTCGACCACCTTGTACCCGTGCATCGGCACGACGAGATCGGCCAGTTTGCCGAGACTTTTAACAAGATGATCGAACGGTTGCGGTCGCTACGGCATACCAACTTGCAGAAATTGTTCCGAGCTCAGCAAACCGGCCAGGCGACGATCGACTCGTTTCCCGATCCGATCCTGGTCGTGGACCCCGAAGGCCGCCTCGAGATGGCCAACCTCGCCGCTCGTCAGGTCCTCGGCGTCGCTCCGCCCACCGAGGGCCGGACCGCTCAGCCCTGGCTGCCGCCGGAGCCGTTCGCGCAACCGTTGACCATGCGCCTTGCAAGCACAGCGGGCCTATCTGACGGAGTCGTTCGATCAAGTGGTCTTCTTCCGGCTCAACGGCGAGGATCGGGCGTTCTTGCCGCAGATTCGGCCCATCCGCGATTCCCAGGGCGAGACACTCGGGGCAGCGGTCGTCCTTAGCGACGTGACGCGTTTCCGCCTGCTCGACCAGCTCAAGACCGACCTGGTCGCCACGGCCAGTCACGAGCTGAAGACGCCGCTCTCCGGTCTACGCCTGGCCTTGCACCTGCTGCTGGAAGAGAACGTCGGACCGCTGACGGCCAAGCAGACCGAGCTGCTGCTCGATGCCCGCGACAACGCCGAGCGGCTGCTCAGCCTGATCGAGCATTTCCTGGTACTGGCCCGTCTGGAGCACCAAGCCGAGACCCTCCGTCTGGAGCCGCAAGATCCCGTCGCCTTGCTGCGGACGGCGGCCGACAACGTCAAAGCTCGGGCCGAGGACAGACACATTATGCTGACGATCGAGGATAACGGCGCAGCTGCCGCGCGTAGCCGCTGACTCGGTTCGGCTGGGGTACGCCCTGAACAATCTGCTCGATAACGCCTTGACCTATACGGAGTCGGGTGGGAAGGTGACGTTGAAAGCGGAGGCGGTGGGCGACAAGGTTCGGCTCTCGGTGGCCGATACCGGCATCGGCATCCCGGCGGAGTATCTTCCCTACGTCTTCGAGAAGTTCTTCCGCGTGCCGAACACCTCGCACCCACCGGGAACGGGATTGGGCTTGGCGATCGTCCGCGAAATCGCATTGGCGCACGGCGGCCTGATAACCTGTGAGAGCGAACCGGGCAAGGGAACGGTGTTTCACCTGACGCTGCCGGCCTGGGAAGAGAATAAGTGAGTGGTGGATAGGGCTTATGGGACATCTATGTCCCATAAGCCCTATCCACCACTCGCCACTCACGATTGGGGGACAGCCATGAACTCTGCCACTGAAAATCGGCCCAAGCCGGAACAGTTCCTGGCGCTGATCCGAGAACAACGGCGCGGCCGCTTGAAGGTCTATCTCGGTTTCGCCCCCGGTGTCGGCAAGACTTACGACATGCTGCTCGAAGGGCATCGCCTCAAGCGCCAGGGAGTGGACGTGGTGCATCGGGTTTGTCGAGACGCATGGTCGGGCGGAGACGGCCGCTCAGATCGGCGACCTCGAACAGGTGCCGCGCCGCCGGATCGAATACCGCGGCATCGTGCTGGAGGAGATGGACCTCGACGCGGTGATCGCCCGGCGGCCGACCGTCGTGCTGGTTGACGAACTGGCCCACACCAATGCCCCCGGTAGTCGCAACGGCAAGCGTTACCAGGATGTGGAGGAGTTGATCCGCGAGGGGATCAACGTCATCACGACGATGAACATCCAGCACCTGGAGAGCCTCTACGATATGGTGGAGCGCTTCGCCGGCGTCAAGGTCAAGGAACGCGTGCCGGACTATGTGCTGGCCGAGGCAGACCAGATCGTGAACGTGGACCTTTCGGCCGAGGACCTGCAAGAACGCCTGCGAACCGGCAAGGTCTATCCCGCCGAACGGGCCGAGCAGGCGCTGAGCAACTTCTTCACCGATCCGAACCTGTCGCAATTGCGGGAATTGGCTCTCGAAGAGATCGCGCGTGCGCTGGATCGCCGCCGGCAACAGCGCGGCGGCAATGCGCCCGGGATCGGTTCCGAACGTGTGCTGGTGTGCCTCAGCTCACGCAGTCCGAACACGCATCTGCTGTTGCGGAAGGCGGCGCGGATGGCGAGCCGTTTTAACGCCCCGTGGTACGCCGTGTACTTTAAGACGCCGGCCGAACGCCTGGAGAAGATCGACGCATCGACGCAGCGGCGCGTCACCGCCGCCCTGGAGCTGGCGCAGCAGCTAGGCGGGGTTCGATGGAGTACAGCGGGCCGAGCTTCCCCGCTGCCGTGTCGGAGTTCGTGCGCGAGTACAGCATCACGCACATCTTGCTGGGCCGATCCCGGCTGCCGTGGTACAGACGCTGGTTCGGCCAGTCGCCGCTGGACAAGCTGCTGCGAGCCGTCCCGGATGTGGATGTGCTGGTGATTGGATCGTCGGTGTAACGCCTGTTTACGTTTCGCGGTCTCGGCGCGAAACGTAAACAGCCGTCACGGCTTGCTCATCCCCACGAAGCTGCCGTCATTCTCGCGTGCCAGTGCCCAGAGGAACGCGCCGACATCAGGGCTTTCGTAGAAAAAGCCGATGGTGTTGATGCGCACGCGCGCGTCGAGGATGTCGCGGTTCCAGTCGGCCTTGAGCGTCTTGCGGATGTGTCGGGCGAGGCGATCGCTCAACTCCGGTTCCCGTCCGGCGTCCAGCATTCGTTTCGCCTCGGCCTCCGGCACACCGTCGCCTTCGTTCGGCAGACCGTCGGAGAGCAGGTAGATGGTGTCGAGGCCGCGCGGCCGATAGCGGAAGGCGGCTTGGAGAGCCGAGTACATGTTCGTTCCGCCCTCGGGTTTGAGGGCTTTCATCGCGGCCTCAACCTGGACCAGGCTCGTTTTCGGGTCATACTCGATCCACTGGTCGGCCTTACCGAGAAGGAAGCTCGCTTTATCCGAGAAAACGATGAGCTGGAACTTCTCCAGGTCGGGCAGGCTCTTCATCACCTTCAGCAACGTGTTGCGCACCTCGGACCACTTTTCCGGCGCCCGCGTCTTTTCGTCCACCAGTTCCATGCTGCCGGACATGTCCACGAGGAAGACGATACGCCGGCCAGTCAACGTGATGCCAGCGAAGCGATTGTCGGCCGCCTGGCGGACGCGCAACACCTCGCTCTCCAGGACGCGTCTCTGGCCGCGCAGCTCTGTCAAGTCGCGCTCGGCGGCGGCAAGCGAGTTCTTCCCGAAGGCGATGTCCTTCTCCAACAGCGCGAGCTTATCCTCCGCCGACTTCCATTTACTCTCGAACGACCGGGCCGTCGTCAGGTCCTCGCCCTGACGTTTCAGCATCAGGTTTAGTGCGGCCTGAGCGGCCTTGAGATCGTCGAGCGTCTTGATCGTGGTCGTCAACGAGTCGGCCCGTGCGTCGCTTTGCTTTTGCAGGCCGAGCATCTTCTTTTCCGACGCCGACAGTTGCTCCTGCAAGCCCTTCTTATCCTTGTCCGCCGCGGCGAGTTGGGCGAGCAGTTCGAGGAGCCGTTTGTCGGCATCGCTGAGTTTGACGCCCAGATCGGTCGAGCGTTTGTCGAGGGCGGTGCGGGCGGCTTCCAGATCGGCTGCTTTCTTGTCGGCGGCGGTGAGCCGGCCGGTCAGGTCCGCGGCTTTCTTGTCGGCGGCGGGCGCGTGTCTTTCAGGAGAGCCTCGGCGGCGGCAATCTCCTTGGCGAGGGCAGCGGCTTGCTCTTCACTCTCGCGCACTTGTTTTTCCAGCGCAAGGATCCTGGCACCGCGGCTGTCGAGGCTGCCCTTCAAGCTCGCGGCCTCGGCCTCCATCCGGGCGAGGGCGGCCTTGCGGGTGTCGATTTCCGAGTACGCTGCGTCGCGGTCTCTTTCGATCTTCGCTAGAACCTCGTCGGCCGCTGCCTTGGTCTCCTTGACCTTCTCCATGTCGAGCTGCCAGACCAGGATGACGCACCCCAGCGCGCAGCACAGGACGTCGACCATGTAGAGGTTGAAGACCGACGGCACTTTATGGCGGACACGCATGGGGGTAGTTCCTGGTTGGAGGGTAGGTCCGAGACCGCACGCTTGATACTACAGCGCTGCTCCCCTCGCCCCGGTACTCCGGGGAGAGGGGTCGGGGGTGAGGGGCGAGAGACTGAGCACTGTTCAGGCCCTCCACCCCTCACCCCCGACCCCTCGCCCCGGAGTACCGGGGCGAGGGGAGAAATGCTCGGATTCTATCCTCTCACAACTTCGTCACGTGCTGCTGATTCTGGTTCGGCTGGCCAACGAAGCGTAGTACCGGACCGCTGGGCCCAAGGCGAATCCAATCGCCGGAATGCAGGGCGACTTGCTGCGCCACCGGCTGATCGTTGACCAGCGTTCCGTGCCGGCTCTTGTCGCGGAGCGTGTAGGATCGGCGATCGAGGACGATCTCGCAGTGCTTCGCCGACACCGTGGGATACAGCTCCGTCTCGAACACCAGGTCGCAGTCGGCGGCGCGGCCGATCGAGAACACGCCCTCCGTCAGTGGATGTTCCTGACCGCGGAACTGCAAACGCGCCGGGCCGGGATCGGCGAAGGCTCCCTCCGGCAGCGGCACGATCTCATGGTAGCCGCGCGGCACATCGGCGCGCGACACGCGACCCGCCAGGAAATGGGCCGACCGCGCCACGGCGTCGTCGTCGAGAACGTGGACCTGGGCCGCGGAGACCTCGTCTTCCAGAAGCAGGCAGTCGCCGAAGTCGTCGCCTTCCGCCGATTTGCGCGGCTTCTTCGTGGGCATCTCACTGAGGAGCTCTTCCAGAGCGTGTACGAGACCGGGAAGCCGACCCGCCGTCGGCGTCACCAGCACTGCCGTCACAGGACCGCGCCCGTCGCCTTGGTCAGGAAGCCGCGCATCAGGCTCAACGTCTGCTGGACGAGCGGCGTGCAGCACTGGGCGAGGTCGGCGGGGTGGAGCATCAGGTGCTGCGACCAGTTCTCCGCGGTCAGATGCAGGTCGATGCGCTCGCTCTCGGGATCCTTCTCGAACAGGACGGACAGCTGGTCGAAGAGGGCTTGCTCGGCCTCGGCGGACTGGCGCGGATCGCGCCGGGTCAGGCGCACGCAGCGGTCGGCAACGTTTTCCAGAACACGGTTCAGCCAGGTGCCGAGGGCCAGCCGTGGGGCCGCCTGACACTCGACGAGGTGGACCTTCTGGGCATCGACGGTCACCGCCGACCAGGTCAGCGCGCCGCCGTCCACGTCCACGACGAGGGCGAGCCCGGTCCAGGAGAGAAGCGGCTGGGCGGCGACGGCGGCGGCCACCGGGATCGGCAGCACGGCATGGACGCGCAAGCCTGATTGCTCCGCGAGCCGGCCGACTCGCAGCGCCTGCATCTCCGACAGATACGCCGGCAGGGCGATGCCCACCCCCTTGGCGCGTGAGCACGCCATGTGCAGTCTCGCGGAAGACATAAGCGAGCGCCTGTGCCGCGTCGAGGTGATGCTTGCCCGCGTCCCAGGTTCGCGGCTGATCGAGATGCGACAGGAAATCGAAGCAGGCGAGATGCGGCGCCTTGCGGCAGAGCGCGGTGCCGGCGCGGCCGACCTCCGGGATCTTCCCTTCGAGACTCAGCGCGAGCGGCAGATCGCCTCCCTGGCGGTCGAGAGCCAGCGGCGCGGGCAGGTTCTGGATCGGTCCTTGCACCGCATGAGCGCGCGTCGCATTGAGGTCCAAACCGATCAGGCTCATGGGGAGATCTACCTCACTGTTGAGCCGTCAATAGTCAGTGGTCAGTGGTCAGTGGAGGGATGGACGGAATCTTATCTTAACCATTGACCACTGACCACTGACTATTGACCAACCGCTGCATGTTCCGGTTCCAAATCATAGAGCCGGCTGACGAGATGGTCCAGACAGTATTGCTGACAATCGAGCACCACCCCCTCTTCTTCGCGCTGCACCGTGTGCAGCAGAAACATCACCACGACGCTAAGAGCCAGGGCAACCAGCGTGCAGTCGAAGGCAATGTTCAGATGCCGTTTTACCTCACCGGCGAGGTCCGCGCCGCTGCTGGTCAGGCTGCCCGCCAGGCCGCGGACGGTGCCGAGGAAGCCGATCGCCGGGATGGCCCAGGCGAGGTAATGCACCGTCGCCATGCTCGATACCAGCCGACCGAGGTCCACTTCGGCCTGCGTCCGCACCGTCTCGCTGACGTCACGGGCCGAGCGGCTGACGGCGTACTTGCCCAGCGCTAAGCGGATCATGTGCGACAGGATGAACGGTTTCCCGTCGGTCTTTTGCTCGATCTTGCGTTGCAGGAGCCGGGCGTCTTCCGGCAGGATACAGACGCCGACTTCGGTGGGAAGCAGGTCGAGGCCGAACGCCCGGCGCTGGCGCAGGACCTCCATGTAGCGGCCGAACAGGATGAAGCCGGCCCAGGTGACGGCACAGTAGCAGGCGATCTGTTCCGGGCCAAGCAACAGCTTGCCGATGCGCTGGGTGGTCCACTTCGTTGCGGTGCTGCCCTCGTCCTGTCCGGCCGACCACTGCCAGAGAGGGATCGTCACGGCACAGACGAGAGCGATCGACAGAATGAGCAAGGGCCATTCACGGGTGGGACGCTGCGAGGAAGGTGTGGCCATTTGTTCACATCCGAAGTTTGGGCCGGCCCTGATTACTGTACGGACTCAATCGATTGTGCGTGACGAAAGGCGCGGTTGTCAAGTCGCGGGGCGCTTTTGGGAGCGATTCTTTCAATAAAAAGGTGTGTGGCATCACGCCGCCCGCGGATCGACGATCCGCGCTTTTTCCGCGAGCAGGCCTGCCAGCAAGTCGAGAGTCCGTTCGGTGGCCCCCTGCTGTTCGGCAACAAAAGCCCGTGCGGCCAAGCCCATCGCCGTGCGCCGCGCGGGGTCGGTGAGCAGAGTGCGGACGGCTTTCTCCAACTCCGCCTCGTCGATAATCTTGACCGCGCCGCCGCATTCCACCAAACGTTTCGCCGGGTCGCGGAAGTTCCAGACGTGCGGACCGAAGAGCACCGCGGCGCCGTAAGCCGCCGGCTCGATCATGTTCTGCCCGCCGCGCCGCCCATCGAGACTGCCGCCGACGAACGCGACGTCGGCCAGGCCCCAAAGGGCGCCGAGTTCACCGATGGTGTCCATCAGGATAATCGCCGCTTGCGGCTTAGCAGACCCTGCTGCTAAACCGCAAGCGGCGATTGTGGACCGGCGCACGAACGGTTCACGGCTTCCTTCCAGCAGACCGGCGACCTCGTCGAATCGATCTTTCTGCCGCGGCACAAGGAACAGCCGCAACTGCGGAAAGTCGGGACGGAGTCGGCGATAAACGCGCAGAACGATCTCCTCTTCCGGCGCCTGTGTACTGCCGGCTATCCAGACGAGTTCGTCTTCGGTCAGGCCGAACAACCGCCGCAGCGCCGCGGTCTGCGGATTGTGCCGATCGCCTTTCGCGCCGTCGAACTTGACCGAACCGGTAACGCGGACCCGCGCTGGCTCCGCACCGAGAGCGCGGAAGTTCACCGCGTACTCTTCGGTTTGAGCCGCGATCAGCTCGATGCGGCGCAACAGCCAGCGCGACAGGAAACCGAGACGGCGATAACGGCCGAAGCTGCGCGGACTCATGCGCGCGTTGACGACGGCAACCGGGACGCCGCGCCGCCTGGCCGCCAAGAGGAAATTGGGCCACAGCTCGCCCTCGGCAAGAACGATCAACTCCGGATCGACCGCCCGCAGCGTTCGCCGCACGGCCCAGGAGAAGTCGAACGGAAACGGGACGACGGTCAGATCGGGGAAGCAGCGCGTCGCTTCGTCGAGTCCGGTGTCCGTTGTGGTCGAGACGATGCACTCACGATCCGGGAAACGCTTGCGGAAAGCCGCAATGACCTGGCGCAGCAGGTGGATTTCGCCGACACTGACACCGTGGAACCAGACGCGCCGTTTCGCCGCTTGCGGCTTAGCACTTGAAACGCCGAACAGTTTCGCCCACAGGCCACGGCGATAACGGCCTGTGCGGAAGGCGCGATAGAGGAGCCACGGCGAGAGAAGGATCAGGGTAAATAGATACAGGGTGTTGAGAAGCCAGGGTAGCATGAGAATCCTTTCCCGCCTTTGTTTCCATCTGAGCGTTCTTGTGAAGATCGCCGCAGCGTAACTCCACCGTGTTGAGACGCGTCGCTTCAACCCCGATACACCCACCACGATCACGGCACACCAACCCGGCCATGAATGGCGACTGAAAGCGCGAAGCTCCTTGACACCTCGTTTGCTTTGGCTTGGGCATCGAACAATGTGGAATCAGCTACGTGCAACCTATCCAACAAATGAGCTAGCCGTAATCCAATGCGGCCGTTCACGCTTGTTGCGGTCTCAGACAGGAACCGCTTTACGTACCTGAGATCCTTCGATGAGGGAGATAACCTCCGATCGGCGGCAACAGGTCCCCCAACGAGTATGCGGAGCTTCATTGAATCAGAATGAGTCAGAACGCCGACGTTATGAGCTGAATTGTGACGAAGTTGCCAAAGAATCGCCAGAGTCGCAGCTCGCTCTCTTTCGGCAACGGGTGCCTGGGAAGGACCGGGAAACAAAAACTCCCAGTCGGTCCCGAAGGGATCCTTCAAAAGCGCTCGGAATCTCTTGTTGATGGTATCGTTGTTGAGCCAGGTATCCGATTCGCAAAGCGCCTTGCCAATGGAACCAGCGTTTACGAATGCTGCGATTTGCCCACCTCGCTTTGGAACAAACTCGTCGAATCGGTCATCCATCGTAAACGCGGCAAGGAAGTCCACGCACACCGATGCCAATTCTTTGAGAAAGCGCTCGAAGGATTCGATCAACTCAGCGAGAACCATCCGTCGCAGATGACCGAGGTGACGGTTGTAAACATTCTCATAGACTGCATCGGGCGCGATATGACCGTTGATGTATTTGATGAGTGAAAGTCCGATGTTTGTCGAGCGCTCAAAATGCTGGATGGGGCAGCTGGCCTCCGGCAGCAGCGGTGACGTATGCTGGAGGATCTGCCGAACCATTTGGTGGAGGTTGATTGCTGGACGAGGCAATGATAGCTTCCTTTCTACCAATGGCCGAATGCGGTCCTGTTCATCAGAGCAGAACAAGAGAGGACATCGAGGGCTATTCGGGAATCAGTGCCTCGTCCTCAATCAGCAGCCAGTCTATGTCCGACCCGGCCCAAGATAATAGAAGAGTCTTTTCGCGACGCCAATTCCCGATGTCAGCGAGTTCGTCCAACCTGTCCCCTGTGATCGTTTCGCCGTGAGCATTAGAGGCCGGATTTTTGTCGCGCAGCAAGAGATCCTTACCCACCTTACGGATGGCGGGGCCAAGCTCATCGCTCGGGCACGGAAAGTCCAGAATCGAAGTTAACAGCGGGTCGCCGTCAACAAACCACCAATTGTCGGGCTGGCTTTCAATCCATCCAGCCAACGCGGCGGCTGACAAGGTGTAGTGCGGAGCTTCTTTCACGGTCATGGATAGTCACTCGGTTGTAAGGCGAGGGGCGACATACTCCTGCTTCACGGGCAATCCCTCACACCGCCGCCGACCGCATGTGGCAGTTCTTGTACTTCTTCCCGCTCCCGCACGGACACGGGTCGTTGCGCCCGACCTTCTCGCCGCGGTTGCGGATCGGCTCGACCTTCTTGTCGGTCTGGCCGTTCGCCGTCGCCCTGTTGCTGCCGCAGCGGCCTGCGTCACCGCACTCTGGCGCCCGCTCCTGCGTCGCCGCGTTGATGACCCAGATCGAATCCTGCAAACCCTCCGTCTCTTCCATGCGGAACACGTTCTCCGCCACGCGGCCGGCGACGCCGTCCCACATCGTGCCGGAATTCCTTCATGCCTTCCTTCTTGTACTCCGTCTTCGGATCGATCTGGCCGACCCAGACCAGGTTCATCGCCGAACGCAGGTGGTCCATCGTCAGCAGGTGGTTCTTCCACGACGAGTCCATCTGCGCGATCAGCAGGCTGCGCTCCATCGAGTGCATCTCCGGCCGATAGGCGCGATCGTAGGCGTTCCACAGCACGTTGCGGGCTTGGTCCTTCGTCACCTTCGTCAGGGCGGCCTCGGGGATCTCCAGATTCAGCTCGGTCTTCGCCCATGCGGACAGTTCCCGGCCGTCCTCGGCTTCGGACAGCTTCGTGTTGGCGAATTCCTCGTCGATCTTCTCGTCGATGGCCGTCTGGTCCTTCGCCGGATAGGCGGCGGTGCTGATGCCGCGCAGGATCTCCTGGATCTTCGAGCGCGGCTGGGTGCGGAAGTCTTCCTCGGTGATCTGTTCCTTCACGGCGGGGAAACGCATCGTGGCCCACTGGAACAGGCCCTCGCGGTTGTAGCGCTGGCCGCCCGGCGTCGTTTGCGGCCGCTCGGCCATGAAGCGGGCCATCGCCGCCGTCACCGGGAACTCGACGTCCTTTTGCCGGTATAGCTGGCGAACCTTTCCGAGCAGCATCGGTCGCAGCGTCGCTTCGTTCTTGTCGGCGATCTCCTCCAGCGTCATCGGCACCTGGAACTTCAGACGCAGCCAGTCGCATAGCGATTTCAGGCCCCATTCCTTCTCCAGATACGGCTTGCCCTCGCTCAGATCGACCTCTTCGACCGCCTTCTCACCTTCTGCCTGTAACTTCTCGCTCAGGCTGTCCTTGCCGATTTGCCGCAGCTGGCGGTCGGTGTACTTCAGGTCCCAGCGGGCGTTGATCTGGAATGCGAGGTTCTGCCAGTTCCACTCCTTCGCATCCTCGGCGCCGAGGTTTTCTTCGAGCATCTCCTGAACCTTCGTTTCCACGTCGCGGCTCGCCTTGTCCTTGGCGGTGCGCTCGGCCTCGGTGAAGTCAGCAGCGGCTGAACTCCGAGGCGTCGAACTCGATGCCCAGCCGGTTCGACGCAAACTCGGCGAACGTGGCGGCCCCGTAGTTCAGATCGAGGAAGCGTTTCAGGGCGGAGTCGATCTCCTGCCGGATCATCGCGATGACGCGGAGCTTTGGGTTTGCGCCGTCGAGGACCTCCTGCCGCTTGCCGTACACGTCCTTGCGCTGCTTGTCCATCACCTCGTCGAAGTCGAGCAGGCTCTTGCGGCTCTCGAAGTTGCGCTCCTCGATCTTCTTCTGGGCGCCCTCGATGCGGCGCGACACCATCCGGCTCTCGATCGCCTGGCCTTCTTCCATGCCGAGGCGGGCCAGCAGGTTCGACACCCACTCGCCGGCGAAGATGCGCATCAGATCATCTTCGAGCGACAGGTAGAAGCGCGACGAACCGGGATCGCCCTGCCGACCAGCCCGCCCGCGCAGCTGATTGTCGATGCGCCGCGATTCGTGCCGCTCGGTGCCGACGATGTGCAGGCCGCCCATCTCGGCGACCTGCCGGCCTTGTTCCTTCATCTTCTCGCGCTTCTCGATTTCATCGACCGTCGTCTTCCACAGGTCTTCCGGCACGTCGAGACGGGTCGCATACTTGTCCTTGAGCCGAGCCCAGGCCATCGTTTCGGGGTTGCCGCCGAGGATGATATCGGTGCCGCGGCCGGCCATGTTCGTGGCGATGGTCACCGAGCCGATGCGGCCAGCCTGGGCAACGATCTCGGCCTCGCGCGCGGCGTGTTCCGGTAAGGCGTTGAGCAGCTCGTGCTTGATGCCGCGCCGCTTCAGCATCTCGCTCAGCTTGATCGACTTATCCACGTCGGTCGTGCCGATGAGCATCGGCCGGCCCGATTCGTGGACCTCGGCAATCTCATCGACGCAGGCTTTCCACTTTTCCTTGGTGGTGCGGTAGATGAGGTCCGGGCTGTTCACGCGGATGAGCGGCTTGTTCGTCGGGATGGCGATGACTTCGAGCTTGTAGATCTTCCAGAACTCGTTGGCCTCGGTCATGGCGGTGCCCGTCATGCCGGCCAGCTTCTTGTACATGCGGAAGAAGTTTTGCAGCGTGATCGTGGCGAGGGTTTGCGTCTCCTCCTTGATGCGGACGCCGTCGCGCGCGTGCTTGGCCTCGACGGCCTGATGCAGCCCGTCGGACCACTGCCGGCCGTGCATCAGACGCCCGGTGAACTCGTCGATGATGATGACGACCTTCTCGCGCGTTTCCTCGTCGTTCATCACCGCGTACTGCTTGTCCTTCTTGTACAGGTGATGGGCGCGGAGAGAGTTATCGATCAGGTGCGGCCATTCCATGTTGCCGGCCGTGTAGAAGCTCTCGACGCCGGCCAGTTCCTCGGCCTTGCGGATACCTTCGTCGGTGAGGTGGCAAGTGTGTTCCTTCTCCTTGACCTCGAAGAAACGGCCGGGTTGGGCCTTTTGCAGGTCGGTGAGCTTGACCGCGATGTCGTTAGCCTGGGCGTAGCGGCGTACGTCGGTGAACGCCTGGCCGGAGATGATGAGCGGCGTGCGGGCCTCGTCGATGAGGATGTTGTCCACCTCGTCGATAATCGCGTAGTTGAGGGCGCGCTGGCACTGGTGATACCAGGGGTCGAAGTCAGGATCGCCCCAGCGGGCCGGCTTCATGTTGTCGCGCAGGTGGTCGAAACCGAACTCGCTGTTGGTGCCGTAGGTGATGTCGCAGTCGTAAGCCCTGCGGCGGGCCGGGGCGTCCATGTCGCTCTGGATGAACCCGGCGCTGATGCCGAGGGCCTTGTAGATCGGCGTCATCCATTCGCAATCGCGGCGGGCCAGGTAATCGTTCACCGTGATGATGTGGACGCCCTTGCCGGTGAGCGCGTTGAGGTAGGCCGGCAGCGTGGCAACGAGCGTTTTGCCTTCGCCGGTCACCATTTCGGCGATGTTGCCGCGGTGCAGGACGATGCCGCCGAGAATCTGCGAATCGAAGTGCCGCATGTTCTTGGTGCGGCGGCCGGCCTCGCGGCAGGCGGCGTAGGCCTCCGGCAAAATGTCTTCCAATGTGGCGCCGCTGGCGAGACGCTGCTTGAGCGGCGGTGTGAGATCGCGCAACTGCTCGTCCGTCAGGGCGCGGCATTTTCTCTTCAAGGCTATTGACCTGGTCGAGCAGCGAACCGGGTTTGACGATGGGCGGGCTGCCGGACTTGCCGGAGCGGAAGTAGCCGAGGTCGCGGATGTAGCGCTCGTTGCTGGAGCCGAACAGGCGCATCATCCAACGGCTGACGGCGTCGGAAAAGGCCGACAAATTGTCGCCCAGCTTCTCCCAGAAACTCGGTTCCATGTTCGGGTCGGTAGCCATCGATTCCTCACCATGCCTTCACCGGCAGCCTTCCGGCGCACGTGTACCGCACGTGAACGAAGTTCGCCATACTCTCAGTCTAAGAAAGCGGGCGGAGTGGGGTCAATACGGACCGTGAAGACTCGCATTTTGAGATGGGACATGGACAATCGGAAATATCGCGGTCGATGGTGCCGCCTGCGGCTTAGCAAGCCCTGCTAAGCCGCAAGCGGTTCAGAGTAATTCCAGGAAGCTGTCCACGGTGAGACCAGCAGCTTCGATTTGTGATTTCAACAAGCCGATTCCGACCGTTTTGCCTTTGTGCATCGGAATCGAAAGCAAATAACGGCAACCGTCCTTCTTCAGGACGTAGTGGCTGCCACTCGTCCGCTCGTGGCGGAAACCAGCCTTTTCAAAGGTGCGCACGGCTTCCGCGCCGGTGATTCACGGCACCTTAGACATGCAGAATGATCACCTTCTGCTTCGCGCCGGAAGGCATCTCCACCGCTGCGGAGTCTTTCCAGGGGATATCTTCTCCAGACTCCTTGTAGCTCTCCATAACTGCCTGGATCGCTTCCTTGACGTTCTCCATCGCTTCCTCCTCAGTGCTACCAGAGCTTCCGGCACCTGGAAGATTCAAGACGACCGCAGAGTACAAGTCTGTATCGTCCTTCGTGAGGAGGATGTGGAATCGGTACGTGGCCGACAATTCCCGCCAGTCGTCGCGATCAATCTCTTGCGTGAGTGCGTCGTTATCCATCATTTTCGTCGGCATGTGTGTCTCCTCTTTCGGGCGGCACGGCTTCTATCACGAGAAGCCTATGCGATCCGAGGATTTCATTACGCCAGATAACGTCTAACGAATACGTCCCTGCTGCCCTAGCAAAAACGCTCATCGGCGGAAGCGGCGCGATGATCTCAACGGTACTCAGACGGTCCTTTGAGTCGAGTTTGAAGTTGGCCTCCAAAAGAACCGCGTTTTTCGACATATTTACCATCTGCAACGCGATTTCTGTTCCGTCAACCACGTCAGTCAAACTTATGTAGGCGGTGGGGCATCCTGGATCGGTTCCTCCTGGCAACGCCGGTCTGCTTGTCCCATCAGGCATCGTCACGGTTGCAGGTATCTTGGCGATGAGAAGACGGTTAAACGTACCGGCAATAATCTTCTTGCCGGATACGTCGGTATAAACGCGCTCTGCTAAAACAAGTGCTTGAAGAACAGGCTTCATGAAGGCGCATCGTCTCCTCATAGCGTAGCCAGCCTACCTACAAGACGCTCTGAACAGCTTGTGAGTTCACATAGCCGGCTCAGATTCTAGCCATCTGGCCACGAACTTCGACTCTTCTTTCTGTATTATACCGACTGTGACTTCTGGTCTTATGCTCGTGAGATGAATGCTAGGCGAGCCTATAGCGCGCCCTTCGACGTGTCAAGAAGAATTCTGGAGTTTCTCTCGACGCTTGACCCTTCATTCGGGCCTCAAGCGGCGAATCCCGTCACCCGAACAACCGCTTCACGATCAGCGTCGCATAACAGCCGCGCGCCAGGTCGAACGCCAGCAGCAATTTCAGCCGGCCGGCGGCGAGTTCGTCGTCCTCGAACCCCCAGGTCAGCCCTTCCGGCAGGCACAGGGCGGAGCGTTCGCCGCGCGAGAAGAACAGCTCCCGGATGCCGCGGACCTGCAAGTCCCGCAGCGTCAATCCCTCCTCGGTCACCACCTCATGCACCAGCGCGGCACGCGGATCGTCGTCGTTGAGCTTCAACCGCGACGACATCAGCGGCAACGACAACGCCGCCAGCTCGCGGAGTTGATCCGCTTCAAGGTCGGCATGGAACGGCACCTCGCCGAGCCGCAACATAACAGGCCGCAGTCGATCCATGGGACAGTGTCGCCGCAACCACGCCGCCAGGAGGCGATTCCAGAGATGGCTCTGGTACGCCGACATGTACAGGGAGCGCAACTCTGGCTTCAGTCGAGCGACTGCGCCGCGGAAATCGGTCGGATGAACGCGCAGATAATCGACCAGGCTGCGTGCGTGGCCGCGCGGCAGTTTGTCCTTCAGCGTGGCCCACTCGCCCCAGTGGGTTTCGAGAAGGCGTTTCTCTTCCTTCTGGGCGGCGCGATCGTGTTCGTAGGGCGCTGCCAGCGCGAGCCGTAACGCTTCCTCGAAATGGCCGCGCACCAGCAATCGGGCGATGAACTCATCACCCTCGCCGTTCCGTGGTGCAGGCGGATCATCTTCACCGATTGTAGTCGAGCCGTCTGCACCACGGGGGACGGAACCGAACCGCTGATCGTCGAAATAGTTGGGCACACCTTCGACAGCGAGGCGAGTCAACTCTGCCTCAACCGCCGGCCGAGCGTCGGGGGCGAGAGACGCACGATGAGCCGGAATCGGTTCCGCTCGATGTCCTGCGAGGAATACGGGGCGGCGACCTGGCCGAGATACGAAACGCGGATGCCCTGTTGTTCGAGACCGCGGCGCGGTCCGTGAAAGATGGTGACGTATTGCACCGTCAGGGCGTGGCGGTCTTTCAGCCCACCATACGAGAGCCGCCGCGGCTCGATCCCCCAACGACGACGAAGCACTCCCAGCGCATCCGGCGTCGTCCAGCCGCGTTTTTCGAGGCGGTAGAAGGCGAACGAACCCACCGAGCCTGCGGCGAGGTGGGTTATTTCCTCTACCTGGAAATCCTCCGGCAATTGTTTGATCTTCATGCTCTTGCTGTTCTCTCTGCTGCGGCCTGATTCATGATCGGGTTGTTTATTGTTTTCTGGCACCACCTGCCATTTCTAGGGGCTGTGCGCAATCCAGGCTAGTCAAACAACCAGGGGCGCGGCGATCCTTGCGGACCGCCGCGCCCTGATTGCGCCGGCAGTAACGATCGGTCTCGGGAACCGATCCTACGGATGGGGCGTGAGGATCGGCGGTAGAGCAGACGGACTGCCCAGGGCCGGCCCATCCAGCGTGGGCGTCCGGCCGGCACCGAACTCCGACGCCGGCGACATGAGCGGCGGCAGCGAGCGGGCCGCGTCCTTCGGCCCCGTGGGGAGGCTCGAGGTTCCTGTCGAGGTCGTCGTCGGAGTGGTCGAAGCCGGGACCGACGTATCTACCGCCGGCTTGGGCATCGCCGAGGTCGGCGGCAGCATCGGGGCGTCCTTCAGCGGCGTGCGCCATGCCCATCATGGTCGGCAGTGACGGAGCCTCGCTTTCCATCGTGGTGTGGCTTAGATCGCCGGCATGAGCCGCTGAAGCCGACAGCTCGATCGGGTTCGGCCGTTCGCGGATCGGTAGGGCCGCATTCCTCTCCGCGATGTGCTCGACGGCCCGTTTCTGAGGGAAGCCGGGCAACATCCCCTCGGAGATCACGATGTTGTTGCGGGCCAGAATCGTGCCCTTGGCGAACTCGAACGTGGCCAGGGCATTGTTGTAATCGCGGATGGAGAGGTATTCCTGGCTGAGAGCGTTGGCCCAGAACCGCTGGGCTTCCAGCAACTGATCCAGCACGGTCTTGCCGGCATCGTACTCCGCCAACCGTACTCGCAGCTACTCCGCGTTCAGCGCGCGCCCGCGAAAGTTATGCTGATCTAGCTGAGCTCGGCGGAATACACGCAAAACCGCCGTGCCAGGCTGCACTAGTGCTTCTGAAACTCTAGCTAGGCATACTCCTCATGTCGCTATCTCACAACCATCGCCATCTGTTCGCCAGAATATCACTCTTTGTGCACAACATCATATCTCCGCAGTTACTACTCAGCTTCCGCTCTTCTACACATCTCAGCACTTCCCACCCATCTGCGCACAGTCGCAACCAGTTCAGTGCTCATGCCATCCCCACCACCATGCCACCATTTATGCAGCCCCCTCTGCCCAGTCCCCCACCACCTGCACTCCTTTCATCCACACACCTCACACCCCTCCCCACCCCTCCTTCGCCCCGTGGGAGGCTCGAGGTTCCTGTCGAGGTCGTCGTCGGAGTGGTCGAAGCCGGGACCGACGTATCTACCGCCGGCTTGGGCATCGCCGAGGTCGGCGGCAGCATCGGGGCGTCCTTCAGCGGCGGCGCCATGCCCATCATGGTCGGCAGTGACGGAGCCTCGCTTTCCATCGTGGTGTGGCTTAGATCGCCGGCATGAGCCGCTGAAGCCGACAGCTCGATCGGGTTCGGCCGTTCGCGGATCGGTAGGGCCGCATTCCTCTCCGCGATGTGCTCGACGGCCCGTTTCTGAGGGAAGCCGGGCAACATCCCCTCGGAGATCACGATGTTGTTGCGGGCCAGAATCGTGCCCTTGGCGAACTCGAACGTGGCCAGGGCATTGTTGTAATCGCGGATGGAGAGGTATTCCTGGCTGAGAGCGTTGGCCCAGAACCGCTGGGCTTCCAGCAACTGATCCAGCACGGTCTTGCCGGCATCGTACTCCGCCAACCGTACTCGCAGCTGATCGGCGTAAGACTCGCGGGCCGCACGCTGAACGCGGATCAGCTCGTAGTTCAGCGGCACGCGGCGATACTGCTGGATCAGGAAGCTGGTGATCTTCCGTTCGTCGTCCTTCAAGGTTTCCATGGCACGGGCCAGCGCCAACTGGGCGATGCGCACGTTGGCGTGTGCCGCCCGGAAACCGATGGGCACGTTCAACCGCAACTCAGCCGAATAGTTGTTGAAGTGATTGGACGCAAAATTCTGCAAGGCGTTGGTCTGGCCGAGCGAGTTCGGGCCGTCCAATCGGTTGCCGATCCCGTTGATGTCGTAGGTCACACCCACACGCAGGTCGGGGAGGAGAGCATCCTTCTGAAGCCTCAGATTCATCTGAGCAACCTTCACTTCCTGGCGGGCCAGTAATATCTCGGGCCGCATCGCCAGCGCCTCGGCCTGGGCGGTCTCCCAGTCGGGCCGGAACGGAGCCAGCGTCGGTTGATCGCTCGGGACCAGGCGCTTGCCGTCGTCGCCCTGCATGCCCAACATGCCGCGGAGGTAGCGTTCCTGATCGAGCACGTCATTGAGGGCCACCAGACGCAGGGCGCGGAAGGATTCGTATTGGCCGCGTGTCTGGCCCACGTCGGCGATGGTGGCCTTGCCGGCATCGAACTTGGCCACGGACAACCGCCAGGCCTCGTAGGCGAAGCGGAGACCCTGTTCCTGGGCGTACAGGTTCCAGTAAGCGTAGTAGAGGTTCCAGTAAGCCAGCTCAGTGTTCGTCACCATGATCTGGACGTTGCGTTCCAGCTCAGCGCGCTGCTGGTCGAAGCGGACGCGCGTGATGAGGATACCTTCGGCCGTCGGCGCCGTGCCCAAACCGGTGATGCCCGGCTGGGTAATCAAGCTGCCGGGGTGATTCGGCCGCAACTGGTTGATCTCGTCTCCGAAGCCCTGGAGCAACGGCTGCTCGAAGCTCAGCTGCAAGTCCGGACGCCACGACGGATTGACCGCGGCCGGCAGGTTGGTGGCCTGGTACGGCATGCTGAACGTGATGCCGGCCACACCACCCTGGGGCAACGGTTTGACCAGGGTCATCTGCGGCGTCACGTCTTGCTCGACGATGGCCGGGATATTCATGCCGCCGGTTTCGATCTGGTCGGTCGAGGTTGCAACCGGCCGGTCGGTGCCGTTCCAGCTGATGCTGCCCTGCAAAATCGCGTCGAACTTGGACAGCGACGATTCGATGCCGGCGCCAATGATGGCCGGGTCGAGCCGCAAGACGCGGATCGAATCCGACGTGCCGACGCGGCCGTTCGGATGCGCCCAGGAAGGCACTCGGCTGATCGCTGGAGGTTTGCACGAACTGGAGGCCCGAGCCGAACTGATTCTGCACGACGGCACTCTGGTTGCCGACCGTACCTTGTTCGAGGGCAATGGCGACCGACTCGGCGAGGGAGATATAGCGGACCGGCCGATCCGGGTCGAAGATGCTCGTCGGCGCCTGGCACGACGGCGTCACCTGCTTCGCCGAGACGCACGGCTCATTCGCCAGGTTCGGCGGCAAGTTCAGTTCCTTGAACTTGTTCAGGTCGTCCTCCGTTACGTAGACGACCTGCTTACAGCCGACGACGCCGGCCAGCAACAGCGCCAGCCCCCTGCACAATAGCTTCCAGCGCATAGTCCTGTCCCCGAAGTTACATAACACGCCGGCCCGGCAGACCGACGAGATTGATCGCCATGCCGAACGGATGATCCGCCCGCGCAAGCGCCCCGAGCTATCCGGTGAGCATGGATTCGCCGATGCTATCTCCATGTATCGGATATGCGGGGCGTGCGGGTGAGGAAAGTTTTTCGGGTTGTACCGATGAATCGGATTGTGCTGAGAAAGCCGGAAAGATGGGTGGGAATGGAGAAGTGCCGCCGTTTCTCTTCGTTTACGATGGCGGGGGACATTTAGCCGGATGCGGCGTATATCATCCTCGCTGGTTACGGCTAAACCTGGGAATTGCTAAGCCGCAAGCGGCGAAGGAAGAGGACCGTTCGTGAGCGCCTCCGAACCTCGTATCCACATTATTGGCGTCGGCAGCGACGGACTGGCGGGTCTCACGGCCCGCGCTCGTGAGATCCTCACCGGCGCCGAAGTCTTGTTCGGCGCCGTGCAAACTCTGTCGCTCGTCAGCGAACTCAAGGCCGAACGACACCACATCGGCACCGACTTGCAGGAAACGGTCGCGGCTCTGACGGCCGTCTCCGGCCGCAAGAGCGTGGCCATCGTTGCCGGCGGCGATCCACTGTTCTATGGCGTCGCTCGCTACCTGTGCGATCGGCTCGGCAAGGATCGTTTCGAGGTGCTGCCGCACGTCAGCAGTATGCAGCTCGCCTTTGCCCGCGTGAAGGAAACCTGGGAAGAAGCGTACCTTACGAACCTGCACACCCATCCACTGGAGGAAGTGATCGACCGCATCCGGACCGCCGAGACGGTCGGCCTTTTCCCTGGAGAGACCGAGGGCCCCGCAGAGATCGCCCGCCAGTTGCAGGTACGCGGTCTCGATTACTTCCGCGCCTACGTCTGCGAGAACCTCGGCGGCCCCGATGAGCGCGTCACGCAGGGAGAGTTGAGCGAGATCCAGGAAATGGAGTTCTCGCCGCTGAACGTGATGATCCTGAAGCGGAAGCCCGGCCGGCCCGACCTCCCTGCCTCTCCCGGCCGGTTTCGCCGCTTCGGCAACCCCGACGACGTCTTCGCCCAAAGCCGGCCCAAGAGCGGGCTGATCACGCAGACCGAAGTACGGGCGCTGGCCCTGGCCCAGATGAACATCCAGCCGGGGAGTGTCGTCTGGGACATCGGCGCCGGCTCCGGGTCAGTCGCCATCGAGGCTGCTCGGCTCAGCGAACCCGGCACCGTTTACGCCATCGAGCAAGACGCCGCAGACTACCATCTCATCCTGGCCAACGCCGAGACGTTCGGGGTGCGCAATCTCAAGGCCGTTCACGGCACCGCTCCCGCCGTCTTTGCGGGGTTGCCTGGACCGGATGCGATCTTCGTCGGCGGCACGGGCAAGGAAGTCGGCCGTCTCCTCGCGGCGGCATGGACGGCCCTACGGCCTGGCGGTCAGCTCGTCGTCAACGTTGCCACGCTGGAGAGTTTAAGCGCGACGCTCGCCACCCTGAAGGAGCTGGCCGGTTCGGTTTCGGCTCTGATGGTCAACATCGCCCGAGGAACGGAACAACTGGAGACGCTGCGTTTCGAGGCGGTGAACCCAACTTTCTTGCTGGCGACGGGCAAGCCGGCCATCGGTTAGAACTTCAACATGGGCGATTTCTCCCCTCGCCCTGGTAGTCCGGGGCGAGGGGAGAAGCACAGACTCTGCCACTTTTCTCGTCCGTGACGTAGAATGAAAAGGGATACATGAGGGGACAACTTTCGATCGCCGGGGCATTTCCGCCCTTCCGATCTTGTTGGAAAATGGATTTCATGCCGGAAAGGCCTCGCACATTAGTATTTCCCGGCCGACACAGGGAATAAGGACCGATTCGGCTGGTATTCGTGTGAGGAATGTGCGAAGTTGCCATAAGGAACTGGCCCCTCCCCGGCCCGACGAGAACGATGCGTTCGACCTCTCCCGCTCCGTCTCGGACTGCCGAAGTGTTATCGGTCTCGGCGCACGACCCGACGGGCGTAACGACGGAACTCCGTGGAGGATGACGTATGCCGAGCGAGCAGGCGTTCGGTGACGACGGCGAGGTAGCCCTGCTCATTCCGGAGGTCGTCAGCGGGCTCGAAAAGCTGCCCGTGGAGCGCTGCCTCCAGATCCACCGCATCATGGTGCGATCCCGCACCATGGAAGAGCGGATGATCAAGATGAGCAAATCCGGCCAGGGCTACTTTTGGATAGGCGGCCCCGGCGAGGAGGCGTTCAATACCTGCCTCGGTCTGCAAGTCAAGAAGGGGCGCGGCCCCGCTTACGATTTCCTTCATCTCCATTACCGCAACAGCGCCACGCTCGTCGCCCTGGGGATGCCGTTACTCCACGAGCTGCGGCAGATGGCGATGACGGCGACCGACAGCCACTCAATGGGCCGCAACTTCGTCGGTCATTTCTCGATGCGCGAATGGAACGTCATCCCGGTGACCTCGGTCATCGAGGTGCAGTACGTGATGGCACCCGGCACCGCCCTGGTGCAGAAACGCCTCGGCGGGGACAGTATCACCATCGTCACCGGCGGCGAAGCCGGCACGGCCGAGGGCGACTTCGCCTCGGGTCTGATCTGGTGTACACGGCCGGGCAACGAGCTGCCGGTCCTGTTCATCGTCACCAATAACGGTTGGGGCATCTCGACTCCGGCGGGCACCCAGCACGGCGAGCGCTTCATCATCGACCGCGGCCGATCGTTCGGCATCCCTGGCGAAGTGGTGGACGGCAACGACGTGGTAGCCAGCTGGCACGCCATCAAGCGCGGCATGGACTATTGCCGCCGCCGCCGCCGGCCGTTCATCATCGAGGCCCGGGTGTCGCGCCTGCACGGCCACTCGTCGTCCACCGGCGCCGCAAGGGTCAAAGTCGAATCAGACCCCATCGAGCTGTTCGAGCAGAAATTGCTGGACGCCGGCGTGTTGGACCCGCACCAGGTCGCGCAGGTCCACGACGATGCCGAGGCGGAGATCGAGGCGGCGCTGGATGAAGCGCTGGCGGAGCCGCAGCCGGTGGCCGCGGACGTGGAAAAACATACCTACGCGCCGAGCGAGGTGGATGCGGTGTATCCAAAGGATTACACGGGGTTGCCGTGATATGAGTCGGCCACCGTCGTTGAATGTCCGAGGGTCGGCTGGCCATGACATACCAAGCCCGGTTGCGCGGCCGGAGTGTTCAGGTGCTCCGGCCGACGGCCAGTGGACCGCGGCGCTGGCAGACGTTGATACGAATTCCCAACACGGCAGGGAAAAGACAACTCCGGCCGGTATTGGGAGGATCACAACTTGGCGTTGAGTACGTTTGGCGTACTCGCGGTCATCGGTATCGTGTTCGGATTCACGACCCCGATCCGAGCGTCATACCTACACCAGCCAACCCAAACCCAAACGCGCTAATTGGCTGGGTAGTGCGAGTCCAGCGCGGGAGGCGGTTCATGGATGCGCGGGGCGTTGTTCATCCCGCGCGTAAGGTCAAGCCGCGCAGCGGCGACTTCGATGAATTCCTGGCGAATGAAACGCATATTCCCATAGTTCCGCCCATGTCTTTTCCTTGAGAGTCGCATCATGGGTGTTGCATTTAACATGAAGGATTTTCTGGCCCGTCTTCATGCTGCCGATTCTCGGGCGCGTGACGTTGCCGCAGCTGAGATCGGCGACCTGCTGGAAGCAGACCAGTTAGGCGAAAAGGACTTCAAGTCGGCAGTCCGCGTCCTCATGAAAGCCGCGCTTGCGGAGCGCGATCCCGAAGCCAAGGAAAGCATGTTCAATGCCCTGTCGGCGGCGGCAACCTCCACACGATCATGGCCCATGAATTGGGACCCGATCGTGGCGGCATTGCCCAACCTGGCGCCGGATTGCCTCGAACACGCGCTCGTAATCGTCGGTTTTTCCGGAGACGCAAAATACCGACCGCGGATTGACCCGTTCCTGAATCATCCTGATAGCGATGTCCGGCAGGAGGCGCTGGACGCCTTGCAAATGCTCCCTGAAACGCCGTCGCCATCGGATCGCCGCACGGCGACCAAGCGCTAAGTTGATAGTTCCACTGGCAGAGAGACCAAATGGCCAATCTCGTTCAAGCCGTTCGCCTCGCTCTCCACTACGGCGAGGAGCATCTCGGCGTCACCGACGTCTTCGGCGAAGACGTCGGTCCCCCGCTGGGCGGCGTCTTCACGGCCACCCAGGGACTGAAGACAGCCTGGAACTCGCCGCTCGATGAGCGCGGCATCATCGGCTGCGCGATGGGCATCGCCTACGCCGGCGGCAGGCCGGTCGCCGAGATTCAGTTTTGCGACTACGGCTTCAATACCATCGACTTGCTCAAGGTTGCCGGGAATCAGCGCTGGGCCGGCGCGGGCCAGTTCGAGCTGCCGATGGTCGTGATGACGCCGTCCGGCTCCGGCATCCGCGGCAGCCTGTACCATTCGCATTCCTTCGAGAGCTGGGCCAGCCGTCTCGCCGGCTGGAAGATCGTGATGCCCAGCAACGCGCTGGACGCCTACGGCCTCATGCTCAGCGCCATCGTCGATCCGAACCCGGTCCTGGTGCTGCTGCCGAAGGCGCTGCTGCGCGTCCGCGGCGAGCAGAAGATCCCCGGCGAGCCTGAGGACGAGGACGAGCTGAAACGGCGCATCGACGCTCCGGTCGGCGACCGCGCGAACTGGAAACCGGATTGGCCGGAGGTGCAGCCGTACTTCATCAAGTTTGGTGAGGCCTCGCTGGCGCGCGAAGGCGACGCGGCGACGGTCGTCAGCTATGGCCGCACGCTGCCGTTGTGCGTCCAGGCCGCCGACGAACTGGGCGAGGAACTCGGCGTGTCCTGCGACGTGATCGACCTGCGTAGCATCTTCCCCTACGACTGGAAAACCATCGGCGCCAGCGTGCAGAAGACGGGCCGGCTGCTGATCGTGAACGAGGACACCGAGGTCACGAACTTCGGCGAGCATTTGCTGCGGCGCGTGATCGACGAGCATTTCTACGACCTGCTGGTGCGGCCGCGGCTGCTGGCGGGGAAGCACGTGCCGGGGATTGGGCTGAATCAGGTGTACGAGCAGAACACGGTGCCGCAACTGCCGGGCGTCAAGGCGGCGCTGCGCGAACTGCTGGCCGAGGCGGCGTGACAGTGGGCAGGCGGCGCGGTAAGATTATGGTGCCTTCACCTCGTATTACATCGGGAGCCAGCCATGAACATTGCCGAGTTTAATCGCAACGCGGTGTTTCACACGTGGGAGGAGTTGGCTCCCTACATCGACCATTATGTTGCGTGGTCGCTCGACGGTAAGAAGATCCTTGCTGCCGCCAAGGACCGGGAGACGCTCTGGCGCGAGACGGAGCGGCTTGGCCTGAAGCCAGGCGATTTTGTCGGAGATTATGTTCCCGATCCAGACATCAGCTATGTCGGGGGAGTACCTCTCCATGAGATTTCCGTTTTTGACTTTTCCGACTTCGACCTCAGTGCCCTCCCTGGGCGGAGCGATGTTTCTTTATAAACCGCTGATCTCCCAAGACTGGAGGCCGCTATGATCCCATACGAATTCAGCGACAATGTCCTGGATCATACGCTGGAGGAGTTGGCCCCGTACTTCGAGCACCATGTTGCCTGGTCGCTTGACGGCAAGAGAATTCTTGCTGCGGCCAGGGACTTCGATGCGCTCCTCCGCGAAACGGAGCGGCTCGGATTGCAAGGCCATGAATTCGTCAGCGATTTCATTTTCGATCCAGACAAGGTGGACCTCGGCGGCGCGTTGCTCAGTGACATTTCCCCCGAGGACTTGATCCTCGACGAGACCGATTGCGTCGATAGGCGGGATCTTCGCACGACATCGTGACCCAAGCCGCGAGTGACTGCTAATGGACTTCGCACTTCCCGAAATTGGCGAAGGCGTCTACGAGGCCGAGGTTGTCGCCTGGCAGGTGAAACCGGGCGATGCCGTCAAGCGCGGTCAGACGCTGCTTGAAGTCATGACCGACAAGGCGACGATGGACATACCGTCGCCCTTCGCGGGTACCATCGCCGATCTGCGTGCCGAACCGGGACAGCGTGTCAAGGTCGGCGACGTGATCCTCGCCTACACTCCTGCTGAGCAGCCTGTCGCCGTTACACCGAGCGGTAGCGGCGAGATGGCCGCTCGGCCGACGACGGCGGCACAGCCCACCATGGAGCCGACGCGCAACGGTCCGGTGCGGCGTGAAACGGGGCCGGCTCCGGTCAAGGCCGCGCCATCGGTGCGGCTTATGGCTCGCAAGCTCGGGATCGACCTCACCGTCGTCCAGGGCAGCGGTCCCGACGGCCGAATCCTCGTCGAGGATCTGACCGAGCGCCTCACCCGGCCGGAACTGGGCAACGGCGTAAGTCCTGCGGTCGATTCCAAACCCGATTACGGCAGACCAGGCACACGCATCAAGCTCCAGGGGTTGCGCCGCACGATCGCGGAGCGGATGACCAAGGCCAAGCGCGACATTCCCGATTACAGCTTCGTCGAAGAATGCGACGTGACCGAGTTGGTGCGTCTCCGGACCAGTCTGCGCGACGACTTCGCCCGGTGGGGCGTCAAGCTGACGTACCTGCCGTTCGTCGTAAAGGCGGTCGTCGCGGCACTGAAGGAGGTGCCGATCGTCAACGCGTCGCTGAGCGACACGGTTGGCGAAATCGTGCTGCACGACCGTTACCACATCGGCATCGCGGTCGCCACGCCGGCCGGGCTGATCGTGCCGGTGATCCACGACGCCGACAAAAAGGATATTCCGACTCTGGCGAGAGAAATTGAATGCCTCGGCACCGCTGCCCGCGCCGGTAAGGCCAGGCTCGACGATCTGCGCGGCGGCACGTTCACCATCACATCGGTCGGCAACCTCGGCGGCCTGTTCTCGACACCGGTCATCAATCCGCCGGAGGTCGGCATCCTCGGCCTCGGCAAGATCGTGCGCCGGCCGATGTACGATCCGCAGGGCAAAATCCGGCCGGCCGATCTACTCTACCTTTCGCTGACCTTCGACCATCGCGTCATCGACGGGGCGGTGTGCGTGGTGTTCTCGAATGCCGTCTGCCGCCAGCTCGCCAATCCCGCGGCGCTGCTGCTGCCGGAGAAACTATGAGAACGTGTACGCATCTCTATCGCCGATGATGTGCTTGATCCAATCCGTTTGAATGAGCCATTCCCCGATTCCGAACGACGCCAGGTTCGCCAGCGTGATCGTTATGAGATCGCGCCACATCGAGCGTTTGCCCCACTCCTCGCAGCTGCCGAACGCCGCCCAGAAGATTGCACATTCGGCGATCGGTGCAAACGTCTCAGCGACGAGCAAGTACAATCCGCGTTGTGTCCTGAGATCGATCATCGCCGGCAGCACCAACCAGACTACCGGATAGGTGCATGCCGTCAGCCACACGCCGCAGAACAGGCGCCGGCCGTAGGAATGTCGCGGCGACAGACCGACCGGCAGGACCGGCGATGGCGGACGGATTGCAAATCCGTCCTACCACGGTGTTACACCTCCGGTGCCCCGTTTGATCCCGTCCAAGAAGATGAACCAGCGTGTGAAGGGAATGAAGTTCCGGGGTGGGAGCAGCTCGTAGACCATCTTGCACATGCATGCAAGGACTATCTCAGCGAGAGCGACCCCTTGTGTGACGTATGGGAGTGTAGGCAAGTTCGGACGGGCAGTATTCAGTGAGAATGGCTGAGACTGCAATCGTTGTCACGCACTTCAGGGGGCGTGGGTTCATCCAGCACGTTCACCGGACGGACTCGCGCCCCGTTTTCGTTCCGAGTTGTTAACGCCATTGCGATTTGTCACCCGCCGCGATCAGGTCCGAGTCGTCTGAGGGGACCGGAATCACGTCCAGTTCCTCTCTCCGGATCGACACCGACCGTGGTGCCTCGATCCCGATCCGCACCTGTCCGCCGTGGACGCTGAGGACCGTCACCACGATGTTGTCGCCGATCATTAACCGTTGGCCTGGCTTGCGTGTGAGAACGAGCATCGTAAACCCTCCTTGTTGTGAATTGGCCGGTTGCCTCCCACGTTCCCTGACTTTCGGGTGAGGCGGTCCGGCACTTGCGGGTCGTTCCTGGTGTGCTTCCAGGGCGAGGCGGCAACAGCTTGTTGCCTCGTCAAACAGGTGCAATTCCCGTTCCACGGTAGAGTCGGACTGTGAAATCCATTGCTTTCCAATCGTGATGATCCAATTACGGCCAAAACTCGTTCTGTTCCGATCGGGCAATGTGGGGAAGATGATCCAAGAAACAAGTCGGGATGTGCGGAATTGAACACCGCACGGATGTTAATGAGACGATCGCCCAGCCACGCGCTGGAGATGATTCAGGGCGGCCTGGGTGGGCGCGTCTGCACTTGCTGGAGCAGAATTACACCTACTCTGGTCAGCCACGATCCTGGCCGCGACCACGACTCCAGACCTGCAGCGACGGCGCCCGTTACCGCATTTTTCTCGACCCAGAATGTTTCCTCGCCGATCATGGGATGGCCGAGGATCGTGCGAAAAGAGAAGCCTGTTCGCCACACTCCGTCGTGTTGACCATCGAAACGAGCCGCTATTCGACCGCCGAAGAACAGGTCGACGCCGGGAAAAGCGTGGAAGAGATTGCCAAACGTGTCGCCAGGCTGCACCGGCACGCGCCGCAGAACTCCGGTCACCATCCACGCTGGGAAGATGCGATAGGTGAATATGGCACGGGCGATTCGGAAGAATGGGCCGTCTGGGCAAGGTGGCCCGCTTGATTCATGGGCTACGAGACGCCGGGCGCGGATGTGACGGTCGCCGACGCAGGGTCCCTGTTCGACACCGGGAGACAACGGCCGCCGTTCCAACTCCACAAGATCGGGTTTTTGAGCAAGGCACCGACAAAGAATGCGCATCCCGGTTCTCTCTCGGTCGATATTGATTTGAGGCTGATGGTGAAACCGCCTGGTTCAAACGGGGCACCAGGAGTGGTAATACCGTGGTAGGACGGATTTGCAATCCGTCCGCAATAGCCCGGACGGATTGCAAATCCGTCCTACCACGGTGCCATCCGCCTTTTAACCACGCCGGTGAAACCGTGAAGCAGAAGTCTTGATAACGAACGGCAGGAGAAAAGCGATGTTGTGCCCTACGTGTTATGGGAAAGGGTTGGTGAAGCGCGTAGGGACACCCACACCCTGCGCGGAGTGTGGGGGCTGCGGCGTGCTTCATTGCTGCGAAGGACTGGTCGCGCAGCCGGGAGAAGGCGCGGAAGCGGAGGCACAGGAGAACGTACTGACTCAGCAGAACGAACCCTTCAGCTACGGCAAGGTCAGCCCGTCAAGTATAACAGACTTCAAGAGTGTACCACTGGCCCGGAGCGATGGCTGACGCCCGTGGTCGTCCAGCGTACGCTGGAATCGGGTTGCCAGCCGGCTCGGATCTGGAAACGGGGGTGTACCCAATCGATCTCTTCCGTGTTGAACGTCACAGGTTGCCCCGTCCTCATCTCAAGGAACTCGATCGCTAACTCCCACTGGTCCACCAAGTTTGACCGGTTCTGATATGGGGTTTGGATGCCGGGGTCCATGATGAACAATGCCAAGTTGCTCGGCTGATGACTGTATTTTTTCGGCATCCGGGTTGACGGGAACTTCACTCCTTCTGGTCGAGCCTGGTTCAGGGCAGCCGGAGGAATGTACGCGCGAATGTCGTCGGCCAGACCCTGAGTGCCGGTATAGTCACGTGCCGCGGGTTGGTGGGGAGACTGAAAACCCGCACGAGGATTCAAGCTCGGGTTGTGGAGAAAGTGAGGCGCATACTGGAACATGTTCATCGCCTGTTGGTCTCCGAGATCGACCAAGGGCGGCGGCGGGTCAATCGTGAAACACCACAGTATGTGCTGGGAAGTCAGTGGGTACGCCATCGGGCTCAACCGCTGGGAGGAAATCGCTCGATGCCAATCGAGTGCTTGGTAAAAAGCCTGCTCCGTAATCACTGCCATGGGGTCGAGCGAGCAGTACACAGTCGCCTGACCGACCCGGTTGAAGCGCCCTCCATGAGAGAAGTACGCACCTCGACCAAGCAACGGTGTTGGCCAATTCGTATTTGTACCGGTGATGCGGTAGATCCTGTCACCGCGCTTCATCGCCTAGAACATGAAATACGTGACGCCCTTGAAAGGATGCAGGAGATCAGCTCGTCTGGACGCGGGAATCGTACAGGACGGTGCCGCTATCTGCTTCAACGACCCGATAGCCGCCCAATTCCTGAAACTGCTGCTGAGATAAGCTTGCCAGCCGGATCGCAACTTGATTCCAGATCGGGCCTTGCTTCTTCTGGTAATCTTCACGGATCGCCGTACCCCAAAAGCTCTCCCCCGCCAAATGAGCGTTCGGGAACCTCCGCATGATGCGGTCCTGGCTGCTCGGTGTCAAACGGAACTCCGTGCCGTCTCCCGTTGGCATGGCGATGATCTCCAAGGGCACCAGCGGGCCGACTTCCTCCACAGGCATCTCGAACTCGTATAATTCCCAAGAACGGTCCCGAGTCCGGGAAACCAGTTCCCGCCTGAACCGGTCCGCAAAAACCCGGTTCTTCCAGACGTACAGCCACCGGTTGTCCGTCCCAGGCTCCTCGGTCCGAGGCACTCGCGACAGGTCAATCCCGATTTCTTCAAGCAGGGCCGCGTACACCGCGAACTCGCGATCCTTTGTACCCCTGGTTTTCGCACAGTATACACGACCATCGCTGATGCCCTCGCTTGTCTCGGCGACGGAAACCAATCTGCCAGTCATTATACTTACTGCCGCAACCCGTCTACAGTCGCCTTCCGCATGATCCCGATGTCCTTTGGACGCAGGGCATTTATTCATCTTCAGTTCCGGTCTGAATCTAGCCGGTAAGCGCTCAGTGATAGGCTTCGAACGCAAGCCTCGCATACCTTCCAAAGTCCGCTTGCGAAGGGATTCGCGGAACTTTCGACTCGCGCTGGGGTTCAATTACCCATAATGGTGGATCCCCCTGCCCACCCTCCCCGCCGGACGCTCGACGTAACAACTTGGCCCACAGACTTTTCGGTTCAGGAGATTACCGATGCGCCTTCGCACCAAAGTGATGCGCTTCCTGTCGGTTGCGACGATCAGTGCCTTTCTCCTTCCGCTCGGCGGCCTCGGTTTTGCCGCGCCGGGCGACAAGGACAAGACAAAGGTTAAGGGCACTAAGCCCACGGTCAAGCTGCCGCCGCCGTCCGCCGTTCGGATGGACCCGGCCACGCTGGCCAAACTGATCGACAAGGCCGTCGGCGACAAACTGAAGGCGGAGGGCGTGACGGCTTCCCCGCTTGCTGCCGACGCCGAGTTCCTCCGTCGGGTCTATCTCGACATCACCGGCCACATCCCCAGCGCCGATAAGGCCGCGGCCTTCCTCGACGACAAGGACCCGAACAAGCGGGCCAAGATCATCGACGAACTGCTGGCCTCCGAGGATTACGGCAAGCACCTGGCCGATATCTGGCAGGCGCTGCTCATCCCGAAGAACAGCGACAATCGCCGGCTCGACGCCGAGCCGATGGCGAAGTGGCTGCAAGAGCATTTCAACAAGAACCAGCCCTGGAATCAGATGGTCCACGACCTACTGACCGCTTCCGGCCCGCAGGATAAGAACGGCGCCACCACCTTCTTCGTCGCCAACGCCACGGTGGACAAGATGACCGACGAGGTGACGAAGGTCTTCCTCGGCGTGCAGCTGCAATGTGCCCAGTGCCACAATCATCCGTTCACCGAGTGGAAGCAGACCGAATACTGGGGCATGGCGGCTTTCTTCATGAAGGTGCAATCGACTCGGCCCCAGGCAGCGGCAAAGAACGGTACTTCTCCAACCGTCGAGGAAGCAGACAAGGTAAGCGCGGCAAGAACGCTCTGCCGGAATCGGCCAAGATGGTGCCGCCGAAGTTCCTCGCCGCCGAGGAGCCGAAGGTCAGTGCGACCGTCGCCGTACCGCCCCGTCCTGGCCAACTGGCTGACGACCGCCCAGAACCCGTACTTCAGCAAGGCGATGGCCAACCGCATCTGGAGCCAGTACTTCGGCCGCGGCATCGTCAACCCGGTCGATGACATGCACGACGACAACCCCGCTTCACACCCCGAACTGCTGCAAGAACTGGCCAACCAGTTCGCCAAGAACGACTTCGACGTGAAGTTCCTCGTTCGCGCCATCTGCAACAGCCAGACGTATCAGAGCGGCAGCAAGCTCAACAGCGACGCCGTGCCGAACCTGTTTGCCAACATGTCCGTCAAGGTCCTGTCGGGCGAGCAGCTGTTCGATTCGCTCGGCAACGTCCTCGGTACGGCGGGCGGACGGGCAGCCGGAGAAGCGCGGAAAGGCGCGATGGGCAAGGGCGCCGGCGGCAACAACCAGCGGGCCGTCTTCGTCGCTTTCTTCGGTGCCGACGAGACCGCGAGTGTGACGGAATACCAGTCCGGAATCCCGCAAGCCCTCAACCTGATGAATTCGCAGCGCATCAACGGTGCGATCCAGGCGAATCCGCTGGTCCGCAGCACTTCGCCCACCAACGTGGTGATCGAGAAGCTGTATCTGAGTACGCTGTCCCGCCGGCCGACGCCCGCCGAAATGGAGAAGTTGACCGCCTACGTTAAAAAGGCGGACACCTCGACGAAGGCCTACGGCGACATTCTCTGGGCGCTGCTGAACTCCAGCGAGTTTACGTTGAACCATTAACATCTTCCGCCGCTTACGGCTTGGCTGAAACAGACTGCTCAGCCGCAAGCGGCGACTATCCCACCCGCGACGAGGACCGAACATCATGGCGATCGACAATCTCTGCGGCGGCTTGGCACGCCGCGACTTCCTCAAGATGACGGCGATGGGCATCGGCGGTGCGTCGCTGTCCGGCTGGATGAACGTCCTGGCGAGCCACGCGGCCCAGACGTCGACCAAGACGAAATCCTGCATCCTGCTGTTCATGGACGGCGGACCGTCGCACAAGGACACCTTCGACCTCAAGCCCGGCACGAAAGACGGCGGCGAGTTCAAGCCGATCGCCACCAACGTCCCCGGCATTCAGATCAGCGAGCACTTCCCGAAGTTCGCCAAGCTGATGAACCATGCCGCCATCGTCCGCGGCATGTCCACCGGCGAAGGCGCCCACGGCCGGGCCAAGTATTACATGCACACCGGCTACCGCGAAGGCGTCGGCGGCCTGTCGTATCCGAGCATCGGCTCGATCGTCTCCTCTGAACTGGGCCGGCCCGAATTCCCGGCTGCCGAACTTCGTCACCATCGGCAACCGCAGCTATGGGGCCGGCTTCCTCGGCGCCAAGCATCAGCCGATCATCATCTCGGACCCGCTCCGCGGCGTCGAGAACCTCAAGCCGCTCGTCGCGGACTCGCAGTTCGAGGGCCGCGTCGATCTGCTCGAAGGAGATGGAGTCGGCCTTCTACCGCGAGTACAAGACGGAGTCGGCCGGCGCTCACGAAACCACCTATCAGCGGGCCGTCACGCTGATGAAGTCGAAGGAAGCGAAGGCCTTCGACATCACGTCCGAGGACGCCGCGCGGAAGGCTTATGGCGGCACCAAGTTCGGCGAGGGCTGCCTGATGGCCCGCAGGCTGGTCGAGGTCGGCGTGCCGTTCGTCGAGGTGTCGCTCGGCGGCTGGGATACGCACCAGGACAACTTCGACCCGGGTGAAGAGCCTGTCGGCAACGGTCGATCCGGCGATGTCGCAGCTGATTACCGATCTGAAGGAACGCGGCTTGCTCGACTCGACCCTGGTGATCTGGATGGGCGAGTTCGGCCGGACGCCGAAGATCAATGCTCGGGGCGCCAAGCCGGGCCGCGATCACTATCCGCGGGCCTGGAGCCTGGTGATGGCCGGCGGCGGGATCAAGGGCGGCCAGGTCTACGGCAAGACCGACAAGGAAGGCGCCGCCGTCGAGGAACAGAAGGTCTCCGGCCTCGATTTCATGGCAACCGTCTGCAAGGCCCTGGGCATCGACTGGACGAAGCAGAACCACACGCCGATCGGTCGGCCCATCCGCATCGTGGACAAGGGCGCGACGCCGATCAAGGAACTCGTGGGCTAACAAACTGCCGAAAGCGGCTCGTTTACCTGCTGCTTACGTTTTGCCGAACCATACGAAACGTAAGCAGCTGTTTAGTTTTCCTCTTTCCCTCGACGGAAAGAAAAAAAGTGGAAGTTACCTCTTGCTGACGTGAAAGAATGTGGTAGAAATATAGCAGAGCAAGTCTGCTGTTGCTCACACTGATGAGGCCGAGAGGCCGTGGGGTTCAAAGCTGACTGGGCGACGGTTTTGGGCTCCCCCTCTCGGTCTCACCTTTTTTTACCCCCTCGCACTGCACTCTTCCCCGACGGGGCGAGTGCAATGCGAGGGGGTATCTGTTTTGCCTTTCTTGTCCAATCTCTTACGCTGGATGTCTTTGACGCAGCAAGAGCCCTTAGTACTACAGCGCTACGCAGCATGAAAGCTGCTGTATTCCCCCCCTCGCCCCGGTACTCCGGGGAGAGGGGTCGGGGGTGAGGGGAAGAGGAGCGAGACGCTGTTCTGCCCCTCACCCCAGACCCCTCTCCCCGGAGTACCGGAGCGAGGGGAGTAGCGCTGTAGTATTAGGCGGACGGCGGGAAATGATTTACCCGTAGCCGAAGTCGCCAGACTTCGGATGGAGCGTCCAAACCCGAAGTCTGGCGACTTCGGCTACGGGAACTTAGAACCTGCCGCTCACCTTACTCCTGCTCCCTGATTACAATCCCGGAGCCGCCGGCCTGATGTAGTTGGTCTGCCGTTCCTCTTCCTCTTCCTGGATGATGATGCGCGGCGTCACCATCAACATCAGGCTCTCCGTCTCGCGGCCGAAACCGACGTTTTTGAACAGCCGATTCAGGATCGGAATGTTGCTGATGATCGGCGGACCCTGCTCGACGCGCTGCTCGTTCAGCCGCTTCAGGCCGCCCAGCAGGACCGTGCCGCCGTCCGGCACCGAAACGGTTGTCGCCACGTTGATCGACTGCGTCACGGGTGTCTGGATCAGCTGCGTCAACGTAATCGGACTACTGCGGTCGTCCGGGATGCCCTGGAAGATCGGCAGGATCACCGGCTGAGTCAGGATCGGTCCAGGCAGCAGAGCGGTCAGCGTCGGGTTGAGCGACATGCGGACGAAGCGCCGATCGGCCGTGATGACTGCCTGCACCGTCAGATTGACGCCGATCGGTTGCGTGGTCACGATCGGCTGGAACGCCGGGTTGTTATTGCCGAGCAGAACGATCGAGATGTTTGTGAGGAAGTTTTGATTCGTGGTGACGGACAGGGTCGCCGTCTGACCGTTGAACAACGATAGCTTCGGCGCCTGGGTGATGTGGGTGCGCGTGTCGCCCTGAACGGCCTCCAGGAAGAAGTACGCCTGGATGTCGCTCAAGAACGCCAGGCCCATCGTCAGGCCGCCGACGCCGATGCCGGGATAGCCGCCGAACTGGGGAATCGTGCCGAAATAGGTGTTGTTCGCGATCGGGATGGCAAGGTCCGAGGTCAGCGTGCCGGCCGGCGTGGCGCCGGCGATGATGCCGTTCGGATTGAACACGTTGGCGAAGCCGGGCGGCGCGAACTGGCCCGAGGTCAGCTGCGGCTCGAACTTCGAGTTACCCGTGTTGATGCTCATGCTGAAGTTCACGCCCATGCGCTCGTAGAAATCGTCGGCGATGCTGATGAACTTCACCTCGACGGCGACTTCCTGGTCCTGGAGGCGGCGCAGAGCAGCCAGCAGGTCGGCGATCTGTTCCTGGATGTCGGGGGTCTGGTTGATGACCAGCGCCATCGTCAGCGGATGGTAGTCGATGGTGCCTGGACCGCCCATGTCGGTCCAACTCTGCGGCGCGATCACGTTGGTAATCAACCGCATCAGCTCTTTTTCTTGCGTGGCGCCCGGCGCCGACTTGGCCCACGTGGCGTTGCTGGCATCCGGAGTCTGCGTCGTCGGCGCGGTGGTCGGAGTGCCCATGGACGTGGATCCGATCGGCGTTCCCCCGGGGATCCCGAAAGGCGTGGTCAGCGGCGTCGGCGTGTTGGCGGGCGCCGGGGGGTTCGTTTGCATCATCCCCGGCGGCAATGGATTCTGCCCCCCCGGAGTCACGAACGGCAGATTGGCGAAGTTCCCCACCGGGATGACGATGTCGGCCACGTAGTGCGTCGCCAACCCCATCTTGCCCCGGGCGCGGTCCGGCGTCACGATCTGCAACGCGCCTTCGTCGATGATGTAGGTCAGGTTCAGGTTGCGCAGCATCAGGCGGAGGGCCGACTTCAGGGCGATCCCGTCCAGCTTGATGCTCACGGGGCGGTCCAGGCCGATGCCCTTGTCCATCAAGGCTTGCTCGTCGATGTAGATGTTCAGCTTGTACATCTGCCGCAGATCCTCGATCACCTGCCGCAGCGGCATGTTCTGGAAGTGCAAGTCGGCCGGTGCGTTCAGACTGTTCTCGATTTTGCGTTCCTCGGGATCGTGCCGCGGAATGTTGGTCGGGAACGGCTTCCGCCCATTCACTTGTTCCCAGGTCTTCTTGTCATAGGCGTAGCCAAGAGTCATTGCCTTGATCGGAGCGGCACCCGCGCGGTCTACTTCGTCCAGACTATCAGCGACGGTAGCGGCCTTTTCCTTCTTGATTTGGTCGTATTGCTCGATTTCCATCTTGCGCTTCGCGATCTCCACCGACAAGATGGCAAATTCGTTATCCGGATCAATGTCCTTTACCTGGAGAGCGACGTTGAGCGCATCCTCGTATTTGTGCTGTTTCATCAAGGCGCCGTACTTGTTCGACAACTCGGTCAGCTGCTTCTTCTTGTTCTCCTCAAGCAGCTCGCGTTTGGAGCGGTTGGCGATCGTCGCCGTTCGAGTCGCGCTTTCGCCGGCGAGGTAGTCCCGATTCGACTTCATCAGCTTGAACTGCTCCAGACGAGTCTCGACGGGCCTCCTCAGCATGGCGACCTGGCCGGCGCTGAATCTGTTCGTCGCGGAGATCGTTGATGTAATTCTGGAGCAGCTCCAGGGCGGCATCGGTCTGACCGGTCTTGAACTTGTCCGACGCCTCACGCTGGACGTCCAGTCCCTGCTGGCGCAGTTTCTGGAACTTGATTTCGCGCATCGCCTGCATCGTCTCCAGCATGGAGGGGCTGGTGGGACCGTCCGACGCCGAGGCTCTGCCCGGGGAAGAGAGGGGCGACTGGGAAGCGTCGATCCCCGAGGGGCTGGCCACCGGGTTCAGGCCGACGGACTGTAGCCCGCCGTCGTGGTTGGTCGCCAGGCGACTCGTCGGCGTTGTGCGGCTGCATCTGGGCGGTCTGCATCATTTCCTCGAGGCGGATCTTCCGCTTCGGATCGAGCAGTTCCCGATGAGTTCGGCTCAGAAGCTCGCCGGCCTGGGAGTAGTTGCCGAGGTTGAACGCCTGCACGGCGGCGTCGAAGGTGCGCCAGGACTCCAGGGCGCGCTGGTTGTTCTCCTCGGCGTCGATGGTGCGCAGGACGGCCTGGGCTTCCTCCGCCACGCCATAGTTGCCGCTGATGGCTTCCTCGGCCGAGCGGCGGCCAGGCCGGTCTGGCCGATGGATAGCTCCTGCCGGGCTTTTTGCAGCAGCACCTGGCCCTGGTTGGCCGGCGGATTGCGCCGCGCCTGGATGGCCTGCTGGTTCCACTCCTCCGTGGCGATAGCCTGTAGCATCGCCCGGGCTTCGCTCTGCACGCCGTAGTTGCCGGTAAGGGCCTCGTTGGCCAGCCGGCGGGCGGTGAGGCTGTCCCCTTCCGTAAATGCCTTCCAGGCCTGGTCCAGCAGCGCCTTACCCGTTGTGGCCGTCGTCACAACCGGCGGCACCAGGGCGACAACGGGCGGCGGGGGCGGGGGGGCGACGGCAAGATCGCCCGGCGGTTTCGGCAATGCGCTGTTGGCAAAGTCGCCCGGCGGCTTCGGGGCGGTGAGGATGCCCGGATCGACGGGCGGCGTGTTCGAGGCGACCGCGGTGTTGCGCAGGTGCTGCACCTGGTTCAGAAGCAACGCGACGGGCTGCGCATCCAGGTGGAAGGCCGTGGCGAGGCGGTTGGCCTCGGTGAGCTGTTTCTCGGCTTCCTGATATCGAGCTGTCGCCGTGGCCAGCTTCGGATCGCCGGGGGAGTTCAGCACCTCTTCGGCGGAGCGGCCCAGGTACTCGATCCGCTTGCGCGCCAGGATCGTCAGCTGTTGCGCCGCCAGCTCGGGATTGTCCTCGCCGCGGTTGAACTTGCCACCGGCTTTCTGGGCCTCGTTGACCTTCGCCAGCGCCTCGACAAACTGGAGGGCGCGCTGGTATTGCCGTGCCTCGGCGAGGAGCTTCCTGGCTCGGATCGTCGCCTCGTCGGTAGGCGCCGCAGGGGGTGATGTCACCCCTGCCGAGACCACGCCGGCCGGCCGTGTCTGGGCCAGGGCCGCGATGTCGCGGTAGACGGCGGACGGGCTGTCTGCACCGGGATTGTTGAAAGCGACACCCATCTTGCCCGCGCGGTCGGCGAGGTCGCGGGCCTTGTCCGGGTCGTTGTTTTTGAGCGCGTTACGGGCTTCCGCCAGCAACTTCTGCGCCTGCGCCTCGGCGGCGGCAGCGGTTGCCGGCGGCTGGTTGCCCTGGTTGTTCACGAGAGCGCTCGGATCCTGGACCTGCACCTTCTTTTCGCGGGCCTGGGCGGTTTCGATCTCCGCAACCAGCTTCGAGGGCCGATCGCCGGTTTCCCACCAGCCATAGGCTCCGTGGAGTTTCGCGGCGTTATACGCGGCGGCGAGTGCCGCCTTGTAATCGCCCTTCTCGTACAGGCGCCGGCCTTCGGCCAGGACCTTGGCCGACTCTTCCTGGTTGTGCTTTTGCTGAACTTTCTCAACGTCCTCTTGCAGCTTCCGCGGCGTGTCCTCGAACATGCCCCAGCTGAACTGGTCCATCGCCTTCAGTCGGACGGCGACGGCGACGGCATCGTCGAGCTTGCCGCTCTCGAAGAGCGTGCGTCCCTGGCGCAGCAGCGTGACGGCCGCCTCCTTCGTCTCCACCTTGGGACCAGGAGCAATGGCCGATTGCACGACGGGAGCGGGAGTCGAATTATTCACCTGGACGACCGCGGCGGAGTGGGCGCGATCGATCTCGACCAAGATCGCCTGGGGTTCATCGTCAGGCAGCTTGAGTTGCGCACAGAGAGATCGCGCCCGTTCAGCCAACCGGCGCGCCTGCGTCAGGTTGCCGTTCTGCATCTGCCGGCGCGACTCCGTCAACAGTTCCTGGATCGACACAGCTCCTTCGACGCTCGGCGGCTGCGGGGCCTGGACCTGGGCGACAACGATCGGATTGGCCGGCGGCATGGGTGCGGTCGCAGCCTGATCCGAGGCGAGCTTCGGCTGCGTTCGCGTCGCCACCGCCACCTTCCGGGCGGCGTCAATGTCCCTCAGCGCCTTGGTCGGAGAATCCCCCCACCCGAAGGAGCCAAAACTGCTGTGCTGATCGGCCAGCTTGGCATAGGTCTCGGCGCGATCGAACTCGCCGCGTTGCAAGGCGGCACGTGCGAACGACAGAAGCATCTTGGGGTCGGTAGTTTTCGTTTCGGCCTGGACGCTCTCCACCTTGGGAGTCGGGGTTGGCTTCACGTCCGCCGGAGTCGGGACCGTGGGCACATCGGGCGGAGCAACCGGTGTCCTGGCCGCGACCGCGGCGGCTTCCGCCCCGGCGATCTCCTTCAGGACGACCTGGACCTCGTCGTCGCGCAGTCCCGCCGTCAGACAGCGAATACGCGCCTGTTCGGCGATCTGCCGCGCCTGCTTCAGATCGCCCAGCTGCATTTGGCGGCGCGAGCTCGGTCAGCAGTTCCTGGACCGACGCGGCTGTATCGACCATCGGAGCGGACGGCGGAGCCTGCCCGACCACGGTCGGACTGACCGGCGGCGGTGGAACGGCCACGGCAACCTCGGCCCGGCTGATGTCATTCAGCAGCAGCTTGACGCTCTCGTCGCTCAGACCGAACTCGGCACAGCGCGTGCGCGCCTGCTCGGCAAGACGGCGTGCCTGCGGTAGATCGCCGCTTTGAAGATGCTGGCGGGACTCGGTCACCAGAACCCGGACGGTGTTCACGTGCTCCAGTTTCGCGGCGGAGGACGGCGCTTCGTCTGTCTTGTGTTCTGTCTGCGCCACTGACGTTTCCGGGCAGCTCCGGACCGTCTTTCGGTTGAGTTTGCGCTACCGCCGCCAGCTTCCGGGCGGTGTCAATATCCTTCAGCAGTTTCGCCGGCGAATCCGACGTCAAGGTCCATTGCATAAAGCGGCTGTGCTTGTCGGCCAGCTTGGCATAGCTCTCGGCGCGATCGAACTCATTGCGTTGCAATGCGGCTCGTGCGAGGGTCAGAAGCACCTTGGCGTCGGTAGTGTTCGTCTCCTCCTGGGTTTTCTCCTCCTTGGGCATGTCGGACGAAACGACCGGCGTGCGGGGAACGGCCGGGGCAGCCTCCGCACGGGCGATTTCCTTCAAGACGAGCTGGGCCTCGTCGTCGCTCCGACCCGCCTTCAGGCAGCGCGAACGCGCCTGTTCGGCGAGCAGTCGTGCCTGCTTCAAATCGCCGTTTTGTATGGCGCGGCGCGACTCTTCCAGTTCTTCCTTGATCGTTCCAACTTCGTCCGGCGCCGGTGGGAGGAACGGCCCGTCTTCGGTCTTGTGTGCCACCGTAACGACCGAGTTCTGCGACAGAGGCGTTGCGGGATTCATTCCTTCCGCCTTGATCGTCGGGATCGAGTCGGTCGGTTTGGTCTGCCGGTCCTCCGCGGCTTTCTTGCGTGCGGACTCGATGTCCTTCAGAGCCTTGGAAGGCGAGTCGGCCGCCCAGGGTGGATACTTGCCGAAGGTGCTTTTCTCATCCGACAACCGGGCGTAGTTCTCGGCCCGATCGAACTCGCCGCGCTGCAGTGCGGATCGCGCGGCGGACAGGAGCGACTTGGAGTCGGCGCGGGCAGCGGCGACGTCCTGAAGAACGCGTTTCGGGGAGTCCTCAGCCGGAGTGAAGACGACGCCCATGCGATCGGCTTCACGAGCCAGTCGGTCGGCCGCGTCGAGGTCGTACAGGCCGAGCTGCGTGCGCGCCTGCTGCACTTTCGAGTGCGCCTGGGCAGTCGTGTCGCCCATTCCAGCTCGCGGTCGACCTTGCAGTTGCTGGTAGCGCGACCGGTCGGACGGAGTCAGGTACTGTTCGTTGGCAGCGACGAACCGAAGCTTTTCCGCGGCCTCGGCCATCCGACCCTCGTGTTGCGCCGTCTCGGCCGATTGCAGATGCTCGGCTCCCAGGCGGCGGGCGGCAAGGGCCTCGCGGTTGGCGAGTTGCAGCCGGGCCAACTCCTCACGCTCGGTCGGCGTGAGGTCCGCTTTCCGCGTTTCGGCTTCCCGGAACAGGTCGTCGGCGATCTCGTAGTCGCCGTGGCGATGGGCCTCGATGGCCTTATTGAGTGCGTCGTGGGCCTGGAACGGTCGGCCCGGCGCCGCAGGGGCGACCGTCTCCACCGGTTCCGGATAGAAGGCCGACTGCACCGCGGGCGATGCCGTCCCCAACAGCAATCCCGCCACGAGCTTGACCCATTTTCGCGATTTAGCCCTGGACACCCCTGGCCTCCTTTACCCGTTCGTCGCCGCCGTCCCGCCCCGATGATGCGGGTGCAGCGACGGGGCCTCGCCCCGTGTGGCCTCGTTTGGACCCGGCGGCGCCCCCCGATTGCGTGCGCCGATGACAAACCCCGAGGCTCCCACCCTGTCGGACGGGAAGCGTCGAAAGTTCGCTCAAGACTTTTACTCAAGTTCTGTGCAGAAAGCGGCGGGACCATAACGAAGCGGCGGGAAGAGGTCAACAGCAGTTCCAGGGGAGTTCGGTTTAGCCGCGAGCTTCTGCGAGCGCTGCTGTTCAGCGCTCGCAGAAGCTCGCGGCTAAACTGAACGCTGGACAGCCATTGAGCGATCCCTACCTTGACTCAGAGACGGTTAGCTCTTCGGAGTTGATTCGTCTATTTTGCCTGCCGGACCCCGTTCGGCCGATGATCCCCCTACGATCGAGAACCCCGATGGCACAACGCGTTCAACACTGGTCGTCCGCCCGGCACGTCCTCTTCGTCGCCGGTTGCCTGGCCGTGACCCAGCTGCCCTTCGCTCATGGTCAGGGCAAGGTTCAGGCGCCGGAGTGGAAACACGGCATGGACCTCAAGGCCCGCAAGGCCAACGAGGACAAGTTCGACGCCAAGACGCAGAAGTACGGCGTTGAAGTCTTCGCGGACCCGAACACGAGCAAGTTGGCGTACATCGCCGAGACCGGTTCTCTTGCTGTCCTGTCGGGGAGCGCGCAGGCGGCGAGAAATCGAAAGAACCGGAGTTCAGCCACGGTCTGAAACTCCGCGTTCGCAAGGCCGGTGAGAAGGACTTCGGAAAGGACACAAAAGAATATGGGGTCGAAGTCTACCGAGACGACAACACCAGCACCCTGATCTACGTCTCCGAAACCGGCTCCATAGCAGTCCTCCCCGCTGGAGGCGCAAGGTCCCGGATAAGGGTGTGAAGCCACCGGAATGGCGACATGGCCTGGAGATGCCTGTCCGTAAGGCCGGTGAATCGGACTTCACCGATAAAACGCTCCGCTACGGCCTGGAAGTGTTCGTCGATGCCAACAACGGCAATGTGGTCTACATCACGGATACCGGCGCCATCGCCGTCGTCTCCGGCGCAGGCCTCCCAGCTCGGCCGGAGAAAGTCGCGTCACCTATGTGGAAGCACGCAATGGAACTCAAGGTGCGCAATGCCGGCGATGCCGATTTCAACGACAAGACGCCGAAGATCGGACTGGAAGTCTACTTCGATCCCAACGCGAGCAAAACGGTATTCATCACCGAAAAAGGCGCCATCAGCGTTTTGAACGGGACCACAAGCGACGGCAAGAGCAAGGATCCCGTTTGGAAGCATGGGCTGGAGATGGCGGCACGGAAGGCCGGCCAGAAGGAATTCGACAAGGCGCCGAAGTTCGGTCTGGAAGTCTACACGGACGAGATCACCAACGCCCTGATCTACATCGTTCAGACTGGGTCGGTGTCGGCGGTGCCGGCGAAGTAGTGTGTTGTTTAGCCGCGAGCTTTTGCGAGCGCTGACCCAGCGCTCGCAAAAGCTCGCGGCTAAACGAATCAGAACGGCACCTGCACGTCGAACCACAGCTGCACACCGGTATTCTCGTTGATCGTCTTCGCGATGTCGATTCGCAGCAACGACCGTTCCACGAACGAGAACCAGGCCACGTCGAAGCGCAAGCCGCCGCCGACGGCATAGGCCACGGGACCGACCGAGTTACCGTTGACGTACGTGTCGCCCACGTCGCAGAAGACGGCGCCGTAGACGTTGCGCAGTCCTACCGCGTGATCGAAGAAATCGCAATTCAATCCCTTGATCAGTGGCACGCGCCACTCGGCGCTGCCGATCCAAACAGCGCTACCTTGCCGTTCGTTCAAGTCGAAGCCGCGGAACAACTCGCTGCCGCCGAGTGAGAAGAACTCGCCGCGGTTCGGCAGCGCCGCCGCCCCGTAGCCGCGGAAGGCGAACCGAGTGTCGGCGAACCAGTCCAGCACCGGCCGCAGCCACGCTTGTCCGGGACAGAGCGGCGACGAGGTCCGGGGCCGACTTCACAAATGCCAGCTGGCCCGATATTTTCTGGACGTCGTGATCTTTCGCCAGCTCGACAATGCCGTTCTCGCAAACCGCGTCGAAACTGAACCCGCCCTCCGGATCCCAGTACGGCGTCCGATAGTCGATCCGATAGTGCAGACCGGCCGTCCCCTCCCGCTCGTACCGTTCGCCGGCCGGCTCCAACGTCCTGAGGTCCGGAAGGAAATTGTCCTCATACGCCAGGTACGCTTCGACATAGTGCATGGGCGGCAAATACAGGCTGTCACCGTACTGGAAAACGTAGCGGTTGAAAACGACGCCGCGCGTAGCGTTGTCGTCGCCCTCCTGGAAAGCCATCACCCGGTGTTCGATGTTGAACCCGACCTGGAAATGACTGTCGGGCCAGTGGTCCCACAGCCCGTCCGCCCCCACCACGATGTCCCGGTAATCGGTCCGATACGCCGTGTACACACCGCCGTCGAACTGCTGCGTCCGGTAGACGCCGGCCCGCACTCCTGCCATCATCGAGGCGCTGATACCACGGGTCGTAGTAGGCCGGGTCGGAGAACCAGGGGCCGAAGATGACGTTCCAGCGGTCGTAGGCGCACGTCAGGTCGGTCTCTTCGAGGAAGGTGTAGATCGGAGAGAAACGCCAGCGGATCGGCGTTTTCCAGAAATTGTTGGATGGGTCCTTGTCGATCAACACCTGATCGGGATCGACGGCGATCTGCGTCGGCTCCTCGGGCAGCTCCACCTCGACCCGTACACGGCCCTTACCGAGGACCGTCACCGTGGCGTTCGGCTCATCGACGTGATAATCGCAGCTCTGCGGCAGAATCGGGATGCGGATCGCATAACCGTCGCAGCACGGCATGGCAAAGCCGAGGACCGTCTCTTCGTCGTACTCCGCCTTCTGTTGCAGGAGGACGGTCACCTTGCACGCAGACGGATTCCGGGAGCAAGAGAGGGTCTTGCCCGTCAAGCGTCTGATTAGACGAGTGAGAGAACACGACCCGTCTTTCGCCCCGTCCTCCGCGGCCTGTGCCACGTTATCGACCGTGACCTTTTCGATCGACCAGTCGGACAGCCCTTTGCCGTACAGCCAGTCCTGGAAGAACTGCTCCCACGATTGACCGGTGTATTCCTCCAGCTCGCGCTGGAAGTCGGCGACGCGCAAGATGCGGAACTGGTAACGTTCGTGGACGCGGTGCATGAACGAGAAGAATGCCGCCTCGCCCATGCGCGTTCTCGATCATGCCGACGATGCGGCTGCCCTTGTCGTAGCACATGCTGAACAGGTTGACGACGTGGCCGAAGCCCTCCATGGGTTGTACGACCGGGCCGTTCTCGCCGCGGCCGAGCGTGCCGTAGAACGAGTAGGCGCGATAGTCGTCGCGGCGGATGTTCGGCAGCCACTCCAGGCCGTGCGGAAACTCCAGCAACATGTTGTTGCGGCCGAGCTTGTGGTCCATCATCCGATGGCAGAAGTACGTCGCCAGGCCCTCTTCCATCCACGTCTCGCAGTAGCCGTTGGTGCCGACGGCGTTGTACCACCACTGATGACAGGTTTCGTGCTCGACGAGCACTTCGACAAAGGAGCCGGCGATATGGGGCATGTTGAAGACGCGCTCGTCGATCATGACGAGCATCCCGCATTGGTTGCCGTTCCAGCCGAAGAACGACTCGGTGATGGTGAACTCGGGAAACGGATAGGGGCCAAACCACGCACTGTAGGTGGCAATGGCTTCCTCGGCGACATGGACCATCATCTTGGCGTAGTGTTCGTGTTCCGGGAAAGCGAGGACGTGGATCGGCACCGTTCGGCCTGGTTCGACTTGCACCGCGCCGTGGTGTTCCTGATAACGGTGCGTGCACAGGAAAGCGAAGTCGCGCACGCAATCGGCGCGAACCTCGATTTCGTGCCGGCCGTTGCCGACGTCGCGCCGGGATAGGATCGATCCGCTGCATCCGACAACCTGCTCGCACGGCAGGGTTGCCCGGACGTGATAGTAGGCCGCCTCGTTGAAGAACGGCTGGTGCCAGGCGATGAAGGGAGTCGGTTGCCAGCAGGGGGCGTAGGTAATGACGGCCGGCTTCGGGTCATGTTCCTTGGCAACCTCCTTGGGCGGAGGCGGTGCTTGGCCAAAGACGGCGAAGACGGGCAGCCAGTTGCTCAGGAACGTCACGTCGCGCCACTGGCCCCAGCGACCCTGCTTCTGCGGCAAGTGGAAAGTCATATCCAGGACGACGGTCGCCGACTGTCCCGGTTTCACTTCATACGGCAGCGGCAGCACGAGCGACGTTTTCGTGTCGCCCTCATAACGGAAAGTGAGCGGCGCATCCTTGCCGGGGCCGGAGGCGTCCGCGAGCGTCGCCTTGTGGACTTCCAGGGCCGGTTCGGTTTCGCCCATGCCTTCGCCGGGATACATGCGAAAGATTTCGAGCGTCTTGGCCGTGAGGCCGATCTCACTTTCCGGCACGACATAGCGGGAGTGAGCGTTGAAGACGAGTTCGCGCGCGGCGACGGTGTAGGGATTCGTCCAGGTTGCGCGCATCGAGAGGTGAACGACATGGTTCGACAGGTCCATGTCCATCGTCAGATCGTAGCGCGGCAGCCAGGCGGGAGGATCGGCAGGCGCAGCGGTTGGGCGGCCGGCAGCGCCAGCAGGAGGAGCATCCCGAACAACATTCTTCGAAGCGGCATTCCGCGATTCCTGCGCCTCGGATTGCCGCTTGCGGCATTGGCTTCGACGTGGTTTCAAACCCATTTTGTAGGGTGGGTCGAGTCTTCGAGACCCACCAGCGGGGCTGGCTCCCCAATCGGTGGGTCTCGAAGACTCGACCCACCCTACGCAGATTTGAAACCGCTTCTAACCTGCAAGCGGCAAGCTCCGGCGATACCTTCAGAACCGGACGCTTGTCCAGCCCAACTCGTCTGCCATTCCGACAGGCGATCCCGATTCGCCGCGCAACAATGGCAGGCCGCGGCGACAGACGATCCGAAATGTCGTGCCGTAACTTCTTTGTTCGCCGTCTGTTCTGCCGTGTCATGCGCCGGGGCATGAGACTTGCTTATCGCTGACAGCATCGAAAACCGAATGGAGCCGCTGCACTCGTCCCGAATGGAACCCGAATGATGAACATCAAGCCATTGCATGACCGGATCGTCATCAAGCGCTTCGAGGCCGAATCAAAGACCACAGGCGGCATCCTGCTGCCGGACTCCGCCAAGAACAAGCCGCAACGCGGTGAAGTCCTGGCCATCGGGCCAGGCCGTGTGCTGAAGGATGGCTCGCGCCAGCCTTTGCAAGTCAAGGTCGGCGACGTTGTCCTCTTCACCAACTGGGCCGGCGACGAATTCAAGCAGTCCCGAGGCGACGACGTTCTCCTGATGCGCGAGGAGGATGTGCTAGCGGTGATCGACAAGTAAATAACCTTGTTTAGCCGCGAGCTTCTGCGAGCGTGGCTCGCTCGCAGAAGCTCGCGGCTAAACTCATTCTACCGGAGGCAACCACGATGGCTGCGAAGCAGATTGCGTTCGATCAGGAAGCCCGCGAAGCGATGCGCCGCGGCGTCGCCAAGTTGGCCCGTGCCGTCAAGGTGACGCTCGGCCCCAAGGGCCGCAACGTCATCATTCAGAAGAGCTTTGGCTCTCCGACCGTCACCAAGGACGGCGTGACCGTCGCCAAGGAGATCGAGCTAGAAGACAAGTACGAGAACATGGGCGCCCGCATGGTCAAGGAAGTCGCCTCCAAGACCAGCGACGTCGCCGGCGACGGCACCACCACCGCGACCGTCCTGGCCGAGGCGATCTACAACGAAGGGCTTCGCGCCGTCGTCTCCGGCGCCAACCCGATGCTGATGAAGCGCGGCATGGAGAAAGCGGTCGAGGACGTGACCGAGAAGCTCAAGAGCATGAGCAAGGAAATCAAGCTCGGCAAGACGGATGAGATGGAAAACGTCGCCACCATCGCCGCCAACAACGACCGCACCATCGGCGCCATCATCGCCGAGGCGATGGCCAAGGTCGGCAAGGACGGCGTCATCACGGTCGAGGAAGGCAAGACCCTTGAGACCGACGAAGAGTTCGTCGAGGGCATGCAGTTCGACCGCGGCTACCTGTCGCCGTACTTCGTCACCGACCCGCAGAAGATGGAGTGCGAGTTGGAAGACCCGTACATCCTGATCTACGAGAAGAAAATCTCGTCGAACAAGGACCTGGTGCCGGTGCTGGAGAAGGTGTTGCAGCAGAATAAGCCGATCCTCATCATCGCCGAGGAAGTCGAGGGCGAGGCGCTGGCGACGCTGGTCATCAACAAGCTGCGCGGCACCTTCAAGTGTGCCACGGTCAAGGCGCCGGGCTACGGCGACCGCCGCAAGGCCATGCTCGAAGACATCGCCGTCCTGACCGGCGGCAAGGCGATCTTCGAAGACCTCGGCGTCACGCTCGAAAACGTCGCCCTGGCCGACCTCGGCAAGTGCAAGAAGGTCAAGATCGACAAGGACAACACGACGATCATCGAAGGCGCCGGCAAGAAGGACGCCATCAAGGCCCGCGTGGCGGCCATCCAGCGCGAGCTGGACAAGTCCACCAGCGACTACGACAAGGAAAAGCTGAGCGAGCGGATCGCCAAGCTGTCGGGCGGCGTGGCCAAGATCAACGTCGGGGCCGCGACCGAAAGCGAGATGAAGGAGAAGAAGGCGCGCGTCGAAGATGCGATGCACGCAACCCGCGCGGCCGTGCAAGAAGGCATCCTTCCCGGCGGCGGCGTGGCCCTGCTGCGGGCGGCCGACGGCGTGAAGCCGCCGAAGGACCTGTCGCAGGACGAGGTCACCGGCTACAACATCGTGCTGCGCGCCTGCAAATCGCCGATCCAGCAGATCGTCGAGAACGCCGGGCAGGACGGCGCCGTCGTCTCGAACGCCGTCCTGCAGTCGAAGAACTTCAACTACGGCTACGACGCCCGCCTGGACCGGTACTGCGACATGGTGAAGGAAGGCATCATCGACCCGACGAAGGTGGTGCGTTCCGCGCTGCAAAACGCGGCCAGCGTCTCGACGCTGCTGCTGACCAGCGACGCCCTGGTCGCCGAGATGCCGAAGGAAGAGAAGAAGCCCGCCGGCGGTGGCGGCGGCGAGGATATGTATTGATCGATTTGTTTAGCCGCGAGCTTCTGCGAGCGCTTGAATCAAACGCTCGCAGAAGCTCGCGGCTAAACGAGTTCATTTCTGCGCTCGCACCGTCAGTTTGTTCTCCACTTCCTCGACACCTTTCGTCATGATTTCCCCCGTCCGCGATCGACGTTGTCAAGACCGGGCCAGCGTTGGATAATACGGTGTGTAACGGGCTGATCGGCCCGGAGTGGACCGATGCAGCCGATGTCACCGCGGGATTTTCTGAAAGTGGCCCTTCAGCGGCTCATTGCCGCAGAGGCAATTGTGACTCTGGGATTGAACCTGGAAGCACAATACATCGGCGGCTATGTGGCCGAATGCTCCCTAAAGGCTCTCATTCTTGAGAAAACCCCCGCGGCGGCTCAGCCGGAGATGCATGATAGGATCACTCACGGAGCTGATTATCATCGAATGGAAAAACTTCTGGACCTACTGAAGGGAAAAGGAGTCTCTCTGACGCCCGCGTTGGTCAAAAGGATGCGCCGATTCGTCAGCCTGGAGCACGGATTTGCGGTACGAGACAGGGCAAAAAGACAAGGGAGAGACGATAGCGTTTCTTCGAACCGCGCGAGCCATTTACGAATGGGTGGAGGCACAGATACCATGACAAGAGCCACAACTCCCGCCTGGGAAAGTAAACGCACTCCCGAAACGCGGGAGGTCGAAAAACACTTGAAGAAAGCGAAATTCAAGCAAGTGGACGCCTACCGCTACAACTCCGCGGTCATTCGCGTCCGGGTAATCGATCCTCGATTCGAGGGTAAGTCGCGCACGAGGCGCGATGCAATGGTGGAGCCGTACCTCGACCAGTTGCCGACCGAAACCCAACAGGACATCGTGACCCTTCTCATGTTTGCGCCGTCGGAAATAAAGCAATCGCCGACCTTGTTGCGGGAATATGTACTCAACGTTGAGTTCGAGGAGGCCGGCCCGCCGATGCTTTGATTTTCGCTCCAAATGGCCGCTTCGACGGGACTGGGCGGTCATTTCTGCGCCGCACCGTCAGCTTGCTCTCCACTTTCTCCACTCCCTTCGTGGTGTTCGCCAGATCGACGGCTCGATTTATCTGTTCGCCGCTGAGGACCGTTCCTTCCAGTTGCACCGCTCCCTCCGACACCTGCACGCGCACCTCGGCACCGTCCATCGCCTTGTCCAGCGCAGGCGTGTTGAAACCCGGCTATCGAGGCCCGTTTCGCCGCGCGCCGCTTCAGCGCCGTTCCGCAGCTTGGTACGGACGCCGCCGGTCATCGCTTCGAACTTGGCGGTGGATAGTGCGCACACCTTCGACAGGCGCTCGGCGTCCTTGCCGCAACCGATCGTCAGGAACGCCAATGCCAGAACTGCGCAGCGCCGCATGATTGATCCTCGTTTAGCCGCGAGCTTTTGCGAGCGCTTGATTCAGCGCTCGCAAAAGCTCGCGGCTAAACGACTATGCCGCGGGTCGTTCTCGCATACAAGGCCGCTTGACACGCACCCACCTCGTCCGCCATGCTGAGGGCATCCGCACAAGAAAGGAGGTCTGCGATGGCTGAACCCAAAGAGAAGGTCTACACCGACGAGGAAATCGCGGGGAAGGTGGGCGAACTCGGCCTCGACGGCTGGTATCTCGAAGACGGTTGGCTGCGCCGCAAGTACAACACCGATGGCTGGCGCGCCACGCTGTTGGTCGTCAATACCGTCGGCTTCCTGTGCGAGGCGGCCTGGCATCACGCCGACCTGAGCATAACCTGGGGCAAAGTGTGGGTGAAGCTCAAGACGCACTCTGCAGGCGGCATCACCGACAAGGACTTCACCCTGGCGAAGAAGATCGACGAGGTTATCCTGTGGAAAGCGTCCAGCCCTCTGGAGGGGCCGCCGAAGCCGTTTGTGCAGGTGAAAGCGTGACACCAACCCGACGCGTAAGCGAGGGGTCCCCTCGCTTACGCGTCGGGTTGGTGTTCGGATCCCTACGCCTTGCCTCGCGCTATCTCCTCGCGCCGCTGGCCGGCTACACGAACCTGTCGTTCCGTCTCGCAGTGCGCAGTCTCGGCGGTCTCGGCCTGGCGACGACCGATCTCGTCAATGCCCGCGCCTCCTCGTGCGCAGCCGCAGGACGATGGAGTTGATCCAGACCTGTCCGGAAGATCGACCCGTCGCCGTGCAGATCTACGGCGCTAATCCCGCCGAGATGCGCGACGCCGCCCAGTGGCTGGAGAGCTACGGCATCTCGTCCATCGACATCAACATGGGCTGCCCGGTCCACAAGGTCACCCGCGGCGGCGGCGGCTCGGCGATGATGTGCGATGCCGTCGGCACAATCGGTCTCGTCCGCACCGTCGTCGAGGCAGTCCGCCTCCCGGTCACCGTAAAAATGCGGCTCGGTTGGGATGAAACCTCGTTGAGTGCTCCGTTCTTTGCGCCGAATTCGAGAAAGCCGGCGTGGCCGCCGTGACCATCCATGGCCGGACGCGCGAGCAGGGTTTCGGCGGCTCCGTGAACCTCGACGGCATCCGCCGCGTAGTAGAGGCTGTGGAACACATCCCGGTCATCGGCAACGGCGACGTGCGGACCAGCTCCGACGCTCCACGGATGTTCGCGGAGACGGGCTGCGCTGGAATCGCCATCGGCCGTGGGGCGCTGCTCAATCCGTGGTTTTTCGCACAGCTGGTACACGCCGAACAGCACGGCGAGCCTGGTCCGGCGCCGACGTATCTGCAACGGCTCGATTTCATGGATCGACATTTCCGTTTGCTGGTCAGCCACAAGGACGAGCGCTTCGCCTGTCTGTCTTTCCGCAAGGTGGCCAACTGGTACTGCCGGGTCCTGCGTCCGGGGCGCGCGATCCAGCAGCAGATGATGCAAATCGAGAGTGTCGCGGTTTTCGAGTCGCTGGTGGCGCAGATCCGAGAATTGTTGACGGCGCGTACCGAACAGCACTGGAACGACGCCGATTTCGCCATCAAGGTGCCGAGTGGGCCGATGGAGCACTGGTGAGCATTTCCCAGAAGCGAGAGCAATCTCGCGGAAGAGTTCCAGTCATAAGAGGGCAATACCGCGGATTGAGGTTCTCTCAGTACTCGGTACCCCGTCCCTTGCCGACCCTCCTCCACCGGCGTCAGTTTGCTATTCTCACAACTCGTTCGCTCATGCTGTTGACGAGTCCCGATACGATCCTAAAACGTACCTGACTCCTGTGCCGACGTCGTCGTCGCAATGCTGGCTCCCCGATCTGACAAGGATATTTTTCGTCATGTCCGATCCGAACCCGAACATCACGGGCAGTCCCAACCCGACGCCCGACAAGCCGCCGGAAACGAACATCACGCCGGCCGCGCCGAAACCCGCCGCCCCCGCCAAGCCCGCCGCGAAGCCCATCGGTAAACCGGGCCGCCGTTTCTTCCTCTTCACCTGGATCGGCGTGGCCTGGACGACGATGACCGCCGCCCTCGGCGCCATGACTCTCGGCACCGTCCGCTTCCTGTATCCCAACGTCCTCAACGAGCCGCCGAGCAAGTTCAAGGCCGGCTTCCCCGACAACTACGAAGAGAACAAGGTTACCGACCGCTACAAGGACCAGAACTCGTGGATCGTCAAGCACGAGGGCAAGATCTACGCCCTCAGCACGACCTGTACGCACCTCGGTTGCACGCCGAACTGGCTGGAACGCGAACAGAAGTTCAAGTGCCCCTGCCACGGTTCCGGCTTCTATATCAGCGGCATCAACTTTGAAGGCCCCGCACCCCGGCCGCTGGAGCGCTGGGCCGTCTCGATCGGCGACGACGGACAGCTCGTCGTCGATAAGAGCAAGAAGTTTCAGTACGAGCGCGGCGAGTGGACCAACCCGGAATCTTATATCAAAGTGTGATCTGGCGCATAGGTCGCATAGGACTTTCTAGGACCTATTTGACCTATCCACCCCAGGAAGACCTTCATGAGCATCGGCGATTTCATTCGTAATTCTCAGGTCTGGAAGAGCATCTTCCGCCATCCGGCGCCGCGTGACCGCCGCAACCGCGTCGTGGTCATGCTCACCAACGTCTTCCTGCACCTGCATCCCGTGTCGGTGCGGAAGAGCGGCATCGCGCTGAGCTACACCTGGTGCATGGGCGGCCTGACCTTCTTCATGTTCCTCGAACTGACGGTCACCGGCGTGCTGCTGATGTTCTACTATCGGCCCACGCTGGAACACGCCTACAACGACATTCTGCTCTTACGAGACGTGGCCACGCTCGGCATCCTCCGCGAGCTGCATCGCTGGGGGGCGCATGCCATGGTCATCACGATCTGGCTGCACATGTATCGCGTCTTCCTCACCGGCAGCTATAAACCGCCTAGAGAATTCAACTGGGGGGTCGGCGTCATCTTACTGGTGTTAACGCTGCTTCTCAGCTTCACCGGCTACCTGCTGCCGTGGGATCAGCTGGCGATTTGGGCCATCACCGTCGGCAGCAACATGGCTCGTGCCACGCCGCTCGTCGGTTACGAAGGCCCCGGTGCGACGTTCCTGAAAGTGGGTGACGTCTCGCTCATCCACTCCGGCTCCGACGCTCGTTTCCTGCTACTCGGCGGACGCTTCGTCAGCGGCGATACATTACTGCGCTTCTATGTGCTGCATTGCGTCGCCATACCGCTGGCCGCCGCGCTACTGATTGCGGTCCACTTCTGGCGCGTGCGTAAAGACGGCGGCATTAGCGGACCGCTGTGACCTGTTTAGCCGCGAGCTTTTGCGAGCGCTTAACCAGCGCTTGCAAAAGCTCGCGGCTAAACATCAACGATACTCGACGGAAGAACGCGATACCATGAAACTCGACATCCAGCTGCAGAACGGCCTGGCCGTCTTCTACCTGATGGCCGCGATCCTCAACGGCGGCATCGCGCTCTACTATCTCAAGAAGAACCCGCTCAAGGCGTTCGTCTGGACCGCCGTCGCCGCGCTATTCCTCATCCACATGGTCGCCTACTTCGGCCACGCCGGCTGGACAATCAGTCATGCCGTGACCGATCCGATCGACGGCGTCATGGGACCGGTCAGTTACACCACGCTGTCCGTGATCGCCTTCGTCCTGCTGATCTATTTCCGCAAGTTCTTCACCAACCCGCAGGTCGGCTTTGCGATCCTCAACCTGAGCTTGCTGTTCAGCGGCTGGGCGATGACCAACGCCCACTTCGGCGGCAAGGACGTCATGGGCAAGGCCGACAATGTGCCGATCGCCATGCTGATCTACTCCGTCGGCTTCTTCACCTGGCTCGGCCTGTACCGCGCCGTCCAGAACGACGAGCGAATTGCGAAGGGCGAACCGGTGCTGGAGAAGGTGGATGACGAGAAGGTGCTCGTCTGGCCCGATCTCGTCTACACCGAGCTGATCTGCATGATTATCGCCACGTTCCTGCTGATTATGTGGTCGGTGCTGCTCAAGGCACCGCTGGAGCAGCCGGCGACCACGGCCAAGGCGCCGAATCCGTCGAAAGCGCCGTGGTACTTCCTGGGTCTCCAGGAAATGCTCGTCTACTACGATCCGTGGATGGCCGGCGTCGTGCTGCCGACGTTCATCATCATCGGCATGGTCGCCATGCCGTACATCGACTTCAATCAGAAGGGCAACGGCTACTACTCTTTCAACGAGCGCAAGTTCGCCATCAGCATGTATCTATTCGGCTTCCTCGTGCTGTGGGTGACGCTGATCGTGATGGGCACGTTCCTGCGCGGGCCGAACTGGAACTTCTTCGGACCTTTCGAGGAGTGGGACGTTCACAAGGTCGATCCGCTGGTCAACATCAACGTGTCTGAAATCTTCTGGCGTGACATTTTTAGCGTTCCCTTGCATAGCCTGACCGACCGCTATGGAAAGTTCCTGGGACCGGTCCTGCGCGAAGCGCCGGGTTTCGTCATGCTGTTCGTGTATTTCGTCGTGCTGCCGCCGCTGCTTGCTCGCACCGTCATGCGCAAGTTCTTCGTCCGGATGGGCTTCCTCCGCTTCATGCTGCTGATCACCATCATGCAATTCATGGCCGCGCTGCCCATCAAGATGGTGCTGCGCTGGACCATGAACTTGAAATACATCGTGTATTTGCCGGAGATCTTCTTCAATTTCTAAGCGCGGCCGTTTAGCCGCGAGCTTCTGCGAGCGTTGATGCATCAGCGCTCGCAGAAGCTCGCGGCTAAACAACGGCGCGTATTACAACGGGACGCAACATGGCCGCCACCGACCAATTCTATCGCAAGCAGAAGACTCTGGATGTTGTCTTCGCGGTGTCCTGCGTCCTGATGCTCATCAGTACGATCTGGATGTTGGTGCAGGACTACAACCGCGAATTCAAGCAGATCCAGCGCGATTTCCGCGACGTGGAAGCGACGCTGAACGATCGCATGATGCTGGCCAAGTTGCCGGAGACGAAGAAGGTGGATGAGCAACTGGCGGCCGTCAAGCTGGCCCGCAAAGAGTACGGCCTGGTGCAGGATAAGGTCGCCGAGCCTGCCCGCGACATTCAGGCAAAGGGCGACAAGCAGGACAGCAAGACCCTCAGCCTCAAGGCCGTTTTCGACGCCAAGTCGAGTTACCTGGTCCAGACACGCGATGAGATAAGCAAGGCCAACGCGGCGGAGAAAGAGCACTTCGAGACGAAAAAAATCGCCGAGGAGAAGCAACTGACCACGCTCGGCGCGGAACTCGAAGCCGCACAGAAGAAACTCGAGGAGATCGACACCGAGTACACTAAGGAGATACGCAAGAAGAAATACGAGATCAATTACAAGGACAATGAAGGCAAATCGATCAAGAAAGAATTATCCCTCGAAGAAGCCGAAAAAACGCTCTCCGACGCTGAAGACAACCTGAAAAAGATGACTGTCGAGTTCGACCGCTTCGCCAAGGCGGCGGCCCAGAAAACCTGGAGATTCGGCGATACGTTCCGCAATCTGCCAATCCTCGACGCCTTTGCCTCGCCGACGAAGATCAACCAGATCGTGCTGCCCGAACTGCCGATCGACTACAGCTTGAAGGAAGTGCCGCGTTACGATCGCTGCACGACCTGTCATCTCGCCATCGATCGCGCTTTGTTTGACAGCGCTTCCTTGCGGCGCTCGGCGACACTCCCAGTACCCTTTCGGAGAAATTGAAGACGGCCCACAAGATCTTGAAAGATCGCCAGGATGCCGGCGAGAACCTCGGCTTCGACCTCTCGGACCTGCCGACAGAGGTCCGCAAGAAGAAACTGACGAAGGGCCAGGTCACGATGTACGCCGCCCATCCGCGGCTCGACCTGTTCGTCGATACCAACAGCGCGCACCCGATGCAGCAGTTCGGCTGCACCATTTGCCACGCCGGGCAGGGCAGTGCCACCGACTTCGTCCTGGCCTCGCACTCGCCGGCGGATACGCATCAGGAACATCAGTGGGAGAAAACCTACAGCTGGCAGTCCAACCATTACTGGGACTACCCGATGATGTCGAAGCGGTTCACGGAGTCCAGCTGTCTCAAATGCCACCATCAGGTGGCCGACCTGGTCCGCTTCGGCAGCAAGCAGGAAGCGCCGAAGCTGATGCGCGGCTACGACCTGGTGCGCGAGAACGGCTGTTTCGGCTGCCACGAAATCTCCGGAACCAAGGCTGGTCGATCCATCGGCCCGGACTTGCGACTGGAACCGACGCCGCCGCTGGACTGGCTCCCGGACGCCGAGCAGGTGAAGCTCAAGGGCGACACGCTCAACCCGCCCGGCTCCTACCGCAAGGTCGGTCCGAGCCTGCGCCGTATCAGCGAAAAGACCGACCAGGAGTGGGTGCGGAAGTGGATCTCTTCGCCGCGCAGTTTCCGCGAAGACACCAAGATGCCGCACTTCTACGGCCTCAGCACCAATAGCCGCGAGGCCCTGAAGAAGGATGCGAAGCCTGGGAGAAAGAAACGGGCAAGAAAGACCCCACGCCGCAAGACGACTTCCCGGACGCGGAAATCCATTCCATCGCTTACTACCTGCTAAGCGAGAGCGAGGGCCACTTCAAGTACGGCGACAAGCCCGCGGACGACCTCAGCACGTCGCGCCGCGCCCTGCGTGAGGCCCAGCAGCGCCTCCAGGATGTGCTCAAGGAAAAAATGCTGAGCGATAAGGACAAGAAGGAACTCGACGACGTGACGAAGTGGCTGATCGACCTGGCCCTCTTGTCGTCGCCGTGGAAGGCGGCCGACATCAACGCCGCCGGCGCCGACGTGAAGCAACTCCAGGATCGTCTCCAGGAACTGTATCGCGCTACCGGGACCGAGGAGGATACGAAGAGCGCGGTCATCAAGGAACTCACCGACCGCACCAAGAAATTGACCGAGGACGGCAAACCGATTTCGATCGCGAAGCAGGTACAAGAAGCGGACGGTTCGATCGCCGTCCTGGAAGCGGCGGTTGAAAAAGCGGATGAAGCTGCGGAAAAGACGAGGAGTGAAGCCGCCAAACCGCCGAGCAAGCCGCGGACGCGCGGAGCGGGTCGCCGTGGACGGCAAGGTCCTCTTCACCACGAAGGGTTGTCTCGCCTGCCATTCGCATGAAGGTACAGAGAGTGGTGACACTCCTGTGGTAGGGGAAGCGAACTTCGGGCCGAACCTGAGCCGGATCAAGGCCAAAATCAAGCCCGAGATGGACGGCGTCCCCGCCCGGCGCTGGCTGTACCAGTGGATCTTGAATCCGAACATTCACCACCCGCGGACGCGGATGCCGGTGACGCGTCTCACGGATTCCGAAGCGCTGCTCGTCGCCGACTGGCTGCTGAGCCAACCGGCCAACGGCTACGACGAAAAGGACCCAGCCGCCCCGGACCACAAGACACTGGTGAGCCTGGCCCGCGTTTTCCTGGCCAAGGCGCCGGGGATCACACGCGCGGAAGGGGAGGAGTGCCTCAAGGAAACGGGCGACATCGGGTTCGAGCAGTCGAAGCTGAGGTTCCTGGCCCGCGATGCCGAGGAACATCGGTTGCTCAAGTCGGAGGACAAAAAGGTCACCGACGACGACCTGAAGTGGTACATCGGCAAGAAGAGCCTGAGCCGGATGGGCTGCTTCGCCTGTCATGACGTGCCGGGCTTCGAGCAGGCCAAGCCGATCGGCACGGCCCTTAACGACTGGGGCAAGAAGGATCCGGAGCGTCTCGCCTTCGAGGACGCCGAATCCTACGCCGCCAAGACGTTTAACATCGTCCCGGCTCGGCAGACAAAGAAGGATCTGGAAGAACTCATCAAGAAGAAGGATCGCGAAGCGCGAGTCAAGGAAATCCTGGCGAAGAGTGAGGATGACCGCACGAACGAGGAGAAATGGGAACTGGCGGACCTCACCACGGATGGCGCCAAGCTCCGCGAGCCGATAACCGAGGAGGAGAAGGCCGAGGTCAAGGAACTGCGCGAACGGCTGGCGAAGGGGCCGCTCTGGGGCTACGACAAGGACAAGGCGCCTTACGAGAAACAGTTCTTCGACGCGCTGGAGCATCATACCCGCAACGGTTTCCTGCACCTGAAGCTCATGGAACCGCGCTCCTTTGACTACAATCGCGCACGGGTCTGGGATGATCGCCTGCGCATGCCGCAGTTCCAGTTCGGCCGCAGCCGCAAGCACAAGGACGAGAGCGACGACGACTTCAAGGTCCGTCAGTCGCAGGAAGAGGCCGAGGCCCGTGAAGCGGTGATGACGTTCATCCTCGGTCTGACGGCCGAGAACATCGCGGGGAAATACATCGCCAAACCAGCGGGCGACCGCGGGGCCGAGGTCAAGGGCCGTCAGTTGCTGGACAAGTATAACTGCATCGGCTGCCATCAAGCACGGTCGAACGTCTTCGAGTTCAAGCTGACCGACGAGATGCGAGAGCGAATGACCGAGCGGGCCAAAGATAGTGCTATCGACTACAAGGACATGCTACGCCTTCCCCGGCCACAATGCCTGGACCGGCGTCGCTCCGACGTCAGCGGATCGGCTGACGGCGTTCGGCAACTTCAATCCCGGCTATAACCCCACCAAGAGCGCCGACGAAATGCCGGTGCGGGACAAACATCCCGCGGACAAGGACGGCCGTTACAGCATCCGGCTCAACGAGGCATTGCGTTTCACCGACCCCGGCGGTCTGACGCGCGATCTTCCGGCCGGCGAGCGAATCTTCCTGACGCCAGCCGACGTCGGCTGGATGACCGATGCCTACGGCGGCAAGTTCGCCGAGCTGATGCTGCCGTACCTGATAAAGACGAACTCCGGCTTCGACCCCGACAAGGCGCGGAATGTGCTGCCGCCGCCGTTGCACCGGGAGGGCGAGCGCGTTCAGCCGAACTGGGTCTACCAGTTCCTGCTCAACCCGAAGACGGTTCGGCCGGAGGTCGTGCTGAACATGCCGCGCTTCAACATGAGCCACGAGGAGGCCTCGGCCCTGGTCGATTACTTCGTGGCCGTGGAGAAGCTGACCAATCCCGCGGCCGGCACCGGAACGCCGCACGTGGTCATTCCGCAGCGCGACGAGGCGTTCTGGCACCACGGCACGCAGGAGTACCTTGCCTCCATTAGCAAGAACCAGATGGACGACCGATTGAAGGCGCTCGAGGAAGTCTGGAAAGAAAACAAAGTTCCGGAAGCCAAGCGCAAAGAACTGGCCGAGGAGTACCGCAAGCGCGACGCCTACTCGGTCGATAGCTATCGCCTCCTGACCAACGTGGTCGAAAAAGGCGGTGCCTGTGCCAAGTGCCACATCGTCAACGGCAAGGGCGAGAAACAGGCCCCGTCGCTCGATCTGACCGCCGAGCGTTTGCGGCCGGAGTGGACGCGCCGCTGGATCGCCAATCCCCAGGCCATGTTCTCGTATAATCCCTCTATGCCCGTGAACATCGAGAAGATGCCGGCCGGCAAGGAGAAGTTCCAGGATCTCTTCCACGGCCCATCGCTGAACCAGGTGACTGCCCTCCGCGATGTGCTGATGGATCTGTCGAGAGTGGCCGGGATGCCGGCCAATCGGTCTTCTTCGGCGGCACCGGCGGGAGAAAAGTGATGAGTATGCACCGCATCGTCGCCGCCCTCTCCGTGGCGGCCCTGGTTGTCCTGACGTCGTCCGGTCGTGCCGAAGCCCAAAAGTGGGGCACCGTCAAGGGCACCGTCGTCCTCGACGGCCCCGTCCCCGCACCCGTTCCGATTGTGCCAGACACCGATGCAGTGTTCTGCAACTCGAAAGGCCCCTTCTTCAAGCAGGACCTGGTCGTCGATCCCAAGACCAAGGGCGTCCGCTGGGTCATGGTCTGGCTGCTGGACGAATCCGGCAATTTCGACAAGGCGATTCCCATTCATCCCAAGCTGGCGAAGCCCGAAAAGAGCGTGTTGATCGACCAGCCTTGCTGTGCCTTCGAACCGCACGCCCTTTGTATCCGCAAGGGGCAGGTACTCGTCGCCAAAAACAGCGCAATGGTGACGCACAACGTCAACATCATCGGCGGCGACGAGAACCCGAACAAAAACATCGCGATTCCGCCAGGCAAGTCTCTTGAGTTCGCGGGCTGGAAGGCCTCGCCCTATCCCGTGCCGATTCAATGTACCATCCATAAATGGATGAACTGCTATGTGCGCGTCTTCGACCATCCCTATTCCGCCGTAACCAACGAGAAGGGCGAATTCGAGATCAAGGACGCACCAGTCGGCAAGTATCGCATCGTCGTCTGGCAGGAGAGCATCGGCTGGGTCGTCTACGACGGTAAGAAGAGCGGCAAAGTCGGCATTCCGATCGAGATCAAGCCCGAGGGCACCGATCTCGGCGCGATCAAGCTTACACTACCCGCGAAGAAGTGATCTACCGGTTTACGTTTCGCGGAACTGCGCGAAACGTAAACCGGAAGCGGAGGACCCCCGTGAACTTCTTGCGCTCGGTATGCTGTCTGCTGATCCTGGCCTTCCTGACCTCGACCGCGTCGGGGCAGCAGCAATGGGGCACGGTCAAGGGTCAGGTTATCTACGACGGCGACCCGCCGGTTCGGCAGCCATCGCGGCTGCGGCGGTGGTCCCTGGTTGCGCGGCATGTGCCGGACCAGCCGGAGCACTCGACAATGAATGGGTGGTCGATCCAAAGACGAAGGGCGTTCGCTGGGTCATGGTCTGGCTGCTCGACGAATCCGGCGACTTCAACAAGAAGATTCCGGTTCATCCGAACCTGGCGAAGCCCGCCGCTGCGAAGGTTCTCCTCGATCAGCCGTGCTGCATGTTTGACCCGCCCATTCTCGGCATCCGCACCGGCCAGATTCTCGTAGCCAGGAACTCGGCGAAGTTCGCGCACAACGTCAAGATCGACGGAGGGGACGACAACCCCAACAAGAATGTCGCGGTCGAGGCAGGCACGGCGATTGAGGTGAGCGGCTGGAAAGCGTCGAAGTATCCAGTCGTGGTCAATTGCAACATCCATAGCTGGATGATCGCCCACATCCGCGTGTTCGACCATCCCTACTTCGCCGTCACGAACGAGCAAGGCGAGTTTGAGATGCCGAACGCCCCGGCCGGCAAGTACCGGCTTGTCGTCTGGAAGAACCTCTGGATCGTCGGCAAGGCGACGGGCATCCCGATCGAGATCAAGCCCGGGGGAACAACCGAACTACCTCCCATCAAGGCGAAGGCGGATAAGTAGTTCGTGGGGCTTCGATGCAAGCAAACCATACCAAAACCATAGAGGAGAAGACTTATGCGATTATGGCAATTCAGCGCCTCGGCGCTGGCCCTGGGTGCGGTGCTGTCGCTGACGACCCTGTCCGGCTGCGGCGGCAAGCCGACGGAGAGCAGCAGTAGCGGCGACACAACCACTACCGGCAAGAACGACGAGCCCACCAAAAAGAAGACGCCCGTCATGAAGGGAACAGGCACCATCACCGGCACAGTCACGTTTACCGGCGATGAGCCGAATATCACCGAAATGAACAACCAGATTGAAAGTGTCATGAAGGCCAAGACCGAGGATGTACGTGCAATGTATGTGCAAGGACGCCGGTGATGACGCCAAACAGCAGAAATGGCGGATCAATAAAGATAATCAGGGTCTCGCCAATGTCGTCGTCTTCCTCAAACCGGACGGGGAGACGTTCTTCGCATGCAGCGCAGATGATCCGGGAGTCAAAGCCGTCAAGGACCATGTGTTTGAACTCGATCAGCCCTACTGCGCGTTCGAGCCGCACATCGGGATTTTCTTCCCCGAATACAAGGACAAGGACAACAAGAAGCACAAGACGGACGAGACGATGAAAGCCCGGAACAACAGCGATAAGGCTCCAGGTGGGAAACCGGGTGGTATCGCGCACAATACCAAGTGGCTTGACCAGAACCCACTCGTTGGGCCCGGTGAGTCAAAGGGTATCACCGGATTGTCGCCCAATTTACAGTCTCCTGTTACATTCTCCTGTTCGATCCACACGTGGATGGACGCGGCAGTCTGGGTACTGGATCACCCCTACTATGCTAAAACGGACAAGGACGGCAAGTTCGAAATCAAGAACGTGCCGACCGGTGTCAAGGTCCGCATTGTTGCCTGGCATGAAGTCCCCGGCATCATCAACGGCGACGGCAAGGGTGAGGTGATCGAACTCAAGGCCGACGAAACCAAGAAGATGGAACTCAAGGCCAAGAAGTAAACGCAGCACGAGCGTGTATTCGCCGCTTGCGGCTTAGCAGACTGACTGCTAAGCCGCAAGCGGCACAAACACTCGCCTCCCTATCTCTCAGGGTTTACGTTGTCCCTTGCAGTTCCGCAGCTTAATCTCCAAACGGCATCCGACTGCCTGCGCATACTTGCGTAGAGTGGCAACCGAAGGGGAATGCTGTTGACTACCGCCGCCGGCTTCAAGCCGCGCCACGGCGGGTGTTCGGGTGCCCATCCGCGCGGCGACTTCTGCCTGGGTCAGGCCGGCACGCTGCCGCGCACGCAGCAATTCATCCAGCAGGGCAAACTCCTCCGCTTGCGCATCATATTCAGCTCGGACGGCCGAATTGCTCAGCATCTTCTTTACCAATTGTTCATGTGTCAGCATCCGCTTGAACCTCCTTCAGCCGTTGGCGGGCGATTTTCAGTTCTTTGACAGGCGTTTTGGACGTCTTCTTGACAAAGGCATGAAGCATCATGATCTGCTGGTCAGGCAGAATGCCGAAGAACACCTGGCCGATTCCTTCGTGCGCTTTCAGACGCAGCTCAAAAAGCCCTTTCCCCAAAGCGCGAGTGTGCGGCATCCCAAGGTGCGGGCCGAAAGCAAGCATGCGTTCCGTAAGATGGAGGTAACGCGCCTGAACGCCTACCGGGAAGTTCAAAATCGTCTGTGTCACCTCGTCACGGAAATAGAAAATCGCCCATTCCATGTCCGCGATGTTAACAAATCCGTTAACCTGTTGTCGAGAGAGATTGAGGAGCAATACATGCCACCCTCCGTTACGACCCCGCCGCCACCGCCCCTCGCGGTCACCGACGCCGACGCGAGCTTCGAGATCAAAACCGTCCCAGCGGGCAAAGTCCGCATTGTCGCCTGGCATGAAGGACTGCCCGGCCAATTCCTCACCGAAGGCGGCGCCAAGGGGGAACTGATCGAGCTGAAAATCGGCGTGACGATCAAGAACTTCAAGCTCAAGGCGAAGTGATTTTAGAGCGATCAGGGACCTTCTCGGCGTCTTCCGACCAGGTGAAGATGCCCACGAAGACCAGCGACGTCAGCAGGGATCGTTCAAGATCCCAGTCCGAGACGACCGGCGTCAGGACCGCGATCCGTTCCGAGTCGTTCCCGTCGGCAATCGACGCTGACGGCTCCTCAATCGCGACCAGGACGGCTTCCTGGGAATTCTCTGAACCACTTTGCGGATTGATCGCGTCGATGTCCGAGATCGTGCGTTCGGCGGGCGGCTGCTGTGCCGACTCGGCGGAGCGCGGCGGTTGGACCACGGCAATGGCCGACTCAATCGCAGTCGGGTTGAGCGGTACCGTCAACTCGGTGGACCAGGAGCTAAACAACTCGTTCAGACCTTCCGGCCGTTGCGCAAGGCTAGCCGTGGCGTCCGCGACATGCAACTCTTCCAGGCGTGTGGACGTGCCGATCGTGTCGGGGGCTCGCTCCTGTGGGTTCAGCTCGACGTCTCGTAGTTTTTCGAAAACGTCGATGCCGACGTCAGTCTGATTGGCGGCGAGAGGGAACGACCCGTCGTCGAGAACGGGGTCGGCGCCGCCAATGCCCACGCTGGCAGCTAGGGTCGTGGCCGCGCCGTTTCCGCCTTCCCCGGCTTCTGCGTTCGTGGCGCTGATTGTCTCCGATGAGGTGGATGTCGAGGGTTCGCCGTTGAAGAGGACCGTCGCAATCAGGGTCAAGTTCTCAGACGACGGTGCCACCTCGATCGAGGGTCCGGCGGCGAAATCGAGGCTGAAGACGAACACCTGATCGGAGCCGGCGTTGGTGGCGAAGACCTGATTGTCGAACACTTGCAGGTCGCTGGGGTTCGTCAAGCCCGCCGTCAGGGCCGACAAATCGCCCCCCAGGAAGAGTTGGCCGGAGACCTCGGGGAGCAGCGCGGCGACGCTGCCGTTGCTGAAGGCGGCCACCACGGCGCCGTCGGCCAGGGATTCCAGCGCGTTCACTTCTTCGCCGGCTGGGGCCTGGAACACGACGCTGGCCGTCAAGGTGTCGAGGTTAATCTCGACGATGCTCCCCGAGGCGGTGGGCGCGAAGCCGACCGCGCCATTATTGAAGAACGACGGCACACCCAGGCTGCCGCCGGGGATGGTCATGGTGCGGATGTCGGCGGCCTGGTCGTCGAAGAAACCCTGCCCGACGCCGCGCAGAACGGAAACGGTGCCGTCGCTGTTGAAGATGAACAGGTCGGGATAGGGGTTGCCGGGGAGCTGGCGGACGGCCGTGGCGGTGGGACCGACGCCGCCGGATTGCAGCCGCGGACCCTGCGTACCGACCCACTCGCCGTTGACGATACTGCCGAAGATGATGGAGACGTCGTTGGACCCCGAGTTGGCGACGATCATGTCCGGGACGCCGTTGGGGATGCCGAGGAGGTTCGCCATCGTGATGCCGGCCGGATCGTCGCCGACGGTATAGATGGCAGGCGGGTTTAAGGTGGGTACGCCGGTCGCGGGATTGACGGACGCGGTGTGATAAACCAGCACCTGGTTGCTGCCGCTGGCCATCACAACGGCGTCGCTCGGCTTGCTCGAGCCCCTTAGCCGCGACCAATCCACGACACCGGGGGCGAGGTTCGTGTTCGCGTTTGGCAGCGGCACCGTCTGCTGGGTGACGAGCTGCGCGCTGCCGGGGGCGGTGGGCATCTGGATGCTGACGGTGTTATTCAGCTGATCGCCCACGAGCACGGCGGTTGTGGCGCCGTTGAGCGAAGTTGCGCCGAGGGCGGTGCCGTCGTACACCGGCGGCTCGAAGGTGCCGTTGCCCTGCCCTTCCAGCGCACGATGTCGCCGTACTGGTTGCCGACGAGCAGATCGTCCATTCCGGTGACGGGGTTGGCCGTCAGGGTCAAGCCGGTGGGTTGATCGCCGGCCGCATAAGTAGCAGTGTGCGTGAAATGGCCGTGGCCGTCGCCGGTGAAGATCCAGACCTCGGCCCGGTCTTCCATCAGAATGGCAAGGTCTTCGGGCTGGTTGGGACCGTTGAAGTAGCCGGCTACCACCGGGCCGGCCAGGGCGTTGACGGTGGTCGTGCCGTCGCTCAGGGATCGGTCAGCGCCTGGGTGGGGTTGGCAAACCCGCCGTGGCCGTCGTTGGGCAGGACGGTGATACTGTGGGAGCCGCGGTTGACCACAACCAGGTCGTTGCGGCCGTCGCCGGTGAAGTCGCCCGCGGCCAGGCTGACAGACTGGTTGGGCGAGGACACCTGGAAAGTGCCGGCCGCAGGGCTGAGGCCGTACAGGCCGGTGCCGGCTCGGAAAACCTCGGTTTGCAGGAACGTGTGCTCCGGGTTGTTGAGCAGCACCGTTACGTCGCCGCTGGACTCGTCGGTGACCACGATGTCGAGCAGTCCATCGCCATTGACGTCCACCAGCGAAATGTCGGACGGTGCGATCCCGACGGGCAGGGTGACGACCTTCTGATCGAACACGCCGGGTGCGGTCTGGAAGGCGATGGTCACGGAATTGTCGAGGGCGCTGGCCACGACGATGTCATCGAGGCCGCCGCTGGTGCCGATGGAGTCGGTCAGGTTGCCGGCAGCGATGCTCGTCGGCAGAATCGTGGTGGTGAAGGCCGTTGTCGGCGGCAGGGGTTTGCCGTCGGCGCCGAGCGTGTACAGCGAGACGGTGTAGTTGAAGGTGTCGGCGGCGGCGTTGAACGTGGCCGCGTTGGGAGAGTCGATGGCCGCGACGGCTGGACCGTTGCCGGTGTCGAGTGTGGTAATGGCGCGAGCGGGTTGGTCCGCGTTGAGCGTGACGGGCGGGCCGAAACGGGTGTTCGAGCCGGGCAGCAGGGTGCGGAAGAGGATGTTGCCGTCACGATCGAGAATGACACTGTCGGTGGAACTGTTCCCGGGTACAAGGGAGGCCAGCAGGGGGATGTTCTGCGGCCCGGCTCCACTGGCCGGCGTCGCGGGTTTGAAGAGACCGCCGCTCCCAAGTAAAACGCTCACCGTTCCGTCGCCGCGATTGGCGACGACGAGGTCCTGGTTGCCGTCGCCGTTGACGTCGGCGACCGACACGGAATCGGGCTGAGAACCGACCTTGAAGGTTCCCAATTTCGGGACGTTGTTCAGGTATTGGAAGGTGCCGTTGGCGTTCCCGAGCAGCACGCTGATCGTGTTGTCCAGGGAGTTGGTAACGACCAGGTCGGGATTGCCGTCGCCGTTGACATCCGCCGTCGAAATCGAGGACGGTCCCTTGCCGACCGTAACGGTTTGCAGCGTGTAGAACGTGCCGTCGGCGTTACCGGATTGATCGACAGTGGCTGCGAGCACACTCACGGTGCCGTCAGCCGAATTCGTGACGGCCAATTCGGGGACATAGTTGCCATTGATGTACTGATACGTCGAAGCGATTGCGGACGGACTGTTGCCGACGTTGAGGGTCTGCACGGTCGAGTACGTGCCGTCGGGGTTGCCGTACTGATCGACGTTGCCCACCAACATGCTCACGGTGCCATCAACCGCGTTGGTTACCGCCAGTTCGGGAACATAATTGCCGTTGATGAACTGATACGTCGCGGCCACTCCGGACGGATCATTGCCGACCGCGATAGTCTGCACGAGCGAGTAAGTGCCGTCGGGATTGCCTGCCAGCAGACTCAGCGTGTTGTCGCCGGCGTTCGTCACGGCGAGCTCGGGTACGTAACTGCCGTTGATGAACCCGTAGGTCACGGCCACCGCGGACGGATCGTTGCCGACCGGGATGGTTTGCAGACTCTGGAAAGTGCCGTCGGGATTGCCCTGCGAATCGACGTTGCCGTCCAGCACGCTCACGGTATCGTCGCCGGAGTTGAGTACGATCAGCTGGGGTATGTAATTGTAACTTTGGTACGAGAAGATGTACGCCAGGGCCAACGCGGAGGGGTCCTGACCGACGGCGTAGTTCTGCGGCGGCTGGAAGGTGCCGTCGTCGTTGCCCTGGAACACGCTCACCGTGCCGTCGGCCTCATTGGTGACGATCAGGTCGGGAATGCCGTCGCCGGTGAGGTCCACGGCGGTCACGGCTGACGGCTGTCCGCCGACCGTGGTGATCTTGGGTGGTTCGAAGGTGCCGTTGCCGTTGCCCAGCAGCACGCTGATGGTATTCGCGAACAGGTTGGCGGTCACCACATCGGGCCGACCGTCGCCGTTGAGGTCCGCAACGGCAAATTCACTCGGCCCGGCGCCGGTGGGGAAGGTCAGCTGGCTCTGGAAAGTACCGTCGCCGTTGCCCAGCAGCACGCTGATGTAGGTCGCGGGTGTTGGCTGGATACCCTCGGCGGGGAAGCCGGCACTCCCCTGATTGGCGACGAGAATGTCCGGGATGCCGTTTCCGGTGAGATCGGTCACCACCAGCGCATCGGGCAATGGGCCGACAGGATAAGTCTGTGGCGCCTGGAAGCTCGAGCCTCGCGGAGCCTTTCACGGTCTCATTCAGCAGCACGGCGACCGTGCCCTGGTAGTTGGAGGTGTAGGTACCGCTGCCGAAGGCGTTGACCACTACCAAGTCGGGTCGGCCGTCGCCGTTGACGTCCACGGCGGCGACGTCAGCCGCCCCGAAGCCCCCGGTCAGGAAAGTCTGCATCGGCTGGAAGGTGCCGTTGCGGTTACCGAGCAGCACGCCGACCGAACCGGGATACTGGCTCTCATCGTTGAGATTGCCCTGGTTTGCCACGATCAGGTCGGGGATGCCGTCGCCGTTCACGTCGGCAACGTAGATACCATGCGGCTGCATCCCGACGCTGTAGGTCTGCACCGGCTGGAAGGTGCCGTCGCCGTTGCCCATCAAGACGCTGACCTGGTTGCTGAACCGATCCGCCGTGACGATGTCGTCGATGCCGTTTCCGGTGAGATCGGCCACGTACACGGCAACCGGTCCGCTGCCGATGCCAACCGAATAGCTCTGCATGGGCTGGAAAGTACCGTCGCCATTGCCGAGGAAGACGCCCACGCTGTCGCTGTCCCGGTTGGCCACGATGATGTCGGGACGGCCGTCGCCGTTGAGGTCCGCCACTTGAACGGCGTACGGACTCCGGCCCGTATCGACGAGGGTAGTCGGGGGTTGGAAGGTCCCATCGCCGTTGCCCAGAAAAACATTGACCGTATTGCTCTGGTAGTTGACGACGACCAGGTCGGGCTGGCCGTCGCCGGTGAGGTCTGCCGCCTTCACGCCCGAGGGGAGTGCTTCGGTGGCATACGCATTCCCCAGCTGGAACGTGCCGTCGGGAAGCCCGGTCAGAACGCTCAGCGTGAAATCCCCATAATTGGCGGTGATCAGGTCGGGGATGCCGTTGCCGTTGAGGTCGGCGAACGCTATTGCGTCGGGCGACGTTCCGACCGTGAAGGTTTCACCTTGCTTTTGGAAGGTGCCGTCGCCGTTGCCCAGCAACACCGTCACCGTGTTGCCGGGAAACTCGCCCAAGCCCGCGTTGGTGTTGGCTACGACCAGGTCGAGTCGGCCATCCCGATTGACGTCCTCCAGGGTCAGCGCCCAGGTCCCGGCACATCGGTAACCGTCTGCCCCGCCCGGAAAGTGCCGTCGCCGTTGCCGAGCAGCACACTGATTGTATTGTCCTTCGAGTTGGACACGGCGAGATCCGGATTGCCGTCTCCGGTAAGGTTGCCGACCACGATCGCGGTGGGCGACGATCCGACCGTGTAGGTCTGCTGCGGTTGGAAGTCGAGCGTGCCGCCCAGCGCGGTGTCGTTCAGCAGCACGCTGATTGTGTTGTCATAATTGTTGACGGTGATCAGATCGGGCTTGCCGTCGCCCGTGAGGTCGGCCACTGCCAGGGCAACCGGGTCCTTGCCGACCGCGAAGGTCTGCTGCGGCTGGAACGTGCCGTCGCCGTTGCCCATGAGCACGCTGACCGTGTTGTTACCGGCGTTGGCGACGATGAGGTCGGGAATGCCGTTCCCGTTGAGGTCGGCTATCGCGATCGCGGTCGGATCGTAGCCGACCGGGTAAGTCGCGTCCAGGTACGGGGCCGTCGGGACAGTGAAAGTGGAGGGGAACGTACCGTCGCCGTTACCGAGCAGTACGCTCACCGAAGGAGGAGTGTAGCCGTAGGCGGTGCTGCGGCCGCCGTAGGCGACGACAAGGTCTGGCCGGCCATCACCATTGAGATCGCCCACCGCGAGAGTCGTCGCGCCGCTGTAGCCGTAAATCGGTTTCGTCTGGAACGTGCCGTCGCCGTTGCCGAGGAGCGTGGTTAGACCGTAACTACTCTTCACCACCAGATCGGGGATACCGTCGCCGTTCAGGTCCGCGGTCACGACGGTAGTGGGAGACCCAGAGAGAGAGATCGGAACCCCCGGGGCGGTTCCGTTCACGAAGTGCGTGGTGAGTTGATATTGCCCGTTTCCAGTGAGTGAGGTCACGGTCAGAGAATAGGCCCCCGGCTTCAGGTCCTGCACGATCCCCCCGCCGTCCGACTGGATCAGCAGTTGTCCGCTCGGCCCGAGGAGCGATATTTGGAAAGCGGATTGTGCGCTGTCTGCCGGGAGAATACTCGCCGTCAAACTTCCTGACTGTTTGAGCGTGAACGTATAGGTGGCCACCTGATTCTTGACGAGCGGGCTTTTGTTTACCTGAGTGTTCAGGCTCGGGTCCACCGACGACAGGTCGGTCGTGCCCGCCGGCACCGGCGTGACGATGGTCAACGACTCAAAGTCCTCGCCGCGTTGCACGCCGCTCTTGTCGAAAGTGCCGGAATCCTGTGCCGGGACATTGGGCACGATCACCAACCCGATGTAGACCGGCCCCGACACCGCCGGGAAGTTCGCCGGTGCCGCACTGGGCAATTGCGCGGTGAAGCTGTCGGTATAGGCTTGCCCCGCGGCCAGCACTTCGGGCGGCCCAGAGCCGAGAACGACGGGCAGCGATTGCGAAGGATCGAAGCCCGTGAAGTTCGTGCCGCTCGAAAGCACTAATTGGACGGTAAAGCCCGTTGAGTCGGCCCCGCCGCGATTCTCGATTGTGAAGTTACCGGAGACGGACTGCCCCCATTCCAGCGTGTCCGAGCCTTTCAGCCCGAAGGAACTGCCCGCGACGTCGGCCAGGAGCGGTGCTGCAGGGGTCAAACTCACGTTTAGTGAATACAGGCCCGTTGTCGTTCCGCCCAGATCGCTCGTCGCGATGTTTGGGTTGTAGGCGTCGTCGCCGGCCGACGACACGCCGATGAAGTAGTCGCCCGCCGTCGCCGCCTGGAACGTCAACTGCGGATCGCCGCCGTCCGGATCGGCCGACGCGACCTGGATGCCTTGACTGTCGAACACGCGCAGTACACTTTGCAGACCGCTGCCCGCACTCTGGGCGCGGACCGCCGCCGCGAGGCGATCGCCGGATTTGAGCGGGACTTCGTAGAGATCGACCGCGTTTGGCTGAACGATGAAGCTCGATGCCTGAGCCGTGGAAAAGTCCGTGAACATCAGCGGCACGGCCGTTGCTAGCGTCGGTCCTGCGCTGAGCAGCGTGCGCTCTTCCAGCCGTTCCAGATTGAAGCGCTGGATCGGCTGCCGGCGGCGCGGGGCGTAGAGACGTTTCAACCAGGAAAACCATGATCTGGGCATGGGCAACTTCTTTCGAGGACGTCGTGTTCGCGGTGCGTATCGAATCGACCGACCAGAATCATGCTGCATCCGGCTTAGCGAGGAGTGGACCGCTTGGCCGCAAGAGCAATCGTTTCCACACCTATTCTACTGTAAACCTTACGATCGCACCAGTGCCAGCCAAATGGGTGAGTGGTGGATCGGCAAACGCGGGATTTGTCTCCGCGCTGCCGCCATCTCAGCGGTCGTATGAGAGGGCAGCAGAAAACGTCCTACGCAAACCGGTTCTACGCTCGGCGTCTTCCGACCGGGTGAAGATGCCCACGAAGACCAGCGACGTCAGCAGGCAACGTTCGAGGTTGCACTCTGAGACGACCGGCGTCCGGACCGTGACCTGTTCCGAATCGTTCCCGTCGGCAATAGAAGATGACCACGCTGTCGGCTCCGCAACCGCGAAGACGACGGCTTCCCGGGAATTCTCTGAACCACGCTGCGGATTGATCGCGTCGTTGTCCGGGATGGTGCGTCCGGCGGGCGGTCGCTGTGCCGACTCGGCGGAGCGCGGCGGTTGGACCACGGCGATGGCCGTCTCACTCGCAGCCGGGTTGAGCGGTACCGTCAACTCGGTCGACCAGGAGCTAAACAACTCGTTCAGACCTTCCGGCCGTTGCGCAAGGCTAGCCGTGGCGTCCGCGACATGCAACTCTTCCAGGCGTGTGGACGTGCCGATCGTGTCGGGGACTGGCTCCTGTGGGTCCAGTTCGATGTCTCGTAGTTTTTCGTAAACGTCGATGCCGACATCGGTCTGATTGGCGGCGAGACTGAACGAACCCTCGTCGAGAACGGGGTCGGCGCCGCCGATGCCCACGTTGGCCGCCAGAGTAGTGGCCGCGCCGTTTCCGCCTTCCCCGGCTTCTGCGTTCACGCCGCCGAGTGTCTCCGATGAGGTGGATGTCGAGGGTTCGCCGTTGAAGAGGACCGTCGCAATCAGGGTCAAGTTCTCAGCCGACGGTGTCACCTCGATCGAGGGTCCGGCGGAGAAATCGAGGCTGAAGACGAACACCTGATCGGAGCCGGCGTTGGTGGCGAAGACCTGATTGTCGAACACTTGCAGGTCGCTGGGGTTCGTCAATCCCGCCGTCAGGGCCGATAAATCGCCTCCCACGAAGAGTTGGCCGGAGACCGCGGGGAGCAGTGCGGCGACGCTCCCGTTGCTGAAGGCGGCCACCACGGCGCCGTCGGCTAGGGATTCCAGTGCGTTCACATCTTCGCCGGCTGGGGCCTGGAACACGACGCTGGCCGTCAAAGTGGCGAGGTTAATCTCAACGATGCTGCCCGAGGCGGTGGGCGCGAAGCCGACCGCGCCATTGTTGAAGAACGACGGCACACCGAGGCTGCCGCCGGGGATGGTCATGGTGCGAATGTCGGTGGCCTGGTCGTCGAAGAAACCCTGCCCGACGCCGCGCAGGACGGAGACGGTCCCGTCGCTGTTGAAGATGAACAGGTCGGGATAGGGGTTGCCGGGGAGTTGTTGGACGGCCGTGGCGATGGGACCGACGCCGCCGGATTGCAGCCGCGGGCCCTGCGTACCGACCCACTGGCCGTTGACGATGCTACCGAACAAGATGGAGACGTCGTTGGACCCCTCGTTGGCGATAATCATGTCCGGGACGCCGTTGGGGTTGCCGGTGAGATTCGCCAGGGTGACGTCAACCGGATCGTCGCCGACGGTGTAGGTGGTTGGCACCGTCAAGGTAGGTACGCCCGTTACGGGGTTGACGTCGATGGTGTGATAAACCAGCACCTGGTTGCTGCCGCTGCCCATCACAATGGCGTCGTCGGGATTGTTCTGTCCTTCCAACTTCGCCCAATCCACGACACCGGGGGCGAGGTTCTCGATCGAATTCGGAATGTGTACCATCTGCTGAGTGACGAACTGCGCACTGCCGGGGGCGGTGGGCACCTGGATACTGACGTTGTTATGCAGCTGATCTCCCACGAGAACATCGGGGCTGTTGTCGCCGTTGAGCGAGGTTACGCTGAGCGGAGTGCTTTGGCCCGTGAGGGGCTGGAAGGTGCCGTTGCCCTGGCCGACCAGCTGCAGGATGTCGCCGAACGAGTTGCCGACCAGCAAATTGGACAGTCCGGGGCCGGAACCGGGAACGACCGTCAGGCCGGTGGGCGACGCCCCGACGCCGATGGTATCCGTGTGGGTGAAATGGCCGTGACCGTCGCCGGTGAAGATCCAGACCTGGGCGGTGTCGAGCATGAGGATAGCCAGGTCGAGCGGCTGCTTCGGGCCGTTGAAATAGCCACTGACGACCGGGCCGGGTTGATCGTTGATGTTGAGGCCGTCGCTGGTGGAAGTGGTCAGCGCTGCCGACGGTTCGCTGAAACCGCCCTCGCCGTCGTTGGGCAGGACGGTAAAGCTGTGGGCGCCGCGATTGACCACGACCAGGTCGGTTAGCCCATCGCCGGTGAAATTGCCGACCGCAACGCTGACCGGCTGAGCGAGCGAGGTGGCCATCGCGCCGGTGGCTCCCTGTGTGTCGAGACTGGACCGGAAGGTTTCCACCGTGGTGAAGGAATGCGTTTTGTCGTTCAGAAGCACGGTGACGGTGCCGCTCGCTTGATTGGTGACCACGATGTCGAGAAGGCCGTCGCCGTTCACATCGGCGAAGGAGATGTCGGAAGGCGCCACGCCAACAGGAATGGTGATCGGCGCGCTGAAGGTTCCGTCGGATTGCTGGAACGAGATCTGCACACTATCGTTCAGCGCTGGTCACGATCAGGTCGTCGAGGCCATTGCCGGTGAGGTCGGCGGCGGCGATGCGCGTCGGCAGGAACGGCGTGGAGAAGAGGGTGGTCCGAGTGACCGAGTCATCGGCGGCGAGTGTGTACTGCGAGACTGTGTAAACCGGGCTGCCGGCGGAGATGCTGGGGGTCGTATCGACGGCGGCGATGGCCGAGCCGGCACCATCCTTCAGAACCGTGAGATCGCCAGCCGGACTCCCCGGGTTGAGCACAATGGGCGGGGCAAACGAGTTAGCGGCGTCCAAACCCTTGCGGAAGAGAATCTGGCCCGAGGTGTTAAGAATAACGCTATCGGGGATGCCGTCGCCGGTCAGGTCGGCGAGGTAGGGAGTGTTATCGAGGCCGACTCCATCCAGGGGTGTGCTGGGCGCGAATGTCCCATCGCCGTTGCCCTGGAGCACGCTGACGTTGCGATTGTAGAAGTTGGCCGTGACGATATCAGGGATGCCGTTGCCGGTGAGGTCCGCCACGGCCACGGCATCGGGTAAGAAGCCCGAGCCAATGGTATAGGTGTGTTGCGCAGGTAGTTGGGATCGTCCTGGAAGGTGCCGTCGCCGTTGCCCATCAGGACGCTTACTGTGCTGGCGCCCTCATTGGCCGTGACAATGTCGAGGTGGCCATTGCCCAGGTCCGCCACGGCCAGAGCGATCGGACTGCCGCCGACGACATAGGTCCGAGCCGGCTGGAACGTGCCGTCGCCGTTGCCCATCAGCACGCTGACCGTGTTGTCGAAAATATTGGCCGTGATGATGTCAAGGATGCCATTACCGGTGAGGTCCGCGACGGCCACCGCATACGGACCTGAGCCAACCGCAAAATTCTGGGCCGGCTGGAACGTACCATTGCCGTTTTCCAGCAGGACGCTGACCGTATTATCGCCATAATTGGCCGTGACGATGTCGGGGATGCCGTCCGGAATGAGGTCCGCGACGGCCACGGCATCCGGTCCTTCGCCTACATTTAAGGTCAGGGGTTTCTTGAACGTGCCGTCGCCATTGCCCAGCAGGACGCTGACCGAGTTGTCGCCATAATTGGCCGTGACGATGTCGGGGATGCCGTCGCCGGCCACGAGGTCCGCGACGGCCACCGCTGCTGGTTCGGAGCCAACCCGATAATTCTGGGCCGTCTGGAACGTGCCGTCGCCATTGCCCAGCAGGACGCTGACCGAGTTCCCGCCGTAATTGGCCGTGACGATGTCGGGCCGGCCGTCGTCGTTGAGGTCCGCCACCGCCACGGCATCCGGGGATTTGCCCACCGCGAAAGTCCGGGCGGTCTGGAAGGTGCCGTCGCCGGAATTCAGCAGGACGCTCACCGTATTGTCGAAACGATTGGCAGTGACGACGTCGGGCCGGCCGTCGCCTGTGAGGTCCGCCGCGGCTACGGCATCCGGTCCTGAGCCGGTGCCAGCCGTTGGGGCGACCAGGAACGTGCCGTCGCCGTTGCCTTGCAGCACGTTCACCGTGCAGGAGTAAATGCAGGTTGTGACGATGTCGGGGATGCCGTCGCCGGTGAGGTTCGCCACGGCTACGGCATCCGGTCCTGTCCCCACGGGAAAATCCTGGGGTTTCTGGAAGGTGCCGTTGCCATTGCCCAGCAGCACGCTCACCGTGTCATCGAAATAATTGACCGTGACGATGTCGGGGCGGCCGTCGCCGTTGAGGTCCGCTACGGTCACGGCATCCGGGTCGGCCAGCGGCGCGGCCACGAGATCGTTGAGCGTCGGCGCGGCTGGCTCGGAGGCTACGGCAAAAGTCTGGGCCGTCTGGAAGGTGCCGTCGCCGTTGCCCAGCAGGACGCTCACCGTGCTGTACTGCGTGTAGCTGCCCGGAACGGTACTGAGATTCGTCGCGCTCACGACAAGGTCCGGTCGCCCGTCGCCGTTGACGTCCGCCACCGCCACGGATTTGGGATCGCCCGGGACCTGGTAGGTCGTCTGGGGGTAGAACGTGCCATCGCCTTTGCCCAGCAAAAGGCTCACCGTGTTGCTGCCATAATTGGCCGTGACGATGTCGGGGATGTGATCGCCATTGAGGTCCGCGATCGCCACGGATTCCGGTGCTTTGCCAACGGTAAAGGTGTGCTGTGCCTGAAACGTGCCGTCGCCGTTGCCGAGCAGGACGCTGACCGTGCCGTCGCCATAATTGGCCGTGACGATGTCGAGGTGGCCGTCACCGGTAAGGTCCGCCACGGCCAGGGCAAACGGTACATCGCCAACGGGATAGGCCGTGGCTGTCTGGAAGGTGCCGTCGCCATTGCCGAGCAGGACACTGACCGTATTGTCGCAAAAATTGGTCGTGATGATATCGGCGTGGCCATTGCCCAGGTCCGCGATTGCCACGGCATCCGGTCCTGTGCCAACGGGATAGGTCAGGGGCTGCTGGAACGTGCCGTCGCTATTGCCCAGCAAGACGCATACCGTGTCGTTGCAATAATTGGCCGTGACGATGTCGGGGATGCCGTCGCCATTGAGATCCGCCACGGCCACGGCAAACGGTGCTGAGCAGATGCAATAGGTAGAATCCGGTTGGAACGTGCCGTCGCCATTGCCCAGCAGCACGCTCACCGTACTGTCGCCATAGTTGGCCGTGACGATGCTGGCGGAGCCGTCGCCATTGATGTTTTCCGCCACGATCACGGCGTTCGGTTTGGTCCCATTATCGTTCGGGTTCTTGGTGGAGAAGGTCCCGGCGGGTAAACCCGGCGACGAGGATGAGGGATCCGCGGCGAACGTACCCTTGCCATTGCCAAGCAGGACGCTCACCGTGTTGGCGCCGTAATTGGCCGTGACAATGTCGAGGTGGCTGTCGCCGTTGATGTCCGCCACGGCCACGGAACGCGGCCCGTCGTCAACCTGATAATTATGGGCCGTCTGAAACGTGCCATCGCCGTTGCCAAGCAGGACGCTCACGGTGCTGGCGTAATAGTTGGCCGTGACGATGTCGGGGCGGCCGTCGCCGTTGAGGTCCGCTATCGCTACGGCATCCGGTCCGGAGCCAACCGAAAAGGTCTGGGCCTGCTGGAAGGAGGTGCCGGTGCCATTACCCAGCAGGACACTCACCGAATTATCGAACTTGTTGGCCGTGATGATGTCGGGGTGGCCATTGCCCAGGTCCACCACGGCCACGGCATCCGGTCCGGAACCCACGGCAAAGGTCAGGGCCTTCTGGAAGGAACCGTCGCCGTTACCCAGCAGGACGCTCACCGTGTTGTCAACTTTGTTGGCCGTGACGATGTCGGGGTGGCCATTGCCCAGGTCCATCACGGCCACGGCGTCCGGTTCGGAGCCGACCGCAAAGGTCAGGGCCTGCTGAAACGTGCCGTCGCCAGTACCGAGCAGGACGCTGACCGTGTTGGCGCCGTAATTGGCCGTGACGATGTCCTGGTGGCCGTCGCCGGTGAGGTCCGCCACAGTCACGGCATCCGGTCCTTTGCCAACGGGAAAGGCCAGAGGGAACTGGAAGGGGGAGGAGGGGGGAGAGGTGCCGCTGCCCAGCAGGACGCTGACCGTGTTATTGCCATAATCGGCCGTGACGAGGTCGGGGATGCCGTCACCGTTGAAGTCCGCCACGGCCATGGCATCGAGCTTTGCGATGAGCGCAATCGGTGAGTTGGCCTGGGGCGGTACTGCTGCGGTCAAATTGACGTTCAGCGAATAGGGCCCCGTCGTCGTTCCCCCCTGATCGCTCGTTGCGATGTTCGGGTTGTAGGCGTCGTCGCCGGCCGAGGACACGCCGATAAAGTAATCGCCCGCCGTCGATGCCGTGAACGCCAGCTGTGGATCGCTTCCTTCGGGCTCGGCTGACGCAATCTGGACGCCCTGGCTGTCGAACACGCGCAGGACACTTTGCAGACTGCTGCCCACGTTCTGGGTGCTCATCGCCGCCGTGAGGCGGTCGCCGGCGTTGAGTTGCACTTCGTAGAGATCGACCTCGTTCGGTTGACCGATGGAGCCTTTGGCCTGGGCCGTGGAAAAGTCCGTTACCGACAATAGACTGGCCGTTCCCAACGTCGGGCCGGCGCTGAGCAAGGTGCGATCTTCCAGCTGTTCCAGATTGAAGCGCCGGAGCGGCCGCCGGCGTCGGGGAGTGTAGAATCGTTTCAACCAAGACAACCACGATCTGGACATGGGCAACCTCATTGGAGGACATCCCGTGTGGTTCACAAAACAAATCGACCGACAGTCAATCACGGACTGCGCATCAACTCTACCTTGAGCCGTATAACCGGGCCAATTCGGGCCAACCGGGAGCGCTGCGGATCGGGTAGAACGCGGTATTCTTCTCCACGCGTTTTTGCCAGAAGGCTTCGCGGCCGGCTTGATCCGGAAGCAGCTTCAGCGCTTCGCTCAGGAGTTCCAGCGCCCGCTTTTGATAGCGGATGCCGCCGCCTTCGGTGACGCGCTGGCCAGCCGCCACACCGTAAACACAGGCGACCTGGAAGACCGATTCGGCCTTCTGCGCTCCGTGGCTCAGTGCGGCCTCAGCCGCTTCCTCCGCGGCGGCATCGTTCTCCGCAGTCCAGCGATGCAGGAACAGCGCAGTGGCCCGGCCGCGTAACGATTCAGCGTGTGACGGTTGGAGCCGCAGTGCTGCGTTAAAGTCCGCCAGAGCTGGTTTCGATGCCTCCAACGCCAGGTATGCGAACCCTCGCAGGTTATGCGTTTCGGCGTCCTCTCCCAGGGCGAGCGCGCGGGTGAACGCCTCGACCGCTTCGGTGTATTTGAGAAAGCGCAGATACAGGAGGCCGCGCGCACGCAGGATCTCCAGCGTTGGCTTGCCTCCGGTCGCCAGGTAACAATCCAGCGCCCGTCCCGCGTCAACGTGCAGCTCAGGACGATTCAGGCGCAGCAGCACTTCGGCGCGTTCGCCGTGTGCCGTTGAGAAGTTCGGCATCACCGCCAGCACGGCATCGCAATCGGCCAGCGCCTGATCCAGCTCGCCCTCTTTCAACTTGAGACGTGCCAGCTCCACCCGCACGCGCGCCCAGTCCGAGGAGCGTTTCGTCTCGTGAGTCACGTAGGCTTCGAAGTCCTGCCGGGCAGCCTTCGGGTTGCCGCTGGTGAGTTCCAGCCGGGCACGAACGGCGTACCATGCGGCGTGGTCTGGCCGGATTTTGATGGCCTCGTCCATCGCCTTGATCGCGTCCGGCGTCCTGTCCAGGTTCTGATAGACCCCGGCCAGGGCGGCCAGGAGACGCGGATCTTTGGCGCGCGGATCAATCGCTTTCAGAAGGTCCTGCTCGGCATCGGACCAGCGGCCCAGCCGCATCCAGAGGAAAGCGCGATTGGTCAGCAAGTCGGCGCGGAAGGCGGGATCGTCGGAGCGGCCCAACGCCTTGTCGAAATCGGCGCTGGCCTGATCGAGCTTCGCCGCTCCCGCGTACGCCAGGGCGCGGTGCATCAACAACCAGGGGTCGTCGGGCCGTTGCTCCAAACAAGCGTTCAGGCGAACCAGGGCCAGGGGCCAGTCTTTCTTCTGGAGGTTGCAGAGCGATGCGACGTACTGCGCCCAGAAATGGTTCGGTTCTTGCTGGAACACCCGCTCGCAATCGGCGGCGGCTTGATCGACTTCCCCTTTGCGATAATGGTCCAGGGCCGTCTCAAAGAGGTCGATCGTCGAGTTCGGGGCCAGAGCCGCGGCGCTCTCCCGCTCTGTTTTCGCTTCGGCCTCTTTGTCGAGCAGTGTGAAGCACCGCGCCCGGCGCAGATGAAACACTTGCGGCGTCTTGAGGTCATGCGCCGCCGCCAAGGCGCCCGCCCGGTTGAGCAAATCCAGGGCGTACTGCGGATGGGGTTCCGCGTCGTTGGCGTCGCCGCTGGGAGCTACCTCGGCCGCGGACCAAGCCAGCAAGAGCTGGTAGCATTCGTCCGCCAATTGTTTGACGCGCTCCGGACTGTCCGCGATCGGCGGTTTGAACGGGTCGAGTCCGTTGGCGAAATCCTTGGGGGCCTTCGAAACATCCAGGCCCAGTTGTTCCAGTGCTTTCGGCGCCGCACGGCGCACGATCGCCGTGTCCGCGGCGAGATCCTGATTGCGAACCGTGACGGCGTGGAATCGCACCTGATCGCGCAGCGGACCGAAGCCCTTGAGGCGCTCGGCAAAGGCTTTTTGGTCGGCGAGAAGTTTGTCTTGCGCTTTCTTGTCGAGTTCCAGCCGAAGCCGCTTCGCCTCCTTCCTCTCCTCCTCGATGCGAGTGCGTTCCGCCTCATCCGCGATTTTCTGTATCACACGGTCGCGGCCCGCTTCCAACCTGGAACGTAGTTGGTCCTCGAGAACATCCGGATTGTGGTCGAGCAGAGCCAATGCTTGAAGCCATTTTTCTTTGGCAACGCCGAGATGCTTCGCCTCTTCTTCCCCTTCGGCCGAGCTGCGCAGTCCGTAGAGTTCATCCTGGAGTTGTTGCTGCCGAACTAACGTCTTCTGCCGTTGGGTCGCCAGATGGTCCTTGTAGAGACCGTAGAAGAACATCCCGGCCGTCACGGCGATCAGCGCGAGTACCACCGCGCCGGCAGCGGCCGCCCGCGCCGGCTCGCGCCGCGCCCACTTCCACGCGCGCTCCCAGGACGGAGCTGGGCGGGCCAGGATGGGTTGACCATCCAGGAACCGGCGCAGGTCCTCGGCCAGCTCCAGAGCGCTGCCGTAGCGCTGCTGGGCGTCTTTACGCATGCCCTTGAGACAGATCACTTCCAGATCGCGTGGTACGGTCGGTTGCAATTGGCGCGGCGCTACCGGTTCGCGCGTTCGCACCTGTTCGACCGTTTCCCACACCGTCGCGCCCTTGAACGGCGCCCGACCGGTCAGCAGGTCGTACAGGATGGCGCAGAGGGCGTACACGTCGGTCCGTGGGCCGATGTCGCGGGAGCGTCCTTCGGCCTGTTCGGGAGCCATGAACGACGGCGTGCCCATGATGGCGCCCAACGTGCTCAACTCGTGTTCCGTGTCGAGCTGTTTGGCCAAGCCGAAGTCGGTAATCTTCGGATCGAACATCGAGAGCGGCGATTCTTCCGGCTTTCCCGATGTTGCGGGCGCTGAACCCTGCTTGCGGCGAGCAGCACGTTCCCCGGCTTCAAGTCTCGATGGACGACATCCGCTTGATGGGCGACGTGCATGGCCCGCGCCAACGCTTCGATCAAGCCGGCAGCCGGCTCGATCGGTTGCGGCGTGCCACGGTAGCGGTCCAGGCTGCCGCCATCCACGTACTCCAGTGCGAAGTACGGGTTGCCCTCGGTTTCGCCGATCTCGAAGATCTGGATGATGTGCGGGTGCTGAATGCGCGCGATGGCTTCGGCTTCGAGCCGGAAACGCGCCAGCTGTTCCCGCCCGGCGTAACTGCCGGCCAGGATCATCTTCAGAGCGACGGTGCGTTTCAGTTGGCGGTGGACGGCCTTGTAAACGACGCCCATGCCGCCGCGTCCCAGCTCGGAAACGATGTCGTACTCGTCCACGGAGCGCGGCCGGTCCGCCCGGGCCGGTTGCTTCGGAAGACTGGCTTTATCTTTCTCCGTCCTGGAAACTACGTCCCGAGTGGGAAAACTGGGTTTATCTTTCTCCGTCCTGGAGACTACGTCCTGAGTGACCGGCCCACTTGGAGAAAGACTGAGGGTTGCCCCGCTGCTTGCGGGCGCGCTGGGGCCGGAAGACTCGACGTCGGTCGGTCTGCTCTCTATCACCGTGGGCCGGATGGTGTTCGGTGCAACCGGATCGCGGGTCACGAACGGATCGAGCGTGCCGGTCGAGGGATTGGGAGGGGTGGGTGGGTTGGTGGGTGGGACCAGCGTTACATCGAGGAGTTGAGGGGGTTTATCCTGCTCTTCGCTCACGGGGCCCAGAGTTTGTTCATCGGGTAGATGGCTCATGATCGATCTTACGCCAATCGTGGGTGGGGGGACTGGCTCACCTCAATCATCGCCTCGGATGGCTGGGTGCTGGTTGTCACGATCTATAATGGATACCGAAGAGGTTATAAGGTACACTAGCCCCCCCTCTCCAGACTGTCAACCGGAAAGAAAACAAAACGGGATGGGTGGACCGGAACCAGAATAGCGGTTTTGCCGGATAGAGCAGACTTGATCTGCTGAGTGCCCAATCGCCCGCTGCCGGGGGCGGTTGGCGCCTTGATGCCCGACTGGCCGTGTTCGCTTGACAAATTTGTCATACGGTCGGATAATCGAAACATGGCCGCCGAGGTCGTTCTTACCGAAGAAGCTAAAAGCGACCTCGCGGCGCTGCCGCTCCCCATCAAAGCCCGGATGGATGCTCTCCTGGACAAACTGGTGAACTGGCCCTTCGTCAGCGGCCTGAAGTTCCTCAAGGGGAACCTCAAAGGCAAGTGTCGCCTGCGGACCGGCGACTACCGCCTTCAATTTGAGCCGCATGAAAAGCGCGTAACAGTCAAGCAAGAGCGGCAGGTGAAGGGCAAGACGAAGATCGTTGAAAAGGTCGTCGTTCACTATCGAATCGTCGTCGAAAAGGCTGGCCACAGAGACGGCTTTTACGATGAGTGAAGGGAAAAGAAATGGCGAACACACTGACGCAGGCACGGCAGAAAAGCACAGGGGGTGGAACGGCCACAAGGAAGCCGGCGCCGGGCAGCCTCAATCGCTTGCTTGCGCGGATGGCGAGGTTCAAGGACGAAGCCGAGAGGATACATGCGGCGGTATCGGAAGCGAAAGCGGTGCTGCTGTCGGAAGGCGATATCGACGCTGCCACGCTGCGCAAGTTCCTGAGACAACTGAAGACGATTTACCCGACCGTCGAGGTGCTACTTGTCGCGCACCACGGACGCGAGTTTCCCCAATTATCTGGCCACACGCCAGAGCCGAGCATCCCGCCGGAGATGCCCAAACCGGACAAACACGGGCACTACCCCGCCCGTCAGACACTCCGAGCAATGATCGCCCACGAAATCGCGGATCGGCGCAAGAAGGCCGGCTTCACCCAAGCACAACTTGCGGAACGCGCCGGCGTGCGTACGGAAACCATCAGCCGCCTTGAATCGGGCAGGCACGCCCCGAACGTCCAGACAGTGGATAAGATCGACGCCGCTCTGACAGCTGCCGGCGTTTGACGCCTCGGTCGTCAAGACAAGTATGGAACTGGTGAAAGAGGTGGATTCGTGTCTGACAACTACGCGCCGCTGATCGCAATGCGCCAAACCAATAGGGCGAGCATGCGCTACTTCTCGCCGCGCAAGATCGTCGTTCCCCTCGTCCTGGCTCTCTTCCTTTCGGCGGCGGCCCGCGCGGATGAGGGCATGTGGCTGTTCACCAGCCCACCGTTGAAACTCCTGAAGGATAAGTACGGCTTCGAGCCGGACGCGCGGCTGGCTCGAACATCTCCAGAAGTCCTCGGTCCGCTTTCCGCGCGGCTCCGGTTCCTTCGTCTCACCCGACGGCCTGGTGATGACCAACCACCACGTCGGCCGTGAGACGCTCGTCAAGCTCAGCACCAAGGAGCGCACCATTGCCCGCGATGGTTTCTACGCCCACTCCCACGGGGACGAGCTGAAATGTCCCGATCTGGAACTCCTCGTTCTGATGGGCATCGAGGACGTTACAGCCAAAGTCAATGCGGCCGTGAAGCCGGGTGTGAGCGCCGCCGACGCCGAGAAAACGCGGCGGGCCGTGATGAACACGCTCGAAAAGGAATCGCTCGACAAAACCGGCTTGCACAGCGACGTCGTCACCTTGTACCAGGGCGGGCAGTATCATCTCTACCGCTACAAGAAATACACCGACGTTCGTCTCGTCTTCGCTCCGGACGCCGACATCGCTCACTTCGGCGGCGATCCGGACAACTTCGAGTTCCCGCGCTTCTGTCTCGACATGTGCTTCTTCCGCGTCTACGAAGACGGCAAGCCGGTGAAGGTCGAGCACTATCTCAAATGGAGTGCGGCCGGCGCGAAGGAGGACGAGTTGGTCTTCGTCAGCGGTCATCCGGGCCGAACGAGCCGGCTCAATACGGTGTGCCACCTGAATTTCTTCCGCGACACTGCTTATCCGCTCCAGCTCGCTCTGCTGCGCCGGCACGAAGTGCTGATGAAGACATTCAGGCCCGTAGCGAGGACAACGCCCGCCGTGTCATCGGCGAATACCTCGGCGTGCAGAACGGCCGCAAGCTGTACGTCGGAATAATGGACGGTTTGCAGAACCCGGCGATCCAGGCGCGCAAGGTCGCCGATGAAACGGCGCTGCGGGAGGCCGTGGGCAACAAGCCGGAGCTGGAAAAGGCGTATGGCGACGCCTGGGACCAAGTGTTTCTATCGGTCGTGGCGATGCAGGAGCTGTATCGCTACCACGCGGTGCTGGAAGGGCGCGGCCGCGGTCTCAGCGCGCTCAGGGGTTCCACAGCCACCTCTTCGGCTTCGCGCGCACCTTGGTCCGCTACGCCGACGAGAAGGAGAAACCGAACGCGGAACGACTCCGCGAATACCGTGACACCGCCCTGCCGTCGCTGAAGACACTGCTGTTCTCGACGGCACCGATTTCCGACGACTTCGAAGCGCAAAAGCTCGGCGATTCGCTGAGCCTGTTCGTCGAGACGTTTGGCGGACATAAACAGCTGGTGCAGAAGGTGCTGGCGGGCAAGTCGCCGTATGCCCGCGCCGCCGAACTGGTGCAGGGGTCGAAGCTCCGCGACGTGTCAGTCCGCAAGGCGCTTTTTGAGGGCGGCAAGGCGGCGATCGCGGCGTCCGACGATACCATGATCGCGCTGGCCCGCCTGGTGGATGAGCCGGCCCGCGCGTACCGGGCAACCTACGAGGAGCGTGTCGAGGAACCGCAGCAGCAGGCGTATGCCAAGATCAGCCGCGCGATCTTCGCGCTGAAGGGTAAGGACCAATACCCCGATGCGACGTTCACGCTGCGCCTGGCGTTCGGCCCGGTGAAGGGCTACACGGAGATCGGCCGCAAGGTCCTGCCGTTCACCACCTTCGGCGGCGCGTTCGCGCGCGCCGAGGATCATGGCAACAAGGAGCCGTTCGCCCTGCCGAAACGCTGGCTGGACCGCAAGGACCGGATCGACCTCGCCGTGCCGTTCAACTTTGTCTGTACGGCTGACATCATCGGCGGCAACTCGGGCAGTCCGGTCGTTAATCGAAAAGGCGAGGTCGTCGGTCTCATCTTCGACGGCAACATTCAATCGCTGACCGCGGACTTCGTCTACACCGACGAGCAGGCCCGCGCCGTGGCGGTACACTCGCAGGGCATCCTCGAAGCACTGCGCAAGGTCTACGATGCGACGGAACTGGCGAACGAGATTACGGGGCAGAAGTAATCGGGGTGGAGGGAGCAATGCCGCGCCCGGTGGCCGCGCAAGGGGACGAAGAAGTTTTGCGAGTGTACCGCCGACTCTTTCTGGTACTTGTCGCGGTGCTGGCCGAGATGGCGTGAACAAAGGCCGGCCGACGGAACGGGCTGGATCGTCACGGTTGCCGTAGCTTATCCTCGCAGCGTTTCAGACGCTCCTTCAACTGGTCCGGGGTGCATATCCGTTCTTGCGAAGGACGACGGCGATTTTCGTAGCCCCACGCGTAAGCGAGGGATGCGACTCAACCCTCGCTTACGCGTCGGGCTACGAAAATCGCCGTCGCCGCAATGTCGGCCGCGACGCGACGAGATCCGTCATGGTTCGCCTCCTGTTTTGGTCAGGATAACCGATTCGCGGTTTTTCGGAAGGGCCGTCACGGCTTCCGCAGCTTGTCCTCGCAGCGCTTCAGACGCTCAGCCTCAGGCTTGGCCTTGTCGGCGCAACACGTCAGGAATGTTTTTGTACGCCGGCCTTCATCCATCCGCCCACCATCCTCCCGATTTCGCGCAGGGCCGCCACGGCGAAGCCGTAACTATTGGTCCGCAGACAGCGCAGGTCGTGCGCCAGCCGCAATTGGTAACGCAGCACCTCAAGGCCGCGATTCGCCTGGCGCAGCAGCCCCTGGCGATCCTTCGTGTAGCGCGCCTCAATCAGCGTCTCCAGTAGATCGTATAGCCGCCTCTCGATCCGCTCGCCCAGCACGAAACGGTGGCTGCGCGGGAACTTGCTCGTGTGCTGGCACGACCACTTCACCAGATCGTACATCTTGGCGATCACGGGCAGCTCCTCGGCGGCCATGCGTCCTCCGCGCGTAAAACGTCCGGCGGGACTGTCGAGCCGTTGTCGGCCTACCGGTCCCGCCGGACACACTTTTCCTTCGGCCTCGGCTCTACGGCCTCGGCACCGGTCGGCCGCCTGGACTTTGCACTCCGGCACGCTCCAGGAGAAAGAGACGCCCCCGGATTCCGGCGTGGCGGACGCGATGTCCGCCGCGAAGTGCTGGCGGGACGCATGCCCACCGTATTGTTACGGTTGGACGGGCGATTGTTGTTGCGGTAGGCGAGGCGGACGTTCTCCGGTTGATTGTTGAACGAACCACCCCGCAACACCCGGTACGACGGCCTACCTGCGGAACGGATGTTCCAGGAACAACCGCTCCCGCAAGGAAAAGTATCGGCCTGCATGGCATGGCCGATCCAGCTTGCCAGGGATGGCCGCACCGCTTCCCATTCGATTTCGGCCGCGCGTACTGTTCCTGCAAGCTGCGCAGGCGGCGGCGGAAACGGTAGACGTTTGCCGGCACCAGCTTGACGTGGCTCCCCCAGACGCGGTAGCCGACGAACCGAATCCCCTGCCGCACCGGGAAGATCGCGTCCTTCGTCGCATGGACCTTCAGCCGCAGCGTCGCCAGAAAATCGGCGATCTGCCGCCGCGCATTCTGGAGCAGCCGCTTGTCATCGGCGAAGCAGACGAAATCATCGACGTAACGGATGTAGCCCGGGAGGCGCAGCCTCTCCTTGACAAAATGGTCGAGCGGGTCGAGATACACGTTGGCGAAGAACTGGCTGGTCTGGTTGCCCAGCGGCAGGCCGCGCCGGTGCTCGGCCGGTGCGAAGAAGTCGTCGCCGGGGAACAGGAAGTACACCTCTTCCTGCGGATTGCTATGATCGATCAGCAGATCGGTCAGCCAGAGGACGTGCGGGTCCTTGATCTTGCGGCGGATCAACCCCTTCAGGATGGCGTGGTCGATCGACGGGAAGAACTTGCGGACGTCGGCCTTGTACGCCCAGCGGTGGCGGCGGGCGAACTGCTGGCAGCGGCGCATGGCGGCGTGGGTGCCCTTGCCCTTGCGGCAGGCGAAGCTATCGGCCAGGAACGACCGCTCGCAGATTGGTTCGAGAATGCCCGTCAGCGCATGATGCACGACCCGGTCGCGGTATGGGGCGGCGCTGATAAGGCGCGGCTTTCGGTTCACGGATCTGGAAAGTCCGGTATCCCCCTGGCCGGTACGTTCGGGTCGCGAGCGCTTCTTGCAGACGCAGCAGCTCATATTCGAGGTAGCTATGGTAACGCAGCACCTCGGGCCGCCAGCGCTTCCCGCGTGCCGACTTCTTGGCTGCGTATAGCAAATCGGCAAACGAGGTTAGCCGCTCCCAGAGCCATCCGTGGCGCTTGGCCATTTATAGTGTACACCTGTTCCGATTTCGATTTTCAAAATCGCGTTGCCCGCCTGCGCGGCAGGGAATAAACAACCCGCGTTCGTCCAAGGACACATTACGGATATTTGCTATCGTAAATGGTAAAATTGTAAAATGGCTTATGGTAAAGTCCTGGCGGGACGCATGCCCACCGTATTGTCACGGTCGGACGGGCGATTGCCGCTGCGGTAGGCGAGGCGGACGTTCCCCGGTCGATCGTTGAACGAACCACCCCGCAACACCCGGTTATTGCTATCTGCAATATCTCTAATATCTTCTACATCTGAGATAGCAATTACCCCTTTTTGCTCCGGATAGTAGAACCCCGGATCATAGACCCAGTTCCAGACGTTGCCCAGGGAATCGAATAGCCCGAAGTCATTCGGCCGCTTCTGACCTACCGGCCAGGTGCGGTCTCCGGAATTCTGGAGGAACCAGGCATAACGCGGCAACAATTCGACGGACGATCCGTAATAGCGGCTGGAGCTTGCTCCGGCACGCGCGGCGTACTCCCATTCGGCTTCGGTAGGCAGGCGGTAGCCCTTGCGCTGCAAATAGTCGGGATACGGCTTCATGCCGTCCTTGATGTCCTCATGCGCCGGATAGCACCAATCCTTTTCCGGAAGCCCTTCCTTTTCGCTCAGCCAGTTGCAATACTGCGCCGCCATGAACCACGATACAGCAATGATCGGACAATCTTTGTCCGGACTGTATCTATTCGTGATTGGCTTGATAACATCGGGCCGGTCTTTGAGGAATTGCTGAAACTCCTCCACCGTTACCGACCGGCTGGCAATGGCGTAGCTGCGCTGGATGCGCCGTAGGTGCTGGGTTTCGTCATCGCGCCGTTCCGTCTCGCTCAGCGGCGAGCCCATGCGGAAGTCCTCCGGGCGGGGAATGACGATCATCGTCTGACCGTGGCCGTTGACGTACCAGCGCCGCGTGTCGTCCGGATCGCGGCTGCTTCAATGCGGTGTCGATCTTCGTCAGCTGCGCTTTGCCTGACCCCAATCGAGGGGCCGTGCCTCCAACCCTTCCTTGCCGTGCCGTAGCAGCCAGTCGATCGCGCCGTGAATGCCGGGGTCGGGGTCGTCGCGGTACCACTGCAACAGCTTGACCGTCAACGGGTCGCGCACCTCCGGCGGCAACTGCTCCCCGGTGTATTCGCCGAGCGTAAGAATCAGCGCCCGCCGCGCCGACACATCCTTTTCCTGGTCCAGCCGTCGCAAGATCAGTTTCGGATCGACGCCGAGCAACCCCGAACGCCAGACGAGCTGTGAACGTGCCTCCGGATCGGACAGATGACGGAACAGCTTCCAGGCATCGTCGGGGATGCCGAGCTGTAACAGGGCGACGGCACTTGACGCTTGCCGCCGCGCTTGCCGTTCGCGCTCGGGCTGGGGAGCGTCCGCCTTGACGTTTGCCTTAAGCGCCCGCCGGATGGACTCGACGGCCTGTTCGCGGTCGCGCTGCAAAACCGGGAACAGGAGCGCGTATTGTTTCGGATCGGCGTCGAGGAGCAGGTCGGCGAGGGTGTCGGGCTTGTCGCCGGCATAATCGGCGAGGACCGTGGCCGCGAACTCGCGCCGCTCCGCCGACTTCGCGACACGGAACACCTCGCCCAGCGGCTTCAGCAGCGGCTCGCGCACCGGCCGCAGCGCCGTGACCCAGGTGCCGAGATGCAGCGGATTGGCCGCCAACATGCGTTCGACTGCGGCCTGCGCCTGCTTGCGCAGGCGCTCATCTTTCGGATCGAACGCCGCCAGCGCGACCAGGGCGCGGAACGCTGCTCCGGTTTGGTCTTGACGTCTTCGGCCTTGCCCCAGAACAGTTGGCGCAGTTCGGCACCGTACGGCAACAGGGCATCGCGGATCAACAAGACCTCAACGGGATCGTCGGCCGTCAACAGCCCGTCGGCCAGATCGTCGCGGACCAGTTCCGGATCGACCGGCACCAGCGCCAGGCCGGCGCAGCCGTTGCTGCGGACTGCAGAGCGCGCCGCCGCGCCACAGTTCCAGCAGCCGCGGCAGCACGTCGTCGCGCGCCGCCTCCAGATCGGCGAGAATGGACGGCACCGCTCCCGGCGCAGCATCGCACAAGGCGGCGACGCGTGCCAGGGCGCGTTCCTTCTCGGCTTTCTCTCGGTTTTTTTGCTCCCGGTCTTTGGCCTGCAGCGCGGCATTTGTTTCGCGGAGCTGAGCAGCCACCATTCCGAAGGCAATGAAGACGACTGCGATGAGGACGCCGGCCAGCGCGAGGATGGCCGCCGCCGCCGGCCGCCGCTTCGCCCACTTGACGAGGCGCTCCACCTTGCCGGCAGGTCGGGCCATGATGGGTTCGCCCACCTGAAAGCGGTGCAGGTCATCGGCCAGCGCCGCGGCATCAGCATAACGGCGGGCCGGCTCCTTGCGCAGGCACTTGAGGCAGATCGGGACATGGTTTAATTGACGTAAGTGGTGATTTTACAACGACAAGAATCGTGGTACAATGACCTGCGTACTCACCTTTCGCTGGGAAAAAGTGAGTATGCTCCCCTATATACCATAAAAAGGGAGCGTCAAAATGAAGAACAAGGTTGGGACACTCAAGAGACACAATGCGTCCGGCTACCATTACTGCCGTTTTAACGGCAAGATGAAGTATCTCGGAACTAAGACAACGACAGAGACAGAGGCAGAGGCGATGCGGCAGTCTCTCATAAGAGACACCGTCATCGCAAACAACCTGCCAACCGTCAATGACGACAGGGCCAGCGTTAATGAACTCGCTGACTTCTATATTTCTAACGCAATCCTACCGGACGGAAAAAAGAATACGACAGATCGTATTCGGTACATTAGCCTCTTCACCGCTCAGTTTGATAATCAGCCGGTGCGTCAGATCAAGCCATACCAGGTTGAAAAGTGGCTTGCCACCATCGAAAGCATGAACGACACGACGAAATGTAACTTGGTGAAACATCTCGCCGCTATGTTCAACTGGTTACAGCGTAACGACAAGGTGACCTACAACCCTCTCCGTGGCGTTAAGCGTCCTCTGGCGGCAGTCAGGGGTGAGGAGTACCTTATCACGCCAGAGGAGTACGAACGCCTCTTAGAGACGCTCTCAGGCACGTACAAGGCCATCGTAGAGTTACTTTGGGCAACAGGCTGTCGTCCTGACGAGATTTTAACTGCTGTCAAAGAGGAGTGGCATCCTGAAACACACGAGATCAGAAAGATCAAACACAAGAACATGAACAGGGGCAAGAAGCGGAACATCGTCCTGAATGCGAGGGCAGAGGAAATTATCGCTGAGAGAGCGAGCAAAGTTACAAACGGTCTTCTTTTTCGATCTAGCGAGGGCAACCCGATCAAGCCTGATGTGTTGATGCAGTATATGAGGCGAAGGTTCAAAGAAGCGGGCATCACTCATCCGTGTGTGAATTACAGTTTCCGTCATTCTGCGGCCACTCGTTGGCTCGAAAGTAATATTCCAATTCATGTCGTGGCAGGATGGCTGGGGGACACGGTAGCTACTGTCGAGCGCCACTACGCACATATCCTGGAGCGAGTGCGGAACACTCGCTTCATGATGCCCTGACGGTACAGAAGTTACTTCTTTTTCGGTATCTACAGCGAATTAGGGTCTCTGCTGACCACGATGAGGCTTGCTGCGGGGGTCAAACCTACGCTTAGCTCTGTCCCAACATACATTTCTCCCGTTTGAGCGTCCAACACTTCTATAAGGTCATTTGCGACCAGAAACATTACCAGCGAATGAATTTCGTCCTGATTCAAAATAAGGTGAAATTTATCCTTTATAATTACCAGCAAATCTTCTGAATAATCTAATTTAAGCATATATTTACAGACCGAGGGTCAGGCAAAACAAGAACAAATCCCTCTTTAAGAAAATGTAAATTGTTTCTGTTCCGAACTTTAGTGTAGTTATTATTGCTACCTGTAACACTCTACCGTTTTGCCTAGATTTTAGTAGAGAACTGCATAGCTTGCTCTCACTTGACCCTCGTATTATTCAAGTGGGCATGTGTAAGCCAAGAACAAATCCCTCAAAAGAAGAAACTTACACTATCGAGCATGTTTTTACTTTCGATGATTGACTATTGAAAGCGACTACAGGCTATAGCTTCTCACCGACCCTGTTAGTAGTTTCTACATCCGAGACTATTCGCTCATCGTATATCGCTACAAGGGCTGTAGGTATAGTGCAGTTGGATTGCAGGCACTAGCCTCCCTCCCACTACTACCCTTACAGTTGTCTTTACTGTTGACACCATATTATAGTCTGGTTTCACATAAATTGCAACTACGAAACAAAGAAATTCTTCCTTGTTTGAAAGATGGTTTCGTTTATTACGCAGGAAGATTCACCTATGAAGATGTTTACGAGCCAGATAAGATGGCTTCAGTCCTTCGGGGCGTCCTGTTTTATTCGGGATATTATCACGATTTTTTACTTCTAAAGAAGGAAATTCGGTGGGTTTATTCTTTACATTGTTAAGATTTTTTGTTCCGCTTCACAGAACAAGAAACATTCGAGGCATGTGCGGGGCGTCCTGTTTTATTCGGGATATTATCACGATTTTTTACTTCTAAAGAAGGATTTGAAACTCCAAAATCATTGAAACAGGTAAGAAGATGAGCAGCAACAAAAATTATTTTGACGCTCGTGCATAGATAAAAAGTAGGTTTACTCAAACAATGGAATTTTCACAATGTCTTTAATTTACCCTGTTAGTTACAGTCTCAAGATGGCGGGCATAATGGCGACTGCTCTTGAGAACAGTACATTGCACTTGCTCACCAATCCTAGTTTTGCACCGACCACAGGGACATTGCTTGGCAATCTGACGGAAGCAAATTTTTACGGATACGGTGCCATAAGCATTACCGCTTTCGGTGAGCCTTATTTCGCACCGACTGGCGGCAGTTCCTTAACGATTTTTGAGCAATTTAATTACGGCACAAATGGTGGTAGCCAAGAGGCAGAAAATATAGTAACAGGTTACTACCTGCAGGATGCCGATGGTAACTTAGTCGTCTCAGGCGATTTGCCGGCGACTGCAATGACGCAATTAGGCGACTCGATACCGTTGCAGATATCTCTTAATTTTGGTAGTTAAGACGAGGCACAGACATATACTACGCACCACTAAGGTCCAATATGCGGCGTGCTACGATGGAGAACGATAGGATTTAAGGAAAAAATAATCATGAGTTATAATATAAAATGCACTTTTTGTTTTGAGCAGGGAGGTCAAGGTTGGACCGAGAGTCTACTGATCGGTAATCAGTCATCTAGCGACCCATCATCCATATCGACACAGGCGACTGCCCTAGCCGCCAAACGAGCAGCATTGTCGGGCAGTAACACCACATTGCGATATTTGAGATGCAGCACGGAGGGTGTGTCCCGTGATGTTTTCTTAAACACGGTTAACCTAACCGGCACCGGCGTCGGCACAAGTGCTAATCCAGACGTTGCCGTCATTGTTCGAAAAAGAGATGTTGCGAAACTATACCTTAGCACAACTAATATGCGTGGTCTGGCGGTTGGCAGTTCAGCGAATCCAAACTTCGTGAACGGTAATTTTGTTCCTGCGGCTACATGGGTTTCTGCCTTTGGTGCATGGCTGTCGCAAATAATCACGGACGGTTGGGGCTTCATCTCGAAAAACCCGACTGGTTCAAGTAAGGTTCAAGTATCTGCTGTAACTTCCGCCGCAGGTGGACAGGTAATAATCACTACGGCTGGCACCCCTTTCGCTGGTCTTGCGGTCGGCACAAAAGTAAGCGTAAATCTGAGTCAAATGGCAGGGTGCTTAAACTTGAATGGCCCAATGACGGTAGTAGTCAGCGGTAATTCGACTTGTCAAAGTCTCAGGCGTATCCCAATCTTCACCTACGCAGGCGGTGGTTCCTTAAATCTGTCGGCACATCAATTTGTCGCAATCAACACTGCGAGCACTTGGAGAACGATTGAGAGACGAGCAGGCAAGCCACTTTTTACATCTCGTGGAAGGTCGGCGAATCGTCAGCGTGGGTGAGCCACGACCCGTGTGGGATGGCGGTCGATCTTGGGAGATACACGTACTCACAGGATTGTCAGTTTTCCTCCGACCCGTCCGCTCCACTTACTAGAGTCGAGTGGTATTTTTGTAAGCCTGAAGCAAAAACTCTTCCATTCGCATGCGGCATTCGCTCCCTTAGCTGGGAGCGTGCCCCGTGGGAATTAGACGGCGGTCTGGGCGAACAATATCCTGGCCGCCGTCGTATCCACCACATCCCAACGCCTCCTTCAGCCTTCGGCCAAAATCCGTGTGGAGATGCTACAGACTTTGCAAATGGCTGTGCCTATGACCCATCTTCGACTTATCCGAGGGATTTGTTTGGTTTGCTGTCTGCATGCAATCCTGGAATGGTTTGGACTGTCGCAACATGTGACGGCGATTCCTATTTGTATGCAACAGGCGATAGTTGCGACACAGCGGGCGACTTCACCGCCGACGGCGATTCCTCTTGTAATTTCAAATCTAGTGTTGTGTCTATCGCCCATTATGTTTGCGACGGCACATCCTCATCGACATGGGGACGTATCGCTGGCAGACTAAGCTCTTATGTTTGCGACGGCGATTCAACCTCACACTGGCAATATGGCTGGCAGTATACGATAGATGGTTCTTCCGCTTGTAATTTCGGTGGAATTGTACCGCAATATACTGCGACAACCTGCGATGGCGAGGCATTCTTTACGCCGGTGTGTACGGCAGGCAAACCTGCAACGGCAACAATGTCCGGTGAGGCCTTTGTTTCATTTGCGGGTGAGGTGCCTGGTTTCGCCGCCTTTGTTTGCGACGGTGATAGTAGTGCTAATTTCCCAGCCAGCCCTAGACAATATGCCGCCTTTGTTTGTGATGGTGAGGCTGACGCTACATTTTATCCTGCGGGCATTGGGCCCGAAAACACTGTCTGTTTTGCCTGCCAAGCACCAAATATAACATGGACGACATGGTTGTTAATCATCTCCGATTGTAGCGGTGATTTTGCCGTATTTAATGGCGAGTGGTTGCTCACTTACACTGTAGATTGCACCTGGTTGTTGCAACAAGGCACACTCACGTTGAGTGCAGAGTTTTTGTTCGAGCCTGGATTTCCGCTCGAAATTAACTTCTTGGATAGCAGCAGCGGTGCCGGTGCAACATATTTTAACACGACGCCAACTTGCGTCGTGGCCAATGCTGCTTATTTGGACACTTATTCTGGTTCTGGCACCCCAACGGCGATAGTGTATATCGCAGGTTACGATTAAAAAAATCAATACAAAAATCTATATAGGATTAGGAGAAAACTATGGCCGCAAAAACTACTGATACAGGCGAATTAGCAAATAATTTTTTGTTACTTATGCTGAACGCCATCCCTTATTCTGGGTTCGCCGATAACACCGCTACATTGCCTTACACGGTTCTTTGGTTAAGTCTCCACACGTCGTCACCAGGGCCATCAGGCAGCGATCAAACAACGAATGAGGCAACCTGGACCGGATATCAACGTACGAGCGTTAATCGAGATAATACAGGCTGGACTATAACGGCTAACTCAGCGGCACTTACATCGCCTGTAGTGTTTCCAACTTGTACTCTCGGCAGCGAAACGGAGACTTTTGTCGGGGTTGGCACGGATAGCAGCGGACCTGGACATTTACTGTGGTTTGGGCCAATTAGCCCATCAGTGAATGTGTTAACAGGAACATCGCCTATCCTTACTCCGTCTAGCGTCATCGTTGAGGTATGAATTGCAATGCCTGATCGAATTACAGTAGCACAGGCTAAAGCCAAGTTGGAGGCAGCACAGGTATCAGCGAGGATTCTGTCGACCAACCAGATGAATGCTCAAGACCATAACTTTAACTTAACAGGCGGTCTAAGCCCTATTAGTTTGGGTATTGCTTTTCGTTTGCTCGGCCCTGGCGGTATTGCAATAAATTTAGTCGGCGGCTCTCTGGGTCAGAAGGGTGCTGTGGCAGACGCACAATTAGCAACGCTGACAGCACAATCAGCGATACTTGATGCACGTATCGCTCTTAGTCAGGCTCTAGTAGATGAGGGGATGTTTCTCGCCACGCAAGACAATGGCATACAGCCGGTGTTTTCGACAAACCCAGAAGGAACGGCATCAGCGATGATAGTGCCGGTATGGACACGAGACCCATGATATTCACAACGCAATAGGTACTTATTCGTATGAACAACACAGCAACCATGTCGGCATCGGCGAGGGACCGGCCCTTTCTATTAGGGCAGAACACTGGTTCATCTTCTCGACCCTCTGACAATCCAATCTTCCAAGGCGTTATTAGAGGGGTGTACGGTCTGGTGCCTACTGCTCTCGGTTATCTAGTCGGCGGTCCGGTCGGTGCCGTGGCGATCAATGTGGCCTTACCGAACGTTGACGTGACCGTTTTCAGGCCACTCCTGCCTCGCTCCGGCTTTGGTCAACGAGCAGGTTTGTATATTATCAATCTTATACGTCCACCGTTCACGCCTGAGATCACAGCTCCAGTTTACACAGTTGCGGCAAATCCGGCGGACGTACCAGAACAGGTGATTGAAGATGACGGCCTTGGTACCAAGGCCGTCCTGGTCCCCGTTTGGTTGAGGGACCCTTAATGAAAGCACAAGTGACGTGTCCGCCTGCCTCGGATTTTCGCCTCTCGTTTTACAACCACGAAAATCGTGGTAGAATGTGACCAGGAAAGCTGGCCCTTCTCGCCGAAACTTGGGTCCAGTCTCAAAGTCTCACAATCTCACAACGAGGTAAAAATGAACAAGACGATAACCACATACCCTGAACTGACCGAATGGGTCACGAAGTTCTTTCACGAGGACGGCCTGCCGCTTCTGATTCTCGTGAGCGAAGTCGGCAAAGGCAAATCACGCCTCGTGGAATCGGTAGCCGCACAGCACGACGCCTGGTACTGCAAGGCGAGCCAGTTGACGGCGTTTCAACTCTACCTGCAATGCTTCAAGCATCGGGGCAAGGTGATGGCCCTAGACGATGTGGAGGCCCCGCTCAAGGACGAAAAAGGACGCAAGATGCTGATGGCTCTGTGCGAGACGGACGACGCTGATCGTACCGTCGCCTGGTACGGCACCGTTTCGCAGTTGAAGGTCACGAAAGGCAAAAAGACGTTCAAGGTGCCCCAGGAGTTCAAGACTAATAGCCGAGTCATGGTTATTTGCAACGACTTCGAGATTCTCACCAAGAACATCGGCCCCTTGCTATCTCGTGGCCTGGTGCTATTCTTCGAGCCGCCGAATGAAGAGGTTCACCGCTTCGCCGGAGAGTGGTTCGAGGACGAGGAGATTTATGCGTTCATCGGGGATAATCTTTCAGAAATCCCTTCCCTCGACATTCGTTATTACACGAACTCGGCCACAATGAAAACGCAGAGCCTGGACTGGAAAGCCGCTTTGTTGGAGACGTGGACAAACGAGCCAGACGACACGCCAGAGGGCATGGTTGCGGCCCTTGTTAATAACCCCAACTACGACTCCGAAGAAGCACGAGTCGAGTGCTTTGAATGCTGGATGGTCGAGGCTGGCTTGAAGGGCGGATCACGAGCCAGCTATTACCGAATCAAGGAGCGATTAAAGAAAAAGCGTTGAGACAATGAGATTTTGAGACTCACTCCTGCCTCGCTCCGGCTTTGGTCAACGAGCAGGTTTGTATATTATCAATCTTATACGTCCACCGTTCACGCCTGAGATCACAGCTCCAGTTTACACAGTCGCTGCAAATCCGGCGGACGTACCAGAACAGGTGATTGAAGATGACGGCCTTGGTGCGAGTGCCGTCCTGGTCCCCGTTTGGTTGAGGGACCCTTAATGAAATCTTTTCATACTTAGGGCATGCGAGTACGAGTACGCCCTATAATCGCTCGAAACGGCTATAACCGTACCGTTTCGACTGTTTATAACGGAAAAGTGAGTATACGGGCGTATAAAAAGCGTCTATAATGAAACATCCGGAATATACTTGACAGACAGATCGTTTCCAGGTCGCACGGCACCTTCGGGTTGTGGCGAGTTGGCGGGGCCGGGTCGTCCTGCAGTACCCGACGCATCGTTTCCAGCGCGCTCTCGGCCTGAAACGGCGGCCGGCCGGACAGGCACTCGTAAAGGATGACGCCCAGTGCCCAGACGTCGGCGGAGGGACCGGTGTCGCGGACCTTGCCCTCGGCCTGCTCCGGGGCCATGTACTCGGGAGTACCCATGATCGTGCCCGTGCAGCTCACGTCGCGGGCCTCGGCGTCGAGACGTTTGGCGAGGCCGAAGTCGGTTATTTTGGGGACAGTGTTCGCCGCTTGCGGCCTAGCACCTTCTGCGAAGCCGCAAGCGGCAAGAAGGACGTTCGCCGGCTTCAGATCGCGATGCACCACACCGCGCAGATGCGCATAGTGCATGGCCCGCGCCAGCGTCTCGATCAACTCGGCCGCCTCCTTCGGCGCCGGCCGCCAGGTCTTCAAGTGCTTGTCCAGCCCGCCGCCGTCGCACAACTCCAGAGAGAAGAACGGCTGACCGTGGACCTCGCCGACTTCGTACAGCTGCACAATGTTGGCGTGCTGGAGACGGGCGACGGCTTCGGTCTCGATCTGGAAGCGCAGCCGATCCTGCGGTGTGGCGTGTTCGAAGGCGCGGATCATTTTGAGCGCGACAATGCGGTTCGCCTTGAGCTGCCGCGCCCGGTAGACGACGCCCATGCCGCCGTGGCCGAGGATGCCGAGCACCTCGTAGCCGGGGATTTCAGGATACTCGCGGCTTTCGGCGTCCGTCAGCCCTGTGGAGACGGCACCGGTATTGCGCGTGACAAGCGGCGGCGCTGGTACATTCGCTGGGCGGTCGTCGGAGCACGTTTGGTCCACGGTTCACCTCGGGGCAACGGGGTACAACGGCAAACGCGGTCATCACGGTGCCGTTTAGCGGCGGTTCGTAGAACCGCGCAGACCCGCGCGGTTCTGCGAACCGCGGCTAAACGCGGATCATCCTCTCACCCATACTTCTGATGGCACTCCGCCGACGATATCTTCTTCGCCACGATCAGCCCGCTCGACGTCTTCTCGCCTTCCGGGTCGATGTAGATGCGGTTCGGGTTCTTCTTGTTCTCCGGGTTGTAGTTCATCACGTGGATGTTGAACACGAAGCCCGTTTCCGAGTCGCACTTGAACCAGTGGACGTTGTCCTTGTGGTCGGAGATCGTCGAGGACTCGCCGAGTTTGAATGTGCGGTCGATGGTCGGCTTGATGAGGTAGTGGTCCTTGTTGTCCTCGACGCGGTCGTAGTGCCGGCCCGCGAAGTCGCCGCGCGAGGATGATGAAGCCGGTACACATGTTGTCGTGGCCGTGCGGCACGATCGAACGGCCCTTTTTCAGGCCGAAAATCTGCCGGCCGAAGACGATCTTGCCCAGCCCTTCGACCTTGCTCAGGTCGAGGCCGATGCTCGCCGCCCCGTTGTCCGGCAGCTTCGTCTTGCCGGCGATTTTGTCGAGGTCGAGCAGCTTGATGAGTTCGGGCAGGTCGGCTTTCTTGTAGAGTTCTTCCAGCTTCGCCTGAAAATCGACGTCCTTGATCTTCTGCTCTTTCACGTCCTTGCAGAGCGTGTTGAGGTCGGCCATCCACTGACCGACGACCGGCTTGACGGCGTCGGCGAAGAGGTCGCGGTGGTACAGCGTCTCGATGAGGGCGTAGGCCGTCACCGAGCCGAGCAGCTTGCGATTGAAATCGCGGCGAGTGTCGTGAGTCATGTCAGGTCCTCCAGGTGGGGATACGGCGAGCCGAGCTGCGTAAGCAGCCGGGTTTCGGCCAATGGTCGTGTACCCGGCCCCTAACGGGGCTCGGCTCGCCGGTTTTGAAACAGCTTCTAAATAGCGTACACGCCGTGCGGGCGGTTGTGAATCAGATTCCGTAATTCGGCGCTGTTAATGGCGCTGAACGGAAGTTAACGCCGCTCGAACGGTTCGAGCCGGAAAACGTCACTGCCTTGCGTCGTCCGCCCTGGTTGCAACCGTTGAGTGCGAAATGAGTTGCTGCTGATACGGCGCTACGAAAAATCAGTGGCGAGCCATCGCGGCATGGGAAGTGCGGCAAATAGTATCGCCTAAGCCCGCAAATCCAGGACTCGGAGGTGCGACATGCTGCGACGATTGCTTCGTGACTTCTGTCGGAACGAAAGCGGCGCGGCGGGTACCGAGTGGGCCTTTGTCGCCTCGATTCTCGTCCTCGGTTCCGTCGTCGGCTTGCTCGCCATGCGAGCGGAATTGTTCGTTCGTTGAATCCAGTTCGGGCCGGGAAGGCGTCCCCCTGCCTTCCACGGCCCGGTTTCATTTCGCCGATGTGAGCACGCCGCGCAGCAAGTGTCGGCACTTGCTGGCGCTGCGTGCTCAGTTCTTTACTCACTTCTTCTCGCCGATGCAGTACAGGTACGATTGCGAACGCAAATAGAGCTTGCCGTCGGCTACGGCGGGGGAGGCGCCGAACTCCAGCGGGCCGCCGTCGAGCTTGTTCTGGCCGACGATCTTCAGCGTCCGGCCCGGCTCGATCACCACCGTGGTGCCGTCGTCAAGTGGGAACAGTAGCTTGCCGCGCACCTCGATCGGCGACGCCAGCGCCTTGCCGGTCCTGCTGATCGTCTCGGTGTAAACCTCCTTGCCGGTTTTCAGGTCGAGGCACGTCAGATTGCCGGCTTTCCCGTCGGCCTGGTAGACCAATCCTTCCCACAGGATCGGCGACGCGACATCGCGGTGCTTGCCCTTGCGCTCGCCCTGCCAGAGGACGTGCGTCTTCGTCACGTCGCCCTTGTCGGGCAGACGCAGCGCCTGGTAGGTGCCGGGCCGGCCAGAGAGAATGAACAAGGTGTTCGCATCGTTGACCGGTATCGGTTCGCCGAAACGGGACTGATCGCCGTTGCGCGTGCAGCGCCACAGTTCCTTACCGCTTTTCGGGTCGTAGCCGACGACGGCTTGCGGACCGTTCAGCACCAGATCGACCCGACCGCCGGCGACCGGGATCAGCCGCGGCGTGCTGAAACCGCGGCCCAGGTTGCGCGACGTCGTCCAGCGCACCTTGCCCGTCGCCTTGTCGAGCGCGACCAGCGCCTGGGGAGCGTCACCGGCGCCTTTGCCGTCGTTGTCGCAGTTCTGAATCACCAGGTCCTCGAAGAGGAATGGCGAGGCGGCGGTGCCCCAACCGGTCTCGCTGACGAAGGTGCCGAAATTGTGCTGCCAGATCAGCTTGCCCTCGAAATCGTAGCAGAACAGGCCGGGTGTGCCGAAGAAGGCGAAGACGTACTTGCCGTCGGTCGTGCAGGACGGCGAGGCGTAACCGTTCCAGTTGTGCGTCTTCTCCGCCGCCACACCTTTGGCCGCGACCTGCTTCCAGAGAACCGCGCCGTCGGTGGTGCGGACGCAGAAGACGAGGCGCTCGCCGCCCTTGTCGCCGGAGGAGGTGAGGAAGATGCGATCGCCCCAGACAACGGGGGACGAGTTGCCCTTGCCGGGAAGGGCGGTCTTCCAGAGGACGTTCTCCTTTTCGCTCCAGGTAAGTGGAACGCGCGTGTCCTCGACGTAGCCCTGTCCGCTGGGGCCGCGCAAGTGCGTCCAGGCTGGAACCGTGTTGGATGCTGGCTCGGCGGCTGCCGATGTCAGCGCGATGCAAGAGGCGAAGAGGATCAGCAGGGAAAAGTGACGCATGGAGGGAGAACCTCATCGGTGGGAAGGTCGATGGGCGGAACGGAATGATGGTAGCAGGGAAATGAGTGGAATGCGAGCGCCGAATCATCGGTTCGCGGAGCGATCAATCAGAATTGCGGCGCGATCAATATCACCGCGGAGCGCGGCGCGGCGTTGTAGCCGTCGCCGGAACGCACAGGCACGGCGTCCTTCTCCTCGACGATGTCATCCGGACCGGGAAGGTTTGTGTCCACGAGCCGATTCCAGTGACAGCGTCCGGCGTGCTGCGGCAGCGCGAATTTCTGCCATTCCCAGTTGGCGTTGAAGAGGACGAAGAGGTCGGGCTGCCGATGCAAGCCGTGCAGCTGGAACGCCAGGGTCCGGCTCTGACCGGTCCAGTCCGGATCGCCGACCTTGGTGCCGTGCCAGGTCACACGGTTGATGAACTGCTCCCGGCTCAGGGCGAAATGTCGTTTGCGCAGGGCAATCATCATCCGCGTGAAGCGCAACAGACCGGCGTTCTGCTGGGCCAGGCTCCAGTCCACCCACGAGATGTCATTGTCCTGGCAGTAGGCGTTGTTGTTGCCTTGCTGCGTGCGGCCGAACTCATCGCCCTGCATGAGGAAAGGCACACCCTGCGAGATGAACAGCAGGGTAAGGAAGTTCTTCATCTGCCGGTGGCGGAGGGCGTTGACCTGCGGCGCCGACGTGGGACCTTCGTGGCCGCAATTGTAGCTGAGGTTTTCGCTCCAGCCGTCGCGGCTCTGTTCGCCGTTGGCCGCGTTGTGCTTGTCGTTGTAGGTAACGAGATCGTTGAGCGTGAAGCCGTCGTGGCAGGTTATAAAATTGACCGAATGATACGGATGGCGCGACGAATCGCCGTACAGGTCCAGGCTGCCGCAGATCCGCTTGGCGACTGCCGCCGCCGCGCCGGATCACTGCGCAGGAAATGGCGCACGTCGTCGCGGAACCAACCGTTCAGCTCCGCCCAGCGGCCCCAGGCAGGGAATTTGCCCAGCTGCGAGACCCCAGCCGCGTCCCATGCCTCGGCGATCAGCTTGGTCCCGGCCAGCAGCGGATGCTCGGCGATGTGCTGGATCAACGGCGGATCTTCCAGCACTTTGCCGTTGGCGCCGCGGCCGAGGATCGTCGCCAGGTCGAAGCGGAACCCGTCCACGTGCAGCTCAGTCGCCAGGTAGATCAGGCTGTCGAGGATCAGATCGCGGACGACGGGGTGATTGCAATTCAGTGTGTTGCCGCAGCCGGAGAAGTTGTAATAGCGACCTTCCTTGTCGAGCATGTAATAGATCGCGTTGTCAAGGCCGCGGAAACTGATGGTCGGCCCGCCCTCGTCGCCTTCGCAGGTGTGGTTGTAGACCACGTCGAGGATGACCTCGATGCCGGCCCGATGGAACGACTTGACCATCTCCTTGAACTCGCGCACCTGCTGGCCCGCCTTCGCCGCGTAGGAAGCTTTCGGCGCGAAGAACGAGAGGGGTGAGTAGCCCCAGTAATTCTTGAGCGACTCGCCGGTCAGCGGGTTTTTGCGTTCGTGTTCCAGCTCGTCGAATTCCAGGATGGGCATGAGTTCGACCGCGGTCACGCCCAGCGAGTTCAGATGCGGGATCTTCTCGGTCAGCCCGAGGAATGTTCCAGGATGCTCGACGCCGGACGACGGATGGCGTGTGTAGCCGCGCACGTGCAGCTCGTAGAGCACCGTCTGGCCGAGCGGCGTGGCCGGCGCCCTGTCGTCTTCCCAGTCGAACTCGTCGAGGACGATCCGGCCGCGGCGCGCAGTCGGCTCCCCTCACCCCTACCCCTCTCCCCGGAGGGGAGAGGGGTGAGCGGGTGCGGCACGTCCGGACAACCCCAGGGGTGGCCGCCGCTGATCGCCGACGCATACGGGTCGAGCACGATCGACTTGGGGTTGAAGCGGTGGCGCAGCCGAGGGGCGAACGGTCCGAAAACGCGGTAGCCGTACAGCACGTTGGGAGACAGGTCCGCGACGAAGATGTGCCAGACGTCGCCGGTCTTGTTATGCGCGGGGTCGAGCGGAATCTCGGCGATCGGCTCTTCCTGTCCTTCCTTGAAGAGGACGAGATGGACGCCCTGGGCATGCCGCGAAAACACGGCGAAGTTCACACCGCCGGGGAGAGGATTGGCCCCGAACGGCCGGCAATGACCGCGGGTGGTGCAAAGGGGATGGACGGCCGCGGTCCCTTCGCCGATCGGCGAAGGGACTCTCGGATGATCCACAGTTGGCGCCCTCGCACGAGCATTCACAAAACTCCGTGTTCGCCGTTGCTGAGCACGCAGCGCAAGCAAGTGCCCACTTGCTTGCGCTGCGTGCTCAGTTTTGAAACCGCATCCTTATCGAAAATCATGCGCCAGAATCTCCGCCCCGCGGCGGCAGAGTTCCTGGCCATAATCGGTCCACGTTCCCTGTCCCCAGTAGCGGAAACAACTCGTCTCCGCCATTAAAAGATAGTACAAGGCGTTGCGATACGCATGACTGTTGCGGTCGATCTGGCGTTTATCCAGCACCTCGTGGAACTTGGCGCTCAACTTGTCCATCGCGTTCAGCAGGTTGTCGTAGCCGCGCACCCAGCTGATGTTGTTCGTCCAGGAGCCGCCCTCCATCGAGAAGTTCGACCGTTCGCGCTTGATGTCGGCGATCGCCTTGTCCGCGGCGCCCGGCTCCCACTTGGTGATACGGGCGAACACCAGGCCCTGATTGATCGGCCGGCAGGTCGGCAGCATCCGTTCTTTTACCCCGGCCTGTTCGATCATCTCCAGGTACTCGGTGACGTTGACGTTCACCACGCCCTCCGTGCCGAAGCGCGAAACCGCCTGGCGATAACCGGAGGGGAACTCGTTCATCATCACGCCGCCGTTTTCGCCGTCGCCGATCTGCGTCACCAGCGGCGGAATGCTGATGCCGCCCACCTCACGGCGCTGCAAGTTCTTTGCCTCGTAGAACGGCTGCATCTGCGCGACGAGCTTGGTATCCGACCCTTGCGTCTTGATAATCGCCACGATCGACACCTCTTCGCCGCTGGAATTGCGCGCGAGGAGCCGATGCGGCAGATGCTTGTAGCCGAGTCCGTGCCCTTCCAGCGTCTCGACGGTGTGTTCCTGCACGAGGAACCACCGGTAGCCGCACTCCTTGAGCGCCTTGACGTACTCGAAGGCGGCGTCCGGATGATTGGGCATGTGCATCTCCGGCGGGGAGAAGCCGCGTACCCGGCCCAGCGCCTCCCAGCCGTAGACCGCCGCGAAGTTCTGCTGCCAGGCCCGCATGTGCAATTTCAGGTCGGGCAGCGGGGTGGACGACGCCACGGCATGGCCCCACATGGTCCCGAGCCATTCGACGTGGCGGCGCAGGTTCCGATCGCAGGTGATGTTGCGCAAGCGGTCGAGCACGTCGCCGCGGCCCATCTTTCGCAGACCGTAGAACAGCTCGCCGGAGTAGTCGAGCATGATGCGCGGATTGCGGCCCTGGTGGACCAGCTCGGGAATGATGTCGCCCATCCGGCCGTAGCAGTCGGCGAACACGTTGGCGTTGTATTCGTCGCCGGTACGCCTCATATGATCGAGGTTGCTGATGACGTCGGCGGTCCGCAAGCGCGCCGCCCGCGGGAATGAGCGGCTGGTGCATGTGCAGGGCGACCGCGAAGACGGCTTGCAGGCGATCGAGGCGCAGGTTCGTTTCCGGCAGATAGATCGGTTGCTGGCCGCGGGTCACGGCCTCGACCTGCGCCTCGGCGCCGCAGATGTTGGGCAGACCGTTTACCATTTCCGGCAAAGGTTGCAGATCCATGCTGTGTTTCTCCGGGGTGCTGATCGCTCGTTTAGCCGCGAGCTTTTGCGAGCGTTTTAGCAAGCGCTCGCAAAAGCTCGCGGCTAAACGAGCTTAATGTGCCGGCGTATACGACTTCCATTCCAGGCGGCATTCGGAGCATTTGAGCGCCCCGTAGACGTTGAGATACGTGGCGTACCCGGTGCTGGTGTCGCTCTTGACCAGCGTCAATTCGTCGTGAATGTTGGCGTGCGCGTAGCAGAGACCTCGGCCGCACGCTGCACAAGTCCCCCGGGCGTCCTGTTCGCAGAACCAGCACAACATCGACAGTCCCTCCGCGTGGGATTGCGCAGGCACATCCCACTTAGAGAGATTACCAGGATTTGCCCCTCGGAGTCCACATCAGGACGAGGCCGTGCCGGCCGGTGTGAACAGGTGATAGTCCAGCTCCGGGAACACCGCGTCCATGTACTCCAACGCTTCCAGTCGAGGCTCTTCAATCTGGCGCTGCTCCACGCGGTTCAGCAAGTCGTGGAAACGGTGCAGGTGGTCGTGGAAACGGCGGCGGGCGTATTGCTCCGTGGTGCCGTTGGTGATGATGAACGGCCAATCCGACGCCTGGGCCAGCATCAATTCGCGGCCGGCCTGGCGGAGCGCGCGATCCTCCAGGCTGTCGGCCGTCGTCTGTGCATGGTTCTCGACGGTCCGCCGCATCCGGGTACCCGCCTCGTGCAATGGCCGCCACATCCACTCCGTCTTGGGGTTGATCCAGTGTTCGCTATAGCCGTTCTTGCCCCAGCTGCTCGCCGACGGCATCGCCTTTTGCTGAATGGGGTACGCAGCCAGGTACTCTCCAGGTGTCCCCGCCTCCAGGTCGCCGCCGGCGGCCAGTTCGCGCAGCACGTAGTAGATCCATTGCGGACCTTCAAACCACCAGTGGCCGAACAGCTCGGCGTCATACGGCGACACGACGGTGGCTGGGAACGGCATCCCGTTGCCGGCGCGGATTGCTTGAATGCGGCAGCGGCGTACGAAATCGTGTCCGTGTTTCTCGGCCGTCTCGCGCGCCCAATCGGGATGATAAAGGTGCTTGTCCTGGGTCGTCCCGGTGATGCGGTGGTATTTGATCCCCGTGTGCGTGCGGATGCCCTTGGCGTACTGGAACGGCTCCAGGTAGTGCTGATCCAGGTCGAAGCCGATGTCGCGGTAGTATTCGCGGTAGTTGAAGTCGGCGGGATATCCGACGGATTTGCTCCAGACGAGCTTGGAAGTTAGCGGATGACGGCCGAACGCAGCCACGCCGGACGGGCAGTAGATCGGAGCGTTGACGCCGAAAATCGGCCGGGGATCGGCGTGCTCGAGGCCGTGCGAATCCACGAAGAAATAGCGGATGCCCGCCTCGGCCAGGTATTCGTCCAGTCCGGGATAGAAGGCACATTCCGGCACCCACATCCCCTTCGGCTTCTGGCCGAAGATGCGCTGATGTTCCTGAACGGCCGTCAGTACCTGGGCGCGGACCATCGCCGGTTCCGCACTCAGCAGCGGGAGGTAGCCGTGCGTGCCGGCGCAGGTAATCAGCTCGAGGTTGCCCGCGTCGGCGTACTCTTTGAATGCCGACACCAGCCGTGTACCGCAGCGCTCGACGAAGGTCTGCGCGCTTCCTCGAACAGTCGTTTGTACATCCACGAGAGGGAGTTGACGTCGTGCCAGTGCTTGGTGCGCTCGCACTCGCGCTCGGCCAGACCGATCGACAAGTCCAGGTGCCGGGCGCAGCGTTCGCGCAGCAGGGGATCCTCCATCATGTTCGCCAGCGTCGGCGAGATGGACAGCGTCACCTTGAACGGCACGTTTTCGTCCCGAAGCCGGTCGAAGAACTTGATGAGCGGTATGTAGGTCTCGGTCACCGCTTCAAAGAACCAGCGCTCTTCGAGGAATCGGTCGAACTCCGGATGCCGGACGTAGGGCAGGTGGGCGTGGAGGACCAGGAAGAGATAACCTTTCGGCATGAATGCTCCTCGAAATGTGCTTGTTTAGCCGCGAGCGGCAGATCCACTTCTCCCCTCTCCCCGTACTCAGGGGAGAGGGGTCGGGGGTGAGGGGTGAGTCACGCTACTGTGTACTGCCGCTCACCCCTCACCCCCGACCCCTCTCCCCTGAGTACAGGGGAGAGGGGAGACTTATTACCGGTTGGCTAAACGATAGGCCGCGCAGTCTTGTCACTGCTTCACCGCCACCCCCATCAGCTCTTTCACCTGGGTTGCCACGATGCCCCAGCCGAAGCGTTCGTCCAGTATCGCGGCGCCGCGATCGGCGAGTGTCTCGCGCAGCTTGGCGTCGAACAGCACGCGCTCGATGCCCCAGACCAGGCTGTTTTCGCTCGGGTAGACGAGCACGCCGTCGCTTTCGTGTTTGAGCAATCCGGGGGCCGCCGGGTGCGTCGTAACCACCGGACGCCGCGCGGCCCAGGCGGCCTGGACCGGCCACCAGGGCGTCGATTCACGGCTGGGGACAACCACCACGTCGGCCGCCGCGACTAGCTCGTGGACAGCCTGACCCTCGACGCTGCCGACGAGGCGCACGGCGTGTTCGAGCAGCAGATATCGTGTGTAAACCCGCAGCGGCCAGTAGAGGGCGCCTTCGCCTGCCACGATGAGCCGCGTCTGCGGATGGTTCTTCAGCACCGCCGGCATGGCCTTCACCAGCAGGTCTGGGCCGTAGCGCTCGCTCAGGTTGCCGACGTAGAGGATCGTGGGATCGACTGGTCCGACCTGATAGCGTGCCTTGACCGCACCGGGGTCGAGCTTGCTATCGAACCGGTGGGTGGGGAACATCTCGCGGATCGTCGCAATCCGGTCCGCTGCATCGGGGACCGTACTCTTGACAGCCTCCGCGGTGGCGAGATTGTGGACGAGAATCGCCTTCGCCTCGCGGATGCCGGTGCGTTCGATCTCGTCGATCTCGTGACTCAGTTCGCTCGTCACATCGCTGCGCTGCCGTTCCAGCGAGTGTAGCGATAAGATCGTTTCGAGCTTTTTCAGGCCGCGCACCAACGACAGGGCTGGGATTGTGGACCATTCGCAGCCGAACAGTGTGACCGAAGCAGAGCCGAGAGGAAAGAGTTTCAGGAACGCAGTGCAAGCGCGGCCGGCAAACTCATGCACCCCGGCGATCAGATCGTTCCCAGCGCACTCGCCGAGCGCATGGCTGCCGATGCCTTCAGAATCCAGGGCAAAATCCCGGGGCGAGAAGACGTGGACGGCGACCTCACGCTGGGTGAGTCCCAGCGCGAGATTTGTGACGAACCGGCCGATCAAGCTGTCGGGTTCCTCATAGCAGAAGATGGCGAGGATGGGCCGTGTGTCCTTATGACCTTCTTGTTTCTCGGCAACCGGAGACGGCGGGAACGTGTAACCGAGCCGTCCATCGAACTGTACTTCTTTGAGCACACCGTTCCTACCGTGGATGTCGAGCGAACGACCCTGCGTCGTCTCCGTGTCCAGTTCGACGACATGAATCGATTCATTCTCCGGAGTCTGCAACATGGATACTCCTTCCGCGGTCTTATACGAGCCTGAGCGACCCGTTTGGGCGAGCGCTCGGACTCGGACAGATCGGATTTCTACCACGACGTCTCGGTCAACTCGGGGAACTGAGCCCCACACAGCTCGAGGTAGTGGCGCGCGACTTCGCTCCACATGACGGAGGAACCCTCGTGCCGCCGGCCATTCTGCCCCATCCGTTCGGCGTGAGCCGGATCGCCGACGATGCGGTCGAGGGCCCACACCATGGACCCCGGGTTGTCGAAGGTGACGAGGCCGTTCTCTTCATGTCGAACCAGGTGCGCCGGACCGCCGTGCGTCGTGACCACCGGCCGACCCGCGCGCGGGCCAGGTCCACCACGGCGTCGTCGAACGGGACCCGGTAGCGCGACGGCAGGACCAGCGCTTCAGCCGACCGCATCAGCTTCGTTACCAGCGAGCCTTCCACGTGCCCCAGGATGCGCACACAACCGGCGACACCCAGTTGGTGGGCGCGATGGTGCAGCTGGCCGTAGAGGTTGCCCGCCCCGGCGAAGACCAGTGCGCACGTTACCGGCGCGCTGCAGCTGGACGGGGAGCGATTCCAGCAGCAGGTCCACTCCGGCCGCATGTTCCAGCGGGCCGATGAACAGCAGCAGCCGATCCAGCGGACCGAGGCCGATGCCCATCTTCACTTGGCCGTAATCGAGCGTGGCTTCCCACTCGTTCGCCATCCGCCCTTCCATCGGGAAAGCGAGAACGCGCTCCGAGTGGAGGCCAAACTCGACGGCGGCTTTCGCGCGCAGCCAGTCCGGCGTCAGGATGTAGTCCGCCCCGCGCGCGGCCTGCGCTCGGCGCTCTCGATTTCGCCCGAAAATTGCGTTGGCGCCGCCGTGCCGCGCCGCGTCGCCTCGATGGAGCTGAGTGACAGGATCGACGGCCGGTTGCCGTACCAGCGTCCCAGCCCGGTCATCCATTCGTGGAGGTGAACCAGGTCGAACGAGGGGAACTCACCGATCCGCTCTTTAGCGGCGGCGGCGAAGGTCCGACCCTGTTCTTGCGGCGAACCGTCCAAATGTACGGGCAACGGGTGATAGTGAACCCCGGCTACCTGGCGGTAGGTGTTGAACGAATCCCGAGCCGGAACGAAGACGTGGCGCTTCATGGCCCTCGGCACATTGACCGGCCGCCAGTTCGGAGACGAACGTGGCCAGCCAGCCTTCCTGACCCGTGGCCTGCGCGGCGAAAGAGAACGCGGCGGTGCGTAACGGCTTCCGCAACCGTGGGCGGCGGCGCTCGTTTAAGATCCGTTCCTGATCCCACACGTTGCCGATCTCCTCGATCCGGCGTCGCTCGTCTACCAACAGGCCCGCCTGACTGCCGCGCGGGGAAGTGCTGTCCGCCGGAAACGGCACCGTCCTGGAGCGCGCCGCGGGAAGGAATTCGCCGTTCCGCAGCACGAAGCCCACTTCGCCGAGTTGCCAGGTGCCGGGACGCGGCAGCTTGAAGAACAGCTGCCCACACAACCCGGGAAGCGGCTCGTCCTGGATACGATGGGCGTTAAGACCATTGAACTGAATGAGCGACACATCGTACAGGCGCAGCACCAGCCGGCAGTTGTGCCAGGCGCCGCCCTTCTGTCGCGCCGTCGCGTCCACCCATTCCTGCAGGATGCGCCAGTGGGCGAAACCCTGATGGGGCGTGACGGGAGCCAGGCCGAGGTGCGAGGCGGCCGGCGTGAACCGATCCGCCGGGCGCGCTTCGCCGATCTCCCAGGCATAGCGGCGGAGAGCCTCCGGATCCAGGATTCGCGGCGGCAGAGCGCGGCTTGCATGGCCGTTTTTCTCCGCCGGACCGGGACGACCTGACTTCCGCAGGAGTGTCTCGGCGATTGGAAGACCGACAAAACCGTTGACGAGAATACTCATTGAGCTATCCATCGCTAGGGGGGAAAGATCATCGCCGCGGATCACGTCGAGACGGTTGACTCAGGCCACGCTGGCGTAAACCTGCTCCGTCTGCTCGGCGATGCTGTCCCAGCTGAACGCGGCATCCACCGCGGCCCGGCCGTTGACCCCCATCCACCGGCAGCGGTTGTGGTCGGACAACAGCGTGCCCACCCCCCAGGCCACGGAATCGACGGTGTCTTCCACTTGCAGGCCATTCACACCGTGCCAGACGAACTCGGCCGGTCCACCGCGCTTGGTGCTGACCACCGGCTTGAAGGCGCTCCAGCCCTCGAGGATGACGATGCCGAACGGCTCATTCCGGCTTGGCACGGCCACCACGTCGCAAGCCTTGAACAGGTCGTGCAGTTCCCGCCCGCGCCGGTCACCGAGCATCCGCAGGGCATGGCCAACCCCGTGCTGATGGGCCAGAGTGCAGACCTCGTTTTTCATGTGGCCGTCGCCGACGAAGACGTACTTGGCGTTCGGGTAATACTTCAGCACCGCCGGCATGGTTCGGACGAGGATGTCCGGCCCCTTCTGCACGACCATCCGGCCGACGAACAGGACGGTTGGATCGAGCGGACCGATGGCGTAGCGTTTCTTCACCTCGCCGGCATCGACGTCGTAGTCGAAGTCCTGGGAATTGACGCCGTTGTAGATCATCTTGGCCTTGTGTTCGGGCAGGTTGTACAACCACTTGATTTCGTCCTTGAGCTGGTTGGACACCGTGATGACGCGATCGGCGCAGTAGGTGCCGTGGCGCTCGTGGTCCTGCACGCGTACCGATTGACCGCCCAAAAAACGGTTGCCGTTGCGGCCGTATTCCGTCGAGTGCATCGTGAGCACGGCCTTGCGGCCGCGGCCTTCCTTGATCCAAACGACGGCGTTCGAGGCGAGCCAATCGTGAGCGTGGACGATGTCGAACTTGCCGACGTGAGTCCTCGACGCCGGCGAAGGAATGGGCGAACGACCGGCACATGTTGTTGATTTCGTCCACGAAATTCGGGGTCAGGTCGAACGCAGCAACGATGATAGTGGACGCCGTGGATGCAGTCGTAGTGCGCTTGATTTGGGCCGCGGCGAGTAAAGATGTGGACGTCGTGCTGTCGCCGTTGCAGCCCGGCGGCCAGTTCGGAGACATGGACTCCCACGCCGCCCACCGCGATGGAATGAAGCGTCTCCCACGAAAACAACGCTATACGCACGTCTGGGTCCTCCTGCTGGTTGACGATGTCAGTTCGATGATCACCACGTCAGGTCGGCGTTCAAGCGCCAACCCGGTCGGTCCTGCGCTGTCAAGCTGATCGAGATTCCGTGAAGTTTTGCGTCATGGTTTTGTGAAAACCCAGTAAGCCCGCATCGGCTGGAGCGGGGCTGTCGGGTTGATACGCCCAGGGGCGGAGTCGGCAGCTGTCTGACTTGCGGGAAGTAGGTATCCATTCCGCGGTAGGTCTCGCAGCATTCCTAAAAAGCCAGTAATAGAGACCTACTCGTTGCACGGCAAGTGGTGGAACGGCGACCCGGTTGATTCTCCACGCACAATAACCCCGAGCTGAGAACCGGAATAAATAAGCCCGGCAGTGTTTTCTCGATAGTGCAATCTCCATACCGCGTTTTCATCGATTCCACCGGATCGATCATATTGGTGTCAAGATGTTGTCGCACAAGCAGTTCTGGCAATCAGCGTGAGTTGGTCCGAATGGCCGAAAAGTGTCGGTGCATAGTTTCTTAGCAAGTTTTGCACTACTCGATGCGTCGATCGTTTCAATCGTTCCAGTCGAACGGCGTTCTTACAAGCTGTCTCGGGTTCACGCCGACGATCACTCAGAGAGAACCGACCATGCAACGCCTCGATAGCCGACAGTTCGTGCATAACTCGCTGGCCGGCGGGTCCGCCGCCGGTGCCGGCTCTCTGACCGGGGAGGAAAAGCCTGTGCCGACGAGGAAAAGGCTGTGAAATACGACAGGGAGCGAATGAATCGGATTCTGCGGGTCTTGCATGATTCGCCGCTTGCGGCCTGGCAAGGTAATAATGCTGAGCCGCAAGCGGCGAGCTAATCACGGGCGTTGCGCTGGATGGTTTTGATCCCCGCCGCTCCGGCGTCGCGCTGGATCGGCAGAGTCACGCTCACCGGCACCTTCGGATCCACATCCATCGTCAACGTAGTCTTCTTGCTGCCGCGGACGAGGTTTTTCAACTCGTTCTCGACCTGTTCTTGCGTGACCTTCTTCCCTGCGATGGTGATAACCGGCTTTTTATCCTGGTCCAACTCGACGACGATCACGATCGTCGTCGCCTCTACGTCAGCTCGATCCACCACCTTCAACGCGGCCTGCTGCTCGTCGGCCTTGGGGGCGACCTCGGGGCTGTCCAGCCGGGTTTGCAGCGCGTTGTAGGACGTCGTGAGGATGAAAAAGATGAGCAGCACCATGCACACGTCGATGAGAGCGTTCATGTCGACGTGTGCATCCTCGTCGCCGTAGGTGTGCGTGCGCGGCCCTTCAAGCTCGGAGGCGATCTCGGCGAACTGCGGATGCGCTTCCAGCTTCCGCCAAGTCGTGTCGTTCGGCCCCATGACCTCGTCGGTCGCTTCCCACTGGCCGTCGGCCAGGCCGTGTAGAATTTCTTCCAGCGACAATCCCTCGACGGCTTTCGGAGACCCCTCATGGCGGATTTTCCACGTCATGGCTTGGCCTCCTCAACGCCGTTGTAGATTTTCTCGATCTTGTCCTTGTGCGGCAGCGATCTCGGCGATTTCAGTTCCCGTATGACCTTGACCAGTTCGCCGTCCTCCATGTTCTGGTCCGGGTTGATGGTCACCTCGATCGAGCCTGTTTTTTGTGCGAGGCGTTTATCCAGCAGTTTGAGCATCAGGTTGAGGTCGCGAATGTTGTTGTCTTCAGGATGCGGCGACTGTTTGCCGTCCTCGCCCAGGGAGTAAACGATCGTTCGCTTGGTCGCCCTTGGTCTCCAGGACCATGTTGATACAAATGCCCTTCGTATCGGAAACCGGCGGACTTTTCACGCCGGCCAGCTTCACCAGGCTGGCCGCTCCAACGCCGCTGGCCGTCAGCATGAAGAAGATCAGCAGCACCAGGCTGACGTCGATCAGCGGAATCATGTCCACCTCGTCGTCCTCATGTTCCGCGTGCTTTTCCTTCCAGCCGAACTCGAACTCGACGGCTTCCAGAGCCTCGGCCTGGTCGGTGGGCGCGTGTCGGCTCCGGTTTCGGCAGGAACGCCGCGAATGCCTTGACGTCGCCAATACGTTTCCAGTCGGGGTACCGGAGCGGCGCACGCAGTCGCCCTCCAGCAGCCGGCCCTGCTGCACCCAGTCGCAGACGACCGTGAACGGCACCTCGCGGTAAACCGTGTTGGAGTCGATGATCCAGACGTCGATGAATTGGCGGGGTTCGGCCATCGGAGTTGGGGTCCCTGTTTGCCGCTTGTGGCTTAGAGTACACCGCGACTCCCCTCTCCCCGGTACTCCGGGGAGAGGGGTTGGGGGTGAGGGGAGAGGACCAGAACACAGCCCGGCGCCTCTCCCCTCACCCCCAACCCCTCTCCCGGAGTACCGGGGAGAGGGGAGAAATGATCACTATTGCCGTGTAATCCCCGTCTTCTCCGCCGCCGGTGCGGCAGGTTTCTTCTCGGCCGGTTTCGTCGGCGGCCGCTCCTTCGCCGATTGCAGCATCACCATCATCTTCTGGGCCGCGCTCTTCATGTTCACCTCGAACTTGGCGATCCAGGCCTTGAACATGACGTGGCAAAACACGAGCGGAATGGCCGTGACCAGACCGACAGCGGTGGCGAAGAGCGCCAGGCCGATCTTGCCGCTCTGATCGGCCGCACTGCCGCCCTTCTTGACGGCCTCGCCGATCGCCTCGAAGGTGCCGATCATGGAGATGACCGTGCCGAACAGCCCGACCATCGTGGCGATCTTGGCGATGCCCAGGATCGGCGGCAGCAGATAATTCAGATCGGGCGTGATCTCCAGCTCGACGACGTTGGCCATCGACCGGCGCATGGCCGCCATGCCCTTGCTTCTGCACGTCCAGCCCCGCCACGAAGAGCCGGCTGGGGATGATGTCGGTGCGCTCGCGGCACATCTTCAGCGCCCCTCGACGCCATCCTTATCCAGCCTCTCCTGGAACTGCGGCAGGAACACGTTCAGCTGCGTGCCGGCGTTATTGTTCAGGAGCATGCGCCAGATGACGAGGAAAAGGCCGGTGAACGACATGCCGAACATCGGAACGGCGATCCACCAGTCCTCGGTGATGAACTTGATAAATGCTGACATGCAACGGGTCTCTCGATTGCGATGCGAAGTTGTACGAATGAGATTGTAACAGAAAATGATAGAGAGACGACACGGAAAAGTTGAGCACTCCCCTCGCCCCGGTACTCCGGGGAGAGGGGTCGGGGGTGAGGGGTGAGAGGCAGAACACGGCCCCGTCGCTCACCCCTCACCCCCGACCCCTCTCCCCGGAGTACCGGGGCGAGGGGAGTAAATGCGGCCGCACTTGCTGGCGCCGCGTGCTCAGGATCAATCGCGTCACTCATCCTCGTCCGGACCGAGCTTCGCCTTGCTGACGATCTGCTGCTGCACGTTGCCGGGCACCTGGTCGTAGTGGCTGAACTCCATCGTGTACGACCCCTGGCCCTGCGTGATGCTGCCCAGCGACGCCTTGTAGCGCGTCACCTCGGCCAGCGGGGCCATGGCCTTGATGACCGCCAGGTCGCCGGGCAGGCTGTCCTGGTTCTCGATGCGGCCGCGCTTCGTGTTCAGGTCGCCGAGGATCGTGCCGGTGTATTTCGACGGCACCGTCACTTCCATCTCGACGATCGGCTCCAGCAGCACCGGGCGGGCGGCCAGGAAGGCGTTCTTGAACGCGATGCGGCCGGCGGTCTTGAACGCGGCTTCCGAGCTGTCCACGTCGTGATCCTTGCCGAAGTAGACCTCGACCGCCACGTCCTGAATGCGGTAGCCGGCCAGGCGCGCCGCGCTCCAGCAGCTCCTTGCAGCCCTTTTCCACGGCCGGGATGAACTGGTTCGGGATGCTGCCGCCGACGATGTGATCGATGAAGCCGAAGTTGTGCGCCGGCGTCGTAATGGCTGTGATCGACGCGAATCTTCTCGAACTTCGACTTGTTGGCGAACTTCTCGAAGAACTCCTCCTTCGTCTTGATCTCGCGCGGCAGCGGATAGACGCGCAGCAGGACCTTGGCGTACTGGCCGCGGCCGCCGGACTGCTTCTTGTGCTGGTGCTCGGCCTCGGCCGTGCTCATGATCGTCTCGCGATACGGAATCTTCGGGTCGTGCGTGATGATCTCCAGCTCGAAGCGGCGCTTGAGGCGATTCTGCATCACGTCCAGGTGCAGCTGGCTCATGCCGGTGATGACCATCTCCTTCGTCTGGGTGTCGCGCGTGACGTGGAAGGTCGGATCCTCGTTGGCGATCTTCTGCAAGCTGCCGGAGATCTTCTGCTCGTCGCCGCGTGCCTTCGGTTCGACGGCCAGGCCGAACATCGGCGTCGGGAACGTCAGGGGCGGCAACTTCGGCGCGCCGGCGTGGTTGCTGACGGTGTCGCCGATGTGCAGGTCCTCGACCTTGGCGACGGCGATGATGTCGCCGGGGCTCGGCCTCGGGCACCGGCTTCGACGTCTTGCCCTGCATCAGCGACAGACCGCCGGTGCGGGCCGACTTGCCGCGTGCGGACGTTGAACAGCGGCTGGTCCGGCTTGTAAGTGCCCGAGTAGACGCGGATGAAGCTGAGGTTGCCGACGAACTTGTCCGTCAGCGTCTTGAACACCTGGCCGACGAATTCCGCGTTCGGATCGGGTTCGAGCGCGACCTCCGCGGCGCTGTCGCCCTGACCCTTGAGCGCGGTGCGCTTCCTGCCCTGGATCGGCGACAGGGCGTCGGCACACAAGGCGTCGAGCAGCTCGGCGATGCCGATGTCCTTCTTCGCGGCCGTGCAGAAGATCGGGATGACGGTGCCGGCGGCAATCGCCCTGGGCAGCACGTCGGCAATCTCCTCGTCGCTGACGCCGCTTTCGAGGTACTTCATCGTCAACTCTTCGTCGCATTCGACGATGCACTCGACGGCCTGCGCTTTGGCCGCGACGAGATCGACGGGGCAACCGGCCGGAGTCGAGGCGGGCGGGTTCAGCACGCTGACGACGCCGCTGAGTTTTGGGCCGGGACTGATCGGGGCGTTGAACAGGACGCAGGCCTTGCCGAAAGTGTCCTGGATGATCTTCAGCAACTCGGGGAACTTGATGTTGTCGCCGTCGAGCTTGTTGATGACGAGCATCCGTGCGGCGCCGCGCCGGCCGGCCTCGGCGAACATGCGCCGCGTGTTGACCTGCACGCCGTTGACGGCCGACACGACGACGATGACTGTCTCCACGGCGGTGAGAGCGCCGAGAGCGGCGCCGACAAAATCGGGATAGCCGGGAGTGTCGAGGAGATGAAGGTGCTTGCCCTTGTAGGTCGAGGTGCAGCACGCTGGTGTCGATGGAGAAGCGGCGCTTGTGTTCTTCCTCGTCGTAGTCGGAGATGGAGGTGCCGTCATCGACGCTGCCGTGCCGATCCACCGCCTTGGCCGCGAACAGGAGGGCGTCGGCAAGGGAAGTCTTGCCCGACGCCCCGTGTCCAGCGAGCGCGATGTTCCGAATGTCTGCAACTTGGTACTTGCTCATGATGGCTCCGGTCTGGGCTGGGTCTATGTTCGGTGTGGGAGAGAAACGAGATCACGTCGAACCCAGAGGCCGGTATTCCGTGCCCTCGCCCTTGCGCCTGCCCGTGCCCGATAATCAAATCGGGCACGGGCAGGCACAGGGGCAAGGGCAGGGGAACCCGCCCGGGTCGTAGGAGTCGGACGATGGATCGCTACCTGGTGGTTCCATTGCGGCCCTCCTTATTGGCGATTTCAATTGCGGCGGCGAGATCGAGCCGGCCTTCATACAAGGCGCGGCCCGATGATGCAACCGGCCAATCCCCGGCCGGCGAGGCGAGCTACGTCGTCCAGCGTGGTAACACCGCCGGAGGCGATCACTGGGATCGGCACCGCCGCAGCGATCTCGGCCGTCGCTTCGACGTTCGGTCCCTGCAACATGCCGTCGCGGCTGATGTCGGTGTAGATGATGGCGGCGAGCGGCCACTCAGCACAACGGCGCGCAAGGTCGATTGCCTTGCAATCGGATGTTTCGAGCCAGCCCTGAGCGGCGACCAGGCCGTTGCGTGCATCGATGCCCAGGGCGACGCGGCCGGGAAATCGCCGGCACATCGACTCACACCACGCCGGGTCTTGCAGAGCGCGCGTGCCGAGGATCACGCGCGTAACGCCCCAACCGAGCGCTTCCTCGACAGCGGCCTCAGTGCGAATGCCGCCGCCAAGCTGGCACGGCACGCCGGCCGCCGCGACGATGGCGCGAACGCTGGGACCGTTGATCGGGCGACCCTCCTTCGCGCCGTCGAGATCGACGAGGTGCAGGAAAGCGGCGCCCTGCTCGACCCAGCGGCGTGCCATTGCCGCCGGGTCGGCTCCGAACACGGTCTCGCGCGCGTAATCGCCTTGCTGAAGGCGCACGCACTGGCCGCCGCGCAGGTCGATGGCTGGGAGGAGCAGCACGTCGAACTTCCTTCCCTCACGAGTAGTTGAAACACGATGCGCCACTGTATGGCGAAATCACGAGGAATGCAAGTGTCTGCGAAGAAATGTGTCCGCTGTTGCGGTCGATTCGGCGGCAGGTCGATACGCTGACTGGAACGGTTGCCGCTCGCGGCAGGACAAGGATCATCCCGATGTACGTTTGCCTGTTCGACATCGATGGTACGCTGATCTCCAGCGGAGGCGCCGGCAAGGCCGCTTTGGAAGACGCACTGGCCGACGTCTTCGGCATTCCGCACGCCATCGAGAAACTGTCTCTCAGCGGCCGCACCGATCGCGCCATTGTGCGCGACCTGTTTGCGATGTACTCCCTCCCCGACACGGCCGAGAACTGGGAGCGACTCATCGCCGCTTATCTCGGCGCATCTGCCGCGTCGATTGCACAGCCTCCAGGGGCGCGTCCTGCCGGGCATCGCGGACCTCTTGAAAACGCTGAGCGAACGCGACGACGTTCTGGTCGGCTTGCTGACGGGAAACGTGCGGGCCGGGGCGCGTGTGAAGCTCGGCTTTTTCGGTCTATACGACTACTTCACCTGCGGCGGTTTCGGCGACGTCCATCTCGACCGGGACGACGTGGCCCACGAAGCGGTCGGCGCGGTGCAGCTGCGGCTGAACGGTTCGATGGTGCGGGACCGCGTCTGGGTCATCGGCGACACGCCGCTGGACGTGCGCTGTGCGCGAGCCATCGGCGCCAGTGTGGCAGCTGTGGCGACGGGCTGGCACTCGACGGCGGAACTGGCGGCCCATGCGCCGGACCTGCTGCTGACCGATTTGTCGGACCCGACGGCGTTTCTGGAGAAGTTGTCGGTTTGATTGGCAAACGAGACGTCTTTTCCAGGAGGAACCATGAACGAGCGAATTAACGTGAATCCACAGATTCATTTCGGGAAACCGTGCGTGGCTGGGACACGAATTCCGGTACAGAACGTGCTGGAACTCGTCCGTGACGGGCTTCGCGTTTCGCAGATCATTCGGGATTACTATCCGGACCTCGATCCCGATGCTATTCGCGCCTGCCTTCAGTATGCGATTGACGTAGTGGCAAGCGAAGAGATCCAGTTGGCGCCGACATCATGAAGTTCCTGGAAGGATCATTACAGCCGGTCTGAAACGGGGATTAATTATCGCCCTTGTTGTCTTCCTTCTTCTCCTCTTCGAGGAACTTTCCGGACGGATCGAACGAGACTTCAAGTGTCTTATTATCGGCGGTGATAATCACAGCCTCGTACTTCGTGATCTTATCCGCGCCGTCGCTGATCTCCTCAACCTGCTTGATGGTCGCCTTCGGATACTTCTTCTCCAGTGCCTCGGCCACGGGCTTCGGCATGTCCTTGACGGCGATCACCTTCTCGACAGATACGATCTTGCCTTCCGGGGTGACGGTGATATCGGCTTTCTGGTCCTTGATCGAGATGTTGATTTCGTAGACCGTTTTCTTTTCCTTGTCGGTCTCCTTCTCGGCACCGTTGATTTTGGCTTCCGGGAACTTTGCCTTCACGGCATCGAGGACCGCCTTGGGCACTTTGTCCAGCGGCACCTTCTCCTCGTCCGCATACACAACCTTTGAGGCTGTCAGGAGCAGCGACAGGGCCAGCGCGAACTGCCAGATCGAAACCCGCTTGCTCATGTTATCTCCCCAGTGTCGAGACGATATTCACCGCGACTGATGCAGCGGAGAGGCAAGGACAAACTCCATCTTATTGTGTCGGAGTGCGAAGCGTTACCCCTTCCGAAACCGCTCGCGCATTTCGGCGAACAGCGCCGCTCGTTCCGGTGGTGTGGCCGACCCACCGAAGCTGACAAACACCTTGAACGCCGCCGCACCATCGCGGTCGTAGAACTGGAACGACAACGTGCTGACACCATCGATGTGGCTCGGCTTCTCGACGGCGAAGACGGCCGCCAACCGGGCGTGGCGGATGTGCATGTCGATCGATCCGCTCTGGACGTTGAAGAACTCGCCCCAGGTGCTGAACCCGCCGAATCGGCCGACCACCTCGCTCGTCACGCTGCTGTTGGACACGATGACATGCACGTCGTCGAGCTGCTCGAAAGCACGGATCAACTCTTCCCAGCGCGTCGTATTCAGTTCAACGGCGCGGCCATCCGGCAGGGCGCGAATCACTTCAACCTCGGGCACGCCGAGCTGCCGGGCGAGCTGCATGGTCATCGCGGCGGGACTGTTGCGCACGGCGGCTCGGACGCGCTCACGCTGCTCGGTGGACAGGTCGGACATGACGGCCTCCGCGGTTCGGCTTGTGTCGGGCGGTACGTCTCGTTTATGTTATCTTATGTTTGGTCAGTAATGAGGAGTTGCCATGTCAACCGCGACACTACCGAAGTTGATGACGGCGGAAGAGTACCGCCTCACGCTCGACAACGGCAAACCAACCGAACTGGTCAAGGGAGTGCCTGTTGAAATGCCCGTACCGACACCGCGCCACGGTCAGATTTGTGCGAAATCCTCTTACATCTTGCAGCGGATCCAAGAAGACAACCCGACTGGGCACGTCATTTCCAACGACGCCGGTGTCATAACGGAACGGGATCCGGACACGGTCCGCGGGGCGGATGTCGCCTTTTACAGCTATTCCAAGGTGCCGCGCGGCCCGATGCCCCTTGGTTACATCGACGCGCCACCGGACCTGGCCATCGAGGTTCGTTCCCCGAGCGACCGCTGGAAGGCCATTATGAACAAGGTGCATGAGTACCATAACGCAGGTGTGACCCTGGTCTGCGTTCTGGACGAGCAGACGGCGATGGCACATTTGTTCCCGTCGGACGGTCCGCCGTTCTCGATTGCCGCGGACGGCGAACTCGATCTGTCCGAAGTCCTGCCCGGCTTCCGCGTGCCTTTACAGCGGTTCTTCGAGTAAGCCGCGAAACGCAAGCAAATACCATCACCACGGCGGCCGCGCCTTTTTCTCCTCCGGCCCTCCCAAATGTTTGTGAAAAAACGCGGCGTAGCGTCCGAACAAATGCTGCGGCACCAGCGCAGGACCGCGGTGCGCAATTCCGGACAGCGGCAGCACGTCGAACTCACGATCCGCCCGAAACAACGCATCGGTCAGTTTCAGCGTGTGGCGGAAGTAGACGTTATCGTCGGCCGTGCCGTGGACCAGTAGCAGCGGTCGTTTCAGCTCCGCTGCGTAAGTCAGCAACGACGCCTCCTTGTACGCCGCGGCGTTCTCCTTCGGCAGCCCGAGATACCGTTCGGTGTAGTGCGTGTCGTAGTCTTCCCAGTCGGTCACCGGGGCGCCGGCGATGGCGGCCTTGAACACATCCGGTCGCCGCAATACCGCCAGAGCCGACATGTAACCGCCGAACGACCAGCCGTAGACGCCGATACGCTCCCGGTCCATTTCGGGAAACTTCTCGACCAGCGCCGTCAGTCCGTCGATCTGATCCTCCAACGGTACACTGCCGAACTTGCCGTACACGGCCCGTTCCCAGTTGCGGCCACGATGCGGGGTGCCGCGGTTGTCCACCACGGCGACGATGAAACCCTGATCCGCCAGCCACTGCGGCAGCAGCCAGTTTCCCATCGCCGCTTGCACCACCAGGGCTGTCGGGCCGCCGTAGACGTAGAGCAGCACGGGATAGCGTTTCTTGGCGTCGAAGTTCCGCGGCCGAACGATGGCGATGTAGAAGCCGTCGCCGCCGCCGAGCTTCTGGATCGACACGTTCGGCGTGAACGGCGGTTCTTCTGCAACCGATGGCAACTCCCCGATCTCTTTGTCATCGCCGGAAAACACGTGCGCCTGCGGCATCTTGCGCAGGCGTCGTCGCGGTCAGCACGTAGATGGAGCCGTCCTCGGAGAAGGTGGCGCTTTGCAGGCCGGCCGATTCCTTATGGACAGGGTCCGATTTCGCCTGGCCGCCGTTCAGCGGGAAGCGGACGACGGTGGAGGTCGTTGGGTCCGCACCGGATTGGCAGACGATCAGGTTCTTTTTTTCCAGCACAGCGACGATGCCGCGATAGCTCCGCTCAGCCGGCACGATCACCCGGCGCAGTGTGCCGTCGGGTTGATAGCGCTGCAGCTGCGGACCATTCGCGGTTTGCGTCGTCCAGAGGAAGTCGCCGTCGTTCAGCCAGTGCGGCACGTCCTGATGCAGATTCAGCCAGGTCGCATCCTTCTCGCGGACCAGCTCCGTCGTCTTGCCGGTTGCGGGATCGACGCGCAGCAAAGCGATCTCCTGTTGCAGACGGTCTTCCACCGTGATGGTCAACGGCCCATGCGTGTCCCAGCGAACTCCCGTCAGGTATTCGTAGCGTTTGGTGTCCCATGAGACCCAGACGGTGTCGCCGCCCGCAACGGGGATGATGCCGAGACGCACCTTCACGTTCGCCTTGCCGGGCCGCGGGTAGAAGAACGACTGCGGGTTCGCTTCCGGCCGAAACGGATCGGCGACGTGCCAGACCTCGACGCCCTCCGCGTCCGCTTCCTCATACGCGATGTGCTTGCCGTCCGGCGACCACCAGTAGCCGGTGAAGCGGTGCATCTCCTCCTGGGCGACGAATTCGGCGAGTCCGTGCGACTTCTTTTCGGTGCCGCCGCGGGTAATGCGCTGCTCGCGTTGTTCGCGGCCAGGTCGAACACGTAGACGTCATGATCGCGGACATAGGCGACCGCGCCGCCATCCGGCCGCCACTTCGGGTCGATGACGTTTCCGCCGGTCGCCAGTTCGCGCACCTTAGCGGCGGCGCGATCGTAGACGAAGAGCCGGCCGGAGAGGGCGAGCAGCACCTGTTTACCTGCTTCATCGAGCTGGAAGTCGGTGAAGCCGCCGGAAGCGACGCGCATCCTCTCGCGGCGTGCTTTCTCCTCGGGCGACAGGTTCTCCTCGGCTCCCTTCAGGACGGTATCCGGCGCCAGCAGTTCGCGCGTCTTCCGGGTCGAAACGTCGAACTCGAACAGGGCGAGCTTCGTGCTGGGCGGCGTGGTCCGCAGAAACAGGACGCTCGTGCCGTCGGGAGTCGGTTTGGGGCGCACGGGCCGACCGACGGTGAAGCCTGCGCGTCTCGGCGTGTTTGCGAAGGTAGTTCATGTCCAACGGCGCATCCTTGGCAGCGTCTGCCCCGCGTCCCAGGGACGAGGCGACGGCCGCGAGCAGAAGGGCCAACGGGGGTATGAGTGGCGTGGTTTTCATGTTGTTGACAGTGTATTTAGCCCCCGGCGACTCGCTGGGGGCTAAATATGGAACCTCAAATGAACTGGTACGCAAAAATGGCGATGGTGATCGCCGTAACTCCGGCGGCGGTCGCCAGCGCCCAGAAGATGCTTTTTTGTCGCACCGCCAGGCCGAACGTGGCGATCGTCACCCCGGCCTGGGCCGCCAACATGGCGTACATGTAGAACGTGCTGCGATCGCGATGTTGATCCGACGACAGCGCCGATTTATAAACCTGCAGCTCATATAGCGCGGCCACTTCCAGATTGAAGTTTCCCTCTCGGCCGTAGCGGCGGACATCGAAATCGCAGTGCGCCTCCTTGAAACGGTTCGACACGCTGCTGATCTCGGTTTCGAGCCGGCCTACCGAGGTCTGGAGTATATCCGCTGACTTGCGGACATCGCTCAGTTTGCCGTCGGCGGGTAGGTCCTGAACGGCCATTTCCACTTCGTTTGCGGCCGCCAGGACCGGACGGAGGACCGCTTGCTGAGTCTGCAACATCCCTTCGACCTTCCGGATGGCTTTCGTCGCCGGGTCCGTGCCTTTATCGAATTTCACGGCCTTGGCCTCAGCCGTTTCGATCGCGTTGCGGATTTTCGCATCGCTCAGTTTGCGGATCAGTTTCTCAACTTCTTTTCGCTGATCCTCGATTTTCGCATCCTGCTTCTCATCATGGACCTCTTTAAGCTTCTCAAGCTGTCGAGAGGCTTCGAGTACCTCGAGAATCTGCTTATCAAGGACGGCATCGACGACCTTGCGCGGCCCATCCTTTGGCTCGTCAGCCGGCACCGGCAACTTGGTCGATGTCAGGTACGTCAATCCCGCCTGGACCGCGGCTGCTTCCTCCACCGTCTCCGGCGATGAGTCTTTCGCACCGAGGAGTTGGGTGATCGCAGTTTGTGACTTCTTCGCTTCCTTGACGGCGGAATGCACTTCGGCCTGATACTTCACAACCGCCCGCTTCAGCGTTTCGAGGTCCGATCCCGAGTTCGCGCCGCTGGATTTCAGGGCAGCGTCCACAGTGTCAAGGAGTGTCTTCGCCTCGGAACCGCTGCGTTCAAGCGCCTTCGGCAGCCGGTTGGCCACCGCCAACTCTGTGGCAGGGAGGAAGGCCCCGCGCTCGGCGAACATCTGCTGGATCGTGCCGCGCACACGCTTCGCCTGGAAGAACGCCCATTGATCGCTGGCCTTGGATTGGTTCTGGGCGGCCACGGAGCGGTAATACATGGCCTGCGTCATCTCGCTCGACGATCGGCTGGCGAGCAGTGTGCCGACCACCGTCAGAAGGATCGGCGTTGCGGTGAGAATCGTATTCCAGAGTGTTTTACGCTCCGGGACGTCGGTTTTGGGAGCATTGGGGTCCGTGGACATGCGCGACTCCTCGAAGAACAACAAGGGCCCATTTTCCCATGCACGAGGGTAAAGCAGTCCCGTCCGCCGTGCAACCAAAAAAAACGACCGCGTTTAGCCGCGAGCTTTTGCGAGCGCTTTAGCAAGCGCTCGCAAAAGCTCGCGGCTAAACATTTCTTACAATGACCGCATGGAGATTACCGAGACGGTTACCATCCCCGATGAAGAACTGCTCTTCACCTTCGCCCGTTCCGGCGGACCGGGCGGACAGAACGTCAACAAGGTGGCGAGCAAGGCCGTCCTGCACTGGAGCCTTACCGCAAACACCTCCCTTCCCGAGGAAGTAAGGCAGCGGCTGCGAACTCAGGAGGCGAATCGTATCACCACCGAAGGGGACCTGGTGATTCACGGACAGCGTTTCCGCGACCAGGCGAAGAACATCGAGGACTGTCTCGCCCGGCTGCGGGAGATGGTGGTGCATGCTCTCCACACTCCCCGGCCGCGCCGACCGACCAAGCCGAGCAAGGGATCACGGCAACGCCGCTTGACGAACAAACGGCAGCAGTCCCAGCGGAAGGCGAATCGGCGGAAACCGAGCGGCGACGAATAGCAGAACGAGTGATTCTTCCTTCTTCCTTTTTCCGTCGATCTCGACTTGACATCGCCAACAGATCCGGTAAACTTAGATTGAGATTCAGTCTCAACAAGATTGAATCTCTCCCACCCTACCGGATTCTTGCCATGAACTCTGAACATATCCTTCCTCTCGAACTGCTCCAACCCGGCGAATGGGCGGATGTGCATGAGGTTTCCGGCGAACCGGGCTGGGTCTGTCGCCTGGCCGAGATGGGTGTGCGCGGGGTGCCGTCTGCGGATGCTCCAGTCGGGCTGTCCCTGTTTGTTCCAGATTGGCGGCTGCCGGTTGTCGGTTCGCGGCGAATGTGCCATGCAGATTCTCGTCCGCCCGGTCGCTTGCTGAGCTCCATCCTGCGAGTCCGCAGCGCCAAGCAAGGACGAGCAGGAACACCGCGGAAGCCGTGCCGCTCGTCCTTGCTTGGCGCTGCGGACTCGCAGACTAATCTGGAACAGAGACGGCTCTCATGGTCCCGCTCGATCAGCTTGCCGTCGGCCAGCGCGGAAGGATCGAATCCTTCAAGGGCGACGATTCCCTCGTGCAGCGTCTCATGGAGATGGGTCTCCTCGAAGGCGATGAGATCGAAGTCGTGGGTTTTGCCCCCCTCGGTGACCCGCTGGAAATTCGCCTTGCCGACTACCGCCTGAGTCTGCGGCGAACGGAAGCCGCACGCATCCTGGTGACCGTTCTCCGCTAAACCGCTTTCTCCCCGTCGCCCCGGTACTCCGGGGCGAGGGGAGCAATGCCGAAAGTCTCGTGTCATGACCGCTCCTCGCCGACACTCTCCTTGAAGCGAGCCGACCCGTGTCCCGGGACAAGAAATTGTCGGCCGCTCTCGTCGGCAATCCCAACACCGGCAAGACCACGCTCTTCAACGCCCTCTCCGGCCTGCGCCAACGCACCGGCAACTATCCCGGCGTCACCGTCGAGACGAAGAAAGGTTCGATGACCTGCGGCGGCCAGCCGTTCGAGCTGATCGACCTGCCCGGCACCTATAGCCTTGCGCCGCGCAGCCCCGACGAGATGGTCGCCGTGGACGTGATCCTCGGCAGGCAGCAGGGCGAAGCCCGGCCGGATGTCGTCGTCTCCATCGTGGATGCCTCCAACCTCGACCGCAACCTGTACCTGACCAGCCAGGTGATGGAGCTGGGCGTGCCCGTCGTCGTCGCCCTGAACATGATCGATGTGGCCAGGGACAAGGACTGCGCATCGACGTGGAGAACCTGTCGAAGAGCCTCGGCGTGCCCGTCGTGCCGATCCAGGCGAATCGGAGGATCGGGCTGGACGCGCTGCAAGAGGCGATATTGCAAATCGCAGACTGCAAATTGCGAACTTGCAAATGGCGCGACGAGCCGACGCTTCGTTTCCGGAAGCATTCCGAACGAAGAAGTCGCTGCTCTGCGAGGAACGCTCGGCGAAGAGGTGCCGCACTTCCTGGTCCGCCGCCTGCTGCTCGACGCCGGCGGCTATCACGAGAAACGGCTGAGCGACAGTTCCGGCAATGGCATGCATTTGCAGTCTGCATTTGCAATTTCCGAAGCCCGCCAGCGCCTCGCCGCAGCCGGTTGCCCGGTCCCTGCGGTCGAAGCGAAGACCCGCTACGGCTGGATTCGCCAGATCACCGCCGGCTGCGTCGAGAGCCCGAAGGTCCGCCCCGTCACCTGGACCGATCGCCTCGACCGCATTCTGACACACAAGGTCTGGGGCACGCTCATCTTCCTCGCGGTGATGTTCGTTGTCTTCCAGTCGATCTTCACCTGGGCCAAGCCGCTGATGAAAGTGATCGGCGACGGCAAGGACCTGCTGGCCGAGCGGCTGGACGATCGTGCTGCCGTCCGGGGCTGTTCACCAGCCTGTTGCTCGACGGCGTCCTGGAAGGCGTCGGCAGCGTCCTTGTGTTCTTGCCGCAGATTCTGATCCTCTTCGGCTTCATCGCCGTGCTGGAGGACTGCGGCTACATGGCCCGGGCCGCCTTCCTGATGGACAAGCTCATGTCGCGCTGCGGCCTGAGCGGCAAATCGTTCATTCCGATGCTGTCGTCGGTGGCGTGTGCGGTGCCGGGCATCATGGCGACGCGCGTTATCGAGAATCGCCGCGACCGCTTCGCCACGATCCTCGTCGCCCCGCTGATGAGCTGCTCCGCCCGGTTGCCGGTCTACATCCTGCTGATCGGTGCGTTCCTGACCGAAGGGCTATCCCTGGTGGGTGCCGGGACTGACGATGTTCTGCATGTACGCCATCGGCATCGTCCTCGCCCCGTTGGTGGCCCTCGCGCTGAAAAGGACGCTCCTGCGCGGAGAGACGCCGGCCTTTGTCATGGAGATGCCGCTGTACAAAAGGCCCGTTGTTGCGCATGGTGGTCCGGCCGGGTGTACGACAGCGGCTGGGCGTTTCATTCGCCGGGCCGGGACGATGATCCTGGCGACGATGGTGCTGGTCTGGGCGCTGCTCTACTTCCCGCACACGGACGATCAAGGACGCAAATACGAGGAGCGGATCGCCGAGGTGAAGCAAGCAGATGCAACGGACGAGGACGAAAAAGGAGAAGATCAACGAGATCCAGGCCGAGTGGAAGGCGCGAGCCTCCTGGGCCGATTCGGCCATGCGATCGAGCCGGCCGTCAAGCCGCTCGGCTGGGACTGGCGCATCGCGGTAGCCGCCCTGGCCAGTTTCCCGCCCGGAGGTGGTCGTCGGCACGCTCGGCATCGTGTACCAGGTCGGGCAAGGTCGAGGCGGACGACATCGCGAGTGCGGTGTCGCGAGCTGGGAGCTAGACTGCGAGCAGGCGAAGTGGGACGGCACCGGCCGCAAGGTCTTCACGGTCCCGGCGGCGTTGTCGCTGATGGTGTTCTTCGCCCTCTGCTGCCAGTGTGCCTCGACGCTGGCGGTGATCCGCCGCGAGACAAGAAGCTGGGGCTGGCCGGTGTTTACGTTCATCTACATGACGGTGCTGGCGTACCTCGGGGCGTTGGCAACATATCAGGTGGGGACGCTTCTGGCCGCTTCCTGAGCACGCAGCGCAAGCAGGTGGGCACTTGCTTGCGCTGCGTGCTCAGGAAGCGGCCAGAAGCGAGGGCCGAACGATGGACTGGCAACTACCATTCGTTATCCTGTGCGTCGCCGGTGCTGCCGCCTACATCGCCCGGCAGACGTGGCGTACCTGGTTCAGCGGGAAAGGCAGTTGCGGCGGGTGCGGTTGCGGCAAACGGACTGCTTCGGCGACGAAACCGGAATCGGCTTCACCGCGTATCATTTCCGTAGAGGAGTTGACGTTGCGCATCCGATCGCGCTCCTGACCGGGAGGGCCGCGTGTCATGTCCCCTGCTGAAGCCGCCTCCGAACTCATTCGCCGCTGCCGCCAGGGCGAAGCACCCGCGCGGGAGCAACTCTTCGACCGTTACCGGCACTATCTCCAGGTCCTGGCTCGCGCCGAACTCGGCCGGCATCTGCGGACCAAGTGCGACCCGTCCGACATCGTGCAGCAGACGCTGCTCGAAGCTCACCGTGACTTCGGCGAGTTCCAGGGCAGCCGTGAGGCGGAGCTGCTGGCCTGGCTGCGGTGTATCCTGGCCCACAACCTGTTCAACGAGGCACGCCACTTCGCCGCCCAGCAGCGCGACGCCGCCCGTGAAGTATCGCTGGAGCAGATGCAGGCCGGCGTCGATCAATCGTCGCTGGCCCTGGGCAACTGTCTGGCCGGAGACGGTCCGTCGCCGTCCCACGCCGCCGCCGAGCGCGAGTCGGCCGTGCGCCTCGCCGACGCCCTGTCACGGATGCCGTCGGACTATCAGACGGTGTTGCTGCTGCGCGTCTTCGAGGAACTGCCCGCCGAGGAGGTCGCACGGCGCATGGAACGCACCGCGGGCGCTGTCCGCATGTTGCAGATGCGGGCGCTGGCGGCACTGCGCGAAGAATTGGCGGCGAGCGAACCGGGTTAACACCGCAGCATTACTCCCCTCTCTCCGGTACTCCGGGGAGAGGGGTCGGGGGTGAGGGGTGAGGACCATCACACTGCTCCGCGGTTCGCCCCTCACCCCCGACCCCTCTCCCCGGAGTACCGGAGAGAGGGGAGTAATAGGCGCGTTGGGCGAGCGAAACGATAAATCTAACTCGCCTTCACCAGCCAGTACAACAGATACAACCCCACCCCGATCAGCCCGCCGACGAATGTCCCATTCAGGCGAATCCAGTTCAAATCCTCCCCGACGTGTGACTCGATCAGCTGCGTGAGAGCCTCATCCGTCATGCGGTTCATCTGCTCTTCGACGAGGTTGCCCAGAATGGGATGATGCTTTTCCAGCAACGACGTCGCCAGACGCCGGCACCAGTCGTTGAACTGCTCGCGCAACTTCACGTCGTCGCCGAGCCGCGCCAGCCAACCGTCGAGTGCTGCGACGGCATTCGTCAGCAGACGCGAATCTTCGCGCTCCAGTTCGCGCAACCCCTCTTGACGCAGCGCGGACAGGACCGTTTCGACCATGGAAGCCAGTGCTCCGGTGCCCTGTTGCGCAGCACGACGGCGCGAACCTCTTCGAGATAACCGGGGTCGGTCCGCAGCCGCTGTTCGACGCCGATCAAGCCGCGTTCGACGGCGTCTTTTACGGGACTCGGGCCGGTCAGCTGATCGCCGAGGAAACGGTGCAACTCGTGCTGCAAATCGGTCGCCGCACCATCGAGGTCCAGGCCGCCGAACAGCTCGGCGGCACTGAAGGCCAGCGTCCGGGCCAGGCCGCGCTCCTGATAAGCGTCGGAGGCGCGAGCGAGGTGGCGCCGCAGCAGGTGCCACGTCTGTCGCGACGCGGCCCACTGCTGCATCTTCCGAAGCCCGTCGTCGAGCAACGGCTCCAGCAGACGGCGTTCACGGGCTCCACGGATCAGTTCCGCGAGAAACGAGCGCATCGGCTCCGACTCGACCGCCTCCGTCAGACCGCGCGCGGCGAGGCGGGCCAAGTCGGCCGGGGCGACGTGGTTGAGAAGCTCCTGACCGAGATCGCGCAGCACCTCGCGGAAGCGCGGACGCAATGGATCGACCAGCGGCAACAGCCCGGCGCCGACGAAATCGAACGCCGCGACCCGGGAGCGCAGCGACGACAGCGGCAGCCATTCGTTGAGCAGCAACTCGCCGATTGCGCGGGTGATCCGGCGACGATTGCGTGGAATCACGGCGGTGTGCGGAAACGGCAGGCCGAGCGGATGGACGAACAAAGCGCGCACGGCGAACCAGTCGGCCAGGCCGCCGACCAGGGCCGCTTCGCCGAACGCCAGCAACAAACCGCCCCAGAACGGCGCCCGGCCCCACTGTTGAAGATACACCCCGAGCGACGCCAGTCCAAATGCCAGCAGCAGCGACCATTTGGCCCAGCGATCAATGCGCTTCGGCATCAATTGGTCTCCGGTTTAGCCGCGAGCTTTCGCGAGCGCTACACGCAGCGCTCGCAAAAGCTCGCGGCTAAACAATGCAGGTGTGTTGTCGTTCTTCGATCCGCGCGATCGCCCAGCGGGCTGCCTCACGGACCAGCGATTCGGCATCGTGCAATGCCTGCCGCAGTGCCGGCAGCGCCGTTGCATCGCCGCGATTGCCCAGCACCAGCGCCGCGTTGCGTAACAATCCCGCTCGCTTCGGTCGGGTCAGCGCCGTGCCGCGGAAACGCCGTCGAAAATCCTCCGGCGACAGGCCAGACTAACTCGATCGGGTCGAGCGTTTCGAGGTCCGTCCGGGCCGGATAGGCCGTCGCTGGCGGAGCCTTGCGGTTCCAGGGACAGACCTCCTGGCACACGTCGCAGCCGAAGAGCCAGTCGCCGATGCCAGGGCGCAAGTCTTCCGGCACGTCGCTGCGCAGCTCGATAGTCAAGTAACTGATGCAGCGGCGGGCATCGAGGAGGCCAGGACCGACGAAGGCCTGCGTGGGACAGGCATCGAGACAGGCGGTGCAGGTGCCGCAATGACCGGCGGTGAACGGCGCATCCGGGCGCAAGTCCAGATCCACGAGCAAGGCGCCCAGGAAAAGATAACTGCCCAGTTTCTTGTTAATGAGCATGGTGTTCTTGCCGGTCCAGCCGAGTCCCGCCCGGCGTGCGAAATCGCGTTCCAGCAGCGGTGCGGTATCCACGACGCCGCGGCCGCGGCAACCCGGCTGTTCTTGTTGCAGCCAGGCAAGCAGACGGTTCAAGCGCTCGCGCAGCACGTCGTGGTAATCCGGACCACGGGCATAGCGGGCAACCCTGCCTCGATGGATCCCCGCGCTGGCGTTTGGGGCTGGTGCCGCGTCGTTGTAATTCAGCGCGACCATGACGACGCTTCGCACCTCCGGCAGAACGGAGGACGGATGGCCGTGCGCGTCGGCATGGCGGTGCAGGTAGTCCATTTCGCCGGCAAAGCCGCGGGCCAGCCAGTCGCGCAGACGGTCGAAGTCATCGGCTGGGGCCGCGGGAGCGATGCCGACAGGCTCGAACCCGATGCGGCGGGCTTCAGCCTTGATTCGCGTTTCGAGCGTGTCCATGCACTCATTCTACGATCGCCGCTCCCGTGGTGCGGCGAACTCGGAATGGCGGGAGTTGACACCGACCGCGTCGGGCAGTACATACTTCACTACCTCCCGGACGACGCCACCATAATCGCGCACCCCCTCGAATAATCAAACCCGCAGGGGCGTCGAAACAACGGTGTCTCTCCCGCTGGGTGGCGTCGGAGAGCGTCGGTTCGACAACATGCACAAGGGGAAAGTTGAGATGCGCACCGTAAAGTATTGGCTGCTGGCGGCCCTGGCCGTTAGCCTCTTCGGCGTGGGCATCGCCGAGGAGAAGAAGAAGAGAAGCCGCAGACGATCAAGGTGATCATGAAGAAGTTCCACTTTGCCCCGAAGGGCGAGGATCCGCTCTGCAAGAAGTTCGGGGCGGGGACGCTCAGCGAGGGGGAAGTGAAGGATCTCCTCGTGGCTTACGAGGATCTCGGCAAGAACAAACCGCCGAAGGGCGATGAGGATTCGTGGAAGACGAAGACCACGGCGCTGCTCGCCGCGGCCAAGGACGTTGCCGCGAAGAAGGATGGCGCCGCCGCGGCCTACAGCAAGGCCGTCAAGTGCATGGATTGCCATAGCGTCCATCGGCCGCCGCCGCCTCCGAAGGATAAGTAGTCGCTGAATCGAAGGGCGGGTCAACCGGAATCGATCCGGTCGGCTCGCCCTTTGCTCTTACCATCTGTCCCAAGCAAGGAGCCGACCATGATGCGCGTGATTGCGGGAAGCCTGGCGTTAACGGCACTGCTGGCCTGGCTGAGCGGCCCCGTTGGTGGCGCAGGGCGACAAGGGGTCGGAACTCAAAGACACGATGAAGAAGATCGGCGACGGCTCGAGCGGTCTCTACATCAAACTCGGCCGGGGGACTGCGCGACGACGAGCCGGTCTGGGCCGATGCCCGCAAGATGAGCCAGGAGATCGTCCGTCTCACCGCGGGACTGGCGAAACATACTCCGCCGAAGGGCGACAAGGCGTCGTTTGAGAAACAGGCCAAGGCGTTTGCCGCCGCCGCCGCCGCGCTCGACCAAACGGTGGCGAAGCGCGACAAAGGGACCGCTTTTGCCGCGTGGAAGCAGATGGAAGAGCAGACCTGCAAGACCTGCCACCAGGCGCATCGGAACGAGTGATTTCCCCGCCGCTTACGGCTTAGCAACAGCCGACTCTAAGCCGCGAGCGGCAATGCCGAAAGAGGCAGCCCATGCTCGACGGACCGTCTGTGGTCGCCGCCCTGAAGGGATCTGGGGTGACCGACGTCGTCTGGATCCCAGACAGCGAGATCGGTCGCTGGGAATCGGCTCTGCGCGACGATCCCAATCTTCGACTTATCCGAGTCTGCCGTGAAGGCGAAGCATTCGCCGTCGCGGCGGGACTGCATCTCGGCGGCCGACGTCCGATCGTAGTTCTTCAGTGTACCGGCCTGTTCGAGGCTGGCGATTCGCTCCGCAATTTCATTTACGATCTCAAGCTGCCGTTGTTCTTCGTCGTCGGTGTCCGCAGCTGGTTCACTCACCAGCAGGGGACCAGCACTGACACTTGCCCCGTCTACACGGAACCGATCCTCCGAGCGTGGCAGATTCCGTACGTACTGTTGAAAAGCGACAGCACCGCAGCAGACCTTGCGGCCGCGTATCGACAGGCGCAGGCTGGAGAAACGCGCCGGCGCAGTGTTGCTGCCGGAGTGACGTCTATCGCCAAACGGTAAACCACGATGATGACGCAAGCCGAGGCGCTGGAAGTGTTGGCCGCCCACCGCGGCGACCGAATCGTCGTCACGACCATGAGTTCGGCCGGTATCTGGCCGCGCTTTTCCGATACGCCGCTCGACTTCACGTTCGTTCCCTCATCGATGGGACAGGCCCCGTCTCTCGGGCTTGGTCTGGCGCTGGCTCAACCGGATCGCGGCGCCATCGTGCTCAACGGCGACGGCTGCACATTGATGAACCTCGGCGTTCTGGTGACCCTGGCGACGCACCCCGCCGACGTCTATTTGCTGATCCTCGACAACGGTCTGTACGAAGTGACGGGAGGGCAGCAGACAGCCGGTGCGGGACACGCCGATTTCGCTCTGCTGGCCCGCGGTGCGGGGATCAAGCGCGTCTATACGTTCGAGAGCTTGGAAACATGGCGAGTCGGAGCGGCCGCGGCGCTAACGGGACCTGGGCCAGTGGTCGTGTGGTTGAAGGTTGAGGGCCGATTGGGGCACAAGACGCCGAAAGCGCCGCGGACGATGGCTGAACAAATCGAGCGGCTGCGCGGGCGCTGGGGGTCGGAATAACTTGATCGCCGCTTCCGATCCGATGTACAATACATTTCAAATCATGCGTAATTGACCTTCTGTGAAGCGTGACAACTTGATACAGCGAACCCTGTTCGACATGGAGCCGACCTTCACGAACCGGACTACGAGGTCGGTCACGTTCCAAGGGAAACTAGACCTGCCGATTCATCGGTGGTATAGGCTGACGCCCAGCTTCTCGCCTCGGCTGGCCCACGACATTGCCGACCACTTCAAGCTGTCGGCGTCCGACTTCGTGCTGGACCCATTCAGCGGCGTCGGCACGGTCCCGCTTTGCATGAAGTATAGGGGCATCCGGGCGTGCAGCGTCGAGATCAACCCGTACCTGCATTTCGTCGGCACGGTGAAGACCGATACCTACACAAACATCGACGAGATCGAGTCCGCCTTCAAGAAATTCATCGACACCTATCGCGCCGAACTCAAGGACGTGCCCTTCCAGTCGAATCCCGAGGAATATCTCCGCGCCCATGCCGCAGACATCCCCCCGATCAGCTTCCCAGAGCGGTGGTGGTCTCCCGGTAATATGGCACAACTCGTCTGTCTACGAAAGATCGTCAGGAGCTTTAGGGTTGAGATACAACATCTGGATCTCATAAAGATGGCCGTCCTCGCCGTGCTCGTACCAGTGAGTAATGCCAAGCACAATCACGTCTCCTTGACATTTGCCAAAGAGTCGTTGCCCACCGTCGATCTCGGCGAGGTGCTTCAACGGCAGTTCCGGCACATGGCTGCTGATCTACAGGCTGTTGCCCAGCTACCCTCAGCGGACGTGGCCATCTACCGCGGTAACAGTAAGGAGTTGGGGTCTGTGCTGCCGGATAGCCCGAAGGTTTCGGCGGTCATTACATCGCCACCCTACCCGAATCGGTTCAGTTACGCCCGTGAAACGAGGCCCCATCTATTCTTTTTCGACTTCATCGAAAACGCCCAGGCCGTAGGCCAACTTGAAACGGACGCCATCGGCGGGACATGGGGAAAAGCGACCTCGGTTCTCGCTCGAGGTATCCAACCTAAAAACAAGTTTCTTGAGGGGTTGCTCGACCCATATATCCACGGTTTCCAGACGAGTGGCACTTTGATGGCGAACTACATAGTCAAATACTTCAACGACATTTACGATCATGCGGCTCAGGTCGCCGAGGTGTGCAAGAAGGACGCACGTCTAGCTTACGTCATCGGAAACAGCAAGTTCTACGACTTGCCTCTTCCGAGCGACGAGATCCTCGCCTCAATTTTCGGACAGTTCGGGTTCGGGCTCGAAAGGATCGACAGGATGCGAAAACGGCAGAGTAAGTCCGGTCTGTACGAAGCATTGGTATTCATGAAGAGAGGGTAGCAGTGGCCACTCCAATTCCGAGAAAGCTCTATCTGCCGCCACCGGAGAGAGAGCAATTCTACCTAACTCTTCTCCTCGGCCCACTCGATGCCTGCGCTAATTACAAGCCCAAGTTCGGTACCGATGAAGAGGACGGAATAAGCCTCGATCACTTCAAAACGATGTACGGTGAAGACCCGTTCTACCACTGGATCGGTTTGGACTCCGACCTCATGTATGCCGCCCATAAGGCTGCGGGCGGAATGACCTCGATATACCGGCAGCTCGGAGCAGGGTGTGACAACCTCTTCCGGGCAGTCATCAAAGATGCTCTGTCGCTGGCTGATGAGGAGGTCGCGTGGAGCTACGAGATTGAGAAGGATGACAGAACGAGGGCTACTCTGACGCTCGATGCTCGGATCGACGTGAGTCACCTCACGAACAAGCCCGAAGCGAGAGACCGAGTCGATGACTGGCTGAGGCGCTGCGGCAAATACCTCCGCTTGTCTTCTCGTCGGATCAAGCAGCTAATCGCGGCCGTCTTCGAGGCCCGACAGGGCTACAAGAGCGCAGATGCCAAAAGACAAAACGCAGACCTCCGATTTGCCATGAACGCTTCGACGGAGAATTACCTGCCGGTTTTGTCGATCATCTCGACTCAAGCAAGTCAAAGCGTGCTGCGGCGGTACAAAAACGCCAAGATGCTCGTGATGACCGGTATCTTGGAGGACGACGACACGATCAGCACCTACGCCTTCTTCCGAAAGATCATTGGGTTCGAGCTTGACGAATTCTTCAAGCGAAACACGAACTCGATGAGGGAACGCTGTCAAGCAGTTCTGAAAAAGCTCCTTACACCCGCTTGATCCGATGCCCTCGGTCGGTCTTTATCCCGCTCGACCCGATCTACCAACTCACACCCCAAGCGCGTGCTTCAACGATCGCAACTCCCCCTGCAATTCCTCAATCTGTTTCTTCAACTCCGCGTTCTCTTCACGCACCTCGGCCAGCCCGGCTTCCAACCGCGACAGGCTCTCCACGTCAACCGGCGGAGCAATCGGCACCGGCGCGACGGCATCGACAACAGGAACCGGTTGGTCGGCGGCGTGTCGGCGCAGGTGTTCCAACTCGCGCGGCTCGTGGAAGCCGTGCGTCAGCACCGCGCCGCGCCGGTCCTCGGGCGTCAGGTAGACGACGAAGTTGCGCTGCACAAGCGGCTTCAGGACGGCTCGCAGCGCGTCGAGGTCGTCGATCGACTCCATGCGGCTGGCCCGGGTGCGCAGCTCGCCTTCGGTCTGGGGGCCGCGCAGCAGCAGTTCGGCGAGAACGGCCAGATCGACCTTGTCCACGCGCGAGATCTCATACAGGTTGTGGCGCCAGCGGTCCACGCGGCTGCCGGTGATCTTGATCGCCAGGAGTTTCTTCTGGCAACGTGCCAGTGCCTCGGCGACTTGATCGTCGGAGAGGTTCAGGATCGGATCGCGATTCGACTTCTGGTTGCTGCCGGTCGTCAGCGAATTGAGCGTCATCGGATAGGCGTCGGCCGACTTGCTGGTCTTCTGTTTCTCGACCAGGACGCCCAGGACGCGCCGCTCCATTGCGTCCAGAACAGGCCAGGGGCCGCTCGGCAGTCCGCCCGTCGTCGGTTCCGTGGGAGACATGGGAACTCCATGTGCAGATGAAACTTGGTGGGGCAGACATTCCTGTCTGCCGGAGAGGCTGGCGGCTGGCAGACACGAATGTCTGCCCCACAAGTTACCCCTGTCGCCTTGGCAGCGCACTCGCGCATGTAGCGAATGCTCTCGCGCGCAATCGTCTGCGGGTCCGGCGAGTAGTCGAACACTTCGACCGACACCCAGCCCTTGTAGCCGCTGTCGTGCAGAGCCTGGAAGATCGGCACGAAATCGGTGCTGCCGAAACCGGGGCCGCGCTTGTTCGGGTCGTTGGCGTGGAAGTGGCCCGTTCGGGCCGCGTGACGCCGGATCAGTTCCGGAGCCGGGCCATCGGTACTCATCGCCTTCACGTCGAGGTGCAGGACGAAGTTCGGATGGTCGATCGCGGTCGAGCAGCTCGATCCCCTCGGCGGCCGTGTTGATGAAGTCGGCGTCCGGCGGCGACAGCGGTTCCAGGCAGACACGCACTCCGGCGTCGGCAATACCGGCAGCGGCGCGGCGGAAAGTGTCCACGGCATAGTCCGTTGCCTGGGCTCTTGGTTGCTCCGGCGGGAATGCGGCGCTGGGCCGGCGAGCCGAAGACCATGAGATCGCCGCCCAGTTCATGGCAGCAACGGGCCAGCTCGACGAGATAATCGGCAGTAGCCTGGCGCACCGCGGCATCGGGCGACGTGAGTTGCAACCCCGTCGTCTTGGCGAGCAGCCAGTGTAGGCCGAGTAGCGTCAGACCGTGGTCCTCGGCCTGCCTGCGCAGCTCGCGCCGCCGCGCAGGCGGCACATCGGTGATGCGCGGCGCCAGCGTGAATGGCGCGAGTTCCAGGCCCTGATAACCGAGCTCCGCGACACAGCGGCATACGTCGGCGTGGTCCCAGCCTTCAAAGGTTTCGTTGCAGATGGCGTAGCGCATGGTTGTCTCTGTCTTGCGACTGCTCCCCTCTCCCCTGTACCAGGGGAGAGGGGTTGGGGGTGAGGGGTCTGGAACCTGGTCAGTGTTCGCCGCTCTTCCCCTCACCCCCAACCCCTCTCCCCTCAGTACAGGGGAGAGGGAGAATGAGAAGCTGCGGCGTTCACTTGTTCTCCATCGTGATCGTCTCTTCCTGCTGTCCCGAAAAATCGAGTATCGTCAACTCGATCTTCTCGCCCGCCGCGTCCATCGCGCGGTAAAAGTCGGCTGGGCTGGCGACCAACCGGCCGTTGACGCGCCGGATGATCTTGCCGGCTTGCAACCGGCGCGCTCCGCCGAGCTGTCCGGCACCACTTCGCGGATGGCGACGCCGAGGGGAATGTCGCTGCTCTGTCGAGCGATGACGCTTGCATGATCGACGCGCAGCCCGCACGCGCGGCGGCGGTCGATTCGCGGCGATGACCGGGCCTGAAACCGGCGACTTCGCCAGCCGAACGGTCACCGTCCGCCGCCGACCAACCGGCGATCCGTGCGCGACCTCTACCTTGACCTCGTTTCCCGCCAACCGATGCCGACCTGGAGCATCAGCTCATCGTGATCGCGGATCGGTCGGCCGTCGATGCTTAGGATGTAATCGTCCTTTAGCAATCCGGCCTCCGCGGCCGGTCCGCCGGGGATGGGGAGCTTGATGACGACGGGAGTTCCCGGCTGCAAATCCGGGTACAACTGGATGCCGAGAAAGCCGTACTCCACTTCATCGCCGCGGCGCAGCACTTCGATGATGCGCTTCATCGGCGTGTCGAGCGGCATGGCGAAACCGCTCGGGGTTCGTCGCCGCTCTGAGCCGCCAGCGCTGTCGTGAGGCCAACGAGTTCGCCGTCGAGGTTCAGAAGTGCGCCGCCGCTGCACCCGAGGTTGACGCGCACATCGGTCTGAAGCAAAGTGCTGAACGCCGTACAGCGGCTGCCGTGCCAACTCGGTTTCATTGGCGATCGACGGACCGCGGCGGCGCAGGTTGCTGACGTGCCCACTCCGGCGCTCGGGCTGTCGTCGCGGAACCCCCGGCGAAGGGATTGGCCAGCGACACGATCCACTGGCCTTTGCGGAGCTTGTCGCCGTCGCCGAAGCTTGCAGTGCTTTTAACTCCGGTGGCGGGTCCAGCAGTCGAAGCACGGCGAGGTCGCTGCGCGGATCGGCCGCGTGGATGTCAGCGTAGCTGCCGCGGTTGCCCGGCAGACGGACGTAAATCTTCGTGGCTCGGCGGATCGACGTGGCGCATTGGTCAGCACCAATCCGCTGGCGTCGATCACCACGCCGCTGCCGAACGCCTCGGGAACATGCTCGGGCTGGCTCAGGTCCAGGGCCTTGACGGCCGCTTGCAAGTCGCGCTGTTCGGGAGGAATGCGGTCGAGGTGCGGAGCGGCGTTGAAGCGGCCGAGCTTACCGGGCGTTTCGGCGGAAGGACGACCGTAGTCCTCACTGCGTGCGACGAGAACGCAGGCGATGGACGGCTCGGCCTTGGCGATAATCTGCTGAAACGCCTCCTGCAGAGCGCGGGCGTCACGAAGAGCTGGCTGTCCGCTTCCGCGCCCGGCAGCGACAACACGGCGAACAGAGCGAACGCGCGAAGAAGGCGGTGCATGGACCGGTTCCTTTCGTCGAACCATTTCCAGTGTTGTAACGGATCGCAGCGCGGGTTGCCAGTTCTACTTGCGCCGCCGTGCGTTCCAGCGCTTCACAACGGGCCGCATGGCCGCGATGTGTGCCGGCGTCGTGCCGCAGCAGCCGCCGACCATGCTCACGCCGGCTTCCAATAATTCCGGCAGGCGCTCGGCCATCGCGCTCGGCGTCAGCGGATAGACCCAGCGGCCGCGGACTTTCTTAGGCGTACCGGCGTTGGGTCTGGCGAAAAGTGGCAGGTCGGTGACCTGGCGATAGCGGCGGACGATCTCGGCACAGTCGCCCACGGAGATTTCGCGGCCGCAGTTGACACCGAGAGCGCCGACGCCCCAACGGGCCGCGCGCTCGGCGAACCATTCCGGGGCGTGGCCGCTGAAAGTGACGAGTTTGGCCGCCGGATTGCGGAGATATGTCAAGGAGAGGAGAACGGGCTTTCCCCAGGCGTTTCCAACCGCCCGCTGAACCGCATAACGTACCCGTGGCGAGGAGCAAGTTTCCAATAGGATCGCATCGACCGGCGCGGTGAAATTGGACAACACGGACACATTGCCCACATCCTCGAATTCCAGATTGGAACCGGGAACGATGATCGGCCCGATATCGGCGAGGATCCAGCCCGCGACTGTCCTGCGCACGCACGCCGCCAGACTAGCACCTTGAGTGCAGATGGATGTTACTTGCTCGTGCGCGAACCAGGGCGACAGATTGGAGGGCATCTGGAAGGTGTTGGCCAACAGTACCGATGCGCCCGCTGCGACATAAGCATTATGGACAATGCGGACGCGCTCCGGATGCAGCAGGTTCCATGACGCCGAGCTCTCACCGGATTTAAGGCCGGCGCGCTGCAACTCCGTGCCCATCGCTCCGTCCATGAGGAGGACACGGCCGGAGTGCAGGGCGTTGAGGAACGTGGACATGATGAATCGACGATCATTTGTTTAGCCGCGACCCGATAGGGGAGCGCTGGACCCGCGCTCCCCTATCGGGTCGCGGCTAAACGAAGACAATCGCCTCACAGCAACTCCGCAATCGCCTCGCCGTCGGGCAGGATCGGCATCGGCCGACCGCGATGATCGAGGAACGACGTGTTCAGCCAGTCGATGCCCAGGTGACGGAACATCGTCGCCCACAGATCGTTCGGCGACAGCGGCCGATCTTTCGGATGTTCGCCCTTGGCGTTCGTCGAGCCAACCACCTGTCCCATCTTGAGGCCGCCGCCCGACACCAGCACCGACATTGCCTGCGGCCAGTGATCCCGGCCGGGCTGTTCCACGCCGTTGGCCGTGCCTTTGGAGTAACTGATGCGCGGCGTCCGGCCAAATTCGCCGGTCACGATCAGCATCACCTTCCGGTCGAGGCCGCGAGAATAGAGGTCTTCGATCAGGGCGGTGATCGCCCGGTCGAGGTAGGGCAACCTTCTTTTCGTGTCGTTGAAGATGTGGCAGTTGACGGCGTGCGAGTCCCAGTTGTAGGTGCCGTCGCCTCGGCATCGGAATGCCGCCCTGGTAGGGATTCTCCAGCACCATCGTCACGAAGCTCGCCCCGTGTTCGACCAGGCGCCGCGCCATCAGGCAGCGCTGGCCCCAGACGTGCATTCCGTAGCGCTCGCGCAGCTTTTCGGATTCCAGGGTCAGGTCGAAGGCTTTGCGGGCGGTGTCGGTCGTCACCAGCGACAGCGCCCGCTGCTTGAACTGATCCATCGCCGCGGCGACGCCATTCGGATCGCCGGAGACGAGCGGCTTTTCGAGGCCGCGCAGCAGCTCCGTCCTTTCGGCCAGCCGAGCGCCGACCTCGGGCGTCGCCGACACATTGCGGACCGTAAACTTCGGATCGCTCGGATCGCCGGGCACATTGAAGGGGTGCGTGGAGGTGCCGAGATACGCCGAGCCGAAGCTGAACACGTCGATGGCGGCGCGGCCCGGTTCGGTGCCGGAGATGTAGTTCGGCACGCCGCGGTGGACCTCCTCGCGCATCTTGGCGACCATCGAGCCGACGGCGGGATAATCGTTGACGAAGCCGGTCGGTTCCAGCGGATCGCGGCCGGTCAGGAAGTCGCTTGTGTCCGCCGCCGTGGTCGGCAAACTTGTGCGCGATGGAGCGGATGAGGGCGTACTTATCGGCCACCCTGGCGTGCAGGGGCAGATGTTCGCAGATGTCGATGCCGGGCACGTTGGTCTTGATCGGTCGATACGCCCCGCGATACTCGACTGGGGCGTCCGGCTTCATGTCGAACGTCTCCATGTGCGGCGGTCCACCCGGCAACCAGATGAAGATGACCGACGTGTCCGGACCAGAAGCCGCACTGTCTTTGGCCGTGAGTTTCAGCGGCAGCAGACCGTTCGCGCCGACCGCACCCAGGGATAGAGCGCCGATCTTGAGGAAGCGGCGGCGAGTGAGCGGTCCGGAGCAAGGTGGGATCGACGGAGGCATGGAACACCGTACGGGGAACAGGAGGGACCACCGGCAGTACCTTCTATCCTACCCCATCGACGGACGATGTCGAGTGGAAACAGGAATCGGAGGGAAGATTACGAGTCGCGGCCTGGTTCAAAGGCGGGTAACACCATGGTAGGACGGATTTGCAATCCGTCCGCTATAGCCCGGACGGATTGCCAATCCGTCCGACCACGGTGCCACCCGTGTTTGAACCAGGCCGAACTCCACATGCTATTTCACAGGCGGCAGGTCCTTTTCGCTGCGGCCCAGGAGAATCTGATCGAACGCCGCCGGTCCTTCGCGGCTGGCTAGACGCAGGCCCCGGATGCGGACCGGCTTCTTGAACACCTCCCAGAGATCGACGCGAACCATCTGCCAGTCCTGCGGCGGAGCGTCGGCAATTTTGCGCAACACCATGTCGTCCTGGGGCGCGAACTCTCCCGCGTAGCAGCCGAGCGTTTTGCCGTAGCTGTCGCCATCCAGGCGCAGGGTGATGCCCTTGGTCTGGGGAGAGAGGGCCTTCCAGGCGAATTGCAAGTAACGATATGGTTGGGATCTTCGGCCAGGGTGATGCCCGTCACGCGCAGTTGGGTGCGGTAGGTGTCGAGAAGAAGCCACGTGACGTTCGATCCCTCGGCGAGATGGCCGAGCATGTCCCAGGGGAGCCACGCTTGCTTCGGAGCCTCGGTCTTCCCATCGACGAACTGCGCCGGGTTCCCCTGGAGCTGGACATAGTTTCGTCCCGCCCATTGATATTTGATGACGACATTTTTCGCGTCCAGAAAGTTGGGCGTCAGCGGCCAGGACTTGGCTTCGGCATTGCCCCAGGTCGTGATGCGGGTCGTCGGCGTCCCCTTACTGTTCCCACTGCTTTGTTTGCGCATTTTCCCACATTTTCCAAAATAATGCTTGACACACGAAATGTTCCCGCATACGATCCGGCGGCAGCGCGTGAAGCGAAGTCACCGCTGCCTGTCTCCATTCCTCTCCCGAACGCTCTCGCTACAAACCATGAGAAACCCATGGCACGTCACCATGCGTTCGATCGTCTCGCCGCGTTATTCCACCGCTGGCACCGCAAATCCCGCGCTTCCGGGCGCCGGGCGGATTCTGCCTCCCCTGTGTCTCGAATCCCTTGAAGAGCGCGCCCTGCCGAACAGCCTGTCCGGGCTGACGGATGCCGCCAGCGCTCCGGCCGATGAGGCGATCGTCTCCGCGGCGACTCCCGGAATGGATGCCGCCTCCGTTCCCGAACTGAACCAGGCCACGACCGCGGATGCCGCCCCGCCGCCGAGCGCCACTGCCGCGGAATTGTCGAACGCGGTCTTTAGCCCGTGTACCACGACGGCGCCGGACAACACCGACGATCCCGCTCCAACCAGCCTGCAACCGCCGCCCGACCAGCTGCAAGCGCAGGTCTTCGACCCCGGTCTGAATGCCGAAAACCTGTTCGCCTTCCGGGACACTATGCCGGTCGCCGCCTCATCCGAGAGGATGCCCGATCCGAACAAAGGCCCGCTTACCGATGGCGCGGACGGAGGTTCGGGTGGCGGGGATACCGGCAGCACTGGTGCCGGCGAAAACCCGATCGCCCCGCCGGCTTCGGCCTCTGCGGAAAACGGCGAATCGGGCGGCGGCTCAAGCCCCGCACTGCCGGCGCTGCCCGCACTTCCCCCACCGCCGGCCGGTAATCCGAGCGTTAACACCGCCGCGCCAGCGCCGTCAAGTCCCGTGAGCGGTGTTCCCACGTCGTCGCAGCTCGCGCAAATCCAGACGCTGAACTTCGAGCCGCCAGCCTCGCCCACAACCCCAGCCGCGCACGCCATAACCGCGCAGGCAGCCGTTCCCCCGGCCGGTTCCCACGGCGGCAGTTTGACCAGCAGCCCCGACCCGACGTTCACGTTCCAGGTCGGCGCCAGCAGCACCTACCAGCTGGAGACGTTCTACGATTCCGATGACCCCACCGGCTACGGCGCGACCATCGACTGGGGCGACGGCAACACCAGTGACGGTTCGATTACAGTTGGCAGCTCGGGTGGGTTCCTGGTCAGCGGCACGCACACCTACGCCAACACCGGCACCTACACCATCGCGGTCACTTTCACCGACTCCAACGGCAGCCTGACCGTCGATGACATGGCGGAAGTAGACCAGGCGCCCGTCTTCACCAGCGGCGCGTCCGCGACATTTACAGCCGGCCAGGGGAACTCGTTCACCCTCACGACCAGTTCTTACCCGACCGCGGCGATCACCGAGAGCGGCTGGCTGCCGAGCGGCATCAACTTTGTGGATAACGGCGACGGCACCGCGACGTTAAGCGGTTCGCTGGATGCGACGTCGAACACGGGCGGCGTCTACAACCTGACGTTCACGGCGACGAACGGCGATAGCGCCGACGCCATACGCCGCCCAGAGTTTCGTCCTCACGGTCGATCAGCCGCCGACCATCACCAGCGCCGCGGACACGACGTTCAACGTGGGCAGCGCCGGCACTTTCACCGTCCAGACCACCGGCTTCCCGACCGCGGCGGTATCCGAGAGCGGCACGCTGCCCAGCGGCGTTACCTTTGCGGACAACGGCGACGGCACGGGAACGTTAGCCGGGACGCCGGCCACGGGCGCCGGCGGTGTCTACGACCTGACGTTCACGGCGAGTAATGGCGTGTCAGGGGACGCGAACCAGGATTTCACCCTCACCGTGGATGAAACGCCGGTCATCACCAGTGCATCTTCCACGACCTTCACGGCCGGCCAGTCGGACTCATTTACGGTCCAGAGCGACGGCTATCCCACCGACACCACCAGCTTGTCCAGCGGCAGCCTGCCGAGCGGCGTCACGTTCGGGGACAACGGCAACGGCACGGCAACGCTCGCCGGCACGCCGGCTACCGGCACGGGCGGCACCTATAACCTGGGCTTCACGGCCAGCAACGGAGTCGGTTCAGGTTCCCAGAGTTTCGGCCTCACCGTGGACGAGGCACCCGCAATCACCAGTGCCGACGCCGCTCCGTTCACGGTCGGCAGCTCCGGCGCGTTCGCGGTCCTGACCACCGGCTTCCCGGCCGCGACGGTCACCGAAAGCGGCACTCTGCCCAGCGGCATCACGTTCACGACCAACAGCGACGGCACGCCGGAACTTGTCGGCACACCGAATACCGGCACGGCCGGGGATTACGACCTCACTTTCACCGCCAGCAACGGCATCGGCACCGAGGCGACGCAAGACTTCACTCTGGTGGTTGGGCAAGCGCCGGCATTCACCAGCGCCGACCAGACCGCATTCACCATGGCAAGCTCCGGCACGTTCCAGGTGACGACTATTGGCTTCCCGGCCGCGACTTTGTCCGAGAGCGGTACGCTACCGGCCGGCGTCAGCTTCGTCGATAATGGCGACGGCACGGCAACCTTGAGCGGCACGCCAACTGTGGGTACCTGTGGTAATTACGGCCTCACCATCACCGCCAGCAACGGCTTCGGCGCCGACGCCTCGCAAGACTTCATTCTGGCGGTCGGGCAAGCGCCGGCCATCACCAGCGCGGATAATGCCACCTTCGTCACCCAGACCGCCGATTCGTTCCTGGTGACGACGATCGGCTACCCCGCGCCGGCCTTTACTGAGAGCGGCATCCTGCCCAGCGGCGTCACGTTCATCGACAACGGCGATGGCACGGCAACCCTGAGCGGCACGCCGGCCGCTGGCACCCAAGGCAGCTACGCGATCACCATCACGGCCGGCAACGAGGTCGGCTCGGACGCCGTGCAGAACTTCACCCTCACCATCGAGGAAGCGCCCGCTATCGATACCGACCCCAACACCGACTTCGTAGCGGGCAACTTCGGCTCTTTCACTATCTGGAGCAGCGGCAGCCCCACTCCAGCACTCAGTGAGGCTGGCACTCTGCCTACGGGGATTCGCTTTTCCGACAACGGCAATGGGTCAGCTACGTTCTGGGGCACACCCGATGCGAATACCGACGGCACTTACGATTTAACTGTCACGGCGAGCAACGGCGTCGGGCAGGATGCTACCCAGAGTTTCATCCTCACCGTCGACCCGGCACCGGCACCGGCTGCTCCCACCATCACCAGCGCTTCTGACACCGAATTCGCCGTGGGCACCCTCGGTACCTTTAGCGTCTTGACCGATGGCTTCCCCAACCCCTCATTGAGCGAGACGGGCAGCCTGCCCACGGGCGTCGTCTTTACGGACAACGGTGACGAAACGGCCACACTTAGCGGTACCCCCGTGGCCGGTTCTGACGGCACATATACCTTCACCATTAACGCGACCAACGGCGTTGGCACAGATGCGACCCAGAGTTTCACGCTCACTGTCAACCCGGCGCGTCACCGACTGCTCCTGGCTTCGCTTCCTGTCCTCAAACTGCCTTTGCGGTGGGCAATATCGGGACGTTCACTGTGACGACCTCCGGCTACCCCAACCCCACGCTGAGCGAGACCGGCACGTTGCCGAATGGTGTCACCTTTGTCGACAACGGCGACGGGACGGCCATGCTGAGCGGCGCTCCAGCCGCAGGTACTGATGGCATTTACGACTTTACCATTACGGCGACCAACGGTGTGGGCCAAGACGCCACCCAGAATTTCACGCTTACCATCGACGCGGCACCCCAAGTCATTGTTCCCGCGCCGGTTGTCCCTCAGCCTAATGACCCAAATGCTTTTCTGGTTCTGACAGCTGCTCCCAATCTGCACTACATTGCCGCAGGGTCCCTGGCTATCGGTATCGGCATTGGTCTGGCTGCGTATGTACAGAATGTGGCAGCCACGGGCGCTTGAATACTCAGGTTCGCAAGGAGGTGATGCAGGTTATCAACAATGCCGCGGCGCCCACTTCCTTCGGGACGTTCGACTCGACGGAAAACATCCGCACCTTGGCCAGTAACGGGGGCGTCGAAGGCGATCTTGACGCCCAATTGACACGGGTGAACGCTAAGTTCGCGGCCGACGGCTTCACTGGCATCAGCACACAGCTGATCGCTGTCATCCGTTACGCCGTGAGCGATCCTGGTACGCCTCGGCACGACGGCTTATGCAACTTCAGCGTCAACATCCGCATTCGGGTAACGGCCACTGCACCAGGTGCCGCAGCGCCGGCCATTGTGGATGTTCCAGTTACCTCCCTCCACGGGGATTTCAAGGATGGGAATTTGCAGAACATAGACTTCCGAGGCAGGTAGAATCCGTCATCTCGTAGCGAAATCAATAGCAGGTCACTTGTTCGCTTCGCCCTCCCAATCTTGCGAGCATACGCCTTCGTGTCCTGTGTCCGGGAGGTCAAAACATGAACAGGGGAAGAACGGTCGTCATGGCCATTCTAGCAATTGCAGGCTGTGGCATTTGCTATGTGCTGTTACCGCCGAAGAAGTTCCGAATCACACGGGAGACCTATGAGCAGGTTCGGCTCGGCCTCACGGAGGCCGAAGTCAAGCGACTGATCCCTATCGCCGATGGACAGAAACAACACCCCTACGAGTTCATTACTCAGCGCATGGCGCAGGAAGGGTTTGCCAACTTCGGAGATGCTGATATTATGTCCAAGAAGGATGGCGATGGGAGCTGGCATTATTTCGATCGCCAAAGTGGGAAACTGATGGGTTGGGCTCGTTGGTGGGACGATAACCACCACGAGCTCGTGGTCTTGTTCTCGGCAGAAGGCAAAGTCCGAGGAAAAACCCTTTACAAATACGTTCAAGGGACCGTCAGCATACAACCAGCGGGCGAATGGCACCTGTACAAGGATCCCGGAGGCGAATGGCAAATCCGCCGTGACCCTTGATTCGAGAAAATCGGTGTCAAGAAAGAGTAGAGTCGAGAGGTGGCGCGGTGGTTTAGGTTAACCCCCGCGCCGCACGCGGCACCCCGAAGGCCCGTGAACTTGACGCCGTCGTTTGCTGCGTTCCCAGGTTGCTGTAAAATGGAGTGGCCGGCCTGGGTCCGTGGCCGTTCTAATCCTGGTGCTTCGTGCCCGTAGGTTAGCCTGGCCCGAGAGGCGGCGACCCTGTCATTGGTGACTCGCAGCGAGTTAGCGCTGTCGCTGCGTTGATCCCGTTGGGGAGAATGCAATACTCCTGTTCCCCTCTTGGCCCAGGCCGGCTATCTTCGCCCCACTCTAACCAAGGTGGCCGACACCATGAGCGCAAACAAGCGTCCTGCCAGCAATCCCAAGTCGTCGAAACGGCAGCCTGCCAAGAGCCAAGGCGCCGCCGGTTGCGTCACGCTCACCTCACGACCAACCGGCAGTTCTGACCATCCTCAACGTCCACGCGGCCGGCATCGACGTGCATTCCGACATGCACATGGTCTGCGTCCCGGTCGATCGCGTCGCGCCCCAGGCAGGCCGACACGGCGGCGGGCCTGCCCGCCAACGTTCGTCGGTTCGGAGCCAATTCCTGCGACCTGAACGCCATCGCCGACTGGTTGGCGGCGTTCGGGGGAAGAAAAGGTGTCAGGAACCTTTTTCCGTTGACAAGCCAGACGACCGGCGTTAATGTGAGGACATGGGTCGAGCATTGCGAGCCGCTGCCGGCGGACTGGTCTATCACGTCCTTAACCGGGCCAACGCGCGTCTGCCTCTTTTCGAGAAGGACGGAGATTATAAGGCATTCGAACGTGTGCTCGATGAGGCGCGAACTATTGCGACGTGCCGCTGCTAACCTACTGCATTATGCCCAATCATTGGCACTTGGTCGTGCAGCCACGTGCCGACGGTGACTTGTCCCGCTTCGTGGGTTGGCTGACACTGACGCACACGCAGCGCTGGCATGCCCACTACCACGCCGTCGGGCTGGGCCATTTGTACCAGGGGCGTTTCAAATCCTTCCCGATTCAGGAGGATGACCACCTGGTGACCGTCTGCCGCTACGTCGAGCGTAATCCGCTACGTGCGGGCCTGGTGCGGCGGCGGAGGACTGGCGCTGGGGCAGCTTGTGGCGCCGCGAGCGCGGAGGTGCGGATGCGCAGCGCCCTCCTGGCGGATTGGCCCGTGCCGCGGCCGCGCGGCTGGCTGAGTTTCGTGAACGCGGCACAAAGCCTTGGGGAAGAGGAGGCGATACGGCACAGCATACGCCGGGGCACCCCCTTCGGGATCGAGGGCTGGGTCAAGGACACAGTCGAACGCTTGGGACTGGAGATGACCCTGTGCCCGCGCGGTCGCCCGAAGAAACCCACAGAAAAAGGTTCCTGACACCTTTTCTTTCCCCGTTGCCGCCGCTTGCCATGGCGGTCGCGGCGCCCCGGTCTGCATCTGGGAGGTGGAATCAGGTCGTAAGGTTGCCCATCTCACAGGCCACACTTTAGACATCTATTGTGTGGCATTCTCTCCTGATGGAAAGCTCCTGGCTTCAGGCGACCTGGGCGGGACCGTGAGACTTTGGGACGTTTCTAAACGGAGCGAGAAGTCCTCGTTCGATTGTCAGGAGGAGCTAGTTCATGCCGTTGCGTTCTCCCCGGACGGGCGCTTTCTGGCAGCTGCATGTGAGGACAAATGCGTTCGAGTCTGGAACGTCGGCACCACGAAACAGGTCAAGGTCCTCCGCGGAAACACCGAATGCGTGCGTGCTGTCGTTTTTTCTCCCGACGGAAAACTGCTGGTTTCCGGCAGTTTAGATGGGACAGCGAAGGTCTGGAAAACCGACGACTGGGAGCTGCTCAAGGTGCTCCGTTCCGAGGCCCACAGGGTGTTCAGTCTGGACTTCAGCCGCGACGGGAAAATGCTTGCGGTCGGCGGTTCGTGGCCGGGTAAAGGACTCTCCGGCCAAGTCGATGTCTACTCGGTGGGCGCCTACGACAAGCTCTTTACATTCCGGCCGCACGACTTACCTGTCCTTTCCTTGTCGTTCAGCAACGACGGTAAGTTACTGGCGACCGCAGGAGGGGAAGACTGGAAGAGTGGGGTGGGCAGCGCCAAGATCTGGAGCGTCAAGGACCTGATGGCACTGAAGAGATAAAAGAGGAATGAAAAGGGGTCGGGAGTCGTTTCTTCTTGACACGTTGCTGCGCCAGCGTTATCGTACTCTTATGACACGACGTTTACGCTGTAACACCGGCGGCTATGCGTACCACGCTCTGAATCGGGCTGTCGGTCGTGCGACTTTGTTTCATAAAGACGGCGATTACGCCGCCTTCGAGAAGGTCCTGCGCAGGCCGAAGGAATGGCAGGCCATTCGTCTTCTCGCCTACTGCTTGATGCCCAATCATTGGCACTTGGTCCTCTGGCCACATCACGACGGTGACCTATCCGAGTTTCTGCGCTGGCTGACTGTCACGCAAGGGCCGGAAAATCGGTGTCAGTTCATTTTTCCCTTGCAATTCCCACTCTCCCGTTTCCCTGAACTTCTGCTCTCCCCACAACCTACTGCGCGTCCGGTAAAATTGTGACCGCTGTCGCCCTTGTGCTACCGGTGCGCGCCAGGCAAGCCGACGCGCCAACAGACGCCAGCAAGGCGAGTTCGTTCAGCAGTTTTCAGTGTCCAACTGGGCGCGGTGCCGCAACCGGAGTGTCCGTATCGCGGCTGAGGTCGTAGAGTTCGTTCTGTACTTTTACCTGCTGTGCCGGCGCGGAGCCGGAAGCGATGAAGTCGCGCCGCGGAAGGGAGCAGGAGTTCGTTCGGCAGTTTTCGTAGTGAAGCCCGGCGCAGTCGCTGGAACTATGCCGCGCCCGCACCATCGTCCCCACTTCGTCCGTCTCGCCGACTCCCGACAGGGGATGGGCCGAAAGCGTCCGCGACCGTTTTTTTAGTTGACCCTCAGACCTCTCTCGGATGCAATGACCTTTAGATCGCCCCACCCGGAGAGACGCGACCGATGAAGAACACCCTTCGCCTCGCCGCCGTGCTATGCCTGCTGGTTTGGGCAGTCCCACTTTCCCGCGCCGCCGACACGGCCCAGGTCCAGGCGGACGTCGTCTACGGCCACAAGGACGGCCTGGCGCTGACCTTTGACGTCGTCCGCCCCGCCAAGCCCAACGGCGCGGGCCTCCTTTGGATTCAGAGCGGCGGCTGGTACTCGACCTGGACCGACCCGAACGTCTGGCCAGCCCGCGGCAAACCGTACCTCGACAAGGGCTACACCTTGTTCATCGTCCGGCACGGCAGCGCTCCCCGAGTCACCGTCCCCGATGCAGTGCAGGACGTGCGCCGTTGCGTCCGAGTCATTCGCTCGAAGGCCAGGGATTTCGGCGTGGACCCCGAGCGCCTCGGCGTTTTCGGCGGCAGCGCGGGCGGCCATCTGACGCTGATGCTCGCCACAACCGGCGACGACGGCGACGCCCAGGCGAAGGACGCGGCACTACGGCACAGCAGCCGGGTGGCGGCGGCGGTCGCCCTCTGTCCGCCCACTGATCTGCGTGGTTGGACCACCGATCCGCCCGAGGCGATCAAGAAGTCTGCCGGCGCTGAAGCCGCCCCTGACCTTCGACGCCGCGAAGGAGCCGGAGCTGTCGCCGCTACTCCACGTCAAGGAGAAGTCCGCCCCGATCCTGCTGATCCACGGCGACAAGGACGTGCTGGTGCCGATCAGTCAGAGCAAGAACATGCTGGAGGCGCTGGAGAAGGGAAAGGCAAACGGGAAACTGGTGATCGTCGAGGGCGGCGGCCACGTCTTCAGCCCCAAAGAGAACCAGGACGTCGTGTTGCCCGCGCTGCTGGAATGGTTCGATAAAAATCTGGCCGAGAAGAAGTGAGGGGCGTGCTGCTCTCGGGAATCAATCTCGGGGCTGGGAAACTCCTGGCCCCGTTTTTTTCCACGCTTCCTTTCCTTTACACCGGATATGTCCTATGATAGCGATATGTCTCACAGCCGACGAACGGCTTCGACCCAAACTCCCCAATAACAGGAAACGCAGAAAGAGTCATGCACTTCTCATCCGAACGTCCACCCATCAACAGCCTCTTCAAGCGGTCCGTACTTGCCTGGCGCGAGGGCTACCTGGCTAGCAAAGCCGCGACCGAGCCAACCACGCAGGAGAAGGCCCCGGCCGCTCCGCTGAAAATCCGTCGAGCACGCCGATCGAAAACACGGGGTTGAGAAACCCCAGCGGTCGTCGAAAAACAACGTCCGTTGAGCCGCGGCTCTGCGAGTCGCGGCTTAGGAACGTTGACGAAATAACTTCCGTGTCAAACGCTATGCTCTCGGTCGCGTAGCGACCCTCTGACGGTAGACCGGCCTTTCAAGGCCGGTCTTTCGACCGAGCCATCCGGTGGCGTCGCGTAGCGATGCTTGAGACGTCGCACCAGCCGGGACTGCTCACGTGTCGCTACGCGACACACACTTTTCCTGCTGATCGGAACCGGGCGTTGAAACGCCCGGCTACCGTCAGAAGGTCGCTACGCGACCGAGAAGGACTCCGGCCAAGATTTCATTTGGCACGGAAGTTATTTCATCAGCGTTCCTTAACGACTCATTCCAGCCACTTCACTTCGACGAAATACGCGCCGCTCAGTAATCCTCCCTTTTCGGTCACCTTCGATTGCAGCTGTGTCTCGCCTGCGGGTAGTTGTACCCGAAACGTCACTTCCGTCGCCCACGGCGCGCCAGTTGCTTGATGCGTTTGTAGCCTGTTGCTCTGGCTAATGACGAGGTTAACGGCAGGGTTTGACTGGATTCTCTCTCATACCGCAGCAGAACGATTGTATTCGGGACTGGCCGAGGCGTAGAATGAGAGTGAGGCATCGGTCGGCTGCATGGACCGCGACCGCTTGTGACCGGGGTGCTATCCCCATCCAAGAGTCCTCAATCAGAAATGGTGCCATCATGTTTCGCTCCGTTCTGGTCCCACTGGACGGCTCTGTTTTCGCGGAGCAAGCCCTCCCGCTGGCGCTTTCCATGGTCCGCCATGCCGGCTGCCCGTTCAGGCTGCTCCGCGTGGTTCCCCCTCATGGCGGACTATTTCTTCTGGGCTCCGCAGCCGGGGAATCCGCTCGAAGCCGAACTGCGCGAGGCTCATCGGAAAGACGCACAGAACTATCTCGACGGCGTGCGTCGGCCGGTTGCGCGAAGCGGGAGCCGGACCTATTTCTCTGCGACGTGCTGGAAGAGGAAGAAGGCATAAGCGAAGTCCATCTACGCGGACATCGCCAAGACGGGTGCGGACCTGGTCGTGCTGACCAGTCATGGCCGGGGTGCGGTGAAACGCTTCTGGCTCGGCAGCATTGCCGACAAGCTGGTGCGTAACTGCCCGTGCCGGTTCTCCTGGTCCGCCCACATGAACCGGCTTCAGCGATGGATCTCCGGCAGGAGGTCATCCTCAAGCACCTTCTCCTGGCACTCGATGGCAGCTACCCTGGCGGAAGAAATCCTTGGACCGGCGTTGGCCGTTGGCAAGGCCATGGGCACGGATTACACGCTCGTCCGCGCCATCAAGCCGGCCTGGGCCGCTCTGCATCCCTCCTGGCATGGGGCCAAGAAGATCGACGAGCAGCAACGCCGCAATGCCGAGATCTATCTTGAAACCGTGGCCAACGCTCTGCGGGCTGACGGAGTCTGTCGTGCAGACGCGCGTCCACCTTGCCGAACAACCTGCGACCGCCATCCTGGATGAAGCCATGCCCAGTCGGCGCCGACCTCATCGCCCTGGAAACGCATGGCCGGGGCGGCCTGTCGCGGCTGCTCACTGGGCAGCGTCGCGGACAAGGTGGTGCGCGGCAGCTCGATCCCGGTCCTTGTTTGCCGGCAAGGTCACTGACCGGGTGCCTTCGCCGGCGCTTCGCCTTTTGCGGGGCCTTCGCCGGCGGCGGGGCTGAGACGGCCATTGCAGGGCTGGCGAGTTCGCGGCACCTCGGGCAGAAGCGGCGGACCGCCGAGGCCGTCGTGCCCGCGATCGCCTGGGCCGGGACTGCCGATGGCACGATACAGCGGAACTGGGCCCGGTTGTAGTCGGCCATCACTCCGTAATAGTCGAAATAAGCCGTGGCAAGGGCCTGGAGCGCCGCCACCACCTCGAGGGGACGAATCACCAGGATGTTGATGCCGCCGCCTACCCGCTTGATTTCGGCCATGCATCCAGGTTCTGCCGGGCCGAACAGCTCCGCCTGCCGCAACTCCCGCAATACGGCCTCCATGCGCCGCTCGCGCGGAACGCACGTCGGCCCAGGCCTGCGTGACTTCCTTGGCCACCACATCGCTGAAAGCGGTATTGCTGGGAAAGGGCCAGTGTCGTATTCGGCCCGGCGCTGGCGGATCAGAGCCCGGTTGCCGAAGGCCCAAGTTGCGCAATTCCCAGTAAGCCCCCACGTCCCAATCGTTGCGCAGAGTGAAATGACCCAGGTCGCTGCCGGGGCCGGCGGCGTAGACACCGAACGCCATCGCGTCCGGCGGCGTTGTGCCGCCGCCGCGCGCGACCACGATGGGCAGGAACGGCCGCCATCTTTTCCTGGCGCAGCCGCTCGCGGGCGGCCTCGGCCTGGGCTTGCTCGAAGGTCAACTCGGGCCGGTTGGCCACCGCGATGGGAATCAGGTCGTCGGGACGCATCGTCATGCGGCACCAGCGTTACGCGCAGCTGCGGCGGCTCCAGCGGCTGAAGAACGACCGTCGGCTTGAGGCGGGCCACGCGGGCCACCTCGGCACTGGCATCGCGCCAGCGTTGCCGGGCCGTTTCCACCACTTGCTCGAAGTTGGCTTTGGCGGCCTGAACGCGGGCCACCTCGACACTCGGGAATCATGCCTCGGGAGCCAGTTCCACGGCCTTGTCGACCATCTTGGCCGCACGCCGTCCACGTCCATGATGCGGCCAAGTCGGCTTCGGCCTCCAGCAAGTCAAAATAAACCTGGGCCATGTTGGTGAGCGTATCATTCCTTGCCGTCTGAATGTTGGCGTCCTGAGCGCGAACCACCTGCCGTGCCGCCAGAGGAGTGAAGATGGCATCGGTCAAGGCAAAGAGGGCCACGGGAGCCTCGCCGACGTACATGTTGCGTGTGATCGACCTGGGGCGTAACAGTGCCATCGGACGCCTGGATGGGCCGCTGTGGTACTGGATAATCGAAGCCGGTCTGCAGGGTCGGCAACCATAAGACGTTCGCACTTTCAAGCTGGGCGGCGGCGATCCTAAGTTGCTGCTGTGGCGATAATGATGTCCCACGCCTGAGCGTTGGCCAGTCGCAGCGCGGCCGGCAGGCTGATGGCCAGGCCTTCCTCACCCTGTTCCAGGGCCGGCGCCGGCAGGACGTTGGGTATCGGGACGGTAGGCACTTGGCCGGGCGCCGGTACTTGTTGGATCTGGGCCGGCGCGGCCGGATCAGGTTTAAGCACTGGATCGGGCGGTTCGTCGCCTCTGGGTTTAGCTGAGCCGAGGGCTGCTGTTACACGAACCTGGGCGACCGAGGTCGTCGCCAGCACCAACACCGCGAGGAAGGCGCTGATGATGAAGAGGGGGAAGAACAATTTCCGAGAGGCTTTCGCTTCCATGCGGCACCTTTTTTTCGACTCTACGAAACAGCAACGTACACGGTGCAACCCTCGTGGTGGGGCCGTATCGAATAGATCGGAAAAACGACTCTTAACGCTTGAGCAGATCGGTGAAGATGTAAACTGAGAAAGATGCGCGGTTCCTGCTGGCGGCGGCAGTTCCCCCATTGCCGGATTGGTCCCGAATGGGAAATCGGCAAAAGGGAAACGTGCCTCCCCAACGCTGTTCGGTCATTTTTTCGGTGTCTCGGCGGATCGCAGCTTCACTTGTTGCCCGTCCCGCAGGGCCTTGGGACCGACCAATTTGGATGGCGCGGCGTCTTCATTCTTCTTCTTGTCCACGACGACGGCTTCCGTTCCCGTGAAGGGCACCCACTTACCGTCCGCTCGCTGCTTGTTCAGAACCTGCACGCCCTCGTCGCAGCGGGCCCCGACTTCCAGGAACGTCTTGTGGGCCTTGCCGTCTTCCACCACGTAGCAGAAGTTGCGATCCCCATCGGCCAGGATGTCGCTCTCGATCGCGTCCGCCGGTAATGTCATGGCATTGAGCAATTTGGCCTTGATGGCGACATTGGCGTACATACCGGGCAGCAATTCGGTTTTCGGATTGGCATGGGTCAAGATGAGGGCCCGGAAGCTCTCCAACTCGTCCTTATTAAGTTTTTTAGCGACCTCCGCCTGGAATTGTTCTCGAACCAAAACCTTGTCCTTCATGTCTTTGAGCTTGGACACCACGGCTTCTGGCACTCCCGCGCTACGCAAGTTATCGAACGACTTGTCGTTGAGTTTGAAGCTTGCCGGATTTTTCATGTGGATCTCGATGTTCAGCGTGCGCGAACGTGTGTCGAGGGCTTCTGTTTTCAAGGCCACATCACCGGTGAACACGATGCCGGGCATGGCCTGAAGGCGAATCTCGGCTATGTCGCCCTTATGCACCAGAGGCGCATCCAGTTCAGGAACGTCAACAGAGCAGCGCATGATGTGCGTGTCCATCACGATGAAGATCGGGTCGGCTGCTTTGCTCGTCGTGCCGGAGTTGGAAGGCTGGAGGAAATCTTCGGGTGCTACATTGCGGAGCGTCACCACGCCATCGTACGGTGCGGTGATCATTCGATAGGCCAACGTGTCGCGCCAATGGTTGTACGCAGACTTGGAGACGGAGAGGCTAGCCGCGGCAACCTTGATCTCGGCCTCGGCCTTCTTGAACACAGCGTGCGCCTGGTCGAAGGTGGCCTTGGCCGACGTCCATTTGGCCGTGGCCTCATCGCGGGCGGCCTCGCTGGCCTTCAACTGATTGACGATTTCGTCGGCCGATTGCTGATCGAAAGTGCCCGTAATAACCAATTTGCGCGCGCGAACGTCCTCAGCCTGCCAGCGCATCACTTGGGCTTTGGCGCTCTCGATGGTTGCTAACTTGGCCGCAATCTCGGCGCGAGCCGATTCACGGCCGGCCTCGGCTGCCTTGGCTGATTCCCGAGCCAGTTCCAGATCAGCCTCTGCCTTTTCAACCTGGGCGGCCCGGACGAGCAGAGTTTGTTCATCTTCCGGGACGCGAAGCTCCAGCATCAGGTCGCCTTTCGTGACCCAATAGCCATTGTCAACCTTCCAGTCCTTGGCGATTCCGGCGATCTTGGTGTAGATCGGTGTCTTATTCCAGGGCCGCAGAAAGCCGGGCTGATCGATCTCGCGCGTCAGATCCATGACCTTGGGGTAGGTCGTCTCCACCTCGACGATCGGATTCTGCTCTTCGGAAGTAGCCTCCGCCTTATGGTTGCAACCCACAGACGCCAGCGGCGAGAGTGCAAGACTGACCCAGCCAAGAGTCAGGCCGGCGGTACGGAGCAGATTGATGATCCGTATCACGGATTGGGTTTTCTTCATAGCGATTCTCCTTCATTATCGTCAGGCGACTGCGGATCGGTGTTGGGCGGTCCATCGGCAACGGGCGGACTGCTGCTTCCCTGGATGGCAGAAGGCGGCGTTTCGGGGACAGCCGTTATCTCAGGCGATGTAGCATGTTCTGCGGAGTGCCGCATCTCGGAGGCGGCCGTGGCTGTCTCGTGAGCCGGGAGATGGACATGCCTCGATGGTGGCTCTCTCCGCTGGGGGTTTCCGGGTCGAAGTAAGCGCCGTCGGCGTCATCGGGATGCAGCGAGGCGCGAGCCGATCTTGCTCGGAGCCCATGACCACGGTGAAGATGGCCGGCAGGACAAGCAGCGTGGCGACCGGTGGCCACGATCAGGCCGCCGATGACGGCCCGGCCCATCGGGGCGCTCTGCTCGCCGCCTTGACCCAGGCCCAGGGCCATCGGAATCATGCCCACGATCATGGCGCAACTGGTCATCAAGATCGCGCGCAGACGCTCCTCCGCTCCGGTCCGGGCGCCGTCCGCCGCTCCGACGCCGGTCTGCCGGGCCTTCTCGGCGAAAGTGACCAGCAGAATGGCGTTGGCCACGGCCACGCCGACCGCCATGATCGCGCCCATGAACGACTGAATGTTCAGCGTCGTATTGGTGATCCTACAGCGCGAACGCCACGCCCGCCACCACGGCCGGTGTCGGCGCCACCGACACGAAGGCCAGCTTGATCGACTGGAAGTAAGCGGTGAGCATCAGGAACACGACCACGCACCGCCAATCCCAGGCCGCTGGCCAGGCCGCTGAACATCTGCCGCATGGCCGGCACCTGACCGCGAATATGGCCCGAGATCGTCGCCCACCTTCACGCCGCGCGGCGGGTCGCCGGCCGCCGTGATCGCCTCTTCGATTCGATCGGACCGCCCGGCCCAGGTCCTCGCCGACCACGTTGGCCGTGATCGACACGATGCGCCGCTGGTTGATGCGGTCGTATTCCTGCGGCATGGTGCTGTCGCTGATCTTGGCCACGTCGCGCAGCAGCGTGGCGCGCCTTCCCCTCGTTCTGCTTGACGGGGATCATGCCGACTTCGGCATTGGAGTTCATCTGGGCGGGCGGCACTTGCAGCTGCACCTGGTAGCCGATGCCGGTCTTGGGATCGGCCCAGTACACCGGAATGATGTAGCGGCTGGACGAGGTGGCGGCGATCATGGCGTTGGCGGCATCGGCCACGGTCAGGCCGGCCAGGCCGGCCCGTTCCCGATCGATCTCCACCTTGATGCGCGGATAGTCGAACGCCTGGCCGAACTGCAGGTCGCGCAAGGTCGGAATCTTGCGCATCTCGGCGGCGACCTTCTCGGCGTAGACGCGGTTGTCTTCCTGGTTGGGTCCGCTGATGACCACCTCGATCGGAGTGGGCGAGCCGAAACTCATGACCTGGTTGATGACGTCGGCCGGCTCGAACGAGACCGCCACCTGCTCGGCGCGCTTGTTCGGCGACGTCGCGCGTCACGCCGTAGGTCGATGCAGATGTGTTCAGCGCAGCCAGGGCCGCAGCCGTCCGGGCAGCTCGTTGCGCAGTCGTTCCTTGACCTCTTCGGTGCGGAACTTCTTCTTCTCGTTCAGGGCGATGCGGATGACCGCCTGATCCGGACCGCTGGTCCACAGGAACACGGCGTTGGCGGTGAAGGTCGGCGCCGTCTGACCGATGTGGGCCACCGAGATCTTGATGCTGTCCGGGCCGAGAATGTTTTTGATCTCCACCAGGGCCTGGCGGGTCAGCTCCTCGGTGACTTCCAGGCGAGTCCCCACGGGAGCTTTGAGCCGCATCTGGAACTGGCCCGAATCGACCTGGGGAGAAATCTCCTGTCCCACCTGGAGTCCGCACAGCACCGAGAACCAGCGACGGCGGCGATCAGTAACCGCCCAGGACCAGCCAGCGTCGGCGCCAGCATCGCACTGCACGACCTTGACGTAGCCGCCGCCGGAAGCGGGCGAAGGAGAATCGCCCTGCCTTCTGCGGATCGGCGCATCCTGAGCTTGCGCGTGCGGCTTTGAGAATCCAGATCGACAGCACCGGCACGAAGGTGATCGACAGGATAAACGCCGTGATCATGGCGAAGCCGACCGAGATGGCCAGCGGCACGAACAGGCTGCGGGCCGCTCCTTCCATCAGGAACGACGGCAGGAACACCGCCAGGATGCAGAGCATGGACAGCAAGATCGGCACCATCGTCTCCGCCGTGCCGACCAGCACGGCCTGGGGGACCGATCGGCGACTTTGCCCAGTTGGGTGTGGATGTTCTCGATGACCACGATGGCCGTTCCCTCGATGATGCCGATGGCCAGGGACAAGCCGCCCAGGGTCATCAAGTTGATGCTCTGCCCGGTGATGGACAGGCCGATCGATGGCGCCCATCAGCGACAGGGGGATGGTCAGCACCACCACGATCACGCTGCGCCAGTCGCGCAAGAACAGCAGCACCATCAGGCCCGTCAGCACGGCCCCGATGGCCGATTGCTGCTCGCACGCCGCCGATGGCCCCGGTGACGTAGGGCGACTGATCGAACTCCAGTTCCAGCTTGCAGTCCTTGGGCAGGACGCTGCGCATGTCGTCCAGGTTGTCCTTCAACTGGTTGGCGACCGTCAGCGTCGAGGCCTCGGCCGTTTTCAGGATCGGCATGTAGACCGCCCGGCGGCCATTGACCAGCGCCCAGCCCGTCGGGATGTCGGTCGTGTCCTGGACCGTGCCCAGGTCGCGCAGGTAGACGTTGACCTCGGGCTTGATCGGGATGTTGCCGAGGTCCTTGGGATTGACCACGATCGAGTTGACCGAGACGATCGGCATCTGGTCCTTGACGCGGGCATTGCCCGACGGCGTGATGGTGTTGCCCTTGTCCAGGGCCTGAGCCACCTTTTCGGGCGACAGGTTGTAGGCCCGCAGCCGCTCCGGATCGAGGTTCACGACGATGGAGCGCAGGCTGCCGCCGAACGGTTGCGGGGCCGTCGTGCCGGGGAGGCTGGCCAGCTTGGGCCGGACGCGGAACAGCATCAGGTCGGCCAGCTCGTCGACGCTGCGCGTGTCGCTGGACAGGGTCACGTAGGCGACCGGCACCATGCTGGCGTCGAGCGACATGATGAAGGGCGTGACGGTTCCGGGCGGGAAGAACGCCTTGGCCCGGTTGGCGTAGATGGCGGCCTCGGCCACCGCCTGGGCCATGTTGGTGCCGGGATGGAAGTAGAGCTTCACCAGCGCGATGTTCTGGACGTTCTTGGATTCGACGTGGTCGATGCCGTTCATGAACAGGAAGGCATATTCGTAATAGTTGGTGATGAGCCCTTCCATCTGGGCGGGGTCCATGCCGCCGTAGGGCTGGGCGACGTAGATGACCGGCTGGTTCAGGTCCGGGAAAACGTCCATCGGCGAATCCGGGCAAGCGACGAACAGACAGCCCAGGACGATGGCCACCATGCCGACCATGACCGTGACCGGCCGCTGCAAGGCGAAGCGCAGGATATTTTCCATCAGCAGGCCACCCTCATCTCAGCAACCGACCGCGAGCCGCGACCGTTAGAGCATAGCCGCGATTACGTCATTCGTTTCCTGACGGCCGCGGCTCGTGATCAGAGCTACGGGCCGGAGCGTTGGCAATGCCGGGGCCAGCGTGGTGGCCCGGTTCCGAATCATCGGCACGCCTGAAAAAACCGGCTTTCCGGGTCGCCCGGGTCGAGCGAGGGCGATCCGGTGCTGGCCCGGCCCATGACCACGGTGAAGACCGCCGGCAGGATCAGCAGCGTGGCGGCGGTGGCGACGGTCAGACCGCCGATGACGGCCCGGCCCAGCGGGGCACTCTGCTCGCCGCCTTCGCCCAGCCCAGGGCCATCGGAACCATGCCGGCGATCATGGCGCAACTGGTCATCAGGATCGGCCGCAGACGCTCCTCCGCGCCGGTCCGGGCGCCTTCCGCCGCGCCGATGCCGGTCTGTCGGGCCTTCTCGGCAAAGGTGACGAGCAGAATGGCGTTGGCCACCGCCACGCCGACCGCCATGATCGCGCCCATGAACGACTGGATGTTCAGCGTCGTGTGGGTGATGTACAGCGCGAACGCCACGCCCGCCACCACCGCCGGCGTCGTCGCCACCGACACGAACGCCAGTCGGATCGACTGGAAATAGGCGGTGAGCATCAGGAACACGACCACCACCGCCAGCACCAGGCCGCTCGCCAGGCCGCTGAACATCTGCCGCATGGCCGGCACCTGGCCGCGAATATGGCCCATGGTCGTCGCCCACCTTCACGCCGCGCGGCGGCTCGCCCGCCGCCGTGATGGCCTCTTCGATGCGATTGACGGCCCGGCCCAGGTCTTCGCCGACCACGTTGGCCGTGATCGACACGATGCGCCGCTGGTTGATGCGGTCGTATTCTTGCGGCATGGTGCTGTCGGTGATCTTGGCCACGTCGCGCAGCAGCGTGGCGGCGCCTGTCCTCGTTCTGCTTGACGGGGATCATGCCGACCTCGGCATTGGAGTTCATCTGGGCGGGCGGCACCTGCAGCTGCACCTGGTAGCCGATGCCGCTCTTGGGGTCGGCCCAGTAGACCGGAACGATGTAGCGGCTCGACGAGGTGGCGGCGATCATGGCGTTGGCGGCCTCGGCCACGGTCAGACCGGCCAGGCCGGCCCGCTCCCGATCGATCTCCACCTTGATGCGCGGATAGTCGAACGCCTGGCCGAACTGCAGGTCGCGCAAGGTCGGAATCTTGCGCATCTCGGCGGCGACCTTCTCGGCGTAGGCGCGGTTGTCGTCCTGGTTGGGGCCGCTGATGACCACCTCGACCGGCGTCGGCGAGCCGAAGCTCATGACCTGGTTGATGACGTCGGCCGGCTCGAACGAGACGGCCACTTGCTCGGCGCGCTTCGCGGCGACGTCGGCGTTGCACGCCGTACGGCCAGCAGGTGTTCAGCGCAGCCAGGGCCGCAACCGTTCCGGCAATTCCTTGCGCAGCCGTTCCTTGACCTCCTCGGTGCGGAACTTCTTCTCCTCGTTCAGGGCGATGCGGATGACCGCCTGATCGGGGCCGCTGGTCCACAGGAAGACGGCGTTGGCGGTGAAGGTCGGCGCCGTCTGGCCGATGTGGGCCACCGAGATCTTGAGGCTGTCCGGGCCGAGAATGTTCTTGATCTCCTCCAGGGCCTGGCGGGTCAGGTCCTCGGTGACCTCCAGGCGAGTGCCCACCGGAGCCTTGAGACGCATCTGGAACTGGCCCGGATCGACCTGGGGGGAAATCTCCTGTCCCACCTGCAGGCCGCACACGCCCAGCACCAGAGTGGCCGCGGCCAGGTAGCCGCCCAGCACCAGCCAGCGCCGCGGCCAGCACCCTGCGCACCACCTTGAGCGTAGCTGCGCCGGAAGCGGGCGAAGGAGAATCGGCCCCGCCGTGTGGCGGGTCCTCGATCTCGTGGCCGTGGGCGTGCGCTTGAGGATCCAGATCGACAGCACCGGCACAAAGGTGATCGACAGGATGAACGCCGTGATCATGGCGAAGCCGACCGAGATGGCCAGCGGCACGAACAGGCTGCGGGCCGCTCCCTCCATCAGGAACGACGGCAGGAACACCGCCAGGATGCAGAGCATGGCCAGCAAGATCGGCACCATCGTCTCCGCCGTGCCGACCAGCACGGCCCGCGACAGCGACGGCTTCTTGCCCATCTGCGTGTGGATGTTTTCGATGACGACGGTGCCCTATCGACGAGGATGCCGACCGCCAGCGACATGCCGCCCAGGGTCATCAGGTTGATGCTCTGCCCGGTGATGAACAGGCCGATCAGCGCGCCCATCAGCGACAGCGGGATGGTCAGCACCACCACGATCACGCTGCGCCAGTCGCGCAGGAACAGCAGCACCATCAGCCGGTCAGCACGGCCCCGATGGCCGACTCCTGCACCACGCCGCCGACCGCCCCGGTGACGTAGGGCGACTGATCGAACTCCAGCTCCAGCTTGCAGTCCTTGGGCAGGACGCTGCGCATGTCCTCCAGGTTGTTCTTTCAACTGCGTGGCGACCGTCAGCGTCGAGGCGTCGGCCGTCTTGAGGATCGGCATGTAGACCGCCCGGCGGCCGTTGACCAGCGCCCAGCCGGTCGGGATGTCGGTGGTGTCCTGGACCGTGCCCAGGTCGCGCAGGTAGACGTTGCACCTCGGGCTTGATCGGGATGTTGCCGAGGTCCTGCGGATTGACCACGATCGAGTTGACCGAGACGATCGGCATCTGATCCTTGATGCGGGCGTTGCCGGACGGCGTGATGGTGTTGCCCTTGTTCAGGGCCTGGGCCACCTCTTCGGGCGAGAGGTTGTAGGCGCGCAGCCGCTCCGGATCGAGGTTCACGACGATGGAGCGCAAGCTGCCGCCGAACGGCTGCGGGGCCGTGGTGCCGGGCAGGCTGGCCAGCTTGGGCCGGACGCGGAAGAGCATCAGGTCGGCCAGCTCGTCGATGCTGCGCGTCTCGCTGGACAGGGTCACGTAGGCGACCGGCACCATGCTGGCGTCCAGCGACATGATGAACGGCGTGACGGTGCCGGGCGGGAAGAAGGCCTTGGCCCGGTTGGCGTAGATGGCGGCCTCGGCCACCGCCTGGGCCATGTTGGTGCCGGGATGGAAGTAGAGCTTCACCAGCGCGATGTTCTGGACGTTCTTGGATTCGACGTGGTCGATGCCGTTCATGAACAGGAAGGCGTATTCGTAGTAGTTGGTGATGAGCCCTTCCATCTGGGCGGGGTCCATGCCGCCGTAGGGCTGGGCGACGTAGATGACCGGCTGGTTGAGGTCCGGGAAGACGTCGGTGCGCATGCGATTGACGCTGAACACGCTTCCCAGAGCAATCGCCGTCACGGCGACCATGATCGTCAGCGGATGGCGCAGGGCAAAACCAAGAGCATTCATCCTCTACGCGCCTCGCAGAAATAACGCCGCAAGCCCGACAGCTTTTACTGTGCTAGCTTGAGGCAATAGGAAAAGGAGAGGTTTGGGGCAAGTTCAGCGGATCGGCGGTTGCGGTCCGATCACATGACAAGGCTCCCTTGCTGGGCCATTACAAGGAGCAATCGGGGTAGGTCAACGAGTAGCACCCAACATAATCTCAGCTGTTCTCCCTCAGACACGCCATCATCTGCTCGAGCGCCATGCAGAATGGCTGCCAGATCAGTTCGGCTGTGGTATCTCGCTCTCGATGGCACAAGCTTGCTGGGCGTGTAACAGCGCCTCGCGAAGCTGTCCGTTCGACGCCAGGGCCAGGGCGATCCCTGCCTCGGTCTCCGCTTCCTGGGCTTCCTGTTCAATGCGGTCAGCCACTGGGAGGCCGCTTGCCAGTTCGGCGGCCTCATTACCGGCCGTCGCCCGTGCCAGGAGCAGAACCTGGGAAGCTTTCAGTTCGGCCAGGTCCAGGTGGGTCCGAACCAAAATCGGTTTGCCAGTCACAGCCGGTCCACTTCCCAGCTCCTTGCCGGTACTTGGCGGCGATCTCCTCCAGCACTTGACCCGTCTGGGGAGGTTGATGACGGTCTTCATACCGCCGCCTGTTGCTGTAAGGGTCACGGATATCGACTCTCCTCGGAACAAGCGTCTAACATAGACCGTGCAGGAGGTCTGTTGTTGCGGTGTTCATCGCAATTGTGGAGAGGAGAAGCATGTGCCGTGCCAAGATTCCTCGGACTTTCGGCTAGAATGCAGGAAATGTTGGCGAAGGCGCCTTTTCGATCCGAGCGCCGCCCTGACGAGGCCGCCAGTGATGGCACGACTCGCTCGAGGGGCTGCCAGGGTGTCGATGAAATCGGTCAACTTTTGACCGGTCGATCAAAACCTGTCGACGGCTTGAGGCACGGGGCCAGACGATCAGTGAAGGATAAACAACGTTGGGTTTCTTGCGGCAGCGGTCCTTCTCCTGGCGGCAGGGGTGTTTCTCGCGGATTGGTTGTTCCTCGGGAGCAGCGTCTGGTTGCTCTCGTTGCCCTGGTCCTTCGCTCTCTGGTCGCGGGGCTGCGGTTCTACAAACGAGAAAGCTGGCGCTCGACAACGCCCACTTGCAGCAGGAAGCTGCAGAGCGGCAGCGGTCGAGGAAATACTGACGCGAACAAGCGTCCCTGCTGGACCTGGCCCACGACGCCATCACGATGCGCGATATGGAGGAACGATATCGTCTACTGGAACAAGGGCGCCGAGCGCCTCTATGGCTGGACGGCCGCGGAAGCCCTCGGCCAGCAACGCCATCGAGCTCCTCTTCCGGGAGACCCGCCTCGTCTGGACGAGGCCCGCCAGATCCTGTTCCAGACGCGGCGAATGGGTCGGCGACTGGAACCAGGTCACGAAAGATGGTCGGGAAATCGTCGCCGAAACACGCTGGACCCTGGTGCGCGACGACCAGGGCCGTCCCAAGTGCATTCTGGTCGTCAATACGGACGTGACCGAACGGGTGCAGCTGCAAGCCCAATTACTGCGAACGCAGCGCCTGGAAAGCATCGGCGTCCTGGCCGGCAGTGTCGCCCACGACTTCAACAACCTGCTCAATCCCATCCTGATGGCCGCGAAGCTGCTGCGCGAGGAGCGGTCCCGAGGAAGAGCAGCAACATCTCCTGTCCATCTTGCAGGCCAGCGCCGAACGCGGTGCCGAGATCGTCCGGCAGCTGCTGTCCTTCGCCGGCGGCAGAGATGGCGAGCGTGCCCCGGTGCAGGTCAGGCACCTCATCAAGGAGGTCAAGTCGATTCTCGACCACACGTTTCCGAAAACCATCCAGCTCGAGGTCGTGCTTGGCCGACGAGCCTCGCCCCTGTTTTCGCCGACGCCACCCAGCTTTCGCAGGTGTTGATGAACCTGTGCGTCAATGCCCGGATGCCATGCCGGACGGGTGGCAGCTTGACCATCGCGGCGGAAAACGTCGTGCTCGATCACGACGCGGCCAGGCTGCACGCCGACGCCCAGCCTGGGCCTTATCTACGGCTTGACCGTCGCGGACACGGGAACGGGCATCGCACCCCAGATCATCGATCGGATCTTCGATCCCTTTTTCACGACCAAGGAGCCAGGCAAGGGAACCGGACTCGGACTGTCCACCGTGCTGGGCATCGTGAAAAGCCACAATGGATTCATCCGCCTGGACAGTAAGCTGGGCCGAGGCTCGCGGTTTGCCGTCTGCCTCCCCGCACTGCCGCAACGGGAAGAGGGCACGATCGGACCGGCCCGTCCGAGCTTGCCGCGAGGACGAGGACGAGCTGATCCTGCTGGTGGACGATGAGACCTTGATTCTGGAAACCGTGGCCGCGATGCTGAAAGGCCACGGCTACCGAGTGCTCACCGCCGCCGACGGCAAAGAAGCGCTGGCGGCCTACCGGCAGGATCGCCGCCAGATCCAGGCGGTAGTACTGGACATGATGATGCCGGTCATGGACGGTCCGACGCACGTTGGCGGCATTGACGAGAACTGGATCCCGAAGGTTCGCATCATCGCCACCAGCGGCTTGCGGCCAACCGGCTGGCTGATGGAAGCGATCGCCTCCGGCCAGATTCCATTTTCTGCAAAAGCCCTATAGCGACGTGCAGCTCCTCGCCACCCTGGCAAGGTTCTGCCGAGCTGTCGTAGTGTGAGTGCGAGTGATAGTGGTGAGTGGTGAGTGATGAGTGGTGAGTGGTGAGTAGTGACTGGTGAGTGGTGAGTCGGTAATCACGACCACTTACAACTCACCACTCACCCGCGGAGTCCCGATGGACCATGCCGGGATTGTTGATCATCGACGACGAACCCCTGACGCTCGATTGCTTTCGCCACCTGTTCCCGAAGGGGCAAGTCAACGTCTCCACCGCCCGGACGGCGACCGAGGGGGTGAAGCAATTCTCCGAGCAACGGCCGGACGTCGTGGTCCTGGACATTCGCTTCCGGACCTCTCGGGCCTGGAGGCCTTTCGCCGTTTTCACGACATGGATCCCAAGATCCCCATCATTCTGATCACCGGCTATGGGACCGCCGAGACCGCCATCGAGGCCATGCGCCTGGGTGCCCTCGATTATGTCGGTGAAGCCGCTCGACCCCGCCCCGCTGCGGCAAGCTCATCAACCGTGCGTTCGAGATCAGCCGGCGGATGCGCGTTCCCGTCAAGGTCGCCGAGGCGGAGCCGTCCGACGAGACGGTGGACATGCTCGTCGGCAACTGCCCCGCCTTGCAGGACGTCTACAAGGCGATTGGCCGGGTCGCGTCGCAGGACGTGACCGTCCTGATCCTTGGGGAAAGCGGCACCGGCAAGGAACTGGTGGCCCGCGCCATCTACCACTACAGCAACCGGGCCGAAGAACCTTTCCTGGCGATCAACTGTGCCGCCATCCCGGAGACGCTGCTGGAGAGCGAGCTGTTCGGCCACGAGAAAGGGGCCTTCACCGGAGCGGACCGCAAGCGGATCGGCAAGTTCGAGCAATGTGCTCAGGGCACCCTGTTCCTCGACGAAATCGGCGACATGACGGCGCTGACCCAGACGAAGATTCTGCGGATCCTCCAGGAAAAGCAGTTCGAGCGCGTCGGCGGCAACGAAAGTCAATTCGCAGCGACGTCCGGATCATCGCCGCCACCAACCGCGATCTGGAGGCCATGATCGCCGCCGGCGAGTTCCGCCGCGACCTGTATTATCGGCTCAACGTCTACACGATCCGGCTGCCGCCGCTGCGCGAACGCGAGGGCGATTTGCCGCTTCTCGTCCATCATTTCCTGAGACGTCTACAGCCGGGAGCTGGGCAAGAAGGTGGAGAGCATCGCTCCGCCAACGCTGGAACTGCTCGAGCGTTATCCCTGGCCCGGAAACGTTCGGGAACTTGCAAAGCGTGCTCAAGCAGGCCATCCTCCATGCCACCGGTCCCGTGCTCGTGCCGGATTTCTTACCGGCGTTCCTTCAGGGCGAGGCCGCTCCTGGCTCTCGGCGCCCGAACCGCAGACTTTTCCCGAACTGGCGCGTGTCATCCAGGACCGGCTGGACGCTGATTCGAAGGACCTCTATGCGGAGTTTCAAGCGGCCACCGAGCGGCAACTGTTCCTCCAGGTGCTCAGACACACGGACAACAACCTGACGCAAGGCGGCCCAGATCCTCGGCATCAGCCGGACCACTTTGCGCAGCAAGCTGACCACGCTGGGCTTGACCATCGAGCGGTCTTCTTCCGTGGAAGAATAGCGAGCTGTCATCGGCGGGACGTGCGTGATCGTGTTGGCATCGTCGATGTTCGGCAGGGTCTTTCGATTATCAGGTTGCCATCGTCAGCAACGCACCCAGTACCATTCCCGCGATTCCCAGGGCCATGACCAGGCCCAGTGCCCGGGCGATCTTCCGGGTCAGCGGACGTTCGCGCGAATCCGCGCGACCAGGGGGAGGTTCACCAGCACGCTCATCAGCACGGCCAATACCGCACCCCGACCGGCCACGTCGTCGGGAAGCGTGTTTTGGGCTGCCAGGACGGCTGCCGATGCGACGGCGCTGGCGCTGGAGATCAGGCCGCCCACGAGACTGACGGCATAGAAGCCGAATTGCCCCAGCCACTGCTGCGCCAGTGTTCCCGCCACTTTCAAGGCCAGGAACAACAATCCGAACTTCAGAGCACCAGACAATGAAAACGGCGACGAAAGAGGAACGCCCCCCGCACCGGAGGGGGATGGGCCGAGCGACTTCCACTCCAGCAAAACCAGAGCGAGACAGCCAAGCAGCATCAACCCGAGCGGCAGCGCTGCCGCCCTCAAGACACGCGGGGCCAGAATCGCCAACAGGAATCCGTTCCGAACCACCATCGCCGCCGTCGCAAGAATGATGCCCCGGTAAGCCACATTTACCAAGCCGTGGACCTCGCGTACTCGCGCCGCCAGGGCTGTGACGGTGACCGTGCTGTTTACTAGTCCGCCGAAGAGGCCGGTCAGTTCGACTGCTCGAGCGCCGTGGCGCTTCAGCAATACGTAGTTGCCGAAGCCGATGCCCGCGATGAGCAGGACCGTGACCCAGGCGCCGCGCGGCTCGATCAGTCCCCACGGATCGATCGCCTTTTCCGGGAGGGCTGGGTATACGACGAATGCGAGAATTCCCAGCAGGATTGCCGACCGAACCTCCGTATCGGTCAAGCCGAGGCTGAAGCCGGTCAGAGGCTCTTTCCAGGCGAGCAGGGCGGTTGTCAGCACGCCAATAGCGGCCGGTGTCAGGGTATGGCCCCGACCGCACAGCACTCCCGCGTAGCCGATCACGAGCATCGCAGCCGACGTCGTCAACTCGGTGCCGCGATTTCGCCGCAAGGCGTGTAAAGTGAGCAGCACGATCAGTAGACCGATCAGAAGCAGGCTGATGATGGCGAAACTGTCGCCCAGAAGGGCACCGAGGCAACCGATCAGGCCCACGAAGGAGAAGGTGCGAACACCGGCCTCCTTGCCGCGACGCTCTCGCTCCAGACCGACGAACATTCCCAGTGCCAGGGCCAGTCCCAATCGTTCCAAAACAAGCAGGTATGGCCATTCATCGGTCGGGAGGGAGATGCTCGCTACCAACGTCATCAGGCGAACCTCACACGTCAGTAAAGGGAGGGGTAGGATTTGTTTGCCGAGGCTCATCACCGTCGGTCTGGCTAGCGGCATTCTTAGGCCGAACACTCGGCAGGTCAAGAATCATTCGCTCTTGCCGTGGAAGAAAAAGGGGACGCGGCGGAACCTGGCCCCTTTGCTTTCTTGGCCTCTTTTCTTTCCTTTACGTCGCGCCAGCCATCATACGCTGCTCGACATCCGCAGCATGCCACTTCGGAACCAGATTCTCTAACTTGGTTTTTCGAGACATTTCCATCGCCAGGTCGGCGAGCGATTGCGATCTGACATCCTCACTTGGATCGATCTCGAGTTCGCCGAGCGTCAACCTCGTGACCACGTTGGCCCCCATCACAAGTACAAGAGATTCATCCTCAATCAAGGACATATCTACCGCCTGAACGGGCAACACGAGCGGTAATGATTGGGGTTGTGCTTTTTTGCCAAATAATACGCGACCGACAAGATCGGTCCACACGTACAGAGCCTTGCTGCTCAGTACGAATAGGTGGCGATCCGTTGCCAGCACCCTATATACCGGCCCTTCCACCCCTCTCAGTTTCATGGCGAGCGGGTCATTTCGAGTTGACGCATCTTTAATCCATAGCACTTCCGCAGCCATCGAAATGGCAATTGCAGCAAGCGAATCCGGAGCAGGCGCACAGACATCAACCACGTCAATGCCATCAAATCTCATCGTGTGAACATTGCGACGCGATTCTTCTCCGGTAAATGCGCGTCATCCCAACGCCGTTTCTTCTATTAGCGAAGACCAGGATTTCTTTCCCTTTCTCGTCGTTCAGAGCCGCGACTCGACTGAAGTACATCTGTCCTTCATTGCCCTCGGTCACGGTCATCTGCTGTTGATCCTCGCTCGTGGGCTTAACTACCAGCAACCCGCTTGGGCCACGAGGCACTACAAAAAAGCCGCTTTTCGTGGCGATTACCCCATGCGATCCATGGGGAAACACTGCTCGCTGATAGCCCTTCTTACTGTCCAACTGGATGAACGAAACGTCGGCCCTCGTGCTTACGGCCAGGCTGGTAGTTCCAATTGCAGCAACACCATTAATTGCCTCTCCGCCGGGGCTGATTGGTTGGTAGTCGGTTGCCACGCCATTCACATCGGAGAGAAAAACAATTGTACCGTTATCAAACCCGAAGCACAGGCCTGTTCCGAAGGGGCTCGGCCCGGCCCACGTAACATCGGGACCAGATTTGGAGCCAAGCATGGTCGTCGCGACCAGACGAGTGGGCTTCATATCCAATCCCCCTTCTTCAGACGTTTCCTTTGACCGTCATCAATATCACCGAGTTGCACCATCCGGTCGAACACCTCGACTTGTGGCCGATGCTTCATCCCCTTGTGTTTTTGCGGGGCGATTTCTTCATCGATCGGCCATATGGGGTATCCGTGCCAGACGGCACCCGGCTTTTGAACGGGAAATTCCCCAATTTGCTGGTGCCATGTTCCGAGTTCCCGTAGGCGCTGAGGGTCAGACGCCAATATTTCGTAGCCGTACAGATTGCCTTCGGTATCAGACACCTGTCGATTGTCTTCTGGACTCTCTACCACAATGCCGTCAGCTCGGTCGAACACCGCGTATTCGTCGTCCAGCGGCAACTCAGTCAGCCAGCATGAAGCGGTACGATCGCCGCCGTGATGTTTTGGCGTAAACACATAGGTTAAACCGCGTCTCGTCGTCTGGACTGGATGCGCCGTGTTGTTTTGAACGGATGGCACGAGGCCTCCCCGGTCATCGCCACTGCCAATCGGTGCCGGTTCGATGCTCAACGGGCATTCTACCACGGTCCCTCGACCACGGCTACTCCGGCCGCGGCGTCCAGAACTTCGGTCCGTGGCCCTTCACCGTCAACTCCCAGTGTTTAGCGCCACAGAACAGCAGGGTGAACACGCCACCCTCGAAGGTGCTGCGGGCATCGAGGAAATTAAACTGGAACGAGAAGGGGAAGAAAAGGAAGAAAAGAGGTCAGGTTACCTGACCTCTTTTCTTCCTTTTCTTCCTGAAGGACGGATTGCCAATCCGTCCTGCGTGTTGCATCGCCGACCATCCGTCGATCGAGGATTGAGGAACCACTGGATCATCGAACATCCTCTGCATTTTCCCCCGCCCGCCAAGTCGAGCGAAGCATCCCGGATACTATTTCCCCTTGTTTCCGGAGAGCCGTTCGGATATGTCGCCCGAATCCCGCGGATTTGTTGAAACTCCGGCGATACCTGCGCACTGAAGCAGATCGCCGACGTCTGAATATCGCCCGAAGTAATCCCGCAAAGGGATTGCGGAGAACTAACATGACTGCGCAGAGTCCCAGGCGGTGTGGACGAATGGGCTTCCGCGCCCTGTCTGGTTCTCCTTCTCGTGGCGAGCTTCTCCCACGCCCAAAGCCCCGAGGTTCTCCCGCCGCCTGCTCGGATGACGACCGGCGAGCCACCCGTACCGATCAATGTACCGGCTCCTGGCCCCGCCTACAGGCCGTTGCCGATCAATTTACCGACGGCGCTGCGGTTAGCCAACGTTCGTCCCCTCGACATCGCCTTGGCCTCGGCGCGTATCCGTGTGGCCGCAGCGGATCTCGACCGGGCGAACGTCCTCTGGCTGCCCACCATTTCGTATGGTGCGGACTACTTTCGCCATGAAGGAACCATTCAGCAGGCCGAAGGCACCATCATCCGCGATTCCCAGGGTGCTTTCATGGCCGGTGTCGGCCCGCTGGCCGTCTTTGCGATCTCGGATGCCATTTTCGTCCCCCTGGCGCAGCGACAAGTGGTGCGGTCTCGGGAGGCCGCCCTCCAAACGGCACAGAACGACAGCCTTCTTGCGGTAGCCGAAGCCTATTTCAATGTCGAGAGGGCCACGGGTGAGTTGGCGGGAGCTGTCGATACCAGCCGCCGGGCCGAAGAAATCGTCCGGCACATGGAAAGGCTGGCGCCGGAAATTGTGCCTCCGGTTGAAGCCGTCCGCGCCCGCACCGAGCTTTCGCGCCGGGTTCAGGCCGTGCGCCTCCGCGCGAGCACTGGTCCACAACAAGCACCGAGCTTCAGCGGATTTTGCGGCTCGACCCCACGGCCATCATTCAACCATTGGAGCCGCCCCATTTGCAAGTGACGCTGGTATCGCTAGACCGACCTCTTGAAGACCTGATCGCCGTTGCGCTGCTGAGCCGGCCCGAGCTGGCCGGGCAGAAGGCGCTGGTCGAGGCGACGGTACAACAGCTCCCGCAACGAGAAATATCGCCCGTTCATTCCAAGCGTCTATTTGCGCCCCGCTTCGACCAACCCGGCCGAAACCTTCGGCTTCGGGGTGTTCGGCGGTGGAAACAACGGCAGCCTCAACAATTTCAACACGCGCATGGACATCGACCTCGAACTGGTCTGGCAGCTCGAAAATCTCGGCTTCGGCAACCTGGCTCGAATCCGCGGTCGGCGAGCAGAAAACCAGGCCGCCCTCGTCGAGCTGGACCGCACGCAAGATCGCGTGGCGGCCGACGTGGCCCGTGCCTACGAAATGGCGCAGTCCGCTGCCGAACGATTGCGCGAGGCGGAAAACGAGGTGAAATTGGCGACCGACTCGGCGGACAAGAATTTTCAAGGGCTAGGACAGACCAAACAGGCGGGGAACGTCGTACTGCTGGTCATTCGCCCTCTGGAAGCGCTGATCGCGGTGCAGGCTCTGGGCGACGCCTACAACGACTACTACGGCGCGGTCGCCGACTACAATCGTTCCCAATTCCGCCTCTATTGGGCCATCGGACAACCGGCCCAACAACTCGGGGAAGCGGGTTTGTCCTCTCCACCGTATTGTGCTCCTCCCGCCAGCGCGACAGAAAAGGCGAACCCAGGTCCTCAGATCGATCCGGTCCGTCCCGCCGCGTCTGACCCCGAACGCAAAGATGGCCGCTGAATTGCACTTGAAGAGTGGAATGCGACGCTCTATACTATGTGAAGAAATGATGAAGATGTGGAGAAAGGGTATTTCAACGAGTGCCCTCTCGTTCGGGATCCTGCTAAAATACTTTGGCTCTCTGCTTACCAATTTCGGGTTTTTCGCCCGGGTGTTACCACCTGATGAACCCGCTCGCAGTCAGTACACTTTACTCTGCCGATTCACCGACAATGCCCGCAATGCTGAGGTCGTATAACTGATGAATCCGATCGTCTTCGCGTTGCGGCACCCGATTACCATCATCGTCATGCTCGCCGCGATCCTGGTGGGTAGTGGGTTGGCACTTTCCCGCATGAAGGTCGACATCTTCCCCAACCTTGATTTGCCGGTTATCTACGTCGTCCAGCCTTACGGCGGCATGGACCCCGAGCAGATGGAAGGTCTCCTCACCTTCCATTTCGAGAACCACTTCCTCTACATCAGTGGCATCCACCATATCGAATCCAAGAACATCCAGAGCTTTGCCCAGATGAAGCTCTTCTTTCACCCCGGCACCGACATGGTGCAGGCGATGGCCGAGACGGTCGCCCAGGTCAACCGCGCCCGCTCATTCATGCCCGCCGGCACGGTGCCCCCCTTTGTGGTCCGCTTCGACGCCGGAACCCTTCCGGTCGGCTACATCGTGCTGTCGAGCAAGACCAGCAGCATCGATGTCATTCAGGAGCAGGCGTATCTCCGCGTCCGTCCCGCTCTCGTCAGTTTGCCGGGCGTCTCCGCCCCGCCTCCGTTCGGCGGCAATCAGCGCACTATCATCGTCCACGTCGATCCCGACCGCATGCGTTCGAAGCGTCTGTCGCCGAACGATGTGGTCGAGGCACTTTCGTCGGGAAACGCCATCACGCCTTCGGGGAACGTCCGCGTTAAGGACATGATGCCCATCGTCCCGGTGAACGCCATGGTCCTCGATCCGCAGGAGCTTGCTCAAGATTCCGATCCGGCCGGCGGACAAGGTGTATCTGAAAGACGTCCTCGACGAAGCCAAGGGCGAAAAGGGCGTGGAGGACGGCACGGATATTCCGGTCAGTTTCGCCCTGGTCAACGGACGCCGAGCCGTTTACATGATGGTCAGCAAACGTGCCGACGCCTCAACCCTGGCGGTCGTGAACGAGATCAAGTCCCACCTGGCACAGATGCAGGAGTCCCTGCCGGAAGACATCAAACTCAGCTTCGAGTTCGACCAGTCGCCGCATGTGACCCAGGCCATGATCGGCGTCGCCACGGAAGGCGCCATCGGCGCCTTCCTCACAGGGCTTATGGTGCTGGTGTTCCTGCGCGACTGGCGCTCGGTCGCCGTCGTCGTGCTGAACATCCCGTTCGCGATCCTGGCAGCGATCGTCGCCCTGTGGATCACCGGGCAGACACTGAACCTGATGACGCTGGGCGGTCTGGCGTCTCGATCGGCATCCTGGTCGATGAGTCTACGGTCGAAGTCGAGAACATTCACAGCCAGATGGAGCGCACCGGTTCGGTGGCCCTGGCGGTGTGGCGCGGCAATTGCGAGACGGCGGTGCCACGCCTCCTGGCCATGCTGTGCATCCTGGCGGTTTTCATCCCGTCCGCTTTCATGGAGGGGGCAGCCCGAAACTTGTTCGTGCCGCTCTCCCTGGCGGTTGGTTTTGCCATGGTGTCCAGTTACTTTCTCTCCAGCACGTTTGTCCCCGTTCTATCCACCTGGCTGTTGCGTCATCATCACCACGTGCCCTCCTTAGCAGACGCCAAGCCGGGCCGGTTCTCATTCGGCCGGCTCCGAAACCTCTATGTTCGCTTTCTGCGCCGCGTCTTCCGTCGCCGCTGGATCGTCCTGCCCGCTTACCTGTGTCTCGCCGCGCTGGTGATCGGCTTCGTCGGCATGAGGCGGGGCACCGAGATCTTCCCCGCCGTGGACTCCGGTCAGTTCCAGCTGCGGATACGCGCAGCATCCGGCACGCGCATCGAACGCACAGAGGAAATCGCCCGCCAGACCCTGGACGTGATCAAGGCCGAAGCGGGTGCGGAGAACGTGGACATCACGGTGGGCTTCGGCGGCGTCTCGCCAACGAGCTACACCATCAACACGGTGTATCTGTGGACCGCCGGCTCCGAGGAAGTGCTTTTGCGGGTGGGTCTGAAGCACGGCTCGGGCATCCACGTGGAGGAATTCAAGGAACGCTTACGGCAGAAGATCCCCGAACATCTCGCATCCTGGATGCGTACCCGTCTGATCGAGCGACCGTCTGACCGCGGAGCAGATCAAGGCGCGCGTGCGCGGCTTGCGGATGTCGTTCGAGCCGTCCGACATCGTCAACGAAGTCATGAGTTTCGGCTCGCGCACGCCGATCGAAGTCGCAGTTAGCGGCCCGAAATTCGCCGACAGTCGCGCGTTCGCCCAGAAAATCCACGAGCAACTCGAGAAGATTCCCTCGCTGCGCGACCTCCAGTTCGTGCAAGCCCTGGACTACCCCACGATCGCGGTGAAGGTGGATCGCGAGCGGGCCGGCGAGAGCAACGTCACAACCGAGGAAGTAGGCCGTTCGCTGGTACCGTCCACGTCGTCGAGCCGTTTCACCGTCCCGAATTACTGGCGCGATCCGACCAGCGGCGTGGCCTACCAGGTCCAGGTCGAGGTGCCGCAGGATCGGATGGACTCGGCCAAGGAAGTCGGGATGGTCACGGTCAAACGGACGCCCAAGGGGCAAGTCATGGTGCGTGCCGTGGCCGACGTCACCGAAGGCACCATGCCGGGCGAGTATGACCGCTACAACATGAAGCGTGTGGTAAGCCTGACCGCCAATGTCGCGGGGGAAGATCTTGGACACGCAGCCAGCCGTATCGAGGACGCGATCAAGGCGGCGGGTAAACCGCCCCGTGGAGTAACCGTAGACGTTCGCGGCCAGGTGGTGCCGATGCGGCAGATGTTTGAGGGGCTAGGCCGTGGTCTAATCATGGCCATCGTCGTCATCTTCCTACTGCTGGGGGCTTATTTCCAGTCGTTTCGGCTGGCGTTCGTGGTCATCACATCCGTCCCGGCGGTGATTGCCGGCGTGGTCCTAGCACTCGCCCTGACCAACACGACCATTAACATTCAATCCTTCATGGGGGCGATCATGGCCGTGGGGGTGGCCGTCGCCAATGCCATCCTGCTGATTACTTTTGCAGAGCGCAGCCGTCAAGCCGGTGCCAGTGCGGCGGATGCGGCCATCGAGGGAGCGCAAGGACGGCTTCGTCCCATCCTGATGACGAGTTTTGCCATGATCGCCGGCATGGTGCCGATGGCAATGGCGCTGGGCGAAGGTGGGGAGCAAACGGCGCCGCTGGGACGGCGCGGTCATCGGTGGTCTGGTCGCGGCTACGTTTGCCACGCTGACTCTGCTGCCAGCCGTCTTTGCCGTCGTCCAGAAGAACAGCAGGACCGGCTCCGTTTCGCTCTATCCCAATGACCCGGAGAGCCGGCATCATTGCGATAGTGAGGGGATGCCAACCTATCATCACGGAGGCGACAAGGAAGCCGCTCCCCTGCCGACAAGTATTATGCCAACGAACGATCTACCCAAGCCAGGAGTGGAACCGTGTATCTGAGTGAAGCACGTCCGACGAAGCGGAGTGGCCGTCATTCATGTTACTCCGTCCCGTTGCTGGCCGCGACTCTCGTTGCGGCGTTCGCTTCTTCCGGTTGCGGCACGCATTCGCCCGCCGCACCGTCGAAGGAGAAGAGTGGTGTGTCGAACTGCGCTGGTCGTGAACACAGAACCGCCCAAGTTGCTGTCGCTCACCCGGACCGTCGAACAACCGGGACGCATCGAAGCGTACCAGCAAACACCGCTATTCTCGAAAATCGCCGGCTACGTCGATACGGTCAAGGTCGATATCGGCGCGTGTGTTTGTGAAGGCGACATCCTTGCGGAGTTGCGCGTGCCCGAGCTGGACCAGGAATACCTACAGAAGACGGCTGCGGTCGAACAGGCGACGAGCGAAATCGACCAGGCGAAACAGGCGGCAAAGGCTGCCGAGGCGAATTATGAGACGACGCAGTCCCTCGTGAAGGAAGCTGAAGCAGTGCCAAGCGTTCCGCGGCCGATCGGGAACGTTGGGAGTCCCAGTATGCGACCATCGAGAAACTGACCCGCGATAAGATCCTCGATGAACAAGGCCGTGAGGAGACCCTGAACAAGTTGAAGTCTGCCCGCGCCGAGGTGGAACTGATGACGGCGAAAATCCGCACGGCCGAGGCAAATCAGAGGGAGAGCAGGGCCAAGGTGGACAAGGCGGCCGCAGATGTGCGGGTTGCCGAGGCCCATCTGCGTGTAGCGATCGCTGATCGGGACCGCGTGTTGGCATTGACGGAATATACCAAGATCAGGGCGCCGTTCAACGGCGTGGTAAGCGAACGCCATGTCGATCCCGTCCATTTCCTTCAGCCCGGCATGTCCGGCGGAGCCAATAAAACGGACCCGTTGTTTATCGTCGTCGATACCAAGAAGGTGCGCGTGTTCGTGGAAGTCCCGGACACGGACGCGATCTGGATCAAGGACGGAGCGAAGGTCAAGATCCGCGTTCAAGCTCTGAACGACCGAGACTTCGAGGGAACGGTCAACGGTTCTTCCTTTGCACTGGACCCCGTTCAGCGCACGCTTCGCGCCGAAATCGATCTGAACAACACGGACAAACGTGAACTACGTCCGGGCATGTATGCCTACGCCAGAATCCCCCTGTACCGCTCCAATGTCCTGACCATTCCCGCCGCCGCCATCCTCACGCGCGACGGCGAAACGTTCTGTTTTTGTGCCGAGAACGGCAAGGCGATTCGGACGCCGATCAAGATCGGTTTCCGTCAGGGGCCAGTGGTCGAAGTGGTGCAAAAACTATGCGGCTCTGAGGACGGCGAGAACCGGTGGGGTCCATTCACCGGCTCAGAAAAGATCATCCTGACGGAGCCGGCCAAACTTATCGACGGCCAGGCGATCGTCGAAAGCGATTGATCGTCCAAGCCGACGCGCAAGCAAAGGTAACTACCTGCCCGTCCTTCGCTTGCGCGTCAGGCTAATAATAGATAGGTTGCCCTTCAACTGAACGCCCCGCGGATGTAGTCCTGCGTGTGCTTCTCGCGCGGGTTGTCGAAGATCTGCTCGCGTGTCCCCGTACTCGACCAGGTAGCCGGTGCGGCCGCCCTGCGTGGTGTCGACGTACAGGAAGCCGGTCCTGTCGGCGACGCGCTTGGCCTGCTGCAGGTTGTGCGTCACGATGGCGATCGTGTACCGCTTCTTCAGCTCCAGCATCAGTTCCTCGATCTTGCGCGTGGCGATCGGGTCGAGGGCCGAGCAGGGCTCGTCCATCAGCAGCACCTCCGGCTCGGTGGCGATGGCGCGGGCGATGCACAGCCGCTGCTGCTGGCCGCCCGAGAGCGACAGGCCGCTGTGCTTGCAGCTTGTCCTTCACCTCGTCCCACAGCGCGGCGCCGCGCAGCGCCTGCTCGACCTTCTCGTCGACGTTGCCGCGGTAGCCGTTGAGCCGCAGGCCGAAGGCCACGTTGCGATAGATGCTCATGGCGAACGGGTTCGGCTGCTGGAAGACCATGCCGATGTAGCGGCGCACCGCCACCGGATCGACCTTCTTGTCGTAGATGTCCTTGCCGCGGAAGCGGACGTGGCCCTCGAAGCGGAAGCCGCGCACCAGGTCGTTCATGCGGTTGATGCAGCGCAGGACCGTGCTCTTGCCGCAGCCGGACGGGCCGATGAACGCGGTGATCGTCCCCTTCTTGATCGCCAGGTGCGTGTCGCGGACCGCCTTGAAGTTGCCGTAGTACAGCGTTCTTGAGGTCGGATGTCGATGATCGGCGCCGTTGCCGTTGCGCCGTTGGCGCGCCATGGCCGTTCGTGGCGATGTCCGCGGATGTCGCCTGGCGGTTGCCGGATATCGGTCATGATTGCTCCTACTTATCGTTGTGATCGCGGCCGCGACAGCGCTTGGCCGCCGATGTTCAAGACCAGCACGATGACGACCAGCACCAGCGAGGCCGCCCAGGCGATCTCGATCTGGTTGTCGAAGGGCGATGCCGGAGAAGTCGTAGATGAGCACGGCCAGCGACGCGCGTCGGCTCCATCGAGTTGACGGCTGAGCCAGTAGTCGCTGAACAGGGCGCGTGAACAGCAGCGGGGCCGTCTCGCCGGCCGCGCGGGCGACGGCCAGCATGACGCCGGTCAGGATGCCGGGCAGGCGCCGTCGGCAGCATGACGCGCAGACCGACCTGCGTCTGCGTCGCGCCCATGCCGATGGCCGCCTCGCGCATCCGGGCGCGGCACCATCTGGATCGCCTCCTCGGCGGTCAGCAGGATCGTCGGCAGCATCAGCATCGCCAGGGCGACGCCGCCGGCGAGCGGCGGAGAACCGGCCGGTGATCAGCACCACCGCGGCGTAGGCGAAGACGCCGGCCAGGATCGACGGCAGACCGGTCAGCACCTTGGCGGCAGAAGCGGACCGCGGCGGCCGTGCGCGTCTCGGGCCGAACTCGGCCAGGAAGACGCCGCCAGGATGCCGAACGGCACGCTGATGAGCGTGGCGATGCCGACCACGAGCAGGCGTGCCGAGCAGGGCGTTGCCGATGCCGCCGCCGACCATGCCGGCCGCGGGCGGCAGCTCGGTGAACAGCGCGAGGCTCGAGCCGCTTGCCGCCCCGCCACGATCAGCATGATGCAGCACCGAGAACAGCGGCACCATGGCCAGCAGCGTCATGCGCGCCGGCGAGGACGCTCAGGACGGCGCTGAAGAGCGTCCGCGGCGAGCGCAGCGACTTCTCCAGCTGCGGCAGGTCGATCCGGCGGCGGCGTCGCGTCTCGGCAGCTGATCGGCAGCTTGCGTTCATTTCGCGGCTCCCTCGGGCCAGATCGCGAGCTGCCGATGATCCAGGTGCCGACGACGTTGACCACCAGCGTGATGGCCAGCAGCACCAGGGCGGCGTACATCAGGACGCCGACGTCTCGACGGCGCCGACGCCTCGGGGAACTTGTTGGCCAGCAGGGCCGCCAGGGTGTTCGCCGGCGAGAAGACCGACCAGGCGATGACGCTGGTGCTGCCGACCAGCATGGCCAGGGCCATCGTCTCGCCGAGCGCCCGGCCGAAGCCGAGCATGATCGAGCCGTAGATGCCGCGCGACGCGGTCGGCAGGACGACGGCCAGGATCGTCTCCCAGCGGGTCGCGCCCAGGCCGAAGGCCGCCTCGCGCAGCTTGGGATTGACACGGCGCCGAGGGCGTCGCGCGAGATGGCCGTGACCGTCGGCAGCACCATGATGGCCAGCACCAGCGCCGCCGGCAGCATGCCGACGCTCGAGCAGCGGCGTGCCGAAGATGCGGGATCCAGCCGAGATGATCGTGCAGCCAGTCGCACGTCGGGCGGATGGCGGGGATCACGACGAAGATGCCCCACAGGCCGTAAACCACGCTGGGGATGGCCGCCAGCAGCTCGATGATGTTCTTGAAGACGCCGGCCAGCCAGGCCGGCAGAAAGTCCTGCGTCAGGAAGATGGCCACGGCGACGCCGAAGAGCGACCCGAGGCCCACGCCGAGGATCGAGCTGTAAAGCGTGCCCCAGATTTCAGGCAGGATGCCGAACGTCTCCTTGCCGGGATCCCAGCTCTTACCGGTGAAGAAATCGAACTTGTACTTCTCGATGGCATGAAGGCTCTGGTAGGCGATCAGGCCGACGATGAAGACGACGGACAGGATCGTCACCCACGCGGACACCTTCGTGGAGCCGCGGAAGAACCGGTTGAAGAACAGCTCGGTCCCGGTGGGTGGACGCGAGATCGGTTGTTCTGCCTGTGACATAAGAGGTCCTGGCCTTGCCTCGAAACCCGTCGGTGAGCACGCGGCGCAAGCAAGTGGGCACTTGCTTGCACCGCGTGCTCATTTTCTCACTCATCGATCTTGATCTCGTCGATGGCCCTGAGCACCACCTCTCGCACCTTCTTGGGCAGCGGAATGTAATCCAGCTCGCCGGCGATCTTTTGGGCTTCGTCGCCGACGCAATAGGCGAGGACGGATTTGAACGCCTTGGCGTCGTGCGCCATGTCCTTCGTGTAGTGGGTGCGGCAAAGAACCCAGGTGTAGGTGACGATCGGATAGGACTTGTCACCCGGCGGATCGTAGTTCTTCAACTGGAGGTCGGGAGGCAACGGTTTCCCGGCCTTTTCCAGGGCATCCAGGCCGCTCTCCAGGGCGGCGAGGCCGGTCTCCTCACTTGCGGCGACGGGCTTCCCTGCCTTGTTCATAAGACGGGCGATGGGCAAATGCGCCAATTTGGCGTAGCCCAACTCCAGATAGCCGATCCCTCCCGGTGTCATCTGGATGAGCGCGGCGACGCCGTCGTTGCCCTGCCCGGCGATCATGCCATCCTTCCACTTCGGCGCCTTGCCGACTATCGCGGCCGGCCAGCGGCCCTTGGCGACTTCCTCACCCTCCTCCTGCTTGCCGCCGCCGATCGCGTACAGATGGTTCGTGAACACGTCGGTCGTACCGCTGCTGTCGGCCCGCGTGATAACTCGGATCGCGGTGTCCGGAAGTTTGACGTTCGGATTGTCCTTGGCGATCTGCGCGTCGTTCCACTCAGTGATTTCGCCGAGGAAGATGCCGAGTACGCGTCTCGGGAAAGCGCGATCGGTTCGGCGACGCCGGGCAGATTGTAGGACAGGACGATGCTGCCGGCGGTCAACGGCAGCAGTTTGACTCGACCGGCGCCCGCCGCGTCTCTCGGACCGAACCCATCCGGCAGGGCGTCCATCTCCTTCGCCGACATGCCGGCGTCGCTGGCCCCGAAGACGACGAGACCGTTGGTGAATTGCCGGATGCCGGCGCCGCTGCCGATGGGAGTGTAGTTGACACGAACCGCCGGGTGCAGCTTGTAGTATTCGAGGAACCAGCGCTTGTAAATCGGCGCGGGGAAAGTCGCTCCGGAGCCTTGCACGGTGACGTCGTCCGGGTTCTCCGCGAAGAAAGGGGGCCGGCGCAGAGAGTGCCGACGATTAGAAATGAGTGCCAGGGTCCAAGCTTCATGGTGCTTCTCCGAGGAGGGTCGAAGCATCCATTAGGCTACGTCGAGCGCCAAGCCCTGCACAGCGGGCCAGGGGTGATTTCATCTGTTCTTCATGCTGGCGGATTTGCCCGGGTGAAGTGCCAGCTGCATGTTTCTGTACCAGCCTGACGCGCCAGCGAAGGGTGATCGAGTAGTTCCCTTCGCTGGCGCGTCAGGCTGGTTGGAACCACGCGACCGTGTTCTAATGTCCTGTCATGAACAATGAAAAACTGGGATCGTAGTTCCGCCTGATACCGGAACTACGATCCCATTTTTGACGCCGCCCTTGCACTCCAGACTCACCCGCTCAGAAGGCGAACTGAATCTGTGTGCGAACCTCGTAGCCATCGACGCCGTTGATGAAGCCAGCCGCCGCCTGGCCGTTCTTGGCCGGGTTGCCGCCGCTGTAGTAGCCGACATCTGTCTGCCACTTCACGCGCTCGCCGTAGAAGAAGACGTTCACGCCCATCTCGATTTCCTGCGACACGTTGTCGTGGGTGAAGGCCCCGTTCACGATGCGGATGGTCGTACCGGTCGGGGCCGTGTTGACGGGCTGGAAAGCCACACCTTGAATCATAGTCGTCGCGCCGGACGTATGGATGCCAAGCGAAGTCGCGGAAACGGTCGTGAAGGTGCCGTCGCCGTTGACGTCGCCACTGTCACCGCTGATCAGCGACAACCGGGCGGCGAGTTCGAGCTTGTGCGGGATCAGGAAGTAGCCGGCCGAGACCGTCGTGCCGAAGTCGATCAGCTCGGACTTGGTGAAGAGCGATGCGGCGGACGCACCCTTAATTACGGAGCTGAACAGGATCGGGTTGTTGCCGCCGGCGAACGTGTTGGGCGTACCGCGGAAGTCGTTCAGATCGCGGAGCCACCACTCGTTGTAGAAGCTGAAGCCCTGGTATTTGAAGTTGAAGTAGGCGTCGTAGGTTTGCGCATTCATCGCGTCGAGGGCGAACGGGCTGACGGTGCCGTTGACGCTGCTTTGATTGTTGGTCAGGATGTTGTTCACGCCGAGGTTGCCGCCGTTGAAGACGGCGTCGATGCCGGTCCCGCCGGGGGCCACAGCGGACGCCTGGTAGAAGTCCAGCTCGGCCTGGGTGTACTGGCTGCGGCGATCCATGAACACCGCCGTGGCGTTGGCGCCGACTCGGAGCATCGGGTTCTCCTGGCCGTCGATGTCGCTGATCGACTCGCCGAAGGGCTTCCAGCGCCTCTTCTCCTCATCCCAGGTGCCGCCGAAGTCGTACCAGCCGCCGAGCTGCACGCCGGGCAGGTCGGTCAGGTTGTACGTGGGGACCTGGTTGTCAGGCGCCGGAGGTGACCAAGCCCATCATGTAGAGCTTGTCCTCCATGGCGTGGTACTGGAAGCCCGCACCGATGATGTAATTATCAGCATCGGTGTCGAACATCCAGCTTGCCATCGCGAATTCGACGAATTGCGCGTTGGCGCTGCCGAGGTACTCTTCATAACTGCCCATGGGCTTCATCTTGCCGGCGATGAGGGTGAACGCCGACCGGTAGCCGTTGCCGTCCGCGTCGCCCAGGAAGTCGTAGGCGACCCACGCTTCTAGTAAGCGGACGCCGCCGTCCACGTTGGTGATGTTCTGGCCGCCCTCGAAATTGCCCTCCGGGTTGGTGAAGGAGTCCTGACGGGTGTCCTCGCCGGCCAGACCGCGGGAGTTACCGTCAAACTGGATCTGGTAGCGCAGGTTCTTCTCCCACATGTAGCCGGCGAAGATAAGACGCATGCGCTTGACTTCGAGCACCGATTCGTTGGGAGCGTCGCGCGCGGTCCCCTCGACGTGGGTTAGGTGATTGAAGTCGTCGCGCACGTCGTAGCCGTAGTAGTCCGCCTGGATACGGCCGCGAATGCGCAGCTCGAACGGCAGGGCGCCGTTGTCGGCGAAGGGCAGACCCGGGTCGTAATTGGCGTCCAAGAAGAAGCCCCTGGCAGGGTCGTAGCCGCCATTGAACTTGGGTGGCTCAGACTTCCCTGGCTGCCCCGGCCCCACCATACCAGTGCCCGGGGGGTTGGGCAGGACCTCCGTACCGGTGCCAGGTGGGTTGGGAAGGACCTCGGGCGGCTGGTCGGCGTTTGCGACTGGTTGGACACCCAGAGCCGGCCACGACTTCGGAATCCCGGTGGGGGCTGCTGGTTCAATTCTGGTCTGAAGCATACGCTTGAGATCGTCGATCTCCCGCTGCTGTGTTGCCAGCTGTGTTTGCAATGCGTCATTGCTGACTGGGGGAGCGACAGCCTGACCGCGCCCAACCGATGTTATCCCCGTTGCAACGGCCAGCGCGGCACATGAGGCGACGACCTCCTTGCGCAGCCGTCTCAACCAGTGCTTCCCCATATTCTCTGCCCTCCTTGTTACCCCGAAATCGCAGTCCCCCAGCGTGCCCCCCGTGGCACGGGTGAGCAGGCTCACCGCCTGCTCCGCCAACCGCCGTTCGCCAAAGCAGCGTGCGGCACAACGCCCTCGACGAATGAATAAATCGACTCGCGCAGTGCGCGATAATTATGAAGATCATGCGCAATTTGAGGGTTTTGCCGAATGGGCCGATAACGCCAGAAATGATGCCGGCGACGGATATGCGGCGCTGAACGCACCGGTCTTGAAACGGATTCAAACCAAAACGACCCGCGGAGGAGAGAGCGTTCTCTCAGCCCCGCGGGTCATCTATCTGCGATTTGATTTGGTAGCGAATCTGCTCAGCGCGTGGCGATGGAAGGCGCATTGGCGAAGTTCGCACTGCTGAGCTGGCCGGCCTGAACCTGGACCGGTTTGGTCTCGTCGATGACCTTGCCCGTCGCGTCAGTCCAGCGAGCCCGCACGTTGTAAGTGAGCGATCGGCCGGGCGGCAAGGTCGGCGAGAGAAAGCGCCGCATCGCACCGGTCTGGTTGGTCTTCACGCCGTCGAACCAGATCTCCGCGTTAGTGGGGACCTCAACCTTGATGAGCGCCGCGGTTGTCGGTGGTCCAGGCCTGCTGTTCCTCCGTCGTCGCCTGGCGCACATTGAACGCCGGGGAGGAGAGGGCTGGAGGGGCATAGCTGTAGTAGAAGGGGGTGGTGTAATAACCCGGCATGTTGCGAGAGCCGGACGCCCCCGGTGCTGAGTAACCGGCGTCATGGCGAGTGGCCGGCCCTTCAGCGTAGTAGTACTGGGCGGAACCGACGCCTGGGACGGCGAAAACGACAGCGGTGGCGAGAAGAATTGACACTGAAATTTTGTTCACAGCACACCCCCTTATTTTGCGACCGAAGCGATTCACAGGATCGCCCCTGGAGTTATATGAAGAAATGGTGAAGCAGCCTATATGCCAATTTCACACAATCTTCTTTTTGTCTTCATATTTGTTGGACGCACTTGTTGCCATTTCGATTCACGAGAGGGAAATGCACCCTGAGTTGGAACTGATCGGTCGAACGGTTGGGTCGAATCGGACCGCATTTTTCGCTATAAAATGCGGAAATGTGCATCGCGGAGAATGGCGACGGTATTTGCTCAGCCGGCGAAACTCGCAGAACGCAGGTGAGAAGGAAGCGCTGCGGAGCAACCTTTCATTTGTCCGTCCACGGCCTCACAATGGTGAGAAATATGGCAATTTTTTTGCCATGTGGTCGTTTTTTGCGCACGGATGTCGCCTTTCGCACCGGCAGTACACCCATTCTTCCCTGGTTTGCTTCTACTCGCGCGGACAGATTTTATCCACCGACAGGGAGGTGAGAAACTTCGCGATGCAGCTCGGTGTCATGATGCGCAAGTCTCAATCGTATAATAGATTGCGTTACTCGGTTCGCGTTCGCATCGCAGGTTCTTGATACGGAACAAGAATTGCGTTAAATTCTACAGGGCCTGTTTCTCGGGGGCTCGTTGCCTACCCTACCTTTCAGACGACAAGGAGGAAAGGATGGGGACCATGTCTTTGAAGCCAGGTCGGAGATTGCCTGCGTCGGTGTGGTGTGCAGGACGCGATTACTGCGGTCGGAACAATCGCGGAGTAGGTGCAGATTCCCCGTCCAGTGGGACGCTGATTTTCTCTCCCCAATTCGATTCGACGGCCAATCCGGCCGCGAACGCTTCGGACCAATGAGGTGCGTCAGATGAGTAAGATGTTGTGTGCGTTGGTGTTCGGTGCCGCGGCACTGCTGGGGCTTCCGGGCATCAGTTCCGCCGCTGGCGGCGGTGGCGGTGGTCACGGCGGCGGCGGCGGTGGCGGTGGTCACGGCGGCGGCGGCGGTCACGGCGGTGGCTTTGGCGGCGGTGGTCGCGGCGGCTTCGGCGGGTACGGCGGCTACGGCGGCTACGGCGGTGGCTACTACGGTGGCTTTCCTGGCTTCTACTACGGGGCTGGTTACGGCTACGGCTACGGCTACGGCGGAAACGATTACGGCTACGCGCCGTCTTACGGCTCTTCGCAGGGCTACTATGGGATGAACACTCCGTCGGCATCCTACTACTACTCGCCTTCGGTTGCCGCTCCCCCGGTAAACCCCAATGTCGCCTCCATCGACGTTCGGGTGCCGGCCAACGCGGAACTCTGGTTCGAGGGCGACAAAACCAGCCAGACCGGCAGTACCCGCACATTCGTCTCACCGACGCTTCAGGCGGACCACACTTTCACCTACGACATTCGCGTCCGCTGGATGGGTCAGGACGGCAAACCCGTCGATCAGACCCGCCAGATCAAGGTCCAGGCTGGACGCCGTACCTCGGTGGATTTCCTGAGTGCGGAATGACCTTCGGAAGGGGCGTGCCGCTCTCAAGGTGCGCCCGCCCCTCCCTCGTTTCTCTCCCGGATCGTCACGAACCGGCAGGATCAGCTCTCCCCTGATCCTGTTTACCGAATCGGCGACGCGAACGAGGACGGAATGTGGTAAAATGGATTTGACGCAAACCCTACATGAAAAGGTGAAGCCATGTTGAAGCAATGGTTATGGACGGCAACGCTCGGCGTTCTCGGACTTGTGCTAAGCCCTGGTGTCAGTTCCGCCCAACTGGGCTCCCGCTCCGGCAATGTGACGGGCATCTATTCGGGGTCCAACTATTCCCCCTCCCGCTCCGGCGGCAACGGTCCCGGCTACTACTACGGTTCCTACTCTACGCCCCCTGCGTACTACAACACCGCCCCGTCCTACTATTACACACCGGCGGCCGTCGAGACGCCGAACTTCGCATCCATCGACATCCGCGTGCCGGCCAGCGCGGAGATCTGGTTCGACGGCGAGAAGACCAGCCAGACCGGCAACCAGCGCACTTTCGTGTCGCCGCAGCTGGCGCCGGACCGCACTTTCACCTACGAAATCCGCGCCCGCTGGACCGAAGGCGACAAGGTCGTCGATCTGAAGCGTCCGGTCAAGGTGCAGGCTGGCCGGATCTCGAAGGTCGATTTCAACGATCGCTGATTCCACTCGAACGTCATTACGAGGGCGTGCGCAACTCATGTTGCACACGCCCTTTTTTCATTTCTTGATCTTCGGTTGCGAGCAAGTTTCGACCGTCGTGGCAAAAAGCGGACCGTCCTCGCGCCGATTGACTTTCTCGACGCCATTCTGTCTACACCGCACCCAACGCAAGAAAACAGCGATGGCGTAAGAGGTTACGTCGATCGTTCGCCGAGACAGGTTCCCGGCACAGGGGTTGCTTTGGTGCGAGGACTGTCTTGCCAACGCACACGTTGCGGGAGTGTGAGATGAGCGCCGCTGCAATCCGCCAGGTCTCCGTGTGGCTCGATGATGGTGCGCCGCAGGAAGGCGCGTTTGGCCATGCCCTGGATTGGGCTTCCCGCCTCGGTCTGCCGTTGCGGGCCGTCGTCGCTTCCGAGGACAAACTCCGCGTGATCGCCTCCGATGGCGCGGGATCGCCGATCAAGAAGACACTGGCGGACCTTCTCCCGGCTTGCGCCCGTGCCTGCGGTCAGTCGAACGTTCCCTGGGATTATTCCCTGTGGCAAGGTCCGGTGAGTGCAGGCGTCCAACAGTTCTTGCGCACATCCTCCTTGTGTGTCTTTAGCAGCGCACTAACAACCGGTGTGAAGGCGGAGTTACTTCGGGAGTCGCTGCGCGGTATCGAACTGCCTGTCCTGGTGTGTCGGCAAACCTGGCAGCCGTCTTCTCGTTTGCTGGTCCTCCACCAGGCCAACGACTCCTCCGTGGAGTTCCTGAACATTGTCGCCTGTTTGTGCGACCGCCTCCGGGTGACGCCGGTCGTTCTTACAGTGGCCCAAAACGATCGTGAGGGGCGAGTCCAACAGCAAGCGGCGCGGACCGTCTGGGCGACCCGGGGCCTGAATGCCGATTTCGATATGCTTCTTGGCTGCGACGTGCGCACGGCCGTGGTGTCGGTCGCTCGTTGGCGGCGGTGTACGCACATCCTGGTCGATCATCAGCGCACTTCTCCCTGGTGGCGCTGGCTGCGGGGAGACACCCTGGCGCATTTTCTGGGACTGAACGATTCCTTCAGCATCCTCGCCCTGCCGACCCTGGAACTGCCCGTCGTTCATCCAGAACCCGTTGCGACAACGATGCGTGCGCCGAGTCGTGTTTCCGCCTCCTGACGCCGGGTACCGCTGGAAACGGGTAGTTTCTCAGTTTGCTCGTACCGCCGGCATTCTTGCCGGCAAGAATGCCGGCGGTACGGGCAAACGAAGACACTACCTGGAAAATGAGCTTTTTTCCGGGGGATTTCTCGCATGTGGTTGATCAAGGCCTCGCTCCGAAACCCGTACATGGTGGCCACCATCGTCTTCATGATCCTGGTGCTGGGCATCCTCTCCATGTTCAACATCCCCGTCGACATTCTGCCGGTCTTCAAGTCGCCGGCCGTGCAGGTGCTCACCTACTACCAGGGCATGCCGGCTTCGTCGATCGAGAAGACCATCACCAACCGCATCGAGCGCTGGGTCAACCAGGCGCCGGGTGCCGAGCGGGTCGAATCCAAGTCGGTGCCCGGCGTCAGCGTCGTCAAGCTCTACTTCCGCGACGACATCGACCCGAACGGCGCCCTGACCATGACCAACTCGCTGGCCCTGGGCACCCTGCCGACGCTGCCGCCCAACACGCTGCCGCCGGTCGTGCTGCCCTTCGACCCGACCGGCACCATGCCGCTCGGCATCCTCACCGTCAAGAACCAGCATCTCGATGAAGCCAACGTCAAGGACGTGGCCCGCATCGACGTGCGCAACATGCTCGGCGCCGTGCCGGGCTGGGTCGCCCCGGTCGTTGTCGGCGGCAAGGATCGCACCGTCCTGATCTACCTCGACCCCAAGAAGCTGCAGGCCAAGGACCTGTCGCCGCTGGACGTGGTCGAGGCCCTGAAGAACGGCAACCTGATGGTGACGCCGGGCACCGCCTACTTCGGCGACAACCAGATGCTGCTCGACACCAATGCCCTGGTCGAGAAGGTCAAGGACCTCAACGACCTGCCGATCCGCATCGAGCCGAACAACAACGTCTACCTGCGCGACATCGGCCAGGCCGAGGACTCCTACGCCATCCAGACCTCGCGCGTCCGCATCGACGGCAGGCCGCAGGTCTATGTGCCGATCTATCGCCAGGGCGGCGCCAGCAGCCTGGCCGTGGCCAACGGCGTCAAGGACGCCATCCCAGTCCATGGAGGAGCGGCTCCGAACCGGGCACCAAGCTCGAGTTCGTGATGGACCAGTCGTTCTACGTCAAGCAGGCCATCAAGAGCCTGATCCAGGAAGGCATCATCGGCGCCGTCCTGGTGTCCATCATGATCCTGATCTTCCTCGGCAACTGGCGCATGACGCTGATCGCCAGCATGTCGATCCCGCTGGCGATCCTCGGCGCCATCATCTGCCTGTATGCGACCGGCAACACCATCAACGCTCATGACGCTGGGCGGCCTGGCCCTGGCCATCGGCCCGCTGGTCGATGACGCCATCGTCGAGCTGGAGAACAACCACCGCAACTATCACCTGGGCAAGTCGCGGGCACGGGCGGCGCTGGACGGCTGCGCCGAGGTGATGGTGCCGGTCCTGGTGGCGACCTGCACCACCATCATCGTGCTGGCGCCGCTGGCCTTGATGCCGGGCATGGGCGGCTTCCTGTTCCGGCCGCTGGCCCTGGCCGTCGCCTTCGCCATGTTCAGCTCGTTCCTGCTGTCGCGGACCTTCGTGCCGATGATGTGCTGCAAGTTCCTGCCGGACGAGCATCGCGGCCACGCATCGTGATGGACGGCCATGACGCGGCCATCGACGAGACGTCGTCAAGCCGGGCTGGTTCGGCCGGTTCCACCATCGCATTCAACCGCTTCCTGGATCGCCAGATCAAGCGGCTACGAGCGGCTGCTGAACGTGTTCCTGAACCATCGCGTCAAGTTCCTCGGTGTCGTGCTGGTCCTGTTCCTCGGCTCGCTCTGCCTGCTTCCCTTGCATCGGCCGCGAGTTCTTCCCGCAGGTCGATGCCGGGCCAGATCACCATGTACGTCCGCTGCCCGTCCAACCTGCGGCTCGATGCCACCGAGCAGGCGCATCGCCGAGGTCGAGAAGCTCATCGAATCGGTCATCCCCGATCGAGGAACGCGAGATGATCGTCTCCGAGATGGGCCTCGATCCCGACTGGTCGTGCGGCCTACACGGCCAACTCCGGCCAGCAGGACACCGTCATCCGCATTCAGCTTAACGTCGAGAACGCAAACCCAGAGCGCCCAGGAATACGCCATGATGCTGCGGCAGAAGTTCGCGGCCGACGAACGCTTCGCCGACCTGCGCGTCAGCTTCGACACCGGCGGCATGGTGTCCACGGCGCTGAATTTCGGCGTCTCGTCGCCGCTCGACATTCAGATCGAAGGCGGCAAGCCCGAAGCGGCCATGCAAGCTGGCCCAGCAGGTGCGCAGCGAGGCCGAGAAGGTGCGCGGCGCCGCCGACGTTCACGTCGCGCAGCGTCTCGATGCGCCGTACCTGATCATCGACGTCGATCGGCAGAAGGCGGCCAACGTCGGCCTGTCGGCCCGTGACGTGATCCAGCAGGTGGTCGCCGCGATGAATTCCAGCGTGTCGATCGACCGCAACTTCTGGATCGACCTGAAAAGCGGCAACCAGTACTTCGTCGGCGTGCAGTACGAGGAAGACCCCAACGCGACGATGGAGAAACTGAAGAACGTCTTCGCTACCGGCACCGACCAGAACAGACACCGGTCACGCTGAGCTCCCTGGTCCAGATTCGTCCGAAGACGGACGCGGTGGAGATCAACCACGTCAGCCTGTATCGCACCTTCAATGTGCTGGTGAACACACAGGATCGCGATATCGGCGGCGTGGCCAGCGACTTCCTCACGCCGGCTCACGGTGCTTCAGAAACAAGACTGGGAAGCGGCGCTCACCGCCGCCCGAATCAAAGCCGACGACACCGGAGTTGAAGCGCGAATGAGCACGAGGACGCCGTTCAGCGATTCCAGGGACCTGACGACAGGAGTACGTGCAAAGTCGAGGCGGAGAACAGACGCCGGCCTGGTAAACCGCCTGCTGCGGTCGCTGAAGAACAAGGAATGATTATGTCCGGTTCCCCGGTGGCTTGCGCGTTCGTCCGAAGGGCGAATACGGCCGGATGAACGATGCGTTCTATCGGCTCGTGTGGGGCCTCGGCATGGCGATCGTCCTCGTCTATCTTCTTCAGGTCGCGCTGTTCCGCTCCTGGGTCGGGCCGTTCATCATCATGTTCACGGTGCCGCTCGGCATCATCGGCGTGCTGACCATGCTGTTCCTGACGCGGACCACGCTGAATGTGCAGTCGCTCATGGGCATGATCTTCCTGGTCGGCATCGAGGTGAACACCGGCGTGCTGATGGTCGAGTTCGCCAACAAGCAGCGCCGACTGGGTCTGTCGGTTCGGGAGGCCATCACCACGGCGGCGACGCATCCGCTTTCGGCCGATCATGATGACGTTCCTGGCCACCTTCTTCGATCTGATGCCGATGGCCCTCGGCCTGGAGCGCGGCAGCGAGGCGACGGTGCCGCTGGCCCGTGCGGTGGTCGGCGGCCTGGTGGTCTCGACGTTGCTGGGCCGCTTCGTTCTGCCGGTCCTGTACACCCTGCTGATCAAGGAAGGAAACACGCCCAGGCCGAGGCGGAGATGGAGGCGGAACTGGCCGACCGGCCCGAGGCTGGGATCCAGAGACACGCTACGGAAGCGCGAGTTGACGTTCCGTCGCTAACGATTTGAAGATCGATGCCCCCCTCGCCCCGGTACTCCGGGGAGAGGGGTCGGGGGTGAGGGGTGAGGACCAGAACACTGCTCTGCGGCTCGCCCCTCACCCCTGACGCCCTCTCTCCGGAGTACCGGGGCGAGGGGAGTCAAGAGACCCCTCTCCCCAAAGTACCGGGGCGAGGGGGTGAAAAGGCGGCGATTAGAGAGGTTCATACATGCCTGTTTCACGCAAACGGTTCGTCATGTTCGGCGTCGGTCTGGTTTTCGTGGCGACTGCCATCGTCATAGTCATCATGTTGGCGGATCGTCCCGAACGCGGCCGGAAAGAAGGCGAACATTCGTCATCGAACGGCGACCGCGTTGCCGATGGCTCGATCGTCTCGATCCGTGCGGTCCATCCGCGGATGGACTCCAACTTAACGGTTTCCGTCCAGCAAATCCTGAGTGTCGAGCCACTGTTTGAAGCGAATTTGCAGGCCCAGGTTGCCGGGGTTGTGCTCAAAGTGCCGAAAGACATCGGCGACCGCGTCGCGGCTCGATGAGAAGTTGGTATTCCTCGATGTGCCGCAACTGCAGCGAAGAATATCGGCAGAAAGAGGCCATCGAACGCCAGCGTGAAGAGGAAGTAGGCACGGCTCGAGGCGATGGTCGAGAATGCGCGGGCGATCAAGGAGGTCACGGAGAAGGTCGTTCCTCAGCGTGTCGCCGAGAAAAAGACGGCAATCGAGACGCGCGAATTCCGCAAACTCCGGTTCGAGCGCTTCGCGGATGCCGCCAAGAAAGAAGGCATCGCGGCAGACTTTCGTCGATGAGGAGAACCGCAATTACATGGCCGGCGTCTTTGCGGTTGACGTTGCCGATGCTGCCATTCTTAAGGCATCTGCCGACGTAAAAGAAAAAGAATCAGCAATTCGGGTCGCGGAAGCCGATGTAAAGCTAAAGATTTCTCTCGTAGAGGTAGCCCGCAGAGATCGCGACCACACACGGGCGTTAATGGACTTCGCTCAAATAACGGCACCCTTCGATGGCGTCATCGTCGATCGGAAAGTCCAGCCGGGAACACTTGTGCAGGATGCTTCTACTGGGTTTTCTCAGCCACTCTTGACGATTGCCCGAACCGACATCGTGACCCTGGTGATGAAAGTCCCGGACGATACGGCCCCTTACGTCAGACAAGGCACGGAGGCGGAAATTACGATCGACAGCCTGCACGGAGTGGTCATCCACGGCAAGGTGACGCGTTTCTCCCGAAGATCGTCAATAAGGATCGGACGAGGCGCGTCGAGGTCGATCTGTACAATGACACACGGGAGCAGTTCAACGCCCTGGCAGCGACTTGTATCGGCACCTGGCTCGCTCCGTTGGCAGCGGCCGATCCTATCCAGGCACTGAGCCTGCAAGCGGTCAGTCGTGAACGCTGGAGCAAGGACTCCCGCTCGGTCAATGACCCGTTCCCGATGTTTCCGATCGTGTCCGGCAACAGGGACGGCGGCATTCGCCTGGACCCGGGCATGACGGGCTACATGAGGCTGAATCTGCGCCGGTTCCACGATGTGCCGCTGATTCCCAACAGTGCTGTGTTCACCCGCGGAGGAAAGCCGTACATCGCGGTGATCGAGAACGCGGTGGTCCGACGGTTGCCGGTGCGAGTCATGGTGAACGACGGTCGGGTGGCCAGAGTGTTGGTGATCGTGAACGAGGGCGACCCCACGCGCGGTCAGGCTGAAGAGACGCGCGAGTTGACGACTGACGCGACCATCGTACTCACTCGCCAGTCGGAACTGATGGACGGTGAGCGGGTGCGGACGACGATCACGGAGTGGTGAGAAACTTTGAGCGACGGTCCAAGTTTAGCGTGGTTCGCAGAACCGCTCGGTTCTGCGAACCACCGCGAAACGGAAGTTGTTTTGGACGGTCGCTAACCCCCGGGACTACCATGGAGGGTAGCAGAATGAACACGCCAGAAAAAGCGCCGCCCGACTGGCACTTCGTCTGCATGATCGCAATCCTGGGAATGGCCGCCAGCCTCGGGTTCCATCAGCCCGGCTTGGCCCAAGAAGTTTTGCTGCCACCGATCGGCTCTCCGCAGCCGGCAGCAGTACGGAAGCCTGCCCCAACACCGCCGTTTCCCGTGGCTGCCCAGTCCGCCGCAAACCGCCAACCCGACGTTCTTCCGCTGCCGGCCCAGATGCCTTCTCCAGGGCCAAAGGTTACGCTCCCGACGGTCTCCGGCTGCGATCCTGTCGCCTCGCCGCTGTTCGGTCCCGATGGCATCTTCACCCCCGGAACCGAAGTTCTGCTCATCGACCTGCCGAACGCCCTGCGCATCGCCAACGGCGCCAACCCCACCATCGCTTTCGCTCGTGCGCGGATTCAGGAGGCTTACGTCCGTGTCCAGCAAGCCGATTTGCTGTGGATTCCCAACCTCGACATGGGCACCATCTACCTGCGCCACGACGGCAACATTCAGAATTCGACTGGCGTGGTCTTCAACACCAACAAGGATGCCCTGACGCTGTTCGGCGGCCCCTCCTTGAACATTGCGACCTCGGACGCCTTGTTCACTCCACTCATCGCTCGACGACTCGCCGCAGCTCAGGATGCCAACACGCGGGCGGTCACCAACAACACGCAGCTCGACGTGGCCCTGGCTTACCTCGACCTGCTCCAGGCCTATGGGCAGCTTGCCGTCAATACCGATATCCTGGCGCACGACAAGGAAGTGCTGCGACTCGCCCAGTCCGCCTCCGATGCGCAACTCGCCAAGACGGGGGCCGACCTGCCGCGCATTCAGACCGAATACCAACTCCGTCTCCAGGAGCGGATCGGTATCCGCGGGCAGATCCGGGTAGCATCGTCGCGCCTGGCGCGCCTGCTTCTCCTTCAGCCCAACGTCGGTTTGGTGCCGGCCGACCCGGCCCTGGTGCCCCTTACGCTCATCCCAGAGGACAGTCCGATCGATCAGCTGATCGGACAGGCGCTGATGAATCGCCCGGAGCTGGCGGAAACCCGGGCCTTGATTGACGCCAGCAACGTTCGGCTGCGGCAGGCACGCCTCGAGCCATTGCTGCCGCGCCTCGGTTTAAGCTATTACGGCGCGGACTTCGGGGGCGGTATCAACAGCACGATGGCCGACTTTCACAGTCGCGGGGACGGCACCGCCCAGGCCGTCTGGACGTTGCAGAACTTTGGCCTGGGCAACCTGGCTCAGACCCGTTTGCGAGGGGTCCAGGTACAGGAGGCCAACCTGCACGCCCTGGAAGTGCAAGCCCAGGTGGGAGACGAGGTGAATCAAGCGGTACAGCTCGCGCTGGTTCGTCGAGAGGCACTGGCATCCGGCCAGGAGGCCATCACGCGGGCCGTCGAGATGTTCCGCCGGCTCTACGTGATCGCGTTTGGGATGACCGGAGTTGGGGGGCGGCTCGATTCGGTGGAACCGTTATTGGCCATTCAGGCGCTGGCCCAGGCTCGCAACCAATATCTCACCGCCGTGATGGACTATAACCGGGCCCAGTTCCAGCTGTTCACTGCGGTAGGATCGCCCCCGATTGAGGCGCCGAAACCGGCCGTGGTGCCGATCAAGGTGTCGCCGGTGCCGACTCCGTACGTTCCGCCCAAGAATCAGCCGAAGCCGTGATTGTTGCGGCCCTGGTTCCGGGCCCGTTTTGCATGAGTTTCCAGGGCTTCAATGTTTTTCCGAAGATGTGCCGACAACCTGCACCGGCTGACCATCGGATAGTTCCGATAGGTTGCCGAGGATGACCTTCTCGTTACCAGTGAGGACAGCCCACCCGTCGCTTGTCCTCTTTTTAAGGACGGCGACCCATTTACCGTCGCTGATCCCCGTTTGCACAGGAGTTTTGACGGCTTTGCCGTCCTCGTACAAGAAGCAGCAATTCTGGTTGCCGATCTCCACCACGGCCGCCACAGGGAGGGCCCGGACGTTGGCATGTTCCAACATCACTTTGCCGTAGGCGTACATGCCAGGCAGCAGGCGACCGCCTGGGTTGGGCAAATCAATCTCGGCCCGCAGCGAGCGGGTCTTGCCTGCAGGTCCACCGAGGTCCGCGTCACCGTGGCCTCGATTTCCTCGTCGTCCCGAGCGCTGGACACGGACCTATGCCTTGGTGCCCGGCGCAACGTAACCCGCATCCATCTCCGGCACGTCCACGAAGACGCGGACCTTGTCGGTGCGGGCCACGACATACAGTGGCGCGTGCCGCTGCTGCCCGGCGCGATCGATTGTCGCCGGAGGTCGGTTGCACGTAATCGCCGGTGTTGATGTTGCGGGTCACGACGATGCCGTCATAAGGCGCGGTGATCTGAGTGTAGCCGAGCAAGGTCGCCACGCGCCTTTCGGCTGCCCGCGACACCTTGCCTTGGCGGGCAGCGTCGACGTCGGCCTGGGCTTTGTGCACCGCGGCATCGGCTGCGGCCACTGCGAAGATGGCGGCCTGGTGATTCCGGTTCTCTTCATCGGCGAAGCTGTGCTGGATCCCCTTCTCCTTGACTGCCTGAACGAAGCGGGCAGCGACAAGCTTCCGGTACTCGCGCGTCTCGACGGCCTGTTGCTGTTCCGCCTGACGCTGGACGACCAACGCACGGGTGATCTTCAGCTGGGCTTCGTCGAGCCGCGATCTGTGCCACCTTCTCCTCGTGTTCGGCCACCAACTCCGGGACGTGGACCTGGACGATGACCTGCCCCAGCACGCCGCTGGCGCAGGCCGCCGTCAGCCAACCGCCACCCGGGACCGCTGCGCACCGACAACCGTGGCCACAGCCTGCACCGATGGGCGTTTCTTGATCCGGTCGCCGATGTCGACGTTCCACTTCTCGATGTAACCAGCGATCTTGGGGTAGAGCGGCGTCTGTTCGTAGGCAGTGATGAAGCCCGGTTGGCCCACCGTGCGCGAAATCGTCCGCATCTCCGCCTGGACGATCTGCACTTGCGGCTCGACCTGAATCGGGTTTCGGGCCGCCGGGTGCGGATGCCGACAGCCGGCAAGACAGAGAAAAAGACACGGACACAGGAACACCAATCGCTTGCCGATTTTCTTGAACGGCTCGCCGGCGGCAAGCTTGGAAGGAGTTGCTAGGTTATCAAGCGGAGTGCGATTCACCGGTGTCTCCTCTTCTTGGGTGCCGGGCAGAAGGAACGAATTCCGAAGACGACCGCTGGCGAATTCAATTGCGGATACGCGATCGCTTGCCGGTTGCCGACTCAAGTCTCGGGATGATGATGCTGGCTCTCCGGATCGTCCGGGTGCAGCGAGGGAGATTGGTACTTGCTGCTGCCCATCACGACGGCGAAGATGGCCGGCAGGATCAGCAGCGTGGCGAACGTGGACACGAGCAGGCCGCCGATGACCGCCCGGCCCAGCGGCGCCTCCATCTGGCTGCCGGCCTCCAGCGCCAGCGCCATCGGCACCATGCCGACGATCATGGCGCAGGCGGTCATCAGGATCGGCCGCAAGCCGCTCGCGGGCCCCGCGCACGGCCGCCTCCGGCACCGCCATGCCCTCGCTGCCAGTCGCGGGCGGTGAAGGTGACCAGCATCACCGAGTTGGACACCGACACGCCGATGCTCATGATCGCGCCCATGAACGATTCGATGTTCAGCGTCGTGCCGGTGAGGTACAGCATCAGCGACCACGCCGCTGAGCACGCCGGGCACGGCGCCGATGGAGGCCAGGGCCAGGCGCGGCGACTGGAAATAGGCGGTCAGCAGCACGAGGATGACGGCCACGGCGACGGCCAGGCCGATGGCCAGCGACTCGAACATCTCGTTCATCGGGCGCGACCTGGCCGCGGCTCTCGACGTGGACGCCGCGCGGCGGCGCGCCGGCCTGCTCAGGGCCTCGCTCGATCTGCCGCGCGGCCCGGCCGAGGTCTTCGCCCTCGACGTTGGCGGTGACGCTCAGGTAGCGCTGCATCGACGTGCGGTCGTATTCGCCGGGCATGATGCCCTGGCCGACCCGGGCCACGTCGCGCACCATCAGGTTGACGCCGGGCGTGACTCGCTCGAGCGGCACCGTCTCGACCTGGGTCGGCGGAGTCCATCCGCTGCATCGGCACCTGCACCTGCACCTGGTAGCTGACGCCCGATTTGCGGATCCTGCCAGTAGTTGCGGGCCACCATGCGGCTCGACGAGGTGGTCACCAGCACGGACTGGCCGACCTGCTGCGTGTCGACGCCGCTCAGGCCGGCCTTCTGGCGGTCGATGGTGATCGGCACGGTCGGGATAGTCCAGCGTCTGCTGGATCTGCACGTCGCGCAGGGCGGGAATGTTGTTCAGTCTCGGCCAGCACCTTGTCGGCGTGGGCTCGTGCCGCCGACAGGTCGGGGCTGGCAACGACGATCTCGATCGGCGTCGGGCGAGCCGAAGCTCATGACTTCGCTGACGATGTCGCCCGGCTCGAAGCCGAACGTCATCTGCCGGCCCGCTGCTCGGCCTCGTCGGGCGACAGCCCTTCTCTTCGCAGCATGCTCGGTGAACCAGGGGATCGAGCTGCTCGGGCAGCACCTTGCGCAGCCGTTCGCGGAACGCGGCGAGGTGGATGCCGCTGCCCTCGCGCAGGGCCACGCGCATCTGGCCGTCGTCGGGGCCGCGCATGAACAGCAGCATGTTGTTCATGCCGTAGTTGGGCGCCTGCTGCCCGGCGAAGCCCATCGAGATCTCGACGTTGCCCGGCCCGGCCTCCTCCTCGATCACCTGCAGGCAGCGCACCCACGCCTGCCGCGTCAGCTCGTAGTTCGTGCCCGGCGGCGTGCGGAAGCGCAGCACGAACTTGCCCGGAATCGACCTGCGGAAACAACTCGGTGCCGAGCTGCGTGCCGACCAGCCACAGGATCAGCCCGCACACCACGCAGATAGACCGGCACGACCACCCAGCGCCAGCGCGGACGCTGCCGGCAACCACCCGGCCGAAGACGTTCTGAACGCGGTCGAAGAGGCCTTGTGTCGCTCCTGTCTTCGGCCGTGCCGGCCGTGATGCTTCAGCAGCCAGACCGACAGCACCGGCACGAGCGTGCTGGACAGAAGGTACGACGCGATCATGGCGAAGCCGACCGCCAGCGACAGCGGCACGAACAGCGACCGCACCGGCTCGGCCATGATGAAGGCGGGGATGAACACCGACAGGATGCACAGCATGGCCAGCAGGCGGGGCACGGCCGTTTCGTTGCTGCCGCGCTCGACCGCCCGGGCCAGCGACGGGCGTGCGCGTCATCTGCACGTGGATGTTCTCGATGGACACCGTCGCCTCGTCGACCAGCATGCCGATGGACAGGGCCAGGCCGCCCAGCGTCATGATGTTGATCGTGTTGCCGGTCAGCCACAGCGCCAGCAGCGAGCCGAGCAGGGCCATCGGGATGTTGAAGACCACCACGATCACGCTGCGCCAGTCGCGCAGGAACAGCAGGATCATCAGGCCGGTCAGCGTGGCGCCGATCAGGCCCTCCGTGCCCACGCTGCGGATGGCCGCGCACCACCGTCGGCGATTCGTCGAACTCGTAGCGGATCGTCCACGCCCTCGGGCAGCACGCTCTTGAAACGTCGGCATGGCGCGGTGGATGTCGGCCACCACGGTCAGGGTCGAGGCGGTGTTCTTCTTGACGACCGGGATGTAGACCGAGCGCTGGCCGTCGACCAGGGCGTAGCCGAAGTTGACGTCGGTGCTGTCGGCGACCGTGGCCACGTCGCGGATGTAGACGTTGCGGCCCGGCTGCACGGGGATCTTGCCGATCTCCTGCGGATGTCGACGACCATGGCGTTGGTCGGCACCAGCGGCATCTGGTCCTTGATGTACAGGTTGCCGGCCGGGACGATGACGTTGCCGGCCGTCAGCGCCTTGACCACGTCTTCCGGCGTCAGGTTGTAGGAGCGCAGCCGATCGGGATCGACGTTGATGACGATGGAGCGGACGTTGGAGCCGAACGGCGCGGTGCCGACGGTGCCGGGCACGTTGGCCTGGAGCAGCGGCCGGATGCGCTGCTGGGCCAGGTCGGCCAGCGTGCCCAGCGACTCGGCCCTTGCCGGTCAGCACCAGGTAGCCGATCGGCACGCTGCCGGCGTCCATGCGCATGATCTGCGGCGGCAGCACGCCCGGCGGCATGGACGCCTGCGCCCGGTTGGCCTGGGCGACCACCTCGGCCATCGCCTGCGCCATGTCGGTGCCGGGATAGAACGACAGCTTGATGAGGGCGATCTGCTGGATGCTCTTCGACTCGACGTTCTTGACGCCGTCGACGTACTGGAAGTTCAGCTCGAACTGGTTGACGATCAGCCCTTCCATCTGGGCCGGGCTCATGCCGTTGAAGTTCTGGATGACGTAGATCTGCGGCAGGTCGAAGGGCGGGAAGATATCGACGCGCATGCTGAGAATGGCCAGCACCCCGCCGCCGACCAGCGCGACCACCATCATCAGCATGGTGATCGGGTGGCGCATCGCGAAGTCGATGGGGTTCATGGGGTTTTTTTACGATTTCATCAAGGAATTGGCCTCTCGCATTCCTATTGAGGCTCGGGTTAATGCTGGGCCAGATCTGAGTCAGACGATCTTGCTAAGACTTGGTTTCACAACCAGCCATTTAGAGTAAACGAGGGATGGAAAGCGGCCCCCCTGGCTTGCACTCGGACCTGGTCAAGAGATTCCGAACCCTCTGCTTCTGCGCGGCATCAGCCCGCCGGTTGAATCGAACGAGCGATGTCGCGCACCGTCAAACCCTCCGTCCCGCAGTGAAGCAGCTGCGCGATGCTCCAGAACGCCTCTCCGTGCCGATGCCCTCCGAACGGTGGACTTCGCCGCCGCTCCCCTATCGTCACGTCAACGGTTATCACTTGCCGATCGCTGCCAAAGTGGCTCAAATAATATTGAGTCGCGCTACAAGGCCCCCGCTTTCCTCCCCGTGGAGGAACTGGATCAACCACGCCAAGGCTGGGCGCATCCAAAGAAAGTGAGGGTAGTGATGAAGACCAGCGTTCTCTGTCTGAGTCTGGCCATGCTGCTTGGTGCCAACGTGGCCCAAGCCCAGCCGCCGTTCGTCCGCATCAGTCCACTCGGTCCAGGACGCATCGTCGAGATCGGCGTGCCCGCGCCCTGGCTGCCGGCAGTCGATCCCTTGATGATTGACGGTCCGGTCCACGGCCGACTTCTCCTCATGCCTGAGCAGTGGCGTTTCGACTTCCTGGCGGTTAATGGTCGGCGCTATGCCTACGTGGCGATGGACCGGGTCGGCGACATGTGGTTCGCAGCCAAGGAGATACCGGACGAAGTATTCACGGGCAAGGAAGATCACCTCGAAGGCTGGATGGAGCAGAGGAGGGGCTGTGGCTGTTACCGCTTCACCACGGACAAAGGCACCGTCTTCGACAGCCGCAAGGGCAAGATGACGGTGACGGGGACGTTCCTCCCAACGCCGAAGCCGGCGAAGCCGGGGCCCCTCCCTGACCCGGGGAAAAAGGAAAAATGAATCGCAATATCCTGATTCGGGTCACGGCCCCCGCGGTGCTGATCGGGCTGTTCCTGCTCGCGGCGTGCCTGGCCGGTGCCTGGTACATCAACCAATTGCAGACGAGCCTGACGAATGTTCTCGGCCAGAGCGTGGCCAGTTCGCAGGCAGCTCAGGAACTGGAAATCCGGGTGCGCCAATTACGCTTCCGCAGTTTTCTGTACCTGGTTCGTCCAGCCCCTGCACGCCTCGAACCGATTCTTGCCGCCCAGCGATCGTTTGAGGAAGCCCTTGAAATCGTCAGGCACTCGGCCAGGGACGCGGACGAAACTGCTGTCGTCCAGGCCATTGAGAAGGGATACCGCGCAGTATCGCGAGGAGATGGCCGAGCTGCGCGGGCTGACCAAACAGGCAAGGTCTCCGGACGACTGGATCGACCTGGCGGAGTCGCACCCGATCAACCGGGTAGTCGATCCCTGCGAAGAATTGGTCCGCTTGAACCGGGAGAAAACGAACCGCACGCTTGTTGAGAGCGAGCGGGTCAGCGTGCAGGCCCATTGGGCGATGCTCTTGCTCGGTCTGTTCGGACCGCTCGGCGGCATCGCCATGGGCTACGGGGCGGCCCGCGGCCTGAGCCGCTCCATCTACCGTCTCAGCGTCCGCGTGCAGGACGTGGCCCAGCGCCTCGACCGAGACGTCGGCATCCGTGAGCGTCGTCGCCGACGGCAACATCCAGAAGCTCGACCTGCAACTCCAGTACATCATCCGTCGGGTGGAAGAGGCGGCCGAATCGTATCCGCCACCAGCAGCAAGAGCTAAACCGGGCCGAGCAGCTCGCGGCGGTAGGACAACTCGCAGCCGGCGTGGCCCACGAGATCCGCAACCCCTTGACCGGCGTCAAGCTCCTGGTCGAAGCCGCCTTGCGGGAAAAAAACTGCAAACCGCTGACCGCGGAAGACCTCCGCGTCATCCATCGCGAAATCGGGCGTCTGGAGCAGATTGTCCAGGGCCTGCTGGACCTGTCCCGCATGCCGCCGCCACAGCGTGCTGCCTGCGACCTGTGTGACGTTGTCCGCCAGGCCGCGGAGTTAGTCCGTCTCCGGGCCGACCAGCAGCACGTCGAGCTGGATCTCCGGCTCGGCGGGGAACCGATCGACGGGCTGGTCGATCGAGGCCAACTGCACCGGGTACTGGTCAACCTCCTCCTCAATGCCCTGGATGGCATGCCGCAAGGCGGAGTCCTCGCCGTGACTCTGGAAGCACCGCCCGGCCGGGACGTATATCTCACCGTGACCGACACCGGTGCGGGTATCTCTCCCGAGGTGTTTCCCAGGCTCTTCATGCCGTTTACCACGACGAAACCGACCGGCACGGGTCTGGGCCTGAGCATCTCACGCCGCATCGTCGAAGAACACGGCGGTCGGATCAGCGCGAGCAACCGCCCTGAAGGAGGCGCCTGTTTCGCCGTAACTCTGCCCGGGAGTGAGGGATCAGGGGTCAAGAGTCAGGGATCAGGAATCAGGAGTCAAGGGCTGTGAAGTAGTATCTGACCCCTGACTCCTGATCCCTGACCCCTTCTCGCGGGGACCGATCATGTCCATCCTGCTCGTGATCGACGATGAAGAAAGCGTTCGTTATTCGTTTCGCCGCGTCTTCGCAGGGCGAGGGGGTCGAGGTGTTGACCGCCGCCAACGCCGCGGAGGGTCTGGCGCTGCTTCGCCGAACACAGTCCCGACGTCGTCGTCCTCGACCTGCAGTTGCCGGACCGTTCGGGCCTGGACGTGTTTCGCGAGATTCACGCCAAGAGCCGCGCCGGCCGGTCATCTTCATCACGGCACACGGGACGACCGAGACGGCCATCGAGGCGATGAAGGGCGGCGCCTTCGACTATCTGGTCAAGCCGGTCGACCTGGAGCGGCTCAGCCAGGTGCTCGAACGGGCCTTCGAGGCCGCCCGGCTGATGAGCGTGCCGGCGGTGCTGCCCGCGGAGGACCAGGGCGACCGGATCGTCGGCCGCAGCCCGGTCATGCAGGAGATGTGCAAGGCGATCGGCCGCATCGCGCCGCAGGATGTCAACGTGCTGATCCTCGGCGAGAGCGGCACCGGCAAGGAACTGGTCGCCCGCGCCCTGTACCAGCACAGCCGCCGCGCCGACAAGCCGTTCCTGGCGATCAACTGCGCCGCCATCCCCGAGCCGCTGCTGGAAAGCGAGCTGTTCGGCCACGAAGCGGCGCCTTCACCGGGGCCGACCGGCGCCGCATCGGCAAGTTCGAGCAGTGCGACCGGCGGCACGCTGTTTCTCGACGAGATCGGCGACATGCCGCCGGCCACTGCAGGCCAAGATCCTGCGCGTGCTGCAGGAGCAGCGCTTCGAGCGCGTCGGCGGCAACGAGACGATCCAGACCCACGTCCGCGTCCTGGCCGCGACGAACCAGGATCTGCCGAAGCTGGTCGCCGAAGGCCGCTTTCGCAAGGACCTGTACTATCGGCTCAACGCGGTCACCATCCAGGTGCCGCCGCTGCGCGACCGGATGGAAGACGTCGCCGAGCTGGCCCATTACTTCCTGTTCCGCTTCAACCGGGAGCTGAACCTGGACCTGCGGGCCATCGCCCCGGAGTCGCTGGAGCTCTTGCAAGGACACGCCTGGCCCGGCAATGTCCGCGAACTGCAAGGCGTCATCAAGCAGGCGATGCTCAACGCGTCGGGACATCTGCTCCTGCCGGAGTTCCTGCCCGAGTACCTTCTGACCAGGCCCGCCCTCGCGCAGCCAGCCGACACGGATCAACCCTTCGACCTCTTGGCCCTGATCGAGGAGCGACTGCCGAGCGCCGGCGGCCGACTGTATGACGAGGTCCTCGCAGCAGTCGAGCGGATTCTCTTCAAACGAGTTCTGCGCGACACGCACTGGCACCAAAGCCAGGCGAGCGACATGCTCGGCATTAGCCGCGCTACGCTCCGGCACAAGTTGCGGACTCTTGGTATCGCGGTGGAACGCGTGTTAGTCGATGAAACGCTGAACAACGATGGTCCGTCGAGCAAGAGAGCGACGGGTAGCGAGGAAGAGAGCGATGCTTAGCCGCCGGCGGTGAAGACAGGATGTTCCGTATGCGCAGTTCTCGATGATTGGCTGCTGACGTCCGCCCGGGCTGCCGTCCATTTGCCGACGGCCACCGCGGTCGTCGCCGACGTACATCTCGGCTACGGCGAGGCACGCCGGAGCCGCGGCGATGCCGTGCCGAGTCAGCGCGTTGCCGACGTCTTTGCGCCGCTCGGTCCCGTCCTGGCGGCACAGGGAGTTCGCCGTCTGGTCATCGCCGGCGATCTGTTTGAGTCTGGCCCGATTGGCTCTCTGGCGAGCGAACTGCTCGATTGGTGTACGACCGCGGGTGTCGAGTTGGCCGGCGTGGTGCCCGGCAATCACGATCGCGGCCTGGCTGAGAAGGCCCGAGTTGCCGATCTGTCCGGAAGGGTTCGTACTCGGCCGCTGGCACATCGTTCACGGCGACGAGCAATTGCCTGACGGGCCAGTCGTCCAGGGGCACGAGCATCCGATTGCGCGCTGGGAAGAGCGGGTCGGCGGTCCCTGTTTCCTGGTCGCCAAACGACGTCTGATCTTGCCCGCATTCTCGCCGGACGCTGCCGGAGTGAACGTGCTGTTCATGGCACGTTGCGCGCATTCCACTGTTGTGTTATCGCCGGGGAGCGGATACTCGATTTCGGAGAGGTGGGAACGATGCGCCGCTCGCGGCTTAGCACTACAGTTCTCCCCCTCGCCCCGGTACTCCGGGGAGAGGGGTCGGGGGTGAGGGGTAAGGACCAGAGCACTGCTCCGCGGCTCACCCCTCACCCCCGACCCCTCTCCCCGGAGTACCGGGGCGAGGGGAGAAAAGGCCGGTCCGTTACCAGTAACGCATGCGCCACAGGTCGTGTTTCGTCGAGTGCGTGCTGAACCACCAGTGGCCGTCCTCCCATTCCAACTTCACGGAGCGCCAGGATGGCGGAATCTTGGGGAACGGATAGCACGGGCCGATAAACGGAAACGCCTGGTATGGATAAGACTGCGGCAGAGCGACGCGCGAGTAGTTGTTGTACGGCGCGTAGGTCGGCCAGGCGTAGGGCGGCATCTTGGGGGGACCTCGTCGAACGGCCCACCCATCGGCGCCTGGAAGATCGGCTGCGGCTCCGGGGTGCCGTTCGGAACCACGGGTGGTGCGGCCGCCGGTCCGGGAATCGGCGCGGGCAGACGTTGCGGCGGCATCTCGGCGACCTGGGTCTGCGTCACGGCGCCGGCGATCGTCAGCCGATCGCGCCACGACGGCGACCCCAGACATCCCCTGCACGAGCCGAATCGCTTCCTCGCGCTGTGGTTGGTCGGCGACGGTCCCCGCCAGCACGGCGATGCCGTCCTGGAAGGTCACGTCGATGGCGTAGCGGCGCAGCCGGCCGCTCTGGTTGAGGTCCCGGGCGATGTTCTCGGCGATCTGTTGATTCGTTGAGACGGTCGCGGCCGCCAACGGAAGGCGGTCCGGCTCCACCGGATTCGGTGGACCGGCCGTCGAGAAACACGACTGGAGCAGGCAGCCCCCCAGTGCGAGTTTCCGAAGGTGGGAGCGGAACACGGCGACATCCTCCTGACGTTGAGCACGGTGACTGAACCGCCGAACTATTGCCGTGCTTTCGGTCCGAAGCAACCGGCGTAAGCGAAACGCACCGAGTTGTTCGCAACCAGTGCCTATCGTCCGCCGGAGGATTGGAGCGAGCGTTGCGACGGGAAAAGTTTCACTGCTCGGACCAAATCGCGCACGGTCCGTTGACGGCCTGGAGGACGAATTTTCAATTCGTCCGGATCGTGGACGAATTGAAAATTCGTCCTCCAGGCCGTTTAGCCGCAACGCCCGTTGACACGTTTTGGCGCCGCTCCTATAAATGGGTTGTGTCATCAATCGTCGAGCGAAAGTCGCGGATTCGACACAAGCACCGTAGCTCAACTGGATAGAGCGTCGGCCTACGGAGCCGAAGGTTGCAGGTTCGAATCCTGCCAGGCGTAGTGACTGTAATTATCTCAGGCCGAACGCTCTGCGTCATCCGCCTCGAATCACTTCCTGCGCAGACGGAAGGAGCGGCGCCATGACCATCACCTCCATCTTCGCGGACGCCTACGCTTACAACCTCAAGGAGTTGGCGACGAAGGATGACCTGGCGCAGTCGATCAACCTCTTGCGCACCGATCTAAAAGCCGATATCGGCTTGCTGCGGGCCGAGATGAATGGTCAGTTCAAGCTCGTCAACTGGATGCTCGGGGCACTCATTCCCCTCGTCGTCGCCATCCTCGTGCGACTCTTCTTTATTCCCGTCCGTTAAAACCAGCGGCTATCGCATGTCGCATCATGATTACGCACCGGATCTGGTTGTGCTGCTGACGGGGGCGTCGATCACGGCGCTGGCGATGATGGGGAAGGAGATCCCGCCGGCGCTACCGGCGCTCGGCGGGACGGCGCTGGGTGCGCTGTCGGATATGCTGGCGGCGGAGTTGCGGCAACCGGGGTAAGATTTCCGAGTTCCGGTTAATCGGGAGGTGAGCACAGCGCCCCTGCAGGACTATAATTTAACTGCAAGGGGATACTTCCTACTCGAATCCCTCTTGCTACCCGAGCCCTCATGGGTAAGAAACGCGACATCAAGAAGATCGAAGCCATCGCTCAAGAGTTCGGCATGGATCCGCTGGAGCGGCGCGAATTCGGGGACTACGTCGAGGTATGCAAGCGACACGGTGATCGGGGTTCTGGCCCCAATGGGGACTTTACTTACGCCGAATTGCGGGATAAAGTTGCTGAGTTCCGCGGGGAAAAGTGATGACGAGCAGTATTCTTGAACTTCGACCAGACATTCGTCACTCGAACGACGACCTTCCCAGTTTGCGCCCTATCTCGCTGAGCTTCGCTGGGGAGCCATTCCGTTTTGCTCGGATTTCTTATGGAGACGAATTGACGCTTCATTTCGGTGATCTCCGCCCGCCACGCTCCCCGAAACTGAAAAAGCCATACGGGGCGTACATCTTGGGCCTTCGCGCCTCTGCCTGGGTCTTGAAGTCTGTCACCGAATCCGCCCTCGTGACCAGCGGACCTAATCCTGACATGGCGGCCCTTGGCAAGCTGCTGTCGAAGGAAGAGTTTGAACGGAATCCGACGATCCAGCCCGATAGCCGTGTGATCGCAGTAACTCCGTTCATGGTCAAGCCATTTGACGCTTTCGCAGTGCAAATCCGCTTTTCGGAGGGAAGTGCGTTTTTGGCAATTCCAGCACCTTTCGGGCTGGCCGAACCGGACGACGATACCTTGCCGGAACTAGCTGACTGGGAACTCTTGTCGCCCCTGGGACTTCTCAGTGTCGGACCGGGATTGCAGTGGTCCTTCAAACCCTCGACCGATTCGAAGTCGGTTGTGCATGCGTGACAATCTTCGCCAGCGCTAGGTATGCAATACCTGCTGACCTGGAACTATACTCACATCGCCAATGTGGTGCTGCGTCCGCAGATTGAGGCGGTGTGCCGGACGGCTGGGTTTGCGCCGCCGCTAATCTGTACACCCGAGGAATTATCAACGGAGGGCTCGACCGATGGTTGAAGATGACGTGCTGCGTGACGTGAGGGCGGTGCGGGAGGAGTACGTGCGGTTGCACAATTTCGACGTGCGAGCGATGGTGGCGGACCTCCAGGCTCGCGACTTGGCTGGCGATTGGCCGGTGGTGAGTCGTCCTCGGCGTCCGCATCCGGTCTCGGTGCCCGCGGTTGCGCCGAATCAAACAACTCCGCAGACCGGTGCTGCATGACGATTTTCCGGTAGTTCAACCGGTGGGCTAACGCCCTCAAGTTTACCCGGAACATTCTACCATCGCGTGACAGGAGGTCTGTGTCTCTACGTGATTGTATTTTTTTCCACCGCAGCGCCGTGACGCCCCCTGGGCATAAGCTGGCGAACCTTTGCGGCTGTGCCCGCAGCTTTCCGAGCCTCTGTACTCTGGTAGTTTTTGCAATCACGTACCAGACCACCGCACCGCTCTTGACCACACGACCATCCTGAAAGTGACGGCAGGGTTGCACTGGTCACGAGGGCACGGTCATGACGACAGACGCACGGTTCGGCGAACATAACTTCGGCGCGGCCTTTCTGGGACACAAACGGCGCACCGATTGTCTGGTGCGCATCGCACACCAGATTTACCGTCATCCCGGCGGGACCTTGCCCGCCAAGCTGCACGAGCCCAAGGATTACAAGGCGATGGACCGGCTCATGAACCGCCCCGAGGTGACGCACGCCGCCGTGCTGGAGCCGCACCGCCAGCGGACCCTGCAACAGATGCGTCTGGCTCCCGGCGTGGTCCTGGTGTTGCATGACACCACCGAACTCGACTACTCGGGGCTGCGTTCGATCCCCGACCTGGGTCCGATCGGCGGTGGCCTCAACCGTGGCTACTTGTGCCACAACAGCCTGGCTTTCGACCCGCAGCGACACGAAGTCCTCGGTCTGGCCAACCAAATCCTGCATCGGCGCCGCCACGTCGGTCGCCACGAAAAAGTGCGGGCCAAACGCGAACGCCGCGATCGCGAAAGCCGGCTGTGGATCGACGGCGTCGCGGCGGTCGGCCCCGCTCCGGACGGCTGCACCTGGGTGCATGTCGCGGATCGCGGCGCCGACACCTTCGAGTTTCTCGCCCGCTCCTGGGGGCCACACGAAGGGTTCGTGATGCGTTCCAAGGTCAACCGCGTGATCCGCCACGGCCACCATGACCCGCAGGGTCCCAAAGACTATCTGCACACCTATGCACGCACGCTGCCGCTGCAGGGACACCGGGAAATCGTCGTGTCGGCACGGCCGGGCCAGCCCGAACGCAAGGCGGTCGTCGCCGTGTCGTTCGCGCCGGTGTTGCTCAGTCCGCCGCACGTGCGTCGCGGCTTGTATGAGAAGCGGCCGCTGCCGCTGTGGGTCGTGCGCGTGGCCGAAATCAAGCCCCCCAAGGGCGTCGCGCCGGTGGAGTGGATCCTGCTGACCGACCGCAAGGTGGGCACGCTGGCGGACGCCTGGGAACGGGTGGATTGGTACGGCGACCGCTGGATCATTGAGGAATTGCACAAGGCGCAAAAGAGCGGTTGCGCCATCGAAGATCTGCAGTTCACTACGTCGGCGGCCCTGCAACCGATGATCGCGCTGCTGTCGGTGGTGGCGGTGGCGTTGCTGAACCTGCGCGAAGCCAGTCGGCGACCGGATGCCAAGGAGCGGCCAGCGACGGAGGTGGTGGATGCACGCTACGTGGCCGTGCTGAGTGCGTGGCGTTACAAAGAGGTACGGCCGGAGTTGAGCATCCATGACTTCTTCTATGCTTTGGCGCGCCTGGGTGGCCATCAGAACCGCAAACGCGACCATCGCCCCGGCTGGCTGATCCTGTGGCGCGGCTGGATGGCCTTGCAACACATGGTCGATGGTGCGGAAGCTCTGAAAAGTTGTGGGTAAACTTGAGGCTAACGCCGCGCCGCTCGCCTCAACAGCGCGGTTTTCTACAGAGCCTGCCCATCCCCATTGTTGTCACTCATCGCTCTTGTCTTCCTCCAACTCCGGCACCGGTAGCCCGAGATAGCGCCGGCATCCCAGGCAGCGCCGCATCAGATACTGGCGTGTCTGCCATTGGTCCGCGCGGATTTCCGGGGGGAGGATCTGCGGTTCCTCCACGGCGATGTCGATCCGCCGTCGCCAGTCGATCCGCTTGTTCTTCAGCGGCGGGCCATTGCAGTAGGAGGTCCAGCTGCCCCAGCCACCCTCGATCCAGCACACGACCACTGGAGTCTCCGGTAATTCCTGCAAGATGTGCCACACGCCGCGCCGAAGTTGCGCAACAGGCAGCTCTTCCTTGCGGCGCAGCATCGCTTCCGGGAAGACGAGGATGCAGCCGCCGCCGCGCAACACCCCGATCGCCTCTTTCAATTCCGGCGCCTCGCGCCGAAAAGTGGCCGACGGTACGCGGATCGCTTCGATGATGTGGCGCATCGACCAGGCAATGCCCGGGATGTCGTAGAACACGCTGGTCATCATCGGCCGGACATGACGCGGAGCGATCTTCAACACCCAGAACGGATCGAAGTAGGCCGAGTGGTTGGCGACGAAGATGAGCGGCCCGTCCATCGGGATGCGGCCCGCCCCCGGCCCGTGCCGCGGATGCGGAACATCGGCAGGATGAGACATTCGAGCACATTTTCGACCGCCGGCCCCAGGTAGAGCCACCACGCCGCCGCGGCTCCGATGGCCGACAACCCCGCTAACAACGCCAGCTGCGCAGCCGGCGAATCGAGCAACTTCTCGTGGACCAGGCGCCCAGCAGCAAGGACAGCGTCGTGGTCAGCACGTAGATTGCGGTGTTCATGACCGCCATGCCGTTGCCGCGCGGCGTCAGCCGGTACCGCCGCCATGTACGCCGCCCGCAGCGGCACGTTGATCAGCCCGCCCATGAAACCGAGCGAGAGACACGACAACCACGGCAGGTTGCCCGCTGCGCCGGTGGACCCCATCAGCACGAAAAGAACGATGAGCAATCCGGTGGCTCCATAAGGCGCCAAGCCGGGATTACGGCGCGGATTCCCTTGAATCCCAGCCGTCAAACAGCCCACCGCCGCGCCGACGCCGACATAGATCAGCACGGATCGCAGATCGTCGTAGCGTGGGGTTTCGCCTTCGACCAGCGGTTGGATTAACGGCCAGGCGCCCGCAGTCACCACGGCCTGAAAGGCGGCCAGGGCGAGCACGGGAATGCGCGCCGCCGGGACGCGCAGGATACGGCCGCAGTCCCGGAAGAAGCCCGCCACGGCCCGCATCGGCGGCTCCGGCCGCAGCACATCCGATGGGAACTGTGCTGCCAGACCCGTTGCCAGGCACAGCACGTTCAGGGCCAGCAGCGCCCGCACCACCGGAGCGTCGAAGGATAGATAAGCCGGCGCACCATTCGGACACAGGTCGATGCCGAGCCAGACGCCGGCGACGATGGCCGCAGCGCCGCCCATCTCGACAAGTCCGTTGACCCGCGCCAGGGGAAGGTGAGCATCGGCGGCAGCTGCCGGGAGAACCGCGTAGCGCGCCGGACTGTAAACCGCCGCGCCCAGGGCGACGACGGCGAGACACGGCAGCCAGGAGCCTTCCGTTGCGGTGAAGCCGAGGAGGACAATCAGTGTGAGCGCCGACGAACCGAACAGCACAGCCCGGCGCGGCAGCCCATTGCTCAGGCAGCCATTGAGCGGGGCCAGGAGAACGAAGGGTGCGATGAACGCCGCCGTCGCCAGATACCAGGCACCATCGTTCCCGGCCGCCTTCAGCGCAAGGACGGTTGTAAGGCGCAGACACCAGTCGCCCACTACTCGGGCCACCTGCGACACCCACAACAGTCCCAACCGCACACGCGCACCGATCACATGCTCCTCCGTAAGCGAACGCATGGGCAAGGACGCGCTTGCGAAGAGTGACCATACGCGGGTAAAATCGCACCACTCCCAGCGTCTACATACGAACCCTGAATTGGGGCGACGCCGAGCGCTGCTCGTGCGTGTCGTGCCCTACGCGCAGGCTAGGAAAGCCACGGCGATGCGTCAAGAGAGAAAGAGCTGCGTCCTCCTTGTCTCCTTTCTCGCACCCACAGAAACAAGTAAAGGGGACAGTCCTGATTGTTGAACTCATGAAGGTGTCCCTCTTTTCAGTCTTGGCGAGTGACGGGGGTGACTGCATCACGGGAGGTCTTCTGGCTTTGTCGATCCCTCCTCGATGCCGTTTGTATCCAGGGGCGCAAGGTTAGCCTCGATGCTGGGCACGCTGCCGGGCATGATGCAGGCGATGGCGTCGAGCGTGGCTTTGATTTCGGGATGGACTTCTTCGGGTTTCATCAGCTTGGCCAACATGAACAGTTCTCGCTTGGGCAAAGGTTCCTGGGTCTTGTTCAAGAGATTGACGATAAAATCACTTGCCTTCAGGTCTTGCAGAGCGGGAATGTCCTTCAGAAAGTCGAGCCCCGCAGGGAAGTTGGCGGCGAATTCCTGCACAATCACCGTCTCATCAGTTTCATGAAGAGTATTAAGTAACGGCGTACCGCCGTCGCCCCGCACATATCGCTTTAACAACTCCGGCAGCAAGAGATAGTTCTCAATCTCGTACCGCCCCCATTGGCGCAGGGCCAAGCCGGCGGGCATGCCGCCCGGCGATCCCGAGGCCGTGCTGTCTCGATCCACCACACACAGGCCCTTGATGCCCGGCTTAGCCAGTCTCAGGCACTGAAAATGGCGCTTGCCTTCGTCCAGGTTTCCCTTGCCGCGCAGGGGGACTACATACGGGAATTGCAAGAATTGATGAGCGGGATGTTGCAGGACGTTCGCCCATTCACGCAATATCTTATGGTCCGATTCGTCTTCAACGTACAGCACGGCACCGACGTGGTCAGCCTGGAGAAGGTCCAATGCGTTCAGACGACGCAACGCTTCTTGTAGATTCTGTTTCTCGTCAGGACGAACCAGGCGCCGGGGGTTCTGACCGATGAACGAGATAATCTGCTCTGGTTCCGTGTCCTGGAGCAATACCTCGGCATGCGTGGCAATGATCAGCTGGCAAGACCGACGCTGGGCCACGCTTCGCAGATGATCGAAGATCTCGCGCTGGAGAATAAAGTGCAGGTGGGCGTCGGGTTCGTCCAGGAGCAGGACGGACGACGGTCGCGTTTGGAAGAAGGCCAGGAGTAACAGCACCTGGTGAAAACCGCTGCCGGCGTTGGCAATATCCAGCTTGGGCGGGCGCGTGGTATGATTGGACGGGTTCGCTTTGGGACGGTATTCGCACACCACATAGGGCCGCGCGTCCGAGAACTCGGGAGGCAGCAACTCGCACTGAAAGAGCCGTTCGATGTCGGCGTTCAGGTCCTTCCAGGGTGACTGCTGCGCTCGGGCATTGGAAGCTTCCCAGATTTCCAGCAACAGATTGCGGACGATTTCGCCAGGCTTGCCTTCGCCCACGAGTTTGTTTTGGATGCCCAGCGCATGCCGCGGTTCCTGGGTGCCGATGCCCGAAAACGCCGGCACATGTACTACGTTGACCGACTTGGCAAAGGGCGGGATGTTCTCAATGTGGTCCGGAGCATCGGGACCTATGACGGGTCGGATATACACCAGTTTCTCGTTGGCGTACATGAATTCGATGGTCAACGATTCCTCGACATGGCGCCCCTTTGAGGTTGCGACCTCCACGTAAATGGGGGCTGGTTTGGGCTGTTTCTGGCTCGGCACGCGCCGGGCTGTGTGGCGGTTCAACCACAGAAGATTCATCTCCCGCAGGGGAAGTGCCGTGAATTCGTCGAGGACCACGCTGATGCGCCTTTTTTTGCCGCCGCTTTCCCCTCTCTCGGCCAGCCAGCGTTTGAGGGCGAGGTTCCAGGCGGAAATCGCGTGCAGCAGCGTGGTCTTTCCCGAATTGTTCGGGCCAGCCAACAGAACCGGACCCCCGGTTAGGTCAAACGTCTGATCGGCGAAACGCTTGAATCGGACGATGCGAACGCGGCTAATCACGACAACCACCTCTCGATCAAGCGATGGTGCAGACAATCACCCTCAGTCTAGCATTCGAGTCGAAAAGGGGACAACCTAAATCCGAGGTGAAAACGGGGCCAGGCCACAAGCGGAAAAAGCAAACGACAGGATCATCTGTGTCGGATGCGATACAATGTCCACTTCATGCGCCAGCTTCTTGTGCCATCGCCACGTAAACCTCGGAGAAGGAAAGCGGAAAAAAAGCAAACGCAGCTCTTTTTGTCTTCGAAAGAAACGAATCAAACGCCTCCCCTTTCTTCGCCGTGGACTCGGCCATACTCCCCTCCCCACAACGTGCCGCACTTGCGGTAGCCTGGCGAAACTACAATCGCCCGTCCGCTCTGCGCGCCGAGGTCCGCCATGCCTGTGCCAATGATTCTGACGCTGATCGCCGCCGTCACGCTGCGCTTCGTCTCCGGGCGCAATGAGCAAGGCCGGCCGTCCGAGATGAGCGCACGCCAGTTCGTTTCGCAGTTTCGATCTGCGGCATGGTTCATATCAGGGTAACACTGTTGTAGGACGGCCTTCCCAGGCCGTCCGAGGCGGAGCGGACGGCCTGGGAAGGCCGTCCTACAACAGTGTTACCCAAGCTGACCTGTTTTTGAACCATGCCCGATCTGCCAACCGGGATGGCTTCGTTCGGCAACCGGTCCGACGGCATCGTTGGGACTTCGTTTGGCAGTTGTGCCCTCCGGGTTGTGTGTACGCGGCGCCAGCAAGTGCAGCAGCATGCACACTTGCTGGCGCTACGTGCTCAGAGGACTCGGACTTCGTTTGGTAATTTCGCCATCGCGCCGCCAGCCGGCACTTCGCACCGCAGTCGGCGTATCGGGCCGGAGTTCGTTTGGCAGATTTCCTCCGCGTCTCCCGACGACGCCGCTGTCCGAATCTACCCGGCCAACACGTCATAGGCCGCACCGCGCGAATTGGATCATCGAAGCAGGCGACGGCAAAGAAGAGCACCGAGGCCATAACCGGCACCATCGCCGCCGCGCGCCGAACGGCATTGTGGCTATGGCCCGGGACGGCAATTCCTGCAGCGGCGGCGACAAACCGGACCACCACCAAGCCGCAAGCGGCAGATGGCCCCGACCCAGTTGGCGATACTTCTCCGCCCCGGCGGGGTTTTACAGTCACCCGCGCATGGGCCTCGCTTTGACGTGACACTGAGTATATGCTCTCCATGTTCTCGGTGATGTTCGACCCTGAGACGCAAAAGGAACGTGGCATCGGCCTGACTTCGCTCTCCTCGATCGCCTGCGCCGATCAGCCGGCCGCTCCGAATCGGGCGCGGGCTATGATTGCGCACCGTCTGCACCATTTCTTCGAGCATACCTGCGACGTCGTTCCGACCAACTTAGCGCTGGTTTGCGGCAAGGAAACCCTCTCCTACGCCAACCTCGACGTGCGGGCCAACCGTCTGGCTCACCACCTGATTCGGCACGGTGTCCGGCCCGGCGACCGCGTCGGCCTGCTGCTCGAGCGCTCCGTCAACACCTACGTCGCGCTGCTGGCCGTCCTCAAGTGCGGGGCCGCCTTCGTGCCGCTCGATCCCTCCTTTCCCGCCGGACCGCATCGCCTTCATCGCCGAGGACGCGGGTCTCGGCCTGCTCGCTGACCACGTCCGACTTCGGCCCCACCGTCGCCGGCGCTCCGCTGCCCGGTGCTGGCCCTCGACGACGGCCGCGTCCGCCGTCGCCGCCGAGCCGGCTGCACGCGTCTGACCGTGCCCGACAAGGGCGACGCGCTCTGTACATCATCTACACCTCGGGCACGACCGGCCGGCCCAAGGGCGTCGCCGTCAACCACTCCAACATCTGCAACTTCCTCGCGGCCTGCACGCCGATCTACGGCGTCACCGGCCGACGATCGCGTCTACCAGGGCATGACCCTCGCCTTCGATTTCTCGATCGAGGAAGTCTGGCCGACGTTCGCCGCCGGGGCGACCCTGGTCGCCGGGCCGACCGATCATCGCCGTCTCGGCGCCGGCCTGACCGACTTCCTGATCGAGCAGGAAATCACCGTCCTCTGCTGTGTGCCGACGCTGCTGGCCACCGTCGAGCGCGACGTGCCGACGCTGCGGACCCTGCTCGTCGGCGGCGAGGCGTGCCCGGCCGACCTGGTCAAGCGCTGGAGCCGGCCCGGCCGGCGGATGCTCAACACCTATGGGCCGACCGAGACCACCGTCACCGCCACCTGGGCCGAACTGGTGCCCGACAAGCCCGTGACCATCGGCCGGCCCCTGCCGACCTACACGGTCCACATCCTCGACGAAGAGCTGCGGCCGGTGCCGCCGGGCGAGGCCGGCGAGATCTGCATCGGCGGCCCGGGCGTCGCGGTCGGCTACGTCAACCGGCCGGAGCTGACCGCCGAGAAGTTCGTCCCCGACCCGTTCTGCCGATCGAGCCGGGCGCGCGGCTGTATCGCACCGGCGACCTCGGCCGCTTCACCTTCGACGGCGAGATCGAGTACCTCGGCCGCATCGACACCCAGGTCAAGATTCGCGGCTACCGCATCGAGCTGGCGGAGATCGAGGCGGTCCTGCTGGAAGACGCCGCGGTCGCCAACGCCCTGGTCGCGCTGGTGTCGGGCGAGGGCGGCGTGCAGGAACTGGCGGCCTACGTCGTGCTGCGCGGCGCCGTGCGACTTCGCACGACCTGCGGCAGCGGCTGCACGACGACGCTGCGGCAGCGGCTGCCCGGCTTACATGGTGCCGGCGTTCATCGAGCTGCTCGACGCCATCCCGATGCTGCCGAGCGACAAGGCCGACCGTTCGCGGCTGCCTCGGCCGGCCGGGCCGCGGCTCGCGGCGGGCGACGGCGACGGCGATGAGGTGCCGCCGGAGACGCCGCTGGAACGCGAGATCGCCGCCGCCTGGGCGCAGGTCTTCGGCCACGAGATCAGCTCCGTCGAGGCCGACTTCTTCCTCGACCTGGGCGGCCATTCGCTGTTCGCCGCCCAGGTCGTCTCCGACCTGCGCCGCAAGCCGCCCTGCGTCACCTGGGCATCGCCGACCTGTACGCCCATCCGACCATCCGCGGCCTGGCGCGGCACCTCGAGAGGCACATGCGCGCCGGATCGGCCAGGCTGCACAGCCGGCGCGCACGCTGCGCCACGGCAGCACCGGCGCGTCTGGAGCGGCGGCGCGGTCGCAGATGACGCTGCTCTATCTGCTTCCTCATTCCCGTGGCTGGCGCCGACGTCGTTGGTGGTGGTGCTGCTCGCGGACGAGCGAGCTGTCGCTCGGGCGAACTGCGTGGCCGTGCGTCGCGGCCTGATGGCCGCGGCGCCGCTGCTGGCCCTGCTGCTGCCGGTGGCGGCCAAGTGGCTGCTGCTCGGCCGCGTCCGGCCGGGGCGTTATCCGCTGTGGGGCTGGTTCTTCTGCCGCTGGTGGCTGGTGCGCAAGCTGCTGCAGACGGCGCCGCTCGACTACCTCGCCGGCTCGCCGCTGCTGGCGCCGTACCTGCGGCTGCTCGGCGCCCGCATCGGCCGTGGCTGCCATCTCGGCTCGGCCCGCATCGACGTGCCCGACCTGATCGAGATCGGCGACGGGGCCAGCATCGGCTACGACGTGGACCTGGATCCCGAGCCACGTCGCCGACGGCTGGCTGCACATCGGCCCGGTGCGCATCGGCGCCGGCGCCTATGTCGGCACCAACGCGGTCGTCATCGGGCGGCGGCACGGTCGGCCGCGGCGCGCCGCGTCGTCGAGCAGTCGCTGGTGGCGACCGGCCAGACGATTCCCGGCGGGCGAAACCTGGGCCGGCTCGCCGCCGCAGCGCATCGACTCCGATCCCGCAGCTCGACGCCCTGGCCGCGCGTCAGCCGCCGTCGCAGCTGGCCGCCGCTGGTGCTGGCCGGCTTCGTCCTCGGCTTTCTGCTGCTGGAACTGCTGCCGTCGCTGCTGCTGGTCCCCGGTCTGGTTCTGGTCTGGGGCGTGTCCGGCGGCGACCTGTGGCTGGGCCTGGCGCTGACGCCGGGCGCGGGCCTGTTCTACGTGCTGTTCACCTGCGCTCGTGGTGGCGCTGGGCAAGCGGCTGGCGCTGCCGTCCGCTCCGGCCGGGCATCTATCCCGCTGCGGTCGGCGTTCGGCCTGCGCAAGTGGTTGGCCGACCGGCTGATGATCCTGCAGCCTGGGACTGACGAACTCGCTGTACTCCACGCTGTACCTGCTGCCGTTCCTGCGGCTGCTCGGGGCACGCATCGGGCCGCGGGCGGAGGTGTCCACGGTGTCGCACATCGACCCGGACCTGCTGACGCTGGGGCCGGAGTGCTTCGTGGCCGACCTGGCCGTGGTCGGGGCGGCGCGGTTTTGCAACGGGTTCGTCGTGCTGGGCGAGACGGAGGTCGGCGCGCGCAGCTTTGTCGGCAACGCCGCCCTGGTGCCGGGCGACACGCGTCTGGCGGCACGACAGCCTGATCGGCGTGCTGTCGGTGCCGCCGCCGCAGCCGGTGGAGCCGGGCATCGTCGTGGCTCGGCTCGCCGGCCATCTTCCTGCCGCGCCGCCAGGCCAGCGACCAGTTCGACGAGTCGCGTGACCTTCCGGCCGCCGCCGCGGCTGGTGGCCTGCCGCCTGGCGATCGAGTTCCTGCGCGTCGTGCTGCCGTCGGCCCTGCAACTTCGTCGCCATGTTCCTCATCGCCCTGGCGATCATGCGGCTGGCCGAGGACGCTGCCGCTGTCGCTGCTGGTCCTGGTGCTGCCGGCGGTTTACTTCGGCCTGCGGTCTGCTCGTGACCGGCGTGGTGGCGGTGCTGAAGTGGCTGGTGGTGGCTCGCTATCGGCCGCGGGTCGAGCCGCAGTGGTCGCACTTCGTCTGGCGGACGGAGCTGATCACCGGGCTGTACGAGAACGTGGCGGTCCCGTGGCGTGCTGCACTGGCTGGCCGGCACGCCGCTGATGGCCCCGGCTGCTGCGACTGTTCGGCGCCCGCATCGGCCGGCGCGTGTATCATGGAGACGACCTACCTGACCGAGTTCGACCTGGTCCGCGTCGGCGACGACGCGGCGGTGGGCGGTCAGGCCTCGCTGCAGACGCACCTGTTCGAGGACCGGGTGATGAAGATGTCCACGGTGACGGTCGGTCCGGAGCTGCACGGTCGGCCCGCGGGCCGTGGTGCTGTACGACGCGGAAGTCGGGCAGCGGGGCCGAGTTGGATTCGCTGTCGCTGGTGATGAAGGGCGAGTCGCTGCCGCCGGGGAGCCGGTGGCGCGGCATCCCGGCGCGGCTGATTGAGTAGATGAACTTAATGCGATTCCTGCGGTGGAAGTTAAGCGATGGACCGGGCAAGTCGCGCTGCCAATATGTCCTGGGGACGGGTATGATGAGCTTGGGTGAGAGGCCGATAAATGCCGAAGATCCTGGATAACGGCACATTCCGGATCTACGTTTATGCCAATGACGACAACCCGCACCACCTCCCACACTGTCACGTTTATTGGAACGGCCAGGATCATGCGAGCGTGGTCTTCTGCCCGACCTCAACATGATTGTGGGTGAGGCTCCATCTCGGACGGCGCGGAAATACTTACGGGCGAATGTTGACGTCCTCATGGCCGCCTGGCGGCGACTGAACCCGTGAGCGAAGGGGGTAAGATGAAAAAGAACTGGGAGAGGGCTGCGATGCGGATCGCTGCCACCCGCTATGTTGCCCGGCAAGAGATACTCGACGTTACCTTCCAGAACGGCGATCGCTTCCAGGTCCCCACGGAGTCTGTGCTGCCGGCGGCGAGCAGTGCGCCATTTCGACATTCCGGGCTACCTTCGGGAAACCGCGTTGCGGTACTGACTCCTCCGGACTGGGCGAGCATGCGCATCGGTGAGACTGGCGACGTACTGGAAGTGCCGGTCGGCGACAACATGATCGAAATCTCGTGGGACCGAATCCGCTCCATCGCCGACCTCGAGTTCCGCGCTCATTTGGCCGAAGTGGCTACCGAGCGTGCGCGGCGGATCGGCGGACGTATCCGAACGATGAGGCTGGAGGCCGGCCTGACCCCGACGGCGCTCGCCGAGAAGGTCGGCGTGAAGCGCGACATGATCTCTCGACTAGAAACGGGGAATCTTGAGCCGCATACCGACTTGATCGAACAGATTGCCATCGCGCTGGGGAGACGCCTGCGGGATTTTGCGGCAGAGTGATCCAGGGGGCGCCATGATTCTACGAACAGCGTCTGAACCGCAACCTGGACTGGGCGCTTCAGGAGGGCAGCAGGCACTTCGACAAGGAGAATGCGGTCCACAAGACGCTCCGGAAGATCATGAAACGGCTTGACGAACTCGGCATCCCGTATGCTCTTGTCGGCGGCATGGCAATGTTCTTTCCATGGTTACCGGCGATTCACGGAAGACGTAGATCTCCTCGTGACCCGCGAGGGGTTGCTGGAAGTGCATCGCCGGCTTGAGGGGTTGGGTTAGGTCCCTCCTTTCGCTGGAAGCAAGCACTTGCGGGATACTGAATACGGTGTCCGGGTTACGTTCCGGGTGGCAGGAGATTACCCCGGCGAGGGCAAGCCCAAGCCGGTAGCGTTCCCCAACCCGGAAGAGGCTCGTGTTGCGATCGACGGCGTTCCGTGCCTGGAGTTGGCCAAACTGATCGAGCTGAAACTGGCTTCCGGAATGATGAATCCCGGCCGATTGAAGGACCTTGCCGACGTCCAGGAATTGATCCGCGCACTCCATCTGCCCGCCGACTTTTCGCTCCGCCTGGATCCCTTCGTGAGTGAAAAGTACAAGGAACTTTGGGAGGGAGTGCAAGGAGAGTCGAACGACGAATGAGGTCGGACGGCGAGAAGATCGGTGCCCTGAAAAAAAGCAGGTCTCCCATGCGCCGCCCTCCACGCAGCACGCCGCCGGGTGAACATCGTCCCGTTCTGCTCGATGAAGTTCTGGCCATTCTCGCCGTCGGCCCCGGTGCTGTCGTCGTCGATTGCACCGTCGGCTGGGCCGGCCACTCCGTCGAAATGCTCCGCCGCGCCGGCCCCGACGGACGACTGATCGGTCTCGACCTCGATGCCGACAACTTGCCGCGCGCCCGCGAACGTCTGGCGGCCCTCGGCTTTCCCTTCGCGCTGCACCACGGCAACTTTGCGGCACTGCCGACGATCCTGGCGACGGAAGGCGTGCCGGCCGTCGATGCCGTGCTCGCCGACCTCGGCATGTCGAGCATGCAGGTGGACGACGCCGAACGCGGCTTTTCTTACTCCCGCGATGGTCCGCTCGACATGCGCATGGACCGCAGCCGCGGCCGCACCGCTGCCCAGGTCCTCGCCGCAATCTCCGCGCCGGAACTGGTCCGTGCGCTGCGCGAGTTCGGCGACGAACCCGATGCCGAGCGCATGGCTGAACTGCTGATCGAAGCGCGCGACCGGGGCGAGCTGCAGCGCACCGGCGACGTGGCGCGCGTTCTCCTCGACGCCACAAAGACGGGACGCTGGCGGCTGCATCCCGCGGCCGGCAAGTGGAACCTGCACCCTGCGGCGCGGACGTTTCAGGCGCTGCGCATCCTCGTCAACCGCGAGTTGGCCAGTCTGGAGCAACTCCTGCGCGTACTGCCGGATCTGCTGAAACCCGGCGGCCGGGCGGCGATTATCAGCTTTCACAGCGGCGAGGATCGGCTCGTCAAGACGGCGTTCCGCGACGGTAGGCGGTTAGGGCTGTACGAAACTGTATCCGACGAGCCGGTTCGGGCGACCTTCGCTGAACGGACAGCGAATCCACGGTCACGATCGGCGAAACTGCGCTGGGCGGTGCGGGCGCGGGATGTGGAGAGAGACTTATACGGATGAGTTTGTGGCGCGAACAAATTCGTTGTTCGCCGATCCTTCATTCGGGTAGAATGCTCAAACTGACTTCTCTTTTCCGCCAGCGGCGAGTTCTCTGCGAGTGCCTCTCATGTACTATAATTCAGTCGCCGAATTGGTGGTCTGGCTGCAAGGCAACCCGCTGCTGCTGCCCGAACAGGTGGACGAACTTCCGACCTTGCAGCGGAGCTTCGGGAACCCTAAAGAGTTCGTCGGCGAATTGGTACGGCGCGAATGGCTCACCACCTACCAGTCAACCTGCTTATCTCAGGGGCGCAGAGCGCAACTGGTCCTGGGGCAGTACGTCCTGCTGAAGCTGTTGGGCGAGGGCGGTATGGGACAAGTGTTCAAGGCCCGGCACTCCCTCATGAATCGGCTCGTTGCCCTCAAGCTAATCAGGGCGGAACTCCTCGACCGGGATGACGCGGTCCAGCGCTCCTGCGCGAGATTCAAGCCACCTCCCGATTGTCGCACCCGAACATCGTAGCGGTCCATGATGCAGCCCAGATCGGGGATACTCACTACCTCGTCATGGAGTACGTCGATGGGAGCGACCTGGCCAAGGTCCTCGCCAAGCAAGGCAAACTGCCTGTGCATCATGCCTGTGCCTACATGACTCAGGTTGCCGCCGGTCTACAACATGCCCACGAACGCGGCCTGGTTCATCGCGACATCAAGCCGCTCAATTTGATCGTGACAGCCGACGGAAAGCGAATCAAGATCCTCGATTTCGGACTCGTCAAGCTTGTGGGCATGTCTCATGTCCAGGGACGGGTCACGATACTTGGCCAGATAGGAGGTACGCCAGACTACCTGGCGCCAGAACAGGTCACCGACTTTCACGGTGTTGACACGCGCTCGGATATTTACAGCCTCGGCTGTACGTTCTACCAGGCATTAACCGGGGAACCACCCTTCCACAACATCCATCCTCGTTTCAAGATGCAATGGCATCAGGATGTGTCCAAGGAACCACCCGAGATAGAGAGTTTGCGGCCCGAACTTCCGCCAGGTCTGCCGGCGGTAATCCGTAAAATGATGGCGAAACGACCTGAAGCGCGGTATCAGACACCCGCGGAAGTGGCGCATGCTCTGGCGCCATTCAGCAAACGCCCCCGATCCGTGCCGCAAATCGTCACGGACAAATCGCCCGTGGCCAGCCCGAGTCATCCGGTCGCCCCACCCAAGATTCCTTCCAGTTCCGACAAACAGATACCTGTCGCTGCACCGCAACCGGAGCAGTACAAGGCTCCGCCGCATTTGCAGTTTATGCCACCGGGGTCATGTCCGACCTGCGGCAAGCCCAAATTGGCAGCAGAACAGTTGTGTTCTCTGTGCGCGGATGCGGTGATGCGGTTGGATCAGCCGATCCCCGGCTACAGGATCGTGCGCGAGCTGGGGCGCGGGTCGATGGGCATCGTGACGCTGGCTCTGCGCGAGTCTGACGGCCGAGCCTATGCCGTGAAGACCATCATCCCCTCGGTAGCGTCGAACCACGCTACGATGGAGCGCTTCCGGCGTGAGGCCCGAATCCTGGGACAGCTGCGGCATCCGAACATCGTCGGTCTGCGCGACGAGGGTGAGATACAGGGAATGTTGTTCCTCGCTATGGACTATATCCCTGGTAAGAACTTATCGCAGTTACTGCGTCGAGACGGCCCGATGCAGGTACAGTTCGCGTCACGGTTTCTCTGCCAAATACTTGATGCACTGGCACATGCGCATGCGAAGCAATTCGTCCACCGCGGCGTCAAGCTCAGTGATATGTTGGTCGCAGACGTGAGTGGGAATGAGAAGGTGTGGCTCGCGGACTTCGGCCTGGCGCGAATATATGATGCTGTAGAGATGAGTGGTCTGACGTTCAACGGAGATATCGGCGGGACAATCGCATACATGCCGCCGGAGCAGATCACGGAGTACCGCGACGCCAAGCCACCCGCCGACCAATACGCCGCAGCCGCGTCGCTGTACAATCTGCTCACGGGCAAATACATATACGACCTCCCGGAGGGCGACTTCGCCAAACAGCTGAGGCAAATCTTATTCGAAGACCCAGTGCCGATCCGGAATCGGCGGGTTGATATTCCGAAAGGTCTTGCAGAGGCCATCCACCGCGCACTAGCCCGTGACCCTGCGGATCGTTTCCCGACCGTCGCAGCTTTCCGAGAGGCTCTACTGCCGTTCTGCGAACCACCTCAAGTCTGGCCGAAAGACAGCACTCACGAATCGCCTGTACACGACCCTACTCAAGCACCGCTCCAGCAACCGGTGGTCCCGACCAACTCTCCTTCGAGACCCGATGAACAATCAGACGTCGTTCAACTGCAATCAGAGTGGTTCAACGGTCCGGAGCAAATGTGGCAAGTGGACCCAGGCCACTGCCCGACGTGCGGCGCAAACTGGCGGCTGGCGCGGATAAGCTGTGTCCCGTCTGCCGGGAGTCATCAATGCGCCTGAGGCAGCCGATTCCCGGATACCGGATCGTGCATGAGTTGGGACGCGGGTCGACGGGCATCCTGTCGCTCGCTTTTCGCGAATCCGACAGTCAGGCCTACGCCCTGAGGACCATCATTCCATTCGCGGACTATCAGGCCGGGATTGAGCGCTTCCTCCTCGAGGCGCGTATCCTGCGCCAGTTGCAGCACCCGAACATCGTAGCTCTGCGCGACGAGGGCGAGATCGACGGCACGCTGTTCTTCGCAATGGACTACGTTCCTGGCACTGACGCCAGCAAACTGCTACGCCGTGACGGTCCCTTGGAACTGCGGCGAGCACTACGATTCGTCTGCCCCATGCTGCACACGTTGGCCCACGCCCATGCTCGGAAATTCCTCCACCGCGACATAAAGCCGTCGAGCCTACTCGTGGCACAAATAAGAGCCACGGAATTCGTGCGCCTGGCGAACTTCGGACTGGCATGTGTCTACCCGGCGCCGTCGAGCATCTATGATTCGTACACCGGCGTAATCGAAGGGACGATCGGGTACATGCCGCCGGAGCAGATCACCGCGTTCCACGATGCGCGGCCGACAGCCGACCAATACGCTGCCGCCGCAACGCTATACAACTTGTTAACGGGCAAATACGTCTACGACCTGCCAGAGGGCGACTTCCCGAAGCAGTTACGCTTGATCCTTAACGAAGACCCCGTGCCAATCCGGCAGCGGCGAGGTGACATTCCGAAAGGCGTTGCGGAGGCCATCCACCGCGCACTGGCCCGAGAACCTGGGGATCGTTTCCCGAGCGTCGCAGCTTTCCGAGAGGCTCTGCTGCCGTTCTGCTGAGATACATTTCGATCGTTGACCGCCGTAGAATATGTGGGATCACCCGATCCGGCGCAATCGGCGCACACTTCATCGCAATCATCATGTTGTTCGCCAGCCCTCTGGTCGGGTAGAATAGCCGGATTGACCGCCCGTGAACGATTCCCAGGGATTATCCGCGCGTGTCCTCCTTCTCCGTTATTTCGGTTGCCGATCTCGTGGCATGGCTGCGCGGCAGCTACGTGCTGCGACCCGAACAGGCGGCTGAACTGCCGACCTTGCAGCAATCGTTCACGGACACGAAGAGTATTACCCGCGAACTGGTGCGGCGCGAGTGGCTGACGCCGTTCCAGTCCGACTTCGTCGCAAACGGTCGCGGCCAGCAACTTGTCCTGGGGCAGTATGTCCTCCTGGACCTTCTGGGGCGCGGCGGCATGGGACAGGTCTTTCGGGCACGGCACGTGCTGATGAACCGTATCGTCGCCCTCAAATTGATTAGCCCGGAGTATCTGGACCAGCCTGAAGCGGTCCAGCGTTTTCGTCTTGAGATTCAGGCCGCCGCGCAGCTGTCGCATCCGAACATCGTCGCCGCGCTCGACGCCTCGCAGATCGGCGACACCCATATCCTCGTCATGGAATACGTCGAAGGGAGCGACCTAGCCAAGGTCCTCGCCCGGCAGGGCAAACTGCCGGTGTACCATTCCTGTGTCTACATCCATCAGGTCGCGGCGGGGCTGCAACATGCCCATGAGCGCGGCCTGGTCCATCGCGACATCAAGCCGCACAATCTGCTGCTGACGGCGGACGGCCAGCAAGTCAAGATCCTCGACTTCGGATTGGCCAAGTTCGTGGGAGCGAGCAATGTGCCGAACCAACGAACGAGCAGCGGCGAACTGGGCGGCACGGTGGACTACCTCGCTCCGGAACAGGTGACCGACTTCCACGAAGTGGACATCCGGGCCGACGTTTATAGCCTCGGCTGCACCTTCTATCAGTTGCTCACTGGCCGTGCGCCCTTCTGGAACATCCATCCGATGGCCAAATCCACGTTTCACCTGACCAAGGAGCCTCCCGCGGTGGAGACCTTGCGGCCCGACCTTCCCTTCGGACTGCCGGCCGTCATCCGCCGGATGATGAGCAAACGCCCCGAAGAGCGCGTATCAGACGCCCGTCGCGGTGGCCGAGGCCGTCTATCCGTTTTGCGAGCCGCCCCGCGCCGCGCCCCGGCAACCGAAGTCGGTGTCCTGCCGGGTCTGCCAGAAGGTCTTCACCGAGACGCAACCGGGGGACGACCTCTGGCCAGACGCGCCGCCGATCTGTCCAGCCTGCCGCCAGCTGATCGCCGGGAATGCACAGCCCTTCCCCGGCTACAAGATCGTGCGCGAACTGGGACGGGGGGCGCTGGGCGTCGTGGCGTTGGCCTTGCGCGTCCGACGGCCAGGTTTACGCCCTGAAGACGATCCTCCCGGCGTCGGCGGACAACCACACGGCGATCCAGCGCTTCCTGCGCGAAGCCGTTATCCTGCGCCAGCTGCAACATCCGAACATCGTCGGTCTGCGCGATGAGGGTGAGGCCGGCGGCAAGTTGTTCTATGCGATGGACTACATTCCCGGCACCGACCTGGCCCGGTTGCTGCGCCGCGATGGCCCGATGGCGCCGGCGCGGGCGGCCCGGCTGATCTGCCAGATCCTGGAGGCGCTGGCCTACGTTCACGACCGGGGATTTGTGCATCGCTCCATCAATCTCTCGGATATGCTGGTCCTGGAGTCGGGCGGCCGAGAGAAGGCCTGGCTGGGCGACTTTGGCCTGGCACGGGACTATCAGACGTCCGAGATCAGCGGCATCACCTTTGAGGGCGAGATCGGCGGGTCGATTGCATTCATGCCGCCGGAGCAAATCACGGATTTCCGCAACTTCCAACCGCCCGGAGATCAGTACGCCGCTGCCGCGTCGCTATATCGTCTGCTGACGGGCCGCTACCTCTATGACCTGCCGGAGAACGATTACACGAGACAGTTGTTGATGATCTTGAACGACGACCCGGTACCCATCCGCAAACGGCGGCAGGACGTTCCGAGGGGCATGGCCGCCGCCATCGACCGAGCGTTGGCGCGCGAGCCGACGGAGCGCTTTCCGGATGTTGACACGTTCCGTGAAATGCTGTCGCCGTTTTGTGGTTAGGATGCGTACAAGGATAAAATCGCCAGATTCGTAGGACGGATTTTCAATCCGTCCGCGTGTCAACCGGACGGATTGAAAATCCGTCCTACAGACACGACGACACGGAGCCGATAAGGAATCGACCATGCTGCTGTTCGGCCAACACCGCACGCGCACCTGTCAAGGACCGACGCGCCGTGCGCTGGTTCAGGCCGGGGCGTCCGCCGTCCTCGGCCTGTCGTTGACCGACCTGCTGCGGGTCCAGGCTCTCGGCGGCGTGGCGCCGATGCGCACGGCGAACTCCATCCTCTTCCTCTGGCTCTGGGGCGGACCGGCGCAGCTCGATACCTGGGACCCGAAGCCGAACGCTCCGCTCGAATTCCGTGGACCGTTTGCCGCCATTCCGACGCGCGTCACCGGCACGCGCGTCTGCGAGTTGTTTCCGAAGATGGCCGGTCTCGCCGATCGCTTCGCTCTGCTGCGGTCGCTTCATACCGCGTCCAACGATCACGGCGTCGCCGGGACCGCCGGGCTGACCGGCAGCGCCGCGGGCGGCGTCGGTCTGGACGGTAAGCCGCTTCCTGGTGCGGCGCGGCCATCCCTCGGCAGCGTTGTGGCCCGCGCCCGCGGTTTCGGCTCGAAGGCGCCGCCGTTCATGGTCGTCGGCGGCAAGCTCCACCAGGGCAAGAAGGCCATCATCGGCGAGGGCGGCGGCGTGCTCGGCGGTCTATACGATCCCTTTCGCCTGGAGTACGACCCGGTTCGCGGCACACGCATTCCCGCCCTGCAACTGCCCGCCGACCTTACCCCGGAGCGCCTCGGCGATCGGCAACGTCTCCTGCTCGCCGTCGATGCCGTGCGCCGCCGGGCCGACGATCTGCACGCCGGGAGCACGCTGGACGACTACCGGTCGCAGGCGTTCACCATGCTGACCTCGCCGGGGTCGATGAAGATGTTCGACTTCAGCCAGGAGAAGGAGTCGCTGAAGGACCGTTACGGCCGGACGCGCTTCGGCCAATCGTGCCTGCTCGGCCGGCGGTTGGTGGAGCATGGCGTCCCGTTCGTGCAAGTCAACTGGAGCGATCACGTCGAGGCGGAAGAAGATGCCGGCGACGGCGGCTGGGACCATCACTATCGTAACTTCCAGCTCATGCAGGACCGCCATGCTCCGTGGCTGGATCAGGCCCTCTCGGCGCTGCTGGAAGACCTGACCCAGCGTGGCCTGCTGGACACGACGCTGGTCATCGCCGTGGGCGAGTTCGGCCGGACGCCGAAGATCAACGACAAGGCCGGCCGCGATCACTGGGAACACTGCTACAGTGCGCGTGCTGGCCGGCGGCGGTGTGAAGGGCGGCCGGGTCGTCGGCAGCAGCGACGCCACCGCGTCGAAGCCTCAAAGCCGGCCGGCGACGCCCGCGGACTTGGTGGCGACCGTGCAGCACGCCGTCGGCATCAGCAGCGAGCAGTCGCAATCGCTGGGTGTGGCGGTCGATGGCAAGATGATCGACGAATTGTTCTGACCTGTGCTGAGCACGCAGCGCCAGCAAGTGTCCATTTGCTGGCGCTGCGTGCTCAGCAATAAGTTTGGAAACGAACCCGACCTTAACAAGGAGTAACCGATGCGAAACACGTGGACAATCCCGGCTATGGCAGCGCTGATCTTGTGCCGGTGCGGCGGTGTTCAGGCCGAAGAGAAAGACGAGGCACGGGCTGTCGTGGCCAAGGCGATCGAGGCCATCGGCGGCGAGGAAAAGCTGGCTAAACTCAAGGCCCAAACCTGGACGGAAAAGGGCACCTATTACGGCATGGGCGACGGCTTGCCATTCACGGGGAAGTATGCCGTGCAGTGGCCCGGACAGTTCCGCATGGAAATCGAGGGCTTTTTCATCATCGTTCTTGACGGCGACAAAGGCTGGGTCAAGATGGGGGACGATACCAAGGAAATGACCAAGCAGGAGCTGGCCAAGCGGATCTCCGACCAGCGCGGCAGCTGGATTACGACCCTATTCCCGCTCAAGGACAAGGCTTTCACACTCACGCCGATCGAAGGAGTCAAGGTGGAAGATCGGCCGACGGTGGGTGTCAAGGTGACCCGGAAGGACTACCCGGAGGTGAAGCTGTACTTCGATAAGACGACCAACCTGCTCGTCAAGTGCGAGTACCGGACCAAGGCGCCAGAGATGGAGTACAAGGAGGTGACGGCGGCGGTTGTGTTCAGCAATTACAAGGAATACGACGAGCGCCAAGGTACCGACCAAGATGGCTGTTACGAGCGATGGGAAGCGTTATGTTGAGGCCGAGGTCGTAGGGTTCAAGACCGTAGGCAAGCTGGACGACAAGGTGTTCGGCAAGCCGTGAGTCAGGTTGCAGGCGTTGCGCATTCCATGAGAACCGTTTCGAGACAGTGCCTGGGACCGTGGGTGTTGGGTTCGCGGCACCATCTCGAATCGCGTCAGAATGTCACCCCTTGGTCGCCGAACTGGCTTCCCCGAGGACAGCAGTTTTGACCTGCGTGACGTCCGTCGCGGTGGCTGCGACTTCCATCCAGCGCAGCAGCTCCTTGAGGTTCTGCTGCCGATCGACGGCAGCTAAGATATCCGGTGAGAGCGCACCTGGGAAACGACTCCGAACGACGCAGAGCACACTATCACGCGCCACGCGCGCTTCGGCTTTTGCCACGGCTTTCGCTTCCCATTCCTTCGAGATCTGTGATTCTTCCACGTGCCATCCCTCTAGGGCGTTTCGCCAGATTGCTTCGCACTTCGTTAATTCTGCGAACTGCAAGACAGCCGCGCCGTAATCCAACCGGCGATTGCGGTCCGGTACAGTTTCGACCAGTTCCTTCCAGGCCGCGACCGCTTCCGGTGTCCCGCCGCCAAGCATTAGCGGAACCCACGGCAGCAGTGTGCGGCCACAACGATTGTCCCGAATTGCCGTCAGCGTTTCAATCGCATCTTGATCCGCCAGTACCACTGAACGTGGTCGAAAACGAAAGGAGACATCCGTCTCGCCCGGCAGCGTCATATCAAGGAGCAATTCAGCCGGTGAGTCGGTCAAGAAGATCATCGCCGCCACGATGAGATAACGATCGCGCTGGTACGGTCCGTGTCGAATTTCGCGACGGAAACGGCCGAGATACTCGACGATGCGGTCCAACGCATCGGGATCGGGACGAGTGAACAACTCCAACACAGCGAGCCACGGTGGACTGGTGCCGTCCTTATCGATCAACTCCGCGATGGTGTCGCAGCGGCGATCAGGTTCACCCGGCCGCGGCGCGCTTTGCGCGTCAAGCCAGCGCGAGAATCGTAGCCGCGGATCTAACCGCGGGAACACCCAGGCAAGGAACTCGGACGGCTCGTCCTTCACCAGGTAGCGCGCGACTTGATCGAAGGTCATCGCCATGGCGGCTCACCCCTTGCCGAGCAGCAGATCGACCACCCAGCAGCCACGCACGTGTTCGCCCGGTTGACGGCAGTGGGCGAGGATGTTGGCGTTGTCGCAGCCGGCGTCTTCGAGGGCGTTGGCGAGGATGGGGAGGCGGTCGAAGGCGCGGTCGGTGTAGATGGACTGCGCGAGTTTCGGGAGGGTGGCGTCGTTCCATGCCAACCAAGCTGGCTCAACGGTCGCAGGTCGGTACTCGTTTGCAAAGATTTCGCGAAGCAATTTCGCTTGGGCCACATGCTCGGGACCGTTGTCGATGTCGTCGCCAACGGCAACGCGGGTGAAACGGCTGGCCCGTGCGCAGCAAAGAATGCGTTCCTGTCCGCAGCGAATTGAGCGGCCCATTCAAGGCAAGCTTTCCCCTTTCCTTTCGCTTCAAACGCCGCATTATGAGCGGCCTGTCCATTTTCATAAGCCTGACGAAGTTCAGCATCATCTGCGTTTTCGTCCGCGTATTTTTCCGCAACTTCTATTGCCGCTCGGCTCCTCCGATCAAGAAAGAGATGCCATATGCGACGACAACAGGCAACCGCGAAGAGTCGTAACTTCCGGTCGTTTGCCACTCCGCGCAGATGGTACGAGAGCATAGACTCCGGATCGGAACTGGCCAGATACTCGGCCTCCGTCATAGGCATCTCTCCCGTCATGGCACGCATTCAACCGTTTACTCGCGAGACTCCGGCGAGCGCTGATGCCCAGCGCTCGCCGGAGTCTCGCGGCTATACAATCCTCCTCACCCCGGCAGCGCCGGCTTATCGAACTCGCGCAACGGCCGTCACGACGTCAACTGACTCATCGCGGACAGATCGCCCTCAAAGATGCAAGTCAGATCCGATGCCTGAAAGACAGCAACGAACTGCTCCTGATCGTTATCCCGCACCACGGCGAACGCACCCGCATTGCCAGGAGTGGCGCATTCAGCGAGAAACCGAAGCCCCGTTCCCAGGACCGTGACCGTCCGCCGATCTTTCAGCAAGGCGATGAACTTGCGAATCGGACGCTCGTCGCTTGCTTCAGGACTTGCCGCTGGCGCCAAGCCCTGAAGCGTTCGCCAGCGCTCGCGCCCTGGTGGACGAGGTCGCGCCTTCGCGCCGGGTGGTACTGGTTCGCTCACGCCATCGAGGAACTGGAACTCGAACGTCATTGAGGCGGCCTCTTCCCTCGTAGGCCGCGGTCGGTCCGCCGGGCGCGGACGGGCTTTCGTTCCAGGCGGCGCGGCTACTGCGATGGCGTCGAGAAATAGAACAGGGTCCGTAAGAAAGGTAAGGGGATTCTCTTCATGAGGGGGCAGTTCTGGGGTCATGATTCGCTCTCCTCTCCAATCAAGACCAGCACCCTGTCCTCAACGAAAATGTCGTTGGCATAGAATTCGACGATATAGTACCCAGGCGCTGGAAACACACATTCGGTGATTCGGACACATGCATAAACGGTCGTGCGACGCGACGGGAATCGCAGGGGACCACCTGCCACGGAATAGATGACCCGATCGTTCGCGGTGTCTGTAATGTCGACACGTATCGGGATTTCACCGGCTCCACCGATAAACTGAACAACGACACATATCCGCTTCGGCTGAAATGGGAACGTCGCCGGATCCTCCACCCGGATGGTGTTGAACACACCGATCATGTGGATTTTCCCTTTCACCGGATCATGAAGCACATCGTCGCACAGGTAGAGCACCTTCGCAACGGCCATGATCGGAGACGGCATCTGTTCGGCCTCCATTCGATTCGCAACCGAGATTGTACCGCCACCAACGTGACCGCTCTAAGTGTCTCACCCCGGCAGCGCCGGCTTATCGAATTCGTGCAGCCTGCCGATCCACCTCCTCGTACTCCAGCGGCCGCCGCGGCACACGGAAGAAGTTCTCCGCCAGCACCGCCGTCGCGCTGTGGGCCGCCCGCGCCCGATGCACCTCCATCTCCAGCCGCCGCAGCCAGTACGGCACGTCGAGACCAACTCCCGTCGGCGTCGCGGTGTACGCCTCCAGTTCTTGCTGCAAGCGAGTGAACGCCCGGCCCGGAGCCGCGCTCTCGCCGCCGGCTTCCTCGATCTCGCGCACCGCCGGCTCGATCAGGGCGCAGAGACGATCCAGGGCCAGCGGCTTCACGAAACGCTCGTTGATGCGATCGCTCACTGTGCTGAGACGAACGCCGCGCGTCGCTCCAGCTTGGCCAGCTGGTCGCCGTGCTGGCGGGCCAGGTCGCGTGTCAGTTGCACCAGGGAGCGTTCCCACAGGACCGCCGTCGAACTGCGGCCGCGCCGGGCCAGCACTTCGTGAGCCAGTACCAGCGGCCGGAACTGCCAGCCGTGCCGTTCATAGCCCGCCTTCAGCCGCAGGAAGTCGAGCAGGACGTGCAGGTTTTCGCCGTAGTCGGACTGCGCCGTCGTCGTGTTGTAATCCTTGAACTCCTCGTAATTCTCGACGATCGCCTGGAGGACGATCTCCAGCCGGCGCAGCGTCGTCGCGCTCGATGGTCTCACCCAGGTCGTCGAGCAGCTTGATGGGGTGCAGCGGATCGGGGTTGTCGCGCAGATGATCCAGGTACGCCGCCGCCCCGCGCTGGAGGATGCCGCGCAGGTTCGCCAAGGTCATAAAACGAGCGTGGAACAGGTCGTGCCCGTAGTTTTTCACGAACTCCAGCAGCGCCTGCCACTCGACCTGGTTGGCGGCGACCGTCTCCAGCACCGACAGTTGCAACGTGCGGCTGTGGTCGATCCAAAGCGCCAGAAACGGCGCCGTCAGCCGTTCCAGCGTTTCCACCAGCGCTTCGTCCGTCGTGCGGTCCGCCGGCCATTGCTCCGCCGAGCGAACGACCGTTTCGACCACCTCCTGGAAGGCGATCTGGAAGAAGTGGTTGAACTCGGTGACGCCACGGCCCGGCGTCGGATGTTCCTGCTCCATGGCGCGGGCGGTGCGCAGCAGGTCGAAGGTTTCGCGCAACAGGCCGAGGCGCGGCAGGTTGCCGAGCAGTTCGCGCAGGACGTGCTGGGCCAGGCGGACGCGCAGCACCTGACGCGGCGAGCCGTCCTGTGTCAGCGGCGGCGACAGCAGTGGTTCGCCGCGGAAACGCTGCAGGAAGGGTTGGAGCGCTGCTCGAGCACCAGCCGTATCGCCATGAAATAAAGTCTGCTCCAACGCCGCTGGACACAGGGAGGCCGGCAGCGACGACTCGGCTTCGGGAGGGCGAGGCCCCTCTCGAGGCATGGGCAGCAACTCGGCAGGAGCCTCGCTCTCCCGAATCGCGTCATCGTCGAGACCTTCGAGGGCGCTGACCGCCAGCGTCGTGTCAAGACAGGCAGCGAGCGTGGCGGCGAGCAACTGTTCCTTGAGGCCGCGGCGGCGATCGTACTCGACGATCGAATCGTAATCGGCGTCAGGCTCTGGCAGCGGGTGCGCGTGGATGGCGTCGAGCAGGGCCAGCAGCCGGCGCAGGTTGGTGCGTGCGCTGGTCAGCCAACCGTTGATAGCGGGGCGGCGGCGCCCCCGTTCCCCGGCGGCCCGGGCCGCTACTCGCCAAAGCCGCGCCACGGTCGCCAGGAAGTGCAGCCGTTTCTCCAGGCGTTCGCTCTCTTCTTCGAGGTCGAACGGTGCTTCCGACTCCCCGTCGCCGATCACCGCCCCCTCATCGCCGCCTGTGCTATCGCGGTAAGTCACGTCCTCGTAAGCCGCCTGAAAGAGATCGCCGTCGCTGTCGTCGTCATCGTTCTCATCACTGCGCCGCCCGGCCGATCTCCAGCGCCGGCACTTCCCAGAAGTCCTCGGCGTTAGCCTCCAGGTGGGCGAAGAACTTTTCGACGAGGTCCCAGCTTTCGCCGTGCGGAGTGCCAAGTGCGGAGTGCGGAGTGGAAGACGACGGTGTTTTGACTCCGAACTCCGAACTCCGAACTCCGAACTCTTTCTGTGTTGCCGCCAGCATCCACCGCAGTGCGAGCGTGTGAAACGTGGCGTTGGCGTCGCGCGGCGACATGCGGCCGGCCTGAGCGGGATCTTCCAGCGGTGCTTGCTCGACCCGCCCGACCCAGCTGCAGAGAAGGGCCATGGCGGCTCGATAGTCGGCTTTGCGGAGCAGTGTGTCGATGACCAGGGCGAACGCGCGCGGCGAACGGAAGTTGTCGAGCCGGCCCTTCCAGAAAGCGAGATCGGCTACGGCGGAACCATGCTCGTGCCAGCGCGCCAGGGCCGTCGCCACGTGGGCTGCGGAAGACGACGCCTCGGCACCACGGACCTTGCGGACGTCGCTCACTTCATACGTGGCGAATTGGTCCCACCACGCCGCCAAGTCGTCCAGCCCCTTTTTGAGCGATTTCACCAGGTCGCGCTCGCCGGCCGCTGCTGCCTCACTCATCAACCGGGCGTAAAGCTCGAACGTCAGCTCGACGACGCCGACCAGCTCGTCCAGCCGCTGGTCGCGCACGCTGTCCTCGCGTGCCGCTGACAACGGGAACAGTCCCTGGAAGCCGAGGACATTCCACGGATCGGCGAAGGCGCCGCAGTCGATGCCGCGGCGCAGTAGGTCCTCGAGTTCGGGCAATCGACTCGCGGCGTCGGCCAGCCGGCCGTGGTCCGCCTCGACTTGACCCGTCGTCAATCGGCCGACAATCTCGCTGAGCAGGCGCACCGATACGGCCGGGATCTTCACCGCCTCGTCCCGGCTCGCTTCCGGATAACCCATCTCCGCGAACAGCAGCGAGAGGTGTCGATGCTGCAACTGGGCGGCGCGGTGCCGGGCGAGGTAAGCGTTGAGCGCCTGCCGGGCGGCGCCGAACGGTTGCCGAGTCGTCTGCTGCTCCTGGCGCAGTCGAGCCGACAACGAGGACGGCATCTTCGCCAGCAGTTTCTCGTAGAAGGCATCGCGGTAGCGGGCGATGCGCGGGATCAGTGTGGCCAGCGTCGTCCCGGAGTCGTGAGCCGTCGGTCCGCTGCCGCTGACGCCGGTCGCCATCAGCACCGTACCGGCCAGGACGGCGGCCGCCTCGGTCAGCCGTTCCTCGCGGGACAGCGGCGACGGTTGTTCGACCCGGTCGAGGAGACCGTCGAGCGTGATCTTGCGGGCGACGTAGCGGCGGTAACGGCCCTGGTTGTCGATGTGATGCGGGTCCCATTCGCCGAAGACGTAGTTCGGCCGGCGGTTGACCGGATGGCCGTGATCGTAGGCCCGCGCATCGACGGCGAACTCGTCGAGCAGCTTCGGGTCGAACGAGGCCTCGGCCAGTAGGCCCGCATCGCTGCCAGTGAGGATCTCCAGGGCGCGGGCGAGGAGGTCGTGATAACGGCCATGAGCAACGCCGGCACCGCGCAGGTAGAGTGGAATCGGTCGGTGCCGTTCGTGAGCGTAAGGTTCGCCCTGCGGCCGGGTCTCCAGCAGCGCGATGGGACGATGGCCGACGAAGTCGTTCAGCCTGGCGATGATCTGCCGATCGTCCGCGGTGCTGGCTCCGAGGGACAGGGCGGTCTCGAAGACGCGGGCGAGGAAGAAAGAAGTAAACAATTCGGCGTCGGCAAGGTGGGCGAGGAGATCGCGGTGATGCTCGCGGTAGGCGGTCAATACCCGACCGGCGAGGTCGAGGACGGCTTCCGCCTGGGACACATCGCGGAAGGCGGCGCTGCCGGACGCCTGGAGCCGCCGCAGTCCGCCGCGCATCGCTTCCAGAAGAGTTAGCCAGGGCGTTGTTTCATGCCTTCCCGAGAAGAAGGCGAAAGCATCGTCGAGCTGCTTCTGCCAGCGCGGATCGGGCCGACCGTCGGAGAAGTTCAGGTAGCCGAGCAGGCCCGAAAGCGGGACTGCCCGTTCGAGTTCCGTGACGCGCTCGTCCACCGCAAGTCCCTCTCGTTTTCCATGTTCCTCCATGCAGCATAACGGAGCGGTCGAAACTTCGCCAGGGAGGATGCGGACCGGTGTACCTTCCCGTTGTTCTTCTGCACTATGTTTAGCCGCGACCCGACAGGGGAGCGCGGGTGCCACGGACCAGCGCTCCCCTGTCGGGTCGCGGCTGAACGACGTTGGTCGACGATCCCCCTGCAACGACTGTAACGCCTCTATCTTGACGAATCTTCTCGGTTGGAGAGCGATCCGGCTTGGCGCGACGAGGGTGATCGGCGTAAGCTGAGAAGAATGGGCCGTTCTGCCAATCTCCGTCCGGGTCGCCTCATGATCGCCGCCGATGACAGCTGGTACGTTCGTTTTCCCGACGGTCGCATAATCCGCGCGGGCAGCACGTCCTTTGTCCGGCAGAACATCCAGCAAGGATTCTATTCGCCCAATTGCATGGTGCGCCGCCCCGGCGAACAGGACTGGCTGACGCTGGAACGCACCCGCGAATTTGCCGACCTGACGGGCGCCATTACCGGTAACCTCGACAACAATCCTCCCGATGTTCCCCCGGTGCGTGACGAGCCGCCGCGGGAGCCAACTTCGGCTTCCAGCAGCGTAGGAGCGCGCCTCGACTTGAAGCAGTTGCGCACCGCCGGCATCCGCCCCGTCGTGCAAGAGATGCTGGCGGCGCTGGATGTTGCATTGATGCGACGCAAGCTGATCGTTGCCGCGTTGATGGCCGCGCTGTGCGGCTTCATCATGACAAGTGCCCAGCTAATTCCCGTAAACGCGGCCGGTGTAGAACAGGTTGTCTGGACGATCGCGGGCGCGTTGCTTCTCCTGATTGTGTCGGCAGGCCTGGGGATGCTGGTTCGGCTGACGTTCGTAGAGCTGCAACGGATGCGTCCCGCCAAGTGGCGCGAAGGTCGAGCCGGGCTTGGCGGATTGACGTTTCGGCTGATCCTGGCGAACACGATCGTGGGGGGCATCGCGGTCGGCGTCCCGCTTAGCCTGCTCGCACTTTCGCGTTGGTTGGTGTCACTCTCGGACACCTACTGTACGAGCCTGGCGAACGGGATCGGCATCCTGGCGATACTGGCGTCCGTGTGTCTCGTACCGCTTGGCATCGCTTTACTCCTCGTCGGGCCGATCCTGGTTTTCGAGGGATGTACCGTCTTCACAGCACTACGGATGTGGCTCGCGCTGCTGCGCCAACAATTTGGCAAAATCCTCCTGAACGAGGTGATCGCCGTTGCCATTGCGTCGACGCTGGCTTTGCCGTTCCTGTTAGCGGTGCTGGCGACGGTTGCTTTCCGGCTCGACGATACTCTCGCTGTAGCCGGGTGGTCCACACGGACGATCTTGAGTGCGCTCGCGCTGTCGCCTTCGTTGGCGTTCCTGGTCGTCGCCAACGTGTTTCTCTTCGTGAACCTGCGGTATGAGAACGGGCGGCGGTGATGTTGGTGTCTGCTGTCTTTACCCCGAAGGGGTTGAATAGCTCAGCCGGGGGTCGCGTACTCGCGCACCCCCGGCGACGGATTCTGAAGCCGCAAGCGGCAGTCGTTAGTCCTTACGCACATGACCCGTGTTGCCGTCCATCTTCAGCTTCAAATCCTCGTTGGCGTCGAGATAGAAGAAGAAACCGTTCATCATCTCGTGATAGGTCTGCGGCCCGTCGCGCACCACTGCCTTCGGATCGGGATTGTGCGGGTTGAACGGCGAATTGTCGTACAGGGCCACACATTCTAGCCGAGTCCCCTTTGGCAGCCGTTTCTTACCCGGCTCCCAGCGATAGGGGACCTGCCACGAAAAGCTGTAGTTCGGAATCACCAGCAGCGTTTCGGTCTTACCGTCCGGCAAATGGGCGAGAAACGACATCGCCTTGCCGCGCAGGTGCATGTGTGAGAACAGGCCGACGCCCTCCGCATCACGGTCCAGCATCTTGCTCGACCGCACTGGGTAGGCCGCGGCGCCCGGTGGAATCGTGTAGCGCGTGTCCACCAACAGGACATGCCGCAGCTGCCGTTTCACGGTGCCACGCGCATAGCGCAACCCGATAGACACCTGACACTTCTCCGGTTTGCCCGTGGTCACAAAGTGGATCTGAAGAGCCAGCACGGAGCCTTTCGGAATGCGATACGCCACGCCGTCATCCAACTTCATCGCCTCGCCGCCGGGCACGACACCGGTGATGAAGTTCTCCATCTTGAAGCCCTGTTCGAGGGAGACGTGAGCGAGGTTGGCATGATGAACCAACCGTCGATTGTCGGGCAGAATCTGCACGCCCTGCACCCACGTCTCCTCGGTAAACAGGTGCGGCAAAATAGCGTACTGATAGGCCACGTCGCCCTCGGCCGGTAGGTCGAATGTCCGGGTGCGCAGGACGAGGTCCGGCTCGCCGATCTGCCAGTCGGGCGCAGGTTTCGGCGGCGCCGGCAGACGGGACAGATCGCCCGCCGGAGTGCCGTTCTCGACCCAGTGGAGCACCAGCTTGCGCTCGGCCGAGGTCAGCCCACGGCGGTTGACGAACTCGCCGTGTCGGGGATCGGCAAACCACGGCGGCATCCGGCCGTCACGAATCGCGGAAGCGACGGCACGAGAGCGATCGCGGACCTGTTCGTAAGTGAGGAGCGAGAAGGGCGCCGCGGTGCCGGGCCGGTGACAGTCGGCGCAGTGCGTTCGGAGGATCGGGGCAACGTGCTCGGCGAACGTCACCGGCTTGTCGAAACGCGGTGCCTCGGGCCGTGTGATGGGACACCCTTCAGCGGTGGTCTGCGGCACGCTGACGGCTTTCCCGGCCAACAATTCGTCGAGTGCTTCCTTGAGATCGTTGCGCGACGCAGAGGGCCGGGTGACGCCGGGACGATACTGATCGTCGATGCGGCCCCGGTAACGGAGCCGGCGCTCGCCGTCGAGCACAACGACTTGCGGTGTATGCGTAACGCCGAGAGCCGTGGCCCACTTCCCTCCGAAGTCCTTCACGAAGGGAAACTCAGCATCGTACTCGACGGCCTGGGCCGCCGTTTCGACGACGCCATCCTGCGGTCCGACATTGACGGCGAGGAACTGCACGCCCTTCTCGCGGTAGTCCGCTTCGAGGCGTTTCAGCACCGGCACGTACGCGCTCTGCAAGAGAACAGCCGCTGGTCACGAAGGCGAGAACGAAGCTCTTGCGACCGGGGAAATCAGCGAGCGAGCGGGTGAGATAGCGGATGTCCTTGAAGGTCAGATCCGGAGCGCGCTCGCCGATCTTGACCGGTTCGGCCGCCGGCAGGAAAGAAACAGCCATGAGCAGGACAAACGCGGAACGGAGTCGGCACATGGTCGGAGCCTCAGCGGAGAAAGGGTACAGCCGGTTACGATAACATGAGCACGCAGCGCAAGCAAGTGCCCACTTGCTTGCGCTGCGTGCTCAGAGAAAAATCCGCGCTCATTTGAAGGAATGTGTTGCTTTCTTGATCCAAGTCCGCCACAATAACCCTCGCTGCCAGTACGCCCTGCCTACCGAAACATCCTGCCAATTTGGGGGGTTCCTTCCATGCCGACCGCACGCTGGCCTGCTTCCACGGCCCTCGCGGCGCTGTTCTTCCTCACCGGTCCTGCGTTTGCAGGCGATCTCTACGGCGACAAGGACAACGTTAAACAAGAACTCACGCCCCTGCCCAAGCCCGCCGATGTGCAAGCCCTCACTGTGGCACCGAGCAAGATCGATCTCAAAGGCCTCGACGATGCTCAGCAGCTGGTCCTCACCGCCAAGCTCGTGGATCGGTTGCAAGACCTGACCACGGACGTGAAGTACACGGTCGTGAATAGTCAGATCGCCAGCGTCAACTCGGCCGGCCGGATCATCCCACTGACCAACGGCACAACCGAAGTTATCGCCACCTACGGCGACAAGGTCGTCAAAGTGCCGGTCACGTCGATCAACTGCGATGTGAACCTGCCGATCAACTTCGCCAACCAGGTCGTGCCGATCTTCACCAAGCTCGGCTGCAACTCCGGCGGCTGCCACGGTAAGGCGTCGGGGCAGAACGGGTTCAAACTGTCGCTGCTCGGTTTCGAGCCGGAAGTCGATTACATCGCGCTGGTGAAGGAAGCCCGCGGCCGGCGTCTCTTCCCCGCCGCACCCGATCAGAGCCTCCTGCTGACCAAGGCCGCCGGCGTCGTGCCACATGGCGGCGGCAAGCGTATGGATGTCGGGTCGGATGAATACAAACTTGTTCGCCGCTGGATCGCCGCGGGAATGCCGGTCGGCAGCGATAAGGACCCGTTCGTGACGCACATCACGATCTCCCCCGACCATCGTATCATGACCCGGCAAAACAAGCAGCAGTTCTCCGTTTACGCACACTATTCGGATAACTCCATCGAGGACATCACTCGACGGGCTCAGTACGAAAGCAACGACCAAGAAATCGCCGTTGTCGAAACGACGGGCCTGGTGCGGACGCTTGCTCAGAGCGGCGAGGCAGCGATCATGGCCCGTTACCAGGCCAAGGTGGCCACCTTCCGCGCCACGGTGCCGCTCGGTAGCAAAACGCCGGATTACAAGTTCGAGGCGAAGACGGTCGTCGATACCCACACCACTGCGAAGTGGAAGCAGCTCGGTCTCGTGCCTTCGGAGCTTTGTTCGGACGAGCAGTTCGTCCGCCGCCTCTATCTCGATCTGACCGGCAGCCTGCCGACACCTGCGCAGGTGGCCGCCTTCGTCAACGACAAGAATGCCGCCAAGCGCGATGTGCTGGTCGATACGCTGGTCGATTCGGCCGAGTACAGTTACTTCTTCGCCAACAAGTGGGCCGACATCCTCCGGGTCAAGCGGCGCGGCCAACCCGACCGAGCGAAGGGCACATTCGCCTTTCACAACTGGATTCGCCAGACCGTCGCCAACGACATGCCGTACAACGAGTTCGCGCGTGAGATCCTCGGCGCGACCGGCGACGAGGTCACCAACCCGCCGACGGTGTGGTACAAGGAACTCACGCAGCCCGATCAGTTCGTGGATGACACGGCCCAGGTCTTCCTCGGCCTGCGCATGGCCTGTGCCCAGTGCCACCATCACCCCTATGAAAAGTGGAGCCAGGACGATTACTGGGGCCTGGCCGCTTACTTCGGCCGCATCGGCCGCAAGAACGTCATCGTCCCCGGCGAATTCCAGCAGCAGCAGGTGGTCCGCCAGGCCATCTTCAGCAAGTCGAACGGCAACGTTCAGAACAAGAAGACCGGTCAGACGGCCATCATGAAGCCGCTCGACGGCGAGCCGATCAAGGTCAGCTCCGACGAGGATCCGCGCCAGAAGCTCGTGGACTGGATGACGGATGCCAAGAACCCGTTCTTCGCTCGCGCCGTCGCCAACCGTTACTGGGCACACTTCTTCGGCCGCGGCATCGTCGATCCGTTGGACGACATGCGCATCACGAACCCGCCGTCGAACCCCGAATTGCTCGACGCGCTGGCCAAGGACCTGGTGGACAACGGCTATAGTCTGAAGCATCTCGTCAAGACGATCTGCAAGAGCCGGACGTACCAGCTGAGTGCCGTGCCGAATGAATTCAACAAGCACGACAAGCAGAACTACGCACGGTACTATCCGCGGCGCATGAGTGCTGAGGTGCTGTTCGACGCTGTCAACCTAGTGGCCGACAGCCCGGCGACGTTCAACGGTCTGCCCACCGATCGCCACGCACCGAAGCGGGCCATCATGCTGCCGGACGAGTCGTTCCCGTCGTACTTCCTCGACGTGTTCGGCCGGCCGCAGCGCATCAGTGCTTGCGAGTGCGAGCGCGTCAGCGAGGCGAACCTGGCCCAGGCGCTGCACCTGCTGAACTCCGACGAGATCCAGGGCAAGCTGGCCCGTGCGGGCGGCCGTGCCGATATGTTGGCCAAGGACCCACGTCCCGACGCGGAGAAGGTGGACGAACTGTTCCTCTGGGCATTCGCTCACAAGCCGACGTCCGAACAGCGTGAACTGGCCCTCGCCCACATCGCCAAGCACGCCGTTGCCAATCAGAAGAAGATCGCCTATGAGAACATTCTCTGGGCGCTGTTGAACACGAAGGAGTTTGTGTTTAACCAGTAACGCGATGCCGCACGGTTGACGTTTCGCGAATCGCTCCGCGAAACGTCAACCGTTTTCTCCCCTCAGCCGTCACTTCTTGTCAACTTTTCCCGACCGCATTTCTCGTTCGTCTCGCACCAACCCGCACTGTTTACCACCTGGCATCGATCTGCCGTCCAAATTGCATGCAATGATCCGGTCTCGTCGCCGTTGGCGCGGCTACAATACTGCGGCTTTCTCGATGGACCCGACACGGAATGTGGAGCGGCGCAGTATGGATACCCACCGGAGGCACCCACGCGGCGTTGATCGAAAGCGTCTTTTCGCCGTCCTGCTCATCGGCTCTTTATTCATTCTCCCCTTCTCCGTTGGCGTCGCCGCGACTCCCGATTCTTTCGTCCCGAACAATAACACGCCTCCGCAGAAACTGCGCGAGCACCTGCTCGACAGCCTCGGCGTCTCGAATTGGCACCAGGCCGGATTCCGCGGTAAAGGTCTCACGATCGCCGTTCTCGACTCCGGTTTTCAGAGTTATCGCCAGCACCTCGGTAAGAGCCTGCCGGAGCGCGTGACTGCCAGGTCGTTCCGGTTCGACGGCAACCTCGAAAGCTCCGAAAGTCAGCACGGCATCCTTTGCGGCGAGGTGGTTCATACCCTCGCCCCCGACGCGGCACTCCTCTTCGCCAACTGGGAGCCGGATCGGCCCGAGACGTTTCTCGCCGCCGTCGCCTGGGCACGCGCCGAAGGGGCAAAGGTGATCTCGTGTTCCGTCATCATGCCGACGTGGAGCGACGGCGAGGGAAACGGCGTCGTTCACCGGGAACTGACGCGCCTCCTGGGCAGTGGCACAGGTGTGGGCGATCTGCTCTGCTTCGCCAGCGCCGGGAACATGGCCCAGCGCCACTGGAGCGGCACCTTCCAGGATAACGGACGCGGCTATCACGAATGGAAGCCGGGCGAAACCGAGAACGTCGTCAAACCGTGGGGCCGCGAGCGGGTCTCGGTCGAGGTATGCGGGCGGGTGGGATCGAGTTACGAGGCGATCGTCGAGGATGTGACGACGGGACACATGGTCGTGCGCAGCGAACTGTGCGCCGATCGCTGTTGCTGTGCGGCCTATTTTCTGCCGCAGGAAGGCCGGGCATATCGTCTGCGCTTGCGGCGACTGAGCGGCCCAGCGGGACCATTTCATCTCGTCGTGCTGGGCGGCGGGTTGGCTTATGCCTCGCGGCGGGGCAGCATCGCCTTTCCCGCGGACGGTCCCGAGGTGATCGCCGTCGGTGCCGTGGACGGTAATGGGAAACGAGTCGCCTACAGTTCGTGCGGCCCCAATTCCGAAGTGCCGAAGCCTGATTTCGTCGCCGAGGTGCCGTTCCCTAGCACGTGGCGCGAGCGCCCCTTCACCGGCACATCCGCAGCGGCACCGCAGGCCGCAGCCCTGGCGGCGCTCCTGTGGTGCCGTCATCCGGAATGGACCGCCCGCCAGGTGCGTGACACGCTGAAGAAGGCGGTCCGTCGCCTCGGGGCCGCGGAACACGACTGCGATACCGGGTTCGGTTGCATTCGGTTGCCGTGATGCGGCGACATCAGGCAGCGAACGGCATGACCAGTATCTGCCAGACACCACCGCCGATAAACATGGCGAGCAACAGCCCGTCGAACCAGATCACTTTCCGCTTGAAGATCGGCCAGGGCGAGTTGGTCTCGAACGAGAATGTGACCACGCTTACCAGCAGCAGGCGCATGCCCAGCAAACCCACGGCCAGCATGGTGACCAGGTTCAGATAGGCCGCCGTGTCCACGCGCCGCTCCAGCACAGCATTCCATGGGTTGCCCGGATCGTGGCAGACGTGCACCTGGCTGCCCGTCGGGTAGCGCTGGACCGTGTGCCGTGCAGTCGCCTCCGTGGTGCCGTCGTTGAGGGTGCATTTTTCGCCGAAACAGATCTTATCGCACGGATACCTCAAATTGCCGACGAGGTAGGAATAATGGATCGCTGGCTTGTAGCTGGTGATCGGAATCCCCTTGATGTGATGGACGGATTTCACCACACTGCTGTTCTCGACAACGCCCACCGTGGTCGGCCAATTCGCACTCTCGGAATAGTCCACGAGCGCCTCGACGACGAAGCTGGTCATGACCGCAGCTCCGATGACGAGGATCGAACCGGCGATGAACTTCCAGATGCGCTGACCGAATGTTTGGGCGGCCAGCACGCCGGCAGGCGGCGGAAGCGCAGCGGGAGTTGCCGGAGCGGGAGCTGCCTCACCATCGCTTTCCGCGGGCACCACGACGTTGCGGCCGCAATGAGGACAGGCGATGGTCGAACCCGCTTCATTGGCGTTCGCTTCGATGTCGCGGTCGCAGTGTCGGCAGACGAAATCCAACACATCCAGCTCCAGTTCCGTTCATTCGATGTAGAGCGCCGTCCGTTCCGCAGGTATGATAGCAGAACCACGGAATCGTCAGGAGGGTCAGCATATGTCGGCCAATCCCCGGATGTCCCCGTTACCGCTGCGGGACCATACCTACTACCCCGATTCGGACGGCAAGCCGATGGGCGAGACACCCACTCATATTCTCAATATCCGCTACGCTACGGAACCCGTTGAGAACTGGTTCGCCGAGGATGACAACGTATTTATCGGCGCCAACATGTTCGTCTACTTCGTCCGAGGCAATCCGCGCCGCCACGTTTCGCCGGACCTGTTCGTGGTAAAGGGGGTGCCGAAAGAAACCGAACCGAGACGGCGCAGTTATCGCACGTGGGAGGAGAACGGCAAGGGGCCGGACTTCATCACCGAGTTCACATCGAAATCGACGCGCCGTGAAGACACCGTGACCAAGAAGGCAATCTATCGCGACGAATTGAAGGTGCAGGAGTATTTCCTGTTCGATCCATACGAGGAATATCTGCACCCGCGCCTTCAGGGCTTCCGGCTCGATGTCGATGGTAATTACCTGCAAATCGAGATGGTGGATGGCCGTCTCCCGAGTGCGGTGCTGGGACTGCACCTGGAGGGCGACGGAGAATTACTCCGTTTCGTCAATCCGGCAACTGGAGAGCGGCTGCCGATACCACCGGAAATCCGGGAGGCGCTCGAACAGGCCGAAGCCGCCAGGACGCAAGCTGAAGCGGAAAACAAACGCTTGAAGCGCGAGATCGAGAAACTGAAACGCCAGCTGCCGCCGTCAGCGTGATTCCGTTCCTCGCGCTCTCGGGAAGATCGCTCTGGCCTTCGGGCCATGCAAAAGCTAAACTTGCCACGTCCTGCACTACGCTGTTGAGGTGAGTCGCCGACGGACGCGACCACGCTCTCTCTAAGAAAGTGGTTGCCCACACCATCGCTCTTCTGTACGATCATCCAGACAAGGCCTCGCCGGCAACGGCGAGGCCTCCCACCGGCTCTTGAAGCCAATCCATCCAAGGGGGTATCCTACCATGTTCACACTCTGGGGGAAGCGGCGGCGCTTCTGCGACGGTCACACCCGCCGGGACTTTCTCAAGATCGGCGCCTTCGGCGCCAGCTTGACCCTGGCCGAAATGCTGCGGCTCCGCGCTCTCGGTCAGGAAGAGACGACCAAGAGCAACAAGTCGGCGATCATGATCTACCTGCCGGGCGGTCCGTCGCACATGGACATGTACGACCTGAAGCCCGAGGCACCCGTCGAATTCCGCGGCGAATTCAAGCCGATCGCCACCAACGTCCCCGGCGTGCAGATCTGCGAGCACTTCCCGCTCCAGGCCAAGATGTGGGACAAGCTCGCCTGCGTTCGTTCGCTGGTTTCCGTCGATGAGCATTCCGACTCGCTCGTCATGACCGGCTACAGCGAGAACGCCAACCGCATCGCGCACCACCCGTCGTTCGGCGCCGTGATGTCGAAGCTGCGCGGCGCCGCGGCAAACGACATTCCGCCGTTCGTCAGCCTGCGCGGCATGAACCCCGGCACCGAGCCTGGCTTCCTCGGCATCGCGCATCGGCCGTTCACTCCGGAAGGCCCCGGCATCCAGAACCTGCGTCTGCCCGGCGGCGTGGACGCCAACCGCGTCGATGACCGCAAGTCGCTGCTGAACAGCTTCGACGACGTGAAACGCGAGATCGACGCCAGCGGCACCATGAAGGGCATCGACGCCTTCACGGCCCGCGCTTTCGACATGGTCGCCTCGGGCACGGTTCGCAAGGCCCTCGACCTGAGCCGTGAAGACCCGCGCGTCCGCGACCGCTACAAGGGCGTCGAGCAGTTCCTGACCGCTCGCCGGCTCGTCGAGGCCGGCGTCGGCTGCGTCACGCTGGCCATCGGCGGCTGGGACACGCACAGCGGCAACTTCAAGACGCTGAAGGAGCAGCTGCCGATCGTCGATCGCGGCGTCGCCAACCTGATCCAGGACCTGCACGACCGCGGCATGGAAAACGACGTGGTGACGGTCATGTGGGGCGAGTTCGGCCGGACGCCGAAGATCAACATGAGCGACGGCGGCCGCGATCACTGGTCGCCGGCCATGCAGCGCCTGGTCGCCGGCGGCGGCCTGAAGATGGGCCAGGCCGTCGGCAGCACCAACTCCCGCGGCGAGGTGCCGCGCGACCGCCGGTATACGCGCGTCACAGCTGCTCAGCACCCTGTACCAGGCTGTCGGCATCGATCCGGCGCAGACGTTCATCAACGGCAGCGGCCGGCCAATGTACATCCTCGACGACCGCGAGCCGGTCACCGAGTTGCTGTAACGTCCTTTCTCGTGTACGGTTCGCGCACGAAGGATTGCGCGGACCGTACACGACGAAACCGATCCACGTCTTGCGGTTGACCTTTTCCCCCACATTGAGTACACATCTCCACTGCACCCAGATCGGCCACTCGCGCACCCTTCATGTCACCAAGGGGCACTGCGATGAGCCGGAAGTCGTTTTTCATGACGCTGGGTATCATCCTGCTGTTGGTCGGCAGTATCGGCGCCACTTTGATCGTCCTCGTCCGGCATGAACTGGAGTGGTACACCCGCGCTGCCGTGCCGCCGGGACCGCATCGTGCAGAATGTTCGGTCGAATTCCTGCAAGAGTTCAAGGAACTGATCGACCCCCCCGACAACGTATCACGTTACTACGCCCGGTTTACGGACGAGCAGATCAACAGCTTCTTTCAAGAAGGCCTGATCCAGACTGGCCTCAGCACGCGCCTGCTTCCCGAGGGAGTGCGCCAGCCGCGCGTGGCCATCGAGCCGGGACGGCTTCGCCTTGCCTTCCGCTACGGCCGAGCTGCCTGGAGTACAGTCATCTCGATCGACCTGGGTATCTGGATGGCGGCCGGCGAGCAGAACACGATTGTGATCGAGGTCGAGCACTTCCGGGCGGGAGCACTGCCCATCGGCGCCCAGTCGATCCTCCAGGACGTCACGATGGCCATCCGGCAGAACAACAGCAACATCGAGGTCAACTGGTATCGCAACCCTGAATCCGGCAACCCTTGCGCCGTCGTTCACTTCCTGTCTTCCGATCCGCAACGGCCGACCGTGCTGCTCGATGCCGTCCAACTCGAACAGGGCAAGATGACCATCCACTGCCGCTACAGCGACGTCAGTCAACCGCGGGTGATGCTGGACCTTTTTCAGCTGGCGATGATGCGGCCGGTCGAAGCACAATGACGCTCTACACCACAAACACTCCCCGCCAGTCCCCGCCGGACAGCCGATCCAGACGAAATGTCCCGTCGAGCCGACGCCCCCGGAGTTGCATCACCTTCCAGTCTTCCGCCTCTTCCAGCCACACGTATTCGCCGCTGTCCCAGCGCGTGACAGCGCCGCGCCCTCCGCTCACGGGTCCTTCGTAATCCAGGTAGATCAGTCGGTGATCGCCGATGTGCTCTGCGGCAACCGCTTCGTGCGGCGCGGGTGGAGACGAGAGACGCCAGGTGAGGAGGACCGCGCCGGCTTCGAGCATGAAATCCCAGTGGAGGGTAGGATGGTCGTGTTCGAGGATGACGAATCGCGGCATGGCGGCGGCCGGTATTACAGGTGTCACAATCGGCACAACCGGCAGAGGAGTATGCAAGATCGGCGCGTGGGAAAGGTTACGGCATTTGCGGCGAGGATGGGCGTCAGCTACCTTTGTGGTGTTGGTCGCCTGGCGGCCGGCATTCGGGGTAGCGGCTGGACGGCCCTCGCGTTGGGCGGCCGTCTCGCGCTGGGAGCCGCTACCTCGACTTTTTTATCATCAACAGGGCCGCGGAGCGATCCGCGGCCCTTCTTCATTCTTCAGGCCGCCAGCGGCATACTGATGGCCGCGCTCAACGGCTTGAACGCTTTGAGGATCAGCAACCGACCGAGAAGTCGCTCGAGCAGAGGCAGCGGCAGCCAGCGCATCACGTGAGGCACTTCGGCTCGGCGCAGATGGCGCTTGTAGACGCGGTGTTCCGCGAACTGGCCGAAGTGGCGGCGGAAGCAGCGGCCGCTGAATCGATTCGGATCGGCCGGAGCAATCAGCGACGTTGGCCGCAACAGGCTCCCCCACGGCAGCCAATCGCGCCACCAGAAATCCACGTCGAACCTTGCCCGAACGCACCGCCAGCACTTTGCCGCCCGGTTTCAGCACGCGGTACACCTCGGCCGCCACGGAACGCACGTCGGTCTCTTGCGGCAAGTCATTCAGGCACACCACGTCGATCGAAGCGGCCTCCAGCGGCAGGGTGGCAGGTAAGGCGTGGACAAATCGGGCCTTCATCCCGCGCAGCTCAAAATTACGCTGAACCAGTTCCAGTTCGCGGGCGACGGCGTTGGTCACAATGACTTCGCAATCGTTCCGGGCATATTGCACCCAGTCGGTGCCCAACCCGCCGCCAACACCGAGCAGCCTTTCGCCGCGATGTCGGCCAAACTCCAGCAGCGCGCGGCATCCACGATCCCTGCCGCGAATGTCGGGCCTTTTCCGCGTCGAGGAACCATTGCAAGGTGAACGGCTCCGCATTCTGCTTGTGACGGCGGCGCGATTGAAAGCTCTCCCGTGCGAACAGCACCTCCGCCGATTCGAGCGTCTGGGGGACTGAAGACGCACCTTTCCCTCCGGCCATCGACCCCTTGCTCAGCGCCGGCGTCCAGCCATCCCAGATCTGCAATTTGCTCGTACAGGGGTCCGTCATCTCTTCCTCGAACGCAACGATCTGCTGTGTCGGGGGTCCATCCCCATCACCTTGCCTCATAACGGAACCTGGAAGCACCGTCAAGATGGCTTCCACCGCCGACGTCGATCGCGCACCCTCGATCCGTGCGAAATAGTGTCCGCGCAGCCCATCGCTGTACAATAATCCACATGAACCACGCCGATGCTCTCGACCTCTTTCTGCCCGCTGTGCGCCAGTGGTTTCGCACCGCCCTGGGTACACCGACGCCGCCGCAACAGCTCGGTTGGCCGAGCATCGCCGCCGGGAACCACACGCTCATCCTCGCGCCGACCGGCTCCGGGAAAACGCTCGCCGCTTTCCTCGCCTGTCTCGATCGGCTCTGGCGCCATCCCCCGGAGTTGCCTGGAGTCCGCGTCCTCTACATCTCGCCGCTCAAGGCGCTTAATAACGACATTCACCGGAACTTGCAGATCCCGCTGGAAGGCGTTGCCGAGACAGCACGGTGCTTGGGTCAGCCGCTTCCGGAGATACGTACCGCCGTCCGCACCGGCGACACGCCGACGGCTGAGCGGCAGCATCTCGTTCGTAAGCCGCCGCACGTTCTCATCACCACGCCGGAGTCGCTGCACCTGCTGCTGACCTCACGCGCCGGGATACGCTGCGGGACGTCACGCACGTCATCGTCGATGAGATTCACGCCCTCTGCACCAACAAGCGCGGCGTCTTCCTCGCCCTGCTCCTGGAACGTTTGGAAGCAATCCAGCGCAACGGCTCATTCGTCCGCATCGGCTTGTCGGCGACGCAGCGGCCGCTGGACGAGGTCGCCCGCTACCTCGGCGGTCTGCGCCGACGAACGACGGTAACTTGATGGCGCGGCCGGTGAGCATCGTGGACGCCGGCATGCGCAAGGACCTCGATCTGCTGGTCGTCAACCCCGTCGAGCAGTTCGGACCGTTGCCGGAGAAATCGGTCTGGCCGTCGATCTACCGCCTTCTCGGCGACCAGATCCGCGACCATCGTTCGACCATCGTCTTCGCCAACGATCGCCGGGCCGTTGAACGAATCACCTCCTTCCTGAACGAAGAGGACGACCTCGCCCGCGCACATCACGGCAGTGTCGCCCTGGAAGTGCGGCAGCAGACCGAGGCGGCGCTGAAGGAGGGCCGGCTGCCGGCCGTCGTCGCCACCGCGTCGCTGGAGCTGGGCATCGACATGGGGGCGGTCGATCTGGTCTGCCAGGTGGAGTCGCCGGGCAATGTCGCGCGCGCCTTGCAGCGTGTCGGCCGGGCTGGTCATCTCGTCGGACAGCGAAGCAAGGGCCGGCTCATTCCAAAGATGCCGGCCGATCTGCTCGAACAGGCGGTACTGGCCGCGAGATGGCCGCCGGCCGCGTCGAGGCGATCCGAGTGCCGACGAACTGTCTCGACGTGCTCGCCCAGCAGCTCATCGCCCTGGCGGCGCATGGACGACTGGTCGGTGACCGATCTCTATGCTCTGGTGCGCCGGGCGTATCCGTATCGCGACCTGTCGCCGCAGGCGTTTGAAGCGACATTGGAGATGGTGAGCGGGCGCTATCGGTTCCAAAGACTCACCGCCGAGGTCGCAGAGAACGCAGAGGAAAAACGGAGGGAAAAGGCCGACAATAAAGAAATAGAAAGTGTTGTTCTCTCTCCTTCTTCCTCTGCGTTCTCTGCGTCTTCTGCGGTGAGATCGACTCTCGACGCCCTGCAACCGCGCGTCAGCTGGGACCGCGTGCAGCAATCGTCTGCTGGCCCTGCCCGGCAGCCGAGCGATGGCCCTCATCAACGGCGGCACCATTCCCGACACGGGGCAGTACGCCGCCTACACCGGCAGCAACGTGCGCATCGGCGAAGCTGGACGAAGAGTTCATCTACGAGCGCCGCGTCGGCGACGTGTTCCTGCTCGGCACCAACGCCTGGCGGCTGGAGCAGATCGAGGCCGACCGCGTCATCGTGTCGCCGGCGGAGGGAGCACCGGCCCTGGTGCCGTTCTGGCAGGGCGAAGGCGGCGGCCGCAGTTACGACCTCGGCCGCGCCATCGGCGTCTTCCTGCGTGAACTGGCCGAACGCCTCGACGCCCCGGACTGCCTCGACTGGCTGCAGCGCGACTACTTCCTCGACGCCAACGCGGCTCGCAGTCTTCGCTACCATATCGCCCGCCAGGTCACCTGCCGCCGGTCGAGTGCCGACCGATCGCACGCTGCTCGTCGAGGCGTCGCGCGATCAGCTCGGCGACTGGCAAGTGCTGCTGCTCAGCCCGTTCGGCCGGCGCCTGCACCTGACGCTGCGTCTTGCCCTGGAAGCGGCATTGCAGCGGCGGCTCGGCTATCGGCCGCAATGTTTGCACCACGACGACGGCATCCTCATCCGCCTGACCGACACCGACGAACCCATCACGGACCTGTTGACGGGCCTGACGCCGGAGAACGTCGAGGGGCTGGTGCTGGAGGAGCTGGCCGACAGCGCCTTGTTCGCTCTGCGTTTCCGGCAGAACGCGGCCCGTGCGCTGCTGCTGCCGCGCGGCCGAGCCGGACAGAGAGCGCCGCTGTGGCTGCAACGGCTGCGCGGCCGCGATCTGCTCCAGGTCGCGCGCCAGCATCCGGACTTTCCCATCGTCGTCGAGACGTTCCGCGAATGTCTGCACGATCATCTCGACGTGCCGCGACTGCAAGAGCTGCTGGCGGAGGTCCGCGACCGGCGCACGGAAGTGATCGAACGCCGCGCCGAGGTGCCGTCGCCGTTCGCCAGTGGCATCCTGTTCGCCTTCACCGCCGCGTTCATGTACGACAATGACCGACCCGAGGCGGAGGGCGAAGGTGCTGGCCGACTCGACCGCAGCTTGCTCGAACAGCTCGTTCGTCCTGAGCGGCAGGAACATCTGCTCGACCCGCGCGCGGTGCATCAGGTGGACCGCCGGTTGCGCGGTCTCGGCATGCCGCCGCGCTCGGCGACGGAGATGGCCGAATGGCTGCGCCGCCTCGGTGACCTGACCGCAGCCGAACTCGAAGGCCCGATGGCCGCGTTCCTTCAGGAACTGGAAGCCGATGGTCGAGCCGTGCGGATCGAGTTGCCGCGCGTCGTTCGGCCGGAACGCTGGGTGGCGGCCGAGGATCGTATCCTCTACGAGCAAGCGTTCGTCTCCCCTCTCCCCGGTACTCCGGGGAGAGGGGTTGGGGGTGAGGGGAGAGCCGTGGATGCCCAATCAGCCGGCGTTGCCGTACTCGCGCGCTTCCTCGCCACGCACGCCCTGGTCGGCCTCAACGACATTCTGGAACGCTATCCCTTCGAACCGGACTGGGCGCGGCGGCAGCTGGACGAGTGGGCGCGTTCCGGCCGGGCCGTGGTGGTGCGGCACGATGACGCCGCGACAATGCAGTGGTCGGCGCCGGAGAACTTGCAGCAGGTGCAGCGCGGTAGCCTGGCGCTCCTGCGGCGCGAGGTGGTCGCCTGTCCGCCGGCTCAGTTTGCGGACTTCGTGGCACGCTGGCAGGGCGCTCACCCGTCGGACCGGCACGGCGAGAGCGCGGGTCTGGCCGAGGCGCTGGCACGGTTGGAAGGACTGCCGTTGCCGGCGCCGCTCTGGGAGCAGACCGTGCTGCCCGCGCGCGTCCCCGGCTACCAGCCGCGCTGGCTGGACGAATGGACGGCCGGCGGCAGCGGTGTCTGGGTCTGTCAAGGCGACGATCTCGCGTTCCTGGCCCGAGAGACGCTGTCATCGCTTACCCAACCGCCGCAATCCGACCCGACGCCGCTGGACGAGCCGGCCGCGCGCGTGCTCGAGTTGTCTGCGCACCCGCGGAGCATCGTTCGTCGCGGATCTTGCCACTGACAACGGGTTGTCACCGAGTGGCGTTCGTGCCGCGCTGTGGACGTTGTTGCGCCGCGGTTTCGTTACCAACGACCGCTTCGACGTAATCCGGCGCGGAGAGTGCGGCATGGAAGATGGAGGCCGTGCCGCACCACAAACCCGACTCACAAGTCGTTTCATGTCGCCGCATCGAAACGCCGGACGCCGCCCGCCGCACTCTGCACGGCCAGAGGGAAGATGGTCGCTGGTGCCGTGGGGCCGGCCGGAGCCGGAAGCGCTGGCTGTCTTTCAGGCGTCTCTGCTCTTGCAGCGCTACGGCGTTGTGAGCCGCGAGGTGGCGCTGCTGGACCCGTGGATGCCGGCGTGGCGCATCCTGTACGAAGTGTACAGCCGCATGGAACTGGCCGGCGAGGTGCGGCGCGGCTACTTCGTGGAGGGATTATCGGGAGCGCAGTTCGCTCTGCCCGAGGCGTCGCAACGGCTGCAAGACCTGGCCCTACCCTCGACGGCGACGGCCCCCGCACTGCTGCTGCACAGCCAGGACCCAGCCAACCTGTACGGCAGCGGCGCCCGTTCGACGTTGCTCTTCTCGACGGCGGCACCCGGCCGCTGCTGCGCCGCTCCGGGAACTGGCTGGTGCAGCGAGCCGGTCGGCCGGTACTGCTCATCGAGCAGCAGGGCAAGAAGCTAACTGCGCTTCCGAGCGCCAGCGCGGACGACCTGACGACGGCGACAGCGTGTCTGCCGGCCATCTGCGGCACGGGTTCGGCGACGAAACACAAGCTGACGGTCGAGGAATGGAACGGCCGGCCCGTGACGACGACGCCAGGCTGTACACTGCTGGAGACGGCGGGGTTTGTACGCGACTACCAGGGGATGACGCTGTACGCGGCGTGGCGATGAGAGGGCGAGGCGAAAAGACTCAGCCGCGGCCACACCCGCATTGGTTTCGCTATTTCTCCTTCGCCGCCGATGGCAGCTTGATGTCTGCGGCCTTCAAAACTCGATCGAATTCCTTTTGCGGCTCATCGGTTGTCAGGAATCCTTTCTTCGCCTCGCCGTCCACGTACACCTCCACCGAAAGGCACTCGAAGCAGATCACCAGATCCACCGTCTTGCCGTCCCCCTTGAGGCGTATCCCGTGCCGCGGGTTGAAACAACCTGCCACCATGCCGAAGTTGTCCTCCGCCGCCAAGCGCAGGGTATCGGCCAGCTTCTTTTGTTCGCCCTTGTCCTTCACCTCAGTCTTGCCGAGCACCTTCCAGCGGTGGAAACCGTCCTTCACCGGCACGAGCTTGCCTTCGCCATCGAATTCGCGTTTGGGGTCCAGCGAATAAAGCTCGAAGGTTTCGCACTTGGACAGCAATTGCTCCACCTGCTCAGGGATGCGGTTTTGAGGTGTAAGCTGGTTTGGCTTCAGCGGTCCGGCGACGACCGCTGCTTTACCGTCCTTCACTCGAAGTAGGATGTAACGCGCGGACAGCGGGTAGCCATCCTGCTCGACGGAGACAAAATAGCCATTCTCACCCAGAAGTTCGTCGAGCAACTTGCGCTCCGCTTCATCCTTGATCGTGCCGCGAATTTTCTTGAAGGCAAACACTTCCACCTTGCGTTCGCTCTTGTCCGCAGGCAACTGAGCGACGACGTGATCCAGCGCTCTCGCAACCCATCTCGGTCTCGGACCCACTGCCGATCGCGGTCGAGCCAGGGGATGTCGGCGAGCGCGGCCATCGCAGCGACGTCTTTCGCCGCGACCGCCTTGAGGTACGCATCGAGTACCTGCTTCACGGGAGCCGGGGGTGCTTCCGGCTTGGGGTCAGCCGCGGGGGCGAACAAGAGCACGGAGAAGAGCGGCACGGCGCTGTACATGACTTGCTCCTCGGCACCAAGGGACGCTTACTGTGAACTGACTCGCATCGGAGCGTAGGATGATGGAGCGGCCGGATCGAGTCGGTGAAACCTGGAGCGCGACTGTTACTTGCGGTGCCGAATCCTCGACCGCATCCGGCGCTTTTTCCGGCCAACCTTGCGTCGTCCCTTGCGTTTCTTCATCCGATTCCCTGACCTTTCGTGAGCGCGATTGTGATACACCCGGCGGTTGGAGGTCCGATCCTCGCCGAGGGTGGAAGAGCGTTATCCTATGGTGTGGGCTGGCCGGATAGAAGGCCAAAATCACTCTTTCTTCTGGACGGTTTGACGAGCCGCGACCGTCAGGGAGCGCCGTCGAACGCGCAGCTTTTAGCACAGAGCCTCTTCCCGCACATCGACTCACCGCGTCCAAGTTGTAAAGTTTCCTTCGGCCTCGACCGATGTTGCAGAAGGAACTCATCCACTGCGTCCGGGGTCCGTACCGAGGGCGATCATGCCGAGCGACCGCGCCAATCAGTTCACCGCCCTGACCGATGATGTGCAAGCGTTTCGCCATTACATCCAGGCGGAGCGCGGCCTGGCGGAGAACACGCTGCTGGCCTATGGCCGCGATCTCGAGCGCTTTGCCGGCTGGATCGCCGGCGGTGGACTGTCGAACTACCTCGCTCCCAGCCTGCGCGACTTCACCCACTATCTTGAACTACCTGCGCGGCGACGGCCTGGCCCCTGCCCAGCATCGCCCGCCACCTCGTCGCGCTGAAGATGTTCTACCGCTTCCTGCGGCTGGAGGAACGCTCGACCGACAGCACCATCGAGCTGCTCAGCTCGCCGTCGCTGTGGCAGCGTATCCCGCAGGTGCTGGGCCGGAAGCGGTGAACAAGCTCCTGGACGCCCCGCAGCCGTCGGAGCGGTTTTTCCTGCGCGACCGGGCCATCCTGGAGACGCATGTACGCTACCGGCAGCCGGGCGTCGGAAGTAGTCGGGTTGAAGATGATCGACCTGTATCTCGACTCGGCGTTTTGAAGTACTTCGGCAAGGGGAGCAAGCAGCGCATCGTGCCGCTGGGCCGGATCGCGGTGAATGCGCTGCGCATCTACCTGGAACAGCAGCGGCCGACGCTGGTCGCCGCGGCGCCGGACACTCCCTTCGTCTTCGTCAGCCGCGGCGGACGGGGACTGACCCGCGAAATGCTCTGGATGCTGGTCAAGAAGTACGTCAAACGCCGCGGCGTCAACACGAAGGTGAGTCCGCACACGCTGCGGCACAGCTTCGCCACGCATCTGCTGACGGGCGGCGCCGACCTGCGCACGGTGCAGGAACTGCTCGGCCACGCCAGCATTCAGACGACGCAGCAGTATACGCATGTGGATCGGGAGCGGCTGCGGGCGGTTCATCGTCAGTTCCATCCGCGGGGGTGAATGCGGTTCATACAATCTACCGTGGATTCCGATTGGCGGGCGCACCAGGAGCGCCGCCGACTTGTTCGATTCGGGCCGTTTTTGCCTTCCTGGTCAAGAACGCTCACACAGACACGGTTGGGCCTCCCCCGATCCGATCGGTAGACCGAAAAGTACCGATCAACCTCCGATTCGACGGCTTCCAGAGCGTCTGCCGAATGATTTCGCGGTGCCGCCGTCGTTGTCGGTACGTCGAAAGTGCGAAACGAACTCGACTCGGCCGTCTCCGGCCGCGGCGGCAGTTGCGACCGCCGGGCGATAGCTTCGGGAATCGACGCCGGTTCAGCCGCGGACGGACCGAACATGCTTTCTACCGAACGAACTGGGGCGAGTCGTGGGGCGGGAGGCGGGGTTGGCACCGACTCCGTAGCCTGACGTTTCGCCTGGAGTTTCTCCAGTGCCGCCTGAGCGTACCGCAGTTGACGGCTGACGTGGGCTTCGTAACGCACCAGCCGATCCAGCTCCGGCTTTTGCAGGACCTGGTGATCGTGCCGCAGGGCTTCCAGGTGCACCGCCATGTCTTCCACGATCTTCTTGAAGCGCTTGTTCCCGGCGGCGATCGTCCGCCGTCATCTCCTGGCAGTGTTCCGCGCAGGCGGGGGTCAAGGAGGCGAGCGTCTCGGGCAACGGCTTCTTCGAGACCGCCGGCAGGGCCAGCCGCAGGAGCGCCGCGGTCATCGGCTGCTTCACCTCGATGATCGACACGTCGCCCAGGCAGCTGCACCAGCAGCAGCACGACCGTCGGGTCCATAACGGTGTCGTCCGGCATGGTCGGCAACTGTGCGACCAGCGATTGTGCCGCTTCCGCGCTGGCCAGGCCTTCGTTCGCTTCGTCGGTATCGCGATGCGCCTGGAGCATCGCCTGCCAATTGGGATCGTTCGGACTGAGGCCGATCATGGCGCCGGCCGCCTTGCCGGCGGTTTCCTCGTACAGATCGGTGCCGACCGTGGCCTCGAAGCGGGCCACGCGGCGGAGACGCCACAGTTGCAGCGCGATGCGGTCGGCCAGCTCGGTTTCGAAAATACCGACCGGATCGAGTTCCTGAACAACGCCGTCGTGGAAAGCGTCCCAAGCGGCGGGGTCTTCGATGGGGAGGACGGGGCGTTCGGAGCACAGACCGTGCGTGGCGGCATTGGCGGAGGAGCGTTGTTTGCCGGCGTCGGAGCGCGGGCCGGTGGATTGGGTGGACATGATGAGCCTCGGGGTGCGGGGTGGCGGGCGACGTTTACCGGGCAGATTACCGGAGGCGGGTGCGTTGGGTGGAGAGCAGAATCGGGGTGGTGGTGTGCCGTATGGGAGCCGTTTTTTGTTGACGGAGCGGTGCGGCGAGGGTAAAAGGAGAGGGAAAAGTTGACGGTTGGCACCGGTTAAAGTGCTGGTTAAGGCGAGCGGCCGTGATAGCCTGACCGGCGCGAGCCATAGCTATACCGGCGCGGCTGCTGATAGCCTGACCGCGCGAGCCATAGCTATACCGTGCCGGTCAGGCTAATAACAATGTTCGATTAAGAAGTAGGCGGAGAGCCATGACATGAAACGTCCTCCCACTCCGCATCCAAGGGTGGGAAGCGATCCTCCTGCTTGCGCTCCTTGCGGCCTCTGGTCTGCGAGCCCAAGACCCGAACAGTGGCCACCGGACGAGCCGCGTCTGGGATCCAGAGACGAAAACCATCCGAATTTTGGATGCCGACACTGGCCAGGAGCTTAAAACCGAAAGACATGAGGACGCCCAGCCCCCACGTCCGAGTAGCTCGGGGAACGTAATCCCTTATCTGAACGTCATCACCGTGTTCCTCATTGGAGCCTGTATCGTCCTCGCATTTATCTACCTCTACAATGCCGCTCAGCCCACAATGAGCCGCAAGGTCAAAGTCATCGATAAGCACACGTTCATAGGAGGGAAACACATCCGGCGATTCGATCGCTGCACATTCGAGTTTGAGGACGGCCAGCGCAAGGAATACAGCGTCGGTGGCCGTCAGTACGACCTGATGACGCCTGGGGAATGCGGCGAATTGGACACCAAAGGAGTCCTTTTCTGGGACTTCCGCCATCAGGTGCGCGATGTCTAAGGAGGCCGACCGGTCCGCGGCGTCAAGAGCTAAGGGAAAAATCGGGGTCAGTTCATCTTTTCAGGATGAAAAGATGAACTGACCCCGATTTATCCCCCCGACCAAGCAAACTCGGGCGGCGCTATTGTCGTCTCTGTAGTAGTCGGCCATTCGCCCGCATGTTGCTTGTCAGGAGGAGGTAGATGATGAGGCCCATCGTAATGTTGATGGCGATCTTTGCCAGCGCCGCCGCCGATGAACCGGTCGGCGCGCTCGAATGGAAAACGTTCGATGACCCGAAAGCATTTCTTTTGACTGACGCCTTCGCCAAGTCGATCGACGGCTTGCCCGCCCCTGAGAAGGCAGCGGCCCTCAAACGGCTCCAGGGATCGCTCAAGTCCAAAGAGGTCGAAGTCCGCCGGAGGGCGGCGCCGAACTCGGCCGGTCTGGGTGACAAGAGCGGCGTCCCAACGCTCATCGAGGACCTGTTAACCGCCCCGGAGAGGGACCGCTTAAACGTCGCGATCGCCCTGCGTATCCTGAAAGATGAGCAGGCCATTCCTGCCTGGCGGAAGTCGATCAAGGACAAGTCACCGTCCGTGCGCGGCATCGCCGTGGCCGCCCTGGGCGAACTGAAGGCCGCGAAGGCATACGAGGAGATCGTCGCGCTCACGAAGGACAAGACGGGCCTAGAGGATGGGAAGGGCGACGGTTGCCTCAACTGCATCCGCGACTGCCCGGCATTCTCGGCCTGTTACGCACTGGGAGCACTGGGGGACGATCGCGCCGTTCCCGTCCTCATCGAGTTGCTGGTCGACCAGGACCTCCGAGCACCAGCCCGGCGAGGGCTGGAAGCCCTCACCAAGCAGAAGTTCGGCGACGATCCCGAGTTGTGGAAGGCTTGGTGGAAGAGCAAAGAACGGTGATAGTCGCCGCGGAAAAATCGGTGTCAGCCGGTCATTCCGCCCCGCGGCACGGCTGGGGGTGCGCGAATACGCGACCCCCCTAGCTGGGCTATGCAACTCCTTTCGGGGTAAATGCAGGGAACCTATCCGCACCGCCGCGGGTGCGCGAACACCGCCGGGAAAAATCGGTGTCAGTTCATCTTTTCATTCCGAAAAGATGAACTGACACCGATTTTCCCCCGTCGGCGACCTCTTTCGCGGCTTGGACCGCTGGATGCGTATGCGTCTCCGGTGTATGAAGTACCAGCGTAAAAGTCGCGCCGACAACGGGCGGTTTCGGCTGGTCTATTTCCGTCGCTTGGGTCTTGGTTCCTTGTCCGAGCTCCGGCCTGCTCCGTTGTAGGAGACCGTGCATCCTCCCCGCAAGGGGCAAGCGTCATGGCGTCGCCCGGTGCCCGAAAGGGGCACGCCGGTAAATCGGGGGAATTAACCCCCGTGCGACAACGGGGAGGGAGGGGAATGGCCCCCTCCCTTACCCACTTATCCGAGCCGACTAACCCGAAGCGTAAGCGAGGGAGAGAGCCATCTGTCGTTAATTTTGTTTCAGCCTCTAAGGCACGAGGCACGATTTCATGGCGTTCACGCTGCTCGGCGCCGCGGACTCGCGGAACCTTTTTCTACCATCTGAATCAGACTCGTCGTATCATCAACGTTGTGTAGCGACGCTTCATCTTTCGGAAGTTCGAGCCATCGAGGTACTGTCATCATGTACCGTTCCCTCGTCGTAATATCGACCCTCCTCGTCCTGATAAGTGCCGGCGTACACGGCAAGACGAACGCCGCGGAACCGAATCGGGCTCTCCTCGGCAACAAGATCGAGGAGGTTCGCTTCGTCGGCCCGGATGGTAAGACGGTCTCGTTGTACGCTTTGAAGGGGAAAAAGGCGGTCGTCGTTGTCTTCCTCTCGTTCGAGTGTCCGGTTTCCAACAGCTATGTGGCGCCGCTGAATGAGATGGCGAAGAAGTACGCCGAAGCCGGCGTTACGCTGATCGGGGTATGCCCGTGCGAAGAAAGCGTCGCCCAGGTGGCGAAGTGGGCCGAGGAGTTCAAGCTGGCGTTCCCTGTGTACCGCGATGACAAACTGGCCGCGGCCAGGGCGTTCCAGGCGGACGTCACTCCGTCAGCGTTTCTCCTCGACGGCGATGGTGTGCTGCGTTATCGCGGACGCATCGACGATTCCTTCTCCGCCCGGCTCAAGCGCAGCACGCAGGTGACGAGCCACGACCTGAACGACGCGCTTGAACAGCTCCTGGCGAACAAGCCGATCCGGGAGCCGGCGACACTCACCATCGGTTGCGCCATTCGGCAAGCGGAGACGGAGACGGCGACCGGTCAGGTAACCTATTATCGTGAAGTGTTGCCGATCTTGCAGACGCACTGTCAAACGTGCCATCGGCTGGGCGAGATCGGGCCGTTTTCACTCATGACCTACAAGCAAGCGGTCAACTGGGCGGCGGATATCAAGGAGTACACCAAGTCGCGCAAGATGCCGCCGTGGATGCCGACGGAAGGCGTGGCGTTCCACAATGAGCGCAAGCTGACTCTCAAAGAGATTGACACCCTGACGGCATGGGTCGATGGTGGGACGCCGGCCGGAGATGCCGCGGACGCACCGAAACCGCGCCCTTCACGACGGGCTGGCAGCTCGGCAAACCGGACCTGGTCCTCACCCCGGACAAGGAGATGGTGATCGGCGCGACGGGCGCGGACATTTTTCGTGCCTACGTGTTGCCGACGAACCTGACGGAGGGTCAGTTTGTCGTCGGCTACGAAGTACGGCCGGGGAACACGCGCGTTGTCCATCACGCGCTAAACTTCATCGACACGACGGGGGCGGCCCGGCGGTTGTTGAAGCGGGAAGAGGAACGGAAGAAGTCCGAGGACGAACAGGATCGAGGGCCGGGTTACAGTTCGCGCATGGGGCCGGGCTTTCTGCCGCGCGGCGACGTGGGTGGTTGGGCGCCCGGCATTACGCCGCACCGGACGCCCCCCGAGGTCGGCTACTACCTTCCCAAAGGGAGCGACATCGTCATCCAGGTCCACTATCATCGCACCGGGAAAATCGAGACCGATCGCCCGCAGCTCGGGTTGTACTTCGCCAAGAAGCCGGTCTCTAAACCGATTCAGCCGATTGTCATTCCCGGCCGATTTACCACGATCGCTGCGGGAGAGGAGAACTTCAAGGTTGCGGGCAGTGTCTGGGTCGATCGCGATTGCACGGCCTACAACGTCACTCCGCACATGCACCTGCTGGGCAAGAAGATCAAGGTGATGATAACGCCGCCGGGCGGCAAGACCACGACGCTCGTGAATATCGACGAGTGGGACTACAACTGGCAGGAGAAATACTTCTTCAAGGAGCCGATCGCGGTGAAGTCCGGAACACGTTTCGACGTCGAAGCGATCTTCGACAATAGTGCGAAGAACCCGAACAACCCCAGCAAACCGCCCCGCCGCGTCTGGGTGGGCGAGGGGACAACGAACGAAATGTGCTTCGGCTTCCTGGACGCAACCAGCGAGGACGGGCAGGTGATCGGCTTCCGATTCACCGAGGACGGCTTCGTGATCCGGCCGCCGCGATTGATGCCGGAAAAGTGAAGAACCGAGGATCAAGCCAGATGAGCGCGCCGGCCCCTGCGGATGCCCCCGGTTCCCCTGTACTGTCCGCCCAATCGCCGGTGCCCGTGAGGACTGCACGCGGCTGGACGATCTCGTCGGTTATACTTGTCGTCGGTCTGCTTGTCATTGCCGTCGCATCCGCGGCCCTGTGGTTGCGCTGGGATGACTTCATGAATTGGAGCAATCCGCTTGGAAACGCCGCTGGCGTTCTCGGCTTGGCGGTCAGCGTCATCGGCTTCTGCCTCACGCTGTTGACCATGTGGGACACACAGCGGATCAACCAGAGAGGGCACAGGAGGAGATCCGCCGAGCCCAACATGATGTCGAGGCTGCCGTCGGTGGTGCGCAAGCGGCGGTGAAAGAAGCCTACCGGCTAACCCGGCTGGCAATGGAGAAAACGGCGATAGTCCTACTGGTATCCGAGGTCGAAAACCTGCGCCGTCTCATCGTCGCCGTGCGAGAAGCAGGAACAGCAGCCCAATGGCAAAGAGCGTCAGTCCATTGCCAGGAAGCAACACTGCTTGTCCCCCACCTCTCGGGTAACCCGTGCCTGGATCCAGCGGAAGAGGTTGCCTTGCGAGCAGCGGCGGAAGCTTTAGGTAAGGCGCTCCGGTACATCAACGGGAGAATAACACGAAATCAACTAGATCCTCCCGGCCTCCCCAATCCACACGCAGCCAACATCGACGGGACGATTCGGGGAATCTCGGTAATCCTATCTCGTGTCCGTAAACTCTCAATGGAGGTACCCAATGGCCCCTGACCAAATGTTAACTCAGAATGTTGTTCGCAGGCTCATCGAAGGCACGAACAATGGCACGATCCAATGGGCGTCCGAGTCGATTGAGGGCGATAGCTTCCGCGCGACCCTTAACAACGGCGGGGTTCGTGTCTCCCGTGTGGTCGAATTCCCTGGCTTGGACGGTCCGATCATGTTTGAGCTGCTCGACCCCTATGGAACGTCCATCTTCCAGTTTAGGCCGCACACCGACTTGGAAGTTACTCCGGTGAAAGAACTGTTCCATCTCGCCCGCCGGCAGGCTCTGAATCTGGATCAGACAATTGGCGCATTGATCGAAGAGATCGAGAGCCGAACGAAGAGGTGATTCTGATCCACCCCAATCTTGGCGCAGGCTGAGTGTCGCTGCGCAGCGGCACGGAGCAGTGACGATGTCTGTCATCGTGGATCGTTCAGGGTGTCTGCGTCCCCAACAGAGCGTTCACACAACAGCGGCGCCACCGTCTCGGCGACGAATACGCGGTTGGCCCACCCAAAGTGGCCGCCCCAGTGAAATTGACCCAACATCGAGGGAGTGGAACGCCGCTGCCGCAACCGATTCTGGTATAACCGTTCTTCCTCCTGACCCGCATTTCGGGGAACCGAGAAGCCGCGGAATCCTGCGGACACCGTGTGCCGACCATCCGCCGTCCCCACGAGGAGGGTTCCCGTTGCCAGGAACAACAGATCCAAGGGGGACCCGAAATTCCAGACCTCCCTTTCTACTCTGCGCAGAGCCGGCCCCAGGCAATAGGAGTGCGACAAAGCGGGGCCGAATAACACCGCCGTGCTAACGGAACGGGTTAGCGGAAGTGCTTCCAACGTCCAGACCGCCACGGCTTCGCCGCCCGAATGCCCCAACAGATGGACCGGACGGCCCGGGTAACTTTCCTGGTAGGCCACGATCATCTGGGCGATCTCCGACGCCCGGAGGTGATTCCGCCGACTGGCCCGGAGGTGAAAGGGGAAGAACGGCCAGAAGCCGGTTGTCCAGTCGTGGACGAGGATAGCGCCGGGGAATCCGCCGTCGTCGAGGCCGCGGGCTATGCTCCAGTTGAGAGGTCCCCAACCCTCGATTCCAGGGAGCACCACCGCCAACCCGTGCGTCAACCGAGTCGGGTCGCACAGGCGCCCCATGCCGGCCAGCCACCAGCTCCCAAGGGGGAAGGCGATCCCCGCAGCTACTGAGTGGAGACCGCGCCAGAACCGGCGCAATCGATCCATCAATGGTTTCCTACCCAATGTTCGTTGCATCCTGTTTCCAACGAACCCGGAAAAAGAAGGCCGGCTTCCGCGGCTCAGTTCTTCGGCGTTAGAACCACGGTGCCATACATGCCTGGCCGCAGTTTCCCGTCGGGGTTCTCCAGGTCAATCTCGACATGCAACGTTCTCGACTTGGGGTCCAGCGCCACCGCCGTCCGGGCCACGGTGCCCTTGAATTCTTGCCCTTTTAGAGCCGGGAAACGAATGGCGGCTTGCATGCCCTTGACCACCAGTACCGAATCGTTTTCGGGGATCTGGACGATGACATGCACGCGGTCGATGCGGGCCACGGTGAACAACGGCTCAGCCTTGCCGTCGGTGGGCGGCACGGCCAACATGCCTTGGATCGTGTTGCGCCGGATCACCACGCCGTCGAATGGAGCGCGCACCACGGCGTATTGCACCCAGGTGCTCGCCTCCGCCGCTTCGGCTTTGGCTACCGCCAGGTCAGCTTCGGCACCGTGGACGTCCGCTTCGGCTTTCTCAAGCTGAGCGACGGCCTCGTCGAGCAGTGCCTCCGCCGATTTGATCTTGGCCGCCTCCTGTTGCACTGCCGCCTCGGCCGACCGCAATTGGTTGCCAATCTCGTCCAGGGTAGCCTGGTCGATTACGCCTTGCTTTGCCAGTCTCTGGGTACGTTCGTATTCAGCTTTCCATCTGGCGAGTTCGGCCGTCCTTTTTAGGTGGCCGGCCTCTGCTTCTTTTCAGCGCGGCCTTCGCTCGCCTGCGCCGTCGCAACGACCTTCGCGGCCAGTTTCGCCCGGGTGATGCTGGTTTGAGCCTTGAGAACCCGGGCTTCCTTTTGTTTAAGTTGTTGTTCCAACTCGGGCACCGCCAACTTCGCCAACACGTCGCCGCTTTTCACGCGGTCGCCAAGATCGACGGCGACCTTCTCAACGTAACCCGTGATTCGGGAGTACAGGTCGACTTGCTCGAACGCCGTCACATAGCCCGGCTGCTCGATGGCCCGCACCGGGACAGGTTCGGCCGGCGCCGCACTCGCCTCAGTTCCTGGAAGCGCCGCGGCGACAGCGACGCACACCAGCAAATGAGCCACACCGCTGTACCTGCTCGACTGTTTCAGTTGCATAAACGTCTCCTTTGCAGGTAAAGAAAAGACCCCAAGTAGGGCGAGGATTGCTTCCGGCTATTGTATACTCGGAAACCGCGACGATCCGATCATTTACAGTTGCTGCGCCGACTACAGCGAAGACACAGCGACAACGCACAGAGTGTCCCCTTGCCTTGTCATCAATCCTTGAGCCTGGATGTGCCAATTTACCGGTTAGTTCTTAGAGCCGGCAAATGTAAGATTCCGGCGCCGTCGGTTCCAGGAAGTGCGGCAGCAGATTGTAAACGGTGATCCGCGTCCCGACGACCTCCGGGCCGCGGCGCAATCGTGGATCAGATCGAGTGTCATTCCCGTTGTTCTTTGCTACTGGACGTAGCAAGCAATGCGCCGGATTTACCGAGAGTCCTTCAGGTTTTATGGCTCGCTTCTCACTCCGATTGGTCCGGCTTCGCCGCAATTGCCGCTCGCGCCGACAGCTCCTCCGCCAGCGACGCATGGTCCTGTCCCACCGCTCCCTGGGCAGCCATTTGCCGCAGCGCCGTCGTCAGCAGCACGCTCGCCACTTGGCCCGCGGAGGGGGCGAATCCATCGGCACTCATCGCCACTGCCAGTTCTTCGAGTTGCCGCCATTCGGCGTCGCTGAGCGGGATCTTCGGACGTCGGGTCGTGCCTTCCAGCGCCGGTCGGCCGCCGCTCGATTGCAGACGCTCGAACAACTCCTGCCGAACGGTGAGCAGCTCATCGACCGTTCGCTCTTTTTTTCGCTCGCCCTTTTCCTCGCGCTCTCGGGTTCACGCTTCCCTCCAGAACATCACGCCAGAAAGCCGGCATCCCGTGAATAGCCGCTCCATAGGTCGCGCGCAGCGGCAGGTTCACGTAGCGCTCACGGGTCAGGAACAGCGGCATGTCCTTCATCGAATCAGTTAGAGACAGCGGGTTGAGGTAGGCCGTGACCGGCGGCCCAGCCGAATAGGACGCGAGTGTGAGTGTTTTGTCGGCGGGCAGCTCGTACTCTTCCTGATCGAGAACCTCCCAGATGGCGGCGTGCATTCCTTCCGGGTCGTGTTTTCCAGGTGGCAGCACATCTACGATCACCAGGTGAATCCGTGACCGCAGCGCCCCTACCGCTTTGTTCACGAATTCGACGACCTTTTCCTCACTGGCCTTGTTGGACGGCGACAGGATTTCAACAAATGCGATGATGCGATGTCCGCTGGTGTGTCGAATCGTCAAGGTCCGACGGCGACCCTTCGTGGTTGAGTCGGCTACCAGGGTTTGGCTCACTTTCGGAGGCGTCTCCTCTACGGCTACTGCTCCTCCTTCCGGCGGTTCTGGAGGACTCGTCATCTGCTCGGGATCGCTGACGTGGAGTGTGAGCACGTCGCTGATTCTTGGACCGATGTGTTGCTCCGATTGAGCATAGTAGCCGCGAGGCAGAATCTGGTTTAGTTCTTCCTTCAGGTGCGTTATCCACGATGTGTGGAAATCGTGGAACGTGCTGGCTGCTACTCGTGTCCAGTCGTGTACGTGCATGTCGAACCTCACGGACCGCGGATCAACGTGATTGTAGCCGAATCCGCGTTTCCATCCTATCCGTCCTCATCGTTTGCCTGACCCTCCGCGCCTCCGTAAACTGCCTCCGACGCCCGATGTTTCCTCACAGGATGACGAGTCCATGACCACCAAGTACGTCTACTTCTTCGGCGACGGCAAGGCCGACGGCAGCACCGACATGCACAACCTCCTCGGCGGCAAGGGTGCCAACCTCGCCGAGATGACGCAGCATCGGCCTGCCCGTCCCGGCCGGCTTCACCCTCTCCACCGACGTTTGCACTTACTTCTACGCCCACGGCCGGCAGTATCCGCCCGAACTCAAGGCCCAGGTCGAGGAAGCCCTGCGCAAGGTCGAGAAGTCGATGGGCACGAAGTTCGGCGACGCCGAAACCCGCTGCTCCTCGCCTGCCGTTCCGGCGCCCGCGACTCCATGCCGGGCATGATGGACACCGTGCTCAACATCGGCCTCAACGACACCACCGTGCAGGCCCTCGTCAAGCAGTCCGGCAACGAACGCTTCGCCCTGGACAGCTATCGCCGGTTGCTGCTGATGTACGGCGAAGTCGTCATGGGCCTCAAGGGCCACAAGGATGAGCCGTTCGAGCATATCCTCGACGCACGCCAAGCAAAAGCAGGGCGTCAAGCTCGACAACGAGCTGAACGTCGAGTCGCTCAAGACGATCATCGCCGAGTACAAGGCCGCCATCAAGAAGTACACCGGCAAGGACTTCCCGAGCGATCCCTACGAGCAGATGTGGAACGCCATCGGGGCGCGTCTTCGGCTCGTGGATGAACGACCGGGCCTGCGTCTATCGCCGGCAGTACGGCATCCCCGACGAATGGGGCACCGCCTGCAACATCATGGCGATGGTCTTCGGCAACCTCGGCGACGACTGCGCCACCGGCGTCGCCCTGACCCGCGACGGCTCGCTCGGCGCCCCGGCATCAACGGCGACTACCTCATCAACGCCCAGGGCGAGGACGTGGTCAACGGCTCCCGGCCGACCAAGCGCATCGAGGAGACGCTCGGCAAGGACATGCCGGCGGCGTTCAAGGAGCTGGTCGAGGTCGGCCACAAGCTCGAAAAGCACTACCGCAACATGCAGGACATCGAGTTCACGATCTCGCGCAACAAGCTGTACATGCTGCAGACGCGCAACGCCAAGCGCACCGGCTTCGCCGCCGTCCGCGTGGCCACCGACCTGGTCGAAGAGGGGCTGATCTCCAAGGAAGAGGCCATCTCGGCGAAGTTCATCCCGGCCGGCGACCTCGAGCCAGCTGCTGCAGCCGGTCTTCGACACGGAGGCGAAGAAGGCGGCGAGCAAGGCGGGCAAGCTGCTGACCAAGGGCATCCCGGCCGGCCCCGGCGCCGCGACCGGCAAGATCGTCTGCTCGCCGCAGAAGGCCGAGGCGATGAAGCAGGCCAACCCGAAGATGCCGCTCATCCTGGTCCGCAAGGAGACGACGCCGGAAGACCTGCGCGGCATGAAGGCGGCGCTGGGCATCCTGACGGCCGTCGGCGGCGTGTCAGCTCCCACGCCGCCCTGGTCAGCCGGCAGATGGGCAAGGTCTGCATCGTCGGCGCCGGCGAACTGGACATCGATAACCACGCCGGCACCGTGACGGTCAAGGGCAAGACGCTGAAGGAAGGCGACGACATCAGCATCGACGGCTTCACCGGCGAGGTGTTCGCCGGGTCCATCGCCACCAAGCCGAGCGAAGTGGTCCAGGTGCTTGATCAAGAAGAAGCTGGCCCCGGAGAAGTCGGACGTGTATCGCCGGCTTCAAGCTGATGATGGACTGGGCCGACCAGCATCGCAAGCTGAACGTGCGCACCAACGCCGACCTGCCCGATCAGGCGGCGGAGGCCATCGCGTTCGGCGCCGAGGGCATCGGCCTGTGCCGCACCGAGCACATGTTCTTCGACCACATCGCCGAGATGCGCGAGATGATCATGGCGTCGGACACCGCCGCGCGCGAGAAGGCGCTGGCGAAGATGCTGCCGTTCCAGCGCAAGGACTTCGCCGGCCTGTTCAAGGCGATGGCCGGCAAGCCGGTGACGATCCGCCTGCTCGATCCGCCGCTGCACGAGTTCCTGCCGCAGAACGAGTCCGGCCAGGAGGAGATGGCCAAGGTCCTCGGCAAGAAGGTCGAGGACGTCATCCGGCGCGTGGAGGAGCTGCACGAGTCGAACCCGATGCTCGGCCATCGCGGCTGCCGGCTTGGCATCGTCTATCCCGGAGATCACCGCCATGCAGGCGCGGGCCATCTTCGAGGCGGCCGTGCAGGTGCAGAAGGAAGGGGTCAAGGTCATCCCCGAAGTGATGATCCCGCTGGTCGGCTTCAAGAAGGAGCTGACGAACCAGGAGAAGATCATCCGCGAGATGGCCGAGAAGGTCTTCGCCGAGACGGGCACGAAGGTGGAGTACCTGGTCGGCACGATGATCGAGGTGCCGCGCGCCGCGGTGACGGCCGACGAGATCGCGGCGACGGCCGAGTTCTTCAGCTTCGGCACCAACGACCTGACGCAGACGACGCTCGGCATGAGCCGCGACGACTACGGCCCGTTCATCTCGGCCTACACCGATCCGAAGAAGGCCGACGTGCTGGCGCCGACCCGTTCGCCACCATCGACCAGGACGGCGTCGGCGCCCTGATGCAGATGGGCGTGGAGAAGGGCCGCAAGACGCGCGACAAGCTGAAGATCGGCATCTGCGGCGAGCACGGCGGCGACCCGGACAGCGTCAAGTTCTGCCATCGCATCGGGCTGAACTACGTGAGCTGCTCGCCGTTCCGCGTGCCGATCGCCCGGCTGGCGGCGGCACAGGCGGCGCTGGAGGAGAAGACGAAGTGACAAAATACCTGCCTGGGGAGTGCGCCAGGAGAATCTGACCAAGGGACAAGGACGCGACAGCCCGAAGAGCGGCGGCGCGGATGGTCCGCGCCGCCGGGAAATACGCCGGATGGGGCTTGACAGTCAACCTCATCGACGTGCCCTCTCTAACGTTGATCCGGAGGTTCCCGTGCAGAGTATCATTTGCCAGACGCGCCGGCTCGCGACGCTGCTCAGCCTCATCGCATGGTGGATCACCAGCGCGTTGCCGCTCATGGCTGACGATGGAAAGCCCGCGCCCGATCGTGATCGCGCGGAACGCTACCTCTACTTGTACCGCATCGGACTCGCGGAGCGCGAATGGACCGCGAACAACGTTCCACGAGCCGCGGAGGTACTGGACGAGTGTCCGCCGCCGCTGAGACATTGGGAATGGCATTACTTGAAACGCTTGTGCGACGGCAGCCGGATTACCTTCACCGGACATAAAACGCGTGCCGATTGCGTTGCCTTCAGCCCCGATGGAAAGGTGATCGCCTCGGGTGGGTTCGATCTCAAGATCTGGGACGCGGCTACGGGCAAGGAGATCCGTTCGCTCGGCGACAAGTTTGAAGGTGCCTCGGCGGTGGCATTCGGTCCCAAGGGTAAACTCCTGGTCTCGGCTGGATCGGGTCCAGTAAAAGTATGGGACGTGGCGAGCGGCCGAGAACTGGGTGCCCTCGGAGCGCGCGGCGGTGTCGCCGAGTGTGTGGCTTTCAGCCCCGACGGGAGCTGTGTGGCCTTTGGCAGAAGGTCCGGAAATCAGGAGGGAGCGATCCATATTTGGGATGTTCCGGCGATGAAGGAGCGGAAAGTGCTTGTCGGGCACCTGAAAGAGGTTCATGGGCTCGCGTTCAGTCCGGACGGCAAGCGCCTGGCCTCGTGCAGTTGGGATCACACGATCAAGCTCTGGGACCTCGTCAAAGGAGTCGAGATTCAAACATTGCGCGGCCATTCCCATTACGTCGATTGCGTGAGCTTCAGCGGCGATGGTAAACGCCTTGCCTCGGCGAGTTGGCAGTGTGACGTCCGGGTCTGGGACGCCGAATCCGGGAAAGAGCTTCTGAATGTCGCCAATGGAGGGAACCGCGTGACGTTCAGCCCCAACGGAAAACAGCTCGCGGCAGTGGGAGTCGATGACATCGTAAAGATCTTGGATGCCAAAACAGGGCGAGAACTCCGCCGCTTCCAGGGCCACAGCGGCAAGGTGAATGCACTGGCGTTCGATCCGGATGGGGATCGGCTCGCGACCGCCAGTTGGGACAAGACGGTGAAGATCTGGGACACCCAAGTCGATCAGAAGGCACAGATCCTGCTGGGGCATAGCCAGGGTGTCTCGGCAGTGAGCTTCAGTCCGGATGGCAAACATCTGGCGTCGTCGAGTTACGACCACACCGTCAAGTTGTGGGACGCAGCGACGGGAAAAGCGGTCCGGATCTTTGAAGGGCATTCACAGCCTGTGCTGGATGTCGCGTGGAGTGGGGACGGCAAGCATTTGGCGACGTGCAGCGGCGACCATACGGCTCGTCTTTGGGAGGCGGCTACTGCCAAACCGATCTTCGTATTGAAGGGACACTCGCACATCGTTGAGCGCGTCGTCTTTAGTCCCGACAACAAGCGCCTGGTCAGCGCAAGTGTCGACAAGACGCTAAAAATCTGGGATGTCGCGACGGGCAAGGAGCTGATGACATTGAACGGCCACGCGGGATCGGTGGCATGTCTGGCGTTCAGTCCGGACGGCAAGCTGATCGCGTCCGCGGCGGACGGTGATCACCAGAAACCCGGCGAGATCATCTTGTGGAATGCTGCGTCGGGCAAGGAGATACGCGCGGCTACCGGGCCATCAGACCTACCTGCGCGGCATGGCCTTCAGTCCGGATGGGAGCAAGCTGGCCGTGGGCGGCGCCGAAGCGTTCACCACCGGAAGAATCAAGGTGTGGGATGTGGAAACGCCAAGGAGCGCATCACGTTGGCCGGCCCGGGCGGCGGACTCGCCTTTAGTCCGGACGGCAAGCGACTGGCTTCCGCGGGCGGCACGGTGAAACTGTGGGACATGGCGACCGGGCTTGAAGTCATGAGCTTTCCCAACGCCGGCAGAAGCGTGGCTTTCAGCCCCGACGGTCATCTGCTGGCAGCCGGCGGAGCGACATGGCTCAATGACGTGCAATATGGCCAAGTCCTGCTTTGGAGAACGAGGTGAACACGTCGGAGGGCGGTGTGTTACCCCTTGTTCCGTCAAGGGTGTCCTAACGCGGCTCCGCCGCAACCGCAGGGTATCTCGACGAAGATGGCATTTTGCATACCGGTGGACGTTCCGAGCGGGCGGCGGCACAGGCGGCGCTTGAGGAGAAGAAGTGACAGCGTGGTGAATCGAGGCCGAGTCCGGAAAACATCCAGACTCGTCCTCGGTTCCTCGACCGTTTTGGAGGATAGCCCGATGGCCGTGCGGGTGCCGAATGTCCGTCATTTCATCGCGTGCGCGGGAGTCGTGCGTTCCGCCGATGGTCAGCGGTTCACCTTGCGCAATCTGTTCCACACGCTCACGCCTCCGTCGAAAGCTTCTTACCCTCTTGCCCTCCCCGAAATGCATTTGTTCGCCCATCTAACCGATGGCCACGGGCGGTGCAATTTTCGCATCGAGTGCGTGACCTGGGACCAGCAGGGTGAAGAAAGCTCGCTCTGGACTTCACCCACTGTTATCATTGATATGGGTAACGACCCCTTGCGGGTGCAGGGGCAGGATTTCAAACTGAGGGCGCGATTTCCAGAAGCCGGCTTGTATGAGTTCCGCCTGCTGTGCGAAGGAGAAATTCTCGCTCGGGAGCCGATCCGATTGCTGGAGGTACCATGACAGACTTTCCGGACAACGATTCGCCGCTGGAACGATCGGACATCGTCTGGCACGACCCCATCGAGTTTGACATGACAGAGGGGGCACCGCCTGCGACTGTCGTCTCGCTCGATCAGTGTGACATTCGTGTTGTGCTGCATCCGACGATCGAGTTCGACGCCACGCAGTCCGAACCGCGCGCCGACGAGCCGCCGGAACAGGACAAGAAAAGCGCCTGAGGCGACAGGATGTTATTTCCGACGCGGACAGCGTGAAGTTCCGTCATCGCATCGGGCTGAACTACGTGAGCTGTTCGCCCTTCCGCGTGCCGATCGCGCGGCTGGCGGCGGCGCAGGCGGCACTGGAGAAGAAGAAGTGTCAGCGGGGTGATAGTGATGGGCCGGGGACGCGCGTGTCTCCGGCGCGGCTTGCCTGCGATGTTGATGGCGCGGTACAAGACAGTCGTATCTTCGACGGAGGATCAGTCAATGTCCGCGTTGACCACACCCCTTGGACCTTCGGGCGGCAATCACTCTTTTCCCCGAATCACGGTGGACGAATACCACCGCATGATCGCCGCCGGCATTCTAACCGACGAGGACAAGGTCGAACTGCTCGAAGGCTCTGTGGTGCTCAAAATGCCTCGCAATCCTCCGCACGACAGCGCCATGGATCTGATCGATGAACTGCTGCCGCCAGCGATGCCGGCCGGCTGGTTTGTGCGTATCCAGCGCACCATCACACTCAGCGAGAGTGAGCCGGAACCGGATTACGCCGCGGTGCGTGGAACCCGCCGCAGTTTCGCTACCCGACATCCACTCTCCGCGGAAATCGGCTTGCTGATCGAGGTGGCCGATTCGTCGCTGCAACGCGACCGCCAGGACAAAGTTCGCATCTACGGCCGAGAGAGTATTCCCTGTTTCTGGATCATCAATATCCCGGATTCCCAGGTCGAGGTTTACACTGGCCCGTCCGGTGCGACTGCGACGCCTGGTTATGGTCAACGTCAGGATTATCATCTTGGCGATAGCGTTCCCCTCATCCTCGACGGGGTGATCGTCACACGGTTTGCGGTCCGCGATCTCCTGCCGTGAACCAGACGCGGCCATCGACCAAGACTGTGTCGGAATCCATCTTGTTACTCTCTTCCCCTTTCCCATCACTCGGGTTATGATGCGGGCGTATGTCGAGTCGAGTCGTGCATCGATGGAATATGGCAATCGCATAGGCAGTGGAAGACGGTGCAATCGCAAGAACCTCGCAACGAGCAATTTCACCATGATCCACCAACGTCTGCTCGAGTTCGTATGCTTTCTTCTTGTGACCCCGCACTCCACCGTTCTCGGCAAATCTCCCCTGTCGCCGGAAGATGTACAAGCGGCCGAGGAAGCGCTCAAGGCGGCGAAGCTCGGCAGCGACGGACCGGCGCTGCTGGCGCTGTTTCGGCAGCGCACTCCCACCGCCGAACGGCAGAAGCAGATTGAAGCGTTGGTCCGCCAGCTCGGCGACGACGACTTCGAGGTACGCGAGAAGGCGGTCGCCGGCCTCCTCAAGGAAGGCGTGATCGTCCTGCCGTTTCTGCGCACCGCCGGCCGGCATCCGGACGCAGAGGTTCGGCAGCGGGCCGCGGAGTGCGCCGAGAAAATCGCGGCGACGGCGCCGACCGACGACGTGCTTCGGGCCGCACTCCTCCTGTTGGCGAATCGGAAGCCGGAGGGGGCCGCGGAAACGCTGCTGGCTGTCCTGCCTGCTCTCGCGCCGGAGTTGGAGGACGACGCCGAGACCGCCCTGGCCATGCTGGCCGTGCGCGCGGGCAAGGCCGATCCAGTCCTGGTCGCGGCCCTGACCGATCCTGAGGTGCGGCGCCGAGCGTCCGCGGCGGCGGCCCTGTGCCGTGCCAAGGTTGTAGAACATCGACCGGCGGCTCTGAAACTCTTGCGCGACACCAACCCGATCGCGCGCCGCAAGGCAGCCCTGGCCCTCGCCGAAACCGGGGAGCGCGACGCCGTCGCGGTGCTGATCGACCTCCTCGCTGTGCTGCCGCTGGAACAGGGCCGGCGGATCGAGGAACGGCTGACGCGCCTGGCCGGAGAGCGCTCCCCGCCGCCGCCGCTGACCGACGAGGAGCGGGCCATGTGGCGCGACGCCTGGGCCGCCTGGTGGAAGGAACACGGGGCCGGCGTCGAACTGTCCCGGCTTAGTGAAGGGCCACGCCTGCTCGGGCTTACACTCGTCATCATCTTCGGAGGCTCAGTTTCCGTCGCTGAGCTTGGTCCGGACAACAAAGAGCGCTGGCGCATCAACAATCTGAACAACGCCACCTATGCCGAGGTCATATCCGGCAGCCGAGTGCTGATCGCCGAGTATGGAGCCAACCGTGTCATCGAATGTGACTTTGCGGGCAAGGTGCTGCGCGACTGGCAGGTCCAGCTGCCGTTGCTCTGCCAGCGGTTGGCCAACGGCAATACCTTCGTCGTCGCGGAACATCAGCTCGTCGAGTTCGATCCGGCGGGTAAGCAGGTCTTCGAGGTTCGGATGGACTTGCGCTCCGGCCGGAAACATGCCGACGGACAGATTGGCGTCGTGAATCGCGAAAACCAGTTCAAGCAACTCGACGCAGCCGGCAAGGAGTTGAAGAGCTACCCGGTCACGATCGGCATCGGCAACTGGCAGGGTGGCGTCTACTGTCTGCCGGGAGGACGAGTGCTGATCTCGCAAACCGACAAGGTGGTGGAGTACGGGCCTGACGGCAAGGTCGCCTGGGAGGGGAAGGTCGAACGACCCAGCTGCGTCACGCGCATCGCCAATGGCAACACGTTGGCTGTCAGCGGGCACAAGCAGACGATCTATGAATTCGACCGCAAGGGCAAGGAACTGAAGCAACTCAAGGTGGACTTCCTGCCCTGGTTGGCCCAGCGGCGGTGAATCGTGGTTGGCGGAGTTGCCCGACCAGGCATGGTTCAAGAGTGGATCGCACGGTGGTAGGACGGATTTGCAATCCGTCCGGGTGATGTCGGACGGATTGCAAATCCGTCCTACCAGGTTGTTACCCCTCCGGTGCCCCTTTTGAACCAGGCCCCGACCACGGGAAATTCGCTCTTGACTTGCCGTACACCTCTGGGTATCTCCACCCGACCATTTGACAGTTTATCGGCAGTCCGGACCGCGTTTCACGGCCGTGCGGGATTCGTTCCGCGCAGGGGGGCCGGCGACGCGCCCGGACGTACTCGGGGTAAGGCCCGCTTGCGGGTCTGGGGGTACATGGCGGAGCGCGGCCCAAGCCGGACCGCGCTCACGCCGTCTTTTCGGCGGCTGCAAGGAGTGGGGACATGCGAGGGATCAACCGACTCAAGCTCACGCTGACGATGTGGACGGCAGCAGCGCTCAGCCTCGGGGGAGCGGGCTGCCAGGAGATGTATCCGGGCGCCCCACCGGGGATGTACAGCCCGAGTTCATACACCACCCAGCGATCGGCCTATGCACCAAGTGAGATTACTCAGGTTGGGCACCAGTCGTCGTCCGTGCCGACGATGCCGGCCACCCTTCCCGAAGCCAGCGGACCCACGCATGTGCCGCCGGTCGTCGGCAATGTCCCGCCCGTGGTCGAGGATGCGCCGTCGCCGCCCGCCCCACTGCCTCATGAAAAGACGTTGACCATGCACCCGACTTACATCATCGAACCGCCGGACACGCTGCTCATCGACGCCATCCGTCTGATTCCGCGGCCGCCCTATCGCATCGAGCCGCTCGATGTGCTAATCATCCAGGTGGCGGAAGCGCTGCCCGGCCAGCCCATCGCCGGTGCTTACGCGGTCACCCCCGAGGGGACGGTCAACCTTGGCTATTCCTATCAAGAAACCGCAGGCCCCGTGCGTGTCGCCGGTCTGACTCTGGAGCAGGCCGTCCTCGCCATCAAGGCGGCGCTCAGGCGAAAACTAAACGATCCGCAGGTGGCTATAGCCCTGGCCTCTCTCCGCGCCATCCAACAGATTCGCGGCGAACATCTGGTCGGGCAAGACGGCACCGTGACACTCGGCTCCTACGGCTGCGTAAACGTCACCGGCCTGACCGTGTGGCAGGCCAAGATGGTCATCGAGCGTTATCTGTCGCAGTGGTTCCTGACCCCGAACATTTCCCTGACCGTGAACGGTTACAACAGCAAGGTGTACTACATCATCTTCGACGGTGGCGGTTACGGTCAGCAGATCGTCCCCCTGCCGATCACCGGCAGTGAGACGGTGCTGCGGGCGTTCTCCCTCGTCGGTGGTTTGCCATCGGTATCGTCGCGGTGCAAGATGTGGGTATCCCGGCCGTCGCCGAAGGGCTGCTATCAGCTGCTGCCGATCAACTGGGATGCCATCACCAAGGGCGGCGATCCCGAGACGAACTGGCAGCTCTTCCCCGGCGATCGCATCTACGTCGAGGCCGATCCGCTCATCTGCCTCGACAACACACTCGCCAAAATACTCAATCCGATCGAGCGTGTGCTTGGTGTCATCTTGCTCGGCGCCGAGACGTACCAGACCATACACACTCCGAACGGCGGCATCGGCCTGATACCCTGATGCAGACCCATGCCGCTTGCGGCTTAGCACTCGCCTCATGCTAAGCCGCAAGGTTGTAGGGTGGGTCGAGTCTTCGAGACCCACCAGAGCGGCTGGCTGCACCGGTGGGTCTCGAAGACTCGACCCACCCTACGAGGTTTGAAACGGCGTCTAAGCCGCAAGCGGCGTAAGTTCGCTTCCCGATCCTCGCTGATTTGCCCAGACATCGTGTTTTTTTCTGGTCCGTGCGGCCTGGCCGCGCCGATACTCCCTGCGAGCCGAGATCGTGGTTCTCGGGAGCGGATTGGTGCGTGCGCCGTCCTTGACTTTGTCCAGGATGAGACGAATGCTTGTATCGTTCGCCGCGGCGGCGTTCGCCGCGGCCGCCCGTATCCCCCGCTCTACAGCCATAACCCGGCCGACCGACCGACCGAAACCGACCGGCGGAGAGCGGGATCGGACCAGCTTGGTCCGCACATTCCAGGTCGAGAGGAATTCGACACCATGAAACGCATGGTACTCCCGCTCACCACACTGCTGCTGGCCCTGTCTGGACAGACGGTACGTGCTCAGCCCGGCCGCCCACCGGTGACGCCGTTTTCCCAACCAGTGCTAAGCCCTTACCTGAACCTGGCCCAGCCCGGCTTCAACCCTGCGATCAGCTATTTCGGCATCGTGCGCCCGCAGTTGCAGACGCAGGGCAGCATTCAGCAACTGCAACAGTTTCAGACGCAGCAGACCTACCTGGACAACACGGCCCTACTGGCCCAGCCGATCCTCAACACGGGGACCAGCACTGGTTTCATGACCTACAACCGTTACTTCCAAACCGTTGGAAAACCAGGGACCGGTACAGGAGGCGCAGCGGGAGCCACACAACCGCCGCCTTTTAACAACTTCACGCTGCCCGGCCAGAATATCGGGTTGGGACTGAGGTAGCGGGGTAGATCGTTCACGATTCGCGCAACATCGGTCGGCGGCTGGACCATGCACCACGGCGAACGACTCACGGAGGAGGATCCATGTCGCTGAAAGGTTTCTTGAGGAACGCGGTGTTTCTGGTGCCGGTGCTGCTGGGCGTCCCTAGCGCAATGGCTGACGACGGCGCGTGTGTTGGCGGTTCTTGCGGTACGCCGGCGCCCATGGGGAAAGCCGGGTGCTGCTGGTTCGGCTGTCCGGGGCCGTATGTCCACTGCACACCGAAGGTGCCCTGTCTCAAGTACAAATGTACCTGTGGCAAACCGGTGTGCGACCTGTGCGACATGCCGGGTTACGGCTACTACCCAACCTGCTGGCGCCCCTGGGACCAGCCGGTCAACTACAATTGCGTCGTCCCGACGCCGACCCAGCTGGTGCATCCGCCGGCGGCGATGATACCCTACGAGGAAACGCTGCCGACGCCGACGCCGATGCCCGGCAGCGAGAGAACGCCACGGTGATGAGCGATTTAAGCCCGTTTAGCCGCGAGCGCTGATTCATGAGCGCTCGCGGCTAAACAAGTCACTTTTTGGTGGGAATTAACTCCAGACACACCAGCCGATCCTTCCCGCGAACATAGAGAAGACCGTGCGACAAGATCGGCGCCGACCAGGCCGGATCCTTCAGCATCGGTTTGCCGTCCGCCTGCAACTCGACCCGCGCTACTTCCTCGAACTTCTTCGGATTGACCTTGAGCAGCAGCAGCGTGCCGTCCTCGGCCTGGCAGATGAAGTGCCCATCCGCCAGCAGCAGCGACGTACGTGATAAACCCGCTTCGCTCCACATCACCTTGCCCGTCGCCAACTCGATGCAGCGCAGCTCGGCGTTGTTGTCGTGCCGGCCGCTGCAACCGTAGAGGTAACCGTCCACGTGTATCGGCGTGTTCCAGTGGCACTGCATCGACTTGTCGCGGCCCTTCTTCTCGTCGGTCCACAATTCCTTGCAACCGCCCGGTTTCACTTCGAGCAGGGCGGCGCCGGGACCATACGTCTCGGAGATGAAGACCTTGTTGCCGACGACGACGGGGCAGGCTGCGTTGACGCTCTCCAGGATCTTCGCACGCCACGGATAGTGGAAGTCCACCTTGCCGTTGGACGGGTCGAAGCCGATCAACCCGCCGCGCGCGAAGACGAAGCACCAGCGCCGTTTGTCGATGGTCGCCAGTACGGGCACGGAGTAACTGGCCAGCTCGTCGGTGATCTTGTAGCGGGGCCTGCCCGTGTACTTGTCGAACGCAACCACGCCGCTGCCGTTGCCTTTGAGGGCCATGAAGTCCACGTCGGCGCTGCCCGGCGGACTGCCGCCAACCTGGGCGATGAGCAGGTTGCCCTCGATCACCGGCGTGCTGCCGACGCCGAAGAAATTCTGGATGATGCCGTACTCCTTCGCCGTGTCGATCTTCCAGACGAGCTTGCCGTCGGTGACACGGAGGCAGTGCAGCATCCCTTCGGGGCCGTAGATGTAAACGCGTTCGCCATCGACGATGGGATAGCAGCGCGGCCCATTGCTGTAGTTGTACTTGTCCTCGTATTCGGTCGGATACTCGAAGGCCCACAGTTCTTCGCCGGTTTCGGCCTTCAAACAACGAAGATGGGCGGCGCCGCGGCGATTGCGATCGAAGACGAAGAGCCGGCCGCGGCTAATCGACGGCGCCGCATAGCCGCTGACGATACGGCACTCCCAGACGATGCGCGGCCCCTGCTTGGGCCACGGGGACAAAATGCCCTTTTCAGTCGAGACGCTGTCGCCGTGGGGGCCGAGGAAGCTGGGCCAATCGCTGCCGTCCTTGCGGGTGCCGAGGTCGGGAGGCAACGGCGCATCGGGGCCGGAGGGGACCGGCTTCTCGTCGGCACAGGCGCAACCGAGGATCAGAATCAGACAGAAGAAGGTAAGGAAACGCATCGCTGGCGGCCCTCCGCAAGACCGAGAACAGGACGAGGATGAGTTTAGCGGAAGCGCGAGCCGGTTGCCACGGCCGGACGTCGCTCCGTCAGGAAACTTCGTTGCTACTGAACGCGGAGGAAGTTAGTCTGGGTGATATGTCCCAACATTGCGGGCGAACGGCGATCCGTTCGACGATTCTCGTTCCCGATTTAGAGAGGCTTCCATGTACCGTAACCGTTCCCCTATTTTCACCGCTCTCCTGACAATCGGCTGGCTGGTCGGATTCGGCGCAGCGATCCCGGCCCAGGACAAGAAAGACCCGCAGAGCACCTTTGAGCCTCGGTCGAAGCCGGGAGTCGGTCAGGCGTTTCTCGAGAAGTTCGTCGGCGACTGGGAGGTCGTCAAGACGTTCTATCCGCGGTCCGGTGGCGAGGCCGTTCCCGTGAAGGGGGAATGCCGGCAGACCATGATCCACGATGGCCGTTTTCTGAAATCGGACTTCGTCTTTCAGCAAGGCGAAACCAAAACGACGGGCCAGGGCATGATCGGTTTCGAGACGGATTCCGGGAAGTTCACCAGCTTCTGGACGGACTCCCGTTCGACGAAGATCTCCCTGCGCCAAAGTCAGGACAAGTTCAACGGCGAGGAGATCGTGTTGTTCAGCAAGTCGATCGGGGAAGACGGCAAGGAATCGCGCCGTTCGCGGACTGTTACGCACCTCGAAGACGCAGGCCGCAAGATCGTTCATCGTCAATTTTCGATCGGCCCGGACGGGAAGGAACGTCTGGTGATGGAACTCCTGATGACGCGTAAAGGAGCCGCCGTTCCGCCGAGTAAGTAATTCGGCCTGGTTCAAATGGGGCACCGGAGGGGTAACACCGTGGTAGGACGAATTTGCAATCCGTCCGCTAAAGCCCGGACGGATTGCAAATCCGTCCTACCACGGTGCCACCCGCCCTTGAACCATGCCCGTAATTCTACCGTATGAGGGAGCGAGGGCGAGGGGCTAGTGCCTCACCGTTGAAACGGCCTATCACACAAACTGGAAACAGCGTATCCTGCCTGGTCCCTCGATTGTGAGGCAGGAGATCGACCCATGGCAGGGAAGGCCGCGAAGATCATTGTCAGCGAGAGGCAACAGGTTCTGCTGAACGAATTCAGCAAGTCACGCACGGTCGGCAAGGGCGTGGTGCAGCGGGCGACCATCATTTTGCTGGGCTTCGCCGGCCTGCTGAACGAGGACATCGCCGCTCGGGTCGGCCTCAACCGACTGCAGGTAGGCATCTGGCGGCAGCGCTGGCGCGATGCCTGGGATACGCTGTGCGTGTGGGAATGTACCGAACCCCACCGTCTGCGGGAGGCGCTCCTCAACGTCCTCGCCGACGCCCCGCGACCGGGTACACCGGCGACGTTCACCGCCGAACAGGTGGCCCAAATCGTGGCGTTGGCGTGCGAGCCGCCCAAGTTATCGGGCCGGCCGATCGACCACTGGACCCTCCGGGAGCTGCGCGACGAGGCGATCAAGCGGCAGATCGTGGCGGCTATTTCCGTGGCGCAGGTCGGCCGCTTCCTGCAGCAGGCCGCCGTGCAGCCGCACCGCAAGAAAATGTGGCTCAACACCACGGAGAAGGATCCTCAGAAGTTCCAGGCCGAGGTTGAAAAAGTCTGCCGGACCTACCTCGACGCGTCGCGCAGGCGGCCGACGGCACCCACACGCCGAGAGGCTGTGATTTTATCCCCTGGCCGCGAGGCCAGCATGGCGCTAAGCCTAAGAGCATGATTCCTCTCGCACTATTTCTGGGAGCCTGCTCGATGTCGGATATCTCTCAGCCCGCGTTGTTTTCCGCCGCCGAACTCGAGTTGGCGGCCGTGGCTCCCCCCGTGGCGGCGCCGGCTGCTCCGAAGCCGGCGCCACGCATCAATAAGCCCGAACGCTATCAAATGCGGATGCATCTCGAATCGCTCGATCAGCGACTCGACGCCGATCACAGCGCACGCCTCGTCTGGAAGTTGGTGGAAGGGCTCGATCTCACGGAACTGTACGAACGCATCGAGGCGCGTGAAGGCTCGGGCGGACGCAATGCCAGCGATCCCCGTGTGCTGTTCGCGCTCACGCTGTACGCGGCGGTCGATGGCGTGAGCAGCGCGGGAAGTGGCACGGCTGTGCCACGAGCATCGCGCCTACGAATGGTTGCGTGGCGAGGTGCCGGTCAACTACCACCTGCTGGCCGACTTTCGCGTCGCGCATGGCGCATTGCTCAAGCAATTGCAGACCGATTCGTTGGCGGGCCTGCTGGCGGAGGGGCTGATCGATCTCGATTGTGCGGCCGTGGATGGCATGCGCGTGCGGGCCCATGCCGGCAGCAGTTCGTTTCGCCGTCTGCCTACACTGGAGGAAGCGCAGCAGGAGGCCCGCGCGCATTGGGAGCAGCTCGAACAGGAAACGGAAACCGAGGCGGGCACAGCGACGCTGCGTCAGCAGAAGGCCCGCGCACGTGCGGCCCGCGAAAAGCAAGAGCGTGTCGCCAAGGCCATTGCGGCGGTCAAGCAGATCGCGGCGCAACGCGAGAAGCGCAAGAAAGGCGACGGCGTCCAAGCGCGGGCCTCGACGACCGATCCCGAGGCACGCACGATGAAAATGGGCGACGGCGGCTTTCGACCCGCCTTCAACGTGGTGATGACGACCGCTACGGAATCGGGCATCATCCTCAATATGGATGTGGTCAACGAAGGTTCCGACGCTGGCCAGTTGCAGCCGCAGATGGCCGCGATCAAGAACGATTTGGGCAAAGCTCCCGACAAGGCGTTGGCAGATGGCGGCTTCGCGACGGTGAAGGATATTGAGGCGACGACGCAGGGCGGCACAACGGTCTACGCGCCGATCAAGGAAGAAGCGAAGAAGCGTGCAGCGGGCCAGGATCCCTTCGCGGCTCGGCGTGGCGACAGCGCGACGATCGCCGCATGGCGTGAGCGCATGGGGACGGAAGCGACGCAGGCGCTGTACAAGTTGCGCGGGCAGACGGCGGAGTTGTCGAACGCACGGTTGCGCAATCAAGGGATCTATCAGTTGCGTGTGCGCGGCCTGCTGAAGGTGAAGACCGCTTTGTGGTGGCATGTGCTGGCCATCAATTTGTTACGTGCGGAGAGTCTGCGTGCCGCCAAAATCTTGGCGTCGAAAACGGCAGAGATTCCCTGCGCGGAGCGCAAGTAAGACGCGGAGGGCCGAATTCGCGGGCTTTCGGCAGAACGCCCGCAGCCAGGGACCGCTCATGGAGCTGGGGTTTTGCAAATTCACCCCTCGCCGGGGAATGGGGAGGCACGGAGGTTCGATAAACTCACAGCCTCCGAGCGTGGGAACGAGAGCGGCGCCACTTCGGATAGGCACCCCGGAGGGTTACTTCTTCTCCAGCGGCATGAAAGACAACTCGCTCGTCCTCCCGAAACCAACCTACACCCTGGCCTTCTAATCAAGCCAAACCGGCTGGCTGAATGCCCCGTTGGCGGCGACGTCCCACACTTCCAGACGGACCCATTTCGCACCCTTCAACTCCACCGCGACGCGCAGTTTCCTGGTGGAGAACGCCTCGCCGTCCGTGAGATCGACGCGCTGCCGGTGGACCGTCGTGCCGTCGCCCCAGATCACTTCGGCGAACGCCGGCGGGAACGTCCATTCGACGCGCGCTTCCACGTCGGCGGTCTTACGGTCACCCAACCGAAGGGTCTGGCCGCTTTCCTTGCCGCCCACCGTGAACTCGGGCATTAACACCTCACCTGTGCTGACGAAAAACCGCCCGTTGCGCAGGGCGTCGAGGACCGGTTGCCAGCCGTCGTCAAAGCGCGGGACGCGGTCGAGCTTGAGGTAGTTGATGTTCATGTGGCCGTAGAGTTCGTAGTCCGGCTCGACGCGAAAAACGTCTACCTCTCCCAGCACGTACTTGTGCTGTCCCCATTTGGCCATGTCGTTCATCAGGTCGAGAACGCGCATCCCGAGCCGCGGATGCGACAGGTCGGCCGGCATCGCCTTCCACGCCGCGCCCAGGAAACGATCGGACAGGTAAAAGTCCTTCGTGTTGTACCGATCGGGGAACCCATAGGAGGACTTGGTGCGCGCGTGGGCGGTCCACATCAGGCCTTTCTCCTGTTCCATCAGCCGCAGCACGTCCTCGGCGTTCTGGACGGCGTAGACCGTCCCGACCCCTTCGATCTTCTGCGCAAATGGCGTTCCCGGCTTGGGGTGCAGCAGCCAGTAGACCGGCCGCGGAAAGAAGCTGATCCAGTGTCCGCCCAGGTAGACGTTCGGCTCTTCGCCGGGCAGGAGAAGGAAACGCTCGTTCGACAGCCGCCGGCACTCGTCGTGCAACGTCTTCAATAGCGTGAGGCGATCGGCATTCAGCTCCGGCGTGTGCGTCACGTGAAACTCGGCCAGGTGGACGATGTCCACGCCGTGGGCCTTGAACGTCTTCACGAAGCCCGGCTCCTCCAGGCCGCGGGGCACCTGGTCCGTCTGCGGTTCCTTCTGCTTCTTGCGGAAGTCCAGGGTGTGCTCGAGGTGGTAGTGGCTGGTGAAGGTCCGATAGCCGTCGAGCTGCTTGAAGCGATCCCCGTGCGTGAAGGCGCGGACCGACTCCAGCGCATCCTGTGCCCGGCCGCGGCTCAGCAGATAGAAGACGCCGAGGTGCTGCCGGGTGCGCGGCGGGGCGTTGATCCAGGGGACGAAGCGCTTGTCGCCGTCGGGCGGCTGGCGGAAGGCGACTTGACGAGCGGTCGGCTTCCATGCCTCGAAGTGGAGGTCGATCACTTCGCCCTTGTCCTTGTTGACGACGAACGGCACGGTCAGCGCGAGTCGTTCGCCATCGGCCTTCTGCCGGGCCTGCACGCCGACCCACGCCCACTTCGGTCCCCAGCCGCCGAGGCCGAGGCTGAAGACCGGCCGGGCGTCGCGGAGGAAGCTGAATGACAGCGAATTGTCGGGGTTTATGATGGCGCTCCACGGTTCCGCCGCGGATGTGGTCGAGGTCAGCAAGAGGAGAGCGGTCAGCGCTGCCCAGCAAGGTCGGAGGCGGCGGGCGCGTTGCGGTGTGGAACATGGGAATCTCACGAAAGGCGAGGCGTGGTTGGTCGGGGCGGGGCGTGTCGCGCTAAGCTATGCGGCAGTTGGACCGGCGGCAACGGCTCGCTGGCGGTGACGGTGCTGGAGTCGTCCTCCGCGCTTCCGGGTGTCGGCCCTTTCCCTCTGCTGTTTCTGCGATTATGATGGCGGCGTACCATTTCCTCGATCGGCACCGATGCTGGAGTCGTCCCATGCCGTCCGATCCGCCGGTCCCGGCGCCGTTGACACTGCCGGAGCAGTTCGGCCGTTATCGCATCCTGCGTCCGCTGGGACAGGGCGGCATGGGCGCCGTCTACCTGGCGCGCGATACCCGCCTCGACCGCGATGTCGCCCTCAAGGTCTGCACGCTTGTCGAAAACCCGAAGGCGCTGGAGCGCTTCCGCCGTGAAGCGAAGGCCGCCGCCGCCCTGCGTCATCCGAACCTTTGCCCCCTCTACGATTACGACGTCCACGACGGCATCGCCTTCATCACGATGGCGTTCATCGACGGCCCGTCGCTCAACAAGTGGATCGCCGGCCATCCGCTTGACATGCGCGGCATCGGCAAGCTGATGTACAAGCTGGCGCTGGCCATGCAGGCGGCGCACGATGGCGGCGTCATCCATCGCGATCTGAAGCCCGGCAACATCGTCATGGACAGCAAAGGCGAGCCGATTGTGCTCGATTTTGGCCTGGCGCTCTTGACCGACTGCGCAAACCAGGGTGACGCATACGGGGGCGGTCTTCGGTACGCCGGCCTACATGGCCCCGGAGCAAGCAGGCGGCGATTCGACGGCCGTCGGCCCCGCGGCGGACCAGTACAGCCTCGGCGTCATCCTGTATGAACTGCTGTGCGGCCAAGTGCCCTTCTCGGGGACGGTGCTGACTCTCCTGTTTAATACCGTCAACACGTCTCCCGTGCCGCCGAGCCGGCGCAAACCCGGCGTCGATACGGCCCTGGAAGTTATCTGTCTCCGCGCTTTGGCCAAGAAGCCAGAGGAGCGGTATCCGTCGCTGACAGTGTTCGCCGAGGAGTTGGCAGCGGCTGGCGGCTTCTCGATAAGCGACGCGATGCCACGGACTGCGCAGCCGACGATTCCGAATGGTGCCGGTGGTCTGCCTTCGCTGCCGCCGACGGTGTCACTGGCGTCTGATGACCGGCCGGCTGCGAGCAAGCCGCTTCCTGTCAATGCGCTTGAGCGCAGCCTGCTCCTGCTGATTTTGGCCGCGTTACTTAGCGCCGGCGGCTACGGCCTCTATCGCGTATGGGCCAACAAGCAAGATGGACAGGCGAACGGCGCTGGCTCGACGGAACCGAAGCCCAAGACAATTCCCGATGATCCAACGAAGAACCCATACCGACTGGAAGTGACCCTCAAGACCAGCAAGAAACTCGTTATCGACCTCGTGCGGATACCGAAAGGCAAGTTCTTGATGGGTTCGTCGAAGAGCGAGCGCGAGGATCTGAAGAAACGCTACGACTATGAACCGAAGGATGAGGACGAACACGAGGTCGAGATCACACGCGATTACTGGCTCGGTAAGACGACCATCATGCGCGGCCAGTTTCGAGCGTTCGTCGAGGATGACGGTTACGTGACGGAAGCCGAAAAAGACGGCGAGGGCGGCTGGGGCTACGACGAGGCGACCGGTAAGCTCGAGGGCAGGAAGCCGAAGTATACGTGGAAGTTCACGGGCTGGGGCATGGACGACAAAAACCTGGATGACCACCCGGTCGTGAACGTGACCTGGAACGACGCGGATGCCTACTGCAAGTGGTTGAAGCGGAAGACGGGGCGAGAGGTGCGGTTGCCGACGGAAGCGGAATGGGAACGGGCTTGCCGTGGTGGTGAGCGCAAGGGGCGGTACCATTTCGGCGACGACGAGGAAGACCTGGCCAAGTATGGCAATGTGGCCGACGCCAGCTTCAAGAAGAAGTTTCCCGATTGGACCTGGACGATCAAAGCGGATGACGGCTTTGTCTTCACAGCCCCGGTGAAGAGCTTCCGGCCGAACCAGTACGGCCTCTATGACATGCACGGCAACGTGTGGCAGTGGTGTAACGACCGGTACGGGGCGGACTATTATGGGAAAGGCGATAGAACAGACCCGCAGGGGCCGGACGACGGCTCGTACCGGGTCTACCGCGGCGGCGGCTGGGGGACGAACCCGCAGTGCTGCCGGGCGGCGGCCGCCGCAGGGACACGCCGTCGAGCCGCGACTGCAACCTCGGCTTCCGCCTGGCAGTTTCCGTCCGGTAGCCAGGCTGGTGAGCAGAGCCCCGGCGGCCGCGCAGGCCGACAGGCGGAGCCGGAGCGGAGGCGGTAGCCGGAGCGCAGGCGTAGCCTTTCGTGCCGGAGCGGCTGCCGGGGCGGGCAGGGGTGTTCTGCGAGCGAAGCGAGCGCGCTTTTTTTTGAAGAATGTCATAGTGTACAAATGGCCATACGCATTTTCACGATCTCGATCCAGGATGACGGCAGCGGCGCGGATGAACTGAACAGCTTTTTGGCGGCGCACAAGGTGCTGTCCGTGGACCGGCGCTGGGTGGACCAGGGCGCCGGCTCCTTCTGGTGTTTTTGCGTGGACTACCTGGAGGGAGGAAGCCCGGTCGCAGCGCCGCACTTGGGCATGGGTAAGAACCGGATCGACTACCGCGAGAAGCTGCAACCGGAGGAGTTCGCCGTCTTCGCCCTGCTGCGCGAGGATGCGCAAAGCCATCGCTCAAGCGGAAGCCGTGCCCGTCTACACGATCTTCACCAACGACCAGCTGGCGCAGATGGTGCAAGGCCGACTCGCGGCGAAGGCGGATCTGGAGAAGATCACCGGCCTGGGCGATGCCCGCATCGAGAAATATGGCGAACGGATGCTGGCGATCCTGAGCCGGGCATGGAAGAGCGGGCATGAAGCGAACGGGAAACCTGTTTGAGAGGATCGTCGAACGCGATAACCTGCGGCTGGCTTTCTACAAGGCCGCCCGGGGCAAGCGCTACCGGCGCGGAGGTGCGCAACTTTGCCGGCGACCTGGAAAGCCGGGTTCAGGAACTTGCCCGGCAACTCGCCGCCGGCACTTTCGAGATCGGACGTTACCGTCAGTTCCTGATCCACGATCCGAAAGAACGCATCATCACGGCACCGTGCTTTGCGAAGAGCGGGTGCTGCACCACGCGGTCATGAACGTCTGCGAGCCCGATTTCGAGCGCTGGCTGATCGACGACACGTTTGCCTGCCGCAAGGGCAAAGGGCGCATTGCCGCGCTGCTGCGGGCCCAGGCGTTTGCCCGTCGTCACGCTTACTTCCTGAAGATCGACATCCGCAAATACTTCGACAGCGTCCCGCACGCCAACTTGTTGCGAACGTCTGTGCTACGCGCTTCAAGGATCGGCCGTTGCTGGCATTGTTCGCGGCGATCATTACGTGGGTTTCGACCGGGCATGGGCATCGGTTTGCCGATCGGCAGCCTGACCTCGCAGCACTTCGCCAACTTCTACCTGGGCTGGTTCGACCGCTTCGTGAAGGAAAGGCTGCCGTATCCGCGGCTTTCGTTCGCTACATGGATGACATGGCGTTTTGGGCCGACGATGCTGAATCCTTGACCGAACTGCTTGTCCGAAGCGAGGCATTCCTACGGGACGAGTTGGCTTTGACCATCAAGCCCGTGCCCTTCATCAATCGTGTTCGCCACGGCATGGAGTTCCTCGGCTGCCGCGTTTTCCCCTATCACGCGGTGCTCATCGCGCACGGCCAAGAAGCGCTTTGGCCGGCAGCTACGGGAATTGGATGAAGCCCTGACCAACGGGGAGTTGACTGAGCAAGAAGCCCAGCAGCGCGGGGAAGCGCTGACAGCCTTCACGAAGGCGGCCGGAGTGCGAAGCTGGAAATTCCGCCGCGGCGTGCTACAAAGGACGGCGGTAAAGGGTCTGTAGGCTCGAACCGGGTCAACCGCGGCGGCAGCTGGAACAACGAACCCGCAGAACTGCCGGGCGGCGAACCGCAACAGGAACACGCCGTCGAACCGCAACAACAACCTCGGCTTCCGCCTGGCAGCTCCGCCGGCACGCAGGTTTCCGGACGGAACCGACCCTTGTCCCGCTCCGCGGCAAGCGGACAAAATCCATCGAGGCCGCCCGGTGTTAGTAGCACACGCGAACGCTCCGGGCGGCCGTTTTTCCATCTCCAGTGGCAAACTCGCGGCCTCCGTCATGCCCGAAATGCGCTTCCCCTGTGAACCGTCGCTCCCCGCGCGGCACCAGCCTTGCGGCAGGCGCTGGAGGGAAAGCCATCCCCAGAAGCACGCCGGAGGTTGAAGGAACTGATGGACCAACTCGACAACCTTGCGTCCGGCCCGGAGAAGATTCGCATGATCCGAACCGTGGAGATGCTCGAACGGATCGGAACCGCGGAGGCGCGGTCGCTGCTGCACGAAATCCAGATCGGCGGCGAATTGTCGGCGGCTGGGGAAGCGAAATTGTCGCTGGAGCGCCTCGCCAAACGGGCGGCCCTTGCTTCACAACCCGACGGCAAAAAGTGACCGTTGCGCTCGCCGCTTGTACGACAACGGCTCCTACTGCCGGGCTGCGCACCGCGACAGGGACGCGCCGTCGTTCCGGTACTTCGACCTCGGCTTCCGTCTTGCCCGAGTCCCGTCCGGCAAGTAAGTCACGTAGAGCGGAGCGAACGGCGGCGTAGCCCGGAGCGCAGGTCGATGGGTGCGGGAGCGAAGCGGAGCGGAGCGGACGCACCCATCGTACCGGAGCGGAGGGCGGAGCCGCCGTTCGCGGGGCGGGTCGTGGACTTGAGCTTCCAGGGGCGAAGCTCCCTATGAGAAACCTGCACGCCCAAAGTATAATCAACCTTGTGCGGAGCCGCTTTGCCGATCTGCCCAACACCCCCAGGACCAACCGTAGAGGAACACCCATGACCGGTTTCCCCGAGAATGCCTGGAACACGCACCTCCAGGCCGTTCAAGAAACGATTCGCGTGGTCGGTCAGGGGACGAATGCCGACGAATCACTCTCCCAACTCAGCAACCAGCAAGCGGAGTTGGAGGACTGTCTGCGCCTGGTGAAAACACAACGGGAGCTGTTGGCTCACCAACGCGGCGACAACGGTCATGGCAAGGAAACCGAAGGCCGATGCCTGGCCGCACACACAGCGCAGGGGCGGACAATCGCGGAAATGGCCCGGGCGCACAACCCCCTTTCGCGCCCCGTATTGCAGGAGAGCCTGCCGCTGTCCATCGACCCCGATGATTCCCCGCTGTTCTTACCTCTCGCGCGGCTAACGACCATCTGGCCACGATGATCCGGCCAAAAGCGTAAGCGTCTGATCTGGATTCACCGAAGAGGTTCACTTCGCGGCGTCATCGAAGCGGACGACTACGACGCCCAACTGCTGCGCGCGGACACGCCGGCCTGACGCTTCACTCGCCCGTCCGCCGCACCTTGTCGGGGTCGTTCTTCCAGTGGTACTTCTGCGCGAACTCGGCCGGCGTCAGCGGCTCCTGGGTCTTGTCGCTCAGGGGCTTGCGAAACGTGGGCAGGGTCTTTAGATTGTATTCATGCCCCAGCACGGTCCGACTCCGATCACAGCTCCTGAGCGCAGTGCTCGTCAGCGACGAGCCTCCCAGATTGCTCGCCGTTTCGGTTTCGTCGGCCGTGTCGAGTATCGCACATTTATAGTCAGGCCGGCGGGGCACAGTACGGTCTGGCGGCGGCTCCGAACGAGGACTTGCTGACCGTTTACGCGGAGGCTTTCGAGCGCGATGCCGACCCCGACGATTTTTCGCTAGAAGCCATGATTGCCCATGAGCGCGGGCATCAACTGTTGGCCCGTCACCGGCGTTTGACTCGGAACCTGCCTCGCGGCTGGTCCGGAGTCAGCGAGGAGATCGTGGCTTCTCTGCTGGGATCTTTGCTTGTTGAAGTCGAGAAGGATCAGCAAGACTTGTTGCTGAAGGCACTGTTTGAAGCCGAGAAACAGGGTCTGGATAACGATCGCGCTTCGTTGCTCCTCATGGAACTGCGGGCGCTGCTGGAGACAATACTATGATGGGACCCACGAAGGTCAGCACGATGCGAGCGTCGCTGCGTAAGACATTCAAGATGTCCGACGACGAGTTGCTCGCATGGTTCAATCAGCAGCTCGAACAGGTCGCACAAAAGCCGAATGCGAACAATACGGAGATCGACACCTTGCGATTGCTTCGCGATGCACTGGTCAAGGAAACCAAGCGTGGGACGCCGCCGCGCAAACCGCCGCGCGTGACCGGCCGTTCCGGGCGTTGATATTGCCCAACTGCTGCGCGGACACGCCGGCCTGACGCTTCACTCGCCCGTCAGCCGCACGTTGTCGAGGTCGTTCTTCCAGTTGTACTTCGCCGCGAACTCGGCGGGCGTCAGCAACCACGCTTGCGGAGACTTGGGCTTGTGAGCGCCGGTTCTCTCGGTAAACTCGTGCAGTCTACCGCACTCATCCGAGGAACCGCATCATGGCGAAGCTCCGCCGCAGTGCCGGACGCGCGAACACATCATCGCCGACCTGAGCGTTCACCACGTCGAGGGACACGTGCTGCGCTGTGGCTGGGTCGTCGAGCGGTCGGTGCGCGACTACGGCATCGACCTCCAACTCGTCACATTCAGCCGTGCCGGAGATGTCGAGGATGGGAAGGTTCTCCTACAGCTGAAGGCGTCGGATCGGCTGCGCCTGCGCTCGGGACAAAGGACGATCTCGTTCCGCATCGACCGCCGTGATCTGGTACACTGGTTGGCGCAGGTGATGCCGGTCTTCTTGATCGTGTACGACGGGCGCAAGGACGTCGCCTACTGGCTGTATGTGCAAAGTTACTTCCGACGCCAGGAAGGATTCAGTCTTTTCACGGCGGGACAGACCGTCACCGTCCACTTGCCGGTTACGAACGTCGTCACGACGGGAGCGGTGAGGCAGTTCGCCCGCTTCCGTAACCGAGTCAACGCCCAGCTGAGGAAGGTAATCCATGACGAAGACACGGCCGATCCCTTTCGCTGAGTTCCGCTGCTTCCTCCAGCGGTTCGGGTACGTCGAGAAACGTCATCCGACCGCCCGTGTGTTCCTCCATCCAGAAGAGGGCTTGCTCGCCTTTCGCTTCTACCGCGACGACGAGGCCGTTGAGCGCACGACCTCGTCTATGCACGCAAGTTCCTCGACCTGCGCGGCGTCATCGAGGCCGACGACTATGACGCCCAACTGCTACGAGCGGACACGCCGGCCTGACGCTTTACTCGCCCGTCAGCCGCACCTTGTCGGGGTCATTCTTCCAGTGGTACTTCTGTGCGAACTCGGCAAGCCACAGCGGATTGACGCGGAATACAAGCCCCATCACGGAGCGTACTTCTCCGGCAACCCTCCCACGATACGCACGGTTTCCAGGCTGACCCGCACCACCTGACCCACCAGCCGCACGATGTACTCCTCAACGTCGGCGCGGTTCGGATCGGAGCGGATGCCGCTGCGTTTGTCTTCGCTGGCTTGGTACTGGTCGATCACCCATTCCAGGGCGCTGCGGTTGCCGAGCCGGTACTGGAACGTCTCCGGCGGGATGCCGGCCAGCGACAGCGACGGATTGACTGCGCAGGGTCGTCTTGTCCTTGCTGAGCCGCATCTTGTCCTCGACCTTGTACGACAGCGGCACGCCTTCGGTTTCGATCCACTTCAGCGGATACGGCTCGAGCTATTCGTAATCCAGGTGCCAGCCGGCCAGTGCCTTGCCGTAAATGGCGAAGGCGTGGAAGTCCGGCGCGAACGGAATGCGCGGCAGCTCGCGCTTGAGGTTGTCGGCGAACTTCGTGCGGTAGCCCGGATGGTGCAGCAGGCCGTAGACGTAGCAGAAGATGTCCCATTTGCTGATCATTCCGGGAAGTTTAGGGCGTTCCACCTGTCCCGGCCTTGATATCCTTCATGAGCAAGAAGAGATGGAATTCATTGACCGGCGAAGATTCGAACCCAAACTTCCTGTAGAAGGTCTGCGCAGCCTGGTCCTTGGCGTGGACTAACACTGCCCGGCAGCCGATGATGTCTGCTCCTTGAAGTGACCGCAACAGGGCGTCTTTCAGGAGTGCGGTCCCGAGTCCTTTCCCTTTTTCGGTTCGGTCGACCGCGAGCCGCGCGATCAAGACGACAGGTATCGGGTGTTTCGCCAACCCTTTGGCGACACGCGGCGTTGCCTCCTCGCTCTACCGAGGCGGCCGCGAGCGAATAGTACCCAACCACTCGATTGCCGCGGAGGACGACGTACGTCCGGGCCGAGCGGTTTTGCTGATTGTGCCAAGCATGCTTTCGAAGAAAGTCGTTGAGTGGTGCAGCGCCGCAATCGAACCCGGACACCTCGTAGTCCTTTTCAAGCGGGACGGGACCGTGAAGCGGGAGCGTCGTTGCCATCGAGAACACTCGCTTCCGTCAAGAGCTTGCGCAGCGCGGGAATCGCCCGCGCCGGAGCATCCAGGGCATCGCAGAACGCTTGCCATCGATCCGGCGGCAAGACAAACAGAACCTGCTCGGCCTCCTCGCCCTGATCCTCGATGGTCACGGTCACTTCCTGCTGTTCCGGAAGCTCCACCGATTCCAAGGGGCGGAAAACGCCGTTTTCGTAGATCGCCCTTACCCGGACACTCATTGTGCTCACCTCCCCTATCGATCTTACCGGAGGAAAGCCATGAGTGTCGAGGGAAATATCATCGCCAGCTCAGGAGGTCAGGAGGTATTCTTCGCTAGACGACGTCTCCTCGGGCCTCTCGTCTTGTGTGCGAGTACAACAGTTTTGGCCGCGTCTTGGTCGGGTAGGGCTTCCACGTATTCCTCTCCGAGGGCTGTAATCTGCTTGGTGCCTTTCGGCCCGGCGCAAGAAAGTGGCTCTGGGTCGTGGCGTTTCGGACAGTCATGCTAGGGTTAGAGAATTTACCGCCAGCAGCTTCTGTGTTCAGGGCTGTGAGGTCCTGGGTCTTGAAATGGGGTTTCCCGACTGCGTGCGTGAGGTAAAAAGCCAGGCAGACCATCCTCTGCGACTCAGTCGTTGGCTTCTTAATCCGCAGGAAATCCTTGGGGCTAGTTCCCTCAAGCCCTCCGGATTGTGGCGCTGAATTGGAGCTGCTGACCGATGCCGGTCTTTCCTTGGGTGTGTCCACGGCCGAAGAAATGCCAAGCCGATCAGAAGCCGTCCGCAGAACGAACTTCCGTGCGTCTGCAGTCAGAGGACTGAGAGCCTTCAAAATCGCAGCTAGAGCTTGCAGTTCTTGCCCGAAGTCGAGCGGCGCTCCCTCGTTCCCGTTTGCGGTGCTGACTGGCACCTCGGTTGCGCCTTCGTAGTTTGTCATAATCGACTCCATAGATTAATTAGCTAGCTTCCATGATTGAGTGTCAAGGTGTGGTTGTCAAGAGGAGATGGGCGTTCTTGAGCGAATCTCATCGATATTCAGGCGAGGCGCGCGAGTGTTGCTAGTGCCGTCCGGGAAACTATTAGAGGGCATCTGTCCGGGTACACAGGTCCAGCACGTTCACACCCGGCGAACCAAGCGTCGGCCCGAATTCCGTCTCCAGCACCTAGGCGACGCTGGCGCACATGAAATCGACGATCTCCTGCGGCGTGTAGACGATGCCGTGCGTGTCGGCGACCTTGACCGAGTAGCCCTGGAAGAAACGCTCGTAGACCGTGTTGAGGAAGTGCTGCTTCTCGCTGAAGTCCTCCAGCGTGTGGGCGGCCGCCTCGATGGCCCGGTAGAAGCGGTCGAGCGAACGCAGGAACTGGTCGCGGTCGAAGCTCATGCTCACCAGGGCGGCGATCACCTTCTCGACCTCGGCGGCGATCACGTTGCGGCGTGTGAACTCGGGGTTGTCGAAAATCTTGCGGATGAGCCGTTCGGTCAGCAGGTGCTGCACCAGCATCTCATCGACGGCGGCCCGGCTGATGTTCGGGTTGAGCGTCTGCTGGCAGACCGTGAAGAAGCTGTCGAATGCGGCCTGGAACTTCTTGTTGTTCTTGTGGGCGGCTGTCAAGATATCGACCAGCCCCTTCGCCAGCTCCGGCACCCGGCTCTTGAACTCCTCCACGGCTTCCTGGAAGCCCTCAATCTCCGGCTCAGTGTAGGCGTAAAACTCGTTGAGCAGGCAGCCAGCTTCTCAGGTTTCGTCAGGTCGAACCGGTAGCACTCCTTGCCGCCCTGGAAGAGGACGCCGACGCGCGTATCTTCAAAGATGATGTTGCCGGTCGGATACCCCTTGGCGATCTTCTTGCTGATTTCCGCGTCGAGGTCGTCGTCGGTGTCCTTGGCCTCCCAGAAACCGCGGCGTGCCGTGAACAGGTCGCGCATCGTGCCGTCGGGAACGATGTTCTTCTTGGCGACCTTGAGATTCTGTTTCGGGATCAGCGTCCAGCCGTGTGCCGTGGCCGTGTCGGCGAGAAGGCGCTGAAAGGCTGTCTCCAGCGCCTTCGTGCGTGACGCCATGCACGCCGTAGGTCTGTAGCGCCTGATAGTCAGCGCTGGATTGCCTTGTGCGTCGGTTTGATGACGGTGCTTCTGGCCACGGGCTTGAAACCTCCACATGAATCATCCATTAGCTCTGGTTCACGGCGGACCTCAAGAAGCCGGAGGAGCGGCAGCTGGCCGCTTGCCCGCCGACCGTAAAAGCTCGTCGGCCCATGCGGCATCATCCGGATCGAGCGGCGGCACGGGCGGCACCGTGTAGTCGATGTCGTCGTACCGGCCGTGGCGGTATACCTGCGCGATCAGGGCTTGCAGGTCCAGCGGCACATCGGCGTCGGTCTGGCGCAACGGCACACGAATGGCCGGTAAACGCTCGCGCAGGGGAAGACGGTAGATTTCCGCCTTCGCCTTCCAGCTGCGATGAGCACATACCTTGTAGGGTGTGCGGTAAACAGGCGGAATCTGAGCGAGTGGTACTTGCATCACGTGCGGACCGGCCCGCAGCAGGTCGATTTCCACCAGGCTGACCTCACCCTTCGCCAGGTCGCGCTGCTTTTGGCGATACAGCTCGCGTCCAGGCCCCGCGTACTTGTTCGATGGGCTGAGAAACTCTAGGACGGTGACCACCCGGCGCTGGGTGCTCGAGTCGATGATTTCGAGGAAACCTTGCGTCTCAGGCTCCAGAAAAGGGACCTCCAACGGCTCAGCCATCGTGACGTCGGAAGCCGCGACGGCTGTTCCGCCTGGTTCCGGTCGGTCGCGCTCCACGACGCGGACATCCGGAATGTACACACGCTCTTCGCCCGGCAATTCGACCAGGATGCGCTCCTGGGCCCTGGCGCGCAACTCGCGCGGGAGACGTTCGTTGAGCCAGCCTTCCGCAAAGCTGATCAGATTGTGATGAACGTCGCCCCAGTGCTGTTCCAGGTACGGGTCCATGCCGGGAAACGGGCTTTGCATGATCGAACCTCCCTCTGAAATGGGTGCCATCGCAGCCTACTCGAACGGTGTCGGCGACGCAAACTCGATTTCGACTAGGCCAAAGGGAAAGAAGAAGTCGGAGCAGGCCGCGAATCGAAAAACACGTTCCACGCAACGACCGAGAGAAGCCGTCCCATCCATCCCAGCGTATCTTAGAACACTGTCTTCCATTGTGGTGATTCATCCGGACTAACCGGGGTCATTCATGTCTCGTATCATTCCAGTCGCGCTACTCGTTCTGGTGTTCTCTGCATCGGCCCGCGCCGAGTTGAAGTCCCTCGATATCTCTCGCCGCGAGCCGTTCGCCGGTGGCGCGGCCTTCGGCGATACCGGGCCGTATGAGAGACTCATCGGCGTCGCGCACTTCGCCGTCGATCCGAAGCATCCGCGCAACAAGGACATCGTCGATCTGCATCTGGCGCCGCGCAACGCCGACGGCAAGGTCGAGTTCGAGGCCGACGTCTTCCTCCTCGTCCCGAAAGACCTGGCGAGAGGCAACCGCGCTCTGCTGTACGACGTGAACAATCGCGGCAACAAGCTGGCCCTCGGCATGTTCAACAGCGGCGGCGGTGGCAACGATCCGAAGACGATGGCCGACGCCGGCAATGGTTTCCTTTTCCGCCGCGGCTACACCGTCGTCTGGTGCGGCTGGATCGGCGAGTTGCTGCCCGGCAACAATCGTCTCCTGCTGCGTGCGCCGGTTGCGACCGACGGCGGCAAGCCGATCCGCGGCATCGTGCGCTATGAGATGGTCGCCGACGCGCCGGCCGAGACGATGCCGCTGTCACGGCGCGAAGGGCACGGCAGCTATTCGCCCTCCGCGAAAGGCGAGGCCGAGGGCGTCCTGACCTGGCGGAAGCGCGAGACGGATCGAGCGCGTCGTCATTCCGCGCGGGCAGTGGTCGCTGGAACGACAACCGATCCCGAAGGCCGAGCAGGGTGTGTCAGGGACGCTGGCACAGATCCGCTGTCGGGTTGCGGGCGGCTTTCGGCCTGGTTACCTCTACGAGCTGGTCTGCGAGGCCGAGGGGCCGATCGTTCAGGGTCTCGGCTTGGCCGCGACGCGCGATCTGATCTCGTTCCTCCGCTATGACGGAAGCGACCGGAACCCGCTGCACATGCGCGCAGGGCAAGTCCGCCATCGAGCGGACGCACGGTTTCGGCGTGTCGCAGAGCGGCCGCTTTCTGCGGCATTTCGTCTATCAAAACTTCAACATCGACGAGCAGGGCCGGCGCGTCTTCGACGGTCTGATGCCGCACGTCGCCGGCGGCGGCCTCGGCTTCTTCAACCACCGCTTCGCCCAGCCGACGCGGCACAACGCCCAGCACGAGGAACACCTTTACCCCACCGACATCTTCCCGTTCACCTACGGCGAAGGCACCGATCCGTTCTCGAAACGCACCGACGGCATCCTGCGGCGCATCGCTGAAAGAGAATCCGGCCGCGTTGCCGAAGATCATGCACACGCAGAGCGCCGCCGAGTACTGGCACCGCAGCGGGTCGCTGGTCCACACCGATCCGCTCGGCGAGAAAGACGCGGACATCCCGGAATCGGTGCGGATCTATTGCTTCGGCGGCACGCAGCACGGTCCGGCCGCCGATCCGCCTGGACGCGGTATCGCCGAGAACCTCGCCAATCCCGGCGACTACAAGCCGCAGTTGCGGGCGCTGCTCGACGCCCTCGACGACTGGGTCAAGAACGACAAGACTCCGCCGCCGAGCGTGTATCCGCGGATCGACAAGGGCACGCTCGTCGGCTGGCGGCAGTCAGAAAGCGGCTTCCCGGCGCTGCCCGGAGTGCGTTATCCTGAAGTGATCCAGCGCCCATCGCCACGTGACTTCGGTCCCGACTTCGCCAGTAAGGGCATCATCACCGTCGAGCCGCCGAAGCTTCTCGGCTCCTTACGTCGTGAAAGTGCCGAAAAGCGGGGCAGACGGCAACGACCTGGGAACTCTGCTGCCGGCCGAGGTGGCGGTTCCGGTGGCGACGTACACCGGCTGGAACCTGCGCCGCCGCGATGTGGGAGCCGAGGACGAACTGGCGAGCCTGATGGGTTCGTACATCCCGTTCGCGAAAACGAAGGTCGAGGCGAAAGCAGCTCGGCGATCCACGGCCGTCGCTGGAAGAGCGCTACGGTTCCTTTACGGAGTACAAACGTCGCTTATCGGCTCACTGCGATGAGATGGTGAAACAACGCTACCTGCTGTCCGAGGATGCCGAGCGCATCGTCGTCGCCGCGGAAAAGCGGCGCGGGTTGTTTGCAAGTGAGTGAGCACGCTTGTTAGCACGCCGCGCAAGCAAGTGGCCTTGTTAGGCCACTTGCTTGCGCGGCGTGCTAACAAGCGTACACACGAGGTCCATCCGATGTATCCACTCACCTTCGACTTCGACATCGTCGTCGTCGGCGCCGGGCACGCCGGTGTCGAAGCGGCACTGGCCGCCGCCCGGATGGGGTTGCGCACTGCTCTGCTGACCATGAACGCCGACGCCGTTGCGCAGATGAGCTGCAACCCGGCCATCGGCGGCGTCGCCAAGGGGCAGATCGTCCGTGAGATCGACGCCCTCGGCGGCGAGATGGGCAAGTGCATTGACGCCAGCGCCATTCAGTTCCGCATGCTCAACCTCACCAAGGGGCCGGCGATGCACTCGCCGCGCGCCAGGCCGACAAGAAGCTCTATCAGTTCACGATGAAACATACCGTCGAAGCGCAGCCGAACCTGACGCTGCGCCAGGAGATGGTGGAGGGATTGCTGCTTGCCGCTTGCGGCTTAGCAAGCGCGGATGCTAAGCCGCAAGCGGCGAAAGTCACCGGCGTCCTCGCCGCGGGTGGGACGCTCTACCGTGCCAAAGCCGTCGTGCTGACGACCGGCACCTTCCTCAAGGCGATCATGCACACCGGCGAGGCGAAGATGCGCGGCGGTCGTGCCGGCGATGGTACTGCCGAAGCGCTCAGCGACAGTCTTACATCCTGCGGCTTTCAACTCGCCCGCTTCAAGACGGGGACCCCGTGCCGGCTCAACGGCCGCACCATCGACTTTGCGAAGTGCGAACCGCAACCCGGCGACGAGAATCCGCGGCCGTTCAGCTTCGCCACGGAGCGCATCACCCAACCGCAGATGATGTGCCACATCACCTACACCAACGAGGTCGTTCACGACCTCATCCGCGCCAACCTGGACCGCGCCCCCATGTACAGCGGCCAGATCCAGGGGCGCGGACCGCGCTACTGCCCCTCCATCGAGGACAAGGTGGTCCGCTTCGCCGACAAGGATCGCCACCAGATCTTCCTCGAACCGGAAGGGCGCAACACCCTCGAATACTACTGCAACGGCATCAGCACCAGTCTGCCGAAGGATGTCCAGCAAGCCATGCTCCAGCAGATCCCCGGTTTGGAGAACGCAGAGGTCCTGCGCCTGGGGCTATGCTGTGGAGTACGACTTCGCCCCGCCGACCCAGCTGCTGCCGACCCTGGAGACGAAGTACGTCGCCGGCTTGTACTTCGCCGGGCAGATCAACGGCACGACAGGGTACGAAGAGGCCGCGGCCCAGGGGCTGATGGCCGGCGTCAATGCGGGTCTGAAGATTAAGGGCGAGCCGCCGCTGATCCTCGATCGCAGCCAGGCGTACATCGGCGTGCTCATCGACGACTTGGTCACCAAGGGGGTCGATGAGCCGTATCGCATGTTCACAAGCCGAGCCGAGTACCGTCTGCTGCTCCGGCACGACAACGCCGACCGCCGGCTAACCGCGCTCGGTCGTCGAGTCGGTCTGGTGACGAACGAGGCGTGGCAGCTGTATGAGAAGAAGGAACGAGGCATCGCCGAGTTGACGGCGTTCTTGAGGAGCCATCGCCATCACGGCGACACGCTGGAACAGTGGTTGCGGCGGACTGAAATTGAGTGGCCGCAAATCGAGGCAATCTGCCCCGAGGTCGGAGGTCTGGGGACGTCGGCAAACGTGCGCGAACAGGTGCTGCTGGAAGCCAAGTATAGCGGCTACATCGCCCGGCAAGCGGCGGAAGTGGAGCGGTTTCAACGCATGGAGTCACGGTCGATCCCGGCCCACTTCGAGTACGCCGCGGTGCCTCAACTCCGGGCTGAGGCGAAGGAGAAGCTGAGCCGTATCCGGCCTGCGAACCTGGGGCAGGCAGGACGAATCAGCGGTATCTGCCCGGCGGACCTGGCCATTATCATAATGTATCTGGAATAGGCTACATTCGATTGACATCGGTTCCGACGCCGATTCCGAACAAATAGGCAATCTAGGTTCTTTTCCATCGATGAACGGGGTCAGGTAAGCCGATGAAGAAAGCGAAGGGACGCAGATAAGCAAACTTCTCACCGGACGGAGTACCTGACTAGAATGAGAGGATCGGGCAAGCCGCGATATATTTTCCATCTGGGAAAGAAAGTCTCGATACCACAAGGAAGTACGGTGGAGTAAACAGGTTAGAGCTACCTCACTCCGGCGAGTGGCGTTGACAGCCCTACCAAGCCGGTTATAATCGCGCTGGTTGGAGTGAATTGGTTATTCCCCCTCGCTGACTTGTCCTGGCACCATCTGAATAAGGGGCGGACTTCGCCCAAGACGCCGCCTCGAGGGGAATCAGGGCCGAAATTAACGTAGGCCTCTCACCCCTCACCCTCTCCTCTCCCCTGAGGGGAGAGGGTTCCATTAGAACCCTCTCCCCTCAGGGGAGAGGAGAGGGTAGGGTGAGGGGTGAGATGGCGGCCTGAGTACACACCGTGATTGAATCAACTGCGTCGAGCGGCTCTCACGCCGTCGCGTTGATTGACGGATGGGAATGAGGCTAGTCAGGGACGATATCGGCTCTCGGGAGTCCCGCGGAAAGACCCCGGTAGCCACACTCGTGCGGCTGGCTTTGCGCCAGCAAGGGATGGACGACGCATGAAAACCGTTTTTACGACCGGCGAAGCTGCCAAGATCTGCAAGGTAAGCCAACAGACCATCATCCGCTGCTTCGACAACGGCCAGCTCAAAGGCTTCCGGGTGCCCGGATCCAAATTCCGCCGCATCCCCCGCGAAGCACTGCACCGCTTTATGAAGGACAACGGCATCCCGACCGACGCGCTCGAAAGCGGGAAGCGGAAAGTCCTCGTCGTCGATGACGACCCCGACATCGTCGATCTGATCACGAAATCGCTCGAAGAAGACGGACGCTTCGAGATACGCACGGCCAACAACGGCTTCGACGCGGGCATGATGGTCAAGGAATACCGGCCGGACATGATCGTCCTCGACGTCATGCTGCCGGACATCAACGGCCGCGAGGTCTGTCACCGCGTCCGCGCTGACCCCGCCCTCGAGGATGTGCGCATCCTGTGCATCTCCGGCATGATCGAGGAAGACAAGATCCAGGAGTTGCGCCTGTCCGGGGCCGACGACTTCATGCACAAGCCGTTCGAGATCGACTACCTGGTCGAGCGCATGTGCCAGCTGCTCGAACTGGAACCGGCCGCGACCGCTTGAAGAAATGCCGCTCGCCTCTAAGCCCGCAGCGCCAGCAAGGACAACCTTTGCTGGCGCTGCGGGCTTGGAAGCAAGCGGCAGATCGCCCCCCAAAACATTATTCCACGGAAGGAGTTCGCGCCGTGAGGGACTCAGCCGAACACTGCTGTTCGGCGCTCGCCGGGACCGATCTCCGGGAAGCGGTCGTTCGCCTCCCCTGGCTCTGCCCTGGCGCTGCCGCCCTGACCGCTCTCGGGCGGCTTCCCTCATCGGAAACCTGGGAGGCGCTCCGTTCCGATACCGGTGCGGTCCTCCTCGTTCTCCGGCAACCCGGCGTCACCCTTGCCGACCGGCTCGACTCACCTGCTTTACTCGACGAGGTTCTCAACCACCTCGACACGAATACGCCGCTTTCTGCCGATTGGAACGCTCCCTCGATCCGCTCCATCTTCCACACCGGACTTGTCCGCGCCCAGATCGCGGAAGCCGTCGCGCGCAGAACCGGACGCATCGACCCGCAGACCGCCTGGATTCTCGGCCTGCTGACTCCTCTCGGTTGGTACGCGGCGTGTACTCTCAACACGTCCGCCGTCTTAGCCTGCCTCGACGATCCAGCGTCGAGGACGCAACCTGTCGAGGCCCAGCGCCGGCACTGGGGTATCGACGCCGCCGCTCTCGCTCGGCGACTGACTCGATACTGGAACCTGCCGAACTGGTTGAGCACAATCGTGGGCCATCTGGGGTTGCCTGCGGATGCCGCGATCGCGCTGGGGGCGGATGGCGATCTGGTTCATCTGGGCCGCCTGGCAATCGCACTGGCCGGCGAACGTGGATTCAGCCTGGGCGAGGTGGTCGGAGACGTCGCGGCAGATGCGGTAGCGCTCGGCTTGCTTCCCGAGGAACTGAGCCGCCTCGACCTGCCCGCGCCAGCATCGACACCCGTATGGCAGGATCCGCGCCAGGTGCCGCTGCTGCGCGATCTGCTCGTCGTGGCTGCCGAAAATCGGCGTCTCCGAGGCGACGCGGTTCGCCGTCGGACCGAGGACGAGGCCGATCGACTGCACGATGCCCTGGAATGTCATGCCGTCGATGCGGCCGAGAGACTGCGTGCGAACAAGCTCGCGGCCATGGCGGAGTTCGCCGCGGGCGCCGGACACGAGATCAACAATCCGCTCGCGGTCATCTCCGGACAGGCGCAGTACGTCCTCTCCCACGCCGCCGAGTGGTTTACGGCCGACGGCGCCGATGGGCCACGCAAATCGCTCCAGGCGATCATCACCCAGACCAAGCGTATTCACGGACTGTTGCGCGATCTGATGCAGTTTGCCCGCCCGACGCCGCCGCGCCCCGCCTGGTTCGATCTGACTGAGCTGCTCACGGAGGTGAGTGCCACGCTGCACGATCTCGCCGAGCAGCGGCATGTCCGGCTCGAAGCTCATGCGGGGACTGCCCGAGTGCGCGTTCATGCCGACCGAGAGCAGGTGAAGTCGGCATTGATCCATCTACTGCGCAACGGCATCGAGGCAGCGCCGGTGGAAGGTTGGACACGAATCGTGCTGAGTGCGCCCGCTCACGGGCGCGTCGAGGTGTCGGTGGAAGATAGCGGCTCCGGACCTAACGAACTGCAGCGGGCGCACCTGTTCGATCCCTTCTTCTCCGGCCGCAGTGCCGGGCGCGGGCGCGGCCTCGGTCTGCCCACTGCCTGGCGGCTCGCCGGCCTACAGGGCGGAGATGTGCGCTTCGATCCGCCTCGACTCGGTGTGCCGACGCGCTTCATCCTGGGCTTGCCGTGGTCGCCGGCACCGGAACCGGAACAAGCTCCACGGGTCGCTTCACCGGTCTTCACCGAAACCGTCGGTCTGAACGGCGTTGCTTTGAACGGCTATCAGCGCGATTGATCGCTCCGACATGAAAGAAACTCATGTAGGACGGATTTGCAATCCGTCCGATGCGCGGACGGATTGCAAATCCGTCCTACAGTCGGGGAGGAACTTGCGTACTACGGTATTGTATCCAATACCAACACCGCACTCAGTCTGCGCCAGCGGAGGCTAGGCCATGGCCATGGTGGAAGGACCGCTCGATCCTTCGGTTGTGCCACTCGAAGAACGCCTGGAGCGCGGCGAGCTGATCTTCTACCCGCAATGTCCGTTTTTGCTTCCGACCGGCGACGAGACGACGTTCCTTCTCAGCCAGCGCCTTGGGCGGTTCACCCACAAGAACATCAGTTATAATCCCTTTTCCGGTCGTGTCGGCGGCCACGCTCGGATGAAACTACCGCAGACCGATCGGCTGCGGAACCTGCTCGACGGTTTTTCCAGATCCGTGACTCAGTGGGTGCATGAAACCTTCTCACGCTACGGCGGAGGTATCACTCTCGACCGCGTCTCTTTCCGATCCGAGGAAGAAGCGACTCGGTGCTTGAGCCACACGGCTCGCAACGATTTGCTCCACGTCGATGCCTTCCCCAATCGGCCCTCACACGGCCGACGCATCCTGCGGGTTTTCGCAAATGTCAATCCGAAAGAATCGCGTGTCTGGCTGACGTCCGACCCGTTCGACAAGCTGTTCGAGAGTTATGGCGTACGCGCTGGGCTGCCGCGCCGCAACGCCAGCTGGCTTGAACAGGTCGGTGATACGGTTCTGCGCATCTTTCATCCGGGCCGGAGACCGCGCTCCGCTTACGATAATTTCATGCTTCGCTTCTACGATTTCCTGAAGCGCGAGGATTCTTTTCAGGAGAAGGGCAGGAAAAAACTCTGGTCGTTCCCGCCGGGATCGGCCTGGGTGGCGATGACCGACGCGTGCAGTCACGCCGTCCTCCGCGGTCGTTTCGCGCTCGAACATTCGTTCTTCATCGGCACGTCGGTTCTGGCGCTGCCGGGAGAATCACCTGCCGCCATTCTCGCTCGCGCCTGCGGCCGTTCCGTCGATGACGCCGCGTGATGAGGCAGCTTTTCTTGGAGCCACGCTTACGCAGAAGCGAGTGTTCAATCAACCCAGTTGACGAGTCGCAGCTGCGGCACCTGGCGGAAATGCCGTAGGTTGCGCGTGACCAGAACGGCGTTGTGAGCGAGAGTGATACTCGCAATCAGGAGGTCGCGGCGGCCGATCTTTTTCAATACCTTGGTCGAACGCAGTCGATCGGTAATTGCACTGCTTAACTCGTTCACGAGGATCGGATCCCATTCCTCGAGGGCCGTTCTATCGCGAGACAGGTTGATTTGTGCCCTCGTGAGTTCAGCAGCGTTCGCCGCTTTGAGGAGAGCATCGAATCTTCCCTGCAGCACTTCGATCCAGGTCACGATAGTAACATGGACCTCTGGATCAGGCACCTCTCGCCTAGCCTGTACAACGCGCGGATGTCCCCGTTGCAAATGGGTCCATGTGTCGGTGTCGAGCAGGTGCATCAGTCGTTGGAGCTTTCTTCGACTTCGGGGCAACCGCGTGCCTTATAGATTTCGGCGAGCATTGGTAACAAGGTCTCATCGTCGGCGAGGCGTCCTGCTTGAGCGAGCTGAGCCGCTCGGCTGTCAATCGGCTTCGTACCACGCAGCCAGTCTTCCAGGGCCGATTCTAGGAACCGCCAGGTCTTCTTGAACTGTTGCCCCGGAATCATCCCTTTTTCCGCCAACTCCTGCACATCCTTCTTCGGCACGCGCAGAAAGCGTGCCGTCTCTTCCAGTGTCAGCACTTTCGGCAAGGACAGTTTTTGGTTCATCCTTCCTCCTCCTTAAGCCTGTTTCCCAATCTGTCCAGCCGGCAGCCGCACTTCGGGCACTCCTTCGGCGGCCGAACCCACGGTACAGGCAGCGGCTTGCCGCACTTCGGACACGGCTTCCCTTGATCAAGAACGCCGCAACCGCAGCGGCGACGCCGCCGGCAATACCGCCGATGATCGCCCCCTCCAGCATTCCAATGGCCAGGATACTGCTCATAGTCGCTCCTCATCAGTCGAAACGATGGATCACAACGTCGGCCCGATGGACCACGGCGCGAACTCCTCCTCGCCGACGCCGTTCAGCTCGCTCTTGGTCTTCTGCCCGCTCGCCACGGCCAGGATCATCTCGAAAATCTGCCGGCCAACCGCGTCCACCGGCGTGCCGTCGAGGATCACGCCGGCGTTGACGTCCATGTCGTCGATCATGTGCGTGTACATCGGCGTGTTGGTCGCCACCTTGATCGACGGCGCCGGCTTGCAGCCGAACACGGAGCCGCGGCCGGTGGTGAAGACCAGCACGTTCGCCCCGCCGGCGACGATGCCGGTCATGCTCACGGGATCGTAACCGGGCGTGTCCATCACCACGAAGCCCTTCGCCTTCACCGGCTCTGCGTAGTGGACCACGTCCACCAGCGCCGTGCTGCCGCCCTTGGCGATGGCGCCGAGCGACTTCTCGTAGATCGTCGTCAGGCCGCCTTCCTTGTTGCCCGGCGACGGATTGTTGTTGATCTCCGTGCCGAAGATGCCGGTGTACCACTCCCACCACTTGATGCGCTCGACCAGCTTCTCGCCGACCGCCCGGCTGACGGCACGGCGCGTCAGCAGATGTTCCGCGCCGTAAATCTCCGACGTCTCGCCGATGATCGACGTGCCGCCCTGGGCGACGAGTAGATCGCTGGCGACGCCCAGCGCCGGGTTGGCCGTCACGCCGCTGTTGCCGTCGGAGCCGCCGCAGTTGGTGCCGAGGATGATCTTGTCCGCCGTCAATGGCACGCGCTTCACGTCGTTGACCCGCGGCAGCAACTCGGCGACGGCGCGCGACGCCGGCCTCAACTGTCTTGCTGATGCCGCCGCACTCCTGAATGGTGATAACCGCCGGCGGCTTGCGCGAACCGTTCGAGCTGGACCAGGCCTTGATTCTCGATCAGGTGAATCGCCTGCCCGGTCTCGCAGCCGAGGCCGAGGAGGATGTAGGCGCCGACGTTGGGATGCTTGGCGAAACCGGCCAGCGTGCGGTCGAGCTGGTTGTGATCGGCACCGCCGTACTGCATGGCGCAGCCGGCCTTGTGTGTGATCGCCAGCACGCCGTCGATGTTTGGATATTGCTTAAGTAGATCGCCGTTACGGAACCGCTCGGAGATGTACTTGTTGGTGCTGGCCGAGCAGTTGACGGTGCTGATGACGGCGATGTAGTTGCGGCTGCCGTAGCGCTGGTGATCAGGCCGTTCGGGGCCGCGGTCGTAGCCCATGCCAAGTACGGCTCGCAGCGGGAGCCGGCGGCGGCGGACAATCGCGGCAGAAGGCGTAGTCGCGCTCGAAGGCGTCGGCGGAGACGTTCTGGACGTGGACGTGGCCGCCGAGCGAAATGTCCTGGCTCGCGAAGCCGATGATCTGGCCGTACTTGTAGACCGCCTCGCCCTTCTTGATCGGACGCAGGGCCAGCTTGTGGCCGAGACCGACGCGCTGCGGCAGAGTGACCGCCCGGCCGTCGATCTGGATCTCGGCACCGGCGGGCAGATTCCGGGAGGCGACGGCGATGTTATCTTCAGGACGCAGATGGACAGCGACCTGGGAAAGAGGAATGACCGGCATGACGGCAGTCTCCGCGATGGGGGCAGGACGATGTCCCTGTAACGATAGCAAAAGCTCGCCGCTTCGTTTAGCCGCGAGCTTTTGCGAGCGTTTGGATTCAAGCGCTCGCAAAAGCTCGCGGCTAAACGAAAACGAAGCGGCGGCCTTATGAACTGAAGCGATCCGACGATCCCGGTAGCGACGGCGGCCGGGGAGAACGAGCTGGGACGTCGCCGGAGCCGCGGACGCCCTTCGACTTATCGCGCTTGGTGCCGGAGCGGCCGGCCTCGCCAGGCGGCGGATCGGGGACGGGAAAGACCTTGAGCAGGATAATGATTTCCAAAATCAGCATGGCGGGGAGAGCGGAAAAGAGAGGGGTAAACACCATCGCGATCACCCAGGTGCCGAAGGGATAAAAGGAGCCATGCATCAGGTAAAGTTGGGCCTTCTTCAGCCAACCGTACAGCAAGATCTCCGACCACCAAGACCAGACGGCAAGACCGAGACCGAGCACCACGAACGGAATGACAATCGCATTGCGCAGGGCCATCGGGATCGCGTGCATACGCTCCGAATGAGACGGCGGCATGGCTTCACCCTCCGCGTACTCTTCATCCCCTTTACTATTGTAGGCGACCGCAACGGAACCAACCGCCCGCTCGATTGTGTCTCTGTACCTTGCAGCGGACCACGACGAGCGTCATACTGGGACGACGCCCAAAGTCAAACGCCGATCCTTTGCAGAAGAGGTGTACGTTTCGCAGCCTTGTGTGGTACGCGAAACGTGAACGAGAGAAATTCCCGAGGAAATCGACATGCAACGATTGCTGCTGCTCCTCACGCTGGTGGTGCTGGCTCCCTCTCCGGTCCGGGCGCAGGATGCCCCCGAATACAAGCGGACGCACGACGTGATCTATGGCCGAAAGTTCGGCCTGGCCCTGACGATGGACGTCTTCAAGCCGGCCAAACCCAACGGCGCCGCCGTCCTCTGCGTGGCCAGCGGCGGCTGGTTCTCCCGGCCGGAGATGATCATGCCGGTCCTCTACGGGCCGCTCCTGAAACGCGGTTACACGGTCTTTGCCGTCGTGCATGGCAGCCAGCCGAAATTCACGGTGCCGGAGATCCTCGAAGACATGCACCGGGCCGTTCGCTTCGTCCGCGCTAATGCCAAGGAGCACGGCATCGACCCGGAGCGCATCGGTATCCTCGGCGCCTCGGCCGGCGGCCACCTGTCGCTGATGCAGGGCACCGCCGGAACCGACGGCGATCCCAAGGCGCAGGATCCGATCGACCGCGTCTCCAGCCGCGTGCAAGCCGTGTGTGCGTTCTTTCCGCCGACCGACTTCCTCAACTACGGCAAGGCGGGCAACGAGCTGATCGACCGCGACTTGCAACCGCCCTTCACCGCGGCGGTCGATTATCAGGAGTTCGACCGGGCCAAGGCGCGTTTCTTCCCCGTGACCGATAAGGCCAAGCTGCGCGAAATCACGAAGAAGATCTCCCCGATCTACCACGTGACGAAGATGTCCGCTCCGACCTTGCTGATCCACGGCGACAAGGACGAGCTGGTGCCGCTGCAACAGTCGGAGGTGATGTTGGCCAAACTGAAGGAGGCGGGCGTAACGGCGGAATTGATCGTGAAGAAAGGCGCGGGCCACGGCTGGACGACGTTGCTGCTCGACTTCGACACCTGCGCCGACTGGTTCGATAAGCACCTGACGAAGGAGAAAAAGTGAGGCCGCAAATCTCGCCCAATCGTTACAATCGGCCTGCGCAGACGATTTTTCCTCGTTTTGCTATTTCCCCTGGATGGATTCGGGGGATAGAATGAAGTGTCTTCTGTGAAGAGGCTCCGAAGGGCCCGCATCCTTTTCTTCGATCGAGGACCACTTCGGACTCCTATGGCAATAGGAGCCTCTCCTTGTGAGGCGTGGCCGGCGGGGCAACCCGTGCGGTCACGCCTTTTTTCGTTGGCCGTCTCCCGCTTGTGTTTCGCGCACGTCTATAAATCCACGAGACCTTGTTCGATCAACACATCCGCATTGGCAAGCGGCATCCGTTCGGAGTCGGCAACAGCGTCTCGGATTTTCTTCAAAACTTCGAGTGACAGGGACGCCTTCATCTGCAGCGCACTCCCGGCCTTGGCGGCGTTCAGCTTCGCCAATGTGGTCACCAGGGAATCGGCGTAGTTCACACAGGTGTCATGGGTGATCCAGGGGTGATCGCCGCGCTTCAGGATACACACTTGTTCCTTACGGGCGTCGAGGGTGGTCAGATTGACGATCAAGACGTGATCCGGGTCCAGCGCAGGGTCCGAGAGGACGATCCAAAGGTGCTTGTCTGCGTCTGTTCGGATGAAGGTATCTCCTGCGACCATGCGGGACTACCTCCCGAAGAGTCTCTCGATCCGGGCTTTCTCACATGCCTCGTCAAGAATTTCCTCAACCGCGGCGCCCTGTCCGACCGCTTCTAATGTGTCGCGGAGGGGGATCGGGCGCGAAGACTTTCCGGGATCGTTCTTTTGCCACTCGGGGAACGCGTGAGTCAATCGGACTAGATCCCACTCATCCTGCTCGGCGTAAGTCTGCGCAACTTCTTGCAGCTTTCGGATTTCGTACCGCGACAGTTGTCGCACGTCAGGGTCCTTCACCTGCTTCAGGTTGTAGTGGTCTTTTTGGAAATGCTCGTCCCAGAGCGGCATCTCCAGATGCTGGCCTCGGATCAGATCGTAGACCTCTTCGAGAACCGGACCTCGCTCCATCGCTGCTACCCGTCCGCCGGTAATCGGCCGTCCGGTCTCTCGCAAGGATTCACGATCGGCGATATAGAGGAGCTTCAATACCCGCATGTAGTTCATGTGGGACACCTGGTCGGCGCGAAACAAGACACCGATGGCCTGAATTGCCTTGTCTACCTTCAAGCGGAAGTACATGACACAGACTCCGTCGGCCGCACACTGATCGCATAGTCAGAAACCAACTTCATTCTATGCCAGCTAACGCAGACAAGAATGTCTGCCCCACGCAGTGTCATTCCTTCGTAATCGTCTCATCCAAATTCAGCAGCACGTTCGCAATCACGGTCCACGCCGCCAGTTCCGCCGCCTCGACGCCCGGCGGCAGCGCTCCGCCGTTCTTCACCATCGCCGCCGCGGCTGCCGCGTCCTTGCGGTACTTCTCCATGTTCTCAGCGTACAGCTTCCTCAGTAGTTCAACCTCGCGCTCCGTCGGCGTCCGCGCGACACACAGACGGAAACCGTAGATGATCCACTCGCGCTCTCCCTTCGCCTCCGCTACCATGCGCCGGGCCAGGGCGGCCGATGCCTCGACGAAGACTTTGTCGTTCAGCGTGGCCAGAGCCTGCAACGGCGTGTTGGTGCGCGGGCGGCGCTCGCAGGCGATCTCGCGGCTCGGGGCGTCGAAGGCCATGAACGCGGCATAGGGGGCGGTGCGGCGCCAGAAGGTGTACAGGCCGCGGCGGTGCTGATCGCCGCCGGTGCTGACGACCCAGCGATCGCCGCTATACGGATTGAACCAGATGCCGTCCGGCTGATACGGGAAGACGCTCGGTCCACACACCTTGCGGTTCAACAAGCCGGCGATCGCCAGGGCGTTGTCGCGCACCACCTCGGCGTCGAGGCGGAGACGCGGGCCGCGCGCGAACAGGCGATTGAACGGGTCGCGCTTCAGCAGCTGGGGCGAGACACGCGATGACTGTCGATATGTCGCGGATGTGACGATGAGCCGGTGCATCGACTTCAGGCTCCACTGCTGCGCGATCAGCTCCGTCGCCAGCCAGTCGAGCAATTCGGGATGCGTCGGCAGATCGCCCTGGATGCCGAAGTCCTCACTCGTCTCGACGAAGCCGCGGCCGTAGTAGCGCGCCCAAATGCGGTTCATCGTCACGCGGGCCGTCAGCGGGTTCTCGGCCGAAACGAGCCATTTCGCCAGACCGAGGCGGTTCGCAGGGGCATCGGCCGGCAGACCGTGCAGCCGGGATGGGACGCCAGGCTCCACCGCCTCGCCGAGGTTCTTGTGATTGCCGCGGATCATCACCTTCGTCGGCCGGCGCTGCGGCAATTCCTTCATCACCAGCGTCGTCGTCGGCTTGATCGCGGCGAGCTGCTTCTGCAATTCGGCGATCTTCGCCATGAACTCCGGCGTCGGTTTCGCTCCCGCGTCCTTTTGCAATTGCGCGATCTGGGCCTTCAGAACCTCACTGCGGGCGGCGTCTTCCGGCGATAGGACCGACATGGTCGGGTCGTTGCTGCGCCCGCGATCGGCCGTGCCGTTGAAGTAGGCGAGCAGCTGGTAATACTCCTTCTGCGCGAACGGGTCGTATTTGTGGTTGTGGCACTGGCTGCAATGGAGCGTCAGGCCGAGCCACACCTCGGCGGTGGTGTTGACACGGTCCACCAGGGCGGCGACGCGGAACTCCTCATCGTCGGTGCCGCCCTCGGTGTTCACCATCGTGTTGCGGTGGAATCCGGTCGCCGTCCGCTGTTCCGGCGTGGCGTTCGGCAATAGGTCGCCGGCGAGCTGTTCGATGGTGAACTGGTCGAACGGCAAATCGCGATTGAAAGCGCGGATGACCCAATCGCGGTACGGCCAGATGGAGCGGCGGTCGTCCTTCTCGTAGCCATTGGTGTCGGCGTAACGCGCCTGGTCGAGCCAGAAGCGTGCCTGATGCTCACCATAATGCGGGGAAGCAAGCAGCTTATCGACAGCGCGCTCATACGCATCGGGGGCCGTGTCGGAGAGGAAATCATCGAGGTCCTTCACGCTCGGCGGCAGGCCGATCAGGTCGAGACTGGCGCGGCGCAGCAGGGTGGCGCGATCGGCTTCCGGCGCCGGTGCCAATCCTTCCTTCTCAAGCCGGGTGAGGACGAACCAGTCGATGCCGTTGCGCGGCCAGCTGCGGTCCTTGACGGCCGGGAGGGCGTGCCGCACCGGCTTGACCAGCGACCAGTGTTCATCGTATTTCGCACCCTGCTCGATCCACGCTTTCAAGACGGCGGTCTGAGCCGGCGACAGCGCCTCGCCCGTCTTCGGCATGCGCTTGTCCGGCTCGGTTGCAGTGATGCGTTGCACAAGCAGACTCTCCCCGCTCTTGCCTGGAACAACCGCCTTCCCGCCGGAGATCAACAGCTTTGTCGCGCCGCCAGCGGTCTGGAGGTCGAGACCGCCTTTCTTCTGATCGGGACCGTGACACTTGAAGCAGCGCTGGACGAGGATGGGTCGCACGTCGCGCGCGAACTGCACGTCGTCAGGCGGTTGCGGTTCGGCGGCACGGGTCGCGGAGACGAGGACGGAATAGATGAGTATTGCACGAAGGAAGAGTTTCATAGCCGGCAGGCTCCGTCGCGGGAAGCGGATGGTCGATCGTCGCGGATAGTGACGATCATATCCGATTCGTGCGCGGATCGTTAGCATTTGGCAACGACTTGAACGACTGGCTCTCACGCAGTCAGTCCGGAGTGTTCGTAGAGTCAGGTTTTACAGAAGGCAACTCGGGAGACAATAATGGCCGACAACGGCGAAGCGTTCGATTATCCCGACAGAGACTGTAGCATCAAGGGTGAGGAAGTGAGACCCCTGCCGGCTCGTCCGGCAGGTGAAGCAGTTCAGCGGCTAGAGCTACTTAACCGCGGATTTGCACTCGACCCCTGCCGGCTTGTCCGGCAGGTGAAGCAGTTCCGGGAGCTACTCGGTTAGCTGGCGAACTGCTTCACCTGCCGGACCAGCCGGCAGCGGTCGAGGGGACTCGTTTTCTACGTCCGGTTAGCTGGCGAACTGCTTCACCTGCCGGACCAGCCGGCAGCGGTCGAGGGGACTCGTTTTCTACGCCCGGTTAGCTGGCGAACTGCTTCACCTGCCGGACAAGCCGGCAGCGGTCTCACTTCTTCACCTTTGATGCTACGGTCTCGCATTTCAAGAGGCTCGTATCAGTTCTGGGCTGATGGGGGTGGGCCACTGTTAATTGTTACGCGATGGGCGACAATTTGACGCAAGTTTGTTTCCCTCACACCGCCGCCGCCACCGCGTCCCCCACATCCTTCGTCCCAGCGCTGCCCCCCAGATCCGGTGTCCGCGGCTTCCCCGCCTTCAACACCCCGGCCACTGCCTTCCGCACCGCCGCCGCCGCCTTACCCAGGTTGCAGAAATCCAGCAGCATCCCGACCGACAGAATCGCCGCCAACGGGTTCGAGATGCCCTTCCCCGCGATGTCCGGTGCCGAACCGTGGACCGGCTCGAACATGCTCGGATAAGTGCGCTCGGGATTGATGTTGGCACTCGCCGCCAGACCCATGCTGCCGGTGACGATGGCGCTCAGGTCGGTCAGGATGTCGCCGAACAAGTTGCTCGCCACTACCACGTCGAACGCCTCCGGCTTGCGCACGAAATCCATCGCCGCCGCATCGACCAGCAGCGACGACGAATGCACATCCGGGTAGTCCGCCGCCACGATCTTGAACACCTCGTCCCACATCACCATGCCGAACTGCTGGGCGTTCGACTTCGTGATCGACGTGACTTTCCTCCGCGGTCGTTTCCGAGCTGCCTCGAAAGCCGCCCGCATGATGCGCTCACAACCGCGGCGCGTGAACGTGTTGGTCTGGATCGCGATCTCATGCGGAGTGCCTTCGTACAGCCGGCCGCCGATCGGGGCGTACTCTCCCTCCGTGTTTTCGCGGAAAACCAGCATGTCGATCGAGCCAGGGGCCTTGTCGCGCAGCGGCGACTGCACGCCGTCGAAGAGATACGCCGGCCGAAGGTTGACGTACTGGTCGAACCGGCGCCGCATCGGCAGCAGCAAACCGTGCAGGGTGATGTGATCGGGCACTTTGGGATGACCGATAGCGCCGAGGAAAACGGCGTCGTGGCGTTTCAGGACGTCCCAGCCGTCCGGCGGCAGCATGTAGCCTTCTTTCAGGTAGTTTTCGCCGCTCCAGGGCAGTCGATTCCATTCGAGGACGGCGCCGGACTCGTGGCGCAGGGCGGCGTCGGCGACGCGAATTGCCTGGTCGATCACTTCGGGACCGATCCCGTCGCCGCCGATGACCGCGATGCGAAAAGCTGGCATTGCATGATCCCTGTACTGAGGCTATGTAGACCGGCCATTGTGTTCCGGACCGGGTGGGACGATCGTTTGACACGCTCTACGATTACGATCCGCGCTGCCCAATTCAAGTAGGGGAGCAATCATGAACCGTGGGCGTCCTCCCGTCCTTCGCACGGGAGGTTCGATGAACTCGGCCCTGCAACGCCGCCTGGCGTCCGCCCTGTGCCTTCTCGGCCTGGCCGGCTGTGGCGAGACGGCGAAAAACCCGGTGCAGAACGACCCATTGTTCGGAATGAACGGCAACGCACCCGCCCTACCTCCCGGTCCGACGACAGGCCCCGCTGGCACGGCAGCGCCCAGTGGTCCTGTGAGTGAGTTACCCGGCTTGCCCGCCCCGACAGCGAAGATGACCACCGCGGACCTTGCTGCCGGGACCGATCAAACGCTCGATCCCGCTCCGCAGTTGAGGATCGGCTCCAACGGAACGGTGCCGCCATCCTCTGCCCCGGCGGTGTGGCGCGGACAGGGGACACCGGCCGTCACTCCCGTTATTCCGGCACCGTCTTCTACTGCCTCTGGTGTGTGGCGCGGACAGGGGGCGGGTGCGACCTTGCAAGGTCCTAGCCCGATTCCCTCGACGACTACTCCGGTTGTTCCAGTCTCCGTGTCCACCGGTGGGACCCAGGTGGCCACGGTGCAGGAAGGAATTGAGCAGTTGCAACAACGCGGTGCTGTGACGCATGGACCCGAACTGACACCGAGTGGCGGAGAGTACCGCTTCCTCTGTATGCTCCGCGACAAGCAGGACCCGACGCAGTTTCATCGCTACGACGTGAGTGTGAAGGGGCAACCGGTGGATGCGGTGCGGGCCGTCATCGCGCAGATCAAGAACGATGGCCGGTGACGCCATACGGCTTCCGACTCAACATCTCTCTCCTGCTAAGCCGCAAGCGGCAATCACTTCCTCTGTCGATACGTATTCGATGCCCAGAGCCTTCCCCTCTTCTTTCGCGCTCACCTGAAACAACCCCGCGGCCGGCACGTCAATGCCGGCACTGGCGTCTTCGACGATCGCCACTCGGAAGCCAGCCCGGCGCAGATCGCGGGCGGCGTAGAAGCAGCAGATATTCGTCGCCAGACCGCAGACGACGACGGTCTCGATTTTCTCCGCCGACAGCAACGCGGCCAGTCCCGGATGCTGCGCCGTGACGGCATAAGCCTCGAAATCGCGGTTAAAGCCCTTGCGCCAGATCGATCCGAAACGCCCGGTACGCAGTCCAGGTAGAAAGTCGGCCCCCGGTGTGTTCCAGACGCAGTGCAGCGGATAGAGATTATCGCGCCGGCCGAGGAAGCTGCGATGGTCCGGCGGATGCCAGTCCTGGCTGGCGTCGATGCGCGCCCAGTTGAGGTCGAGAAGCCGGTTGACGTAGGGAACGATCTCCAAACCGCCCGGCACCGGCAGTTCCTCCGGACACAGCACGGTAAAGCCGCGCTGGGCGTCCACGACGAGCAAGGCTGCCTCGTTCAGTGCCATCGGTCGCATGATTTGCTCCCACGACGGACCATCGAATTCCTGACGCCGCACACAACCGGGGTTGCCCGCGCGGCACTTCTTCGTCAGGATACAGAGGAGTGCTCCGGACGCCCGCCGCTCGGCGACTTGCGTTGACAGTTTCGAGCGTTCCGGTAGCATTTCTTTTTGTATCCTCGAATTCGACTTCCCGCAGGAGGGAACAATGGCCTCGATTCGATACAGCGAAGTTCGCAAGGGGATGGTCATCATCCATGACGGACATCTCTGCTACGTGCAGGACCGCGAACTCAAGACGCCCGGCAATCTGCCGTCCAAACTGACACTCAAGATCAAGAACCTGAAGAGCGGGTTCGTCAATGTCGAACGCGTCCACCCCGAAGATAAGGTGGAGCAGGCGTACCTGGAGAAGCGCGAGCTGCAGTACCTCTACAAGGACAGCGACGGCTACGTCTTCATGGACAACGAGTCGTTCGATCAGACGACGCTCGACGCGGTCCTGGTCGGTGAACTGATGCCGTATATGAAAGAGGGCACGAACACGCAGGTCGTCTTCCACGATAACAAACCGTTGAGCATCGAATTGCCGAAGACGGTCGAACTGCAAGTGACCGACACGGAACCGGCCCTGAAAGGCGCGACGGCCGCCGCCCAGTACAAACCCGCCACGCTGGAGACCGGCCTCAAAATCAACGTGCCGCCGTTCATCGGCATCGGCGAGAAGATCCTGATCGATACGGAGAGCGGGAAGTACCTGAGCCGGGCGAAGGATCAGTGAGACACCAACGCCGTGTGCAGCTTGGCAGAGAAGGCCGCACGCGGCCATCGCGTCTGCTTCAGGCCGACGCTTTTCGCCGCGCCCGCTTCTTGGCCTTTGCTGAGGCCGCTTCCGGTTTCAGCGGCACGATACTGTAATGGAAATCGCGGAATTGAATCTTGATGACGCGGCCATCGCTGACCAGGATTTCCTGGCAAAACAGACCCGGCTCGACGATGTCTTCTTCCTCGTAAAGCCAGTACGGTTGCGGGCCGTGGAACACCCGAGCGTCGACTGGTTTCTCAATCATCGGATCTTCCGTCACTTCGTAGAACAGGACGGCAACCGTGTTCAGGAATTCAGGTATCAAGGTGTTAATCTGCCGAGCGGCGATCATCGCGTAGCGCGGACACCCCGGGAGAGAGAACGGTTGCACCATCGCCGGTCCGTCAACCTCTGCGTCGTGCAGACACTGCTCCTTGTGGAACTTTCGCAACTCCGGCGGCAATTTCGCCTCGATAGACTTGTAGTGCCGCCGATAGCGCTTGATCACTTCTTCCCATTCATCCTCGACGCGATCGACTTCATCGTCATCGTCGGAAGTACCACGGACGTACAGTTCTGGGGTGAAGTACTTCATGAGTGTTCTACCGGCTGAGTTCTTTCTCTGAGGTAAGAGTCCGCCGAGCCTCTTCCAAGATGCTGGAAGCGTAACTGGACACAAACTATGTCAGCTTCCTTCCTTCAATGGGGCCACGGCTTCGTCGCCGTGGAGAACAGGAGAGGCTCGGGCGGACTCTGACCTCAAAAAGGCAGTCAATCGCGAAGCTTAAATGAGACGTATTTCGTCTTCTAGATAAGCCTCCAACCCTTCATGCCCCAGCTCGCGCCCCAGCCCCGATTCCTTCATGCCGCCGAACGGACACTGCGGCGTTGCCGGCACCGGGTCGTTGATGCCGATGATGCCCGCTTCCAGTCCCTCCGCCATTTTCCACGCGATCGACAGGTCGTTCGTGAACACGTACGCCGCCAGGCCGTAGCGCGTGTTGTTCGCCTGCCGAATCACGTCCTCGATCTTGCTGAAATCCAGCAGCGGCATCACCGGGGCGAACGGCTCCTCGACCAGCATCTTCGTCTGCGGCGGCAGGTCCTTCAGCACCGTCGGCTCGAAGAAGTAGCCCTTGGCAAAGCGGTCGCTGCGCTTGCCGCCGGTCAGGATCTTGGCCCCGCAACGCTTCGCATCCTCGACGAGGTCAAGCGTGTTCTGCATCGCTTTCTTCTCGAACATCGGACCGATCTCAGTTCCCGCGTCCAGGCCGTTGCCAAGCTTCAGCGCCTTGGCGAATTCCACCGCGGCCTCGGTGAACTTCTTCTCGACGTCCTTGTGGACGTAGAACCGGCTCGGCGCGATGCACACCTGGCCGTTGTTGCGGAACTTCCCCATCACCGCGATCTTCGCGCCAACCTCCGGATCGGCGTCGGGAAAGACGATGAACGGCGCATGACCGCCCAACTCCAGGCTGACGCGCTTCACGTGGTCGGCACAGCCGCGCATCAGACTGCTTGCCGACTTCCGTCGAGCCGGTGAAGGTGATCTTGCGGCAGATGGGGTTCTCCAGGAACTCGTCGCCGATCTCCTGCGCCGGTCCGACGACGAGGTTGGCAACGCCCGGCGGCAGACCGGCGTCGATCAGGCACTCGAAGACCTGGACGAGGCACAGCGGCGTCTGGCTGGCGGGCTTGCAGACGATGGTGCAGCCGGCGGCGAGGGCGGGCGCGATCTTGCGCGCCTGGAGCGTCACCGGGAAGTTCCACGGGCTGATCGCCGCCACCACGCCGACCGGATGCTTGAGCGTGACGTGCCGCTTGCCGGGGCGCTGTTCGGGATGACGTCGCCGTAGGCCCGCTTGCCTTCCTCGGCGAACCATTCAAACGTGTCGGCCGAATGCAGCACCTCCGCCTTCGCCTCAGCCAGCGGTTTGCCCTGTTCCATCGTCAGCGTACGGGCGATGGCATCGGCGCGCTCGCGCATCAGCTCGGCGGTCTTCTTCAACACCTTGGCGCGATCCCAGGCAGTGAGTTTCATCCAGCCAGGCATGGCGCGGGCGGCGGCTTCCAAGGCGCGGCGCGTTTCGACCTTGCCGCCGTAAGCAATCTCCGCCACGACCTCTTCCGTCGCCGGGTTGATGACGCAGTTAATGCGGCCGTTATCGGCGTCGCACCACTTGCCGTCGATGTACAGTTTCTTCAGGGCGGCGGTCGCGGTCGCGGTGGCCATGCGCGGGTCTCCTTGTAATTGTTTAGCCGCGAGCTTTTGCGAGCGCTGAGGCAGCGCTCGCAAAAGCTCGCGGCTAAACGGAACAGTTGTTTATTATTCTAGCGGACGCCGCGGAGCATCCAAGCTCACGGCTTCTTTTCAACCGGCGGTTTGGGATCGCTCGGTTTCTTGTCCGCGGTCGGTTTCTTATCCTCCGTCGGCTTGTTCGGCTTGGGTTCCGCTTTCCCGCCGACGCCGAGGAACCCCATGATCAACGTGACGGCTTCATCGACCTTCATGGTGACCGTCGCCTCGACCAGGTTGCCCTTGGTTACAATCTTGCCCTTGGCGAGGAACTCGGAAAACTCCTTCGGGACATCCGGGGCCTTCTTCAGTGCCTCAAGCGTCTCCTTGCGCACCGTTTCGGCCTGGGTCTTCATAACCTCGGCAGCCTTGGCGTTCTTGCACACCGCCACGCCGCGGCATGTCACGTCGGTGCCGCGTTCCGTGATGCTGATGCTGACGGCGCTCACATTCTCCACGATGGCCTTGGAATCCCCGAATGCGCCCTGCAACCCGCTGGGCAACTCGTCTTTGATCTCCATCGCTCCGACCACCATCGCCATCGGGTCGGCTGCCTTGAGGGCCGCGCAGGCTCTCGTTGAGACCGCTCTTCGCGTCCCCTTCCAGCACCGCCTTGACGGACGCCGGCTTGCCGCCGAGGAAGGTCTTGTCGTCGATCGCGCAGAACGCCTCATTCCCGCGCTTGGACTCCTTGCTGGGAACATACATCGTGAATTTCCCGACCTTCTCCGCCGTGAACGTGGTCGGCTTGCCGCCATCGTTGCGCGGCTCGGATTGCGCCTTCAGGAAGGCGTCCAATTTGACGGGACTTTTCAGTTGGACGACGGTAACGTTCCCCCAAGCGCTCGCCCCTTCAGGCATCCTGGTGTTGAAGCCGGCAGTCATTTGCACGACGTTGCCGACCTCGAATCCGAACTCCTTCTTGAACCCCGACTCGAATTCCTTGTCGATCATCGGCACGGCCTTGCGCAGCTTCTTGAAGCCGTCGCTGACCAGCACGCGGTCCATGCGGACGATCATCGCCACGTTCGCGTCGGCGGGCAGGTACTTCAGCACGTCGGTTTGGACAGGGTCGGCGGCCGGCGTCCGTGAAGACAGGACGAGGGCCAGCAGGGCAACCGTCACGATGGCCGTGCGTGTGCGTGGGAGAAACATGCAAACTCTCCTTGAAATGCGACGGGCCGGCGGGAGGAAAGGTAATCACTCCGCCGGCCCGTTTGCAAGCTTACGGCTACTTCTCGGTCGGCGGTTTCGGCTCCTTCTTTGCAGGCAGCGGTTTATCCGGCACCTCGACGTCCTTCGATGGACGAGTCTGAACGTCAAGAACCTCTGTTTTCCCCGGATGAGCCTGAGCCTTTAAGCTCATCGTGAAACCCATCGTCACCGCCTGAATCACCATGTCGTCCTTGACCGTCACCGTCGCTTCGGCGAGGTTGCCCGTCGTCGCGGTCTTCACCTTGCCGGGTAGTTCGACGATTTCGGCAGCACTTTCCGGGGGCAGCATCCCCTTGAATGCCTTGAGCATCTCGCCCAACTGCTTCAGGCCCGCGTCGGCCGTTTTCTTGACTTCGGCAGCGCCCTCGGCATCCTTGCACACGGCAACGGCACGGATTCCCACCTCCGAACCGAGTTTGAATGTCACCACACCCGCCTGCGCCGATTTCAGCGCTTTCTCAAAGTCCACGCCCGGAACCTTCGGCATCTCCTTGCCGGTCTTCACCATCTTTGACGTGTCAATAACCATGCAAAGAGCCGCATCGAAGTCGGCCTCCTTCATGCCCGCCTTCAGATGGTCGCTCCACTCCGGCTCCTTGTTGCGCTCCAGAACCGGTTTCAGCATCTTCGCCTTGCCGTTAAGGAGAAGCTTGTCGCTGACGAGGCAGAATGAGTCATGAGAATCCTGATCTGCCTCGTACATCTTGGCGCTGCCGACGGTGACTTCCTGGTACTTGATTCCCTTGTCACCCTTGTGGCGCGGCTCTTCCCGGGCCTTTTTCACATCTTCGATTTTGACCGGCTCCTTGAGGCGCAAGGCGACAACCCCGCCGCCCGCGTCAATCGCACCCCCCACGGTCATCCGCTCGACATTGCGGACTTCGACTCCAAACTCTTTATGGAATTCCTCGAACCCCTCCTTGTCGATCTGCGGGAGTTTCTCCTTCAACTTGGCGAAGCCGTTGCTCTCGAGCGCGTGAGCAATGCGCATCGAGACCATGACTTCAGTATCGGCGGGCATGTATTTCAGTTCAGAGGGCGGCGCCCCTTTCTCGCCCGTTGGGTCCTTCTTGCCGCAGGACGGTAGCGACAGGACCAGCAGGGCCAGTGCCCCGAGAGAGCAGCGAACACGAATGGTCATTTGCAGGTTCCTCCAGGTGAAAGCCGCACTCCAGATGCGGCACAATGAGAGTCTCGAACACGTCGCCACAGCGGCCGGGATGTTTCGATCCCGACCGCATGAGTCTCCGCTGGATCACCGCTTTTCGACCGGCGGCTTCGCTTCGCGCGGCGCGGCCCGGTCCAGAGCGAAGATCGCCTTAATCAGGCCGATCACCACGTCGTCCTTCAGAGTGAGCGTCGCCAAGCCCAGGTTACCTTTGGTTTCCAGCTTCACCTTACCGGGCAGGTCGATGACATCCTTCGGCACCAGGTTCGCAGGCACCTTCTTCAGCTCCGCCGTCACGAAGGTCCGCAGCACTTCCGCCTGGTCCTTGACGCCCCCGGCTGCCTTGGCGTCCTTGCAAACCGCGACGCCGCGGCAGGTCAGCTCGGGTCCAACCTTGATCGTCAGGCTGGCACCAGGATCTCGTCCTTGAGCTTCTCGTAATCCATGCCGGGAATCGGCGGGATCCACTTGGTTTCCTTGACCGCCTTATTGGGGTTCGCGACCATGAGGACGCTGGCTGGCAAATCGGCGTTTTTCAGGGCGGCCGCCATGCCAGCGGACAGCTCCGCCGGTTTCTCGCGCATCAGGACGGCCTTCAGCTCTTCGTTTTTGGCGTAGACAATTGTCTTCTCGTTCACCAGGCAGATGGTTTCACGGTACTTTTCTGAGGGAACAAAGATCGTGAACTTGCCAAGCTTCTCTTCCTTGTAGGTGTTCTTGTCGCCCTCGAAGCGCGGGGTGGAAATCCCTTTGAGAAGGGTTTCGGGCTTGAGCGGCTCCTTCAGCTGAATGACGCCGACCGGCCCCTTGCTGTTGACGTCGCCGCCGAAGGTCATTGTCTTGACATTGCTGATCTCGAAGCCGAATTCCTTGCGAAAACTAGGGCCGAATTCCTTGTCGAACTCGGGGATTTCCTTGCGCAGCTTCTTGAAGCCGTCGCTGGCCAGCAACTCACCCATCTGGATGACGAACACCAGATTGGTGTCGGCGGGCAGGTACTTCAAGTCCGCGCTTTCCTTGGTGGGGTCGGCCCCCAGGATTCGTGCAGAGGGCACGAAGAGAAGCAGCGTCGTCGCCAGGACGACCGCATTGGTGCGAACTCGGAACATAGGTTTCTCCTCATGTTGAGACAAAGCGGACAACCGATCGGATGGAACGCGCTGGTGTACTCACGGGGCCAACAGTTTCAGCAGATGTGCAAAGGATGCAGCGCCGAAGCGCGACGTCGCCGTCACACGCTTCTTCTCACTCCCGATGTTGAGGTTGAAGATGGCGAGAACGTTGGCCGGAGCATTGCGTTTGTTCTTCAGGATGGTGGTGTGGAACGCGGCAAACCGGGCGGCCTCGTCCTTGAGCGTCGTTTCGCTCCCGTTCGTGGCCGAGGCCTGCGCCGTCGCGTACACTTCGATCGCTTCACCGAACTTCGCCGTCAGGGCCAGGCTCTCCGTCGCCTCTTCGGCCTTTACCATGTGCATGCCGGGGATGAACGGCACCGCGTCGCCGCGGCGCTTCTCCCGAATATCCGCCACATCGAACGCAAACACGATCGTCGCCGACAGGTCCGCATCCTTCAGAGCGCCGGCGAGCGCGGTGGAGAACCGCGGCGCTTCTTCCCGAACTAACACGGCACGCAGCGCCGTCTCCTGGCCAAAGACGAGCAGGTTGGCTCCGACGAGGCAATACGACTCGGAGTGGCGCCGATAGAGCTCATGCTTGCCGACCATCACCTTCGTGTACGGATCGACCCGGCTCTTGCTCCAGACCACGTCGCCGGGGCTGATCGGCGCGCGTGCGGACGACGAATAGTCCCTCCGACTGACCGGTGCCGCCTCCGCCGAACACGATCTGCTTGATCTGTTCGAGAGGCAGCGGCAGCGTGTGGGCGATCGCTTCTTCTTGCTTGGCAACCTGCTGCGACTCTTTTTTGAGTTGCTGGTAAGCCGCACTACCGAGCAGTTGCTCGACACGGACGACGCCGACGATCTGGCAATCGTTGGGGAGATACTTCGCTTCTTCGCCGAGACCTGCCGGCGGCGGCTCGGCGCGGAGTGGAGAAACGGTACTGAGCAGGACGAGACCGAGAGCGATGCGGAGAGAGATTTTCACAGCGCGAACTCCTAGCGGAAGCGAGGACGGAACGAGTCGGAGCAACCGGAGATCGAGACGACAGGTGACTCGGATGCCGCGTGCATCGTGGTGCCTCCAGCCCGAACCCACGGACGTGGATTTGACATTGTGGCCGATCCGCTGTCGGGATGCAAGGGGCTGATGCCCGATCCGCGCTGAATCTTGCGCCTGGCCTGTCACCCTGCCGAGTTTACGGACGGTCGAGCAGCTCCAGCAAACGATCGAGGAAGGGTGCCTGTTCGGGATGGATGCGTTGCCGCGCCTCAAGAAGCGGCACGAACTCGGCGCGGTCCACCTCCCACGAAGCGGGATGCGGCGCGGCATCGAGCGGCAACGGCCCGGCGAAGCAGTAGACGTGCTTCTTGCTCTTGCTGTAGACGATGTGCCCCAGGGCGATGAGATCGCCAGCCTCGACGCCGGCCTCTTCGCGCGTCTCCCGGCGAGCGGTGTCTTCGAGGTCCGTCTCGTCCGGGTCGGGTTCGCCCTTGGGGATGCTCCACGGTTTGCGGCGATTGTAGTTGCCCGAAGGATGGACGAGCAGCACCTCCAGCCCGGCCGGACCCGTGCGATAGAGCAGCGTGCCGGCGGATTGTTTCATGGGTGTCCCTCGTCTGGTGAGTGGTGAGTGGTGAGTGGTGAGTGGTGAGTGGTGAGTGGTGTCTGTGATTGTCAGTCACCACTCACCCACGACTCACCACTCGCTCACCACTCACCACTCACCACTCACCACTCACCACACGTCAATTGCCGAGGACTCGGTTAACGATCTCGGTCAGCCAGTCCGTCATTTCCTTTTCCTTTTCCTCCGGCTTGTCGAACAGCTGAAGCGACGAGGTCTGATCGTTCTTCTTCGCCGTCGGCAGCGTCTTGGCCGCGGCCAGGCGCTCGCCGAATGTCGGATGGCTGGCGAACAACGAGGGCTTGTCGTTCAGCAGCTTCTTGTAGAGCTTGCGGCGCTCCTCGTCCGTGTAGGCCTTCTCGCGGAACTCGCGGAACGCCTTGTACATGTTGACGAACGCCTTCTTCTGCTTCAGGAGCTTGACGATGTTGCCGTATACCGTCTGCTCGAACAGGGAGCCGTCGGTGCAGACCTTGATGAGGCCGCGCGTGAACACGTCGGAGCCGTAGACGCTGCACGCCATGCGATCGGCGAGGTATTCGCGCGATCGGGAGAAGCCGGCCGACAACATGCTGTACGACTTGCTGTAGAGGAAGAAGAACCAGAAGAACGGGTTGACGTAGGTCACCCAGCCGCCGCTCTTGGCCATTTCGCGCATGGCGACGCGCAGCGACAGCGTCACCTGGAAGAGGAAACGGCTCCAGAACGTGTCGGCGTGGCTGAAATGGGCGTACTCATGGGCGAGGATGGATTTCAGCTCGCTGATGCTCAGGTAGTGCATCACGCACATGCCGACCATCAGCACGCGCTTGCGGCCGCCGAAACAACCGAACGGACCGCGGCCCGCCTGCAAGACGTAGAAGTCGGCGCCCGGCGAGATCCAGATTTCATCGACCGGCTGCAGTATCGACGCGTTTCGCCACGTCTTCCACGGCGGCCCAGAGCTTCGGGCAATCCTCGCGCTCCTGCTGGACGCCGAAGTGGTAGTTGCTCGTGCTGGCAAACATGCACTTGAAGACCGCCTTCATACCGCCCGTGCTGGCATTGCGCATGTCGTCAACCCCGTCCCGACCGCCCCCGCGGCGTTTGGCAAGCATGCCAAACAGGACCAGGCACAAGAAGATGATCAGCAGGCCGACGAAGATGAACGGCAGCGAGAAATAGAACAGGACCAGCGCCGTCAGCAACGCGGCGAGGTAGAAGCGCCGCAGCATCGTCTCGTGCCGGGCGACGACGACCTGCCCGCCCGGTTCGACGAGCCTGTCCGGCGGCGCGTCAAGCAGGTTCATGGCGTGCGTGCCGGTCGTCTTCTTCGCCAGCCACAGACCGCCCAGGCACATCAACAGCATGATCGAGCCGTAGATGATGCTGAACCACATCGCCCACCAGCCGACGGTCTTGAAGAATTCCATCGGGCCTTCATAGAGGCTGCGGGCGGCGGCGGCGTCCGCTTCCCGCTTCTTCGCCTCGGCGGCTTTCTTCTGCCTGTCCGCGCGGTATTCGAAGATCTGCTTGTACTCGTCGGCGTTGACCACCTTGCGCGGTCGGTGCTTTTCTCGACGGATTCGAGTTGCTTGAGGGCCTCTTGCTCGCGCTTGTCGTGCCATAGCGCGATAGCGTATCGGATGCCAACCTCGGCGTCGCCGGTATGTTTTTTCAGCGGGTCTTTCTCGAAGTTTGGTGCCCAGGGGGAATTGCCGTCGATCTTTCCTTGTGTGACCAGCTTCGCAACGCCGCGCGCGAGGTTTACGTCGCTCGGATTCTCCTTGAGCTTCTGCGGGAGGAACTTGTCGGCGTTGTTCTTGGAATAATCCTGGATCTTCTTGACGGTCTCCTTTGGGATGCTTGCGGATGCGGATCCCTTGACCAAGTCCATCTGCTGGAGCGCCTCGTCCATCCGGCCGTCGTGGACCAGCGCCGTGACGTACAGGGCCCGAATGTCGTCGTCGGTCTTGAACTCCTTCAGTAGCTCCTCGATCGGGGGCGCCTGGGCGTCGCGCTTGCGCGGAGACTTGCGGTTCAGCACGGCCTTGGCGTAATCGACGGCGAGGGCGTGATTCTTGGGGTCGTCCTTGAGCTTCTGGGCGAGGAACTTTTCCTGGTTGTCCTTGACGTGGGCATCGATTGCGTCGAAGTCGGCCTTGTGGCCGAGCTTGCTAAAATCCGCGTTGAGTTTGCGCGCCTTCTCCAGCTCGGCCACGGCCTCGTCCTTCTGGCCCTCGTGCATCAGGGCGACGGCGTAGCCGGCATGCACCAGTCCGTCGTCGGGGAACTTGTCCACGACCGGCTTCAGGAGGGCGACACGCTGCGGCTTGTAGCGCGGGTCCGAGTGGGTGGCCGTCTTGACGAGCAAATGGCCATACTTGATGTCGCCCGTCTCGGCGAACGCCTTGGTCAGGAGCGGGTTGGCCTTGTTGTAATCGTCGGCGTCCACGGCCATCTGGGCCAGGTCGCCGGTCGTGACCCCTTTGATCTTCGGGTCGAGGACCATGGCCTCCTCGAACTCCTTGATCGCGTCGCCGACCTTCTTCTTGTCTCCCTGCGCCGACATGCGTAGGGCCATGCCGCGCCAGTAGAGGATGCGGGCGATGCGGTTGTCGGCGCCCTTGGCCTTGCTCAAGTAGGCCTCGGCATCGCGGCCCTTGAGGACCGCTGTCTTGCCCGGATCAGGATCGAGCAGCGTCGCCCCGCCCAGGCACATGAACAGGATGGCGGTGTCGTCCTTGGTGGTGTTGGTCTTGCCGTCCAGCTTGCCGGGCAGGTTGCCCTTGCCGTCGAGCAGCCCCTTGGCGAAGACGGCCGCCTCCTTGAACGCCGGTTCCGTCGCTTCGTAATGCTCGCCGGACCAGTCTTTTAGCCGGCCGCGCCACGTCTTCCAGTTCTCCTTGTTGATCGGCTCCTTCTTGAGCAGCTCCTTCAGCGCCGCCTCGGACGCGGGAGGAGGTTCCGCCGCGCGGCCAGGCACGGGAACGCCCAGAATCAAACTGCCGAGCAGCAGGGCGGCGCCCGCCGGGCTGATCCTATGAACATGACGATACCTCCGTCCCAGAATGCCTTTACTCGTAAGCCTTGTCCAGCAGCGGGGTGACAAGCACCTCACGGATTATCTTCTCCGCCTCTTTCGCGCCGCGGAGCATGAAAAAGCCCCACGTGTAGGTAACCGTCGTGGCATCCTTGCCGGTGCCGCGCGTCACGGTGCGCGAGCCGAATATCAGGTCGCCGGCATCCTCGCCGCCGAATTGGGACGGCGTGATGTACATCCGGTGCAGCTCCGCCGGCTCAAAGTGACACGGCGGCAGGATCTTGCCGAACTTGGTACATCCCCAGATCGTCGCGCGCTTGTCGCTGACCGTGTAGAACTGCTTTTCGGCGAGCCAGCGCTTGTAATAAGGTGTGGCGATGCCGCCGGCGATGGTTACCAGGCCCACCAGGATAACGAGAAGGTTGCCCATGAGGCCGAACTCGGGCATCGAGATGTTCAGGATTATCAGGAGGACGATCGCCATGATCGTCATGAAGAACCAGGCGGAAGCCAGGATCCACCCGCGCTTGAAGGCGATCCCGGCGTCGGGTCGGCCGGTCCACAGAATTCGCTCCTTGTCGTCCAGCTCGCTCTTGACGCGGTCCCGCTCCTCCTCCTTGAGCGAACTCTTCGCCCACACCTCATCGGGGGAAAGGAGGTCGATGCTAGCCGCGCCGTTGCTCGGGCCGGCGGCGAACAGATCGTAGTAGGGGTGCCCGGCTTCGGCTCGACGACGGGCATCGTCTTGCTGCACTTGGGGCACTTGATCTTCTGCCCCAGCAGGCCGTCGGCGACCTTGAGCTTCGCCTTGCAGCCGCAGATCACGGGGATTGGCATGGGTAGGTCTCTCGGCAATTCATTTGGACGATCTCCAACATAGGTCTCCCCTCTCCCCTGTACTCAGGGGAGAGGGGTTGGGGGTGAGGGGTGAGGCACCCGACTCAGTTCTCGCGCTTGCCCCTCACCCCCGACCCCTCTCCCCTGAGTACAGGGGAGAGGGGAGACGAAGGGCGGCCGCGCGAAACGTAAACCGCTTCGGTTCAGTCCGCCAACGGTTCCACGAGGGTCTCGTAAATCAGCCGCGCTACGCCGCGGTGGTTGCGCACGTGCATGACGCCGAAGTAATACATTTCGACTTTCGTCGTGGTGCTGGAACGCCCGGTTTGGCGGTTCGTCGTCGTGGTCGTGGTGACGAGCTTCACGACCTTGAACAGGACGTTGCCGCCGCTCTTGACGCGCGTGTCCGCTTCCAGGCCGAGGTTGAACAGGTGCGGCGAGTAGTAACAGGTCGGCGACTCGCTCTTGTCCCACAACATGACCCGGCGGTTGGTGATGGCATAGAGCGTGTAGGCCGGCTCCTTGCGCCGGGCGCCGCCGGTCATCGCTCCGAAGAAGCCGCGGCCCTTGACGCTCGCCTCCGGTTCGCCGATCCACAGGACTTTTTCGCCCTCGGTCAGTTCGGCGTCCACCTGTTCGCGGAGGCTTTTCGGCACTTTCTTCATCTCGTTCTCCAGGGCCGTGCCGGGCGCCTGCTTGACGTTGTCGTCGCCGATGGCCACGCCGCCCTTGTTCTTGCCGTGGCCGGGAGCGTCCTTGACGTTATCGTCATCGATCGGGGCGCCTTGGCGCTTGTCACGCCGGGAGCGTCCTTGATGTTGTCGTCCTTGCCGGATTCCTTCTCCTCTTTTTTGAGCTTGGCCTCCTCTTCGCCGCCGAGCTTCTCACCGCGCAGCAGCTTATCAATCAGCGGGTTGATCAGATGGACGCGGATGAGCTTCTCCACCTTGGCGATGTCGTTGATGTTGCGGAAGCCGCCGCCGCTCGCCTCTTCCAAAGCGGAGTGCGCGAAGGCAACGGCACCGGCTCCTTCGTACTTGGTGTTCTCGATGCGGCGGATCTTGAGAAGCTCCGGCCCGGTAAAAGGTGTGATGGAGTTCTGACCGGCAACAGCCGCACCGCTTCCACGCCCCATGTAGATCTGCGTGGCCGAGCCGCTGTGTATGATGGCCCGGCGATTCGTAAGCAGGTACGTGGCGCGATTGGGCGACTCACGCAGCGTCTTGGCCGGGATCCTGATCCCGAAGATGGCGACGGCAAGACCGATGCCGCCGAAGACGAGCGGAACGAGAATCGCGGCGACGATAATGCTCATGAAGATGAACACCCGCACAGGATCAGCGCGAGCGTCATCGAAGCCGATCCCCATGCACAGGCAGAGAAAGCGCATCCTCTTGGCATCGTCCATCATCATTTCCACGACAGGGCGATCGATCCAGAGGATCTTTTCAGTTTTCGACAGAGCGGTCTTGATGTCCGATTGGGTCTTTTCGGAGATGTCCTTGCCCGAGAAGAACTTCTCGCCCCAGTCACCGGTGGGACCGCCGCCGGCAGCGACGGGCGCGGCGCCTTCCCGTCGGCGGCGACGTTGACCTCAATCCATTCCGGTCCCCAGACGGCGGGCGCCTTCCCGTTCTTTCCCGCGGGCGCGGCCGGGACTGGTGGCGGGGGCGGCGCCGGCACTTTGACGACCTTGGCGCACTTCGGACACTTGATGTTCTTGCCTGCCGAGCGTGTCGTTCACCTTGAGCTTGTTTTTGCAGCCCGCGCAGGCGAACGAGATCAACTGCGGCTTGGGCGGGTCAGCGGGGACGGCCGGCGGTTCCGGCGGCGCGATTGACGCTGGAGGTGGAGTGGGGGCTTCCGGTGTATCCTCGAAGGTTGGCGATTCCGATTCCTCCACCTCGGGGGACGGATCGCTGGGGGCAGATCCAGCGGGTGCAGTTCCGGGGAGTATCACATCCTCGTCGCAGGTCGAGCATTTGACCGTCTGGCCGGCCTGATTCGCTTCTCCCCGGACCCGGCCGCCACACGTCGAACATTCGACCACGATCGGCCCCGCAGGCGGCACAGGAGGCGGGGCTTTCGCCTCGGGCATCGCTGGAGGCGTTTTCGCCGCGGGCTTTGTTGGGGGTGATTTCACAGCGGCTGACGCGGCCTTTGCGGCGGCAGCTGGCACCTTCGCGGCGGGAGTGGATGCTTTCGCCGCCTGGGCAGGAACCGGGGCGGCAGCTGCCGTTTTCACAACCTGGCCGCACCCTGGACATTTCACTGCTTTGCCCAGGACGGTATCCGGCACGTTCATCCGTTTCGTACAAGCTCCACATGCGATGACGGGCATGATTATCCCTCGAATCGAAGTGCTCGCAAGGTTATTCGTACCGCGGTTGGGCCGGGGGCGAATTGATGGATCAATAGGACTCCGAAATAACTGTCCTCTGCCGCTCACTGCTTAGCAAATGTTGCGATGCCGCGAGCGGCGAAAATGGCGGTTATTCTTGCGCCGCTCCCTACGGCTTCATCACCAGGGCGTTGAACTCGGGTAGGCGCCTCAGTGGGGCGAACGCAGCGTCCTTACGGGCGCCTTCCACGTCTTTGTATCCAGCGGCGAACGCCTGTTTCAAGGTCTCGACCGCGAAGCCGGAGTAACGCCGCCGGGCCGCTTCGTCGTCGTCTGACGGCCTCGTTTTACCCCCGGTCGCAAACAGGGCAAGGGCGGCGAACTCCTGGGCCGTGGCGTACAGTTCCTGCGGTTGATCTTGCAGCAGACCGCGACGTTCTGCAAGCGCCATTTCGGCGGCGGCGAGTTGGCCCGTTTTCCGCGTTACCTCAGACTGTCTGAGCAGGTTGGAAGCCAGAGACAGCCGCCCCGCTGGTTTGGGTTGTCCAGTCAATTCGAGTCGATACTGTTCCGCCCCGTCGCGCAGGAGGGGCAGCGCGTCGTCGGCCCGGCCAACCTCCACGACCTTCGATCCCAGGAACGTGAGCGTAAGCCCCAGGTCGTGGTGCAAGTCGCAGCGTTTCGGTTCTCGTTCGACCAGGGGAAGTCGGAGCGTGCGTGCGCATTCGAGATGCCGTACCGTTTCCTCCGGTTCACTCAGTCGTTCACAGACGATCGCCATGTCGTAATGACATTTCGCCAGTTCATTCGCAGCCTCGACCGATTCGCGTTCCTTCGCAAGCCATTCCTGTGCCGTCTTTTGTGCGGCCCGATACCAGTTCATGGCGTCGGTATACTCCTTTCGATCGCGGTACTCATGGCCGACGCGGCGTTGACTGGCTGCGAGGTCGCTCAACATCGACCCACGACCGGGGCCGGTTTCTGCCAGGTTTGTCAGGGCGTTGTGGGCGTTGATGAACCAACCGCCCGGGTGATCGGCCGCCAGCACCCGAAACGATTCGACTGCCTTCGCGTACGCCTCGTGTGCCGCTTCACGCCGGCCGTCTCGCCCTCGTGCATGGGCGATGTTGAGCAATCCGTCGGCCCGGTTGCGGCGATCGTCGAATTTCGCGTCGCCGCGCTTCACGACCTCTTCCAGCAGCGCGACCTGGCGAACCCAGCATTCCTCGGACAGGACGTGCCGGTTCGCATCGGCGTGGTGGTAAGCGAGGCGGTTGAAGACCCTCGCCAGCAGCCTCAGGTTCTCCGGGTCCGGCGAATCGCACCGGCACAACGGCTCCGCCAGTTCGCGCAGTCTTTTCGACGTGCTGGATCGACTCTTCCTTCCTTCCTTTCTCGCTGAGCAGCAAGCCAATCCGGTATTGGGCGATGGCGAGATTCGTGCGGTGCTGCTCGCTGGGATGGTTGGCAAGCAGCCACTCCAGCACGGGCACCGACTTTTGGTACATGGCCAGGGCGTTGTCGGCTTTGCGGGCAGCGGCGCCGAACTGACCGAGATATAAGTAGGTCAGCACGAGGTTCGACTCGACGATCGGGTCATGGCCGTGCCGTTTCACAAACCCCTCGAACTCCGGCAACGCTCCCTGCAAGAGACTGATCTTGAGTGCCGTGACAGCCGGTGTCTCGGCGGGCACGCTGCGGGTAGCCCGATTGCACAGGTCGAATATCGCCCGTGTAAACAGGCGGTATTCCTCCTCGGCTTTCTTCCGTTGTTCGTTCGCTTCGGTCGATTTCTCCTCGGCCTTGATCCGCTGTTTCTCCTTCTCGGCCAGGTTCTCTTCGGCCGCCGCCACTGCCAGGTGACCGCCGTCACTCCACCTGTCAGCGCCAGCCCCAATGCGAGGAGCAGTCCGAACACCACGGGCTGCCGTTTAACGTGCCGCCAGGCCCGTTCCAGCATTCCGGAGGGTCGGGCGCTGATCGCTTCGCCACGAAGGTAGCGTTCCAGATCGTCGGCCAGCTCCGCGGCAGTCGCATAGCGATGCGACGGGTCCTTTTCGAGACATTTCAGACAGATGATTTCCAGATCACGATCCAGGCTCGGGGCGAGGCCGCGCGGCTGCGGCGCCGGTCTCTCCAGCACTTCCAGCAGCGTGTCCAGCGGCGTCTCACCCCGAAACGGCGGCCGGCCGGTGAGCAGCTCGAACAGCACGGCACCGAGGCCGTAGACGTCCGCGCGCGTCGTCAACCCCGCGACGGAGGACGTCACGCCGGTCCGCGCAGGAAACGCCTGCTCAGGTGCCATGTAACTGGGCGTGCCGACCGCGATCCCCGACGGCGTCAAGTCCTGCTCGCGGTTGACCCACTTGGCCAGGCCGAAGTCGGTAAGGTAGGGCCGACCGTCGCCGTCGAGCAGCACGTTGGCCGGCTTGAGGTCACGGTGCAGGATGCCGCGCTGATGGGCATAATCGACCGCGCGGGCGACCACCGCAACCAGTCGGACAGCCGCACGGATCGGCGGCCGCTTGTCGGGAATGAGCGCCGCCAAGCTGCCGCCGTCGATCAGCTTCATGCAGATGTAGGGCTGACCTTCGTGAACGCCGACGTCGTAGATGGGGACGATGTTGGCGTGCTCCAGGCTTGCGGCGGCCTCCGCTTCGAGCTGGAAGCGCTGCACGTCCGCCGAGCTCGCCCAGCGGCCGGCCCGGATCATCTTCAGAGCGACGACGCGAGACGGCCGCGGCTCCGGTCGCCCCGAGATACTGCCTGGCCCGGTAGACGACACCCATGCCGCTGCGGGCGATGACGTCGAGGATTTCGTAATCGCCGAAGCGCGAGCCGGGGCCGAGCGGTTCCGTCGAGTGATCAGCCGAAGCATCAGACCAGCTGCCCGTGGACTGCGGCGCGGCACGGAGCGGGGCCATGACGCCTTCGAGGCGGTCCTGGTCGCGGAAGAAGGCGGTCAATTCCTCGGCGAGATCGGGATGTCGGCCGAGCAACTCCTGCCGGTTGGGAGCGTGCCCGGCGGCGACGGCATCGAGGTAGTCGGCGATGACCTCGTCCAGTCGCTGTTCCCGGTCGGTATCGAGTGCCATGAGCCTATCTCCCAGGGGAACATCCCTTCCCTGGGAAAAAGACACCGCGGCGCGGTATCTGAACCACAATCGAGCGTGGTATTTGTAGGGACGCCGTCCGATTTGTTTAGCCGCGAGCTTCTGCGAGCGCTGAAGTTCGCTGAAACGTTTCGTCTGCGATGGAAGATGATCTAACAGGGGGGCCGGAACCGATTGCTTTGTTCGCCTTCCCAGAGAGATTCCTCACACGATCGTCCCGGTCTTCGTCACTTCTTGCGCCGCGGCTTGCGCGCGCGCCGGCCTTGCGCCTGCCGGTAAGCTGGTCGAGGTACTGCTGGATCTGCTCCGCGGATAGACCAGCCAGGCGTTCCTCCGGCGGCAGCGACTGCACGACTTCCCGGCGTTCCTCCGGCGGCAGCGACTGCACGACTTCCCGGCGTTCCTCCGGCGGCAGCGACTGCACGACTTGCCGGCGTTCCTCCGGCGGCAACCACTCCAGGACGTGTCGTCGCTCCTCCGGTGGCAGCAACTCCACGGCCTCCCGACGCTCCTTCGGCGTGAGTCGTCGGAAATGCTCCTTGACGTACTGGCGCTGGAAATCCTCCATCGTGTACGGCATGGCAAAACCCTCCTTCTGAAGCCGCTCGAACAGCTGCTCCAAGCAGCGGCTCGTCTTCCTGTCGAGCGCCGCTGGTAGGCCCTGCCGCCGAAACCGACCAGAGTCCGGCGCGGCGCTGAACAGGTGCAGCGGCGCGTTGTGCGGCTCGCGCGGCAACTCTCCGGCCACGACCACACGGATCGTGTCGGTGCCCCACCGGCAATCATAAACTCCCGTCTGAACCTCTGCCAGGGCACCTGGCCCGACAGGTTGTGCGGGAAGCGGGCGGCCACCGCATACAAGCCGAACTGGTCCTCGGCGAGCAGTTCCGACGGCGAGGGGCTGACGAGCTTGCGGTAGGCCACGTCATGCGCCGACCAGCTCCTTCATGGCCCAGCCGTCCAGCGCCTCGTGGTGCGACTTGAAGGTCATCAGGTTGTGCGGCCGCAACCCTTCCAAGCCGTCGGGCAGGCGCCCGGCGAACCGGCCCCGGCCGCGGCGCACGATCACCACGTCGAGCAGTTGCTGCTGCACCGACAGGTCGCGCTCGACTTCGACGACGAACGGCGAGCCGGTGAAGAAGTCGGTCAGCAGCAGGCCGAACAGGCGGTGCCAGTCGCGCAGGGCTTCCCGCTCCACGGCCATTGTGTACTCCCTGTTCCTATTCACCCGAAGTTGGAAAAGGGCCCAGCTGGGCCCAGCTCATTTCTGGAAATGAGCTGCGTCCCCTTTCCCACTCCGAGGATGTTCTGGTGGCGTATGCGGCATGGTTCATATCAGGGTAACACTGTTGTAGGACGGCCTTCCCAGGCCGTCCGAGGCGGAGCGGACGGCCTGGGAAGGCCGTCCTACAACAGGGTTACCCAAGCTGGCCTGTTTTTGAACCATGCCGCGTATGCGCGGAGAACAGACGGATGACTTGTTCGGGCATGCAGATCAGCAAAAACGCGAACAAGCAATGCGGGAAGCGATTCATGAGGTGTCGCAGGCTTTGAGTACGTTGGGCAAACCTGATCCCTGGAGTCTCGACATCAAAGCGACGGACGACTTCCTTGACCCTCTGTTCAAAGCGTTCTTCAAAAAGCTGGCCTTGCCGTTGACATTCCGCAAAGCCGATTATCACGAATTGGCTCGTCTTGTGCCCAAGAGTGCGATTCAACCCGAGATCAGCGAGAAACTTGAGGCCATCGTTGCTGTCGCTAACAAGGGATGGTTCATATCAGGGTAACCCTGTTGTAGGACGGCCTTCCCAGGCCGTCCGAGGCGGAGCGGACGGCCTGGGAAGGCCGTCCTACAACAGGGTTACCCAAGCTGGCCTGTTTTTGAACCATGCCGCTAACAAGGCAACACGACGGACATAACGCAATGGCCCAACAAATCATCCACCGTTTAGATGCTTTTTCAACGGGAGAAAGTTCGAAAATTAAGTTTAGAAAGAGGACGCAACACGTTCCAATGTGAGTTGCGTAATCTTGTCCCACGAAACATAAACAGATCACCCCACGCCATTCAGCTCCCGCTCGCGCTGCAACCGCCGATCCCCCGCCGGCACATACTCCGGGTCCCACTCCTGCGGCGGTCCGTGCAGTGCCTTCTCTTCCTGCTGCTCGCGCCAGAAGCACGCCAGTGCGATCTGGCCGCAGCGCTCCTGAAACTGGGCCGGCGTCTCCTGCAGGTCCGCATACTTGTCGATGAACTCCAGCATCTTCAGGTACTCGCTCGGGTAGTCGCCGAGGATGCGCTCGGCCATCCGCTTCTTGTCGGCGGGTTCCATGTAGGTCAGCTCAACCGCCTTGTCGATGCGGCCGGGCCGCGTGGAGATGAACTCCACCGCGCCGTCCGGCAGCTTGCGCGGCTGGCCCAGGGCCGGATCGACCTTGCCGATGTCGTTGGTCGTGATGATCGTGAAGATGCCGTCCGACCGCTCGACGCCGTCGAGGCAGTTCAGCAGACAGTCGAACGTCAACGGCGTCATCGAGCCGCGGCGCTCCTCCGATTCGTCGTCCTTCTTCTTGCGCGGCGAACAGCAACGACATCATGCCGCCGTTCTTGCGAGCCACGTTCTCCCGGCCGTGGAAGACGTTGTCGATGTCCTCGATCAGCGCGATGCACGGCACGTTGACCTGCATGTCGCTCCACGCCTTGATCAGCTCGTGGTTGCTCATCTCGGCGAGATTGAAGACGTAGATCGGCATGTTCAGGTCCTCGGCGAAGGCGCGGGCCAGGGCGGTCTTGCCGGTGCCGGGCGGGCCGTAGAGCAGCCAGCCGCGTTTCCAGGGGATGCCCTTGCCCTGGTACCAGTCGCGGTTGTTTCGCCACAGCTCGATCTCCTTGATCAGTTCCTTGACCCGCTTCGGGAAGATCAGGTTGTCCAGCGCGCTGCCGGCGTGCAGCGGCGCCTTGCCCAGTTGGTCCGGCTGTGTGGGCGAGCAGCCGATACTGGCCCTGCTGATACCACGCCAGGCCGCTGCGGCCGTAGCCGTGCTCTTCGTCGTTGTCGCTGCGCTTCGGGAAGTAGTGGATGACGAAGCGGCTCTTCTGCTTCTCCTCGGCACTGGCGACGGACCAGGAGAGCTGGTTGCTGCTCGTGGCACGCCTCGCGCAGGATCTCCTCGACGTCCACGGTGCCGCGGAGGAAGGTGATGGTCGAGAAGACCTTCGTGGCCGGGTTCTCTTGCTGCTGGTTCTGGTTGGTGCCGCGCTGGGCCTTCTTCTCCTGAGCGTTGGTGAAGAAGAACGGAAACATGCCGTTCCAGCAGCATCATGCTGCGGCTGCCGAACATCTCGTAGGGTACGAGGCCATAACGGCCGTCGCGGTGATGTTCGTAGTAGGCGCCGTACATGCGGTCGTAGAGACGTGAACGGCGATAGTGTCTTGATCAGGTAGGCGACGAGCGCATTGTGGGCCGCCTCGCTGGGGATTTCGACCTGCTGGACGAACAGGTTGCAGATCTTCCACAGCACTTCCTTGATCTTGCCCCAACACGAAGCAATGAGGCCGACCGCCGCACCACCGGCCAGATAAGGCATCAGTTCCATGCTGTCTTCTCCTGAGGATGGTTCCGTAGGCAGCGCGATCCACGCTCACGTTTCACCCGAAACGTAAACAATAAACGATTCTTTCCGCACGATGCGCAATGATTATAACGGCCGCGGTCAAGGGCCAAAGGTCGGTAGGTAGGAGGGGACACGGTCGGATGGGAAAAGGTTCGCGGGTTCATTGCACCGCAAGCGCTGAGGGCCAAGCTGTGATGACGGCCGTCAGATGTTCGGCATGGTTCAACGGCGGGTAACGAGTTTGTGGCGGCACGTTTCCAACGTGCCGGAGATTCTCGGCTCGTTGCAAACGTGCCGCCACAAAAATGGGGGGCATCGGAGACCCGTTCACGGGGCGCCGGACTTGTCTCCGATGGTTCGCTCTCCTTCCGCCGGCTTCATCTGGCAATCGGTGCAGCGGATCTCCCAACCGCCGCCCAACGCTTTGTAGACCTGGATCAAACCCAGCGCGATTTCGCCGCGTGCCTGGGCCAGTGTGTCCTGCTGCAACACCAGGTCCTCCTGAATCTGCGTCACCCGCGTGAAGTCGATCGTCCCCGCCTTGTACTGGATCTGCGCGATCTTGACCGCTTTCTCGGCGTACTTCACGCTTTCGGCCTGGTGCCTGGTGCGCTCCTGCGCCGCAGAAAGGTCACCAGGCCGTTCTCCACGTCCTGGGCGGCATTCAGCACCGTGTTCTGATACGTGGCCACAAGCTCCTGGAACTGGGCATCCTGGAAGCGCACGTTGTTCAGAATGCGCCCGTAATTGAGGATGTTCCACTGGAACGACGGGCCGACGCTGCCGTTGAAGGCGCCGGCGGTAAATAGGTCCTTGATGGGGTCCGAGGAGTACTGAAGCGTGCCGTTGATGGCGATGTGCGGCAAGAAGTCGGACTCGGCCACACCGATCTGGGCGACTGGGCGGCCGCCTGTCGCTCGGCGCGGCGAACATCCGGGCGGCGCCGCAGCAGGTCGGCGGGAATGCCGGCGGCCACATCCACTGGGGCTGCCGGAATCGGCGCCGCTCCGATCTTGGCCTTCAGCTCCTCCGGCGGAATGCCGAGCAGGACGCAGAGCCGATTGTTGGCCTGCCGCAGCGCGATCTCCAGCTCCGAAATGCCGGCGATGGTCTGCTCCAGCGTGCTGCGGGCCTGGTCCACGTCCAGCTCGCTCACGGCGCCGACCTTGAAGCGGGCCTCGGAGATCTCCAATGTTTCGCGCTGCAGCGCCACGTTGTCCTTGGTGTACTGGATGCGCAGCTCGGTGGTGCGAATCTGCGTATAGTTCGACGCCACGTCGCCGAGCAGAGTGACCAGCACATCGTCGTAATTGGCCACCGAGGCGTCTAGGCTGGCGGAGCCGGATTCCACCGCCCGGCGGAACCGACCCCAGAAATCCAGCTCCCAGCCGAGGTTGAAGCCGTAATCCCACTGGCTGAAGTAACGCTGCGTTCCAGGAATATTGAAGGACGGAATGCTGTTCGCGGTTGCGTCGCTGAGTGCCACGCGGGTGTAGTCGCCCATCATCTTCTGCGTTTGCGGGAAGAGGTTCCCCACGTCGATGCCGAGCAGGGCGCGTGCTTGCAGCACCCGGAACCCCGCGGCCTTCAGGGAGAGATTCTGCTTGTAAGCGAAACAGATGAGACCGTCGAGCACCGGGTCATTGAAGACCGTCCACCATTTGCTCAGGTCGTCTGACTCCTTGCGCACCCGCTGATCGGCGGCGTCAATCCATTCGGTCGCCACCGGTGCCGGCGGCTGGGCGTAGTTGGGGCCGACCTTGAAGCCGTTGTCGATGTACTCGCGCAGCCCGGTGCATCCGCAGAGTTGAACGGTGAGGAGAAATGGGGTGGCCAGGCAAGTAAATCTTCGTAGCGACATAAGACACCACCACTCCGGAGCTTGCATCCAAGTACCGCAATCAACGCCTGGAATCTGCACAGCGGCAACCCATCCATCCGTTATTCTCGACACATTCGGCATTGTCGGATTAACCGAAAATGTCGGCGACGAGTCCAGATGAAAAGTGAGCGATCCCTTCCCATCGCGGCTCGTTGACACTCTCGCCGGAATTTCATTAGAATGCTGTGCGGAATAGACCTGTCCTTGTTCGTCGTTCATCGGCGATTCCCGTTCGTGAGGGACGCATCATGTCAACCAACGACCCCCATCCGGAGAATGCGCGACCAGCCGCTCCGGCGTCTTCGGGAACAACGACCGCAGCCACTCCTCGGCCTGAACAGCCAGCGACCGTCGCGCCGCCGCCGTCTGGAGACAAGCGTCTCGCCAAGCGCGTGCTGCTCGGCGGAATCGGCATTCTGGTTGTGGCGGCCGTTGTGTTCTACGGCATTCCCTGGCTCATCGAAGCCTTGAACACGGAATCCACCGACGACGCCTACGTCAACGGCCACGTGACGTTTGTCGCCGCCCGCGTCCCCGGTCAGGTGAAAGAGGTCCTGACGGACGACAACAAGCGCGTCCGCAAGGGGCAGGTGATCGTGCGGCTCGATCCGGAGCCTTACATCATCCAGGTCGAGATCAAGGAAGCCGCCGTCGCCACGGCGGAGTCCGATCTGCGCGTTGCGACCGACCAGGTGCGGGCCATGATCGCCACGGCGCGTAGCAACCGCTTCAAGCTCCAAAGCGCCATCGACCAGGTGAACAACCAGGTGGCGTTGTTGCAATCACGCATCGCTATCTACACCGCCAAGCAGGCCATTATGAACCGGGCGAAGCTTGATTATGACCGCGTGGTGACGGCGCGGAAGGAAAAGCCCGAGGCATACGCCCAGGAAGAGGAGGATCGTCGGCAGCAAGTTTACCTCAGCGGCAAGGCGGACGTCGAGCAGGCCCTGGCCGACGTCTACCAGGTCCGCGCCGCCCTCGGCGTGCCGACGAAGCCGGCCGAGGGAGAAAAACTCGACAGCGTGCCCAAGGACCTCGACCAGACCAATCCCAGCGTTCGCCAGGCGCTGGCCATGCTGCTCGAAAGCGCCGCGCCGCTCGCGATCTTTCCGAGTTCGTATACGGCGACACCGTCGGAGGTGATTGCCGAGTTCTACAAACGCGACCCGCAGGGCAACGTCGATCGTATTTACGCCGAGGTCATCCGCCAGGCGCCGACCATCCAGCAATACAAGGCCAAGCTCGAGCAGGCCGAGCGCGACTTGGACCAGGCCCATCTGAACCTCACTTACTGCGTCGTCCATGCGGAGATTGACGGCATCGTCACCCGACGGAACGTCAACCCCGGCAACAACGTCCAGGCGGGCCAGAGCCTGATGGCCGTTCGTTCGCTCACGGAGATCTGGATCGACGCCAACTTCAAGGAAACGCAACTGCGTCAGCTGCGCATCGGTCAGCGCGCCCGTCTGGAAGTGGACATGTACGGTAGCCATTACACCTTCGAGGGCCGCATCACCGGCTTCACGATGGGGACCGGCTCGACCCTGTCGCTCTTGCCGCCGCAGAACGCGACCGGCAACTTCGTCAAGATCGTGCAACGGCTGCCGGTCCGCATCGAGTTGACGAACTACAATCCGGACAAGGACCCGCCTCTGTTCCTCGGCCTATCGGTCGAGCCGTATGTTTACTTCAAGGAGCCGCCAAAGGGACCGAACGCCGGCAAGGTGCTGCAACCGTATGAGCCTCCCTCCACCCAGGAAACCAAGCCATGAGCGCCGCCGCTGTGCCCCTGCCGGCGAGGCGCCCGGCGGTGAATCCGTGGATTGTCGCCGCCGCCGTGGTTGTGCCGGCCTTCATGGAGGTGCTGGACACCACGATCGCCAACGTCGCCCTGCGCTACATCGCAGGCGGCCTGGCGGCGGCGGCGATCGACAGCGAGTGGGTCATCACCAGCTACCTGGCCGCCAACGCCGTGATCCTGCCGATCAGCGGTTGGCTCTCGGCTCACCTCGGCCGCCGCAACTACTTCCTGCTGTCGATCGCCGTCTTCACCCTCGCCTCGGGGCTGTGCGGCATGGCCACCAGCCTGGGGCAAATCATCCTGTTCCGCGTGGTTCAAGGCCTAGCCGGCGGCGGGCTTCAGCCGAGCAGCCAGGCTGTCTTGATGGACAGCTTCCCGCCCGAGAAGCAAGGCACCGCCATGACGATGTTCGGCATCGCCGCCCTGATCGGGCCGATCGTCGGTCCGACGCTGGGCGGCTGGCTTGTGGTCCGCTATGACTGGCGCTGGATCTTCTACGTCAATGTCCCCGTCGGCCTGTTCGCGCTGGTCAGCTGCTACTTCCTGGTCGACGATCCGGAGTATCTCAAGAAAGAGCGGGCCGAGCTGCGCCGCCAGCCGCTGAACTTCGACTTCATCGGCCTGGGGCTCCTGTCGCTGGTCATGTCCTGCTGGGAAATCACGCTCAGCAAGGGACAGGAGTGGGACTGGGTGAGCGACCCGTTCTGGCGCGTGCAGACGCTGATGATTCTGTTCGTGCTCGGGCTTGGGTTCCTGCTGTATCGGGAAATGCGGATCGCCAACCCGATCGTCAACTTCCGGGTACTGGGCGAGCGGAACCTCGCCATGAGCTGCATCGTCATCTTCTGTGCCTTCGCCGTGCTTTACGCCGCAAGCATTTCGCTGCCGGCTCTGCTCCAGGAATTGTTCGGCTACGATGCCCTGGCCGCCGGGTTGGTCCTGTCTCCCGGCGGCATCACGTCGATCACCGCGTTGGTCGTCGTCGGCATCCTTTTGGGCGCGGCGCGGATGCCCGCTGGCTGATCGCAGCGGGCCTGGTCGTCCTGGCGGCCGGCAACTTCTGGATGGCGTACATGAACCTGGAGATCGGCCCCTGGCAGGCAGCCTACCCGCGGATGGTGCTGACCGGCGGCCTGGGTTTGATCTTCGCTCCGCTCAACGTGGCGGCGTTCAAGTACACGCCCAAGCATTTGCGCGGGGCCGCGGTCGGTCTGCTCGCCCTGCTCCGCAACGAAGGCGGCAGCGTCGGCACGTCCGTAGCGCAGACCGTCCAGGAACGCCGGGAGCAGTTCCACCTGTTGCGCGTCGGTGAGCTGATCGACCCATTCAACCCGATCGTGACTTCATCCCTAGACGAGGCCCGCGCCATCATCCTGCGGGCGACCGGGGACGCCGTTGCGTCGCAGCAGATGGCCGTGGCACGGCTGGCGGAACTTCGCGAGCAGCAGGCGGCGTCGCTGGCGTACTTCGACGTGTTCTGGTTGGCCGCCGTTCTGGGGCTGCTGCTCGTACCGTTAGTTCTGCTGATGAAGCGCTCGGCCGCCGAGAAGGGTGAACACATCGGCGGGGAGTAGAGAATATTACTCACCGCAGAGGACGCCGAGGAACGCGAAGGAAAACATTGCGGTATTACCTCTGCGTTCCTCGGCGTCCTCTGTGGTGAGATCCTCTCTTAGGCTCGAAAGCGAGAATCGGTCGTTGACGCGGTGCGATCCTCGGCGATAATCGAGAGTGCTTGCTCCCGATTGCCCGCCGAGGTCCGACCGCCGTGAAACGACTTCTCGCAATTCCGCTTCTGCTGACCACCATCGTTCACGGCGCTGAGCTGGACGCGCCATGCGCCGGCCCAGACTGGTGGGCGCTCCAGCCCGTAGAGCGCCCGCCGGTTCCAGCACTTCGCACGCCGCACTCTGCACTCCACAATCCGATTGACGCTTTCGTGCTGGCCGCGCTGGAGAAACACGGACTGCGGCCGAATCCGCCGACCGACCGCGCGACGCTGATCCGCCGGGCGACGTTCGACCTGACCGGCCTGCCGCCAACGCCGGCCGAGATCGACGCCTTCCTCCACGACCTCTCTCCGGACGCCTGGGAGCGCGTGATCGACCGGCTGCTGGCGTCGCCGCGCTACGGCGAGCGCTGGGGCCGGCACTGGCTCGACGTGGTGCGGTTCGGCGAGAGCAACGGCTACGAGCGCGACCAGATCCGCGATAATGCCTGGCGCTACCGCGATTACGTCATCCGCGCCTTCAATGACGACAAACCGTATCCGCAATTCATCAAGGAGCAGCTGGCCGGTGATATGCTTCCCGGTTCGGACACTGTTCAGCGCGACCGGCTTCCTGGTGTGCGGCCCGTGGGACCAGGTGGCCGCCACGGCGCCCAGTCCCGGCGTCCGCGCTCGGGGGCGCGAAGAGGAGCTGGAAGACATGGTTGGCACCGTAGGCCAGACGTTCCTCGGCCTGACGGTCCAGTGCGCCCGTTGCCATCATCACAAGTTCGATCCGATTCCGCAGGCCGATTATTATCGTCTGCGAGCCGCGTTCGACGGCGTCCGCTTCGGCGATCGGCCGCTGACGACCGGGAAGGGGGCGCCGCTGGCATGGGCCGCCGTCAGTTCGATCCCGCCGCCGACGCACATCCTGACGCGCGGCGACGTGGACAAGCCGGGCGAGCGCGTTGGCGCCGCCGGCCTGTCGGTGATCCACACGCCGTCGCCGGACCTCGGCCTCGCCCTCGACGTGCCGGAGGGACAGCGCCGGTTGCGCCTCGCCGAGTGGATCTCCGACGCTGCGCAATCCGCTACCGGCGCGCGTCCTGGTGAATCGCGTCTGGCACTGGCACTTCGGCCAGGGCATCGTGCGGACGCCGAGCGATTTCGGCTTCAACGGCGATCGGCCGTCGCATCCCGAATTGCTCGACTGGCTGGCGACGGAGTTTTCACTCCCCTCACCCCCACCCCCTCTCCCCTCGGGGGAGAGGGGAGAAAAGGTTTCTCCTCTCCCCTCGGGGGAGAGGGGAGAAAAGGTCTCCCCTCTCCCCAGTACTCCGGGGAGAGGGGTTGGGGGTGAGGGGTGGGGCAGTATCAAACGACTGCACAAACTGATAATGACCTCCGCGACCTACTGCCAGAGTTCGGCGTTCGATACGAAGGCGGCTGCGAAGGACGCGGAGGATCGGCTGCTGTGGCGTTTCGCCCCGCGCCGCATCGAAGGCGAGGCGGTACGCGACGCATTGCTGTTCGTCAGCGGCCGGCTGAACGACGACATGGGCGGCTCCGGTTTTCGGCCGTTCACGGTGAAGATCAGCAACTCGCACTTCTACACATTGACCGATCCGCTGACCCGCGACTTCAACCGCCGCACGGTCTATCGCATCGTCGTCCACTCCGCCAAGAGTCCGCTACTCGACGCCTTCGACTGCCCCGACCCGTCCACGAAGACGCCACGCCGCGCCGCCACAACGACGCCGTTACAGGCGCTGGCCCTGATGAACAATGCCTTCGTGTTGCGGATGGCGTCGCACTTCGCCGAGCGCGTGCGGCAGGAAGCGGGCGAGAAACCGGAGGCGCAGGTGATCGCGGCGTATCGGCTAGCGTTCGGCCGTGTTCCGACGAAGGACGAGACGATGCAAGCGGCGGCGTTGGTGCGCGAACATGGGGCGGAGAAGTTGTGCTGGGTGTTGCTAAATGCGAGTGAATTCGTGTATATACGATGATTCGATCTTCTCTTCAATCTGGGCGCGACCTGTTGGGAGAAACATTCGTGATGTTCATATCCATAGTCCCATCGTGGGCAGCAAAAAGCCTGATCGCCTCGTTTAATAATTGGGAGATAGAAGGTCCGGAGTGGCTTGTTCCAAGCATCTTTTGTTTTAGCGCGATCGTCTGTTATCATTATCGTGCTCTTTCTGTCTGGATGAAGTTACTCGTCGCGCTATTGGCTTGGGGAGTACTCGCTTCGATTATTATGAACCCGCCAAAACCGTGCGGATACATCGTCGCCTGCGCGTTTGAACTGTTGCATAGTCTTGTCCCAGATCGGCGTAGCTTCGACATGTGGGTTTTTATTGGTTGGAGTTTGTGGATTGATCTAATTTTTATCGTCTTCGGATTCGTCCTCGTGTTCGCCGATGTCAAGCGGAAACTCTCTCACGCCAAGAAGCGCGACGGCTTGCCGCTTCCTGACCTAAGAGAAACCCGCCCATGACGGACTGAAAAGAGATTTATTTTGATCGGGAGAAGAAGAAGTGGAAAGAAAGGCATCACGGCGATGACTGGCAAAACTCCCGTAGTCGCCCTCACCCGCCGCCATTTCCTCTGGCAGTCCGCCTCCGGTCTCGGCGGCGTCGCGCTGGCGTGGCTGCTGGCCCGTGATGGCCGGGCCGCGCCGCACGCCATTCCCAGGGTTCGCCGTGTCGTGCAAATCTTCTGCCCCGGCGGCGTCAGTCACGTCGATACGTTCGACCACAAGCCGGACCTCGAAAAGCACGACGGCCAGGAACTCACCGGCAAGGGCAAGATTGACACATTCTTCAGCAAGCCCGGCCGACTGATGAAGAGTCCGTTCGCCTTCCGCCGGCACGGGCAGTGCGGGCAGTGGGTCAGCGAGTTGTTTCCGCACCTGGCGACATGCGTGGACGACATCGCCTTCGTTCATTCGATGTGGGCCAAGAGCAGCAACCACACGCCGGCCGGGTTCCAGATGAACAGCGGCTTCACGATGAACGGCTTCCCCAGCCTCGGCGCGTGGCTGTCCTACGGCCTGGGGTCGGAAGCGAACGACTTACCGGCCTTCGTCGTGCTGCCGGACGCGCGGGATGCCGGCCGGCGGGGCCATCAACTGGACGGCCGGATTCCTGCCCGCGGTCCATCAGGGCGTCGCCTTCCGTACTTCCGGCGGCGATCCGATCGCGGATTTGTTCCCCGCGAAACCCGAAGATCCGGCCGCCCACAAGGCCGCGACGGCGCTGCTGGAGAAGATGAACGGCGACTTCCTCGACACCAACCCCGGCGACAGCGCCCTGGCCGCCCGCATCCGCTCCTATGAACTGGCCGCGAGAATGCAGGTCAGCGTCCCCGAAGCCGTGAACGTGGAGCGTGAAACCGAGGCGACGCAACGACTCTACGGTCTCGACCACGCGGTCACAGCCGCGTTCGGCCGTAACTGTCTGCTGGCTCGCCGGCTGCTGGAGCGCGGCGTGCGTTTCGTCCAACTCTGGAACGGCGGCGCGTTCAGTTCGCCGCGCATCAACTGGGACGCTCACGAAAGCGTCGTGGACAACCACACGAAACAGGCGGTCATCCTCGATAAGCCGCTCGCCGGTTTGCTGAAGGACCTGATGCAGCGCGGCATGTTCGACGACACGCTTCTCCTGTGGACGACAGAGTTCGGCCGCACGCCGTTCACCGAGGGCATCGGCGCCAAGGGCCGCGATCATCACCCGCACGCCTTCACCTGCTGGATGGCCGGCGGCGGCGTCAAGGCGGGCACGCGCTATGGAACCAGCGACGAGGTCGGTTACGGCGTGGGCGAAAGTCCGGTCAGCGTCTACGACCTGCACGCTACCGTGCTGCACCTGCTCGGCCTGGATCACAAGCGGTTGACGTTTTACCACAACGGCATCTATCGGCGTTTGACCGATGTGCATGGCGAGGTGGTGCAGGGGTTGCTCGGGTAACCCATTCTCGTTCCAGCGTCTCGCTGCTCCCGGCCGAGTGAACCTCGTATCCTAGAAGTGAATCGTACGTTCTTGAAATTCGTTATTCGGGAGTCCGCCTTATGCGCCGGCTGACCGCTGTCCTGTTCCTAGCCACACTGATCTCGACCGCGCCCGCCGCGGATGAAGCGGTCAAGACTAAGGATTTCGCGCACTCCAAGGACACTTCCTCACAGACCAAACACGCGATTACCATCGACGGTAAGAAAATCGAGTACGAGGCGACCGCCGGGACAATGGTCCTGAAGGACGAGGAAGGCAAGCCCCAGGCCAGTATCTTCTACACCGCCTATACCAAAACAGGCGAGGACTTGGTGACACGTCCGATCACTTACTGCTTCAATGGCGGCCCCGGATCATCCTCCGTCTGGTTGCACATGGGGGCCTTCGGTCCTCGCCGAGTAGCCTTTACCGACGATGGACAGCCGCTGCCGCCGCCAGCCAAGCTGGTTGTGAACGATTGGACACTGCTCGACCTTACCGATCTAGTGTTCGTCGATCCGGTGAGTACCGGCTACAGCCGGGCTGCCGACGAGAAGAACGCCAAGCTGTTCCACGGCGTCCAGGAGGATCTCAACTCGGTCGGCGAGTTTATCCGCCTGTACACCACCCGGAACGGTCGCTGGAAGTCGCCGAGATACCTCGCCGGGGAGAGCTACGGCACGACACGCGCCGCTGCACTCGCCAACCATCTCCAGTCGCGCCTCGGGATGCGGCTCAACGGCGTCCTCCTGGTCTCGGCCGTTCTGAATTTCGCAACGATCCGATTCGACGACGGGAATGACATGCCTTACACGCTGTTCCTGCCTGCGTACGCGGCCACAGCGTGGTATCACAAGAAACTCGAGCCGGGGCTTCAGAAGGATCTGAAGACGACCCTCGCCGAAGCCGAAGCGTTCGCGCAAGGCGAATACCAGCAGGCGCTCCACAAGGGTTTGGAACTGACCGACGCGGAGCGCAAAGCGGTGGCGGCAAAAGTGGCACGGTTCACCGGCCTATCGGCCGAGTTCGTGCTCCGGAACGACTTGCGGGTGGAGGGCCAGCGGTTCATGCGCGAACTCTTACGGGACCGGGGACAGACAGTGGGGCGTTACGACAGCCGGTACTTGGGAAAGGACGCGACCGATGCCGGAGAACGGCCCGAGTACGACCCGAGCTATGCTGCCGTCCAGGGAACGTTCACGGAAGGGTTCAACACCTACATCCGCAGCAACCTGAAGTTCGAGAGCGATTTGCCTTACGAGATCCTGACCGGGAAGGTCCAACCGTGGAACTACGGGTCGGCGACCAACCGTTACCTGAACGTCGCCCCGGCGCTGCGTTCGGCGATGGCGACGAACGCGGATCTACGGGTGTTCGTGGCCAACGGCTACTACGACCTCGCGACGCCTTTCGCGGCCACCAAGTACACGTTCAACCATCTGGGATCGGACCGAAAACTGCTCTCCCGAGTGACGATGACGTACTACGAGGCGGGACACATGATGTACGTCCACATGCCGTCGCTCGTGAAGCTCAAGAAAGATATTGCTTTGTTCATGACCCCAACGCCGTAGGTACACACGTGGCTCGACCCAGTCCGCGCCTTGACGGAGCTGTCTCACAGTCTTTGTTTGCTCATTGCGACGGAACGGCCGCGAACTGCGCTCGTTATCGAGTCGATGCCACGGATGACGGGTTTGCGGGAGAGAGAGCACGGCGCGGTTGTAGTCGTGGCGGCGAAAAAGCGCCTGCGGCGTGTGTCGTGTCACTGCCGCTGGTCGGCGTCGGGCGCGGAGCCGGTGGTTGAGGTGTGGCCGTAGACTGACGCAGCAACCGGGCGACGGCGTCCAAGCGTGCGCCGACGCGGCGCCTGCCTGCATCACGGTGGTCGTAGCCGCAATGACAGAAAGCGTCCGGCGAACAGGTCGGCAAACCTGACGCGACCGAACGCCGCACACAGCTCGGCATCTGCGGTCGATCCGCTCAGCCGACGTGTTAAGCACCGTGCTCGAATGCCATTCGGATAAGGGAATGGGGCTGTGAGCCCGCGGCGCCAGCCAAGGGCGAGCGGCCCGATTTCGGGCGTTTTCCGGCTCGCCCTTGGCTGGCGCCGCGGGCTCGCCGGAACCAGCGGCCTTATCCGAATGCCGTCCCACCGTGTTCCTTTTCTCCGCGCCGACTCGAATCCGCTGATCGATCGGCGCGAAGCTCTGCTGCGCCAGAAGAAGGCGAGGGACCCTGCCTCTTGGGTCACTTTCGTGCCATAATCTTTGCAATCGCCCTTTGCGTTTGTTCGTAGAATTCATTATCGACCGTGAGGAAGGCTTTGCCTGCGTCTTCCAAAGGCTGCAAACTTTCGCTCGTGCCGACCTCAGAAAGGATCCAGCAACTCTGACGACGCAGCAGTCCGTCCGGCGACTTGAGCAGGGGTACGACCTCCTTTTGCACTTCCGGGCCGATCGAGATCAATGCCTGAACGATTCGCTCGCCGTCGTGGTCGTTGCCTTCCATTTTCCCCATGCGCATGTTGCCCAGGAGCTTCAGAAGCGTAGTTGTGTTTTCCAGCGTGGCCCAAACGCGGACGGCATCCAGGGCGTACGCGCGCACCGCCGGGTCCGGATCGAGCAAGGGCGCATTCAGCGACCGCGAAACCTTCACCCGGGCAGTATCGTCCGGCCTGAGCTGCGCCAAAGATTGCAGGGCGATGCGCGAACGCGCCTTGCTGGTGTCGGCGGCGTCGGCAAGCGTCTGCTCGAGTTGGCGGTCGGCGGAGACTTTCAGCACCCGGCACAGGTTCCGAGCTTCTTTCCGCACGCCCTCGTCGGGGTGATCGAGATACTGCAGCACTGATCCCGCCGCAACCGGGCCGAACTTCAATAAAGCCTGGGCCGCCTTACCGCGCTGTTCCGGGTCTTTGAGCTGAAGGGCGATGGCCTCGGCGGCGGTTTCCTCGGGGAACTGGGCCAACACGTCGATCAGGATCGCGTTGTTCGCGGCGGCCGTCTTCCCGTTCCCCGCCTTTTGCTGGCGTCCGGCGAACTCCACCACCTGCGGGAGGCAGTCCTTCGTCGCCCAGAGTTTGAGACCCTGGAGAGCCAGGCCGTTTAGTTCGGGGGAGAGGTCCCCCAGCATCGCAGCCAGCGACCGGCCGATTTCATTCTTGTCGTCCTCGTCTTCCGGAGCGTTCGTTGCGAACCACGCTGCCGCGCTGCGCCGGTCCTCCGGGTCGTTCGATTGCAAACGCCGCCGCGCCTCGGCGATGACGACGCTCGGCTTGGTCCCGTAGGTTGCCAGCAGTTCTCCGGCTCGCTGCTGCGTGGCCTGATCGTCGGCAAACAGGCAATCGAGGACCGCGTTCTCGGCGCAGGGTCCCAGAAGCTTCAAAGAATCGACGGCCTGGTCGTGCAGTTGGGGGTCGTGCAACTTTCGAGCCAGCACGTCGGCAGCCCGCGGGTCTTGAAGCCTTCCCAGTGTATCCATCACCAACTCGGTCTTGTGGGAATTCCAAGCCGGAATCGTCTGTTTCTCCACCATGCGGATCAGGGAAGGCACGTTATCCTGGTTGGCCCAGTGCAGGTAAGCGCGCAGCACGAGGTCGGGGTCGAGAGTCTCACGGACGTCGCCCTCGAAAACAAGTGGTTCCAGAGTCGCGGTCACCTGAGCCCGGCGTGGGGTTTGCGTGTCGGCCTCGGCGAGCCAGAGGAGAGCCGCCGAGCGAGCCGCCGGAACGTCGCCGCCAAGGTCCTGTAGCTTCTGCTCCACGACGTGGTTGCGGCCATAGAGAACGACGGCAAGGACGATGCCGCCCGCAAGAACCGCGGCGGCGATGCCTGCGCCCGTAGCACGTCGAACCCATTTCTTCCCGTGGCCGGTGACCGTGGGCGATCCCACCAGTGCGGTAGGCCGGATGACGGGACCAGGAGCCGTCATAGGGTGGCCGCATCGAGAGCACTTGCAGCCCTTGCCCGCCTGTTGGGATGTGGCCTTCAGGCGATGCCCGCAGTGGATGCATGAGAACTTGATCGACACGGCCAGTCCCTCCAATGCGGTGAGAAAATGAGCGTCGTCGAGGCAGAGCGTGTCATCGACTCCGACAGTAGGACGTCCCAGGCGTAACACCTTGCGCTGAGATCGACATCAGCCTGACGCGCCAGCGAAGGTATGAGAGGTAGTTACCTTCGCTGGCGCGTCAGGCTGGTGTGCGGACGGGCGCACTGTCCGACACCAGCCTGACGCGCCAGCGAAGGTCTGAGAGGTAATTACCTTCGCTGGCGCGTCAGGCTGGTGTGAACAGCGCCGCGGCGGCTGCGTGCGGCGCCTCGAAAGATGTGCAATCAGATTGGTCCGATTCCAGCGAAAAAGCCGATAAGTTTAGTTATGCAGAGAATGCCGCTTGGCCCCGAGACGCTGTCTGGGCAAGACAGGTCGGCGGGATAGATTCGAGGCGCCGAAGTAAGGTCGCATCATGAAACCAAGAGCGTCCCAGCAAACCGCGGTTCGGACAGGAAGGGATAGATTCCCTGCCAAGTTCGTGCCGTCCGGCCGGCGTATTGGGCCACGATCGGTGGTCGGCGTCGCCGTGCTCGCGTTCGTGGCGTTGTCCTTCAGTGGCTGCACCACGCTCAGCGATTACATCCACAACGGTTTCCAGGTCGGTCCCAATTATCATAAACCGCCCGGCGCCCGTGGCCACGGACTGGATTGACGCCTCGGACAAACGCCTCCGCAGCGGCGAGGACGATCTGAGCCAGTGGTGGAAGGTCTTCAACGATCCCGTACTCGATAAGCTGATTTGCTTCGCCTATCAACAGAACCTGACCCTGAGGCAGGCGGGTTTCCGCGTGCTGGAAGCTCGGGCCCAGCTCGGCATCACCGTGGGCACCATTTTCCCGCAAACGCAAAACATGACAGGCAGTTTCGAGCGCCAGGCGGTCAGCCAGGAAACCGCCAACCACGAATTCACCACGGCCAAGCGGTTCTTTTCCCAGTGGAATTATGGGTTCAACCTCGCCTGGGAGCTGGACTTCTGGGGCCGCTTCCGCCGAGCCATCGAATCGGACAGTGCCAGCCTGGACGCCTCGGTCGAAGGATACGACGATGTGCTGGTCACCCTGCTCAGCGACGTCGCCACGGCTTACGTGAATCGGCGCACCCTGGAGAAGCGAATCGCTTACGCCCGCAAAAACGCGGCCATCCAGCGTGTGACCTACGACATCGCCAAGTCCAAACAGGGCATATTCGCCACAGGCCTGGACGTGGATCAGGCGTTGAGCACCTTGAGACAGACCGAGGCCACCATCCCCGGATTGGAGATCACCCTGCGGCAGACGGACAACCAGCTGTGCATCCTGCTCGGCATTCCCCCTGAAGAATTGCAGACCAAGCTCGGGCCAGGGAACATCCCCACCGCGCCCCCGGATGTCGTCGTGGGCATTCCGGCCGACCTGCTGCGCCGCCGGCCGGACGTCCGACAGGCGGAGCGCCTGGCGGCCGCCCAGAGCGCCCAGATCGGTGTCGCCGACTCCGCCTTTTATCCCCACATCTCCATCGAGGGGACGATTGGCGGAGGACCGAATTGTTCGAACACCTGTTCCAGCCCACGGCCTTGAGCGGCAACATCACGCCGGGATTCCAGTGGGACCTTCTCAACTATGGGCGACTCCTCAATAACGTGCGCTTACAGGAAGCCAAGCTCCAGGAATTGATAGCCGCCTACCAGCAAACCGTTCTGAACGCTCACCTGGAAACGGAGAATGGTCTGGTATCCTTTTTGAAAGCTCAAGAGCAGACACGCGTACAGAAAGAAAGTGCGGACGCCGGGGCAGCAGCCGTCAAGGCGATCCAGGATCTGTGGAAAAACGGGCTATTGACCGAATACACACGGGTCGCTCAGTTGGAGTTGAACCAGGTGGTCCTCGAGGACACGCTGGCTCAGGACGAGGGACAAATCGCGCTGGGCCTGATCCAGGTCTACCTGGGCCTGGGGGGCGGCTGGCAGATCCGCCTGACTGGATGTCCCGAGACGGCTGTGACGCCGCAGGGTGTCTCAACAACGATCAAGACTACCACAGGTGCCGCGACGACAGTTACACCGCAGGCTGCCCCGCACATTCTCATTATCAAGAAGACGGCAAGTGCCGAGACGGTAGTGACGCCGTGGGCTGCCGAGCCTTCTCAGAAGAATGTCGATGATCCCAGCGTAGGCGTCCTCTTGCCCGCGATCTCTCACGGGGATGGAGGTCAGAAATGAACAGCGATGCACCAGCGAAAGGAGTTCTCAATGAGCCGATGATTCTCCTCCGGTTGTGTCGGTTGCCGGGGTTGCTGGTCCTCGGTCTGTGTCTCGGTGGGGCGGCTCATGGTGCGGAGCCGTGCAGCTCCCAATGGTGTTGGTCCTCCTGGTTCCTGCACCAACCTTGCCCGTCTTGCCCGGATGACTACTGTCCGAAAAAATGTCCGCCTTGCCCACCCGTGGTATGCAGCCAAGCCCCCGACGACTACTGCCCCAAGAAGCTCCCGTGCGTCTCTCCGGTAGATTGCGGAGGCAAGGACGATTATTGCTCCAAGCCGTATCGCTTTTGCCTGCCGGCCTGTTGGCCGTCCTGGTACAGCTGCGGGCCGGCGGGAAGCTGTGGCGGGTGCAAAGGCGCTGGCCCGCATCCGCCCGAGCCATCTCACCCGTGATGATCGCTGGGTGATACCGAGTGACTGCCATCGGTCGGACGCGCTTCGGTCGGAAGTTTCGCTTGGGTGATGCTGCGCCCGCCGCCGGAGGGTGTAAAAGAACACGGGGGTGAGGAAAATCCCGAAGAACGTCACGCCGAGCATGCCGCTGAAAACGGCCATGCCGAGCGCCTGACGCATCTCCGCGCCAGCCCCGGAACGCAGGATCAGCGGCAGGACCCCGAAGATGAAGGCGAACGAAGTCATCAGGATCGGCCGCAAGCGCAGCCGCGCAGCCTCCAGGGCCGCCTCCCGAGCGGGCGACCCCCTCTTCCTGCCGAACCTTGGCGACCTCGACGATGAGGATGGCGTTCTTGCAGGCGAGGCCCACCAGCACCACGAAGCCGATCTGCGTGAAGATGTTCACTTCGCCGCCGGCCAGGGTCACGCCGGAGATGGAGCAAAGCAAACACATCGGCACGACGAGGATGACCGCCAACGGCAGCGACCAGCTTTCGTACTGCGCCGCCAGCACCAGGAAGACGAACGACACCGCCAACCCAAAAATGAAGAGCGCCAGGTTGCCCGCGTCCTCTTGCAAATACGCCAGCTCAGTCCACTCACGCGCCATGGTCTCCCGCGGCATCTGCTCGATCGGCAATTTCGGCCATCTTGGCCGTCGCCTGTCCCGAGCTGACGCCGGGCGCCGCGTTGCCGGTGATGGCGGTGGCGGAATACATGTTGTAGCGCATCAGCGACACCGGTCCGCCCTGGTTGCGGATCGGACAGCACCGAGGCCAGCGGGATCATTTCCCCTGCGAATTGCGCACCTGCAACCGGCGAATGTCGTGGACTTCGGTGCGAAAGCTCGGATCGGCCTGAACGTTCACCTGCCAGGTCCGGCCGAACTGGTTGAAATTGTTGACGTAGTAGGAACCCATGTAGACCTGCAGGCTGCTGAAGACGTCGCTGAGCTGCACGCCCAGCGCCAGGCACCGGTCGCGGTCGATGTCGAGGTACAGCCAGGGCGTGTCGGCGCGGGAGCTGTTCACCAGGTCCTTGAGCACGTCTTTCGTGCTGTTGCCCTTCTCGACGATCTGCCGGCTGACCGCTTGCAACTGGTCCGGCGGGTCGCGGTTGGTGCGATCCTTGATGATGAGCTTGAAGCCCCCGGTCGTACCCAGGCCGTCGATCGGCGGCCCACCGTAGACGGACACCAGGGCCCCCTTCACTTCCTCCTGGCAGCGCTTCTGCAGTTTCTCGGCGATCACGCTGGCGCTGGGCCGGTCCTGAAAATCCTTGAGCAAGACGTACATCGAGCCGAGGTTGGGAGCGGTGGCGTCGAGGATGACCGACTGACCGGAGACGGCGATCGTGTGATCGACGCCCGGGATGTCGGGGTTGGGATTGTCCTTGTCCTTCAAGATCAGCCGATTGATCTTGGCCAGGGTCCGTTCCGTTCGCTCCACCGAGGCGGCGTCCTGCAGCTGCACGGTGAGGATCAGGTAGCCCTTGTCCTGCTGGGGGACGAAGCCCGTGGGGGCGTTGGCAAATTGCCATCCCGTCAGCCCCAGCAAGCCGCCGTAAATCAGCATCATGACCACGGCTCACCTTCAGGAACACGCCGACCACGCCGCCGTACCCAACCGTCAGCCGATCGAAGAAGCGGTTGAAGCCTCGGAAGAACCAGCCCAGGACCGCGTTCACCGGCCGGATCACGATCCAACCCACGATCAGCCCGGCCAGCAACCCAGGGCAGCAAGTGCAGGCCGATGATCGTCCAGTACCGCCACGAATCCATCTCGTTCAGCGTCTCCGGATCGGTGGGCAACTCCAGCCACGCGCGGGGAGTCCCAGCAGATCGGCGGGCCGATAGGGGAGCTGGGGCCACAACCAGAAAGTAAGCACGCCGCCGAACACGCCGAAGATCCACCACGGCAAAGCCTCTCTCTTGTGGTGCTGGTGCCCGGCTCCCTCACTCGGCCTTGAAGATGACAACGGCCCGGGAGGGAGTCATGGTCAGGGCGTTGATGGCCGAGATGACCGTCGAGACGGCAATGGTCACCGCGAACTGGCGGAAGAACTGGCCGGTGATGCCGGGGAGGAAGCAAACCGGCACGAAGACCGCGCACAGCACGAGAGTGATGGCCAGGATCGGGCCGGTGATCTCATCCATCGCCTGGATCGTCGCCGAGCGGGCGTCCAGGCCTGTGGCCATCAGCCGTTCGATGTTCTCCAGCACGACGATGGCGTCGTCCACCACGATGCCGATGGCCAGCACCAACCCGAACAGCGTCAGATTGTTGAGGGTGAAACCGAGCAGCGTCATGACGGCGAAGGTGCCGATCAGCGACACCGGCACGTCGATCATCGGCAGGATCATGGCCCGCCAGTCTTGCAGGAACAGGAGCACGACGATGGCGACCAGGATGACGGCATCGCGCAGCGTGCTGAAGACTTCCGCGACCGATTCGCGGATGAACGGCGTGGTGTCGTAAGCGATCCGGTAGTCCAGCCCGTCCGGAAAGCTTTTCTTCAGCGTCCTTCATCTTCTTCCGCACCGCGTCGGCCACTTTCAGCGCGTTGGAGCCGGGGAGCTGGTAAATGGAGAGTGCCACGGACGCCTGGTTGTCCAGGGTGCAGGAGGTGTCGTACTGCTGCGCGTCCAGCTCGACCTTGGGCTGCCCCGCTCGGGGATCCGGCTTCCCCTGTTGGGATCCACTTGGGATAGCGCGTGACAATGTCCTTGATGCGGACGATGCCGGTGGACAGCGATGCCGGATCGGCCGTCGCTGTTGACGCCCTGGCTGTCGTCGGCGGAGTTCGACACCGTCGATCACTGGGCTGCTGACGCCGGACTTGACGACGATGTTGGCGAATTCGTCCGGGTCGGTGAGCCGGCCCTTGGTGTTGATGGTCAGTTGAAAAGACTGGCCCTTGGGCACGGGCGGCTGGCCGATCTGTCCGGCGGTCACCTGGATGTTCTGCTGGCTGATGGCGGTGACCACGTCCATGGGGTTCAGGTTGAGAGCCGCCAGCCGATCCGGGTCGAGCCAGACCCGCAGGCTGTAGTCGCGCTGACCCATGTAGCTGATGCCGGCAACGCCGGGGACGCGGGCCAGCTCATCCTTGATGAAGATGGTCGCGTAGTTGCTGAGATAAACCGGATCGTTTTTTTCGCCCTGCCCGATCAGGTTCACGATCAGCAGCGTGTTGGGGGACTGCTTCTTGACGGTGATGCCCTCGTTCTGGACCAGGGTCGGGATCACCGGCAGGGCCAGCGAGACGCGGTTTTGCACCAGCACCTGGGCCATGTCCGAGTCCATGCCCAGCTTGAAGGTCACCGTCAAGGTATACGTGCCGTTGTTGGTACACTGCGACGACATGTAGAGCATGCCCTCGACGCCGCTGACCTGCTCCTCGATCGGTGACGCCACGGTGTCCCGGAGGGTGTAGGCGTTGGCTCCCGGGTAGACGGCCGTCACCTGCACCGTCGGCGGGGCCACCTCGGGGTACTGCGCCACCGGCAGGGTGAACACGGCCACTCCCCCCGCCAGCGTGATCACCACGGAGATGACGGTGGCGAAGATGGGACGGTCGATGAAGAAACGTGAAAACACGGTGGTCTCCCAGAGGGGTCAGGAGTCAGGGGTCAGGGGTCAGGGGTCAGCAGGAAGGGGGTAGAATTCAGGAGCATGGAACCGAGCATTTTTCCCACTTCCAGACATTGGGCCGTCAATTCTTGATGTTCACTGGGGGTGATGTACCCGCAGTCCTTGGCGAAGTCGAGGGAGGTGTCGGTTTCGCTGTTCTCGCCGTCGCAGTCGGAAAGTTTGCTAACAAAATGCAGCGGATAGCGCCGTTTCGCCCAGGCTTCTCGGAGGTTCATGGACACTGAGCGGGATGATCGCCGGATTTGTCCTGTGAGCGCGTAGCGCTCTTCTGCCGGGAATCTTTTGCTGATCTTGAAGATGCGCATCGCCAGCGCATACGCCTTGCAATAAACGGTCAGATCTTTGGCAGATCGTATTCCCATGACCTTCACCTCGGGTTGACTCCTGACTCCTGATCCCTGATCCCTGACTCCTGATCCCTGATCCCTGACTCCTGACTCCTGATCCCTGACCCCTAACGCTTGAGCCGCATCGCCTGGTGAAGCCCGGTAACGAATGGCAAGATCACGGCTCCCGCGCCGGCACCGACGATCGGCCCCCACGGCAGTGTGCCAATTCCGACTTTCGCCAGCAAGAAGCCGAACACCAGCCCCAGGAGCCCGCCAGCCGCGGGAGAGCGCGAATCGCCGCCAACGGTCGGTCGAGAAGAACGGCATTTCGCCGAAGCCCTGGATGACATAGAAGAACACCGGCGTGAGGAAGATGCCGAACAGCGTCACGCCGATCATGCCGCTGAACACGGCCGTCCCCAGCGATCGGCGCATCTCCGCCCCCGCTCCCGTGGCCACGATCAGGGGGACGACGCCCATGATGAACGCGAACGAAGTCATCAGGATCGGCCGCAACCGCAGCCGGGACGCCTCCAGGGCCGCCTCGAAGCGCGACTTCCCTTCCTTGTGCAGCTGCTGGGCGAACTCCACGACCAGGATGGCGTTCTTGCACGCCAGCCCCACCAGCACTACCAGGCCGATCTGCACGAAAATATCGAGGTCGCCGCCGGTGAACCAGCAACCCAGCAGCGAACACAGCACACAGAGCGGAACCACCAGGATGACCGCCAGCGGCATCGTCCAGCTCTCGTACAGGGCAGCCAGGGCCAGGAAGACGCACAGCACGGCCAGCCCGAAAACGTACAGGGTGGTGTCGCCGTCATGGATCTGGAGGAACATCAGCTCCGTCCACTCCGTCCCCATCCCGAGCGGCAATTTCTTGCCGGCCACCTCGTTCACGCTCGCGATGATCTCCCCGGTGCTGTACCCTTTTTTCGGGCTGCCCATGACGGCCGCGGCGGTGTAGAGGTTGTAGCGCTGGACGGACAGCGGGCCGTCTTGCGGCCGCACTTTCACCAGGGCGCCGAGCGGGACCATCTGCCCTTGGTTGTTCCGCACCTGAAGCCTGTTGATGTCGTCGATCTGGTAGCGGAACCGGCCCGCCGCCTGGAGGGTGACCTGCCAGTGCCGGCCGAAGTCATTGAAATTGTTGACGGACGACGAGCCCAGGTAGATCTGCAGCGTCTGGTTGACGTCCGAAAGGGGCACGCCCATCGCTTCGACCTTGTCGCGGTCGATCTCCATGAAGAGCTGCGGAGTGTTGGAGCGGAGGGTGGTCGTCAGTTTTTGGTCGAGGCCGGGCTGTTTCTTCAGTTCGCCGATCAGCGCCTCCGTGTTCTTTGCTGCAAGTCATCGAGCGTCAGTCCGGCATGGTCCTCGACCATGAGCTTGAAACCGCCGGCGACGCTGAGGCCCGGGATCGGCGCTGCCCCGGCCACGGTGACCTTGGCCGTTCGGAATCGCGCTTGTCGAACGCCTTCTGCAGCTCGCCTTTGAGCTGTTGGGCGTCGGGCCGTGTGCCGAACGGCTTGAGGATGATGAACATGGAGCCGTAGTTGGGAGCGTTGGCCGACGCGATCGACGAAACGCCCGAGTTCGTGATCGTGTGGGCCACGCTGTGGTTTTCGGGGGCGATCTTCTCCATCTGGTCCATGACGGCTTTGGTGTGCTCCAGGGCCGTCGCATCGGGCAGCTGGATGCCGACGATGAATCGGCCCTGGTCCTGATCGGGGACGAAACCGGTCCGCGAATTGAGAAACACCCAGACGGTCAGGGCGAGCATGCCTCCGTAGAGCAGCAGCACGACTGGACTCCAGCGCAGCATCAGCCGGAGCGTTCTGTCGTAGACCACGGTCATCCAATCGAAGAAGCGGTTGAAACCCCGGAAGAACCAGCCCAGAAGCCGCGTTCACCGGCCGGATGATGATCCAGCCGAGTATCAAACCGGCCAGCAACCCGGGCAGGAAGTGCAGGCCGCTAATCGTCCAGTACCGCCACGTCGGCACCTCGTCCAGCGCCGCTTGCTCACGCGGAAGTTCCAGCCAGCCGGGCAGCCCCAACACGTCGGCGGGTCGAAACGGGAGGAGTTGCCACAGCCAGACGGTGAGCAGCACCGCCGAGTACCCCGAAAAACCACCACGGCAAGGCCTCCGCCTTGTGGGGCACGTTTCCAACGTGCCCTTCTCGGCCCGCCGGCACGTTGGAATCATGCCCCACAGCTACATCCTGGGACTTGAAGATCGCATAGCGCCCGGGACGGAGTCAGGGTCAGGGCGTTGACCGCCGAAATAATCATCGAGGCGGAGATGGTCACCGCGAACTGGCGGAAAAACCGCCCGGTGATGCCGGAGATGAAGGCGCACGGCACGAACACCGCGCACAGCACCAGCGTGATGGCCAGGATTGGGCCGGTGATCTCCTCCATCGCCTTGATGGTGGCGTTCCGGGCGTCCAGGCCCATGGCCATCTGGCGCTCGATGTTTTCCAGCACCACGATCGCGTCATCCACCACGATGCCGATGGCCAGCACCAGACCGAACAGCGAGATATTGTTCAGGCTGTAGCCCATCACCGCCATGACGGCGAAGGTGCCGATCAGCGAGACCGGTACGTCGATCATCGGCAGGATCATGGCCCGCCAGTCCTGCAGGAACAGCAGGACCACGACTCCGACCAACACCACCGCGAGGAACAGGGTGTTGATCACGTCGGCGACCGACTCGCGGACATACGGCGTGGTGTCGTAACCGATGTTGCACTTGACCCAGCTCGGGAAGGTCGGCTCCAGCTCCTTGATTTTGGCACGCACGCGGTCGGCAACGGTCAGCGCGTTGGTCCCGGGGAGTTGGTACACGGTGATGCCGACGGCGTCGTGGGAGTCGAAGGAGGAATACTGGTTGTAGTTCACGGCGCCCAGCTCGCCGTAATTCACATCGCCGGCTCGCTGGGTCGACGGTCACGTCCTTGAGGCGAACGATCCCGGGCGATGGTCCCGACGCCCCGCTGCTCGTCAGCGCGCTGCTGGTCAGCACGTCGCTGGTCATCGGGCTTCCAGTCGTCCTCCGTCTGCGTGACGGCGGCGGCCGTCAAGCCGTTCGTCGAGGCTGGCCGGGATGCTCGGAGCGGTGATGCTGCCGGCCGTCGCCCCGCCGCCGGTCGATGCGCCGCCGCCGGTTGATCGCGCCGCCGCGGCGTTGAGCCACCGCCGCCGACGAACTGCCGCCCGATCGAAGCTGCTGCCCGATGTGCCGCTCGTGCGGTCAGAGCCGCTGCTCGGCGTGCCCACGGTGGGTGCCGTTTGCCGAGCGGAACCCGAAGCGACCCTGGGTGGGCGGGGAGGCGGCCGCCGGCGCCGTTTTCGTTCCCGCCGACGTTGGCTGGGAGCTGGCTTTGGCGGCCTTGATGACGATCGTCGCCGAATTGTTCCGGAGTGTTGAGCCGGCTCAGCATATCGATCGGCAGCTGGTAGATTTGGTTTTTCGGAGCCGGCGGCTGACCGACCTGGCCGGCGGCCACCGGAGTACTCTGGCTGCGGATCGCGTTGGCCACGTCGATGGCGGTCAGGTTCCGCGCCGCCAGCTTCTGTGGGTCGAGCCAGACGCGGATGCTGAAGTCTTTCTCGCCCATGATGGTGACGTCGGAAACCCCGTCCACGCGCAGCAGTTCGTCCTTGAGGTTGATCAGGGCGAAGTTGCTCAGGTCGATGTTGGTGTAGTTCTTCTCGGTGGTGTAGAGGCTGATTATCATCAGCTGGTCGGGGGTCTTCTTGCGGATGGTGATCCCCTGGTTCTGGACCGAGCTGGGCAGCAGCGGCAGGGCCAGGGTCACCCGATTCTGCACCATGACCAGGGCGGTATTCAGATCCGTGCCGACCTCGAAGGTGACCGACAAAGAGTAGGAGCCGTCGCTCCCCGAATTGGAGGACATGTACAGCATGCCCTGGACGCCGTTGACCGACTGCTCGATCGGCGCCGCCACGGTTTCCGCCACCACCTCGGCGCTGGCCCCCGGGTAGCTGATCGACACCGACACCGAGGGCGGCGTGATCTGGGGATACTGCGCGATCGGCAGGGAGAACAGCGCGATCGTCCCGGCCAGGGTGATGACGATGGACACCACCATCGGCGAAGATGGGGCGATCGATGAAGAACCGCGAAAGCATGACCGTGTCCCCTCATTTCTTGGTCGGAGGTGGAGGGGGACCGGCACGATTTCCTGGTTCGGTTGGATGTCCAGCAGCCTGGATACGATCACTCGATCCTTGTGCCGTCAACTCGCCCTGACTTGATCACGCGCAGGCCTTGCTCCTGGAGCTGACCGATGATCACCGGGATTTCCTTCACCCGGTTGTCCGTCGCCGATGACATAGACGTACTTTTTCCCCATTTTCGAGATAATGGCTTGATCGGGGACCACCAGCGCCGTGTAGGGGTCGCCGATCGACACCTTGACGCGCACGAACATCCCCGGCCTCAGCCGGAACCCGCCTGCCTCTTTCGTGGGGTTGTCGAACACGCCCCGAACCAGAATGGTGTCCGTGGCCGGGTTGAACTGGTTGTTGAAGAAGTCGATGTCTCCCGGTACCTGGGTAGACTGGCGCGTTGGCCTCGGAGGCTGAGCCGGCCGGCAGTTCCAGGGAAATCGGAGCCTTCGCCGCTTTCTTCTGTTTGGCCTGGTGGAACCGGGCTAGGTGGGCGCGTCCATGTCGAAGTAGACGAACATCTTGTCCAGCGACACGACCGTGGTCAGCAAGGTCTGGTCCTGGATGATCACGTTGCCGGGGGTCTGGTTTCTGCGGCCGACCACGCCGTCGATCGGCGAAGTGACCGTGGTATAGTCCTTGTTGAGGGTGCTGATTTCCAGACTGGCCTTGGCCCCATCCAACCGCGCCTTGGCCATTTTCATCTGGGCCTCCATGCTGCGCATCTGCAGATCGCTGAACGCCGGCCTGTCCTTCGGGCTTTTGCTCGTTCAGCTCCTTGGCTTTCTGCGTAAGTCGCCGAGGTGTCCTCCACCTGAGCCTCGCATTGGGCCGACCTGGGCCTCGGCCTGTTTCAACTGGGCGTCATAAGGTTTTGGGTCGATCAGGAAGAGTTTCTGCCCCTTGCGGACCACCTCTCCCTCTTTGAATAGCGGCCCTGCTGACACCAAAGCACCGCCAGCAACAATCGCAAACTTCTGAGGATCTGTGTTCAACAGAAATCCGCTAACCCGGGCCTTGACGTCCACTGAACCCACCGCTGCGGTCCGTCCCGTGTATTCCACGAAATCCTGGATGTTGTCCTTCGACTGGGGGAGGACGAAACTGCATTCCGTCTTTTTGTCCTCCTTCGCTTCCGGCTTTGACTTGCAGCCGCTCGTCCCAACGGCGAACAAGACGCCCAGGCAGACGATCCGTGCGGTCACTCGATTCGTCATGGGAGATCGATCCTCGCAAGAGGTAAGAAAGCAACCGGAATAGTTCGTGCCAACCGTCCAGCGGCCCGGCAGGATGAGAGAGGCCCCACCGTGATGGCACCGAACAGCGTATGTCTAGTCGCATCGGAGAACAGAAGGCGAGGGGATTCTATCGAAACGGCTATCGCCATCAATCGCCCGCGTTGAACAGGGCTGATTAGGGTCTGTTTGGCAATAGGTCGGCAGCTGTAGAATAGCATGGGCGCAGCTGCATTCGACCGGAGACCATCATGCACCGTTACGAACTTTCAGATAAACGCTGGGCCAAGATCGCGCCCTTCTTTCCCCATCGGACTCACCACGGCAACGTGAGCCATCCATTTACTGATCCGCATCCCGTAGTCAACGGCATCCTGTGGATACTCCACACCGGCGCTCCGTGGCGCGACCTACCTGAGCGCTATAGCCCGTGGGAAACGGTCTTCAGCCGTTTCAACGAGTGGCGTAGGGACGGCACTTGGAGCCGTATCGTCACCGCGCTACTCGACGAACTAGACGACTGCGGCCAGATTGATCATGACCTCTGGTGCATTGACGGCTCCGTCATTCGCGCTAGCCGGGCTGCTGCCGGAGCGGAAAAAAAAACCGGGCGTCCCGAATCGGCTAGGCGGTCGAGAGCAGACGCAAATCGATGAGCCACAAGACCATGCGCTGGGACGTTCGCGCGGCGGCTTTGGCACGAAGGTCCACTTGGTCTGCGACAGCAAGGGCTTCGTCCTGGCTCTGCGGGTGACGGGCGGGCAAGTCCACGAGAGCAATGTGTTCGAGGCCACGATGGCACAGCGGCTGTTGCCTGATCGCCGGGGTCGAAGCACATTGGCCGCATCGGCTGGCCGGCGACAAGGGCTATAGTTATCCGCGCATCCGCAAGTGGTGCAGCAAGCGGCGCATTCAAGCGGTGATCCCGACGCGCTCTAACCAACCGCATGAGGCGCGTTTCGACAAGGCGGCGTATCGCCAGCGAAACATGATCGAACGAGTGATCGGTCGATATAAGGAATACCGCAGTCTGGCCACTCGCTACGAGAAACTCGCGGTCAACTATGTCGCCCTGTGGTTGGTCGCAATCATGGAGCAAGCCCTCAAACGCCTATTGCCAAACAGACCCTAGTGCCTCACCGTTGAAACGGCCTATCACACAAACTGGAAACAGCGTATCCTGCCTGGTCCCTCGATTGTGAGGCAGGAGATCGACCCATGGCAGGGAAGGCCGCGAAGATCATTGTCAGCGAGAGGCAACAGGTTCTGCTGAACGAATTCAGCAAGTCACGCACGGTCGGCAAGGGCGTGGTGCAGCGGGCGACCATCATTTTGCTGGGCTTCGCCGGCCTGCTGAACGAGGACATCGCCGCTCGGGTCGGCCTCAACCGACTGCAGGTAGGCATCTGGCGGCAGCGCTGGCGCGATGCCTGGGATACGCTGTGCGTGTGGGAATGTACCGAACCCCACCGTCTGCGGGAGGCGCTCCTCGACGTCCTCGCCGACGCCCCGCGACCGGGTACACCGGCGACGTTCACCGCCGAACAGGTGGCCCAAATCGTGGCGTTGGCGTGCGAGCCGCCCAAGTTATCGGGCCGGCCGATCGACCACTGGACCCTCCGGGAGCTGCGCGACGAGGCGATCAAGCGGCAGATCGTGGCGGCTATTTCCGTGGCGCAGGTCGGCCGCTTCCTGCAGCAGGCCGCCGTGCAGCCGCACCGCAAGAAAATGTGGCTCAACACCACGGAGAAGGATCCTCAGAAGTTCCAGGCCGAGGTTGAAAAAGTCTGCCGGACCTACCTCGACGCGTCGGCGCAGGCGGCCGACGGCACCCACACGCTGAGAGGCTGTGATTTTATCCCCTGGCCGCGAGGCCAGCATGGCGCTAAGCCTAAGAGCATGATTCCTCTCGCACTATTTCTGGGAGCCTGCTCGATGTCGGATATCTCTCAGCCCGCGTTGTTTTCCGCCGCCGAACTCGAGTTGGCGGCCGTGGCTCCCCCCGTGGCGGCGCCGGCTGCTCCGAAGCCGGCGCCACGCATCAATAAGCCCGAACGCTATCAAATGCGGATGCATCTCGAATCGCTCGATCAGCGACTCGACGCCGATCACAGCGCACGCCTCGTCTGGAAGTTGGTGGAAGGGCTCGATCTCACGGAACTGTACGAACGCATCGAGGCGCGTGAAGGCTCGGGCGGACGCAATGCCAGCGATCCCCGTGTGCTGTTCGCGCTCACGCTGTACGCGGCGGTCGATGGCGTGAGCAGTGCGCGGGAAGTGGCACGGCTGTGCCACGAGCATCGCGCCTACGAATGGTTGCGTGGCGAGGTGCCGGTCAACTACCACCTGCTGGCCGACTTTCGCGTCGCGCATGGCGCATTGCTCAAGCAATTGCAGACCGATTCGTTGGCGGGCCTGCTGGCGGAGGGGCTGATCGATCTCGATTGTGCGGCCGTGGATGGCATGCGCGTGCGGGCCCATGCCGGCAGCAGTTCGTTTCGCCGTCTGCCTACACTGGAGGAAGCGCAGCAGGAGGCCCGCGCGCATTGGGAGCAGCTCGAACAGGAAACGGAAACCGAGGCGGGCACAGCGACGCTGCGTCAGCAGAAGGCCCGCGCACGTGCGGCCCGCGAAAAGCAAGAGCGTGTCGCCAAGGCCATTGCGGCGGTCAAGCAGATCGCGGCGCAACGCGAGAAGCGCAAGAAAGGCGACGGCGTCCAAGCGCGGGCCTCGACGACCGATCCCGAGGCACGCACGATGAAAATGGGCGACGGCGGCTTTCGACCCGCCTTCAACGTGGTGATGACGACCGCTACGGAATCGGGCATCATCCTCAATATGGATGTGGTCAACGAAGGTTCCGACGCTGGCCAGTTGCAGCCGCAGATGGCCGCGATCAAGAACGATTTGGGCAAAGCTCCCGACAAGGCGTTGGCAGATGGCGGCTTCGCGACGGTGAAGGATATTGAGGCGACGACGCAGGGCGGCACAACGGTCTACGCGCCGATCAAGGAAGAAGCGAAGAAGCGTGCAGCGGGCCAGGATCCCTTCGCGGCTCGGCGTGGCGACAGCGCGACGATCGCCGCATGGCGTGAGCGCCTGGGGACGGAAGCGGCGCAGGCGCTGTACAAGTTGCGCGGGCAGACGGCGGAGTTGTCGAACGCACGGTTGCGCAATCAAGGGATCTATCAGTTGCGTGTGCGCGGCCTGCTGAAGGTGAAGACCGCTTTGTGGTGGCATGTGCTGGCCATCAATTTGTTACGTGCGGAGAGTCTGCGTGCCGCCAAAATCTTGGCGTCGAAAACGGCAGAGATTCCCTGCGCGGAGCGCAAGTAAGACGCGGAGGGCCGAATTCGCGGGCTTTCGGCAGAACGCCCGCAGCCAGGGACCGCTCACGGAGCTGGGGTTTTGCAAATTCACCCCTCGCCGGGGAATGGGGAGGCACGGAGGTTCGATAAACTCACAGCCTCCGAGCGTGGACGAGGCGACGTCGTTGCAGGCCATCGAGCGGAACGCCCCCGACAAGCCGGTCGCAGCCGGTGGCGTGGCCAAGCAGGAATTTGAATACACCCGGCATGGGACGACGACGCTGACGGCGGGCCTCGACGTGGTGACGGGGAAGATCGTCTGCCCGACGCTGGAGGCAACCCGCACCGAACCAGAGTTCGTCGCGCACCTCGAGCGGACCGTGGACACCGACCCCAACGCCGAGTGGATTATTATCGTGGACTGCCTCAACACGCACAGGTCGGCAAGCCTGGTGACGTTCGTCGCCGAACACTGCGGCTTGCCCGACGCGCTGGGGAAAAAAAAGAGCGGCATCCTGAAATCGATGGCCACACGCAAGGAGTTCCTGTCGGATGGCAACCACCGGATCCGCTTCGTGTACCTGCCGAAGCACAGTTCGTGGCTCAACCAGATCGAAATCGTCTTCGGGATGATTCATCGGAAGCTGCTGCGGGGCGGCAACTTCACGTCGGTGACGGACCTGGAAGAGCAGTTGCGGGCATTCATGGCCTACTACAACACGACGATGGCCCACCCCTTCGCCTGGACCTACACCGGTAAGCCGGTGCAGAAGCAACGCCGGGCGAGCTTCGTCGCACCGCATCGTCGACTCAAACTGGGGAAAAGCCAGCGACTGGCGAAAGCCGCCGCTTTATGCAATGCTGCTTGAGAGATGTGGCACTAGCAAGAACCCCTCGCCCCTCGCCCCTCGCCCCTCGCCCGTCGCCCCTCGACATTCACTCCTCCGCCTGAAGGTGGCGCACCACATCGAGTGCGCTGATGACCCCGATCAAGCTGCCCTCGGTATCGACGACGAACAGCTGATGGACGCGCAGTTCGCGCATCTGATCCACCACCTTGTCGGCTGTCATCTCGGGAGAAACCGAGAAGACGGCTGGCGTCATCACATCCACGACGCAGGTCGGATCGACCTCCTCGACTGCGTAACCGTGGGCGCCGACGATGTCGGTGCTCGGCCGCAACCGGTGCTGGCGCTTGCGCTCGTGAATCAGGATATCCGCGCGGGAGATGACGCCGACGGGCCGGCCGGCTTCGTCGATCACCGGCGCGGCACCGAAGCCGCGATCCGTCAGCAAGGCGGTCGCCTCGTCGATCGGCGCGTCGGCGTTGATCGAGATCGGGTTCGGGGACATCAGCTCTGCGGCCGTCGCCGGCCCCAGGGTCAGCCGCACCCCACGTTTGGTCATCGTCATCATGGTTGTGCCCTCCCAATGGCCCCGATCCCGGAAGCGGGATGGCGCCGGTCTTTGATCTCGCAGCGAGAGTTGTTGCAAAAGGCGTGCCGGTCAATGGGAACGGGACCGTCACGCGGGATCGGGCATCGAACAAGTGGATTATGGACACGGGACGAAGGCTTCGTCAATGGAAAAGTGTGCGGAAGTGGTCCGTGGGTGTGACGAAGACGGCTTCTGCCACTTGCGGCTAAGCAGTCGCCATCTGCTAAGCCGCAAGCGGCGACTCACGCTGACGCCCGCGGCCGATCCGGTCGCGCCAGCCATTTCTGCATCCGAGCTAACTCCGTCATCCACTCGTCGCCGGCGCGCTGTTTGCTAAAAGCGTCGTACATCAGATCGAGCGTCTCCATCAGATGACGCAACTGCGTGATCCGCTCTTCCAGCCGGCCGCGTTCGTCACCGGCATCGGGCGCCGGCAGCCGGGCGCCGCTCACCGCCAGCGTCTCGGCCTGCATCGTCAGCTCGTACTGATGGTCGTGCCGCACGACCGTCATGCCGACTTTGCGCGGCAGCTTGCCGGACTGGATGGCGCGGCGCGCCTCCGGCAGCTTTGTCGGGCCATCGCTGGTGATCGTCTCGCGCCCGGTCTGGCCGCGCGGACACTCCAGCACCAGCGTCCGGGCCAGCATCACCGCCGCCTCGCTGCCGTCGCTGAGCGGAATGCCGTCCCGGTCGCCGTCGAGGCTGAACCAGAGCCAGAGCAGATACTCGTTGCCGAGGAAGTCGCGGTTGGCCTCGTCGGGCAGCCAGGCCACCTCCGACGGCGACGAGCCGGGCACGAACGGCGACGGGCCGGCATCGTCCACGCCGCGCGTCTGCTGGCGCACCTCGGCGAGACGGAACATCTGCCGGCCGGCGCCGAGAGGCTCGAAACCGTAGCCGAAGGTCTACTCGAACAACCGGTGCAGCCGATCCACCACGGACACAGCCGTGCTGCCGACGAGCAGCTCGTTCGACTGAGCGTCCCACAGGATGGGATACGCCTTACGCTTGAGGAAGCGGCCATCGCGGGCTTCGTCCTCCAGGCGCTCGCGGGCCGATTCGCGCGCCTCCTTCTTCTGACGAGCGCTCGGGATGCCGCTGGGATTGCCGGCGGCAAGCGCTTCCAGGTCGACCTGGGCGTAGGCGCGCAGCAGGTCGGACGGCATCTTCTGCGTATCGACGCGCAGGCAGAAGTGCAGGGCGTCGTTGACGATGTTCTTCTCCAGGTTGAAGCGCGTGTCGAGGATGTGATCGCCGGCCGTCCAGCCGATCTCGACGCCGTCCGCATTGGCGACGCGCTGCTTGCCGATCATGTGGTTCTGGAGGCGTTCGAGGTGCTCTTCGCCGAACATGCCGGGCGACGGGCCGATGACGCGGTAGCGCGCGAAGGTAACGCGGCCGGAGAAGAAACCCATCGTGTGTGTCCTCTTTAAGGCTACCCAAAACTATATCGGCACCGAGAGGGGGCACAATCCAGGTAGGAGAAGAAGAGAGGGCGCCCGTCGTCAGATCAGGTCCGCGAACTGGCGCAACAATATAGCGGTTTGTGGAAGTTCGGTGTTTTCCAGGTCAGTCAAGTATTGCTCGACGGTTTTGGGCGGCTTGCGCATGTGCGCCCGACACAGCTGGACGGCGGCACACACGACCACGGAATTGAGAGCGAGGAGACGAGTAAGAAACACGTCGGGGTGCTGTGCTGCAATGCCGTAACCGCTCAATACATCGGACGGAAAGTGCTTGAGGTTTTTGGTGACGATCACATCCGCATTTCCGTGAATGGCGGCAGCTAACACGTGTCGGTCATTCGGATCAGGCATTTGCAGCGTATGGACTATACCCTGGTAATCCGTGACAAGACAGTCTTTGTCCTTTCCTACGATGGCCATCAGCGCTCGCGTTCGCTCTAACTTTTCGCGGGTGGTTCCGGGGGTTGGGTTTTTCAGCGCGCCCCGGATCCATTCGTCGTTGATCTCGTCCGTCCACCGAGCACGGAACAGCCCGGTCACCGTCAACTCCATCAGCAGATCGCGCAAAGTCGGCGGGAAGAGGATACAGGCGTCGAACAGCGCGGTGATAATCGCCACAACTCGTAGTCCCACACCGAATAAGATTCGGATAAGGAAATCCCGCGCGCCGCTGCGCCAAGCGATGGAGAACGGGCCTCGGCTTTCCCTCATCACAACGCAATTTAGTACAGACCCATCTCCTCGGTCAGTGCTGTCAGTTCATCGAGCGCCTGATGACACCGTTCGTCGGACTTCCTCTTGTAATCCATGAGATCGGTGAGCAGCACCCGCCGGTGGATTCCGACTTTGCGAGAGGGGATCTTTCCCTCGTCGAGCAGCCCGATCAAGAAGGGTAAAGAGACGTTAAGAATTTCAGCGGCCTCATCCGTCGTCAGTTCGGGATGAATGGGCCGCAACCTCACTCCGTTGCCCTGGGCCATCTCCGTCAGGATGTTGGATAGGAGCCGGGCTGCGGACGCTGGGATGGTAAGCGTCTCTTCGGATTGTTTTTTCTCATCGACGATTCGCACCTGAAGATCGTGCTTCGCGTTGAGGTAAGTCACCAGACGGCGATTCGTCTCGGTGGCCAGCTGGCTTTCGGCCTCGGTTGGCAACATCGGCTGGAAACCGTTGAGCGGTAGTGTGGACATGGCGTTTTCCCGTTTTTTTCTCAGGAGGGCATCATCACGACCATGTTAGCGGATTGATGCAGCAACCTCAATCGTCGAAACCAACGAACGGCGAGTCGCTGGGTCAACCGTGCGCGGCACGCTGTAGCCGATCGCGCACGGCGAGCCATTCCGGCGAATCCGGCGGCAGCTCGACGACGATGCGCGCGAGTCCCAACTTGTCGAGGTGGTGCAGCCACGCATACAATCCCGCCGAACAGGCCGCCGGGTCGTTCGGCAGTTCACCAATGAAGACGCTCACCGGGACAGGGCGCGGTGGACCGAACGAGAGCCAGCCCACGCGGCGATTCTGCTCGGCTATCTCCTTCACACGTTCCCAGGCGTCTCCTTCGACACACTCCAGCGGCGTCTGCGGGGAGTAGTGGCGCTTCAGCAGTCCCGGCGACGGCAGTACGACGGCACTCGTTTTCGGCTCAGGCATGACACGAATCACCAGCCCAAGCACTGCCTCCAGTTCGTTCGGCCCGATCAGCCCCGGTCGCAACAGCCGCGGCAGCAAAGTCGTAGCGTCTAGGACCGTCGATTCCAGTCCGCCTGTCGTCGGTCCGCCGTCGAGGATCATGTCGATCAGCCCATCGAGTCCTGCGCACGACGTGCTCGGCCCGTGTCGGCGAAAGTTGCATCGAGCGGTTGGCGGAGGGGGCAGCGATGGGAACTCCGGCGGCGCGGATTAGGGCCAGCGCCACCGGGTGCGCCGGCACGCGCACAGCAACGGTCGGCCCGCCCGCCGTCACGATGTCAGGCACTACGTCGCGCTTCGGCAGCACGAGCGTCAGCGGACCGGGCCAAAAACGCTGGGCCAGGCGCTCGGCAACATCCGGCCAGTCGGCGACGAACTGCCGAGCGGCTTGCGAATCGGCAACATGGACAATGAGTGGATTGTTCGCCGGCCTGCCCTTGGCGCGAAAAATTCCGGCAACCGCTTCGGGATCGAGCGCGTTGGCACCGAGGCCGTAGACCGTCTCCGTCGGAAAGGCGACGAGGCCGCCGCGGCGCAGCACCGCCGCCGCCCGCGGATCCGCTCGGGTTCGGGAGAGACGGGATCGACGGCGAGGCACTCGGTGTGCATATTGAAAATCGTTTAGCCGCGAGCTTTTGCGAGCACTGCGTGCAGCGCTCGCAAAAGCTCGCGGCTAAACGTCAGATCTGGTAATTCGCCACGAAATCCATCGACTGCGGCCCCTTCATGCGCAGCGACGGCTTCTCCAGCGACACCACCGTGAACGGCGCCACGCTCTGCGTTAACCAGACGTTGGAGCCGATGACCGCGTGCTTGCCGATCACCGTGTCGCCGCCGAGGATCGTGGCGTTGGCGTAGACGACGACCTCGTCCTCCAGCGTCGGATGGCGTTTCATGCCGCGGATGATGTTGCCGTTGGCGTCGCGCGGAAACGATAACGCCCCGAGCGTCACGCCCTGGTAAAGCTTGACGTTCGTGCCGATGTCGCAGGTTTCGCCGATGACGACGCCGGTGCCGTGATCGATGAAGAAGCCCGGCCCGATCCGCGCTCCGGGGTGGATGTCGATGCCGGTGCGTGAATGGGCGTGCTCGGTCATCATGCGCGGGATCAATGGCACGCTGAGCAACAACATCTCGTGAGCGATGCGGTAGACCGACACCGCCTCAAGGCCCGGATAGCAGAAGATGATCTCGTGATGGCTCTTGGCGGCGGGATCGCCCTCGTAAGCTGCCTGCACGTCCTGCTCTAGGAGGGCGCGGATGTCCGGCAATTTGCGCAGCAGCTCGACCGTGCTTCTGCTGGGCCAGGCCTTCCAGGTCGAGGGCCGGGCCATCGGGATGGACCAGGTCATATTCGTGGCGCATGGCGCGGGAGACCTGGATCGTCAGCTTGTCGTGCAGGCCGTCGATCAGGTCGCCGACGTGGTATTCGACATTGCCCAGATGTAGGTTCTGGCGCCGCCAGTAGCCGGGGTAGAGGATGTCGAGTAGATCGCAAAGGATCTCGCCGACGGCCTCGCGGCTGGGCAGCGGTCTGTGGCCGAGGTGCGTCGTCCGGTTCGATTCGTGATACGAGGCGACGATGGACTCGGTGATCTCGGGCAGGGTCTCTTTCAGGCGGAAATCGGTGGCCATGAGGTAGCACTCCCGTAGAGCGGCGCGGTGTTGGGTGGTTGACGGCAGCTGGCGAACGGCGATCGCGGACCACGGCTCAACGCCCGGCGATCGCCCAGGGACAGCCGCACCGCAAACAGAAGGGGGCAGACACGAGACACCTCATGAACACGAGGAAGATGCACTCTGTCAATAGTAGGGGCTTCTCAAATCGGGGTCAATTTCCCCCACTTAACAATTCGGCTGGTCCCCACCTGAAGATGGAGAAAAACCCATCCGCCCCAGACGCCCGCAATGCGAGCATCTTCCGCCCGGATCGTGGGCTTGTCCTCGTTCTCCGTTCGGATGGTTTCTGGAAGCGCGTACAAGGCATCGCAACGCAACTGCAAGTGGTCGAACGACTAACGTATGATGATCCGTAAGGGAAAGAGTGCCGAGAAACATTTGGTCTAGCGTTTGCTAGGTGAATACATCGTTCGGCTCTGGGAGAGAGAGCGAACGAGAAATATCTGCCGGTCCGCGCTGGCCATGGGAGAGGTGGTACAGCGGACCGGTAGGTATCTTTTTTTCAGACATTTCAAATCTCGGCGATCAATAGCAACAAATAACAGCGATTTACTTCAGACGACCGCAGTCCCTGGCAGGATGCGTGCTTTCGATGTGTTCTGCAGAAGCTGGCGCGGAATAGCGTCGGTGCCGAGGCCTGACGCTAGTCAGACGAAGAGTTGGGCCACCGGGACGCGGAAACCCGGCAGTTGCGGCTCGCCGGACAGTTCCTGGCGGACGTTGACCAGCTCCGGCTCCACGCCCGGCCGATAGATGAGCACCGTGCGGTCGTGTGGGTCGATCACCCAGACGAGGGCGACGCCGGCGCTCAGGTAATCATCGACTTTCTCGTCGATTTGCTCCTGGGTGTCGCTGGGCGACAGGATCTCAACGGCCAGGATTGGAACCCCATCGATCAGCGTGGTTTCCGCCGCTTCCCGCGCAGCCAGGTCAGCCGCGATGTAGACGACGTCGATGCCGAACGTGGTGTCTGGATCGCGCCGCAGCCGGACGCCGGCTTCGCCGCACAAAACGGAGCCGCGCGGTTCGGGCTGACGTTCCAGCCAGAGTTCGAGCAAATGGCTCACCCGGACCATAATCCGACTATGCCAGCGATTGCGGACGGTCATCCGTTGCTCCCGTATCTGACCTCGGATCAGCCAGCGCTCGACACCGTTCGGCGGTAGAGCCAACAGTTCTTCAGTCGTCATCAAGGTCGTTGCTGCGGCCACTACCATCATCGACCCCTTGCGAGTGTGTTAGCCGGAACATGGATATAGAGTATATCAGAGCGACGCCTCGCGGTTCAACGGTAGAACGAGAGGGTACAGGAGTTCGCGAGCGGGAGGGATACATCAGCGACCTCACCGAGCAGCAGTATCGTGCCGTCTCGTACCCTATCGACAGAGTTTCCCCAACGCGGGTATAATCATCGGAGGTAAGTTTCTGTGGGAGGACATCCCATGCCAGTTCACGACTGGACGCGCGTCGAAGACGGTATTTTTCACCACTTTCACCACTCCTGGATCGAGGAGATTCAGCGCGCTCTGAATAAGGGCCTACTGCCGGACGATTACTATGCCATGGCGGAGCAGCACGCGGCAGGTTTCGGCCCCGACGTGCTGACCCTGCAAGGTTCCGATAACGGCGAGTCCGACGACAATCTGCGAACTACTCCGTCCTCCGGTGGCACAGGCCTGCTCCTGGCGCCGCCGAAGAAGCAACCCACCGTCGAAACGGAGATGGAGTTCTATCGCCGCAAGCAGAACACCGTCACGATCCGGCACGTTAGCGGCGATCGTATCGTAGCGATGGTTGAGGTCGTCTCACGCGGCAATAAAGCGAGCCGCAGCGCTATGAAAGCCTTCGTCGAGAAGGCTGCGGAACTCCTCCACAAGCGGATTCACCTGCTCATTCTCGACCTACATCCTCCCGGTCGGCGCGATCCGCATGGTATTCACGCAGCGATCTGGGAGGAAATCAGCGGTCAGGACTGCGACGAACCCCCACCCAAGCCATTGACACTCGTTTCCTACGAATCCGCTCTGACCGTTCGCGCCTGGGTCGAGCCGGTTGCAGTAGGCGACGTCTTGACCGATATGCCGCTGTTTCTGGAGCCGGAGTCGCAAGTGCCGGTCCCTCTGGAGGCAACTTACCAAGCAGCCTTTGCCGAGATGCCGAGACGGTGGCGAAGAGTCCTGGAAGCACCGGCTTCGTGATCGCCGAGTGCGACAAGGGAGACGCCATGAGCGACCTCACCGAGCAACAGCGCCGCGCCGTCGTCGCTCGGGACGTCTCGGTCGTCCTCTCCTCCGGCGCCGGCTGCGGCAAAACGACCGTCCTCACCGAGCGCTACCTGTCGCACTTGTCCCTCGATAAGGCCGACGTCGCGCAGGTCGTCGCCATCACCTTCACCGACCGGGCTGCCCGTGAAATGCGTGGCCGCATCCGCAGCGCTCTCACTCGACTCCTCAAAGGCGAACCGGACGACGCCAGGGCCGACCAGTGGGCACGGCACCTGCGCAACCTCGAAACAGCCCCCATCAGCACCATTCACGCTTTCTGCGGCAACCTCCTACGGCAATACGCCGTCGAGGCTGGCCTCGATCCGCGGTTCGACGTGCTGGAGGAAGTGCTGTCCGTCAACCTCGAAGCGGAGGCGCTCGACTTCGCGCTGCAAAAGCTGCTGACGGCTCAGTCGGAACCGGGGCAGGACCTGCGTGAGCTGGTCCTCCTCTATGGCTGGCGGCCGGTCGTCGAAGGAGTGCGGAACCTGCTGCACGCGCGCGACTCCCGCCGCTGGCAGGCATGGCGCAACCTCCCGCCGGAGCAGGTCGCCGCCGCGTGGCGAGATCGTGCCCGTAAAAACGTGCTGCCGCGCTATGTGCAATATGTCCTCGGCGCTCGTCCGGCAGTCGCCCGCGCGCTCGCTCTGCTGCGCCGCTATCCGCCGCTGCCGGGACCGATGGCCGACAACGTGCGGCTCCTTCTCGATGGCCTGCCGCGTCTCGGCGAGGCACTGGACCTTGCCGAGACGGTAAAGGAGCTGACCGAGGCGGCGAAAGTCGGCCGGGTTGGCGCGAAAGCGTGGCCAGACACGGCCATCTACGAAGAGATCAAGGACGCCCTTACAGACCTGCGCGAAGAACTGCGCGGTCAGCAGCTGGAGCGCTTCGGAGAGGCCCCCGAAGGGCTGGAGACCGCGGTTACAGTGGGACAGCGGTTCCTGCGCGTCACCGCCGAGGTATCCCGCGAATACGCCGTCCGCAAACGCCAGCATGGCGTCGTCGATTTTCAGGACCTGCTCGTCCTGGCCCGCGATCTGCTCCGCGACAGCGACGCCGTGCGCGCCCGCTTGCAGGAACGCTATCGCTTCCTGCTCATCGACGAACTACAGGACACGGATCCGGTGCAGATGGAGCTGGTCGGCTACCTGTGCGGCGGCGGCCTGACGACGGGCAAGCTGTTTGCGGTGGGCGATGCCAACCAGTCGATCTATCGTTTCCGCGGCGCCGACGTGTCGCTGTTCCAGGGGCTGCGTCAGCGAGTGCCGCACGAAGGCCGGCTCGGTCTGACGCTGAACTACCGCAGTCAGCCGGCAATCCTCAACTTCGCCAACGCCTTGCTCGGCCATCGTCTCGCCGACTACGAGCCGTTGCGAGCGCACCGTGCTCAGGTTGATCCGCAACCGTGCGTCGAGTTCCTGTGGAGTCCGCGTGCCGAGAAGTCGAACGTCGCCGAAGCACGGCGGAGCGAGGCGGACTGGATCGCGCGGCGTATCGCCGGCATGATCGGCGCAGGCGCGACCAGCCCGAGCGCAGCGACGGGACGGAACACCGTCGCTGGCTCCGGGCTGATCCGATGTTGCGTTCCGTCCGCGCCGGCGACATCGTCCTGCTCTTCCGCGCCATGAGCAACGTCCATCTTTACGAGGCGGCGTTGCGGAAGTGGCACCTGAATTACTATCTCGTCGGCGGTCGGGCCTTCTTCGCCCAGCAGGAGATTTACGACCTGCTGAATCTGCTGCGCGCCCTGGAGAATCCGCAAGACACCGTCAGCCTCGCCGGTACGCTGCGGTCGCCGTTCTGCTGCCTCAGCGACGAGGCGCTGTTCGTCCTCGCCCGGCACCGCGACGGGTTGTGGGCCGGGCTGCTCGACGAATCGCTGGAACCGCGGCTGCCGGCCGATCAGCGCGAGCGCGCAGACGGGCACGACGCTTCTTGCAGCACTGGCGGGCGCAGAAAGATCGCCTGCCGATCGCCCGGCTTCTCGGTACGGTGTTCGCCGACTCGGGCTACGATGCCGCGACACAGTTCGAGTTCCTCGGCGACCGCAAGCTGGCCAACCTGTGGAAGCTGCTCGACCTGGCCCGCACGTTCGACCGCTCCGGCCTGTTCGGGCTGGCCGAGTTCATCGCCCGGCTCGGCGATTTCGTCCGCACGCAGCCGCGCGAGGAGCAGGCCGCCACGCAGCCGGAGAACGCCGACGTGGTCCGCCTCATGACCATCCACCAGGCCAAGGGGCTGGAGTTTCCGGTCGTGATCGTGCCCGACTTCGCCGCGAACTTCCGGAACGCTTTCGCACCCGTTGTCGTGTGGGACGATGAACTCGGTTGCGTCGCCAGACCGCCGGCCGACGAGGAGGAACCGCCCTTCCCCGCCTTTGGCTCGACAGCTGTGGCAGGCGTGCGACGACATCGAGGAATGGCACGAAGACCTGCGGACTCTCTACGTTGCCTGCACCCGCGCCCGAGACTACCTCGTGCTGTCGGCGGCCATGCCCGAGACCTTTCGGCCCACGAACGCCTGGACGCTAGTGCTGTCCGAGCGTTTCGATCCGTCGAGCGGCCGTTGTCTCGCGCCGGATGTGCCGGAGGAAAGACGACCGCAAGTGCGCGTCTTCGATCGGCTGAATCCGCCGCCGGAGCCGCCGCCACCGATTGCTACGGACGACGAACCTCCGATGTGGGACGGCGTCTACCGCGAATTGCCGCCGACCGCGCTGCCGGGAGACGGTGTCCTCCTGGGTGCGGAGGACGGATCGGATCGCAACGATTGGAGCAGCCGCGGTTAGAGCACGCAGCGCAAGCAAGTGGGCACTTGCTTGCGCTGCGTGCTCAACTATCCCTCCACACGCCGGAAAATATGCTACGCTTCCCAACGGAACATCGAGATTTCTGCGCGGGAGAAGGAAAATGGCACTCCTAGAGGCTCGGTCGCCGGCCGAATGGTATCGTGAAGCCGATCGGCAGTACGTGGCAGCCCATCAAGCCTGTGCCGTGTGCGAGGAGCAGCACTGCGTCTTTCGCTTCGAGGGAGCCGGCCGCGTCGAATATTCGTGCTCGGCCTGCGGTTTCTCCGTCTGCCATGAAAGCCGCACGTCCGCGTACATCGCCGCAGCCGGCGACGAAACCGACGCCGAGTACGGCCCGCGCATGCGGTAATCTGAGGAGCCGCGCACGAAGTAAGCGGCCTACACACCGCTTACTTCGTGGCGCGGCTCCTCCTTGACGAAGCGGAAGATCCCTTTCCCGTCGGTCGTCACAGTCAGCATGTAAACCTCGCCCTTCTCGTCCTCGCCGAAGGACAGGAAAGCCCGGCTGCCGTCCTTGATCGTGCGGTTCTCGACCACCCGGCCCTTCGCCTCATCGTAGCGCAAAGCCCATATCTTCGACGTGACGTAATCGGCGTAAACATAGTAGCCTTGTAGCTCAGGCAGAACCGTGCCGCGGTAGACGGTGCCGCCGATGATGCACTTGCCGAGATCGTGATGGTATTCCCAGATCGGCTCGATGAGTTCCTTGCGCAGCCCGGTCCCCTTGGCGCCGAACGGATGCCGGCCTTCACGGCGGTTCCAGCCGTAATTGCCGCCGCGCTCGATGATGTCGATCTCCTCATACAGATTCTGGCCGACGTCGCCCGCCCACAACTTGCCGGTCTTGCGGTCGAACGCCATTCGCCAGATATTGCGTAAGCCATACGCCCAGATTTCCGGCAGCGCGTCGGTCCGGCCGACGAACGGGTTGTCCTTCGGGATGGCGTAGTTCTTGTCGCCTTCCTTGTGGTCCACGTCGATACGCAGGACTTTGCCGAGCAGCGACTTGAGGTTCTGGCCGTTGTCGTGCGGATCGTTGGCCAGGCCGCCGTCGCCGTGCGTGAGGTAGAGATAACCGTCGGGACCGAAGCAGAGCGTGCCGCCGTCGTGGTTCCAGTACGGCTTGGTGAAGCGCATCAGCTCCTCTTCGGAATCCGGATCGGCGTGGTCGGGATCATCCTTGCGGACCTTGAAGCGCGACACGACGTTGGTCAGCTTGGCCTTCTTCGTGGTGTAGAAGACGAAGAACTCGCCATTCTCCTTGAATTTCGGATGGAACGTGAGGCCGAGGAAGCCTTCCTCGTTCTGGTCGTCCCTGTAGACGACGCGGTCCTGGATGTCGAGGAAGATTTTCGTCTTCGCCGCCTTCTGGTCGTTGGGAAAGACATGGATGACGCCCTGTTCCGTGGCGACGAAGACGCGATTGCTGCCGTCGCCGGCGTGCGTCAGGACGATGGGACGCAGCGGATTGGGCTTGCCGCTACTGGTCTCGGGTTTCCAGTCGGTCCATTTCAGGTCGGGGAAAGCGACGGCGGTTTCCAGGGGGAGCGGGCGTTCGTCTACTTCGGCGCCGGGGATGGTGATGGGGACGGCGGTGAGTGTGCCTTTGAAATGCTCAACGGCGAGAATTTCCTTTCCACTTGGGCTGAGGCACATGGCATAAATCTGTTGCCCCGCCTCGGGATTTTTCGCCATGAGTACGGGTTTGTCGCCAGTTTGTGGGATGAAGTACAGCTCTTCAAACGCGCTTTCGAGCAACCGGCCGTGGTAATCCCACGCCAGGCACCTACAACCACCACTAAAATTGAATCGGGAGATCTTTTCAATCGAACCATCGGCCAGTTTGAGACGGTACAGATATTCTGTGCCGTCATCTGCTACGAGTAAATGTGAAGCGCCGTCAAGCATCAGGGCGATGGGCCAGCGAAAGAAGGGAGGACGTTTGGCGTCGAGCACAACACTGACTTTTCCCTTGGGATCTACACGGTAAATCGCGGAGGACTTGGCGTTCTTATCGACATCGCTGACGTAAAGAGTGCCGCTCTCTGGGTCCACTGTAATGGCATGTAGAGACTGCGGCGGCGAGGGGAATGCCGCGGGTCCGACGAACACCGTGGGCTTGCCGTTTGTGTCGATCCGCCAGATTCGCTGTTTGTCGGTGACGAAGAGCCACTGCTGGTAGGCAACCATTCCTTGCGGCGTACCCAATCCAGTAGCGAAGGGTTTAGCCTTTCCGTCCTCAATGCGTAGTACTGCACCCTCTTCCTTTTCCTCACCACGGACGGTGACGAATATCTTACCGCCAAGGCCGACGGCGACCGCCGTGGGCGCTTCAACCCGGTGACCAGCGGCTTGGGCCAATCTTGTCCGATGGCCGCCGGTGCGAGGCTCAGGAAGATGAAGGCCAGGAAGAGTGATCGGTGCATTGCGTCAGTTCCTCGGTGGTGATAGGAGTGGCGGTCATCTTACATACGGCGATGAAACGGAGAAGGGGCAGAAGGAAGCGGAGCATCTTGAGCTTCACGCGCTCCCCTGTCGGATCGCGGCGAAACAGTTCAGAGCCTGTTCCAAAAAGCAGGTGATAATCCTGCGAGTCCGAAGCGCAAGCAAGGACGAGCAGGAAGCCGCTGGAAACCGTGCCGCTCGTCCTTGCTTGGCGCTTCGGACTCGCGGACCAACAGGCTCTCACACCAAAAACGGATTCGTCCGCCGCTCGTGGTCCACCGTCGTGACGGGACCGTGGCCGGGATAGACCACCGTGTCGGGCGGCAGCGCGAGGAACTTGCGGCGGATGCCGTCGAGCAGCAGCTCGTGGTCGCCGCCGGGGAAGTCGGATCGGCCGATGCCGCCGCGGAATAGCACGTCGCCGCCGAAGACTCGGACCGGCGCCGCGCCGCGGAGGACGAAGGCGACGTGGCCCGGCGAATGACCGGGCACCTCCAGCACGTCGAACGTCAGACCTGCCGCCTCGACGGTATCGCCTTCGATGACGGTGCGGTCGGCCGGCGGGCTGGTGATCGGCAGGCCGAACGGAGCGCTCAGGTTGGCGTCGGCGTCGGCGAGCATGTTCTGATCGCCGGCACCGATGAGCAGCGGGGCGTCGAGGAAGGCGTCTTTCAGGGCGCCGTTGCCGCCGATATGGTCGGCGTGGCCGTGCGTGTTGAGGATCGCGGCCACGGTCAAGCCCTCCTCGCGCAGGAAGTCGAGAATCAGGTCGGGTTCGAGGCCGGGATCGAAGACGACGGCATCGCTCCTTCCCTCCGTCCAGACGACGTAGGTATTCTCCTCGAACGGCATCGACACCAAGGTGCGGATCTGAACGGGGACGGTCATAGCGCAAGCTCTCGTGGGAATGAGCGATCTACCATCTGGGCAAGATGGGTCGCGGAAGTGGGTCACGCTGCCGTCGGTATTGCGATTTCTCTTCGTCGAACCTTGCAGTTGCCGCGACCCCGTCCGCTTTCGGGTAGATTATACTCGGTGGATAGGAGGACGCTGGACGATCTCACGACCGTCGATACGAAGAGGAGCAACTTGATGCCAATCCACGAAGCGATCCCGGTCGTACTGCCGGTTTGCGCGGCGCGGCCCCGGTTCTCCGGCCGAACATTTTCCGCTTGTTTTCGCCTTCTCACCTGGTTCCTGATCTCCACAGCCGTCGCCGCCCCGTCGTGCGGTGCCGCGCCGGCCGATTCGACGCCGCTCGACGAGCCGTTGCGCATGATCGTCGAAGCGCGCAAGGTCTTCCAGAAGGTCGCGGATTACAGTTGTGTGCTCATCAAGCGCGAACGGATCAACGGCCAGATGACGCCGGACGACGTCATCAATCTGAAGGTGCGCAACCAGCCGTTTAGCGTGTCCATGCAGTGGCAGGCGCCGAGCGACGCAGCGGGGCGGGAAGTGTGTTACGTGGCGGGGCGGCGTAACGATAAACTGCGCGTCCATCCCAGCGGTGCGCTGAGCGTCGTCGGCTGGTTGACGATCGACCCGAGAGATCCGCGCGCATGAAGACGACCCGCCACGCCGTCACTGAGACGGGCCTGGCGAACCTGATCGAGCGCTACACGGCAGCCTGGCAAGCCGAACGCGTGCTGGGCCAGACGCGCGTGCAGATCGCTGAGTACGAGTATAACCAGCGTCAATGCACCCGCGTCGAGGTTGCCCATCCCGCCAACACGGCGGGCCGGTACGAGTACTTCCGCACGGTGGTCTACTTCGACAAGGAATGGAAGCTGCCGGTGCGCGTCGAGGGCTACGACTATCCCCGCTACGCCGACGATCCCGGCGAGTTGATCGAGGTCTTCAGCTACATCAATCTCCGCTGCAACGTCGGCCTCGGGGACGAGACGTTCAATCGCTGACCGTCCGCCGCTTGCGGCTTAGCAACGATTCTGCTAAGCCGCGAGCGGCGGCAGATCCATCGCGCCTCGCTACAAAAGACCCCGCCATGATTCGCGTGACGACGGGCAGCCGATTGCACTTCGGGCTGATCGGCCTCGGCGCCGACGCTCCGCGGCAATTCGGCGGCGTCGGGCTGATGGTCGAGCGTCCGGGGTTGTCGCTGCGCGCTGCGGGTGCTGCGGAGTGGTCGGCGACGGGGCCGCTGGCGGAGCGAGCCCTGGCGTTCGCCCAGCGGTTTGCGGCGAGCGTCGGCATCGAAGTCGCCGCAGCGCCTCGTCGTGGAACAGGCTCCTCCGGAACATGTCGGCCTCGGCACCGGCACGCAGCTCGGTCTTGCGGTTGCTCGTGTTTTGGCGACGGCCTGGAACCTCAATCTGACGGTCAACGAGCTGGCCCAACGCGTCGGCCGAGGACTACGGTCCGCGCTGGGAATCCACGGCTTCGAGCAAGGCGGGTTCCTCATCGACGGCGGCAAGCGCGATGGCGAAGGTCTACGCGCCTCTGCTGGTGCGCGCTGCGTTTCCCGAAGAGTGGCGCATCATTCTTGCGATCCCCGTCGTCGCGACGGGCCTGCATGGGCCGGACGAACAGCGGGCGTTTGTGGAAGCTGGCTGCCGCACAATCGGCGCCGGGACGGACCGATGCCCTGTGCCGTCTCATCCTGTTGGGGATGCTGCCGGCGCTGGTGGAACGCGACTGCCAGGTGTTCGGCGAGGCATTGTACGAGTTCAACCACCGCGTCGGCGAGGCGTTCGCGCCGGCTCAGGGCGGCGTTTACGCCGGACCAGTGGTGACGGGCTTGGTGGAGTGGTTTCGGCGTCAGGGCGTGAGCGGCGTCGGCCAGAGTTCGTGGGGGCCGACGGTGTTCGCAGTCGTCGCGGATGCGGAGATGGGTGCGATCTGGCGGCTCGTCTGATCCAGGAGATCGGAACTGAGCGCGTTGACGTGGTGGTGACGGCGGCACGGAATCGCGGCTCATCATGAGATCCGCACACCAACCCGAAGCGTCAGCGAGGGCATTCAGGCTCCACGGAAGCAGCCCTCGCTGACGCTTCGGGTTGGTGAGAGCAAAGCGACTCGTCAGATCGTACCGCGTGGGTCCGGATTATCGAGGATCGCCTGCGCCTGTCTGGCGCGGAAGCTCTTCAGCGCCTCGGCGAACTCGGGGCGCTTGATGGCGAGGATCGCTGTGGCCAGCAGGGCGGCGTTGATCGCTCCGGGCTTGCCGATGGCCAGCGTGCCGACGGGAATGCCCGCGGGCATCTGCACCGTGGACAGCAGCGAGTCGATGCCGTTCAGGGCCTGCGACTGCATCGGCACGCCGAGGATGGGCAGGATCGTTTTCGACGCCGTCACGCCCGCCAGATGCGCCGCCCCGCCGGCCGCGGCGATGATGACCTCCAGACCGCGACCCTCGACGGTGCTGGCGTACTCCAGCACCAGGTCCGGAGTGCGATGGGCCGACATGACGTAGACCTCATGCGGCACGCCGAGGTCCTTCAACGTCTGCGCGGCGTGCTGCATCGTCTCCCAGTCCGAGCGCGATCCCATGATGACGCCGACCAGCGGTTCCATTGTCCAATCTCCCGCGAAATCGTGGACGTATTCCCCTTGAGACGTTTGTTATAGGAAACGCGGCCGCCGCTTGTGGCTAGCAAGGGGCTGCTATTGGTCGCTACGCACAGAGTGCAACCTTCTCGTGCCCAAACTCTGTTTGGGCACGCGCGTTCTCGAAACTCTGTTTCGCGTCAACGGGATACGTTGACACCGCATCGAGGACGGGAAACAGAGTTTCCACGAGCGCGTGCCCAAACAGAGTTTGGACACGAGATGCTCAAGCCGCAAGCGGCGGCCGCGTTTCCGTTCGCCGTCACGGCTGATTCGGTTTTGGCACGACTGTGCCCTCGGGAACAATGAGGACCGTCCCCGCGAGAACTGGTTGAGTCGAGTCGATTTGCGGATTCAGCATCTTGATCTTCATCCACCCGTCCTCGTCTTTCAATAGAGCTTTGCCGATCGCGTACAGGGTTTCACCGCCCGGCGTTATCACCTTATAGCTTGATTGCGGCACGCTCGGCAACGGGGCAGGCACCGGCGGCATTGGAGGCGGCGTCACTGGGGCCGGGGATCCACGATTGGCGGGGGTGTATTTCGCCAACTCGGCCACTGACGGAATCATGATGAACTCGCCCGGAACGAGTTTACCGGCCTTCAGCGAAGCCGACGCCAACTGTGCCGCCAACTCGTCCTTCTGGTTATAGTCACGCAACGAGTCGGCGTATTTGGCATCGCCATACTTGCGTTGGGCGATGCTCTGGAAAGTGTCGCCTGCCTCGATCTTGATGCTCCCCTGGTCCGTAACCGTAGTCTGCGTCACGGCGGACGGCGCGCTGGCCGGTAACTCCACGTGTGCCGGCCTTACATTCGAGTCTGTGTAGGGAAGCTGTGCTACTGCGGAAGGAGGCGGAAAACTCGGCAACGCGGCCGGCATTGGCTGCGGGGTCGTAACCGATTCCGGCACCACCGGTAGTGTTGCTCCGAGTGGTTTCTTCGGGGTGAACGTGCTGTAGGGGACGTCCGAATTGCCATACGCCGGAGCAGAATGTTCGATAGGAGTCGGAACAGGAACCACCGGTGGGATAGTCGGGGCCGGTGTCGGCGAAGTTACCGGAGGAAGCACAGGTGGCGAAACTGCTGGGAGGGTCGGCATGGGTGGCGAAACTGCTGTGAGGGTCGGCATGGGTGGCGAAATTGCCGGGAGGGTCGGCGTGGGTGGCGAAACTGGCTGGGAAGGTCGGCATGGGTGGCGAAACTGCTGGGAAGGTCGGCATGGGTGGCGAAACTGCTGGGAAGGTCGGCATGGGTGGCGAAACTGCTGGGAGGGTCGGCATGGGTGGCGAAACTGCTGGGGGCGTCGGCGTGGGTGGCGAAACTGCTGGGAACGTCGGCGTGGGTAGCGAAACTGCTGGGGGCGTCGGCGTGGGTGGCGAAACTTCTGGGGGCGTTGGCGTGGGTGGCGAAACTGCTGGGAACGTCGGCGTGGGTGGCGAAACTGCTGGGAACGTCGGCGTGGGTGGCGAAACTGCTGGGAACGTCGGCGTGGGTGGCGAAACTGCTGGGAGTGAACCGCTCGCCAGGGCCGACGATCCCTGCACCTCGCCCGCGTTCGGTGTTCGGGACTCCTGCGCCGTGGACTGATTTGGAATGCCGTCGTTACCGGGTTTATCCGTGGTCACCGGTTTCGCGTGCTGATACTCCACCGGTGCCGGTGTCACGGCCGCAACCACTCGTTTCGGCGGCGTTTCCTGTGGCTGGGCCACCTCCGTGCTGCCCTGGGACCGGTACTTCACGACCGTGCCGGCTAGGGCCAGGAACGCAATCGACACCGCGATCCCGGCTTTCGTCTCGTGCGTCATCGTTCTCTCTCCGCGTCCGTTCCGTAATGCGAAACTGCCGCTTACGGGTGAGCACTTCCCCCCTCTCCCCGGTACTCCGGGGAGAGGGGTTGGGGGTGAGGGGTGAAGACCAGAACACTGCTCCGCGTCTCACCCCTCACCCCCAACCCCTCTCCCCGGAGTACCGAGGAGAGGGGAGTAAGCTAAAGTGCCAAGCCGCAAGCGGCCAAACTGTATCACTCCTGCTCCGCCGCGATGTTGGCCCGGGCGGCGGCGCTCTTCTTCTGCGTGAAGTCCTTCCAGCGGACCACGTCCCACAGCTCGAAGTGGTCGTCGATGCCCACCAGCACGACCTCCTGATGCAGACCGGCGAACTGGGCCAGGCGGTCGGAGATGACCACACGGCCCTCGCCGGTCAGCGCCACCTTCTCCGTCTGCGCGAAGTACAGCCGTTTGAAAGTGTGGACGTCCACTTCCTTCGCCTGCGACTGCTCCATGCGCTGGGCCAGTCGTTCCAGGTGCGCCGGCGTCGTCAGCCACAGGCACTGGTCGGTGCCGGGCGACACGAACACCGTGTCGAGGGAACCGAGTTGCTCGCGGATCGACTTCGGCAGCAGCAGCGGCACGCTGATCGTCGAGGTTGCACGGGAACGTCCCGGTCAGCGGCAGCACGACCTTCGGCTTGCTCTGCTCGACCTTGACCGGCTTCAGCCCCGGCAGCGGCTTCACGGTTTCCAATTCCTCGGTCGGCAAGCAGGCGTCGGCCGGCAGGCGCACCACCGTGCCCTCGCTGAGCCGGTTCTCGGCGGACAACATCGGATTGAGGCGCACCACCTCCATCCAGCGCCTCCCGGTGCCGAGAGTGCGGCGGGCGATGTCCTGGAGCATCTCGCCGCCCTGGCGAACGTAGTACTTCACGACCGGGCCGGGCTGTGGTGCCAACGGCGGCTCACCGGGGTCGCGGTCATTCTTGTCGGCAGGCGGTGCCACAACCGGATCGGCCGGCGGCGTTGCTTTGGGTTGCGAATTCGGCGAAGGTGTCATCGGTGAGCTCGGCGCCGTGGGGGCAGGCTCTTCGATGTAGGTGACCGGCGTCACTGCCGGAGGAAGCATGGGTGAACTCACTGGCGGGATCGACGGCGCCGACGACGGCAGCGGCGGAGGGCTCACTCCCACTACGACTGGCAGTGACGGTTCCGGAGGCGTTGGTGCCGGCTGAACAGCCGGTAGTATGGCGCTGGGCGACGGCACCGTGACCATCGGCGGCGCGTGCAGCTGCAGCTCCGCCGTGCCTTCGGCGAGCACCGGCGGCATGGGCTTCGGCTCCCCGGCGATGGGCGGCAGCGGCGTGCCAGGCTCCGGCGGCAACGGCACGACCGGGGGAGGCGTCTCACCTGAAGCGGTGACGCGGTTGCCCTCGCGTACCTTGCAGCTAATCAGCACCGTGAACAGGCACAGGACGCCGCCGGCGGCCATCCAGGCCAACTGGGTCTTCCGTGATACCATTCTTGCTCCTCTCCTGTCGGATTGCGAAACGTTCACCGATTTGCGGGATCGGTTACCTAACGCGGCTGAGCCGCAATGAAGAAGATCCCATCACGAAAACACGAAAGGACGAAAACACAAAAAAAGGCGATCGATCTATAGGCCCTGCATTGGTTCGTGTTTTCGTCCTTTCGTGTTTTCGTGATTGTTCTTCGCATCGTGCGGAGAACTTCAGAGGTCAGTCTCTAACTCTCTCCACCCTCAAACCCGTCGGGCCGCTCGCAGCTTGGCGCTGCGTGCCCGCGGGTTATCGCGCACCTCGTCGTCGCTGGCCTGGACCGGTTTCTTCGTCAGCGCCTCCCACAAGCTACGTTCGCGGAAAGCGTGCTTCACGCGCCGGTCCTCCAGCGAATGGAAGCTGATAATCGCCGCTCGTCCCCCGGGACGAACACAGCGAGGCAGCACGGCCAACAGGCGCTCCAGCTCGCCCAGCTCGTCGTTGACGGCGATGCGCAGCGCCTGGAAGGTGCGTGTCGCCGGATCAATTCCCTTGCCGCGCGGGACACAGCGGCGCACCAGCTCGGCCAGCTGCTCCGTCGTCTCGATCGGCACACGCTGCCGTTCCTCAACGATACGGCGAGCCACGCGGCGACTGTGCCGCTCCTCGCCGTACTCGTAGATGAGATCGGCAAGCTCGCGTTCCGGCAGACGGCGAATCAGGTCGGCGGCCGTCTCGCCGGAGTCGGGGTCCATCCGCATGTCGAGCGGCCCGCCCTTGCTGAACGCCAGGCCGCGTCCCGTGTCGTCCAGCTGGTCCGAGCAGACGCCGAGGTCTGCGAGGACTGCATCGACCCGTTCGAGGCCGAGTTCGTCCAGCACGCGCCGCAGCCGGCCGAAACTGGAGCGAACGAACGTCGCCGGCAGCTCCGCCAATCGCGGCCGGGCCAGGTCGAGCATGGCCGGATCCTGGTCGAGAGCGATCAGCCGCCCGCCGGGAACGACACGCTCGGCGAGCAGACGGGCATGTCCGCCGGCGCCGGTGGTGGCGTCCACGATCACCTGTCCCGGAGCGGGTGCCAGGGCTTCAAGGACCTCGGCCGGCATCACCGGTACATGGCGCGGCACGGAACCATTCATGGGAGTGCATCAGGGAGGGTGGAAGGAAGTAACAACGGAGGTGGTCTTCTCTGCATCCGCGCGTCGGGCCACGCAGGAACCATGATAATCGGATGGCCGGGGGAATCAAGGCAGGGTTCGGGGCGATCCATTGAGAGGCGCGGCGTCGGCCCGCCGGTTACGCCTCCAACGCCTCACCGGCGGACTGACGCCGCGCCGCTAAATGCGGCGGTTCATAAAACTGCCATAAAACCATGAACACTTTCTCCTTGCTCCGCCGCCCATTCGGGTTATCATGTCAGAGTCCCCTATATTCTCATCCGATTCGTTTTGCCGGAGATTCCCGATGACCCTCTCCCTCAGGCGCGAGCGCAACGCCTTCACGCTGATCGAACTGCTCGTCGTCATCGCCATCATTGCCGTCCTGATCGGCCTGCTGCTGCCGGCCGTCCAGAAAGTGCGGGAAGCGTCGGCGCGGATACAGTGCGGCAACAACCTGAAACAGTGGGGGCTCGCCATGGCCCAATACCACGAGGCTGCCGGCCTGCTGCCGCTCGGTTCGCAGAACAATCCGGTGCGTCAGACCTGGGTCATGTACCTGTGGCCGTACATCGAACAGGCGAATTTATATGCCGAGATCCAGGCCTACGGCAATACGATGGCTACGCAGAATTTCTACCTGCCTCCCTGTACCACCAGTCCCGCTTCGATGAACGGCGCCTGCGGCGCGCGTGTGAACCAATACTATTGCCCGAGCGACATCGGGATCGGGCAAGACCAGGACGACCTGACGATCGCCTACCCCCGTGCGCGCGGTAACTATGTCGTCAACTGGGGGAATGCCACGTATCCCGGCGGTGGAACGACAACGGCGGCCAACCTCCCAGCAAACAACCCAGGAATCGCGCCGTTTTCCCATATCTTCAACGCCGGCCGCGTCTCCAACCCCGTTCGCTTCACCGACATCATTGACGGCAGGTCCAACACGCTCCTGATGTCGGAGTGCCTCCGGGCGTGGAGCCATGACGACAACGACTGGCGCGGCGACATCCACAACGACGACGGTCAATTCAAGTTCATGACGCTCCTCACACCCAACTCCAGCTCTCCGGACAACATGGATTCGGGCTGGGAGCAGACGAACTACGATCCGCTGATGCCGGTGACGACCAGCGACCCGCAATACTACGCCGCCCGCAGCCGGCACAACGGCGGCGTCAACGTGGTCATGTGCGACGGTTCGACCCACTTCGTCTCCAATAGCGTCCAACTGAGCATCTGGATGGCGTTGGGCACGATGAACGGCAGCGAGATCGTCGGCACCGCCTGGTAAGGCGATACAAGGGTGGTGATGCATGCGCTTGAGACAGGCAGTGAGTAGCGTTTTGGCCGCGTCTGTGTTCGCCTTCGCGGGCTGTGGCGGCGGGAACCTGGCGGAAATCACCGGCACCGTGAAATATGAGGGCAACGAGCTCGAGAAGGGATCGATCACCTTCATCCCGGTTGACGGCAATGGTCCGACCGAGGGCGGGCTAATCACGAATGGCCGGTACTCCGTCAAGAATGTTCCGGTCGGCACGGCGAAGGTCGTCATCACCGCGTCACGGGTCGTCGGCAAGGTAGATAAGTACGGTCCGGGCGGCCCACAGCGAGATAAATCGGAATCGTATCTCCCCGACAAGTACAGCAACCGGGACAACACCGAACTACGCTACGAAGTTACATCGGGAAAGCACGAGAAAGACTTCAACCTCGACAGCAAATAATCGGCCGCGTTTAGCCGCGAGCTTTTGCGAGTGCTTGCAACCAAGCGCTCGCAAAAGCTCGCGGCTAAACGCGGCCCTTGCACTTCGTCCCCGGAGTCCATCCATGCCATCCCGCCTCTTCGTCTCCCTCCTCCTGCCGTTCCTCACCGTCCCTCTCCACGGAGCCGATCCCACTCCCGACACCGGCGCGCGGCGACAAGCTGCGCGACGCCTATTTCCGCCGGGAGGTGCAGCGCATCGCCGACGCCTCGCTGGCCGACGTCAAGACGAAGGCCGACTGGGAGAAGAAACGGCCGGAGCTGCGCCGCCAGTTCCTCGACATGATGGGCCTGTGGCCGCTGCCGCCGCGCACCGATCTCAAGGCGACCATCACCGGCAAGATCGACGCCGACAACTTCACCGTCGAGAAGCTGCACTTCCAGTCGATGCCCGGCCTCTACGTCACCGCCAACCTGTACGTGCCGAAGAATCTCAAGGGTCCGGCTCCCGCGGTGCTCTACGTCTGCGGCCACGGCAACGTGGTCGATGGACAAGATCTCCTACGGCAGCAAGGTTTCCTATCAGCATCATCCGGCCTGGTTCGCCGAGCACGGCTACGTCTGCCTGATCCTCGACACGCTGCAGCTGGCGGAGATCCAGGGCGTGCATCACGGCACGTCGCGGCGTGGCATGTGGTGGTGGCAGACGCTCGGCTACACGCCGGCCGGCATCGAATGCTGGAACGCCATGCGGGCGCTCGACTATCTGCAATCGCGCAAGGAAGTCGATCCGAAGCGGCTCGGCGTCACCGGCCGATCCGGCGGCGGCGCGACGAGCTGGTGGATCGCGGCGGCCGACGACCGCGTCGCAGTGCATCATCCCCGTCGCCGGCATCGCCGACCTGCAGGCGCACGTCGTCGAAGGGGTGGCGCCGCGTCTCAAGACGGGCGTCATCACCGGCCACTGCGATTGCATGTACTTCGTCAACACCTATCGCTGGGATTTCGACGTGGTGCTGGCCCTGTGCGCCCCGCGGCCGCTGCTGCTCGGCAACAGCGACGCGGACGACATCTTCCCCGTGCCCGGCTATCGCCGCCTGGCCGACAAGGCGAAGCGCATCTACGACCTCTACGGCGCCGGCGACCGCTTCGCGCTGCTGGAGACGAAGGGGCCGCACAAGGACACGCCGGAGCTGCGCGACGGCGCTTTCAGCTGGATGAACCGCTGGCTGAAGAACGACACCGGCGCGATCAGCGATCCGGAACGGCCGCAATTCCTCGCCGCCGCAGCTGAAGGTGTTCGACCGGCTGCCGGACGATGCGATCAACACGACGATTCAGGAGACGTTCATCAAGCCGGCACGCTTCGACTTGCCGCAAGTCGCCGAGGTGGCCCGCGAATGGTGGAAGAACAAGACGCCGGAGTTGCTGGACGGCCTGCGGAAGCAGGTCTTCGCCGGCTGGCCGCAGCAGCCGCCGGCGCTGAACGTCCGCCCCGCCGAGGACGTGAAGCACGACGGACTGCGGCTGCGTGCCTTCGACTTCGTCAGCGAGGACGAGGTTCCGCTGCGGCTGTGGCTGCTCACGGCGGAAAAGGTCGAGAAGCCGACGCTCGTGGTGCTGAACGCCGTCGATGAAGACGGCTGGCAGGAGTGGTGCGCGGACCTCGGCCCGGCGTTCACGAAGGCGCTGCAACTGACCGTCGAACCGAAGCGCGACGAGGCGAAGTTCATGCAGAACAAGAAGGTGTTGGAGGCGACCAAATGGGCGTTCGCCACGGTGGCGCCGCGCGGCATCGGGCCGACGCGCTGGAGCGAAGCCGATCCCTTCGACAAGAAACCGGCCGGTCATCAGATCCGCCGCCGTTTCGCCCTGCTCGGCCAAACGCTGGACGGCCAGCGCGTCTGGGACGTGCGCCGCGCCTTGGCGGCTCTGCGAACGGTGGCCGACCTAAAGGGCGTGCCGCTCTGGCTGCAAGGCAAGGAGGACATGGCGGGCATCGTGCTGTATGCCGGCCTGTTCGAGCCGGACGTGGCCCGCTTCGACCTGTGGCATCCGCCGGCGTCGCATCGGCAGGGACCGACCTTCCTGAACGTGCTGCGCGTCCTCGACATGCCGCAGGCGCTGGCCCTGGCGTTTCCGCGCAAGGTGAAGCTGTACGTCAAGGACGATGCCGAGGCGAAGAAGTGGGACTGGCCGCTGCAGCTGCAGAAGGCGCTGGGGCAGGAGAACGTGCAGGTGCGCAAGGTGGGAGAGTAATATGAGCACGCAGCGCAAGCAAGTGCTGCACTTGCTTGCGCTGCGTGCTCACCGTGGGCGCCGTGCCCTTGCGACCCCTCGCCGAAACCGCGATAATCCATTGTCATTCAATCCGGCGAGGAGAGCTGCAATGTTCCAGACCCGTCCCGCGTCGAGTTCCGCCCTCAAGGAAGCCATCTTCCGCGTTCTGCCGCGCGTGCAGACGCCGGCCCAGTACGTCGGCGGCGAACTCAACAGCGTCGTCAAGGACCATCGCGCAGGTGCGCGGCAAGCTCTGCCTGGCCTTTCCCGACACCTACACGCTCGGCATGAGCCATCACGGCTTGCAGGTGCTCTACACGATCATGAACAACGATCCGCAGTGGGCCTGCGAACGCGCCTTCACGCCCTGGCTCGACTTCGAGGCCGAGCTGCGCAAGAACCGCCTGCCGCTCTACAGCCTGGAGACGTTCACGCCGCTGTAGGACTTCGACCTGATCGGCTTCAGCCTGCAGTACGAGGTCTGCTACACCAACATCCTGACCATGCTCGACCTCGGCGGCATTCCGCTGCACAGCAAGGACCGCACGCTCGATCATCCGCTCGTCATCGCCGGCGGCCCGGGGCGCAGAACCCCGAAGCTGCTCGCTCCGTTCATCGACCTCTTCGTCATCGGCGACGGCGAGGAGAGCCTGCCGTGGGTCATGGAACGCTGGATGACGCTCAAGGAACGCGGCGGCCAATGTCGCGCGCCGACATGATCGCCGAGATCGTCGGCAGCACGACCTGGGCGTATGCGCCGATGTTCTACGAGCCGGAGTATCACGCCGACGGCACGCTGGCCGCCATGAACCGCACGCGCGCCGACGTGCCGAAGGAGATCATGGCCTGCACGATCAAGCAGGACTTCGACGCCATTCCGCTGCCGACGCGGCCGATCGTCCCGTTCGTGCAGACGCCGCACGACCGCATCGCCATCGAGATCATGCGCGGCTGTCCGTGGCAGTGCCGCTTCTGCCAATCGACCGTCATCAAGCGGCCGTTGCGGGTGCGCTCCGTCGAGACCATCGTGCAGGCGGCCCTGGAAAGCTACCGCAACACCGGCTACGACGAGATCAGCCTGCTCAGCCTGAGCACCAGCGATTATCCGTATTTCGAGGAGCTGGTGAAGCGCATGCACGAGGTGTTCACGCCGCTGGGCGTGAACATCTCGCTGCCGAGCCTGCGCATCAACCATCAGCTGCGGTCGCTGCCGAAGCTGATGAAGGGCGTGCGCAAGAGCGGTCTGACGCTGGCTCCGGAAGTGGCCCGCGACGACATGCGCGAGCAGATCCGCAAGAAGATCAAGAACGACGACCTGTACGAAGGCTGCCGCGAGGCGTTCAAGAACGGCTGGCAGCGCGTGAAGCTCTATTTCCTGTGCGGCCTGCCCGGCGAGCGCACGGTCGATCTCGACGGCATCGTGGACATGGCCGAGACGATCGCGCGCATCGGCAAGGAAGTGACGGGCCGCTACGTGGAGGTGACGGCGTCGGTGTCGAACTTCGTGCCCAAGCCGCACACGCCGTATCAGTGGAACGGCATGCAGACGCGCGAATATCTCCGCTGGGCCGGCCAGTACCTGCGGCAGCGCGTGCAAGCTCGAAGGCGGTGAAGATCAAGCAGCACGACATCGAGTGCAGCCTGCTGGAAGGCATCCTGACGCGCGGCGACCGGCGGGTGGCGCCGGCGCTGGAAGAAGCCTGGCGGCGCGGCGCCCGGCTCGACGGCTGGCGCGAGTGCTTCAAGCCGGAGATCTGGTGGCAGACGTTCGCCGACCTGGGCATCGACGTGGCGTGGTATTCGCAGCGCAATCGGCCGATGACGGAGGTGCTGCCGTGGGACCACGTCAACGTCAAGAAGGGCCGCGAGTATCTGGAGAAGGAGCAGAAGCGCAGCCTGGTGCAGTTGCAGGTGATGGCGGAGGCGACGTGACGAGCTGCTTTTTGCGGCGACGGTCGCGGATGCCGAGCAGTTGTCGCGCTGCCGTTCGGACCTTCGTGGCCCAGCGTAGTGCGGCTGCTGCTTGCCGCTTGGTGGCATTGCGGCCAGGGTAGCGTGGGTCCACGGCAAATAGGGACAGAAATGGCATTCCACGCCGCAGAGATCGTAATGCTGAATGGTAGGGCAGGAGGGCCTTCAGTAGAGTGTCGAGGAAGTGAATCCTGGGCACCGCAAGCCCGAGTTCTTCCATCAAGCCTTTGAGATACTTCTCAGCGCATTGTTGAGCGTGAAAGCAGACGGTATCGGTCGGGCAGTTCTTACCCAGTTTCAGGGTGTGGGCTGCGGTCAGAAGGTCGTTGTCCGCCTGAACTATCCATTCACGAAGCACGGTAATAATCGGATTAGGTGCGGGCATATAGCACCTTACCTTCCCTGGTGGCAGGATATTCAATGGTGCCGACAACATCCTTACGCCACGCGAAATCTTCCGGTGACGTAATGATGATGTCCACGGGAACAGGAATGTCGTCCAACGCCCGATGGATTGCGAGGCGCTTTTTGTCCACGGAACCTTTGACATCCATCACGACCAGCAGATCCACGTCGCTGTCGGGCCCGGCGTCGCCACGGGCTTGCGAACCGAAGAGGATGATCTGCTCCGGATGAAAGCGCTCGACGATCCGTTTCACCATGCGGTCGATCTGTCCCTTGATCGTCGTGCTTTTCGCGCTTCGCGGCATGATCCACCTCGTGATCGCAGGATGTGCAGCAGTGTCATTGTAGGACATGCCGGCCTGCGCTCCGGGCGGCGCGGGTGTTCGCTCTGGATTGCTTTACTTGGGCCGGACAGGAACTCGGGCAAGGCGGAAACCGACGTTTTGGCCCCGGAGCGTCGGCGCGTACCCATTGCGGTACGACGCTCTGCAGACCATGCCGAACGTGTTCCAGCTGCCGCCCCGGAACACCCGGTCCAAGCCCCTTTCTTCGTACAGATCCTCGCACCACTGCCACACGTTGCCGTGCATGTCGCACAACCCCAACTTATTCGGCGGATACGCGCCCACTCTCGCGGGTCGCACCAGATACTTTCCCTGTGGCGCATTGCCGAACGCTGCTTTTCCGTTGAAGTTGGCCTGGTCGGACGAGAGTTCGTTGGTCGGCTTGGCGAAGTAGAAGTGATAAGAACATTCTTCTTCAGAAGTAGCCCCGCCTCGACAAGCAAATTCCCATTCCACCTCCGTCGGCAAGCGGAACAACCATTCACCGCCGCGCTTTTTCTCCTGCTCGTTCAACTTCTTGATGAATGCCTGCGCGTCGTCCCACGATACTCGCTCGACCGGGAACAGGTTCAGCTCCTCCTCGGAGATGTCCAGGACTTGGTTCTTGCCGTTCCCGTTGCGCGAGAACCAGCTTGGGTTACTGCCCATCACCGCCTGCCACTGACCCTGGGTCACCGTGTGGACGGCAATCTCGAATTCCTCTTTGATCTCCGTCTTCTTCCCCTTCTTCACGCCATCCCAGCCCATGTAGAAAGTCTCTTTCGGCAGGCGAACGAACGTCATTATCAGATCATCGACCCGTTCGCCGACCGCTTCTGCCGGTTCGCAGCCTTTCCAGCCGACGGTCGCTTCCCTAGCCGGTTTGAGCCACTCCTTGTGAAAGTCCGCCAGGAAAACAATCTGGATACGCGCATTGGCCGACAACGTCAGACGATCTTCGAGATGCAGCAGGGCTTGGGGCAGGGCTAGTTTGGGCACGCCTCTCGCCGACTGCAACTGAACCTTGCCGCGCACATCCAGGATCATGGCCATCGGAACCGTCAAGGCTATGGCGTGCTTGATTTCTCGGATTTTGGCCAGCAGATCCGCTTGCATTTCGGGCTGGTCGCCGAACTCGCGCGTAATCCTCTCCTCCGCATCCTTGAGAATCTCACGGGCGGTGACGTTTCCGCCCCGGACATTGGTCTCCGAGATCTTGAAGATGGTGACAAGGAAGTCGCGGGCCTTTTCCGCCTTGTCGGCTTGTTTCAGCGCTTCTCGTTCTTTCCTCTCCGCGATGCCCGTTTGCTTCACCAAATACCCCGCGAGGACGGACAGAGCCACCATGGCCAGCACCGTCACGCTCAGCAGCGCCGCCAGTGCCGGCCTCCGCTTTGCCCACTTGGCCGCCCGCTCCAGCCGACCGACCGGCCGCGCTACAATCGGCTCGCCCGCCAGGAAACGCCGCAGGTCCGCCGCCAGGTCGCGAGCCGTCCCATAGCGCCTGCCCGGCTCCTTTTGCATACACTTCAGGCAAATCGTCTCCAGGTCGCGCGGCAGCCGGTCGTTCAGGCTGCGCGGCGACCGGGGCTCGTCGTTCAGCACCTGATGCAGCAGCATCCGCGTCGTGCCCCGGAACGGCAGCTCACCAGTCAGCAGCTGGTACAGGATCACCCCCCACGCTGTAGACGTCGCTGCGGCCATCGACACGGTGGCCCTCGCCGCGGGCCTGCTCCGGGCTCATGTACGCCGGGGTGCCCAGCACCTGGCCCTCCAGCGTCATCGTGATCTCGCCGGCGTCGCGCTTGGCCAGGCCGAAGTCCATCACGTGCGGCTTGCCGTCCTTGCCGATCATGATGTTCGACGGCTTCACGTCGCGATGCACCACGCCCTGCTCGTGGGCATACTGCAGCGCCTCCGCCACCGCGGCGATCAGCTCGGCCGACTCGCGCGGCGGCGGCCGGCGCGCGCCGAGCAGGTCGGCCAGCGTCACGCCTTCCACCAGGTCGCTCACCAGGTACGGCGCGCCATCGACCTGGCCGACCTCATGCACCGCCACGATCGACGGATGCCGCAGCTGGGCGACGCTGCGGGCCTCGCGCAGGAAGCGGTCTAACTCTTGCGGCCCGGCCAGGTTGCCGGCGCGCGGCACCTTGAGCGCGACGCCCGTATCGCATCAACGAACCGACGGCGCCACGGTTCCGTAACGACCGCGGCTCACAGTTTCTCACCCGGCGGCTCGGTTTGGTTCTCCGGCGCGGGCGGACGAATGCGAATACCGCGCGGCGTGATGACGGTGAAGGCCCCCACGAACTCGGCCGCGTGGAGCTTGAACGCTTCGGAAACGAGGTTGGCGCGTAAGGTCCGGCTCAAACCGGCGAGGCGAAGGAGAACGACGCCATGATGCGCCGCGCTTTGGCGATACACCAACTCACCGAAATCCTTGTCCTCGGTGACCAGGATGACGTTCGCCTTGTCGGCCGTTTTTGAGAACGAGCTTGTCCGTGGTTCCGGGCGCGACTTCACGCACGGCCTGGACGGTCAATCCGTCTTGCCGCAGACGTTCGATGATGACCGCGGCCACGCTTTCGTCGGCCACGATCGTCATGCAACCGGTTCCTGTTGCGGATAGACGACGTCATTGCGCAGGACCTGCCCGGCAAATCGCAAGGCGGCCTGCACCGCCTCCCTGGTCAGCTGCGGATAGTCCAGCAGCAAGTCGTCGACCGTTTCGCCGGCGCCGAGCTTTTCGAGGATCAGCTCGACCGTGATGCGAGTGCCGGCGACGACGGGTTTGCCGAGCATGACGGCGGGGTTGGCGGTGATGAGGGGGTGGGTCATGGTGAAACAGGGCCTCAATGGGGCCACAGCCCGAAGGCCGTGGAGAACGTCCGGAAAGCATTCGCGGACACTGGCTTACAACTACCTTCAATGGGGCCACGGTGCGAAGGCCGTGGAGGATTCTGGCAGAAAACGGACAGTCGCTCCTTGACACATGTCAAGAAGCGGATACGATGGTTATAGTTCTAAGCAAGTGTAGAACAAAACCTATCGGAGCCGAACATGGAACCTGTCGTGATCGACGTCTTTCGTCGCATGGTCCTTTCGCATGGGTGTTCCGCGGATGCCATCCTCGAAACCCCGGCTCTGCGCGAGGAATACCTTGCAAATATGCGGCAAGCCGTAGGCAACCTCCCGGAGCAGACGCTCCTTCACGCTCTGACGACAACACGAAAACGGAGCAAACTGCCGCGTTCGCGCGATCTATTGCAGTCCACCACCAGGTAACATTCTAGCAGGAGAATCCGATGTCGAACAATGGGCAACTGACTTACGAGGCATTGAAGAAGGCTGTCGCTGGTTCCTCAGCCGCATTCCGGCTAACGCTCAAACTGGAAGCCGTCAGTCCCAAGGTCTTCCCGCCAACCTATGAAGGCGGCAAGTACGCCACCGAAGAGCGCATTATCGGCGGCCAGAAACTGCCCTGTGTCCTACTCGACAGCGTGCCGAGTCAGGCGAACCGGATGGAACTCGCCCTCCAAGATGCGTGGATGGGCGGCGAGATTCAGCTACCGGTCGTTTCAGCTGACTTCTCGGCGGTCGAGAATCCCGGCGTGCCAAAGGTCACGAGCCTGCAAGCGCCGCACCGGATCGTTGACGCGATCCTGCGAGACAGCACGGTCGCTAACGGTAAGAAGCCGACCAAGTTCCGCGATTCGGAAATCGGCAAGCAACTCAACCAACTGTCGTCCGGTTACGCCACGCCGCTGCTTCAGTATTCGCCTCATTGCCTCATCTTCGGCATGTGGGACAGTACTGGTCCGCGCGGCGGCCTCGGTGTCAAGTTCGCACGGGCGGTCGTAAGTGAAATCATTGGTGTTAATGCGGTGAATGGCGTGACCACGGCGAGCCGCATCGATCCCTTAAACATTCGCGTGCATAGTGGCAAGCTTTATCAAGCTGAAGGCGGTGGGTGGACGCTGGATGAAAAGGCGGCCTTACAGGGGAAGGATGGGAAGGAGAAAGGAAAACCGATAAAGCTCGGGAAAGAGGGGAAACCGTCTGAAGCCAATCACGGCAATGTCACACCCGACTTCGTTTTCGCTCGGGATGCCAACAAGAACATCCTCCGCGACGAGAATGGCCGCCCGATCCACAAGGGCGGCTTCACCATCGATTACGCCGAGCAATCGACGGTCCTGTCTCTGCCCGCGTTGCGTCGCCTTCGGTTCCCTACAAAGGCTGGGGAGAAGTCTTCGCCGGAAAGCGATAACGCCGCGCGGACTTACCTGGCCGCCCTCGGTCTACTCGGGGCCACGCTCGCCGTTGAAGCGGGATACGACTTGCGGTCGCGGTGCATCCTGCGCGCGAAAGATGCCGTAACCTGGAGCCTGCTGGGTAAGCCCGGCGACGCGGACACGCCGTTCACGTTGGACAAAGCCGCCGCCATCAAGCTCTACACCGACGCGCTCGCCGCGGTGCAGAAGGCGAAGTTGCCGATCCACCTCGACGAAATTCTCCTCACACCGACGGCCGATCTCGTCACCCTTGTGAAGAAGAGCATGGAGATCGCGGCGGCGGATACCGGGGAGGCCCAATAATGTTCGCCATCGGAGTCGAACTGTTGATGCGCCGTGCGATCATCGGGAGTTGGGAAAGCCGGGAAGCGATGGGCCGCGACCGCGAAACGGAATGGCCACCGCATCCGGATCGGGTTTTCATGGCCCTCGTCGCCGCGTGGGGAGAATCAGGCGAGGTCGCGACCCAGCGGCAGGCATTAGAGTGGCTAGAGACGCTCGACGCGCCGTCGCTCGCCGTGCCGTTGGCGGTATCGGAACGCACGCCGTTCACCAGCTATGTGCCGGTGAACGACGATAGCAGCCCGATAAATAAGAAGGGGGCCCCCTTCGGCGCGATGGGCGGCCTTCCGATCGGGCGTAACCGCCAGCCACGCCAGTTCCCCGCGGTCGTGCCCGAGACGCCAATTTTTTCCCTCATCTGGGATGTGGATTTGCCGGATAACTTGAGGCCAGCGCTGGAGCAGGTGTGCCAACTGGTAACGTATCTCGGTCACTCCGCCTCACCGGTGCGAATGTGGATCGAAGATCGCCCTCAGGAGCCAACGCTCATTCCAACCGAGCGTGGGGCGACTCATCACTTGCGCATGTTTGCTGGTGGCCGGGTGTCATACTTGAAGAATCGCTACGACCTCGGTCTCCGGCCGCAACCGTCGCTTTGGCAGGGTTACGTAACGCCGAACACTGAAGAGAAAGAAACTCCATTCAACGGCCCGTTTGACGCCGGAATCTTCGTGCTACGGGAACTTCCTGGGAACCGGCGCGTATGCGCTGGAATCGTGCGGGATTATCGCCGACGCCATCCGCACCGAACTGATGCGCCGACACGGCCCGAACGCTCCGGAGTGGATCAGCGGACATGCACCCGATGGAACGCCGAGCAAGCACCTGCGTCCCGCCTATCTGCCCCTGGGGTTCGTTGATCGGGAACACGCGGACGGACACTTGCTAGGTGTTGCGCTCGTGGTGCCGCGCGACTTTGAACACACCGATCAGTTGTTCGAGTTACTCGGGAAGCACGACGGAGATAAGGACCACGACATTGAACCCGGTGTCCCTTTCTTGTCGATGAAGATTCTCAATCCACACTTGGAGAACCGAGAAATCGGCAAGCTTCAACTCGAGTTCGATGAGCGCCCGGAAGGGCGCCGCCAGTTCACGTTGAAGTCATTCACTTGGACGCACCCTCACCGCATTTGGAAGACTGTTACCCCAATCATCCTGCCGCAGTTTCCGCGCCGGGGGCTGACGACTGAGGAAGTAATCGCGAAGGCGTGCGTCGATGCTGGTTATCCGTGCCCGCTTGCCGTGCGCGAAGTTTTGCCCCGCTGATGCCTGGCGTGCCGCATTCTCGGGCATTCCACGTCAAGCCTCGACAGCACCGCCCGCCGCGGCCGCTGACTCATGCCGCAATCGAATTTCCAGTGCCCGTCGGCGGTCCAGTGCTAATCGGTGCCGGCCGTTACTCTGGGTACGGCGCTTGCCGGTCACCTCTTCAGGAGGACGCATCATGAGCTTGCCTCAGCCAGCACAATTCGAGGAGTTCTACAAGGCCGTGTACGGCTACGAGCCGTTCCCCTGGCAAGAGCGGTTGGCCAAGCGCGTGTGCGAAGGTGACTGGCCGCGCGCCATCGCGTTGCCGACCGCCGCCGGCAAGACGGCGTGCATCGATATTGCCCTTTTCGCTTTGGCGTGTGGAGCAAAGGGCGCGCCCCGTCGCATCTTCTTCGTCGTGGACCGTCGCATCGTCGTCGATCAGGCGAAATTGCACGCCGACGATTTGTCGGACTTGTTGCGCCTCGCGAAAGCCGGCATCCTGAAAGACACGGCTGACGCTCTACGTGACATCGCCTATTCCGGTTGGCGTACGTTGAGTGAGAAAGAACGAGAAGAGATTCGGCCCCTTGATGTGTACGCTCTCCGCGGCGGCATGTACCGCGAAACGGCGTGGACTCGTTCGCCGCTGCAACCCACGGTGATCGCGTCAACAGTCGATCAGGTGGGTTCGCGCTTATTATTCCGCGGTTACGGCGTATCGGATTCGATGAAGCCAATCCACGCCGCGCTGGTCGGCAACGACGCGCTCATTCTGCTCGATGAAGCCCACTGCGCGAAACCGTTCGACCAGACGATGCAAGCAGTGGAGAATTACCGAAAGTGGAAAGTACCGAATGAACCCCTTGCCCCGTTCCGCTTCGTATCGATGACCGCGACACCGACGCAAGAACTTCTGCAAGATGAGCAGAAGCGAAAGCGCAGCGCCCCGATAACCTGACCTTGATCGAGGAGGACCAAGAAGAGGACCGCAGCCATCTCGTACTTGGCAAGCGGATCACCGCCAGCAAACCGGCTAAGTTGGTAGTGGCCGAGAAAGCAAAGGGAAAGAAGGGCACAACCGAGCTAGTGAAAGTTTTGGAACAGCACGCCCGCGAACTGTCGAACGAATTCGCCTGCGTCGGCATCATTGTGAACCGAGTGAAAACGGCCCGCGAACTCAAGGAAAAGCTCGGCGACGATGCGGTGTTGCTCACGGGTCGGATGCGGCCACTCGACCGCGACAAGCTATTTCAAGAGCGATTGAAGCCCTTACTGTCGAACTCCAAAGAAACCCAACCCCCGCCGAAATTCGTCATTGGGACGCAGTGCCTAGAATGCGGGGCCGATTTCGACTTCCATGCGCTAGTGAGCGAATGCGCATCTTTTGATGCTTTACGTCAGAGGTTCGGTCGACTCAACCGTGTGGCGAATCGGCCGACAGCGAAGGCCGTCATCGTGATTCGCGGCGATCAAATCGAAGACACGAGCGACGATCCGGTTTACGGCGCCAGCCTGGCGAACACCTGGAAATGGCTGAAAACGAAAGCGATCGACGACGCGTTCGATTTCGGCGTGTCGGCCATACGCGCGGCGACCGAAGGCGTTGACTTGGCTTCGCTGAATGCGCCAACCGAAGATGCTCCCGTGCTATTCCCGGCTCACCTCGATTGCTGGATTCAAACGAACCCGCGTCCCATCCCCGAGCCCGACCCCGCCTTGTTCCTTCATGGACCCAAGCGGTCCGGCCAACCCGATGTTCAAGTGGTCTTCCGCAACGACCTTGGCGGCGACTCTGAAAAGTGGCTCGAAATCGTTTCGCTCTGCCCGCCATCAACATCCGAAGCTGTCTCCGTGCCGATTAGCGAATTTAAGAAATGGCTCGCGGCGGATAACGACGACGATCAAACCAGCGATCTCGAAGGCCAGGCGGTCGCCGACGAGAAAGAGGAAGAGAAGCCTGTCAGGCGTTCCGCACTGCGGTGGCGCGGGCCGAACCCTAAGAAGAGCGGCCTTGTCACCAAACCTGACCAGATCACACCAAATGACGTATACGTGATCCGCGCCCCGCTTGAAATCGAGGAACAGGCCGCAATTCGTCAGTTGGCGGATCTGCCCGAACCATTGCCTGATTTTGGTGACGAAGCGTTCCAACGGTCCAGGGACAAGCCAGTGCTACGACTGACGGTAACGGTAGTGGCCGATTGGCCCGACGTGTTTCGCACGGCAGGGGTGTTATCGCTAACGCATTTGACTGACGATCAGGACGACGACGGCGAGTTTGCGATGCGATTGGATGAGGTGTGCGATGAGCTCGCCCGGGTCGATACGACAGCCGAACCGCTCCGACAGTGGGAGTGGCTGCCAAGGGCGGCGGCCGCATTGGCACGAACAGAGAACGAACGTGAACGGGACAAGGCCCACCGTCGGGAAATAGACAAACATCCTCTTGGCGGATACGTCGTTACCGGCAAACGTCGCTTGTGTCAGTTCGACCCGACCTACCTTGACGACAGCGAGCCGGACGAATCGTTCCGCGGGCAAAAGGTACCACTGATCAACCACTCCTACGGTGTCGCCGAATACGCGAAGCGGTTCGCCAACGGTTGCGACCTCGACGGTGACCTCTTCTACCAGGCCGGCCTGTTGCACGATCTGGGCAAACTCGACCCGCGCTTCCAGGCGATGCTCAAGCAGTCGTCTCCGCGCACGGCCGTTGGTCCCCCCCTCGCCAAGTCCGCGCGTTCGCCACGAACCAAACAGGAACGCAAGGAAGCGCGGGAGGTCCACGGTTATCCATCCGGCGCGCGGCACGAGTTGCTCTCCGCCGCGCTTGTCGCCAAGGAAACCGGCGACGACCTGCTGCTGCACCTGATCGCCACGCATCACGGGAGGCCCGCCCGTTCGCCGATCCCGTCGATGAGAAAAATGAGGCGATCGTGCCATGCCGCCAAGAACTGTTTGGCTTCAAACCCGAATCGTGCATTCAGGAAACAGCAAAGTGGAACGAGGAGCTGCCGGAGCGTTTCTGGCGCATTGCCCGGAAGTACGGCTGGTGGGGAACCGCGTACCGCGAAGCAATTTTCCGCCTCGCTGACCATGCCCAAAGCCGGGCGGAACAAGACAAGGAGCAGGAATCGGCGGCGGACGTGGAGCCGCGATTCTTTACTCGGCACGAGGAGCGGAAGGCATCGTTCTCTCTACCAATGATCGGGCTCGATGGGACCAATCCGCTTGCGTTCCTGGCTGCGGTGGGCACTCTGATCGTCATCGATGAATTGGCGCACTCCGAAAAAAGCCCTACTTGGCTCGTTGGTCCGGTGGCACTCTCGTGGGGAACGGCGGCTTCGCCCTATGTCCCGGTACTGCACCTCATGGGCATGCCTCCTTCGCCCTCCGAATTTGCCGATTTCCTGGCCGAACGTCTTGCACGGTCTCCGGACGGTCACTCTGCGAAATGGATCGTCGACATCCTAACGAATGAGAATCGCAGCGTGGCCGAACAAATCCGAGAGCTTTGCCCGTCCCAAAATCCATCCGAGCGGCCTTATGTCGATTGGGTGACGGCCCTAGCATGTGAATCAGTCGAAGACGGTGCCAGCCAGCTTCAAACAGTGCGGCGAGACTATCTCATCGGCAACCTGCGGACGATCATGGAACGCACGACCGCCAAACATTTAATTCGCTCATTGTTTGAGCGTTGGGATTATGCGGACGCTCTGGACAACCAATCCTTGCACTGGGAACCGAGTGAAGATCGTCGCCACGCCTACCAGTGGCACATGCCTTCTGGCGATCCGACGCGAAAGCGGCACGGAGGGATGCTAGGGGCAAACCGGTTGGCCCTGGAGGCATGGCCGCTGTTTCCATCCTTTCCCGACAAAGGGATGCGCGTGGCGACCCGCGGTTTCAGAGGCAACCGTGCTGCCGACACATTTTGGGAATGGCCGCTGTGGCGTCAGCCGCTAACCAGAGACGCGGTGGCATCGATTCTCGGCATTCCACTAATAGAGCCAGAGGCAAGCAAAGTCGTCTCGTTTCAAAGCTACGGGATTGCAGCCGTTTTTCGTGCGCAGAGGATTCTCGTCGGCAAGACTCCAAACTTCACAACAACAATGGCGTTGGCATGATTTCCCTTCCCACGAGTCATGGCGCCGTCGAATCCTTCCGCCGCACGGATCGGCCGGATCGCTATGCGTCGCCGGTGTGGGCCGGCAAGGACTCGTCGGGACGTCCCCTGGCCGGACATGAGCACGCCTACTATCTCGCCACGGCCGAGAACGACCCCAGCCGCCTCGACCACCTGACCGTGTACGCGGCCCACGGCTTCGGCTCCCACGAGGTGGCGGCCCTGAATGGCGTGCGACAACTGGCCTGGGAGGACCATGAACCGTTGCGGGTGCAGCTGCGTCGGCTTGGGCCGTCCCGACGAGTTTCGCTGTCCCCTGTTTGGTCCCGCCCGGATCTGGGAGTCGGCCACGCCGTTGGTCGTCACTCGCCACCCCAAGAAACGCGGCCGGAAGAAAGACCCGCCCGACTGTCACGGCCTCGCCGGCCGGCTGCCCTTCGCGGCGCGTGTCCTCGCCGAAGAATGCCTACGCTGGCTCCAACGCCAGCCCACCCTTGCGGACTGCGTCCGCCCACCTATACTCTCTTAGAGCATGTTGGCCGCACGAGTCCGTTCCGTCCCGTCCAGTTTCGTCGCAGTCTAAGCAAAACCGGCGACGACGGCACGAGTCGGGCGACGGCCGCGTTTCGCTTGGAGTTCGACCGCGCGGTAATGGGGCCGCTTTGTCTGGGCCGTGCATCACATTTCGGCCTGGGTCTATTCCTCCCGGCCGAGTAATTGGCCGCCCCATTGTTCGCGATGCCGACCCTGCGAACGCCGAGGTGCTGCAAACGCGATCCCACGGTCTCCGTGGCGTTGCTCTTTGACAATTGAAGAGTTGCGCGTTTTCTTACCCGCGATCCCCGCTCGCGTGTCCGAACCTCTGCCGCCGACAGGAGTTAGCCAATGACCGACCGCCTGCTCGACTCCGTGTTGCCTTCCAATAACCCACCCGCTCGCAGAGTACGCTCTAACCAGCGTGAAATACATGGTTTAGAACGCGAGCGGTTCTCCACGGCCTTCGGGCTGTGGCCCCATTGAAGCCGTCTGTCGCCGCGACTTCCCAGACCTGCACGTCCAGCCGTTCTCCACGGCCTTCGGGCTGTGGCCCCATTGAAGCGCCCCAGGACACGCCGACGTAGCAAGGACCAGCGACGGTTCTCCACGGCCTTCGGGCTGTGGCCCCATTGAAGCCCACCAGCATCTTGAGGCACTATACGATTGGTGGGAGTTCTCCACGGCCTTCGGGCTGTGGCCCCATTGAAGCTTGGCAAGGGCGTTGCGGCACATTGGCCCACGGGAGTTCTCCACGGCCTTCGGGCTGTGGCCCCATTGAAGCCAGAGTGTCGTGCGCTCCAGCGACTCACCGAACAGGTGGTTCTCCACGGCCTTCGGGCTGTGGCCCCATTGAAGCGATCTTGGCCCACCTGTTCGGTGAGTCGCTGGAGCGCAGTTCTCCACGGCCTTCGGGCTGTGGCCCCATTGAAGCCGCCTGGCGTCGTCCAGTTCCAGTTTCGTGACGCTCGTTCTCCACGGCCTTCGGGCTGTGGCCCCATTGAAGCAACTCCCGCCAGTCGCAATGGAATCGCGCGAGCGCGAGATGTTCTCCACGGCCTTCGGGCTGTGGCCCCATTGAAGCCAACCATCACTGCTTACACCTTAACAGGTGAACCAGTTGTTCTCCACGGCCTTCGGGCTGTGGCCCCATTGAAGCGTCTTGGCGCACGCGGAACGGCCGCACCAGTTGTTGGAGTTCTCCACGGCCTTCGGGCTGTGGCCCCATTGAAGCTCCTGAAAGGGCGTCTCCCCTCTATCTGCGGTAGCAGATGTTCTCCACGGCCTTCGGGCTGTGGCCCCATTGAAGCCCTGATCCAATTCTCAACAGCGCGGCCGGCTTCCGGGTTCTCCACGGCCTTCGGGCTGTGGCCCCATTGAAGCCGGCCGTCGTCCGGACAATCGCCTGCCTTAGATGCTGTTCTCCACGGCCTTCGGGCTGTGGCCCCATTGAAGCCCGATGGCCAAGAGTCCCGTGAGCCGGCGCCTCGTCTCGTTCTCCACGGCCTTCGGGCTGTGGCCCCATTGAAGCTTAGTCTCACCTCTCGTTAGTTGCATCGCACAAATCAAGTTCTCCACGGCCTTCGGGCTGTGGCCCCATTGAAGCGCTACGGGAGGGGCTGGGGGGTTGTGCCGCATGGCAGGCGTTCTCCACGGCCTTCGGGCTGTGGCCCCATTGAAGCGATGTACCCCGGCGTCGTGGCACCATACTGCACCACGTTCTCCACGGCCTTCGGGCTGTGGCCCCATTGAAGCTGAGTTACCTCCTCCTCCCGAAACTCACGGACATCCGCGTTCTCCACGGCCTTCGGGCTGTGGCCCCATTGAAGCCGGTCGAACCGCGCTAACGATCATGTGGTTTCCGACGTTCTCCACGGCCTTCGGGCTGTGGCCCCATTGAAGCTTGCTCGTGGGCCAGATTCTTGCGGCCGATGGCAGGTTCTCCACGGCCTTCGGGCTGTGGGGAAGAAAAGGTGTCAGGAACCTTTTTCCGTTGACAAGCCAGACGACCGGCGTTAATGTGAGGACATGGGTCGAGCATTGCGAGTCGCTGCCGGCGGATTGGTCTATCACGTCCTTAACCGGGCCAACGCGCGTCTGCCTCTTTTCGAGAAGGACGGAGATTATAAGGCATTCGAACGTGTGCTCGATGAGGCGCCAACTATTGCGACGTGCCGCTGCTAACCTACTGCGTTATGCCCAATCATTGGCACTTGGTCGTGCAGCCACGTGCCGACGGTGACTTGTCCCGCTTCGTGGGTTGGCTGACACTGACGCACACGCAGCGCTGGCATGCCCACTACCACGCCGTCGGGCTGGGCCATTTGTACCAGGGGCGTTTCAAATCCTTCCCGATTCAGGAGGATGAGGAAACAAAGGTGCCAGGAACATTTTCCTCCACTCTCCCGTTTTCCTGAACTTCTGCTCTCCCCACAACCTACGCGCGTCCGTTAAACTTGTAACCGCTGTCGCCCTTGCGCTAGCGTTGCGCGCCAGCCAAGCCGACGCGCCAACAGACGCCATCAAGGCGAGTTCGTTCAGCAGTTTTCAGTGTCCAACTGGGCGCGGCAGCCGCAACCGGAGTGTCCGTATGGCGGCTGAGGTCGTGGAGTTCGTTCTGTACTTTTACCTGCTGCGCCCGGCGCGGAGCCGGAAGCGATGAAGTCGCGCCGCGGAAGGGATCAGGAGTTCGTTCGGCAGATTTCCTCCGCGTCTCCCGGCAATGCCGCTGTCCGCAACCGCTCGGCCGACACCTCATAGGCCGCACCGCGCGAATTGGATCGTCGAAGTAGGCGACGGAAAGGAAAAGCACTGCGGCCCAGCCGGCACCATCGCAGCCGTGGACGCCGCTGTGCGGCGGGTTTTTGTCACGCCCGACGCAGGTTCTGTACGCGCTCCAGCAGCTGCTCGACGCGGAATGGCTTGTAGAGGACGTGCTGCAACCCATCGCGGCGGGCGTTGACGATGGAGTGCGTGGCGTCGTAACCGAAGGCCGTCATCAGGATGACGCGGGCCTGCGGTTGAGCCTGGCGCACCTGGCAGTAGAACTCGTAGCCGTTCATGTCCGGCAGTCGGATGTCGGCCAGGACCGCATCATACGTGCTCAACCGGGCCATGATCAGCGCCTCGCGGCCGTCGCGGGCGGTTTCCACCACACAACCCCAGCGTCCCGAGCAGGCTATGGGCCGAGCGGCGCGTGCGGTCGTCGCTGTCGGCGACCAACACCCGCAATCCCTTCAATGGCGCCGTCGCCGCCGAGGAACGCCCGATGGTCGGCTGCGACGGGAGCAGGTCTTCGCCGACCTTCTGGATGCACTGCTTGACCGTGCGGGCTGCGGCGATAATCTTCCGCAGTTTATCGGCCATGTCCTGGTCGTGGCCAACGTAGCGGTCCAGCAGCGACGTTGACGCGGCGAGGATGTCGTCCACCGGGAGAGCGACCTCGCGGCTGACGGCCTCCAGCGATTGCGTCGCCGTGCTGCTCTTCTCCGCGGACAGCAGTTCGAGCGTGTGCAGGGCGTCAGCCACGTCGCGGCAGAAGAGTTCGGCGTACTGCAAATCCGACTCGCCGAACGCGTTGGGATGCTGGCTTTCGACGTTGAACGTGCCGATCACTTGCTCGTGATACAGCAGCGGCACCGTCAACGTGCTGCGCGCTCCGGCAGCGCCCGGAGGTAAAGCGGATCGAGGTTGGTGTCCCGGCACAGGTAGCTCCTGCCCGTGGCGGCCACGTAGCCGGTGACGCCGTAGTCCTCGGTACGCGGCAGCAGGATCGCGACCCGCGGCCTCCGGCGTCATGCCCTCCTGCATCAGCGGCTCAAGCCGGCCGGTCTGCCGATCGAGAATACGGATCTCGATCGTCTCATAATGGAGCAGATCGCGGGTAAAGCGGCGGATGTTCAGTTTGAGGTGCTCGACTCGCTCCGCAACGCTCATGTCGGCCAGCTGATCCGGCGCAGAGGGCCGAGAGTTCACGGCCGGCCTGGTGCAGGGTGGCCAGCTGCTGCTCCTGCCGTACCTCGGCGTGACACTCGCGGCCGACGGCAATCAACATCGGCACCCGGCTGCCAGGTTCCGCGATCGGCGTGATGTGCAGGTCGAGGTAGCGATCCCCGCCGCAGTGAAGCCGAGTTACAACGGCCGGAACCTGGCCGTCCGCCGCGGCGGTGGGGCGGCGCGACAGGGCCGTGTGAAATGGACAGAATTCGGTTTCCTCGGCACGCGGCGAGCCGAGCGCCTCATAGAAACCGCGGCCGACCGCCGATCCGCCGCACCAGGCGTCGAAGGTTCGATTCGACCAGCGCACCCGCAGATCGAAATCGACCAGCGCGACGCCGTCGGTCAGTGTGTCGAGGATGCGTTCGGACTGGATCGCACCCCGGACAGCCCGCATGAGCGTGGCGTCGGCCGGATCGGCGAGGACGACGTCGAACGACTCGCGGCGGAGGAGATCGAGACCCGCTGCCCAGGAGTCGGCCCGTACGACGACACCGTCAGCTGCATCGTGGCGCAGAGCTCGGCACCATCGGCACCGGCGTCGCCGAGTATCAGAATGCGCGGTCGTTCCGCCACGGAAACCTCACGGCAAGAAGGGGAGAGGCTGGGTGACATTATAAGATTGGCGAAGAAACCACACAAGCTGCGGCGACGAACCGAGTGCCTTACCGTTACTGTGACGAGTGTATCTTTCAGAGCCCGACGCGTAAGCGAGAATTGCGACTCAACCATCGCTTACGTGTCGGCGCTGAAGGATGCACTGGCCCCGCGCTCGATGAGGGGCCAGTCTCGCCCCGCTATCCCAAGAAAGTCGGGACAGCGCGACTCTTTGCGGATAAATTCACCAGATACGGGACCGTAGCTCAATTGGTCAGAGCAGGGGACTTGAAAGGGACGACCTAAACAGAATCTTGCATGGTCGTTCCACACGGGTTGCTGCGATCTTCGGCGACGAGGACCCCAGTAGAATCTGCCAAACTCGGGGAAGGCTTCGTCTCGGCAGAGACATGTTAATCCCGAGCCAAGCTGCCCATCGGCAGAAGGTGTAGAGACCAGACGGCAGACACGTAAAGTGAAGGTATGGTCCAGACCACGAACCCGAAAGGGGCGGCGAAAGCCGAAGTGGTACGCATAATCCCTTGGTTCTCGGTTCGAGTCCGAGCGGTCCCACTCGAGAGCGTGTTCGCAAGGGGCATGTCTCCGCGCGTCCGCGGCGCCAGAGCAAGGACGAGTGGCTCGTCCTTGCTTGGCGTCGCTCGCCGGCAGTGGCGGCAATGCCCGAGGGGTCGAACGGCAGGGTCACTCCGAGTTGTCGTCTTCCAGGCGATACGCCTTCTTGCCGGCCAGGACGCGATACGCCTCGGCTAACAGTTCGGCCCGGGTTGGCAGCGGGGCGAAGAGGTCCGGTTCCAGCCGCGCGGCCAGCTTCGTTTTCTTCAGGAGGCGCTCTTCCATCTCCGTCATCGTCTCGGCGGCACCGTCCTTGCGCAGATGACGAGGTGCGATGCCGAGTTCGGTCAGTGCCGGTGCGATCATCAAACCCCGATGACAGTCGAGCGGATCTTCCTCGGCACACAGCAGCGCGATGGTGTCCTGCTTCAGGGCACGGACGAGCTGCGTCAGCCCCTGTCGAAACGCAGCCGTCTGCCGGACGCGCTCGTAATCCACGACTCCGTTCTGGTCGTACAGCTCGGCGGACGGCGGACGGCCTCCGAGCTGGTTGCCCAGGTAGAGATACGCGATTTCGTTGGCCCGCAGCTCCGCTTCCAGCTCGCCGCGATTGAACTGCGGCAGACGACGGCTGTACGGGCTGGAGCGCACGTCGGCCACGGCCGTTATGCCGGCGCCGCGCAGCAGGGCGACAAACACCTCGATACGGTGGTGCGAATGACCGACGCTGAACAGTCGCTTGCCGAGCTGGGCTGCTTCCCCCGGGGGAAGGGCGAGCGGATCGGGATCGTTTCCCATTTGCGTTCTACCGTGTGACAACTCCATAATAAGGGCATTCTACCACACCGGTTGAGGTGTCCCAACGTGGACATGGTGCTGCTGGACTGGACGCGGATGGGCAGAGTCTATTGCCTAGCCGGCGTCATCTACCAGGGCGGTGACTATCGCGTGGTGCGCCCGCTCCATGTTCGGGGCCGCACCGCCGCGGAACGCAACACCGGCTGGTCGCCGTTCCTGTACGACGGCCGAAAACGCTGGGACGTGTTCGAGCTGATCGCCCCGGAACCGGCCGAATCGGAGCCGCCGCATCTCGAAGACGTCTGGGTGCGCGACTTGCGGGCGACCGGACGAACGGCCGGACCGGCCCAACGCCGTGCCATTCTCCAGGCGACGCTGAGCCTGCCCGGCCAACTCCCCTTCGGCGTACCGTTGACGCTGACACGTACCTCCGCGAACCTCGCGCCGGGCAGCGGCACGCGCAGTCTTGCGAGTGTTCTCGTTTCCGCCGACCAGCTGCGGTTCTCGGCGGCGCTACGTGAAGGAGCGCCGGAGCCGGACTTTCGCGTCCAGCTCTCCGCCCCCGGTCTCGACCGGCGCATCCTGCCGGTGAAGGATCACTCGCTTTTGCTGAAGGCCGAAGAGGCGGCGAAGGACCTCGACGGCAGCGTCCAGACGTTGGAGCGGATTGTGCGCGGCATGGGCGAACGCATTGTAGTCCGCCTCGGTCTGACCCGGGCTTTCGCAGGAGCAGCGTCGCACGGCGAACGACTGTGCTGGCTCATGGCCGACGGCTTCTTCTCACTCACCGACCCGCAACCATGAACGATCCGATCGCGGATTTTCGGCGTCGCATACTCCGTCATTTGCACGACGTGCGCGGCGACCTCGGCCTGGAACCGTTGCCGAACGACGAGAACCTCCGTTTCGCCGACGCCCTGGATTCGATGGGGATGGTCGAACTCCTCGGCCGGCTCGCGGACGACTGCGGAGTCGGTGTGGAAAGAGTGGAGCGCACCGCCGAGCGCCGTTTCGACGATGTCGCCAAACTGGCCCGCGACCTCGCCGCCGCGGGTTTCTGTCCGACGGACCCGCCGCGCGGCACGGAGGAGACGCTCGGCAGCGTGCCTTCCGGATCGGCCACCCCGGCGACGAGGTGGTTGTTCGGAGCCTCGGCCGTCCTACCGGCGCAGACGCAGAGCGCGGCGGAACTGGACGCCTTGCTCGCCCGTCCACCCGGTTGGTTTGCGGCCCATACCGGTATCTCACGCCGCCACCTCTGGAACGGCGAGGACGCCTTGCTCGCCGCGGCCCGAGCCGGGATGGAATGCCTGGACCGTGCGTCGATCGCGGTCTCCGAGGTCGGCGTGCTGCTAGTTGCGTCCGAAGCGCCACCGCAGATAGTCGGGACAGCGGCGGCATTGCATCATCATCTCGGCCTGGCACCCGGCGTGGCCGCCCTGGAGATCGGCAACGCCTGTACGGGTTTCCTCGCGGCCCTGTGGACGGCCCGGCGCCTCGTGCCGAGCGTCGGGACCGCCTTGTTGCTCACCGTGGAAACGCCGTCGTACCGGCTCAAAGTGGAGCCGGGAGCAGCGGGTGAAACGGCGGCGCTGTTCGGCGATGGTGCCGCGGCGTGTTTGCTCTCCGGAATCCAGCTCGGATCGAACTCGATTGCCCTCCACGATGTCTGTCTCGGCACGGACGGCGGCGCCGGCGACTTGCTGCGCAGTGCTTGGTGGGAGAGAGGGTAATCTCGAAGTGAGGATGGACGGACCGGCGCTGGCCAGTAGAGCGGTGCGAACGCTGGCCCGTGCCGCGATCGAAATGACGGAACGCCACGGTCTGAAGATTACCGACCTTGCGGCCCTCGTCGCACATGGCGGCAACGGCCGAATGCCGGCGTTGCTGGCTCGCACCCTGGGAGTGCCGCCGGAGACCGTATGGAGTCTCGCTCCCGAGGCCGGCAACCTCGGCGCCGCATCCTTGCCGGCCGCGTGGGCACTGCACCGTCCTGCCGCCTCGGGTCCGATCGTGTGGGTTGCGGTCGGTGCGGGCTTGCAGTGGGGCGCAGGCGCTGAGCGATCCCGGGATTTGAGAAATTGCGGCGCCGAGAAGACGAATCCCTGGATACGAGTCAGTTCCAGACGAGCGCTTGACCCGAAGAATGCCGATGCCTACTACGAAGAAATGGAGAAAGCTAGCGGTTGAAACGTTCGAGGAATGCAAGCCATCCAGGGACGACAAGCAATAGCCGATCTCAAAGCCTCTGTGCCAAGTTGGGGAGCCGTCCATGTTCGAAGTCGTGGAAGTCCGTCACGAAACCAAGTACAAGGGATTTTTTCGGATCGACTTGCGGCAATTTCGGTACACCAAGTTTGACGGTAACATGAGCGAGGTTGTGACTCGGGAGATGTTTGAACGCGGCAATGCCGTGGCGGTGTTGATGTATGACCCCACGGCCGATTGCGTGGTGATGATCCGCCAATTTCTTTCCGGCGCCCATTATGCCGGGTTGCCCGCCTGGCCCTTACAGATTGTGGCCGGGATGATGGACAAAGGCGGCACGGAAGAGGCGACCGCCCGCCGAGAGGCTGAGGAGGAAGCCGGGGTCAAGGTCAGCGATCTGAAAAAGATCACCACCTTCCTGCCCTCACCCGGCGGCAGCACCGAAGCCATTACGCTCTTTTGCGCCCTGGTCGACAGCACCACGGCGGGCGGGGTGTGGGGTCTGGCTGAGGAAAACGAAGACATCAAGGTGGAAGTGTTGCCGGCGCTGGAAGCCATTGAACTGCTCGACAAGGGCGAGATCACATCCGCTACGGCCGTGATCGCCTTACATTGGCTCGCCAGGAATCGACAGCAGCTACGGGCCTGAAACAGGCTCCGCTCGTCCTCTCCAGGCGCTGCGGATGCGTTTGGCTGCGAGCTATCAGCTGTTAGCCAGACACACCGGTTTTCGGCACAGCACTCACGGTGGTGTGGTGGCTGGGACCGCGTGGAAAGTTTGCTGGACGCTGAGGACTTGCGGCTGAGTGGCACGCCCTGAGATGCTCCCTCAAGTTTAACACATCGTGGGTCGTATTTTTTTGCGGGAGCTGCGGTAGCCGTTCGCATGGTGCAGGGGGTGGGATAGGAACGCCCCTGCTCTCCGGGGAGGGAAGCCATAATAGTTGAGGTTTCCACGAACACCGTGCTGGTCATGGCCGGGCGGTGCCGACGCTGTCAGCCCGCCTTCCGGAGTTTGGAGTCGAAAACCTTGTCGTCGGCGATCCCGAAAAGGTCCAGTATCGTTTGCGCTGCGACCAGGTGATTGTCCATCACGAAGTCGTCCATGGGAATGGGGGGCGTCGTGAACAGCGCACCGGACGTGTGTTCATAAACGCGGGCCGGCGGCTCCTTCTTCGATAGCCAGCAGATAAAACCCAGCGAACGCACGACTTTGTCCAACTGGCCGTAGGTGACGTTGGCTCGTTTCATGATTTTTCTCCCATCAGCTGATCTCGTGCCCCCCCTTTGAGAGCACGCATTGTCGCAATCGCTCTGGGGTTAATGACCCGTCGTGCCAGCACATGTACCCATACGCTCTTCGCGCTTCTCTTCGGTTGGCGAGCCGCACACCGCGGCGCACGATCGGTGGAACGCACAACCATGCCGACGACTATCGAGCCTCAGCTCCTGTTGACACCGCGTCAGGCTGCCGCGGCCCTGGCAGTCAGCGAGCGTACCCTTTGGTCGATGACGGCCCCACGCGGCCCGATGCCAGCCATCCGGATCAGCTGCCGCACCGTCAGGTATTCCCTCGCCAAGCTACAGCGCTGGAGCGACGCCCAGCAGGGGCACGGCCATGACTCCCATCGACTACCTAGACCGCGACGACCTGCTGGCCCGCGGCATCGATGAGGCGGACGTAGATCTTCTGCTTCGTGACACTCCTCCGACCGGCGATGACGGCCGCCCCGTCGTCGAGGCCGAGCGTCTCCCGCACCTGCTGGAGATGCTGCGCTGGAGAGGGGGCGAGGCCATGAGCACCGCGACCGCGGGCCACAACGGTTTCACCGCTGACGCTCGCTCCGCCATCGAGCTTTACCTGCGGCGCGGTCTGGTCCGATCCCGTTGCCCCCCACCCGGCCGCTGACGCAGCCGGTTCGCCAGGTTGGGAAGTCGGGAAGTCGGTCCATGATCCGCGCGGCGAAAGTAGAATAAAATCACGGAAGCCTCGCCCCGCCGCCCGTCTCTATTCTTATAGACATGGCTTTTCCACCCAGGCGACACATGGCAGACGGACAGTTGCGACTCGGTCACCAGTCAACTGCGCCGGCTCATCGGCCGGCGCAGCGGCTGCACGTTGACGGACGCTCAGCTGCTGGAGAACTTCGTCATCCGGCGCGACGAGGCGGCGTTTGAAGTGCTCGTCTGGCGGCACGGGACGATGGTCCTCAGCCTCTGCCAGCGCGTCCTGCACGACACCCATGAGGCCGAAGACGCTTTCCAGGCTGCTTTCCTGGTGTTCGCCCGCAAAGCCGGCTCGATCGGCAAACAGCGAAGCGGTCGGCAGTTGGCTTTACAAGGTGGCATTCCGGGTCGCCCTCCGGATCCGCAGCAAGCCGCGAAGCAAAGTGCCCCTACTGCGCTCTCCCCCGAGGAGCGAGGGATAGATGACGTGCCGGCTCCGGAAGCCGCGGACGAGGTGCTGTGGCGCGATCTGCGGCCGGTGCTCGATGAGGAGATCGATCGCCTGCCGGAGAAGTACCGGGCGCCGTTCGTGCTCTGCCATCTGCAAGGGCACACCAACGAGGAAGCCGCCGAGCTGCTCGGCTGTCCGAAAGGGACCATCCTGTCGCGGCTATCGCGCGGGCGGGAGCAGCTGCGGCATCGGCTGACCCGGCGCGGCCTGGCCCTCTCGGCGGGAGGACTGGTCCTGGCCCTGTCTCAGAACGCGGCGGCGGCGGCGGTGCCGGCCGCTCTGGTGGGTTCCACGGTCGAGGCCGCGATCCTGTTCGCGGCGGGCAAGGCGGCGGCGGGGCTGGTTTCGGCCTCCGTCGCCGCACTGATTGAAGGAGTGCTGCACACCATGTACCTGTCGAAATTGAAATTCGTCACGGCGGCGCTGCTGGCGCTGGCCATGCTCGGCACCGGCGTCGGCGTCGTTTCCTATCACACCCTGGCCGGTCAACCCGACCAGGCCCGGAGGCCTGTTTCTCCGCGAACAGAGGGAAATAAGCCGGAGTTGGAGCCGCAGCAAAATGTGGCTTACGAGGAGGAGGAGGGACGCGGCGAACGGGAAGGACGTCGCAAAACGGACGTCCAGGGCAAGGTCGCCGAGTTCGACGGCAAGACGATGACTCTCGAAGTCGGCGGCGGCCGGGGCGAGGAACCGAAAAAGGTCGCGATCAAGCTGACCGACAAAACGAAGATCGAATGGACCGGCCCGTTGAACGACCCGGCCAACAAGATCAAGGTCGGCGATACGGCCGTCGTCACTCTCCAGGAGGGTTCCGCGGACACGGCCGCCATCGTGCAGGCCCAGCGCAAAGTGGATGTCACCGGCAAGATCGCCGAGGTGTCCGCCGACGGGAAAACGCTGACCATCGCCATCCCAGCGCCAACCGCGGTGAGACGGAGACGGGCAGCGTCATGCTCACCGAGAAGACGAAGATCGAGTTCATCGGCGCGATGAAGGACCTGGGCGGGAAGCTCAAGGCGGGAGACACGGTTTCCCTCTGGCTCGCGGAAGGATCGAAGGAAATAGCCGTCGCGGTGCATGCCCAGCACAATGCAGACGTATCGGGCAAGATCGCGGCAGTGTCGGCCGACGGCAAGACGTTGACCGTGGAAGTCCCCGGTCCGGGTCGGGGCGAAGTGACGAAAGTCGAGGTCAAGCTGACCGACAAGACGAAGATGGGCGTCGGCGGTCGGGGCGGCGAGCTGAAGCCGATCGTGGGCTTTCTGGCGTCGGTGTGGCTGGAGACGGGATCGAAGGATACGGCCGCCGCCATCCAGATCGGCCAGCCGCGGGCCGATGCTCAGGGTTCCATCTCAGCCATCTCGGCAGACGGCAAGACGATCACCGTGATGACCATGACCCGCGGCGGCGAAGGCAGGAAGGAAGAAATCAAGCTCACCGACGCGACCAAGTTCGAGTTCATCGGCGCCGAGAGCAAGGACAAGAAGCTCAAGGTGGGCTACATCGTCGCCATCTGGTTCAAGGATGGATCGACCGATACGGCGGCGCTCGTGCTGGCCAACGTGCAACGGAAAGCTCCCGACCTCGGCGGCATCATCTCGGCCATCTCGGCGGACGGCAAGACGATCACGCTGGAAAACCGCAAACGGGGTGAAGATACGCCGATGACGATCGAGATCAAGGTGACCCCCAAGACCGAACTCGAGTTCAGCGGCACCGACAAGGCGGAAGAGAAGAAGCTGACCGTCGGCTACCGTGCGGCCGTCTGGCTGCAAGAGGGATCGAAGGACACCGCTGCGGTGATCCACGCCGCCAAGCCGGGTGAACGCGGTCGGTAATCGCGTTATCGACCAACTGGATTTTCCGAGCTAGAAGTGTCAGCGATGGATGAACCGTCGCTGACGCTTCCGGCTCGGCAAGACCGGTTCGTCATCGTGCCCCGAAGCGTGTCCGCTCCGGCAGCAGGATCGTGCCGTCGGCCAGCGGTGCAAACAATCGGCCGGGGCCGAACGGCACCGGGCTGATGGCGGGCGGCACACCTCCCGGCGACTCCAGTCGGCGAGCCCTTTTACCTGGCCGGTAGTCGGGTCGAGACCGACGAACATGCCGGAGCCGCATCGCAACCACCAGCACTCCCTCGATGATCTGCGGTTCGCCAACCATCTCACTATCGGAAGGTCTGTTCCATAACTCTTTGCCATCGCGGGTTGGATCCAACCACCAGATTTGGTGCTCGTTCACAATGCAGCCGATCCGGGACATTCCGTCCGGCGCCGTGCCAGAAAAGGCCCGGCCGTCACCGTTCCGCCCAGGTCCCACGATCCATTCGGCACGAGCTGGCCCTCCGGCCCCACGTTCAGGAGCGTCACGGTGCCCTTCGTATCAACGACGCACACGCGCTGGGGATCCTCTTTCTCGGCGGGCAGCACGAGCGGTGCGGCGGCGGGGGGCGCGGCCATCTCGTAGGTCACCTTGACGACCTTGCGCTTGACCCCCTTGCCGTCCGGCAGCGACTCGCCCTCTTTCCAGTGCCAGACGGTGATGCCCTGCTCGCCGTCCGTGGTCAGAAACCAGTCCGCTTTCAGCGGCACCAGGTAGCAGCGGGCGGCTGAACCCTGCCGTGGCGTTGCGCCAGTTCGTCAGCGGCATCGGCTCGGAGCCGTCCAGCGGCAGCTTCACCGCCGCCATCCGGCCGTTCTCCAGAGGCAGCAGCAAGCGCACGCCAACCACGGCCGGCATTCCGCCCAGCGGCGCCGGCAGGTTCAGGTAGCGATCGTCTTCCAGCTTTACGCGCCGTTCGGTTCCATCACGGCGGACCTGGCGCACCAGCACCTGTTTGCCGCGACCGGGACAGGCTACCTCGTAAGCCGACCGGCCGTCCGCACCCCGCAGGATCACCGGCGGCACAACGGCGTTATCATCGACCGAACCGGCCACGCGCACTCCGCCGGCCTGCGCCAGCCCCGGACTGAGCTTGCCGTACTGCAAGGGGTCGAAGAGGAAGAGCGCGCCGGCCTGGTCCACCGTCAGCAACAGCGGCGCGGGATCGTCGGCAGCGCCGAGCGCCAACGGCACGCCGCGGCACACCATGCCCAGCTGTCGCTGCCAGCGAATGGCCCCGGTATCGTCGTCCACGGCGGTGGCCAGGCATTCCTGCTCGCGCCACCGGTTGCGTCGCCAGCAGAAGCAGCGCCCGGTCGGAGACGGCGTCTTCGGAAACCTGGCCGGCGTGTAGCGGCTGTCCCAGCTCGAGCGGCGCGCGCCAGCCTTGCAGCAAGGTTCGCCCCTGTTTACCCCAACCGATCTGGATGCGCTGCAGTTTACCGTTCGCCATTACCCAGAGGTCTTCGCCGCGTGCATGGACCACTTGGGCACGACCGCGACCGGAGGCGTCCGGCGGCAATAGCAAGTCGAGACGATATCCCAGACGGTCTCCTCCGGACTCCGGAGCCAGCAGCGGGAAGATTTCCGGGTCGGTATTTTCGAACTGCTTGATACCGAACAAACCCAAACGGCCGGCGTCGGTCACTACCGTGATCTTCTCGTCGTCGGCGTGCGGTCCGAACCACGTCCAGCCGCGCAACCGCGGTTCGCTCTTCAGCACGAGCGGCGAAACCAGGCGATCGGCGAGCGGCATGGGGAAGTTCAACGGCAGCGGGTAAACGCGCAACAGCGTCTCGTCCACGCCGGCGGTCTGGTTCAAGATCAGGTAGCCGCCGGCGTTGGGCTTCCCGGGGATCTCGGAGGTCACGATCAACGGTTCACTGCGGAGCGATCCAGCGGGATGGCCCGTGTACAGGATGCCGAGGCAGGGTCGTTTATCGGCGGCGCCACGGTAATCGGCGTCGAGAACGAAGACGCACAGTTCGTCGGCGGGGAAATAGAGCCGCCGCGTCCCTTCCTGACGCACTCCGCCGACGCTCAGGCGCTGGCCGATCTTGTACAGGCCCTGGAGCCGGCCGTGCGCCAGGTCGAGGACGTGAATCTCGCCGGCGGCGGTCGGCAAGAACACGCGCTGATCGATCAGGAGCGGTTTGCCCAGGCACGGCTGGCCAAGACCATAATGCCAGAGAACCGCGCCGCCGTCGTCCACGATCTGCACCACGGTCGCGTCTTCGGACAGGACCAGGAAGCGTCGCGCCCGGCCCTTGCCGTGGTATCCGGCAGGCGCATCGGCACAGTGTTGCCGTCGAGGCCGATGCGCATGGCCCAGCGATACTGACCGGTGCCGCGTTCCAGGGCGTAGAGCACGCCGCGTGCCATGACCATGTCGAGACCGCCTCCCGCCGGCACCGACTGGCCGCGCACGAAGGGCAGCACCGCCAGCGCCGGCACCGGCACGTCTTTGGCGCTCGGCCGCTCCAGGTCCGCGTTGATCAGCTTGTACGTCACCGCGTCGTAATGGGCCTCGTACAGTTTGTTCTTGATCTCGACGACGGCTGGATCCTGGCCCAGCCCTTTGAACTCGTCTTCTTCCTTGCTGACGAGGTGGGTGTACTTCTTGATGCCCTCGTTGGGCGGTTGATTCAGCAAGGCCCTCACGGTGGCGTACACGTCTCCCTTGCGTTTCCAGCGTGCGACCGCAGTCCGTACCTTGTCCAGATCGGCGTCGATCTTCGCCAACTCGTCGTCGGTTAAACTCTCTTTCAGGTTGCCGACCTCTTCCTTGACGCTCACCGCCTGTTCCACGAGGGCCAGCGGTTTTTCGTCGGCGGCGTCGGTGAAACCCTCGGTGAAGTAACCGACGACCTTGCCGAGCGAAACGCCCAGGTCGTGGCCGACGTCCTCCAAGAGCTTCTTGTCTTTCTGATGGTCCTTGATGAACTGACTCAACTTGGTCAAGCCATCCGCACCGTGGTCCAGGCGATCAGTTCCCGCGGGCGGCACCGCTTCCAGCTCGTCCCGCAGCAGGGCCAGCGACGCGTAGAAAAGGCACTCGTCCTTACGGCTGCCGTCGGGCAACTCCTGCGCCATCTGTTTGAACTTGTTCGCCGACTCGCGGAACCCGCCCTTCTTGTAGACGTCGAGTGCTTCCTGGTAGGACTGCTCCTTCTCCGCTTCCTTGCCGCGGTAGACGTGGAACCAGGCGAAGGCGAGACCGGCGACGACCAGAACCAGTAGGAAGGCGATGGCGACGTAAGCCTTACCACGGCTGCGGCGCGGCGGCGGAGTGTACGACCTTTTCTCTTCCTCTGGCTCCGGAGTGTCGGGCTCCTCGGTTGCTGCGGTCTCTTTGCCGCGGCGGACGGGAGGCGGAGCATCCCAGGATTGAGCCTGGATCGCGGCGTCATTGTCCACCGGCGTATCAGGAAGAGGAGAAGGCTCGTCCTTGCGTCTGACGGCCGGCGACTTTTCGCCTGACGACTTGCGGACGGGCGGCGGGGCGTCTTTCCAGGATGGTGTGGACTGTTCCGAGGTGCGTTTCGGCTGAGGGCGACTGGGCGGCGGCTCCTCCGGTCCTCGGCTTTCCTCCGCGGGCAGGATCGGGACCATATCGCCGACGGCGCCGGTGCGCTGTGCCTTGCCGGGAGCGGGCCGCCGACTCTCCGGCGGCGGATTGTCGGCGGGGCGCGGCTTCTCCACCTCGCCGTTGGACACGACAAAGATCTTGCGGCATTCCGCCTTCGGACAGCGCATGCGCTGGCCAACCAGCGTAGGCTGCACTTGATAGCGGTTCTTACAGCCCGGACAGACGACGGTAATCAGCACGGGTGCATCCCGCGAGAGGTTGTGGAGCGATTCCGAGAAGTTATTCTACAGCACCGGCATAAAGAATAGAAACGGCAAGATCGGAAAAGTCGCGGTCGGCAAATGTCGATCGTGAAGGTTATGGAGATGGCGGGTGTTGGAGCGCCGTGGTAACATTTAACGTGGCGCGGCATTTGAAAACCCGAAGCGTGAGCGAGGGGTTGAGCCGGCCCCCAGAAGCGCAGCGATACGAGAACCGCCCCAGGAATAACAACCGTGCAGACCCGAACCAGGCTTCCCCAGCGCCGCGCCGACATTCAGCTGCGGGAAGAGATCTTCAAGGTCGAGTGGGTGACCAAACCCGATGAGGAAACCACGCCGAAGCGCAAAACGCGCGTGATCGCGGTCATGCCGGCCTACAACGCGGAACGCACGCTCGCCTCGACGCTGGCCGACATGCCGCCGGGCTGCGTCGATGAGGTGATCCTCGTCGATGACGGCAGCACGGATCGTACCGTTCAGGTCGCGCGCGAGATGGGTTTGACCGTCATCGTCCACGACAAGAACAAGGGCTACGGCGGCAACCAGAAGACCTGTTATCGGGAAGCCCTGGCACGCGGGGCCGACGTCGTCGTGATGATCCATCCCGATTACCAGTACGATAGCCGGGTGATCCCGCACGCGGTCGGCTTCATCGAGCTGGGCATCTGCGACGTGGTGGTCGGCAGCCGCATCCGTTCCCGCGACGAGGCCATGCGCGGCGGCATGCCCGTCTGGAAGTACCTGAGCAATCGTTTCCTGACCACCGTGGAGAACTTCGCCCTGGGGCAGAACCTCGGCGATTTCCACTCCGGCTTCCGAGTGTATAGCCGAGCCGTGCTGGAGACGATCCCCTACGAGCGGAACAGCGACGATTTCGTTTTCGACACGCAGTTTCTGGTGCAGGCGGTGCATTTCGGCTTCCGCCTCGGCGACGTGCCGGTGCCGGTGCGTTACTTCGACGAGGCCAGCAGCATCAACTTCCGCCGCAGTCTCGAATATGGCCTGAGCACGCTGGCGGTCGTCGGTCGATTCTGGCTGCATCGACTCGGCATCAAACGGTCGCAGTTGTTCGTGCCGCGCTGACCGCATTTAGCCGCGAGCTTTTGCGAGCGCTTCACCCAGCGCTCGCAAAAGCTCGCGGCTAAACAGCCGTCTTGCCGACGAACGCATCGGTCTCTAAGCTAATACCACCATGAGTTTACGCCGTGACGCCATGAACTGCACGCCCGATGAACGTCTACTACGCTCTGCCCTGGAGCGGGCCGGCTGGCGCTTCACGCGTCAGCGTGCCTCGGTCTGGTCTTACCTTTGTGTCGTCGATTTCCACCCGACGGCCGATCAGGTCTTTGCCGCGGTTCGCCGCGAGATTCCGCACATCAGCCTGGCCACGGTTTACAAGGCCCTGGAGGCCCTGGTCGATGCCGGGGTGGCGGCACGCCTCGACGGCGGCACCGGCCCCGCGCGCTACGACGGCCGCAGTGAAGCCCATTACCACTACCGTTGCGACCAAACCGGCCGACTGTGCGATCTGCCGCTGTCCTACGATCCGCAGCTGCTCGAGAAGCTCGCCCCCGACCTCATTGATGAACTGCGGGTCCGGGGGTTCGTCGTCACCGGTCATCGGCTGGAACTCGTCGGGCATTTCCTACCGCAATAGTGATTGCTCAACCATCCTGTTACTGAGGCGGCACGGGCGTCAGCGCCCAGGAGGAACCGTCCGCGTTGGGCATTTCCACAACGCGGCTCTCGCGCTCCAATTTGCGCAGGCCGGCAAGCAGTTGCAGTTCGCCCAGCTGCATCAAGTTTGACGGCAGACCGCGATAGATCTCCCGTGACATCTCGGTTACGCGCCGCGGTCCCTCCGCCAGTGCTGCCAGCAGCTGCGTTTCTCGTTTCGCCCGGTGGGACAGGGCTTCCTCCAGGAGGAAGGTGGGACGCGCCGACGGGGAGCCGTGCGACGGCAGCAGCAACCGGGCCGGATAGGTTAGCAGGCGCCGCAGCGACTCGAGGTACACCGTCAAGTCTCCTTGCGGTGGCGCGATCACGATCGAGGACAGCGTCGAGACCATGTCGCCGGCGAACAGCCGGCGATATTTCGGGTCCCAGAAAACGAGATGATCCGGCGCGTGCCCCGGCGTGTGCAGCGCTTCCAAGTGCCAGCGCCCGCTGCCGTCGGGTGCCGGACCGAGGTCCAGTCGATCGCCGTCCGCGAGATGGCGATCGACCTTCACCTTGTCTTCGAGCAAGCGCGTCGTCAGCGCGTGGGCCAAAATCGGCGCGTGGTAGCGCTCGGCACAAACGGTCGCTGCGCCGATGTGGTCGCCATGATGGTGGGTCAGCACGACACCAGCCAGACGCCGTCCGGTCAGCGCCTCGTCCAGCGCGACCAAGAGCCGTTGCTGTTCGTCGGCGTCGGCCGGGCCTGGATCGATGAGGTACGGAGATTCCGTGCCGACGAGGAAGGCGTTGGTGTGCGTGGCCGGCGGCAGACCGCGGCAGGCCAGGGGCAGCATGCGGAGTCCCGCGCCGAACCAGATCGGTGGAATGACGCCGGTCTCGAGCATGGCCAACAGTCGGCGCAGCGCTGCTCCAGTTCCTCGATCGGCCGGCCCGCGATCGCTTCGAGAAGCGACGACGGTCGGCGGCGAGAGCAGCAGTCCGCCGCGGGTCCAGTCGTCCAGTGCAGATCGGGCATCGCTCCAGAAGCCTTCCGCAAGTTCGCCGGGCCAGACCTCCGAAACCTGTCCCGCAGGTAAGTTCGCCGTGAAAAAGGTGGTGGCGAAGCGAATCGGCGAGAAGGGCGGCGTGACCAGCGTGCCGGCGAAACACAGGTCGGCGGCGCTGAGCGAAAGGCCGAACCGCATCAGGAAGTCGGTGAACGTAAGGCGGCCGGCGTTCAGTTCCTGCCGAGCGAGGGCAAGTTCGGGACTTGCCGCAGGAAACGAACCATCGGCGATGTGCGCGAGGAGAACGCCGGTTTCCTCGAACAGTTCGCGGACCGCGGCGACGTGTTGGCGGGTGAGACCGGGGGCAGTCGCAGACAGGGCCGCGTCCTCTTCACCGACCTTTCCGCCGGGGAAGGCGACGAAGCCGCCGAAGAAGCGCAGAATTGTCGGCGCGGCGGACGAGGTAGACTGCCGTCGAACCGGGTCCACGGCTCAGCAGGACGCTGGCGGCGTCCGTGATGGGGTAGGGAGCGGGGGTGGTCAACGCCTCATTTGCCCTCTTCCGTGGGCGCGGCCGGCTTCGTCCCTGCGCTCAGTCCCTGGTTGACCGCGTTGAGCAGGTCTTCCATGGCGAACGGCTTGCGGAGGTAAGCGATCACCCCGAGGTATTCCGCATACGCCTTGTGCCGGCTGCCCTCGTTGGCCGTAATCATGATGATCGGCGGCGTGTCGGTCTTGCCGCGGAAATGTTCGAGGACGGGATAACCGCCCATGCGCGGCATCATCATGTCGAGGATGACCAGGTCGGGCCGCTGGTTGTAGATCTGCTGCTTGCCCTGCTGGCCATCGCGGGCCTGAATGACCCGATGGCCCTGCTTCTCCAGCACGACGCGCAGGCCGTCGCTCAGCTCGTTGTCGTCGTCCACGATCAAGATCGTTTTTTGGTCCGCCATGATAGGCCCTCGCGTCCGCTGGCCGGCGCTGGTCCCTTCCAATCCGGCCTGTCTTGAATCATAGCAACCCGGCCGCAGCGTCACAAGCGGTTCACGAAGCGCGAAACGTAAACGACTCCGTTAATGGTTGCGATGCACGACGCGCTCGCCGATGGCTTCGAGAATGGCACGGCACGGCGACGGCGGCAGACAGGCCAGTTCGCGCCGCGCCCTGGCGGCGAAGTCCTCGGCCCGGTGCCGGGCGTAGTCGAGACTATCGCTCTCGGCAAGGCATGCCCGCAGCGTGTCGCGCCGCCGTCGGTCCGGCTCGCGCAGCAGTTGCCGTAGTCGCGCCGACAATCCCGCCGGGCCGTGATGCAGGGCACGGATCAGCGGCAGCGTCATCTTCTGTTGTTCCAGATCGGTGCCCAGCGATTTGCCCGTTTCACGCTCTTCCCCTTCCAGGTCGAGCAAGTCGTCGGCGATCTGGAATGCCAGACCGACGTAGCGGCCGAAGCGCGTCAGCCCCTGGACCATGTCCGTCGAGACGCCGCTGTAGAAGCGCCCCGAGCTGGCAGCAGCAGGCGATCAGCTCAGCCGTCTTGCCGTCGATCGCGTCGAGATATTCCTCCTCCGTCAGGTCGAGATTGCCGCTGGCGAGGCCCTGGCACATCTCGCCCTCGCAGACGCGGTTCGTCGCCGCGCCGATCAATTGGCAGGCAATCGTTCCCCCCTCGCCCCTGTACTCAGGGGAGAGGGGTTGGGGGTGAGGGGTCGATGGCTTGGTAGTGTCCTGCCGCTCACCCCTCACCCCCAACCCCTCGCCCCTGAGTACAGGGGCGAGGGGAGAAGGCACAGTGCTGGCCAGGTGAAAGGCGTGAGTGAACAGGTAATCGCCCAGGAGCACCGCCGTCTGGTAATCCCAGCGCGAATTGATCGTGGCGACGTGGCGGCGTGTGGTCGCGTTGTCGAGGATGTCGTCGTGGACGAGCGTGGCGGTGTGGATCATCTCGACGACGGCGCCGAGAATGGGGTGAGCGGGCGTCACCTTCCCACAGGCGCGGGCGGTCAGCAGCAGCAGCACCGGACGCAGACGCTTGCCGCGGTAGTGCCGAACGTGTTCGACGACCGAGTTAACGGCTGCGTACCGGCTCTTCAGCACGCGCGCCAGGATACGTTCGACCTCTTCGAGATCGGTGCTGATCGGGGCGTACAGATCGAGGGCCGGCATCACTGCGCTCGGGGCCGTCATCGTCGAGGGGTGCATGTTTCTCCCCTGGCTGGTGAGTGGTAAGTAGGTGAGTGGTCTTTGCCCCCCACTCACCTACTCACCACTCACCACTCACCACTTTTGAACTTTCAATCGCCATTGAATGGCTAGCAAAGCGGGGCGGGAGCGTCAATCGTCTCGTTGGAAGGTGCCGCTGCGGCCGCCGCTCTTTGATTCCAACCGCACGCGCTCGATCGTCATAACACGATCGACGGCCTTGCACATGTCGTAGACGGTGAGCGCGGCGACGCTGACCGCCGTCAGCGCCTCCATCTCGACTCCGGTGCGGCCGAAAACGCGAACAATGGCCTCGATTTGCAGCGTGTCGTCGCCGACAAAAGTGAAATCGACGGTGGCGGAAGTGATGGGAAGCGGATGACAGAGCGGAATGAGATCGCCGGTGCGCTTGGCGGCCATGATGCCGGCCAGACGTGCGACTTCGAGAACGTCGCCCTTCGCCAAAGATTTGTCGCGGATCAGGGCGGCGGTGGCCGGCGCCATGCGGACGAGACCGCTGGCGCGGGCTTCACGCAGCGTCTCGGGCTTGGCGCTGGTGTCCACCATGCGGCTGGCGCCGTGGTCGTCGAAGTGGGTGAGATCGGCCATCTTGAGTTAGGGGTAAGAGGTCGAGAACCGCTGTTTCGAGATTGGATCTCCGAGTCCCGACTCCCGCGTGCTGAGTGCCGAGTACCGAGTACTCAGTACTGAGTACTCGGCACTCGCTCAGCCACTGGCTTGCACCGCGACGGATATCCCACTTTCCCGGTCTCGCGCTTCATACAACACCTTCCCCTGACCAACAATTTCTCGCAAGAACCAATTGGCATCTGCCAGACCGCGCCGAATCTGCTGGGGTGTCCGGACGATGATGTCTAGCGGAAACGGCCGCTCGAACGCGAGAGTAATTTGTGCGGCCTTGGTCGTGACGCGTCGAGCCGGCATGATGACGAGAATATCGACGTCGCTATCCTCGTGCGGCGTGCCATAGGCGTAGGAACCGAACAGGATGATACGCTCCGGCTGAAAGCGCTCGGCGATCTGCCGGGCGTAGCGCCGGATCGCGGCCATCGGGATATTCGGCGACCGATAGCGGCGCGGGGTCGGAGTGCGGGTGGAAACGCGCTTAGTGGTCATGTTCCCATTGTACGCGCAGAGAGGCGTCGTGCGGACTGTGGTTGCACGTAGGTCGCTCTACCGCTCGATGCCTGAAAGGACACTAACCCGAAGCGTCAGCGAGGTCGTTATAGTCGAGATCTACCCGTGAAGGTACAATACGAGGACAGAAACAGGAAACACAAAGGAGCGGTCCCCATGCAGCGCGTCCGAGTAATTGTTCGCCACAATCCGGCAGACCCCGCGGACGACCTCCGGTGGACCGCCCGAGTGCGCCGTGATTTGTGGGCGCACTCACCGGTCGAGATCGATCCGGATAGCCCGAGGCACGGCACGCACCGAGACGCTGATCGAAATGCTTACTTCGAGTTCACGACAGATCGGTTGCCTGAAGTCCAGCGAGTCTTACGAGAGTTTGGATACGTCGACCGGGCGAGTGTGGAAGTTATCCAGGAAGGAAATGGTACGGAATGCGTGAACTGCGGCAACATACCGCCCGAACTGCTCACGGTCTGTCCCAACTGCAACTTCCGCGATATTGATCGGTGCCCCTACTGCAACAACGAAGTCGCACGGCTGGCGTACACCTCGGTTTTCGGAGAGGTGTTCAAATGCCCCATGTGCCACCGCCGAGTCCGGTTGCAGTTTAACGACCCCCCGTTTGACGCGAGCGGGCACAACAACCAGCCGTTGGTGCGCGTCAGCCCCGCCGAAGCCCCGGTGGTACATGACGTTTAACGAACACGGGCACATCCTCATCACCCCTCGCGAGGTCCAGCAACGGGCTTTCGAGGATCCCGATGGATTGATTAATCACGCCCTCCTCTCGGGTACTCCGCTGGGCTTTCCAGCATATGTCCAATTTGCGCGGTTCGTCGATTACTTGTCGGAACGGACGGGTATCCATCCTCATCACTTCCTGTTTCGGGGAAGCACGAAGATCGGGTTCAGCATTTCGCCCAATCGGGAGAAGAAAAAGACGTGGAAACGATTAGGGCCTGGTTCCGACCTGGACCTGGCGATCACCGACCCCCACTTCTATGCCACGGTGGACGAAGAGGTTCGCCGATACGATCGGCTACCGGAAAACCTGGTGAAAGTCTTCCGCGCTCGTGCCAGAACTGAGGTCAGAAGGTATCAGCAGCGGGTCGATCAAAAAGGGCGACACGACTGCTACCGCTTCTTTGATATGCCGCCCGGGTTGGTCTGCTTGGTGCAGCTGGGAGAGGTGTTGAAAGGCGCACCGATCACGGAATGCTGCGTCCATCCTTTCATCAAGTTCGAGGCGTTCATCTTCCGCGACCGCTGGGCGGTCCATCGGCGCTACCATACCGATCTCGACGACCTCCGTCGTGGACTCACCGCACGAGACGATCCGCTACCGCAAGCACCAGCGGAACCGTTTCCTGCCGAAGCGTTCAATTGACTGCCGGATCGGTCGAGGATGCGAAAAGGGCGATATCGTAGTACAGTTGCCCTCGGATGCGGCGCAACTTCACGATGTCCCCTTTCTCGCCCCCCTTTCTCGCCCCGAGCTGAATTCACCCCGCTTTATCGGCCTCGACCAGGAACCCGAAGCCGTCCAGGTCCACGTCTTCACCTTTTTCCGCTTCACCGACGCCGCCGCGTTCCAGGCTGAGCCGCAGGAAGCCCCAGAGGCCCACCGACTCGCCGTTGTGATCGTAGCCGTGCGCGTCGCAGTCACCCTCCAGCATCCAGCGCCAGCCGCGCCGCTCACTACCGGGATCGGCATCCTCTTGCCAGCCCTTCAACACGCGCTCCGCCGCCTGAAGCGCCTGGCGGGCCGTCTTGGGATCGTTGACGACGACGCGCAGCTCATCCGGTGCTTCCGCAAACTGTGGCGCGGCAGACCGCGCACCGCCTCGAAGACGCGATGTTCCAGAGCCGTCGCGCGCCACGGCGACCAGAGGTAGAACGTCACCTGCGGCGTCTCGAAGGCCAGTCCGTAGAAATCGAAGTCGCATGCCATCCTCCCGGAGTTGCGGAATGACCATCCGGGTAAATGGTACTCCAAAAGGGGGAGCGGCGGAAAGGGAATAGAGGAGGAGAGCAGCAGAATCATGGCCCGACTTTTTTCGGTTCGGGCGAATCGTCCGGCTTAGGGGTCCGGCTTGAGCCGCAGCCAGTCCCAGTTAGCGCCGGTGTGGAGGACGAGGTAGGCGTGGTCGTTGTCCTTGTCCTGAGGAACCAGCTCGATCCGATAGTCGTAATTGGCGGCGGTAGTCAAATTCGATGCCACCGAATTGAGATCGAAATCCTTGCTGGAGAGGAGGTAAACTAGGGCTCGCTGCTCGTCCCGATTGACGAAGACGAGCATCGGCACCCGCTTGCCCTGAAACTCGCTCAGTGCCGGCGGTCCGGCCAGGTACATGTAACGCAGATCGGCCGGGGCCGGTGCATCGACTTTGAGGATGCGCAGGGATTCCCGCACCTTGTCGTCCGGTGCTCGGCGGAACTCGATGGCCTGTTCAATCGCGCTGTTGAAGTCGATCACGGTGGGTCCGGGTCGCCGCCAGAGGACGATGCCCCAAACTCCGATCAGGACCACGGCTGCCACGGCCAGGGCACGGACGGCGTGGCCGATACGGTGCCGATACCAATCGCCGCGCTCCGCGTCGAGCCGGGCGACAAGGTTCTTGCGCAGGTGATCGGGTATGGGGACAAGGCGCATGGCTGTGCCCAGACTCTGATCGACCGCACGGTCGGCCCGACGCACGGGCCGCACTCGGGACAGTGGTCGAGGTGATCGGCCAATCCTTCGACGTCGCGCGGCTCGAGTTCGGTTTGGAGACCCGGAGCGCGGGACGGCCGCGCGTAGTCGATCAACATGCGGGCGGTTTTACAATCCATCGGTCGCCCTCCGTTGGCTCTGGCCGTTGACTGACACCGGCGCCCCCTTCGGGAGGAGACGCGAGCGGAGATAGGTCTTGGCCCGTGCCAGCCGCGACATTACCGTCCCGAGGGGGAGATCCATCTGCTCGGCGATGTCGCGGTAAGTAAAGTCCTCAAAATAGTACAGATATGATCGGCGTTCGGAAAACCTCAGATAGCTCGTTGAGGGCCTGCTGGAGCTGTTCCGGATCGATCTCGGGCAGCGGATCGCATGGGACCTCGGCCACATCCCCCAGATCGTTCAGCGATACGCAGGCCTCTTGTTTCCGGGTACGAACCCGGTGCAGGTAGGCGTTGCGCAGAATGCTGAAGAGCCAGGGTTTGGCCCGATCGGGGTCGCGGAGCTGGGCGAAGTTGAGCTGCGCCTTGCAGAATGCGTCCTGCGTCAGATCTTCCGCGTCGGCAGCCGAGCCGGTCAGTCGATAGGCATAGCGGTACAGGGCGACATAGTGTTCGTCCACCAACCTCTGAACCGTCGGACGACTACCGGGCATCCCCATGGTGCATCATCCTCTGGAAGTATGAACCGCAAACGGGCATTTTATTCCCGAAGCCGCCGAAAAAAACACGAAAGAGGTCTGGGAAAGTTGAGGGACCGTTGCCGAGCACGAATGATAGGGTAAACGCCGTGTCTTTCCTGTGCCAGAAGAAAACGCGGTTTATCGGGTAGATTCGTTAGCAATCGTATACGGCATGGTTCAAAGGCAGGTAACACACTGGTAGGACGGATTTGCAATCCGTCCGGGCGATGGCGGACGGATTGCAAATCCGTCCTACCAGTGTGTTACCCCTCCGGTGCCCCGGTTTGAACCATGCCACTTGTACTCATATCCCCATGTCGCAAACCGCCTCCTTGACACGTCTCTTCGCTGTGCGATAATCCACATCTTCGCTTTATATCGGTGCGAGTCGCCTCGGCAGAGATTCTCAGATGCCCGCGCCTGACAAAACGACGGAAGCGGCCCTACCTGTTCCGACGCCGCGGCTCAGCTGGCCGGTACGGGTCTTCGTCGCGCTTTTCCTGTTCGACCTGATCTTCCGCGGCTTCTCGATCCTGCTCCCCTGGCACGACTGGATCAAGGAGTTCGGGATGCAGTGCAAACCTGCGCGCGTTCCCGACCCGCTCCGAATACGCCAAGCTCCGTGCCGAGGGCGAGGACAAGCTTGCAGCGGAGATGCGCAAGTCCTTTGCTTCCTTGCAGCAGTATGTCAACCCCTGGCCCACGGACGAGATACGTACACGACTGGCATCGGGCGAAGACTGGGGAAAATACTCGTTGGCCTGGCTCTCTTCGCGTCTGAGCCTCGTCGAGAACGCAGCCGGTTTCAACCAGGAATGGCAGATGTTCTCGCCCAGCGTCGGCACCAACGTTCACCTGGGCCGCGCCCGGCTTTGCTACGAGGACGGAACGGAACGGACGGTTCGCCAACACACCGAACCGGCCGATCTGACTCGGTTTTTTCGCTGGAGCGATCACATCGATCTCCAGTTCGAGAAGTACGCAAACCGGGACGAAGACATGGATGACGAATGCTGGGGTTGGTGCAACGTGCTCTCGTATCGCTGGCCGCATAACGAAAACGGAGTGCCCCTCCAGAAGATTCTCCTCTACGAGATCCGGATCGACTATCCTCCCCCCGGTGTCGATGCCCGCGCGTTCCTGCGGGATCAGATGGACAAGATCCGCGATCATCACTCCGAGAACGCCTCGCGCACGTTCTATACGTTCGACGTGAAGACGCATGAGGGAGTCATGGAAAAGAGACCGACGGACCAACCCCAATGACGGCCCTCCCCTACGCAAGTTGGTGGACGCGCTTCTGGCACGAACCCGTCCGGCGGAGACGCTGGCTTTGTTCCGCATCGTGCTCGGTTGCACCTTGCTGATCGACCAGCTCCAGCAATGGCTTCCGCGGCTGGATTATCTGCTCGGTCCGCACGGCATCGTTCCGGCCGGCTTCTTCGACTGGCAGCAGGTCCGATCCTGGCGCTGGACGATCTGGCTGTTCAATCACGATGAGCCAGCCGTGTACTATCCGCTCTTCGCGGCCTGGGTGGCGGCGACGCTGGCCTGGATGGTCGGCTTCTGGACCCGTCTGACGAACGTTGCCGTCTGGGTCCTGACGATGTGCATGTTCAACCGTAACCGCTGCGTTCTCAACAGCGGGAACGACGTGCTGACTATCGGCATCTTTCTCCTGATGGTGTCGGCTTGCGGCAAAGCGTTTTCAGTCGATGCCTGGCTGGCCCGGCGGCGCGGCCGACTCCCTCCCGGACGGATATTCGTCCCCGTCTGGCCTGTGAGGTTGATGCAATTCCAGCTGTGCGTCATGTACACGACGACCGGAATCATCAAGTTGAAGGGCTACGGCTGGGGGACGTTCCAGGGGTCGTGGCTGGACGGCACGTCGCTGCATTACGTTCTCAACCATCTCGACATGCTCCGCTGGTCCTACGCGCAGCTCCCGTTGCCGTTGTGGATAACACGCAGCATGACCTACGCCTGCCTGGCGTGGGAAGTGCTATTCCCGCTTCTCGTGTTGTTCCGGCTGACACGCCGCTGGACGTTGCTCTTTGGCCTTCTGTTCCATCTCGGGGTCTGGCTTTCGATGGACATCGGCTACTTCAGTTTCTACACGATGGCGTTTTACACGGTCTGGATCCCGAACGAGTTTTGGGAGGCTGGCGAAGAGATACGTCGAAACACACCGTGGAAATCGTCGAAAGCTCGGTGGCGTGAGAGCCTGTTCCAAAAGGGCGTCGGTCCGCGAGTCCGCAGCGCCAAGCAAGGACGAGCGGCACGATTTTCAGGGTAGTTCCGCTCGTCCTTGCTTGGCGCTGCGGACTCGCGGAGCCTGTTTCTGGCTTTTGGAACAGGCTCTAAGTTCTGTCCATCCGTCCACTGCCGGCTTCCTCGAACGAATCGTTTTCGTACCGATACGAATTTTTGGGGAATAAACGATCTGCGGGCGCATCCTATTGAGGAAGACACAATGAGAGGGGTGCGGGGCGGAGTGCTCTCCCTGACAGGACACCATCGAAAGGGTGGTTGCCAGTGAAGAAGGTATTCGCCGCGCTGTGCGCTTTAGCCTACTGACCGGCGTCACGGGCTGTCCCCCGACGCCGTCCTCCAAAGCCTCCGACAAGCCCGTACAAACGGACAAGAAGGACGCCGACAAGAATCCATAGTGAACTGCACCGCTCTACACAGCGAGAACGCAGTTTCATAACGTAAGGCAAGTAACCCCCCGGTGGGAGGAGCCGCGTGGCGCCTGCCGCCTGTCGAAAGCGAATGTGTTTTCGACGTTTCAGCGCGTGAAATCCCGGAGAAGCGGATTCCGGGTTTCGTATCCTGGACTCGATCATCGAAAGGATGGTTGCACCATGAAGAAGTTGTTCGCTTCGTTGTTCGTTGCCGGTCTGCTCCTCTCCGGCGTCGTCGGCTGCGGCGGTTCCTCGACGACCAAGGAAGAGAAGAAGACCACCACTACCGACAAGACTACCACCGACAAGACTACCACCGACAAGACTACCACCGACAAGAAGACCACCACTGACAAGACTACCACCGACAAGGCTACCACCGACAAGACTACCACCGACAAGAAGGACCCCAAGAAGGACGCCGTAGACAAGGCCCAGGCTGCCCTGGACGCGGCTGAGAAAGCCCTGAAAGATAACACGGACGATAAGAAGAAGGAAGCCCTCGAGAAGGCAGTGACTGAGGCCAAGAAAGCCTTGGATGAAGCCAAAAAGCCGGCGAAGGACTAATCAAGGCAATGACCTTGCCAGTTTATTCTTCCGATTTCATAACGGATACAGAGAACGCTGTTAGCGTTGCTGAAAACAGCTAAGAGGCATTATCGCCCTCCGTCGACAGCATCGAGCTTTCGACCTACTGCACCAACGTGGGCTCTCCGAGAAACAGATGCTGAGTTTCCTCATCGTGAACACAATCATCGAAAGGATGGTTACCTGATGAAGAAGTTGTTCGCTTCGTTGTTCGTTGCCGGCCTGCTCCTCTCCGGCGTCGTCGGCTGCGGTAGCAGCAGCACGACCGGTGATAAAAAGGCCGATGCGCCCGATCCCAAGAAGGCCGCAGAAAAGGTCGTGACTGACGCCAAGGCTGCCTTGACCAAGGCCAAGGATGTCGCGAAGGAAGCGAAAGACGACAAGAAGAAGGATGCGGATGAAGCCGTCAAGAAGGCCGAGAAGGTCGTTGAGGATGCCGAAGAGGCACTCAAGAAGATCAAGTGATGATCCTATTTCGCCTAGCCCATACCTCTAATCCGGCATGTAGGTGGCAGTCTCTCTGCCACCTACATGCTGTTTGCATTTCATCATCCAGCAAGTCAGCTCTGTTCGACGCATCGCCATCGCCGTAACGTATCTACATTGCCGCTTACATCCGGCGCGATGGAGGATCCTTCCGATGCGAAAGCTCTTGTTCTTCTTGCTGATGCTCGTCGCTTGCGGCACAATTTCCGGCTGCGGCGGCGACAAGGAGAAGGGGTTATACAAGGACCAGGATCGGCCGCGTTCCGACGACAAGTAGCGGTGCGTTCCTTCTTCACTTCTTCTCACGCGGCTCCTCCTCGCGCTGGTAGATCGGCAGGAAGCGATACTCGACGGTAAGCGCCAGCACGGCCATCGACGTGCAATAGACCGGGCCGTAACTGCTGTCACTGCCGCCGCCTTCCCACTGGCCGCTGGATTTCTGCTGGGCGAGCAGCACCTGCTTCACTTTCGGGCCGTAGAAATTCCAGTAGTTATCGCCCAGCTGAAACGTGGCTTGAGTGGTGTAGTAGATCATGTAATAGAAGTAGGACTCACCCCATTTCGGCGGGTTCTTCATGAGGAACGAGCCGGCCTTCAGCACTTCCGGGCATTTATGCAGGTCCTTGCCGCACAGTTCCAGGGCGAGAATGCCGGTGCCGGTGCAGGCGATGGATTGGCCGTGGTGCGGCATGTAGCCGAAACCGCCGGAGTTGGGATCGTGACAGCGCTTGACGTAATCCACCGCGGCGTCGATGGCCGCCGGGGGCACGTCGCAGCCGACGTTTTTGCTGGCGCAGGGCCATGATCTGCCAGCCGGTGACGCTCATGTCGCTGCCATCATTGTGCTGGACGTTGTAGCGCCAGCCGCCGCGTTCCTCACCGCGGATGCGCTGGGCCTGGAGGATGAGCTTCACGGCACTCTTGAGCGACGTCCGCATCTCCTTGCCGAGTTCGCCATCCGCCATGCCGGCCGCCTCGGCGAGCATCAGGGTGCAGATGCCGTGGTGGTACATGCTGTGGCCCTGGTTAGCGCCGAACAGGCCGTTGGGGTGCTGTTGCTTGATGACCCAGCGGATGCCCTTTTCGACGACTTCGCCGTACTTGCCCTCTCCCGGAACATGGCCGGCGGAGAGGAACGCCATCACGGCCAATGCCGCGGCCGCGGGGCTTTTCTGGGCCTGAAGCCGCCAGGCACCGTCGCTCTTGTCCTGAGCCGCGGCGAGGTATTCGAGCGCTTTCTCGACGGCTTTGTCCGAGGGAGAATTGCGGTCCTTTACCTCCTGGGCGTGCGCGGCCAACGGGGAGAGAAATGCCAGGGTAATCAGCAAACGACGCATGATATGACTCCGGCGAACGAAACGCCGCTTCGGAATTGAGCCCGCCGCGCCAAGCAAGGGCCGTCCTTGCTGGCGCGGCGGGCTCACACGCTCCCGTCACTTCTTCTTCCGCTCGGCCATCTGCTCGTAGTAGAGCTGGATCATCCGAGCGTGTTCGTCGCCGTAGCGGGCCTTGAGGTCCTGGATGATCTTGGTCCGTAGTTCGCCGGGGAGGTCGCCCCACGCCTTGCCGGCGTACTTGTTCGGGTCGTCGATCTTCGTGGTGCCGTCGGGAGCGTTGTTGTCGGGAGCGCGGCCGAAGGTGTCGGAGCGGCCTTCCTTCGGCGGCTGACCGGGCTGGGGCTGCTGGTTTTGGCCCTGCTGCTGAGCCAGCGCCTGGGCCGCCTGTTGCAGCGACTGGGCCGCCTGCGCCATGGAGTTCTGCGCGGCTTGCGGCTGGCCCTGACCGAGTTTCTGCTGCGCCTGCTGCATCGCGTTCTGCGCCTGCTGCACCGCCTGGCCGGTTTGTTGCGGGGTCGCCTGACCCATCGGATTGCCCATGCCCATCGGATTGCCCATGCCCATCGGGTTCATGGGGGTGCCCATGCCCATCGGGTTGGCCTGGGCCAATTGCTGAGCGGTCTGAGCGGCCTGCTGGGCGGCGCGATCGAGCGCCTGGGCCGCCTGTTCCTTGGCCTGCTGGGCCTGGCCCTGATTGCCCTGTTGAGCCTGGGCCTGTGCCTGTTGCTGGGCAGCCTGTGCCTGCTGGGCGGACTGTTGTGCTTGCTGGGCGGACTGCTGCGCCTGCGGAGTACGGTTCATCTGCTGGGCCAACTTGCCGAGGTCTTGCGCGAGCTGGGCCGCCTTTTGTTGCACGTTCTGCTGCTGGGCCGCCTGGGCAGCGGGACTGTTGGCCTGCTGCTGCATCTGGCGGTTCAGCGCATCTTGCTGCTTGGCCAGCTGCTGTGCCTGCTGAGCCATCTGCGCCGCCTGCTGGCCGGGCTGTCCTTGCTGCGACTTCGCTACTTGCTGCAACTGCTCGGCCGTCTGTTTGCCGGCCTGCTGGGCCTGCGGCAGATTACCGGCCTGCACCTGGTTGGCAGCCTGCTGAGCGGCCTGTTGCGCCGCCTGCGCCTGTTTGGCGGCTTGCTGCGCTTGTTGCGCCTGGCCAGGCTCACCCTGCTTCGCCGCTTCGGCTTGCTGGGTGGCCTGCTTGGCAAGCTCACCGGCTTGCTTGGCGATCTCTCCTTGCTGCTTGGCAAGATCGCCCAGGGGGTTCTCACGCGGCGTCGCTGCCTCGGCACGCGCGGCTTCCGTCGCCTTCTGAAGGGCATCGCGCAATTGCTGTTGCTCGCGGGCCAGCTGCCGAGCCTGCTGCGCCTGCTGGGCGTTCGGCAGTCCCTGCGGCGGAGCGGCGGGCTGGTTGCGCTGTGCAGCCTGGTTCGGCGGGGTCGCCTGGTTCGGCAGTTGTTTCGCCAACTTGTTCAGTGCGTCGGCGGCCTGAGCCTGGTTCTTCTGGGCCTGGGCCGGGTCTTGCTTCGCCAGAGCCTGTTGCGCCTGGTTCATCGCATTCCGCGCCTGCTCGACGGCCTTCGGTTGTTGATCGAGCGGCAGCTGAGCGGCCTGCTTGTTCAGGTTTTGCTGCTGTTGGGCGATCCGATCGAGCGTCTGCTGAAGCTGCTGCTTGGCGGCGGCGTCCGGTTTCTGCCCGGCCTGCTGCTGCGCCTGCTGCGTCTGCTTCGCCAGATCGGCCTGCTGCTTGGCCAGGTTCTGCGCCTGCTGCTGCGGCGTCTGGTTGGCGGGATTCTGGGCCTGGTTCTGCTGGGCCTGGTCCTTCGCCATCTGTTTAGCCAGCTGCTGCGCTGCTTCCGCGGCCTTGTTCAACTGTTGCTGGGCCTGGGCCGGCGTCTTGGCCTGCTGCAATGCTTGCTGCGCCTGCTGGGCCGCTTGCTGAGCGGCCTGTTTCTGCTGCTGTGCTTGCTGGCCCATCGGCTGAATCTGTTCGAGCTGTTTGGCCAGATCGGCTTGCTTCGCGGCGGCCTGCTTGGCGGCCTCCGGATTTTGCTTCGCCGGGTCATTGCTCTGAGCCTGCTTGGCCTGCTCCTTCTGCTGCTGAGCGATTTCCGCAGCCTTCGCGGCGTCGTTTTGCGGAGCCTTCGGCGCCTGATCCTTCGCCATCTGCCGGGCCAACTGCTGCGCAGCTTCCGCGGCCTTGTCGAGCTGCTTCTGTGCTGCCGCCGGTGCCTTGGCCTGCTGCAACGCTTGCTTGGCCTGCTCGGCGGCTTGCTGGGCGGCCTGCTTCTGCTGTTGCGCCTCCGGGCCCATCGGCTGGAGCTTGTCGAGCTGCTTGGCGAGGTTGCCCTGCTTCTGAGCGGCCTGTTGCGCCGCTTCGGGATTCTGTTTCGCCGGATCGTTGCTCTGGGCCTGCTTCGCTTGTTCCTGTTGCTGCCGGGCGATTTCCGCGGCCTTCGCCACGTCGTCGCGCCGGGCCAACTTGTCGGCGAGGTCCTTCAGCGCTTCGGCGGCCTGTTTCTGGGCCTTCGCCATCTCCTGGGGAGTGGCGGGCTGCTGGGCCTTGTTCAGTGCTTCGGCGGCCTTTTCCTTCTCCATCTTCGCTTCCTCGCCGCCGCGCACCTGGGCCGCTTCTTTCGCGATCTCCTGCTGGCGGCGCTGGGCTTCTGGATTGGCCTTCTGGTTCGGATTGGCCTGGGCGTCCTTCGCCGTCTGGGCCGCGGCTTCGGCCTGTTTCTGGGCCAGACGCTGGATACGCTGGGCTTCCGGCTCCTCGCCGTTCAGCTGCTTCGCCAGCTCGTCGAGCTTTTTCGCGGCTTCCTGCATCTTCTGCTGCGTCTGGGGGGCGTTCGGCTGTTGCTGCTGCGCCTGGGCTGCCTGCCGCGCGGCTTCGGCTGCTTCGGCCTGACGCTGCGGCGCCTCGGGGGCCTGGAGCGCCTGCGCCTGTTTGGCGATCTGCTGTTGCTGCTTCTGCAATTCCTGCGTCTTCTCCGGCGTCGTCATCGGATCCTTGGCGGTGCGCGCCGCCTCGTCGGCGAGTTCCTTCTGCTGTTTCGCCAGATCGCGGGCCAACTCGTCGGCCGGCTTCTGGCCGTGCAGCGCCTGCTGAAGGCGCTGCATCTCACGCTGCACCGTCTGCTGCGACGCCTTCACGTCTTCGGGCCGGGCGTCCAGCAGGTCGGCCAAAGCCTGGCGGGCGGCCTCGGCGACCTTCTCCTGCCGGGACTCCTGGTTCGGCGCGTCCATCTTCGCCAACGCCTCGGCGATCTCGGCCTGTTGCCGGGCGAGGTTCCGTAGCTGCTGGGCCTGCTGTTCCTTCGCCTGCGGATTTTTCTCGTTGGCCTTGCGATCGCGTTCGGCGTGATCGACCTGTTGGCTGATGGCCGTTTGTTGCCGTTCGAGCTGCTGCAATTGTTGCATCGCCTGGTTCTGCCGATCTCGGAGTGACGGCATCTTGTCGGCCAGCTTGTCGAGCGCCTGCTTCGCCTGTTCCAGCTTCGCCAGCGTTTCCTTCGGGAGCTGTTTCTCCAGGCTCTCGGTTGCCTGCTGCGTCTTCTCGGCGACCTCACGACGGGCCTGCTCGGCTTCCGGCGTGTGCGGGACGGACAGCTGTTTCGCGGCCTGTTCGACGGCCTTCTGCTCTTCCTGCAACGGTTTCAGACGTTCGGCCAACGGCTTGTCGGCGTCCTTGCGGTTGATCTCCTCTTCGGTCCGCTTCTTCAACCCGTCTTCGAGCCGGGCGAGCTGATGGGCCGCCTCACGCGGATCCTTGGCCAGGGCGATGGCCTTGTCGAACTGGTTCGCCAGGCGATTCAGCTCGTTCGTCGCCTTCTCCTGGTGACGCAGTGCCTCGGCGGCATCGCCCTGCTTGAGCGACTCGGCCGCCTTTTGGGCGTCCTCCGGCTTCAGGGGAGTCGTCGGGGCGGTCAGTGCCGGCTGCCGCGACTCACGCGCGAACTGGGCCTGCTTCTCGGCCAATTCCTGCTGCTTGCGGGCGATGTCGGCGAGACGTTCGATCTGCTGCTTCTGATCGGTCTCGGCCGCGACCTTCGCCAGCTCGCGCTGCTGCTCGGCCAACTCCCTGGCACGCTCGGCGGCCTCACGAGCTTGCTCGGCGCGGGCTTCGTCCAGGCGCTTTCTTCAGTGCGTCGCTGGAATCGGCCAATTTCTGGAGTTCCGCCTCGGTTTCCTTCTGCTCCTTCGCCAGCTTGTCGGCATCCTTCTTCACCTCGGGATCGCGCGTCGGGATCCTTGGCGGCCAGTTCGGCGGCGCGATCGGCGAGCGACTGCTGTTTGTCGGCGAAACGCTGCGACCTTGGCCGTGTCGCAGCTGCTCCTTCGACAGGCGATCGTTCTCGGTCTTGAGCATATCGAGCGCTTTCAGCGCACTGTCGAGCTGCTTGTCGGCCGTGTCGAACTGCTCGCGGCGATCCTTGGTGGCCAGGCGATCCGTGGCGGCGTTCTTCAGCGCCTTCTCGGATTCGCGCATCTGGTTGTCGGCCACATCCTGGGCGACCTCGGCCAGACGTTCCAGGTTCGGGATGCTCATCGCGTCGGGCACGAGGTTGCGCAGTGCCTTTTCGATGGAGCGATTGTCCTTCACCACGTCGTTGATGGCGTCGCGGCGTTCCGGGTCGAGATCGAGCTGGCCCTGCGTCGCGGCCTGTTCCTTGTAGACGGAGCGTTTCTCGGCCTTGAGGTCGCTCTTGATCTTTTCCAGGCGATCGTTGATCTGCTTCTGGCGGTCGGCGATCAGCTTCTCCTTCAGCCCTTCCGGCTCCTTGACGATCTGGAGCTTCAACCAACGGTCCTCGTTGGCGGAGAACCAGCGGCGGCCGGGATAGTAGGTCACGTGCGGCCCGCCGAGATCGCCCGGCAGGTCGTCCTGGCCGCGCAGACGATAGAAGACCGTGTCGCCTTCCTTGACCTTGCCGCCGAGGTGCCACTCCCACTTATTACCTGTCGTCGCGCTCATCAGGCCGCCGCCGAGCAACGGGATCGACTCGGTGATGACGTTTTTCTCTCCCCCCTTGGGCAGCGAGGGGAAGCACGTAGTATTCGAGATCGAGCCGCCCCGTGCCCACATCGTCCCGGAACTGTGCATGAATCGGGATGTGGTCATAGGCGAGGGCGGTCACCGGCTCTTTGTCGCCGCCGATCTTCACGGTGCCGGGGACAAAATAGGGCATACGATCCAGGATGATGTCACCCTTCGGTCCGTCGATCTCGGTGCGGATGCCGTGTTCGGCTTCGAGTATCAGCCGATAGCTGCCGGCCGTCTTGAGCGGGACCGTGGCTGTGCCGCTGAGGCGGTCTTCCGCCAGGACGACACGATAGGGAACGGCGTCCGTGCTGCCGGCAGGCGTCCACTCGACGTACGCAGCAACGGCGGGGCGATCGAAGGCAACCTCGAAGAGCGCCTCGCTGTGCTGCAAGCCTTTGAACTCGACCAGGCTCATGCGCGGGGCCGGCCGCAGATCGAGGTTTTCCGTGTGCTGGGCGTACTGGGGCAGCACGATGCTGACCTTCGGGCTGTCCTTGGCCAGGCCGACCTTCGTGACGGCCGTCACGTCGAAATCGGAACTGGCGGAGTCGTTGGCCTCGATGTGGTACGTGAAATCGTCCTTGAAATCCTTGAAATCCCGGACGGTGAAGACGCCAGCCCCGCGGCGCGGCATGAAGATGCGCTTCTCACCAACCGGAGTCTGCAAGACCAGATACGCGGTTTCCGGCAGCGAGGCGCGGCGATTCGTGGTCTTGATGCGGACGTTGAAATCGACGCCGTCGCCGACGGCGACGATCTTGTTGCCCGGCGACACCTCGAAGGCGTAGGGAGAAGCCGCTGCGGTGGTTTCCCAGGGGGAGAGGAAACGATGGCCAAGCTCGTTAAACTGCTCCGACCAGACGACGGCCGGGATGGCGAAGAGGACGAGCACGACACCCGCGGCTCCGGCGAGAATGCCGGCGGTCTTCGGCGACACGGCCGGGAGGAAATTCAGCCGCGAGGTCTGCTCTTCCGTTTCGCGCAGCAGCAGGGCGATGAGCGCCGCCGAGCCGTGGCCTGCACCGGGATCCCCCGCAAGCTCGACGGAGGTGGTCAACCGTTCGGCCAGCTCGGGGTACTTGCGTTCGATGACCGCGGCGAGCGCCTCGGCATCGAGACGGCGGCAGAGCGGCAGAATGAGGCCGCCGATGAGGACCGCGGCGCCAAGTCCTAACCAGGCCGACAGGTTGATCTGGCGGAGGAGGGCCGGCATCTGCTGCCCCGAGAGATCGTCGGCGATCAGGGCTGCGCCGGCGGTCAGCGCCAGAAAGAGGACGAACACACTGACACCGCGCACCGCGCGGAGCAGGTAGATTCGTCGAGCGACCGCGGTAAGGCGAGCGCGAAGTGTCGGCGACAGAGTCAGGTTGGCTGACATGGTGCGGAATCCCCCCTAATGATCGACGATCCGGACCTTCCCAAGGCAGGTGGGCGAGGAGGCAGGCAGGCGAATACGTGCAGGCACGCACGGACGGAGAGCTAGTGGATGATTGTACTGACGCCTGCGGGGGAGGAGCAAGCAGATTATTAGAATTGTGTGAAATAGAGCAAAACGACGAGCCGCGACCGACGGGAAGAGTTCACCGGGCCACGGAGTACCATGCCCCGGTCGGCCGCGGAAGTGTCGGGTGGCGGCGGCTGGTGGTTAGACGTGGATGCACGAAGAAGTCGGGAGTCCTATCTGGTCCTATAATGTCGCAGAGACTCTCGACCCCTTATACCTCGCGATCCTGTCGCTGGGCATGAACGAACGGTGTCCTTTGCCCGAGGATTGAGGAATTCGATGTTCCTCCACCATGAAGAAAGGCGCTAACCATGCCTGCCGCGAAGAAAACGGCCAGGACGCCCCCTGGCGCATCTACACGATTTATTTCGTCCCGGACGAACAAGCGGGTGGCTATACCGCGCATATCCCAGCCCTCGATATCGTCACCGAAGGTCAGACCTTGCAAGAGGCCACCGCGATGGCCAAGGATGCCATCGAAGGCTGGATCGAGGCCGCCCAGGAGTTAGGTAAGCCGATCCCCGAGGATGTGTCTGTTGTCCAGGTGGAGGTGTCCGCGTGAGCCAATTGCCGGCACTCAAGCCAGCGGAGGTTATCCGCGTACTGGAGCGCAATGGGTTTCGCCGCATCACCAAACGCAAGAAGCACCGCATTTACACGGACGGCGCCCATATCGTGCCTGTTCCTTATCACACCAGGGACCTCAAGCATGGTACCTTGCGGTCTATCATCCGGCAAGCAGGTTGGTCCGTCGAGGAGTTCCTACAAAAGCTGTGATCCTCCAACTGGTTTCCCCGAGCCGAGAAACCACGCATGTCCGGGAACTCCGCGGCCCGCGAACTCGTCGAAAAATGAACTGACACCATTTTCTCCCCGCCGGCCAAACCGTGAGGAGCGGTCGGCCGCTGAAGTGTCGGGTGGTGCCTGCGGGTGGTTTGTCGTGGATGCACGAAGGGTCTTGCAGTGAACGGGACTTTGCTGTTTGTGTTGCTTCTGGTAGGTTGGCGAGAAGAGGATGATCGGCCACCTATTACCTCGGCATCCAAGTTGCTCACTAATTCCATCGTAGCATTTCACATCGCCGATGGAGGTTGTTATCATGACACTCTCCCTGCCTGATGCACGGCAGTTGTCGGACGAGGTTCTGGAGGCTTTGCGTTTCGCGCCCTGCACGGCTGCGAGTTGGGCTTTACCGAGAGCGACGTGGCAGACCTCTTGGGCGTTTCGCGTGAAACGGTCTGCCGCTGGTGGTCGGCGTACACTGCGGGCGGCGTCGAAGCCCTCCCGCAGGAGCGGATCGGACGCCCCGAAGGCTCCGGACGTCCCTCAGCGACGAGCAAGCACGCCACATCCAGCACCTGCTCGATTCCAACAGCCCGGACGAGTTGGCTATCGCAGCGCCGTTATGGTCGCGGCGTGCGGTTGGCGACTTGATCAAGAAGGAGTTCGGCATCGCGTTGGCGGAGCGAACCGTGGGGGACTATCTCAAACGCTGGGGCTACACGGCCAAGAAGCCGGGTCGGCACTCCAAGAACCAGGACCCCGAAGAAGTCCGCACGTGGCTGGAGGAAACCTACCCGGCCATCGAAAAGCGGGCCAACGAGGAAGGGGCCGACATCTACTGGTGCGACGAGACCGGCCGCCAGGCCGATCAGCAGCCCGGCTATGGCTATGCCAAGAAGGGAAAGCCGGCGACGATGAAGGTGCCCGATAGCCACATCCGCGTCAGCCAGATCTCGGCGATCAGCAACGAGGGGTCGGTCCGCTTCATGACCTACACCCAGACCATGACCGCAGCGTTGTTCATCGTCTTTTTGGGCAAGTTGGTAGCGGGGCGCAGCCGGAAGCTATTCCTGATCGTGGATCGCCTCAAGGCACACGATGCCGCAGCGGTGGAGGCGTGGGTGGCGGAGCACCAAGACCAGATCGAGCTGTTTTACCTGCCCCGCTACTCTCCGGAGCGGAACCCTGACGAGTACCTCAACAATGATCTCAAGGGCGGTGTCAACAACGACCGGCTTGCCTGACACCAAGGAAAACCTCCGATCCCGAATCCAGTCATTCATGCACCGGCTTAGCTCATTTGCCTGAGCATGTCCGCAACTTACTTTCAGCACCCCTCCGTCCAATACGCCGCTGGCAGTTGAGTGAGATTCTTTCCCGCCGAGGTAATATGGACAGCAGATGGCGGCGCTTTGAGGTAATGCTGCCGCGGCAATTCAATGACGGCCGCGAAGTGCCCGTCTATTTGCTCAACAACCCATACGGGCAGACGACGAGCAGGCGACAGCCTTTGTCCGCAAACAGCGGGTACTGCCATAATGGGGAAGGTACCGACACGCCACTGGCCGAACCCTACACGTTCGCTGGTTCGCCTTCCCGTGGGCGAAGAGTTGGCGAAAGTGTGGGAGTTGGTCACGAATATGCTGGGCGAAGGGTCCGTTCCGGAAGATGTTGCGCACGTGATTGGCGCGCTGAACGATGCGACGGTGCATCTCGGCCCAAACTCGGACGGACAGCAGATCCATGCTCGCATCGAGCACGCCGACTTCGAGCAGTGGGAGCGCCATCTGCGCAAGGACAAGGATGGTAAAGTTTATATCTGGAATGAGAAGATGCGGATCCGAGCCGACAAACAAGGGTGCGGGCTTGGCGCGAGCAGGCTGCGGGCGCAGGTCGAGAACGCCTTCCATGGAGGAATCGCCTACATCGCCTGCCATGCGGCGAGAGTAAACGCGCAGAACCCCGATCCGAAGCGTGCCTTCATCGGCTACTTTCTCTGGCCGAATTTCGGTTTCAATCAGACTCTGGACGAACTGGAAAAGGGAACGGATAATGCAGATGATGTCCGGAAGGGTACGCCCGCTGTGTTCCCGGAGGTGGCGAGATTGATCCGGGAACGGTTCGGCGATGACGTAGAATCCATCCGTGATTTGTATGACGAGGAGGGCGGACCCGAATGGTGGCAAATGAACGGCGTGGAACTGTACCATGCCGTCTTTGACCTGACCGCAGGATCTCGCTCACTGGAGGTTTTCAACGAATACTGGCTTGACCCCAAGAAAGGAGGAATGCCGCTATGCCTGAAGAACCCGACGTGAGCCCGGAGGAACTGGAAATCCTTGACCGAATTAACGATGAGCGCATCGAGGCCAAGAAGCGGCTGCGCTGATGAGGTAGGGTTCATCGCCAACCGGATCACGGAAGCATTGCGGTCGAGGCCGGAGGGGATGAACTGGGCAGAGATTCGGGCGATGTTCGACAAGAAGCTGAGCGATAAGCAGATCAGGCAAGCGCTCCAGACTCTCAACACAACTGCCCTGACACGCAACAAAGTCCAGGAAAAAGGAGGACGCTCGGGCGAAAGATGGTTTCTCTCAGCGGCGTCTTAGGTTTTCGAAGCAGGGCGAATAACCTGGAAGATCGGCAGTTTCCAAGGCTGTGAAAGATAGCCCGAGCGTGGACGAGTGCCGATTCCCGACCCTTCTCGCGTTCTTGATGGACAAGCGAGTCTGTTGTCTCTTGGAGGCGGGTGTTGGCCGGCTGATCCACCCTGGCCATGCGGCACGTGCGTGTGCATCAGCCGAACCCGCCGGCCATACTTTGAGGAGCGGTCGGCCGCTGAAGTGTCGGGTGGCGGCGGCGGGTGGTGGTGAGACGGGAGCGGAAAGGGGACGCAACTCGCTAATACGAGTAAACAGATTCGTATTAGCGAGCTGCGTCCCCTCTTTCTTCCCGAACAGGAGGGATATACTAAAAGATGGGCGTCACGGATCGCCGCGTATACTGAACATACCGCCAAGGGAAGCAATATCATGAGCCAGACGATTACAGGCCACTTTGATGGCAAAGTCATTATTCTGGAAAAGCCGGTAAAGCTGCCGGTGGGAAAGCGGCTGCGCATTCAGGTTGAGCTGGCCCAACCAACGAAGGAAGGCGAAAACGGCAAGCGGGTCGAGATCACTGGAGCCGGGCAGTTCAACTCCGGCATTCCTGATCTGGCCACCAACAAGAAACACATGGAAGGGTTCGGCAAGTCATGAAGGCGGTGCTCCTCGATGCGAGTTGTATCGTTGCTCTTCTTGACGTGGCCGAACCTCGCCACGCGCACTGCCTTGCCGTCGTGACTTCGCTGCCGCCGCCTCTCATTACCTGCGAGGCGGTCATCGCGGAAAGCTGTCACCTTCTGCGAAACCAGCGGGGAGCGAACCAGGCGATCCTCGAGGATGTGCGCAAGGGTGTCTATCAGCTGCCTCATGTGCTTGCAGTTCGCGCTGCGGAGGTGGCCAGGCTGTTGCGGAAATACGTCGACGTGCCGATGGACCTGGCCGATGCGTGCCTGGTGGATCTGGCAACGCAAACGGGCAGCGGGCGAATCCTCACCTTGGACAGCGATTTCAAAATCTACCGCTGGGGCAAGAATCGGCCATTCGAGTTGTTGCTCGACATCGAATAGCATTCAAGCCAGAAAAAGCGTTGCTGACTGCAGACCGGGTTGCCGGACGCCTTGCCGGAGCCATAGCCCACCCGGCCACGACGGCATGTGCGTGTGTATCGCTCTATCCCTCCGGCCAAACCGTGCGGAGCGCTCGGCCGCTGAAGTGTCGGGCGGCGGCGGCGGGTGGTTTGACGTGGATGCGGGAGCGGGAAGGGGACGCCACACGATAGTACGAATGAACAGATTCGTATTAGCATTAGCGAGCTGCGTCCCAGCTGCGTCCCCTTTTTCTTTCTTTTGCTTTTCGAATGACTGAAATCAGGGAACTTGAAACGCCAAGTTGGAGGAGGCCGATGCTTGAGCTGTCTCAATCGCAGTCTCCAATTCGGCCACTCGTAAACTAAGTTCAATCTGGACAATGGTCGCGTTGGGCCCGTGAGTAATGAGTTGCGAAACGTGTTGAGCCAGTTTCCTAGCCTGCGGAATAAGTGCGCACATGCGTTTAGCACATTCGTCGTGTCGCGAACGAAAACCGTTCAATGTTAAAACCCACAACTGCTGCTCGTGCGGCGAGTTATTACGCGGATCGCTTGGACTCCCCGAAGACAGTTTGAGTCGCCTCTGGTTCGCAGCAAGGTATTTTTCACGGATGTCGCGGATCTGCTGGCTGGCAGCTCGGAGTTTCCTGGTGTACTCTTGGACCAGCGCTGGACGCGTGATCGAGGGACGGATCGCCCAATGATGACTGAGGAGTAATTCTGCGCTGCTTGCTCATTCGCCATTCTCCCAGCGTCTGAGTGAATCAAACACCTCGACGAGGCGTTTGAGGGAGTTCACCTGGAGGACACGATCATAACCGGCTTGATTCTTTGCCAGCGTCTCGCCAACCGAGGATGTGAAATTGCTGATAACAAGGGAAGCGAGAACAAGGTCGTGCTTGAATAACTGGCTCCCGTTTGCTTGTTGAAGTTCACGGATCAAGCTGCCGTACTTCCCAGTCTCGTAGTGCGCTGAGACCTTCGTCTGGTCGGAATACCAGAGGTCCTGTTTGCCGACGAGGGTCATTAGCCAGAGCTTGGTCTTGCATGCTCGAATGTGAGACGACATTTCCCTCAGCACGTTCATCTCTTCCTCACGCTGGCGTTCAAGATACGCTTTCATGAACGCTGGGAGCGTTTTCCGGCTCAAGGTCTTGGCCAAAGGAAGTTCCTTCCAGCGGGCCTGTCCGACGGAGTGGTACCCGTAAGCGACCAGAAAGATGATCCCGTGGAAGTCGCCTTCACAAAGGCCTTTGTAGAGTTCCTCCCAGTTCGCCACCCGCCTGTGCGGTTGTCCAGGAGGCACCAGGATCATCGCCTCCGGCCCGCCTTCCCGTTTCAGCGCGTACCGTTCGACCACGACGCTTTCATTATAGGCCGGAGGTGCGGCGAAGGGCGAGCGGTCCTCGTTCCCCGAAAGAAAGGTCCCCAGCGTCGTCTTGCCGACGCCTCCGGGGCCCAGAATCAGAACCCTAGAGGCGGGCACCGGAGGGGTTGCGACATCCTCTGCGGATGCCAGGACAGGTGACGGCCTGGTCTCCTCGACTGGACATGCGGACGTGCCTCCTGCCAGCCATTCATTTACCATAGTTACTTTGCCATGCATCAGCCCAGGTGCGTCCCAGTCCCAATCGGTGGCCTCCTCAATTACCCTAGATTTGATCATCGCCAGACATAGTGACGCCGCCGCGTGACACGCATATCCGGTCCAGTCCGCATGACGGCGGAATCCAACGATGTCGCTTAGCCCCCGGACGGCAATGAGGGGGACCTCGCCCGCGTCGGCGTCTCGGGCTGCCTGAAGCACGCCAGCGAGTTCCATCTCGATGTTGGTAAAGCTACGGGCCGCTTCTTGCCACTGCAGAACGAGATTGGCGTCCTTCACGAGTTGGTTACTGCTGGCGGTCGGACCGACGGAGGCCAGTGGGGGTCTTCGTTGACCCTCAGCAGGGAAATGCCGTCGGAGCGACTCGATAACCTTGCGCTTCCAGTCGTCCGCTCCGTAGACCTCAGCCGCGTTAATGTCCGGGGGGATCGTCACGCCGGGCATCGGGCCGCCAATTGATTGTGGAGTATTCCAGTCCGGCATGCGACGCAACAGGGCCTGCAGGTGGGCAAGGAGCTTTTCGACGATTTTGTGAACTGGCCCACCGCCTACGTTCAGTTGCGACGTTCCGCCTTGGAGTGCGGCCGAAACGGAAAAATCGTGGACGCGGTTGGCTAGCAGGACGTCGCCGAGGCTGAATTCGTCCGAAGGAACGCCACCGGCGATCCCGACCAGTAACAGGACCCGGGGCCGAAGATCCCGAATCATCTGCCCGGTCACGCTCTGGGCGACGCCTTGCCCCTGGGACGGGCACCGCACGACTGCCACCCCTCTCTCGCCTCCGCTATCGACAGGAACCCTGTCGAACTCATAGAACTGCTTTCCACCCGTGACCGTTGACCGCGTCGGGAGACGACCAAGCACAGCGTTGAACTCGTCTTCCCGAATCGTGATGATTCCGAAGTCAACATGACCATAGACATCCTTGATCCGCATCGATGAAGACATCGAAAGGGCTCCAGAACATGTCTGCGAAAACCGTGTTGCAGTGACAGCTTATGCACTCAAAACCGGTGCCGGTGAGTGTATACTACCGCTGAGATTATCTCAACTGAGGTAGATGCTCAAGATACTCAAAGCTCGTGCCCAATTTTATTGCTTCCCTTCCGGCAAACCACATCCCATTCGCCAGGTCAGAGAAAGAAAAGGTGTCAGGAACGTGTCAGGAACCTTTATCTCCAATTGAGAGGGTAAATGTTCCTGATATTTTTCCCCTGCGTTAAGACACCAACGCCCTGCACTCCATCCCCTCCCGCCGAAACCGCTCCAGCAACTCCACCTGTTGCTTCTCATCCCGCCGGATAAGGGGACAGAGTGGGGACAGAGTGAATTTCCAGCGGGAAATTCACTCTGTCCCCTTACCCGCGTCACGACACAGCGCCACGCCATCGCCGCCTTGTCGCCGCCTTCCTCGTCGTAGCGGCGGAGCGTGTCCACGGCATCGCGCAGCGAGTCGCCGACTTGCTGGCACAGTTCTTTCACGCGCGACAAATCGCCCGCTGCTATTTCCTGATTGACGGTGAACAAGATGTCCTGGCCGCGTCCCAGGCCCTGCGCCCGGAAGTAGGCCGCGTTCAAGAGTTGTACCGCCAGTTTGATGAACACCAGGTCCATCAGGAAACGGCTGAGAAAGACGAGCGATCCGAACTCGTTCGGCCATGCGGGCGGCTCTGTTCTCGGCGGCTCGGACACTTGGCGGCAGAAATTGGCCGAATCCAGCGCTGCGGAATGGGGCGAGCCCGGGTATAATGCGTCATCGCCAATTGCGGGAGAACCACCATGTCGGAACTGACCTTGGAAAGCCTGGCCCGCCGCCTCGAGGAAGTCGAGCGCCGCCTGAACGAGAAGCAAGCGAGCAGCGCCAAGGATTGGCGCAAGGCCGCAGGGATGTTTACTGGTCGAGAGTTTTCGAAAATCGTCGATGAAGAAGGCCGAAAAATACGCGAAGCGGATCGGGAACAGGCACGCCAGGAGTTCGGAGAGTGATCCTTCTGGACACCGATCATTTGACCGTTCTGAAATACACCGATAGCGAGCGCTACGCGCGGCTCCATGGCCGATTGCTCGCCGCGGCCCCGGAACTGATCGGCACCACCATAGTCAATGTTGAGGAACAAATGCGGGGCTGGTTGTCCGCAATCGCCAAAGAACGAACCCTGCTGCGTCAGATCATCACCTATCGCGAACTGACAGATCTGTTCGATTTCTTCGCCAAGTTCGAACATCATTTCCCTGAGTGCCGAGGCGGTAGACCTATTCAACGGTTTCCGCAAATCGGGCGTGAAAATCGGCACCATGGATCTGAAGACGGCCTGCATCGCCATGGCGAGTAACGCTCTGTTACTCACGGCCAATCGGCGGGATTTCGAGAAGGTGCCGGGGCTGAGATTCGAGAACTGGCTCGAATAGCGAAAATGGCAAAAGGGGACGCAGCTCATTCCCGAACAGCGGCCCTGTTTCCCTCCAGGCGTCCATCAGGCCGGTAGGACATCCACCAAAGATAAATCGCCCTTCTGAGCCACGAACCACACGCGGGCCTTCTGTTGCACAGCCTCGTCCAGCAAGGCGCGGACACGAGCATACTCCGGTTGATCTGCCTTGAGGCGAAACAAGCCGTCATGGCTCTGGAAAAGCACTTGGACGTGATCCGCCTCCTCTTCCCAGAGCCGCGCCGGCACGTCGTTGTCGGCGCGGACCAGTTCCGTGACGGTATCTCCCTCGCCCAAGATCACGCCGACGGGATGTTGGCGCTCTTGACTGCGGCGCGCAGCCGCAAATGGGTCGAGTAGTTTGCGTCGCTCAGGGCGATGCGGCTGGGAGTCCCTTGCTGGAAACGGAGTCACGGCCCCGGCGTCGTCTTCCTGAATCTCCTGTACGACTCGCAGTCGTGCGAGTGTTGTTACTGCTTCTGCCATGCTTCCGTTCCTTCCTGTGGGGACGCGTCGAGCTATTTACCGCCTGTATTCTTCGAGCGTCTCCCGCGCATGCACGTCCGGTCCTTCAAGGGGGGTCGGGACCGGGCAAGTATCCAGATCCGCTGCGGGCGGGCAACGGCGGTTCCCCGGGAGCCGTCCGCACCAGCGTCGGCGTGTCATGCAGAGCGATCCGCCACTCTTCGACGGTAGCCGGACCGTCAAATAGAAGCGGATCAAACACCATCTCCCGCATTTCGTCATTCGGCCCACGCACTACCAGGATCGGGCCGACGTGATACGCCCATTGGACCCTTCCTTCAGGGTGGTCGGACGTCTCCGTCCATAGCAGATCTGCGGCGCTCTCGGCGAAGGCCCACACCTTTCGGGCGCAAGACCTCGGTCGAGCAGCCGCCGAACCAAAACGTGCGTTCGGGCATAGCAGCCGTCCGCTGGAAACCGCAGGGCTAACTCCTCTGCCGTCGCGATCTCCGCAAAGATTGCGGCCGCCTCGTCCGCGTCGATAGCATCCGGTGATCGAGGGACCGTCAGGCTCCTACTCCCCCGATCCGCGGCCCACCGGATCATGCCACACACGTGCCTGTATTCTAGCGGCGGCGTCGAAGAAGAAATGCGTGCGGATGAAGTTGTCGACGGCGAGAAGCACGAGCCGCGACCGTCAGCGATGGGAAACGATGACCCTCGCTGACGCTGTCGGGCTACTCTGGAAGCCCGACGTGTCAGGGAGCGCTCCGTGACGGTTGCGGCTCGTTCCGAGGAACGCTCCGTGACCGTCACGTCTCGTCTGTTAGTACCGGAAGATCAGATCAAACGTAAAGCGGTATTCCTGGATGTCCCGCTCGCCAACGAGTGGCAGCTCGAACGCCGCACCGGCCTGGATGTGTTCGCTAAATTTGTAGCGGAGGCCCAGAGCGAGAGATAGGTCGTTGTGTCCGGATACGTCGGAGGCTCCGAAGTTGCCCAGGTCCACGCCCTCGAACGAAATCGGCCGATCGCTACCCGACGATGTATAGTGGAACCAGTTCAACTCCGCCAGCGGAAACCACTTGTGGGCGCACGCGATGTCGTAGTCGAGATGCAGGGCGCTGTGGAAGAAATCCGACCGCTGGTCATCCGCCGCGAAGTCGAAACCCGCGGTGCCGACGAAATTGAACTGACCCCACGAGGATCGGCCGAACGTCTGGCCGATCGTGAAATAGGGATCGATACTGAGCGTGCCGGTGTCCTGCAATTCCTTCTTGCTGCCGACCGGCAGATCGAGGTTCACGCCGAACGCCATGACCGTGCCGGTGTTGGTGTTGCGCAGGAAGGTAAACTTAGGCCCGATGTCGAACTCCGCGAAACCGGTGCCGCGCTGGATGTCGCCGTTCGGGTCTAGTTGGGGATTCTTCGGTTGGAAGGTGACGAACCCGAGTTTGTTAATCACGATGGACCATTGCTCGGTGAGTGCCAGCCGGCCCTGGAGGCCGTAGAAGTAGCTATCCCCGCGGTCGAAGACCGGGTTGCGGCTCGACCCGGGCGCGTCCTGGACGATGAACAACGGCCGCACTTCGGTCACGGAGCGCGGATCCTCAAAGAAGAACGGATTGCTAACCGGGGTAATCAAGCCCTCGAACGCCGCGTCGCTCTTGAAGTTGATGCCGCCGTTGCCTGAACCGCCGAAGATGCCTTTGCACTTGTCCCAGAAACCGTTCGGGTGCGTCAGCGGTTGTTCGTACGGCGCCCCTGGAATGTATCCTTCCGCCGGTGCGCCGTAGGGCGGCGGGCGAAGCCGTCGGTGGAGGCGGAGCCGGCGGCGGCTGATAATTCGACATCGAGGGATACGCCCCGTCCGGCGCCTGGCCGCGGATGATCGCGCTGCTTTCCTGGTAGACGACCGGTGACACCGGCGCAACGGGAAAGTCAGTGCGATGGCTGTCTCGGCGCTCGCAACGGGGCGTTGCAGCTGGGCCGCGGGCGAACTGGCGGCGATGGGTCGACCGAGGCTGGCGGCGGAGCCGGGTGCCGCGAGGGAAGGGACGTAGTAGGGCGTCTCGGCCGTGCTTCGTGAAGCGGCTCCGTGTCCGGCCAGGATCATCCCGAGGGCAGTGGCCCAGCGCAGTCGTTTTCCGATCATGGTTCTGCCTTCCTCCCTGAAGCTTTGCACAGGTTGCCTACCTGTTGGGGCTGTTCGCGGACGGGTCGCTGCCCGTTCTGCGGAATGGCCCAGCTCTCCTAATCTTCCATCGACTGGCCCTCCCCGCTCCAAACACACGGCGAAGACTCTGATTTCGCTTGGCGTCTTCACACGGGACGGATACGCTGCATCGTCGATACAGATTCACGGACCGTTACCGGCGGCGCGACCGTTGCCGCCGTTCCTCCGGGAAAGGGCAGATGAACAACATGAAACGCACGACGATCGGATTCTTCACGGTGGCAATCGGGACCCTGGCGCTGACAGGCCTGTCGCGCGGCTGGTGGGTCAAGGGGCACGAGAGCATCACCGAAGCGGCGGCGGTCAATCTGCCGGACGAGGTGCCCGCCTTCTTCCGCGCCGGCGGGAAACAGCTGGCCCACTATGCCGGCGACCCCGACCGCTGGAAGAACCCGTCGTGCCGACAGCTGCGAGACGCCGTTTCTCCTGACCACTTCATCGACCTGGAGAACTTCCAGGGCAAGGAGCTGCCCCCGACCCGTTACGAGGCGATCGCCTTCCTCTACCTGCTCAAGGAACAACCCGACAAGGTCGGCATGTTGCCGTGGGCGATCATGGAGAACTACGACCGACTGTGCTGTGCCTTTTACGATCTCCGCCAGGAGCCAGACAACGCGGCGATCAAGGCGAAGTGCCTGGTGTATGCGGGAAACCTGGCGCACTACACCGGCGACTGTGCGATGCCGCTGCACACCACGAAGCACTACAACGGTTGGGTCCAGGAAGACGGCAAAGTGACGCAGCGCGGCATTCATGCCAAAATCGACGCTTTCCCCGAGAAGAATGGACTAACTCCCGAGGAGATCGCGCGCGGCTTGAAGGCCCGGGCCATCGACGACGTGTGGTCCTACGTGCTGAAGAACGTGAGCGATTCGCACAAGCTGATTGGGCGCTGTTACGAATTGGAGAAGGCCGGCGCTTTCGACAAACCGACCCCGGAGAGCCGGAAGTTCATCCTCGAACGTTGTCAGGCCGGGGCCCAGTTTACGATGGATCTATGGTACAGCGCCTGGTTACGCAGCGCGAAGATGCCGAAGCATTACTGACCGTCATCCGCCGCTTGCGGCTGAGCAGATCAATTGCTAAGAAGCTATTTCAAAACTGGCGAGCCGAGCCCCGTAAGGGGCCGGTTAGATGACAATAGGCCGCAACCCGGCTGCTTACGCAGCTCGGCTCGCCGATTTTGAAACAGCTTCCAAGCCGCAAGCGGCTCATCCCGCGAACGGTTCGCCCAGTAGTCCCGCCAACCCCTCGCTGCCGAGCGGCACCGTCTGGTTGCCGACACGCAGCTCGAAGAGGTCGTCCAGCGGTTGATGACTGACGAACTCGACGACGGCCCCCGGTTTCAACCCCTGCGACTGCCAGCGCCGCAAACGCTCCGGACTGTCGTCGCGCACCTCGCGGATCAGAACGCGCTGACCGACGCGGAACTCCGACAACGGCCGCAACTCTCTTCGGGCGATCTGTCCTTCGCGCGTCGGAATCGGATGGCCGTGCGGATCTTCGACCGGTTCCCCGAGATGGGCGGCGATTGCCTGTTCCAGCCGCGGCGAGATGGCGTGCTCCAGCGCCTCGGCCTCGGCGTCCACCTCGCTCCAGTCGAGGCCGAGAACGCGCGTCAGGAAAAGCTCGACGAGCCGGTGCCGGCGGATGACCCGGCGTGCCTCGGCGATGCCGGCCGGAGTGAGGCGAGCTCCTGTGCCCGGTTTGTAGTCGATCCAGCCGGCGTCGGCGAGACGCTTGAGCATCCCGGTCACGGAGGGCGCGCGGACCTGAAGACGCCCGGCGACGTCCACCGGCCACACGCGGCGCTCGGCCCCGCCCAGGCTGTGGATGGTCTTCAAGTAGTCCTGCACCGCTCGGCTCGGCTGGTCCGGCATCCGCGTCCCTTTCGATCTGGAGTTGGAGGGATTATCGGCTCCGCCGTACCATCATCTTACAGGAGAGCGGCACAATCGTCACAACCCGGCGAACCGGCTGCGTCAGCGGCCGGGTGAGGCTTGAACCGGTCGCTCTGTACCCGGCCGCTGACGCAGCCGGTTCGCGCAGGTTCTAACGCAGAAACGCCCAGGACAACCACAACGACAGCCCGAACAGCAGCCGCAACCCCGCCTGCCCCGTCAGCCACCAGAGATTCCAGTTCAGCACCGCGCTGGCCTGGAGCAAGGCCGATTCCACTTCCGTCGCAACCATTTTGCGCGGGTTGACGTAGCCGAGCGTGAAGAAACGCACGACCGGCGCCGCCCAGGACCGCAGCCAATACTCGGCCTGATCGAAATACTTCTCGAGATCGACGCGGTCGATCTCGGCCACGTCGAAAATGCCCCAGACGTCGAAGGCGATCATGCCGACGCCACAGACGCAAACTGCCGTGAGGGCCGGCCAGGAGGCGAGCAGATGTTCAACGGAGAGATGAGCGTCCGGCCAGACGAGCCGGCTGGCGAGCATCTGCACCAGGAACATCCCCAGCGTCACAAACAACGGCAGTACGGTGCCCCAGGTGAGAAAGATGTGGCGATACTGCGTGACGAGCTTGAGCAAGTGCGGCCAGCGCCCGCCGAACGTCCGGATCAGACCAATGACCGCATGGTACTGGCGGACGCGCAGGGCGATCGAGGCGACGAACGCGGCCGCCAGGTAGAAATCGAACAGGTGAAGGAGCTTCAGATCGTACAGCCAGGACATTACAGCACGATACCCTCAGCGGCGCATCGGTGTCCAGACCGGGTCGCTGCTTGCGTCGATTCCTTGACCTGCTGGAGTAGGTCCACTAACCTACCCCCAACCTTCCACCAAAACGGGGGCATCCTCTCCATGTCACGCGCGGCGTATTGGTGCCTGGCCGCTTTTGTCGGCCTGACCTTGATCGGCTGCCAGGGCAGAAAACCGGCAACGTACAGGATCGTCGTCATCCCCAAGGGGCTGACCCACGAACATTGGCAGTCGGTCCATCGCGGCGCTCTGCGTGCCACCGCCGACCTCGCCGACCAGGGCATTCCCACCGAGATCATCTGGGATGGCCCGCTGCGCGAACGGGATGCGCTCGCCCAGATTCGCATTGTCGATCGCCGGATCAGCACGCAAGTCGATGGGATCGTCCTGGCCCCGCAGCACAGTCAGACGATGGTCGCACCGGTCCAGCGCGCCGTCGAACAGGGCATTCCCGTCGTCGTCATCGACTCGGGACTGGAAGTGCCGGCCTGTTCATCAAGTACGTCGCCACGGACAATTTCAACGGCGGCTACCTCGCGGCCAAACATCTCATCGAGTTCTGCGCGAGGACGGCCGGGCCAATCCGCGGCTCATCCTGTTCCGCTACGCCGTCGGCTCGGAGAGCACCGAGAAGCGTGAGGCCGGCTTCGAGAAGTACGTCGCCGAGGAAGAGCAGGCCGGCCGGCTCAAGGTGACCTGGCTATCGAACGACAAGTATGCCGGCGCAACCAAGGACAGTGCCCTCAAGGAAGCGGCCCCGCTGGTCAACCGCTTCCGCGACCAGATCGACGGCATCTTCGCTCCCAACGAGTCCTCGGCCAGCGGCATGCTGGACGCGCTGCGCAGCCTCGGTCTGAGCAAGCGCGTACGCCTGATCGGTGAGACGCCAAGTGCCGCCCTGCGTGAGGCGGTGCAAGAAGGACTTGTCGGGGAGGAAATTCTGACCGACAAGCACGAAGCGGAGGCCGTTCCGCGACTGCTCGGCGACACGACCCGGCTGCGAAACCTGGGACTGGTCAAGGCCATCCACCTGATGGGCTTCGATTCGAGCGACCCGCTGCTGAATGCGGTGTCCGACGGTGAGATGGACGGTCTCATTCTGCAAGACCCGTACCTGATGGGCTACCTCAGCGTCTGGGTGCTGGTGCGCTATCTGAAAGGCGACGACGTGGCCGCCGACGGCACGGTCCTGGGCACCGGCGAGCACGTTATCACCCGTGACAACCTTGATCAACCGAGCACGATCGAACTGTTCAACCCCGATGCCCAGAGCAAGCGGGACGATCAATCGCACATTGACCGTCGTTTAGCCGCGAGCTTTCTGCGAGCGCCTGGGTCAGCGCCTCTGCAAAAGCTCGCGCGCTAAACAATGAGGGTTTTCGTGAGTACCGTCCGCAACGCCGTCTGACCATGACCGGCGTCGGCAAGCGTTTCGGCACCGACGCAGGCATTGCGCGGCGTCGATCTGGAACTGCGAGCGGGCGAAATCCATGCCCTCGTCGGCGAGAACGGTGCCGGCAAATCGACGTTGATGAAGGTCCTCAGCGGTGCCGTCGTGCCCGACGCCGGACGGATGACGCTCGACGGCCAACCGTACTCACCCTCTGGCCCAGCCGAGTCGCGCCGCCGCGGCGTGGCCATGATCTATCAGGAACTCACGCTCGCCCCGCATCTCACCGTCGAAGCCAACGTCATGCTCGGCGCTGGAGCAGACTCGTCTCGGTTTTCTGCAGTCGGCGCGACCACCGGCGGCGCGTGAGTGAGGCACTGGCCGTTCTGGAACATCCGGAGATTCGGCCGGAGAGCCCGGTGGCACACCTCAGCCCGGCTGCCCAGCAGCTCGTCGAGATCGCCCGTGCCTTGCTGCTCGATGTGCGCGTCCTCGTGCTCGACGAGCCGACCAGCTCGCTGCCGCGTGCCGATGCCCATCGGCTGTTCGCCCTGATGCGCCGGCTGCGCGACCGCGGCGTCGAGCCTGGTCTTCATCTCGCACTTCCTTGAAGAAGTACGGGATGATCGCCGACCGCTTCACCGTGCTGCGCGACGGTCAGAGCGTCGGCCAGCGGCACCGTGAGCGACTTCGCGCCGGAACGCATCATCGAACTGATGGTCGGCCGGCACTGGCCGAACAGTATCCGCGCGTGCCGCACGAGATCGGCTCGCCGGTCCTGGAGATCGAAGGACCTCGCCGGGGATCGAACTGCCACGCGGCGTGAGCCTCAGCTTGCACCGCGGTGAGATCCTCGGGATTGCCGGCATCGTCGGAGCCGGACGCACGGAAGCTGCTGCGCGCGATCTTCGGTCTCGACCCAGTTCGCCGCGGCGAAGTGATCGTCCGCACGGCCGGCGTCGGGCAGGGAGCCAGCCCGGCGATCGCATCACCCAGGGCGTTCGGTCTGCTGAGCGAGGATCGCAAGTCCGAGGGGCTGGCACTCACGCAGAGCATCGAGGACAACCTGACCTACAGCCGGCTCAGGCCCTATCGGCTGTTCGGCTGGCTTGAACCTGGGCACGCCGGCGGCAGAGCGGTGCGCGACTGGCTGGCGCGGCTCAACGTCGCGCTGCTCGGGGCCGGAACAGACCGTCGGCGAGCTGAGCGGCGGCAATCAGCAGAAGGTGGCGCTGGGCCGTCTGCTGCACCAGCAAGCCGACGTTTTGCTGCTCGACGAACCGACGCGCGGCGTGGATGTCGGCAGCAAGGCGGAAATCTATCGCCTGATCGGCGAGCTGGCCGCCCAGGGCAAGGCGGTGCTGTTCGTCAGCAGCTACCTGCCGGAACTGCTGGGCATCTGCGATCGTCTGGCGGTGATGGCCCGCGGCCGGCTCAGCGAGATGCGGCCTGTCGACGAGTGGAACGCCGAGCAGGTGCTGGCCTTTGCCACCGGCGCCGACAGAAATAGAACGCGGATGACGCGGATCATGCGATTCGGCGGATTGAAAAAAAAACAGACGCAACAGAATTATAAGTTTCTGATCCCTTTTCTTTTCCGATCCGGCGATCCGCTGATCCGTGTCATCCGCGTTCGATTCCGATTTCAAAGCCTCGAGGAACACCATGAGTGTTGCCGATACCACCCTGACGACCGACCGACCCGCTCCCGGCCGCCGCCTCGCTGCACTGTCCGGGTCCGGTGATCGGTCTGGCTCGCCGTCCTCTCCCTGTTCATCGTGCTGATCGGCATCAAGGGCGATCCGGGCGATCTGGGCCAGTTCCTCAGTCTCCGGCAACCTGCAAGTGCTGGTCCAGGAAGCGACGATCCCCGCCGTCGTCGCGCTGGGATGCTGATGGTCATCGTCAGCGGCGGCATCGACCTGTCCGTCGGTTCAGTGCTGGCGCTGGTGACGGTCGTGACCATGCAGGTTTACCGTCGATCTTTACGACGGTCGACCCGAGTCGATCGGCGGCGGCCAGTCTCGCGGCGGTGGCGGCGGGCGTCCTCACCGGCGGCGTCGCGGGCTGGCTGAATGGGCTGCTCATCACTCGCCTGCGGCGTGTCGCCGTTTGTCGTGACGCTCGGCACGCTGGGCATTGCGCGCGGCCTGGCCGTCTGGTTGGCCGGACGCACGTTGATCACGTTTCCGCGCGACGGCCGGCCGGAATGGGTCGATACCCTGGCCCGCGTCCACGCCGGCTGGACCGTCTTCAACCCCGGCTTCTGGAGCCTCGTCGTCCTGGCCGGCGTCGTCGCAGTGCTGCTGCGTTTCACCGTGCTGGGCCGTTACTGCTACGCCATCGGCTCGAACGAGGCGACCGCCCGGCTCTGCGGCGTCGCGGTGGAGCGGACGAAGGTGTGGATCTACACGCTGGCAGGCTTGTTGACCGGATGGGCCGGCGTGCTGATGTTCGCCCACGGCGGCAGCGGCGACCCCAGCGGAGCGCGAGGGGATGGAGCTGCACGTCATCGCCGCCGTGGTCATCGGCGGCGCGGCGTTGACCGGCGGCCAGGGCACCGTCGTCGGGACGCTGCTCGGCGTCCTGATCTCTGGAGGTGCTGGGCAACGGCGTGAGCATCTTCAATGTGCCGGTCGAGGTGCAGCACATCCTGATCGGCGTCATCATCATCGCGAACACGGCACTAAGCCAGTGGCAACGGCGGCGGCAGGGCGGCAGCGCATGAAAAAACCCCGCTGAACTACCCTTGAGAGCCGAACAGCGGGGCCGGAACAGAGAAGAGGCCGACTGGCCAGTCCCAAGTATGATATGGTTTGATAGTAAACCACCCCGAGACCGTGTCAAGAGAGAAAAGGAAATTATTCTTCGCCGCTTGCGGCTTAGCAGCCGCAAGCGGTGATCCAGGAGAAAACTCATCCATGAAGCGCAGCGCCATCCTCGTCCTCACCGCGGCCGGCGTCCTGGTCGGGGCGGATCGAACGATCGGCCGCGACGGTCCGGACTTCGGCGGCAAACGCATCGTCGCTTACTTCGCCGAATGGGGCATTTATCAGCGAAATTACCACGTTTCCAGCATTCCGGGCGACAAACTCTCCCACGTCAACTACGCCTTCGCCAAGCCGACCGTGGACGGCGACTGCGTCCTGTTCGATGCCTACGCCGCTATCGACAAGGCGTACCCCGGCGACAAGTGGGACCAGGGAGTGCTGCGCGGGAACTTCAACCAGCTGGTGCAGCTGAAAAAGAAGTATTCGCATCTAAAAACTTTGATCTCGGTCGGCGGTTGGACCCTCAGCGGTGCGTTCTCCGACATCGCGCTCAGCGAGGAGAAGCGTACTCGGTTCGCCAAATCGTGCGTCTCGTTCATGGTCAAGTACGGCTTCGACGGCGTGGACGTCGATTGGGAGTATCCGGTTGGCGGCGGGCTGGCGGGCAACAAGACGCGGCCGGAGGACCGGATGAACTTCACGCTGTTGCTGGTTGCTCTGCGCAAGGAACTCGACGTGCGCGGCGCGCTGGACAAGAAGAAGTATCTGCTGACCATCGCCGCGCCCGCCGGGCCGAAGACGCTCGCCAACCTTGAACTCGACAAGATCCATCCGCTTGTCGATTGGATCAACCTGATGACCTACGACTTCCACGGCGGCTGGGACGCCATGACGAACTTAAACGCCCCGCTGTACGCCGCCTCGAAGGACCCGACGGCGGACGAGACGATCCGCAAGAAGTTCAACATGGATGCCGCGGTGAAGGCATATCTCGCCGCCGGCGTGCCGGCCGAGAAACTGGTGGTCGGCGTACCGTTCTACGGCCGCGGCTGGGGCGGCGTCAAGAACGTCAACGACGGCCTCTATCAGCCGAAGGGGCCGGGATCGCCGCGCGGCACCTGGGAGGACGGCATGTGGGATTATAAGGACCTCGCCGCTAACTACGTCGGCAAGTTCAAGCGACGCTGGGATGACGAGGCCAAGGTGCCGTGGTTGTACGACGAGAAGACCGGCCGGATGATCTCCTACGACGATCCGGAGTCGATCAAGCTCAAGGGCGAGTACATTCGCCAGCACAAGCTCGGCGGCGCGATGTTCTGGGAACTGAGCGGCGACGACGGGAAATCGTCGCTGCTGAACGCGCTTCTCCTAGGGCTGAAGTGAATTGTGCCGATTCTGGCCTGACGGGAGCTGAAAAACTTCGTGGGTCGGATAGGCAAGTCGTCCGAATTGGTGGACGGATGGTCAATCCGGCCCACGTCGTTGTTCTGGAACGACGCCTCGGGGTACAGGTCCCGCAGATCCTCTCCGTGAAGGTCGCATAGCGGAATGCGTCTCAACGCAGCTTGGGCCGGAGGCACCGTCCCTTGTCATCTCTCTACAGAAATCGCCGCGAAAGGCCGACATGGCGTTGATTTCACAGAGCAATCTTGCTACTCCCCTCCTCCTCCCGATACTCCGGGACGGTGCCACAATCACAGGAGGAACAGGAATGACGTCACGGATGACGACTCGGCCACGGACCTTCATCCTTGGTATGCTGGCGGCTCTCAGCGTGTCGGCAGTGGGCCGGTGCGAAGAACCGAAATGCTCGAATGGTACCATTGCGGGCCTCTCGTTCATCGGCAACGAATTCTTGAGTGACGCGGTCCTCGGGGCAAATATCAGTTCGTCGCCGTTCACCGCTGGCGAGTGCAATGGCAATTATGATGCTGGCGTGATCGTGGCGGACATTGTGAAGATCGAGGAAATCTACAGGAGCTTTGGCTTCTTTGACGCCAGGGTAACATGCACACATTTCTGGTGGACAGACAAGAGCCACAAGGTCAATCTAGTTTTCCGCATCGAGGAGGGCCGTCGCCACGTCGAACAGAACACTATGCCTGTAACCAATCCCAACTTCGTTCCGCTTGCATGTCTTGAGGCGGTCATCAAGGTCTCCGGCCACTCGGGCGTCCGGAAGGCGCAGGTTGAGATACATGTTATCGATACGCCGGAGGGATCCCCTCTGACATACACCACTTACGACAGCGACGAACCGGCCAACGACACGACGGGCGTGATTCCCGCCAAGTACATGGTCGAGGAACCGTCGCCCACGCGCGTCGGTCAAGTCTTCATCCGCGGCAACGAGAAAACCGCATTCGACGTCATCCTCGATGCGGTCGGTCTCTATCCGGGGCAAGTCCTGGAAACGGCAGAGTTGCAGAAGGCGGAAGAAAGACTCGTTCGGCTCAATCGCTTCGTCGTCGATGCCGAAAAGGGCGTTCGTCCGACGGTCGCCGTCATCGACGATCCGAAAGATCCCAAGAGCGTTTACAAGGACATTCTGATCTCGGTGAAGGAGAAACCCCCGACGGATGCCGCACAGGTCTTTTCGTTCTGGATCGGTTTCAGTCGCTGATTCGGCGGTGCATTCAACGCGAAGGGGCTGGAGAACGACTGTCGTTCTCCGGCCCCTTTGTGTTTTCAAGACGCCTTTTCACGGTGTGGCCGTCTGAGCAGGCTCAAGCGGTTCGAGCTTGACGATATGGAGCATGGAGATGATCTCGTAGCGCTCAGCAACGGGGCGGCTGGGGTCGCGTGGTAGGCCGATGATCGTCGATGTGTAGCCGGGCATGCACATCTCGGGGTGCCGAACCTCGTAGCTGTTGCCGTCGCTCACCCAGATTCGGAAAGGCTGGAATGGTCGGCGGCGGGTGAAGACAAGCAAGTCGTCGGGTGCCATGGAATATCCTCCCTGGAATAAAGGAATCATACCATAAACCGTGCAGCGTGAATAGGGTGAACGGCCAGCGCCCGATGTCCGCGGCCGTACATAGTGTCAAGCCAGCAACGACAACATGGACTCTGGAACGAAGGCAAAACCGATGACACAACGCTTCGCAGGCAAATCGGCCCTCGTGACCGGCGCATCCTCCGGCATCGGCAAGGCGGCGGCACTGGCGCTGGCTCAGGAAGGCGCCGACGTCGCCATCAACTATCTGACGCTTCCCGAGTCGGCCGAAGCGCTGGCCGGCGAGGTGCGGTCCCTCGGCCGGAAGGCGCTGCTCTGCCGTACCGACGTCAGCGATCAGGTAGCCGTTGAAGCGATGCTGGATCGCGTCGTCGCCGAGTTCGGCCGGCTTGACCTGCTGGTGATCGCGGCCGTCTTCAGCGAGCGCGAGCTGTTCCACAAGGCGGATATGACTGGGTTTCGCAAGACCATCGACGTTTCGATGTGGGGTGCGTTCCACGTCCTGCGGGCGGCGGCGAACCGTATGATCCAGCAGGGCGAGGGCGGCAGCGTGGTCATCGTCGGCTCGGCCCACGCTCACGTCGCGCTGCCGTCGTGCATGGCCTACAACATGGCGAAGGCAGCCGAGGACCAGATGGCGCGCACGGCCGCCCTGGAGCTGCTGCCCCACAAGATCCGCGTCAACATCGTCTATCCGGGGTGGACCGATACACAGGGCGAACGGAAGTTCTTCACCGAAGACGTGCTGAAGCGCGCCGCGGCGGCACTACCGGCGGGACGTCTCGCCCGGCCGGAAGAGATCGCGCGCGGCATCCTCTTCCTGCTCGATCCCGCGTCGGAATACATCAACGGCACGACGCTGGTAATCGACGGTGGGACGGCGTTACCGTGGTGGTCGAAACGCGGCACGGGGGAGTTTTGACCACCGCTTGCGGCATGGCGAGAGCGATTGCCAAGCCGCAAGCGGCGCATGCGAATCCAGTCATTTCAGATACGGTTTGACGATACCCGTCCACAGCTCGTATCCCTTGTCGTTCATGTGCAGATTGTCGTCGCGGAACAACTCCGCGCGCGGCTTGTCGTCGCTGCCAAGCATCGGCTTGAAAACGTCCACAAAGACGAGGCGTTCGTCCTTCTTGCACGTCTCCGCAATGAGGCTGTTGGCCTTGACGACCTTGTCGGCCAGCTTCCAGCGGCTCGGACTCGGCTTGATGGCAAGATAGACGATTTTCGTCTTCGGCAGCTCCTTCTGAACGATCCGGACGAACTCCTGAAAATCGGCCGCCACCTGCTCCGGCGTCTTGCCGGCCGCGAGGTCGTTATCGCCGGCGTACAGGACGATGAGCCGTGGCTGCTGCTTGAACAGCAGACGCGGCGCGTAATGGACGGAGTCGGCCAGGTGGGAGCCGCCGAAGCCGCGATTCACAACGGCCATGTCGGGGAACGATTTGTCCAGCTTCCAGAGCCGGACGCTGGAGCTGCCGAGGAAGATGATGGCGTCCTTCGGCACGGGTTTGTCCTTCTCCTGCCGCTCGAAGGCTTCGATCTCCTTGATGAAGCGCTCGGGCTTGTCCTGGGCAGCGACGAACCCGCCGCAGAGCAGGACGATAAATACATTCGCCACATTCCGGATGCGAAACACGGTGATTCTCCTTTGATTTTCAGAGCCGGAAGCGTAAGCGACAGTTTTGCGAATACGCGACAGTGTTGCCGAACCGTCGCTTACACTTCCGGCTCCGAAGTCAATCCCGCGATGCTCATTCTTCGATTCGCTGCCCGAAAATGTCCCGGTTCACGGCGAGGTTGTCAGCCTGGAAGTACGAGCCGTGAGCGCAAGCTGGGTTGACCAAACCCAGCACGTTCGTGCAGCCGATGGCGTCGAGGTTCAAGAATTCGTCATCGACCTGGTAACCGAGCGACCTCAAGTTGCCGCCGACAACGTCGCCGTGGGCATCGAGGTTCGCCCAGCTGGCGACCAGGGCAGGTCGGGCGCCGTCCGCTGCCTCCGGCAGTAACCGCTTGTGAACCTCGCGAATCGACAGGGCCGCGCCGACAGTGAACCAGTTGTGAACACGGCCCGATGCCCCGGAGCTGTCCAGTTGACGCAGCCCTTCGTAGGCGACGACGGTGCCCCAGCTGTGGCTGATGATTTCGACGCGGGCGCCGGAATTCAGCAGCGGCTCGACCACCTGGAGAAAGCGACCGATCACGCGGGCGCAGGTCGCGCTGTTCGTGAGGTAGACGGTGAAGTCCTCGATGCAGTTAACGCCGGGAATGTTGATGAGCCCACGCGGCATCGCCAGGGTCGCGCGCGGCTGCACTGGTCGTCGCCGGCGGAGTCGAGTTGAGAACGTAGCGGTCCGCGCGGTCGGCGAGCACGTCGCGTAGACGGCCGGCCAGTTCCGTGGCCTCATCGTTCGGCCGCGCCAAGGCTCTTGTCCCTCCAATGAGGTCGCTCCACAACACTTCACGCCGAACGCCGCCGAGGTCCCCCGGTTGTAAGCTCGGCACGTAGGGACTCAGGGCATCCCACCACGGATTCGAGTAGCCAGGGTCGTGCCGGCAGATCCCATGAACGTAGACGAGGTAGTGGCCACTGGCGTCTTCCGAAGCCGGCAGGGCAGTCGTGGTGGGTGGGACGCCCCGCAGCAACCGCGGCAACTCTTCGACGGCGCGCGTCAACTTGTTTACGGCGGCGAGCAGCTGCCGCGACAAATCGGTGCCGGCTGAGGGCGATTGATCGGGCGCGGCGCATGTCGGAGCTGGGCGGCGGTTGATCGTCCGGTGTGGCAAACAATGGACCGTGGGCCGACGGACCTTCGAGCTGCGGCACCTGGTCGAAGTGACCATCTCGCAGGTCATCGACCACCTGGCCCATCAACGTTCCACGGTCAACGTCCTGTCCCGCGGCCGTCAGCGCGTCGGCGAGATAATACGTGAACGCCCCGTGATAGCTGCCGTCGATATAGGCGTCCGCCGAGGTCTGGTCCACGCGGCACGCGGCGAGGAGAACGTGATTCATTTTCGGGTCGATCGGCGGCTTGGGGACGGCGCGTCTCGCACGGCTGGTCGCGGCATTCACGGCGGCCTGAATATTTGCAGGCGGCGGCAGGAAGCGGACGTGAACCGTGTCGGGATGCTCGCCGGTGAGGAGTGCCTCAAGCCCGCGGCCGCCAGCGAGCTGCGCACGTTTGCCGAAAACGTCGCTTGCGCTCGCGCCGCCGTCGCGGCTACTGAGATCAAGAAGGGGCGGGCCGTCATAGCCAAGCCAGTATGCGGGGGCAGGATCAGGCGCGTGCCGGTCCCGGAGTGACAGCTGTCGAGCACCACGACCAACCGGACTCCCGCCGGCAACCCATGCGTCCACTTCCGGAGGTCGCCGTTGACGAGGTACGAGTCGGGGTCATCCCAGTCCATGTTTACCAGACAGAAGATTTCGCTCTTGCCGTCGTCTTCGTCGTCGGCGCTCGGTACGTAGGAGCCGTGGCCCGAGAAGTGCAACAGGACGCGATCGCCGGGCTTGGCGCCCTGGAAGAGCCATTTCATTTCCTGCTGGACAGCGGCCTTCATCGCCTTGCCGTCCGTCAGAGAATGAATGTTCTTCGCGGCAAAGCCCAACGTATTGGTCAGAAGGCCCTGCATGCTGCGGACGTCGTTGAGACAGCCGCGCAGCTGAGGGACCTCGGGGTTGGTGTAGGCATTGATGCCGATTAAGAGGGCCTTGTCGGGCACGGAATATCTCCTCAGGTGAAACAGAGTTTCAGCCAAGTCGCCAAATTTTGCCGAGGAAGAGGATGAACACGCAATCGGACGGGTCCAAAGCCATACTCGTGAACCATGACGCACGATCCGGTTTGGCCGCGTCAAGACGTCGTCTGAAACTGGACGTCATCGAACCAACGACCTCGACCTGCGAGAGCGGCGATGATTTTGTCCCGCTGCGGCGTGGTCAGTTTCTCGAAAACGATAGTCGGCCGGGTTCCAGACAGGTATGCCCGGCTCTTGAGTTTCGGGGCGCGATCGAGAACAGCCTGGACGAAACCGTCGCGGGCTTCTTGATCGGAGAATTGGGCGAACCCAGAGTGTGTCGCCTGATCGTCGGAACGGCTCATGGCTCGTCCTCCTTAAAAGAGCCCTTGCTCTAGTCTCCAGGCCAGAGGGAGCCAGAGCCATCAACGCTGCTTCTTTTTCGCAGGCGCCGGCTTTTTCGATCTCGGCTTTCTCGCCTTGACTTTTATGACGGCTGCCTCGCAGTCGATCAATCCGGCGCCGGCGCATGGCTGGGGGAGCTTGATGTCACGGCATGTGACGCGGATGACGTCGCCCACCTGGGCCGGCGTCAAGCGCGGATTCGCGCTGAGCAGCAGCGCCGCCAGTCCAGCCACCTGGGGGCAGGCTCCGCTGGTTCCCCACCATTCCATCACCCGATACCCGCTTCCCCAGACCACCTCCCCATACGTCGGAGCCACGCAGTCGGGCTTCTTATGTACCGTGGCCCACTGACCAGGCCCACGGCTGGAGTTGGCGTGCTGGCCCGTATCCATTCGATTATCCCAATTAACCGTGCCGACTGACAAGACCTCATCCATCGAATTGACTGTCCAGATCGTGTTGGGGGAGCATTTGGTCGGGTCGTTATTGCAGAGCACATCGGCGTGGTTGTTCCCCGCGGCATACACAACGACGACGCCGGCGGCCACCGCGTCGAGCAGGATTTGTCGGTACGGATGGTCTTGGGGTAAGCCAGGGGGCGCCGAGCAAGTGTACAGACCGTAGCTGTTGCTCATGACGATGGGCCCTGCGATTTCTCCAGACGCTTTCTTCGACAGGACCCAGTCGTAGAGCTTGTAAATGTCGGTCGCCAGTAGGTTGGACCGTGCCGAAAGCAATATGGCGTCGGGGGCAACCCCGTCATATTTGCCCCCGGCAGTCGTTGTGCCGGTGGCGATGCACGCGCACATCGAGCCGTGGCCGACCAGGTCCGCCCACGGACCTGCTGCGTACGCGAAGCTCTTGCTGTACGGTGAACGTTTCCCGGCCGGAAACTCGGGCATCGACGAGGACACGCCGGTATCCACCACGCCGATCGTCACGCCTTGCCCACGGGCTTTCTTCCACGCCTTGGGGGCGTTGATGTGCCCAAGAACATCCGTGAGCGTTTTGGTCTGCCACGGGGCGGCGTTGGCCGGAGTCAACGCGGCGAGAACAGACGGGTGGGAGGCAGCGGTTTCCCAGTACCTCCAGTTCTGGTCGTGGAGCTGGAACGGATTCGGTGTTAGGGGAGTCGGGTAGAACTGGAGATCCTCGTAGATTTTCGCCCCATTCCGCTCGGCAGCATGCCGCTGGTCGTCCGAAAGATCGGCGATCAGGATCTGGTCGTGACTCTCGGACTCGGATGGCCGAAACCGTTCGGGGTCGGCGGCGAGCATTGGCATGGCCGCTGCTCTCATCGTATTGCTCGGAAACCGGACAAAATACTGGGGCATGGCTCGACCTCGTCACATTAAGGAGTTCGCATGGCTGGGTGGCGGTGGTTTTTGGGGCGGCGTACGGAGGTCGGCCCGGGATGGAGCTGGGGATGGGCCGATTGAGGATATTCTTCCTCCTGGCCAGTTTCTGGGTTGAAATACGGGATGTACCCCTCGGCCTTGACCCCGAATGACTGGAGTTCCGGGGAGCCGAGGAAATCGACGCGTTCCGTTTTGTGACCCCCCTCAAGAAAATAGAGCGGCAAGACGAAATTCGCCAGGCGCACCCCGTCCACCACATAATCGTCCTTATCATCCTGAACCGGATCGCACACCTCTCGGTGAACGTACACGCCCTTGGCTTTCGAGCGACTCCTTCGGATCAGGGTGCGGAGCATGGACCCGCAGATTCACGTGGGGATTGGCAATCATCTCCAAGACTTCGTGGGAGAGCGTAATCGTCCAGTCGTTGCGCAGCTCCTCCTTTTCATCCGTGACGACCACATGGGCGATCGGGAAATAGCAGCCGGGCAACAGGAAGTGGAACCCCCGCGTCCATGATCCGAGTACGCGCTCGGCTCGGCTGTTGAACCCGCACCCGCGCGTATGTCGGCTGCCCTCCGTGAATTCATTGGCCTTCAACCACATGCTTTCATCAAAAAGGGTTCGGAGGCGAACTACCCCACCACCCGAGACAGGGTCCAGTTGTTGGAGCGCCGCATCCCGGTTGGGGTCGAGATTTTGGAGTGAAGTGCTCTTTACCGTCGCCAGGCGCAGTTGGGCGGACAGGTGCCAATAAGGCCCGAAATCGTAGACGATCTGGCGCGAGATCGCCCGCATCGCTGTAAGTACTCGGCCGTTTGAGACCAGTTCCGAGGCTTCGTTCACAATCGTGATGAGCATTTTCGGCGACTCCTTCTAACCTCTCGCGACCCGAACTGAACGCACCCCAAGTGGATGATCAACCCAGTAGAGGATAAACGGAGGGAACATTCATGGTTCCATCACGCGACGGGAAAAGATGACTGTCCCCTTTCTTCCCTACCGGGACATGCGCCTCGCACGCCCCATCGACCCAAACAGCCCCGCGAGCGCCGTCCCTTTCGGCACCCCCAACCCTGTGCAAGGATCGGGCCCAACGGCGGCGTGAAACGACCCATTCGACCCCTGCGTAATGTCCACGAACGCCGTCGGATTCTGCCACAGCTTGGGCGTCACGAAGCCGAGCTTCTGCCCGAACGCCGCGAACAGTCCCGAGTAAAGCGGGGCGACCGCGCTGGTGCCGCCGATCTGGACTTGCTGGCCGTTGACGACGATGAGGTAACCCGTGTCCGGGTCGGCATCCGCGGCCACGTCGGGGACCATGCGGCCGGGCTGCCCTGGACTCGGCGGAGCGTTGACTTGCCAGTCTTGTACGGGGAAGAGGAGCGAATAGCCGCCGCCGGTCCCCCTGCCGTTCGGGGTCCCGTCGCCCCAAACAAGTTCGGAAAACGCGGTCTTCCTGCTGCCGCCGCAGCCGATGATGTGCGGGCACGAGGATGGCATGTCCACGTTGGCGCTAGCAGCGCCGTCGCCGGAACTGTTGTCGCCGGATGCGGCGAATACCACACAGCCCGCTTCGGTGGCGGCTTGGGCCGCGGCTTCCACCTGGTTGGCGGTGTCCGTGTCCCAGGCGTCTTCGTCCTTGCCCCAGCTGATCGACAGGACGTCGCAACCGGCTTGCACGGCGGCGTTCATCACGGCGGCGAAGGAGGCGTCGTCATTGGGGGCGAAGAACATCTTGATCGCCGGCAGTTGGCCGGTGCAGTAGAAGTACGCCGCGGCCGCCACCTCGATGTCCAGCAGGACTTCACCGTCGCCGCCGCCGCCGGGTACGTTCTTGCCGCCGTTGACCGATACGTCGCTGGGAATGATCTGCGGCAGACCGTTCAGCTGCGAGAACAGGTCGAGGTCCGGCTGGGTGTAACCGCAATACGCATTGGGATCGGTGCCGGGTGTCGAGAGTTCCAGGATGCCGATGACGCCGCCGCCGGTGAGGCCGGTCGGGAAGCTGTAGGCCGCGCAGAGATCCGCCGCCTTGAACGGCGTGAGGGCCCGCGGCTTCAGCCCTTGCGGGGACGGGTACTTGATGTAGTTGCGACACCGTTGCTTGCGACCTGGGTAGTGTTTTGGCGGATGCTTGGCCGAGTGTGCCGGAACCTTTCCGGGAGCCGGCCCGAAGACGCTGATGAGCCGGCCGAGCGTTTCGTAAGCGGCCTCGAGGGCATCCAGGCCGACGGGCAACATTGGAGAGTTCATGACGGGTCTCTCGTGATGAGGGAGAGAGTCAATCGACGCTGATGATGCTAATGGACGATTGTGGCGAATGTCAATCATTTGTTGCGACCTCTTTGGAGGTCTTATCCACACTTGCTCATGTGTACAATTCCCAACACACACCCATCGCCACGCCGTCCATCCGCAGCCGCAGGCCTGTTCCACGCAGCCGATGATTCAGGCTCTTGGCCGCCTGCTGCAGTTTGCGTTTGCCGGGAACGCCGTTGTCGGCATGCAGCGGGTTGGCGATCCGTTGCGGCCAACCCTGAGCCTCGAATGCGTCCAGCACCGCTCGCAAATTCGCGGCGTCGAAGCGGAGTTTCACGATGCGCCCGAAACAGTCCAGGTCGTTGGCCTCGGCGTTCCAGTGCGGAAGCGCGTGTCCGGTCGAGAACCGATCCCGGTTGCGCGCGGCGCGGACGGTGCCCGTCGTCTTACGCATGGCGTCATCACCTCAGTTGAGAGTCGGAAGAAGTTCGGAGGAGAAGCCTCTATAATGCTCCGATTGCAATTCGGGGCAGAAAGTGGACATGAATTCTGGAAAAATTGGCAAAGATTCAAAAAAAAAGGCGGCGGACCGCTTCGCTTGCAGCTGCGCTCATCACACGTCTGGCATTCGCCAGCAACCGCAAGGCGCCTCAGGAAGCCTTTTTCTGGTCCCCAAACTCCCGTTTGGGAACCCACTTCGGGAAACTCTGTTTCACGTTCCGTAGGCAGCCCCGGCGTCCCGCGACGCGAAACGGAGTTTCCCCGGCAGTGTTCCCAAACAGGAATTTGGGAATGAGGGAAACGAGGGAACAGAAGTTTGGGAACGAGGGAAACGAGGCGACCTTCCTTGGTAACCCTCATGAGAACAAAGGGGACGCATCTATTTTTTTTAGCCGCCGTACAACACGCTGACCAAAAACAGATTCGTCCCCGTTATTTTCGTTCATTTCGTTTCCAATAATATCGAGATCCCAGGAAACGATCGGTGTATTGATAATTCGTCGTGCCCAGCATCTTTGGGAAGTTCATAGCTACGAGACGTCCCCTGAAATTACTTCTACTGGCCGGGCACTACCATTCGGACAGTACGTGAGATATTGGTGCGTGACAAAGGACGTCTAATGTCGAAAAAGCTGTGAACAGCTACGAATTGTCTGTCAACATCGTAACTATCGCAGCGATGCAAATGCCGCAAATCTTGACATCAGTTCGGAATATGTCGTCCGTGTAGAACGCCTCACCAAATCTTCAGCAATTCATCATCTCCCTTCGGTTCTCGTCTCATACTATACCCCGACAGGAAACCGAAAATCGCAATGCGAATGTCTGATCCTATTGGTTATTGGCTCGGGGAACCAAGAGACAACGAAGGTTACCCGACCAACAACTAGGATCGCATTCGGGACCGCGTTTATGTTGGTCATTGTCGGAGAGGAGGCCGGAATTCTCGATACTTGGCCATCGTGCCGTAGAGGCTTCCAAGATGTGCCCCACGCGCGGATCGCAACACCGAGACGCCGTCGGATGATGGACCACAGCCAATAATCGAGATGTCTTTAGTTCGAAATCGTCGTTCGTCGAGCCGCCCCAAAGTCTACATCGACCGCTGCTTCCACGGAGAGATTATCATGGCCTTTTCACTGCTGAACATCCTGCGTTGGATTGGCAAGCGCAAGGCCAAGCCGGCCCGGCGTCACCTCCAGGGCAAGGCGAAGTCCATCCGCCTTCGCCTCGAACCGCTGGAACAGCGCTGCGTGCCAACGACGATCAACTATACGACAGCTGGAAGCAGCTACACGCAGAACTTCAGCACGCTGCCGGATGCGGGCGGCACTGCAACCATAACCACCGGCACTGGCTCACCTGTCCAGGGGCCGTACGATCTGTCGTCGTCGACGGGGGGAGCTTTTGGAGCCAGTGGCTTGAGCGGTTGGTCCGCGTTAAATATCGCTACAACCGTCGCCGCCGAGAAATTCGCCGCGGGCAAACCGAGCACGACGACGGGTGCCCTCTTTGACTTCAACGATGGAACTGCCGGCTCCCAGGCCCTCGGCACTATTTCGACCAGCTCGGTCACTTCGCGGTTCGGCGCGATCTTCACCAACAACACCAGCGCAGACGTTGACCCAGTTCACGCTGTCCTATACCGGCGAAGAGTGGTGGGCGAATTCGGGAACCGGAACGAGCCTGACCTTTTCGTATCAACTCGGGATTGCGAGTCTTCCGACCACGACCACGGCCGGCACGATGGTGTCTCAACTCGGCTTCACTGGTCCGACTACAGGCGCCGGTGTCTCCGTCGATGCGTTCACAACCTCGGCGGATCAGGTCTCCGTCAACAACACGGTGACCGGCATCAGTTGGACGAGCGGGCAAACTCTCGCCATTTACTGGGACAAGGGGGCGGGCGCCAGCACCAGCGACGGGCTGGGGATCGCCAATGTGAGCTTCACCGCGGCCGCAACCCCCACAGTCACGTCCAGCACCGACAATCTGCCGAAAAATGCGACCAGTATGACGATCACTGGTTCGGGCTTCGACCCGAACTTGGCCAACGATAGCGTGCAATTCAGCAACAGCGTGACGGGCACCGTGACCAGCGTCAACGCCAGCGGCACCAGCATGACCGTGACGAGCCTCAGCGGCCTGAGCAGCGTGACTGCCGGCACCATGCTCGACGCCAGCGTCACGGTCGATGGCGCCGGCAGCGGTTCCACCGTGGCGGTGGCCACCGTTGCCGCGGCGTCAACCCCCACGGTGACGTCCAGCACCGACAGCCTGCCGAACAATGCGGCCACCATGACGATCATCGGCACGGGCTTCGATGCGACCATCACGGCCAACGACATGGTGACCTTCAACAGCGGCGTGACGGGCAGCGTCACCGGCGCCACCGCAACCAACCTGACCGTCGGCAACTTCAGCGGCCTAGGGCAGTCTGAGTGCCGGCACCGTGCTCAAGGCCAGCGTCACGGTCGATGGTGTTAGCAGCGGCGCCGCCGTGTCGGTAGCCACCGTCGCCGCGAGTTCAACTCCCACGGTGACGTCAAGCACCGCCAACCTCGTGGACAATGCGACGAGCCTGACGATCAACGGCACGGGCTTCGACGGGACCATCACGGCCAACGACGTCGTGACCTTCGACAACGGCGTGACGGGCACAGTGACCAGCGCCAGCGCCATCAGCCTGATTGTCGGCAACCTCAGCGGGCTGAACGTCCTGACCGCTGGAACCGTTCTGAATGCCAGTGTCGCGGTCGATGGCGTCAGCAGCGGCGCCGCCGTGCCGGTGGCCACTGTTGCCCCAGTGACAATTAGTTATTCGACGGCAGGAAGCAGCTACACGCAGAACTTCAGCACGCTGCCGGATGCAGGCGGCACAGCAACCATCGTCACGAACAGTGCCGGCATTGGACCGTATGACTTAATCGCGGCTTCACCGATCGGATATGGGGCCGCCGGCCTGACAGGTTGGTACTCGGCCAACATAGCCTCTGCGGCGACCTCCGAAAAACTTGGCCAGGGCGAGCCAAGCACCACGACGGGCGCCTTGTTCGACTTCAACGACGGAACCGTCGGCTCCCAGTCGCTCGGCACCATCTCGACGTCCTCAACCTCTTCGCGGTTCGGCGCGATCTTCACCAACACCACCGCCGGGACGCTTAACCAGTTCACGCTCTCCTATACCGGCGAGGAATGGTGGGCGAATTCGGGAACCGGGACGAGCCTGAGTTTTTCGTATGAAACCGGCGTCTCAAGTCTGCCGACCGGAACCACCGGATACACCACGGTGTCTCAACTGAGCTTCACCGGCCCGACTACAGGCGCGGGTGCCTATGTCGATGCGTTCACGACGACGGCGGATCAGGTCTCCGTCAGTTTCACGGCGACCGGCTTCAACTGGACGAGTGGGCAAACGCTCGCCATTTTCTGGGATAAAGGGGCGGGCGCCGGCACCAGCGATGGGCTAGGGGTCGCCAACGTGAACTTCTCGGCGACGTTTGTGGCAGCCGGGCCGTCGATTACCAGCGCGCCAACGTCACCGCCTACGCCGGAGTGACGCCGAGTTCATTCCAGCTAACGACTACGAGTTCGGGCAGTCCAACGTTCAGCGTCAGTCCGGCCCTCCCGAGCTGGGCGAGCCTGAACGTCAACACCGGCCTCATCAGCTTTACCACACCACCGGCCGTATCGACAACGACCACGACTTCTTTCACCCTTACGGCAACCGATGCGAATGGCACCGGCTCCCCGCAAACTTTCACACTCACGGAACTGCCGACCATCGCGTACGCTACCGTCGGGAGCAGCACGACGCAGAATTTCAGCGCGTTGCCGACCACCGCTCAGGTCGCGACAGTCAGCACAGGCTCGCCCGGTCAGGGTCCCTACGATCTGACGGGGACTTTTCCTAACGGTTTTGGCGCCGGCGACGGTCTGGCCGGGTGGTATTCCGAAAATATCGCGAGTGGGGCGAGCACCAATAAAATGGCAGTGGGCCCGGCGAGCGCAACGACGGGCGCCTTATTTGCCTTCGACGACGGAACCCCTGCCAACGGAGAAGCGCTCGGCGCCATTTCGACTACTTCGGTCGCTTCGAGCTTCGGCGCGATCTTGGTGAACAACACCAGCGCAACCTTAACCGCCTTCACGCTCTCCTATACCGGCGAGGAATGGTATCAGGGTGCGACGGTCGACACGACACCGCTGAGTTTCTTCTATCAAGTCGGTGGCACGGGCTTCACCGGAACGACCGCGTCACCGGGATCGGCAACCAACGTTCCTTCCCTGGGCTTCACTCCGCCGAATAGCGGCACGAGTGGTACCGAAGACGGGACTCTGCCTGCCAACCAAGTATCGGTCAATGGCACGGTGAGCGGCCTTACCTGGGGACCGGGGCAGACTCTCGTCATCTACTGGAACAAGGGAACAGGAGTGAGTGGGGGCAATGGCTTAGGGGTCTCCAACGTCAGCTTTTCCGCGGGCACCCCACCCGCCATCACGAGCACCAATAACGTCACCTTCGTGGGCGGCACCGGCGGTAACTTCACGGTGACCGACACCGGTTCGCCGTCGCCGACACTTGCCGAGACGGTTACGCTGCCGAGCGGCGTCACCTTCACGCCGTCCACCGGCGTGCTCGCGGTCGGCACCACGGCTGCCAACGGTGTGTACAACCTGACGTTCACCGCGAATAATGGCGTGGGCAGCCAGGCCAGCCAGAGCTTCACGCTGACAATCAGCATGCCCATCACGACGACGAGCATAACGGACAACGGCCCGAACCCGTCAACCGCCGGCCAGTTTGTCAACTTCACGGTAGTCGTGACCGGTGGTGTTCCCAACGGCGAACTCTTCAATCTGGAAGATGCCGGTAACGGCAACGCGATCGTGGCGACCGGCGCCTTCACGAACGGCACGGACACGGTTCCCGTCTCGAACCTGAGCGGCGGGACGCACAACCTCTTCGCGGTTTACGCCGGCGACTCGAATCTTAGCGGCAGCCAGTCCAGTGCCGTGCCCCAGACGGTCAATCCAGGACCGGCCACGCACTTGGTCTTCACCTCACAGCCGATCAACACCATCGCCGGGCTGGCGTCCGGAACAATCACGATCACGTTGGAGGATCGCTACGGCAACGTGGCAACCGCCAGTGGCACCCAGACGGTTTTTCTGACCACGACTTCATCGGGCGGTTCGTTCACACCAGCGACTTTCGTTACGATCGCCACCGGAGCAAGCACAGCCACTATCACGTACATCGACACGCAGACGGGAACGCCGACCATCACCGCGACTGACTCGGCACTGACCACCCAGACCGTCACGCAACAGGAGATAGTCAACGCGGCGGCGGCGTACCAGTTGGCGTTGACACCCAGCGTTCAGACGTTGACGGCCGGGACGCCGTCCTCGACGATCACGGTCACATTGGAGGATCAGTTCGGCAACGTGGCGACAGCCAGCGGCACGCAGACCATCAACCTGACGACGAACTCGTCCGGGGGCAGTTTCACGAGCACGCCGCTCAGCATCCCGACGGGCCACACCACGACCACCTTCACGTACACCGATACGAAGGCGGGAACCCCCACCATCACCGCGACCGACACGGCGCTGACGACCCAGACCGTGACGCAAACAGAGACGGTCAATGCGGCGGCAGCCAGCAAGTTGGTGTACACTACGACGGCGCAGACCCTGACGGCCGGGGTGACCTCCGGAACGATCACGGTGCAGCTTGAAGATCCGTTCAACAACGTGGCCACCGCGACCAGCACGCAGACGATCGCCCTGTCCACCACGTCGTCGGCCGGCCAGTTCCGCGACAACGCGACCGGTAACACGCAGATCACCAGTGTGACCATCGCCAGCGGTGCGAGCAGCGCCAGTTTCAAGTACAACGATACGCTGTCTGGCAGCCCCGTGCTGACCGCCGCCGACAGCCCGCTGACCGCGGCGACGCTGACCGAGACGGTCAACGCGGCCACGGCCAGCAAGGTGGCCTTCGGAGTCCAGCCCGTCAACACGGCGGGGGGCTTTGCCATCAACCCGGCCGTGCAAGCGGCGGTCGAAGACCAGTTCGGCAACGTCCTCACCACCGACCAGACCGATCAGGTCACGGTGACCGTCGCCAGCGGCCCCGGCAGCTTTACGGCGGGCAGCACCACGACCGTCACGGTCCACAACGGCGTCGCCACCTTCAGCAACCTGATCCTCAACACCGCCGGCACTTACAAGTTGGGCGAGAGCGCGACCGGTAGTCTGACGGGCGCCAACTCCAGCGCGTTCAACGTCACCCTGGCCGTGACCTCGTTCATCGCGACTCCGACCGGGTTCACGGCCACGTTCAGTCAGCCGTTCAACAACACCAACAGCGGCAACACCGCCCAGCTCAACCTCTATAACTCGTCGTCCTCCAACGACGGTGCCGCCGACGTGACGCTGGTGTCGAACACCACCGGCAAGTCAATTACCGGCTCGCTGGTCATCTCCTCGAACAACCAGACCGTCACGTTCATCAAGACGACGGAAGCGGGCACCAACGGCCTGCCGCTGTCGAACACCTGGGGCCTGCTGCCGGCGGACACGTATACGGCCACCCTGGTCAGCGGCAGTCAGGCCTTCGAGACGGCGGCCGGCCTGCTGCTGGACGGCCTCAGCGACGGCACGTCCGGGAGCGGCAACTACGCGGCGACGTTCACGGTCAGCCCGCTGGCCGCGAACACCGTGGTCGTGACTGTTCCCGACTTCGCCCGCGGTCCGGACAGCACCGACCTGATTAACGTGCCCAACAACTCCAGTCCCGCGGTGGGCATTCCGATCGACCTGACCCTGCTGGCCTCGACCCAGACGGTTGCCTTCAGCAGCGGCGTCACGGGCGGCACCTTCCGGCTGACGTTCAACGGCTCGAGCACGGGTGCCATCACCTGGAGCAGCAACACGACGACGCTGGCGACCAACATCAAGAACGGACTGGCGGCGCTGGCGAACGTCGGCACCGGCAACGTGAGCGTGTCGGTCGCGGGCTCGGCTGCCACCGTCACGTTCGCCGCCACGGTGGCCAACCCCAGCCTGATGACGGTGAGCGTCAACTCGCTCACACCGAGCGGTTCGACGATCACGATCACCGACCCCAACGCGCCGGCCAACGTGACCTGCGCCACCTTCACGTTGGACTACAACGCCAGCCTGCTGACGATCAGCGGCGGCACCGTGAACTCGAGCCTGAGCGGGGCGACCTTCACGGTGGCCACGTCCGGGGCGGGCAGTGCCGCCCAGGCGACCATCACCTTCCACAGTACGGCGGGCGTAAACCTCGGGACACTGGGATCGGTGCTGCTGGGCGGTCTGACGGCCACGGTGCCGACCAACGCCCAGTACAAGTCGCTGGACTTGCTGCACTTCGACCTGACGAGCGGCTCCAACAACACGATCGACGGCGGAACGGTGCCGGTCGTCACCAGCGACGGCCTGCACGTGGTCGCTTTCCCTGGCGACGCGACCGGCCTCGGCGGCTCCGCTTACACCAGTGCGGACTCGGTGGATATTGTGCGCGTGGCCGGCAAGGCGGATAGCGGTTTCGGCGCCTTCCCGATCGTGGACCCGGTCATCATCGGGGATCTGAGCGACAACGGCCTGATGGACTCGGGCGACGCTACGATCCTCAACTCGGTCTTCACCGGCGGCAACCCGGCGCAGCTCCCGCCGTATGCCGGCCCAGCGAGCAACAACCCGTCGGGTCCTGATCCGACGGTGAGCATCCCGACCGACCTGAGCGCCGGGCCTCGGAGGCATCGTGATGGTGCCGGTGAACATCGACGACCCGGTGCCGGCGGCCAACGCGGGCATGACGGAAGCCACGCTGGCGTCTGAAGTACGACCCATCGGTGCTGAGCGTGTCGGCCGCGGACGTCTCACTCGGGACGGTGCCGGCATCGGGTACGGGCTGGACGTTGCAAGTGGCGGTGAACCAGGCTACGGGCGAATTGGGTATCACGCTGTTCAGCAGCACGCCGATCACCGACCCGGCCGGCGGCAGCCTGGTAACGATTAACTTCCACGTCAACGGGACCGCGGTTCCCGGCGCGACGGCGATCAACCTGGTATCGGCGGTCAACCCGAGCGGGTTCAACGTCATCTCGACGATGGTCGCCGACACGCAGGGCGCGTTCACGCTGAGTTCCGGCACCACTCGGCGGCGCCAACTCGGCGAACGGAATCGTGACGATTCTGGCCCCGACGCCAGTTTCAGTCAGCGTGGCCGAGACTGCACCGGCCGAGTTGGCCGCCATGCCGCCGTCGGAGTCGGTGTCGGCGGTGGAAGTGGTCGAGGCTCTGTTGCCGCCGACGCCGCCGGTCGTGCCGGTCACCGCCGACGGCCGCGCAGAGGAAGCGCTTACCTCGCCGGCGCCGATGTTCCCGGTCGCGGTGAGCAACGTTTCGGCAACCGTGCTGATAGCGGGCGTATCCTCGGCTCTTCAGCCGGTCAACCTGGCGCCAGCGATGGAGGATGACGTCCCGGTAGATGGCGACGGGACCATGACCGCCCCATCCGCTCGTCGTCAGCATTGGCACCCATGACGGACGGGCAACCGCTCGCCGCGGTCGTAGACACGCCGGCCGCCAATGCGCTCACGGTGGCGTCGGCACCAACGCCGGCGGCGCAGCCGCTCGCCGCGGTCGTCGTGGAGACGCCGGTGGCGAACTCGGTCGTCGAAAACAACGGTAGGTCGGAAACGACGGCGACGGACCAGGGCGACGACTCGGCGTTCGCGATGACCATCCCGACCTTCGCGGCCCTGCGCTCGAAGAACCGGGGATCGCGTTCGGCTTCTCCTGCGAACGTCTTCGCCCTGGACGCGTATTTCGCGGGTCGCGGAGGAGATGAAGCAGCGCGACGCTAAATAGAGGTTTATTCGCTCGGTGCGTCGGTCGTTGTTGTCCAGAGGCACATCGAATCTCGGCATCGTTCAATAAAAGTCCAATTGAGTGGCCCCGTGGGGTAGACATTCCTCTCTGCCGCACAGCTTTGCCTTACGGAGGGTTTTCAGAACGGGCCGTAAGGCAGACTAGCCATTCATGGGGCAGGGCATGGTTCAATTTCGGCCGGCTACAGGTAACAGGTTTGTGGCGACACGTTTCCAACGTGCCGAGAATCCCCGGCACGTTGGAAACGTGCCGCCACAAACCTGTTACCCGCCGTTGACCCTGCCTGGGGTAGTTGCCGGCCATGCCGATCTTGCCAGAACTCGCCCAGAACGCACGTAGGGCTCAGGAAGTCGGCACGCAGTTGCAACAGGGCTTCCGCACCCTCTTCCGTCCAGAACTTCTCGGTGCCCTTGACGCGTTGGTTGAACTGCTTGACGGCCGACTCGACGTAACTCAACGTGATCGACAGGCACCGACGGCGGTATGCTGGGTAGCGCATCTTGTCCTCGTGGTTTTGTAAGTAACCCAGCGCCGTGCTCACCACCACACACGGCTGCGTGTCGCCATCTTCGACCGTGGGCGAGCCTAACATGGCCTGCCGTTCCGCCAACTCGGCGATCACCTTCTCCACCTGGCCTTGCCACACCCAGGTCATCCAACGCACGCCATCCCCGCATCTCCTATTCCCTTGATTCCGGTGAGTTCGGTATACTCTCTCAACATCTAAACCCTTGCAGGGAGGCAACGGCCATGATCGAGCGCATTCTGCCGCGATACGCTACTTCTTCGACCTGAATGCAGAAAATCGACCGCCTAGGTTGGGCGGCTGGGATCAGTATTTACGCTTTCGGCCGGCGCATCGGCGTGCGCACTAACGCGCCCGTCGTGCTGGACCGAGTTCGGGAGACTGCTGCCGCCGGGCTGGGAGCCGGGTCATTCCCCTCTCGTGGATCACCTGTTCTCCCTGCGCGTCGGTTGTGCCTCAACGGAGCCGCACATGAGGAACTACCATCTCCTCTACGGCGGCTTCACACGGCACATCCGGTCGTTGGACCTCGACGAGGCGCTGCACGCGCTGGAAACGCACCTGCACCTTTATATCGCTGAGTACGCGGCCAACCGCGTTTTCGTCCATGCCGGAGTCGTGGGCTGGCGCGGCCAGGCAATCCTGTTGCCGGGCGCGAGCGGTGCGGGCAAAAGCACACTGGTCGCTGCTCTCTTACGTGCCGGCGCCGCCTACTACTCCGATGAATACGCGGTGCTGGATCAGCACGGCTTCGTCCATCCGTTCGCCCGCCAGTTGTCGATCCGCAGCGCGAACGGAAACTCGTCGCGGCGATGCGGGCCGGAAGAGTTTGGCGGCTGCACAGGGGAGCAAGCGCTGCCGGTCGGTTTGGTAGCGGTCACGAACTACCTTGCTGGCGGGCGCTGGCGGCCGCGTCCCTTGACGGCGGGCCAGGCGGTTCTGGCGCTGATGCGCAGACACTCTTTCCGCCCAGTTGGACCCCGAGGGCGCCTTCCGTGTGCTGGAAAAAGCCGTGACGCCGGCGCTGATCTTCCGAGGAACGCGAGGCGAGGCGAAGGAGACGGCGGCACGATTGCTGGAGGCGCTGGACGGCACCACGCACGCCGTCGGTCCATCAGGGCGAACCGACGGCGTAAACTGCCGGGTGAAAGTCGCAAAACCCGGCCACATACGCAGCGGGGTCGCCGATCTCGCATAGTAGACGCACAGAGGAACGCCGATGTTTCCCCGAGCCAGGCGCGAATACCTGACCGTCCACGAATTGCCGGAGGAAACGCTGGTTTACGATCGCAAACGGCACAAGGGACATTGTCTCAACGCCGTCGCCGCGCTGGTCTGGCGGAACTGCGACGGCAAAACTTCCGAAGACGAATTGATGCGCATCGTCGCCGGAGCAACGGGGATCGTCCCGGCCACTGAACTTGTCGGCCTGGCGCTGGAGCAATTGGGACGCCGAAACCTCCTGGAGAAGTCGCCTCCGCCGTTGTCGTCCGCCGACCGCGTCTCTCGTCGTGATGTTCTTAAAAAGCTCGCCGTCGCTGCTGCCGTGCTGCCGTTGATCGTGTCCGTCGCTACCAAAACAGCCGCGCAGTCGTCGTCTGGGGGGAACGGCGGCGGTGCTTCCTCCTCCAGCGTAACCATCCAGCCGACACTCAACGTGAATGTGAACGTGGGGCCGTCGGGTTCGCCCTCGAAACCGCCGCCGTGCCGGTCGAAAGGACAGAGTTGCGTGGCCGCGGCATCCGGTCAGCAAGGGACGTGCTGCGCGGGACTGTCGTGTAACGGCGTCGCGCAGAATGCTGGAGTCTGCGGCTGACGAACCCTCTTCGTCGATCATCGGGAGGATCGTTGTTGGCGAATGTTGCCGACAGACGAGTGGAGCACAACACCCTATGTCGCGGCCAGGCAGTGGCGGCGATCCTGGCTGGTGCCTGGCGCCGCTCGCCGCCGCTCCTCGAACCAAATCCGGCGGTTCTGGAGGCGATCCTTCCCCTGTTGGCGGCAGGCGGCGCCGGCAGTTTGGTCTGGCACCGCTTGCGTGAGTCGCCCCTACGGACCTCCCGCGATGGTCGTGAATTACGGCAGCACTATCGCCAGCAGACCTTGCGGGCCGTGGACCGCGAGGCCGCGATCCACGATCTGTTGCCGCGCCTGCGGTCCGTTGGGATCGAGCCGATTCTGATCAAGGGTTGGTCGTCGGCCCGTCTCTATCCCGAACCGGGATTGCGCCCTTCATGCGACGTCGATCTGTGCGTCCCCGCCGGCCAGCTGGAAACCGCACTGACCGCACTGTCCGGCCCCCTTCCCTGCCTCGTGGACCTTCATGCCGACATTCCCGATCTGCCCGATCGGTCGTGGGACGAGTTATTCCGCCGCTCGCGTCTGGAGTCGCTGGGCCAAACTGCCGTGCGCGTGCTCGGACCAGAAGACCAGCTCCGATTGCTGTGTCTGCACCTGGCCCGCCACGGGATGGCCCGGCCGCTGTGGCATTGCGACGTGGGCGTCTGTCTCGAAGCCCTGCCCGCGCTGTTTGACTGGGACGTGTTTCTCCGAGGAAACAAGCAGCTCACGAACTGGGCATCCTGCGTCCTCGGGTTGGCCTCCCGGCTTCTCACCGTCCCGATTCCCCCTGTGGCCGGTCTGGTCGCCACCGTGCCTCGTCGAATCGAACGGGCGGTACTCTGGTGCTGGGGCGGCGGACCGGAACGGCCTCTTGTCCATTACCTGCGCCATCCGGTCGAGATCGTTCGCCGGCTGCGCTATCAGGGCATTGGCTTGAACGAGTCCACGCCGATCAAGGCCGCATTCGATTTGGGTCTCGGACCGTCGCGCTCTGTACCGTTCGGGATCCTTCAGATGATTCGACTGATTTGCAGAAAGGCACCGCGCGTGTTCCGGCGACTTGTACGCCCCAGGCGCCGCGTTCCCCTTCCTCTTTCCATTCACGCTTCTTGACGGGCAGAGGTAGAAGACAGGGAGACTAGGAGACAGGGAGACAAGGAGAGAAGGAGAATGGTTGATTCACTTGGAGAAATGCTTCAACGCCTTAAGCCGCGAGCGGCGGGCCTCGCATCTCCTTGTCTCCTTGTCTCCTTATCTCCTCGTCTCCTTCGGACCCGGCGTCGCCGAGTCAAGTTCGGACTGATCGTTCTGGCGCTGGGCATTTTCCTGCGCTGCTCTGTAGCCGATCTGGGTCGTGTGGCTGGCGGGTCAATGCGGCCGACTTTGCGGGACGGCGACTACATCCTGACGAACAAACTGGCCTATGGCTTCCGGCTGCCCTTCACGAATGTCTGCGCATTGCGGTGGTCGGGACCGCAGCCCGGCGACGTGGTCGTCCTTACTTCGCCCGTCGATGGGAGACGGCTGGTCAAGCGTATTATAGCTGGGCCAGGCGACGCTCTGCGGGACGGTTACCCATCAGGGACAACCGTGCCGTGCGGGCAGTTCTTCGTGAGAGGCGACGACGCTGACAGCATCGATTCCCGCACCTTCGGCTGCGTGCCGCGCGATCGAATACTTGGGCAGGTGGTCGGCATCGTTCACACTTCTTTTCGCACAGGCACTCAACGGTGACCTGCGCGGAGGACAAGTGCGTCTTTCTAAGCCCGACGCGTAAGCGAGGGTAGAAGCGCAACCCTCGCTTACGCGTCGGGCTTAGAAAAACCATTCATGACGCAATTGCGAGTTTGCACTCGACATCTGACCGCAACTTGCAATCCTCTGTGGCAGCCCTTATACTCCCGTTCGACGAATGGCCGGCCGCGTTCCGGGGCAGCATCTGCTCCGAGGGAGCTGCCGGCGCGATGCCTCTCTCACACCAGGAGCAACCCGTGAATCAGCCACCTCGATCTACACGCCGACGGTTCCTCCGGCAGGTTGCCGCGGCCTCCGCTGCATCCCTCGGCACGACGCTGCTCTCGCCGATGTCTGCTACCGGCGATGAGAAGGTTGCCCCGAGCGACCGGATCACGCTCGGCATCATCGGCACCGGCAATCAGGGTTTCAACGACCTGCGCGGCTTCCTGGGCGACAGCCGGGTCCAGGTCGTGGCGGTCTGCGACGTCAACAAGGAAGGCCCCGGCTACTGGGACGGCAAGGTCGCCGGCCGAGAGCCTGCCCGCCGCCTCGTCGAGGAGCACTACGCCGCCGACAAGAAATCCGGCAAGTACAAGGGCTGCGACGCCTACACCGATTTCCGCGAGCTGCTCGCCCGCAAGGACATCGACGCCGTCCTGATCTGCACCCCGGACCACTGGCACGCCCTGCCGGTCATCGCGGCCGCCAAGGCGGGCAAGGACATCTACTGTCAGAAGCCGCTGTCGCTGACCATCGCCGAAGGACGGGCGATGAGCGACGCGGTCAAGAAGTACAACCGCGTGTTCCAGACGGGCAGCCAGCAGCGCTCCGACAGCAATTTCCGCCGCGCCTGCGAGTTGGTCCGCAACGGGCGGATCGGCAAGCTGCACACCGTCCGCTGCGGTCTGCCGGGCGGCCGGCCCGACTACGGCAAGACCGGCGACCGCAAGAAACCCGAGCCGGTGCCGGAAGGGTTCGACTACGAGTTCTGGCTCGGTCCCGCGCCGAAGGCGCCCTACGCGCCGGCGCGCTGCCACGTGAATTTCCGCTGGATCTACGACTACTCGGGCGGCCAGGTGACCGACTGGGGCGGCCATCATCCCGACTGCGCCCAGTGGGGCATGGGGACCGAACAGACGGGGCCGATCGAGATCCGCAACGCCAAGGGCGTGTTCCCGCCGGACGAGTTGTGGAACACGGCCACGGAGTTCTACTTCGAGGCGATCTACGCCAACGGCGTCAAGCTGATCGTCTCGAACAAGGAGCGGAGCGGCGTGACCTGGGAGGGGAGCGAGGGCTCGGTCTGGGCCAACCGCGGCACGCCACGACGCCAATCCGAAGTCGATCCTCGACTCCAAGATCGGGCCGAATGAGATTCACCTTTACGAGAGCGACAACCACTACCGCAACTTCATCGACTGCGTGATGTCGCGCAAGGAGACGGCGGCACCGGTCGAGACGGCCCACCGGTCCATCACGATCTGCCACCTGGGCAACATCGCGATGCGCCTGGGCCGGACGAAGCTCAAGTGGGACCCGGTGAAGGAACAGATCCTGGACGACGCCGAGGCCGCCAAGATGCTGAGCCGGCCGTATCGAGAACCGTGGAAGCTGTCTTGAAGAGTTGACGCCGCGATGGCGAGAGTCAGCGACCGGAGAAGCCCGCAACACTCCGGTTGCTGACTTGTAAGTTCAGGCACAGCTTTCGCGTCTTCGCTATTTTTGCAAGCACTTTCAGTCAAGGCGCCCCGAACAGCGGCATCTTATCCACCACTCAATATCCGGACCATCTTGCCCTGGTTGCCCGCATTCACGCGGCTTTGACCGGCTTTTCTCACAGGCCTCGGTGCATAGGCGTCATTACGTTCGTCCAGCGGTCGCGGTTCAACCTCTTGGGCTAGGAAGCCGCAAGCCATTGGTGTATAAGGCGAGTCCAAGTCGGTCGGCAGGGAGGTGTCGTTGTGGCCGAGAAGACCAGTGAGCTTGTGGTGGAAACCTTCAAGCTCACCAAGATTTATCAGAACCGTCAGATCGCCCTGAACGATGTGACGCTGCGCCTCGAACCGGGCTGCGTTCTCGGCCTTCTCGGATCCAACGGTGCCGGCAAGACGACTCTGCTGCGCCTCATCATCGGCCTGCATCGACCGACGGCCGGCTGGGTGAAAGTCTTCAACAAGACGATGACGCCCAACAGCGCCGATCTGCGCCGCCGCATCGGCTACATCCCGACCAATCCGCAGTTTCCCAGCGGTATGACGCCGATTACGTACCTCGACTACATGGCCCGGCTGTTCGGTTTGCCTGCCGACGTTCGCAAGCCGCGGCTCGCCTCGCTCATCCGGGCCGTCGATCTGCTGAACGTCTCCGGCAACCCGATCGCCGGCTTCTCCAACGGCATGACCGCCCGTCTCGCCGTGGCCGCCAGCCTCATCAACGAGCCGGACTTGCTCGTCTGGGATGAACCGACGCACGGCCTCGATCCCGAAGCCCGGCGTTCGATGCTCGAACTCATCAAGACGCTGGCCCGTGAGAAGACGCTGATCGTCTCCAGCCACAACCTCAGCGACATCGACGAGGTGTGTAACCATGCGGCCGTCCTCAGTCACGGACAGTTAATCTACTGCGGCTCGCTCCAGGACCTCAAGGGCCGGATGCGCCGCAACCACTTCGAGTTGGATCTGGAAGGCGAGCAGAAGGCGATCTCCAAGGCGTTACAGGCCATCCGCGGCATCAGTGAGTTCAAGATGGTGAACCTCCGTCATCGCCGCCTGGAGATGTACCTCGACGAGGAGGCCGTCAACACGGCAGCGCTGGCCAGCGTCATGTCGATCCTGACGGAGCAGAAGGTCGCGCTCGTGAGCATCCGCAGCGTCGGTCAGCAAACGGAGCAGGCGTTTTTGGATCTGGTCGAGAAGGAAGAGCAGCGCGGGTTCGCGCGGATCTATCAGAACGATGCGGCGTGAGAAACATCATAGAACGCGGATGACGCGGATACAGCAGATTTTCGCGGATCTGAAAGAGAAAAAAATGAGGATCGCCTGCATTTCCCCTCATTATTCCTATCCGCGCGAATCCGTTGAATCCGCGTTATCCGCGTTCCATTCTTCCGAGTGAGAAACATCATAGAACGCGGATGACGCGGATACAGCAGATTTTCGCGGATCTGAAAGAGAAAAAAATGAGGATCGCCTGCATTTCCCCTCATTATTCCTATCCGCGCGAATCCGTTGAATCCGCGTTATCCGCGTTCCATTCTTCCGAGGTGTGGCATGGAAGCATCCACCGCCGTCAAGAAGCCCATCTCATTCAATCGCTGGCTTCCCTACTGGGCAGTCTTCCAGGCTGACATCCACCAGACGATGCGGAGCTGGATCTATCGCTTCTGGGTCCTGGCGTCGGTCCTGGCGTCGGTCGGGTTTCTGCTCTATAACCTCGGTCCGTATCACACCACCGGTCTTGTCTTCCCCACGTCCGACTTCATGAACGTGCTGATGCGCTGGACCGTCCTCGGCAGCGTCGGCATCATCGTCGTGCTGACGGCGGGTGCCATCTCTTCGGAGCGCGGCACGATGGCCGACTCCGTGCTCAGCCGCGGCATCAGCCGGTATCAGTACTTCCTCGGGAAGTGGCATGCGCGATTGGCGGCGGTGCTGGGAACGTATCTCGTGCTCGCCGGCTTCGCGCTGGTATCGGGTCTCTTTTTCCTGCACGAGGATCTGTCGCTCGGCGGCAGCATCGTCGCGCTGGCGACCGTCGCGGTGCTGCTCTCGACCGTCATCACTGTGGGCGTGACCGTGAGTGCCGTGGCGAACAGCACGTTGACGGGTATCGCGGTATTGTGGGGCGTGCTGTTCGGCGGCGGCTTCATCCTGTCGCTGCTGCCGGACCAATATCGCGCCCTCGACAAGCTGGTGCAGAACCTACCGTATATGTTCCGCGGCCATTACAACCTGGCGTTGATCGGTCGTCTCACCGCCTGGTCGCTGGCGCTGTCCTGCTCGGCGGCGCTCGTCGGCATGGTCTATTTTGCCCGGCGCGACGTGTAGTCCAGAGCTCAATAACCGACTGGTTCAAACCCCTTCTCCGAGCGGACGTAAACGCGAATCGTCTCGGCCACACCAACGCGGCGACACACATCGTCGGCGATATTCGGCCGCAGCCGTTCCGGCACCGCATCGACGTGCCGTCGCTGCGTGGCGTCAACGTCCAGCGCCTGTTCGGCTCGCAGCGCGCGCTCAAAACGGTCGAGGACTTCACCGAGTTCGAGCAGCGGGCGGCGTACTTCGACGGCGAACCGGACACCGCGGTGCGGAAGGGCGCCAATCACCTCGAACGCGGCAGCCAGGTCCATGCGATGGCCGAGTTCGAGGAGTTGCTCGACTTCCCGCCAGTTCCGAAGCTCGACGACTTCGGCCGGCTCGACAAGAAGAAGGCGACGGAGGCCGAGCTGCGCGGCGAGACGATCTTCTTCGGCAAGGCGAGATGCGCCGTCTGCCACCCCGCTCCGTTCTATTACCGACAACCTGATGCACAACCTGAAGACGGAGCGCTTCTTCGACCCGAAGATGGTCCTCGGCCGCAGGGCCTCGATCGACGGCCCGATCAAGACATTCCCCCTGCGCGGCATCAAGGATTCGCCGCCGTACCTACACGACGGCCGGCTGCTGACACTGGACGACACGGTCGAGTTCTTCAACCTCGTTCTCGGCGTGCAGCTTACGAAGGAAGAGAAGGAAGACCTGGTTGCGTTCCTGCGCTGTTTGTAGTGGACTTCATCCCGTCCCGAGCGCCAGCGAAAGGTGTGCCCCTCGCTGGCGCTCGCGGACTTACGTCAAATTCTCCCTCATCTCGTAACGGATAACAGGGGCTCACCCCCGAGTAGCCTGAACTGTTACGAGCCACTCGAAATGCGGGGAATATTGAAATCGCGTAACAGCTTTACACCTCGCAGAACAGATTTCGACCCTTTTTGGCCATCGCATAACACCCCGTTTGTGAGTAACAATTCGCCGTAAGTCAAAAAGCTCCGATGAGTGACATGCTCTGATGATGAAAGCGGGAGGGGCGATGGGTGGCGGGGAGGGGGCGGTGGGATACGTTTCGCCCGACGGCACGCAGTCGATCTTACGTTTCGGGACACCATTCCTGAAGACGCAATCGCACGTATTCACGGCCCTTCTCACTGTTAAGACGGGTGCCGCGCGCACCGGTCCAGCGTTTGCCTTTCTGCTTGAAGAATTCCTCGACGGCGACATCAAGCGACCATGCCGTGCATTTGGGCCGGAAGGCGCCAAAAACACCTTGAAGCTGCATCCGGAATTGATCGTCATTCTTGAATAGGAAGTCCTCAAGCTGTTGCCGTTTTTCTGTCTTTGACAGCTGATTGCCGATATCGGCCGGTAGAAGCTGCACGAACAGCGTAGCCGAATGGAAGCCGGGGTTCTCTATCATCGACGCGACGATGACATCGTTCGTGTGCTTACGCGGAATTCGGGCTGCCTGTGGCGCGGCTTGCTTCGTCGCCTCAAGCAACTTGGTCGCAACTTCTGGTGCCATCGTGAGCGTTCTGGACCAATGCCACTCGAAAACTTCGTCTCGGAAGAAGGCCACAGAGGCGTTGATGAGTCCGACATCCTTGGCGAGATTAGCAACGCGAATTGCGACCGCAAGCTCCGATATGTTTGCTTTTCTCGCAAGTTTCCGCAGTTGTTCGGCCACGACAGGAGTCGAAGGCAAAGCTTGCTGAACGATACTCTTCGGCAGCAAGAGCTCGCTCGCTAGCTCATTGACCTGACGCTCTTCGGCATCGTTGGACTTCAACGAGTCGTAGACTGTTTCCCCGACCACCGTCGGCACACCGAGCAACAAATGACCGAGTTCGTGGGCCAATGTGAAACGGCGACGATTCTTGGATGCACCGCTATTCAGGCGGATCAACACACCGGCGGGACCAGAGAGCACCCAACCGTCGCACCCGGAAATCGGGCCTTCGTGGACGTCAATGCCCATCTCGGTCGCCAGTCGCTCCGGCCCATTCGGGAAGTGCATTTCTGTGAAGCATTTCGCCTGCTCGATATCCATCATGGGCGGCGCTTTCTCAGTGGACGTACCCCCAGCACTTGGTTCATGTCTTTCAGCAGTACCTCCTTGGTGGCATCGTCGAGCGCGGCAAGGTCGTGATTTCGAAAGCGAACCTTCAACGCCGGGTGCAAGCTCAGCAGGCGCAGGATGTGAAGATCCAGGTCCGACTCGGCGACCACCGTGCTCAGATCGTCAAGATCTTTGCGAAGATAGTGTTTCGGTGGCTTGCCGATGACGGACGGCGCCTCGTCATGTTTCTTCGTCATATCTCAAACCCTCCCTCGCGCAGCCAGGACGCAGCTTCCGTTGCGCCGAGTTCCAACTTGGGGAGTTCGTCTTCGCGGCCAACGACGGAAAACCCGCGACGCTCGTAAAATTTCAGCAATCTCGGATCGTCAAAGGCTTCGAGGTTGACGATTCCCTTTAGGCCGAGCAGATAACTGTGGACCACGGCTCGAAATAACAAGGCATCGCCGGTTCCACGATACAGAGGCGCTGAGACCAGCCACGGGCGATTGCGTGGGGCCGTGGCCAACGCCTGGACGTAAACAGCGCCTTGCCCCTGGTCGATAAAGGAAGTTGTATTGAGCCAGTACAGTATCGCACCTTGAACGTTCTCATCGTCCGTTTGGACGGCAACCGCTTCATACCAGCGATCGTTTTTCAATTCGCCAAGTGTTTTTGCCCATCGCCAGCTGTAGTCGCTTTCCTTTTCTCGGGCGTTTTTTGAAATTCCGAGTGATGCCCACCATTTGCCGTCAATATGCCGTTGAGCGAGACTCCCCGCGTCAATTTGACGATGTTTGCCACTACGGTTGAGCCGTCGGAGACCGACACAAGCTCAACTATCGGTGGGAGATCGCCCATTTCATTCTACCCGTATCGGCCAGTGCTCGCCGGCTTTTGGCTACAAACAGAGTAGCTCCTGCGCGTCCCGTGTCCACCTCCGTGTCGGGTTCGAGCTCGCCGCACAGGTGGCCGTCGAGGGAGCAGGACGCGCTGCCAGGAATCGGGCGGCAGACCCTGGGCGGCGAGGATGAGGGAAGGGTCGAGCATCAGGGCCAAGGTGCGCGCGGTGTCCATCTCGCCTATAATAACGTGGACAGGAACGACGGGTGGAGGCCAAGTGCGATGGAACCAGTTCGTTCTGTCGGGGCCATGCAAGACTTGCGGAGTGGTGGTAGTTAGGTTTCTCAGGACGATCGGTTGGTCTAGCAAAGTATATAACACGATCGCTCATCGGGAGCTGCGCTAGGATGAGGTTGGCGTCGTTGAGAAGCCGCGGCGACAAAGTGACTTGGTCGGATCTTGAGGGCCACTAAGATGAACGGCGACCAATTTTTCCCATCGCAGCAACCCACCGATTTCATCCCGGGCGACGAAATGTTACTTGGGGTGTCGACTGTAATACACCACTGCAAACGTGATGGCGTGATGTTATGGGCACAGGAAAACCCACAGGGTCGATACGCGGTGATCACTGAGCCCGTCAAGCCATACGACCAGTTCAAATCACCCGTTCGCTTGTGGCGAGCATCTACCCGGCATGATGTTCGGTACCTCGAACCTGGTGGCGCTGGGATTATGGGGATGCGGTCCAGTTGGTTGGTCGGTCAAGGCGAGGAGGGTGCCTTGAGCGCGGTGCTCACGGACGAAGCGGGTGACGTTCGGCGACTCTCCTCCTGGCCTATAGAGCGATGCTTCGTTTATATTGATGTGTCCGACTTTTCCCTACAAATGGTCGGGCAACAGGCTCTGATCATTCGTTCGATCATCTCGATGGTGCGCAACTGGCGATTTTGGAGGAGCGGCTTTGCCTTGTTCGCGTTTCAAGCGGTCGAGGCCATGCTCTGCATCGGCGACGGGTATATCTTCGTCTTGAAGGACCCGAAGCACGCTGTCTACTTCGCGGCCTGGTTGGCGAGCCTGATGGAGGCCCGCGTGGCTCGCCATAGCGAACCCGTCGACTTCCACTTCCGGATGGGTGTTCACTTCGGGCCTGTCTACTGTTTTTGGGACTGGGGGCGCGGCGGCCCTGAAGATCCGAGTAAGCCTCTCATTCGCCCCGACACAATGGAGCGGAACGAGCGTGGCGACTGGAACTTCATCGGAGAAGGGATCAACGGGGGTCAGCGAGTTCTCGCGGCAGCTGGTAAGAATACGGATGACGTGCTTTTCATCTCCGGGGAAGTAAGAAGGGCACTAACGGCCGAGGATGACGGATCCGAGCCGTGCAGATCGATATTGGACTCCCTTGTGAACCGGGGTCGGCACAATGACAAGCACGGCAGAGCCTGGCGCCTCTACGAAGTGAGCCACACAAAGCTATGCGGCAAAGCATTGCCGTCAGACGTCTACGTCTGAGTCCCGGATCGTCGTGGCGCAATGGGGTTGACTCCGCCACGGACTGCGTCAGCTGGCGGCCTAGTTGCCGGTGCCGCGCCGCTCAGCGTCGGCCTGCGCGATGACGCAGTTCACTTCCGCACCAACGAGCAGTGCCAGAGCGGCCAGATACAACCACAGCAGCATCAGCACGACGCCGGCCAGCGCACCAGAAGTTGCGCTGTAGCTGGAGCCGAAGTGCAGGTACAGGCGCAATCCCAGGCTCGCCACGATCAGGACCAGCACGCCCAGCGTCGTTCCTGGCGTGATCCAGTCCCACTCGTTGTTCACATCCGGTCCGAAGAAATAAGCCAGGGCGAACGCCGTGAGCAGCGCGATCACGACGACCAGCCATTGTGCGACCGTGGCGGCCGGCGATGCCAGCCAGCCGAAGCGGTCCAGACCCAGCCAATCGGAGAGCATGGGCCAGACAATCGCCGACGCCGAGGCACCGACCAGGAGTGCCACTTCGATCAGCGTCAAAAGGAGAGCCATCAGACGCCGCTTCCACCAGCTGCGATGGTCACGAACCCCATAGGCGGCATTCGTCGTGTCCATCACCGCCACGAACAGGCTGGAGGCAGACCACAGCAGCAGGACCGCCGAGACAGACAACAATCCGATCGGCGCCTCGGTCTGAATCTTGTGAACCTGATCGTGGACAAGGGTGTAGGATTCCGGAGGAAGTAGGCGCTCGGATTGGGCCAGCACTTCGTTCGCCACACCCCTCTGGACACCCAGGGCCGCAGTCGGCAAGGCGAGCAGCGGCACCAGCGAAACCATCGCGTAATAGGCGACGACCGCCGCCTGGTTGAGCGTGTCGTGCTTGTCCATCGCCTCCCAGGTGTGAACGGCGAGCTGTCGGGTCGTAAGTCCGCCCCAATCCACGCCGCCCGCAACCGAACCTTAAACAGCGACATGGGCTTTGCTCCCTTCCACCGCTTGCGGATTAGCATGTACCTGCCAAGCCGCAAGTCACCGCGCGGCCACGTACTCCAACCAGCGTCGCACGTCCCGTCCGGTCGGTAGTGTCCAAGCAGCTGCTGTGCCATCTCGAAGGTGGCGATGCCTGCCGAGCGGAACGAAAAAGAGGAAGAGAAGGGAAGGGGGGGAGGGCGGAGGGAGAAGAAGAAGGGAAGAGAAAGAGCGGAAGCGGGCGGCGCGGAAGGGAAGAGAAGGGAAGGAGCGAGAAAGAGAAGCAAAGGCGGGCCAAGCGAGGCGCGGGGGCGCGGAGCGGAGAGGGCGAAGAAGGGCAAGAGGACGAAAAGACGACAGCAAAGAAGACGAGGCGACGAGGCGCCGCCGGCCGCGCGGCGCCAGGCGAGCGGGAGAAGAGAAGGCCAGGCGGAAGCAGCAGGAAGGGCGCGAAGCCCCGACGCGACGAAGAGCACCGCGGGCCGCGCAGCGAGCAGCCCAGCCCGAAGCAGCGGACGCCAGCAGCAGCAGCCGGAAAGAAAAACAAAGCGCGACGGACGCGCGCCACAGCGCGCACAGCAAAAACCGAACAGAGGAAAAAAGAGGAAACAGAAACGCCAAAACGACGCGAGCGGCAGCCGACGAGCGAGCCAAAACAGCGCCAGACCAGCACAACAGCCCAGCAACAACGCAAAAAAGGCGCAACCAACGACGGCGAGCAGCAGAGAGAAACAAACCGCACACACAGAACGAAGGCGAAAGAGAAAAGCGACAACGCGCAGAACACAAAACGCAAAAAAGAGCAGGCCAGAGCAAAACAGAAACAAAAACAACAACAACAGAACAACGAACAACCAGCGCAAAAAACGAGCGCGCAAAAGCAAAAGCCGAAGAGCAAAAACAAACGCAAAAACAAGCACGCAACGAACAAAAACAACACGCCAACAACGAAAACAAACGGAAAACAGAAACAGAACGAAGAACACGAGCAAAAAACAAAAAAAAGAGCCAAAACGAAAACCGAGAACAACACGAAAACAACGAACAACAAAAAAGCGACCAAAACGAACCAAAAAAAACACCAAAACCAACACAACAGCACCAGCAACAACGCAACAAAAAAAGCGCAACCAACAACGAGCAAAGCAGCAAAAAAAAAAACTAACCGCACAAACACAGCACGAAAACAAAAAAAAAAACGCACCCAGGCCAGATACAACCACAGCAGCATCAGCACGACGCCAGCCAGCGCACCTAAGTTCCGCTGTAGCTGGAGCCGAAGTGCAGGTACAGGCGCAATCCCAGGCTCGCCACGATCAGGACCAGCACGCCCAGCGTCGTTCCTGGCGTGATCCAGTCCCACTCGTTGTTCACATCCGGTCCGAAGAAATAAGCCAGGGCGAACGCCGTGAGCAGCGCGATCACGACGACCAGCCATTGTGCGACCGTGGCGGCCGGCGATGCCAGCCAGCCGAAGCGGTCCAGACCCAGCCAATCGGAGAGCATGGGCCAGACAATCGCCGACGCCGAGGCACCGACCAGGAGTGCCACTTCGATCAGCGTCAAAAGGAGAGCCATCAGACGCCGCTTCCACCAGCTGCGATGGTCACGAACCCCATAGGCGGCATTCGTCGTGTCCATCACCGCCACGAACAGGCTGGAGGCAGACCACAGCAGCAGGACCGCCGAGACAGACAACAATCCGATCGGCGCCTCGGTCTGAATCTTGTGAACCTGATCGTGGACAAGGGTGTAGGATTCCGGAGGAAGTAGGCGCTCGGATTGGGCCAGCACTTCGTTCGCCACACCCCTCTGGACACCCAGGGCCGCAGTCAGCGCGAAGGCGAGCAGCGGCACCAGCGAAACCATCGCGTAATAGGCGACGACCGCCGCCTGGTTGAGCGTGTCGTGCTTGTCCATCGCCTCCCAGGTGTGAACGGCGAGCTGTCGGGTCGTAAGTCCGCCCCAATTCCACGCCGCCCGCAACCGAACCTTAAACAGCGACATGGGCTTTGCTCCCTTCCACCGCTTGCGGATTAGCATGTACCTGCCAAGCCGCAAGTCACCGCGCGGCCACCGGTTCGTACTCCACCCAGCGCGTTCGCACGTCCCGTCCGGTCGGTAGTGTCCAAGCAGCTGCTGTGCCATTCTCGAAGGTGTGCGATGCCTGCCGGGCGCCGCGCTCATCGGTCCAGGCAAACGTGACCTTCGTCGCATCCTTGCTCGACCGTGCGATAGACCAGGTGCGCCTCGCAGCGGGCATAGTTCTTGCCGCCGTCGTTGCGGAAACGGACCCGGACCTCTGACGACACGCCGTCGCCCAGGTCGGCAGCGAACCCCAGCACATGCTCTGCGACCAGAAATCCTTCGGCTCGTCGCCGCGACGGGTGATCGTCCAGTCCTTGACCAGCCGGCTTCCAGGTCTTGCCGCCATCGACGGACACCTCGATCTGATACTTGACGTCGGGCCGCGGCGGGCTGCTGGACTGACATGAGCGGCGGCGTGAACCGCCACCGCCTTCTCGCCGCGCGGCGTCGCCAGTCCCAGCGTGACGTTCGGCGTGCCGAACTTGCCGTCGACGACGTGCGCCTGCGCCTGCGCCAGGTTCGGCCCAGCGGAGACGACCGCCTGGCCGGACGCGGCGAAACGCACTTCGCTGCCGTTGTCCTTCAGCCGCGGCACGACGCACGGGTTTGCCTGGCAGACCGTGGTGATCGTCAGGCCGGATTTCGCCAGGTTCTTCGCGCCGGTCTGAAGGCGGAGCAGGTATTGCTCGTCGGCCCTTGACGCGGTCGGTCAGGTCCATGCCGTCGGCGAACTTGCCGCAGTCCTGCCAGGTCTTGCCTTGGTCGATCGAGACGAGCGACGCCGCACTCCGCCTTGCCGTGCAGCACCAGGCCGTTGCGGCAGCCCGGAGTCGTAGATGCCCCACGGTTTGTCGTTGGCCGGCGTCGCGGCGATGATGTACGGCGTGTAGAACTCGAAGACGACGTGCTGGTCGTCCTCCTCGACGACGCCCTCACGGTAGTCCTTGCTCGTGAAGTCGGGCTTGTAGGCGTAGACGGCGTTGCCGTAGCGTGCCTGGCCGGGCTTGTAACCGGTGCCGTTCCGGGAGTTGTACATCTTCTCCGGCTGGTTGACCCAGGTCTGCGGCACGCTCGGGACCGGGGATGCCGCCGGTTTTGTAGTTGCGGCCCCAGAAGACGAAGGTCTTGCCGTCCTCCAGGCCGGGCTGCGAGATAGCGGCGCAGCGTCTCGCCGCGGCGGAGATGGACCATCGGCGGCGGCCCGCTGTAGCCGGCCAGGTATTCGGCCACGCCGTAGCTGCTGATAGACGCCGCCGTCGTCGGGATGCAGGCCGCACACCAGCCAGCCGTGCTGCTTCTCCGGGATGAACTTGCGATCGGTGAGGCGTTTCCAGTCGGCGCTGGATCTCGGGGATCGACAGCAGGGCGCGTGCCCTCGCGAGTTGTAGATGACGGTGGAGATGTCGTGATCGAGCAGCACCCATTTGCCGTCGCCGTAGGGGCCGCCGGTGAGAAACACCTCGAAGGAGTTATGGCCCTCGACGCCGACGCCGCGGCCGCGGTTGTGGCCGAGCAGCGCTTCCATCTCGGCGACCCACTGCGCATGCGTGGTGCCGCACAGGCCGAAGCCGTGGGCGAACAGGCCGGTCCAGTATTCGCGCGTGCGCAGATCGCTGGCCCGTGGTGAAGCCCTTGCCCCAGAGGTCCTGCGCACCCTCCTCGCCGTGGCAGTAGTGCGTGTTGCGCCACAGCCAGGCCGCCAGCGACTTTCTGCTCATCGGTCGTCGGCTTGACGCCGACGACGCGTTCGTAGAGTTCGGCCTGCGTGGCGAACAGCCGCTCGAAGGTGGAGCAGGCCAACTCGCCGGGATACCACGGATGATCGGTGCCGATCTGCGGATCGCCGAGATCCGCTTTTGCGGGTACGGCCATGAGGGACCAGCAAAGGAGACAGATCGTGCTGAAGCGTGCTGTGCTCATCGTCATCAACCTCGGGACACGGGAGATTGTGGCACTGTATTCGGATTGGCCGCGCTCCGGTAGGGGATTACCAACAATGTCTGAGTTGAACGCCCGACGTGCCACCGATAGGATCACAAGGCCAACCGAAGCGGAGCTGCCCGATCGCCCTCTGGCCAGGCCTCGGCGGTTGAGGAGATCAGCGCCATGCGCGAACCCCTGCAAGACGAACTGGAGCGAAGTCAGGCGCTGCTCGCCGACGCCGTGGGACGCTGAGCGGAACCGTGCCGCACAAGTGGCGGACCGCGCCTCGGCCATCCGCATCACGGGACTGCACACCTACTGGGTCAACCCGATCGTCTTCGTGCGCATCGAGACGAACCAGGGCATCGTCGGCTGGGGCGACGTCAAGGGCGTCGATCCGCGGCCGGCGAAGGCTCTGGCCGAATCGCTGTTCGAGCTGCTCGACGGCGAAAACCCGACGCGCATCGAGTACCTGTGGCAGAAGCTGTTCCGCGCCCACCGCGACATTCGCGGCGGGCCGTTCATGGTCCACACCCTCGCCGGCATCGACATGGCGCTGTGGGACATCACCGGCAAGCTGTACGGCGTGCCGGTCTATCGCCTGCTGGGCGGCCCCTGCCGCGACCGCATCCGTGTCTATCACACGCCCAAGGCCCAGCAAGCTGCCGCCGCCGGGCGTCTTCGAGCACTCCAGCAACCCGGCCGACATCAACCGCATCGTCGGCCGCAATCAAGGCGGCGCGCGAACAGGTCGGCCCGACGGCGCCGTCATGTTCGACGCCCACTGCGCCCTGCCGCCGGCCACGCTGATCCAGCTCGCCGCCGCCGTCAAGCCGTACGATCTGCTCTTCATCGAAGAGCCGGCCGTGCCCGGCAACATCGAGGTCTTCAAGCGCATCAAGGCAGCGGTCCGCGTCCCGCTGGCGGCCGGCGAACGCGACCGCACCATCTGGGAGTTGTTGCCGTACCTGCAGCACGGCTGCCTCGACATCCTGCAGCCGGACTGCTGCCACACCGGCGGCATCAGCCAGATGAAGAAGATCGCCACCCTGGCCGAGGCGTATCACGTCCCGCTGGCGCCGCACTGCACCGCCAGCTATCTCGGCATCGCCGCCAGCCTGCACGTCGTCGCCTCGATCCCGCTCTTCCTCATCCACGAGTTCTATCCCGACAACCACGGCTTCAATCCGAAGGGCATCGGCCGAATGGAGTGGAAGCTCGACGCGGACGGCTACATCGGCCTGCCGCCAGGGCCGGGTCTCGGCGTCGAGATCGACGAGAAGCTGCTGGAGGAGGAGGCGAAGAAACCGCAGACGTATCGCTGGCCGGGAAAGCGTCTGCCGGATGGGGCGATTTCGGATTACTGACCGAGAAGGCGACTGTTAGAGAGCGCCGATTACTGAGTACCCGGTACTGAGTACTGAGTACTGAGTACTGAGTACTGAGTACCGGGTACTGGGTACTGGGTACCGGGTGTGGGGTACTCCGTCAGCTGCTCAGTCCGACTTCAGCGCGAAGCATCCGCGCCGCCTGACCCAGTGCCTTCAACTTGGCATACGGCTCGTCGAGTGGAATGGGATTCGTGCCGCTCGGCGCGAAGCCGCAATCCGGGTTTAGCGTCAGCCGTTCGGCCGGGACGTAGCGCAGGGCTTGCCGCACACGAGCCACGATCGTCTCCGGCGTCTCCTGTTCCGCACAGCGAACGTCCAGACAGCCGAACCCCAGGCGCAACCTTTCCGGCAAGCGGGCCAGTACGTCCACCGATCCCGCTTGCGGCATGGCGAACTCCAGGCGCGAGTTCATCCACTTCCGCGCTGGCACAGCGCCGGCCAGATGGTCTCGAAGTCGCCCTGGGCGTCGCTACGGCGTTCGATGTTGCCACGACAAACGTGCAGGACGATGTGAGCGCCGCGCCGCGCAGCGGACCGGCGAGTCGGTTAACGCTGTCGATCCCCAGCCGCAGTTCGGCCTCGACGTCGCTGAACTGGCCGGTGCCCCAATGACCGTGACGCTGCTCGCGGTACTTCGGGTCCACGAAATAGCCCAGCATCGGGTCGTCGAACTGGATACAGTCGGCCCCCGCGGCGAGAATGTCAAACGCCTCCTCGCGCAGCACTTCCTCGACGGCCCGTAAGAAGTGTTCCCGTGTGGGGTAGGCCGCGGCGGAGTGTTCCGGCGAGTAGAAGCGGCGCAAGATGACGTAGGCGCTGGGAAGGCTCACTTTGATCGCCCGATCCGTCTGGCCGCGCAGGAACCCGGCACCACCGGCGACGATCGGCCCACGGCGGCGTAGCGGCGCGACCGCCGCAGGCCAGAGGCGCGTCCGGCCGGGGATCAGATCGGGCCGGAAACCTTCCACACGCTCGTAGAAGACCTGGAAATAACCTTCGCGCCGCCACTCGCCGTCGCTGAGAATGTCGATCCCCGCCGCTTCCTGCAAGGCGACGGCGAAAGGGATGGCCCGATCGCACGCGCGGTCCCAATCTGTTCGAGAGAGGTACCCGGCAAGGTAGTCCTGAAGCAGATCGAGCAGCCAGGCCGGCCGCGGCAGACTGCCGATGACGGCGGTGGGAAACAACGGCAGTTCCTGTAAGAAGTTCTTCACGGCAAGCCCGTGAGGTTGAGGTCGGCGGTTGGAGCATACTCGCCGCCGGTTCGCGGAACAAGGGGGAGCAAGAGAGGAGGATCGTGATGCCACGGTTTACTATCTGCGCCCTGCTGTGCTTCGTCTTTATCCCGAGAGCCGGCGGACAGGAGACGCCGTTTCCCCAGGCGTGGGACTATGCCAAGGACATGAAGAAGGTCGCCGAACGCTTCCGCGGCCGACCTGGTGTCGTGCTGCACGTCGGCGACTCGATCACCTACTCCAACCCCTACGGCCAGTGGGCGCGCGGCGGCAAAGGCAAGACGGTCGAGGACAACGCGGTCCTGACCTGGATGCACTCCGGCGCTGACAATGACACCGACGGCTGGTGGCTGGCGCGTTTCGACCACGCCGAGGGCGGCCGCTCCCACACGGCATGCAGCGGCATCCGCGCCGACGAGATGCTGGCCGGCGGCAATCGGAAGATGCCTGCCCTGGCGTCGATGCTCGACACCTACAAGCCGCAAATGGTCGTGTTGATGTTGGGTACCAACGACGCCTCGGCCAACCGTCCGGTCGCCGCATTTCGGGCCGACATGGAGAAGGCGGTTGATCTGATGCTGGAGCGCGGCGTCATCTGCATCCTCTCCACGATCCCGCCGCATCCCAGCAAAACGGAGCTGGCGAAAAGCTACAACGAGGCGCTGCGGCAGCTGGCGAAGGCACGCGGTTTGCCGTTGATCGATTACGAACAGGAGATCCTGAAACGCCGGCCCGACGACTGGAACGGCACCTTGTTGCAGAAAAACGACGTCCACCCGACGACCGGCCAGGGCGGCGCGAGTTCGAGCTCGGCGCCGACGGCCGAAAACCTGCGCAACAGCGGCTACCTCCTGCGCGGCTGGCTCTCGGTACAGAAGATCGCCGAGGTCAAACGGACAGTGCTCGACGGCAAACCTTGAGGGCGACATTTCTCCCCTCGCCCCGTACTCCGGGGAGAGGGGTTGGGGGTGAGGGGTGAGCCGCTGAGCAGTGTTCTGGTTCTCTTCCCCTCACCCCCAACCCCTCTCCCCGGAGTACCGGGGAGAGGGGAGGAGCGCTGGAGTACCTACCCGATAAGGAGAACGCAAATGGGAGTCGTCGTCTGTCTGCCCTTGTTCGGTCCGCCTGGCCGTGAGCTGGAGGAAAGCCCCGTGCTTCACGGCCGCCAGCTGCGGACCCTGGCGGCGGAGTTGAAGGCGCGACTCGAACGGGCCGCCGACACGATGGACCGTTTGACCGCCGCCGGATGGTCCGCGCGGGTGGTCGAGTTCGATGCGATGCTCTCGAAACCCGGGATCGTGACTCAAGACGACGCCGAGCGGCAATTGCAGGCTCTCGGAATCGCCGTGGACGAGTTCATCATCATCGAGGAGGTGGACGACGAAGATGATGACGTGCTTGATTCTCTACCCATCGGAAGATAACGGAGTAGCCGCGCCCCCTTGACGAGCTGCCGGAACGATTGTCACAATTACTTTTTCGGGACTCCGCAACCGAAGTCCGATTACGTTTGACGCCTTTCATCAGATCGCTCAGCGCAACCGAAAGAGGATCTGTCCGGTAACTCACATCGACGAGGCTCCCATGATCGTCTTTCAATGTCCGGACTGTGCGAAAGAGCTGAAGGTCAAGCCCGAGCTGGCCGGCAAGCGAGGGAAGTGCCCCCACTGCGGGGTGAAGGTGACCGTGCCGGGAACGCCAGGCGACGGTCAGAAGACACTCGTCGGCGCCCGCAATACCGACGACGCCAAGACGCTCGCACCGGTGAAGATGCCCGCAATCGGCGATGCCAAGACGCTCGTACCACCGGCCAAACCGAGCACCTCGAAGCTGGCCGCAAAACCCAAAGCGGACGCCGAGACGCTGTTGCCCGGCGATCCAGGGAGATCGGCTCGCAAATTCGGCGATACCGTTGCCCCCGACGGCGCCGCTCTCGCCGACAGCACCGCCGAGCTGACCGAGTTCCTCGAACCGGCTCAGGGGCCGGACGAGTTGGGCCGGCTCGGGAAATACCGCATCGTGAAGATTCTTGGCGCCGGCGGGATGGGTGTCGTTTACCAGGCCCAGGACACCGTCCTCAAGCGGCCCGTGGCCCTCAAGGTGCTACTTCCCGGAATGAACTCCAGCAAGTCGGCGCACGAACGCTTCCTGCGCGAGGCCCAATCGTCGGCCGCGCTGCAACACGATCACGTCGTCACGGTCTACGAAGCAAACGAAGCCAACAACGTCCCGTTCCTCGCCATGCAGCTGCTTCAGGGCGAGGCGTTGGACGCGCGCTTGACGCGCGAGGGAACGCTGCCCATCGACGAGGTGCTGCGCATCGGTCGAGAAACGGCGGAGGGGTTAGCCGCGGCACACGATCGCGGCATGATCCATCGGGACATCAAGCCGGCGAACCTGTTTCTCGAAGCGCCGAAAGGGCGTGTCAAGATCCTCGACTTCGGCCTGGCCCGGCCCTCCGGCGAGTCGAAGATGACGCAGCTCGGCGCCGTCGTCGGCACGCCCGGCTACCTGTCGCCGGAGCAGGCCAACGGCAAATCGGTCGATGCCCGCGGCAACCTGTTCAGCCTGGGCTGCGTCCTGTATCGGGTCACCACCGGCGAACTGCCGTTCAAGGGCGAGGACATGCTGTCGCTGCTGACTTCGCTGGCAACCACCGAACCGGCTGCCCCAAGCCGGATCAATGTGGAGGTGCCGGCCGCCCTTTCCGACCTGATCCTGCGGCTGTTGAACAAGGACCCGGCCGGTCGGCCATCCACGGCTCGCTCGGTATCCGATGCGCTCGACGCCATCGCGAAAGGAACGGTGCTCGAATCCGCACCTTTGTTGATGGCCCTGGTCGAGGAGGATGCCGAGGACGATGTGCTTGCCCTCCCCGCCGACGCGCTGGTTGAAGAGCCGCGCATCGTCGTCGCGCGGAAGGAGGAGACGGCAACCACAACCCGGCCGGCCTCACGCTCACGGCGCGATTACGACGATGATGACTACGACGTCCGCCGCCAGCCAGCCGGGGACGGGTTCCCGATGTGGATCGTCTGGACCGCCAGCGGCGTCGCGCTTTTCCTGATCGTCCTGGGTATCTCGCTCTATTTCGCCCTCCGCAAAACGGACGATACCTCCTCCACGGCCAGCGCGGACGACGACAAGCCGAAGCTCAAAAAAGACCAAAATTTACGAGACGACAAGCCGCGCGACGGGAACCTGCGTGACGGCAATCCGCGCAATGGGAACCCGCGCGACCCGGTCATTCCGATCGACCCGCCGAAGGCAGATAAGTCGATCAGGCCTTATCGGACCAATACCGTGAGGAGCGACGGCAATCACTGGCTGGCGTTCTCTCCCGACAACAAGCACTTCGTTTCCACCCCGCCGAACGCGAACCGCCTGTACTTCTGGGACATCGACCAAGCGGATCCGGATTATGCGATAGAAGACCTTCCGGCGGCCCTCACCGCGACGCAACAGCCGCGGTATTCGTCGGACGGGAAGAAGTTGATTATTGGCCTCGGCACCAGCGCGGTCGTTTTCGACGTGACCCAGAAGCCGCCGGCGATTGTCGCCTCGCTGGGTGTGCAAGACTTCATCAAGCCGCGATTCGGCCAGTTGATACCCACCGCCGATCGACTCTACGGTGTGGGGTTCGACGACATGGATGCGCCGGTGGTAGTCTTTTCCGGCACACTTAGCGGAAAGCGCTTTTACGGCATTTGGGACGTCGACAAGAAGATCCAGCGCTGCAACGGCCTCTGGTTTGGTCAGGACGCGTTCTTCGTGAAGGGAGCCACACCAACTCCAGACGGTCATGGCGTGATTGTCGTGGACAACCAGAGGACGGTGATCTGGGATTTCGACGGCAAGGCATGGATCAGCAAACCCTTGAACTACATCGAGAAGGAGCCGAAGTGTTATGCCCTCTCGCCCGACGGCAACACGTTCCTGACCAGTCATCACAAAAACGTTGTGCGCAGTTTGGAACGCCAAGACGGGTGACGCGATGAATTCGCATACGATTGGGAGCGGCGAGTTCGATTATGTCGGCTTCACCGCTGACAGCAAGTATGGGATCGCCTGCGGGTGGAACGGTATGTTCTACGTGTTCGATCTGGAATCGGGCGCGATCAAATATAAGTTCGCGGGCCAGGGCATCTTTACCGCCGGTGTGCTGTCGCCCGATATGAAACACGCGATCGGCAGCTGTTGGGGCGGCGGCGGCACCCTGTTGTGGTATCGCATTCCGCCGAAACCGTGACGGCGATCCGTATCATCTTCATCTCGCCGCTTGCGGCGTAGCAGACTTCGCTAAGCCGCAAGCGGCGAACACACCTTCGCCCCATCACGCTTCTACGGAGGGAACACGCATGACAACCGACTCGACGCGCCACGGCTTCTCGACACGCGCCATCCACGCCGGCCAGGACGCCGACCCCGCCACCGGCGCCACGGTCGTGCCCATCTACGCCACGTCCACCTACACGCAGGAAGCGCCCGGCAAGCACAAGGGCTACGAGTATTCGCGCAGCGGCAATCCGACGCGCGCCGCCCTGGAAACGTGTCTGGCGGCCCTGGAAGGCGGCGAGCGCGGCCTGGCGTTCGCTTCCGGGCTGGCGGCGACGACGGCGGTGTTGGCCCAGCTGCGGCCCGGCGACGAGGTGGTCGCCGCTGCCGACCTCTACGGCGGCACGTACCGTCTGCTCGAGCACGTCTTCAAGCCGTGGGGCCTGGTCGCCCGCTACACCGACGATCCGAGCGCCGGCCGGTTTCGCGAAACTCGTCACGCGCGAAGACGAAACTGGTCTGGATCGAGACGCCGACCAATCCGCTGCTGCAAATCCTCGACATTGCCGCCCTCGCCGAGTTGGCCCACAAGGCCGGCGCGACATCTGGCCGTCGATAACACCTTCGCCTCGCCGTATCTGCAGCAGCCGATCCGGCTCGGGGCCGACCTCGTCGTTCACAGCACGACGAAATATCTCGGCGGCCATTCCGACGTGGTCGGCGGGGCAGTGATCGGCCGCAAGGACCTGCTGCAACCGATCGCGTTCTACCAGAACGCCGCCGGCGGCGTGCCGGGACCGTTCGACGCCTTCCTGACGCTGCGCGGCCTCAAGACGTTGGCGGTGCGCATGGAGCGGCACTGCGCCAACGCCCGCCATCTCGCCGATTGGCTGAAGGGACAACCGCAAGTGGAACGCGTCTACTACCCCGGTCTGCCGAGCCATCCCGGCCACGAGTTGGCGAAGCGGCAGATGCGCGACTTCGGCGGCATGATCAGTCTGCGCTTGAAGGGCGGGACCGAGGCGGCGAAGCGATTCATGACGCGAACGAATCTGTTCAGTCTGGCGGAAAGCCTCGGCGGCGTCGAGTCGCTGGTGTGCCATCCCGCGACGATGACGCACGCCAGCATCCCCGCGGACATTCGGATCGCCCGCGGCGTCGATGACGGCTTGCTCCGGCTCAGCGTCGGCATCGAGGATGCGGAAGACCTGCAAGAAGACCTGCGCACGGCGATGGCATGAGTTCTCTTGCCGCTCGATTGTACTTAGCCCCCGGTGAATCGCCGGGGGCTAACTACCGCCAATTTAGCCTCCGGCGATTCGCCGATGGCTAACTACCGCATTCATTCCGCAAATCTGACACACCTGTCCTCTCAAATATCGGAATTCGCAGTACACGGCATTGACCGGCCGTCGAATCGCAACCTACAATTGAATTGGAGAGAAGAGAAGAGAGGCCCGCAGGCTTCCCTCCAAAAAACAGCCTGACGGTGGTTCTGTCCTGTCTCGTGCCCCGTCGACGCCTCTCATTCCTCATCGAACTTCCTCCCTACCACGGGGCCACGTACCACCCGGCCGACACCGGGAAGGAGAGGCTCTGCCATGGCCCCCAACCTCGTCCACCCCTGCGCGCTGCCGGACACCAACTCGTGGAAACAAGGCTGGCTCGACGCCTTTCCGTGCGACATGCCCTCGTCCGTGCCATATCCGCGTGTGCCGCTGTACACCTTGCTCGAACACGCCGCCTGCTCGATTTCCGGACCGACCGGCGTGTACTCTTTACGGCGTACCAACCAGCTACGGGCAGCTGGCCGACCAGTCCCGGCGCCTTGCCCGTGCGCTGAAAGACATGGGCGCCGGACCGGGGAAGTTCGTCGGCCTGCTGTTGCCGAACATTCCGGAGTACCTCGTCGCCTTCAGGCCGTCTGGCTGACCGGGGCCACGGCGTTGCAACTCAGCCCGCTGATGGTCCACGAAGAAGTCGCTCACTGGCTGAAGTCGACCGATTGCCGGATCGTGATGACGCTCGACCTGCTGGCACCGATCGTGACCGCGTCTCTCGACGAAGGGCCGCTCGAGCATCTGATCCTCTGCTCGCTGGTGAAGCGCATGGCCATGTGGCGCGGGATGCTGTACCGCATCGAGCGCTACCGCCGCAACGGCTTTCTGTCGCTACCGGACGACGCTAAACGGCATCGCTTCGACGCCCTGGTGCAATGCGAACCGCTGACGGAGCCGGCCGCTGTGAATCCCGCGGAAGAAGTGGCCGTGCTGGCCCCGACCGGCGGCACCACCGCCTCGCCGAAAGCGGTCATGCTCACGCACCGCAACCTGGTGTGCAATGCCATGCAGCTGCGCGACTGGTGCGACGGTGCGGACGGCACGACGAGCGTGCTCGGCGTGCTGCCGTTCTTCCACTCCTACGGGTTGACCGTGTCGCTGCTGTCGAGCTGGGCTCAGGCGGCGACGATCCACCTGCACCCGCGCTTCGAGGCACGGGCTGTGCTGAACATTCTGTTGGAGCAGAAGCCGGAGATCGTGCCCGCGGTGCCGGCCATACTCAGCGCGCTGAACAACGTGATGCGCGGCAAGAAATACGACCTTTCGTTCATCCGCGGCGGTCCTCTCCGGTGCGGCGGCTCTGACCTGCGGAAGTGAGGCAAGAGTTCGAGAGTCACGGCGCCCGCGACGTGGTGGAGGGTTATGGTCTGACGGAGGCAAGCCCGGTGACGCACGCCAATCCGCGCGGTGCCAACCGGCCCGGCAGCATCGGCAAGCCGCTGCCTGACACGGAGGTGCGCATCGTCGATCCGGACACGCATCAGGAGATCGTCGGCGACGGCGTCGGCGAGTTGGTCATTCGCGGCCCGCAGGTGATGAAGGGCTACTGCCACAACCCCGAGGCGACGGCCGCGATGCTGCGCGACGGCTGGCTCTACACCGGCGACATGGCCCGCCGCGACGCCGACGGTTATTACGCCATCGTGGATCGCAAAAGGGACATCATCAAGACGAGCGGGTTCCTGGTCTACCCCGCCGAGGTTGAGGAAGTGCTGTGAGGTTTCAAGGACGTCGGCGAGGCGGCGGTGATCGGCGTTCCGGATCTCTTACGCGGCGAAATGGTCAAGGCGCTGGTGGTGCCGCGAAATGGTACGCCGATCAACCTGGAGGCACTGGAGGAGCACTGCCGGGAGCATCTGGGCAAGCACAAGCGGCCGCGCCTGATCGAGGTGGTTCGCGAATTGCCGAAGAACTTCCTCGGCAAAGTGCTGCGGCGGAAATTGCGCGAACCGGAGCCGAACTGAATCGTTCCCCGTTCACGTTTCGCGGATGACTGCGGGCGCGAAACGTGAACGGGGATCACACTTCCACCAGTTCATACGTCCCCCCTCCCGCCTTCTTCAACTTTCCTTGCCGGACCAGTTCGTCCCACACCGCCTGGGAGAAATCCAGCGGCGGCATGATGGCGACGATGCCGGAACCGCGACCGCTGGTCAATGGGTTCTTGGCGATCTTCGACTCGGCATCGAGCCGCACGACCTTCAACCGCCGCTTGAACGCCTTAAAGGCGGCTTTCACGTCTTGCGGCGTCGGCGTGGGGTCCGGCATGGTGTCGGTCACGGGCAGCTCCTCAATCCACGGAATACGGTTGCGGCGACGGGTCGATCTATTCGATATTACCCTCCCGACGAACCGCGGCAAGGAGTTTCGAGTGCAAACCCGCGATTGCTGAGTGGGCGTCTTTCACGGAGTAGGGGAGAGGAATGACCCACTTCTTAACCCAGTGATGTGATCTGACTCATCGTCGGCTTCGTATAACGGCGGGAACCACTGCCGGCGAGGGACAACGATGAGCGAACATGATGACGGGATTCAGCGTCCTCCAGGCGTCATGCCGGCCGAGCAGCTTCCGGCCGTTGAAACGGCGCCGGAGCCTCAACTGCTCCGTCATTTCGGCCTCTGGACGGCGACGGCGCTCAACGTCACGATGGTCGTCGGCGCCGGCGTGTTCATCACCATTCCGTTCATGCTGAAGGAGTTGCCCGGTCCCTACGCCCTTCTTGGCTGGCTCGGTGCAGGCGCCCTCATCCTTGTGGACAGCCTCATTTGGAGCGAGCTTGGAGCCGCGCTGCCTGGCTCGGGCGGCTCCTACGTTTACCTGCTGGAGAGCTACGGCCGCGAACGCTGGGGCCGGCTGATGAGCTTTCTGTTCATCTGGCAGTTCCTGCTCAGCGGACCGTTGGAGATCGCGTCCGGCCTCATCGCCATCGACATGTTCTCGCAATCGCTCAGTCCCGTATTGAAGAGCTTCAACACCGAATGGACGCGCCAATTTGTGCTTTGGAAGGATCAGGACCTGTCGCTAACCATCAGCCCGATTCGTGCCGGCTGTCTGCTGCTGGGCGCGGCGATCCTGGCTCTATTGTACCGCAACGTCCGCCAGCTGGGCCGGTTGACGCTCGTCTTCTGGGTCGGCGTGATAGCGGTCGTGATCTGGATTGGTGTCGAAGGGGCCATACATTTCGACGCGGCGAAGATGTTCGACTTTAGCGGCACCGCCGCGACGGCTCCAAACTACTTCTACGCCGTCGGGCCGGCAATGGTGTTGGCGATCTATTCGTATCTCGGCTACTACAATGTCTGCTACGTCGGCGACGAAGTGCGTGACCCCGGCAAGACCATTCCGCGCTCGATCCTGCTCAGCAGCGTTCTGATCGTTTTGATGTTCGTCGGCCTGCACCTGGCCATGCTCGGCACCGTCTCGTGGCATACGGTGCCGACGGACGACGAGGAGCTGAAGACATTCAGCCTGCCTGCGAAGTTCATGGAGTTCGCCCACCCAAACGAGTCATGGACTGTTCCGCTCGTGACGGTGCTGCTGATCTGGAGCTGCATCGGTGCGGCCTTCGCTGGGCTGCTCGGTTATGCCCGGATTCCCTACGGCGCGGCGCTGGCCGGCCACTTCTTCCGCCCTGTCGCCGCCGTTCATCCGCATCATCGAATCCCGCACGTTTCGCTGCTGCTGGTCGGCGGCTTCACGCTCTTCTGGAGCTTCTTCGATCTGGACAACGTCATCAAGGCGCTGATCGTGACGCGCATCCTTGAGCAGTTCGTGGCTCAGATAGTCGGCCTAATGATTCTGCGGCGAACGCGGCCCGAGATGGCGCAGCCCGTTTCGCCTGTGGCTGTATCCGCTGCCGTGCGGACTGGCGCTGGCAGGATGGCTCTACCTTTACGTCACGGCCGACAAGATGTTCATCGGCCTCGGCCTGGCGACGTTGATTGCGGGAGTGGCGGCGTACTTTATCTGGTCGAGGCGGACGGGTGGATGGCCGTTCGACTCGCCATCGGCATCAAATCGCAACAACGCGGTGGAAGGCTAACACCACACTTCACGATTCCCGGTGTTTCATCCCTTGAACGAGAGTTCAATTCCAACGGGAGGACCCATGAAAAGCACAAACTCGTGGTTGGGCGCGCTCGTGGCCTGTGTGCTGCTGCTCAGCGCCGGCGGCGTTCGCGCACAGGATTGGCCCCAATGGCGCGGGCCGAATCGGGACGCCAGGGCGATGGGATTCACCGCACCCCAGACGTGGCCCAAGGAACTCAAGCAACAATGGAAGGTCAGCGTCGGTGACGGCGTCGCTACACCTGCTCTGGTCGGCAAAAAGCTCTATGTTTTTGCCCGTCAACAAGGGAGTGAAATCATTCGCTGCCTCGACGCCTCCACCGGGAAAGAACTCTGGCAGGACGCTTATGAAGCACGCGGAGCAACCGGGCCTGCTGCCGGTTTCTCGGGGCCGAGATGCTCGCCGACGGTGAGCGGCGGCAAGGTCGTGACGCTCGGCGTGAGTGGAACCCTTTCCTGCTACGATGCCGAGACCGGCAAGAAGTTGTGGCGTAACGACGAGTTCAAAGGCTCCACGCCGCGGTTTTCCACATCGAGCTCGCCCATCGTCGTGGACGACCTGTGCATCGCGCAGTTCGGCAGCGAGAGCAAAGGCGGCATTGCGGCTTACGACCTGGCGACCGGGAAGGAGAAGTGGAAGTGGACCGGCGACGGCGCGGCCTACGCCTCGCCGTCGTTGCTCACCGTGGACGGCGCCAAGGTGATCGTCGCGGAGACGGGTAAGAAGATCGTGGGCATCGGCGTCGGTGATGGCAAACTGCTCTGGGAGACGCCTTTCGCGGTAACGGGCATGCGCGGTTACAACGCTGCCTCGCCGCTGGTGGAGGGCCAAACCGTCGTTTGCGTCGGATCGAGCCGCGGCGCCCGAGCCGTGAAGATCGAGAAGAAGGCCGACGAACTGGTCGGCAAAGAGATTTGGAGCAATAAAGACAACTCCGTGCAATACAACACGCCGATTCTCAAAAACGGCCTGCTCTTCGGGCTTTCCGACCGCGACAGCCTGTTCTGCCTCAACACTGAGACGGGCAAGACCGCCTGGACCTCCTCCGTCAGCGGCCGACGTGGGTACGGGACGATCGTGGATGCAGGCTCCGTGCTGATGGCCCTGACCCCAAGTGCCGAGCTGATTGTCTACGAGCCGAGCGATAAGGAATTCAAGCAACTGGCGAAGTACAAAGTGTCCAGCTCGGAAACGTACGCCTACCCCGTCGTGGCAGGCAACCGGTTGTTCGTGAAAGATCGCGATTCGCTCATCCTGTGGACCATCGAGTAAGGTATCTCTTCCAGTCGGCCGCGCCTGCAAGGTCACGTCAGGCGCTTGCAGGCGCGGCCGGCTGCGTTAGAACGGAACGCTTGCTCCCGGCCTTCGTTCCATTCGTTCTCGCTCCCCGTCGCGTGCAGCGCGGAGAGTCGGAAAAAACTCGCTCGTCATCTTTGCCGGGGGTCGGAGCAGAAACGTGAAAAAAAGCAACCTCCGAAGATTCGGTGGTCGAGGTTGAGTGGAGCCGAGGGGACGCAGGGAAGCAGAAAACAGAATGACGCAAAGTCTTTCATAGCAATAGGTTTACGTCATGCGTGTTATTTGCCAGGAAGGCGAAAATAGGAAAAATCTGATACAAGTCTGATACAGGGGTATTCCGCCGATAAAGGGACTGCCGTGGCCAATCGCATCGTAGCCGCAATTGACGCCAAGAACGCCGAGATTACCGGCAAGCTGACCGCTGGCACTATCACACAGGCTCAGGTTGACGATGCGAGCAAGACGTTCAACATGGACAGGGAAGAGATCGCCGTCATCGGTGGCGCTCTCGGTCACAAGCGGAAGCCGGACGCCACGGACGCCAGGACGGAGAAGCCGGTAGCAGTGAAGCCGGTAACAATGAAGCCGGTAGCAGAGAAGCCCCCGAAGGAGTCCGGCTTGATGCTGGTAGAGGAATCGCTTCACGGACAGGCCGGTCAATTCACTACTGACATCTGGGGAACCATCGTCAACCACGGCAGCAAGAGGCTCAGTTACGCGCAGGTGACGTTCAACGTCTACGATGCCAGCAAGTCACAGGTGGGAACGGCCATTGCCAACGTCAACGGATTAGAGCCGTCTGGCAAGTGGGCTTTTCACGCCGTCTACTTCGGGACCGTAAACGGGGAGTGGACGTACAAGGTGGACAAGCTGACGGGGTTCTAACGCAACGACAGGGACAAAACGAGACGGGCCGGAACAACGCAACGGCGGTTCCGGCCCGTCTCGTTTCTGCCCTTGACGATCAGAGAACGTCACACTATGAACTATACAGGCGTGCGCGTAGGAGAGGGAGAAACTTCGTTGTTGAAAGGTGTCCCATGAGTGAACAGAACAAGCCTACCGATAAGGTGATCTCGTACACTGTGTCCATTTCAAATGGCGTGGACGCTAACAGCTACACGAAGTTGGAGAAGGCTCTTGCGGATGGCTACCGGGTGAAAGACGTGATTTGCACTCCCACTGCGTCTGCCGCTGCGGTGGTTGTCACTGTGGTACTTCAAGAAAAGGGCGTCTACCATGAACCACATTAAAGCAGGACAGAAATAACACCCCATGATCCTCTTTGCCCTCGCCCTGATCGTCAACTCTATCGACCCGGCTCCGGGTGGTCCTGTCCTGACTCACGACTTCGCCAGACTGACCGGGGGAGAAGCTGCCGCGCTGGTCGGACGCAGGAAGCTCTACCGCATCAAACTGGATTCAGCCGAAGTCACAGAGGGCAGGTTCATCCTGTACGAATGCCAGACTGTCAACGCCGTAGCTCGCACGGTCTGGCTTTACGCTGGTCAGGATGTAGCCGACGAAATGACCGTTGAGGCAACGCTTGTTGTCCTGTACCATGCGGCCAGCGTAGGAGATAAGGGGACACGGTTTCCGGGGTTCACAGAGTACAGGTTGAAGAGGGCGATTCGTAGGGAGTGAAGCCGGCTAACAATCATGGTGTGACATGCCAAAGGTCAATCCACTCGAAAGAAAAGCGACCTGTAATCTGAGCCTTGAGCCTCAAGACCTATGCGATCTGCGGAAGGGGTTGCGCTACCCGACTACCGCCACACTCACGATTACCACGAAAAACGAAAAAGGCAGGAAGATCGGAACCTACTACATCAATTGTCTCACGATAGAAACACTCGAAGGAATCGCGCGGGAAATCGGCTCGGTGCTAGATGAATTGCGAACAGCAGAGGAAACCGGCGAGCAGCCCGATCCCAGATACGCCCCTCCGCAGCTTTTCCAGCCTAGACCAGCAACCGAAGAGGATCTCCGTATGATTGCTGAACTTACCGCCCGTAAGAAAAATGAGGAACCGAAGGAGTAACGATGTTCACGGTAATTCAATACGCCTTCGTTGAACTTCACAAGGGATATTGGCATTTCCAACGGCGGATCTCCCTGCCCTTCGTTCCTTTCCTTGGATTAAGAATCTTCAATGGGAAGAACCCTGAAAACATGACTGACGACGGTGGAATGGTAGTAAAAGCAGTTAGCTGGAACGTGTCTGAGGAAAGATTCTCATGCGAGATGGAACATAAATATCTGAAGGGTTGTGAAAAAGATGAGTGGTTGAGCGACGGATGGGAGGAAATCAACGAGACAGAAGCTGAAGGAATATCGGAGCAGCGAGCGGTGAACGAAATTGACGAGGACTGTACAACATGAATAATGAAAAGACGCAAGCTGCCGAATCAAGCAACGAACAAGCCAACAATGCGATAAAGAAAAGTATATGGGGAACTGTTGACCCTTGGTTGACAAGGCTCTATTACGCAATCACAATAATTCTCGGATCGCTGACTATAGCAACGACATACTTAAAGCCTTTCACGGAATTGATTCTTTGTCTTTTGTTTGACTTTATTATCCTATTCGGGCCAGCGAGTTACTTTTACTCTTGGTTCCGCAAACGCCAAAACTCGATAGTTGCAACTGATAAGTATATTCAACAAGTGATCGCCAGTAGCATTGCAATTGACCTCATGACAGCTTTCGGCGACTTTAAGAAAACAGATTTGATTTCATTGAGTACAGGAATTGTACTCGTCATCGCGGCTCTGGCGTGGTATTCTCTTTCCTATATTGCCACTTATGAAAAAGAGAAGCGATTTCAAAGACTTGTGGATCAGGTTTTTGACAGAGATCTCGATCTAGGAAAATCGATCATAGAAGTGGCGCAACAAATAGGGAGCGTTGCTAGAATAATGAATTCAACTCTAACATCGTCTGAAATCGAAGAAAGAAAGCAAAAGGAAGAAGGTAATAATCCCGACCCGCCTAGATAGTGGATGAGCTACGGATCTACAATCAGTTGCCAAGACAACAAAGACTCCCGTCAATGCTGGCGCACTCCTCCCGATCTCTTCGACACCCTGCACCAGCTTTTCCACTTTTCAATCGACGCTTGCGCCACCCCCACTAACGCCCTCTTGCCACGGTACTGGACACAGGAGATCGACTGCCTTACTCAAGACTGGACACAAGAGATCGTTTTCTGCAACCCGCCATTCCGCAACATCGGCAACATCTTGCTCAAGGCGAAGACGGCTCAACAAGCGGTCTTCCTTCTCCCTGTAACCGCACTGACGACCCGGTATCTCGATAAAGCAATTCCTGACCAAATCGTCATCCCGCCCTACCGCGTCAAATTCATTCCGCCCGAAGGACTGATCACGAAAGCTGTCTCGCCTTCTCTCGGCACTGTCCTGGCGATCTATGGCCACCTGACGCCAGAGCAAGAGACAGGATTGCGGCAAGTGGGAGCTACATACCGCTATGGAGTATGACGACGGATTCGAGATCCTGATCCCTGACGTTGCGCCAAGAAACCATCTCCCAAGTGGTGACTTTGCTCCCGGCAACAAGTGCAACAAATCGAAGCCGAAGCAAGCCGGCGAAATTGTGGCAGCACACTCCACCGACCTGTACAGGGACAGCAAGGGTCGAATTCTGCCGGGTAACAACAAACATACCATCGCCAGGGGAACAAGAATCCTTGATCTGAAAAACGCGATGCTTGACGCCGTGTCTGTGCAGGACATGATCGACATCATGAAAGAAGCTAAGGCGATGGCGTTGAACCGGGAGCTTGGACCGAAGCTGCAACTTGAGGCAATGACGTTCTACCGCGACACCGTGATCGGCAAGCCGCAGAACGAATTTTACCTTGAGAAACACAGCACCAGCCAGAAGGTCACCATCGACTATTCCAAGCTGTCTACGGACGATCTAAGGCAGCTTGAAACGACACTACAGAAGACGCAGGTGATTGAGGCAGTGGAGTACAAGGGGGACAGTGCCGTTAGTTGATCTGGTTGACCCGGAGCGAATCAAAGGCGAGCTAGGACGCAGGTCTTTCAAGGAATTCATCACGTCGTTCTGGTCGGTCACAGAAGCAAATACCCCATTCCTCGACAACTGGCATATTGATTGCTTCGTTGATCACCTCGTTCACATCCGTGAGATTCGCAACCTTCTGGTCACAGTTCCGCCAGGGACCAGCAAGAGTCTGGTCTTCGGCGTCTTCTTCCCTGCTTGGCTCTGGTTGCATGAACCACAGACCCGGTTCCTGTATGCGTCTTACAGCTTGTCCTTGTCCATCCGCGACTCGGTCAAGTGCAGGAGATTGATCAGCAGTCCGCTCTACCAGAAGTGCTTCGCCAACATCTATCAGATCACAGGCGACGTAGACAAGAAGGACCATTTCGAGAACGACAAGACAGGGTTCCGTCAGGCCATTTCAGTCGGCGGAACCACGAAGGGACTCAAGGGCAACTTCCTGATCGGGGACGATTTACTAAACGCGGACGCCACCGACAGCGAAACGAAGAAGAAGGTGGCCATCGACTGGTTTGCGGACTCTTTCTATGACAGGCTCAACGACTTCAACAAAGACTGTAGGCTTGTGATCGGCCAAAGGATTGCCAGGGACGACCTAGCCGGTTTCATTCTCGACAACTACAAGGAATCCTGGCATCACCTGAACCTGCCTTACGAATACAAGCCAACGACCTATGTCTCGGTCAGTGGTTGGCGAGATCCAAGGACCGAGGAAGGTGAGGCACTGTGGCCAGCCAGATTTCCAGCAAATGAAATCAATCAGCTAAAACGCAAGCAACGAAGCTGGTCCAGCCAATGGAATCAGAACCCGACCGACAGTGAAGCGGCTCTCTTCAAGAGTGACTGGTTCCGCTACTACGACCAAACGAGCGAGAACTACAGGCTCAACGACAGGACGATCAGTAAGCACCAATGTTTCAGGATTGCGGCGGTCGATTGGGCGAGTGCCACGGATCGCAGAGCCGACTATACCGCGATTGTTGTGGCCGACGTTGCGCCGAGTGGTGAGATCGTTGTGGTCCATGTTCTTCGGGAGAAACTGAGCGGTACAAAGCTCGTTCCTGCGCTAGTGGGAATCAATGAAGCCTTCCGCCCTGCTTATATGATTGTTGAAGAAGCAAACTCCCACATCTTGAGTGATCAGGGCAAGGCAGAGGGGATACCACTCAGAAGGATCAAGCCGAGAGGGAGCAAGGAAGAGAGATCCCTACCGTTGCAGATCAGGATGGAGAGCGGTCAGGTCTGGTTCCCGAAGAATGTTGGGTGGTTGTCGGCGGTCGAAAGTGAGCTTCTCGAATTCCCCAACGGTCTTCATGACGACGTATTAGACGCGCTCGCTCACTTGGCGACTGAAGCAGGGAAACGCACACGCCACAGGCCAGAGCAGAATATGATCAAAGTGAAGACGCAGCAACAGGTTTACCATGAGGCGGTGATGGCAGGATTGTTTTGATGAAGTAAGATTGTGGTTCCGTAGAAGTAGGAATGTCCGAACGCTCAACGGCTACCAAATTCCCGTTTGAGTTTCATTCTCTTGCCATCTGCTACGCCCCCTATTTCCGACCATACTCGATGAGAACCGTTCAGCAAAAACGTAAGACCGTGGTAAGGCAGCGGTTTTACTTCTCCTATTCCCAGGTGTGCCATCATGTGTGGAAGAAATAATTCGACACCTTGGTATACTGTGCCGGTAAGCTGCTTTACCAGCCCATCAAACGCGAAAACGTAGATGTATCCATAGCCACGCCAATAAGTATGGCTGTAGTCCACGCACTGAGCCAACCATTTAGTGTAATCTTTGGTGTCGAAATTGGTCGCAAACTTGATATGGTCCTTGAATTCGATGCCCATCGCTACGTTTTTGTTCTTCCATTCAGATAAATCCTTCGGGCGTAAGATAGCATCGATTTCCAGTTCCTTGCCTGAAAAGTGATCTCCTTTCGGTTTCGATTGGATGTGGAAATCTGTCTCCAATCGCGCAAGTGCCGTTCGGACAATGGTATCTTCACTCATGTTTTTATTTCTTGCGAACTCCTGCAAGGTAATTGGCCGATTCCGATCTGTTTGAGATTATACGCAGGAATCGGCTACTGACAATCGTCTGATTCATTCAGTCCTTTAACAATACGTCGGTGTATTGCTAAATAGGACATGGAAATTGAAACAAAGAGTTGGCCAAACTGGACTCCACTTTCAGGACACTCGGTCAGCGGTGTTTACGGTCGGCAGAGTCCCAGCATTCAGGATCTTCTCGCCCACTTCGATGACGTTGCGTATTGCTGCTCCACTCTCATTGCCAATCAAGTGGCGACGACGAAAGTCAAACTCTTCGTGACGACGGAACCACACCAGCCTAAGCCGAAGTGCAAGACCGCGCCAATCAACTACCGGACCCGGACTGAGATCAGGAAGAGCCTTGCCAGGGGGACCAACGTCGAAGAAGTTGTTGATCACCCCGCCCTCGATTTGCTCAGACACTGCAACAGCTACCACAACTACGGACACCTCGTCAGGCTGACCCAGCTTTACCAAGAAATCGTCGGGGATGCCTTTTGGTTCCTGAAGCGTGACTATGCTGGTCTGCCTGTTGAAATTGCTCTCCTGCTTCCGCAATGGATGGAGCCTGAACGAGACAAAGATGGCTTTATCACAGGGTGGAAATACGGACATGGGACCGAGGTTCAGCACTTCAGCCGGGAAGAGATCATTCACTTTGCGACCCCGAACCCGTTCGACCCTTATGGAATGGGTTACAGTCCGCTCAAAGCAGCTTGGCAGCGTGTCCAACTGAGCTACAAGGTTATCGGGTTCCTTGACACGACCCTGACCAACATGGGCAGACCTGACGCCGTCCTAAGCCCACAGGAGCCTATCAGTCCTTTTGAAGCTGAACGACTGGCGAAAGACTACATCCACAGGTTCCGGGGTGATGGCAACGGCGGTGTCTTTGTCCTTGACGGGCCGATGACGTTGACGCCGCTGGCATGGCCGATGAAGGACTTCGCCGAGTTGGATCTGTATCAGGCGACGAAGACCTCTATCTGCAATTGCTACGGAGTTCCGCCGGACATCTTCGCCATTGGTCAGGCCAACAGGGCAAGTGCAGAGGCGGTCCTGTATGCGCTGGCCGTTCATGCGATTCGACCAAGAATGGCCATGTTTGTTGAGAAGCTCAACGAGAAGCTGATCCCCCTCTTCGATGACCGGCTCTTCTTTGAGGCAACAGAGGTAGTACCCGAAGACCGTCAATTCTTGCTGAGTGAGCGTCAAGCCCTGCTCACTCAGGGTGTCATTACCAGAGACGAGGTCAGGCACCTTTACGGATTCGATTCGCAGGAGTGGGCCAAAGATCCGCTCAGTCCTCCGGGGATGTTGTCGGCAACGCCACCAGCACCAGGGCAGCCAGAGCCAGAGCCGGCAGAAGAGCCAGAGAAGGATCGCAGCGGTCTTTCTCCTATCCTGCTTCAGCTTCAAGAGGCGGTATACGCGGGTGTGGTCGCTTCAGCATCGCGAATTATGCGGCAAGACAAGAGGAAGCAGCCGCGGTCGCCTGAGGACTCTCCTTTTCGACCGGTCGGCGAGCGGCCCCCCGCGGTTCGGGCCAGTCACGCGCAGCCAACTCTGTTGCGAACGCGGCCTCCCAAATCCCGCTCAGATAGAGCACACGCAAATCCAGAATCACCTGGCCGGACTCGCGCTGCCAACGCATCCCCGAGCGTTTGAAGCGTTGCGTGAACACCGTTTTGCAGGCCGCTTCCGTGACACCGCTGCCGATCGGTAGGCCACGCCGCCTATAGCCCTGATAATCCATCAAGCGGCGATGACGACGCACATAGCGATACGCTTTCCAGAACTCTGCCTGCTGCCCCTTGGTGGCGTGGCGGCGACCCAAGTGCTGCGTCGCGGAGCGCAGCACCTGGGCCGCTCCCTGGGGTCGATCCCGCAGCCAGCGCCGCATCTTCGCGAACCACTGCGTTCCGGCTGCCGTCTCGGCGCCGAACAAGGCGTCGGCCATCTTGCAGAGGTAGGTGCATACGTGATAGAAATCGAGCACCCATTCCCAGGTCAACGGCGTGCCAGCACGCGGATGCTTCATCTTGTTCAGCACGCGCCGATAGTAATCATCCGGCGCCGAGCCTTTGTCCGTGATATAGGCCAGACGCGGCACGGGCCGCTGCCAAGCCAGCAGCGTCGCCGTCACCAAGGCCGTCAAGGCCCGGGTGAGCGTCGCTTGCTTTTCCTCCGGCATTTGGCCCAAGTAAATCGTGCCCAGCCGCCGACGCCCCCGATCATACACGCTTACCGTGGCCGTGCTGGCTTCCTTGTAGCCGCCCTGACGCATGGGCACCATGATGCCGTCACGTCCCACCGCCAACACCGGACGATTCCGGCCACGCGACTGCTCCGCCTGCGTCAGCCACGCCAGCAGCCGCGTCTTTTGCAAGTCGGCCACAAACGGCAACAGCGCCTGGCGAAAGCCTGCCAAGGCCGCCCGCAGCCGATCATTCGACCAGACCAGACCGTGCTCGCGCCGCAGCCAGGCCCGCGTTTCGGTTTGCGTTTGCTCCACCGACAGCCGTGCCACGCGTTCCAACAGCGCCGGCGTGGCCGTTCCCGCACCGATACCCAAACGCAAGAGCAGCGGGTGCAAGCCCGGTTCGCCGTCCTCTTCATTCAAGTAGTAAAACGACCGCACGGTGATCGTGCCGAAACGTGTGGCGATACGTGCTGGCGTCTTCTTGTTGAGGCGATAGGTCTCCTTGTGATAACGCATCTTGCTCGGCACCACCTGCTTATCGTCGGCTTCCAAGCGGTTGGCTTCGCGTTCGATAAGTTGGCGACAGGCCTCCGCCGCGGCGGCGTGGAGCGCGTTCTCCAGTTCCAGGAAGCGCTGCGGCGTGACAGGTTCGCTCCGGAAACGCTCGACAATGTCGTCCACGCCTTTCTGAAAGACGTCGACCGGTTCGCTGGGCGTCGCGACCGCGGGGATTGCCTCTGTCCGCAGGCCGCTCTGGCGAGTAATCTTGACGACCATGGGGATTCCTTTCCCTGGGAGTGGGTGATGCTTCTCCCATTGTGCGGAAAGGATCCTCATTTTTCATGGACCAGTTCTGCCGCTCTCCGGTTTCCTGAACGACGATTTCTTCGAGAATGTCTGATGCTGTGGCGACTGCACCCGTATACGCTGGACAGCTTCCCAGAGAGGCAGCAATCAGCAACGTACAGATCGCGTTCGGGTTGAATGAGGCGGAAGCGTCTGCCCTGTTCCCAGAGGTTGCGCCACAGCCAGCACCGAAGCCAGAGCCAGCACCAAAGGCGAAGGCTCTGGACCTTCCCGATGTCCGCCAGGATGGAGATTACGACTGTGGAAGTGCAGCCGTTGCCGCTGTGTGCCAGTTCTACGGTGTCGGCCCGGACACAGAAGCCGAGTACATCGAAGCTCTGGGAACCACAGAGGCAGACGGAACCTCTCCAGACGCGATTAAACGCTATCTGCCGACTGTTGGGCTTGTTGCCGACGCTCGGAACGATTGGACGATCAAAGAGCTTGCACAGGCCACAGTAGGGGGTAAGCCAGTCCTGTGCGTTATTCAGGATTACGAGAGCGAACCATACGACATCGTTGACGAAGTTTCTGGCCATTGGGTAGTGGTTTGTGGGGCCGACGAAGACAAGATTACGTTGCAAGATCCGAGTGCTGGTTTTGTCGAAATGCCCACTCTCGAATTCCTGTCACGTTGGGAAGACACAGACGGCGCAGAGAATTACACCCACTACGGGATCGCGGTCAGCAAGCCGAAGAAGTCACTACGCCGCAAGGCAATCAAGAAGGACGAAAAACAACTCCACACCGCGTTGCAACAGTTCTTCAGGAAGCAAGCTGACGCACTTCTCGAAAAGAGCTTCACGAAGGCACTACCTGCCGATGACTGGTTTGACATCGACAAGTGGACTGCGGAGATGTTCGACGTGATGCGTCCGATTGTGGCGTTATACTACGACCACTCCGCGAAGCAGACCGTCAGCCGGATCGGGGCCGGGGCCAGCTTGCTCAAAGTGGTGCAACCGAAGCTCAAGGCAGGGATGGATAAGGCCACCCTTGAGTTCTGTAAGGCGACCAACGAGTCAACGAGTCTTGAGCTTAACGCGGCTCTGAAGGCACTACGCCAGGAGATGACCGAAGGGCTTGAAGCCGGCGAAGTGCAAAACCAATTGGCCAAACGAGTGCGCGGGATCTTCGATCAGGCCGAAGTGACGAGGTCTTATCTGATTGCCCACACCGAAGCGAGTAGATCCCAACATGCGGCAGCAGAAATTACGGCCAAAGAATCAGGGCTTGTGTCTGGGAAGAAATGGCTCTTGAGTGCTGACGCTTGCCCAAAGTGTTTGCCGCTGGCTGGGAAGGTTGTGCCGTTGGGCGAGAGCTTCACGACGGATTCCAGCCAGGGCAGTTACGCAGAGATCCAGTATCCGCCGCGTCATCCGGGGTGTCGTTGTGACATGACGGAAGTGATCGACGGCGTCAACGACAAAGAGGACCAATGAAGACCAACAACAAAATGATCCGCTCGACAGTCGATGAAGACGTTGAAAGGCTGCTTGCGGAGATAGATAAATACAAACGTCTGGCACAGGAGCTAAATGAAAAGTTTGACAACCGCAGCCTTCGGGATCAAGATGCCAGACACCCTGGCAAAGTCTCTCGATGCACTGCTGAAGACTCTGCCGAAAGAGTGCCAGTCGCTGCGCCGTAAGGCAACAACCCCCGACAGCACCGAAGTAGTCAAGGGCGAACGGGCCGACGTGTCGATGGTGTCCGTGGAGAGCGTTGACCGCGAAGGTGACGTTGTCCTGGCAAAGGGTGTTGACCTGACCTATTTCCAGAAGAATCCCATCGTCACCTTCGCCCACAAATACGATGAATTGCCAGTTGGTAAGGCTCAGTGGATCAAGAGCGTACCCGGCGGTATCAAGGCTAAAACGTCCTATGCGACCCGCCCTGACACTTGGGAAGGAAGCTGGTTGCCTGACGCGATCCTGGCTCTCATACAGCAAGGCATCCTCAAGGGCAAGTCGATTGGGTTCCTGCCGACGAAGATCCGGCAGTTCACCCGCGAAGAAACGAAGAGCCGTCCAGATTGGACAGACGCCACCTGTGTAGAGTCCTGCGTCCTACTCGAATACGCTTGCTGTGCCTTGCCGGTCAATCAGGATGCTCTCGTTGAGGTTGTGAGTAAAGGTCTTTGTGATCTGGCCACCTTGAAGCGTCTCGGTCTGTCAGTACCGAAGAATAGAAAGACCGTCGATAAGCTGGCATTGTTTCTCAAGGGGCTGGAAAGCATCAAGATCAACCCACAAGAGATCGCAGAGCAAGTAATGCAGCGTCTAGCGGCCAGAGGAAAAGTTTAAGCAGCGCATAGATAGACCTGTCCATCCTTGATTCGCTCAGATCCCATAGTGGCCGATGCTGCTATGGGATTTTTTCATTTTTCACGTCTTAGGTCTAAATACTCCTGACAACCAGACCGTTCAGGCGTCAACGCAAGCTGCTTTCAGGGCAACCGGCGAGAGTGATTGCAATATGACCCGGCGAATTGGCGGAATGTCGAGAAACAAGAATCCATTCCGTTTAGGAGAACATGAGCTACGAAGTAATCAAGCCATTCCTGGGGCATGAGGTTGGCGAACAAATCGAACTGACTGAGGAAGAAGCAGCGGCACTTGCTGAGTTTGTCAAGCCAGTCGATGGCGAAGACGAAGACGAAGGCGAAGACGAGGTTGCACCAGAAGAGACGGCAGCGGTTACCCGTTCCCTGGACAAGTTCCGCAAGAACCTCAAGACCGACATCGCGGACGCCACAGCGGCAGCCGTGAGCAAGTTGGCGAAGAAGAACAACTTTACCGCCGTTCCTGCTACAGTCGCAGAGTCACCGATCAAGGGCTTCGGCCACCTGCTCTACACAGCTTACAGGGCGAAGAACAACAACGACACCACAGCGAAGAATATGCTCCGTGCGCACCAAGCGGAGATCCGCAAGAAAGCACCGCTTGGCATGTCCGAAGGTACAAACTCCGCTGGTGGATATGATGTCAAGCCAGAGTGGTTTCAGAAGGTGTGGGACAAGACCCGCGACTATCCGAAGCTGCTCGAAATGACCAGCAAGATCCCAGCGGCAAGCTCCACACTCAACATTCCGGCGATCTCCGAATCCGGCCTTGCTGACGGCTCTCGTCACGGTGGCGTGTTGGGGTACTACGTCTCGGAAGGCAGTACCGCAACGGCGAGCTACCCGGCACTGACACAGGTAACGGCCACACTTCAGACGCTCGTTATTCTCAACTACGTCACCATGCAACTTTTGCAGGATGGCAATGTTGAGGGTATCGAGAAGCTCGTCAACGAGAAGTGTGCGTTGGAAATCTTGTGGCAGCAGAATCAGGCAGTGATCAACGGATCTGGTTCTGGTCAGCCGACTGGCATCCTCAATCAGCCGGCTCTTGTGACCGTGACGCACAGCACCAACGACAGTGCCGCGATGTTCGGGTTCGATGACTTGGCGAAGATGTACAAGTCGCTTTACCCACCGAGCCGCAGTAACGCGGTCTGGCTCATGAACCCGGAAGCGTACAGCGTCCTGTTGACTATGACGTTCCCGAACGCGGCTTCTACCAGCACTTACCCGGCATGGAGCCTGACCTACGACGCACACAACGAATTCCCGTTGAAGCTCTTCGGTCGTCCGGTAATCGAGTGCATGAACAACCCGCAGTTGGGCAACGTCGGCGACATCATCCTTGCCGCGCTTGACCAGCTTGTCTGCTACGAGCGTCCTGGCATTCAGGTTGACGTGTCTGATCAGATTCAGTTCACGTCATTGCAGGTTGCGTACAGAACCTGCTACCGCTATGACATCAAGTCACCGTGGTTGTCGAGTCTTGCGAGCGTTGACACGCATTACAGCTACTCGCCGTTTGTCTGTCTTTCGTCCCGTGGAACCTGATCCCGCGATCCCATAGACCCCTCTGCAAAATTCATCCTTTGCAGAGGGGTTTTTTCGTATTCAACCACTACTCTACAGGATGGCCACCTTCAAGCATTCCGGCAGTTTGGGAGATGTAATTTACGCTCTTCCATCAATCAAGAGCATACAGCGGCAAGTCGGCAACTTCTCAAAATCGACCCTCTACCTTCAGCCTGACATCAAAGACACCATCCCCAAATGGGCCGGCTCCCGTCCACCTGTTCGGATGTCGAAAGCCGATGCCGAGAAGCTCATTCCCCTGCTCGCCAGTCAAAAGGGGATCGCAGACGTAGCACTCTACAGCGGTCAACCTGTTGACTTTGATCTCGACAACTTCCGCCACACAGGCTTCCCTCTTCACGCTGGCAACATCGCCCAATACATCGCCTACGCCTACAAGTGCAGTCCTGTACTCCATCAGCAGTGGTTGCAGGTAGAGCCGTCAGCCGAGTTCAAGAATCAAATCCTCGTCAACCGAACAACCCGCTACCGCAATCCCGCGATCTCCTACAAGTTCCTGACCGGGAAGCCGAACGTGGTTTTTGTGGGACTGGCTGCCGAGTATTCAGACTTCATCAAGGACTGTCCGCGTCTTCCGCTGGTTACCGCCAGGGACTTCGTGGAGCTTGCCGGATGGATCGCAGGCTGTAAGGGCTTCATCGGGAATCAATCCTTCTGTTTTGCGCTGGCGGAAGCTCTGAAAGTTCCCCGACTGCTTGAGGTCTACCCGCAAGCTCCTAACGTCGTTGTGAGTGGACCAAAAGGTTGGCCGGCTGTTGGGCAAGATCTGTTCTCTGAGATTGCTGGCGACCTTGCTAAATAAAGCATGTTGATCCCGGTTCAAAGAGCGTCAGAACTGATCCCAAACTTCCCAAGCTGTGATACGGCTCTGCTGACGGACTGCGTCAATTCGGCATCCGACACCATTGAGCGGTATTGCAACCGGACCTTCGCCCTGACGACGTATGACGAGCTTTACGACGGAACTGGCGACTGTAACCTGTTGCTCGACAACTTCCCCCTCGTTTCCATCAACCGCGTCCTGTACAACCCGAACAACGTCCTACAAATCAGGAACACCGATCAAGGGGTTTCCAGGGCGAGCTTCAGGATCGACGGGACCAACACCCAACCGCCAGCACCAAACAACCTCTATCTGACCAGTCTGAAAAACGGTATCGAGACGGATCGGACCATCGCTCTCGGCAGTCTGGCCATGCTCTCGGATCTGGCCACAGCCATCAACGGCTTCAGTGCTGACGGATGGTCCGCCCTGGCTCTCGGTCCCTACTCAACGTGGCCAGTTGCTGACCTGTGGCCGTTGCAGGGCGGGAAGGAATGCCGCTGGTTCGGTAACGCCTACGTCAGGTTGCATTCGTGGTCGTTGGCCGAATTCGACTTCCGGGGCCAGACAGGTGAGATCGTCAGTCCGATGGGATTCGAGCGGGGGTACACGAATTTCAGGGTGATCTACACCGCCGGTTTCGCCACGATCCCGAACCCAATTCAACAAGCGTGCGCCAGCACTGGCCGTGAGCGTCTACAACAGTCGCGGTGTCAACGCGAACCTTGCAAGCGAGAATCTCGGCGGTTACTCCTATTCCGCGATCACAGAGAAGAACTTCCACTCCCTCGACATTGTTGGGCGGTTCGGGATCTCCCTCTACAAGAACCACAGGGCAGCGCGTTTCAAGGTGTCCTAATGCTGGGCAACTTGATGAATCAGACCGTCAACGTCAGCAGACCGACGCCAACGAAGGGAACGAGCGGAGCCGAGAAAGACACCTACACCACGGTTTACACCGGCTTGACTTGCTCTGTGCAGCCGACAACGGCGACTTGGATGATCCAATACAGCCGGCGAGCAATCGACGTATCGCACAGTTTGTATTTCAACACCAACCCAACTATCAGGAACGGCGACAAGATCCTATTCGGCAGCCGTGTCTTCCTCGTCAAAGGTATTCGGGATCTGATTTCACTAGGCAAGGTTCTGGTCGTTGACGTTCTGGAGATCATTTGAGCTTCACTTTCAATCCTGACGTTGGCCAGCAGCTTCAGCAACAACTTGCGCTGAACCTTGAGAAAGCGGCCATTTACTTCAAGGGGAAAGTCAAGGAAGCGTTGAACCGGAGTCAGGAGCAATACCACACGGTCGGGGATAAAGGTGTCTGGTATCACGGACTGGACCCGTCTGCTCCTGGCGAAGAGCCGAAGAAGGTGACCGGCTTCCTTCAGCGGTCCATCGCTCATGCCATGTCCGAAGACAAACAAAAGGCATTCGTCGGCAGCAACCTCGATTACGCTCTCTACCTTGAGCTTGGAACCGTGAAAATGGCTCCCCGTCCCTTCCTCCGCTCGGTCCTGTTGCAGGAACAAGAAACCATTGCGCGGATAATTGCGACTGGCCACAGCTAAATAGGGCATGAGCAGCTTTCTTGCCGACATCCACACCTACTATTCTGGCAACGCCACACTGACCGCAGCCCTCCCCGCGTCGTCTGTGTACACAGGTCTGGTCCCAGAGGGTCAATCCTACCCCTACGCTGTGATTACCTCGATTGGACTGAACCCGACACCCACAACCGGCAGCGGCTACTATGCCACCTTCGCCTTTCAGATCAGCGTCTTCGACACGGACCCGGACAACGTAGAAGCCCTCTGCAACGTCATTGCTGGCCAGTTTGACTTCAAGACGATCTCGGCTTCAACGATTTCCTGTGAGCGTCAGAACGGGCCGATCCTGTTGGTTCAGCCAGACACGCCAGCCAGGGTTTATATGGGGTTCTTGGAATACCGCCTTCTGCAAAACCGGACCCTGCCGAATACCTAATTGCATGTCAACCACACTCTCAGGCCAGATCAGCAGTATCAGCAAGTTTCTTCACCAGAACACCGGGGCTTTCGGCGTCACCTATTCCGGTAACCCCCTCCGCGATTATGAAAGATATTTTGCAACCAGTGAAGTAACGAAGCTCTTCTTTGCCAGCTTTACAGTCACAACAACACCGACGACTATTGACCTGACCTCGTTGACCGACGAATACGGCGACAGCTTCAGCTTTGCAACAATCAAGCACCTTGAGATTGTCAACAACGACACCGCGATCAATTTGACTGTGGGCGGGGGAACCAATGGTGTGTTTGCTGCGCTGCCTCCTCTCTCTGGTCAATCTCCTGCAAATGCGACAGGTAGTAATGGTTCTTGTCTCAACCTCACGACCAACATCACGGTTGACAGCACTCACAAGATATTGCAGCTTGTAGCCGGCTCAGGCAGCATTAGCGTTGACGTGTTTATTGTTGGCTCTTGATTCAGAAAATGGAACAACATCGCTAAATACCCCACAGAGTTTTCTTTCAATGGGGTATTATGGCAGCACACACCTACGTCAACGGTTTCGGCGGATCGATCACTTTTGCGGCGGCAAATCTTGACGTTGAAAGCTGGTCCCTCAACGTCACCGGCGAAGCCTTGGACACCACCAACACAGGCGATGCCGGATGGGAAAGCAACATTCTTGGCGCGAAAGCCTTCGATGGTTCCTGCAAGGCGTTCTGGGACTCGGCAGCCACACCCACAGGAGCAGCCGATTTCATCGCGGGAGCCAGGGCAACCATCACCCTTCCTGTGGGCGGCACAGGCAAGAACTATACCGGCACTGTGCAGATCACAAAAGTGGGTATCGAGAATCCGGTCAAGGGTGTGGTTACCTTTGACTTCGACTTCAAGGGTTCAGGCATCCTGACCTACGCTTCGTAATTCTGCGACGGAAAACTATCTTACACCATGAACCATCTCGGCACTGCAACCGACCTAGAGATAGGCGGTAAGACCTACACCCTGGCACGCTTTACCCGCCGCATCATGAGGCTTTACCTCGATTGGGCGGACAAGGTGTTGCCAGATCCGATCCAAGCTATCAAGGCATCACTTGACGGCTTTCCTCCCCACCTTCAAGAGCTTATGGTCCGTGACGCTCTGGACAGAAGCCGGCTGCGTCGGTCGTTCAATTCTGACGAAGTGCAGCAACTTTTGCAGACTCCTGAAGGCGTCTTCAAGCTGTTCTCTTTGCTCATCTCTGCGTCCCATCCTGAACTGACGGAGAGCCAGCTAGAGGATTTGTTTGATACCTTCCTGAAGGAACAAGCGGACAAGGGAGCGGACGGGGAGGAAGCTCTACAGAAATCCTTTCGTCCTGACAGCAGGGCGGATGCCGCTTGACGAGTCCGCCGTAGAACGTGAAGCCCTTCAAGAGTTCGGCCTACTCCCTTCTCCACCACCTAGCAAACCACACCGCAACGAGCCGGAAAATTGGCTGGCCATCGACCGCGCACTCATCAAGCATTTCAACTTTCGTCCGTGGGAACTGGATTCTCTGACCATGACCGAAATGATGGTTCTCTTCTCTAGTCTGCGGGATCAAGAATCTGAGCCTCACTTACAGGAAGCCATCGCACAGGCAGCGGCTTACAGGCGTCTAACACCAGCGCAGAAATTGCAAATCGGAATGCGTCTCTACCCTCGCTAAATAGGGTATGGAAAATTCGATTGGCTCAGTTTTCGTTGACATTGCTACCCGTGGGATCGCCAGAGTTCAAAGCGAGCTAGAGGGCATCAAGGGGAAGCTCCTAAAGGCGTCAGCGGCTCAAGATTCATTCAACAAGACTGCGGACAAGATCCCGACGATTGGCAGCCGGCTCTTGTCCGGTCTGGACATTCTCCGGGGCAAGCTGCTCGGCATCAAGTCTGCACAAGACACCGTCAACAAGACCGATGTTGCGCCGGCGGTATCGATCCCGGCAGCCAGGACGCCAGCACAGACTTCGGCTCCTGCTCAGACTCCCGTAGCTCCTGCTCAGAGTCCCGTAGCTCCTGCTCCTGCTCGGACTCCTGTAGCTTCTGCTCCTGCTCCTGCTCCTGCTCCTGCTCTGGTAGCTCCTGGCTCTGCTCCTGCTGCTAAAAATGCTGCTCCTGCTCCGATCCCTGTGCAAGTAGACGCCAGCACTGTGGCCAAGTCTCTGGCCGACGTAAAGGCACAGGTGGACACGCTGCCGAAGTCTGTCCGTGTCCAATTTGTTGCCGGTCAAATCAAAGAGGTAGATGCTGAGATTACGCAACTCCTGGCGGATCTCCGCAAGCTGCCGAACAACAAGACGATCAAGGCGAAGCTAGAGCTTGCTGGCAACCTCAAGAGCGGTCTTGATGCCCAATTGAAGGCCGTGAAGAGCCAAACAGACGGACTCAACGCAGCGGCAACCGGAGCAACGGACACGCTCGGTCAACTTGGCGCAACGCTCGGGAAGATCGGTCAAGTCGGAACCGTGGCGTTTGCAGCCGGGACAGGAGCCATCGCAAAGTTTGTCAGCATGGCATCGCCCAAAGGGTTCGATGACCTACAAGTTGCCATCGCTTCGGTCAACATCCAGTTGGGCAGAATTTTTGTTCCCCTGTTGAAGGATGTGACCGAGAAGATCACGCAGCTATCCAACTGGCTCAAGGGACTGACTGACGAGCAACGAGATCAAATTTTGCACTGGACAAAGATCGGTCTGGCGGTTGCTGGCGGTATCGCGGTCTTCTCCCGGCTCATGCCAATCATCAGCGGTGTTACCTCTCTGCTGAGTGGTATCGGTGGGGCAGCCGCTGGACTCGGTGGGTCATTCGGCGGGGTTCTAGGCGTCTTCCTGAAGTTCATCCCGTTCGTCGGTATTCTCGCAACATTGGTTTCATTGCTTGGGGCAGCATCCGGGGAAGGGGGCGGACTAGGGGCGAGTCTCTCAGGAGCCTTTGCACAAATCGGTCCAGCACTCAAGCAAGTGATGGCAACCGTTCAACAGGTCTTTGCGCAAATCGTCCCGCTCATCACCCCTTTGATTGGACCGATTGCTGACCTGTTCGTGAAGCTGGTAGCAATAATCGGGGACACTATCGCCAAGCTGCTCCCGCTCATCCTCCCATTGATCGGGCCGATTGCCGCAATCTTCCTGCAACTGGTTGGGACAATCGGAAATATCTTCACGACGTTGTTACCGCCGATTGCTTCGGTCTTCCTGCAATTGGTCGGAACGATCTCTAGTGTGATTCAACAGTTGTTGCCAGTTATCAGTCAGATTATCGGCATGATTGCGACAGCATGGGTCCAACTGCTGCCGATGATCTTGCCTGTAATCCAGCAAGTAGGCGATCTCTTCATCAAGCTGGTTGGCATCATCGGGAACATTTTCACGACGTTACTACCGATTGTTGCAGCTATTATTCAGCCCTTGATCTCCATTTTCTTGATTGTGGTTGATGCCGTTGTTAAGGTGTTGACACCGGCGGTAAAGCTGATCAGCACACTGGTCGATGTTGTTGCCGCAATTCTGCTGCCGTTGCTGGCGACGATTGGTCAAGTGATTGCCGGGTTGCTTGACGCACTCGTTCCAATCATTAGAGGACTGCTTGACGCACTTGTGCCGATCTTCACAACCCTGATTTCTATCGTTCAACAGGTCATTGTTGCTTTGCTGCCGCTGATTGAAGGAATCATGGCAGTTGTGTCCGCTGTGCTGCAAACACTTGTCCCCATCTTCACTGTTCTGGCTGATATTCTGTCTGTGGTGATCGGCGTTGTCTCGGCAGTGTTTGGCTTGTTGTTCGCTGCTATTGAGCCTGTGGTCAAAATACTGATTGCTGTGCTGAAACCTGCCTTTTCCTTTATCGGCGACGTGTTGAAGACTCTGGCCGAAACCATGAAATGGGTCATCGACAAGCTCATTGACTTGGTGAACTTGGCCATTGAGGCTTTTAACACAGCGACCGAGTATATCCCAGGTGTGCCAACCCTTGAGAAGATCAAGAAGACGGAGGAGGATGTAGGACGGGATACGGACGCTCACGGTTCTGGCGGTGACATGGAGCCAGAGGACAAGGACAAGAAAGACAAGGACAAGAAACCAAACGATCACAGAGGTGATGTAAGGGAACCAAAGACTGAGTTTGTTGGTCTGGCCGATTTGTGGAAGAAGGCACAACAGGCAGGGGGAGAGACAAAAGAAGATAAGATCGCCAGAGAACAACTTGAACAGAGTAGACGCCAGACACAGGGTATTGAGGGAGTGAAGAAAGCCATTGAGGATAAAGAGTTTGGTGGGGGTGGAGCTTTCGGGCCGTGATCTCTAAATAGGTCATGCCATTAAGTAATTGGACTCTAGCAGCCAACGGAACATCAGCAGACCAGATCCTACAGGGACAATACCTCGAATACCGGGAAAGCGGGAAAGAGTCCTTCTCCCCTGGCAACTCGTCTGCAACCAGAGTTTTCATTGTTCCGTGGGACGTTCGCGCACGACTTCCTGGACGATCTGCTAGGATCCTCGTCTCTGACTGGCACGAATGCAATTAGCCGAGTTCTGCCGGACCCACACCCTGCCATGCACGGCTTCTACGCCATGAATGCCAGCGTGGAAGGTAAGGGGGTACTAGGCAAGTCTGCTCTGGCTGGCTCTGTGGACTGGACCATTGCAGTCATCACCTGTGAGTATCGCCCTGTTGACTTCGCTGTTCTCGATAACAGCTTGATCAGTTCTTCTCCGGGCGGGGAGCTTGCTCGATTCTGCACTCGTAAATATGCCTTCGCCGCTGACTACTTGACGCTCGAAGGAGCTATGAAGTATGTCACCCGTCCCGATCACACGGCTCTACAGGTTCCCCCTGCCAAGATCACCGGGAACATCACGAAGACGATCACTTGGCACGAAGTTCCCGCCAAGATCGCAAACCCATTTACACCGCAGAACATCGCCAACATCACCACCTGTCTCGGCAAGGTGAACACCGAAACTTTCGATGGGAACTTGCCGGGAACTGTGTTGTTTGTTGGTGTCGATCCGCAAATGGTCACCCCGAAACTTTCAACGACCCAATACACTTGGGAAATTTCGTTGTCGTTTCTCGTTCGTGACAATGGCCTTTGCGCTGCGACGGGAGAAGAGGCTGGGCATCAATACCGTTACGACACCCCAAACCAGCGTTGGGATCTCATTACCTCTGATGGGACATTGGGCGGACCCCGCGTATATGAGACGGCGGACCTCAACAACATCTTTGTGATCACTTAATGTTCAACGCTCGCAATATACACCCTGGCAACAAGATGAGTGCAGCCGAATGGAATCGGTTGGCAGGGGAGATTGAGCGTACAAGCCGGGTTACCGCCGAACCGCCGCTAGAGGTAATACAGACCGCGTCCGGCGTTCAACTCAGGCTGTCGGATGGCGAGTTGTGGGCATCCCTCGATTGCACCTGTGTAGAGGAAGACTCATCTAGTTCTTCGTCGTCAGACAGTTCCTCAAGTTCCTCCGCTGGTGACCCGTTCTTTGATGGCGGGTTGCCCTGGCACGAAGTACAGCCTGATGGCCAGGGCGGTTGGATAACGGTACAAGGCGGACGCAGTGACAACTATGGGGCTAATCCGGCCTATCAAGTTAATGGAATTGTGGTTTGCCCTGGTACGATTGTTAGACTATGGCCAGGGTTGCAAGGTGAATACTTATTTGAGGAAGGGGAATCGACCGTAAACTGCACCGATTGTCATTGCTCCTCGTCTTCGTCTTCAGATAGTTCGTCTTCAGATAGTTCAGATAGTTCAGATAGTTCAGATACAAGCGGCAACAGTAACAGCAGTGATAGCAGCACTTGCCTTTCTTGCGTGCCGTTTGTTGCGTCGGTTTCCTGTGATGGGGAGCTGCTAACGGTTGTAACAAAATATCTGACATGGACACCTTGCGGTTTAACCGTTGAGGATACCGACACTTGCACAGGAGGAGAATAGTGGTTGTCGAAACAATGCCCTGTGATTGTTGTAGCTCTAGCTCTAGCTCCTCTATCAGTGAAAGCAGCGAAAGCAGTGAAAGCAGCGAAAGTGAACTTAGTTCTTCTAGTAGTAGTGAAAGTAGCAGTAGTAGCCTATCAAATTGTTGCTGTGAGTTTCACGATGTTGCTTGGACGCTTGTAGGAACAGGCGGCGGTCCTAACGGTTGTGCTAAATCCGGCACTGCCTTTATACCGAGTGGCAATTTAGGTTCTATGCCAACAGGAAATTACGTCTGGCCTGGGCCGGTACTTTATGGGTCTACCGCCGTTGTCGATCAAGACTATTTTGACTTGACGATATATTGCACTTGTGATGAAGAAAGCGTTGCTACTTATAATTATGTCCTGAATTTTTGGAGCAATGGTGGCGGGACTATGGGCGGTAGTTGTACCGGCACAGTACCATCATCGTGGGCATTTACGACAGACCCTGATTGTGGCAATGAAAGTTTTTTCGGCGTTAATTGCGGTACGATAACCGTTACACTTTCAGACCCTTGTAATGATGGCGGCTTGGGTATGGCAAATTCGCCAATGAAGAAAGGTATATCGCAGAATGGCCGAAGTAGAAATACTCAGAATTTCCGAAGAAAACCCTGCAACTGTCGCAAGAAAACTTAGACTACACTTCCCGCTGTCCCCAGGTGATACCCTCGTTGGTACAGCCGCTGTTGAGTGTCTTCATAGTCAATTTCCGGGGCGATACCTGACCGATATTTCTGGCACTGCGGCTGATGCCATTTTCCAGAATAACCCGCATATCACAAAGTTGGTTGATTGCGAAGTAGTGCGTATGGAGTACCCGCTCGTTCACCAATCGTGTAAGCGAGCAGTTCATTTCATTCAAGGTTATGTTGAGTTCCTTGCTGAGAAGCTCGGCATCCCTCTCTCTCTTACTGTCAATCGCCCTTACCTTTATTTTCCTCCGCAAGATGTTGATCCGTTTCCGGGTATCAAGTTGGGTAAGTATTGGTTGGTCAACTCCGGCATCAAGAACGATTACACCACAAAGGCATGGGGCAGCAAAAACTATCAGGCAGTTGTTGATCATTTTCGGGGCCGGCTTCAATTCGTTCAAGTGGGAGAGCGGACCCACAACCACCCGTCGCTTGATGGCGTCCTGAATCTCGTTGGCAGGACGCGGACACGGCAACTCATCCAACTTGCTCGCCGTTCCTCTGGTGGGATCGGTGGGGTGTCCTTCCTGCACCACATCTTCGGAGCGTTGCAGAAGCCTTTCGTCACCCTGGCGAGCGGGATGGAGGCAACAAGCTGGGAGCGTTACAACACTGGCGTCTATCTCACTCGTCAGGGTCAGTTGCCCTGTTGCCGGTATGGCGGTTGTTGGAAAGCCAGGACCGTCAAACTCAACGACGGCGACAAGAAGGATCAGAGCCTGTGCGTCCTACCTGTGTTGGGAGCCGAACCCATCCCGAAGTGTATGGACATGATCAAGCCGGCTGAAGCCATCATGGCAATTGAGAACTACCTAGCCGGGGGACTATGCTAGAGATTGAGTTTCGACACGGCTTAGGTGACTGCGCCAACTTCGCTCAGACTCTGCCTCTGTGGACTCGACGCGGCCACAGTTTCGCCATCCATACCGATCCGACGAAAGCCCCTCTCTTCCTGGCTGCCGGCGCAACAATCGGCAATCGTCATACTCAACGACACCGCTGGTCACACTCGCCGCACCACTCACCCGGCTTCGGCGACGACTACAACCAGAACAAGACAGGTTGGAACGTCGGCAACTCTGGCGTCCTGCCCTCGATTGGCAACGCTGCCGACCTGTGGCAAGAGCTTCTGTCTGTCCGCCTGAACCTCGATGCTCAAGTCACAGAGCAGACCAGACAGACAGCAGCCGCGTATCTGGCCACTCTTTCCCGACCCGTCATCCTGCTCCACACGAAGGGCAACACCGGAGCCAGCAACAAGAACTACCCTGATGCCTTGACACTGGACCTTTACCGCCAGCTTCTGGACATGATCGATGGAACGCTTCTGCTGCTTGATTGGGATAACCGCGCTCCTCGTCTTGCTCACGGTCGCGTCAGACACCTAGCCGACGACTGGAGGAAGCTGTCCACACTTGAGCTTTACGAGGTTCTGCGTCTGGCCGATCTCTTCATCGGGGTTGATTCCGGCCCGTTGCACCTTCTGCGATTTACTTCGACGCCAGGGTTAGGGATCTGGACCCACAATTCACCCGCCGTCTTCGCGCTACCGAGATCCCAGACCGTTCACGCTGTCGGCAGCCGTCAAACTGGCTGGACCCGGCGAAGACGCTTCTCGTTCAACATCGTGGACGATACCGCCGACATTCCCTCCCCTACTTTCCTGGCTGAACAAGCTCGCCGTCTGCTGTCTCGGTCTGACCCTGTTCTGGCCAACATGCTGGCACATACCCGGACGGCTCAATCTTTCAATCCGCACGTTGACCGGCAAAGGACGTTTGCACGCTTCCTAGACGCAGCTAAGGCCATTCCTGACCCTGTGATTGTCGAGACAGGTTGCGTCAGAGCGGAAGACGATTGGGGAGCAGGTTGTTCTACGCTGTTGCTCGGCTACTACCTTCGGCAACATGGCGGACACTTACACAGCGTCGATCTCAACGAGAAGAACGTGGTCAACGCCAGGACATGGACCACAGGACTCCCGGTTACGGTTCATCATGCCGATTCGAGAGACTTCCTGCGCGGCTACAGCGGCAAGATCGATCTGCTCTATCTGGACTCTGCCGATGTAGACACTCCGGGGTATCAGCAGTGCTGCCTTGATGAAGCCGTCCTGGCTCTGCCGAAGCTGTCACCTTCCGCCGCGATCCTCATTGACGACAGTCCTTGGAGTAGTGGGAAGTGGACAGGCAAGGGAGGACTGGCGATCCCGTGGTTGATGAAACAAGGTTGGAAAATATCGTTGGCTGGTTATCAGGTTCTCATGACTAAATAAGGGAATGAACAGCGGTCAATACAACATCACCTGTGAGCAGTACGCCACCTTTTCACTCGTCATTACTTGGACGGACGCAAACAACAACCCCATCAACTTGACGAGCTATTCCGCGCTGATGGACGTGAAGGACACAGGCGGCAACCTGATCCTGCAACTATCCACTAGCAACAGCCGGATCACTCTTGGCGGAAGTGCTGGGACGATCACGCTCTCCATTGCTGCGACTGACACTTCAGCACTGACGCCAGGAGCATACAGTTACGATCTCCTGCTCACTTCAGCCGGCGGAATTGTCACCAGACTTATTGAGGGCGGCTTCTCCGTTGAAGCTGGGGTGACACCATGAGCGTGATCATTACTCCAGTCGAAAACGAAGTGACGGTCAACTCCGACAACTCAATCGTTGTTGTTACATCTCCAGTTACGAGCATTGTAGAAGTTGGGATTGTTGGTCCGCAGGGCATCCAGGGAGTACCGGGGGCAACGGGTTCGACAGGGGCAACCGGGCCGCAAGGTATCCAGGGAGCTACAGGACCGTCCGGGCCGACAGGAGCTTCAGGAGCGACAGGTCCGCAAGGTATCCAGGGAGCGACAGGAGCGAAAGGGGATACCGGGGCAACAGGACCAACAGGGCCGACAGGAGCAACAGGGCCGACAGGAGCAACAGGGTCGAACGGCAGCAATGGCAACCTCTGGCATAGCGGCAACTACTCAGGCTCTCATCCATCGTTTAGTGGCACGAACGCAGGGGATCAAGCCCTGGATACTTCTACAGGTAATGTCTATTCGTGGTCTGGTTCAGCTTGGACGTTGACAGGGAACATTGAAGGACCAGCGGGACTAGCGGGAAGTAATGGAACCAATGGCACAAACGGCAGCAATGGCACTAATGGGCTAACGGGCGGGATGACCTTCTTTTATCAGGAAGGTTCTGTTTTCGGTCAAGGCATCATCAATTTCGACGGAACGTCCACGGTAAGAATTGACCCTCTGGATAAAGCGGGGAATGACCTAACATCAATTCTCAACACGTTGCTTGTCTACGGCAATACGCTCCGCATGTTCGACTTGAACAATGCGGCTAACAATCTATACGGAGTGATTGCTGGCGTCTCAACTCTTCCCGGTGGCATATTTGTTGTCGGTCTAACCTCAGTGGTATTTGATGGTTCGTTTCCGAATATCGTAAACCAGCAAATTGGACTCTCCCTCTCGCAACCCGGAATAAATGGTAGCAATGGCAGCAATGGCAGCAATGGAACCAACGGAAGCAATGGGTCGATAGGCTCGCCTGGGAACATCTGGCACAGCGGCAACTACTCAGGCACGCATCCATCATTCAATGGCTCTAACTCAGGGGATCAGGCTCTCGATACTTCGACAGGTAACGTCTATTCGTGGTCGGGGACAGGCTGGGTATTAACAGGAAACATTGAAGGACCGCAAGGTATACAGGGTATTGATGGTTCGGCGGGGAGTAATGGAAGCAATGGGACCAACGGAAGCGACGGAAGTAATGGAAGCAATGGGACGAATGGAAGCGACGGAAGCAACGGAACGAACGGCACGAATGGGACGAATGGCACGCCAGGGAACATCTGGATTAGTGGTAATTATTCGGGAACAATTCCGTCATTCTCCGGTCTTAACGTAGGGGATCAAGCCCTCGATACCAGCACAAGAAACGTCTATTCGTGGACTGGATCAAGCTGGACAGCAACGGGAAACATCGAAGGACCGATGGGACCGGCGGGAACCAATGGCGCGAACGGCAGTGATGGCAGCAACGGACCTAACTCTATCACCATCGGCAGTACCGCTTGTAATGGCTCCAGTGGGCAAGTTCTGTTCACGGATGGAAGCGTTGTCCAAGCTCTGACGGGACTTTCAGGAACATACACCTTCGACGCCAGCACACCCGGCAACATTACCAGCATGACCTTCACTGACGGAGTCCTGACCGGGATAACTACCCTATAAGATGCTTACACTCCTGACGCCAACGAGAAACAGACCTAGAGCCTTCTCCTACCTTGAAGGCTTCATCAAGCGTCAAACCTTCAAGGGTGACCTACAGTGGATCGTAGTTTGTGACGGTCCCACTCCCTACAACTACACGATGGGCCAGACTGTGATCCACAGGGACAACAGCCAGGACGACCCGCGCCAGCACTCGATCTGCCTCAACTACTTGGCAGCAATTCCGCATATCCAAGGCTCTGCGGTTGTGTGCCTTGATGACGACGATTGGTACAGCCCCGACTACCTGACCGAGATCGCGGACAAGCTCACACAGGCGGACCTCGTTGGCGTTGCGCCGGCCCGATACTACCACGTTGGCAGCCGACGTTTCCGCGATCTCAAGAACACAACCCATTGCAGCCTTGCGGCCACAGCGTTCAATCGTGCGGTCTTACCGGCTTTCTCGACTTGCTGTCAGATCAGGAACAGCCCCTTTGTCGATATGGTCCTCTGGCCACACTGGCGGGATACTCTGGGCGGTTCAGCACTCATTTTCGACAACCCGCCCGACAACCCGTTGCAGGTGGGGATCAAAGGGCTGAACGGTGGGGGAGCCGGACTTGGTCATGATCCGAGAAGCGGCATCAAGGATATGCACTTTCGGCAGCTTCGCCAGTGGTTAGGTCAGGACGCGGACCACTACATTAGGTAATGTATGTCACCCCCGAACGGCTCCGCGCAATCATTCTCGACTGTCAGGCAAGAGGCAGCATGTCCGCCGATCTCGCCGAAGTCGTGCGCCGAATTGCAGCCGGTCTGCACAGTCGCTTTCACCTGACCATCGACGTTGAAGATTACAGCCAGGAAGTGATCTTGCAAGTCATCCAAAAAATGCACCTCGTCAACCCCGACAAGATCCCCTTCAACTACCTAACCACTATTGCCTTCAGCGTTTTTCTCAAGTTGAACCGCGACCGCGTCCACTACGAGAAAAAATTGCGCGGTTTATGGGATTCGATAAAAAATCACTATGATAGTGGATGAATACGAAACGCTTACAACTCGGACTCTATACCGCTACAGAGGTTGCTCGACTCTGTGAGGTTGACTGGTACACTTGGATTAAGCACCGTGATCAGGGCTTGATTCCGCCTCCCACAACCCCAATGGCCGAACCGGAACTATACTACACCGCCGTTGACATCAAGCAGTTCAAGAAACATTTCGAGAAGTGTCCGACCGTAGCATTGGCTCTCGGTCTGCTGTCGATTCACAAAATGGCGAAACGGTTGGGCATGTCCTACAGTACGCTGATGACACTTATCCAGCGTGGTAGAGTGCCAGGACCAAGCGTGCAACACAAATCCAGACGCTACTATCGTGAGGACCAAGTTAGCGAGATCAGGGCAGCGGCGAAGGCGAAGGTGATTCGGGTCAGTATCTGGGACCGAGTCAAGGCAATGGGGTTCCTGTCATCGGCGGACATGGCCAAAGCTCTGGGGATGCCGCTGATCACTTTCTCGGTCTGGAAAAAGAAGGGAATGCTCCCGAAGCCGGCCCGGAAAGCCCCTGGACTGGAACAGCGGGTTTACGGGCCGGAAGATGTCGAGACGTGTCGGCGGTTGCTGGCGTCGAATGGATACAGGCCGAAACCTACCGCATCTTGTTGAGGATCTCAATTGCTTCATGGGTGTCTGGTATGCCATCTTCGTGGTAGCCGTTGGCACTGACCCGGAGCTTGTCGTACCGCTCGTTTATTGGCCGACTCCCATCTCCATCGGCAATGCCAGTCTCGATACCGATTCTGTCCCTGTGTTGCAATGCGTACTCCCGCACGGTATCCATCTCTTCTTCTGTGGTGTCCGTGATGGTGATCTCCAGCCACAGCCCCCTATCCCAATGCACGAACAGCCGGATCTTCGGGATGTCCAGACCTTCGGCGATCTCCTTCTTGATTGAGGATGGAAGTAGTTTTGTGCGAGGTTTCCTGACCGGCTTCTCCGGTTGTGGTCCCTCAAAGTCAGCCGGCGGATCGAAAAGCTGCACCTGTTTCAATGTCCTGGCTGCTCTCTTCCATCCGTGTTGGTTGTAGACGTGTCCGGCTTTCACGTCTCCCAAACCCTTGCAGGTGTAATCCACCAGCGCCACGAACCCGCAGACCATGCGATGATGCGGCTTTCCCTCTTGGTCGTAGCTCACCTCCACCAGTCGAACCCACTTATCAGAGATGACCTCTGCACTGTGGGTGTCAGCTTGATACAGGTGACCGAAGGGAGTGGTATCGACCGCTGTCTGATGGCGTTCTTTTGCTTCCGCGTCAAGCCAAGTGACGTAGTAGGCGATCTTGCGGAGTAGTTCAGACATGATGCACCAATAAAAAACCCCTCCGCGTCTGCCCCGCAACGGCCAAACACGAAAGGGTTTTGTGGTTCTTTGATTGGGTGTTGCGGACCCAATAGATTATAGTGTCCGCCCAAACTACAAATCGATCAATACCAGTTCAACTAATTGTTTCAAGAATTCTGGCGTTGAGAATCGGGATAAGTTCTCTAGCAATGGGTTTCAGTGGTTCGCAGATTGCTTTGGGACCAATGGCCAGAGATGCAGTACACTCGTAAAGCTCACCCCGCGCAATCAACGCCGCGTTCAACCAATGACCTCTGGCACGACCTTGAGCCTCACACCAGTTGTGCAATATGGATTGCGAGGATCGCGTTATCTGCTCGTACCAAATCTGCCAGCGTCCGGTAGCACAGTCAGGATACGCCGCTTGAATCCCGGCAATGAGTTGACTGGCGAGTTGATATTCAGGAGTGGACTCCACTTGATCCCAGCTTGTTTGTTTGACGAAAGCTGCTACGTCGTTGGGTGTTAGCGTCATGCCGTAGTTATTCGCGTCAACAAAAAAAGCCCCGCTCTCTTCCTTGAAAACGGGGCCATGACGCGAAACGCAACCTTATAATAGTCATCCGCTTTTACAACTGGTCGCTATTTCGTGAAGTTTTTCGATCAGGCCGGCGGATGCCACAGCCTGCAACCCGCCCTCCGCTGGCACACGGAACCCAGTAGTTTGCTCAAGACGGAGATACAACCCGCGAAAGACGAGGGAATGGCTCTGACCCGTTTGACGGCAAAGACGGTTTACAATGTTCTTTATGTCTTCGCGGATGAAGGATGCGTATTCAGTTGCTGCGTCAGTCATCGTCAAATCTCCTTCGCCCATTCCATATCGTCTTCTTCGTCGTTTACTGTGGCCGCTACGGGAGCCGCTACGAGAACGACTGATGTCTTCTGTTGAACGACAGGAACGATGGCGGCTATAGTCTTCGCCGTTGACGGGTTGCCGATCACCCTGTCCATCTCCACAAACGTCAACTGGCGACGACATAGGCTCAATGCGATGTCAGCCGATTCCATCTTTGCGATGTCGTCCCACCATTCTGCCGATTCCACCTTATCCTTGTCGGTAGCGGTGACTCGGTCACGGATTGCATTTCGTATCTGGCGAGCGTGCCGAAGGTCAAATTTTCGTTGTGACTCTCGCTTTTGGATCGCTTCGGATTGCTGGATCGCCGCTCCCGTCGCCACCCGCATTTGTAGTCTGTGGATGACGAGCGCCGACCCGTCCCCCGTATAAGCAACAGGGTCATGAGCCAAGAGAGTTTCTTTCGCCAGTTTGTAAATGTCCTGGCGTGTTAATCGCCCCTTCAACTGGCTGATGAGACTCTTGATTTCGTCCTTGCCAGTCAGACGCCGTATCAGAGTGTCAAGCTGGTCGTCCTTGTTGTCCACTCTGGGATTTAGCGAATCATCCTTGTATTGCAGAACGAAATTGTTAGCTGCACAGCAGTCATCCTCATCCAACAGATTGAGGTCACGGAGCCTCATGATTAGCTTGCGAGAAGTCAGTCTGGACACCCCTAACAAGGCGGCTAGACGGTTGACTCCCCAATCCGGCTGATCGCTCTGCTCAATGTTCCTGATCAGCCAATAGGCCGCATACAGTTCACAGGAATTACGCTGGCCAGAGAAGGGTTGTGAAGCTGGCAGAGGGAGCTTCCATGAAGCGTAACGACCATGCCATCGATTCTCACGATCCTTGTCCTTCAACAGAACAAAGGACTTCTTCGCTACTTCTTTAGACGGCTCCTGAGCTACCCACCCTGTGCCAACCAAAGTCACCAACCCAAGATCCGCCAGCTTTTCGAGATGGCAGGAGACAGTCTCACGGTCGATCAGATTTCCAAGCATGGATGCCAGCCGATACGCCTTTACGGGCCGACGCAACGGGGCCAATCGAGAATACAGGATGCGCTGCCGGATCGTCAGCATAGGTTCGCCCCTCATGTTGAAGATATAACCTAGACGGAGTCTCTGCTTCGTGTTATCATTGTTCATAGTTCCTCTCTTTCTGAGCCGCAGAGTCTAACCCACTCTGCGGCTCAATTCATTAGTAGTATTATAGTGTACACTGCGGTAAAGTGATATGGCAAAAGCGGCAAAGTATATCGGCGACTGCGGCATTGTGAAATTGTTTTGCGGTATCTCAATCGGCGAAGAAACCCCAGTTACATAGGAGTCACATAGGAGATGTCACCGTAGGATACTCACCGTAGGGTAACTCACTCCCTTTCGGGGAAGAAGTCTCGCTACGCTCGCCCCGGACCTAACGGAAGTCGGATTCAACTCCCATACCTCTGGGGTACAAGTCGCGTTAGCGTAGCCGAGTCCTGTGAGGGTGGGATGGGACACCGGGAAGAGTTGGTGGAAAGTTGCATGTCAATCGGGATGACCCTTGCACCAAGGAAGACCACGGAAGGGGAACCACTGGAATCAAGTTAAGACGAGGAAGAAATCAAGGTGTCAAGCGAGAAAGGTTACCACGTTCACACAACCCCGGCAGAATAGTCCTATACCTCCGGGGGCAGAGTGGATCTCAACCGGCGAACCGTCCTATACCTCCGGGGGCAGAATAAACCACAACTGGCGAACAACTCGAATACCTCCGGGGGCAGAGTGATCTTCAACTGGCGAACAACTCGAATACTTCCGGGGGCAGAGTGGACCACAACCGGCGAACCGTCCCATACCTCCGGGGGCAGAATGGTCCTCCACTGGCGAGCGGTCCCATACCTCCGGGGCAGAATGGTCCTCCACTGGCGAACAACTGGAATACCTCCGGGGGCAGGGTAAACCACAACCGGCGAGCGGTCCCATACCTCCGGGGGCAGAGTGGACCACAACCGGCGAACCGTCCCATACCTCCGGGGGCGGAATAAACCACAACCGGCGAGCAGTCCTATACCTCCGGGGGCAGACTGGACCACAACCGGCGAACCGTCCGGGGCAGAGAAACGTGTCCTCTGTTGACACAACTGGCGCAGAGTCCTGGCGTCTTGCGTTAGCGATCAGCCGCTACGGCCACTGAGTAGTTGGCTTCGACTCGCCCCGCCCGTCCCGCAGTCGTTCCAACGTCGTGTTCACCATCCCAGCATCCAGATCACAACCGACGAACCGCCGACCACCCACCGCTCTCGTTGCCAGAGCATCCGTTCCAGAGCCAAGAAACGGCGAGACGATCAGGGAACCGGCAGCAGACAACGTGCGGATGAGGTATTCGACTTCAGCAGTCCCCTGTTGCCACTTGAAGAGGTCTTTCTCTTCGCCGTTGCCCTTGATGACGCCAACCACCTTGCGCGGGAACAGCGTCACACCCCGACTAAAGATAAGTAGAGCTTTCCAATCGTTCATGGCGTTGCGGTTCCACGACTTTGAGCCGGCCCCGCCATGAATCAGGGCAATGGTCCAGCAGTAGGTCAGGCTCTCGCCCATCAAGGCAAGGACTCGGTCAAGGTAGGTGACAGAGGTATAAGCAACGAGGAACCCATCCTTCGCCAGCTTCTTGGCCCCCCATGCCGCAAGCTCGCCATACAGGGGTAAGGAAGGCTCATCGTATGGCGGATCGGCAATCACCAGCCCCGCCGACCCATCCTTCACCGGCAACGAGCGGAAGTCGCAGCAGTGAATCCCCAGCTTGGACGCAGCCGGCGGAATCGCTTGTTCTCTCAGTCTGGCGATCCTCCGCGTCCTGGCTTGTTTGCCGGCTTGCTTCGCGGTCATCGCGCACTTCGGCAAGTCATCGCTCATGCCAAAAGCCTTTTCCGCCATCGCCACTTGCTGCGCCGTCACTGCGATGATGTTGGTCTTCTTCTCGTCTTCCTCCTGCTCCTGTCCAGAGTGGACACCCAGACGCTTACGAATGTCACAGACGGTTTGCGGGGAGCATCCTACCAGTCTGGCCAACTTGCGAGAGCCGATTGCCGGGTTGCGCGTTAACTCGTCTACGATCAGTTCCCGTCTCTGCGTCGTGGTCAGTTGGCGTCGGCAAGCGTTCAGCAGTAGACCGAGGTGTCGCCGTTCGTCTGGTCCCGACACGGACATGATCTGGACCGGGATGTTCTTGATGCCGAGATCCGCAGCAATGCTCTCCCTGGCGAAGCCGTCAATCGTCTGGCCATGCTGATCCCTGACGATGGGGACGAGGATTTGTTTTCGGGCCGCGATGTCTTCACGCAACGCGGTTAGTTCGGCAGCAGTGTGAGTGTTCATGCAAAGGACACGCTTGCCGAAAGACCATCTCGGAAATCGTATTGGAGTGGTTCCCATTCATAGCGGTGTAGTCTGACGCGGGATCTATCTGCTCCGACTGACGCGGGATCTATCTGCTCCGACTGACGCGGGATCTATCTGCTCCCACCAGACACTTCTTCCTCTTGTCCATTGCCCTTGCTTCTCTACCCGCGTCCCCAATCCCTCTGGCTTGCGTTCTGGCAGGGTTTTTCTGCTGAAATGACCTGTGTCCTGGCTTCTCACTCAGGGCGAATCTGATACATGCGGCGGTGTCTGTATCAGATTGGACATGGGGCGGTATTAAGAAAGGTCAAGGGCTGAAATGGTTTCCGACCGTTCCGGCGAGAAGTGTGGGATAGACTAACAGACTATTACCCCATCGTTATTAGGAGAGCTTTACCCCTCCCTACGGGTCAAATTCCGTCGAAGGGGGAGGGGAGGCTGCGTGTCACGCCGCGCTAATAATTTTGGAAAAACCGCACCGGAGCTAATAACCGATCTTCCACTTATGCGATCTTCTTTGTAGTCTGTTGTCTGTGTTGTTTTCCCTTACCTCTCGGAGTGGCAACAATGTTCAGTCGAAGCGTCTGGGGTACAACAAACGACACAAGGGCGGGGTTTGCGTTGTGCAAACCCCGCCCTTGTGTCGTTTCTAAACCTTGTATTTCCTCGTCAAGCCGGCTTCGGTCGCATATCGTCGGACTGTGTCAATACAGACGCCACAGGTAGACGTAATCTCTTTGTAGCTCTTTCCTTCCTGCGCAACTCTACGATCCTCTCCCTGACACTTAGAGGGATTGACGGGTTGCGATGTTGAACCCCGCCAGGAAATGGATCGGCGATGGCAGCGAAGACCGGGGCCAACTTTTCGGAGCGAACCGTATCCAGTGCCGAGAAAACCTTGTCAAAGGGTCGATTTGTGTAGACTTCGGCGAGCGAATCAGACTTGACGCTTTGTCCGTGACAGAGATAGATGCCAGAGATTTCCCCGCCACCAACTTCGCGGACCAAAGAGGCTCCCGTCTTGCGCAGCTTGTTGAACGACAGCCTGCGGAACCCCGGAACGTCCTTTTCAATCCTCTTGAGCAGGGTACTCCACACGTTCGGAATGCGTCCGTTGCGATTGTTGCCCTTTGTTGGCATGACGAGGTTTTTACCGGCAGCAGTGACGAGCAACGCGGTTTCCGTGGTCTGCGGACGTTGCGCCAAATACCAGTCCATTGCCTGCTCTGTCTCTGGCCACAGTCGCCACTCGCCATAAACGTCCGTCTTCGACCGCGCATACTTGATGAAGCTGCCGGAAAAGTTGGGATAGTAACCGTGCGGTTGATTGAGGAAAAGAGCGTCGAGTTGCAGGGTTCCGATCTCTCTGGCCCCGAATCCGCAGTTCAACGCCAGCGTGATTAGCACCCGTTCGCGTTGCGTGGCGTATTTCCAGATCGTGGTCAGTTCCTCAACTGAGTAAGTCGCCACCTGTGTAGCTCCGAACCGTTTGGCCTTCTCCTGCACGGTCACAGGGATGCGGACGTATTCGACTTCGTAATCTTCCGGCTTGCGCCAATCGAAGGCGGGGTTCTTGTGGAGCCAGCGGATGAAATGCCGAAGACGCTTGACGTGATTACGGGCCGTCGCCGCCTTGACCGGGGTTCCGCGTTTGCTGACGGGACGTTGTGACCAGTAACGAATGATTCCTTCGACCTCGTTCAGGTTGAAGGCTTCAAGGTGTACGTTCTTGGCATGTTGCCGGATAGTCTTGATCTGGTGTTGGCAAACTACGGCGTGTTCTGTGGGAGTGCCGGCCAGTGTGCGGTAGTGTTCACCATACCAGTCATGGAAAGCGTCAAGAGCTTGATGCAGTGTCTGGCCATCCACAGTAAGACGTTCGGCTGCCGTTGCAGCTTGACGATGACGCGCAGCCGTTGCCTTGACATTTGCCCTGGCTTCCTGTGGCCATGTCCCAGCTTGCCGCAAGCGGATCATGGGGAAGTCTTTGGCAAGCTGGTTGAACCACCGGAGCAGCATGGCAGGGTCAGATAGTGCAGCACCGTCAACGTGGTAATCCTGCACCAGACCTTCAACGCCGTCAACCTCGTAAGGCTCACCGACTGGTACAGACTGGTGTGTGATGTACTCGGACGGGTCGATGCTCAACTCTTCTTGCCCTGCTGCAACCGCTTTGGCGATGTCCAGGGTGAGCTTGTCCCAGAGCGGACGTTCGGGGCGAGTAGCGGGGAACATCTTGGACCAGCGTGATTCGACCGCATCCCAACATTCGAGAACTTGAAGGCAGCGGATCTGAGCAGGAGCCGGCTTGACCCCGAAATAGAATCTGTGCTGCACTGGCTTCCCACTGCCTGACAGCTTCCATCCGATGTCACGTTGGAAATTGCCGCGTCCGTCTGTCGTCAGTTTTACGATCTGTGCCATGTCTTTTCCCTTTGCGTCTGATACAAGGCTATGACCTAGTATAACAGTGCAATCTGATACGGCAAGAGGTAAAATCTGATACACTTTTCCGGGTTTGTATCAGATTAGGCAAGCGACAGAATTTCGTAAGTCTTGAAATGGTAAAGGCTTCTGTCATTTACGACAGAAGCCTTTAGTGGAGCCGAGGGGGCTCGAACCCCTAACCTTCGCATTGCGAACGCGACGCTCTCCCAGTTGAGCTACGGCCCCAACCCATTAGATTGTACCGAACAGCTCAGGTTCAGGCGAGGCTGGGATCTCAAATTCCCTGGCCCAGCGGATTCGCTTCTTTTGATTGTTCTTCGGTGGTGTCAGGCGAAGGTAACACCGGGAATGTGTGTTCGCTACACCGATCGGAACAAGATAGACTTTCCCGTTGTCCGGACAGAAAACACCGAAGTAATCGATCTGCCCCTGGTAGTCACGAGCGACACGCTTCCATTCTGTATCGCGCCGAGCTGCCCGCAGTGATTGCGTCGGAAAGAACATCGCTCCGTTAAAGATGCCTCCTGTTTTGCTCTGCACTCGGAACAGGCCTCTCTCATCCTCGAAGACGAGATCGCTACGACCTGCCTGTCCCACCGCTTGAAAAACGAATTTGCCCGCCTCGATGAGCGCCGCGCTCACCCGTAGTTGCGAAATGTCGCCGATCCGGTTCGGGTCGTAATCCTCGTGCGAGCGGCGCATCCACTCCTGACGACCTGTCGTCATGGCTGTGCCTCCGCGGATTCTTGATGCGAGACAGCCAGCGACAGTTCACGGCTGCTTCTCCGCGATCTTCTGATACTCCGTATCGGCGAAGTTCTTGTCCATCAGTCGCTCGCGGCAGTTTTTCGCCCGGACCGGATCGCCGGTGCGGTCGCCGAATTTCTTCTCCCCGTACAGCTTGGAGAGCCAGTACAGCGCCTTCGCATGTTCGTTCTTGTCGCTGTTGTACTGCACATCGACGCGCAGATATGCCCAGAACGCGTCCTCGGTTTGGCCCTTTTCACGGTAGAAGTCGCCGAGCGCGTTGTAGGCGATGCCGCGCAGCTGGGTCTGCTGCTCCGTGCTGCTACGGATCGCATCCGTGAGCATCTTCTCGGCTCCGTCGGTCTTCTTCTGAGCAACCTGGCACTGGACCAGATACACCTGGGTCTGCGCCCGGAGCGGGTCGCCGGGCGGCAGGGAATCGAGGAGCTTCTTGAGACGATCCTCCGCGGCCGGATATTGCTTGTCCCGCATCAGCATCTGCGAGACGGCTACGTTCCCCGCACGCGCGATCTCCTTCGGCGCGTCGGGCAAATCCGCGAGTTTTCCCAGGGCAACCATCGCCTTCGGGATGTCCTTGGCTTCCTCATGGAGGCGCGCCAGGGTCATCAACGTTGGAACGATCTCCCAACCGCCGGGGTTGGCCGAGGCGTAATCCTCCAGGGCTTTGATCGCTTGCCCTGGCTGTCCGTCGTCCAGCGCCATGAGATACTGGATTTGCGCGATTCGATATTGGGCGTAACGCGCGGCGGAAGGTTGGTCGGCCAGATCAGGTATCATCTCGGTGAAGCCGTTGAGCGCTTCAATCAGCTTGTCGCGGCGTGCCTTGCTCTTCGGGTCCAGCTTCATGGCGCTGTCGATCTTGCCATACATGCCTCGGAACTCGGCCGGGGTTTTCTTCGCCGTGCTGTAGCCGACCTGGATCACCTCCAGGACCGGCACGAACTGGTCCGTTTTGCCGATGGTGATCGTCACGCCGCCGGCAGACTCCGACTTGATTTTTCCCAAGTAGGGTTTATCCACCTCCCTGTGCGTGTCCGGGTTGCGGTAGTAGACGAATTCCTGGGCGGCGGCAGGACGGCCGGCCAAACCGCAAACGACGAGCAGCAACAGCGCCGTGGGAAGAAATCGCTTCATCGAAGTCGCTCCGTGAGGAGGTAGGCATCAGGGGTTACGGTTTGGAGTACGTCCGTTATTTAGCCCCCCGCCACTGGCGGGGGGCTAACTGGCACCGGGTTCGGCGGTCACTTCTGTTTCATCTTTTCGTACTCGATCTTGAGTCGCTTCTCGGCGGTCATGAGGTCGCTGAACTTTCTCTTCGACTCCGTCACGAGTTCGGCAGGGAAGTCCTTGTACTGCGCTTCCAGGGCGACGATGCGGCTCGCGGCCTGGGCGATCTCCTGATCGCGCTCACTGGTGGAAGTCGCCTTTTTCCCGTGCATGTACAGGAAATAGACCATGTGGAAGTAGCAATCGAGATAGTGGGGCCGGGCCGCTGCCGCATCCTCTTGCCGCAGTTTATCGTTGACTCGGGCCGAGAGCATCTTGACCAGGTCCTGCGCCTTGTTGAAACCGCGACCCGTGTCGTCTTCCAGCTTATAGAGTTCGAGGCGCTCCTTGTGGGCGTCGATGCTCTTCATGGCCCAGCCAGGCTTTTCCTTCGTGCCCATCCACTCGTTGAGCAGGGCCGACGCCTTCTTGATGTTCTCCGCCTTGAGCTTCGAATCGCTCTCCGCCTGCTGGCGCAGCTGGCGAAGATAGACCAGCCGGCTCGACTGGAAGATCCTCCGGCCGTCGGGTGGCTCCTTCTCCTTCTTCTCTATTTCTTCGGTCGCCTTCTTGATTTCGGTCTGGAGACGATCCCGTTCCGCGGCGACGGCGGCCTTCTGCAACTGCTCCTCCAGCGTTTTCTTCTTGTCTCGAAGCAGCGTCAGCTCTCCATCCGGGTCCGGCACCTGTTGCAGCAATTCGATCGACTTGCCGATCTGGTCCAGGCTGCCGTAGCATTCGGCCAACACGATCAGGAACGCGCCGGACGGCTTCGGCTGCTGCTTCTTCAGATCGTCGAGGATGGCGGCAAATTCCTTGACGGCCGCATCTCGCTTCTTCACGTCGGGCTGGGCGTTGAGTGCTTTCACCTGGACGCGAAGCAACGGCACAAGCCGCCGCAGGATCTCCGGCACCGTGACCGCCGTCGGGTCTTCGCCGATAGCCTTGCCGTAGACCGAGACGATGAGCCGGACCTTCTCCAGATCGCCGAGCTGCACATTCGCCTGCAACGCCAGGGCCATCAGTACCTGCACCGCCTGGGCTAGCTGCGGGTCCGTCTTGAGCTGCGGCATGACGGCGGTCTTCGGATCTTTCAGGCTGGTCAGCATCGGATCGACCAGTGCGGCGACCTTTTTGAAATCGTTGGCCTTGAAGCTCTCGTCCGCCTGACCCACCTTGGCCAGTAACTGAACCTTGGTTAACTGTCCCCGGTAGTAATCGCGCACCTGCGTGTTCGTTTCCTCCTTGGGGTGGAACGTGATCGTGCCGACCTTTTGCAGCAGCGGTTGAACGAGTGCCTCCATGTCGGCGAACTTCTTGAAGCGATACAGCTCGAAACCGAGCTGGGTCTTCGCCTGGAAGTAGGAACGATACTGGTCCGGATCGGGGTTGATCGGTTCGGGAATATTCCGCAGGGCGGCCAGGCCGCGCTCGCGGAAGGGCACCGGCGCCTTCTCGCCCTTGGCCGGATCGGCAAACGGCGGGACACTGTTGGCGTCCGCCTTGAACGATTCATTGGCAATGAGGAGCTGGATGGCCGTGTAGGACGGATATTCCGGCGTGATCGAATTCAGATACTTGAAACCATCGGCGATCTTTTCGGGGTTGCGTAAGTACATGTGGCCGAGCTGATGCCGGGCGAGATTGCCGGCCAGCTCCTCGGCCAGCGCTTCTGACACTCCTCGGCGAAAGCCAGCATGTCTGCCCGTTCGTCCGTCAGGACTTTACGGTAGGCGGCCTCGTCGATCTTGTGGCCGTCATCGTCGGTGAAGCTGCTCGCCTTCTGCAAGTTGGCTTCGCGCTCCGCGATCGACGCACCGTAAGACTGAAGCGTATAAGCGGCGGCCAGGGCGGCGGGTCCGGAGTTGGATTCCTTGACGAACTGTTTGCCGACGCGGATGGCTTCCGGATACTTGCGCGAATACAAGTAATAATAAGCGAGCATCGAGCGGGCATTGTTCACCTTAAGGCCGCCCTTGGCGATGCCGTCGGGCTTCTCCAATCCGCGTTTGAGAGCGGTCAGGATCGTCTCGACGCGGGCCGTCCGTTTCGTCTCCAGTTCCTTTGGATCGGTGACTTTCTTGGAGTCCTCGATCATCTCCATGATCTCGTACTGGGCGCGGACGTAACACTGGTTGAACGTATCGAGCTGGTTCACGGGCTTAGAGAAACCGCCTTCGAGGCCGATCAGACTGATCTCCATGTAGCGAGCCCGGTCGCTGAACTCGTTCTCCGACTCCGCGAGTGCGCTGAGCAGTTTGCGTGCCTCTTCCAGATACTGCTTCTTCTGCACCTGGGGCAGCTTGGGGTTGCCGCGTGCCTCTTTCATCAGGGAATCAGCCAGGAGGAAGCGGACGCCGTTGCCTTCCGGTGTGGCGTGGGCGCGGGGTAATTGCGCAGCCAGCGCCGGCCACCATCGATCAAGTACTTGTAATCTTCGCCCGGCTCCGCATTGGCACCGCCGACGCATTCCTGAATGACGAGGAAGCGGAAGTACTTCGCCAAGCGCGCCCCGTCGGCCGCGGCGGGATTTCGAGAGTCAATGATGGGGATGAAGCGTTCACGCACGGTCTTCGGAGGGTTGCCGAGTTCGTGCTCGCAGCGGCCGAGCCAGGCACGGGCCTGCCAAGCCTCGCTGTACGTATCCTCGCGGCTGGCGACCTTCTGGAGATCCTTGGCGGCCTTGGTTACCTTGCTGCCGCGCTCGATGAGAACGTCTGTCTTCGAGCTTTCACGGTGATACGTCTGGGCTATGTCAAACTGATTCAGAGCGACGCTCAGCTCGGCACGCAGCCGGGTCTTTTCCAGTGCGGCCCGTGCCGTTCGTTCCGCCGGCGTCTTGGGGTCACCAAGAGCCGCGAACTTACCATCGAGTTCCTCGGTGATGGCTTTGAGTTCGACGGCCGCCGCCTCAAATTTCGTCCGCGCCTCCAGCAATCCGGTCGATTGGGCCGGGACGCCTTCCAGGGCCATCGCCCGGCTCATCTGCGTCTTGCCTTCCTGCACGGTGATGTCCGCGATGTCGATCTTGACGTCCGCTAGCCGTGGGGAGGTCGGGTTGGCGTCGCGGAACTTGATCAACTCCGTGCGCGCCTGGGCATAGAGATCGAGGCGTTTCCTGCTGTCGGGTTCGTTGACCGCTTCGGCCTTGCGGCACAGGGCGATCTCGAAGGAGAGTTCGCGTTTCAGCTGGGGCGAGGCATTCTTGTCGAGCCGTTGCAGCAGATCGAGGGCGAGGTCGGTGTCGCCGCGCTGCCGCAGTTCGTGAACGAAGCGCAGGTTCTCGACGTATTCTGGATCCTGAGCCGACGTGCGGCCGGTCAGTCCGAGCAGAGCGATCGACGCTAAAAGGAGGAAGCGACGCTTCATGGCTGCAAACCCCACGGTTGCGGGAGAGAGGATTGAATCGGGTTCTGAAGGCCGACGATTCGCGGCTTTCCTGTCAGTATGGAGACGGCGCCAAGAGATGTCAAACGCATTTCGCAGCACGCGAGACGAAGCCCGAATCACCTACCGAGCTTGTCATTGTTGAACGCCGACGTCATCCTAACCTGGTTGAGAAAAAAGGGGAGTGATGTTCAGACCAGCCTGACGCGCAAGCGAAGGTATCGACCTGCCAGACCTTCACTTGCGCGTCAGGCTGGTGGGACGGTGGGCAAACGAGGACGTTCCCCTCGGAACAATCCACAAAAACGTATGAATTTGTTTAAGTTTCCACCCTCCCGCCAGCCGCAGACGGAGCTTTTGTCGGATATACTTGGGTCGGCAGCTGAATGCCTTTCCCCGGTGGAGAAAGCATCCCCGTTGCGCTTTCTCGAAAGCCCATGCCGGGACAGGAGTTGAGCCTCGAGCGTTGTCGCGTTTCCGGCAGATTGTGTTCAATAATGCGTCATCTCGGCAGGACGCCGGATCGACCCAAACGATTCAGGACCGAGCAGAATAGCGAGAAAATAGAGGAATTTCACAGATTTTTCTCCCGTCAGGTGACGACGGCGACATTGGTACGGAGTTTGCTCTCTAAACAAACGGTTTTCGATCATCCACAGTGTTCTGCTCGGTCTATGCACCCAACAACACTGGCCTACATCTAAGAGGTGAGCCATGGCACGGCACGACGCTCTGCTGCGATTACATAAGTCCCTCCTGGCCCGCCGCGCCGAGCTTCGCAAGAAGCTGGCCGAGGACCTGGACAACCTGCGCGGTTCCGAAGCGAGCGGTGACCAGGCCGACGCTGCCCTGGACGCTAGCAGTGACGAGATGAATTCGGCTCTGGCCGAACTGGACGCCCGCGAACTGGGCCAGATCGACCGGGCCCTGGCCCGTCTCAAACAGGGTATTTACGGCCACTGCGAAGTCTGCCAGGACAAGATTCCAGTAGGCAGACTCGCCACGCTGCCGTTTTGCACCCTCTGCATTGCCTGTCAGCGCGAGATGGAGAAGTACCCCGACTGGGGCCGGCAGAATGGCGGCGACTGGGCGAAGGTTTACGACTCGGCCTCCTCCCTTGAGGAGCCGCGCGATGTCAACCTCGCTGAACTGGAAATCGACATGTCGAAGTGATCGCTTCGATCCCTCCGAATCCCAAACAAGGCCCGCGGCCTGTCGGCTGCGGGCTTTGTGCGTTTTATGCAGGCGTCCGGCCGAACTCGATCCTGCGGTGCCGCACTTTTCGCTGAAGAGGACTTTCCCCGTCCCGGTATGATGAAGACGGTTCGCCGCTTGGGCGAACGGCGGGAAATGATTTACCCGTAGCCGAAGTCGCCAGACTTCGGGTGGGGCGTCCAAACCCGAAGTCTGGCGACTTCGGCTACGGGAACTTAGAACCTGCCGCTCGCCTTGCGGCTTAGCATCTGCTGCCGCAAGCGGCGGACCGTTACATCCGTCTTCCCCTCTGTCAGCAGGTTTTTCCCATGAAACGCTTCGCGTTCCCTCTGTTTCTGGGACTCTGTTCCTCCCTGGGCGGGGCCGCAGCCACGGTGCTGCTGGCCCGCGGGTTGCCGTGGGCCGTCGGCCAGGCCGGGCCTGGCGAACTGGATCGGACCAGCGACCGCTTCCAGCAAGTGGTGCGGCGCGGCGCCGTCCATCGTGTCAATCGAGGCCGTCAAACCACCCTCTCGTGACAATCCCAAGGCCAAGGCGATCGAAGAGTCCGGTTCCGGCGTCCTGATCCGGCTGCCGAAACAGAAGGGCACCTTCGTCATCACCAACAATCACGTCATCCAGTCGGCCGATCCTAGCCAGATCACCATCAGCCTTGCCGACAACCGGATCATGCGGCCGACCCGCATCTGGGCCGACCCCGAATCCGATATAGCTCTGATGCTGCTCGACGCCGACAACCTACCGACGGTGCCGCTGGGGGACAGCGACACGGCCCACGTTGGCCAATGGGTCCTGGCCTTCGGCAGCCCGTTCGGTCTCAACCAGACCGTGACGCACGGCATTGTCAGCGCGCGCGAGCGCAGCGAGGTCAGCCTCGGCAGTACCATCCGGATCAAGGAGTTCCTGCAAACGGACGCGGCCATCAACCCCGGATCGAGCGGCGGCCCGCTCGTGAACCTCGACGGCGAGGTGATCGGCATCAACACGGCGATCGCCTCGCATAGCGGCAGCGCCAGCGGCGTGGCATTCAGCATCCCAATCAACCTGGTGCGGAGAGTCTCGACGCAACTGCTGGAGAAGGGCGCGGTGACTGCGCGGCTACCTGGGCTTGCAGCTGGCGAAGTCGTTCGAGGCGGCGGACGCCTTGAAGGTAGGTCTGGATCGGGCCCAGGGCGCTCTGGTGGAGCGCGTTTACCCTGAGACGCCGGCCGCACAGGCAGGACTGCGCCCCGGCGATGTGGTACTGGAGGTGGACCGTGTGGCGATCCGCAACGACAATCACTTCATCAGCCTGATTAGCGGCTTACCGGTTGGACAACGAGTCCGGCTGCGGGTCTGGCGCGACCGCGGCGCCGGCGACCTGGAGGCGGTCATCGGCGACTGGTCGAAAGGTCAGACGCAGATTCGCACGGGACCATGAGGAAGCGAATGCAGAAGTCAGAATGCAGAAACGAGATTCCAGCACCGCTGTCGATCTGACTTCTGCATTCTGACTTTTTCGTTGGGTTTAGTCGTCTTCCGGCCGCTTATTGCGGATAATCATCAGCGCGATGATCAGACCAACCAGGACGAGGAACATGGTGATGAGGAACCACCAATCCATCATAAAATCGGGCATTGCTCGATCCCTTTTCAACTCAGGCGACATGTGAAGGATTGATCGCAACCGACAGAGATCCACCCCAGAACGTGTGCCAGAACATGGTACGCGATAGCGCTCGTGGAGAGGTATCGAGAGAGTGTTTTACCGCCCTGACGAAGCGAATGCAAGCGCCCATTTCCTGAAAAAGTGGATTTTTGCTCGCGCTGCTGGACGACATCGATATGCTTCTCGCCATCTCCGGCTCCGTCGCAGCCCGCCGTCTACGCTTCGCAGCCTATTTGATCTGTTTCGGCTGCCTCGGATTGTACGTCTACCCGCTTACGACACCGCAGCTGGTGCAGGACGATTTTCAGATTCTGGCGTGCGGAGCGACCTGGCCGCGGACGCTCTCCAACCTCTGGGTGCCGCAAAACGAACATGCGATGCCACTCGGCCGGCTGCTAACCTGGTGCCTGATGCGCGTCGGCGGCCGGGCCATCCTGCTGCCCTGGACCGCCGGCCTTGTCGGTCCTTTGGCCTTGCTCGCCGCCCTGCCCCTCGTGTATCTGTTCGTCCGCCGGGAGTTGGGTCATCCGTTATACGGCTTGGTCGCGGCGGCGTTGTTCGGCGTGTCGTCGGTCTATCAGCAGGCGGTGTACTGGTTCGCGGCCGCCTTCTCCATCCTGGCACTGGACACGATGCTGCTGGGGCTTCTGGCGGCGCAGCGCTGGAGGCTGACAGGTTGCCGCGGCTACCTCTTCCTGTCGGCGCTGGCCTGTCTGCTGGCGCCGGCCTGGTTCGCCAGCGGAGTCCTCGCGGGACCGCTGTGTGGTCTGTATTTGCTAGGATCGTCGTTTAGCCGCGAGCGTTCCGCGAGCGCTGACAAAGCGCTCGCGGAACGCTCGCGGCTAAACAGCTTCGTTGCGTTGTTTCCGATGCTCGGCACGGCCGTGTTTCTTGCCATCAGCTTGCCGTTCACCGCCCGCTACATCCAGCACCTGGGACACTATCAGGGCCGAACGATGACGGAGGCGTTCAATCCCCTCGTCGGCCTCGGCTATACCGCCCGGTCGATCGTCGATAACCTGGTGCTTGGAGTCGCTGGCGTCAGCACGGTGGAAACGCCGATTCCGCTGGTGGTCGCCGTACTGCTGCTCCTGGCCGGCTCAGCGTACTGGTGGTGGCAGCGGGCGCCGGAACAACGATTGCTTCTGTTGGGATTGGGGATGATCGGCAGCGCGTATCTCCTCGTTTACAGTGCCCGCTCGGTCTGGCCCTACGAAGGATTGATGACGCAACCGGGTTGGTCGCGCTATCATCTGTTACCGCAGCTCGGATTGGCGCTCTTCATCTCCGGCGGCTTGCCGGCGTGGCGCTTCGACGTGGAGCGGGACGGGTTGACGCGGCGCCAGGGATTGGCACTGCTGCTGCTCGTCGGCGGACTGTTTCTCATTCAGCTGCCGCGGGCGTTACTGGGCTACTTCATCCCGATGCCGGGAATCGAACGGTTCGCCCGCAACGAGGAAGAGCGCCAGCGGTTGATCGAGGCCCGCGACAACCTGGCCGCTCAGCGCGACGCTGCGGCGCCTTGCGGACGCCGAGGATCGCTGTCGCGCCCACGGCATTGACGCCTCGTCGTTGCATCAGATCCTGGCGCCGCTGCCGATGTCGGGTTGGGTGAGTCCGGACGTCAACGGATGGCTGCTGCTTCGCGGCGCAGACAGTCCGTGTCCACTGACCCCGGAGGAAGCCCGGCGCTTGGTGGAAGAGCCGGAATAGCACCTTTACTCCCCTCGCCCCGGTACTCCGGGGAGAGGGGCGGGGGTGAGGGGTGAAGATCAGAACAGTGTCACGCGGCTCACCCCTCACCCCCGACCCCTCTCCCCGGAGTACCGGGGCGAGGGGAGGTGCGCGGTAGGAATAGGGGGTTCGCGCGGTGCCGCCTTGTGGTATGCTGACGTGAAGTCTTATCGCCCCCGGCTGGCCGGGGGTACGGCTTTACCCCGGCCAGTCGGGGGCTAGATGAGGTGACGGCGTGTCCACGGCCACGAGTATTCAGACGCCCATCCCCGAAATTCATGCTCCGGTCAAGCCATCGGCGGGCAATCGACTCGGCTCGCGCTGGTGGAACTATCTCAAGGCGTTGCTCGGCTTGCCCTGGCAACGCCGTCTCGCTCGCGCTGCTCTCAAGGTGCCGCGCATCCGTTACTGGGAAAAACGGTATGACCGGCTCGGCGACGCCGAGTTGAAGGCGACGGGTCTGCTCCTGCGCGGCCGGGCCGCGGCGGCGAATCGCTGGACAAAATGTTGCCCGAGGCGTTCGGTCTCGTCTGCGTCGCCACCAAGCGCCTCGTCGCCATGAGGCCGTTCGACGTGCAGCTGGCCGGCGGTGTCATTCTACACCAGGGCGGCCTGGCCGAGCTGGCCACCGGCGAGGGCAAGACGCTCACCGCCACACTGCCCGTCTTCCTCAACGCGCTGGAGGGCAAGGGTGTCCACGTCGCCACGGTCAACGACTACCTGGCCAAGCGCGACCGCGACCTGCTGAGTCCCGTCTACGAAGCGCTCGGCCTGACAGCGGGCTCCATCCAGATGCAGATGCCCGACCCGGAGCGCACCGCGGCCTACCGCTGCGACGTCACCTACGGCACGGCCAGCGAGTTCGGGTTCGACTTCCTGCGCGACCGCCTCAAGGTTTCCGGCGCCAAAGGGTCGGAATCGCCGTTCTGGGCGCCGTGGATGCCCGGCGGCGCCAAGGCCCCGCTGGATAACGCCACCCAGCGGCCGCACCACTTCGCCCTTGTGGACGAGGCCGATAGCATCTTCGTCGATGAGGCGCGCACGCCGCTCATCATCAGCAAGCCGACACGCGCCGCCACGCCGGACGAGTGCGTCGTCTTCAAGTGGGCGAACTCGGTCGCCGTGCAGATGAAACTCGGCCACGACTTTACCTTCGACATGAAGAAGCACAAGTTGGAGCTGACTGACGCCGGCAAGGAGCGGGTGCGCTTCTCCAACCCGCCGACCGGTGAGCACAGCCATGCGATGGACAAGCTGCACGAACACATCGAACAGGCGTTGCAGGCCCACTACCGCTTCCGCCGCGACCAGCACTACATGGTGATGAAGGACAAGGTCGTCATTGTAGACGAGTTCACGGGCCGACCGATGCCCGATCGTCACTGGCGCGAGGGGCTGCATCAGGCGGTTGAGGCCAAGGAAGGGGTGACGATCAATCAGGCGGTCGATCATGCGGCCCAGATCACGTTCCAGAGCTACTTCCGCCTCTACACGAAGCTCTGCGGCATGACCGGCACCGCGGCGCAGAACCGCTGGGAGATCCGGCGCGTCTACAAGCTCTGGGTGGTGTGCGTGCCGACGAATCGCCCGTGCATCCGTGAAACCTGGCCGGACCGCGTCTTTCCGACGGAGGAGGCCAAGTTCGATGCCGTGGTCGAAGAGATTGTCCAGCTGCGCGACCAGGGCCGGTCGGTGCTGGTCGGCACGCGCTCGGTGGCTACTTCGGAAGAATTGAGCCGGCGTTTGAAGGAGGCGGGGGTCGAGCACCAGGTGCTGAACGCGCAGCCAGCACGAGTTGGAGGCACAGATTGTGTCGCAGGCCGGCCAGAAAAGCCGGGTGACGATCGCCACGAACATGGCCGGCCGCGGCACCGACATCAAGCCGATCGACGAGGTAGTTGCGGCCGGCGGCGTTCACGTCCTCGGTACGGAGCGGCACGAGGCGCTGCGCATCGACCGCCAGCTCGCCGGTCGTGCCGGCCGCCAGGGCGATCCCGGCAGCAGTCAGTTCTTCCTGTCGCTGGACGACGAACTGCTGGAAGGCCTGGGCACCGGTGCGCAGGAAGCCTGGGAGGTGTTCGGCAAGCGCGGCGGCAACCGCGATTGGCAGCGCTATCATTACCTGTTCGAGAAGGCGCAGCGCAAGATGGAGCACCGCCATTACATCTCGCGCGTGGACCTGATGGTTCACGAAAAGCACCGGCAGGAAATCCTGAAGGACCTGGGGGCGGATCCGTATGTGGATTGATGAGAACTGCCGATAGAATCGATGGGGAATCGCTGAACACCGCAGGAGAACGCCGATGAATGTCACATACAGCGACAAGGTGAAGCAGACCGGGAAGGAGTACGACTTGATTCAGAAGGCCAGCGAGTATCTTGCCGGGATTGTCGATCCGGGCTCGGAAGACCGGGCACTCATTTTCGGTCCTGCGGATAGCCTGATGTCTGCGGAGTGGGACGCTGTTCGGGACGATCAAGGCTGCACAAGGTACACTGTGAAATTTTCAGGCCTTGGGCAGCGTCGTTTCCGCCAGCTTTCAGCCCCTTGAGTTTTCGCAGGACGAGAACATGCGTTGGCGGATGTGGGACCTCTGGGGCGACCTGCTGGCGGCAACCTCGAAGGCGGGCATTAAGAAGCTTGGGCAACTTGTTAGCCAGATGGACTGACAATGGCGAAGCCGACACACGACGAGATCATTCGACAGCTTTCAACGGACATTGCCGCTTTGAACGACAAAGCGGTGTGGCTCCGGGAGGGATTGGAGAGGTTGCGCGAACTCCCCATGCGCGTTTCAGTGCTTGAAGCGCACTTCCAATGGTTGCGCGATGAGATAAACGAACTGAAGCGCCAACTCGAAGACGCACGCCAGATGCGCTGGTCTCTCTTCCCGCCGATCGTCGGTGCCGTAGTCAGCGGCCTGATCGCCGCCCTGGTGGCGTACTTCATCGCGCGGAAATGAAAAACACCACTGGGCGGGCGGATCTGTTCCGCACCGCCCGGTGGTGTTCTTACAGCCTCTTCACTTCTCCGGCCCCATCACCGAGGGTTTCCGAGGCCCCCGGTTGCTCTCTCTGTTCCAGCCCCGCTTAGCGATCTCTTACCGTTGAGCCACTTCCGCACGACCCTCACTCAGAGTCAGCGTCACCTGCGTCTCCTTGCCGTCCCGTACCACTTTGGCCGGTACCGCGTCGCCGGCCTTGTGGCCCCACAGCGACCGCTCCAGATCGAAGCGATTCGTCACCGTCTGCTCGCCGACGGTCAGGATCACGTCGCCCGGCTTCAGCGTCTTCTGGTTGGCCGTCTCGACCACCACCTGCTGAAGCGACTCCTCGGCGTTCGGTGCCAACGTTTCGCGGCAGGCCAGACCGTGCTCGACGCGGGAGATGTTGGCGGCGCTCAGGTTCTTGGCCAGCACTTCCTGCACCATGTCGGCGTTGATGGCGAAAGCGATGCCCTGGGCACCTTCCCGCATCGCCACGTTGATGCCGATCAGGTTGCCGTAGATGTTCAGAAGGGCGCCGCCGGAGTTGCCGGGATTGATGGCCGCCGTCACCTGGATCAGGCCCGTCAGCTTCACGTCGCCATAGCTGACCTCGCGGTTCAGGGCGCTGATGATGCCCTCGGAAACCGTCCCGACGTAGCCGTAGGGGCTGCCGTAGGCCAGGACTTTCTCGCCCTGCTCCAGGTCCGACGACGGGGCGAAGGTAATGGCCTTCAACTTCGTCTTGGTCGAAATCTTCACGATGGCGAGGTCGTGCAGTGCGTCCTCCATGACGATCTGAGCCACATGCTCGCTGCCGTCGGCCAGGATGACCTTGACGCCGCCCGAGGCGCTGCACGACGTGCCGGTTGGTGACGATGTAGCCGCGTTCGTCCACGATTACGCCGGAGCCAACGACGTCTTTGGTGGTGTAGGCGGAGCTGCGTGTAACCTTCAGGGAGACGACGGAGGGCTTGGCCCTACGAATCGCCCTGACTTCGGGCGTGACGCGGAGGTCTTGTTTCTTCGGCTGGGCGTCTTCGCCTCGAGCCGTGGTTCCGAGCAGATTGACCGTGAGAACGAAAGCGACGAACGCGGCACGACAGCCTCTTCATTGATGTGTCATCCTTTCGGCAACCCGGCCGCCTCCCCTCATGTAGTCCCGGCTTGCCGGGTGAGATGAGAAGAGGCCCGTTGGCTTTGCGTCCCCGCCTCACGACGGGTTTGCTCTTGTCGTTTGATGAGTCTCTGTTCCATGTGGAGCCTTGTCGGCCCACACCTAACAATTAGCACGAAAATGCGGGTTGTGACGATTATTCCACTCGTCCCTGCATTTTTTTGTCTGCGTGTATTCGCGCCGCGGCTGATTGGCGCAAGCCATGAAAGAAAGGGCACGAAATCACGTCCGAAAGGATCCCTCGAAAAAGCAGGACTAGGGGCTTGCCATCCGCGTTGCGGTAAGGGAGAATGCTGGGGTTCCCCAAACTCACCTGCGGATGGACTCGCGGGCGCTCGCTTCCCGGCTTACGTTCTGCGCTTTGCGCGGATCATCAGCCCGCGAAACGTGCGTGGAGATACAGACGATCCTCAGATTCAACCGGTGTGACAGCATGACCATCGAATTCAATTGCGGCGGCTGCCAGTATCCGTTCAAGGTGCCGGACACCATGGGGGGCAAGAAGGGGAAATGCCCCAAGTGCGGCCAGATCACGCCCATCCCGACGACGAGCGGCGGCCAAATCGCGCCCGCACCCGCCTATCCTGCGGCCGGAGGTGTCCCAGACTATAATCCCCCCGACGCCGGTGCCCTTCCTCCTTACGAGGATGAACCGATCCGCAGGGGCGGCAAGAAATCGAAAAAAGGGCTAATCATCGGCCTGTCGATCGGCGGATTGGTGCTGCTGGTCGGCATCGGCCTCGCTATCTGGTTTCTGATCGGCGGCGGCGGGTTGAGCGCCGATGACTTGAAATTCCTGCCCAGCGACGCGCAGATCATTATTTCTGTCCGTGTCGAACAGGGCATTAACAGCAGCGTCTGGAAAGACCTCAAGAAGGAAATCAAGGAAATGGAAAAGCCCGAAAAGGAGTTCGAGCGCGAGATGAAGATGCCGCTGACCGACGTTGAACGCATTACGATGGGCGGCAACATGGGTAAGGGCCAACCCATCGTCATCGTTACTGCCCGGAAGACCATCAAAGCGGCCGACATCCAGTCGGGCATGAAGGAGAACAACAAGGAGGCCAAGTTCACGGAGAAAAAAGTCGGCAGTTACACGATGTACGAGAACGACAGCAAGTGGGGAGAGTCCTTCGCCGTCGTCGGCAGCAAGGTGGTGGTGATCGGACCTGCGGAGGACCTCAAAAAGATCCTCGAAAGGAACAAGAAGCCGGAATTCGCGGCCGGGATGCAGAAGGCACTCGACAAGGCCGATTTCTCGAAGACGATCGCCTTCGCCGTCAACGTCAAGGAACTGGATGACCGGGCGAAAAAGGAGATGTCGAGAGAACTGCCCCCGGGCTCCAACATCGACCTGGATAGTGTGGAGGGTGTGGCCGGCTACCTCCACGCCAGTTCGGATCTCTCCGCGAGTTTTACGGCGACGTGCAAGGACTCCGGCACGGCCGAGAAATTAAAGAAGCAGGCGGACGAATCGTTGAACGACGGCAAGAAACAATTGAAGGAGATTCCGTTCCCGATGCCGAAGGAAGTGTCTGAAATCATCGCCAGCGTCAAGGTTAGCCAGAGCGGCGCGACCGCGACAGTCTCTTTGACGGTCAAATCCGCCACTATTATCTCGATCTATAAAGAGTTCAAAAAGATGTTTGGCGGCTGACCCTCGGGCGAGTTCGTTTTCGTTTCGCGTGTGGCCTTCGTCCGCGAAATGTAAACAGCTGTGGAAATGTCTCGTAACTCCGACCTTCCCGACCCACCGCACCGCGGCGGGCTTTTTTTTCAGCTGGGGTGACAGCATGACCATCGAGTTCAGTTGCGGCGGCTGCCAGTACCCGTTCCGGGTCTCGGATAGCTTGGCCGGAAAAAAGGGCAAATGTCCCAAGTGCGGCGAGATCAGCCCCATCCCGATGGCGTCGGTCGGCTCGCCGATCTCCGCTGTACCCCCGCCTCCGCGGCCAGTCGTCCGGGCTAAAGATCCCGATGACCGGGACCGCGACCGGGATTACGATGACCGCCGCCGCGATGACTACGACGACGAACCGGCGCCGCGCCGCAAGAGGAACAAGAAGTCGAAGACAGGTCTGATCATCGGCCTGACCGTAGGCGGGGTCGTGCTGCTGGCCGGCATTGGTCTGGGGCTCTACTTCCTCCTCGGCCCCAGCGGATTAAGCGCCTGAGGATATGAAGTTCCTACCGGCCGATGCCCAGATCATTCTCTCCATGAAGGTGGACGAGATGCTCAACAGCAGCGCCTGGAGAGAAGTCAAGAAGGAGATGGGCGAGGGAGACCCGTTCAAGGATTCGGAGCGCGAGTTCGGGCTAGCCGTGGACAAGATCGACCGTATCACGATGGGGGCCTCCATAAAAGAAGGTCCCGACAAGGGCATCGTGATCGTGAAAACCAAGAAAGATGTGAAAATCGCAGACATTACTTCCACGATGAAGGGTGCCAAGTTCAAGGAAACGAAAGTCGGGAAGTACACCATGCAAGAGAACGAATCGGAGTGGGGACACTCAGTTTGCGCGGTGGACTCCAAGACCATCGTCCTTGGACCGACCAAGATGCTCAAGACGGTCCTGGAGCGCGATAAGAAGCCCGAGTTTTCGGCGACAATGCAGGCTGCCATGAGCAAGGCCGATTTTTCCAAGACAGTTGCCTTCGCCATCAACGTCAAGGACGCCATTCCCCCAGGGGCGCTGGACAAAGGAGGAATGCCTCCCGGCATCAACCTCGACCTGGAGGCAATCAAATCGATTGAGGGCGTGGCTGGCCACGCGAAGTTCAGTTCGGATGTCAGCTCCAGCATCACAGCCATTTGCAAAGACTCCAAGGGCGCGGAAGGTGTGAAAAAATTGCTTGAAGCCGGCATTACGTTGGTGAAGACGTTCGCAGGCGGCGAGAAGGATGTGGCAGACCTTCTGAACGCCATCAAGGTCGGCCAAAGCGGCAGCACGGTTACGGCAAGTGTCACGGTGAGGCCCTCGTCGTTCACCAAAGCTGGTGGAGGCTTTTTCAAGCGGTAAGTACGCGTATTCCACCACAGAATCCAGGTGATCGGCCCCCGCTCTGTCGTTCACGTTTCGCGCCAGCGCCAACGGCGCGAAACGTCAGGCGAACGGCGGGAAATGATTTACCCGTAGCCGAAGTCGCCAGACTTCGGGTGGGGCGTCCAAACCCGAAGTCTGGCGACTTCGGCTACGGGAACTTAGAACCTGCCGCTCGCCTAAACAACTCCTCTTGCATCCGTCGCGCCTCGCGTTATTAACACTTCGCGCTCAAGTTTCGCCGTACGATCGCCGACAGAACATGCAGAGGGATGCTTCTGCCCGTGCGGCGCTGCGCCGAGGAGGTCTGTCATGCGAGCCGTACCGCTGTTCGGCGGCGCCTTATGGTTGATGATCGCCGGAGCCGCGGCCGCTGAGACGGCCTCCCCCGCCGTCGTCAGCCGCGATGATGCCGAGGTGCGCGCCGGCCCCAACGAGAATCCGCAGCTGTACGTCACCAATCGGCTGAAACGCGGCAGTCCCGTTCAGGTCGTCGAGGAGGTGGGCAACGGCTGGTTGAAGATTCAGCCGCCGGCCGGATCGTTCAGCTGGATCAGCACCAACGCTGTCCAGCAGATCTCGCCGAATCAGCCGAACTGGATGGTCGTCGCCCATCCGGACGTTCGTGTGCCGGTGATCGTCGGCACGGACTTTCCGAAGGAAGTGGCGTCGCAAATCGAGGGTTGCCGCTTGGCCCGCGGCGCCCAGGTGAAGTGTCTCGGCCCGGCCCACATGGACGAAGAGGGGTTATGGCTGCGGATCGAACCGCCGCCGGGCGAGTATCGCTTCATCCGCGTCGATGCCGTGACGCGCAGCGACGGCTCGTCGATCGTCCGGGCTGCGGTGCCGGCCGCCAGGTCCGCGCCGTCGCCTGTTCCGCCCGGATGCCGCCGACGGAAGCCGAAACGCTCTGGCAGCACGCCGCCGACGCCGAGCGCGCCGGTAACGCCGCCGTGGCCATCGACCTTTACAACCGCGCCGCGGCCGCCGCTCAGCCGAACAATCCCGAACTGGCGCTGCAAGCGACGAATCGTGCCCACTGGTTGGGCCAAGCGAGCGCCGCAATCCATTCGACGTTCACCCCGACGTCGTTAACCGGCAACGTCGGGCTGGGAGCGACACCGAACGTTCAACTCGCCGGCCCGGTCGGCGTCTACACGACGACCCCACCCGGCCTTTCGCCACCTGCTGCCAGTGCGACCCTCACCGGTCGTCTGCGGCGCGCGGGCGCTGCTGGAAGGATGCGCGACATACGCGCTGGACTCGCCGCTGAATGGCCGGCCGCTGTTGTACGCCATCCCGCAGCCCGGGGTCGATCTGGAAAGCTACATCAACCGGAACGTCGAATTATTCGGTGCATCGCTCTACAGCGGCGACTTGCGGGCCAACATCATGCACGTCGAGCGGGTGCAGCCGGTGCCGTGAGCGAGTTTGCCGTTGAGTGATACGTAAACAAACGACGGGGGCAGTCATCCCATCTGGAATGACTGCCCCCGTCGTATTGATAGCCATCCGCGAATCAATGGTTCAGCAGGAACTCGTTGCAGTTCAGCAGCGCCCACATCAGGTCCTGATAGGGATCCTTGGGGTCCTTCTCCTTGACTCGCAGTACCATCTTCTGTTGGATCGAGATCAACTCGTTCCGAGACGGCGGCCGATTCAGCGTGGCGAGATACAACTCGGTAATCGTCGCCGGCCCGCCGCCCTTCTTGATCGCCCGCCCCAGCACGCCCTTGTCCTTGGACAGGGCGTTGTTCAGCTCGTTGCCGTTCATCATCATCAGCGCCTGAACGACGGTGCCGTTGAAGTTGACCTCGTTGCCCTCATCGTCGCCGAAGTTGGCGACCAGCTTGTTCATCCAGTCGTCGCGGGCCTTCTTCTTGTCCTCGCCCTTCTCCTCGGAACCGGTTGCCGTCACCAGCGACTCGAATAGCTGTTCGGGACTCATCGACTTCATAACCATGCGGCTGAACAGCACCTCGTGTTCCGGCTTGTCGTTGGTGGTGTTGGCCACATAGCTGACGTTGTAGGCGGTGCTGTGAGTGATCCAGCGAATGAGCTTCTTGAGGTCGTAGTTGTAGTGCTTGAACTTGGTGGACAGCTCCGCGAACAACTCGGGGTTCGTCGGCAGGTTCTGGTCGTTGAAGTCGTCGATCGGATTGATGAACCCGCGGGCGAGGAAGGTGCCCCACATGCGGTTGACGATGGCCTTGGGGAAGTTCTCATGCTCGGTGACGGCGGCGGCCAGTTCGCGGCGGCGATCGAGGCCCGCGGCTCCCTTCGGCATCTTCTTGCCTTTCTTGGCATCTCCCTCCGGCAGGAACTCGGCCGGCTGTTGCTTGATGACGCCGTTGCGCTTCTCGAAATAAGCGGCGGCGTACTGGTTGACGCTCGTGTCGTCGACCAACTCCAGCGTCATCAGGCCGTCCTGGCGGCGCATCGGGATGTTGCCCTTGCGACTGACCTGGCGGAGGTAGGCGTTGACGCCCCAGAAGTGGTCCTGCTTGATATTGTTCTGGAACGGGTGATCGTGGCACTGGGCGCACTGGACCTGGGTGCCGAGGAAGATGCGGCGTGATGCGGGCGGTAACCGGCACCATCTCGAACTCACCGTCTTCGACCTTTTTTGCCGCCGGGACCCGCTCGCCGACGTGGGCCAGCATGAAGTTGACGGCACCATTCTCGTCGTTCTTGCCCACGGCAGTGATAAGCTTGGTGACGATCTCGTTGTAGGGCTTGTTCTGGGCGAACTCGTCCTCCAGCCACTTCTTCATCTCGTCGTGATAGCGGCCGCGGCCGAAGATCCCGGAACGGCTGAGCAGCCAGTTGGACCAGTTTTCGGCCCAGTGGCGCGGATATTCGTCGCTGGACAGCAGCCGTTCGATCAGCAGCGAGCGCCGCTTGTCCGGCGAATCCTTCATGTAAATGGCGACTTCCTCGATGGTGGCGACCCGGCCGATGATGTCGAGCGTCGCCCGGCGGATGTATTCGAAGTCGTCGGCCCAGCGGCTCTGCACGACCTTGTTGGCATCCCAGCCCTCTTTCAGTTTGTCATTGATGAACTTGACCATCTCCGTGGTGGTCTGCTGATCCATCGAATCCTTGCCGACGATGGTCAGGTTGAGCGGCGGCGGCGGGGCCGGGACGTTGGTTTTCGGTTCGACCTTGCCCTTTTTGTCGTCCGGCTTATCCTTGGCCGGCTGAGCGGCGCCAAACGAGGTGACGCCGACGAGCAGTGCAGCGATGAGGCCGCCACCGAGTAGGGACGGCCATCGTCCCTGAAAGCGGCCGCGTAGAGTAGCCTTGGCCGATCGTGAATCCCCCTTCAAGTCGCCAGAGTCGATGACAGGTGTTCAGAGACGCGGGCTGCGTCCTCTAAGATTGTCGCAGAGAAGGATGGGTGCGTCAATAACGCGGCACCCCTGCGGACTGAGACGCGATGAACGGCAGAATGGTTCCCGAAGCGCGACGGCCCGATTTATCGTTTCGCGCCGAAGCGCGAAACTGATGGCAGGGATCGGCGATCCCTGCTATCTTCTAATAGGGGCTGTCGCCGTGTACTGGAGAGGGAGTCATCCGTGGAAAACGTCAAGACCGTCGCCCTGCTTTGTCAGGAACACCGAATTGAAGTACGGCAGCTCGCGGAGAAGAGCGGCCTCGACGAGCAGCGCGTCCAGGCGATCATTCTCGGCCGCTGGCTTCCGAGTCCCGCCGAGCGCGACGCCGTGGCCGCCGTCTTCAATCTGAGCCGCGACCAGATCGTCTGGGGGCACACGACGCCGGTGCAGCACATTTACGGGGCAGGTCCGGCGTAATTGCATCGATGAGCATAGGAGGGTTAAAGATGCCGGCGATGAAGATCAGCGCCCGAGTTGGCACTGTCCGAGTTTGGCGAACCGGGTGCGTCAGCGGCCGGGTATCGCGGCGCCACCCGGCCGCTGACGCAGCCGGTTCGCCGGGCCAATGCCGCATCCCGGACAGTCGAAGTAGAGGATAGGTGCTTTTTCAATTTCGGGCGGTTCTCGCTCACTTCCCGGTACGTTTCATAAGGTAGTAGACCGAGTTCGTGTCCATGGTGCTGAAGCTGGTCGGCCGTTCCGTGGTGCTGCAACAGATCTTCAACGTGTCCCGGTTCAGTTCGTAAATGCAGAACGTGGAGCCATTCGGCGAGACGATGTCAAGCGCTTTGGGATTGGCGCTCGCAGCGATCGTCATGGTGCCCGTGTTAATCGCGGTGCTGGTCTTCACGTTGACGGTGTTGCCGCCGTCGAAGATCCACTGGATTCCTGCCAGCGTTCTTCCAGGGACCTTGCTGCCGCCGACCTCGCCTTCGACCGGCGACCAGGTCCCCTTGAACTTCGCCAGCTCTTTCCCGGCCGCGTCGGTTGTCGTCGTCGGATTCGGTCCTGATCCCGGGCGTGGGTGTGGTCCCGGTCGCAGTCCTGGTCCTGGTCCGGGTCCGGGACCTGGTTGGGTTGTTCGGCCCGCGTCACGCGTGAACATCTGATACAGTCCGCCCCTCACCGCGGTTGGATCGAGACCGGCGGGCCTCTGCTGGGCGAAACAGACTTTCAACGAGTCGCCGTCCAGTTCATAAACACCGAGAAGGGGAATGACGGCGTCTGGGAAATGGAGGTCGAAGGTCTTCGGATTCACGCTCGAATTCAAGCTGATCGTAGCTTCCTGGCGGTATTGGTCTTTGCCGCGCCAGGTGCATTTGTTACCGGATACCGTCCAGAAGTAAGTACGCGTGTCGTCGGCCATCTTGCGATTATTCTCGGATTGAATTTCAACCATCACCCACGATCCCTGGAACTTGGCCAGCTCCGAGGCTGAGGGATCGGTCGGTTGCGTGTTCGGCTTGTCGCCGGATTTCGGCCTGTCGCCCGGTTTGGGTTGTTCGACAAGCGGCTTGTCCGCGTTAGACGGTTTGTCCGACTGATCGCCGCCAGATTTGGACTTGGTCTTGCCGCAACCCGCGACGGGCAGCACGCCAATCAGCAGCAGAATGACAATGAAGTGTCGCATTATCGGTTCCCAAGAAAGAAATTGAAAACGCGGGTGCTAAGCTGGTCGGTCCGTGTTGTGAATGGTCCGAAAGCCAACGAGATGTCACGGTTCCGCGTCACGGTCACTTTTTTTTTCGGCATGGTTCAAACGGGGCACAGGAGGGGTAACACCGTGGTAGGACGGATTTGCAATCCGTCTGCTAGCGCCCGGACGGATTGCAAATCCGTCCTACCACGGTGTCACCCGTTCTTGAACCATGCCACTTTTTCCGGATGTCTCTCCGCGAAAGCGTGAGCCGGAATCTGAGCCTTGTTATTTCTCCGTCCCTACCTCTACTCTTGCCGGAGCGTATAGTTGCCGCTGTCGTCCTTCACGTGCCCCGCGCCGGCCGGACACTTGCCGTCAGTCCCATTGCCGGCGAACCACAGTCCCTGACATTTCTTGCACCACCGCCAATCTTCCTGCCCCTTGCCGTCCTGAACCAGGGCGTAGTCTCCGCTTTCTTTCTCGCCATGTTTCTCACCCGCCGGGCATTTCCCTTTCTCATCGCCGCCCGCGAACCACATCCCCTGGCATTTGTGGCACCACCGCCACTTCTTCTGGCCCGGGGCGTCATCGTCGTTCTGCGTGAGGATGTAGTTGCCGCTGTCTTCCAGAGTGTGCTTGTCTCCGGCCGGACATACGCTCTTCTCGACATGTTCGCCGAAGAACAGTCCCTGACACTTCTTGCACCACCGCCAGCCATTCTGCTTCTCCGCTGCGCACTGCGCACGGAGTAGCCCCGGCGGTGCCCAGCGCAGCCAAGCCGGCTGCCTGAATAAAGCGACGACGGTCCATGATGTTCTCCTTTCAAGACTTGAACCCCGATGCGGCCGTGGTACTCTGCAACCGGTGCAAATACCGCAGGTCGCATCGTGAGGTGCTGTCCCGAAATGGCATTTAGATAGGATATACCCTCGAGTCCGCAGCGCCAAGCGGTGCCGTCGAAACGGTCGCTCAATCGCGCCAGAGGCTTGACGAACGCCCCACCAGCGTGCGATCATTGAGGAGATTCTTGGGGACCGTCTTCATGCATCACGGACACGCACCGATTGCCGCCGCTTTGAATCGCCGAGCGTTTCTCGTAGCCGGCGGCCTCGGCTTCACCGGGCTGCACCTGTCAAGCCTGGTCGGAGCGGCGTCGCCCGTCGAACGGCGCCGCCAGCCGGCGCAATCGACCATCCTCATCTGGCTCAGCGGCGGAGCGTCGCACATCGATACCTGGGACATGAAGCCGGACGCCCCGGTCGAATATCGCGGCGAGTTCAAGCCGATCGCCACTTCCGCCCCGGGCGTGCGCCTCTGCGAGCATCTGCCGACACCGCCCGGCAGGCGCACCATCTGGCGATCGTCAATTCGCTGGGCCACTACGGTCGTGGCACCGGCGACCACCACGCCGGCTACTACTACAACCTCACCGGCCACGAACCCGATCCGACGTTCCGCCAGCTCCTCAACGCCCGCAAGCCGCTGCCGTCCGACTGGCCGTTCATGGGCTCGGTCGTCGCCAGCAAACGGCCGTCCCATCCGTATCTGCCTTCGCTGATCTCGCTGCCGCAGAAGCCTGGCTTCCCGGAGTACACGCGTCCCGGCCAGTTCGCCGCCCGCCTGGGCATCGAGTACGACCCGGCGTATGTCCTCGGCGAAGTGGATCGGCCGCTGGACTTCGTCGCCCCGGCTCTGACGCTTGCCGGCGACGTCAGCCCCGAACGGCTCCAGACGCGCCGGCATCTGCTCGACTCACTCGATGCGGCGGTGCGCAACGCCGACCCGAGCCAGCGCGGACCTACGGCCGGCAGCAGGAGAAGGCGTTCTCGCTGCTCAGTTCGACGCGGACGAAGACGGCCTTCGACGTGTCGCGGGAACCGGTCGCTGTGCGGGAACGCTACGGCAAGACGATCAACGCCATGAGCATGCTGATGGCCCGGCGCCTGGTCGAGGCCGGCGTGCCTTTCGTCACGGTGTTCTGGAGGGGCAATCCCAAGTTAAATGACTTGTGCAAGAGCGGCGGCGGCTGGGACACGCACGGCAACAACTTCAATTGTCTGAAGGATCACCTGCTGCCCGAGTTCGACCAGTGCTTCGCCGCCCTGCTCGACGACCTGCACCAGCGCGGCCTGCTGCCGAAAACGCTGGTCCTGGTCAACAGCGAGATGGGCCGACAGCCGAAGGTCGGCGATCCGCGCTCCGGCGGGACGAAGGGAGCGGGCCGCGACCACTGGACGCATTGCATGTCGGTGCTGCTGGCCGGCGGCGGCATGCGCGGCGGTCAGATTTACGGCGCCTCCGACAAGGTCGGCGCCTACCCCGCCGATCGCTGCGTCGCGCCGGAGGACGTGGCCCGCACCGTCTACCATGCGATGGGCATTGACGATCTGGAAGCGCGCGACCGCGAGGGGAAACCGTTCAATCTCATGCCCGAGGGGCGTGCGCTCACTGAACTTTTTTGATTCACAGCGCCCCGGTTTGCCGGGGTGGCACGAACCCTCGGAAGCCGGGGAGAATCTAATGATTCATTTCCGCTGTCCACAGTGTGAACAACCCGTCGAAGCCGTGCCCGCCGCCGCCGGACGCCGCGTGCAGTGCCTCGGCTGCGGGGCGCTGGTGGCAGTGCCCGGGGAGCCGCCGCCAGCGCCGGCGACAGGCGCTCTGCTCACTCGGCGGCAGTTGTCTCGCCAGATCTTCGGCACCTTCGCGTTCCTCATCCCGCTGGCTTTGGTGGCTCTCGGCGTCGGCGGCTATAAAGCGTATCAACGCTGGTTCGCCGCCAACGTCTGGATCTACGTCGATAACACCGGCGACCGGCCCGTCACCGTCCGTCTCGACGGCGTTGTGAAAGCGACCGTTGCGCCTGGTACTTTCGCCGTCGTCAAGTGCCGTGAGGGCAGCCTGCACATCAACGTCAAGCGCGAAACGGAGACGCTCTTCGACGAAACCAAGGAACTGAGCGCATCGAAGGACGAGAAGCCGTCCAAATACCTTCTCAACCCGGAAGCAGCGGGGCGTTATCACACCCACAGCGTGCAGTACGGTGTCGCCTTCATGCCGTGGGGACTCAATAACCTGAGGCAGCCCGTGGAACGCTTCCGGCCCCTGATCGCCAACGACGCCAATTTGTTCCCGGCCATGAATGAAGACGCCATCAAGAACGAGCTTTTCTGGGCGTGCAGCCACGCCGGCGTTAAACTGCTCGAACCCACCGTCTGGCAGGATATATCTCAATTCGACGTCGTATTGGAGAGGGCGCCGAGGCAGATCGAAGGGAACATCACCGGAAAGCAGGAAGTATTCGCCCGATTATCGAAAGCCGACTACGATGCGATCACGATGATCCAGTCGAACCAGCAGATGACGAAACCGGAGCTAGCCAACGCCGTGCGAGCGATGGAACATATCCTGGACGCGGAATTGCCGAGATGACGGCGGCTCGTTTTTTACCGCGTTGTGTATGCAGCGCAAGCAAGTGGGCACTTGCTTGCGCTGCGTGCTCATCTTTGAAACCGCGGCCAGTAGCGATACGCCAGGGCGCCGAGGATGAAAACACCGCCGATAAGCGTGTAAAGGTTCGGCGTCTCGGTGGCCGGCGAGACGAGGTACGCCCACACCGACGCCAGCAGCGGTTCCAGCAGGATGAGCGTGCCGGCCTCCTGCGGGCTGACGCTGCGCAGGCCGCGCGCCATCAGCCAGTACGGGAACCCCATCTGCACGCCGCCGTAAAGGAACAGGACGCCCACCTGGACCGGCGACGGCGGCGTCTTGTCCCAGATCATCGGCACCAAGACGAGGCCGCCGAAGAGTAGGTTGATCGTGGTCACCAACAGCGACGAGGAGTTGTGCAGCAACCGTAAGCCGATGTAGACACCGGCCAGGGCGACGCCGCTGCCGAGCGCGCACAGCACAATCCGCAGTTGAGCCGCCTGCCAGCCTCCCCAGACGATGACGCCGATGCCGGCGACGCCGATGAGGAGAGACACTCCCGCGCGGCGGTCCGCCGGTTCACCGAGGCAAAAGACGGACACCAGGTACATCCACAGGGGAGCGGTGTTCTGGAGCAGGATGGCGTTGGCCGCGCTGCCGAGAGAAATGGCGACGATGAACAAACAATTCATCAGCGCGAAGCAGACCGCTGTGAAAACCATCAACGGCCGGAACGACAAGTCGCGCCGGCGTAGCAGAGGCAGGAGCACCGCCGCGGCACAGAGGACGCGCAGCGAAGCGATTTGGAGTGGATCGAGCAGCGGCGCGTTGAGGCCGAACGCCGTGTCCTCGCGCAGCACCTTGGCGAAGACGCTGCCGCTGCTCCATAGGATGGTGGCCGCGACGATGCAGAGGCGGGCGCTCCTCAGAGTCGGTTTCGATTCATCCGCGCCCATCAGACGGCACTCTCCTCGCGCACGCGCTGGATCAAGTCGGTGACGCTGAGGTCCGCAGCCCAGCGATCGAGGTAGGATTGATCGAGTCGATCTCCCTGCGTCTGGAACACGCCGCGGACGTCCTTCCACTGTTGTTGGGAGGATTCGTTGCCGAGACGATACCAACGCAGTTTGAACAGAATGACGTCCTCAGGCGCATAGACCACGAGCGGCTCGTCCGGTTGGTCCGGCATTGTCACCGTGGTACGTCGTGCAAGAGCCGACCGGTCGAACGGCGTATCCTTAGGGATAAACACGTCCACCTTGAAACCGGTGTCGCTGTTGATAATGTTGAACGACGACCGCCGCCGCAACGCATCCTTGATGGCATCCAAGCTCAAGTAGAAACCTGGCCCGAATGCGGCTGGGAGTTGGTCCTCCTTGCCGCTCAGGTTCTCGACGGTGATGTCGGCGTCGCGCGTGTAACGATCAATGCCGTGGATGGAACTCGCCATCGAGCCGCCGAGGACGTAATGGATCCCCAGGCTGGCAAGGATGCGGACGACGGTCCGCAGTTCGCTCATGCTATTGACGGGTTCGTTGGTCACGATGTCTCCTCGCGCTTGCAACTCAGGTAGGCCGAGATTGGTGTGCAGCCACGCGGTGAGAACGTTGCGGTCCGTGGCCTGCGGATTGCGAGCACGGACACCGGCAGCGTGCATCGCTCGGGCATCGGCGTACATCTCGCCTAGAATCTTCGCCTTGCGCCAAGCCGGCATCCTGCGGTAGATTTGCAACAACACTTGTTCAGCTTCCGGCGACGTGTCAGTCATACCCCTTTCCTCCCCATTCCACCGACCTCCGCCAGCACTTCGCCCATGCTCTTATCCAGCACAGCCAGCATCTCCTCGATCTGCTCCGTCGTCACCACCAGCGGCGGGCCGAACGCCAGCCAGTTGGGGTCGAAGCGGCACAGCAGACCGTTCGCCAGCGCCCGCCGGCCGACGCGCACACCGAACGCCAGGTCCGCTGGAAACGCCTCCTTCGTCTTCACGTCGCGGACAAATTCGACGCCTTGCAGCAGCCCCTTGCCGCGGATGTCGCCGATGACGCCGTACTTCTTCGCCAGCCGCTCGAAACCGGTGCGCAGCCGCTCTCCCTGTGCCCGCGCGTTGCGCACAAGTCGCGCTCCAGGATCTCGCGCAGCACGGCGATCCCAGCAGCGCACGAGATTGGATTGCCCTCGAACGTGTGTCCCTCGACGAACCCCGGATTCTCCGAAACAGGCCCCCAGAAAGCATCGGCGATGGAGCGGCGACAGATCATCGCCGACAGAGGAGCGTAGCCGCCGCTCAGCCCCTTCGCGGTACACAGCACGTCCGGGACGACGCCGAACGTCTCGGCGGCGAAGAGGTGCCCCGTGCGGCCGACGCCGGTGATGATCTCGTCGAAAATCAGCAGCACGTTATAGCGGTCGCACAGCTCGCGTAGGATCGGCAGGTACTCCGGCGGTGGGTCGATGATGCCGCCGGTGTGGCCGATCGGCTCGACCATGACCGCCGCCACCGTCGCCGGATCTTCCATCTCGATGACACTGCCGACCAGCGTGGCGCAGGTGATGCCGCAGTCGGGATAGCTCTTGCCGAACGGGCAACGATAGCACGTCGGTGGAAACACGTGCAGGAATCCGGGAGCGAGCGGTTCGTTGACCGTCTTGCGGCTCTTGAGACCCGAGGCGGAGAGCGAACCCATCGTCGAGCCGTGCCAGGACAAGTAACGGCTGACGACCTTGTACTTGCCGGGGTTGCCGGTCAGGCGATGGTACTGGCGCGAGAGCTTAATGGCGGCTTCCGTCACCTCGGAACCGCCGCACTGGAACTTGACGGCCCAATTATCCCCCATCGCCCCGGTGGGGAGAGGGGTTGGGGGTGAGGGGAGCAGTTCCGCGAGCAAATTCGCCAGCTGCACCGCGATGGGGTTGGTGCCGTGCATCGGCGGCGAGAAGCAGAGTGTGTCGAGCTGGTGATGAATGGCGTCGATCACACGGCGGTTGTTGTGTCCGACCGAGACGACGTAGATGCCGGACAGAGCGTCGAGGTAGCGCTTGCCGGTCACGTCCCAGTAGTGGACGCCGTCGGCGCGGGCCATGACGAGCGGCGCCTTCGACCACTCGGCCATCTGATCGCGCACGAAAATCTGGCGGAGGAAGCGCTCCTCCGTGGTCTGAGCGTCGGCGATGAGATCGGGGAGGGGGGAGGACATAGGGACCTACTGATAAGATTGTCGATTGCGGCGAAGCCACGGATCTCGTGCTTTCCCAGGGCTAGGATTTGGGGTGTCCCGCTGATAGCTGAGAGCTGAAAACTGATAGCTGTGTTCAAAAAGAGCTGTCGGTTATCAGATCTCAGCTATCAGCGGGACAACTGGCATCGCCGACTTCTTGAAGTCGATAACATAGGCGTCTCCGTCGAACGACACTACCTGACCGACAAAGTCCTCTCGAATGTGGAAGGATTTCCGAAGCCGACTGGCGTCCTCTCCCGAATCAACTTTTGCCGTATCCTCAGTGGAAACGATGACGAGCCGGACAGCCAGCTTTTCGTCGTGTGCCTTACGGAGATGCTCGATGAACAACTTCTTTCCGGAAGTGCTGAGTCGCTTCCAACGGGAAAGGCAATCCGTGTAGCGGAGCATCCCCTGCTCCGGGCGAGTGAATTTGTGTTGCCAGCAGCTAATCACCAAAGAGCCATCCTGGGCGATCGCGGAAAAGGCCCACTGCGGATTCGCCAGTGAGGCCCCGTACTTCGCAAACGCCTCGGTGAAAGACATGTCGTACATCTTTGTCCCTTCTTATTGGTTCTCGCTGGGGTGAGCCAGATTTACCCGAGGATCTGCCGCAAACAGGCCATCGCGTTCGGCAGCGGATCGGACCAGAACCACGACGCCTCGATCCAGAATCCCGACAAGACGGCCGACTCCACGCGGCCTTTGCTCGTCGTGGTCGTCGTGTAACGCCGACCACGACGACGGTCGACAATCACTTGCTGCTCGTCTGGGTCGATGAGCCAGATCTCGTCCACGCGGGCTTCACGGTAGATAAGCCGCTTTTCTTCCAAGTCGTATTCACGGTTCGAGGGCGAAAGGACTTCAACCATCATCCGGGGAACTAACTCGAACTCCTGCGGAAGCGGCTGCGGAACCTGCTCGCTGCTCAAGAAGAAAATGTCGGCGCCGAACCGCCGGCCGGCCCGCAAGCGAACCAGCGAGTCGGGGCCGAAGACCTTGCCCAGACCGCGGTCTTCGGCGTAAAAGCGCATCAGTCCCCGCTGAAAGCCGGCAATGTCATCATGGTCAGGTGTGGCAGGGGAATGCACGATCATCACTCCATCGCAGAGTTCCGCCTTGACGTCTTCGGTGACCATTTCGTCGAACATTTCGTCGGTTACACCGTAGAGGCGGATCATGTACGGCACGTCGACGGAACGCAGCGGCCAACCGAGTTTCAACTCCACCATATTCAGGTCCCTCCAACTAAGCAGCTTGTAGTCCAACGCAGTACATCACCGCCGTCAGCGCGTAAAGGTGCGCCACGCGCACTAGGTCGTCGATCTCGACCCATTCGTTGGTGGTATGCGCACCGCCGGCCAGAGGTCCGTGGGTGATCGTCGGCACGCGGCTCAGCGCCCAGAAACTGTTGCCGTCGTCCACGAACGGCTTGGCGCCCAGCTTCAGGCGCTTGCCCTTGATCGCCTTGTAGGCCTTCTGAAAATCCGCAACGATCCGGGTTTCCGGGTCGAGCTGGAAGGCGCCGCGTATGATCTGGAAGTCGAGGTGAACGACCCCGCGGCGAAGGCGCAACATGGTCTTCTGCACAGTCTTTTCCAGGGCGGCTTGCATCTTCTCCGCGCTGGTTCCGGGGAGCCAGCGCATCGTCCCCTCGATGCGACACTCCTGCGGAAACTGGTTGTAGATCTCGCCGCTGTGGACTTGGCCGACGAAGCAGCTCTCTGGACCGGCCTGCGGATCGGCCTTGCGGGCTAGACGAGCATCGAGCCTCTTGAGACCGCCGATGATGGCTGCCCCGGCCGCGATCACATCGCACTGGTCGGGCGGTCGCATGACCTCATGGACGGGTGGTCCCGATCGGGTGATTCCCAGTTTCCAGACAGCGTTGCCGCGGCCGACGACCGGCAGGCAATGGTTGAGATATTCGGGGATGAGGACCGCGTCGCCATGCAGCCCATCTGCGATCAACTGATCGAGCTGCTGCCCGAAACCCCACGGCACTTCGTGTAGATCGTGAGCGGTCAGCAGGACGGAGCCGGCGGACAGGGCGCCGGTGTCGCGCAGCACACGGACCGCCTCGACCGCAGCGGCGAAACCGGCCTTCATGTCGGAAGCGCCGCTGCCGGTGAGGCGTGTGCCCTCGATGGCCGGCGGCACGAACGGCAGATGGACCGTATCGACGTGGCCGTTGAACTGAAGCGTCGGCCCTGGCTCCCCGCTGGCAAGGCGAACGACAACGGCGGGCGCCGCGGGATGACCGGCCGCCGGGCGCTCGACGGCGAACCCCTCGGCACGCAGGAGGTCGGCGAGCGAATCGGAAACGGCGCCCGCCTCGCCGGTTCGGCTCGGGACGGAGACGAGGCGGACGGCGGTGTCCAGCAGCCGTTGCCGATTCACGGCCCGTCCCAGCCGCTCGCGGAGTGCGATGGTGTGGTTCATGCCCGGATTGTAGCCGCTACGGAGACGGGTTGCAATCAACCGCCCCGGCGCGAAACGTAAACAGGTAATTGCGGTCTGGACAGGAGCATTGCCCGACGTTATTTCCTGTCCGTTCGTTGCCCCGCGGTGCGGAACAGACGCCGCTGCCGCGATTCTCCCAGTTTTACAGGATGGAGCCTGTTCCCATGGTTTCGCGGTCAATGAAAGTCGGCCTGGCCCTCCTCGTCGCCGGGGCCGGTCTGTGGCGCACACCGGCACTGTTCGGCCAACCGGCCGAGCTGCCGCCCGTGCCCAAGGGAGTCGAAGTGCAAGCCCGCGGGCCGGTCCACGAAGCGTATGCCTCGTTGACCGCCGAGCCTGAAGCGAGCAAGCCGATCGACAAACAGCCCCCCAAGCCGCTCGACGAGGCGCCGCCTGAAGACAAACCCGAAGGCGACGTGATCTGGATTGGCGGGTACTGGGCATTTGATGAGGAGCGGAACGACTTCCTCTGGGTCAGCGGCACCTGGCGAGCCGCGCTCCGGGCCGGAACTGGATCGCCGGCTACTGGCGCGAGGACGATACGAAATGGAGCTGGGTCGCCGGCTTCTGGGCCACGGCGCCAAAAGAAGAAGCTCAGGCACAAGAAGTGTCCTATCTGCCGCAGCCGCCCAAGCCGCCCGAAGTTGCCCCGCCGCCGAAGCCGACCACCCTGGAGAGCTTCTACGTCCCCGGCAACTGGGTCTGGGACGGCGACAAGTACGTCTTTAAGGCCGGCTACTGGGCGCACGTCGAGCCAGGCTACGTCTGGGTGAATGCGCACTACCGCTGGACGCCGACCGGTTACATCTATGTCGGCGGCTACTGGGATCTGGCCATGAGTCGCCGCGGTATTCTGTACTCGCCGGTCATCATTCGACCGGACGTAGTCACCGTCGGCTTCGTCTACACGCCGTGTTATGCCGTGCGCGACACCATCGTCCTCGACGCTCTGTTCGTCCGGCCGTGCTACTGCCATTACTATTACGGCGACTATTACGGCCCGCGCTATCGCGATTACGGTTTCGAGACCTGCGTCGTCTACAGCCAGCGCAACTACGACTCGATCATTGTTTACGAAACCTACCAGCGGCGCGCACGATCCGACCTGGCTCTCCGTGCAGATCACACTGGGCAATGACCGTTTTGCTGGCCGGGCCCCGCCGCCGTCGCGCATCGCGGTGCTGGTCACGCCGGCCCAGGTGGCGCGCGAAAAGGGCATCGCCGTGGTGCATCTCGATGTGGCAACCCGGCAGCAGGCGTGGCACCAGTCCGCCACCCTGGCCCAGGTCGCGCGGTCACAGCGGCTGGAGGCCGAGGTCAAGTTGCGGCCCGGCGAGAAACCGACCGCACGCGTGGTTAAGATGACGGTGGCGAAGACGCAGGCAGTCAAGCCGGGCTTCATCGCGGCCAAAGCGCCGGAACTCAGGAAACCGGAGGTACACCCCGGTGCGCCGTCCCACGCGGCCGCGCCGACGACACACCCCGACCAGCACACGGCAGCGCCGCATTCGCCGGCACCTACCGCCCACACAGGGACCACTGCTCCGCCGTCGCATCCCACCGGACCGACAGCGACACATCCGCCGGGAACCGGCACGGCGCCACCGGGAACGCATCCACCGGGAACCGGCACGGCGGCACCAGGTACGCATCCCCCGGGAACTACCGCGACACCGAAGCCGCCGGTGCCGCCGGGACATCCAATGCCGCCGAACGAGAAGGATAAGGAAAAGGACAAAGTGAAAGACAAGGATCCGCGACAGTGAGAATTGTCTTCGCCGCTTGCGGCTTAGCAACCTCGCGCTAAGCCACAAGCGGCTGTTTCATGTCAACGACCACACCAGCACTGCCCCCGCCATGTCGGCGCCGGCAAGCCAGCGGCCGTCGTCTGAAAACGACAGTGCATGAATCCAGTCCTTGAACTGCCCGCCGCGTCCCTTGCCGAGTTCCTTCACCATTTTGCCACTCGCCGTCTCCCAGATACGAACCACGGTGTCGCGGCCACACGACGCCAGGTGCTTGCCGTCAGGATGAAAGGCCAGGTCCGTCAAACCGGACTGATGCCCCGGCGTCAACTCGCGGACCTTCTTGCCGGTCGTCGGATCGACCAGCGTCACCTTGCCGCTCTCCGTCTCGCCGCCCCGGCCAACTGCCAGGATCTTGCCGTCCAGCGAGTACGCGGCGGCGCTGAGATGTTCGCCCTTGAAGGCGGCGCTGAGATCGTGCTGCATCTGGCCGGTCGCGGCGTCCCAGAGCTTGACTCCCGCATGACGGCCTGAGTCGAAGACCAGCGGCAGCCGCTCCGTGACGGCCACCTGCTTGTCGTCCGGCGACAGGGCCACCGCGTAGGTCCAACCCTTCACCTTCCAGCGCCGCAACTCCTTGCCGGCCTCGCGATCCCAGACGATCACATCGCCGGCATCGTCGCCGCTGACCAGGAGCTTGCCGTTACGGCCGAGCGCCATGCCGTTAACCCACTCCTTGTGGCCGTCCAGCGTGCGGACCGACGGCTGCGTTTCAACCTTGGCGTTGAGCGGCGCCGGCACCTTGATGCCGCTGCCCTTGCGCGCGATGGCATCGGCGATGGCGCGGGCGTTCAGCACGATCTGCTCGCTGCCCGTGGCCGGAGCCTTCATGTCCCAGTAGCGGATGGTGTGGTCGTAGCTGGAAGAAAGATCAGCCAGCGGCCGTCGATCGTTGCCAGAAGCCGGCTAATGACGTTCGTGTGGCCGTCGAGGCGAAGATGCGGGGCGGGGGCGCCAGCCTTTTCGGGCAGTTCCCAAACGAGGATCTGGCCGAGATTGTTGCCGGCCGCGATGCCGCCGCGGGCCGAGGAAGCAGACGGCGGTCACCCAATCGGCGTCCCAGGGGAGCGTCCAGGCCAGAGCGGCCTTGTCGAAATCAGGCATAATAGGACCCTTCGTTTAGCCGCGAGCTTTTGCGAGCGCTCGAGTCCAACGCTCGCAAAACCTCGCGGCTAAACAATTTCACCCGAGCGCTCGCAAAAGCTCGCGGCTAAACAAGCAACTCTTTGATCGGCTTCGCCCCTTCCGGCGTCGCCCACACCGGCCGCGCGCCGACGTAGTGCTTCGTCGCGCGGGTTGATGCCCAGCGCCGTGTAGATCGTGGCGAACAGGTCGCCTTCGGTCACGGGGTTGTCCTTCACTTCCTTGCCGTCGGCATCGGTCGCGCCGTAGACCTGGCCGCCCTTGATGCCGCCGCCGGCCAGCACGATCGTCCAGGCGCGGATGTAGTGGTCGCGGCCGGCGCGGTTGTTGATGTACGGCGTCCGGCCGACCTCGCCCATCCAGACGACCAGCGTGTCCTTCAGCAGGCCGCGCTCCTCCAGGTCGAGCAGCAGGGCCGACCAGGCCGGATCGAGCACGCCTCATGTTCGCCTTGTGGCAGACGAAGTTGTCGGCGTGGCTGTCGTAGTTTTCCTGGCCGATCTCGACGAACGGCACGCCCGCCTCGATCAGCTTGCGGGCCAGGAGGCAGCCGCGGCCGAAGCTCGGTGTCGCCGTAGCGGTCGCGGTACTTCGGCCCATTCCTTCGTGATGTCGAACGCCGCTTGGCCCGGAGCAGCCGCCACGACTTCTCCTTGGCCAGCCGATGGCTCTCGAACGGCTCGGCCTTGTGATCGCGGCCGAACTCCTGCTCCATGAAGCGCAGCAGGTCGTCGCGGCGTTCCTCGGCCTGCTTCGGTGGTGTACGGCGAGGTGAAGTACGGCAGCCGGCCGTCGCGGTCGATGCTGAACGGCTCATAGTTCGGTCCGAGATAGCCAGCCCCGGCGTTGCCGGCCGGGCCCATGCGGACGAAGCTCGGCAGGTCGGCGTCGGGGTTGCCGAGGTACTTGGCGATCATCGCGCCGATCTCGGGATGCGGGGTGCGCTCGGACATCTTGTAGCAGGTGTGCATGTGGTAGATGCCGTCCGGATGGTCCGGCGACTGCGTGCGCATGCTGCGGATGACCGCCAGCTTGTCGGCGACGGCGGCCATCTTCGGCAGATACTCGCAGACCTGCAGTCCGGTGACCTTGCTGGCGATCGGCCGGAACGGTCCGCCGGTCGGTGCGGCCGGGCTTCATGTCGAAGGTGTCGATCTGGCTGGCGCCGCCGTTCATCCACAGGAGGATGCAGCGTTTGCCGATCTTCTTCGCCTCGGCGGCGACGGCCTGCGAATGCGAACAGCCCGCCCCAGTTCGGCAGCGCCAGGCCGCCGCCGGTCACCAGCGCGCCCTTGAGGAACGCCCGGCGGCTGAGATGTTCGCGGACGGAGCAGAGAGGTTGCATGGGAAACTCCATCGTTTAGCCGCGAGCTTTTGCGATGCGTGGACTGTCCAGCGCTCGCAAAAGCTCGCGGCTAAACGTTCAATGATTGAACCGGAACTCCGCGGTGTTGAGCAGCACCCAGATCGCCTCCTCGACCAGCGCGTCCGGCGTCTTCGGCGTCGGCGGTCAGGTGCGTGACGAAACGCTTCGTCTCCTCCGGCCTCGGCGGCCGGCTCAGCACCGACAGGAACAGCATCTCGACGCGCTTCTCCCGCGGTTCCTTCGAGGTCAGGAGCACGTCGGCGAGGTTGCCCTTGCGCCGCTGGATCAACTGGCGCAGGTTGCTGCTGTTGTTGAGGAACAGGTGCTCGGTCAGGCTGCCCTGGAAATCGCCGAGGCCATTCGTCGGCTCGCCGAAGTAGCGAATCATGTACTCGATCGTGTCGCCCGGTAACGGTGTATCCGGTTTCGCTATGCCGACGTCGTAGCCGGTGGCCGACGCGGAGGGACGCCATCAACTCCTCCGCCGACAGCGGCCGAACGCGGCCCCGTTCGTACCATTTCGGCATGGCGTCGGTCCCCGGCCCCGCGGCGGCGAGTTGATACGTCTCGCTGTTCACCAGCTCGCGGATGTACCATTTCAGATCGAATTGGTGGGCCACCAATCTGCTGCGGCGAGCGCCTTGAGCAGTTCCGGATGGCTGGCGTCGCTCTTTTCGCCGAGGTCGTCCACGGGATGCACCAGGCCGCGGCCCAGGAACTGAGCCCAGACGCGGTTGGCCACTGCCCTTGCGCGAAGTAAGGGTTCTCCGGCGCCAGCGGCCCACGCGGCCAGCTTCTCCTTGCGCGAGAAGAGCGGCTTCGGCATGCGTCTTGGCGCCCGACGCCGGCTCCTTGAAGTCCTTCGGCAGCGGCGGCTCGTCCAGCACGGCGCCGCCCAGGAACTTCGGCTTGATCGGCTCGCCCTTCTGCCCCGGCTTCTGGTCCTTCACCGAGCCGGTGAACAGCACCTCGCCGCTGCTCTTCTCGCCGATGGTGAACTTCGTCTGGCGTGCTCGCATCGAGAACGACGAGGCGGACGAAGAAGCCGGCCATGCCGTAGAAATCGTTCTGCGTCCAGCTCTCGAACGGATGATCGTGGCAGCGGGCGCATTGCAGCTGCGTGCCGAGGAAGATGCGGCTGACGGCGACAGTCGCTTCCTCCGGCTGGCGCGGAACTGGACGTAGAACATCTCCGAACCGTCCTCCTCGGCCAGGAGCAGGTCGCGGACCAGGCGATCGTACGGCTCGTTCTTGGCGAACTTGCCGGCGAGCCACTTCTTGAAACCGGGGCGTCTGCGTGTTGCCTCGAAGCCGGCCGGGTGGCGGCCGAACAGGACCAGGTCCCAGACGTCGGCCTGATTCACGGCATAGCGCGGATCGGCGAGCAGACGTCGATCAGCTTCTCCCGTTTCTTCGCATCGGTATCTTTCAGGAACTGACGGCCTCCTCGGCGGTGGGGATGGTGCCGCACGAGATCGAGGTAGATGCGGCGCAGGAACGCGGCGTCACCGGCCTTGGCGGCGGGAGTGATCTTCTCGCGCTGCCAGGCCGCCTTGATCTCGGCGTCGATGATCTGGCGCAGCGGCTTCTCCTGAGCGTTTGCGTTGCCCAGCGTCAGCAGGCACAACCCTACGACTGAGAGATGGAGAAATTCGCGATGCCGGCGGTTCACGATCCGCCTCCTTGATTCGTTTTTTCGTTTGGCAAGGGCAGGCTACGGTGGGGGGCGTTGGCGGGACAGGGATAATCATATCACCTTGCGATGCCGATCCGCCAGATGGACGGCGATATGGCAGATCGATTGTAAATGTGTAAAATGGCACCGACCGTTTAGCCGCGAGCGTTCCGCGAGCGCTGGGTGAAGCGCTCGCGGCTAAACTTACTCGCAGGAATCGACGATGCCGTCCACCTCCAAACCCGATTTCGGCCGACTCGATCGCCCGTCCAGCCTCACCGCGCGCGTCGAACAGCTGCTGCGCGAGGCCATCGCTTCCGGCCGCTTCGGCGATCGACTGCCGACCGAGGTCGAGCTGGCCGAACAGCTCGGCGTCAGCCGCGAGACGGTGCGTCTCGCGGCGGAGGTCCTCCAGGGCGAAGGACTTCTCGTCAAGATCCGCCGCAAAGGCACCTTCATCCGACCGCCCGCACTCCCCGAGCAGATCCAGGTCCGGCCGTCCACCACGCTCGGCTACCTCCAGGCTGGGTACGAGGCGACGCAGGGCCAGGAAGAAGCGGTCACCCGCGTCGTCAGCGGCTTGATGCTTCAGGGGGCGATGGAAGAGGCCGGTGCCGCCGGTTTTCATCTCGTCGTCCGGTACGCTCCGCACACGCAGATCGGTAAGGCATTCCAGCAGATGACGCAGGAGCAGCGGCTGCGCGGTGTCATCTTCGGCTCTTACGGCGAAGAGAAACTACTGCGGCGAGTCTCCGGTCTCGGCTTGCCTACCGTGCTGCTCGACCACGACACGCATCTGTCCGGCATTCACACGGTCCGCGATGACTCGTTCCAGGGCGCCCGTGCGGCCGTCCTGTACCTGGCAGAGCTGGGGCATCGCGGCGTCGTGTTCGCCAACTGGCGGCAGGTGGAGTTGAACCCGTGGCGTCTCCAGGGTTATCGGCAGGGACTGCGCGACGCTGGTTTACCTCGCCGCCGCTCGTGGGAGTTGTCGGTGGAGCTGACGGCGGCTGGCGCACGTCAGGCGGTGGCCCAGTTCCTCGACCTGTCACCGCGGCCGACCGCTCTCTATTGCTTCAACAACACGCTGGCCCGACTGGTTGTGGATGAACTGGAGCGAAATAACCTGGTAGTGCCAGCGGACGTGAGCGTTTTAGGCGGCGGTGGCGAGGAAGTGCCGGGGTTGACGTGTCACCAGGCCGACTGGCACCAAATCGGCCGCACGGCCGTGGGAGTGCTGCTTCGGGCGCTGGCGGAGCCAGTACGGCATACGCCGGAACACCACCTCTGTCCGCACACGCTGCGCCCTGGTCAAACGACCGTGCAACCCTGATATTCAGTTAATAATCAATTCTCCGATTTTTTATTTGACAGCGCATTCTGGGTAGGATAGTATCCCACCCACCCTGTGATCCGAAGCGGTTCTATATTCGGAGCGACTCTGTTTTCGGGAACTACTCTTATGCGCCCCATCCTGCATATTCTGCTCGTTGTCGCCTTTGGTTTCCTGCTTACTCTGGTGCCTGCTGCGCCCTCGGCCCCGGACGACCGAACATTGGCTGCATGGCGTGCAGAAGCCCAGAAAGCGTTCGAGTATTTGAACAAGGTACGTGCCGATCCACCCGCATTCGTGAAAGAGATCGGCGTTCCTGAACTGAAGGATGTGAAGCCGCTCCATGCTCTGAAATGGCACGAAACACTTGCCAAGGCAGCAGAAGCGAAAGCGCATGGACATGGCCACGCGAAACTACTTCGCCCATGTGAATCCAGAAGGCTTCGGCATGAATATCAAGATTCATGAAGCGGGTTACGAGCTGAAGGACTTCCAGATCAAGAGCAAGGAACTGAACTATTTCGAGTCCATAGCAGCGGGCAGTGATCCCAAGTACACTGGAATCGCTGCCGTCCGGCAGTTGATCTTGGACAAGGACACACCCAGCCTCGGCCACCGGAAGCACCTTCTGGGGTTAGAAGAGTTGCGGGCGAAGCATACCGACATCGGTATCGGGTTTGCGAACAACCCAAAGTCGAAGCACAAAAACTATGTGTGCTTCTTGATTGCCAACCAGTGACTCGGGATGCGTACGTCGGCATCGACCACGGGCAAGGGCTCTGCCCTCGCACCGCTTTGTCGGCGTCGCCGTTTCCAGCGCGGACCAGTTTCAGATCCGTCCTGTCCGAAGCAAACTCCCTTCAATTCACTGTGCCGGACTGTTTCGCCATTGCCGAAGGCACGGCTTCGAGTTGCTCTGATCACCGGCAACTATCCGGTATCGAAGAGCGCCTTTACTAACACCATGCCGACAGCGTATGATAGTATAGATTGTGCTGCCAACCGGCAGGGTAATGCCGGCGATACTGACTTTACGATACTCAGAGTCTCTCCGAGAAGTCAGTGGCGGCACGATTCCAACATGCCGAACCCTGGAAAAGGCCGAAGGCCGGCACGTTGGAGACGTGCCGCCACTGACTTCTCGGACATATACTTATTCGATCGGCGGCGGGTCGAACCGGTTTGCGATTGAAGGGAATTCACGCAGGGCAACCGCTGTCTACCAACAATACCGTGTCGGACGATCTCAGCATTATGACCACAAGAAGTGCGGGGACCTCGTTGACCATGCCGTTCACCCTCAACATGAACCCCACCACTGCCGTGCCGACCGCCGTCACGCTGACGCCGCCGGCAAGGCCGATCGCTACCGGTGCGCTCCGGGCAGTCTCGTCGGTACACTCAGCGCGACCGACCAGAATGTGGGACCGTTCGAGTTCGCACTCCAGCCGGGGCCGAACAGCCGTCTATTCACCATCGACGCGGCCGGCAACCTGAAGACAACGGGCGCACTTCTACAATCAGGGGTGTACACACTCAACGTGGTAACGGAGGATGGGACCGGGATCAGCGTGTCGTTGCCGATCCAATTCGCGGTAATTGCCAGCACCACGCCGCCTACTTCCACCACCCTGTCGGCGAACACCGCGACGGCCTTCAGTCCGATCGGCACCCCCATCGGTTCGCTCTCCACCATCGACCCGAACTTCGGTGTAACGGAATCTTACACGGTCCTCGACCCGTCCACCGGCAAGACCAGCAAGCAGTTTACGGTTGACGGACGAGGCAACCTGGCAACCGCTGACGTTTTCAAGAACACCGTTCCGACGACCGTCGCTCTGACGATTCGCACAACGAATTCGCTGGGTCAGTCCCTCGAAACCCCGATTGCCATCACCATCCATCCCGTCAGGGTGACCGGCAACCTGGAGTTGTCCAGTTCCATCGTCGATGCCGGTGCGGTCAGTACGCTCTCCACGGTCAACGACTCGAACGTCGGCCGGACGTTTACTCTCGCCATCGACCCGACCACGCCGGCCGCCGTGGCGAGACTGATCCAGGTAGTCGGCGGCACCCACAAGAAAGCCGTCACGTTCCAGAACGTGACGCGATCGTTCAGCCTCGGGCTCAATTCGATTTCCTCACCGGACGCGCTGTCGGTGGTCAAGACCTTCGCGACCACTGTCTTCCCAGAACGGGACGTATCGCTCTGCCGGCAGTCGATGATAGCCGAGGAACTGGTCGGCACCCTGAGCATCGTCGATCCATACCCGGTTGACGGCTGCGCCTTCTCTCAGTTTGGCCAAACCTTCGAGACCGCCCAGACCTATCGGGCCTATACGCAGACGGCGGCGGTTAATGTCGCTCTCACGGACGAGACGTATGGCCTGACCTTCGACAGTGTCTTCGCCATCGGCATGACGACCTCGGCCGCCGGGCGAACTATCGAAGCGAGGTGGCCGATCGGGACCGTGGTGGGCACGCTGAACACGAGCGGCCTTGACCCGGAGGCTTATTCGATCATCGATGCGCCTGCCAATGACTCAATCAGCGGCACGTCCACGCCGATGACGTCGCAGTTCTTCACGATCACCAACAACGTGCTGCGGGCGAACACGGTCATCACCGTGAAGGGCACGGCGCGCATTCCCGTGGACGTTCGGACGACCCATCGCACGACCGGCCTTACCGACGGTCGGATCTTCACGGTTACGGTCAACCCGGTCGCAGCCACGGTAGGCAACCCCACCACCGTCGCTGCCCTGCTCGCTCCCGATTTGCCGGGTACCGCTGTGGCGAGCACCGTCATTGGTGGTGGCGCGGTCAAGAGCGATTCCCTCTCGGTCCCGGCTGTTCCGCCCACGAGTACAACGGTGCGATCCGCGGTATCGGGAACCACTGTGGGAGCGTCGCAGACTCTTGTCCCACCGTCGCCGCCAATGCAGTTGCCGGTGCCGCAGTCGATGATCGCCGGCAATACCCCCACGACTCCGGATCTGGTCGGTCCGCCTGCGCTCACGACCGACACGCCGAACGAGCCGATGATACCGATCCCGCTGCCGGAAACGGGCGGCAGCGCGGATCTGTCTGCCCCGCAAGACACGAGCCTGCCCTGGTATCAACCGGAAATCTACACGGTCAGCGTGTCGGCGTTCGTGGACGATCCGTCCTTCCACAGCAGCAACGTCAGCGGCCTGTCGCTGCCGGACAACCTGCGGCCTGTGGAAATGCCGGCCGATCGATTTTTCTTCGACTTATCGAACCGGCAGCAAGAGACGTCCGCGGATGAGGAAGTCGATCTGGCACTCTGGGTGCTCGAGCAACCGCAGGAGCAGTCGGTGCAGATGCGCGCGGCGGTGGACGCGGAGGTCTTCGCCTCCAGCGACGAACCGGGCACGGGCGCCTGGGGCCTCACTTTCCTGGGCAGCGCTGCGGCGCTGAAGGCAATCCGGATCGAGCGTGAAGAGGACAAGGTTGATGAGCGCTTGCAACTGCCGAGCGAATAGCCGCACCACGTGAGGTTGCGTATCCTGACCGAGGCGGCCGCGCGGCCGCCTCGGTTCGTTTCATGCCGCCGCTTGCGGCTTAGCGGGAGCGACTGCTAAGCCGCAAGCGGCCAAGCTTCGCCGCGACGAGGTGCCACACCATGAACAGCACCCGCTTCCATCACCAGATCCTGGAACTGATCCGCCGTACCTCCGCGTTCCTCCCGCCGGACGTCAGCGAGGTGATCGAGACGCACCGCGTTCTGGAACAGCACGGCTCCAAGGCCGACCTGGCCCTGGAGCTGGTGTCGCAGAACATCGGCCTGGCCAAGCGGCTCAGCGCCCCCATCTGCCAGGACACCGGCACCATCACCTTCTACGTCAAGACGCCGCGTTCGGCTTCGATCAGCTCGAGCTGGAGGACGTCTGCAAGGATGCGGTGGCCGAGGCGACGGCGAAGGGCTATCTGCGGCAGAACTCCGTCGATAGCGTGACCGGCCACAACACCGGCAACAACCTCGGCCCCGGCAGCCCGGTGTTCCACTGGCATCAGCACCGCGAGGACAACGTGGACGTCCGCCTGATCCTCAAGGGCGGCGGCTGCGAGAACATGAGCGCCCAGTATTCGCTGCCGGCGACGCTCAACGGCAAGCGTGCCGACCGCGATCTGGAAGGCGTGCGCGGCCTGCATCCTCGACGCCGTCTGGCAGGCGCAGGGCAAGGGCTGCGGTCCCGGCTTCCTCGGCGTCTGCATCGGCGGCGACCGCGCCAGCGGCTACGAATTCGCCAAGGCACAGCTCCTGCGCACCCTGGACGACCACAACCCCGACGCGCAGCTGGCCGCGCTGGAAGCCCGCATCCTCGACGAGGCGAATCAAGCTCGACATCGGCCCGATGGGCTTCGGCGGCAAGCTGACGGTCGGCAGCTGCAAGGTCGGAGCGCTGAATCGGCTGCCGGCGTCGTTCTTCGTCAGCGTGGCCTACATGTGCTGGGCCTATCGCCGTCGCGGCGTGGTCCTCGACACCGAGGGCGAGGTCGTCGAGTGGCTGTACCAGGCTCCCGGCGAGTTCGACCGCGATTACAGCTACCGGGCCGGAGCCGCTGCTGCGAGCTCGGGCACTCGGCGGCAGGCGAAGGCCGTGCGTCTGCAACACGCCGCTGACCGAGGCGGCGGTGCGCAGTCTCCGGGCCGGCGACATGGTGCTGCTGAGCGGCACCGTCTTCACCGGCCGCGACGAGGTCCACAAGTATCTGCACAAGGGCGGCGACCTGCCGGTGCTGAAGGACGGCGTCATCTACCACTGCGGTCCGGTGGTGCTGGAGGAGAAGCGGCACCTATCGGGTGATGGCTGCGGGGCCGACCACGTCGATCCGCGAGGAGCCGTACCAGGCCGACGTGATTCGACGTTACGGCATCAAGGCGGTGATCGGCAAGGGCGGCATGGGCGCGAAGACGCTGGAGGCCTGCCGCGAATACGGCTGCGTCTACCTGCACGCCATCGGCGGTGCGGCCCAGATCTACGCCCGCTGTGTCGAGAGCGTGCCGAACGTCTACCTGAAGCAGTTCGGCAGCCCCGAGGCGGTCTGGGAGATGCGCGTCAAGGATTTCCCCGCCGTGGTGACGATGGACGCTCACGGCCGATCGCTGCACCAGGAGGTCGCCGATACGTCGAAGACGCAGCTCCAGGGGGTGCTCCTGGGGAAATGAACGTGCCGCGAACACCGTGACATCCTTCTCGCCAACGAGGCTGGCCGCGTCCTTCTGGTTTGCAATCCGTCCGCCATCGCCCGGCCGGATTGCCAATGTGCCGAGGAAAGTGTTGGACGTGGTCCGTGCCGGGAAACCGTTCGCGCCGGTGCTGCAGGATCGCTCAGGACGTTTAGCCGCGAGCTTTTGCGAGCGCTGGACAGCAGCGCTCGCAAAAGCTCGCGGCTAAACGAACACACAGGGGGGAGAAGAAATGCTCTCGTTCTTTGGAAACGATCATGTTCGCCACTGTCAGGGGCTGAGCCGGCGCGAGTTACTGCGCGTCGGCAGTCTGGCCCTCGGCGGCCTATCGCTGCCCGGGTTGCTGGCTTCCCGCGCTCAGGCGGCCGCCGCTCGGAAAGTCTTTCAGGATAAGTCGGTCGTGCTGCTGTTCCTCGTGGGCGGACCGCCGCAGATCGAGACGTTCGACCCCAAGAAGAACGTGCCGGAGAACAATCGGCAGCTGCACCGGCGAAGTCCAGACGACGCTTCCCGGCGTCTCCTTCGGCGGCACGTTTCCGAAGATGGCCGCGCTGGCCGACCGGCTCGCGATTGTCCGCTCGTTCGGCAGCGGCGACGGCGGCCACAACCAGCTCCCGATCCTCACCGGCAACAATCGGCTCAAGTCGCCGATGGGCGCTCTTCGTCGCCCGCGCCCTGGGCAGCATGAATTCTCGGACCGGCGTGCCGACCAACAACGTCCTCGTGCCCGAGTCGATCCAGCCCGATCTGAAGCTGAACCACCCGACGGGGCCGTTCACCTATGACTACGTCCTCAAGAATTACATTCCCGCCGGCGGCGTCGGCAGCAGCTTCGAGGCCTTCCTCCCCGCGGGCGGGGCGACGCTGCTGAAGAACCTGCAAATGCGGCTGCCGCGCGAGCAGTTCGACGATCGCCGCAAACTCCTCGGCGAGCTGGATTCCCTCAAGCGCCGACTGGAGCAGACGCGTGACCTGGAGGCGCTCGATGGCTTCCAACAACAGGCCTACGAAGTCCTCCTCAAGGGCATCGGGGATGCGTTCGATCTGTCGAAAGAGGACCCGAAGACGGTGGCGAAGTATGATACCAGCCACCTCTTCAACATGGACGACTACCACAAGGGCGGCAAGAACTACAACAACCTCGTCAACCAGTCGCGCGTGTCGAACCTGCTCGGCAAACAGATGCTGCTGGCCCGGCGGCTGTGCGAAGCGGGCGCCGGTTTCGTCACGGTCCTCGACGGATGCTGGGACTTCCACGCCGACGGGAACAACCCCGGTGTGCCTGCGGGCATGTCGTTCCTCGGGCCGCAACTCGACCACGCCGTCGCCGCTTTCCTCGAAGACGTGGAGGAACGCGGCCTGTCGGACAAGATCTTGCTCGTCATCACCGGCGAGATGGGCCGCTCTCCGACCAAGGGCAAGAACGGCGGCACCGGCCACCACCCCGACCTGACGCCGCTGGTTCTCGCGGGCGGCGGCTTGAAGATGGGCCAGGTCATCGGGACTTCCGACAAACAGGGGAGCAAGCCCACGAGCAAACCCTACCGGCCGCCACATCTACTGGCCACCGTGCTGCACACCCTCTTCAATGCGTCCGAGGTTCGCATCACCCCCTCGGCCTTGCCCGGCGCCATCGCCGAGCTGGTCAATAACGGTGAACCCATCGCCGAGCTGTTTTGACGGCATGGTTCCAAGGTGGATGGCACGATGGTGGGACGGATTGCAAATCCGTCCTACCACGGTGTTCCTTACCGGCGGTCAAGATGTGGTGCAGTTGGCCTTCTGAGATGTCGATCCAAAGTGCCCACCCGCAGAACCCCTGCGGGGAACGGCGCCGGCCAATAGCGGCATCCGCTCCTCCGCACGGATTGCGGCCGAAGCGACTTATTTGCTCTTCTTCAGCACGTGGAAGTCGGCGACGGGGACAAAGCGTTTTCCGCTGGCTTGCAAACGGAAATACGTCCCTTCCACCTGAGGTTCGGTGAGCTTCTTAGCTTTGAAGTATTTCTCCTCTTCGCGCGAAACTCTTCTTCCAATTCGCGGGGGAAGACGACGATGAAATGGGTCGGATTCACTTTGAGCTGGCTCGGGTCGATTTGCAACTCGCGCACCGTGGCTGTTGTCCAGGTCGCGTCGTTGTTAAACCAGCGGATCATGTTGAGCGATCCCAGGTCTTCGCTCTTCATCGCAGCGGGTCGTTGTTGGAGGTTGCGGACGGTGTTATACGCCCACGTTTCGGACCCCTTGTCGTAATCGACGGGAATGGCAAGGAAGGCCCCCATGAGTTGGAGTTGTTGGAGGTAACTGGCAGGGGAACCGCGCTCGAAGTTGATGTTCCAGCGGAACATGCGTTTGGTGCGGTCGTTCATGCCGCCGCCGCCTTCGCCGTTGCCGTTGCTGCCGGTCTTGCCGCCCGAATTACTGCCGCCGTTGCCGCCGGGGCTGATGCCGGAGCGAAGCTTATCCTTGGCCTTGTCCCCCATCGTTTTCCAGGCCGCGGCGTTGGGGTTGCCTTTCGCGATCGCCTGCATGGCGTCCGGGTTGTTCACGACCTCGGGAGGGAGCGATCGGATCTGCTCCAGCGATAGCGGGCCGTCGTCCACCGGGCCTTTGACTTCACTGCCGTCACCCCGGCCGGCGCCATCTTCCGTATCGCGGCCGTCGCCGGGTTTGACGCCCTGACCGTGGCCCTTGCCTTCGCCGATCTTGATAACATCGCCAATCGACGGGTTCACCACCCGGTCGTTATCCTTGGCGATCTTGCCGAGGATGATGATGAGGCCAATGACCAGTGCGTGCATGGCGAAGGAGCCGGCTCCGGAAAACTGCATCTCGCCGTGGCGCGAGTAGCGCGTCCAGAAGCAGTCCTCCGGCGGCTGTTGCTCCTGCTGCTCAATCGGTTTTTGATCGGGCTTCTTCTTCGGTGCGGGAGGAGCTTGTGTCGGCATGGCGCAACCCGGTTGAAGGATAACGAGAACAGTCTCCTTGCGACGGCAAGGTCGTTTTCTTCAGCATAGCGGATACGCAGCGACGATGGCAAGGAAAATCCGCCGTGCGGCTAAACAGCCTGGAGGACGAATTTTCAATTCGTCCGGTTCATGGACGAATTGAAAATTCGTCCTCCAGGCTGTTTAGCCGCTAAGCCCCGTCAATCACCCTCGCTGCTGTCCGTGCTGCGCGTGCGGATGTCGGGCGGCAGATCGTAATCGCCGTCTTCCTTCAACTTTGCGCCCGCATCGATCCGCAGCTGCTTGACCACCAGTCTCAGCTGTTCCTCGCGCTTCGCCCTCATCATGTGGTTCCAGAGCTGGTCGCCGATCGGCGTCTTGCTCAGCACGTCCTCGAACCCGGCCAGGTTCGTCTGATCGTCGCGGGTATCGAGAACGGCAACGTAGTAGACTTTTTCCGGCTTGTCACTCACGACGATCGAGTCGCCGGGGTTCTTGAGCTGCTTCACCAGCTGGTCTGCCAGGTCCGGCCGCGCGTAAGGCATGTCGTCGGGGGCCTTGTAATCGCTGTAAGATCTGCCCCCCAGCCCTTCCTGCGCGGTCAGGTTCACCAGGCGGGCCACGCCGGACAGCGTGAAACCGACATCGCTCTTTTCATCCAGTTTCAGCACTTTCCTGGCGTCGTCGATCAGCCGCGGTTTGCTGACTGCCAGCGAACCGTCCTTCCGCGCCTGGGTACTCCATTCCCCGGCCTTCTCGCGGGCCAGTTTGCGGGCTTCCTGGCGATACCACTCCTCCAGCACCTTGTCGCGGACCTCGGCGAACTTCGGCTCGCGGGTCAGCAGGTGTTCCTTCTGCCAGACGAGGTACTGATCGTCCTTCGACTTGAATCCCTTCGGATCGTAGGGAGACGTGAGACCTTCCTCCGCTCCGGGGGACGTGCTCGGGGCGCGTTCGGACATGAGGAAGGTTACAAATTTCTCAGGCAAGCGTTTTAGCTCCCGGGGATTCGACTGTTTCTCGTTGTAGGCTTCGCGGAGCGCCTTCAACTCCTTGTTCTTCATGTCCTTCGCTTCCAGTTGGAAGCTGTCGAGCACGGTCGGCATCTCGACGTGGTTCTCGCCTTCCAGGCCGAACTTCTTCAGCGTGTCGTCGATCAGTTTGCGGGCATCGTCGGGCTTGCCCTTCAACTTCGCCAACTCCTTGGCGAAGGTATCCATCTCCGTGCTGATGACACCGTCGGGGTTCTTCAGCTCGTCGTTCTTGATCTCGGTCAACAGGCGCTCGTCGCACATCCCGATACTCATTGACCTTCGGCCGGTAAGCGAACAAGCCGAGCGGCGGCACGATGACTCCGCCGCTGAGAGGTGGGCAGATGGTATACCCTTGCAGCGAAAGCTGAAGGCTCAGCAGGCGTCGCCATTCCTCGATTTCGGTGGCTCCCGCGGCACTGGCCCAGGCCGTCGCGAGAGCCGGCAGGGCGCCGGCGCCGGGGGCACGATTGGCACCAGCGGCCAGCGCCCCCACGATAAAGTTGAGCGGCGCCGGATGTGTAAAGTAGCGGTCGTGTGGGTATGGTTTGCTGGTGCTAATCGCCGTGAGAACGGGCTTACTCTGGTTCTCCGCATATTCCATATACCGCGGCAGTGTCCGATCGAAGGAGACCGGCGCCCGGCCAGCGCCGTCCAGGGGCAGGCCGCACCGGGTGCGTTCAGCCCGGCAAACCCGCTCATTGCCAGGCCGAGGGTTGCGAGGTACGGCGGCAACTCGATCTTGCGCTGCGCTGCTTCCTTGAAGTACGGCAACTCGGGAGTGACACGCACCCATTCGACCTTGACGCGTTCCGGCTCCTTGAACGCCGGCAGGGCACGGGTCGGATCGGGCACCGCGTTCTTGTAGTCGTCGAACAGTTTTTTCAGGACCTCGTCCGACGGCGGCGTCTTCTTTTCCTTCGCGCTGGCCACGAATGCTTCCACTTTCACCGGCAGCATCCAGACGTTCAACGTGGTGCGCTGCTCGCGATAATACTTGAGGAACTCACCGGGGGTGACCACGGGGATGGGCGGAGCATCCGGGCCAGCAGAACCGAGGCCGGCAACTTGTGGAGCCGGGCCGAGGATCGCTTCCTGGGCCATGAGGACGAGTAGCTCATCGGTCACGGCCGTAAGCAAATCCTGGGGCGTGCTGCGCTGGTTGGACTTCGTGTCCGAACGAACCAGGGCCTGCGCCAGAAGTGAGGAGGTAAACGGTTTACCGCCAAAGACGTCAGCACCAACCATGCGGTTGACTGCTGCGCGCACGTCCGTCTCGGTGAGCGTAATGCCGAGCCGCTCCGCCTGTTGGCGCCAGAGCATGAAGTCGAGGATGTTCTCGGGACGCGTGCCTCCGGGCGGAAGGCCGTACTGTCTGAGTTTCGAAAACCACTGGAAGGCCATCTGTAACCGGAGTTGTTGATCCACTTTGCTCGATGAATCGGAGAAGGCCACGCGGGAGGCGGCCTCGAAGAAGCCTACCGCTATCTGGCGTTGCCGCGACAGTTGGGTGAGATCGCGCTCGTACACCTTGGTGCCGTTGAGCGTGGTGACCAGCGATCCCCTACCGCGGCCGCCGCCGAACCAGTTGAGGGGCGCGTAAACGCATCGCCGGCTCCGAACTGGAGGATGAAGACGAACATGCAGATGATGACCAGGATCGAGAAGATCGTCTTCTGGTGTTTCCGAAATTTATGGAAGGGATTGAAAGCCGCCATTGCTGTCCCTCATCTTCATGGTTGTCCGAGGAGCGGTTTTCCTGAACCGCGACCGCCAGGGAGTGGTTTTTTTGCAGAGATTCGCCACCGCTGCCTGACGGTCGCGGTTCTGCAAAACGACCCCCTGTCGGACAGACTTTTAGGGCGAGCCAGCCGGCCGTCAACCCGCCACGGACCTTGACACGCGGTCAAAAGGTATAGTATGGGTTAGTGGCGGGCTTCGCTCAAAATGGGATTGTACTGAGTCCGCCGTGTAACACAACAGCAAGGTCGAAATTGCCGCTAGCGGCTTAGCGTTCGGCACTGAGCCGCGGTTTCAAAACCCCGTACCGCCGACATTCCTGTCGGCTCGGGCCGGCAAGAATGCCGGCGGTACGGGGTTTTGAAACCGCGACTAAGCCGCAAGCGGCGATACAGTCAGGAGGCGTCCGTGCCCCCACGCAAGAAGCAACCCTTGACGGAAAATGGGGAGTCCCTGTCCGCCGCCAGCAAGAAGACCGTCAAGAAACCGGCCGCCACTCCGGTCCGCAAGCCGCGTGCTCCGGCCCTGACCGACGGCGCCTGCCCCGGCCCGGCAAGCATGACCTGGTCATCGTCGAGTCGCCGACCAAGGCGAAGACGATCAATAAATATCTCGGCACCAACTTACAAGGTGCTGGCCAGCTACGGCCATGTCCGCGATCTGCCCAAGCGCCGCCGCAAAGGCGAGCAGTCGCCGGCATCAACATCGAGGACGGCTGGATTCCGACCTACGTCGTCGCCGAGCGCGAGGAAGGCAAGCCCAGGGCCGGCGTACGGCCAAGGACATCCTCGCCGAGCTGAAGCGCGAGGCCGCCAAGGCGAACCGCATCTTCCTGGCGACCGACCCCGACCGCGAGGGCGAGGCCATCGCCTGGCACATCGAGGACGAGCTGGGCCTCGATCGACGAGCGCACCTTCCGCGTCACCTTCAACGAGATCACCCAGACGGCGGTGCAGAACGCGCTGGCCAACCCCGGCAAGATCGACATGGACCGCGTCCACGCCCAGGAAGCGCGGCGCATCCTCGATCGCGTCGTCGGCTATCCGCTCAGCAATCTGCTGAGCAAGAAGGTGGCCCGCCGGTCCAGCGCCGGCCGCGTCCAGTCGGTGGCCCTGCGCCTGGTCGTCGACCGCGAACGCGAGATCGAGGCGTTCAAGCCGGAGGAATACTGGAAGATCACGGCCCTGCTGGCGCCGCAGGGCACGGTGACGCGATCGAGTCCAAGCCGTTCGACGTCGTGCAGGTCGAAAACCAAGGTGCGAGGCCGCCGCGAGCGCCGGAGAAGAGCGACGACAACGCGGACGAGAAGGACCGGAAGCCAGCCGAAGCGGAAGTCTGCCGGAAGGCTCGTTCCTGGCCGAGCTGGCGGAGTGGGACGGCAAGAAGTTCGAGGCCGGCACGCAAGGACGTACGTCTTCCCGAGCGCGATCGCCGCAAGGTCGCTGCGACCTGGACAAGGCCGCGTATCAGCGTCACGAAGGTCGAGCAGAAGGACCGGCCGAGAAGGCGCCGCCGCCGTTCACACCAGCACGCTGCAGCAGCAGGCGAACCTGCGCCTGCGTTTCACCGTCGAGCCGGACGATGCAGGTCGCCCAGAAGCTCTACGAAGGCGTCGATCTCGGCAGCGAAGGCTCGGTCGCCCTCATCACCTACATGCGTACCGACAGCACGCGCATCTCGAACGAGGCGCTGCAGGCGGTGCGCGGCTACATCGACACGACCTACGGCCAGGCGTATCTGCCGGACAAGCCGAACTATCTTCGCGTCGGGCAAGAGCGCCAGGAGGCCCACGAAGCGATTCGGCCGACCGACCTGGCGTAACACGCCGGAGCGCGTCGCCCAGCTCGGCCTGCACGGCGATCAGCTGCGGCTGTACACGCTGATCTATCAACCGCTTCGTCGCCAGCCAGATGACGCCGGCGATCTTCGCCGTGACCAACGTCGAGATGCTGACGGCGCACGAGCGACGCCGGGCGACTCGGGGTGTTGTTCAAGGCGCAGGGCAAGATCCTGAAGTTCGACGGCTTCCGCAAGGTGCTGGCGCCGCAGAGCAAGGAAGAAGACGCGACGCTGCCGGCGATGCCGAGGAGCAGACGCTCGACCGTCTGGACTGACCGGCCAGCCAGCACTTCACCCAGCCGCCGCCGCGCTACAACGAGGCGTCGCTGGTCAAGGCGCTGGAAAAGGAAGGCATCGGCCGGCCCAGCACCTATGCGCAGATCATCAACAAGATCACGTCGAGGAGCGCGGCTACATCGAGGTGAAGGAACGCCGCTTCTACGCCACGGAGATCGGCAAGAACGGTGACCGACCTGCTGGTCGAGCATTTCCCGAAGGTGATGGACCTGAAGTTCACGAGCCACATGGAGGAAGAACTCGACCAGATCGAGACGCGCGAAGACGCAGTACCACAAGGTCCTGGACGAGTTCTGGGGCCCGTTCTCCGAGGCGCTGAAGGTCGCCGAGGAGAAGATGCCGGTGAAGCGCGGCATCGAGACGGGCGAGAAGTGCCCGCAGTGCGGCCGGCCGCTGGTGACGAACTACAGCAAGAAGACGGGCCGCGAGTTCGTCGGCTGTTCCGGCTTCGGACAAGGAGAATCCGTGCAAGTACATCAAGCCGGGCGAGGGCGAGGAGGCCCGGCCCGAGCCGGAGGTGACGGACATCAACTGCCCGACCTGCGGCAAGCCGATGCTGAAGCGCATGGGCAAGACGGGCCGTTCCTCGGCTGCAGCGGCTATCCCGAATGCAAGACGACGATGAACTTCGACGCCGAGGGCAAGCCGGTGCTGGCGGCGCAAGCCGACCGAACACATGTGCGAGAAGTGCGGCAAGCCGATGGTGATCCGCGAGGGCCGGCGCGGCCCGTTCCTGGCCTGCACCGGCTATCCCAAGTGCAAGAACGCCAAGGACGTGGACGCCGACGGCAACCCGGTCAAGCCGATCGACCTCGGCATCAAGTGCGAGAAGTGCGGCACGCCGATGGCGGTCAAGAAGGGCCTCGGCGGCCGGCCGTTCCTCGGCTGCACGGGCTTATCCGAAGTGCCGCAGCACCAAGCCGGTGCCGGAGGAGTTGAAGGAGAAGCTGAAGGATCAGTTGCCGGCGCCGGCGCCGAAGAAGGCGGTGCCGGCGGTGCGAGGTCAGCGAGACCTGTCCGGAGTGCGGCGGCCCGATGAAGCTGCGGCCGGGTCGCGCGGCAATTACTTCCTCGGCTGCAGCAAGTATCCCAAGTGCAAGCGGCACGCGCGAGGCGTCGCCGGAGTTGCTGGAACAGGTCGCCGCCGCCGCGACGTGAGCCGATTTGGAGGCTTGCAGGTGATCTTCTCCCCTCTCCCCTGTACTCGGGGAGAGGGGTCGGGGGTGAGGGGTGAGGCACTGCCCTGCGCACGCGCTTGCCCTCACCCCCGACCCCTCTCCCCTGAGTACAGGGGAGAGGGGAGAAAGAACTGGCCCCTCTACCCGAGTACAAAGGAGAGGGGAGACTTGTTGTTGCCGTTCGCCTTATCGTTACGGGCCCTTCATCTGCGAGCAAACACGACCATGAAGACCCCGCTTTTTTCCTGACGGCGATCATCGGTCTGGCGGTAGAGCCTCGCAAGACACGCCGCCGCCCGATGACATGAAAGCCATCCAGGGCACGTGGACCCTCGTCTCCCTGGAAGTGAACGGCAAGCCAATCGGCGACTCCGTTCGTGCTATGGGGATCATCGTGATCCTCAAGAACAATACGATCGTGTTCAAGACCAAGGACGATGGAGCGGGAACGGACAAGGATGCTTCGAGAGCCGGCACCTTCAAGATCGATCAGACGAAGACTCCGAAAACGATCGACACGACCTTCAAAACGGACGTCGAACCCGGGATCTACGCACTGGAAGGCGAGGACACGCTGAAGCTGTGCATCGCCAAGGTCAAGGGCGAACGGCCGAAGGAATTCAAGACCAAGGAAGGAGACGGGGACGTGTCTGTTCGTTTTGAAGCGTGAACCGGACAAGGCGAAGGAGAAGGACAAGGTAAAGGACAAATGACGTCCTCCACCGGGGTAGTTCTATTCTGACGGATTGGCGAGCCTCCCGCGTAAGCGGGGGAGAAAGTTGGATCACCGCGAGTTCCCTCCCCCCGCTTACGCGGGAGGCTCGCCAAAATCAGTCTTCTCGTTTTCGCTCTTCCATCTCCGACCACTCGCCCGCCGTCTTCATCGGAGCGTTTCCATGTGCGGAGTGCTGTTCATGCGAACGATCGTCGTCCGTCTTCTCAACGTCGTTGTGTTCGTCGTTCTGACTCTTT
>CAVXNL010000003.1:0-648996 GCA_963763045.1 uncultured Planctomycetaceae bacterium | reverse complement strand
GGGGCGCGACCGGCAACTCGGTCGCGCTCAATCCGCTCGGTGGACCTGAGACGTCGCTCGAAGCGCAACGTCATTCCGGGAATGCCAGGAACGGCGTCGAGCTGACCGGCACGGGCACGACCGGCAACACGGTGGCCGGCAATTATATTCGTTATGATTACACCGGCACGCAGGCAGTGCCAAATGAATTCGGTCTCAGGATCGACAACGGGGCCAGCGGACAACACGATCGGCACCGCTGGAACGGACGGGGCCAACGACGCTCTGGAGGTTTCCTGAGATGACGTTCCCCTCGAGAGCGTCGTTGGCCCCGTCCGTTCCAGCGGTGCCGATCGTGTTGCCGCTGGCCCCGTTGTCGATCCTGAGACCGAATTCATTTGGCACTGCCTGCGTGCCGGTGTAATCGGTGCCGATATCATCGCCGGCCACCGTGTTGCCGGTCGTGCCCGTGCCGTCAGCTCGACGCCATCACTGGCATTCCCGGAAATGACGTTGTGCTTGAGCGATGTCTCGGATCCACCGAGCGGATTGACGCCAACCCAGTTGCCGGTCGCGCCACCCTTGATCTCGACTCCGTCAGCACTTCCGTTGCCGATCGCGCCGGTACCGGAGACGCTCAAGCCGATCAAGTTGCCCGCGATGACGTTATTCGAGGTGGCCGCGTTCGTGACCAGGACTCCGCCGGCAATGTTTCCAGAGATCAGGTTGGCCTGATCTGCGTTCGCAGGACCGTAGACAGGATTGACGCCGATCCAGTTGTTCTGTGCGGCGAGCTCCACCAACACTCCGTAGCCACTATTCGCGAGTGCGGCGGTGCCCGCCGCGTTCGTGCCGATGTAATTCCCGGCAATCACGTTTCCCGTGGCTGCCGGGGTCGGCAACCCGGCGAAGACGACTTTGGCGATGAGCACTCCCCAGTGACTGTTGCCGGAAATTACGTTGCGCTCGAGGGCGTCGTTGGTGGATCCGTCCTGTCCCGAGGTCCCCAGGATGATGTTCGACGAGTTGTACAACTCGACGCCGTCATAATTCGGGATCGCGACGGTTCCGGTCACGTCGGTCCCCATCAGGTTTCCGGCTTCGACACCACCGTTTATATAGAAGTTCTGAATCGCATCGTCGCAGCTGTTGCCCGAGATGAGGTTGCCTTGGTCGGCATTTTCGGGGCCGTACACCGGGTTCACGCCGATCCAGTTGACGCCGGTAATTTCCGCGACTTCCATTCCCATGAACTGGTTCGCGAGAGCGGCCGTACCGGCGGCGTTCGTGCCGATGTAATTGCCGGCGACCACGTTGCCCACGGTCCCGCTGTGCTCGATATCGATGCCATCGTCCAGGTTGCCCGAGATGATGTTGCGCTGGCCGGCGTCGTCGGCGCTCTGGCCGGTCGTGCCGATCAGGTTGTCCGATGCACCGTCGATCAAGACGACGCCGGCGCCGACCTCGTTGCCGATCGAGTCAGATAGTACGACGCTGCTGTTGCCCAGGGCGCTCATTGCCGCTCACCGTCGGTGCCGATGTAGTTACCGGAGACGACGTTGTGTTCTGTCCCCGTACCGGTGATCCACACGCCGGCGAAGAGATTGCCGCTCAAGATGTTCCGCTCGAGCGCGTCGCCGACGCCATCGCCGTTGGTGCCGATCAGGTTGCCGCTTGCACCCGCTGTCGATCTCGACGCCGGCGTAATTCGGCAGGGCCTGCGTGCCGGTGTAGTCCGTGCCGATGTAATTCCCGGCGACCGTGTTTCCGGTCGTGCCCGCACCGGTAAACTCGACGCCGTTACTGGTATTACCGGAGATGACGTTGCCCTCGGCGGCGGTTTCCGGCCCAGTCAAGCCGTTGACGCCGATCCAGTTGTTCGCGGCTCCGCCGCTCATGACCATGCCGTCGCCGCTATTGCCGAGCGCCGCGGTGCCGGCCCGATTCGTGCCGACGTAATTTCCAATGATGAAATTGCCGCTCGTCCCGGTGCCGGTGATCGAGACGCCGGCGCTCGCGTTGGCGGAAATGATATTGCGGGCCGCGGCCGTGGTGCCGCCGATGGTGTTGCCGGTCGAAGCGCCGTAAATCACGATGCCCGGGCCGCTATTGCCCATGGCCAGCGTCCCGGACGGATCCGTGCCGATCAGGTTCCCCTGTACGAGATTATTGAAAGACCCGTTCGATGTGTCGTAGTTGATAATCGCAAATCCGTCGTCGGTGTTGCCCGAGACCACGTTGCCGATTGCCGAGTTGCCGGATGAGCCGTCGATGAACGCGATGCCTCCGAGATTGGCAATCGTGCCGGTGCCGGCGGCGTTCAAGCCCGTCCAGTTGCCCTCGGCCAGGTTGCCGGTGGTGCCAGCGACGTCGAAAACGATGCCGCCGAGCGTGTTTCCCGAGACGATGTTACGATCGACCGCCGCCGTGCCGCCGATCGTATTGGCATCCGCACCCGAACTGATCAGGATGCCGCTGTTATCGTTGGCGACGGCCGCTGTGCCCGCGGCATTCGTGCCGATATAGTTACCGACGACGACGTTGAAGTTCGTCCCGGAGCCATTGATATAGATCCCGCGGGAATTGCCGTTGTGGTGGTTGCCGGACGAGACGTTGCGCGCCGCCGCCGCCGTGCCGCCGATTGTATTGCTGCTGGCCCCGGCCTGGATCGTGATGCCGGAGAGCGTGTTGCCCAGCGATTGCGTCCCGGTCGTGTCCAGCCCCAGGTAGTTGCCGGCGACGACGTTGTCGATCGTTCCGGCGCCGGTCAAGTCGACGCCGCTGCCGCTGTTGCCCGAGATGATGTTGCGCTGGTCGGTGCTGCCGGGCCCGTAAACGCTGTTGAAGCCGATCAGGTTGCCGTAGGCGCCGCTGGCGATCAAGACGCCGTCGCCGCCGTTGGCCAGGGCGGCGGTGCCGGAGAGAGCCGTGCCGATCAAGTTGCCGGCGACCACGTTTCCGGTGGTTACAGGACTCGTCAGCGTGCCGTACACGTGGGTGAAAAAATAAACGCCTGCATTGGCATTGCCGGAAATCACGTTTCGCTCGAGCGCGTCGCTGGCGCCGTCCTGTCCGGACGTGCCCACGAGGTTGTTCGATGAATCGACGAGCACCACGCCATAGTAGTTCGGTACGGCCGAGCCGGAGACTCCCGTCCCGATCAAGTTGCCGGCCATGACCGTGCTGCTCGAATCGTACACCTCGATTCCGGCGGCTCCGCTCGCGTTATTTCCCGCGATCACATTCGCCTGGTCGGTGTCCTCCGCACCGTACACGCTGTTCACGCCGATCCAGTTCCTGGAAGGAACCTCGGCGATATAAAAGCCATCGCCCTGGTTGGCCAGTGCCCCGGTGCCCGCGGGATTCGTGCCGACGTAGTTGCCGGCGACGACATTATTGCTCGTTCCACTGCCGTACAAGTCGACGCCGTCGCCGAGATTGCCCGAGATGAGATTGCGCTGGCCGGCGTCGTCGGCGCTATGCCCGGTCGTGCCCACGAGGTTGCTCGAAGCGCCGTTTTCGATCACGACGCCGGCTCCGATGCCGGCATCGAGGGAATCGATCTGGAGCGTAACTCCGTTGCCGATCGCCGTCGTCCCGGTCACGTCCGTGCCGAGGTAGTTGCCGGCGACGACGTTGTTGTTTGTGCCGGTACCGGTCATCCACACGCCCGCGAACATGTTGCCGCTGACGATGTTTCGCTCGAGCGCGTCGCTCATGCCGTCGCCGTTGGTGCCAACCAGATTGCTGCTGGCACCGCTGTCGATCTCGACACCGGCGTAATTCGGCAGGGCGTGCGCGCCGGTGTAATCGGTGCCGATATAGTTGCCGGCGACCGTATTGCCTGCAGTGCCGGTGCCGGTGATATCGACACCCTCATTTGCGTCCCCGGAGATCACGTTTCGCTGGTCGACGTTTTCGGCGCCGTAGATTGAGTTGACGCCGATCCAGTTGTTGCTGGCTCCGTTCATGATCTGGACGTCATCACCGAAGTTGCTGGGGTTGCCCGAGAGATTGAGTCCGGGGCCGCTGTTGCCGAGCGCCACCGTGCCAGTGACGTCGGTCCCGATGTAGTTGCCGGCGACCACATTTGCCGTCGTCGTACCGGCGCCATAAATCACGACGCCGCCGGACGCGTTGCCGGAGATGATGTTGCGTTCCAGGGCGTCGTTGACCCCGTCCTGGCCGGTCGTGCCAACGAGATTCGATGAACCGCCGTCGAAGAAGATTCCCCAGTTGTTCGGGATCGCCGTGGCGCCGCGGGCATCGGTGCCGATGTAGTTACCTGCGACGACGTTGGCGGAGCTGCCGACGATCCAAACGCCGACAGTGTAACCGATGTTGCCCGAGATGACGTTGCGCTGGTCCGCAGTTTCGGGGCCGTAGACAGCATTGACTCCGACCCAGTTGCCGCTGGCTCCGCTGATGATGTCGACTCCGTCACCGTTGGTACCATTGCCGAGACCGGCTTCGCCCGAGGCCGTCGTTCCGAGATAGTCGCCGGCGACGACATTACCGCTCGTGCCCGCGTCCTGGATGACCACGGCCGTGTAGGCGTTGCCCGAGATCACATTCCGTTCGTAAACGTCAGCGCTGCCATCCTGCCCGGACGTGCCGACCAGGTTGTTGGACGCGGCAGCGTCGATCAGGACGCCGCCGCCCGGCCCATTCGTGTTGCCGTTGCCCAGCGCGATTGTCCCGGTGTAATCGGTCCCGATGTAGTCCCCGGCGACCGTGTTGCTGGTCGTTCCCGTTCCGCTGATTTCGATACCAGCGTTGGAATTGCCCGAGATGATATTCCGCTCGTCGGTGTTTTCGGCGCCATAGACGGCATTGACGCCGATCCAGTTATGGCTCGTGCCCCCTTCGAGCTGCACGCCATCGCCACCGTTGCCCAGGGCGGCCGTGCCGGCCGCGTTCGTGCCGATCAGGTTGCCGGCCACGACGTTGTTCGGCGGCTCCGGCGATGGACTGGTGATCCGCCGACAATCTCGGAGGCGGCATTGATCCTGATCCCCTCGGTGAGGTTGCCCGAGATCAGGTTTCCCTCGAGCGCGTCGGCGGCGCCGTCCTGCCCGTCGGTTCCGATCAAGCTCGACGACGCGCCTTCGATGTCGATGCCGATGTAGTTGCCGCGCGCCAGGGTGCCGGTGATGTCGGTGCCGATGTAGTTGCCCTGGACGACGGTGCCGTAGGCGCCATCGGGCTCTTCGAAGTTGACGATCAAGATGCCGGCGCCCGCGTTGGTGGTGTTGTTCGAGATGATGTTCCGCGCGGCGGCGACGGAGCCGCCGATCGTGGTGTTGGGCGCCGAGTCGATCACGATGCCGTCATAGGCGTTGCCGAAGCCGGCGGTCGTTTCGCCGTCGGCGCCCAGGCCGATGATGTTGCCGGCGATCAGAGTTGCCGGCCGCGGAGGCGTACGGCCCGCGTGCGTAGTCGCCGTAGATGAAGATTCCCGTGTCGCCGCCGGTATCCATCACATTGCCCGCGCCTGCCACCGTTCCGCCGATGATGTTGCCCGGCGAGAGGTCGATCGAGATCGCGTCGTTTGTGTTGCCCGTGATCGGCAACAGTCCGGAGGCATCGGTGCCGATATAGTTGCCCTCGATCACGTTTCCGGTCGTCGGCACGACTGGAGCCCGCTGGCGTGGAGATAAAGACGCCGCGGTTGAGATTGCCGCCGATGACGTTCCGCAGCAGGGCGGTCAGCCCGCCGATCGTGTTGTCCGACGCGCCGGTGGCGAGCAACACGCCGGCCTGGTGATTGCCGACCGCGGCGGTGCCTGATGCATTCAGGCCGATATAATTGCCCGCGACGATATTGTCGGACGCTCCAGCCTCGATGATCAGTCCGTTACCACTATTCCCGGAGATCACGTTACGCTGGTCGGAATCTTCCGGTCCAAAGAGCGAGTTGACGCCGACAAAATTGGCTGTCGCCGCGTCGAAGTCGGTAATGATCTCGACTCCGGTGCCATTGGCAACAGCGGCGGTACCGGCTGCGTTGGTGCCGATAAAGTTGCCCGCGACAACGTTCCCCGTTACCGTGCCCTGGGTCAATCCGGTCGGGACGATCGAGCCGACGACGACTCCGACATCGGTGTTTCCGGAGATCACGTTCCGTTCGAGGGCATCGTTTGATCCGTCCTGGCCTGAGGTCCCCAGCAAGTTGAATGAGCCGGTGCCGTCGAAGAGTACTCCGTACATATTGGCGACCGCCGCTGATCCGGACGCGTTCGTACCGATCAGGTTGCCGGCGACCACGTTGGCTGTGCAATCGTAGAACTCGAGTCCGAGTTCGTTGCCCGAGATCACGTTTTCCTGGTCGGGACTCTCGGCCCCGTAGACGGTATTGACCCCGATCCAGTTTGTCGAATCGAGCTCTGCAAGAAAGAGGCCGTCACCGTTTCCGACTGCCGCGGTGCCAGTCGACATTTGTGCCGATGAAATTTCCCGCCACGACGTTGCCGCTCGCTCCGCTCCCCAAGATGTCGACGCCGCTGCCACCGGCGTTTCCCGAGATGATATTGCGCTGGCCCGCGTCGTCGGCGCTATGGCCGGTGGTACCGACCAGGTTATGCGATGCGCCGAAGTCGATCTCGACTCCCCCGCCGTAGACGTAGCCCGAGTTGAGCCGCACTTCCTGGTTGCCATCGGCCACGGCGAGCATTCCGGTCACGTCGGTGCCGATAAAGTTGCCCGCAACGACGTTGTTATCGGTGCCGGTCCCGATCATCCAGACGCCGGCAAACAGGTTGCCGCTGATGATGTTCCGCTCGAGGGCGTCGTTCACGCCGTCGCCGTTGGTGCCGATCAAGTTGCCGGTGGCGCCGCTGTCGATCTCGACACCGGCGTAATTGGGCAGGGCGTGGGTGCCGGTGTCATCGGTGCCGATGTAATTGCCGGCGACGGTATTGCCGCTCGTACCGGAGCTGCTCAACTCGACGCCGGCGTGGGAGCTGCCCGCGATGACGTTGCGCTGGTCGGCGTTCTCGGGCCCGTACACCGGGTTGACTCCCACCCAGTTGTTCGTGGCCCCGACGGAGATGAGCACGCCATTGTAGCTTCCGACCGTGGCGGTGCCGGCTTCAGTCGTGCCGATGTAATTGCCGGCGACGACATTTCCAGTGGTCGGCGCTCCCTGGCTGCCCTGGAACTCATAGATATAAACGTCGGCTTGCGTATTGCCGGAAATGGTATTCCGCTCAAGGGCGTCGTTTGCGCCGTCCTGACCGGAGGTTCCGATCAGGTTCGACGAGGCCCCCACGGCGATGACGACGCCCCAGCTCAGGGGTGCGTCGAAGGTTTGATTGGGGACGGCGGCCGTGCCCGTGGGATCGGTGCCGATCAGGTTGCCGGCCACGACGTTGCCGGTCGTGCCGGAGTTGTCGAGCGTCACGCCGATATAGGAACCGGAGATCACGTTGGCCTGGAGCGCGTTCTCGGGGCCATCGATCGCGTTGACACCGATCCAGTTGCCCGATGCGCCGCTTGTCAGCTCGACGCCGGCAAAGCCGTCACCAAGACCGTCGATGACGCTGCCGCTCAGGTTGACGTTCAAGCCGATCAGGTTGCCTGCGATCACGTTTCCGCTGGTACCTGCGCCGTCAAGATTTACTCCCGAGGTGCTACTCCCGGCGATGATGTTACGCTGGTCGGCGTTTTCAGGCCCGTAGTCGGGATTGACGCCGACCCAGTTCGAGGCTGCTCCGCCGTTCACCAGCACACCAATGGCGTTGCCGAGTGCGGCGGTGCCGGCCGCGTTCGTGCCGACGTAATTGCCCGCCACGACGTTCCCGGTCGCAGCGGTGCCGGCGATGAGGATCCCGTTCCTCTCACAGGCGGCGATCACGTTCCGTTCGAGCGCATCGCCGGGTCCGTCCTGCCCGGTTGTGCCGACCCGATTTGAGGGACCGTTGATATCAACACCCCAATCGTCGGGAAGAGCGTCGTCGCCGCTCGCATCGGTGCCGATCAAGTTGCCGGCGATGACGTTGCCGGAAGAAATCGTATCGATGTAGACGCCCACGGAGTTGCCGCCGTTATTCCCCGAGATGAGGTTGCCCTGGTCGGCGTCTTCGGGGCCGTAAAGTGCGTTGACGCCGATCCAGTTGCCGTCGGCTCCATTGTCGATATCGACTCCGTCACCGTCGGGGCCATTGCCGAGCGCGGCTTCGCCGGACACCGTCGTCCCCAGATAGTCGCCGGCGACGACATTGCCGGTCGTGCCCGCGCCGGCGATGATGATCGCGGTGTAGGCATTGCCCGAGATCACGTTCCGCTGGTGAGCGTCATCGCTGCCATCCTGCCCCGCGGTACCGATGAGGTTGTCGGATGCGCCGGCGTCGATCACCACGCCGCCGTTGATGTCGTTATCGCCGGAGGCAACGAACTTACTGCCGTTGCCAACCGCGCTCGTTCCGGTCACGTCGGTGCCGATAAAGTTGCCCGCAACGACGTTGTTATCGGTGCCGGTCCCGATCATCCAGACGCCGGCAAACAGGTTGCCGCTGATGATGTTCCGCTCGAGAGCGTCGTTCACTCCGTCGCCGTTGGTGCCGACGAGGTTGCCGGTGGCGCCGCTGTCGATTTCGACGCCCGCATAATTGGGCACGGCCACGGTTCCGCTGAGATCCGTGCCGATGAAATTGCCGGCGACGACGTTGCCGGTCGTGCCCGCGCCGGTGATCTCGACGCCGTCGTCGCTGTTGCCCGAGATGACGTTGGCCCCTCCAATCGTGTTGCTGGATGCGGAGGCGCCGATAACCACGCCATTCGAATTGGGTAGCGGAGCCGTGCCTTGCGCATTTGTGCCGATATCATTCCCGGCGATAACGTTATCGGGAAGTGCCGGCGTTGTAGATGTTGACCCCACCGAAGCTATTGCCGGAGATGACGTTACCGCGCGCCGATGGTGTTATTCGTGGGGCCACCGTTTGAGTCGCCATAGAAGAGCACGCCGTTGGCGTTACCCAGACCGCTGTCGCTCGCGGAGTCGGTGCCGATATAGTTATTCGCTACCAAGTTGCCCGAGGTGCCGGTAGTTGCCGATATTGAGCCCGTCGTTGGTGTTGCCCGAGATCACGTTCGCGGCCAGATCGGGAGCTGCCACCGACGGTGTTATTGGTTGTGCCGGATTGGAGAAGCACACCCGCTGTTGTTGGGCAACGCGAAAGTCGTGCCCGATACAACGAAGACGCCGACCAAGTTGTCGATGAACACATTGCCGGACGTCCCGGCACCAACCGCGCCGATTCCGTACAGATTTCCGGAGGCGACGTTGCCGCTGATCGTGTTGTTGGTCGCTGCTTGATCCGCGATGATACCGGTGATGGAGTTGCCCAGGCCGGTGACGCCGGCGGTGTTCGTGCCGACGAGGTTATTCGCCACCAGGTTGCCCGAAGTGCCGACTCCCGAGATCTCGATCCCGCTACTCAAGTTGCCCGATACGATGTTCCCCGCGCCGGTGTTGAACGCGCCGATCGTGTTGTTCGTCGAGCCGGAATCGACAAGAACACCATCACCGCGGTTCCCGAGGGCGTGCCCTCCAGTCGAATCGGTCCCGATCAGGTTCCCAAGAACCGATGTATCGGAGGTCGCATTGATTTCAATCCCGTTAACGGTGTTGCCCGAGATGAGTTTGCCGCGCCGCGGCCGTGCCGCCGATCGTGTTGTGGGGTCCTTCGATCATCACGCCGTCGTCGCTGTTGGCGATCGCGGCGTTGCCGGCGGCGTTGGTGCCGATCTCGGTTGCCCTCGACCAAGTTGCCCGTCGCTCCGATGGTCCGACGCCGTAGGTGGTTTCCCGAGATCAGGTTGCCTGCCCTGCCGGGGGTGGAGCTCGCCGCCGATCGTGTTGTTCGGCGGCCGAACACGAGCAATCCCGTACCGACATCGTCGCGTGGCCGCCGGCGGCCGTGCCCGCGGCGTTGGTCCCGATATAGGAGCTCTGCGACGATGTTGCCGGTCGTGCGTGATCGAGATCCCGTCGCCGCTGAAATTGTTGATCACGAGTCCGCGGATCGTGCTGCCGCCGGACCCGGCTGCCAGGTCCAGGCCGTCCGCGCCGCTGCCGGCGCTCGTGCCGTCGAGATCGATGAGCGGAGCGCTGGTGTATCCCGGCTGCGTCGTGCCGTCGATCAAGACCGGGACGGTGATGCTCGGCAGGGCCGACAAGAGCGAGATCGTCTGGGCGCCCGTGCCGATGCCGAAGTCGATCGTGTTCGAGCCCGGGTGCGCGTTCGGACTCGAGGATCGCCTGCCGCAGCGAGCCGGCGCCCGAGTCGGCCGCGGTGTCTGACCAGGAACGTCGTCGGCATCATCCGCCGTTCCAGGCCGTGGAAGTCCGGCTGGAACGGCTGCCGCTTCTTCCGCTTCGCGGCGTCTCTTCGCCGCCGGCTCATCTTCCGGCCGTGGTGGCTGGTGGTAGGGACCGCTCGTGCCCGGCTCATGAGGTGTCGACATCGCACAACCCTCTTCTGCGAAGGGAGAGGCAAAATCAGTTGCAGTCTTTATCAAAAGTGCGGGCGGGTCACTCGCGGAACCGCCTTATGACTCGGCCATCGGGATCTCGCAATCCGCTCAACGACCCACGAACCAACAGGACGCGAGACCAAGCCGCCTTTTAAGTCAGACTCTCTGGACTCCATACTCCTTTGGTAAGCGTTCTGGCAGCCTTGAATGGCCCGGCAGTCTCGAAATGAACCAATCTCAACGAGACCGCCTCCGGCTCCCGCCAAGCCATTTCGCATTCGTCGCGCATCGAACGCGCCTGTCGACCGGCCGCCGGTTTGCTGCGATCTTGCAGTTCAATTCAAACGTTGAATCGCTTGCGAGCACGTAGTTCTGTACCGGTCAACCCCCTCGTCGGGACGCCGCTCCTGGCTTTTGACTCTCCGCGCAAAGCATCACAAATCCGTCAGATGGGCGGAAGACCTGGGAGAGTAGTATAATTCCCGAAGCCCCCGTGTCACTACTCTGGTCCGGCGAAAACCGAACATTTGTCGACGGATGAGGTTTTTTGTCACGCCCCCCCTTCGTCTCAGGTGATCCGCACGAGTTCTTTGCCAAATACCAGGCTCAACCGGGAGTGTGACGAAGTTCGTTAGATCGAGTTGAATCAGGATTCCACTTGACGACCACACCAACGTTCCTTTTTTAAACATTTGTGATGTCACGCCGCTAACCAGCAGCTTCGTGTAACGCGCGAGGCCAGGGACGCGGTCGACGTCTTGGGCCGAATCGGCTGCCGATTTTCAAAGAGCGGAAGATCGCGCCGGGGAGCTCGCAATCACATGGCGGCACTTTGTTTCGTCACCACCTGCATGGGGCGGCTGCACGTATTGCGACAGACCTTGGGGCCGATGCTCGAACAGCCCGGAGCTTCATGTGTGGTCGTCGACTACTCGTGCCCGGACCGCGCCGGCGAATGGGTCGAAACGCATCACCCGGCGGCGCGGGTCGTCCGCGTCCCGGGCCAGACCCGGTTCAATGCATCCGCTGCCCGGAATGCCGGCGCCCGACACGCCGACGCCGCCTGGATTGGCTTCGTCGATTCCGACGTCGTGCTTGACCCGGGCTTCGCCGCGGCCGTGCTGCCCACGCTCGCTCCGGGCGGTTTCTACCGAGCGTTCTCGGACGACCGGGGACTGGGAGGGACTTTCGTCTGCCTGAAGGCCGACTTCGACCGCTTGGGCGGCTACGATGAAATCTATCCTTGCTGGGGCGAGGAAGACAACGACCTCTACGATGCGCTCCAGTTCGCCGGCCTCGAAACGCGCGAGCTGCCGGAGCCGCTCCTCTCGCACCTGGCTCACGGCGATGACCAGCGTACGCGGTTCTACCCGGTCACCGACCGTGTGCTCGGCCACGCCATCAACCGCGTCTACCGAATCGTGAAGTGGGATACCGCACGCCTGCGCCGCGAGCTGCTCACGCCAGAGATGCGCCGCGACCTCTACGACAAAATCGCCGAGGTGGTCACGGCCTCGATCGAGACTGGCCGGCCCGGCGACCTGGCGGTCCACTTCCCCGCGGGGATCGTCCCGGGCGGCTGGTCGCTGCCGCGGCAGCTATCGTACCGCCTTACCAAAGACGCGTGAAGATTGCCATGCTCCATCCCGCTGGCAGCCGCGCGTCTCCCTCTGTTTCGTCTGCGCTCGCCCCGGCCTGGGGGCGTGCCTGCCGGGCGCGCCGCGCACCTATCTCTCTTGGTCGCGGGATTACTTGAGCAGCTCGGCGACCGCCTCGCGCGGTTCCAGCTTCAACAGGTTGTCGGATCGGTCACGAGGAATCCGCGAGCCAGTGCGAGGGCAGCACTGGCCTTTTTCGGCTGCCGGCAGCGGACAGCGAGATGGGCCCAGATGGTCAAGATGCGCACCTTTTCAATCGCGTGCTCGTGCCAGCCGCGCATGGATTCGAGACGATCGAACCAGGCCAGCACGCGAACGTCGAGCGGCTCGGCCTCGCGAGCACGGTATCGGTCGCCGGACAGGAAATTCCGGTAACTTTCGGCCAGCGTCGCGATTTCAGCCCAGTCGTCGACATGTGCCGGATACTCTCCGGCCACACGCTCGAAGATGGCCAGGCTGCATGAGCTCAGAATAATATCGCAGCATTTGTTCCTTGGACGCTCGTTGCATTTGTTCGAAAGCCGCGCAGGAAACATCAGAGGCCGAATCAATCCTGAGTCGCGGCCACGTCGCGACGGCGGCGAAGATTATCGAGGAAACTGGTCCCGAAGTGCTCGATCTCGAGGAACCCCGCGCTCTCGGGGGCGGCCTTGTAGATCCGGAAGGTCCGCATCACGCCCAGGGTGGCTGCACTTTCGAGCGGGCCGATGAAGCTTTGATCGCGGTCGAGGAAATAAGGTTGTCTCAACCAGGCCTCCATCTGCCGGGTGTTCAAGAAGAAGCAGCCCGCATGCGGATTCTTCGCCCTCTGAAAGGTAACGGTCGTCCCGAGCAAGCTCCCGGTCGCAACCGGGGTGACGAGCAAATCCTGGAATGGGGCGGTGACGTCGTCGCGCAGGTCGCCGTCGATGTAGGCCTTGTGAACGAGCCCGAGAAGCGGGCTGACCTCGTAACGGTTCGGCTGAAGGAGCACCTCGTCGCCGAGCTGGGCGGTGAACCAGCCGAGCTTGACGAAAAGCCAGGAGTCGCGCGAGATCAGGTCGTCCTCCAGGTAGGCATAATAGTCGTAATCGCCGAGCCGGTCTCGGAGCACGGCATGGCATTCAAAGCCCAGGAGAGCAGGGGGGCAACCGGTCGGGTGGTGCTGGTACGACCCCCCGGGCAGGCTCAGCCGGTCGAGCAGATGGTCTTCGCCCGTCGTGCACACGACCACGTCGACCTGGCCGGCGGTCCGCGCATTGGCGGGTTCTGCCACCCGCGTCGCCTGGTCGATCACATGCTGGGCAGGCCCAAAAAGCTGGTTCAGCGAGGCGATGCAGGCCGAGAGAGCGGCGACCCGCGCGTTCGCATCCTGCCCCACCGAGCCGTGCCGCCCGCCGTCGGGCGGGGCTTTGCCGACCGCTCGGTAATAATGGGGAATCGCAACGAGGATTGCGCATGGATTTCGAATCTCTGGAGGGCGTAACGGCCATTCGAGTATGGCAGGGCAACCTGCACTCGAGCAAGCCCGCAAGTGATTTCAAGCTCTTGCTCAGCAACGCTTCTCCTGGGATCGGCTCTTCCTGAACGGCGTCAGGTTGGAATATTCTTACGGACGTGACGGCGTCGGACGGTCAGTTTGCGTGACTTGCTTTCGGGAGGAGTCCGCATACGGTTCGGCGCGATCGGGAGGATGATGATGAACTCCGGCGCTGACACTTGCGTTCTGCTGGCCCCGAGTGGTCTGGGCCGGCCCCGTGCAGCCAATTCTCGTCGACGCAGATTTTGAAGCGGACAAACCCAAAAGTCCACCGGCCGCCTGGCCGTTGCAGCCGCTCTCGCAGTCGCAAGGCTATACGGCTCAGATCACAGACGCAAAACCAAAGTCCGGACGATATTGCCTCGAGATCAGCCAACAGGCGGCCGTCCCGTGGGGACACCTCGGCCGTGTCACTCAAACAATTTCCGCTGAGGAATTGCGGGGAAAGCGCGTTCGATTCGGGGCCGACATCCGCACTGAAGTGGACGGGGTCGGCCGAAATACCGCTGCCCTGTGGGCGCGGGCAGTGCGGCCCAAGGGCAAGCCTTGTCCCTTTGTCGACATGGCCGATCGTCCGTTCCGCTCCGGAGAATGGAAGCGGCGAAGCGTCGTCCTCGACGTCAGTGACGACGCCGAGCAACTGGAGCTGGGGTTCATCCTGAACGCCACCGGAAAAGCTTGGTTCGACTCGGCATCGCTCGAAGTGATCGGCAGGGCGTATGCCGGCAACGAACCGCCACGGCCACTCGCCGACCAGGGGATGCTCGAGAACCTGATCGCGTTCACCCGGATGCTCGGCTACGTGCGATATTTTCACCCCAGCGACGAGGCCGCCGCCACGGATTGGGATGATTCGCGCTCGACGCGATCGGCGTCGTCGAGCCGGCGCGGTCCTCCGACGAACTTGCTGAGCGGTTGACGGCGCTGTTCGCACCGGTAGCCGCCCACATTGCAGATCTTTGTGACGGCGCGTCCGAGGTCGACGCCCCCAGCCACGAAGGAGGAAAACGAGGTCCATCGCGTGGCCTGGCGGCATTTTGGCGTGGTTTGCAACGGAAGCATCGGGATGTACAAGAGCGAGCGGGTCACGGATCGCAACCTGCGCAGGCCCGGTGACCATGCCTCTGTCGCCGGAGCCATTGCCGAATGTCGGTGAGCGACTTCGAGGCCGACCTGGGCGGGGGTGTGTCGTGCCGTATGCCGCTGGTCCTGTTCGCCGACGAACGGGGAACGCTCCCTCGCGCTACGGCCCGGCCGCGCAAGAGCGTCAAGCCGGATGAGTTTCCGCCGACCGGCGACGACCGGGCTACCCGGCTCGCCGACGTTGCGCTGATCTGGAATGTGTTCCAGCATTTCTATCCCTACTTTGATTGCGTGGAGACAGACTGGCCGGCGGCGCTTGGCGAGGCGTTGAATTCGGCCGCGGCCGACCCGGACGCTGCCGCATTCCATGACACGTTGCGGCGCCTGGTTGCCCAGGTCGACGACAGTCATGGCTTTGTGCGCGGGGGCAGCGGGACCTTCGCCATCGACGGGGCGCTGCCCTTGGCCTGGGACTGGGTCGAAGGTCAGTTGGTGGTGACCGATGTCGAAGCGGGTGCCCGCAAGAGCGGCATCAAACCCGGCGATGTGGTGCGAAAGCTCGACGGCCGGCCAGCCATCGCGCGTGTGCAGAACGCGGAACGGCTCGTCTGCGGCGCCACGCCTCAGTTTCGCCGATTCAGGGCCACTTCAGGACTTGCGCAACGGCCCGGCGGGAAGCCGTGACCCTGGAACTGGAACCGCCCGGGAAACCGGCCTATTCCGTGACTTTGAATCGGCTGCCCGCCGATGACTCGCCGCTCCGCGGGCCATCGCTACTCGAACGGCGGCTCGCCAAGGTCGTCGAGATCGAGCCCGGAATCCTCTACCTCGACCTCGCCCGCGTGAGCGATCCCGAAATGCCAGCGCACTCCTCCCCGCCTCGAGAAAGCCTCGGGGATCATCTTGTGACGTTCGCGGTTATCCGAGCCCGAGCATGGACATCGATCTTCTGTCGCGTCTCACGGATCGCCCGCTCTTGAGCGATCGCTGGATCATCCCGGTCACAAGGTTCCCCGATCGCCGGCAGGTGACGGGACAGCAAAGCGATTGGTCGTTGCCGCCGCGGCCTCCCAAGCTCGCGGCCAGGGTGGCCTTTTTGACCGACGCTCGCGCCGTCAGCGCCGCCGAAACTTTTCTGAGCCTGATCGCGACCGGTAAGGTCGCCCCGATCGTCGGCGGCCCGACCGCCGGAAGCAATGGCAGCGTCAATGTCTACGTGCTTCACGGGCGGCTACCGAGTCTCCTGGACGGGAATGAAGACGCTCAAGCGAGACGGCTCCCGGTTCCATGGTGTGGGCGTTCTTCCGACAGTCCCGGCGGCTCGCACTATCAAGGGTCTCGCCGCGGGGCGGGACGAGGTGCTGGAAAAGGCCCTCGCGCTGGTGCGAGGTTGAAGTCATAAGGCTCTCGCACAGGCTCTCGCGACGGCTTGCCGGATCGTGTAGATTAGGTCCTGCGCCGCAGCGCCGCGGCAGGACTTCTGATCGCGGCACGGTGCCGTCAGTCCGGATGATGAGATGCACGTCCTGTTCGTCCACCAGAATTTCCCGGCGCAGTTCGGCCACATCGCCCGGCACCTGATCCGCAGCCGGGGCTGGTCGTGCACGTTCGTCTCGAAAACGCCGGGCGGCGAGGTCGACGGCATCCGGAAGGTCGCCTACACGACCACGAGCGGGGCGCGCGAGACGACCCACTATTGCAGCCGGACGTTCGAGAACGCCATCTGGCACGCCCACGGCGTGTACGAGGCGTGCAAGGCCCAGCCCGACCTGCGGCCCGACCTGATCGTCGGCCACAGCGGTTTCGGGTCGACGCTGTTCCTGCCCGAGCTGTATCCCGGCGTGCCGATCATCAATTACTTCGAGTTTTATTATCATCCGCACCAGTCGGACATGGACTTCCGCCCCGAGTTTCCCCCCGCCGAGATCGACTACCTGCGCGCCCGGTCGCGCAACGCCATGCTCCTGCTCGACCTGGAGAACTGCCGGCGCGGCTACAGCCCGACGCACTTCCAGCGCCAGCTCTTCCCCGAAACCTACCGGCCCAAGATCGACGTCATCTTCGACGGGATCGAGACCGACTTCTTCCGGCGCCGGGACGGCGTCCCGCGCCGGATCGGCGACCGCTCGATTCCCCGCGTCGACGCGGATCGTGACCTACGTGAGCCGCGGGTTCGAGTCGATGCGCGGATTCGACATCTTCATGAAGGTCGCCGAACAGGTCTATCGGCAGTTTCCCGACGTGGTCTTCGTGGTCGTCGGGAGCAACCGGATCTGCTACGGCGGCGACGAGAAGCACATCCAGCACAAGACGTTCTTCGAGCACGTGATGGCGCAGTCCGACTACGACCTGAGCAAGTTCATCTTCACGGGCCTGCTGCCGGTCTCGAAGCTGGTGGAGGTGCTGAGCCTGAGCGACCTGCACCTCTACTTCACGGTGCCGTTCGTGCTGAGCTGGTCGCTGATGGACGCCCTGTCGTGCGGCTGCACGGTGCTGGCGTCCGACACCGAGCCGGTGCGCGAGATGATCGAGGACGGGCAGAACGGCCGGCTTTGCGGTTTCTTCGACGTCGACGGATTCGCGACCCGGGCGGTCGAGGTGCTCCGCGACCCCGGCGCGTTCCAGCACCTCGGCCGCGCGGCGGCAGCCGGCATCCGCCGCGACTACGCGATCGACGTGACGCTCCCCCGCCTCGCGCGGCCTGTTCGAGCAGGCCGTCCAATCCCCGTCAGCAGCGGTATCGAAGGGCCCAACGTGAATTCCGAGGAACCGAGATCGCAACAGATGACCGGAATACAAAGGAGACGACGATGATCCGGATCCGCAAATCGGCCGAGCGCGGACATTTCGACCACGGGTGGCTGGACACCTATCACACTTTCTCGTTCTCGCAGTATTACGACCCAGGCCAGATGGGATTCCGCTCGCTGCGGGTGATCAACGAAGACCGCATCGCGCCGGAAGGGGCTTCGGCGCGCATCCTCACGATGACATGGAGATCGTCACCTACGTCCTCGAGGGAGGCCTTGCGCATCGGGACAGCCTCGGCACCGGCAGCACAATCTTACCCGGTGAATTGCAGAGGATGACGGCCGGGACGGGAATCACCCATAGCGAGTTCAACGCTTCCAAAAACGAGCCCGTTCACCTCTACCAGATCTGGCTTGTTCCCGCGCGGGAAGGCCTGGAGCCGTCGTATGAACAACGGGCCTTTCCGGAGAACGAGCGGCGCAACCGGCTGCGCCTGGTCGCCTCGCCCGATGGCAACGACGGTTCGCTGACGATCGGCCAGGACGCGCGCCTCTCCCTCGCCACACTCGAACCCGCCCGGGAAGTGACCTACTCTCTCTCGCCCGGACGCCATGCCTGGCTTCAAATCCTGAGGGGCGGTGTCGCTTTGAACGGCCATGCGCTTTCCGCCGGCGACGGCGCAGCCGTCAGCGGTGAATCAGATCTTTCGATTCATTCCGATGGTCCGTCGGAAGTCTTATTGTTCGACCTGGCTTGAGTCGTCGGCTTTGAACAGGTTTTTGCTTGCACCAAGAAGGCGATTCCGATGAGCGCGGCGCCCGGAATAACCGTCTTTTACGCCAGCGTATAAACCTTGGCCTCCCACGAGTAGATCGGCTCCCGACCGACGAAGTTCGGCGGAACGATCCGGCTCTGCGTCACTTCTTTCCAGCTCCGGCCGGCCGGGGTCGCGGGCCAGTTCGGGACGACGTACACCGAGCTCGGATCCTGCGGGTTGTCGGTGGTGAAGTCGGAGAAGTTTGCCAGGACCACGACCGGGTCCTGATTCGGACCTCCCCGGTTCCAGGCCAGCACGCGTTTGCCATCGTTGAAATCGACATGGATAAACTCGGTGTCATTGACCGATAGCGCGTCGCTCGTGGTGCGAAGCTTGACCAGCCCGGAAACGTATTCAAAGATACGGTGCCGCCAGTCGTCCTCGAGGCGACAGTAGTTGACGGGGTCGACCTCTTTTCCCCCCGACTCGGTGACGTTGCCAAACTGGTCGAACCGGTCGTGCTGGTCGGCGAATTCGTCTCCTGCGAGGATCTGAGGCACGCCCACGGCCGTCAGCAGGCAGCAGAAGGCGAGCTTGATTCGCTTCTCCGTATCCGTGATCCCGTTGTTCACGAGAAAATTGTAGATCCGCTCGTTGCGATAGCCCTCGACGTCGTGCGACGTCAGGTAGAGCACGGCCTGGGCGCCGTCCGTGAAGCCAAGGTTGCGGCAGTCGATCGCCTTGCGCACGGTCCATTCAAAGCTTGGCTCGTCGTTGGCGTTGGTCCCCAGGATCGCGCAGCGGATATACTGCTTGAATTTCTCGTTCCAGAGCCCGTCGAGCCGTCCCTGGGTAAGAAGCGCCAGCGGTATCGAGAGCTCCTCGCCCACGACGAGAAACCGCTCGTCGGACCCCGCGCCGAGGGCAAGCGAGCTCCAGCGCTCGTTCCAGAGCGCCCGAGCCTGGTCCTTGTATTCCTCGACGAAGTCCCAGTTGGCGACATTCTCGATCGAGTCCATGCGGATCCCGTCGATCTTGAAGTCGCGCATCCAGCGCGTGATGTACGCCTTCATGATCTGGCGGGCAGGAACCACGCGGCCGGCTGCGCCCGATAGCGGATCGTAAGCGTTGTCGACGAATTTCGCGTAACGGAACAATGTGCTGCCGAATCCGTTTCGTTGCCCGCCGTCGCCGCGCGAGGTGTAATCGTCGGGGTCGTTGGGATCGGCCCCGGTGTCAAGGATGAAGAACTCCGGAGAGTCGATCGGCTCGTAAGCATAATGCCTCGCGAAGGCCATGACGACGTCGATGAAAAAGCGGATCCGGTGCTCGTGGCATCCCTGGACGAGGGCAGCCAGATCCGTGTTGGCCGTCGACCACGAGGAGCCATCGGGCTTCCCGAGATCAAAGTCGGGTGCGAAGAAATTGGCCGTGTCGTAGCCCCACGTGCGTTTGACGAAGCTATCGGCGGGCGGCAGCAGCTCGAGCGCGGTCACGCCGAGCTCGGTCAGGTAGGACCGGCCGACCTGGAGGACGGGCAAATCCGCGAAATTTGCACCAGGCGCCTCGTGGAGCACCAGGGCAAGGACGTCCTGGAACGTGCCGACCCCAACCTCCACTCCGCCGCTCTTGTGCAATCGCGACCAGGCCGTCGGCAGCTCATAGATGACGAGTCGGTTATTGGGAGGCAGGGTGTCGGGCGTCGGATTGTCACCGACCTGGCCGACTTCCCCGCCGTTGTCGCACGGGACGAGCTTGCCGTTCGTGAACTTGATCACGGAGGCAGCGTGCCGGTCATCTTCGGTATAAGGCGGCGGCAGTGAAGGGGCAAGCAGGTCCCAGTCGACGGTGGTCGCAGTCGGGTCAGTGCAGCGGATCCGGGCTGGGGGGCTCTTGGTCGGGTCGCTGTCGTCGACCTCGAACCAGTAGTGGTAGACCACTCCATCGGCCAGGCCGCAGGCAGCCGCATCGACCTCGTACAGGTCGGGGAAGTTCGCGGACGGGCTGAGCGCGATCTCTTGTACCCCGGCCAGCGTGGGCGGAACACCGGGCACAAACGTGCCGATGATCAGCTTGGGGGCCGTGGTGGTCTTGTTGGGACGCCAGAGGACGAACTTCGTCGCCTTACGGTCGAGCAGATCCACTTGCATACTCATACCTACCTTGCTTCAGACGCGTCTTCTTCCCCGAGAGCAAAATGCTAAGGCTCGCCGGCTGCGGGTTCAACGAGAATCTGAGGTGCTAATCAAGATCCGTCGTCAAAATACGAAAAGAGGTGCGAAACGGATCGGCAGCAAAAATGTCTTGCGGTTTAGCCTCGAGGCCCACGACACCTTTCCCCCCCTTGCAAAGGGGGGGTTTGGGGGGGGTGGTCGTGGCGCCACCAATTAGCATGGCTCCCCAGTGTTCCGGGAGGCTGCCCGACGACGCCCATGCTTTCTTTCCGCGACCCACGACACCTTTCCCCCCCTTGCGAAGGGGGGGTTTGGGGGGGTGCTCGTGGCGCCACCAGTTAGCATGGCTCCCCAGGGCACCAATTAGCATGGCTCCCCAGGGCGGGGCGGTACAGCGGACTTGGCTCCGAGGCCTGTCAAATAAGCCACGATGCTTTTCTTGTCGTTCTTGATAGCCACATCGAGAGCTGTCTCTCCGTTGTTGTTCGTAGCGGTCAGGCTTGCGCCACGTTCCAGAAGGAGTTTCACGACGGTCAGCGTAGAATTTCGTTCGCAGGCTTTATGCAAAGGCGTGTTGTTCCCCTGATCTCTCACGTCGATCTTGGCGCCGTGATCGACCAACCACCGTGTTCCAACGAGATCGCCCTGGTGTGCGAAAGCGTGCAACAACGTACGACCTTCCATCTCGTTAATATCGACGCCAGATTCCAAGCACAGAGCCGCAACCTCGTAATTCCCCTTTCCGTGTCGCTGGAAATGTCCCAAAGCCGCCAACATGGTTCCAACGGTTGGCTGCCATCCGTGTCTGATAAGAATTCGAGCGATCTTCACGTTCCCTCCGCGCCATGCACACATGTCAAGCGGACTTCCAAAACCATGAGGACTTCCGGCGCGATCGAGCTCCGCCCGAGGTGCCGATCTTCGATCCAGTAGCAGTTCAGCACAGAGAAAAAGTCGGTCTGCGTACGCTTGGTTGACTTTTCCAAGCTCAGACCGGCAGGCGTAATGGAGCGCCGTCATACCGCTGATCAGAAGCAATATCCGTCGTAATGTCGGCCAGTGTTGGATCTGCTGCAAAGCAAGTCACGCACCCGATCCACCTCGCCGAGGGCAGCGGCTGTAAAGATGTTTTGTTCGGCCCCCGCCTCGATCAAGGCGTTCATGATTTCAATATGGGGTCCTACGGTCGCTGCACATACCAGATGATAATCCGGTTTCGCTCCCAACTGGATCAGAAACTTGACCAGTTCCACGTGGCTCGGTTTCTTGGGCGCTGTCTTGAAGTCCCTGACGGCCAAAGCGAGCAAGTACTCCCTGTTGCGGGCGTTGATCAAGGTCCTGTTCTTCTTGACCGCAGCAAAATCCCCCTTCTTGACGAGATCCTGAAGACGAGGCAGACTTCCATGACCTGTCTCGCTGCGCTTCGTCGCATAGCGCTCGCGCCTCCGCTGGTTGACGCAAGAGCGACACAATCTTTGTAGTCCATCCGGCTCCTGATTGCTGTGGTAGAAGGAGGAAGAATCCAACGACTGTTTGCATCCTTCACATTTCTTCTTCATTTCATGGGACCCTTCACACCAAATCGTTGCTCATGACGACGATTTCGCCAAACCCTCCCGGCTCTATGCCGTGATCGCCGGCGCCGATCACAATCAGGACGTCCGATCGATTAGCTCGTAACCGCAAGGCCATGCACGACATTCTCTGGATTTGGACCCACCGCCGCAACTCAACTCGAGTTGGCTGCGCGACTGAGAAGCTGAAATCCCCACGGGCCCGAAGAAAGCAAGTTGCAATGAGCCGTCTCGAAACGGAAGATGTCAACCACGTTGCGTGAGCACCCGGCACGTTCTTTTCGGATGATGCAGCCGACGATGGAAAGCCTCGAGGCCAACGTCCAGATTGGCGATTTCCAGATCGTAAGACGCCTCGGAGCGGGCGGGATGGGGATTGTGTATCTCGCTCGCCAGATTTCGCTCAACAGGCTTGTGGCCCTCAAGGTCCTCGGCACGGCGCTGACGGACCGTTCCGAAATCGCGAGGTTCCAGAGGGAAGCCCAGGCCGTCGCCAGACTGGATCACCCCGGGATCGCCCGGATCCACTTCATCGGCCAGGACCGCGAAGTGTGTTACATCGTCATGGAATACATCGACGGTGCATCGCTCCGCGAGGTACTGAAGCTCGTGAACATGTCGCATCAGCCCGGCCAGTCGATGGACGCGGTCTTGCGTGCGACGCCGACCGGTGCCGATGAACCGCTCGAGGTCCGTTTTGACCAGGAGACGGCCGCGTATACACCGGAGCCGCAGGCCGGTGGCGTGCCGGTCGATTCTGGCTCTCTCACTCCCGAGGCAGAGAAGCTGAAAACGGCGCCGGTTCATGTCCGGCGATGCTGCGCGATCGTGCGGGACGCGGCACTGGCCTTGGCCCATGCGCACGAGCGGGGGGTCATCCATCGCGATCTCAAGCCGGAAAACCTCCTCCTGGACCGCCAGGAGCGGGTCCACGTGATCGATTTCGGACTGGCCCGGTTCTTCGAGGATGTCACCCTGACGAACACGGGGGCCCTGGTCGGCACGCCACTGTACATGAGCCCCGAACAGGTCTCCGGGCGGGTCGTCGTTGACCACCGCACGGACGTTTACTCCCTCGGGATGGTGCTCTACGAACTTTTGACGCTGCGGCGGCCGATAACCGCCCCGACGCGAGAGGGTGTGCTTGCGGCAAGTCGTCACGAAGGCATTACCGCCCGTTTCCCGGCTGAACCGGGCGGTCCCGCGCGACCTGGAAAGCGTGGTGCACCAGGCGACCGCGAAAGACCCCGACGACAGGTATCAGTCGGCCCTCGCATTTGCTGCCGACCTCGATAACTTCCTGGGAAAAAGCCTGTTCATGGCCAAGTTTTACCGATATCGGTTCGACGAGAAAGAGATCGCCGCTGAAAGACCGAGAGAAATTATTTATATTTCATTCGCTTTTGATGTTCATGGCTTTGTCCGCATTCTCCGTCCCTGATGACCGCTTCTCATGCCTGGGCCTTATCATACTAACACATTGATTAGTTTATTACATGACTTTAGCATTTACTCAATAGTATCTTTGGCGCTTATGTTCTTATATCATCTTGCTATATTTTCACGGGACGTCGATGGGCCAGGCTGATGACGGCGATAACCTGTATCATCGTCGGTTCATGCTCCCTCGCTGGTTCAGCAGCCCTGATTTACTACGTGATCGAAGCTTTACGAGACGATCGGCATGGCACCAGTCGATTAACGTTTATGCTACCGAGTCTCATCATGCTGTTCGTAAGTTTGCTGCCGATACTGCTCATTCCACTGCTTTACCGTCGCGGCATCAAGAACTGGTTCGATTTCTCGGAACGACTCCGCGCCGAGCACAAGCACGAAGCGCACTTGCCGCGGAGAAATTGGTGTCGACCCGTCCATCGCGCGGCAGCCGAACCGATGAAAAAGAATGAAACCCTTGGCCGATCAGCGTGGACCTTGCTGCCAGAGGCCGATCAAGTTGCCGGCGGGGTCACGAACCGTCGCGACCCACAAGTCGCCTTCGGGGTAGGGCGCTTGACCACTTCGCCACCGTGTGCCACTACCCGCTCGATACCGCCATCGATGTGATCGATGTAGGCGCCATTGCTGCCTCCTTACGGGGAGGGCTGGGAGGGTTGATGGAATTGATCAATCATTTTGGAGAGAGCCGGCAGCGATCGAGATCGGGCAATCGGCTGGCAGACCGTCAAGCGCTCCCTCGGGGCCGTCAGCGGTTCGGGCCTCGTCCACCGCCGCTTGCGAATGCGTTTGCGGCTGGGCACGTGTCGAGGCGGATACGCCGTCCCGGGCGTGCGTGCCCGCGTTTTCTCCGGCCAGTGCCAGCACAGGCCCATGACCTGGGGCAGACTCCTTGGCCTTCGGCGAAGGCCAGTGTGCCCACACTGCGAGACTTCCCGTCCCGGCGCCGATCAGAATGACCGCAACTGCGTTCGTTGTTACTTTTCTGAGCCACATGGTTTTCAAGACTCCGTGGGTCAAGGACAGGACCAAGGCGGGCACGGCTTTCGTCGTCGCCGACCCGATGGCGGCGGCAATCGTCGATTCGAGCAGTGGCATTGCCACTGTGGTTGTGGTGCCGGCCAGCCAATTCGCTGAGAATAGCGCCGACGGCGCAACCACGCCGCGACGTTCCAATTGCGTCGCAACAGCCGTCGACCGCGCGACAGGCGGCTGTTTACCGTGCCGATCGGCGCCTGCAAAAGACGCGCGGCCTCCTCGTGCGACTTGCCTTCGAGGTGACACAGCACGATCGCGTCGCGAAACTTGCCCGGAAGACGGTCTAATTCTTCATGCAGCAAGGGCCGCAAGTCGAATTGAAAGGTTCCCTCCAGGCAAGAGCCGACGGGCTCTTCGATCTCCACTTCGTCAATCGAGCGATAACGCGCGGCCAGCTCGCGCGCCCGGCACGCGGTCCGGTAAGCCACGCTGCAAAGCCAGGGGGCGAGCGAGTCGTCCACTCGAATCGAATTCGCCTTGCGCACCAGGACCAGAAACGTGGCCTGGAACGCGTCGTCCGCGTCGTGATGATTCCGGAGGATCTGTCGGCAGACCCCCATTACCATCGGCCCGTGGCGATTGACGATCTCACGAAACGCCGCTTCGGCCAAAGGGTCCCCACCCCGCGCCTCCAGCATACCGGCTCAAGAGCTGCGAGTCGCTGAGCTCGGGTAGCGTTCCGGATGCCCAGATCACCTCGAACTGCCTTCCCGCCGCGCCGGCCTTCCCGGATTCGATCACCGTTCGACTCTCGCTCTCTGCACTTCTACCCTAGTAATGCGCCAAAGGCCACGCGCCATCCCGGATTCCAAAAAAAGCGTGGCTTCGCGACCCAAAGCCGGAATTCACTTCGCGAAGGGCTCGACCGGGAACACGAGGTCCAGGATCAGTGCACGGAAGTCGGACCGGTTGCGCACCGGGTCGAGGGCCGATTCGGTCCGAAAAGCGTGCGAATTGCGGTAACCCAGCGCGACCGCCTGGCGCAACGCGGCCAACGCCTTCTCGGCCTGGTCCGGCCCGTCCGCGGTGGACACCCCCGAGCCCGGCCGGCCCGCGAGCCCCGCCAGGCAGGCGTGGCAGCACGCCCGACAGAACACAAGCTCTCCGGACTGGAACCTGTTCGCGTCAAAGTTCTCGCACGCAAGCTTCCAGGCGGCGACGGCTCCGGCTGAATTTCTCATGTCAGATCGCACCTGCCCGAGTCGAAGGTAGGTCTCGCCGAGGTGCGCACGATAGAATGTTACCTCGGGATGCGCCTCCGCCAGAGGCTCACGGATCGCCAGAGCGCGTTCGCACGCGGCGAGCGCGTTGTTTAGCTTCCCCGAACGACGGAACACGTCCGCCATGTTGGTCTGGCAGTTCGCCAGGACGGACCGAGCCGTATCGCCCGGGTCGACCGCCGGAGCCAGCTCGACCAGCGGTGTCTCTGCGTTGCGGTACGCCACTTCCACTTCCTCGGCTCGTCCGGTGGCGAACAACTCCCCCTCGTCGATCAGGCCGTTCTGAAGGGCCAGCAGGCCAAAGAGCAGGTCTTGCGAGGGGTAGGTCGGTTCGGACATGATGGTGGCTCGCAATCGATCCGGGGCAAAACGGTGCCGCTACGGCCCCGTCGGACCGGTCGGTATCGATTGTAGACCCAAATCAGAAAAAGTGTCCGGTCTCACTGCGACAACGGCTCGGCCGGTATCACCCGGGCCATCTTCCGTGCACGGAAGTCGAGCCGACTCAATTGCGTTGACAACGCCGCCACATCGGCGGTATTTGTAGTCACACGACGTAATCTGTAAACTCTCGGGTTCGTTGAGGGCAATCTCATGAGTCCTGCCTGGCTCCTCATCGTGCTGACCACTGTGCCCGGCCAGTCGCCGGTCGCGAAGGACGACGCGGCGACGCAGCAGGCCGCCCGCGCCAAGCGGGAACGGCTCCTCGAGATCTACGCGACCGAAGCGGCGGGATACACGATCTACCGCGACGCCAGTCGCAAGGACAAGGTCGAGTTGCGGCGCGAACCGGTCTACGTCTGGACCAACCCGGTGCGGGGAGGCGGGCAGGACGGCGCGGTCTATGTGTGGACCTGCCGGGGGCGTGCCGAGGTACTCGGCTGCTTTTTTTCGTACCCCGCGACGGGGCCGCGACATCTGTCCCACGAGTTTCATTCGCTCTCGCTTTCGGTGCTCGATGTCCAGCGCCGGGATCGCATGCCTCGACCTGGACGCCCCAGGCTCCGGGCATCGCGATCGCACCGATTCCGGGCGCGCCTGGCTCCCGGCCGATCCGCCCCGCAGCGGCTCGCCCAGATGCGCACGCTCACTCACGATTTCTCCGCCTCGACCAAGGACAAAGAGGAGAGGCGCTGGGAGCTGCGCCTGCTGCCTCAGCCCCTTTACCGCTATGAGAGCACCGATCCCGACGTGGTCGACGGCGCGTTGTTCGCATTCGTGACTTCGGCCGGGACCGATCCCGAGGCACTCCTCGTGATCGAGGCACGCAAACCGAGCCACACCGATGGCCCTGTATGGCATTACGGCATCGCCCGATTCACGGATCTGCAGCTCTGGGTGCGGCACAAGGGCAAGGAGGTTTTTACGCGCGCCGTTGATTCTGTATAACTTGCCATACGAGGATCCCAAGCACCGCTACCGCGCGTTTCGCGACAGGGACATACCACCCGTCGAAGAAAAGGCCCCATGAGCCGGTACCTGTGTCGCCCTTCGCTCCGCGAAGGAGTGGGCTTCCCACCGCGTCAACCGCGTGGACTGAGCAGCACGCCGTTCCCCCGTCTTCAAGGCCCCATTGGGGGCCCACGGTTCATGGCCCACGGTCGTACCGCCGGAGAGTCGAGCCGCCTGCGGGATGATTCGCCGCAATGCGTGTCCTTCCTGTCCGAGCCGTGAATTCAATGCATTACTCGGGTCCATTTCATCGGTGTCCGTTGGGCAAGGCTGCATCTCCCCATTCGCGATAACTTTCGCGAATCACGACGTAGCCGGAGAATGGCCTCAGCCGCTAATCCACATCTCGAGCGGTCGGGTTCGCCCGGGCGGGTTCCGAGGTTCATCGGTCCCTTTCGGAATACCGACGAGGCTTTGCGGACTGCACGCCTTCCGTTCGTTGCGAGCCCAAGCTGTTTGGGAATTTTCGCTTCTCTGGCCGTCCTCAGGTGCAGCCGTTCGCCACCGCGTCTTCGAGTACGAGTGCCGCACCCGTTCGATGGCTCAACGCTTTTCACCAGCTCCGATTTTGCAGTTGGACAAGAACCCGAGGGATTTTGTCGGCCTGGGCTCTAATCGCGCGTTGCCGTTGCTCGCTCTGAGCTCAATTCCGTTCAGGGACTTTTCCCGCCTTCGGACGAACCTCGGGGCTGACACCCCGACTTTACGATGCCTGCAACGCGGACCGATGGCTCACTTTTCGAGGTTTTTGATCAGCTGCGGCTCGGACCTCGGGTGTCCGACGCCCCAGCTTTGCGTCGCCGCCCCGTCGGGGCTCAAGCCAGTTAAGAAAGTGGGGATTCTGTCGGCTTCGGTCGAACCTCCTGGTCAGCCCCTTGAGTCCCGAGACCTCAGGAATTGGCTGGCCGGATGAGTCCGCGTCGGGATCGAAATCGTAGAGCTCCCGGGGTTCCGTCTGACGCGGCCGAGCACCGAGACCTCATAGGCGACAATTGGTATCAAAAGCCCCGGAAGGGGACAGGAAATCGTAAGCTCGGAGCGTCAGCCACCGTGAGGCCGAAACCTCTCAATTGAGTGCCGCGAACTCCTAAGGGGACGAAACCAGTAAAGACTCACGGCGTGCGCCATTCCCGAGACCGAATGGATCAGGCGTGGACCCATTCGGTCGAAGATGTCACAATCGGGACGGAATCGTAAAGCCCCGGGGCGATCCGTTTCGCTTGTCTTCCGCTCAAAACCGAAAACGGGATCTTACCCTCGGGACGACTGCCCGGACCTCGGCCGAACTACCTGAGGTGCGGGGAGGGCGAACGATGCCACGGGGTGAGAGACACGATGCCGCGAACGTGCTCCATCCGGGCGAGGGCATGGCATCTGACCATGCCTTGCTCGGGCGAGGACTCCCTGGGAGAAATCTTGGTAGGATGAAGGGCCAGAGGAGGCCTCGAATGACCGTGCGTCGCTCTATGGCTTACGTCGGAGTCGTCGCGCTAGCATGTGTACCGCTGACGTGGCTGACGCGCGCAATCATCGATGCTCGCGAAGCGTGCGCACTCCAGCCAGTGCATCAGCAACCTCAAGCAGATCGGATTGGGCCTCCTGAATTACGAGTCGAAGTATGGATGTTTCCCGCCCGCGTACGTGGCCGACGCCAAGGGCAAGCCGCTCTATAGCTGGCGCGTCCTCCTGATGGCGGAACTCGACCGCACCGACGGCTGGTTCGGCGGCCGGCTCGCGGGTGGGTTCCGCTTCGATGAGCCCTGGGACAGCCCGAACAACCGCAAGCTGCACAAACTCACGCTGTACGGCGTGTTTCGTTGCCCGAGCGATCCGGCTCGCGGCGGATCAACCGAGACCAATTACGTCGCGGTCGTGGGGCCAGGGACCGTGTTCCCGAGCGATGGGACATCGCGCCGCCTCGCCGACGTGACCGATGGCCCCGAGAACACGCTCATCGTCGTCGAGGTCGTCGACGCCGGGATTCACTGGATGGAGCCCAAGGAACTCGACTGGCGAACGATGAGTTTCCAGCTCAACGACCGAACCCACCCGAGCGTCTCCAGCAATCACCCCTTCCGGGGATCGAGCTATCCCGGTCCGCATGTCCTCACCGTGGACGACATGGTCACCGACTCTCCCTCGGAACCTCTCCCGCGGAGACGCTGAGGGCGCTTGCTCACGATCGCTGGCGGGGAGAGACATCGAACGAACGAGGATGGTATCCGCGACCGTGATACGGTCTCAATCGCACGCGTCGCGATCGCAACGTTCCATCCGCTCAGCCTCGCCCGACGAACGGCATCTTGGTCGCCATGACGGTCATGAACAAGACGTTGGCGTCCAGGGGAAGGCCCGCCATGTACACGACCGCCCGGGCGACGTGGTCCACGTCCATCGTCGGCTCGACGGCGACCGATCCGTTCGGCCTGCGGGACGCCGGCCTTCATCCGGGCCGTCAGGTCGGTTTCGGCGTTGCCGATGTCGATCTGGCCGCAGGCGATGTCGTACTTCCGGCCGTCGAGGGCGGTCGACTTGGTCAGGCCGGTGATCGCGTGCTTGGTCGCCGTGTACGGGGCCGAGTTGGGCCGGGGGCGTGCGGCCGAGATCGACCCGTTGTTGATGATCCGGCCGCCGCGCGGGATCCTGGTCTTTCATCAGGCGGAACGCCTCGCGAGTGCAGAGGAACGCGCCGGTCAGGTTGACGTCGACGACCCGCCGCCACTCTTCGATCGTCAGGTCTTCGAGCGGGACCGGCGGGCGCCCGTGCCGGCGTTGTTGAAGAGCAGGTCGAGGCGGCCGAAGCCTGCTTCGTCGTCTCGAAGAGGGCGCGGACCGACTCGGGGTCCGTCACGTCGGTCGGGACGGCGAGGGCCCGGGGCCGCTCGGTCCGGCCAGCGAGATGGTCTCGGCGAGCGCCTCGGGCCGGCGACCGGCCAGCACGACCGATAACCTTCGGTCAGGAGAGCGAGGGCCGTCGCCCGGCCGATTCCCGAGCCCGCGCCGGTGACGATCGCTGTCTTTGCCAGAGAGTTCATCGCGAGTATACCCTTGTGACTGAGTCGGGAAAAGTGTCGCCGGTCGAGCCTCCACCCTCTCGGACGACCGGCATGACATGTGGTATCCTGGTGATCGTCGCCGGCAGACCGATGATCGAGACCCGCCGCAGCGCCGGCATGGAAAGAGGCCCGAGCCATGAGCATGCGAGCCGCGAATCGATTTCCGCGTCTTTCCTTCGATCGTCCTGTCCATTGATCTTACTCGTCATGCACCAGCCAAGTCACGCCGGCGAGCCGTCACCGGCCCTGAACAGAGAGCAGGCGTCGGCGTTCGCCCGGCTGGCCTTGAAGGGCTTGAGCAAGGAGTATCCCAACAAGCCGGAGCACGTCATGGCCGGGCCGGCCGACGTCAAGGCCCCGAGGCATCTGCACCCGGCGTTTTACGGATCGTACGACTGGCACTCGTCGGTGCACGGCCACTGGATGCTCGTGCGGCTCTTGCGCCTGTTCCCCGACCTGAAGGAGGCGCCCGAGATCCGGGCCGTGCTCGGCGCCCATCTGACGGCCGAAAACCTCAAGGCCGAGGCCGACTATTTCGCCCGCAAGGAGAGCAAGTCGTTCGAGCGGCCGTACGGCTGGGCGTGGCTGCTCAAGCTGGCCCAGGAGCTGCAACGGCTGGGACGACCCGGACGCGAAAGTCGTGGGCGAAAAACCTGCGGCCGCTCGCGGACGTGATCGTCGACTCGGTATCTGGAATTCTTCCCGAAGCAGACCTACCCGATCCGGACCGGCGTGCACCCGAACACGGCGTTCGGGCTCTCGTTCGCTCATGACTATGCCCGGATCGATCGGTGATACGCGGCTGATCGCGGCTGGTGGAGGAGCGGGCGCGGGCCTACTTCGGCGCCGACGCCGACGTCCCGGCCGGCGTGGGAGCCCGGCGGGGCGGATTTCTTCTCGCCGAGCCTGATCGAGGCCGACCTGATGCGCCGGGTGCTCGGCCCGGCCGAGTTCCGGGCGTGGTTCGCGCAGTTCCTGCCGGGGGCGGCCAAGGGCGAGCCGAAGGCACTGTTTCAGCCCGCCACCGTGACCGACCGGACCGACCCGCAACTGGTCCACCTGGACGGGCTGAACCTGAGCCGGGCGTGGTGCATGCGGAGCATCGCGGCGGCCCTGCCGGCCGATGACCCGGCCCGGGCGGCCCTGGAACGTCGGCAGCCCGCCACGCCGAGTCGGCACTCGAGCACGTGGCCAGCGGCGACTACGCGGGCGAGCACTGGCTGGCGTCGTTTGCGGTCTACCTGCTGTCGACGCCTGTGGACTGAGACTTGTTTTTTGGCGTCTTTTTCGCTTTGGTGCGGTTGGGAGTGCGACTTCGCTGCGGTGTCGAGCGGACTTTCGAGCTGTTCGCGCGATTGCTTCGGACGGCGCGGGCTCGGGGGCGAGCCATTTGCTCCCACGTCGTCCTCGGCGAAGCCATCGTCCGCGACGGGGAACCCGGCAGCGGCCCGTTGATCGCCTTCGGCGACCGGGAAAGGAGCCGCCGACTTCTCACGGTTCTTCTCGATCGCGTCCAGCGAGAACGGGTCGCCCTTGATCAAGCCCTCGGGGGGCCCGAAATAGACGCCCGCGAGCGATTCGCCTCGGCCTGGGGCGAGTGAACCTGCGTTCAACCCGGTTGCTGGTCCGCCCAGGCCCGTTCGGCGACGCCATTGCCGGATCCACCGAAACCCGTTCCCCCAGCGCCGAAACCGCCTTGCCCGATCGCCCCGTTCATCCCCGCGAAGCCGCCGCCCGAACCCTCCGAAGTTGCCGCCGCCGACCGCCGCCGGGATGTTGAATGCCGTGAAGCCGTTGAGCGCGTTGAAGGACGCGTCCACCCCGAGACGGACATACCGCCGGTCGGCCGAAACCACGGGCGTCACGGTCATCGTTTGCCCGGACGGAATGAAACCGACGCCAGGAATGTAGGCGATTTGCGCCTGTGAGCGAGAGCCCACGGTGAGCATGACGAACCCCATCATCCCGACGACCGCGGCGACTTTTCGCGTTTGTCTTCCGGTCATATCGGCCCTCTTTCTCCCGGTCGTGGCGGCCCTTCCAATCACATTTGTCTGCAACAGCATCGACGACGGGCACGGAACCTTAATAATATCGTCCATGGCCGTGATTGAATAGAGGGAGCCCTTCTCTGAGCGGCCTTCCTTTGCGATCGGGCCTTCCACCTGGTACGCCGAGAAGCCAAGGCGATGGCCTTGGCTCGTCTGCGAACTCGCGTGATAACGAGCCATGCACGGCCGGCTCTCGAGACTCGCGTTTGGCTGGCCGGAGCCGTGCAGCCATTTAGCCGTCAATACTGATCGGAGCTGATGACTTCATTGCCGTTGCGACTGGCCAGGGCCTGGTACACACCGACGAGCATGCCTTTTGCGAGCATGTAGCCGCCGCTGGCGTCCCGGGCGAGGCCGACCGGATAGCCGTTTGAGCCCGCGGCAGCAGGCGGGTTGCTCGTGACGCCGGTGCCGGGAATCGTCGTGCCGCCCGGTGTTGACGATCTGCCAGGAGCTGACCGACTCCTTGAGGAACTTGACCGATCCGTCGGCAGAAACCGAAATTGGCCCCGCCGGGATGGAAGCTCGAGGCCGAGACGACATAAGCGTCCGGCCCGCTATCGAGGCAGCAAAAGTCCGGGATCTTGTTGAACGGGTTCATCGGGTAGAACGCGGTGAACATGGTGTCGCCGAAGTTGCCCGAGGTCCACCAGTTCCAGCAATACAGATCGCGCGGCGGGGAACTTGCCGTGGGCTCGTTCGCCCGAGAGCATCGTGTTGCTGGTACCGTCGGTGATGCTCGACATCTGGACCGCGCTCAGCATGTAGATCAGACCGTTCGTCTGGGAGTCGGGGTAGGCCGGTGCCGAACTGGCAAGCCGCCGCGCCGGCGGCGGATGCATAGGTCAGGCCGAACCACTGGAACCACTGACCCGTGCATTGCCGGCGTACGACGAGTAGTACATGGTGAGCGGCGTGCGGTGATCGTGCCGGCCGGATAGGTGAACTGCAGGTTCGTGATCACCGAATCGCTCGGGCACCACAGCATCGACTGGCCGAGCGCCGAGACTGTCGTATTCTGAGCCGTGTATATGTTCAACTGAAAAGTTCATCGGCGTTGTAGACGTTGCCCTGCTCAAAATACTGCGACATCGACAGGAACCAGCTCCCGCTGGTGAAGCAACCGGGGGTCGGCGAGGGGACTGATCTGGTACATGATCCCCTGCGGGAACACGTTGTTGGCGCTGATGTAATTGTGAGTCGCGATCCCGATCTGCTTCAGGTTGTTGGTGCACTGAATGCGACGGGCCGCCTCGCGCGCCGATTGGACGGCCGGCAGCAAGAGGGCGATCAAAACCGCAATGATCGCGATCACGACGAGCAGCTCGATGAGCGTGAATCCGCGCATCATGCTCAGACTACGGGAACGAAGCTTCATGGACAGCCTCCTCGGGTGGGCAAAAAACTGATCAATGAGGGCCACGTTCTGGGCTTTTAAACCCCAGAACGACGACGGAAATTGGTCTCGGGGCTACGGCGGGGCGTCTTTCTTGATCCGACCCTTGATGCTCTTGATGACGATCGGCGGACCTTTTTTCTTTCCGGTCGTGCTTGCCGCCGGATTGGTCCACGCCCTTCAGAAAGCTCTCCTGCCGCGCGGCTCGATCGGCTTCGGACGGCCCGATCGTTTCTGGAGAGCACCCGCCAAAGGTCAGCCCCATGGCGACGAGACACCACTGAGGACCTGACGGCAGGTTCGAACACGAGTGGTGTTGCGTCATCGGTACGGACTCTCCCAGTTAAACTCTGATGAGGGCGAAGGCGTCACACCGCTGGTCTCACCAAATCGATGAAAGCAGCTGCCACCCCACAAGGGGTTTTCTCAGCTATTTCCAGCGGCCAGATGGGCTTCAAGCGTTCAAAGCTCGCGACGAAGAACGCCGCGCTCGAAGAATTCGTGCCAAGATCCACAGCAGGGAGAGTGCGTGAAATCTCGGTGGCTCTCAAAGACGGCTGCTTGTCGACGCTAAAGACTGGTCGCGCACCGACGCCCGTTCGCGCAAAAAAATTCAGAAAAGACCTGATTTGACCCTGCGGGATTGCTGATCCCCTGTAGCCGGCGTCGGCTCACCGGAACCTTGTCAACTGGCTCGCAAGCTTGGTCGTCGATCTCACGCTATTTCCACCTTGGGACGGCTCAAACGATGAGAAATGGCGGTCCAACAGCCGGACCGCCCCTGCCGGGTCTGATGTCCGCCAAATTGGCCCCGCCGGCGGCCGAGATCAGAGGTCAGGAGCATCGCGGCCCGCCGCCTCAGGCCCGCAGGAGTCGGGGCCGCTTGCCGCAGATCTTCTTCGGGGTCGCGACCTTCTTGGCACCGAATCGGAGCCACTCGCCGCGTGCACATTCGGTGCATTGGAATGCGTTATCGTTTTCTGCACACGCGGCGCCTCGACCAGCTTCACGCTCCGCGCCGCCGGCTGCGCTTCACAAGCTTGGATCTGACGAAGAACGCCTTGGAAACGCTGGGTTTGTAGGAAATCGCGCTGCTGAGGAAATCGGCGTCGAACCATTTCCGGAGTGCGGCCTTGTTGGAGACTTCCACTTTGGCCTGGCCGTTGACCAACCGGACACTGCGGAAGCGGACGGCCCGTTAACGGCGAACGACACGAATCCGGTCGGCAGACCGCCGGCCGGAGAGGCCGGACTCACCTCTGCGTCAAGGATGACGCCGCGACGATTCGACGATCGGATCGACCGACAGACTGGTTATGGTCGAGGCCGGACTCACGGTCTGGGTGAACACCGGCGATTGGCTGGGTTGAAGAACCCATCACCGACGTAGATCGCGACGATTGGATGAGTACGCCACTTTGAGCGCCGTCGTGCTGAAGACCGCCAGCGACCCATAGAGCGGGCTGGAGCCGAGCACGCGTCGACCCGTCCATGAAGACGACGTTTCCCGTTGGTGTCTCCGCACCGGATACCGGCGCGACGATGGCAGTGATCGAAACGAGCTGGCCGTAGACGGACCTGGAGGCGGAAGAGCCGAGAATGGTTGTCTGAGTCCGCCCAGCGGCAAGATTGTCAAGTTCGCCCCGACATAACTCAGGGCGTAATTGCTGTCGAGCGCCAGCGTGCCCTGGAGGATGCCGTAATTGCCCACGGCCTCACCGGCAGACCCGGCTCAGGCCACCGCTGAAGCTGTCACCCGAGACCAGGGAACCGCTGGTGACCTGAAAAGTGAGCGCCGGATCGGGTTGTCCGATGACCTTGGTCTTGGCATCGGCCGTCACCGTGATGGCACGAGCGCGTGATCACGCCCGTCGTGTTGGTCACGAACGTGATCGTGTAGTTGTTGCCGCTGTTGCCGTCGTTCACCGAACCCGCGGGCGTCAGCGTCTTGCCCGTGCCCACGTTCTTGGTGTCGTAGGTCTCGCTGAAGATTCGCCGTCGTCGCCGCTGACGATGCTGCCGCCGGTCACCGTCGGCGTCGCCGGCGCGCGTGGTCGTGCCGTCGTAACCCTTGGTGTTCGTCGCCGCCGTCACCGTGATGGCCGCGAGCCGTGATCACGCCCGTCGTGTTAGTGACGAACGTGATCGTGTAGTTGTTGCCGCTGTTGCCGTCGTTCACCGAACCCGCGGCCGTCAGCGTCTTGCCCGTGCCCACGTTCTTGGTGTCGTAGCTCTCGCTGAAGACACCCGTGTCGCCGACTGACGATGCTGCCGCCCGTCACCGTCGGCGTCGCCGACGCCGTGGTCGTGCCGTCGTAGCCCTTGGTGTTGGTCGCCGCCGTCACCGTGATGCGCTCGACGCGTGATCACGCCGGTCGTGTTGGTGACGAACGTGATCGTGTAGTTGTTGCCGCTGTTGCCGTCGTTCACCGACCTGTGCCGTCAGCGTCTTGCCCGTGCCCGACGTTCTTGGTGTCGTAGGTCTCGCTGAAGACCCCGTGTCGCCGCTGACGACAGCTGCCGCCGGTCACCGTCGGCGTCGCCGACGCCGGTCGTGCCGTCGTACCCTTGGTGTTGGTCGCCGCCGTCACCGTGATCGCGCGGGGCGTGATCGGTGAAGGTGGTGCTGCACGAAGTGATCGTGTAGTTGCTGCCCGCCGTCAGTGTCCCCTGCAGAATGGTGTAGCCGTCAGCGTTTTGCCGGCTGCTCGGCTCGTAGCTCTCGCTGAAGCTGTCGCCGCTGACGAGCGACCGCCCGTCACCTGTACGTCAGCGTGGGGTCGGCCGTCGTAGACCTTGGTGTGTCGGTCGCCGTCACCGTGATCGCACGCGGATTGATCGTGCCCGTCGTGTTCGCGAATGTGTATCGTGTAGTTGTTGCCGCTGTTGCCGTCGTTCACGAACCCGCTGGCCGTCAGCGTCCGGTCCCACGTCTTGGTGTCGTAGGTCTCGGTGAAGACCGCCGTGTCGCCGCTGACGAGCCCGCCCGTCACCGTCGGCGTCGCCGACGCGGTCGTGGTGCCGTCGTAGCCCTTGGTGTTGGTCGCCGCCGTCACCGTGATCGCTCGCGCGCGTGATCACGCCCGTGGTGTCGTTGACGAACGTGATCGTGTAGTTGTTGCCGCTGTTGCCGTCGTTCACCGAACCCGCTGGCGTCAGCGTCTTGCCCGTGCCCACGTTCTTCGTGTCGTAGCTCTCGCGTGAACACTCGCCGTGTCGCCAGTGGCCATGCTGCCGCCCGTCACCGTCGGCGTCGCCGACGCGGTGGTCGTGCCGTCGTAACCCTTGGTGTTGGTCGCCGCCGTCACCGTGATCGCTCGAGCCGTGATCACACCCGTGGTGTCGTCGACGAACGTGATGGTGTAGTTGTTGCCGCTGTTGCCGTCGTTGACCGAGCCGGCGGCGTCAGCGTCTTGCCCGTGCCCACGTTCTTGGTGTCGTAGGTCTCGGTGAAGTCGCGACGTCGCCGAAGGCCAGGGTGCCGCCGGTCACCGTCGGCACCGCCGACGAGGCCGGTGTGCCGTCGTAACCCTTGGTGTTCGTCGCCGCCGTCACCGTGATCGGCCGCGGCGTGATGGCGAAGTTGGCGCCGACGAAGGTGATGTCGTAGTTGGCGCCGGCCGTCAGAGTACCCTGTCCGATCGGATAGCTGCCCACGTTCTCACCAGGTGCCCGGTCAAGCCTGCCGCTGAAGCTATCACCCAGGACGAGCGACTCCGACGGTCACCTGATAGGTCAGCGTCGGGTCGGCCGAGCCGTAGACCTTGGTCTGCCCGGAGTCGGCCGTCACGGTGATGGCCGAGCGGATTGATCGTGCCGGCGGCCGTCACGAACGTGTACGTGTAGTTGGCTGCCGCCGTTGCCGTCGTTGACGATCCCGCTGGCCGTCAGTGTTCGCGATCCCGCGTCGGGGCTGTCGAAGGCCTGCGAGAAGCCCGGCGTATCGCCGGCCCCCAGCCCGCCCGTGACGATCGGCACGGCCGACGAAGTGGTGGTCCCGTCGTAGGTCTTGGTGTCGGTCGCCGCGGTCACCGTGATCGCATCCTGGTTGATGGTCCCGGCGGCCGTCACGAAGGTGTAGCTGTAGTTGTTGCCGCCGTTGCCGTCGTTGACGATCCCGCTGGCAGTCAGCGTTCGTGGTCCCGCGTTGCGGCTGTCGAAGACCTGGGTGAAGCTCGGTCGACGTATCGCCGGTCGCCAGGCTGCCGGCGGTGATCGTGGGCACGCCGGCGGAATTGGTGGTGCCGTCGTACGTCTTGGTGTCGCTCGCCGCGGTCACGGTGATGGCCAGCTGATTGATGGTCCCGGCGGCGGTCACGAACGTGTAGCTGTAGTTGTCGCCGCCGTTGCCGTCGTTGACGATCCCGCTGGGAATCAGCGTTGCGCGGTCCGGCGTTGCGGCTGTCGAAGGCTCTGCGTGAAGTTGGTCGTCGTGTCGCCGGTCGCCAGGCTGCCGGCCGTGATCGTCGGCACGCCGGCAGAATTGGTGGTGCCGTCGTAGGTCTTGGTGTCGGTCGCCGCCGTCACGGTGATGGCGAGCTGGTTGATCGTCCCGGCGGCGGTCAGGAAGGTGTAGCTGTAGTTGTTGCCGCCGTTGCCGTCGTTGACGATTCCGCTGGCCGTCAGCGTGCGGCCCGGCGTTGCGGCTGTCGAAGGCCTGCGTGAAGTCGTCGTCGTGTCGCCGGTCGCCAGGCTGCCGGCGGTGATCGTCGGCACGGCCGAGGAATTGGTGGTGCCGTCGTAGGTCTTGGTGTCGGTCGCGGCTGTGACCGTGATGGCGAGCTGGTTGATCGTGCCGGCGGCGGTCACGAACGTGTAGGTGTAGTTGTTGCCGCCGTTGCCGTCGTTGACGATCCCGCTGGCGGTCAGCGTGCGCGGGCCCGCGTTGCGGCTGTCGAAGGTCTGCGTGAAGTCGGCGATATCGCCGGCCCCCAGCACTGCCGCGTGATGATCGGCACGGCCGAGGAATTGGTGGTCCCGTCGTAGGTCTTGGTGTCGGTCGCCGCCGTCACCGTGATCGCGAGCTGGTTGATCGTGCCGGCGGCGGTCAGGAAGGTGTAGCTGTAGTTGTCGCCGCCGTTGCCGTCGTTGACGATCCCGCTGGCGGTCAGCGTTCGCGGTCCCGCGTTGCGGCTGTCGAAGACCTGCGTGAAGCTGGTCGTCGTGTCGCCGGTTGCCAGGCTGCCGGCGGTGATCGTCGGCACGCCGGCGGAATCGGTGGTGCCGTCGTAGGTCTTGGTGTCGGTCGCCGCGGTCACGGTGATGGCGAGCTGATTGATCGTCCCGGCGGCGGTCAGGAACGTGTAGCTGTAGTTGTCTGCCGCCGTTGCCGTCGTTGACGATCCCGCTGGCGATCAGCGTTCGCGGTCCGGCGTTGCGGCTGTCGAAGGCCTGAGTGAAGTTGGTCGTCGTGTCGCCGGTGGCCAGGCTGCCGGCCGTGATCGTCGGCACGCCGACGGACGTGGTGGTGCCGTCGTAGGTCTTGGTGTCGGTCGCCGCCGTCACCGTGATCGCGAGCTGGTTGATGGTCCCGGCGGCGGTCACGAACGTGTAGCTGTAGTTGTTGCCGCCGTTGCCGTCGTTGACGATCCCGCTGGCGGTCAGCGTTCGCGGTGCCCGCGTTCGGCTGTCGAAGGCCTGCGTGAAGTTGGTCGTCGTGTCGCCGGTCGCCAGGCTGCCGGAGGTGATCGTCGGCATGCCGACGGAAGTCGTGGTGCCGTCGTAGGTCTTGGTGTCGGTTGCGGCCGTGACCGTGATGGCGAGCTGGTTGATCGTGCCGGCGGCGGTCACGAACGTGTAGGTGTAGTTGTTGCCGCCGTTGCCGTCGTTGACGATCCCGCTGGCGGTCAGCGTTCGCGGCCCGGCGTTGCGGCTGTCGAAGGCCTGCGTGAAGTCCGCGGTATCGCCGGCTCCCAGCCCGCCGGTGATGATCGGCACGGCCGACGAATTGATGGTCCCGTCATAGGTCTTGGTGTCGGTCGCCGCCGTCACGGTGATGGCGAGCTGGTTGATCGTGCCGGCGGCAGTCAGGAACGTGTAGCTGTAGTTGTCGCCGCCGTTGCCGTCGTTGACGATCCCGCTGGCCGTCAGCGTTCGCGGCCCTGCGTTGCGGCTGTCGAAGACCTGCGGTGAAAGTCGGTCGTATCGCCGGTCGCCAGGCTGCCGGCGGTGATCGTCGGCACGCCGGCGGAATTGGTGGTGCCGTCGTAGGTCTTGGTGTCGCTGGCCGCCGTGACGGTGATGGCGAGCTGGTTGATGGTCCCGGCGGCGGTCAGGAACGTGTAGCTGTAGTTGTTGCCGCCGTTGCCGTCGTTGACGATCCCGCTGGCGGATCAGGTTGCGTGGGCCCGCGTTGCGGCTGTCGAAGACCTGAGTGAAATTGGTCGTCGTGTCGCCGGCTGCCAGGCTGCCGGCCGTGATCGTGGGCATGCCTGTGGAAGTGGTGGTGCCGTCGTAGGTCTTGGTGTCGGTCGCCGCCGTCACGGTGATCGCGAGCTGATTGATCGTCCCGGCGGCGGTCAGGAACGTGTAGGTGTAGTTGTTGCCGCCGTTGCCGTCGTTGACGATTCCAGCTGGCCGTGAGCGTGCGTGCGCCTGCATTGCGGCTGTCGAAGACTTGCGAGAAGTCGTCGCGATGTCGCCGGTTGCCAGGCCGCCGGCGGTGATCGTGGGAATGCCGACGGACGTGGTGGTGCCGTCGTAGGTCTTGGTGTCGCTGGCGGCCGTGACGGTGATGGCGAGCTGGTTGATGGTGCCTGAGGCGGTCGCGAATGTGTAGCGTGTAGTTGTTGCCGCCGTTGCCGTCGTTGACGATTCCGCTGGCGCGTCAGCGTTCGCGCGTCCCGCGTTGCGGCTGTCGAAGGCTTGCGTGAAGTCCGCGATATCGCCTGTCCCCAGCCCGCCGGTGATGATCGGCACGGCCGCCGAACTGGTGGTCCCGTCGTAGGTCTTGGTGTCGCTCGCCGCCGTCACCGTGATCGCGAGCTGGTTGATCGTGCCCGGCGGCGGTCACGAACGTGTAGCTGTAGTTGTCGCCGTCGTTGCCGTCGTTGACGATTCCGCTGGGCGTCAGCGTCCGTGCGCCTGCGTTGCGGCTGTCGAAGACCTGCGTGAAGTCGTCGTCGTATCGCCGGTTGCCAGGCTGCCGGCGGTGATCGTCGGCACGCCGGCGGAATTGGTGGTGCCGTCGTAGGTCTTGGTGTCGCTCGCCGCCGGTCACGGTGATGGCGAGCTGGTTGATCGTGCCGGACGCCGTCAGGAAGGTGTAGCTGTAGTTGTCGCCGCCGTTGCCGTCGTTGACGATGCCGCTGGGGATCAGGTTCGCGGTCCGGCGTTGCGGCTGTCGAAGATCTGGGCGAAGGTCGTCGTCGTGTCGCCGGCTGCCAGGCTGCCGGCCGTGATCGTGGGCACGCCGGCGGAAGTGGTGGTGCCGTCGTAAGTCTTGGTGTCGGTCGCCGCCGTGACGGTGATCGCGAGCTGGTTGATCGTGCCGGCGGCTGTCAGCGAACGTGTAGGTGTAGTTGTTGCCGCCGTTGCCGTCGTTGACGATCGCCGCTGGCCGTCAGCGTGCGCGGCCCTGCGTTGCGGCTGTCGAAGACTTGCGTGAAGTCGGCGACGTGTCGCCGGTCGCCAGACTGCCGGCGGTGATCGTCGGGTACGCCGGTGGACGTGGTGGTGCCGTCGTAGGTCTTGGTGTCGGTGGCCGCCGTGACGGTGATGGCGAGCTGGTTGATCGTGCCGGCGGCGGTCAGCGAACGTGTAGCGTGTAGTTGTTGCCGCCGTTGCCGTCGTTGACGATCCCGCTGGCGGTGAGCGTTCGCGGCCCCGCATTGCGGCTGTCGAAGGCTTGCGAGAAGTCCGCCGTGTCGCCGGCTCCCAGCCCGCCGGTGATGATCGGCACGGCCGGCGAATTGGTGGTGCCGTCGTAGGTCTTGGTGTCGGTCGCCGCGGTGACGGTGATGGCGAGCTGGTTGATGGTCCCGGCGGCGGTCAGGAATGTGTAGCTGTAGTTGTTGCCGCCGTTGCCGTCGTTGACGATTCCGCTGGCCGTCAGCGTGCCGTGCGCCGGCGTTGCGGCTGTCGAAGACTGGGTGAAGCTCGTTGCCGTGTCGCCGGTCGCCAGGCTGCCGGCGGTGATCGTCGGCACGCCCGCGGAATGGTGGTGCCGTCGTAGGTCTTGGTGTCGGTGGCCGCCGATACGGTGATGGCGAGCTGGTTGATCGTGCCGGGTGCGGCCACGAACGTGTAGCTGTAGTTGTCGCCGCCGTTGCCGTCGTTGACGATCCCGCTGGGGATCAGGTCTCGCGGTCCGGCGTTGCGGCTGTCGAAGGCCTGGGTGAAGGTGGTCGTCGTGTCGCCGGCTGCCAGGCTGCCGGCCGTGATTGTCGGCACGCCGACGGACGTGGTGGTGCCGTCGTAGGTCTTGGTGTCGGTCGCCGCCGTGACGGTGATGGCGAGCTGGTTGATGGTGCCGGCGGCGGTCAGGAACGTGTAGCTGTAGTTGTTGCCGCCGTTGCCGTCGTTGACGGTTCCGGTGGCCGTCATGGTCCGTGCGTCCGGCGTTGCGGCTGTCGAAGGCCTGGGTGAAGTCGGCGGTTCACCGGCGCCAGGCGCCGGTGGTGATCGTGGGCATGCCGACGGAAGTGGTGGTGCCGTCGTAGGTCTTGGTGTCGGTGGCGGCGGTGACGGTGATGGCGAGCTGGTTGATGGTGCCGGCGGCAGTCACGAACGTGTAGGTGTAGTTGTTGCCGCCGTTGCCGTCGTTGACGATCGCCGCTGGCGGTGAGAGTGCGCGGCCCCGCGTTGCGGCTGTCGAAGGTTTCGGAGAAGTCCGCGACATCGCCGGCACCAAGCACGCCGGTGATGATCGGCACGGCCGAGGAATTGGTGGTGCCGTCGTAGGTCTTGGTGTCGGTCGCCGCGGTCATCGTGATGGCGAGCTGGTTGATCGATGCCGGGGGAGGTCAGGAACGTGTAGCTGTAGTTGTTGCCGTCGTTGCCGTCGTTGACGATTCCGCTGGCGGTCAGCGTGCGCGGACCGGCGTTGCGGCTGTCGAAGGCCTCGGTAAAGTCCATCGTGTCGCCGGTTGCCAGGCTGCCGGCGGTGATCAAGGGCACGGCCGTTGAGCTTGTCGTCCCGTCGTAGGTCTTGGTGTCGGCCGCCGCCGTCACCGTGATGGCCCTCTGCTCGACCGTCAATGACAGCAGCGACTCGATTGACTGGGAGCGAAGCTATCGTCACCCAGGTAATCCACATGAAAATCGTTGTAAGTGCCTGCGTTCGAGCGTCGAGATGTTGAACGTCGCCGACCCGGACGCGACGGTCTGGGTCGCCGATCTCGTCGCTGTTATCGAAAAACTCCACCGTGGCCCCATCCGCCGCGGGGTTTCCACTGGTCGGACACGTTCGCCGTGAACGTGATCGTGTTGCCGTAAGTGTAGGGGCCGGCGGAGACATTCAGGGTCGTGGTGGTCGGATTCAGGCCGTCGAGGACCAGGTCATTACCTGACTGATTCAGACCGTTGTAATCGTCCATGAAATTGGCCAGGCTGGGGCCGCTGCCCACGGTCACCAGGCCCATCTGGGTGGGGATAGTTCGAGAATGTGCCGGAGATCGGGTTTCCGGAGTTATTCTGAATGAGCACGAGCCGGTCGGCGCTCGGGGGTGTGTAGCCGAAGACCGTCGGGACCAGTGTCGCGCCCGTCAGAACGACCGGTCCGCTCGAGATGACTTGATCGTAGCCGGAGCCGGCGGTGGTGCCGTCGAGATCGACGTGGAACTGCGCTCCCGTCGAAAGATTGAGGCCCGCGACGGTCAGGATGCCCGGACCATCATCACCGGGCGCGATGATGCCGCCGATGGCGGTGACAGGCCCAACCGATCCGATGCCGCTGAGCGTCGCACCGCTTTCAACAGTGACCGGTTGCGTCGGGTCGAGGCTGCCGTCGACCTGCAGGGTTCCTCCGGTGACGTCTGTGGGACCATAAGTACCGCTGTAGGTCGGTGAAATGATCAGAGTGCCCGGGCCCGACTTGGTCAAGGTGTAGTCGGTTCCGTTCTGGACGATGTCGGTATTCAAGGAGAGCGTGGCCCCTGAGGCGACGTCGAAGTCGTGTGTCAGCCGCCAAGGTCGTGTGGCCGCTGACCGAGAGCTGGCTGCCGGCCGCGACGCTAACCGCGGCAGCCCCCAGGTAGGTCGTGGCAATCTCGTAGGTGGATGAAGCCGAGGTCGCGGAGAGCGAGAGACTGCCTGTCAGGTTCAACCGGTCGCCGTAGATGTCGTACCCGGAATCCTCGATCGTGATCGACTGGAACGAGATGTTGGTCCCGAGCTGATTATCGGAGGTCTGCTGGGTGACGCCGGCTGGAAACACCAGTTGATCGCCTGTCCCGGGTGCAAGTGCGGGCTGGCTCCCACCCACCTGCCAGTTGCCGGTGTTGGACCAGCCGTCGGCGAGCAGTCCCCCGGCCCCGGTCCAGGTGTAGACAGCCGGCACGAGCTTGACCTCGAGCGATTCCACCGAGGCCCAAGGCTCGTGCGGCGCCGGGAACGCTCGACGACGATCTGTCCGCGCCGCGTCGCCGATTCTCTACGTCTTTGTCAGTTTGCGAGCGGCAAGACATGGTCCTATACTCCGTGTGACGACCAGGGAAAGAGCGTGCTCCGGGACTCGATCCAGCCGGCGGCGATGATTTCCGATCGATCTCGCGAGGCCGGACCGCTAACGAGCCACTCGGGCTGGCAATGGCATCCTGAAGCGAGACGGGTTCTTTTGGGGAAACGTAGTACGCATTTCTGACGTGGCAAGAAATCGAGCTGGAATGAGCTGCGAGAAGGATGAAAGATGAGTGAGATGGGACATGCTCAACGTTCAACCGGCATCGCGAGATGAGCGACACAACGGCGATCGTTCTGGCTGTCGGGCTGACCACCGTGGCGATCGCGGTGATGTCATGGATCTGGTTGCGTCTGGTAGGCGCGCCCATGCAAGGACGGCGGCCGATCTGGAGGCATTCAAGAAGCGCCTGGCATCCCCCGACCTCGACGGTCTCGAGCGCCATCTTGGCCATCCACTCCCGGCGAGTCTCCGGGCCCTGTACGACGATCACGAATTAATCATGAGTATCGATATCCTGATCGCGGTTCCAAACCCGCTCGAGCAGGATGAAGAGTGCTATATCGCGTGGTTCGAGCCGGGAGATGTCGAGAGCCTGCGGGACGCATGGCCTGGGTGCGAAGGTCTCTTCCCGATCGCCAACAACGGATGCGGTGATCAATTCCTCGTCGATCCACGGCAGCCCGATCCCGAGGTCATCACGTATGACCACGAAACAGGCGAACGCCGAGGACTCGGGGTCACCCTTTCGGAATTCCTCGCTGCACCTCGGAGGCTGGCACCGGACGAATGAGCGGCGTGCCTGACGTTCAGGTATCGACATCGATTCGATCCTGGCTTAGGATGAACTAGGCCAATATCGGCCTGGTGTCGATGAAGCAGATCGCCGGACAGGCTCTGCGGATGACGCAGGAAAGGTGCCGACGCTCAAGGAGAAGCTTGACGCCCGGCGCAGGGGCTCCTGCATGCGATCTGGACCGACGAGCGGTTCTCCAGCTCGTGCGTCACGATGAAGAACAACGATCAGACCAACGAGAACGCGGATGCCGCGCGGCGATTCGAGCCGCTCAAACTGGCCGAGCTCAACGAGCTTCGCGACGCCGTCCTCGCCGCCGGGCCGACGCTCTGCCCCAACTGCGACGGCCGTTGCTCGCTGGCCGGCGGTACCAAGGCCCGTCTGGGCGACCTGACGCGGTTCTACACCTACCACGAAGACCACGGCATCCGCAGTCACGCCCGCGACTGCTACGCCGAGCTGACCGCCGAAGAGCGAGACTGGCAAGGCGCCGACCTCCAGGCCGCCCGCGAAGCCTGCCACAACTCGCTCGACTTCGCAAAGCTCTTGCCCGAAGTCGATCGGCTGCTGGCCTGAGGCGCATCACTCCGCCCTGTTGATTGCACGGGTCGCCGCCATGCGGCGGCCCTTTTTTTCTCACGACTCGACACACGGCCAGAGAACCGGGTCTTCACGGTCACCGGTTGAACGGCGATTCGTTGATCCAGTGGAATCCCCGGTTCAAGAGCAGGAACTTGCTCTCGTCGAATCGCCGGAGCTGGGCGCGGATCTTGGTGTCCTTGGCGTTCAAATCCTTCCTCAGCCCCTCGAGCGTCAGCCCGTCCGGCTCTGAGCGCGAGTAGGTGAATTCGAGCGGATCCGATTTCTCACTCCCGGCTTTGTTCAGGCGGATCACGCGCTTGACGGGGTCCAGGTCCGCTCGCCGAAAATCGTCCGGACCGGTCATGGTCTGAATGGTGACCTGAGAGAACTTGCCGATGTCCTGGATGACAACTCGCCGCCAGCGCCTTGGCATCGGTCAAGAGCGGCGGCAGGTTCTCGCCGTCGAGCGTGAACTCCTCCACCTCCCAGATCCCATGGAGCGGACCACTCGGGGCGAGGTCCCACGACCGGCGATGTTCGTAAGCTTGCCATAGCGTTGAGCCGGCGAGCCAGGCAAAGACAATCGTGCGGAGTGCGACCCCGATACGTTCCAGCGTCCGGTTACCGAAGATGGACGCGTGCGGAGCTGGACTTGTAGGACGGTTGAGGATGAAGAAGTCGGCCATTCGCTTGAGGTCGGGCGCCGCGACAAACGCACACATCAAAAGCAGATGGGCCGAATAGAGCTTGACCGGCACGTCGTAGCTGAGGTTGATCATGAACACGTTTGTCATCGCCGCCGTGACCACCAGGGCACCCAGCAAGGCGGTCCGGCGAGTCGTCAGGAGCAGACCACCGACCATCTCGGTTAGCCCCGTGAAGACGTTGTAAGGCTCCGAGGCGCCCATGAATGTCCACAGCAAACCCATGGGTGAGAATTCTCCCAGGGGCTGGATAAGCCGATGGAGAAACGGATTCGGGAACTGTGTCTTGATGATCTTGGACGAGCCATAGGCGATCATGGTTGCGGCGAGGATGTAACGCACGTAAATGCGCAGGAGCTGGTCGAGCCGCGAGTATCCGGCGCCGGCGATCGACGAGCGACCATGCGATCGCCGCCACCGCCGCCAGGGCCAGAAGGCAGACGAACTGCACGTAATGGAAAGCCTGGTCTCCGCTGCCATTGATCTTGGCGGTGACTTCGAGGCCGAGAGCCCGTCGCGCGGCCCAAGGTACAATTCGCCCCCAGAGAGTATCGAGCGAAATCGGAAAGTTGTAGACGATCAAGTAAACAAACACGAATCGGAACAGGACCCGGCGGGAGGGCCCCCAATCCTGGCCGGCCGCAGCATTCTTGGCGGGCAAGTGCGCCTGGGCAGCTCCCGCGTCCTCATCGACGACCAACATGCTCTCAAATCCTCCTCGTTCGCCGGCGATGGAGCGCGTAAGAAGCGACCTCGATTCTTTTCGGGGGCTTTGAATTCGCAGGCAAGACGATACCACAACAACGCACCGGCCAGTTGAATCAGGCCCCGGCGACGGACGTGATATTTGTCGAATTGGATCTGTCTTGGCGGAGCCGAGCAAGGGGTGCCCATAGTGCCACCAGAATCTGTGGGGAACCTTCCTCGCTCACGCTTCGGGTTGGTATGGGAGCGTGGTGCTCTGCGGTGTCAGCAAAGGACCGGCTTGACCCAGCGACACGAGGTCAAAACACACATTCAAGCTACGCACGCTGACGGCGGATTGCTTGCATTTTCTTGAAGAAAGGTTTAACACGGACCGTGCGGCGCCGGCTGTGTCCGCGCGACTCCGAGAGTCTCCGAAGCGGGCAGGGGGTATCGAGTCATTGCTGCGATAAAGGCGATTCTCGGAATTGCGATCGTCGGTCTGTTCGCGCTCGGCGCGAGCCGCTCAGACGGCCCGCGAGGTGCCGCCGCGCAATCGGCCACCGGCGAATTCCGATCAGGTCGCCCGATCCTGCCGAGCAATGCGTGAGCTGCCACGGGCCGACTCAGAAGAAGGGGGGCTCGACCTGAGCCGGCGGGCGACGGCCCTGAAGGGCGGCGAGAGCGGGGTCGTGCATCGTGCCGGGAGCACCCGACGAGAGCCTGCTCGTCGACAAGGTTGCCGACGGTGAAATGCCCCCCAAGGGCGCGCTGCCGACGCGACCAGGTCGCGGCGGTCCGGGCGTGGGTCGAGGCCGGTGCCCCCTATGCGAGCGAGCCGCTCTGCCCGGCCGCGCCGGAACCGACTGGTGGTCGTTGCGGCCGATCCGCGCCGTTCGCCGCCCCGGACACCGGTCCCGGAGCGGCCTGGGTCGAGAACCCCGATCGACGCCTTCATCCTGGCGCGCTGCAAGCGAGCGGATTGAGCCCAGGCGCCGGCGGCCGACCGGCCGACCTTGATCCGCCGCGTCTCGTTCGACCTGACTCGGCCTTCCTCCCACTCCCGAGGAGTCGACGCCTTCGTCGCGCGACGACCGACCCGCGAGCCTACGAACGGCTGGTCGACCGGCTGCTGGCCTCGCCCCAGTACGGCGAGCGCTGGGGACGGCACTGGCTCGACGTCGTCCGGTTCGGTGAGAGCCAGGGCTACGAGACCAATTTGCCCCGGCCCGACGCCTGGCCGTATCGCGACTACGTGATCCGCGCGTTCAACCGCGACACGCCGTTTCCCCGGTTCGTCCTCGAGCAGCTCGCCGGCGACACGCTCGGACATGGTCCCCACGTAATCAGAGCCGCGGTCCGACTGGCTGACCCAGTCGGCCACCGGCTTCCTGGTCGGCGGGACGCACGATATCGTCGGCAACCAGACGCATCGAGGGGATGCTCCAGCAGCGCGCCGACGATCTCGACGACATGATCACGGCGACCGGCACCGCTTTTCTGGGCCTGACGATCCACTGCGCCCGGTGCCACGACCACAAGTTCGACCCGATCACCCAGCGGGACTACTACGGCCTCCAGGCGGTCTTCGCGGGGGTCATCCACGCCGAGCGCGCAGTCGCTGCGCCCGATGCCGAGCGCCGGCGCCGCGAGGCGGCGGCGCTCGCCGCCGAGCTGGCCGCGGTCGAGCGACACGCTCGACGGTCAGAGCCGCTGGCCCAGCCCGACCGGCGATGCCCCGGCCGGCCCATGGTGAACGCCCGGCGCAACGTCGAGCGGTTCGCTGCCGGTGACGGCCCGGTTGGTCCGCCTGACGATCCGGGCGACCAACGACAGCACCGAGCCGTGCCTCGACGAAGTCGAGGTCTATACGGCCGCAGACTCGCCAGGGCTCGCCGCACGCGAAACGTCGGCGCTGGCGACGGCCGGGGCCAAGGCGTCGGCGTCCTCGGAGTATCCCGGACGCAGCAATCCACAAGATCGCTCATCTCAACGAGGCCTGCTCGGCAACGGTCAAGCTGGATTTCTCGCGAGCCGGGGAAGGGGTGCATCACGATCGCCTGGCCCGACCCGGCGCGATCGACCGCGTCGTCTGGGGCCGCGACCGCGAGGAAGTCTATCGCGACCGGCTGGCGACCGATTATGACCTCGAGGCGGCACCGAGCCGGGCACTGGCAGGTGGTCGCCTCGTCGGCCGACCGAGTGCCTTTCGAGCCAGAATCGGAGCCAGCCTCGCCAGGCGTCAGTGCCGGCAATCCAACGAGCGCCGCCAGCGAGGAGCGCGCCGGGCTGTCGGCGCGGCAGGCCAAGATCCGCGGGCGGCTGGCGCCGCTCGGAGCGACGATGAAGGTCTATGCCGGCACCTTCCGCCAGCCCGGACCGACGCACCTGCTTGGTCCGCGGCGACCCGACCCGACGAGGGCCGGAGGTGCCGCCGTCGGGGGTGGCATCGATCGTCCCGGCGCTCGTGATCGATCCAGCGCAAGCCGGAAGCCGCAGCGGCGGCCGCACTGGCGCGCTGGATCGGCGATCCGGCCAACCCGCTGCCGGCGCGGGTGATGGTCAACCGGCTCTGGCATTACCATTTCGGCACGGGGCATCGTCGCCACGCCCAGCGACTTCGGCTTCAACGGCGCCGCCCCGTCGCATCCCGAGCTGCTCGACTGGCTGGCGAGCGACCTATATCGCCAGCGGCTGGCGGCTCAAGCCGATCCACCGGCTGATCGTCACGTCGGCCGCCTATCGCCAGTCGAGCCGGCTCGACGACAAGGCCAGGGCGATCGACCGCGACAACCGGCTGCTCTGGCGGATGATCGCCGCGGCGGCTCGAGGCCGAGGCGATCCGCGACGCGATCCTGGCCGCCAGCGGCCAGCTCGACCGCCGGATGGGCGGCCCGGGCTACTACATCTGGGAAGACGAACACCAACTACGTGGCGATCTACAAGCCGCGGGCCGAGCTGAGCCCGGACGATGTTCCGCCGGATGGTCTACCAGTTCAAGCCTCGCAGCCAGCCCGACCCGACCTTCGGCGCCTTCGACTGCCCCGACGCGGCCCTGGTGCGCTCCCGCGGCGGAATGTCTCGACGACCGCCCTCCAGGCCCTCAACCTGCTCAACAGCCAGTTCGTCATCCAGCAGGCCGCGATTTTCGCCCAACGGCTGGAGGCCGAGGCCGGCCCCGACCCCGCCGACAGGCCCAGCGCGGCTTCAATCTGGCTTCGGCCGCTCGCCGTCCCCATCGGAACAGAACGCAGCGATCGCGTTGATCCAGTCCCACGGCGCCGCCGCGTTCTGCCGGCGCTGTATAATGCCAACGAGTTCGTCTATGTTCCTTGAGTCTCTGAACGACCATCTGCGCTGTTACTTGCTTGGCGAGCGCAATGTCCGGCAGTAATAGCGCGGCCGGCAGAAAGAGCGAGTTCCCCCATGCGTCCTCGACCCTCGGTGCTCCTGGGCCGCCACCTGCTCGACCGCCGCGAATTCCTGGCCCACATGGGGACGGGCATGGGCGGCATCGCGCTCGGCGCGCTCCTCGCCGAGGACGGCCTGCTGGCCGGCGATGACACCAAGCCGACCGGGCGACGGACACTCGATCAGCCACGAGCCCGCTGGCACCGCGGCCGCCGCACTTCCCGGCCAAGGCGAAGCGGGTCGTGCATATCTTCTGCACGGGGGCGGTCAGCCACCTCGACACCTGGGATTACAAGCCCGCGCTCGAGAAGCGCGACGGCCAGCCGATGCCCGGCGTCGAGAAGCTGATCACGTTTCAGGGCGAGAACGGCAACCTGGCCCGAAGCCCCTGGACGTTCCGGCCAGCGCGGCCAGACCGGCAAGTGGATCTCGGACCTGCTGCCGCATCTGGCCGAGTGCGCCGATGAGATGTGCTTCATCCACTCGCTGACCTCGAAGACGAACACGCACGGGCCCGGCGAGATGTTCATGAGCACGGGGTTCACGCTCGAGGGTTCCCGAGCGCCGGCGCGTGGGTCAGCTACGCACTCGGGACCGAGAACCAGGACCTGCCGGCGTACGTGGCGATTCCCGACCCGCGGGGCGACCCGCAGCAAGGGCCGGCCAACTGGACCAACGGCTTCCTGCCGGCGGTGTATCAGGGGACGGCCTTCAACGACGGCCGGCCGATCAGCCACCTGGCCCGGCCGCCGGAGATCTCGCCCGGCGACGACCAGGCGGCCCGCGATTTCCTGCGATCTGCTCAACGATCGAGCACCTGAAGCGGAACCCCGGCGACGCCGAGCTGTCGGCGCGGATCGCCGCCTACGAGCTGGCCGGCCGGATGCAGCAGAGCGCGCCCGAAGTCGGCGACCTGTCGCAAGAGAGCCCGGCGACGCGGGCGCTCTACGGGCTCGAACTCCGACAACCCGCTCACGGCCGCCTTCGGCCGCAACTGCCTGCTGGCCCGCCGGCTGCTGGAACGCGGCGTGCGGTTCGTCACCCTCTACAACGGCGCGTTCGCCATGGGCGAAGGCGTGCTCAACTGGGATGGCCACCGGCGCATCTCAGTCCGATTACAACCGCCACGGCCCGATCCTCGACCAGCCCGCCGCGGCCCTGCTCGTCGACCTCAAGAGCCGGGGCCTGCTCGACGACACGCTGGTCGTCTGGACCACCGAGTTCGGCCGCATGCCCACGTTCCAGAAAGGAACGCAGGGCCGCGACCATAACCCCAAGGGATTCACCGCCTGGCTCGCCGGCGCGGGCGTCAAACACGGCTTCAGCTTCGGCGCCACCGACGAATTCGGCTACCAGGCCGTCGAAAACGTGGTCGACGTCCACGACTTCCACGCCACCATCCTGCACCTGCTCGGCCTCGATCACCAGAAGCTCACCTACAACCACAACGGCACCTCGCGCCGGCTGACCGACGTCCACGGCCACGTGATCCACGATGCTACTGACATGACAATTAGCTGACGCGGAGTGCTCAATGCCCGTGAGCGACGGTCCGTTCGAGTGGGATTTCCTCACACTGATGTGGTGGTGGAACCTGTGCGCCTTGCCGTTCGTGCTCGTGGCGGCGGCCCTGGTCCTTGGACGGCGGGCGCTTCGCGGCTCGCACGCCGGGACCGACGCCCGGCTCGACGGGATCCGCATCGTCCGCCTCGCCGCGCTCATTCATGTCGGCCTGGCGTCGAGCGCATCGATCACGCTGGCTCAGCAGCTCTTGACGTTCCGCGAGATGGGCGTCGCCGAGTCGTTTGCGAGCCTGATCGAGGCCGTACTGGGCGTGATCGTGAATCCCTTCCTGGCCTTGATGCTGTGGCACCGGCGGCCGGCAGGCTGGTGGTTTGCGGTTGCCTGGTATGTCTTCCGGTCGGTCATCGAGATCATGGTCATCCGGTGGATCCTCGACTTTAGCGTCCCGTTCGATCCGGCCTGGTGGCCATATCACGCGGCCGACAAAGTGCTCCCGTTTTTTCTGCTCGTCGTGATGTTCTTGCCCAGGACCCGGCGCGCCTTCGTCGCGATAACAAAGCCCGACAAGAAGCCAGCCGAACGAGACGAACAGTTGGGAAGGGTCGAATCGCTGTCTCCGGCGGAACGTCCCTCGCCAACGCGCTGGTCGGTCGTTTCGGTTCTGACTTTGTGGTTTCTGATCGTCGTCATGTCGGAAGTACTGGTTGAGTCAGCCGAGTGGATCGATCGGCTGGTCTGGCCTCCGGAGGGGTGATTCGCAGGCCGGCGCACCGGGCAGCTCTCTAGCGCGGCGCGGCTGGCAACGAAGCGACCTCGATGAATCGGGCCAGCGCGCAGTCGGAATACCTGCGCGGGGGCCAGCCATGCCGCTCACTGCAGCCTTGGACCACCCACACCGCGGGCACGTCGGACACGCAACGCCATAGCGATCTCGCCCCGATGCACGCATCCGTTGCTACCGCTCCCCGGCTGCCGTCGTGTGAGGGAGTTCCAAGTCATTAAGACTCATGCGGTTTGGTGTTACGTGCTTGAACTTTTCGAAATCCGAGAATAAAATGTTCGTGACATCGACAGAATGTGGCGCACAACTTTCGATGAATGTTCGTGCAAACGCCTCGCGCGCGGGATTGCGCCGTAGGTTTTGCAACACTCAACGAGCAGAGTGCGAACTGTGGAAAAGTGGTCTCCGCTGTCGGACAACGTACATGGATTACCCCACGGGGGAGTGAGTTAGCGGCTGCCCGGAAAGCCAATCTGAAGAAGCCGGGCTGCCCGCGACGGGGACCTTTTCTCGGAGGCATTCCATGTCACTGAAGACAGCCTTGAATTGCCCTCATTGCCGGCAGGTCGGCTACACCACCCAAACGATCTCGCCCCGGTGCGAAGGTCCGTTGCAGTTACTGTGGACGTGCGTTCGCTTTCGATCCGAGACCGAGCGGCGACGTCGACGACCTCCACACCGTCGGAGATACCAAGCTCAGGACACTGCGCCAGTTCTTCAGCGAAGAAGAATCGAGATCATTTGTCGGTCTCGACGAATCGACGAAGCGGAATGGCGGGGAAAGCGAGCAGCCCTTCACTCGAAGTCCCATGCTTCCGCCAGTGCGCTCAAGCGACGCGATCATATCCCGCAAACCCCTTCGTTTCGACGGCTCGCGAAAATACACCGCCGCTGTCCTGATCTTCGTCCTGATCGGCGCTGGCTACACAGGGGTTATGGTGTTCCGTGACTGGCTCATCATGATGGATAAGACCCACGAGATAATCAACACAAAACCGACGGCAAAAATCGACGGCGCTTTCAGCCGCCTCTACGCCATCGTCGAAACCGAAGACGGAGATTCCGAAACTGACGATTGTCAGCAAGCCCGAGCCTCCGACGGCGGCGGGCGACCCGATGCGAATCGACAAACTAGAGGGTGTGCGTCATCGAGGCGCGAGAGGGAAGCGTCGATCAATCGAGCCCTGAGAAGCGGCTGGCGATCAGACTGCGCGCGTCAAGAACGTATCCGACCAGCCTGTGAAGTATCCCTGCTGGATCCGACCTTTGGAATGGACTCGTGCTGCGTGATGAATCACCGAACTTGGTCATCCACCCGCTGGTTGAAACGTCGGCAGATGTTGAAAGGATCTTGAAACCAGGGGAGCAGACTTTGAGGTCCTGGTGTTCTCGCAAACGCCACGGTTTGCCGCGTTGAACCTGCTTCTGCCCCTTTGGAGTGATCCCAGGTCGTTCAAATTCCATATCCCTACCGAGTACATTCAGCGAACTCGAGTAGACCAGATCTCCCCCATCGATCAGACAGATACTCTTCTTCCGGCGACGATCGCCCAGGACCGGTCCGTCATCGCCCTGCCGAGGGGCTGTCGCCTTGCACATTCGCCTTACGCGATTGCGCGGTGGCTCCCGAGTCCGACCGCCCTCGTGCCACTCGCCCGCCTGATGCTCCATCGATCCCGGAGCGACCCGAAGTAAGAGACGCTCGGATCCGTTTCGTACAAACGAGAGGCGAGCGATAAACCTTGGTCGGGATGACCTGCCGGCTGGTCAATCATCCCGGCTTTGCTTATCATCACGACCGACCAGTTATCGGGGAATGGGCCAGGGTCACATTGGGCGTTCCAGGCTGATCTGTCGGCCAAGGGATGCTGGCTCTGACCCGATGAAATGAGGAGGGAGACTCATGACCCAACGCGCGCTCAACACCGCCTGTCTGATCGGCACCTTCGCCAGCCTTTCGCTCGTGGGGTTGGTCTGGCAGCAGTCGAACCAATCCGCGAATGCTGCGGCGCTCGCCACCCGGCGATTGGCCGAGGCCCAGGCCACAAACCAGGCGAAGACGATCGAGCTTCTCACCCAATCGCAGTCGACCGCGGTGGAGATGCTCAAGCAATTGCAAACGATGTCCACGGCGGCGCAATCGCCTCGTGCTCCCGACTGGATCCCCGTGACGTTCAAGCTCACGATGGAGACGCTCGACGGTCCCCCCGCGGCCGGCTACGAGGCCACGCTCCAGAGTTCCTCATCCGGTCTGTTCGGGCAAGCCATCAGCCGTGAGTCGGATGCTGGCGGCCTGGTCGATTTCGGCGTGGTCCACCCCGGCGATTGGCAGTTCCTGCTCTCCCGGTCCGAGGGTGATCAGTGCACCTGGAAATGTAGTGGCAATCTCAACGTCTTGCCCGGGACAAGTGTTGCCAAAACGATCGTCTGTCCGAATCCGCTGCCGGTTCAGTCCTCGGTCAAACTTCGCGTCGAGTGGCCGGCGGATCTCGCCGCGAATGACCTCCGCATGGCAGTGACGTTCATTCAGGCACCCACCACATTCCAACCTGCGTTGAATTGGAAGGTCGTCGACTCGGACGGTTTTGAACGGCGCCGCACGATCCTCTACGGGCCAGGACACGAAACAGTCGGAGATCGGCGGAGCGACGAAGCTCGATCTGTGGAACTTCTACGACAATGCGTTGTCCCTCGGCCTTCAGCGTGTATTCGGTGACGTTCATTCTCAGAATGCCCGTTCCGAATCGGATGCGGTTGCGATGGACCCCGGGAGCTTCCTCGTTCGGCGTTTAATCGTCTTGCGGCCTTGTGCTCGCCAGAATAAAGCGATCGAGGGTGAGCGGTTTGCAGTGCTTGCTCACACCGGCGAAACCAATGGAGATCAATTTGAGGTACAGACTTACTCGAGTGATCCGGCAGGTGGTAAAGACCCCCTCGGAGTGGGAGACCGCCTCACACGCTACAAGGGTGGTGTTACGGTTGCCGCGTCTTACTGGCGGCAGCTCGAGGGGCGTTTCTCGGTGCGGCCCGGCCAGGTCAATGACTGGACGCTCCCCTTGCCAGAGGAGTTGATCAACGCCGTGCGCCAGCAGCTCGAGGCCAAGGAGGATCTCGAGCCGAAAGATCCTGGTGCAGTGCAACAGTATGTCAGTCCATCGGTCGTTGGTCCTTGATCAATTGACAACGGGTACACGGTCTCTTGTCGCTTTTGCGGCAGATTTATGGACGCCTCGCTGCTGCCCCACTTCGAGCTCCGCCAAATCACTGCGTCACTTTGACTTTTCCGTAAGCTGAAATTACCGCATTGCGCTGCCACACATCTTTATCCGCCAGCTTCGACAGATCGAAGCCGTCGGGAATTCGATGGAGGTTCACCTGAACCCTGTAAGCCCCAGGCGCAAGCGCGAATGACTCACGAAATGTCTGCGACGTCTGCTGACGCAGTGCAATCTTGAACATTTCACTCTCGTAATAATGTTCGGACAACATTTTCCGGTTACGAGAGTCATCAAAAACCCGGAGAGACCAGAGGTAAGAGATCGTCGGATCCGCTTCGATTAAACTCGAGGCGAGGGATACGTTCACATTTCCATCCACAGCCGTGACGTGCAACGCACCATCCATGCCGCCCGATGAGACGAGCGACTCTGGGATAACTAGCTCCCTCGCCGCTCGATCAAGCTCTATTTTTCTTGCTTGTTCGGCGATTGGCGACGTTGGCTTGAAAAATTCGACAACCGACTTGGGTTCGGGCCCAGACGCGACGGCGTCCACCGCGGGTCTCGATACTGTCTTCGTTGGCACCTGCTTTTTTTTGGAATTTCGGGTTTGGCCGACCACCCTGGATGTTACCCATGCTGCGCAAAGAGCGACGGTCGCGAGGACAGCGAACTTTCCGACGTTGGCGAACCGCATGCGAAACCCCCGTCATTCAAGATCTACGGAACGGCCGTTCGTTCACTAATCGCAGTAACGAGCGCTCGACGAGAACGACATGTCCCAATACCGCTATTCTGGAATTTCGAGCGCTGTTCCGTCAATCTAGGCTTTCGCGACCAGGCCCAAGCCCTCAAGCTCGATGATCGCGCTCGAGAATCCGCTCGACCCCCACAATGGGAGCCACATTGCATTCCAGTTTCGTCAATCCTGCACGTTCATTGAGGAGCCGCCGGCTAATCGCAGCTCTCCGCCGGCTGACGGCCGCTCTGCTGACGACGACCATCGTCCTCGGGCTGGCCGGGCAGTTGATCCGCGACCGCACTGTGCCTCTCGCGATCTTGATGTATCTTCCTCTATTGCCGGTGGGCGTCGCCGCGATTGTCTTCGATCTGTGCCAGCGCGGCCACACGTTCCCCAAGGCGCGGTTCGGTCTCACGCTATTCGGCGCCCTCGGAACCGCCTGGCCCACGCTAACGATGATCAGTGCCGGCGTGCGGAGCGACGCCGGCACCGATTTATCGGGAGTGACCATACTCCACTGGAACGTCCAGTGGGGAGGCGGGATCTTCCGCAGCCAGCGGTCCTGGGCCGCGCAGTGCGCCGAGATCCTCAGGCACTCGCCGGATATCGTCGTCCTGAGCGAGCTGCCCCCCGCGGACTGGATCGAGCAACTTGTCGATGACCTGGGCCCGGATGCGTCCATCGCCGCAATTCAGCACGACCCGATAAGCCGGTACTGGTTTCGCCTGGCGGTTTGCTCCCGCTGGCCGATCCGCCTGGAGGACCGGCGGCCGCTGCCCGGTGGCGTTGCCATGAGCGTCACGGCCGACGTGCGAGGACGACAAATCCGGATCCTGGCCGTCGATGGCAGAAGCAGTCCGTTCCAGTCGCGGCTGCCGTTTCTCCAGGCGATCGCCGACGCCTGCCGTGCGGCAATAGCGGAGGGTCGGCCGTTCGACATTGTGGCGGGCGACTTCAACACGCCCAGCCGCAGTCTGGGCTTCGACGCACTCGAGGCCCAGGGTTACTCACTGGCTAGCCGGTCCTCCGGCGGCTGGCGTGGGACCTTTCCATCCTGGCTGCCGATCTACGACATCGATCATGTGTGGGCCGGCCCGCGATTCCGCGTGGGCTCTTCCCACCTTGTTCAACGGTCCGGCCACCGATCATCGCGGGCAAGTCGTCCGCATCAAATAGTTGTTCGATCGATCCTTGGGTCGTACGATCGATCGAGGACGCTTGTTTCGGGACTCGGCTGACCTTGAGGAGGGTTGAATCGTGGCGAATTCGCCTATACCGAGCGATCTTGTCTCTTGTGTGCGGTGCCGCCCTCGCCCCGAGCTGCGCGATGGCGCAAACAGCGCCGCACCGGTGACCGTACCGGCGGACATTCAGTTTCGCACCGCATCCATCATGAGCGAGGGGACCCGCATGTCCGCGGAGCTGTTACTCGCTCAAGTCGCTCGAGGGCAAACGTCTGCCGACGATCATTCTCTGCCACGGGTGGGGCGGAACTGCCAGGGATGCTCCGTCCTCAAGGCATCGCGTTTGCCCGAGGCTGGTTACTTCGTCGTGACTTTTGATTATCGCGGCTGGGGGGAGAGCGATTCCCGGGTGATCCTGACCAAACCGGCGCCGGCCGAGCGACCCGATCACCGGTTCACCGCCGAGGTGCAAGAAGTACGCGAGGTGGTCGACCCGCTCGATCAAACGACCGACCTGCTCAACGCGATTCACTGGGTGCAGGGCGAGCCGCAATGCGACCCCGCGCGGATCGGTCTGTGGGGCTCGAGCTATTCGGGCGGGCACGTCGTCTACGCGGCCGCGCGCGATCCCCGCGTCAAGGCCACGGTCGTCTCAGGTGCCGGCCCTCGACTCGCGCTGGGTGATCGCCATTCCGAGGGAACGCGACCACACCTTCAACGAAGCAACCCAGCGCGCGCGCGGCGAATCGGGCTATCCCAAGCCCGGTGCGCAGGTGATCATGGGTCTGCGAGGGGCGCCGATCCGCGAGCGCATGATGAACTTCGTGCCGGTCGACGACGTCGAGAAGGCGCCCGAATGCAGAATGCTGTTCATCCTGGCCGAGAAAGAGGAGTACTTCAACAACAAGGACCACGGAATCAAAGCGTTCGAGCGGGCCAAAGGGCCGAAGAAGCTGGTCACGATCCCGGGAATCACTCACTACGGCATCTACGGCGCAGGCCCGGCCTCAGGCCCAGAAGCTGGCCATCGAGTGGTTTGACGAACATCTCAAGCACTAATTCCCGCTCTCCGTTCGCTTCACTCCCGCGACGTTGACGCCGCTGCCGATGATCAGGTTGTGTTCATAAGCCCAATGATAAAACCCGCCTTGCCGGGCCGGCGAGAGCTCGGCGATTTCGGTAAAGCCTTCTTCGGCGAACCAACGTTTCAGCTCTTCGAGCGAGTGGTGTGACTGGTAGCGCGGGGCGTACCAGTCGAAATTGTCGCAAACGCGCAACGTCCAGTCGGGATGGTTGGAAAAGTTGACAATCTTGTTGAGAGTGCGGTTCAAAACCGGGATTCCGCCGATCGCTCCCAGGGCGACGCAGACGGGCTCGAGCACCCGCGCCGGCATCCGGGTCGTGATGCTGCGCACGGCGAGATTGAGCCATTCTTGAGGCAGCGTGTTGCGGCGATAGAGCCAGACGGCCAGGCGCCGCCCGGCTTCACCTTGCGGGCAATCTCGCCGAACGCGCGCCGAGGGTCGGGGGCGTGGTGCAGCACGCCGATCGAGTAGACGAAGTCAAAAGCATCGATCGGCCAGGGGCAGGTCGAGCAGGTCGGCCTGGATGATCAGGACCTCGGGCATCTGGGAGCAGAGCGCGGCGGCCTTGGTGACGGCATCGCTCAAATCGACGCCCACCACCCGGGCTCCGCAGGAACCGGCCAGCCGGGCATAGCGGCCGCCGCCGCAGCCGGCGTCGAGCACCAGCCGGCCTGCCAGGTCGCTGCGGCGCGACACCCGTCTTCACGCGAAAGGTGGCGTCGTCTTCCTCCGGCCGCGCCACGTCGTAACGGTTCCACTGGCGGCCGAAGCTGGCGGCGTATGAGCCGGACCGATCCACCAGCCGGGGAATCCCCTCGGTCGATGGGAACGTTGTCAATCCGCAGCTTCGACACGCCAGCTCGCGCGGCGGCTCGCCGGCGATCTCCAGGCCCGGTGTGCGGCAGCGAGGGCATCGGATCAACTCAACCAGACGTGCATTCATGATTGAAGATGGCCGTAGCGCGGTGCAGGGAACGGGAGTCCGCGATCGATTCACCGGCTTCTCCGGTTGATCGGTCCAGGACGTTCGCGACTTCGATTCTACTCGGGACGGTTCGTGCGGCGCTGTCAGGGTTTCGCGGCGAACTCGAGCGCGGGCCTGAGGCCGGAGCTCAGGCAGAGGCCGCCATCGGAGACGAGGATGGCGCCGTTGAGATTGGTCCCGGCGTCGCTCAGCACGAAGAGCGCGAGGTTGACGATATCGTCGATCGAGCCCAGCCGCCGGGTCGGGGTGCGGCGCGGAGCATCTCGGCCGCCTCGCCCGGGAAGAGCCGGCGGGCTCCTTCGGTGTCGACGATCGGGCCCGGGGCGATGGCGTTGACCCGGATGCCTTAGCGGGCCCCACTCGACGGCCAGGGTGCGGGTCAGCGCGTCGACGGCCGCCTTGGCCGCGGCGACGTGAACCTGGCCGGGCGTGCCGCCGTAGTGCAAGGTCGCGCTGATGTTCAGGATCTGGCCGCCGTGGTCCTTGAGCCGGGCGTGAAACGCGGCCCGGGAAACGTTCCAGGTCCCCTTGGCGTCGATGTCGATCACCGTGCCGAACCCATTGGGTGTCAACTCGGCCGACGGGCAAAGGAAATTGCCGGCGGCGTTGTTGACCACGATGTCGAGCCCCCCTAGTTCCTGGACGGTGCGTGCACGGCCGCCTCGACCGCTTCGGGCTGGCGGACGTCGGCGACCAGGGGCAGACATCGCCGGCCCGACAGAGCCTCGATCTGCCGGCCGCGGCCGAGAGGTTCACCTCTTTGCGGCTGACGATCGCGAGGTCGGCTCCATGCCGCGCGAGGGCCCCGGCGATCCCGCGGCCGATCCCGGTCGCTCCTCCCGTGACCAGAGCAACCTTGCCGGAAAAGAGTTTGTCGCGGAAGACGTCATACAGAGCCATGACCGGCATCCTCTCAAGCCCAAGGAACAGGGAACTCGCCTCCCCTCAGGTCGCGTCGAGTCTGACGAGGGCGACCGGCCCATGATAGTCTTTGGGCGACCGGCAGGAAACAAACGACCCGGGCTCCCAAGGGCGGGGGGGTGGTCGTGGCACCACCAGTTAGCATCGCTCCCAGGGCGGGGGGCTGGTCGTGGCGCCACTAAATCTTCCACTTCGACGCGATGAGCTTGACGGCTTCCCGGATTCTCTTCATATCCACTCGTGTTCCTACCATCTCATCGCCCGGAAGGTCCGCACTCGGCTCCTCCACCCCATAGAGGTGGCGGATCACCGGCCCTCCGGTCGTCGCCGACAGGAGGAGTTCGGCGTCCTGCTCCGGGCTTCGGGTCAGCTTGCGGGTGCGCAGGTAGGCGGCCAGCGACCGGCAGGCCTCGGCGAACACAGTGTCGTAGACCGCCCTGGCGATCGCAGGGGTTCGGGCGGCGGCGGCCAGGGCGACGCGCTGGTAGCCGACGGCATCCCGCCAGCACACCAGCTCCACGAATCGGCCGCAGAAGAGGGCGACCGCCTCGATCGGCTGGGCGGCGTAGACGTCCGGGCTCCGGAGCTTGCCGAGGAACAGCCTCTTGACTAGCTCGACCACCGCCCTGAACAGCTCGTCTTTCGAATTGAAGTGGGCGTAGACGGTCGGCTTGGTAGTCCCGGCGCGGGCCGCCACGTCGTCCATGCTGGCCTCATCCAACCCCTTCTCCAGCAACACCCACTTGGCGGCCCACACGATGCGGTCACGTCGCTCGTCGCGGGAAAGGGACCGGAACTGCCGTTCGTCACGTTTCACAAACTCCTCCTCTTGACTTGGCGGTAAAGTTTATTAGACTTTACGGTGAAGTAAGCAGACGCATTATACCCAGCGTCACCGGTCAACCTCAACACTGGAAAGAAAGGAGCCACACAATGCATGAAACCAAGCTCGGCGGCCGGTTCACGTTCCCCGGCACGTCATTGACGGTAGAGCGGATCGGCTACGGCGCGATGCAGCTCGCCGGCCCCGGCGTGTGGGGGCCGCCCAACGACCCGGACGGTGCCGTTTCCGTCCTCCGCGAAGCTGTCGAGGCCGGCGTGGACCATATCGACACCAGCGACTTCTACGGCCCGCACGTCACCAACCAGATCATCCGGCAGGCCCTGCACCCGTACCCGGCAGGACTGGTGATCGTCACCAAGCTGGGGGCCCGCCGCCCGCCGGACAAGTCGTGGCAGCCGGCCATCTCGCCCCAAGACCTGACCGCCGGCGTCCACGACAACCTCCGCAACCTGGGTCTGGACGCGCTCGACATCGTCAACTACCGCGCGATGGGGACCATCCACGGCCCCGAGGAGGGGTCTATCGCCGAGCAGGTGACGGTGCTGGCCGACCTACAGCGCAAGGGGCTGATCCGCCACATCGGCCTCAGCAACGTCACGGCCGCCCAGGTGGCCGAGGCGCAGGCGATCACCGACGATCGTGTGCGTGCAGAACAACTACAACCTGGCCCACCGCCACGACGACGCCCTGATCGACGACCTGGCCCGCCAAGGCATCGCGTACGTGCCGTTCTTCCCGCTCGGCGGATTCACGCCGCTTCAGTCGTCCACCCTGTCGGCCGTCGCGGACCGACTCGCGGCCACGCCGATGCAGGTCGCGCTGGCGTGGCTCTTGCACCGGTCGCCCAACATCCTGTTGATCCCCGGCACGTCGAAAGTTGCCCACCTCCGCGAGAATCTGGCCGCCGGCCAGTTGACCCTGTCGCCGCAAACCCTGGCGGAGCTGGACGGCATCGCCGCGGGGACGGTCGCGGTGGAGCATAAAACTCAATAGCTTCCTTGCGGAATCTCCTCATCGCCAGCGATCGAAAGCAGGGTGCGAATTCGGCTCTCAGGTGTCGAGAGTTTGATGAACCTGATCGAGCCATCAAGGAACATGGCCTGGAACCCTCTGGATGCGGGTTCTTGAAATCGGCCAGGTTCAACGGCTTGTTCACGTCGACGACCAAATCATCGGGTGAGGCCCAATGGACCTTGCGGCTCGATTGGACGACAGAGATCGTCGATGCGGTGCCGTCCTGTATGTCGCTCGAGAGCGTGATGGCGCCTCGTTCAGGGTCGTAAAAGGTCCCCGGTCCGGTCACCATCAGATAGTTCGTGAAGTTCTCCTTGCCTGGCTCGCTTGGTTCGCTTGGGCAAGAGTAAACGTACACTCGCGAGTTGATCGCAGTCGAGTTACTAGGATGATCCCAAGCGACTGACATATTATAGGAGTTGTAGAGCATAGACGGGTCCATGTAAGGAAGGATTGAGACTCGCCAACTGCAACGGGGATTGCCGTGTTCATCAGGGCTGAAGGCTGGGGGGAAGCACTCGTTGGCCGAATGGTAATTCATGATCGCAAGGGCGATCTGTTTAAGATTGTTCGCACACTGAGCCCGGCGGGCGGCTTCTCGCGCCCCCAGTACCGCAGGCACGATCACGGCAGGCAGGAGCAACACGCCGATCGAACCCGTGACGATGCCCGCAATGGCCATGCCTGTGCCCGAGACTCGCCCACCTGGTCGCTTGATCTCCCTGAGCGAGAGTGCCCCGAGGATGATCGCCGGGATGGCTGTAAACAAGCTCAAAAAGAAAGAAAGCAGCCCAAGTACCAGGCTTGCAACAGCCAGGCGACTGGTGCGCCTTGGCCATTCTTTCTGTTCGGAAACATCCCCCAGAGGATCGGCGGGTCGAGACATATCGTGATTTCCCGAGATCATGAATGACGATTGTCAGAGGAGCACCGGGATCATCGTCTCAAGCGTGGGAGTTTTCTGCAAGCGGCAGCAGAAACATGGGCATCCCGGCTCAGCCGTCGCGTGCTGCAGGACTCGCGAGCCGCTCGGGGCTACGCGAACGCGCCGTCCCATCCTTTTTACGACACGCAGATCACGTTTCGCCTGCCATCTCGGTTTCATGTCCTGAAACGTCTCAGTGACCATCGCCAGATCCCGGCGGCCTTGACAGCGGTCTCCGTCGGCGTTCCAATAACAAACCGACTACTCTGTTTTTTGGAGCAGCCGATGAGGACCGTCAGGCAGCCAAGGGCGGTGGAGACGCGGGAGAAGATCCTGGGGGAGGCGGCGCGCTTGTTCGCCCTGAAGGGCTACCACGATACCAAGCTGGAGGAGGTCCTGAAGGCGGCGCAGGTGACGACGGGGGCATTCTTCCACCACTTCAGCAGCAAGGAAGACCTGGGCTTCGCCGTGATCGACCGCCACATGGAGAAGCGTCGGAAGCTGCTGGAGGAGATCGAGAAACGCCTGCCGCCGCCGGACGAGGATGACCCGTTGCAGCCGGTGTTCCGGCGACTGGACGCGATTCAGGGATGATTCGCCGCCGCGAGCAGCGCAAGGGGGGCTGCGTCATCGGCAACCTCAGCACGACGCTCAGCGATACGCACGACGCCTTCCGGCGGCGGCTGGCCGAGTGCTTCGACGAGATGGAGCTGGAGTTCCGGCCGCACCTGGCTGCCGCCGCGGCCAAGTATTGCCCGGGGCGGTCCGTGGACGCCGCTGCGCTGGCGCGCTATATCGTCGCCATCGTCGAGGGCTCGATCATGCTCACCCGCACCCAGCAAGACCGGCACATGATGGCACGCCACTTCGACTACCTGAAGGAGCACCTGAAACAGTCGCTCTGCGTTCGCGGCTCATCGGCAAGGAATAATGAGAAATTAGCAAGACTGATTGCGTGAAAATCGATTGCCTGATAGAACAGCCATGGCGGGCTTGCCGGACTTGGGCCGCTCGAGCCCACGACTCCAGTACGCTGTTTGTTCATGCGGATGAGTTGCAGACGAGACGAACTCCAACGGAAAGGAAGAACCCGATGAAGCGTCGCATTCGCTTCCGCGTCGGATTGATGGCTTTGGCCGTGGCAGCGCTCTGGGGCCCGTCTTTCCAGCGCGCCGCCGCCCAGGTGCCGGAGGAGAACCGCAAGCAGCTCGTGGAGGCCCTGGGCACGCCCTTCATCGTTTTCCGCGAAAAGGTCCTGGACGAGCTCAAGGTCTCCGACGACCAGAGGGAGAAGCTGATGCAGCACCTGATGGAGCAGATCATGGAAACGGGCCCATTCCTCGACTCGTTGACCGAGACCGGGCCGGAACGTGAAAAGAAGCTCAACGAGCACAGGAAGAATGCTCGGGAGAAGCTCGCCAAGACACCTGAAGGAAGTGCTCCAGCCCGATCAACTGAATCGGCTGCGTCAGGTGACGCTTCAGCAAGAGGGCAGCTTTGCCCTCGGCCAGGACGACGTCCGGAAAGAGCTGAAGATCACGCAGGAGCAACTGAAGAAATTCATGGCCATCACGCAGGAGCTGCAAAGGCAGGTCGAGCCCCTGGTCAAGGAGGCGCAATCGGGCGGCAACCCGGAAGAGATTCGACCGAAAATCGAGCAGCTCCGCAAGGACCACGCCAAGAAGCTCGAAGCCGTCCTCACCGACGCCCAGAAAAAGCAGTGGAAAGAGCTGCTTGGCCCACCGTTTGAGCTGGGAGATTGATCGGGGCATTTTCCATTCGAGATTGCGGACCCTGGTGAGGGACGACCAGCGTGAAAGCCAACGATGAAACCACGCGACGCCGCTTTCTCGAGGGTTCCGCCGGCGCCGGAGCGGGGCATGTCGCTTTGTCCACTATTGAGCGCCAGTTCCTTTGCCAACGTTGTCGGGGCCAATGATCGGGTGCAGATCGGCGTGATTGGGACAGGCGGCCGGGCGTTGCAGTTGATGGATCACCTGATCCCCAAACCGAGGGATCCGGTTCAGGCGGAATTCCGCAATGGAAGACCAAGCCCGTGGACGGCGCGGACCTGGTGGCCGTGGCCGACGTCTACGAGCCCCATCGCAACCAGGCCGCCGCCAAGGCCGGTCCGAAAACGGCCAAGTTCCACGACTACCGCAAGCTCCTGGATCAAAAGGATGTCCAGGCCGTGATCATCGCGGCCCCCGACCACTGGCACAAACAAATGCTCCTCGATGCGCTCGCGGCGGGAAAGGACGTCTACCTCGAGAAACCGGTGACCCACACCCTCGAAGAAGGTCCCGAGGAGATCCAGGCCGTGGAGAAGAGCGGCCGGATCGTGCAGACCGGTACCCAACAACGCAGTTGGCCTCACTACGTCCAGGGCAAAGAAATCGTCGCCTCGGGCGCCCTGGGCGTCGTGCGGCTCGTGGAAGCCTTCTGGTTCATGAATTACGGCGTGAGAGGAGTCAATAGTCTTCCCAGAAGTCAGGTGCCTCCGGCCAATCTCGACTGGAAGGCCTGGCTGGGATCGGCGCCCGCCCAGCCGTTCAATCCGATGAAATTCCGGACTTGGCGGCAGTTCTGGGATTTTGGCGGCGGCAATCTCGCCGACTTGATGACCCATGCGATCGAGACCGTTCACTGGTATATGGAGTGCGACACGCCAGCCAGCGCCGTTGGCATCGGCCACACTTACGACTGGCCCTTCGAGTGTCCGGATAGCCTGAGCTGTACGCTGGAGTATCCCAAGGGGTTCCTGGTGACTTATACGGGCGGCCACACGCTGGGAATGGATTTCGGCAGCATCATCTTCCGCGGCTCCAAGGCGACCCTGGAAATCAGCCGGGCGGCGCTGGCTCTCTACGAAGAGGATCGCGGCCGCGGCTGGCCGAAGTTCAACCGGGCCGAGCGGCGCTGGCGGCCCGAGCCCAAGATCTATGTCGAATCCGAGCACGAGGGAACCTCCGACCATCTGCGCAATTGGCTGGAATGCATCCGCAGCCGGAAGGAGCCCAATGCTCCCATCCGCGTCGGCGTGGCCGCCGCGCGGGCGGCCCATATTGGTAACGCGGCCCTGCGCAGTGGAAAAAAAGTCACGTGGGACGACAAGCAGCAGAAGCTGGCTTTCGCCGAATAGCAGGACCGCGCACGAAAGGAGCCACTCCATGAATCGGGCCAGCGCCATCGCACTCTCTCTGGCAATCGGAATCGTCGTGGCCGGCATCAGCATGATCGCGCCAGGTCGCGCCGACGACACAGGATGATTTCAAGCCGCTCTTCAACGGCAAGGATCTCCAGGGCTGGGAGGCGACGAAGCCGGAGTTGTGGAGCGTCAAGGACGGCATGATCATCGGCAAACAGGGCAAGAATCAGCTCAAGAAAAACACATTCCTGGCAACCAAGGAAAAATACACGGACTTCGTTCTGAAGGCCTCCGTTCGGCTCGTAAGAGACGAAGGCAACAGTGGGATCCAGTTCCGGACAAGAATCCTGCCCGACGGCACGGCCAGAGGCTACCAGGCCGACGTCGCCAAGGGATACTGGGGCCTGCTCCTGGAGGAAGGCAGCCCGAAACGGCTCATCATCAAGCGGCCCGCTCCCGAGGCCGTCAAGAAAGTAAAGCCCGACGAGTGGAACGATTATGAGATCACCGCCAAAGGCCACCACATCACGCTGGTATTGAACGGCATCAAGTCCGTCGATCTGGAAGACCCGACGGGAGACCTCAGCGGTGTCATTGCGCTCCAGCTCCACGTAGGGCCGGCGATGGAAGTGCAATTCAAGGACATCCAGATCAAGGAATTGAAAGAGTGAGCCCTGATGAACGCCAGCGCATGGCAACGTGCCAGTTGGCTGACTATGACGCCAAGACGCCGGGGCGGCGTTCTTGCCCCCCTTCGAGGCTAACGTTTGCACAGGCATACGCGGTCCAGGCTGAAGTGGGCCGGCTCCGCGAACGGCGAGGTGAGCGAATCATCGGTTACAAAGTGGGCTGTACGAGCAAACCGATCCAGGAACAGTTGAGGATGCAGGAGCCGATATTCGGCAGAATCTTCGACACAGGGTGTTTTCGTTCCGGCGCGTCTCTCTCACTCAGGCTTCGCCAATCTCGCCGTGGAGGGCGAGTTGGCGGTGCGGCTCGGCAACGATTTGTCCGGGCCGGCCGTTTCGGAGCAGGCGTGCCGGGAGGCGATCGAAGCCGTCTTTCCCGTGATCGAGCTGCACCACTATGTCGTTCCCCAGGCCTGGTCTCCCGGGCTGTGGTTGATCGCGAGCGGCGGCATGCACGCGGGATTCGTGTTCGAGGAGCGGGGGCCAGGCGGCTCCGGCGTGGCGAACTTCGCGCACAGCCTGAGCATCCGCATCAACGAGGTCGCTGGTCGAGGCCGTGGAAGATCCCGAGACGGTCATCCGCCCCATCGAATCGTTGCGTTGGTTAACGGGCCAACTGGCGCAGTTCGGACTCCAGCTTGGGAAGGGCCAGATGATCCTGACCGGTTCACCCATGAAGTTGTATCCGGTCGCCCCTGGCAGTCGCATCGTCGTCGAGGCGCCGCCCTTGGCAGCGAGTGTCGTCGAGATTGCTCCGTAATCCCAACGAAGCGTCCCCAAGATGCCCCTTGCTGCTCGCCTCGCGGGGAGGGACCTGGGCGGGGGCGCGTTGCCGGTGTCCCCCGCGCCCGATCGGCCCGCGGATTCCGCTTGACTGCTCGTCAGGCCGTCCCTATGATTGAGCAGGCACTCATTTTTGGAGAGAAATGGCACGCCCTCTCAGCGAAGACAAGCGGACCGCAATCCTCGAGGCGGCTACCGAAGTGGTGGCCATGCTCGGCGTGAGTGCGCCGACCGCGAAGATTGCCAAGGGTGCAGGCGTGGCGGAAGGCACGCTGTTTACTTACTTCGCCAACAAGGACGAGCTGCTGAACCGGTTATATCTGGAACTCAAGATGGACCTTCGCGACGCCATGATGACCGGCTACCCTGCCGGCAAGAGCCTCATCGACCGGAGTCGCCACTTCTGGGATCGTTACATCGGTTGGGGTTCGGCACATCCCTTGAAGCGGAGAGCGATGAGGCAACTGGCGGTGTCCGACCGCATCACCGAAGAGTGCAAGAAGCTCGTCGCGGACGCATTCGGGGAGTTCAACGACATGATGCGTGAGTGCGCGGCCGGCGGTGCGATGAGGCACCAGCCTCCGTCATTCGCGTCGGCGATCATGAGCGCGATCGCCGATACGACGATGGACTTCATCGCCCGTGAGCCTGCACAGGCAAAGCGCTACACAAAGGCTGGGTTTGATGCGTTCTGGAAGGCAGTCGCCGGCTGACTTTTTTTGTTTAGTGAATGAGCGAGTGCTCGCTCATGTGTCTCGGAGTCTGCTGAGCTCTGAAACCTAAGTCAAGGAGAAATCACATGCGCTACAAACTGCTGGGCAATAGCGGCCTTCGGGTGTCGGAACTGTGCCTCGGCACGATGACGTTCGGCGAGGATTGGGGGTGGGGTTCGTCCCCGGAGGAGAGCCGCAAGGTCTATGACACCTTCCTCGAAGCCGGCGGCAACTTCATCGACACCGCCAACGTCTACACCAACGGCACAAGTGAACGTCTCCTCGGCGAGTTCATGCACGGCCAACGGGAGCGCATCGTCCTGGCGACGAAGTACACCAACGCCGCCCCGGGGACCGATCCCAACGCCGCCGGCAACCACCGGAAGAGCATGGTGCAGGCGTTGGAAGCCAGCCTGAAGCGGCTGAAGACCGACTACATCGACCTCTACTGGCTGCACATCTGGGACCAGATCACGCCCATCGAGGAGGTCATGCGGGCCTTCGACGACCTCGTTCGCCAGGGCAAAATCCTCTACGCCGGGGTCTCGGATATGCCCGCCTGGGTCGTTGCCAAGGCCAACACTCTGGCCGACCTGCGCGGTTGGACGCCGTTCGTGGGGCTTCAAATCGAGTACAGTCTGATCGAACGGACGCCGGAGCGGGAACTGCTGCCCATGGCGGCGGACCTGGGCCTGGGCGTCACAGCCTGGTCGCCACTTGGCGGGCGGGGTGTTGACCGGCAAACAACTGGAGGCGGGCGGGGCCAAAGACTCCCGGCAGAGCGACCCCGGCATGAAGCAGTTCATGACCCCGGACGCTCGCAAGGAAGCCATCGTCCGTGAGGTCGTTGCGTTGGCCCGTGAGTGCGGCCACTCGCCTGCCCAGGTCGCCTTGGCGTGGCTTCGGCAACGGGCTACGCCTGTGATACCGATCATCGGCGCACGCAAACTGGCCCAGGTCAAAGACAATCTCGCCTGCGTTGACATCCGGCTGGAACCTGCGTTCGTCCAGCGACTCGATGCGGTCAGTCGCATCGAGCATGGGGTTCCCACACGACATTTTCGCCAAGGAAATGGCCCGCAGCCTCTCATATGGCGGGATGTGGGACCGGATCGACGCCCGATGAGATCAGGCCAGCGACCGAATCATGTTTTCAGAAGGCGATGGAGGTTACCATGTCCCAGGTCTGGTTGATTACCGGTAGTTCCCGAGGTTTGGGCCGGGCACTCGCGGACGCGGTGCTCGCGGCAGGTCACAAGCTCGTAGCCACCGCGCGCAATCCCGCCCACCTCGCCGATCTGGTCGAGCGCTTTGGCGATCAGGTCCGCACCTTGGCGCTCGATGTCACCGACCCGCATGCAGCAGGCAATGCCATCGAGACGGCGGTCGAAGCCTTCGGCCGGCTCGATGTGCTCGTCAACAATGCGGGCTATGGCAATATCGGCTCGATAGAGGACACACGCCTCGAAGACATCCGCGCCCAGATCGAAACGAACCTGTTCGGTGTCATCAATGTCACCAAGGCCGCAATCCCGGTGCTGCGTAAACAGGGATCAGGCCACATTATTCAGTTCTCATCCATCGGTGGGCGGGTCGGAGCTATGGGGCGAGCGCCTTACTCCGCAGCGAAATGGGGCGTGGAAGGCTTTTCGGAGGTGCTGGCAAAGGAAACGGCGTCCCTCGGCATCAAGGTGACGATCGTCGAACCGGGAGGTTTTCGTACCGACTTTGCCGGGTCTTCGACCACCATCTATGAGGGACGCCCCGAGTACGACTCCACAGTCGGAGCGGCCGCCAGATTCCAACGCGACTACAACGGCGCCCAACCGGGCGATCCCGCCAAAGCAGCAACCGTGATCATCCGGCTAGCGGCGTTCGATCAACCGCCCTTGCGGCTGCTACTCGGAAGCGATGCGGTTCGCATCGCGGAGGAATCCGACCTGGCGAGGCTCGAAGCCGACAAGAAGTGGCGAGACTTGAGCGTGTCCACTGACTTCGGTCCCGAATTTGAACCAGGCCGATTTCGACAATGATCGCCACTTTCGTGGGAATCCCGGAACAAACTGCGTTCGAGCGAAGACTACTCTTGCGGATATGGGTGACTCAGGAGGAGGCCGGCTGGTGGCGAAGGTTCAAAACGGCGCCGTCTTGAGGCCGCTCCGCGTGCTCATGAAGGTCGGGCCCTTGGCCGGCCTTTCGGACGCGCAATTGCTCGAGCGGTTCATGGGAGCGGATCGCGAAGTGGCCGAGCTCGCCTTCGCGGCGATCATCGATCGCCACGGACCTATGGTGCGCCGGATCTGCCGCCAAATGCTGGGCAACCTGCACGACGGCCAGGACGCGTTTCAGGCCGCCTTCTTCATCCTGGCGCGGAAAGCTCGCTCGGTTCGCACGCGAGACTCGCTGGCAAGCTGGTTGCACGGGCGTGGCTTACCGCGTCTGTCTTCGTGCTCGGTCGGCCGACTCCCGGCGCCGAGTGCACGAACGAATGGCCGCGACCCAGGCAGGAGCCGGAGCGTCGGCCTTTAACGAGGGTGAGACTGCGGATTGGGGGGAACTGCTTCACGCGGAGCTGGCGCGACTGCCCGAGCGGTTCCGGGCCCCGATCCTGCTCTGTGACCTGGAAGACGTCGCCTATGAGGAGGCGGCCCGTCTCCTCGGCTGCCCCGTAGGGACGGTCAAGAGCCGCCTGGCGCGGGGCCGCGAACGGCTCCGCGTCCGGCTTGGTCGCCGCGGGCTCGCTCCGTCGGCAGCGATGCTTGTGGCGCCGGTGGTCAAGAGCCTCGGTTCCTACGACGCTTCGGGACACGACGGCACACGCGGCAATACGATTCACAATGCACGGACCGCAGGCCGTCGGGACGGTCTCGACAACAGCGATCTCTCTCACGGAAACGGTGCTCAAATCCATGATCCTGTTCAGACTGAAGCTCGCCGCTCGTCGTCTTGGCACTAACCGGTTTGGGAACAACAGCCATCGCGGTGCTCGCCGGATTGGAGCCGGGCGGGTACCCATTGTCAGCTCCTCGCCAGACGACCAAGGATGACGTCTGACGAGTCCCGGTCATATCCGCAATCGCGGTCCAGCCGATGCCGGCTCGGCCGCAGCCGCGGAAGTTCCCCGAGGGACCGATCTCCAAGATCGAGTTCGAGGGAAACGCTCACGATCGCCGCCGACAAGATCAAACCCAAGCTCTTGAGCAGGGTCGGCCAACCGCTCGATCAGGACCGGGTCGAGACCGACTTGAAGACCCTGATGGGGACCAAGTGGTTCTCGGACGTCCGGTACTACCTTGACGAATCGCCTCCCAAGAGCGGCAAGTGGGCCTTGATCTTCGTGGTGCGGGAGATGCCCCTGCTGACCAAGGTCGAGTTCCGAGGACGGAAGGCCATTCGCTTGAAGGAGATCGAGGATACGACCGGGTTGAAGGCGGGCAACCGCGCGGATCCCACGCGAACCCGGCTTGGCGGTCTCCCAGATTCAGCGGCTCTATGTCGAGAAGGGCTACGACCTGGCCTCGGTCACCCTGCTCGAAGGGGGCAATCCCGGCGACACCAAGGTCGTGATCGAGATCTTCGAGGGGCCCAAGGTCAAGGTCAAGGTCAACAGCATCAGCTTCGTCGGGAACCATTTCGCCTCGGCTGCTCAATTGCGGACCAAGATTGCCGCGCATAAGCCGATCCTGGGTACTCCTCGGCCAATACCATGGCGACATGCTCGACGAAGACCGGCAAAAGCTCATCGATTACTACTATTCTGAGGGTTTTTTCGAGGTGAAGGTGACTCCGGTGACCCGGCCGGGCACCGATCCGGGTCAAGTCGACCTGACGTTCGTGGTCTCCGAGGGGACCAGGTACAAGGTCCGCAACGTGATCATCGAAGGTAACACCAAGATCAAGACCGAGAAGCTAAGAGAAGGTCTGGAGCTGCATTCGGGCAAGCCGTTCGTGATGGCGACGAGAGAGGCCGACAAGAACCGGATGCTTATCAAATACGCTGAGATCGGCTGCATCCATGCTCAGATCGTCTGCGAGCCCCGGTTTACCAATGAGCTCGGCGTTGTCGATCTCGTGTACAAGATCCAGGAGGGCGAGCCGTTCATGCTCGATGAGTTGCGGATTCCCGGGAGTGGACGCACCCAAGAAAAACTGATACCCCGCGAGGCCGTGAGTGCCTCGCTGTTACCGCTCGAGGTTCTGGACAAGAATCGGATCGAGATATTTCGGCGCCGGTTGATGCAACTCGGCTATTTCATCAACGACCCGAATCGGGGCTAGCCGACGATAATGATGGTGTGTGCGCGGCCTGGTCGATGATCGCTTGGAACCACGTCTCAAGCGTGGGAGTTTACCGCAAGCGGCAGCAGAAATGTGGGCATCCCGGCTCACATCAACCCTCCGGGGGGGTGACGTCCAGGTCGATCTCGGCCGGGCCGGTCCAGCCGCCGGCGGTTGCGGTCAGCCGAACCGTCCGCCGGCCCGGTGGCAGGTGTGGATCAGCGGTCACTGTCACCACCCGCGTCGGGTTGCCGTTGGAACCAGGTTCGACCGCCGCCCGCACTCCGTCGGGTAGGTCGGCAAGCCGCAGCTCAAGAGGCTGACCGCTGGTCGCCCGCACCACGCAGGTGGCGGTGTACAGTAGCCCGGCCGACGACTGGCGTCGGCAGGCGGACCACGGCCGGCGAGCACTCGACCGGGGCGACCACCCGGCCGGTGACCAGGATCGGATTCCGGGTCGGCCTTGCCGCCGCGGACGTACAGCCGCACCGACGCGTCCACCGGCCCGGGCCGGGCCGTGTCCACTTCAACCGCCAGCTTGCCCCCCGGCGTCAACTCGGCCCGCAGCCGAGCCGGGTTGCTGCTCTCCACCCGGTCTATCGGCCGGGGCGGAGTGGCCGAGTCGGACAGGGTGAACTCGTGCCGGGCGATTTGTCCCTGTGGGATCGTGCCGAAGGGCCATTGGGATGGCGAGGCGGTCACCCCGGCCAACACGTTGGCCACCGTCACCCGCACCACCGCTTCCGGAAGGTCGGGGACGTTGGTCCGGAACAGGACGACGGAGTGGATCGGCTGGCCGGCTGGTCCGGTCACCGACTTGCGGAGCCTTACCTCGGCCACTTCGCCGCTGGCCAGCCGCAATTCCCGCAGAATGGCGAATCCGCCCACCCACTTCCGTCTCCAAGACGTTGCACGAGCAGTCGGTGCGGAAGTCGGTCAGTAGCAGTTCCGCGTTGCCGGCATTCCGCAAGGTGAACCAGGCGGCGGCGATCGACCCGTCTTCGTGTTCACCCAACTCGACCACCGCCGGGGCTTCGAGGGCCGGGCGGCCGGCCCCGCCTTCCAGCCCGGCCGTCCAGGCGACGGCGACGACCACGCCGACAACCCCAACCGCAACCGCACCGACCACCAATTTTTTCGTCCGCGACATGACGGCCTCCGAGTGATCGGCTTTATGCAGATCGTCCCCGCCTGACCCGCCGGACCGCCCCGAGAACGATGCCGGTGCCCAGCAGGGCGAGGGCGACCGGCAGCACCCAGCGAATGAGCGACCCAGCCTCGTACCGGGAGGGGTGGGCCGGCATCTCCGGGTCGGCCAGGGCGACGCCTGGGTCGGCCCCGGTCGCCAGCTGTAGCGGACGCCCGTCTTTGCTGGTGGCGGGCCGTGTCGGTTCGCCGGCCGCGTCGGTCACGAACATCCCGCCCCGCACCTTGTCCATCACCAGGACCTGGGCGGGAACTGGAATGTCATGGTTTCCGGCGCGATCGGCTCGTTGACTTTGATGTCGCTGAACTCGATGCCCCAGGTCTGTTCGCGGGTAACCGGGTTCACGCACTGGACCTTGGTTGGGTAATACACCCCCGGGGCGACCTCGCTGAACTCGGTCACTTCCTGCTCGAGTGCCGGCTTGCCGGCCCCGCCTTCCAGCTTGGACCGGGCGACCACCACCCGGGCCAGGTAGTTGACCGACGGGTCGAAGTCGATGGTCAGGTCGGCCCGGGCGTGGGACAGCTCGACCCGCTCGAGCCGCCGCCCGTCCCGCTCGACGGGGCCGACGTACCGGCAGGTACACGGCTGGGCGAGGATTGGACAGTTCACAGCGAAACTTGAGCTGGCCGTAGAACCGCAACAGGTTGTAGCGGTACGGGTCGAGGTCGGTGGGGAGGTCGCCGTCGTCGACCTCGACGATCCCCTCGAGCGGGTTCATCCCCCGTCCCACCTGGTGGAAGAGTGCTTTGGACCGGCCGCCGACGGACGACGTGGTCTGCGAGCGACCGTCGGCGTAGCTCACCTTCAGGAGGTAGTCGGTCCCGCTGCGGCGATACAGCCCGTTCGCCCGGCCGCTCACCACGTTGTTGAAGGCAAACTTGAAGGACAGAGTGCGGACGGCGGCCACCGATGCGGCGTGGCTGTCGACAATGGTTTTCAGCTTGTCGCCGTCGTAGGCCATCGCCAAGGACAGCAGTGCGACGTGGTAGGACAGGCCATCCAGCATGTGTACACCGGGGGTTGGAGCGGGTGGAAGGCCCGGCCCTTGACGGGGCCAGGCGGAGGATCGTCATGATCCACTCGACGACTTTTCGTAGAGGAATGTGCTGCTGCGTTTTTTCCTCCAACTGCGCGTACGTACCGGCTCCTTGAGCGACAGGCCCAAGGCGTTGCTGGAGGTACGAACAGAAGTCGAAAACGTGGGCCGTGGAACCCAAACCGGATTCGGCCCGTTATCAGCTACTTCGTTGTGCATGTGACTTGCTTTTGAGAATTGGCTAGAATTCCCAAAAAAATGCTCCAGGTTGCGAACACGGTCTTCAACTTATCTCCTGCTGGCAGGACTGCTGCTATTTTTGTGACCACCGCACGAGGGACAGAAACCGCGAGACTGTAGAATTCTCCAATGATCCCGTAGTACCCGTTGTGGCATGGTTCAAGAGGAGGTTACAGTTCAGGATGGCTGGGGTCGACGCCTGCGGGGTCTCTTTGTCGTCTTTCGCTCCGCGAAAGCACGCCCTTTCGCGGAGCGAAAGGCGACTTTACTCTAACCCCAGCCCATGTTACCCGCGAAACACGTCATTCTGAACCATGCCCCAATTGTGGCCTAAACGCTGGACATAAAGGATGAGCAGGCCAGGTGCGGGAGCAACTGGGGGCACGGAAAACCCAAGACTCGGATTCCAGGAAGTGAACCTGGAAAAGTAAAATAACAGGCGACTGTTCGAGCATCGGCAGGAGACGGCGATGAATGACTTGACCTTGGAATCCCTTGCCAAACGAGTCGAGGCCTTGGAGAAGGTCATTGCGACGAAGGGGCCCGACGAGTCTCGTAAGGATTGGCGCAAGGTCGTCGGCATGTTCCGCGACAGCGAATTCATGCGCAAAGTTGACGAGGAATGCGTGCGGATCCGCGAGGCCGAACGGGAGGCGGCGCGGCGGGGAGAGTTGGCCGAATGATCCTGCTCGACACGAACATTGCGCCGTTCGATGAGGCTGCGGCCCGACAATTTGATAATCTCCGCCGGCAGAAGCTTCGCATCGGCTCAAGGGATCTGAAAATCGCCGCGACGGCGCTGGTCAACCACGCGCTTCTCTTGTCCGCCAACCGCACCGATTTCGAAAGAGTGCCAGGCTTGCGAGTCGAGAACTGGCTGGACTGATCGATCGCTTGGGTCGGAAGGCATGCGAAACGAATCGCGAACCTGTTTCCGTCCCCGACACGTGGCGGTCCCCCGATCGAGGGTGACAGTCGAGAAACCATCAGCGCTAGCGGATCTGGACGAAGTTCATCGACTGCTGGCCGGGGTCACAAGCGGTTCATTGAACCTCTGGCCGACTGATTCGTGCCACCGAGTGGGTTCATGGCATGGTATGATCTTAGCCGAAAGAATGACTCACCTCACAATGACTCCCCGATCCCGGAACGTGGCCACCATGCCCGCAGGCCCCGCCTCGCCTTCCTGGCGTCGTTACCTGCGCTTCAGCGTGCGGGGGCTGATCGTCCTTGTGCTGGTGATCGGGGCTGGATTGGGATGGAGCGTCCGTCAGGCTCACATTCAGCGCGATGCCGTGACCGCGATTGAGCAAAGCGGAGGCCGCGTTGATTATAGCTGGGACTACAGGGACGGGGTTACTCTTCCAGTTTGACTACTCATCGTCCGTAAGCGACGCCGGTCTGGCCCATTTGACGGGGCTGACTGACCTCATGGATTGACCTCCGGCCGGCTCCGGTCACCGACGCCGGGCTGGCGCATCTGGCGGGGCTGACCAAGCTCCACTCGCTGGTTCTCTCGGACACTCAGGTGACCGACGCCGGGCTGATTCATTTGAAGTCGATGCACAGGCTCTCCGCACTCAGCCTCCGCGGCACCCAGATCACCGACGCTGGGCTTGTGCATTTGAGGGGGCTGCCCGACCTCAATTATCTGGACCTCGACGGCACTCGCGTGACCGATGCCGGGCTCGTGCATCTGACGGGGCTGACCAAGCTCACGCATCTCCAGCTCAGCGGTACTTCGCTCACCGATATTGGTCTGGCGCACTTGAAGGGGTTGACCGACCTTAACTATCTCGAGCTCGAGGGCACTCACGTCACCGACGCTGGGCTTGAGCACCTGGTGGGCCTCACCAACCTCTCAAATCTCTGGCTCCACTGCACGAACGTCACGGATGTGGGAGTGAAGGCCCTGAACCAGGCTTTACCGACGCTGTCGATCGTTCGCTGATTCGATTTCGACCTGACTGAACTGAAGATGCTAGAGCTCACGCGGAATTGCAAGGGCACCCTGACGACTTGCGGTTATGATACGGGTCGCGGACTTGAATCCGGGTCGTAGCATCTCCGAGATCAGACTCCTGACCGTCCACTGGCCGGGAGTCAGTTTTCTCCCGGAATCAACACCCGCGACATTCGGCCCTTTGTGACGGTTGGGATGCCGTCCTGTTTGCAGCGGTAGCGGCACCTGGCGACTTATGCATAGGGTTAATCGTGGCCATGAACATTGAATTAAAGAAGCTCGACAAGTCCGATCCAGAGGAAATGTTGTGACTCCCTTTCCGCACATCTCGGTTTGAAGAACCCCGATGATCCCAAGCCCACCATCCAGGTCGGCCATCGCGCCCGAGCAGGCGACTGCGACCTCGGGGTTCTGTGGTCTCCGCTCAGACCACTTGATCCTGGAACAGTCACTTGACGCCGCAAGGCGCTCACTGTACTATGACTGTGTACTGTCGGCCGTGAGACCATAAGGTTCAGATGCATGTATATTCGCATCGAGAGAGGAGTCGCCGCGCCGATTTCACGGCAGATTGCAGATCAGATCCGTGCGCAGTGTCTGGCAGGTCTGCTGAAGGCGGGTCGATGCCTGCCGTCGGTCCGGCAGCTCGCCAGGGAGCTGGTGGTCAACGTGAACACGGTCGTTCGCGTGTACGAACGGTTGGCTGCCGAGGGGCTGATCGAGATGCGGCATGGCGAAGGGACGTTTGTATTGCCGCCACCGGGTTCGACCGACGTCGCGGCAGAATTGAAGCAGCACCGCGACCAGTTCGCGGCGAATTTCAGGGGGTCGTTCGGCGTGGTCTGCTGGTGGGACTGACGCTGCCGGAGCTGCGCGGCATGCTCACCGCGGCTGTGGCCGACGCCAGAGAGCAGATTTCCCGAGAGCACCGTTCGGAGACGCGACATGACCGAACCAGCGATCGTGATCGAGCAACTCGTCATGTTGTGGCCCGTCGTGGTCGGGTCCAGCCTGTACTCGGCGGATTTCGGTTCCGGCCTCGGTGCTTTCTGGAGATCGCGGCCGATATCGCCGGACCTGTGGTTCTGGACCAACTTCGTGGTTGGTCTGGCGGCCGTTGTGGGTTTGCTGGATGGAGTAACGATGCTCGCCTCGTGGAAAGCGCCTCGAGCGGAAAATCCAACCTTATTGAGCTGGGCGTACGTCGGTTGCATTCCCATCATTCACGCGCTCAATTACGCGCTGGCGGTTCTCGGAACGTGCTGGTTCCGCAGGCCGGTGATCGGCGGCATCCTGGCCATTCTGGGCTACAATGTGCTGGGCGTCGCGATCAGCGTTTTCCCGATAACCAGCCGGCTGGAACCAATGGACGTCTTCAACGAACTGCTCTCCGCGGAACGCTCCGGGCAAGTCGATTTCACGCAGCATGGATATCCGCTGGTCTATGGTGTCCTTGTGGTCTCGACTGTCCTCGTCGCGCTCCTCTCATCCCGGCTGGCCAGACCACTTCAATCAGCGTCCCGCTGGTTCGTGCCACAAACGGAATAACGAGTTCGCCAGCGCCGAATCGTCCAGCGGTTTCCTTTGCAGCGCCGCACGCATTGAGGGAAGACAAATCTCTCCCGGCGTGATGACTTCGCGCTGCCACCATGCTTGATGCCTGAGCAAAAGACGCCCTTCGATCTGATCGACTGACGCATCGGGGAAGTCACTTCGCGGCTTCACGCTATCCGTACACTTGTTACCGTCGACCCGTGAACAGTTACCGGTTTTTTTTTGACATTCCTCATCGGCCTCGGTTCAATGGCGCCAGATCACAGTTCAATCAGGCGGGCGGATCGACCGAGCAGCACCCGGGTGCGCAGGGTCGCGTGCTTCGGAGTTTTCTTTTACGTTTCGGGCCGTGATTGATGATGGTCGGTCGCCACCCAGCGGCGCCCGGTCGGCGTTGCGGAACACATCAGGAACCTCCCATGTCACCGCTCTTCGCCTTGCATTACGCCAGGAGGGCTGCCTCGGCCCGGATGCACCGGGGCCGGCGCCGCCGATCGGCGGCGAATGTCGTTCGCACCGCCATCGAATCCCTGGAGGGGCGGCTTCCTCACAGCAGCCCGCCCGCCTTACAACACGGGCACCGGCTTCTACGTCCTGGGCGGCACCATCTACGACGCCAACGGCAACCCCTTCGTCATCCGAGGGTTCAACCAGACCCAGTGGTACGGCGACCAGAACGAAAACGACGCATCGATCGCCGAGGTCCCCAAGACCCAGGCGAATGCCGTCCGGGTCGTATTCGGCCCGGTCATCGGGGCGAGTACCCCCGCGGAACGCGCGGCCGTCGTCGGGCAGTATATCTCCGAGGGGGTCGTGCCGATCGTCGAGGACCACGGGGCGACCAGCCAGATGGATCCCGACTCCCTGAACGCCGTCGTCGATCGATGGTTGGACCCGGCGAACGTGCAGTGGCTCAAGCAGGACGAGAGGTATATCATCCTCGACATCGCCAACGAATGGGGGCCGCCGGACTACACCTGGGCACTGGCGTACGAGTCCGCCATCGGCCGCCTGCGCTCGCCGGCATCAACTGCCTGCTGATGGTCGATGCCGGCGGCGGCGGCCAGAGAATCGACGATATCTTCACCTGGTGGCAGCAGATCCTCGCCAGCGATCCTCAGCACAATGTCGTCTTCGACATCCACTTGTATGGGAACACGGCGACGGAGGAAGACTCGCAGATCGTGGGGACCTATAACGGCCGCAACCCGTTCGACTTGAACACAGAGCTGCAGAAGGCCGTCGCCGAGAACATCCCGCTGGTCGTCGGCGAATTCAGTTGGGATCCCGAACAGTCTCAGCACCACCTACTCGACGCAACGGGCGATGCAGATCTTCCAGAACTTGAACCTCGGCTGGCTCGCCTGGTCCTGGAATCAGAACGGCGATCCGACTTTCAGCATGCTCGCCAACGCGGCCTACCAGTATAACTCGAACGCGGATCTGACGCCGTTCGGCAACCTGGTCATCAACGACCCGAACGTCGGCCTCAAGGCGACCGCGCGGCGTGCCAGCATCTTCCCGGCCGGGATCACGGTGGCGCCGAACTCGGGCCTGGAAACGACCCAGGCGGGCGGAACGGCCACCTTCTTCGTCGACCTCAACAGCCCGCCCGCGTCTGATGTGACCATCCCACTGAGCAGTTCGGACACCACCGAAGGGACGGTCTCGCCGGCCAGCCTGACGTTCACGCCGGCCGACTGGAACGTCCCGCAGACGGTGACCGTCACAGGGGTCAATGACCAGATTGACCAGGGGAACGTCGCCTACACGATCGCCCCCGGGGCGGCGACCAGCCAGGACCCTGCCTACAACGGCATGGTCGCCTCGAGCGTGGCCGTCACGAATATCGATACCAATGGGGCGATGCAGATCGTCGACAACGGCCAAGCGGGATGGTCGGACGTCGGCCCCTGGTGCCGGGAGAGCCAGGGAGCGACTTCGGGGGTGCCGACAACGGCATCGGCCCCGGCATCGGTGCAAACACCGCCACCTGGACCTTCGCCGTCTCGCGGGGCCTCTACAGCATCGCGACTACCTGGACCGCCTCGTCGCGTGCGGCCGACAATGCCCCGTATACGATCCTGAGCAACGGTACCGATGTGGGCTTCTTGCGGGTCGACCAGCAAGAGGCGCCGAATGACCTCTCGGCGGATGGCGCCAATTGGAAGGACCTGGGCAGCGTCGTGGTCAGCGGCGGTACGCTTCAGGTGCAACTGTCGGACGACGCCGATGGTTTGGTGATCGCCGACGCCGTGCGGATTGAACGCCTGTCGAATACCATCGTGAGCGTTGCGGCGTCCCCGAGTTCGGTGCCCGAGGCCGGGTCGACCGGGCTGGTCTACACCTTCACAAGGGCCGGGGCGACCAGCGGCGCGCTGACGGTGTCGTTCGGCGTGGGCGGGACGTCGGTGCTCGGCACCGACTACACCGAGAGCGGCGCCGCCACCTTCACCGCCACGTCCGGCACCGTCACCTTCGCGCCGGGCAGCGCCACGGCCACGGTGACCGTCAATCCGTTGGCCGACACCGGCATCGACGGCGACCATTCCGTCGTCCTGACCGTCTCCGCGGGTTCCGGCTATGCCGTCAGCTCCCCCAGCTCCGCCACCGGGATCATCACCGACGACGACACCAATGCCCAGGTGTCGGTTGCCGCCTCCCCGTCGTCGGTGCCCGCAGACTCGACGACTGGGCTGGTCTACACCTTCACGCGGGCCGGGGCGACCAGCGGCGCGCCTGACAGTATCGTTCAGTGTGGGCGGGACGGCCGTGTCCGGCACCGACTACACGGAGAGAAGCGCCGCCACCTTCGGCGCCACGTCCGGCACCGTCACCTTCGCGCCCGGCGCCGCCATGGCCACGGTGACCATCATGCCCCTGGTCGACAGCGACGTCGTCGAGGGAGACCGGTCGGTCATCTTGACCGTCGCCGCGGGAGGCGCCTACGGCATCGGCCCTCAAAGCTCCGCCAGCACAACCATCACCGCCGTGCAAGTGACGGCGGCTGTCTCGCCCGCCTCCGTGGCGGAAAATGGGACGGCCAGCCTGGTCTACACCTTCACGCGCACGGCGCGCCGCCACCCGCGACGGTGTCGTTCGGTGTGGGCGGGACGGCGGTGCTCGGCACCGACTACACCGAGACCGGCGCCGCCACCTTCACCGCCACGGCCGGCACCGTCACCTTCGCGGCGGGCAGCTCCACCGCGACCGTGACGCTCGTCCCGATCGCCCATGGCCAGCCCAACCTGGACAAGACCGCCGTTCTGACCCTGTCCTACGGCTCCGGTTACGGCATCGGTCCTTCCAGGGTGGCCACCGGGACCATCACCGACGACAGGGTATTTGTCGACATATCCTGTTTTCCGACGTGGGTTGCCAAGGATGGGACGAACGACCTAGTCTATACCTTAACCCGGACCGGCTCCACGGCTGGGGCGCTGACGGTGTCGTTCGGTGTGGGCGGGACGGCGGTGCTTGGCACCGACTACACCGAGAGCGGCGCCGCCACGTTCACCGCCAAGTCCGGCACCGTCACGTTCGCGCCGGGCAGCGCCACGGCCGCCGTGACCCTCGCCCCGTTGCCGGACAACGAAACTGAGCCGAATGAGACCGCAGTGCTCACCGTGTCCGCCGGCAGCAGCTACTTGGTCGGCGGCTACAGTCAAGTCACCGGGACCATCACCGACACCAGCGCGATTGTCAGCGTTGTGGTCTCCCCGGCGTCGGTTGCCAGTGACGGGGTGACTGGTCTGGTTTACACCTTCACGCGCAGCGGCTCCGCCGCTTTGGCGCTGACGGCGTCGTTCAGTGTGGGCGGGACGGCCGTCTTCAAGACCGACTACACCGAGACGGCGCCGCCACCTTCGGCGCGACCTCGGGCACCGTCACCTTCGCGGCCGGCAGCGCCACGGCCGCCGTGACCCTCGCGCCGGTGAACGAGAACGCCGTCGATGACGATGAGACGGCCGACCTGATGGTGTCCGGGAGTATCGGATACACCGTCGGCTCGCCCAGTTCCGCCACCGGGACGATACTCTCCGTCGAGCAAGACACGACGATCCAGGGCAACTGGATCGGAACGTATGGCTCGCAAGGCTACAACGTCATCGGTAACACGGCGAGTTATCCCAGCTACGCAACCGTCACGCCGGTCGGCGCGACAACCGGCACGTTTGTTGCGAACACAACTGACCCCCGGCGCGGCAAAATGCGAGTGGAACAGGCCGCACCGCGGGGTACTGGTCCGGCAGCACGTTTTCCGTCGACGTGAACCTGACCGATGGCCAGGCTCACGATCTCACCCTGTATGCGGTTGACTGGTCAAACATCGGCCGGAGTGAGCAGATCCAGATCACCAACGCCGCCGATGGTGCTGTGCTCGACACCGATACGCTGTCCAATTTCTCTTCGGGCGTTTATCTCCAGTGGGAGCTCTCAGGCAGTGTAGTCATTACCGTCAAGACCCTGGCTGGAGCAAACTCCGTAATCAGCGGAATCTTTTTCGACCCACCGCCAGCAGCCCAGCCGCGATACCGGATGTCCTGCGTAGATCCCCATCGAACCACGGACACCGCCGGACACCGCCCAAAGCTTTACAGTTACCGCAATCAACCCCAGTGGAGAGATCCGATACGCACTATTCTGGAACCGTCCACTTCGGCAGCACTGATCCTCAGGCTGTGTTACCTGGCAAATACACGTTTAATTCCACAGACTCAGGCACTCACACGTTTACTGTCACGCTCGAAACAGCAAGCATCCCGTTTATTGACCGCAGTAGACACGGTAACGCCGAATATCCAAGGCACTATATACAATATCACAGTCAACCCTGCATCGAACGACCGCAGTTCCTGCTTCCTGACCCTAGATTGCGGGCTTGTCGGATAACTTCACCGTCACTGCCCTTGACCAACATGGCAACGTTGTCACCAGCTATGCCGGCATGGTCCATTTCACCAGCAGTGATCCCACTGCATCCCTGCCAGCGAACTACACCTTCACTTCCACTGATGCCGGAATACATACGCTTCTCGGCCACGCCTCAACACCCTTGGTACCCAGTCGATCACTGCAACAGATTCGACCACAGCCTCGCTCACGGGGAGTATCAGTGTGACCGTGATTCCTCTCGCGCCTCGGCCATGTCGATCAAGCAAGACACGACCTCCAAGGGCAATTGGATCGGGAATGTATGGCTCGCAAGGCTACAACGTCATCGGCAGCTCAGCGAGTTATCCCAGCTACGCAATCGTCACAGCGACCGGCGAGACAAACTCTACGTTTGTTGCAAGCACGACGGACCCGCGGGCTCTGAAATGCGCAGTGGCGTTGGCCGCACTGCTGCGTGCTGTGCTCCACGACCATCTTTACCGTGAACGTCGACCTGACCGATGGTCAGACCCACGATCCCACGTTTGTACGCGGTTGACTGGGCGAACGTCGGCCGAGCGAGAAGATCCAGCTCACCAATGCCACCAATGGCACTGTGCTCGATACCGAGACACCTTCGTCGTTCAGCGGAGGGGTCTACTATTCCTGGGTGATCAGCGGTGACGTGGTGATCACGTTCACGACGGTTAGCGGACCCGACACCGTGGTCAGCGGTCTCTTCTTCGAGCCGGTGCCACCGCCGCCACCGCCAAGTCCCGGGACCGCGACCTTCCTCGGTACCGACAAGACGACCAAAGGCAACTGGGTCGGTGTTTACGGTTCGAACGGCTACAACGTCATCAACAACGCCGTCAGCTATCCCAGTTACGCCACAGTCACTGCCACTGGCCAGACGGCCGTCACCCTGGCGGCAACCTCGACGGATCCTCGTGCGCTCCAGGATGCGCCCGGCTCCGGTTCCAGCCGGATCGCCGCCGTCTGGCATTCCAATTCCACGTTCTCGATCAACGTCAACATCACCGACGGGGCCTCGCACGAGCTCTCGTTGTACCTGCTCGACTGGAGCAATCTGGGGCGAGTCGAGAAGATCCAGCTCACCAGTGCCACCAATGGCACTGTGCTCGATACCGAGACACCTTCGTCGTTCAGCGGAGGGGTCTACTATTCCTGGGTGATCAGCGGTGACGTGGTGATCACGTTCACGACGGTTAGCGGACCCGACACCGTGGTCAGCGGTCTCTTCTTCGAGCCGGTGCCACCGCCGCCACCGCCAAGTCCCGGGACCGCGACCTTCGTCGGTACCGACAAGACGACCAAAGGCAACTGGGTCGGTGTTTACGGTTCCGAACGGCTACAACGTCATCAACAACGCCGTCAGCTATCCCAGTTACGCCACAGTCACTGCCACTGGCCAGACGGCCGTCACCCTGGCGGCAACCTCGACCGATCCTCGTGCGCTCCAGGATGCGCCCAGGCTCCGGTTCCAGCCGGATCGCCGCCGTCTGGCATTCCAATTCCACGTTCTCGATCAACGTCAACATCACCGACGGGGCCTCGCACGAGCTCTCGTTGTACCTGCTCGACTGGAGCAATCTGGGGCGAGTCGAGAAGATCCAGCTCACCAGTGCCACCAATGGCACTGTGCTCGATACCGAGACACCTTCGTCGTTCAGCGGAGGGGTCTACTATTCCTGGGTGATCAGCGGTGACGTGGTGATCACGTTCACGACGGTTAGCGGACCCAACACCGTGGTCAGCGGACTCTTCTTCGACCCCGTGCCGGCCGCTCCCTTGATGAAAACTGCCGCATTCACGGCGTCGCACACTTCGACGCAGAGCGGTGCCGCCGGGCGGATCACGACGCAGTCGTCTACGGCAATTGGCGAGTCGGGCTCGACATCAACGACACGTTCGTCGGTTGTGCCGCGAGCCGTTGCACCGGCGCCACGCGGACGCGCGATTCCAGCAAGCGATCGGCTGGTGCACGACGTTGCGCTTGAGGCGGTCTCGTCGGACGAGCGGCGACTGTTGCCGGGCTCCGGCTTTGGGGCACGGTCGACATTGAGCCACGGACTCGATCGCTGACGGCCAGCGAGACGCATTATGTGCCGGCGATGGCAAGCGGATGAAGCACGAAAGCTTCCTTTGAAACCAAATCCTCTCGCCGGCCGCAACGCCAGGTTTTCCGTCGCCAACCGTTTCTTGGCCATGAATTCTGGTACGCTATTGATCGCCGTGGTGGCAGTCGCTCTCGCAGCCTGGATCTTGGTCCCGCCTTCGGCGGCATTACCACCAATCCACCAAGACGCTCACGGGCTGAGCACGCCCAGATTCAGCATCATTTTCGTCGAATCTCTCCGCCGCTATTCCGTCGCACCGAGCGGACATCTTCCATATGATCTGATCGAGGGAGTGAATCGGACGGTTCGCAATCCCAGAGAGCGGCCACCATGTCAGCCGGCCCCGCCTCGCGTAGCTGTGCTGCGCTATCCCGCTTCAGCGTGCGGGGGCTGATCGTCCTTGGGCTGGTGATCGGGGCTGGACGGGGATGGATTGTCCGTCAGGCTGATATTCACTCGCGATGCCGTGACGGCGATTGAGCAAAGCGGAGGCCGCGTTGATTATAGCTGGGACTACAGGGACGGGTTACTCTTCCATTTTTGAACTTACTCATCTGTCTCGTGAGCGACGCATTGCGGTCTGGTCTGCTCCATTTGACGCTGTTGGCTCGACCTCACCTCACGGATCTAGAACTCTCCGGCGCTCTCGGTCACCGACGCCGGTCTGGCGCATCTGGCGGGGCTGACCAAGCTCCACTCGCTGGTTCTGGTCACCCTCTAGGTGACCGACGCCGGGTTGATTCATTTGAAGTCGATGAAGGAGCTCTCCGCACTCAGCCTCCGCGGCACCCAGGTCACCGATCTTGGGCTTGTGCATCTGAGGGGGCTGCCCGGCCTCAATTATCTCGACCTCTTCGGCACTCGCGTGACCGGTGCCGGGCTAGTGCATCTGACCGGGCTGACCAAGCTCACGCATCTCCAGCTCAGCGGTACGCCGCTCACCGATAGCGGTCTGGCGCATTTGAAGGGTTTGACCGACCTCAACTATCTCGAACTCGAGGGCACTCACGTCACCGACGCTGGGCTTGAGCACCTGGTGGGCCTCACCAACCTCTCAAATCTCTGGCTCCACGGCACGAAAGTCACGGATGTGGGAGTGAAGGCCCTGAACCAGGCTTTACCGACCCTGACGATCGTTCGCTGATTCGATGCCGAGTTAACTGAACTGAAGATGCGAGAGCTCACGCGGAATTGCAACGGAATCCTGACAACTTGCGGTTATGATAGGGGTCGCGGACTTGAATCAGGGCCCAGGATCTCCGAACTCAGACTCTCCGACCGTCCACTGGCCGGGAGTCCGTTTTCTCTCGGGAGACCGCCATGTCAAATGACGCCACGAAACGACCGAGGCGTGGTGGGCTGCGGCTGAGTCTGCGTGGTTTCATGCTCCTGGTGGCGGTGGGGGGTGTTTCGCTCGGCTGGGTAGCCCGCCGCGTGAGCGTGCCAGCGCAAGGCGGTGGCGGCGATCGAGGCGGCTGGTGGCCAGATCTATTACGACTGGCAGTGGAATCCGAACGCGACCGGCCAGTCTGCCGGCCGCATCGTGCGTCCCAACGCAACGCCAGGCTGGCAGAAATGGCTCGTTGATTCAGTCGGTCCCGACTATTTCGGGTACGTCGCACGCGTTTGGTTTGGCCGAAAAGGTGTCAGCGACCGCGACCTGGCCAGCGTCGCAGACTTGACTGAGCTTCGGGCTCTCAGGTTCATCGGGCCCACCGTGAGCGACACGGGCTTCGGCTCATCTCGAACGTCTTACGAAACTCGAAGAGCTCGCGGTTGGCCGCACCAAGATTTCCGATCGAGCCTTGGTTCACGTGCGCGGCATGACCGGGCTGCGCGTTTGACGCTCAACGGCAGTACCGGTATCGGCGACGAAGGGTGCGTCATCTCGAGCGGCTGACGACGCGCCTCGAGACTCTCGGCCTCGACAACACGAAGGTTGGCGACGAGGGGCTGAGTCATCTGGCGGGGCTGACTCGCCTTCGATCCTCATCCTGGGCTCGACGCAGATCACAGACGATGGTCTGGCCGCCGTGGAACTGATGTCTTCATTGCAGACCCTGTATCTGGGGAAAACGACGGTAACCGACGCGGGCATGACACACTTGAGCGGCCTGACGAGCCTTCAGGCGCTTCACCTGGACGGTACCTTGGTCACCGATGCGGGCCTGGAGCATTTGACAAGGCTTTCTGCATTGCGTGAGCTGTTCCTGCAGCAGACGGGTGTCACCGACGCCGGCCTGAATCACTTGAAGGAACTGTCGGGCCTCGAGACGCTCTTTCTGGACGGGACCAAGATCACAGACGCCGGAATGAAGTACTTGCGAGGGCTTACGAGGCTCGAGGTCTGAGCGTAGTTGGTACCAACGTCGGCGACGGCGGCTTGGTGCACCTGAAGGAGCTGTCGGGCCTCAAACGGCTGAATCTCGTCGGCACCAAGATCACCGATTCCGGACTGGAGAATCTGTCGCGGACTGAGCTCGCTCGAGCAAGTGGTCCTTGTCAACACGAACGTCAGCGACAGCGGCCTGGCGCACCTCAAGGGTTTGCCCCGTCTTGGCTACGTCGGGCTTCAGCGCACGAAAGTGACCACTGCAGGTGTAAACGATCTTCAAGAGTCGCTGCCAGAGGCGAGGATCATTCGTTGATTGAAGCAAAGTCGACGGCCCGAACCCGTGGGGCCGATATGCCCAGCCAGCCCCAACCCGTCTCGCATCCTTGGGGACGCTATCTGCGGTTGAGCGTGCGGGCCCTGATCGTCCTTCTACTTGTGATCGGCGCCGGGACGGTTCGATCGTGAGCAGTGCGCGAATCAGGCAATTGGTACGATACGTTGCCCGATCAACTTCGATGGAACTACGCCTATGCTTATGCCCGCGACGAGATTCACCGTGCGTTTACTGGTGGTCGTGGTTGCCGTCCTTCTGTCGGCTGCACACTCGGTCGAAGCACAGGAGGCGTATTTTCCCGAATTGGTTTTCCTCCCCAAGAACAAGGACGTCAATTCCATTATTGACGATATGACTCCCGTTCATCTGAAGGCGATGAAGGAGCCGTCGCTCTGGAAACTGTCGCGGGAGGACCAGAGGCAGCAACCGTCTACAGGTTTTTATGGTTGTCACCGGGTGTCCACCACCAGATTTGCGTCCGTCTTACCCGAACCGGCGGGAGCTTTGCCTTGCATGTCGCCCGGCATGATGGGCCGCCGGGGATGACGGCGGGGCGGCTGACTCTCAACAAGGACGTGAAGTTGAGCGTCCGGCAGGGGGAAAGGCTCGTCGCTGGGCTCCAGCAGACGAAGTCTTGGACATCTCCGGTGGAGGTGAAAGAGAGCCGAGGCATCGCCGACGGCGACGGGATCGTGATTGAGGGGGCGAAAGACGGGAAAGCCAACTTACCTTCAGCACGAGGTCGCGGGCATCGTCGCTGAGCTGGTGCAGCTAGTCAGAGTCGGTTGATGGGCCAGAATCCGCCTCAGGCCGAGTGTAAAGGCTGAGTGTGGTGTGGATTGGAGGGGGTCTTGTGAATGGACTTAAGTTCACGACCGGCGGACTGATGGGGTTGGTGGCCCTCGTTGCCATGGATTTTGTTGTTCTGCCTGGCATAACGCGCGTTCCCAACCCGCAGACCCGCATTGGGCTGTTTGGGGCACTGCCGATGGTGCACGGGCTTGCCTTCTATCTCGTTCTGCTCGGGGCACGGCTCCGGCGCCAAGGCGAGATCGGACTTCCAAGCGGCGTGTTTCTCCTCGTTGGTGGCGTCGGAGTGCTCGTCCTCGGACTGATCGCCAGCGTCGCACCGCAAGTCATCTACTTATATGTGGACATCACGGCCGGCCTCTGGATCAGGCCCGGACAAACGGTAGCGGATATTTATCTTTTCGGAATGAACGAGGATCGATCCGCTGCTTGCGCTGCTGGTGTTTGCGACCATTACCCCGCTGCTTGTTATCCCGGCGCTGCTCGCGGGCCGCGCGGCACGTGGCTATCGTCTGAGACTTGAGAAGTCGGATGACCGCGGAGGCACACCATGACGCGCTTCGCATCTCGGTCTCGTGCTTGATGATGATCGTTGCGGCGATCGCCGTCGACCTTGCTGTGCTACCGCTCCTGCGAGGCACTGGCAACAGTGCCCTTTTCGGCGCAATGCCGATGGCTGACGTATTGGCGGTGCTCCTGGCAACCACCGTTGGAAGGCTGCGACGCCGTGGCGAATCGCCCCTTTCCCACGTCATGTTTCTGCTCGCCGGGGGAATGGCGCTGTATTTCTTTGTCTATCTTGTTCACCTGAGACCTGACCTCGTCTACGAATATTTGGTGAACACCGCCGGGCGACGGGGAGGCGGAAATCCCCTGGTCAGACTTCTGCAGCTTTGGCTCGCGGTCAGTGTGCCGATCCTCGTTCCTGCACTGTTTGTGGGCTGGGCCGCACGCGGCTATCGGCTGAAGTTAACGACCTGTATCGACGGACTGAGCGAGGTCGCGAGCCGCGATTGATCGGATACAAACTCCTGTCGCTCTGGGAGAATCCTGGTCACTTCTCAATAAGTCCTGGCACTTCGTGCCTGACCGGAAGAGCCGGTTCAGCCCCGGAAGGGGCGGTAGCGTACAGCTCGGGGCGTCATCCCCGAGTTCCGATCCCGGACGCAACCTCGCGGACAGCCCACCCCAAAGCCCGGCTCCGCCGGGCTTTGGGGTGGGCTGTCCGCGGAAGCAATTGGTGGTGTCTTGCTTCTTCTCGGGGCTAACGCCCCGAGCTTTACGATTTCGTCCCGTTGGGACTTTCCGGCCAGCCCGCGCAGGGGCTCCCCGCCCTGACTTATTGAGAAGTTACGAATCCTGCCCTCAACGGGAAGCAGGCCCTGAAGTTGCTGTTCCGGGCCAACCGGCGCGAACGGGCTCACTTCCCCGGTTCAAACTGTGCCGATTGAAGGGTCGATTCCGGCGTTGGCAAAAATGCCGATCCCGAAGCCAAAAAAAAATGCGCAAACAGTTCTCGTGCGGTTCGACGGCGTCGTAGCTTAACCTTTGCCGAGACGACCCAAGGCCTCGCCCGAGGCAAAGGGTGCGGGTGCGACGAGCCAGCGCCGCAGCGCACCCCAGAGCAGGCGAGCGGTGCAACCTCGCCGTTCAGGCCGAACACGGAAAACGCATAACCAAAAACGACCGGGAGGTCTCTCAATATGCCCACTTCCCAAAAACGCATTGATGCAAATCGTAGGAATGCGGCCCGCTCAACGGGCCCCCGTACCGAGCGCGGTCGCCGTATATCATCTCTCAACGCACTCAAGCATGGCATGGCCTCGCGCCAGGACGTGGTCCCAGGCGAAGACGCCCGCGAGCTAGACCAACGCCTCGATTCCTGGCTTGCCACGCTACTCCCGAAAAATCCGGTTGAGAGGAGTCTGATCGAAGTAGCAGTCAAAGCGACCTGGAGGGTTGATCGGGTTATGCGGGTGCAGGCGGACGCGGGCGCATGAGCAATTCGAGACTGCCGAGCAGCGTGACATTGAGGAGGCTGCCCGCCTCGGCGAGCGGCTCTTTCACGACTCCCGCGGGCCGACTGAGCTCCACGGGATGGGACGTTACGATCATCGAGGGCAAAGAACCTCGTGGTCCGGCATCGTCCCCGACCCCGACGATCCCACCACGCTGGGCATTCGCATCGCCTCAACAGCCGCTGGCGTGAATTGGCTTTTGACCGAATGGAGAGCCCTTGGCTCGTTGCTCGAACGGGCACGAGCGTGGGAGGCGCCGGATAAATTCAAGGCGGTGCGATTGATGGGGTACCAGCCCCTTGACGTGATTGACGTGAGATTGGTCGTCGAAATCTTTGCGGCCAGCGCGGCGATCGATGGTCGCGGTGACGATCCCTTCACCTCGCTCAAGGGCGAGCTGGACGATGGCGAGTACAACGCGTTCGTGAAGAAGGTGCGCGAGCGGTGGACCGACGTGCTCGACGGCCGGGATCCCGAGGAGGCGCGGCGGGTTCTGGTATCGATCGTCGAGCGAGCGATCGGCGAGCTGACGGCGAAAGCCGCCCGTATTCGAACAAAATGCGGAGCGCGACGCGGTCCGCCGGGCCGATATCCTGGCATTCGACGACAGCCCGACAGGCCGGCAGCTCAGGAAATACGAGGAGAGCTGCCACCGCACCGTGCTCCGCAGTCTCAGTGAACTTTCCAAACTTCGTCGCGCCGCCGAACGCGCCGGCTCCCGGCCGCTTTCTGCACCAGCCGAGATCGAAGATCGCCAGGCACACCACCGCCGAAGATGGGATTTTCGATCCGCCGATCGATGGCAGCCTGTTTGACACCCAACATCGAGGCCTCCGCATCGCCGAGGATCACCTCGAGCCGACCGACAACGACACCGGGCGATCCGACAACCGCCGAGTTGCGACCCGACCGAGCCCACCCAACCGGCCGGTTACCTCTTCCCTGCGCAACCGGTCTTGACCGCCGATGCGGACGAATCGTCAAGCTCAGACTCAACGGAGCACGCGCAGAATCTCGACAAGGAACCCAATGAGGGGGATGGGCATCTTGCCCGTCAGCAACCTCTATTAGGAGCAGCGACGGCCGAATCGACGACTCCGAGGACGCGCAGAATCTCGACAAGGAACCCAATGAGGGGGATGGGCATCTTGCCCGTCAGCAACCTCTGTTAAGAGCAGCGACGGCCGATTCGACGACTCCAGACGCACCGAACCACGCGCAGAATCTCGACAAGGAACCCAATGAGGGGGACGGGCATCCTGCCCGTCAGCAACCTCTGTTAAGAGCGGCGACGGCCGAATCGACGACTCCGGACGCGCAGAATCTCGACATCGAACCCAATGAGGGGGACGGGCATCTTGCCCGTCAGCAACCTCTATTAAGAGCGGCGACGCCCGAATACGGCGACTCCGGACCGCGCAGAATCTCGACAAGGAACCCAATGAGGGGGATGGGCATCTTGCCCGTCAGCAACCTCTGTCAAGAGCGGCGACGGCCGATATCGACGACTCCAGACGCACCGAACCACGCGCAAGAATCTCGACAAGGAACCCAATGAGGGGGACGGGCATCCTGCCCGTCAGCAAACTCGTCACTCGCTGAACACGCAACACCGAACACGGAACACGGCTCAGAGCCTCCCGGGCTCGATGACCTGAAGACGACGATCTTGCGCGAGCTTTGCCGTCGGGAAGTTAAACCGACCAGCGGCGGCGGGGACGTGTCCCGCCGGCAAAACCGCCGCAGCCGGCGCGATCGCGGTGCGACGACCGAGCGAGGCTTCCGTAAGCCGCGGACGTTCGATCTGCGCGTGGGTTCTCCGATCCTGGCGTCGCTTCCCCCCGTGGATTTTTCAAGGCTTCTCACCGAGGTCCACCGTGAGCTCGAGAAAGAATTGCTATGAGCACCATGCCGATTGAGATCCAGCAGAAGAGCCTGGCCCTGGGCGTCGCTTGCGGGCGGTCCGTGCGGTCATGGGCGCGACGGCACGAAATCGAATTCACGACGGCCTACGAGTGGTCCGTTCAAAAGGAATTCCGGCTGCTCGTGGACCGGGCGCGCCTGCGAGTCGCCGACTCCATGGTCGGCAGACTGGTCAGAGCGACAAGATTGGCGATCGATCAGCTCGTCCGGCTGTGCACAAGGAGCGAGAGCGACGCGATCCGGCTATCGGCCAGTCGGGCCCTCTTGGACTACTGGATCAAGGTGGACAGGCACTTCGTCTTGCACGCGAAGATGGACGACATCGAAGTACGCTTGCATGAGCGGGACAAGGAAAAGCAGGCCGGAGCGTGGCCTCCGTATTCGCGCTGAATGAGAAGATGTCAAAAGCCGATCTCAGGCGCACGGATTCACGTCGATAGCCGGCCCCCAGGATTCCGCGACGACTCGTGGAAAGTTTTAATAAATTCGCTTGCACACGGGATTCAAGATCGACTACAAATGTCTTATTCACGGCCTGGGTATTTCGACTACGTCAGATGATAAAAGATCGTGCCGATCCGAGGGCTTCTCTCCCGGTGCCTGGCACGCTGGAGATCGCGCGCAACGGCGGTCGCACGTTCGGCGGCAGTCTCAAGGTTGAGGTGACACGACCGTGATGCGTTGGGCGATCATCATGGCTTCTCCTTGTGTCGGTGGCGGCAGGCCAGGCCAGGAAAAAGACGAAGACAAGGTCTCGAACGACCAGCCCGACCGTCCGCTTCAGATGCCGCCGGCGTCGACCGAGGTGAAGGAGGCGCTCGACGACTTCGACCGCTTCCAGCGCCGCGGGGCGTGGGAGCGGGCGCTCAAGGCGCTCTACACGATCCCCGAGGACCAGGCGCCGCGGTTCGTCGACGGCGAGAACGGCTTCATCATCCCGGTGGCGCGGAAGCGCCGGCTGGTCCTGGCGGCGCTGTCGCCGGCGGGCCAGGCGGCCTATCGGCTGTTCTACGACGCCGAGGCGAAGAAGCTGTTCGACGAGGCCGAGCGGCCCGGCCGAGCTGAAGAACCTCGAGCGGATCTACTCGGCCTATTTCACCACGTCGGTCGGCGACAACGCGGCCGACCGGCTGGGCGACCTCTACTTCGAGCTCGGCCGATTTCGATCGCGCGGCCGACTGCTGGCTGGCGGTGCTGCGCGAGCGCCCCGACACCGATCTCTCGCCCGCCTTGCTGGCGGTCAAGGCGGCGCCTGGCGCTGTTCCGGGCGGGGCGCCGGGCCGAGTTCGAGCAGGTCCGGCCGAGCTGGCGGATCGCTACGGCGACGAAAAGGTGACCCTGGGCGGCCAGACCGGGCGCGCCGCGGCGCTTCCGGCGCGGTGATCGACGACGAAGAGACGACCGATCGCGCCGATCAGCCGGCCACGCCCGTCGACCCCGGCCAAGTCTGAAGCTCGGCACCGAAACGGTCGACCCGACTGGCAGTTGCGGTTCGCCGACTCGGTCGAAGCCGGCATGACGCCGCTCGAGCTGACCCAGTGGGAATCGAACCGCCTTGAGCGGCGCCGTGCCCGCGGTGACCGTCGAGGGTCGACGCTGTTTGCCAACTACCTCGGTTATCTCTTCGCCCTCGACCTGAAGAGCGGCAAGTTGCTCTGGCGGTCCGGCGTCGTTCCATCATCTCGAGTCGCTGGCGATGCAGGATTTCGGCGCAGATGGTCGACACCAGCCGGTTCGCGATCCTTGCTTCGGGGAATAGCGTCTGGACCCTGGCACGCGACCTGAAGGACGGGAACTATCTTCGCTCCGTTCCAGTCTCGACCTGCCGGCGGGCCGAGAAGCGGCGAGGTCGTCTGGCAGTCGACCGACCTCTCCGACTACGCCGCGCTCGACCTGAACGGTCCGCCGCTCCTGGCCGCCGGCAAGCTCTTCATCGCCGGCCAAGGGACAGGGAATCCGCAGCAGCGGCAGGGCAGCCGCAGCAGTTCGTGCTGGCGATCCAGCCGCACGACGGCAAGGTGATCTGGAAGACCGAAGTCGGCATCGTTCCGGCAGGGTCAACATGTACAATCTGCTGGGGTTACAACCTGCAGCCGGACGCCCAGCCGCGGCTGGTCTATCGCGCGGGGTCGATCTACGTCGACACGCACCAGGGCGTCCTCGCGCGGCTCGACGCCGACTCCGGGGCGCCTCGACTGGGGATACGGCTATCAGACCGACGCCGTCCAGGGCCAGAACCGCTTCTTCTGGAACGGTACATGCAGCAACCGGAACCCGATGGCGGCCGGAAGCCCGCCCTCGGAGCGGGCGAAACGTTGCTGATCAAGGGGATGCAGTCGACCGAGCTGTATCGCGCTCGACCCCAACCGGATGAAGGTGCTCTGGGACCGGCCGATCGCCAAGGCGTCGCGGCTGCTGGGCGCCGACGACCACGCCGTCTATCTGGGCGGCGCCGAGATCAGCGCGCTCGACCTGCAGACGCCGAACGCTCCTGTGGGCGACGCGCGTTCCCGGCGGCAGCATGGACGGCCAGGTCCTGGTGCGGCCCGACGGCCTCTGGCAATCTGACGTCCGCGCGGGATCTTCGAGATCGACCCCGAGATCGGGCGAGTCCGGCGGATCTTCCGCGGCAAAGACCTGGGCTCCGTCGGCGGCGACCTGCTCCTGACCGACCGCTCTTGCTGGCCGTCTCCAATCGCACGATCACCGCCTATCCGCGCGGCCCGCGGGGCACAGGCCTCCAAGGGCGCAGTCTCCACGGCCACGCACCTGCGACGATCACAGGCAAAGAGAAGGCTCGAATGAATAAGTCTGGCATCGCGGCCGTCGCTCTCGCTGGTTCGTTGTCTGGCTGTGCCGGTCACCGCGCACGGCGCCAGTTCTTCGGCCAGATCCATGGACCGGCGAGCCGGCCGACAACATCGAGGGCTTCACGGTCGCCGGCAAGGGTCTCGGTCGCCGCCAAGCCGAACCTGCTCGAGATCGACCTCGAGGTCTCCGCCGCTCGGAGCTGACCGCCGACGCGATCGTCAAGTACCGCGACGCCAAGCAGCGAATCCAGGAGGCGTTCGCCGCGCTGAAGCTCAAGAACTCGACGTCGAGGAGCGGGGTGCTGGTCGACCAGAAGGGGATGATGCAGAACCCCTATTTCTTCGGGCGGCCAGCCGAACACCCGCACCAAGACCGAGGTCCAGCTCACGCGGAAGCTCGTCGTCAAGGGCACGACATCCGCAAGATGGACGAAGAGCCGTGCTGCAGCTCGTCGCCAAGCTGCTCGACGTCGCCCAGGACGCCGGCGGCGCAGGTCGGGCCGCAGAACAACTTCAACCCCTATTACTACAACCCGATGGCAGAACTGCAACAGGCGGCCTGGTTCGCTTCGTGCTCGACGACTTCGACAAGCTCCAGGAAGAAGCCTACGAGAAGGCGATCGCCGACGCGCGGACGCGGGCCGAGCGGCTGGCGCGGCTGAGCGATGTCGAGCTGGGGCCGATCGTGGCGGTCCGCGAGGTCGTCGTGCCCGGCGACCGGCCGGCAGGTCGCGACGACGAAACGCCGCGAAACGGCTGGAGGTCCGCGAGTTCCAGGAGATCCCGATCCGGTCGAGCTGCTGGTGCGGTTCGAGGTCCATCGCAAGGCCGACGACAAGATGAGGAGCGGGCTACGTCATGACCATGACAACCAGATATCATGGCGGACAGCTTGCGGCCGCATCCGCCGAGCCGGCGTGCGTTCCTGGACGGATCCGCCGACGGCCGCTCGCGGCGCTCGCCGGCTGCGGCGTGGCTCGCTGGCGCCGGCTCGGTGCGCTGGCGCGCCGAGAAGGAGGTCCTGCCCAAGCACGTCACGCCCGAGACGCTCAAGGCCGTGATCAAGGGGCTCGATTTCCTGGCCGGCGCAAGCAGGCCGACGACGGCTCGTGGATCACGGGCGGCGGCGAGGCGTACCCGGTCGCCATGACGGCGCTGGCCGGCACGGCGTTGCTGGCCCACGGCAACTCGCCGACCCGCGGCCAGTACTGCCAAGAACGTCCAGGGGGCCGTCGAGTACCTGGTGCGCTGCGCCACGCCCACCGGCCTCTTACCGGCCCGTCGCAGGACAGCGGCCAGCCCATGCACGGGCACGGCTTCGCCCTGATGTTCCTGGCGTCGGTCTACGGCATGATCACCAAGGAATCGCTGCGCCAGCAGGTGCAGGCCGCGGTCCGCAAGGCGGTGACGCTGACCAGCCAGGGGCAGAGCGTGCACGGCGGCTGGACGTATATCCCCGGCGGCGGCGACGAAGGCTCGGTGACCGTCACCCAGGTGCAGGCCCTGCGGGCGGCGCACAACGCGGGGTTCCTGGTTCCCAAGGCCGTGATCGAGGAGGCGGTCCGCTACCTCGAGCGTGCCGCACGCCCGAAGGGGGCATCCAGTACTCGCTGCGCTCCGGCGGCGGGCCGCGGCTGCCGATCTCGGCGGCCGCCGTCGCCACGCTGTACAACGCCGGCCAGTTCGACAGCACCGATCGCCACCGACTGCCTGAAGTACGTCTGGGACCAGTTCCGCGCCAACGAGGGCTGGAACAAGGGGGGCGGCCACGCCTTCTACACCCACCTCTATGCCTCGCAGGGCTTCTACATGGCCGGCGACCAGTACTGGGACGACTACTTCCCCGGCACCCGCGACCAGTTGCTCGCCATGCAAGGGCCCGACGGCTCGTGGAACGGCGACGGGATCGGCCAGGTCTACGGCACCTCGATCGCCGCCATCATCCTTCAGCTTCCCTACAAGTATCTGCCCGTCTTCCAGCGCTGAGCTCGAACCGACGGAGGAAGCCGCGATCTTGAAAGCACCACAATCGACCGAACGAGCATCGACCTCGCCGAGCTGGAAGAGCTCGACAGGCGCATGCACAGCCAGATCCGCGAGCAGATCGCCGCGACAGATCGTCGGCCAGGACGAGGTCGTCGAGCAGCTCCTGATCGCCGTCTTCGCCCGCGGGCACTGCATCCTGGAGGGCGTGCCGGGGCTGGCCAAGACGTTGATGGTGCACTCGCTGGCCGAGTCGCTGTCGCTGGAGTTCAACCGCATCCAGTTCACGCCCGACCTGATGCCCAGCGACATCACCGGCACCGAGGTGCTTACGAAGACCGCGACAGCGGCGCCCGCGAGCTGCGGTTCGTGCCAGGGCCCGATCTTCGCCAACCTGATCCTGGCCGACGAGATCAACCGCACGCCGCCCAAGACCCAGGCCGCCCTGCTCGAGGCGATGCAGGAGCGGCAGGTCACCGCCGGCGGCCACCGGCACGCGCTGCCCGACCCGTTCTTCGTGCTGGCCACGCAGAACCCGATCGAGCAGGAAGGGACCTATCCGCTGCCCGAAGCCCAGCTCGACCGGTTCCTGTTCAAGATCTTCGTCAGCTATCCCACGCCCGAGGAAGAGCGGCGGATCTACCGGCTCACCACCGGGGCCGACGAGCACGAGATCGACGCCGATGCTCGACGGCGAGCGGATCGCGGCCTTGCAGCGCCTGGTGCGGCGCGTGCCGGTCTCGGACCACTGCATCGACTACGCGATGGACCTGGTGCGGGCGACCCGCGGGCCCGACGCACGGCGGCCCGAAGTACATCGGCGACTGGGTCGCCTGGGGCGCCGGGCCGCGCGCCGGGCAGTCGCTGATCCTGGCCGCCAAGGCCCGGGCGGCGCTCGACGGGCCGGCCGAGCGTCTCGGTCGACGACATCCAGGCCGTCGCCCCGCCGGTGCTGCGGCACCGGATCGTGATCAACTACAACGCCCAGGCCGCCGGCGAGATCGAGCGACTCGATCGTCAAGAAGCTGCTTGCACGACGTCCCGATCCGGAAGGGAGCCGCCGATGCCGCCGTCGCGGAAGTATTCCGATCCTGACGTCATCGCCCAGATCTCCGACCTGACCCTGCGGTCGCGGCGGCTGGTCGAAGGTGCGATCAGCGGGCAGCACCGCAGCCCGTTCCACGGCTTCAACGTCGAGTTCGCCGAGTACCGCGAGTACACGCCCGGCGACGACCTGCGCCGGCTCGACTGGCGCGTCTTCGCCCGCTCCGACCGCCACTACATCAAGCAATACGAGGAAGAGAGCAACGTCCGGGTCACCTTCGTCGTCGACGCCAGCGCCTCGATGAACTACCGCGGCACGGCGCGCGCTGTCGCAAGTTCGACTACGCGCGCCACCCTGGTCGTCGTCGCTGGCCATGCTGCTGGTCCGCCAGCAAGACCCGGTCGGCTTGGTCCTGTTCGACGAGGCGGCCACCACGATCCTGCCCCCCGCCGCCACGCAGGCGCAGGTCATGGTCATGTCGAGCTTGCTCGAGAAATGCATGCCGGCGCGCAAGACCGAGCTGGGCGGGCTGCTCGCGTCGCTCTCCGACCAGCTGCGCCGCCGCAACATGCTGGTGATCGTCTCCGACCTGTTCACCGACCTGGACGCCGTCTACGACGGCCTCAATCGCCTGCGGTTCCTCGGGCACGAAGTCCTGGTCATGCAGGTGCTCGACCGCGACGAGCTCGAGCTGCCGTTCGACGGCCCGACGATCTTCCACGACATCGAAGGCGACGAAGAGCTGTTCGCCGAGCCCTGGGCGTTCCGCCAGTCGTACCAGCAGGCGATGCACGAGTTCCTCGACGGCGTCGCGCAGCGAGTGCGGCAACCGCGGCTACGACCACGTGCGGTTCCTCACCGACGAGCCACTGGGCACGTCGCTCGAGCTACTTCCTGCACGCCCGGCAGGAATCCGGCCGGGCGGCCCAGCAGGGCACGCGATCCTGAACCATGCTCACACTTCTCTGAGCCCGCTCCTGATCTGGGGAACGCTGCTGGGCGCGATCCCCATCATCATCCACCTGCTGAACCGCCGCCGGTTCCGCCGGGTGGAATGGGCGCCGATGCACTATCTGCAAGCTGACGATCCAGCGCAACCGGCGGCGGATCCAGTTCGAGCAGTTGCTGCTGCTGCTGCTGCGGATCGCCCTGCTCGGTGCTGCTGTTCTTCTTCCTCGCCCGGCCGCTGCTGAACCCGACGGGCCTGGAGCGCTGGCTGGGCAGCGGCGGGCGCACCAGCCAGGTCGTCCTGATCGACGACTCGCTCAGCATGGGCTACGCCGTCGGGCGGACGGCTCGGCGTTCGACCGTGCCCGGGAGGCCGCCGCGGCGCTCCTGGCGTCGGTCGCGGCCGCAGGACCGCTGCACGATCGTGACGACCTCGGCCCCGCGGTCGCCGGTGTTGCACGAAGTCGAAGGGATCGCGCCGCGACGAGCTGACGGGCACGGTGCCGGTCGCTGCCGCTCGTCCGCGACGCACGCCGCCTGGCCGGCCGTGCTCGAGGGGGTCGACGAGGTCCTGCACTCCTGCACTTATCCGACCCGGCAGCTCACGATCCTCACCGACCTGCGCAAGGCCGGCTGGGACCGCGAGCGTGACGTCGATCGGCCGGCGCGTGGAAGCGAAGCAAGGCGTCCGGCGTGCGGATCGTCGACGTGGGCGACGACGAGACCGCCAACGTCTCGCTTCAAGCGCTCGTGCCGCTGGACCGCACGATCCTCGCCGGAGCGCCCAGCCGCTGGGAGGCCGTGATCCGCAACGACTCGACCGCGAATGCTCTCGGGCGCCAAGGCGATCCTGCGCGTCGATGACAAGCCGACCGAGGTCGAGCTGCCGGAGATCGCCCCCGGCGAGACGTCCGCGAGTCCCGCTGTCCGTGCAGTTCCCGGGGCCGGGCCGCACGACTTCTCGCTCCAGCTTCCCGACGACGAGCTGCCGGGCGACAACCAGCACTGGGCGGCCGTGCCGGTCAAGGACTCGCTGCTTGATTCGCCTGGTCGACGGCGAGCCGTCGCCGAGCCGTTCGGCTCCGAGGTCGACTACCTGGCCGCGCCGCTGTCGGTCGGCATCGGCGCGGCCGAGGCCTGGCGGGTCGAGGTCGTCCTCGACCAGGATTTCCTCGTCGCCAGCGGCTCGATACGCCCGACGTGCTCGTGCTGGCCAATGTCGCGCCCCGATCGCGCCGAGCAGGCCGATCGGCTGGGCCAGCTGGTCAAGCGACGGGATGGGCCTGTTGATCTTCACCGGGGCGAAGCTCGACGTCGGCCTCTACAACGACCTGCTCTTCCGCAAGAACGACCGGCTCCTGCCGTGCCCGCTGAAGACGCTTGATCGACGAGAACATCCACGGGCTGTTCGTCGAGCCGCTGCGTCCCTCGCCGCTCGAGAAGCTGCTGGAGCTGAAGCCGTCGGCGCTCGAGCGCGTGCCGGTCCGGCAGATCATGAGGTCGACGAGCCGAGCGAGCCGGGGCCAGGTCCGCGTGCTGGCCCGCTGGAACAACCCGGCCCGGTCGCCCGCGGTGATCGAGCGGGTCGAGCGGCGAAGGCCGGGTCTTGCTCTGGACGACCACCGCCGACCGCGCCGGCAACGACTGGCCGATCGAGCCGAGCTTCGTCCTGGCCGTGCGCGAGGCCGTCCGCGGCACGGCCCGGCCGACCTCGCTCGCCAACACGGTCACGGCCGGCGAGCGGATGCGGCGCGTCGTCCACTCGAGCCAGCAGGTCTCCAACGCCCGGTTGATCCCGCCCGGCGGCGGCGAGCCCGAGTCGCTCGCGGCGGTCCCCGTTGACGCAGGACGCCGGGCAGACCACGGCACCGGCGGTCGCGATCAACGTCCCCGACACCCGCCGGGCGGGCTTGTACCGCCTCGCCTGGGACGAAGGCTCCGCTGGGCACCCAGCAAGATCTCTACGCGGCCAACCCCGACCCGCGCGAAAGCGCGCTGGAGCGGATCGAGGCCACCGAGCTCAAATCGTTGCTCGCGCCGCTCGAGGTCGAGATCGTCCGGGCGCGCGGCAACGACGAGCGGCCTCTTCTCGGCGACCGGCCGCGAGATCTGGCACGACCTGGCGGCGTGGCTCCTGTCGTGCTCCTGATCGTCGAGTCGATCTTCGCGACCTGGGTGGGTCGCTCGCGATAAATGAGTCTCTCGATTCAACATGATGAACAGACTCTGTGCAAATCATTCCTGGGAATCGAACGGTCGCCAGGGCGCCACGAGTCGAGCAGGCGAGTACGCGGCTCGAGTTCACGGCACTGCCGCAAGGGGACGACGTGCCGCGTCGTCGGCATCGTGGCGGTCTGATCGTCTTCCTGTCGTCGTGTGGCGGCTCTATCGCTGGGAGCGCCGCGACCTGTCGCGGGCGAAGCGAGCGCTCCTGGTCGGCCTGCGCGTCGCTGACGCTGGCGGCCCTCGCGGCCATGCTGGTCGAGCCGGTCTTGATCTCGAGCCAGCATCGCGAGACGGTCACGTCGCATCTGGCCATGATCCTCGATGATTCCGAGAGCATGAAGTTCTCCGATCCGTACACCGACGAATCGCGGGCGGTCGAGATCGCCGCGAAGATTGAAGCTCGAATCCGCGGGAGGGCGGTCGCCGGTCGAGCGGCTGCGGGAGACGCCGCGGCTGGACCTGGTCAAGAACGGTCCTGAGCCCGCAACCTGGAAGCGCTGGCCCGCGGCCGGGAGCTGTTCCTCTACGACCTGGAATCGGCGGCCCGGCCGGGCTCGGGCGAATCGGCGCGGCCGCGCACGCTCGACGACATCCAGCCGAACCGGCCGGTCTCTCCGCTGGGCGATGCGCTTCACGGCGTGCTGGCGGCGCCATCGCGGCCAGCCGGTGGCCGGCGTCTGATCCTGGCGACGCGACGGCCGGTCCAACACCGGCGAAGATCCGCTGCGCGCCGTCGAGGCGGCCATCCGGCAGAATATCCCGATCTATCGCGATCGCCGCCGGGGCCGACGAAGGGCCGCGGAACGTCCGGCTGGCCGAGGTCGAGGCCAGCCCGGTCGTGTTCGTGCGCGACCCGATGACGCTGGCCGTCGTCGTCGAAGCGCGCGGACTGCGCGACGCCGAGGCGACGATCGTCCTCGAAGCAGCGGATCAACGAAGGCGACTGGGAGCCGGTCGGCGACTCAGCGGGTCGTGCTGGGCGAAGACGGGATCCTCAAGCGGACGACGTTCCGCATCACCCCAAGGTCGTCGGCCAGTACGAATTCCGGCGCGGGTCGAGGACGCCGGCCCCGAGCTCACGCAGGAAGACAACGTCGCGACGGCCGCGGTGAAGGTCGTCCGCCAGCAGATCCGCGTGCTGTTGATCGCCGGGTCGCCGTCGCCGGAGGTTCAGTTCCTGCGCAACGCCCTGATGCGCGACCAGCGCGTCGAGTTCGCCGCCTGGCTTCAGCACGCCGACCCGGGCTTTCGCCAGCCGGGCGACCGGCCCGATCCTCCGGCTGCCCAACGACATCGACCGAGCTGCGCCAGCTACGACGCCCTCCTCCTGGTCGACCCCGACCTGCAGGCCCTCGGGCCGCAATGGCCCGAGATGATCACGCACTTCGTCGGCCAGGAAGGCGGCGGCCTGATCTTCGTCGCCGGCGAGCTCTATTCTCAGCAGCTCTTCGAGGCCGCCGACGCCAAGGCGGCCGGCGGCGAACTGGACGCGGATCCTGCCGGTCGTCCGCGAGCCGGGCCTTTTCCGGACCGAGGCCGAGGTGCGGCTTCAGCACGCCAGTCGACCTACACGCTGGAGCTGACGCCCGAGGGCCGCGGCGATCCCGTCTTCGAGTTCAACGCCGACCCGATCCGCAACCGGGCGATCTTGACCAGCCTGCCGGGCATGTACTGGAGCTTCCCGGTCACCCGCGCCCGGCCCGGGGCGACGGTGCTGGCCACGCACGGCGACCCTCGGATGCAGAACCAGTACGGCCGGCAGGTGCTGCTGGCCTCGCAGCTCTACGGGCCCGGCCGGACGGTCTTCATCGGGTTCGACAGCACGTACCGCTGGCGCTATCTCTCGGAAGATTATTTCGACGGCTTCTGGGCGCGCCTGGTCGACCGCGTCGGGCGGAACAAGGCGCTGGGCGGCCGGTTCCCGTTCCAGGTGCATCTGGGCAAGAGCGTCTACCGGGTCGGCGACCAGGTGTCGGTCGGCGTCCGGTATACCGAGGCGGCCGCGCTGGCCGAGGCGGCCGAGCTGGCGGCCGAGCTCGAGATCGCCGGCCAGCCGCCGGAGCCGCTTCGGTTCGAGAAGGTGCCCGACGATCCCGGCCTGCTGACGGCGACCTTCCCGGCCCAGCAGGCCGGCGCGTACTCGCTCCGGATCGTCCCGGCGACCGCGGCCGACCGCCGGCTCGGACGTCCGCGTCGTCGACCACCACGTTTCGCGTCGAGCCGCCGAGACGCGAGATCGACGAGCCGTCGCTCAACCGGCCGCTGCTGACCGAGCTCGCCCGGCTCACCAAGCGGCCGGGTCTTCGAGCTCGCCGACGTCGGCCAGCTCGACGAGGCCATCCCGATGCGCGAAGTGACGCGAACGCTCGAAACCCGCGACGAGCTCTGGGACGCCCCGCTGCTCTTCGCGACCATCGTGCTCGGCCTGACCGTCGAATGGGTGCTGCGGAAGAAGTATCGCATGGTTTGAATTCAGTCGTCAGCAGGTCGAGCCAGCCTGACGCTCGATGTCGACCGAGCCATGCGACTGTAGCCGACCGCGCATGGAACTTACCGACGCTGGAATCGCTGCGAGACGAGCAGCGCGCGCTGCGGGCCGCAGCTCGCGCGGCTGCGCGGGCGGCTGCGCCTCCAGCTGGTCCTGGAGTTCGCGGCCGACGCGGCGATCGTGCTCGCGGCGACGGCCGCGATCCTGGTGTTCCTCGACTGGTGGTTCCGGTTCGGCCTGCCGGTCCGGGTCGTCTTGCTGACGCTCGAGCCTGGCGGGCGTACTCGCCTTTCTGGGCGTCCGGGCGGTCCGGCGGTGGCGGTCGTCGCGGCTCGACGAGCTTTCGCTGGCGATGACGCTCGATCGCTACCGGCCGGGGACCGGCCAGCAGATCGCCGACGTGCTCCAGCTTCCGGACCTGCTGGGCGAGTCCGGGTCGTCGGCCTCGCCGGCGATGGTGCGGCTGGCCGTCGCAGCGCGCTGCGCGGCCCTGGCCGGTCGGACTGGCGGTCGCTCTGGAACCGCAAGCGGACGGCTCGTCACGACCGGGGCGTCTGGTCCTCGGCTTGCTCGTGCCCGTGGTCTTCGGCCGCGCTGCGCCCCGCAGGCGGCTCGGTTGAGCGTGGCGCGCTGGCTGCTCGGTTCGTCCGAGCGATGGCCGCAGCAGACGTATCTGACCGTGATGGGGCTGGACGACGACGGGCCGGCTGCTGGCGCCGCGCGACGAGCGGTTCCTGGTCGAGGTCCGGGCCGACCTGCCGCTGGTCGAGCCGCGCGACGGCCGATGGATCGTTCACGGCCGGGGCGAGCCGCTGTCGATCTGGTCGAAGCCCGCGCAGCCGCGACGCTCCCGCGGCCGTGCTGATCCGCGAGCGGACGGCCGAAGGGACGGTCGCGCGACGGAGCGATGGTCGAGACCGGGCCGGCGCGGTTCTCGTTACGAGTTCCCGCCGTCGTCGGCGTCGTCGACCTTCGACCTGGTCGGCGGCGACGACTGGCTGGGGCCGCTCACGGTCGAGCGCGTCGACCGGCCGTCCCTCGCCGAGACCAAGCTGCGCGTCAAGGAGCCGGGTGCCACCTACAGCGGCTTCCGCAGCGTCGACGATCCGCGCCAGCACCTGCTCTTTCTGCCCGACACCGAGGTCGAGCTGACCCTGGTCGGCACCGAGCCGCTCGCGGACACCCAGCTGAAGATCCATCCCGGCAAGACGCTGGCGCTCACGCGCATCGGACGAGCGGACGTTCGCGACGTCGTGGACGCTCCGCGAGGCCACGACGCTGGAGATCCTGCTGACTTCGGCCAAGACCGGGCTGGCCTCGAAGCCGGCGTTCCTGTCGATCGGGCTGCTGAAGGACCGGGAGCCGCGGGTCACCCTGCGGGCCGTCGGGCATCGGCGGCCACGTCACGCCGGTCGCCACGATTCCGCTCACCATCGCCGCGACCGACGACTTCGGGCTGGCGGCCCTCCGGCTGCAGGTCGACCGGACCACGATCGCCGACGAGAAGGCCGAGCCGAAGTCGACGAAGCGACGAGACCAGTCGCCTCTGCCGCTGCCCGCTCGAGAAGGATCGCGCCGGTGCTCGACCACCAGGTCCGGCACGAGGTGGTGCTGCAAGCCGACCCGCCCAAGATCGGGACGATCCTCCGGTTCGTCGGCCGAGGCCGACGACCGCTGCGCCCGCGGCGCCCAGACCGGCCGCTCGAGCGCGCTCCAGGTGCAGGTCGTCTCGCCCGACGAGCTGTTCTACGAGATCCTGATCCGCCAGCGGGCCGAGCGGGCCAAGTTCCTGGCGGTCGCTCGAAGCCGTCGAGAAGCAGACGCCGGTGCTGGCCGGCCAGCCGACGGCCGAGATTTCCTCAAGCGTGATGCGGGTCGCAGCACACGCGGTGCGCGGCAGCTCGACCAGATCGCCGGCCGGATCGCCGACACGCTCCAGGAGATGAAGCTCAACCAGGTCGGCTCGCCCAAGTCGCACCGGCTGCTGCAGGAAGGCGTCATCGACCCGATGCGGGCGCTCACCGCCGGCCCGATGAACCAGCTGCGCGGCGTGCTCCAGTCGCTGGCCGGGGCGGCATCGACGCCGGGCGCCAGCGAAGGCGAGGCTCGACGGCTGCACGGCGAAGTTGTTACAAAGATGAAGAACATCCTCGAACAGATGTCGCAGTGGGAGAGCTTCGTCGACGTCGTCAACCAGGTCGCCGAAGTCATCAAGATGCAGCAGAAGGTCCTCCAGGCCACCGAGAAAGCCCGGGAATCGCGCACGCAGGAGGTCTTCGATGACAAGCCCTAGCGTCGCTATTCGGACGCGGACCAGCGGCTCGGCCGCGGAGATTCATGCACCTGTCGCGGCGGCTGTTCGTGCTGATCGCGATCTCGCCGGTCGCTGCGGCGCGATGCCGCGGCGCTTGGCGCCAGGAGACGAAGGCCGAGCCGGCCAAGGCCGCCGGCGTCTTCGACGACGAACGAAGAAGAAGCCGACGAGACGAAGGCCGACCGACAGCAGCCAAGCCAGGCGCGCGTCTCCGACCGCGACACGATCGGCTTCACCCAGGAGAACGTCGCCGCCCAGATGACCGAGCTGGAAGAGCGGATGTTCCGGCTCTCCGAGGCCCTGCGCAGCCTGGAGCCGGAGAACGCCTCGCGGCTCAGGCTGGCGCTCAAGTTCTCGCGCGAGGAGCTGATCCTCGCACCAGATGAAGGAGACCCAGAAGCTGCTCAAGGACGCCCAGCTGAGCAAGGCCGAGACGGAAGTCCGCGAGCTGCTGGCCAAGCTCGAGCACCTCCGCAGCCTGCTGCTGGCCGAGGACCTCGACTTCCAGATGAAGCTGGCGCGGCTGCGCCAGATGCGCGAGACGCTCGGCCAGCTCGAGCGGATCATCAAGGAAGAGAAGCGCGAGCTGGCCTGGTCGCGCACGGCCGTCGAGCAGCAAGCCGAGCTGGCGAAGCTGCAAGAGCCGGCGAGCCGACCTCGAGGCGCTCGTCCGCGACCAGAAAGCGGTCGATCGACGACACCGCAGGCCGCGGCCGGAAGAACGGCGCGGCGGCGGAAGGAAGCCAGGGACGCGATCGAGCTCGCGAGGCTCGGCATCCAGAAGACGGCGGCGACGCTCGCCGCCGACCCGCTGTTCGCGAGCCTCCAGCCCGCGTACCTGAAACAGGCCGACGCCCACCTGGGTGACGCCGTCAGCTCAACTGGGGACGACCGACGTCGACGCGGCCGTCGCACGCCGAGGAGAAAGCCCTCGACTTGTTCTCAGAAGGAGCTCGACCGGCTCGACCGAACGGCTCGCGACGACGGAGAAGGACGTCGCCGTCGTCCGAATTCCAGCAGTTCGAGCGCGACCAGGCCGCAACCGCGACGCGGCCGACTCGCTGGCGGCAGGCCTCGGCCCGGCTGGGCGACACCGGCATCGCCTCCAGAAAGATCTGATCCGCGCCGGCGGCTCGATGCAGTCCGCCGAGGGAGACCTGGCCAGGACCGCCGCCAAGCCCGCGGCCGACGACCAGCTCGCGGCGCTCAAGCACCTCGTGAAGTCGCGCGAGCGAGCTCGCCCAGGCCGTGGAAAGCCTGCTCGTCGAGCTCCGGTCCGAGCTCCAGGCGCCGCATCATCGCCGAGCTGACCGAGATGCACGAGATCCAGAAGGCGATCCGCGAGACGACCCAGGCGCAGGCCCCGCGCATCGCCAAGAAGTCGCGCACGGCGCTCTTGCTCGTCGCCGGCCTGTCGCAGAAGAGAGGCCGAGCTGGGCGACGAACCGAGCATCTGCCGGCTGACCGAGGAGACCGAATTCGGCATCGCCCTGCCGACGGCGCTGCGGGTCCTCGTCGCGCGAGATGCGGACAGTCCAGGACTGGCTGAAGGAGGGCGACGCCTCGCCGCGCACGGTCAGCTGGAGAAGCGCGTCGAGGAAGACCTGCTGGGGCTGCTCGAGGCGATGCGCCGGCTCCCGCCGACGACCCCGCCGCCGCCGGGCACGCCGCTGCCCACGGACCCCGGGCGCGCGAGCGCGAGCTGAACCGCCTGATCGCCGAGCTCAAGATGATCCGGCTGCTCCAGATGCCGGCTCAACGACGACACCGTCGAGGTCGACAAGGCCGCGCCCAAGACGGCGGTCCTGACGCCCGCGCTCAGGCGCGAGATCGAGGCCTGAAGGCGTCGCAGGAAGAGATCCGCGACTCGCTGGCGAAGATCGCCGCCCAGCTGGAGCCGGCGAGGATGACGCCGGGCAGCCGTCGTTCCTGAACCGGTCGATCGATGAAGCTTGCAACCGTTCCGATTTGTCCGATCCAGTCCCGTTCGCGAACAAAGACGTAAGTGATTCGCTGAAACCGTTGTCTTTTGACTCGGAGGAGGATCGATCTGATGCGAAGCGTTTGTCTCGCTCTCGGCGGCCGCCTTGCTTTCTGGCGTGCCAGCGACGGCGCAGCGGGCGCAGAACCCGATCACGCCGATCTCCCCAAGATGACCGACGTGGCCGGCGACCTGGCAAGACCCAGACCGGCGAGCCGGTGCAGACCAAGGAGAAAGAGATCGTCAGCGACCTCGACGAGCTGATCGCGAGCTGGAGAAGCAATGCCAGGCCTGCAAGAACGGCATCAAGAAGAACAATCCGAGACCGGCCCTGGCCGACTCGGTGATCCGCAGCGGCACCGGCGGCATCGGCGACCTCGTCGATCCCCGGCGAGAGCAGCAAGGACTGGGCGAAGCTCTCGGCCGCGAGCGCGACCGCATCCTCCAGTCGATGTCCGAGGGTTTCCCGCCCGAGTATCGCCTGGTCCTCGAGCGCTACTACCGCCGCCTGGCCGAGGAAAAGACCGCACAATCGAGTGCAGCTCCATCCGAGCCCAAAGCGGCCGCCCCGAGCAGCCGATCAACGCTGAACGAGAAGATCGCCCGGAAGACATCAGCCCTTTCGATCCGCTCGACTGACGCGGCACGTGTGACCGGCATGCCTCCAGATGATGGCGCATGTCCCGGCTCACGGTGCCGGTTGCGATCGAGGAACAGAAGCTGCGATCGAGGAACAAACATGCAAGTGCAGCGTTTCTGTTCATGCTTGCCTGGGCTGGCGCCGGCGGGCGATTACTCCCGTTCGCTCGCCGCCGAGCGCCTCGATCAGGCGACGCTCGACGCCGAGGGCTACGGCGAGAAGAAGGCGCTCAAGCGCGAAGCCGACGGCCTGCGAATCACCCTGGCGCCCGGCGAGAAGGAGACCGGCTGGAAGACGCCGCAGCAAATCCGGTTCGGCGGCGACTTCACGATCACCGCCAACCTCGTGATCAAGAAGCTCCCCAAGCCCGCCCAGGAGGATGGCGCGGCCGTCGGGCTGGCGATCGCGTTCCAGGACATCAATCAGCCCGACGTGACGCTGGTGCGCCTGCGCGAGCCCAACGGCTCGGACGTCTACCGGTCGATCGAGAAGGAGCGGCAACCCCATGCAGATGCAGATGCAGATGCAAATGCAGATGCAAATGCAGATGATGCATGATGGGCATGGGGGCCAGCCCGGGCAAGCCGCCAAGCCGCCGCGGCACACGTTTCCGGCCGCGGGCGACATCGGTTCGCATGGAGCTCGCAGCGCGAGGGTAACACGCTCCGATTCCAGGTCGTCGACGGCCAAGCCGGCCAGCCGCGCTACCTGGGCCAGGCCCAGGTCCAGCCCGATGGACGTCATGGCCGTGAAGCTGTTCGCCACCAACCGCAACGGCGCCGAGGCCGTCAACGTGCTCTGGCGCGACCTCACGATCCGGGCCGACCGGATCAACGGCCTGGGAACCGTCGTCCGCACCGTCTTTGACCAGGTCGTCTATGCCGACCCGACCTCGATCGAGAAGGGCGTCCTGGTCCTCGGCGGCCAGCCCAAGGCCCCGCCCGGCGCAAAGCCCGCTGCCCAGCCGGCGAGCCCAGCCAGGCGTCCAGCCGGCCGGTCCGCAGCCGGGCCAGGTCCGGCGCGCCGTCGCACCGGGCCAGGTCGCTGATCGCCGGCCGTCGCGATGCCGGCCGGCGGCAGCGGCGACAGGTGGCGGCCGTCAGCGTCCGCGGTCCCGCTCGCTCCGGCCGCGATCGTAGCGGCCCAGCCTGGCGCCGAAGCCATGAAAGACGACGCCAAGCCGGCCGAGACCGAAGACAAGACGCACGCCGGAACAGGCCGACGCCAAGCAACCGACGCGGCCAAGGCCAAGGATCCCGCTCGAAGAGCTCGAAAGCAGTCTCACTCGAAGGCCGAATCGATCAAACGGGCATTTGACCGCCGCTTCGTGGGTCAATGCCTCAATCTCGACTTCACCATGCCGGGCCTCACGCCACGAAGCCGAAGGCGAAGCTGACGCTCCGAAGACGATCGAGAGCATCAAATTCGAGACGGAACCCAGATGACCGGCCCGCTTCAAGGGTCAAGGCCAAGTACGACTGCACGATGCCCAAGGCCGAGCGCCAAGAAGAAACGAGCCGGCCCGAAGGACGCAGACCAAGAAAACGGCCGAGACGGATGACGTCCTCGCCCCGCCGCCGGGGACGACGATCACCAAGATCCCCAAGGTCGAACCCAAGAAAAACGGCATTCGCGACCTGCGACTCGCCCTCTTCGGTCTGAGGGACACGCGATCAAGCAAGTGACCGTCAACTGCCAAACCGACAAGGGCCCGACGAGCTGGCGGCTCGACACCTCCGGATTCGCAGGATTGGCCGCTGGTCGTCGCACGGCCGGGAAATGAACCGTCGGCCGACCTGTTTCTCGAGCCGCCGCCCGGCGACTGCTTTCAGAAGGACTTCAACGTCAACGTCATGTACGAGGACAGCCAGAACGCCAACGCCAACGCCAAGGCCGACGACCACACCGATCCCAAGCTGGCCGTCGACCCCAAGACGCCGGCGGTCCCGCGGCTCGATGCGCTGGGTCCACTTGACGGGCGACGAAAAGCTCTTCGGCAAGCTCGAGAAGATCGGCCAGGACACGCTCCGGCTCACGACTCCCTGGCAAGACCATCTCGACGTGCCGCTGGCACGCGTCGCCGGCGTCCACTTCGGCAGCTCAGACCGCAAGGAATCGCCCGAGTCGTTCGCCAAGCGGCTGAAGGCACGCGGGTCGGAAGACCTGCTGCTGGCGCAGACCAAAGACGGCGAGGTCATCGCGATCGCCGGCATCGTCGAGGGACCGAGGGCGACAGGCTGCGCTTCCGTTACCAGGACCGCACCCGGACGATTCCGCTCAAGCAGGTCGAGGGCCTGATCATGGCCGCGCGGCCGGAGCTCGCCGGCCGGACGAGCCTCGGCCGGCATTCACGCTGCCCGACGGCGTCGTCGTTTCCGGCCGATGGAAAGACCTCGACACCAGCGTCTGGAAGATCGAGACCGCCTGGGGGCAGGAGCTGAACCTGCCGGCGGCGGAAATCCACGACGTGCGGTTCCGCGGAGGCAAGATGACGTACCTCTCCGACCTCACCCCCAGCAAGGTCGAGGAAACGCCGTTCTTCGGCCATCGGCTCCCCTTGCGCAACAACGTCAACCTGCTGGGCGAGCCGCTCAAGATGAACGGCCAGACCTACGATCGCGGCGTGGCCGTCCATTCGCGCTGTGTGCTCACCTACGACCTGAACGGCCGCTATTCGCCGTTTGAGGCCCTCGTCGGCTTCGACGAGGCGGCCCGCGGCAAGGGACGCGTCGATTGCCGGGTCTTCGCCGACGGCAAGGAGATCTACTCCAACCCCGACCTGCGGGCCGACGGCCCGCCGGTCAAGCTGAGCCTGCCGGTCGCGGGGGCCGAGCAGTTGCGGCTTCATGGTGGATTTCGGCCGCGGTCAGGACACGGGCGACCGCGTGATCTGGGCCAACGCCCGGCTCTACCGCGACACGCGGGCTCGACCGCCTCCGTACCGGCACCGTCGGCCCAGCCGGGCCTCACCTCGGGAGCAAGGGCACGACCGGCCGTCGGTGACAGAAGCGTTCTTCGAGATCAGAGAAACCAAGCGAGATGATCATGCAGACCGTCTTCGCTCGAATCGGTCAGCGCTGGCGACTCGTCTTCCTGCGCCTGTGCCGGCTTCGTCGCGTGGATGACGACAAGGACACGCCCGCAGTCGCCGATCGAAGTTCACGAATGGTCGATCTGGGTCGGCAACCCGGCCCAGTCGACGGTCAACGCCACGCGCATCTACAAGAACGCGATGCCGAACGTGGTCGGCACGAGCCGGCCGAAGTTCGAAGACAAGGAGCCGGCCAGCAAGTTCCCGGTCGCCCCGATCTCGGTCGTGCAGTTCTTCGGCGAGCCCGCATCGCGACCTCGATATCGACCTGCGGGCAAAGAAAGGGACCTTCCTCTGCGCACTGGCCGCCGAGCACCGAGCGTGGCGGACGGCTTCAGTGGTTCAAATCCGACCTCACCAAGGACGCCCCGCCCAGATCCCGCCGAGCTATCTTCCGGCCAACCACTGGTTTCAAAAGCTGCGAGACAACCGTCGGCCCTTTTCCTCAAGCACGAGTCTCACTTCGAACGCTTCATCGCCTACGACACCGAGCTGACGATCCCGATCCCAGTCAAGATCCGCGGTGGGCCCGACGAATACACGCTCCAGAACCTGACCAGTCGCCGGTTGCTGGACGTTGCCGTGATCGCTCCGGCCGACGGCGGGTTTCCGCGTCGGCTGGCTCGACGAGCTGCCCGCGGCCGCTCCGAGAAAGCAGAAGAAAAGACAGCCCAAGAAGACGGATCAGCAGAAGGCAGAGGCGGTCTTCGCCGAAGCCGAGAAAAAGAAGGACAAGGACGAAGGAGAAGGAAGAAGACATCCCGCCCCTGCCGGCCGAAGGCGACGCGAACGTGCGGGCGCGCGTCGACCAGCTGCTCAACCGGCCCGTCGTCGTGAATGTCGAGCAAGCGCCTCGGCCGCGAGGTGCTCGACCTGATCACGGGGCAGGCCCGTCTCCGGTACGAGCTCGACGATCGCAGCTATCGCCAAGGCCGAGATCAATCTCGGCACAGCCGATGGACATGAACGGCAAACGGTCTTGCGGCCCGCGACGCGCTCGCCGAGGTCCTGGGCACCATCGGTCTCAGCTACCGCGTCACCGAAGCAGGGCAAGCTCTTCATCACCACGGCCGCCCGGCTCGCCGAAGAGGCCGGCAAAAAGGGGGCCGTCGTCGAAGGCCCCCCGGTGAAGCTCGTCATGTCGCAGCCGCTCAAGCCATCCAACCCGTCTTACCGGGAATGACCCGCGACGCCCTCGCCCGCCGGCTGGCCGGGCAGGGTCTGCGAGAAGACGCCGTTCAGATCCTGCTCGATCAGTACGGCCAGACGCTCTTCGAACCGGGCGAGTTGATCGTGCTGGCCCATCTCTCCCGCCCGGCCATCGATGAGGCCGTCCTGCTCGACGTTTTCCCGCCGCCGAAGAAGATGGTGCGGACGGCCCTCCTGGTCGTCCACGGCGTCGATCCCCGGCTTCAAGACCGAGCCCGAACTTTGGTTCAGCAGCTCGGCGACCAATCTCCCAAGATTCGCGAATCGGCCGAGGCAAAGCTTGGGCGAACTGGGGCCGGTCGCCGTCCCGGCCCTGGAAGATGCCCTGATCAACAAGGACGTGGAGATCGTCTTTCGCGCCGAACGGCTGTTGATGCGGCTCAATCGCCCCGTCCCGTAAAGCCGGCGCCTCTCAAGGCGTCCGCCGGCCCCATGGATGGATGCGCCGCACTCCGATCAAAGAGAGGCGACGTTTCCGCCGCTGACGGAAATACCACTCGTTCCATTTGCTGTACTCGTGAGCGACCCTCCCGATGAGGTCGTCGTCGTGACGGCGAGCGGCGTGGTCGTGCCGATTGCGGTCGTCGGTGTTGTGACACCGAGCACCGTTGTCGGCGTCGTGGTGGCTGAAGTCCCGTTCACGAGCGACGCAAAATCATTTTGCAGCGTCGTCGTGATTCCAGCCGTCGTGGAGTTGATGGAACTGGCTGCCTGAGTGAAGGCATTATTGAACGTCATTGTCTCCGAAGAAACAATCCCGACGGTCGTGGGAGTCGCCGTCGTCGTGATCTGGTTGGCGAACGACGAGAAGTCGGTCTGCAAGGTCGAGGCGATTCCCGAAATCGCCGAGTTGAATGCACTGAAAGCCTGGGTGAAGGCGTTATTGAAGACCTGTGTGTCAGAAGGAATAAACCCGATCGTGGTCGTTCCGGCTGCGGTTGTCGCAGCGCGGTGGTGCCGGCACTCGTTGTCGCCGCGCTGGTCGTCGCGGTGCGCGCGGGGTGACGATGGTCACGCTGGGCGTCGACACGCTCAAGACATTTCCCGTCGAGCCGACGGCGCCGTTGAGCGCCCGGAAACCGAGCTGGAAGGCCCTGGAAGCAGCGCTCAGCCCTGTGTTCACGTTGATCACGAGCGCGTTCCCGGCCGCCTGCGCGCTACTGGCAAGCGCCGCGGCGGTATTTGAAAGCTGGGGATTCATCACCGCGACCCGATTGGCGAGTGTACTCACATGGTTCTGGAACATCGTGTTCAAGCCAATCACCGCGGAATTGAGGCTGTTTGCCAGGCTGTTGGACTCGGTGGCGAATGTCGTGTTGGCCTTCGCCAGACTGTTCTGCGCGGCCTTGCTGTTTGTGGCCATTGCCTTGTCAACCAGGGTTTGGTCTCGGTTGATCGTCGCCTGCAGACGCGACTCGAGCCGACTCGCCCGCTCGACTGTCTCCGTCCGGAGTGTTCGCTCTTTTTCATGAATTGCTGCTCGAGTCTTCGGATTTCGTTCTGCAGGGGCTTGATGGCCGGCGCTCGCGTGGGGCTCGCTGCCGGCGGTGGTGTCGCAAGTGCTGCGCTCAGCAAGGTCCGGTCATCGAGCGCCTCGAACTTGAAACGATGGCCCGAAGCTTTCTCGATGGTTGCGGTTCATGGGTGACCTCCGATTGAACGTCAAAGAGTGTCTGTCTAGTCGGTCATTCCAAGGCCGTTCGACCCGATCAGGATTGACACGAAGGGGTGCGTTCCGTTCGTGGTATTGTCGACGCCCTCTGAAATACTTGAGCCGTTCTCCAGCGCTTTGGTTACAGCTTTCACCGCCTGTCATATTGCTCGCGAAAGCCGCGTCGGCGGCCCGAAAGTTGCTCGCGAATCCAGTAGCAGGGAGCGAAAGCTGCGGCTCATTTCGAAACGCTCGTCGAGCCGGTCATTTGCGGGGATGCTCGCCGAAGGCACGTGCGTCGGTAGCGCGGATGTCCCCGCGGCGACGCTCAGCAAGGTTCGACCGTCCAGGCATTCGACGTGAGACATTGTAAGATGACGCTTCTTGTCTCGGCTTCGCCCTCATGGATGAACTCCCGATTGAGGGCAGTCAGGCTGGAAAGCCTGACTGAAACCGGAGCTTTTCTTCCGATTGGTCTGTGTCCAATTCAGGCATAACCCGTGCCAAACGCAGGCCTGACATCGTGGGCCCGTTCCGATAAGCGAATCACGGCCCTTCGATGCCAATTTTGACGAGGCGGGTTATTCTGAGCAATCATCGGACAATCGGCCCTATAGGCGACACGGGTCGACTCGCACCAGTGAGCCACCGCTTCCACTGCCGCCCGAGGAGCCATTGCCTCCGCCGTTCAACGAACCGCCACCTCCGCTACCTGTAGTACCCGCACCGGATTCGGTGCCTGTCCCTGTTCCGGTGCCGGTAATGCCCGTGTCTCTCCGGGCACGGTCGGTGTCGTGGTCCCGATCGGAGTCGTTGAAGTTGTCGTCGGCCCGTTGCCGCCGTTCAACAAGAAATTCCCTTGAGTGAAGCCGATGGTCGTCGTTGGAAACGACCAGTCTCGAACGGGTTCGAGTTAAGAGAACTGAACAACGTCGAGTTGCTCATCAAAACTGTGAGGAGAACGACCCGAAATCGTTTTGTAATGTCGTCGTGATGCCACTGATCGCTGAGTCGACGGAATTGAAGGCCTGAGTGAAGGCGTTATTGAAGACCTCGGTTTGTGAAGGAGTAATCCCGATCGTTGTTGTGCCCGTGCCTGGGGTCGCGATGCCGGTGGTCCCGATTTCGGTCGTTCCAAGACCGGTTGTTCCGACACCGGTCGTCCCAACGCCGGTCGTTCCAAGACTGCTCGTGCCTAAGCCGGTCGAGTTCGTCAGTCTCGTCGGATTGTTGAATATGCCGTTTAACGAATTGAGACCGGTCTGGAAAGCGGTGTTGACGGTGCCCGAGCGCGGCCCCTGATCCCGCTCCCGAATTGCGAGCCCGCCGCTTGAAGGTTCGTTTGAAATGCGTTGGCAGCGACCGAAGCCTGGGAGTTTCGCAGCAGACGACCTGATTCGCCAACTTATTCATTTGATTCTGGAGGCTCCCATTGAAACGAGTAATCTGGTTGTTGAACGCGGTCTGGAAACGATTCAGTTGGTTGCTAAACGTCGTCTCGAATCTCGCCAGATTGATTTGGATGGGCTGGCCCGTGCTGGCCAATGCGTTGACCTCGCGAGTCTGGTCGCGGTGGTCTTTGACAGAAGCGAATCAAATGCATTTGGTCCGATTGACCAGCTCAGTGCTCAGCGACTGAGCTTTGTTCATAAACTGCTGATTGATACTTTGAACTCCGGTTGCGAAATGAATGATGAACACCGGATTCGTAGGACTGGGTGCCGGTGGAATTTGCGGTGGTGAGAAGATCGTGATTGGCGGCATGATGGTGAGGCTCAACATGGTTCGATCGTCGAGCTGTTCGACCTGACACAGGGTGGAGCGACGCTTCTTATCTCGGCTATAGTTCATGGCTGAACGTCCTAGTTGAAAGTCCGCGGCAATGGTTGCTTTCGAGGTGAGCCCCAGCCCAACTGGGAGCTGTGCGTGTTCGACTTGTTATCAAGCATAATTCGTGCCAAACGAGGAGGATGGCATCCGTCGGGTCGTCTGACTGTGAGCGGATGTGAAGCCGTTGGCTTTCCGTCTTTGGCTGAGTTAGTTTTTCCAGCAATCTACTGACTCGGGCCGTGGACTGCGGTATCTTCGGTGACCAAGGGGGATTGATTCATGCGAGGGTTTGCCTGCGCTATTCGCGTTGACTGCTTCGGATCGGGCCGTGCTGGTGTGCTCCCATCGGTGCGGCTGGCCGCGTGAATGACACCAGGAGCCAGGGGAGTCTATCGAAAATGGACTTCGGCAAAACGCCGGACGGAACTCCGGTTGACCTCTACGTGCTGACGAACGGCAAGATGACCGTCAAGGTCATGACCTACGGGGCCATCGTCACGGAGATCGACGTGCCGGACCGCGATGGGAAGGTGCAGGACGTGGTCCTGGGATTCGACAAGCTCGAGGGATATCTCGGCGGCCATCCTTATTTCGGGGCGGCGACCGGGCGGGTCGCCAATCGGATCGCGAAGGGAGAGTTCACGCTCGACGTTCCGGCTTGCCGAAGCGCTGGGCGAGTTGCATCTGCAAGGTCAGCGCCTGGTTGCTGTCGCCGGGCTTGTTCTTCCGCAGCCATGCCAGCGCCCGGTCGCGGCTGTCGGCCCAGCCGTCCCCGACAAGGCCCCTCTGCTCCGCCGACGACAATACCAGCAGGGCCTGCATCGTCAAGACATCGCTCGTGTCGCCGATCGGCGGCTCATAACCCGTTCGGCCCGATTTCCAGGAACCATCCTTTTCCTGCTTGGCCATGAGGTGGGCCGCGAACTTCTTCAGCGCTTCGGTCGCCTGCTCGTCCAGCTCCTTGGCGGCAAACAGGGACGCCGACAGATAAATCGTATTCAGGCTCGTCTTCGCGCCGTTAAATTTATCCTGAGCAAACGGCTGGAGGTCGGGGTGCTTGAGATACGGCGTCAGGGACCAGCGGCGGAACTCGTCCAGAGACTTGTCGTTTACCTTGAAGCCGTGATTCTTGGCCTCGGTCATGCACCAGACGGTCATGGGCACATGGTGGCAGGAAGCGCAGGCTGCCTGGGTCCCTTTGACCAGTACCGGGCGGCCGTGGTCCATTCCCACCTGGTTGTTGCCGTTCATCCAGTCGGCGCCGCTCTTCTCCAGGAACACGAGGCTGCGCTCGACCGCCTGGTGAAGTTGTTCTTGCGTCGGCGGCGTGTCGGATGCGGGTGCGGGCCCATCGGCAATGGCCAGGGCCGTCGTCAGGATCGCTGGCAATAACATGACTGTTTCTCCTAGGGTGTGCGAAGGTGCAGGCGCACTTTGCATCCCACGACTCCACGATCTACCGGTACCTCGCTTGTACCCTGGCCGCACTGCTGCGTCAACGAATAACCGCCAAGAAGAAGGGGGCGAACATGCCCGTCCCCTAATGCCCCGCGCCACGGCGGAGACATTTTTTCTTCAGTATAATCCACATGCCGGGTTCCCCGTACTCTCCTCTCCATGACCAACCGGCCGGAGCCGCCGTAAGATACCCCAAATTCCTCCGCCCTGATCCGCGGGTTTCCTTCCATGCACGATCCGTCTCATGCCTTCTTGAAGCGCCTGCTGGAAACGCCCAGCCCCTCCGGCTACGAACGGCCCATCCAGGACGTGGTCCGCGACTGGGCGGGAGCCTACGCCGATGAGGTTCGCACCGACCGGCACGGCAACGTTCTGGCTATCCGCTACCCCTCACCCCCACCCCTCTCCCCTCAGGGGCGAGGGGGGCAATCGGAACCCCTCTCCCCCGAGGGGAGAGGGGTAGGGGTGAGGGGCGGCAAGGACTCTGCACAGCGCATCATGCTTGCCGGCCACTGCGATCAGATCGCCCTTATGGTGCAGCACATCGACGACAACGGATTCCTCTACGTCCAGCCCATCGGCGGCTGGGACATGCAGATCCTCCTCGGCCAGAACCTGACCGTCTGGACGAAGAGCGGACCGCTGGCCGGCGTCATCTCCCGGCGAGCGCCGCATCTGCTGACCAGCGAGGAACGCAACAAGGTGCCGCAGTTCACCGACGTCTGGATCGACATCGGCGCCAAGGATCGCAAGGACGCCGAGGAGCTGATTACGCCCGGCGATCCGGTGACGTTTGCTCTCGGCTATCGGCCGTTGCGGAACAGCCTGGCCGCGTCCCCAGCGATGGACGACAAGGTTGGCCTGTGGACGGTGATGGAAACGCTGCGGCTGCTGCACGGCCAACCGCTGAAGGCGACCGTGTTCTGCGTCTCGACCGTGCAGGAGGAAATCGGCCTGCGCGGCGCCACCACCAGCGCCTACGGCATCGATCCGACGGTCGGCATCGCGGTGGACGTGACGCACGCCACGGACACGCCGGGCAACGACAAAAAGCAGCTCGGCGACACGAAGCTCGGCGGCGGCCCGGTCCTGTTCCGCGGCCCGAACATCAATCCGCGCGTCTTCGAGCGGCTTCAGGAAGCGGCGAAGACGAAGGAGATCGCCGTGCAGGTGCGCGGCGCGCCGCGCCAACCGGCACCGATGCCAACGCCATCCAGTTGGCGCGCGACGGCGTGGCGACGGCCCTGGTCGGCATTCCGAACCGCTACATGCACAGCCCCGTCGAGGTGGTGCATCTGGACGACCTCGACCGGGCGGCCCGGCTGCTGGCCGAGTTCTGCATTGCCGTGACGCCGCAGAGCGATTGGACGCCGTAGGTGGGCGAGTGGCGAGCCTCGAATTCCAGCACCTAACGGTAACTGAGGCCTTTGGTGTTTACGGATGAGGAGCGACCGTTGAGCGAGCCGCCGGGGTTGTCCCGGCCGGTCCGGAGGTCGGGGAGAAGCACCGCCGCTCGCCCAATCTCGGACAGTAGAATTAGGCCCCGCGCAAGAATAAGTGGTGCGATCTCTGTAGGACGGATTTGCAATTCGTCCGGCTTGCACGGACGGATTGCAAATCCGTCCTACAAAAGCATCGACCAGGTTATTATTGCGCGGATTCTTATCGACCGCGACATCGCGTCTATCCGCTGATTTCTCAGGGCCGCCGTGGGGACGCAAAATCACAAGCTCGCAGTGCTCGACCCTCTTTTCAGGATAGCCGCTATTGCCATCCCGCGCCTGCCCGCCTTACCATATCGGTAACCCCTCTCTCATCGCCAGGCCGCTCCGCCGGAGACAACCGATGCTCGTCGGGCAACAACTTGGGCCGTTCGCCATCGACAAGGAACTCGGCAGCGGCGCCATCGGCGCCGTCTACCGCGGCACCTACTCCAAGACCGGCAAGCGCGTCGCCATCAAGATCATGGCGCCCGGTCTGGGGAAAGACAGTGCCTCCGCGCGCTTCGAGCGCGAGGCCGCCATCCTCAAGCAATTCAACCATCCCAACATCGTCCGCCTGATCGGCATCGGCCGCTATCACAGCACGCCTTACTACGCGATGGAATACATCGAAGGCGAATCGCTCGACAAGATCCTCGGCCGCCGCGGCAAGCTCACCTGGGAAGAGGTCGCCGACTTCGGCATGCAGCTGTGCGCCGCCTTGCAGCACGCCCACGAGGCCGGCGTCATCCACCGCGACCTCAAGCCGTCCAACCTCATGATCCTCAAGGACGGCAAGACGCTGAAGCTCACCGACTTCGGCATCGCCAAGGACACCGACGTAACGGCGCTGACCTCGGCCAACTGCACGGTCGGCACCGCGGCATACATGTCGCCGGAGCAGTGCCGCGGCGAACGCGATTTAACCGCCAAATCCGACCTGTATTCGCTCGGCATTGTCTTCTACGAGCTGCTCACCGGCAAGAAGCCGTTCGAGGCCGAGAACGCCATGGAAGTGTTCCTCAAGCACGTGCAGGAGGTGCCGAAACGGCCGATTCACCAACCCGGCTGCCTCGACATCCCCGGCTGGCTCGACACCCTCGTCAACCAGCTCATGGAGAAGAAGCCGGAACAACGACCGCTCAACGCCGCCATGGTCTACGGCGTCTTGCAAGACATCCGCGAGAAGGCCGAGGCACAGCAGAGCGCCGGCGTTGTCGCCGCCAAGAAGAAACTGCTGGACACGCCGCGCGACCAGCGCCAGATCGAGGACGAGGACCGCGACGCCGCCCGCACCCTACTTGGCGGCAAGGGCCGGCTGAAGAAGAAGCGTAAGAATCGGACCGGCTTCTTCGGTGGCGTCCTGTTCCAGGCGTCGGCCCTCGTGGCGCTGCTGGCGGGCGCCGGACTGATCCTGTGGCTGGTTACCCGGCCGCCTTCGCCTGAGAAGCTCTACGAACAGTCGCGGAAGCTAATGGAGACGAACAACCCCGCCGACTGGGACAAGGCGGCCGCCGACCGCGGGCCGATGGCGCTGTACCTGAAGCACTACGCCGGCCGGCCCGGCAAGGAGACGGAACAGGTGCTCAAATGGCTGGAGCAGGTCGACCTGTCGCAGTGTGAGCGCATGCTGGAGAAGTATGTCAGCCGCCAGGGCAAAGCCGGCCTCCAGGTCGAGTCGCAGAACAAGGCCGAAGAGGCGGCGTTCGAGGCAGCGTTGGCGGAGAACCAGGGCAATCTCGACAAAGCGAAGAAGCTCTGGGACAACATCAAGGACGAATACGGTCCCGGTTCCGGCTACCCGCGCTGGGGCCGTATCGCCGAGCAGCACGGCAAGGAAGTGGCGCGCGCACTGGAGCAGGAGACAGCGTGGAGCGAAAAGGCGGGCGCCGAGACAGACCTGACGGGCTTGGAGAAGGAAGCGTATGCCGCCTGGAAGGCCGATCCCAAGCTGGCAGCGCTGGAGAAGTTCAAGACGCTTAAAAACCATTGCGAGAGCGCCCTGAAGGAAGCGGCGCCGGAGGAGAACAGCAACGTGCGTTACTGGCTGCTGTATGCGGCGTACAAGGTGCGCGAGTTGGAGAAGCCGTAGGCTAGGTTTGGTGCTGTCTGTTTAGCCGCGGCTCGCAGAGCCGCGCGGTTCTGCGAACCGCGGCTAAACGGAATGAGTTCACATCGTGAGCTTGATAATCGAGAAATACGCCCCATTCGTATCCTCGACGACGGCGAAGCGGCCGACGCTGATGTCGGTCGGCGGCACACACACTTTCCCGCCATTCTCCGTGATCTTCTTGGCATAGGCGTCGCAGTCGTCCACGGCGATGTACGGCATCCAGTGCGGCTTGACGTCGCCCCACTCCGCCGTCATCTGCATCATGCCGGCGACCTGCTGCTCGCCCTTCTTGAAGATGGTGTACGTCATCGGCCCGAAGGGCTGGTCGTGTGCCGTCCAGCCGAAGACGGCGCCGTAGAACTTCTTGCACGCCGCAGCGTCCTTGGCGTTCAGCTCGTTCCAGCAGAAGGTGTTGGTGTTGATCTCGGGCATCGTCGCGTTCCTCATGGGGGAAGGGCGAAGCGGATGGCGTTATCTTAACGAGCCGCGACCGTGAGGGAGCGCTTGGGGCCACGATTTCATCAACGCTTCATCACGATCGCGGCTCGTTAAACGCGACTCAATCGCCCAGCAGGTTGACCTTCGACGGGTTGTTCGTCCAACCGAATTCCTTCTCGAACTTGACGGGGCTATAGTCGTGTCTCCGGCTTTCGCCTTGCTTGAACGCTGCGAAGGTGAACAGTTTCGTCTCCTCAACGTGAGGCGACCCCTTGTAATGGCCCTCTGGACTTATAGCGAGCCAGTGGCCCTGCGGAAGCATGATCAGGGTGCCGCGTAGGTCGCCCGTCGCGGCGTTCCAGAAGCGGATAAGGTTATCGCCGCCGCTGGTGATGAGCGTCCGGCCGTCCGCGGTGAAGAGGATGTCGCTCGTCCCATAGTCGTGCCCCGCCACTGGAAAGAGCAGCTTTCCGGTGGCGGTGTCGAACAGCCCCACCTCGTTTCCGGAGCGTTCCGGATGTTTTTCGTCGCGGAGACGACAGGCCAGGCGGGTCCCGTCGGGCGACCAGGCCGGAGGATTCCCCGCCCAATTTATCCCCGCAATGATGCGTTTCTGTTTCGTCTCGAGATCCCATACCCAGCATTCCGGTCCGCTGCTCGGCGAAACCAGGCTGGCGAATTGCTTCCCATCCGGCGAGAGACTGCCCCCGTACACCGGAACATTGTCGTAAGGCATAGTCTTGACCAGACCCAGGCTTACAATGTCCTTGTTCTTGTCCTCGCCGACTTCCAGGATCTCCACGCCACGCTGCTGAGACGGGAAAATCAGGTGTCCCGTATTGGCGTCCCAAATGTCTTTGACAACCGGATTAGCGGACCAGTCGCGCACAACGGGTTTGGAGAGCTTCAAACTCCAGACGGCAAGGCGCCAGCCTTGAGCGTTGTTGTAGATCGAGGCTGCTGCCCACTGGCCATTCGGAGAAAGGCGGGGACCCTGATAGATAATCCAACCCAGGGGGAGACCACGCAACGTCGTGTCGAATTTGGGGATGGTTGGATTTTCCCCGACCAGGGCCGTTGTCCCGTTATTTCGAGCTGCCAGTCGTCCGTCCGCGGATAGAGAATCGAACGATCCCTCAAACGGCGCCGCCGGCAGTCCGCCAGCCATTTTCATGCTCCAGGCCATCCAACTGGTATTCCGCAGAAACAATTGCGACTTGTCGGGCGACCAGGCCAGGATGTTGAACGGTCCCTCTTTTCTATCGGCGACGAGATCCCAAGTGGTCACGCCGTCGATGAGCGTCGGCCGGCTCACCGGGGCGCTCCGTGTGACAGGGGAGCCAGTGGTCGGTTTTACCACGTCCTTTTTCTCTTCTTCCTTCTTGCCGTCGTCTTTCCGGGTCGAATCCTCATTCTTCGCCGAAGAATCGTTCTTCTTCGCCAGCTGGTGATAAACGAACCACCCACCCACGCTAGTCGCGGCCAGCAACAAACTTGCTGCGACGGCCACGATCATAGCCCGCCGCCGCCGAGCCGGAGCGGGCTTCGGCAAGGCGATCGTCTCCGTCACCGGAAGCGGCGGCGGAGCATTCCGCAGCGCCATCGTTCCATCGGCCGCAATCGATTCGCCGGGCAGACGCGGGATGGTGACGTCGCCGCCGGCTAGCGGCTTGCCCTTGAGCGCGGCCGCCGCGGTCTGAGCCGCCGTCCGCAGCCAGGCCGTCAATGCTCCGACGAACGCCTGCACCGTCGGATAGCGGTCCTCCGGCTTGCGGGCCATCGCCGTCCGCAGAATCGCGACCAGCTTCGGATCGAGGTCGGCGCGGAATTGCGAGGCCGGCGGCGGCGTGTTGTTGCCGATTTGGAAGAGCATCGACATCGTCGGCCCCTCGAACGGCAATCGGCCGGTCACCAGCTGGTACAGCACCACTGCCAGGCTGTACTGGTCCGATGCGGTCCCTACGGTATCGGCGCCGAGCGTCGCCTGTTCCGGGGACATGTAAGCCGGCGTACCCAGCAGCGAGCCGTCGGCCGTCAGGTGTTCACCGTCCGTCAGCACCTTGGCCAGGCCGAAGTCGGTCAGCACCGGCTGGCCCGTGGTCCGGTCCATCAGGACGTTGGCCGGCTTGAGGTCGCGGTGCACGATGTTGACCGCGTGGACGGCCGCCAGACCTTCGCCGATCTGCCGCACCAGGGCCACCGCCTCGCGGCAGTCCTCGAAGCGGCCGATCTTCCGCAGCCGCTGGGCGAGACTCTCACCCTCGACAAAGGACATGACGACATAGGGCACGCCGTACTGTTCACCGACGTCGTGAATGGGGCAGACGTGCGGATGGCGCACTCCGGCGGCGGAGCGGGCCTCACGGAGGAAACGCTGCCGATCGTTTTCCTGAGCTTCGGGCGAACCTTCGAAATGCGGCACTTTGACGGCGACGACGCGGTTCAGCTGCGGATCGTGTGCCTTGTAGACCGTGCCCATGCCACCGGCCCCGAGCTGTTCGAGGATACGATAACGGCCGACCTGCGGCGGTGTGGCGGTGTGCATAACCGGCACTGGTGGCGGGACCGCGGCGTCGACTGCGGCAAGTTTGGGAGCAGGGACAACCGTGGCGCCGCCGTTGTCGCACGTTTGCAACAGGGTGCCGGAGATGGGCCGCAGCGCGCATCTTCGCCCGCAGCTGCTCGATCATGGCATTGCGCGGCAGCGGTGTTCGGCCGAGAGACCGCACGGCCGCGATCGAGCTCGTCCTCGCCGTCGAGGCTGCCGAGGATCGCGGAACAGTGCGGACACTCGGCGAGGTGGGCGTCCAGAGATTCGGCGGCGGGACCGGAAAGTCGGCCGCGAACGAACTCGCCGAGGTGTTCGGCGGCGGGGCAGGCGCTGGGGATCATGAACGAAGCTCCAGGGGCGAACGAGCGTAGTGTCTCCGAAGAGGATACGCAGCCGGCCGAGAGAATTCGTCGCCAAAAAATGAACTGCTCCCTCCGCCGCTTGCGGCTTAGCAGCTGTTTCAAAATCGGCGAGCCGAGTTGCGTAAGCAGCCGGGTTGCGGCCTCTTGTCATCGACCCGGCCCCTTACGGGGCTCGGCTCGCCCGTTTTGAAATAGCTTCTTAGCAGTCTTTGCCAAGCCGCCAGCGGTTCATTCGAGCAGCCCCGCAAACTCTTCGCGCAGCCGGCGCAGGACACGCGCCTTGGCGGAGTAGACGGCGACCGGCGTCAACCCCAGCTCCGCGGCGACCGCGGCGGCCGACTTGCCTTCGACGACCAGCCCCCAGAACGCCTTCCAGGTTGGCGCCTGGAATTCGGTCTTGAGCAACTCCAGCGCCTGACGCAGCAGGTGCTGGCGGTACTCGGCTTCCCAGACCGCCTGGGCCGGGTCGGGCACCGCGACCTCGTCGAGGCCGGCGTCGCTGGTCCCGCGCAAGGCGGCGGCCTTGCGGCGGCAGTGATCGCGCCAGCGGTTCAGGGTGACGGTGCGCAGCCAGGCGCGAAAGCTCTTTTGCTCGTCGAGGTCGAACGCCGGCAGTTTCTGCAGAAGCGTGGCGAACACGTCCTGCACGAGATCCGCCGCGTCCGACGCCTGCAAACGCATCCGGCACGCCCAGAAGTACAACAGCGGCGTATACAGATCGACGAACCGCTCCCAGGCGTTGGTGTCGTCGGGCTGGCGCAGGCGCTGGAGCAGGCTGGCTGACGTGTCGTCCATTCCATCCGTTCCGCTGGCCACGGCGGAGGAGCCGTGGAGATGTACTGGGTTCGAGGGGATTGTACCACGGCGACGCGGCCAGGCCAGCGTAAAAAGGTGTTGTCAGGTTTACGTTTCGCGCCGCCGCGAATCACATCCCGCGAATTCGTACCGCGCCGACGCAGGACGCGGTCGAGGAAACGGATCGACTCCGACGGAGCCAGGTCGTGATCTTCCTCACCGGCATGGTCAGGTATTTCCCCCTCTGCTGCTGACAGGGGGCGAACAGGTTCGCACTCTGCCGAGCAATGCTGCCTCTGAACCGTCGGTTGCCGTTCACGCTGGTTTATCGCGGGAGATGTCGATCCGCATGAACACCAACCCCGCCACGGGCACCAGAACGGCGGCTCCATCGGCCAGCACGATCCATCCCGCGGCGACTGCAAGCAGGATGCTCTCGCCGCTCAGTCCGTAGACGATGAAACCGGCCAGAAACGCCACGCCGCCGACGATGCCGAGCAGCAGGATCTTGGCCACCATCACCAGGACCCCGCGGCCCATCGCCTGGAAATCGCCCGGCGTGTTCGCCAGCAACCGAGAGGGAAACAGCAGAAACAGAACATTTTCCAGTCCGATGAGCAAGAGGTTGAACGGTACGACGACGGCCGCGCCGACCAGCAGCCACTGAAGAGTTACCCAAAAAGTTGCGTCAAGGACGGAAGCCCGGATGACCGCAACTCCAGTCAGGGCGGCGAGTACCACCCACTGTAATACGCTGAGGACCAATGCCGGCACCAGGATCTGTCCCAGGGCAAGGCGCATGCCGGCAGCGGCAGCGTCTTGAGCGTCTCCAACCGGTCGAGGTCGCCGCGGAAGTCGAACAACAACAACGGCGTCAAGAAGATCGGTAACAAGACTACGACAATGCCCAGCACCATCAACCCGGACCCACCGCTGACATCGTGGAGGCCGCTCAGCAAGGACGCCATCATCACGGACATTACCAGCACCAGGCGGAAGAGCGGGCCGGGCAAGCGCACTGCCGTCGTCAGTTGCCGCCAGACGAGCGGGCCGATCCCGCCCAGGAACGACGGCATCGGCAGGCTGCGGCGCTGCGTCGCGCTCCGTGTCCGGGTATCGTCTCCCGCCGAGATGGATGGCCCACCGCGCAGGCGCTGGATCTGGCCATAAACCCGCGAACTGTAAGATGCCGAGGTCTCCAAGTAATCGGCGTCCAGGCCGAAGACCACGCCGAGAAGAGCTGCATTGACGAGCAGTCCCAGCGCCCCGAAGCGCAGCAGGTCGAGCCAGTTCTCGGACAAGAAAGCGTCGAAGAAGCAGCGCAGCGGCGAAGAGACAACGCGCCACACCGGGGATTCAAGGATCCCTTCCACGCCCTGAACCTGAGCGGACCGGAGCAGCAGCACACCGGCGGCGAGGGCGGCAACCAGCACGAGCCGGCGCAGCGTGAATAGACGCGCACGCCGACGGACGCCGATGCCATGCCGAGAGCTATCCCAAAGAGCTGCATGAACGTGGTCGCCAGCAGCAGACCGACGAACGACGCCAGGAACCACGAAGCGTGGACGTGAAAGACGGCGCTCATGAACAGGGTCGTCGGCAGGGTAAACAGCAACGTGATCGCGACCTTGTAGCCAAGCAGTTGCCGCCGGCTGAACGGCCCGGTAAAGAGAATGGTCACCTCGGCCGGCGAGAAGTAGACGGCTCGATCGTCGCTGGCCATCAGGACGTTCATGATGCAGTAGATCAGCAGATAGGCCGGTCCGTAGGTGCGGATCGTCTCCGGCGCCATGCCGCTCTGCCGCTGCGTCAGGAGCAGCATCACCCAGGGCACGAAGACGAGCAGACCGAGCAGGGCAAGCAGCAGGCCCCGGGGCGACTGGAGTTTTCGACCGAGCGCGCGGAACCAGCCGCGCATCTGCAGACCGATCAGCAGCCACAGCGCGCGGTCCACCGAAAAGGCCTCCCGTTAAGCCGCGAGCTTTTGCGAGCGCTGAATCCAGCGCTCGCAAAAGCTCGCGGCTAAACTAAACGGATTTGGTTTCCGTCAGCCGGAAGAACAGTTCTTCCAGCGTCTCCTGCTTGCCGTCGCACGCCAGCTCGTTGCGCAGGTCGGTGAGTCGGCCGTGGCGCAGCAGACGGCCGCGGTGCAGGATCAGCACCGTCGTGCAGAGGTCCTCGAACATCGACAGCAGGTGCGAGCTGACGATGACGGCGGCCCCCTCGGCGGCGTGCTCGCGGATCAGATCTTTCATGGTGCGGATGCCGCGCGGATCGAGGCCGGTGAGCGGCTCGTCGAGCAGGAGGGCCGGCGGCCGGTGCAGGAAGCCGCAGCCGATTGCCACCTTTTGGCGCATGCCGCGCGACAGCTCCGACGCCAGGGCATGACGCTTGCCGGCCAGCTCCAGACGTTCGAGCAGGACCTCGGCCTGTGGCTGCCAGTTGATGACGCGATAGACGGCGGCGGCGAAGCGGAAGTGTTCCCACACGGTCAGCTTGTCGAAGAGTTGCGGATCATCGGGGACGTAGGCCAGGTTCGCCTTGGCCTCGACCGGATCGTTGACGACGTCGTGCCCGGCGATGAAGAGCTGGCCGAGCGTCGGCGCCAGGATGCCGGCGAGGGCCCGCAGGGTGGTTGTTTTGCCGGCGCCGTTGGGTCCGACGAGGCCGAGGATCTCGCCGGGTGCGACGGCGAAGGTGAGGCCGCCGATCGCCACCGTCGTCGCCGTAGGTCTTGTGATAGTCTTCGACGACGATGGACACGCGCTCGCCCTCGTTCCGGGATTGGCTAACCGCCCTGCAAGAACCATTGTAATGAGGGACGCGAGATTGTTCAGCAGGCCGACGGGGCGCGGGAATATCAGCTGCCTGGCGAGTCTCGAAGCTTCGATCCGCCCTAGCAGTTGCAGGGCCTATTGCTCAGGCGGCGTTATCACCGCCCGTTCCCACGGGAGCTGCGAAGTGTAACGGTAGACGCGCAATCAGATTGTCGAGGGCTTGGAGGAACTGCTCCAGGTAGTCCGCCGAGCCGTCGGCCCGCTCCCGCGCTGAGAGGCAGTTCTTCGGAAGCACGCTGGCGGAGGACGGAGAGAGGGATTGGTCCATCGGGGCCGTGGCCGATGCAGACGCTCGCCAGGCGATCTGGCGTCGTGTACGTAAACAGGGGCATCCCGTTCGGGTAGTCCGTGTCGGTGATTACCATAGCCCGATAGACCCCCAGAAGGTAACGCAGAGCCTCTGCGATCGGCTGAGGCCCGTTCGGTTCGCACCGCTCCCGTAGATCATCGCGCTGAACGCCACGAAGCCCTCGTGGGCGTTCGTTGCGGCGTTCGGGTTTGGCGGGTTCGGTTTGATCTCGGCCCGCCAGGCATCTTGCCATTCCCGCTGCCCACTTAACTCGAACGACGGTCCATCGATGGCATGCCCGAACTCGTGGCCATAGCGATCCTGGGTGGAAAAGGCGATGCCAGCGATCCGATCGCTGCCGTCCAGCTCCAACTCGCGTGTCTTTCTATTGTACGCTCCAGAGATTTGCATGTACTGCCGGACAGCCGGTGGTAAATGCGTATAGCCTGCGACGGCGTAGGCGCTCAACTGGTCCCTGTCCGCAAACAAGCGGTAGCCGCTCACGTTGCGGTTGAACCGTTTCAACCCTTCCTCGGTCATCTTGTCGAAGATAGCATGCGCGGCGTTCTGGTATTCCTGCCGGCGTGTTGGGGTAAGGTTGGCGTGCGAATGCAGCGACTGGTTGAAGAAGTTCTTCGCCTGTCTCCTGTGGTCTGGGTCGTCCCCACCAGGGGGAGGCCTTGGTACTCGTGGACAGCCCGGGCCGGACGCGTTCGGTGTAGCTCCGCCAGCTGTCGAGTGCCCTTTAACTTTCTTGCCGGCGGCTCCGCGGGCACCACCCTTCTTTCCTCGACTGGGTCCTCTCTTTGCTGCCATCTGGTATCCGTTCTCGCCGAGGGATCGAATCAAAAATTGACCTCTTTCATCCTTCCGTCTCCACTGACTCGGCAACAGGCTGGCAATCGGCGTAAGGATCGGTTACGGTAGAGATTGACGGTCCGGCATAGATCGTGAGGATACACACATGGGCAAACCCGACGAGCCAGTCATCCCCGAAGGAATCCGCCTCTCTCAGGAAGCGTATTGGCGCCATCTCCCAAGCCTCCTGCCACTCGCTTCTGCGCGGCGTCAGTGGGTAGCATACTGCGGCGACACGCAAATTGGCATGGGGCCTACACAAGCGGACCTGTACTGTGAGTGCATGCGCCGAGGACTGCGCCGGACGAAGTCTACGTCGATAGGATTCGTCCGAGTGCGTTGCCGCCGTGGGAGCCCGAGCATGTCGAATGTGACTCCCTCGATCTTCTTGTACAATCGGACGATCTGTCACACGAGTAGATCATGGCCAAACTCCTCGATGATCTCCCCTACGTTGACCGGCCAGAGGTTCTGTCGTTTCCTCAAGGCACGGTGAGGATCCGCCCATATCAGGTCATCGTCTGGGCGAGCATACTACCTCATGGTGCCGTCTCGTTGCCGGTTGGGGCGGCGGTCTTCCCCGTGATCCTCGATACTGGCAACTCGTTCAGCTTCTCGATCAGCGAAAACCACCTCCAAACATGGGCTGGAATCGCGCTTCCTACTTTGCCCTTGCTTGGTTCGATGTTCGTCAACAACCAGGCCGTCGAACGTCGGGCCGGTTCGTTGTGGTTGCATCGCAATCGCCGTGACGAACGACGACTTCCAACACTCGACTCGGCATATCGCTTGGAACTCCGTCGCGATCTCGCAGTGTATCCGCGTCACACTCCTGCTCCCCGGCTTCCTCTCCTGGGGCTGCGAGCCATCGATGAAAACGGCCTCTCTCTAGCCATCGATGGCAGACGACGGAGAGTTCAACTCCATACACCCGGCTGGCTCGTTCAGCTGTTGCGCTGGTTGTCCTGACGACACAGCCCTTCTGTCAGAACACATACAGAAACTCATTCGCATTCAGCATCGCCCGACAAAACGCCGCCAGCCCGTACGCTGCGCACCAGCTTCGTTGCCGCCGCCAGTTCGTCGTCCGTCGCCTCGCGCTGATACGCCAGCCGGAAACCGCGGCGCACCTCGCCGCCACATCGTCTCCCGCTTCTCGTTGCAGACGCGCGGCGAAGATGCCCGCTTGCTGCACGATGAAGCGGCTGTTGAGCAGGTTCAGCGCCTGTAATGCCGTCGTCGAGCTTGTCCGGCGCGGGGCGATCTGGCCGGCGTCGGGACAGTCGAACGAGCCGAAGACGTCGTCGAGCTGCATGCGCGGCTTGTTCTGATAGACCATACGCCGCCATTCCGGAGGGCCGAACTCCTTTTTCGGCGTGTAGACCTTCACATAGTTCGTGTTCGGCTCGAAGAGATCAAATCCTGGTCCGCCCATCCGTGGGTCGAGGTTGCCGCTGACTGCCAGCACGGCGTCGCGCAGCGCCTCGGCTACGAGGCGGTGCGGCGGATAGCGCCAGAGCAGCCGAGAGCCGGCGTCTGCCGCCAGTGCTTTCGGATTCGACGCGCTCGCTTGCCGATAGGTTGCCGATAACACGATCAGCCGGTGCATGTGCTTTTGGCTCCAGCCGCTCTGCACGAACTCGTCCGCCAGGAAGTCGAGCAATTCGGGATGACTCGGCCGCGCCCCGTTGTGGCCGAAGTCGCTCGGCGTGGCGACGAGACCGGTGCCGAAGTGATAGTGCCAAAGCCGATTGACCAGCACCCGCGCCGTCAGCGGATAGCGCGGGTCGGTGATCCACTTTGCCAGCGCCAGACGACGCTCGCGCTCCGGCGTGTTCATCGGCAGCACGAGCTTCGCGCCGAACGAGGCCAGGGCGGCCGGAGCGATCACTTCGCGCTTCTGCAACGGTTCGCCGCGGTGCAAGCGATGCGTCGCCGGGGGGACGGTGAAGGTGCCGGCATAGGCGACCTCCGGACGGGCCAGGGCGGCCAGGCGGCGTTCCAGCGCGTTGCGCTGCTCGCTGAGTGTTGCAAAGACCGCGCGATCTTCCGCCTTCAGTGCCGACGGCTGCGGCTTCCAGACACCGCCGCGAGCGCGATCGTCCGACGAGGCGACCACCTTCCACGCACCCGGCTCGCTGGCCACGGCGATGCGATACTGGATCGGCAGACGATCGGTAAACTTCCCTTCCCGATCGCGCCCCCAGACAATCCGATCCACAAGGACCGGCTCCTTCAACTCAAGCTGCACCCAACCGCGGCCGGCCTCGTTTGCGATCCAACTTCGCCCATTGCCGTATTGCCCATCGTTGATGTGTGCGAGCTGGTGGATGGCGTGTCCAGGCAGCGTGCTGGATGCCGTCGCCTTCGTGCCGCCGGCCGCTAACGCCACATTACGCGGCTCCGGACCGGCGCTGAACACTTCCAACTCGTCGAGGCACGGTTCGCCGCTGTTCGTCGCCAGGATGGTGAAACGCACGAATTTCGCCTTCACCGGCTCGAAGCGCTCGACGTTGCGGCGCGGATTGACCGGCGGACGCCGCCCCGCAGGACCGTCGGGCTGTGCCAGCGGCTCCAGCGCTTCCAGCTCCGTCGCCACCCTCCCCAACTGTCGGCGCAACTCCGCCGTTTCCTTCCGCCGCTGCTCGGCGTCGAGGGTGTTGAGCGCCGCGCTCACCGTGCTGCACGCCGGCAAAGACAGCCTTCAGACCGTAGTAATCCGTCATCGAGATGGGATCGAACTTGTGATCGTGACGGCGCGCACACCGACCGGCGCACGTTTCTCGGCCTGACGGTCGGTTGTGCCCGCTGTCACGTCACGTTCGATCCCATCTCGTGACGTACACGTCTGGCTGTCTTGCCGCGTGGCGCACACGTGGCGCGCGCTCACACCCTCACCCGCGCGCGGACGCGGTGCGCCACGTGGGCACGCTGCGCTGCCGCTTCACCCCACCCGCGCGCCCCCTCCCCCCTCCTCGCCTCCCGCTCCTTCCCCCTCCCCCCCCTCCTTCCCCCCGCTACCCACATTACGCGCTCCCCCACACTTCCAACTCTCTAGCACTTCGCCGCTTTCTCCCTTCCACTTTCCCTTCACCCTCCTCGACGTTCGCGCGGATTGACCGGCGGACGCCGCCCCGCAGGACCGTCGGGCTGTGCCAGCGGCTCCAGCGCTTCCAGCTCCGTCGCCACCCTCCCCAACTGTCGGCGCAACTCCGCCGTTTCCTTCCGCCGCTGCTCGGCGTCGAGGGTGTTGAGCGCGCGCTCACCGTGCTGCACGCCGGCAAAGACAGCCTTCAGACCGTAGTAATCCGTCATCGAGATGGGATCGAACTTGTGATCGTGACAGCGGGCACAACCGACCGTCAGGCCGAGAAACGTGCTGCCGGTCGTGCTGACCATGTCGTGCAGCTCGTCAGCCCGCTGCTGGGCCGTGAGGCCGGCGTCGGGGCTTTTCACCTGGTCCCAGGGCCCGGCGACGAGGAAACCGGTGGCGACATCCGCTCCCAGGGCGTCGCCGGCAATCTGCTCGGCGACGAAGCGGTCGTAGGGCTTATCGTCGTTGAGCGCGCGGATGACCCAATCGCGGTACGGCCAGGCGTTGGGCCGCGGTTGATTCATCTCGAAACCGTTGCTCTCGGCGAAGCGCACCACGTCAAGCCAGTGCCGTGCCCAACGCTCGCCGTATTGCGGGGATGCCAGGCAGCGCTCCACGAGCCGTTCGTAGGCATCGGCGCTCTTGTCGCCGACGAAGGCGTCCACTTCTTCGGGCGTCGGCGGCAGGCCGAGCAGGTTGAACTTGAGTCGGCGAATGAGAGTCGCCCGATCCGCTTCCGGCGACGGCGTCAGTCCTTCCTTCTCCAGCCGAGCGAGGATGAAGACATCGATCGCATTGTGAATCCAGAGGCGATTGGCGACGCGCGGCCGCGGTGGTCGAGCGACCGGCTTGAATGCCCAGTGATCCCGCTTATCAGGTGTGTCGCTTTTCGGGAGTGTCCTGTCCGCATCGCGCTCAGCCGCTGGGACATGGAGCAACGACCCGCCCAGGATCGTCGCGAATAAGGCAAAGAGCAACCGCGCAGTACGTCGGTTCATGGCGGGTTTCGCTTCGAGGTTATTTCGTCATCGATCCTTGGCAGTTATCTCCTGCTAAGCCGCACGCGGCACCTGGACATCGTACAACAACGCGGACGCCCCGACCAAGCCGAGAGGCGACCATGATCGACCCGTCGCGTTTTAACCCTACCGGCCGTTTCGCCGGCCTTTCCGATCTTTACGTGCGCCATCGCCCCGGCTATCCCGATGCCGCGCTCGACCGCATCGTCCAATTCGCGGGACTATCCGGCTCCTCCCTGCTGATCGACGTCGGCGCCGGCACCGGGATCTCATCTCGACTGATGGCTGGGCGCAGCGTGCCGGTGATTGGCATCGAACCGAACGACGAAATGCGCGGCAAGGCGGCTGCCGAACTGCTCCCCGGGGATGTGCCGCGTCCGGAATATCGTGCGGGACGAAGTGAAGCGACCGGCCTTTCGGACGGTTGCGCCGACGCCGTGCTGGCCGCCCAGGCATTCCACTGGTTTGACGCCGCCGCGGCGCTCCGTGAGTTCCACCGCATTCTGAAACCGGGCGGGACGGTGGCTCTGATGTGGAACGAGCGCGACGAAGCGGACCCGTTCACTGCGGCGTTCGGCGACGTGATCCGCACGGCTCCGGACACGGCCGCCGTGGAGGGGCCGCGCGTCCGAGCTCGGCGAACCGCTGTTGCACACGCCGCTTTTCCACGGAGCGGTGCGCGAGCGTTTCGCCAGCAAACAGGAGTTGGAGGAAGAAGGCGTGCTGGGACGAGCGTTCTCGGCTTCCTATGCACCGCGCGAACCCGAAGCGGCCGCGGTGTTTGCCGAGGGTTTGCGCAAGGTGTTCGCTGACTTTCAGAGCGAGGGGAAAGTTACGTTGCACTATGAGACGACGCTGTATCTGGCCCGGAAGTGACGCGACCCAAAATTTAGGAGCGGCGCAAGTAGACGCTGCTGGAATAGGGCAAGAGGCGATCAGTCGTCGAGCGCCGGTTCGTTCAACCCAAACTTTTCGCGGCGATCGATGAGCGTGCCCCGCGCCATCCCGAGTCGTTTGGCGAGTTTGACGTCGCTCAGCCGCGGCCGCTGGGCCAGGGCAAAGCGCAGCAACTCCTGCTGGAGTTGCCGTTCGAGCAGGGGCCACAGTTCCGGTTGGTCGCTCTTCCAGTACCACGCCACCGCCCGGCGCAGCGCGGCCAGCGCGTTGTCCTCGCTGAGAGCGTTGCCCGTGGCGGCGACCGGAGAGACCGAGGGCGGCTCTCCGAAGTCCAGATCCTCGGGCATGACCTGCGACGCGTGACATGCCCTGGCAGGGCGGCGCAGCGCCGCGCGGCACGGCGCATCACGTTCAGCAGTTCCCGGATATTCCCCGGCCAGGAATGGTTGCGCAGCACCTCCAGAGCGTCGGGATGCAGCCGCGGTGCCTGATCCCGCCTATCCGCCGACCGTCTCAGGAAGCAGTGAGCCAGGTCGTCCAGATCTTCCTTCCGCTCGCGCAACGGCGGCAGGTGGATGGTCTCGCTCGCCAGCCGATAGTAGAGATCCTGTCGAAAGGCGCCCTCCTTCACAAGCGTCGGCAACTGACGCCAGGTGGCCGCCAGCACACGGACGTCCACCTTGATCGGCTCGCTGCTGCCGATGCGCGTGATGACGCGGTTTTCCAGCATGCGCAAGAGTTTCGCCTGGAGCTGGAGCGGCATCTCGCCGATTTCGTCGAGGAAAATCGTGCCGCCCTGGGCATGCTCGAAATGTCCTTTGCGCATCTTGTCGGCGCCGGTGAACGCACTCCGCTCATGACCGAAGAGTTCGCTGGTCAGTAAGGTTTCGGTGAGCGTCGTGCAATCGACGACGATGAAGGGATTGTTCTTGCGCGGGCTGTTCGTGTGAATGGCCTGGGCCACCAGATCCTTGCCCGTCCCCGTCTCTCCGAGGATGAGCACCGACTCGTCAACCTCGGTCACTTCGCCGATGGCGCTCGAGGACGTAGCGCATGGGCTTGCTCAGGCCGACAATCAAAGACTCATCCTGGCCGGCCTTCCCGTTCGACTTCGGGAGCGGAATCGGTGCGGGTCGGCGCCGATCTCCAGGGCTTTGCGGATCTCAGGCTCCAGTTCGGGCATGATGGCGTCGAAAGCGAGCGGCTTGATGACATAGGCGAACGCCCCCATTTTGGTGGCCTGAATGACCGTGTGGTCATTGGGCGCCGATGTCATGAGGATCACGGGAACGCGGACGCGCTGGTCTTTCAGCGCTTTCAGGAACTCGAGACCGGACATGCGCGGCATCAGGTTGTCGAGTAGCACCAAGTCGAATTCCCGTGCGGCGAGCAGGCGCAAACCGTCTTCGGCGAGGGTGAGACTCTCTATTTCGTGTCCGCACTGCTGCAACTGGTCGCAGAGCGCTACGCTGAATTCCAGGTCGTCATCGATCAAGAGGATTCTGCTCAAGGCCCACCTCGTCATTTCGGGCGGGAACTGCGAGGTAGTGAGTCTACCATCCGCTTCGGCACCCTCCTAAGCAAATCGAGTGCCGGCGCTCACCGCTATGCACTCAAGAGGCCGGCGCCGCGTAATTCACTCCCCGATTCACGTCCAGAGCCTTCCGTCCGGTGCCCCACAGGAGAATCCGTCCAGCGCACGAACAGGCAAATGTTCACCGCACGAACAGGTTTCGGGAGTTCTGTCCGCCGTGCGCCCGCCTTTGTTACAAGCTCCGTTCCTTTTTCGACTTGTTAAGCCTTTCTCTCAAGACGAGTTATGGACACTGTTCAGGGTTGTCGCGTCAGCGCACCGCCCCTGTTGGCGTGGGTTTTGCTTTTCTGCTCGGGCAATGCTTCTGCCAAAGGCGCCGCGAGTCAGTCTCTCAGCGCACATACCCGTTTCAATGGAGGAATCACCGATGCGATCCTTGACCAATGCCGCCTTCTCGGGGTGGCTGCTCACCTGTCTGTGCCTACTGAACGGCGGCGGGAAAACCGCGGCGGACGACAAGCCCGTCGACCTCCGAGTGGGCGACACCGCCCCCGCCTTCGAGGCCAGCGACGATCAGGTCCGGCCCTGGAAGTCGGCCGAGCACGTCGGCAAGAAATTCGTCGTCGTCTACTTCTATCCCGGCGACTTCACTCCCGGCTGCACCGCCCAGGCGAAAAGCTTCCGCGACAACATGAACAAGTTGACCGACAAGGGGATCGAGGTGATCGGCGTCAGCGGCGACTCCGCCAAAACCCATGGGCTGTTCAAGAAGGCGCAGATGCTGAACTTCACCCTGCTCGCCGACGAGGACGGCAGCCTGGCCAAGCGTTTCGGTGTCCCGGTGGGGCCGGGCGGCATGGTCAAGACCAAAGACGTGGACGGAAACCTCGTCACACTGAAACGCGGCGTGACGGCGGCCCGGTGGACCTTTATCATCGGAAGGGACGGCAAGATTCTCTACAAGAACACGAAGGTCAACCCCGTGCAGGACAGTGTTCAGGTCGCGGCCTTCATCGAGAATCTGGAGAAGAAATAAGCCGCTTTGTCGTCGTCGCCCCGCAAGTTCCGGGTAGCGGAGCTTGCGGGGTGGCGAGCAGTTCTAGCAGTGACTTCGTGGCGCACGAGCAATTTGTTCGCGGTGCCAACAGGACCCACCTCGCCGAGAACCTTAACTCTCGGTTCGACGCCACACCCGCACCTCACCGTTGCGAGGGCAGAACACCATTTGCTGGCAGGTGAGCTTATTGAGGACCGTTGGGCTGTCTAACACCTGTGCCGCATTCTCCAGCCCGCACGGCAACCGGATCGCAGTCAGGGCCTTGGTGAGCGTTTCCACGCGGTTGCCACTCCCTTCAATGGAAAACTCTTCCTCGCCCGCCTCTACCTCGCGCAGTTCTTCGTTGTTCTTGGCGAATCGCCCGGCGACATGATGATTCGCCTGAACCAACACCGGTCCGTTCATCTGCCGGACCACCGCATCACGTTGCGTCCGCTCGATGACGCAAGCTTGTTCCTTCTCGGTGCCGCAAACAGTGAAGAACACACTCGTGGAGAGAGGCATCTGGGTCAGCGTCCGGACCGCCGCCTCGTAATTGTCGCACGTTTCCAGTGTGTCGCGCACGAGGAACGCAGGGCCAAAATCGAACGAAGGGAAAGCCGCGGGAGGAGCCCAGTTGATCGTAACAGAATAGGCCCGCGGCAGCAGGCCCGAGAGCACGCCTACGTGCCCCGGGACTCCGACGGAGACGAACTCACGGTCTGCTCGGCGGAAGCGGAATAGTCGCGTGGCGGTGCCCATCGTGGCTAACGGCCAGTCCAGGGTTCGTACGTGGACCATGCCCAGGCCATCGACCCAGCGGACTCCCGCCGTACAACCAAAGAGCCTCGGCCAGCGCAGGTGGCTCAACTCGTAAGCGCAGTTCAAGATCGTGGCCGTTCCCAGCGACACGCCGAGCGCATCCGCCCAGGAGGCAATCTCACCCCGATAGAGACCCCCGAAAGCCTGGTAGAGCCGGGCGAAGACCCAACGGAGTATTTCGGGAACCCGCTCAAATTCCTTGCCGGCCTCCTGGATGAGGCGGCCGGCGAGCGTCTTCTCGCGGGAAATGACCTCCGCCCAGCGCTTCGCCTCGTCATTGCTCAGATCGATCAGGTAGGTCGGAATGTCGGCCGCGAACATGCTATTCCCCTGTCCGAGATTGGCTAACCGGCTGCGTCAGCGGCCGGGTGGCGTTGGAAAACTGGCATGGTTCAAACGCGGGTGATACCGTGGTAGGACGGATTTGCAATCCGTCCGGGCTATTTCGGACGGATTGCAAATCCGTCCTACCACGGTATCACCCATCCGGTGCCACGTTTGAACCATGCCGGAAAACCCGGCCGCTTACGCAGCCGGTTCGCCAATCTCGGAAGCACAAGACGGAGCGCCCACCGCCGCGGCTCATTCCTTTTCTTTCGGCTTCAGCAGAACGTTGGCGCGCTTCGCCCACGCATCCCATTTCGCCGTGAGTTGCGCGCACGCGCCGGTTGGTCGGCGGCGAGGTTGTGCAGCTCCGTGCGGTCGGTCTTGAGGTTGTAGAGTTCCCAGGCGCCCTTTTCGCCGAGGCGAACGAGCTTCCAGTCACCGACGCGCACCGCCGCGTTCCCCTCGTGTTCCCAGTAGAGAGCATCGCGCTCGATCGCCTTGTTCTCGAACGCGGGCCGCAGGCTGCGGCCCTCCAGCGGCTGAATCGGTTTTCCCTTGAACTCCGCCGGATACTTGGCGCCGGCCACGTCGAGGACGGTCGGCATGATGTCCACCAAGTGGCCGGGCTGCTGCCGCAGTTCGCCCGGCGTCTTGATGGCCGCGGGCCAATGCACGATGAACGGCGAGGCGATGCCGCCCTCATGGTTGAAGTGCTTGTAGCGCCGCAGCGGCGTGTTCGAGAGCGTGGCCCACGATTGTCCTTCAAAGACGGTCGTATTCGCCGCGCCGGGCGAGTCGCCTTCCAGCCGGCCGTTCGGGCCGCTCTCGGCGTTCGCCCCGTTGTCGGACATGAAGAGGATGAGCGTGTCGTTGAGCACGCCGCGCTGCTTCAGCGCGTCCACGAGGCGGCCGATGCTCTGATCCAGATGCACCACCACGGCGGCGTAGATGGCCATGATGTGGTCGAAGCGATCCTGCTGCTCGGCCGTCAGCTGGTCCCACGCTTTGACTTCCTCGGGGCGCGGCGACAGCGGCCAGGCTTTGTCCACGATACCCATCTCGATTTGCCGGGCGTGTCGCGCCGTGCGCAGCTTGTCCCAGCCCATTTTGTATTTGCCGCGCCACTTGGCGATTTCCTCCGGAGGCGCCTGCAACGGAAAGTGTGGGGCGTTGTGGGCGACGTACAGAAAGAACGGCTTCTTCGCCGCCAGTGCTTCGTCCACGTATTTGATGCCGTTGTCGGTCCAGGCGTCGGTCGAGTACCAGTCTTTCGGCGCCGGTTTCTTGGCGGAAAAGAGGACCTCGTCGTCTTGAACGACTTGATGGCCCGCGGTGGGAAAGAAATAGAATCCGCCCGCCGGCGTGCCGTAGTAGCGGTCGAAGCCGCGTTGTCGCGGCCATTTGTCCGGCGTCTGGCCGACGTGCCACTTACCGGTCATCGCCGTGAAATAGCCAGCCCCGCGCAGCACCTCGGCAATGGTCACGCAGCGGTCGTTGAGGAAGCCGCGGTAGCCCGGTTGGCCCTTGTCCTCGACCATGTGGCCGACGCCAGCCTGGTGCGAGTAGAGGCCCGTCAGCAACGCGGCGCGCGAAGGACAGCAGCGGGCCGTGTTGTAAAACTGCGTGAAGCGCAGGCCGCCGCCAGCCAGTTTGTCGAGATTCGGCGTCGGAATTTCGCTGCCGTAACAGCTGAGGTCGCTGAAACCCATGTCGTCGGCAAGGATGACGACGACGTTCGGTTTTCGGGACGGTTCGACCGCCCCCACGGGACCAACGGCCAGCATTGCCAACACTGTACAGCCCAGGCGCGACCGAACCATGTCTCTCTCCCTTTCTCGTTGTCAGAGATGCACGCGAACCATCGACATAAATCGGCCTCGGTCGCCGATTCGCGACGGCCCGCCGGGTTACTATATTCAAGCGAGTCGTTGTGACGTCCGCTCACAAGCGCGCCCCAAGCTGGAGTAGGGGGCGTACCGCGTCCGGTCCGCTCGCCGACGCGCGGTAGAATACGGCGATGTTCGGCAGGCCGGCTAGCCGGCCTGGTTCACACGGGGCACCGGAGGGGTAACACCGTGGTAGGACGGATTTGCAATCCGTCCGGGCTAAACGGACGGATTGCAAATCCGTCCTACCACGGTGCCACCCGCCTGTGAACCATGCCCGGGTAGACATGTCTGGGAGACACCCCAGCGCTCGCTCTATAATGACGGAGTAGCGTCCGGTTTTCTGTCACGGAGACGATACAGTCATGACCACCGCTCAAGCCGAGAAGCTCGAATTCAAGACCGAGCTGAAGCAACTGCTGCACCTCATCACGCACTCGCTCTACTCCAACAAGGAGATTTTTCTCCGCGAGCTGATCTCCAACGCCAGCGATGCGATTAACAAGATCAAGTTCGACTCCCTCCAGCACGACGAACTGCTGGAAGACAACAAGGACTGGAAGATCAAGATCGGCCTCGACAAGGACGCCGGCACACTCACCGTCTCGGACAACGGCGTCGGCATGTCGCTGGCGGAGGCGATCGAGAACCTCGGCACCATCGCCAAATCGGGCACGCGCGCCTTCCTCGAAAACCTGAAGAAAGCCGAGGCGAAGGAGCGGCCCGACCTGATCGGCCAGTTCGGCGTCGGCTTCTACTCCGCGTTCATGGTCGCCGACAAGGTGACGGTCGTCTCGCGCCCGGCCGGCGACCCCGAACACGGCGTCCACTGGGAGTCCGATGGCCAGGGCGAATTCACCGTCGACGCCGCGCGGAAGGAAACGCGCGGCACCGAGGTGACCCTGCACCTCAAGGCCGACGAGAAGGAATTTCTCGATCCCTGGCGTGTCCGGCAGATCGTGCGCAAGTTCTCCGACTTCATCGAGCATCCGGTCGTCATGGACGTGGAGAAGGAGGAAGAGGAAGGGAAGAAGACCATCGTCGAGGAGACGCTCAACTCGCGCAAGGCGATCTGGCTGCGCAGCAAATCCGAAGTGACCGACGAGGAGTACGCCGAGTTCTACAAGCAGATCAGCGGCGATGCGGACAAGCCGGCCAAGGTGATTCACTATGTCGCCGAGGGGACCAACGAGTTCCGCGTGTTGCTCTTCATCCCGGCGCATCGGCCGTTGGCGTTCGAGTGGGGCGAGGTGCCGATCGGGCCGCGGCTCTACATCCAGCGCGTCCTCATCATGGACCATTGCGAGGAGCTGTTGCCGCCGTATCTGCGTTTCGTCTGCGGCGTCGTCGATTCGTCCGACCTGCCGCTGAACATCTCGCGGGAGATGTTGCAGCACAATCCGTTGCTGGAAAAGATGCGCAAAAACCTCGTCAAGGCGGTGCTGAAGGCGCTCGACGACATGAAGACGGACGAGACCGAGAAGTACGCCCAGTTCTTCGCCGGCCTCGGTCCAGTGCTGAAGGAGGGCGTCGGCCGAGATCACGCCAACCGCGAGAAGATCGCGGATCTGCTCCTCTTCGAGTCGATGAAAACGGAGAAGGGCAAGCACACGACGCTGCCGGAATACGTCGCCAAGATGGGCGGAACGCAGAAGGACGTCTGGTTATCTCATCGGCGAGGAGCGCGAACAGCTGGAGCATTCGCCGTATCTGGAGGCCTTCCGCGCCCGCGATTGGGACGTGCTGCTGCTGACCGATCCGGTGGACGAGTTCATGACGGGTTCGCTGCACACCTACAAGGGCAAGCCGCTCAAGGCGGCCGACCGCGGCGAACTCGACGGCGAGAAGGCCGAGAAGAAGACCGATGCCGGACAGTTCGCGGGTTTGTTCGAGACACTGAAAGCGAAGCTGCCGGAGGTGGCGGACGTGCGGCTGTCATCACGGCTGAAGGAGAGTGCCGCCTGTCTGGTAGCCGACGAACACGGGATGACGGCGCACCTGGAGCGGTTGATGCAGCGCATGGGCCGCGGCGTCGAGATGGGTGCGTCGAAGCGCGTGCTGGAGCTGAACGGCGAGCATCCGGCGGTGGAAGCCCTACGCAAACTCCATGAGAAGGACGCCAACGATCCGCGGGTCGAGAGTTATGGCCGGCTGCTATACGATCAGGCGGTGATCGCTGAGGGGTCGAAGGTGAAGGATCCGCTGGCGTTCGCACGCCGCATCAATGAGCTGCTGGTGAAGGAGATCGGGGAGTGATACTACTGCGCTATTCCCCTCGCCCCGGTACTCCGGGGAGAGGGGTCGGGGGTGAGAATCAGAAAGCTGCTCAGCATCTCGCCCCTCACCCCCGACCCCTCTCCCCGGAGTACCGGGGCGAGGGGAGAAATGCGGGTCGTAAAATCGCCCCCACCGATCGATCACCCGGCCACCAGTCCGCGCAGCGTGGCGAGATTGATCGCGTCCATATCATCCTCGTCCCCTTCTTCCTTCGCCGTCTCCAGGATCATCGGCCGATCGCGGAAGTGCGGGTCGTTGACCAGCAAGCGGAACGGCTCCAACCCAATCTCCCCACGACCGATGTGAGCGTGCCGATCGACGCGGCTGTTGAACGGCTTCAAGCTGTCGTTCACGTGGAACAACAACAGCGAGTCCAGGTTGAGCCGTCGATGATATTCCTGAAACGTCGCCCGATATGCGTCCTCGGGCCAAAGCGGATAACCCGCGGCGAAGACGTGACAGGTGTCGAGGCAAACGCCCACCCGCTGCCGTTCAGCGACCTGCTCCATAGTGTCCGCCAAATGCTCGAAGCGATGGCCGAGACTGCTGCCCTGGCCCGCCGTCGTCTCCAGCAGGACCTTCACCTTGAAGTCGGGACAGCGTGCGTGAACTTCATTGAGCGCGACCGCCACGCGCGTCAATCCGACCGCCTTGCCGCTGCCGAGATGAGCGCCGGGATGGGTCACGAGATAGGACAGGCCCAGCATCTCCGCGCGTTGCAACTCGACGATGAACGCCTCGATGGATCGGCGGTACAGCGTGTCGTTGGGAGAGGCGAGATTGATGAGGTACGAGTCGTGAGCGGTCGGATACCGCAGACCCGTCTCACGCAGCGTGCGGCGGAAGAGATCGACCTGTTCGTCGTCGAGGTCGCGGGCTTTCCACTGGTTCGCGTTCTTGGTGAACAGCTGAACGGTGTCACACCCGTGGGCTTGAGCATCGAGCAGGGCGTTGTGAACGCCGCCGGCGACGGACATGTGAGCGCCGAACAGCGGCATCGACGAGCCTTTCCGTTGGATCGTTATGGTTGCTGGTTGTCGTACTTCAACGCAGCTCGGCCAGTTCCTTCCGGGCCGCTTCGACCGCCTTGCGTCGATTCTCGACGGAGAGCGGTTGTTTACTGCGCGGGATGATCTGCGCGGGAAAGGCGGCATCGAGCAGCATCCGATTGATCCGCCGGGCTTCGGCTACGGTCCAGAGCTTCTGATTCTTCGACCATTCTGTCAGACGCGCGCGGAGCCTCTTGTCCAGTTTCAGGTCGCGGAAGTAATTCGCATCGAAGAACTCGGGGTCGGACAAGATGGCGTTCAGCGATTCCAGCAATATGTCACGGTCATCGTCGTCCGGTTCCTGCTCCGCGTTGATGGCGATCCTGCGGAGTAGTTTGCGCGTCACGCCCGCCTCTCCGAGAAATTCGTGGATGCGCCGCGCGGAGTCAGTTCCTTAAGCTGCCCTTCGTTGTGCAGCAGATAACAGAGGGCGGGCAAGTACGCCACATCCTCTTCCTGAAGCAACGGCGAGCCATTGAAATCGTCGTTATCTATCGGCTGCGGCTTCTCCGCGCCCCAGCGCGGTAACTCACCGGGTCCGAAGATGGGACCAAAATCGGGTTCGCCGATCGGCGGCGGGTTGAACACGAAAGGCGGGGGAGGCGGCGGCACGAACATCCTCGACGAGGGGGAGTTGTAGGAATAGTTGGACGACGAGCTTCGCCAGGCGCAGGCCGCCGAAGATGATGATCATCACGATCACGCCGCCGATGCCGCCGGCCGTTCGCCCGCCGTTGCCGGGTCGAGGGCGCGCGGGCCTCGGTGCTGACGAGCCACCCCGCCCGATGCCGCGAATGCGGTCGCCGAACTGTTCTTCGTAGAAGTTGCCGCCGCGTTGGTCTGCGGACATGACGGTTCCCCCCTCCTGCCAGAATATGAAGTAATTCTACCGCAACGGATGGCACGGACACAAGACCCTACGTTGGTTCTTTGAGAGCCGCGCACGAAGTAAGCGGCATGCCCGCCGCTTACTTCGTGCGCGGCTCCTCCAACAGAACGAGACGGCTGAAACCCTAATCGAACCGCAGTTCTTCCGCGTCTTCCAGCCGGCCCGTCCGCACGTCGCCGTTCTCGTTGGCCTGCCAGAACTTGCCGCTCGCGCAGTCGAGGCACGTCAACCAGCCACCGGCGTAGGCCCCCGTATCCAGACAGACCGCATGGCCGATGTTCAACGGCATCCCGCTTGGCTGGCGCGTGTGGCCGCAGACCATCACCTTGCCCGAATCGTGGGGGCCGACGTCGCCAAATTTCTCCCAGTGCAGCACGTTCGTCGGCTGCTCCTCCAGCGGCACGTGTGGATAGGCATTGGCATGGACGAAGAAGTGCGTCTGCGTCTGGAACCAGTCGCGGCAATCATTTTCGAGGAAGAACCAGTGCTCCGTCGGGACGCGGGTGAGATCTGCCAGCGTCGGTTCCACGGCGCCGTAGGAGGCCAACGTCTGCAAGCCGCCGGCGGCAAACCAGCCCCGACCGTCAGCGAAGTCGCCGTCGCGGGCATCGAGCATCATCACTTCGTGATTGCCGCGCAACGGGATCAACTGGCCGGTACCGCGGAGGGCAATCAGCTGGTCGAGGACGCCGCGCGTATCGGGGCCGCGATCGACGTAATCGCCGAGCGTGACGATCAGATCGTCGGCCGCCGGCGCTACCGCGGCCAGCAGCGCGCGGAAGGCGTTCAGACAGCCGTGGATGTCGCCGATGGCGAGGACACGCATGTCAGCCCCTCGGCAGGTCGGGCGGAAATGCCCGAGCTGCGGGTTTCGGCAGAACGGCCGCGATCCGCGCGGCCAGGCGGGCATTGGCGACGATCAAGGCCCGGTTCGCCTGAAGCGATGCGCCCGCCCGTCAGCTCGGCGAGCTGCCCGAGCAGAAACGGCGTCAGCGCCGGGCCGGAGACACGAGCCTCGATCGCCCGGCGTTCGGCTCGTTCCAGGGCCGTAGCGAACTCCTCCGGATCGAGAGCAACTTCCTCGGGTAACGGCTGAGCAATCACAAGCCCGGCACCGTCGAGGTTCCAGTGCGCGGCGATCAGGGCCGCAGCCTCCTCGAGTGTGTCAACCGATGCCCCGACCGGCAGGCCGCTCGAACGAAGATAAAACGCTGGAAACGTCTTCGTCCCGAAGCCGACGACGGGCACGCCGCAGGTTTCGAGCACTTCCAGCGTGGCCGGCAGGTCGAGAATGCTCTTGGCGCCGGCACAGACGACAGCGACCGGTGTGCGGGCCAGCTCTTCGAGGTCCGCGGACACGTCCCATGTCGAGTGCCGATGGACGCCGCCGATCCCGCCCGTGGCGAAGACCCGCAACCCCGCACGATGGGCAAGGTACATCGTCGCCGCCACGGTCGTCGCCGCGGTGGCTCCCTGGCTGACGGCGGCGGCCAGATCGCGGCGACTCGCTTTGCGAACCGTACCATCTCGCGCCAGCCGTTCGAGTTGGCTCGGGTTGAGTCCGATCGTCGGCCGGCCTTGCAGGATAGCGATCGTAGCCGGAATCGCGCCGGCATCTCGAACGGCCGTTTCCGCCTCACGGGCAGTTTCCAGGTTGAGAGGCCACGGTAATCCCTGAGCGATCAGCGTCGATTCCAGCGCGACGGTCGGACGGCCGTACTGCAGCGCCGCGTTACCTCGGGAGCGATCTCGAGTACCGGCAGCATCGGGACATCCTTCCATCTTTCGCAAGAAATGGCGAGCCGAGTGGCGTGAGCCGCCGGTTGCCGGCCCTAACCGGCGGCTCACGCCGCTCGGCTCGCCGCACTACAACCCCGCACCCAGGTCCGCGGCCCCGCGCTCGTGCGCCGCTGTCTTCCGATCCCGAATGGCCTGCACGACGTCTTTGATGCTCCGCAGCGTGTCCGGAAACTCCGTGTAGCAGCAGCCGAGCGTGTCCTCGTGATGGGCATCGCTGCTGCCGAGGCCGGCGAGTTTGTACTCGGTGCGGATCGAGGCGGCGCGGCGCCGGCCGTCGGCGTCCATGTTGTTGGTCATCAGCTCCAGGCCGTCGAGTTCCGGCTTTTCGCGGCGGAGGATGTCGTCGAACTTCTGGCCCCAGCGGAAAGGGTGAGCGGCGACCGCGGCCCCGCCCTGCCGATGGACCTCGCGGCACAGCGCCGCCACACCGATGCCATGCGGCACCGCGAACGGGTTGGTAACGCCGTAGACGAGAATGTGTCCCTCCCGGCTGCTGACTTCGATCCCGGCGAGAATGAGGAGATCGGGAGCCTGCGCCCGCAATTCGTCGAGTTCCGACTCGGTCCAGAGCCAGTCGTGTTCGGTAATGACGACGCCGTTCAGCCCGACTTGCCGGGCGCGGCGCAACAGTGCGGCCGGGGCCATCATACTGTCGGGCGAATGACGGGTCGTGTGCAGGTGCAGGTCGAGTTTCATGCGTCACATCCTTAACGTTGGCGAACAGTACGTGCTGTCATGGTAAGCTGTTCGCGTCATTATTACAGAGTGAACGCATGGACGCCATCTTCGCCGCTGGCGGCTTAGCACCACAGCGCGTGCCCCTCTCTCCCCTGTACTCAGGGGAGAGGGGTTGGGGGTGAGAGCGAGAGCGCTGCCCCCCTCTCCCCTGTACTCAGGGGAGAGGGGTTGGGGTGAGAGCGAGAGCGCGTCCCCCTCTCCCCTGTACTCAGGGGAGAGGGGTTGGGGTGAGAGCGAGAGCGCTGCCCCCCTCTCCCCTGTACTCAGGGGAGAGGGGTTGGGGTGAGAGCGAGAGCGCTGCCCCCCTCTCCCCTGTACTCAGGGGAGAGGGGTTGGGGGTGAGGGGTGAGAGCAAGAACACAGCCAAGTGGCTCACCCCTCACCCCCAACCCCTCTCCCCTGAGTACAGGGGAGAGGGGAGCAAGCGGCGGATGCGACCGTTCAGCCTTTCTCATGCAACTCCCGCACCCGCGTCATGAGGGCGTCGCGGATCTGCCCCGGCACGAAATTCGTCAGATTGCCGCCGAAGGTCGCGATCTGCCGCAAGAGCGAGCTGCTGAGGTGCGAATACGCTTCCTTCGCCATCAGGAACACGGTCTCAATCTCCGGGTCCAGGTTTGCGTTCATCAGCGACATGGTGAACTCGTTCTCCATGTCGGTGGTCGTGCGTAGTCCACGCAGCATGATGCGGGCGCCGACCTTGCGCACGAAGCTCACCGCCAGCCCCTCGAACGGCTCCACGGTCGCATTACCGAAAGGGGCGATGACCTTGCGAGTGAGTTCGACGCGCTTGGCCAGCGAAAAGAACGGCGCCTTCTCCGGATTGATGCCGACGCCGACGATGAGCCGATCGAACATACGGCTGCCGCGACCGATGATGTCGAGATGGCCGTGATGGATCGGATCGAACGTGCCGGTGTAGACGGCGAGACGGTTGCTCAAACTGCCAGGCATGACGGGTCTCCGAAGGTGTATCCGGATCGTGGAGAGATTGTAAACCGCCGCGGTTCAGACGACGTAGCAAAATCGGTCGGCGGAATGGCAGTACCGAGTACTGAGTACCGAGCTGCGGAAAACCGCGGACAATCCTTAGCTGCAATCCGATACTGTGTACTCAGTACTCAGTACTGTGTACTTTCTCGATTCCGCTCGACACACGCGGCTGAATTTCCCTTGTCGTTCCGGTGGGACTACTCGACAATCATCTCATTGCTTCAATCGACCCCGGGGGTGTGTGCCGTGTTCACCTTCGACAATAACCCAACGCCGTATGACCTGTGCTTCCGGGTTGGGCAGACGCCGGTGCGCGTCAACCCGTTCTTCTGGATCATGGCGGTGTTGTTGGGCTGGAACTATTCCCAACCGCCGTTCAACCTCGGCTACCTCGTCTTATGGATCGCCGCTGTCTTCTTCTCGATATTGCTGCACGAATTGGGGCACGTGTGGATGGGCCGCGTGTTCGGCTCCCAGGGTTACATCTTATTGTGGAGCTTCGGCGGCCTGGCGATCGGCAGCAGCGACCAGCGGGTGCGTTGGCAACGTATCCTCGTGTATTTCGCCGGGCCTGGCATCCAGTTTATCCTGTACGGCATTGTCTGGGCTTTGGCGCGCTGGGGGCTGCCCTATGTCAGTGCAGAGTGGTTCATGCCGGTGTGGATCTTCGCCCAGATGCTGCTGGGGATTAATTGGTACTGGCCCATCCTGAACCTGTTCCCAATCTGGCCGCTGGACGGCGGTCGAATCACGCGCGAGGTGTGTGAAGCCGTTTCACCCCGCAAGGGCGTTTTGACGTCCCTGGGCATCTCCGCAATCGTGTCCGGTATCCTGGCTCTCCATTGCCTGCTGTCCTACAACGGTCGCGGCCTGCCGATCTTGGAGAATTACTTCTCGGGAAGTCTGTTCTCGGGGATCTTTTTTGCGATGTTCTGCGTCGGCAGCATCCAGGCGTATCAGCAGGAACGCGAGCGCGGCCGGGCCTGGCACGACGACGATCTGCCGTGGGAACGCTGAACAAACCACATTCGCCGCTTGCGGCTTGGCAGAGCATTGCGAAGCCGCAAGCGGCTAGATGTCGAACTTCAGTTCCTCGCGCATCTGCTTCAGTCCGCGGCGCAGCAGCGAGGCGATCGCCGCCCGCGTTCTCCCGAGCTGCTTACCGATGTCCTCGACCGATAGCCCGTGGCAGTGCCGCAACAGTAACGCTTCGCGCTGGTCTGCCGGCAGCCGTCCCAGGGCGCCGGCCAGTTGCAGCAGCTGTTCGTTGCGCTCGGCATGTTCGACGGGCGACATGCCGCCGGCCACCAGCCACGCTTCCAGTCGCGCCGACGAATCGGCCAGCGACGTCTCCAGCGAGCGCTCCAGGGCGGCGTCGCGCCTGGCCCGGCCGAAGTCGCGGACCGTGTTGGCCAGCGTGTTCGCCAGGATCTGCCGCAGCCACGCCGCACGCTGCTCCGGGGTCTTGCCGCGGTACTGCTCGCGGGCCACGTATGCCTTCAGTAATGTCTGTTGCACCAGGTCGGACGGGTCCACCTTCCCTCGAAGGCGGGGATCGAGTTGCAGCCGGGCCAGCAGACGCAGATAATCGCGGAACCGCTCCAGGTCCAGATCCGGTTCCTTCGTTTCCGCCATCATCCGTCTCCAGCGAACCTTTGTCCCGCGACGAGTCGAACGGTCGTTACCAAAGTCGGGAGATACCGTACTGGTCGAAAGCCGCGTCTATGCCAACCACAGACAAGCCGCTCCGAAGGGCGTGGATGACGATCATCCTGTCGAACGGATCACGATGACGCGGATCGGGGAATGGAAGCTGTTGGTACGCCGCACAATCCTCGATGGAGATGGGCAGCACCGTTAGGCCATAACCACTGATCGCCCGTGTCATGAACATGAGATAAGGACTCGACAACGCGAGTTTTTTCAGGCCCACTTTGATGGCGATTTCCCAGGCTGTCGCCATACTCAGAAACAGTTCGTTCGCCGGGTCCACCAGCAACGTGGTAGCCGTGACACTCATTTGGGGATCACCGTTGGCGTGCCAAAGGAACGTATGGGTGTCGAGCAACAGCCTCACTCCATGTACTCCTTCATGTCCTCCAGTGGAGCGTCGAAGTCCGGGGCGATGTAAGTAATCATCCCCTTGCATAGCCCAGGTCCGGGGCGGGGCCCGCCCTTCGGCAGCGGCAACTGGATTACCAACTTCGCAACCGGCTGCTGGTTCTCGGTGATGACGATTTCCTCGCCGAAGGACAATTGATGAATCAGTTCTTTTAGATTGGCCTGGGCTTCTTCGACGGTGATCGTTGTGGACATGAGTCGTCCTCCTTTCGTTCGCTGGATGGGATTCGTCCGGGTGGATGCGTGCCGTAACATCATACGGTTACTGCGGACTGACGGGAACACATCCGATTGTAAGCGTTCGGCGGCGCCGCACAACGGCAAACGAAGAACCAGGCTCTTTCCTTGGGTAATTGCGAATGGTAGTTGTGCCTTGATGTGCGATACCGTAGAATCCCCTTGTGCCTCGGCGGCGGTGCCGGGGTGCAACCTCGGGGGGAATCCTACCATGCGCCGCCGCTTAATCGCGTTGTCGCTCATCGTCCTTTCGCTGACCGTCATACCGGCCCGTGCCGCGGAGCCGACCGCTTCGCCGCGCTTCAGCCGGCACGTCGAAGCCGTTTTCAGCCGCGCCGGCTGCAACGCCGGCATGTGTCATGGCGCCGTCAAGGGCCAGAACGGCTTTCGCCTCAGCCTCTTCGCCGCCGATCCGGTTCTCGACCACGAACGCATTCTGCGTGAAGCCGCCGGGCGCCGCGTCAGCGTTCTCGACCCGGACTCCAGTCTGCTGCTTCAGAAGGCGACCGGCCGTATACCACACCAGGGCGGCCGCGTGATCGATCCCGCTGGACCGGAATACGCGGTGCTGCGCGGCTGGATCGCCGCCGGCGCCGTTCTGGACGACGTGGCCGCCTCGCGCGTCGTCCGCCTGCAAGTCACGCCGGCCGAGCAGGTTGTCAAGCCGGGCGAGAGTTATTCCCTGAAGGTGACGGCGACATTCGCTGACGGCACCACCGAAGACGTGACGGCCCTCTGTGCCTATGACACGCTCGACCGTGGAGTGGCCCGTGCCTCGCCGTCCGGGCGCGTTGAAGCCGTTGGTCCAGGCGACGTGGCGATCCTGGCCCGCTACCGCGCCGAGCCGGCCCTGCGCTGGCCGTGGTGCCGCGACCGGGAGCCGGAACTTTCCCCGATGTGCCGGCAAACAATTTCGTCGACAAACACGTCCTCGCCAAACTTCGCCGGTTGAACCTGCCGCCGGCGCCATTGGCCGATGACGCCGCCTTCCTCCGCCGCGTTTCGCTCGACCTTTCCGGCGAGCTGCCGACGCCGGCCGCGGTGCGTGCCTTCCTCGCCGACACGCGCACCGATAAACGAATGCTGAAGATCGACGAACTGCTGAGCCGGCCGGGACACGCCGCTCTCTGGACGCTGAAGTTCTGCGATCTCCTCAAAGCGTCCGACTACGGCGTCTATGCCGACGGCATTTCGCAGGAAGCCGACGCCCCGCGCTTTGCCGCCTGGGTCCACGCCCGGCTCAAGGAGAACATGCCCTACGATCAGTTCGTCGAACGCATCCTGACGGCGACGAGCCGCGAGGGCCGCAGCGTGGACGACTGGTCGAAGGAAGTCGTCGCCCTGGCCGACGGCTTCACGACGCCGCGCACCGACTGCGATCTCTACGCCGGTCGCAAGACGCTCGATATCTACTGGCAGCGGCGCGACGCGGCCGGCGTCAAGGGCACGCTCCAGATCGCCCACACGTTTCTCGGCTTGCGGCTGGAGTGCGCCCAGTGCCATCGCCATCCGCACGACGTCTGGCAGCAGGACGATCTACTCAGCTTCGCCAACTTCTTCATGCGCGTGCGCCAGGCCGGTTTCGGCGGCGAAAACGAGAAGAAATATCCCGAGACCGCCGTCGAGTTCCGCCGGATCAACCAGGAAGCCAAGCGACTGGCCGACGAGGTGAAGAAGCGCAAGGAGACCAAGACCCCGCCTCTCGATGAAGCGGCGAAACGTGAAATCGCCTCGATGGAGCGGAAGAGCAAGTATCTCGACGAGGTCGGCCGCCGCATCATGCACGCCGAGACACAGCACCTGCCGGACGCAACCGCGACGGCCACGGTGACCAGCCCGCTTGGCACCCAAGCATCGAAGACTTTCCGCCTGCTCGGCGAGAAGGAGAACCTGACGATTCCGAAGGAGAAAGACCCGCGCGAGTTGGTTGCGGCGTGGCTGCGTCGCCCCGACAATCCGTACTTTGCCAGGGCGATCGTCAACCGCGTCTGGGCGCACTACTTCGGCCGCGGCATCGTCGATCCCCCGGACAACCTGTCGCGCTTCAATCCGCCGTCGCACCCGGAGCTACTCGATGATTTGTGCCGCGAGTTCATCAAGCAGCACTACGACCTGCGCTGGCTGCACCGCACGATCGTCAGCAGCCGCACCTATCAGCAGAGCAGCGCCGCCGACCCGGCCAGCGCGACGGACCGCACGAATTACGCATCGTTCTACTATCGCCGGCTCGGCGCCGAGATCATGCTCGACGCCCTCAACCAGGCGACCGGCACGACCGAGAACATGGACATGAAGTTCCACCACTGGCCGGACGCGATGAAGACAATCGAGATTCCGTTCCCGCCGCGCAACGCCTTCGTGAATTTCATGCTGGAGCAATTCGGCCGCCCGCAGCGCAACTCCGGCGTCCAGTGCGACTGCGAGCGCGACGGTACCGGCTCGGTGCTGCAAGTGCTCAGCTTCGTCAACCACCCGCGCGTCTGGCAGAAGATCGCCGACGACAAGGGCACGGCGGCGCGCGTCCTGAAGGAGATCCACGACGACGCCGGCCGCGTCGAGGAGCTGTTCCTCGTGACGCTGAGCCGTCTGCCGAGCGCGGCGGAGCGCTCGGCGTGTTTGAAGTATCTGAAGGAAGCGGCTTCACCGGCGAAGGGGTTGCAGGGTATCCTGTGGAGTCTGCTGAATACGCGCGAGTTTGTGTTGCAGCATTGAATGAACCAAATGGAATTGGCTGCGCTGCGGCAGCTCACCTGCTACGATGCTGGAAAGGAGACTGCCATGATTGAACTCACCGAACAGCAGCAGCGGGAAATCCGCGAAACAGGTTGGCCGCCCTGTGTCGTCAACCCCAGCACACAGGAGAAGTTCGTCCTGCTCCGTGTTGAGATGTACGAGCGCGTCCGGGCACTCCTGGAGGAGGAAGACGAGATCGCGTCCGTCGAGGAGATGTATCCCCTTGTGAACGAGGCGCTGGACGCTGATGAGAACGCGGGAGCTGTTTCCAAGGAGAGCGCATGAGCCGGCGGGGAGACGTCGTCATCGTGGAGATCCCGTATTACGACCGGCCCGGTGGGAAGGAGCGTCCCGCCGTCGTTGTGCAGTGCGACCGCAACAACGCTCGTCTCCTGAGTACACTGGTCGCAGGAGTGACGACAAACCTGCGGCACGTTAGCACCGAACCGACGCAACTTCTCGTCGATCCGGCGACGCCGGACGGCCAGACCTCGGGCCTCACGCAGGCTTCGGCCGTGAAATGCGAGAACCTCTTTACAGTGTCACAGGCACGCATCAAGCGGACACTCGGCCACCTGTCCGACGTGTTGAAGCAGCGGCTGGGAGACTGCCTGAAAGCAGCGCTGGAGCTTCCGTGAGCTAGTTGAGTCCGCTGAATACGCGCGGGTTTGTATTGCAGCATTGACCTGGAGTTGCGAAATGACCGCGGAACACTTCGACCAGGTGCTCATAGCACTCCGTGAAGTAAAGCCGTTCCGCTTCTTTTCTGTGGAGCTTCAGGGTGGACGTCGGTTTGAAGTCGATCATCCAAGCGCACTCGTGGTCCGAGATGGCGTTGCGGTCTTTCTCGCCCGCGGTGGGATCCCGATCTGGTTCGACCACCACAGTGTTAACCAGATCATCGGCGCACCGGCGAGTACGGAGTCGTAACGAGTACATACAACGAATAGTGTTAGCATGAATCGGGGGGCCTGATCGTGAAAAACACCTGCGACCAATTCCGCCGCCTCAACCGCCGCGACTTCCTGCGCATCGGCGGCGCCACGCTCTGCGGCGTCAACCTGCTCGACCTCGTGAAGGCCGCGGGCAGCCGGCGGTGCGGAATCGAAGGCCAAGCAGATGATCTGCGTCTGGATGGCCGGCGGTCCGCCGCACATCGACATGTTCGACATGAAGCCGGACGCCCCGGAAGACTATCGCGGCGAGTTCAAGCCGATCCGGACCAACGTTCCCGGCCTCGACATCTGCGAGCTGATGCCGAACCTCGCCCGCATGGCCGACAAGTACTCGCATCATCCGCTCCGTCACCACCGAGAACAAGCCGGGCGACCACTCGCGCGCGCCGATGTACTGGCTCACCGGCAATCCGCGCCTGCCGACTGGCACCGATCAGTATCCGATGTACGGCAGCGTCGTGTCGAAGCTGCGGCCCGGTCCCGCCGACCTGCCGACCTTCGCCACGCTCGGCAAGATCGACCACCACATCGGCAACGCCATCGCCGGCAGCTTCCTCGGCCCCGCTCACAACCCGTTCATCTTCGATCCGACGCAGTCGAAGGACGACCTTGCCAAGATGCTGACGCCGCAGGTCGAGCTGCCATCGTTCGAGCGCAATGCCGATCTGCTCAAGGCCGTGGACCAGCGCCTGCGCCGGCAAGACGCTCTCGACCCGATCATCGAGGGCATGGATCAGTATCAGCAGACGGCGTTCAACCTGCTGCGCTCGCCGAAGCTGCGCCAGGCGCTCGACCTGAGCAAGGAACCGGCCAAAACCCTCAACCGCTACACCGCCAAGGCACCGGCGAAGGTGGACTACACCAACCACGGCAACGTGCTGCACTTCCCGTTGGCCCGGCGGCTGATCGAGGCGGGTGTGCCGGTGGTTCACTTCAGCTTCGGCTACTGGGACTGGCACGGCGGCAACTTCAAGTCGGGCCGCGTCTCGATCCCGCATTTCGATGCAGCCCTGTCGGCCCTGCTGGAAGACCTCGACCAGCGCGGCCTGCTGAAGACGACGATCGTGCTGGCGCTCGGCGAGATGGGCCGGATGCCGAAGTGCGGCACGAAGGAAGGAGCGGGCCGCGATCACTGGGATTACGCCCAGTTCGTGCTGGCGGCCGGCGGCGGATTCAAGGGCGGCAACGTCGTCGGCGCCACCGACAAGAAGGCCGAGCACGTCGTCGATAAGTTCTACAAGGTCGAGAGCTTCGGCGAAGACGCTGTACCACCTGCTCGGCATCGACCCCGAGCAGACGGTCTACACGCTGAACCGGCGGCCGGTGAAGCTGATTGTGGAGGACGCGCCGCTCATCAAGGAGGCGCTGGCGTAACTTCGCCTACGGCAGGGCTGCCCCGCTTAACCGGGCGGGGCAGCCGATGCGTCGGCTGGCTCCAGTTCGACTTCCGGCGCCTCGAATTCGATTATGTCGTTGATGTCCCGGTCCATGCGGAGCCGGTATCAGCGCCTTCCTTTGTAGCCGATCCGGCCGCGATCCTCAATAATCTGAGCTGCGACACGTCGAACGCCGTAGAGAAACGAAACCCAATCGCCGACTCGAAAGCGCGGGGCAGTTTTCCTGGATTTACTCATATCACGACTCCTATCATCACGGTGATATTCTACTCATGATAAAATTGCAGCAATTGCTTGCGTTCTCTGGCCGTTGTGCAATAACGGTGGCCAGGCGAGTTGCCGGACTGGAATAAATCAGCGAACCGGGCTTGTGGGGATAGTTACTTTATGTACACTATAACACCGGGATGAGGGGAGACCCAATTTCAAGACCCCCATCGAACCTACGAAATTCGCTGTCCGGTCCACGGTTTTATCTCCATCAACGATTGGGAGAGGGAGATCATCAACCATCCGGCATTTCAGCGATTACGACGTGTTCGACAACTGGGTTGGACTGACATGGTGTATCCGGGGGCCACGCACACGCGTTTCGAGCATTCCCTGGGCGTGATGCATGTTGCGTCTCTGCTCTATGACGCCATCGAGAATCGTTCGCGCAACGTCCTCGAACAGGAGTTCTTTTACAACGACGCCGGACTCGAGAACGACAAGAGACTTGTTCGATTGACCGCCTTATTGCATGATGTCGGCCATACGCCGTTTTCTCATGCGACCGAAGACCTGTTCCCTTTGCAAGAGGACGGGAAAACCCGCTTCAAGCACGAACAATATTCGGCAGAGATCATCCGGACAGAACTGCGCGATGCCATCGACAACCACCCATTGCGACAGAATTATGGGTTCAAGGCCAATGACATCGCGGCATTCCTTGAAGGCAGCCCGAGCGCGGGCAGAGCTTTGTTCTGGAGAGACTTGATCGATGGTCAGATGGATGCGGATCGACTGGATTATCTGCTGCGCGATTCGCTTCACGCCGGAGTGGATTACGGCAAATTCGACTGGCGGTGATTGGTGAATTCCGTGGTGATAGCGCCGGGGGCTGGTGACAAGAGTCCCTGCCTGGCGGTTAGCGAGGGAGGTCTCCATGCTGCCGAGGCGCTGGTACTGGCGCGGTATTTCATGTTCACTCAGGTTTATTTCCATAAGACGCGCGTGGCTTTCGATCATCACTTGCTCTCTGCTCTTCGAGAGATTCTGCCGGGCAGGATGTTCCCCCGTCCGATCGGGAACGAGTTGAAAGAGTTTCTGAGGTGGGACGATTGGCGAGTCTCGGGAGCCCTCTCGAACGGGAACGGAGGCGAACATGGCCGCCGATTGATGGACCGCGACCATTATCAGGAAGTCTATCACACCAGAGAGACGCCAAATGACACGGACCTGGAAACGCTTGCGCGGGTGAAGACCACCTTGGGTAGTCTTCTTCGCGCTGAGGAACCTGCCGAGAAATCGTGGTACAAACTGGGAAAATCGGATATTTCCATTATCAGCGACAACCCCAGTCGAGCCGTCGAGCCTTTGTCAGCGCACTCGGTGGTAGTAGCCAAAATGACCCCAATCCGTAGGGTGATGCTTTTCTGCCGCAAGGAAGATGTTCAAGAGGCACGACAGAAAGTTCAAGCAGTTACGGAGGCTTGACCATGAACGACGAGCAGCAGTGGTGGTTTCGCCTGGGACTGCTCTGCAAACTGGTCGAAGAGGCACCCGGAAAGCTTGGCGCACCGCCTTGATGAAACTTGCCTATTTACTCCAAACCATCAAGGGCGTGCCGCTCAATTACTACTTCCGGCTGCACTCTTATGGCCCGTTCGATAGTGACGTGCTGAGTGACCTCGACCAGGCAGAATCCCTTGGTGCGCTCAAATCCGAGCTGATCCATTTTCCAAATCGTTCGGGCTACGGCTACGAATTCAGTGTCGGACCCAAACCAGGCTTTGTTCAGAGCAAGGCCGAGGCCACCGTGGCCGAGTATCATGATGCGATTCGCTGGGCGTTAACCGAATTCGGCGAGTATCCAGCTGCCGACCTCGAACTGATCTCAACCGTCGTTTTCGCCGATCGTGAAGCCGTCCAGCAATGCAAACGAATCCCGATACAACAACTTTGTCGAACGGTGAAGGCGATCAAACCAAGGTTCGACGAAGCGTACATCGGCGCCAAAATCAAGGAGCTCGTCGCGAACGGACTGTTGTCTGCCACTGACATGGAAAAGCCCTCTCCTTGAGGAACAGTGACAAGGAAACGGCGTCCTGTTCATTGATCCCATCGCCCCGATTCCCAACATTGCTCTCCCCCCAACGCACGCGCCTCCAGTAACCTCCAGGATGATCGTCGCCCGTGATCCGTCCTCCCGAGGTGTACAATGTCCTCCTGCGCCGCCGTTCTACTTGCCATCTCGGCACTGCCTCTCTTTCTGATGCTGTCACTGTTTCTCATTCCCTTGCTGACAGCTCTCGTGCCGGACTTGGTTCCCAAATCTGCATCCTCCGTCTCTCATGCTCCGCAGCGCGACATCATCGCACCCAGTTCGTTCGGCACTTCGGCCAGTGCGAGCCATCCACGTTCGTTCGGTAGTTCGACCAACCGGTGGGCACCCAGTTCGTTCGGCAGTTTCGCCCGCGCGCCGCCGACCAGTCTCGCCGACCGAGCGCGGACGGCACAGAGTTCGTTCGGTAATTTCCGCTCGCTCAACGGGACGCAGGACACGCACTCGTTTTTCAGCCCGTCATCGTGACGCGCCGAGAACGACGGATGCGGCTGCGTTCGTGGTGCGCGCCGCTCGGTCGATCCCCAGCGCAGTCCCAGGCCACTCGAAGGAGCCGTTAAAGTTACATGAGAGCGGTCTTGTACGAATCCGCGGCACCGGGCACAATAAGGATGCCTGTTCGTTCCGTACTCAGGGAGGCTCCGCATGTCTGGATTGCGCCGCCCGCTTATCTTCACGTTCGTTCTGCTGTTCGTTCCGGTCTCCCAGGCCGCCGACGTTTGGCCGGTGCAGCGCGGACCGTCTCGTGAACCGGTCCCGGTTCGCTTCGACCGCAAGATGATCGGCACCGTCCCCAAGGAGTTTCTCGAAGACTCCGCGGCGTGCATCCTCTACGCCGGCAATTCGTATCTCATCGAGGACGATGGCACCGTCGAGGTCATCACCCACGACCTCACCCGCCTCAATGGCCGCAAGGGCGTCGAGAAACTCGGCGAGTATCGCAACATCACCTTCGATCCGTCCTATCAGAAACTGACGCTCAACGAGGCTTGCATCCACAAGCCCGACGGCACAACGGTTACCGTCCAGCCGCGCCACGTCCAACTCCGCGACGTCGGCACCGACTACCAGGTCTACGACCACGAAAAACAGCTCATCATCAGCTTTCCGACCCTCGCAGTCGGCGACGTGATCGAGGTCAAGTGGACGGTGCGCGGCAAGAACCCCGAATACGCCGGCAACTTCTTCACCCGCTACTCGTTCGGCGACGCCAACTATCCCGTCGTCCTCGATGAGCTGCGTCTCCAGTTGCCGCGGGCGACACCCTTCCACTATGCCAGCGTCAATGACAAGGTGGAACCGCAGATTCAGCCTCGAGAAAGACCGCGTCACGTATCACTGGAAGAAGCCGAACTGCAAACGGCTGCCGCAGGACGAGAACCTGCCGTCGAAGGAAGAGCTGGCCGTCGCCGTCGCCTGTTCGACATTCCCCTCTTGGGAAGAGGTCGGCCGCTGGAAGCACAAACTACGGGCGGAATCGTGGGTCTGCACGCCCGACGTGGTCACGGTGGTGCGCGACGTGACGAAGGGCCTGACCGATCCGACGGCGAAGGCCCGCGCCCTCACCTACTGGCTGCGGCGTAACATCCGTTACGTCTCGACCGGCGAAAAGCACGACTACACGCCGCTACGCCCCCGACCACGGTGCTGGCCAACCGCTTCGGCGACTGCAAGGACACCAGCCAGATGCTCGCCGTCATGCTGCGCGAGGCCGGCATCAAGGTCGAGCTGGTCACGCTCGGCGTCCGCGACGACGGCCAGGTGATCGAAGAAGTGCCGTCGCCGTGGGGAACGCACGCCATCCTGTGCGCGACCATCGACGGCACACCGCACTGGATCGATACCACCGCCAGCCTTGCCGGCTGGGATTTCCTGCCGCGCGACGACCGCAATCGACTCTGCTACCTGGTCGATGACAAGGGCGAACATCCGGTTCGATCGCACGCCTGGCACCACACCGGAGAGCAACCGCGTCGAACAGACGACGTTCGTCTCAGTCGGCACCGACGGCTCGGCGCGCTGCGAGCGCACAGTCGTCTCGCACGGCAGCGCGGCGATGGGTCAGCGCGATACGTTCCTCGAAGTCCCCGTCGGTGAACGACGGCGTCAGGTAACGAGCGATTTGCAGGACGCCAATAGCCGCAGCCGGCTCGTGCATCTCGCGCTCGATGAGGCCGCCCTGCGCGACCTCGACCAGCCCGTCACCGCTCGCATGACGTTCGAGATCGGCAACTACTTCAGCAGCCCGCCGGACCGTGAAGGATCGTTCACCGACAACAAGGTGTGGGCCAAGTTCCTCGCCTACAACCTCGACTACGACCGCGAGGTGCCGGTGGAGTTCGTCGCGCCGTTCGAGTCGATTCACCGCTACGCCGTCACTCTGCCGCCGGCTTTTGTCCTGGATTCGGTCCCGAAGAATCGCACCGTCCGCTCCAAGTGGGGCGTCTTCTCCCTCAAGGTGAAGCCCGTGAAGGGTGAGACGACGCGCCTCCTCGATTTCGAGTTTTCGATTCGCCTGGAGGGAACCCGGGTGGAGGTTGCTGATTTCGAGGAGTTTCGCCAGTTCCACGATGACGTGAATCGAAACTATCGCGTCTGGTTGACGCTGCGGCCGGTGTCGAGCCTGGCCGACGCGCCATTGCTGGAGGTGGTGCTGGCGCTGGTGCCGGAAGATACGGCTAACGCCGCGGCGCTGGCGAAGTTGTACCAGATCAACGGTCAAACCGACGATGCCCGCCGCGTGCTGCGCCGCGCCCTCCAGTCTGCGCCAGAGGACATCGATCTATGGCGCCTGGCCGTCAACGTGGCGAAGGACCCGGCCGACGAGGAGGAAGCCCAGCGCGAGCTGGTGCGCCGTTTCTCCGACGAGCCGAAGAACGTCATCGACCTCGGGGCGATCCTCATCAACCGCGGCAAACAGGAGGAAGCGCGGAAGCTCCTGGAACCGTTGACCGCGCGCGGCCTGGCCCACTTCCGCGCCCAGGCTCACTACCAGCTCGCCCGCAGCTACTACCGCCGAGACGAGCTGAAAGAGGCGCTGAGCCATCTCGACGCCGCCGCCAAGGAGGATGAAGAGGCCGTCAACACGCTCCGCGCCCACATGCTGCGCGGCCAGGTGCTGGAGGAATTGGGCAAGAGGCGTGAGGCGATGGAAGCCTATGCGCGGGCGTTGATCCTGGACCACGACGCCACGGAGCCGCTTGATTCGATGGTGCGTCTCGCGCTGCTGGACGGCAAGCAGAGCGAGGCGCTCGACTATCTGCGTCGGTACGTCCTCGCGGTTGGAGACGAGCCGGCCGGTCTGCTCCTGGCTGCCGAGTCGTATCTCAAGATGGGCCACGACGCCGAAGCGCTGGACCTGGCGTCTCGCGCCAGGGACAGCAAGTTTCAGAAGAAAGCCGAGCGGACCATCGGCCTGGTCTGGCTGAAACGCGGCGACTTGAACCAGGCGGTGGAACACCTGGCGAAGGCGGAGGCCGGACCGGCGGTGTTCGAGGGACTGATCCGGGCGTGGGTCGGCCTGGGCGACCTCGATCAAGCGGCGAGTGTTCTGGCGCCCGCCTCCAAAATCGACAAGCCGACTGCCGTCCTGCTGGATGCGCTCGCGCTGCACGCGCCGTCTTGTGGAACGGCGGAACACGTTGCTGGCACTGCTTACCGATGAGCAGAAGAAGGACGCTTCGCCGGCGCTGGGCTGCCTCGTTTGCGTTGAGGCGCTCCGAGAGACCGGAAGACCGGCCGCGATGGCCGAAGACAAGCTAACCAAGCTGGCGGCAACGCTCAAGCTCGGCCCGCTGACCGCCTGGTCGGCCCGGCAGGCGTTGGAGCACGGCAAGCTCACCGTGGCCCTCGCCGAAGCGGAAAAGGCCATCGCGCTCAGTCCCGCCTACTCCGTGGGTTACTATGTCCGCGGTCGGGTACGGCTGGAGCGCGGCATGGACGGGGCGCTGACCGACTTCCTCAAGGCAGCGGACCTCACGCAGCGGAAGGACGCCGACGTTTTGCACGCACTGGCCGACGCCTTGCACCGTGGCGGCCGTTTGAAAGAGGCACTGACCGTGCAGCGCGAGGCGGTGAAGCTCAAGCCGAACGATGCGGAGATGGCCGACCAGCTCGCTGTGTTCGAGAAGGAAGCACGCGAAACGGGGTTCGAGCAGAGGTGATGCACGTCGGTTCCTGCGAGTCCGCAGCGCCAAGCAAGGACGAGCCGCTCGTCCTTGCTTGGCGCTGCGGACTCGCAGGCTCTAAACAAAAACAGAGGGGCCTGGATTCGTCCAGGCCCCTCTGTCGTGTGTGCGCTCGGTGATCGAATCGGCAAGTACGAACCCGCCTCCCCTCGCGCCGGCGGAGTCGAAGCCGTATGGGCTGGGCACTGTGTGCGTCTCGGATTGTTACGGGCGGTTGAACTTGCAGGGCGAGTTCGGACCCGTAACCCGTTCAAGGTGCTGCCGACGAGGCGCCGGACACGGGTGTGTCGGCGTTCTTCAACGGCAACAGTTCTTGTCGGTAGATCGGCACGTCGCGCGGAGCTTCGATGCCCAGACGGATCTTGCCGCGGTCGATATCGACAACGGTGATACAGATGTTTTCCCCGATGTAAATTTTTTCACCGAGTTTGCGGCTCAAAACCAGCATGTCGCTACCCTCCTACGAGCGAAGCCGTGGTGGACTGGCTTTTCAATTGTAGGCTACGTTCGCATCTTTCGTCGGCGGAGAGGGTCCGTTTTGCTGCTGATTGGGAGGGGGGGTACCTTGCGTATCCCCCATCGTCGTTAAACTCGTCAGAGAGCGCTCGAACCGGGAGAGACGCGGAAAATCACTGATTCAGACGATTTGGACCGCATTCGGTGGTGATTGTCCATCCGCAGTTGCAATAAGGGAGCAGCGATGAGCAGCGACAACCGACTGTCAGTGCGGCGGAGGTGGACACTTGGTCGCTGTGCCGTCGCCGGTCTTCGGACAGGTCGGCGAACTGTCCTACGATAAACGGTAGCGCTATCGGTTCGAGGAACTCTCCGATGAAATCCTGGTGTACTCCTCGCGCTCTGTTATGGCTGATCGTCCTCTCCCTGATCGCCGCGGGGGTGGTCGTTCACTTCGTCGTGAAGCCGCGTATCGTCCTGTACTGTGCCCAGGACAGGGAGTTCGCGGAAGACGTCCTCGCCACGTTCCGACAGGAATCGGGCCTGCGGGTGACGCCGAAGTTCGACACCGAATCGACCAAGTCGGTGAGTCTCTACACCGAGCTGGTGAGCGAGCGCGAACGGCCGCGCTGCGATGTGTTCTGGAACAACGAAATCCTGTCCACCATCCGCCTGCAACGGCGGCGGATGCTGGAGCCTTACGACAGTCCTTCGGCGCGAAAGTTGGTCCCGTTTCCCGACTCGGCTCGCACTCCCGACCACACCTGGCACGCCTTCGCCGCCCGTGCCCGTGTGCTGATCGTCAACACGCGCCTGGTGCCGCCGGTGGACCGCCCGCATTCGCTGCTCGACTTGGCGCACTCCCGGTTCCGCGGCCAGGTCGTGATGGCGAAGCCACAGTTCGGCACCTCGGCGACGCAGGCCGCCTGTCTCTTCCAGGTGATGGGGACCGACGATGCGAAATCCTACTATCTCGGATTGTGGCACAACGACGTGCAGATCGCCCCAGGCAACAAGCAGGCGGCGGAGTGGGTCGGTGAGGGGAAAGCAGCGGTCGGCGTCACCGACACCGACGACGCGCTCGACGAGGTCAAGAAAGGCAGCGACGTGGTCATCATCTACCCCGACCGCGACGAGAAGCAGATGGGCACGCTGTACATTCCGAATACGATCGGCATTATCCGCGGCGGTCCCAACCCGGAGGGTGCCCGGCGACTGGTCGATTTCCTGTTGAGTGCCGAGGTCGAGGGCCGCTTGGCGGAAGCGGACAGCCATCAGATTCCGTTCAACCCCGAGGTGCGCAGCCGGCTGCCGAAGACGGTCGAAACCCCACCGGCGGTCAAGGCGATGGAGGTCGATTTCGCCCGCGCCGCCGACCTCTGGGACGAAGTGCAGACGTTCCTGCGCGACGAGCTGCCCCGATCCTGGAGCGCTCCCTAGCTCGGATTATTCACCACAAAGCCACAAAGGACACAAAGAAAGACCGAGGGAGAAGTTAAACTCTTTGTTTGGGCGGGAAGGTAAACGAGCTGTTCGATGGTTCCTCTTCCATCTTCTCGGTCGCTTTTCCTTTGTGTCCTTTGTGCCTTTGTGGTGAATAATTCAGGCTAACGGTCACGGCTCATGCCTCCACGAAATACCTCGCTGATCCGCAGCCGCGTCAACCATTCCCGCGTCCACGCCTGTCGCTGACGATACCGCGTTTCCGCTTCCTCAATCGTGACGCGCTGAAACCGGATCGCGTCACCGGGCCGCAACTGGCCGAGACGGTTGAGATCGGCGGCGATGACCTGCGCGATCTTCGGATAGCCGCCAATGGTTTGCCCGTCGACGCCGAGAACGATGCACTGCCCGTCGCGCGTCACCTGCACGCTGCCGGGGCAGACCGGTTCCGAGACGAGTTCGCGCACCGGCAGCGTCAGCGGCAGCCCTTGCAGCCGTAATCCCATGCGGTTGCTCTCCGTCGAGACGCGGAACGTCGCGGTATCGCCATAGAACTCCTCCGCGCGAAACCAGCCGGCCTGGGCGCCGTCGAGGACATGCAACGTGGTCGCGCCCTCCGGTATCGGTTCCACGGCCTGAGCGGGCAGGAAACGAGTCTGCATGGAACCCGGCAGGCACCGCAGCTCGTCGCCGGCCTTGAGCGGAGTAAAGGCCGAGCGACTGCCGAGGATCGATGGCACGAGTTTCCCGCCGCCGATGCAGAGATACGCTCGGGCGCCGCGCGGAGTGCCGCCGATACGCAGTTCTTCTCCGGCGTCCAGCGTAAACGTGTGCCCGGCAACGAGACGGCGGCGATCGGTGCTGATAGCAAAAGGAGCGCCGAAGACGACACAGGCGAGCGGACAGGTAGAGAGGAGCGTCGGTCCGGCGAGGCAGATTTCGAGAGCCGCGGCGTCCGGCGGATTGCCGACGAGGGCGTTGCCGAGGGCGAACGAACGCCGATCCGCGGCGCCGCCGATTGAGACGCCGAGACTGCGGAATTGCGGACGGCCGTAATCGACGACGAGAGTGAAGAGGCCGGGAGAGATGACGCGCAAGCCGACATGCGAGGGATCGGTCACAGCGTCGGTCCCCCGCACGGATGCGACATCATCGGAAGACGTTGTGACAAGTGGCGCAGGTATTGTTGAGTTGCTTGGCGGCGGCCGCAATTTTCTGATTGTCCTTCGCACCGACGGCGTCCAGGAAATCCTGCGACCCTCGCTTCATAGCGGCCGAGAAGGTCCGCCAGTTGACCGCCGTCGCCGGTCCCTTGTCTTGCTTGGGCGCATAGTACGGCATCACTTCACTCATCGCCAAAGTGATGCGGGCAACCTGAAGCAGGTCGTCATTGTACTTCGTAACCTCCGCGGCAGTCGGCGCCTTGAGGGCGTAATCCCGGAGGAGGAGTTCGATGCCGTCCTTGTGGCCCGCGGAGGGAAGGCCGCCAATGCCTATGCCGAGCTTGCTCTTCGGTCTGAAGACCCTGCTTGTCTCTTCGAGGGGATATTTGTTTGCAATGGCCTCAGCTTCCTTCGACCGGTCGAGCAAAGGCTTGGTCGGATCCTCTCCACGCCCTTGCGCGAGCTTGAGAACAGCCCGTTTTATTTCTATGTCCCGCAGGTCCGCCCAGCACAAGGGAAGGGATCCAAATGCAACCACAGTGCTCGTGCCAAGCAACAAACGGAGGAAGTTTGGCGCATGGTCATCTCCGTGAAGCGCTAATCGGGCTGCCTCATTCTATCAGAACCGCCCAATGGAAATCCCCTCTTTTCCCAGCGTCGTTCGCAATTCCTTGACAAACTCCAGCGCGTGTGGATTGTCGCCATGCACGCAGAGAGTTCGCACCCCCTTCTCGCGCAGCAGCCATTCCACCTGGCGCACCGCCTCTTCCGGATCAGCGACGAACGCATCCGGCCGATCACGCGGCACCAACGAACCGTCGGGCAGATAACGACGATCCGCGAACCCCTCGGCGACGAACTCGCAGCGGCCAGCGCTCAGCACTTGCAGCCGCGATCCCGGCAGCGCCATCAGCGTAAGCCCAAACAACTCCGTCGCCGCGAGGATCGGCCGGGCGAAAGCGTCATCGCGGCAGGCCAGGTTGTACAGCGCCCCGTGCGGCTTGACGTGGCGCAGCGTCAGTCCAGCAGCGCGGGCGAGTCCGGCGGCGGCGCCGATCTGGTAGACGGTCTGCTCGTAAACCTGTTCCTCGTAGAGATCGAGGTCGCGGCGGCCGAAGTGTGCGCGGTCGGCGAAACCGGGATGGGCGCCGACCTGAACGCCGTGCTGCGCGGCGAGGCGTAGCGCAGCGAAGGCGCGTGGCAGCATCGCCGGCGTGGAAACCGCAGGCGATGTTGGCCGTCGTGATGAGCGGCATCAGCTCGGCATCGTGCGGGCAGCCTTCGCCGAGATCGCAATTGAGGTCGATCGACCGCATATCCTCTCCTCGATGACCCGTTTAGCCGCGAGCTTCTGCGAGCGTCTCGGACTAGCGCTCGCAGAAGCTCGCGGCTAAACGGTGTTCACGTCTTCGGCCGAAACGCTTTCACGACTGCTTCATTCGTCGTCAGATACGGCCCCTCGATCAGATCGACGCAGTACGGAATCGCCGGAAACACCGCCAGCAGACAATCGCGGATGGCGCTCGGCTTGCCCGGCAGGTTTACGATCAGCGATTGGCCGCGAATCCCGGCGATTTGCCGGGAGAGGATGGCGGTGGGCACGAACTTCAGCGACACGGCCCGCATCTGTTCGCCGAAGCCGTCGAGCAATTTGTCGCACACTGCCTCGGTCGCTTCGGGAGTCACGTCGCGCTTCGCCGGACCGGTGCCGCCGGTCGTGACGACGAGACAGCAATGCTCCCGGTCGCACAATTCTTGCAGCGTCGTCTCGATGAGCGGTTGTTCGTCGGGGATGAGGCGTGGCACCGCATCCCACGGGCAGGACAGGATTTCGCCAAGACAGTCGCGGATCGCCGGGCCACCGAGGTCCTTATATTCGCCGCGGCTGGCCCGGTCGGAGACGGTGACGATACCGATGCGGATGGGTTGCGTGCTGCTCATGGCGGTCGATCCTGGCGGCGAAGCATGGAGGCTTACTGTCGAGCGCTATTCTAGCAAGGACGCCGCCGCTTGCGGCTTAGCAGGACAGTGCTACCCCCCTCGCCCCGGTACTCCGGGGCGAGGGGTCTTCCTTCTTCCCCCCTCGCCCCGGTACTCCGGGGCGAGGGGTCTTCCTTCTTCCCTCCCCTCGCCCCGGTACTCCGGGGAGAGGGGTCGGGGGTGAGGGGCGAGCCGCTGAACACTGTTTTGGTCCTCACCCCTCACCCCCGACCCCTCTCCCCGGAGTACCGGGGCGAGGGGAGGAGCGCTGGAGTAGTAAGCCGCACGCGGCAGCTTACTCAGCGCGGCCCCACTTGCAAGTTGATGACCGGCCCGAGGTCCGGAATCGTCAGATCGACCAGCACCGGCTTGTCTGTCTCGGCCACGGCGGTGTTGCCGGCCACGTCGCGCACCGTGAGCCGCAGGAACACCATTGGCGGAATGTCGTTCGTGATCTGCCAGAGGCAGCGACCGGTGTTCTGCATGGCCGGCTCGCCGATCCCCTTCCACGGACCTTCCTTCTGCGCCGCCCATTCCAGCGTGATCGGTCGGGCAGCCAGGTGGGAGTCGGTCGCCGTCCAGCTCAGGATCAGTGCGTTCGGCTGCGCGGGATCGACCTGCGGTTCGCGCAATTCGGCGAACGGTGCCGTCGTGTCCAGTTCCACGCGGACTTGCGGGGCGTCGCCGGTCCGCGGCGGCGCCTTGCCCAGGAGAGCCCGGCTCTTCACGATCAGGTAGAAGCCGTAGACCACGCCCTCCTTGTTCATCTGCACCGTTACCGAGCCGTGCAAGGGACCGATGCCGCCGACGCTTCCCGGCAGCAACCAGGCGCCGGGTTCGAGCTGCGATTTCTCCCAGGTCCGGCCGTCGTCCATCGTGACCCAGACGTCCCCGGCGGCTGCGAGACCGGTGGGGCCATACTTCGCCACCTCGAACTCGAGCTTCACCTGCCGCTTGTTGACGATTTGCAACGGCGGCAGCATGGGATTGACAGCGGTCGTTGACGTATAGTCCGGCGACCCAGATTGCGAAGATGGGTTATAGCGGGTGAGCTGCGTACCGCTGGGCGTCGTGGCCAGTGTCCCTGGAGGCGGAGTCAGATTGACCGGAGGCGGAGGCGGAGGAAAGTCCGGCGGTCTCGACATGTCGGTCAGCGGCGGCACCGCCGGCTTGTAGTTCCCCACCAGGGATCCGGGCGGCGTAATCTGGGCCGGCTGTACCTCGACTGTCCCCATGCCGGGATTGCCTGCCATGTCCGCGGCGTTCATCTGCACCGACACGCCCTGCTGCGGATCCAACGGCTTGATGCGCGTCTGACCACGCGGCTCGTAGAGGATCGGCGCCGCAATCGGCGATCCGCCCGCCTGTACCCAGGTCATTCGCATGGTCTTGGTGTCAAGGTTGTCGTCCTTGATGTCCCACGACACCAGGATTTCGTCGCCCTGGCGTTCAGCCGTCAGCTTGATGTCCGGCCGGACAGTATCGACGACGACGCGCTGCATCATCTCGGCCGGAACGGTTTTCAGATCGCCTGGAGGCTCTCTTCGGCCCTGATTATCGACGACAACGACGGTGTACCAGTACATGCCCTCGCCGGGCGCCGTGACCGGGAAGCTCGACTGCTCCGGTGCGGCCTGCCCGACCTTTTCCCACGATTGGCCGCGGTCGCGCGACATCCAGAGTTCCAGCGTCCGGATGTCGGCGCGGCGCTCCGGCTTAATCGTGATCGGGATCGAAAACTTGGGCGTGTTAAGGTGGACAGGATCGGACGGTTCCGCACCGGACACCAGCAGCAAACAGGTCAGCAGCAAAGATCCTCGAGTCATCGCCGTCCCCTCCCCCCGCCCGTCCCCTGTACCGGCGCGATCCCGACGCGTACCACTGCCGGCGGTAGCGGTTCTTCCACCTGTATCGGCTGCGCAATCGGGGTTCTTGAGAAAAAAGTCGGCGGTGCAAGAAATGGCTCAAGTCGACGGACCGGTCGTCTATTTCTTTTGCGTGGCCACGGGCGCAGGGGGTATCGCTGGTCGAGTAGGTAAGACGCTGGTCTTTCCCGTCTTCCCATCTTCTCCCGCCTCTTTCGACAGCCGATTCAGATGGCGAGCGATCAGCCCCAGCGCCACCGTCCAGGCGCTGCCGAAGATCAGTGGTGCGGCTTCCGGCCACCACGGCATCAGCATCGCCAGGATGAAGAACGTGGCACCCAGCGCGTAAAACCGTCCCCAGAAGACGCCGCCCATGATGAAGAACGCCAGCCCGGCCGCGATCGTCTGATGGGCGTAGAGCGCGCCGTAGTACACCTTCAGGTCATGGTGGACGAGTTGACGGTCCACCGCGATCACCACGGAACATGCGATAAAATAGCCGAGCCAGATCGACCAGAGATTGCGTTCCGACGGGCTGCGCGGCAACAGTTTGTGCCCGTGGAAGCGTATGAAGATAAGTACCAGCACGGGAAACTGGGCCAGGCGAGCCAGCGACACCCACTTCCGATCTGCCTCGGCGTAAAGCAGGCCAAACATCGCCACGGATTCGATGAGGATCACAACGGCGAACAGCGCCAGCATGTTGGCATAAGAATGGAACTCGCCGCCGATCTGATCGCGTCCCAGGGTGCGCGCGAGGCGGTCCATCACGTTCAAGCTGCGAGCGCGGATCGGCTCGGAGTTGAGGTAACGTTCCAGATCCTCGCTCAGTTCCTCGGCGCTGGCATAGCGTTCCTTCGGATTCTTGGCGAGACACTTGAGACAGATGGTTTCGAGGTCGCGGTCAATGGACGGATTGAGCAGGCGCGGTGGAGCCGGCTCGCGGTCGATTACCTGCATCAGGGTGTCGATCGGCGTCTCGGCCTGAAAGGGCGGCCGGCCCGATATAAGCTCGTAGAGCAATGCCCCGAGGCCGTAGATGTCGCAGGCCGGACCCAGGTCCTTACGGCCGATGGCCTGCTCGGGAGCCATGTAGCTTGGTGTGCCGAGGACGGCCCCGGTGCGCGTCTGGCCGGCTTCGGTCGAAAGCTGTTTCGCCAGGCCGAAGTCGGCGACGCGCGGTTGATCGGAGTTATCGAGAAGGATGTTGCCCGGTTTCAGGTCGCGGTGCAGGATGCCCTGGCTGTGGGCGTGATGGATGGCCCGCGCCACCGGAGCGAGATAGCGTGCAGCCACTCGGCCGGGCAACGGTCCCTGGTTGATGCGCTCGCGAGGCTTGGCCCTTCGATGTAATCCATACTGTAGAACGGCCGGCCATCGATGACGCCGACGCGATGCACGGAAACGATGTTCGAGTGCTGCAACCTGGCGGCGGCCGTCGCTTCGGTGTGGAAACGCTGCAACTCGGATGGACCCGGCAGTGCGTTGGGCAGTATCATCTTGATGGCGACGATGCGGTTGAGGCTCTTGTCGCGGGCCTTGTAGACGACGCCCATGCCGCCGCGGCCCAGTTCGCCGAGCAGCTCATATTCTCCGAACGGAGCACCGCTCGGCGCGTTCGGCGCAATGGGAGGACCGCCATCGGGAGGCAGGATAATGGTTGGCGAGGGCAGCGTCGCCTGTTCCTGGCGCTGGGCATCATCCGGCAACTGCATGGTGGACATGGTTCGGAATGCCCCCTGAAGAGAAGGATGAAAGATGAGGGATGAATCAGACCCGTACCGCCGACATTCGTGTCGGCATAGGCCGGCGCGAATGCCGACTGCATGGTGGACATGGTTCGGAATGCCCCCGGAAGAAAAGGATGAAAGATGAAGGATGAATCAGACCCGTACCGCCGACATTCGTGCCGGCATAGGCCGGCAAGAATGCCGGCGGTACGGGTCTGATTCATCCTTCATCTTTCATCCTTTTCTTCGCCGCCGCTCAACTGCACCAGGAATGCCAGCTGTTCAAGCTGCACGGTTAAATCTACGGAAACCAGATTGACGCCACTCGGTACGCGCAGCACACCCGGAGCGAAGTTGAGAAGGCCGCGGATACCGGCCGCGACCAGGGCGTCGGCCACCGCTTGAGCCGCCTCGGACGGAACGGTCAGCACGCCGAGGTGAGCACCGGTCGCGGCGATCACCTCCCTCATGCAAGTGAGCGGATGGATTTCCAGAGCATCGAGTTTCTGGCCGACCTTGGCCGGGTCCGAGTCGAACAGGGCCACAATGCGGAAGCCGCGCTCGACGAAGCCGTGGTAGCGCAATAATGCTCGTGCCAGGTTGCCGACGCCGACCAGCGCCACCGCCCACTCGTGATCGATGCCCAGCACGTGCCGGATCGCGGCCGCCAGTCTCACGGACCAGGTAGCCGACGCCGGGGTGGCCGAGGTTGCCCAGCGACGCCAGATCCTTGCGCACCTGGGCATCGGTCAGGCCGAGTGCCTCGCTGAGAGTGCCGCTGGACACTTTGGTCGTGCCGTCGTGCAGCAGTCCTTCGAGCTGACGCAGGTAGAGGCTCAACCGCTGCACGCTGGCGCGCGACAACCGCGGTTCACCGCCCATTATGCCCCGGTCGGGGACAGCCGCTGGTTTGCTCATGCTTCGGTGATCGTTCCGGCCTCCTGACGCGGCCAATGGTGATTCCTTTCCTCACTCTAACCGCCCCTACCGGACGGGTCAAGCGGCCCGTCGTGTGTGTCATTCAAAGCCCGACGCGTAAGCGAGGGATGCGACTCGATCCTCGCTTACGCGTCAGGCTCTGAAAGACGGCTCGTCAGCCGCAATTACGGAAATGGACCCGTCGAGTGGGCGGGGCTACAATCGAGAGAGCCTGTCAGGAAATACGCCAATGAATCACACAGAGCCGACTCTCGAGTTGATCCGAACCCTGCCGGAACTGAAGCCTCGCGCTTCGGATGCGCACAAGGGGGATTTCGGACGGGTTCTCGTTGTCGCAGGCAGCCGCGGCATGTCGGGGGCGGCGGTTCTGTGCGCGAGCGCTGCTCTCGCGCGGCGGCGCGGGACTTGTCCGCCTCGCCGTGCCGCAAAGCGTGTTGCCGCTCGTCGCCGTCGCCAATCCGTGTTACATGACGCTGCCGCTGCCGGAAGACCACGACGGCCGGCTCTCGGTTCTGTCCCTCGCCCCCCTACTCGACGCGGCGCGCTGGTGTACCGCCCTCGCCCTCGGTCCCGGCCTCGGCAAGAGCGCCGACGTCACGGCCGTCGTTCTCGGCATCCTCGGCGGAACTTCGGTCCCCCTCGTGCTGGATGCCGACGGTCTGAACGCGGTTGGGCTGCACCTCGATGCACTACCGGCCCGCACCGCCCCGACCATCTTGACCCCGCATCCCGGAGAGTTCGGCCGGCTGCTGGGCTGCGATACCGCCGCCGTTCAGGCGCAACGCCAGGAGTTGGCCGTCGCCTTCGCCGCCGCACACCGCACCGTCGTCGCACTGAAGGGTTCGGGGACCGTGGTGACCGATGGTCGGCGTGTGTACGTCAACACGACCGGCAATCCCGGCATGGCGACCGGCGGCACAGGCGATGTGCTGACCGGCTTGATCGCGGCCCTCCTGGGACAGAGGCTAGAACCGTTCGCAGCGGCGCAGCTTGGTGTGTACCTCCACGGATTGGCCGGCGACCTGGCTGCCGAGGATCTCGGGGGGACGTCCCTGATCGCTTCCGACCTGATCGAGCATCTGCCGCGGGCGATTCAATTCCACGGGAGACGAACCTGACGGCTGTGGGACGGATTTGCAACCCGTCCGAACGTTCGGACGGATTGCAAATCCGTCCTACAACTTGCCATGCAGAGCACGACGATTGTTCCGGAGCCGCTACCAGCGCCGTTGGTGGCGATGGAAGGGGATGCAGTTCGCATCGATTAGACTCCGGATCAGTTGCCGCACGCCGATTCAGTATCATCCTTACAGGAGGCTCCTCGCTCCCGTGTGTCGGTGCGCCTCGAATCCTGGTGTGAGAAGGGCAGCACTCCATGAACCTGCTGTGTCCGAACTGTCAGAAGATGCTGACCGTGCCCGAGCAATTCGCGGGTCAGTTGATGAAGTGTCCGCTGTGTGCCAACACCTTCAACGTACCGGGACTACCGGCCGCTGCCGCCCCGCCGACGGCACCCAGTGCGCCGCCAGCTACTACTCCCGCAATGTCGCCGCCGGCGCCCGCGGAAACATACGGGTTACAGTCGGAACCGGTCGCTCCACCATTTCCGTCTGTACCCGCCGGAGCAGTACCACCGCCCGCGTCGAGGGAAGCGGCAGCCCCGGCAGAATCAGCTCCTGCCGAGTCGGAGCGAACGGCGCCAGCGTCCACCCCGAGTCCGATGCCGTCCGCCGGTTATCAGAAGATGCTCGCCATCCGCTTCAGCCCGAAGATCCTGCAATGGGTAGCAGCCGATCGCCGTGGTGTTGATCTTCTTCCTGCAATTCTTCTCGTGGGTCGGTGTCTATCCCGGTGGTGTCGCCGTCCTTCATCAGAATGCCTGGCAAGCAGCTTTCGGCGGCGTAGCCGTGGATGATACCGATCAGGAAAGACTGGTGGATGAGGCTCTCCCGAAAACACGATCAAAGATCCGGCGGCGCATGCGTCCTGTCCGATCTTCTACATGCTGCTGTTCATCCCGGCGATGCTGCTGACCATCGCCTGTCTCGTGTTCACTCTCGTACCCGTCAAACTCCCGCCGGCGCTTGCAATCGTTGATGCCCTGGCGCTGGGGTATCGCCGCCGCGATGAATCTGTTCGTCTTCCTCTTCCTCGTCCTGCAATTGCTCATCGGGTACAGCCTCGAATCCACGGTGAAGGACGCGGTCGCCAAGCAAGTCAAGGAGATCGCGAAAGCGGAGAAGTCCTTCACGATGAAGCAGCAAGAGATCGTGCAGAATGTGGCGGTGGGCACTTTGCACCGGACATTTTGGCTCGGCCTGGCCGAACTGCTGCACCTGGCGGCGATCCTCAGCGCCATCGTCGTGTACCGCTCGACACAATATCCGAACAGGCCGCCTCCGCGTGTGACCGTCGAATGGTGAGGAATTGCCGCTTGCGGCTTCGGCTCCGCGAAGCCGCAAGCGGCGGATGCTCATTCCCACTCCGCCGCCTCTTCGCCATCCAGTCGCAGCGTCAGACACTTCGCACTGCCGCCGGCCTTCAGGAACTCGTCCAGCTCGACCGCGACCGGTCGTATAGCCCCATTGCCGCAGCCCCGCGGTCAACTCCGGGCAGCCCGGCGTTCGTCACCACGGTCTTGCCGACGACGACGGCGTTGCAGGCGAAACGGTTCGCCTCGTCGCTTGTTGACCGCGAGCAGGTTCGGGATGTTCGCCTCGATCACCTTGCGGCCATAGCCGTCGAAAGGCGTCGGGATACCACAGCGCCTCGCCGCGAGCCAGCGGACAGAAACAGGTGTCGAGGTGGTAGAACGACGGATTGACCAGCTCCAGCGGCAGCACCTGACGCTTCAGGGCCGCGGCGAGCCACTGATGGCCGCGCACGTCGCTGCGGATGCGGTAGCCGGCGTACAGCGTCGCGGCCGCAGAACAGGGCGTCGCCGGCCCCCTCGAAGTACATTTCCGGCGGCAGGTGCTCGACCTGGAAGCCGTGCGTCTCGAACCAGGCATCGAAGTGCGGCGACTCGCGCGCGCGCACGGCATGGCGGAAGCGCGAACTGTAGAACCGGCTGCCGAACATCAGCGCCCGCGTTGGCCGTGAAGACCAGGTCCGGCAACCCCGGCTGCGGCGTCATCAGTTCGACAACGGCTCCGAGACCGCACAGCGTTTCGTACAACTGCCGCCACTGATCCCTGGGCGCGTTCGGGCGAGCTGCCGCGCGAACGGTTCATCCACGGATTGATCTCGTACTCGATGCCGTAGAAATCGGGCGGACACATGAGGATTTGCGGCTGTCGCATTGCTCTAGTCCCCCGTCTCGAGGGGAATCGCAAGACTGCCAAATCGCAAATTGCAAAGGAGCGAAATTGCGAAGCCACCAGACCGTTGCCTTGGTTCGTCGTGAGTGGCCCTTTCGTCCATCTTGTCAATTTGCAATCTTGCTTTGCTACTTGCTATTCCTTGTCATCCTTCGTCTTGGCGGTAACCTCCCACCTCCGCCACCAATCGCCCGCAGGAACGGCTCCGCGTCCGTCACCACGCCGACGGTCTGGATGCTGCCGCGGTCGGTCAGCTTCGTGACCGTCGCCGGGTTGATGTCCACGCAGGCCACGCGCACCCAGGCCGGCAGCAGATTGCCCGTCGCGATCGAGTGCAGCATCGTCGCCATCATCAGACAGAAGCCGACGCCGCGGATCAGCTCGCGCATCTGCCGCTGGGCCTCCAGGATGTCGGTGATGACTTCCGGCAGCGGGCCGTCGTCGCGGATGCTGCCGGCCAGGAGGAACGGGATGTTGTGGCGGACGCACTCGTACATGATGCCGCTCTTGAGTACGCCGCGCTCCACGGCCTTGCGGATGCCGCCCAGCCGGCGGATGGTGTTGATCGCGCGCAGGTGATGTTCGTGGCCTTCTTCCGTCGGCAGGCCGTGATCGAGCGAGACGCCGAGGCTGGTGCCGTACAGCGCTTGCTCGATGTCGTGGGTCGCCAGGGCATTGCCGGCGAAGAGGACGTTGAGGTAGCCGCGGCGGATCAGCTCGGAAATGTGGCCGACGCTGCCGGTGTGGACGACGGCGGGGCCGAGGACGGCGAGGATTTTTTCGCCGGCCTGCCGCGTGCGGCGCATGGCCTGGGCGATCTCGCGCACGGCCACGCCCTTCGGCTTCTCGCTCGACACCGGGCTGGCCATGAACTCGAACAGGCTCTGCCGGCTCGGCCATCTCGGCCGGGAAGACGCGCAGCCCCTCGCGGCCGACGACGATGCGGATCGCCGACGCGCACGTCGGTCATCGGCACGCAGCGGGCGGCCGTCCCTTCCGGATCGATGAGGATGCCGCAGTCCATCTCCTGATCCTCCACCTCGATCCACTCGCCGTCGAGACGCACCTGCGTCCGGTAGTTGGTCGTGCTGTAGAATTCCTCGGGAAAGGCCCCGTCCATGTCGGCGGAGACGACGGTGCAATCGCGCGGCGGCGACCGGGGCGGCACCGTGGTCGTGGATCTGGCCGAGGATCTCCTTCAGCACTTCGGCGGTCGGCGCGCGCACTTCGATCCTGGCGAAGCTGGGATCGGCCTGGCGCTGGCCGATGCGGATGTCCTTGAGGACGTAGGCGCCGCCGCGCGTCAGGATCTCGTCGAGCACCTTGGGCAGGAGCAGCGAGTCGATGATGTGGCCCTGAATCTCGACCTCTTCGACGAACCCAGTCGTTGCCGAGCTGGCCGGTAGCATGACTGGCTCCGTGATCCGCGGTGCCGTTACAAGATGGGCGAGATTTCTCCGGGTATTGTACCAGAAGTGCCTCGTCAGAGATTTTCTTGTGGGGGCAGACATTCCTGCCGGTCGGCCGGCCCGGCAGACAGAAATGTCTGCCCCACGTACCGGCGCTGGATTGATGAAACGGTCAGCCTCCTGATGTCGGTTCGTCGGGGACACTTCGCCACACGACCGGCGGTGTCGGCCGTTCATTGACCGTGAGGCGGAACACGTCGGGCCGAGCGTAATGGCCGGCCACGTCGAAGTCGTACTTGCCGCGTGCGATCTCGTTTGGGTCGAGGTCTGCGACGAGGATGGTCTCGCTTCCGAAGTGAGGCCCGGACAGCACCTGGCCCAGCGGCCCGACGACGCAACTGCCGCCGCGGATCAGGACGGTGGACGGATCGTCGCCCTGAATGCAGGCGTAGTCGGACGGACAGTTCCCGCGTGTGAGGTACTGGCAGGCGGACAGGACGAAGCAACGGCCCTCCAGAGCGATGTGGCGCATCGTCGGCAGCCAGGTGTCGCGGTCGTCCACCGTTGGCGCGCAGTAGAGTCTGCACGCCGCGGGCATACATCGCCATGCGCAAGAGCGGCATGTAGTTTTCCCAGCAGATCACCGCTCCGAGCTTGCCGATCGCCGTGTCGAGAACGGTCAGCGTTGAGCCGTCGCCGCAGCCCCAAACGAGGCGCTCCAGGGCGGTCGGCATCAGCTTGCGGTGCTTGCCGAGCAACCTCCCGTCCGGGCCGAAAAACAGGGCGGTGCAGTAGAGTGTGCCGCCGTCGCGCTCGATGACGCCGACGACGAGGAAGACACTCGCCGCTTGGGCAGCCTTGCCGATCACTTCCGTCATCGGCCCAGGGACGTCGATGGCGCTGTCGAAGTAACGGCGGAACTCCTCACGACCTTCGGGAGTGCGGAACCGAGACGTGCCCCAAAGCCCAGCCCTTTGGGATAGGCTGACACGAACGCTTCGGGAAAGACGACGAGGCGGGCACCGCGCCGGCCCGCGTCGGCGGTCAGAACCCACAGCTTGTCCAGGGTACGCGGCACGTCAAAGACGACCGGCGCGGCCTGGACAACAGCAACGCGGAGTGGTTCCACGCGGCGTTCCTCCTCGGGCTGCCGCATAAACTATTGCGGCACGTCGTTCAATGTGTCCTACGCCTCGGAATGTAGCACCGGCCGCGGGTCTGAGACCGAGTCACGATCATCTATTTTCATTCGGGTACTGAACGGTTCCGTCACACCCATGCCGATTTCGATCCGCGTTCATCCCGCAGCGCCGCCTCGTACTCTTCCAGTGTGTTAAGATTCCGCAGCGTCTGAAACGACGGATCGACGTCGACCAGTTCGGCTGGCTCGACGACGCGCGTCGGCACCGCCTCGAAGAGGAAAAACGGCCGCAGTCGATCCTCGGCCAGCAGACGGCCTACGGCGTTCGCGACCTCGATACGATAGACGGCCGCGAGCGGATGATGATACTCTCCGACACGCGGTACGCAGATGAGATGATCGCCGAGCAGGTCGATCAGCCGGCGGACGAACGCGGGTTGCAGAAACGGCACGTCGCAGGAAGAAGCAAACGCCGCGTCGGCCCGGCCGCGCAACGCTTCCAGCCCCGCGGCCAGCCCCTGAAGAGGACCGCGGCCCTCCTCCTCATCGCAGACAATGGCGATCTCTGAAGGTAACGAAGGCACGTCTTGTTCCGGTGCGGCGACGACCACCAGCGGAGCCACGGCTTCACCGAGGAGGCGGACGACGCGCGGCAGCATGAGTTCGCCGCCGAACGGCAGCCACGCCTTGGGCCGGCCCATGCGCTTGCTCTGGCCGCCGCACAGGATGATGCCGCCGACGATCATGGCGGACCTCCGGCCGGCTTGAGGGCAGACGCGGAAGCGGGAGGGAAGAGATAGAAGGCTGCAACGAGGGCTCGTTCCAAGGCGACTATATGTGAGGGGTGGAGACGCCCACAGGGAGGATCGCGGAATCGGCTGTGATCGGCCGCGCGGGTCTGGAACGCCATAAAGAGAGTGTCGAAGGCAAGCCCGCCCTGCCCGGCTGGAACGGTGATGTTCCACGGTGAGAACATGAACCGCCGAGCGGTCGTTCCAGGAACGACCAGCACCGTCAACGGTTGCCGGTTGAGTTGATCGTTCGAGACGACGACCACCGGGCGCCGACCACCTTGTTCGCGGCCCACGACCGGGTCGAGGTCGATGAAGTATACCTCTCCCCGCAGGATCGGCATTATTTAGGTTCCTTCAGATCGCTCAATGCCATGCGAGCGAATTCCTCATCGATCAGCCGGGACTCACGACGGTAAAAGGGATCGTGCGCCATGAAGTAAAGGGCGCGGTCGAGTGACGGCGGGTCATCGAAGCTCCAGATCAGCGTCCGTTTCGCATACTCGTAGAACTCTTCCGGGATTTCTTCATATCCGGCATCGAAGAGCCGTTGCAATTCGGTGAGGATCGCCTGTTCTTCCGGAGTCAAGGGATTGGGCAGCTCCTCGCCATTCGTTGCGGCAATGTCTGGCATGTCAAAATCCCCTGGTTTGTGAGGAGTCGGTTCAGCTTCGGTTTATCCTACAACGAGGGCTGTGAACGGATCAAGGCGATGTCCGTCAACCTCAACTCCTCAATGACCTGCACAGGCACCCACCCATCCACATCCCAGCCGCGCGCCGCGCAGTATGCCTGCACCATCGCTTCCAACCGTTCCCGCGGCAGGGTCGCTCCGGTCGTTACCGACTGTGATAGCCGAACATCGTGTTCCGTGAAATCAGGGGCGCCATCTCGTCCGACGCTTCTTCGACTCCACCGACCGACCTTTGCCGCGGAGCTTCTGCCAGGCTGTTTCGAGAAGGACGCCGACACCGAGACCGACCAAACCGCCGCCGAGCGTGCAGCCGATGAACAGGAACGAGACGAAGTGAAAAGCGAGACGTACTTCGGCCCTGGTAAAGTCGGAGAACAGATGAAACGCCACGCCGATGCCAAGCAACAAACCGAGACAAAGGGTGGTTTTGAGGACCCACGACACCTCGCGCAGGATGTCGGCCAGCGTGGACCAGGGATCCTGCATTCTGTTTCGGGGCATCGGTATGTTCCTCGAGCATATACTCAATCAGTGTAACAGGAGCGATGGTGAGATTCAGCCGCGTCGCTGCGACGGTTCGGTCCAACCATGTCGAGCTGGCCAAATTTTCTGAGCATCTCTGACGCCTTAGCCTCCGATTGCATCGACGCCCGGTTCACTGTCGTTGCCGACCGGCTCCTCAACGGCACCCAACTGCTCGTCGCCGGGCAGCCGTATCGCCTCATCGAGATCGAGTTCTACCTCTTCACGACCGACCATCCCGATCCATTCTCGCATCGCAATCCGCTCCAGCTCCAGTGCGGACGCTGGTGCTTCCACCGCACGGGCGGTTCGTATCGCAATGGCAGCTTCAAGGGCCTCGACTTGTCCGTCGGCAACAGCACGGCGTTCGGCGGCATTCTCATTCGCAGCATTCTGAAACCGGATGGAACCCTCATCAACGGACCGTCGCGCTGCGTCGATCACCTGCTAAGCGTGCTAAGAATGGGGAGCGTCGCCGAACTGGATCGCGTCCTCGCCGGCCGTCTGGCCTGGGATGGTGACAACCCGCTGTCACTGTGGCGATCCGATGCGCTCGAACACCGGGAAATTATCCGCACAGCGCGAGTCGGATTGTCGTTGAAGCGGGCGAAGGCGGCCAGCGCGATGACGCGCTATCTCATGCTGCCGTATCGCTTCCTGAGCGAGCCGTGGAAGATCGGCAAAGGCAAGCGTCATACGGTGTTGGCGATGCACATCGGCGGCGATGACATGGACAAGATTCGGCGCGTTACCGGATGTCCCCGGACGTGTATTCAACGGTACATCGAGGCGTTCGAGGCAGGTCGGCGCGAGGGTGATTTCGCCTTACCTCGGCGTCGAGGTGGGGCCAAGAGAATGGTGCCGGTTGTACGGGGTGTGGCAGCGCGTATACGGGTAAGCTGTTCGTGAGCACGCAGCGCAAGCAAGTGCCGACACTTGCTTGCGCTGCGTGCTCATTCAGTTCACAAACGCGAATTCGTTGCAATTCAGTAAGACACGGCAAGCGTTCGCCAGGCCGTGCTTCACGGCGTACTCCGTCACCGCCTGGCCTTCCGCGTGTCGGTTCGCGGCCCAGCGTCAACCGGTATGCAGTCCGGACCTGTACCGCGAGGTCCGGTCCAGCCTGTGCCGCTCGCGCCGCCAGGTGTTCGCTCATGCGCACCATGAAGCGGTTGTTGAGCAGCGCCAGTGCCTGCAACGCCGACACCGACTCGTTGCGCGCCGGCGTCAGCTGCGAAGCGTCGGGACAGTCGAGCGCGTCGAAGAACGGGTCCGGCACCGTGCGGAAGACGAAGCGGTACACGCTGCGCCGGCGCGCTCGGGGCGGTCCGGGTCGAAAGCGACGTAATCGACCGACGGCGTGACGTGAATGCCGGGCTTTTCGATGAACTGCTTCACCGACGGTCCGCCCATCGTGCAATCCAGACGGCCCGCGGCCAGCAGAACGGCGTCGCGCACCGATTCGGCGTCGAGGCGCGTCCGATTCATCCGCCAGAGATACTTGTTGTCCGCGTCCACGGCCGCTGCTTTCACGTCATGGCGCGACGCCTGCCGGTACACGGCGCTGGTGACGATCAGCCGATGCAGGCGCTTCAGCGAGCCACCGTCTTCGAGAAACGTCGTCGCCAGGTAATCGAGCAACTCGGGGTGTGTCGGCGGCGTTCCCATGCGGCCGAAGTCGCTCGGCGTGTCGACGAGACCCCGGCCGAAGTGGTGCTGCCAGACGCGATTGACGATCGATCGCCATGTCAGGACGTTCCGTGGATCGCTGACCCAGCGCGCCAGTGCGGCCCGGCGCGCACCTTCGTCGTTGGCATTCCCGAGGCGGAACCGCGACTCCAGTTCGGAGACGCAGGAGAGCGCTCCCGGTTTGGCCTCGTCGAGCGGTTTGTGTACGTCGCCGCGCTTGAGGACGAAAATCGGCCGCGGCGACTTCGCGGGTCGAAAATTGCCTTCCGGTTTGAAGTCGTTGGCGGCGGCGTAGACCAGGCGCGGCGGCGGCAACTCGGCCAGTTCCTGCTCGATGCGCCGGCCGCGCACGAACAGGGCCAGCTCCGCTTGCTGCCGGTCGCTGCGTCTGTCGGCGGGGACGGCGAGAATCGCGGTCACGGCGTCCGGCAAGACATCGGCCGTGACCGACAGGGGCCGCGGCGCCGTCGTCACGGAGAGGCGCAACCGGCCGATCAGGTGGCCGCCGCCGTGCGTCTGTTCCAGCACGAATGTCAACATCGTGCCGGCCGCACCGCCGACCGATTCCTTCAACTCGAAGACGGCCCGGTGCGGTTGCCCGACCTTCGGATAGATGCCCCACGCCGTCTTCGGGTTGCCATCGATGGCGTGGGCGATCGTCCAGCCGTCCTGGTTGAAATCGGCCGTCGGATGGGTGAGAGCAACGAGCTTCCTGTCGCCGGGCGCGTTCTTCGGCGCCGCGGACAACGAGAACTCATTCAGATGCAGGTTGCCGTTATCCTGCCGGCCCGGCCCGCTTGTGCGGCAGCGAGTCGTCGGTCAGCACCTCCAGCCGCACGCCGGTGATGCCCTCCAGATCGGTCGAGGCGACGACGGTATAAACGTCCGTCTCCGGCCGCTTGCCGCCCGAGCGCAGCGACAGGTCGGGCAGCTTCGTCAGTGTTGCCCCATTGGCGGACGTGGCGGATTCGGCGTCGAGCAGCGTCCACTTCGGGAAGTTCGCGGCGGCCTGTTTCTCCCACGCCGCGACCTCCGCCCGCGCCGCCGGGGTCAATAATGAAGGAGCGATCGTGTTATGCAGGGTTTCGAGCCTGGCTCGTTCCTTCAACAGATCCTGTCGCTTCCGAGCGGCCACGGGATCGGCGTCGTAGGGTCGCTCCGCCTTGTCCACGCCGGCGAACACGGCTTGCAGGGCGTAATAGTCGCGCTGCGAAATCGGGTCGAACTTGTGATCGTGGCAGCGGGCGCAGTGGGCGGTCGTGCTGACGAAACGTGGACAGGGTCGTCGTCACCATGTCGTCGCGGTCGAGGAGGCGGGCGATCTTCTTATCGGCCGTGTCCTCCATGATGTTCAGCAGCGAACTCTCGTCCCACGGCCCGGCGGCCAGGAAGCCGGTGGCGACGATGCCAGCCGAATCGCCGGGAAACAACACATCGCCGGCGAGCTGCTCCTGGACGAACCGGGCGTAGGGCTTGTCGGCGTTGAAGGAGCGAATGAGGTAATCGCGGTAGGGCCAGGCGTTGGGCCGCGGCCGATCCTGGTCGTGGCCGTGCGTCTCGGCGAAGTGAACGAGGTCCATCCAGTGCCGTGCCTGCCGCTCGCCGTAATGGGGACTGGCGAGCAGCCGATCCACCTGTTTCTCGTAGGCGTCCGGCGTCTGGTCGGCGAGGAACGTCGCCAACTCCTCCGGCGTCGGCGGCAGACCGAGCAGGTCGAAGGAGAGACGGCGCAGGAGAGTGCGTTTATCGGCTTCCGGTGCTGGATGCAGACCTTTCTCTTTGAGTTTCGCCAGGATGAACCGATCGAGCGGCGTCCGCGGCCAGTCCTCGAAGTCAGGCATTGAGGAGGCGGGAAGGGCGGGTTTGACGAGAGGACGCAGCGACCACCAGACTTCCTCGACCGGAACGGTCGGGGTCGGTTCCGGTTCAGCACGGCTTACACCCATCGTATGAGCAATAACCCCAAGAGCGCCGTAAATAATGGCTGCGAGAGAAGAGACGCGATAGCAGGCGAGCACTTTCACGGTGGTATTTACTCCACAGGCTTCCTTCGAGTCATATGATACTGACCGAATGAACTCGCCGACCCCGTTTCGGCATTTTCCTACTCCGTAACCTCGATCCGCCGTCCGTCAGGATCGGCGAGCACCGCACGGTAACCCCACAGGCCGCTCCGAGGCGGTGTTATCACGCTGCCATTGGCTTGATGCACCGCTTCAATTACTCTGTCTACCGAGGTTACCCGGAAACCCAGACGTAGGCCAACAGAATCCGCATCACCGACCTGCGGGTAGACTTCTAGCACCGCCGAACCAATTCGAGCTGCGAAATGCTCGGGGCCAGTGCCATGCCGTTCCCGTCGGAATTCTAACCCCAGGAGAGCATAGAAGCGGACCGTGCGCTCCATGTCGGCAGAGTGCAGGACAATCAGGCTCAAAGCAACTTCAGACATCAATCACCCTGTTTGCCGAACAGTGAGATCTGAATCACTCCATCACTTCCGCCAGCCCCACCAGCCGGCTCTTCTCCTTCAGCGATTTCGCCGCCGCGTGGATGATCGCCGTCACCTCCAGGATTTCCTGGTGCGGCACCGGCTCCTTGCGCGTCCGGACCATCTGCGCGGAAGGTGTCGGCCATGCGGAACATCTCGTAATGGTGGCCGTACCAGAAGTCGCCCTCGATGGCCGGCGTGAATTCGTACACGCTTCTTCTCGAAATGCACCGCGGTCGAGCAGTAGTTGCCGCGCACGTCGGGCCGGCCGTACCAGACCTCCGCGGGCATTCGGTCGGCGTAGGTGACCAGGCCGTGGCAGGCGGCCTTCTGGGCGTACAGGCTCACCGCTTCGACGCCGGGGCCGCACAGCGTCATCACCGTCCAGACCGGATGCTGGCCGTAGATGAACCAGCCTGCCGGCGCGTAGCCGCCCGCCATGCTGGCAATCGACGTACTGCAGCGGGCCGAACTCGCCCGATCGCGCATCCGCAGCGCGTGCTCCATGCCCGAACTCGTGGCGGAACAGGCTCGACGACATCAGCGGTGCCTTGTGCTTCTCGGCGAACTCCAGGATCTTGCGCGTGCTCGCCACGGTGCCGCCGATCGGCTTGTCGCAGAACGTCGGCAAGCCCTTCTCCAGGCCCGGCGCGACGAGGTCGAAGTGATCGCTCGCCGCGTCCCGGAGGCGTCGCCCATCCAGACGGCATCGACGTTGCTCGACCATCTCCTCCAGCGATTGCGCCGACCTTCACGCCGGGAAACGCTTCGGCGAACAGGCGCGGCGATCGCTGGGTCGGCATCGTAGATAGTGCGTGATGCGCGTGTCGGGGAACGGCAGCAGGTCGAAGTTGCAGCTGCGGGTTGCGCAGGTACTTGCGGAACATCTGGACCGAGCCGGGGTCGAGGTACTTCTTGATGGCGTCGAGGTTGATCGTCGGGATGGAGATACTGGGCGAAGTGCCAGGTGTGGCCGTTGGTCCGCTGCGGCTTGCCGCTCAATGCTGGCGGAGACGACGCCGATGCGGTAGACCCTGGGCGGTTCAGCACCAGGAGCCGCCGTGGCCGAGGTGAGGGCGAGCGAACCCGCCGCCGCAGTCAGGCGCCTGACGGCGCGTCGGGTGGGTGATCGACATTCTCATGCGTGCCTCCATCTCATTCCGCCTTCAGCACTTCCAGCGCCATGCGATAATATCGCTCCCGCGCCGCCTGACCGTTCAGCCCGCCGTTGACCCGTCGGGTGATCGTCGTGAAGTCCTTCTTATCGGCGAGATCGTTCAGCTTGCGCGTGTGCCAGAACCAGCCGGCAACCTGGCAGCCGACGTCCGGCGTGGCAACCTGCTCCGGCTTACCTTCGAGATCGAGACCGAGTGCCTCGCCGGCCTTGCGATAGTTCGACCGGCCGGTAAGCTGGATCGGACCGCGGCCCTTGTCGCGCTTGCCGTCGCCCGGCTCCGTGTTGCCGAGGTCCTTGCGGCCTTCATACGCTTCGCCGCTGGCGATCTCCTCCATGTACTTCAGCTCGCCGCTTTCATGGGCAAGCTGGGCCAGGAACGCCGCTCGCCTTAACGGAGTCGTGATGTCGTATTTGTTCATCGCCTTGTTGAGCGGGCCGATGAACTCGTCGGCGCAGTTTCTCCGACAGCCGCGGCATGATGGAACGAAGCTGGGCGAGGGTCAAGTCGTTGGCCTTGGGATCGTCCGCTCGGGATGGAGTCAAGTCGGGGGAAAATACTGCCGCGACCGCAACGCAGCAGACGCAAACGACGTTTTGCATGGCCATTACTCCCATGTTGAGCTTGGTCGCAAGGCTACGGAGTTTGTATTACGAGCCGGTTTTTTCCGAGGTAACTTCGACGAAGACCAGACGCAGAATCCCGTAGCGGGCCGAAGCGTCGCTGAATCACGAGTTGCAAATGATGCAAGTCACGCCTGATAGGATCGCGGAACAGCAAGTCGAATCGAAAGCAGTCCGATCCTGGGAAAAGGCGGCGTTCCGGATTGTTGATGAACACGTCGGCGTTGAGGCGAAGCTCGCGGTGGAGTGAGGCAGCCAAAATGATCCGCCCTTCACGTGAAAGGTCGAGAGCGCGAAGATACGGGGCTACCGTCTTCTCGTCGTAGAGCAAGGAATAGGCCACGGGAACCCCAACTCAGGGTTTGTTACCGGAGACGAACTCGGCGAGAAATTCGTCCATATCGATGTAGCCGGGCACGTTGGGATCATCTCGTCCCGTGGGAAGAGACGCGATATCGATTGGGCGCGGCGGGGTCTCCACCCAGCGCAGCAGCTTCAGCAGTTCGTCGCGCATGGCCACGGCACGGCGGCCGGCGGCTTCCAGCGTCGAGATACCCGCGGTCTTCTCTTCCGTTGCGAGGTCGGCGGCCGATATTTTGGCTCGTGCGACATCGAGTCCTTTTATCGCCAACTCGAGAACGTCTACACCTTCCTTGGCCAAGAAGGCAAACTTCCTGCCCTCGACGCCACGGTCAATCAACGCCTGGATCAAGAGCCAATTTTTCTCCAGGATAACGTTGGTGATCTCGCAACCGGACAGGAACTCCTTTGCTTCCTCTGCAGAGAAAACAGACTGCCCCTCCGCTCGTTCGAGAAAGACCGTCAGACTTTTCCGAGCCATGTCAGAAGCGAGTGTCTGTGTCATATACCACCTCCCGTGGCTCAACGGACCCGGCACCAAACCTGATCTTACTTGATCGAATTCAAATACGCCAGCAGGTCCGCCATCGCCTGGTGATCGACCTGCTTCTCCAGCTCTCGGACATGAAAGCCCCTTACGCCGATACCTTGCACAGGGAGGCGTTGAATGCTTCTTCGTTCAGCAGCCCCCGCCAATCGAGCTGCTTGCGGACACTGACCAGATCGGCCAGAGTCACCTTGTCTTGCGGGCGGTACGCGCGGAACACGAACAGGGTGTCCGATACGCTGTGATAAAACCCGAGATACTTCCCGTCGACCATGCGCTCGACGAACCCGAGTTCGAGCAGGACCGACCGCAATCTGGAGAACGGGAGATCGCTAGAGAGCATGAGTCCATACCCTTCGATAACTTTTGGCCGCCGCATTCTTGATCCGCGCCAGCTGCTTCATGGCTTTGCGGTCCAACACGTTCGTGCGCGCGATCGCCACAGTTACTCGTTTGCCGCACTGCCTCAAGTCGAACCCGACCAGGTTCGCGAAATGGTGTTGAACGTACAGCCAGTACCCTGTATCAATCGTGGCATCGTACAACACCAGCACGACCGGGAACGGCTCTTCCAGCCAGTGCGCGAGGTCGGATTGCTCGATCCTGCACGACACGGCGTTCACTCCGACTCGGGTCTTGATGCGGTCGGTCGCCTTGAGCTGAAACAGGATACGGCTGCTCTCCACTTCCCCGCGACGATTGAAGGTCTGCACGACCAGGTCGATGCCGTAGTCGAGACGGACACGTTCCGCGGCGTATCCGCACAACAACGCTTGTTTTTCGACGTAGTTGGCGCTCAAATCCGCGAGCACATGTTCACGAGGGCGGTGTTTCCGTTCCCGGCGGCGCCGTCGAGCCATTCCACATCTCCGGCCTAAGATCGCGCCGTCCGGCGTCGAACCCTCTCCTGGCTCCTCATTGTCATCGGCGCTGAGCCGGCCGTCCAGAGCATTTCAGGTGTCGGGACACTCTCACTTAATCGAATTCAAATACGCCAGCAGGTCCGCCATCGCCTGGTGATCGACCTGCTTCTCCAACCCCTCCGGCATGAACGACATCCCGGTACTCCGCATCTTGTCGATGTTGGCCCGGAGGAACGTCTCGCCTTTCCCATCTGGCCGGCGGACCGTGATGCCATTGGCCGTCTCGGCGGTAATCATTCCGGTGACCGTGCGGCCGCTGTCGAGCATCACGAGGTAGCTAAGGTACTGCGGCTTTACCTCGCGGTTCGGGTCGAGGATGTTGAGCATCACGGTTTCGGCGCCCTGGTCGCGAATCGCCATCAGGTCCGCGCCGACCGCCTCGCCGACGCCCTCCAACCGATGGCACGCTGAGCAGACGTTCTTGAAGACGAGCTTACCCTTCGCGGCGTCGCCCTTCAGCTCCAGCGCCTTCTGATAGGCCGCCACCACGTCCTGGCGTTTGCTCAGTTTTGCCCCGGCGAACAGCTTCTTCGCGCGCTCGCGCAGCCGTTCGTCGGAGGAGGCTTGCAACAGATCGATGCGGGCCGGATCGACGTCGGCGGGCTTGATCTTGCCCTGTTCCACGGTGTCGAGGAAGGCGCCGATCCAGGTGGGGCGTGCGAACAGCGTCTCGGCGGCCGTGGCGCAGCGACGGGCTGAAACCCTTCCACGAAGCGAGGATGAGAGAGGGCACGTCCGGGCTGTCGAAGCGCGTGAGCGTTTCCAGAGCGGCGGACTGTATCGGCTGGGGTTGCCGCAGCTGCAATGCGTCGGCGAAGACCTCGCGCACCTCGGCAAATGGTGCCAGACCAAGCGTCCGGATCGCCGCGGCAGCGCTCGGTGGCCGGCTGCTTGTCGTCGAGGGCCGTTTTGCGGGCGTCTGTCAGCATCGCCGCGAGGATCGTCCCGGCCTTGCCGCCGTCGGCGCCGGTGAGCTTCGCCCGAGCCGCGGCCGATTGCTTGCTAACCAGGCCGCGCACGATCTCCTGCGCTAACGTCATCTCCGCCTCCGATAACCGGTCGAGAGCCTTGACCACCGCGGCCACGTCGTTCGCCCGGTTCGATGCGCCAATCTGCGCGGACAGGGCGGTGAGCAGTGTGCGGCCCGGCGGCGTGGCGCGGTAGCCCTTGTCCGCGAGCAACACGCCGAACAGGTTGCCGGCTCGATCCGCCGAGGAACTCTGGATTGCCAGACGGAACCACGCATCTTCACTCTCTCGAACCGCGAGCTGTGCCAGGGCAGTGGTCGGCATCGCGCCGCTGATCGATCCGAGAGAGAACGCCAGCTGGTAGCGGACGTGCCGGTCGGGATCGTCGCGCAGCATTTTTACCAGACGATCCCGAATCTCCGGTCTATCGCCGAAGCGCTCCGCCAGTCGCAGGGTTAATTCGCGGACGCGCGGTTCCGCATCGGTCAGGCCGCGGAGGACGAGAGCCGCGTCGAGGGCATTGAGGCCATCGAGAGCGTACAGGGCGTGTAGGCGGCCGAGAGCCGATTTCGATTCGGCGGCGAGCTTCGTCAGCGGAGCAATCGCGCTTCGGTCTTGCCGCTGATACAGAAGGCGCGACGCCGTGTCCCGGTGCCAGCCGTTCGGATGTTCGAGCAGGGCGACCAGCTCGGCCGTCGTCGCCTTGCTCAGCTGCGGCGGCTTCGGGCGCTTGAAGCCTTCCGGCACGATGCGGTAAATGCGCCCGCGATCCACGCCGCTGCCGACGTCGAGATGCTTGAGGATCTGCGGCGGCAGAAAGTCTGCCCCCTCGATCAGCTCGCGGTACATGTCGATGACGTAGAGGCAGCCGTCGGGGCCGTTGGCGAACTGCACCGGACGGAACCAGGTATCGGTCGAGGCGAGGAACTCGGCATCGGGGTCGGCACGCTGAGCGACGAAGCCGAGTCCTTTCGTCTCCAATTTCGCTCTGTAAATGAGGTTGTTCGCCACTTCGCCGACGAAGACGTTGCCGCGGTACTCCTCCGGCCAGGCGTCGCCGCGGTAGACCGTGATGCCGGTCGCTCCGGTGAAGAAGCCGGACGGTTGGCCGCCCTCGTCGGAGCCAGGCACGACGCCCTGCGTTCGCAGCCGGGTGCGCAGAACGCGCCACGGCTCGTTCGGACTGATGCGGTGCAGCTTCGTGAACTTCCCTCCCGGTGCGATGTTGACCGCGGCGGCCGGCGCCTCCACGAACGGATTCCGGGCGAGATAACGACCGTCGTACATGAGGTGATGGATCGGGTCGCTGTTGGCGCAGACGAACGTTCGGCCCCAGTCGTCGAGGCTCATGCCGTGCTGTCCGCCGCCGCTGGTCAGCTCGAAGTCGCCGGAACGCGGGTCGAACAGGAAACCCTGGCCGCGGACCGACAGCGGTAGGGCGTCAGGTTTGTCGGCCCGGCGAACATTGCCGCCGGCCAGGTTCGTCGAGACGTGGAAGCGATTGTCGAAACGCCACTGGAAGGAGTTGAGCATCGCCTCCCCGGCGTGGTCGCGGCCGAAACCGGTGAAGACGGGTTTGCGCACGCCGGCCTTGCAGAAGAGGATGTCCGGCACCACACCGACGAAGACGCCGCCGTCCCAGCAGGCGACGGCCACGGGCGAGTTGAGGTCCGCCACGAACACCGAGCTTTTGCGATACCGGCCGTCGGCGTCCATGTCTTCGAGCAGCCGCACGCAGCCGTGGCCCTTGAAGTTCTTGTTCCCGTACTGGTTGTACTCCGGATATTCGACGACGAACATCCGGCCGTCTTCGTCGAAGTCGAGGGCAACGGGGGAACGAATGAGCGGTTCCGCGGCGACGAGTTCGATGCGGAAGCCGGGTCGGAGCTTGAACGTCTTGAGGGCGTCGGCCGGCTCCTTCGGCGCGAGACGCGGCAACTCGGCGGCGTAGTCCTTGTCCGGAGCGGCGTGCGTCGTCAGGGGTAGGGCGACAAGAATCAAGGGGATGAATCGGCGCATGGGTGTCCCACTCGGTTTGCCGCAAGCGGCTGCTTCGGTTTCACACGGCGCGGGTTTCGCCTCGATCGAGGAACTTCACGTTCACGTCCGGCCCCTGGATGTGGTGCAGGAGGTGGCGCGGTAAGTAACAATGAATGAGTGCGCGTTCGTTCTCGAATTCCTGCTGATAAATCTCTGCGTGCGCCGCCAGGTACGCCAGCACCTTGCCGTTGCCGGCACTCGTCTCCACGAGGGCGTTGGCAAAGTCGGCGGCGATCTCCTCCGCCACCGCTTTCTCCAGCTCGTCCAGTCCCTGCCGTGTCGCGGCGCTGATGGCGACCGTGCGCGGATGATGCTGCTGCAAGACCTGCAAAAACGACAGGTCCGGCACACGGTCCAGCTTGTTCAGCACCAGCAGCGTCGGCCGCGTGTCGCAGCCGAGTTCCTTCAGCACGGCGTTAACTGCCCGGATCTGGTCCTCGGCGGTCGGGTTGCTGGCATCGACGACGTGCAGCAGCAGCCGGGCCTGGCGTGCCTCCTCCAGCGTCGCCTTGAATGAGGCGATGAGATGGTGCGGCAGATCGCGGATGAAGCCGACCGTATCGCTGAGCAGGACCCGCCCCCAGTCCTTGATGTGCCACTGCCGGGTGCGCGTGTCGAGTGTCGAGAACAGCTTGTCCTCGGCCAGGACGCCGGCGCCGGTCAGGCCGTTCATCAACGTGCTCTTGCCTGCGTTGGTGTAGCCGACCAGCGAGACGGTGTGCTCCTCGCGGCGGGTGGCGAGGGTGCGTTCCTTGCGTGCCTGGACCTCGCCGAGCCGCTCCTTCAGGTCACGGATGCGGGCATCGACGAGCCGGCGATCTTCTTCCAGCTGCGTTTCGCCGGGACCACGCGCCCCGATGCCGCCGCTGATGCGGCCGAGGTGGCTCCACATCTGGCGCAGCGCGGCAGGGCGTATTCGAGCTGGGCCAGCTCGACCTGCAAGCGCGCTTCCACGGAGCGGGCGCGGGTGGCAAAGATGTCGAGGATCAACTCGGAGCGGTCGAGGACCTTGATGTTGGTAGCTTTTTCGAGATTGCGAATCTGCGGCGGCGAGAGATCGTTGTCGAAGAGGACCACGTCGGCGTCGGTGGCCTGGACGTGTTCGCACAACTCGCCGACCTTGCCCTTGCCGATGTAGGTCGCGGGATTGATCTTCTGTCGCTTCTGGCAGAGACCGCCGACGACACGGGCGCCGGCGGTGGTCGCCAGGCCGCGCAGCTCGTCGAGCGGGTCGTCGCTCACCCAGGGCCTGTCCGGCAGAGCCACGCTGACGAGAAGGGCTTTTTCGAGACGGACCGATACCTGTTCGCGGTTGGTTTCGAGTGACACGTAGGGTTGTTGCCTCCGGGAGTTTGGGGAAGTTATTGGACGAATGCAATGTAAAGCTCGGGATGGTGGAAATCTGGCATTCGGACTGCCATTTGACCCACTGAGAGCTGAAAGCTGATAACTGACAGCTCTTTTTGAAGACAGCCCTCAGTTTGCAGCTCTCAGCTTTCAGCGGGACAACCCGAAATCCCTGCCCTGACGAAGCACCACAATGTATCTTACCCTCCCGGTCACCTTTCTGCCATGTTTAGGCGCGCGGCAGGTTCTAAGTTCCCGTAGCCGAAGTCGCCAGACTTCGGGTTTGGACGCCCCACCCGAAGTCTGGCGACTTCGGCTACGGGTAAATCATTTCTCGCCGTTCGACTTACGTCGTGCGCGCTGCATCATCTCCTTGTCTCATGCCGCTCGTGTCCCTACTGTTTCCAGAACGCATTCCGTCCAATCAGGAGGCGATCGTGAACGAGGCACTAGCCGCGCCCCGGCCCCGGCTGTCCGTGTGGACGCGGCGACACCTTCTCGGCCTGGAAGACCTGAGCCGGGCCGAGATCGAGATCATCCTCGACGCCGCCGAGACGTTCGTTGAGGTGAGCGAGCGCCGCAGCGGCAAGCGCGACGATCTGCTGGGCAAGGTCGTCGTCAACCTCTTCTTCGAGCCATCGACGCGCACGCGCATCAGCTTCGGCCTCGCGGCCCGGAGATTGAGCGCCGACACCATCGACTTCACCGCGTCCGGCTCCAGTGTGAGCAAAGGCGAGTCGTTCATCGACACGGCGAAGAACCTCGAAGCGATGGGCATCGATGCCGTGGTGGTGCGCCATTCGGTCCCGGGCGCGCCGCACCTGCTCGCAACCCATCTGAAGACCAGCGTCATCAACGCCGGCGACGGAGCGCACGAGCATCCGACGCAGGGATTGCTCGACATCTTCACCATCCGCCGCGTCAAGGGCCGGTTCGAGGGGCTGACGGTCGCCCTGGTCGGCGACATCGCTCATAGCCGGGTGGCGCGCAGCAACATTCACGGTCTGTTGAAGCTGGGAGCGCGCGTGATCGTCTGCGGTCCGCCGACGCTGGTGCCGCGGAGCATTGACCGGCTCGGCGTCGAGGTGGCGCACCGGCTCGATGACATTCTGCCGCGCTGCGACGTGGTGAACGTGCTGCGCATCCAGTTCGAGCGGCAGCGGAGCGGCCTGTTCCCGTCGATTCAGGAGTATTTCCGTCTGTTCGGCATGACGAGCGAACGGCTCAAGAAAGCGAAGCCGGACTTGCTGTTGCTCGCACCGGGACCGATCAACCGCGGCGTCGAGCTGACGCCGGAGGTCGCCGACGGTCCGCACTCGGCGATCTTGCAGCAGGTGACGAACGGATTGGCGGTGCGAATGGCGATCCTGGCGTTGTTGTGCGGACAAGGACCGCTTGCGGCTTGATGGAATGCGCGGCACCCTCTCCCCGGTACTCCGGGGAGAGGGGTTGGGGGTGAGGGGAGGAGAACCAGAACACTTCTGAGGCACTTCCCCTCACCCCCAACCCCTCTCCCCGGAGTACCGGGGAGAGGGGAGAAGAGGCAAGCGGCGGCTTTACTTCTTCATCTTCGCCTTGAACTCCGCGATGTATTTCTCCGGGTTCTCCTTGAACGCCTCAGCGCAGCCGGAGCAGCAGACATAGAACGTCTCGCCCTTGTAGCTGACGGCCGACGTGCCGAGACCGCCGCTGACGACGCACACGGCCTTCTTTTCCTTCGCCGCCGCAAAGCTCTCGCCGTCGCGCCCCGCCGCCACCTCGAAGACCTTCTTGACGAGCGTCGAGCCGTCGGCCTTGGTGTTGTAGCGGTAGATCATGCGCACGCCTTCGCCGAGCGTCTCCATGAGCAGCAGCTGCGTCTCCTTCGATTCGGGATCGACGCGCTCGAACGCCAGTTTCTCGTTCTTGTAGGTGCCCTCGAAGACGAGCTTCTTGTCGGCCATGTTGATGACGGTCAGCTCGAACTTGTCCTTGGCGGGCAGGTAGCGGAGGTCGCCGGTCTTGAAGTATTTGCCGTTCTTGAACTCGACGGCCAGCCAGGCGTCGTCGCCCTTGAACTTCCAGCCGACGTTGATCGTCTCCTTCCAGAGTTCGTTCGACGCCGGGTTCTTCTTGCCGACGGGACCGCCGTTGCCGTTCCACAGGCCGATGAACTCCTGAATCTCTTGCAGCTTTTCCTTGGACTTCTTCTGATCCGCGTTCGGTGCCGCCGACGACGACAAGCTGAGCGCCGCCAGCAGACCGAGCATTAGGGCTAATCCGAGTAGTCGCTTCATGGTGCCTCGCGCGTGAATGGACCTCGTTGACGGGACGATAAGCTCAGTATAGAGATGCGCGGGCGTGGGAAATAGTTCCCGGCGCAGGTCAAAGACCGGGATTGGTCGGTCGGATGTAACTGGTACAACCTTCACGTTCCTCCTTGAAACCTCGTTGTTTGAGAATGTTGAAGAACTCGCTTTTCCGATCGGCATCGACAAAACCCACAAACTTGATATCGAACATGGGTTGTTTCCTGCCGAATTCCATCCTGATTCTTCCCAGGTGCCTGTCGAGAGTACGCTGCCAATCGCGAGCGGGGAGTATAGCTGTCCGGTCGCGGGTAATCACCTGCGGTCTGTCTTGGCCGTCAGGAGTGGTTTGGACCTCTACCGTGATAGAACGTTGAATCACCTTAACTGCGGAAACCTCACCGTCGGCAGCAATCTCTACCTCCAGCACAATGAACGTCTTGTCAGGGTCGATCTTATTTGTGACGGTAGCGGAGTGAGTACGCGTCGCTTCGTGTTCGTCGGCCCAGACATTGGAAACCAGACCACATACTCCACATAGAATCGCCGCCAGCTGCCCAGATGAACGCCGCATGGAAGTCGCCTCCTTACGAGAACGGCTGAGTCGCGGGACGGAACGCTCCATCCCTATGGAATGAACACCTACCCGAGATTACCTCTTTTTGCAACGGCACACGGGTTTAGGACTTCAGGTGCTTTCGGAACTCCTTGATTGATGGACATAACGCCGCCTGTTTGAACAACTCCCGGAGTTTCTCAGGGTCTCGAATCGCTCCGATTGAGGCTTGCAATTTCTCCGGCACGGTCTTGAACCTCGCGATCAGGAGGTCGATGAGCGCACCGTGCGTCTCCTTCTGGAGGAGTTGATACACCGGCGATTTCTCGACAACCTTGGGGTGGTCCGCCAGCAGTTTGGCGAGGAACGGCGATTCGATCATGACGTGCGTCTCCATCCCATCGTGAATCATGACGGCAAGTGCGTTCGGAAGTCCGCCAGGGAAGAGCACGTTGCAGCCCACTCCCACAACGCGGTCAACTCTTCCAGCGTAGCCACTTTTTTGATTGCAGCGATCACGCCTTTCGGAATTCGCTGGAAGTGCAGGGTCAACGCCCGCTGAAGCGCTTGCTGCGACTCCAATCGAGCCTTATGGAATAATGGAGACCTCTGAAACACCTTGGGGTCCGCCAAGAGTTCGTCAATGAACGGCGATTCGATCATGACATTCGACTCCTGAAAGATTGCGGCCAACATTTCATGGTCAAAACGCAGTCGGCCGAGGATCTGCGTTACAGCCAGTAGATTTCCCTGATCCTTCGGGTCCGCCTGTTCCTCGATCCGGCGCCGACACTCGTTCAGTAAAGTTTCGCCAGATCCCGCGAACTCCGTTAAGGGCACCCACGGCACCAATCCGACGTCGTTCAGAGCGAGCAGCCTTTCTGCGGGCTCTTCCCACAGGTTGACCACGCGCCAGTTCAAACTCCACGACGTCCAACCGAGTCGGCTGCGATGCGTCGCCGCACCGGTCACACCCTGATTGCCGCGGGGGCAGAGCACGAGCGTCACAACTTCCGGCAGGCGGTGCTGGTCCAGGTACACCAGCGCCGTGTCGCGCATCATTTGCTCACTGACCCGCAAGTCCGGATAGGTGGCGATCTCGATGAGGAATCGGTCCCACGTCTTCTGCCCTGCAAATCGAACTTCCAGGATACCGTCGGGCAACTGTTTCGGCTGCACGATTTCCGCCTGGCGCGATTTCCATTCCAGGAATGCGCTCCGTTACCCCGGCGAGTCCCGTCAGGATGCGGTTGCCGTAATGTTCCAGCATCCACTTGCCGCTGCGATCCTTTTCTTCGCGCATGGGGCCTCCTGCCGTGGACCAGCGTTTCGACAACCACACCAAGTATCTTCCCATTCCTCCGAGGCCGACGCAATCCCGTATCGTTCCATCAAGTTGTTCGCCGGCCGCGCAGTAACCATTTCAGCACCAGCGGCACGATCCCCAGCAGCGCCAGCGCGATCCGCATGCCCGGCGACAGCACGTCTGCCGGTGAGTTGATGCGGCTCAGTTCTTGCCCGAAGAACGTGTACAGGAACGTCCCCGGCAGCATTCCGACCCAGCTCACCCAGAGGAAGGTGCGTACCCGCATCGTCGTCAGACCGACGCCGAGGTTGATCAACACGAACGGAAATAACGGCACCAGCCGCAGCGTCATCAGGTAATACGCGCCATCCTTCTCAATGCCGCGATTGAACGCTTCCAACCGATGGCCCCAGCGGCGCTGCACCCAGTCGCCGAGCAAGTAGCGGCTCAACAGCATGGCGACGGTGGCGCCGAGTGTGGCAGCGATGCTGACAATCGCGGTGCCGAGCCAGACGCCGAACAGGGCGCCGCCGATCAGCGAAACGAACCACGCCGCCGGTAGTGACAGAGCGGCGACGGCGAAGTAGATGCCGAAGTACGCCAGGGCCGACACCAGGAGATGATCGGCGACCCAGGCCTTGACGTCGTTGACGTGGCCGCGGATGTTGTTCCAGGAAAGCTGCTCGTTTCGACCCGTGAGATAGGCCGCGATGAAAACGGTGAGGACGAGCAAGAAGAGAAATAGACGCGGACGGAACCAACGGCGGGGTGGAGGCGCGGCCGACGCCGACATCGAGGGACTCCCCAGCAGTCATTGTTTAGCCGCGAGCTTCTGCGAGCGCTGGACCCAGCGCTCGCAGAAGCTCGCGGCTAAACAATAACACGTCACGGACAATCCAGCAGATACAGCGTCGTGTTGCCGTTGGCCGTGAGCACCTGCTTGCCGTCCGGCGTAAACGCGACCGTGGGGATGAACGCCTTCTTCTCCCGCCACGGCATCTTGAAGTCCCACGAGCGCAGCTCGGTGCCCTTGGCCGTGTCCCACAGTTTCAGCACGTTCTCCGCGCCGACCGTGGCGAACTTCCTGCCGTCCGGACTCATGGCCAGGGCAATCACCTTCTTCTTCGACGCCGCGATGGTGTGCGTCGCCGTGCGCTTCTCGACGTCCCACACCTTGACCTCGCCGTTCTCGTCCGCCGTGATGAGCGTCTTCTTGTCCGGCGTCAGGGACAGATCGACGAGGGCGACTTTACTGGCTGCGAGATCGGCGCCGAGACGCTCCTTCGTCGCCACGTTCCACAGCCGCACGGAACCGTCCTGGCTGCCGACGGCCGCCATCGAGCCGTCGGACGTGAAAGACAGACATTTAATCTGATCCTGCTGATCATGGGCACTGAACGAGGCGATTACCTTGCCCTCGATCACGTCGATGAGGTCCACCTGCACCGACGCCACCCCCGCCGTCACGCGCTTGCCGCCGGGGACCGCCGCCATCACCGACACGTCGTCGCTCAGGTTGGCGATGGTGCGTGTCTCCTTGCCCGTCGTCATGTCCCACACTTTCAGCGATTTCTCGTCGCTGGCGGCGCTGACGAGCAATTTGCTGTCGGTCGTGAAGACCAGCGCCGCAATCGGCTTGCTGTGACCGCTCAAAGAATATACTTCCCTGCCGGTGGCTGTCTCCCAGACGTGGACCGAGTTGTCGGCGGCCCCGGAGGCGCACAGTTTGCCGTCCGGGCTGACGACGACGGCCCGCACTTCCCGGGAATGGCCGTAGCCGCCCGCGCCGGTCCGGCCGCCCAGCTCCCAGATCTTCAGCGACTCATCGACACCGGCCGACACGATGAAGTAGCCGTCGTTGCTGTACATCACCGAGCTGACCCAGTTCTTGTGACCGCGGAAAGTGTGGATCTCGATCCCCCCCTGCACGTCCCAGACGCGGACGATCCGATCGGCACCGCCTGAAACCAGGTGCCGGCCGTCGGGACTGAAGGCCACCGAGGCGATCACGCTGGTGTGGCCGGTGAGCTTGATCGACGGCGCCTCCGCGTTCATCTGCCAGATCGTGATCGTGGTGTCGCCGCCGGCGGCCAGGCGATTGCCGTCACGGCTGAAGGCCAGGCCGCTCACCGCGCCGGGCTGCCCGGTGAGCGTCTTCTCCAACTTGTAATCCTTGGCGTCGTACAGCTTCACCGTCTGGTCGCCGCTGCCGGAGGCAAAGCGCTTGCCGTCGCCGCTCCAGGCGACGGAACAAATGACGGACAGGTGATCGGCCAGCGATTTGATCTCGGTGCCCTTCTCCGTGTCCCAGACTTTCACCAGGCGGTCCGAGGCGCCGGAGACGATCTGCTTGCCGTCGGGGCTGAAGGCGGCGCAGGTGACGGCGCCCGTGTGGCCGGTGAAGGTGCGAATCAGCTCGCCCGTCTCTGGGTTCCACAGCTTCAGCGTCTTGTCGCCGCTGCACGAGACGACGGACTTGCCGTCGGGACTGAACTCGACGCAGGTGATGGCCGACGTGTGGCCCGGGAGCGCCCGCCGTTCCTTGCCGGTGGCCGCGTCCCAGATGTGGACCAGCTTGTCGGCGCCGCCGGAGACGACGCTCTTGCCGTCGGGGCTGTAGGCCGCCGACCAGATTTCCCCTTTGTGCCCGGCGAACGCACGGCTCAGCTCGGTGCCGCCGATCTCCCAGAGGCGGATGGTCTGATCGTCTCCCGCGGAAGCGAGGTAGCGTCCATCCGGACTGAAGGCGACGGCGAGGACCGGCTCGGAGTGGCCGCGCAGGATGCGAATGGCCTGGCCGTTGACCGCGTCCCAGAGCCGCACCGTCTTGTCGGCGCCGCCGGTGACGAGCGTTTTGCCGTCCTTGCTCAGGGCCAGGCAGAACACCTCGCCGTTGTGGCCCTCGAAGGGCGGTGGTTGCCGCTCCACGCCGTCGAATGTTAGCAGCTTGGCCTCGTTGGGGTCGGCACCGCAGATGTACAGACCCTGGTTATCGGGATGGAACGCGGCACCGGTGATGTTCCCCTTGAATCCCGACTGCGGGCGCGCCAGGATGTTGCCGTTGGTCGCGTCCCAGATGGCCCACTCCTTGTCGAGGCTGACCGTGGCGATCTTTTTGCCATCGCCGCTGAAGGCCACGGCGTTGATGACGAGCCTATGGGCCACCTGCGCGAACTTGAGTGCGCCGGTGGCCGTTTCGTGAACGCGCAGCTTTTTATCGTCGCCGCCGGATGCCAGGAGCTGGCCGTCTGGGCTGAACGTGAGGCTGTGGATCGGATCGGTATGCCCCTTGAATTCGCGCACGTCCTTGCCGGTATCCGCCTCCCAGAAACGAATCTCCAGATCGTCTCCAGCCGAGGCGATGTGCTTGCCGTCGGGGCAGAAGGCGACGGCCCGGACCGGCTTGCTGTGGCCGGAATAGTGCAGCAGCTCGCGGCCGGTTTCCGTCTCCCAAACCTTGACGACGCCGTCCTCCCCAGCCGTGGCCAGCCGTTTGCCGTCGGGGCTGAACGAGACGGCCTGAACGGAACCCGCATGACGGAACCGGCCGTCGCCGAAGATGCGGGCGAGATGCTCCGGCGCACCGTTCGGCAGCGCGGGCAGGCTGGCGCGCGCCTTGCGGTAGGAGTCGAGCGCCTCGACGAGCCGATTGGCAGCGAGCGCTTCATCGCCGAGCTTGGCGAAACCCTCGGCACGTTGGAACCACTCAGGAGAGAACTTCTTCGTCAGTCCCTTGGCCGCGGCGTCGGCGCGATCGGCCTTGTACTTGGCCTGGGCGTCTTTCACGGCTTCCGGCGTGAGTCCCGTGGGCGCATTGGCCGCCTGGAGGGTCAGGAGCGCCAGGCCGGCGCAGATGACGCCGGCCAGGACACGGATGAGATAAGTGGACGGAGGCTTCGGCAGATTCATGGGGAGACTCTCCGGTGTTGAGAGCGGTATCGGGTCATTCTCCCCTCTCCCCTGTACTCAGGGGAGAGGGGTCGCTTCATTCTCCCCTCTCCCCTGTACTCAGGGGAGAGGGGTCGGGGGTGAGGGGTGAAAGCCAGAACACAACTCGGTCGCTCACCCCTCACCCCCGACCCCTCTCCCCTGAGTACAGGGGAGAGGGGAGAAGAGTTATGCGTGTTGAGTATAGAGGGCGCATCGGTACGAGGGCAAGCGGTTTCGTTGTAACGAGTGCATTCCCGTTATTGCCACGTAGCCAGTTTAGCCGCGACCCGATAGGGGAGCGCGGGCGTCAAGCAGCCCGCGCTCCGGCTTTGCGGCTAAACTGGTTGGAGGACGAATTTTCAATTCGTCCTCCAACCAGGACGAATTGAAAATTCGTCCTCCAACCAGTTTAGCCGCAAAGCCCCGCACTCCCCTATCGGGTCGCGGCTAAACGACAATCGGGTCCGCGACCGGCTGCTCCGACGATACAATAATGCCGAGCAGCAGTCACGCCTACGGAGGCTCCGGATGACCGTTATCAAACATCTATCCCTGGATGAACTCGAGGCCGGTTTGGACGAGATCCGCCGAGCGCCCCGAGACGAAGGCGTGCTCAAATTGATCGTACGCCGGCCCAGTACCGAAGAGCGGGAAGTCTTGAGCGAAGGCGAACTGCATCCGCGGCACGGGCTCGTCGGCGACAACTGGCAAGCGCGCGGCAGTCTCGCGCACGGACGATGGGTCGCCGCATCCCGACATGCAGATCAACATCATGAACGTCCGCGTGATCGCCCTGGTCGCGCAGACCCAAGAGCGCTGGCACCTGGCGGGCGATCAACTCTTCATCGACATGGACCTCAGCGACGCCAACCTGCCGCCGGGGACGCGCTTGTCCCTCGGCTCGGCCGTGATCGAGGTCACAGCGCAACCGCACACGGGCTGTCACAAATTCGTGGCGCGTTTTGGGGCGGACGCGGTGAAGTTTGTCAATTCGCCCCTGGGGAAGCAGCTTCATTTACGCGGCATCAATGCCAGGGTCGTTCAAGCCGGCGTGATTCGAGTGGGCGACGTTGCCAAGAAACAGGCAGGAAGCTGAAGCCGGCAGCCGAAGGGGGTTTCATCATGGCGCAGACAAAGTCGGTAGCCGAGTGGATGGCGGAACGGCGTCTCGGACTGGCGGAATTGGTCGAGGCGTCCGCGCTGGAGGACCGCGTGGTGCAGGCCATCGTTCATGGCCGCTACACGCCCAGTCCGGACCAACGCCGGCGCCTGGCCCAAGTGCTGGGCGTCGCCCCGGAAGAGATTGCGTGGGGCCACGAGGCGCAAGTCGCTCACATTCAAGGGCATGGACCACAGTTCGGCCGCAGCCCGTGAAGGGTCGGCTAACGGTATGACCCGGCACGCAAGATCCTCACCGACTGTAGGACGGATTTGCAATCCGTCCGAGCGGCGGACGGATTGCAAATCCGTCCTACGTGAGGTTCTTGCGTGTCGAGGTAACAGTCGCACAAGGGGGGAACCATGAAACACTATCGAAGTCTCGCAGCGATTCTGCTGCTCGGAGGAACCGGCCTGTGGGCGGCGGACTGGCGTCAGTTCCGCGGTCCCGGCGGCCAGGGCGTCAGTGAGGAAACAGGGCTGCCGACCGAGTGGTCGGCCGAGAAGAATATCGCCTGGCGAATCAAACTCCCGGGGGCCGGCGCTTCCTGTCCGGTGACACGGGGCAACCGCGTCTTCGTCACCTGTTACTCCGGCTATGGCCTCGACGAGAAAACCCCCGGCAACATGGACGACCTGCGCCGTCATCTCCTCTGCCTGGATCGGGCCACGGGCAAGACGCTGTGGGCCAAGGAATTCCAGCCGGTGCTGCCGGAGCACAAGTACGCGGGTGAGGGTTCGTATCACGGCTATGCCGCCAGCACGCCGATCCTCGAAGACGAGCGCCTCTACGTCTTCTTCGGCAAGTCGGGCGTCTATTGCTTCGACCTCGACGGCAAGGAGATCTGGCACGCCCTGGTCGGCAAGAATACCAACGGCTGGGGCTCGGGTGCGTCGCCGATGCTTTACAAGGATTCGCTCATCGTCAACGCCAGCGTGGAGAGCGGCGCCCTCGTCGCCCTGGACAAGACAACCGGCAAGGAAGTGTGGCGCTCGCCCGGCATCGGCTCCGCCTGGAACACACCGATCCTGGCGCTGACGCCGGAGAAGACGCAGGAACTCATCGTCAGCGTTCAAGATCGAGTGGTGGCCGTCGATCCCGAAACCGGCAAGGAGTTGTGGCGCGCCGAGGGTGTGCATCGGTACGTCTGCCCCAGCGTGGTCGCGCACGATGGGATCGTGTACGCCATCGGCGGCGGCAGCACCTCCCTGGCGGTCAAGGCCGGCGGCAAAGGCGACGTAACCAAGACGCACGTCGTCTGGCGCGTCAACAAGGGGTCGAACGTCGGTTCGCCGATTTATCACGACGGCTATATCTACTGGGCCAGCGACGGCGGCGGCTTCGTGCATTGTCAGGATGCGGCCACCGGCAAGATGGTCTACTCGGAGCGGCTCAAACCCGACGCCGGCCAGATCTGGGCCTCCCCGGTTCTCGCCGACGGCAAGATCTATTACGTCTCGAAGGCCAACGGCACTTACGTCGTGGCGGCACAACCGAAGTTCAAGCTGCTGGCCCACAACGTCATCGAAGGCGACAAGAGCCGCTCGAATGCCTCCCTCGCCGTCAGCGACGGCCAACTGTTCCTGCGCAACGATCAGTTCCTGTACTGCATCGGCCAACGCTAAGGAACGTTGAGGAAATAACTTCCATGCCAAATGATGTTTGGCTGGAGTCCTACTCAGTCGCGTAGCGACCTTCTGACGGTAGCCGGGCGTTTCAACGCCCGGTGCAGATCGGCAGGAACAGTGTGTGTCGCGTAGCGACACGTGAGCTCCCCGGCTGGTGCGACGTCTCAAGCGTCGCTACGCGACGCCACCGCATGGCTCGATCGCAATACCGGCCTTGAAAGGCCGGTCTACCGTCAGAGGGTCGCTACGCGACCAAGAGCGTAGCGTTTGGCACGGAAGTTATTGCATCAGCGTTCCTAAGCCGCATCCCGAGAGGGGAGCGCATTGTCCGCTGCGCTCCCCATTTCCCGTCGCAGAAAAAACCATTCCTGTCACAACCATCCGCCTGCTCCGAAGAAGAGGGCGTAGAGGACAGACGAACGGCCGGTCAAAGAAATCTGGCGACGATCTGAACCCCAACGACCTGACTGCTGCGAGGCAGCCAAAGGAGCTTTTCATGCGACAGATCCTGACAAGTGTGGCACTGTTGGCGGCACTGCTGGTGACGGCGAATCTGGCCGAGGCGGCCGGCAAACACGGCGGGTCGAACCAACGCGGCGGTCACGATCATCCGAATGGCGAGCGCCGCGGCAACGGCTACCAGGAGTCGCTTCGGGACGAAATTCGAGCCATGGTTACTTCTACAGCGGCCGGGAGCACAACCACTGGACGTATCGTTACCACTGGTCGTCCTACGGCTGCGACTGCTTCTACTGCCCCTACACCACCTGCTGGTACTACTGGTATGCTCCGCGAGCCGTCTATTATCCGGTCAGCTACCTCGCTTATGCCACACCGACGGTCACGACTGTTTCGACTGCCACCACGGTCGTTACACCGACGGCCCTGGCTCCCATGAACGCGGCCCCGCCTGCTCCGCCCGCCCGGCCCTGAAGAATGATTCGGTAGCAAATGACCGCTTGTGAGATTGCGGGGCGTCCTACGGATGGTATAGGCCGGATTTCAAATCCGGCCCACTCCACCGTAGGACGCCCCGCATTCGCCGGTTCACTCGCCGAGAACCGTCACGACGAGGGTTCGCTCACGCGGCCGGGTATCGCACTCCAACAGGAAGACTTGCTGCCAGGTGCCGAGGAGGAGACTCCCCTTCCCCACCGGAATGGTCAATCCAGGCCCGAGCACGGTCGCCTGCAAATGCGAGTGGCCGTTGCCGTCGTGCCAGGCCAGTTCGTGACCGTACTCACGACTGGGCGGCATCAAGCGATCGAGAATCGTGGGTAAATCCTTCTGTAACCCCGGCTCGTACTCAATCGTTCCAATCGCCGCGGTGCTACCGAGGTTGAAGACGTGAACGAGACCGGTGCGGACTTTCGAGCGTGTCACCACGGCCGCTACCCGGTCCGTCAGATTGTGCATGTCGCCGTGACCCCGGGTAGAGATGGCGAACTGTTCCTGGAAAACCATGATTCGTCGGGCTCCGGTCAACCATCGGGGCGGCGAGATCGGCATCACTCCAGTAATCTACTGCGAGACCGAGCGACAGACGAGGCCGAATATAAACGCTGTTCTGGAAGGCGTTTGCGTCGTGCTTGACGAAGCGCTCGCCGCTGCTATAATGGCGAAATCGAGTGCTCATCAGATGGCAATTTGCAAACGCAAGACTCTGTCGCAGAATGCTTTGGCACTTGTCCCCGTAGCTCAATTGGATAGAGCGTCGGCCTCCGAAGCCGAAGGTTACAGGTTCGAACCCTGTCGGGGATACAAAAACGAGGCATGGTTCATATCAGGGTAACACTGTTGTAGGACGGCCTTCCCAGGCCGTCCGAGGCGGAGCGGACGGCCTGGGAAGGCCGTCCTACAACCGTGTTACCCAAGCTGGCCTGTTTTTGAACCATGCCAAAAATGACTTCGGGAATTATCCCGAAGTCCTTTTCATTTCAATGCTTCCATAAATAAGGCCCTAGACGCATTCCACGAGTACCTGGGGACTCATTACGTCAACGGGAACGGTCATGTCAAACCGAGTGGCAAGCGCTACCAGCGGGAGATTCTTCAAGTCAAGAAGTACGCCCCCGACATGCCGTTGGCGGCGTTCGGGCTGGCTGACATCGAGAACCTGTTCAAGACGTGGGAGAACCGGCCTGCATCACAGCGCAAAGGAACGCCGCTCGCCGTCGAATCGGTCCGTGGTGTCATTAAGCGGATTCGCCAGTTCCTTCCCTGGTTGCACCGCAGTTCCTTCAACTGGCGTCTGCCTCCTGACTATGTACAGAAGCGTATGCGCCTGCACCTAACCCCCGCTGAACTCGCCGCCAAGGTCCAGCCCCAGGGGCGTAAGACGTTCACCAGGCACGAACTCTGCACGCTATGGGAATACGGCTCGCCCTGGGAACGGTTCCTGATGATCCTGGGACTGAACGGCGGGTTCGGCGGTGCCGAGATTGCCACCCTCCAGGTGGACGAAATCAGAAGTGGCAAGCACGGCTACTACCCCATTAGCGGCGACTGGGTGAAGCGTATCCGGTTCAAGACTGGCGTGTACGGCGAATGGCAACTCTGGCCCGAGACGGTCAATGCTATCGAGTGGATGAAAGGACGGCGGGGGACCACTTCCGAGACGGCCCTGGTCTTGTCGAAGGACGGCAAGCCGTTGGAACAGACAAAGGGCGGTTCTCGCAACATGTTGGTTTCTAACGCATGGCATCGTCTGTTGGCTCGTGTCCGCAAGGACTTTCCTCAGTTTCGCAAACTGTCCTTCGGCAAGTTGCGGAAGACGGCTAGCTCGTTCGTCCGGCGCAAGTATGGCGGCGAAGTGGCTGGCATCTTCCTCTGCCACGGTCGGGTTTCTACGGATGATCTGCTTGAGCGCTCTGCAGAACGCAACTTCCGTCCGGTGTTCAAGGCATGTCGCCACTTCTGCAAGGTACTCAGCACGATGTTCGCCACTGTGACCGATCCGTTCCCCTCCGACGACAAGAAACACAATCCATCGGTCACGCCGGGAATGGTGAAGAAGATGAAGGCGCTTTGGGCCGAGGGAAAGACCTACAAGGCCATCGGTGCCGATCTCGGGTTGCACCGTACGACCGTTCACACCTACCTGTCCAGACAAATAACAACTTGAATCTTGCCAAGTTACAACTTGTATCTGCCATGTTACAGAGAGTAACTTCGTCGGTAACAAATCCGACCGGCCAAGTAACAGATACATAACCTATCTTGGGCATGGTTCATATCAGGGTAACACTGTTGTAGGACGGCCTTCCCAGGCCGTCCGCTCCGCCTCGGACGGCCTGGGAAGGCCGGACGACGAAGGCCAGTTCCCGCGGCCCTTTGGTATTTTTGACGCTGGCGTAGTTGCCGAGCACGCCGCCCAGCACCCCGAGCAGTGCGCCGCCCCACGCAAAGAAACGGATGGTTCCAGGACTCATCGGCTCGGCCTTTTCGCCCGAGAAAGAAACGCGAGGAATGATCCCGATGAGGGCACCGAAGACGCCAATCGCAATGCCGATGTTGCGCTGGTACCTATGACACTTCCAGGCCTAAACATTTAAGTTCAAGCCTGCGCGCTCCGCCTTCCCGGCTTGGACAGAAAAAGATGAGCGCCATGCCGTCGAGGTACGCGGTGCAGCTTGCGCCGCACCGCGTCCGTGCTTCATCCGACGATGCGTCCCGACCGCCACCCCTCATTTGAAAATGAAAAAAGTCAGTGTGTTTCTGGGCCAGGTAATCGATGCGCAATTGGAGGTTGACATCACCTTTCTTCAGACTCTTCTTGAAAGTCTTCAATCGCCAATCTTCACCTTCGGGGAAGGTCGTCTCGACTTCTTCCTTCACCTCGCTCCAGCCTTCCTTTGAAAGCAAGTTAAGAGTGACCTCGTTCACCTTCTCCTTGCCTTTCCACTTCCACAGAAAGGTCACATAGACCGTTCCCTCCCGCGCCGCAGTCAACGTTCCAGGAGTGAGCCAAGTCTGGTGCGATTCAGGGTCGCGCACCACCACTGTGCCTCCCTCCATCGCTTTCGGGAGTTCGGTAAAGGTGAAATCCCTATCCACGAGAAACTTCCCCCCGGTCTTGGCCTCTTTCAAGAGCCAGGTGTTTGGAGCCTTGGGCGTCAAGGCAACGATCTCCTTGTCCTTATCCTTGTCCTTGTCTTTGTCCTCCTCTTTCTGCTTCGAGGATAGGAAGGAAATGAAATCGCTGGCCTCGGCGATCACCTTGTCGCCGCTTTTTGCAACCACGACGCATTTGACCGACGACCCGTTGTCGAGGGATGCCAGCGATGCAGACAGCAAAGTTGCCGTCTTGAACTTGATCGCATCACCGCCGAGTGACAACTCGATGTTCTTCAGTTCCGCAGGGATGGTTGCGCTGGTCGTGCCGTCATGGTATTCGATAAGTGGTTTTTCCCCACCCCGGATGGTCTTGATTTGTGAGAGTTTCCGTTCCTTGCCCTCGATCATGACGACCCGATCAATCAGGTTGCCAGTGACGGTGCCGTCGCTATATTTGAACGTCGCGAGCAGCGTGGCTGGTCCATCGCTGGGTGGCAGGGGAATGGCGGTGGCTCGGTATACTTCGCCGTCGCGCTCCAGCGCCACTCGTCTCGTTCTACTACCCGAGGTCAAGAAAAGCTCCAGTGTCGGCTCGGGGCCAGGAAGGAGAGTCACGACCTTCGCTTCGAACGTGGCCGGCTTGTTGAGGTCCGCCCGTGCTACCTTCGGTGCGGTGAAGCTCAGTTCGGACCGGTCGAGGACGCGCTTGAGATCGCTGATGGGAATGATGAAGTTGACCGCCGTCCCCCGCACCCCGGAGACGACCACACCGACAACCTTTCCTTGTAGGTCCAGGAGCGCTCCGCCGGAATTGCCTGGGTTGAGTGCCACGTCTACCTGAATGCGATGCAACGCGCCCGACTTCCGACGAAGCGCGGTCACGGCCCCCTTGTTGATACTGACCGCGGGATAGTCGTCCTTTGCAAAGGTCAACGACTTGCCGAACGGGAAGCCACAGGCAACGACTTCCACCAACTCAACCAGTCCGTCGCTGTCGCCGAGAGCCAGTGCGGGGAAATCCTTGACGCCGTCGGCTCTCAACACAGCGAGGTCGTTCTCGTGGTCGAGGCGAAGCACATGAGCCTTGACGACCTTCTGGGTCTTCATCGCCGGATCGAGTACGAGGCGGATGGCGGCGCTTCCCGAGACCACGTGTTCATTGGTGACGAACAGCCCCGAAGGGTGAATGCAAAAGGCGCTGCCATACGCCTTGCCGGTGCGCAGGTCGCACTCAACCAAGGTCTGTCGCTGCCTTGCCGAGGCGACCAACCTGAACAGACGCTGGATTTTTCTCGTCGCTGGGTTGGGCGGCGCCACCAACCGGCAGGGCGAGAACCAGAGCGAGGGTGGAACAAGTCAATCGCATGAGGGTCTCCTCAAGAAGACTGCCATACATTGATGTGAGTAGATCCTAAGCGAGCAAGCGCGGGCATTCTCCCACGCCATACCTCATCTGTCAACCGTCCGGTTCGGGAATTTCCGAGAACGCGACGGATGGGTGCCACGCGCGGCGTCCATTTCGTATCGATGTTTATTCTCGCGCTCGCCCATCGCGCTGCCCTCTCATTTCGATGTCGGCGGTGCAGGAGAAGCGATTAAGCGAGCGGTAGGAAGAAATCTACCCGTAGTCGTAGGCTTCAGCCTGCGACTACGAGTGCGACAACTCCCGCCGCTCGCTATCCTACTCGATCTCCTTCATCGCTTCGCGCAGTTCCTTGAGCAGCTGCGCCGCTCTTACCCGTGGATCGTAATCCGGCTCCCCCGTTTTCTTGGACAGCGTTTCGATCGGCAGATAGCCGCGGAACCCGGCCTCCCGGGCGATGCGCACCACCTTTTTCAGGTCCGTCTTGACCTTCATCTCCTGCCCATCCACCTTCTCCTTGACCTGCCAGTTGACGGCATACGGCGCCACGGCCGCCATGTCCTTGTAGGGGTCCGGCGTCAGGAAATAGCCCGTGTCCACGATGACGCCGAACCACTCGGAATCGACCAGTTTCACGATCTTCAGGACCTGCTCGGACGTCTTCAGGAAGTCCCAGTGATTCTGGATGCCGATGAGGACGCCGTGCTTCTGGCCGTGCTCGACGCAGGGCTTCAACGCTTCCACCAGCCACTCGGCCGCCTGGTCCCAGGTGTGGTCTGTCGGCTCCGTGCCGGCGAAGACGCGCAGCACCGGGGCGCCCATCCGGGCGGCGACCTCGACCCACTCCTTGACGTGCTGCACGTCAGCCGCGCGTTTCTCCTTATCCGGCGCCACGAAATTGTTGCGCACGCCCGTCCCGCTGATGTCCAGTCCCAGGACGAACGCCCGCCGCTTGAAGTCGTTGAGGTACTTGTCGGTCGGCACTTTCGGATAGCCGGGAAAAAAATACCCCGTCGGGTCGAGGGCGTTGAAGTTGTGTTCGGCGCAGAAGTCGAGCAGGTCGAACAGGGTCACGCCCTTGCCGCGGCCCTTGAGATGGTCGTTCAACGCCCTGTTGAAGCAATAGGCGTTCAGGCTCGTCTTGAGCCGGGGACCGCCGAACCGCTTGATGGGAGCCGAAGCGACGGCGGCGGGAACGGAGGCCACAAGTCCCGTCGCGGCGGCGGCGAACGGGGCCAGGGCGGCGCGGTTGAGGAAGGTCCGACGGGTAAAGCGACTGTTCATGATGTGGATTCCTTGTTGTCGTTCCCAGTTTAGTCGCGGTTTGCAGAACCGCGCGGCTGATCGGCATTTATTTCTGAACGCCCGAAAGTGTTGTATCCGCCGAACCGAAAAAGTGGTCAGGCTTGCTCTCCCCCCAACCTACGCCCCTCCGGTAGTCTGTGGGATGATCGTCGCCCTCGATCCTCCCGAGGCAACCATGTCCCGCCGCGTTCCCCCTCCACTCTCGTTGCTCGTCCAGCTCCTGCTCGTCCTGCTGGCGGCCTTCGTCGGGAGTTCGTTCGGTAATATCGACCGCGCGACTCCAACCGATTCGTTCGCCTGGATGCTCGACGACACCGGCGGGAGTTCGTTCGGCATTTTTCTACACGCGCCGCTCACCGCCCGCAGAAGGAGTTCGTTCGGCACTTTTCCGCTCGGGCCGCTCGACGACGCTCCTCCTGTCGGCGAGCGGCAGTTCGTTCGGCAAAATGGTGCGGCGCCGGCGAGCGACACGTCGTAGACCACGGCTGACGACGGGACGCGGCAATCGCAAGTCGTGTGGCCCACGGCTTCGTCCGCGGTGCGCGAACGACGCCAAACCGTGTCGGGCCGAGTTAATTCGGCGGCTGCGGGGCGGTTTGAATCGCAGCGGGTCTCCGGGTACGATTACTGGCGATGAGGTCAGTGCAGGAGGCGCGTACTTTTCGATTCGGCAGGAGCGTGTTGTGCTCACCCAGTCGGCCGCCGTCGTTCCTCCCGTCCACGCAACCGGCCCGCCGCGGCGCTGGCTCTGGTCGCAGCACTGGCGGAACCTGTTTTTCGCTCATTGGCGTGTGCCGATTCCCGCGTTGCTCCCGTTCCTGCCTGCGGGTTTGGAACTCGACACCTGGGACGGCGCCGCCTGGGTATCGGCCGTCGCCTTTCGCCTGGAGAGTGTGCGGCTGCGCCGGTTGCCGCCCTGCGGTCCCGTGTCCAATTTCCTCGAAATCAATCTGCGCACGTATGTCCGGCGGCACGGCGAGCCGGCCATTTTATTCCTGAGTCTGCACGGCAGCTCGCGGCTGGCGGTCATGTTCGCGCGCTGGCTCACGCCCTTGCCGTATGTTTGTGCCCGCATCGAATATGAGGACGAAAGCGAGATTTGCCGCTTTCAGGTCGCGGCTCGACAGGGTAACGCTGACCCGCCGCTGTTTCACGCGGAATTCAGGCCGAATGCGGACCGTGAAGAGACGGCCGACGCTTCGCTCGCTGCGTGGTTGCTGGAACGCTATGTCGCCTATGTCGCCGGCACACGCGATCGACTGTATCGCCTGGTGGCCCGGCATCCGCGCTGGCAGATCCAGGAAGCGGCGGCGGAAGTGACAGCCGCGGGTCTCGGCGAACCGTGGCGGCTGGACCTGGGACGCACGCCGGATTGCTGTCATTTCTCGACGGGCGTCCGGGCGCTGGTCGAACCGTTCGTGTTGGTGCCGGCTATTGCGCGGTGAACATGACGGTTTCCCGCTTACGGCCTGGCGAGAAGGGTGAAACGCGCCGACGTGGCTGCCGTCCTTGTATCGTTGAGGTCCGCTCCTTGACAGAATGCGTCAGGGCTGGTCCAATCCAATTCAGCGATGAGGCCTTGCCGCCCGGCTGATCGACAAAGGTGCGGTGGTATCATGTATTCTCGTTCGTGCATCAGAGTAGAGGCGACGGTTCTCTGTGAGGTGGATACTCTAACCAGATGATTGAAAAGGGTGGGACAGTGATAAACGCGATTACAAAGGAACCTCTGCGGGTCTCCAACGAGGGGACAGCCGGACCTTTCATCCGACTCCCCGCCAGTCAGATAGAAGAAGTCTCCCGTCTACTGAAAAGCCACAACGTGCGCCATTGGGTACAGGAGAACATTATCTCGCTGAACAACGGACCATTCATAGCGATTATCGACTTGGGGCACGGTGGTAATCAACCAGCAGTCCAAGCGATCCTGGACAGCGTCTGCTGACCGCAAAGGTGTCCCATGCCACTATTACGCCGGCACGAAAGTTGCTCAATAATGCTAAAGGGGAAAGCAAGAGGACGAGAAAACCCAAGAGGGAGAGCAGTCATGGCAATCGAACTGCCTGACGCCCGCGAGTTGTCTGATGAGTCCCTCCAGGTCATTCGCCTGCGTGCCTTGCATGGCATCGAACTGGGCTTTTCCGAGACGGACCTGGCTAACCTTTTAGGTGTTTGCCACGAGACCATCAGTCGCTGGTGGACTGCCTATTGTGCCCATGGCCTGCATTCGCTGCCTGGGGGTCGTACGGGCAGACCTTTGGGCTCTGGACGCTTCTTGGCTGAGCAGCAGGCCGACCGCATCCAGGGGTTGATCGACAACCATTCTCCGGAACAACTGGGGATTGCTCAGGCCTTGTGGACTCGTCGCGCCGTCCAAGAACTGATCCGCAAGGAGTTCGACATCGACTTGGCGGAACGAACGGTCGGTCAGTACCTGCGCCGCTGGGGTTACACCTCCAAGAAGCCCGCACGGCATTCGCGCAAGCAGGAACCGGACGAGGTCCAACAGTGGCTGGAGGAGACGTACCCCGCGATCGAAGAGCAGGCGGACAGGGAGAATGCAGAGATTCTCTGGACGGACGAGGTGGGTGTCGATGCGGATCACCACCCCGGTTACGGCTATGCGCGTGAAGGAGAGCGCGCCACCATGGAGGTGCCAGGACCGCACATCCGGGTGAACCAGATCAGCGCCATCAGCAACGAGGGAACGGTGCGCTTCATGACCTACAAGGGATCGCTGAACGCGGCGGTGTTCCTGGTATTCCTGAAGAAGCTGATCGAGGGAGCCAACCGCAAGGTCCTCCTGATCGCAGACCGGTTGCAAGCACACAAGACACCTGAGGTGATTGCCTGGCTGGAGGCGCCAAGGACCAGATCGAGGTGTTCTACTTGCCTGCCTACTCGCCTGAGATGAACCCAGTGGAATACCTCAATGATGACATGAAGGGTGCGGTGAACAAGGCGGGCCTGCCAAACGACAGAGGAACCTTAGCCAGTCGTATCCTGGATTTTATGGACTGCTTAGAAACTGTCCGATAAGTGGGTCTCCAGCTGCTCAGCTGCGTAGAATAGGGTATGCGAACTCAACAATATCCTAGCGACTTGACCGACGCGCAGTGGTCGCTCGTCAAGCCCTCCATCCCCGTGTACCCCGGAGGACGTCCTCGTAAAACCGACATGCGCGACGTCGTCGATGCCATTTTCTACCTGTTGCGGTACCGGCTGCCAGTGGCGCTACCTCCCCAAGGACTTCCCGCCCAAGAGCACCGTCTGGGGCTACTTCAATGAGTGGCGGCACAACGGCACCCTGGAGGAAATCCACGACCGTCTCCGCTGCCAAGTCCGCACGGCGGAAAAGCCCTAGCGCGCCCCGCACCACCGCGAGCGTGGACAGCCAATCCGTCGATACCACCTCCGGCGGCGAACAGCGCGGCCGGGACAACGCCAAGAACGTCGATGGCCGCAAACGCCATATCGTGGTGGACAGCATGGGTTTGCTGCTGGCGGTGTTGGTAACGGCCGCCGACGTGGACGACGCCACAGCGCGGCGGCCGAGTTGTTCGCTCGGCTGGAGGGCCAGCCGATGAGCCGGGTTGAACGGATGTTCGCCGACACCAAGTACCACAACCTCGTCCTCTACCAATGGGTGGAGGAGCATGGGGGCGTTGGGAACTGTGCATCGTGCGGCGTCCGGAAGGATCTGCGGGCTGGGTCAAGCTGCCGATCCGGTGGACGGTGGAGCGGACGTTCGCTTGGCTGGGCAAGTGCCGACGGCTGAGTGTAGACCGGGAGAAGACGGTCGGTCGTCGGAAGCCATGATCCGCTTGGCCATGATTCATCTGATGCTCAACCGCTTGTGTCCGAAGGAGAACCAAGACGAATTTCAGTATCGCCAAGTGGCTTGACACCACTTATCGGACAGTTTCTTAGTAGACTGAACACCGTTGTCACGCGGTGGCCTCTTGCTCTTGCTCCGAACACTCTCAGTTTGAAAAACTAGTGCCTCACCGTTGAAACGGCCTATCACACAAACTGGAAACAGCGTATCCTGCCTGGTCCCTCGATTGTGAGGCAGGAGATCGACCCATGGCAGGCAAGGCCGCGAAGATCATTGTCAGCGAGAGGCAACAGGTTCTGCTGAACGAATTCAGCAAGTCGCGCACGCTCGCCAAGGGCGTGGTGCAGCGGGCGACCATCATTTTGCTGGGCTTCGCCGGCCTGCTGAACGAGGCGATCGCCGCTCGGGTCGGCCTCAACCGACTGCAGGTAGGCATCTGGCGGCAGCGTCGGCGCGATGCCTGGGATACGCTGTGCGTCTGGGAATGTACCGAACCCCACCGTCTGCGGGAGGCGCTCCTCAACGTCCTCGCCGACGCCCCGCGACCGGGTACACCGGCGACGTTCACCGCCGCGCAGGTGGCTCAGATCGTGGCGTTGGCGTGCGAGCCGCCGAAGTTGTCGGGCCGGCCGATCGATCACTGGACGCTCCGGGAGCTGCGCGACGAGGCGATCAAGCGGCAGATCGTGGCGGCTATTTCCGTGGCGCAGGCCGGCCGCTTCCTGCAGCAGGCCGCCGTGCAGCCGCACCGCAAGAAAATGTGGCTCAACACCACGGAGAAGGATCCTCAGAAGTTCCAGGCCGAGGTTGAAAAAGTCTGCCGGACCTACCTCGACGCGTCGGCGCAGGCGGCCGACGGCACCCACACGCTCGGAGGCTGTGAGTTTATCGAACCTCCGTGCCTCCCCATTCCCCGGCGAGGGGTGAATTTGCAAAACCCCAGCTCCGTGAGCGGTCCCTGGCTGCGGGCGTTCTGCCGAAAGCCCGCGAATTCGGCCCTCCGCGTCTTACTTGCGCTCTGCGCAGGGAATCTCTGCCGTTTTCGACGCCAAGATTTTGGCGGCACGCAGACTCTCCGCACGTAACAAATTGATGGCCAGCACATGCCACCACAAAGCGGTCTTCACCTTCAGCAGGCCGCGCACACGCAACTGATAGATCCCTTGATTGCGCAACCGTGCGTTCGACAACTCCGCCGTTTGCCCGCGCAACTTGTACAGCACTGCGCCGCTTCCGTCCCCAGGCGCTCGCGCCATGCGGCGATCGTCGCGCTGTCGCCACGCCGAGCCGCGAAGGGATCCTGGCCCGCTGCACGCTTCTTCGCTTCTTCCTTGATCGGCGCGTAGACCGTTGTGCCGCCCTGCGTCGTCGCCTCAATATCCTTCACCGTCGCGAAGCCGCCATCTGCCAACGCCTTGTCGGGAGCTTTGCCCAAATCGTTCTTGATCGCGGCCATCTGCGGCTGCAACTGGCCAGCGTCGGAACCTTCGTTGACCACATCCATATTGAGGATGATGCCCGATTCCGTAGCGGTCGTCATCACCACGTTGAAGGCGGGTCGAAAGCCGCCGTCGCCCATTTTCATCGTGCGTGCCTCGGGATCGGTCGTCGAGGCCCGCGCTTGGACGCCGTCGCCTTTCTTGCGCTTCTCGCGTTGCGCCGCGATCTGCTTGACCGCCGCAATGGCCTTGGCGACACGCTCTTGCTTTTCGCGGGCCGCACGTGCGCGGGCCTTCTGCTGACGCAGCGTCGCTGTGCCCGCCTCGGTTTCCGTTTCCTGTTCGAGCTGCTCCCAATGCGCGCGGGCCTCCTGCTGCGCTTCCTCCAGTGTAGGCAGACGGCGAAACGAACTGCTGCCGGCATGGGCCCGCACGCGCATGCCATCCACGGCCGCACAATCGAGATCGATCAGCCCCTCCGCCAGCAGGCCCGCCAACGAATCGGTCTGCAATTGCTTGAGCAATGCGCCATGCGCGACGCGAAAGTCGGCCAGCAGGTGGTAGTTGACCGGCACCTCGCCACGCAACCATTCGTAGGCGCGATGCTCGTGGCACAGCCGTGCCACTTCCCGCGCACTGCTCACGCCATCGACCGCCGCGTACAGCGTGAGCGCGAACAGCACACGGGGATCGCTGGCATTGCGTCCGCCCGAGCCTTCACGCGCCTCGATGCGTTCGTACAGTTCCGTGAGATCGAGCCCTTCCACCAACTTCCAGACGAGGCGTGCGCGTGTGATCGGCGTCGAGTCGCTGATCGAGCGATTCGAGATGCATCCGCATTTGATAGCGTTCGGGCTTATTGATGCGCGGCGCCGGCTTCGGAGCAGCCGGCGCCGCCACGGGGGGAGCCACGGCCGCCAACTCGAGTTCGGCGGCGGAAAACAACGCGGGCTGAGAGATATCCGACATCGAGCAGGCTCCCAGAAATAGTGCGAGAGGAATCATGCTCTTAGGCTTAGCGCCATGCTGGCCTCGCGGCCAGGGGATAAAATCACAGCCTCTGAGCGTGGATGAGGCGACGTCGTTGCAGGCCATCGAGCGGAACGCCCCCGACAAGCCGGTCGCAGCCGGTGGCGTGGCCAAGCAGGAATTTGAATACACCCGGCATGGGACGACGACGCTGACGGCGGGCCTCGACGTGGTGACGGGGACGATCGTCTGCCCGACGCTGGAGGCAACCCGCACCGAACGGGTGCAGTCGCCACAGCATCAGACATTCTCGAAGAAATCGTCGTTCAGGAAACCGGAGAGCGGCAGAACTGGTCCATGAAAAATGAGGATCCTTTCCGCACAATGGGAGAAGCATCACCCACTCCCAGGGAAAGGAATCCCCATGGTCGTCAAGATTACTCGCCAGAGCGGCCTGCGGACAGAGGCAATCCCCGCGGTCGCGACGCCCAGCGAACCGGTCGACGTCTTTCAGAAAGGCGTGGACGACATTGTCGAGCGTTTCCGGAGCGAACCTGTCACGCCGCAGCGCTTCCTGGAACTGGAGAACGCGCTCCACGCCGCCGCGGCGGAGGCCTGTCGCCAACTTATCGAACGCGAAGCCAACCGCTTGGAAGCCGACGATAAGCAGGTGGTGCCGAGCAAGATGCGTTATCACAAGGAGACCTATCGCCTCAACAAGAAGACGCCAGCACGTATCGCCACGCGTTTCGGCACGATCACCGTGCGGTCGTTTTACTACTTGAATGAAGAGGACGGCGAACCGGGCTTGCACCCGCTGCTCTTGCGTTTGGGTATCGGTGCGGGAACGGCCACGCCGGCGCTGTTGGAACGCGTGGCACGGCTGTCGGTGGAGCAAACGCAAACCGAAACGCGGGCCTGGCTGCGGCGCGAGCACGGTCTGGTCTGGTCGAATGATCGGCTGCGGGCGGCCTTGGAGGCTTTCGCCAGGCCTGTTGCCGTTTGTGGCCGACTTGCAAAAGACGCGGCTGCTGGCGTGGCTGACGCAGGCGGAGCAGTCGCGTGGCCGGAATCGTCCGGTGTTGGCGGTGGGACGTGACGGCATCATGGTGCCCATGCGTCAGGGCGGCTACAAGGAAGCCAGCACGGCCACGGTAAGCGTGTATGATCGGGGGCGTCGGCGGCTGGGCACGATTTACTTGGGCCAAATGCCGGAGGAAAAGCAAGCGACGCTCACCCGGGCCTTGACGGCCTTGGTGACGGCGACGCTGCTGGCTTGGCAGCGGCCCGTGCCGCGTCTGGCCTATATCACGGACAAAGGCTCGGCGCCGGATGATTACTATCGGCGCGTGCTGAACAAGATGAAGCATCCGCGTGCTGGCACGCCGTTGACCTGGGAATGGGTGCTCGATTTCTATCACGTATGCACCTACCTCTGCAAGATGGCCGACGCCTTGTTCGGCGCCGAGACGGCAGCCGGAACGCAGTGGTTCGCGAAGATGCGGCGCTGGCTGCGGGATCGACCCCAGGGAGCGGCCCAGGTGCTGCGCTCCGCGACGCAGCACTTGGGTCGCCGCCACGCCACCAAGGGGCAGCAGGCAGAGTTCTGGAAAGCGTATCGCTATGTGCGTCGTCATCGCCGCTTGATGGATTATCAGGGCTATAGGCGGCGTGGCCTACCGATCGGCAGCGGTGTCACGGAAGCGGCCTGCAAAACGGTGTTCACGCAACGCTTCAAACGCTCGGGGATGCGTTGGCAGCGCGAGTCCGGCCAGGTGATTCTGGATTTGCGTGTGCTCTATCTGAGCGGGATTTGGGAGGCCGCGTTCGCAACAGAGTTGGCTGCGCGTGACTGGCCCGAACCGCGGGGGGCCGCTCGCCGACCGGTCGAAAAGGAGAGTCCTCAGGCGACCGCGGCTGCTTCCTCTTGTCTTGCCGCATAATTCGCGATGCTGAAGCGACCACACCCTGCAAAGGAGGAATCTGATTAGCGAGAAGAAGAGTGGCACGGGCGTCCCGCCCGTGAACGACCCTCAGGGCCAGGACGACGCTGCTCGCATTCGCATTCGCCAAGGGGCCTATCTACCACACTGGACGCAGAAGGGCGGCATCTATTTCGTAACATTTCGCCTGGCGGATTCGCTACCGCAGTCCGTGGTGGCCGCGTGGCAGCAAGAACGCGACCACCTTCATTGCCAGGCCCGTCAGGCAGGCCAGCCCCTGAGACGCGACGGAAGAACGCCGTTTGCAAGAATTGTTCTCGGAAAAAGTGGAGAAGTATCTGGACGCAGGCGCGGGCCAGTGTTGGATGAATCAGCCCGCCATCGCCGATCTCGTTCTCAACGCCCTCCGTCATTTCGATGGACAGCGATATGTACTGTTGACGTGGTGCATCATGCCGAACCACGTCCACGTCGTTGTCAAGCTTGCCGAGGGACACGAACTGGACAAGATCCTGCATTCGTGGAAGTCGTTCACCGCCCATCAGGCCGTGAAGTTGCTGAGCATTTCGGGACCCTTTTGGCAACCGGAATACTACGACCATTTGGTTCGTGATGACGAGGACTTGTTGCACGCTGTCGAGTACACGGTGAACAATGCGGCGGCGGCTGGTCTTCGCCAGTGGCGCTGGGTTGGGATGACGGCTGATTTGCTGCGAGTAATCGAGGGTGGCACGGGCGTCCCGCACGTGGAAGCCAGTCACGGCCGTGAGTGGAAGCACGCACGGCCGTGACACGAGTTAAGGAATCCGGCACAGACCCCTCGTGGCACGGGCGTCCCGCACGTGGAAGCCACGCACGGCCGTGACGGCCGTGACACGATTTGAGGAATCCGGCATCGACCCCTCGTGGCACGGGCGTCCCGCACGTGAAAGCCACGCACGGCCGTGAGCGGAAGCCACGCACGGCCGTGACGGCCGTGCCACGATTTGAGGTGTCCGGCACAAACCCTTGTGGCACGGGCGTCCCGCACGTGGAAGCCACGCACGGCCGTGAGCGGAAGCCACGCACGGCCGTGACGGCCGTGCCACGAGTTGAGGTGTCCGGCATCGACCCCTCGTGGCACGGGCGTCCCGCACGTGGAAGCCACGCACGGCCGTGAGCGGAAGCCACGCACGGCCGTGACGGCCGTGCCACAAGTTGAGGTGTCCGACGCATGACCACCGACACCAGCGAAAAGGGCCTGGAAAGCGTTATCGTCCGCGATCTGCTCGCCAGTGGCTGGAAGCCAGGCACAAGCAACGACTACGATCGCGGCTACTGCGTCGATCTGGAACACCTGCGGGCATTCGTGCTGGCCACGCAACCGAAACTGGCGAACGGCGTTCGACCTGTCCAACGACAGCCCCACGCGCAAGCAATTCCTCGCCCGGCTGGAGAAGGAGATCGGCACCCGCGGCGTCATCGACGTGCTGCGCAACGGCATCAAGCACGGCCCGCACGACCTGACGCTCTTCTACGGCACGCCGTCGCCGGGCAACGCCAAGGCGGTCGAGCGCTACGCCGCTAACCGCTTCAGCGTCACCCGCCAGCTGCGCTACAGCCGCGACGAGACGCAGCTCGCCCTCGACCTCGGCCTGTTCATCAACGGCCTGCCGGTCGCCACGTTCGAGCTGAAGAACAGCCTCACCAAGCAGACCGTCGAGGACGCGGTCGAGCAGTACAAGCGCGACCGCGACCCGCGCGAGCTGCTCTTCCAGTTCGGCCGCTGCGTCGTCCACTTCGCCGTGGACGACCAGCGAGGTGCGGTTCTGCACGGAGCTGAAGGGCAAGAGCGTCGTGGTTCCTGCCGTTCGACCAGGGTTGGAACGACGGCGCCGGCAACCCGCCGAACCCGACGGACTCAAGACCGACTACCTGTGGAAGCGCATCCTCACGCCGGCGGGCCTGACCGACATCCTGGAGAACTACGCCCAGATCGTCGAGGAGAAGGACCCGAAGACCGGCAAGAAGAAGCTCGACGCAGATCTTCCCGCGCTACCACCAGCTCGACGTCGTCCGCAAGCTCCTGGCCGACGTCGCCGCGCACGGCGTCGGGCAGCGCTACCTGATCCAGCACTCGGCCGGCAGCGGCAAGTCGAACTCCATCGCCTGGCTGGCCCACCAGCTGATCGGCCTGGAACGCGACGGCAAGCGGCGTCTTCGACTCGATCATCGTCGTCACCGACCGGCGCATCCTCGACCAGCAGATCCAGCGACACGATCAAGCAGTTCGCCCAGGTCGGCTCGACGGTCGGCCATGCCGAGCACTCGGGCGACCTGCGCAAGTTCATCGAGAGCGGGCAAGAAGATCATCATCACCACGGTGCAGAAGTTCCCGTTCATCCTCGACGAGATCGGCGACGAGCACCGCGGCAGCAACTTCGCCATCATCATCGACGAGGCCCACTCCAGCCAGGGCGGCAAGACGCCGGCGGCGATGAGCGAGGCGCTGGCCGAGGCGGCGGCCGCGAGGACGACGAGACGACCGAGGACGCGCATCAACCGGATCATGGACGTCGCGCAAGATGCTGACGAACGCCAGCTACTTCGCCTTCACCGCCACGCCGAAGAACAAGACGCTGGAGATGTTCGGCGAGCCGTTACCGAGGCCGACGGCAAGATCAAGCACCGGCCGTTCCACAGCTACACGATGAAGCAGGCCATCCAGGAGGCTTCATCCTCGACGTGCTGCAAGAGCTACACGCCGGTCGACAGCTACTACAAGCTGGTCAAGACGGTCGAGGGCGACCCCGAGTTCGACACCAAGCAAGGCCAACAAGAAGCTGCGCCGCTACGTCGAGAGCCACGACCACGCCATCCGGCTCAAGGCCGAGATCATGGTCGACCACTTCCACGACCAGGTGCTCGCCCTGAACAAGATCGGCGGCCAGGCGCGGGCGATGGTGGTCACGCAGCAGCATCGAGCGGGCGATCCAGTACTTCCTCGCCATTCGAGGCGTACCTCGAGGAGCGCAAGAGCCCGTACCAGGCCATCGTCGCCTTCTCCGGCGAGCCCGAGTTCGACGGGCGAGAAGGTCACCGAAGCCATCGCTCAACGGCTTCCCCAGCAGCGAGATCGCCGGACCGGATTCAGGAAGACCCCTACCGCTTCCTGATCTGCGCCGACAAGTTCCAGACCGGCTACGACGAGCCGCTGCTGCACACGATGTACGTGGACAAGCCGCTGTCGGGCATCAAGGCGGTGCAGACGCTCTCCCGGCTGAACCGGGCGCACCCGCAGAAGCACGACGTCTTCGTGCTCGACTTCATGAACGACGCCGAGACGATCCAGCAGGCGTTCGCCGACTACTACCGCACGACGCATCCTCAGCGAGGAGACCGACCCGAACAAGCTGCACGACCTCAAGGCCGATCTCGACGGCTATCGAGGTCTACGCCGCGCAGCAGGTCGACGACTTCGTCGAGCTGTACCTCGACGGGCGCCGACCGCGAGCAGCTCGACCCGATCCTCGATGCCTGCGTCGGCGACCTACATCGACGAGCTCGACGAGGACGGCCAGGTCGACTTCAAGGGCAAGGCCAAGGCGTTCGTCGCGGACCTACGGCTTCCTGGCCGTCGATCCTGCCCTACACCAACGCCGACGTGGGAGAAGCTGTCGATCTTCCTGAACTTCCTCATCCCCAAGCTGCCCGCGCCGAAGGAAGAGGACCTGTCGCAAGGGCATCCTCGAAACCATCGACATGGACAGCTACCGGGTCGAGAAGAAGGCCGCGATGCAAGATCGCGCTGCCCGACGAGGACGCCGAGATCGAGCCCGTGCCCGTCAGCGGCGGCGGCCGCAAGCCCGAGCCCGAACTGGACCGGCTCTCGCAACATCCTCAAGACCTTCAACGAGCAGTTCGGGACGCTCTTCACCGACGCCGACCGGATCGTGCGGCGCATCACAGACGACATCGCCCCGAAAGTCGCGGCCGACCAGCCCTACCAGAACGCGAAGAAGAACACGCCGAACGCAGCGCGATCGAACACGACAAGGCGCTGATGCGGGTGATCGGACCGTTGCTCAAGGACGACACCGAGTTCTTCAAGCAGTTCGTGCAGAACGAGTCGTTCAAACGCTTCGTGACGGACATGGTCTTTGACCTGACCAACGTCGGAGGCCGGTGAGGCCGGTAATGTCGTCCGGATCACGGCGACGAGCAGACGGGTGCGGCCCGGTCATCGGGCCGGGTGAGGATTGAAACGGCGTCGTCGGTGGGCACTCGCCGGAATGCGTTGTAACATCGGCTCGTGCGGCTGATCGTGCTAACCCGATCGTGAAAAGTCGTACTGGATTGCAACCGCGTGCCCGGTCGATCCGGCAGCGAACGGTCTCGCCTGACGGGTTAGCTCTCCGGGCCGCTGCGCCACTCCAACCCCGGTGCATCCCCGACGACCACGCGCAGATCAATCCCGCTGACCACGCTGACGGGTCCGGGAAGCTCCGCGTAGTGCCGTCCCACCCAGCGCTGGCACGCCTCGGTGCCATCGTCCAGGACCAGGCCGTCCGCATCCGTGCAGGCCACCCACAGGTGCGGCTCCGTTGGCGGCATGGCTCTTGCCAACCGCTTCACCCTGTTCAACTTCGCCCGGATGCCCATGTCCTTACCCTTCTCCGTCGTCGGCATTCGCGGCCGCTTTCATCATCGCAACCGCGGCCAGCGCCTCCTCCCGGTTGCGCACGAGTACCTCGACGATCTCGATCACGTCGGCCCGACGCCCGCACCTCGGGCACGGCGCCGGGCCGGGCGTTGTCGGCACGGGAGGGGCGGACGGGTTGTCTTGCCGACAGCGGCGCAGGGTTTCGCCAGGACAGCAGGGACACCGGCCGTCCCGCAGATCGTAGGACCGCTCCAGTCTGGCCAGTCGGTTACGCAGCATGTCAGGGTCTACCGCTCTTTGGCAGAAAGTTCCGCTTCGATCCGTTGTGTCTGAGGCCAGTTCCTCGATGGTCCGCATCCGCGACAGCTGGTCCAACGCTCACCCGGGCGGTCACAGGCGGAAGGACGACCGAAGAGGTGGCCACGGTTCGCCGGTCGTCTCGAGCCGCTTCCACGCGGTCTTGATGTTCATGGCCCCATTTCCTCGGCGTCGTCAGCGTCCGGCCGCACCGCGTTCGGGTCGTGCATCGCGCAAGCTGATAGATCATGCCTGGGTGCTCGCGACCGCAGGGACACGGCTTGAAGGGCGGCGGCTCCTCGCCGTCGAAACACTCGACGATCTCGATGGGCGGGCCGGGACAGGTTCCGCCCTCGATCAGGCGCCGTAACCGTTCCAGCCGCTGCTTCAAACGCATGGCGGAATCTCCTGCGATTGGGTGGCCGGCGCGGTGCCGGGCCGGGACTCCACGACCTCCAGCACGATCTCGATGATCTGCTCTGGAACCTCCCCACAGCGGGTGCATGGGGCGGGGTAGGCTTCGCGGGCAGCGACCGTGCCGTCGGGCAACCGGTCGACGTCCACCAGCACGGTGTCACCGCGGCGATCGCGGCAGGCGGGGCAGCCCGGCTCCCCCCAGGTCGCGTTCCAGGCGCCGGAGGCGGTTCTTCAGCGTCACGACCGATATCCTTCCCTGGTCGCGTCGTCCGTTCCGAGGTTTGTGGACGCCGGCGCACCTTCAATCAGCTGCTGCTCCTCCGGCGACAGCGGATAGACGTCGGTGATTTCCCGACGCAACTCGGGCGTGCAGCCCGCCAGCAGCGTCAGCATCGTCTCACGGCTGAAGAACCGCGTGAAGATTCCTTGGAAGAGTGCCCGCCTCTCGTCGTCGCTAAACGAATCTTGGCCGTTGACCTCGCCAGGTCGCGGAGGCAGTATCCCCCGACAATGCGGACACGATTCGACGCCAAAGCCTCGTTCCAACTTGGCCAGCTTACGCTTGAGTCTCATGCTTCACCATCTTCCACTCGAGCACACGACCGTTCCGCGCCTATTCCAGGTTCACAGCACTCGCCTCGCCGCACTTACGGCCGCGGCGCCTCGGTTTGCAACTGCTCCAGCGCCGCCAGGCGCTCCTCCAGTTCGGTGAACTCGCGAGCTTCATGCCGAACTCGAGCACCGTCCGAATGGCGCCCAGACGCACGGAATGCGGCACCCCCGGCTTAAGCAACTCGAGCAGGCCGCGCGACGCCTCGCCGCCCATCGCTGTAAGCGTGCTCATCGTCCGCTGCACCATGTCAGCGCGCAACCTCTGCAGCTCGCGACGCACGGCCGGGTCTTCGAGGCGCCGGTAGACGGTGCGGGTACTGACGCCGCACTGGCGTGCGGCCACCTCGACGGTCGCCGCATGCCAAGGCGAGTAGAAGTTGATCCTCGATCTTCTTCTTCGGTTTGGCGGCCACGGCCTTCTCCTTCCGACAGTGCGGTGGCAGGATCTGTCATGGTAAACCGGGTTTTCTGGCGAGTTTGGGGCAATTTGGCCTATTTCCTGGGTGTGGTGTCATGTTGCACCTGCCACAATCCGCTCGGCCTTCTTGCCGCTGAACTGCTCATACGCGCTGGACGATGACGTCGCAGTACAGGGGGTCGAGCTCCATGAGGAATGCCTTGCGGCCGGTCTGCTCGGCGGCGATGAGCGTAGAGCCCGAGCCGCCGAACAGGTCCAGGACGTGCTCGCCAGGCTTGGACGAGTACTCCAGCGCCGCGCCGCCAACTCGACCGGCTTCTCCGTGAGCTGGATCATGGCCTGCGGGTTGACCTTCTTGATCGGCCAGACGTCGGTGGCGTTGTTCGGCCCGAAGAACTGGTGGCCGGCGCCTTCGCGCCATCCGTATAAGCACCACTCGTGATTTCCCATGTAGTCCTTCCTGGTCAGCACCGGGTGTTCCTTGACCCAGAGGATGGCCTGTGAGAAGTACAGGCCCGTCGCCTTCAAGGGGTGCAATCGCTCCATTCCCTGAATAAACCGGAGGATTCGCAGATTCTGTCGTTGTCGGCCCATCCACTGGGTGCTTGCTTCGTGACAAGAGGGTCCTATCCTGGGCAGTGGTTCGCCAAAACCCCTGACCCAGGAAAGGAGTCCTCATGCCTCAATCTACCGTCCCGACCGCGTCCACGGCAATGGCCCCCGCCGACGATTTCCAGGACTTTCTCACCAGGATGCTGCCGCCGCTCCTGGCACTGTTCGCCCTCCAGCAGGCTTTTCGCCAGCAACCACCCACCCCAGAGCTTACCTGCGCCTTGGAAAACGGCATCGCGACGGCGTTGCGCGAAGCCGGCCGTGTCCTCGTCGAGCACGAGTACAACCGCATCGAACCTCCCTGTCGCGACGACATCCCCTTGCGGCTGCGTTGCGCGGGCGCGGAGTATCGGCGTCGGCCCAAGAGCCCCAACCAGATCGGCACGCTGTTCGGCGAAATCGAGCTGCGCCGCTATTTGTACGAAGCCGTTGAAGCCGGCGAGCCGGCGCTCTTTCCGCTGGAGCTCCACTTGGGCATCGAGGCCGGACTGGCAACCCCGGCCCTGGCGGAGCGTGTCGGCTTGTGGTCGGTGGAGCACGAGCAGGAGCCAGTCCGCAAGCTGCTGCTGAGCACGCACAACGTGTCCTGGTCGGTGACGAGTGTACGCAAGGTGACGACGGCGTTGCGTGATGGCTTGGCCTCGTTCCGCGAGCCAGCGCAGGTAGCTCGGGTGCTGGAACTGCTCGGCAAAGCCTTTGCTTCCAAAGGCAAGCATCGGCCGGTGCTGGCGGCGGGACGCGATGGCGTCCACGTACCGATTCGCCAGGACGGCTACCACGAGGGCAGCACGGCCACGCTGTCGGTGTATGATCGGAAGGGTAAGCGTCTGGGCACAGTCTACCTGGGGCAAATGCCCGAAGCGGGCCAGGGAACGCTGTCCGCGCAACTGACGTCGCTCCTGGACCAGGTGCTGCGGCAGTGGCACGCGCGCGGCCGGCCGGCGCCGCGTCTGGCGTACGTCACCGACGGCGGCACGCACCCGAAGGAGTATTATCGGCAGGTGCTGCGTCGCCTGGACGACCCGTGGCATCCGGGACAGCAGCTGACGTGGCAATGGGTCGTGGATTTCTGGCACGCGTGCGGCTACGTGAACAAGCTGGCGACCGCGTTGTTTGGCGAAGGGGAGGAGGCCGTCGCGCTGGTTTGCCAAATGGCGTCGTTGGCTGCGTGACCGGCAGCACGGCGTGAGCCACGTGGTGCGGTCGGCCATGGGGCACTACAACCATCGTCGCCAACTCCGCACGGCGCCGCTGGCGGACTACTGGAAAGCCTACCGCTATCTACGCAAGCACGCGGTGTGGATGCAGTACGCAGACTATCGGGGTCAGGGTATGCCGATCGGCAGCGGCGTGACGGAGGCGGCCTGCAAGACGGTGTTCACGGAGCGCCTGAAGCGTTCGGGGATGACGTGGAGTCATGGGGGTGGTCAGGTAATTCTGGACCTGCGGGTGCTGGTGCTCAGCAGCGTGTGGCCGGCAGCCCACGAGGCCTACCTCCGTACCAAGCCTCAGCCGACAGTGTCCCAATCGGCGAGTAAACGAGTTCGCAGCGGCCATAAACTCAAAAAAGCTGCATAATCTCAGGGAAGGGAGCGACGGCACCCCCTGGAGTGTGGATTATTATAGCCGACTGTGATGGGCTGGCAAGCAACCCGCGGTTTCCGATCATTTGAGCTTATTGGGGCACGACACGTTCGTGGAATTGACAGGCCGCTTCAAGTTTGCTTCCCGAGGAGCCCACGATGTGGACGGATGTGCGCTGCAAACGTGTCAACCGTGCAATGCTGAAATACGACCGATCTCGACACCGCCATGTGCGCAACCTATCGCGTTCAAACCGGCCTGTTAACGAAGCCCGGAATGGATCCTCTTCAGTGAATTTCGCGCCCAGTAATCGGTCGGCCCGATGAGGTTGTGGCGTCCTTTGCCTTGTCCCACAAACCAACTGTCCAGCCTACCTTGGATCGCCGTAACTACCACGACAATAACAACATCCGGTTATTAGCACATTGCTCAATCCGACCTTGTTCTTGGGCGGTGTGCGAACCGGGACACCTGTTGGAAGCATGTCCCGCCCGGATCTTAAGCTGCAACGTATGTTAGCACAATGACTTACGACCAGGAACCGTTCCCTACGAGACTCTTTCAACCTATCCCCGCCGGCTGAGACAGGGTCGGCCCATCCTTTCTTCTTCTGAATGCCGCGAATCAGAGCTCAGACAAACGCGCAAATTCGCGCGCAAATCACACACATAAAGGGCAAAACCATCAGAATGAAGCGCGTTTTCCCCAATCTCGATTCCCCGCACTTCTCCTCGCGGCGCCAGGAGTCTACCCTGAAATCACGAGCAACGGCGTCCGGCAACTGACTGTGTATGGTGTCTTCGGGGCCGTTGAGACAAACCGATGTGAGGGTGCTGCCTGGGTGAGTATGAAACGCGGTGCCAATCAATCCGACGCCTGATCGTTTTCCAGTGTGAATCCGTCAAGCAGGACTAAGTAGCTGAGAACCATGAACCTGAAACTGATGAAGATCTCCGAAGTCGCCGCACGGCTGAGCGTCAGTATGTCGTTCGTCTATGCACGAATCGCTGACGGCTCGCTCCCACACTACGTTCTCGGCAACGGACAAGGTGCGATTCGCGTCTCCGACGAGCAGATACAGGAGTACCTGGAAAGCCGAGAGAGGGGTGGCGAACCTCCGCACGAACGGAGTCAGCCACCCTCTCCGGCAGCACGAGTGCCGCTCAAGCACCTCGCGCTCGATTAGCCGCCTGCCGCATGTGCTCGTGCCGCTGGTTGACGTGACTGTAGCCGCGGGAAATCATCGTCGTGTCGCGATGGCCCATGAGCACGGAAACCGTCACGGCATCGACACCGTTTTCCAGCGCCTCGGTGCAGAAGGCGTGGCGGAGAGCGTACAGGCTGTACTTGGTGCCGTGGTTCCAGGCGAGCCGAGCGATCTCCTTCCGGCGAGCAAGAACCTGACGGTGGTGGTCAGCACGCAACGCATTGTCGCGCCGCTCTTCGGCAGAGAGCCGCTTGACCGGCGGTGGGACAAGCCCGAGCTGCTGCAACTTCCGGCGGCCGAGTTCCCGGCGGACGCGCTGGAAGAGGCAATTGACGCTGGCCATGTTTCACGGGTCGCCCTCGGTGTTACGGAGCAGCGAACCGTCAGGATTCTTGAAGGCACAGCGGCGAACGATTTCGAGCGCCGTGTCATTGGGGTAGACGATGCGCTGCGTCTTCTTGCCCTTGGAGAGCTTCACCGGGAAAACGAGGCGGGCGTTCTCCGGCTCGAAGAAGCGGGCCTCGGCTACGAACAACTCGTTCGGCCGCATGCCCGTCTCCCAGGACAGTGTGACCAGGTCATGGGCTTCGTCGGAGACCAGCGCAGTGAGGACGTTGCGGTATTCCTCTTCGCTCACCAGTTGCTCGCGGCGTCCCTGTTGCGGCTTCTCGATGGAAGCGAGCGGCGATTTGCCGCCGATCGACTTGAGCACACCGGCGCGAGCGGCCCAGTTGAAGGCGCTGAACGCTCGTCATCGCCCCGCGCTTGCCAGTCTTCCAGCCAGGATGCGAGTCGGCCCACTGATACACGTGTATAGGCTCTAACGGATCGACGGTGAGAGTAGCGATACGGAAGCCCGGTGCGGCGAACGTGACGAAGTCTTGCAGGTAACGGCGATACCAGTGGTAGGTCCGCTGTGCCTTCGTGCCCTCCTCGACGCGCTTGCTGAGCCAGTCGAGGAAAGCGTCGAGCACAGCGGCGACACTGCCAGGGGAGGCGCTTGTTGGGGGTCTGTTATCGTTCCGAGAGGATCTGTTTGTACCTCTCGAAGGCTGGAGCACGGTCAGGGCCGAGATTGATGCAGCGACCGTCGAGCTGGAGAATCCAGCGTTTGCGGTCCTTGCGGTAGAAAGGCTTTCGGAACTTCATACAGCCTCCCGGTTGGTGAAGAAAAACACCCAACACGAGCCGGAAGGCTTGTGGCCCTTCCTCACGGCGGCAACCGGGGGGAGGGGGTTTTGTTTCCGCTGTCAGCGGCGGTCACCTCGACGTAAGTCATTGCCCCGCGTAGGACTCGAACCTACAACCCGCTGATTAAGAGTCAGCTGCTCTGCCAGTTGAGCTAGCGGGGCTGGAGTGAAAGGATGTTATGTAACATGGTTCGGCGTCCGGCAAGGTTCGCCTTGAGAGATTGCCGACGAGAAGACGAGAACCGGTGGTCAAGCCGTTCGTCAGCATCACCGAAAGCCTATTGTTTTCATAGCTTTGCGCTCGCCGGTCAACCCCCTTCGATCGATATCTGAAGCATCTTTTCCGTGCGGTTCCTCGCACTCTGCTCACGCAATCTGGCACGCTTCCTCAAAGCTGAGACGCGGGCTGCGCGGGTAGAGCTTGGCCGCGTCGCCGTGGCCGAGGTTGCAGAGAAAATTCGATTTGATCGTCGTACCGGCGAAGAACGCCGCGTCCACCTTCGCATTATTGAAACCGGACATCGGCCCGCAATCCAGACCGAGCGACCGGGCCGCCAGCATGAAGTAGGCACCCTGCAGCGAGGAATTGCGCAACGCGATGTACTCCAGTACGTTTTCCGGCAGGTTCTTGAACCACGCCTTGGCGTCCGCGTGCGGAAACAGCTTGGGCAGTCTGTTCGTAGAAACGAATGTCCATGCCGATGATGGCCGTCACCGGCGCCCTCATGGTCTTGTCCAGGTTGCCCGCGTCCAGAGCGGGCTTCAGCTTCTCCTTCGCCTCCTTCGACTTGACGAACACCACCCGCATCGGGCACATGTTGGCAGAGGTGGGTCCCATCTTGGCGAGGTCGTAAGCCTGCCGCAGCAGCGCGTCGTCAACCGGCTTGTCCAGCCAGACGCTGTGCGTGCGGGCTTCGCGAAAGATGACGTCCGCACCTTCGTCGCTCAATACCTTGCTCACATCCTCTCCTCGCATTAGTGTTCGTCGAGCACCGAGCTTACTACGGCAGGCCCGCTTCCGCGGGCATCAGCCTCACGGCGGATAGTTGTTGCAACAAGAACGGGAAGGGTCTCGGCTACGCACTGGTCATGGTTTGGCGCCGACAAGTTCCTTCACGACCTTCTCCACGTCCGCGTGGTCGTAGGCATTATCCGAATCAAACTTCATCGCCCGTTTGCCCGCGCGGTCGAACACGAAGGCAGCGGGCGGGCCGAGGATCTTCAACTTGTCCTGCCAGAACTCCTGCTTCTCATCGAGCAGAAAGTTGGGGCCGATCACTTTGGTGTCCTTGAGGAACTTGAGCGCCGCGTCTTTCTGGTCGAGTCCGTCCAGACTCACCGTGATGACGACGAGGCCTTCTTTGCTGTACTTCTTTTGCATCTCGACCAGATGCGGCATTGTCTTTTTGCAGGGCAGTCAGTATTCGGCCCAGAAATCCACGACGACGACTCGACCTTTCAGGGCGCGGACAATCTCCAGGAGTGCGTCGTATTTGATGACCTTCAGTTCGACGGCGGCGGCTTCCGTGGGAGGCGCCGCTCGCCCCTCGGCGGCTGAAATGAGAAACGTCGCACCGATCACGAACAATGCACGCCGCAGCAGGGTCTGAAAGTATCCGATACGCATGGTCGTTCGCTCACTCCGGTTCGGGTCGAACGTATCGTAGGGGGAAAGAGGGGTGGCCGTCAAGCGTGAATCCAAGTCTTCAAGCATCGCAAGACATCGTTTGGCGAGAGACTCACGGTCGAATGGAAGCGATGACAGCAGCGCGGCGAAACGGGTTGCCGCCGATGCGGTCGAGCAGGGCGAGATGAATAGTGGCAACGTTTAGATCATTCAGCGCCAGGCTTCCAGAGGATAAGTCCGGATAAGGAAAAAGGTCATAGTTGGCCCGGTTCCGATGTCGCCCAAGCTCTTCGAGAACGTATCCGATCTGTTTCAAGTCGGTATCATTGGCGAACACCAACCGCAGGCGGACCTGGCTGTGTAGTTGCAGACGAGTCAACGGCGGCAATCTCCAACGTGCCATCGCCTCACGGCACTCAAGAAGCAAACCGTAGTAGGCGTGGATGATGATCCCTCGCCAGTGCCGAGGGAGAGTCCCTGGAAGGAGTTCCTTCGCCAGCTCAAGGAATTCTCGCCCGCGCATGAGATTAACTCAGGTAATAGGACAGGTGCAGGTGTGCCAGCACGTCAGGTGGGAAGGATTCAACCGACCACCGGGCCAGAGCCGTCGTGAGCTGCCCGTTTGGATCGAACGGATGGTCGCTATACACGTCGATACATACCCCATCCGGCGACGGATCGTCGTAACGATAATTCATCACGACGTCGATGCGCCGGATCATCGGCAGGGTCTGCCGCGCGTGTTCGATCATCCGGTCTACTTGTTCCTGAAAACCGAGTTCTGCGATCCGCGCCGCGGCCTCGGGTTCCACGGTCACGGGAATCGTGTCGATCGCACTCATGGCAGCCTCGTGTGAAACCAGGGCAAGATCCAGTGTAACTTGCCGTGTCCTGCCGAACAACGTGGGAAACCGAGCAGCGCGGACAGGAGATGGAATTACCTCGGGTTACACGGGTGGTGGTCTTTCGATGTGGCCGATGCCGACAACCTGGATGGATTTCTCATCTTGGCTGTAACGAAAAAGGACTACGAACTCATGGCACATCCCCTCGGTCTCGATCGGCTCCGTCTGGAGAGCTGGCAAGTTGGCGGATAAGGGAAAACACTAGACCTGCTCAGGTGGGTCGGATCGGAGGCCAACCGCAGCAGCTGTTGTTCGACGTGGTCCTGAAGTTGGGCAGGCCAGCGCGCCAGATCTTCTCCGGTAGTGGGGGACAGAACGATTTCCCAGACCATCGCCTTCCCTCGCGGCGTGTCAACTCTCAGTCATGCGCATCGGCGCCGGAGGTTCGCCATCACTGCCTTCAGCGGCTGGCCTTTACCTGCATCCAGGTCGCGGAGGCGCTCGCTCCACTCGTTCCGGCTCCAGTCCGGGTATGACTGTGTCGCTTTCCTGGATAAGAAGCAAACCCAGCGCGGCGCATACCTTTTCCGCTGCGGACAAGGTCAGGTTGCGCTCCGCTCGCAGAAAACGCGACAGCCGTTCCGCGCCTACGCCGGTTCTCTGTCCGAGTTGGCTCAAGCTTTGTCCGCTAGCGCGTATGGCCTTGCGCAAGCGATCGACGAGGCCACTGTCTTCGTTGTGCGATCGCGGCATGACAATTCCCTCTGACGGCAGCTATCCGATGCCATCTTATACCCGCTTCCTGGAGAAGCAAACACGCGTCCATTCGATGGGTCGAAACCGTCGCGTACACATTCATTTTGCAAGTTTGTCCGAGATACGGCACAACTCAAGGACCAGTCCCCGCATCGCCGGCCGACGGCGGTTCAGCCACGGGGCGCGACGCCCGTTGTCGCGGCACCGGCACATTGTTCGCTTGCAGATCCTTCAGAACCTCGCCATGCGCCGCCGGATGGCGTTTAAGGATCTCGAATATCTTGCCGAACAGATGCAGTACATCCAGCGGCAGGTCCGGAGCCGCTGTCTCCTCTCGGTAAACCGCCTTGATCGGCAGCGACCAGCCGGGACGCGTCGGCGTTTCCTTGCCGGGACCGGCGCAGCCAGAGGGTTCGGTCGTCCTGAAACAGCATCACCTCGCCCGACGCGCCGCCTGCGCTGCCGCCTGCCGCAGCTCTTCGCGTAGTCGCCAGTAGGGCTGTGGGCAAGACTTTTTCTCGGTCCGGCGCAGCCAGTCGCGGAAGACGGCGGCGGGCACACCGGCCGCCTCCGCCGCCACATCGGGGAAGCAGCCGGCACGGACGAACTTCACGACGTCGAGAATGAACTGAGCGGTAATGTCGTATTTCGCGCACCCCGGACATGGTACACCTCACGGTGAGAGAGCGCGGGCGAATCGTGCCGCGGAGACTACCGGAGGCGCGTGCGTTGGGAGGAGTCCAGTTTGCACAGCAGCCGAGAGAAAAAAGAATCGGCGTTTTTCCTGCGATACTGCTCTCCACCCAACGTACACGGCTCCGGTAGTCTTCGCGGCACGTTTCGCCCTCTGTCACTCACCATGAGGTTCATCATGTCCAAACCAGCGACCGGGCCGCGCTCCGACGCCGGCAAAGAACGCTCCTCCGTCAACGCCGCCACGCACGGGCTGTGCTCTGATCGGCCCGTCCTGCCCTGTGAAGACGCCGACGTCTGGGATGCCTTCCACGACGGCATCGTCCAGGAACTCGATCCCGTCGGCATCCTCGAACGCGAGCTGGCCGACCGCATCGCGCTGCAATTGTGGCGTCTCCGCCGCGTGGCCCGTTTCGAGGCCAAGGTCGGCACCGATCTCTACGAGGACGCAACCAGCAAGGCGGCCGGCGCCATGATCGGGCTCAGTCCGGACAATCCGGAGTGGCAGGCACTTTACCAGGCGCACCACGATCTCGACGACTTGAAAGAGGACATGACCAGCGCGGAAGCGGCGCGCACCCTGGTCGCACAATTGCCGATCCTGCCGGACCACACCGTCGTGGACCCGACGGTGGTGCTGCTGCTCGTGCAGCTGCTCGGCGACATGTCGGTCATCGAAGTGAAGCAGCCGATGACGGCGGCGCTCCTCCGGCTGGCCTTGCCGACGACGTCGAAACTGCCCTTGCCCGAAACGCTGAAGCTGCTGACCGCTGCCTGCGCGGAACATCACCAGGAGGTGACGGAGGAGATTGCCGCCAAGAAAAAGCGCTTCGAGAAAATCGCGGACGACATGGCGCAACACGTGGAAGCGCAGAGCCACGACCATGAGCTCCTGCAGAAGCCGGGAGCTGGATCGGCTGGTGCGCTACGAGGCTCACGTCAGCCGTCAGCTCCGGCAGGCGAAGACGCGCTGGAAAAGCTCCAGGCCAAACGCCAGGTCCGGGACGAAGCCGCACGGAGCGCCGCACCACCAAGGCCGGCGCCGGTCCCCATCGTCAATCCCATTCCTGCCGCTCTCGAAACCGAACCGATCCCCGAGCCGATCGGCTGTCTCGCGGAGATGGCCGGCGGTTCGTTCGGTAATTTTGACGGTGCGCCGCCTGCCGCCGCTCTGAAATGTAACTGGCCGACTCGTTCGGAGTTCGTTCGGTCATTTTCCGTCGCTGTCCCCGGTCCCGTACGGCCGCGCGATACTTCGTAAAGCGCTGCGATTGCATGACCACGCGATTTGAACACCGATATCAGCGGTGGCGTCCGCGGTGCGCCACCCATTGCAACCGATACTCGCCAAAAGACAGCGAGCCGCCGGGTTTATCCCGGCGGTCTGGCCGGCGGTGATCACTCACGCCGCTCGCCCAGGACCGTACTATTCTCACTCTCGAGCAACGGTTCATTTGCTCCGGACGAAAGACTTTGCATAATAGAACGAAGGAGAGGCGCTCCCTCATCGATGCCGGAGGCAGAGCGACACACACCGTACCTTCTTGAGATCCGCCATGAGCAGTGAGATCGAGTATCGCCCGGGCCTCGCCGACGTCCCTGCCGCCAAATCGGCCATCAGCTTCATCGACGGCAAGCGCGCCCGCCTCGAATATCGCGGCGTCGCCGTCGAGACGTTGGCCCGCGAGAGCAGTTACGAAGAAACCACCTGGCTCCTGCTCAAGGGCGATCTGCCCACTCAGCGCGAACTGGCCGGCTTCGACGATGAACTGCGCCACCACCGCCGGCTCAAGTACAAGATCATCGATCTCATCAAATGCCTGCCGGAAACCGGTCATCCGATGGACGCTCTCCAGGCCGGCGTCGCCGCTCTCGGCATGTTCTACCCGGCGCGCGACGTTACCAACCAGGCCAGCAACTGGAGTTCGGTCGTCCGCCTGATCGCCAAGTTGCCGACCATCGTTGCCGCCTTCCACCGGTTGCGGCACGGCGACGAAGCGATTATGCCGCGCGACGACCTGGGGCACGCCGCCAACTTCTACTACATGCTGATGGAGGAAGAACCGTCCCCAGCCATCGGGCGCGTCCTCGACGCCTGCCTGATCCTGCACGCGGAACACACGATGAACGCCTCGACGTTCAGCGGCCGGGTCACCGGTTCGACGCTGGCCAACCCGTACACCGTCGTCAGCTCCGCCATCGGCACGCTGACCGGCCCGCTGCACGGCGGCGCCAACGAGGAAGTCCTCGACATGCTCGATCAGATCGGCAAGGTCGAGAACGTGCGTCCGTGGCTGGAAGACGCGGTAACGAACAAGAAGAAGATCATGGGCTTCGGCCATCGGGTGTACAAGGTGAAGGACCCGCGCGCGACGGTGTTACAGGAGCTGGCCGAGCACGTCTTTTCCGAGACGGGCCGGCCGCCGCTGTACAAGTTGGCGACGGAACTGGAGGCGGTGGCCAATACCGTTCTCGGGCCGAAAGGCATCTATCCGAACGTCGATTTCTATTCCGGCATCGTTTATCAGAACCTCGGCATTCCGCGCGACCTGTTCACGCCGATCTTCGCCATCGCCCGCGTCGCCGGCTGGCTGGCCCACTGGCTGGAACAACTGAAGGACAACCGCATCTTCCGGCCGGAGCAGATTTACGTCGGGAAACGCGATGTGGAGTATGTGCCGTTGGAGAAACGGCCGTGAGCGGTTCGCCGCGCCGCCTTTACCACTACACGGATCTGGACGGGTATAATGCAATACGCTCCCAACAAGTATGGCAATTCACTGCGTTCCAACCGCCTGGAAACCATCCGTTTGGTGCGTACTTTACGACACTCCCGCCAGCGACTCCCAAGTTGGCCAAGCGCCTGGGTCTGCCGCGAAGCAAGATCGAGTACGTCTTTGAATTCGACGACGCCGGCGAACTGACGCCGTTACCGGGTGCTCGCGGGGCATTCATTTTCTATTCCCCGCATGACTACGAAGTGATTTCATCCAGACAACGAACCGTGGGGCCTGTATGAGCATGTTGATCGGCGGTTATGATCTGGTCCTGACTACACCGAGAGCATGTTTCGACGCGCGTGTTCTGCTGGACCTGCTGTCGGATTTCTGGCCGCACGCCTTCATCGAACCGGCGGAAACCGAAGGAATTCGCCGTCTAAGAGATCTTATCGAATCCAAGGAGCCATTCGACTTCACGGAGTTTTTTGTTTACCGCGATGAAGTAGCCGCGCAATCCTGGGAGGAAGAGGGACGAACCGACGACAATGGCGATGCGATAGTACATTTCTTGATTCGGGACGAAACGGAACACGAGGCCGTCCGCATCACGATTGTGCTGCACGCAATGACGCCGGAGACCACGGAACTGTTCGGGGCTTTTAGTTCGGCCATGCGGGAGGGACCGGCGCGAAAGACAAAAGTTCGATATGAGGCGGCACTCAAGGCGGCAGGTTGTTCATTGACGCAACGAGAGTTCAAGAAGCTCATCGACGAAGTCCGCCGATCGGAATGGCCGGAATGGTCCCAGGACGAGCTTGCCTGCCATCCGCGATCTGCTTTGCGTTTTTGGGATCGTGCGCCGGAAGGTCCAGGCTCAGGTGCCGGATGAAGTAATTATGAAGGCCCTGTTGAGCGGGCGGAAGAATCGATGGAAAGAGGCGGGGTAGAATAACCCGAGCGCGGCGGGACGGCAAAGCCTCGATCGAATCTGATCCAACTGCCCCAGAACTAAGACCATGAGCGAGATCACCTACATCAAGGGCGATGCGACCAGCCCCCAGGCGAAGGGCGTGAAGTTGATCTGCCATGTCTGTAACGACCGAGGAGGCTGGGGAAAGGGTTTCGTCCTGGCGATCTCTAAGCGATGGGCGGAACCTGAACGAGCCTACCGTGAATGGCACTCTAAGCGCGCGGAAAACGACTTTCGCCTCGGTTCCGTGCAGTTCGTACAGGTCGAGCCCTACGTCTGGATAGCGAACATGGTGGCGCAGCACGGTACCAAATCTGGGAGCAAAGGCCCTCCGATCCGCTACGAAGCAGTCGCCGAATGCCTTGCAAAGGTGGCTGAAAAAGCGAGCGAAATGAACGCCTCGGTTCACATGCCCAGAATCGGCTGCGGTTTGGCCGGTGGTTCATGGTCGCGTATCGAGCCATTGATCGTTGAGGCCCTGTGCGAACGCGGATTGAGCGTGACCGTGTATGACCTGGATTGAGTAGCCACCTGTCGCTGGGAAGACGGTCATGTGGCGGACCCGAGGGCGCTGGCGTGATGCCGCAATACTACATCAAAGAAGGTGTTCGCCGGTCGGTCGCTGCCCGCCAGGCTGGTTTGTCGGACATCCCCGGCGGATCATCGAATTGGGAAAGCCCGACGTTGTCACGCGGATTGCGCTCAACCAACTCCATTCGCCAAAGCTGGCGATTTCCCGTGATTTCCGTTATATTCGATATGTGGAGTATCCAACGAGCGTTCTCAAGACCGAACCGCCACCGATCGACGTGGAACTTCTCGGGACACCCGGGCAAGGTGCTTCGGTTCCTCTATCTCAAGTCGTCCTCAACTAGGCTGTACCATGAACACAACAGAACACGAACTGCGGAGCCGCCTCCTCTATATCCTCCATCTCGGTTATGTCGAGGTGCGAAACCTCGCTCTTGCCGCCGGTCAGCAGCAAATTGCCGACCTTGCGGACGCAATGGAGATCCTCCCGCGCTTCATCGACCAGTGCGGCGAAGCGGATCTGGAATTGATCCAGTTTGTGCTGAAGAGCTACCAGGACAAGCACCAATCCGCCTACGACTACCCGGTTCGCCTTGCGGAATACGACGCTCCCAAGGCCTATTAACGGACCCCGATCATGCTCGATCCCGCCTTCATCCGCGCCAATCTCGACGCCGTTAAAACCAACTGCGTCAACCGCAACCTCCGCGCCGACGTGGACCGTGTCGTTCAGCTCGACGACGAACGCAAACGCCTCGCCCAGCAGATGCAGACGATCCAGCAGCGGCAGAACGAGATCGCCAAGCTCGTCGGTCAGGCGAAGAAGACGAAGGACGAGGCGAAGGCGGCCAGCCTCATGGAGGAAGCCAAGTCACTGCGCGATCAGGTCGGCAACCTGGAGAAAGACGACAATCGCGTCAAGGATGACCTGCGCGCCGCCCTCGGCGGCATCCCGAACATGACGCATCCGGACGCCCCGGTGAGCACCGATCCCGACGGCAACAAGGTCATCAAGACGTGGGGCGACCCGCGAAGTTCGACTTCACCGCCAAGGACCACGTCGCCCTCTGTGAAGCGCTCGACCTCGCCGACTTCGAGGCCGGGGCGAGCGTCACCGGGCAGAAGTTCTACTTCCTCAAGAATGAGGCGGTGCTGCTGGAGCTGGCCCTCGTCCAGTACGCCATGCAATCGCTTATCAAGCACGGTTACACGCCGATCATCACGCCGGACCTGGCCCGTGTCGAGGTACTGGAGGGTATTGGCTTCATTCCGCGCGATCCCGATCCGGAGAAGCGGCAAATCTACAGTATCGAGGGCACCGACCTGTGCCTCATCGCCACCGCTGAGATCACACTCGGTGGCATGCACCGCGATCAGATCCTCGACGCATCGGCCCTGCCGCGGCGTTACGTCGGCCTGTCGCACTGTTTCCGCACGGAAGCCGGCGCTCCCGGCCGCGACACCAAGGGGCTGTACCGCGTCCACCAGTTCACCAAGGTCGAGATGTTCACCTTCTGCACACCGGAACAGAGCGAAGCGTTGCACCTGGAACTACTCGGCATCGAAGAGAGCATTTTCCAGGGCCTGGGGTTGCCGTATCACGTCATCGACACCTGCACCGGCGACCTGGGTGGTCCGGCGTATCGCAAGTACGACCTGGAAGCGTGGATGCCGGGCCGCGGTAAGGGCGGCGAGTTCGGCGAGGTGACCTCGACCTCGAACTGCACCGACTACCAGGCGCGACGGCTGAATATCCGCTACAAGGCGCCGGGGCAGAAGGGGACGCGGTTCGTTCACACGCTCAACGGCACGGCAGTGGCGTGTACGCGGGCCATTCTTGCTATTCTGGAGAACAACCAGCAGGCGGATGGGTCGGTGACGGTGCCGGAGGCGCTGCGGGGGTGGGTGGGGAAGGATCGGATTGGGCGGTAGAGGCAAGTTTCAGAAGATGGAACGAGTTCGCGCTTTACCCTATCGTTGGTACAATAGCGGCGCAGGAGAGACAGTCATGAGCCTCTTACTGAACTTGCCGCCGGAGCTGGAAACGGAACTCGCTGCCGAAGCGGCGCGTCTGAATCTCTCGCTTCCAGATTACGTTGTGCAAATCCTCGGTGCGGGCCTCACTTCGCCAATCCGCCCACGAACCGGCGCGGAACTTGTGGCGTACTGGCAGCGCGAGGGCCTGGTCGGAACGCGGACCGACATCACCTACGCTCCCAGCCATGCCCGCGCATTACGGGAACAAGCGCAGAGGAGGCGCCGACGCGACTGATGGACGTCGTCGATACGGACGTGCTGATTGACATCCAGCGTAGCCATCCTCCCGCGCTGGCATGGTTCAGCGCGTTGACCGATCTCCCCGCGGTGCCAGGCTTCGTCGTGATGGAGTTGATTCAGGATGCCCGCAACTCCCGAGAAGTGCGCCGATCACTGAAGCTCGTTTCACCGCTACGGATCGTTTGGGCTACGGAACTCGATTGCACGCGCGCCCTGTCCGATTTCACAGCCTTTCACCACTCCCATGGGTTGGGCTTGTTGGACGCGCTCATCGCCGCCTGCGCGGTCGGTTTGTCGGCGATTCTGTACACCTTCAACCAAAAGCACTACTGGAGGGTGCCGGGGTTGGTCACCGCGCAGCCTTATAAGCGGTAGGGACCGCCGGCTTTCGGGCGGGCCGGTTTGTTGACACTGCCGGAGACGTTGCGGGGGTGGATGGGGAAAGAGGGCATTGGGCAGTAGAACCAAGAGTCGGACGATTGGAGGCAAGGATGGCAACCATCGATTTTCTGACATTCGACTTCACTGACATCTCGCTGCGGCAGCGGCAGAAGAGTGAGAGGTACTCCCGCTGGATGAACTCCGCGGGCATTGTTTCGTGTCTCGCGTCCGTCTTTCTGGTAGTGGTTTTCGCCTGCCAGGCTGCCGAGACATCCGACGACGAGATCAGCCGATTAGTCCGTCAACTCGGCGACGACTCCTTCGAGAAACGCGAAGCCGCGAATTCGGCGCTGGAAAAGATCGGCCCGCGCGCCCTCCCTGCTTTGAGTGTCGCGGCCCGCAATAGCGATGCAGAGGTTCGTCGCCGCGCTGCTGAGTTAACCAAGACGACCCGGAATCGACTTCGCAAGCTAGCGCTAGAGTTGGAGCAGGCGGGGGCCGACACCGGGGGTGGTACCCGTGACGGATTCGTCGGGAATGTGGACCTTATCGACATCAAGGACTCGGCTCGCCTGATGCCCCTGTTGGCAGTGTTCTCTGAACTCAAAGACCTTACAATCTACAACACAGATGTATCAGACACAGACCTGGTGTTCCTGTCTTCGCTCTCCCAGCTTCAGTATCTGACGCTGGGCGCACGCGGGTGAAGGGGCCGGGGTTGAAACACCTGATCGGATTGAAGTCGCTGACCAGCCTCTACCTATCGGGAAGTCCCATCACGGACGACGGACTCGCCCACCTGCCGGGGTTCGAGAGCGTGGAAGAGCTTTTGCTCGATGATACCCTCGTGGCGGATGTCGGCCTGACTCACTTGCGTAAGCTCAAGCTGCTCAAGTATCTGTCCCTCAAACGAACGAAAACAACGGACGCTGGACTGAACCATATCGCACTACTGAGCGAGTTGGAGCGGCTTGATCTGTCGGGGACGAGTATAACGGTTGACGGACTGAAACGCTTGGGCGCGCTAAGAAATTGGTGGAACTGAACCTTATGGACGTCAAGTTGGCCGAGGACGGTCTGGAGCGCTGGGACGCGCTGAAGGGTTTGAAGATATTGCGGCTGAACCGAACGAATGTAACCGGCGCCCGTCTGGCGCGGTTGAGCGTACTAAAGGAGTTGGTAGTTCTCGAGTTATCGGGCACGAACATAACCGGCGTTGACCTGGAGTCATTGGCCGCGATTAAAGGACTGTATTATCTGGGCCTGTCAGGCACGAAAGTGAGCGATGTCGGCCTGGAGCGATTGGGTGGATCGAAAGCTTTACAAACGTTGGATCTGTCGGACACGAAGGTCACGGGCGCTGGTCTGGAGCGGTTGGTGGAACTCAAAGCGTTAACCAGACTGGAGTTGTTGGGTACGAAGGTGACAGACATTGGCTTGGCCAACCTCAAGAACCTGAAGTCTCTATCCAACGTGGACGCGAGGGGGACAGAGGTCACCGCCAAGGGCGTCGCTGATTTGAAGGAGACTCGTCCCGACCTGCGTGTCAAGTGGGGGACTGACCCGCGTCCACCGCGCTGAGCGCGGATGTGAAAGGGATGGAGCGGTAGGGCGTGGCGGCGGGATGGCACGCCCTAATGTACTCCGAAGGGCGAGTCACTGGACCGGGGAAAGGAGCAAGAGCATGGACACTCTCACTCGCAAAACCGACCACAAGGCTCGCTTCAGTCTGCCGGCCGATTTCGCCTCTTGCCTCATCACGATCGAGCGGCGCGGCAACGAACTCCGTGTCCGCAAGGCGAAAAGCGTCCCCCACCCGTTGACCGAAGCCGAAATCAAGGCCTTCAACGATTACATTCCCGTGCCAATCGAGGGCAAGCCGTTGTCTGAAACCGTCATCGAGGAGCCGCCGGTAAATACCGCCGTCGCCGGTGGCCAGCGAACAAGCATGACATGGCCGAACTCGACATTCGTCGGCACCGCCTCGTGCAATAGCCGGCGTAAAGGAGAAGCTGCAATGACTCAATCTGTGGAAGCCGTCTTCGACGGCGCCGTGCTGCGGCCCGAAACGGCGCTCGGATTGGAACCGAATACGCGCGTCCGCCTTACAGTGGAAGTCTTGCCGCCTACCAAACCGGTTCCGCGATCGTTCCTTCAGACCGCGCGCTCCCTGGACCTCCGCGGTCCGGTGGACTGGTCCACGAACCTCGACCGTTGAGCCTTGCTCCGAGAGGAAGACATCTGAATAGTTCCTCACTCCTTCCCCAACACCGCCCGCAGCTTATGCAGCGCCGCTCGCATCTGCGTCTTGACGGTCCCGACCGGAGCGCTGCGTTTGGCCGCGATCTCGTCGTAGGTCAGATCGCTGTTCTGGCGGAGCAGAAAGACTTCCGCGCTCATCGGACCGTAGACCGGTGAGTGCCTGGCGGATGCGGTCGAGGTCTTCGCGGTCGAGCAGCTGATCGCAGGGAGGAGTAGAAGAAAGGTCGGGAAGGGTGATCTGCGTGGGCAGCGGGCGGGATTTGCGGTTCCAGGCGTTGCGCTGGAAGTCACGAGCCGCGTTCAGACCGACACGGTAGATCCAGGCTCGTAGGTTGTTCACGGCCGCCACAGGCGTGCCCGGGCACGCCAGCATTTGAGGAACGCCTCTTGCAATACATCCTGAGCGTCGTCCGCGCTGCCGAGCATCGCCTTGAGGGATTGCAGCAGCGCGGGACGAACCTCGGCAAACGCCGTTCCCAGGCGCTCTCCTCCCGCTCGACGGCGGCGGCGAACCGGCGCGGCAATCGCACTCGTCATGCGGCAATCCTCGAATAGCAACGGCTTCCCACTACTCTGACGAGAACGGCGCGGAAAGATAACCTCCTCGGCTTTGGCCTTCGAGTAATCGGGAGGCGGAACAACATGAACTGCTGTACAGAAACGATTTCTCCACCGTCTCAGGATTTTTTCCTCCATCCGACACGCTGAATCGTCTATCATAAGTTACCTTTATCGACGTACCCAAGCTCCATGCGGAGTTCCTGCCATGCACCTGGCGTATTTGAGTCTTCTGGTCGCCGCCCCGCCCGTTCTCGTGAAACCGCTGCCGCCGCCCACTCCCCAGCCGCCGGCCAAGGTGGAAATGGCGCTGGCGACCGACGAGCAGATCCTCAAAGCCGCGTACCTCGGCAGCGACGGTCCGGCACTGCTCGACTTCTTCCGCAGTCGCGTCTCACCCGCTCCTGACAAGGCCGCGCTCGACGCCCTCATCAGCTTGCTTGCCGACAAGGATGCGGCATCCGCCGATCGGCGCTGCCGGGCAATTCATCTGCCTCGGTCAGAATGCGGTGCCGGCGCTGCGGCTGATCGCCAATAATCCGGACGGCGGCGGCGTCACGGTCCGCGCAGCGCTGCCTTCAGATGCTCGAAGGCAACCAGGCAGCCGGGCTTACCGCGACAGCCGCTCGTCTGCTGGCCGTTCACAAACCTGAAGGCACCGTCGGCGCGTTGCTCGGCTACCTGCCCTTCGCCGAGGACGAACGTGTGCTTATGGAGATGGAGGCCACCCTGGTTGCTGTGGCGCTGCGAGACGGCAAGCCCGACGCCGTGCTGGTCAAGGCGCTCGAAGATCCAGTGCCGCTTCGCCGTACCATCGCGGCCGGCGTCCTCTGTCAGGCCGGCGGAGCGAGTGTTCACGCTATCGTCCGGCCGCTGCTGAAAGACCCTAAGCCAACCGTTCGGCTGAAAGTCTCGCTCGCCCTCGTCGAAGCGAACGACGCCGAGGCGGTGCCGGTTCTCATCGACCTGTTGTCCGAGCTGCCAGCCGGTGCAACGCAAGCAGGCCGAGGACAGTCTCACGCACCTCGCCGGTGAGTGGGCCATTACGACACCGCAGGGCAACGACGCCACCTCGCGCCGACTACGCCGTGAAATGTGGCACGCCTGGTGGAACAGCAACGACGGCTCCGCACTGCTCGACGAGTTTCGGTCGCGCACTCTCACGGAGGTCGATCGCACCGCCGTCCTCGACCTGATCGTGAAAATGAGCGACGCCAACCTCGCGGTCCGCACGAAAGCCGAAGGTGAACTGCTGGCGATGGGTCCGAAGGTCGCGCCGTTGCTGCGTCGGACGGTGAACATTGACGGCGCCAAGGGGCACGAATCCGTTGCCAAATGTCTGCAACTGATCGAGAAGGACGCTCCTCCGCCGATGCCGCAAGCTGCCTCACGGCTGCTGGCGCTGCGCCGGCCGGAGGGTGCGGTGGAAGCACTTCTCGCCTACCTGCCTTTCGCCGAGACGCACGAGCTGAACCAGCAGGCGCGCGAACTGCTCACCGTCATCGGCCCTGCTGATGCGAAAACGCTGCCGATTCTGGTGAAGGCACTCAAGGATCCGTCCGCCGTGCGCCGTGCGGCTGCCGCCCAAGCGCTGTGCAAGGTTCGTGATGGCGACCATCTCGCTGCCGTGCGCAAGCTGCTCGCCGATCCCGACGCCGAGGTACGCCTGCGCGCCGGGTTGGGATTAGCGGTGCTGCGCGAAAAGGAAGCGGTCCCGGTCCTCATCGCCTTGCTTGCGGAACTGCCGATGGACCTGGCCTACGAAGCGGAAGAGTATTTGCTCCACGTGGCCGGTGACAAGGCTCCATCGTCGCCGCTGGCAACCGATCCGACCGCTCGCGCCAAGACGCGCGACGCCTGGGCCGCCTGGTGGAAGGACAACGCCGCGGCCGTCGACCTGGCCCGCGTCGATCTGGGCGATCGCCAGCTCGGGTTGCAGCTGATCGTCGAGACGTGGGACCAGTTCCGTCGTGCCCCGGCCGCGTTCTCGAAGTGGATCGGGCCGGCAAGATGCGCTGGGAAATCACCGGATTGCAGTGGCCGCTCTGCGCCCAGGTATTGCCCGGCGAGCGCGTCCTGATCGCGGAGCAGAATCTCAACCGCGTCACCGAGCGCGATTTGACCGGCAAGATTCTCTGGGAACGGCAAATCAATCAGCCCTTCCAGGTGCAGCGGCTGCGCAACGGCAACACCTTCATTGCGGGTCGCAACAATCTGCTCGAACTCGACCGCGACGGCAAGGAGGTCCTAAACCAGCCGCGCTTCAACGAGACGATCCTCGCCGCCCTGAAGCTGCGCGATGGGCACATCGCCTTCGTCTCCTACCAGGGTCAGTACGTCCGCCTCGACGCCAGCGGCAAGGAGTTAAAGAAGGTTCACATCCCGTTCATTAACAACGGCAACCTTTGGGGCGAAGTGCTGCCCAACGATCACGTGCTTATCAGCATGGGAGGCGTCAATAAAGTAACCGAGTACGACGGCGACGGCAAAGTCGTCTGGGAGGCCAACGTGACGTTCCCCGGCATCCCGACGCGCCTGTCGAACGGCCACACGTTGGTGCCGTCGCAAAATAATACGCATCTCGTCGAGTTGGATCGGACGGGTAAGCTCGTCAACGAATTCAAGGACATGAACTACAAACCCTGCGCGTGACGCGGCGCTGAAACGAACAACAGGGTGAGTCGGCGGGTTTATCCCGCCGGGATTGGGGGTTCAGCGTGGCGGCGCACAACGTAGTGTGCAATCCCGCGGAGATCGCCCACATTGAGAAGGAGATAGCCGGGAATCCAAGCATCATCGGAGTTGGAGTTCTCGACCAACAGACGGGGCAAGTTCGGCTTGTTACCTACGATGAAACAGAAGCTTTCAGCCTTGCAAACCCTCAACTTCAGGTAATGGCCGGACACGAATCTGCGGCGGCGATGGCAGGGATTCCTCCAGGTCAGGCAAGAGGATTTGTCCTGGGGAAACCCGGCAGCGTCTGGCATATAATCAATGCGTCCCACTTGAATCGGGTCGATGGTCAGGGCAACACTATGCAGATGGACCCCAAGATGTTCAATGAAATTCTCATTGCTCTTAGAGGCGCAGGTGTGCAGAACCCAATCGTCCAATGAATCGCTTGCCCGGAGGACTGCGATGAACGTGAAGCAACCCCCAGAGAATCCACCAGACGTTCAGGCGGCAATTTACCGTGTTGCACTCTCTCTGGATTCGTTCCTTACAAATGGCATTCCATTCGGACTATTTTTTACCCCTGGGTTTCTAGAGAAAGTGGCCGGTATTCTGCTGAAAGACCTGATTAGCCTCGAAGAATGCGCTCTGGATGCTCCGACTGACCTCCAGCCCAACACGAAAGAACTTCTGGCGGGACTGAGGAAATCATGTCAGCAGATGATCGATTGGGTGACCGGGCTGAAGTCGTTCCAGACTCTCTCACTCGAACAACTGCGTTTCGCCGTCGAACGGATTCCGGAACTTCGGCTGGAGTGTGTGCAAAAAATTCAGGAATTGGAACGCTGTTTCGGAACTCCTAAGCCGTTCTACCAAAGCCGGCCCAGTAACTCAACTGCCCTCATGGATGGCTTTTTAACGAACCTGGAGTGCCTGTTTACCGAGAAGTGGGCTGCCTCAAGGGGACAAGAATCGCAACGAGAGGGAGCACAGAATGGTGGAGTGGTGCGTACCCCGCTGCATCCCCCATTCGATGACCGTGTTGTACTTCGACTGTATCCGCTGCGCGAACCAGCCGCGTAAGTTGCCCGGTATCGGCCCAAAACCCGGCAGCTTACGCAGCCGGTTCGCTGAGAGACAACCACACGACCTCGCAACCGAGAGACACGCATGTTTCGCCATTTCCATCTGCTGACCGGTGCGTGCCTGCTGCTGGCGGGTGCTGCGGTCATTCGCGCGGCCGACGACCCTGCCGTGGCGGCCGACGAAGCAACGGTTCACCACGCCGGTCTGGGGACCGACGGCGCCGCGCTGCTCGACTTCTTCCGTTTGCGGACCCAGGGCACGGCCCCTGCCGACCACATTGCGGCGTTGATCGCCCAGCTCGGCGCCGACACCGCCGGCGCCCGTGAGAAGGCATGTGCCGAACTCGTCTCCATCGGGCCGGTTGCCATCCCCTTGCTGCGACAGGAGGCCCGGAACCTCGACGCACCGGTGTCGTCCAGCCTCGCCCAGCGCTGTCTCAACGTGCTGGAGAAAGAATCCGGCAGCCTCACCGCCGCCGCCGCCCGATTGCTGGCTCTGCGCCGATTGGACGGCAGTGCCGAGGCGCTGCTGGCGTTTCTACCTGCGGCCGAGGACGAGCGCGTCATCGAAGAGATCAAGTCGGCACTGGCGTCGTTGGCCTACCGCGACGGTAAACCGGTGCCGGCTCTGACGAAGGCGCTCGAAGATCCCTCGTCGCTGCGCCGGGCCGCGGCCGTCGAGGTGCTGTGCCAGAACGGGCCGGCCGATGCCGATGATTCCGTTCGCAAACTGCTGGCCGACCCGATGCCGAGCGTGCGGCTCAAGGCGGCGCTGGCCCTGGCGCGCGTCCAGGAACCGAAGGCCGTCGCCATCCTCATCACCCTCCTGGGCGAACTACCGGTCGAACAAGGTCGTGCCGCGGAAGACTATCTGAGCAATCTGGCGGCGGACACGGCCCCGAAGGCGACGCTAACCGACGAGGCATCGCGTGCCGGGACTGCGCAACGCCTGGAACGCCTGGTGGATTGGGAACGAGGGGACGAACCTGCTCAACGAGTTTCGCAAGCGCACCGTGACCGAGACCGAACTCAAAAATGCGGCTGACCTCATCCGCAAGCTCGGCGACGAGACCTACGACACGCGCGAACAGGCAGTGAAGCAACTCCGCGCGATGGGGCAGATCGCTATCCGCCCCCTGCGCGACGCGACGGCGACGACGACCTGGAAGTGCGCAACCGTGCCCGCGACCTGCTGGGCGATATCGAAAAGGACAAGAACATGCCGCTGTCGCCGGTGACGGCCCGGCTCATCGCCCTGCGTCAAGCCAGCCGGCGCCGCCGAGGCCATCCTCGGCTTCATGCCGTTCACCGAACGATCCTTTGCTTGCTCGGCGAGGTGCAGGCCGCCCTCAACGCGGTGGCCTTCACGGACAGCAAGCTCGAGCCGGCCGTGCTGCGTGCACTGGAGGATCGCTCCCCGCTGCGGCGCGCCGCTGCCGCCGAAGCCCTTTGCCAGTCGCGCCACGCCGAACATCAGGCCGCGGTACGACGGTTGCTGAACGATCCCGACGCCGGTGTTCGCCTCCAGGCCGCGCTGGCGCTGCGGGGCTTGCACGACAAGGCCGCCCTGCCCGTGCTGATCGCCCAGATCCGCGAGGCCGACCCCGAGCACACCTCGTATCGTCGAGGAGTACCTGGCACGGCTCGCCGGCGACAAGGCCCCGGCCAACTGCCGCAAGGTTATGACGAAGCGAGCCGCGCAGAAGCGCAGCGAAGCCTGGGCCGCGTGGTGGACCGCCAACGCCGACAAGGTTACCCTTCCCGACCGACAAGCCTTGACCGCCCGACCCGCATGCTCGGTTACACGCTGCTTGTCGCAGCAGCAGCAGCAATAGGTCGTCGAGCTTGGTCCCGACGGCAAGGAGCGCTGGCACATCGGCAACCTGGTCAACCCGATGGATGCCCGCGTGCTGCCCGGACGGCCGAGTGCTGATCGCCGAGATGGGCGACCAGCGCGTCACCGAACGCAGCTCGAAGGGCGACATCCTCTGGAAAAAGGATGGCATCAACTGGCCCGTATCGAGCGGAACGGCTGCCCAACGGCAACACGCTCATCGCCACGCGCAAGCAGATCCTCGAAGTGGACCGCACCGGCAAGGAGGTGTTCACGTACAACCGCACCATCGCCGACATCATGTCGGCCTTCAAGGCGCGGGACGGCCAGTACGTCGTGGTGTCCAACCAGGGGACTGATCGCCGCATCGACGCCGCCGGCAAGGAGGTGAAGGCTTTCACGTACGAGGGAGTGTCGAACTTCGGCAACGAGCTCTCTGCCCAACGGCCATGTGCTGGTCCCGCTGGCGTGGCAAAACAAAGTCACGGAATACGACGCCGACGGCAAGGCGTCTGGGAAGCGAACGTGATGCAGCCGATGGCCGTGTGCCGTCTGCCGAACGGCAACACGCTGATCGCCTCGCAGCACTGGCCCGCCAAGATGTTCGAAATCGACCGCGCCGGCAAACAGGTGGCCGAGACGACGCTGCAGTCCTACGTCACCCGTATCCGGCGCCGATGAGTCGCATTCTCCCCTCTCCCCTGTACTCAGGGGAGAGGGGCCGGTACATCTCCCCTCTCCCCGTACTCAGGGGAGAGGGGCCGGGGGTGAGGGGCGAGCGCCAGAACAACATTCTGGTTCAACTCCCCTCACCCCCGGCCCCTCTCCCCTGAGTACAGGGGAGAGGGGAGAGAACCCATAGGGGAGGTATGCTACCATGCCCCATCGTCTCTTACCCGCCCTGCTGGCCGTCGCTCTCGTCGCGGCTGGTGCTGGTTCCGCCGCCGCCGAGACGACACCCGACGAGCGCACTCCTCACCGAAAACAATCTCCCGACCGACGGCCCCGGTCTGCTAGCTTTCGTCCGCCGTCTCGTCCTCGATGATAAAACCGAGACCCGCCTGAAAAAGCTCGTGAAACAACTCGGCGACGACGATTTCGACGCTCGCGAAGAAGCGTCGCGCCTGCTGGTCGCCGCCGGTGCCCCGGCCCGTCCGTTCCTGCAAGAGGCGCTCAAGGAAACGGACGCCGAAGTTGTCGGTCGTGCTCGCAAATGCCTGCAGCAGATCGACCAGGGCATGACCTCCTTCGTCACGTCGGCGGCGGTGCGCGTCCTGGCACTGCGGAAACCCGATGGGGCCGTGGAATCGCTGCTGAATTTCGTTCCCTCCGCGGAGGACGAAACCCTCGCCGAGGCCGTTCGCCTGGCCCTGGCGGCACTGGCCGTGAAGGACGGCAAGCCTGTCCCGGCCCTCGTCGCGGCACTGACGGACAAGATCCCGGCTCAAGCGCGCCGCCGCCGGCGCCGCCCTGGGACGTGCCAACCTCGCCGATCCGCGCGACGCGGTCAAGAAGCTGCTCCAGGATCCCGAGCCGAGCGTTCGTCTCCATGTCGGCCTCGCTCTGGCTGCGCGCGACAAGGACGCGATCCCGATCCTGATCGCTCTGCTGGAAAATACTCGTTTGAGTCCTTCCGACCTCGGCAGCGTCGAGGACGTGCTGTACCGCCTGGCCGAGGACAAGTCTCCCACCGTGGCGCCCGGCACCGACGACGCCGGCCGCAAGAAATACCGCGAGGCGTGGGAAGCCTGGTGGAAGGATCAGGGCCCGAAGCTGGACGTCGCCAAGCTGGAGGAGGCGGCGCGCGCACCGCAACTTCACGATGGTCGTGCTGCTCGATAAAGGAGCGGTGATCGATCTCGACGAGGGCAGCAAGCAGCGCTGGCGGATCGACGAGCTGCGTTTACCCCTGGACGTGCAGTTCCTGCCCGGCGATCGTGTGCTGATCGCCGAGCATGACGGCGGCCGCGTCACCGAGCGCAACCGCAACGGCGAGGTACTCTGGGAGCGCAAGATCGACATGCCCCTCGTCGCCCAGCGCCTGCCGAACGGAGACACGTTCATCGCTACGCGCGGCCAACTGATGGTGCTGAACCGCGAACAGAAAGTCGTGTTCAACCACTTTCCCCCCGTCGGTGAGATGTTCATGCGCGCCGAGAAGCTGCGCAATGGCGACATCGCGGTGGTCCTCACCAGTGCCAATACCGGCGAGACGCGTTTCGTCCGTCTTGACGCGAAGGGCAATGAATTGAAGAGCTTCCCGGTCAACGTCCGCACTTCCGGCGGCCGGATCGACGTTCTGCCCAACGGCCACGTCATTGTCCCGGAGAACAGCACCGGCCGGGTCGTGGAATTGGACGCCGACGGCAAGGAAGTGTGGAAGATCGAGATGCTCGACCGCCCAATCATGGCCCTGCGGCTGGCGAACGGCAACACGCTGATTACCTCGATGAGCGAGAGCATCGGCGCCGTTGAGTTCGACCGCACCGGCAAGCAGGTCTGGCAGTACAAGTCCGAAACGCGCGTGACCCGCGCGTTACGGCATTGACCGCTGTCGTCCGCGTTCTGCGTTGAATACTATAAAATGCTAGCCCCTCGCCCCGGTACTCCGCGGACAAGGGGCGTCCTTCTCCCCTCGCCCCGGTACTCCGGGGAGAGGGGTCGGGGGTGAGGGGCGAGAGCCATCACACTGCTCAACGGCTCCCCCCTCACCCCCGACCCCTCTCCCCGGAGTACCGGGGCGAGGGGGGAATCGCGTTTTCTGCAATGCGTAGCGCTTTAGTGTTGGCCGCGCAATGTGGACGAAGATAAGATAATCTCTCCCACCCGACCCACGGCCCCGACCGCGTTCCGGGCCAGTCACGAGGACGCCATGTTGCCTTTCACCCGTTTCCTCCTGTTATCGCCGGTTTTGCTGTTGTTCGTCGCCACCGCACGGCCAGCCGATGAAGCCGCCGTCGCCGACCAACAGCTGCTACGCTCCCTCAACCTGCCCGCCGACGGGCCTGGTCTCGTCGATTTCTTCAAGAAGCGGCACCTTGCGCGACAGCGATGCCCGAAAGTTCAGGCGCTGATCCGCAATCTTGGCAACGATGAGTTCGACGTGCGCGAGAAGTCGATGCAGGACCTCGTGGCTCTCGGCGCCGTGGCCGAGCCGTTGCTCAAGGCGGCTCTCAAGGAGAAAGACGTTGAGATCCTGCGCCGCGTCGAGACCTGTCTGGAGCTGGCGAAGAAGACGAGCACGAGCGAAGCGCTGGCAGCGGCCGTGCGGCAGCTGGGCGCAATCCCGAGGTAGCCGGAGCCGCCGAGTCACTGCTCGATTTCCTGCCGTTCCTCGAGGATGAATCGGTCGTCGATGAGTTTGGCACCGCCCTGGCCCGCACAGGTATTCGGGACGGCAAGCCCGAGCCGGCTCTCGCCGCCGCATTGGCGGACAAGAATGCCGTGCGCCGTGCCGTCGCCGCCGAGGCGTTGGGCCGCGCCGCCGGCAACAACGAGGAGTTGCGCCGCGCCGCCCATGTTTTCCTGAAGGATGCCGACGTTCAGGTGCGCCGCCGGGCCGCGCTCGGCCTGCTGGTTTCCAAGGACCGCGAGGCCGTCGCGGTGCTGATCGCGCTGCTGGCGGAAGTTCCGGCCAAGCAGACATGGCGCATCGAGGAGAACCTGTACAACCTGGCCGGCGACAAGCCCCCAGCGTACAACGGGTCGCGCACCGACGACCAGGGCCGCAAACAATACCGCGACGTCTGGGCCAATTGGTGGAAGGAGAACGAGACGAAGATCGACCTCGCCAAGCTCGGAACACCGAAGCCATACCTCGGCTACACGATCCTGTGTCACTCCGACCTCACCAAGGGACTCAGGTCGGGTAAGGTGTACGAAATCGACGGTGCCACGCCGCCCAAGATACGCTGGGAAATCGAGACGAACGCGAACCCGTTGGACGCCCAGATGCTGCCCAACGGCAACGTCCTGCTCATCGAGCAGAACGGTCAGCTTATCACCGAGCGGACGACGACCAAGGGCGAGATCGTCTGGCAACGGAACGTGCCGCAACAGGCGGTGGCGGTCCGTCGGCTGCCCAACGGCAACACCTTTATCGCTTCGCGCAGCCAGTTGGTCGAGGTTGATGGGGACAAGAAAGACGTATGGACGATCAATCGTCCCAACGCGGACATCATCAGTGCGGCCCGTCTCCCCGGCGGCGGCGCGGTGATCCTGACCAACACCGGCAGAGTCATCGCCCTGGACGCGGCGGGGAAAGAAGGGAAGAGCTTCAACATCGGTCAGGTTTATTACTACACCCAGATCGAGGTGCTGCCGAGCGGCCGAGTGCTGGTTCCGCTCTACACACAGAACAAGGTGATCGAGTATGACGCCGACGGTCGCAACGTCTGGGAGGTAGCCGCCGTTCGCCCGACCTGCGTGCAGCGGCTGCCGAACGGCAACACGCTCATTTCCAGCCGCCTCACCCCGACCGTCACCGAGGTGAACCGCTCCGGCGAGAACGTCTGGACGCATCAGGTGCCGAACGCCCGGATGGTGAAGGCGTCGCGGCGCTGAGATGTGACGTCAGAACTGAGCCCGCAGTGCAAGCAAGGGTCACGCCGCCCTTGCTTGCGCTGCGGGCTCAAAGGCTCATCACCGCATCGAGATCCCTTTCCTGCGCCGCCTGCCACACTTCGACGGTGCCGATCGGCAGCCAAAACGCCGCCTCGACCACTTCGACGCGGCCCATCCTCGCCAGGTACGAGACGTAATCAGTGATCTCATACTCGCCGCGGGGCGACAGCGTCAACGCATATTCGAAGACTGTCCGCGGGAAGACATACGCTCCCGTGTTGGCCAGGCGCGGGCCGTCGAGCTCCGGCTTTTCGACGAGCTTCTCCAGCGAGCCGTCGGCGTTCAGGAAGGCAATGCCGAACTTGCGCGGCTCCGGCACCGTCTGTACCAGAAGGCCCGCCGGGTACGAGGCCAGACGAGCGAGATCGGCCGCACCATAAAGGTCGTCGCCGTTCAGCACGAGGAAATGATCGGAACGCAGCTTGGAACGGCAGGAGCGTAGGGCGTCGCCGGTGCCGCGCGGGACGTCTTGGCGTACCACCTCCCACGCCGCCCGGTGCTTCTGGCCGCGCAGGTACGCCTCGACCTGATCGGCCAGGTAGTTGACTACCACGACGACCCGATCCACCGACGTCGGCAGCGCCCGAGAGTCCAGTCGAGGATGGGCCGGCCGCGCACCGGCAGCAGCGGCTTGGGTGTATCCAGGGTGTACGGCCGCAAACGTGTGCCCAGTCCAGCGGCCAGAATGACGGCGTCCATACGCAGTGGCTTCCTCTTGATTCCGTTACCGGGTCAGCGAGTCCGCAGCGCCAAGCGAGGGCGAGCAGAGCCGATTGCACATTTTCCTGCTCGCCCTTGCTTGGCGCTGCGGGCTCTCAGGCCAGATTGCGAACGATCTGATTTACCCCCTCGCGCCAGTTTCAGTCAAGTCTATCTCTTGCCTCGTCGATCTATCTTTCACGGTGATGTCGCCTTTGAGGGAACAATGGCGAATGCCGGTTGATCGAGATTCCCTCACCCTACCCTCTCCCCCCAACGGGGAGAGGGTAGGGTGAGGGGGAAGAAAGGAAGGGATGCCATGCGTCGCCTGCTGCAACTGTTCGCGGGGACCGTGCTGCTGAGCGGCATGGTCGGCTGCAATTGTTGGACGGGAGTCTGCGACTGCGAGCCGCACGGTTGCCCCAACGTCGCAAACTGCCCGAGTTGTGGTGGCAGCAATCCGATGGTCGCCGGTCAATCGGCAGCTGCACCCGCCGCTCAGGCGACTATGCCGCGGGAACTGCCGAAGACGGTCTCCCAGTAGGCTGATCGCCGCCTGAGTCTGCGGCGCAAGCAAGGCCGCCCCTTGCTTGCGCCGCAGGCTCAAGCGGCGCTGCTCACCCGCTCTGCCGTTTCCGCTGTCTGCGTGTGCCGGTGCGATGTGCCTCGACGAACGGCACCGGAGCCGAGGGCACTTCCGCGATGCGCCGCGCCGCACTTTGGGCCGCGATCTCCAAGAACCGATCCTGGCTTCGCACGCCGGGTTGCCCCGCCTCCGGAGTGACGCGTTTGTAGCTGCCGTCCGGCAGTAGTTCGCGGGCTTTCATGTTGTCGGCCAGCGATGCCGCCAGGACTTCCTTGATGAGCCGCTGCTTCAGCTCCGGCGTTTCGATGGGGAACACGACCTCGACGCGCCGGCTGAGGTTGCGGTCCATCCAGTCCGCGCTGCCGATGTACACCAGCGGATCGCCGCCGTTGCCGAAGTAGAAGACGCGGCTATGTTCCAGAAAGCGATCCACGATCGAGCGGACCCGGATGGTTTCGCTGATGCCCGGCATTCCCGGCCGCAGGCGCAGATACCGCGGATAATCATGTCGATGCGCACCCCCGCCTGGCTGGCCCGGTACAGCGCCTGTACCACGGCGGGCTCCAGCAGACCGTTGATTTTGGCGATGATGCGTCCTTCCTTGCCCGCCTGCTGAAACGCCGCCTCCTGGTTGATCTTTTCGATCATGAACGACTGCATCCGGCTCGGCGCCACCACGAGTTTGCGCCACTGCGGCAGCTCGCAATAGCCGGTCAGGTAGTTGAACAGAGCCGATACGTCCTCGCAGAAGTCCGGATTGCAGGTGAAGTAGCCGAGATCCGTATAGATGCGTGCCGTCTGCGGATTGTAATTGCCCGTCGCCAAGTGGACGTAGCGGCGGATGCCGTCGTCCTCTCGCCGGACCACGAGCGACACTTTGCAGTGCGTCTTCAGACCGACGAAGCCGAAAACGACGTGAACGCCCGCCTTCTCCAGCTCGCGCGCCCAAACGATGTTGCGTTCCTCGTCGAGTCGAGCCTTCAGCTCGATCACGGCCGTTACCTGCTTGCCGTTGTCCGCCGCGTGCTGCAAGGCACGGACGACGGGTGAGTCGCTGCTGGTCCGGTATAGTGTCTGCTTGATAGCCAGCACCCGCTCATCGGCCGCCGCCGCTTCGATGAAATCGACAACGTGCGAGAATGATTCGTAAGGATGGTGCAGCAGAATGTCGCGGCCCTTGATCGCAACCCACGGATTGACCGCCTGCGCGAACTCCGGCACCTGCTGCGAGATGAACTGCGGATCGCGCAACTGAGGATAGCCCGGCAGACCGTGCAGCTGGAACAGGCTGTTGAAATCCAGAAGACCGGGCACGCGATAGACGTCGTTGGCGTCGAGATCGAGCGCTCCCATCAGAAACTGTTCGATCTCCGGCGGAGCGTCGGCTTCCAGTTGCAGGCGCACTGCCGCACCGCGCCGCCGTTTGCGGACCTCTTCCTGGATGGTCTTGAGCAGGTCTTCGACTTCGTCGTCGTCGATTTCAAATTCGAGGTTCCGGGTGACGCGGAAAACGGCGTCGCGTTCGATGGTCATACCCGGAAACAGTTCCGGTAGATGCAGTCGAATCACGTCCTCCAGCGGCGCAAACACGTGGCGTGGCGCGACGGTGCCGTCCGTCGGGGCCGGCAGTGGCACGAAGCGGGGCAGCACGGCCGGCGCCTGCACGACGGCGAACAGCGTCTCCGGCTGGCCAGGCCGTTGCAACAGGACGACGAGGTTGAGCGATTTGTTGAGCAGATGCGGGAACGGATGGCCGGGATCGATGGCCAACGGCGTCAGGACCGGGAAGATCTCGCGCCGGAAGTAGCCGCTGAGGTGCTTGCGATCGGCCTCCGAGAGGTCTTTGAGGCCCCGCAGCACGACGCCTTCGCGCTCCAGGGCCGGCCGTAGCTCTTCCGCGAACAGGCGATAGCTCTGTTCGGTGACCTGACGTACAATCTGACCGATGCGTTCGAGCTGTTCGTGCGGCGGCATTTTGTCCGCCCCTGACCCGAACGCGATGCCGGCCTGGACCTTTTGCTGGAGTCCGCCGACCCGGACCATGAAGAACTCGTCGAGGTTCGATTCAAAGATGGCGAGGAACTTGAACCGTTCCAGCAGCGGCACCGTGGGTCCTGAGCCTCTTCGAGGACACGGCGGTTGAACTCGAGCCAGCTGAGTTCTCGATTGATGTACAGGGCAGAGTCGTCCAAACCGACGCCCGGTGCCAGCGCAGGATCGTTGCATTACAGACCTCCCAGAGAGTTGAAGATCATTCTACTGCGCCGCGAAGCGGACGGGCACGGAAAAGCAACGAACCAGGCTATTCGTCCCGCGCAGAACGTGTCTGATAGCTCCCCATCCGGGCTTGAGCGTGGTGCGGAAAATAAACCAGAACGCCCGCATCAGTCGTTCGTGGCGCCCTCATCGTGCGTCTTCGGGTTATCCGCAAGGAGGGTGAGGGGTTTGGGGGGAGAGGGAAACTGGGGACACTGGTTCTCTCTCCCCAAAACGCGGCGGCTGACCTGGCGGTAACCATCCCACGGATGGGGACCGGAAGAGACGAAGGACTACGCCGTAGCTGTATATATTATCAGGGGCCGTCATCGCACGAGAACTGCCGATGTGAATCTTTATTGTCCTATTCCGACTTGTCCGTTTCCTGTTCGTCAGCCGGGCCGTTCTCATCGCCGAGAACCTGGCACTGCGGCAGCAACTCGCCGTGCTCCTCCGCGACAAACCGAAGCCGCCGCGCGGGTTGACGCCGTCCGTCTACTCCGACGCTCGTCGGCGGACGAGGCGTCCGTCGTGCGCGCTCGCCACGGAAAAACGAGGTACTTTTCAGATCCAAGTGCGCGTGGTTATTGTCTCGATTGCCGGCTCCGCCATGTCGATCAAACGGTTCGAGATCTGAGGCCGACGACTGGAATCACCGTTCGCCACCCCCGACCTGCCAATTTGGCATTTTCGGGAGGGACAAAGGATCTTGTGAAAAGATCATCTACGTTTAGGACAGGATTTTCCGGCGTGGTCACGCCGCCCGATTCTCCGCCACGGCGAACAGCGGACCGAGCGGCGCGGGCAGAGCGTTTGGGCCGCACGGACCGGCAGCGTCGCCCTCCCAGGCGTGCCGGCGCAGGCGGTCGAGGATTTGTGACCGCCAGCGCCACGGCTTCGCGGCCCGCCGTCCCATCGACGCGCGGCCGGTCCCCGGTGCGGATGCAGTGGACGAAGTCTTTCAGCTCGCGCGTCGAGCTGATCGCCGGCGTTGCAGTCCAGCTCGCACGTCTGAAGGTAACGGCCGAACAACTCCGTGCGAACCGATTCGAGGCCGGCCGCGATCCAGTTTGCGCGAATCGAAAGCCGGCGTGCAGCGTCTCGGCGGTTCGGTTGCGTTAGCGTCAGGTGCCGGTTGGCGAAATCGACGGCGACGAAACCCTCCGGCGCCCAGACGTGCATCTGCCGCACCGGCGCCGGGTGACCCGGCTCGCGCTGAGTTGGGCCACGCAGCCGTTTGTGAACGTGACCGTCGCCCGCGCCATGTCCTCATGGCCGCCGAGCACCGCCACGCCCAGCGCCTCGCACCGAGCAGACGGGCGAACGCACCAGGGTCAGTACCAGGTCCAGGTCGTGAATCATCAGGTCGAGGACGACGCCGACGTCGGTCGAGCGGCCGGAGAAGCCGCCGACGCGTTCGCAGGTGATGAACTTCGGCTGCAACGGCCGGCGTTGCAGTTCCTCAAAGGCGGGGTTGAAGCGTTCGATGTGCCCGACCTGGAGCACTGCATCCTGCTGCTCGGCCAGGACGCACAAGTTCCTCGGCCTGGCCCGGGTCGGGGCGATCGGCTTCTCGATGAGCACGGAGATGCCGCGCTCGAGGAAATCGCGGGCGACGGCATGATGATGAGCGGTCGGGGCCGCGACGACGGCGCCGTCCACCTTCGGCAGCAGCTCGCGGTGGTCGGAGTAGGCGCGGGTGCCGCAGCGCTGGGCGACGGCGGCGGCCTGCACCGGCGCGCATCGGCGACGCCGACCAGCTCGACGTCCGGCCATCTGCGACAGGATGCGAGCGTGTTCCTTGCCGAGATGACCGACGCCGACGACCGCCGAGCCGCAAACGTGACATGCTGTCACTCCATTGTTATCTGGGGACCGTTTAGCGCGAGCTCCGGCGACGCTGATCACGCCGCCGGAATCCGCGGCTAAACGAGTTCATCACGCCGCTGCCCGCCGGAAAGGAACCCACGTCCCTTCCGCGGTACAACGCCCGGACCAGCTCCACGTTGAGCGGATGGCCCGAGCGGTAGGCGACGACGTGGCCGCACAGGTCCACGCCCAGCAGCGACAGGTCGCCGACCATGTCGAGGACCTTGTGCCGGGCCGGCTCGTTGGCGAAGCGCAGCCGATTGTCGATCGGCCCGCACGGTCCGAAGACGAGCAGGTCGGCCAACGTCGTGTTTCCTACCCAGCCCCTGGCGGCGCAGCTCCTCCGCCTCGTTCCAGCAAGAGGAACGTCCGGCACGGTGCCAGCTCGCTGCAAACGAAGCGCCGGTGACATCGTCGCCTGTGTAGACTTGCCGGCCGATGGGCGAAGCCGGGCCGTAGTCGAGGAAATAGGTGAGTGTCAAGCCGTCGTCGTCGGCCGGATGCAAAGCGAGCGTGGCGCCGCCGGCGGCGAGGACGACCGACTCGTCCACGGCCCAGCACGGTCGCAGGCAGGGCTGGACCACGATGCCGGCCTCGCCCAGGGCGTCCACGAACGCCTTGGCCGAGCCGTCGAGCCCGGGCGGCTCGGGGGCGTTGAGTTCGACGATGCAGTTGTCGATCTTCAGTCCGGCGAGGGCGGCCAGGACATGCTCGACCAGGCCGACCTGGGCCGGGGCTGGCCGAGCGTGGTGCGCCGTTGCGTGCCGGTGACGTTTTCGACGTGAGCGGGGATACGCGGCCGGTGCCGGAGGTCGGTGCGGACGAAGACGACTCCCGGTCGAGGGCGGCGCCGGGCAGGAAGCGGAGGCGGACGGGGCGCCGGTGAGGAAGCCCGTTCCCGTGGACCTCGGCGGGCCGGGCGATGGTCCGCTGCAAGCGTTCGGCTGCCTTCTCACGGTCATCCTTCCTTCCCCGGAAGGGAGAGAAGCCGCGAGGGCGAAATGAAACGCCGGCGCGGCTGCATCGAGCAGTCCGGCCGGCTCGACCCGGGTGAGAGGGGTTGGGATGAGGGGTGCGTGCCCTCGCTCGGGGTTCGCCCCTCACGCCGACCCCCTAGGTGAGGGATTCCTGAGCCGAACCTTAGTCGCCGGCGAGTCAGCAGCCGTTCTGCATCGAGTGAGTTCGCGCTGATGTCCATGCCGGGAGCGATGTACAGGGCATGCAGGCGCCGGCCTGCATCTTCCGGGCCACGTTGGCCGGGCTCCAGAAGGCCGCCGGTTCGGTCTTTTCGTCCGCGTCGTTGTAGTGCAGGACTAGCTCGATGCCCTGGGAAGCGGCAAAGCGCTGGCGTCACCTCGCGGACTTCCTTGTAGAGGATGACCATCTGCTCGTCGCTCTTCTTGCCGAGGACGGCCTTGGCCTCGGTGCCGTGTTGTCTTCGAGCTGGTGCTTGTAGCCGTGAGGTATGTTCTTCGTACCTCGGCCTTCTTGTCCGCCGGCGTCTCTGGCTTCTCGGCTATCTCGACTCCATGCATTTCTTGATCTGTGCGCGAGATCTCCTTGTCCTTGGTCCTGGTACTTCTTGACGTCGACCTTAATCTCGGCCTGGAAGCTCTTGTACTTTTTGTAGCCCTTGATGACGGCGCTCAGGTTGCAGAGCGCGATCCGGGTCTGCGGTGCCGCCGTCGGCCCGGCGCTGGCGCCGGGTTGGGCCATGAGCCGGCTGCTGACGTAAATCGCGCCGCTCAAGACGAGCATTCCCGCCGCGATGATCCATGTCCTCTTCACTATGCCGTCCTCCTCTTGTCCGAGACGGCCGACGGCCTGCTGCGGTCCCGCAACCGCGTGCCCCCGAACTGCCGCCGGCGTGACCTTTGGTTCCGTTCGTTCCGTGCGATGCCCGATCAGGAGCAACCTGTCTACCGAAGGTGTTTTTCCGGGTCAAGACGAACCGGAAAAAGCAACGCGCCAAGGCAAGGAGTGAGAGAAGCGGGGAGAGATCGGAAAGGTGGGGGGTGACTCCTTCGTTCGCGGGGAATGAGCAAGGCGGGTACTGCGTTTTCGGTACTGAGTACTGAGTACCGAGTACCGAGTACCGAGTACCGAGTGCCGAGTACCGAGCACCGAGTGCCCAGTACTCAGTACTCGGTACTCAGTACTCAGTACTCAGTACTCGCTACTCCCTCTAACAGCAGCGTTCCACCACCGTCTTGCTCGCTGCCAGGGCGCCCTCGGATCGGCAGACTGTCCGTTCAACTCCAGGCTGAGTACGCCGCGATAGTCCACGGAACGCAGCGCCGCGGCCAGATCGGCGAGGTGTGCCTCCGTCAATCGGCCGGTCAGAAGCGGCCAGTGCAGATCGCCACTACCGTCGTTGTCGTCGAGATGGACGTAACCGAGACGCGCTTCCGCGCGGCGGACGACCGCTGCCGCTTCCTCGCCGCTAATCAAACAGTGGCCGACGTCCAGCAGGAGGCTCGGCCCGTCGTCGCCGAACTGGTCCAGCCAGTCGAGCATCCGGTCGCGCGCGATCGCCCGCCCCGGCACCGGTTCGACACAGAGACGCACCATCCGCCGCGCGGCGAATTCGGCAAGCAACCCGCACGCCTCGGCGAAGTAGGCCAGCGCCGCCGGCTCCGTTTTCATCGGCGGCACCAAATACGCAGCACGACGCCCCGAGCCGGGCGGCATCGATGACGTGCTTCTCGACCAAGCTCGTCAGCGCCGCTCGCCGCCGGCCGACGTCCTCATCATCAAGGCTCAGTCCGTCTGTTAAGTTTCGACCCAGGGCAGCACAAGAGACTACCACCCCGGCATCGGCGAGGGCTTCGAGGTGCGCCGCGGGTCTGGTATCCAGCGCCACGGGATCGACATGCGTGAACCCGAGGTCCGCCGCCGCGCGCACCGCCTCCGTGAATTCGAATGGCAACGACGTCAGAAACGCGGACAGCGGCCAGGGAGACGGTAGAGTCATCGGGTATCCTTGCGCAGCATTTCCTCGGTGTTCGACACACCGGGATCGAGACCGGCACGGCGAGCGCCGCGACGTGGCCGCGCAGCGTGTGCCAGTCATCCAATGTGTCCACGTCGTACCACGGTGGCAGCACCGCCAGCTTCCAGTTATCCGCCGGTAGCCGGGCGAGGGTTTCTATCAGGACTCGACTGCCGCCCCAGATCAAGCCGTCCAGCACGGGCGGGATACGCCGGCCGCAGCCGAGCAGGTAGTAGCCGCCGTCCGTCGCCGGACCGAGCACCACGTCCGCCCGCTGTAGTTCCGCGAAGGCCCTCTCGACATACTCCACGGGCAGCGTCGGACTATCGGCGCCGACGACCACCACGCTATCGGCGCCCCCGGCGATTTCCGACGTGAGGAAGCGTTTCAGCCGGACGCCGAGGTCGCCCTTGCCTTGCGGACGAAGAACGAATCGTCCGGACAGGATCGCGGCGAAGTCCATCTCTGTGTCGTCCGGGTCGAATGCCACGACGCGGCGGACGGCGACGGCGGCGAGCCGATCGAGTGTGTCGAGCAGGAAGGTGCGCGCGATCCGGGCGGCGCGTTCGCGTCCAACCGCGGCGGCGAGTCGTGTCTTAACCACGCCGGGGACGCGGCCACTTGGCGAACAGACCGAGAACGGGATTGCGTGTGCTCATGTGCTTACCTGCGGACGGATCAAAGGAGATGATATGCCGTTTACGCTGCGCGCGCAAGCAATGCCCCGTTTAGCCGCGAGCGCTGGGCACCAACGCTCGCGGCTAAACGGCTAAACACTATTCGCTGGTTCGCACTCTCGGGAGCTGGTATAATCTACCTTACCGCAGTGAGGGAATGCCTCCGATCGCCCGATGGTCCCACCCCACCGCCACGGCGCGGTTTTCAGCCTGGTGTTCAGTCTCGAATAACCTCGAAGGTGCCACAACGATGGCTCGATCTATTCTCCCCTTCCGCCTGTTTTTCAGCGCCGCACTTGGCCTCCTGTGCGCGCGTTCGTGCGCCGCCGCCGAAACGCCGTCCCCGCCGCCGATCAATTTCACTCGACAGATTCGGCCGATCCTCTCGGACCATTGCTTCGCCTGTCACGGTCCCGACGCCAAGCAGCGTAAGGCCAAGCTACGGCTCGACGTGAAGGCCAGTGCCTTCGCCGAGTTGGACAGCGGCCACGGCTATGCTCTGGTTCCCGGCAAACCGCGACGAAAGCCTGCTGGTCGAGCGGACCGGTGAGACCGATCCCGACCGTGTGATGCCGCCCCCGAAGTTCGGCAAGAAACTGACGCGCGGAGCAAATCGCCCTCCTCAAGAAATGGGTCGAGCAAGGTGCGAACTGGTCCGAGCACTGGGCTTTCATTGCGGCCCAGCGGCCGGTTTTGCCGAAAGTCAAGCAAGCCGCCTGGCCGCGCAACGAGATCGACGCATTCATCCTCGCCCGCCTGGAGCGCGAGAAACTTCAGCCCTCTTCCGAAGCCGACAAGACGACGCTGATCCGCCGGGTGACGCTCGACCTGACCGGCCTGCCGCCGACGCCCGCCGAGGTGGACGCCTTCCTGGCCGACAACCGTCCGGACGCCTACGAGACGTGTCGTCGATCGTCTGCTGAAGTCGCCGCGCTACGGCGAACACATGGCCCGCTACTGGCTCGACGCCGCCCGCTACGGCGACACGCACGGCCTGCATCTCGACAACTACCGTGAGATGTGGCCCTTCCGCGATTGGGTCATCGGGGCGTTCAACCGCAACCTGTCCTACGACCGCTTCCTGACCGAACAACTCGCCGGCGACCTGCTGCCCAATCCGACGCCGGATCAGGTCGTCGCCAGCGGCTTCAACCGCTGCCACGTCACCACCAGCGAAGGCGGCTCGATCAACGAAGAAGTTTACGTCCGCAATGTCGTTGATCGTGTCGATACGAACGGGACCGTGCTGCTCGGCCTCTCGACCGGCTGCGCCCGCTGCCACGATCACAAGTTCGACCCGTTCCGCGCAAGGACTACTACCAGTTCTTCGCCTTCTTCAACAGCCTCGACGAAAACCCGCTCGACGGCAACGCCTCACGGCCTCCTCCGGTGATCAGCCTGGCGACGCCGGAGCAGTCGGCCGAACTGGAGCGTTCAAAGCGTGTGATTACCGCCTTGCACAAGGTCATCGCCGACGAGGCGGCCCTGGTCAAGTACGTTGATCCGGGAGCGACGAAACTGGCGACCGAGTCGTTCGCGGCGTGGCTGAGGGCACCAAACGTCACCATCGAAGCGCTGCCGAAACCGGTGCAGGACGTTCTCAAGGTCCAGGCCGCGAAGAGGAACGCCGTGCAGCAAAAGGTGCTGCACGACTACTACATTGAAAACATCTACGGCAAGATGCGATCGACGTTCGATCCGTTGAACCAGAGCCTGGCGGCGCTGGAGAAGGAACGCGACCGTATCGAGAAAGAACTGCCGATGACGCTGGTTTCGCGCGAGATTGCGACGCCGCGGCCGGCGTACATCCTGAAACGCGGCGAATACGATCAACGCGGCGAACAGATCGGGCGAGGCACGCCATCCTTCCTGCCGCCGTTCCCGAAGGACGCCCCGCTCAACCGACTCGGCTTCGCTCAGTGGCTGCTTTTGCCGGAACATCCGCTGACGGCCCGCGTCGAGGTCAACCGCCTGTGGCAACAGCTTTTCGGCACCGGTCTGGTGAAGACGTCCGAGGACTTCGGTTCCCAGGGCGAGCCGCCGTCGCATCCGGAACTGCTCGACTGGCTCGCCGTCCAGTTCCGCGAGGACGGCTGGGACGTGAAGAAGATGATGAAACGCCTCGTCATGTCGGCGGCCTATCGGCAGTCGGCGCGGGTGACGAAGGATCGGCTAGCGAAGGATCCGGCGAATCGGCTGCTGTCGCGCGGCCCACGCTTCCGGCTCGACGCCGAGATGTTGCGCGATCAGGCGCTGTTCGCCAGCGGTCTGCTTGTCGAGAAGATGGGCGGCCCGAGCGTGAAGCTGCCGCAGCCCGCCGGTCTGTGGGAGGCGGTCGCCTACACCGGCAGCAACACCGCCCGCTTCACCGCCGACACCGGCCCCGACAAGGTGCATCGCCGCAGCCTGTACACCTTCTGGAAGCGCACTTCGCCGCCGCCGCAGATGACGACGCTCGACGCCCCATCGCGCGAGGCCTGCCGAGTGCGGCGCGAGCGGACGAATACGCCGCTGCAAGCGCTCTTGTTGATGAACGAAACGCAGTACGTCGAGGCGTCGCGCGCATTGGCCGAACGGACGATTAAGGAAAGCGGCGCGAAGCCGGAAGAGCGGATCGCATACCTGTTCCGTCTGGCCGTCGGCCGCAAACCCGATGCAGTGGAGACGGCGGTCATTCTGGAGGCGTATCGGGAGCACTTCGCCAAATACAGCAAGGACGATACCGCGGCGAAGAAGCTGATCGCGATTGGCGAGAGCAAGGCCGATCCGAAGCTGAATGCCGGCGAGCTGGCGGCGTGGACGATGGTGGCGAATTTGGTGCTGAATCTGGATGAGGTGATCAACAAGGAGTGAGGCCGAACCGTGAGTCTAACCAAGGCCCAGGATGTTGCAGCGCGGGCTGTGCAGGGCTTTGAGGAGACAGCGATGTCGCACGTACTCGAGTTGCTGCAAGAGATGCGTCGGCGCAATACCGGAATGTTCATTGGCAAGCCCTCTATTATTCGCCTGCGGGCTTTCCTCGACGGATACGATTTGGCGGCGGAGCGGCTCGGTGGCAAGGCACCGGACTCGATCCTTCCCGATTTTTGCGATTGGATTCACCAACGTGCCGTTTCTACGCAGCACGGTTGGGAGGAATGGATACTCCAGAACAGCGCGGACGACGCCGACGCACTGGAAAAGTTCTGGAAGTTGCTGGATGAGTTCCTGGCACTGCGCGGGACGGATACCGTCGCGTCTAGACGCTCAGAAGCCGGAGCGCTTCCGCCGGTTCCTCCGCTGACACCGGGAACCGTGACGAAGACGGGATGAACGCGACCAAGCTGGTGGCTTGGACGAAGTTGGCGAATCTGGTGCTGAATCCGGAGGAGGTGCTTAACAGGAGTGAGGGTCGAAAGTGAGTCCGACCAGCGCCAGAGATATCGCTGCGAAAGCCGCGCACGGCTTTGGACTGTTCAAATGTCAAGAATGCGCCGAGGCAATCCGCGATGCGCTCGTTGCAGCGGGACATAGAGGCCAGATCATCGAAATTCGGGCGAGGGGCGCAAGGCGTTTCATGATTTGCGTCAGCTTCGACGTACAGCAATCGATCACTCAGAACGGTCGGCACCTTGGCGTGCAGGTTGGTGATATAGTGTTTGACAACCTACACCCCAATGGCCTACCCTACGAGAAATGGTTGCAGGACTTCAATGCGCCGTTCGGTCTCGTCGTCCACTCACAAACCGATTTCTAGGAGATGCCGTGGCGAGAATTCTGTCTCTGTTGGCGGCGATACGCCGTCGCCCTGGGATGTACATTGGAAAACCGTCCCTCATCCGGCTTGGCGCTTACCTCGACGGATACGAGCATGCAGCGCAGGATTTAGCCGGCAAGGAGCCGGATTCGACCCTGATGGATTTCTGTGACTGGATTCACGCGCGCGCCGGTTCGACGCGGTATAGCTGGGAGGAGACGATTCTCCAGGAGAGCAAGGACGACGCCGATGCTCAGGAGCGTTTCTGGAAGTTGCTGGATGAGTTCCTGGTTGCCCACCCGGAGAGTGTGAGTGCCAGGGCGATACCAGGAGATTCCACGCCGTTCTCGCCCGCTGTGTCGGCGACCTCCTCGAAATAGGAATCGTCATGCCTAACCCGTTCCCAGGAATGGACCCGTATCTCGAAGGCGACCTGTGGACCAGCGTCCACACCGACCTCTGCGTCGAGATCGCGCATCAGCTGGCACCGAAGCTGAGGCCCAAGTACGTGGCTCTGAGCACGCGGCGTGTAGTGCTCGCTCTGCCCGACGATGGTGAAGACTCCAATGGTAGTCGAGTCCCCGATGTCGGCGTCGTTACCGCGTCTGGAAGAAATGGCCCGGCTCCGGCAGGAACCGCTGTGGCGACCAAGCCGCTCCTCTTCCACGCCGCATTCCCCGAGCCGATTCCGCATGTAAGCGTGGAAATTCGTGATATCACCCAGCGCCGGCTAGTGACTTGCATCGAAGTCCTTTCCCCCACCAATAAGCGTGGCAGTGGTCGGGAGGAATACGAGGCAAAGCGCTTGCAAATCTGTTCCGGATCGACCCATCTGGTTGAGATCGACCTCCTTCGCGTGGGTACTCGGTATCCTACGACTGAGACTCTTCCCGCTGCGCCCTACTTCGTTTTCGTCAGCCGAGCTGAGAGTGAGGGGAGGAGTCAAGTCGAGGTGTGGCCCATCGAGATGGATGAACACCTCCCCTCAATCGCGATTCCTTTGCTTCCGGGCGACTCCGATGTGATTCTGGATCTTCAAACGGCGTTGAACACTGAATACGACATCATGGGCTACGACGAACTGATCGATTACTCTCTGCCGCCGCCCGGTCCGTTGACCAAGCAACAAGCAACCAGGATCGACAATCGCCTGCGCCAAGCCAGTCGCCGCAAGTAGCATCGCAGCTAACCCACGGAGACTCTCCCATGCACCCGATCCACGACCACATACAAGCGATCACCCGCCGCCACTTCTTCCGCCGCGGCGCTCTCGGTCTCGGCACCGCGGCGCTGGCATCGCTGCTGCCTGCCAAGCCGCAAGCGGCGGAGGTCAAAGCGGCTATCGGCGGTCTCCCCGGACTGCCGCACTTCGCGCCGAAGGCGAAGCGGGCCATCTACCTCTTCACCAACGGCGGCCCGTCGCAACTCGACCTGTGGGACTACAAGCCCAAGATGAATGACCTCTTCGACAAGGACCTGCCCGAGTCGATCCGCAACGGCCAGCGCCTCACCACCATGACCAGCGGCCAGGCGCGTTTCCCCGTCGCGCCGTCGAAGTACAAGTTCGCCCAGCACGGCAAGTGCGGCCGGTGGGTCAGCGAACTGCTGCCGTGGACCTCGAAGATGGTCGATGACCTTGCCGTCGTCAAGTCGATCTGGACCGAGGCGATCAACCACGATCCGGCCGTGACGTACATCTGCACCGGCAACCAGATCCCGGGACGGGCCAGCCTCGGAGCGTGGCTCAGTTACGGCCTCGGCACGATGAATGCGAACCTGCCGGAGTTCGTCGTGATGACCGCGTCGTGGACCGGCCGCAAGGAAGCCCAGGCCATCTACAATCGCCTCTGGGGCAGCGGTTTCCTTCCCAGTAAACATCAGGGCGTCGCCCTCCGTTCGCAGGGCGATCCCGTGCTATTCCTCTCCAACCCCGACGGCGTCGATCCCGCAACGCGCCGCAAGATGCTCGACGCCCTGGCCAAGCTGAATCAGAAGCACCTCGATGAGGTCGCCGATCCGGAGACGCAGGCGCGAATCGCTCAATACGAGATGGCTTTCCGGATGCAGTCCAGTGTGCCGGAGCTGATGGACCTATCGAAAGAGCGGAAGGAAACGCTGGAGATGTACGGCCCCGACGTTCGCAAGCCCGGCACCTTCGCGTCCTGCGCTCTGCTGGCGCGGCGGCTCGTGGAGCGGGACGTCCGCTTCGTGCAGATCTTTCATCGCGGTTGGGATCAGCATGGCGTGCTGCCTACCGACCTGCCCAACCAGTGCAAGGACGTCGATCAGGCCAGTTACGCCCTCATCACGGACCTGAAGCGTCGTAATATGCTCGACGACACGCTGGTCATCTGGGGCGGTGAGTTCGGCCGGACGATTTATTGCCAGGGCAAGCTCACGCGCGAGAACTACGGCCGCGACCATCATCCGCGCTGCTTCACTATCTGGATGGCCGGCGGCGGGATCAAGCCGGGCATCGTCTATGGCGAAACGGACGACTTCAGTTACAACATCACGGAGAACCCGGTCCACATCCACGATCTGAACGCCACGATCCTCCACTGCCTCGGCATCGATCACAAGCGGCTGACCTACAAGGTGCAGGGGTTGGACGTACGCCTCACCGGCGTCGAGGAGCATGCACCGGTGATGGGGATCTTATCGTGATAACGAGATGCCGGCTCAATGATGTGCGTGTCCGTGGTCATCGCCCTCCGGCGGTTCAATGGCGTATTCGGTCGGCGTCCAGCCCATGTAGCCTTGCAGCCAGCCGCAGAAGAGCGCCGATGCGGCCAGGGCGGCAACGGCACCCAGCTGCCACCAGAAGTTCGGGATCGTCACGACCTTCAGGCAGGTGCATGGACTCGGAGCGATGCGCGACCAGACGCTCGCACTGACCAGAACGAGCAATACAACCGGCGCCCAACCTCCGATTTCCAGCACGGGCCACGTCTTCTTCCAGTTCACCGCTCCAAGCCAGAACGCCACCCACAGCGCGAAAGGCAGCACTACTTTGAGCAGTTCGAGAGTTTGGTTCAGGCAGTCGCACATGGTCGCTCCTTCGAGGATCAGAAACATGAGGGCACGATAGGCCGCAAGGGCGCAAGCGGCAAGACAATGCTTGCTATCGTCCTCGCCGTCATGGAGAATACGCGACATTCCACAACCGCGTACCACTCACGGAGCCGACCTTAATGAAAACCGGAATGAACCTGCTGCTCTGGACCGGGCAAGTCACCGAGGAACACTATCCGCTGCTGGCGAAGCTGAAGCAGACCGGCTACGACGGCGTCGAGTTGCCTCTGTTCGGCGGCGACGCTGCCCACTACAAGAAGGTGCGGGCGGAGCTGGATAAGAATGGTTTGAAAGCGACCGCCGTCACTATCGTGACGCCGGAAACCAGTCCGATCAGCCCCGACGCGGCCGTGCGCAAGGCCGCGGTGGAGCGCCTCAAGTGGGCCATCGAGATGACGGCCATCATCGGCGGCGAGAACCTCTGCGGTCCGTACCACTCGCCGCTCGGCGTCTTCAGCGGCGCCGGGCCGACACCGGATGAGAAGAAACGCGCCGCCGACGTGCTGCGCCAGGCCGCTGAAGAGGCCAAGAAGAACAAAGTGATGTTGGCGATCGAGTACCTGAACCGCTTCGAGTGCTACTTCCTGACCACCGCTGTCGATGCGCTGGCATTGGTGAAGGAGGTGAACCATCCGCACTTCCGCATGATGTACGACACGTTCCACGCCAACATCGAGGAGAAGGATCCCGCCAAGGCGATCGACGCCATCAAGGGCAACTTCGTCCACGTCCACATCAGCGAGAACGATCGCGGCACGCCCGGCACCGGCCAAGTCGCCTGGGACAAGACGTTCCAGGCGCTGCGAAAGATGGGCTACGACGGCTGGTTCGTAATCGAGGCGTTCGGCCGGGCGCTGCCGGACCTCGCCGCGGCGACACGGGTGTGGCGCGACTTCTTCTCGTCGCCGGAAGAGGTCTACACGCAAGGGCTGCGCTTCATGAAGGAGAAGTGGGCAGCGACGAAGTGAACCCCCTTGCCGCTTGCGGCTTAGCAGCCCCCGCGCAGCCGCAAGCGGCAATTCCGCTTTATCCGAGGACACCCATGCACGCCATCGCTCTCTTCATCCTGTTTGCGTCCGCGGCTGACGACAAACTTCCCCCCGCCATACCCGTCACCGCGCCGCTGCTCCACGAAGGCCCAGTTCACTGCGTCGCCTTTAGCCGGGATGGCAAGCGCGTGGCGACGGGCGCCGACAAGGCAGCGTACCTGTGGGACGCTGCCACCGGCAAATTGCTGGCGACGCTGAAACACGAAGCCCATGTGCAATCGGTAGCTTTCAGCCCGGACGGCAAGATGGTGCTGACCGGCAGCGAGGACAAAACGGCTCGTCTCTGGAATACGGCGACCGGTGAACCACTCGGGCCGCCGCTCGTCCACGAGGCCATGATCTACGCCGTCGCCTTCAGCCCGACGGGTAAAACCGTGGCGACCGCCAGCCACGATTCGACGGCTCGTCTCTGGGATGCCGCCACTGGTAAACCGATCGGCGAACCGTTGCGCCACGAACAACGCCTCTACGCCGTGACTTTCAGCCCCGACGGCAAGACGGTGCTGACGAGCGGCAACGACAACACTGCCCGCCTCTGGGACGCAGTGACCGGCAAGCCGCTGTTGACGCTGAAGCATCAGGGTTCGATTCGTTCGCTGGCGTTTAGTCCGGACGGCAAGACGATCCTCACCGGCAGTCTCGACAAGACGGCCCGTCTCTGGAACGCGGCCACGGGAGAACCGATCGGCCCGGCGCTCACACACCAGGACCAGATACGCTGTGCTGCCTTTGGACCTGACGGCAAAACGGTGGTAACGGGCAGTCTCGACAAGACCGCTCGTGTCTGGGATGCGGAAACGGGCAAGCCGATTGGCGATCCGCTACGCCACCAGGACGGGGTACGCGCCCTCGCTTTTGGGCCGGATGGGCGGACAATCCTGACGTCGAGCCTCGATAAGACGGCGCAGTTTTGGGATGCTCGTACCGGCAAAGCCCTGGGTGCGCCGCTGACTCATGAGGCGATGGTGCGGGCCGTGGCGTACAGCGGCGATGGCAAGTTCGTGGTGACGGGCAGTTTCGACAAGACGGCGCGCGTGTGGAAAGTGCCTCAGTAGTGCCGCTTGCGACGAGCCGAAACGCTAACCGAGAACGGGTGAGCTACCAGATGACGCGCACGGGATACTGAGCGAAGATCGGATCCTTGGTGAGCAAGTCGGCGCCCGCGATGATGGCCTGTGCCGCCAGTACACGATCGAAGGGGTCTTTGTGGGGTGTGGGTAGATTGCCTACTTCCAGAGCATGGTTGAGCGAGACGGGCAGGATGTTGACACCATGAGCCTGCTGTCTCTTCACGAGGGCATCCACAGGGTCTCTCAACTTCAGCTTTCCGATCCCGACTTTGATGACGATTTCCAAAATGCTGATGCTGCTCACCATCAGCACGGACGCCGGGTCACGGATTACGGCTGTCGCGGTCACCGATAGCTTCGACGGATCGGCATCCATCCAAAGATATACATGGGTATCGAGCAGAACGATCACATCGCTCCTCCCCACTCTTCCTCGGTCAAGGGCTTGTCAAAATCCTCATCCATGATGATATTTCCGAGGCCCAGCCCAAGAACGACAGGCTTCCCTGAGGGCAAGGGAATGGCCTCAAGTATCGCGCGCGGCACGCCGTTTTCGGTGACGATGACCTCGTACCCCTCATCGGCCAGAGCGAGCATCTCCGCGAACTTTGCCGGCAAGTCGTGAATATCGATGGTCGTTTGCATGATGATTCTCCTGAATAACTCATCCGTCAGCATACCGCCCCGTGTTCGCCGACGCAATTCACATCAGCACACCGCCAGCGACGCGTTAATCAGAGTCCCCAGGAACCTAACGAGATCGTTAACAGCAGACGCGGGGATGCCAGCCGTTCATCGGCGGCTGGCGAACCAAGCCCGGCCGTTCGGGGTCTCGGGTTTGTATTCCCAGACTGCTTTAGCGGCACGGTCCACCTCAACGACCTGAGCCGGTTCCCAACGGGTCATCAGGGTGTTACCGTTCGGAAGTCGATGGGCGGAAAAAGGTGAGAGGAATGGAATCTCCCAGACGACCTTTCCGCGGGCGTCATATTCGGTCACCTTGTTATCGAGAAACCTCGAAACCAGAATGTGGCCGTTCGGCAAGACGTCCAAACAATTATTGCTGAGGTTCCCAGCCGCAAATCGGCTCAGCTCCTTGCCTGTGGCGTCCAGCCTCATGCAGGTCCCGTCGCTGACGATGGCGATAATGTCGCCGCTCGGCAGCTTGCGCGCTACTAACATGTTTGTCCCGTTGGGCGTGTAGATGACGCGCTCCTTACCTGTGGGATCGATCTCGAGGAGATTTTTGACGGTGACGACAAACGTGTTGCCGTTGGCCAGTCGCTGGCATTGCATCGCGGAGGGAACCTGTTTCTCCCAGAGGATATCGCCTTTCAGGTTCCGTTCGGTCACATAGCCTGCGTATTCAGCGACGAGGATTCGATCGCCGGGCAAAACCTGGGCATCGAAGGGACTTCGCAATCCGCTGACTTGCCAGCGAGGCTTGTGGTCTCGACCCAGTTCCGTGATGGTGTGCGCGTCAGGGGTCACGATCAAGGTATAGCCCAGGAGGGCGCGCCCGGGGCCCGCCAGGGCGGGCAGTTCGATTGCGGCTCCGTGGTCGCGCCACCAGGCGGCCCAGGCGTCGCGGCATTTGCCCTGGCTGGCCGCATCCGTGCCCAAGCTCACCATCGGGGACTTTTCCCCACCCAGCCGTCGCAGTAAATCTTCGACGGGCCAAACCTGCGCTGGCGGCAGCTGGCCCAGCAAGTCGATCAACACCGGAACGGCCTCTTTATCTTTGATGCCGGCAAGAGCCAGGCCGACGTGCAGCCGGACTCCGAGATCAGGATCTTTCAGGAGCTTGCGGATCGCGCCCTTTTGCTCGGCGACCCGCGCTCTGGCCAGGGCTGCCCCCGCGAGACCTCGGCGCAGCGGTTCCTCGGCCGTCAGCGCTTCCGTCAGCGCTGGCTCCGCCTTACCGTCTCGCACCGCAACGGTGACCAGGGCCGTCTCGATTTCTTCGCTAACGCTTTCATCGTCGGCGAACGGCGCGTATCCAAGCAGAACCTCGGCGGCACCGGCAGGCTTGCGAGAGGCCACAAGTCGAGCAGCGGCCGCCGGCAAGGCTGGATCGGTGTCGGCGGCCGTGTTCTTCCCGCCTTGCTCCAGCCGGCGCAAACAATCCTCGGCTCGCCGGGCGATTTCCGGATCGCGGTCCTTCAGCGCCGGCCGCACCAGCGCGATGACCTTGGGTCCCATCCCCACCAGCTCGGCGCTGGCCTTTTCGCGGACGTCGAAATCTTCATTTCCCAGTTGTTTCAGGAGAACGTGAATGCGCTCGCGGTCTGCGTTCGTCGCCGTGCGTTTCCGGAAGAAGTCCAGCAAAGCTGTTCCATCCGTCCCGACTTTGGCAGTCCTGAGCGTCTGTTCGTCCGCCGCAAGTGCATCGGCATCCGCACCGAAGGCGGAACCGTGGCCTGAGCCGACCATTCCAAAGACGAGGAGACTTGCCGCGAAATGACAGCGCATTACCGACTCCTCTGAGTTTAGGACGAGCAACTCCGGCGAGCATGATTCGCCAGACATTGTAGCTCACAGTCTGAAGAACCACCGAACTATATACATTCATGTTGCCGCGGTCGAAATCCCCTTCGGCTGTCTGATTCCGAGAAGTGAGACCTACCGTGCCAGGGTAATATATCCGGGGGCACCGATTCTCTCACAGAATGGTTTCCAGCACCAGCGCTTCCGACGTGGGTGCCGAGTGTGCTACCGGATACGCTCCGTCCAACACAGCCAGTGCCGCGCTCAAGCGATCCGCATCGCGATAGTGCAGTGTCATCAGTTCGTCTCCGGCCTTGACCGCGTCGCCCGGCTTCACCAGCAGGGTAGTCGCCGACGGCCGGATCGATGCTGTTTTCAACGCGATCCCGGCCGGCACCCAGCAGCACCGCCGCTCGACCGACGCGCTCGGCATCGAATCCCTGAAAGTAACCGGAACGCTGTGCGCGAATGATGTGCCGTCGTGGCGCGGCCGGCAACAGCGTGTAATCGTCCACGACATGAGGATCGCCGCCCTGCGCGCGATCACCGCGCGGAGTTTTTCCAGGCCGCGGCCGGAGTTCAGAGCGGCGCGGGCCTTCGTAACCGCCTCGCCGTAATCGGCGGCCACCCCGCCAAGCAGGACCATGTGCGCCGCCAGCTGCACGGCGAGACTCTCCACATCTTTCGGCCCGCGGCCCTTGAGCGTCTCCAGGCTCTCAATCACTTCCAGGGCGTTGCCGACGGCACAGCCGAGCGGCATGTCCATCGCGGTGAGCAACGCCCGTGTCCGCACACCGTGAGCGACGCCGATCGCAACCAGCGACTCAGCCAAGCGGCGGGCGTCGGCGCGCGTCTTCATGAATGCACCGCGGCCGCATTTCACGTCCAGCACCAGGGCATTGACTCCCTCGGCGATCTTCTTGCTCATGATCGACGCGCTGATGAGCGGGATGCTCTCGACCGTCGCGGTCACGTCGCGCAGGGCGTACAGCACCTTGTCGGCCGGAGCGATCTCTTTCGTCTGACCGATCTGGCGCAGCCGACCGCCTTCAGCGCAGCACGAAATTCATCTAGCGACAGATTGACGCGGAAGCCGGGGATCGACTCCAGCTTGTCGAGAGTCCCACCGGTGTGGCCGAGTCCGCGGCCGGACATCATCGGCACCACCACGCCGCACGCCGCCGCCAACGGGGCCAGGACGAGAGAGAGTTTGTCGCCGACGCCGCCGGTGCTGTGTTTATCCACTTTGGGGCCGGGAATGTCAGACAGGTCGAGCTTGACGCCGGAGTGGACCATCGCTCCGGTCAGCGCTGCCGTTTCCGCTGAGTCCATGCCGCGCAGGACGATGGCCATGAGCAGCGCCGACACCTGATATCGGCATCCACGAGCCGTCGGTGGCGCCGCGGATAAACGCCTCGATCTCCTCGGCGGTGAGCATCAGGCCGTCGCGTTTATTGCGAATCACGTCCACCGCACGCATGATGTAACCTCGATTGAGATCTTCGTTTAGCCGCGAGCTTTTGCGAGCGCTGGCTTGCTCAGCGCTCGCAAAAGCTCGCGGCTAAACGAAGTTCGGCGTCCTCCGCGTTCTATTCCGCTGGACCTTCGCCGTCCGCCGGATACACTCCCGATTGCCCCCTCACTCTGGATACAACGGGAGGACTATCCGTGATCTTATTTCGCTGGCTGCTGGGTTCGCTCATCCTTGTCGGCGCCTCGGCACTCTTCGCCGATGGTCCAGGCGATAACATTGCCGAGAAAGTTCGCCCCGTTCCGCCGGAAGGTGTCAAGATTCCTGACGGCGACCGGCAAGAACTGGAATCAGGCGTTGCGACACTGGGCAAGGAGATTGCCGATCTGCGCAAAGTGCTGGAGAAGAAACCGGCCCTGCGGGAGTTGCTGCCCGACGTGCAGATCTTCCACAACGCGGTTCGCTACGCTCTGGCTTACAACGAATTCTACGATGTGAAAGAGGTGGCTGTCGCTCGCAAGTTTCTCAGCCAGGGCATGGAGCGAGCGAAGGACCTGCGCGACGGCAAATCGTCGTGGACGACGCAGACCGGTTACGTGGTCCGCGGCTACGTCTCGAAGATCGACGGCTCGGTGCAGCCCTACGGCGTGGCCGTGCCGAAGGCGTTTCAGCCGACCGAGCCGGGCAAGTTCCGCCTTGACGTCTGGTGCCACGGCCGCGGCGAGACGCTGACGGAGCTGAGCTTCCTCAATCAGAAGGGCGGCTATCCCGGCGACGCCCCGCACTCGTTCGTGCTCTACCTCTACGGCCGTTACTGCTGCGCCAACAAGTTTGCCGGCGAGATCGACTGCCTTGAAGCTCTGGCCCACGTCGAGAAGCATTACCCCATCGACGAGTATCGCCGGGTAATTCGCGGGTTCTCGATGGGCGGGGCGGCGTGCTGGCAGTTTGCCGTCCATTACCCGGGTCTGTGGTGCGCCGCCGCGCCGGGCGCCGGTTTCTCCGAGACGGCCGACTTCCTCAAGGTGTTTCAGAACGAGGTGGTCAAGCCGACGGATTACGAACAGAAGCTGTGGCACATGTACGACTGCACCGACTATGCCGGCAACCTATTCAATCTGCCGACGGTTGCCTACAGCGGCGAGAAGGACAAGCAGAAACAGGCCGCCGACATGATGGAAGCGGCAATGAAAAAAGAAGGGTTGACGCTCGCCCACCTGATCGCCCCAGACACTGCTCACTCCCCCAATCACCCGGCGACGCGCAAGGAGTTGAATCGCCGTATCGACCGCCTGGCCGAGCGCGGCCGCGACATTGCGGCGGCGCGCGTCAAATTTACGACCTACACGCTCCGCTATAACACCAGCCACTGGCTGCGCATCGACGCGCTGAAGAAGCACTGGGAGCGCGCCGACGTGGATGCGAACTTCTACGGCGAAGGCGGCCTCACCATCAAGACGAAAAACGTCGCCGCTTTCACCCTGTCCATGGACTCCGGCGATTACCCCCTCGACGCGACCGACAAGCCGATGGTGACCATCGACGAACAGGAGCTGGACGGCGCCCCGGTCCTGTCCGACAAGTCATGGATCTCGCACTTTCGCAAGAAGGGCGATCAATGGGAGCTGGTCGAGAAAGTGGACGAAACCGGTCTCGCCAAACGCCCCGGTCTGCAAGGGCCAATCGACGACGCCTTCATGGACAGCTTTCTGATCGTGAAACCGACCGGTAAGCCGATGCATGCGAAAACGGGTAAGTGGGCCGACGTCGAGATGAAGCGCGCCATCGAACACTGGCGCAAGCAGTTCCGCGGCGAGGCGCGCGTCAAGGCCGACACCGACCTCACCGACGCCGACATCGCCGCTCACAACTTGATCCTGTGGGGCGACCCGTCGAGCAACAAGGTGCTGGCCAAGATTGCGGACAAATTGCCTCTCAAATGGGGCCAACAAGGTCTTGAGGCGAACCGCGAATCGTTCACGGCGGAGGATCACATGCCCGTACTGATCTATCCCAACCCGCTGAACCCGAAGCGTTACGTGGTCTTGAACAGCGGCTTCACCTTCCGCGACTACGATTACCTCAACAACGCGCGGCAGATCCCGAAGCTGCCGGACTATGCGGTGATCGACGTGCGCACGCCGCCGTCGCCGCGCTGGCCTGGCAAGGTCGTCAAGGCGGGGTTCTTTGACGAACAGTGGCGCTTTCCAACGCTGGAGAAATAACGACGTTTAGCCGCGAGCTTTTGCGAGCGCTGGTCACCGGCGCTCGCAAAAGCTCGCGGCTAAACGAATGGGGGACACATCATGTCCGAGGAGCTGAATCGCCGCGAGATCCTTGGCGCCGCCGCCGCGGTCGGTCTGCTGGCGAATACCGGCGTCGCGGCCGATCCCGTTGCCGATCGCACTTCCACGATCAAGTGCAAGAGTCTGCGCGGTACGGTCGTCGGTCCGAAGGCGTACATCAAGATCGAGACCAACCACGGCGTCACCGGCTGGGGCGAGGTCACCGGCTCGGAGCCGAAGGTCGCCGTCGCTCTGGCCGAGTCGCTGTTCGAGCTGCTCGACGGCGAAAACCCGACGCGCATCGAGCATCTCTGGCAGAAGCTGTTCCGCTCCCACCGCGACATGCGCGGCGGGCCGTTCATGGTCCACACCATCTCGGCCATCGACATGGCCCTGTGGGACATCACCGGCAAGCTGTGGGGCGTGCCGGTCTATCGCCTGCTGGGCGGCCCGTGCCGCGACAAGATCCGCATGTATCCGACGCCGATCGCCACCAAGCTCGGCACCGGCGGACCGCATCCGTTCGCTGGCAAACCCCGCCGAAATCGAGCGCCTGGTCAAGATGGTGGAGGACACGCGCAAGCGCGTCGGGCCGGACGGCACGTCATGTTCGACGCCCACTGCGCCATGCCGCCGCCGATGCTGATCCAGTTCGCCGCGTCGATCCAGCCGTATGACGTGCTGTGGATCGAGGAACCGGCCGTGCCGGGCAACATCGAGGTGTTCAAACGGCTCAAGCAGCAGATCCGCATTCCGCTCGCCACCGGCGAGCGCGACCGCACCATCTGGGAGGTGATCGCCTACTTGCAGAACAACTGCATCGACATCCTGCAGCCCGACGTCGGCCAGACCGGCGGCATCAGCCAGATGAGGAAGATCGCCACCCTGGCCGAGGCGTACCACGTGCCGCTGGCCCCGCACAACACCTGCTCCGAGCTGGGCCTGACGGCCAGCCTGCACGCCTCCGCGGCGATCGCCGCTGTTCCTGATCCAGGAAGGCTACCTCGACGGCCACATCATGCCGCCGGGCGTGGCGAAGAAGAACTGGACGCATGGACAAGGACGGCTATGCGTCGCTGCCGCAGGGGCCGGGATTGGGCGTCGAGATGGACGAGGCCGAGATGGCCAAGGTGGCGGCCGATCCGAAGCGCAAGTTCAAGTGGCCGGTGCCGAAGTATCGAGGATGGGTCGGTGCGGGATTATTGACGGGCCTCTTTTTTAGCCGCGGTTCGCAGGACCGCGCGGATCTTCGATCCGCGGCTAAACGATCGTCGTCACTTCTTTCGTTTCAGCACCATGTACCCGTCGGTGCCATCGGCGGTAAACGCTGTCGGCCGGGCGCCGCCCGGTTTCCTCCAGCAGAGTTTGAGGCTGTTGCCGTCCAACTCGTAAATGAAAAAGACGGGGACGGTTTTGTCGCCTTCCTTGATCGTCAGGTCCAGCTCCTTCGGTTTCTTCGTCTTGTTGAGCTTGATGGTGCCGCCTTCGTCTCGGGTGGCCGATTTCACCGTCAGCATGTCGTCTTTGACGACGAGTTCGGTCGGCTTACGGTCCGGCGAAATCCCTTCCTTGCCGACGTCGAACGAGACGACGGTCCACGTCCCCTGGATCAGCTTGGCGTCGTCGGACACGGGAGGCAGCGGAGCCGCTGCGCCGACCAGGAAAAAGATGGGCATGAACAGCAACGAACGCATCACGAATCTCCTGAGACATGATGCCGCGCAAGCGGCGACTTCGATTCTTGTTTCATTCGGCGCCATCGATGAATGTCTGCAACTCGGAGTTGCGGCTGGACGTCTCTGCGTTCCTTGAACCCAGTCGACCCTTCACTAGCAACCGTCCACATCCCGCCGCTCCGATGAACCCCGCATCGCTGCCGAGCTGGGCGTAGCGGATCAGCGTTCGCTCGGCCGGCACTGGAAACGCCAGCTGCCGAACGTGATGGCGAATGCGCTCCAGAAACGATTCGCCCGCCGCCGTCATGCCGCCGCCGAAGACGACCATGTCGGGGTCGATCACGTGCATCATGTTCATCGCCGCGATGCCGAGGTAGTAAGCCGTATCCTCGACGATACGCTCCGCCAAAGCATCTCCCGCTGCGGCCGCGAGGAAGATGTCGCGGGCAGTCATCTGACCATTGCGCGCATGAAGCATCGAGCGGCTGCCGTCCGCGATCAGCGCCTCGCGCGTCCGGGCAACGACGGCGGTGGCACTGGCGTAGGCTTCCAGGCAACCGAGCCGTCCGCAACCGCATTCGCGCGGCTTTGTCATCTCAATTTTCATGTGGCCCAGCTCGGCGCCGTGACTGTGTTCGCCCTCGATCACCTTATCGCCGAACACGATGCCGCCGCCGACGCCGGTGCCGAGCGTGAACAGCACCATGCTGCGCGACACCGCGGCCCGCGCCGGCCCACAACTCGCCGTAGGCCGCCGCGTTCGCGTCGTTCTGAAACGCGGTCGGCACCGCAAACTTGTCGTGGACGTACTGCCGCACCGGCACGTTCTTCCACGGCCGCAGATTCGGCGGATCGAGGATAATGCCGGCGGGAATGTCCATCAACCCCGGCGTGGCGACGCCGATGGCCTCGACGCGCTCCCAGCCGACGCGCACGGAATCGACGGCCCGGCGAATTGTCTCGCACATGCGTTCCAGGCCGAACTCTTGGCCCCGGTGCGCCTCGGTGGCCAAGCTGACGGCGGGACCAAGCGGATGGCCGGTGTCATCCACGACACCAGCTTTCATCGTCGTGCCGCCAACGTCCAAACCGACGTAAACAGGTGTGTTGCTCATAAAACGATTGAACACGATGGCGGCGCGGAAGGCCAGAGAAAAGCGGTAAATGCCGGGATTGCTTGCGGACCACGGAGCGGTTACGATAGTTCAGATCAGTCGCTCAGCAGCATCACGAGTTTGGGTGACACCATGAGCATGATATTTCCGGGGATGGATCCGTATCTGGAAGAGCCCTTGATCTGGCCGGAAGTCCATGCCAGCCTCATCATCTACATCCGCAACCAACTTCAACCTCGGCTGCGACCCCGTTATGTAGCTGCTTGTGAACAACGAGTTTACTTGCAGAGACCGGCACCGCGTGACGTCATTCCCGACCTCGGAGTGCGCCGGAATCAGCCGGGGTTAGGAAGTCTAATGGCTGCGGTTCTCGATGCGGACACCCCTGTCCTCGTCACCGCACCCGGACCGGAAGTCACGGAAACGTATCTCCAGATCCTGGATCGTCAGTCGGGTCAATCGGTCGTCACCGTGCTGGAAGTGTTGAGTCCAACGAACAAGTACGCGGGACCTGGACAGGCTTTGTATCTAACCAAACAGCGCGAGGTACTCGATAGTCAGGCGAACCTCGTTGAGATCGATCTGTTACGCAACGGGCCACACATCCTGGCTGTTCCCGAAGGACTGGCTCGTTCGACGGCTAATTATCACTATCTCGTGAGCGTGAATCGTGCCGTTCCGCCACGGACTGCGTTTGAACTGTACCCCCGTGACCTCCGCGACCGACTCCCGCGCGCTGCGCGTTCCGCTCGCAGACGGGGACTCTGACGTCGTTCTCGATTTGCAACCCTTGTTAGCCCAGGCGTATAACGATGGCAGTTACGGTGACAGGCTGCATTACGACCGGCCCTGTGTGCCGCGCCTCAGCCCGGAGGATCAGGCGTGGGCGGAGAGCGCATCCGAGCGGCGGGACTGGTTCCGGGTTAATGCCGCTTGCGGCTTAGCAGCTGCAAAGCCGCAAGCGATGGCCCGCGTCACTTCACCAGCTTCACGAACTCCTCATACATCTGCCCCACCTTGCCCGTCGTCACGTCGCCATCGTGGACCAGCATGCCATAGCGCAACTTCAGATGTTCGCCCTTCGCCAGCTTGACCAGGTCCTTCTTGCCCTTCATCGCCGGGAAGCCGGACTTCTCGCGGCCGAACGGGTTGGCGGCCATCAGACCGTAACCGCGGCTGTGCCAGCACGTCGCATAAGGATTCTTCGGATCGGCAAAGATGGCGATGCCGACCGTCTTGTCCTCCACCGGTCCACTGTAATCGCACCACGCCGACACCATGCCCCAGCAGCCCTTCATCGCCGCATTGTTTTGCTTGCCCTCGGTGCTCAGCCCTTCGGCATTCTTCAGACATGCCCTTGCCGCCCTGCTCCGTCAGCGCCTCGCGCACGCGCACCCCCAGCGAACCTTCCTTCGTGTCGCCGAACGTGATCGGGCAGACGCTCGCACTCAGGTCGATGTCGAGGATGAACAGCTGTGCCGTGCCGAAATTGTAGAAGTGGATGACGCGCGTCTCGTCGAGGATCTTCATACCGTCGGCGGTCTGCCATTCGTTCCACGTCGTGACCTTGCCGTGCGTATCCTTCAGCTCCGGCGTGCCGACTTTCGTGACAGACGATTCGGCCGTGGCCCGTCGTCTCCGACCAGAAGTCGACGCCCTCCACACCCTTGACCTTCGACTTGAGCTCGATGCCCTCGGGGATAACGTCGCCGTGGCAGAACCACGTGGACTTCTGATGCACGTGATCGGTCTTCTCGCCGGGCGCGTCCTTCACCATCGGCCAGGGGCGCGTGATCGTTGTGCCGCTGGGGCCGTTGAGCGGCCAGAAGTACGGCTTGGCTACCGTCGGCGCGATGTGATAGCGGGCCGTCAGGTCCTTGCCGTGGCGGAACTCGATGAAGTCTTTTTGCACGTCGATGGCGACGGCGGGTGCGTTCAGGGAGCGTTTCGTGTCCTCGGCCGGCAGCGCGGCGGCGACGAGGCCGGCTGCGGCGAGCAGGCTCGCAGACAGGGTTTGCTTCGTCAACATGGCGGGATTCTCTCGCTTGGCGATTCGCGGAATGATAACTTGACACTCGCAGGGAGTATAAGGGGTATGTTAGTTGCGGTCCACCACGGATCGGCTCGCCTGTGCGTACATCAAGGAGTTCAATCATGCGTATCCGCTCGTTGGCCCTGTTCACGTTTGTCGTCCTGTCCGTGCCCGTTCAGCCGGTTCGGGCTGCCGAAGCGAAGGCCGATGCTCCAACGGTCGTCGTCCGCCTCAACTCGATCGACGGCCTGATCTCCGACCTGCTCTACCTCGCCGACGCGGCCGGCAAGGGCAACGAGGCCAAGCAGGTCGCGGGCATCCTCAAGAACCTCGACGGCGTCAAGGGCCTGGACATGACCAAGCCCATCGGCCTGTACGGCCGGCTCGCCACGAAGCTCGAGGAGAGCGACTTCGCCCTGATGGTGCCGATCTCCAACGAAAAGGAGTTCCTGACTCTGCTGGAGGGCGTCGGCGTGAAGTTCGAGAAAGGGCAGGACGACGTCTACAAGGTCGATCTGCCGAAGGTGCCGTTCGCCGGCTACTTCCGCTTTGCCAACAGCTACGTTTATGGCACCATTCGCGATCCGAAGCTGCTGGCCAAGGGTCGCCTGATCGCCCCCGCCGCCGTACTGGAGGGCCGAGCCGGAGCGCTGGAAGTCGCCCTGAACCTGGAACAGGTTCCCGCTGGATTCAAGGAACTGATCGTCAGCCAGGCGGCGCTGCGGCTTTCCGAGGCCAAGGGCGAAAAGAAGCCGTCCGAGACCGAGGCGCAGCACAAGCTCCGCATCGCCCTTGCCGATGAGGCAGCCAACCAGATCAAGGCGATCGTCAACGAGGGCAAGGAGCTAACGCTCAAGCTGGACGTCGATCGCAAAACTGCCGACGTAGTGGCGTCGCTGCGCTTCACAGCCAAGCCAGGGACCAAGCTCGCCGCGAGCATCGCCGAACTGGGTCAGGGCAGCAGCATCGTGGCCAACCTGACAGGTCCCGGCTCGGCTCTGGGCGGCCGCGTCATCGCGATGGTGCCGCAGGGCCTACGCAAGCCGTATGACGCCTTCCTGGACGACCTGATGAAGCTCGCGCACGACAACGCACCGGATAAGGGAGCTCTCGACTTGATGAACCAGGTCTTCACGGCGGTAGGGCCGACCCTCAAGGCGGCAGAGCTTGATAGCGGCTTCGATCTGCGCGGCCCCGCGGCGAACGGCAAGTTCACCTTGATCGCCGCTACCGCGGTGAAGGAAGGCGCGGACATTGAGAAGGTGCTTCGTACCGTTCACGCCGTGGTTCCCGCCGAGGTCCGAGGTTTAATCACACTCGACGCGGAGAAGTTGGGAACGACGAACATCCACCGCATCGCTCCTCCCGCGGAAGTGATCGACGCCAATTTCAAGCGTGTGTTCGGCGACGGTCCGACGTACATCGCGATCCGCAAGGACGCTCTGGTGATCGCCGCCGGCGACAAGGCGCTGGATGCCCTCAAGGAGGTGTTGGCACGCGATCCGAAATCGGGCAAGCTCGTGCAGGTCGAGGTGTCCGTTGCGCGAGTGCTCACACTGGACAACAAGAACGAGGCCGCTGCCGCCATCGCGGCAAAAGTGTTCGCCAAGCATCCGGACGCCGACAAGGTGCGTCTGACGCTGGAAGGCGGCAAAGCACTCGAGCTGCGACTGAGCGCGAAGGCGAAACTGCTGGAGCTGGTGGTACTCGTCGAGGAAGCGAAGCAGGGCGAACAGTAATTCGTTCGTGGGAGAGGGAGAGGGCTATGCCTCTTCCTCTCTGTTGTTGCGATAGGATCGACTCCCCCTTAATTACTGGCGCGCCCCAATTCAAACACCGGGCAACCCCATCGCCAGTGCCTCTAACCCCGAAGCGTGGGCATGGTTCAAAAACAGGCCAGCTTGGGTAACACTGTTGTAGGACGGCCTTCCCAGGCCGTCCGCTCCGCCTCGGACGGCCTGGGAAGGCCGTCCTACAACAGTATTACCCTGATATAAACCATGCCGAAGCGTGCAGCATCGAGAGCGCACTCAACGCAAAAACCACGGATCTTTCCGTGGTTTTCTGCGTTTCCCGCACCTGAATCAGTGCCCCTACGGAGACTCGAACTCCGGTCTTAGCCTTGAGAGGGCTATGTCCTAGGCCACTAGACGATAGGGGCAAGTGTCGGTTGTAGGCCACCCACGAACACATCGACACCTGTTTCGAGGAGTCGTCACCTGTCCGAGCATCATCCTACCGCTCCGGTCGAATCCGTCAAGCCCGCCAAGCCCTACCCCGACTTCCCGCTTTTCCCCCACGATCGGTTGTCGTTTTCTGACGATGATCGCGAGGCCTCATTTCCCGACCAGGTTCAACACAGACCTGGTCACCGCGACGAAACCCACCAGCAGGCCAAACAGGACAGGCCGAAGAAAAAGGGCGGCAGGACCAGCAACCCGAGAATCGGCCGCTTCAACCCCACCAGAGAACACGTCGCCATCGCAACGATGAAAACTGCCATCAACACTCCCTGCTCGAACGTGGGGAGAGCAGGCACCTTTCCTTGGAGGCCGAAAACGGGAAAAGCCAGGACGACGGCTCCTGCACCAAGCCCCAGTCCTAGCTTGGCCCAGGTCGAGTTGGATTCGGTTCGTCGTTCGCTCATCCGTCGGCGCTCCCCTTTGATGCGTGCAGCTCAGCCTTCTTATCTTATGTGCCCGGGCCTTCCCATCATTTCCCCACCAAATTAAGCACCGCCATGCTCATCGTCAACACGCCGGTCTTGATGCTCGGCTCCGGCACCGGATAGTACAGGTCGGAGTGCAGCGACGGCAGCGGTTTACCTCCCTCCTTCGCGGCGTCGGCGACCCTCTCGCTCGACACGGTGCCCAGGAAGTAGAGGAAGATCGGCACGCCGCCGTCGCGGCCATAGCGTCCGAAATCCTCGCCGCCCATGATGACCGGCCGTTCGCGCACATTCTCAGTGCCCAGCACTTCCTTGAACAGGGCAGTCGTCTTGCGGGTCAGCTTCGATTCGTTGTTCAACGCCGGGGTGAACTCACCCGGATCGATCGAGACCACCGGTTCCGGAGCATTGGCCCCAATGGCCGCCGCCTTGGCGATGCGCACGATCGCCTCCAGCGTGTGCTTGCGGACTTCATCCTTCGTTGTGCGGACCGTCAGTTGTAGTTTCACGTCGTTGGGGATGATGTTGTGCTTGCTGCCGCCGTGGATCGAGCCGACCGTCACCACCACCGGGTCCGTCGGATTGGTCTCGCGACTCACGATGGTCTGTAAATCGAGGACGATCCGCGCTGCCAGGACGATGGGGTCAACCGTGGTGTGCGGTGCGGCACCGTGGCCGCCTTTTCCTTTCACCAAAATGTCCACGGTATCGACATTCGCCAGTGCCATCCCTTCCGTGAAGCTGATGGCGCCGTACGGTGTGTCGCCGGCGCAGTGGAGGGCAAGGGCGTAATCGGGTTTTGGAAAGCGCTTGAAGAGACCGTCGGCCAGCATCGCCCGCGCCCCTCCGCCGACCTCCTCCGCAGGTTGGCCGATGAAGACGAGCGTCCCCGACCAGCTGTTCTTCATCGAGGCCAGCACGCGGGCGGTGCCGACCCAGCAGGTCATGTGCATGTCATGGCCGCAAGCGTGCATCACGCCGACGTCGTTCTTGCTCTTGTCCAGCACCCGCAGCTTGCTGGCATAGGGAAGACCGGTCTTCTCGATGACCGGCAACGCGTCCATGTCGGTTCGGACCAGCACCGTCGGCCCCTCGCCGTTCTTGAGCACGCAGACGATGCCGTGGCCGCCGACTTTCTCCGTGACCTCGAACCCGATCTCACGCAGTTCCTTGGCCAGACGGGCGGCCGTCTTTTCTTCCTGATAGGACAACTCGGGGTGCGAATGGAGATGTTTGTACAGTGAATCGAGGAATCGAGAACTCCTCGCCGATGCGTTTGTTCACTGCCTCCATGCGCGTTTTGATGGCCGCATCGACCTTGATTGGCTCTGCCGCGTGGGGGAGCGCAGCTGCAACCCACAAGCCGATCCCCAGCCCGAGGAGTGGCAGGAGGGTCCGAAAACGACGAGAAAGCGAGATACGACGGTCCATGAATCCAGTTCCTGTGGTGGGAAGGTTCGCAAGGGCGGTACTCCTGGCAGCGTAACGGCCCCTCGAGCGAGAAGACAGGAAAAATTGCCCGTTTTTCCAGCGACGGCAAGAATGAGCCTGCGTATACTAATAGACGACAAGAAAAGGAGCGTTTCCGATGGGTGGTTGGCGGCGCTCTCGGTGTCGAGAAAACGCCCAAAGAACCGCCCTCGTCTCGCAGTGGAACGACGCCTGCTGAGGCTCATCCTGTATGGAGCCTCGGTTCCTACCTGTCCGAGGTAGCCCGCCTCGGCCGGTCTAACGTGCGCCCTGTAGTCAGCAGCTTTGAGGAGTAACATTATGCGCGCAAACGCCTGACCATTCAACAGCGACGCGAAATCTTCCGGGCCCTGGTCGACACTCAGGATCGTGGCAATATGAGCGTCGCCGACTCGTTGAAACACATTGTCGATGAGTATGCCATCTCCGAGGAACAGCTGCGGCAGATCCAGGATGAAGGCATCGAAAAGGAATGGCCGCCGCTCAACGAAGCGCCCCTGTCGGCCGCTACCAGCGAGTGACCCTTTCCGCTTGCGGCTTGGCAGGAACGACTGCCAAGCCGCAAGCGGCATCGTTTTCCCCATCAAGTCTCGCAGCACCACTGTCCGATCATAGAGATCGTGGCGTTCTCGGCCATCTCGCCATCCTCCATTCACTCCCGCCGTCGCGCATGGATTACCTGGTCAACCTCGACGTCTTTCGCGGCCCTCTTGACCTGCTGCTGTACCTGGTCAAGCGCGACGAGGTGGACATCCGCGACATTCCCATCGCCAAGGTGGCCCGGCAGTTTCAGGAATACCTCGAGGTTCTCGTCCTGATCGACGTGGAGCTGGCCGGCGACTTCTTGGTGATGGCCGCCACGCTCATGGAGATCAAGAGTAAGCTGCTGCTGCCGCGGACCGAGGAGATGACGGCGGAGGAAGACGATCCGCGCCTGGAGTTGGTACGGCAGCTGATCCAGTACAAGCAGTTCAAGGAGGCGACGGCCGTTCTCGATGCGCGCGCCGAGGAACAGGCGCGCCGTCTGGCGCGGGTGCCGCTGCCGGGACCAGCTGCCGCGCAGACCACCACGTTGCAACCGGTCGAATTGTGGGACCTCGTCAGCGCGTTCGGGCGGTTGATGCGCGAGACGCTCGCCAATCAACCGCAACAGATCACCGTCGATCATACGCCGTTGCACGTCCACATGGAGAATGTCTTGCGGCGTCTTCGAGCCGAGGGCGCGTCTCTCTCGAGCCTCTTCACGCCGCCGTTCAGCCGCAGTCGTCTCGTCGGCCTGTTCCTGGCCATCCTGGAGTTGACGCGCCGTTTTCGGGTTGCGGCCGAACAATCGGACCTTTTCGGCGACGTCTGGGTGACTCTGCTCCCGGGGGATGATGGCAGCACACCGGAGCCCGAGGAGACCGAAGAGCGGAGCAACAACTCGGTGCAGGTGTAACTCAGCGTGTTTCTTCATGCGAACCATTCTGGCCAGACATTGGTTCCTGCTGTGCGTGACGTGCGGGCTGACGGCGTCACTCATCTGGCCGAACGCCGTGCGCCCGGTCGTGGCGCATGTCTCGGCGAAAATCGTGGTTGCCCTGGCACTCTTCCTGACCGCCAGTGGCCTCGAATCGCGCAGCCTTTACAACGCTGTCACCCGGCCCGCTCCCGTTCTCTGGGCTTTGTCCGTCAGCTATGGGTTCCTGCCGGCGTTGGCGTGGTTGGGCGGATCGCTGCTTCCTTCACCGGACATCAGAATCGGCCTCCTGGTGATGGCCGCGGTCCCCTGCACTTTAGGCTCCGCGGTCCTGTGGACTCGTCTGGCCGGCGGGAATGAAGCGACGGCGCTGCTGACTGTGTTGCTCACGACGCTCGTCAGTCCCCTGGCGACGCCCGCCTGGTTGTCGCTTCTTGGACGGTCCGCGGCCCTCCCTTCGGCCGGTCAAATGATGTTCGATCTCTCCCTGGTCCTGGTGTTACCCGTCGGCCTGGCCCAGTGCAGCCGCATATTTCCCGTCGTCGCACTTGCCGCAACCTACCACAAGACCGTCATCGGGGTGGTCAGCCGACTGCTCGTCCTCGTGGTGATGCTGAAGGCGGCCGTCGAGGTATCCCGCTTTCTGCCGCAATTGACGCCGGTTCTCGTGACGTCGGCCGCCGTCGGCTGTCTGGCCGTTCATCTCGCCGCGCTGTCGCTGGGTCTCTACGGCGGCCGAATGCTGGGCTTCGACCGTGGCGACTGCCTCGCCGTCGCCTTCGCAGGCAGCCAGAAAACGCTGCCGGTGGCGCTGTACCTGTACGAGACCTACTACGTCGCCGATTACCCGCTGGCGGTGCTGTCGCTGGCCCTGTACCATGTGGGACAGTTGGTGGTGGATACGCTGGTTGCGGAACGTCTGGCCGGCTGGGCCGCGCCGAAGCTCGACACTTGATTTCGGTCCGACTCCGAGCGACCGCGGTCGATGCGCTTGTCGTGTGATCTGCTCGCGCTATAATGGACGATTGTTCATTTCCTCGGCAACCGGTGGCCGAGAGCGAAATATCAGGATGCGCGGGGAATCGTCATGAAAAGCCCCCAACCGGGAGAAAACGATCTGTCTCGGTTCCTTCCCGACGGCTTGCGGAGTCTCGAAGATCCACAAAAAGACATTCCTCGTATCGCCAAGGACGACAAGCTAACCTCCGCTCTTGAAGCCGCATTTGTCCAGGTCCCGACGGTCCATCACTTGTATCGGCAGGACGCCCGTGAGACGCAGTTGTCGCCGGATAGCATTCACCTGGTCGTAACGTCGCCGCCATACTGGACACTCAAGGAATACAACCGCACAGACGGGCAACTCGGTTTTGTGACCGACTACGAGACGTTTCTGTCCGAACTGGACGTCGTTTGGCGGCGGTGCTTCGATGCGCTGGTGCCAGGCGGTCGGCTCATCTGCGTCGTCGGAGACGTGTGCCTCTCGCGCAGGCAGAACAACGGCCGACACACCGTCGTACCCCTCCACGCCTCGATTCAAGAGCATTGCCGTGCGATTGGCTTCGACAACCTAGCGCCGATCATCTGGCACAAGATCGCGAACGCCCAGTTCGAGGCTGAAGGCAACGGTTCGAGCTTTCTGGGAAAGCCTTACGAGCCGAATGCCGTCATCAAGAACGACATCGAGTTTATCCTGATGCAGCGCAAGCCCGGGGGCTATCGCACACCGGACCTGGCTACTCGCCTCCTCAGTATCATTTCCGACACCAACCACAAGACGTGGTTCCAGCAAATCTGGGAAGGCGTCACCGGCGCCTCCACGAGACATCATCCCGCCCCTTTCCCGCTGGACCTGGCCACCCGGCTCATCCGTATGTTCTCTTTCGTCGGCGACACCGTGTTCGATCCGTTTCTCGGCACAGGCACAACGACCCTCGCCGCAGCGCAGTGCGGTCGGAATAGTATCGGCGTCGAACTGGACCCGGATTATCTCGACCACGCCCAGCGACGAATTGCCGAAAACATCGCGGGGTTGTTCGCTACCGCTACTCTGCACGTTCATCGACAGAAGACGCCATGAACACCATCCTGTCCACATGCGAGGAACGATTGAGACAAGCAGTCCGTCAATTCTGGACTTGCGCCGACAGCAAGGAGAACGTCAGGGCGGCGGCGACGAAGAGGCGCGCGACCGCGGCGCGCGCAGCACCGTAACCGGCGGCAAACACATGGATGGATTCATCCGCCTGATGCGAGCGATCATTTCGGAGGCTAATCTCGTTGGAGCGCGCGTGTTCTGCAAACCGCGCCATGATGAGGCGGCACCTCCGAGACGCCGGACGAGACGTCGGCGTGGAGCTGAGCCACCGGCCGAGGATGAGCTTGTCGAACCGATGGCTACCGACACGATTCTGCCCGGTTGGTTCCGGGCCGAGAAAGATTGGGACCTCATCGTGATCTGTAATCGCCGCCTCGTCGCCGCGATCGAGTTCAAGTCTCAAGTAGGATCGTTCGGCAACAATTGCAATAACCGCATCGAAGAGTCACTGGGAAACGCTACGGACCTGCTCGCTGCCTACCGCGAAGGGGCGTTCCGGCCGTCGCTGCGGCCGTGGTTGGGCTACTTGATGTTGCTGGAGGACGCGGGCGGTTCGACCAGGCCGGTACAGGTGCGCGAGCCGCACCTCCGAGCGTTCCCCGAGTTCCGAAACGCTTCCTACGCCGATCGCTATAATCAATTTTTGACGAAACTGGTGCGCGAACGACTGTACGACGCAGCCTGCTTCCTGATGTCCTCGGTCGAAACGGGCCTGACAACGGGGCAATACCGAGAGCCTAATGGAGAGTTGAGCTTTGCCAACTTCGTCGCTTCCTTGCTGGGCCATGCGAGTGCCATTGCCCTTACTCAGCCACGTTCGCCTGCGCCCTGACTGAACCTGGTATGATCTCAGGCCATCGCGGATACCCCGACCGCGGCTTTTCCATCCACTATCTCACTGCCATGAACCGATTCGACGCCTTCGCCCTGCTGAACGACTACGTCAAGGACCCGAGCCTGGTGCGCCATTGCCTGGCCGTCGAAGTCGCCATGCGCGCTTATGCACGCAAGCTCGGCGAGGACGAGGAGAAATGGGGCATCGTCGGCCTGCTGCACGATTTCGATTACGAACGCTGGCCGGACGCGCCGAATCATCCCCTCAAAGGCTCCGAAATCCTGCGCGAGCGCGGCTATCCGGAAGACATGATCTACGCCATCAAATCGCACGCCGACTATCTGCCGGATTGTCCGCGCGTCCGGCCCATCGAAAAGGCGCTCTATGCTTGCGACGAGTTGGCGGGGCTTATCACGGCGGCGGCGCTGGTGCGGCCGAACGGGGTCACCGATCTGACGGCGTCCAGCGTCAAGAAGAAGATGAAGAGCAAGGGATTCGCGCAACATCAAACGCGAGGACGTTGACCGGGGAGCGGCCGACTTCGGCGTGGATCTGACCACACACATCCAGTTCGTCATCGACGCCATGAAGACGATCGGGGCGGAACTGGAGTTGCTGCACGGGGCGGGCGGGGAGGGTGAAGCGTAGGTCACACAGACTCATTTCCAGGGCAAGAACGACCCGCACAGTCTCAACTTGCCGCGATGAGTGTCGATGCCATTTCTCGCGCTGTCCAGGTGGGCTGAATCAGAGTCGGGTTATATTCCTGCTCGTCTCCGTTGGGCGGAGTGGCTCGGACATTCCCGACGAGTAAATCGACATCGGCCTTTACTACTCCGTCTGGCATGACGATCAGGAGCCAGTGGTCGCCAGCTAGATTCGCGTCCACCGCTTCCAACGGAATTATCCGACCAGGCGTCGGAGTGCTGTCGATAGACTCTCCTTCTAGGAATCGCCGTGCAAGGCCGGCAAAAATGAATAAGCCGCTGCTTGTAAGGAGAAAAAGATGCCCACGTGAACTCATCACGCGGTAGGCCGTTCCAGAGATGTCTTTGAACTTGAGGGTACTCGGCTGGCGGTCATTCCATACATCGCGGAAGAATAGCAACGTGCAATCTCTCCCCACCGCACAAACGGCAGGTTCCGCGCTGGCCGAGCTGAGAGAACAGACATCGATGACATCCAGACCCGGAAACGTGATGGAACTCATGTCCCGTTTCTGCTCCTCCCTCGAAATGTCTATCGCGGCAACACCGCCGAGGCGGGTAGCGAGACAAGGATCTCTTTGCGGCTGGTTGTTGGGAGGCTGATCGCCTGATAAAAATTGAGACCGCCTTTCGGCCCCAGGATGATCTCGACAGACTGTTTCGAGCCAGTTTCCGGTTTCACCATCATCAATCCTGATCTCCCGAGTGGAGCAACGAAGTAGCCGGAAGCGGTTGCAAGGACTCCGTGCGCACCGTGTGGGTCTCCGGAACGAATAGTCTTGTTTTCGCCTTGCGACGGGCCGGTGATAAATGCTACTTCGGCGCGCGTGCTTACGGCAGTCACATTTTCCAGGAAGGCGACACCGTTGATTGCCTCCTCGATGTCGCCAGCGGGATCGCGGCATTCGTAGGACACACCCTCTGCGGTCTGAATGATCCACCTACCGTCTTCCGATCCGAAACAAAAGTCGCCATCACGAGGGCCGGGACCCGCCCAGGAGGCTTCAAATCCAGGCGGCAACGAAACGGGAGTGAATGAGTTCATACGTGTCTCCCCTTGTACAAGCGTTTTCGCTCGCGCTCGGTGATCAATCCCGCCGCCTGCATACTTTCGAAGACTTCTTTCGAGGGCCGAAACTTCTCACCGCGCCGGCGTGGTGGCGCTGCCTGGCCCAGAGGCCAACTGGGGTAGCCGTGCCACGGAATTCCTTCGTCCGCGCGGGGAAACTCCGCAACCTGCTGTTGCCGAGTCCCCAAGTCACGCAAACTTCCGTCCGCAGAGCGTAAGATACCGTACAGCCAACCCCGATCGTCCGAAATGTTATGGAAGTCGGCCGTGTCGAAGACCATGAACTCCTCGGGTTGGCTCAAGTCGAGTGACCACCTGGCATCGTCGGCCCCGCCTCCGCCGTGGTGTTTTCCGTAAAAGAAGTAAAGGTAACCATTCCTACGGCTCGGGTCGGGGTAGATCGGATCGATCTGGCCGCCAGGCGCCATTCGAGTATCTCCAGGCTGGTCCTGACGGTTGCATGATTCATTGAGGGCGAGAGAAGTTTTACCTCACTCGATTCTATCCGAATGCGTTTCCTGATTCCACAGGACCGATAGAACTCGATAGAGCGCATAGGGTAGGAAGATCGCGGAAATCGCTTCCGATGAAATAGTTGCTTGAGAACCTGGTTCAGTCGTCGTAACATGACGAACCGACAGAACCCTTTTACAGACGGAACCACACGCCATGAAACCCGCGCTGCATTCCGTCAGCTATGCCGGCGTCTGGCCGGGACAGGCTCGGCTGTCACTTGACGAGTTCCTGCTCCGAGCGAAGACGCTCGGTTTTGAGGCTGTCATGCTCATGGCCAAGCGGCCGCACCTGTCGCTCCTCGATTTCGACGCCGACGCGCGCCGCCGGTTGCGCGACCGTCTCGCGGGCCTCGGACTGAAGGTCGCCTGTCTCGCCGGCTACACCGACTTCTCGATGGGCGCCGACCGGCCCGACATTCCTGCGCGCGAAATGCAGATCCTGTACGTCGGTGAACTGTGCCGTCTGGCGCGCGAACTCGACTGCGATCTCGTCCGCATTTTCACAGGGTTCGACCACCCCGCGGCGAGCTTCGATCAACTGTGGAACGGCTGCGTGGCCTCGCTGAAGGAATGCGCTCGCCGGGCCGCTCCGCTCGGCGTCACCGTCGGTGTGCAGAACCATCACGATCTGGCGGGACACTGGCAAAGCCTGCTCGACATGCTGGCCGACGTCGGCGAACCGAACTGCAAGGCGATGTTCGATGCCTGGGCGCCGGCGCTGCACGGCGACGACCTTGCCGCTGCTGCCCGGTCGCTGGCCCCGCACATGGTCCACACAACGGTCGCCGACTATGTCCGGAGGCCGCGCTTTCGCTATCAGCCGCCGTTATTGAACTATGTCCGTGAGTCCGATGCCGTGCGCGCGGTGCCGATGGGAGAAGGATTCATCGACTATCGCACGTTTTTCCGCGTCTTGAAGGAGTGCGGCTATCGCGGATACGTGGCGTATGAAATGTGCTCGCCATTGCGCGGCGGCGGTAACGAGGAGAACCTCGACCGCTGCGCGCGGAAGTTTCTCGAATACATGCGCTCGATCGTTTAGCCGCGAGTTTTTGCGAGCGCTGGGTCAGCGCTCGCAAAAGCTCGCAGCTAAACGATGAGGGTATCGACATGACCACGCGCCGTCAGTTTCTCCACAACACCGCAACCGTCGGCGCCGCGCTGCTCGGCGCCCGCGCCGGCGGTCAGGTGATCGATCCGCCCGCGTCGCCGAAAAAAGTCGCCGCCATCGTCACCGCCTACTTCCGTTACAGTCACGCCGACAATATCGTGACGCGGTTCATGGAAGGCTTCAGTATCGTCGGCAAGAGCTATCCGCCGCCGTGCCACGTTGCGTCGCTGTACATCGACCAGATCGATGACCAAGACATCGGCCGGCCGCTGGCGAAGCGCTGGAAGATCCCGCTGGCGTCGAGCATCGCCGAGGCCCTGACGCTCGGCGGCGACAAGCTGGCGGTGGACGGCGTGCTGATCGTCGGCGAGCACGGCCAATACCCGACCAACGCCAGGGGACAGATCCTCTACCCCCGGCGGAAGTTCTTCGAGGAGGTGGTTGCGGTCTTCAAGAAGAGCGGCCGCGGCGTGCCGGTCTTCAACGACAAGCACCTGGCTTACTCGTGGGACGATGCGAAGTGGATGGTGCAGCAGGGCCGCGACCTCGGCTTTCCGATGATGGCCGGCTCGTCGGTGCCGGTGACGTACCGCCATCCCGACCTGCGGCCGAAGCTGGGGACGCCGTGGCAGGCGGCGCTGGCGGTCGGCTACGGCCATTTCGAGGTGTACGGCTTCCACACGCTGGAGGCGCTGCAAGTGATGACTGAAACTCGACCAGGCGGCGAGACGGGCGTCAAGGCTGTGCAGGCGTTGGCGGGCAAAGCGGCGTGGGCTGCGGCAAAGGCCGGCCGTTGGGATCGCTCCTTGCTCGATGCCGCGATGGTAAAGGTTCCAGGCGAACGGAAAGGCAAGATCGAAGAAGTCGATCTCGACGCCCTTGTTTACCTGGTCGAATACCGCGACGGTCTGAAAGCGGCGGCGTATCTGTCGCCGAAGCACGTTCGAGAATTCGCCTTCGCCGGCCGCGTCAAGGGCGAGACGGAGCCGCGTGCCTGCTGGTACGAGCTGCCGAAGCCGCAGCGCGATCATTTCAGCTTTCTCGTGCAGCACGCCGCCAAGATGATCGTCAACGGCAAGACGGATTATCCCATCGAGCGCACCCTGCTGACGACGGGGATGCTCGATTTCCTGGTGCAGAGCAAGGTGGACGGCGGCAAGCGCATCGAGACGCCGCAACTGGATGTGACGTATCGAGTGTAGAGTCTTCGCCGCTGGCGGCCTAGCAGATGCTAAGCCGCCAGCGGCGGCGAGGAAATCGTAATGCCCACGGTCGCCAACATTCTTGACTTTCTGGATCGCGTCAATCCGCTATCGCTTGCCGCGGACTGGGACAACGTCGGCCTATTGCTCGGCGAGCGCGGCGCCGCCGTGACACACGTTATGACCTGTCTGACCGTGACGCCCGAGAGCGCCGCTGAAGCCGTGGAGACGGGCGCGCAGCTCATCGTCACCCATCACCCCATCCTCTTCCGCGCTGTCAAACGGCTGACCGATGCCACGCCGGAAGGGCGAATGCTTCTGTCGCTCATCCGGGCCGGTGTCGCTGTCTACAGCCCGCACACGGCTTTCGACAACGCGGCCGGCGGCATCAACGAGTCGCTGGCCCGTCGCCTCGGCCTGACGAGCCTCACCCCGTTGCGGCGCCGCGATGACGCCCGGTCATGCAAGGTCGTCGTCTTCGTGCCCGACAAGGATCTGGCCACGGTGTCCGACGCCCTGTTCGCCGCGGGGGCCGGTAACATCGGCCAGTACCGCGAGTGCAGTTTCCGCCTCGCCGGCACCGGCACCTTCTTCGGCACCGACGCCGCCAATCCGACCGTCGGCGCGAAAGGGCGACGCGAGGAAGTCAGCGAATGGCGATTGGAAGTCGTCTGCCCTGAAAGGAATGTCGATGCCGTAGTCGCCGCTATGCGGAAGGCGCATTCCTATGAGGAGCCGGCCTTCGACGTCTATCCGCTGAAGCCGCCGACGTCATCGCTCGGCGAAGGACGCATCGGCGAATTGGAACGACCGACCACTCTCGGCGAATTGGCGCGCACCGCAAAGACTGTCCTGAAAGCCGGAGCGGTGCAGATCGTCGGCGATGTGGAGCGCGAAGTAAAGCGCGTGGCGGTGGCATGTGGTGCGGCGGGGGAGTTTCTGTCTGATGCGGCCTGCGCGAGGCCGATGTCTTCCTCAGCGGCGAGATGCGCTTTCACGATTATCTCGACGCCAGGACGCGCGGCGTGGCGCTGCTGCTGCCGGGGCACTATGCGACGGAACGCTTTGGGGTCGAAGAACTGGCGGAGCGGATCGGTCGGCAATGGTCCGATGTGATGGCGTGGGCGAGTCGGCGCGAGAGCGATCCAGTACAATGCGTGTAAGGATTGCGGAGAGAACCATGCACACGATCACGCTTTCATTAGATGAATCTCGCTGGTGCGCATTGGAAGAGTTGGCGCGCGAACAGGGTATCGACTCGGTGGAGGGGCTTGTCAACCGACAGCTCGACCAAATGATCGCCTCTCGCGGGCCGGAATTGGCCCCCGAGGTTCGCCACCACCTTCAGGCCAGCATCCAAGAAAACCTCGGGCTGCTCAATAGGCTGGCGGAATGAGTCGTTTCCTAACCGTTGATGAAGTGCTTGGGATTCACCTGGCCATGCTGGAAGCGACTGGGGGCGCGGCAGGGGTTCGCGATTTGGGCTTGCTCGACTCGGCAGTAGCTCGACCCCAGAGCGGATTCGGCGGAGAACTCTTCCACGCCGACCGCAATGGTCAGGCAGCCGCTTTGCTGCATTCTTTGGCCACCAATCACCCATTCGTCGACGGCAACAAACGCACGGCGTTCAGCGCGATGGACGTTTTCTTACGCTTGAATGGCGCTTGCCTGGAAGCGACCGAGGATGAAAAGTATGCGTTCGTGATCGACATTGTGACGCGAAAACTGAACCTCAATGGCATTGTTGCCTGGCTGGAGCTTCACACCCGTGACGCAGGCGGAGAATGATCCTCCGCCGGACGGAGCGCTTCGGTGTCGAAGAACTGGCGGTGCGCATCGGACGGCAATGGCCGGAGGCGACGGTTTGGGCGAGCCGGAGTGAAAGCGATCCGGTCGCGGTCGTATAAGAGTCGGTGCGAAAGTGGCTTACGGATTGGCACGCTTCATGATCTCAACCACCTGCCCGTATTCGGCTCCAGTTAGATCTTCGGGGCTCTCGTGTTCGATGTCTTCGAGGAAACCGATTTTGCTTGTCCACTTTCCACTGACCAGTTGTCGTGCCACATGGGTGTAGAGAAAGTTATTCCCGTACAATGCGACTTTCTCAAAACCGGGCTCCAGGCCGGCGTCCATGTGGCAGTCTTCATACCCCCGGCTTTCCATTGCATGTTCCAGGATAGCGATGCCAAACTCCCCTTCCTGTGCGGGCGTGGGCCAGAACTGACCAGGTTGCCACCAGCGCTCCGTGTCACCGGCCGACCAGGCGATGCAGTTGTAGTCCGGATTGGCCGGGCTCGTTATCCGGTGGTTAATCGGTGTCAACCGGGCGAAAAGCGCCATCAGACTCATGACGGTAGGATGCCCCTTTCCTTACCCCAGGCTACCCACGCCTCGGCCATCTGCCGTACTTTCCCCGCCGCTTCGGTAGGGACAGGGTTGTCGTCCGTGATTTTTTCCAGCGCCCAGAACCACTGATCCGGCTCCTGCTGCAGCTTTTCCAGAATGAACGGAACAGCAGCCCATCCCATCCCGATGATGCGCTGGTACGCATCCAGCATGGCCATCTGCGCAGTATTCGAGAGGTGCCGGGATTTTGTCTTCCATTCCGCGGCGAGGCGCTCGAATCGATCGCGTGGGCTTTCCTGGGCGGGCTTAACAGGGAGCGATGTTGCGCTCATGTCGGCTTCCTCGCGTTTCCTGCGGGCAGAGAAACCTAACCAAAAATGAACGGATTTGATTCACCCTCCGGTGATTGCGACTGTTCGCGTGTTGGAGGAGCCCCGGGCGTAAGGGCAGGAGCCCCGCAGGCTGGGCAAGTCGATGTCCTTGAATAACTAATCCACTCGTGATAATGTTGGCATCGCATATCAAACGGCCCGTTCGTAGGGAGTTCGTAAGAAACGACCATGCGCAGGACTTTCGCGTAATCCCTGCGTTGCGCTTTTCGGCGCTGTAGCTCATCGAGTCTCTCAACCATGGCGATAGTCGCAGGTGCGCGGCTTCATCCAGTTGTCTGCGAAATGTTACAAGCAATTCACCGCCGACGTAAGGGGGAAGAACGTCCCCGAAGATTTTACGAAAACCGTCCCAGCGACTGTGCGCGACATGTGGCTCGACAGGCGGCATCACAAGCATTATTTTCTCGGAGTGGTCCAGACGCGGAGCCGCTCGACCTCCCAAGCGAGGCCATCGGAGCCCTTGATCTTCCCCATAATCATCACTACCATTCTGCATTCAGCCACCAGCCTCTCGACGGTGTTTTTCCAGGTGTCGTGATCGACATACTCTCTGGCCGCACCGAACGGCGCGATAAGTTCACCGGGCTTTCCAATAGCTAAGAAACTGTCCGATAAGTGGGTCTCCAGCTGCTCAGCTGCGTAGAATAGGGTATGCGAACTCAACAATATCCTAGCGACTTGACCGACGCGCAGTGGTCGCTCGTCAAGCCCTCCATCCCCGTGTACCCCGGAGGACGTCCTCGTCAAACCGACATGCGCGACGTCGCGGATGCCATTTTCTACCTGTTGCGGTCTGGCTGTCAGTGGCGCTACCTCCCCAAGGACTTCCCACCCCGGAGTACCGTCTGGGGCTACTTCAATGAGTGGCGCCACAACGGCACCCTGGAGGAGATCCACGACCGTCTCCGCTGCCAAGTCCGCACGGCGGAAAAGCCCTACGCGCCCCGCACCACCGCGAGCGTGGACAGCCAATCCGTCGATACCACCTCCGGCGGCGAACAGCGTGGCCGGGACAACGCCAAGAACGTCGATGGTCGCAAACGCCATATCGTGGTTGACAGCATGGGTTTGCTGCTGGCGGTATTGGTGACGGCCGCCGACGTGGACGACGCCAAAGCAGCGGCCGAGTTGTTCGCTCGGTTGGAGGGCCAGCCAATGAGCCGGGTCGAGCGTATGTTCGCCGACACCAAGTACCACAACTTCGTCCTCTACCAGTGGGTGGAGGAGCATGAGGGGCGTTGGGAACTGTGCATCGTGCGGCGTCCGGAAGGATCTGCGGGCTGGGTCAAGCTGCCGATCCGGTGGACGGTGGAGCGGACGTTCGCTTGGCTGGGCAAGTGCCGACGGCTGAGTGTAGACCGAGAGAAGACGGTGCGGTCGTCGGAAGCCATGATCCGCTTGGCCATGATTCATCTGATGCTCAACCGCTTGTGTCCGAAGGAGAACCAAGACGAATTTCAGTATCGCCAAGTGGCTTGACACCACTTATCGGACAGTTTCTAATACGGGTCCGAGGCGGGATAGGACATCGGTGAGCATCACTTCCAGAGTGTCCGAATAGGAAACCCAATACCCTCCCGTGTATCCGAATAGGAAACCCAACACCCTCGATTGGAGTCCTTTTCTCGGTTCGCTTATCTCCTTATGGTCGTCGGAGAAAGATCGGAGTAGCAAGACTGGGCGGCGCGAGTCATTAGCTCTCTGGTCGCCCGCTCGGAGCGCTGTCATCCTTCGTCCCAGTTGCACGATTGCGGCTCCCAACGCAAAAACCAACAACGCAAGTAAGACGATGAGTGAATTATTGTGTGTTGGGAGCACGGGAACGAAGAAAAAGAACAGAAAAGGAAACACGCACGCCGCCACGCAAATTAGCAACCCAAGTAAGCTGACGGCGTTGCCTGTAAGCTCACTAAACAGAGTTCTCCGCTGCATCTTGCCGTCCTTTCCGTTACAACGGAGCAGAAAGAGGATGGGCATTTGCCAATCCGCTTTTTCCACGATTCAGCGAAGCCGCAACCAACTCAGTAATTCGCCGTCTCCGCTTTCTGCTGCGTCCCCATCTTCGCCATCGCCGCACTCGCTCCGTCGAGCATCATCTTCAGCTCGCTATTGATCGCCATGAACTGCCATCCTTCCTCGGCGCGGGCCTTCACTTCCTCGCCGCTGAAGCAGTGGACGCCGGGCGCGACGCCGTACTTCTTGCACGTCGCCAGGATGTGCTTCATCGCCTGCGTCGTCGCTTCGCCGCTCGGGCCTTTGCCGTCCTTGCCGCGCATGCTCGCCGCCAGGTCGTTGGGGCCGACGAAGATGGCGTCAATGCCCGGCACCGAGAAAATCTTGTCCGCGTCCTCGACCGCCTTGATGTGTTCGCACTGGAGGACGATCAGCAGTTCCTCGTTGACGTGGGCGAAGTAGTCGGCGGCCGTCGTCTTGAAGTTCAGGGCGTGAACGCTGCCGCCGACGCTGCGGTCGCCGTGAGGTGGATAGAGGCAGGCGGAGACGGCGGCTTCGGCCTCGGCGCGAGCACACCATCGGGACGACGATGCCGTGCGCCCCGTTGTCCAGCACGCGCTTGATGTGGTCGTGACGGTTGGCCGGGACGCGCGCCAGCGGCACACAGTCGGCGTCGGCGATCGACGCGAACATATGCGTGGCGGTTTCCCAATCGACCAGGCTGTGTTCGATGTCCACCGTCAGCCAGGCGAACCCGGCTCGGGCCATGAATCGCGCCGCCGTGATGCTGCCCAGCGACAGCCAGGTGCCCACGGACGCCTGTCCGGCCTTCAACGCCCGTTTCACCGGGTTCGGTCGCATGTCGATTCTCCCAGAGACGTGAGCACGCCGCGCCGGCAAATGCACTTGCTGGCGCGGCGTGCTCACCAGGTTGTCAGTCATCGAGGAAACGGCGGCGCGGCGGCGGCAGACGGCGCGGCGCTTTCTGGCTGCCGCTGACGTGTGTGCCGTGCGGCGCATCGTCGTCCACGGGTGGGACGATATCGTCCTCGTCGTGGTAATGCGGATCTTCGTACTCTTTGTGAACGTGAGGCTTCGGTTCAACCTGTGGTTCGGGGGAGTCGGCCATGATTTGGTCTCCTCGCACGAAGGATGAAAACGCTCGCCGCCCGCGCGGCGGGCCGGTGCCATTATAGGTTTCGGGTCGGGTCAGGGCGAGTTCTGCTGTGTCGGTCCTGCATCACGGGATTGTGCTGGCGGTCCGCTCCTCAATACGTCTCGCTTCGGCCGGCGGCGTGCCACTCGTCGAATAGCGCCCGGCACTGGTCGCGGCAGACGCCGCCCTCGACGATCAGATTGCTGCCTCCGCGCATAACCATTTCCTGAGCGGGAATGTGCAATTCACTGAAACCGGCGGTCTGCGCGTCCGCGATGCTCGCGCCATAAACGACGCGCTCGATCTTCGCCCAATGAATGGCTGCCAGGCACATCGGGCAAGGCTCGCAGGTCGTGAACATCGTGCAGCCACTCAGGTTGATCGTCTGCAACGCGGCAGATGCCTGACGGATCGCATTCACCTCGGCATGAGCGGTCGGGTCGGTGCCGCGCCAAACCGTGTTGTGTGTGCAGGCGATGATCCGGTCGCCGCGCAACACCGCTGCACCGAACGGCGATTGACCCGCGGCGATCCCTTCACGACACTTGGCAATCGCCAGGTGCATCGCTTCACTGTCCGTCATAATCGCTCGTTTCCTATTACCTTGCCGACGGGCAACCGTCGAGCGTAGCCTCTCTGCGGCTGGGTTTGACCTTCCCGCGGTACTCCGATAGTGTAAACGAACCCCTGCCGTCTTCCAGGTACGCAACCGGAATTATTTCATCCCCGATTGGCGCAGGGAGGAGGTATCGCCCCGATGGAGGAGGGCACCTATGGCGGAACAATACATCTTCACCATCGAACGCCTCACGAGGTTGTATGGCAAGCGCGAAGTTCTGAAAGACATCTGGCTGTCGTTCTACCCTGGCGCGAAGATCGGCGTGATCGGTTCCAACGGTGCGGGCAAAAGTACGCTGCTGCGCATCATGGCCCAGCAAGACAAGGACTTTCTCGGCGATGCTCGGTTAACTCCCGGCTTCTCCGTCGGTTTCGTTCCTCAGGAGCCGCGCCTCGACGAAACGACCGACGTCCGCGGCAATATCGAGCAAGCCGTCGCTCCCATCCGTGGCTTGCTCACGAAGCAGGAGGAACTGGGCAACAAAATGGCCGAGGCGTCGCCGGATGAGATCGACAAGATCATGGACCAGATGAGCCGGGTCCAGGACAAGATCGATGCAGCCAATGCTTACGACCTCGATCGCCAGCTTGAAATCGCTATGGACGCCATGCGCTTGCCGCCTCCCGATGCGATGCCGGCCACGCTCTCAGGCGGCGAACGGCGGCGCGTCGCCCTGTGCAAGACGCTGCTGCAAAAGCCGGATTTGCTGCTGCTGGATGAACCGACGAACCACCTCGACGCGGAGTCGGTGGCCTGGCTCGAACGGCACCTGGAAGAGTACCACGGCACCGTCGTCGCCGTCACGCACGATCGCTATTTCCTCGACAACGTCGCCAAGTGGATCCTCGAACTCGATCGCGGCCGGGGCTATCCCTACGAGGGCAACTACACCGGCTGGCTCGAACAGAAACGCGCTCGGTTGGCCAACGAGGAGAAGCAGGAGTCGTCCCGCCGAAAAGCGTTGGCCCGCGAACTGGAGTGGGCGAAGATGGCCCCACGCGCTCGGGTCGCCAAGAGCAAGGCTCGCCTCAGTGCCTACGAGAAACTCGCCAGCCAGGAATACGACGAGCGCGAGGAAGCCGTGCAGATCCAGATTCCGCCAGGGCCGCACCTCGGCAACGTCGTGGTGCGAGCCGAGGGCGTGCGCAAAGGCTATGGCGATCTGCTGCTGATGGAGGACATGAATTTCGACCTGCCGCGCGGCGGCATCGTCGGCGTCATCGGACCCAACGGCGCCGGCAAGACGACGCTGTTTCGCATGATCGTCGGCCAGGAAAAACCGGACGCGGGCAAGCTCCAGGTCGGTGAGACAGTCGTGGCGGCCTACGTCGATCAGAACCGCGATGCCCTCGACGCCAACAAGACGGTCTTCGAGGAGATCACCGGCGGCGTCGATTACCTGATGCTGGGCAAACGCAAAGTGGCGTCGCGCAGTTACGTGGCCCAGTTCAATTTCAAGGGGCCGGATCAGCAGCGCAAGGTCGGCGAACTCTCCGGGGGCGAGCGGAATCGCGTTCACCTGGCGAAGCTGCTGCGGAGCGGCGGCAACCTGCTGCTGCTCGACGAGCCGACGAACGACCTTGACGTCGATACGCTGCGTGCGCTGGAAGAAGCGCTGCTGAACTTCGGCGGTTGTGCGGTGGTCATCAGCCACGACCGCTGGTTCCTCGATCGCATCGCCACGCACATTCTGGCGTTCGAGGGCGAAAGCAAGACCGTGTGGTGCGAGGGCAACTACCAGATCTACGAGACGCAGCGGAAACAGCGGCTCGGAGTCGAGGCGGACCAACCGCACCGGATCAAGTATAAAAAGCTGCGGCAGTGAGTTGGAGGTATTGCCGATGTCTTCCGTTTCTTCACCCGTGACGCTGGCCGCCGATCCGATCGTGACCATCGCCGATCTGCTCCATCTGCTGGGCGACGTCCCCCCGGAGCGCGTGCTGTGGGATCCGCGGCCAGGGATGGCGACAGAAGCAGACGTGATCCGTTACGTTGACGGCGTCGATAAACGGCTCGTCGAACTGGTCGATGGCACCTTGGTGGAGAAGCCGATGGGATACTACGAGGGCCGGGTGGGTGGAATCGTCTTCCGTTACATGGACGAGTTCCTGGAGGAGCACGACTCGGCTATCTGTTTTGCTGCCGATTCAACGCTGCGTCTCGCCAGGGGACTGGTGCGGCTGCCGGACGTGTCCTATGTCCCGTGGTCGCTAATTCCCAACAGGGAGCTACCCGCTGAGCAGATCGCATCGCTGATCCCGGCCCTTGCAATCGAAGTGCTCAGCCCCGGAAACACCCGCGCGGAGATGGCCCGCAAGCGGCGAGACTACTTCGCCGCGGGAGTCCGGCTCGTCTGGCAGATCGACCCGGATACCCATACGGCCGAGGTGTTCACTGCGCCGGATGTCAGTACCCCTGTCGCGGCCGATGGGACGCTGGACGGGGGCGACGTGTTGCCGGGGTTCCGGTTGTCGCTGGCGCGTTTATTCGAGAGAGCCGGGCGACGGCGCGGAGAATAGGAAGGAAGGCCATGGCATTCAGCGATTTCACGTATCCCAGCGTGCTGCGGACATTTGGTCTTACGGTCCGGCACGCGCCGACCTGTTCGCCGGTGTTCCGGATGTACCGGCCACCCCGGCGCTGCGTGAGGTCCTTGCCGTGAACTCTCGTTTGGCCATCACGCTCAACACGGAATTCGGCCGATCAATGTGGATGGTCAGTCCCATACTCAGCGAATTCTGGTGGCGCTATCGTGGCGAGATCGGTGTCTACTCCGGCCTGGAGTTCAATGCCGACCCGGACGCGAGGCTGACCGGATACTGTGACTTCATCATCGGCCGTTCCCCGCAGCAACCCTTCATCGCAGCGCCGGTGATGGTGATTTTCGAAGCAAAGCGCGACAATATCACCGAGGGGCTCGGCCAATGCATCGCTGGCATGGTGGGAGCGCTTCGCTTCAACCAGCGCGAGGGGAAAGCCATCGATGCGGTGTTTGGCGCTGTGACGACGGGCAGTCTGTGGCGTTTCCTGCGTCTGAAGGACAACGTGATTACCGATGATCTTGCCGAGTATACCATCGCGCAGGTCGATTGTCTGCTCGGTATCTTGACGCACATAGTCGGCCCGGCGCCAGGGGCGGCGGCGGCTTGAGTTTCGTTTAGCCGCGAGCTTCTGCGAGCGCTGCATTCAGCGCTCGCAGAAGCTCGCGGCTAAACGGGTAAAGGACGACGGACAACGTCCATGATGGAACTGGTTGACGTAACGAAGGTCTATTTGCAAGGCCGCCGATCGGTGCAGGCCGTGCGCGGCGTTAGCCTGCGCATCGCCGCCGGCGAGTTCGTGTCCATCATGGGGCCGTCCGGCTCCGGCAAATCGACACTGATGCACCTGCTCGGCGCTCTCGATACACCGACCAGCGGCAAGGCAATCTTCGGCGGCCGCGACCTCAACGCCATGTCCGATCGGGAGCGCTCGCTGCTGCGGCGGACACGCATTGGCTTCATCTTCCAATTTTTCAATCTGCTGCCGACGCTCAAGGGGGCGGAGAACGTCGCCTTGCCGCTGCTCCTCGGCGGTTGCCCGCGCGGCAAGGCGCTGAAGGAGGCGGCCGAATCGCTGGAGCGAGTCGGAATGAGCCACCGCGCCGACCACTATCCCGAGGAAATGTCCGGCGGCGAAATGCAACGCGTCGCCATCGCCCGCGCTCTCGTGTCGCATCCGGAAGCCATTCTCTGCGACGAACCGACCGGCAACCTCGACACGGCTACCAGCCGTGAGGTGCTGACGTTGTTGCGCGGCCTGCCCGATGACGGCAAACGCTCCGTCGTCATGGTGACGCACGATCCGACCGCGGCGGCCTACGGCGACCGGATCGTCCACATCCGTGACGGCCTGATCGAGCGCATCGATCAGCGGTCGGATCGCAAGGGACATCCGAGAATTGCTTCCGTTTAGCCGCGAGCTTCTGCGAGCGCTTGGGAAGCGCTCGCAGAAGCTCGCGGCTAAACGGGGACCGGGGACGCGCGATGCTGGCGAATTGGTTCGGAATGGACGTCCATCTCACCCTCAGCCTTCGCTACCTTAGCCGGCATCGGATGCGCACGCTGCTCGTGATGCTCAGCATTTCTCTCGGCGTCGCCACTCTCGTCGCCACGCAAACGCTTAACGCCACGCTGGTCAAGGCCGCCGAGGAGGCCGTTAGCCCCTTCTCAGGCGTCGCCGATCTCGTCGTCATCAACGGGCAAACCGGCATGTCGGTGAGGCTCGTCGATGAAATCCGAGACGCGAACGTGCCGGGTGTCCGATCGGTCAACCCCCTGATTACCGGTCGAGTCACCATCCCCGAAGTCGAGGATCGTTCGGTCCTCGTCCTGGGCATCGAATTGCCGAAGCCTGGAAAAGACGACACCGCTGCCAACGACAAGGCGCGCGAGTGGGGAATGACGTACCAGATCACCGCGACGTTTTCGGATTTCCTCGACATGACGGCGAAGGGGGAAAAACCGCTCCTCGCCGGCAGTCAACTCGCTGACGAGTTAAAGCAGTTGGGCCTGGCGAACCGCGTGTTCCACGTCGAGATCGGCGAGAAGAAGACGCCCGTCCGCCTGGTCGGCATCGTGACGATCGACAAGGAAAGCCCGGCCGCGTTCTTGGGAGACGGCTGCCTGCTCATGGAACTGAGCAACGCCTCGGCGATCTTGAATCCGGAGTGGCCCGAGTACATCGGCCAGATCAACATCGACGTCGAACCGACCGCCGACGAACGGGAGATGCATCACCGCATTCACCAGGCGAAGCATCATTTGAGGGAGATCATCGGCAAGCGCGCCGAGGTGCGGACCGTCGAGGAGTACAACGACTCGATCCGCGACGTGACGGCAGGGCTTCAACTCGGTTTCCACCTCGGGGGCGCTGGGGCACTGGTGATCGGGCTTTTCCTCGTCTACAACGCCCTCTCCGTTAGCGTCGCCGAGCGGCGGCACGACATCGGCATCCTTCGATCGGTCGGTGCCACGCGGAGCCAGATCGCCCGACTATTCGTGGGTGAGGCGTTGGCGCTGGGCGTACTCGGCTCGTGTTTGGGCATACCGCTCGGCTACCTTCTGGCACGCATCGCCATCGGTCCTATCCGCAAGGTCATCGGCGACATCGTAGCGCCATTGAACGAGAGCTCCATCATCCTGCGGCCGGGTCTGGCGCTGATCGCGCTGGCCGCCGGTGTCGTGGCGACGGTGACGGCGTCGCTTATGCCGGCGCTGGAAGCGGCGCGCGAAGAACCGGCCGATGCCGTTCGCCGCGTTCCGCTGGTGTCCGGTCTCATTCGCTTGCTCTTGAAGATCGGTGTGGTCGCGGCCCTGGTGCTGGGCTGTATCCTGTGTACGCATTACCGCGAGGAAATGCCGCGCCGGGCGGGGGCCTTCAGCGGCATCGTGCTGTTGATGCTGGCCGGTGTCGTCGCCACGCCGCTCTTCTCCGGCGTCGTCGGACGGGTGTTCCATCCGCTGTTCGGCAGACTGCTTGGGCTGGAGGGTCGCCTGGCCGCCGACAATCTGGTGCGCAGCTCGCGGCGTGTCGGCCTGGTCATCGCGGCACTGACGGCGACGACGGCGCTCTTGGTGCAAACGAGCGGCTTCATCGTCTCCTCGGAAGCGCACGATCCTGGGTTGGCTCGATCACAAGATCTCGGCGGACATGTACGTCACCGGGGGGAGCGCCATCGAGAACAATGCCATGCAAGTGCCGATGGACGAGACGCTCGCCGAACAGATCAAGGCCGAGCTGCCGGAAGCCGAGGCCGTCCTGGCCGCGCACATTCACCTCCTTAACTTCCGCAACCGCTTCATCCTCCTGGTAGCCATCGACACGAAAGCCTTTGGACACGACGACCGCCGCTTCCTGTCGCGCACCCTGGCCCGCTATCCGCAGCTGCGGGATCGTTGGCCGCTTTCGGTTTTCGCCGCGTGTACCGCGGGTCTGCTCGGCTCTCCGCCGGGACTGGGGCCTGTGCTCGCGGCCTCCGCCACTTTGGCCCGAACAACCGAACGCCGCCAGGTGCAACCCGTGCTGGTTTCGGAGAATTTCGCCGCTCTGTACAATCTCCGGCCTGGCAACCATTTCATGGTCCCCGGCCGCGCAGGGGACGTCGAGCTGGAACTGGTTGATACCGTCGAGGACTACCTATGGAACCGCGGCGTCGTCCTGGTGGACCGTGCCTGGTACCGCGAGACGTTCGGCGACCACAAGGTGGACATGTACGACGTGTTCTTGAAAGACGGGGCCGACGCGGAAGCGGCGAAAGACCGGCTGGAAGCCTGGGGCCGCAAACGCGTCCTGTTCGTCGCCTCACGCGACAAGGTGCGCGAGGAAATCTCGTCGGGGCTGCTCAAGGTCTACAGCCTCGCCTATGCCCAGCAAGTACTGGTCGGCCTGGTGGCGCTGCTGGGCGTCGTCAGCACGTTGTTCATCGCCGTGCTGCAACGGACGCGCGAATTCGGCCTGCTGAGAGCCGTCGGGGCGTCGCGGGCGCAAATCCTGCGCTCGGTGCTGGCCGAGGCCGCGTTGATGGGCCTGGTCGGAGCGGTGCTGGGGCTGGCGATGGGTTACGTGCTGGAATGGTACGTCCTCGACGTGCTCTTGCTGGACGAGGCCGGTTTCCTGTTTCCGCTGCGTTTCCCGTGGCTGGCGTCCAGCATCGTGGCCCTCGCCGCGGTGCTGTCGGCGACGCTGGTCGGCCTGTTGCCGGCGTGGCATGCAACCCGGCTGCGGATACCGGAAGCGATCGCGTATGAGTGACGAGACTGCTCGTTCCGATGGTTCGCCCCGGCCTTGACTTCGTCGAAGTCAGGGTTATTATTCACACACTGTTTTCCCTCATCCTTTCCGATAAAGGAGGCCGGCTATGCTTGCACTTGCCATTCGCGCTGCATCGTCGAGCCGCGGCCTCCGCGCCTGATCGGCTCTCCCGTTATCCTATCTGCGAAGAACTCAACCATTGGGCCGGGTTCGCGGTGCCGCCGGCCCGTTTGACACGGGAGTAATCATGCCTTTCCGCCACGTATCTCGAAAAGACCTGCTCTCCGGCTGTTCCGAGGTCGGCCCGCAAGATGGACAGGATCCGCGCTACGATCGTCCCGAGGGGACGGTCAAGGTGCCGAACCGCAAAGCGCTGCTGCTCTGCGGCCAGGTACAAGAAACCCTGACGGCTGTACTGGCCGGTTGCGCTGACGACGTGCTGCGCGACCTGCTGGTCCAGTCGGTTGTGCCGTTCCCGACGTCCGTGCGTCTGCTGGTGACCGTGTACAAACCGGCCGAGCTGGACGCCGCGACGGTCACCGCCCACCTCGAACGGGCGCGCGGCCTGCTCCGCAGTGAGGTGGCGACCGCCGTTCACCGGCGGAAGACGCCCGACCTGCTGTTCCGCGTTGTCGAAGGATAACGCAGTTCGCCGCGCCCCGTCACCCGACGAGGCGCGGCGGCTTTGCCCTTCCATCTCTGCCGCTTTCTTCCTACCCTGAAAGCGAAAGACATCCCCCAAATCGTTCCGAGGAACTGTCCGTGTCCCCGATTGACATCCCCCATACCGATCAGTTGGAAACCTTCTCCAATCAGTATTCCGGGCGAGAATACACGATCGAGATCGTCTGTCCCGAGTTCACGAGTCTCTGTCCAATGACGGGCCAGCCCGACTTCGGCACGATCACCTTCACGTACACTCCCGCTGCTCTGTGCGTCGAGCTGAAGTCGCTCAAGTTGTACCTCCAACGCTTTCGCAACCAGGGCGTTTTCTACGAAACGCTCGTCAATCGGTTGCTCGATGATTTCGTGGCCGCGTGCCGACCGATGCGGTGCCGCGTCGCCGGCGCGTTCAATCCACGCGGCGGCATCACAACGACGGTGACGTGTCAATTCGGGTGCGAAACAGCAGGTTGACTCGCCGCTTGCGGCTTGGCAGGAAGGACCGCAACGAGGCAATCCACGGCGAAGCTACGAACGGCCAGAAAATCTCGAACCTGCGTCCCGACCAAGTCCAGTTCACAACCGCCGTTCGCGCTCAACCCCGCGTAGTCAGGTTTCCAGGGATTTGCTATCTTATACCAGCGTCTTCCCTCGTGAGGGCGACGGTTCGATAGGTCACTACAACCGAGGTTCTCCATGCCCTCCGATCCCACTCCGCGGCCGAGTCCCACGCCAGCCGGTAAACCGCGCCGCCGGCCCGCGCCGGGAGGAGGCGGGAACTGGGTGTGGATGCTCATCCTTCTCGTCCTCGTCGGCATGTTTCTGTTCACCAATCTTGAGCCGAGCGGGGCCATCGAGTGGGGCGAGTTTTACTCTCTCATCAAAGACCCCGAGTCGAGCAAGAATGTCAAGAAAGTCATCTTCCGCGGAACGAATCAGATTGTCGTGGAGGTCGCCGACCCGAAAAAACTGCCGGACGATCTGGCGAAGAAGATCGGGCGGGGTAACCGCTTCACCGTCACCCGACTTCAGGTCAACGAGGAGAAAGACGTCATCGCGCGGTTGGAAACCCTGACTCAACGCGACAAGGAGTTTGACAAAGAGGGCAAGATTGTCGGCAAAACCGACCTTGCTCCGTTGCAGTGGGACCAGCAGGAAGAACAGTACACCTGGCTGAAGGCCATCGTTTTCCTCGTCGTCCTACCCGCGGTGGTGCTGCTCGCCATCTTTATGTTCCTGCTGCCGCGCTTCCGCGACCCGCTCGGCGGCGGCTTTCTGTCCAACTACATCAAAAGCCCGGCCAAGCGCTACGAACGCACCAAGCAGCGCATCACCTTCGACGACGTGGCCGGGATGCAGAATGCGAAGTCGGAGTTGCAGGAAATCGTTGAATTCCTACGTTCGCCGGAGCGCTTCCAGCGCCTCGGTGCCGTGGTGCCGAAGGGCGTGTTGCTCGTCGGCCCGCCCGGCACCGGCAAGACGTTGCTGGCCAAGGCCGTCGCCGGCGAGGCGGGAGTGCCGTTCTTCAGCATCAGCGGCTCCGAGTTTATCCAGATGTTCGTCGGTGTCGGCGCCAGTCGGGTCCGTGACATGTTCAAGACGGCGAAAGAGAACAGTCCCGCGATCCTATTCATCGACGAGATCGACGCCGTCGGCCGCATGCGCGGCGCTGGCGTCGGCGGCGGTTCGGACGAGCGCGAGCAGACGCTCAACCAGATCCTCAGCGAGATGGACGGCTTCCAGCCGACCGAGACGGTGATCGTCATGGCGGCGACCAATCGGCCGGACGTGCTGGACTCGGCTCTGTTGCGGCCGGGACGGTTCGATCGGCACATCACCATCGACCGGCCGACCTGGCAGGGCCGGCTGGCGATCTTGAAAGTGCATACGCGCAACAAACCGCTTTCCGACGAGGTCAACCTGGAAGCCGTCGTGCGCAACATGATCGGCATGACTGGGGCCGACCTGCGCAACCTTGCCAATGAAGCCGCACTGCTGGCCACGCGCGAGGGCAAGAACAAGATCGACCGTCAAGACTTCGAACACGCCGCCGACCGCGTCCTGATGGGGCCGAAACGCGAGGAAATTCTCACGGCCGAGGGTAAGCGGAAAACGGCGTATCACGAAGTCGGGCACGCCCTCGTCGCCTGGCTGGAACCGAAGGCCGACCCCCCGGCCAAGGTTTCGATCATCCCGCGCGGCCGCGGCCTGGGCGTCACGGTCAGTCCGCCGGACGAGGATCGGATGCACCACGGTCTGGATTACTGGAAAGCGTGGCTGGCGGTACGAATGGGCGGCCGGGCGGCGGACCGACTCATGTACGGGCAGCCGTTTTCCGGTCAGGAAGACGACCTGAAACAGGCAACTCGCTTGGCCCGGTACATGGTGACGCACTGGGGCATGAGCGAAAAGCTCGGTCCGATGTCGTTCCGTATCGGCGAGGAACACGTCTTCTTGGGCAAGGAAATTCAGGAGCCGCGCGACTTCAGTGAAGGCACGGCCGCACTCATCGACGACGAGGTGCAGCGCCTGCTGCGTGAAGCCGACGAACATGCTTACGATCTGCTGCAGAAGAATCGCGACAAGATGGAGCGCCTCGTCGAGGCGCTGCTGCAGCGCGAGGAACTGCTCAAGGAGGAGATCGACCATATTCTGCGTGAATCCAACGGGCAAGTGACGACGTCGCCGTTGGGCCAACTGGTAGGGGACAAGCACGAGTAACACAACCGCCTTTTCTCCCCTCGCCCCGGAGTACCGGGGCGAGGGGAGTAGCGCGGTTTGGCCGCTGTTGTTGCCGTTGGAAGGTGTGGCGTTCCCGCACATCCCTAAGCGTCAATCTGGCATTCCCAATCCTCTCTTCTGACGAGCTGGTTGATCGTCTGCCGAGAAGCAACAGTTGATCCAGCATCAAGATGCGTTGCTTGCCCGTCCACACTGTCCCTGTGGCACGCTCTTTGCACATTTTCTTGTAGATGACATAACCGAATCAGAGCGAGGTAATATGGCCGGAAGTGGCCATTCGGGGCCACCGGTCCGTCCCGCTCGGGGTCGAGTTTGGAAGGAGGTGTGTGATGTTCGGAATGGTGCCCTGGAGGAAGGAGAGGAAGGGGCTGGTGCCCCGCGAGACTGATCCGTTCAGCGTGATGCGGCGCGACTTCGACACGCTGTTCAATCGCTTCTTCGGCGGCCTGCCGTTGGCCTACGCCGAGGAGGGGGAAAAGCCCGCATGGGGTCTCGACGTCGCCGATGACGAGAAGGAGATCGTGGTCCGCGCCGAGCGCCCGGTTTCGAGGCCGGTGAGTTCGACGTCCGCGTGACGGGCGATCTGCTCACGATCACCGCCGAGCACAAGGAAGCGGAGAAGGGTGAGAAGGACGGCAACCGGGCTTATGCTCGCCTGGAGCGGACGATCACGCTGCCGGCCTATGCCGACACCGAGAAGGTTGCCGCAACCTATCGCAACGGCGTGCTGGAGCTGCGTCTCCCCAAACTGCCCGAGGCGGAGGGGAAGAAGATCGAAGTGAAGGCGTAAGCTCTCATTCACGATAGAACGCGGATGAGACGGATGCAGCGGATTTGCGCGGATCGGACAGAGCGAAAAATAAGATACTCGTTCGTCGTTTGATCCGCGCAAATCCGCCGTATCCGCTTGATCCGCGTTCTATCGGGATGGGTTGTTTTGACGGACTCTCGCGTACGCTGCACATTCATCCGCATTTTTTCCTATCTTTTCCATATCTTCTGAATCTCTTTAATACATTTCCCGGAGATACCCATGCTCCACCACGGTTTCCTCCGCGTCGCCGCCGCCGTTCCCACGGTGCGCGTCGCCGATTGCGATTTCAACGCAGACCAGATCCTCAACCAGATGCGCCGAGCAGCCAGCGAAGGCGTTCACATCCTGGTCTTTCCCGAACTATCGCTAACCGGATATACCTGCGCCGATCTATTCCAGCAGCCTGTGCTGCAACGCGGCGCTGTCGATGCCCTGGGCCGTGTCGTTCGAGAGGGTGCGGGCGTGTTCATCGGTATCGCCGTCGTCGGGTTGCCGCTGGCGATCGACGACCAGGTCTTCAACTGCGCCGCCGTTCTCTGTCGCGGCCAAATTCTCAGCGTCGTGCCCAAGTCGTTCATCCCGAATTACAAGGAGTTCTACGAAGGTCGCTGGTTCGCCGCCGCCGCCACCGCGCGCAGTCGGGAGATCAGCCTCCTCGGCAACCGGGTCCCTTTCGGCACCGACCGCCTCTTTGTTGCCGAAGATGCTGAGGGATGCGTCCTCGGTGTTGAGATTTGCGAAGACCTCTGGGTGCCGATTCCCCCGAGTTCGAATCAGGCGTTGGGCGGCGCCACCGTTCTCGTCAACCTGTCGGCCAGCAACGAGGTCATCGGCAAGGTCAACTATCGACGACAGCTCGTCGTCAATCAATCGGGCCGCTGCATGGCGGCGTATGTCTACACGTCCTGCGGCGTCGGGGAGTCCACGACCGACGTCGTCTTCGGCGGCCATGCCTTGATCGCCGAGAACGGGACGCTCCTCGCCGAGTCGAAACGCTTTGCCCGAGAGCCAACGCTGACCGTCGCCGACGTCGATCTCGACCGGCTGCGCGCCGATCGCGTCCGCACCAACAGCTTCGGCGACTCGGCCCTTTATCCCGGACAAAATCGGCCGTTCGAGCGCATCCCGTTCCGTCTCTTCGACAAACCTGCATCGGCCCGCGTCGATCTGCGCCGCCACGTTGAGGCTCATCCGTTCGTGCCACAGGGTCAGGAGCAACTGCGCGAGCGCTGCGAGGACATCTTTCACACGCAGGTGGCGGGGCTGGCGAAACGCCTGGAACACATCGGCAAACCGGCACTTTCCATCGGCGTCTCGGGTGGCCTCGATTCTACGCTGGCCCTGCTCGTCGCCTGTAAAACGCTCGATCTTCTGGGTGTGCCGCACACCACCATCCGTGCCTTCACCATGCCGGGCTTCGGCACCACCACCCGTACCCGCGATAATGCCCGCGCCCTGATGCGGCAACTCGGCGTCACCGCGCGGGAGGCCGACATTCGCCAACTCTGTCTCGATGAGATGCGGGCGCTCGGACATCGGCCTTTCGGGGTCGCGCTGGACGAGCTTTCCGTTGCGGAACTGGCAGAGCGGTTGCGCCAACTGCCCGACGACCGCCGCGAGGACCTCGTCTTCGAGAACGTCCAGGCGCGGATGCGGACGAACATTCTGATGAACGCCGGCTTCGTCATCGGCACCGGAGACGTGTCAGAGTCGGCCCTGGGTTGGTGTACCTACAATGGGGACCACATGAGCATGTATAACCCCAACTCCAGCATCCCGAAAACGCTCGTGAAGTTCCTGGTCGATTGGGCCGCTCGCAACGAATTTGACGGCGAAGTGCGGGCCACGCTCCTCGACATCGTCGATACGCTGATCTCGCCGGAGCTGCTGCCGACCGGGGGCGACGGGCAGCTCGTCCAGGCCACGGAGAGCGCCATCGGCCCCTATGAGCTGCACGACTTCTTCCTGTTCCATTTCTTGCGCTACGGCGCGCCGCCGGAGAAAATCCTGTTCCTCGCCAGCAAGGCTCAGTTCAGCAAGCCCTACGCGGCTGAAGAAGTCTGCGCGCTGGTTGCGCCTCTTCATCCGGCGTTTCTTCGCCAATCAGTTCAAGCGTTCGTGTCTGCCGGACGGTCCGAAGGTCGGCTCGATCAGCCTGTCGCCGCGCGGCGACTGGCGCATGCCAAGCGACGCCGCCGCGGCACTCTGGCTGCGCTGGGCGGACCAGCCTGCATAATCCGCAGGATCGGTAGAGTCTTCTTGCGCATCCACAAAATCGGCACATCCACTCCGCAAGAGTAATAATCCGCGCCAGCAAGCAATTCACACGTCAACGGCCGCGCGTACCGCGGCCGATAGTTATCCCTGCAACCGACTGCGGCTGGTCCCCACTCGCGCGTCTCCGGGGCAAGAATGTGTCGATCTTCGACCCGTCCGTCTACGAAAGACGGGCTACCTGTATCGCTTTTACCGGCCGAGCGCGGGTGATTCTCGCGCCGGGTAGTGCCGACTGAACCGCGTTTGTCGAGCCTGTTCCCAATAATGAGGCAGCCAGTTCGGCTGGCTGGCAAAGGCAGAACGCCCCCATCGGCTGCCAGAGATTCTCTTTCCACGATCATGCAACCTGCTACACGGAGAGACAACCCAGATGAGCAACCCTGCGAAGGCGAGGAGTCGGCCGCTGCTGGAGATTCTCGAGGACCGCACGCTGCCCAGCACCAGTCCAAACGTGATCGACCTCAGCGGGCTTCAAGTCAACACCAGTAGCTACAGTTCTTCCGATATTCTTGTCCAGTTCCGCTCGGCCGTACCGCAATCCGTCCTGGCGGCAACGACGATCGGCCCGCAACTGGGCCTCGTGACGGGACTGTACGAGGTGAACCTGTCCAGTGGGGTCACCGTCAATCAAGCCCTGGCCGCGTACCTGGCGAGTCCGGCCGTCGTGACGGCGGAACCGGACTACAGCATGGCTGTGCAGGGCACGCCGAACAGTGCCAATTTCAATCAACAATGGGCACTAAACAACACGGGGCAGAACGGCGGCACGGCGGGCGACGATATCGGAGCCGTGAATGCGTGGACAGTCACAACGGGCAGTCCGAACGTTACCGTCGCGGTCATGGACACGGGCATCGCCTACGACAACGCCGACCTGTACGACAACATTTGGATCAACCAGGCCGAGATCCCCACTCTCCCGTTCGCTCCCGGCAGCGGCCTGACCGGCAGCCGTAAGTCGTTGTTGGAGAGCCTCAACGGCGGCGGCAACATCACCTTCGCCGACCTCAACAATCCGCTCGACCAGGGCAAGGGTAAGATCACCAACCTCGACGGCGCCGCGTACATCGACGCCTCCGATATCCTGGCCCCCATGGTCACCGTGACCATTAACGGCAAGCTGTACGACACCGGCACGGGCGGCTGGGCTTACACCGGCAATACGCAGGACGGCGACACCGCCCACCCGAATGACTTCATTGGTTGGAACTTCGTCAACAACACCAACAATCCGTTAGACGACAACGGCCACGGCACGAACGTCGCAGGCATCATTGGCGGGACGGGGAATAACGGCGGCACCTATGGCGTCTCTCCGCAGGTGTCGCTCATGGCGGTCAAGTTCCTCGACGCCAGCGGCGGCGGCAGCCTCGGGGCATTTATCGAGGGTTTGGACTATTCCATCTTGCACGGGGCCAAGATCACGAACAACAGCTGGTCGGGGGCCGCGGATAGTCAGATTCTGATCGACGCCATCGACGATGCCCAGAACGCTGGGCAGATTTTCGTTGCAGCAGCGGGTAACCAGTCCGAGAACACCGACGTCACTCCAGTGTATCCGTCTTCTTTCGCCATCAATAACATCGTCTCCGTCGCCGCCTCGGACCAGAACGACCACCTGGCAAGTTTCTCCAACTACGGCGTCAAGACCGTTTCCCTCGCTGCCCCGGGTGTCAACATTCTCAGCACGGTGCCGAACGGCACCTACTCCGAGATGAGCGGCACGTCTCAGGCCACACCCATGGTCGCGGGTGTGTTAGCCCTGGTCTGGGCCGAGCACCCGACCTGGACTTATGAGCAGGTGATTACGCAGGTGCTGGACACGGTGACCGTGGTCCCGGCATTGGCGGGCAAGACGGCCACGGGAGGCGTCGTCAACGCGGCCGCCGCCGTCGGTTACAAGGCGCCGGTACTGCCCGCGCCGACAGTCGTGGGCACAATATCCGACGGACCGGTGCAGAACACGCTCAATTCCATCGTGGTCACCTTCTCGCTGCCGATCAACACCTCGACATTCACCACAGCTTCCGCCTCGTTGCTCGGACCGAACGGGAAGGCCATCGCGCTCACCGCCGTGACCGCCGTTACCAACTCGAGCGGCAAGCAGTTCAACATTACCTTCGCTACGCAGACGGCCAGTGGAACGTACACGTTGGTGCTCGGCGCTGCGATTCACGGCACGAACGGTGTTGCCCTGCACGCATTCCAGACGACCTACACCGTTCTCAATGTCAACACCTTCGCTTCCTCAAAGTCCGTGTCGGTCCCGAAGATGAGCAACGCCAATTCGACCATCACGATCAACGAAGACATTCCGATCAGCCAGGTGCAGGTGTTGCTGAACATAACCTCCACCAACGACAGCGACCTGTACATTCTGCTGACTTCGCCGTCCGGGACCGAGATTTTGCTCTCGAACCGCCGGGGCGGCTCAGGCCACAACTATACCAACACCCTCTTCAACGACAACGCGGCGACACTCATCACCAGCGGTTCGGCGCCGTTCACCGGCAGCTTTCAACCGGAAGCGGCTCTCGCCAATTTTGAGACGGAAGATGCCCGCGGCACATGGACCTTAACGGTCGAGAACCGGGGGTCGAGCGAAGTCGCCACGATCACGGGTTGGTCGTTGATTATCACCGGGAACGTCAGCTCTTCCACGCTGGGCACACAATCCCTGAGCAGCCAGTCCTTTTCGGAGACGAGCGTTCAAACCACTGTCGCTACGCAGTCCCCTGTCACCGCGCTCGGGGCAGCGATCGTTCAAAACGTCGTCAACGTCTCAGCGGCGGTCGAAACGAACCTGCTGTCTGACGACGTCTGGCCGACGCTGAGCGGCAACTCGTCGCCGACCGTCGTGCCTCCAGGCAACGCCGGTGGTAGCACACCACTCGCCCTCAACGGTGTCTCGGACCACGTTTTCTTGAAATCAGACGCAGGGGACGAGATCCGCGCGACCGCTTGGTTGTCCCGCCTGTCGGGTGGGGATGCGGATGTCGAAACGGCCTCGCTGGATGTCGGCGCAGAGGACGGTCGTGCGGAATAACGCGGATTCCGAACGTTCTTCACGCCTGTGTACAGGACGGATCGTTCGCCGGGAACCAACGCTCGGACCGGTGCAGCGATTCCGTTCCTGTCTGATATTTTTGCGGTGGCCGAGATCAATTGATTGACCCGGCGACTTTTTCGGAAGTATAATGGGCTATTAGTGTGCTGTGCGACCGGTGCCGAGTTTGCACCACACGATCGCTCGGGCGTCTTGCTGGATGCGTCATGTCATCGGAATCCGCCACTACGGGTTCGCGCCGTGCCATTCGTATTGGAAAATACGAAGTGCTCGCGCACATCGCCACCGGCGGCATGGGGGCTGTCTACCGAGCGCCGGACACCGAGGAAAACCGTGAAGTAGCCCTGAAGGTTCTGACCGCGGAAATGGCCGTGAAACCGGCGATGCTGGAGCGTTTCCGCCGCGAAGGCAAGCACGCCGCCAAGCTGCGCCACGAGAACATCGTCGCCGTCTACGAATTCAACGAGATCAACGGCACTTACTACATCGCGATGGAGTTCGTGGAAGGCATCGACCTACACGACTACATCGAACAGAAGGGCACGCTTGATCCCGAAGAATCCCGCCAGATCATGATCCAGGCGGCCCGTGCCCTGGCGCATGCCCACAGCATCAGCATCGTCCACCGCGACATCAAACCGTCCAATTTCCTGGTCGCCCGCAAGAACAACAAGGTCGTCATTAAACTGACCGACCTCGGTTTGGCCCGAGAGACCGAGGCGGACGAGTTTCGCGTCACTCGGGCCGGCACCACCGTGGGAACCGTCGATTACATCTCGCCCGAACAGGCCCGGGATAGCGGTTCCGCCGACGTGCGCAGCGACATCTACTCGCTCGGCTGCACCTGGTTTCACATGCTGGCCGGGCATCCGCCTTTTCCCGAGGGCGGCCTCGCCGAGCGCTTGTACAAGCACATGGAAGCCGAGCCGCCGGACATTCGCGACTTTAACCCGCGTGCGTCGCAGGCACTCGTTGCCGTCCTGGGCAAGATGCTGGCCAAAAAGCCCGCCGATCGCCACCAGGATCCGACCGAGTTACTGCGCGCGCTCAACGAACTGACCGCGGCGGTCAAAACGCCGGTCAAGCGTGCAACGGTTGCCGACGTGGGCATGGCGACGTCGCCGGACACGGAGCCGCCCGTTCGCAAGTCGTCCCCGGCCGTCCGCAAGGATAAGGAATCGGGACGGTCGAAAAAGAAGAGCGGCTCAGCTGCGGATACAGAAAAAGCGTCTCGGCATCGACTGGCCGAACGCCGCCGTCGATTCCTCTACCTGGCTGCGATCGTCGGTTCGATCCTCGTCGTCATCGGCGTGTGCCTGGCGCTCGTCTTCCATCGCGCGAACAAACCGACACCAGTGGTCCCTCCGCCGAGCCAACCCGTCGAGAACGAAAACCCGACGCCCGTTTCCAGGGACAAACCGGTCGTCATGAAACCCGATCCGATCAAGGATCCCAGCCCACCACCACCGGTCCCGACCCGTTTCAAGCCGCTCTACAAGCCGAGCGAGTTGATCGACGTGAAACAGCTGCGGGCGCGCGTCGAAAAACCGTGGGCCAATCTGCAGCCCATGCCGGCCGACGCAACCGTGCTGCACGTCGGCCGCGTCGCGCTGGTCAAGGGGGAAGAAGTCTTTCCTTCCATCGAGGAGGCCTATAAGAGCAGCAAGGTCCCGGCCGAGGGGCCGTTGGTTATCGAGATCCACGACAACGGCCCCCTGTTCGAGGCGGGTTGCGTCTTTGCGGGTCGCCGCGTGTTGCTGCGCGCTGCCAAGAATTATCGTCCGCTCATCGTCTGGGATCATGCGCGCAGCAAGTCGCCGACCTTGTTCAAGGTAACCGGGGGCGGCAGTCTGACGCTGGAGAATCTCGACCTGGCGGTGAAAATTCCGGAACTCTCGAACCAACGCTGGGCCTTCTTTCACGTGGTCGAGGGCGACCTGAATGCGACGGGATGCACGTTTTCACAGGCAGGCAATGCTCCCAACGGCGTCACTCTGAGTCGCTTTGAAGGAAAACGATGCCGATTCACGCGCTGTTTCGCGCGGGGCAATCAACTGGTGGCATTGGAACTCAGTGCCCAGGCAGCAGAGGTGCTGTTCGACGGCTGCTTGATCGTGGGCGGTAAACCGGCGCTGTTGCAAGTGCGTGCAGCCGGAGACCGACCCGCGAACTTGTGCGTCGTTCGCTCCACGCTGATCGGCGCCGAAACGCTCTTGAAACTGGAAAGCCTGGGTGCGGGAATCGACAAGCCGGTCTTGCGCTGGTTCGGCTGGGACTCCTTGTTAAGCCGTTCCCACAGCGGCTTCGGCGGCCAATTGCTCTTACCCGTCGAGGTCGGCGTCAAGGGCGTGACCTGGCAGACCGTCAACTGCTTGTACGCCGGTTGGGGTCTGCTGCTCGCTGGACCGAGGCGTGTGGACAGTAACCGCGGCATCAAGGAATGGCAGAGTCTCTGGGGCCTCAAGGAAGGCGATGAGGTCCGGCGCGAGATGTGGCCGTTGCGCGAATTGCTCAACGTCGAAACCCATCTGCCGGAAGAGTATCGCCCCGACAAGAACCCCGACGTGGGTGTCGCCTCGACCCTCTCCGGCGATCTACCCATCGGTTCTGACATCGACGCCCTGCCGTCGGCGCGGAAAAGTTGGCTCCGCCTCGTTCCCGATCGGTTCGACGAGTCGTCGCCGAAGGTGCCTGTGGAGAGCGCGGCCCCCGAGATCCCGACCTCCGCGCAGCAACTCTATTGCGGCGCCAAAATCAATCTCTCCGAGATGTCGAGTTACGACGTCGGCCAGTATCTCCAGGACAGACTGAAAGAGAAGAAGTTCGCCGAGAAGGTAGTCCTCCACCTCTATTACATGAACCCGAACAGCAAGTGCGATGTGAAATTCACACCCTTCGCCGTTCCCACGGGGACCAGCCTGACGATCTACTACGAGATGAAGGGCGCGGATCGCCAACCTCTGAAACTTGAAGTAGCCAGTTCGAGCGCGGACGCCGTCCTCGCCGTCGAAAACGGCACACTGGAACTCATGAATGTCGAATTTCGGCTCCCGGACCTGTCGAACAAATATCCTCCCGTCCTGCTGAAAGTGCAGGGCGACCTCCGCATGCACGGCTGCCGGCTCATGACTTCAGAGAAGCGAACCCCATCGGATTTCAAAGCACTGATCGACTTCTACGGTTCGGGGGATGAAGCGCCCGATAAACAGGTGAATACCCTGGTTTTGGACCAGACCGTTCTGTTGTCGTACACTTCGAACCCGGCCTGTGTCCGGGTCTTCGGCGCCGGGAGCCAACTCCTCCTCCAGCAATCGCTGCTGGTAGCCGCGGGTGACGGTGTAGCATTCCATTTCGCCGAGGTTCTCAAGGACCGTGCGAATGTCCAGTGTTGGTTCCAGAATTGTACGATTGCCGCTCGAAAGTCCGCCGTCGTCCTGAACAATGCACCGCCGGGGGATTTCCCCGTCGAACCGATCTTCGTCTGGTCGAGGGATTGTGCCTTCCTGAAGCCCTTCCCCAGTTCCTTCACTTCCGGCGTGCTGCGGAGTCAAGATGCCTCTCTCAACCGAGGCCTTCTGGTCTGGCGATCGGAGGGTGATGCTTTCGATAAACGGCTGAACTACGTTGCCGCGAGTTCTTCCGTCGTGCTCTCAGCGCCGCCTCCTGAGAACCAGCCGCAGGTCCTCTGGGAGAAACTCTGGGGGTCGCAAGGAGTTCGCGGACTCGTGATGGACAGTGACTGGCCGAAGCTCACATTCGAGAGCGGGTCCTGGGGAATGAAGCTCGACCAGTTCGAAACACCGCCGATCAAGGTGCCGGGCATGGGGACGAGAACGGTCGGCGTCAAGATGTCCGACCTCGGCTACAAAAAACGGCTTCCCTGACCGCCGGCATCGAATCGACTTGTCCCGCATTCGATTGAGTCCGAAGATGAACGGTAGAGCGGCCCCCTCTCCGTTCCTCGAGGATTCGCATGCGTTTCGCACTTCTCGGCGACCACCCCGACGGCCTGGCTTTCGCGCGCGCCCTCCTCGAGTCCGGCAACCATGAACTTGTCGCGTTCACCTCGCCGATCCCCTTCGACGTGAACCAGCGGAAACAGCCTCGTCTGAAATCTTCCGCCGTCGCCGAAAGCCTTCCGAACCGGATCGCGACGTCCACGAGTTCCTCGATGGAGGCGCGCGACCGCATCCCCCGCACCAGCGACCTGGAAGAGATCCTCGCCGATCCTGCGATCGAGGCCGTTATCGTAGCAGGGCCGTTGAGCGACCGACCCGAATTGCTGCGCCGTACACTCCAGTCCGAGCGGCATGTCTTGTGCGTCCACCCGGCGGACCAGAGGCCAGAAACGGCCTATGAAGCCGGTATGATCCGGCAGGACGTGCGGCGCATCCTCGTGCCGTTACTCCCCGAGGGACTGCATCCGGGGATCCGCCGCCTCGCGGAGTTCATCAACCGCGATCCGGCCGCCACGACCAGCGCTGTCGGTGTCTTCTGTCTGCTCGAAGCGGTACGCTCGACGACCGGTGAGGTCCTCATCAATTCGGACGATCCCGGAGCGAAGCCGTCCATTCCCGGCTGGGACGTGCTGCGGCGTCTCGGCGGTGAAATCGCGGAAATATCGGCGCTTGCCACGGCGGAGGAACTGCTGCCGGGTACACCGCTGTTGTTGGCCGGCTGCTTCGAGCGCGGCGGCCTGTTCCAGGTATCGTTGCTGCCGAATCAGGCGGAAGAGTGTTGGCGGTTCACGGTGGTGGGCGATCGAAGCCGGGCAGAACTCACACTGCCGCAGGGCTGGAATGGACCGGCCCAGTCTCGGTTGGCGCGCCGAGGACGGCGCCTATCACGAAGAGTACTGGGATCGCTGGGATCCCTGGCCCACCTTGCTCCAGCGCTTTGAGGAAGCCGTCGAGTCAAAGCCGACGGACAGCGCTCAAGCTCCGGACTGGCAGGATGAAATCCGCGCCCTGGAACTGGACGACTCGGCGCGGCGCAGCGTGCAAAAGAGGAGGACCTGTCTACTGGAATATCCCGAAGCCAGCGAAGAAGTCGGGTTCAAGGGCACCATGACGCTCGTGGGCTGCGCGATGCTATGGTTCGTGCTGTTGCTGCTGATCGTGTCACACTGGATGCCGATCGTCGGTTGGCTGATCGTGCCGTTGCTGGCCGTCTTCCTGGGCTTGCAGTTCCTGCGCTATGCGGTGCCGGTGAAGGACGAAAAAGGGGCGACGAAAGAGTAACAAAACCGATCTTGGACGTGCTCGCCTCCAGTGGTAACCTGGGAACACAGCGCTAGCCCGATCTTTCAGAATTATGGTGAGGCCGATATGAGTGCGACCGCCATCAAACCCGCGATGCCGGACCATACGCAACTGCCGTGCGAGGATGGCACCTTCAAAAAGAGTTTTCAGGAAACTCCCCAGAGCATCTTGCTCACCGGTGCGGTAGAACCGCACCTGGCCCAATTGCACCCACAGGGAGACTATGCTCTGGGTTGCGATAGCGGCATCTACTTTCGTCTGACCGATCCGCCCCTGGCTGGCTGCAAATCGCCCGACTGGTTCTATGTTCCGGCTGTTTTCCAGATGCTCGACGGCCAGTTCCGCCGTTCCTACGTGCTGTGGCAGGAGATGGTCGCGCCGCTCATCGTCATCGAATACGCCTCAGGAGACGGTTCCGAAGAGCGCGACCAGACGCCGGGCGCGGTAAGTTCTGGGTCTATGAGGCGCGGTCCGCGTGCCGTACTACGCCATTTTCGACTTTGAGTCGGGACAACTGTCCGTGCATCACCTGGTGGACGGGCTTTATCAACCGCTGCCGGCCAATGAGCGCGGGCACTATGTTATCCAACCGATGAAGCTCGAACTGGGTGTTTGGCACGGCACTTTCGGAAACGGGGAAGCCGACTGGCTGCGCTGGTTCGATCTGCAAGGCAACCTGCTGCCGACGGGTAGCGAGCGGGCCGACATGGAGCGCAACGTGCGCGAGGAAGCGCAACGCCTCGCCGATCAGGCTCGCCAGGATGCGGACGAGGAACGCCGTCGTGCCGAAGAGGACCGGCTAGCCCGCGAACAGGCCCAACAGTGCGCCGACAAGGAAAAGCAACGCGCCGAACAAGAGAAGAAACGCGCCGAACAGGAGAAGAAACGCGCCGACGATCTGGCGGCACGACTGCGGGCACTGGGCGTCGATCCCGAGAATCCGTGATGGACCGTTGCATCGGGCCCGCCGCGCTGGTATGGTCGCTGCGTCGCCTTACCCTCCCAACAATGCGAGACACGCCATGAAACGCATCGGAATCCTGACCATGATCGCCCTTGGCCTAACGCTGGTCCTTACGACCGCGACCACCTCGGCCGCCGAGAAGGACCAGCCGAAGAAGGAAACGCCGCTCGTCAAGCCGCGCGAAGGCAAATCGGAAACCATCAAGCTCTTCAACGGCAAGAACCTGGAGGGCTGGGAGGGCTATGAGAATCTCTGGTCGGTGGAGGACGGCGTAATCGTTGCGAAGAACACCGATGAGATCAAGGTCAGCACCTACCTGCTGACCAAGCAGAAATTCACCGACTTCCGCCTGACGGCGAAGGTCAAGCTGGTCAAGTCGGAGATGCACTCGGGTATCGCTTTCTGGGGCCGCGTCGGACCCGAGGTCGTGCCGGAAAACCTGCCAAGGAGAACGTGAAGTACACCTACGGCGGCCACCTGGTCATGTTTCCGTCGGGCTGGGGCATGTACGATCTCTTCGGCCGCAACGGGCTTCCGGTGGACGGCGGCCCCGCGAAGAAGGTCGGCAAGCAGCACGACTGGAACGATCTGGAGATCCTGGCACAAGGCAACCGCGTTCGGGTCGCAGTCAACGGCGTTCAGGTCGTGGACTGGCGCGATCCCCAGCCCGACCGCATCAAGGAAGGCCCTATCGGTCTCCAACTCCATCAGAACAAGGTGCCGCAGGAGATCCACTTCAAGGACCTCACCGTCACCACGTTCCCCGAGGACAAACTGATCACCGTCAAGTGAGACGAGAACTGGATGGAGGACAGAGGACGGCAGACGGAGTCGTAGCACTCCGTCTGCCGTCCTCTGAGGCGTTGATGGCCAAATCTCGAACCGATCCCGAGCTGCCGGCCTGTTATGCGATGGTCCAGCCCGGCCTGGAACCGATCGCCGCGGACGAGATCCAGCGTAGCCTAGGCGGCGAGGTGAAAAAGGCCGGTTCGGGCATCGTCGTCTTCCGCGTTGCGCAAGTCGATGACAACCTGCTACGGTTACGAACGGTCGAGGACGTGTTTCTCCTCGCCTGGGGTACCGACCAGCTCACCCATCGTGCTGAAGATCTCGACAAGATCGAGCGCTGGACCGCGCGGCGCCGGACTGGAATCACTTGCTCCGCCTGCACCACAGCCTCCGTCCCAAGCCGAAAGGTAAGCCGACCTATCATCTGGTCACGCAAAAAGACGGGGACCACGCTTACCTGCGCCGCGAGGCGCGCAAAGCGCTGGCCCGAGGACTGGTCGAGGTTTTCCCTTCGAGCTGGCGCGAGGCGGAGGAGGATGCCGCCGTCGAGGTCTGGCTCAGTATCGACGGCCCGATGGCGGTGTGTGGCTTGCGCCTGTCGGACCGGACGATGCGGCACCGCACCTATAAACTCGAACATCGACCGGCGTCGCTTCGGCCCACCATCGCGGCAGCGATGGTGCAGCTGGCGGAGTTTCGGCCGCGCCAAACCATCCTCGATCCCATGTGCGGCGCCGGGACAATCCTTGCGGAGTACCTCGGCCTGGCCCGATCCTGGCGCGGCGTCATCACGCCGCCAGCTCTCGGAGGCGACGTCGAGTTCGCCGCGGTGCGCGCTGCCTCGGCGAACCTGCGCCGTCTTGGTCCCTCGCTGTTGTGCCGCTGGGATGCCGCGCGCCTACCGTTGCCCGATGCCTCGTCGGATCGCATCGTCTGCAATTTGCCGTTCGGCAAACAGTTAAGTGACCCCGCTGCCGTCGGTCCGCTCTACCGCCGCGCCCTGCCGGCTTTCGACCGTGTGCTCAAACCGGGCGGCATGGCGGTACTGCTGGTGAGCGATGCCGGGGCCCTAAAATCAGCCGTCCGTTTGACCGGCTGGAAGCCGGTGCGTGAGTTGCGCGTGCGCGTGCTGGGACAACCCGCGTTTCTCAGCGTCTGGCGGAAAGACGTCTGAGGCGATAGCATGAGGGGAGGGATGTAGGCTGACCCGGCAAGGTCGCTCGAATTGCTGTATCTTTCGTCCATCTCAGTAAGAGGCCGACGTCCATGCGTATCACCTGTCCCGAATGTGCGACGGTGCTGAAGCCGGCCAAGCCGATCGCCGTGGGCAAGAAGGTCAAGTGCCCCAAGTGCGAAACGACCTTCACCGTCGAGGAAGAGGAGCGCGACGATCAGCCGAAGAATGCCAAGGCCGCTCCCGCAGCAGGCGCCGTGAAGAAGAAGCCCGTGGAAAGTGGTAAGCCCGAGAAGAAGCCGGACCAGAAACCTGCCCCATCAACCGATGAGGACGACGAGGGTGGAACCTACACGCTGAAGGAAGGACACGAGAAGAAAGACGACGAAGAAGAACCTGTGATCAACTACGCGACGGACACGTCCATCAAGGACCTGCGTGGCCCGGCTCAGGCGGCGGTTATCAAACCGACCAACATGTTGATCGGCGCCGGTGTGGCCGGCTTCCTCGGCTGGATTGCGATTCTTATCATTCTTTGCATCCCCGTGCTGTTCCCCCTCGATACCGACGAGGGAACGAAGGATTACCTCAAGCCGGTCCTCCGGATCAAGAAAGGGTTTGGATATGTCGCCGAGGAGGTTGGCCCGCAGCTGCAACAGCCGGTGAGCCATGAGAAGGACAACGTTTCGTTCTATCAGTTTCTCGACGTCGATTATCGGTTGCTCTCGCTGTACGCATGGTACACGTTCATCTTCATGATGGCGCCGATCGGCGTGGGCATGTGTTACTCGGCCATCCAGACCTTTGGCATCGTAAAGGCCCAGAATCTGGAGTCTCGTCAGTGGGGTATCGCCGGATGCATCATGGCGTTTATCCCCTTCAACCTGATCGGCCTCGGCATGTGTGTCGGGATGCTCGCTCATTTCTTGCTCAACATGATCTTCGACGAAAAAGAGACGGTCGAGCATGTTGTTTACGGCATCGGCATCATTCTCAGTCTGTTGCAAATCGGCGCCGCCGTCTATTGCCTCATGACGTTGGTCCGTCCGGAGGTGATCGACGGTTTCGAGTTCGTCCCGGACGTCGATGACGTCAAGGTGGAGAAGAAGCCCAAGCCCCGGAGAAAGAAACGGCGATGACTACCCGAGTGCTACGAACCGCATCGATGGGGATGCTGATTATCGCTTTGCTGGCTCTGGGTTGCAAACCGCCGCCCAGCAAGAAAGCTTTCAATAACAAGATGGCCCAGGCCAACGAGGACCTGGCGAAAGCAGCCAAGAGCTACCGTCAAGCTCTGTTTGGGGCTGCGGGAGGAGTCATTCTGGAACCTGAAAAGGTTGTGCCCTCAGCTCTGAAAGTCGCCTGGGACAAGATGGACACAGCTCTGAACAATGCCAGACGAATGGTTGAGGATTTGGACCTCCCGCGCAACTCGCCCACGGCGGAGGGACTGAAGACGGCCTACCAAGACTATCTGGACGAACAAAAAAAGATCCTGGCCAAGTGCAAGGAAATCCACGATTTGCTGGCAAAACCGGACCTGAGCATCCAAGAGAAGAAGGATCAGGCAACCGTCTTGCTCGACGAATGTAGAACCATCGATGACGACGCCATGAAGAAAATGACAGTGGCGCAGAAAAAGTACACGGAAGCGCCGCAATATTTCAAACTTGTGGACAAGCTCGATTGACTGCCGCAGTCCGTTTCGACCGTTGCGGGATACGGCAACAAAGGATGGAGGCATGGTTCAAAGGCACGCACAGTAGTAGGACGGATTTGCAATCCGTCCGGGTTACAGCGGACGGATTGCAAATCCGTCCTACCGCTGTGTTACCTCTTTGGTGCCCGTTTGAACCGTGCCAGGATGGATGATTACCGCTGATCCTCATCCCCTGTTGGAACCCAGCGTTTTCATTACCGAGTTGCCGCGGCGCCTCGGCGACTTGAGTTCCACGTCCGAGTTGCTTGCTCTCTTGACCGAGACCTCACCGGCTCCACTACACAGCGACGATACAGTGCGCGCATCCGTTCGCGCGCTGCTGCGGTACAGCGGCTTCAAACCGACGGGCCGGAGTAAGCCCGCATCGGAGTATCTGCTCAAGGCTGTACGCGAGGGACTGCTGTCCACCATCAATCTTGCGGTGGATGCCTGCAACGCGGCCTCGCTGCACAGCGGTTTACCGATCAGCGTTGTGGACCTCGACTGCCTCCAGCCGCCGCTGCGCGTTCGGGTTGCCCAGGAAGGAACGTCCTACATCTTTAACGCAGGGGGCCAGAGCATCGATCTCGGGGGCTTGTTGTGTCTATTCGACTCTGCAGGCCCCTGTGCGAACGCCGTCAAGGACGCCCAGCGGACCAAAACCGGCTCGGAGACGCACCGCACCCTATCGCTGATTTGGGGTACGACAGCGCTGCCAGGCCGCACCGCCGCCACGGAAAAGTGGTATCGTTCCTTGCTGGAAACTCAGGGCGCAGAGACGCATCCGCTCGTGGTAGGTCGGGATGATTAATCGCGCAACACCCTCGACAATCCAGCCCATCGCGAAATGGTGGTCCGTCTTGCCGGGTGTAGCGATACCAGGTATGATGGCGAAGTGATCGGTGGGTGTAGCTCAGTCGGTTAGAGCGTCGGCCTGTGGAGCCGAATGTCGGGGGTTCGAGTCCCCTCACCCACCCTAATGCTACCCGATGCGTCCGGATGCAAGGGAACGCTAACAGTCTCACTACTGCCCCATCTCTCAATCAGCATTGCATAAGGTGGCGGCTTTCGCCAGTCGCTGGCTCTTCCCCAGTTCGAGGCGGCGGTGCGGATTGAGCCACATTTTCTTGCGCTGCGGTTGCACGGCTGCCTGCTGCAGAAAGCGGCGGACCTGCGCCACGGAAATAGCCGCCACGATCTGTCGCGCGACCACCACGTCGCGCAGTTCCCGAAGCGTCCAGTGATCGAGTCGTCGCCACCTCTCCTGTCGATTGGGTTGACCTCCCTGGCCGTCGGATACGACCTACTTGTCCGCTAATGAGGTGTCCGAGATGCACCTGCCCAACAGATCTGTCATTTTTCTCTACCTTTGTGAGGCTCTTTTCATCTATTGGCCGCTCCTCACCGGATGGGACGTCGTTCTCTTATGCCGCTTGCGACCATCCTAATCGTCAATCGTCCTTTCCCGCTTGCCAAAACGACGTCTTCGCACGAGAAGGACACGAGTCAGGCTGCATCGCGAAACTGTTTTTCCAGGTTCTCGGTCGTCTCGCTGACAACGTACAACGGCCTGTTCACCGCCTCGGAGTGAATGCGGGCCAGGTACTCTCCCTGAATGCTCATGAAGATGAAATGGAGGCCGAAACAGAGCGCCAGTACCGGGACGATGCCGACCCAACCGGGCTTCGGGTCCCCGGTCAGATAGCACAGCGCCAGGTGGCCGCTCAAGAAGAGACCGAGCAGGAATAGCGACGCACCGATCGCGGCGATGAAGCCAAAGGGCACGGCGGATGAGGCCAGAAAGGTATCGCAGGCCGCCTTGAACATCCTTCGCGGACTCCAGGATGAGCGGCCGGCCACTCGGGCGCGGCGATCGTAATCGACGACAGCTTGCTCGAAACCCGTCCAGGCCACCAGGGCGAACGTCAGCCGATTCGTCTCACGGAACCGGCGGTAGCACTCCAGCACCTGGCGATCCATTAGCAAGAAACTGCCCGTGGTGAACCGCGAACCGGAAGGCATGGCGAAGCGGCGCACCAGTGCCTCGAAGAATCGGCTCGACCAGATGCGCCAGCGCGGGTCAACTCTCGTGCGCCGCCGCCCCCAAACGATCTGCGCCCGGCCTGCCATTTGTCCACGAACTCCAGCACGGTTTCCGGTGGGTCTTGCAGGTCAGCCGCCAGAATGGCCACGGCATCTCCGTCGGCCTGGTGCAGGGCCGCGCTCAGGGCAGCGTGCGAGCCGAAGTTGCGCGATAGGCGCAGTGCCGAAAATCGTGCATCGCGCCGGCACATCTCTTCAATGATCGCCCAACTGCCGTCCTGGCTCCCGTCATCCACCAACACAACTCTCACGTCGAGGTCCGAACGGCTCAGCAGCACGCGGCGGACCTCACGTTCGTAGGCGGCCAGATTGTCGGCCTCGTTATGCACAGGGGTGACGACAGCCAACCGCGGACGTTCGGGACGAGAGCGCCTCATGCTGCATACCCCCATGATTCGAGATCCAGGCCGGAGACCGCGCCGAACTGGCGCACGAGCGGCGTCATGCGTTCCCGCAACCGCTGCTCCATCTCGAAGCCGAGCGGTGGCCCCATCTCCTTCGCGGAGTTCACCACGCCCACGTCAAGTTGCGTATAGGGCACTTCCGCCACGCCGAGGTATTCCTGAATGTCCTTCCAGAATCGGCGCGGCCGCAGCGTAATGTCCTCATACAGAAAAAAGCGAACGCGATCGCGGCCGAATGTCTGGAAATAACGTTCGGCGAACGTGCCGTAATCGCCTCGGCCGAGATAGTCATGGGGCCGGGCATAATACTGTTCCGGAGGCAGCGGGCTGGGCCGGTTGCCTTCGAGAGCGATGGCCTCCTCGAACGAAAGCGGCTCCAGGCCGCCCTTCTTGGTTTTCAGGTAGTTCGAGTAGGCGCGAGCGACAGGCTCACGAACGAGGAAGAGCATACGAACATCGAGAACTACTTTGCGGATTAACTCGCAAGCCTGAGCGCAACCGAGGTAATGAGTGGTCTTTTCCCCCCGCGCCGGCTTGTTCCCGGCAGCGGCGAAAAAGGCGCGGTAACGATCGTGGTAGACCTCCAACGGTTGGCGAGCGCCCATGAACACCTTCGGTTCCGGGACAAAGGGCCGCGCCATGTAAACTTCCGGATGCCGGGCTAAAGACTCGGTGAGGAAGCTGGTCCCGCAGCGCAGGGCGCCGCCGATGATGAAGGTCGGTAAATGGGCTGGAATGGTCATCCGTGACACTCCTTTAGCAACCAAGCGTCCGCGGCGGTCAAATCGTCGTGGCTTACCGCACGGTTTCTGGTTTCGCCAGATGAGCGATCGTCTTTCGTAAGCCGCTTCTTAAATCGACGGTCGGCGTGAACACGGTCCGCATTTTCTCCGTGCTTCCCGCCAGATCCTGGACATTGTCTCCGCTCGAACGGAAAACGGGCGATTTGCCGAGGATGTCACCGATCATCTCCGCCAACTCGCGGATGGAAACCACCTCGTTGCCCGCGACGTTGAACACACCGTTCAAGGTTTCCAGGCAAAATGCTTTTGTCGCCCTGACCACGTCTGAAACAAATACGGGGTTCGTCCTCGGCCCACCATTCGCAGGAACTTCGATTGCTTGCCCGGAAGCTATTCGGCCAATCAATCGGTTTATCAAGGCGTCCGGCTTTGTCCGCGGCCCATAGGGGAAAAAAAAGCGAAGCGCGACCGCGTTGGCGTGGCTTCCTACTTCCTCTTCAGCGGCGAACTTTGATTCCGCATATTCGTTCATGGGCCGCGGCTTCTGATCCTCTGTCGCTGGCCCGCATTGATAGCCGTACACGGAGCCGGTTGAGACGTACACGAACCTTGCGGCGCACCTCAGCAGCAATGATGTTGCGGAAACATTGACCCGACGAGCTTCGGAGGGCCATTGCCGACAATATGCAGCGTCCGTAATCGCGGCCATGTGCAGACACACGTCCACGGAAGGCAATCTCGGCAAGTCATTTCGGAAATCACAGATAATGGTGCGAAATCGCGGGTGTGCTTTTCTGGCAAGACCCAAGACCTCGTGCTCGGCGAGGCTGTGCGCGACCGCGTCGCCAAGCGCACTGGTTATTCCCGTAACGAGGATTCTCATGCAATGCTCACAGCTTGTCCTTGCTGGCGCTGCGGGCTCTCAGGCCGCATGCCGCCGCCTGTTGACGTCTTGCAACCACGGCTCTACCGCCGCTCGATCCCAGCTGTTTACGTTGAGAGAATCCAGCGTTTGGGCATCGAGCGGCACATGATCGCGGAACCAGGTGATTGTCCTTTCCAGCCCATCGCGGATCGAAATGGTGGGTCTGGTGCCGAGCAGACGGCGCAATCGGCTCGGATCGCCGAACAACCGAAGCACGTCGCTTGGACGGCCGGGCAAATGTTCGATCCGGGATTTGTTTCCCGTCAGCTCGCAAACAAGGTTCGCCAAAGCCAGAATCGAAACCTCCTCGCCCCGGCAGACGTTATAAGTCCCTCCCGCGGCCTGATCGCACTCCATCAACCGGACGAGACACGCCGCGGTTTCGGTCACAAAAGTAAAATCGCGCGTCTGTTCACCGTCGCCGTGTATCAGGAGAGGCTTGCCCGCCAGGCCCCAAAGAGTGAAACGCGGAATGACCTCGCCTCGGTCGCCCGCATAATGTTCGCGCGGACCATAATTGTTATGCGGCCGGGCGATCACGGTAGGCAACCAGCGCGAGCGATGAAATACATTGGCGTAATACTCACCCGTTAGTTTTGACGCGCCATAGATGGTTTCCGGACGAAAATGGTAATCCTCCGGCAGGGGTACGATTTCGGCGGTGCCGTTCACCTCGGAACTGGAGCAATAGAGCAAGCGCGACACTCCCGCCGCGGCTGCCGCTTTCAGCACATTGAGGGTTCCCGAGGTGTTAACCTCGTGGACCAGCGTGGGCTGGACGAGGCTGAGGCGCACGTTGCGGGTGGCCAGGTGAAAGACGAAATCGGCGCCGCGGAACGGTTCGCGCAAGAGCGCGGCGTCGCGGACATCCGCCGTCACGACGTGCAGTTCCGGCCGCCCGGCGTGGTGCGCCAGGTTGTCCGCGCTGCCCGACGAGAAATCATCGAGGACAATCACCTCGTTACCGCGCTCCAGCAGCAGATCGACGAGATGGCTCCCGATGAACCCGGCGCCCCCGGTCACTACTACTCGACTCTTGCGAACCCGCATCCTCGGCCCCTTCCCTTTCCGACGACGAGTAAACAGCGGTCCCATCCTGGTCGCCGCCGGCTTGCCACAACCCGTCCTCGCGCTGGAATGCCTGCAAGGCGGCAATCACCTGCTGCACCTGGGCCGGCTCCATTTCGGGAAACAACGGCATGCTCAACACCTCGGCGCAACATGCCTCGGCGTGCGGAAAAGTACCGGGCGGCAAACCTAAGCGACGGTAGCACGGTTGCAGGTGCAGGGGCGTCGGATAATGAACTCCCGCATCGATTCCATTTTCGCGGAGGAAGTCCAGCAACCGGTCGCGCTGAGGGGTACGCACGACATAAAGGTGATGGCTCGACCGGTTCCACGGCCGGACCGCGATTGGACGCAATTCGGGCAAGGCGGCCAGAGCATCGTTGTACTCACTGGCCAACTGGTGCCGCCGATCGTTCCAGCGCTTCAGATGTTTCAGCTTGACCGACAGAAACCCCGCTTGAAGAGCGTCGAGCCGGCCATTGTAGCCTTCCAACTCGTGAACATGCTTTGCGCTGCGGCCGTGGTCGCGTAGCAGCAGAACCTGACGCTGTATTTCCGGGTCGTTGGTTGTGATCGCACCACCCTCGCCGCAAGCACCGAGGTTCTTGGCCGGATAAAAACTGAAAGCCGCGGCGTCGGCCAGAGACCCGGCCGGCCGGCCGCGATAGGTGCTGCCGTGCGCCTGGGCAGCATCCTCCAGAACCTTCATCCCGTGGCGTCGAGCGATATTGCCGATGGCGTCCATGTCCGCGCACTGACCGTACAGGTGGACGGGTAGCACCACGGCTGGTCTTGGGTTCGATCCACTCCGGGCGTGGCGGCGGCGCTTCAGGTGATCCTCGAGGGCGGCCGGGCACATCAGACCGGTATCGGGTTCCACGTCCACGAACTCGATGGTTCCACCGGCCTGCGTAATAGCGGCAGTCGTTGCGACGAAGGTGTTGGGCACCGTGATGACGCTCGTGCCGGGGCCGACCCCCAGGGCGAGAAGAGCGAAGCGCAGCGCATCGGTTCCGCTGCCTACGCCAACGCAAAATTCCGATCCCGAGCAGCGGGCAAATGATTGCTCGAACTGCTCCACTAGCGGTCCGCCGATGAACGTCGTTGTGTCGAGCAATTGCTCCACGACCGCGAGCAACTCCTGCTTCAAAACGGCATGCTGCCGGCGCAAGTTCAGGAACGGAACTGTGGCCGGGGAAAGCGTGGTTGAAGGGGACTGTTCCGGTCCGCCGATCTCGTCCTCGGGGCGAACGCGGCGAAGCATCCGAGCAGGGTTTCCGGCGACCACAGTGTGCGGTGCGACATCGTGGGTGACCACACTGCCGGCCCCAACGATAGCGCCCTCGCCGATGGTAGTGCCACAAAGAATCGTGGCGTTGCTGCCGATCGAGGCCCGCCTCTCGACCACGGTCCTTTCACACACCCAGTCATCGCCGCTTTTGACTTTTCCGTCGAGTGTGGTCGATCGCGGGAAACGATCGTTGATGAACATCACGCCGTGACCGACGAAGACCTCGTCTTCCAACCGGACGCCCGAACAGATGAAGGAATGGCTTTGCACCTTGACGCATTTGCCAAGCTCGACGTCGCTTTGGATCTCGACGAAGGGCCCGATCAGGCAGCGGTTGCCGATGGTGCAGCCGTAGAGATTGCAGAAGCCGGCCAGACGGACGTCCTTGCCCAGGACCACATCGTCGCGGATTTGTGCGTGCAGCGGTGGCGGCATGGGAGAGTCCATTCTCGGGCGCAGGAGGCGAGCCAAGTTTCAGGCGAGCTGGGCCAGACATTCTTCGGGTTGGATCTCGACTCGCCGGCCTCCATTTTCAACGGAGCGCTGAGCCGCCTCCAGAATTCGGACGACCCGCATTCCGTCCTCTCCGGAAACCGCAGGCTGCTTGCGATGGCAAACACAGTGGACGAAATGGGCTGCCAGCACCGCGAGAGGTTCCTGGTCGGCCAGATGCGGCGCGACCACGTCCCCGACCCGATACGCAATGGCTGCTTTTTTCATGGCATCCGGCCGCTGGTGTTTCTTGAGAAGGTGCGGCACCGCTGGGTTGCCGGTCCAGTAGTCGATGGCCGAATTCTCCACGGAATCCGCGTCGTTCGTCGGTGGGAGGACGATGCCTTTGTCGTAGACCTTGACCTTGTCACTGTGCTCCATGTCGTCGTAGACGACCATTTTTCGGGAGCCGGCCACCATGGTCCTGCGAATCTTGAGAGGGGCCAGCCAGTTGAGATGGAAATGAGCGATAAAGCCGTCGTCGAATTCCAGATGGACGTAGGCCAGATTCTCGATCCCGTTGTTGGTGTGGCAAGCCCCTTGCGCCTGCACGAAGGTCGGGCGCGGCCCACCAGATGCAGGACAATGGAAATCTCATGCGGCGCCAGATCGAAGATCACGTTGTGGTCGGGACGGAACCGGCCGAGATTGGTTCGCACCGAGTCGATGTAGAGCAAATCGCCCAGCTCGCCGGTGTCGATCAACTCCTTAATCGTGCGAACCGCGTCGGTGAACAGGAAAGTGTGATCGACGGCCAGGATTCGTTTCGTCCGGCGAGCGAGATTGACAAGCTGCTCGGCCTCGGAAACAGTCCGAGTCAGAGGTTTCTCGACCAGAACGTCCTTCCCGGCCAGCATGCCCGGCGGACGAGATCGAAATGAGTGGCCAGCGGCGTGGCGACGGCGATGGCATTGATGTTGGGGTTGTCGAGTAGCCGCTGGTACGTGGAAACGATCTGGCACTCGGGATAGAGCCGGCCGGCCCCTGCCCGCCGCGCTTCGGTCTGGTCGCAAATCCCAACCAGGGAGCAGCCGGCACACTGACGGAAGTTCCGGGCCAGGTTCGGCCCCCAGTCGCCAAAGCCCACAAGTCCAATGCCAACCGCCATCGGATTGCCACTCCCAGTTGTACCGAGCGACGACTGTCAGGCTCACATTACGTGAAGTGGGAAGGATGATACCGGCGAGGGGGACAATGGATCAAGAGCAAGATAACCGTCGGATGACCGAGAGGCATTCACGTGTTCGCAACAGCGATTGACAGACCGCGGCCGCGTGGGTTATCTCATCTGATTCGATCTTCGGCCGAACCAGGCAGAGTAGTGTCCCAAGCACCCTCAATGAGGTCAAGCCATGAACGGGTTCCCTGGTTTCGCGAGAGTGGCACGGCTCATTCGAGTCGTCCGGTTCGGTCGGTTTTCCTCGGCCTTCCGGCCGGTCTTCAAGGCGGGAGAGGAGGCTTCCGGTTACCGTCCGACAGTCGTTCTCACGCACGTGCTGATGCTCGTCTTGAGCTGTTACGTCGGCCTTGGAAACAACCGCGGATTCCTCTTTTTCGGTTGGGACGGAGCCTATCATAAGACGGCGATCCGCTTGCAGCATCAGTGGCTATCCCGGTCGCCGTGGTCCGGTCAGAACCCCTTCCAGGGTCTCGGCAATGTCTTCGAGCATATTCATAGCCGCTTCTCTCCCAGCTTCACTCTGGCCGCAGCCATCGGAAGCGGCACTCCGAACCCTCTCCTCGTGTACTCCATTCTCGCCGTGGAGGCGTTCCTGGCCATGCTGGTAATGGCCTGGTGTTTTCGGCTCAATCCAACGCTCGGGTTCCTGTCGGCCTGGGCACTCCCGTTGCTTTCTCTGCCGTTTGTGTTTCCGCCTTTCATCTACCAAATATCTACAATCGGGCCCCACTATGTCGAGTTCATCGGCGCCCAGGCAGTTATGATTGGTCTGTTCCATCGGATCGGCCAGCACAGCGGGTTCACATCGTTGGCCCTGGGATGTGCTGTCTATGGTTTGGTCTTGTGGTCGCTCATCTGTTGCCCGGTCATGCTGCTCCTGCAAGTCCCCCTCTTGGGGCTTTACTTCCTGACCTCGTACTGGTCCTCCACCGAGCGGCGTGAGCGGCGGGCCAAGACCGGGGCAGTAGCAACGATGCTGGTCGTCTCCCTGCCGACTGCGATCCCCTATTTCGTGGGTACTTACTTGTATACCGTGCCGACCTTCTTCTCGGGGGAGTTGCAAAATGTGCGAATGCATCTCTGTTGGGCCTCAATGCTTTTTCATGGTACGACCGAAGGCTGGTTCGGCCCGTTTCTGGTCGTCGCTAGTGCCGCCGGCTCGGTTCTAGCTTGGTATTCCGAGGCGCTGCCTTTTCGCAACCTGGGCCGGGCCACCCTGACGGCCTCCCTGACGATTGTTGGTTTTGGCCTGTGCGCCGCTTTCCTCATGCCGCAATACGTCGGTCCCTCGCCACTGTATTTCGAGTTCTTCCTCTGGCCGTTCCATTGTCTGTTTGCCGCTTATCTTGTTCTTGTCCTGCTCGGGGCAACCGTGGCCTGGCGCGTCCGCGAGCGCTGGTCGTTCCCGGGGCTTCGCCACATTCTGCGGTTTCAGCTGCCGGTTGTGCTGCTGCCGATGGTGATGGTCGCCTGGTCGTTCCGCGACGGCGGCAGGTCGGCGGCCATCGCGCGCGCTGCGTTCCCTTTTCCGCCGGTGGAAACGGACATCATTCGGGTTCTGCGGCGCGAGGTCGGCCTCCAGCCAGGAGACGCGTATCGCGGCACCGTTGCGACGTTCACCGGGTACTCCACCAGGGCCGACGGTGCTTCCTGGGGAGACATCCGTTCGACGGATGCCTGGAGCCTGATTGTCGCCGGAAACGATTACCGGGCCATGGGGCTTTGGTACTTTGGAATCCCTTCCCTCTTTGAAGCCACGACCCTCATGTCCCCTTCGTACTATCTGATGACGTCGCGGATGTTGGCAAATCCCCAGGACCGCCAAATGCGCTCGGTAATCGTCCTGACCCGCTTGCACCTGAACTACCTGCGCAGCCTGGGTGTTCGCTTCCTGCTGACGGATTATCGTTTGGCCGACGAGGGAGTTCGGCTGCGTCAGCAAGAGGAGCTGCCCCCGACCGGACTTACCATTTTCCTGTACGAACTCGACAATCCCAACCTGGGGACGTACTCCCCCATCACGCTGACGGTAGCCGACACCGCCGCTGAGATCCTCGCCGCCGTCCAGCGGGACGACTTCGATTTCCGCACCGCAGCGGTAGCCGATCAGCCACTGCCCAAGAACCTCGTCGAGGCCCAGTCGTCGCGTTTGACCTTTGACCAGGATCGGTTAGTGGTCGAGGCGCACAGCTCCCAGACCTCGGTGCTGCTCTTGCCTTTGCAATACAGTCATTGCCTGGAGCTAACTGCTGAACCGTCGACGGACACGGGACCAGGACCGCGCCTCGTGCGTCTGAATCTGATGCAAACCGGCCTCCTTTTCTCCGGCTCGATCCGGGCCGAGGTTCGGTTCACATACGGACCTTTTCGCAATCAATTCAGCCGTGCGCGGGATTATCTCGACATGAAGAGGCTACAGGTCGGCAGAGAGGTGCGCGGCACGGGAGATCAGCCTGGCGTCGCGCGGAATGAATCGTCCTCCCTCTTCTACCTGCGCGGCCGAACCAAGGAGCAAAACCAGGATTTCGATGGGGCCCTCGCCGAGTTCAACCTCGCCATCAGCCACGGCTACTTATTCTCGGACTGCTATTACCATCGCGGGCTGGTCAAGGTCATGAAAGGTGATTATCGGGGCGCTATCCCGGATTTCGACAACGTGCTCCGTGAGGACTCAACACGGTCCGTGGCCTATTTCAATCGCGGCTTCGCTAAAGAGCTACTCCGTGATTTCGACGGCGCAATCGCCGACTTCGATCAAGCCTTGCGCCACGACCCGCAGCTCGCAGTCGCGGACACCTGTCGGAAGGCATGCCTGGTGGAGCGCCAGCAAAAACGCGAGCGGACCGTAAGGCGAGCGGCCGAAGTTGTCGTACCCGTCGTCGCAGACTTCAGCCTGCGACGACGGGTATCTTTCTTCCCGCCGGTTGCCTAAGAGTCTATCCCATAAGGCTGTGGCGGCAAGTTTCCAACTTGCCAGACAGGAATGCGTTCGTGAACAAGCGTCTCGTCAGCATCGTTTTGAAATACTTGGTGGCCTTCGGTCTACTCGCCTGGGTCATCCACTCGAACTGGGCACCGGCGAATGGCACGGGATTGAAAGACACATGGAACAAGCATGCCATCAAGGGACAACCGATCCACGTCCAGTTCCTGTTGCTCGGCGTTGTGATTTACACTGCCAGCGTGCTGCTGATGCTCGCGCGCTGGTTCCTGCTGGTACAGGCTCAGGATTTGCTCTTCAGGTTCTCCGACGCCCTGCGTCTGGGTCTGATCGGCATCTTCTTCAACACCTTTCTCCCCGGCGCGATCGGGGGCGACGTGATCCGCGCCGCCTTCCTCGCTCGAGAGCAGCGCCGCCGCAGCGTCGCTGTGGCCACTGTCCTCATGGACCGGGTCATCGCACTGTGGGCGCTGATGTGTTTCGTTGCCCTTCTCGGCGGCACATTCTGGGTGGCGGGTATGTTGGAAGGGCTCGGCGAGGGAAAGGCCAAGTTGATCGTCGAGACCGCGGGGGCAAGCGTCGCAGTGACGGCGACCGTCTGGGTCGGCTTCGGGTTCCTATCGTCGCAGCGTGCCGAGCTTTTCGCCGTCCGGCTCTCACGTCTGCCGAGGGTCGGAGGCCCGCTGGCCGAGCTGTGGCGGGCCGTGTGGTTCTGTCGGCTCCGGCCTGGGAGCATTGCTCTGACCGTGGTGCTGTCCTGGATCAGCCACGTCGGTTTCGTAGTATCCTTCTACTGCTTCGCACGCACCTTGTGGGACGGCAACAATGCGATCCCGACGTTGACGGAACATTTCCTGCTCGTTCCGCTTGGTGCCGTGATCCAGGCCCTGCCGCTGTTTCCGGGTGGCGTCGGCATCGGCGAAGCGAGCTTCGGCGGCCTGTACGCCTGGTTTGCCGGGGCGGCAGCGAAGGCTAACGGCGTCCTCGGGTCTCTGGTGCAGCGCGTCTGCCGTTGGGTGTTCGGACTGGCAGGCTTCTTTGTGTATCACCGGATGCGTCCCAGTTTCCGCCGCGCCGAGCAGCCGGCCGTGCCTGTCGTGGCAACGCCGGTGTGGGTTCCCAGATACGCGTTGATGGAACCTGACTGCTAACGAACCCAAGTCATGGGTTCGTGTGGTGTGGGTTATCTCATCCTGGAATTGCCAAAACCACCTGCCAAATGGGTAGACCGGTGAGTTACTCGATCAAGGTGTTGTTCTTTCAGTGATCGGGTGCGTGATTGGATGCGATCAACTCTGCTTGATGACACCGGCAATTAGCTTCCCATCCGTGTACCAACGGTTGCCTCCTCCGTTCTTACCCTCTTTGATCGCATGGAAGTTGTCCACCTCGTAGCGATCGGTCAACTCGCCAGTCTTCTCGGCATGGTTCAAAAACAGGCCAGCTTGGGTAACACTGTTGTAGGACGGCCTTCCCAGGCCGTCCACTCCGCCTCGGACGGCCTGGGAAGGCCGTCCTACAACAGTGTTACCCTGATATGAACCATACCGTCTTCTCCAGACATTGGAACAGGTAATCACGCTCGGCGTCTACATTGGCGGCGGTAACGTGTGTGATTTGTCCGGTTGTCCTGCTCAGGCCGACCCGCTGGTCATAAATGGCCGACCCGATCCAGACGGGTCGGCCATCGGAATCGACCCTGTCCGTCTGCCAGAAGCGCACATGATGACGGTGCCGTGGACTGTCCCCCACATCTTGCTCGAAAGCCAGGTCCTGCTTCCAACCAAACAGGTACAGGTTGCTGACGGGAGCATCCGGATCCGGCCGTTTGAGCACTGAATCCTCAGCTATTTTCAGATCGTTTCGCAGGCTCAGCGAATCGGCCTGATGCGTCTTTGCTGCCAGCATGACTTGGATCAACTCGGCCTCGGTGCCAATCAAGGTCTGTGTGGCCTTGGTTTCTCGGCGCCGCGTGTGTCACTGTGCATCAATCGTTTGCCGCCCGATCTGCTAGAATGGCGTTTGCATGAGCAACAATCGTCATTGTCGGGATGTGTGAAGCAGCATAAGGAGGGGACGACAGCTCCGCCCCTCCTGACCGCCGCCGCTTTGGTTAGCGGACGCCAACTAGCCACAGGATCACAATCAGAAACGTGGGGACGCCCAGCAGCCATAGACCGATTAACCTCATGACCTTTCTCCTCTCTTTGAAATCATCTCACGGTTGTAACGACGATTCGTTTAGGGGGTGTGGTAAAGCGGCTTTCGAGTGCGATAGTGAGTGAAGTTCATTGGCTCGCCCGAAGCCATCCAACCGCCGATCGCGCCACCGATCAGCCCGAGTAGGAGCGCCGTGATGGCTCCGAGAGCGCTCGTGCAAATCACTTTGGGAGTCTCTTCTCTCCACCGCTTTACATTGCGGTGGTATTCGGCCAAGTCGCTCCTGTAGGCGGCGATTTCACTTTCTGTGGCACTGGTGTCAGGTTGGTCTGGCCGAATGTACGGTGTGCTCACCGGTGCTGTCGGCGATGGGGAGCCTCCGAGGCCAGCCAACCACGAGCCGAAGAAGCTGGCTGCTCCAAGACCCCCCAGCGCGCTAATAGAAGAGGAACCGTGACGAGCCAAACAATTGCACCGTGGAGCATGCCAGGTTCCGCATGCAATATCCCGGCAACTTTGCCGGCCACCCAACCACCGATCACGAACGAAAAAAATGCGCATGCAAACGCTGAAGATCAGCGTGCCTATCCGTAGTTTTTTCAGATCGACGAGTCTGTCGTCGGGCCCGAAGAGGTGGAATCCCAGAGCGATCCCAACGAGGCCGAACAACAAGACGACGCTGAGCGACGCGAGAGCGCCGATCCAAACCGCTGTCCAATTGACGTGCATGTGTGCCCATCGTTCATGGCGCACTTCAGCCACGGTTTCGTGGTTTCGCGATGCGGCCTGGACGGACTCTCTCTCTACTGTGTTCACTGCGGTTGCTCCTTAAGTGCCCCGGATTTTGCGGCCTTCAGGAAATCCTGGAGGCGCACGGCCATCCGGCCGTATGAAAAAAGCGGCTGAATCGCCGTCCGATACCGTCCCCGGCCAGCGACAAGCCTGGCGCCGGTTCTACGGAAAAGGAGGGGAGATTGCTTGCTGAGTTCGGCGACTGAACACTCCCCAAAACTCCGTTCATATCGGACATTTCTTCGTGTGTGGACGCTCACTTCGGCCCATGTCACAGATATTACCGTGATTGCGGTAGAAGTTATTCAAGCAACGGCGTAGGTAGCACATTCTGTGCCCCGCGAACGTATCATGGACACGAATTATTAAAACGGCCGCGAAATGGCGGAAGAAAACTCGAAATGGAACGGTCATTGTGCGAGGTTATGGGACTTAGCGAGACCGGCGGAAAGCTCATTTCGGACGGGGAGTGCGCAAGAGGTTTCCACGAACGTTCGGAAGATCCGTCTTCCGCAAGCGCAGCGGCAGCGTTGCAGAACGGACAGACGCCTTAATGGCAATTCAGGCCAGTTCGTGTACATCCAGGAGGACTCCCAGGTAACCCGCAGCCACATTTACGCTTGCTTTACCGATACGGTACGCCAAATTGAGGAATGCAAGTGGTGTCTGTGTGAATTCGTAACGGCACGCAAGATGCGCGATCTATATTTCATTTTTTCTCTCGAAGAGGCGGTAGCGCCAGGGTGACGACTCGCGATGCAAATCCGTCGAATTGTGGGAATCGCGAATATGGAAATCGCAATATTCATTGCCCAAATCATCTACTTTATTGCCAGAAGCATCGCGAAGCCGTTGGCCATGATCGCTTTCTTGCTCGCCAAGAAAGCGGACAGGCTTGAATAGGAATAAAAGGCCTACGACGAACTGGAAAATAGATTCCTCGAATCAGAATCTTGCTCTCGACTATTATGATCCTGCATGTGCCAAACAACGATGCGTAACCGGCCTTCAACAAGAAACGCAAGCAGGGAATGGTGCCTCTGGCCATCCTGCGTTGCGGCGAGAAGATTTGGCGTTTGTCTTGTTTCAACAATGAGCCGCGACGGCTATTGGCATAGAAGTTGCTGGATTGAAGGGACGGAAGAGAGGAGGTGCGACATGCCCGAGAAAGAAGACCTTCGCATGGACGATGCGGAGAATGAACAGAACAACGCCCCGAAGACGCGTCAGCCGCCGCCACGACGGCCTGAGTACGCCAACAGGAATCAAGGGGGGGCCACAGTGCCGGACATTCGTCTTCGATGAAGATGACGATGATTGACCGGAAAAAACGTCGGGAAGACGAGTGTTAACACCTTTTTCTGGAGCGGCACTATGAGGATGGCGCTCCCCCCGACTGGCAAGAGCGTTTTATTTCCTCCTACGCTAGCTCGCATCCGTGGGAGGATTGGGCGGAAACTTGGGCGCATTACCTCCACATGATCGATTCCTTGGAAACATCAGCTGCGAGCGGTTTATCCCTGAAACCGAATCGGAACGGGGAACCGGCATTGAGGCCCGACCCCAAGGTCGAGGCGGACACTCCTTCGGAATTTGATGCGATGATCGACAACTGGTACTCTCTCACCTATATATTGAACAACCTTGACCGAAGTATGGGGCTGCCAGATGACTATCCATTTGTGCTTTCAGCACCTGTGATCGAGAGGTTACGTTTCGTGAATAACGTTGTCGTAGAAAAGTCAGCGTAAAGGATTTAGGTCCGCGGAAAGGCAACGGGTCATCGCGATTACAAACAACTGGGCCGAGCGGTGGAATTCGGGTTCGACCGGCACTTCACGAATCTCGCCGATCCTTGGGATGTGATCGATCCGGTGAGGTGCAATGGTGGGGCGATAGTGCGTGCGTGCAACTCCTTCACCGGCGGCGTGGATATTCAGGAGTATCGTGACATGGCAACGAACCAGAAGATTAAAAAGAAGAACCACGGCAGCGATACGAAGTCTGGATCGACTCCCTCGATATCTGTGGGCGATGGCAATGCTACCAGCGCCGCTGCGGGGGCGGCAGCTGGCGCCGCAGCAGGTTCACTGATGGGTCCGCTGGGTGCTGCAATCGGAGCCGTCATTGGCGGTGTGGCCGGCGCAACGTCGGGCCAAGGTCCGAAAAGAAAGTCCCGGTCGAAACCGCTTTCTAGGACCCCGAAGGAGAAGACAGTGACGAAACCCCCGACCGCGTCCATGAAAGCGAAATCCCTGGTCAAGAAAGTTCTGGGAACGGTCGCAAAACCGGTTGCCGTCAAGGCTGCGGCGAAGCGTTCTGCAGCCAAGAAAAGGCGACAGAGCTGACGCGCCCGTCAAGCAAGCGGGCCGACGGGCGACCGTAATCCCAAAACGGCACCCGCCCGTTCGGGAATTCATGGAGTGCCTACGGATCGACCGGGCTCTCCAGAGCGCCCTTTCGATTCTAAATCACGCGCCAGTCGGACGGGGGACGCATCGTGGCGGCCTCGCCTTCAGCGGACAGCGTCGGTACGTGTTCAATGTTCCATAAACGCTGACCACCTCTGAACGCAGTCAAGTTGTGGCCCATGTGGATCCCAGGAAGCAGCCCCTTCAGTTTTTTTGCATTCCCACCGCCGAGCACGACGTAGTCGACCACGAAAGCCGTCATTAACGACATTACTGCCTGTTTCACTGCCTCGACCCACGCCTCCTTGCCGAGCCGGTCATACCCCTTCTTCCCGAGAGCCTGTCCGAGCGTCCCGCCGTCGTGGTATTGCAGGTTCCCTAACTCGAGCGGGATGATCGCGTTCTCAGCGATGAATGCCGCTCCTAGACCAGTTCCCAGGCCGAGGAAAAGCATTCGTCCGCCCTCATAGCTGCCGAGGGCCTGCATTGCTGCGTCGTTAATGACTCGAACAGGACGGTCGAAGGCGACGCCGAAGTTAAATCCGACCCATCCAGGTCCAAGATTTCCTGGTTCCGAACGCGGACCGTCATTCCCCACCAAACCCGGATAGCCGATCGACACGGCTTCGTACTCCCAATCCTGGACTAGCTCTTTGACTATCTCGATCATCTTCGCTGGCGTCAATTTCCTACCAGAAGCAGCCTTTCGCGGTTCCGTCTGCCCCGTTGCGAGGACTTTGACTTTCGTCCCACCAATATCGATCACGAGAATCTTGCCAGGCCGAAAGTCCGAAGAAGGGAGCGGCGCGAGTTCTTGGCTCCTCCTCAACGACCATCGGATTGATTTCTGAGGCGTTCACGTTAACTCCAGCCGTGTTGAAACACAATAGAACACCACCGTCACTTGATCGTCAGACGAGCTCTTGCTCGATGTTCTTGAATGGTAACTCTCGGTCAGAACCTCTGTATTCTGTCCGGCAAATTCGATAAGTGCGGCATCTCTCCCACGTTGCTCGCCGACACTGATCTCGAACGCCGTTCAGAGCGATCGGGCAACCGACAGGATGACGAACTGGCGGCAATTCTGCGGGATCAACCCGTCTGGCATCCTCCTCTGTTGGTCGTCCTGACCGAAATGGACAACGAAAGGAGTTGCTCCCGCCTTCGGGCGGTCTTCGACCTGTATCTGCTGAAACCAGCCGATCCGGAAAAGTTACTGGCCGTAGTAGATCTCTTATTCCGGGCCGTAGAATCCCCGGAATCCATCGCCCAAACCGGAAAGGCAAAGAGGTAGGGATGCGGTCTCCGCGTTTCGGCGAAACATGCCGATTTGTCGTTCATCGAGTGCCGTAGACAAGATCGAGGCCAGGCATGGCTGGATTAGGGTCGATCGAGGTACGAAGCCCGTTACCATTCAACAATCCTACGATAGCCCGCGTCGCTTCCTCCCCTTTATGGACCTCCACCACTATCTGACGGATCATCGGCCAGTCTCTCTTATCCAGGCCGGCCAGAATGTCATGCTCGCTCTGTTCGGCGTCGATTTTGAGCAGATCGACTCGTGAAATGTTCCATTCATGAAGGAATGCGGAGAGGGTCCACAGTTTACAGGTCACCGCCTGCCGGCTCAGGTAGTGTCGCCGCACTCTCTCGGCAACCGCGTGCTGCAATCCTAGGGGAAGATGGGACAGGATATATGGTAGTGGCCAGGGGAGCCTATGGAGCTGACTTATGAGATAATCCTGGTCTCGCCGGGCCGCGCCCGATGTGTGGTCCGGGTACATGGTCGAAGCCTGTGAGAAGTGGGGATAATAAGCGAAGGTAGCGCTGCCTGAGTGACTTGATAGCCCGACATTCAAAAGGTGGACTTCCAAATGGTTGTAGGCTTCGATGTTGCGGCGGAGGACGCCGAACGTGGCCGGCAGCGGTTCGAAAGCGAAGACGCGAGCATTGTGGCACAACGAATTTAGGTAGAGGACAAATAGCCCGGTGTTGGCGCCGACGTCCAGCACGCAATCGCCATCACCGATCGTGACTCCGTGGCGGAGGTAGCATTGGTCTTCGAAAATGTCGTGGTAGATTCCGAGTGTATCGTCCTCACCGAGGCCGTACACGGTCTGGCCATTGGGCAATTGAAAACGGTGCGGCGCGGTGCTCGACATGGTGTGTTTCCGTGAAGGTCCGAATTCTCGGCAGCTTAAATGATCAGTAATAGTTTGCAACTCTCGCCTACCCTTCAGAACCGGAACGCATTACGCCGATCGAGTGCGGAATGCCCTTGGGATCTGTCGCCTCGGTCTCCGCCTCCACAGTCCGGGCGGCGAGGTCGAACCATGCTCGCTCTCCCGTCCGGAGAGAGGGCAGCCCGATCCAGTTCAAGACTTTTTCTTCATCGCGGTCGAGGTCCAGAATGACGGAAGTGGGAGTGCCGTCGAAGAAATGCAATTGCCCTTGCTGACCACTTCGGAGCAAGAAGAAGCGACGCACGCGGTGGCCCGGAATCCGCCTCAGGCCATCATCGAGTCCCGCCAGAGGGAAGTAGATCAGCTCTACCAACCTTTCCAGGCATCCGCTCAAATGATGACCAAGCCCGAAGAGACGCTGCCCCTGCGTACAGAAGGCGTCGAAACCGACGCCCAAAGGCCGACCGTCTGGCCACAGAATCTCGTATCCCTCGAGACGTGTCTTGCCATCTTGGCGGTCCCGAGCGGAGTCCCGACGCATGAGGACGCGAAGGGTGCGAATCATTGGGTACACTCTCGTTCGGGCGTCGCTTTTATTGGGAACCAGTTGTCCGGAAAACAATCTAACGATGTAATGCTACGAGGCGGGGTGACCCCACCTCGCGCACCGCACTTCCCATTCATCGAACCACAACGGTAGGGCCAAAACCCCAGGGGACGACACTCGTAAGCAGCAGCACGATCAGAATTATCAGTAACACACTGACGAGACCGACGGGGCGATAACCCCAATTACGGCTGTGTGGCCACGCAGGCGCACCGCCCACAAGCAGGAGAACCACTACGATCAGCAAAATCAGACCCATATGGCACCGAGTGTCAGGTGAAATAGCCCACTACCAGAGCCGAAGCGCACAGTAGCATTCTTGTTGACATTCACCGCCCGCGACGGTGAATCCAGCGTTTCTTCTTCTGTGCAAACACGGTGCCAAATCATTTATCAGATCAGGGGAGGACGCCTAACCTGCTGGCCATTATTTCAAGACTCCTCTTCCTCAATCCCAAATCACAGCCTTAGCCTGAATTGCGCACTGTCCGACACCAGCCTGACTGCGCAAGCGAAGGTCTGAGAAGTAGTTACCTTCGCTTGCGCGTCAGGCTGGTGCCAACACCGCGCCAGCCATTTCTCAAGGCCGTGCGCCATCCAGGTTAGGATGCAAACCAAACACCTCCGCGGGGCAGCGCGGTCAACGTCAGGTTGCTTCACCAGGGCGAGCAATAGGAGGCTGAGCGTTGCGCGGCGTACGTCTTTTCGCCCGCGGGTGTCGAACCAACACGCCCAACATCTGCTTCATAGCGTAACGAGACCGAAGCGATTTCTTGCCATTATTGGCACGAGATCTGCAATATGTAAATGCGGAACCGAGAAGGGGGGGAGGATGTCCAATAGTGAAAGATGTCAGCAATGTGGTCGAAAGTCACGGACAGCCATTTTTTGCCCGGAGTGCCTCGCCTCTCATTGCTCCTGCACGTGCTTCGATGCTCATTTCGCTCGGCACAAGACCGCTCCGCCGGCGGCGCAGCAAGACGGGGAACTGTTTGTAACCGACGGGCCGGACCTCGACTCCAGCGAATCAAGCGGGCTCTCGACTCACGAGTTCCGGCCGTGACAACATTTCCTGGAGCGTTTCCAGGTCCACCGGCTTAACCATGTGTGCGTTAAAGCCGGCTTCCTTGGGAACGGCGCTGATCCACATCTTGGCCGTAGCCCGTCATGGCGATGATGAGCGGCTGGGTTATTCCCGCTTGTTTGCGGAGACACTGACAAACCTGAAGGCCGTCAAGCCCCGGCAGGCCGATGTCCAGAAGTACCACGTCGGGACGGTAGGCCGTCGCCACTTCCAGGGCCAGCTTACCATCGTATACGCTTCGCACGTCGTTGCCGAAGAGCCTCAACAGCATCGCCAGGCTTTCGGCCGAGTCGCGGTTGTCATCGACCACGAGAGATGCGCATCCCCGACGAGGGAACCACTCGTTTGTCCGCGCCGGACGAATGTCTGAACTCGATGGTGCCGCCCGCGTCGGCGCCATCGGCAACCGCACGACGAACTCGCTGCCCTGGCCGGGTCCCCTGCTAAACGCTTCCACCTTTCCGTCGTGCATTTCCGTGAGCCGACGCACCAACGTCAGGCCGATCCCGAGGCCTCCCTCAGCCCGTGCCAAGGTACGTTCCATCTGAGTAAACAGGTCGAACACTATGGGTAGCATTTCCGCAGGAATGCCCAACCCGGTGTCCCGTACTCGCACCACGGCCTCGCCGTCCTCTTTCATGGCCGCGAGCCAAATGCGCCCACCCTCCGGAGTATACTTCGCGGCATTGTTGAGCAGATTCCATAGCACCTGCGCCAGCCGTACCGGGTCGGCTTCCACCGTCAGCATCTCTTCTGGGAGTGTTATCTCCAGAGTGTGGCGCCGAGCGTCGATGAGTGGCCGGCGCCCTCAACAGCGCGCGATACGATGGCCGCCAGGTCCACAATTTCCTTCTGGAGCTTGATCTTGCCGCTGGTAATTCGGCTTACGTCCAGGAGATCATCGACCAGTCGCACGAGGTATTCGACCTGGCCGCTCGATGATTTCATAAGCACGGGAGGCCTCCGTCCGAGGCTCTGAACCCGTCATGCGTACGAGCTGTAAGGCGTTTCGGATTGGTGCGAGCGGGTTCCGTAACTCGTGGGCTAGCATGGCAAGGAACTCGTCTTTGCGGTGGTCTGCCTCCCGCAGCGCTTCGACCCGTTCGCGCAGTTCGGTTTCGTAGGCCACGCGCTCGGTCACGTCCTCGATCACCGTGACTGTACCGCACACTGCCCCCTCCTCCATAAGGGGAATGACGCGGGCAGTCTGTTGCATGAACTCAAACCGCTCCTCGGCCACAGGAGGCGGCAGCGGCAGAAGATACTTGTGGAGGCGCTGGGACAGCAGGATCGTCTGACCGTCGAGCGCCTGCTGATAGTGGCGGTCAAATTTACGGGCGAGCAGGTTGGGGAACACGTCGAACAGCGGCCTGCCCAGGAACGCCTCGGCTCGCCGACCGATATGCCCCTCCAGCCAGTGGTTCCAGCCGGTGATCGTCAGGCCGGCGTCGGTGGTCAAAACCCCCCAATCGCCGACCATGTCGAGTTCGCCCAACAGCCCCGCCGTGAATCCCATTGGCCCCTCTTCTCCTGCCCTACCGTTCCATCCGTTATATATCAGCGGCCGTCACCGCCCGCCACCGACCGCTCGGCCCACGCCTCGACCGCCGCCACGAACTTCTCCATTGATGTGACGCCGAGCACCAGGACCAGGCAGCCGGTCACGTCCGACGCGCGGGCTGTGAAACGGGTTCCGACCAGCAGGGCGTGCCGGAGCTCGTCCCGCCCGACCAGCAGCGAGGCGAGCATGGATCCGAGGGATTCCAGCTGAAGCCGGGGGACGGAGAACGTGAAGCGCACCTGGAGAAGATCGCCGAACACCCCGAGGCACGCATTCAAGAGGATGTTGCCCACCTCAGCGAGTACCTCCCGGTCCGACGACCCCATCTTCCGCGTTGGGGCTTCGGCGTCCGTCAGCAGGCCGACCAGCTTGGCCGCCCCGTCCACTTCGAGCATGAGGAACGCGTCGCCCTCCACCGGGCCGCCGAAGATCTGGTGGACTGTGGCCACGTCGCCGCGGACAAACTTGGCGAGGGCCGACTCCAGGTCGCGGATCGGGTGGGCTGCCACCTCGGGGACGCTCAGTTCCACGCGGTTATGGGTCAGGTCGGAGAGGGCGGCGGCGGTGCGCGCGAAGGCGATGTTCACCAGCTCCGCGACGGCATCCTTTTGATCAGCGGTGAGGTTCATCGGGCAGCCTCTTCTATTGCGGCGGCAACTGCCGCCAGAACCACGTCGCTGTTCAGCGGCTTGGTGACGAACCCGACCGCCCCGGTGGCCAGCGCCAGTTCCCGCGTCGAACTCTGCACGTCGGCGGTGGCCATCACGACCCGCGCGACGGGGTCGATCGCGCAGCTGCCGAAGTACCTCCAGCCCGTTCATGTCGGCCATCGTCACGTCGAGCAGCACGAGGTCCGGCCGGTCCAGCGTATACTGCTCTAAGGCGGACATGCCGTCGGCGACGTCCCGAACCTGGTGGCCGCCGGCCTCCAGGATGCGGCGGGACGTCTTGCGCGACAGGTTGGAGTCGTCTACGACGAGAATAGTCGCCATCACAGGGCCTCGCAGATTGCCCGTGCCATGCCGGGGAGTGGGACGCTGGCGTCACTCAGCCCCGCCTCGACCACCGACCGCGGCATGCCGTAGACCACGCACGTCTCCTCAGCCTCGCAGAACACCCGTCCGCCCTGGGCCTTCACCCACGCTGCGCCTGCCGTGCCGTCCGCCCCCATGCCGGTCAGGACCACGGCCAGGACACGGTCACCGTACACCTCGGCGGCGGACCGGAATAGCACGTCCACGGCCGGGCGGTGCGGGGTGTTAAACGGCTGAAGGTCGAGATGCGTGATCACCGCCCCGTCAGGGCGCCGGTCAAAGGTTAAATGATAGCCGGCGGGGGCGATCAAGGCCACTCCTGGGCGGACTCGCTCCCCATGCCGTGCCTCGGCGACGGCCAGCCGGGACGCCTCGCCGAGGCTGCGGGCGTACAACTCCGTGAACCCAACGGGCATGTGCAGGACGATGGCGACCGGCACTGGGAAGTCGGGCGCCAGCCGCGGGACCAGTTGCTTGAGCGCCTGCGGGCCGCCGGTCGAAACGCCGATCACCACAATGTCGGTCCGCCGGGGCCGCGCTGGGGCGGCCGCCGCGGCCGGCACGACGACGGCGGCGCACGGCAGGCGGACTTTCGCGATGGCGGCGGCCTTGACCTTGGCGATAAGATCATCGGCCACTTCCAGGACGCGCTCGGATGCCAGAGCCGTCGGCTTCTGGACTACGTCCACCGCCCCGGCATCCAGCGCGCGCATGACCTGCTCCCCGGTCTCGCTGGCTGCGCTGAGCAGGACGACGGGGACCGGCCGGCGGGCCATCTGGCGGAAAAGGAAATCGAGGCCATCCAACCGTGGCATGTTCAGGTCCAGAGTCACCACGTCGGGCCGCAGTTGCTCAACCAGTTCCAGCGCCTCCTCACCATCGCGGGCGGCCCCGACAACTTCCAGGAATGGGCTGCGCGAGAGCATCTGCCGGACGACCTTGCGAACGTAGGCCGAGTCGTCCACGATCAACACCCGCACAACGCCGCCCATGATGCCTGCCCTCACCGCCTGGTGTAAACGAACGCCTCGCCGACCTGCTCCAGCTCGAACGTCGTCTTCAGCCGTAGGAGCGACTCGGAAACTCCGACGAACAAGAAAGCCGGCCGCAGCATCCTCTGAGCAAAGCGGGCGACAACCTGGGCAGTCGTGGCCGGCGAGAAATAGATGAAGACGTTTCGGCAAAAAATGTACCGCGCCGAGTCCAGAAGCGCCGTTTCGTCGGGATCAAGCAGGTTGGCGTGTCGATAGCGGACGCGGGCGTGCAGCCTGGGATCCACCCGCCAGCCGCCCGCGACGGACGTAAAGTATTTCTCGCGCAGGGCCGCCGGGAGGGCGCGGAACGAGCGCTCGCGGTAGACGCCGCGGTTGGCCTGTTCCAGCGCCGCCGGGCTTACGTCGCTCGCCCAGATCTCGACGTCCGCTTTGCCGAACCACCCGGCCTCGTTCAAGGCCATCGCCAGGGTTAGCGGCTCCTCCCCGGTCGCGCAGGCGGCCGACCAAACGCGTACCTGCCCACGGCCGGCGGCGACGTGTCGCGGGACAAGGATATCGACGAATGCGCGGACCTGGTCCATCTCCCGCCCGAAGTACGTCTCCTGCACGGAGAGTGCGTCCGTCAGTGCTGGCCACTCCTCCTCCGCGCGGGCCCGTATTTGAGCTGGTAGTAGTAGTCCAGGAAGGAGCGCAAACCCAGCGCGACGACGCGATCGGATAATTTACTCGTCAGCAGGTCCCGCTTGTCCTCTTCGAACCAAACGCCGATGCGGTCGCGGATCAAATCCCGCAGCAGCAGAAACGTGCCCAGCGACAGAGGCACCGGGGTCGGTTGGGTTGACGGCAACCTTCACTCCTTGGTCACTCACGGCGTCCCCGCCGTCGGGCGGCCCCGGCTGGCCGAGCCTCGGCCAGCCGGTCGGCAATCGCGCCCAGGGTCTGGGTCTGTTCCCGCAAGCTATCCGTCGCGCGCCGGGACTCCTCGAAGCCGCGAGTGTTGCGGTCGGTGATTCCGCGGATGTCGGCGACTGCCCGCTGGATAGTCTCGGCAGCGGTCGAGTGCTGGCGGTTGGCCTGGGTGATCCGCCCGATCTGGTGAGACAGGTCCGCCGCCCCACTCGATATATCTTTGGTGGCGCGCGTCTGTTCGGCAACGGCTTGCGCGACCTGTTCGGCCTGCTTCCGCATTCCGTTCACGGCCTTGGCGACCTGGGCGCGGAAGCGGTCTGCTCGGTCATCGCCTTGGCCACGTCGCCGATCACACGGGCCAAGCGGTCGGCCTCCTTGGCCACTTCGTCGGCCGCGCGGGCCTGCTCGCCGACGGCGCGGGCGGTGTTCGCCGCCCCCTTGCGCATCGACGCCATGGCCTGGGTGATCTGCCCGGCGCCGGTCGCCTGCTCTGTGGTCGCCTTGCGGACCAGGCCGGCCAGATCGCGCGTCGTCTGCCCTGCCTTGATGATGTCCCGGTTGGCCCGCCCTTGCTCAGCCATCGCCTGGGACACCTGGCGGGAGATCTTGCGCATCTGTTCCGTCGCCTTGACGATCCCTTGGGCGGCCTTCGTCTGCTCGGCCGCCGCCGCCGCGACTTGCTTGGTCTGGGTGGCGGTGGTATTGATGGCTATCACGACCTGCTGGCCGGCGGCCAACTGCTCGTCCGCCGCCCGGGCGATTTGGCCGACGACCTGGGTCGTCTCGCGCATGCCGCCCAGAATCTTGGTCAATCCGCCCGCCCCTTCCTCGGCCAATCGGCCGGTGTCCTCGGCTACCTTGACCCCCTCGCCGGCGGCAGTGACGGCTTCCTGGACGGCCTCTTGCAACCCCTTGACGATTCCGGCAATCTCCGCCGTCGCCTGGGCCGCCCGGTTGGCCAGGTTGCGGATTTCCTCGGCAACCACGGCGAAACCCCGACCGGCCTCCCCGGCTCGCGCCGCCTCGATGGAGGCGTTCAGGGAGAGGAGGTTCGTCCGCTCGGCGATCAGGTTAATGGTGTTGACGATGCCGCCGATTTCCCCGGCACGCTTGCCCATCTCCTTGATGACGCCCGCCGATTGCCCCATCGCAGTCGCGCACCCGGCCCAGTCCCTGGATCGACTTTTGGACGGCGGCGCCGCCCTCCTCGGCGTCCTTGGCGACCCGCCGGTTGGTCTCGTCAGCCTGCTTGGCCAGCGCGGCTACGCTGTGGATCGAGCGGTCGAGTTGGGTGGCGCTGGCAGCGGCTGCGGTCGCCACCTCGGTGATCCGTTCCGCATTCTGGGCCACCCCGACGGCGGAGCGGGCCACCTGTTCGATTCCCGTCGCCACGCTCTCCACCTCGGCGGTCAGGCTCTTGGCGGTGGCGGCCATCTCCTCGGCGGAAGCCGCCATCTCCGTGATCGCCGAGGCGGTCGAGTCGGCGGCCGTGGTCAGCTCGTCGGCGTTGCGAGCTACCCCCTGGATGGATCGGGCCATCTGCTCGGTGGTGGTGGCAGTCTCCTCGATACCCGTGGCCAGGGCAGAGGTCTCTTCGCTCACGCCCTTGATGGACGCGGCGATTTCCGTCATCGCCGAGCGCACTTCCGCCGCCGAGGTGGACAGTTCCTGGGCCTTACCGCTGACGACCTGGACGGACGCGGCCGTCTGCTCGACGGCTGCGGCCGTCTCGTTCAGGGCGCTGGTAAACCGCGTGGCCGTGCGGCTCACCTGCTCGACAGACGCGGCCATTTCGTTAGCCGACGATGCCAGCTGCTCGGTGGCGTCCGCGACGGTCGACGCCTGGGTGGCTGTCTCCTTGAGGGAGGCAGCCATCTGGCTCGCCGCGCCGGCGGCCTCGTCCAGCGAGCGGAACTGGTCTTTCGTCCCGGCGAGCACCTGCTCGGCGATGCGAGACAACTCATCGGCCGCGGCGGTCACGCGCTCGGACTCTTGGCGCAGGCGGGCGATTTCGCGATTGTCGGTGGTAGCCATGTCCAAGCCTCTTGTGAGTGTATCCGCGGTAAGTCAACTCGTAGCGGCGTCAAGGACGCCGGCGGCGTCGAGAAGGAGAATGATCCGGCCGCCCAGGTCAGCGATGCCGCGAAGGTAGCGGCCGCTGGTCCCGGCCATCGACTCGGGCGGCGGCTGGATCGCCTCGGCCGGGATCGTGATGAACTCGCTGGCCGAATCCACGATCAGTCCTACCAGTCGGTCGGCGTGAGCAATGACGAGGAGGCGGGTTTTCAGGTCGTACTTCGCGCGGTCGAACCCGAAGCGGCGGCGGAGGTTGACGGCCGGGACCACCTTGCCGCGGGAGAACACCACCCCGTCTACAAACGGCGGGGAGTTCGGCACCGGGGTGACGTGCTCGACCATCTCCATTCGCTGCACGTCGCGGCTCGGGACCGCGTAGGACGTTCCGGCCAGCGTGAAGAGCACGTAGGGTTCCGTCAAGGGGTTCGTGTCCACGGTCATTCTCCGGGTCGCGCGGGCAGGGAGCCGCGGCGGGCGATCCGGGCCAGTCCGCCGGGGTCGAGGATTAAGATTGGCCTGCCGTCCCCGAGTTCGGTCGCCCCGGCAATCCCCGGTGCCTGGACCAGCGGGTCGGCGAGCGCGCGGACGACCACCTCCCGCAGCCCGACCGCGCGGTCGGCAGCCAGGGCGACCGCAGCCGCACCTTCACCCGTTACCAGTGCCACAAACGCACCGGGTGGGCGGGGGAGGCCGAAGACGTCGCCGAGCCGCAGCAGGGGCAGCACCCCGCCGTGATAGCGGACCAGTTCGTTGTTCTCCAGGACCGTCGTTGCGCCCGGCTCGACCAGCACGATCTCGCGCACGGCCGTCTGGGGGACGGCGTAGGTTTGACCGCCGACCGCGACCGTCAGCACGTCGGCGACGACCAGGGTTAGTGGCAGCCGGACGGTGAAGCGGCTGCCCGTACCGGGCCGGGAGTCCAGCGCGAGACTGCCGCCGAGCCCCTCCACCGCTAGCCGCACCACATCCATCCCGACTCCGCGGCCGCTGCCACGGTCGGCCTCGTCGCGGGTCGAGAAACCGGGGGTGCAGAGCAGGTCGAGCAGGGCGGCAGGGTCGGTCGGGGCGTCCGGCGGCACCAGCCCCGCTGCGCGAGCGCGGGCAAACACCTCGTCCACGCGCACCCCGCGGCCGTCGTCCTCGACCTCCATGACAACCATCCCCCCGGTCGCGGCCGCACGCAGAGTGATGCGCCCCTTCGGCATCTTGCCGGCCGTCTCCCTCTCCGCGGCGGACTCCAGCCCGTGGCTGACGGCATTGCGAACCAGGTGGAGAAGTGGATCGGCCATCCGCTCGACCACGAGCTTGTCGATCTCCGTCTCTTCGCCGGCAACGACGCAGCTCGACCTCTTTGCCGGTTTCGCGCGTGAGGTCGCGGATGACGAGGCGCATCCGGGCGAACAGGTCGCGCACCGGAATCATGCGGACGCGCATCACGCCTTCGCGAAGGTCGCGCAGTTGCCGTTCGATTGTCTGGGCCGTCTCCTCCAGCTCACGCCGCTCGCGGGGCGGCAGATATGCGGCGACCCGCGCGAGACCGCTCTCCAAACGGGCGCGGCTGAGGACCAGTTCGCCGACTGCCCGCATCAGATCGTCAAGCCGGCCCAGGTCCACCCGGACGAGGTTGGCCGGAGCAATTCCGCCGGCGGACCGGGGCCGGGTCGGTAATTCAACTTGTCCGGGCGGCGGCTGGTACGGATCCAGCTCGATGCCGTCCTCGGCCCAACCCCGTAAGTCGGCGTCCGCCGGGGCGGCCAGCAGGAACTGGAATCGCACGCCGCCCGGGGCGGGGATTGGCTCGGCGTGGACGATTTCGCCGGCCGTCTGGAGCCGGCCGCGCACCGTGGTAACATTGACACCGCGGGCGGCCAGTGCCGGTGTGGGGATGAACGTCACCCGCCAGGCGCGCTCGCCGCGCAACAGCGCAGCGTTCAGCCGCGCCTGCTTTTCTTCGGGTAGTCCCTCTGGCGGTGCCGGCGAGCGGGGCGTGTCTGCGCCCTCGCGTTTGACCGCAGGCACGGGCAGCAACGCAGCGACCCGGGCGGCCAGGGCAGGCTGTATCCGGGGCCGGCTCCCCGGCGCGCAAGACTGCGACCGCAGCTTCGAGAAAACCGACCCCCTCAAGCAGGACGTCTACTCCCCGTTCGGTGAGTGGCGGATCACCGCCCCGGACGGCTCCCAGGTAGGCTTCCAGCGCCTGCGCCGCCTCCTCGGCGGCGCGCGCCCGAACCATCCCCGAGAGGCCCTTGACGGTATGGAAGGCGCGGAACAGGCCGTCGAGTTGCTCGCGCCCCGCGGAGGTGAGGTCGCGTGATGCTTCGAGGTCGAGAAGCACGCGGCGGGCGGCGGACAGATGCTCGTCGCATTCCGCTACATAGTCGTCCAGGTCATCGGGTTGCAGGTTCTCGTTCGCGCTCGACACGGGTATCGCCGTCAGAAATAAAGCCGCCGGGGCGCAGCCTTTACCTTTGTATTTCAATCCTTACAAATTACCTGATTCAACTATCTTTACCAACTCGTTTCGCTACTCCGCCGTCCGTAAAGGATGTTGATAGACCGCGCAGCCAGCAAGGGTTGCAAACCCGGTACAGTCTCTCCGGGCAGCGGGTGCGCTCGCTGCGTACCTTCGTCGGCACGTGGTAAAACCGTAGATAACGGCAACAAGCCGGGAGTCCGAACTCGATACGCAAGGTAGCCTCCAGATCGACGAGGCAGGCTTGCAGCTGCTCGCCGGTATCGACCACATCGACGAGCTGCGCTGCCGCTCGCAGGCCGAGAAGCACGAGCTGAGCCATCTCTACGAAGCCAAGATCAAGAACATGGGCAACGCCGGGCGCAACGGCGGCGAGTATTACACGCCGCGCCCGCTCATTCGCGCCATTGTCCAGGTCGTGAAGCCGAAGATCGGCGAGAAGTTATACGACGGCGCCGTCGGCTCGGCCGGCTTCCTGTTCGAGTCTCTCAAGGCGAACAAGCACCTGACCATGAAGGACCTCAAGACGCTTCAGGAACGGACCTTCTTTGACAAGGAGAAGAAGTCGCTCGCTTACGTCATCACGATCATGAAGATGATCCTGCACGGCATCGAGGCCCCGAACATCGTCCACACCAACATGCTCACCGAAAACCTCGCCGGCATTCAGGAAAAGGACCGCTTCGACGTGGTGCTCGCCAATCCCCCCTTCGGCGGCAAGGAACGCAAGGAAGTGCAGCAGAACCTCCCCATCCGCACGGGCGAGACCGCCTTCCTGTTCCTCCAGCACTTCATCAAGATTCTCAAGGCCGGCGGCCGCGGCGGCGTGGTTATCAAGAACACCTTCCTCTCGAACACCGACAACGCATCGGTGAACCTGCGGAAGCTGCTGCTGGAAAGCTGCAACCTATACACCGTGCTCGACTGCCCCGGCGGCACCTTCCAGGGGGCAGGCGTCAAGACCGTGGTCCTCTTCTTCGAGAAAGGGCGCCGACGCGCAAAATCTGGTACTACCAGCTCGAGCCAGGAAGAAACCTCGGCATGACCAAGCGGAAAATCGAGTACTGGGTGATCCCTCCCGACGCCGACGGCGAGTTCGTCGCCAACATGGAAGAGGTGCTGGAGACCTACGAAAAAGCCTACGACGCCGACTGCCCGGTGGTGTGCATGGACGAGCAACCGGTGCAACTCATCGGCGAGACGCGCGTGCCGATCCCGGCGACGAAGGAGCATCCGGAGCGGGTCGATTACGAATACGAACGGAAGGGGACGGCCAGCATCTTTATGTTTGCCGAACCCCTGTCCGGCTTTCGTCAAGCGACAGCCCGGCCGCGGCGCACCAAGGACGATTGGGCTCATGAAGTCGCCGCTTTACTGGAGACCCGCTACGCTGGCGTCGAGCAGATCACGTTGGTCTGCGACAACCTGAACACGCACACCAAGGGGGCGTTCTACGAAGCATTTCCGCCCGACGAGGCCCGCGCCTACGTGCGGCGGATTAACTTTGTTTACACCCCCAAGCACGGCAGTTGGCTCAACGTGGCGGAGTGCGAGTTGAGTTGCCTGACCAGCCAATGCCTGTCGGACCGCCGGATTGGCGACCTGGCGCTGCTGCAATCCGAAATTGCCGCGTGGTCAACCCGCGTCAACGAGAAGCAACGAGCCGTCGACTGGCAGTTCACCATCGACAAAGCAAGGGTTAAGTTGAAGCGGCTCTACCCGAAAACTTAGTCTGGACGGGGCACTAGGCTCTACCGGGTGGGGTTTGCTTACCCACAGGGTTCCTCCGAAAGGTTTCCGTGATGTAGTCCTACATCGCTTTCTCCTTTCCTAAGCTTTCCTGGCGCAGGCGATGTCCCCATTAATTCCCTGGTGAGATTGAGGACCGAGCGACATCCCGACGACAGGTCACGTCGACGAATCGCATCGGCCGTCGATTTAATGCTGGCTATGCTACCTGTTGGCGTGGTACAACGATCAAGACCGATTTTCTGGCCCGAGGTCCTTGATGACCGATCCGACCCTAACTCATGCGCCCGTTCCCGTTCCCGACCAGACGCTTAACACCCAGCACAACTCACCGCCAGCGCGTGGCATCGCCCCGCCCGCCCCGCTCGAGCTGAATCCTTCCACGCAGGACCCGGCTCCGTCCGCGCCGCCGACGCGCAACACCGACCTGGCGAATCTGCATGTCGGGACGCCGTTGCCGACGCTGATCTTGCCCGGTTACGAGAAACTGGGTGAGCTGGGCCGCGGCGGTATGGGCGTCGTCTACAAGGCGAGGCACATCAAGCTCAATCGCGTCGTCGCGCTCAAGATGATCCTGTCGGCCCTGCACGCCTCCCGGAAGAGCAGGTGCGTTTCAAAATCGAGGCCGAGGCCATCGCGTGCTTGCAGCATCCGCATATCGTTCAGCTCACGAGTTCGGCGAACACGACGGCCGGCCGTTCTTCTCGCTGGAGTTCTGCGCCGGCGGCAGTCTCTGGCCGCGCAGCTAAAGGGGACCGCCTTGCCGGCCCGAGAAGCAGCGGTGCTGTTAGAGAAAGCTGGCGCGGGCCATGGACTACGCCCACAGCAGCGGCGTGGTACACCACGACCTGAAGCCGGCCAACGTCCTGCTGTCGGCGAACGGCGAACCGAAGATCACCGATTTCGGACTGGCCAAGCAGCATGGACACGGGGAACGACCTGAGCCGCACCGGGGAGGTCATGGGCACGCCAACCTACATGGCCCCCGAACAGGCCTCGGGCCAGACCCGCGAAGTCGGCCCGGCCTCTGATGTGTACGCGCTGGGAGTCATCCTCTACGAGTGCCTGACCGGCCGGCCGCCCTTTATCGCCCCCAACCTTACGGAACTCCTCGCGCAGGTGCGGAATGACCGAACCCGTTCGCGCCACGGCGGCTCCAGCCGAAGGTGCCTCGCGATCTGGAAACCATCTGCCTGAAATGCCTACAGAAGCAACCGCAACGGCGCTACGCTTCGCGCACAGGCGCTGGCCGACGACCTGCAACATTACCTCAACGGTGAGCCGATCCTGGCCCGGCGCGTAGGGATGGCGGAGCGCGCTGCGAAGTGGATCCGACGACGGCCGACGGCAGCGGCACTGATCGGCGTCCTCATCGCGGTCGGCCTGGCGCTGCCCATTGCGGCCCTGCAGTTTTCCGCCCAATCCACCGAGAGGAAAGCGGCGGAACAGAAGCGCCTGGACGAGGCCAAAAACGAGGTCCGCGATTTGCATTCCCGGGGTCAGACGGCCGTCCTCAGCAAGGATTGGAAACAGGCCGAGTTGCTTCTGGACAAGGCCCTGGAGAAAATCGAGGCCGAGCTGGCCCTGGCGGAACTCCGGGAGGTCGTCGAGGCGGACCGTACGCCGGTCAAGATTCGCCTGCCGTTCTCTCGATACCTACCAGCATTTCCTCCGCGATCGAGACGAAGCCCTCTTCCATGCCACACTGGCCAACGGCGAGAATTTCCTGACGAACCTCAAGACCGCACGACAGAAAGCCCATGCGGCACTGGCGTCAGTCGGCTTCTCCTCAGAGGGGCGGGAAGCGCTGACCTTGGGACCATCCTTTACGGAGGAGGAAAAGGCGGACATCACCACGGGCAGCTACGCCCTGCTACTCATGCTGGCCGAGACCGAGGCCCGACGTTTGCCGAGACAGACGGTCGAGGAGCACCGGCAGCAACTGCGACAAGCGCTGGATCTGCTGGACCGTGCGGACGGACTGGGCATGCGCACCCGGGCCATCCACCTGCGGCGCGCCCGCTACCTGGACCAGTCTGGGCGACGACGCCGATGCCGCGAAAGAAAGCGGATCTGGTACAGGCCCTGGCGGCGGAAACCGACCTCGACCCGCAAGACCATTTCCTGGTCGGTCACGAACTCTACAGCCAGGGCGAGCTGGAGCTGGCCAACCAGGAGTTCCGCCGGGCCCTGCAGCTGAACGCCAAGCACTTCTGGACGCACTACTTCCTGGGCATCTGCTGCGTGACGTCGGGCAAGCCGGAGGTGGCGGTGGCCCACCTGTCCGATCTGCCAGAGCCAGCAGCCGAGTTGATCTGGATCTACCTGCTGCGCGGCTTCGCCCTGGGGCAGATGGAGGATTATGCGGCGGCGGAAACCGATTTCGACCGGGCCCTGGCGCTGGAGCCGAGCCCGGCGACCCTCTACGTGCTTTACAACAACCGGGGCGTGATGCGCGTCAGCCAGAAGGAGACGTGGGCCAAAGGGGTGGAAGACCTGAAGAAGGCCGCTGCCCTGCGTCCCGACCAGTACCAGGCCCAGGTCAGCCTGGCCGAGGCCTATCGGTTGGACGGCCGGCTGGACGAGGCGGGCCAGAACCTGGACGAAGCCATCGCTTTGGCAAGCCGGCAGGTTCAGGCCGGCGAATTGAAGCCGGCGACATTGGCACTGTTGCACCACAGCCGGGCCCGCCTGCAGCTGCAACGCCTGCAACGGGAACCGGCATTACGCAGCCTGGCGGAGGCGGTGCGGCTAGCTGGGGACGACCGAGCGCCTGCGCAGCCCAGGCGAACCTCGACCGGGGCCGCGTTCTGCACCTGGAACAGAGATATGCCGAGGCGCTGGCCGCATACGACGCGGCTCTGGAGGCTGATCCGGAACGTGTGGATGTCCATCGTTGGCGCGGCATGGTTCTGTTGGTTCAGCGCAAGTACGCCGATGCTGCGGCAGCGTTCGATACCTACCTGAAGAAAGGGGGCAGGCCATCGTCGGCGGTCTTCCGCCAGCGCGGACTGGCCCGTGAGAAACTTGGTCAACACGCCGAGGCCATCAACGACTACGGCCGGGCACTGGAAGCCAAACCCAAGGATGAGGAGAAGGCCCCCCCTGTACCTCTACCGCGGTCAGGAGTACCTGGTCGTCAACGCGCTGGACTCGGCCCTGCGCGACTTCGAGGAGGTTCTGCGTCTCGATCCAAAGAGCGCCGATGCCCACCTGGGCTGTGCTTATGTCAGGTTGAAAATGGGTGAACTCGACGTGGGAACAGCGGATGCAGAAAAAGTCGTCAAGGGCGACCCGAAGTTGCCGCACCTGTGGCACGGAGCTGCCCGCGTCTACGCCCAGGCCGCCGTGCTACTGAAGGCCGAGCAGGGACAGGAAGCAAGCCAGGCGCTGATTCGGTCCCAATACCAGATGCGGGCATTGGACCTCCTCCGCGAGACGCTCAATCGTGTTCCTTCCCTAAAAGAGCGAAAAACGTATTGGCAGGAGCAGGTGATGCATGATGCAACCTTGAATCCGATCCGAAACATGCCCGGGTTCATCGAGCTGGACGCTGTTTACGGACGTTGAGCGCTGGGTCGAGGGCAGTGCAGCTCCCCTCGCCCCGGTACTCCGGGGAGAGGGGTCGGGGGTGAGGGGCGAGGGCCAGAACACTGCTCCGCGTCTCTCCCCTCACCCCCGACCCCTCTCCCCGGAGTACCGGGGCGAGGGGAGAAAGTGACGTTCTTGCAGTGTGTAGCTCTATAGTGCGAATCGGGAAGAGTTTTCAGAGGATTCCCATGATATGGACCTGGCTGCATCTGTTGAAGCGGTTATTCGGCGCCAGGGTTTGCGGGAGACGCTGGAACGCGCCGTCTCGACTCCAACTGGAAACGCTGGAGGATCGCACTCTGCCGAGCAATCTGTTGGGCAACGGCACGTTCCAGCCGGCCCAATCCTTTACCGTGGGTAATGGTCCGGATGCGGTGGCGGTGGCGGACCTGGGCAATGGCCAGCCCGACATCGTCACCGCCAACTTGGACGACAACACGGTGTCGGTGTTGCTGGGCAATGGCGACGGCACCTTCCAGCCGGCCCTGTCCTTTGCCGTGGGCAACGGTCCGAAGGCGGTGGCGGTGGCGGACCTGGGCAATGGCCAGCCCGACATCGTCACCGCCAACATTTATGACAACACGGTGTCGGTGTTGCTGGGCAATGGCGACGGCACCTTCCAGCCGGCCGTGTCCTTTGCCGTGGGGAACTTAGCCGGAGTCGGTGGCGGTGGCGGACCTGGGCAATGGCCAGCCGACATCGTCACCGCCAACGCGGGCGACAGCACGGTGTCGGTGTTGCTGGGCAATGGCGACGGCACTTTCCAGACCGCCGTGACCTTTGCCGTGGGGATTGATCCGGTATCGGTGGCGGTGGCGGACCTGGGCAATGGCCAGCCCGACATCGTCACCGCCAACGCTGGCGACAACACGGTGTCGGTGTTGCTGGGCAATGGCGACGGCACCTTCCAGCCGGCCCAGTCCTTTGCCGTGGGGAGTGGTCCGGATTCGGTGGCGGTGGCGGACCTTGGCAATGGCCAGCCCGACATCGTCACCGCCAATGCAGGAGACAACACGGTATCGGTGTTGCTGGGCAATGGCGACGGCACCTTCCAGCCGGCCCAATCCTTTGCCGTGGGGAGTGAGCCGTTATCAGTGGCAGTGGCGGACCTCAACGGCGATGGTCAGCCGCCCGACATCGTCACCGCCAACGAGGGCGACAAAACGGTGTCAGTGTTGTTCGGCAATGGCGACGGCACCTTCCAACCGGCCCAGTCCTTTGCCGTAGGCTCCGGCCCGGCTGGCGTCGCGGTGGCGGATCTCACGGCGATGGCCTCCCCGACATCGTCACCGCCAATTCCGGCAACAACACAGTTAGCGTACTGATAGGTGACAGAACATTCCAGTCGGCCAAGTACTTTGGCGTGGGGATTGATCCATCTGCGGTGGCGGTGGCGGACCTCTGGCAATGGCCAGCCGCCCGACATCGTCACCGCCAATTATGGCGACAACACGGTGTCGGTGTTGCTGGGCAATGGCGACGGCACCTTCCAGCCGCCGACTCCCTCGTCGATACCGGTAAGCGTCCGTACGGCATCGCCGTAGCGGACCTTAACGGCGACGGCCGCCCCGACATCATCGTCGCCAACCGGGACAGCGACAATGCGGGTGTCTTGCTCGGCAATGGCGACGGCACATTCCAGACGATGGAGAGCTACTCGGTCGGAATCGGGAGCGGACCCGTTGCCGTGGATGTGGACGATCTCACCGGCAACGGCATCGACGACATCGTCACGGCGGATCGCTTCAGCAATCAGGTCAGCGTCCTGATGGGCAACGGCGACGGCACCTTCCAGCCGGCGCAGACCTACAACGTAGGCATGCAGCCGCACGGCATCTACGTTGCCGACGTGAATGGCGATGGGATTCCCGACCTGATCGTGGCGAACCAGGGCTATCTGAATAACGAGAGCCAGTATCCCGGTTCGGTCGGCGTGCTGCTCGGCAACGGCAACGGCACCTTCCAGCCGATGCAGAGCTTCCCGACCGGGGGCTTCGGGGGCTTCGGCGCCGCCGACGTCGCCGCCGTGGACGTCAACGGCGACGGCCGACCCGACCTGGTGGTGGTCAACGCCTTCGGCAGCGGTACCTACACCTCCAACTACCAGGGCACGGTCGCCGTGCTGCTGAATGCGACCGTGAAAGGCGGTGCGAGCTGAGCTTTGAGCCGCCCGTGACTTATCCTGTCGGCCCCTTGCCGGATGCGCTGGTGGTGACCGACCTCACCGGCAACGGCATTCCGGACATTGTCGTCGCCAATCAGGGGGGCGGCTTCCACTCACGAGGAGACATCAGCGTGCTGCTGGGCAACGGCGACGGCACGTTCGAGAACCAGCAGACCTTCCCCACCGGCGAGTTCCCGCCGAGCGAAATCGCCGTTGCGGACCTCACCGGCGACGGCCAACTCGACATCATCACCGCCAATTTTCGCCAAAACTCAGTGAGCGTCCTGCTGAGTAACGGAATTACCTCTTTCGCCTCTTCCGAGCCGACACTCGATCTGGGTAACTTCCAGCCCGCCGTGCCGTATGCAGTGGGGAACGGTCCGCACTCGGTGGCGGTGAAGGACCTGGGCAATGGGCAACTCGACATCGTCACCGCCAATTCTATCGACAACACGGTGTCGGTGTTGCTGGGCAATGGCGATGGCACCTTTCAGTCAGCTCATGCCTTTGCCGTGGGAAGTCAGCCAAGATCGGTGGCAGTGGCGGACCTCACCGGCGATGGTCAGCCGCCCGACATCGTAACCGCCAATTCTATCGACAACACGGTGTCGGTGTTGCTGGGCAATGGCGATGGCACCTTTCAGTCAGCTCATGCCTTTGCCGTGGGAAGTCAGCCAAGATCGGTGGCAGTGGCGGACCTCACCGGCGATGGTCAGCCGCCCGACATCGTAACCGCCAATTATGGCGACAACACGGTGTCGGTGTTGCTGGGCAATGGCGACGGTACCTTCCAGCCGGTCCAGTCCTATTTCGCGGGGTATGGGCCAGTATCCGTGGCAGTGGCCGATCTCAACGGAGACGGCCTACCCGACATCGTAACCGCCGCAGGATACAATACGGTGTCGGTGTTGTTGGGCAATGGCGACGGCACCTTCCAGCCCGCTGTGTCTTATGCCGTGGGGTTTGTGCCAAGCTCGGTGGCAGTGGCGGACCTCACCGGCGATGGTCAGCCGCCCGACATCGTAACCGCCAATTATGGCGACAACACGGTATCGGTGTTGCTGGGCAATGGCGACGGCACCTTCCAGCCCGCCATAACCTATGCCGTGGGGAACGGGCCTGAAGCCGTGGCCGTGGGTGAGTTCAACGGACAACTCGGCATTGTCACCGCCAACGCGGTCGATAACACGGTATCGGTCCTGCTGGGCAACGGTGACGGCACCTTCCAACCGGCCCAGACTTATGCCGTTGGCTCCGATCCGCTTGGCGTGGCTGTAGCGGACCTCACCGGCGACGGGATGCCCGACATCGTCACCGCCAATTCTTACGACGACACAGTGAGCGTCCTGCTGCCAAACGGAATTCCGTTCTCCCCTCCTGCGGGGGGAGGAGTAGAGCGAGGGGGAGGGGGAGGAGGAGGGGGGAAAGGAGGTAACGGAGGAGGTGCAGGGGCAGGAGCACCAACCGCGGTTGCGCCATCCCAGAATTTGCCAGAGGTCAATAATGTCTCGCCCTTCTCGGTCAGCTCGCCCCCCTCGGCATCTTTGACAAGCGCCATTACTCCATCCTTTTTTGCCACTTCTAGTGGCGGTGTATCACTGGCCACGGTGATTCAGGCTTCCGGCGCATCGGATATCAATACCTTCGACCTTGCCCCGAACGTTATCACCACTCCGACGCAAGAACTCGCTCTACTGCAACTGCTCGCAAGATCGACGGAACAAGACATCCTCTCTGGCTCCGAAATCTCTCGTTCCCTGATCCCGGGAACTCGACCCCAGGCCAACCTCGTTCCTCAACAGCAGGATACCACGGTTCCCCTCATCATCCTGCGCTCCGGTGATGCAACCGAAGGAGCGGACCGCAAGGGCGAGGACCTCAAATCCGATGGTGCGGAGAAACTCGACTTCAAGCTCTACCTGATCAGCCCGGTCGAAAATACGCTGATTGGCCCGGTGTCTCCTCCGAAGAGAGCAACCCCGAAGGTCCCGCTCACCTCGCTTCTCACGGATAATGTCATCTGTGTTCGGGAGATTGAGGACAAGGACTGGCGAAACGGCGAGGACCGCATCCCCGCGACGCTGCCGCCGGCCCCATTACCTGAACACAAATTGCGTTGGGAGCTGATCGTGGCAGTCGGTGTCGCTATCGCCGTCCCTGCGATGGGAACCGTCAGGAGAAAGAAGCCGGATTCATCCCGTGGCAGGTGGGAGTGGCTGTTAGCGCCCTATCCTTCCGATCAAGGATAATCGGTGTCAGAAAAAATCGGAGCTGTCCCTACGATGTCCTTTGATTTTTCCGGCAATCGCTGCCATTGCCATTGACGATTACGCATGGACCCAGGTCGTTGCGCCGGTCGGCTCTGTAAAGAAACTCCGTACGAGTGAACCGGTGCAACGCTCCAAAAGGGAGCTTGGTCTGGCCTGAGGGAGGGAGGGAGTGTTACGACTGTTACGGGATAGCGCCGACGCCGCAACGTTTTACTATGCCAAGAGTTGTGTCGTCGAATCTCGTAGCACGCTGGTGTGACGCGCTGCCCGGACAGTGTTACGAGACGTTCGAAGTGTTACGAGCCTTCCTGTGGAACCGGTGAGGACAGATTGCCATCCGTCCCACAAGTACACGGTTCCCATCTCGGAAATTCTCTTTTTTTCTCTTCCCTTCCATCCCGCGCTCTGTACACTATTTAGAGAAAGCCCCTGCCCCCTCGCGCCGATATTCCGGCCAAGGGAACCACCCGCCGACCCGCAGCCGAGTTGCTGCGTCCCGCCACGTTGGAACACGTAAGGTTAATCTTCTGGCGTTCGGAGCAATCTCCATGGCCATGTTGCGCATCCCCCAGCTAGTCCTCGCCGCCGTCATCGCCTTTGCTGTCTCATCCGCCGGCCGCACCGACGCGCCGAAAAAGGCCGACGAGCCGGTCAGTTATTACAAGCAGATCCGGCCCATCTTCCAGGCCAATTGCCAGGGCTGCCACCAGCCCGCCAAGGCCAGCGGCGGCTACGTCATGACCGACGTTGCCCGCCTCCTCGGTAAGGGCGATTCGGAAGAGCCTGGCGTCGTCCCCGGCAAACCCGGAGACAGCGAGCTGATCCGCCAGATCACGGCGAAGGACGGCAAACCGGAGATGCCCAAGAAGGGGAAGCCGCTCCACGAGACGGAGGTCGAGTTGATCGCCCGCTGGATCGCCCAGGGTGCGAAGGACGACACGCCCGCCAACGCCCGCGCTCGCTACGACCAGAAGCACCCGCCGGTCTACACCAGGTTGCCGGTCGTCGCCGCCCTCGACTTTTCCCGTGACGGCAAGCTCCTCGCGGTCGCCGGCTTCCACGAAGTTGTGCTGACCGACCCCGACCAGGGAACGATCGTCGCCCGGCTCGTCGGCCTGTCGGAGCGGGTTCAGTCGGTGCGCTTCTCGCCGGACGGGGAACTGCTGGCCGTCGCCGGCGGCAACCCCGGCCGCATGGGTGAGATTCAGCTCTGGGACGTGGCCAATCGGAAGCTGGTCCTGTCGCGGCCTGTCGGCGCTGACACCCTCTATGGCGTCAGCTGGTCGCCGGACGGCAAGATGGTCGCGGTCGGTTGCCCCGACAATACCGTTCGGGCCTTCGGCGCCGAGACGGGCGAACAGGTCTTGCAGCAGGGCGCGCATAGCGACTGGGTGCTGGGCACCGCCTTCTCAAAAGACGGCTCGCACCTCGTGTCCGTCGGCCGCGACATGACCGCCAAGCTCACCGAGGTCGCCACGCAGCGCTTCGTCGACAACATCACGTCGATCACGCCCGGGGCGCTGAAGGGCGGCATCCAGGCGGTGGCTCCGCACCCGAGCCGCGATGAGGTCGTGGTTGGCGGGGCCGACGGCACGCCGAAAGTCTACCGCCTCTATCGTGAGTCGGCTCGACGCATTGGCGACGACGCCAATCTCATCCGTAAATTCCCCGAACTGCGCGGCCGCGTCTTCGGCGTCGCTGTCAGCCGCGATGGCACGCGCGTCGCCGCCGCCAGCGCCCTGGACGGCACCGGGCAGGTCTTCATCGGGCCTTACGGCGATCCGGATCCGAAGACCGCCGCCCGGATCAAGGTGCTGGAATCGAAGGTGGAGAAGCAGCGGACGCCGCAGGAAAAGGCCGAGCTGGACCGGTTGCGGGCCGCCCACACCGGCGAAGGGGTCAAGGCCGAGATTCCCGCGGCGATGTACGCAGTCGCCATCCGGCCGGACGGCGCCCTCGCCGCCGCTGCCGGCTCCGACGGCACCGTTCGCCTGCTCGACGCAGTCAGCGGGAAGGTCGTGAAGGAGTACGCTCCCGTCCCGGTCGCCAAATCTGAAAGCCGAAATCCGCAATCCGAAATTGCGAAGGCCGATTTCGTTCAGGACGTCAGCCCGATCCTGGCGCGGGTCGGTTGCAACGCCGGCACCTGTCACGGCTCGGCCCAGGGGAAGAACGGCTTCAAACTGTCGCTGCGCGGCTATGACCCCATCTTCGACGTGCGGGCGCTGACCGACGACCTCGCCGCGCGCCGAGTCAACGTCGCCGCCCCGGACGAAAGCCTGATGCTGCTGAAATCAACCGGTGCCGTGCCGCATGTCGGCGGCCAGGTCATCATGCCCGACGATCCGTATTATCGCACGATTCGCGGCTGGATCGCTAATGGGGCACGGCTCGACGTGAATGTGCCGCGCGTCGTGAAGATCGTCCTCACGCCGGTCAACCCCGTTGTCGACACCCCCGGCCAAACGCAGCCGTTCCGCGTGACGGCCACCTTCGCCGACGGCAAGACGCGCGACGTGACCGGCGAGGCGTTCATCGAGAGCGGCAACGGCGACGTGGCCACGGCGGCGCCGCGCGGCGGCGTGTTGACGGCTGTGCGCCGCGGTGAGGCCCCGGTCTTCGCGCGCTACGAGGGTTCCTACGCCGCCACGACGCTCACCGTCATGGGCGACCGCACCGGCTTCACCTGGCAGGAGCCACCGGCCTACAACCGCGTTGACGAACTGGTCGCCGCCAAGTGGAAGCGGCTGAAGATTCGGCCGTCGGAGCTGTGCAACGACGTCGAGTTCCTGCGCCGCGTCTCCCTCGACCTGACCGGCCTGCCGCCGACAACCACTGACATTCGCGCCTTCCTCGCCGATGCGCGCGTCGGCCGGGTGAAGCGCGAGGCGCTGGTCGATCGGCTGATCGGCAGCAAGGAGTATGTCGAGTTCTGGACGAACAAATGGGCCGACCTGCTCCAGGTCAACCGCAAGTTCCTCGGCACTGAGGGCGCCGCTGCCTTTCGCAAGTACATCCGCGATGAGGTGGCGAACAACACGCCGTATGACCAGTTCGCCCGCAAAATCCTGACCGCCCAGGGGTCCAACAAGGACAACCCGGCCGCGTCGTACTACAAGATCTTGCGCGACCCCGACGCGGAGATGGAGAACACCACACACCTTTTCCTGGCGGTGCGGTTCAACTGCAACAAGTGCCACGATCATCCCTTCGAGCGCTGGACCCAGGACCAGTACTACCAGACGGCCGCCTTCTTCGCCCGGACCGGGTTGAAGGAAGACCCCGCGTCGGCCGGCAAGAAGATCGGCGGCACCGCGGTCGAGGGGGCGAAGCCGCTGTACGAGGTCGTTTTCGACCGGCCCGACGGCGAAGTCAAGCACATCCGCACCGGGGCCGTCGCCGAGCCGCAACTCCCCTTCCCGGCGAAGTTCGACGCGAAACCCAACGCCACGCGCCGCGAACAGCTAGCCGCGTGGATCACGTCGCCCGACAACATGTACTTCGCCCGCAGCTTCGTCAACCGCGCGTGGGGCTACCTGTTCGGCGTCGGCATCATCGAGCCGATCGACGACATCCGCGCCGGCAACCCGGCCACCAACCCGGAGCTGCTCGACTACCTTACCGCCGAGTTCATCAAATCAGGCTTTGACGTGCGGCACGTTCAGCGGCTGATCTGCAACTCGCGGACGTATCAGCTCTCCGTCGAATCCAACCGCTGGAACGCCGACGATCGGACGAATTTCTCGCACAGCATCGCCCGCCGGCTGCCGGCCGAGGTGCTGTACGACACGGTCTTCCGGGCGGTTGGGGCGACGACGAAGATCCCCGGCGTGCCGCCCGGCACCCGCGCCGCCGAGCTGCCCGACGTGGGCGTCGAGCTGCCCAGCGGCTTCCTTGCGGCGTTCGGCCGGCCGGTGCGCGAGAGCGCCTGTGAATGCGAACGCAGCAGCGGACTACAGCTCGGCCCGGTCATGGCTCTCATCAACGGCCCGACCGTGGCCGAGGCGATCGGCGACCCGACGAACGAGATCGCCAAACTCGTTGCCGCCGAGAAGGACGACACGAAGCTGGTGAACGAGCTGTTCCTGCGCATCCTCAACCGCCCGGCAACGGAAGCGGAAATCAAGGAGTGTGTGAAGGCGCTGAAATCCTCCGCCGCGGATCATGCGAAACTCGTCGCGGTCCTGAAAGCACGCGAGGCCGAGGCCGCGCCCTTGCGGCTGAAGCAGGAGAAGGAGCGGGCCGAAGCAGCCGTCAAGGCGAAGGCCGATCTGGCCGCCTACGAGAAGGAGGTCGCGCCGAAAATCGCCGCAGCCGAGCAAACGCGGACCGAGCAGATCGCCAAGACCGCCGCCGCCGTCAAGCAGTACGACACCACGATTGCCGGCCGCGTCGCCGCCTTTGAGAAGAAGCAGAAGGCCGGCGCGGAATGGGTCGTACTCGAGCCGAAGACGCTCAAGAGCACCATCGTCGGCACCAAGCTGACGAAGCAGGCCGACGGCTCGGTATTCGTCGAGGGCAAGAACGACAACGGCACGTACACCCTGACGGCCGAGACCGATCTGACCGGCATCACCGCGATCCGCCTGGAAGCGCTCGCCGACGAACGGCTGCCGAAGGGCGGGCCGGGCCGGGCGCCCGACGGCAACTTCGTGCTGAATCAGCTGACCGTGACCGCGGCGCCGAAGCAGGGAACGGCTCCGGGGCAGCCGGTGGCGCTGACCGGAGCGGTGGCCGACTTCAGCCAGGACAACTACGCCATCGGCGGCGCTGTAGACGGCTCGCCGAACGGCGGCAAGGGCTGGGCGGTCTCACCGAACGGCGGCATGACGCACTGGGCCGTCTTCCAAACGAAGGAGCCGGCCGGTTTCGCCTCCGGTACGACGCTGACCATCACGTTCCAGCACGCCTTCACCAGCAAGCAGCATTCGCTGGGCCGCTTCCGCGTTTCGGTGACGCGGGCCAAGGGACCGGTGGCGCTCGGCCTGCCCGACGACTACCGCCGCATCCTCGACACCCCGGCAGAGCAGCGCGACGCGAAGCAGCAGGCAACGCTGAACCGCCTGGTGCGGGCCAGCGATCCCGAATATGCGAAGCTGCTGCGCGAGGCGGCCGAGGCGCGGAAGCCGCTGCCGACCGACCCGAAACTGGCGGACCTGCGGTCCACGCTGGAAGAAGTGTCGAAGCCGGTGCCCGAGGATGGTAAGCTGGTACAGCTCCGCCGCGACGTGGAGCTGAGCGCTCAGCAGACCGCCAACCCGCGGCTGACCGGCGCCCAGGACATCACCTGGGCGTTGATTAACAGCCCGGCGTTTTTGTTCAATCGGTGAGGCGAGCTTGCGTCTTGGCGATCTGACACAGTGAATCGAGGACGGCAAGATGGCAACCGTTGCAACGAAACTCGTGACCGCCAAAGAATTCGCGGAATTGGTGGAGCGTCCCGAGAACCGTGGCAAATTCCTTGAACTCGAGCAGGGAGAGATTGTCGAGATGCCGTCGCCAGGCAAATATCACGGATTCGGCTGCGGGAATTCCGCCGGAATCTTAGGAACCTTCGGCGTTCAGCGCCGCAAGGGCTACCTCTGCTCCAACGACTCAGGCATCCAGGTTGAGAGCGACCCCGACACCGTGCGCGGACCCGACGTGGCGTTCTATAAGGACGCGCAGACTCCCGACACGATGGAACGCTCGATCGCTCTCGAGCCGCCGCTATTAGTCGTGGAAGTGCTGTCGCTGCACGATCGCATAGGCCGACTGATGACGCGCATCCGCCAGTTTCTAGCACGCGGCGTCAAGCTTGTCTGGGTACTCGACCCGGAAGATCGCACGGTCACGGTCTGGCGGCGCGGTCGTGAGCCATACGTCGTTGGTGGAACCACGGAACTGACCGGCGAAGACGTGTTGCCGGACTTTCGATGTTCGGTAGCGGAGTTTTTTTCGCTACCTGGTTCTCAGGGTTAAGGGCCTGAATTTCACCTGCCCGCATTTTTTTATACGCGGCTCAACGAAGGAGATGCTTCCATGCTCATCATCCCCGGCCGGCGCGGGAACGACACCTGCGACCCGCGTCTGAACCTGACCCGCCGCGACCTGTTGCGCGTCGGCGGATCCGGGCTGCTCGGCTTGAGCCTCGGCGGCCTGTTCCAGCTCCAAGCCCGCGCTGCGGAAGTGAAGACCGCCGGCGGCCCCGGCTGGGGCAAGGCCAGGAGCATTATCATGCTCTACCTGCAAGGCGGCCCCAGCCATCTCGATTTATGGGACCCGAAAGACAACGTCCCCGACAACGTCCGCTCCGTCTTCTCCGCCATTCCGACCAAGGTGCCGGGCGTCCGCTTCACCGAGGTCCTGCCGAAGCTGGCCCAGGTCAACGACAAGCTGTCGATGATCCGGTCAATGAGCTACACACCCAACGGCCTCTTCAATCACACGGCCGCCATCTACCAGATGCACACCGGCTACACCACCGACAAGGTCAGCCCTTCCGGCCAGCTCGAGCCACCCGACCCGAAGGACTATCCCACCTTTGGCTCGCAGGTCGTCCGCCTCAAGCCGCTCGACGTGCCGATGCTGCCGTTCGTGATGCTGCCGCGGCCGTTGCAGGAGTCAAACGTCGTCGGCAAGGGCGGCAGCGCCGGCTTCCTGGGCAAGGCCTATGACCCGTACACGCTCTTCCCGGCCGGCGACGACATGGACCTGGCCAAGATGGACCGCATCAAGGTTGACGACCTGCAACTGCGGCCCGAAGTGTTCGCGTCGCGTCTGGAGCGCCGGGCCAAGTTGCGCGACGTCATCAACTCCGGGATGCCGGAGATCGACAAGGCCGTCGCCGACTACAACCTGAACACCTATTACGACCGCGCCCTGAGCCTGGTGCTGTCCGGCCGGGCGCGCGAGGCGTTCGATCTCAGCAAGGAGACGGCCAAGACGAAGGAGTTGTACGGCCGCAACACCTTCGGCCAGAGCTGCTTGTTGGCCCGGCGTCTGGTCGAAGCCGGCACGCGCGTTGTCGAGGTGATTTGGCCGAAGGTCGCCAACAGCGACAACCACTCGTGGGACCACCACGTCGGCCTGACCAAGCGCATGAAGGACCAGTCGGGGCCGATGCTCGACGCCGGCCTGTCGGGGCTGCTCACCGACCTGGACCAGCGCGGGCTGTTGAAAGAGACGCTGGTGGTGGCGATCGGCGAGTTTGGCCGCAGTCCGCAGAAGGGCGTCAGCACGTCCGGCAACGGCAACAGCGCCGACGGCCGCGACCACTGGCCCTACTGCTACACCAGCGTTGTCGCCGGGGCCGGCATCGGACTGGCTACGTCCACGGCGAATCGGACAAGACGGGGTCAAGCCCGAAGAAGGACCCGGTCCACCCGATTGAGCTGCTGGCGACGATCTACCACGCCTTCGGCATCGACCCGCGCACGATGGTCCGCAACCACCTGAACCAGCCGCGCGAACTGGTACAGGCCGATCCGGTTACGGCGCTGTTCGCGTGAGCGCCGCCGATGGTTTCGGCGGCTGCACGATAAGTGAGCGGCAGAAAATCGCGCACCTGTCGGACGGATTGGTAATCCGTCCGACAGGGCAACCATTTCTGTCGCTCGCCAAAGGGGAAAATGGGCCAGGCGAGGTGGTAGGTGCCTTTCCGTCCGACCCTCCGACTGGTCCGACCTTTCAGCCGATTTTTGTTGACATCGCCCACACTTTCCATTACTTTTCAACCATCCTTCCTGTTCGACTTGCGCACCACCCTGCCCGCACGCCCCCGAGGTCCTCGACGATGAACGTCCTCCGCCGCTGCCGCCTGCCCCTGCCGATGCTGTTCGTGACGCTCGTGTACCTCACCCCGCCACGCCTTTACGGAGCCGAGCCGAAGCCAGCCCGGCCTTCTGCTGCGGAAACGGCGTCTCGGGTCGATGCCGAGTTGGTTCGTGGCCTGGCCCCAGAAATCCGCCTGCCCGCGCTGGTGGACGACGCAACCTTCCTGCGCCGCGTCTCTCTTGATCTGACCGGCAAACTGCCCGAACCGGAGGCCCTGCGGCGCTTCACTGCCGAGACCAATGCGGACAAGCGGGCCCGGGTAATCGACGAGATGCTGCGCAGCGACGCCTACGCAGTCAACTGGGCCCGCTACTGGCGCGACACCGTGACGTACCACACCCCGGCCAGCGCCAACTATCTTCGCTGGAAACTCTTCGACGACTGGTGGACCACCCAGATACGCCGCAATCGGCCGTGGAACCAGGTCGTTACCGCCCTCGTCACCGCCAGCGGCATCAACGACGAAATCGCCCCGGTCAACTACCTGACGGCGCTGTACGGCAATCCAGCCGAGATCGCCGCCACCACCAGCCGCATCTTCCTCGGTGTGCAGATCCAGTGCGCCGAGTGCCATAACGCCAAGTCGGAACCGTGGAAGCGCGAACAGTTCCACGAGTTCGCCGCGTTCTTCGGCCGGGCCAGGCTCGTTCAGCACAAGGACGTGGACGGCCGCGGCACTCCCTACGCCATCGAGAGCCGGGCCGACGGTCAGTATCAGATGACCGACAAGAAGAACCCCGATCGTCTCATCGCCATGCAGCCGCGTTTCCTGACCGGCGAGAGCGTGAGCATCGAGGCCAACGACGCGGAACGGCGACAGGCGCTCGCGCGCTTCCTCACCGATCCGAAAAACCCGTGGTTTGCCCGCTGCTACGTCAACCGCATCTGGACGGCGCTGATGGGCTGGGGCTTCTATCCGTCCGTCACCGATCTCAGTGCGGATCTGGAGCCGCGCCACAAAAAGGTGCTCGACCTGCTGGAAAAAGAGTGGATCGCCAGCGGTTACGACACGCAATGGCTGTTCCGCACCATCGCGCTGACGCAGGCATATCAGCGGCCGCAGCAGGCGCCGCCGTCGATCGAGCAGCCGCTGCCGGCGGTCTGCCCCGTGCGGTTACGTCCGGAGCAGGTGTTCGAGGCGCTGCAGAAGGCGCTCGGCTTCGACGAGAACGACAAGAAGATTCCCGCCCCCGCTCCCAGCTCCGGCCCCGCGGTTCAGCGGCACACCGGCCTGCGGCACATGGTGTATCATGCGTTCAAGGAGAACCCCTCGACGCCGATGCAGGAGGTCCAGGGAACGATCCCGCAGGCACTCTTGATGATGAACAGTGCGCTGGTTCATGCTTACACGTCGGCGCAGGGCAAGACGCTGCTGGCTGAACTGCTGGCGAATGGGCAGAGTGACGAGCAGATTGTGGCGGCGTTGTACGAACGAGTGCTGGCCCGCAAGCCGACGGCGGAGGAGCAGACGACGTGCCGGCGTTTCATCGCCAGGGTCGGGGACCGCAAGGAGGCGCTGGAAGATGTGCTGTGGACGCTGGTGAATTCGACCGAGTTTTTAATTAAGAAGTGATTTGTTTAGCCGCGAGCTTTTGCGAGCGCTGGGCCAGCGCGCGGCACCTACTTCGGAGCGTGAACATCGCCGGGCAAATGACGATTGAACGTGCCCAGCAGCTGGCAGCCGGGATTGCGTCGAAATACAAAGTGTTCGCATGCGATGAGTGTGCGCAGGAAATCGCACTCAAGTTGGGAAAATCGTTCAATGCGAATTTTGAACGGCTGTCTACTTCAGATGATAGTGATGTGATAAGCTTGGTCGCAACAAGCCAATCAATCGCTGAAACCGGCATTCATCTTGGAATTCGCATTGGAGACTTGATTTTCGACAACCTGCATCACATGGGAGTGCCCGCGAGTGAATGGGCGCGAAGGTTCGTGTCCCTCACAGGTGCTGCATTGGAGAAGCAAACCAGAGCGACGAGCGATTTCTTTGATAGACGATTCCTTACGAAGAAGTTCCGGCGCTGGTTCGCTGGCAGTTGATGTTAGGAGATAGCCATGATAACCGAAATGGAACTGATCGAGCAAATACGGGAGCGACCGGGAATGATGCTTGGACGGCCTTCGGCGCGAAACCTCTACGCATTCTTGTCCGGATTCGCCTTCGCGCGAAAAGACGCTGGCTTGGGTGATTACGATTTCCTGGGAGGGTTCGGTCGTTTTGTACACCAGCGGTTGAAGATCTCCGGTACTCAAAGCTGGGCACAGGTCATCCAGTTCTACAGCTTGACCGAGGCGGACGAGATGGCCCTGTTCTGGGAAATGCTCGACGAATACGTAGCGAAAAAAGCGACCAAGCGCAAGAAAGTGTCGTAGGTCCGGCGAGCCGAGCTGGACCTGTCGAACCCTGGTGCCGCTCGGCTCGCAGCATCTACTTCGGAAGGAACGCCATGACTTCTCCCCTGCAAACCTGCGTCAACGTCCGCGTCAACTCCCACGGCGCCGTCAGCCGGCGCGGTTTCCTGCGCCGGTTCGCGGCCGGCAGTGCCGCCGTCGCCGGGCTGCGCTGGAGCGATTACCTCGGCGCGCGTGCCGGTGAGCTGAAGAAGCAGAATCGCCGTTGCATCCTCCTCTGGATGGCCGGCGGACCGAGCCAGTTCGAGACGTTCGACCCCAAGCCCGGCACTGCGACGCAGGGGCCGACGCGCGCCATCGCCACCAGCGTCCCCGGCCTCCAGATCGCCGAGCACTGGACGCACCTGGCCCCGGTCATGCGCGACCTGGCCGTCATCCGCTCCATGACGAGCAAGGAAGGCAACCACGGACGGGCCACGTACCTCCTGCACACCAGCTATCCGCCGTCGGGCGGCATCGTCCATCCCGGCTTCGGCTCGCTCGTCTCACAGCAGCTCGGCGCGGCCGACTTCGATCTGCCGCATTTTGTCAGCATCTCCGGTCAGAGCGTCGGTCCCAGCTTCCTCGGCGTCCGCCATGCCCCGTTCATCGTTACCGATCCGAACGCGCCGCCGGACAACCTCGCCACACCCGTCAGCAAGGATCGGCTCAACCGCCGGCTCGAGCTGATGAAGGAGCTGGAAGCACCCCTCGCCCGGACTGGAGCCGGCCCACTGGTAAAGGATCATCAGACGCTCTACGACCAGACGACGCAAATGGTCCTTAGCCCGCGGACGAAGGCGTTTCGTCTCGACGAGGAACCGGATCGGCTGCGCGATCTCTACGGTCGCTCCTCATTCGGCCAGGGCTGCCTGATGGCCCGTCGGCTCATCGAAGCGGGCGTGACATTCGTGGAAGTGCAGTCGAGCGGTTGGGACACACACGGTAACGAGCTACCGACGCTGAAGAAGCTGATTCCGCCGGTTGATCAGGGCACTGCGGCGCTGCTGGCGGACCTGAAGACGCGCGGCCTGCTCGACAACACGCTGGTGATCTGGATGGGCGAGTTCGGCCGAATGCCGCACATCAACCTGACCGCCGGTCGCGATCATTATCCCCAGGCGTTCAACGTCGCCCTGGCCGGCGCCGGCGTGCGCGGCGGCCGGGTCATCGGCGCCACGGACAAGGACGGCGTCGAGGTGAGCGAGAGGCCGGTGACCGTGCCGGACCTGTTCTGCACGTTCTGCAAGGCGCTCGGCATCGACCCGCGCAAGGAGAACCAGAGCAACGTCGGCCGGCCGTTGGCGATTGTGGAGACGGGCAAAGCGGTGGAGGAAGTGTTTGGGGCGTGAGGAGGAACATGAAGAGGTACGCGATCGTGGTCGAGGACGCAGGCACAAACCTTTCGGCGTATGTGCCGGATCTCCCTGGATGCGTGGCAACCGGGCAGACCAAGAAGGAGGTCGAGCGACTGATCCAGGAGGCAATCGAAATGCACTTGGAAGGGATGGTGGAGGACGGATTGCCGATCCCTAAGCCATCAAAGGATCAAAGGGGTCGGAAGTCGAATTGAAGCCAATCGGGCCGACCCAGTTACTTCAGCGGCCAAGTTGAGAGTACAAGGAGAAAGCCATGTTCGACCGCATTACGTTTGAGCCCAAGATCATGGGTGGCCGAGCCTGCATTCGCGGTATGCGAATTCCCGTGTCGGTCGTCGTTGGCCAGATCGCCCACGGGGCCACTTGGGACGAAGTGCTGCAAGGCTATCCCGACCTAGACCGGGAGGACATTCAGCAGTCGCTCGAATATGCTGCCTGGTTGACACACGAGGAAGTTCGAACCGCTTGACGGAGAAAGCTCATTCCTGCGAGCCCGCAGCGCCAAGCAAGGATGAGCGGTCCGGATTTTTCCGTGATTTCTGCTCGCCCTTGCTTGGCGCTGCGGGCTTGCAGTCCGCTGCTGGCTCTAATCCAAATACGGTTACTGCTCGCAACCTTTTCTCTCCCGGGACTCTCCACCGAGGTCAATGTCGTATGCGCCGATCAACCTTCATCCTAACCCTCACCCTCTGCTGCGTCGCCATCGCCGCTGAGGTCGAGAGCCGTCAGTTGACGCATTACGTCCCGCAAGACTTCCTCGAAGCAGCCGTCCGCAAGGAGGACTGGACCGAGGTGCCGCTGGACCTCAAGGGCGGCGTTCGCAAGGGCGACATCGTGCGCATCTGGGCTGGCGGCAGCATCGACTACGGCAACGGCTACCAACCGGGGCAGAACGTCGTCGGCCCCGACGGCATCAACACGGCCGCACTCGATGGCGCGAAACCTACCTGCGTGCTGTCCCCAAAGCCGGAACACACCTACGCCCTGCTGTTCAAGACCGAATCGACGGCGGCTACCAAGTGCCTGCCGCCGGGCAAGCCGCTCGAAATCAAGCTGACCCGCGACAAGGAAAAGCTGTGGATCGGCTTTAACGACGAGAAGGGCCGCTACCAGGACAATCACCTCGGCAAGGGCAAACGCCACGAACTCGATCCGCTCTGGGTCCGCATCGAAGTGGTTCGGATCACGGTGGATTGACCAGCGAGTTTCAGAGTCTGTTCGCGCCAATGATTCTCGTTGTTCGATGCCTGGCCTGGAGGATGGCGGAGAGGAGTCGGTGTGCCCGACGGAGCGGCTGCGGGAAGAAGTAGAAATGCGAGAGAGGGGGAATAATCGCATCGGCCGGCAACGCGGGTTGCCGGCCGATGCGTAGAGCGAATCATCGAGGTCGGTTAGAACTTGATTAAAACGTCCGCTTCGACGCTCACTTGGTCCTTCAAGTTGTTATTTTGTCCGAAATTCGGGTTGGAGGCATGGTCGTAGCGAACTTCGGGACGGAACTGCAGCCACTTGTTCGGGTGATAATCGAAGCCGATGGTCGCTTCATAGTAGTCCGTGTGCGGAACCCCGAAGCCGCCGGGATAGCCGCCGCCGTCCACGTCATCGTACCACTCCAACCGGGTGTTGAGGTCCACAATGGGGCTGAGGTGGCAGCCGAAGTACGAGTAGACGTCGTAGGCCCGTTCCTGGTAGCCCGAAGCCGGCGTGAAGAAGATCGGCGCCTTCGAGTAGTTCATCTGGAAATCGACGGTCTGGTAGAAGTACTTGTTGTAGTTATGCTGGCCGCCCACTTCAACCGCGGTCGTGTTGCCGTCGTTCGTGAACCCCGTCGGGCCGCAGAGCAAGGTAAACCAGACCTTCGTATTCTTGGCCTCTTCGTCGAGCCAGTAACTGATCTGGCCGAGGTAGTTCACGTTATGGGTAGTATCATCGAAGAATACACCCCAGCCGCCGACTTCGATACCGTTGTACAAGTCCAACTGCTTCGTGACGTGCCAGACCGAGGAAATGCCGGTGTACCGACCTTCTTCCTCGTTGTACCACGCATAGTCGCTGGAACCGAACGGGCGCTGCCACGCCAGGGCACCCATCGGTCCCAGGCAGGTGGTCTGCCGGCCGATCTTGAGGTCCACACCGCCGTCGGTCAGGATCGGCAGGTGAGCGGTCACGTTCAGGTCGTTGAACTCCCCTCCAAACCGGGGATTCGTGTTGTTCCAACCACCCGCGGTAGGCTGCAGGAACGAGGCGTCGGCACCAGCCATGAAGATGACGTTGAAGCCCCACGACAAGCATTTCTGGTCGAGATCTTTCGAGATCATCAGGCCGAGTTCCCGAGCCAGAGGCTCATCGCCGAACCGGTTCATCACCGGGGCGACGTTGTTCTGGCCGGGGCCGGTCGAGCGGAACGTGTAATCGCCCTCGAACCAGCCGCCTATGTTGATCGGGGCGTCGGCACCTTCGCCGAAGATCGCGTTCTGTAGGATCTTAACCTTGGGGAAAGGCGTGGCACCCCACGCATCATCCGCGGCGGGGGCTGGATCGGCAGCCGGAGCGGCGGCAGCCGGAGCGGCGGCAGCCGGAGTGGTCGGGATTACAACCGTGGGAGGCTGTGTGCCCGGCGCCGGATCAGCCCACGGCATGGGGACCGATGCGGGAACCACACCGCTCGGCTGATTGTACGAGCTGACCGGCATCCGCATCGGCTGTTGCGCCGAGGATGTCGGTGCATACGACGGCGAGTACTGAGCCTGGGACGTCGAGCTAAATACGCACAGAGCGAATCCCAAGCTCAAGCGACGAGTCCATGTCATTGCACCATCTCCTATTCGAATGGCTGGTGAGGGATAATCTGCGGTCGGGTAGAGGGCCGCGGCCAGGTTTCACTAATATGAAGGATCGACCAACGTGTGGGGAAAGTTCAGGCGAGTGGGAGAGCATGGTGGAATGAGTAAGACACGGAAACCGAAAACAACGGATAAACCTGCAAGGGAAAGTGGGTGAGATGGAGAAGCGTCCCCGTCGGACTCCCCTCAGTTCGAGGCCGGCACGACAGGGGAGGAGAGGAACGGACTGCCGAGCTCCCAGATAATAAGGACGACACATCCCACGTCGCTCCAGACACGATGGCCGGTGTGCGGCGGATTGATGACGAACGTGCCCGCGGGATAGCGGCCTCGTTCATCAGATTGCGTGCCGTCCAGGACAAGGATGTATTCGTGGCCTCGATGTTCGTGAAAGGGAATAGCGGCACCGGGCTGATAGCGGAGCAGGGCGGCGGTGGTGCCGTCCTCCCCGTTCTTGTAAAGTTGACGAATATGGACTCCCGGCCGAAGAAGCTCCCAACCATCCTCCTCTTTCAGTCGTGCGGCACGGTCGAGCAGGTCGGCGAACACGAGCCTCGATCGGGTTTCGTCCATCGTTCGCTCGCTCCGCATGTTACGAGGTGGAGAGAAGCCTCCTTTTTAGGGAAGAGATGGAGGGGCGACAAGTTTGCGCTGTATCGCCGTGGCGGGGACCGGCTTTCGACGCTCGCTGGCACTCGGGGCTGGTAAAAATTGTTTCCCACGGAATTATTATCGCCCCAGCGCCGCCAGGACCTGATCGGCAGTGGCGGTCCAGCCCACGATGCCGCCCTGGGCGCGCACCATGTCGAGCGTGGCCTGTTTGAACTCGGGGAAATAACTTTCCGTCGCATCCTCGACCAGTAGACACTCGAAACCACGATCGTTCGCCTCACGCATCGTGGTCTGGACGCACACTTCCGTCGTCACGCCGGTGATCAGCAGGTGCGTGATGCCGCGCTGCTTCAGCTCCTCCTGGAGCGGCGTGGCGTAAAACGCTCCTTTGCCGGGCTTGGCGATCACCACTTCTCCCGCCCGCGGCCGCAGCGGCGCGATGAAGTCGTTCCCCGGTTCGCCTTCGACGAGGATGCGGCCCATCGGTCCCGGATCGCCGATGCGCAGTTTGCAATCGCCGCGGCCGCGCTTCGCCGGCGGACAGTCGGACAGGTCCGGACGGTGACATTCCTTGGTGTGGACCACGGTCAGACCCAGACTGCGAAAGGCGCTCAGGAGTTTCTCGTTGGGATGCACGGCGGGCGCGAGCAATGCGACGTTGTTGCCCAGCGTCTCACCGAAGCCGCCGGGTTCGACGAAGTCGCGCTGCATGTCGATGATGACCAGGGCCAATCGTTTCGGGTCAAACGAGTAGGCGTAGGGCTGAGCGGCAACAGTCGGCATCAGTGAGCCCCCTCCGCGGCGTGGGCGTGGCCGGCCATGTGGTGGCCTATGACCTGGCGGTCGGCGTCCTTGCTGGTCGTCTCGAACACGATCTTGCCGTCGGAGATGACCAGGATGCGGTCGGCCAACTCGAGGATCTCGTCCAGGTCTTCCGACACGAGCAGCACGGCGGCGCCGCGGTTGCGGGCCTGCATGATCTTCGAGCGGATGTCGGCCGTCGACTTGAAGTCCAGGCCGAAACAGGGATTGGCCGCGACCAGCACTTGCACGTCGCCGTCCAGCTCGCGCGCCAGCACGGCCCGCTGTACGTTGCCGCCTGACAGATTGCCGATGCGCGTGGCTGGCGTGGGCGGCTTGACGTTGTAGCGCTCGATCAGATGTTGGGCCCGATGCTTGATGGCCCGGCGGCTGACGAACCATTTGGCCCTTGTCAGCGGCGGCCGATCGAACGTGCGGAAGACCAGGTTTTCGCCGGTCGACATGTTGCCGACGCAGGCGTTGTGCAGCGGCATCTCCGGCAGGACGTGAAAGCGATGGCGACGGATCTCCTCGCGGCTGGCGCGATACACTTCACCCGTGACGGTCACACTGCCGCCAGCGATAGGACGCTGACCGGCCAGGACCTGGACCAGCTCGCGCTGGCCGTTGCCGGACACTCCCGCGATACCGACGATCTCGTGGGGGCGGACGCTCAGCGACAACCCTTCGAGGGCCGGCATACCCGTGTCGTCGAAGGCGTCGAGCTTCGACACCACGAGGCGCGGCGCGTTCGCCGCCGCTGCCGCGGGGACATCCGCGCGGGCGGCTTGCTCGGGCAGGGTGGCCGTTCCCATCATCATCTCGGCCAGGATCTTGGCGTCCAGGTCGCGGACCATGCCTTCGCCCGCAAGCCGGCCGTGGCGCAGCACCGAAACCTCATCGCAGAAGCCCATGACCTCGCGGAACTTGTGCGTGATCATCAACACGCTTACGAGGCCGTCCGAACACATGCCGCGCACCACGGCCAGGATCTCGTCGGCCTCCTGCGGCGTCAGCACCGAGGTCGGCTCGTCGAGGATCAGCACCTTGCGGCGCAGGTAGAGTTGTTTGAGAAGCTCGACCTTCTGCTTCTGCCCGGCCGCCAGATCGCGCACCATCGCCGTCGGCTCGACCTTGAACGGCATCCCGGCCATGAACGCCCGCAACTGTTCCGTCTCCGAGCGCCAGTTGATGACGGCCGGGACATGCTCGCGGGCCATCACCAGGTTCTCCACCACGGACATGTTCTCAACCAGCGTGAAGTGCTGGTAGACCATGCCGAGGCCGAGGGCGTGCGCCTGCCGTGGGTTCTTCAATTCCACCGCGCTCTGGCCGACCTTCACCGATCCGGCATCGGCGACGTAGGTGCCCATGATGCACTTGACCAGCGTGCTCTTGCCGGCACCGTTCTCCCCGAGAAGGGCGCGGAAGATGCCCGGCGTCAGCTTGATCGACACGTTTTTCAGCACGTGCAGCGAGCCGAAGCTCTTCTGGAGGCCGATGGCCTCGACGTGCGGCGGCGACTCCGGCACGTGGCCGTTCGACGACGGCTTCACGCCCGGGGAACCGGATGCGATGGGACTGGTGACGTAATTCATGATAGAGCCTCCAGCAGAGCCTTGGACGGAGCGATCGCGCCGAAGACGCCGCCTTGCATGGTGACCATCTTCAGGGCGGCCAGGTGATTGCCGTGATCCGTGGCGCCGCAGCAGTCCTCCAGCATCAGACACTCGAAGCCGCGGTCGTTGGCCTCGCGCATGGTGGTGTGGACGCAGACGTCGGTCGTGATGCCGGTCAGGATCAGGTTCTCCACGCCGAGGCGGTTCAGGATCAGTTCGAGATCGGTCGCACAGAACGAGCCTTTGCCCGGCTTGTCGATGATCGGCTCGCCCGGCTTGGGGGCCAGCTCAGGGATGATGTCCCAGCCCGGTTCGCCGCGGATCAGGATACGGCCGCACGGCCCCGCATCGCCGATCCCCGCGCCGATGCGCTGCGAGCGCCAGCGCTTGTTCGCCGGCAGATCGGCCAGGTCGGGGCGATGGCCTTCACGAGTGTGCAGGATGTGAAATCCCTTGGCCCGGAAGGCGGCCAGCACGGCGCTGATCGGCTTGATCGGCGCCCGGGTCAGCGACAGGTCGTAGCCCATCGAATCGACGTAGCCGCCCTTGCCGCAGAAGTCGGTCTGCATGTCGATAACGATCAGCGCCGTGTTGTCGGGCGCAGTTCGCCGTTGTAGGGCCAGGGATACGGGTTGGCGGCGACGAAACGTTCGGACATCGGCAAGGGACCCTTTAGAGAGATTCGTTTAGCCGCGAGCTTCTGCGAGCGCTCGCAGAAGCTCGCGGCTAAACGAATGTAATTACCGTACCCGGCTCAGTTCCAGCGGCGCTCCGATCATGGCGCGGGCACGCGAACAGGTCAGGATCATGATGCCGAGCGTGAGCACGTAGGGGGCGGTGCTCCACAGGTAGTTCTGCGCCGCCGACGTCCATCCTTGCCCCTGGAGCGCCAGGCCGACGGAGCCGACGCCGCCGAAAAGCAGAGACGCCCACATGCACTTGATAGGGTCCCAGCGGGCAAAGATGACGAGGGCAACGGCCATGAGTCCCTGGCCGTTGGAGATCTTTTCGTCCCAGTTGCCGGGGTAGCAGAGCGAGAGGTAGCTGCCGCCGATACCCGCGAGCACGCCGCCGATCATGGTCGCGACAATGCGGATGCGCGCGACAGAATAGCCCATGGCGGCGGCAGCTTCCTCGCTCTCGCCCGCCATCCGGAGCGTCAGCCCCCAGCGCGTGCGGGTCAGCATCCAGGCGATGAGAAACGCGAGGAAGACGCCGACGATGAACAGGGCATTGATGCTCAGGGCCTTGCGCACCGGCTCGATGCTGCACCAGTCCCCGAACGGAATGTCCGGCAACCGCGGGGCGACGGGGCCCTTGAGGTTCTTGCCAAGAAAGATCGCCAGCCCCTGGCCCAGGATCATCATGGCGATGCCAACGGCGACGAAGTTGACGCGCGGTCTGTTGCAGATCACCGCGTGTAGGGCGCCCATGCCGGCGCCGATGACGCCGGCAAGCAGCACGCCGCACCAGGGAGCGATCATCGCCGGCCAGCCCCAAGACGATGCGAGATAGCTCATGCCGAACCCGGACATCGCTCCCATGATCAGGGTGCCTTCCAGGCCGAGGTTTACCCGGCCCGATTTCTCCGTCACACACTCGCCGAGGCTCACGAAGAGGAACGGGGTGCCGATACGGATCGATCCTTCGAAGATCGCAAGAGGAATGCCCCAAAGACCAACGTCGTTACCGGCCATTGCCAGGTTCTCCCTCTACCGAAAGCGGAATGTCTCGGACCGCAAGCTGCCCCCATCGATTACACGACCGGGACGGCCACTTGTGCTCCCTTGTCCTTGCCGGACATCGTCGGCGCCGGTTCTTCCAGCGGATGATCGACCGGCTTGAAGATCTTGAAGCGCCCGTAGAGCGTCTCGACGGACAGGACCATCACGAACACGATGCCCATCAGGACATTGACGGACGCATCCGGCAGCAGCAAGTACTTCTGGAGTTCGCTCGACGCCGTCTTAAGGCCGCCGAACAACAGCGCCGCCGCGAGGATGCCGATGGGGTTATGGCGAGCGATGAACGAGACCAGGATGCCGGTAAAGCCATAGCCCGTGGCGGCGAGCGATTCGGCGCGGCGTGATGCACGGCACCGACCTCGACGACACCGGCGAGGCCCGCGGCGGCTCCGCCGAGGAGGCACGTCGTCAGGATGAGCCGGCCGACGGGCAGACCGGCGCGCCTGGGCGGCGCGGATGTTGCCGCCGGCCATCCGGGCCGCGAAGCCGAAGGTCGTGTGGTCCATCAAGATCCAGCTCAACACACACGCCACAATGCCGAAGGGGAGGCCCCAATGCACGTCGAACCCGAAAGTGCTCGAAGGGATCGCCGCATGGGCGGCGAGGGAGCTGTCGTGATCTTCTGCGCGATGGCCGGGTCGTGGAGCGGACCCTGGATGAGGTAGTTAAAAACGTTGAACACCACGTAGTAAAGCAGCAAACTGGAGATCGTGGCGTTCACTCCGCGCCAGTGTTGCAAGGCTCCGACAAGACCGATTAGTACCGCACCGACAATCATCCCGCTAAGAATCATGCCGATCTGCGGGAGCGGCGCGGGCAGGGGGGCAAGCAGCAGGCCGACAATCGCCGCCGCCAGGCCGCCGGCGATCAAAGCACCTTCACCGCCGATGATGACCAACCCAAGCCGGGCCGGCAGGGCGGTACACAGCGCCGCCAGGATTAGCGGCGCTGCCTTGGTGAAAGCGATGAGCAGCGATGTCTTGGTGCCGAAGCCGCCACGGAATGTCCAGTAGAGAAGCTCGTTCGGCATGACCGTTTCTTGCATGAACACGGCTGAGTAGACGAGAATGAACAGGCAAAATAGCACCAGCGAACTCGCCAGGGCGAGCGCCGTAAGGGTGAAGGTCTCGAGCATCCCGCGCCAGGACATGGCCGCACTCCCACCTCAAGAGCCAACTCGGAATCGCCTTGCTCGCGCGCGAGCGCGCGAGCAAGGACTCGATATGCGGACCATGATCCGCGACGTCGGAGCAAACTACTTCTCGTTGCCGATCACGCCTTCCACCAGATAATCCATGTTTTCGAGGATCGGATCGGTCTGTTCATGCTTCGTACCCTCGGCGATCACCACTTTGCCGGTCTGATCCTTGAGCGGACCCTTGAAGATGATGAACGTGCCCGCCGTGAGCTTGGCTTTCACCTCGTCCGCCGCCTTCTTGGCATCGTCGGTGACCTTCGGACCGTAGGCGGACTGCTTGCACGATGCCTTCCTTCAGGCCGCCGCGCATGTAGTTCGGGATCGTCTCGCCCTTCTGGATCTTCTTGATATAGTCGACGTATACCTTCTCCCAGTTCCACTCGGCGCCGGTCAGGTACATATCCTTGGCCAGTGTGGCCTGGCTGGCGTGGTAACCACAGACGTACTTCCCGGCCTTGGCGACGTTCTCGACGATCACCTTGGGGCTATCGACGTGGCACGTGAAGACGTCGCAGTCTTTCTTGAGCAGCACCTCGACGGAGTCGGCCTCGACCTTGGGTAGCGACCAGTCACCGGTGAAGATGACGTACACCTCAGCCTTCGGATTGACGCTGCGCAGCGCCATGGTGAATGCGTTGATGTTGCGCCGGACTTGCGAGATCGGCTTGGCGGCGATGAATCCAAGTTTGTTCGTCTTGGTCATCTTGCCGGCGACGATGCCCGACAGATACTGGCACTCGTCGATGTAGCCGAAATAGCTGTAAATGTTCGGCGAATCCTTAATCCAGTCCGGCGGCCCGCCGCAGTGCATGAACTTGACATTGGGATAGTCCTTCGCTACTTCGATGACGTACGGCTTCAGGTAGCCGAAGGACGAGGCGAAGATCACTTTGGCGCCGTCGTCGTCGATCATTTTCTTAATCTTCTGCTTGACGCTATCGTCCTCGGGGACTTTCTCTTCCTCGAGGACGCCGGCGGTCGGAATTTCCTTCCGCACGGCGGCCGCACCTTGTGCATGAGCCTGACTGTAGCCGTAGTCATCTTTGGGGCCGATGTAGATGAACCCCACGACAGGGTCACCCTTGGCCGTTATTGGAACCACAACCGGGGAGCCGCAATGGAGAGGAGGGCCAGCAGACCCACCCCAAACAAAGTCGCGAAACGGCTGAGCATTGGGGTTTTCATCATGTTCGAGTCCTTGTTGAGGAACGGAAATCAACCACTTGGCGATACGATTCGACGCGCACGTCCCTGACATGCGCCCTTCGAGGAACGCCATCCATCCACCGAAGTCGGTAATGTCTCGTGCCTTCGCGGCGGCGCAGGATTCGCACAGGAAGCCCTTCACCGCCTCGCCGTCGCTCAGCTCGACCGTGCCGATGGCGAGCGGCGGCGCCACCGACGCGACCAGCCGGCCGAAGCCTTCCATCGGCAGATCGTATATTTCCAGAGCCACGGAGCCGCCGCCCTTTTCGACACGCAGCAAACCAGGCCGCGGCGGCTTCAAGTCGAGGAAGGCCATGAACCGATAGCACGGCGCCGACTGGGCGTTGCGCACGAAGCGGGCGCCGGTCTGCCGTAACGCCGGGTGGAGCGGTTGACCGTGCAAATGAGCGCCGGCGACCGACACACGGACGAACCCTTCCGGCGGACGGGGATTGCCTTCCGCAGCAGCATCCGGAAGTCGAGCGCCGGTTGCGCCGAGTTGCAGATCGAGACCGCGCTGCCATCCCTGTCCCATCTCGCAAAGGCGAAGGTCGCTACCGGCCGGACCAATCAGGGTGATGCCGCCCGGCAATCCCCGTGGCGTGAACCCGGCGGGAACGGCGAGAGCCGCCATTTGCAGCAGGTTCACAAAGTTCGTGTAGTGGCCCAGCCGACGGCTCCAGCCCAGTGAATCCTCTTTCACCTGGGCCAGCGTCGGGATAGTGGGCATCGTCGGCACCACCAGCACCTCGGCCTGTTCAAACACCTTGAGACACATTTCTCGCAGTGCTTGCAGACGATCCATGCCCTTGAACACATCCACGCCCGAGACGCCGGAGCCGCCTCGGAGGACGGCGAGTGTGACGGGGTGCATCGCGGCGGCATACTGGCGGATATATTCCTCAAGCCCGGCCAGTCTCTCCGCGAGCCACGGCCCCTCGTACAGTAGCGCTGCAACCTCTCGAAAAGGGCGGAGATCGACCGTGATTTGCTTGCCGCCCATCTGTCTGAGCCGGCCGATTGCCGCGGCGTACAGGGCCGCCTGGGAATCGTCGCCAAAGAATTCCAGGTCTTCGTCACGCGGCACGGCAAACACGGCAGGAGCGGCTCGACCCGTATCCGCGGCAGGAGCGCCTCCACGCATGACCTCGAAAACCGTCCGAGCATCTGCCGCCGTCAGCGCCAGGATCGATACGCAATCAAGCGATCGGCAGGCGGGCAGCACGCCCTCGGTGCTGAGGACGCCGGGCGTCGGTTTGAGACCGACCAGGTTGTTACACCCAGCCGGCACACGACCCGAGCCGGCGGTGTCGGTGCCGAGCGCGAACGAAACCAGCCCCGCGGCCACCGCCACAGCCGACCCCGAACTGGAACCGCCGGATGCAAACGTTGCGTCGAAGACGTTGCGGCAGGCTCCATACGGACTACGGTCGCCGGCCAAGCCGGTGGCGAATTGATCGAGGTTGGTCTTGCCCACGAACAAGGCGCCAGCGTCCTGTAGCCGTCGCACGACCGGCGCGGTTATTGAGGGAGTGTAAACGATCGCGGGGCAAGCTGCGGTGGTGGGGCAGTCTGCCACGTCGATATTGTCCTTGACCGCGAAGGGCACGCCAAACAGCGGCAGCGCCTCACCGGAGGATCGGCGTCGTTCGACCGCAGCGGCGCTGGCCTTCAACTCCGCCGCGGGGATGCGGTAAATCCAGACGGAGGGATCGGGGCAGGCGTCGATACGTTGCAGCACCTGATCGACCACGTCAAGCGGACGTACCTCTCCCCGTTGGTAGAGGTGTGTCAAGCGTGTCAGATCAAGACTGGGCAAGTCAAATGTAGACGGCATGGAGAGTAATGCCATTCCAGGTCCAATCCTGGGAAAGATCAATTTGGATGTGATACATGGCAATTATGATGCCGCCGAACCACACCGTCGCGGTCGTGTGGCGAACGAGAGCCGCAAGCCCTTATTATCAAGATGGTTGTGATCGTGGTGCGGAGTCGAGTACACGATTCGTCTGATCTGCGAAGCAACCACCGGCCAGGAGGTTGCGGTGATAGCGGGCTATCAACGCATCGAATCTCAGCACTCGAGATGATGGCAACCCGGAGAGTAGATGTAGGCAAAGATCGGGTTTCAATCGCCAGCGCTGTCCCAGGCCACACGAACGGCGCAGCACAGGAGAAATAAGTTTCGAGCTGTCAGCAACCAGCGGGAACGGGCCGCCAGCTGCGCCTGCGGCAGCCAAAAACAGCCACATTCCGACCCGACCGGTTGCAGGAACAAATAGCCGGTGAATACCAGAAGCAGGAAGCCGAGAACGACCGCAGCTTCACGATGGGCGACGTTGAGGATCAGGCAGAAGGCCGACGTCAGTTCCAGCCACGGCAAAAAGACACCCACCACGCGGGCTGTCGAGACCGGAAGACGCGAATGAAGCACGATCTGGTCCTGGAAACTGCCGAGGTCGAGAAGCTTCGTCGCTCCCGCCATCAGAAAAACGGCCGCCAGCAGATACCGACAGATCCTCTCCATCCAGGGATTGCGGAGCACGGCCTTGACCCGCTCAAAACGATGGCGCCCGCCAATCGCGCCTCGGGCTGCGGAGCCGCGGACACGACGATCTCAGCCCCCGTATTTGAAGGCGGGTTGACCGGCGAGATGCCATTCGTGCCAGTCATGCGATGCAAGGCCTCCTCGCTACCCCCCTCGCCCCGGTACTCCGGGGAGAGGGGTCGGGGGTGAGGGGAGGAGCGGCAGAACAGCGTCTGGCTCCTCTTCCCCTCACCCCCGACCCCTCTCCCCGGAGTACCGGGGCGAGGGGGGAATACAACGGCTGCGCTCGAAGAAGAGTGCTGTCAGCGCTGGGCCTTAAAGGCGGGCAGTCCGGCAAGATCCCATTGATTCCAGCCTTCAGGAAAAATGACGACCTGCGTCAGTCCGGCGTTGCGTAGCTCGATCGCGGCCCACAGGCTTTTACCGCAATCGACGGACTTGCAGTACACGATCAGCGTGCGTGCCCTTTCCAGCCGCGGCTTCATTTCCGGCAATTGCGCCTCGAGTTCTTCAAAGGGCAAGGAGACGGCACCCTCGATGTGGTTGACCCAATAGTCCGTCATGGGACGCACGTCGAGAAACAGCGTGGTCGGCTCATGCCAGAGTCGCTCGGCCTGGGCACGATCGATGAGGACTAGCCCCTCGGTTCCCTGGATCGTTCTACCCCGAACCGCATCACCACGACCGGCCGTCTGTGCCCAGGCACTGTACGACGCCAACGCCGCCGCGATCAATCCGATACGAAGGAAGTTGGACACACGCATGGTGAAGTCCGGCGAAGTACCCCGCCCCTCGTTGGGAACGATCCTCAGAACGCCAGGTACGGTTTGATCGCGTCTTTGTCCAGATCGGCGATGGCGCCGTGCATCACGATCGCACCTTTCTCCATCACATAGTAACGATCCGCCAGCTTCAGGGCGAACTCGAAATACTGCTCGACCAGCAGTACCGAGACGCGGCCATCCTTCTTCAGCTGTTGCAGCACCTTTACTCATCTCATCGTAGCAATTGGCCTGCTACGGCTCAAGACTCGTGGAAACCTTGAGAGCGGGAGCCTTGCGGTCTGGCCCAAACGAGCCGCCGCCGGTTTTCAGGACACTGCCGCGATGTGCAGACCCGCAGAGGCCGGAACCTCACCCCAGTGTTCGATCTCGTTGAAGGTAGCGACCCGATTTTGGATCATTGGGGAAATCTGGGTGAAAAAGGATTCCAGCTGGAGGCGCGGGGCGATCAACTCGACATAGATGTGCGTGTTCGTGTAACCGACCTCCGGGTGGATGTCAGCCACCACCTCGCCCCCGTGAGTGAAGCCGTAGGTCATGCCCTTGGCCGTTGCGCCCAAAGGCCGGCCTCGCGGGCCAGGTCAATGATCTCCTGATAGAGCGGCCGCCGGAACAGACGCTGGACCCAGGTCTTCGCCGGCATCCGATCGCCGACTGACAAGTAGATGCGGAGCATGCCCACCTTGTGGACCGGATGCCGGTGTTCGTGATTGGTCGTCATCTTTTCTCCACTTCGAGTGATTGAAAATGTCGGACGGTTACTGCGCGATCGCCAACGGAATCGGCGAAGAATCCAAGGCTAAGACTGGGAGTGGGCGGATTCTGCCGCACCCGCTCCAGGGTAGTTTCGACCGCCACATGCGGGTCGTCGGTCTTGGGCGTGTCCACGATCTGCGACAGGTAGATGCCCCGGTGTCCCGACCAGACGTAGCTGGTACAGCAGGCCAGGGCCAGGAAGACGGCGTACTGTCCGCCGAACAGTTCGATGCCCATGACGGTGCAGGCGAGAGGTGTGTTGGCTGCACCTGCAAATACCGCCACGAAACCAAGCGCCGCCAGGAAGTCGGGCGGAACGCCGAGGACGAAGCCGAGCGTGCATCCCAGCGTCGCCCCCATAAAGAACAGCGGGGTCACCTCACCGCCCTTGAAGCCGCAGCTGAGCGTCACCGCCGTGAACAGCAGCTTCCAGGCGAAAGCGCCCGCGACGACGCCCTCCGGCTGAAAGCTCTGGACGATGACCGGGACGCCCAGCCCGAGGTAGTCCTGTGTCCCCGCCAGGTAAACGAGGCCGACGATCATCAGACCGCCCAGAACCGGACGGCCCGGCTCCCACGGCACGAGGTTCTTGAAAAACCAATGCAACCAGGACGTGAACTCGGCGAAGAGGACGCTGACGAGGGCGAAGGCCAGCGAGGCCAGCGAGAACCTTGCCAATCAACAAGGGCGAAACGGCCGGCAGACTCTGGACGACGTAGTGCGTGTGGTTGACGCCCCACGCCGAACAGGTCCAGTCACCGACGAGACTGGCTACCAGGCAGGGGACGAGAGCGTCGTAACGCATCCGACCGACGAACAGCACTTCCAGGCCGAAAATGGCCCCGGCGAGGGGAGTGCCGAAGACCGAGCCGAAGCCGGCACTGATCCCAGCCATGAGCAGAGTCCGCGTGTGGATCGTATCCAGACCCAGCTTACGTGCGATCCAGCCCGCGAGCCCGCCGCCCATCTGCACGGCCGTACCCTCGCGTCCCGCCGATCCACCGAACAGATGCGTCGCCAGCGTGGAGAGCAGGATCGCCGGTGCCATTCGTCCCGGCACGCCGCTCGATGGCTTGTTGATCTCTTCGAGAAGAAGGTTATTGCCGCGCCACGGACGACTTGCCCCAACGCTGGTAGAAAAGCCCAATGAGGCAGCCACATACCGGCAAAAGGAAGAGCAGCCAGGGGTGTCGCAGCCGCGTGTTCGTGACATAGTCCAGGCTTAGCAAGAATGCCGCAGACGCGGTGCCGCCGCAAACGCCGACAAGTGAGGCAAGAATAGTCCACTTGAACAGGTATCGGGCCGTCCGCACCTGTTCACTGGGATGCCAATGAAACGACATTCTTCTTCCCCGATTGCTGCTCTTGTGGGGATCGGCGCTGTGAGGAGCACCCTCCGTGTCTCCCGTGCCGCTATGGAACGTCACGGAGGGCGTTCCCCAAAGGGAGAACTACTCCAGGCGGACCGAATCCCCGCGGCGAACGTAGCCGGGCTGCAAGACGTTCGCCCTGACCCCTGCGTTGCCCTGGTTCGACTCGGCGACGGTGCGCAGCACCTGGTGGTCGGAAGGGAGGTCCCCCTGCGGTAAGGTCGTCATCACGCAGCGGGGACAAGGGCGAAAGACGCGTAGCCGGACCTCCCCGATGACGAGCGTCCGGTTGACCCAGCGATTCTCGACAAAGCCCTTCTCCTCGGCCGGCAGCGCGATCACGATGTTCGGCCGGAATCGATGGGCCTCAAATCGCGTCTGGGGGTTGATCTCGTGGAGACGGTCCAGGGTCGCGGTCGTGAGGACATGGACATGCGCTTCGTCGAGAAAAGTGCCCGCAGGCATCACCTGGTCGGTGATGGTCTGCCTGCGGGGGACCGGAACTCCCTGGATGTCGGGCCAGTAAATCTCGAGCGTCGGCATGTCCAGATCCGGCGCGCGGAGCGTCACCTCACGGCCAACGGCGCTCGACAGGGCTCGATGTATCTCGCTGCTCCGGCTGCTCACGTGCGCACCGTCCGGCAGGGTAATCCGGACCGGGGGAATCGCGGAGCCTGGGCACGGGGGCTCCTCGAACCCGGCCCGGAAGTCCAGGAGCGCGGGCCATTTCCGCGGATTCTTGGCGCTGACGACCTTTCCGGTGGCTTCGTCGATCAGCGCGTAGGCGCGATCACCGAGCAGTCCACGTTCGGTCACCTCGATGGCGTTCAGTTCCTCCCCTTGCATGGACTTGACCGGATACCGCCACAGGGCGACGACCTGTCCACAACTGGGGGAATCCGACGGCGACATGCTCAGGCCTCCCTGGGATCACCTTTCCCGGCCTGATGCGCCCGCGTCTTGAAACTCTCGGACGGCGCGGGCGCCGCCTGGGGTTCCCGCATCAGGTGGGCAGGATGCTCTTCTCGAAGATCGACGTCGGCAACGCCAGCGTGCAGCAGGCGTTGGGAATGTCCACGATGCCGCTGAGTCGCCCCTCGCACGGACAGCAGCTCAGCAGCAGGTAGGCCTGCTCGCCGGTAAACCCGAATTTCTTGAGGTACTCGATGCAGTTCAGGCAGGCGCGTTTGTAGGCAACGTGAGCGTCGAGGTAGTACTGCTTGCCCTTCTCATCGACCGAGATGCCCTCGAAGACGAGGTACTCGGAGTGATGCGGCTCGACCGGGCCCGGTCTTGAAGATCGGGTTGATCATGCCGTACTTGGCGACACCGCCCTTGATGATGTCCACATGAAGATCGATGAACCCGGACATCTCGATGGCACCGCAGAACGAAATTTCACCGTCGCCCTGGGAGAAGTGGATATCGCCCATCGACAGCTTGGCGCCATCGACGTACACCGGGAAATAGATGCGCGAGCCGCGCGAGAGGTTCTTGATGTCACAGTTGCCGCCGTGCTCGCGCGGCGGCACCGTCCGCGCCGCTTCCTTTGCCACACGGTCGTACTGCGGCTCCCTTGAGCGAACCCAGGATGGCGTTCTTGGGATTGGGGAGATTGGCCAGCGGCGGGACACGTTGGGGATCGGTCGCCACCAGCTCCGCTTCCCGCTTGTTCCACTTGGCCAGCAGGTCGTGCGAAGGGGCGCAGCCGATCAGGCCCGGATGAGTCAGACCGGCGAAACGGACGCCCGGAATGTGCCGAGAGGTGGCGAAGATGCCGTTGAGATCCCAGATGGCCTTGGCAGCGTCGGGATAGTGATCGGTCAGAAAGCCGCCGCCGTTGTTCCGAGCGAAAATGCCGGTGAAACCCCACTCATCGCCTTCCAAACAGCCGATGTCCAGGATGTCGACCACCAGAATGTCGCCCGGTTTGGCCCCCTTGACCTCGATGGGCCCGCTGAGCACATGGACGATCGACAGCTCGACGTCGCGCACGTCATCGGGACTGTCGTTGTTCTTGATCTGGCCGTCCGTCCAGTCCTTGCACTCGACCCGGAAGACGTCGCCGGGATTGACCGAAACCACGGCGGGAATGTCAGGGTGCCAGCGGTTGTGACCGACCAGCTCCTGTTCCGTGAAGGGTTTCTTGATGTTGATGGGGAAGATCTTCTTCGGCATGAGAGGTGGTCCTTTTCATAAGTGCTGCAGCATTCATGCACACCGACCGGCCGCGCGGCCGGCCAACCATCGCATCGCATACTCTGCGCAGGGAGCGGTAGAACACCGCGCGTAGTGCCCGTCAGAAAGCCAGATAGCCTTTGACGGATTCCTTGTCGACTTCATTGGCGGCGCCGCTGACAACAATCTTGCCTTTTTCCATCACATAGAAGTAGTCAGCCAGCTTGACGGCAAATTCGAAGTATTGCTCCACCAATAGCACGGCCACCCGGCCGGCTTGCTTGAGTGACTCAAGCACGCGGCCAATCAGAGAGATGATCGATGGCTGGATGCCTTCGGTGGGTTCGTCGAGAATGAGCAGCTTCGGGTCGGCGACCAGAGCACGAGCGATGGCCAGCTGTTGCTGCTGGCCGCCGCTGAGGACGCCGCCTTTGCGCTGGAGCATGGTCTTGAGCATGGGGAATGACTCGAAGACATGCTCCGGGATTGCCTTGGGTTTTGCGGGGTTGGCCATCAGGCCAATTCTCAGATTCTCCTCGACCGTCAAATGGGGGAAGATTTCCCGTCCCTGGGGCACATAGCCGATGCCCGCGCGGGCACGCACGTACGGCGAAGTGCGCGTTAGATCCCGGCCCTCGAAGGAAACCGAGCCGCCGCGCGTGTTGAGCAAGCCCATGGTCGCTTTCAAGAGTGTCGTCTTGCCCACGCCGTTGCGACCCATCAGGCAGACGATTTTCCCAGGCGCTACCTCAAGATCTACGTCGCGTACGATGTTGGTTTCACCGTACGCGACCGATAACGAACGGATGTTTGAGCATCGTTGTCCCAGTTCACTGTTCAGGAGCTTGCTGTTCCCATCCGAGGCATTTCAAAGCCCGCACCAGGCGTCTGGGTCACACTGTGGGGCTGAGGCACGCGATGGGGTGCGGGATGAGTGGAGGCATCCTCTTTGTCGTGCCCCAGGTAGACCTCGATCACCTTGGGATTGTTCTGCACCTCATCGACGGTCCCCTCGCAGAGGGTCTGGCCCTCGTCCAGGACGGTCACGGTTTGAGCAATCTGACGCACGAAGGTCATGTCGTGCTCGATGACGACCAGCGTGTGATGACGGGCCATGGCCATGAGCAGCTCGCCGGTCTTTTCGGTCTCGCGCGGCGTCATCCCGGCGACGGGCTCATCGACGAGCAGCAGCTCGGGATTCTGGGCCATGACCATGCCCAGTTCCAGCCATTGCTTCTCGCCGTGGGCGAGCATGGCGGCCGGGTAATTCGCCTTTTGCGATCAGGCTGATGGTCTCAAGGATTGTCGTGGACCCGTTCCAGGCTGACCTGCGAGAACGGCCGAAACAGCGACGGCATCACGCTGCGATTGCTCTTCACCGCGAGGTGGAGATTCTCCAGCACGGTCAGGCTCTTGAAGACGTTCGGCGTCTGGAACTTGCGGCCGACGCCCAGGCGCGCGATCTTCTGCTCGGGCAGACTTGGTCAGGTCATAGCGCTCGCCGTCACGGCTTGTCATCCAGACGCTGCCGCTGTGCGGCCGCGTCTTGCCCGTGATGACGTCGAGGAGCGTCGTCTTGCCGGCCCCGTTGGGTCCGATGACAACGCGCAGTTCGCCGCGGCGGAGGGAGAAATTCAGCTTGTTGATGGCCTTGAAGCCACTGAAGGACACGGTGAGGTTCTCGACCTCAAGAAGCTTTCCGTCCGTTGAGTGAGAGTTCGGGGTTGCATGATCATGGGAACACCTTTCAAGATGAAGCGCGTCGCCAGGCTTTTCTTGTCGCCTTGCAGCAAGCCGCCGCCGAAATATGGAACGCAGCCCACCGAGAACCCCGTTGGGCAGGAAGAGCGTAACCAGGACGAACAGAAGACCGAGCATGATCGGCCAGTAGCTCGCGAGAACTTGTCGTTGATGAACGTTTTGCCGAAATTGACGAGCACAGCCCCGATGATGGCTCCGTACAGCGTGCCGCGGCCGCCGACTGCCACCAGAATGAGAACCTCGATCGAAAAGGCGGGCTTGATGACATCCGGTCCCGCAGTCCGCAGGGCGGAGCACGTAAACGTCCGCCCGCGATGCCGGCGATGGCCGCTCGCGTAGGCGAAAATGAATGTCTTGTACATCGCCGTGTTGTAGCCCAGCGCCATGACGCGGTACTCGCTGTCGCGGATGGCGGTCAGGACCTTGCCGAACTTGCTGCGGATCAGGGCGAGCGAGACCAGGAAGCAAACCGCCAACATCCCCAACGTAAGATAATACTGATCGACCATCTGAATTCGTGACCGAACAGCTTCAATCTCGGCAGGTACGGCATGCCGACCCGGCCGCCGGTGTACGGGCAGAGTGCTTCGGTGAGCGTTAAAGAAGGCGAGCAGCAGAGCTTGCGTAATCAGCGAAAAGTAGACGCCCTTGATGCGCCGCTGAAAGGCGGCATAGCCAAACACCGTGGCCAGCAATACCGGCACGATGACGGCGAGGGAGATCGCCAGCCAGATGTTCACCAGGTAGCCAACCCAATCCGGCAAGGACGACAGCAAGGGAAAGCGAGGCATGTTCGCCTGCTGCACCAGCGGCATGTCCGCGTCCACGCAGGCTTTCTGGAACATCAGCGAATAGCCGACCGCGTAAACGCCCGCGCCGAAAAAGACGCCCTGGCCCAGGCTCATCAGGCCGGTGTAGCCCCAGATCAGATCCACGCTGAGGGCGAACAGGGCCAGAGCCATGTAGCGAGTGAACAGCGGCAGCCAGTATTTATCGTCATTGAAGAAGAACGGCCGGCGAGAACAATGCGGCCAGGAACAGCACGACCGTAATAGATGCCAAGGACCTCGTGAAGGCGCTAGCTTCGGGGCAGACGGGGGCGACATCCGAAGGAGTTTCGGGAGCCATCGGCTCCGTCGTGACTTTGCTACTCATAGGACCGCTCCTTCGTGACGAAGAGACCCGAGGGGCGGATCAGGAGGAACGTCACGACCGCGAGGAGAATGGCCACCTTGGCCATGCGCGTGGGACTGATGTTGATCTTGTGGGCGCTGAACAAGCTACTTAACCACTTCTCGATGAAGCTGAATGTCGTGCCGTAGGCCGAACCACCGCCGACGCTGCCGGCCAACTGTCCCATGCCGCCGAGAATCACCACCATGAACGACGGGCACGATGAAGTCGTTGCCCATGTTGTACTTCGTGGTGTAGAGGTACGCGAGAATACTGAACCGGCCACGCCGGCCAGGCCCGTGGCGAATGCGAATGTTAGAGAATCGACCATGCGGGTGTTATACGCCAAGAGCCGCTGCCATGGACCGATTCTGCACCACGGCCCGGATCTTCAGGCCGAACGAAGTCTTGAAGAACCAGAGATACACCAGCGCGAGACAGGCGACCGTGACCCCAAGGATGAACAGCTCGATAGCGAGGAATGACGAGCGGCCCGATATCGAAGCCGCCGCTCAACTCCGGTGGCAAATTCAGCGATTGCTGATCGGCCGTGAATGCGAGTTTGATGCCCTGCTGCATGATCATGCCGACGCCCCAGGTACACAGCAGCGTGTCCAGCGGCCGGCCGTACATGAAGCGAATCAGACAGACTTCCAGCAAATAGCCGACGAATGCGACGACGAAGAACGATATGGGATCGCCAGATACATGCTCAGCCGAAATTCGACGTGGTGAAGTACGTCGTGTAGGCTCCCAGCATCATCATTTCGCCGTGCGCCATGTTGATGACGCGCATGACACCGAACGTGATCGCCAGCCCCAAAGCGCTCAAAATCAGGATTGAGCTGAAGCTAAGGCTGTTCGACAGTGCCTCGCTGATGGCAGTGATGTTCATGCCGACATCCGTAGAGATAGTGCAGTAAAGGCGCAGCCGAGGCACTGCGGTCCCCCTGACCGCTGAGAAATGCTGTTAACTCGCTTCGTGGCCCAGGGGACTGGGCCACGAAGCGAAAGATCCACGAGGGTTGTCCGAGGACGGGAATCAAGTGATCTTGACCTGGCTCGCCCTTCACGACGCCGCCCTTGAGTCCAGTCGCAGCTCCATCCCTTGAAGGCGAACTGCGGATACGGATCGGGCTTCACGAGGCCGTCCGATTTGTCGATGATCTCGAACTGCTTGTCCTTCTTGATCTTGCCGATCATGAACGGACGGTAGACGTGCTGGTTCTCCGGGTCGAGCTTGACCTTGCCGCTCGGGGCGTCGAACTCGAGGCCGCCCTTCCAAGCCTCGCGCACCTTGTCGACGTCGAAGGACTTGGCCTTTTCACAGGCCATCTTCCAGAAGTAGACGTTCATGTACGCCGCTTCGATGGCGTCGTCGGTGGGGGCCATATCCGGCTTCTTGTTGCATCTTTTCGACTTGCCACTTCTTGAAGTCCGCCACGAACTTTTCGTTGGCCGGCGTCTTGATGCTCATGAAGTAATTCCAGGCCGCGAGATGGCCTTCGAGCAACTCGACCGGCAGAGTCTTCAGTTCGTCTTCGGCCACGCTGAACGACATCACCGGGCACTTTTCGGCGGTGTAGCCCTGGGCGGCCAGTTCCTTGAAGAACGAGGTGTTGCTGTCGCCGTTGATCGTGTTGACGATGCAATCCGGCTTGGCTTCCTTGATCTTCTGCACGGAGTTGGCGTATTCGCTCCAGCCCAGCTTCGTGTAGTTCTCGCCGACGATGTAATCGCCCTTGCCGATGCTCTTCAGGTACTCCTTGATGACGTAGTTCGCCGTCCGCGGATAGACGTAGTCGGAGGCTTCCAGGTAGAACCTCTTCTTCTGCCCTGCTTGCTAAGCAGCCAGTCGATGGCCGGCGTGCTCTGCTGGTTGGGGCAGGCGCCCGAGTAGACGACGTTCTTGGAGCACTCGTTGCCTTCGTACTGCACCGGGTAGAAGAGCAGGCCGTTGTTCTCTTCGAAGACTGGCAGCACGTTCTTACGACTGACCGAGGTCCAGCAGCCGAAGACCGCCGCGACCTTGTCCTTCAGCAGGAGCTTCTTCGCCTTCTCGGGGAAGACGTCGGTGAACTTGGATTCGGGATCTTCGACGACCGCCTCGACCTGCTTGCCGTTGACGCCACCCGCCTTGTTGATTTCGGAGATCGCCATCAACTCGACATCCTTCAGCGATTCTTCGCTGATGGCCATGGTGCCGGTCAGCGAGTGCAGGATGCCGACCTTGACCGTGTTCCCGCTATCCTTGCTGCCGCAGCCGGACAGAAGGAAGGGAGACAGGGCTGACGCCGCCGACAGCGTCAGGCTGGTCCGGGTTGCCTTCCGCAGCAAGGTTCGGCGTGTCAGGGGGGTGGATTTAGAGTCGTTCGGTCCTTTTTCCATCGTTGTCCTCCATCATTGTTGTGACCTGGTTCAGATCAGGGTAACACTCATTCCCGGCTAGGGTGCCGAAAACCAGTGTTCGATATACGGTTGTTGCGGTAATCAGGCTACGAATACGTGTTACCCTGGAACCGGAGAGATCGAACCTGGCCATCATTGCCCAGAAATTCCTAGCGTGATAAGTGAGCGTGGGGGATCAATACGAGCAAGAACAATGCCAACAAGACACAAGCGGTCGCCGTTCGGTACCGATGAGCGCGAGGTCCATCTCATAAAGAGCGGGGAAAACAAGGGGTTACGCTTTGACATCCTGAAAAACAGAGCGAATAATTCCTATTCGCACCCAGGAAAACAGCTCGCAAAAAGCTTGGCTGGACAATCGCAATGCTGGCGAGTTGGGCAGAGGATGCTTTAACTACCGGCAGATGGGACTGGCAATCCAGGACAATCTTGGATACTTCTCGCGAATCCCGACAAGTGGAACGTAACAGTTCAATGATCCTTGGAAAGTGACGCAGCTGCGGGGGACTTCCTCCGCTGTCAAGGACGGTCTGGACCTGGACTTGCCGCCGATCCCCGAGGCTGAACGGACCCCAGTGGTCGAATCCCTGTTGGGGATCATCGACCTGTTGCACCAGTGCGTGCATACCCTCGAAGAATCCGTCCGATAACGCCGCGATGATATTGCTGTTCTCAAGGGGCAGTCCCCTCGCAACTTCTCAATAACCTACGCTTTCCTGCCTCAACCGCTGCCACTCGCACGTCGATCGGTAGGGCATTCGGCGGTTTTAACAGGTGAACGGCTACTGTTTTCGACGGCCGGCGGTTCGACGGCCGGCGGTCGGGCCGGTACGGTTTGGACAGGCCTCGAATCGGGAAGCCGATCTGCCCTTGCCTTTCCGAATTCGTATGCTGAACCCGATATAGGTCAACCGTCCGGCCCTATCGTTTGCGAACGCTGGTGATTCAGGAGACTTCGCGCCATGCACTTGACGCCCCAGGAACGCGACAAGCTGCTCATCTACACCGCGGGAGAACTGGCCAAGAGCCGCAAGGCACGCGGTCTGAAGCTCAACGTGCCCGAAGCAACCGCGCTGATTACGAGTGCTTTGCTGGAAATGGCGCGGGACGGCAAGACGGTCGCCGAGATCATGAGCGCCGGCCGTGCAGTCCTGGCTCGCGCCGACGTGATGGAAGGCGTCGCGGAGATGATTCACGAGATTCAGGTCGAGGCTACTTTCCCCGACGGCACCAAGCTCGTCACCATCCACAACCCTGTTCCCTGACTCAACAGCCTCCGAGGTCGCGATGGTCCCAGGAGAATACCTGTTCGACGGTCCGGACGTGGAGTTGAACGTCGGCCGGGCAACGGTTGTCGTCGTGGTTAATAACACCGGCGACCGCCCCGTCCAGGTCGGCTCTCACTTCCACTTCTTCGAGATCAACCGGGCGCTCGTTTTCGATCGCACGAAGGCGTACGGCATGCGCCTCGACCTGCCCGCCGGCACTGCGGTGCGTTTCGAGCCGGGCGAAATCAAACCCGTGCGTCTGGTGGCCCTGGGCGGACAGCGCGTCATGCATGGGCACAACGGCCTCGTGTCTGGACCGCTCGACGATCCTGGTACACGTGAGCGCAGTTTGAAGGCGATGCGCACCGCTGGATTCGGCGACCAATCAGAGCCTGACGCGTAAGCGAGAGTGAGGGTAAGTCCCTTCCCCCCTCGCCCCGGTACTCCGGGGAGAGGGGTTGGGGGTGAGGGGTACGGGCCAGAACACTGCCCCGCAGCTCACCCCTCACCCCCGACCCCTCTCCCCCGAGTACCGAGGAGAGGGGGGAGCGCGGTAGTAATAGGTGCTGTTCGGAACGAGGTGGTCCATCATGAGCGTAAAACTCTCACGCGCAGCTTACGCCGGGCACTATGGGCCGACCGTCGGCGATCGAATTCGTCTGGCCGACACCGAGCTGCTCATCGAGATCGAGAAGGACTTTACCGTCCCTGGCGAGGAGGTCGTCTTCGGCGGCGGCAAGGTGATCCGCGACGGCGGCGGCCAGTCGCCGCTCCAGGAACCAGGATCGCCGCCCCACCTCGATCTCGTCATCACCAACGCGGTGGTCCTCGACCACTGGGGCATCGTGAAAGGGGACGTCGGTATCCGTGCCGGCCGGATTGTTGCCGTCGGCAAGGCGGGCAACCCGCTCGTTCAGCCGGGCGTCGATCCGCGGCTGGTGATCGGCCCCGGCACCGAAGTGATCTCCGGCGAAGGACTCATCTGCACGGCCGGCGGTATCGACACGCACATTCACTTCATCTGTCCGCAACAGGTCGAGGTGGCCATGGCGTCCGGCGTCACAACGATGATCGGCGGCGGCACCGGCTCGGCGACCGGCACCTGGGCCACGACCTGCACGCCGGGCCGCTGGAACCTGATGCGCATGCTCCAGGCTGCCGAGGGACTGCCGATGAATATCGGTTTCCTCGGCAAAGGGAACGGCAGCCTTCCCGGACTGCTGGAGGAGCAAGTTCGTGCCGGCGCCTGCGGGTTGAAATTGCACGAGGACTGGGGCACCACGCCGGCAGCCATCGACACCTGTCTCTCGGTAGCCGACAAGTACGACGTGCAGGTCGCCATCCATACCGACACGCTCAATGAGGCCGGTTTCGTCGAGGATACCATCGCGGCGTTCAAGGGCCGCACGATCCACACCTACCACACCGAGGGCGCCGGCGGCGGCCATGCGCCCGACATCATCAAGATCGCCGGCCAGCCGAATGTGCTACCGTCGAGCACCAACCCGACGCGGCCCTTCACCGTCAATACCATCGACGAGCACCTCGACATGCTGATGGTGTGCCACCACCTGTCGCGCTCGGTGCCGGAGGACGTGGCCTTCGCCGAAAGCCGCATCCGGCCGGAGACGATCGGCGCCGAGGACGTGTTGCACGACCGCGGCGTGCTGAGCATGTATAGTTCGGACTCGCAGGCGATGGGCCGCATCGGCGAGGTAATCATCCGCTGCTGGCAGACGGCCCACAAGATGAAGGTGCAATTCGGCGCGCTCAAGGGCGATTCAGCTCGCAACGACAATGAGCGCGCAAACGTTACGTTGCCAAGTACACGATCAACCCGGCGATCACGCATGGCATTGCCCATCTCGTGGGAAGCATCGAAACGGGCAAGTGGGCCGATCTCGTACTCTTTAAGCCGGCCTACTTCGGCGTGAAGCCGGAGCTGGTGCTCAAAGGCGGCATGTTGGTCTACGCCCAGATGGGCGACGCGAACGCAAGTATCCCGACACCGCAGCCGGTCTACGGCCGACCGCAGTTCGCGGCTTTCGGCCGTGCGCTGTCGAAGACCTGTCTGACTTTCGTATCGAAGGCGTCGCTGGACGCCGGCATCGTGCAGGAGTATGGCCTGGAGCGTGAGGTGGCAGCGGTCGAGAACTGCCGGGCGATCGGCAAGAAGGACCTGAAGCGCAACGATGCGACGCCCGATATCCGGGTAGATCCCGACACGTACCAGGTGTGGATGGACGGCGAGAAGATCGGCAGCGAGCCGGCGAAAGTGCTGCCGATGGCACAGCGTTATTTCCTGTTTTGAGAGTGCGGATGTCTCTCGTTTAGCCGCGAGCTTTTGCGAGCCCTGGAGCGTTCAGCGCTCGCACAAGCTCGCGGCTAAACGGGGCTGCAATTGTCGTTGGCGTGACATGAACCTACGCCTCCTCCAGATCAGCGACTCCGCCCTGCCCGTCGGCGGTTACACGCACTCCTGGGGCCTGGAGGCGGCCCTGGCACGGCGACCTGGTCCACGACGCCGCGTCTCTGGAAACGTGGACGCGCTCCTGGCTGCGACACGCCCTCGCCCCCCTTGAAGGCGTCCTCGTCGCTTCGGCCTGTCGTTTCGGACTGGCAGGCGATACCCCTGGCATCCGCCGCGCCAACGATTTGCTGCGCGCCATGCTTACCGTGCGGTCGATTCGCACCGCCAGCGCCGAGATGGGAGAGCAGCTGCTGGCCCTTGCCGCGACATGGGAGTGGAGTGCGTCCGGCGTCGGCGTACTCGGCGACGGCCGCGGCTGGCATCACGCCGTTGTCTTCGGACTGCTCGGAGCCTTGGCCGGCGCCGGCCCGCGCGATACGCTGACGGCCTATCTCCACCAGGCCGCGCTCGGCATGATTGGGGCGGGTGTCCGCGCCGTGCCGGTCAACCACACGCACGGGCAGCAGATCATTGCCTACCTGCACGCGGACATCGAGGCCCTGGCAGACAGGATGGCGGACCGGTCGCCGGAATCGGCCGGCAGCGGCTGTCCGTTCTATGAGGTCCTCTGCGATGAACAAACTCGACTGCATACGCGATTGTTCCGGTCCTGAACCGTCGCCGACGCTGGACCGGCGTCTTCCGACACCGCGACGGGTCCGACCATGCGCACGATCATTTGGAAAATCCCAGGCCGCGTTTCGCCGGTCCGCGCCGCAAGGTCTTCACGCTCGGCGTCGCCGGTCCCGTCGGCTCGGGGAAAACCGCCCTGGTGGAGCGCCTGTGTCGTGAGTTATGGCCGGAGGTGAACCTCGCCGTCATTACCAACGACATTTACACCCACGAGGACGCTGAGTTCCTCTCGCGCCGCAAAGTCCTGCCGCTGGAACGCATCGTCGGCGTTCAGACCGGCGGCTGTCCTCACACCGCCATCCGCGACGACGCCAGCGCCAACCTCAGTGCCGTCGCCAACCTCGAACGGCAATTTCCCGACCTGGAATTGCTGCTGATCGAGTCCGGGGGCGACAACTTGACGGCCGTCTTCTCGCGTGAGCTGGCTGACGTGTTCATCTTCGTGATCGACGTGGCCGAGGGCGACAAGATCCCGCGTAAAGGAGGCCCCGGCATCTGCACCAGCGACCTGCTGGTCATCAACAAAACCGACCTCGCCCCGCACGTCGGCGCCGACCTGGACGTGATGCGCCGCGACAGCTTGCGGATGCGCGGCGAGAAGCCGTTCGCCATGATCAGCCTGCGGCAAGGCGACGGAGTGGAGGAGGTGATTCGGTGGGTGCGACAGCAGTTCGCATCACGGCGGAAGACTTCGTGACGCCGCCGGAGTTCGCGGGCTTACGCCTCGCCCCCAAGTGGAGCGGACAGATCGGCGGCGCGCGCATCGAATTGGTGGCCGGCGGCGGCGCGACCCGTCTCGGCGCCTGTTATCAGCAAGTGCCTCTCCGGGTGATGCCGCCGTTCCAGGTTGTTCCCGACCCGGCCCTTCTCTACCTGCTCAACTCCACGGCCGGACTGCTGGACGGCGATGCCCATCGCGTCGAGATCACAGCTCGCCCCGGCACGCGCACCGTCGTCACCGGCCAGTCGGCCAACCGCGTCCACCCCGCCGTCAACGGCTTCTCGACACAACAGTGGCATGTGCATGTCGGCGCCGGGGCGAGCTGGTCGTCCTGCCCGGTCCCACGATCCCATTCCGAGGTTGTCGCTATTACCAGCGGGCGATCATCGAACTGGAACCGGGCGCGCGCCTGAGTGTGGGGCGACGTCTGGCTGCCGGGCCGCTACGCTCGGGCGCGGCCTCGGAATGGTTCCAGTTCGAGCAGATCATCCAGGAGTTGGAGGTGTGGCGCGCGGCGCCCTGATTTACCGCGAACGGTTCGCCTGGCACGGCCCTTGGAGCGCGGACGATGTGAGCTGGTTCCTCGGCTCAGGCCGGGCGACGGGAAGCCTGTTCCTGACCGGCACGGTGGACGGAAGGAAAGAAGACGGGCTGATCGACCGCGCCGTCCTCCCGCTCGAGTCGGGAGATAGCTGCATTCGCTGGTGCGGTCCGCCGCGAGAGTTGACCGCGAACCTCGTCGGTACGGCGATGGCCGCGGCGGCACGCTGGCACGGCAACGACGTTCCGTGGCTCTTGTTTTCGCACCATCTCGCACCGAATCACTGGTTCACACCGCTATCTTCTTGATTTGTGCAACGGCCGCTCGCCGGAACTTGAGCGACAAGCCGTGGTGTGTGGCCTCAAAGGAGGTAGGCGCTCCCACAAGTGGGATTGTATCGCATAAAGCGGATGCCCTGACGCCCCAGGATCGGAACCTCGCCCCGGTACTTGGGCCCGAGGTCCAGCACACCACGGTATGATTATTATAGATGATGCGCGGCGGCGGGTCGAGGGAGATGGAGCCGCGGGGAGGGGTCCATGGGCAGTGCCGGGAGTGCGCGGCTCGCTTATCCGTTACAGCTGGAACGAGAATCGGCGGACACGTTGGGATCGAAGCCCACGTCTTCACTGAGCGATCACGTCTCCTTTTTCTGGCGTCGCCGCGTTGATTATGGCCCGCTCTCGTCGTCGGCCTCCCGTTGAGTGCTGGCGAGAGTGCCTTCAGCGGATGGCGAAGATTCTGCGGATTCGGCGAATGCCTGGCATGTCAAACCGAGAGCCTTGACAAGCGCTTGCACGGTGGCCCATGATGGCGATCGCTTGCCCAATTCGAGTAAGGAGAGTTCCTGCTTGGTTAGCCCCGAACGGTTCGCCAATTCGTACTGCGAGATTTTGGCTGCTTTGCGGAGAGCTTGAAGCCTCACCGAGAAAGCCGTGGGAACTGCTGCCACGATCGGCACTCCTTGTTGGATAGACATTTCCGCGCAGTGTAGACATTGACTTCCCACCGGTCAACGGTTACCCGAGAAGAGCAAATCGAAAAAACCGGCGCCGTATAGTCAACAACTGTTGACTATCGGTCCGTCGCTGACTATACTCTCTTCGTCAGTGGATCATAGTGCAACGAACTCGGAAGTTCACCGGCAAAAGACCTGGGAGCAATGAAGGGACGTCTGTCCAAATGGAACGAACCGTAACGCTACCCGATAAATCCTGGCAGACTATCCTGTCGTTTGCTGGAAGGCTCGCCAGCGAGATAGCGGATTGCTCGGCACTCTGCATCGGCATCAACCTGAACCCCGAATATGTCGAAATTGCCAAGAGTAGGTTACAAACTGACGCGGGGCAATCTAAATTTGTGGGTTAGGATTCCGATCCTGACCGTGCGCATCCGATCAGGATCGGAATCCTAACCCACAAATTTAGGCTGGACGGGGCACTAGCGTCGATGCGTGATCGGAGGCAGGAGAAATCTGTAGAGCGTGAGGCCGAGAAGAAGCCGCTGTTCGCGGCCCGGATCAGGGAAGAGGGGTATGTCCCAAAAGGGCGCGGGAGGTCATCGAAACCCTCTCCGTTCGTTGAGGTAATTCCGAACGCAACAGAGATCCGTCAGGTCTTCTGAGTTACCTTTGGCTTTCCCCTAAGCCTCCCCACCTCGTTCAACGCGAACTCCCGAAAGAGCTTCAGATTCTCTTCCAGGGGGACCATGAGCCAGAAGGAATAGATGAGCAGCAAATCGGCATCCGGCGTATGAGTTTCAGGAAGCGGTTTAGAGAAGAGCTTCCTCCCGCGTTCCTCGAACTGAAGGACGCCTGCTGGGACTTTCTGGGGCAGCGCCGGACGATTCCTGGACAACCGCACTTGGGCCGCCACTTGGCTGTCCTCCGGATTGATCCGGTCGAGCGTGGCGAACCACTCGCCTCCAGTTTGATGCGTGATTGGCAGCCCAGCCTTAAATGCCGTTACGAGCGAGTTTATGAATGTGCGCAGGCGGCCTGAACCAAAACCAAACAGACTTATCGCCCAGTGAAGGAACTGGAGGAAGCCAGGGTCTTCGGGAGGTGGCTGGTTTAGCTCGTAGGTATTCTCGTGGGTAGCCATTCGCTTCCCTCCCCGTTGGGGTGCCCATAGACATTCTACACGCTAGAACCCTGTCCTGACCACCGCAAATCGCTGTTTGGGTCGGGTGGCGCAGGCGAACACCCCCACCCGCTGGTGCGAATGAAGCCCTGCACATTCGGGAAGGGAGCCGTGAGCATGTCGTACTCAGGGACGATCCCGGCCTGAACCGAAGGGACTGACCAGCTGATGTACAGCCAACGATTCGGGATCGCACTCCCTTCGACCCGGATGTCGATATGCCCTGTCCTCTCGAAGCGATAGATGATTTCGCACCAGGCGTATGGAGCCCAAAAATGAGTCAATAGCCGGGAGCCCATGTTTCCCAGGTACGAGAGCTTGAATTCAGCCTTGTAGTGCAATTCGACCCAGTTCCCTCCAGGATCCCGTGCCAAGGTCGGCATGTGCTGCGGTCCATAGCCGTGTCCGTATCTCGGCATGTACGGAATGGCTCGCAGGATATTTCTCGTTCCGGAAAAAAGCCTGTAAGGCGTATAACCGGGAAAGGCACCTTTATTACCATAATCCGCACGTGGCGCTGATCCGTCATCCGGGAACTCTGCCTCAACAGCTTCAAGATAGACCGCTGCCCTGTATTCTTGTGATCCAACAAGAAAAACAGGATGAATCCAGTCGGCGAACCCAGCATATCCACGAAAAGCAATAGGGGGCTTGGGGTTGCCGGAATTGAATAGTGCAGTCGTCGCAGCACCCGCAGGGAATCCAGCGGCAGCTGGTGGTGTCATGTGAAACGGAATCCACCCGATTACCAGAACATCCGGACCTCGAAAGTGGACGACTGCCATAGGAAACTTCCTCAAACTGAGTGCAGGCTGCTGAACATCCAAACAGAAAGGTATTGTACAGGTCAGGCTTGCTGACGCCTACTCCCCCTCCACTGTCTTGATCGAGATCGCCGTGATGACTGACTGCTTGTCGTTGGCGGGGAAGTCCCGGTCTGCCTTCATCAGCCAAGGGAGCCCGGTGCTGGTGAACTACATCCGGCTGTCAGAGTCGAAGTGGGCGAAATGCATCGACCAGTCCCAAAGTAGAGTCGGTCGCGGCTCGTTCCCGGCGGTCTCGTCCGCGGCATCGTTATCGTGTACCATCCACCGATACGGAAGCCCGAGGTCATCAGTACAAGGAGTCCCCTCATGAAGCGTCGTCGTTTGTCCGTTGTGACCGCCGCGCTCGGCCTGGCAATACTCTTGTTGCTCAGCCGGTCGGCCCCGAGTCAGGATGCGCCGGAGCAGCTCCCCGGCGTCGAGGTTCAGGCGCGTGGGCCGGTCCATGAAGCCTTCGCGGAACCGGTGAACACGCAGCCCGAGCAAGGGCCGATCATCGGGAAGCAGCCCCCGGACCCGATCGAAGAGCTGCCGCCCGATCAGAAACCGGACGGTGATAACGTGCAGTGGATCTCCGGCTACTGGGCCTGGGACGACGACACGAACGACTACATCTGGGTGAGCGGCTTCTGGCGCGAGGTGCCTCCCGGCCGCCGCTGGGTGCCCGGCCACTGGCAGGAAGTCGATAAAGGCTGGCTGTGGGACTCCGGGTACTGGGCACCGGAGGACGTGCAGCAAGTCCAGTACCTCCCCCCGCCGCCGCCGACTCTGGACAAGGGGCCATCGACACCGGCTCCGGACGATAACAGCATGTACGTCACCGGTTGCTGGGTCTACCAGGACACCCGCTACCTCTGGCGTCCCGGCCACTGGATCGCCTACAAGCCGAACTGGGTCTGGATCCCCGCCCGCTACGTCTGGACACCGAGCGGCTGTCTCTTCGTGGACGGCTACTGGGACCATCCCCTGGACGAGCGCGGCCTGCTCTTCGCCCCGATCCGGTTCAACCTCGGCGTATGGCTGGGCGCCAAGCGGCCCTTCATCCCCTCGTTCGTGATCCAGAGCGATTTCCTGATGGGCGCGCTATTCGTCGGCCCGGCCACCCGGCATTACTACTTCGGCGACTACTTCGACGCCCCCTACGCCAAGCGCGGTTTCGTGGCCTGGACCGATTACCATCCAGGTCCGGGCGCGTTCGACCCGAACTTCAGCTACTACCGCCATCTCCACGCCGCGGAGCCGGGCTGGGAGCCGGCCCTGCGCCAGCTGTATCGCGGCCGCACCAGCGGCGACATCCCACGCCCGCCGCACACGCTGGTCCAGCAAGCCGCGGCCGTCCGCAACATCACGGGGAACAAGACCGCGAACGTCGTCGTCCACAAGGACGTCAACCTGACGCATACGCAGAACGTGACGGCCCTGGTCCCGCTGAAAGAAGTTCACAACGTCCGGGTTACCAACCTGGGTGCGCTGAGCGGCGTGAAGGAGACGAAGGTGCCCGCGCGCGCGGTGAAGGTCGAACCCGTCACGAAAGAGCAACATGAACGTGAAGTGAAAGCGGCGGCCCAGGTGCGAGCGGTGGGCCAGCAGCGGCGTGAGACGGAAGCGAAGATCATGACACAGGGCGGCGTCCCGGTCCATCACACGGATCCGCCGAAGGTGGTCAAGATGGAGCTGCCCAAGCCGCCGCCGCACGTTGTTGCGCCGCGTCCAGCCGTGAAGGTCGTTCCGCCCCGGCCGGCGGTCCCTAAGCACGAGGAACGGCCGATCCCGAAGTACGAGCCGCGTCCACCGCCGGGGCCGCCGAAGAAGAAGTAGTGACCGCATTAGTTTAGCCGCGGTTCGCAGAACCGCGCGGTTCCGCGAACCGCGGCTACACCGTGGCTGGTTGCAGCTCTGAGTGTCGTGCAGTTATGGCGCGGCGGCACGCGGCAATGAACGATGTCCCCGGTTTCGGAGAAGGATCGCGTGGCCCGCAAGAAACCTACTCCCGGCTCTGCGCAGAAAGCCAGCGCCCTCGCACCGGCAACCGCTCCGGAAGTGGTGCCGGCTGGCTACGCTCTGGCGCTCGAGCAACTCAAGACGCGCATCCGCTCGGCTCAGCTCAAAGCAGCAGTCTCGATCAACCGCGAATTGATCCAGCTGTACTGGGACATCGGCGAACATATCGTCAAGCGACAGGAGGCTGAATCCTGGGGTCGCAGCATCGTCAACAAGCTCGCCGGCAACCTGCAGCGCGAGTTCCCCGGCGTCGCCGGCTTTTCATCCCAGAATCTGTGGAAGATGCGGGCGTTTTTCCTGGCCTACACGGAAGACATCCTAATTCTCTCACAGCCTGTGAGAGAATTAGACGGTCGGAGCCTCCCCGAGCCCATGCGGAACCTGCCGTGGGGTCACAACACTGAGCTGATCTTCAAGGTAAAAGACCCGCTCCAACGCCTCTGGTACGCGCAGCAGACGGCCGAGCACGGCTGGTCGCGGGCCGTGTTGCTCCACCAGATCGACACCGGCGCCCACGAGTGCCAGGGCAAGGCCATCACCAACTTCGCCCGGACTCTACCAGAACCACGGTCGGAGCTGGCCCGTGAGGTACTCAAGGACCCCTATCATTTTGAGTTCCTCGCGCTGGGTCCCGCAGCCAAGGAAGAGGACATTCGGCGGGGATTGCTGGAGCACCTGCGCAACTTCCTGATCGAGCTGGGCACAGGTTTCGCCTACGTCGGCACGCGCTACCACCTGGAGGTGGGCGGGCAGGACTACTATCTCGATTTGCTCTTCTATCATCTGCGCTTGCGATCCTTCATCGTCGTGGATCTCAAACTGGACGAATTCGAGCCCGAACACGCGGGCAAAATGAATTTCTACCTGTCGGCGGTGGATGATCTCCTGCTCCATCCAGAGGACCGTCCGTCGATCGGCCTGATCTTGTGTCGGCGGAAAAACCGCGTCATCGTGGAGTACTCGCTGCGCGACACGACGAAGCCGATGGGCGTGGCCAGCTATCAACTGCGCCGCGACGCCTTGCCCGAAGCGCTCCGGAACAATCTGCCGTCCGTGGAGCAGATCGAAAACGAGTTGGAGCGAGGGGGAGAGGAAGAAGGAATGTAGCAAACCGGTGCGAAGCGAAGCGGGGGAGTTGGCTGGCGAGCCAGCATGTCGGTCGAACTCTCCCATGTCCACTCATTCAGGCGTGCGCACATTTTCGTGTGCAGCCTTTTGCAGTGGGCTTGAAGAGGCGATCAACTGGCGCTTTCAGCTAACCGTCCGAAACCTAACCTGACCTCTTTTCAATTCTTTCAGCATTCCCGGCGTTCATTTCGCACGAGTGTACTGCAGTTCCACCCATTCCGCACCGCTTTTGAGCTGCAATACCAACTCCTTTTCGCTGACGGAAGCGATTCGGACATCCCAGCTGTAGCCCCCGATCGGGTGCGGCCCCTTCGGGTTGCCCCCGCCGGTGAATGACGGTGCCCATTGGATATTAATACTTGTGACGCTCCCAATGACGGTCACCCGATACTCCGCATGGGTGTAAAGCTCGCCACGCATCACTAGGGCACAAATCCCGTCGGCTTTCATGTTCAGATCGGTCCACACTACAAATTCGCGGCCCTTAGCCGGGACGAGCGGTAACTTCTTGGCGATGGCTGTCTTCTTGGCGTCGTCGGTGATCGTCCAGTTGCCGATCAGGTTCTTCTCAGTTGCCGTTGCTGGCTCCTTGACCGACGGGCGTTCTTTGATTGCCTTTTCGAGATCTGCGACTCGCTTTTCGAGTTGCTCAATCCGCTTCAGAAGTTCCGCCTCCTTGGGCGGATCAGCAAAAGCGGCATGCGGGGACAACAGTATGGCCCACGAAGCGGCCAGTGTCAGAACAGTCAGGAGACGCGGTTTCATCCTACACCTCTGGTTGTGGATTGACTTACCAAGCCGCCGAACATTGTAACGGGCGCCAACCGTCAACTGTCTCCCCTCCTTGTACCCTCGCCTCACCGCTCCGTCAACAAAAACCGCCCGAACATGGTCTATGATGCACACCCGATTCTGCTCTCCACCCAACGTACAAGCCTCCGGTAATCTGCCCAGTAAACATCGCCCGCCACCCCACGCCATGAGGTACACCATGTCCACCCAATCTACCGGCCCGCGCTCCGACGCCGGCAAAGAACGCTCCTCCGCCAACGCCGCCACGCATGGCCTCTGCTCCGAGCGTCCCGTCCTCCCCTGCGAAGACCCCGCCGTCTGGGAAGCCTTCCACACCGGCGTCGTCCAGGAACTCGAACCCGTCGGCATCCTCGAACACGAGCTGGCCGACCGCATCGCCCTGCACCACTGGCGCCTCCGCCGCGTCGCCCGCTTCGAAGGCACCCTGACCAGCGATCTGCACGAGGCCGCCACCAGTAAGGCCGCCGGCGCCATGATCGGACTCAGCCCCAGCGATACCTCCTGGCAGGCGATGCTCCAGGCTCACCGCGATCTCGAAAACCACAAGGAAGACCTCGCCGGTCAGCAAGCGGCACGCGACCTCGTCCAGCAGCCTGCCAACCATGCCCAACGCCGCCGTGCTCGATCCGGACCTAGTCCTCTACCTCATCCACATGCTCGGCAAAACCTCCGTCATCGAGATCAAGGAGCCGGTCACCGCGGAGACCATGCGCCGCGAGCTGCCCAGGACCGCGGAGAAACCGCTTGCCGAAACGCTGGCCGAGTTGACGGCGGGATGCGAGGAGGACATCCAGGAGACCACGGAGGAGATGGCGGCGACAAAGCGGCGCTTTGACCGGGTCGCGCACCAGATGGCCGCGCACATCGAATTGCAGGGGCACGATCACCTGATCCTGCACAAGCCGGAGCTGGATCGCCTGGTGCGTTACGAGGCCCACGTCAATCGTCAGCTGCGGCACGCTCAGGAAGCGCTGGACAAACTCCAGGCGAAGCGCCGCGCCAGGGAGGCAGAGCCTCGTGGGGCAGACATTCCTGTCTGCCAGCCTCACGGGCAGACAGGAATGTCTGCCCCACCTGTCCCCGAGGCCATCGCGCGCCGCTCCCAACTGCCGCCGCAACCGCAACCGGCCGAAGCGAGTTCGTTCCGCAGTTACGACGACGTGTTGGCGTCTCTCGCTCAACCGCCGCGTTTCCAGTCGTGGCCGGAAGGCGCTCCCTGTGGCCCCAGCGCCGTCGCCGAGGAGTTCGTTCCGCAGTTTTCGACCCCGCCGCACAACGGCGTCCCCGTGCAGGCGGGTCCGCGCGAGTCCTCGTGAGGCGCGGCCCCAGATTTTGTGCATGAGATGACGTCTTCCGGCATGCTGCACCATCCGATGCAGTCGTCCGTCCGAAAGCGATGCGCTCACGATCCGCGCTCACTGATTGCTCTCCAGAGGACGAGTGCGTCCTTCAGAGCCTGACGCGTCAGCGAATGTTACGGCGTTAAGAATAGAAAAAAAGGGGAGGCAGCGGCCTGTCCTCATTTCTTTCTCCGTACGACGCGGAGCTTATCAGCACCTTATTCGCCGCCGCCGTGAAACGGCTGGTCACGTAGATCGTCGGCTTCCGCATCGCGGTCCAGAAGATCGAAGGGAAGTGGAAGCTGAACCAGAACCACCCTGTCGAGCGCCGTCAGAAGGTCATCCGGGCCTTAGGTGAGCGGCAGGTTCTAAGTTCCCGTAGCCGAAGTCGCCAGACTTCGGGTTTGGACGCCCCACCCGAAGTCTGGCGACTTCGGCTACGGGTAAATCATTTCCCGCCGTTCGCCTTACAGTAACAGGACGGCGAAAATGCCCAGGCCATCGCCGTCATGATCGAAGCGATACATCCATCGGAGAATTGAAGCCATGCCGACCGTAACGTACCAACTGGAACCGGGCCTGGCCCCGGAGGAGTTCATTGACGTGCTAATGCGCTCGACCCTTGCGGAGCGCCGCCCGGTCAATGACCTCGACACAATCCGGGCCATGCTGAACAATGCTGACGTGATCGCGACCGCCCGGCTCGACGGGTTGCTGGTCGGCGTCTCACGGGCCATCACGGACTTCGCCTTCTGTACCTACCTGTCCGACCTCGCCGTGGACGAGCGGCAGCAGCGGCAGGGCATCGGGCGGGAATTGATCCGGCGCACGCACGAAGCGGCGGGCCTGCACACGACGCTGATCTTGCTGGCAGCGCCGAAGGCACAGTCGTACTATCCGCACATTGGCATGACCAAGCACGAGTCCTGCTGGATCATCGCCAGCCAGCCACGCCGGGAGTGAGGACCAGAGGGTAATGATCCAATCTCTATGCGAGAAGTGCGCTTCGATGCGAGAGGTCATCGCGCCCAAAGGATCACGTTTCCTTTTGTGTCAATTGTCCAGAAGCGATCCGGCCTTCCCGAAATATCCGCCCCAACCGGTCGTCCGCTGCAACGGCTACCGGCCCAGGGACAAGAACGAGAAAGAGTTGAAGCAGTCGGAGAAGGAATGATCGACATGAGACAACACCCGCACAAGGCCGTCCTGTTCCTCTGCACGGGGAACTACTACCGCAGCCGGTTCGCCGAAATCCTGTTCAACTCGGTCGCTGGTAAGATGGGGCTGCCGTGGCAGGCATCGTCCAGAGGGCTGGCCCTGGAGCGGGGCGTCAACAATGTCGGCCCGATGGCGTTGGAGGCGATCAAGGCGCTGATGTCGATGGGTGTCCGTGCCGCCGACGCCGTCGCTCGCTTCCCGGTGCAGTTGACGACCGACGACCTGGCACGGGCGGATCGGATCATCGCTCTGAAGCAGGCCGAACATCTGCCCCTGTTGCAAGAGCGGTTCCCGACCTGGGCCGAGAAGGTCGAGTTCTGGCACGTTGACGACGCTCCTGAAGTGCTGGGCCTGATCGAACAGGAAGTCATGGGCCTCGTCGCCCGCATCTTGGGAGGGGGCCAGCGCCAGGAAAGTCAGCCGACGGAAGCCCCAGAGCGCCCCGCAATGAAGGAGTCGGCCAAGAAGCCCGTGATCGTGAAGGTCGGCAGAGAGACGGCGGGCCGGCGTGGTAAGGGCGTGACCACCGTATTCGACGTACCATTGGACGAGAGCGGCTTGAGAGAACTGGCCGCAACTCTCAAGCAGCGCTGCGGGACCGGAGGGACGGTCAAGGACGGGCGGATCGAGATTCAGGGCGATCAGCGAGAGCGCATCGGCGCCGAGTTGGCGAAGCTGGGCTACAAGGTGAAGCGGGTCGGGGGATGACGAGGGAGCGTGCGTAGAACGAGCCGGTGATTCAGAAAGTGAGCCTGAAGAGGGCCACGACGGATTGGAAGTGTTGCGGTGAGGAGAAGTGGCGGTGCCGAAGCAGAACCGTGTCACCTCGTTCAGTGAAATCATTGCCGCCCCGGAGCGAGGCACGTGCATGGGCAATCGAGGCGTCCTGCACGACGACGAAGTGTACATCAGGCGAGCGTGGCATCGGTCATGCAAAACCGAGGCAGGCGTTCGCGCGCGGCGTCCACTCGGCACCGCCGCGCTGCGCTCGACTTCTGAGCGCACTCGCTTCGACGGCTCAACGTCTCCACTGCGGGGATGCCGGCGGGGAGATCGCCGGCCTGTCGGGGACGGGTTGCCATGCGGGCGGGACGGTCGGTGCAGCCAGGTAGCCGCGCGGCGCGTAGGCGATGGCCGCGTTGATCGCCAGGGCCAGCGTGGACACCATGCAGCCGACGACGCTCCACCGGAGCCGCAGGCCGCCGGGCGACAATCCCGCCGCAACGCCGATCAGTCCGAAAAGCAAGCCGAACGCGCTGATCGGCAGCCCCAGTACGGGCAGAAAGAACAGCAGCAAGCCGATGGCTCCGAGCACCTGGGAAAGCATCCCCAGGGAGATCGGCGGCGTGTGCGTGGTCGGCAGGGTACTCATCGTCAACTCCGCTCAATGGCCCGGCGCGATCGGAATCATCCCGCGCGTGAAGTAATCGCACAGTGTCAGTACCAGGAGGAGGCACAGCCAGAACGAACAGACCGAGATCACAATCCAAATGAGACGCGGGCTAATCAGCGCGTGCATGAAGAACAGCACGACGAGGCTGGCTTTGCACGCGGCGATGACGAGGCCCATGACGATGTGCCAGGCCGGCGGAACGTGCCAGAAGGAAAGCCCCACGGTCAGCACCGTCAAAGCGACCAGCAGGACACACACGACGACGTAGGTCCGCACGCGAATCAGCGGCTCAGGCATGTGTATCTCCTTCGCGCAGCGGCTTGGCGAGCGCGGCTAGTGACGACTGTGCTGTTAGCCCGACGCGCAAGCGAGGGTTCGTGGCTTTGTCATGCGAATACCCTCGCTTGCGCGTCGGGCTAACAGCGCAGAGCTCAATGGAACGTATGACTGCCGAGCAGATACAGCATCGGCAGCAGGAAAATCCAAACCGTATCGACGAAATGCCAGTAGAGCGCGGTCACGTCCACCGGCGTGTAATACGCCGGTGAGAAATGACCGCGCCGCGCCAGAACGTACATGGCGAGTACGGCCCCAATGCCGATGGTCACGTGCAGGGCATGGGTTCCGGTCATGATCCAGTAGAACATCAGGAACAACTTAACATGCGGAACGTCGTCCGGCCGCAGCCCGTCCTTGTCGATCCACTCGGCGGCGTCGAACCGCCAGCCGGGGATCAAGTTGTCCCGATAATCCGTGTAATACTCCCACGCCTTGAATCCAAGGAACGCCACGCCCAGCAGAGCGGTGAGCGCAAGACAGACCAGCAAAGGTCGGCGGCGGCCCAGCTTGGCGTGATGGACTGCCAGCACCATGAACAGGCTGCTGACCAGGAGCACCACGGTATTGATGCTGCCGATTACCCAGTTGAGCTTGACGCTCGCCTTCTCGAACGCCTCCGGATACGTGTGGCGATAGACGGCGACCCCCACGAACAGGGTCCCGAAGAACATCACCTCCGTTGCCAGGAAGATCCACATGCCGAGCGACGCTACCTCGTGCTGCTGTTCGAGGTCTCGGAACTGTTCTTCGAGCGGGTGGCGCTTCAGGACCGACTGGTCCAGGGCCTCGCGCTCGTCGGGCGTCAGGATGGTTGGATCAGGACTCATTTTGGGCCTTCTCCAGTTGGTACTCGTAGGGCCCGCGGACGACCAGCGGTGTTTCGGCGAAGTTGTCCTTGGGCGGAGGCGAAGGCGTCTGCCACTCCAGGCCGGTCGCGCCCACGGGTTAGGCCCGGCCCGGCGACCGTATTTCAGCGAGAGAAAGAGGTAACACAGCGGCAGCAGGTATCCGACCCCGAGGATCGAGGCACCGGCCGACGACATCACGTTCCAGACCTGATACTCTTCGGGATAGGTGTGATACCGGCGCGGCATCCCGGCGTAGCCGAGCACGAACTGCGGCAAGAACGTCAGGAAGAAGCCGACAAAGATAATCAGTGCCGACAGCTTCGACCACCAGTCGGAATACATGCGCCCGGTGATTTTCGGCCACCAGTAATGCAGGCCGGCCATGTAGCCCATGACCATGCCGCCCACCATGATGAAGTGGAAATGAGCGACGACGAAGTAGGTGTCGTGGACGTGCATGTCCATGCCGAGGGAGGCGAGAAACAATCCGGTCAGGCCGCCCGCGGTGAACAGGGCCACGAACCCCAGGGCGAACAACATCGGTGCCTCGAACGAGATCGACGCCTTGTAGAGCGTAGCCGTCCAGTTGAACACTTTGATCGCGGAGGGGACGGCGACCAGGTAGCTCAGGACCGAGAAAATCATGGCCGCGTACATGGAGATTCCGGCCACGAACATGTGATGCGCCCAAACGACGAAGCTCAGGACGGCGATGCCCATGCTCGACAGGGCAACGGCGGTATAGCCGAAGAGTGGCTTGCGCGAAACACGGAATGACTTCGCTGACGATGCCCATGCCAGGCAAGATCATGATGTAGACGGCCGGGTGCGAGTAAAACCAGAACATGTGCTGGAACAGCAGCGGGTCGCCGCCGTAAGCTGGGTCGAAAACGCCGATGTGCAGCCAGCGCTCGAGGATAGCCAGAATGAGCGCCATGGCCAGCACCGGCACCGCCAACAAGAAGATGAAGCTGGTGCCATAGATGGTCCAGACGAAGATCGGCAGGCGCCACCACGTCAGGCCGGGGCGCGCATCTTGTGTATCGTCACGATGAAGTTGAGACCGGTGAAGATCGACGAAAACCCGGCGATGACGACGCCGATCATCGTCGGAATCACGTTGTAATGCGACGACCGCGTGCTGTACGGCGTGTAGAAGGTCCAGCCGGTGTCCACGCCGCCGGCAAGCATGGCGAACAGCGTCCAGCCGGCGCCGAGAACGAACAGGTACCAGCTCGCCAGGTTGATGCGCGGGAAAGCGAGGTCCTTGGCGCCGATCATCAGCGGCACGCAGAAGTTGCCCAGCACCGTCGGCACGACCGGGACCAGGAAGAAAAAGACCATGATGACGCCGTGCGTGGTGAACAGCCTGTTGTACGTGTCGGCCGTGACAAGCCCGCCGCGCGGCGTCATCAGGTTGAGGCGGACGATGGTGATGGCGAAGCCGCCGATGAAGAACATCGCCGTCACGGTGACCAGGTAGAGAAGCGCAATGCGCTTGTGGTCCTTCGTCAGCAGCCAGGACAGGACGCCGGTGCTGGCGTTGAGGTATGTTTCCCGCGGCTCCTCAGGAGGCTCGGAAAGGTCGCGCGGCTCCAGGACGGCGATGCTCACGGCTTCTCCTTCTGCGGCGTGATGGGCGGCGTGGCGACCGGCGGCGGATAACTCCTCGACCCGTCGGGGAGTCTGGCCGCGGCGCAGGGCCTTGATGAAGGCGATCAACTCGACGATCTCCTCTTCGCTCACCTGCCCCTTGAAGCTGGGCATGATATTCTCCCAACCTTCGACCATCTGTTGACCGGGATGAAGGATGTGGTTCGCGGATGTAGCCGTCGTCGGCCGTGATCGACTTGCCGTTGTGCAGGCGGACCGTGCTGCCGTAGAGATCCTCCAGCACTGGGGCGCGGGCCTGGTCGTCGGCACTGTGGCAACTGAGGCAGCGATACTTGAGGAACGTCTTGCGTCCTTCGAGCGCCAGCGACCCTTCGGCATGGCTATTAAGCCATTCCTGGTAGTCGGACGGCTTCATGACGTGGACGGTGCCGATCATGCCGGCGTGGTCGGTGCCGCAGTACTGGGAACAGAACAGGTGATAGTCCCCCGGCGTCGTCGCCTCGAACCACACGGAGGTATAACGATCCGGCAGCACGTCCATGTGAATGCGGAAGTCGGGCACGAAAAAGCTGTGGATCACGTCCTCCGACGTGAGCAGCACCTTGACGGGCCGCCCGGTCGGGACGTGCAGCTCGTTGATCTCGCGCTGCCCTTCCGGGTGCTGGAACTTCCACATCCACTGCTTGCCCTGGCCGTAGATCACGGCGGCATCGTCCGGCGGCGCGGTAGGCGCTGAAGTAGAGGGTCGCCCCCCACACGAAAAAGACCATGAAGATCGCCAGCGGCGTGAGGGTCCAGGCCAACTCCAGAGGTCCGTTGTTGGCTGGCGACGGAGAGCGCGCCCTGTCCCGGCCGGCGCCGGTAGCGGACAGAGAAGTAGATCAGAAAGAAGGCGACCAACAACCCAACCGAGCCGCAGACCGCGACGAGGAAGTAAAAGAACTCGTCGATGCGCGGGCCAGCGTTGAGGCATCCCGGGGGAACCAGATGATGTTGTCGGCAAACATGGGGCACCACCTAATTGAATCCGGCGCCGTTAACTCTTCACCCGTTTAGCTCTTCACCCGTTTAGCCGCGAGCTTTTGCGAGCGCTGAGATCTTAGCGCTCGCAAAAGCTCGAGGCTAAACGGCACCGGGAGCCTCGCCGGGCGGCTTCGCCTGCCGGGCCTTGCGGCGCTCCTGCGCCTCAAGACGACGACAAAGCCGCCGATGGCCAGCACGGTGAGCACCCCGCCGGCGCGGAGGTAGTTCATCACTGCCGGGCCGTATTTCCCCTCGTTGGGATCGTAATGGAAGCAGAACAGCAGGATCTGATCGACCGCGGAGCCGATCTTCCCCTGCGACGCCTCGACCAGTCCCAGGCGCACGTCGCGGGGCGAATAACTGATGTCGTAGAAGTACCGAGCGATCTTCCCCCCCGGCGTCAGCACCATGATGCCGCTCGCGTGGGCGAACTGGTCGTTTTTGGCGTCGTAGCGGTAACGGAAGCCGACGGCGCGCGTCAGCCGTTCAATGGACGCCGGTTCGCCGGTGAGGAAATGCCAACCGCCCTCCGCGCCGGGCCGGCCGTAGCGTTCCAGGTACGTTTTCTTCTTGGCGGCGGCCAACTCCGGCCCCTCACGCGGGTCGAAGCTCACCGTCAACACGGTGAAGTCCTTGCCGACGTCCAGCGGTACCTCGAGCAGGGCGCGGACCACGCCATTAAGTACCTGCGTGCAGAGCATGGGGCAGCGGAAGTAAGCGAGAACGAGAAGCACCGGTTTGTCGCCGAAGTAATCGCCGAGTGCGACGGTTCGCCCATCTTCGTCGCGGAACTGAGCGTCGAGCGGCACCTGTTCGTTGAGGCGCTGGTCGAAGCCGACGCCTTGCAGCGACGCAGGAAGCTCGGCGTTGGCGCGCTGCGCCGCAGGCTGCGAGCAACGGCAGCCCGAACCAAATGAACAGTCTCACGGACCAGCTAGTCATCGGAAGGTCCTCGGAACATCCGCCCGGAATTCGATTCCCCGGCGCCGACCAGTCCGTTCTGCCGCCGCAGCTGAGCCGCCGGCGGTTGTGCAGTGCGCGCCGGGAGCCGGTTTGCCAACACGTCCATCGCGCGGTCGATCGGGATGTGAACGTACTTTTCTCCGGCCGGACCATAACTGTTCAGGACCGCCTCCTTCTGTTCGTACCGTAGGCGGACGTTGCCTTTCTCGATTTCCGCCATGCGGTTGATCTGCTCCAACCGCGGCTCCGGCGGCAGCGATCTGGATTCGGAGGCAGCGAGGGGGAAATGCGAGCTTTTCACTGCCGCTTCGCGATCCCGATAGACGTAGAAGAAGGCCCGGATTGCGTACCCGGTGATGACCAGGAAGACGGCCGCAACGACGAGTAGTCCGAAGATCCAGCGAAAACCGGCATCGGAATGCTCGTAGCGCACGGTCGGGTGTTGTAGCCCTCCGGGAGAATGGCCGTCTGGTTCGGCAGGCGACGCCGGCTGCCCGGTGCCTGGACGGTTTTCGTCAACCATGAGAAATAACCGCCTCTCGCTCCGCTTCCTCCCGATCTTCCCGAAGAAGTAGAAGCGCATGGGCCTCGTTGATGTCGTGCCGCGGTAACAGCGGCTTGTCCCGAAGCTGCCAGAGGTAATAAGCAAACCAGATGCCGCCCAGCCCGATGGGCATCACGAAATCCATCCAGTGATCGGCCAGGCTCGTCGTTGGGAACGCGGGCAGCACCTGCCAGTCGAGAAACATGAGATGGGCGACGAGCAACAGGCCGGCCAACCAGGCCAACCGGACGACGTTCCGCTTGACGGCCCGCTGCAACAGCAGCAGGAACGGCACGGCGAAATGAAATAGGAACAGCGCCCAGTTCACCCACTGCCAGCCGCCGCTCGATCGGTCCAAATACCACGTCACTTCATGGCGTAGGTTCGCAATCCAGACGAGCATGAACTCGAAGAAGAGCAGGTAGGCCCAGATAACCAAGAACGCCAGCAGAAGGTTGCCCAGGTCATTGAGCGCCTTGGCCGACACGGCGTCGCGCAGCGGCGGCCGCGGGGCTAACCAGGCGAGCACGATCAACACCACAGCCATGCCGGTGAGCATCTGCCCTGCTGCCACGAGCGGCCCAGTGATGCTCGATTTGTACGCCGTTTGCAGCGACATGATCCAGTCGATCGCCGCGAAGTGCATGCAGATGCCGTAGGCCACCAGCCCCGGCCCGCTCAATATCTCCAGGCGCCAGGCGTAGCGCGGATCCCCCGTCTCCTCCTGCCGGCGCGACCAGGCGTTGAGGAAGTAGGTGAAGACCAGCCACACCGCAAAGAAGAGGACAGCCCGGCCCCACCAGAACGGCACGTTCAGGTAAATGTGCTTCCACTGAAGATTCGGACTGGCCGCCACCTCCTCTGGCCGCGCCGACGTAAAGAGATAGCGTAGCCCGAATCCGACGGGAATGATGAGCAGCGCCAGCAGCGGCAGCGTGCGCGTGCCGGCCTCAAGGAAGCGCCGCACCAGGAAGCCCCACGCTCCGCCCGTCAGATGGTAAATCATCAGGATCGCCAGGCAGCCCAGGCCGATTCCCTGGCAGAACAGATAGACCGCCAGGTACGAGCGGAAGAACTGCGCCGGGTCAAAGAAGGCACCGACGACGCAGGCACCGCTCGCCACGACCCCGGCGCCGAAAGCCCAGGGCAGCACGCGCTCCAACCTCAATCGTTCGGAAGCGGGGAGCGTACTCATTGCGGCCCCTCCCCCGGCATGGGCCGGCCGGAGCGCTTCCACTCGTCGCGCATCGTGTCGTTCAGGTCCTTCTCCGGAAAGTGCTGGCTCAATTGCAGGGCGCGAATGTACGCTGCGATGGCCCAGCGGTCACGCGGCGGCACTTGCTCCGCATAGGAGGGCATCGACCCGTAGCCGCGCGTGATCACGTCGAAGAAGTGGCCAACCGGGACCCGACGCAAGCGATCGATGTGGTACGACGGCGGTGCCGTGAAGCCGCGCTCGACGACCTTGCCGCGGCCAGTGCCGAGTGGATCGTGGCAGACGACACAGTAGATCATGTAGCGGTCCTGTCCGTGCTGCAATACCTCGCGCGTTATCGGAAACGGGAAGGTATCCACATAGTCGTCCTGCTCAGCGGCGGCGATGGCCAGCGCCCCCAGTCCGCCCATGTCGGCCGCACCAACGACAGCCGCGGGGCGAACCCAGTCGCGCGCGGTCGGCGAGGTCCGACCGGTGAACAGGGGCAGATCGGTGCGCAGGTGTCCGCGCGCCACGGTCCCCGAAACGAGCGGCCGCGCCGACTGGCCGTCCTCGTAGAACGAACTGGCGTCCAGCGGCTTATAGCTTGGCTGCGTGGCCATCTTCTGCTGGCAACCGGTCAGCGCGGCACAAGGTCAGCAGGGGTAAGAGACTTGAGGCACATCGACGGCGGTTGTGCGTCATCCCGGACCTCCTTACACCGCTCGTTTAGCCGCGAGCTTCTGCGAGCGCTGACGCAGCGCTCGCAGAAGCTCGCGGCTAAACGAGGAAGACTCAGTGCGGTACCTCCACGACCTCCGCCGGTTGCAGTCCCGTCAGGAACAGACGTGTCGCCTCGCGGTCGAACCGCGGGTCCGTCGCCTCGATGCACAGAAAGAAACGGTCCTGCGTCGCCTGCACGAAGCGCGGCACGTTGAACACGGAGCGGTAGAGCCGCGGCAGACCGTTGAGGAACAGCATCCCGAACAGCGCGGCAAACGAGGCGACCAGGACCATCACCTCGAACGCGATCGGGATGAAGACCGGCCAGCTGTTCAACGGCCGGCCGCCGACGTCGAGCGGATAATCGACCGCCATGGTCCAGTACTCATGAAGAAGCCCACGCCGGCACCGACCAGCCCGGCCATGAGGACCACGAAGGGGATTTGCGTGTGCCGCATGCCCAGTTCCTCGGCCAGCCCTTCCACCGAGTAGGGCGTGTAGGCGTCCACGTCCCGGTAGCCGTGGGCATGAACGCCGGCGTGCGGCGGCCAGGATCTCGTCGGGCGTGACGAACTCCGCCATCAGGCCGTAGATCGGCAGCTCGCGGCATCATCGTCCCTCCTCGTGGCCGCGCGACGCCGGGCAGCAGGCCGCGCATTTCCGACATCGAAATCATCGGCAGAAAGCGGCGGAACAGCAGGAACAGCGCAATGAACAGGCCGAACGTTCCGAAGTACGTCAGGTAATCCCAGATCGTCGGCGAAAACATGCCCCACGACGACGGCAGGTAGTCGCGGTGCAGGCTCGTAGTGATGATCATGTAACGCTCCAGCCACATGCCCGTCAGCACGATCAACGACACCACGAACAGCACCCACGGCTTGCGGCGCAGCGGCGCAGCCCACAGGATCTGCGGCGCGATCGTGTTGCAGAACAACACGCCCCAGCAGATCGCCGCGTACTGGCCGAAGCCGACGATGCGATTCAGGTACACGTAATGGTCGTACGTGCTCGCCGCCGTACCAGGCGACGAACTGTTCGCTCATGTAGCCGTAGGATGTCAGCAAACTCGTCGCGAGCAGGATCGGCCCATCACTTCCAGGTGGTTGTCGGTGATGAGGTCGTAAAGGCCGTAGCAGGCACGCAGGATGATGCACAGCATCAGCACCATCGCGAAGCCGGAGAAAATGGCCCCGGCGACGAAGTACGGTGGAAAGACCGTCTCGTGCCAGCCTGGCACATTGGTGATGGCGAAGTCGGAGCTGACCACCGAGTGGACTGAGACGACCAGCGGCGTCGCCAGTCCGCCCAGCAGCAGATACGCCATCTCGTAGCGCTGCCAGTGACGGGCCGAGCCGCACCAGCCAAACGCCAGCAGGCCGTAACAGATCTGGCCCACGCGGCTTTTTGCCCGATCGCGCAGCGTCGCCAGGTCCGGGATCATGCCCATGTACCAGAACAGCACCGACACCGTGAAGTAGGTGCTGACCGCGAAGACGTCCCACACCAGAGCGCTGCGAAACTGCGGCCAAAGCGACATCGTGTTCGGGTAAGGCAGGAGGAAGTAGAAGAACCACGGCCGGCCCATGTGCAGGAGCGGGAAACAGGCCAGCACACATGACGGCGAAAATCGTCATCGCCTCGGCAATGCGGTTGATCGACGTCCGCCATTTCTGGTGCATCAGCAGCAGGATGGCGGAAATCAGCGTCCCCGCGTGGCCAATGCCGATCCACCACACGAAATTGGTGATGGCGAAGCCCCAGGCGACCGGGATGTCGATGCCCCAGATGCCGACGCCTTCGACCAGCAGGTAGATGACGACGCCCGTGAACATGACCAGGAGGGCGCCGCCGAAGCCGAACAGGGCAAGCCAGCCCTGCGGCGTCCGCGGCGTCAGCACGATGCCGCTGATCTTTTCGGTGATCGAGAGAAACGTGAGGCCGCGCGCAACGTACGGCGATGGCTCAGGCTCGGACGGCGCCGGCTGCGGCGCGACGGGCACCGGGATCTCGGGCGCTCGGGTCGACATGCTACCTTTCCTCGACGAGTTCCGGGTTGGGGTTGTGCAGGGCGGCGAGGTACGTGGTCCGCGGCACCGTGTTCAGATCGCCCAGCAGCGCGTAATCCAGTGACGACTTCTTCCATGCGGCAACTTGGCTCGCTTCGTCGTTGATGTCGCCGAACACGATGGCCTGGGCGGGGCAGGCGGCCTGGCAGGCGGTCAGGATCTCGCCGTCGGCGATCGGCCGTCCCTCCTTCTCGGCGTCGATCTCGGCGTGCCGGATGCGTTGCACGCAGTAGCTGCACTTCTCCATGACGCCGCGCGAGCGCACCGTGACGTCGGGGTTGTACTGCATGCGCACGCGTCGGCGTGGCGTAGTCCGCGTAGAACAGGAAATTGAAGCGGCGCACTTTGTACGGGCAATTGTTGGAGCAGAAGCGCGTGCCGACGCAGCGGTTGTAGATCATGTCGTTGAGGCCGTCGGCACTGTGGACCGTAGCCTCCACCGGGCAGACGTATTCGCACGGAGCGTTCTCGCAGTGCATGCACGGCACCGGCTGGAAGTTGAATTCGCTCGGCATGTCCACCGGCTCGCTGCCGCTGGCGTGGTACAAATCGACGCGCAGCCAGTGCATCTCGCGCCCGCGGCTCACCTGGTCTTTGCCGACCACGGGAATGTTGTTCTCCGCCTGGCAGGCGACCACGCAGGCGTTGCAGCCGACACATGCAGTCAGGTCGATCGACATGCCCCACTTGTGCTGCGCGGTCGCTGAAGGCGACGGGGGGATAGAGCGTCAACGGCTTACGTGCTCGCCGTGTCTCTTCACGCTCCAACTCCTTGTCACGCTCGCCGGCAAACCGCGGCTCGCGGTGGTAGTCGCTCAGTGTGCCGGAGCGGACGACCTGGCGGTTCTCCATCAGCTGATGTTCCTGGGTGCAAGCCAGCAGGTATTCCTTGCCCGTCTTGCGAATCTTCAGCCCCGCGGCGCACCACGGATTGGTGGTGGTGCGAAGCGCATACGCATTGAAGCCGACCGCATTGTCCGGGCTGCCGCCGACCCGGCCGGCGTACTTTCGGCCATATCCCAGGTAGACAGTGATCGAGTCGTCCACGTGGCCCGGCATGACCCAGACCGGGGCATCGACCGTCCGGACTCCGACGCGCAGCTCGACGACCGGCACGTGTAGCCGCCGTGCTCGCCGCCGTGGGCATACGTCTTTTCCTTCACGCCCAGCTTGGCAGCCGTCCGTGGGCTCATGAGGGCGGCGTTGTCCCAGGTCAACGTGGTGATCGGCTTCGGGCATTCCTGCAGCCAACCGTTGTTGGCGAAACGGCCGTCGTGGATCATCGGGTCCGACTGGAACACGATCTCGATCTCGCCTTGGCCGGCCGTCTCGGCGCGCGCGCGAAGATGGTCCTTGCCACCCAGGCCGCAACGAAACCGACCGGTGCGGCAACATCGTCCCCGCTACGACGCCGTCATGCACTGCCGTCTGCCAGAACTGCTCGAAACTGCCCGAAGACTCCTTCCGATCCGCCCAGTGTTGCCGCCAGTGGCGCGGACGATCTCGTAACCGGGCGTCGGGTTCGCCTGGCTCAGCACCGCGAACAGTTCCATGCGCCGACCGGCCGTGGTAGAGCGGCTCGATCAGCGGCTGCACGATCGACGCGGTGCCGTCGAAGGCGCGGCGTATCGCCCCAGGCTTCCAGGTAGTGCGCTTCGGGAAGGTGCCAGTGACATTGCCGGGCCGTCTCGTCCTGATAGAGGCCGAGGTGAACGCGCAGCGGCACCTTCTGCATGGCTCGGCGAAGTCGAAGATCGGCCGGGGCCGTGAAGACCGGGTTGCCGCCGAGCGATCGACCAGCATCTCGACTTGTCCCTGATCCATGTCGTCGACCAGCTCGACGCAACGACTCAAGCTGATCGACCGGCTCGGCCTCGACCGGCTGCGGTGTAAATGACGGTCTTGCCGACGTTGCCCAGGTGATGGTTCATGGCGATGCGCCAGCAGGTGGACAGCCGCCGGCTGTCCCGGTCCGGCAAGGACCAGCAGACCGGCCGTGTGCTGGTCGAGGTCCGCGTGCGACGCGCCTCGATCCACTTTGCGTGGTCGCCGCTGTTGCCGCGGCAGTCACTCCGAGGCGGGCGGCCAGCGCCCGGGCAAAGCCTTCGATGTCGCTGCGCTTCAGCGCCAGGCGATTGTCGGCCTTGGCCCCGTGCAGGTGACGCCCGGCTCAACCACGTACAGCCGATTCATCGTCGCCTGCGCCGGCGTCGGTCCGTGGTCGCGCACGCGCCGCCGGGACATGAAGTCGGCGACGTAGCGCAAGCTCCCCGGACCGCTGCGTCAGGAAGTCGGCGTCCAGCGACAGCACCACGTCGGCCTTGCGTGAAGTCGTAGATCGTGTTGACGGCCTCGCCGTAGGCGGTCCGGCGCCGCGGCGCATGTCGCGTCCCGATTGATCGGCTCGTACTGGTGCCAGCGCGCCTCCGGGAACACCTTCAACAACTCGTCGAATCTGCTGGTGCAGGCGTGGGCGACACGACCGTCTCGGTCAGCAGGCGCAGGCCCCGTCCCCGCCGTGTGCTCTGCTCGGCGGCTGCCCGGCGGACCGACGGCTGTCCCTTGATAGCAGCCTCACCGAACGCTGTGTCCCAGGTGCTCGTCTGGCCCAGAAGGTCACGGTCTGCGAGCGGTCGGGGTCGTACAGGGCCAGCACCGACGCCTGCTGATAGGTCCGGTGGCGCCGCGGCTGGCCGGGATGGTCGGGGTTGCCCTCGATCTTGGTCGGCCGGCCCATGTGGCTCTCGACCAGCAGGCCGACGCCGGCGCCGCCCAGCGTCATCGCCGTGGCGAAGAACAGCGGCCTGCCGGGCACGATCTCTTCCGGCTGCTCGACGTACGGCACGAGTTCGACCGACGGCGCCGGCCGGCACGAGCAGCCGCCCAGCCCCGCCAACGCCAGCGACGCGCCCATCAGCGTCAAGAACTGCCGGCGGCTCAGCGAGTCGGGCCAGACGTCAGCCTGCTCGGGGAACTCGCCGCGCATCAGTTCCTGAAAAGCCGGCGTCGTCGGCCAGCTCCTCCAGCGTGCGCCAGTACTTCTTCCCCTGGGCCGCCCCAGAGCGTTCCCAAGAGCCGCGAGTTCCGGCGCAAGGTTCTTGCGCGGATTCATCGGTGGCACACCGAGCAACTGGTGAGAAATTGGCGATCCCGAATGCGATACGCTTCCTTCACGAGCTTGCGTCCCAGCTCGAGCTGGTCGGGCGGCTGCTGCGCATTTCATGTTGAACACCTCGGCGCGCGGGCGGAGGTGCTGCTCCGGATGCGCGGTGGCAGTCGAGGCACCATTCCATCAGCAGCGACGGCTCCTGGTACGTGAACGGCATCTCGTCGATCCGCCGTGGCAGGTGGAGCAGCCGACGCCCTTCTGCACGTGGATGCTGTGGTCGAAATAGACGAAGCCGGGCAGGTTGTAGACGCGATGCCAGCGGAGCGGTTCGCCGGTGCGGTAGCTGTCGCGCACCGGCTCCGAGCATGTCGCTGCCGACCCACATCTGCGAATGGCAGTTCATGCACGTCTTCGTGGGCGGGATGCCGGCGAACGGCGAGTGTTCCACCGAGGTGTGGCAGTAGCGGCAATCGATGCCGAGGACGCCCACATGATGCTCGTGGCTGAACGGCACCGGCTGCACGCGCACGATGCCCGCGTTGGTGCCGTACGAGGAGCGCGTGTAGACGAGGCCGGCCCAGAGCAGGGCCGCCGGCACCAGAACGAAACTAAGCAGGGTGACCCGAACGATGGTGTCGGCGCGGCGTTGGAAGATCTGGGGCATGACAAGCTCCTTCCTAACTCAAGCCAGTGCGCGCAATTTCCGCCACGGCCGATCCATGCGTGCAGCGTCAGTTAGACACCAGTTCCCTTTCTCTTTCCCGTTCGCCGCTGCGGGAGTCGCCCGGTTGCGGCCGACCGTCGTCGTCGCCTTCCAGTTCGAGCTTCAGGTTCAGGAAACGAAGCAGATCCTTGAGGCTGACGATGCCGAGCAGCCGGTCGCCCTCGGTGACGAGCAGCCGGCTGGAGCCGGTTCGCTGCATCTTCTCGAGGGCCTCCAGGGCGTCGGCGTCCGCCGCGATGGTCACGGCCTGGAGATCGTGCGACATCACCTCGCCGATGGTGTGCTCGGCCCACTCCGCTGCGGGGGATCTGGCTCAGAGCCTGGGTCGTGATAACTCCCTCCAGCTCGTCCGTTCGACGCCACGGGGAACGCGCGGTGGTGGTAGCGGTAGACGAAGTCCTCGACCCAGTGAAGCAGGTCGAGCGACGGCGAGACGACGATGGGGTCAGGGTTCATGAAACGGCGCACCGGCTCGCCCTGGAGCGCCTGCCGGATGAGCACCTGCTGGTAGCCGCTCCTGGCCGCGCTGTTGAGGAACATGCCGATCAGCACGCTCCAGATGCCGCCCACCCAGTTGTGGGAGAAGAACTGCAGCACGCCCCAGACGATCAGCACCCAGGCGAAGGCCTGGCCAACGGCAGAAGCCCAGCGCGTCGCCCGCCGCACGTTGCCGGTGACGCCCCACAGAATCGAACGCAGCACGCGGCCGCCATCGAGCGGGAAGGCGGGGACCATGTTGAAGATCAGCACCACGGCGTTGATCGTGGCCAGGTAGCCGAGGACGATCACGACGGGATGCGGCCAGCCCCCCTGGTAGCCCACCACGGCCACGATCCAGAAAACAACGGCCAGGACGGCGCTGACCAGGGGGCCCGCCACGGCCATGAGGAACTCGGTCCCGGCGGACCTGGGCTCTTCACCGAGTTCGGAAACCCCGCCGAACAGAAAGAGGGTGATGCCGCTGATGGGCATTCCCCGGGAGCGGGCCACGAGGGCGTGTCCGAACTCGTGCAGGACAATGCAGGTGAAAAAGGCCAGCGCCGTGACCAGACCCATGATCCAGTAATCGGCCGGCGTCAACTGGGCTGCTGTCCCCGGGGAAGTAATCGTGCAGGATGGTCGGGAAACCCTCGGCAAAGCTCAGCGTGAGCAGGGCGAGGATGAGCAACCAGCTCACGTCCACGCTGACCGGGATCCCCAGCAGGCGAAACAACCGCCAACGCATGCCAAACATGTTTCTCCTCCTGAGTAATTGGGCCGGTGTTCGAGCGTCAGTCCCGCGAGTCCGCAGCCCCAAGCAAAGACGAGCGGCATGATTTTGCCGGCAATCCCGCCCGTCCGTGCTGGCGCATGTGGACTCGCCGGTTCGGCATCTAGCCTCGCCCTGCCGCGTTCTTCTGGTGGGAATTGCCCAGCGGGACAGCATCGCTCGGCGACCCGGTCGGGCTTCATGAAAGGCCGCATCAGTTCCAGCGGCAACGGGAAGATGATGGTGGAATTCTGATCGGACGCCACGTCCGCGAGGGCCTGGAGGTAGCGCATCTGCATGGCGATGGGAAAGGGCGTCATGATCTCCGCGGCCTGGCGCAGTCTCGTCCGCGGCCTGGAACTCGCCTTCGGCGTTGATGACCTTCGCACGACGTTCCCGTTCGGCCTCCGCCTGGCGGGCCATGGACCGCTTCATCGCTTCGGGGAGGTCCACGTCCTTCACCTCTACTGTCGACACCTTCACCCCCCACGGCTCGGTATGCCCGTCGATGATCTCTTGCAATCGGCGGTTCATTTTCTCCCGCTCCGTCAAGAGGTCGTCGAGTTCCGCCTGTCCCAGGGTGCTGCGCAAGGTGGTCAAGGCTACCTGCGAGGTGGCGTACAGGTAATCCGCCACCTCCAACACGGACCGCATGGGATCGACGACCCGGAAATAGAGCACGGCATTGACACGGACCGAGACGTTGTCCTTGGTGATGATGTCCTGGGGCTCGATGACCTTCGTCACGATGCGTAAGCCGACGCGCATCATCGTATCGACCGGCCAGAAGACCATGATCAGCCCCGGACCTTTGGGCTTGGGCAAGACCCGGCCGAGGCGGAAGATCACACCGCGCTCATATTCCTTAAGGACACGAATGCAGCTCAAAAGGTAGAGGACGACCAGTGCCAGGAAGCTCAGGACAACCAGTGTCGTGACGCTCATATCCATAGCTCATACCTTTCAAAGATGCTGGGCGATGGTCACTCACTCAACGGTGAATTCTCCCTCACAATGAGGGGCCCACCGACGTTTTCTCGTTCCCAGCAGCTTGTAGGCGATGGAGCGTTTCGACAATCAGTTCCGCACATTGTGCTTGGGACAGACGCGGCGTATTGAGGACGAGATCGTAGTTCCGCGGATCAGTCGGATCCATTTGAAAATGGGCCCGGACGAAGTTCGTCCGCTCGCGGTCAACCGTGTGGACCTGGCGTGCCGCTTCATTTTCGGAGATGCCGAACTTGCGGCTCAGCGCCGCGATGCGCGCTTTCACCGGCCCTACAAGTCGGACTCGCAAGGTCGTTTCACTAGGCAGAATGAAGCCCGCACCCCGACCGACGATCACGCATTCGCCGTGGATCCCGAGAGCATGAATCGTTTCAACCAGATGGAAAACATAGTCGCTCTCGCTCACAAAGGCGCGCGCATCGCTATTCGTGAATCCGGTCGCGAACCCTTCCACCAATTCCAACAGCCGGCTCTGTTGTCGCTCATCGACGCTGTTCAGCAAAGCCGTCCGCAACCCCATCTCGTTCGCGATCTTCTCCAGCAGCTCGTGATCGTAGACGTGCCAGCCCAGCAGCTTCCCTGTTTCGATGGCAACCGCAGTTCCGAGTGTCCCTACTTCGCGCTCCAGGGCAATGGTGAACGCCAGGGAAATCCGCGGCTCGAGGTTGCGGAGGGAGGCGGCCGCCTGACGCCGCGCCTCCCAGTGTCGGCCGGCTCGATCGACGAGCTGCGAGAAAGAGTTGGTGTGGGAGTGCGTTGAGAAAATATTCTGACTCATGTCAACCTCACGAATCATGCCGTTTCCAACTGCTCCGACTTGTCAGTCTGGCCCGGCATGGCGCCGAACATCCGTTCCCTGGCTCGTTTGAAGAACCAGGGGAGCAAGTGGGCTGGCCTAATTCCTCAGCGGCCCGAAAGTCACGGTTTGCAGCCCCAGAACCGCAATAACGATGTCCAGGGAAAGGGCAGCCACCGAGAGAAGCATTCCGACAATCGAGAGCCGGGAATCCAGCGACCGCCCGCGTGCCATCGTCCGGTCGACAAAGCCGAACAGCAGCCCGGTGATACTGAAAACCATTCCCATTGGAAGCCACCAGCAGGATGCTCCGCCAAGGACTCCAAAAATGAGCGAACTGACACTGATGTACCGGATACTCTCCGGTTTGTTCGCGCTGTCCATGTCCTTCTCCTCGTCATTACGCGCGCCTCTCACCATCAAGGTCGGCGAAGTTTGGCGATCAATTTCTCAAGGATTTGTTCCTGGTGAATAACATACCCTCTGTAATCAGAAGTTTTCGTGCGATGTTCCTCGACGAGCTTGTTTCGGAACTGCTGCTCAAGCCAGTTCAACAGTTGTGCCCGTTCTTCCTCGGTCAGGATAAGGGTGATCTCTGCGGACACTTCACGAACTGCTGCCATAATCAACCTCCCTTTGGTGAATTCTCAGGAACCCATGCGACTTTCGCTCGTGCCTCTCCCCGTCTCAACTCGATTGGTTCATCCACGTGGCATCTATTTGTACTGCACATGGCGTGCCGCGGCGCAGCCTAACGTTTCCTCGGATGCGAAGGAGGAGAGGGTCCGTGCCGAAACCAGGAGGTCTGAAATCCGGGTGGTGGGTAAGAAGCATCGCCGACTTCGGTTTTCCCTGGGTTTTTTGGAGGTCCGACCTGTATATGACGCCAGGAGATCGCCACTTGGCACGGCTTATGAACCACGACCGAAATCGGAAAGGTTAGGGGATAATGCGCATCTGTTTTCTCAGCCGCGCTTCCCAGGCTCTTGCGTTGTTCAGTCAGTTTCCTTGGTCACCGGTGGGTAAACCTGTTCTCGCTCGGGACATGTCTCCATACTCTTTAGCGGCGGCCCTCGAGGAGACTTCTCAGGACTGACGCGCCGTTGTGCTCCTCGTCCCGCGCAGCGTACACCAGTGTGACGGCGCGATCCTTATCGTCCAGGGGGATGCCGGGTTTCGAGGTGCATCTTGCCAGATAGGGCACAAGAGTTGCGTCTCTTGTTTAACGATCCTGCCCAGTCTCGATCCAGAAGTAAGACGTTCACGAAGCACGAGGCTCGTGCCGGTCTGGAATCGCCAACATTGCGTGACAGCAATAAATCGCGCGAAACACTTGACTTCGAGGGCCTGAACATGCGTTTACGAAGATGGCCGTCGATTGGCCACCGATCCACTCATCACTCACGTCTGGCTCGGGATTCGTCTGGGACCAAGATGGGCATATTGTGACAAACTACCATGTTGTCGAGGAAGCCGATTCCATTCGTGTTACCCTAGTCAACCAATCCACCTATGAGGGCCGGCAAATCTGGTCTTACGCAGACAAGGACATCGCCGTTATCTGGATCGATGCGCCCAAAAGCACACTTCATCCTATCCTGATCGGCACGTCGCACGACTTGAAAGTCGGGCAAGTCACTTTCGCCATTGGTAACCCTTCGGCCTGGACCAGACTATTACCACTGGCATTGTCAGCGCTCTGGGCCGCGAGATCGAATCGGAAAGCAGCCACCCCATCCAGGGGGCTATCCAGACCAGCGCACCATCAATCCGGGCAACTCCGGCGGTCCGACGAGGTGCTCGGCGGTCTCGCCGAGAAGCTGCGGCCGATGGGTTCGGCCGAGAAAGAGTGACCGCCCAAGCCAACCCTACTTCTTCTCCATGTCCTTCCAGAACTCCACCGACGGTTTGCCGTTGATCGTCACCAGCGTCTTGATCGAGCGAAGGGCGGCGGCGGCGCTCGGGTTTGAAGTCCACGTCCAGCCATCGCAGACTTTTGCTGGCGGCCAACGCCGCGAGGCCTTTTTCGTCGAGCCCGCGGATTCTTACAAGCGCACAGACGCTCCAGCTTCTGCGCCCGTGCCAGCCAGACCAGGCCATTCTCGCTCATCTTGACGTCCAGCACCTCCACCCATTTCAGGTTGGGGAGCTTCGCCAGCGTCTCCGCGAAAGCGTCGGTAACTTCCGCGTCCACTTCGGTTGGACCATCGGGAATTTTGAAGTACTCCAGCCAGGTGAGTTTCTCGATCACCGGCAGGGCCTTCTTTCCCGCTGCGGCAATGGGGGTGTTTCGGAAAGTCAGGCTCTTGATCTTGCAGGCGGACGCGAGCCGGGCAAGACCATCGAGTGTGATCTTGTCGCCTTGCAGGATGAGGTGCTCAAGGTCCGTCAGCTTCGCCAGGAGCGGGACATCGTCGTCGGTCAGCTTGTCTTTCATTCGGTCCGTCTGAATACCCACGACGGTATACGGCGCAGCGGGCAGTTCCTTGCGGTGGTTCTCCTCCCCGTTCCGCTGCACCCCGAATTCCTTGCCGTCCTTGCGGACGGTCAGAACCCCGCCTTTCTCTAGCCCTGAATCAAGCGATGTTCTCACGACCCCTTTGCGCGATTACGTGAAAACTCGAAATCCTCCCGCGTTTTCCGGGGTTTGAAGAGTAGCAACACTTTTCCAACGCCGGTCACCGGAGGGATTTCGAGTGAACGCGAAGATAGCCCGAAAACTGGCCAACCGCAAGCGCCGCATCGAACGCCGGCTCGACAAGACCGAGCTCGCGACTGCCGCCAGCCCATGTTCACCGCCAGCAACATCCACTACGAGATCGGCGACCGCAGCCACGGCATCGCCTACGGCGGCATCGGCGCCATTCACGTCCTGGCCCGCCAGCTCGGCCTGATCGACGCCATCGACGAGCCGCCTGCACCTGCTCAAGATTCCATCTGCCCTACCACGAGTCCGATCACGTCCTCAACTTCGCCTACAACGCCCTGTGCGACGGCACCTGCCTGCAAGACATCGAACTGCGCCGCAACGACGAAGTCTTCCTCGACGCCCTGGGCGCCCGCCGCATCCCCGATCCGACCACCGCCGGCGATTTCTGCCGCCGCTTCACGCGACGCCGAGCATCCACACGCTGCATGGACATCTTCAACGACGTCCGCCTGAAGGTCTGGGCCCGGCAGCCGGACGGCGTTCTTCGAGCAGGCCACGCATCGACATGGACGGCACCCTGGTCGGCACCACCGGCGAGTGCAAGCAGGGCATGGACATCGCCTACGACGGCACCTGGGGTTATCACCCGCTGGTGGTGTCGCTGGCCAACACCGGCGAAGTGCTGAGCCTGGTCAATCGCTCGGGCAATCGGCCGTCGCACGAAGGCGCGGCCGCCGAGTCGATCGGGCCCTGGACGTCTGTTTCCGCGGCGGCTTCCGCCAGGTGCTGCTGCGCGGCGACACCGACTTCTCGCAGACCGAGCACCTCGACCGCTGGAACGCCGACGGCCGCGTGCAGTTCATCTTCGGCTACGACGCCGTGCCGAACCTGCATAGCTTGGCCGACGATTTGCCGGAGCGACGCCTGGCAGACGCTGGCACGGCCGCCGCGCTACCAGGTGCAAGACGCAGCCGCGGCAACGGCCGGACAACGTCAAGGAGCCGATCGTGGTCGCGCGGCGAGTTCGAGAACCTTCGGCTTGCAGCGGAGGACGGTGGCCGAGTTCGACTACCGGCCGACGGCCTGCCGCAAGACCTACCGCATGGTGGTGGTGCGCAAGAACCTGTCGGTGGAGAAGGGCGAGCAGGTGCTGTTCGATCGACATCGCTACTTCTTCTACCTGACCAACGACCGGGATGCCGGCGGCCGAGGCGATCGTGTTCGCGGCCAACGACCGCTGCAACCAGGAGAACCTGCTCGCGCAGTTGAAGGGCGGCGTGCGGGCGTTGCACGGCGCCGGTGGACAACCTGGTGAGCAACTGGGCCTACATGGTGATGACGGCGTTGGCCTGGAACCTGAAGGCGTGGTGGGCGTTGCTGCTGCCGGAGCGCCGGGCCGCTGGCAGGAGCGAGCATCGGTCCGAGAAGCAGTGGGTGCTGAGGATGGAGTTCAAGACGTTCGTGAACGCCTTCGTGCGGCTGCCGTGTCAGATCGTCCGGACGGGCCGTCGGCTGGTGTATCGGCTGCTGGCCTGGAACCCGTACCAGCGCGATCTTCTTCCGGCTGCTGACGGTGCTGCGGTGCTGACGATCGCAACCATGAAGTCGGAGTCCGGATGCTCCGATCCATGCTGCCCCAAGCGCGACCCGCGGCAGGAATGTGCAGAATGAAACAACGAAAAATCGGGGAGAACAAACTGCTTAGGTGAGGCAGAGAGAACGCGATCCGTCCGTCCAGGCAGGACCCGAAGACCGGCGGGCCTGGAAACCTCGCTTGTTTAAGGGCTAGGGAGAGACTGTTATGGATGACAAGAAGGTATCCGTCGATCAATTCGTCAAAGCTGCCTATAAGGGTGATGATGACACAATTGCCCGCTACATTGTTGAAAACAGTGACAACTTAAAAGCCGCTGTAAATGCTGTAGATCAAGATGGTCATACGGCTCTGTTGGAGGCGTCAGGTAATCCCAAAGCGACAAAAGTTGTCGCTTTATTGTTGAAAAATGCTGCTGACCCCCAACTTGCTCACAAAGGCGGCCCGTCTCCTCTGCATTACGCCGCCATGACAAGCCATACCGAAGCCATGAAACTGCTCATCAACAGTGAGCGACAAGGTCAACGCGACTAATATGTATGGCGCTCACTCCGCTGCATTATGCCGCCGCGAATGACCATACGGATGCCATGAAGTTTCTCATCACAAAGGGAGCGAAAATTGAGGCGTTTGGTGAGGCGGCTGGCACATATTACGCCGGCATGAAAGTTGCTCAATAATCCTGAAGGAGAATGAAGAGAATGAAAGCAAAATCCAGAGACGGAGAGCTGGTCATGCCAATCCAGTTGCCCGACGCCCGCCAGTTGTCCGATGAAGCCCTTCAGGTGCTGCGCCTGCGCGCCTTGCGTGGCATCGAATTGGGCTACTCCGAGGTGGACCTCGCTGACCTGCTGGGCGTCTGCCACGAAACCATCAGCCGCTGGTGGACCGCCTACGCCGCCGAGGGCCTGGCTTCGCTGCCCGGCGACCGTACCGGCAGACCCCTCGGCTCCGGCCGCTTCCTGTCCGACCAGCAGGCCGAGCGCATCCAGGGGCTGCATCGACGATCACTCCCCGGAGCAGTTGGGCATCCCTCACGCCCTGTGGACCCGCCGCGCCGTGCGCGACCTGATCCGCAAGGAGTTCGGCATCGACCTGGCGGAACGAACCGTCGGGCAGTACCTGCGCCGCTGGGGTTACACCTCCAAGAAGCCCGCGCGGCATTCGCGGCAGCAGGACCCGGACGAGGTCGAGCAGTGGCTGGAGGAGACCTACCCGGCCATCGAAGAGCAGGCGGCACGCGAAAATGCGGAGATTCTCTGGACCGACGAGGTCGGCGTGGAGGCGGATCACCATCCCGGTTACGGCTACGCCCGCGAAGGAGAGCGGGCCACGATGGAGGTGCCCGGGCCGCACATCCGGGTCAACCAGATCACGGCGATCAGCAACGAGGGGACGGTGCGGTTCATGACCTACAAGGGATCGCTCAACGCGGCGGTGTTCCTGCTGTTCCTGACCAAGCTGATCGAGGGAGCCAGCGGAAGATCCTGCTGATCGCGGACCGGCTGCAAGCACACAAGACGCCCGAGGTGCTGGCCTGGATGGAGGCGCACAAGGAGCAGATCGAGGTGTTCTACCTGCCGGCCTACTCGCCGGAGATGGGTGCAATCGCTCCATTCCCTGAAAAACTTTGAGAAAATGGGCAATCTACATCAAAAAACCTCTACACTTGGCAGAAACACTGGCAAAAACCGGCGTGCTTTCACTCTCTTTGGCACGCGATTTCCGCATTCTTGCCGTGGTGGACAGCGGCTTTTATGTGCCATCTTCGGGATTGGGCACCGAAATATGCCAGTATTTCGTTCACCTGCCTGGAGATTGAACACCGAAAAACGCCGCATTTTCCTGGCGGATTGCAAGCGATTCACCAGGAAAGGATGTAAGTCATCGTGGTTTTCCGCGAAAAGTCGTTTCTTTCCCCGATATTTCCAGGGAATGGAGCGACGGCACCCCCTGAGATGAACCCAGTGGAATACCTCAATGATGACATGAAGGGTGCGGTGAACAAGGCGGGCTTGCCAAACGACAGAGGAACCTTAGCCAGTCGTATCCTGGATTTTATGGACTGCTTAGCCCACATCCCCGAACATGTTATCAGTTATTTTTTCCACCCTAGTGTTCAATACGCCGCGCCTATTGAACTTTGATCTTATTTCAAGCCGGCGTAATATTTGACTGTGAAACAGATGAACAATGTATCGTCGGTTTCTCGGGAGTACCTTCAGGACATCGTCTTTCTGGGAGAAACTACACGCCCTCTTCTGGTAACGCTGACGCAACGCTTCGGCGATCGAATTCGTCTCACTCTTTAAAGACGGGATGAGCATCATCCGAAGGTGAATCTCATGCCGCCGTGGGTGTTTGACTATCCATCAGAATGCTACACGGTTCGGGATGGGCATCTCGCTCAATTGCGATCACACGCATTCAGGCAACTTCCGACTCTCGACGAATTCAATCTGCTTTCGGTTAACCCTTTGCCTTCCTTTGTCGCTGCTCGTATCGTGTTGCCAGCGTGTTGGGGAGAGGGATTGGCTTCTTGGGAAGCACTCTTCTATTCTCGGCTTATCGACACACCTTCTCCAATCACACTTCCGTATCTGTTTCTGTCGCTGCTTACACATTTCCTTGAAATGGCGACGAGTTGCATGGCACCACAGAGTTTCTGTCCAGCGAAATATCGGAAGTTCCTCTACACATTCACACGTGGAGCCTATTGCCATCCGCTGGGGATAATCGATCCTCTCGGAATCATTGATGCACTGATCGACTCTCTTGAAATCCTTTGGAACCACTCGTCGACGATACACCTCGCGGATTTCAAGGACTATCATTTTCACGGAGTCGGCTTACTCACGGCGATGCGAAAAGACGGAACGAACCGTAGGCAAGCAATTCTGGCTTACTGCGGTGGTGATATTGTCAAGAACAATGAGTACCAGGGCAAATGTGGCTATAGTCCGCTCGTGTTGGGAAAAGATCCGCTATGTGCATGCAGAGATTGTGGAAAACTACGATGCCCCAAATGCGGTTTCTGCCGAGAGAATTGCCCTGGGCTGCTCGCGCAATGAGATGACACCTGGATCAGGAATTGTAGGCCACGCTTGATCGCTCAGGAAGGCAATTGACGCTCAAGTATTCGGCATCGCCTTAGAAACTGTCCGATAAGTGGGTCTCCAGCTGCACAGCTGCGTAGAATAGGGTATGCGAACTCAACAATACCCTAGCGACTTGACCGACGCGCAGTGGTCGCTCGTCAAGCCCTCCATCCCCGTGTATCCCGGAGGCCGTCCTCGTCAAACCGACATGCGCGACGTCGCGGATGCCATTTTCTACCTGTTGCGGTCTGGCTGTCAGTGGCGCTACCTCCCCAAGTACTTCCCACCCCGGAGCACCGTGTGGGGCTACTTCAATGAGCGGCGCCACAACGGCACCCTGGAGGAAATCCACGACCGTCTCCGCTGCAAAGTCCGCACGGCGGAAAAGCCCTACGCGCCCCGCACCACCGCGAGCGTGGACAGCCAATCCGTCGATACCACCTCCGGCGGCGAACAGCGCGGCCGGGACAACGCTAAGAACGTCGATGGTCGCAAACGCCATATCGTGGTTGACAGCATGGGTTTGCTGGCTGGCGGTATTGGTGACGGCCGCCGACGTGGACGACGCCAAAGCAGCGGCCGAGTTGTTCACTCGGTTGGAGGGCCAGCCAATGAGCCGGGTCGAGCGTATGTTCGCCGACACCAAGTACCACAACTTCGTCCTCTACCAGTGGGTGGAGGAGCATGAGGGGCGTTGGGAACTGTGCATCGTGCGGCGTCCGGAAGGATCTGCGGGCTGGGTCAAGCTGCCGATCCGGTGGACGGTGGAGCGGACGTTCGCTTGGCTGGGCAAGTGCCGACGGCTGAGTGTAGACCGAGAGAAGACGGTGCGGTCGTCGGAAGCCATGATTCGCTTGGCCATGATTCATCTGATGCTCAACCGCTTGTGTCCGAAGGAGAACCAAGACGAATTTCAGTATCGCCAAGTGGCTTGACACCACTTATCGGACAGTTTCTAATGGTCCGGGACATGGAGAGGCTGGTCTCTCCAAAATCTCCGGCCGCTTCTGCAAACGGATTGACCTCCGGAAAGTCCCAACTCATTGGCATCGCCTGACGACCAAATACGTTGACGCTTTGATCGCGACTGTGGGACCAGAGGGCGAGTGCACAAATGGTATTGGTGGTCCGACTGATCGCCAGGGCGAGATACGTTGTTACAGCGTCCGCGTATCCCGCATTGATCGCTTGGTCATTGACCGAGGGCGATTTAGTTGACGGCAGAGATTCAAGCGCTCTTAGTCCGACTTCTTTTCGAACTTCACCTACAAGGCTGGATAGAGTCCCCAGGGCCACCATTTGTCGGGGTGTGAACACGTCCGCAAACTTATTGAGCCCGTATAGTGGGGGACGAACGGAGAACGGATTGTGGGGCATCTCAGTTTCCGGAAGCCACTCCGGTCTCGCACTCCTGGCAATTTCTTCGTGGTGCTGGTCTGCTGGTAGATAGATCCGACCGGATGATCCTTCGGCAACAATGGCAGTCATCAAAGTGCCAAGGCGATTAGCTTTGCCTTCAGCCCGAATGGTGTCGAATGACACCGGCATCCCACACACTATGCAGCGAGCGCCCTTTCGATTGACAGTGTCATCGGGCACCTTCCCTGTTCCTCTCCGAATCCTGAAGCTGACGTGCTTCGCCCGCTGGTCAACAACCGGCTCGATCCAGGTTTCTTTTCCCTTCCTGCTCGATAGCCAGAAGGATCTTGCCAGAGGCATCATGGCCCCGCATGCGGGATTTGGGCATTGAAGCGTCCGCGCCCACAACCAGGCGATGACCGTTAGTTCCTGCCCGACGTACTGCTCCAGGTCCGGCCGCTCCTTCGCTATCGCCTTCGTGATCTTCACTTTCGGGTACAGGTGGCTAATGCGCTTCTCGGCTTCGTCGCGCATCCACTTGCCGTAATAGCGTACGTCGTCGGCGAGGCCGGCGGCGCCGTGCCAAGTAGTCAAGGGCTTCGCGCATCCTTCAGGGTTGACAGGCGGACGGTTGGCGAACTTCGGCGGGAACTCGATCAGTGCCTTATTGATGAGGACCGCCACGGGATTGAGGTCTGAGGCGTGGGCAACTAGGCCGAGGCGATGAGCCTCCAGCGGGATCGAGCCGCCTCCTGCGAATGGGTCGAGGACCGGCGGGGCGTGTTCGGCAAGAAAGTGATCGACGGCAGCGGCCGATGGCAGTCGCGATGTATCGAATGAATACCGGGTGCGTTGGGCTTTCTCGTCGAAGCCGCAAGCGACGCACCAACAGTTGCAGCGGGTTACTATGTCCCCGATGGTTACTCCCTCTGCGACAATCTGATCCCTTTTCAGTTTGCCAGTCTCAACTAGGCGAGAGGCTACGCAGCGGGCGATCTCAGCGCGGGCGGAGCGGATTACATCGGGATTGTTCGAGTTCTCCCATTGGACCAATTCCTCGATCAAGCTGAATAGGTCCGCCCGCTTCTGGGCCGCTATTTCCTCACCGAGCAGACGATATGCAGGGTCGCTGTCAGGATCGTCCACGAGGGATGCGAAGAGAACGGCTCTACAGGCGGCGAGCGGCCGCCGCGCCCACCACAAATGCAGGGTGGACGGATGGCCGTGCCGGATCGACTTCTCGCGCGCAGCCGCGACGTTAATCTTCTCCAGCGGAAGAGCTACCTCGATCAGCTTCTTGCGGTAGGGTGCGGTCATTTCTTGCGGCCCTTTCGGGGCTTGGTCGATTCGCTTGCGGCCGTTTTCTTATCTTCAATGGCTGGCAGCGCTGCCTGCTCCTGGGCCAGTTCGTAGAACTCATGCAGCTTGGTTTGCAGCAGCTTTTTGTCGGGCAATCTGGTCTGGTACTCGGCGACCAGAGCGGGCGACATTGCGCGGCTGAGGGCGTACTCGACGACCTCGCTGTCTTTCGTGGCACAGAGCAAGACGCCGATGGACGGCCGCTCGTGTGGCTTCTTCACGTCCCGGTCAAGCGCTTCCAGATAAAACTCCAGCTGCCCGAGATCCGAGGGCTGAAACTCCTCGATCTTCAGCTCGAAGGCGATGAGGCAGGTGAGGCTCCGGTGGTAGAAGAGCAGGTCTACATAGAAATCCCGGCCGCCGACCTGCAAGCGATAGCGTTCGCCCAGGAAGGTGAAGTCGCCGCCGAGTTCCAACAGGAACTGTCGCAGGTTTGCCATTAGGGCTCGTTGCAAATCGGCTTCCGAGTGAGCCTTGGGGAGGTCCAGGAAATCGACCAGGTAGGCGTCCCGGAAGACCGAGCCAGCGTCGGGGTGCAAAACTGTCACCGCCGGTGACAGCTTCGGCGGCGACAGGACGACGCGCTCGAACAGGGCACCGTTAAGTTGCCGCTCTAGCTCCCGCTTGCTCCAGCGCTCGCGAAGTGCCATCCGCAGGTAGAACTCGCGTTCCTCCGGCCGCTTGGACCGGCTCAGGATCAGCAGATTGTGGGTCCACGGCAATTGTCTCACCAGCGGTGAGACTTTTTCGTCATCCTTGTACGTTTCGTAAAACTGTCGCATCCGGAATAGATTGGGGCGTGCGAAGCCCTTGAGGTCCGGCTGCGTTCTGGCGATGTGATCGGCCAATTGCTGGACCACTCCCTCGCCCCAGGCAGCTGTCTCCAGTTTGCGGCTGATGTACTCGCCGATCTGCCAGTACAAGTGAATCAGCTGCGTATTGACGGCGGCGACGGCGCGGCCCCGCGCGTCCTCGATCAGCCGGAGGATTTCGTCAAAGTCAGAAGAGGACGGCGTGACGCCGGCTCGCGTGGTCAGACCCTGCGACTTACCCTTCTTGGGCGTCTTGCTCATACCGGCTCCTGAGCATGGGCCAGCAGAGCATCGATGTCGTAATTTACGCTGGTTGCCCTGAAATCCGGTTCGCGGACGAAGGGTTTCCTGACGTGCCGGACCTGCACATTGTCGCCGTCGATCAGGCAAAGAGCCAGAATGAAATCCTCGGGTTTGTTCAGGCCGGTGAGGATTTCGTTCTTGGTGAGCGTCACGGTCTTCGCTCCCCGGATGCGGCCCTTGACCTCGATGAAACGGAGCAGCCCGGTGCCAGGAACGGCGGATTCGATGTCGTAGCCGATATTCTCCGCGCTCACGTCGCGCGGCAGGAAGCCCAGACGCCGCTCCGATTCGAAGACGGCATTCATGGCCAGGAGTTCGGAGCGTTTCGTCTCCAGGGGATTTTCGGGCGGTGTCGCGGCAGCGTGCCCGCGCAATTGACGCAGCAGGGCTGCCGGAACGATCAAGGCGCCGCCGAGCACTACCGGCGGCAGCGCCGAAAGCTTACGTTCCTGCTCCAGTTCCGTGAGGCGTTTCTGCAAACGAGCGGTGAGGTCGTTGGCCCTCTGCCGGGCCAATCCCGAATTCAGCTTGGCGTTAATCTTGCCGGCCAGCCCTGGTCTTTCAGCTGAGTGGCCCGGTGATCCCAATAGTTGATTTCCTTGGTCAGTCGATCCTGCACGGCTGCTTTCGTCTTGCCGATTAGCTCTTCCTTGCGGCCGCGCAGCTCGTCGAGGTGCTGCGGCACGAGATGAATGGCGGCGTGTTCCATCGCTTTCGCTTCAATGTCGTGGCGCATCCAGTCGGGGGATTGAAGCTTCTTGATCGCCTCCGCTTCCTCCTCCGTCAACGGCCGGTAGTCAAGATACGGTGCCGGCCCCGCATTGGTGGCTTCGCCGCCTGCGTTGATTTCCACGAATTGCATTCGTTTCGAGACGACGCGCCGATTGCCGGCCCGGTCGGTGCGGGCGTCCTGGATAGCGTGCTCCAGATACAGCAGTGCGCGGCTGGTCGCCCTGGGCTTTGTCGTCGATCAGAATGGCGCCGCGTTTCAGAAGATCGCGGTGCCGCTCGATCAGCAGGTCGATCGTGGCATCGAGCAGCGGATGGCCTGGGCAGACAAACGCGGCCAGCGACTTGCCTGATACGCTGATGAGCGATTTCTCGAAGGTGATGCGCTCGTACCGTGTCAGCACCGCCTCGCCGCGGCCGATTTCGCGGTCGCGGTTGCGGATGACGGCGGGAACGTGCTTGATCTCGAAGCGTTTCGGCTCCCGCTCGTGAATTGTTCCGCCGAGCAGCTTGAACGCCTCGATGAAGAACGATTCGATGAAATGCGGCTGAAGGCGCCTGGCGTCGGCCCGTTCCATATCCTCGCGGATCTGGCGTACCTTCGATATGTCCATCGAGTCGCGGGTCAGCGCCCGCTCCTCGACCAGTTCACGAAGATGCTTGCGATCCAGCGCATTTTCGACCACCGTGAACAGACGGGCTTTAACGTCGGCCTGGTCGCCGTACCGGATCGCATCCAGCAGCAGATCGCGCAAGGACCGATCGTCAAAGGTCAGTTTGCCGAGAACGTCAAACACCTGCCCGCCCAGGGCGCTGCGTTCTTCGTCGAGTTTTTCCAGCAGGCGAAGGTAGACCTCGCCTTCCCTCGTATCCTTGGCGACGAGGTTCCACAGGTGGCAGACCTCGGTCTGGCCGATGCGGTGAATACGGCCGAAACGCTGCTCTAGCCGGTTCGGATTCCAGGGCAGGTCATAGTTGACCATCAGATGGGCGCGCTGGAGATTGATGCCCTCGCCGGCGGCGTCGGTGGCGACGAGGATTTCAACTTCCTTGTCGTGGGTGAAGGATTCCTGGGCTTTCCGCCGGTCCTCGCGGCCGACACCGCCGTGAATGGTCACCACGGCCTCGGGCTTGCCGAGCAAGGCACCGATTTTTTCCGACAGGTAGTTCAGCGTGTCGCGGTGCTCGGTGAATATCACCAGCTTGCGGCGGTGCCCGTCGGCGTCGAACATGGCGGAGTTGTTCTGGAGCAGGCGGGACAATTCGTCCCATTTGCGGTCGGTGCCGGATTTGCGAACGCGCATGGCGATGCGTTCCAGGTCTTGCAGCTGGGCGATCTCGGCTCTGAGTTCGGCAATGGTGCGGGCGGCAGACGCCTGGTCTACGACGCGTTCTTCGGTGTCTTCCAATTCCCTGTCCGGCGCGTCGTCGAGTTCCTCGATGTCGTCCGGCGTCAGTGCCGGCAGACCGGCGGTAAGATCGAGGCTGATTTCGGCACCGCGCTTGAGCAATTGCTCCTCGCGGAGTCGCTTTTCCAGGCGTTCCCGGCGGCGGCGGAGCGATTGAAAGATCGCCTCCGGCGACGACGCCAGACGCCGTTGCAGGATGGTGAGCGCAAAACCGACGGTGCCTTTTCTGCCTTCGTTTTCGAGCGACTCGGCGCGGTTGAACTCTTCCCGAACGTAGTCGGTGACATCTTTGTACAGTTCCGCCTCGGCATCAGAGAGAGCGTAACCGACGGTGTACGCCCGCCGTTCGGGGAACAGCGGCGTGCCGTCGAATTTGAGCAGCTGCTCCTTCACGAGCCGGCGCATCATGTCCGATGTATCCGCGACATGCACGCCGTCGCGGAATTTGCCCTCGAAGCGGTCGCCGTCGAGAATCGCCATGAACAGCTGAAAATCGGCTTCCTTGCCGTTGTGCGGGGTGGCGGTCAACAGCAGGAAATGCCGCGTCAGCGTGGAGAGAAGTTGTCCGAGACGGTAGCGTTTGGTGTACTTCACCTCGCTGCCGAAATACGTGGCACTGAGCTTGTGGGCCTCGTCACAGACGATCAGGTCCCAGTCGGTTTGCCGCAGCTTCGCCTGGACGTTCTCATCGCGGCTGAGCTTGTTCGAGCCGACAGATTGCGAGGGACGTTTCGGCGAACCAGTTGCCGGTGCGGGCTGCTTCGAGCGCTTTGTTCGTCATGATGTCGAACGGCAGGTGGAAGCGGCGGTCCAGTTCATCCTGCCACTGTTCGGCCAGGTTGCCGGGGCTGACGATCAGGCAACGCTGCAAGTCGCCTCGGGCGTGCAGTTCCTTGATGAACAGGCCGGTCATGATCGTTTTGCCGGCGCCGGGGTCATCTGCCAGCAGGAAACGGAGCGGCTGGCGGGAGAGCATTTCGCTGTAAACGGCCGTGATTTGGTGAGGGAGCGGATCGACCAGGGAGGTATGGACGGCGAGCAGCGGATCGAAGAGGTACGCCAGCCGGATGCGATTGGCTTCGGAAAGGAGCCGGAACAGGTGGCCATCGCCGTCGAATGTCCAGGGACGGCCGCTCGCCGTGATTTCGAGCGTCGGTTCGCGGTCGCGGTAGAGCAGCTCGTTGCCGAGGCGGCCGGCACTGTCCTTGTAGGTCACCTCGACGGCAACCGTACCGATCCAGCGGACATCGCTGATCGTGACCAGTCCTTCGGGAAGGATGCCCTTGATGGTGGAACCGCGGGTCAGTTCTTCGAGTCGTGGCACAGGAGCCTCGTTTCCTCTCCGGTCGGTCGGGATTGCACGCCTCCCTCAAGTTCACTTCCGTTGATCTTACGCGGGGCGCTGGATGAAACCTAGCTCAGCAGGTAGTTGCCGGGGCGATTCCCTAAAACGGCGTCCTTCTAGGGATAGTCGTGTCGGCAGGCTCCCACTAGGCCAGGGATCGAATTACAGCGGAACTGCGCGGAACGCAAGAGGAGGGCGGCGGAAAGACGAGAAAACGGCGACCGCTGACAAGAACGTGATGCCGCCAAGCAGCAGGTAGGTTTATCTCCAAATAGAAGATGCCCTTATTGCCGGTGGAATCATGATTCGCTCGACAATAGTCAATTAGAAGCCCGTGGGTACGCGAAAACAACATTTCACGAAAAAAGATTCCCGCTCACCCTTTACTCATCTTCCTGACGCTCCGTAAGCCGAATACGCCGGGATTAACCACCTCACCTCCTGAATGCCACTTTCTTCCTTATGGCAGTAGTCCTATCGGTTTGGCCGGCCATTTATCGCTATACAATGCGTCAAGTAAGAAACTGTCCGATAAGTGGGTCTCCAGCTGCACAGCTGCGTAGAATAGGGTATGCGAACTCAACAATACCCTAGCGACTTGACCGACGCGCAGTGGTCGCTCGTCAAGCCCTCCATCCCTGTGTACCCCGGAGGACGTCCTCGTAAAACCGACATGCGCGACGTCGCCGATGCCATTTTCTACCTGTTGCGGTCTGGCTGTCAGTGGCGTTACCTCCCCAAGGACTTCCCACCCCGGAGTACCGTCTGGGGCTACTTCAATGAGTGGCGCCACAACGGCACCCTGGAGGAAATCCACGACCGTCTCCGCTGCAAAGTCCGCACGGCGGAAAAGCCCTACGCGCCCCGCACCACCGCGAGCGTGGACAGCCAATCCGTCGATACCACCTCCGGCGGCGAACAGCGCGGCCGGGACAACGCCAAGAACGTCGATGGTCGCAAACGCCATATCGTGGTTGACAGCATGGGTTTGCTGCTGGCGGTGTTGGTAACGGCCGCCGACGTGGACGACGCCAAGGCGGCGGCCGAGTTGTTCGCTCGGCTGGAGGGCCAGCCGATGAGCCGGGTTGAACGGATGTTCGCCGACACCAAGTACCACAACTTCGTCCTCTACCAATGGGTGGAGGAGCATGAGGGGCGTTGGGAACTGTGCATCGTGCGGCGTCCGGAAGGATCTGCGGGCTGGGTCAAGCTGCCGATCCGGTGGACGGTGGAGCGGACGTTCGCTTGGCTGGGCAAGTGCCGACGGCTGAGTGTAGACCGGGAGAAGACGGTGCGGTCGTCGGAAGCCATGATCCGCTTGGCCATGATTCATCTGATGCTCAACCGCTTGTGTCCGAAGGAGAACCAAGACGAATTTCAGTATCGCCAAGTGGCTTGACACCACTTATCGGACAGTCTCTTAGTGTCGAGATGATCGTCGCTGGAGGTTTCGGCGGTGAACACTGCGAGGGTATCTCTGGCCCTATGCGCCGATCTTTGTTAGTTGGCTCGCTCATGGCGCTCTCCAGCGTCATCGTTCCTCTTGCATCAAAGATGTCGAGTTTCTTGATCTCGAATTCGTATCTCTTCGTGATGTTGATCGCGTCAGTAGCCACCTCGCCCAGCATTGCCATCATTGAGGGCGGGGATGGACTGATTACCAGATGGTTTCTACGCCGCACGAGCGAATCTTGCCATCGCGGGTCACGAGCGGCACGCGGTGGTGTAATGCCGTGGCGGCGATTACCCGGTCGGGCAGGTCTGGAACCTGGAAGCGGGTAATGTCCTGTAGCGAAAGCACGACGCCAAGATCCAGAGGCGCGAGTGCCAGTGTGGTGGCTGGGTTATCAAACTCCGCCAGCAGGCGCGGCAGCACCGCAGCGTGCAACCGGCCCTTCTCGACGAGGTAGACGACCTCGACCAGACAAATGCCCGGCAGCCAGATGCGCTCAGCCTGGTCCAGGGCGGCACCGGCTGCCGGCGTCAGGCGCTTGTCGTCTTCGAGAAACCAGAGGACGGCATGAGTATCGGCGACGACCGAAGCCATTAAGGCTGGCTGTGCCGGAAGCCGGCCCACATCTCCTCCCGAGTTTCCTTGATCTCGTCGGGGTCGATGGAACTGGGAAGATCGGCCAGGATGCCGCGCGGGCTGCGCCGCAACGAAGAGTTTTCTGACGCGGCGCTGCTCAGCGGCTCACGACGTGCCGACGGCCCTGGGGGTCGGCCCATCGGGTCGTCGGCTCCCAGATCGGGATGTCCGCCAGGAATTCCGCGGGATGAGGCTTGGTCTGCCAGCAGCCGCAGCGCGGCTTGGATCACGTCTTTTTCCGTGCGGTAGCGACCGCTCGTGAGCTGATCGCGGACGAACTGTTCCAGATGAGGGGTAAGCGGGAGGTCGATGTTCATGCGTCAGTTTAGCGCATTTAGAGAGAAGTGTCAAAAGCCCGGCCCGGCGGCCAGCGGCGCCCTTTTGCAGTCGGGCGCCGCTCCGCGCCGGACGCCGAACCGGCCAATCGGCCGGTCAGGAGACGCCCACGACAGCGGATGCCAACCGTGATGTCGCCGTTGTCGGTGGACAGCGATTCTGCGGCCGAGTCAAAGAAGAGGCGGATTTCGTCGTGGGCGTCGGCGGGGGCGTGCTCCAGGGTGATGTGCTTGGCGTCGTCCCAGCGGCCAGCTGCCGGCGGCACGGCCTCGCAGGCTGCCGCCGGTAAGAGGATGTCGCGGTGCAGGCGGACGAAATGCCGGTTGTCGGCGAAATCGGTCACCGCCTCGACGTTCTTGCTTTTCTGGCCCATCGGGTTGCTCACAGGCACAGAGGGTGTAGTCGTCTGAGCGCCCTGTGCCAGCGTGTCAGACACCGAAAACGCCCGTAGTGCGAACGCGCTGCGGTGCAGTTTGTGGCTCGATCTGGGGGACATCGGTTAAGGAAGCGTGGCAAATCCCGCTTCTCACAGCGTCAGCCCGTTAGTCACGCTGACGGGCTTGCACAACGGAATTCTACGTTGACACTGAACTCGTGTCAACGGCTGTTGACACGATAATCGGTTCAAATGGCTACCAAGTCCCAACACACGAAGACGTACCGGCCGCTACCCGGATTCCTGCGGTCGCTGCGCGAACAAGCTACGTTAACCCAGCGCGATCTAGGCAAGCGAATGCGAAAGCCGCAAAGCTGGATCTACAACTGCGAGACGGCCAACCGGCGCGTGGATGTGACGGAGTTCATCGAGTGGGTTCGATGCTGCGGCGCCGATCCCACCGAAGCGTTTTCCCGCTTTCTTGAATTGGCGTGAGTCGATGTGAGGATGGAGATGGCTTATCAGTAGGTGCCGCATTCGGCGGTGTCATCCGCGCGGCCTTCCGCGGGGACGTTTCTCCGGGCGCCATGCGCCAGAACGGATTTGCTCCGCGAAGAGCGGGTTCTCCTGGGCTGCGTGATCGAGGGCGTTCGCTTCGCGTTTCATCCTGGCCGCGGCAAGTTGCTCGGCAGACTTTGGTGTGTAAAGTTCTAGCGCCGACCAGCACAGGCTGTATCGTGGGGAGGGCACTTGCTGGCCACGCACTTCGAGGGTGCGCGTTGGATGAGGCTCATGGAGCAGCTCACCGAACAGCGGTTCGTAGCGGTCGGCCTGAAGGATCTGGCCATCGGGCATCTGGCGAACATAGACGGAGTTCTCCGTCAGCCGCTCCTTACCGCGGTAGACCTTGTATGCCGTTGCATCTGGCTCGGTGTTGCCGGTGCGGTGATAATCGCTGTCAATCAGGGAGAGCTTCATCCACGGGGTCCAGCCGAGGCCGAGGGCCGCGAGCGCCAGGCTCTCCGCCTCCGCGTATGCTTTGGCCTGGCGGTCGGCGATCTGCCGACGGACCCGGGCGTTCTTGATGTCCTGGGATGAGACGCTTTCCTCGGCGGTCATACGGCCAGAGCATACTAACGGGGCGGCTGGAGCGCAACAGTCTTCAAGCAGGGGCCAACTCTCCGCTGGTCAGCGCGGCATGGTCGCGGAACGCGCCCTCCTCGTAAAGCGAGTAAGCCAGGTCTCTGACATAGAGAACATCCTCAATTCTGCCCTCGCTGGCTGCGATGAAGCCCGCCGCCAGTGCGCACCAGTGGAAGCGGTTCGACCAGAAGGAATCGCCGTCCATGAGGTGGCCCGGTTCAAAGAACGATGATCTCATAGTCGTGCAACAGGCTGGAGCCCTCCTGAAGGAACAGCTTCCTAATCTGTGCCGGAGCGGGGTGAGCGTCGAGATACCAATCGACCTGATAATCATCGCCGCCACCTTGGGGATGCACCCAACCGCTGACCCGAACGGCCATACCCTCCTGCTTCATTCGCCGATCAGAAGCAGCGATGGTCTGCTGCTCTGCTTCCTCGGACGCGGCAAACTCGGATTCCAGCTTGCTCAGGAAACATGCTTCGCAGAGGCCGTTCCGGTTGGTCTTGACCGTCGCGGGGTCGAATGCCGGAGTCGAACACTGTGAGCACGGCCCGGTTCGGATGCCAGCGAGCAGCCGTTTCACGTCTGCGTCCGAGTAAGTGGCCGCGGTCTTCGTGCGATCAACGGCATAGGCAATGCCAAGATACTCGCGTGGCCGTCGCTGCAGCGTGACAGTGAGCTGCAGCGGATAGGTTGCATACATGAAGACGCAGGGCGACACTTCCGCCCGTAGCTCTAATCCGTCGCCCAAGTCGCGGACGTAGGGCCGTCGTTTGGCATTTCGGTTCTGCATTCTGCCATTCGTCATGATCGTGTCTCCTTTCTAGCATCTTCGTTTGGTCGGATGATGTGTGAATTCACCGACCTGCAAAGTTCTCGTAGCGAAATGAAGTGCCAAATAACTCGTTCACTTTCTCCACAAACTCGGGCTCGGGAGCCGTGACTTGACCCCAGTTCATGTGATCGCCGTCCCGTTCAGGAGAGCCGCCGGCCATCATGAGGCACCAGAATATGGCTGTCCTATCGGGGTAAAGAGCGACAAAGCAGCCAAACGCCTCCAGCGAGACCCAGTTGCGGTCAAGGTAATCCAGAAGTGGTTCGTCACTCGGTTCTGGCGTGTGTTGGGCCTCCCCTGCGATGCTGCCGGGTTCACTGATTTGCTTCTCGGTGTTCGTCACATCTTTGTCCTTTCCCTGTTCGTAGTTGGTGTCAAGCAACTCGGTCGCGAAATGGCCGATACTTTGCTCCAGGATCGCATGTGCGTCAAATCCCTTCTGCTGTGCCAGGTGCATCAGGTCACAGATGAGGTCACCGATGGCGCACTCCAGATCGTCCCGGTGCATGGTGTCGGGATGATCGCCGCTGAAAGTCTCGGCGGTGAACACTGCGAGGGCATCTTTGGCCCAGCGGGCACGCTCTTGGTTAGTTGGCTCGCTCATACCGACCTCCCGGTCGATGTGTCGATGGCGACCTTGGCTTGCTTCATGGCCTGCTGAACGTAACCCTTATCAAGGCTGCTCTCATAGTCGTGCATGATGTTGAAGAGATAAGTGAGGGCGTCCAGCAGTTTGGGGGCTGCTGCACCGAGACAGGCGTTTGCTTCTTGCAACTCAGCCGGATAGTCCTCGTTCGTCTCAAAGACTTTGTTGCATTCGGCGTCGAGCACCTGGAAAGCAGGGATCTCGCTTCCGTCGTGACCGGTGTATGGGTTGTAGTTGTATTCCCACGGTTCCGGTGAATGTTTCGTCTGCGTCATGGTCGTGCTCCTCTCCGTAAAGGGCGGCCCTGCCTGGGCCGCCCCGTTTGACCGGTTGCTTACTGACTGTCCTTCGGAACGCTCAGGATGAGCTTGCCGGAGAGCGGAATCACCTCGCAAAGCACGGTGATGTCGCCGTCCTCTTGGGAGTAGGCGTTTCCCACACGCTCCCAGAAGGATTTGTCGTTGCCAGTTTCGCGGACATTGCACGCCTCGAAATCGGGCTTGCGGGCAGGAATGCCATCGCCGACGTGTGCCGCACCTCCGGGCTTGCGGTCCAGTTGACGAAGCTGGATGCGGTGCCCCTGCGGCATTGCGTCGTACAGGATGCCGATGCCGCCGTTCTTGTAAGTGAAGGCGACGCCGATCTTCGTCCAGCGGGTTCCTTCGCTCGTGGTGTGCAGACTAAAAGCGGCGTAGTCGGGTTTCCGCTTGGCGGTGTTGGTGTTTGCGTTGTCAGACATGACTTTCTCCTTCTTTGTTTGAGACCGCGACCATTCGCGGCCTTGCAGTGGTCGAAATAAAGCTGTGGTAAGCCGGGCTGCGAGCGCAGGCGGCAAGCGAAAGGCCGAAGGCTTCCGCCTTTGCGGAAAGCGGCCTTGGCAGCTTGCGCGGCCCGGCGACAGCTTTAGATCACGGAATGAAAAGGCCGCCCTGGTCGGGTGAGGATCAGGAAGGAGAACGTGTCTGGCTTGAGAATTCAACGCTGTAAAGCAGACGAAGGTACTACATGCCTCCCAGCATCATTGTGCAAGCGCGGGACCGGGGAGGGAGCAGCAGTAGCGGGCAATGCGTTGGAGCAGTCTGGCCGCGATGCCGCACAGGGTCGGCATGCTTCTTGCCTCCGTGGCTGCGTGTCCGCGATCGCGTTCGGGGAAAGGAGGGTTTCCCGAGAATGGTCCGGGTAGGTCCATTTCTGCACCGTAGAATTCTGCATGATCCGTCTCACGCAGCAATCATCACCGGACGCAGCGAAGCAGTATTACGCTTCGGCTGACTATTACACCGAAAACCAGGAACTGGTCGGCGAGTGGGGCGGCAAGGCTGCCGAGCGCCTGGGGCTGAAGGGCGTCGTGGATCGTGAAGCGTTCAACGCTCTTTGTGATAATCTCGACCCAAACACCGGCAAGCGGCTGACGCTGCGCACGCGGTCGGACCGGACCGTCGGCTACGACTTCACGTTCGATGGCCCAAAATCCGTGTCGGTGCTTTACGGACTGACCGGCGACGAGCTCGCATTCTCGCTGCCTTCCGGGCTTCCGTGGGCGAGACGATGCGTGAGATCGAGCAGGACATGCACACGCGCGTCCGAAGTCGCGGTCGCAATGAGAACCGGCAAACGTCCAACATGGTGTGGGCCGAGTTCGTTCACTTCACCGCCAGGCCCGTCGATGGGATACCGGACCCACAATTGCACACTCACGCGTTTGCTTTCAACCAGACCTGGGATGACGTTGAGCAGCGGTGGAAGGCGGGCAATTTTCAGGACATCAATCGCGATATGCCGTACCACCAAGCCGCCTTTCATGCGCGGCTTGCCCGGCGCCTGGTGGATTTAGGCTACGGAATCGATCGGCAGGGAAAGAACTGGGAGATTGCCGGCATACCGGAGAGCGTGATTCGAAAATTCAGCCGGCGGGATGCGCAGATCGAGGCCGAAGCCAAAAAACGCGGCATCACCGATCCGGCCGAGAAAGCCAAGCTCGCTGCCAAGACGCGCGAGCACAAGAACAAGAACCTCACCTGGCCGGAGTTGCAGCAGCACTGGTTGAATCAACTCACCGACGGGGAGGGGAATGCGATTGACGGCGTTCATTCGGGGCTCGCGCCCAAAGGAGGGCGCTCGCCGGTCAGCGTGTCCGCGGCAGTGAGCTATGGCATCCTCCATTCGTTCGAGCGAAATTCTGTTGTTTCCGAAAAGCAACTCTTGGGCGAGGCGCTCCGGTACGGCGTCGGCGACGTGCTGCCGGAAGGAGTCCGCGAGGAATTGCAGCATCGGCCGCTGATCGTCCGAGAGCTGGAGGGCAGGCGGCTCGCCACGACGCCGCAGATGCTGAATGATGAATCCCGCCTGATCGCCTTCGCTCGTGACGGACGCGGGCGTTACCGCACCCTGGGCGATCCGGAACGGCCTATCAAGCGCGACTGGCTGAACGCCGAGCAGAAAGCCGCCGTCAAGCATGTCCTGGGATCGCGGGATCGGGTAACGATCATCCGCGGCATTGCCGGCACCGGCAAGACGACGCTGGAGCAGGAGCTTGGCGAAGCGTTCGCCGAGGCCGGGCGGACGGTGGTGGCGCTGGCGCAGTCGGCGGGAGCAAGCCGTGGAGTGCTGCGGGACCAGGCCGGCTTCAAGGGGGCCGACACGATCGCGCGGTTCTTCGTGGACAAGGAAATGCAAGCCTCCGTGGCGGGCGGCGTTGTGCTCGTCGATGAGGCGAGCCTCTTATGCACACGCGATATGGCCCGGTTGTTCGACATTGCCAAGGAGGTCAGCGCCCGTGTCGTTTTGGTTGGTGACGTTAACCAGCACAGGAGCGTTGCCGCCGGCGAGCCGCTTCGGCTGTTGCAGGAGCGGGCCGGGCTTCCCGTGGCCGAGGTGACGGAGATTCAGCGACAGGGCGGGGATTACAAACAGGCGGTCAAGCTGCTGAGCGAGGGTAAGACGGCCGAAGGATTTGCGTTGCTGGACAAAATGGGTTGGATCTGGGAAGTCTCGAATCAGGACCGCTACCGGCAGCTCGCCGGCGATTATGTGCGCGCCGCCTCCGAGCGGAAAAAAGACGGCGAGCACAAGACAGCGCTGGTGGTTTCACCCACGCACGCCGAAGGAGCCCGGATCACGGATGCGATCCGTGCCGAGCTGCACGAGAAATACGAAGAGTTACGGCGGAAGCAGGAGGAGTCGAAGAAGAAAAATCCTGACTGCGACAAGTTCAAGGAAGAAAAGGATTTCGCGGTGTGGGTGGCTGCCCACCTGACGGAAGCGGAGCGGGGTGACGCGCACAACATCAAGGCAGGCGACATGCTCCAGTATCATCAGAACGCGCCCGGTCATCGTCGCGGCGAGCGCCTTGTCGCTGCCGGCCAGAAGCTGCCGGTGGATCAGACGGCGCGATTCCAGGTCTACCGGCCGGCATCGCTCAAGGTGGCGGTCGGTGAACGTCTGCGGGTAACGGCCAACGGCAAGAGCAAGGACGGCAAACACCGCCTGGACAACGGCAACCTCATCACCGTGAAAGGCTTCACCCAGCAGGGTGACATCGTGGATGACCGGAACTGGGTGATCGCCCGCGACTTCGGGCACCTGACGCACGGTTACGTCGTAACGAGTCACGCTTCACAGGGCAAAAGCGTTGACAAAGTCATCGTTGGACAAAGCGCTGTCTCCCTGCCGGCTTCAAACCTGTCGCAATTTTACGTCTCAATTTCGCGGGGCAGGGATGCCGCAGCCATCTACACCGACAACAAGCAGGCACTGCTGGAGGCAGTTCGCCGGGACGATACGCATCTGTCGGCGACGAAGCTGGCGGGGAAGGGGGCATCGCCTAGGCGAACGCGGCTACGCAAACACCTGTCATTCATTCGACGCCTCGCCGTCTTCGAGCAAACGCACGCCGGCCGGTCTGCGGAGTTGGAGAAGCGACAGCAGCGGGAGATGAACTATGAACGATAGAAGCAGCGCGTTGTTGAAAACCCTCGGCATGGAACTGCCAACACAGGTGCGGCCCAAGCCCCCACCTGTCGAGCCGGAGGGCGACGAGGAGAATTGCGTCGTTTTTGGCTACCTCCGCGGCATTCGGGATCGGGCGCTGCATCTCCAGTTCCGCTTGCATACCGGCGATACGGAGAGCTTCCCGTACAGCTGGCTTGGACAGGTAACCCATAACCGCTCGTCCGGTATCATCCTGACATTCGTCGGAGACAAAACGTTCAAGGTGACGATCGAAGGCCGCAACCTCTCCGCCGTAGTGCCGGAGAAAATCGACCTGCTGAACAGTGGGATTCTGCGTCACCGCGTCGTCTGGTTGCGTGAAATGGATCGGGAGGAATGCAACCACTTGCCCGATGACGCGGTAGCCGTCGAGCGGATCACCATTGAGGCGGAGGAGAAGGACTAGGCGTGTTGAAGTGCCCGTCGATTCATGCCATGCTGGTCCGCATTTATTCACTCATGTTCGTGAATCAGGCCGGATGACCAAACAGCCCGTACAGCTTCTGCTCCCGTTCGATCAGGTGACGCCAGAAGAGATTTCGCCGGCGGTGCCGGAGCATACTCTCGGGGCAGGCGAGGCGGACGAGGAGGTCGTGTTCGCGTTCGAGCAGCTACAGCGGTGGCTGGTGCATCCGCGTACCGGCAAGCCGATTACCGAAACAGCCGAGGAAGCGCTGCGGGCGGTCGAGTACGCACTGGTGTACGGGAGAAACAGCTATTTCCACGCGGCCGAAGACATGCTGAATGTCCTTGCCTTGCGGAACGGCCGCATCAGCGGCGATGACATCCCGCCCGGCATCGAGCCCGGCCGACCGGACTTTCAGGAAGTCGTCGAAGAGCTGCAGGGCCTGCTGGACGATCAGTTCGTTGGCAAGCGGAACGGGCCGGCGGTCTGATGGGATCACCAGCGAAGTGGTGGAGAAAAACGTGCCCGGATGGCTCGCTGGGGTTTCTCTGATTGACGTTCTACCGCGATCGCGCCCACTCCTGAAACCCGGCAAATGTTCCGGAAAAGCCGTTTACCGCAATACGCATCTCCGCACGGAATACCGAGGAGTTAGCCAAGGCCCGCATACCTTCCGTGCCGATCCGGTTGTGTCGCAGATTGAGTTCGGCCAGCTTGCACAAGTGTTTCGATGCGGCCAAGGCACGCGCACCCGCGTTGCCGATGTCGTTGCATCCCAGGTCGAGGGATGTCAGATTGTGCAGATTGGCCGATGCGGCCAGGAACCGGGCGCCGTCTGAGCCGATCCGGTTGTATGCCAGGGTAAGTGACGTCAGGTGGCGCAAGTGTTCCGACGCGGCCAAGACCTGCACGTCTTCTCGGTTAATGGGAGTGCTGAACGACAGGCCGGTAACCGGAGCGACGGCGAATACTTCTCCGCCGCGATTCAGGAAATCTGCTCCTCCCATGGTTACCCGCTCCGGGAAGCCGCCGCGGAACACGACGGAGTGGCAGCCGAGTTTGGTGATGGGCTGTTGCCACTTGGCCCGGTGGGTTATCAGAAGCTGCCTCGCTCGAAGCAATAACGCATCCTGGAGTTCTCCGGAAGATGTAACCTCGGCTCCGCACTGCGCGCGAATGAACTCGGCACGGTCGGTATCGCCTCGGTCCGCGAACCAGCCGGCGTAGAGCAGTCGCGGCATGTCATCGTCCGGCGCTTGGCGGATTGCTGCAAGGAGGCCGTGTTCATCGGTACTCATCCCCGCCAGTCTGGCAGGAAGGGGTTAAGAGCAGGTTACCAAGGACCTGGCACAAGCGAGAGAGGGGCTGGGAAGCCGAATCGACCTTCTGGACTGAACCGTCTGCCTCGCGCTGACCGCTACGGGTAAGGGCGTGGAGGGACCGTAGCGAAGTGGACGCCCAGGAAAACGCGGTCCGCAACAGCGGATCCACCCGAACCATATCAATGTAACAAGACTAAAACTGCCATTCCGGATTCATTAAGCCGTCACTTAATAATGGCTCATCGGCCACAGGGTATAATCGAATTGTGAGAAACTGAAGAAATACGAGTGGATAAACTTATGAGCACTACCTCAGCAATACCTCAATAACGTTAGGCTGCAAGGCCACGGGCTGCCTCGTACACCGGCACAGGGTTCACGAAGCCTTTAGTGTTGCGGGTAATCCCGCACGACCGTCGCGAAGAGCGGCACGCAACGAAAAAAGTAGTATGCCCACGTGAGACGCGCTGGCCGTCGAGCGAATCCCCAGTGAGGTGGTTGAGACAAAAATGGGCCTTGAGGATATTGCGCTTGAAAGACGACATGACCTGGTCGATATTCATCATGGTACGCGACCCTGGCCAGTTTCTTGGTTAATGATCCGCTGGATGCGCACCCAGCGCTGAAACCCAGCAAACGACCCGGAAAAGTCGTTCGTCTCGATGATCATGTCTGCACGGAAATTCGGCGACTCAGCCAAAGCCGCCCTTCCCGCGTCGTCGATGCCGTTTACTCTTAGAAACTGTCCGATAAGTGGTGTCAAGCCACTTGGCGATACTGAAATTCGTCTTGGTTCTCCTTCGGACACAAGCGGTTGAGCATCAGATGAATCATGGCCAAGCGGATCATGGCTTCCGACGACCGCACCGTCTTCTCCCGGTCTACACTCAGCCGTCGGCACTTGCCCAGCCAAGCGAACGTCCGCTCCACCGTCCACCGGATCGGCAGCTTGACCCAGCCCGCAGATCCTTCCGGACGCCGCACGATGCACAGTTCCCAACGCCCCTCATGCTCCTCCACCCATTGGTAGAGGACGAAGTTGTGGTACTTGGTGTCGGCGAACATCCGTTCAACCCGGCTCATCGGCTGGCCCTCCAGCCGAGCGAACAACTCGGCCGCCGCCTTGGCGTCGTCCACGTCGGCGGCCGTTACCAACACCGCCAGCAGCAAACCCATGCTGTCAACCACGATATGGCGTTTGCGACCATCGACGTTCTTAGCGTTGTCCCGGCCGCGCTGTTCGCCGCCGGAGGTGGTATCGACGGATTGGCTGTCCACGCTCGCGGTGGTGCGGGGCGCGTAGGGCTTTTCCGCCGTGCGGACTTGGCAGCGGAGACGGTCGTGGATCTCCTCCAGGGTGCCGTTGTGGCGCCGCTCATTGAAGTAGCCCCACACGGTGCTCCGGGGTGGGAAGTACTTGGGGAGGTAGCGCCACTGACAGCCAGACCGCAACAGGTAGAAAATGGCATCCGCGACGTCGCGCATGTCGGTTTGACGAGGACGGCCTCCGGGATACACGGGGATGGAGGGCTTGACGAGCGACCACTGCGCGTCGGTCAAGTCGCTAGGGTATTGTTGAGTTCGCATACCCTATTCTACGCAGCTGTGCAGCTGGAGACCCACTTATCGGACAGTTTCTAAGTGTGGCAATTCTGGCATCGGCATCTTCGTGCCGCCGTTGGTAATGCATCCACGTACCACCCAGAGTTATTAGCAGGATCGCAGCAGCCGACGCAAAGGCGATAAGAGGCCATGTGCGACGTCTTACCGGAATCACGTCAATATTTGGCTTAGCGCTGGAAGCAAACGGTCCGAAATTCAAATCAGCTTGATCTGCGCCGTCATTGTCGTCGGATACTACCTCGAATCCCCCGGAAACACTTTCAGAGTCGGTCTCAATATCGTTTACTCCAAGTTCTTCGAGAAGCTCATCGTCAAATGCGGCTGTCAGTCTAGCATAGTCCGTGCGAGCCATCTCAACTGTCACGATGATGCTTCCTTGCGAGACTTCCAATGGCGTCGTGGCATGGCAGGCATGTATTAATTCGCTGAGTCGCTGACAGAAGGTCTGTATCCGATCGTTCTCCACGAAGTCGCGGTAATCTCCCTCGACACACAGATTCACTTTTATTCTGAACTGGCCACGCTCGCCGCTCTGAGCACCGCCTGAGCTTTTGGTCGCGCCAGCAAGGTTGAATTGCAATAATGGCTGGTCTTCCGGCATAGGAGGCCTCGATCGGCTCGATTGACTCGGGGCAATGAGATCTTCCAGTTTCAGCTCAAGTGCCGTGGCGATACAGGCCAGTGTGCTGACGAACGTCTGGTGACCCTTCTCAGCCTTGCGAATTGACTGAGTGCAGACGCGGGCCAAGTGAGCAAGAGCATCTTGGCTCAGATTTGCCTTCTGCCGCTCCTGGAAAATCACCTCCTTGCGGGGAGTGACGGTTCTGGGCGTCTTGTTGGGACTTTCGGCGTTCATCCAGGAATTATATTCGCGGCCGACTGGGAAGGGCCAGAATCACCCGAGAATCACCCCAGGGCGCGCATTGCCTCGAGGCCGAGACAGTTAGAATCCGGCCATCGATCAACGTATGCCACGCAGCAAGTGGCGCAAGTTAATGTCATTTAAGGAGATGCGCATGACAGCAGCTGACCGTTCGAATGGCCTTCCGCAGGCCATCCCCGTCGTCAACCCGGAGCTGTTTCCGGCTCCGGGCGCTGATCCAGTCGAGGGTCTCCGCGATCAGCCAACCGTCCGCTCCACGATGGACCGGACGCCGAAAGGCCTCGTCGAGTACGTGGTTGACCACAATCGCCACGCGCTCCCCATGCTCCGCACGGTTCACAAGTCCAAGCTCCTGCATGTCTTAAATGACCTGCGCGACCGCAATTCCCCGGAAAACCGTGAGTTCGAGCAACGCCTGATCCCTGATGTGGCTGAGAACGGCATCCGCGTCCCTTTGATCGGCTACGAAGAGGGCGACAGCATCCGCCTGATCGACGGCGAGACGCGTTTCCGGGCGCTTCTGCTTGGACCGCGTGAGACCGCCCAGGTGCTGCTATACGCGGAGAAGCCGTCCGAGGCTGAAGTGAAGCTGGCGGGTCTGCTCTGCAACTCCATGCGGCAGGACATGGGCGATCTGGAATATGCACGCGTTTATGCCGAGTTGATGAAGCTCAACGGCTGGACGCAGGCCGAGTTGGGGCGGCGCACACATACGCACGCATCAACCATCACCAAGCGCCTCGCAATTTCCTCCAAGCTCAGCCCCGAAGTGCAGGCAATGGTTGCTGCTGGCGAGGTCCCTCCCCGCGCCGCCTACGCCATCAGCCGTCTCTCAGAAGTGCCGGTGCAAATCGCTCTGGCCGACAAGGTGCGGCGGGGTCTGCTCTGCGTCGAGGGCGTCGAGTCTCAGGTCATCAAGCTGCTCGGCAAGCGTGACGCCAAAGCCAAGCCAATGAAGCTCTCGCATGGCGGAGTCACCGCGGTCGTGAAAGGCGCGGGAGCTATCGAGGCCATTCAAGCCTTCATGGCGAAAGTAGCCGACGCGATCAAGCGGCTCCAGAGGGAATCTCTCAGCTCGGAACTCTTGCCCGCACTGGCTGGACGCTCAGATTATGCAACGCGAGATGTCGCAACGAGTGGGCAATTAACAGAAGGAGGGACAATGGCCGAAAGCAATGCTTTGAAAAAGTTCCTTGATCGCATGCACGCAGTTTCTGAGAACTTCGGCGCGTGGATCAAAGACAACGACGCCAAACTGCCAAAGCTGGGTGCTGAGCTTGAAGCACTTGGCCGTGAGATGGTGAAAGACATCCGCGGAACGATCCATCAGGCGTTCTTGAACCAACCTGAACATGCAAGTGAATCCGGTACCCCGTTGAACCCAACACCACAGCTGATAACCGAGGGATTGACGGGCAAGGACATCTACGGACGCGGCAACGAGAAAGGAAAGGAGGCACGCGCGAAGGAAGAGATTGAAATGGGCTAACCGGACATCCCGGTTGCGAAACGCGGGTCTGTGGATAAGGAGTCAATCTATGGAGGCGGCAATTCCGATCGGCATCGGCGTGGCTCTGCTCGCCGTTTTCTGGGCCGTGAGCGCTGTATGGACTAAATACTCGGAAAAGAAACGAATGCGTGTCGCCATCGAGAAAGTGCTTCGGGACAACCCGCAATATGTGCAGGCAGTCCTAGATTTCGAGATGTATGCCTACAAGGTGAGAAAAAACCTCGGCCTGCCGGCAATCACGTTTACATTCGATTGATGACACGGTGTCATCCTGTGTAATCTCTATCGCCCGCAAGGAGTTCCATCATGTTCGCGTCTTTCGAGTTCCTGGGGTCGCAGTGGTTCTGGGTGCTGCTGATCGTGGCCTGGGTTATGTACTCCGCCGCGCAGAAAGCCGCCAAGGTCGCCAACAGCGCGGTCGGCAAGGCGGTCGGCAAGAGCGTCTGGAGCCATCTGTTCAAGTGATTCTTCGAGTGGAGGGGCCGCCGTACTGCGCGGCCCTTCCTTTCATTATCAGCGAGGACAGTGTTCATGAAAATCCTGGGGTATGTCTTTATCACCATCATTGTCGGTGTCGGTCTGGCGGAGTTCAATCCGCGAAACACGCCGAAATGGGTGGTCTGGCTGGAAATCGGTGTCATTTCCGTCGTCATCGGTTTCCACGAAACAACACAGAAGAAGGAACAGGAGGAGCGTGAGGAGCGCCTGGCCCTCAAGAAGCATGAGGCCACGCTGCGTTTCAAGGCCGCCATGCGGCAGAGCCGGAAGCGAGGTGTTCTTGAGGTTGGTCACCAAGATGACAGCACGCGCGTCCCGAGGGAGTTTCTCAAGTCTTACCACACTCCGGTGCGGGAACCGGAGGTCAAGGCTAGCGGGGGGTAGGAGTGTTGGGATACTCAAGAGGTGAACCGTGCCCTTTCCGCGTCATTGTTCTGATGCCTGCGATTTCGGGATCGCTGCAGCGAAAGGCGGCATCGGTATCCGGCCCAATAAGTAGTTGAAGATCGCGCGGGGGTATGGAGGCCCCCGCCCCGTTCCGGAGGGCTGACCATGTGCGAGCGCTTGATTCGCGATACTGCCTGGGCGATAGCGGTGTCGATCATGGAATGCATCGAAAACTGTCTTCGCCCAGAGGAACGCAGGGATGCTGTTCACGAAATCTACCACCGTGTTCGAGCGGGGATCGAGGCTGCGGAACAGATGGCCCAACGCGAGCAGGTGCGCCTGGCTGGTGCATCGTCGCGGAACTGAACTGGAGCGGAACTTGGACATAGACGCCGAACTAGAATCGATCCTGCTCAACCAGGAGTGCGGCAACACAGTCAGCTATCTGCAAGCAACGAGTCGCAGGGAGGTTGCCGTGACAAGTGAGGTACGATCATGGGCGCATACGAGGCTTCTATCCCTGCTCAATTCATATCGCCATATCTGGTTGTGGCTGAGGCTGCGGCCTATCTGAGAACAACAGTTCAGGCGATTTACGCGCTCGTAAAGCGACGCCGGATCAGGCCGATGCCGGGTTGCCCTGGGCGCCTGCTGTTTACGCGGCGAGGTTCTGGATAACTATCTGGCCGGGAAGTCACGCCGGTGAGACTCTTAGCCCTCCGCCCGGAGGGCTTCTTTTTTTTCTCAATTTTTCACCTCCTGTCCTTGCGCTTTTTGACAAGCGTGCGTACAATAAGACAACTGATTCCCCCACCATCCTGGCAGGAGAGCTGTCATGTCCTGGGCACGGAACTACGTCACCTTGAACACGGGTGAGCGGGTGGCGCTATTCCTTCGTGGAGCGGGCCGATTCGGGCGTCTATTTCGTGCGGTTCCGGTCAATTGACGGGCGACGGCTGGAGCGCTCGACGAACGCTTCGAATAAGCCCGACGCCATCGAAGAGGCCCACCGGCTTATCCTGGAAGAGTACCAGCAGATCACCCCGAGCGCGGAGCGGATGTCGTGGGAGGCGGCGAAGGAGAAGCTGGCCGAGGGGATGAAGGGCGACGGCAAGAGGCCGAAGACAATCAAAGGCTACTTGGAGACGCTCAACAAACTCACGGCCATCTTTCCGCTCGCGAAGGGGCCGGCGGACATTACCGAGCGGATGGCGGGCGACTTCAAGACAAAATACGCCAACGGTCAATTCAACCGTAAACGGAAGATCATCAAGGGCGAGAAGATCGAGGGCCACGATAGGACGACGAAGTCGCTGGACAGCCGCATCCGCACGCTGAAGGCTGTCTTTGCCTGGTTCAAGACGTTGCGGCTCGTTGATGCCAACCCGTTCGAGAACGTCGCTCCGCCTGAATTGGACCGGCACGAAGTCAAGTACGTGAAGGAAGGTGACATTACGGAGTTCTTCGCCTGGCTGGACAAGCGGTTCCCGAGCTGGGAGATGCCGCACCTGTTCTTCACGGTCAAGGCGATGACGGCTTGCCGGCTGGAAGACATCTGCGCCATCCGCTCCGAACAGCTGGAAGACGGACGCCTGGTGTTCACGGCGAACACAACGAAGAATCGGTCAGAACGGTACGCGGTGCTGGACGAGAGTCTCTACGCCAAGTTGGATGCCTACAAGGGCCGCACCTTCCTCTGGGAGCGTTACCCACTGGAGCTGATCGCGGTCAATCAGGCCAAGGGCTACCCAACGCACCGGCAGAACCCGGAGTTCTCCCCGCAGCGGCTCTACCAGTGGGTCGTCCAGATCATGCAGGACTACCAGAAGCAGACCGGCAACGATTTCAGCTCACACGATTTCCGCAGGGCAGCGTTCACCCGAGCGGCAGAGCAGGACATTCACCCGAAGCGGGCGGCGGTGGCGTTCGACGTGACGGCCGAGACCATGCTCCGTTACTACACGGCGACGGAGAAGAAGCGGACGTCCGACGAGGTGCTGGGCGGCCTGGCCGAGAAGTTGCGGCCGAAGACGGCGAATGAAGAGGAGTAGCCGCCCACCATTTTCGCCGACCATTTTTCTCCGCTCCGCCCGCCACTTGGCTTTCACAAGATGGTGGGCGGTCGCTCATTTCAAGCGGGCCGCCTGGCTTCCGTGACAGGAAAATGTCCCAGGCAGAATGTCCCGGTCTCTCCGAAAAACCACCGGAAAATGCAGGGAATTCAGGCTAGACTGACCTACCCTGTTTTTGAAATGGTGGGGAAATGGTGGGGTTTACCGAAATGGTGGGGAACATCAAAAGAGAAGGGCCGTCACAACCCTTTGCTGTGACGGCCCTTGCGTTCAACTGGGGATCTAGGATTTGAACCTAGACTAACTGATCCAGAGTCAGTCGTGCTACCGTTACACCAATCCCCAAGTGAGATAAATGATAAGCGGGGTACTCAGGCCTGTCAAGGTGTTCTCCGGCTCGTCGAAACGCATCTGCCTGGGCACCAACGTCCGAGTGATCGAATGATCGGGACGGGAGGAATCCCTGGCACAGTCGCCCCTTATTTTTCGGGGATGGAGATACCGCGGCAACGGTTAACATCCGAAAGCCGGCGCCGCGGCAACGATGCCAGTCTGATACAATACTCCCACTCGTACCGCGCCGAATTCGCCCGGCCGAAGCGAAACCATACGTCGCAAATGGAGGAACGCCGATGACGACGCATCGCGATGCCAAGCACGTCAAGTCGAAGTTCTCGGCACCGCCGCTGTTCCCGCTGGACGCGAAGGTCTGGAAGTTCGCGGGGATGCCGATGCCGATCATCTACGAGGACGAGGAGCAGGATGAGATGGGTGAAACGAATCTGCACACCACGGCCGACCATATTATCACAGCCGGCGTCAGAGCCCACATGAGTAACCGGCCAAAGTTTCAGGTGTATTCCAACCTGAACTACTACTATTCACCGACCGATCTCCGCGCGTACGTCTCGCCTGACGTGATGGTCGTAAAGCCGTTGGTGCGTCTGCCGGACGACCTGACCTCCTATCGGATCGGCACGCACGGCCCGGCTCCGCGACTGGCCATCGAGATCCTGTCCCAACGCTCGTTTCAGCAGCGCGACCTGACCGACAAGCCGGTCATCTACGGCGAACTCGGTGTCACCGAATACATCCTGGCGGACATCACCGGCCAATTTCTCCCCGAGCGGCTGCAATTGCGGCGGCGCCAGCGGAATGGGGCCTGGCGGGTAATCCAAGATGCGGACGGCGGGATCACGAGCAAGCTAGGGTTTCGCATCATCATTGATACCGACAACCAGTTCCGTGTCCTGAATACGGCGACCGGTGAGCGCTACCTGCGGCCGGAAGAGGCACAGACCGCCGAGAAAGAACGCCGAAAAGCCGAGAACCGCGTCCGTGAGTTGGAAGCCGAGTTGGACCGTCTTCGCCAGCAGCCGCCCCGAACGTGAACGACCATCCCGATCTCGTTTTACCGCGATCCGAACGGAAGCGCGAGGGAGCATGAACCAGAAACTCTACATCGAAACCGTCGGCTGCCAGATGAACGTGCTGGACAGCGAACTCGTCGTCGGCAGTCTGCGTCGGCTCGGCTACGAGTTGACACACGAGGCGACCGACGCCGACGTGATCTTTTTCAACACGTGCAGCGTTCGCCAGCACGCCGAGGACAAGATCTACATCGCCCTGGGCCGACTGCGCGGCGCACAAGAAGCGCTTCCCCGACAAGGTGCTCGGCGTCCTCGGCTGCATGGCCCAGAAGGATCAGGAGCAGGTTCTCCGCCTGCGCTCCGCATGTCGATATCGTCTGCGGTACGGGCCAACTCGCCCAACTGCCGCAACTCATCGAAGAGGTCAAGAGGACACGCCAACCGCAGTTCGCCCTCAGTCTTGGCCGAGCCGAGGCGTCGCGTCCGGAGGTCTCGGCGTCGTTCGAGAGCTACGACCCGATGCGCGACCCGTCGATGCGGCCGTCGCCGTTCCAAGCGTATGTCCGCGTCCAGTTCGGCTGCGACAAGTTCTGCACCTATTGCATCGTGCCGAGCGTGCGCGGGCCGGAGCAGGGCCGTCATCCCGAGCAGATCGCCGCCGAGGTGCGCCGACTCGCGGACGAGGGCTGCAAGGAGATCACGCTGCTCGGCCAGACGGTCAACAGCTACCGCTTCGTCCACGGCGACGGTAGGCAGGAACGGCTCTCCGACCTGCTGGCCCGAATCCACGACACGCCGGGAATCGAGCGTCTGAAGTTCATCACCAACTTTCCGCGCGACATGAGCGACGACCTGCTCGACGCCGTGCGGACGCTGCCGAAGGTATGTCCGTATTTGCACGTCCCGGCCCAATCCGGCTGCGACGACGTGCTGAAACGGATGAAGCGGCTCTATACGGTGGGCTATTACCGGGAGATGCTGCACCGTTGCCGCGAACAGGTGCCGGGCGTGGCGATCAGCAGCGACTTCATCGTCGGCTTCTGCGGCGAAACGGAGGCGTCGTTCGAGCGGCGCTGCGACCTGGTCCGCGAAGCAGGCTTCAAGAACAGTTTCATCTTCAAGTACAGCCCGCGGCCAAGCACGAAGGCCGACGAGCTGTATCCGGACGACGTGTCGGAGGAGGAGAAGAAGCGACGCAACAACGACCTGTTGGCGATCCAGAACGCCGTCAGCCTCGCCGACCATCGACGGCGCATCGGTGACACGGTCGAGGTGCTGGTTGAGGGACCGAGCAAGAATGCACTGAAACACGATGTTGGACCGGGGCCGAAGCAGCTCACGGGACGGACGATGACGGATCACATCGTCGTTTTCGAGGGCAACGAACGGCTAACGGGCCAGACGGTGCAAGTGCGCGTTGAAGAGGCGACGGCGTTTACGCTGTTCGGCACGGTGATGACCGGCGAGCAACTTGGCGTGGAGCGCGACAGTCTGGGCTTCGAGATGTGCTGCGAAATGCCCGAGACGACGGGTGCATTGGTCTGCCGTTAGTTTGAGAAGGTCATGGTGAGAGGATGGAATAGCATTATCCGAGGAGGACTGGTTATGTTTAACCTCGATTCACCCCGCGTTCCGTTTACGGTCAACCTACCCTGTGAGCTGGTGGCCGAACTCCAAGCGGTGGCTCGCGACACAGGCCAGTCGGTTGATGAGATTGTCATGGAGGCGTGTGCGACCAATGTGGAGGCACTCGGTTGGGAGCACGATTATAAGGAATGGTGCCGTGCGAATCCTGCCGCTGCGGCGAAGGAATGGGAGCGCAACGGCAGTGAAACTGCACCACAACCAGAGCGACGGGAGACCGCAGAATGATGCGTGGTCAGGTTTGGTGGTCGCTACTCCTGGAGCCGATAGGCCGGCGGCCGGTCCTCTTGCTTTCTCGGACGAGTTTGCCACCAGGACGGGGTGAAATCACCGTCGCCTACGTCACCTCCAACATCCGCGGTCTCTCTCGAAGTGCCTCTCTCCACGGCGGACGGGATGCGAAAGCCCTGCGCCGTCAACCTCGACTCTATCAACAGGATTCCGAAAACGGCGTTGCGCGGCCTGATCTGCACCTTGTCAGCGGCGAAGATGGACGCGGTCAAGGTAGCGATTGTTGAGGCTCTGGAATTGAAATGACCTTCATTCCCATCCGGGGCAACCATGTCCTTTGAACCCATCAGCGACCCGGCGGCTTCTGCCGACAGCACGCGGAAGCTCTTGCAATCCTGGCGACTCCGCGATCACGACCGCGGCCACCGCAACCTCCTTCACCTCGCCGCCGCCGTCGGTCCCGAAGGGCTGCGTGTACTGACACCGCCGCTCGGCCGCATTCTGCCGCGCACGCCCGATCCAGACATGGCGCTCAACAACCTCGAACGTTTTCTCGGCAACCCAGCCGGCGCCCGCACGCTTCCCAAGCTGCTCGAACATCGGGCCCGCACGCTGGAAATCCTTCTCCAAATGCTCGGCACGAGTCACTTCTTTAGCGACCTGCTGTCGCTGAATCCCGATTACCTCGACATGCTGCGGGTGCCGCTGCGGCGGAGTCCCAGCCCGGCTGAGATGCGCGATCAGCTTCAGACCGAGGTCGACGCCGCGTTCGAGGATTCCGCAATCCTCCGTGCTTTTCGCCGCTTCCGCCAGCGCCAGACGTTGCGCATCGGCACCAACGACGTCATCCGCGATCGGCCGCTGGAAGAAGTCACGCGCGACATCGCGCGCGTTGCCGATGCCGCCCTCGAAGTCGCCCTGACCACGGCTCTACGCACCGTCAGCCGGCGTTTCGGTCTGCCGTTCACGGAGTCGGGACAGCCGGCCCGCTGTTCCGTCCTCGCCTTCGGCAAACTCGGCGGCGAGGAGCTGAACTACAGCAGCGACATCGACCTGATGTTCCTCTACGACGAGGACGGTACGACCCGTGGCGAGCGCATCACCAGTGTCGGCAACGACGATTTCTTCGGCCGCGTAGTGAGCGAGATCGTCCGCTTGCTGTCGGCCCACACCGACCGCGGTCAGGCCTACCGCGTCGATCTGCGCCTGCGCCCCGAGGGCGGCCGCGGTCCCTTGGCCCGCTCGCTGGCCAGCACCCTCGCCTACTACGATTCGCTCGGCCGAACCTGGGAGCGGCAGGCGCTGATCAAGGTCCGCCCCGTGGCGGGGGACCTGGATCTGGGTCGGCGTTTTCTCGCGGCGGTCGAGCCGTTTGTCTATCGCAAATATCTCAGTTTCGCTGAGATCAACGAGATCAAGGCCCTGAAGCGGCAGATCGAGCAGAAGACCAGCCGGGCCGGCGTCAGCGACCGCGAGGTGAAGACCGGCCACGGCGGCATCCGCGACATCGAGTTCACGAGCCAGTTCCTACAACTCCTCAACGGCGGCGACCTGCCCGAGCTGCGGCAACGCAACACTCTTCTGGCCCTGCACGCCCTCGCCGGCGTCGGCTGCGTGACCGACCAGGAATATCGAGTCCTCGACGACGCCTACCGCTTCCTGCGCCGCACCGAGCACCGCCTGCAATTGCTCTTCGATCTCCAGACCCATCAGCTACCTGAGGGCGAGGACGAGCTGCGCCGACTCGCCCTGCGCATGGGTTACATCCGATCTCCTCAGGGGCGAGGAGCGAAGAGCGAGGGGCGAGGAGGACGAGGGGTGGTCGTCCCTCGCCTCTCGCCGCCGGACCCGGCGGCGGCGTTCCTCAAGGATTACCGCGAGAAGACGGAGCCGACGCGGCGCATCCTCGATCATCTGCTCCACCAGACATTCGTCGGCGGTTCCGGCGAGGCCGAGCCGGAGTCCGACTTGATCCTCGATCCGAATCCCGACCCGGAGAGCCTCCGCACCGTCCTGGAAAAGTACCACTTCCGCGACGTGCAGGAGGCGTATCAGAACCTGACGCAGCTCGCCCAGGAGTCGGTGCCGTTCCTCTCGACGCGGCGCTGCCGGCACTTCCTCGCCAGCATCGCCCCGGGTCTGCTCCGCGCCGTCGCCGATACACCCGATCCGGACATGGCCCTCGTAAACCTCGAAAAGGTGACCGCCACGCTCGGTGCCAAGGCGGTGCTCTGGGAGTTGTTCAGCTTCAATCCGCCGAGTCTGAAGCTCTACGTCGATCTGTGCGCCTGGAGTCAGTTCCTCTCCGAGATCCTTATCAATAACCCCGGCATGATCGACGAGCTGCTCGACACCCTGGTGCTGAACCAACCGCGCACCGTCGAGGAATTGCGGTTCGAGCTGGCCGACTTGTGCCGCGGCGCCATCGACCTCGATCCGATCCTGCACAGCTTTCAGGACAAGGAACTGCTGCGGATCGGCGTGCGCGACATCCTCGGCAAAGCGACGATCCGTGAGACGACCGAAACGCTGAGCGACCTGGCCGAGACCATCCTGACACAGATCGCCTGGCTGCAGACGGCGGCGCTGGAGAAGCGTCTCGGCCTCCCGACCCTGACGGAGGGCGAACGGGCGGACCAGCGCTGTCGGTACGTCCTTCTCGGCCTCGGCAAGCTGGGCGGGCGCGAGATGAACTATCACAGCGACCTCGACCTGGTACTTGTGTACGAGGGCGACGGCCGCACCGCACCGCCGGAGGGACTGACGCGTTTCGACACGTTCGAGCCGCGCGATGTGCTGCCGTTTTTCACGGACCTGGCGCAGCGCATCATCCGGGCGATGAGCGCGATGGGGCCGATGGGCCGGCTGTACCAGGTGGACATGCGGCTGCGGCCGACGGGGCGCTCGGGTAGTCTCGTGCTCCCGTTGGAGGAGTTTCGCCGCTACTTCTCCACGGACGGCGGCGCGCAGCTCTGGGAGCGGCAGGCGCTGACCCGGGCGCGTGTAGTTCACGGAGACGCCGCGTTCGGCCAGGCGGTGCTGGCCGTCGTTGCCGAAGGAGCGTTCGGTTTACCGTGGCGGCCCGAGATGGCCGACGAGGTGCTATCGATGCGGCAGCGTCTGGAGGGCAGCCGTGCCGAGCGCGATCTGAAGCGCGGCTTCGGCGGCGTGGTGGACGTGGATTTCCTGGTGCAGTTGTTCCAGTTGAAGTACGGCCGCATCCGCACGGAATTGAGGACACCCAATACGTGGGACGCCCTGGACGCGCTGAAGACAGCCGGTCTTCTCGGCGAGGAGGACCACGCGGCGCTGCGCGCAGGCTACGACTTCCTGCTCCGCGTGCAGAGCCGGCTGCGTATCGTCCACAATCGTTCGCTGGACGCGGTGCCGGGCGATGCGCGCGAGGTGGAGAAACTGGCGCGGCGGCTCGGATACGAGTCGGGGGCGAAATTTCTCGCGGAGTTGGAGCGGCACACGGCACAGACACGTGAACGATTCTTGCGGCTGGTGGAGCGGGAAAGAAACGGGTAGGATCAGACAATCCTTTTTCGCCCACGAGGTCTCTCCCGAGGCGGGTACGAAACTCTTGATTCGAGAAATACTCGTGCAACCTTTCGCTGAACTGGCTATCTTGGTGCTACTGACATGATGTGCGATTCGTCCATGTTGTACAGTAATTGTGAGGGCGTGGGTGTAGTACAGGGATGAGGTGTCCTTCATGCCCAACATCAATCCTGAAAACTACGCTTTCACTGCGGCCGTTGCTAATGCGCGAGCTCCTGATCGCAAGTTTCTTGCCGAAAAGTACGTCCTTCTCCACATTCGGCAGTATGACGAAGCGGCAGGCAAGGCGATATCTGGGATCTGGACAAGGATGCAAGGTGCGATTCAGAGTTATTACAAACACGCCGATGAAGGGGGAGAGGCACCAGGCTGGTCGGTCCAAAAAGTGGTGCGAGAGCAAGGAACCAGCGAGCAGGCAAAAGTATATTGTCTGGGATGACCAGACGATTGCCGGATTTGTGACATTCCGGGCCGACTTTTCGTCGCAGTACGATCCTGGGAAGAAGGTTCTTTATCTCGAACATCTCGGAGTCGCACCGGGAAACCAGCGAACTCCTATCTGGTGTCGGCGTCTGAAAAATGTCGGGCAGAGTATATTCGCATTCGCGGTTATGCAGAGCCTCTTGCAGGGCCACGAGGGCCTTCTCGGGCTGCACGCCGCAGACGCGGGGGCAGAGCGGTTTTACGGGAACCTCAACGAATTCTGCGGCGGTTTGCTGTTCCGAGCAGGTATCAAGACGGGAGTAGCGGGACCAGAACCGTTCCCAGACCGGCGTGCTGTCACGCGCCCCTATTACGAAACGACTCCGAGCGGCGCCGAGTCGTTACTTACTCGCTATCTGCGGCCGAAACAATAATTTGGGGTGTGCCATGGCGAAGTCTCAGTTTGTCGATTTTCGCCCCGCCTGGGCGGATGCCGACCCGAAAGTCCTGGCGGACCTGGAGGATACGCCGTCCCTAGGTTTTCTCCCCGAACCGCCGCCACGACTCCCGACCCGTATCATCCTGGCAGATCGAAGCAGGCGGATTTCGGCCCAGTCGCTGTACGACACTATGTATGCTACCCAGAGGCTGCTCTATTTCAGCGCGTTCGAGGCGGTTCACGGGGCGGACCGCAACTTCACCCCCAACCTTCGGACTCTGGACGAACCGCTCATGCGGTTGGCGAAACTGCACATCGAGCCCTTCGACGAAGGTAGTTTTGTGGTCCCCGCTGAGTTGGGCGAAGAAGTGCTTCAGTTGTCCAAAAACGGCAAACTGAGGGAGTTCACGTCTCGAGACGTACTTCGCAGGTTCACCAACGTTCTTCAGGGCGTGCTCGAATTGGGTTCCGAGTTCCTTACCTGCCTCGGCGTGCTGGACGCCATCGAGCATCTCGGCAAGGTTCTCAACCGGGAGGCGAGTGGTATCGAGTACCTACCGAGCGGTTTTGGCGGGCTTGAAGCACCCGCCCAGGCAATTCTCGTGAATGCGGGTTATGTGGACAGGGCGGCAAAGACCAAACTCGAACGCAAGAAGCCTCAATCGTCTCCGGGCCAACTGGAAGGCGTTCTGACCTTGTTGGACGTGGCGGAGTCCAAACTCAAGCTCCGTCTTTTTCGACCGGAAGACAAAATGATACCCGGCAAATTCTTACCTCTTCTGCGCGACCGATTCGTTGCCCTCCTGGGGAAGGGCGTGCGGCTCTACGGGACTGTTCGTTACCAGCAAGACCTGCCCAAGAGCATCGATGTTGTCAGTGTCGATCCCCTTTCGAGGACGTAGGGACGAGAAGACAAAACCTCTGTCCTAGCCCGCGGGGAGAGCGACGGCTTGGGCTAATGTGCATTCGTCGTTTACGCTGCCGGGTAGGCTTGTCCACACGCTGCGGCAGTGTTTATCCGGTCCACGAATAAATGAAGAACACTCATGAAGATTGCCTGCCTACTGGGAACGCTAAGCATTCTCGCCGTTCTCCTTTCCGCGGCGCCCGCAGAAGCCGCTGATCGCAAGCCTCGCGCCCGAGACCTCGGCGTCCCATTCGACGGCACACCGGGCCCACTTAACGCAATCACCGATGTGGCGGGCGTAGCTGTCGGGCACACCACACTGATCGAAGGAGAAGGACCGCTCAAGGTCGGCACCGGCCCCGTAAGAACCGGCGTCACCGCGATCCTGCCGCGAGGGAGAGAATCCGCTGATCCAGTGTTCGCCGGCTGGTCCTCCCTCAACGGCAATGGCGAGATGACCGGCACGACGTGGATCGAAGAATCCGGTTTCCTCGAAGGCCCCGTGATGCTGACGAACACCTCCAGCGTCGGCTTGGTGCGCGACGCCGTGGTCAAGTTCTACACGCGCCAGAGCAAGCAGCAACAGGCGTGGCTGCTGCCGGTGGTCGCCGAAACCTACGACGGCTACCTCAACGATACGCACGGCTTCCACGTCCACGAGAAGCACGTGTTCGCCGCACTGGAATCGGCCAAGGGTGGCGCCGTGGCCGAGGGGAACGTCGGCGGCGGCACCGGCATGACCTGCTTCGAGTTCAAGGGCGGCATCGGCACCAGCTCCCGCAAGTTGGACGCGAAGCAGGGCGGTTACACGGTGGGCGTGCTGGTCCAGTCCAACTTCGGGCTGCGTCCGCAGTTGCAGATCGCAGGGGTGCCGGTCGGCAAGGAAATCACCGAAGGGGCGTACCGATCGCGCGAGTCCGGCTCGATTATCATCGTGATCGCCACCGATGCGCCGCTGCTGCCGCACCAGCTCAAGCGCCTGGCCCGGCGGGCGGCTCTCGGATTAGCCCGCACCGGCAGCACCGCAGGGAACGGCTCCGGCGACATCTTCCTGGCCTTCTCCACCGCCAACCCCGGCGCGGCCAAGGGCGACGGACCCGTCGCGCTGACGGTGCTGCCCAACGAGCGCATGAACGCTCTGTTCGAGGCGACCGTGCAGGCAACCGAGGAGGCGATCATCAACACGCTGGTCGCCGCGGAGACCATGACGGGGCGCGATGGGCACAAGGTCCTCGCTTTGCCGCACGATCGGCTGCGCGAGGTGTTGAAGAAGTACAATCGGCTGAGCGGCGAGAAATGAGTAGAGATAGAAACTTGCGTTTCGTTTGAACCTGCCAGAGAAGGACCGTTGCTTCGGTGCCGGTCACGAGTTGCCGGAGCAACTGGAGGGCCTTCGCCTGCTTGGCGGGCTCCTTCTGATCGACCGAGTAGATGAGGATGTTCGTGGCAACCGCATTCATGCAGTTCGTCCCGAGTCATTACATAGGGATGTACATGACCTGATCGCTAATCTCGACTGCCTCATAGCATTGCGCTACCAAGAGGAGGTCGTCAATCACTCGGCCGATGCCGACGTTCTCCAACAAGGCGAGCACTCCCGGCATGGGCATCCCTGACTGCACTCGGCCCCAGGCGAATCCGACCATCGTGTTCAGGTCCCCGGTGACGAGGACTCGCCCCTCCCCAGCCGCCCATTCCAGAATGATCGGGTCAGGCGTATGGTCAAGGCCGACGTCCAGAACCCGGACTATATCCAAGGCCGGCTCGCGGCGCCGCAGTCCTCGGACGATGTCATCATGCACGTCCTCGTCAGTTACCAGGCGAAGCATGTTCCAACTCCTTCTGCGCCTTCCGGGCGAGCAGCTTCGCCCGCAAGTCGCTCCGGCCCGGTTGTTTCACCTCGATCTCCTTCCGCAGGAGTTCGGCCTCGTCTCGGCGGCTTTGGAGATACTCCTCCACTTCCTTGCGGTGCCGGAGGTAGTAAGTGATGACGGCGTACACGTCGGAGAGGTCCAGCGTGGGGTAGCCGTGAACGATGCCCTCGGGGTCAGAGCCATTGTTGAATTCGCGGATCACAATGTCGAGCAGGACCTGCGAGTCTCCCACGCGGATTACGCCGTGTTCGTCCGTGCGGAGGGGGACGGGGTCGGTATGGATGGTTAAGGACATGGTTGGTTTTTCCTGTCTTCCGGGAGGAAGGCCAAATGGGGGTCGTGAGTCCTTTTTCGTTCCCAAACAGGAGTTTGGGAACTAGAGAAAATGAGGAAGGCCGATTGCTTGCGTTTCGGACAGCACCGCGCGAAACGCAAGCGATTGTTCACAGCCCGGCAAGAGGCGCCGTCGCGTCGCCGAAGCGCTCCGCGTTCACACCCAGGCGCTTCAGCAGCGACAGGTACAGCCCGCACAACTTGCGCTCTTCCGCACCGCGTCCCACATAATCCAGGACGCGGCCGGTTTCGAGTGTCCCGCCGAGGCCGCCGACCAGCAGCACGGGCAGCTTGCTCGAATCGTGCTGGCTGCCCGACCACATGTTCGAGACAAACATCAGGCACGAGTTGTCGAGCACGGTCTTCTCGCCTTCCGGCATCGCGGCCAGGCGGTTGGCCAGATACGCGAATTGGCTCACGTAGTAGCGCGTCACCCGTTCGTAGGCGTCGGACTGATCTTCATGCGAAGTCGGATGATGGGCCGTCCGCACGTCGAGGAACGGATAGAAGAGACCCGAGAGATCGCGGCACATCAGCAGCGTGGCGACCCGCGTCTTATCGGTCTGGAAGGCCAGCGCGATGACGTCGCACATCAGCCGCATATGCTCGCGGATGTCCTCCGGAAGCCCATTGTCGGGGCGACGCATCGTAAGCGCCGGCCGGCCGCGGTCCCTGGCGCGATCGTCGGCCTTGGTTTTCTCGGTCGCGCATGCCGCTCGATCCGTTTCTCCACTTCGCGCACGCTGGTCAGATATTCGTCGAGCTTGGCCTTGTCCGCCTGACTGACCTGAAGATTGAGCGACGCGGCCTGATCCTTGACGCGATCGAGGATGCTGAGCATTCGCCGGCTGCCCTGGTTGTCGAACAGGCTATCGAAGGCCAACGACGGATAGACCTCCATAGGCACCGGCGAGTTGGCATCCTGCCAGGAGATGTGCGAGCTGTAAGCCATCGAGAAATTGGTTTCGTGATAGCCGGTGATCGGTTGCTCGCAGCCCAGCACCAGGCTCGGCTGCGCAGTCTCTTCCGCGAAGTGGCCAGCGAGAACCTGATCGACGCTGATGCCGCCGCGCAGCACGGCCCCCTTCTGAAGTGCCGCGCCCGACAGGATGTTGCCCGTCTGGCCGGGATGAATGCCGACATTCGTGGCCTGCTTGTTGAACAGGCCCGTGATGAAGTTAAGCCGCAACCGCACCGCCGCCAGCGGTTCGAGGCTCTTGCTCAGCTGCATGTCGGCGCCGGCGCCCTTCGCCCACCAGTGTTTCGAGTTGATGCCGTTGCCCATGAACAGGGCCGCGAACCGCTGGGGCGGCGCCGAGTCCGCCTCACGGCCGAAGGTCGGAATCGACTCCAACCAGGGGAGGGCCATCGTGACGCCGACGCCTTTGAGCAGAGTGCGGCGCGTGATCTTGTGCGATTGCGGTTTCATGGTTTCATTTCTCTGCGTCGTCCTACCGATTACAGTTCGAGCCGTTCTTCGTTGCCTACGAAACCCATTCTTCCATCGGGTTTCATCCATTACTGCGGAAAATTGGTCTCCCCGAGTTCGCGTTCTTCCAGTTCTTGCGAATTGTCATCAAAATCGACCTTTCCGGGAACGGCTTTCAGTTCGCGCAGTCGGCTGATACGTAAAAACTCGCGGGCCGCTTTCATGATCGCTTCGCCGTCATTTTCGAGCTTTGTAAGCTGCTTGAGAGCGGCTAGTTCTTGAGCTGGCATTTCGATCGTGATACTCACAGTCTGTCTCCGGAGAGCACGCGGACAACCTCGAAACCCCATCGTATCACCATCCCGGCCAGCGTTCCAGTGCCGAATTCGCATCTGTCCTTAGTCGAGTTCTGGGGTCGTCGTGTCAATTATGATCCGTGCGATTGGCTTTGGGAACCCGACTTGCAACTGTCTGAACCGCTTTCCGACATGCGGAGCAGAGTTTCCGGAAACGGCTGCTCAGTTCCCTCGACTTCGCCATTCGGCCCCAATACTCGATAGCATGACGGGCGGCGTCGCTCCAGACGTCGAAGTTGACCGCGGTGGGAGGCCGCGGCTGGAAAGGGCGCTCGACCAGGTTCGTGCCTTCAGGCGCGAAGAGCATCGGCAGCATGTCATAGACCGGGGCCAGTCGAATAGCCCCGGTCTTACTCACCAAGAACGAGAGGTTGCCGAAATGCCGATCATTATTGCCGATGAGTTGCCCGAATGTGTCGAGCCAGCGCATCCGGCGCGCATCATCTGCGTTGATACGGCTTTGCTCCAGCAGGTCCCGAACCGCGCTGGTCCAGTTCTCCAGATGTCCGAGATATTCGATCCCCAGGACGTAGAGCGACAACACGCCTTTTCTGCCTCGTGTACCGACACGATCGAAGCGCTCGACCTCCAGAAAGCGGTCTCCCCCCACGTCGAACACGCGCGCTGCTGAGGCCTCAATCCCCGCCGCACCGACCGCAGCCAGGGCATCGCGTTCACAGACGAGCAGGTCTTTCCACCGTTCCGTGACCGGACCGGCTTGACCGCTGGCGAACTTCACCAGCACGTGGCGGCCTTCCGAGTAAACCGCGAACTTGGGTTGTTCCCCTCCAGCAGACGATCCCACTTGCCCTTCGAGCGAACGACGAGCCAACTCGGGGTAGTCGTCGCGGTGGACCGATGCGGGCATGTTGGCCAGAAACCTGCTAAACGACTCGTCACCGAGGATAAGGTTGCCGACGCAATCTTCACCGCGCCGAGCAAGTGCGCTGAGTCGGTCGTCGTCGCTCCAATCGGAGATCCGCCGAGGAAGTTCCAGCTCCGGGTAGAGCGTTGAGAAACTCCGGCCGATGTAACCCTGCGGACTCATGTCCCAGGCGAAGTGGGGTAAGCCCTCGAATTGCTCGTCTCTGCCATCGCCTCGTTCGAGCCAGTGGCCGCCGTGGGCCAGGCAGTGAAGGACCCCGAAGGAGCGAAATTGACCCATCTCGTCAACCTGCCGGATCGGCAACCTTGTGCCGAGGGTTGGGATGGAACGGGTGAGAGAATAGCGTGTGGCCCGCGCTCGCCCCATACGGCAAATGCGCTCTCCCGCGGCGGCGACGAGTCTCGAGAGGGAAGATTGCGAAATGCCGAGCAGTGGGAGCAAGTCACGCCCACGAGCCTCACGCCGCGATCGCAAGGCGGCGAGCAACGCATCGACTGTAGCCATGAAACGATTGATGAATAGATTTCTGGGTCGATATAATCACGGAAATTCTATCACCAATGCTACTTCTGTCAAAGCGTGACATGGAACATGAATAGATTCGCGCGGCAAATGCCCTTGTCTACGGCCCCCGTGGATCGTCGCGTCCCCGCTTGTTCAGAAACTGCGGACTCACGACAATCGCTTCGACCAGGCTGCCGAACCGATAGCCGTCAGCCGTCAGCCGGGTCCGCATCTCGTCGAGCGCCTTCTTGTCCGATGCCAGAAGGCTGCGGCCTAGCGCGTAGGAGAACATCTTCCGGCACAGATTATCGACGAACTCGTCCTGGCGTTTGTCGTGCAGATAGGCGCGCAGGCCTGTCAGTCCGTTCCGCTCCATCTGATCGGGAAACGTCGCGGCGGTTTGAACCGGGCGGCCGCCGAGGTCTTTCGTGCGTCGTTCGCCGATCGGGCCGAACTCCTCGAAGACCAGGCCGATCGCATCGAAGCGGCGATGGCAGGCGGCGCAGCTCTTGTTGTCGCGGTGCCGGGCGAGGACTTGCGGCAGCGTCAACTCGCCGAGCTTCGCCTCGTCCTTCGGCAGTTCGGGCACGGTCGGCGGCGGCGGAGGGATCTGTTCGCCGAGCAAACGGCGGACGACCCAGTAGCCGCGCTTGACGGGACTGGTGCGCAACCCCGGCGCGTTCTTCGTGAGAAAGACCGCCATCGGCAGCAGGCCGCCGCGGCCATAGCGCTGAGCGTCTTCGATGTGAACCCATTCCTCCGGTCCATTCGGCTCGGTCATGCCATAGTGTTTGGCTAGCGGCCGATTCACGAAGGTGTCGGTCCCATACAGCAGGTCGAACACCGAGCGATTCCGCTGAGCGACGTCCATCAAGTAGTGGATCGGCTCCTCGAACATCGCCTGCCGCAGCTCGTTGTTGAAAGTCGGGAAGCGGGCGCGATCGACGCTGTTGTGCTCTTCAAAGCGGCGGAAGTCGAGCCAGTTGCCGCCGAATTCGGTGGCCAGACCGCGCAGCTTCGGATCGCGCAACATCCGCCGAGTCTGGGCCGTCAACACTTCCGGTTTGTGCAGGTCCCCCGCCGCGGCGTGAGTCAACAACTCCGCATCGGGCATGCTCGACCAGAGGAAATAGCTCAGCCGACTGGCCAGCGCATGATCCGACAACGGCTGCACTCCCGCACCTTTGCCCGCCAGATCGAAGCGGTAGCAGAAATGAGGGGACATCAGCACCGCGACGAGCGTATCGCGCAGAGCCTCCTCGTGCCCCGGATCGTCCTGTTTGCGGATCGTGCGATAAAACGCCAGTAAATCGTTGCGTTCAGCAGTGGTCAGCGGTCGACGATAGGCTCGTTCGGCGAAGCGGACCAGTGCGTCGAGATGGCTCGGTTCGGCGGCGAGCCGGCGGCGCTCGACCCGGCGAATCTCGGCCGACATGCCGCGGAAGTAGGCGTCGATCGCCTCCCGCGCTTCCGTAATCGCTCCGTTACTGCGCGCCTTTGCCAGGTACGCCTCGGCCAGGCGGTCCATCTTCGCCTCGGAGATCGCATCCTTGTCTTCGGAGCGGGCGAAATCGAAGTCGGCCTCGAACATGAACCGCGGCGGCTCGGCTCTCTCGAAGAAGATGAAATCCTTGTACTGCCGTATCGGCGCCGACGCGACGAAGTTCAACTCGAACCATAACGCATCCAGCTCGCGCCGCTGCGGTTCGTCGAGAACCAGATCGTACAGCGGTCGATCGTCGCGGAAGTAGCCTTGCATGAGGTGAAAGCCCGCGGTGAGCGGCCGGCCCTTCCCGGCGTCGTTCGGGCTGAAATACGGACCGCGGTCGGAGATCACGAAGGCCGCGGGGAACACGCTACAGAATCGCTCCAGCGATTTGCGCACTTTCTCCTTCGCTGCATCGGTTTCCTCGATCGTGAATAGTGCTGCAAAAGGGGCGTCCACGCCTTTGAGCTGGTCGGCAAGTTTCTTGAGATCGACGACGACGTCTCCGGAGTAACTGCGATGCTTGCTCGCCAACTGACGGTTGCGCCACAGCACGAGTGGTTGACTACCCGCGGAAATCCCAATCACGCCGAGTTTCTTGACCTCGGGCTTGATCTGTTGGCGCAGACGCACTACCAAATCGCGCAGCCGTTCGCAGCCGGGGTGCGCTCTCGCCTTGTTCTCGGCGTCCGGGGCTGGCAGTTCGCGCCACATCTTCTGGATCGCTGCGAGAGGCCCCGCCTCTGCCTGGTCTTCGGATAGGGTCGACCAGATTAGCGCCAGATAAGTCGGACTCAGCCCCGCTTCGGAGGCGAAGCGACTCAAGTCCGCATCGGGTTTGCCAAGCTGGGCCCGATGGCGATACCGCCAGGCGGCGAAAAAGTAATCGGCGTACTCGACCTGGTGTTGCTGGTAGAAGGCGAGGATGCGCTGCACGCAGTATTTATCGCGGTCGGTGTCGGTCACCACGGGATGCGGCGCGAAGACGAATCCTTCCGGCTTCAGGACGACATGGTCGGCGACCAGCCGCGCCGCCGCCAGGTATTTCTTGAGGAGCGCCGGCGACATGGCGAGCGATTCGCCGGAGTTGTCGAAGCCGGATTCGTTGGCGGGATCGACGGGAAACTCCTTCGTGGGCCGCAGATCGACGCCCGTCAGATCACGGATCGTATAATCGTACTCGGCGTTGCTCAGACGGCGGGCCAGCACTGTTCCCGGATCGCCGGCGTTTTGTTGTGCTTCATAAGCATGAAAGTCGCGCAACCAGTCGATGACCGCGGCCCGTTCTTCCGCGCTGGGCCGGCGCGGCGCGTCTTCCGGGGGCATATCCTCCGTCTTCAAGCGGGCCAGCACCATTTCCCAATGCCGCGCGTTCTTGGCGATCGCCGCCGTGGTCGTGTCGCGGCTCAGGTCCAGCTGGGCTTTCGGCTTCTTGGCCCCGTGACACCCGTAGCAATACCGCTCCAGGATCGGTTGGACACGAGTGGAAAACCGACGTTGGAGCAGCTCGGCCGGATCGGCGGGCTGCTTCGCCGGTTCCAGACGCTTCTCCGGCTCTTTCGACGCCGGGCCGCGGACGTACCATGTGCTGAGAATGAAAAGGGACAGTACCAGGAGAGGAAGGACGCGACGCGATCCGATTGTGCGGGACATCGAATACCTATCGTGTGGATCTTCGGGCAGGTGGGGTCGAGGCGAACCGCAATCTCGACGACAATTCCATTATTATACTGTTTAGCCGCGGTTCAGAGAACCGCGAGTCGGTACGCTCTGCGCGGTTCGGAGAACCGCGGCTATACGATGGTAAGATCATACTATGTGCGGCCGTTTTCTGCTCTTTTCCGGCGGGCGCGAACTGACCGAGCGATTCCGACTCGCCGGAGAGCCGGCCGTTGTGCAGCGCTACAACATCGCTCCGACGCAGGCCGTCGCGGTGATCCGAACGAGTGACCAGGGGCGCCGGTTGGAGATGCTCCGCTGGGGGTTGATCCCGTCGTGGGCGAAGGATGAGAAGATCGCCAGCCGCCTGGTTAACGCCCGTGTGGAAACCGCCGCGGACAAGCCGGCCTTTCGTTCCGCGTTTCGGAAGCGCCGTTGTCTCATCCCGGCCGACGGTTTCTACGAATGGAAAACCGAACGCCGGCAGAAGCAGCCCCTGCTCATCCGTCTGCACCACGCTGGACCGTTCGCTTTCGCCGGTTTATGGGAGAGTTGGCACGGAACGGATGGGGCCGCCCTGGAGACGTGTACCATCCTGACGACCACGGCAAACGAGTTGATCCGACCCTTTCACGATCGGATGCCGGTGATTGTGGCGCCGACCGATTACGATGCCTGGCTTGATGTGAGTCATCCGCTGACGGCCGAGGATCGACTCTTCGAGCCATTTCCGTCGTCGGCTCTGACCGTGATGGCAGTGTCCAGCTGGGTGAACGACGTCCGACACGAAGGGCCGCAGTGCCTGGAACCGCCGGAGATCGCGGACACGGAACGGTCGCTTTTTGATTAGGCGAACGGCGGGAAATGATTTACCCGTAGCCGAAGTCGCCAGACTTCGGGTGGGGCGTCCAAACCCGAAGTCTGGCGACTTCGGCTACGGGAACTTAGAACCTGCCGTTCGCCTTAGAGATGCTTGACCGACATTATGGCCGTTCACGGAGCGCGGCGAGTTCGCGCATCAGGTTGCGGCGCGATTCAATCGCCTTGAGCTGCCATCCCGCATTTTCGACCAGTACCTCGTCGCCGTGCGACTCGACCACCGAGCGGTATAACACCGCGGCTTCGTCGAGCTTATCGAGATGGCGCAGGCAGCCGGCGGTCAGGTACTGGACCAGCACGCGGTTCTCGCCGGTCAACGGATCAGCCTCCGTGCCGCGAAGCGAGCGCAGGGCCGCTTCGAAATCGCCGGCGCGGAACTGATCCTCGGCGCGTCGCAATGACTCGGTGGCTCGCGGGGTGGTGGGAACGGGAACGGGAGGAGCCTCTGGTTTCGATGCGGTCACCGCTTGAACTGGTGGAGCGATCGGCCGTGTCGCTTGGTTCGTCTTCTTCGCTTCCATCTGGGCCAGCAGCTCGGCCAGGCGGGCGCGGAGACGAGCCGCTTTCTGCGCGTCCTCCTCGCTGGCATCCGGCGCGGCCGTCCCCATCTTGCGCGCTCTGCCGCCAGGGCTTCGCGCACTGCCCGAAGATCGTCCGCATTCTTTTGAAGAGCGGCCACCCCAGGCTCGACGGTCGGGGAGGTGTTCCCTGGTCGCGGCGGCAACAAACTCGAACTACGGCCGGAGTTCAGCAGCAGCGCAGGGGCGGGAAGGGTTGGCGGGACGGGTGGTTGCACCGGCGGCGGATTCGACACATCGACCGGCGGCTGGTAATAACCGGGCGACTCGGCCAGCGCGTTCGCCGTGACCAGCAACAGCCCTGACAGTGCAAGTATTTTGCCCATCTTCTTCCCTTTCGGCTCCGCTGAATCCGGACTCCGGGCGTGGATCGAACGGCTCGCGTCCTATAGGGAGTGGGCAGCGCGGATGCAACACCAGTTCGTCGATCGAATCGGTTCACGGCAGCGCGAGCGTCTTGGCGCCTTCGTTGTAAATGAACAGATCGCCGTAGCGTGCCCAGTTGACGAGGGCCTCGAACTGTTTCTCGAAGTTCTCGCTCGGCAGGTTGGCGTGCAGCATCTCCAGCACCTTGTCGGACGTGATCTGCCGGCGCGGTTGTTTCTCCAGCAGGGCGACAACCTCTCGAAACAGCCGCAACCGCTGCAACTTCTCGCACCATTGCTTCTTCCGATCCGCCGGACTGGCCCGAACGAAGTGCCGGCCTTCACGCTCCAGCACCACCAGGCGACGAGCGGTCGAAACGAAGTCGAGCATCTCGGCGGCGCTGGCGACTGTAATGGCGTGGTTGTACTTGCGATTCATCACGGCGGCGAGGTGAAACACATCCTCTTGGCCGCCGTGCGTGTCGAGGTATTCCAACATGCCGACGATCTCGCCGAATAGTGCCTTGGGCAGCGGCTCGAACGCTCCCTCGTCGCGCTTCTCCGCCTCCGGCATTTCGGTGAAAGTGATGATCTCATGCAGGTAATCGACGAGGGCGAGCACTTGCCGGCAGCGCGGCTCACGCGGCCGCGGCAGCCGGTTATCGACGATCGTTCGCACCCGGCAAGGGCTGGTGCCGAGAATGATGACGCGATCGGCCATCGCCACCACCTCGCTCACGTCGTGGCTGACCATGACGATCGAGGACAGGTTGCCCTTGCGCGCGTCCCAGAGGTTCAGCACCTCTCTGCGCAGGCCCTCGGCGGTCAGCGCATCAACCTGGCTGAACGGCTCGTCCATCATGAGGATTTCCGGATCGACGGCCAGCGCGCGCGATGCCGACGCGCTGTTTCATCCCGCCGGACATCTCGCGCGGATAGGCGCCGGCGAAACCATCGAGGCCGACGACGTGAAGGATATGTTCGGTCCGCGCCTGGGCATCGGCGCTGGAATGCTTGGCCGCGCGCAGGACGTTGTAGATGTTTTCCGAGGCCGTCTGCCAGGGCAACAGGGCGAAGGTTTGAAAGACCGGAGCCATACCGGGGTTGATGCCGTCCATCGGTTTGCCGTGATACAGCACCTGGCCGCGTGTCGGCTTGACGAGCCCCGCGAGGACGCGCAGCAGCGTCGATTTGCCGCAGCCTGTCGGGCCGAGGATGGTGACAATCTCGTGCGGCCGGACGGTGACGTCCACGTCCTGGAGGACGACAATCTTCTTGCCGCCGGGACGGTTAAACTCATGCCAGACGCCCCAGGCCTCGCACAGCTCGCGGCCAGTGCGGGTGATGGCGGGTTTTTGGATGTCGGGGTCCATAGCGGATACTCGGAGTCGAATTTCTCCCCTCGCCCCGGTACTCCGGGAGAGGGATCCTCTTCCTCCCCTCGCCCCGGTACTCCGGGGAGAGGGGGGCTTCTTTTCCCCCTCGCCCCGGTACTCCGGGGAGAGGGGGGCTTCTTTCCCCCTCGCCCCGGTACTCCGGGGAGAGGGGGGCTTCTTTTCCCCCTCGCCCCGGTACTCCGGGGAGAGGGGGGCTTCTTTTCCCCCTCGCCCCGGTACTCCGGGGAGAGGGGGGCTTCTTCCCCCTCGCCCCGGTACTCCGGGGAGAGGGGTCGGGGGTGAGGGGTGAGTCACTTATCAGTTTTCTGGTTCTCACCCCTCACCCCCGACCCCTCTCCCCGGAGTACCGGGGCGAGGGGGGAAGATGTATCACCGTCCCACCACAAAGTGCTGCCGTGCCAGCGCGTTCAACCGTTTCCAGACGATCTTGCTGAACAGGTGCAGCACCACCGCCAGCACGACGAAACCGGCGGCGGCGACGGCGAATTTCTTGTCGTGCGTCGCCTGGCTGATCTCGTGACCGAGGCCCCAGACCGCGATCATCTCGCCATCGATCGTCAGCGCCTCGACGACCAGGCTTGCGTTCCATGCCAGGCCCGCCGCCGCGTCCCAGCCAGCCACCAGCGACGGAAACACGGCCGGCACCTGGAATGTCCAGAACCGCCGCCACCACGAGAAGCGGAAACTGGCCGCCGCCTCCCGCAGGTCGGATGGCACCACGGCGGCGCCGGCCAGGACGTTGAAGAGGACATACCACTGAGCCGCCAGCATCATCAAGATGACGCAGCCGATTCCGAGAGGAAAGCCGGCCTGGTAGAACATGACGATGAGCAGCGGGAAGAGCAACGTCGCCGGGAACGACGCCGCCACCAGTGCCGTCGGCTCCGCCCAGCGCGACAGGCGCGGCGACAGGCCGACCGCCACGCCGAGCGGCAGCGCCAGAGCGTCGCCAGGAAGAGCGTCAACAGCACCCGGCCGAGCGTCACGCCCGCTGCAAGGACCAGTATGCCCCATTGACGGAGCGGAACATCCAATAACATCATGACGAGCTGGAAGACCGCGTAGGCGACGGGAGCGGCGGCCAGCACCAGCACGGTCCGCGTCAACCGGGCCGGCCAGCGCCGCGTCCGTTTCGTTGCCGTCCGCTTGACCAGCTGCGGCAATTCCGCCGACACCTTGCCGCGGAAGCGCCGCCGCAGCCGTTCGACGAACCGCAACAGCAACGAGCGCCGCCACCAGAGCAGGACGCTCGACGTTTCCGTTGACAGCGCCCCTTCTTCATCGAGCCGAAACTTCTGCGCCCACACAATCAACGGTCGCCACATCAGCAGGTACAGCGCGACGATGATGCCGACCGTCGTGGCCAGCGCCCACAAGACGGCGCGCGTGTCCCTCTGCTGCACCGCCACGGCGAGGTAGGAACCGAGGCCGGGCAAGCGAAAGTCGTGCGTTCCCTGCACCAGCGTCTCGGCGACCATGAGGATGAACCACGCCCGCGCCATACCGAGCATGGCGTTCCAGACGAGGCCGGCCGCGCCGAACGGCAGCTCGATCTTGTGGAACCGGCGGACGGGGCTGAAGTGAAAGGCGTCGGCCATCTCCAGTAGTGGCGGCGGCACGGCTTTGAGGGCGTTGCGAAACCCGGCCGCGATGGGCCACATCTGCGTGAGGAACAGGGCGATCACCGCAGCGACTTCGAGGCCGATGTTGGCGTGTGGGATCAGCGACATCAGCCCCATCGCCAGCAGCGGCAGAAACCCGGCCGCCGGCAGGTTGCGGCGCGTCTGTTCCAGGATCGGCGTGATGAAGCGCTCGGCCAGCGGATCGATCGCCGTCCAGTGGCCGTAGCCGATGGCGAACAGCACCGCCAGCGCCGTCGAAAGCAGCACGCCGCCCCAGGGACAGCGCCGCGTAGCCCGGCAGCGCCGCCGGCGACAGGTCGATCTTGACCGCCTCCAGCGTCGAGACGTGAAACCGGCCCGCGAAGTGGATCGACAGAAACACGATGCCGCCGAGAACGACGAAGACGAGGAAGTCGTTCTCGGGGTGTCGTTTGGCGTCGGCGTCGGGGTGATGCTGCGTTTGTGCGTTCACGGTGTCGTTTCGATTACCTCGTTTAGCCGCGAGCTTCTGCGAGCGTTTGCGGTGAAGCGCTCGCAGAAGCTCGCGGCTAAACGAATTGCTGGCATAGCGTCTCGATCCGCATTATACTCGCTTCGTCGCGCTGCCTACTCCCGATCTTCACACACGAGGTGCCATATGCGCCGTCTGCTGTGCGTACTGTTCCTAACCGCCGGGATAAACCCGGCGGCTCGCTCGGAGCCGCTGCCAAACACCAAGCCGCTGATGCGCGAAGGCGATCTCGCGGCGCAGATGGTGGAGGGGATCGACAAGTACCTGATGCGTGAGTTGCAGGACGCTCCCAAGAAACAAAAAGACTACTGGAAGCAAGACGCCTCATCCGTTGCGGCATACCTGAAATCAGTCGAGCCAAACCGCCAGCACCTGCGGAAGATCCTCGGCGTCGTCGATGAACGCGTCCCCTTCACCGATCTGGAATACGTTGGCGGTCCGAAGACGCCGTCGCTGGTGGCGGAAACGGAAATGTACAAGATTCATGCCGTGTGCTGGCCGGTTTTCCGCGGCGTAGACGGCGAAGGATTGTTGCTGGAACCGAAGGGCAAGATCGTTGCGAATGTCATCGCTCTGCCGGACGCCGACTGGACGCCAGAAATGTTTTGCGGGTTGGCCCCAGGTGTGCCAAAGGAATCGTACTATCCGCTCTGGCTCGTCGAAAACGGATGCCGGGTGATCGTCCCAGTTCTGATCGACCGCAAGGACACATGGTCAGGCAACGAGAAGCTGGGCCGGATGACTAATCAGCCACACCGCGAGTTCATTTATCGCATGGCATATCAGATGGGGCGGCACATCATCGGCTACGAAGTGCAGAAGGTGCTAGCAGTAGTTGATTGGTCCAGCAGGGAGAAGGATCAACTCCCGATCGGGATCATCGGCTACGGCGAGGGCTCTCGACTTGCTTATTTCGCGGCTCAGCTCGACGAACGAATTCGCGGAATCGTGGCTTCAAGCGATAGGGAATATGCTCCAGCGGGGAACCTCTGGGACGAGCCTATTTACCGAAATGTCTGGGCGCTTTTTCCTGAATTTATTGTGGATGACTACTGGAGAGTGGCAGACCTGATCGCGCCGAGGTCGATTGTCAGCGACTTCAATAAAGGCCCTATTATTTCTGGTCCGCCCTCACCGAAACCGGGTCGCGGTGGCGCAGCCCCAGGCAAACTTCCGCCTAGTCGAAGCTACACGACAATCGGCAATCGACCCTTCCCGGTTGGCGAAAACATCGTCATCCCGAACACTGATATTGAGACTGGACGGCCTGTGACCATCGACGAGTTTTTCATTAAACTGGCCAGTTTGAAGGAACGCCTGAAACTTCGAAAGGCCGAAACATTGCCGATGGAGCTCCGCAAAAAGTTCGACCCCGCCGTCCGCCAACACCGCCAGTTCGACCAACTCGTCGCCTTCACCCAAAAGCTAATGCGCGACTCCGAAGGCGAGCGCGCCAAGACCTTCTGGGCCAAGCTCGATTACTCCTCGCCGGAGAAGTACGCCAAATCCGTCGAGCCGTTCCGCAAGCAGCTCTGGGAGGAAGTCATTGGCAAGCTGCCGGAACCGACGCTGCCGATGAATCCGCAGTCACGGCAGATCTACGACGAACCGAAATGGACCGGCTACGAGGTGACGCTCGATCTCTATCCCGACGTGTTCGCCGAGGGCATTCTGCTGCTGCCGAAGGACCTGAAACCGGGCGAAAAGCGGCCGGTCGTCGTCTGCCAGCACGGCCTCGAAGGCACGCCGGTCAAGGTCGTCGATCCGAAAAAGCCGACGCAGTATTACAACTCGTTCGGCGCCCGGCTCGCCGATCGCGGCTACATCGTCTTCGCGCCGCAGAACCCGTACATCGGCCAGAACAAGTTTCGCGTTCTGCAGCGCAAGGCCAATCCGCTCGGCCTGTCGATCTTCTCGTTCATCATCCGCCAGCACGAGCGCATCCTCGATTGGCTTGCGACGCTGCCGAACGTCGATCCCGACAAGATCGCCTTCTACGGCCTCTCCTACGGCGGCAAGACGGCGATGCGCGTGCCGGCGATTCTGCCGCGCTACTGCCTGTCGATCTGCTCCGGCGACTTCAACGAATGGACGTGGAAGAACGTGTCGGTCGATTTCCGCGGCAGCTACATGTTCAGCGGCGAGTACGAGATGCCGGAGTTCAACATGGGCCACACGATGGTCTACGCCGAGATGGCGGCCCTGATTTCACCCCGGCCGTTCATGGTCGAGCGCGGCCATGACGACCCCGTCGGCATCGACGAAATGGTGGCCTACGAATATGCGAAGGTGCGCCGCCATTACAGCCGGCTCAAGATTCCCGATAAGACGGAGATCGAGTGGTTCGCTGGCGGCCATGAGATCCACGGGCAGGGGACGTTTCGGTTCTTGGAGAAGCACCTTGGGTTTCCGCGCCCCTGATAGAACGCGGATGACGCGGATGCAGCGGATTCCCGCAGATCAGACAAGACGACAAAAAAAGAAAACCCTGAGCGGTCTTTTTCCTTTTTTCTTCTTGCTGATCCGCGTAGATCCGCCTAATCCGTGTTATCCGCGTTCTATTAGGGTCAATACGGTTCCGGCGCTCCCCCGCGCCCCTGATAGAACGCGGATGACGCGGATGCAGCGGATTCCCGCAGATCAGACAAGACGACAAAAAAAGAAAACCCTGAGCGGTCTTTTTCCTTTTTTCTTCTTGCTGATCCGCGTAGATCCGCCTAATCCGTGTTATCCGCGTTCTATTAGGGTCAATACGGTTCCGGCCCCCCCGCGCCCCTGATAGAACGCGGATGACGCGGATGCAGCGGATTCCCGCAGATCAGACAAGACGACAAAAAAAGAAAACCCTGAGCGGTCTTTTTCCTTTTTTCTTCTTGCTGATCCGCGTAGATCCGCCTAATCCGTGTTATCCGCGTTCTATTAGGGTCAATACGGTTCCGGCGCCCCCCCGCGCCCTGATAGAACGCGGATGACGCGGATGCAGCGGATTCCCGCAGATCAGACAAGACGACAAAAAAAGAAAACCCTGAGCGGTCTTTTTCCTTTTTTCTTCTTGCTGATCCGCGTAGATCCGCCTAATCCGTGTTATCCGCGTTCTATTAGGGTCAATACGGCTCCGGCACCGGCTGCAGCGGCCGGCCTTTTTCGTCGTAGAACGCCTCGTGCAACAGGAACACCTGCTTCGCCGTCACGCCGAGCCGCCGCAGCATCTGGGCCATCTGCTTCAGGGCGTTGCGGTCGAGGCGGCGGCTGAGGAGGCCACGCAGATGATGGCCGCACAGGTCCACTTCCAACGGCTGCTGCGACTGGAGAGGATAGGTCATGTAGCGCAGCGTGCCCATCTGACGGCACACCGCACAGACGCGCGATTCGACCTTCTCGATTAAGGGCGGACCCTCGCCGATGACCAGCGACTCCTGACAATCGGGGCACATCGGCTTGCCCGCGACGCGGTCCCAGGGACATCCGGCCGCGGCACAGCGGCAACACGGAGCCATCGGCGCGAGATCCTCGCCCGTCACCAGGCGCAATCCTTCCATGTTTCCTCCTCTCGCTTTCCGCGTTTCCTAGCGATTTGTCCGCGCCGTCTACGCGGATTGTGCTCAATGTTCTTTTCGGCTATCCCCCCGACCGTCCGTAAGTGATTTCACCGGCCGTCGTGAAAGGCGCCAATCCGGGGTGATCTGTACCGTTAGCGAAGCCTGTCCAAACTGTTAACTTTCGTTAACGTGCGGCATGTTCTCCGGTCGTCGAAGTGAAACCGCTGTTCGCTTCCGTCGTTCCATAAATAACGGTTTTTCCGATTGTTGCGAGGAACGACGTTCGCGGCGGCAACGAGTTTCAGGATAGAATGTGGTGCTGGTATGAGATGTGCAAGAATGATAGCTTGGATCATCCGAGGCGATGGCTTGGCGAAACATCCCACCGATCACGTGGACTCGCTTGAACTTATTTCGCCGTGGAGCGGTTACCGCCGGATGCGATCCGCCGCAAGGGGAGTCGATGCGTCATGAATAGTACCATCATCCGACCCGATCTCCATTCTCTCCGGAAGATGCCGACGATCCACCAGGTCGCCGAAACGTGGGGCCGGCTCGAACTGAAACTGGAGACCGACGACACGCGCTACTGGGTCACCACGGAGGGCGTCCCGCAAAAGACCAGCGGCACGCCGATCAACTACGTCGTCGATTACGTCACCGTCGAGAAACTGACCGAGGACGGCAGCTGGGACCTCAAAGCCGTCTACAGCCCCGAGGCGTGGAAGCTGTCGCAGGGGTTCGACTACTGCCAGATGCTCTACCAGGAGCTGAACCGGCTGAACGCCGAGCAGGAAGAACACTTTTGCTGGCAGGCGGTCCAGCGGATCGAGGAAATCGAAAGCGAACTGGAGACAGCCAACCGCGCGGTTGCCGCACTGTCCGAAAAGGTGCGAGCGCGGCTGGCGTGAGCGAACTGATCCGAGTCCCTTCGGGTCTCTCCGAGGCCGGGCGAACCGCTGATTCGTCCGGCCTCGATTGTTATTTGGCCTTCCCGAGCCGGCGACGGTGCTGTCAAAACCGTCGCTTACGGATGCTTCCGGCTCTGATTGTTTCACACGTACTGCTGCCGCGTCGGCGCGATAACCAGTTCCGGCACCCAGGCGCGCGGCGGCAGCATGGCCACGAACACGACGGCGGCGGCCACGTCCTCCGGCTGAAGAATCCCCTTGCGATGATCCTCGCTTACCGGCGTCGGCCGATTTTCCAGGATCGGCGTGTCCACTTCGCCGGGGTAAATGCTCGTCACCCGCACGCCGCTGTTTTTCTCCTCAGCAGCGACGGCCATCGACAGGCCGCGCAAACCGAACTTGGCGGCCGCATAGGCCGCGCCGCCGAGCGGTCCGGCGCGTTTACCCGAAGTCGAATTGACGTTGATAATCAGTCCGTCCTTCCGCTCCAACATCTGCGGTAGGACGGCGGACATGCAGTAGAACGCCCCGTCGAGGTTGGCACCGACGAGGTACTTCCACGTCTCCGGCGTCAATTCCCGGAAGGTGCGTTCCTTGATGTTGGCCCCGGCATTGTTCACGAGAATGTCGATCCGCCCGAGGCGTGTCGTCACGTCCTTCACGAGCGCTTCGACCGGCTCCGGCTTCGACACGTCGGCGGCGTGCCAGATGAGACGGTCGCCGGCGTTGAGAGACGCGGCCGCCGTGCGCAACTTGTCGTCGCTGCGTCCGGTGATCGCCACCCGGGCGCCTTCCGCCAACAGGAACCGCGCCACCGCCAGCCCGATGCCGCTGCCGCCGCCCGTCACTAGGGCCGTCTTACCCGTCAGTCTGCTCATGTCGCTCCCGATTACAGATCAGAGCCCGAAGCGTCAGCGAGGGAACACGCTGACCCTCGCTGACGCTTCGGGCTACCGTGGAAGCCCGAAGCGTCAGCGAGGGTAGAGTCGCCTCCCTCGCTTACGCGTCGGGTTCAGAGGTACTGAAAACACGATTACCCACGCAACATCAGAATAATCACGACCGTCGAGGTTGCCACGACGAACAGGGCAGTCAGCGGCAGCCACCAGCGCCGCCAGAACGAAGCGTCGGGAGCGGGTGCCAGCTCCGACAGCGGAACCAACTCGACGACCGGCAACTCGCCGGGACGGAGGGCGTCGTAGTTGTAATCATCCGGCGAAACCAGCGGCCCTTCTTCGACAGGAGATTCGGGATCGGAAGGGGCGGGCGGACGAAAAGCGAGAACCCCCGATTTCTGCCTCTGGCGCCGTTCGACGGGATCCGGGGTATCGTCGGTGGCGCAAGCGAACCACGGCACCGCAGGTGGGGCAGCGCATTTGTAGCCGTTCGGTCCCGACTCGAATCCGAGAACGGTCCCGCAACGGCACCGACCACGTCGGGACATGGTGGCATCCTCTGAAGGATGGCGAGTCAACCCCGTCACTATAATCCGAACGATGGGCGGGCGTCAACGAGCTACTATCCAGAAAGTACCGCGTCCGTTCATTTCGGTACGAGTTGCGTCGTCACCATGTCGCCGACCTTGATCGCCTCCTTGAGCGCCTCGATCGGCTTGGCGACCGCTTCCTTCGGCGTTACCGCGATGACCGTCACCCGGCCGAGGTACAGCGGTTTCGGCTCGGTGCGATACACGTCCAGCACCTGATCCTTGCTGACGCCGTCGTCGCTGCCGCGGTTGAGCTTGACCAACTTCTTGTCGAGGGCCGTGATCTTGCCGTCGATCTTGTCGGCTCCCGGTTTGGTGCGCTCCAACTGCTTCTCCAACTCGCGCACACGCTTTTCGAGTTGCTCGACGCGATCTTGCAGTTGGACCCGTTCGGCGACGGCGATTTTGGCCTTGGGACGTTCGGCGTCCATCTCCGTTGTCAGCTGTGCTGCATCCTTGAGAGCTTTCACAACGGTCTGGCGCGAGGAGGCGCGCTCTTTTCGGCGACGGCCCGCTGCACTTCGGCTTCTTGACGGGTAGCCTCGGCACGAGCGCGTTCCTTCTCCAGTGCCTTCGCCGTGTCGGCCAGGACGGCGGCCAACTCCTCGGCACGCTTCTTCTCCACATCGGCGACCTGGCGTTGTCGGAGAGCTTCCAGCGTCACTTTCGCGTTCTCGGTTTTAGCCTTCTCCAGCAATGCGGCCAGCTCGATCGGTTGCATTCTTGCGCAGCACGCACTTTCCTCACGCAGTCGGGCGTTCTCCTCCTTGTCTTGTTTCTGCATCTTCTGAAGTTCGTCGATCCGATCCGTCGCCCGCCGTAGCTGTTCTTCCAGCTTTTGGATGGCGTCGTCCTTCGCATCCGCGGCGGTTGCGGTCGGGACGGCTTTTCCCAGGGTGAAGAGAGCGAGGCACAGTGCGAATGCCGCCGGACGCATCAGACGGCAGGACAAGCTATGTCGACAGAACATCGGTTCAGTCCTCCGCAAGGGATACAGAGATCGGTTACTGGGCCGTCTGGCCGCGCATCATTTATCGGGACCGGGACGGGGGCAATTCATTCTTCTTCATCATGCTTCCACCACCATGCTGAGTTTCGTCACGACCGCTTCAAGATGATCGAGCCGTTGCTGAGTCTTTGGGTCCAGCGCAGCTCCGCGTCCCATCTGTTCAAGGCGGCCCTTTCGTTCGGCGTCCAGCTCTTCGCGGAGCCGGTTCGCCTCCTTGCGCAAGTCTTCGTGAGCCATTAGCACCACCTGCAACTTCGCCTCCAACTTCGCGGCCCGGATTTCGGCTTCGAGGCGTGCGGGATCGACTTTCAGCTCAGAGGCCGCACGCACCTCTTTCTCGCGCAATTCGGCGTCGCGCCGGGCCTTTTCAGCTTGCTTAAGCGCTTGATCGGTGCGCTCGCGTTCCGTCTCTGCCTCTGCGCGTGCCTGTTCCTCACGCCGCCGCGCCTCCTCGGCAGCGCGTTTCTCCTTGTCGCGCGTTTCGGCCTGCTCCGGCCGCACTTGCTCGGCCAGCCGCGCTTGCTCGCCCAGACGTGCTAGCTCGGCCAGACGTAGCGCATCCGCCTCGCGGGTCTTTTCCTCGCGGAACCGCAACTCGTCGGCCAGGCGTTTCAGCTGCTCCAGGGTCGGGCCTTCTGGTTGTTTCGGCTCGATGGGCGGCACCTGCGTCAGCTGCTCCGCCGCCTGGCGGCGATTCCGCTCCTCCGCGGTTGGGCCGTCTTCGGGCTGCTTCGGCTGCCCCGTCTTCTTCGGCTGCAGCTGCTTGAGTTCCGCCTGGAGGGCCGCAACTTGCTCGATCAGTTTGTTGAGACGCTCCTCGAGATGCTTCGTGTCCGCGGTCTTCTTCGACAGCTCGTCGTTAAGTTGCTTGATCTCGGCTAAAAGTTTGGCGGTAAGTGCTTCTTGCGCCTTACGCTCAGCTTTCTCCCTCTCCAGTAAATTCTCCACCGCTTTTTGGTCCGCGCGAAACGGAGCAAATCCCGCAGCCGCTTGATCTCCTGATCCACGTCGATCGCGTTCTTCAACTGTTCATCCTTCAGTTCGGCCCGCAACTGCTTGTTCTCGGCCTGGCACTGGCGCAGTTCGACAGCCAGGCGCTGCGCCTCGGCTTTGACGGGATCATCGGCGGCTTTGGCAGGGCGCACGATGCCCAGAATCAGAATGACGAGGAAGGTCCACACCGCCGGCGCGGCGAGGCCGATACTCATCTCACGTCGAGTAGTCATCGGGTCATTCCCTCCGAATGGGCAGAGACGATCTTCAGGAATCGAATTGCAATCCTCGCACGTTTCCTCGATTCGTGCAAGCGAATATTGCGCCGGCGCGTCTTGTCCCGTATCGGTCAGCGGATAGACTAATGTCCACCCCATCCCGTGCGTCGAGTTCACGATTTCATCACAGCCGGGGTCGCAACAATGCCCGAGGTCATCGACTGGCGAAGCGTCCCCGATCCGGATGCCGCCGTCCGGTCCGTGGTGTCGGCGCTCCAGGCTGGTCGAATCGTCCTGCTGCCGACCGAAGCGGGTTATGTCCTCGCGGCGAACGGCCAATCGGTGGAAGCGTGCGCGAAATTGCGTCAGCTGTTGCAGGAACGCGACGACTCCTGCTCCATGGCGTTGAGCGGCGAGTTCGTGCGCGCGTGTGGGTGCCGTTGCTCGGGCCGCTTGGCCGTCGTCTTGTTCGCCGCCTGTGGCCTGGTCCCGTGACGCTGAGCTTATCCAAACCTGCTGCCGAACGACTACCGGAGTCCGTCCGGGGTCATGTTAATCCGTCCGGGACACTGCATCTGCGCAGTCCGGCTCACGAACTTATCCGTGAGGTGCTGCGTTTTCTGCCGGACTCGATTCGGATGGCCGAGGCGGCAGCAGCACCGGACGGCTGGTGTCCTTCGGCTCGGGACACCTACTGGGAAGCGCTGGCCGGGAGCTTGGACCTGGTCATCGACGATGGCCCGGCCCGATTTCCGGCGGGAACGACCATCGTCCATCTGGCCGAGGAGCGTTGGCAGGTGCTGCGCGAAGGGGCCGTAGCCGCCGAGTTGGTGCAGCGACAGACCGTCTGCCTCATCGTTTTCGTCTGCACCGGGAACACCTGTCGTAGTCCGCTGGCGGAGGCGTTGTGCAAGAAGCGCTTGAGCGATCGACTCGGCTGCACTCCGGAAGAGCTGCCGCAGCGCGGCTTCCTGCTCATCTCGGCGGGGTTGTCGGCTTATTCCGGTGGGCCGGCGGCGTCCGATGCCGTCGAGGTTGCCGCGACCTACGGCGCCGACCTGTCCGGCCACCGCAGCCGCGGCCTGTCCGCGGAATTGCTCCTTCAGGCCGACTATCTCATCGGCATGACGAACGATCACGTCGAGGCCCTGGAGGCCGCCTCGGCGGGACTGACGGAGGCGCCGCGCCTGCTCAGCCCGGCGGGGGAAGACCTGTCCGACCCCGTCGGCCACGACCGTGCCGTCTACGAGGAATGCGCTGCCGCCATCTGGAAGCATCTCGACATTTGGACCGCGGAAATCCTTGCACCATTTCCACCACCGCCTGCAAAACAATAAAATAGCAAGGCCTGTGTGGGTGGAGGGATGGGAGCGGCATAGCCATGAAGATTGCCATTGGCAGCGACCATCGCGGCTTCGAAGTGAAGCGGCGCATCGTGACGGTGTTGCAGCAGCTCGGCCACGAGGTGATCGACGTCGGGCCCGAGCGGCGCGAGAACGTCGATTACCCCGATTACGCTTTCCAGGTGGCGGAAGCTGTCCGAACGGGCCGCGCTCAGCGCGGCATCCTGATCGACGGGACCGGCATCGGCATGTGCATCGCGGCCAACAAGGTGAAGGGCGTCCGCGCCGCCCCCTGCCACGACAGTATCACCGCCGAGATGAGCCGCCGCCACAATGACGCCAACGTCCTGTGCCTGTCGGCCGACCTGCTCGGCGAGGAACTGATCGACCGCATGATCCGCATCTGGCTGGAAACCGAGTTCGAGAGCGGCCGCCACGCCCGCCGCGTGGAGAAGATCACCCGTTTTGAACAACAGCAGAAATGATCGGCTTCCCGCTTGCGGCGGAAGCGGAGAGCGCCTCCATGTACCAGTACCTCCTTCTCGTTTCCCTCTTCTCCCCTGCCGCCGAGCCGACGCCGGAGCAGGTCTTTGAACGACGGATCGTGCCGATCTTCAAATCGCCGAACCCGTCGAGCTGCGTGCAGTGCCACCTGTCCGGCGTCGATCTGAAGAATTACATCCTGCCGTCGTCTGAAAAGACCTTCCTATCGCTGCGCGACCAGGGGCTGATCGACCTGAAGGATCCCGCGGCGTCGAAGATCCTCAAGCTGATAAACATGCGCGAGGACCGGCGCGATGGTCCGAACCTCATCCACGAGAACGTGCGCAAGATCGAGTACGAGGCGTTCGCCGAGTGGGTCAAAGCGTGCTGTGCTGATCCAAAGTTGCGCGACGCGCCGAAACTGGCGACCGCGGACGTCGCCAAGCCGGCGAAGCCCGTCGAAGCGATTCGTCACGCTCGCAAGGACCAGCTGCTGGAATCGTTTGAGCGCAACATCTGGTCGCTGCGTTTCCGCTGCATGAGCTGTCACATCGAAGGCGATCCCGAGTGCGAGAAGCGGCGCAAGGAACACGGCGACCGGGTGGCGTGGATCAAGAAAGGCGGCGCCGAGGCGACCATGAACTATCTGATCCGCGAGAGCAAGTCGCTGAACCCGATGGAGCCGGAGAAGAGTCTGTTGCTGCTGAAGCCGCTGAACGAGGTGAAGCACGGCGGCGGCAAGAAGATCCTGCCCGGCGATCAGGGCTACAAGGCGTTCCGCGCCTGGCTGGAGGATTACGCCGCGATCGTCGGCGACAAGTACACGAAGGCGGAGGAATTACCGAAGCCAGCGACGGACCGTCTCCAGTTCGGCAGCGAGATCTGGCTGAAGCTGAGCGAGACGCCGCCGGAATGGGCCGATAAGCTGCTGGCCGTGCGCGTGTATGCCTGGGACGCAACGAAACGGGCCTGGGAAGATGAACCGATTGCGTTTTCCGATCGCGGCGTATGGGGCGGAGGACGGCTCTGGCAGCACACGTTGACGCTGACGGCGGCGAAGGATTCTCGACGCGCCGCTGCGTGGAAGACGGGCAAGCCGACGCTCCCGCCGGGGAAATACCTGGTGAAGGTGGACGTGGATTTTACCGGGAAGCTGAGTCGAGACTGGAAAGCCCGGATGGGACCGGACGATTTCGCAGGCCAAGCGGAGTTCGAGGCGCGCTGGGCCGACGGCTATGGACGGATGACGGTTGTCGAGGCACGGCGGGTAAAGCCGTGAGGCCGGGACTTTTTTTTCACATTTCTGTCTTGACGTGCAGACCAGCTCGTGCTAGAGTCCTAAGGACTCTAGCACGAGCTGGTTGTCAACTTCCTTGCTCCCTCCGAAATCAAAAGTCACCACATGATCCATCGAGAAATACTGCATTGACAATGGTCGATCCTGGAAAGCGAACATGCGGTGGGCACAACAGATCGCGTCACAAGTACTTCGTCGCTTGGCGGCAGAACGTAGACGTGTTGTCTCTGCGTGGCGTATCCTCGTCGATTGCCGCCGGATAGCTCATGGGGAGGGGGTTCCTCTTCCTGGTGAGAAAGAGGCGGCTAAAGTGCTCCATGAACTCTTGAAGGCCAAGGAAGTCGCCCGAATTAACGGCTCAGGAGACGTTTACCGAGTTGACGTCCCCTATGCAGCGATCCTGCCCGTCTCCGAAGAGCAGGTCATCCAGGAAGCGAACCCCTACGCGGTTTTCAGTTACCTGACGGCAATGGCAAACCACGCCCTGACTGAGGTGATTCCCAATACGATCCACGTTACGGACTACAACCCACCCGATCCGGAACGAATTCCATTGGGAACAAGTCCTGAAGAGTGGATCGACCTTCCTCGCCCGAAGCCGAAGCAACCGAAAATGGTCGGGGAAGTGACCGTTCACTGGACGCGGACCAAGGGCGAATGGGATTTCGGTCACACAACTGTCTTCAGCCAGGGATTGCCCATCTACGTGACCGACAGGGAGCGAACTCTTCTCGACGCGATTCGATCGCCGGACGAAGCCGGGGGAATTGTGACGGTCCTGCGCATGGCGGCAGTCCCGGTCCCTCCTCGATGTCGAGAAACTGGTTCACTATACCGAACGCTTGAACATGGGAATCCTCCGTCACCGGGTCGGATTTCTGCTCGAATCGCTCAGACTCGTACATCCACGTTTAGGCGAATGGAAGAAGCATCTGGCACGTGGCGGTTCGGTCAAACTTGTCGCGGCGGCACCTTATGCCTCGGAGTTCTCTGCCGACTGGAATTTGTCCCTGAATATTCCGCTGGGCGTTCTGGGCGAATTGAAGGAGGAATAGATGACGGATCGTCTTTATCCGACATCTCTGGCGGAAATGGATGCCTGGCGACGGCGGGTCAAGACGACGTTGGACGAAGCGCGGAAGCGGTTTGTGCAATTTGTTGTCCTCGATTGCTTGGGTGCTTTTCCAGATTTGCAGCACGCTTTGGCCTTCAAGGGCGGCAACGCCTTACGTTTCGTCTACGGCAATCCACGTGCGACGCTGGACCTGGATTTCACCGCATCGGCGACGTTTCCCGACGATGCGGCGCAGGTTCGTTCGCTGTTCGACAGAGCGCTTGTGGCGGGCGGACGGCGACACGGTGTCAAAATCAAGTGTCAGAAGGTTCAACGCAATCCGGCACGAAAGGAAGCCACCCTTCCGACGTTCCAGATTGCGGTCGGGTATCAATTCCCCAACGACCGCTACTTCGCAGACTATGAAAGTACGCAGCGGAATGTTGCGACCGTCGTGAGCGTGGAAGTAAGCCTGAACGACCTCGTCTGTGAGGCCGCCGTTCGGCCTCTCGGAAAGCAAGCGACGATCCGCGTGTGCGCCCTCGAAGACATCCTTGCCGAGAAACTGCGAGCGTTGTTGCAACAGAAGCCGCGAAATCGAACGCGCCCCCAGGACGTATTCGATATCGCTCGCATCGTAAAGGACCAGGGCAAGTCGCTCAGCATCACGAAGATTCGCGACTATCTGGTGAGGAAATGCGCAGTCCGATCGATACCGATTGCGCGAGCCGAGTTCGCGGTGGGCGAGGTGCAGAACCGGGCTGCGATCGGGTATGATGAACTGTTAGCCGAAACACAGGTCGCATTGATCCCGTTCGACGCGGCGTGGCGGATCGTTCTCGAACTCGTCGATCAACTTCAACTTCCAGAGAATCCGACATCACCGTCGTGAACACCACTTCCGCGAACACTCAACGCGCTGATTTCGTCACAAGAAGCGCCCATCGTCGATGATCAGCAGCGCCGTCACGGTCAATCAGCATAGCCATCCGGGTGTTTGCGATGCCAGTTCCACGCCGTTTCGACAATCGCCCGCAACTCCGTGTAGCGTGGTTCCCACCCGAGTTCACGCCGTGCCTTGTCGGCTGCCGCCACGAGCAGCGGCGGATCGCCGGGACGGCGCGGCCCTTCCTTCACCGGCACCTTTCGGCCCGTGACTTCCTCCGCGGCCCGAATCACTTCGCGGACGCTGTGGCCGCGCCCGGTGCCGAGGTTGCAGTGCAAGATCTTGCCCGGTGCGAGAGCTTCCAGCGCGAGCAGGTGAGCCGTCGCCAGGTCCTCGACGTGGATGTAATCGCGGATGCAGGTGCCGTCCGGCGTGGGGTAGTCGCTGCCGAACACCTCGACGGCTGAGCGCTTGCCGAGTGCGGTCTGTAACACGATCGGGATCAGATGACTTTCCGGATCGTGGTCCTCGCCGATGCTGCCATCCGCACTGGCGCCGGCGGCGTTGAAATAGCGCAGGATCGCGACACCCCATCCGTAGGCCCCAGCAAAATCGGCCAACGCCCGCTCCACCGCCAGCTTCGTGTTGCCATAGGGATTGACCGGCTTCGTTATCTCGTCTTCCGTGATGGGAACGATACTAGGCTCCCCGTAGACGGCACAGGTGCTGGAGAAGACGAAACGGCCGATCCCGTGGCGACGCAGCGCATCGAGAAGGTACAGCGTATTAATGACGTTATTCTGATAGTATTTCGCCGGTTGCCGTACCGATTCACCGACCAGTGCGAACGCAGCGAAGTGCAGCACTGCTTCGGGACGGTACTCGACCAGGGCGTGATCGAGCCGGTCGCGTTCCGCCAAGTCGCCCACGATCAGCCGATCCGTGGGCACGGCGGCGCGGTGGCCGGTCGAAAGATTGTCGTAAATCCAGACGTCGTGGCCGCGGGCCAGCAGCCATTTGACGGCATGGCTGCCGACATAGCCCGCTCCGCCGGTAACGAGAATGCGCATGCTTGGATGTCGTCCTGTGTTCAATACCCATAACGGTTGTTACGCCGCGCCGAAAACACTGACGTCGAGCCTGTCAGAGTGGAGTCGAGGAACGACGCGGGAAGTCTGCCTCGTTCGTCTGAGGAATGCTCCCTCCTGGTGTCATTTCCCGCATTGCCGCAGGCTCCCGTTTCCTCGCCCCCCGTTCATTGAACCACATGGATGGATTGACCGCATCCGGCTCTCCGACGCGATCCGCTGAGGCAGTACACGACTCCGCAGACCAACTGCTGAATCTTCGCTACTATTCTAGTGGTCTGCCCGACCTCCGTTGACAAGTGCTTCTTTTCACGATCGCTCTGAGAAGAAACCATAACCTGGACAAGGAAGCCCGGTACGTGATTGGCGAGCGGCGGATGATCGGCAACTCGAAGGTTCGACCCCATGCTCCGCGAAGAACAAATCGAAGTACGCAAACGCCGCGCCGCGGCGGAGCCGTTCCAGATCCACAACCTCGGCCGCAACCGCGTCTTCAGCGATTACCAGGTCGCCAATCCCGAAGTCCGGCGGCCAGTATCGCGTCAGCATCCGCGGCTTCGACGTCGGCGACAACACCTGCGACTGTCCCGACTTCAAGACCAACACCCTCGGCACCTGCAAGCACATCGAGGCCGTCCTCGCCACCTTCAAGGACGACGTCCTGCCGCAGCTCCGCCAGCGCAAGGCCGCCGTCACGCGCCCAGAGTCTTTCTCCAGTACGGCGAACAACTGCGCCTCGGCCTGCACTTGCCGCCGCGCCATTCCGATCAGCTCACGGTTCTGGCCGAGACGTTCTTCGATCCGCGCGGCCTTTGGAAGGCCGGCGACCGCTACGACCACCTCATCGATGCCCTGGCCGACGTGCCGGAACACGTCACCATCTCCTCCGACGCGATGGAGTTCATGACGCGCGAGATCGAACGCCGCGACATGGCCCGGCGCGAGCGCGGCGCTGCTCGACAAGCTCGAACGCGGCGAGACCGATCCGGCCCTGGAGAGCCTGCTGACCGTGCCGCTGTATCCCTACCAGATGCGCGGCGCCCTGTTCGCCGCCTGTCGCGGCCGGTGCATCCTCGGCGACGACATGGGCCTCGGCAAAACGGTCCAGACGCTGGCCGCCGCCGAGTTGCTGGCCCGCGAGCGCGGCATCGAGCGCGTCCTCGTCGTCGCCCCGGCCTCGGTCAAGTACCAGTGGGAAAGCGAAATCCGCAAGTACACCGGCCGCACGGTGCAGGTCATCGAGGGCACCACGCCGCAGCGGCGCGCGCAGTACAGCCAGCCGACGTTCTACCGGCTCGTCAACTACGAGATCGTCCGTGCGCGACCTCGACGAGCTGAACGCCTGGCAGCCCGACCTGATCGTGCTCGACGAGGCCCAGCGCATCAAGAACTGGGAATCGAAGACGACGCGGGCCGTCAAGAAGCTGCGCAGCCGTTACGCCATCGTGCTGACCGGCACGCCGCTGGAGAACAAGCTGGAGGAACTGTACAGCATCGTGCAATTCGTGGACGACCGCCGGCTCGGCCCGGCGTTCCAGTTCCTGCACGATCACCGCGTCCTCGACGCCAAAGGCAACCTGCATCGGCTACCGCAACCTCGACAAGATCCGCGAAAAACTGGCGCCGATCCTGCTGCGGCGAACGCGGGCCGAAGTGCTGTCGCAGCTGCCGGCACGCACCGACAACACCGTCTTCGTCGAGATGGCCGAGGCCCAGCGCGGCCCCTACGAGGAGCAGCAGCACACGCTCGCCCGGCTGTCTGCAAGCAAGTACCTCACCGAGGTCGATCGCCGGCGCATTCTGTGCTGCATCACCAACCTGCGCATGCTGTGCGACAGCACGTTCCTGCTCGACAAGCAGACGAACGTCTCGCCGAAGCTGGAGGAATTCGCCGAGCTGCTGCGCGAGCTGCTCGACGCCGGACCGCACAAGGTCGTCGTCTTCAGCCAGTGGGAGATGATGCTGCGCAAGACGGCGGAGGTGGTCGAGAAGCAGGGCGTCGGCTACGTGGTGCTGCACGGCAACGTCCCCGGCAAGGAGCGGCGCGGCTCTGATGGAGCGCTTCCGCGACGACGAATCGTGCCGTGTCTTCCTCAGCACCGACGCGGGCGGCACCGGCTTGAACCTGCAAGCGGCCGACACGGTCATCAACCTGGAGGTACCGTGGAACCCCGCGGTGCTGGAGCAGCGCATCGCCCGCGTGCATCGCATGGGCCAGCATCGGCCGGTGCAGGTGTTCAACCTGGTAACGCGCGACAGCATCGAGGAGCGCGTGCTGCGAACGCTGGAGCGCAAACGGACCGCTCTTCGACGGCGTCTTCAGCGGAACCAGCGACGAGGTGATGTTCGGCTCGCTCGGCCATCAGGCGTTTCTCGAAACCGTGCGCGAGTTGGTCGCCGCGGAACCGCTGCCGATCCCGAAGCCGGAGGCCGAGCCAACGCAAGTACTCCTTCCCGCGCCTCCGGCGGCCGACAGCGAGCAGACTTTGGCGACGGCGGCGGTGCAGTTTCTGGAGGTCCTGGCGGCGGTCGGTGTGAAAGGATTGGTGACGACGGATGCGAACGGGCGGCCGACGTTGCAGGTGCCGCTGCCGTCGGCGGAGGTGCTGCGGCGCGGTACGGCGGCTCTGCGAGCGATACTGAGCGGGCTGGAGGCGGCGAGCAATGGTGAAGGAACACGAAGCGAGAGATAATAGCGGAGGAGGTGTTTCACAATGTGCAGCAAAAAAACGAACGGATCGCACGCGGCAGCCAGGTCGCTCCCTAAATCCAGGCTGCTGCCGGTTGCTGCCAGTAAGTGTGTTGCCCGGGTCCGGCAGAGGTACGGTCTGGGTCGGAAACAGTTTGCCCGGATAACCGGTTTCTCGGAGCGAGCTATCGGTAGTTGGGAGCGCGGATCACGGAGCCGGGACTGCGACGTATGCGCGAACTCGATCACCTGCGCCGTCATCGAACGAGGTGAGACGGGCCTCATCTGGCGGTTCATTTACTTCCTGGAATCCGGAATGCCTGTGTAAGGCGAACGGCGGGAAATTAATTACCCGTAGCCGAAGTCGCCAGACTTCGGGTGGAGCGTCCAAACCCGGAGTCTGGCGACTTCGGCTACGGGAACTTAGAACCTGCTGCTCGCCTAATAGAAGAGAAAAGATAGAGAAAACGGAAGCCGTAGATTGTTTCATAGAAAATGCACGATGTCCCCTTATCTCTCTACGAATGATGCGGCCAATGCCGGCTTCCATACTCGGCAGGCACGAAGCGGGATGCTTCCTGAGTCGAGATCGACCGCGTCCCAGAGGGCCGGACGCTGCGGGCGGCCACGACCGAGCCGCGGGACCGTTGGCGGCGAAGAGCGTGGGTGCGCCTGGACGGACTACGGTGGTCTCCGCACATTTCCCCGCCGTTGACGCCGTAATCTGCGATGTCCCGTCTTTTTCATTTTTTTCAAATTTCTCTTTGCAATCGCTGGGCCGGTTGGTTATCACATAAACAGGTATGTGTGCGTCTGCGTAGCCCTACCCATTTGGGGGTCTACCTACTCGCTAGATGGGTTCCTCCCTTTCCGCCCTTCTCTCTCAGGCGACGCTCTTCGCACGCTATACTTTCTCTCGATCGCAGAATAACTGTCTCGGTATTTCTCAGTCCTCTCTTCGGTTCAGGAGACTCGTTCATGCGTTCTTCTCCTCGCCGTTCGGGCTTCACGCTGATCGAGTTGCTGGTGGTGATCTCGATCATCGCCGTCCTCATCGGGCTGTTGCTGCCCGCCGTCCAGATGGTGCGTGAGTCGTCCATCAACTCGCAGTGCAAGAACAACCTCCATCAGATCGGTCTCGCACTGCATCAGTACCACGGTGCCAATAACACTTTCCCGTCGGGTGTCAATTACAACGATCCGTCTCGGGAGTATTGGAGCTGGTTGGCCTACATCCTACCGTACATGGAACAGGCGAACCTCTGGAATGTCGCCAGCACCTACGCCATCAACACGAATTCCAACGTGTTTTCTGGAGGCAACCCCGGCGAGGGCGAGCCTATGAAATGCTACGTCTGCCCGATGGACCCGCGCACCGTAACCCAGCTTATGCTGGTCAATGGGGCCTCCTTAAATGTAAACGGCCCCATCGCCTTCACCGAGTATCTCGGCAACAGCGGCACCATCTCCGGTTCGGATGACGGCGTACTCTACAAGAACTCGCTCGTCCGAATGACGGACGTCACCGACGGGACGGAGAACACGCTCATCGTCGGCGACTCGCCCGCCCAGCGTGGACCTCGATTTCGGTTGGTGGTTCGCCGGTAATGGCTACGACGGCAGCTCCATCGGGGACAATTGCATGGCCTCCCGAGATACGGGTTACCCGGCTTCGTTAGCCGGTTGGAACACGCTCGGCCTGAACGGACAACCGTGCCCGACGACCAACATCGGTTTTCTGCCGGGTTCGATCGCCAACCCCTGCGATCAGACTCACTACTGGAGCAATCATCCGGGCGGCGCCAACTTTCTGATGTGCGATGGAAGCGTTCACTTCTTCAATTACAGTGCCAATAACATCCTTGTGGCGCTGTCTACGAGGAATGGCACTGAAGTGTTCACCATGCCTTGACACGGTCGGAAGCCTTCCCGCTTTCACAGGGGAGGTGTTCGGTTCCCGCTTGCCGCGATTCGCTCCCGGACCTCGATTATCATGCGTAGCCTTCGGTTTCGGTCGTTTGTTCTTTCCACGGTAGTCGTGTTCCTATTCCTGTCCGGCTGCGGACCGTCGCACACCGAAATCAGCGGCCAGGTGACGTACAACGGCAAGACGCTGGACAAACCAGGCGGCACCATCTCCTTCCTCGGCCCGGATGGCATCCCCCATTCGGCGGCAATCGACACCAGCGGCAACTACCGCGTCGTGGGTGTCTGCCTCGGCGAGAACAAGGTAGCCGTTGCCTATATGCGTGCCACAACCACCGGCACGCAAAAGAGACGCGCTCCCGATGCCAACGACCCTGCGCGCCCGGTGGAATCGCCGTTCCTGACTCCCGAGTTCTACGCGGTGTGGGAAACCTCGACGTTGACGGTCGTGGTGGACAAGAACAAGGTCTACGACCCGAATCTGCGAGGCCCGGAAATCAAGTGATGTGATTCTGGCAGGGAAGCTCAAGCGAGCCTCCCTCCAACGTTCTGCGTCGGAACCAGCATCAGCCCGATCCCGCCTTGATTCTATCACCGCACCACTGGAGAATGGCGAGCGTTCCTCGTTTCACAATCCATTCTCCACGAGGTAGCGATATGCCGCACGGGAAGATGTGTGTGGTTGGCGTTCCGAATGAGATCAAGACCCACGAATACCGCGTCGCCATGATCCCGGTCGGCGTCGAGGAACTGACCCAGCCGGCCACAAAGTGCTGATCCAGGCGGGCGCCGGTCAAGGCTCCGGCATAAGCGACGACCAGTACCGCGAACACGGGGCCGAGATCGTTGCCACAGCCGACGACGTGTGGAACAACGCCGACCTGGTCGTGAAGGTCAAGGAGCCGCTGCCGGTCGAATGGCCGATGATGCGGCCGGGACAAGTCGTCTTCACCTTCTTCCACTTCGCCGCCGACGAGCGCCTCACCCGTGCCGTGCTGGCCTCCGGCATCACCGCCATCGCATACGAGACGATCAAGGACGCGCAAAGGCAACCTGCCGCTGCTGACGCCGATGAGCGAGGTGGCCGGCCGCATCAGCATTCAGGAAGGGGCCAAGTATCTCGAACGGCCGTTCGAGGGCCGCGGCCTCCTCCTCGGCGGCGTGCCCGGCGTGCTGCCGGCTCATGTCGTCATCCTGGGCGGCGGCATCGTCGGCGCCAACGCGGCGAAAGTTGCGGCCGGCCTCGGCACCAACGTCACCATCCTCGACGTCAACCTCGACCGGCTCCGCTATCTCGACGACGTGATGCCGCGCAACGTCACCACCTTGTACAGCGATCGGCACAACATTCTCGCCTGCCTGGCCCGCGCCGACCTGCTGATCGGCGCGGTGCTGATCCCCGGCGCGAGGGCGCCGAACCTGATCCGCCGCGAAGACCTGAAACGGATGCAGTCGCGGGCCGTCATCATCGACGTGTCGATCGACCAGGGCGGTTGCGTGGAAACGTCGCGGCCGACGACGCACAGCCAGCCGACGTTCATTGTCGAGGACATCGTGCATTATTGCGTGACGAACATGCCGGGCGCGGTCGGCCGAACCAGCACCTACGCGCTGACGAACGTGACGCTGCCGTACGTGCTGCAACTGGCGAAGAAGGGGTTTCGATCAGGCGATAACCGACAGCGCGCCGCTGCGAAATGGCGTCAACATCCACAAAGGCAAGGTGTTCAACGCGGCCGTGGCAGGAACGTTCGGGCTGGAGTGTGCGGCGCTGTGATTTCTCGTTTAGCCGCGAGCTTTTGCGAGCGCTTTACCCAGCGCTCGCAAAAGCTCGCGGCTAAACGAGTACGATCAATGCGGTGGCAATAACACCGGCACGGTTGCGATCAAATCGCGGACCACATCGAGCGGCCGTTTGCCTTCCACTTCCGCTTCTGGCCGGATAATCAGACGATGACCGAGGACGCCGACGGCGATGGCGTGAACGTCCTCGTGCGTGAAGTAGTGCCGGCCGTCAAGCAGTGCGCGGGCTCGGGCACAGCGCAGCAGACAGAGGGCGGCGCGCGGACTGGCTCCCAGAGCCACGTCCGGGTGGTTCCGGCTGGCGTCGGCCAGGTCGATGATGTACTCCAGCAGCGAATCGTCCCCGTACACGTGCGGCACCTTCGACTGGATGTCGAGGATGGCGTCGGCCGTCAGCAGCTGCGCAGGTTCAGCCGTCGGCAAGCTGTGCATGCGCAGCATCGCCACTTCCCCCTTGCGGCCGGGATAGCCCATCTCGACGCGCAGAAGGAAGCGATCGAGCTGGGCTTCCGGCAGCCGGTACACGCCTTCCTGCTCGATCGGATTCTGCGTCGCCAGCACCATGAAGGGTTGCGGCAGCTGCAGCGTGGTGCCCTCGATGGTGACCTGCACTTCCTGCATCGCCTCCAGCAAGGCCGACTGCGTCTTGGCGGGTGCGCGGTTGACCTCGTCGGCGAGCAGCACCTGGCAGAAGAGCGGACCGCGACGCAGCACGAATTCGTTCTGCTTGCGGTCGAAGATATAGGTGCCGGTCACGTCGGACGGCAGCAGGTCGGGGGTGAACTGGATGCGCTGGTATTGGGTGCCGAGAACACGCGCGAATGTTTTTGACAGCGTCGTCTTGGCGACGCCCGGCACGCCTTCGAGCAGGACGTGGCCGCCCGCCAGCAAGGCGATCATGAACTGGTGCGTGACCGCCTCCATGCCGACCACGACGCGCCCCACTTCCTGAATCACGCGATCGCGCAGTTCGCGCATACGCCGCGCCATGTCGCGCAGATCCAGGCCGCCGGGGAGAGCCGATCGTAGTTCCGCGGTTTGTGGCATCGCGCAAACCCATTGGTGAGCACGCCGCGCCAGCAAGTGCAGTCTCACTTGCTGGCGCGGCGTGCTCAGATGAATACAACTTCGCCGCTCGCCAGCGCCGCTTTGAGTTCGTTCAGCTCACGATTGATGAGGTCCCACGCGGACCGCGGCACCAGCTGCGGAATCGGGTCGAAGGCCAACCGCCATAGGCGCAGAGTGCGCCGGCGCGTTCGCCAGCGCCGCCACCAACCGCCCTGCACGCGCACGCTCGGTTCGGGATCGCCGGGCCGCGGCTCCGTCAATCCGGCCGCGATCAGCACCGTGCGCGCCTGTTCGGCGCAGCTTCCCAGAGGTTGTTGTTGTCGAGCATGGCCCGGCGCCGGCGTCCCAACAACGATCCCGCGGGAACATGCTCGGCGGCAACGCGGGACAGTAGCGGCGTCGCGGCGTCCAGACGGTAGCGCCCCGACCCGGCGACGCGGTAGATGCCGTAGACGAGGAACAGCCCGCTGGCCAGCAGAAACGCCCAGCGCATCACGTCGGCGCCGCCGATACCCCTCGCTTCCAGAATGCGCCACAAGCCGAGGTGAAACGCGTCGCGCTCCTCGGCGCGGGCCAGGTTCGCTTGCAGGGTGGGTAGCCATTTGCCGAACTGGATCAGTCCCGCGGCGAGCAACTCCGGCAGCTTGTCGAGGATGTTGAGGTCCTTCATTTTCACGTCGAAGTTGGCATTGATGCGGCCGAGATGCACGAAGAGCAACTTCTTCCGCGTCCCACCGTCCTTGCGCTTTTCGAGGATCGACAGGCAGTTCTTGGTGAACTCGACGTTATCGGTGTCCTCCGGCATCATCATCCGGTTGAGAAACATGCGATGGTTGGCGAGGATGAGATAGCGGCCTGAGTCTAGTTCGCCGCCGACCGCAAACGTCCAGGACCAAATCGACTTAGGGTCCAAGAAAAGATCTATTGGATGGCCTATCAGACTTGCGAGCGCTGTGCAGTGTCCGGGTCCGTTTACCGGCTGCAAATACGTGGGCTCGTTCGTTGCTATCCGCCACATCACCGAACCGATCTTTCCCGGTGGGAGGAACAACCTGTCGAAAGGTTGTTTCAACTCCCTAACAGGCCAGAGGAACGGGCAGTGCGGTTTGTCTTGATAACAAAGCCGGTGCAGGTCCTTTTCGTCGTCCCTCGCCATCATGGCAGTGTAATCGAGCGGGACGCCGCGGATCTCCAGGCCCGTTAACGAGCTTATTTCGTGCTCGGCCCCCGGCGGCGGGTAGCTTGTGGCAATCAATACCGCCCCGCCTTTTTGGAGGAACGGCTGAAGTCCCCCCGGGAGTTCATCGATACGGACGAAATCTGGGCTGACAAACTGCGCCGGATCGGTCCGCCCAAACCCGAGAAAGAACACAATCGTGTCTTCGGGATGCTTCGTTATCTGGTCACGCCATTCGTCCGGTCGCACCGCTGTGAAGCCCTGGTCCTTGAAGATGCGCCGCAGCACTTCCGTGCCTTCATACACGGCCTCGTTCCGATCCTCGGCGACGGCGGTAGGGAGAAACAGGAACACGACGGCAAGAGACGCCGTCGCCACGAGATGAGAAAGGTGGATCGAAGTGCGGTGGATCATGCCCGCGCCACCCCCGCGAGAGCGGTCAGGTCGTGACGAGCCGCATGTAGTTCGTCTTCGGGCAGCACTTCATCCTGGGAAGCGTAGCGAGCGCGTTCGTAGAGGCAGGCCAGGCGATCGGCTGCGGCGCGGCGTCCCACGTTGTTCGCGGCGAGATCTCGCGCCACGTCGAGATGATTCCGCGGTCGTACCGCCAGGCCGAGAACAAGAAAAGCGAGATACTCGTACGCCCGAACCAGATCGGCGCGGGTGCGCACTCGCTCCGGTCGGACAGGCCACGGACCGAGTTTCCAGGCGTCGGCCGTTCTCCCGGCGGACGCGGCGAACAACTCCTTCCCTTTCCAGAGCATGGCGGCCAGCAGCAGCAGGATCAGAACCCAGACGAGGATGCTGGCGAAGCCTTCACCGGAGATACTCCCGGAGCTACCTCCCGATCCACCCAGAGACGGCACGCCGCTACAGGCGAAATTGAGCTTCGGCAGGCTCGGCATGTGAAAATCATCCACGACGCTGGAAAAGTCGCCGGAGAGGAACTTGTCGAAGGGAATTTCCTTCGCCACATCGGCCGCTTTGCTCATCGCCCCAGCGAAGTAGCCGTCGTTGTCACCCGACATCTTGCCCTGGAAGAGATTACGGAGAAAGTCGGCGTCGGCCTTCAGACCGAGATCGGCCAGCAGGTCGGCGGCCTTTGGTCCTACTTTGGTCAGCAGTTTTTTAAGCCTGCCAGGTTCGTCTGTTTTCGGTTCGGCGGGATCATTCTTGTCGAGAGAGGCCGACTGCGGATTTGATTTGCCCGAGCCGGTTCCAGGATCATCCGGCTTTACCGGATCGTTCGAGTTTCCGGGAGTCCTCGGTTTCGTGTCGGTACCCGGGTTCTTGATGCCGGCCGCCTCACCGACTTTGGCCCACTCTCCGGGACTCAGCTTGTTGTTGAGCCCGAGGCTACCCTCCAGCTGTTTGCGGAGGCCTTTGTTCTTGACCAGTTCCTCCGTAAGTTTCTGCTGCAATTCGGGATTGGCCTTGAGCTGACCGGCCAGCTTGGCCTTGTCCGCGTCCGACAGTTTGAGGATCTTCTGGATGAGTTGGTCGGTATCGGTCAGATCGCGCAACAGCCCCAGCCGTTTGGCGAGGGCGGCTTCCGGATTCTCAATCATCGGTTGAACGTCGTCGGCGGCGGGATGCGTGTCGATTCATCGTCGGACTGGCCGGAACTCCATCCGGGCGCCATCAGCCAAACTGCGGCGGTGAGGACCAACCAGAGGCGGCGCTGGTAGTTCATGGCCGTTTCGACCCTCACCGAAGACAGGACGGAGCATCCTCTCTGCATCGGTTGCATTGTAGGGTCGTCGTCCGTCGATTGCAAGCGGATGCCACGTTTACTGACGGTCACAAAAGCAATGCACGTTTTGAAAGAGGGTGGCCGGGGCTGCGGTACTCAGCCCCGGCCACTTCCGTCGGTTTCGGGTGGCAGTACTATTGCGACTATCAATCAGTGGTTGCGGACAAGCGGTCGAATCAAGGGTTCACACTACCCGGCGCCCGCACGCCCTTGCCCACTTTTTTCGTCGCCGTGTCACCCAGATCGTCGCGGGCCTTGTCGGCCAACTTCGTCAGCCGTGCGACGACTTCCGGGTTCTTTTCCGCCAGATCGTTCTTCTCGCCGGGATCGTTCTCCAGGTCGAATAGTGCGAGCGGCGTTTTGGCCAGCGCGTAGGCGACCGGTTTGCCGCCGGAGCCGCCGGGTTTTCCTTCCAGCGTGCGGTACTCGTGCGGGAAGTGCAGCTTCCACTTGCCGGAGCGGACCGCCTGCAACTCGCGGTTCCAGTAGAAGTAATAGGCGTCGTGCGGCGACTTCGCTCCCGGCTTGCCGTGAGCAGCGGCCCGATGTCCTTGCCGTCGATGGGCAACTCGGGCAGCTTCGCCCCGGCCAGGGTAGCCAGCGTCGGCAAAATGTCGATCGTCATCGCCGGTTCATGGCACACGATGCCCGCGGGGATGGTTCCCGGCCAGCGGGCGACGAACGGCTCGCGCACGCCCCCTTCGAAGCTGGTCGCCTTGCCTTCGCGCAACAGTCCGGCCGAGCCGCCGTGATCGCCGTAGGACAGCCACGGTCCATTGTCCGACGTGAACATCACCAGCGTCTTCTCGTCCAGCCCATGCTTCTTCAACGCCGCCAGGATTTGGCCGACCGACCAGTCGATCTCCATGATGACGTCGCCGTAGGTGCCGCGTTTCGACTTGCCCTTGAACTTGTCGGAGACGCCCAATGGCACGTGCGGCATGTTGTGCGGCACGTAGAGGAAGAACGGCCGATCCTTGTTTTTCTCGATGAACTTGACGGCGCGTTCGGTGTACAGCGTCGTCAGCTGCGTCATGTCCGGCTTCTCGATCGACCGTCTTCTCGCCCTGCGGCATCGGGGAGCGGGTGCTTGGCCGCATGTCGTTGGAATAGGGGAGGCCGAAGTAGTCGTCGAAGCCGTGCCGCGTCGGCAGGAACTGCGGGTGATGGCCGAGATGCCATTTGCCGAAAATGGCCGGTGGCGTAGCCGCGCGGCTTGAGCACCTGCGCGATCGTCCTCTCCTTGTCGCTGATGCCGATCTTCGACTCGGGCCGAGGGCGCCGAGGATGCCGAGTCGGTTGGGATAGCAGCCGGTGAGCAGCGCCGTCCGCGACGCCGAGCAGACGGCCTGGGCGACGTAGAAGTCGGTGAAGCGCACCCCCTTCGCGGGCCATGCGGTCGAGGTTCGGCGTCTCGATGCCCTTGGCCCCGAAGCAGCCGAGGTCGCCGTAACCCGCGTCGTCGGCCAAAACGACGACGAAGTTCGGGCGATCGACCTTCGGACGTTCGGCAGCGAGGGCAGGTCCAGCGGCAGACAACACCAACGCGGCGAGCACCGCCAATCGTGGCATCAACATCGTTTTTCTCCAGGTGCTGCGAAGGATCGGGATTGATTCGGGTCAAGATACGCGGATTCGCAGCTCTCGGCATCGAGGGAATCGTAGATCATTCACGCGGTTTTCACTTGCCCTCACGCCGCGCTCGGCAAAGAATAGGCGGAGTGATCTCATCCAACCTCCTCGGAGCGACTGCCATGTTTTCCCCGTCTCGACGGGCGTTTCTCGGAACCTCGCTGGCCGGATTCGCATCGGGCCATGTTCTCGGTCAAGACAAACCCAAGGAAACCAGCATCAAGGCGGCGGACGATCCCGCGTTTCAGCCGAATACGCTCTTCCTGACGTGGCAGCGCGATCCCACAACCACCATGACTGTGCAGTGGCTCGGCGTTCAGGGCGAAACCGCGGATACCTCGGTTCACTACGCGAAAGTTCCCGGGTTCGGCTGGAACTCTCAGAAGCCGCTGGTCAAACCGTACCCGCTGACCGATTTCAAGGTCTACCGCGCCGAATTGACCGGCCTGCTCCCGGGGACCGATTACTGCTTCCGCGTCGGCAAGTCGGCGATCTACCGCTTCCGAACGATGCCGGCGAAGGCCAACGATACCATCCACTTCATCTCCGGCGGCGATTGCGGCGTCAATCCACATGCCATCGCCAATAACATCCAGGCGGCGAGGCAGGATCCGATGTTCGCCCTCATCGGCGGCGACCTGGGTTACGACAACGGCAAGTCGGTGGACGTCAGCCTCGCTTTTCTACGCAATTACAGCAAGCACATGGTCGGCCGCAACGGCCGGCTGATTCCAATGGTCACCTGCATCGGCAACCACGAAGTGGACGGCGGCTATAACAAACCCCGCACCAAGGCGCCGTTCTTCTATGCGCTGTTCGATGGTCTTTTCCCCGAAACCGGCTACGCCACGCTCGACTTCGGCGACTATCTCAGCCTGGTGCTGCTCGACACCAACCACACCAGCCCGATCGCCGGCGACAGACCGACTGGCTGGAGAAGACGCTCCGGGAGCGCGCCGAGCATCCGAACGTGATGGTCGTGAATCACGTGCCGGCTTACCCGTCGTACCGCAAGGCCGAGAGTATCGACGGGAAAGCGGCAACCGGCGGCGACAACCGCAAGCACTGGGTGCCGCTGTTCGAGAAGTACCGCGTACCGGTCGTGCTGGAGCACCACGACCACACCTTCAAGCGGACCAAACCGCTGCTGGACGGCATGGCCAACGACAACGGCGTGCTGTACCTCGGCGACGGTTCCTGGGGCCGGCTCCGCAACCCGCAGGATCCCGAGAAATTGTCATACCTCGCCCGCAGCAGCCGGGACTACCATCTGTCGCTGCATCGCATCCAGGGAGTCGAACGCTTCCACCTGGCGATCGACGAGAGTGGGCGCGTGATGGACGTCTCGCACACTGGGCAGCGGAAGACCGGCATCGTTCGGGCGCGGGACTGAGGGCGTTCGACCCCTGCCGGCTCGTCCGGCAGGTGAAGGAGTTCGCGGGCTAGATGAGGTGGCGCAGCGATCTGCATTCGACCCCTGCCGGCTCGTCCGGCAGGTGAAGGAGTTCGCGGGCTAGATGAGGTGGCGCAGCGATCTGCATTCGACCCCTGCCGGCTCGTCCGGCAGGTGAAGGAGTTCGCGGGCTAGATCGAGGTGGCGCAGCGATCTGCGTTCGACCCCTGCCGGCTCGTCCGGCAGGTGAAGGAGTTCGCGGGCTAGATCGAGGTGGCGCAGCGATCTGCGTTCGACCCCTGCCGGCTCGTCCGGCAGGTGAAGGAGTTCAGCGGCTAGTGGTGGGGGAAGCTAACGCTCTTCTACCTCGGCCATCTAGCCCCTGAACTCCTTCACCTGCCGGACAAGCCGGCAGGGGTCGGGAACGCTTGCTCCACGTCATCTAGCCCCTGAACTCCTTCACCTGCCGGACAAGCCGGCAGGGGTCGAACGCTTCTCCACGTTATCTAGCCCCCGAACTCCTTCACCTGCCGGACAAGCCGACAGGGGTCGAAGAACAAGTCTTTGGTTATCAAATGTTTTCCCGTGGCAACTCCTTCCTCCGCTCCGCGAACCACCGAGTCACGACGCCGGACTTGCTCATGCTGATCGCAACCGCCACCCCGAACACGGCGAGGCTCAGCGCCAGATAATCGAGTCCGGCGATACCCTTCCGAAGCGAGTGGTAACCCACCCAGCAAGTTGATCCGAGCCAGCTGGCCACACCCAGCGCGGCTGCTGCGAAGCGCGGGCCGGTAACCGAGCAGCAAGCCGTAACCCGCGAGAAGGGCGACGGTCACCAGCGGGTAGGCATCCATCACCCACGCCGGCACGCGCACCGGCCGATGGATCTGCTCGAACAGCACGGTGAGCGAAGCAACGAGCAGCAGGGCGGCGCCGACGCCGCGGAGCAGCCAGCCGAGGGTGTCGTCGAAGGCGGCACCGAGGATCAGCACCGCCAGTAGACCGACGTGGAAGGCGATTGGACCGCCGAAGAGGATCGCCACCACGGCCGTCATACCGACGCTACCGACAAGGCAACGCCACGACTCGCGCCGCCAGGTTCCCACTGCCAGCTGTAGGACTGCGGCCATGAGGATCGGCGTCGGTCGGACCGGGGTCAGCTCGCCCGTTGTCAGGGTTTCGGGGCCGATCACCGCGAGCGCTGCCAACGCTGCCGTCAGCGCTTCGATGGCCGCCGGCACGCGCCGCAGGGCTGCGTAGATGTAAAAAGCTGTTGTCGCCAGCAGTGTCAAGTAGAGTGGGCTTCCGCCGAGTCGCCGGAGAACGTTCCCAGGAATTCGTGATAGATCGCATCGGCTCGAAGACCGCTCTGTGCCAGAAGAGCCAATCCGAGCGGCACCGCCAGTGCGGTCCAGATCGCGCGGCGATGAGAGCCGACCACGCCGATCTCCAGAAGCAGCACGGCAAGGGCAAAACCGAACGGTACGAGGAAGTACGGGCCGAAGATCAGCCCCTCGTAGTCGGCGGCGCCGAGCAGGTGCATCGACCAGCACAGCAGAACGGCCCGGGCCAGCGACGGCGAAGGCGAGCAGGCCGAACAGCGCCCACGGGTAGAGCGGCCAGCGCCAGGGGCTGCCGTTGTCGGCGGACGTAATCGGGGCCGCGCCGGATGGCCGGCAGCAGCGTCAGGAAGACCAGCCCCGCCGCGGATGAGAAACCGAAGAGACCCCACATCATCGCTTCGCCGTGCGGGTCGTCCACGAAACGGCTGATCGCCAGGGGATAGAGGAAGAACAAGGCCAGGACCAGGTAATACGGCACGCGGAACCACGCCGGCAACCTCAACCCGGTCCCGCGCAGCAGCCCCTCGCTGACCGCGACGGCGAACAGCAGTCCCACGAGATAGCAGGCCTGGCCCCGGCTCGGGTTGAGCGACCAGGACCTCGTCGAAGGTGACCGAGGTGGCCAGGAACATCAGCACGACCAGCAGCAGGACGGTCCGCACGTCGTCCCAGACATTCCCGAAGCGAACCAGCAGGTAGCGCCGTCGCGGCCAGCAGCAGCGTGTAGCCGGCCATGCCCGAGCATCATCGCCCAGACCTCCTCCAGTGCCTCCGCACCGAACGAGATGCGGAGGCCGACGAGGAACAGCCCGGCGCTCAGGATGTAGAACGGATTGTTCGTGCAGACCCAGCGGAACAGTTCCCGCGCGCCCCCGGTCTGAGGCGGCGCGCACGCGGATCGGACGTCAACGAACTGAGACATGATGAAGCCCTCGAAAAGATGGGAAGAACCGCGGGGCCTGATCGTTATGGATGTGAAAGATGAGACAGGATCCCGGTCCCATCAAAGCATCGTAAGCTTCGCCGAAGGGAATCGCAATTGTAATCCAGGTTGACGGATTGTCCCGCCGACCCCTGAACGCTTAGCGGCGGTTCAGACGACCGCGCGGGAACCGCACAGCTTTCTGAACCGCCGCTACCGATGCGAAAAAATGAAGGGAGTTCGATAACCGTTATGCCATTTCCAGGCCGGTCCGCATCGCCGCCAGCGCCTCGCGCTCGATCTGGCGAACGCGCTCACGGGTAAGGCCGAGGATGTCGCCGATTTCCTTCAGCGTCTTCGGCTCCTCACCATCCAGACCGAAACGCATCCGCAATACAGCTGCCTCGCGCTCACCCATCTTGTCGAGGAGGTTGAGGACCTGGCGCAAATCGTCGGTCTTGCCCATCATGGCGTCGGGCGCACCGGAGTGTTCGTCCATCAGCAGCTCTTCGAGAGAGTGGCCCGAGTCCGTCTGGTCGCCCTGCGGCGTCGAATTGTGGATGCGGATCGCCCGCTTGATGATGTTCAGTTTCTTCTTGGGCAGGCCCAGCTTCCCCGCGATCTCTTCTTCCGTCGGAGCCCGGCCCAGTTCTTCCTGAAGCTCGGCGGTCGCCCGGCGCCACTTGGTCAGCAGCTCCACCATGTAGGCGGGTAGGCGAATGGTCTTGCCCGTGTTCACCACCGCCCGCTTCATCGACTGCTTGATCCAGTAGCTGGCGTAGGTGCTGAAGCGAGTGTTCATTGACGGGTCGAAGCCCTCGACGGCGCCAACAAGCCGAGGTTCCCTTCCGCGATGAGGTCCTGCAACGGCAATCCCCGGCCGGCGTAGCCGCGGGCGATGCTCACGACCAGCCGCAGATTGGCACGCACCAGATGTTCGCGCGCTTCGCTGTCGCCGTCCTCGATCCGGTAAGCGAGTTCCCTTTCTTCCTGAGCGGACAGCAAGTGCGTCTCGTCGATCTCACACAGGTACGTCTCGAAGGGGGATTGCACCGGACGATTTTTGCGGCGGAGCATAACCATGGGGGAGTCCTTCAACGTTAGTGATTTCGTGGCCTCGTTGTCTCGCATTCAGGCGGGGGCTTAATCCGCCTCCACCACAACGTAGGTTACTTATCGGCCGGAAGCAAATCCTCGCCGCGAAAATCATCACAGTCGGAAGAACGAGGAGAGGGGCTGGAAACCGTTTTCGCGTTGAAAACGGCACCAACCCCCCTGTTGAGTGTATTGAAGCGGTCGAGCATTTTTCAGCGTTCGGGCGGCCTGTCGAGGCCGGGGCGATCCCCACCAGGGCCGCCAGGGCCGGGCCTGCCGGGACCGCGCTCGCGCATTTCCTTGAGCTGCTTCTTCTGATCGTCCGTGAGAATTTTGTCGAGCTTGCTCTCGACTTCTTTCTGCAAATCTTCCAGCTGCTTCTTTTGCTTGTCGGTCAGCTTCAACGTTTCCTGAAGACGCGGCGACAGGACCTGGCCGGGCTGAGGAGGACCGCCGGGACCGCGATCACCAGGACCGCGATCACCGGGGGGCGGACGATCGCCGGGCGGACGATCACCCGGTCCGCGATCACCCGGTCCGCGATCGCCGGGACGACGATCACCGGGACCACGATCCCCACCGGGGCCGCTCTCGGCATCCATCTTCGCCGCGAGGGCCATCAATTCTTCCTTGGTGACGATGCCGTCCTTGTTGGTGTCGGCCAGATCGAACAGGCGAAGCAACCGTTCGTCGGTCACCTCGTCCTTGGTCAGCTTGCCGTCCTTCTTCTTGTTGAACGCCATCATCTTGACGACGAGTCGGCGAGTTGCTGTAGTCCTTCTTCTCGTCCTTGCCGGCGCCTGTCGGCTTTCCCGATCGGCGGCTGCGCGGCGCCTGGGACAGCAGTGCTGCGGCGCAGGATCGCGCCGGCACTACGAACATCAGTTTTCGCATGGTACAATCCTTCACGTTAGGGTGGATGATAGCACGCGTCTATCTCCCCTCTCCCCGGTACTCCGGGGAGAGGGGTGGGGGTGAGGGGTGAGGAGCGAGCACTTGGCTGGCCTTCCTCCCCTCACCCCCAACCCCTCTCCCGGAGTACCGGGGAGAGGGGCAGCGTTGTAACATCTGCCGACGATCGTTGCCCTCGGCAGGCGTGAGGCCGATCACGATGTCGAACTGGGCCGCCAACTCGCCGATCTTCGACTCCTTGATCGGCTTGAAATCGACCAGGACCAGTTCCCGGTCGAGCGGGTCGCGGACGCCGCGGAAGACGCCGTCGCGCTTGTTCCCGGCGTGGCCGTTGATGAAGAGCTGGGTGGTGAGCAGTTCCCGGCCGCCCTTCTTGACCTTGAAGTGGATGTGCGGGCCGGTCGGCCGGGGTACGGCACCGGCTTGATGGTGCGGAAGCGGTACTCGCCCTTCGAGTCGGTGGTGAAGCGGCCGAACCCCTGGAAATTCTTGTCTTGCTTGTCCTTCTTCGGCCCGCTGTCGCGGCTGTGGATGTACACCCCGTTGGCGTCGCACTGCCAGATTTCGACCACGGCGTCCTTGATCGGCTCGCCGCTGACGCTCAGCACCCGGCCGGTCAGGTGGGTGATCTCGCCGACGGCCGGCGTGATCGAGTTGTTGATGATGATCAGGTCGTTGTCGGTGTCGAGCGGCAGCTTGTCCGGGTAGAACGGCCCCTCGGTCAGGCGCGGCGTGCGGGCCAGCAGCTCCTCGGCGAACAGCGCCGCGGACCGTGAAGAATGATGCGGTGCCCAGGCCGCACGCCAGGCCGCCCAGGAAGAGTCGTCGGGACGGGAGGTGAACCGATTGGGTCATGGATGAATTCCTTGTGATGAGGAAACGGCAGCCCCGGCCGTCGCCGGCGCGGATGGACAGTATTGTATTCCACGGACGAGTCTCTGTAACTTGTACTGCGACGGCGACCCGTTTGTGGACACACGATTCTTTTTTTCCAGCCGCGGCCGCCATTTCACATCAATCCGGCGAAAACGCTGAACAAGTCGCTACGAAATTGCGTGCGTCGGTGTTAATCCTCGGAGAACCAGTGCGCGAATGTGGTACCGGTTTCCAACCGGCACGGAAAGTTCGTGCCGGTTGGAAACCGGCACCACATTCGCACACTGGTTCTGAAGGAGACACCGGAATGAGCGTCGCCGAGCGAACCGTGTCCTTGCTCGACCGCCTGCGTGCCGGCGACGACGGCGAGGCCCTCGGGCGAGCTGTTCATGCTCTACCGCGATCGGCTCTGGCGGATGCTCTACGTGCGCCTGGACCGCCGGCTTGTCCAGCCGGGTCTCGCCCGACGACGTGCTCCAGGAGACGTTCCTCGACGTGGCCCGCCGCATCGGCGAGTATCTGGCCGAACCCGCCGTGCCGTTCTACGTCTGGCTGCGGTTCCTCGCCGTCCAGCGGATGCAGATGATCCAGCGAGCCCACCTCGGAGCGCAGATGCGCGACGTGAGCCAGGAAGTCGCCCTGCCGAAGGGCGGCGCCGTTCGCGTCCGCCGGAGTCGATGGCCGGGCAGCTGGTCAGCCACATGACCTCGCCGAGCCAGGCCGCGATCCGCCACGAGCTTCAAGACAGGCTGCGGGCCGCGCTCGACGAGATGGAGCCGCTGGACCGCGAGGTGCTGGCGCTGCGCCACTTCGAGGAACTGGGCAACAACGAGGTGGCCCAGGTCCTGGGAATCAGCAAGGAAGCCGCCAGCAAACGGCACGTGCGGGCACTGATGCGGCTGCGTGAGATCCTCGCTGATGCGGACGGATCATTGACGTGACGAGCCGCGACCGTCGACTCGCCAGGAGAAGCGTTCGCAGTTCGTGAACACGATCGAACCGATGACCGAAGCAAAAATCGCTGACCTCGGTGGACGAACTGGCGGAAGAGTTCGCCCGGCGCTGGCGCGCCGGCGAACGGCCGACGGTCGAGGAATACGCCGAGCGCTACCCGCAGTGGGCCGACGAGATCCGGGCCGTTCTCCCCGCTGTCGTGATGATGGAGCAGCTCAAACCGCGCCGCGAGGATGCCAGCGCCGAGCCAGTTCGGCAGCCGGCTCCGATCGGCCGCCGGAACGGATCGGCGAGTATCGCATCGTGCGCGAGATCGGCCGCGGCGGCATGGGCGTCGTCTACGAGGCCGAGCAGGAGACGCTGGGCCGGCGCGTCGCGATCAAGGTGTTGCCGGGACACCTGCTGGCGAACGAGAAACTGCGGTCGCGGTTTCACCAGGAGGCGCAGGCGGCGGCCCGGTTGCATCACACCAACATCGTGCCCGTCTTCGGCGTCGGCGAGGGCGACGGGCAATGCTTACTACGTCATGCAGCTGATCCAGGGCCGGGGTCTGGATCGGATCATTCGCGAAACCGCGGGGTCCGGTGATGCCGAATCCGCGAAAAGCCAGCGTGCCGCTACCGTTCCCTGGGTTCGTGCCCCGACCGGGACTGCCGACGCAGTTCCCGCCGACCCGGACGCGACAACGCCCAACCATCGGCCGGTCGTTCCGGACACCGTGTCGCCCTCGCCCCTCTCCGGGTTGACTCCGCGTGATTTCTGCCAGTCGGTCGCTCGGATCGGCGCGCAGGTCGCCGACGCTCTGGCCTACGCCCACTCGACAGGGAGTCCTGCATCGGGACATCAAACCGTCGAACCTGCTGCTCGACGAGCGCGGCGCGGTGTGGGTGACCGATTTCGGCGTGGCCAAGCTGGTCGAGGAGGCGAACCTGACGCAATCGGGCGACCTGGTCGGCACGCTGAAGTACATGCCGCCGGAGCGGTTCGCCGGCCAATCCGACGACCGCGGCGACGTGTACAGCCTGGGCATCACGCTGTACGAACTGCTCACTCTCCGCTCGGCGTTTCCGGAAACCACGCCGCAACACCTGATCCAGCTCATCACGCAGGAGACGCCGATTCGGCCGCGGAAGCTGAACCCGGCCATTCCGCGCGACCTGGAAACGATCGTGCTGAAAGCCGCGGCGCGCGACCCGGCCCAGCGCTATCAGACGCCCGGCGAGATGGCCGAGGACCTGCGGCGCTTCCTCGACGATCGGCCGATCCTCGCCAAACGCACCGGCTGGACGGAACGCGCCTGGCGCTGGTGCCGGCGCAACCCCGCTCTCGCCGCCAGCACCGCCGCCGTCTTTCTGCTGATGGTGGCGGTCACCGTCGTCTCCGCGGCCGCCTACGTTCAGACCGCTGCGGCGAACGACCAGACGGCGACAGCGAACAAGGAGATCGCCACCGCCCTGGCCGCCGAGAAGACTCAGCGCGAACAGGCCGAGAAAACGTCCACGCTGGCCCTGGAAGCCCTCAACCGCATCTACGAAAACTTCGCTCCGACCCGGCTCGTCGTCACGCCGCCGGCGTCCAATGAAGAGGGAGTGGAACTTCCCCCTCAGCCCGCCGCCTTGCCGCCGGAGGCGATTCCGCTGCTCGAGGATTTGCTGCGGACCTACGAGCAGATCGCGCACTCCGCTGGAGAATTCCCGCGGTTACAGGCCCAGGCAGCCGAGGCCAATCACCGCATCGGCGACATCCGCCAGCGCCTGGGACGGCTCGAAGACGCCGCCGCGGCCTATGAAGTCGCCATCAACCACTACACGCAGCTGCCGTCCGACGCCGACCGCGAAATGGTCCGCATCAAACTGGCCCGCGCTTACAACGAGCGCGGCCGGACGTTGCGCTCCTTGCAGCAGCTGGACGAGGCCGGGAAGATGCACGAGAGCGCGATCCGCACGCTCTCCGAGGCATCTCGGGAATCCGCCAATCGACCGGAATACCGCTACGAGCTGGCCTGGTCCTACTACACCCTGGCCCAGCGCGACCTGTTCCTTTCGCCAGGCGGTCCTGGACCGGACCGTTCCCATCCGCCGGGAGAGCCGGGGCACGGGCCGCGCGGCGACGAACGGGATCGGCCGCCCGGTCCACGACCCGAAGCGAACGGCGGCCCGCCACCGCGCGGACCACGGGGCGACGAGCATGACCGTACCCCCGGTGTCCGCTCCGAGCCGAACGGCGAGAAGTCGATGAAACGCGCGGTCGATCTGCTGGAACCACTGGTCCGCGATTTTCCGACCGTCCCCGAATATCGGCACCTGCTCGCCTGCTGTTACCGCGACCTGCAACCCGACCGGCCCAATCCGGGTTCGCCGTCGGGCAACCGGAACCGCGACCGCGCCGTGGGAGCTGCTCCGCCAGCTGGTCGCCGACTTCCCCCGGGTGCCCGACTACCGTCTTGACCTTTGCGAAACACTCGGCAAATCGGGCCCCTCCGGCCCCAACCGGGACGCCGACGCGATGGATCGGTTGAAGGAAGCCATCTCGCTGTCGGACAATATGCGGAAGGATTACCCCAACATCCCCGAATACACGGCCGCACACGCTCGGTATCTCGATCAGCTCGGGATGAAACTGGTTCAGGCCGGGAAGCCCGAGGATGCGGAATCGCTGCACCGGAAAGCCGTGGACTTCCAGAGCAGACTGGTCAAGCAGCATCCCGAGGTGGTCGCCTACAACTTGTGGCTTGGCCTGATGGAGCGCTCGCTCGGTCGTGCTCTGGGTGAACGCGGCCAATTGAAGGAAGCCCGCTCCCGGATCGAGGCCGCCGTGGAGCGCGTCGAAGGGTTGTGGAAGAAGGACCCGCGGCTGAATGGCGTGCGTCCATTCCTCGGCATGGCCTACCGGGACCTGGCGCAGGTGCTAACGCGCGACGGTGAGATAACCCTGGCAGCCGCGGCCCAGCGTAAATCGCAGGAGTTCGGGAGAGATACGGGTCGAGGTCCGAGTCGCCCACCCGAACGGGGGATCTCTCGACCGTGAGGGACCAATCCTCGTTTAGCCGCGAGCTTTTGCGAGCGTTGAGGCTCAGCGCTCGCAAAAGCTCGCGGCTAAACGGCAACGTCTGCCCAGTCGTGCGGCTTCAGATACACCTCGACCAGTTCCGCCTCGCGCGATCCTGGTTCCGGCCGATGGTCGTAGACCCAGCGGACGCGCGGCGGCAGCGACATCAGGATCGACTCGGTCCGGCCGCCGGTCTTCAGCCCGAAGAGCGTGCCGCGGTCATAGATCAGGTTGAACTCGACGTATCGGCCGCGGCGATATTCCTGCCAGGCTCGTTCCTTGTCGCCGTAGGGTGTGTCCTTGCGGCGCTGCGGCGATCGGTAAGTACGCTTCGAGAAAAGCATCGCCGGCATCGCGGACGAAGTCGAAGACCCTCTCGAGGTCCCCTTCCAGATAATCGAAGAAGATGCCGCCGACGCCGCGCGCCTCGCCGCGGTGCGGCAGGAAGAAATACTCGTCGCACCATTTCTTGAGGCGGTCGTAGTCGATGAGCGGAGCGTGCTTCGTGCAGACGCGCTTCCACGTCTGATGGAAATGGATCGCATCGTCGCGGAACGGATAGTACGGCGTGAGGTCCGCGCCGCCGCCGAACCACTGTCTCTCACCCTTCGTGAGGAAGCGAAAATTGGCGTGAACCGTCGGCACAAACGGATTGCGCGGATGCAGTACCAGCGAGACACCGACCGCGGAGAAGGCGCGGCCCTTCGCCGGGAATCTGATGGGCGAACTCCTCCGAGAATTCGCCGTACACATCGGAGAAGTTGACGCCGGCCTTCTCGAACACGCCGCCGTCTTCGAGAACACGCGTCCGGCCGCCACCGCCGCCTTCGCGCGTCCAGGCGTCTTCGCGGAAACGGACGAGACCGTCGAGTTGTTCGAGGGCGGCGCAGATGCGGTCTTGTAGATCGCGGAGATAGGCGACGGCGCGAGGGCGGAGGGGATCAGAGGGCATTACAGGTGCTCCAAGACGGCTCAGGCGTTGGCGACGTCACGTGCCACCTCGTCGGCTGCATAGTTGAAAACCGGCGTGCGCTGCGTTCCGAGTAACCCCGTGAAGGCGCGTTTCGAATAACCCGCCAACTCCGTGGCTTGTCCGCAAGAGAGCCGGCCGGTTTCAAATAGGTTGAGAGCGAGGAGCAGCCGCACTTCGCTTTCGCTCACGGAGTCGGGCACTGGGATAGTGACTGCTGCCATATGATATGTCCTCCCATGCTCGCCCTATTGTCGCCCAGGAACTCCGCTTTGGCATTCAGAACTTGGGACGGTCGATGACCGCGTCATTTCGGCTTCGGTATCTCCGCGCGCATCAACTCAGCGATCCGGTCTATTTCCTGATTCGTGAACTTGCCGGTGATTTGGCCCCTTGAACTGATAGCGGATTGGATGGTCGCCTTGAACACGACTTGCCCGTCGAGAACGATGGCCAGCGAGCGTCCCTTGTTTTTCTCCGTGAGTTGTTTGAGCCGCTCACTACCGGTCTTGTTCAGGCTGAAGAGAACGGCTCTAGTGTCGCGGTTAATGGTCACCTCGGTGAGGTGTTCTCCTATCACGGCTGCATCTGGATCGGTCAAGCGAGTCAGCAGAAAGTAGTCATATTTCTTCTGTTTGCGGGCATCCTCCGTCAGCTTGTTCGATAGACACGGTCGACTCCAGACAATGGCGTCAGATAGATGTAACGAAACGGGTACTCCCGCGGTGCGCGCTTCTGCAGCCGCTTTCCACTCAGCGCGTATAGTTCTCATCTTTTTCAGCCTTGTGATCCAGGTGCAGCGTCGAGAGTTCCACCGGCGCAATCTCCACCCAGGCGTAGCGCGGCTCGTTCTCCACGGGTGGCACAGGAGGCGCCATTCCCTCCTCCGCAAGTTTCTGCAACTCAGTCTTCCGTCCCGCGTCCTTTGCGGCTTCCTTGAACCATTTCGTAGCGGCTTTGATGACAGCCTCATCCTGATCCAACTGTGCTTGGATATGGAACCCGAGCCGAGATTTCGGCTGAGGTTTCTCGCGGCTATAACCCACAAACGGCCAGACCACGAATAGACAGATCAGGACTACCACGGAGATGGATAGTAGTTGATTTTGGCGAGGTGAACTGTGCTGAGCGTTCATGGCGGCTCTCATTTTTGGGAACGATGTTTGAAGAGGTTTCCACGAGCAAGAAGAAGTATCGCAGCGCGTTTTCCACTTGTCACCGCCCATACTTCCCCATCACCTGCCCCTCCGCCAGCACATGCCCCTTGATCGCCGCCTCCACCTGCTGTTTCGTCGCCCCCGCCGCCAGCTCCAGCATCTTGTCCACGGCGTACAGCTTGAAGAAGTAGCGGTGCGGCTTTCCCGCCGGTGGACTCGGACCGCCGTAGCCGATCTTCTTGAAATCATTCGTCCCCTGCTTCGCCCCGGACGGCAACTCCTTCTCGACCGGCATTTCCCTGGGCAACTCGGCCACGTCCGGCGGCAGGTTGAACAGCACCCAGTGGACCCAGATGCCGCGCGGCGCATCGGGATCGTCGCAAATCAGGACGAGGCTCTTCGTGCCCACCGAGATGTCTTGCCAGTGCAGCGGCGGAGACACATCGGCGCCGTCGGCGGTGTACTCCTTCGGGATCGTCTCGCCTTCCGCAAAGGCCGGACTGGTGAGCTTCATCGTCGTTCCTCCGGTTCCATGATCGGTTGTCGGCGCGCCTCCGCAACCACAGCCGCATAGCGCGACCGCCAACAGCCATACTCCTCGGAGACGGGTTCGCACGGCAGCAGCTCGAAGCGCTCGGGGAGTGTTACGGCGCACCACGGAATGCGTCCCGGCGGACAGGCCGACGAGCGTGATGCGGACGAGGGCGGCCGGGAAGCGGGAAACCCGGCAGCCTGGCAGGGATCGTGGTGTGGCCGACTTCACACGGCCCTCAAGCCTTCTTCTTCGGCGTCACAATGGTCTTGGCTGCCGTCTTGGCGTCCTTCTTCGGGGCGGCGGCCTTGGCCTTTTTCTTCTTGTCCTTGCCCTGAGCGTTATTACCCTTTGCCATGATGTTCACCTCGGTCTGCTGGTTATACAACCAGGTATGGTTCGAAGGCGGGTAACACCGTGGTAGGACGGATTTGCAATCCGTCCGAGTTATTGCGGACGGATTGCAAATCCGTCCTACCACGGTGTTACTCCTCTGGTGGCCCATTTGAACCATGCCCACAAGCAACTTGCTTGATGTTCGCAACGCAGTTATTGTTATAGGTTTTCGCGGCTGAAAAGACCGCGATTCCGACGGGATTCGTGACCCACCTTGCTTCCGGTGGGTCCGCGGCAGATAAGCGAGGGCGGCGGTCGTCGCGGTGCCATCGCACACTCGGTCGATCCATCCGACCCCGATTCTTCACACGGCGGCCAAGCCCGCGCCGTTTCATCTTGCACCCCATCCCCCGCAACGTGTACAGTAACCGCGGTTTCACGCCGCCCTCGACAGGATCGTCCCACTGCGGAAAGGATGTTCGCGTGCAAGGAGCCAGCACCCTATCCTCGACCAGGCCGTTCGACGGGCCCCTCGTCTCTCCGGCCCTTGATGCCGTCGACCGCGCCCGGCGGCGCCTGCTCGACTTGCAGAAGCCGGATGGGCACTGGGTCGGCGAGCTGCAGGGCGATACCATCCTCGAATCAGAATACATTCTTCTCCTGGCCTTTCTCGGCCGCGAAGGCGAGGAACGCTGCCGCAAAGCTGCCAACTACATCCTCGCCCAGCAGCGGGCCGACGGCTCCTGGAGCAACTATCCCGACGGGCCGCTCGATCTCAGCGTCACGGTCAAGGCGTACTTCGCCCTCAAGCTCACCGGCCACAACCCCGCGTCGCAGCCTATGCGCCTCGCCCGGGAAGCCATCCTCGACGCCGGGGGGGCCGCGAAATGCAACAGCTTCACGAAGTTCTATCTCGCGCTGCTGGGGCAATTCCCCTACGAGAATTGCGCCTCGGTGCCGCCGGAACTCGTCCTGCTGCCGCGCTGGTGCTACGTCAACCTCCACGCCATGTCGAGCTGGACACGCACCATCGTCGTGCCGCTGAGCATATTCTCGGCGTTCAAGCCGGTGCGGCAACTGCCGGCCGAGAAGGGCATCGCCGAGCTGTTCCTGCAACCGCCCGAGACGCCGTTGTGGCCCGCCGAGCCGACGCGGGGCTGGTTCTCGTGGGGCAACTTGTTCCTCGGCCTCGACTGGATGTACAAAAAGGCCGAGCGCTGGGGATTGCTCAAGCTGTTCCGCCGCCGGGCCATTCGCCGCGCCGCCCGCTGGATGCGCGAGCGCTTTCAGGACAGCGACGGCCTCGGCGCCATCTTCCCGCCGATGATCTATACGGTCATCGCTCTACGCTGCCTCGGTGTGCCGGACGACGATGCCGAGATGCAGTGGGCGCTGAAGCAGCTCGACGATCTGATGATTGAGGAGGACGACACGCTGCGGCTGCAACCGTGTCTGTCGCCGGTGTGGGACACGGCGCTGGCGCTGAATGCGTTGGGGGACGCCATTTCCCCCCTCTCCCCTGTACTCAGGGGAGAGGGGTTGGGGGTGAGGGGTGTGCAACGGCCACACTTACCCCTCACCCCCAACCCCTCTCCCCTGAGTACAGGGGAGAGGGGGGAGAGCGCAATCGAGAAGGCGGCCGAATGGCTGTTGGAGCGCGAGGTGCGGCGCTTCGGCGACTGGTCCAAGACAGCGCCGGAACTGGAGCCGGGCGGCTGGTTCTTCGAGTATCGCAACGGTTTCTATCCCGACACCGATGATACCGCGATGGTGCTGATGGGCCTGGCGAAGACGGGCCAGGCGATAACTCCGGAGGCCCAGCCGGCGGTGCGGCGCGGCTTGCGCTGGCTGCTTGGCATGCAAAACCGCGACGGCGGCTGGGCGGCGTTCGACCGCGACATTAACCGTGAGATCCTCACGAAAGTGCCGTTCGCCGATCACAACGCAATGCTCGATCCGAGCTGCCCGGACATCACGGCCCGCGTCGTCGAAGCGCTGGGGCACCACGGCTACGGCCTCGAGCATCCCCAGATCAAGCGGGCCATCGACTTCATCCGAACGACGCAGGACCAGCGCGGCTGCTGGCCGGGGCGCTGGGGCGTCAACTACGTTTACGGCACCTGGCAGGTCCTCGCCGGTTTGCAGAGCGTCGGTTTCGACATGGTCGATTCGATGGTGCGCCGGGCCGTCGGCTGGTTGCGGCAGGTGCAACAGCCTGGCGGCGGTTGGGGTGAATCGTGCCGCAGTTACGACGACCCCGAATGGGCCGGCCGCGGTGAGCCGACCGCTTCGCAGACGGCCTGGGCGCTGCTCGGCCTGATCGCCGCCGGCGAAACGGAGAGCCGTGAGGTTGGCGCCGGCATCGACTACCTTATCCAGACGCAGCGCGACGACGGCGACTGGGACGAGACGCCGTTCACCGGCACCGGTTTTCCGAAGGTGTTTTACTTGAAGTATCACCTGTATAGCCTGTACTTCCCGCTCATGGCGCTGGCGCGGTATGCGGCGGCGGTTTAACGTTTAGCCGCGCGCTTTTGCGAGCGTTGAACTGTCCAACGCTCGCAAAAGCGCGCGGCTAAACGAACTAGGAGAATCCCATGCGTTTCCCCCTCAGCCTCACCAGCACCATGGTCGGCTACATCGGCCGCAAGAAGATCCAGCGCACGCCGCGTTTCCCGCTCGTGCTGATGCTGGAGCCGTTGCACGCCTGCAACCTCACCTGCACCGGCTGCGGCCGTATCCGCGAATACTCGCCGACCATCAAGGACAAACTCAGCGTCGAGCAGTGCCTCGCCGCCGTCGACGAGGCCGCCGCCCCCATCGTCAGCATCTGCGGCGGCGAACCGATGATTTATCCGGAAATCGGTCCGCTGGTCCGCGGCATCTTGAAACGCCGTAAGCACATCTACCTCTGCACCAACGGCATGTTCATCAAGAAGCGCCTGCACGAGTTTCAGCCCACGAGCCGGTTCTTCTTCAACGTCCACCTCGACGGCCTGGAAGCGACGCACGACAAGGCCGTCGAACGGCAGGGCGTGTTCGCGTCAGCGGTCGAGGGTATCCGGGCCGCCAAGCAGGCCGGTTTCCTCGTCTGCACCAATACGACCATCTTCAAGGAGACGGACCTCGACGAGGTCGATCGCCTCTTCGCTTTCCTGACGCGGCTCGGCGTGGACGGTTTCCTCGTTTCGCCGGCCTACGGCTACACTGCCGTTCAAGAGACGAACCCGGACGGTGCCGCCGAGATTTTCATGACGCGCGACGACATCAAGGCCAAGTTCAGCGCGGCGACGAAGCTGTTCAAGAAACATCGCATGATGTCGTCGCCGATCTACCTCGAGTTCCTCAGCGGCCACCGAGAACTGACCTGCACCGCCTGGGGTAATCCGACGTACAACACGAAGGGCTGGAAGGGGCCGTGCTATCTCATCACGGACGAGCATCACGCCACCTTCCGCGACCTGATCGACAAGACCGACTGGGATTCGTATGGCGCCGGCAACGACGAACGCTGCGAGCACTGCATGGTCCACAGCGGTTTCGAGGCGTCGGCGGCGCTGGGCGTCAACGGCCGGCTCGGCGATAGTTTGAAGATGCTGATGTGGCAGATGACGTGAGGTGGATATCGGAAGGCTCTTGGGCACTCCGCACCTCACCTGTAGGGTCTGACCGGCGCGCAACAGTTCAACTGGCGAGGGCACCGGTGTGAACGAGGCGTTCGAACTCCTGGCGCTCCATTAATCCACACTCGTCCAGATAGTGCCGGACTACCGCAAGGTCCCTCAAGCCGACCGGCTCGGATGCCGTGTGCCTGCGCATGAAAAAGGCGGCTCGAGACGGGAAATGGGCGTAGGTGTACCCACGGGGAAACTCGGTGGCTCGAATCCGAGGTCGTGCAAGAAGTGGTCGAGTGCCGCAAAGGTCACGAGATCAGGTTTCATAGGGAAGCACCAGGCGAAAACGCGGAGGCAGCAACATCTGACGAATTCGGGCGAATCGTTGGACGGACTTCGCAGTGACCACCTGCTTGATAGGTATACGAAGCGTTACCGTCTGTTTGGACCCAGCGGCGATGACCGATGCTCCGGCGAGTGAGCCCTGAATGTGTTGCCACCATGCTCGTTTCGTCGTCGCCTCATACACGATCAAGATCACCGGGGCGTGTTCCTGCATCCAGCTGTTGAGATCGCGCCGATCGACTCGGAACGAGATAGCTCGGCTATTTTTCAAGCGCTGCACTGTCTCCGTGGCCTTGACCTGAATCAAAATCTGTCCCGGTTCGTTCCAACCTTGCTCATCATAAGCGAACAGGATGAGGTCGAGACCGTAATCGTGGACGATACGTTCCAGTGTGCAGGAAGCCAGCAGCGCCTGTCGTTCGAGGTGGTTAACCGCGAGGTCGGCGATGACTTGGGCTCGCGTGCGCCGCTTGCGATCTGCCGTCTTCCTGGCCACACGCGTCTCCCCGGTCGTGTGCATCGGCTGAGCTTCAACTCAAAGGCTCATTTTCTCGAAGAAGTCTCATCGGTTCAAGTGAAAGTCGCTCACCCCGCCGCACGCTCCTGCTCCGACTCCCGCCGCCGGCCTGCGCGGCGGTCGGAGCAGGCGTTCGCTCTGGCTGGACCTTTATTTACCGCTGGACGGAACTCGGGCGAGTCGAAAGCCGACGGCGTGGTTCCGGTACGACGGCGCGTCCCCGTAGCGGTTTGCCGCCCGGCAGTCGGAGCCGCAGTTGCCCCAGCTTGCCGCCCCGGAGCACCCGGTTTGAGCCCCCTTCCTCCCACCGATCCTGACACCACTCCCACACGTTGCCGTGCATGTCGTAGAGGCCGAGACCGTTTGCCTTGTACGAGCCGACCTTCGTCGGACGCTGAAGATACTTCCCTTCAGGCGCAGCGCCGTCGGGAGACTTGCCGTCGAAGTTGGCTTGTGCGGAGGAGAGATCGTTGGTCTGCCGGTCGAGGTAGAAGTGGAACGAACAAGCAGCGGGGGAAGAAGCACCTTCTCGACAAGAGTATTCCCATTCCGCCTCGGTCGGCAAGCGGTACCGCCATCCAGCGTTGTGGAACCGCTCGTTCAACCGGGCGATGAACTCTTGGCATGTTTCCATGAGATATTCTCGATCGGAAACTGACGGAGGTCCGCGTCGGAGATGGTCTTGATTTTATCCTTGCGGTTTCCCTTGCGCGAAGGAACTCGGGTTGTTGTCCATGACGGTTTGCCACTGCTCCTGAGTCACCGGATAGATGCCAAGAGCGAATCCCCGCGCGATCTCGACGCGCTGCTCGCCCGGCTTCCCACCGCCGCCGCCCATGAAGAACGTCCCCGCGGGAACCCAGGCGAAACGAATCGCCACGCCGCCGCCGAGGTCGAGCGTCTCGATCTCGCCTGGGTTTCGGACCCGCCCTTGCGGCAAAGTGTGTGTAAGAAGTGTCGGCGCCAACGGAGGCTGCGAATCCACAACCGGCGCAGGGGCTTTTCCCAGTGTTTTTGCGGCCTGATCGAGCAGCTGGGCGAAGACCTTCATCGACGGATGGCGTTCGGCTGGGTGCTTCGCCAATGCTTTCAGGCAGATGGCTTCCAGGGCAGGATCCACGCTGGGAGTGTGCTGGCGCGGCGGGACCGGAGGCGTGTTGATATGGTTGAACAGCAGAACCAGCGGTGGTCCGGCGAAGGGTCGCACTCCCGTCAGCAGTTCGTACAGCATCACACCCAGAGCGTAGACGTCACAGGCCGGGCCGATCGTCTGCGTCTCGCCGGCAGCCTGCTCCGGAGCCATGTACGCTGGTGTGCCAAAGACCTTCCCAGCATGTGTGATGCGCCTGCGCGAATCGCCCATTTGCCGGGCCAGGCCGAAATCGAGAACGATCGGTTCGCCTTTCTTGTTGATCGTCACATTGTCCGGTTTCAGGTCGCGGTGAATGACTCCCGCTTCGTGAGCCTCCTGCATGGCCAGGGCTAGCTTCGCCACCAGGAAGTCGCTCTGGCGCTGATCCGGCGCGCGCCCCTGGACCCACGCGCTCAACGGGCTGCCCTCGATGAAGGCCATGGCGATGTAGGCGACGCCGTCGTGTTCATCGAAATCGTAGATCGGGCAGAGATTCGGATGGTTCAGCGCGGCGGCGGCCTGGGCCTCACGGCGAAACCGTTCCTGGGCCTCCCGCGTCGTCGCGGCTTTGCAAACCTTCAGCGCCACCTTGCGGTTGAGGCGGGTATCGCGGCCAGCCAGACGGAGCCCATGCCGCCGGAGCCGAGTTGCTTGATGAGTTCGTAACGGCCGAACGGGTTCGGAAGATGGATCGCGGCGGCGTTGGTCATGGACTGGCTCCGGGGTGAACCGGAGAGATTGTACCCGCGAGGGGGAAGCGTGCAAATGCCGAACTACGCTCCGGACTGCGCAGGCGTTCACTGTGGCTTCAACTTTACCGACCGCCCAACGGAACTCGGGCAAGACGGAAGCCCAGGTAGATGTTCCGCTCCGCCGTGCGCGCTCGGTAGCGGATCGACGCCCGGCAGCCTGGCCGTCGCAGCTCCAGCTGCCGCCGCGGATCACGCGGTCGCCGCTCCCTTCCTCCCATAAATCCTCGCACCACTCCCACACGTTGCCGTGCATGTCGTAGAGGCCGAGTCGGTTCGGTTGGTACGAACCGACCCGGGTCGTGCGCTCCAGGTCCGGGCCGACGGCCGCATTGCCATCGGGATAGTTGCCGCCGAAGTTGGCTTGCCCGGACGACAGATCGTTGGACGGCCGGTCGAGATAGAAATGGAACGAACAGTCGGCTTCAGATCGCGCCGCTCCCCGACAAGCGTATTCCCACTCCGCCTCGGTCGGCAGACGGTAGCGCCATCCCGTGTCAGAGAACCGCTGGTTTAGTTTAGCGATGCACTCCTGGGCCTGTTCCCAGGAAACATTTTCCACGGGAAATTGCTTCAAATCGGCATCGGGAATGCCCTTCACCTTGTCCTTGCCGATACCCATCATCGAAAACAAACTCGGGTTGTCGCCCATGACGTCCTGCCATTGCTGATGAGTCACGGGATAGATACCGAGGGCGAACCCCTCCTCGATCGCGACTTCCTGCTCGCCTGGCGTTCCGCCGCCGCCGCCCATGTAGAACGTCCCCGCGGGTATCCAGGCAAAACGAATGGTCGCGCCGTCGCCGAGATCGAGGGTCTCGATCTCGCCTGGTTTTCGGTTGCGTCGTTGCGATGGAGGAAGCCGGGGGACGACAACCGGCGTTGGGGCTTTCGCCAGGGTTTCCGCGGCTTGATTCAAGAGTTGAGCGAACACGCCCATCGACGGATGGCGCTCGGCCGGTTGCTTCGCCAGTGCGGTCAGGCAGATCGCCTCCAGGGCCGGATCGACGCCGGGCTTGCGCTTGCGCGGCGGTTCGGGGGCGGCGTTCATGTGCTGGCCAAGCACCGACATGAGGGAGCCGCGAAACGGCACAGTCCCGGTCAACAGTTCGTAGAAGATAACGCCGAGACTGTAAATGTCCGCCGCATGGTTGACTGTCGTCGAGTCGCCGAGAGCCTGTTCGGGCGCCATGTACGAAGGCGTGCCAAGGATCTGCCCGGCATGGGAGAGACGTGTGCGCGAATCGTCCAGCTGCCGGGCCAGGCCGAAATCGAGAATGATCGGTTCGCCCTTCTTGTTGATCGCCACATTGTCCGGCTTCAAGTCGCGATGAATGACTGCGTTGTCGTGGGCCTCCTGCATGGCCAGGGCCAGCTTCGCCACCAGCCAGGCGCTCTGGCGCTGATCCGGCGCGTGCTGCTGGACCCACTCTCCCAACGGGCTGCCCTCGATGAAGGCCATGGCGATGTAAGCGATGCCGTCGTGCTGATCGAAATCGTAGATCGGACAGAGATTCGGATGGTTCAGCGCGGCGGCGGCCTGGGCCTCACGGCGGAACCGTTCCTGGGCCTCGGGAGTGGTCGCCGCTTTGCACACCTTGAGCGCCACCTTGCGGTTGAGGCGCGTATCGCGCGCAGCCAGACGGCGCCGATGCCGCCGGCCCCGAGTTGCTTGATGAGTTCGTAACGGCCGAACGGGTTCGGAAGACGGATTTCGGCGGCATCGGGCATGGCGTGGCTCCGGAGGGAATCGGAGAGATTATAACCGCCGGGGGAGAACTGTGCAAATGCCGGCTGCATGTTGATCGAGATTCCGAGCCTAGCAGAATATCTCATGTCAGGATTGGCATCCCGACCCACGGCCCACAATTCGGCTTGCTGCGCCGCGCACCTTGGCTATTCTTTGTTTATACGCAAGGGAGGACCGGTTATGAAAACTCAGATCGGGAAATGGGGCAACAGCCTGGCCGTTCGTATCCCCAGCGCTTACGCCAAGGAATTGGGGCTCCGCGATGGAACGGACCTCGATGTTGCGCTCGTGAACGGCGGGTTGCTGCTGCTCCCCCGCACTAAGAAATACACGCTGGACGAATTACTCGCCGGCATCACGGACGACAACCTACCCGACGAGTGGGATACCGGACCGCCCGTCGGCAAGGAGGTCTGGTGAGCCGCAAAAGTGCCTACATCCCGGAACGAGGCGATGCTGTCTGGATCACACTCGATCCGCAAGCGGGCCATGAGCAGGCAGGGCGTCGGCCTGCACTCGTGCTATCTCCGTCCACTTACAACGGGCGCGTTGGTTCAGCGCTTTTCTGTCCGATCACCAACCAAATCAAGGGTTACCCGTTCGAGGTGCCCTTACCTGCGGGGTTGCCGGTCACGGGGGTGGTGGGCGCGGATCAGGTAAAAAGCCTGAACTGGCGGGTGCGCAAAACGGTCCATATCGGATCGGTCCCGGAGGAAGTCGTTGAACAGGTTCTGCAGCGCCTCCAGATCTTGATCGCAGGCGACGAACGGAAATGACCGAGCTACGCCTCTCCGAACCCCTGCTCCTCTTCGCCCTGCGGCGTGAGGCGTCCCACTTTCTCCAGGAATTCGAGCCACAGCAGTACTTCCCTGGCGCTCCGTGTCGCGCTTACTTCGCCGGGCCGTCGTGGCTGACCGTCCTCGTCCTCGAAACCGGTGTCGGACCGGTGGCCAGTGAGGCAGCGCTGCAATGGGCCATCGGGAAGCCACTCTTCGGCAACCTCCCCTATCGACCGAAGCTCGTCCTGTCGGCGGGTTACAGCGGCGGTCTCTGCTCCGCGCTGAAAGTCGGCGATCTGGTGCTGGCGACGGAAGCGATCGACGCCGACGGCCGTAGCTGGCCCGCGACCTGGCCGGGCGATCTGCCGGCCGACTGGCAGCTGCCGATGACGCGCGGACGTGTGCTGACGACGCCGTACCTCGTCACCGACCCGGCCGAAAAACGGCGGCTCGGCGAAGAGCATCAGGCGTTGGCGGTGGACATGGAGAGTGCCGTCGCCGCACGGATTTGCAAACAGCACGGCATTCCCTACGGCTGTCTGCGGGCGGTGTCGGACGACTGGGACACGCCGTTGTCGCCGGCGCTGGCAGGGATCGCACCCGGCGGACGGGTTTCGTGGCGGCGCTTGCTTCTGGCGCTGGTCAGGTTGCCGCGATTGATGGGGGAACTGTTACGGCTGGCGAAGCAGACGAAAGCGGCAACCCGGCGACTCGGGCTGGGACTGGGCGAGTTGCTCACGTTAACCCTGGACTGGATGGGATAGACGACGGCGCGATCGCCGCGGCCGCCTGCGCTTCTGCAAGGTCCTCGGGATGCCCCACCCGGCGAATGACGAAGCGGTTGCGGCCGGCACGCTTGGCCGCGCTCAGCGCGCTGGCGGCCAGTTGGTACATCGGAGCGTACTCCGATTGCACGCCGGTCTCGGCCACCGCGAACCCGAGGCTGACCGTGATCCCGATGCGATGCTGCATGTACTCCAAGGGCGTGGTCGCCACGGTGGAGCGGATACGCTCGGCGATGACGGCGGCCCCCTCGGCGTTCGTTTCGCGCGCGATGATGAGGAACTCCTCGCCGCCGATGCGACCCACCGAATCGACGTCGCGCAGGGAGGTGGTCAGGATGCGCGACAGCCCCTTCAGCGCCTCGTCGCCGCCCGGCAAATCGAATTCAGTGTTGATCCGCTTGAAGAAATCCACGTCGATGATGCCGATGGCCAGCGGGTTGCTGTAGCGATTGTGCCGCCGCAATTCCGCAACCGCCAACCCCTCGACCGCCCGGCGATTGAACAGCCCGGTCAGCGGGTCGATCAGGATCAGGCGCTCGAACTCGCGCGTCCGTTGCTGGAGCAGCGTGTTGGCTTCTTCCAGCTCGCGGGTGCGCTCGGTGACGCGCCGTTCCAGCTCCTGGTTGAGCCGCCGCAGTTGTTCCATCAGCTCATCGCGGTTCCGTTCCAGGCGCACCCGGTCGGCGGCGTTGCGCAGGACCTGCTGCAGATCCTCGGTCCGCCACGGTTTGAGGAGGTAGTAGTAGACCTGGCCGCGATTGATGGCTTGAACCGCATCCTCCAGCTCGGCGTAGCCGGTCATCAGGAGGCGGAGCGTTTTCGGGTGGTGCAGGCGCACCCATTCCAGGAGCTGCACGCCGGTGCGTTTGGGCATCCGCTGGTCGGACAGGATGAGATCGACGTGGCGGCGCGTCAGCACTTCCTCGGCGGCGTCGGCCGAGTCGGCGATGATGACGTCGAACTCGTCGGCCAACAGTGCTGCCACCGTGGGCAGAATGTACGGCTCGTCATCGACCACCAGCAGTGAGCATTTCTCCGTGGCCACGTTCGGTCTCTAGTCCGGGTTGCCTTCGCAACAGTACATGGCGCCAGCTTTCCGGCCGCGAAGGAACAGCACCACTGATATATAGCTTATTGTCGGCAGTTTTCCAAGCGGCGAGCCGAGCGGGCGCCCCGTTCTCCCGTGTACGCTACGCGCAGGGCCGCACGGCACGCGGTGTCAATTGTGAACACATGAGCAAACGATGACGTTCCGCTGCCGTTCGGCGGCCGAAATCGCCGGAAAAAAGTCAATCCAGACTTTTCAAGAATAACTCTTGATATCGGCGCGTTTGCTCTTTACAATGCACCGACGTTAATGGTTAACGCAGGGAGAAAAAAAGAAGAAGCACCGGTCAATGACTGTCAATTGCACGCGGTGTCACGTCTCCTTGTGGTCGGTTGTGATTGTGCCTGCCGCCCGTGATGCCGAGCTGGAACGGCCGCCTCTTCCGTTTTCGGGAGAAGTTTTGCGGTTTGTGCCAGAGTGCCGGCGTCGTCGATCCCACGGATCACAGAGAACACGCGGCCCCTTGCGGCCGTAGGAGATTCTGGCGTCTCGACAGGGAAGCCCACGCTTCCCCCGGAGCCGCGTTGTCTGTTGGGTGCAGAGGAAGGCGTTACAACCTGAGATGAACCGCCTAAGAGATGTAAAGGGAAGAAAATGCCAACCAAGACTCCAGTGCGGAAGCGCATGCCGGTGATGGACGATGGGCAAGAGGTGCCCACGACGACCATCTTCTCTTCAGACCTCCTGACGCCCGAGGAAGAACGCGAGTTGCTCGCCGACTTCTGGGAGACGAAGAGCGAGCTGGTCCGGGTGCTACTCCGTAACTTCACGAAACTGCGGCAATTCAAGCCAGCTCTCGAACCCTGGCCGATGGCCCAGTTCATCCGCGATCACTGCGACGCCGAGACGCGCAACGTCCCCGGCATTCGCCGGCTGCACGATCGCTATGTCCATCTGAAACATCGCCTGGCGTCGGCCAACATCCGTCTCGCCGCCCACGTCGCCAAGCGCTTCCGCCATCACGCCCTGAGCTACGCCGACCTGCTCCAGGAAGCCGTCTGCGGGCTGATGCAGGCCATCGACCGGTTCGACGTAAGTCACGGCACCCGCCTGGCGACCTACGCCACTTGGTGGATTCGCCAGACGTTGCAGATCGCAGTGGCCCGCCAGAGCCACCTGGTCAGCCTGTCGCCGCACCACCTTCAGGAACTCGGCCTGCTCCAGCAGGAATCGGAAGCCCTGGCCCACGGCGGCAAGCACCTGCCCAGCCCGCAGGAACTCGCCAGCCGCACCGGCAGCAGCCTCGAACACCTGACCCATCTTCAGACCGCCACCCGTACACCGGTTTCGCTCAACGCCGTCCTCGACGACGACAGCGATTTCAAGCTCACCGAGGCGATGCCGGACAACGAAAGCACGACGCTGCGGGCGAACTCGGAGCGTCAGGAAGCGCTCAACTACCTGATGGAGAACCTGCGGCCGCGCGAGCGGAAGGTGCTGGATCTGCGTTTCGGCCTGACCGGCAACGGCACGCACAGCCTGCGGCAGATCGGCCACCTGCTGCGCATCAGCAAGGAGCGCGTGCGCCAGATTCAGAACCGCGCTCTCGAAAAGCTGCGCTCCTCCGCCGATCGCGTCGGCTGGGAGCCGAGCTTGCTGCTGGGGTAAGAACAGATTGTTTAGCCGCGAGCTTTTGCGAGCGCTTCACCACATTGTTTAGCCGCGAGCTTTTGCGAGCGCTTCACCAAGCGCTCGCAAAAGCTCGCGGCTAAACGTCGAGCATCACTTCGCGCCGCTCCGCACTGGAGCGATAAAAGCCCTCCAGCGTGCGGACCACCTCCAGCGTTTGCTCCACGGGCACCGGACTCGGAAGGCCGTCGTGCACCGCCTCGGCGAACTGCCGGATCGCTGCGTGATGTGCCCGACTCTTACCCGCTACCGCTAACTTCAAATCCCACGGCGAGCGGTCCGTCTCACTGGCCAGGACCGCGTCCGGCCAGACCACGCCGCCGCGATTGCCGTAGCACTGGAGCCGAATCGTCTCTTTTTCCGGCTGAAACGCCAGCCAGCTGGTCTCCAGCGTCAGGGCCGCACCGTTGGCAAAACGGACGAACCCGGCGGCGAAGTCCTCCACGTCGATGGCGGCGCGGTCCCAGTCGCCCCATTCGCCGGCCAGGTCGCTACGGTGCGCCAGGTGAGTGCCAAGCGCCGCCGAGACGCTCACCGGCTTCGGCGTTCCCATGAACCAGTAGGCGAGATCGAGGATGTGGACGCCGATGTCGAACGCCGGGCCGCCGCCGCTGAGTCTGCGATCCGTGAACGTCGGCCGGACCGGCAGCCAGCGCCGCCGCAGCCACTGCGCGCGAGCGTAGTAAATGTCGCCGACCATCCCGGCGTCGAGCCAGCCTTTCATCCTCCGGCTGACTGCGTCGAAGCGGAAGTGCTGCGCGGTCATCAGCAGCCGGCCGGATCGTGCCGCGGCGTCGCGCAGTTCGATCACCTCGGCGCTGGTCGTGGCCAGCGGTTTTTCGCAGAGAACGTGTTTCCCGGCGGCGAGCGACTCCAGGGCGATCTCGGTATGCGTGCGATTCGGCGTGCAGATATCGACGACGTCCAGCTCTTCGTGGTCGATCAACTCCCGCCAGTCGTTGAGTTGATCGGCATCGGGAACGAGCCGGCCGGCCTGTTCGAGCGCTGGTTGGGCAGTGTCAGCGATGGCGACTACTTCGGCGAAGGGCACGGCCGCCCAGCCGGGAAGGTGCTGATCGCGGCCGATGCCGCCAGCCCCGACGAGACCGACCCGCAGCTTGCCGGAACGCATCCGTTCTCTCCTCGTTCAGCCGCGAGCTTTTGCGAGCGCCTGAGGTTCAGCGTTTGCAAAAGCTCGCGGCTAAACAAAAAATTCACTGGCATTCGCAGCTGGAACGGTTACAATAGTCACCTAACGGACTGACTGCTCACTGTACCCGAGCGAGTGCAAACTTGTCGATCCCACTCTGTCGAGGAAAGGAGTCCTCCCATGTCGAAGGGTACTTCTCCAGTTCGCATCGGTATCTACGGCCCAGAATGTGCCCGGAAGGGTGAACGCCACGGCTGCGGCCTGTGGGACGCCGGGGTGGCGTCCTGCATCATCGCCGCGGAGGCCGAACCGGTAAACCTGCCCGACGCCCACGGTCAATCCTGGGACGAAATCCTCGAAGGCAAGGGTATTCACGGCGTCGTCATCACCGGTTCGGACGATTCGCCACGCCGCAACACCAGCGAGGTCGAGGCGCTGTGCCAGTGGTCCCGCGAGAACCGCTTCCCGGTTCTGGCGATCGACCACGGCCTGCACCTGCTGACCACGGCCCACGGCGGCACCGTCTTCTTCGACCTGCCGCGCGATCAGCCGGAGGCGCTGCAGCACCGTCATCCGCCGGAGCGCGGCCTGCGCCACGCCATTACCATCGTGCCGCAAACCCACCTGGCCGAGCTGTACGGCGATGGCGAGGTCGTGGTCAACAGCGAGCATCGCCGGGCGGTGCAGCGCGTGGCCAAGGGTTTCCGCGTCAGCGCCCGGCGCTGGACGGCATCGTCGAGGCGATCGAGTGGGAGAAGGATGAATGGTATGCGGTTGGCGTGCAGTGGCAGCCAGCCTCCTCGACGGCGTCGGGCCTGGACATCCAACTATTCCGCGGCCTGATCGACGCCTGCCGCGGGATTCTGAGCCTGGAACCAGTGGCAGCGTGACTTTTCCGTTTAGCCGCGAGCTTTTGCGAGGCGCTGGACGTTTCAGCGCTCGCAAAAGCTCGCGGCTAAACTATTTTCCACTCTTCTGCTCCAGCACCTTCCCCACATTCCACAAGCGGATCGTCAGATCGTAACCGCCCGAGGCCAGTGTCTTGCCGTCCGGCGAGAAGGCCACGCAGCGCACGTTGTCGGTGTGGCCCTTGAAAATCGCCAGCGACTTGCGCTTGTCCACGTCCCAGAGCCGAACCGTCGTGTCGTAGCCGCCCGAAGCCAACGTCTTGCCGTCCGGGTGAAACGCAACGGCCCGGACACTTTCCGTGTGGCCGCGCAACACCGTCTTCTCCTTGCGGCTGGGCAGGTCCCAAAGGCGGATCGTCTTGTCCATACTCGCTGAGGCCAGCGTCTTACCGTCCGGCGACAGCGCCACGTCCCAGATCGAACCGGAGTGCCCCTTCAGCACCGCCCGCTCGCCGGGATCGGCCAGGTCCCAGATCCGGATCGTCTTGTCCTCTCCGCCGGAGATCAGCTGCTTGCCGTCCCGCGAGAAGATCAGTGCGTATACCTTGCCTTCGTGGCCCGTGAACTTGGCCGTCTCTTTGGCGCTGAGCGGATCCCAGAGGCGGATGGTGCCGTCGTAACTGCACGAGGCGAGCTGCTTGCCGTCCGGCGAAAAGATGACGCTGCGGACGTTGTCCGTGTGGCCGGTCAGGGTTGCCAGGTCCTTGCCGGTGGCAGCGTCCCACAGCTTGATCGTGTTGTCGTAGCCGCCCGAGGCGAGCGTCCTGCCGTCGGGGGAATAAGTCACGCAGCGCACGCTCTGCTTGTGGCCCTTGAGCGTCATCCGCTCCTTGCCGGTCGCTGCATCCCAGAGCTTGACGGTGTGGTCCATGCTGGCGGAGGCGAGCGTCTTACCGTCCGGGGAAAAGGCGAGCCAGCGGACGGCCTTGTCGTGTCCGGTGAGTGTGCTGGATTCCTGGGAGAGGGCCTGGCTGGAGAGGAACAGGAGGAACAGTAGTGCGAGAGAACGACACGGTGACATCGGCGGATCCTCCACGACACGGGAACCAGGGCGATACCTTGATTCTCGCGTTCGATGCCGACTGGTCAAGGCCGCGGGACGTAAACCGATCATCAGTCGTCCGAGCGGGCCTCGAACTTGATTCGCTTGTATACCTCTGCCGCCTTGAGCCGGCATTTGATCGATTCGATTTTCACGACCGCCTTCATGCCCTCATGAATCTGATAAGTCCATTTCCCGTCCTTCTCGCGATGAAAGTGCTCGATCTGCGGACGATCCTGGCTCACCAGCACATAGTCGGTCAGCGTTGGATTGTATTTCTGGTAACGAGCGAATTTGATGCCGCGGTCGAAGGCTTCGGTGGACTCGGAGAGCGCCTCGACGATCACCTTCGGATTCAAGACCACGTCTCCGAAATCGTCGAGATATTCCGGCTCGTCGCAAATCACGACGATGTCGGGATAAGAATAAAGGCCCGCCGGACGTTTCGGCGACCTTGGCATAGGGCCGCTGCGTACCTTGGTGTCCTTGATGCGCATGCGGCATGGGGTGTCGACGAGTTGCGGGTAAAGGGAACCGTGGATATTTGACGTAATGTCGCCATGCACAGGCGATTCGCCCGCCATCGCGAAGATTTCGCCATCGACATACTGATGGCGCTCCTCGGCGGCGCGTTCGAGCTTGAGGTATTCGTCCTCGGTCAAGAGCGGCTTTGGCAGGCCCATGATTCGTTGCTCCGCTGCATAGATGAAAAGGCTGTCCTCACAAACCGCTCGTGAATTCCTCCACGATTCCGCACACTGCCCGGCAGCGTGCGGAAAAGGGGCACACTCAAGGCCCGATCAGGCGACGGCGTACTCCGTGTGCTTCCTCACCTCCGGCGAGCGGAAGGCGAGCACGATTTGCGACTTCGGAATGCCGGCTTGAACCAACTCCGAGGCGACGCCGTCTTCGGTGTTGTCTTTCTCAATCCACACTTTGCCGCCCACGATGTCGATGTGGACGAGGGGGAAATGCACGCGCTTGCCCGCATTCCAGCCGAGCGTGATGAGCGCGTACCGGTCGTGCTCGCGGTCGAAAAGCGCCTCGCAGCGCAGCTCGCCGTGTGCGTAGGGGATTTTCGTGTAGACGGTGAGGACTGCGCTCAACGGCCTGGCGATACGATGGTCAGGGGATCCATCGGAGAATCTCCTCTTTCTGCAGGGTCGAAAACCACTGCCCGGATCAGGTGCTTGGCGATCAGCAACTGACCGACCGGTTCGTCGAGAATCTCGGCGGGCTCGTCGGGAATCGCCAGGAACAACACACGATCGGGCTCCTGCTCTTCCAGGATGGATCGATAGAGCAGGAATTGACCCAGAGCCAACTCCAGGTCGTGCATCGGGGAGGCACCCAGAAAGCTCTTCACCTCGACGGCGATGCGTTTGCCGGCTTTCTCCGCCGCCACGACTCGTTCCGCCCCAAGGTCGACGTAGAAGTCACGCTTACCCCAAACGAGGCGAAACGGATCGTCCGTGATAGTCCATCCGTCCTTGACCAGGGCGCTGCGCAGGGCATCGTGATACGTGTCTTTGGCAGGCATGAGCCGGGTAACTCCCTCCAGGCGCAATCTACCGGCACAGCAGCAGCAGAGCAAGGCCCGCCGCCATCGGCAGGGATACTCTGATTCTCACCCGCAAGGTCAGCCAGTCAAGTCCGCGAAACGCCCGGTTTTCTATCGCATTCACCCCGACCCCGCTCATACAATGGGCGAATCGGACGCTCGTACCCCTGATTCAGAGGACTCTCACTATGTCTGTGAACCGCCGCAAATTCCTGAAAACCTCCGCCGCCGGAGCCACCGCGCTCACCCTGGCCGCCTCGTCCTACGCCCGAGATCAAAGGCGCCAACGACGCCGTCCGCATCGGCTTCCTCGGCGTCGGCGGCCGCTGCCAGCAGCACATCGACGTCATCCTGCAAATGCAGAAGAGAAGACAAGCCGTCGTCCCCGTCGCCGTCTGCGACGTCTGGGACGGCGACGCGAAGCTCGGCAAGCGAAGCAAGGGACCGCGGCCTCTACCCCTCGGCCAAGACGCTGCGGCATCGACGTCGACGACAAGAACCACGTCACCAAGGACTATCGCAAGATCCTCGACCAGAAGGACGTCGACGTCGATCGTCGTCGCCACGCCGGACCACTGGCACGCCCGCATGGCCATCGACGCGCATGGACGCCGGCAAGGACGTCTACTGGAAAAGCCGATGACGCGCACCATCGCCGAGGCGCATCGCCGTCGTCGATGCGGCTCAGGAAGAACAACCGCGTCATGACCGTCGGCGTGCAGTCGATGGCCGACCCGACCTGGCTGGCCGCCAACGAGTACATCACAGCGCGGCAAGATCGGCCACGTCCTGCAGGGACAGACCAGCTACTACCGCAACTCCAGCGTCGGCCAGTGGCGCTACTATCCGCTGAAGAAGGACATGACGCCGAAGACGATCGACTGGGACATGTGGCTGGGCCACAAGTTCGACGTCGACGGCGTCAAGCTCGGGCCGACCGCCGAAGGAGATGCCGTTCGACCGGGCCGTGTGGGCGCAGTGGCGCTGCTACTGGCCGTTCGGCGGCGGCATGTTCACCGACCTGTTCGTCCACCAGACGACGCACCTGATCTCGGCGATGGGCGTGCGCTTCCCGGGCCGCGTCGTCGGCGGCGGCGGCCTCTACCTGGAATACGACGACCGCGACGTGCCGGACGTGGCCACCGTGGTCGCCGACTACGACGAAGGCTGCCAGGTCATCATCTCGGCGACGATGTGCAACGACACGCAGCTCGGCGAGATCATCCGCGGCCACTCGGCGACGATCAAGTTCGGCCCGGCAAGGGCAGGACGGCTCCGACTACATGAAGGGCTTCGACGTGTACGGCCAGGACGTCGCCGGCGGCCCGGCCAAGCCGAAGGAAGGCTTCGCCAAGCCGGTCTACACGCTTCGAGAACCCCGAGCAAGGGCAACGCCACCTACGCCCTGTGGGAGAACTTCCTGGAGTGCGTCCGCGGCCGCAACCGCGAGACGCTCAGCACGCCGGAACTGGGGGCGGCGGCGTTCATCGACGGTCAACATGGGCGTGCAGAGCTACCGCTTCGGCAAGGTGCTGTTCTGGGACAAGGAGCAGCGCAAGACCGAAGGACGCCGACGCCAGCTGGGCGGCGCAACCTGGAAGCGCGCAGCAAGAAGCGCGGCAAGCCGAACCAGATCATCGGCTGGACAGGCGGCGACAACGGCAGCACGCTGACGCCGCCGGACTATCAGAAGCTGGAAGGGCCGTGGGTCGATGGCAAGGACCCGGCGGGGGCGTGAAATCTGTTCGTTGCTCGCGGCTTAGTCGTGGTTTCAATTCCTCCCCCGCTGACGCGGGAGGCTCGCAGCCTCTGCGAGCCTCCCGCGTCAGCGGGGGAGGAAGCCGGTTGGATAGGTTTTGAAATCTCGTCTATTCTCTCGGCTTTGTCGCTTCTGGTACAATGGCTTAACGACTTGACCTCGGAGGCGATAACAATGTCCATTGTCATCACTGACATGGCGCCGTTCAAAAGCTGGTGCAGGCATCCGGCACGGTGGAAGTCCGCGATGCGAACGGCAACTTCCTCGGCACGTTCGCGCCCCCAGTCGGCAAAGTCCCGCCCGGTGTACGGTCTCCGTTCACAGAGGAGGAGATTCAGCGCCGGCGCGGTCAACCGGATGGTCGACCGTTGGCGGAGATCCTCCGCGACCTGGAGAAGCGGGGATGAACTACGAGGTATTTTGGATCGCTGAAGCCGAGGAAGAATTGGCGGCATCATGGCTGGCGTTCCCCGACCGGAACGCCGTCACCCGCGCTGCCAACGAACTCGAGAAGCAGCTCCGCGTTGATCCTTTGCACACCGGCGAGTCCCGCCAAACATCCGTCCAACGCATCGCTTTCGAACCGCCCTTAGGCATCGAGTTTGAGGTGATCGAGGACGACAAGAAAGTGCGCGTGCTCGGCGTTTGGCTGACGGGTTGAGTGATCGGGTGCAACAATCGGGGTCGGTTCATCATTTCGCCATACGAGGTATCTCATGGTTGCCCGTGGCCGAGTGCATGACGGTGTCGTGGTCCTGGACGACGGTGTCCGACCTCCCGAGGGGCAGGCAGTAACCGTATTAGCTCCCAGCCAGCCGCTCGCCACGCCGCCGGGCCTCGGTCCTCGGCCGCACAGCATTCTGGACATTCCGCCCGTCCGAGTCGGCGCCGTGCTGCATCCGCTGACTTCCGACGATGACTTGCTCGGAGAAATGCTGGAAGCCCGCGTATGATCCACGGACTCGACACCGGTTTCCTCATTGCCGCGGAGATGGTGGAGCACGCCGAGCACGTGGCTGCCAGAGACGCGTTGGCGCGCTTGAGTGTAGGACTCGCCAGGTATTCCGCTCGGGGAAATAAGCCAACTATGAGAATCTTCTCTCTCACACACGCCCGGTGGGTAATAGCAAGCCCCATCGTTGTTGTTCTGATGTTGATGTGCCGGCCAGCGGTTCAGACGAATTACCGAAACGACAGCAATAGGCCAGCTGAGACGGTCGATGATTTGATCCGTCAACTGCGTGCGCCGGAGGGAAAGATCAAGTTTGATCTCTTCGGCTTGCTCGAGCATAGCACGCCTATGAAGAAGCTTGTTGAGAAAGGTGACGCGATCCAGCCACGCCTTCTAAACGAACTCAACGACCCGCGATCTCGGAACGAGGTCGCTGTCATACTCGGGCAAATCGGCAACAAGGATGCCCTTCCGAGCCTGATCGCTGTCCTTCCGACCAAAGAACAGCTGACCCCCGACGAGGACTTCTCTTCCAGGTGCCTTCTCGATGCGCTTTCGCAGTTGACCGGCATGAGTCTGGGTGTCGGTTACAAATTCCGCCCGGCCTACACACCCGAGTTTCGAGCACAGTGGCAAGCCTGGTACAAAACGAATAAGGGCTATCTCTACACGCCATCGAACCTCAAAATGACCGGTAATTCCTGGGATCGAGTCCGCGTAGCGGTGGACGTTGAAGCAAAGTTTGCGGCCATGTCGACCGCAGCCTATCGGCAAGAACACCCATGGGTTTCCTATGAGCAGATCAAGACCTGGCGGGACGACCCGGCTTATGAACGGAAACTCAAGAACTTCTGTTTTCCGATTATTCTGAACCGCACCTGGAGCTATCACGGAAACACATCCCGAGAAGCGATCCGATCTCTCGGGCTTATTCAGGATCCGCGGGCGCTGTCGGCGCTACACTCCCTCTGCGGGCTGGCGGACGACTCCATTGACACCCATGACCTGCTCTGGGCGCTGGAGGACGTAAGAGATCCATCGACAATCCCCTTCCTGGAGATGATCCCGCAGTCAAGAGACGTGAGGTTGCAACCTTACGACATCGAGTCGAAACGACTGCGCGCGATCGAGCGTTTCCGCTTGCTGGAAAGGTTCGGCAAAGAGGTAGAGAGTAAGCCATTCGGCGCGGACCAACAGACGTATTTCATGAAGTGTCTTGAGCGTGCCAAAGGAGTGGAAGAGCTTATCGCGGGCTTATGCAAGACGAACGACTATTCCTGGTCGGACTATTTGCAGGTGGCGGGCCACGTCGATAAGGAGCCGGTTCGGGCTTGTCTCAAGCAGATGGCGAGCGATGACTCGCTAGACGACAGCTCGAGGATTAAGGTGCATGTCGCGCTCGCACGGCTGGGCGAGAAAGCTTCTATCGAACACCTCAAGATGTCGCTCACGTACAAAGAACCGGGCGTGCGGTTCGCCGCTGCGGAAGGCCTCTGGGCTCTGGGCGCCGGGATGGCTTCCAAACGCTCGTGGAGATCACCGGCCTACGCCCTATTGAGACGGGTGCTGAAGGAGTGAGTCACGGCAACGGGGCGATCATAACGGTGACGTCAATCCGCGGAGCGAAACTGGACTACATCCGCCGCGCATGCAGAATCCTTGGAGAGATGGGAGACCGTGCCGCCATCGAGCCACTCAAGCGTCTCCTGCCATTGATTCTGAACGGTATGCTGGTCAGCGGCGGCAGCGGCTCCGGCTGGTTTGGTCGCCCCGACGCCGTAGCGCTCGCCAAGCTTGGCGACTTCTCGGGCATCGAAATCCTGCGATCGTCGATCAGAAAGGGAGATCCCCTTGGGGTGGTCGGTAACTGGGGTGGCACCGTGGACATCGTTGAGATCGGACTACGGCGGTTCATCCCAGACATTCTCCCGATGTTGGAGCATGATGAAGCAAGCAAGCGAGTGCAGGCGGCGCAGGCGATCATTCTTCTCCTCGAAAGGGGAAAGTGAGAGGTTGTTGGTGAAAGCGAGTTAACAAAATCATCTTCTAGCGAGTGACCCATGCCTCGAAGCACTCTTCTCCCCGCCGGCCGCACAACTCGTCTCCCCGCGGCGGAAGCGCGACTTCTGAAGCAAATCAACCAGGGATTTTCCGAGGCATGGTGGGAACACTACCACGAACTGATTCACAGGCGCAGGAATCCCTGCTAAGTACCGCCGAGCACCGGGAGTTGATCCAACTGACCGATCAGGTCGAAAAGAAGGAAGCGAAACGGTTGCAAGCGTTGGTGAAGCTAGCCAAACTCCGCAAGCAGACGCTCAAGGGCGTGATGACGGAACTGGGGTTACCCGAGGCAGCCGATGGCTAGAGAACGGGTTACTCCCCGGCTTCGGCGACAGGTGGCAGAACGTGCCGCGGGCTGTTGCGAATACTGCCGCAGTCAGGAGCGGTTCGCCATGCAACCGTTTTCCGCGGAACACGTAGTTCCGCGCAGCCAGGGTGGGGAAACGAAGTTGGCCAATCTGGCTTGGGCTTGCCAGGGATGCAACAATCACAAATACAACAAGTCCTCGGCTCGGGACCCAGTGACAGGAGAACTTATTCCCTTGTTTCATCCGCGTCGGCAGCGCTGGACCGACCATTTTGTCTGGAATGAGGATGCCACGCTCATCCTGGGGACATCCCCGTGCGGCCGCGCCACTGTGGAAGCATCCGGTTGAATCGGGACGGGCTCGTGAATCTGCGCCGTATTCTTGCTTCTGTTCAAGAGCATCCGCCAGAGGAAGCTTGAAAAGAACAGACGTCAGGAACCTTTCCGAAGCGGAGTTGTCCGGAAAAGTTCCCGACGACTTTTCTTCTGCCACTGGAAAACAGGATATTCCAACCATGCCCTTAACCATCCAGACCGACCCCATCCCCCTCCGCATAGACGAACACGGCGTCATCCGCGTGGGAGACTCTCAAGTCGTGCTCGACATTGTCATCCGCGAGTTCAACAACGGCTCCGGCCCGGAGGGCATCGTCCACGGCTACCCCTCGCTGGACCTCGCCAACGTGTACGCCGTGATCGCCTACTATCTCCCGCACCGCAAGGAAGTGGATGAGTATCTCCAAAGCCGCCGAGAGGAGGCCGAAAAACTGCGGAAGGAGATCGAGGCGAAGCAACCGAGCCGGGCCGACCTGAGGGCGAAACTGCTGGCACGGAAGGCGCAGGCGAGTGATCGGAACAGCGGACAGCGTGAATTATTCCTGATCGGCCTTGTACCCGAAGAGTGGCAGATTGTCAGATAATCCGACCGGACGCTCCCATCAATCCACGTATTTGATCCAGTCACGCCACTCCGCTGGCTCACTAGCGTAGGCGGCCAGCACCAAGAAGTCGAGCACTGCCAGGGCTCTGCTGGTCCGTGAAACCATGAAAATCCCGGGGCAGTGATGGCCGCTCGCGAGGTGGTCCGCCAGATGACCGGGCAAGGTGCTCTTGTCGAAAGAAACCAGGATGCGCTCCTGGGCTTCGGTCCACAATAGAATGTCGGCGTCTTGCCTGCCGAGCGGCAGCCTGGCAGATCACCGACGCGCACGGTGTCCAGCGGATCGATCCCGCGCGCATTGTGCCGCTGAATCAAGTCCCACAAAAGGCCGCGCTGATTCTCGTCAAGCAGATACCTCAGAGGCATGAACGTCAGGCTCCCTTGGGAAGCCGTTGGACCTCACGGCGCCGGCGCAGTTCCTCGACGCTAGGGCCGCGGGGTGCCTCCGCTCGTTGGCGGGTGATTTCGGCGGCTTGCTGCTGGCAGTAAGCGTCTGCATCGGCCTGGTTTTCCAGATAGAAGGCGATGACCTTGTAAAGCAGTGGCACGGGTACCGTGGGGAAACGCAGATGGATCATCTCCGGCGACTCGCCTTCGCGGTAGAAGTGTACCACGTCGTCCAGACCGATCCGATGGCCGTACAGATGCAAGTAACCCCGAGCATCCTGCGATAGGAACTCCGGCAGATTCATGACAGCTCGTCCTTCTCCGTGTGGGCGATAGTATTATACCCACATCTGGTCATGAAGAGGAGGAAGGACAAACTAAAAGGGACGCATTTCAAATAATACGAGCCTGTTAATCTATATTGTTTGAGATCGGTCCCTTATGACTCTCTTGGGGGATTGCCCCTGTAAGATATGAGCATCCAACCATACTCTTAACCATCCAAACCGACCCCATTCTCTCCGCACAGACGAACACGGTGTCATCCGAGTGGGAGACTCTCAGGTCCTACTCGACATGATGAACCGCGATTTCCCCCGCGAGAGAGGCGATTTCGTCCAGAGTACGCTGCGCTTTGGTGGTCGGAACCGTTGATCCCCTCCGTAGTTCGATGATGCGCCTTTCCGTCTATCGCATTGAGAATCTCTGTCACAGGCGATTCGGATCATCCGGCTTCCAGCGCGGCGCGATGCCGACATACGGCAGACCGAGCAGCCGCTTGATCGCCGCCCATTCACCGACGTCGTTGCCCTCAGCGAGATGGCCGATCAACTGGAGCAAGAAGCCCAGGACGAACGCGCCGACGCCCCAATACCACGGCAGGAAGAACAGCAGCACGAGGCCGCCGTAAGCCAGCGGAATGCCGATCATGTGAATCCAGAAGTTGAACGGCAGCTGATGCCGCAGCCGCCAGCCTTCGAGACGGCGGCGCAGGAAGGTCGCGCACCGGGCCACCGGGAGCGACGGGGCAGAGGGATCGGTGTTGTCATAGTCGTTCCGCCGTCCGAATGCCGAGCAGGTCGAGGCCGCGCTGGATCACGCGGGCCGTCAGGTCGCACAGCAGCAGCCGGCTCTGCCGCAGCGCCGGCGTCTCGGCCTTCAACACCGGACAGTTCTGGAAGAAGCCGCTGTAGCTCTTCGCCAGGTCCCACAGGTAGCCGGTGATGTGGTTCGGCTTGTATTCCGCCGCCGCCACGGTCAGGGCGTCCTGAAAGCGCACCAGTTGCAGCGCGAGGTGCGCGTTCCTCCGGCTTCTCCAACGATCGGCAGCGGCGGATCGGACCGCAGCGGCGCGCGACGTCCTCGTCGCCCTTGCGGAAGATGCTCGCGATTCCGGGCGTAGGCATACTGCATGTACGTCGCCGTGTTGCCGTCCATCGCCAGCATCTTGTCCCAGTTGAAGACGTAATCGCTGGTGCGGTTCTGGGACAGGTCGGCATACTTCACCGCGCCGATGCCGACGACCTCGGTGATGTTCGCCGATCTCCTCGGCACGGAACTCGGGCACTTCGTCCGCCGCGTTCTCGGGCCTCCTGCGGTTGTCCTCGTAGACCTTGCCGGGCCCGCACCACCGCCTCGTCGAGCAGACCGTCCAGGGTCGCCACGGGCCTGCCTTCGCGCGTCTTGATCGGCTTGCGGTCCGGCCCCAGCACGGAGCCGAACGAGATGTGCTCCAGCTCGACCTTGTCGATCCCCCAGCGCGCGCACGATGTCGAACAAGCTCTTGAAATGGAACGCCTGCCGCGAATCGACGACGTAGAGGATCGCGTCCGGATGCCATTGTTCGAGCGCGATACTGGATCGTCGCCAGGTCGGTCGTCGTGTAGGTGAACGCCCCGTCGCGCTTCTGGATCAGCGCCGGCGGCTCGCTTCTCGCCGAAGAAGATGACGACGGCCCCCTGGCTCGTCTGGGCGATTCCCTTCGCTTGCAAGTTCGGCGACGACGCCGGCGCAGCATCGGGTTGTAGAAGCTCTCGCCGAGCGTGTGGTCGAACGGCAGCACGCCGAGCCGCCGATAGATGCGGTTCAGCTCCTCGTAGCAATGCGGCATGAACTCCTTCCAGAGCCGATTGTTCTCCGGATCGCCGCGCGTGCAGCTTCGCCGTCTCCTGCGCGGCAGCTTCGCCATGATCGGGTCGTTCGGGTCTTCGTCCTCCTCGCCGTCCGCGCCGACGATCTTCTTGACCTGCTTGCGGATCAGCACGTACAGCCGGGCCAGCTCCTGCACCGGGTCGGCCTTGTACGCCGCGGCGTCGAGGTGGTTCTTGTAGCCGTACAGCAGGATGCCGAACTGCGTGCCCCAGTCGCCGAGGTGGTTGTCGGTGATGACCTTGTGGCCGAGGAACCGCAGCAGCCGCGTCAGGGCGTCGCCGATGATCGTGCTGCGCAGATGGCCGACGTGCATCGGCTTGGCCACGTTCGGCGAGCTGTAGTCGATCACGAAGGTCCGCGGCGGCTCGACCGGCTCGACGCCGAGCCGGTCGCCGGCGCCATCGCCTGCACCTGCTTCGCCAGCCAGTCGGTCCGCAGGCGCAGATTGATGAAACCCGGACCGGCGATCTCCGGCTTCTCGAGCCAGTCGCCGAGGTCGAGCCGTTTCACGATCTCCTGGGCCACGTCGCGCGGCGGCTTGCCGAGCGTCTTGCCGAGCGACATGGCGCAGTTCGCCTGGTAATCGCCGAAGCGTCGCGTCCTGCGCCGGCGCACCATCGCGGCGTACGGAGCGGGATCGGCGACGAGACCGGCAAGCGCCTCGTGCAGGGTTCGTTGCAGCTGCTGCAAGATGTTCATGAGGTAACCGATGAACGTCATACCGTAGCCGCATAGCCGTGCCAAACCGTAGCGCAAGCAGTTCTGCCGGCCCTGCGACAGGAATGCGGTGCGGTCTGCGTAGCGTCTAGTGATCACGCTGAGCTGCAAGCGTCGTTGGAATACTCCGACGTGTGCCTTACTCCGCCCACTCGACGCGCGGGGCGTCGGCCCACAGCTCTTCGATGGAGTAGTATTCGCGCGTGCCGGGATCGAACACGTGGACGACCACGTCGCCGTAATCCTGCACCACCCACTTGCTCGACTCGTAGCCCTCGATGGACAGACGGCGGTCGCCCTGCGCGTGACCAGGGCGGCGTCGATCTCCTCGGCGATGCGTGTGGATCTGGCGGCGGCTGGCGCCGGTGACGAGGACGAAGTAGTCGTACAGGCGGGTGATGCCGCGCATGTCCAGGATGAGGATGTCGCGGCCCTTGTTCTCGGCGGCGAGGCGGGCACAGAGTTGGGCCCGTTCCAGAGCGGATGACGTCGTTTGCACGTTCGGCGGTCGTGTCATTGCGGTGGTCAAAGGACCTCCTTCCAGCTAGTTGCGATCCGCCCCTTGTGCCCTCTCCTCCGCTGCGGGGGAGAGGGTAGGGTGAGGGGGTGAGTCGATCGGCTTGGTGTTGGGACGCCGTCGTCGCTCAGCACCGCCGTCGGCCACCTCCAGACCGGATCATGCCAGTCGTTTGCACGGACAACCTGTGAACGAGTACAACAACACTCCCTGTCTGGACCAGCCTGTCGCCCCGGCCGGACCCTCCCTATCATTCGTATCATCCCCATGTTGGAGCCGGTCGTCAAGCACCTGGTTGTCGGATTGGGAATGCACCCTCGCATCGGCAGTCCCCCCTCCTCTTTCTCGCCAGGGCCGGTAGTAAGCGTGATTACTTCGCTCGGTTGTTCATCTTTCCATGATTAAGACAGTACGGACCGCGTCGGGGTTCACTGCCATTCGCTCGGGATGCCTCCCTTTTCCATTGTACGTCACCGGCGGAGTGCCCGACAGAACCGTTCTCCGGTCTTCGTCTTCCTCGACGCCCAACTTGCACTGGCACTCCCCGGAAATGATCGCTATACAGCGGCCCCTACGAGAAAGCACCCTTGATGGAAGCGTGATGGAACGAAACTCTTCTGGACCAGGGGGAGATTATGCGCAAGTGGTTCTGGTGCTGCACTGCCGCGGCGGTGGTGGCGGCAGGATTTTTCGGAACGGTGGAGTATTGCAGCACGCATCCCGAGTCATCCATGACCCAGGCCGTGGCGTCGGCCTGCAAGATGGGCCTGCAAACCACGCCTTCTCGGGACTGCACAGTGCCCCGGCCGCGACCGAAGAAGGCTCGCCCGCGCTCCGGCTGATCCGGTCGCCGGTCTCGACGCTGGTTCGGAACTGCCGCCGGTCGTTCAGGTGGAGCTGCCCGGCGATAAGTTTGCCAGCCGCCGCCGCTCATCATCCGCGAGGATGAGGAGTTGAAAGAGCCGGCGGTCGCCACCGTCCCGGCTACCGAAGGCGAGAGCATCGACGGCGGCGTCATGACCACGGAGGACTGGCAGGCGTTTTCACTGGCGGTTCTCGGAAACAGCAAGCGGATGCCTTACTGCGACGAGGAGTGCGCCACCATCTGCCAGACGTGTTGCACCGAGGAAGCGCAGCACACCTTCATGCCCTACGCCGCGGAAGACTGCTGCCGCGTGTGCATGGTTCGGCGACACGTGCGGCATCGCGGCCGGCGGGATGAAATGCGGCTCGTCTGGCGATTGCTGCGCCAAGGGTGACGCCAAGAAGGCGGAAGGCCCCGCGGAAGCCGGCAACAAGGAAGACTGCTGCATACGTGAGTCTGTGGCGGCGGTTCGTCCGGGCCATCACGGGCCAGGACGCCGGGATGGGCGACGCGGAAGAGTCCGAGCCGAAGGAAGAGACGGAGCCGATGCCGGAGGAAGAGCCTTGAAGAGCAGCACTACCACGATCACGACCAGGTCTGCCCCTACAGCGGCAAGTCGTGTTCGGCAGCCCGAGTACAGTCCGCGGCCGATCCCGGTCGAGGAGCCGATGGGCGAACCGAAAAAGGGTGGCGGCGAAGAAAGCGAGATGAAGCCGATGAAGCTGGAATCCAGCCTCATCCCGCGGTCTTTTCTTCAATGACCCGCTGGAACTGCTCCAGTGGCGTCCGGCGTTCCCGCGCATCGACACGATGGAGTTCCGGCCGAGCGATCGCAAACTCAACGAGTTGGAACAGGTGCCGGACTGGCAGTGAAATGGTTCAAAGGCGGGTGACGCCGTGGTGGGACGGATTTGCAATCCGTCCAGGCTATTGCGGACGGATTGCAAATCCGTCCTACCACGGTGTTACCCCTCCAGTGTCGTGTAAAACCAGGTCGGCAGTGAGATGCAGCGGTCGGATGGGAACCCACATGGCCGGCAACCGGGACACCTTGTTCCGGCTGCCGGTTCCAGGCTTTTTTGGCGCTCTGCTACTCCGTCTTCTTCGGCGTTCCCGGCCCAACCAGCGGTTTCGCCGCGCTCGCCGTGCGGCAGCACGACCACTTCCGCGGCCTGCAACCGCGGCAGCTGCGGCGCCGCCTTCCAGGTGGCGATGCGCGTCCAGCCCGGCGATCACCACCACGCGAGTAGCGCGGGTTCTCCGGGTTCGCCGCCGCCGCCATCGATCGCGCTGCCGGCGTGGGCATACGTCCTCGTCGCGCACCACGAACGAACGGCTGCCGAACGTCACCGGCAGACGCTTGCCGCATGCGCTCGACACGCGAGTTGCTGTCCGGCCGGCCGATCAGCAGCAGGTGGTTCTTCTTCAGGTCCTCCGCGGTCACGTCGCGGTCGGCCTTGATCGGCACGGTGATGTTGGCATGCCGAGCGCGGATCGCCTGCTGCAGCGCCTCGGCCGCCTCGCGGTTGGTCGGCACCTCGTCGGCGGTGCCGTAGACGATCAGCGTCGCGTCCAGCTCGGCGTAGAACGTCGTCACGGAGAACGGCCCGGACTGGTCGCGCACCGCGTCGGGCAGCCCCGTGTTGGTTGAGCCAGGCGTCGAAGAAGTCGTCCAGCTTCTTGCCGCGGCCTTCTCGGACGACGCGCGGAACTCCGCCGTCGTCACCGGCTTGCCGGCGTTCTCCCTGCCGAACTCATCCATCATCTCGTCGAAGGCCGTCGGCGCCCGATCTTCTCGCGCAGCGCGTGCAGCAGCAGGACGCCCTTGCCCGACGGCGACCCGTACCATTCGTCGCGGCGCAGGTCGGAGTGGATCTTGCTCAACGGCACGTCGCCGCCGGCACGCGGCGCCGAGTTCGTACTCGGCCCGGTAGGCGAACAGGGCCAGCGCGACCTTCTCTCGATCCGCTGCCGACAGCTTGCCGTCCGGCGCTTCTCGCAGCGACTGTTCCAGGGCGACGATGCGCTCGTACGTCGGCGAACGCCGTCGCCAGCCAGATGTCGGCGTCGGTCTTCGGCAAGAGGGTGCCGTGCCAGGCCGGCGCTGTCGCCGGCGTGCGTCTCGTCGTCATCGTCGGGATCGTCCTGCGTCGCTCGGTTCGACGCGCTGCAGCTTGCCGAGCAGATCGACGGCGGCCACGGTCGTCGGCGCGGTCGGCGCGGCGCAGCCGGCGTGCAGGACCGTCCAGGGATTGCTGACCAGCGGCTCGAATTTCGGGATATTTCTCGTTCGCTCCTCGTCGTCGGCTCCCAGGTCCGGCCCAGCGGCGGGCCGAACAGCGCCCAGCGTCTTCAGCTCCTTGGCCAGGTCCGTGGTCGTGAACTTGGCGTCGACGGAGTGATAGGCGGCCAGCGGCGGCGTGGTGAAGGCCAGCTTGCCGAAGTCGGCGTCGATCTTGCCCTTGTGCTTGTCGTACAGCTTCAGCCACGTCTGGTCGCGGTCGGACGGCCGAAAGACCGCGTTCGCCGGCCGGCCTTCGACGCTGGCGATGGTCTCCAGGCGGACGTCCAGGTCCTTGGTGTTGTTGCAGCCCCAGTAGAAGCCCTTCGGTGCCGCCGAACCATTCGTTCTTGCTGCTGCGCCACAGCTTGCGTCTTGTGCGTGCCCAGCTCGAACATGGCGATCTCGTTGGTCTTGATGTCGGCCAGCAGCCATTCGTTGGTGTACAGGCCGTTGTTGCCCTCCTTGCAGGATCTCGACGGCCTTGTCGATGGTGTCGGCGTACTGCAGCGCCTTGCGGATGCGCGAGGCCAGCGCCATGCCCTTCGATGTCGAACCGCGTCTGGGCCGATGGTGGTCTCGCTGACGAGCAGGCCGGCGTCGTTGAGGTAATAGTCCATGCCGCTCTGGATGCCGCCGGGATAGGTCTGCATCAGGACGCGATGGCCCTTCGCCGGCTTGACGTCGAGCCAGACGTTGTAGAAGTTCGACGGGTAGAGGCTGAACATGGTGATGTGGCCGAAGACGATCTTGCCGTCCGCGGTGGCCGGGCCGGTGGCGGCGAAGGCGCTGCAGTGCATCGGCTTGGGCTTCGGCTTCGGCCTTGCGGCCGTCGGTTGGGAAAGCGCATGCCTTCCAGGCCGGTCGGCGTGGCGTCGAGGGCGGCGTCGAGCGTGTCGATCTCGGGCCAGGCGTTGAGGGCGACGATGTCGACCAGGTCGAGCGGCCGGCCGTCGAAGCGAGCCCCGGCGGCGCTGGCGCCGTCGGCGATGCCCTTCATCTCTTCGAGGTATTCCTTGTCGTAGCGGCGCAGGAACAGGGCGTTGACGAGCGTGCGCGTCTGCTTCCAGCCGTCGGCGGGCGCCTTGGGACTTTGCATGGCGGCGAAGCAGCGGACGTGGGCGGCGATCTCCGGGGCCAGCAGCCGGCCGTGCTGAAAGCCGCGCTCGTAGGGCTCGCCCTCGATGTGCAGGACGATCCAGCCGGCCTGCGGATAGCGATAGGCCGGGCCGTAGCGCTGCACCGACGCGGGTCGGGCTGGAAATCAGCCGATCGGGCCGCGACCGGCCACAGGGAGCAGAGACTCAGAAGGACGGCGGTCAGGAGGCGCATGGCACAATCCTCGCCTGGGTTGATCCGATAGGGGAACAGGGACGCATCATGCGGCGGGAAGGGGGGAGGAGCAACGACCGGCCGCTTTTCCTAGAATAATCTCCGATCAAGGAATCGCCTAGCACCGAAGTGAGATGCAATTATGACCCAACCGGCCGGCGGGGACAATTGGGCGTCGCTGTGGGATGACCTGGGGCTGCCGCCCGAAGGGGAAGCACCCGTGAAAAAGGCCCCCGAACCGCCCGCTCCGAAACCTGCGGCGCCGGCTGGTGGCAACCTCATTCGGGAGGGGGAGGCTCCCGCCGAGCTTGGGACAGCGGCTCGGCAGGAGCCTCCCCCTCCCGATTAGGTCGCCACCAGCCGGCGCCGCGGCCGGCGCCGCCGTGGCACCGCGGAAACCGCGGAGGAGGTAGAGACGCCGCCTGCCGCATCGGCCGAACCGCGGAGTGATGAGGATCCCGCCGCGAAGGAAGGCCCGCCGCGCCGCCGTGGCCGCCGCCGACGCGGTGGCAAGACCGAGGCCGAGGATGCCGTCGAGACGGGCGTTGAGGCTCCCATCGAAGCAGAATCGTCCCCAGCCGAGCAACCCGCTGAGATGGCCGTTGATGCGCCCGCGGATGTTTCTGAAGACGCCGAGGCATCGGGAGACGGTCCTGGCCCGAAACGTCGTCGCCGTCGCCGCCGCAAGAAGGGCGAGCGGGGGCCGGAAGGCGAGGGGGAGGCGAAATCCGAAGCGGAGGAGGAAGAAGCGATCGCCGAGGAACCCGTCGAGGCCGCAGCGCCTGCGCAAGTCGAAAGCGGCCGAGGAGGACGACGATGAAGGAGAGGACATGACGAACTGGAACATCCCGTCGTGGCAGGAACTCATCGCGTCGCTGTATCGGCCACCGGATCGGTGAGAGAAGTAGGCAAGGGGCCATCGCCCCTTGAAATCCCCACTCCCGTTCCCGAATTCGGGAACGGGAATGGCAGGTCCTTTGCATGGAGAAAAAAGGGGTTGGGAGTCATTTCCGGCCTTCGCTCGCTCCCTCCTCCTCTACCCGCAGCCCCATCGGCTCCTCTTGCGAGGCGCTTTCCAGAGTGACAACGGCTTGTCATTCCGGGAGGACTACGGGCTTACCACGTTCCGCCGCTGTCACGGTGTGGGTTAGGTCGCGCCTCTCCGCCGGTGGTGCTCGCAACTTCGCCGGAGGAGTTCGGAGCCTCCGGACCTGACCACGTACCTTTTTGGTCCAAGCCTGACAGCATCTTTGGCTTGTCCCTTGTGACGACGTTTAACAGCGCTTCACCTGAGTTGACCGTACCACACCATCCTGGTTCCCGACCGCCGTGATGCTGGCAGTCGCAACTGGACCTCACGGGTTGGTTGCCATCCTGGCGGATGAGGCTACGTTGTGCCGAGAGCTTCGCACCTCACGGTTACCCATGACGCACGTCCCGGTAGGATACTGCGGGCAGTACCGCAGGTCATGTCGCTTATTGAAGAGTATTGCCCTCCGTAAAGTGCATGACAGTAACAGCGACAGCATCGTGTCGCACCCGAACGTCCAGCTCAGCAGCCGGCTCACGCGGGAGAAAACGTCAAAGTTTGAGAAACCGTCATTCGCGTGGCCGGTCTGCTGGTCGGGTAGCAGGAAGCATTGCTGCCTCCCGCCCCCTCAGAACCGTACGTGAAACTTTCGCTTCATACGGCTCAAGCATTCCCCAACGCCTCTCGCGAGACGCGGTCGGCGCCGTCCACATCGCTGCCATAGTGAATCTGTCGGTGGCAATTGGCGTGCAACAACTCCAGGTTGTCGAACGTGTCCGCTCCTCCGTGACAACGCCAACTGCCGATGATGGATGTGCCAGCGGTTTCTCCTCCAGTCGCAGCGCCTGGCCACAACACCACACAACGGCCACCCTGTTCCTTCCATAGATACGTCGATCCGCCCTCGACCTGCAAGGGTTCCTTCCATCTTCCAGCACAGCCTCTCTTCCAGGTACAGTTCCCACTCCGGATCGTAAGGGTTGGCGTCACTGCGTATCTTCACAAAACGCCGGATGGCTCACCGGCTCGCTTCCATCAGCTGCGATCGGGAATCTCCTTTCCTTTGCTGTCGGGCAGTGTGCCGGTGAACACCCAATGGCGGTGCCCGGACGCGCTGGAAATATTTCTGCTTGATCCACGTCCAGGATCTTGTTCCGGTGTCGTTGCCGACACCAGTGCCGCAGCATTCGGAAGATATGTCGATCCACCAAGTTAAAGGTGCGTTTGCTCGCCACATGACGGTGGTACATGGTCCAGCCTTTGATCTGTTGGTTCAAACGCTGGATCAGTTCCCCCGCCGTCCAACTGCCTGCAGCCGTCGATGGTTTCCTGGATCTTGCCCAGGAACGTCTTGACGTTCTCGCTGCGACGGCTTGATGAGACTCTTGCCGCACGCGATAACGCCGGATCGTTTGGCCCAGGAAATCGAAGCCGTCTTCGATATGCGTGATCCTGGTCTTCTCGTGGGAGAGTTCGAGACCCCGCTCACTGCAAGAATTGTGCCACGAGAGGCTTGACTTCTACTCGCAGGAGAACCTTCGGATGTGCCGGTGATGATGAAGTCATCCGCATAGCGCACCAGGTGGACCTTGCCCTTCCGTGCGGCCGTTGCTGGGGAAGTGTTCCGCCAGCAGTCGTTGCAGTCCATCCAGGGTTCGGTTCGCCAGGACCGGGGAGATAATCCCGCCTTGAGGTGTTCCTTCCGTGGTGGCGAACAGGACGCCTTCTCCAGGAAACCTGCCTTCAGCCAAGCCCGCAAGATTCCCTTGTCCATGGGGATGTGTGCCAACAGCCAGTCATGGCTGATCCGATCGAAGCACGACTTGATGTCCCCTTCCAGATCCATCTTGGACCGTGTGGCTTGCCAAGTAACGAGATGACATTGTCCGATGGCATCCGCACAGCTGCGTTCCAGACGAAAACCATAGGAATGGCCGTCGGCCAGAGTCTCCGCGATGGGATCGAGTCCTAGCAAGTATAACGCCTGCATGGCTCGGTCGGTCATCGTCGGAATACCCAGAGGACGCGTTTGCCGTTGCTCTTGGGAATGTACACGCTGCGGAGCGGTTGCGGTCGGTAACCGTGCCGGCGTAGTTCAGCTGAAAGCCGCCGACGTGGTCTTCCGGCGTGTTCCAGAGGACGTTGTCCACGCCGGGAGTCTTCGCACCTTGGTTGCTGACAACTCGCAAGATGGCCAAAGCCCGGCCACTAAACGAGTGGGTGAGCAAATAAACCAGATGCTTGGACCTTATGCCATTTGCCCGCCCGCACTGCCTTCACGATACGCGCCTGGAGCCGACGAACCGTGCGATAGACCTTCTCCAGTTATGGAGTGCCAGTCCACCGCCGTGTTGGAAGCCGCACCAGCAGTGTGAGCCGCCGCCGACATATCTGCGTCGCTCCCTCAGGTCGGTTGGCCAAGGCTCTCTCGTGCGGGAACACCAGAGGGAAGTCTGCCTGCTATTACAAGAAGTGATCGCTCGATGACTTCCTGTCTTCGCCTGGAAGGGATGTTGTTGGTGGGACCAACTCACCTTCTATCCAACCCATTACGATTGGCGTTCGCTTGCTCCCTCATCCCCTACCCGCCGCCCCGTAGGCGTTTCTTGCAAAACGCTGTCCGCCTCAGTGGTGTATGAGGTCGGAGGACTGCGGGCTTACTTCGTTCACTTTCATACTCGTTGCGGGGTTTAGGTTGTGCCTCTCAGCCGGTGGCGCGACATCCGTGGCGGGGGAATGCTGAGACCCCGCACCTGGCCACTTACCTTTTGGTCCAAGCCTATCAGCAGCTTTGGCTTGACGAACATCACGGCCTTTATCGGCACTTCACCTGAGTTGACCATGCCCCGTGTTCCTAGCCCCCGACCGCCTGATGCTGCTGGCAGTCGCCGCCTCCGCTCACGCTTTGGCGACCGATCCCGAAGGATCGAGGTTACATTGTCCCACGGGCTTCAGACCAAGCAGTTACCTGCAACGCCTGCCGTGGTGGGAGACTCTTGACGGAACAAGAGGTAACAGCAGAAGTCCTCCTTACTTAAGTGTTACAGGGTATGAAAATGCGACGAATCGCATCAGCACTTAGTTCGGCCTGTTTTAGCTTCAATTGACTCCCGACCCCCTTATTTTCCCAGGGCGTTTCCAGGCAGATGGCCTTCAGACTTGACTCGAAGATCGCGTCGAGCTTGTCGTTCCATGGGGCCGTGCAGATGGCCACGAGTATTCCATCTGAGGAAAGGTCGAAGAAGTGGTGAATTTGCCTATACTTTTGGCAAATGCGGTCGAATTCCGTCACGAGCACTTCGCACTGCCAGCTTGCGTCGGTCTTGAGTTTCTTCTCCACCACCACTCTGAATGATTCCTGCTCGTCGTTACTACTGCCGGGCAATGGGCTCTTGTAGCTGGCTAGGACATCGGCCATCCTGATGTTGAACTTTTTCAAAAAGGCAATTGTTGGTGCGGGGCCATCGGCCTCTGCACCCATGAACTCGGTCCTTTGCATTCTGGATTGCTTGGCCATGAGCCGGAGGAAAGCGATGGATCGCTTCAGTTCCTTGTCCCGAGGGCCGCCTCGGCAGAGGCCGAGGCCCGATACGTGGCTGCCGATCAGCATGTCGCAAAGCATGTCGATGATCCAGTCGCTCGCTATCTCGCCGGCCGGCTCCCGAACCAGCGCCGCACACAGGGCTACAACCGCATGATCCCCGAAGGATTTGACGGCTAATTGTACCGAGTCCGGAGGAATCGCCGGGCTACCTAAGACGATGGCGAGCAGCGAATCCAACGAGCCAGGTCCGATCTGCTGAAGCAATTTCCAGACAACCTGGTGGCGAGTCTGGAGAGAGAACGGTGGACACGGTCCGTCGGCCTCCAGTAGGATCTGGACCAGCGCGGGAACGAGAACGAGGTTGCCTGGCCCGACGGCGGCCACGGTCGCCCGCACCAAGTCAGCACCGGAGTAACGGTCGTTGAGAACCGTTATTATTGCCTCTCCCACCGGCAAGCCACCGGAGGGCCGCCGGAGAGGGGTCACCAGTCCCAAGCTGGCGACTGCGTCGCGTGCTGCGCGGAGGTATGCCACCGGAGGCCATGCTTCGAGAGTCGCGTCGGTCGCGCCATACCTCGCGCCGTAACCTGCGGCTTCTTCCTCTGCCTCGCAGGCAGCGAGTTTAGCCTCTGTAGTGGCGAGGGCTCGCCCGAGCTCAGCCTGGACCACGCCGAGAGCCAGATCAACAACCGGCGGGTTTTCAAGAGCCCCTGCCTGTGCCATCGAGAGGGCATTGATCCACTCATGTAGCTTCACCAAATCGCTCATCCATCACACTCTGGTTTCGAACTCCCTTGGCCCCCACGCCGAACGACAAAGCTCAGCGGCCGGCTCACGCGGGGGGAGACTTATACTCCGGAAAGCCATCATGCGCGTGGCCGGTCCGCTGAAGCACCTTGATACTTCTCATGGACACCCCGGAGGGACCGGTGGGAGCCTGTCCCAAGTGTGTTAGAGAGCAAGGGGCTACCCTTGTCTCAGCGTGGCATTTTCAGGAAGGACGCACCTTCCAACCACGATGCGGGCTCAGGCCCCCACCGGACCCTCGGGAGTAACGCCATGAGATTCTACAACCGTCAGCACCAATTCTACTGCGGCATCGACCTGCACGCCAGGCTCCTGGCCATCTGTATCCTCGACCAGGCCGGCACTGTCGTCTGCCAAACGCAGATCCCCGCCGACAAACAACGTCTCCTCGATACCCTCGCTCCCTTCCGCACAGACGTCGTCGTCTGCGTCGAGTGCCTCTTCGCCTGGTACTGGGTCAGCGACCTCTGCGCCGCCGAGGGCATCCCCTTTGTCCTCGGCCACGCCCTCTACATGAAAGCCATCCACGGCGGCAAAACCAAGGACGACGACATCGACGCCGACAAGATCGGCCGGCTCCTCCGCGGCGGCAACATCCCTACCGCCTACGTTTATCCCAAAGGCATGCGCGAAACCCGCGACCTGCTCCGCCGCCGTAATCACCTCGTCCACAAGCGCGCCGAGCTTATCGCCCACATCCAGATCACCAACGCCCAGTATAACCTGCCGCCCTTCACCAAGAAGCTCATCTATGCCCGCAACCGCGCCGAACTTAACGTCGCCGAGCGCTTCCCCGAAGGGCCGGTCCGCAAATCCATGCAGATCAACCTCGCCCTGGTCGATGCCCTCGACGAGCAGCTCGCCGATGTCGAACTCTACCTCGAACGCACCGTCAAGGTCGAGGATCCGCAGAGCTATCACCGGCTGCGCACCATCCCCGGCGTCGGCAAAATCCTCGCCCTCGTCCTGCTCTACGAAATCCACGACGTCCGCCGTTTCGCCGACGCCGGCGACTTCCTGTCCTACGCCCGGCTGGTGCGCTGCGTCCACAAGTCAGCCGGCAAGACCCTGGGCCACGGCGGCGCCAAGATCGGCAACGCCCATCTCAAGTGGGCCTTCTCCGAAGCGGTCTGTCTGCTCATTCGCTGCTGCCCGGAGGTCAAGGCCTGGCAGCAACGCCGTGAGAAAAAGCACGGCAAGAAGAAGACGCTCGGCATCCTGGCCGCCAAGCTGGGCCGGGCCGTCTACCTGCTGCTGCACCGCGGCGTCGCCTTCGATCTCCAACGGTTCCTCGGACGGTGACGGGCCCCCGTACGGGTTCCTCTTCTCTGTCCCGAACCTGGGAGACCGTGATGGCTGGTATCGACTATGCCGAACTGCGCCGCCGGGTGCGCTTGGGCCAGGTCTTAGCTTTGCTCAGTTTCGTGCCGACAAACCAAGCGCAAAACCAAGTGCGTGGTCCGTGCCCGGTGCATGGCTCGCGCTCGCCCCGGAGTCGTTCCTTCGCCGCCCATTTGGAACGCCACTGCTGGCAGTGCTTTGCCTGCGGCGCCCACGGCAATGCCTTGGATCTATGGTCGGCCGTGACCCAGCTGCCTTTGTATGAGGCCGCCCTGGATCTGTGCGGGCGCTTGAACATTGATATCCCGTGGCGGACAGCCCGCAGTCCGCCGCCTACCTGAGAAAACTCCGGACCGTGCCGTCGAGCTGCAAGGCCGAACTGAGGCAAGCCAGGGACGAACGCCACCCAGGAAGCTGCGAAAGTCCGCAATTACTGGGCCTGTGAGCCCGCGAAGCTTCCGTGCGTCACTGTTCCCGACCTCGCCACTTTGATTGGCCGGCGGCACGGCATCCGGAGTGTTAAGCGAACAGACCGAGCATGAGCGTGACTATCCTGAAGGCGGCCCTCCCGCCGAGCTGTTGTCGAACTGGGACGATGCGGTGGACGTTGTGTCTAGCCCGCAACGAGGCGGTCTCGATTCCGCCCGCTGACGACACACTGCCGACCGCGCCCTATCGATCCCGCCGCTTTGCCTGGCCGTCGGGGGGCACGGAGGAGTTTCTGGGACGTTGGTTCGCAAGGACCAACAGTCGGCACGCCGAGGCAAAAGGTGTGCTGGCCGATCCCCTATATGTGTTTGGTGCCGCCGGCAGGACCGGACCCCTGGTGTGGTTCGTCCTGACCGCGACGGCAACCGCAATGACAGAACCTCGCGGTGTCGCCACGAGGGCCGGTCGCTCAACGCTCGATGCCCTAGCTCCAAACCGCAGTGAGTCAAGACGGGAATTCCGGGGTGCGCGCCTTGACTTTAGTGTCCATATATGGGTTCGGCTCGGTTTGGATTCAATTCGACCCCCGAGCCCTTTTGTCTTTTTCGTCCCGGGCTATGAGCGATACGGGATGTGGATCTTGCCCCGTCACTCGTCTTCTCCCGAGTATTGCCTCCATTGGTAAAGCGCCCCGGCTTTGCGCAGTGCCGAACGAACGCTCGGGATATCGACTTCGGGGACTTTCCACAGATTGATTCCCTTGCAAAGAACATCAACCGTCCCGCGCCCGATACTCTGCCTTATCCATTTCTTAAGTGGAATACCGTGAATCTGTTTGGCAAGGTGGGGTTTCGTCAAGAAGTTCCACGGGTAGACGTCCCGTAAAACTCCCTTGCGCCAGATGTGATCGGCCACAGCATCAGACCAGAAGGAAATGTTCATCTTCTCTTCTTCTTCCGACTCCGTGTAACCGAGGCCCATGCAGATGCCACCAGCATAAAAGTCTGGACCGAGCCGGTGTTCCCGGTTGTAGCCTATCCCGTAGTTGGGTTTCAGGCTTTGTGCCAGGATTCGGGCAACCGGAAGCATGGACGTTGGGGTGAGCGTTGCAATCGACGACCGCGCCACCAGAACAGCTTTGAGCCTGTGACCGCGGCCATCATAGGAGGTGGTCAGCAAATAGTCGAGCTCCCCCAACCTGTGCGCCGGAAATAGTGGAAACAATTTCCAGGACCGTGACACCTGCGAATCCAGTTTTCTGGAGCTTTGCGTTCCCCCTCACGAATGACAGGAGCCTACCGGTCTGACCTGAGCCTCTGGCACAAACTTTGTCAGGTGGACAGCCCAACTCGTTGAACCACTGTACGACTGTGTGATAGAAGACTTCGGCCGCTTCGGCACTCGGCTGAATCCCATAAAAGGCGATCGCCGAACACTCTTCTGAGACCGTTTTGGTAACAGCAGCCATGTCCGAAGTCCATTTGTTAGGTTCCGCTCGGCTGAGGTCTGGCCAGCCGCCGGCCGAACGATAACGCTAAGCAGCGGCCTCACGCGGGTGTTGCATCAGGGTGTGAGAAACCGGCTATCGCGTGGGCCGTCTGCTTTAGCTTGTGGTTCGGCAGTGACGTTAGCCTATTCGAGACCGTCAATATCGAGGCCTGTCCTCTTTTCTTTCCCGAATATCTACGATGTCCCCTTTTCCGGCTACGCCCTTTTCCGGCCGGCGCTTAATGCTCTCCGGCCTCCCGAAGCGCGGGTAAGGCTTATCGCGCTTGAACACCATGAGGCTGACGTTTTTCGCCCCCTTGAAGTCGGAAGGCCGGTCGCTTCCGACCAAGGCGATACAGATTTTGAGGGTGTTGCCCTCAAGGTAGTAGATTCCCAGGTACGTTTTCCCCTTGTCGGGATCCTTCAGCGAGGTCAGGTCAATCGCTTTCGGTTTTTTCGAGGGATCCAGTTTGAAGGTCGCTTCAAACGAATCCCCCTGGAGGGCATGGCTCAGTTTGTCGTTCTTGATCGTGAGCGGTTTGCCCTTGACCTTGCTCTCATTGAGTTCCTCCTTCGTCACGGCCTTCCCTTCCAGGTCCCAGGAAAGGATTTGCCATGTCCCTTGGGCGGCCTTCTGATCCTTTTTGGCGGCTTCTTCCTGCCCCGTGCTTGCGGCAGCGGACAGACCGAAAATCGCGATCACGCTAAACCAACATTTCATCGGAACCTCCTGGTAAAAACAGTTCTTGTGAACTACCGCCGAACGACACAGCTCAGCAGCAGCCTCACGCGGGCTTATCCGTATGACTCGAAGCGCCGCCCTTCGCGTGGGCTGTCTGCTGGCCGGGTAGCAGGAGGCCATCGCTGGCCTCCCGCCCCCTCGGAACCGGACGTGAGGGTTTCCCCTCATACGGCTCGGGCATTCCCCAACGCCTCTCGCGAGACGCGGTCGGGGCCGTCCACAACGCTACCATAGTGAATCTGTCGGTGGCAATGATCGTGGACTAACTCCAGGTTGTCCACCGTGTCCGCTCCTCCGTGACTACGCCACTGCCGATGATGGATGTGCCACGGTTTCTCGCTGGGTCGCAGCGCCTGGCCACAACACACACAACGGCCACCCTGTACCTTCCATAGATACGCGATCCGACCGCGACCTGCAAGGGTTCCTTCCAGCTGCCAGTACAGCCGCTCTTCCAGGTACAGTTCCCACTCCGGATCGTAAGGATTGGCGTCACTGCGTATCTTCACAAAACGCCGGATGGCCACACGGCTCGCTTCCAACAGCGCGATGGGAATCTCCTTTCCTTTGCCGTCGGGCAGTGTGCCGGTGAACATCCAATGGCGGTGCCCGGACGCGCGGAAATACTTCCGGTTGATCCACGTCCAGGATTTGTTCCGGTGTCGATGCCGACACCAGTGCCGCAGCATTCGGAAGATATGTCGATCCACCAAGTTAAAGGTGCGCTTGCTCGCCACATGGCGGTGATACATGGTCCAACCTTTGATCTGTTGGTTCAAACGCTGGATCAATTCCCCCGCCGTCCAACTGCCGGCACCGTCAATGGTTTCCTTGATCTTGCCCAGGAACGTCCGCACGTTCTTGCGCGACGGCACAATGTAAACTTTGCCGCACGCATAACGCCGGATGGTTTGGCCCAGGAAGTCGAAGCCGTCGTCGATGTGTGTGATCCTGGTCTTCTCGTGGGAGAGTTCGAGACTCCGCTCACTGAGGAAATGGGCCACGAGAGGCATGACTTTACGGCGCAGCAGTCCTTCGGACCTGCCGGTAATAATAAAGTCATCCGCATAACGCACCAGGTGGACCTTGCCCCGCCGTGGGCCGTTGCTGGGGAAGTGTTCCGCCAGCAGCGCTTGTAGTCCATCCAGGGTTCGGTTCGCCAGGACCGGGGAGATGATCCCGCCCTGGGGTGTGCCCTCCGTGGTGTCGAACCGGACGCCTTCTTCCAGGAAACCTGCTTGTAACCAAGCCCGCAAGATTCCCTTGTCCATGGGAATGTGTGCCACCAGCCAGGGATGGCTGATCCGGTCGAAGCACGACTTGATGTCCCCTTCCAAGATCCATCTTGGTCCGTGTGGATTGCCAAGTAAGAGATGACATTGTGCGATGGCATCCGCACAGCAGCGCTCCAGCCGAAAACCATAGGAATGGCCGTCAGCCAAAGTCTCCGCGATCGGATCGAGTCCCTGCAAGTAGATCGCTTGCATGGCCCGGTCGGTCATCGTCGGAATACCCAGTGGACGCTTCTGACCGTTGCTCTTGGGAATGTACACGCGCCGCAGTGGTTGCGGTCGATAACCGTGCCGGTGCAGTTCAGCGAACGCTGCCCCGCGGTCTTCCGCACGGAGCCAGCAGACGTTGTCCACACCGGGAGTCTTCGCACCTTGGTTGTTGACGACTCGCAAGATGGCCAACGCGCGGCCACTAAACGAGTGGGTGAGCAAATAAACCAATGCTCGGACCTTATGCCATTTGCCCGCCCGCACTGCCTGCACGATACGCGCCTGGAGCCGACGAACCGTGCGATAGACCTTGCTCCACGGTATGGAGTTCCAGTCCACCGCCGTGTTGGAAGCCGCACCAGCAGTGTGAGCTGCCGACATATCTGCGTCGCTCCCTCAGGTCGGTTGGCCGAGGCTCTCTCGTGCGGGAACACTTGAGGGAAGTCTGCCTGCTATTACAAGAAGTGATCGCTCGATGACTTCCTGTCTTCGCCTGGAAGGGATGTTGTTGGTGGGACCAACTCACCTTCTATCCAACCCATTACGATTGGCGTTCGCTTGCTCCCTCATCCCCTACCCGCCGCCCCGTAGGCGTTTCTTGCAAAACGCTGTCCGCCTCAGTGGTGTATAAGGTCGGAGGACTGCGGGCTTACTTCGTTCACTTTCATACTCGTTGCGGGGTTTAGGTCGTGCCTCTCAGCCGGTGGCGCAACATCCGTGGCGGGGCAATGCTGAGACCCCGCACCTGGCCACTTACCTTTTGGTCCAAGCCTATCAGCAGCTTTGGCTTGACGAACATCACGGCCTTTATCGGCACTTCACCTGAGTTGACCATGCCCCGCGTTCCTAGCCCCCGACCGCCTGATGCTGCTGGCAGTCGCCGCCTCCGCTCGCGCTTTGGCGACCGATCCCGAAGGATCGAGGTTACATTGTCCCACGGGCTTCAGACCAAGCAGTTACCTGCAACGCCTGCCGTGGTGGGAGACTCTTGACGGAACAAGAGGTAACAGCAGAAGTCCTCCTTACTTAAGTGTTACAGGGTATGAAAATGCGACGAATCGCATCAGCACTTCGTTAGGCATTTGCCGCGCCTGGACAGTGTTTAGCCAACAGCTGCTCGACAGCTTGCTTGTACTCAGGTGGAACCGGCAACGCCCCTTGGAAAAACGAAAAGAAGCCCTTTGCCCGAATCAATAAAGTGGCGTCGTTCGCAAAATGATAGGAGTCGATCTTGCTCCAGCGCAGCAGGCTCCAATATTGCCATATGCCGTTCTCCCGCATTTGCAGGCGGCCGCTTGCCATGACGAGCCAGTAAGGCACGAGCGAAATCATAAGCACAGGCCAGCCGATACCGAACAGAATGGTCGTCCAAGTTGCTTCCGGCCCCTCGATCATTTTTACGATGGCGTGCAGGCCATTCATCGACCCCATGATCACAAAGAGTGCTGCGTTCACCAAGAATAGCCACCGCGTCGGATTCGGGCCGCAGTCCAACAAGACGGGACCGCCAGCGCTGCGACCATAAAGCCAGGTGCCAAAGAATACCAGCTGGGCCAGCAGGAAAATCGCTGCCCCCGAAACGCCGAAGGTGCCGAGAATGGGTTGCTCGAAGATCAAAACGATGGCCGCGGTGATGATGCACCAAGCCACAAAGATGGTAGGAATCATAATGAGAGCGTTCTTGGCGCCTTGGCCCCAAGCGGTCGATGTCATTTGTGCTGGCATTTTTGAACCCGCTTCCATGATTGCCTAACGCTCGGCTAAGCTGCCGGGGCCGCCTGTGAGACATTGTAACTGGGAAAACCAGAATGGCGGCCTCGGTCAGCTTCAGCCGTTGGTTCGGCTCGGACAATCGATCTTACCCGCTAATTTTAGCCTGCGGAAGGGCCTTTTTCAACTCACTTAATCCCGCTGGGGTGATCTTGGTACCTCCGACACTCAGAACTTTCAGGTTTTTCAGGGTGGCCAAAGTCTTCACGCTTTCATCGGTAACCTTGGTGGCGTTGAGGAGCAACAACCGCAAGTCCTTCAAGTTGGCAAGCTCCTTCACCCCCAGATCCGTGATGACGTTGGGGGTCAGACTCCCACCCGAAAAGCTGGCGCCCCATTCCTCGAAGCGCAGTTCTTGCAGCTGCGTCAGCTCGCCCAGTTCTTTCATGCCGGCGTCCGTGAACCGTGTGTTGCTCAGGTTCAGCTTCCGCAATTGCTTCAGCCCCGCCAGCGCTTTCAGGCCCTCCCCCGTCACCTTGGTCTTCTCTAGGTTGAGACTCTCGAGCCGTTCCAGGCCGGCCAGTTCCTTCAGGCCGCTGCCGGCGATCGGGCAGTACGACAGGTCGAGGTGTTCCAAATTCTTGAGGCTGGCCAGTTCCTTCAGGCCGGCGTCCGTGATCAATGCAGGGACGCGAAACGTCCGCAGCTTGTCGAGGCCGGCCAGGTATTTCAGGCCGTTGTCCGTCATCCGCCCGCTGCCGTACAAGGCCCGGAGATTTTTCAAGCCGCCGATGGTCTTGAAGCTCTCGTCCGTCAAGGAGGTTGCACCCAGGTCCAAGTATTCGAGCTGCTGGAGGCCAGCCAATTCCGCAAACCCCTTGTCCGTGAACTGGTGGGGACCATACTTCGTCCAGTTACTCCGGTTATTCGAGAGGTCCAGATAGCGCAACTTCGTCATGCCAGCCAGGGCGTGCAGACAGGCATCCGTCAGCTTCACGTTTTGAAGGTCGAGCTTTTCCAACTGGGTCAAGGCCGCCAGATGTTTCACACCCGCGTCCGTGAACCGGGGATTTGTTTGGCCAAGATTCAGTGTCTGTAAGTTCTTCAGGGCCGCCAATTTCTTCATGCCCTCATCGCTGAGATGGTTGTCCCGAAAGGCGAGATAGCGCAACTCCGGCCAATCCTGAATACCTTCTCCCGATTCGATGGCGACGACCAGGCTCCGCAATTTCAGCTCGGCAAGGTGCTTCAATTCCTTGTCGATGGTGCCGGATTTGAACCGCGGGCTGCCGTAGATACGGAGTGCCTGCAACTGCTTCAGTTGGCCCAATTTCTTCAGATGGACTTCCTCGTAGTTGTGGGTGACGACGATCCCGAAAGGCACTTCAGGTTGCGGCAATTTATCCAGCATTTCCGCTGTCGCGTAGCTAATCAGGAACGCGGGGACTTCTCCCGCCAGAGGCTGCGCTCGTTTGGCGTGTTCGGCGAATTCAAAGTACCTGTAGTCCACGAAGCAGTCTGCCTGGAGCCAGCCCCGCTTGGCGCCGGTTTTTTCCCAGGCTTGCACCACCTCGGGCACGATGGCCTTCGGAAGCTGCTTGTCCTCCGCAGAGGTTTGACCGTGAGCCGGCGTACCCCAGCCCATTAAGCGCAGGGACACGATAATCAGAATGTATTGACGCAACATGATTGGCCTCGCCTTCAAGTGATGTATTGCTTTCATTCCCACGCCGCACGACAAAGCCCAGCAGCCGGGGTCACCGCTGGACGCATTGCCGCGGTAAACTGTGATGCGGCTCCGGTCTGTCTGCATCGACTGGTGCGGCGTCCTTTAAGGGCAACCTACCTCTTGACCCGCTTTAGAGAGGTGACGCCACCCTCGAACTTGTCCCCCAATTTCGCGATCGGAACGAGCCGCAGTTGCAGGAAGATGAAAAGGAGAGGAAAAGGGGTCAAAGCCCGATCCAAAGGTTAGAAAAGGGGTCAAACCCCGATCCAAATATCCGCAGTCATTGTTTGGATCGGGGTTTGACCCCTTTTCCTCTCTTTTCCTCTACGACCCCTTTTCCTCTATTTCAATCAGTAGTTATAGAAGACAGTGCCATTCGGGTTTGACCCCTTTTCCTCTTATTGTTTGGATCGGGACTTGACCCCTTTTCTTCTTCTTTTCTTCTTTTCCTTTTCTTCTTTTTTTCCCAAGGCATGTCTGTCACCTCCGTCACCTTCGCGAACGGTGAAGCTCACCTGCCCCGGCGGCAGACGAGCCAGAAAGATTACAAAGCCGGAATGCCGCCGGGGTCAGGTGAAGCGGCGGGTTCGGCCTCTTCTTCGTCGGCCTGCCACACCTCGATCTGTAAGCCATCTGGATCCGCGACGATCATGTACAGGCCGTTCGGTGGTTCCACGATCTCGACACCTGCCCGGAGGCAGTAACGGTGAGTCGCCTCCAGGTCATCCACTTCCAGCATGAGCATGGTGGCCGCATGGGCTGGGAGCAAGCCAGGCGCTGCCCTTGGTTGCATTCGGCATCAGGGACAGTTCCCACAGCCCGAGCCGAAACCATGGGCAGCCGTACCCATCGCTCCCTTCGCCCGGCAATCGAACCGCGCCGAGAACCCCCTCATAGAACTGGGCCGAGCGATGGCGGTCGCGGCAGGAGATGACGAGGGCCTTCGGTCGGAACTCCACCTTGCCCTTCGCCATATGCTTCACCTCCGCCGCCGAACATTTGAGTTCTATGCTGCGTGCCCCGCCCTCCGCGGCCGCACGGTTCATGGTGGCGTGTCCGGGCGGGGCACGCAGCATAGAACTGTGTTGAACTGAACCGCATGTCGGTGCCTATGGGGATTCAATGGCCAGCCTCAAAAACGCTGTTGCTGGCCCATCGCGAGAACCACCCGGCACAAGCGGAACAATCGGCACACCCCGCCGAATCGTCAAACCCAGCACTCGCCGCGCCTTGTCTTTCCACCGCGAAGCGGTTTAGTTCAACGACCCAGTTCACGTGCGGGCCGCTCGGCTCAATGCTCAGTTGCGACCTCAGTTGGCCCGTCACGTGCAACGCCTGGTTCGGCCGGTCTCACTTCTCTGGTGCCGATTCGAGCTGGGTCCTCGTTTCTTCTCCGCCACCGCCTGGTGGCCAGCGCAACAACTCCCGAGAAGAACAGGACAAGAGAAGAGGGTTCGGGGACGGGGGCAACAGGAGGGCCAAAAGCAATTAAAGTTGGAGCATCCAGCCCGGCGCTGCCTGCGGGGACGAAGACACCGGTGCCGATGGGCGCCCCAGTCGTGCCGTTGAACTCCAACACCTGGCCGGTGCCGCCGCGGTCACTGACGAAGAGGTTTCCATTAGGATCGAATACCAATCCACTTGGATGGCTAAGCCCGGCGCATGCCTGCGGCGATGAAGACACCGGTGCCGATGGGCGCCCCAGTCGTGCCGTTGAACTCCAACACCTGGCCGGTGTCGGGACTGCTGACGTACAGGTTGCCGTTGGGGCCGAACGCCAGGCCAATCGGGGAGGTCAGGCCAGCACTGCCTGGGGGGATCAATACACCGGTGCCAACCGGCGCCCCCGTCGTGCCGTTGAACTCCAGCACCTGGCTGCCGATGTCGTCGCTAACAAAGAGGTTGCCGTTGGGGCCGAATGCCAGGCCCAGAACGTCCTGAAAACCAGCATGCCAGCTTGCACGAAGACACCGGTGCCTACGGGTGCCCCGGTCGTGCCGTTGAACTCCAGCACCTGGCCAAGGTGGCCCGGGCCGGTGAAGCGACTGCTGACGAAGAGGTTGCCGTTGGGGCCGAACGTCAGTCCGTAAGGAGTGCCAGCGCTGCCTGGGGGGACAAATACACCAGTGCCAACCGGCGCTCCAGTCGTGCCGTTGAACTCCAGAATTTCGCCGAGGGTAGTATTTCCGACGTAAAGGTTGCCGTTGGGGCCGAACGCCAGGCCATAAGAGGCGCCGCTGCCGACGAAGACACCGGTGCCAACTGGCAAACCGGTCGTGCCGTCGTACTGCAGCACCTGGCCGGTGTTGCCGCTTACGGCGAATAGATAACCAGCCTGGACAGGCCTAGCTGGCAGGAGCAAGAACAGCACGGCCAGCAACGGGACCAACAGGTGCGGGGCGGGCATTCGCCGGCACCGAACCGCCAAACGGGTAATCCACCGACCAGCTCAGTCGGACCAACACGCTCGATTTGCCAGGTTGCAGTCCGCCAAAATGGCAGGTTCTTGCGACTCGCGACCCCGCAACTCGTCCCTGTCGGTCGACTAGTCGGGGAAAAGTCCAGCGCCTCCCGTATCGTGATAGTCGGCCGCTGCGCGCTCAGCAATCCGATGTGCCTCATCGGGTGTTCCTGCTGGGTGATTGATGACATCCATCGATTTTTTCCTCGCTGCCGAACATTTGAGTTCTATGCTGCGTGCCCCGCCCTCCGCGGCCGCACGGTTCATGGTGGCGTGTCCGGGCGGGGCACGCAGCATAGAACTGTGTTGAACTGAACCGCATGTCGGTGCCTATGGGGATTCAATGGCCAGCCTCAAAAACGCTGTTGCTGGCCCATCGCGAGAACCACCCGGCACAAGCGGAACAATCGGCACACCCCGCCGAATCGTCAAACCCAGCACTCGCCGCGCCTTGTCTTTCCACCGCGAAGCGGTTTAGTTCAACGACACAGCTCAGCAGCCGGGGCCGCTGAGGGACATTTACCCCAGGAAACCGTAATGCGGCCCCGGTCTGCTGGCCGGGTAGCAGGAGGCCATCGCTGGCCTCCCGCCCCCTCGGAACCGGACGTGAGGGTTTCCCCTCATACGGCTCGGGCATTCCCCAACGCCTCTCGCGAGACGCGGTCGGGGCCGTCCACAACGCTGCCATAGTGAATCTGTCGGTGGCAATGATCGTGGACTAACTCCAGGTTGTCCACCGTGTCCGCTCCTCCGTGACTACGCCACTGCCGATGATGGATGTGCCACGGTTTCTCGCTGGGTCGCAGCGCCTGGCCACAACACACACAACGGCCACCCTGTACCTTCCATAGATACGCGATCCGACCGCGACCTGCAAGGGTTCCTTCCAGCTGCCAGTACAGCCGCTCTTCCAGGTACAGTTCCCACTCCGGATCGTAAGGATTGGCGTCACTGCGTATCTTCACAAAACGCCGGATGGCCACACGGCTCGCTTCCAACAGCGCGATGGGAATCTCCTTTCCTTTGCCGTCGGGCAGTGTGCCGGTGAACATCCAATGGCGGTGCCCGGACGCGCGGAAATACTTCCGGTTGATCCACGTCCAGGATTTGTTCCGGTGTCGATGCCGACACCAGTGCCGCAGCATTCGGAAGATATGTCGATCCACCAAGTTAAAGGTGCGTTTGCTCGCCACATGGCGGTGATACATGGTCCAACCTTTGATCTGTTGGTTCAAACGCTGGATCAGTTCCCCCGCCGTCCAACTGCCGGCACCGTCAATGGTTTCCTTGATCTTGCCCAGGAACGTCCGCACGTTCTTGCGCGACGGCACAATGTAAACTTTGCCGCACGCATAACGCCGGATGGTTTGGCCCAGGAAGTCGAAGCCGTCGTCGATGTGTGTGATCCTGGTCTTCTCGTGGGAGAGTTCGAGACTCCGCTCACTGAGGAAATGGGCCACGAGAGGCATGACTTTACGGCGCAGCAGTCCTTCGGACCTGCCGGTAATAATAAAGTCATCCGCATAACGCACCAGGTGGACCTTGCCCCGCCGTGGGCCGTTGCTGGGGAAGTGTTCCGCCAGCAGCGCTTGTAGTCCATCCAGGGTTCGGTTCGCCAGGACCGGGGAGATGATCCCGCCCTGGGGTGTGCCCTCCGTGGTGTCGAACCGGACGCCTTCTTCCAGGAAACCTGCTTGTAACCAAGCCCGCAAGATTCCCTTGTCCATGGGAATGTGTGCCACCAGCCAGGGATGGCTGATCCGGTCGAAGCACGACTTGATGTCCCCTTCCAAGATCCATCTTGGTCCGTGTGGATTGCCAAGTAAGAGATGACATTGTGCGATGGCATCCGCACAGCAGCGTTCCAACCGAAAACCATAAGAATGGCCGTCGGCTAAAGTCTCCGCGACGGGATCGAGTCCTTGCAAGTATAACGCTTGCATGGCTCGGTCGGTCATCGTCGGAATACCCAGAGGACGCTTCTGACCGTTGCTTTTGGGAATGTACACGCGCCGCAGTGGTTGCGGTCGATAACCGTGCCGGTGTAGTTCAGCGAACGCCGCCCCGCGGTCTTCCGCTTGGGACCAGCAGACGTTGTCCACACCGGGAGTCTTCGCACCTTGGTTGTTGACGACTCGCAAGATGGCCAACGCGCGGCCACTAAACGAGTGGGTGAGCAAATAAACCAATGCTCGGACCTTATGCCATTTGCCCGCCCGCACTGCCTGCACGATACGCGCCTGGAGCCGACGAACCGTGCGATAGACCTTGCTCCACGGTATGGAGTTCCAGTCCACCGCCGTGTTGGAAGCCGCACCAGCAGTGTGAGCTGCCGACATATCTGCGTCGCTCCCTCAGGTCGGTTGGCCGAGGCTCTCTCGTGCGGGAACACTTGAGGGAAGTCTGCCTGCTATTACAAGAAGTGATCGCTCGATGACTTCCTGTCTTCGCCTGGAAGGGATGTTGTTGGTGGGACCAACTCACCTTCTATCCAACCCATTACGATTGGCGTTCGCTTGCTCCCTCATCCCCTACCCGCCGCCCCGTAGGCGTTTCTTGCAAAACGCTGTCCGCCTCAGTGGTGTATAAGGTCGGAGGACTGCGGGCTTACTTCGTTCACTTTCATACTCGTTGCGGGGTTTAGGTCGTGCCTCTCAGCCGGTGGCGCAACATCCGTGGCGGGGCAATGCTGAGACCCCGCACCTGGCCACTTACCTTTTGGTCCAAGCCTATCAGCAGCTTTGGCTTGACGAACATCACGGCCTTTATCGGCACTTCACCTGAGTTGACCATGCCCCGCGTTCCTAGCCCCCGACCGCCTGATGCTGCTGGCAGTCGCCGCCTCCGCTCGCGCTTTGGCGACCGATCCCGAAGGATCGAGGTTACATTGTCCCACGGGCTTCAGACCAAGCAGTTACCTGCAACGCCTGCCGTGGTGGGAGACTCTTGACGGAACAAGAGGTAACAGCAGAAGTCCTCCTTACTTAAGTGTTACAGGGTATGAAAATGCGACGAATCGCATCAGCAATTGGTTCGGCTATCAGGGAACTCACTCGGCAAACTCGCAACTCTTGATGAGCACGTTGCCAAACTTGCCATTACACTTCCCGATGACGGCGACGGTTTGCCCCTGGCTGATCTGGGCGGCCTTGGCTTTCTGCTTGTCGTCGAAGAAGCATTGCACACTCAGGATCTCGAACCGCTCACCCGACTTGAACGTCACATAAATCGTATCCGTAATGTCCTTGGCGATCTTGTCCACTGGACCTTCCAGACGCAGCCACTTGTTCTTGTACTTCTCATCTGCCGCCACTTCGTTGGCTTTGTAATCGGCCAAGAGCGTCGCGGGCGCCACGACGAGGGCAGCCTTCTTAGATTCCGTGGTCCCACTCCCATCTCCGCCCTTCTTCTTGCCGGCGCTGGCGGCCACGGCGATCAGCAGCACGACGCCGACCGCCCAGACCCATTTCCGCTTGTACCACACCGGAGAAAGAACTGCTGACGTCGTCTCTCCCATGGCTGAGCCTTTCGTCGTTAGGGCTTCGTACCCCGCCGAACGATCGACTCGTGGGCAGAAGCATAGAAGCCGAACGCTCAGGCTAAGCTGCCGGGGCCGCCTGCAAAGACGTTGAAGCTCGAAAAACCAGGATGGCGGCCCCGGTCAGCTTCAGCCCGGTTGTTCGGCATTATGACAACTTCAGCCCCTTCCGGACCGCGGCTGCGCCCAATGCCGTTGCCGGGATGTCGTAATTACAGTCGTGAACGTGCGCCCGATCTTCGATGCGGCGGCGCATCCAGGCTACGACTTTTCGCGCCCATTTTACAAACTCCTCGGGCTTCTTGACCCATTGATTGTTGCTTACGTAGGCAGTCTGAAAGGAAAGGTTCGTTCGGACCATTTGGCGTTTGATTATCGGACCAAAACTGTACCTCAAGAGCAGGGACGCGCCGGATTCAATGATCGTTCGCTCCACGGCCCTCGAGCCAACGAGTTGGTAATGCCTCGGCACAACCTTTCCATCTTGGACGAGCGGAACCTTGCGCCCGCCCACACGGTGGATCAACGTTTTAGCTTTCGGTCTGAGAACCGCGTCCCGATGTCCCAAGTACACCTGCACGGCACCGTATTCAATGATCTTCGAGGCAAACCGCTTGAGGAATTCCGGCACGGGCCCCGGCTCATACTTGAACTTGTGAGGATCATCGCCCACGGAACAGGCCCAGATATCGCCAGTCGTCGCCAGATACTCCAGAAACGCGGGCTGCTCTTCGGGCAGCATGGCAATGTTCACGCCGGAAACAGCGGACATGATGTTACTTCCATCAACTTGATGCCGAACAACTCAGCTCACCTGCCCGGCCGAACCCGCAACGACCTACACGACAAGTAGGCAAGCACTGGGAATCAAATCACGTGGCCGGGTCAGGTGCAGCGCCCGGCTCGGCGTCTGGGCCAACCGCAGCACTCTACATTGGACTGTAGAAACAGTAACCATACCCGTTCTCGTCTTCTTCCATGAGAAACATACGGAACCGCTTATCTCCCCATCCTTCAAAGACAAACTCACCGGGCTTGCCACCGCGCTCTGCCAACTCGCGATGCAGAGCATCCAAGTCATCCACCACGAACGACAGTGTCTCAGCATCGTGCGGCTTGTAATTATTCTTGACTATTAACCGTATCTCGACATCATCCCGCTTCAAGGTAACAGTATTGGTATCTCGGTTGATCGTGGTGAATCCCATCACCGACTCATAGTAAGCGATCGCCGGTTCCAGTTCCTTAACGGGGAAAATCGGAGAGTCTTCATCCGGCGAGAAGGATCTGAGCTTCGCCACCCAATCACCTTGCCTCTTGTGGCCGAACTGGTGATTAAGCGGACCGGCGCCGAACCGGTATGGCTCCCGCCGATTCACTTATTTCCTCCACGCCGAACCGGTATGGCTCCCGCCGATTCACTTATTTCCGCGCACGAACCGGTATGGCTTTCGCCTGTTCACTTATTCCATCGCGCCAGTAGAGCAGGTGGTCTTGCCGCAATCAAGCAGTTTCTTCATCGATTCGTCGATTTTTTTTCTTGACAGCTCCGTGCGGCAACTGTACATCGGAATACGGAACAGGTGTCTACATCCTTTCGGAGGATCTGACCATGTCCGCCTCGGCTCCGCACCCTTCCAGCCCAGTCGCTCAACCGCCGCGCCTCCTGGATCAGTTCCGCGCCGCGGCGCGTGCGGCCGGTCAGCCCGAGTCCTGGATCGAGCCGCTCACCCGCTGGGTTCTCGCCTTCATCATCTTCCACGGCAAGCGGCATCCGCGCGAACTGGGAGCGGCCGCCCGAGACGCCTTTCTGCATCACGTCGTCCAGACGCGCAAAGATCCGCTCTCGGCACTCGATGCGGCACGTACCGCGCTGCGGCTCCTGTATCAGGACCTGCTCCAACAACCCATCGGCGAACTACCGCAGCCGCGGCCGCCGCTGCTGCTCGATCAATTGCGGCAGGTGCTTCGCCTCGGACACTACGCGATGAAAACCGAGCAGAACTACGTCCAATGGGCCACACGATTCATCCTCTTCCACAAGAAGCGCCACCCGCGCGACATGCGTGCCCCGGAAGTCGAGCAGTTCCTGACCCACCTGGCGGTCGATGGCCATGTTTCCGCCAGTACGCAAAACCAAGCCCTCAATGCCCTCGTTTTCCTCTACGGCCGGGTGCTGGACATCGACCTCGGCCGTATCGACGCGCTGCGAGCGCGGCGCGGCAAACGGCTGCCGGTCGTGCTTGCCCCGGAAAAAGTGGGCGCGTCCTGGCTTGCATCGATGGGGCCGACGGGGCGTTTCGGTTGATGGCCCAGCTGCTGTACGGAGCCGGACTACGGCTGATGGAGTGCTGCCGGCTGCGCGTGCAGGACGTGAACTTGGATCGGCATGCCATCCACGTCCGAGCCGGTAAGGGGGACAAGGACCGCATCGTCATGCTGCCGCGCACGGTGCGGCCGACTCTGGAAGGGTTACTCGCCAAACGGAAAGAACTGCATGAGCGCGACCTGGCGCGCGGCGTGGCCCGCGTCGAATTGCCGGACGCGCTGGAGCGGAAATACCCGCGGGCGGCGCAAGAGATCGGCTGGCAATTCGTGTTCGCCTCGCGGCAGCTGTCGCGCTGCCCGCGGACGGGCCGCCCCGGACGGCACCACATCTACGAGGCGTCGCTGCAACGGGCGGTGGCCGAGGCCGGCGCGGCGGCGAGGTTGGACAAACGCGTCCACTGCCACACCTTCAGGCATAGTTTCGCCACGCATCTCGTCGAGCGCGGCACTGATATTCGTTCGATTCAGGTTCTGCTCGGCCACGAAAGCCTGGAAACGACCATGATCTACACGCACGTCGCGCGCAAGGGCGTGATCGGCGTGACCAGCCCGCTCGACCTGCTCAACGATGTGAACGCCGACGAAGTGCAAGCGGCCGTCGAGGCGACGCGGTCACTGTGTGGGGCGCGGGAACGCGAGCCGGAACTGGTGTACTAATCACCAAGCGACCTGGCCGCGCTTGTCGGGATGATGCAGACGGGGTACTGTGGAGTCGTTGTATCGAGATTGGCGAACCGCGGTTCGCCGGGTTTGCCGCCGCCGAGGACGAACCATGCGACCGACCGCGCGAACGACACGCCCGCTGCCGGGGACGGTGCTCGACCCGCTGTACCCCGACTCGGATGGGAAACCGATGAGCGAAACCGATTTTCACAGAATCGCGCTGGTTCTCCTCCACCAGGGGCTGAGCGACTTCTTCGACGCCGACCCGAGCGTGTACGTCGCCATGAACCTGCTCTTCTACTACCAGCGCGGCATTCTGCGCGGCCGGCGCGATCCGGATGTGCTGGTGGCGCGCGGCGTCGTCAGCAATCACCCGCGGCGGTCGTATCGGCTGTGGGAAGAAGGCGTGTTGCCCTGCACGCTTTTCGAGATCACGTCCGGGCGCACCTGGCGCACCGACGTGGGTGCCAAACGCCGCCTGTACGCCCGGCTGCGAGTGCCGGAGTATTTCCTGTTCGACCCGGAAGGCCAGTTTCTCGACCCGGTGCTGCGCGGCTTCCGAAACATCGACGGCCGCGCGGTCGAGATGACCCCCGCCGCGGACGGCAGCCTGGACAGTGCGCAACTCGGATTGCGCCTGACACCGGAAGGGACGATGTTGCGGCTGCGTGATCTGGCCACCGGGCAACCGATCCTGACGCGTGCCGAGCAGATCGAAGCCGATCGCAATCTCATCGCGGCCGATCGCAATCTCATCGCAGACAAGGATGCCGAGATCGCGGCCGATCGCAATCTCATCGCAGACAAGGATGCCGAGATCGCGGCCGATCGCAATCTCATCGCAGACAAGGATGCCGAGATCGCGCGGCCTGCGCGACGAGCTTGCCAGGCGAAGAAAGCGAAAATAACCCATCCGACCCTGTCACGGCAGCGTCCGATCCGCCGTCGCCGTTCCTTTTTTTCTCCCCATTCTGCTCTCCACCCAACGCACCCGCCTCCGGTAGTCTGCGCGGTAAATGTCGCCCGCCACCACGCACCCCGAGGCTCATCATGTCCACTCAATCCACCGGCCCACGCTCCGACGCCGGCAAAGCACGCTCCTCCGCCAACGCCGCCACCCACGGCCTCTGCTCCGAACGCCCCGTCCTCCCCTGCGAAGACCCCGCCGCCTGGGACGCCTTCCACACCGGCGTCGTGCAGGAACTCGAACCGGTCGGCATCCTCGAACACGAGCTGGCCGACCGCATCGCCCTGCACCACTGGCGCCTCCGCCGCGTCGCCCGCTTCGAAGGCACCCTGACCAGCGATCTGCACGAGGCCGCCACCAGTAAGGCCGCCGGCGCCATGATCGGCCTTAGCCCCAGCGATACCTCCTGGCAGGCGATGCTCCAGGCTCACCGCGATCTCGAAAACCACAAGGAAGACCTCGCCGGTCAGCAAGCGGCACGCGACCTCGTCCAGCAGCTGCCAACCATGCCCAACGCCGCCGTGCTCGATCCGGACCTGGTCCTCTACCTCATCCACATGCTCGGCAAAACGTCCGTCATCGAGATCAAGGAGCCGGTCACCGCGGAGATCATGCGCCGCGAGCTGCCGAAGACCGCGGAGAAGCCACTTGCCGAAGCGCTGGCCGAGCTGACCGCGGGCTGCGAGGAGGACATCCAGGAGACAACGGAGGAAATGGCGGCGACGAAGCGGCGGTTTGATCGGGTCGCGCACCAGATGGCGGCGCACATCGAGTTGCAGGGGCACGATCACTTGATCCTACACAAGCCGGAGCTGGATCGCCTGGTGCGTTACGAGGCCCACGTCAATCGTCAGCTGCGGCACGCTCAGGAAGCGCTGGACAAACTCCAAGCGAAGCGGCGTGCCAGAGCGGCAGAACCAACCCCACCGCCGCCGGTTCGTGCTGTAGAAAGCGCGGCCGCTCCGTCTCCAGCCGCACCGGTGTCGGTCCCCGAAGCCATCGCGCGCCGCTCCCAACTGCCGCCGCAACCGGAACCAACCGAGCGGAGTTCGTTCCGCAGTTACGACGACTTGCTGGCGTCCCTCGCCCAGCCGCCGCGTTTCCAGTCGTGGCCGGAAGGCGCTCCCTGTGGCCCCAGCGCCGTCGCCGGCGAGTTCGTTCCGCAGTTTTCGACCCCGCCGCACAACGGCGTCCCCGTGAAGGCGGATCCGCGCGAATCTTCGTGAGGCGCGGTCTGCGATTTCGTGCATAAGATGACGTCTTCCGCCACGCTGCACCATCCGATGCAGTAGTCGATCCGGAAGCGATGCGCCCAACCCTTGACATTCGGCGTGCCGTACCTTACTCAGCCTACGGACGATCGCGCCCCACAAGGAACCTCACCCATGCACCGCTACACGCCAACTCTCCGCCGCCGCGATTTCCTCCGCCTGTCGGCCGGCGCCGCCGCGGGCTGCTGTCTCGGCGACGTTCTCGCCGCCGATAGGTCTCGTTCCCAGCCGTCGCCGAATCCCAACAAGCCGGCGAAGAAGATCGCCGTCGTCACCACCGCGTATCACTATCTATCGCACGCCTACCACATCTGTGGCCGCTTCCTCTACGGCTACCTGCGCGGCGAGACGATGCACTACCCCGACTTCGCCATCGCCGGAATGCACGTCGAGCAGCAGAAGAGCAACGACCTGAGCAAGGAGTTGGCGAAGAAACACGGCATCGGCCTCTATCCCGACGTGGCCGGTGCCCTGACGCTCGGCGGCGACAAGCTGGCGGTGGACGGCGTTCTGCTCATCGGCGAGCACGGCGACTACCCGTACAACGATAAGGGACAAAAGCTCTATCCGCAGATACGAAATGTTCCAGAAGATCGTCGAGGTCTTCAAGAAAAGCGGCCGCAGCCTGCCGGTCTTCATCGACAAGCATCTCGGGTACGATCGCCGCAAGGCGAAGCAGATGGTGGATACCGCCAAGACGGTGGGTTTTCCGCTGATGGCCGGGTCGAGTCTGCCGGTGACGTGGCGCCGCCCCGAGATCGAGCCGCCGCTCGGCACCCGCTTTACGGAGGCCGTCGTCGCCTCGCGCGGCGAAATCGAGATCTACGGCTTCCACGCGCTGGAGGCGCTGCAATGTCTGGCGGAGCGGCGTAAAGGCGGCGAAACCGGGGTCAAGGCGGTAACTTGTCTCGAAGGTGACGCGGTGTGGAAGGCGGGCGAGGACGGCGTCTGGTCGTGGGACCTGCTGGAAGAGGCGTTGAGCCGAACGCCATCCCTCAATGTCGGCGATGTGCGCGACAACTGCCGCCATTATTTGCCGCCGCCGGGCCGGCCGTCGTTTCCGCGCGGTCCAGTCGCCTTCGTGATCGAATACCGCGACGGCTTCAAGGCGACGGCCATGCTGCTGAACGGGCACCTCGACGACACGACCTTCGCCGGCCGCGTCGAAGGGGAGAAAAAACCGATTTCGACGCTGTTCTATCTGCCGCCGCCTCCGGGGGCTGCGTTCCTGCAAGCGCTGACGGAGAAAGTCGAGGACTTCCTGGCGACCGGCAAGACGCCGTATCCAATCGAGCGCAATCTGCTGACGACGGGGATGCTCGACGCCGTGCTGGAGGCGCGCGTGAAGAAGCAGCGGATCGAAACGGCGGAGCTGGCGATCGGCTACGAGGCGCCGAAGGATTCGGGGTTCCTGCGCGGAGCGTACAACCGGGCGGCGACGCCATGAATTGCATCAATGATGGACCACGGACATGCCTTTTCCAACCTGGATCTCCACCCTCGGCCGCGAGTTGAGTCGTGGTCTGCTGCATCTCATCTATCCCGGCCTGTGCCACCTCTGCGGCAAGGCGCTGGCACCGGGGACTGGGTCGCTTTGTGCATCCTGTCGAGACGGTCTGCTGGGCGACACCTTCCCGACCTGTCCGCGTTGCGCGGCGACCATCGGCCCCTTTGCGAACACCGACGGCGGCTGTCTGAACTGTCGCACACAATCGTTCGCGTTCGATCGTGTGCTTCGCCTGGGACCTTACGACGGAATGTGGCGTGAGGCCGTGCTGCGTCTCAAGCACAGCTCGGGGGAGATTTTGGCGGAACTACTCGGCGAGTTGTGGGGCGGCCACTGCCGCACAAAGTTTCAGGCGCTCGATGCCGATTGCGTCGTCCCCGTGCCGCTGCACTGGCGGCGGCGCTGGCGGCGCGGCTACAACCAGAGTGCCGCCCTCGCCCACGGCCTGGCCGCGGTTATCGGTCTTCCCTGTCATCCCTCCTGGCTGCGTCGCACCCGCAACACACCCGCCCAGCATCTTCTGCCGGCGAGCTCCCGGCGCGATAACCTCCGCGGTGTTTTCCGCGCTTTGCGCTCGGCAAAGGTGCGTGGACACACCGTTCTGCTAGTGGATGACGTGATGACGACCGGTGCGACGGCGCACGAAGCAGCCGCTGCGCTCCGAAGGGACGGAGCCTCACGGGTGTTCGTCGCAGCTGTCTGCCGGACTAACCCGTGATCTGGCATGGTTCAAGTTCGGCCCGTTACCCGCCGTTGAACCATGCCCGTGATATGGCCTGGTTCAAACGGGGCACCGGAGGGGTATCACATTGGTAGTGCGACCGCAAGCGTTGGATTAGGGGGTTGGTGGCACTGCCGGCACACGGACTTCCGGTTGTCCGGCTGAGAGCTGAGAGCTGATAACTGACAGCTACTTTTGAACACAGTCGTCAGTTTTCAGCTCTCAGCTCTCAGCCGAGCAACCCATATTCCTAACCCTGATGGAGCAGTAGGACGGATTGGCAATTCGTCCGCCATCGCCGGGGCGGATTGCCAATCCGTCCTACCAGTGTGTTATCCGCCTTTGAACCATGCCCGTGATCTTTCCGGCTCGGAAAAGCGAACACTTCTCACGTCGTCAGCAAATGCAGCCGCACCAGGTTCAGCGCCATCTTGGCCGTGCGCCGCCGCACCTCTTCGCGCGTGCCGCTCCAGCTATGGGTCGCTGATTTGACGCCGCCGTCCCACGCCAGCGCCGCGAACACCTTTCCTGCCGGCCGATCGGGTCCAAGATCGGCCGGCCCCGCCACGCCGACGGTGCTAACGGCCAGGTCCGTCCCCAGCCGCGTTCGGCAGCCAATCGCCAGCGCCTCGGCCACGGGGTGCTCACCGCGCCCTCCGTATCCAGAAGCGTTTGCGGCACGCCGAGCAGATCGACCTTTACCCGATTGTCGTAGGCGATCACACCGCCGCGGAACCATGCGCTGACGCCCGGCACCGACGCCAACCGTGCGGCCACCATGCCCGCCGTCACGCTCTCCGCCGTCGCCAGGGTCTTCCGCTTCGCCGCCAGGAGCGCCGCCACGGAATCGTGCAACTCCTCGTCCTCGATGCCGTACACCAGGTTGCCGAGCCGGTCGCGGATCGTCGCCTCGATCGGCGCGGCCTGGGCTAGCGCCTCGGCTCGGGTGGAACCGCGGGCAAAGATGCGCAGCGAGATGATCGCGTCGCTTGCCGTGATGCCGACCTCCGGAACGTGGCCGCGGCGCGTCAGATCGGCCAGCTTTTCTTCCACCTGCGACTCGCCGGCTCCGAACGTGTTGATCTTGCGCTGGATCAGCACTCCGCCGCCGAGACCCAGCGCGCGCAGCCGTGGCCGGACGCGCTGCTCGAACATCTGAAACATCTCCGACGGCACACCGGGCATAGCCGCAACCCAGGCAGGCCGAGCTTCATCCAGATACCGGGAGCGGTGCCCCAGTCGTTCACGATCGGCTCGGCGCCGGCGGGGAACATTGCCTGCACGCGGTTGCGCTCCGGCATGGTCCGGTTGCGGCGGCGAAACATGTCCGCGATGGCGTCCAGCGACGGTTGATGGAACACCAGCTCGACGCCCGCGGACTTCGCCAGCACCTCGCGCGTCAGATCGTCGAGCGTCGGACCGAGGCCGCCGGTCACCAGCACCAGACTGGCACGGTCCGCGGCGATGCGGAATACGTCGAGATTGGCGTCGAAGTCGTCGGCGACGGTGGTGTGCCAGCCGACGGCGATGCCGTCCTCCGCCAACCGCTGGCTGAGCCACTGGCTGTTGGTGTCCAGGCTCTGTCCGATCGTCAACTCGCTGCCGATGGAGATGATTTCGCACTTCATGGGACTGCTTCTTCGCGTGACGATGAATGAAACCGTTGCCCGAATTGTAGGGAGACCCGGACAGGATGCACGCGGGTTGTTGGCATTCGCACCGGTGCAGCGATGGCTAGGGGCTGGGATGGCAGTACCGAGTACTCAGTACTCAGTACTCAGTACTCGGTATTCAGCATTCGGTACTCAGTACTCAGTACTCGGTATTCAGCATTCGGTACTCAGTACTCAGTACTCAGTACTCAGTACTCAGTACTCAGTACTCAGTACTCAGTACTCAGTACCCAGTACTCATGGCCTATCCCCCCTTGCTCGCGAAACGCGCCGCAGAACTTCACTTGTTTGCCCTCGCCCGGCCCACCTGGTACAATCCGATCAGCTTACCCAGCCTCGCATTCCCCTCTCAGGTGCATCCATGTTCCACCGCTCTCTCGCACTGGCAGCTCTGTTGCTGGTCGTCGATTTATCCGGTTCGCGTGCCCAGGACGTCGGACCAAAACCCAAGGCCGCGACGCTCAAGAAATACGACGACGTCATTACCAAGGAAGCCAAGACGTCTCCCGGCGTGTTCGCCGTTCACCGCATCGAGGATCGCATCTACTTCGAGATTCCGGCGACGGCGTGGGACCATCCGATGCTCTGGCAGGCCGAGGTCGCCAAGGGCCCGTCGGGCATGAGCTGGGGCGGCATGGCTCTCGGCTCGAAAGTGCTGCGCTGGGAGCGGCGCGGCCACAAGGTCTACCTCTGGCAGATCGGCTTCAGCAAACGCGGCGACGGGAAAGCTGATCCAGACTTCCGTCGAGTCATCCAACATGGACAGCATCATCTACAGCTTCAGCGTCGAGGCCGAGGGCAAGGATCGCTCGACCGTCATCCACGCCACGCCGCTGTTCACCACCGACGTGATGGACCTGTCGGTGAAGGCGGCGGTCGGCGCCGGCGGCAGCATCGACAGTGAACGCTCGTACCTGTCCGAGGCCAAGGCGTTCCCGACCAACATCGAAGTGCGCTCGCTGCTGACGTTCCGCAGCGGCGCAGCGGGGCCGGGCGCCGGCGGCCGCAGCCGAGCACCGCCCTGGTCCACTTCAGCCTTGCCGCCCTGCCGGAGAAACCGATGCAGGGCCGTTTCTTCGACCCGCGCATCGGCTACTTCACCCAGTCGTTTCAGGATTACGCCCACGCCAAGAACTGGGTGGTCGAGCGCGATCCGATCGCCCGCTTCCGTCTGGAAAAGAAAGATCCGAAGGCCGACGTGTCTGAAGCGGTCAAGCCGATCATCTTCTACCTGAGCCGCGAGATTCCCGAGAAGTGGCGGCCGTACTTGAAGAAGGGCGTCGAGGACTGGAAGCCGGTGTTCGAGAAAGCCGGCTTCAAGAACGCGATCGTGTGCCGCGATGCTCCGGACGCGCAGCGAAGACCCGAACTGGGACCCGGAAGATGCTCGTTACTCCGTGATTCGCTGGGTGGCCGAACCGGTGCAGAACGCGATGGGACCGCACGTTCACGACCCGCGGTCCGGCGAGATTATCTCGGCCCACATCATCTTCTGGCATGACGTGGTGAAGTTCGCCCAGCTCCTTGTACTTCGTGCAATGCTCCGCCCAGGACGAGCGCGCCCGCAAACTGCCGCTGCCCGAGAACCTCACCGGCGAGCTGCTGCGGTACGTCTGCGCTCACGAGGTTGGCCACACGCTCGGTCTGCGGCACAACCACCGTGCCAGCCAGGCGTACTCGATCGAACAACTGCGTGACCCGAAGTTCACGGCCACGCACGGCAGCGTCGCCTCGATCATGTCGTATGGCCGCTTCAATTACGTCGCGCAGCCGGAAGACAAGGTCAAGTGTCTCATCCCGGTCATCGCCCCCTACGATTACTTCGCCATCGAGTGGGGCTATCAGGCGATCCCGACGGCGACCAGCGCCGACGCCGAGACGGCGACGCTCGACGAGTGGGCGGCCCGGCAGATCAAGGAGCCGCTGCTCCGCTTCGGCGGCGAGGACGGCCCGGCCCTGGTCGATCCGACGGTGCTGACCGAGAACATCGGCACCGATCCGGTGCAGGCCACGGCACTGGGGTTGAAGAACCTCGACCGGGTGATGGACTACCTGGTGGCGGCGACCACGACCAAAGGCGAAGATTATTCGCTGTTGCAGGATGCATACAGGACGCTGATTTCGCATCAACGGAACTGGTTCGGAGCCGTGGCGAAGCAGGTGGGCGGCGTCGTCGAACATCGCACCCTGGCCGGCCGCGGCGGCGAGACGTTCGCAGCGCGTGCCGAAGGAGAAGCAGAAGGAAGCCGTCAAGTTTCTGCTGGACCACGCCTTCACGACGCCGACGAAGATGCTCAACCCGGCCGTAGTGAACCAGTTCAAGTACTCCGGCGTGGTGAACGACGTGCTGGACCAGCAGCGTGCCCTGCTCCGGAGTCTGTTCAGCTCGTCGCGGCTGACCCGGCTGCTGGACGCGGAGGTTTTAGCCGGCGACAAGGCCTACACTGTCCTGGACCTGGTCACCGACGTGCAGGCCGGCCTGTGGAGCGAATTGAAGGGCGAGACGCCGAAGATCGATCCGTTAAGGCGAACCCTGCAACGGGCGTACCTCGATCTGCTGCGTAGTGAGTTCGAGACGCACGACGGGGCAGCAGGACCGGCAGGCCCGCGCGGCATTCCGGGGTTCTTTGACCCGCCGGCGCGGTCCGCCGAACTGCGCGCCGTGGCCCGGCAAGCGCTGCACGATCTGAGCAAGCAGATCACGGGGGCCGTCAGCAGGACGAAGGACGTGGCAACCACGGCGCACCTACAGGACTCGATCACCGAGATCGAGACGATTCTCGCGGAGAAGAAGAAGTAGCGGAACTCTCTGTTGTTTAGGTGAACGGCAGGTTCTAAGTTCCCGTAGCCGAAGTCGCCAGACTTCGGGTTTGGACGCCCCACCCGAAGTCTGGCGACTTCGGCTACGGATAAATCATTTCCCGCCCTTCGCCTTACGTTTCGTGCATTTTGACCGTGACGAGCCGGCGCAGAGGTCACGGGGCGGTAAGGCTGCTGTCGCTATTTGGCGGCAAAACCTTGTGTCGGGTGACCGAGTACCTCAGCCTCGGCCACCCGCTCGCGCTGACGACATTACTTCCGTGACTCTCAAGAGGCCCTCACAGCGCGGGCGTCCTCGCATGATTCCAGCGGACCGTTTACCCCTGCTCATCACCGGCGTCACGGGCGTCGCCGGCTTCAACGCCCTGGCCTATTTCCGCGCGCGCTACCCCGGCCAGGTCGTCGCCACGCGCGGCATCCTGTCGAAGCTGGACGGCGACGACATCGTTGCCCTCGCTATCGAGGATCGCGACGGCCTAGCCCGCCTGTTCCGCGAACAGGGCATCCGCTCCGTCCTGAACACCACGGGGAACTGCGCTCTGAAATCGTGCGAACTCGATCCGGCGATGTCGCACCGGCTCAACGTGGTCAGTGCCGACAACCTCGCCTCGGTGGCCCGTGAGTTCGGCACCCGTCTCGTTCATCTATCCTCCGATCTCGTGTTCTCCGGCAAGGGCTCGGGCAACTATCTCGAAACCGATCCGGTCGATCCGGTGACGGTCTACGGCAAGACGATGGCCGCGGGCGAAGACGTGGTGTTCCGCATCTGTCCGGAGACGGCGGTGCTGCGGATCTCGCTGCCGATGGGGGCGAGCTGCAACGGCCATGCCGGCGCCATCGACTGGATTCAATCGCGCTTCTGCGCCGGCCGCCCGGCGACGCTCTACTTCGACGAAGTGCGTTCCTGCACCTACGTCGCCGACCTCAATCGCGTCTTCGAGTTCTTCCTGGCGACCGGCGCATCCGGCCTCTTCCATCTCGGCGGACCGCGGGCGATAACGCTATTTCAGATCGCACAAGTCGTCAATCGTGTCGGCGGCTACGATCCGCACCTGCTGAAAGGCTGTCCGCGCCTCGACGCCGGGCCGATCCCGCCGCGCGCCGGCAACGTCAGCATGAACAGCTCGAAGCTGCACGCTCGGATGGGCGGCGATCCATTGCAGCCGTGGCCGCTCGGCGAGAAGCTGTTCCCAACCGACCGCCGCTGGCACTTCGAGCGGCCGCCGGGAGAGGACAACGGGCCCGAGCGATTGAGTTCGCGGCTCTATGAATATCCGCAACTTTCCGACAAAGCACCTTCATCCGTTCATCTTGCCCCATCTTCCGCGATCTGCTAGACCATACCCACGGCCGACGGATTCGCCCACCCGCCGTTTTTCCCTCTGTTTGCGAGAACGATCATGATCCCGATCGACCTGAGCGGCAAGGTGGCCCTCGTCACCGGCGTCGGCGACAACGAAAGTTTCGCCTGGTTCATCTCGAAGGCCCTCCAGGCCGCCGGCGCCGCATCTTTCTGGCCGTGCATCCGCCATGACCAATATCGTCCAGAACATCCTCGAAAACCCAGCCGACGCCGAATCGCGCCTGCTGCCTTACAATGCCGGTACGTTCAAACCCGAGGCGGTCATCCCCTGCGACGTCAGCTACGATTCGATGGACGACGTGCCGGCGGCTATCCGCGAGGATCGACGCTACACCCGGCTCAACTGCGACTACTCGATCAAGGGGATGCTCGAATCCATCAAGAAGCACACGAGCACCATCGATGTGCTGATCCACAGCGTCGCGTTCAGTGCCGAGATCAAGAACCAGGCCCTCGACACGAGCCGGGCCGGTTATCTCAACGCCATCAGCATCAGCGCCTATTCGCTGACGGCGCTGACACGAGCCGCCTTGCCGCTCATGGAGAATCGGCCGGACGGCACCGCGGTGCTGGGCCTGACCTACCTCGGCGGCGAACGAGTGGTGCCGCACTACGGCGGCGGGATGGCCACGGCGAAGGCCGCGCTGGAGATCGACGCCAAGCAGCTCGCCTTCAACGTCGGCACCAAGAACATCCGCGTCAACCTGATCTCGGCCGGTCCCTATGCGTCACGTGCGGCCAAGGGCATCGGCAACATTCAGGAGATGATCGACTACGCCGCGGCCCGGTCGCCGCTCCAGCGCGGCATCAAGCCGGAAGAAGTTGCCAACGCGGCCGTCTTTCTGTGCAGTCCGCTGGCGTCGGGGATCACCGGCGAAGTGATGTTCGTCGATTGCGGGCGCAACGTCGTCGGCGTGTGAGAGGAGAGGGCGATGGCGGCACGCAAGCGCGGCGCGAAGAAGAAACCGAAGAAGGTCGAGAAGCCGCAGCTCGTCCGCAAGACCATCCTGATCGAGCAGGAGAAGATCGACTTCGTCCGCCAGGCGCTGGAACTGTCCAGCGACGCCGAGGTGCTGCGGTTCGCCCTCGACCATCTTCTCAGCCATTTCGAGCATCATCACGGGGAAGAGGAATGAACGGCGTTTGCGGCTCGAGCGCACCGCTCTGCTAAGCCGCAAGCGGCCACACGCATCTCACTTCAGTTCCTTCACCCGGATGTTGCGGAACTCGACGCGCTCGCTGTGACTCTGCAACCCGATGCGGCCAGTCGGCCGGGCCAGGCCGGTGTGTTCCTTCGCCACCGCCGGATCGCGCAGCGGCCGATCGAGGTCGGCATCCACAATCTTCTTGCCGTTCAAGATCACCGTCACCTCGCGCCCGGCGGCGCGGATCTCTATTGCGTTCCACTCGCCGGCTTTCTTACTGGCGCGCTGCGTCGGCGCCACGACGTGGTAAATGGAACCGGTGTACTGGTAGAAGTCGAGGTTCGCATATTTCGGATGAAAATCGTCGAGGATCTGGATTTCCATGCCGGCGCGGCTGATGTGCCCTTCCTCCGGGGCGCGGATGTAGACACCGCTGTTGCCGGCGGCGCCGAGACGGTACTCCAGCCGCACCGCGAAGTTGGCATAGTCGCGCTCGGTGCCCAGCCAGCCGCCGCCCTTGCCGGTGCAGACCAGCACGCCGTCCTCGACCGTCCAGCCTTCCGGTTTGCTCTGGTAGAGTTTCCAGCCAGTCAGGTCTTTACCGTTGAATAGCGGAGTAAAACCCTCCGCTTTCTCCTTTTCTTCGGGAGACTCAGGCGCAGATGGAGGCGGCGCAGAGAAGAAAGATGGTGGTTGATCGCATGGGGCACCTTCGGCGTGATTCAGAGAGGCGAGGTTCCGCCGGTAGGTTATGATGTGACAACGACGTCGGACAGGGGAGACGAACACATTCCGCCCCCCTCTCCCCGGTACTCCGGGGAGAGGGGTTGGGGGTGAGGGGTGAAGGACCAGACGATTGCTTTGCCCCTCGCCCCTCACCCCCGACCCCTCTCCCCGGAGTACCAGGGAGAGGGGGGATGGATTCCGCCTCCCTCTCCCTGGTACTCCGGGGAGAGGGGGATGGATGCCGCATCACGGCACCGTCTGGGTCGCACCGACCGGGCGGACCGTCGAGTCGCCGGTCAGCGGTGTAACCCCGAGGCTCGGCAGAACCTGGGCGACCTCCTGGCGAACGTGCTCGTCCTTGTCGTCCTTCAGCGACCGGATGGCCGCCACGACTTCCGGCGTGTTGGCCTTCATCTTGACCAGCGCCCGGACGCAACCGGCTCGCACCGTCGCCGCCGGGTCGTTCTTCGCCGAAGCCACGAGCGCTTCGAGGACAACCGGTTGGCAGCGCCAGTCGATGGCGGCCAGCTGCTCCGCCGCCATCTCGCGATGCGACGGATACGGGGCGGATGCTAGCGCCGCCATTGTCAGCCGCAGCGCGGGATCGGGAACAGGGTAAGACCGGGCGGCTATCGCGGGCAGCATCATGGGGGCCGGCCCGCGCATCTGCGGATAGCCCGACGCCATCGCCTGCCGGGGCATCGGTGCCGTCGCCGGCATCTCTTCACCCGGATTCAGGAAGGCGTTGCCCTGCATGTTCGGCGATCCAAAGTCCGCCGGGATGGGTCGGGCCGTACCGGCATCGGTGAAGGCGTTGCCCATGCCCGACGGCACACCCTGGTCCATGTGAGCCGACTGCATCGGCATCTGCTGGATCGGATACGGAGCCTGTCCCATCACGGGAGGATACTGCATCCTCTGTCCCATCATGGGCGGATACGGCATACCCTGTCCCATCATGGGCGGATACGGCATGCCCTGTCCCATCATGGGCGGATACGGCATGCCCTGTCCCATCATGGGCGGTGTACCCGGCACCTTCGTGAAGGCGTTGAGCGGATCGGCCGGCGGAGCCTGCTGCACCGGCGGGGCCGAGGTGAAGGCGTTCGGCTCCTTGGGATCGACCACCCACGCTGGCCGCCGTGGCCCGTCAGTCTTCACGACGGGCATGGATAAGACCTTCGCCGTCCCCGCGGGATCGGTCTTGGCCGCGGGAACCACTTCGATCTTGGCCGCGGGCACAACGTCGGTCTTGACCGCGGGCACAGCTTCGGTCTTGGCCACGGTCGCCGCAGCCGGAGCTTGAGGGGCCTTCTGCGGCTTCGTCGGGCCAAGCGACATTCGACGGTCTTGGCAGTCCGGGCCAGCACCGAGTCGTCGATGATGTCCTTCTTCGTCACCTTGCTCGCCGGGTCTTTCCCTTCGGGAGTCGCACTTCCCGGTACGGCCGGCGCCTTCACTGCCGGCGTGCCGGGCACGACAACCGGTTTCGGCGTCGCTACCTTGGCGGCCTGGATGACCGGCGGCGGCTTCGGCACTGCCACCGTAATGGGTACCGGCGGGTTCGCTGCATCCGCGGCGCCCCAGGAATTCCGCCAATCGCTCGGCGATCCGGGCGTCGTCGGGACCTTCACCGTCTCGGCCTTCGCGGCAGGCGGCACCGGCGGCTCAGCGGGCTTGAGCGGGGTGGGGGTGTCTCGATTCGTGAGGCTGCCGACCATCGGTTTCTTCGGCGGCAGAACCACCTCACTCATGGGAGCGGTGGCGCGGCGACTCGGTCGCCTTGATCGGCGGCGCGACGGGTTCCTGAGCAGCCGGAGCCGACGGTACACTCGGCACCGGAGCGATTGGAGCCGGCACTGGGATAGGTGTCTGAACGGTTGGAGCCGCCGGCAGGGTGGTGCCGGGGGGATTGGAGCCGCCGGAGGCGGCACTGGGGTAGGGTTCTGAACGGTCGCAGCCGTCGGCAGGGTAAGTGCCGGTGGGATAGCAACAGTCGGAGACGGCAGAGTAGTGGGCTGCTGAACAGCCGGAACCGGTGCGACCGCAACAGGAGCCGGTGGGACCACAACGGTCGGAACCGGTGCGACCGCACTGGGAGCCGGTGGGACCACAACGGTCGGAACCGGTGCGACCGCAACGGGGGCCGGTGGGACCACAACGGTCGGCGTCGGTGCGACCGCAACTTGTGCAGGTGGGACCGCAACGGTCGGTGCCGGTGTGACCGCAACGGGTGCCTGTGGGACCACAACGGTCGGCGTCGGTGCGACCGCAACTTGTGCTAGTGGGGTCGGAACCGATACCATCGTTGGCGCTGGTGGGGTTGGAACCAAGACAGCGGAGTGCGTCTCGTCCAGGCACTTCGGCATCTCGACCCGGGATACGGCCGGCATCGGCGAAGTCACACCCGAGGGCCGAACGGTTACGGTCTGAGCAGGGGGCACAGCGGCCGGCTCGATCTTGACCGACGAACGCGGACGGCCAAACGGTCTGCTTTTTCGCTACCGAAGCAGTGGGCTTGGCAGTCTCGGTCGCTGGCGTCAGATGAGCCGGTACGGTAGATGGGGTCGTCTTCACGATCGTGGTAGCGTCGGTTTCCGGCGCCTTCGGAACGGGAATGAGCTTTTTCTCCGGTGCTGGCGGTTCGGGTACTTTCACCAGCGCGGGTGCTGGCGGTTCGGGTACTTTCACCAGCGGTTGGTGGTGCGCTTCCACTGCGACCGGCGGGCTTGATTTTCCTGCGGAGAACAACGGCACGCGCTCCGCGGGACCAACGTGAGTGGGGTCGGCCTGAACGACTGGCGCGGTCGTCGGATGGCTGGCCGGCGTGGTCGCGGTCTTGACGGCCGGGGGGATCGCGGTCTTGACGGCCGGCGCTGCGGGTTCGATGATTGTCAGTTTTTCGCCCGTGGTCAGCGACTGGACTTCATGGGCGATCGAACCATCGGGCCTCTTGGTCGATTTCAGGTTCTTGTACTTTTGTGCGGGTTTCCCAGGTTCCGCAACACTCAGGATCTGATCTCCTGGGGCCACGGCGACAGGAGTTGGTTGTTGCACCGTGGCAGTCGCGGCCGGAGCGGGGGGAGGAACCAGTACATGTTCCGATGCGGTCGCGGCGGCGGGCACAGGGGGGGAGCAGAGACAGGTATCGGGGCCGACTGCCCCTTCGCGAGGCCGGTCCAGGCCAGCAACCCGAACATCGGCCCAATCCAGCGAGACCGGACCATCGCAGTTCTCCTTTCCGCGCACGCACCACCTTGGCCGGGTATCCTTCCCGACCCACGTCTGCTGAATTTATCGGCCTTAACGGTTTGGGAGATGAGTTCGAGTGTGCGGAAAGTAGCGAGTTGGAGAGAAGATGTTCCGGTCGAAAAGACTACCCCGTTTACAGTTCGCGTTCAGGGTTGCGAACCGTAAACGGGGTTTCCGATTGCTGCTTGTTCTAGCCTGACGCGCAAGCGAAGACTGCGTTTTCCTTCGCTTGCGCGTCAGGCTTGTGCGGCGAAAGGTTGTTACTCCTTGGCCCCCTTCGCCTTGTCCGCGTCGCGGCGGTACAGCGGCAAGTGGCGATAGTAGACCTCGAGCGTCAACAGCGCCAGCGAGGTGGACATCAGCCGGCCCTCGGCGCTGGGCAGAACTCCAGCTGCCCTCGTGGTCGGGGTTGGTGGTGCCCTTGTCCATCAGGCGAGATCAGCGTGTCGCGGATGCCGCCCTTGCCATCGCCGTTAGGCCCCTTGTTCCACTACTCCCAGTTATCGCCGCCCATGTGATGCATCACCTGAGTGGCGTAGTAGAGGTAGTAGATGTTGCCGCTGTCCGGCGGGCGGCGCTCTTCGAGCGCTTCACACCTTGCAGCAGGCCGGGGTTGCGCGGCGTCACGCCGAGGTATTGCCGGCACAGCAGACCGACCGCGGTCATCGGCGGCGTCTCGCCGCCGCCGGCCACGTAGCTGTAGCCGCCCTTGTTCGTGCTTTCGCAGGAGTCCAGGTACTTCTCGACCTTCCGCAGTGTCTCGGTCTTACGCTCAGGCCGGACATCTGACCGCTCTTGAGGGCCATCAGCTGCCAGCCAGTCACCGACGTGTCGCCGGGCTGCTTCGGACCGTAGCGCCAGCCGCCGCCGCCCGGGTCCTGCGAGTTCTCGATGAACCAGATGGCCCGCTGCGCGGAGACTTTGAGTTCGTTGGAGGCGCCCAGACCGTATGACTCGCACATGGCGATGGTGGCAATGGCGTGGGAATACATCTCGGTGCTATAGGAACCGTCTTTCTCCTGCTTCTTCATCAGCCAGCGTTGAGCGGCAGCGACGTTCTTGCTGTAGTCGAACTTCGAGCCTGGCACCGGGAGCTGCGTGTGGCCGGCCGCGAGGAACGGCAGCAGGCCGAAACCGGTGCCGGCGACGTCGTTCTGCCGCGAGGTGCCGGGGCTGGACTTGTCCGGAGCGTACTCGTAAACATCAACGCCGTCCTTCTTCACCTTCTTGCGGGCATGAAGGTTGAACTGGTGCATCGACCAGTGGCCGTCCAGCGCCTGGTGGTTCGACAGGAAGAGCAGCCCCTTGGCGACCATCGCTTCGGATTCGGCGTGCCGCCACCCTCATGAAGCATCTTCTCGCGGGTCACACCCGGGCCACGGCCGCGGAAGCCTTCTGGAATCTTGTCTCCACCGTACCCCCCGATTCCTGGTACACCACCGAGAGGCATAGCAGCGGTGCCATCATTGCTAGTCAAGAAGCCGTTCATGCCGCCGGGTCCGCCCATGCCGGGAGGCGGAGGAATGTCCCCGGGTTTGGTGTTCGGACTGTCCGGCAATCCCGGCGTCTCGTTCGGATTAATCATCGGGCTGAGTTGCGCGCACTGAGTTCGCCGATCGTCGGGACGATATAGTTGAGGTCCTTGCCGGGGTCGTTGCCGATGTTATCCCGAGTGAGATCGACTTCACTTTCATTGCCGCGATCCGGTTCCTTCTGCTTTTCCTTCTCCTTTTCCTTTTCCGTCTTCGGCTTATCCTTGCCGTCGTCGAGGATGGGCGTGCCTCCACCGTCGTTATCGTCGCCGCCAGCCTGGCGGGACCGGGGTCGAGGTTGAGGATTGCGAAGATGAGGCCCGCGTGGGCAGCAACGCTGATGATGCCAGCGATGCCTGCGAGGACCAGCGTCCTCACGTTGCTGTCGTGCAGATTGGGTGCGACGAGAACCTTGCGTTTGGGTTCCTCGCGCTCACGTTGCGGGGTGGACATGTTCGAGTTCCCCTGAACCTTTTAGTGCGGGCTACCCGCCCACATGATTCTACAAGCAGGCGCGACGCCTGCACAACGAAAAAAACTTTCCTTCTCCCCTCACCCCTGTACTCAGGGGAGAGGGGAAACCCAACTTCTCCCCTCGCCCCTGTACTCAGGGGCGAGGGGTCGGGGGTGTGGGGTGGGTCACTGGGCTGTGTTCTGCCGCTCACCCCTCACCCCCGACCCCTCTCCCCTGAGTGGAGGGGAGAGGGGAGAAGGAATTCCCCTCTCCTCGGAGTACCGGGGAGAGGGGAGGAAGATCCTCAGTTCCGCGACGGGTCGTCCGTGAACACCCCGCCGCCTGTTTCGTGCTCAGGGCGAACCGAACGATGCGGCTGAGCTTCCGCTGTGGATGCCACCGGCGTTGCGAGCGGGATGGCGTCCGGCGGCGGCAGCACCAACTCACCGGCACGCGCTGCCTTCAGCCGCAGCTGAACCTGACGATCGTTTCGACGATACCAGATCGTGAACACGACGATCGCCGCTACCGTCAGGACCAGGAACGACATGCCGAGGATGAGCAGGCCCTCGCCGAAGCCGGCGTCTTTGGTGTCGGCTACCGCCACGTTCAGCGTGCGGCCGACGAACAGCGGGCGCGGAGCCGCTCTCCCTGGGGCAACTCGGGGGCCTCGTAATCGCCGCGTTTGAAGAAAAAGGCGTCGCACTTCACCTGCACGGTCATCTTGGAGGCCGGGTGCAGGCCGGGAGGCAGTTCCGTCAGGGCGACGCAATAGGGGTTGTTGCCGTTCATCTCATCGAAGATCCAGGCCTCGTACAGGGTCGAGATGCCGACGCGCTGGAGGTCCCTTGGTGCCAGGTACGCGGAGAGGCGCTTCAGCGTTCCCTCGATGTGAATCACCTCGCCCCGGTAATTCGCCGGATTTTTGAAGAGCTGGGCGTAGGTAATCGATGTCTGTGTCTCCTTCGTGAAATGCTCCAGCGGCGTGCGCTGGGCGACGACCAGGAAATCGTAGTACGCCAGCACTTCGCCGAACTCGATATCGTCGCCGCCGATCGTCGGGAAGAAGCGCCGGTCATGCACTTGAAGCAGCAGATCGTGGCGGAGAGCGGGCAGTTGCCGGGGGACGTAGAGCTTCCAGTAGTCGAAATGCTCGTTGGTCCGCAGCAGGGCCAGCGCGGTCAGGGCGGCGGTCGCCTCACTCGGTCCAGCCTGACAGGCCATGAGCAGGGCGGCGGTCGCCGGCGGCAAACCGTCATCGGTTGAAAACAGCGGCTGCACCATCCGCCCGATGAACAGCGGCACGAGTTTTTCCTTCGGTCCGGCGGGGAACAACTTGAAGAAGTAGCCCGCGAAGGAAACCCGGAGGGCAGTCCCCTTCTCGAAGCGGACGCCCGGTGGTAAATCCGTGAAGTGGATAACCGAGACGTTGGGCGGTTCCGCGTTGTCGTACATCTCCGCCGTGTAGAGGTCCGGGACCAACTCCATCTGACCGCTCGGAGGAACGGCGCGGCGGGTCACGTTCTTGAGCGTGCCTTCGAGGTAGAAAACTTCGCCGCGCACGGTTTTCCGATCCTTCTCGATCGAGCACTGCTTCCAGTTTGTGATGGCCGCGGCGCGGAAGGCGTCAACGGATGTATGACCGGCTCGAGCGACGGTGTTCCAGTAGGCCTGAACCTCCGGCTCCGTGGAGGCGACCGGCGTCCCATCCTTGACGAGTTGCCGGAGCGAATCCGGAATGGGGCTTACCTGGTCGGTATTCATGAGATGCCAGCACTCGCCCTGCTCGCCGGCACTCAGATAGGCGAACGCCGCCAGCGGACCGACCGGCCCCCCCGAGCCACCTAGGAGGTTGACCGTCCCCAAGCGGGCGCGATCGATGGGGGTCGTCAACCCGGCACCGAGGACCGATACCAGCCCCAACGGGCCACCCGACGTATCGAGGGACGTGCCGATGCCGAGTACAGCGAACCGGACCTCGCCGGGGCAGTGTTGCGACGGAGCGGGAGGTTCAGCGGCAAGATGATTGCGATTTGCCGGAAGTAGGGGAAGAGGCGAGAAAACGAGCGCAGCCAATACGGGTCGATCGAAGCCGCCGACCTTCTTGGCGAACCAACTCGGCGTTGCGTAAGCCCGCGGAGTCATAGTCGCCCTGCCTTTTCACGAGGTTGGACGCGATCGGCGGCGGGAAAGTTCCCGGATCGAAAGGAGAAGTTGCAGGACAATCGAACGGAGATGATTGGGAAGCGCCGTGGGGCAGACATTCCTGTCTGCCTTTGTGCGGCAGACAGGAATGTCTGCCCCACGGTGCTTCCCAGCGTACTCAATCTTTCGGCGCCTCTTTCGGCACATAATCCTTGGGCGTGGTCAGCGCGACGGTCTTGAAACCGGCTTCCGTGCAACGGTTCATGGCCTTGAATACCTCCCCCCAGGGTGTATCCACGTTCGGCTGGACGCGCACCTTCAGCTTGGCAAACTCGGTGTTGAACGCTTCCTCGTACCCCGGCGAACCTTCCGAGTTGTTCTTGAGGGCCAACTCCTTCGCCTTCGCCTTGCGATTGTCCGCCATCTTCTTCAGTGCTTTCATCAACTCTTGCCCATCGGGGTTGTCCGTCCCGTCCTTGTTTGTCGGGTCGAGAGAATCCGACTTATAAACGTCGATGGCACCGTCCTTGAGGAGGATCGGCTTGCCGCCGCGGCCGGCCGGTTCGATGAACAGACGCAGGTCGGTGTCGATCTCGAGGTCTTCGTCCTTGGGTTTTTCCTTCGGTTTCGGGATGTCCGGCTTGACGTTCGGATCGACGTTTTTCGGATCCTTGGCGACCGCGTCCGTTGGCTTATCCTCTTCTTTCTTCTCGACCTTCCTCTCCTTGGCCATGGCGAGGACCTGCGACCCCTCGCGATCGGTGGGGTTGAAAGTCGCCACGAAGAAGAACAGCAGTCTGGAACGACATATCCAGCATCGGGGTGATGGGCAGCGTCACCTCGGTGCCGGGCTCTTCTGCATGTCGGCGGCGGCTCATGGTTTTTTCTCCCCAGACCCGAGCAGGCGCGGGCCTTGATGTTCACGAACCCGGCTTCCTTGAGAGCGTCCATAAGCTGATAGATGTCGCCGGTCTTCACGTCGGCATCGGCACGGATGAGGATCGGGATCAGGATGTTGTTGCCATCCACCCGCGTCTCGCTTTGCCGGCGGCACCTTATCCTTCTCTTCGCGCTCCGCAAGGTCTTTTTCGTCCTGGCCGAGGCGTTTCAGTCGATCGCTGGCGTTGAACAGGTTGCGGATGAGATGTTCCTGAGTCCAACCCTTGTCCGTCTCGTAGGACGTCAACTGCTCCGTGGGGATCAGGATGCAAATCTCGTTATCCTGAAAGCGGGCGCGCAGCTTTTTGCGGTCCTCATCGGAGTACGACTCAAAATCGTCGCGCTTGCGACCCTGCTCCTTCGTAAGCTCCTTCGGCTGCTTGGGCATCACGATGCGGAACGGTTTGACGCTCAGGAAGATCGGATCATCCTCCGTGTCCACCGGGGCGATGGTCTCCGAGTAGGGCAGCGATTCGCCCGTGTTGGTCACACCCTGGGCGAAGTTGACGGTAATCATGAAGAACATGAGCATCTGCAAGACGAGGTCGAGCAGCGGCACCAGGTTCGGTTCCAGGTTTTCATCTGCTGCGGGACCGTGGCTCATGGGGTGAACCTCTCGAATAATTCTCTGTTCTTCCTCCCCTCGCCCCGGTACTCCGGGGAGAGGGGTCGTCCTGCTCCCCTCGCCCCGGTACTCCGGGGAGAGGGGTCGTCCTGCTCCCCTCGCCCCGGTACTCCGGGGAGAGGGGTCGGGGGTGAGGGGAGAGAGCCAGAATGGTGCCCTGCCCCTCACCCCCGACCCCTCTCCCCGGAGTACCGGGGCGAGGGGGGAAAAGGACATGCACTTTCGCGGAACCGTAGCCTACTTCGCGCGCACTTCCGGGGTGCTCGCCGGGCGGTTGTCCATCGCTACCGAGGGCGTGGAACCGGTGCCTGGGGCCGGTTTCTTCGAGTTGTGATACATCTGCGTTAGCAGGTCGTCGGCCATGTTGGCTGTGTCCTGGGACAGCCGAGTGAGACGGTTCTTGAAGAAGCCGTGGAACATGATGGCCGGCACGGCCAGGCCGATGCCGATGAGCGTGATGGCGAGAGCGTGCGAGATGCCGCCGGCCAGTTTGCTGACCTCGACGCGATTGGACCCGCCGAGCTCCTGGAACGTCTCGATCATACCCATGACGGTGCCGAGCAGACCGACCAGCGGGCCGATGGTGCCGATGACGGCGAGGAAGGTGAGCAGCTGATCCTTGGTCGCCTTCATCGCATCGACCTGGTTGATGGCCGCTTCCCGCGCGTCTTCGATGCCGTACTGGAGCCGGCTCATACCGGCACTCATGACCCGGCCGAGGAACGAGCCGTCGTCGCGGGCCATCTCGTAGGCGGCCTTGAATTGCCGTTTGTTCACCGTATCGGTGAAGTCCTCGACGAACGCCGGGGGGATGGCCACCCCGAAGCGCAGGTCCATCGCCAGCAGCACGATCATGGCCACCAGCGCGACGGACATCAGCAGCAGCAAGATGCCGAAGAAGGGCCCGACGGACTTCAGGATGTACATGAAGATACTGCCGGTCGCCTTGTCCTTCGTCTCGGTCCCTGCGGCGGGCTTGGGTTCGTCCTTCTTGGGTTCGTCCTTCTTGGGTTCGTCCTTCTTTTCGGCGTCCGGCTGGGCGCGGACGGTCGGCGTGAGGTAGGCGGCGAAGGCGCCGAGGGTAAGTCCGAAGAAACAGATGGTCAGCCAGGTGCCGAGGCGAGTACGGCCAGGCGCTGCGAAGCGTCGCATGATTGTCGTTCCTGCGTGGAGAAAATGGAGTCGCGTTCTGCCAACCGCCGTCCTATTACGCCCATCGTGGCTCGCCGGGTCCGCGCGGTTTCACCAAAGGTGACGGCGCACCTTCATCCCGAGAATGATGAACCATGAGACGTGACGGGCATCGAGATGGTTCCCTCAATCGGCGGCACGAGGGAGAAATCGTCTCGGTTGGAGGAATCGCCGTGTATGCGGACCTGTCGGGAACACGACGGCAGACCTCCGGGTTGACACGCCTCCATGCCTTATGTGAACGTCTCGCGCGGGGCGTGTCAAGTAGTTTCTGCGAACATCGGGAATTCCGTTCGTTTCGACCCTCCGTGGCTGAATATAACTGAGGAGAGTGCGTGCGACGCCCGCGGTGAGCGACGGAGGGGTAACACCGTGGTAGGACGGATTTGCAATCCGTCCGCCATCGCTCGGACGGATTGCAAATCCGTCCTACCACGGTGTTACCCGCTTTTGAACCATGCCCGACGAGGAGCGATCGGATGACAACCAACGGTAAGGTCGCGCTGGTCACTGGCGCGGGTCCGGAATCGGCAGGGCGACCGCGCTCGCCCTTCTGAAAGAGGGGTATGCGGTCGTCCTCACCGGCCGCCGCGCCGAAGCGCTGGAGCAGACTTTGACCGCGGCTGGACCAGCCGCAGCCCAGGCTTACGCCGTGGTTGCGGACGTCAGCGACGAGGCATCCGTTACAGCACTGTTCGAGAAAACGAAGGAACGCTTCGGCCGTCTTGACGTGTTGTTCAACAACGCTGGGACCGGAGCACCGGCCGTGCCTCTGGAGGAACTCACAGTCGAGCAGTGGCGACGGGTCGTTGACGTCAACTTGACTGGCGTCTTTCTCTGTACACGGGCGGCTTTTCGGCTGATGAAGGAGCAGGTTCCGCGCGGCGGCCGCATCATCAACAATGGGTCGATCTCGGCGCACACGCCGCGCCCCAACTCCGCACCCTACACCGCGACCAAACACGCCATCACCGGGCTGACCAAATCAACCGCCCTGGACGGCCGAAAGTACGACATCGCGTGCGGCCAGATAGACATCGGCAACGCGGCAACCGAGATGACGGCCCGGATGAAGAACGGAGTGCCGCAAGCGGATGGGACCTTGGCAGTTGAACCGACGATGGACGTTGAGCACGTGGCCAGGGCTGTTGTCTACATGGCAAGTCTGCCGCTGGATGCGAACGTTCTGTCAATGACCGTCATGGCGACGCGGATGCCGTTCGTGGGGCGAGGATGAATCATCATAGAACGCGGATGATGCGGATGCAGCGGATTTCCACGGATCAGTAAAAAAGACAAATGAAGAAAAGGAAACTGGTCTATCTTCTATCTGAATCTTTTCCTGATCCGCGGCGACCCGATGAATCCGCGTCATCCGCGTTCTATTTCGGCGAGACGTAGTGCTCTGCCTCTGTTACCCCTTCGCGTTCAGCTTCACGCTCGGGTCGTCGGCGATGTTCACCCAGACGTGGACGTGCGGCGTACCGCGGAAGTACCAGACGAACGACGGCCCCTCCAGCCGCCAGTTGTCCCAGGTGCCTTCTTCCAGGGCGCCTTGCTTGTAGAAGGTCAGGAAGCACTTCTCCAGGCCGCCCTGCTTCTTCACGCACTCCAGCGCCTCGTCCTGGTCCTCCTTGCGGTAGTGCTCGATCAGGATGCCGAGCACCTTCTGCATTTCCGCCTGAAGGTCCTTGGAGATTTCAGAGACCGGGCAGCCGGTGTAGGTGCCGTTGGGTCCGTGGAAGCCGACTTTGTCCTCTCCGGGCAGCTTCTCGAACCAGCGCCTTGGCCTGGAGCTTCGGATCCATCATCTTGAACACCTTGTTGGCCGCGACGGCCTGGTGCCAGTAGACGTTGTTGGGGTGGCCCGGCTTTTCGTTGAAGCCGCTGGCCGCGTGGCCGTAGAACACCGGGCCGCCGAAGGCGACGTGTTCCTCGGTGTTGCCGTCGGCGCGGATGGTCATGTGCCGGCCGGTCATCACGAACTCGAATTTGTTGCTGCCCGGCTTGCCGAAAATGGCGATGCTCTGGTCGTTGCCCCACTCCTGGCCGCCGGTGTCGTCCTTGAGCTGCTTGAGGACCTTGGCATACCAGTCGGGGTTGATGATCCCCTTGAAGATGTCGTGAATGACGTCCTGCTGCTTCTTGGTGTAGAACTCGCCGCGGACGTGCGGCTTGGTGATCTGCCAGTTGTTGGAGACGTGCGTCCGCAGCAGGCCGCGGCCGTCCTTGAAGTCCCAGTCGAAGCAGATCGCCTTTTTCTGATCGTCGGTGAGCGTTTCGTACAACGCCTTGACGGCAGTCTCGGCCGGGCTGTTCGGCGAGGGGGCGGCGTCGAGGAGGCGCGGCGTGGCGAAGAGTGCGGCGCCGGCGGCCGCACCGGCAGCGCGGAAGAAAGTACGGCGGTCGAGCGACGTTGAAACCATTGGCGCAGTCGGGGCAGTTGTCGTTGCGTTGATCCATCGGAGAATCTCCTTGTGGGAAGGGGTGGTCGCCACCGGGTCCATGCCGGTCGCACACGGGCCGGCCGAAGAGCGGCCGGCACCGGCATGAACCCCGGTGCGGCCGGCGGGTGACGGCAGCCCGCTTATTATCCCAGACGCGGCGCCCACGTCAATCATTTGCTTTGTTTAGCCGCGAGCATCTGCGAGCGCTCGGTCGAAGCGCTCGCAGATGCTCGCGGCTAAACTCGACAAGTACGCCGTTGACAACTCGGGCTAGGGCTGTTAATTTTCGGAGTGACTCGTTCGCCATCCATTTGGCAGTTGCATCATGGCACAGGAATTGACTACCTCTCGTGAAGCCGAGATTCTGGAAGAATGCCAGAACGCGATCGGCTATCGCTTTCGCCAACCCGACTTGCTACGCTCCGGCCTGACACACGCTTCCGGGGCCGACACCCGATTGGCGTCGAACGAACGCATGGAGTTTCTCGGCGACGCCGTGCTGGGCCTGGTTACCGTCGAACAGCTTTACCTCCGCTTTCCCGATCTGCAAGAAGGCGACCTGACCAAGATCAAATCGGTGGTCGTCAGCCGCCGTACCTGCGCTCGTTTCAGCCGCGAGCTGAACCTCAGCGACTTCATGTTCCTCGGCAAGGGAATGTGTTTCCGAAACACGAACACGATTCCGGCGAACCTGCTGGCCGACGTGTACGAATCCGTCGTCGGCGCCATCTACCTCGACGGCGGCCTGGACGTGGCCCGCGAGTTCATCATGCGCAACTCGGCCCGGAGATCGAAGAAGTAGCGGAGGGAGCGCACGCGGGCAATTACAAATCGGTGTTGCAGCAGGTGTCGCAGCGTGAGTACAACGAGACGCCGCAGTACAGCCTGCTCGACGAGAAGGGGCCCGACCACAGCAAGTGCTTCAAGCTCGCCGTGGTGATCGGCCGGCACACCTACCCCGGCGCCTGGGGCCGCAACAAGAAGGAAGCGGAGCAGCGCGCCGCCATGAACGCCCTGGCCCAGATCAACGGCGAACCCATCCCGTTTGAACACGACTAAACCCAATGCAGTTAGCCCGACGCGCGAGCCAGGAAGACGAACCCTCGCTCGCGCGTCGGGCTAACAGCGCAGCAGTCTTCTGCATTTCGCCATGGCTCCTTATCTCGTTCGCTGTTATCGTCGCAGCTGCGACAAGCCGGCCGTCTTCAAGATTGCCGCGCGCTGGAGCGACGGCATCACGCACGAGCTAAAGACCTACGCCTTGAGCTGCGCCGACTGCCTGGCGGAGCAGTATCGCCAGAGTTGCGTGAAACAGAAGGCGTGCCGCCTGACGCGCGGCGAAACGCTCGAGACGCCGGAGGTCTACGATTTGGTTCGTGGCCAGCGCGATTTGCAACTCGTGGTCGCCGTGAGGACCTGGAACGCGAAATGACCGGGGCCTGATGGCCGCTTGCGGCTTGGCAGATGCCAAGCCGCAAACGGCGGACGAACTCACTTCGCCGCTGGCGTGTTTGCGGCCGCCGCGGCCTTCACGGCCAGGCGCTTCTGGTGCTTCTTGTTGCGTTTCTGGCGTAGCGTGCGCTTGTGGCCGCTGCGGTTATATCCCATGTCCCATCTCCTTGAATAAGTGTCGTCGATTTACTGCATCCCACGGTCGAAGTTCGCGGCGTGCCCACCCGGCACCGGCCGACCGGCTCGTACCAGCCGCCAGCGCTCGCGGACCACAGACGCATCATACGGACGATAAACGAAATCGGCGCGAAGCGACACCGCCCCTGCCGCGCTCAGTTCCCGCAGGCGCGGCGACAGGCAGAACGGCCCGTCGTTCAGCACGATGGTCCGGCAATGATAATCGAGGGCCGTCACGCGCTCGCCGTGGCTCGAAACCATCTCCATGCTCTCGAAGCGGCAGTTCGCCTTGCCGGGACAGCCGCCGATCAGGTTGGCGTAGGCGCACGACTCGGCCAGGAATAACGGCGTGTCCTGGTAGACGATCAGCACCGCCTTCGCGCCGAACTCGGACAGCAGCGGTCGCAGGTTTCCTAGACCATCCTCCGGCGACAGGGTGAAGCGCGTCACGCCCATATCGAGAAGCTGCCGCGCCGCCGCCCGGTTGACAACGTAAATGCTCCAGTCCGTTGCCAGGTCGAGAGTGCTTGCCGGTTCGGACGGATCGAGGCCGAGGTACGTCCACGCCGAGAGATTGGCCGCTTCCCATTTGTTCCAGCCGTCGGCAAGGAGCTTGTCGATCTTCAAGCGCAGGCCGTGCTCTTCCCACTTGCGCGTCAACGGAGGCAGCGCCAGGCGGATGCGATCGCGGCCGAGAATGCTGCTCAGCTTCGCTAGTTTTTCAGATAGTCGTGCCGGATGATCGCGGGCAATGTCGACGGTCAGTTCCTCGACACCGTCCCAGTCAGTCGAATCGAAATCGTCCACGAAGGCGACGCGGTCGATCTTCAGAGACCAGCGGAACGTGGTGTCGCTTCTCTTCGTAGGGTGGGTCGGTCTTCGAGACCCACCGGGGGGCCATGGCGGGTCTCGAAGACTCGACCCACCCTACGACGTTGGTCACTCGTTCCGCCCTCGCCTCGGTGACCGCCGCCTTCAACCCTTCCCCCAGATCGCGGCGGACTTGATTCAGCCGCGAGATCGGCACGAAGCATCCGCCGATATTGTGAAACGCGAACGACTCCATCTCGATTTCGGTATCGCCCCACTTCTCAAAGGCGACGCGCGCCGCCTCGTCCATCGCCGCGGCATCGCGCCGAGGAAAACGGCCCGCTCAGCGCCCGTGTGACGACGAGTGGTTCCTCGCCCGGCCGGCGCGGCAGGACGGTCCCGGTCACAACGAGTTCCTTGCTCCCCAACGTCGCCTCGATCCGAATAGCCCGCCGGATGCGATACAATCCCGGTTTCGGCCGGCTGTGCCGATAGCGGCGTTTCACTTCCTGCGACGAGGAGCAGTACACCGCGGCACCGATGGGTAGCGTCGGATGATCGACCGGCAGTCCGACCTCGACCGTGGCTCCGGCCGGTGCCTGGATCACCTCGCTCGCCTTACCTCTTCGCCCGGAATCGCACACCCAGAGACGATCGACTGGGAAGCCGAACGGTTTGCCCAGGATCGGCAGGTCGATCTGCAAGCCGTCGTGCCGTTCCAGCGCCCGTGCCGTGTGGAACCGAAGCCGCGCCGCCGCTGTACCGCCGTTGCGCACCGCCTCAACATGGCCAACCGGAGTGCCGCGGTGTCCCACCGTGTCGCGGTCGGCGACCTCCTTGTCCTTGTGCGATTGCACGAATAGCCGCGTCCACGGCCGGCTGAAGACCGCCTGCATGTCGGCCTCGTGTTCGGCGCGATCCGCCTCCGGCATCCGGCCGTCAATCAGTCTGCGGTAGTAATCCGTCGTCGTCGCCACGTAGAGCGGGCTTTTCTTGCGGCCCTCGATCTTGAAACAGCTCACGCCAGCCGCCGCGAGCGCCGGCAGATGGTCCGGCAGGGCGAGATCTTTCATGGAGAAAGGAAAGCCCGCTGCCGGATCGCGCTTCGTTTCCGACCCGTCGCGTAAGGTCGTGGGGGCGCCGTGGACCTCGAAGGAGTCGCGGCAGGAGTACGCGCATTTGCCGCGATTGCCGCTGCGGCCGAGGGTCTGCGACGAGAACAGACACAGGCCGCTGTACGAGTAGCACAGCGCCCCGTGGACGAATACTTCCGTCTCGATGCCCGCCGCCGCCGTCACGTCGTGGACTTCCTCGAAGGTCAACTCGCGGGCCAGCACGACCCGACTGAAACCGAGCCGTGCCAGTGCCGCCGCCCCCGCCGAATTGTGGACCGCCAACTGGGTGCTGGCGTGCAGCTCCAGCTCGGGGAAGTGACGGCGAACGAGGTGGTAGACACCCAGGTCCTGGATGATAAGGGCATCGACGCCAATCTCGGCGAGGGCGGCGAGGTCTTCGATCAACTCGGCCAGCTCGTCGGCGCGGACGAGTGTGTTGATGGTGACGAAAACGCGCCGCCGCGGTGTCAGAGAGTGGGCGTAGGCGGTGGCCTCGGCGACTTCGTCGAGAGTGAAGTTCTCGGCCTCGGCGCGAGCCGAGAATTTCTTCAGGCCGAGATAGATGGCGTCGGCGCCGTAGTGGAACGCGGCGAAGGCGGCATCCGGTCCTCCAGCAGGGGCGAGCAGTTCGACGGGGCGAGTCGGCGTTTCGCCGGCAATCGGTGGGACGCTGAACGGCGCGACCGGCGCGGCGTATTCTCCCTGCGGCGCGTCCGGGTAAGGAGTGTCGGTAGCCGGCACAGGCAGAGCACCGGCCGCCGTCCAGCCCTGCCATACAGGCGTAGATTCGGCGCGCTCGTCGGACGCCGATGGCAGTAGAGGCAGAGAGATCGTCGAGGTAAAACTCATCTCGTGATTATCCCACACGTGGGTCGAAAGACAAGGACGAGATGAGCTGACGGCGCGAGTTGAAGCACGCCTTCGTACAATGGCGGTGAGGGAGGACCCCTCGCCGATTCGAGATCCGTACTGAGAAAAGAGCGTTCTCATGATTCCGTTGATTCGACGTGCGTCGTTGATTCCATTTATCCTTCTCTACGGCCTCGTCGTTCGCCCAGCCGCCGCCGACGAACCGACGGCCAAGCAAAAAGAGCTGGACGCCACGCTCCGCAAGCTAGAGAAGGACATCGCCGAGGTGCGCGGCCTGGCGTTCAAGACACCGGTAGTGGCGAAGATCATCCCCCGGCCGAAGGACAAGGACAAGGGCGTCCAGGGCTACTACAGTCTCGCGGACAAGAAGCTGTTCATCTACGACGACATCAAGGGCAGCTACGAACGCGGCGTGCTGGTTCACGAGATGGTCCACGCCCTCCAAGATCAGCACTTCGGCCTGAAGAACCTGCACCCGACCGGTTTCGACTCCGACGCCGACCTGGCCCGCTCCGCACTCGTTGAGGGCGACGCCACGTTCACGATGATCGAGCTACTGAAGAAGGACCAGCCGCACGTGCTGGCGATGCTCGACACGAATCTGAATACGGCGAAGAACCTGCAAAACGCTTTCCTTTATGGCCAGGGGGCGAAGTACGTCAAGGCGCTGAAGGAAAAGGGAGGATGGGAGGCGGTCAACGCGGCGTACAAGAATCCGCCGCGTTACACGGCGACGATTCTGCATCCGGGGGAGCGCATCTCTGTAATCGATCTGGGGCCGGGAAAGACGCGGGGTGAGTATGAGTTGATCGCGGCCTTGCGCAAATCCCGAAGGCAAGGTCGATTCGGCGAAGATTGCCGCAACGCTGCGCGGGGACCGGTTCATTGAGGACGGCAAGAACTCTGTCTGGAGACTGGCCTTTAGCGATTCAGACGATGCAGCGGAATGCGCGAAAGCACTCATTGGAGCGCTGCACTCGACGGCTACGGCCTCGGCATTTGTAGAAACGCCGAACGGCATCCGATACCGCAAATTAGGGTTTAGCGAAATCACCGCGGTCGATCAGAATGGCGCTCGCCTATCGGTTTACCGCGCACTCGATACGGCAGCGTTGCGAGCGTTGTATGACAAGTACGGTGGTGAACTCGCGCTAACGGTGTACGCTTCAAGGGACAAGACGGCGATTACCTTCGGTGAACTCATCGACCGTCTCCTCACGGCCGATCTCGTTTGCATCGGAGAAACGCATGACAGCGATCTGCAGCATCGTATCCAGTTGCAGATCATCCGCTCGCTCTTCGCTCGTGACGAACGGCTCGGTGTCGGCCTCGAAATGTTCCAGCGGCCCTTCCAGGGCAAGATCGACGACTACTCCAGCGGGGCGACGAAGTCCGAGGATCGCTTCCTCAAGAACACGGAGTATCAAACCCGCTGGGGTTTCGAGTACTCGATGTACCGCCCCATCATCGAGTTCTGCCGCACCAACGGCCTTCCGATGGCGGCCCTTAACGTCTCCACGGAACTGAAGAACCGCATCTCCAAAGTCGGCCACGCTGCTCTATCCAAGGAAGAGAAGGAGCAACTCGGCGACATCGACTTCAATGTCAAGGCCCACCGCGATCACTGGTACGACCTACTGGCGAAGATGCACGGCCCCAAGGAACCGCCTGCCGATCAGAAGGAGCGCTCGTATCAGGTGATGACGGTCTGGGACGAGTACATGGCCGACAGCGCCGCGAAGTTCCAGAAGGAGCGCGGCATTCGACGGATGGTGATCCTCGCCGGCAGTGGGCACATCGACCGCGGGTTCGGCATTCCCGACCGGGCGGCCAAGCGCACCGGCGGCAAAACGGCGACGATCAAGATTGAGGTGGGCGGCGACATGGAGAAGCTGACGAAGGAGCCGACGACGGATTACATTATCGTGGTGAAATGAACCATCGTTTAGCCGCGAGCTTGTGCGAGCGCGGGGCACGAGCGCTCGCACAAGCTCGCGGCTAAACGTCACCGCACTTCCGGCGCCACGTTCACCGAGCAGACGCAGATGACAAGCCGCGAGTTAGTAGTGCGGTTGGCACATTCTTGCAACGCACGACGTTTGGCGAAGGTGTTGGTCGCGCCGTCGCCGTAGCTGAAGCCGACGCCCCACTTCGTTTTATCGTCGCCCAGGGACAGAGCGCAGAAACCGTTGTTGACCCACGTGACGACACGGGCATCGTCGGCCTTGCAGTTTCGCAGCGCGGCAGCCTCGGCGGACGCACGGCTGCCGAAGTTGTAGCCGTAGCCGTAGTTGCCGGTGGCCGGCGAATAGGCGATCGCGGCGTAGGTGTCGCCGTTGAAAACGATCACGTCGGCAGACCGGACGGTTTGGGGTGTCGCAAGAAAACCGACGCAGGATAGGGCGACGACAGCCAAAACGACACGAAGAGGTTTCATGGGTTACTCCGGTTGGGGTTCTCTTGATCCACCCGAGCTACGATGATGATTGCGGATCGTTACGCCTGAGTATGCACTTTCCGAGCACCAGGCGGCGAGAAAAAATGTGTTCACTTCGGAGCCGGAAGCGTGTAACGCTTCCGGCTCCGAAAAACTTGGTGGGAGGTGGGTTATGCGAAAATTCGTGTACATCAGCGTGGTCGCCGCCCTTGTCGGTACGGGCGAGTACAAGCCCGACAACTCTTGGGCGATCCATCCGGTGACCAGCATCGCCCCGGCCCCATGATGCGAACGACAGAAAGCTTGGGACCTTACTTGAAGGAGTCCAGCATGAAGAAGCCAAGCAAGTCCCCCCTCGGCACGTCCCCTCCAGGTCTTCGCCGCATTGTCCGCCCGCGAACGTGAGTCTTACCGAGCGGCCAAGTCGGAATGGTCCCAGCGGTTCCTCTCCCGAGCGATCAATGTGGTCGGGGCGCGTGCCCTTATGACAGCCGTGAGCCCCGAGCCCAAGAGGAACGTCATCGGGGTGGGCATCGGCGAGAAACTCGTCGACGGCAGAAGCACCGGGGTACGAGCCATCAAGTTTTTTGTCCGCGCCAAGTTTTCCGAATCGCACCTCAGCCCGAGTCAGCTTCTCCCCAAGACGATCTCCGGCCTGCCCGTCGACGTGGACGAAGTCGGCCTGTTCCGCCGTTTCCGCTCGAAAAAGCTGGCAGCAGCAGCGACGGCGACACCCAATCCACGGACGAAATTCCGGCCTGCCCAGCCGGGATGTTCGGTCGTCTTCCAGGATCCCGCGAACCAGTTCGTGATGGCCGGAACCTTCGGCGCCCTCGTGAAGGACAACGGCGGCTTTTACATCCTCAGCAACAACCACGTCCTCGCCGACGAAGGCCGTCTGGCGGCCGGCACGCCATCTTTCAGCTCGGGCTGCTCGACGGGGGCAACCCTGCCACCGATCAAATTGCGGAAGCGCGATTCCCAGATGGCCGTCGGGTTGCTCTTCGCTAGATCGGCGAGCCATACGATCGCCAACCACATCGACGACGTTCTGCAAAACTTGAACGTCACTCTCACCTGAAAAGAGCGTGGTCCCGTCCAGGAGGCGGCCTATGCAGTCAGAACAAAAAGTCCGTGAAGTCAAACGGCGCCGCTCCGCGCAGCTGCTCGGACGACCGGGGTGTGTGGAGTAGGCGTCGAAAAAGACGAGGCCGGCCGATACGTGATTGCAATTCACCTAACGACGGATGACCCTGTCATCGCTCGCGCTCTGCCGAGTCAGATTGAGGGCTATTCGGTAAAGCTCGTCCAGAGCGGACCCTTCCAGAAGTGGGAGAGTTGATGGTGTGATCCCTACTTTTACAATGCGAGATTAGCGATCCGGCCGGGTAGAGAGCTGCAAACCGGCCGCTTACGCAGCCGATTCGCCACTCTCGTGCAGTAAAACTACTGATCCTTCGACTGATCCAGATCCAGGTCGGTCGGGTGTTCGTCGTCGGGTCGCATTTCCAGGTGGATGTCCTTCCAATCGTTGTCCGCGTCTTCCTCGGGCGCTGGTGCGGCCGTGGCAATCGGTGCGGCCGCCGGCGCTGCGTCGGCAACCGGCAGGTCGACCACTTCTTCCGCGACCTGCTCCGTAGCCGGGACTTTCGCTGTGTCCGACAGCGGCTGATGGATACGTTGGCCGTTCACCTCCAACGTGAAATACTGCGACCCAGCCGGCACCTCGAACTCCAGGAACGCCGGCAGGCCCGTCCCGGAATAGTCCTTGGCGACGCGGCCCTGCGGATCGAGAATCCGGCCGTTATCGGCGACTCGTGCATTCTTGTCCACTACCTCGGCGAAGATCTCCTGAAGAACGCGCATCTCCGCGGCCAGCTTGTGGTCCCAGAGGTCCACGTCGGTGCCGGTGTCCAGGTCGTCCAGCTCCTCCATTTGCCGCTCGTTGACCTGGGGGCCGAGGCCGATCAGGACGAATTTGATCGGATTGCGCCGGCCCGCGGCCACTTCCATCGCCAGCCGTTTGCTGTAAGCGATCACCGCGTCCAAGTCGTGCAGCTCGCCGTCGGTGATGAAGACGAAGAAGCCCCACGGCGCCGAGCGAAACCGGTCTACGAAATACTTCACGGCCGGCAACAGCTGCGTGCCGGTGCCGAACTCGCGCGGCGGTCCGAAAACGCGCTTCTCCGCCTCGTCCGCCGTCAGGTCGCCGATCACCTCGACCTCGCCGCCGCCGGTCCCAGTCGCCCAGTAAATGCAGGTGGTGCCGCCGTCGGCGTCGATCTTGCGCGCCAGATAGGCACAGAGCTTCTGAGCGACCGGGGTCACCTCATTCGTCAGCTTCTTCGGTCCGCCGAAGATCGGCGACAGGACGCGGCTGCCGTCCTCGACGCCGTAGAGCTTGGCCATGCTGCCGGAGCCGTCGAGAGCGATGCCGGTCTGCGCGCCTTCGCGGTGCGGCTCCATGAGAATCGTGGCGACAACGCGCGTCTTGCCGCCTTTATCTGGATAGATGTTCACTTCGCCGAACGGATCGACGACGTTCTTCAGCTGTGCCATGAGGATCCTCCGCTATCCGTGAGACTGCGTGAGTCATTATCCTGTTGTTCGCGTTCGGAGAGCCGACATTTCTCGGCGCGGCGGCTCCGGGATCTCGACGACACGAAAGTGAAAGAGCAGATCGGGTTCGGCCGGATGCCGCGGTTCCAGCGGTGCAGGCGGCTTCATCTCCACGGCCCGGCCAACCGGCGGCGAATCGAAGCGGGGAGCAGGCGAGACTGCGCCACGGTGTATCGACCCCGGCGTTTGGAGTTCGACCAATCGTTGCTGGGCCTGCTTCATCCGCTCGCGGTAACGGACGACCAACAATTCTTGCTGCCCTGCCAGCATCACGAACACGGCCACGATCGGCAGCATGTAGTTGGGTTTGTACATGCCGTATATGCCCATGCCGAATGCCAGAACGGTGCCGAGGTAGACCGCGATCGTGGTGGCACGCGGCAATCCCAGACCGATCGACAGCAACGCTCGAAAGACCCGGCCGCCATCCATCGGAAACGCCGGGATCATGTTGAAGAGGACCAGCCCGATATTCAGGTAACACAACCCGAGGGCGAAAAGAGCCAGGATCGGCCAGATTCCTCTGCCGAGGCCATTGAGCGGGTCATCGAGCGCGATCGCGCCGCTGAGGAAACCGAGGACGACTACCGGGATCAGTAGGCCGGCGATAACGACATTGACCGCCGGTCCCGCGATGGCGATGAGGATCTCTTGATACGGTTCTTCGCTCATGCCTTCCAGTCGGGCCACGCCGCCGATGGGGTAGAGGGTGATGTCGCGTGTATTGATGCCGAAGTAGCGTGCCATCAAGGCATGGCCGAATTCGTGCAACAGGACGCAAGCGAAGAGGGCGATGGTCAAGGCTACCGCAAAAAAAGCCACGACGCCGCTGCCGCCGCCATTGAGCATCACCGTCAGCAAGGGGGCCAGCAGGAACGTCGGGTGAATATACACCGGGATGCCGAACGCCGAGCCGATTTTCCAGGATCGTAGCATGAGTTCCTTGGCTTTCCTCTTCGAGACTGGTCTATGAATTCGGCCGGTTTCCGCCGGGGATCGGTATATTCCCTCGGCGGATGGCCGGGGACGTCCCAAACTCGGTCGAAATGCCCGCCGGATTACCGGGTTGAAACGGCACGACATTTCGTCGCCGGCCGCACTCCGGAGAAGGCGCTCGCCTAGAATATTGTAGGGGCGCAGACCCGGCGTGGGGACGAAAAGCGGCAACGGCGGCGACTGGGAAGCCCAGGACAGGCCGAACTTGCCGATCCCGCACCCTCTCTAACAAAGAGAGACGGTTGTAACCGTCCATGGGTCCCGATGCGATCCCACACCACGAACCAGCCAGGAGACCACAACCATGAACCGCCGTCATCCGGGAGCCAAGCGGCGCAGTCGCACTCTCCAGACCTGGACTCTCCAGCAGGCCGAGGCGGCCATCCCTTATATCCGTTCTGTCGTTGCGTCGCTGCGCGAACATCACCTCGACATGCAGGCCCGCCAGCTCGAGGTCAAGCGACTCCGCGCCCGGCCAGGCCGTCCCGACCGCACCGCCCTGATCGAAATGCAGCACGCCGCGCAAGAAACCGATCGCGCCGCCGCACGTGCGATGGAGGCCGCCGAGGAGTTGGCCGATCTCGACGTCTTTTGCCTCGACCCCGTCGAGGGACAGGCGATATTACCCTTCATCTGCGAAGACCAGCTGGCCTGGTATCTGTTCGATCACTTCGACGACTACAAACCGCTGCGGTACTGGCGTTTCGACAGCGATCCGGTCGAGACGCGGCGCTCGCTGACGCCCTTGCAGCAGGGTGAAGCCGGTAAAGCACGAGTCGGATGAGCATGACTCGTAGAATGAGATACAGGCAGGGCACCTCATCGAGGTGACCTGCCTTTTTTTATTGGATCGGTGAATCGAGATCCCGTCCAAGATCTTCGCCAACAGCCGCGCGATTTTTCTCCGTTTCCTCACAATCGGAACATCAAACGCTAGCAATCCGTCCGTATCCTCCCCCTCACACGATGGAACCGTTATCATCACCCACCGAGGGAGTAGGCAAGATGCGTCATGCGAGGGATCGAAGGAGCCAGGGGTTCACGTTGATCGAACTCCTGGTTGTCATTGCCATTATCGCGGTGTTGATTGGCTTGCTGCTGCCGGCCGTTCAGAAAGTCCGCGAGGCCGCCGCACGCACTCAATGTATCAACAACCTGAAACAGCTCGGCCTGGCCTGCCAGAACTATGCGGAACCGAACAATCAATGCTTCCCGTGGAACGCCATCACCAAGAACAACGAGCAACCGTGGTACATTCCCTGGAACCAGTTAACGGTCCCGACCGCGGGACAAGCCAGCGGCACACAGGGTCGATGCAGCGTCCTGGTCACTCTCCTCCCCTACATTGAGCAGGGTAACTTCGCTCCTATTTACACCTTCAACCTGGACTGGGCGGACCCCGCCAATCAGACGCCCACCATCATCAACACCCTCATTAAAACCTATCGCTGTCCCAGCGATCGGGCGACGACGGCTCCGTTCACGTACTCCACGAATGCCACGAACTACATCAGTGGAGGAAACAATTCCTTCGCACCACCCAACGCCCCTGGTTCCAGCACCAATGTCTTGGGCGCTGCGGTCTACCCGACTACCAAATGCACTCCCTCCGGTACGGTGTCCAGCTACTCGTCACTCTGTCAGGTGAAGACGAACAAGAACGCGAGCAACGCCGAAACCGGTTACACCAACGCGCTGGTCGCTGCTGCCCTGGTCTGGGCGGGCAATGGCAGTCATGGGGCCATGGAACAAAACGGCCCGACTTCCATTTACGAGATTAAAGACGGTCTCAGCAACACCACCCTTTTTTCCGAAGCGGCGGGCAGAGACTGGCAGTTCACCCAGGGCAACGTTCAAACTCCATTGCCGGCGGGCACCACCGGCCCAATCTGGTGCGACAGCGACAATCGGCTGACGATCACCGGCACCAATGGCGATGGCAGCGCGAACGCCAACGGCCCCTGCGCCATCAACTGCAACAACCAGAGCGGGGACATCTACTCCTTCCATCCCGGTGGGGCTAATATCGTTTTCGCGGATGGATCGGTACGATTCGTTTCGGAGACCGTCCCCATCACTCTACTGGCGTCGCTGGTCACCAAGGCTGGCAGCGAAATCATTCCCGAGTTCTAACCATCCGCCGTCCAGAATCGATAACATCCTGAAGTCTGCTTGTCCTGATGGCATCCACGCAGGAGAATGACTTGCTGGGAGGAAATCTCATGGTGAAAGGGCTCAGCCGCGCTTCTGTGATCCGCATCGCGATCGTCTTGTTTGTCGGCGCCGGTGCAGGCGTCCTCATCTACTATTCACCCAGTTTCTTCATCAAATCGAACGAACCCTATAAACAACTGAAAACCGGCGGCACTTCCAGCGTGCTCTTTATGATGGACGCCTGGCGATCCATCTACCGCAAGGATAAGGACATCGATATCCACTACGATTCCACCGGTTCGACGCATGGCATCACGAAAATGATCGACAAAGAGTTAGCGATCGGCTTCACTCACGCGCCGCTGACAGAGGAACAACGAAAAACCGCCCTGAGCAAGGGCGGCGACATTCTCCACATACCGGTGATTATTTGTGCGGTAGTGCCTGTCTACAACGTCAAGGAACTGGCGGATAAGCCGCCGTTGAATTTCACCGGCGAGGTCCTGGCCAAGATCTTCCTAGGAGAAATTGAGTACTGGGACGATCCGGCTCTGCAACTCATCAATACGGGCGTAAAAAAAGAGGAATGGCCGCACACCAAGATTATTCCGGTCCATCGCGAGGACTCCAGCGGCACGACTTACATTTTCGCGGAATATCTTTCCAAGGCTAGCGATAAAGCGACGGAGGTCTGGGATAATAAAAACATGGGTAAGCCCGGCTCCGTGATCAAATGGCCCGAGAAGGTGGGTGTGGGCAAGCCTCGGAACCACGGCGTTGCAGAACATGTGGAGAAGACGGACGGCGCGATCGGCTACGTGGAATTGCTTCATGTCTACATCAGCGGCGGCAGAAAACTCAACTACGGCGCTGTTCAGAACAAAGACGGAAACGCCTATATCCATGCGGAATCGGAGAACATGAAGGCAGCGGCCAAAGGACTCGCCGCGGACATTTCCGAAGACTTGACATTCAGTCTTACCAACAAGCCTGGCAAAGACGCTTATCCCATCTGCGGAGGCATCTGGGCGGTTTGTTACCAGAACCAATCGAGTGCCGATCAGAAAATAGTGGTGGATTTTTTGCGCTGGGTGAACCATGAGGGCCAAGAGTATGCCGCGCGCCGGACTTACGCTCCTCTACCGGAGGAACTCGTGAAGCGCGTGGACGAGAAACTTCAGTCGATCAAAGTCGCCCCATAAGAAAAGTCCGAACCGCGACTGCCGGAGCAGCAAAGTATAGGTGAGAGGGCGGCGCAGTGATTTGGGTCGTCCGGCTGTCCGAAGTTGGGTAGAGTCGAGGAGTGGCGCGGTGGAGTAGGTGAGGTCTTGCGTGTTGCCGGCCCTTTCGGTTGCCGGTGCCCGAATCACCCACCGTGCCCCCTTTCCGCTCCCCGATCCCCGCTCATCCTCATCGTCAATCTCCCGGCTGTCCGCCCCTTCCCTCCACCGGCATTACCCGGCTTCCGCGGTACTACGAGCCTCGCCGCCACCCCGGGCAGTCCGGCCTGTCTCTCGCGAGACGCCGGTTGATGGTCTGGACCATCGCTAGCCAGGGCTTCCCGTGTTTCGTGACGTCCCCGTCCTGCACACATGCTGTCGCCACTACCCCGGCGAGTCCGTCGTTGGCTTCGTTCGTCCACAACGACGTCACTGGCCTTCCCCCCGGTTCGACTGGGTCGGCTCGCGCATTACGCGTTTCGAGGCTTACTCGGCGTTCACTTGCGTTACGGCCTGCGTGCTCGCGGAATCGCTAAACGATCCTTTCCACCGAAGGCTTCGCCCCGTCTCCTACCTGAACGCTTCGGTTCCTTCGGGCTAGAACGACAGTTGCCCGGTGGGATTCGGACCCACGGAGGACTCACGACGATCACGGCGCACCGAACCGGCTGCGTCAGCGGTCGGGTTTGGGCCGTACCCGGTTGCTTACGCAGCCGGTGCGCCAAGCTCGGACCGAGAGAGGAGAACGAACCATGTCAGAGCACGCCGCGATCTTGCCTCGCTACAAGCAGCTTCGTGAGCTATCGGTTGAGCTGAACACCCGCCTCTCGCAGCTGTTGTCCAAGGATGCGATAGAAGAAGGCGGCAACAAGCTGGGCATCCTCAAAGGCAAGACGATCCTGCTGGACAGCGAGGATATGATCTGCGTCCTGATGGATTATTGCCTGTACAACGTTCGGCGCCAGGGAATGAACACGATCGAGCGCTACCTCGCCGAATCACCGCCGCCGCCGGATTCGGATGAAATGGTGATCCTGAAGGGAATGCAGAACGCTCGCTACACGCTCTTCTTGGTGGAGTCGAGTGAGCGAGGTGTCGGCATCACGATCCGGGACCTGCTATGCGATGAAACCCGGTTCGTCACCGACGTCAGCTTCAGCCAATCGGCCCAGATCGGTCTTGTCCTTGCCGGACGGCTTCTGGCTCCGGAAGGAATCTGCATTACCAGCGGCGCCGTCTTGCCCGTCGGCGTGCTTCCCTCAGAGGAGCGGGATCGGTTCCTGCAGCCGTTTCTTGAGAAGTTCAAGGGAGCCGGCTTCCGGCACATCACGCCGGAGGAAGAGAGCGAGCTGGCGGCTGCCTTGATCCGCATGTGTCTGAAACGGGGTGCAGCCGAGCACATCGAATATCGTGAACCGGGTTCTAGCTGGACCAGTGGTGCGCCGAGACCCGTCACCCCGCGCACACCGCACATCGGTCGCAATGACCGCTGTCCCTGCGGGAGCGGGAAAAAGTTCAAGCACTGCTGCGGCGCGCACGGTGAGGATACTTCGCATGCATATCCGTAACTGCGCGGCCGAACCGCAGCTCTCGTTCCTACGCTCAGGTGCATGCTGATTAAGCCGGCACGGTTCGCCTTGCCAACCGAGTTTTTCAAGTGGGCTACCCTTTTTCACTTGACACTTCTGCTTTCCCAGTTGATACTAATAATCTTAATCCTCCCCAAACAGGATAATCGTAACAACAGGAAGAATCGCCCGACTCGGCAATCCTCAGCGCACTCGTTTATCGGATTGTTTGGCGACAGACTGACCTTCCGACGACGTCATCGCGGCGAACCCCCTCGTTCTACCCCAGAACGCAGGGAAATCCTCAATGGAGGGCTTGCGACGTCGTCGCGTCTGCTTTTCAACCACGGCATGGACGCTCGGCTAGAAACGGGATGTGGACTCACCGTCAGTAGGAACTGACGCCACGAACCCGTCCCGGAGTAGTAGCCGATCGAAGCATCTTGCGAACAGGACACCATGAGCAGCCCAGAAGCTCCAGCGCCGAATTGCCGCAACCGTTGCGAAGCAAACACACCTCCAACTTCCCAGCCTTGCTCGAGCAACTGGGCGTTTCGATCCTCGTCACCACTTACCAGGCCGGCAAGCTGGTGCTGCTGCGAGCGGACGGTGTCAATGTCAACACGCACTTTCGTGATCTCCCTCGACCGATGGGCATGGCCGCCGATCGGACCCGGTTGGCCGTCGGCACCGCTCAGGAGATCCGCCAGTATCGCAACATGGCCCCCGTCTGCCGCCGTTTGGAACCGCCGGCTAAACACGACGCCTGCTACCTCGCCCGCGCCGCCCATGTCACCGGCGACATCGACATCCACGAGATGGCCTGGGCCGGCGATGAACTTTGGTTCGTAAATACTCGCTTCTCTTGCCTTTGCACGCTCAACGGCGTTCATAGTTTCGTGCCGCGCTGGCGGCCGCCGTTCGTCTCGGCGTTGGCCCCGCAGGACCGCTGCCACCTCAACGGTCTGGGACTCGCACCGGATGAGCAGGGGCAGCTGGTGCCGCGCTATGTCACCGCATTGGCCGCTACCGATACGCCGCAGGGATGGCGCGAGCACAAGAAAGACGGCGGCGTCCTGCTCGAGGTGCCCAGCGGTAAGGTCCTAGTCGGCGGCCTATCGATGCCGCATTCGCCGCGCTGGGACCGCGGCCGTTTGTGGCTGCTGGAATCTGGAGCGGGCGGCCTCGGTTTCGTCGACCTCGCCGCCGGGCGTTACCGGAACATCGCCGAGTTGCCGGGCTTCACGCGCGGCCTGGACATTTTCGGCGGTCTGGCGTTCGTCGGCCTGTCGCAAGTGCGCGAAAGCGCCGTCTTCAGCGGCATCCCCATTGCCGAGAAGGCGCTGGAGGAACGCAACTGCGGCGTCTGGGTGGTGGACGTCCGCAACGGCCAGACGGTGGCGTTCCTGCGTTTCGAGGACGCGGTGCAGGAAGTGTTCGCCGTGCAGGTGCTGCCGGGACTGCGCTACCCGGAACTGGCGCCGGAAGATCCGAAATTGCTCGCCGACTCGTACGACTTGCCATCGGCGGCCCTGGAGGACGTGCCGCCGGCCCTGCGCCTGCCGTCGGCGCCGACGAGCAAAGCGGCGCCGGTCTGAGCGCCCCGTTTCCGCCGCCCAGGGATGAGCGGTGCTGTGCCAAGCCGCGAGCGGCGGCAGCATGTTCGACGCAAAGGGATCAGAAGTTACCGAACCTGGAGCATTCAATGTCTCTTCCCAGCTGGTTGGCCAAACTGTTCCCGCAGTACATCATTTCTCGTCGCTCCCGTAGCAGGCCGCGGCTGCCGTCTCCAGCCGAGCTTGGAGCTTCTCGAAGAGCGGATGATGCCGGCAACGCTGATCGTCAACAGCACGGCCGATAACACGACCGATATGAGCCATCTGACGCTGCGTGATGCCATCACGCTGGTCAACCAGGCCGGGAATCCCAGCTCTCTGGGACAGTCGAACCTGCCTGCCGGGTGGGCGTCGCAGATCACCGGCACCTTCGGGACGAACGATACGATCCTGTTCGATCCGAGCGTAACCGGGACGCTGACTCTGGCGGGGACAAACCTGCCGCAGATCACCGCCGATGTGACCATCGACGGACCGGGGACAAACCTGCTGACCGTCGTCGGCACGGGTACGGCTCCGGTATTCACTACCGCCACCGGGGTCTTCGTGGCGGAGTCAGGCTTGAGCCTCCAGGGAAGCACGTCGGCAGTTTACACGAATCAGATCGATTTCTCTCCGGGCCAATCGGCGTTAATCTCCGGAAGCGGCTTCGCACCGAACGAGAACGTCACCGTGAGCATCGAACAGCTGCACGGCACGGCGCCGGGAACCGTTTACACTCCGCTGACCGTCACCACGAATGCCACCGGTTCATTCCAAACGAACTGGACGGTGGTGCCCGCGGCGTTGTTCCAGGTGACTGCAACCGGAAGCCAAGGCGGCACGGCGGTCGATCAGTTCACCGACGGCAGTGTTGGTGTCAGTCCGCCGCCCCCGGTCAATCCGTTGGTCGTTACCACCACGAGCGATAGTAACACCATCGGATCGCTCCGCTTTGCCATCAGTTCCGCCGACTCGAGCGGCGGCACCATCACGTTCAACATTCCCACATCCTATCAAGACTCCAATGGCAGCACCTTCACGATCCAACCGCAATCCGCCCTACCGGCCATTGATAGCAATGTGAGCATCAATGGCGCTTCGGAGGCAACTTACCTTGGTCAGACTTACAGCACGCCTCTCATCGTGCTCAACGGCGCCATGGCGGTATCGAGCACCGTCGGTCTGACCCTGTCCGGCAGCAACAGCACTATCCAGGGGCTAGTCATCAATGACTTCAGCGGCGACGGGATCGACATTAACGGCGGTAGTAACGACACTATCCAGGGCAACTACATCGGCACCGACTACACCAGTACAGTAGCCATGGCCAACGCCGGCAGCGGCGTGCAACTAGTCAACGATGCCGTAAACAACACCATCGGCGGCACGACGACTGGGGCTGGCAACCTCATCAGCGGCAACAGCGGCGACGGCATCGACATCAACGGCAGCGGTACGACCGGCAACGTCGTCGAGGGCAACTATATCGGCACCGACGTCACCGGCACCACGACGTTCGATGCCAACAGCAACCCGCTGGGCAACGGCTACGATGGCGTGGAAATCGACTACGGCGCCACCGGCAACACCGTCGGCGGTACCAGCGCAGGCGCGCGCAACATCATCTCCGGCAACGGTAACGACGGCGTGGAACTTGACCAGGCAGGCACATCGGGAAACTTCGTCCTCGGCAATTATATCGGCACGGGCTACACCGGCACCACCGCCGTCGATGCAACGGCAACTCGCTGGGCAACGGCACCGGCGTCCAGATCGACAGCGGCGCCAGCGGCAACACCGTCGGCGGCACGACGGCGGGGGCCCGCAACGTCATCTGCGGCAACCTCGGCGAACGGCGTGGACATCAGCGACAGCGGCACGACCGGCAACGTGGTCGAGGGCAACTACATCGGCACCGACGTCACCGGCACCACCGCGTTCGATGCCAATGGCAACCGCTGGGCAACGGCTATGACGGCGTGGAAATCGACTACGGCGCCAGCGGCAACACGGTCGGCGGCACCACGGCCGCGGCCGCAACATCATCTCGGCAACAGCAACGACGGCGTGGAACTCGACCAGGCAGCGGCACAGCGGCAACGTGGTCGCACGGCAACTACATCGGCACCGACGTCACCGGGACCGCCGCCGTCGGCAACGATGGCGACGGCGTGCAAATCGACTACGGCGCCGGCCGACAACACCATCGGCGGCACCACGGCGGCGGCACGCAACATCATCAGCGGCAACGCCAGCGACGGCAACGGCTATGCGGCGTCGACATCATCGGGTCCGGCAGCACGGGCAACGTCGTCGAGGGCAACTACATCGGCACCGACGTCACCGGCACCGTCGCCATCGGCAACGATTTGGTCCGGACGTGCGTCATCGACGCCGGCGCCACCGACAACACCATCGGCGGCACCACGGCTGCCGGGCAACCTCATCAGCGGCAACATTTTCGAGGGCGTCAGCGTCAACGCCAACGACAATTTCATCCAGGCCAACTACATCGGCACCGACTACACCGGCGAGCATCCGCTCGGAAACAATCTCGCCGATAATTTCGGCACCGGCGGCCTTATCCTTTGGGGCGGCTCCACGGGCAATGTCGTCGGCGGCACAACCACCGGCACCGGCAACGTCATCTCCGGCAATGGCTTCGCCGGAGTCAACCTCGCCGACTCCGGCACCTCGAACAACGTCATCGAAGGCAACCTGATCGGCGTTGACCAGGCCGGTGCGACCAGCTTGCCCAATCGGGGAGCGGGGGTCTACATTCGTACGCAAGCTTCCGGCAACACTATCGGCGGCACAGCGGCCGGGGACGCCAATGTCATCAGCGGCAATGCCAGCTATGGCATCCAGGCTGATGGCGCCGGGACCACCGGCGTGGTGGAAAACAACTATGTCGGCACCGGCGCCGGCGGCAGCGGCAGCCTGCCCAACAGCAGCGGTGCGCTGACCATCACCAACAGCGCCGACGTCCAGGCCGCCGGCACCTTCACCGGCAATGTCAGCGACGCCGGCACGCTCGATCTCAACGGTCACAACGTCTCCATCATCGGCGCCTGACCGGCTCGGGCACCGTCACCAACAGCACCGCCGCCGGCACTGCCACCTTGACCCTCAACGGAACTGGAACCTTTGGCGGCATCATCCATGACGGCAGCACGGCTCATGTCGCTCTGAGCGTCGCCGGTGGAACCGTGACGCTGACCGGTGCCAACACTTACTCCGGCACCACAACCATCAACGCCGGCACGCTCCAAGTCGGCAACGGCAGTGCGACAGGCACCCTCGGCTCCGGCGCCGTCATCGACAACGCTGCGCTGGTCATCAACCTCAGTAGCACCGTGAACGTAGCCAACGCCATCAGCGGCACGGGCAGCGTCACGCTAACTAGCACGGCCGGCGCCATCACGCAGAGCGCCGCCATCACCGCGGTGACCCTGGCCGCCAACGCCAGCACCGGCATCACGTTGACCAACGCCGGCAATGCGGTCAGCAGTTTCAGCGCCGCCAACATGCCGGCGGCAATATCAGCCTAACAAACGACGCGGCGCTATCGGTAATCGGTACCGGGATCAGTGAAGCGGGCACGGGCACGGTCACGGTTGCCAACACGGGTGCTCTCACGCTGTCCGCTCCTGTCAGCAGCACCGGCAGCGGCGCGATCAGCCTGACCGCCTCGGGGTCGGATGTTGCGCTGAACGTCAACGCTAACGCCACCAGCACCAACGGGCCGCTGACGTTGTATGCCACGGGCAACCTTGCGATCGCTACCGGGGTCACGATCAACAGCGGCGCCGGCGCCTTGACGTTGGGCGCCGACATGACGGCCGGCGGCGTGGGCGACAACGGCATCGGAACGCTGTCGATCAACGGCACCTCCCAGATCTATGGGGCCAACATCACCTTGCGCGGTGCCGCCGAGAACATCGCCACGACGGCCACGGTAGGCAGCAGCATCGGAACCATCAGCACCTTCGCCTCTGGATTTAGTAACCCCGCTGGGCTGGCCTTCGACAGCAGCGGCAACCTTTACGTAGTCAACCAAGGCGGGAACACGGTTAGCAAAGTCACGCCAGCTGGAGTCGTCAGCACCTTCGCCAGCGGCCTGAGCGGCCCAAACATGCCGGCCTTCAATGCCGGCAACCTTTATGTTCCAAACAGCAATAATAACACGGTTAGCGAAATCACCCCCGCCGGAGTGGTCAGCACCTTCGTCGATAACACCCATGTATTGAACGTTCCCGCGGCTGTGGCCTTCGACTCGAGCGGCAATCTGTACGTGGCAAACTTTAACGGCAACAACATCACCGAGGTCACGTACGGGCGGACAGTCAAGCATCTTCGCCACCGGTTTCAACAATCCTCACGGTCTCGCTTTCGACAGCAGTGGCAACCTCTACGTCGCCAACCAAGGTGGGGGTACCGTCAGCAAAGTCACCCCCGCTGGAGTGGTCAGCACCTTCGTCACGGGACTGAGCGGCCCCAGCGGACTGGCCTTCGACAGTAGCGGCATGCTCTATGTGTCGAACTACCTGAGCAACACGATCATCGAGGTGACACCGGGTGGCGTGGTCAGTACCTTCGTGTCGGGCGGAGGACTGAACGGTCCCCATCAGCCTGCCTTCGATAGCGACGGCACAATGTACGTCCCGAATTACTTTGGCGGCACGGTGAGCAAGATCGCTTTATACCCAACGACGCAGGTGACCCCTACGACGCAGGTGACCATCCAATCATCGGTCGAGTCGCGGCCGATGCTGATCGGCGGGACGAATAGCAACCCGGTCGGGGGTATCAACCTGACCAGCGCCGAGCTGGCCCGCATCTTCACCACATCCACCGGCACGATCACCATCGGCGACCCGAACCAGACGGGCAACATCACGTTGAGCACCGCGACGCCGACCACCACCGCCGGCGCGGCCACCGTTGTTGTGCAGTCCAGTACCGGCGCGGGCCAGATCATCCTCGACGACGGTTCCGGCAGCGGAACGGCCCTCAATGCCAATGGCGGTTCCGTCAGCCTCACCGCCGGCACCGGCGGCATCGTCGAGCAGAGCACCGACACGTCTGGCACCGCCGACATCGGCGGCAACGCCAGCAGCGTAGCGCTGACCAGTGCCGGGGTCTTTGGCACCAGCAGCCAGCCATTGCAACTGGCCTCGACGAGCCTGACCGCCAACACCTCGGCCAACAACAGCAATCAGTTCCTCAGCGCGCTCTCAGCACGGTTACAGCCACGAGTCTCAACGCCGGGAGCGGCACGATCAACCTTCAAGGCGGCACCTTCCAGGCGGGCAACACTAACGCCCTGACCAGCGCTACCAGCGTCACCGACAACGGCACGCTCGACCTGAACGGCAAAGGCATCACCATCGGGCGCTCAACGGTTCGGGCTCCGTGATCGACAGTGGCGCAGTGGCGACGTTGACTGTCACCGGCGGCGGCTCCTTCAGCGGCAACATCACCGGCAGTACCACGGCATTGACTGTGGGGGGCACCAGCCAGACGCTGGTCCTTTCCGGCGATAACACCTATGGCGGCCAGACCACCATCAACAGCGGCGACACCCTCCAGGCCGGCAGCACTACCGCCCTGAGCAGCGCCAGCAGGATAACGGACAACGGCACCCTCAATCTGAACGGCAACAACGAAACCATCGGCTCCCTCGCCGGCGCGGGGACCGTCGTGCTCGGCGCCGGTACCCTGACTACCGGGGCCGACAACACCAACACCAGCTTCTCCGGCGTCATCGGCATCAGCGGCGACACGGGCGGCCTAACTAAAATCGGCAGCGGCACCTTTACCTTCAGCGGCGTCGGCTACTACACCGGCAGCACCACGGTCAGTGCGGGCACGCTCCAGCTATCCAATGCCACGCCAGCCAATTATGCTGTCCCGCCAGCCAATGCCGTGGCCGAATACTCGTTCAACGGCAACACCAACGACGCCACCGGCGACGGCCACAACGGCACGATCAGCGGCGCCGGCACTACCTATGTGCAAGGCCCGCCGCAGCTCGGCGCCCAGGCCCTGAACTTGACCGGCAGCCAGGCGGTCACCGTGCCCTACTCTTCAGCATTTGGCCTGAACTCTTACACCGTCTCGGCGTGGGTCGATATGGACTCTGGGTTCGCGTCCTACGTCAACGGCATCCTGGGGACGCGCTTCGGGGGCCCCGACGAAACCTTCGACCTCAAGGTGCAGAGTACCGGCATCCACGGCGACGCGGGCACGGGCTCCAGCTGGATCAACACGTCGGTGGATATCCCCAACGCCCAGGGAGGCCAGCTCACGGCCGGCACCTGGGCCATGGTTACCTATGTGGTCGATAACACGAACAACCTGTTCCGGCTGTACATCGACGGCGTCCTGCTGAACACGATTGCCTATACCGGCACGCCCCTGTTCATGCAGCCTGGCCAGACCCTGGAGATCGGCGATTCCAACGGCGGCGAATACATGCACGGTGCCATCGCCGACGTGTTCATCTATGGCCGGGCGCTGAGCCAGGGCGAGATCAGCAGCCTGTTCAGCCCCAGCTACACCGTGCTGCCGAGCGCGACCAACGTGTCGGTCGCCGGTGGCGCGAGCCTCGACCTGAACGGCGTCCCGCAGACGATTGGCAGCCTCAACGGCAGCGGCACGGTTACCGACAGCAGTGCCACGGTCGGCACGCTGACGGTCACCGGCGGCGGCAGCTTCAGCGGCAACATCACCGGCGCCAGCACCGCCCTGACAGTGGGCGGCACCAGTCAGACGCTGGTCCTCTCCGGCGATAACACCGATGGCGGCCAGACCACCATCAACAGCGGCGACACTCTCCAGGCCGGCAGCGCCACCGCATTGTCGCCCAATTCCAGCGTCAGCGACAGCGGCACCCTGAACCTCAACAACTTCAGCAACACGATCGGTTCCCTGGCCGGCGGCGGCAACGTCACGCTCGGCAGCGGCACCTTGACGCTCGACACCACCAGCTACACGAGCTACAGCGGCGTCATCAGCGGCAGCGGCGGCCTGACCGTCGAGGGGAGCGGCACCCAGGCGCTGACCGGGGCCAACACCTACACCGGGTCCACGCAAATCAACAACACGGCCACCGTCATTACGGACAGCAATACGGCCCTGGGCAATAACAGCAACGTCACAGTCGCTGCCGGCGCCGCGCTGGAATTCCAGGCCGGCTTGCTGGGACAGTACTATAATCTCTACCCGACCTTCCCCAACTCGGCCAACTTCACCAGCCTGAACGCCTTGAACTTCAGTCTGGCCGGCCTGACGCCCTACCTGACCGAGCTATCCGCAACCACTTCGGTCAACAACAGCTTCGATTTCAGCGACGATAACGGCAACGATGTTTCGGCCTTCCCCGCCCCCTTCAACACCAACGGCCCCAGCGGCCAGGGGGACTTCGAGGCCGTTTACACCGGTCAATTCGACGCCCAGACCGCGGGCACTTACACCTTCGACACCGGCAGCGACGACGGCAGCATGCTCTTCATCGACGGCAATGTCGTCGTCAACAACAACTACATCCAGGGCGTGACCGTCCGCAGCGGTACGGTCAGCCTGACCCAGGGTTTGCACAGCATCGTGATCGCCTATTACGAGGGGGGCGGCGACTTCGGCCTGTATGCCGATGTGACCCCTCCAGGCGGCGCCTCGGAGCGCATTCCCAACTCGCTGCTAAACCCCGCCACGAGCCTGCAAATCGGTTCCCTGGCCGGCGCCGGCAGCGTCAATCTCGGCACCGGCACGCTTACCACCGGCGACAGCCTCTCGACGACCTTCAGCGGCGCCATCGGCGGCAGCGGCGGCCTTGACATCCAGGGCACCGGCACCTTCACGCTTGGCGGGGCCAATACCTTCACGGGGCCAACACTCATCAGCGCCGGGGCCACCGTCGACACGACCAACAACACGGCCCTGGGCAACAGCGACGTTACCGTGGCCTCCGGCGCCACGCTGAACGTCGAGAGCCCCACCAGCGGCGTGGGTTTGCTGGGACAATACTATAACGTCTACCCGAACTTACCCAACCCGAGCAACTTCGTCAGCCTGGCAGCCTTGAATTCGAGTCTGGCCGGTCTGACCCCCGACCTGACGGAGTTGTCCGCAACTACTTCACGCGCCAACAGCCTCGATTTCGGCGACGATGATGGCGCCGACGTGTCGGCCTTCCCCGCTCCCTACAACACCAACGGCCCCAACGGCCATGGGTACTTCGAAGCCGTTTATACCGGCACGTTCAATGCCCCGACGGCGGGGACCTACACCTTCGACACCGACAGCGACGACGGCAGCATGCTCTTCATCGACGGCAATGTCGTCGTCAACAACAACGCCTTCCAGGGCCTTACCGAGCAGTCCGGGACGGTCAGCTTGACGCAGGGCCCGCACAGCATCGTCATCGCCTACTACCAGGGGGGCGGCGCGTTCGGCCTGTACGCCGGCGTGACCCTTCCGGGCGGCACTTCGGAGGACATTCCCAACTCCTTGCTCAACCCGAACGCGAACTTCCCGTCGATCGGTTCGCTTGCCGGCACGGGCAGCGTCAATGTCAGCGGCAGCACGCTCGCCGTCGGCGGCGACAACGCCTCAAGCACCTTCGGCGGCGTCCTCAGCGGCGCGACCGGCCTGGTCAAACAAGGCAGCGGCACCTTCACGCTCAGCAGCGCCATCACGTACAGCGGCGCCACCACCATCGGCGCCGGCACCCTCCAGCTCGGGGTCCCCAACGCCATTCCCAGCACATCCGACGTGACCGATGACGGCACGCTGGATCTGGATGGCCGCAGCGCCACGATCGGCGCCTTGAGCAGCAGCGGCACCGTCACCACCAGCGTCGCCGGCGCCGTGACGCTGACCGTCGGCAGCGACAACGACAGCGGCGCCTTCAGCGGCGTCATTCAGAACGGCGCCGGCACGATGGCCCTGATTAAGAACGGCGCTGGCGTCGAAACCCTCAGCGGCGCCGTCACCTACACCGGCGCCACCACCGTCAACGCCGGGCAACTGCTCTTGTTCAACGGCTACTCCTACAACTCGCCGACCACAGTCAACTCCGGAGCGACCCTCGCCTGGAGCGGCAACGGCGACATGGATGACGGCAACACGGGCGATACGATCCTTCTGAACAACGGCTCGACACTGGAAAACCTGAACCCCGCCAGCTGGACCGTAATCAACGGCGTGGTGACCGTTGCCAGCGGCGCCGACGTGACGATCAACCAAACCAGCAACGCGACGGCGGCTTCGGGCGAAGGCTTCTATCCCGACGGCGGTTTGCAGGGCACCGGCACAGTCACGATCAACGCCGCCAACGCGGGCAGCGGCGTCAACTTCCGCAACAGCAATACCACGTTCAGCGGCACGATGATCGTCAACGGCATCGCCAGCGCCACGCCCTTCGCGGGCAGCGGCATCGGCGTCGGCGGCGACACCACCGGGCTGCAAAACGCGGACATTCAGCTCAACGGCACAATGGAGCTGAACAACGTGGGCATCGGCTGGGCGAATGGCGCTTACGGCGCTTTCACGATGGGCGCTCTCAGCGGCAGCGGCGTGGCGGTCGGCAACTACACGGGCACCGGCGGCTTTACGACCCTGACGTTGGGGCACAGCAACGACAGCGGCGTCTTCTCCGGCATCATCGCGGACGGCACGGGCGACATGGTGCATGTCGTCCAGACCGGCACTGGTACCGAAACACTGTCCGGTGCCAACACCTACTCCGGCGGCACCACCGTTGCGGCTGGCACGCTGCAACTGGGGAGTGCCACGGCTCTCGGTTCTACCGTGGGCGGCGTGGCCGTTGACAGCGGTGCCGTGCTCGACCTCGACGGCCAGACGCTCGGCAATTATACCCTGACGGCCAACGGCACCGGCGCCGGCCAGGGCGCCGTCACCAATAGCAGCACCGCGGCGGCGAGCTTTTCGGGCAACTTTAACTACGGCGTCTACACAGTGGGCGGGACGGGCAACATCACCTTCAGCGGGCAGGTGGGCACCAGCTCCAGCGGTAACGACACGCTCACCAAGGTCGCTGGCGACACGCTCATCCTCAGCGGCACCGCCGACAACTACGGACTCGGTGTGATCGCCGACAGCGGTATCGTCGTGCTGGCCAAAAACCCGAGCACCACAAACCCCAATGTGCATGCCATCGGCGGCAACGGACTGACCATTGCCGGTGCCGCCGTCCAGCTCGGCGGCACGGGCGGCGCTCAGATCTATCAGGGGGACAATGTCACCATCACCAGCGGCACCTTCGACCTGGAAGGTCAAAGCCAATCCATTTACTCCCTCAATGGGTCCGGCGGCACCGTGCTCGACAGCGGCGCCCTGGCGACGTTGACCGTCACCGGCGGCGGCTCGTTCGGCGGCAACATCGCCGGGGCCAATACCGCCCTGACCGTGGCTGGCGGCACCCTGGCGCTCAGCGGTGCCGACACCTACAGCGGCGCCACGATCATCAGCGGCGGCACTCTCCAGACCGCCAGCGCGACCGCCCTGCCCAGCGGCACCAATGTGACGGCCAACGGCACCCTCGACCTGGACGGAAGCAGCTTTAGTGTCGGGGCGCTCAACGGCTCGGGCGCCGTGATCGACAGCGGGACGGCGGCCATATTGACGGTGACCGGCGGCGGCGCCTTCAGCGGCAGCATCACCGGCGCCAACACCGCCCTGACAGTGGCTGGCGCCGGCCAGACGTTGACGCTCTCGGGCTACGTCAACTACTCCGGCGCCACCACGGTCAACGCCGGGCAATTGGTTTTGTTCAACGCTTACTCCTACGACTCGCCGACGACGGTCAACTCCGGAGCGATTCTCACCTGGACCGGCAATACCGACATGGATGACGGGTCGACGGGCGACACCATTACCCTGAACAACGGCGCCACGCTGCAAAACCTGAACCCGGTGAGCTGGACCGTGCTCAACGGCGTGGTGACGGTTGCTGCCGGCGCCAGCGTGACGATCAACCAAACCAGCAACGCGACGGCGGCTTCGGGCGAAGGCTTCTACCTCGACGGCGGTTTGCAGGGCACCGGCACAGTCACGATCAACGCCGCCAACGCGGGCAGCGGCGTCAACTTCCGGAACAACAACACCACGTTCAGCGGCACGATGATCGTCAACGGTATCGCCAGCGCCACGCCGTTTGCGGGCAGCGGCATCGGCGTCGGCGGCGACACCACCGGCCTGCAAAACGCGGACATTCAACTCAACGGCACGATGGAGTTGCTCAATGTGGGCATCGGTTGGGCGAATAGCTGGGGCGTCAATTTCGCGATGGGCGCTCTCAGCGGCAGCGGTGTGATGGTCGGCAACTCCTCGGGCGACAGCTTTACGACCGTCACGTTGGGGAACACCAACGATGGCGGCGTCTTCTCCGGCGTTATCGCGAACGGCTCGGGCGATGCGCTGAGCTTCATCAAGACCGGCACCGGTACTGAGACACTGTCCGGCGACAATACCTACACCGGGTCCACCACCATCGACGGTGGCACCTTGCAGGTGAGGAGCGCCGACGCCCTCCCGACCAACACGGCGGTTACCCTTGCCAATGTCGCCGGCGCTGCCCTGAACCTCAATGGCTTCAATGTCACCATCGGCTCGTTGGCCGGCGGCGGCGCTGTCGGCGGCAACGTGACGCTGGGCAGCGGCACCCTGACCACGGGCGGTAACAATACCAACACGACCTACAGCGGCGTCATCAGCGGCACAGGCGGTCTTACGGTCCAGGGCACCGGTATCTTCACTCTCGGCGCCGCCTCAACCTACACCGGCGCCACCACGGTCAATGGCACGCTCAACTTGGGCGGTATCAGCGATACCATCGGCGCACTTTACGGCAGCGGCACGGTTACAAACCTGATGACGTCGGTCTATCGGATCGACAATGGTGTCGTCGCTTCGTATTTCAACAACTCGTTTACGACGGAGGCCGAGGACAATTGGTTGGGCAACGTATTCACAGCCGCGGCAGGGGCCACCCAGCTTACCTCCGTTTCATTCCTGGCTGGCGAGACGATCAATGCCAGCAACTTGCCATCGCCCTACGTCACGGCCGCTCTGTACACGGGCGCTCCGGCGCGGGTCTGACGCTGGTTCCCGCGTCGGTAAACACGGTGCCTCTGAACGCCTTGACTGACCAGATGGTCACGGTGCCCTTCGCTGCGCCGCAAAACTTGAGCGCCGGCCAGGTCTTTACTGCCGCGATTCTTATCGACGATGTGCCCGGCAATGTCTATCCCTTTGCGCTGGATAGCAGCAATAGTAATACGAACTCGTACTGGGATATTTCCAACCCCCCCAGCAACGTCAATACCTACAACCTGGCAGACCCCAACGGGCCAGTTCTTAACGGTGCCAGCTACGATAGCAGCGGCGATACTAATCTCGGGTATCCAGGCACCTCGATCCTGCGCGTGAACGCCGCCACACCGGTCGCGGCGCCGGCAACCTTGACCGTCACCGGGGGCGGCAGCTTCAGCGGCAACATCACCGGCGCCACTACCGCTCTGACCATCGCCGGCACCACTCAGACACTGACGCTGTCGGGCAACAACACTTATGGCGGCCTCACAACCATCGACAACGGTGACACCCTCCAGGCCGGTAGCGCCACAGCTTTGACCAGCAGCACCAATGTCACCGACAACGGCACCCTCGACCTGAACGGCAACAGCCTCGGCATCGGCGCCCTGAGCGGAGGCGGCAGCGCCACCGACAGTGCTGCGGCGACGACTAGCTCACTAACCGTAAGCGGCGGTAGCTTCTCGGGTGTCATTCAGAACGGGTCAGGCACCGTCGCCCTGACGAAAACCGGCAGCAATACCTTGTCGCTCAGCGACACCAACACTTATAGCGGCAGCACCACGGTGAGCGCGGGCACGCTCCTGGTCACGGGCACGCTCGGCAGCGGAGCAGTTACCATCAGCGGCGGCGCTACACTGAACGATCAGGTGATCAACACCAACGACAGCGGCACCGGCTCGCTCCGGCAGGCGATCCTCAACGCCAACGCGGCCACGGCTGCCAGCACCATCACGTTTGCCATCCCTGGGTCGGGCGTGCAGGTCATCAACGTGGGCAGTACCACGGCAACCCCTCTACCCACCCTCACCAGTGCCATCATCCTCGACGCCACGACGCAACCCAACTACTCCGGGACACCGCTCATTGAGTTAAATGGCGCAGCGGCCGGTGCCGGGGCCAACGGCCTCACCATCACCGCGGGCGGCAGCACGGTGAAGGGGCTGGACATCAATCAGTTCCAGGGCAACGGCATCTTCATTACCGGTGCCGCTGCCATCGGGAACCTGGTTGAAGACAACTACATCGGCACGGACCCAACGGGCACGGTCCCGTCGCCCAACGGCGGCAACGGCGTCTTCATCGCCAACGGGGCTCAGTCCAACATCATCGGCCAGAACGTCATCTCCGGGAATCTGGCATACGGCGTGGAAATCGATAAAACTGTTCTGCAAAACCCGCCGCCGACCAGCTTCAACATCGTCACCGGCAACTTCATCGGCACCAACGGCGACGGTGCTGCTGGCTTGGGCAATCAGGCCGGTGGCGTGTACCTCGACAACGAGCCTAATAACACGGTGGCCGGCAACGTCATCTCCGGCAACAACGCGGATGGCATCCTGATCGCCGGCAGCTTCGGCGACGGGCAACCTCATCGAGACCAACACCGTTTCCGGCAACAGCGGCGACGGTGTGTTCGTCAATGGAGCTTCCGGAAACACCATCGGCGCAACCGGGGCGGCCAACACCATCCACTCCAACGTGTCTGCCGGTATCGAGGTCGCCAATGCTTCGGCAAGCATCGTCGGCGACGGCAGCACTTCCCTGACCGTGGACGACAGCGCCGGCAACGATGCCCTCGTGATGACGTCCGGTTCCACAACCCTGGGTGTCGGCACGGTGTCGTTCACCGGCATCGCCAGCCAGTTGGTGAATGTCTCAGGCACCGATGATGCCGTGACAGTCAACGGCTTGACGGCCGGCGTCGCTACCACGTTGAACGGCGACGGTTCCACAACCTCTCTGACCGTGAACGACGCCACGGCCGCCGACACCATCACCCTAACGGCCGGCTCCACAACCTATTCGGCCGGTACGTTAGCGTTCAGCGGCATCGCCAGCCAAGTGCTGCACCTCACCGGCGGCGGCGATGCGATCACGGTTACCGGTATCGCGTTCCCGACTATGGTGATGGATGGGTCGGGCAACAATTCCTTGACGATCGACACGGGTTCTACCGGCAACGTCACCGTGTCGAGCAATTCGGTGACGTCGAACGGACAGACGCTCTCCTTCAACGGCATCCAAAACCTAACCATCGACGGCAACGCGGTCCTGGCCAGCGGTTCGCTCACCGGCCTCAGTACCCTGACCGTGACAGGCTCGACGCTGATCGCCGCCAGCAGCGTGACCACCAGCGGCGCAGATTTACGACGGTGCCGTGACGTTCGGCCAGGACGCCAGCCTGACCGCAACCAACGTCACCTTCGCCGGGACCCTCGACGGCGCGCACAACCTGACGATCAATGGTTCGGCGACGTTCGACGGCCCGGTCGGTAGCAGCTCGGCACTGACCAGCTTGACGACCCAGAACGGCAGTGTCACCGACATCAACGCACCCATCACGACCACCGGCGCCCAGACCTACGACAACGCCGTGGTCCTCGGCGCCAATGCCACGCTGACGTCCACCAACTCCGGCGCCGTCTCCTTCGCCGGCACCGTCGACGGCCCCTTCGCGCTGACGGTCAACACCGCCGGCACCACCACGTTTTCCGGCGCCGTCGGCGCCGCCGCCCCGCTCGCGCAGTTGATCACCGACCAGCCCGGGCAAACGCTGCTTGAAGAAGCACCGACGGCCACCATTACCAACGCCGTGTGGGCATCCGCAACCAACCTCGTCACGATCACCGCCACGAACACATTCACGCTGGGCGAATCCCTGACCATCGCGGGCATGACTCCGAGCGCTTACAACGGCAACTACACGATCATCTCCGACAACGGTACGAGCTTCTCGTACTACCTGGCAACGAATCCCGGCACGGCGACCGCTTTCGGGGTGGCGACGGCCGCTCCCCCCTCGCTCACGACCGTCGGCAATCTGACCATCAACGATCCGCTCACCATCACGGCGGACGTCACCCTCATCGACGCCGGCCCCGCTGCCACCAACATCACGCTCGGATCGACGGTGCGGAGCGACTACTCGTCGGTCTCCGGGTCTACGGCTCTGCGCAACCTGACCGTCGCCACGCCCTTCCAGAACCCCGACGGGACCCTGGCGAACTTCATTTACAACGACACCTTCATCGACCATGCTCATGTCGGGCTCTACGCGGCCCAGCTCACCTCCCTGGGTGTGGTTGTCAACCGTAACACCACGGAGGTGAACTTCTCGAATGTGGCCGTGCCGGTCAGCGTCGGCGTGGCGTCCGGCAGCGCCTTCCAAAACGTGATCGTGACGGGGACACCGGTCGCGTCCTCGACTGGAACCCTCGTCGTCGAGTCCGCCTCGGTAGCCACCGCGACCTCTTCGACCACCACGACGGTGAACCTCGCCAACGATACCGGCGCCGTGGCAGTGAACGTCGCTCCCACACCCACCCCGGTTGTCGTGGTGGGTAATGCGGTCAGCAACACCTTCACCATGACCGGCACCCAGGGTAATAATGTGACCTTCGAGGGCGGCATCGGCCTCAACGTCTTCGTCCCGGACCCGTCGGGCGGCTTCAATGTCACTTTGGTCGATCCGTCGGCCCTGTCCAACACCATCAACCTCTCGAACGTCTATCTGCCGACCACCACCGCCGTGAAGGCCACGCCGGGAGGGGCGCAGCAGGTCGGCGCCACGCTCGATCTCAGTCAGAACAGCGGTGAGAAGCAGCTGGTCTTTGACACCGCGGTGACGGACCCGGACATCGGCTCCCTGGTGGACCCGGACCTGCTGACGTCGAACTCCACCGACTCCGTGTCGCTGGTGGGCTCCTTCCCGACGGTGATCGCCGGCAGCGGCGACACGCTCTACGCCGCCGCGGCGACGTCTCTCACCCAACCGGGCACGGCCTTCGACCTCATGGGCACCGGCAACACGGTGTACGCCGCTCCGGGTTCCACGGTCACGGCCTACAGCGGCGGCAACACGGTGATCCAGCAATTCAACGCGACCCAGGCGAGCGCCTTCCTGGCCACGGCCAGCGCGGCCAATCCGGCGACTTTCGTGGCAAACGATCCGGTCGCGTTCTCGAACTCCCTGGCGAACGACACCAGCGTCCTGAACAGTTTCTTGAACAACGTCGGGACCAGCGTGAGCAGTTTCCTGTCGAGCAATCCGACGACGGTGAGCAGTTTTCTGGGCACGTCGTCGACGGCCGCGTCGAGTTTCTTGGGTAGCGTGGCCACCAGCGTGAGCAGTTTCCTGGGTAGCAATCCGACGACGGTGAGCAGTTTTCTGGGCACGTCGTCGACGGCCGCGTCGAGTTTCTTGGGCAGCGTGGCCACCAGCGTGAGCAGTTTCCTGGGTAGCAATCCGACGACGGTGAGCAGTTTTCTGGGCACGTCGTCGACGGCCGCGTCGAGTTTCTTGGGCAGCGTGGCCACCAGCGTGAGCAGTTTCCTGGGTAGCAATCCGACGACGGTGAGCAGTTTTCTGGGCACGTCGTCGACGGCCGCGTCGAGTTTCTTGGGCAGCGTGGCCACCAGCGTGAGCAGTTTCCTGGGTAGCAATCCGACGACGGTGAGCAGTTTTCTGGGCACGTCGTCGACGGCCGCGTCGAGTTTCTTGGGCAGCGTGGCCACCAGCGTGAGCAGTTTCCTGGGTAGCAATCCGACGACGGTGAGCAGTTTTCTGGGCACGCCGTCGACGGCCGCGTCGAGTTTCTTGGGCAGCGTGGCCACCAGCGTGAGCAGTTTCCTGGGTAGCAATCCGACGACGGTGAGCAGTTTCCTGGGCACGTCGTCGACGGCCGCGTCGAGTTTCTTGGGCAGCGTGGCCACCAGCGTGAGCAGTTTCCTGGGTAGCAATCCGACGACGGTGAGCAGTTTTCTGGGCACGTCGTCGACGGCCGCGTCGAGTTTCTTGGGCAGCGTGGCCACCAGCGTGAGCAGTTTCCTGGGTAGCAATCCGACGACGGTGAGCAGTTTTCTGGGCACGTCGTCGACGGCCGCGTCGAGTTTCTTGGGTAGCGTGGCCACCAGCGTGAGCAGTTTCCTGGGTAGCAATCCGACGACGGTGAGCAGTTTTCTGGGCACGTCGTCGACGGCCGCGTCGAGTTTCTTGGGCAGCGTGGCCACCAGCGTGAGCAGTTTCCTGGGGAGCAATCCGACGACGGTGAGCAGTTTTCTGGGCACGCCGTCGACGGCCGCGTCGAGTTTCTTGGGCAGCGTGGCCACCAGCGTGAGCAGTTTCCTGGGTAGCAATCCGACGACGGTGAGCAGCTTCCTGGGCACGTCGTCGACGGGCCAGTCGAGTTTCTTGGGTAGCGTGGCCACCAGCGTGAGCAGTTTCCTGGGTAGCAATCCGACGACGGTGAGCAGTTTCCTGGGCACGCCGTCGACGGCCGCGTCGAGTTTCTTGGGCAGCGTGGCCACCAGCGTGAGCAGTTTCCTGGGTAGCAATCCGACGACGGTGAGCAGTTTTCTGGGCACGTCGTCGACGGCCGCGTCGAGTTTCTTGGGCAGCGTGGCCACCAGCGTGAGCAGTTTCCTGGGTAGCAATCCGACGACGGTGAGCAGTTTTCTGGGCACGTCGTCGACGGCCGCGTCGAGTTTCTTGGGCAGCGTGGCCACCAGCGTGAGCAGTTTCCTGGGTAGCAATCCGACGACGGTGAGCAGTTTTCTGGGCACGTCGTCGACGGCCGCGTCGAGTTTCTTGGGCAGCGTGGCCACCAGCGTGAGCAGTTTCCTGGGGACCGATCCGACGACGGTGAGCAGCTTCCTCGACAACGCGACCGAGTTGGCCAAGTTCGACAGTCAAACCGGTTTCAATGGGACCACGACAAGCGCCCTGTCCATTTTCCTGTCGAACAACCTGACCGCGTTGGGGACGTTCCTGGCCGACGATCCCACTGACCTGGCCACGTTCCTATCGGGCAATGCGACGGCGTTGGGCACGTTCCTGGCCGACGATCCGACGGCGTTGACGACGTACCTGGCGGGCAATGCGACGGCGTTGGGCACGTTCCTGGCCGACGATCCGACGGCGTTGGCGACGTTCCTGTCGGGCAATGCGACGGCGTTGGGCACGTTCCTGGCCGACGATCCGGCGGCGCTGGCCACGTACCTGTCGGGCAATGCGACGGCGTTGGGTACGTTCCTGGCGGACGATCCGACGGCGTTGACGACGTATCTGTCGGGCAATGCGACGGCGTTGGGCACGTTCCTGGCCGACGATCCGGCAGCGCTGACGACGTACTTGTCGGGCAATGCGACGGCGTTGGGCACGTTCCTGGCAGACGATCCGACGGCGTTGACGACGTACCTGTCGGGCAATGCGACGGCGTTGGGTACCTTCCTGGCAGACGATCCGACGGCGTTGACGACGTACCTGGCGAGCAATGCGACGGCGTTGGGCACGTTCCTGGCGGACGATCCGGCGGCGTTGACCACGTATCTATCGGGCAATGCGACGGCGTTGGGCACGTTCCTGGCCGACGATCCGGCGGCGTTGACGACGTACCTGGCGAGCAATGCGACGGCGTTGGGCACGTTCCTGGCCGACGATCCGGCGGCACTGACGACGTACTTGTCGGGCAATGCGACGGCGTTGAGCACGTTCCTGGCCGACGATCCGGCGGCGTTGACGACGTACCTGGCGGGCAATGCGACGGCGTTGGGCACGTTCCTGGCCGACGATCCGGCGGCGCTGACGACGTACTTGTCGGGCAATGCGACGGCGTTGAGCACGTTCCTGGCCGACGATCCCAGCGGCCTGGGCACGTTCCTGGGCAGCGATGCGACGGCGTTGGGCACGTTCCTGGTGGACGATCCTAGCGCTCTGCCCTCCTTCCTGGGCAGCGATGCGACGGCGTTGGGCACGTTCCTGGCGGACGATCCGGCCGTGCTGACCACGTACCTGGCCAGCAATCCGAGCGCGCGTTGACCACGTTCCTGGCGGACGATCCGGCCGCCCTGGCCACCTTCCTGACGAACACGCCGAGCGCGCTGACCAGCCTCACCAGCCTCAATGCGGCTGAGTTGCAGCAAGTGGACACGGGTGCGTCCCTGAACCTGTTACAGACCACGGTCAATCTGCCCGGCACCGGTAACGAGGCGACCGGCGGCCTGTTCTCCAACTTCAACCTCGGCGCCGGCGGCCTGTTCACCGAACAAATCACGCCCGCTCAGCTCCAGATGGCGAGCCAGGTCGCCGGTGCCGGTCTGTCGGCCAGCGCCTATCAGCTCAACGTCACCGTGGGCGGCGACAGCACCATCGTCGGCGGCACGCTGGGCAACTTCACCACCACCGGCAACTCCAGCAACTTCATCATCGAAGACCCAACCCTGCTCGGGATTGACGGCCGGCGCCGCGGTCGGGTTGAACGGCGGCACGTTCAACGGCGACGGCAACAACGACACCTTCTATTTCGTCGGCGGTTCTGCAAGCAGCTTCGGGAACGTCACCCTCACCGAACCCGCCGGCTCGACGGGCGACACGGTCGATTTCTCGAACTTCGAGGGTGTTGGCGGCATCAACCTGAATCTGACGAAGACGGGCGTCGCGCAGCAGGTGAATCCGAACCTGATACTGACCTTGCCCAGCGGCGGCGCCGTCACCAACGTCATCGGCAGCCCGGCGTCCGACACCATCGTCGGTAACGGCTCCGGCGACCTCCAGGGGGCCGCCCTGCCTGATCCGAATCCCGACGCCGTGGCCGCCGCGGCCCCCCGCGAATCCCCAAGTCCAGTGGGTCGTCCTCAATTTCAGCGGCACCAACACGACTTTCCCCTTCGTCCTGTTGCCCGGGGAGACCGAGCACACCTACTACGCCGCCGACCAGGTAGCGGTCCTCCAGGGCATGCGGAATATCTACGCAGCATTCGGCGGCACGGTGCAGATTCAGTCTCGATCCGGCGGAGGCCCAGGCGGAAAGCGCACAGTTGCAAGCCCTGGGTTACTCGGTGGCGAGCGTTGCCGACATTCCGTCCGCGGTCCTCGCCAGCGGCAACTATGCCACCGTCTACTTCAACAGCACGCCCCTGCAGCCCGGCACGGCGGTGTCGGCGGTCGCCATCACCGACGGCGGCAACGGCTACACGTCCGCCCCGACCGTGACTTTCAGTGCGCCCCCACCGGCGGCACCACGGCCACGGGGACCGCTGTCCTCGGCTCGGTGCCGGCGCCGGGCAGGTCGTGAGCATCACCATTACCAACCCCGGCAGCGGCTACTCGTCGCCTCCCACCGTCACCTTCTCCGGCACGGGCTACACTTCGGCACCACCGCGCCGCTGCCATTTTCGGCATCCCCTCGGCCGGCGGCTTCTCCAACGAGGTCGACTTCGGCAACCTGAACCAGACGACCAGATGCAGCTCGACGTCAACGGCTTCCTGGGCAACGGCCGGGCCTGGTGCCGGACTCACGCCGACTCGTCCAACGGCCTTTCCGACTTCGTGAACATGTCCATCACCATCGCGTCGCACGAGCTCGGGCACACGCTGGGCCTGGAGCACATGGACGCCTTCGGCCCGATCGGCTTCGGGATCGCGAACCCCCCGGGGCCGACGAGTACTACCCCGATTACGCGGGCCCGCTCGGCGCGTTCACGACAGGACGACGTCATCGCGTCGCCGGCGTCGGTGGATCGACGCTGGCGGACGCGGCCGACGGCCAGGCGCAGTTCGGTGCCCGCGACGCGATCACGCTGGCGTTCATCACCGACGGCACCACGGTCGGCTCGGAACCACCGGTCCGGCGGGTTGGAATTCGGGATCCTGCCGGCAACCGTCCCCGCCTCTCCGACCAAGTCGATCCGGTGGAACGAGAGCGTCGATACCAACGCGACGACCACGGTCGACGCCCAGCCGGTGAGCCTCTACACCCTGAACGTGCCCAACCCGATCACCACGGGCTTCGACGCCGGCAAGACGTTCGACGTCTCCGCCGTCAACATCGACGGCTACCTCGGCGGCACAACGCCGTGAGCGGCAACGTGGCCGTGCCCACTGGACTGACGGCAAACACCGCGCCCTCGTGATGGCGGATTACTCCACGACGGGGGCCTCAACCACTCTCACGCAGAGCGTCCCCAATTACTACACGTTCACGGGTCAGGAAGGCCAGGTGATGAGCTTCCAGGTCGATGTCGGCCTCGATCACGTCGATCAAGGATCCCGTTCGACACCGTGCTGACGATCTACGGCCGAACGGCCAGGTGGTCGCTTTCAACGACGACCAGTTCGAGCCTTCGGACTCGTCGATCTTCGACCTGTCGCTGCCGTCAACCGGCACCTACACCGTGGAGGTGGATGCTTTCAGTACAACGCGACCGACCCGTCGTTCAACGCTCCCGGCTCGGCAGAACTACACCCGGCCGCGTTCTACGACGCCGAGCACGGCGCGTACGAGCTGTTCATGTACACGTTCTCGGCGTACAACCCGAACCCCGGCCCTGACACGATCTTTAATGCCGCGCCAACGCTCTCGATCGCCTACATCTCTCCGGCCTACACCAACAGCACCACGGCCAGTTTCCAGATCGACGTCGCCAACAACCTCACGCCGCTGGCCCAGCTAGACACCAAGTTCCTGCTCAACGGCAACCCGGTCACCCCGGGTACGCCTGGGCAGTGAGCTGTCGGTGTCCTACACCAGTACGAACCAGGCCCACGGTCACGCTGACCGGCCTCACCGCAGGCCAGCATACCTTCCAGTTCGACGTCCTCTATACCACGGGCGACGTCGTCCTGGCTGAATCAACGGCTTCAACCTGGACGATCGACCTGACGCCGCCGACAGTGAGCCTCAACGCCGAGCCATCGTTCCTCAACAACACCACGCCCACCTTCAGCGGCATCGCGGGGACCGTGGCCGCGAGCACCACCAGTGCCGCCGACCTAAGGCTCGGTGACCGTCTCCATCTACAGCGGCAGCACTACCAGCGGTGCGCCGTTCGAGACGCTGACGGCCACGGTCGGAGTGGGCGGCAGTTACTCCGTCGCGGTCCCGACCAGCATGGCACTGGCTCAGGGCACCTACACAGCCGTGGCATCCCAGTCCGACCGGGCGTACATCCTCGGTGCACAGCGCTGCGACCACCTTTACGGTGGACACGACTCCACCGACGATGGTGAGCCTCACGCCGCCGATGGGTAGCCTCAACGCCGAGCCGT
>CAVXNL010000002.1:0-3189746 GCA_963763045.1 uncultured Planctomycetaceae bacterium | reverse complement strand
TTTTTTTTTTTTTTTGCCTGTTCTTCGTTCAGTTGCGTCGGCCTCCTTCGTCGGCCGGCTGTTGGGTCGCCGTAGGTTCCTCGAGGGCGGCGTGCCGTTGCAGGCCGCGGTACACCCAGAAGCCCCAGCCGGAGACCAACAGGAACGGCATGCCTGCCATCAGATAGATGGAGAAGTTGTAAGCCGCCGCTTCGCGCTGCGAGTCCTCTTCTTCCGCGGCGGATTTCTGCGGCACGGACTCGCGCACATCGGACAGGCGCGGACCGATCGCGGCAGGATGAAGAATCCGAACAGGATCAGCAGAACGAACCAACGGTTGAAACGACTCATCGTAAAATCCTCCGCGCCCATTCTATCAACGGAGGAACCGGCCGCAGCGCTGGCAGCGCGGGATTCTCGTTTTGGGGGATGGACGCTGTGCCCGATCATCAATTTCGTTTAGCGGCGACCCGGAGGGGAGCGCGGGAGGAACCTTACTCCTGCGCTCCCCTGCCGGGTCGCGGCTAAACGACGGTTCGACGTCGGTTCTCCCAGCGGAACGCAAAGAATCCCAGGAAATCATGCAGGAAGTGAGCGACCATCGTCACAACCAGCTCGCCGGTCGAGATCATCGTCCCCGCGAAGAGCACTCCCTCCCAGATCGACCAGACCGTGAAGCCCCAGAGCGATCGCCGAATGTGGTGCAGCAGGCCGAACAGCAGAGCCAGCGGAAACAGGACGAACGGCGACGCCGACAAGCCACGAAAGACGAGTTCCTCGCCGATCCCGGCCATCAGCGAACCGGCGACGATGGCGGCCAAGCTCTGCTCCCGGAACACGCTGGCCAGCTCGTGGAAGCCGCGGCGATACGGCGCTCCCCACACCAGCGACAGTGTTCCGTGCAACAAACCGTCGCTGACGACGATGGCCCCACAGACGGCACAGCCCGTCAGCACTGCATTCATCGTCAACGAACAGGACGGGACGCGTCCTCCGAGCAGCCAGCGCAAGCCGAGGCCGAGGCCGCTCAGGACGAGCAGCCCCGCAAGACCGCCGACAACGGTGCGTTTGAGCAGAAAGAACATGGGCCACTCACGACAGCATCCCCAACCGGTGCATCAGCGTCTCCATCGGCAGCCCGATCACGTTCGTCACGCTGCCCTGCACCACCTGCACGTACGGATCGCCTTCCTCCTGGATGGCGTAGGCCCCGGAGTTGTTGCGCCATTCGCGCGTCGCCAGGTAGACGTCCATCTCGGCGTCGGTCATGGCCTTCATGTACACGAGGCTGCGCTCCTGCCAGATCATCTGCACGTCGTCGGGCCGGCGCCACAGGACGACGCCGGTCCACAGCTCGTGGTCGCGGCCGCCGAGCTGGCGCAGGATGCGGCGGGCGTCGGCCTCGTCGTCGGGCTTCAGCACCGGGCCGCCGTCGATCCAGCCGATGGTGTCGGCCGCCAGCACGATGCCCTCGGCGACCGTCGGCGCCACGGCGGCGGCCTTCAGCCAGGAGACGGTCTGCACGAAGGTGCGCGGATCCGTGAACGCCGGTGGTCGGCTCGTCGATGTCGGCGGGTCGATACCTCGAAGGAGATAGCCGGTGCGGACCAGCAGTTCGCGCCGCGCCGGCGAGGCGCTGGCGAGGATCGAGGGGCTTTACGCCGTCCGGCTTCGACGCTCCCATGATTGCAGCACCTCGCACAAGCAGCGGCCAGAGCCGGTCCGGCGTCAGCTCCGTCATGCACTCCATGCGCGGGCAGCGCTTGCAGGTAACTGCCCTGGCACCAGACCGGCTCTCGACCGCGACCCGTCCGGCCCGTACGGCCCGGTGCGGGCGACCTTGGTGCAAGTATACGGGGCGACGACGGGCCGGCCCAGCGCCGCGGCCAGGTGCAGCGGGCCGGTGTCGTTGGCCGCCATCACGTCGGCCTGCGCCAGCAGCGCCGCCAGTTGCGGCAGGGTCGTTTTCCCAGTCACGTTCGAGAACCGGACCGACGAGTTGCTCGCGCGACTGCCGCCGCAGCGGCGGCTTCGTCGCTGTGCGCCGACGAAGACGGCGGTGCCGCCGAATCGGGCCTGCGCGCGGCGGGCCAGTGCGGCGAAGTGCTCCGGCGGCCAGCGCTTGGTCAGCCAGCGCGAGCCGACGTCCGAGCACCAGCCACGGCCGGGGCAGGGCGCGCAGCACGTCCTCGGCCCAGGCACGCGCGTCCGGCTGAATCGGCACGTGCGCACTCGCGCGGTCCGCCGGCTCCGAGCGCCTTCGGCGACGAGCCAGTAGCGATCGACGGCGTGCGTTTGCGTGGAAGTCGGGCACGGCGAACCGAGTCCGTGTAGAACCAGGTCGCCCCTCTCGCGCGCGTGGCCAGGCCGACGCGCCGCGGCGCCCCGCTGGCCGCCGTCATCAGTCCGCTGCGCAGCAGCCCTTGCAGATCGAGCACCAGATCGAAGCGCTGCCGCGCAGGCGCCGAGGAAGCGAGCAAGCCGGACGCGCGTCCAGAAGCCGCGCTGCGGCGCACTGCGGTCGAAGGGCAGCGTGGCGTCGAGGTCGGGATGGCCGAGCAGCAGCGGTTCGTAGGCGCGGTTGACGATCCAGGTGATGTGCGCCGCCGGGTAGCGCCGCCGCAAGGCGGTGAGCACGGGCAGAGCGTGGACGATGTCGCCGAGAGCGCTCGGCTTGATGAGACCGAATGCGCCGAGGTTCAAGATCCCGAAGAGTGGGCCGACTCCTGCCGAACATGCGTCGCGTCCTGTGCGCTGAAGGAGGGCGAACGCGGTGCAGTGTCGCATACAAGGCGGGAGCGATGCAAGGTCACTGCGACGGTCTGCCGATCAGGGTGTTCGTGTGGACCCAATGATCGAATTCGTCCCGCTCCTTGCGTAAGCGAGGGTTGCGCCTCCACCCTCGCTTACGCATCGGGCTCTGAAAACGCCACGCCGCAATAACGGGAATGCACCCACGTCGTCCACGATCCTTGCACAGCAGGTTCGCCGACTATAGAATCAATTCCTAGTCCCCTAGCCGTACTACTTGAGCAGGCCCCGCGACCGTTGATCCCCAAATGTACGAGGCAGGTTGATGACGGTGAGGCGATTCACGCTGCATTCGATTCGCACCAGCAAACAGGGGCAGCAGATCAACGTTGGCAAAGATCAGCGCGGAATACGAGACGATCGTCAACACGCTCACCATGCACCCAGAAGACATGAAGTCGCTGAGCATTCTTCCAGGCGGAACGGTGCGGTTGCGAACGGACGACGGTGAGGCCGTCTTCCTGTGCCAGCCGGGGAAGGTTCCCGAGGGGATGATCTTCGTCCCGTACGGGCCGCCGACCTGCCGTCTCTACGGCGGAGAAACGGACGGGACGGGAATGCCGACCACCAAGGGCTGGGAAGTGGACGTCGAGCCGGTCGCGGCGGAACATTAAGGCATGGTTCAGACGGGGCACCGGAGGGGTAACTCCGTGGTGGGACGGATTTGCAATCCGTCCGCCCTTGCCCGGACGGATTGCAAATCCGTCCTACCACGCGGTACCACCCGCCTTTGAACCATGCCTTGCAACAGGAGAGCAGCAATGGAGGCCGTACACTCGCCAGGTAAGGATGGGGAACTGGAAAGCGGTCCCCATTTTACGGAGGAGACCGCGCCGGAGGAGTCTCGGGCCTGGGAAGAGATCGAAGCCGGGCGGTTCATGCCGCGCCGCACACGGGGAAGTTTTCGCGGCCGGGCGCTCGGCTGAGCATTCGTGATTCCGTCCGGTTCGGACGGCCAGATTCGTCGGTGAAAGGAGAGCGGGATGGAGTTGACGGTGACAAAGAACGCAACCTGCACATTCTGCGGTTGCGTCTGCGACGATATCGAGCTGCACTCCGACGGGGTGCGCATCACTCATACGAAGAGCGCCTGCGTGCTCGGGGTGAGCTGGTTCAAGAACCACACCGCGGAACATCTTTATCCCGATGCCCTGATCGACGGCCGAGAAGCCACCGTCGAGGAAGCCGTCGAGGCGGCGGCCGATCACCTGTACAAGGCCCATCTGCCGCTGGTGTACGGCCTCAGCAACATCACCTGCGAAGCACAGCGCGAGTCGGTCGCTCTCGCCGAACTGATTGGAGGGGTGATCGACAGTCACACCTCGCTCTGACACGGTCCCACTGAGATCGCCGCCCAGTTGGGTGGCAAGGTGACCTGTACGCTGGGCGAGGTCAAGAACCGCGCCGACCTGATTATCTACTGGGGGGGCAACCCGGCGGAGTGCCATCCACGGCATTTCACCAAGTACACCCTGACCCAGAAGGGCCGCTTCGTGCCCAACGGCCGCAAGGATCGGACGATGGTCCTCGTGGACATCCGTGAGACGGCGAGCGTCAAGGCCGCGGACATTTTCCTGCAAGTTCGGCCCGCCAAGGACTTCGAGATGATTACCGTGCTGCGCACGCTCATCAAGGGCCAGCCGGTAGATAAGAAGCTCGTCGCGGAAACCGGGCTGACCGTCGAACAGCTTCAGGAATTCGCCGACCGCATGAAGACGTGCAAGTTCGGCGTCCTGTTCTTCGGCATGGGCCTGTCGATGACGCGCGGCAAGCACATGAATTCCGCCGCCCTGTTGACCCTGGCCGCGGAACTGAACGCCTTCACCAAGTTCGTCGCCATGCCGATGCGCGGCCACGGCAACGTCACCGGCGGCGACGTGATCATGCGCTGGACGACGGGCTACCCGTTCGGCGTCAACCTGGCCCGCGGCTACCCGCGCTTCAATCCGGGCGAATTCTCGACCATCGACCTGCTGGTCCGCGGCGACACCGACGCCGCCCTCATCCTGGGGGCCGATCCGGGAGGAACAATGCCGCAACCGGCCATCGACCACCTGGCCCGCATTCCGACGATCGTTCTCGACCCCAAGGTGACGCACGCAGCCGGCTGGCGCGCGTCCACATCACGACGGCAGTCACGGGCGTCAGTGCTCCGGGTACGGCTTACCGGATGGATGAGATTCCGCTGCCGTTGCGACCGGCGCTGAAGTCGCCGTATCCGACGGACGAAGAAGTGATCCGGCGCATCTACAAGGCGGTGGCGGCGAAGCCGCCGCTAACAATCCCGATGAGGCCGAAGTTGGCGGCGGTGTAGCTGTTGGAACTCGGGCGAAAGACGGGTACTATGAATTTGTCCCGTTCCGCATGTGAGATGAGGCCGACTTCATGACGAACGATCTGGAATGCCGTTTTGATGCCGCGATGATGGACATCTACTGCCGCGCAAAAACGGAGGCGCGACATACCCTCACGCGATTTTTTCAGATGCTCTCGGAGCATCGCGGTCTGGAGACGGCGCGGATTCTGTTACACGCGCCTGCTGTTTCCGAAGGTTACACCGCTCTCTGGGAACGCGGCCGTCTCGACCTCACGGTGGAAGCGCTCATCCACGATCAACCCGAATATCAGCCCCTGTTCACTGACGAAGAGCGCGAGGTTGCGCGACGACGACTGGAAGAATATAAGTATCCTCCGGTGATTGACCCGGTGGAACAGTTTATCGGGGCGTTTGCCAGCGATGTGCCCGATTGGACGATGCAGCCCGACAAATACCTCGGGCAAGCGTTGATGGACGACCACCGCGCGAAGTCCGATCCGGGGGGCTGAGATGCCGGACTTGTTTGCCGACACCGCTGGGTGGGGTAATCTGGTCGATCGCAAACAGCCGTTTCATTCTCTTGCAACAACCATCTACCGAGCGGCGCACCAACAAGGCGCAAGATCGTTACCACGAACTACATCCTCGCGGAACTGGTGGCGCTGCTTACCAGCCCCCTGCGAATCTCTAGGCCCGCCGTTGTCACAATCATTGAGGGGGTGAAGGCCTCGCCGTTCGTCGAAGTAATTCACGTGGACCCCACGCTCGACGCGGAGGCTTGGAAGCTATTGCGAAGCCGCCAAGATAAGGAGTGGAGCCTGGTCGATTGTGCGAGTTTTGTACTCATGAATCGGCGGGGCATCGGAGAAGCCATGACGACGGACCATCACTTTGAACAAGCGGGGTTCGTCCGCCTGTTGAAATGAAGATTGTCCACTGTCGTCTTCCCAGGCCTATGTCTTGGCGGAGCCTGAAGTCTCCGGAGGATCGTCGTGCTCGGAGCGAACAATGCAGTTCCGCTGGATCGACTGGAACCGAGAGCATGTCACAGAGCACGGAGTGGACCCGCACGAAGCGGAAATGGTTGTGAGGCACGCCCGGTTGCCGTTTCCTCGAAAAATCAAGGAAGACAAGTGGTTAGTCGTCGGTCGGGGCCGGGGGAGCCGGTTCTTACAGGTGATCTACATTCTTGACCCAGATAAGACTGTTTTCATCATCCATGCTCGGCCGATTACAGAGCGTGAAAAGCGACGCCTGAAGAGGTGGAGACCATGACGCAGAAACGAACCACTAAGCCCTATTGGGAGATGACCACGGCGGAGCTTCGCGAAGCCACGAAGGAGTTTGACGAGGAATTCGTCGCGGAAAAGAGCCGCCCGCTTACCCCTGAGGAACAGGCCCTCTGGGAGAAGGCGAAAGCCAAGGACCTCCGCGCCGCAGATGGAGAAACCGAACAGACCATCGCCGTGCGCCTGGACAAGGCCCTGCTAAAGCGCTGCACCGCCCTGGCCCGAAAGAAACGCGTCAGTCGGGACGCCCTCGTGGCTCGCGGCCTGCGAGCGCTCCTGGCCGCGGAAGGCGAATAGGCCGAAACGCCGAATCGAGAGAATTCGCCACGGAGTGTTCATGCTGCGTATCACCGGCGGCAAAGTCTACGACCCCGCCAACAACATCAACGGCGTCATCCAGGACGTTTGCATCTCCGACGGCCGCATCGTTGCCAACGTCGAAGGCGGCCGCAGCATCGACGCCACGGGCATGGTAGTCTTTCCCGGCGGCGTCGATGTTCACACGCACGTCGCCGGAGCCGCGCTCAACTTCGCCCGCGCCATGATCCCGGAGGACCACCGCCGCCACCAGGAATTCGTCCGCACCCTCGTGACGCGCGGCGGCATCGGCGGGTCCACGCCTACCACCTTCATCACCGGCTATCTCTACGCTGGCCTCGGTTACACCACCGTGAATGAGGCGGCCGTGCCGGTTCTGTCGGCCCGGCACACGCATGAGGAACTCCGCGACACGCCCATCGTCGATAAATCCTGCTGCGTGCTGATGGCCAACAACGAGATCTTGCTCGATCTGATCGAAGCGGGCGAGCTCGAACGCGCCCGGCACGTCGTGGCCTGGAACATCTGGGCGGCCAAGGCGTATGGCGTGAAGGCGGTCAATCCCGGCGGCGTGACGGCGTGGAAGTGGGGCAAGGACGCCAAGAGCCTGCACGAGCCAATCGCCGGCTTTGGCAAGGTGACGCCGGGCAAGATCATCTCGGCCCTCGCCGGCATCGTGGACGACCTCGGCTTGCCGCACCCGCTCCACCTGCACTGCAACAACCTCGGCGTCCCGGCAATTACACCACCACCCTGGAGACGATGAAACTCCTGGAAGGCAACCGGGCGCACATCGCCCACATGCAGTACCACGCTTACGGCGGCGACGACTGGTCTTCGATGCGCTCGGAGTCGGTCAAGCTAGCCGAGTATTTCAACACCCACAAGAACCTGACGACCGACGCCGGCGCCGTCCTGTTCGGCACCACCGTGACGATCACCGCCGACGGCCCGTGGCAGCACCTGCTCTACAAGCTGACCGGCCGCAAGTGGGGCAACATCGACGTGGAGAACGAGACCGGTTGCGGCGTCGTCCCCTACACCTACAAGGAAAAGAACCTCGTCAACGCCATCCAGTGGGCCGTCGGGCTGGAGTTGCTGCTGCTCATCGACGACCCCTGGCGCATCTACCTCACGACCGACCATCCCAACGGCGCGGCGTTCTGGCGCTATCCCGAGATCATCCAACTTCTCATGGACGCGGATTTCCGCAAGGAGCAGCTCAAAGGTCTGCCGGCCAAGGCACTGAGCCGTATCTTCCTGCCGGAATTGAACCGAGAATATACGCTTTACGAAATCGCCATCATCACCGCGGCTGGACCGGCGCGGGCTCTGGGACTGCCGCACAAGGGCAACCTGGGCGTCGGGGCGGATGCGGACGTGGCCATCTTCAACGACAGTAAGGACATTCGCCGGATGTTCTCCTACCCGCGCTACGTCATCAAGGGGGGCGAGGTAGTGATCGAGGAGGGGGAGATCCGCAAGACCGTCGAGGGCAAGGGAATCATCGCCCGTCCCTCCTACGACGAAAAGGTCGAGGACTTCATCCGGCCGCTGTTCCAGCAATACTACACGATGTCGTTCGACAACTATCCGGTGGAGATGGAACGGATCGAACACCCGGATGTTCGTCCCTGCGGCTTGGTGAGTGGTGAGTAGTGAGTGGTGAGTGGTAAGGGCCACTCGCCACCACTCACCACTCACCACTCACCACTCACCACTCACCACTCACCACTCACCATGAGCAAGATGATCTTCACACTCAAGGAACGTCCGACCGTCCCGCTGGAGACCGAGGTCTTCACGCCGGATGTGATCGCGCCGCTGGGGCACGACGAAGTGCGCACCCTGCCGGTGTTCCTCGGCAAGCGCCAGTACCGCATGGATGATTTCTTTGAGATCGAAGGCGCGGGCGGCGACGAACTGGAGCTGCGCGGAGACGCGGGGCGGGTGAAGTGGATCGGCCGCGGCATGACACGCGGCCGGATCACCATCCACGGCAACGCCGGAATGCACCTCGGGGCCTACATGAAGGGGGGCGCGATCGAGGTCACCGGCGACGCCTCGGATTGGGTCGGCGCCGAGATGACGGGAGGACTAATCCGCATCGGCGGCAATGCCGGTGGACAGATCGGGGCCGCGTACCGTGGCAGCCTCGCGGGCATGAAGGGCGGCACCATCCTCGTCGAAGGCTCGGCCGGCATGGAAATTGGGATGCGGATGCGGCGCGGCGTCATCGCGGTCCGGGGCACCGTGCGCGACTTCGCCGGATTGCAGATGAAGGGCGGGACCATTGTTCTGATGGGCGGCGCCGAGATCCGTACCGGCGCGTGGATGGTCCGGGGGACGATTATCTGCTTGAAGCCGGTTCGTCTCCTGCCCACCTTCTCTTACGCCTGCGCAGTACAACCCCACGTTCTTGCGCCTGTACGCAAAGAGCCTTCACGCAATGGGTTTCTCTATTCCCTATGAAGACCGCGCCGGCTCTTATCAGCGTTACACAGGGGATACTTCGGTCCCAGGCAAAGGGGAGATCCTCGTCTGGCGACCTCATGCTTCGTGATAAGAATGGTGGGGTGAGTTCTGGCAAGCCGTATTGCGCGTCGGCCACATCGTCACGATACCGAATTCGCCGGATAAGCCAGGGTAGATCACTCACATCACCACTTCGGCGGCAGGAAGCTGAAGAAATGAGTCAGGTGCCCTCTGGCCACGTCGATCGGTATCGCATCAACGTCCTCTACCCGCTCATGCACCAGACTATTCCGGTACTCTCGAACAAGATGCACATTATTCTTCTGCTCGTCTGGAACTCCGCACATGGCGGCCAATCCCTCGATCAAATCGCGGGTGGGAGGGTTCGTTCCCCGTGCCTGATCCCAATACAGTCGCAGCCCGGTCTCAAACTCCGCGAATAGGCGGATAATGTACGTTGCCTCCAGATTGTCCGAAGCGTGTTCGATCTCTCGGTGGCGCAGATCACCGCGAAGAATCGTCGGATCTCGTTGAGCAGATTCTCGAAACCGGTCCACTGCCTGCCGCGTCGCCAAATACTCGCGCTCGATGGCCTTGATTCTCGTCTGCTACTCGTGGTTATGCGGCATGTTGCTTCATCTCTTCAACGACCTTCTGCAGCGCTTCCTTTGAGAGCGGGATGCTCGCCGCTTCACGGACCGTTGCGGTCGAACGGGCGTCAGGGAAGAGATAATGCAGGTTCCAACGGCCCTCGTAGTAATAGAGGCTGGCGATGTCGTCGTAGGCGGGCATCCGGTAAAGATCGACGACGCCTTCAACGCCCGGTGCGGTTCGACCCACTGGTTCGAGCAACATCCGGCAGGTTCCCTCCTGCATAATCAGGGCCGAAACCTGATGACTACCGATCAGCGAATCTTCAAGCGTTTTTTCGATGCGGCGGGTGCTCCAACCGAGTTCGCTACTCCACTGCTCCACCTTTCCGACCAGATCGGTAACGCGGCGAACCCACGGCACAAGCGTGTCGATCCTCCTTCGCGCTTCGTTCTCGAACTCCCGTCGAGGGAAGTCGCCTCCATCGTGATGCTGCTGATATTTCCTGATGTCGCTGCCGTCTGCCTTCCACTGCACGCTCACGGTCACGTCCGGTTGAGGCTCTGCATGGGGTTGGCCCGGGTTGCTTACGGGCTTGCGTCGTTGCCGGAAGGTCACGTCGTAAAGCCACGGCGCGCTCGGATCGGCAATCACCCGGATGCTGAAATCAGCCCAACGATGGTCGGCAGATTCCATGGAACGGATTCTCTTGAGTTGTCGGGCCTCGCTGCCGCGGAAACGTCACTTCGACGCACGGCACGTCCCTTTTCGTCACTATACCAAGTCCCGAGAGCGGATGGCAGCGCTGCGCATCGCGTCGGGTCCGTTCCCATATCTTTCGCTTGGCGAATTCCCGGCACTTGCCGCTTGACAGGTGAGGAGCGCGACGACTACAGTCCTATCTGCTTCGGTGCCTCTGCGGTTTCTCAGAAGGAATCTGCGATGCGAAACACTTCTGTGCTGCTGATCGTTGCCGGCATTGCCTGGTACACGCCTTCGGTACGCACCACATCGGCTGCCGATGCCAAGCCGTCGGACCGGCCGGACGAGGTGGTATTGCGCGAAGCCGGCGTGGGGACCGAGAATAAGCAACTTCTTGAGTTCCTGGCGAAAAACAACCGGGCCGAGGATAGGTCGCTTCTCGGGCCGGAAGACCAAATCCGCCGGTTGAGGAGCGATGATTTCGACGCGCACAAGGGCGCTCGCGCAAACTACTCGCTCTGGGTGTTGTTGCTCTTCCTGCATTGAACAAAGCGAAGACTGACAAAGACGCTGAGGTCGCCAAGCGTGCCCTCGAGTGCATCGAGACTATCGAGCGCGAGCGGGAACTATTTCTGGCGGTTGTTCGGTTGCTCTCTCTTCGCTCTCCTCCTGGTACTCTCGCGGCGTTGTTGGCATACGTCGATTATGCCGAGGATGAGGAGACCGAAGAACTGATCTGGCACGCCCTTGATACCGTCGCCAAAAATCAGCGGAAAATCGGGACCGAATGTAGGTCGGCGTCGCTCGACAAGAGCCCTCGACGCCGTGCCGCAGCCGCGTTTCTCTCTGCACGTTATGGGGACGAACGACAACGGGATCGAGCCGTTCTCAGCTTGGGCGATGCTGATCCGTCGGTCCGTCTGCGAGCGGCTCAAGGGCTTCTCGGGGCGGCGGACGAGCGCGGCGTACCGGGCCTCATCGAATTGCTCGGGAGCAGTGACCTGGCCGTGTGTTGGCAGGCCGAAGAATTACTCCGCTGGACCGCAGCGGAGCAGTCACCCAATGTGACGGTTGGCGTCGGTATTCCCGAAGCCAAAGCGATCTGCCAACAAGCGTGGCGAGCCTGGTGGCTCCGCGTCGCAGGGCGCCTGGACCTTCTAAGTCTGAAACTGAAGCTTTACCATTGGCGAAGGCCGGGGTTGATACTCGTCGCCGATTCGGAGCACGGCCAAGCCGATGGCTCCGCCTGGTTGGTCGGGTTCGACAGCATGCCGCGTGGCCGTTGGGTCGGTTCGGAAGGACCGGAGCAGGCTCGGATGGAACAGGGAGCCACCGGCGCCGCCCCGCTGCACAACGGCTGCCGCCTGGTTGCCACACCCCGACGAATCGTAACGCTGAACCAGTCCGGGAGAGTGATTGGTGAGATCCTTTGCGAAAAGGACCCTCACCGCATCCGGCCCTGTTTTGGCCTGATCTCCCTGGGTTTCAGCGCGCCAGTGGCTCATCATCTGTCCGACGATGATTACGTAACTGCACTGGTGATTCTGCGACTTCCGAGTTTGAAAGGGAGCGAACCCTGGCTCCGCCGCCGAGCCGCTGAGTTGCTTGGCGAGATGGGTCCGAAGGGCGTCGGGGGGGTTCTCGGTCTCAAGGAGGCGCTCAGCGACTCCGATGAAACCGTCCGAACCGCCGCGAAAGAGGCGTTAAACAAGGTCGGCGCCGACGCAGCTGAGGTGATGGTCGCTCAGATCAAGGACAAAGATCCAAAGAAGCGGGTTCAGGCCGTTCAAGCGATGTACCATTTCGTCACGATCGACTCTGGCAGGGCAGCCAAACTGTTCATCCCTGAGTTGATCGACTCCTTCAAGGACGAAGATGCACTGGTGCGTGCGAGCGTCATCTCCAGCGCAGTATGCATGTCGCGGTACAGGGAACAATTTGTCCCAGCACTCATTCGAGCTATGGAAGAAGACGATAGCTCAGATTGCAGGGGAAGGGCAGCCTATTCATTGGGGAAGTTCGGTACCAAGGCCGTAGTCCCCGCCTTGTTGAAGGCATTGAAAGCGACGGACCCTGCGCTCAGACATTACGCAGCCCATAGCCTTGGTGATGTAGGAGCTGTTGACGAAGCGGTAGTACCCGCTCTCACCGAAGCGTTAAGAGACGAACATGCTCGTGAGGCGGCAGTAATCACATTGGGTAGAATCGGGCGTCCGGCCAAAGACGCTACCACAACCTTGATTGAAATAATCGACTCACGGATCACTTTCAAAGTATCCGACCCGGAGGCATATCGTGAAGAAATCCGTGGGCATATCATACATACCCTGGGCTGCTTCGGTCCCGACGGTTCACCAGCGATTCCGGTGCTCGTCAGAATCTTGAAAGACGAGAAGGAATCGCAGAGGCTCAGATGCGAAGCCACAGTCGCATTGGGCCAGATTGGCCCTGCACGCGGGAGGCTGTGCCTCATATCCAGAGATTCGGTCGGCTTGGTCATCCATTTGACCAAGCGGCGTCCGAAGCTATCGAAAAGATTTGCGAGGGACGCTGAACCGGTGGCGGCGTGTGGAAGAAAACAATGGTAACGAGGTCACGCGCAGCTTGCATGCTTCATGAATCCGACGGAAGCGACCACCGGACTGATCCGCGCTGAATCTCGTTCGAGGAGCCAGTCGTGGAAAGCGTACCAGTCAAACACATCGAAAAGACACCTGGCATCTGCGGTGGTCGGGCGTGCATCGCCGGCCATCGCATTCGCGTTCAGGATATCGTGGTCTGGCACGAAATGCGTGGTTACAGCCCGGATGAGATCGTGGACATGTTTCCGGGCATCACGCTGGCCGATGTCTATGCTGCCCTCGTCTATTACTTCGACAACCGTCAGGAAATCGAAGAGGAATTCAAGAAGGCAGACGAACGGGCCGAGTCGGTGAAGGCCAATATCCCGTCGAAGATTCCCGCGGAGCTTCGGGAGAAACGTGGTGGGTGATCTGAGCACGCAGCGCAAGCAAGTGCCCACTTGCTTGCGCTGCGTGCTCAATTTTGAAACCGCTAAACGTCTATTTCTTCTCCGGCGCATTCACATAATCCACAAACCCAATCATCATCTCATCCCACGTCTGCTCACCCCAGCGCACCGTCTTCTTCGGGTCCGGATTGTTCGGGTTCTTCGTCGAGTTGTCAAAGTGGGCGGTGCATTCGATGCGCGAACCGGCCGGCAGTTTCAACGGCTTCTCGAAGCGGTACACGCTCTGCCAGTTGAAGTCGTAGTGCGGCACCACCAACAGCGTTTCCGCCTTGCCGTCGGGGTAGACGACGCGATACGAGAAATCCTTGCCGCGCAGGTGCATGTGCGGCATCAGACTGATGATCTCGGTGTCCTGGGGAAACGTCGTGGCCGACTTGACTTCATAGTTGTCGTCGCCTGGCGGAATCACCATCCGGTTGGCGATGCCGCGCGTCTTCGCTTCCGACTTCGGCGGCTCCTTGGCAAAGATCAGGCCGACCGAGGACATATCGGTCGCCTCGACGCCGTTGGGGGTATAGTGCATCTGGAAGAGCAGCATCGAACCCTTGGGTAGCTTCTTGGCAACGCCGTCGGCATAAACCGCGGGCATGTCGCCGGGGGCATAAGCCACGAGCCAACCGCGGCCGATGCCGTCCGGGCCGCCGCGCAGGTCCTTCATCGAGGTTCCCGGTGGAATGATGTAAACGATGATGTGATGCACCACGCCGCGGTTGCCCGGCTTGGCCTCCGCCGCTTGCACCCATTTGTCCTCGTCGAAATTGGTCGGAATGGGCACGTACTGATAGCGGATGCCGTTGTCGGCCTTCGCCGGCACGGTGATCGGCACCTTCATGCCCAAGACGGCGTCCGGCTTGCCGATGCGCCAGCCCTCGGCAAACGTCTTCGGCTTCGGCATGTCTTTCGGATCGCCCTTGGGACATTTCTGGTCGATCCAGCTGAGCAGCGTGGTGCGATCTTTCTCGGACAAACTGCGGTCATTGGCGAACTTGCCGTGTTTGGGATCGGCGTGCCACGGCGGCATCCGCTTCTCTTCGACGACCTCGCGGATCATCGCCGACCAGCTGAGGGCGTCCTCATAGGTGAGCAGAGACATGGGACCGACCTGCGACGGGCGATGGCACTCCTGGCAGTGGTTCTGCACGATCGGAGCCACGTCACGGGTGAAGGTGACGCTGCCCTCGTCCTTCGGCTTGACAGTCCGCGAAATGATACAGCCGGCGACGTCGGTCTTCGCCACGCGGACGGGTTTACCGGCCAGAGTATCCTCGAGGGCCTCGAAAAGATCGCGCCGCGTTGGCTCCGACCGCTTGATGCCGATGCCGAACTGGTCGTCGATGCGTCCCTGGTAGAGGATGGTGCCGTCGGGCAGCAGGACGAACGCCTCGGGTGTGCGGCGGGCACCGAACTGGTCGGCGACGACGTTGGCCGTGTCCTTCAGCACCGGGAACGGTGTGCCGTGTTCCTTGGCGTGCCCGGTGACGCGCAACGGCGTGTCTTGCCAGTTACTGTTGATGGCGAGGAACGCAACGCCATTCGGAGCGAACTCCTTGTGCAACTCGGCGAGGCGCGGCTGGTAGGCGTTGCTGATCGGGCATTCGGTGCCGAGGAAAACGACGACGACGGCCTTCTTGTCCTTGAATTCGGCGAGCGAATGCGGCTTGTCGGCTGTGTCGCGCAGGGAAAAGTCGCTGACCCGGCGTGGAGCGTCGGCGGCGAAGGTGGGGACGGCAACAACAACGACGGCGAGAGACAGGAAACAGCGAAGCATGCGCACCTCGGAATAGACTTCAGGGCGGGGCCAAGAATCATACCACGGAACAAGCGGCAGGGTTTCAGCCGAAACTCGATCACTGGGGGAGCAGAATGCGGAACCGCTGAAAAATCATTGAATTCGCTCAAGCCACAGGGTAAGCTCGTGTTCGAGTAAACGATTGCCTCGCAGCCTCCGCGGTTTTTCGGCAACCCTGGACACTCATGTTCTCCTACGCCTGCCCTCAGTGTCAGCAGCAGCTAACCTTCCCCGGAGGGACGGCTACCCTGGCGTATCGCTGCCCACGCTGTGGGCGCGTCTCGCGGCCAGCCGTGCCGGGCGAGAAGGAGCTGGAGCGCGTGGCCGGCTACGAGATCCTCGGCGAACTCGGCCGCGGCGGCATGGGCGTCGTCTACAAGGCCCGGCAAACCGGACTCAACCGGATCGTCGCCCTCAAGATGATCCTCGACGACGTTCTGGCCGGCCCGGAGCAGCGCATCCGCTTTCGGAGCGAGGCAGAAGCGGTGGCTCGGCTTCAGCATCCGCACATCGTTCGCATCCACGAAATCGGGGAGCATGAAGGACGCCCGTTCTTCTCGCTGGAATTCGTCGGCGGCGGCACGCTGGAACAACGTCTCGACGGCACGCCTCTGCCGCCGCGGCAGTCGGCCCTTCTGGCCGAGCAGATCGCTCGGGCCATCCACCACGCTCATCTGCAAGGCATCGTTCACCGCGACCTGAAGCCGGCGAACATCCTGCTCGTGGATCTCGTACCGGGCAAGAACGCGGACACCCTGGGAATGTCCGTCTCCAGCCGGGACGCCAGCGGGACCAGTCTTCCAGACAAGACGGTGGAGGCCGGCTCGATCTCATCCCAGCCGAGGACTCCCTTTCTTCCCAAGATCACGGACTTCGGCCTGGCGAAGCACCTCGACCACGTGGAAGGTCCAACGGGGACCGGCGCGATCCTCGGCACGCCGACCCACATGGCTCCCGAACAAGCCCGCGGCGACAACAAGCGCATCGGCCCGCCGGCTGACATCTGGGCAACGGGAGCGACGCTTTATGAGATGCTGACCGGCCGGCCTCCCTTCCGCGGAGCGCATACCGCCGATACGCTCCTGCAAGTCTTGAGCGATGATCCCGTGCCGCCGCGGCAGTTGCAACCGAACGTGCCGCGCGACCTGGAAACGATCTGTCTGAAGTGCCTGGCCAAGTCGCCGGGCAAGCGCTACTGGAGTGCCGAGGCGCTCGCCGACGATCTGAGGCGATTTCTCGAAGGGCGGCCGATCGAGGCTCGACCTGCGGGAATCGTCGGGCGGATTGTCAAATGGTCGCGCCGGCAACCGGCGGCGGCAGCCAGCATCCTGGTCGTGGTGGTCGGCATCGTCCTCCTGCAACTGGCCAGTCTCGGCCTGGCCGGCTATCAGCACCGCCAGCGCGTCCAGGCCGAGGAACTGACAAGACAGACCGAGAAATCGCGTCAGGATACCGAAGAGATGCCGGCGAGGCAGAGCGGTTAGCAGGCCTGGAAACCGATTCCAGAACCAAAGCCGATAAGCGTCGGGACCAGGCGGTCAACGCCAACCAATCCGCTCAACTGACATTGGCCAGCCAGGCGCTGGACCGCGGATTGGACCTGTGCGCCAATGAGCGAACCACAAGCGAGGGATTGCTCTGGCTGCGCGCGCAGTCTGACTTTGACGCAGGTCGATTCACCCGAGCTTCAGAAACGGTCGGAGATGGTCCAACGAGCCGTTCGGCTCAACCTGGCGACCTGGGTGCGCCGTCTGACGGCCCAGGTCGTCCACTCTCTGCCGCACTCCGCCGTGGTAGGGGCCGCCGCGGTTTCGCCGGACGGGACAAAAGTCGCCACCGGCACGGCCGACGGCAAAGTCTTCCTCTGGGACATCAACAGCGGGCTTCCAATCGGGACGCCGTTCGTACACGATGGCCCGGTCCGTTGTCTCGCCTGGAGCCGGTCGGGAAAGCTCCTGGCCGTGGGCACCGGGGATAACTGGTCGGCCAGGGGACCGACCGCCCAGCAACGCGGTGAAGCCCGGGTCTGGAATGTTGAGTCGCGGCAGGCCCTGACTCCTCCGCTGAAACACAAGGGCACTGTTTGGGCCGTCTCTCTGCAAGCGGGCGACAAACTCTTGCTGACCGGTTGCCACGACAAATTCGCCAGGATCTGGACGCTGGCCGACCCGCAGAAACCGAAAGAAATCAAGCACGATCATGCCGTCACGGGCGCGTCCTTTTTCCCGGACGGCCAGTCATTCGTGACGGCGACTTGCTACAACTCCTATGACGCGAATCCGCAGTTGGGCCGCGTGCAGTGCTGGGATACGGACAAGTTGACGCCGCTGGGCGAGACCATGCGGCAACCCTCTGCCTTTTGCCTGACCGTACAGGAAGATGGGGAGTTGATCGTCACTGGGGGCGTCGATAGCCGCGTTCGTTTCTGGGATCGGGCCACCGGCAAGCTGTCGAGCAAGGAGTTGTATGTCGGGTCGTACGCGATCTGCCTCGGACTCAGCAGCGACGGCGGGCGTATCGTCATCGGGACTACCGACTATCGAGCCCACATTTTCGATACCGATACCTACGAACGCCTTTGTCCGCAGATGTACCTGGCGTCTCCTCTCAGTGCCGTGGCGATCACGCCGGATGGAGCGACCATCCTCACCAGCGACCAGTCCTCGACGCGGTTGTGGCGGTTGGAGCCGACCCCCGCGGTGAAGGTCGTGCTGGCGCGGAAGGAGCCGATCGAGAACCTCGTTCTCAGCCCCGATGCCCGGACCGTGCTAACCGTAGCGAAGAATTCCGAGCTTCAGCTCTGGAACGCCGTCACGGGCCAAGCGATCGGCAAGCCGTTCCAACCGCCGCGACCGGGCAAATACTACGACCTCGGAGCCGACGGCCGGACGATCCTCGCGGTTACGGCCGACGATAAAGTGCAACGCCTTGACGGGATTGACGGCAAACCGACGGGAAAAGAAGTGGTCATCGGAGGCATCATCATGGACGCCAAGCTAAGTTCCGATGGTCGAATGGCCGTGACGGGAGGCAACGACCGCAAACTGCACCTGATCGATCTGGAAGCAGGCACAGAGTTGGCCCAGCGCTCGCTGCACAACCGGTGCAGCGCGGTGGCCTTCGCTGCCGACGGCAAGAGCGTCGTGGCCGGCACATGGTCCTCGTTCGTGTTTCAGTTTGCAGTGCCGACGCTCACTCCGATTGGCAAGGGCGTATCCGTGCATGGGGCCGTGCATTGCCTTACGGTGACCGACGACGGCAAGCGCTTCCTGGCCGGTGCAGCGGGACCCTCCGTGGCGTTCTTGGGCGAAAACGTGCCGGGCAGCACGCTTGGTTTGCCGTTGCGACACGATACCCTGGAAGTTGCCATCAGTCCCGATGCACGAACGGCCGTAACGGGCAAGAACGAGACCCTTCGCCTGTGGGACATCAATTCGACCAAGCCGTTCGGCCCCGAGTTGAAGCACGGCGGGCTGAGCAAAGCCCCCACCTGGAGACACGTAGCCTTCGCCGACGACCAGACATTGGTCACCGTCCGGCCGGATATGTCCATCCTGCGCCTGGACAGTGCCCCGGCCCCTGGAAGGCTCGCCCGAGAGACTCGCCCTCTGGGTGCAGGCCCGGACGGGGATGATCCTCGACGATCGCGGCGGGGTTCGCGTGATGCCGGCTGAAGAATGGCGTGAGGTCCGTGAGCGCTTGGATTCGCTGCCTGGGCCGAGTCTGCCCTGAGTGGGTGCGAATACGCTCCCCTCTCCCCTGTACTCAGGGGAGAGGGGTTGGGGGTGAGGGGTGAGAGATGAGGGGCGAGGGCCAGAGCACTGTTCTGCGACCCACCCCTCACCCCCAACCCCTCTCCCCTGAGTACAGGGGAGAGGGGCGAATCGCACCGACGCTGAGAACGCACATGATTACCTACCCGTGTCCAAAATGCCGGCAACTGTTGAGCGTCACGGAAACGGCGGCAACTTCCCCGAGTCGCTGCCCCCGCTGCGGCCATGTCGGTGTTCCACGCCCTGCGAGCGCCGAGGCGACGGTGACACTCGCACCGCCTGTATCTGTTGCCGTGGGGCAGACATCCCTGTCTGCCGGCGCACAGCCAGACAGGGATGTCTGCCCCTCCGTACCGACAGCCGCGGAACAACGGCGCGGCCCGCCTCCCCTCCCCACGCCCCTCACGGCAACGGAACCTGACCGATCGCCGGATGCAACGCGGGTCCTGCCTAACGCAACGGATAATTCGCACAGTGGGACCATGAAAGGGCCGCCGGCGCTCCCCACCATGCCCCTGCGGTCCTCACGCACGCCAAAGGTCCCTGGCTACGAGCTTTTCGAGGAACTCGGGCGCGGCGCGATGGGCGTGGTCTGGAAAGCGCGAAGTTGGGCTGAACCGGCTCGTCGCCCTGAAGATGATGCGAGGTGGAACTCATGCCAGTGCTCAGCACCTGACGCGCTTCAAGACCGAGGCCGAGGCGCTGGCTCGGGTGCAGCACCCGAACATTGTGCCGATCCACGAAGTCGGCGTGGTCAATGGCCTGCCGTTCTTCGCCATGGAGTTCTTCCCGGGCGGGACACTGACCCGTCGTCTGCGCGGCCTGCCGCTCCCAGCCCGAGAGGCGGTCCAACTACTGCTGACTCTGGCGCGAGCGGTGGAACACGCGCACCGGGCGGGGATCGTTCACCGTGACATCAAGCCGAGCAACATCTTGATGGCGACGGACGGCACGCCGCGTCTCGGCGATTTCGGCCTGGCCAAGATCGTCGATGCCGCCGCGGGCCCCACGGTGACCGGTACGGTGCTGGGCACGCCGAGCTACATGGCTCCCGAGCAGGCGATGGATGCGAAACATACCGCCGGCCCAGCCGTGGACGTCTACGCTCTCGGAGCCGTGTTCTACCAGCTGCTGACGGGCGGCCCCCCCTTCCGCAGCACCAACACCGCCGAGACCCTGATGCAAGTCCTCCAGGAGAAGCCGGTGCCGCCGTCGCGGCTGCAGCGCGGAGTCGGCGCGCGACCTGGACACGATCTGTCTCAAGTGTCTGGAGAAGCAGCCCGCTCGACGTTACGCCTCGGCGGCGGCACTGGCGGAGGATCTCGAGCGATTTTTGGAAGGGAGGCCCATTCTCGCGCAGCCAGTCTCGCTTTTGCGGCGCGGCCTTTCCTGGGCGTGGCGTCGGCCGGCGGCCGCGGCTCTCCTTCTCTTGACTGTGGTGCTGGTGTTCGGAGCGATTATCGGGGTGTTGTGGTTCGCGCGCCAGGAACAACGCGGCCGTCTCGTCGCCGAGGATTTGACGAACCAGGCCGAGCAGGCCCTGAAGAAAGCCGGCGAGGCGAAAGAAAACGCGGTGGACCAGGCGACGCTGGAGACGCAGGCGCGCGAACTTGCCGTGAGCGAGCAAAAAGTCGCCGAGAAAGCCATCCGGCTGGCGCGGCGCAACACCGCGGAGTTGTACCTGGAACGAGGTCGAGAATTCTGCAAAAAGGGCAACCTCCGGCTCGGGCTTCTCTGGTTCGCCCGGAGCATGAACTATGCCGAGGATCCCGATTTGCAGCAGATCTGCCGTCTTAACCTGGCCGGCTGGTCGAACCTCTTGCAACCGCGGCTACGCCTGATTCTGGACCACGATCGTGTCCATGCGATCGCGTTCAGCCCGGACGGCAATAGAGTGGCCACCGGAAACATTGGCGAGAGCGGGTTGGGCAAAGAAGACGGCAAATCGTCGGTCGTCATCCACGACGTGCTGACCGGGCAGCCCCTGCATCGTGTCGAGATCGGGCTTCCGATAGCGGCCCTGGCGTGGAGTCGCGATGGCCGGCTTCTTGCCATCGCTTCCGGTCCCGGCACGCGCTCGGGCAGCTGGACCAGGGGTGGGAAAGCGGTCGTCCGCCTGCTGGAAACCGCCACCGGGAAACTCAGCGCGACCTTCATGGAACATCCCCGGACCGTGCGGTCGGTCGCCTTCAGGCCCGATGGAAGAACCCTGCTCACCGGTTGTCAGGATGGTAAAGCACGCATCTGGGATGTGACGACGGGCAACATCGGCCTGGAGCTAAAGCTCAGCGGCGCGGTGCTGAGCGTCGCCTATACGTCCACCGCCACATTGCTGCTCGTTAGCGAGGTTCGCAATGCTCAAGGTAACAGCCAGTGCCTGGCCCAACAGTGGGATCTGGTGGACGGGAAGGCCCAGGAGGGGCGTAAGTTCGCGATCGCTCAACAGACGCATCTCGCAGCCATGAACCGAGACGGCAGCGGTCTGTTTACGATCGGCGCGAGCAAACTGCGGCTCTGGCAGTCCGATGCGACCGTGCCCCAATTTGGCCAAAAAATGGGCCAATTGGAATGGATCGGTGTGAAAGACGCTGATCTCGGAGGATCTCTGAGCGACGATCGCTCACTTTGCACAGCCGGTGGAAAAACCTGGGAGACGGTCGTCTATCGAACCGCAACCGGGCAGATGCTGGGACAGACGGTTCTTGGCAACGGTTGGATCTACACCACCGATTTCAGTCCCGACGGCAAACTGCTGGCCATCGGCACCTCGGGGCAAACGACCTTGCTATGGGACCTCACCTCCCGGTTCGAGCAAACGAGTCATGCGCTCCAGACCGACAAGGTTCACAACCTGGCCCTCAGTCCGAACGGTAGCCGGCTCGCCGCGTTGCTGGACGGCAACAAGGTTCAGCTCTTCGACGCCCTGACCGGCAAACCGGTGGGTCCGCCAATCGCGCACAACGTCGGCATTCCACGGCTGGTGCTCTCCGACGACAACCGCACGATCGTCACCGCGAATTACGACCGCCAGGTGCGCGTGTGGAATGGAGAGACGGGAAAGCTGGTCCACGAAAAAACCTGGTCTCACGGCGCCGAGGTGGACACGGTAGCGCTGTCCGCGGACGGCCGGTTTGCCATAACGGGTTGCCGCGACGGCAAAGCTCAGGTGTGGGACGTGGCGACAGGCAAACCGGTCGGCAACGCCCTGGTTCACCCCGCGGAAGTGACGGTCGTCGCCCTGAGCCGAGATGGCGCCCGGGCCTACACGGGCGATTCGACGTTCCAGGTCCACGGCTGGGATGTCCGCACTAGCCAGCCGCTCAATCGCCCGGTTCGGTTGACCGGCAGACCCGTTTCCATGGCACCAAGCCGCGATGCCCGGCGGGTCATCGTGGGGACGGCGGGCGACAATGTTGCCCGGCTGTTGGATCTGGAGTCGAGCGAACCGATCGGTCCGCCGCTGCAACATGCCGATTCAGTTGTGACCGTGGCCTTCAGTCCCGATGAAACCATGATTGCCACGGGGACTAGCTCAGGCGAAAGCGCCGCGCATGTGTGGGACACCGCCACGGGAAAGGAGTTGGGACCGCCTGTTCGCCACAAGGGAGCCGTCTTCGCCGCTCCGGTTCGTGCCCGACCGCTCCGTGCTCTGGACCGCGGGGACCGACCGCCAGGTTCTGGAGACCAACCTGCCGGTCGCTGGTTCAGGTTCCTTTCAGTATCTGGATCTCTCGACGAGACTTCAGGTAGGCATGTACCTCGACCAGAGCAACGTGGAACACAATCTGTCATTGAGCGCCTGGAAACTGGTGCGGAAGTCGGCCGAGGAGGCCCTCGCAACTCCGAAAAAGCCATAGGCGTTGGCCTGGATGGCGCACCGTCCGACACCAGCCTGACGCGCAAGCGAAGAGCTGGCAGGTAGTTACCTTCGCTTGCGCAGTCAGGCTGGTGTCGGGCCGTGCACCGCCATTTCTCGGGGGCCGTGTGCAATCCAGGTTGGATGAGCCGCGACCAAACACGCCGTGATCGAATCTCCTTCTCCGCCGACATCTCGATGAGTCGGAGCGAACGGAAACTCGACTTCCTCGACCCTTCACTCCGACCGGAACGTCACGCGCCGTCTTCAAGTCGGCGAAGGATCTTAACCAAGAGGACTGGTCATTGCGTCCGTCGATCAGTATAATCAGAGTGTTGCTCTACATTCCTGATGCCTTCCGGTTCCCCAGAACGTTTCTCCTGAACGTGGCGGACATCGAGCGTGCGGAGTAGGACGTTCGTTTTCGTCCTCGAATGCACGGAGATGTCGATCGAGGCCATGGTTCGATTCCATTAAATTAACTCTCCATACCAAAGGCCAGCCGCGCAAAGCGGCTCGCTTACCTGGCGTGCCGGGTTGTTACGGAGTGCGCAGACGGGTCGGTGTTCAGACCGCGAAGAGTGACACCGGAAGCGGATTCGACTCTGCGGGAACCCTGAGAATCTGTCCGAGACAGGAATGTTGTTTCAGAACCGCGCCCGTCCGGGAGCGGTTAGAATGCGTCATGTGGCCGCGAGCTTTCCTCAACCAGGATCTGGAAATGACGATGCCAACGAAACAGCAAGATAAGCAACACAAAGATCAGGATAAGCAGGACCGTCAGGAACTGAACACAACGATCGGCAAACACATCCTGCTTACCCTGGGTGAATTGGGTGACCTCTACAGGGTGCAGGTCCGCCGATTGTGGGACGATCACTATCGAGTGAACGTCCTCCTCGGGGCGGATGCTTCTTCCGTCAAGGTTGCTCACAGTTATTTTCTGGTGGCCGACAGCAACGGGAATATCCTCACCTCGACCCCGAAGCTCAAGAAACTGTTGTCGCCTGTGGCCGAGGTTAAAGCAGCACCTTGCTCCGCTCCCTAGAGCCTGTTCCAAAGAGGCTCACGAGCCGGAACCGTGATCGACTTTGGTGGGTGAAAGGACCCTATCGTGTCAAATTCCGTGCAGATCGAGAACATTGAGGAAATGCGACAACAGGAGGGCATTGATGATGTGGAGCTTCTGAAGGAAATTCAGGGGCTTCGCATTGGGGATTTCGTCAAACTCACGTTCGTGAACAGCACGAAGGCGTTTGAAACCCTGTCGGTCGAGATCACCCACATCGAGGGTTGTTCGTTCCGTGCCAAACTGGCCAAGAAACCGGCCGCTACCGGCTTCTCGAAACTGCGGGTCGGAGCCCCCGTCGTCTTCACGACGTCCCACATTCACTCGGTCCTGAAAAAGACTGTCCGTGCGTGACCCGTGCCGCGCGCTCTGCCGTCGTGCCCGGCATTTTCCCCGATCGGCCCAAAGGCGAAACATCCTCCATGACCACGACCGTGAAAGCCAAGTCCCGAACCGTTGCATCGCGCACACGGAGCAAAGCGCCGGCGGTCGTTGAGACGACCGCGCCCTGGACCATGGAGGAACGTCTGCGGCGCATCGAAGCCATGAGTCAACGCATCAACGGCTTCATTCAGTTCATGTGTCAGGTCGCCAACCTGACCGGCACCTCAGCCGAGGCGAAGGATCGAGCCGTGACGGCCTTCTATGAGGAGATGGTCCTCGTGGAAGGTCAGTTGGGCCGAATTCAAGAAGAACTGCGGTTAGGATGATCCGGCGAGTCGCCGCCGCACTCGCAATCGGGGTTCCTCGCGAACCCGAAACGCATCTCGAACAATCGCCAGACCATCAATCCGCTGGAAACGGCAACACCGCCGGCAAGATTGCGTCGCCTGCCGCGCGATCTTCTCGGCCAGCGATTGAAGATGGGGGAACGACCCATGATCGACCACTCGATCGAACCGGCATTTCCGAACGCCGAACCGACAATACTCTCCGAGGAACCGTCCGAGCGGCTCCACGCTCACAACCCGGTTGCTCAGCCTGCTCGCCGTCGCACTCCCATTCGGCGGACTGGTTGCCAGCGGCATCCTGCTGTGGGGTTGGGGCTTCAGCTGGACCCACCTGGGCGTGCTCATGGGCATGTACGTCTTCACCGCCCTGGGCATCACCGTCGGCTTCCACCGCCTGTTCACGCACCATTCCTTTGAGACGAACCGCGTGGTCCAGTTCATCCTGGCCGCTCTCGGATCGATGGCCGTGCAGGGACCGATGCTCAAGTGGGTGGCCATGCACCGGCGCCACCATCAGCACAGCGACCGAACCGGCGATCCCCATTCCCCGCACTTGCACGGTCGGGGAATCCTCGGCCTGCTGCGCGGCCTGTGGCACGCGCACCTCGGCTGGGTGTTCAAGCCCGACCCGGCCGACCTGGACCGCTACAACAAGGACCTGCGTCAGGATGGCCCTCTGCGCGTGGCCAGGCGCTCTTCCCCGTGTGGGTGGCACTTGGACTCCTCCTCCCGACCCTGTTGGGCGGCCTCATCTCGCTCTCGTGGTCCGGCGCGTTCCTGGGCTTGTTGTGGGGCGGTTTGGCCCGCATCTTCCTCGTCCACCACATGACCTGGAGCGTCAACTCCGTCTGCCACCTCTGGGGCGGCCGGCCATTCCGAGCGCACGACGAGAGTCGCAACAACCTCGTGTTCGGCGTGCTGGCGCTGGGGGAAGGCTGGCATAACAACCATCACGCTTTTCCGACGTCGGCCCGGCACGGCTTGCGCTGGTGGCAGATCGACATGAGCTACTGGGTCATCCGCGGCCTCGCCCTCCTTGGCCTCGCCTGGAACGTGAAGTTGCCGGCCGGTCGGACAGCGGTCGGGCACGCCGGTTGAGGTACACGACGCTTCGCCCAGGCGTCGGGGATACTGTCCAGAGTTGCGGCCGCTCCCTATATCATCTGGCAATGGGTCTCGCGGACCTCGCCATGGTCTTGATGCTGCCTACCTCATCCCCTCGACGCTTTTCAACAGCCCTAGACGAAGCGATCTCGCGGAGGCTAATTCCGTCTCCGGACCGCTTTGCATTCCCTTTTCAGGATGACTCGATGGGTAAGAAGTTGTACGTGGGCAACCTGTCCTACGAAACCACCGACAGCGCTCTGGAACAGATGTTCGGGCGCACGGCACGGTGCAGTCGGCCCAGATCATCATGGACCGCGACACCGGCCGCTCCAAGGGGTTCGGTTTCGTCGAGATGGGCAGCGACTCGGAGGCCCAGACCGCCATCAAGGCGATGAACGGCCAGCAGATCGAAGGACGCGCTCTGACCGTCAACGAAGCCAAGCCGCGTGAGGAGCGTGGCGGCAGCGGCGGCGGTAGCCGTGGCGGTTCCAGCGGCGGGCGCGGCGGCGCGCGTACCAATCCAACAGCACTTCTCCCCTCTCACCGATACTCCGGGGAGAGGGGCCGGGGGTGAGGGGCGAGAAACGGGAACAGGGGTGGGAAGTCGTCTCCGAAAACGAGCGCGCCACCCCTGTTCCATTTCTACTCTGTTCCTTCAAAAGTTGGATGCAACCCTGTCACAGCCGCACACGAACATCGTGAAGGCGGCCGCTTCCTGCCGCTCGGCTTACCGTCAAATCGAACCAGCAGACGGTGCCGGAGTTTGTCACCGGAATAGTGCCCATTCGTTACCCTCTCACTTCCGGCCGCCGTTGCGGCGGCGAGATTGTTCCAGCGGCCGGATACGTTCTTCGGCCGCGATCCGGGCTTGGTCGAGTTCGGTATAGGTCGGGATGCGGACGCCGTCGCGGTCGAAACAGATAACGTGGTCGCCCTCGATTCCGAGAAACACGCCGATCGGCTCCAACTACAACCGGCCCTGCTCGTCCAACGCGAGCCGTCGATAGCGCTGGGTGTTACGCCGAAAACCGAATAATTGCAGCCGCCGCACGTCGTCATCCTCGTTTTCCTCGGGGAGTTCATCGACGATGACGTAATACTCAACGCCGGCACGATGGTAATGGTCGCGCTTCGTTACAACGTCGGCATGGCGCGTGCTCGGGGATGTGATCTCGATGATCAATCGCGGTCGCACGCCTTCACGGGCCACGTCGAACCTTTGCCAGTTGTGGTGGGTTCGCGCGCGAAAAATCACGGCAATGTCCGGCGCATGGTGCCGCAGAGACGGGTCGTCCCAGAAGATGCCGAGGTTGGAAAAGACCAGGGCGCCGGGGAGGTCGGCCAGCACATATCGAAACACGTTACGCAGATAGTCGCGATCTTCCCCGTGCAGGTTGCTGTGGACAATGTAGTCTCCCTCCTGCGGATGCAGCACGTCTTCTTCCGTCAAGGGAACCTGGACCGAGCGTCGTCGCCCAATCTTGTCCATCCGCCAGGTGTCGCGCCAACCGAAAAAGAACGGATCGGTGGGTTTGGCGAGTCGCGGCGGTTTGCGGGTTGTGCTCATCGTGCCTCTCTTCTGGTGCGGCCGGGGCGTGGTTCTTTGCTCGGGCTTACCTGGGTTTGACCTCGAAGAGTTTACGCGAACGAAAGAAACACACGTCGAATTCCTGAAAGAAATTCACTTGTCCCAGGAGAAGGCGCACCTCGTCCGTTCTTACCCAAGCGAATGCCAGACGGACAACTGGGAAATTGGCGACGGTCGCATCAAGTAACAAACCGCGAGCCTCGACCTGTGCGAGGCTTCCGGTCAATCGACACGGCACAGTTTGATCGTCCCACTTGGCCCCGAGTTGCAATCCGACACTGTACGGTAGGACGTTTACGGTTGCCCCGGTGTCGAGCAATCCATTAGCCTTTTGCAGCACACTGTCACGTGCGAGGACAATTGGTAAATACGGTTGAAGTCCGATTGGACCCAATGCTGGATCGGGTACGGTGAATGGAAACTGGACGGCTTGAAACGTCATGGAGTCTTCACCTCGGCATCGAGCATTCCTTGCAGCGCGGCGGCAGCCTCGAAGGCGTCAATCGGCGACCACACTGGATACGAAGCGCCTGCCACAAAAGGCAGCGCGTCAGCTTCACGCAGCATTTCCCCAGCTAGCTCGTGAATCAGTCGCAGCTTGTCCGCTCGGGAAAGCGAGCGCACCGCCGGAAGGATCTCGTTCAGCATTGCTGTTTGCGTCATATTCGTTAGGCCTCTTGGATGGGCGCCCGGACCATCTACTGGCTGGGCGCCGGTTTGTGGATCGTATTGTACACTGTCCCCTTCGCCGTCGCTCCCGCCGCCGTCTTGACGTCATAGCCGATGAACATCTGCATCACCGGCTTCACCTCCTTCAGCTTCAGGAACACGCTCTTGCCATCCGCGGACAGCGTGGCCGACTCGACCGCGACCGGATCGTGCCCCTCCTTGTCGGGGTTGGCGGCCGACCAGTGCTTCGAGCCGTAGTCGGCGCTCCAGCGGTAGTTGCAGACCTCGACGCGGTACTTCGCCATGTCCTCCGCCGATTTGCGATCCAGCTCCTCCGCGAAGGTCAGGCGGACGCCATTTTCGTGGACGGCGAGGGCGACCGGCACGTTCAGCGGCTTGCCGGTGTAGCGGACGCGCTGCAAACAGCCGTCCTTGCGCGCCGCCGTCTGCCAGCCGTTGAGGCCGCACACGTAGAGATGACCGTCCGGCCCGAAACGGCCGCGCATGGTGCCGGACAGGAAGGACAGGCCGAGATCGACCGCCCCGGCCTGCCTCACGTCGCCGACCTTCTGCGGCATGACCAGGTACATCTTGCAGCGGCCGTAGGACAGGTGCAGCATCTGTCCTGAGAGCGGCCCCCATTTGCCCTCGGCGGCACCCACATCTGCCCGCCGGCCGAGTTGTCCGCCTCCTTCGGCAGCCACAGTAGCGGCGGATCATAAGTCTTCGGCGGCGTCGGCCGGTGATGCGCCCGCATGTCGCCGTAGAAGCCGCCCTTGTGGTACACGTCGATGCGCGTCATCGGCATCCAATTGCCTTCCTGATCGGCGCCGGTGATCAGGCCGTCGGGTGAGATGCCGAGGCCGATCGGATGGCGGAAGCCGGTGGCGAAGATTTCCGCCTTGCCGCCGCCCTTCGGCACGCGGAGCAGACAGCCGCCAGTCGGCGTGTCCGGATCGCCGGTCTTGAAGAAGTAGAAGTTGCCGTCGCGGTCGGTTTCGAGGCAGGTGTCGAAGGAGTGTTCACCGTTGCCGGTGTGCCAGTAGTTGGAGAGGCATTCGTAGAAGTCGGCTTCGCCATTGTCGTCGGAATCGTGCAAGACGAGTTAGCTGCCCACGTTCAAGCACGACGATTTTTCCGTTCACGACCTTTAGGCCGAGCGGTTGGTAGAGGCCGGTCGCGAATCGTTTCCACGTCAATCGCCGCAAGTTGTCTTGGAGACCGTTGACGAGCCAGACGTCACCGTGCGCAGTGCAGATCGCAAGTTCGCCGGACGGCATGAAGTCGACACCGGTGACGAAGAATAGGGCGTTATGCGGATTGTCGTAGGGCAGCGTCAACGTGTCGATGGCGAATGGGCCGTCGGATTTGCCGATCTCACCGCGCGTGGCAATCTCCTTTGTCCAGCGCAGCGGGACCAGGTTTGGTCAGGCGCGAAGGTCGGCGCCTTCTTTGTATTTCTTGGCGTATTTGAAGAAATCTTCCGGAGTTGGCTGGGTCGCCCTTCATGGCCGGGCCTTTGGAATACATGATCTTTATCCGCCGTGTCTCCTTCGAAGGAGCTAACCAAAAAAATTGCCCCGATCTGTCGGTGCCACTACCAAATGACGCCGCACTCGCAATAGCGATGGCGTACCACAACCCATCTCTGGTTACAACGGTGCCTTCCTTCCGGAAGTGAGACAGCCGAGCTATCTGGCATTTCGGCCAGACGAAGGGGAAATATCTCATCGGTTGGCCCGATCTCGACGTCGCGCGTAATAACTGTGAGGTCGCCATCGTGTTCGACCCAGGGCGATTCCAGGATCTCTGTTTTTCCGACGCTATAGGAGAGAACAACGCGATTTCCGTGCATGTACATTCCGCGATATTTCGCGACATCGCCGGGAAGAGGCGCCGTTAGCGGGGGCATGGGGCCTTTGTCCTGCCAGACCCAAGCCGGAAAACTCGGGCCAACGAACTCAACATCCCCCGCCGGCGTCGGCGTGTTCAACAGCCCGAAACGCTTGTCGCTGTGATTCAGAAATATCCCCGTCCACCCGCACGCCATCCGCAGTTGGCCGCGGTCGAACAGCACCGCCGCCTCGCCGTTGTCGCCGATGCGGATCGCGGTGCCCTTGTAGACCTTCGCCTTGCCCTGCCACGTCGGATAGTCGAACGTCGCGTTCCACGTCGGTCCGGTGTCCATCTTGCGAAGACGGCCATCGACCCAATCCTTGTCGGTCATCTTCTCCCAGTCGGCGGCTGGTCGCCGTTGGCGGTGGCGGCGTCCAGAGCGGATCGCCGGTTAGCAGGCCGTCCGGCTTGTCGAAACGCCACAGGCCGACCGTCTCCGGATCATACGGCAGCTCCTTCAGCGGCATTCCGTCGATGGCCCGGATGCTGCGCGAGATGCGCACGTCATCGATCAGTCCGTCGCAGCCGATGCGCTGGTCCTTACCGAGCGCCTGGCCGATGGTGAGTGGTCCCGGCACCGGCTTTGCGTCCTTCTTCGGCACGACCAGCTGGCTCTTGACGCGGTTGCCATCGACGAAGAGGCGCACCGTGGTGCCGTCATACGACATGGCGAGATAGTGCCATTTGCTATCGCAAATGTCCACATCCGACTTGATCTCGCCGACGTCGGTGCCGGGCAGATACGCGCTGAAGACGCCGCTGCCGGCGAAGGAATAAATCTCCCAGTGCTGCGCCGACTCCTTCGGATCGCTGGCCACGAGGACGTTGGCACCCTTCTTCGAGTACAGCGTCGCCCAGCACTCGACGGTCAGCGGCGGCCGGCGATAGCGGTCGTCGCCGTCGAAGTGGACCGGCTGCCACACGGGCGTCGAGCGCCTTGCCGAAACGGCCCTCGACCAGGACGACCGGCCGCGGTGGCCTGAGTTTCTCCAGCTCGTCGTCGGTCGGCGGCTTCGAGCGCACCCCTTCGGCCGGCACTTCGACTTTCGCGGCCCAGACGACGGCGTTAAGGACGAGACGGCGGAAGGAATCGTCGCGGAAGTTGTCGAAGAAGTGCCCGCCGGTGAAGCCGAACCCACGGCCGCCGTCCTTGCGTTCCACCGCCCAGGCGACGACCTGCTGACCCTTCTCGCCAGGCATCATCGTGCTGAGGATCGGCACCAGCCGCGGATCGCTCTCCCGGAAGCGAAGGTTGTAATACAACTCATCGCGCACCTTGAAGGGAGACAATCCGCGGCCGATGGGGTGCGACCGCGACGGCACCGCTTCGGTCGTGACGGTCTGGATCTTCGAGTACCAACCGCGCGGCTTCGGTCCGGTCTCATAGTCGAAGTAGCCGCCGACCCATTCCAGCACCTTGTCGCCGGCCTTCTCCTTCGGCACAAACGTCGCCCAGTGGAGCAGAACGAGACCGCAACCGCGGGCCATCTGCTTCTCGATGACCGCGAGTCGATTGCCGACCAGAAGCGGATGATCGTGTTCGTTCCGATCCGAACCGCTGGAGACGAGGACGATGGCGTCGGCGCGATCGAGGATGTGGGCGTCGTCCGGCCAACCGAGATAGACCTCCGCCGCGATGGCCTTGCCGTCGGGCGAATGGTCGAGACAGTGCTTGAGCAAGAGGACGGTCTTTTCGTACTCGTGCGTCCCCTTCGGATGGCTCTGGTCGAGCGGGCCGGCGATGAGGACGACCTTGCGCGGTTTGGAGGCGTCGTCGGCACGAGCCGGAGCGAACGTCGTGAGGAGGGCGAGCAGAACAACGGTACGGGTGCGATAGATCATAGTTCGTTCCTTGAGCTCGGCGTGTGGCGTGCATCGTACCGCGCGGGAGACGGGAGTCAACGACGTGAACCGCGCTTGTACTCGCGGGGAGCCAGGACGAATGGCACTCTTGACGGGCGGCCTTTTGATGTGTACATAAGTCCACATTCAGGGTGTCCGCCGTTAATCTTCTGTCGAGAGGTTAACCCATGTGTATCTCCAGGCGGTTGCTGACCGTAACCCAGGGTAACATCAACAACAACCACCTTTATCTGACCACCGTCCTCGACATGTTCCCAAAGGACGTGTTCGGCGGAGAAGATCGGTCGCAAGCCGCTGCCCGAATGGTTCGAATCGAGTGTGGCAGCGAGACGGTGGAGACGGATATCGTGGATGCGAAAAACATCTTCCGCAAGCGGGGATGGGTCCGACGGTTCTTCGGCTCCAAACGGATTCACGCGGGCGACCAGGTGGTTCTCGAACAAATCCAGCCGTATTCCTACCGTGTCTGGTTCAGTGGCCTGGACTCAACCAAACCAGAACCGACCGAATCGGGATGCCAGGGTAAGCCAACCCGTTGACGCCGTCATCGCTCATCGTTCATCGTCCGAACTGCCGCCGCTTGACGTATCCCAACGGTGCTTCGGAAGCAATCGATCGCGGTTATACGGCGGCTTCTCACGCGGCGGCATCTCGTCGTCCGGGAAGTGCTCTGCCCAATCGCGCCGGTGCTGCTCATCGGCGTAAAAACGGTGATACAGGTTGATGTGTTCCTCCGAACCACTGCCGACCAGGTCGATGGTGCAAACCATATCGTCGAACGGCAGCAACGGAATCCATTCGTGCAGGGTTTCGCTCCACAGATGCGCGTACAAGTCGCGGTCGCTGAGGTGATCGGTGTTGATGAGGTAGACTTGACGCTCGGCCAGTTCGTGGATGACCTCCCACAACTTGGCCGTCAGGCCGTCGTCCTCCATCGTCTCTGGAGCCGGCAACTCGACTCCCGCGTCGATCAGCATCGTAAAGTGACTGCCCTTCACGAAATCGCTGGAGGCACCGATCAGGAAGTCGTCGTCGTCGCTCCAGGGCAATTCCTCAGCGTTGTCGCGCCGCGCGTTGCGTTCATTGGCGCGGATCTCGCGGTCCACGCGGTCCAGGTCATCTGGGTCTTCCACGGACATAGTGGATCTCCGCAGGCGACAATAGTACCACTCCTTCCGACAGGAGAGACGAAAGCGACGGCTTGCATCCTACCGCGCGGAAGTAGGGAGTCAACGACGCCGAGCGTCCGATCGCGTTGATTCTCTGCTCGGATTGCCGGATAATGAGAAGTTGAACCGCAATGAATCCGAGGCTCGACGCATGACTCCTATGATGCCGTTATCGTTCCAGTTTCTGAGCGACCGCGCTGAATCCCTGCGCCGCGCCGCCGAGACCATCCGGCCGCCGTCGCGCGATCGACTCGACGACCTGCGCGATCTCGTTCGCTATTGTCTCACTCTGCCGGCGGACTGCCGCGATCTGACGACTTCGGTCCGGCGGCGATTATTCGACACTTTAAGGGAAGCCTCAGGCAGCAGCCGGTCGCTCGAAGCTGCGGAATTGCTCGCCGGCCGCGAACGGACTACACGGCTTCTCGACTCGTTCGCCGACACCATTCGTCTGGCGCTCAACCTGGTGCGCCATGCCGACGTCGCCGGCCGACTCGACGAGTTCGTTCCCCGACTGGAGACCGCAGCCGCTGACGTGATCTCGACCCGCGATGCGTTTTCCGAGAACTACCCTTTCCGCACTCCCGCAGAGGTCGCAGAAGCACGAACAGCAACTGGCAGCGGCGCGGCCCTGGAACTCGACGATGCCTTTGCGGAAATCGCGGGGGTGAGCAAGGAGGAGTGGCGGGCCAAAGTCGAAGCGCGGCGCCGCCAAACACGGCCGTAACGGGAGATGGCCATGCCGTATCGCGTCGTCATCTTTCCCCGTGTCCAGCGTCAAATTGCTCAATGGCCGATGCCGGACGATCTGATCGTGGATTGCCACATGCGCCTGGAAGCGCTGCGCGACCAACCGGCTCGGCAGTTGATGCGCGCTGCGCAGCCGTTCGACGGCATGGCCCTTGAGTTCTCACTGATCGATCCAACGAACCGCTTCTGCGAACACCGCTTCGCTTTCCATGTCGCCTATGGGACAGATGAAGAAACATTGTTTGTTGTTGGCGGTACACACGAGCGATTCACGATGGGCGTCTGATCGCATCTTCGATTCATCGTTTCGCGCAGTCCTGCGCGAAACGATGAATCAAACAGCGCCGTCAACTATCCCGTTGACGAAAGCCCGCGCATCGCCGATGATCTCGGCATGATTACCGAAACCACCATCAACACCGACGACCTCGCCCTTACCCTGGCATCCGGTCCAGCCGCCGGGCCACCCTTGCTTTTTCTTCACGGCGTCACGCGGTGTTGGCAGGACTTCGTCACGCTCTTGCCGCCGTTGAGCCTACGCTGGCAGGTCCACGCGCTCGATTTCCGCGGCCACGGCAAGTCGGGCCGCACTCCGGGGCGCTACCGTATCGTCGATTATGCTCGGGACGCAGCGGCAGTGCTGCGTTCCCTGCGCGAACCGGCGGTCGTCTTCGGACATTCGCTCGGGGCACTTGTGGCGGGCCTCGTCGCCGCGGAGTTGCCGGAGCGCGTTCGCGCCGTCGTGCTGGAAGATCCGCCGGCGCCGTCGGTGTTGCGTGGACTGACGCAGACGCCGTTCGCCGTCTTGTTCCGGGCCATGCAGCCGCTCGCCAGAAATACGCGGCCCTTGCCGGACGTGAGCCGGGAACTCGCCGAAGTGCGGCTGCCGGGCCTGGGCAATGCGTCGGTGCGCTCGGCGATGTGCGCGACGCCACCTCGATCCGCTTCACCGCCCGCTGTCTGCGGGACCTCGACGCGGGTGTGCTGGACGAGTTGCTTTCGGGCCGCTGGCTCGACGGCTACGATGCCGAGAATGTCTGGGCCGGCGTTCGCTGTCCGGCGCTGCTGCTGTGCGGCGAAGAGATCCGCGGCGGCATGTTGCCGCGCGGCGAGGCGCACACCATCGCAGGGCGTATGGCGGATTGCACGCTGCTTGACGTGCCGGGCGTCGGCCATCTCGTTCACTGGCTGGAGGCGGAGACGACGCTGCGGCTCGTGGCGGGATTTCTTGAAGCATTGTGAGATCACCGTCTTTCTCCCCTCGCCCCGTACCCAGAGGAGAGGGGGTCGCATCTTTCTCCCCTCTCCCCTGTACTCAAGGGAGAGGGGTCGGGGGTGAGGGGTCTGCACCGCGTGGTGGCCTGATGCTCGCCCCTCACCCCCGACCCCTCTCCCCTGAGTACGGGGAGAGGGGAGAAGAGTAAGGAGTCGATCATGAAACTCGCCACCGGGACCACCGTCATCCTCAACGGCCAGCTCGTCGACGGCACCGGGACGCCGCCGATCCCGGACGCGCGCCCTCGTCATCAACGACGGCCGCATCGCCTACGCCGGCCCCGTCGGCCGGATGCCCGACGCTGCCGGCCGACGCGCGCCGCATCGACGCCCGCGGCGGCACCATCATGCCGGGCCTGGTCGAGGCCCACTTCCACCCGACCTACTTCAACGTCGCCGCCCTGGAAGACCTCGACATCAAGTATCCGGTCGAGTACGTCACGCTGCTGGCGGCGGCCAACGCGCAGGCTGGCCCTGGAGTGCGGCTACACGGCGGCCCGCAGCGGCGGCAGCCTGTTCAACATCGACGTCTGGCTGAAGAAGGCCATCGAGAACGACCTCATCCCGGGCCCGCGGCTGGCGGCCAGCGGCCGGGAGATCTGCGGCGTCGGCGGGCTGATGGACTGGAACCCCGACTTCCGCAAGATCGGCATGGAGGGCCTGGTGCTGCTCGTCAACGGCCCCGACGAGGCGCGGGCGGCGGTGCGCAAGCTGGTCAAGGACGGCGTCGAGTGGGTCAAGACCTATCCGACCGGCGACGCCGCCGCCCCGGACACCAACGACCACCACACGCTGTGCATGACCTTCGAGGAGATGCACGCCGTCGTCGCCACGGCCCACAACCACGGGCTGAAGGTGACCGGCCATTGCCGGGCCACCGCAGGGCATCAAGAACGCCCTGCGGGCCGGCTACGACACGCTCGAGCACGGCACGTTCATGGACGACGAGGCGCTCGACCTGCTGCTGGAGCGCGACATGCCGGTGGTGCCGGCGCTGTACTTCGAGCAGGCCAGCATCGAGCACGGCCCGGAGTTCGGCATGTCGCAGCGCGTGATCGACGGCCACAAGGAGACGCTGGAAGGCGGCGCCGAGAGCGCCCGCACGATCCTGAAGGCCGGCGGCCGGCTCGGCATGGGCGGCGACTACGGCTTCGCCTGGAACCCGCACGGCGACTACGCCAAGGAGCTGACCTTCTTCGTCAAGTACGTCGGCTTCACGCCGCTGGAGACGATCACGCTGCGCCACGAAGACCGGCGCCGAGATCATGGGCCGCGGCGACGAGTTCGGCACGCTGGAGCCCGGCAAGCTGGCCGACGTGCTGGTCGTCGACGGCGACGTGCTGCGCGACATCGGCATCCTGGAGGATCGGTCGCGATTCCTGGCGGTGATGCAGGGCGGCGTCGTCAAGGCGGGACGAATGTTCGATCCACCGCCTTGGGGCTGGTTGAGAGATCGGGGCATGACGGCTTCTCCCGCTTGTCCATACGTCCGGGTTTCCCCTTCGTGCAGAGAAGCGGCATCGCGAGTCGTTTCCGGAATCGAATTCCACCACCCTTTGCTTCCTCAAACTTCTCGTCACCACGGCGGCCCGACGACGTCTTCCAACTCCGGAATCTCCCCGTCCGGGATCGCCACACGGATCGAGCGGGCCACACCCGGCTCCTTGACGATCAGCTCCAATTCCGCCAATTTGACGACCATTCCATGAACAGAAGGTGGCGTCACACGGAAGAACTAGGCCATGTCCAGCTCTCCCGGTGCGCGCCGATGCAGCTTCCAGTAGAGATGGATGAACGCCAGGGATTGGCCCTGTCGGGGAGTATACGTCATCGATTGGCTCGACTGTTTGGTATGTAAAGGAGGATTGCCACTGCTCTCCCAAACCCAGGAGTAAGCGTCCGTTCACCCGCAGAATCCGGCGCGATCCAGTCTCTGGATCAGGGTTGACTTGCCGCCGTGCTTCTTCCGCAATTGCCGTATCCGCGCGGCCACCATCTCCCGAGTGCCGGTGCGTTCGGCCAGTTCGCACAGATCGCGGAGCAACTCCACGGCACGGTCGTATTCCTTCGGCTGTCGCCGCGCAATCGCTGCCTCCACCTGACTCCACCATGCTTCTTCGCGTCCGGCCAGCGCATCCAGATAGCGAGTTCGTGCCGCCGTCTGCTCTCGTTCGCGCTGTTCCCGCTTCTTTGCGGCTCGTTCTGCTTCTCACCGATGTTTCTCGTCGGCCAGACGGTCGCGCGCCTGGAGCAAGTCCGCGACTGTTCGCGCCGGTAGGCTCGTTGCGTTTTCGGCGCCGTTTCGCACCTGATCCTTGCGAAAACGCTGGAGCAACTCGCCGGCAAGGTAAGTTGCCTCGCCTTGCATCAGTCGGATCAGGAATCGGTCTTTCTCGGTTCCGGGCAGGTCCGCGACCCAGGCCGCGAGATGTTCGCTTGAGGGGCCAGTCGGTGCCGCTTCCCCGGAGCCGGCCGCCGCGACTTCCACGAGGTCGGGATCCAGCCGCAGGAAGTCAACCAATCGAGTAAGCGGAGCCGACAATTGCCCCAGCCCCGGCGGTACCGGCGGCTCTGATTCCTCTTCCTCGACCTCGCCGCTCTCAACTCCCGTCAGCCAACCCAGGTACAGGCAGCGCAGGTCGCCTGCAATCAGATCGGAACGCAACGGAATCAATGAGGCCAGCCAACCTTCCCCTTCCTCGGAGTCATCGCCTCCTTCGGCGTCCAGATGGAAATCGATCACGACATGTCCCGCACTGGCTCGTGTCGTAAGGAGGTTGGACACGCCGTACGGTTGAGCTGCGGAAAGATCGAAAGAGCTTGCCGGTAGGCGAAACATCAAACGACGGGTTCCCCAGTTGGCGACATAGAGGTGGGCGTCGAAATACTTGTCGATCAGTACGTCCGGGTTGCCTTTGAAATCGCCGAAGTGATAGACGTTGATAAGGCTCGTCGGCGTGATTTGCCGCGGGAGGTGATCGCGCAACTCGGCCATGGCGCGTTCGTCGAGCGGACGGTCAATGGCCTGGAACTCGTAATACTGATACTCACTCATTCCCTTGGCCTCGGCCCAGCAGAGGCGAAATCTGCTCCTATCCTACCGATGCGCGGACCATCGTGTATCGCGAATATGCCGCGAAAGCACAGCCCCCGCTTCGTCGGCGTCCGCGTCAGTCTCGGTCCTCAACAGTGCAAACGAGCCGTCGGTTTCGCCCACCCCTTGACCGCCGCGCTAGAATGGAGGTGGACCGATAACCCCTTTCCACATCGGAGCAACGCCGCCCCCACGGTTTCCGCTCCACGTCCACGCCGGCGTCCTGGCGCTAGAAGGAGTCTCCTCTCATGGTGATGCTCGCAACACGATTACAGACTGTCCGCGTGGACGAACCGCTCCAGGCCGGCAATCTGCAGATCTTCGGCCTGCACTGGGAGGCGGGCGACGGGCCGAACTACACGACGCTCGACGACGGACTGGCCGCCGGGCTGCTCGAGGTCACCGAAGTCAGCGACGGCGGCACCGTGCCGACGCTCAAGGTCCACAACAAGGGCGACACGCTCGCCTTCCTCATGGCCGGCGAGCAACTGGCCGGCGGTAAGCAGAACCGCGTCCTCAACGCCAGCATTCTCGTCGCCGCCCACAGCGAACTGCCGATCCCCGTCAGCTGCGTCGAGCGCGGCCGCTGGGCTTACCGTGGGCCGCGCTTCGGCAGCTCCGGCTCGTCGTCGCACGGCCGGCTGCGGAAGCTGATGCACATGCACGCCACCGAAAGCTACCGCGAGCATGGGGACGCCGTCCTCGAACCAGGGCGAAGTCTGGCAGGAGGTAGATCGCAAGCTGTCGGAAACCGGCTCGCACTCCGACACGATGATGCTGGAGCAGGCGTACCACGACACGCAGGTGCTGCTGAGCGATGAGGTCGGCACCGCTGACGCCGCCGCCGGGAGCCAACGGCGCAGTGTTCGCCTACGGCGGCAAGATCGTCGGCTTCGACCTGTTCGACCGGGCGGCGACGCTGGCGAAGCTATGGCCGAAGTTGGTGCGCGCCTACGCTCTCGACGCCTTCGTGGCGCAGGACGACGCCGCCAAGGCGGTGAGCGTCGCCGAGGTCGAGACGTGGCTGCACGGCGCCACGGCGGCGAAGGAAGAGGTGTTCAAGTCGCCCGGCGTCGGCGACGACGTGCGCGTGGCGGGCAAGCACCTGATCGCCGCCGGCCTGGTGGTCGAGGATCGTCCGGTCCACGTCGAGGCGTTCGCCGAAGTTGTCTGACCCGTTTAGCCGCGAGCGTTCCGCGAGCGTTGTATCGAAGCATCGCAAAAGCGCGCGGCTAAACGTTTAACCATTTCATACAACAGACGCACCATCGCCTCGGTTCATCCGCACAAGGAGAACATCTCATGCCGCGTTCGATGATGAAACGATCGGCAGCCGTGCTGCTGGCCGGCGCGATCCTGGTCCTCGGCGGCCGTGGTGTCGCGGCCGCGCCTCCCCTCGCCGGGAAGTGGCTCCTTCTCGACGTGTCCGGGGGCAACGAAGTGTCGCTCATCCTCCTCGAGATCGAGGAGAAGGACGGCAAGCCGACGGCCAAAAATGTGTCGTCGCCGCTGGGTAAGGACGTCGTCCTCGAAGACGTTCGCGTTGACGCGACCTCGGTGCGATTCACCTTCCCGTTCCGCGGCACCAGCATCAAAGTGAACGCGTTCGCCGCCAAGGGAGACGACAAGCCCAAGACTCTCCGCGGCAGCATTCAGCTCGGCACGCGGTCGTTGTTCGCCGAGCTGCAACGGACGGATCTCAAGGAACTCGGCGGGGAGATCGAGCGGAAGAAATCCGCCGCCGGCAAGCTGCTGGAGAAGGCGGCTCAAGAGGACGAACCCAAGGCTCAGGAGCCGCTGTTGAAGGAAATCCTCGACAAGCATGGCGATACCGCAGCGGCATACGGCGCTGCGGAGTTGATGCTCCAACTCAAGATCAAGGCCGGGGCCAAGGACGACGAGCTAAAGACCGTCGCCGACCAGATGCTCAAGATCGGCACCGTCTACGGGCCGACGATCGACAAGATGGCCGGGCTTGACGTCGCCGAGGCACTGGCGAAGGCCGAGAAAGTGTCGCCGTTGGCCGTCGAGTACGCCCGCAAGGCCGAGAAGGCACTGACCCAGGACGAGGAACCGGCCCATGCCGCCGCCGTCCTCAAGAACCTCGAGTCGGTCCTGCGCAAGAGCGGCAAGACCGACGAGGCCAAAGAAGTGCTGGGCCGCATTGTCAAGATTGACGAACAACTCGACGCGGAGTTCGCGAAGACGGCCGTGCCGTTCAAGACGGAGGAATTCAAGGGCCGCGAGGGTAAGAGCCGACGGGTCGCCGTCGTCGAGCTGTTCACCGGCGCCCAGTGCCCGCCGTGCGTCTCGGCCGACATCGCCTTCGACGCCGCCGTCAAGGCGTACAAGCCGGCCGACGTGGTGTTGCTCCAGTATCATCTGCACATCCCCGGCCCCGATCCGCTGACCAACGCTGACTCCGAGAAGCGCCAGAAATACTACGGCGACAGCATCCGCGGCACACCGACGATGTTCGTGAGCGGCAAAGTCACGGAATCGCTGGGCGGTTTCAAGCAGCACGGCGAGGAGCGCTTCAAAACCCTGAGCAGTCTCATCAACAAAAAGCTGGAGACGGACGACCAGGGCGACCTGAAACTGAGCCTGGTCAACAAGGGCGACAAGATCGAGGCGACCGCTGAGGTCCACGGTCTGAAGAAGACCGGCGACAAGGTGCGTCTGCGCTTTGTGGTGATCGAGGACGTGGTCCGCTATCAGGGCCGCAACGGACAGCGCTTGCACCATCACGTCGTCCGGGCGTTCCCCGGCGGCGTGGACGGCTTTGCCCTGAAAGAGGCGAACGGCAAGGAAGCTGTAACGGTGGTCCTCGGCGATTTGAAGAAGTCGCTGACCGATTACTTGGTCGAGGCGAACAAGAACGATCCGTTCCCCGACGATGAACGACCGTTGAACCTGAAGCATCTCAAGCTCGTCGCGCTGATCCAGGACGACGAGAGCAAGGAGATCCTCCAGGCAGCCCAGGTCGAGGTGCCGGAGACGAAATAATGCCGCCTGGTCACTTCTGAGCCAGCACGATCTGCTTGATGCGGGGGAAGCAGAACAGATACGCGCACCAAAGCCGGAAGTTGGCCCACAGGAATCCGCCGAGGCCGCGGTAGGCACTGCCGGCGTCGTGATAGAAGGACGTCGAGCGGAATCCGGCTCGCCGTAGATCGCGGCGCAGGCCGAACCGCGTGAAACCCAGCTCCGTGACGCCGTAGGTGCGCGTCGCTTTCCGGGCGTGCGGCGAAACGAGGTGCAACCAGGACGGCTCCATGACCAAAAGCCAGCCGCCTGGCTTCAGATGTTCGCACGCCCGGCGCAGCACCAACTCGTAGTGTGGACAGTGGTGCAGGGCGTCGAACAGCAAAGCACCGTCGAAGTCACGCCGTCCCAGGTCGAAGTCCTCCATGTCGGCGACCTCGAAGGCGACGGCGACGTTTTCCTGCTTGGCCCGTTGCTGAGCGATCTCGATCATCCGTTCCGAGATGTCCACGCCGACCACGTTCCAGCCGGCCCGCGCAAAACAGGCTCGACCATCCGGACCCGCAGCCGAGATCCAGCACTGAGCCGTCACGCGGCACCTTCTCCTGAAACACCTGCAGCGCAGCCCGAACTCGCGCAGTGCCACCGGGTCCCAGTACGGCTTGTGGTAGAGGTGATACGGATCGACCTTGAACGGATAGTCCTTCTCCGCCTGTTTCGTCATGCCTCAAGCCCTCGCACGGACCGGAACCGGAGCGGCTGTCCAGGATCGAGTTCCAACGTTTAGCCGCGTTTCGCAAAACCGCGCGGCTCTGCGAGCCGCGGCTAGATAGATATTTCCGCGCCGGATTACAAGTTCAATCCTCGGACCGTCGAAGCTTTACTCAACGCGGTATAAATCGCTGCACGTGGGTGGCCGGGGCTGAGGTACTCCGAAGCCCCGGAACGCGGCACCGGGGCTTCGGAGTACTGTCACGCGACATACGGTTTTGCCGATAATAGCGACATACGGTTTTGCCGCGACAGCTGTACGGAATAGCATAGAGGCACGGCTTGGGACTTGACACACTTCATGGAGGATGATCTCATGCCCGCCTCGATTCCCGTTCCGGTCCGGCAAACCATTTTGCACCGCTGGCAGAATGGCGACTCGGTGACCAAGCTCGCTGAAGATCTCCAGTTGTCCGAGCGCACCGTGCGTCACCTGGTGCGCTCGCTTCACCCAGCGCGGCGCGGCGGCCCTCGCTCCGGACTATGCCCGTTGCGGCACCAAGAAGATCCCTGTCGCGAGTGTCCCCTTCCAGAAGGCCGTCGAGATGCGGCAACAGCATCCCCGGTGGGGCGGCGGCTTGATCCACGTGATGCTTCAGGAAGCGAACGAGCCTTGCCCCTGTGTGCGAACGTTGCAGCGGTGGTTTCAGAACCGCCAACTTGCTCCAGCGCCGTCAGGCCGACGCCCCGCCAGTGAGAAGCAGCGTGCCCGCTGTCCGCACGAGACCTGGCAGATGGATGCGCTGGATCAGTTGCGTCTGGCCAGCGGCGCACGCGTGAGCTGGCTGCGGCTGGTGGATGAATGCAGTGGCGCGGTCCTGAAGACCGTGATTTTCCCCCCAGGGCTTCTGGGGTCTGGTGCAGCCCGCCGCGGTGCAAGCGACGCTTCGCCTGGTTTTTACGGCGTGGGGAAGACCTCAAAGCTTCCGTGTCGACAACGGCTGTCCGTGGGGATCGAAAGGTGATTGGCCCACCGACCTGGCCCTGTGGCTCATCGGCCTGGGGGTGGACATGATCTGGAATCCCGCCCGACGGCCTCAAGACAACGGCGTCGTCGAACGGTCGCAAGGTACAGGCAAGCGCTGGGGAGAACCCGAGACCTGCCAAGATGCCGACGAGTTGCAGCGGCGCCTGGACGACCTGGATCGCATCCAGCGGGAAGTCTATCCGAGCATCAAGGGCCAGAGCCGCTGGCGGGCCTTTCCCGGCTTGCAGCAGAACGAGCGGGCGTACAGCAAGACCTGGGAGAAGCGCAGTTGGAGCCTGCAACCGGTCCTGGACCACATGGCCAACGAACACGGGCTGCGGCGCGTGGATCGCAAGGGCCAGGTATCGATCTATGGTCGCAGCCATTACGTGGGCAAAGCGCACCAGGGACAAGACGTCTACGTGTTCCTCGATCCGGTCGATCGGGAATGGGTTTTTGCCACACCGGCCGGTGTGCAACTGCGCCGAAAGACAGCGGAAGAAATCACGCAAGGCAGGATCCTAAAATTGCAGGTGACCAACCGCCGCGGCGCAGAAAGTTAGGCGGGCGGCAAAACCGAATGTCGCAATTATCGGCAAAACCGTATGTCGCGTGACAGAGTACCTCAGCCCCGGCCACCCCTCTTCATGTGTCAATCTCAGCCGCGTTGAGTATTATCGACCTATCGTGCCCTCCTTCGTCAATCCGTTTCGACGGAACATCTCGCATTGCCGGCAGAACTTTCCCAAGCCCACTCGCCACACCGCCGAGTCAGCCTTGCGGCGTCAAGCCGGGCAAGTTAAGGTGAATTGGGCGCCTGCTCCCAGCCAACCGGCTCGTCCCCGGGCGTTCATCATCCCCAAATTGAGGAACCTCCGAATGAAGCGACTTCTCCTCCGCCTCGTGCCGTTGGCGGTTCTCGTCATCGGTATGACCGGCCACCTGCCGCGCACCACCGGCCAAATGCCGGAAGCTCCCGAAAAGAAGTTCGAGGACTTCGACAAGCTCACGCACGGGGCCAAACAGTACGACGGCCTGTTCAAGCTCTACGAGAAGGACGACAACCTCTTCGCCGAGATCAAGTCGGACCAGCTCAACCAACCGTTCCTCTGCCCCATCGCCATCGCGCGCGGCCTCGGCATGGGCGGCCATACGCTCAACTTCGACGAGCAATGGGTGCTAATCTTCAAGCGCGTCAACGACCGCATCCAGGTGATTCGCCGCAACGTCCACTTCACGGCCAAGCCCGGTTCGCCCGCCGCCAAGGCCGTCGAGACGACCTACACCGACTCGATCCTCCTCGCCGTCCGCATCCGCAGCATCCATTCGATCCGGCAGACGATCCTCATCAACCTCAACGACGTCTTCATGACCGACTTCGCGGACCTCGGCATGGGCCATCCCGACACAACCCGCAGCAGCTGGGACAAGGTCAAGGCGTTTCCGCGCAACATCGAGCTGCAAGTGATGGCCACGTTTCCCGGCAACCGCGACCGCGGCGGCGACTCGGTCATCGACGCGCGCGGCAACACGGTCGTCATCCACTACGGTCTCTGCCAGATGCCCGACAGCGGCTATCAGCCGCGTCTCGCCGACGACCGCATCGGTTACTTCCTGACCGCGGTCAAGGACTTCAGCAGCGATAGCCAGGAAACCACCTTCGTCCGCTACGTCAACCGCTGGCGGCTCGAGCGGGCCGAGCCGATCGACCCGAAGAACCCCAACAAGCTGTCGGCACCGAAGAAGAAGATCGTCTTCTGGATCGAGAAGTCGGTGCCGGAGGAGTACCGCGCCGCCGTGCGCGAGGGCATCCTCGAATGGAACAAGGCGTTTGAGAAGATCGGCTTCCGCGATGCCATCGAAGTACGGCAGCAGGAAAACGAGGACTTCGATCCGGAGGACATCACCTACAACACGTTCCGCTGGATCGCCAGCGATCGCGGCTTCGCCATGGGGCCGAGCCGGGCCAATCCGCTGACCGGCGAGATCATCGACGCCGACATCATCTTCGACGCCAGCATGGTGCGTTTCTGGAAACAGGAGTCGAAACTGTTCCAGAACGATCGCCCGGCCAGCTTGATCCAGGCGACGCGCGAGGGCTACGGCTTCGAGTCGCTGCCGTCGCTGCCTGGGATGCGGGAGAAGGAGGCTTCTGCCGAGCCGCGCAGCTGGAACGAAGCACCGAAGGATCCCGAGGCGGCCCGCAAGCGCGCCCGCATGATGGCCGCCAGGAACGGGGCCTGCCAGTGCGGAGCGCAGATGCGTTACGAGCTCGGCCTGGCCGCCATGACCCTGGCCGCGCGCACGGGCGACAAGGTGCCCGAGGAGCTGATCCAGCAGGCAATCAAGGAAACGGTGATGCACGAGGTCGGCCACACGCTTGGTCTGCGCCACAACTTCAAGGCCAGCACTTTCCTCAAGAACGAGCAGCTGCACGACACCAAGATCACCCGTGAAAAAGGACTCGTCGGCTCCGTGATGGATTACAACCCGGTAAACCTGGCGCCCAAAGGCGTCAAGCAGGGCGATTACTACACCACCACGATCGGACCTTACGATTACTGGGCCATCGAGTACGGCTACAAGCCGTTGACCGGCGGCACCGAAGGCGAGGTCGAGAAGCTGCGCGAAATCGCCAAGAAGAGCGCCCAGCCCGGCCACGACTACCTGACCGATGAGGACCTGTTCGGCACCTCCGATCCGCTGGTTCACGTCTGGGACCTGGGTGCCGACCCGATGAAGTACGGCATGGAGCGCATCGCCCTGGCCGACGAGCTGTTGCACGGGCTGGCGGACCGCGTTGTCGAGAAGGGCGAAGGCTACCAGCGGGCGCGGACGGCGTTCGACGTGTTGCTGGGCCAGTACGCCAATGGGACGTACCTGGTGGCGGCGTTCGTCGGCGGCGAGGAGATGCACCGCGACCACCGCGACGATCCGAATGCCCGCGATCCGTTCGTTCCGGTCAGGGGCGACAAACAGCGCGAAGCGCTGAAGTTCTTGCAGGAGCACGTTCTCTCGGACCGGTCGTTCCAGTTCGCCCCGGCCCTGCTCCGAAAGCTGGCCGCCGACCGCTGGTCGCACTGGGGCGACGAATCACCGATCTCCGTGGATTACCCACTGAACGAGCGCGTCCAGCGCATTCAGACCTCGGCGCTGAACCACCTGTTCAGCCCGTCGGTTCTGGCCCGTGTGCAGAACAACGCACTGAAGGCGGAGAAGGACGAGAAGCCGCTGGAGCTTGCGGAAATCTTCCGTGCCACGACGGACGGTATCTGGGGCGACCTGGGCGTGAAGGAGGCGAAAGAAGGCAAGAAGCCGCTGGCGTCGTCGGTGCAGCGCCGCAATTTGCAGCGCGATCACTTGCGGCGGTTATCGAGCCTGGCGCTGGGCAGCGGCCGCGCTCCGGCCGACGCACGCAGCCTGGCCCGGATGCACCTGCGCGAGATCAAGAACAAGATCGGGCCGCTGCTGACCGAGAAGGAGCAGAAACTCGACGACACGACACGAGCGCACCTGGAGGAATGCGGCGAACGCATCGCCAAGGTGCTGAGCGCGTCGGTGCAGGTTAGCGAGCCGTGATCGCGGCTACTCCCCTCGCCCCGGTACTCCGGGGAGAGGGGTCGGGGGTGAGGACCAGAACACTGCTCCGCCGCTCACCCCTCACCCCCGACCCCTCTCCCCGGAGTACCGGGGCGAGGGGAGTAGCGCCGCAGCGTTAGCAGTAGCGTCTTCTAAAGCCACAAGCGGCGATTCCTGCTCTTGACCCCACCCGTCCTCGTCGCTATCGCCATTCCCCTAGCTCAATCGCCCGCTCCGCGCCAGCGGAGCAGACGATACGGGACCGACGAGGAGGGACGAGGCATGATCGGGAAACGCGTACTGCGCTGGGCTTGTTTGGCGTTACTGGTGCCGTGTGTGGGCTGCTGTTCGTGGTGGGAGCGCGAATGTGGCTGCCAGCAACAGCCGGCCTACAGCGCACCGAGTTGCGGCTGTGCGGCGTCGTCGGGCTTCCAGCCGGTTCCTGCATCTCAGACGGGCTGGACGCCGACCAACGGCGCTGCTCCATGCCGTTGATGGGTATTTACGCTTCGCTTTCCTTGAGTGACCGCGAAACGGAAACGGAGAACCGTCTCGTCTACCCTTTTCTTTGCCCGCCGTTAAAGCGTTTCTCCAGTCCAACCGTGCGCCACCGAACAGGCCCAAGCGACTCAAGCAGCTTGGCGAGGTTACCCGTGCAGATGTTGCCAGATGCGCACCACTGAGAACGCCAAACCCACTAGCGACAGGCAAAGACCGGCACAACCAGCGATGAAGCGATCGACGCGCTGTGCCCTGCTCCGGATCAGCAAACTACTGCCGCAGCCGGCGACAAGGATCGTCAGCAGCCCCAGAATCACCGCAACAGGCCCCTGGACGGCCCGAGTTTGAACCAAAGGAAACTCCCTGGTATGGACCGCAAAGGCTCCCAGGGCCACAACCCACGCGGCCGTGACTGGCCCCGTCACCCAGATCGGGGGGAGTAGGCCGGAGGATGGTTCGAATTCTCGATGAAATAGGTGTGTGCAAACCAGCCCAGCGACACCCAGACAGAACCCGATGCCGAAGCCGAGTGCTGCCACAGCGTAGGCGTTCGCCGGCGCGCGCGGAAAGTAGGCGGCCAACCAGGCGCACACTCCACCGAACGCCAGGCAGACAAGGAGCCACGCAGGCACGAACGTTGGGATCGGCCGGTTGTACCACGGTAGCTTGTCGGGCTCATTTCCCGTGGGCTGTGCCATTCAACAGCTCCCACTTTTCTCGGCGACGCCAGCACTTTTTCCTCAATCATTGCACCTCTATCGGTTTACCTTGTCAAGAACTTTCTCCCTGTTCCTGCTTGCGACACCACGGCACACCACCGCACCCCCCATTCTGCTCTCCACCCAACGCACGCGTCTCCGGTAATCTGCTCTCCCGACAGCCATCCCAGCTCTCTATTCTCAATCCGTCTCATTCTGTTATAATGTCTGATACGGACGAACGGCTCCCGATACGGTATTCTTCTCCCTTCGCTTGCCGTAATCAGGAGGCGCCAGCACGGCACGATTTGGCATCGACCCTTTCCCGATCGCGGAGTGCAGTGAGGAGGCTGCGATGTCTGAGCCCAGCCGTCATCCGCCGTTCACGTTTTCCGCTCCGAAGCCGACGCTGGTGAACCTTGAGGACTTCCAGATCCTCAAGAAGCTCGGCTCTGGGCAGATGGGGGCCGTTTATCTCGCGCATCAGATCAGCCTCGACCGCGACGTCGCCCTCAAGGTGCTGGCACAAGCGCTGGTCGAAAAGCAGGTGTTCGTCGAGCGCTTTTCTCGGGAAACCCGCATCCTCGCTTCTCTCGATCATCCCAACATCGTCCGCCTGTTCGGCGTGGGCGGAGAGAACGGCTGTTATTACTACTCAATGGAGTACGTGAACGGGTTCGAGCTGCGCACCCTGCGCGATGGGCTGGGCGGCCAGATGAAGGTGGGCGACGCCCTGTACATCGCACTCAAGTGCGCGGCCGGACTGGGCCATGCTCATGGGCGGGGCATCGTTCACCGCGACGTCAAGCCGGAGAACATCATGGTCACGCAGCTCGGCGAGGTGAAGATCACCGACCTGGGCCTGGCCAAACCCACCGCGGACCAGGACCCGGGATTGACCGACAGCGGCGCCGGTGTCGGCACGCCGCGCTACATGGCCCCGGAACAGGCCCGGAACGGCAAGAACGCCGACGCCCGCTGCGATATATACGCCCTCGGCTGCACGCTGTACCAGCTGGTGACGGGTCAGCTGCCGTTCGGCGGGGACAACTCGATCGATCTGATGCTGGCCAAGGAGCGCGGTTTTTTTCCGGCGGCACGGCGCATCAACCGCGACGTGCCGCCGCGGCTCGAACTGATGCTGGATAAGATGCTGGCGAAGGACCCGCGAATCCGCTATCAGACCTGCGACGAGGTGCTGCGCGACCTGGAAAGTCTTGAGGCCGCTCACGAGCATCTCAGCTTCAACCCGCTGCAAGTAGGGAAAGTGTTGCGGCCGGACTCGCCCGCAACCGACAGCGAGCAGGTTGAAGTCTTCCTGATCCACGACGATCCGTGCATCATCCGGACGATCCAGGACGCGCTGTACGACAGCAAGATTCCCAGCTACCTGCGTGTCGTCAGCGACGCGGCGAAGGCTCTGGCGTTCCTGCGGCGGGAAGGCAAGTATGCCAGTGTGCCGCGGCCGAACCTGCTGCTGCTCGGTCTGCCGCTGGCCAGCGCCGACAGCCGTAAGATCCTGCTCGAGATCCGCGACAACGAGGCGCTGCATCCCATCCCGGTCGTGATCCTGTCGGGGCCGCCCAACTCCGGCGACCTCCTGGCCGCCGACGGTCTGACGGCTAGCCTCATTTTGACGAAGCCCGAAGACCTGGAAAAACTGGAAGAGCTGATCCGCTCGGTGCATTCGCTGTGCTTGACCGTCGTCGAGGCGACACATCACCCACGGAAATGAACGGACATTTAGGCGAGCGGCAGGTTCTAAGTTCCCGTAGCCGAAGTCGCCAGACTTCGGGTTTGGACGCCCCCCCGAAGTCTGGCGTCTTCGGCTACGGGTAAATCATTTCCAGCCGTTCGCCTTAGCCGCGGTTCTGCGAACCGCGGCTAAACGTGGGGATCACCTCTGAAAGCCAAACTGAAAGCAGTCGGATAGCGGGACACAGGTTCTGGGCGACGTGCTGGACAGATCCGGGTTCCACCACGATGACGATTTCTCGGTTTTGGGCGCTGATGCCGGCTGCGACGGGCAGATAACGTGATCGCTCGGGCAATACGGCTCCCTATCGGCCTTGGGCGTTTTTACCGGCTGCGGCGGGCAGGCGATTCGTTCGGGAGCCGGGCAGATCAACGGCATCGGGACCGGGTTCGGCATCGGCATCCCATACGGCTGAACGCCAGACGGCGCGGGCGGCGGCGGATAGATCGCGGACGCCGCATAAGGAGCAGGCCCGCCCCACGGCATGGCCGTGTGGCACTGCGGATAGCCTGCCGGGGCCGGGGGCACGGGCTGCCGGTTCTCGGCTCCCATCTCGCCGCTGAGGTACGCTCCGATCGCCACCTGGGCCTGGGTCGGGTTGCTCTCCTTGGAAAGCCCGGTAAGCAGTCCCAGCCGGGCCGCATTCCGAACGACCGCCGGCAGCGGCGATTTGTCCTCGAACTGACTGAGGGCCAGCAGCGTCGCCAGGAACGTGTCGGCACACTTCGTTTCATCCAGGATCGCCACCAACTCGGCAACCACTGCCGCGTCGTCCTTCGGCTTCTTGGCGGGCTTGTCGCAAGTTTCCAGATGGCAACGGAATGTCTTCGTGCCAGGCTCCGGTTCTTGCCCGGTCAGTGGAAGAGGCCGCAGCGCGTAGACCGCGGTGAGGCCAACACCGATCAGGACAGCGGCCGAGAGTAATCGCTTCATGCAAGGGTTCCCTATTGAGAGGAAGGGAGGGCGAACGGAGCGCGGGATAACCGCAGACTGCCCGTTCCGTCAAGATGGGTTTACGATGGCCGCTAACCAGCCCGGAGGGCGAGCGACGGGAAAGACCGTCCCGTCGCTTGCCCTCCGGGCTGGTTAGCGCGTCAGCCTGTTCAGCGACGCCCTGGCCTCTTGCGTCAGCCGTGCTTCCGCCGTGCCGCTTGCCAGTGTCTCTAGCACCTGCCGTGCATCGGGCGAACCGAGGCGCTCCAGAACCTCGATGGCGCGGCAAGGTCCGCAAGGCGCCGCCGCCCCAACCGCCGACGCTGGCCGTCTCGATCAAGTGTGTGAGCCGCCGGCTCACCTCCGGCGACGGCTCGGCGACCAGCGCTTCTGCAGCGCGGCCGTAACCCATTCGATGTGGTTCTCCAGGTCGTGCGTCGCCTGTTCGCGGAGGGCGTAATCCTCGTGATCGAGGTCCGCCAGCCAGCGCGCGATCTGCTCCGGCGCCGGCTGTCGCGCCGGTCGCAGCCGGTCATGGAAGAGAGGAACCGTCTGCGTTCCGGCCTGCTGCAACGCGGCCATCGCACGGTACGCCCTGACCGCGTCCGCGCCGGCGAGATCGTCCCACGCCTCGGCCAGTGCCTCGAGTGCTCAGGGCCGTCGGTTTGTTGCTCCGGATGAGATCGCGGACGTCCCAGAGGAGGATCGTTGTATCCTCGCTCGCCGTCGCCAGAGTCTTGCCGTCCGGGGCGAACGCGCACTGATTGACTCGGCCGCGGTGCCCTTGCAAACGACCGCGCCTCTCTGCCCGTGAACGTGTCCCAGAGACAGACCGTTCCGTTCCCCGAACCACGCTCCCAGGTTGCCAGGACGTTGCCATTGGGAGAGAACGCGAACTCATGGTAATCGCTTGCGTCCGGCTGGAACACGAGTCGCTGTTTACCCGTGGCCACTTCCAGCAGCGCGCACGTTCCCTTTGCCGTCACCCGCAACCAGCGTTCGGCCATCCGGAGCGAAGGTGAGGCCGTCCCAGCCCGTATCGGACAGCTCGACGCACGCCAGCTCTTTGCCCGTCGTCAGGCGATAGATCCGGATCGGGGCGCGGCACGAACCCAGGGCCAGATAACGGCCGTCCGGGGAAACGTCTGCTGCCCCGGTTGGCGTGGCGAACTGGACGGTGCGTTGAAACGTGAAGCGTTCTTCGCCGGTTGCCGCGTCGGTGATGTGAACGTCGGCAGGGGGAAGAGAGCGGCGATTGTGCCAGGAGATCACGGTCTTCAGGTCCGGTGCGGTGCGGCCCAACTCGATGTGGGTGCGGGAATCGTCTGTGACATTCCCTTTCCCCCAGACGTGCGTCTCGCGTCCGAGGCTGGTGTCGAGGAAACGGATGCGTGATTCGTGTTCCGCCGCGACTTGCTTGCTGTCGGGGCTGAACGCGAAACGATAAGTCGCCAATCCTGCCTCAGCGATGCACCAGCGCTTGCGCAAGGTCGCCCGGTCCCAGGATCGTATCCACGCCCCGTCGGCGGACAGCAGTTGCCGGCCGTCGGGGCTGAAGGCGATGGCATTGATCCCGCAGAATGTCGTGCCGGAGGTTGTGAGTTCCCGGCCGGTCGCGACCTCCCACAGCCGAACGCCGTGTCCGCAGGCGACCGCGAGACGCTTGCCGTCAGGTGAAAAGGCTAGTCGCTTGAATTCCTCGTTCGGATCGCCGAATCTCATCAGTTCCTTTCCCGTCGCGGCCTCCAGGCATCGGATCCTGATTCCGCGGCTAGCAACAGCTAGGATTTTGCCGTCGGGGGACCAGCGAAGATCGGGGAAGTACTCGGCCTTTTCGCCCAACTCGATTAGTTCTCGATTTTTCCCAGTTTCGACGTCTCGAAGCAGGAGGGGGAGGTCGAAACTCTCGCCGCAGGCGATTTGTCGTCCATCTGGGGATAGCCAGCCCCTACGCCCGAAGCGTCGTTCCGTCCGAGTTACTTGCCACACACGCAAGGCAAGCGTCCACTGATAGACGGTTCCTCCGCAATCACCCACGATCAGACGTTTCCCATCGCTGGAAAACGAGAGATGAAAGATACTTTCCTCATGGCCGATCAGTGGATCGTCTTCCGCCCAGTTGGCCGTATCCCAGAGGCGGATGATGTTTCCGTCAGAAGCCGCCAACGTCTTGCCATCGGGGGAGAAAGCCGGATACCGCAGCACATCGGTATCCGTGCCGAGTCGGCGGACCTCCTTGCCCGTGGTGAGATCCCATACCTGGAGCGGAGCGTCCCAGCCGGCGGAAACCAGCGTTTTGCCGTCTGGCGAGAATGCCAGGTCGAAGACGACTCGGCCCAACAGTCGAGAGAGACGACGAATCTCCTTGCCAGTGGTTGCGTCCCAAATGTAGATGTCGTCGTTCTCGCCGCCCGTGGCCAGCAGTTTGCCGTCGGGAGAAAAGGCGAGGCTGCGGACGTCGGTTGGCTGTCGGAAGCGAACGGTCCCGATCCGGGCGATGGCGTGCTCCGGCAGCGGATCACCGAACGCATCGACGGGCGGCCGTTTCGCCGGCGCGGGTCCGCGCCGGTCGCCGGCCCACCGACGGCGAACACGGCTAGCAGCAATCCGCAGAGCCTCGGCACATCCGCCTCCTGAACCAATACCGGAGAGGTTCCATCATCATATTCGTGGAGCAGGCTTTCAGCCTGCTAAATCCGGAAGCGAGTCTTCCCCTCACTGGAACCCCGTCCCGAAAAAAACGGCCCGCGCTGGACAACCGAATCGCACATTGATAGCCTGTACTACTGACATGAATTAGGATTGACTAATTATATGATATAGCCGTCACTTTGCAAACGATTCAGGAGTGCCTAAATGATGTGGTCTCATCGTCGCCGCCCCGCTTTCACGCTGATCGAGCTGCTGGTGGTGATCGCCATCATCGCGGTCCTCATCGGACTGCTGCTGCCCGCGGTCCAGAAGGTCCGTGAAGCCGCGGCACGCAGTCAGTGCAGTAACAACCTCAAACAAATCGGCCTGGCCTTCCACAGCTACGAGCAGGCCAACAGCTGCTTCCCGAATGCCTACCTCTACTTGACCAGCCCCGACCCGGCAGCGCCAGCCGGCACAGGTAACTTCGGCGTCTCGTGCTTCGTTCTGATCTTGCCGTACCTGGAGCAGGACAATGTCTACCACTCGATCGATACGACGAAGGGCGGCCTCAGCCCCGTGAACATGCCGCCCCAGAACAGTGCCTACTCGACCCCGCTCAAGGTGTTTCTGTGTCCGTCCGCGCCGGGGCAGCCCGACTTGCGATTACTCGGCCGAGTTGATCCAGAGCTTCACCAACTTCGGCATCACCATCACCTACCCGGACGGGCTGAGCTTCGGGCGAACCGACTACGCTCCGGACGCCGGCCTGGAAGTCGATACTCCGGGGATCAACATCAACGCCGCCGCGTCGATCCTCTGCCAACCGTCCTCGACTCAGGGACCGATACGCGCCACTGACGTCACGGACGGCCTATCGAACACGATCATGATCGTCGAGGATGCCGGACGCCCCGCCTGGTACGGGAGCAACGGCCTGGTTCCGCCGAACGGTTATCAGCCGAACTTGGGCGCTTACCAGGGCAATGGCAACGGCCCGGCCCCGCAGGGTGGCGGCGGCTGGGCGGACCCGCTCAACTACATCGCCACCAACGGCTCCGACCCGAGCGGCAGCGGCATCGCGGCCGGCGGCGCCTTCGACGGGATGCCGGCGGCGCCGTTCACCTGCTCGTCGTTTTGCAGCAACGACAGCGAAGTCTTCGCCTTCCACACCGGCGGAGGCAACATCGTTTTCGGGGACGGTTCGGTGCGTTTCCTGCGGTCGGGGCTGACCAACGCCCAACTTGGCGCCCTGCTCAGCAGGAACGGGGGCGAGGTCATCACCTTCGGTTACTGAGCGAATTCGATACGGAGTCCCCAGCATGACTCGGCGATTGTTCGGCGCGTTCGCGGCGTTGGCGTTGGCCGGCGCGGCTGTGGCAACCCCGGTAGCAAGCTTTATCCCGTTTCCGGCAAGTTGACGTACAAGAGCGAGCCTGCGACCGGCGCTTTCGTCTACCTCGTTCGCAAAGGCGTGGATCCCGTGGACGAGCAGTCGATCATGGGCGTGGTGCGGGAGGACGGCTCCTTTACCGTCGTGTGCGATACGAAGGGCCAGGGCGCACCGCCCGGCGAATACGACATCCTGATCAAGTGGCCGCAAAGTACCGGCTCGAAAAAGGGCCTGTCCCGTAAGGGTCCCGATCGCCTCAATGGCCGCTACGCCGACCTCAAACACCCGCCGTGGTCGGTCGAGATCAAGGCCGAACCCACTGTCCTGCCTGAGTTCGAGCTGACGGATTGAGCGGACGCGGACTTTTCTGAGCACGCGGCGCCGGCAAGTGCGCGAACTGCTGCACTTGCTGGCACCGCGTGTTCACAAATGCGTCGCAACAGACCGCGAGATCAAGTAGGATGAGTCTATGGCCGATGTAACCGAACCGGCTAAACCGGCCGAGTCTGAATCGACGGTAGCTGCGCGACCATGAGATATTTTACTCCCCAACGCTATGCCGCCCTGCAGGACTTCACCAGCGATGCGACCATGAACGCTGCGGACGCCGCGTGGGAAGCAGCGGGGAATGAATACGACCGTCATCTGGAGAAGATCGGCCCCGCGGCCACAGCGGTGCTGGAACAGTTCGGCCAGGTCCTGCTGCACGACGCCCTGGTTCAGAGTATGAGTCGAGATGGCGAGCAATTCACCCTCATCCTGCAAGCCGACATACCTCCCCGCGACGTGGTGACGATCCGTTACCAACTGAGCGGCGAGCCGGTTATCGAACAACACGATATGCCGTCGTCCTGTCGATCTACCGTACTGCAATATGAGTGCGACGAATTCGATGTCATCGCGGAAAACGGCCAGCGCCATTTCCTGCACTCGATCCTGTTCGGTAATGGTTTGGAGCTTCGGCTGCGATTTCGCACGGTCGAGGTTAATCGTGCTCGACCTGTACTCCCGCTTCGGGGGACTGCGTGCCTCACCGAGATGACAGGGAGAAGGACAGTAGTGTGAATTTGATTGAGTTGGGTACTCGCCATGTAGACAAACTCGCACAATGATCCAGAGTAACATGGTTTCCTCCTTGCGCCTTTGCATGATGTCTCCTGCTCATCCCAAACCCATACACTTCCTGCAATCTCCCGCGCGCCCCTCTCTCGTCCCTATCGAGGACCTGCCAGTGTATCCCCGCCTCACCGGACTGATCGCCGCGACGCACACACCGATGTTCCCGGACGGCAGCCTCAACCTCGCGATCGTCGAGAAACAGGCCGAACATCTCGCCGCGGCCGGGGTTCGCGGCGTGTTCCCCGGCGGCTCCACCGGCGAGAGTCATTCGCTGACGGTCGAGGAACGGCTGGCACTGGCGCGACGCTGGACCGAGGTCGGTAAACGCTGCGGCCTGACCGTCGTCGTCCACGTCGGCCACAATTGCCAGGCCGACGCCCGCGCCCTGGCGGCACAGGCTCAGCAGGTCGGCGCCGACGCCGTGGCGGCACTGGCGCCGTCGTACTTCAAGCCGGCCGGGGTGGATGCGTTGCTCGATTTCCTCGCTCCCATCGCGGCCGCAGCGCCGGGGCTGCCGTTCTACTACTACGACATCCCAGCGATGACCGCGGTGTCGCTGCCCACGGTGGAAGTGCTGGAACGCGGCACGGTCCGCATTCCGAACCTCGCCGGGTTGAAGTTCACCAACAGCGATCTGATGCAGCTTCAGGAATGCCTGCGCCTGCGCGACGGCGCGTTCGACGTGCTCTTCGGCTACGACGGCTGCTGCTGCCGGCGCTGGCGTTAGGCGTCCGCGGAGCGGTCGGCAGCACCTACAACTTCGCGGCTCCTCTCTATCATCGTGTATTGAAGGCGTTCGCCGCGGGCGACTGGTTGGCGGCGCGGGCGGCGCAGTTCGACGCCGTGCGGCTGATCCGGCTGCTGGTGAAGTTCGGCTTCCCCGCGGCGGCCAAGGCGGTGATGGGCTTCCTCGGCGTCGAGTGTGGTCCCGTCCGTCCCCCGCTGCGATCCCTCTCCGAGATAGAGAAATCCGCTCTGCGCGAACAACTGGAAACCACCGGCCTCTTCGCGGCCATGAAGGAACCTTCTCGATGAAGCGATCACTGCTCGTCTCCCTGCTCGGCTTCCTCTGCATCACGGCCCCGACACGTGCGGAGCCGCCGCGCACCGTCGCCGAGACCAGCGATTACCAGGCCACCTCGCGTCATGCCGACGTCGTCGCCTTCTGCGAGCGCCTGGCGAAGGAGTCGCCGTTGGTACGCCTCGCGGAGTTGGGCACCAGCCAGGAAGGCCGGAAGCTGCCGCTGCTCATCCTCGCCGATCCGCCGGTGGCCACTGCCGGAGGAAGCGGCCAAGAGCGGGAAGCTGGTCGTCTTCGCCATGGCCAACATCCACGCCGGCGAGGTGGACGGCAAGGAAGCGCTGCTGATGCTGGCCCGCGACATTGCCCTGGCCAAGGAACGGCCGCTGCTCAAGGACCTCGTCCTCGTCTTCGCGCCGATCTTCAACGCCGACGGCAACGAGAAGATGGCGAAACAACCGCCCCGAACAGGCCGGTCCGGCCCTCGTCGGCATCCGCGCCAACGCCCAGGGACTCGACCTCAACCGCGATTTCGTCAAGCTCGAAAGTCCCGAGGTGCGCGCCCTGGTGCGCTTCCTGAACAAGTGGGACCCCGCCGTCGTCATCGACTGCCACACGACCAACGGCTCCTTTCACCGCTACACCCTCACCTACGAGGGCGGCCGCTGCCCGGCCGGCGACGCCCGCGTGATCGCCTTCGTGCGCGACGAGATGCTGCCCGACGTCGGCAAGCGCCTGGAGAAGAAGACCGGCTACAAATCGTTCTACTACGGCAACTTCTCCGCCGACCGCAGCCGCTGGGAGACCGTCGCCGCCGATCGCCGCGCTACGGCACCCATTACGTCGGCCTGCGCAACCGCATCGCCATCCTGTCGGAGTCCTACAGCTACGCCTCGTTCAAGGATCGCGTCCTGGCCAGCAAGGCGTTCGTGCGAGAGCATCTGCGAATACACCGCCGAGAACAAGGACAAGATCCGCAAGCTGCTCGACCGAGGCCCGCGACGCCACGGTCAAGGCGGGCGCGGAACCGAAGAGAAACGACCTGGTTGTCCTCCGCACAGAAGGCCGCCGCCGTGGGCCGGCCGGTGACCTTCTCGGCTTCGTCGAGGAGCAAAAGGACGGCAAGCGTGTCGCGACCGACAAGCCGCACGACTACGAACGTCATTTACATGGGCGGCAGCGAACCGACTCTCTCGGTTCGCCGGCCCTATGCCTACCTGTTTCCGGCCGCACTGCGCCAAGGTCGTCGAGAACTTGCAGCGGCACGGCATCGAGGTCGAGGAACTGCGCGAGGACATCGAGTTGGATGTGGAAGTCTACAAGATCGACAAGATCACGCAGACGCCGGAGTTTCAGAAACATCAGCCGGTTACGCTCCGGACGCGACCGTTCGCAAGGAGAGCCGGCGCGTCGAGGCGGGCACCATCCTGGTGCGGACGGCCCAGCCGCTCGGCACGCCTGGCCGCGTATCTGCTCGAACCGCAGTCGGCCGACGGCCTGGCGACCTGGAACTTCTTCGATGCCGTCCTCGAGGAGGGCAAGGATTATCCCGGTACTGCGGCTTGCCGGCGCCGGCGCCGATCACGTCGGGACGAGTGCGGCCGCTTGCCGGAGGACCGCGGCATGAACAAGCCGATCACGTTCGAGACGCTGTACGGCTCGGCGACGACCGCCGAACTTCACCGGCTCGCCGTCGTCCGGGCTGATCTGGCTCGACGACGGCGAACACTTCCTGCAAGTGAAGGAAGGCCGGCTGCACAAAGTCGATGCCGTGACGGGCCGTTCGCAGCCGTTCTTCGATGCGACAAACTGGCGCGACGGTCTGGCCGCGCTGCCGACCATCGGGAAGCAGGCGGCTGCAGTCCCGGGCGCGGTCGCCGTTCGCTGCAGCATGAATCCGCAGCGCACCGGCGCGCTGTTCGAGCATGAAAACGATCTCTATTACTGCAACCTCGACGGCACGGGAGCCGTGCGGCTGACGCAGACGCCGGGAAGCAAGGAACTGACGTCACGTTCAGCCCCGACGGCAAGTTCGTCGCCTTCGTCCGCGACAACAACCTGTTCGTCGTCGACGTCGCCACCCAGACCGAGCGCGCCCTGACCACCGACGGCAGCGCCGTCATCTTCAACGGCAAGGCCGACTGGGTCTACTTCGAGGAGATCTATCAACCGCAACCGGCAGGCCTACTGGTGGAGTCCGGATTCGTCGCGGATCGCCTTTCTGCGCTTCGACGACAGCCCCGGTGCGCAAGTTCACGCTGGTCGATCCGCTGACGAACCGGCCAGGTGCCGGAGGCGACGCCGTATCCCAAGGCGGGCGACGCCAATCCGCTGGTCCAGCTCGGCATCGTGACCGTGGCCGGCGGGGACGCCGCGCTGGGCCGACCTCGAGCGGCTACTCGGAGACGGCCTCGCTGCTGATGCGCACCGGCTGGCTGCCGGATAGTCAGAACGTCTATGTTCTACGTGCAGGACCGCGCCCAGACCTGGCTGGACTTTGCACCGTGCCGCACGACGGCGGCGAGCCGACGCGGCTGTTCCGCGAAACGACGAAAGCCTGGGTCGATGATCCCGGCGCGCCGACGTTCCTCAAGGACGGCTCGTTCCTGCTGTTGCCAGCGAACGCACCGGCTGGAAGCATCTCTACCACTTCGCCGCGGACGGCAAGCTGAAGAGGGCGGTCACCAGCGGCGACTGGGAAGTGCGGACCCTGCACGTCGTCGATGAAGCGAACGGCTGGGTTTACTTCTCCGGCACGCAGGACAGTCCATCTCGCGCGCCAATCTCTATCGCGTCAAGCTCGACGGCACCGGCCTGGAACGGCTGACCCCGGCGGCGGGCGATCACCGCGTCAGCGTCAGCCCGAAGGGGAACCTCTTCGTCGATTCCTGGAGCGACCAGCGAACGCCGGCTGCAGCGTCGGCCTGTTTCGCACCGACAGGTCGCCGGCCCGCACGCTGGACACCAACCCGGTCTACGCCATCGAAGAGTACCGCCGCGGCAAATACGAGACTGGTGCAGATCCCGACGGCGGACGGCTTCGTCCTGGAAGGCAGCCTTCTCAAGCCGCCGAACTTCGATCCGCAGCGCGCCGCTATCCCGTGTGGTTCATGACCTACGCCGGCCCGCACGCGCCGACCATCCACGACAGCTGGGGCGGCGGCCGTCTGCGCGACGAGATGCTTGCCCAGATGGGCTACGTCGTCTTCCGCTGCGATCCGCGCAGCGCCAGCGGCAAGGGGGCCTGTTCGGCCTGGACCGCCTACCGGCAGCTCGGCGTGCAGGAACTGAAGGACATCGAAACGGCTATCCACTGGCTGACGAAACATTCCGTACGTCGACGCCGCCCGCATCGGCATGAGCGGCCACAGCTACGGCGGCTTCATGACGGCCTACGCCCTGACGCACAGCAAGCTCTTCGCGGCCGGCAGTTGCCGGCGCCCCGGTCACCGACTGGCGCAACTACGACTCCGATCTACACCGAGCGCTACATGAACACGCCGCAGGAGAACCCGGACGGCTACAACAAGACCACCGTCGTCCGGGCCGCGCGCAACCTGCACGGCAAGCTGCTGCTCGGCACACGGGCTGATGGACGACAACGTGCATGCCCAGAATAGTCTGCAACTGGTGGACGCGTTGCAGCGGGCCGACAAGGATTTCGAGATCATGGTCTACCCGCGGAATCGGCACGGCATCGGCGGCAAACATTACGATCGCCGGGTGCTCGACTTCATGCAGCGGGCGTTGAGGCCGGAGCCGTGAGAATCTTGCAGCTCGCGGCTTGGCAGGAGCGACTGCTAAGAAGCAATTTCAAAACCGGCGAGCCGAGCCCCGTAAGGGGCCGGGTAGATGACAATCAGCCGCAACCCGGCTGCTTACGCAGCTCGGCTCGCCGATTTTGAAACAGCTTCTAAGCCGCAAGCGGCGAACCGGGCTACCGTTTCAGCGCGTACAACACCGCCGCGCGGCCGAGCCTCACCGCACTGTCGTAGTCGTGGCCGATGCACTCCGGTGACGGCGCTTTCTCCAGGGCGCAGCCGATGTCATACTTGCTGTAGATGACGATCCAGCGGCCCTTGTACTTGACGCCCTCCAAGGCCGGCGGCACCACCTGCAAATCGGGCCGGCCGCGCTGGCCGTCGGGACCGGGACGCCGGCACCGCACCAGTTCGATCGCCTCGCCGTTCAGGTCGCGGCTATACAACTCGTCATTCAGCGGGATCGGCTCCAGCTTCAGTTTGCGTTCGCGCCACATCTGTTCCATCAACTGGCGGAACGATTCGTCGAACGGCTTCGCGCCGCAGCAGGCATCGGCTAGCAGCGTGCCGCCGTTTTCGAGGCGGAAACGCAGGTTCTTCAGGTCGGCGTCGCTGTAGCGGAAGTTCTCCCGGCCGTGCATGTAGAAGAACCAGTAACCCCGCAGCGCCGCCGACGCCGGGTGCATCGTCTTCGTCTCCAGCACCACGTCGAGACCGACCTTGCGCGTCTCGTCCATGAGGTTGCGCATCGCCCTGGGTGCCGGCGGCGATTCGGTCCGCGGCTCCAGTTGCGCCACCTTGAAGAAGCCGCGTTTGATGGCATCCGGCGGCACGTCGCGGGCCACGCTCATTTCCGTCAGACGCGGCTTGGGCGGCGTCAGACCCGTGGCATAGGCGACGATGTTCGCGCCCAGCTCGAAGGCGACCTTGCTGCGGCCGTCCTTGGTGTTGTTGCTTTCCCAGTAGCCCGCGATCGCGTCCTCACTATAGATCAGCACCGTCTTACAACCCTGCGATACGCCCCACAGCTTGAACTGGGTGGGGTCCACCTCGAACTTGCCTGACGCATGCCAGACGGCATGACTGGGAGGCAATCGCTGCAGCGAACCTTTGCCGAACATCCGATCGGTTAGTGCGCGAAAATCATTGTGGAAATCGGTTGAGCCGCAGCACGCCTCGGCGAGGATGAAGCCGCCGTTGTTGACGTACTCCTTGAGGATCTCTTCCTCCTTGTCGCGCGGAGCGAAGTTGTGGCCGTTGAAGAAGACGATCGGCGATTGCAGCAACTCGGCGGCGAGGTCGCGGATTTCTTCCTTATTGCCGGCCTCCTTCTGCCGCACGTCGAACACCTGCCAGGCCATCGGTTGCCGCTTGAACAGTTCCTTGCTGCAAAAATCGACGAGATGGCGCATGTCGCTGCGCTTGCGGTTCCAGTCCAGGCTGTTGCGGTCGTTGTGCGCCAGCTTGGAGATGAGGACCGGCGTCCGGCCCTTGGCCAGGAAGAGCAGCGCGAAGCTGGTCGCTATCAGCGGTTCGCCGCCGAGCGCCCGGTTGGCGTGATCCTCCCAGTAACCGCCGATTTCTTGCATATCGACCAGCAAGAGGCAGCCGAGGCGATACCAGTCGTGCTCGCCGAAGTAGCGCTGCCCGGTCAACCGGCCGGCGCGCTCCAGGCCGTAGAGGCAGTACATGGGATGCGGCGCCAGCGTGCGTGCGAAATTGTCGCGCGTCAGCTGCGGCGGGATGCGGGCGGTGATCCAGCGGAGTGCTTCCGCCACGGGCCGGTTCTCTTCGTACTCGCCGCAATTGTCCGCGCTGCCGTTGGCGTTGAGCTTCTGCTTGCCGATCTCCAGGTCCATCCCGGTGATGAGCAGATTGCACAGCCCAGCAGTGGTCATCGTCATCCGGGCCGCATCGCCCTTGCGCGGCTGATAACCCCAACCGCCGAGGTTGTCCTGCGTCCTGATGAACAGATCGCGCATGTCCTTGAGAGCGGCGGGATCGACGGTCGCCCCGGCCAGCAGCACTTCATGCAGGGCGAGCAAGGCGTACTGCGTGTTGGAGTTGTCGGCGCCGCCTCCTCCCGATGTATAGCTCCAGCCCGCCGGGTTGCGTGCCTTCAACAACCAATTGACGTTGCGCTGGATGCGATCCTTGTCTTCGGGTTGACCGGCCAGGGCGAACACCATCGTTTGCAGGCTAACCTGGTAGGTTTCGCTGGGTTCAACGCTGCGCAGATACGCCAGACCTTTCTTCACCGTGCCGTCCGTCAACGGCTCGCCCGATGTAAGGAGAGCGAGCATGGCCAGCGCCGCTCCGCCGCCGCCGCCCGCGCGCTGGGTCTTGAAGAGCCAGTTGCCGTTCTCCCGTTGCTCGCGCTTGAGGTAGGCCACGCCGTCCTTGATCGCCTTGCGAACCTGCTCGACGAGCGGCTCAACCGGGGCATCCGCCGGCCGAGACTGTGGGAACGCTAACGACGGCGGCGGCGAGGAAGACGAGCAAGACACCGGGGGCGAAGAAGAAGGAGCGTTTCATCGGCGGAATCCTCGGGCGAAGATGGGAAGCCCTGCCTCGTCATCCATTGTGCCGTGGAACGGCGGCGATGCCAAGAGACAAATCGTTGAGCACGCAGCGCAAGCAAGTGGGCACTTGCTTGCACTGCGTGCTCAGGTACCCAGCGCCGCCAGCACCAGGTCGCGCACCGCCGTCATCTCCAGATTGTCTCCCGGTGCCGGTCCGTCGCCGATCAGCAGCGGGCGATCGAGCGCGTCCGTCGCCCACACGCCGTGACTGCCCCGCACCAGGCCGGCGTCGAGCGGCACCACGTCGAACAGGGTGCGGAAGCCGAGTTTCTTCTGGATCAGACGCCGAAGCACCGGCCCTTCGGCCACCACAACTTCGGGTCGAAGAATAGCTCGCACGGGTCGTAGCCCGGCTTGCGGTGGATATCCACACAGCGAGCGTAATCCGGGGCGAGGCGGTCGTCGAGCCAGAACGGATAGGCGAACCATGAAAACGGGCTGAGCAGGATCACGTCCCCCGCGCGCTCATGGGCGAGTCCTAAATCCGCGCACATCTCGTGCGTGGCGGCGATTTCCACACCGGGCAGCGCCGCGAGTACATCACGGACGCGCGGCACATCGGCGGGGTCGGGAACGTAGACGTGGGCCAGCTGGTGGTCGCACACGGCGAAGGCACGGCTGGTGAACAGGTCGGGCTGTTCGCCGAACGGGCCGCCGCGGACGTCGAGTAACTTCGCCTCACGCAGCGCCCGGTTGGGGAAGATCGGCGGCCGCGACACCTGGACGTGGCCGTACTCACTCACAACCCAGATCTGAGCGCCGACGGATGCCGCGGTATCGAGCAGGGGGGCGCAAGCATCGTCGAGTTCGCCGACGAGCCGTTTCATGTCGCAGCCTTGCGGACCGAAGCGCTGCGGATCGTAATCGAGGTGCGGCAGATAGACCAGAGTCAGGTCGGGGCGTTCGGTCGCCAGGACGTCAGCAGCACAGCGCGCGATCCACTGCGTGCAGGGCAAGCCGGCCATCGGTCCCCAGAAGGTCTGGAACGGGAAGGGGCCGAGTTGTTTCTCCAGCCGCTGCATGAGACCGGCGGGCGTGCCGTGAATGCCGAACGCCTTGTTGCCGTCGGCGCCGTAATACGGTTTCGGCGTGACGCTCAAATCGACGGCCGCACCCTGGTTGAACCACCAAAAGAGTTTAGCGATCTTCAATCGGCGCTTCGCGCGGCAGCGCGCGGTGACGTACAGCGGTTCGGCCTGGATGAGCCGATTCGATTGCTGCCAGAACCGGACCTCGCCGGTGTCGCGGAACAACCAGCCGTTGCCGACGATGCCGTGTTCCGCGGCCGTCTTGCCGGTGAGAAGCGTCGCCTGCGCGGTGCAGGTGACGGCGGGTAGGACTTCGCGCAGCGGCCGCATCCAGCCGGCAGCGGCGCGCGCGGCAAGCCGAGGAGCGAAGGGGAGAAGGCGCGGCGTCAGGCCGACGGCATTGATGAGGACGAGGGACATCACGCCTCCACGAAGAGAGAAACCACGGAACACACGGAACACACGGAAAAAAGAAGAAAAAAAGGATACGGATGCAACGCCGGAACTTTCACCTTTCCCTTTGCTCCTTCTGGTTTTCTTTTTCCGTGTGTTCCGTGTCTTTCGTGGTTTCTCTCTTCTTCCGTGGCAGTGCGGTTGGTTTACGCCTGGAGAATGTCGTGAATCACGTGCCCATGCACATCGGTCAACCGGCGGTCGATGCCGTTGTGGCGGAACGTCAGCTTCGTGTGATCGAGACCGAGCAGATGCAGGATCGTCGCATGGATGTCGTAAACCAGCGTCGGGTTGTCGCGGTCGGCCGGTTTGTAGCCCCACTCGTCGCTCGGGCCGTGGCTCACGCCGCCCTTGATCCCGCCGCCGCAGAGCCAGTTCGTGAAACAGAATGGATTGTGGTCGCGCCCCTTGCCGCCCTGGGCGCACGGCATCCGGCCGAACTCGGTCGTCCAGAGGATGACCGTCTCGTCGAGCAGACCGATCCGCTTCAGGTCCTTGATGAGCGCCGCCGCACCGCGCGCCATGCCGGTCGCCAGCGGGCCATGATCGCGGGGCACGTCTTCATGCGAATCCCAGTTGCGGCGCGGGAAGCCGTTGTCGTTCCCCGACCAGATCTGCACGAAGCGCACGCCGCGCTCCAGCAGCCGCCGGGCCGTCAGACATTTGCGACCGAAATAGTCCGTTTCCTCGACGGCGTTAATCTCCTTGTCGAAGCTGGTTTTGCCGTGGTCGAGGCCGTACAGCTTCAAGACGTGAGCCGGTTCCCTGGACAGATCGAGTGCTTCCGGAGCGGCGAGTTGCATCTTCGCCGCGAGTTCGTAAGAGCGGATGCGCGCGTCGAGACGAGAGTCGCCGGGCCGCTCTTCGGCGTGCTGGCGATTCAACTTCTTCAGCAGCTCCATGCCTTCCGCGGTGCCGTCGGGTGTGACGAAATCGCCCTTTTGCGCGGGAAACAGGTCGGCGATGGGCGTGGCCGTTCCGGGTTGGATCAGGGTGCCCTGGTGCTGCGTCGGCAGGAACGCCGAGTCCCAGTTCTTCTGGCCGTTGGACGCGAACCCGCGATGATCGGGCAGAACGACGAACGTTGGCAGGTTTTCGTTGAGGCTCCCGAGACCATAACTGACCCAACAACCCATGCCGGGAAAACCGGGGTTCTGAAAACCCGTCGCCTGGAGGTACGTCGCCTGGCTATGGACACCGGTCTTGCCGACGAGGTTGTGAACGAACGCCATGTCATCAACCACGTCGCCGAACGGAGCGACGACCGCGCTGAGATGCTTGCCGCAGTGGCCGTACTGTTGCCACTTCCAGGGCGAGGCGAAGGTGTTGCCGAGGCCGTTTTGGAACAGCTCAACTTTCTCGCCGGGGTCCCACGGTTGGCCGTCGCGCTTGTTCAGCTCCGGTTTGAAGTCGAAAAGATCGACGTGGCTGGCGGCGCCGGCCATGAACATCTGGACGACGCGCGTGGCGCGTGGCCGATGGTGCGGCAACGGGGCGGCGTTCAAGAGGGAGGCGAGCGCGATACCGCCGAGGCCGCCGCCGGAGTGCCAGAGGAAGTCGCGGCGTGTGGGGTTCGCGATCATTGAATGACTTTCGATTGAAACAGTGCGGGGCGAGGCTGGCCTGTGAACTTTTCGTAGATTTCCCAAGCCTGATCCGAGAAACGGACGTGCTTGCGGATATTCTTCACTCCAGAGCTTGAGAGGACCATCGACTTCACGAAAGCGACAGTCATCTTGCGAATCTCGGTTCCTTCTGCGAAGAGTGTGCCGAAATCCGCTTTGACGAGATATTCACGATCATACGCGGCACAAAGGTGCGACTGTGTTTCGTTGAGACTGGCGATGGCGTAGCCGAGAAAGGTAACGAACTCCCCCTGCGTACCGCGGCCGAAGCCTTCGGCGATGTTGGCCATTACGGATTCGGAGGAGTCGTTGCTTTGTACGACGAGACGCTGGTCATGGCGGAATGGATCTTGTTTAGTGTGTTGGAAGATGGATTTGGACCATGCACGGGCACGCTGCCACATCAGCAGTTCGGTAAACAGCTTGACGCCCATGGGTGTTCCCTCTCGAGATTGGGTACTCAGTGCTCAGTACTCAGTACTCAGTACTCAGTACTCAGTACCCGATCCCTTCTCAATCCACAAACACAAACTCATTCAAATTCAAAATCACCCGGCACGCATTCGCCATGCCATGCTTCCGTGCATACGCCGTCAGAGCCTCGCGTTCCTCTGTCGTCGGCGCACGCCCAGCGCCAGTCGATACGCCGCCGTCACACGCCCCGGCACGTCCTCCGCCATCGTCTCGACATTCGCCGCGAAATGCTTGCTCATCGTCAACATGAAGCCGTTATTCAGCAGCGCGAGCGCCTGCAACGCCGATAGCGTCTCGTTGCGCTTGTCCACCTGCATAGATGGATCGGCGCAATCGAGCGTCGTCATGAACGGCTGTTGTTGCGAGCGCACCAGGAAACGATACACCGAGCGGCGATGACAGCGCGGGTCGTCGGGATCGTGCAGGTGATATTGATAGTGCGGCGAATGCTCCGGCTTCTCGATGACGAAATCCTGAAAGCCGGGGCCGCCCAGGTGCCGATCCAGTTTGCCGCTGACGGAGAGAACGCTGTCGCGCACCGCCTCGGCTTCCAGGCGGCGCCGGTTCATGCGCCAGAGATAGGCGTTGTCGGCGTCAATCTTTGCGTGGGTTTCGTTGCCCACGGACGACTGCCGATAGGCGGCACTCGTCACGATCAGGCGATGCAGTTGCTTGATCGATTGGCCGTTGTCGCGGAATTCGACGGCCAACCAGTCGAGCAGTTCCGGATGCGTCGGCAGCTGGCCCATGCGGCCGAAGTCGTTCGGCGATTCGACGATGCCGCGGCCGAAGTGATAGCGCCAGACGCGATTGACGATCGACCGCCACGTCAGCGGATTGCGCGGATCGGTGAGCCAGTTCGCCAGCGCCGTACGGCGTTCGCCCTCCGGATGATCGTTCGGTACGTCGAACCGGCCCGACAGACCCGACACGGCCATCACGGCGCCGGGACCGACCTCCGCGCCGGGTTTCTTCACGTCGCCGCGGTTCAGAATGTAAATGGGCCGCGGTTTGCCGCCCATTGCGCCGGTGCCGGTGAATGTGCCGCTGCCGATATGGATGGTGCCGGCGTAGACCAGCGATGGTTTCGGCAGCCGGGACAGTTCCGCAACGAGCTCCGCGTCCAGCGCCTGCTTACGGCTGAGCAGATCCTTCCGCCGCGCCTCCAATTCGGCCGCTTTTTTCGCCACTGCCGGGTCCGGATAATACTTCTTGTCGGCCCGATCGATCGCGGCGAAGACGGCCTGGAGGCTGTAATAGTCCTCCTGCGCGATCGGATCGAACTTGTGGTCGTGGCACTGGGCACACTGCACGGTAAGGCTGGCGAACGTGTTCATGGTGGTCGCCACCATGTCGTCGCGGTCGAGATGACGGGCGATCTTGCCGTCGATCTTGCTCTCGGGAACCTCGGCGTGGCCGATGAAGTCCCACGGTCCGGCGGCGATGAAACCGAGCGCCTCGACACCGTCCGCCGTACCAGGGAACAGCACATCGCCGGCCAGCTGCTCCTCCACGAAGCGGTGGTACGGCCGATCGGCGTTGAACGCGCGAATAACGTAATCGCGGTAAGGCCAGGCGTTCGGCCGCGGCTTGTCCTTGTCGTAACCGTGCGTGTCGCCGTAGTGGACCACGTCGAGCCAGTGCCGGCCCCAGCGCTCGCCGTAATGGGGCGACGCCAGCAGGCGATCCACCAGGCGTTCGTAGGCATCGGAGCGGACATCGGCGAGGAACGCGTCCACTTCCTCCGGCGTCGGCGGCAGGCCGATCAGGTCGAAGGAGAGACGGCGGATTAGCGTGCGGCGGTCGGCTTCTGGGGATGGCGACAACCCTTTTTCACGCAGTTTCGCCAGGATGAAGGCGTCGATCGGATTGCGGATTGTGGATGGCGGATTGCGGATTAGCGGCACGGCGGGGCGGTTCAGAGGTTGCAGCGACCACCAGAGCGCTTCCGCGCGGGCGTGGTTCGCGTTAAGGGACCAACCGGCCAGGCCGAGCAGGAGTGTGCAGAGTTGGTTCTGAATAATTCGGAGATAGGACGGAGAGGGCGGATGGGACGGATGAACGCGGACTAGCACAGCATGGGAACTACAACGCACCATTTCGTGGATTCCTACTATTGTCCGACCGGCCCTCATCCGTCCCATTCACCTCATCGGTCCTATTCCGGAGTAATCACTTTCCACTCGGTTTCGGCGGCGCATCCCGCTGCGACAGCAGATACGCCAGCAGGTGATAGAAGTCGGCTTCCGCTACTTCGTCGCTCAGGTTGGCCGGCATCGGCGATTGCTGCGAGAGCCGGCGTTCGTCGATCTTGCTCTTTTCGACGCGCACTTCCTTCCCCTTCTGATCGGCCAGCACCACGACCTCGCCCTCTTCCTTCAGCACCAGGCCGAAGACTACCTGGCCGTTCTTGAGGTTCAGCGTCGTCAGGCGGAAGGCCTGATCGACGTTGCGGTTCGGGTCCAGCACGTCTTCCAGCAGCCGATCCAGGCCACGGATGCCGATGCCGTCGAGCTGCGGGCCGATCTTCTCGCCCTTGCCGCCGAGCTGATGGCAGTTGGCGCAGCTCTTCTCGAACACCTTCGCGCCGAGCGCTGGGTCGGTCTTCGCGGCGAGGAAGCCCTTGCGGCGCTGGGCCATCAACTCCTGAATCTTCTGATCCGCAGCCGGCAGCCCCTTCGTCAGTACGGCGACGCGCTCCTTCACGGCGGGCAGCTTGCTGTTCACAAGTTTGACCTCAACGGCCTTCTCTTGCAGCAGCCGCGCCGACGCCTTGCCGGCGGCGACGGCGTCGAGCAACTTCGCCGCCCCGGCTGGTCCACCCGCCAAATCGGCGGCGATCTTGTTTTGCAGCCGCGCCGGAGCCGACGCCAGCGCCTTGACGAGCTGGTCGAGCGTCTCCGGCTGGTTGGCCTTCGCCAACAGTGCGGCCGTGTTTTCGCGCAGGCGCGATGGGACTCTCGGAATCGCCGAGGATGGTGCCGAGGGTCGCGGCGTGCTTCTTCGCATCGAGGTTCACCAGCGCCGTCAGAGAGGCGAGACGAACCCCCTCCGTCGCGGCTCGATTGGTTGCCAGCTGGATGAGCCGATCCTGCCGATTGCTGAAGCGCTGCGAGCCGATGATCGTGATGCCGTCCTGCACGGCCAGCGGATCCTTCGACAGCAACAATTTCTCGGCGAGGTCTTCGGCCCAGGCTCGCGCCGCCGTGTCGATGACCTCGCCCCGTTCTTGCGTGCCGCGCTCGACGGCGCGGAAATAGTTCGCCTGCAACCGCAGATCATCCCAGGCCAATCGCTGCAACGTTTTCAGGAGCGTCGCCCGCGTTTCCAGCGAACCGTAGCGCGTGGCATGGTGCGTGGCCCGTGTGACAAAGTCGCGGCTCGCTCCCTTTTCTCCGGCTTGCCGCGCCAAAAAGTCAGCCGCAGCGGCGGTGGGGACAGCCACGGCCACATCGGTGAGAGCGTCGATGTCACGGCGAGTTAGCTTTTCCACGATCTTCCATGCTTCCGGCGTTCGCAGCTGATCGCGGATCGCCATGCGGACGACGTGCAGCAGATGCGTGTCGTCGGGCAGGACGTTGTGCGCAGCTCCAGCAGCGGAGCGATGTTCTTCGGATCGGGATGACGGCCCAGACCATCGGCGGCGGCCCGGCGCACGTTGGCGTCGGCGACTTTCAGACCGGCCAGGGCAAGGTCGCGCTCAGTCGCAGTCCAACGGCCGCGTTCGCCCAGGATCCGCTGAGCGTGGACGCTCACGATCGGGGGCTGGCGTTGGCAGGCCCAAGTCAGGGTTTCTTCGTCCAGCTTCCCAAGTCGCTCCATCACCCACAGCGCATGTACCCTGGCCACGTCCACATTGGGGGAGTCGCCTCCGAACACGCGCAAGGGAAGCACGCGCCGCTCCACAAGCTGGTTCGCCACGATCAGCCGCACGGTCAGATTGGGATCCGCGAGACCTCCGACCAGTTCCCCGGCGTTCGCCTTCGTCCAATCGCGCAGCGGCGGTAGTTTGTTCTTGCCATCCGTCCCGGTGTACACGATCCGCCAGATACGGCCGCGCTCGCGGTCCCGTCCCGGATGGGTGAGCGGCACTTCGTAATGGCCGATGATGCGGTTGTAGAAATCGGCGACGTACAACGCTCCGTCCGGTCCGAGCTTCACGTCCACGGGGCGAAACCACGGATCGTCGCATTGCAAGAAGCGTTCGAGCTTGGCCTTCGGCGTCGAGCCGTGCCACGCCATGCGGAACAGGTTGACGCGGTTGGTGACCACGTCGCCGATGAAGCAGCAGTCGTGGAACTCCTTCGGATAATGGTCCGCGGCGTAGTAGGCGATGCCGGCGATGGCGGTCGATTCCTGATAGTTGGTGAACGTCGTCGGGGCGAAACCGAGACCGTCGTCCGGTTTGCCAAAGCTCGGGTAGTAGCCCCCGCGCAGCAGTTGATAGATCGGCTGGCTGTGGCAATCGCAGCTGTAGAGGTTGCCGAGCGGATCGAAGCAGAGGCCGAAGGGGTTGACCTGGCCCCACGTCCACTGCTCGACGTGGCTGCCGTCCGGCTTCATGCGATACGTGTTGCCCGACTGCATCGTGATCTTGCTCTTGTCCGCGCCCTCCACCGTCGAGGTGTTCGAGAAGCCGTGCGTGGCGTAGATCCAGCCGTCGAAGCCGCGCGTGAAGGCGTTGGTCATGCCGTGCGTGTCGCGGGTGCCGAACTCGCGCGACCAGCTTGTCGCGCTGGTCGGCCTGGCCGGTCCCCTTGCTGTCGCTCAGCCGATAGATGTTCGGGATGCTGTAAACCAACGCCGCTTGCGGCTTCGCACTGCTGAGCGGCACGACGCCGATGGGGATGTTCAGGCCGTCGGCGAACGTCGTGATCTTGCGCGCCCGACCGTCGGGAGCGAAGTCCTCCAGAATCTTGACGGTATCGCGGCCCTTTTTGCCGGGCGCGGCGGGGAACGGATATTCGACGGTGTCGGTCACCCAGAGCCGGCCGCGGTCGTCGAAGTTCATGTTGAGCGGCTTGTGAATGTCCGGCTCGGCGGCGACCAGCTGCGCCTCGAAGCCGGGCGGCAAGCGGAACGCCTTCTTCTCGTCGGCCGGCGTGCGCGGCTCCGTCGAGGCGATGTTGGGGTCGGGCCTCGGTTGAGCGTAAACGGTATTTGTCAGCAGAAATAAGGTGAGGAGAGCGCGGCGCATGGGTGCCTCGGTGGGAGTAATGGCTGTTTACTGATGGACACAATGGTAATGAACGACTTTGTGGGTGGCCGGGGCTGAGGTACTCTGTCACGCGACATACGGTTTTGCCGATAATTGCGACATTCGGTTTTGCCGCCCGCCTAACTTTCTGCGCCGCGGCGGTTGGTCACCTGCAATTTTAGGATCCTGCCTTGCGTGATTTCTTCCGCTGTCTTTCGGCGCAGTTGCACACCGGCCGGTGTGGCAAAAACCCATTCCCGATCGACCGGATCGAGGAACACGTAGACGTCTTGTCCCTGGTGCGCTTTGCCCACGTAATGGCTGCGACCATAGATCGATACCTGGCCCTTGCGATCCACGCGCCGCAGCCCGTGTTCGTTGGCCATGTGGTCCAGGACCGGTTGCAGGCTCCAACTGCGCTTCTCCCAGGTCTTGCTGTACGCCCGCTCGTTCTGCTGCAAGCCGGGAAAGGCCCGCCAGCGGCTCTGGCCCTTGATGCTCGGATAGACTTCCCGCTGGATGCGATCCAGGTCGTCCAGGCGCCGCTGCAACTCGTCGGCATCTTGGCAGGTCTCGGGTTCTCCCCAGCGCTTGCCTGTACCTTGCGACCGTTCGACGACGCCGTTGTCTTGAGGCCGTCGGGCGGGATTCCAGATCATGTCCACCCCCAGGCCGATGAGCCACAGGGCCAGGTCGGTGGGCCAATCACCTTTCGATCCCCACGGACAGCCGTTGTCGACACGGAAGCTTTGAGGTCTTCCCCACGCCGTAAAAACCAGGCGAAGCGTCGCTTGCACCGCGGCGGGCTGCACCAGACCCCAGAAGCCCTGGGGGGAAAATCACGGTCTTCAGGACCGCGCCACTGCATTCATCCACCAGCCGCAGCCAGCTCACGCGTGCGCCGCTGGCCAGACGCAACTGATCCACCGCATCCATCTGCCAGGTCTCGTGCGGACAGCGGGCACGCTGCTTCTCACTGGCGGGGCGTCGGCCTGACGGCGCTGGAGCAAGTTGGCGGTTCTGAAACCACCGCTGCAACGTTCGCACACAGGGGCAAGGCTCGTTCGCTTCCTGAAGCATCACGTGGATCAAGCCGCCGCCCCACCTGGGATGCTGTTGCCGCATCTCGACGGCCTTTTGGAAGGGGACACTGTCGACAGGGATCTTCTTGGTGCCGCAACGGGCATAGTCAGGAGCGAGGGCCTCCTCGCCGCGCTGGGTGAAGCGGCGCACCAGGTGACGCACGGTGCGCTCGGACAACTGGAGATCTTCAGCGAGCTTGGTCACCGAGTCGCCATTCTGCCAGCGGTGCAAAATGGTTTGCCGGACCGGAACGGGAATCGAGGCGGGCATGAGATCATCCTCCATGAAGTGTGTCAAGTCCCAAGCCGTGCCTCTATGCTATTCCGTACAGCTGTCGCGGCAAAACCGTATGTCGCTATTATCGGCAAAACCGTATGTCGCGTGACAGTACTCCGAAGCCCCGGCAGCCCCCACCGGGGCTTCGGAGTACCTCAGCCCCGGCCACCCTCTCGCGCCTGCCCAGGCGGTTCTGGGAACCGCCGCCAAATAGGTCCTACTACTTCTCCATGATCTTCTTGAGCGCGGCGCTAACCGCTTTCTTCAGTTCCGCGTCCATCAGCTTCTCGTCCTTCTCGACGGTCTCCAAGGCGGTGACGAACACCTTGTCCTCGGCCGTGGCGATCTTCGACAGCAGCCCCAGCACCTGCCGGCGCTCCTGCGGTGAAATCGCGTTGACGCCCTTGGGCAGGTTCCGAGCGGCCAGCGCATCGGATAGCGTGGCGATGATCGCCTTGTCCTCGGCCTTGACGAGCTTGCCAAGCATGGCAATGATCGCGGTCTTCTCCTGCCCATCGAGGTTGCCGCGGCCCATTGGCAGGCTCTTGTTGACGAGCGCCTCGGTCAGCGTGGTGATGAGCGCCTTGTCCTCGGCCGTGATGATCTTTTCCAGGACGTGCAGCAGCGCCAGCTTCTCTTCCCGCTTCTCTTCCTGCTCCAGCTGGGCACGGCCTTTCGGAACGTTCTTGCCCATGTATTCGTCCATGATCGTGGCGAGACCGGCACGGGCCTCGGCGCTGAACTCGCCAAGCGAATGGATGAGCTTGAGCCGAATGGAGGAGTCGAGGTTTGGGTCGCGCATCACGGCCACGAGAGCCGGCGCAGCGGTCGGCCCGAGCTTGGTGAGCGAAACGACGGCCGCGAACTGCGCTTCTTTCTTCTGATTGCTATCGCGGAGGAGGCCGCCGAGCGCGGGTACGGCGATGGCGGGATCGGCGCCGATCACCCCGAGCGCCTGAGCGGCATAACGGCGGACGAAAGCATCCGGATCTTTCAACGCGGCCACGAGGCCGGGTGCCGCGTCCTTCGCTTTGACTCCGGCTTTGATGATGTCCTGGACAGCCGTGCGACGCACGTCGGGATCCTTGTCCTTCAGTTTGTCGACCAGCTCGTCGATGTCGGCCGCTCGAACCGCGACGGCCGGACAGGCCAGGAATAGGACCAGCGACGTGAACCCGATCGCCCTTGTCATGTCGAACCCTCGTGGAAGCCTCGATGGCGGATCGCCCATCCTCCCCTCGCCCCGGTACTCCGGGGAGAGGGGTTGGGGGTGAGGGGTGAGCCGTGGGGCAGTGTTCTGGTCCTCACCCCTCACCCCCAACCCCTCTCCCCGGAGTACCGGGGCGAGGGGAGCCGGTGGATCGCTCTATATCAACAAACACGCCGGCCGGCTCCGTGTCAAGACGGTGCCGGCCGGCGCGGGGCTGTTTATTCGGATTGCCGCTTGCGGCTTCGCAGTTTTTGCCAAGCCGCAAGCGGCAATTGTCATGCGCGAGCCTTGATTTTTTTCACCGCGTCTTGCACGGCCTTGACCAGGCTCTTGTCCTTCTTGCCGTTCTTGCCTGCGGTAAGCCCCTCGATCGCCGAGATGGCGTTGTCGTCCTTGGCGGTCGCAATTTCGCCGAGGGCGCTGACGATGTCGGACTTCAGGCTGTCGGGATTGGGCATCTTCTTGGTGCCGCCGTCCTTGCCGGTCAGCTCGGAGACCAGGGTGGGAATAGCGGATTTGGCGTCGGTGCCCATCTTGCTCAGGCCGAGGACGGCGTTGCGGCGAACGGAAGGCTCTTTGTCGTGGTCCTTGACGGCCGCCATCAAGGCAGGAATGCCGGCTGGACCGATCTTGCCGAGGGCCAGGGCAGCGGCCTCCTGGACTTCCTTCTTTTCCTTGCCGTCCTTGAGGATCGCACTCAGGCCCGGCACGGCGCCCTGGGCGTCGGCGCCGATTTCACCGAGCGCTTGAGCGGAGAAACGGCGGACGAACAGGTCGCTGTCTTTGAGCGCCGCGGTCAGGGCGGGGACGGCCGGCTTGGCTTCAGCACCCATCTCGGCGAGGCCCCGGGCCGCGTCACGGCGCGTGTCGGGATCCTTGTCCTTTAGTTTCTGGGTCAGTTCGCTGAGGTCGGCGGCCTGGACCGTCAAGGAGAGGCAGAAGAAGGTCGCGGTGAAACCGAATAGTTTTCTCATGACGGCACCTCGAATGAAGTCTGTCCGCAGAAGGAAATGGGCTTCTTTTCTTCAGACGCGGAGCGGGAACAGAGAGTTCCCGAAAGGATGATCTTCTGTAGGACGGATTTGCAATCCGTCTGAACGGCGGACGGATTGCAAATCCATCCTACAATCCGTGAGAACTTCACGAGTGCAGCAGCAGAGCCAGCAATCCGAACAACAGGAATACGACTCCGACCGCGGCACCGACGAAGAAGAGACGACTACGCAGCAGTTTGGAGCCTTTTTTTCCCTTCCGAGCTGATTGTGGAACCGCGCTGCGGCGTGTCTGGAGAATGCTCTGGAACTCGCTGAGTCGAGACGGCGGCAGAAAGAGCGTTTCGCCCTCGCGGCAGAGTTCGACACCGGCCGGCAAGCGACCCTCCCGCAGACGCTGTACCACCTGCGCCGTCGTCGCCCGCGTCCGGCACGTTTGCCCCGACTTGTTGCGGTAACGCAGCACCCAGTAGTCTGAACGCCGGCGAAGCTTGACGATGGACGGCGGTGTTTCGAGGTCGAGACGGGTCGGTTCCGCCAACGTCAGGCAGGTCTGTACCCACGGGTCGTTCTTCGCGCTTTCCGGGTCGGCGAAGGTTGGAATGGGAGTCGCCAACCGCGAGCGCTCCAGGTCCACGATCAGCTCGCTGGCCGTCTGGTAGCGATCGCGCGGGTCGCGGGCCAGCATCTTCGACAGGATCTGGTCGAGGACCAACGGCACCGCTGCATTCCGCACCCCGGCGGGGAGGAAATCGCCGTGGCTCTTCTTCTCCACCACCTCCAGATGGCTCTCCCCCGGGAACGGCACCATGCCGGTCAGCAGATGGTAGAGCGTCGCTCCGAGGGCGTAGATGTCGCTGCGGCCGTCCGCCTTGCGCGCGTTGATCGCCTGCTCGTAAGGCATGTAATAGGTGGTGCCGAACCCTTGACGGGTGGCGGTCAGATGGCTGGCCTCGTCCGTCCGCTTGGCCAGGCCGAGATCTGCCAGTTTGGCGACGCCGGAGCGCGTGGTCAGGATGTTATCCGGCTTGATGTCGCGATGGACGACGTTGCGCGAATGGACGTGCTCCAGCGCACGGGCAACGTCCAGGGCGATGTGGACGGCATCGCCGACGGATAGCGGACCGCGGTCGAGGAGCTCGCGGGCGCTGGGACCGTCCACGTATTCGAGGACGATGTAGTGCTTGCCCGTGGCCTGGTCCTGGCCGATGTTGAGGCTGCGGACGATATTGGGGTGGTTGAGCAGGATCGCGCCGCTCTTGGCCTCGCGGTAGAAGCGGTCGATGTGCAGCTGGTTGCTCACCATCTGCTCGTTGAGCACCTTGATGGCGACTTGGAGGTCCAGCCCTTCGTGATAGCCGAGGTAGACCGCTCCCATGCCTCCCTCGCCGAGCTTGCGCAGGATGCGATACTCCCCCAGCCGGCGCAGGTCTTGCGCCGATTCGGGAGCGCTCCGAGACGCAGGCTTCGTCGGGTCGAGGCGGGTGTTGTCCATGACTGTTCGGCCGGTGAGCCTACCCGTTCAGGTGAGTACGGTCCCCACGGCGCAACTACCCGAGATGGTTTCGAGTCGTGGGGCTTGATAGGTTGGATGCTCTAAAGCTGGATCGAGGGTAATATACTCCGGATTTCACCTTCTGGCAATCATAAAACGATTGCGCGACTCATTCCTTGCGCTTTTATAATTCTGCCGTGTCCACGCGGCGAACCGGCTGCGTCAGCGGCCGGGTTTTTCTGGGCCGAATCCCGGCAGTTCACGTCAAACCAAAAAGGATCAACGCACAGCTGGCGGCGTTGAATAATCCATGCACGACGATCGGCCCGACCAAACTATGGGTTCGCTCTTTCAACCAGCCGAGTCCCAGGGCGAGGAGGAACAGTGCGATCGGCGACGGCCAGACTCCCACGTGAACGAGGGCAAAAAACACTGCGGTACACAGGATCGCCGGGCCAGCGGGACTACGAGAACGCTGGATCGTCACGAAGAAGACGGGCAGGAGCGCCAGCACAAACAACAACGGAGCAAAGGCGTCGAGCAGATGCGGAACCGCGCCCCAACCAGCCAGCGGGACCTGCCGGGCCGCGGCGGCAATCTCGTCGAGCCGTCCCACGACCGAGATGATGGCTGCGATCGCGATCCCTGCGGCACCGTTCCAGCGATTCTTCCCGGCCCACGGCTGGAAAAGGCCGCGGAACAGCAGCTCCTCCAGCACTGGGGCCGCGATGATGGCGACGAACAGCCACAGACCCCATTCGAGCCGGGACAGGTTCATTCCGCTCAGGACCGTGAGCGGATGTTTCTTCTCCGCAACACCCAGAACATGCGTGTAGATCCAGACGATTCCCAGGTGCATACCGTAAACCATGGGTGTCAGGATCGTCGCCCAGCCAAGCCCAAGACGCAAGTTGCCGCCCGAGGCGATCGGAGGACAACCCCAGCGCCGCGGGCCGCACACCGTGGAGCAGGGCGAGGAACACGGGGATGGTGGCGGCCTGAAAGGGGAACGCCAGTGCACGAAACCAGAGTCCCTGCCGTTCCGTGTTTTGCGCCGTTTCGCCTGGATAGTACCAGGCGAAGAAGCCAGTCCGCTGCAGCAGATCAAGGACCAACGACGGCCAGAGGATCAGCACGAGGATCAGGAGGATCACGATTTCCGCGGCATCCCACGGCACCGTCGGCTCAGAGACAGGTGCGGCGGCTGGTTCGGTCGTGACGGCGTCGTTCATGGCCTGGCGCACCTCGAACGGGGTAATTCGTATCTTAGCGGAAGAGCTCTCGCACGTTTCAGATGTGGCGGAACTTGGAGTACCGAATACCGAGTACCGAGTACTGAGTACCCGGTACTCAGGACTCATGACGCAAGATTCGGTACTCGGTACTCGCCCCTCCGCCCAATAGCAAGATTCCCATGACCACCATCCTCGACAAGATTGTGGCGAGCAAACGGCGTGAGATAGCCGAGGCACGGGCACGCACTTCCGATGCCGAACTGGAACGACGCCTTGCCGGCTTGCCACCGACACACGACTTTCGTGCTGCCCTGCTGAGGGGGCCTGGTGTCGGCGTGATCGCCGAGGTGAAGAAGGCGTCGCCGTCCGCCGGCGTCCTCCGCGCCGACTTCGACCCCGTCGCCATTGCCCGCATCTACACGGAGAACGGAGCCGCCTGCCTCAGCGTGTTGACCGACGAGCCGTTCTTTCAGGGCAATCTCGCCTATCTGCGTGACATCCGTGCCGCCGTGAACGTGCCGCTGCTGCGCAAGGACTTCATCCTCGATCGCTATCAGCTTCTCGAAGCGCGACTCGCCGGAGCCGACGCGGTTCTTCTGATCGCCGAGATCCTCGACGATGCCACGCTGGCGCAGTTACTGCGGCAGGCCGCCGACCTGGGGTTGCAAGCGCTCGTCGAGCTGTACGACCGCGAAAACCTGCGGCGCGTTCTGGACGCCGGCGCCCGGCTGGTCGGCGTCAACAACCGCGACCTGCGTACGTTCGTGACCAGACTCGAACACACCCTCGAGATCGCCGCGAAGCTGCCCGCCGAGCGTGTGCCTGGTCAGCGAAAGCGGCATCCGCACACGCGCCGACGTGGAGCGGTTGAGAGCCGGAGGCGTCCATGCCATTCTGGTCGGCGAAGCGCTGATGCGGGCCGACGACATCGGCGCGAAACTGCGCGAACTGATCGGCGGCGCATCGAATGTCCCGAGCGTCGGGCAGACATTCCTGTCTGCCGGGCAAAGGCAGACAGGAATGTCTGCCCCCTCGGCGGAACTTTTACGAGCCGTATCGGTTGAATTCGATACCAGATCGACCCACTTCGATGGAGGAACAAGACATGCTGCGGACATTGTGCCTGGCCCTCATGCTCGTGTTTGTCGGCGCTCGACTCGCTTCGGCGGACACGGTCTCGGGCCTCGTGAAGAGCATCGATACCGACAAGAACACGATCACCATCACCGCGGACGACAAGGACCAGACGTTCAGCGTCGAGAAGGAAAGCAAGGTCTGGCAGCCCGGTCGCACCAAGAAGATGCCGAAGTCGGATGTCCCCGGCGGCTTGAGCGGCCTCAAAGCGGGACAGCCGGTCGTCCTCACGACTGAGAAAAAAAATGACAAGGACGTCGTAACGGAAATCAAGCTGGAAGAGGCCGCGACCAAAAAGAAAAAGAAAGCCAACGAGTAGGCGTCGCGCTATCGCTCAATTCGCGCTGGAATGGACCGGGAGCGACTCTCCGGCCGCTTGCGGCTTAGCAGCCCCAACTGCTAAGCCGCAAACGGCCGGAGAGTCGCTCCCGGCTCGCTTTATCCGGCCTTTGTCGAATCCATGCCTCTTGATACACTGAATCAAAATGCCCACCGCCCTTCCTCGTAAGAAAGGTGTTACACATGTCAACGGCTCCATCCCCCGGCCGCTTGGCTCTCCTGGTCGGCGGCGGCCCCGCGCCGGGGATCAACGGGGTCATTTCCGCGGTCACGATCGAGGCACTCGAAGAAGGCCCCAAGGGTCTCGAAGTGATCGGTTTCTGCGACGGCTTCAAACATCTGGTGAAGGGTGATTTCAGTGAAGGCGATACCAGCCGGTGGAACACCACCAAGTGGCGGAAACTTACCATCAACGAAGTCAAGAGCATCAACCTCCGCGGCGGCTCGACGCTGCGCACCTCGCGCACCAACCCGGCCAAGTCGGAAGAGAGCATGGCCAACGTCCTGAAGGTGTTTCGTGAGCTGAACGTCACCCAGTTGGTGACAGTCGGCGGCGACGATACGGCCTACTCGGCGTGCCAGGTCTATGCCAGGGCGGAGGGCAAGATTCGCGTCGCCCACGTTCCCAAAACGATCGACAACGATTTGCCGTTGCCCGAAGGGACGCCGACTTTCGGCTTCGAGACCGCACGGCACGTCGGCGTCAGCATTGTCCGCAACCTGGCGGAGGATGCCCGGACCACGTCGCGCTGGTACATCATCGTCTCGATGGGTCGGGCGGCCGGCCACCTCGCGCTCGGCATCGGCAAGGCAGCTGCCGCCACGGTCATCATCATCCCGGAGGAGTTCGAGAAACGCAAGGTAACGCTTAACGAGGTCTGCGACATCATCATCGGGTCGATCCTCAAGCGCAAGTCCGTCGGCAACAACTATGGCATCGCCATCCTGGCCGAGGGGTTGCTCGAGGCCATCGGCGAGGATGGCTTGAAGGATCTGATCGACTCCGGCGTCCTGAGCCGCTACGGTAAGATCGAGCGCGATCCGTTCGGCCACCTGCGGCTGGGGCTGATCGACTTTGCCCGGCTCATCAAGGACCTGGTCGTGGCCCAGATCAAAGCCCTCGACATCGAGATGGATTTCGTGGACAAGGAAATCGGCTACGAGCTGCGCTGTGCCGACCCGATTCCCTTCGACGCCGAGTACACGCGCGATCTCGGCTATGGGGCGGTGCGGTTCCTGTTGTCCAGCGAGTCGGAGAAATACGGGGCCGTCATCACCGTCGTGGGCGGCAAGATGCGGGCGTTGCCCTTCGCCACCATCCTCGACCCGGTGACGAAGCGGATGAAAACGCGCAAGGTCGATATGAAAGGCGAGGGCTACTTGAGCGCCTTCCGCTACATGATTCGCCTGAAAGAGAAAGACTTCGACGAGCCCGACCGCCTCAAGAAAGTCGCCGATGCCGCACACCTGACGCCGGAGCAGTTCCGCGAGCGGTTTGCGTATCTGGTCCCTCGGTAGTCAACCGCATCGTGCCGCTTGCGGCTTGGCAAGCAACTACTGCCAAGCCGCAAGCGGCGATGCGTTCGACTATTGCCCTCTCGACACGATCCCATGTTTGCCCGCGGCGATGAGATAACCCTCCGGCAGCGGCCGGCCGGCGACAACGACATCGCGGTCGTGCAGGGCGTCGCGCACCTTGCGGTAAGTGGCGAAACTATCGGGATACACCCAGAACGTGACGGCAGTCGTGTTCGGTTCGATGGCATCGATCACCTTGCGGAAGGCGGAACCGGGCGCGAGGGCTTGCTCGGCGCTTTCGCCGCGCGTCGGATCGACCGGCAGCACTTGCCACGCCGTGATACCGTAGCTGAAGTACCCGCGGCCGCTCGGCGGCGGTCCGGGCGTCATCTCTTCCACCGCGCTGCGAACGCGTTCGACCACGTAGCGCAGCCGGAAGGCGCCCACCGATCTTGTTTCGTCGGTCACTTCCCACTGATTATTGAGCAGCTCGTGCATCTCCCCGAGATGCCGCTGTGCGTCGTCTAAAAGCGTGCCCATGTCGATCAGCGTGATCCGGCCGGCGCGGCACTCGAAGACCAGCTCATCGATCTGCAAGGGCTTGCTTACCGGCGTGCGATAGCGCAGCGTCTGCTTGGCCGACGGCTGTTTCGCCAGGACTTCGAGGCTGGCGCGGACCTTGCGGAGTCGTTCCTCCATCTCGGCCAGTGTGGCCGCCGCGGCCCGCTTCGCCTCACCCAACACAGGGTCGTTTTTCGCCTGGGCGAGACGCTCCGCGTCGAGTTGCTTTTCCCGTGCCGTCACGGCGGCCTGCTCTTTCGCCATGACCGACGTCTGTTGGCCAACCTCGTTGGCGCTCAGCAGCTGCTCGTCCAGTTTGCCGCCGATCTTCTCGATTTCCGTTTGTCGATGCGGCAATTCCGTTGCGAGCGGGTCGGTCGGCGCGGGCAGCTTCTCCGCGGTTTCTTCTGCCACGACGGCAGGCTCAGGCGGCGGCGGCACGAACGACTTGTAGGAACGGGCACCGACCCAGGCGACGAGGATCAGGCGCAAAATGATGCCGACGACGTTGGCGACCACGTCGAGAAACGAATCGAAGCTGAACGCGATCTCGCGCTGCGGTCGGCGGCGTCGGATCATGGCTCCCTCGATACAAACTCAGTCAAACGGCGACGTTGTCTCTCCCCTCTCCCCTGTACTCAGGGGAGAGGGGTCGGGGGTGAGGGGCAAGCGCAAAACACTGATGAGGTGCCTACCCCTCACCCCCGACCCCTCTCCCCTGAGTACAGGGGAGAGGGGAGCAGCAGACCTACCGCGAGGCTCACTTCATCACACTCCGAACGTCGTCCTCTTCGTTGAGGTTTTGCCGTGTCTTCGGCACCGGCAAGCCATCGAGAACGGGGTAGGTCGCATGAAAAGTCCGCAAACTTCCCGGCCGGATCAGGTAACGGATCTGCACCCGGTACGGCGGCTCACCCGCCGGAACCAGGGACTGACGTCGCTCAATCATCTTGCGCAACGTCACCAGCAGAGGGTTTGTTTCCAGTGGGGTCGTCAGCGACGCCAGCGGAAACACCATCTGGGCCGGATAGATGACGACGCAATCAGCCCGGCATTCGATGTAGATGATCCAATCGCGGTCGCTTAACCGCATCGACCGCAGTACACGCGGTTCTCCGTTGTCGCTCGGTCTCCGTACCGGTGGACTGTAGTCGCCGGATGAAATCGACATTCGCGGCCCGACAGCGCCAACACTGTTGGCTACGGAACCCTGTGGCTCGCCGCTGCCCTCACCGGGTGAATTCGGCGAGGCAGAACCACTACCGCCCGGAGGCTGTGGCTGACCAGCACTCGAACTCGATGGTTGCGATTGGCCAGTGTCCGAACCGGACGACTCAGAACCGGCACTGCTTGGCGGCTGCGGTTGGCCCGTGCCCGTACCAGGCGAACCAGAACCGGTACCGCCCGGAGGCTGCGGCTGACCCGTGCCTGGACTGGGCAATCCAGGCGCACCGGTCGCCCAAGTACCGGGGCCGCTTGGCGGCAGCGGTTGACTCGTGGCCGTACCATGCGCTCCAGAAGCGGTGCTGCCCGGGGGGGGCTGCGGCTGGCCCGTGACCGGACCAGCTGTACCGGGAGTGGTGCCTGGAACCCCTGCCTGTGCCGATTGGCCGCCATTCCCAGGCGGTCCGGTCCCTACAATTCCCGATCCTGGGTTGCTTCCGGTCCCAGGTGGGAATGGGCCATTACCGGAGCCACCCGGATAGCGTGGATCGCCCTGATTCATCGATCCAGTGCTGGGGCTGCCTGTACCCGGTACACCGCCCGGCGCCTGTCCGCTGCCAGGTGGGTAGGTGCCGTTCACGGAGCCACCCGGCCCATAGCGTGGATCGCCCTGATTCTGCGAGCCGGCACGGGAACACCGGTTCCCGGAACACCGCCTGGCCCCGGTCCGGCCCCAGGTGGGTATGGGCCATTCACGGAGCCACCCGGTCCATAGCGTGGATCGCCCTGACTCATCGGTCCAGTGCCGGGACCACCAGGTCCCGGTACTCCACCCGGCCCCGGTCCAGTCCCAGGTGGGTAGGTGCCATTCACGGAGCCACCCGGCCCATAGCGTGGATCGCCCTGATTCGGCGAGCCGTTGCCGGGAACACCGGGTCCCGGTACACCACCCGGCCCCTGTCCGGTCCCAGGTGGGTATGGGCCATTATCGGAGCCACCTGGCCCATAGCGTGGATCGCCCTGACTCATCGGTCCAGTGCCGGGACCACCAGGTCCCGGTACACCACCCGGCCCCTGTCCGGTCCCAGGTGGGTATGGGCCATTCACGGAACCACCCGGTCCATAGCGTGGATCGCCCTGATTCGGCGAGCCGTTGCCGGGGACACCGGTTCCCGGTACACTGCCTGGCCCCTGTGCGCTCCCAGGTGGGAATGGGCCAGCTGCGGAAACACGCGGCCCATAGCGTGGATCGCCTTGAGTCTGCACTCCATAGCCGGGGACACCGGTTCCTGGAACACTGCCACCGGTTCCCGGAACACCGCCACCGGTTCCCGGAACGCCGCCCGGCCCCTGTCCGGTCCCAGGCAGGAATGGACCATCTGCGGAACCACGCGAACCGCCTTGATTCAGCGAGCCGTTGCCGGGAACACCGGTTCCCGGAACCCCGCCCGGCCCTTGTCCGGTCCCAGGCAGGAATGGACCATCTGCGGAACCACGCGGACCGTTGCGTGGGTCACCTTGATTCAGCGAGCCGTTGCCGAGAACCCCGCCCGGACTCTGTCCGGTTCCAGGCAGGAGTGGACCATCTGCGGAACCACGCGGACCGTTGCGTGGGTCGCCTTGACTCAGCGCCTCCATTGCCGGGGCCACCGGTTCCCGGAACCCCGCCCGGACCCTGACCAGTCCCAGGCAGGAATGGACCATCTGCGGAACCACGCGGACCGTTCGTCCTTCCCGTTCCCAGCTCACCCGTCCCCTGATTCGTTCCGCTCGGGGAGCCGTTGCCGGGGAATCTTGCGGGAGGCCCAATTCCCATCTGCGGCCGCACCGGGGCCAATCCCTTGAGCGGCGTGCCGGTCGGCCTGGTCAGCGGTGCGAGTTCGGGAACGCGGTCGGAAGCGTCGGCCCAGGTCTTGGAACCCATGCCCGGTTCTTCGGGGAAGTCGAGCAGCCAATCGGCGTCGATGAACTCGTAGCCGAAGTCGAAGTGGAAGGTTCGCATGATCGCTTGCATGTCGTAGTACGACCCAATGCCGTCGGGCCGAACCAGCAGGAGGCAGTACGGCGCACGCCCCACTTCGGCCGCGACAGGACGGACCGCGGCGGCGCTTCGGCTGAGGTGCCGTTCCACTTCGGCGCACGGCGGCAGGCTGGATCGGCTCGGGAAGCTCCTTCCGCTCGGGGTGGAAGACCGCCCCGTGTGCCGTGCATTCGATGTACACCGGCCGGCGGTCGTCGCCGAACTTGCCGTGATACGGCACCACGGAATAGGTGTGCCCTTCATTGGCCCGCGCCGCCTGGAGTTCCGCCAGCTGCAATTCCAGCTTGGCCACCTCGGCGATGGCGGCGGCTACCGCGGCCTTCGCCGCCTCGGTCTCCTGGACGGCACTGGCCACCGCGGCATCCTTGTCGCGCTTCAGCGCCTGTTCCTTTTCGATGACGCGGATGCGACCGGCTTCTACCTGCTTGCGCAGATTCGCCAGGCGTTCCTTCGCCAAACGGACGGCTTCGGTGGCTTCGGTCAGCCGCAGGGTCAGCAGGCGAATCTGATTTTGCAGCTCCTTTTCATCGCCGATCAATTGGTCGTGCAGTCTTTTTCGCTGTCGTTCCCATTCCGCCTTGGCCTCGTCCTTGCGCCGTTGGATCGCGGCCTGACGTTCCTCGCGCTCGTGGTGTTTTTCCTCGGCGACGCGCGCGACCTCCTGCTCTGCCTTCTGCCGAGCAGCGAGTTTCGCCTTCCGATCCATGACGAGCAACACGAGGATGAGCGAACCCATCGTGCAGAGCAGCACCGCCAGGAACGGAAAAGTCGAGACTTCAAGATGTTTGCGGCGTCGTCTCATTCCGTGTCCATTCCGAGGAATGAGAGGTCGGTTTCCGTCCTCAATCCTCGGTAATCAGTACTCAGTACCCAGTACCCAGTACCCAGTACTCAGTACTCGGTACTCAGTACTCAGTACTCGGGTTACTCAGTTCTCGGTTCATGCCGCTTTGCCATTGGCGGCCCGCGCCGCAACCTGAAGCGGCTGGGTTCGGCTCGTCAGCAGATGCACCGCCGCGGCCAGGTTATGCACCGCCTCCTCGAAGGATCCGGCTCCGGCCAGCGCCGACAGGTTCTGCTGCATGATCGTTTGCAGTTGAATCACTTGCTGCTCGCCGGCCTGGATCTGCACCAGCGAGATGGCCTGGGCCGACATCAGCTCGCCGACGCGCGTCAGGCCGGCCATCTGCTCGCGGCCGGTGTCGCGCACCGCCGCAGCCATCGTGGCCAGGTGTTCCAGCAATTTCGCGCTGTGCTCGACGGTCTGTTTCTCCAGGGCGGATAGACGTTGCGTGTGCGCCTGCAATGTCCGCTCCAGGGCGGTTTCCAGAGCGGCGGCGAGGCGGTCTTGTTGTCGCGTGTTCATCGCGGCTAACTGACGCTCTTTCTCGGTGAACGTCGTCGCCCACAGTTCCGCTTGTCGCTGCACGAGTTTCTCTGTGATTTCGATCAACCCGTTCACCTGCGGGCTGGCCGTCGTCTCGATCTCGGAGCGCTGGAAACGGTGCGCGAGTTGGGCCTCGGTGTACTGATCCACGAAATCGAGAACGCTCTGTTCCGCCCGTTCGACGAGGAAGCTGCAGAACATCGTCACCATCGTCAGGCTAAGAGCCAGGGCGGTACTGTCGAACGCCTCGGAAAGGCCGTCGGTAACGCCGCTGAGCGATTTCTCCAGCACTTCAGGCGTGATGCCGGAGATGGCGCCGGTAATGCCGAGGACGGTGCCGAGGAAGCCGAGGATCGGAATCGCCCAGGTGATGAAGCGCGTCAAGGCGTAGCTGCTCTCGAGCGTCATGGCGTCGGTATCGGCGAGAGCGCGCATCTGATCGTCCAGCGCGGCTGCGGATTTTCGCTGGCTGAGGTAATCCAGGACGGCGACGACGCGCCGGGTGAGGAACGTGCGGCGGAGTCGATACGAGAGGCGATCGACGCAGCCGGCCAACTTGACCGCCTCCGCGGCAGGGCTGGGTTTGCCATCCCACATAGGTAGATTCAGGGCCCGACAGGCACTGCGCTCGGCAAGGTTGAGCCACATCTTCGCGATCAGCGTGCCGAGAGCACAGCAGAACATCGTCACCACGGCCCACTGGACGGGGTGAGTGACGTAGCGCCGGACGGTCTCGATGGCGTCGTTATGTACGGGGCTATAGTGGATGGCGTAGAGGAGGCCGACGGCGAGGGGCAAGCCGATGACGAACGCGGCGACGTTGGTGCCGGGACGGCTGCCGTGGCCCGTACTCGCAGAGGATTTCATGTGAACGGCCCTCGTCACAAGTGAAACGGACTATTCCCTAAAGATCGACAAAATCGCGGCGGCGGATGATAGCGATTGTGCGGGTCAACGCCAGTCGAGTTTTGGACGCCAACGCGGATTGCCCAAACTACCGTTTACGTTTCGCGCGCTCGGCGTGAAAGGTAAACGAGGATTCGCACGGCTTGCTTTCGGAGCCGCCGCTTCGTGAAATAGATCTGGTCGCCTACGTTGAATGGACAACCCACCATGCCAGACACACTGATCGACTTGCGCAGCGATACCGTGACTCGACCGACGCCGGCGATGCGCGCCGCTATGGCTGCGGCCGAGGTCGGCGATGACGTGTTCCGCGACGACCCCACGGTCAACCGCCTCGAAGAGCGCGTCGCCCGTTTGCTGGGGAAGGAGGCGGCCCTGTACGTCCCCTCCGGCACGATGTCGAACCAGATTTGTGTCCGGACGCACACGCAGCCCGGCGACGAACTGATTTGCGATGTGGACTGTCACATTTACAACTACGAGGCCGGCGGCCCCGCCGTCCTCAGCGGCGTCACCTGCCGCACGGTCGGCGGCGACTTCGGCATCCTCGACGTGGAGCAGCTGGCGGACATGATCCGGCCGGACAACGAGCACCTGGTCCGGACGCGCCTCGTCTGTCTCGAGAACACGCACAACCGCGGCGGCGGACGCATCTATCCGCTCGACAAGATCCGGGCGATCAGCGAATGGACGCGGAAGAACGGACTGAGCCTCCACCTGGACGGCGCCCGTTTGTGGAACGCCATCGTCGCCACCGGCATCCCGGCGGCAACCTGGGCGAGCCATTTCGACAGCGTGTCGGTCTGCTTCAGCAAGGGGCTGGGAGCGCCGATCGGCTCGGCTCTGGCGGGACCAAAGGATTTCGTGGCGCGGGGACGCAAGGTGCGGAAGTTATTCGGCGGCGGGATGCGTCAGGTCGGCGTCCTGGCGGCGGCAGCGCTGCACGCGCTGGATCATCACATCGACCGCCTCGCCGACGACCATCGCAACGCACAGGTGATCGCCGCCGCCATCGCCGACACGTCGGGCCTGCGTCTCGATCCGCCGATGGTCGAGACGAACCTGATCTGGTTCAACGTCGAGCGCGAGACCTGCACCGCGGCCGAGCTGGCGGCGCGACTGCGGGAGCGCGGTGTGCTGGTCCACACAGCGGGACCACAACGGCTGCGGGCTTGCACACACCTGGACGTGTCGGCGGTGATGGCCGAGCGGGCGGCGGAGGTGATTCGTAAGGTGGCAAGGCGCGGATGATAGAGTGGAGAGGGGCACCAACTTTTCAGGAGGCAGGCAATGACCAGCGTTACTCTCGAAGAAGCCCAGTCGCGGCTACCGCAGCTGCTCGTACAACTGCAACCGGGCGAAGAGATCACCATTACCGCCCAGGGCCAGCCGTTGGCCCATGTCCGAAAAGCGGCACGAACCTCGTGGCCGTGCAAGGCGGGGAGTTACAAAAAAGCCGAATTCCGGATGGCTCCCGACTTTGATGCTCCGCTGGAAGAGTTCGAGGAGTACATGGAATGAATGTACTCCTCGACACGCATGCGTTTCTGTGGTTTTGTCAGGATGACCCGTCTCTGAGTGCAACGGCAAGAGCTACGATGGAAGACCCGTTGAATCGCAAGCTCGTCAGCGTGACAAGCTGCTGGGAGATCGCCATTAAGACGGGGTTGGGCAAGTTGCACCTTGGTGAACCGAGCGGGACGTACATTCCCAACGCATTGGCTCGGACGGGGTTTGAACTGTTACCGATCAAACTGTCCCATGCTACTGCTGTGGAGTCGTTGCCTTTGCATCACAAAGACCCATTTGACCGGTTGCTGGTTGTTCAGGCGATCATCGAGGTGATGCCGATTATCAGCGTGGATGCGGTCCTCGATTCGTATGGCGTGACCCGGATCTGGTAGCAGGCGCGGATGACGGGTTCTGTAAGATGGATTGCCAATCCGTCAATCGAAGACTGACGAATCACTAAGGTTTGACGGTACGCTTTCGGTTGGGATTCCGCGTTGACGAGACCTTCGCTCTCCTCAAAGTCCTGCGCGATCCCATCAACGATTTCACCAACCGGACCGCCTCGGTCGTTGAAGGAGCGAATCGTCGCATCTCCAGCGTTGCGTTGATGAGTGAGGCATCTGCCTCCGACCCTGGAGCGACCTGATCCACACGAGCAACCTTCGCCCCGATTCCGGCGGACTCCACAGCGCCAATTGCCGAAAGGACCGCGTCTCGAAACAGTGCCTCCTCCCGGCTGAAGTCGATGAAGACGATCCCGTCCCGTGCGCCGACGAGGGCATCGTCGCACCCCGCATCGTACAGGGCGTCGCACATTTCGTCTGACAACTCCGAGACATCGGCAAGCACGAGTGTAAACCGCTGAATTTCGGATGGTTTCTTCTTCTGCACGGCTCATCCTCCGGCGTGGGGACACTGATCTACTCGACGACGTATCTGCTCGGCATGTTCGTAGGGGTCCCGGGGAGTGGACCAGACCGAGAATTGACACCCGTCACGCTGATGGTGCGAACAGCGAAGCCGTCCCCAGGCGTGCCCTTTTGCAAGAACGCAGGTCCATTCCTTGCTCTCCGCATAGCGCACAGCGGCTTCGATCTCTTTACTCGGATGTCTTCGCCTGGCCATCGGTTTATTCTTGTTGTACTCATGGAGCGAACGGCAGTATCGCCACCTCCGCCGTTTGCCTCGTCCCACCCGCCTCCACCTCCAGCTTCGTCCCCGCCTCCTGACTACCGCGGCGCACGTATGCCAAACCGATCGTCGTCCCCTGGCGCGGCGACGCCAGGTTCGTCATCACCCGGCCGACTTCTTTGCCGTCACGGAACAGCAGACTGCCGTGCGGCACCGTGCCCGCCGGCAGCTTCACACCGAGAAGCAACCGATTTACCTGGCCGCGGTCGCGCGCCATGACGATCGGCTCTTGACCGAGATAGCAGCCCTTGCCATAGCTGATCGCCTGTGCGATGCGGCCGACCTCCGGAGCGAACGTGTTCTCATCGATGTCGGCGCCCCAGACCGGTGTGCCGGCCTCGACCCGCAGCGCCTCGAACGCCGTGCGCCCGCGGGTTTCGCCCCGCGCGCAGCAGGAACTGCCAGACGCTCTCGGCCCGCGCGCGCAGACAGACGACGTCGTAGCCCGGCAGCCCCAGGGGATCGCGCCGACGGAGGTGACTCGTCGCATCGGCGCCGAAGGTGCGCTCCATGTGTTGCAGCGGTTCCAACGGCGGCATCTCGTCCATCAGCGCCCGCTCCAGCACGGCAGTGGCGTTAGGCCCGGCGACGTGCATCTGAGCGAATTCGCGCGTGCGGTCGGCGAATTCGACCTGCTCACTGACGACGAAGTGGTCGAGGTGCTGGATCACCTTCTCGGATGTGCCCGGCTCCAGATCGAGCCATAGCGCCGGCCGGCCGTCGCCCAGTCGGACGTGATAGACGAAGCCGTGGGCTACGACCTTGGCCTTTGCCGTGGTCAGGAACATCTCGCAACCGCCCCCGAGCGGCAGGTCCTTGACGTCGTTGGTGCAGAGATTGTGCAGGAACGACGCGGCCTCCTTGCCGGTCAACTCCACCTTGCCGCGATGCGACTGGTCGAAGACGACGCAACCGGCACGTGCCTGTTCGTACTCGGCGGCCGGATTGCCGAAATGAGCGGGCACCAGCCAGCCGGCGTCCTCGATGTACACGGCGCCGGCCTTCAAAGTCGTTTCGTGCAAAGGGGTATGTTCAGGCATGGGATTACTCTCCAACTCGTGCTGAGCACGCAGCGCAAGCAAGTGCCCACTTGCTTGCGCTGCGTGCTCAGTATGACTACTCCGGAATCGCCAGCGCCTTGTGGGCATCATCCAGGAACAGACACGTCGGCGCCGCGTCGAGCAGACGCTGGAGCTGAGCGGCGTCGCTCAGCGGTGTGGCGAACAGGTTCTCGGTCTTCTCGTCGCCGAGGCTGCTCAGCAGGTAGAGGTGCGCGCTGAGCGGCGTCGGCCCATTGCAGGGCGGGCATGGTCTCGATCGTCGGGTGTTTTCGCAGCGACTTCAGTGCGGATTCCGGCTCACCAGCGCCATATAGCACGTCGCTGCCGGATTCTGGGCCGACACCGACGCGGCTGAGCAGGACGATGCGGCCGTCCGTCTCGACGACCCGGGCGGCACACGCGGCGGCGGCGGCCAGGTCGGCGAACGTCTGCCGGGCGGGGTCGCCGCTCAGCCCGGCCACGACGAGGTGCGCCAACGGCGTGGTCTGCCGCCAACGCGCGTCGAGCAGCCGTTCTGCTTCCGCGCACGCCTCACGCACCCCGGCGATGACAGCCGCGCTACCGTCTCCCACCGCTGCGATCACCTGGACGAAGAACGGTGCGCCCAGCAGCCAGGCCGCTTCGATCGCCTGCTGCCGCACCGGCCTCACCTCGTTAACCGGGGCATCGAGAGAGAGCCGGCTGTTCATGGCGTCCCGCGTCTCGGCATCGGCGAGGCTGGGGTAGAGCATCCCCTCCGCTCCGCCGTATCCGAGCAAGGGGTCGTACCAGCGGCCCGACAGCACGACGACTTGATCCGCCTCGACGAGAGTGCGGTTCAGGTAAAGCCGTCTCCCATCCCGCCTGGTAGCCAGGAAGGCGAGACGCTTGCGCTCGGCAGGGTCGTGGACTTCGACGCGGACGGAGTCGAGAGCGTCGGGCAGGTCGTCGAGCCATCGTTGCCGGGTCGCAGGCGGCAGGCAGAGCAGTGTCACCTCTTCCGGCGCGACACCGGCTCCCGTGATGTGTTCGAGGACTGGCGTCAACATCCGGCCCACATCCGGCAAGCGTTCGTCCACGACGACGGCAATGCGATCGTCGGGTGTCAGCGCCCGCCGCAGCGGCGGAAAGTGAAACGGCTCGTCGAGAGCGGCGCGCACGGCGGCGATGGGATCGGCCAGCGGCGGAGCGACGACCGGACGTTGACGGACCAGCCGCTCCGGTGCGACCTCGACCTCCATTCGCTCTCGACCGAACTCCATCACGATGCGCATGACCGCTCTCCGCCGCTGTCCTCTTGTGTACTCGGTCATTGTAGTAGGGGCGGCGTCCGATCGGACTCAAGTCACCCAGCTGGAAAAGCCGATACAGACGATAGGGACCGGTTCGCCGCTGCGCACTTCCGTCCTCTGGAGAACTTCGATGTCCCCGCAAATCACTCGTCGCGATGCGCTGAAGGCCGCCGCTGCCGGGACGCTGGCCACCACCGCCGCCCTGCTGCCGACGCCCGCGGAGGCGATCGGCCGCACTCCGGCCGGCTGGGTTAAGGGACACATGACCGGCGCCCGCGCCCTCGTGGAGACACTGCTTGCCGAGGGAACGCCGTGCGTCTTCGGCATCCCTGGAGCGCAACAAAATGAGCTATGGGACGAGATGAAAAGCCGCGGTCTTCCCTATCTTCTCGTCACGCATGAAAACTCCGCAGCTTGCATGGCCGACGGATGCGCCCGCAGCACCGGCCGGCCCGGCGTTTTGTGCGTCGTTCCCGGCCCCGGACTGACCAACGCCCTGAGCGGCATCGGCGAGGCGCTGCTTGACAGCATTCCGCTCGTCTGCATCGTCGGCGACGTGGCGCGCGGCGACAAGTACAAGCCCTTCCAGGTCCACGAACTGCCCCAGGTCGGGCTGTTGCAGCAAGTGTGCAAAGCTGTTATCGAGGTGAAGACCGCAGCCGAGATTCCCGGCGCGGTGCGCCAGGCGTTCTGTGTCGCCCTGTCTGGAGAACCCGGGCCAGCCGCCGTTGTGGTGCCGTACACGCTGCTGATCGACTCGCACAAATACGACAGTCCGCCGTCCGGTCCGCGCGAAGTGCCGTTTGATGACAAAGCCTTCGCCTGTGCCCTCGCGCTGCTCAGCAATCGCAAGCTGCGCATCGGCATCTACGCTGGACTCGGTTGCATGGACTACGCGGCCGATCTCGTGAAAACGGCCGAGCTGCTGCAAGCGCCGGTCGCCACCAGCGTCTCCGGCAAGGGCGTCATCAACGAGTGCCATCCGCTCGCCGTCGGCTGGGGTTTCGGCCCCCAGGGCACGCGCACGGCCGAAAATGCTTTCAAGGACGTCGATCTCGTCCTCGCCATCGGCGTTCGCTTCAGCGAGGTATCGACGGGGTTCTACTCGAATCCGCAGCCGCCGCGCCTGATCCATGTCGATGTGAACGCGAACAACCTCGGCCGCATCCTCAAGACCGACGTTTGCGTCCACGCCGATGCAGGAGTGTTCCTGTCGCGGGTCCTGGCCGATGCGGAGCCGTTGTGCCGGCCGTGCGTCGCCGCGCTACCGGCCCGCATCCAGAAGTGGAAGTACGAAGAATCCCGGGAGAACGCCCGCCGATATGCGCGCTGCGGTGCCGATCCATTGTGGTTCTACCTCGCTCTGCGCGGCGTTCTAAAGGAGGACGCGCTCGTCTTCGTGGATGTGACCGCGTCGGAACACTGGGCGGCCGAGGTGTTCAAGGTCTATCAACCACGTACTTATTTCAATCCGACCGACAACCAGAGCATGGGCTGGTCGACCCCCGCGGCGCTCGGGGCCCAGCGGGTTCATCCAGGAAGACAGGTAGTAACCGTCACGGGCGATGGTTGTTTTTTGATGTCTGCGATGGAGGTTTCAACCGCGAGTCGTGAGGGACTGCCGGTCAAGTTCTTCGTGTTGGACGATCAGGCGTATCACTACATGCAGGCACTGCAGATTGCGGCGTACAAGCGGACGACAGCGACGATCCTCAGCCGGCTCGATTACGCGGCGTTGGCGAAGGGCTTCGGCGTAGCGTACTTGCAAATCGACGGCGACCGCGACCTGGAAAGCGGCATCCGGTCGGCGCTGGAGCATCCCGGTCCCGTGCTGGTACGCGTGGTGACCGATTACGGCCAACGTCCGCTGCGCTTCCTGGCCGCAGCCAGGTCCCGCTACACAAAGGAGATGACGACCGAGCAGAAAGTGCGCTTTCTGGCTCGCCTCGGCTCGCGGGCGCTGGATATCGACCCGCGCAATGATTGATGGAGGGTCGGGGCTTTCGTACACAATTGCCCCCTGTTACGCAATTGCAGCCCTTCGACTTCCGTGCTCACGTTGGCAAACAGTTGACCTTCACCGCTGGCGAGTTCTTCTTCGCCTGGGCCTCGATCTTTGTGTCAAAAGTGACGAGTTCTGCGGCACCAATAGTCGCCAACTGCTCCGCCAAGGCAAGGTAGATCGAATCCGCCGACCGCGAACATCCGTAGGTGGATCGAATCTGATCTGCACGTGCGATCAGCGAGGACTCGCCGCCAGGAGGCGGCCGAACGGCCCTCATCAACCTTGCAAAGATCTGCACGGCTTGGATATGTTCAACGGACGTTAGCGAACCTCCTTGAAGTTTCCGGCAGAAAACAAACAAGGACTCCGATACGGCAACACCCGGCGCAAAAAACTCCCACCCGTCCTTGGCATAGCGGACGATTTCGGCCTGCGCCTTGGCGTATCTTTTCGGTTCTTTCGCGCAATAGCTGATGATGAAAGAAGCGTCAAGTGTCACTGCGGGTGGGCTAATCGTCGGAGCCGTAGCCATACATCGCACCCTCCCGCGCCTCTCTTAGATACTCCAGAGAGTCCTTCCCCTCGCTGGGATCCATATCCTTCTGTATCTCCGAAATATCCGCTATTGCCTCCAGCATGGCCCGGTTTGGTTGAACCACCGGCGTGGGCTTCGGCGCGCTCGCAGTTAGTGCAAACTTGCCGCCTATCGAATCTGATTTCAGGCTCGTTTTGCTTGAAAGTTGATCTTGGGTTTTCATCGCGCTCACCCCTTCTCCTTTGCCGTTCAGATGCGGTGTACCGGAGGATTTAAGACAAAGCGCCTGTATCATATTGGTTCCTTTTCGAGAACGGCCTCAATCGTAACATCACCGACTACCTTGTCGCCAACAGAAAGGCGGAAACAGTAATCTCCGGGAGCCGGAAAGGTGACTCCTTGGCATTCGAGGCACATGGACATCCAGTTTGGGCACTCGGAGTGCCTGGGATGTCGTGGCGGCGCGAAGGTTCCGCGCAGCGTCGAAAAGATGGACTTGCCTTCGTGGTCAACGATTTCCCCGGACAATTCGTAGTGCCTGCCACATTCTTCGGGATCGAACCGGAGGCGAGTGATCAGCACGATGGTGTGTTTTGTTGCCGGAAACTCGCTACCCGTTACAACGTCAAATCCCCCCGCGATCACGTCGAAGGTGCCATGTTCCAGCATATTGGCCGCGTCGGCCAGGAAGGCGAATTCGAGCTTCATAATCCATCGCCGCCTTTCTCCCGTCAGCTTCACCTACGTCGCACGCGCGCTGGCGGTGGACTGAAGCAGTTACATCGCTTTCCACAGACGGCATGACGTCGACAACCGCGCCGCCGTTAAGACATTGAATGAAGTTCAACTGAAAGTTGCAATCGGCGAACAGCACGAACTCCGCTTCAAAGGCAGTGTTCGCTCAGTTCGGGGAATGTTGGGCCGAATAGCGTAGCAAAGCCCCATCTCGGAGTTGAATCGGCAACGGTGCATCAGGCCGGTTCGACCTGCCAGAACTCCAGCTCGACCGGGATCATGCGGCCGAGGATCGGCAACTCCAGCTTTACCTGGCCCTTTTCTTCGAGGATCTCGCGGATGTCGCCTTCCATGCCGGCGAAGGTGCCGTTGGTGACCTTGAGCCGATCGCCGATGTTGAACCGATGCTTGATGCGCACCTCACGCGCCGGCTCGACACCCGTCTTTTTCTGCTGGTGCGCCCGGTGGACCATGCGCTCGACTTCGCGGTCGGACATCGGCGGCGGCGGTCTTTGCACCGTGCCGCCGACGAAATCGCCGACGCCGGACGTTTCGCGGAACAGGTACAGGATGCGATCGTTGTACTCGACCTCGGCCATCAGGTATCCAGGGAACAGCTTGTGTTCCTTCTGCTGCCGTTTGCCGTTGCGGACCTCGGTGACGGTCTCGGTGGGGATGATGATCTGGCCGTAGTATTCTTCCAGCCCTTCGATCTTGACCTTGCGCTCGATGGCTTCCTTGATCGTGTCCTCACGACCGCTCTGGACCTTGACGATGTACCACCTCTTGTTGCTGGGCGGGGGTGGCGGCGGTTCGGCGGCGGTCGGAGGAGCTTCAGGAAGCTCGGGCGGAGCAGTTTCCGGCGGAGCCGACGGTGCCGGGATGGGCGCAACGACAGCCGCTTCCGCCGGGGTCGGGACGGTGGAGGAGGCAACGGATTCGGGGTGCATCACGTCGTCAGTCATGGCGGCAACTCACGCTTCGAGCCGCGACGGTTTCAGTTTGGTTCGATTTCGCTTCCACTCGCGGAGCGAGTGGTTTACTGAAACCGTCGCTGACCTGTTTGGTTCGCTTTCTCACCACGGGGGCCTCTCCCCCTTCGTCGATTGCGACGGATTGTCCTCCTGATAGATCACACCGATACGCTTCCAACTCAGCAGATGCAGCCAGGCTTGATCCATGGCGAACAGGAGTGCCGCCAGCAGCACCATCGTCGTCAGCACGACGATCGTGTCCTGGAACAGACGTTTGCGCGTCGTCCACGACACCTTGTTCAGCTCGGCTTCGGTCGCGATCAGGAAGTCGGCGAACGACGGCAGGTTGACGACGCGCCAGGCGAACCACAGCGACAAGGCCAGCAGCAAGAACGGCAGCGTGAACTGGACCTGCGGCAGCAAGGTGATGGTAGCCAACTTCATGGTGCCGACCGGCGGCGATACCGGCACCACGACGGCAACCCCGCCCTTTGTTTTCGCCTCTTCCGCGTTCGGCAAGGCATCCTTGTCCGTGTCCACGGAACCGGACTCGACAAGTTTCTTTTTCAGGTCGATGATGGTGCGCTTCTCGACGATCTCACCCGGCTTGAACTCCCGTTTTATCTCTTCATCACCTTCCCGGTAAGCGACTTTTATCTCGCGGGTGGAGTCGATGCGCACCCATTTCGTTGGATCGAAACCGGGGAGGATCTTGTCCCGGAACTCGTAGGAGGGTACGCCTTTTTCCCAGTTCGGATATTTCTCATCCAGCATGGAGCGGGCGTCGCCGGGGGAGATATGCACCGTCGTGCCGGTGAACGGGATGCCGATCTGCCAGTCCGGGGAGCCGCCCGCTAAAACATTGTGTGCCACCATCGTGTAGATGCCGGCGCCCAAGAGGAACAGCAAGCCGAGGATCGTGCCGCGGCGAACCTTCTGGCCCTGCTGCGGCTTGTACGACCTGGCGTTGAACCAGCCCGCTCCTTCAAACCCAAGCACCATCCGCTCGAAGCCAGGCTTCAGGAACCAGCGCCCGGCCAGGTAGAGGAAGCCGGCGGCGGCGAGAACGGTCACGGCGATGCCTACCGTGCGTCCAGCATCGCCGAACCAGTGTTCGTAGTAGACCCAGTACTCCACCCACAGGCTGACCCACCGGCTCATCAGCAAGACGAACAGGAAGAGTAACAGTCCGAAGAAGATGCCGGCGCGGATGCCGGGCTGCTGCTTCGGACCGAGCAGCCGGGCACCGAGAACGATCAGCCCCACTGCCGCGGCCAGCATCGCTAGGACGAGGAGGGTGTTCGCCGTGAAGGAGTTGGCATCTCGGCCGATTGCGTCCCAGAGGCGGCGCCACAGTTCGGGAACGAACTTGAAGACGACGCCGAGACAGCCGAGGACATAGACGACGCCGACGAGACTGACGACCGGGACGCGGTCGAACGGACTCGACGTGCTGGTTTCCTGAACCTTCTTTTCGGCCACGGCCATGGCAGATCCTGTCTTCTTGCGACTGGCCCGGCCGGAGAGCCGAGCGCCATTCCTTTGGATTACCGGACGTTTCCTCGTCGAGCAGCCGGGCCACCTGCCCAACGGAGGGTCAGTGATCCCATCGCTGAGCAGGGCCGGAGCGAGTCGAACGCTCAACCGCTGGTTTTGGAGACCAGTGCTCTACCAATTGAGCTACAGCCCTAGTTGTTTAGCCGTGAACTTCTGCGAACGCTCAGCAGCGCTCGCAGAAGCTCGCGGCTAAACGAGAACGGACGCTGGAGCGCGCCGTTCTCGCCGCGTTATTTCTTCCGCGACTCCTTGTGGAGCGTATGTTTACGCTGCTTGCGGCAGAATTTCTTCAGCGAGAGCCGTTCGGCGCCGCGCGTCTCCTTGTTAGTGCGGTAGTTGCGCGCGCTGCACTCCGAACACTCCAGCCAAACGTATTCACGCATGTCAGAACTCCATCATTTAGCCGCGAGCTTCTGCGAGCGCTTCATAAGCGCGCTCGCAAAAGCTCGCGGCTAAACAATTAGGCCAGAATCTTGGTCACGACGCCGGAGCCGACGGTGCGGCCGCCTTCGCGGATGGCGAAGCGCAGGCCTTCGTCCATGGCGATCGGCGAGTCGGGCATCAACTCGACGGTGATGGCCACGTTGTCGCCGGGCATGCACATTTCCACGCCGGTCGGCAAGGTTACCGCACCGGTCACGTCGGTCGTGCGGAAATAGAACTGCGGACGATAGCCGGTGAAGAACGGCGTGTGCCGGCCGCCTTCGTCCTTGCTGAGGATGTAGACGCTGGCCTCGAACTTGGTGTGCGGCGTGATCGAACCGGGCTTGGCCAGCACCTGGCCGCGCTCGAGGTCCTCGCGGTTCATGCCGCGGAGCAGAACGCCGACGTTGTCGCCCGCCGTGCCGTATTCCAGCGTCTTCTGGAACATTTCGACGCCGGTGATGACCGTCTTCTTGGGCGCCTTCATCAGGCCGATGATCTCGACTTCGTCGCCGACCTTGCACTTGCCGCGCTCGATACGGCCGGTGCCGACCGTGCCGCGGCCCTTGATCGAGAACACGTCCTCGATCGACATGAGGAACGGCTTGTCCTCCAGGCGCACCGGGTTCGGGATGTAGCTGTCGAGCGCCTTCATCAGATCGTCGATGCACTTGCAGGCCTCATCGTCCTTGCCGCCGACAGTCGAGCGCCGGCTTCGACGAACCGCGAATGATCGGGATATCGTCGCCGGGGAACTCGTACTTGCTCAGCAGCTCGCGCAGCTCCATCTCGACCAGTTCGAGCAGCTCCGGGTCATCGACGGTATCGACCTTGTTCAGGAAGACCACCATGCTCGGCACGCCGACCTGGCGGGCGAGAAGGATGTGCTCGCGCGTCTGCGGCATGGGGCCGTCGTTGGCCGCCACGACGAGAATGGCCCCGTCCATCTGGGCGGCGCCGGTGATCATGTTCTTGATGTAGTCGGCGTGGCCGGGGCAGTCGATGTGGGCGTAGTGCCGGTTGGGCGTCTCGTATTCGACGTGCGCCACGGCGATGGTCACCGTCTTGTTCTCGTCCCGGACGGTGCCGCCCTTGGCGATTTCGGCGTAGCTCTTGACCTTGGCGAGCTTGTTGACGTGCGCCTGCCGGACCAGGATCGCGGCCGTCAAGGTCGTCTTGCCGTGGTCGATGTGCCCGATGGTCCCGACGTTGACGTGCGGCTTGGTCCGCTGAAAGACTTCCTTCGCCATCTTTTTCTCCACGTTTCAGAACAACGGCCCAGACAATGCTGGACTGGCAGGTGAAAGAACCGGGTCCCCACATTAATCGAAAGCTGCTTCTGGGGGTTGAACCCAGGACCTCGTCCTTACCAAGGACGCGCTCTACCACTGAGCTAAAGCAGCGACTCCTCGTGCCGTTTGCGGTCTGGCAGCCCCATCGAAACGGCAATTCGAGGTAGAGCGGGTGATGGGAATTGAACCCACAACGGCCTGCTTGGAAGGCAGGGCTCTACCGTTGAGCTACACCCGCGTGCCTTCTTCCATCCTTTCCTAGCAAAGATTCCATCTTCTCGGAGCCACCCTTCCGCGCCCACGTTCGGCAGCGATGGCAGTTCGCACAGATCAGATCACATTTGGCGATCTCCGCCAACAGGGTTTTTTTCGACGCTCCTTGCTTCACGAGGACATTCAGGTTTGCTTTCTTCGGGCTTCCGGGGCGATGGTCATAATCAAGAACGTAATGCGGAAAGACATTTCCGCAGTCCGCACAAGGCTTCCCATCCTTGAGTAATCGCACCAACCGCCTGGCTGTGATGATTCGTGGTCGATGCTGATAGTCGCGCATACAAACTTTGCAATAGGATGCCCGTCCGTTTCCTCGCCTCCGGCTGAAAGCGTTGAGGGCTTTCTGCTCCCGACACCGCGGGCAGCGTTTGGTGTCCACTTCTTCCATGAGAAAGCACTCGCCGACACTGGGCAGGGCAGGATTCGAACCTGCGAAGGACTAAGTCCGCCAGATTTACAGTCTGGTGCAATTGGCCGCTCTGCCACCTACCCGTCGCGGTCCTCGCCAGCCTCGGAAGCTAGCGGTGGGACTTGAACCCACAACCTCCAGTTTACAAAACTGGAGCTCTGCCGATTGAGCTACGCTAGCACTGCCCAGCTATATGGAAAGAGTAAATATAGAGAGGCCGCGCAAGTCCTACAAGGGGAATTTTCGCCCCGACGACGTGCGGCCGCCCTGCCTCATTCCGCGACCGGAGACACGGCACTGTCTCCTACCGGACACTCCGTCCAACGACAATGTTCGCTCCGCCGCCGGTGCGACGTGGTTCACCTCAAAATACAGATTCGCGTCCGGGGGGCGAGGTCTGTCCAAATCTCCATCATAGAAAAAGCGAGTAGAAAGAGGAGGGAGCGTCGTCAGCGCCGCTTGCGGCGTAGCGATTGCTCCTGCTAAGCCGCAAGCGGCGCTGACCGATCCCGAATCGAGGAACTGCATGTCCGACTACCAGGCGGTGACGGTGCTGACGATCAGCGGCGCGGTCGTGTTCGGCATGGTCCTCGCGCTGCTTGGCAGCATTAAACTGTCGCTGGCACGACAGTTCGACCTGAGCGGCAAGCGCGTCGTCGGGCTGCTGGCCGCCTTCAACCTCGCCCTGATTCCGTTGACACTGGTCAGCGGCTACCTCGTCGATTGCTGGTCGGCGCGCGTGGTGCTGCTACTTGGGTCGCTGGTGACCTCCGGCGCCGTCTTCGCCATGAGCCGGGCGCCGTCTTACCGAGGAGCGCTCTGGGCGGTACTGATGGCGGGCTTCGGGGCGGCGGCGCTCAGCACGGCTAGCATCAAGCTGATGCCGCACGCCTTCTTTCCGTCGGAGCGCATGGCGCAGGGCATCAGCCTCGGCCACGTTTTCATCGCCCTGGGCGCCCTCGCCACGCCGGCGCTGGCCGACGTGCTGGTGCATCATCTCGACTTTCGCCGGGCCGTCGCGATCCTCGCGTTCCTCTGCCTGGTGCCCGCGTTCTTGTGCGCGCTGCCGGCGTTCGGCGGTGCCGTCCACAATGTCGTTGGGCCGACTTCAACGACGGTGACGCTATTCGCGGCGGACAACTTCTGGAAGCTAGTCCTGGCCGGACTGGTGTTCTTCTTCTATGCTCCGCTCGAAGGTTCGATCACCGTCTGGGCGACGACGTACCTGACGGACCTCGGCCACGGCGAACGACGAGCGACCTGGGTGCTCACCGGCTTTTGGGCGATGCTGCTCGTCGCGCGGCTGCTGACGGCTTTCATCCCCTTCACCTACCGTTGGTATCCCTGGCTCATCGTGGTGCCGGCGCTGCTGACGCTGGTGGTGCTCGGCAACCTGGCTGGGTCGGCGGATCGAGCTGCACCGCGCACCGGGTTGCTGTGGCTCGGTTTCTTGCTCGGACCGATTTTCCCGATACTAATCGGCGTCGTGTTTGAATCCTTCAAGGATGAGCAGGGGCTGGCCTATGGCTGCGTGTTTGCGATGGGATCGCTCGGCGGTCTGATGCTGACGCCGTTGGTCAGCCCCCGAACGCGCGCGGGTGAAGTGAAGGGGCCGTTCCGCGTGCCGATGGCGCTGGCTCTGGCGCTGACGGTCGTGGCGCTGGTGTTCGGATTGACCGTCGGCGGAGGAGTCGAAGAAACAGGCAAGCGGCCGCCGCGGAGCCATCCCGAGCAGCATCATAGCCGCTGAAACCTCTAAATCAAGCGGGCAAGCCGGCACTCGGTACTCGGTACTCAGTACTCTGTTAACATCTCAACGCGAACCCGACGAGGCAACCTATGCAACTCTGCAAAACGCGACGCCCCGACGGTGAAACCGGCGTCGGCGTGCTGTCGAATGGACGGGTCCGATTCCTGCGTTTCAGCGGCGCAACGCGGTGTCTCGCCGACGTCCTGCACGCCGCTGATCCGGCTGGGCTGGCACGATCGCTCGTCGAACCCGGTGACGGAACCGCCGTCGCGGAGTTAACCCTGCTGCCGCCCGTCGACGCTCAGGAAGTGTGGGCCGCCGGCGTCACCTACAAGCGCAGCAAGGAGGCGCGCGAGGAAGAATCGGCCGGCGCCGCCCGTTTCTATGACCTCGTCTACAAGGCGCCGCGGCCGGAGCTGTTCTTCAAAGCGACGGCCCGACGCGTGGTCGGCCCCGGCGACTTCGTGCAGATCCGTGCCGACGCGCGCTGGAGCGTGCCGGAGCCGGAAGTCGCCCTGGTCGTGTCGCCGGCCCTGAAGATCGTCGGGTTCACGATCGGCAACGACATGAGTTCCCGCGACATTGAAGGCGAAAACCCGCTGTATCTGCCGCAGGCGAAGGTTTATAACGGCTCGTGCGCCCTCGGTCCAGTCATCACGCTGGCCGAGGCGCTGCCGCCGCGCGATCAGGTGTCGATTCGACTGACGATTCGCCGGGCCGGTGCCGTGGCATTCGACGGCTCGACCAGCGTGGCAGCGATGGCGCGGACCTTCGAGGACCTGGTGGCCTGGCTAGGCCGCGACAACAGCTTTCCGGACGGCGTCGTGCTGCTGACCGGCACCGGCTTGGTGCCGCCGGACAACTTCACGCTGGCGCACGGCGACGAGGTCGGCATCGAGGTCGCGGGCATTGGGCGGTTGGTGAACGTGGTGAAGTGAATGGCAAAAAAGCGCCGCGACCTCTGGCCGGCCGGGGCGTAACTCGATACACTTAACCCTCTGTCAATTAGGTTCCGCAGGAGAAGGAAGGACGGGCCATGGCGCGACAGATGACCGCGCAGATCAAGCTGCAATGTCCGGGTGGAGCGGCGACGCCGGCGCCGCCGGTCGGCCCCGCGTTGGGCCAACACGGCGTGAATATCGGCCAGTTCGTGTCGCAGTTCAACGACCGGACCAAGGAGATGCGCGGCCTGACGATCCCAGTCGTCATCACGGTGTATTCGGACCGAACGTTCGAGTTCGTGCTAAAAAGCCCGCCGGCCGCGGTGCTGTTGAAGAAGGCCGCCGGTATCCCCACCGAGAAGAAGAAGGGCGGCGACCTGATACCGGCCGAGGAGAAGACCAAGGCCAGCGGCAAGTACAAGGGCTTCAAGGTAACCGCCGCTCAGGTGACGGAGATCGCCAAGCAGAAGCTCAACGACCTGAATGCCCGCGACCTCGAGCACGCCGCGCTGCATCATCGCCGGCACCGCCCGCAGCCTCGGTTTGACTGTCGAGGGATAAACGTCGCCCGTTTAGCCGCGAGCTTTTGCGAGCGCTCGCAAAAGCTCGCGGCTAAACCTACATGGTGTAACGATCATGGCCAAGCAAGAAACCAACCCCGATAAAGCTGCCGAGAAGCCGGAAGGCGCCGCTCCCGCCGCCGAGGCTCCCGCTGCCGAACCGAAAAAGCCGAAAGAAGGCAAGCCGAAGGAGGCCAAGGCCAAGGCCAAGTCCCCCGACGCTGAGTCCTCGCCTGCCCCCACGGAAGGCGTCGCGCCGGCAGCCAAGCCCGCCGCGCCCAAGCAGCCCACGGCCGAGGGGCAGAAGAAGAAAAAGCAGCAGCCCGGCAAGCCGCCGCGCCGCGGCAAGAAGCTGCGCAACCAGATCAAGAACCTCGAGCAGAAGCTGGACAAGGAAGGCACCGTGCCGCTCAAACGCGGCCTTCAGCTGCTCAAGCAGATCAAGCGGGCCAAGTTCGACGAGACGGTCGAGGTCCACGTGTCACTCGGCATCGACACCACGCAGAGCGAACAGATGATCCGCGGCTCGGTGCCGCTGCCGCACGGCCTGGGCAAGGTCAAGCGCGTGGTCGTCTTCTGCCAGGGCGACAACGTCGGCAAGGCGAAGGAAGCGGGCGCCGACTTCGCCGGCGGCGACGACCTGATCGAGAAGATTCAGAAGGAAGGCTGGCTCGACTTCGACGTGGCCCTGGCGACCCAGGACATGATGGGCAAGGTCAGCCGGCTCGGCAAGGTGCTCGGCCCGCGCGGCCTGATGCCGACGCCGAAGGCCGGCACCGTCATCACATCCGGGCAGGATGTAAGCCAAGCCGTCCGCGAGCAGAAGGCCGGCAAGGTCGAGTACCGAGCCGACAAGGGCGGCAACGTCCACGCCGGTCTCGGCAAGATCAGCTTCGACGACGACAAGCTGGTGGACAACATCACCGCTTTCGTCGATGCGATCAAGGCCGCCAAGCCGTCCGGGCGTGAAGAGCCACTACGTCAAGAACATCACGGTGTCGGCTACCATGACGCCGGGGATTCCGGTCTCCATGTAATTTCGCGTTTAGCCGCGAGCTTTTGCGACGCTGTCGCGGCAGCGCTCGCAAAAGCTCGCGGCTAAACGTGATTCGGGCGACTACCATGAGCAAAGTCATCAAGCAGATGGAAATGACCAGTCTCACGAACACCTTCAAGGGCGTTCGCGACCTGGTGGTACTGAGCATCTCCGGCCTGAGCGGCACGGCGACGACGGGCTTCCGCGCGGCGCTGCGCAAGAAGAAGATCCGACTGCACATCGTCAAGAACAGCCTGGCCCGTAAGGTCTGCTCGGAGATGGGTCTGAACATCGGCACCGAGTCGACGTTCTGGACCGGACCGACCGCCTTCGCCTTCGGCGCCGACAGCGTCGCCGGTCTGAGCAAGGCCATCGACGGCGAACTCAAGGACAAGAAGACGGCTCCAATCTACAAGGACAAGGTCACGATCAAGGGCGCCGTCGCCGACGGACAGGAAGTTCCCTTCGACGTGGCCATCAAGATGCCGACGCGCGACGAGGCGCTGGCCCGCATCATCGGATTGGCGCTGGCGCCTGCCGCCCGGCTCGTGGCCCAACTCCTCAGCCCAGGGGCGAACCTCGCCAGCCAGATCAAGCAGATCAGCGAGAAGACGCCGGCCGCTGACGCGGCTGCGCCTCCCGCTGACGCGGCGCCGGCGGCGCCGCAACCCGCATAATTGATCGCCGCTTGCGGCTTGGCAGATGCTAAGCTGCAAGCGGCGAAAACCAAACTATTACGCACGATAGCTGCACGCTTCAGCAGCTCCGTATCGCAGAAAGGGAGAGTTCCTCATGGCAGATTTCGCAGATGACATCAAAGGTCTGGGCGACAAAATTGTCGCGCTGACCGTCGGCCAAGCCGTGCAGCTGGGCGACTATCTCGAAAAGGTCCACGGCATCAAGCCCGCTGCCGGTGGTGGCGTGATGGTGGCTCCGGCTCCTGTGGCCGCGGCCGAGGCCCCCGCGGTCAAGACCGAGTTCACGGTTGTGTTGGATGGTCTCGCCGATCCCGCCAAGAAGATCGGCGTCATCAAGGTGGTCCGCGAGATCGCCGGCTTGGGCCTCGCCGAGGCCAAAGCCTTCGTCGAAGGCGCGCCGAAGAACGTCAAGGAAAACGTCTCCAAGGACGACGCCGAGGCGCTCAAGAAGAAGATCGAAGAGGCCGGCGGCAAGGTGTCGATCAAGTGACATCTGTTTTCGCGGTTTGTGATGGGTGCTCGGGGCTATGGTACTCCGAAGTCCCGGCAACCGAAGCTCACCGGGGCTGAGAAGTACCTCAGCCCCGGCCACCCAAACGCACCCTGATATACCTAAAGCAACAAAATAATCCCCACTCAACGAATTTATCTCTTGCAATCTCCATGCCGAAATGGTTGAATAGTGGGAGTAGGTTTTTCATAATGAAGAGTTGAGGCGCGGCAACGACCGGCGGGGTGGTCTCGGATGTCCCCCCGATTCGGTTCGGCAGGCAGTCCCGTTGTCATAGCGGTGGAACGCAGAGTGCCACAAATCAGCCTTCTTTCTCGCCTGCGGGTGAATCACGGTCGGCTTGCGCGCCGACCTTTTCGCGCGCCCCGTGGCAAGCACACGGAGTGTGCCGTTCGCTGCGGCACACGGAGTGTGCCTGCTACTTTACCCTGGCTTCGGCCCCTCCGCCTTCGGAACGGCGGCCCGGCCTCAACGACAGCTCGATTTTTTGACTGACGATCCTCAGGCTTTCACGCCCCCATGCGCTGATCGGTCCCGGTAGCAGACGCACCAGCCGCCCCGGCCTTCGTCCCCTGCCGTCGCCCGTTCGTCGCGTGTCCGTGTCGCTTTTCACCTATGCTGGGAGGAGCAGGAACCATGCCCGTCCCGTCCAATCGCACCCTCGTCCCCAAAACCGTCCGCAACTTCGGCCGCTTCGGCGATACCGTGGACATTCCGCCGCTCACGGACATCCAGACGCACTCGTACGACCGGTTCCTCCAGATCGAGGTTCTGCCCGAGAAGCGCACGGCCAGCGGCCTCGAAGGCGTGCTGCGCGAGATCTTCCCCATCGAGAGCTACGACAAAACGCTCTCGCTGAACTATCTCCGTTACGAACTCGGCAAGCCGCGCTACGGCCCGGACGAATGCCGGCAACTGCGCCTCACCTACGGCCGGCCCTTCCGCGTCTGGCTGCGCCTCAACAAAGAGCAGCCGGTCGAGGAAGAAGTCTATCTCGGCGACATGCCCATCATGATCGGCGGCGGCGAGTTCATCATCAACGGTGCCGAGCGTGTCGTCGTGAGCCAGCTGCACCGCTCGCCCGGCGTCGATTTCGTCGTCGAGACCGAAGCCGGCGAGCGCAAGTTCCACTCGTGCCGCATCATCCCCGAGCGCGGCTCGTGGATCGAGATCAACGTCACCAAGAAGGACACCCTCGGCGTTCGCATCGACCAGTCGGGCAAGTTCTCTTCGATGACGCTGTTGCGCGCCATGGACCCGGCCTACTCGACCGACTCCGACATCATCAAGGCGTTCTACCCGACCGAGGTCGTCGCCCGGCACCAAGGACCATCGGGATAAGATCAAGGGCTCCATCGCGGTCGGCGACGTGATCGACGATGAAACCGGCGAGGTCTTCCTCGACAGCGGCGAGACGTTTACCGACGATCGCCTTGACGCGATCTACGCCGGCAACGTCAAGGAGATCACCCTCCTGACCCCGGCGGCGGCGAAGAAGGAACCGCTCATCCTCACTTCGCTGAACGAGGACCCCACGGCGACGCATGAAGAAGCGCTGCTGAAGATCTACCAGCGCCTCCGTCCCGGCAACCCGCCGCAGCTGGAGAAGGCGCGGGAGCTGTTCAAGGAGAAGTTCCAGGACCCGAACCGCTATCGGCTCGGCAAGGTCGGCCGCTTCCGCATCAACCGCAAGTTCGAACAGGACATCCCCGAGTCGGAGATGACGCTGCGGGCGCTCGATTACCTTAACGCCATCCGCTACATCATGAAGCTGCGGTCCGGCGAAGGGCACATCGACGACATCGACCACCTCGGCAACCGCCGCGTCCGCACCATCGACGAGCTAGCGGCCGACGAGCTGCGCAAGGGCTTCCTCAAGCTGCGCCGCACCGTGCAGGAGCGCATGTCGATCCGCGACCAGCAGGACATGACGCCGCGCACGCTCATCAACCCGAAGTCGATCTCGGCGGCGATCGAGTACTTCTTCGGCCGCGGCGAATTGTCGCAGGTCGTCGATCAAACCAACCCGCTGTCGCAGCTGACGCACGAGCGGCGGCTGTCGGCTCTCGGACCGGGCGGCCTCAATCGCAAGCGGGCCGGCTTCGACGTGCGCGACGTGCATATCTCGCACTACGGCCGGATCTGCCCCATCGAGACGCCCGAAGGCACGAACATCGGCCTGATCTCGCACCTGTCGATCTACGCCGGCGTGGATGAGTACGGCTTCCTCATCACGCCGTACCGCAAGATCGAGAAGCGCAAGCTGACCGAAGACGTGAAATGGCTGCGTGCCGACGAGGAATCGCTGGCGATGCTGGCCCCCGCCGATGCCCCGATCGAGCATCACAAGATCAGCGACGACCGCGTCATCGCCCGCTTCGGCGGCGACTTCCTGTACACGCCGTCCGAAGGCGTGCAGTTTCTCGACATCAGCCCGAAGCAGATGGTCGGCGTGTCGGCCGGCCTGATCCCGTTCCTCGAACACGACGACGCCAACCGGGGCTCGATGGGTTCCAACATGCAGCGCCAGGCGGTGCCGCTGCTGGTGACCGAACCGCCGATCGTCGCGACGGGTCTGGAAAAGGACGTGGCCTACAACAGCGGCATGGTCGTCAAGGCCGAGAAGGCCGGCACCGTCAACTTCGTCGATTCGCTGCGCATCCGCGTCGATGAGCGCGAGTACCCGATGCGCAAGTTCACCGGCCTGAACGAGCATACCTGCCTCAATCAGAAGCCGGTCGTCCACGTCGGCCAGAAGGTCAAGAGGGGCCAGGTGCTGGCCGACGGCGCCGCCACGCACCACGGCGAGCTATCGCTGGGCCGCAACGTCCTCGTCGCGTTCATGTCGTGGGACGGTTACAACTTCGAGGACGCCATCATCATCAGCGAGCGCCTGGTGGAGAACGACACCTACACCTCGATCCACATCGAGGAGTTCGAGATCGAGATCCGCGAGACGAAACTCGGCAAGGAGGAGTTCACCCGCGACATCCCGAATGTGTCGCCCAAGGCGCTGAACAACCTCGATGACAGCGGCATCGTCCGCATCGGCACCTTCGTCGTGCCGGGCGACATCCTCGTCGGCAAGGTCAGTCGCCGAAGTCCAAGAGCGAGCTGACGCCCGAAGAGAAACTGCTGCACGCCATCTTCGGCCGGGCCGGCGAGGACGTGAAGAACGACAGCCTCGACGTGCCGTCCGGCGTCGAAGGCATCGTCATCGACACGCAGCGTTTCAGCCGGCGGGCCAGCATGACGGAGGATGAGAAGAAGCAGTTCGACAAGGACGCCAAGGAGCTGGAGGCGAAGTGCAATAAGCTCATCGCCGACCAGTTCCGGTCGATGATCGGCGAGCTGCAGATCGCCCTGGACAAGCCGCAGCTCAAGGACACGGTGAATAACAAGGTGCTGGCCCAGGAGAAGGACGACAAGGCCATCGTCGAGCAGGCGATCGCGTTCAAACTCGATCACCTCGACGTGCGTTCGCCGGAGAAGAAGAAGGCCATGGAGGAGATTCACGGCCGGCACAAGGAGCGGCTGGAGTTCCTGATCGACGAGAAGGACCGGCGGCTGAACTCGATGAAGCGCGGCGACGAATTGCCGAGCGGCGTGCAGCAGATGGTGAAGATCTACATCGCCACCAAACGGCAGATCAGCGTCGGCGACAAGATGGCCGGCCGGCACGGCAACAAGGGCGTGATCTCGAAGATCCTGCCGGTCGAGGACATGCCGTACCTCGCCGACGGCACGCCGGTGGACATCCTGCTGAATCCGCTGGGCGTCCCCAGCCGTATGAATGTGGGCCAGATTCTGGAGACACATCTCGGCTGGGCGGCGTCGAAGCTCGGCTTCCGGGCCATTACGCCGGTGTTCGACGGGGCCACCGAGCAGGAGATCCGCGGCTGCCTCAAGGAGGCCAGCGTCTCCGAGACGGGCAAGTCGGTGCTGTACGACGGCCGCACCGGCGATCGCTTCGAGCAGTTGGTGACGGTCGGCTACATCTACATGCTGAAGCTGCACCATCTCGTCGATGACAAGGTCCATGCCCGGGCAACGGGGCCGTACTCGCTCATCACGCAGCAGCCGCTGGGCGGCAAGGCTCGCTTCGGCGGCCAGCGCTTCGGCGAAATGGAAGTGTGGGCGCTGGAGGCTTATGGCGCCGCGTTCATCTTGCAGGAACTGCTGACGGTGAAGTCCGACGACGTCGAGGGCCGCACCAAGATCTACGAGTCGATGGTCAAGGGCGAAAACACGCTGGAAGCCGGCACGCCCGCCAGCTTCGACGTGTTGACCAATGAAATCCGCGGCCTGGCCCTGAACATGCAGTTGGAGAAGAAGCGGATTTAGCGTTCCATTGGGGCCCGTAGTAGGACGTGATGGGCACTACCGATGGCCGATACCGCTGCCCTCACTCGCGTTTATCGCGCCGTCAGCGAGGACGAGTATCAGCAGATTCTCAGGACGGGTGAATTTGAGGTCGTCGCTGTGAGCTGCGAGGGCAAACACTTCGCCGACACCATGGAAGGAGCCCGGCGGTTCGGCGAGATGTTGTTCGGCGTCGGCAAGTTCAAGATGATCGAGGCGAATGTACCCAACGATGCACCGAGCTTGTTTTGTTGGCCGAACCTGGATGGGCATGGGCCAGCTCGATTCGTGCATATCGACGACCTCAAAGGAGTTCGGCCTCGCTCGTGCGCTGGAGGAATAACATGACAACGCGAATTGCCCGAATCAGGTGGCGAACACCCGAACAGGGCGGCCGCCGTGTTCTTCCGTCGGGTCCTCGGTACGGTGCGCCAGCCCGGTTCCTGGTCGCCGCCGATCAATCGTCATGCGGAGACTGGAGTCTCGTGGTAGACCTCGTCTCACGTCCTGAGGCAACGAACGACTGGATTGCCGAGGTGCGGTTCATGGTTGCCGGGGCACCCCATGACTGGCTCGCTGAGGGAGCACGGTTTGAACTCTATGAGGGAAGAAAATGTGTCGCGGAAGGCACCGTCCTGGCGGCGACAGCCAAGGGCGAAGCCACGCTGGAAGCCGGCACGCCCGCCAGCTTCGACGTGCTCACTAACGAAATCCGGGGTCTGACCCTGAATATGCAGCTGGAAAAGAAACGCATCTAAACCCGAACCGTTTAGCCGCGAGCTTCTGCGAGCGCTGAGTCAGCGCTCGCAGAAGCTCGCGGCTAAACAATCGCGCGGGAGGACTTGTCATGAGCAATCAGAACGCCAATAACGATCACGCCGGCGACATCAACTACGACCGCATCAACGACTACGGGGCGGTGCGCATCAGCCTCGCCAGTCCGCACGACATTCGCAGCTGGTCCTTCGGCGAAGTCAAGAAGCCCGAGACCATCAACTACCGTACCTACCGCCCCGAAAAGGATGGTCTGTTCTGCGAGAAGATCTTCGGGCCGGAGAAGGACTGGGAGTGCAGCTGCGGGAAATACCGCGGCATGAAATACAAGGGCATGATCTGCGACCGCTGCGGCGTCAAGGTCACTCATAGCCGTGTGCGCCGCAAGCGCATGGGCCACATCGAGCTGGCCGCCCCCGTCGTTCACATCTGGTTCTTCAAGGCGATGCCGTCGCGCCTCGGCACGCTCCTCAACATGAAGACGACCAGCCTGGAGAAGATCATCTACTTCCAGGACTACGTCGTCACGGTGCCGGGCGAGACTGAACTGAAGAAGCACCAGCTCCTCAACGAAGACGACTTCCGCAAGGCCCGCGAGAAGTACGGCGAGGAGTTCGAGGCCGACATGGGCGCCGAGGCCATCAAGAAGTTGCTCGAAGGGTTGAACCTCGTCGATCTGTCGGTGCAACTGCGCACCGAGTTGGAAGCCGAGGGCAAGAAGGGCAAGCCGTCCAAGCAGAAACTGCGCGACCTCGTCAAGCGGCTGAAGGTAGTCGAGTCACTCCGTGACTCGGGACTGGGCGGCCCGCAGAACAAAGCCGAGTGGATGGTGCTGGAGTGCATCCCGGTCATCCCGCCGGACCTGCGCCCACTCGTTCTGCTCGACAGCGGCAACTTCGCCACCAGCGATTTGAACGATCTCTATCGCCGCATCATCAACCGCAACAATCGGCTCAAGAAGCTGGTGGACCTCAACGCCCCCGAGGTCATCATCCGCAACGAAAAGCGGATGCTCCAGCAGTCGGTGGACGCCCTGTTCGACAACAACCGCTGCAAGCGCCCCGTGCTGGGCAGCAGCAACCGCCCGCTGAAGTCACTCACCGACATGATTAAGGGCAAGCAGGGCCGCTTCCGCGAGAACCTGCTCGGCAAGCGCGTCGATTACTCGGCCCGCTCCGTCATCGTCGTCGGCCCGGAGCTGAAGCTGCATCAGTGCGGTCTGCCGAAGAAGATCGCCCTGGAGTTGTTCCAGCCGTTCATCATCCGCCGGCTCAAGGAACTGGGCCACGCCGACACGATCAAGTCGGCCAAGAAGATGCTGGAACGCAAGGACGACCAGGTGTGGGACATCCTGGAAGAAGTCATCAAGAACCATCCGGTGCTGCTCAACCGGGCGCCGACGCTGCATCGCATGGGTATCCAGGCGTTCGAGCCGGTGCTGATCGAAGGCAACGCCATCCGCATCCATCCGCTGGTCTGCAAGGGCTTCAACGCCGACTTCGACGGCGACCAGATGGCCGTCCATCTGCCGCTGTCGATTGAGGCCCAGGTCGAGGCCACGGTGCTGATGATGTCCACGAACAACATCTTCAGCCCAGCGAACGGCCAGCCGATTATCACGCCGTCGCAGGACATCGTCATGGGCTGCTACTACCTGACGGCGACGCGCGGCGAACTCGGCGAAAGCGGCGAGGCCGGCGAAGGCAAGACGTTCGCCACGCCGCAGGAAGTGTTCACCGCGTTCGCCCAGAAGAAGCTCGGCGTCCACGCCCGCATCTACGTCCGGCTGCCGATCAAGAAGAAAGTCATCAGCGAGGTGCGCTTCGAGAAGGACAAGACGCGCATCGAGTCCATCGACCGCAAGTCGAACGGCCTGGTGCTGACGACGGTCGGCCGGGTGGTGTTCAACGACATCTTGCACGCAGACATGGCCTATTACGACCTGTCGCTGTCCAGCAAGCACCTGCAGAAGATCATCGCCGACTGCTACGAGCTGATGGGCCGGCGCCAGACGATCGAGCTGCTGGACCGCATGAAGGAAGCCGGCTTCCGCGAATCGACGCGCTCCGGCCTTAGCTTCTCCGCCGACGACCTGCGCACGCCGCTCAACAAGGAAAAGGTGCTGAACGCCACGGAGAAGGAAGTCGAGAAGTATCGCCGGGCTTACGAGCGCGGCGACATCACCGAGGTCGAGCACTACAACAAGGTCATCGACTTGTGGACGCACGCTCGGGACGAGATCACCAAGCAGATGATGGCCGACCTCAAGGAGGACCATCGGCCTGACGAGCAGGGCGTGGTGCGGCCGTATCTCAACCCGATCTTCCTGATGGCCATCTCCGGCGCCCGCGGCGGTGTCGAACAGATTCGCCAGCTGGCCGGCATGCGCGGCCTGATGGCCAAGCCGAACGGCACCATCATCGAGACGCCGATCAAGGCGAACTTCCGCGAGGGGTTGAGCGTGCTGGAGTATTTCAGCTCCACGCACGGCGCCCGCAAGGGCCTGGCCGACACCGCCCTGAAGACGGCCGATTCCGGCTACCTCACCCGCAAGCTGGCCGACGTGGCCCAGAACGTCGTCATCACGATGCACGACTGTGGCACCACGCAGGGCGTCACCAAGGGCGTGCAGTACAACGGCATGGAAGTCGAACGCTCCCTGGCCGATGTTGTCCGCGGCCGGGTCAGCCGCAACGCCCTCATCGACCCGCGCACCGACGAAGTGATCGTCGATGAGAACGAGATGATCACCCGCGACAGCGCCCGCAAGATCGAGGGGCTGGGCTACGACAAAATCATGGTCCGCAGCCCGATGACGTGCAACGCCGCCCTCGGCGTATGCCGGTTGTGCTACGGTATGGACCTGGCAACCGGCAACATGGTCGAGGAGGGCATGGCCGTCGGCATCATCGCTGCCCAGTCGATCGGCGAACCCGGCACGCAGTTGACGATGCGCACCTTCCATATCGGCGGCGTGGTCAAGCGCGAGATCGTCGATAGCGACGTGAAAGCCAAGAAGGCCGGCGTCGTCCGCTTCGACCGCATCAAGGACGTGATCAACGACAAGCAAGAACGCATTGCCCTGTCGCGCAACGGCGAAGTCAGTATCGTCGATCCGAAAAACAAGGACAAGGTGCTGGAGAGTTACGCCGTGCCCAACGGCGCCGTGCTGCATGTCGAGAATGGCGTGACGATCGCGGTGGGCGCCCTGTTGTGCAAGTGGGACCCGCACATCACGCCGATCATCGCCGAGGTTAGCGGCAAGGTGCGGTTCGACGAGATCACGGAGGATTTCACGCTTCGCAAGGAGCGCGACAAGGACACCGGAGCCGAACGGTGGGCGATCATGGAACACAAGGGCGACTTGCACCCACAGGTGCTGCTCGAGGACGATCGCGGCCAGATTCTCATGAGCTACTACATGCCCGAAAAGGCGTTCCTGGAAGTGCGCGAAGGCCAGAAGGTGTCGGCCGGAACGCTGCTGGCCAAAACGCCTCGTGAAGAATCCGGCACACAGGACATCACCGGCGGTCTCCCGCGGGTGACGGAAATCTTCGAGGCACGCACTCCGCGCGATCCGGCAAAGATGGCCGAGGTTTCCGGCGCGGTACGGCTAGGCGAGCGCAAGCGCGGCAAGCGCTTGATCTTCATCCAGCCGGTGGACGACGACAACAAGCCGGTCGGGGAGGAACGCGAGCACCAGGTGCCGCCCGGTAAGCATCTGCGCGTCCGCACCGGCGACCGCGTCAAAGAAGGCGACAGACTGGTTTACGGCCCGCTGGTGCCGCACGAGATCCTGAAGATTAGCGGACCAGAGGAAGTGCAGAAGTACCTGGTGTCGGAAGTGCAAGCCGTCTACCGCGCCCAGCGCGTGGAGATCGACGACAAGCACATCGAAATCATCGTGTCGCAGATGCTGCGCAAGGTGAAGATCGAGGAAATGGGTGACACGGGCCTACTCCCCGGTTCGGTGATCGACAAGTTCGGTTTCCGCGAGGTGAACGAACGGTTGAAGAAGTGCGTGAAGATCAAGAACCCCGGTAGCTCGAAATTCGAGGAGGGGAAGATCGTCACGAAGGAAGTGTTCGAAGAGGAACGCGCTCGGTTAGAAGCCGACGACAAGGCTCTACCGACATTCACCAGTCCGGAGCCAGCTCGATGCAGTACCCAGCTGCTGGGGATCACGAAAGCGGCGGTACAGTCGGATAGCTTCATCTCGGCGGCATCGTTCCAAGAAACGACCAAAGTGCTGACTGAAGCGGCGTTAGCCGGCAAGGTGGATTACCTGGTCGGTCTCAAGGAGAACGTGATCTTGGGTCATCTGGTCCCGGCCGGCACCGGCTTCAAGATGCACCAGGAAGCGGAGGTCAAACTGAACGCACCCCAGATCGAACGGCACGAAGAAGCGGAATCGGCGAATGGCGAACTGGCGACGGTCAGTACGCAAGAGTGACGACGCCAAGAATCGACAGATCGATCGGAATCGGGGGCGACTATTGAGTCGCCCCTGTTCGCGCGCCTGGTTACGTATTACGAAATTGCCGGATCGGAACGGGTTTCATTTGTTTTCTAACGGTGGAGTTAGCGTTACGATGCAAGAATGTCGGCAAGACAACGCCGCCTCCATTTTGGGATCCCATTGCAACGCGCGTTCGTAATCGGATATTGCTTCCTGGAAATGATAAATGGATTGTTTGGCAAACCCACGATTAAAGTAGATCAAGGGGTTAGAAGGGTCTTTGGTTGCGGCGTGGTCGAAATCTATAATGGCAGCAGTATAATCGCCTTGCCGTGTATGTATCAATCCTCGATGGTAATGGCATTCGGCTTTATCCAATCCTTTTTCAATTGCTATGTTGTACTGGGCGATGGCTCGTTCGTAGTCATTTAATCGTTCCAGTTCTAATCCTTGTTGGTAGTAATAAGAACTCAAACATTGTTGTAGAGAGTCTGCAGCTGCCGTAAAACGATGATTTAGCTTAATTGAGGTTTGGAAATCTAAAATAGCTCGATCGTACTGACGAAGTGCTTGATTGGCAAACCCGCGATTATAAAAGGTCAAGTAATTGTTCGGGTCTTTTCTGACAGCACAGTCAAAATCCGAAATGGCGGCACTGTAATGTTGTTTTACTATTTTAATCATACCGCGATGATAAAAGCAATCTGCTCGGCGATAGCCCATAGAAATAGCTGTATTATACTCCGCGTAAGCGCCGTCGTAATCATTGCGATTTTCTTTGGCCAAACCGCGTTGATAATAAACGTTTTGGATATTGCCATACATCGCACTCAATCCAAATACCATACCTAGAACAGGAACGATCAGAAGGGTTGCTACCAATGCAATTTGTGTAAATCGATAATTCTGGGGCGACGAGATTTGTTGAAATATATTTCGAAGGTATCGTCGCAATGGCGATTCAATCATTCGATAGGTTGCAAAAGATAATATGATAGTAAATAGCAATGCCATACACATTCTGAGATACCATTCGATAAGAAGAGGGCCACTAACTAATTGTTCGGCCGGATATGCAAACAAATTCAATATCCAGGGGTGTATCAGATAAATCGAGTAACTTACTCCTCCGAGTGCGACGAAGACTTTATTACCGATAATTTGTCCTTGTAGAGTCTTGTATCTGCAAGAACAAAAAAGTACGATGCAGATCATTGGAGCATAAAGGAAATTGCTTTTTACGAATGACAATACACCATTTTCGTCAGAAGGTATCATTATTTGAATTGCAACGATGGTTAAGAATGCAGTCGCAAGAGCTATATTGCCATATCTTTGTTCGTTCTTACTCGGAATGCTGTTGATAAGCGCCAGATAAAGTTGAGCGGTTAAACATCCAAGGATGAATTCGAGGATGCGAACATAGGGAGAATAATAACCGAGCCAAAAAATGAATTGATCTGAACTCGCTTCAATAGAAAACGAACGAAATGCGTAATTCGTCAATCCGGTTTTGTGTTTATAAATAGCAATCAATCCAGAGTAGCTCGCAACAATAAAAGTGACAATACAGATGATGATACTCCTAGCTCGATTAAGGCGCAAAAATATCAACGCGAGCAAAGGATACATCAGATAGAAAAACATTTCGGTGCTAATAGACCATGAATGGGGATAAAATGATTGGAGGAGCATGTGGGAATCGAAATCAGTTGTAATCGGGAGCCAGCTTTGAGTCAGCGAAACAAAAAAAAGTAGACTATAAGCGTTATTTGGAATAAGAGGACCATAAATTGGGGTAGTAGCTAGCGCGATTATCAGAAAGAAGAAAAAAAGAGGGTAGAGACGCGAGAATCGAGCACAGCTGAATTTGTATAATGCATTTAATTGAATACCCTGACGGAACAAATCGCTATAATTGTAGTGAATAACAAAACCACTAAGAACAAAAAACAAAGACATTCCTATCCAGACGACGGTATTGCCTACTGTTTTCCAGAAAATTGTATCTGAAAAGTGAATTAAGGTATGTGAAGCATGACTGAAGAGGACAAATAATGCAGCTATAAAACGGTATCCGTCCAATACTGGAAGATGCTGTTTGCTGGTGACTGCGGGTTGACGGTGAGATAACAATGCCGATTGCGTGTTAGACATTATCGACCTCCGATATTTCAAATAGATGTAGATATGGGGAGGCCGTAAGATGAAGGAGCGAACTGTTAACTATTATGGATAAATTGGAGAGCAACATCAATTATCGGGATAAAATTATCAATGGAAACGATTAAATTATGTATTCGAGGGTCGGTGAGTTGGGATAGCTTAACTCACGGTGACACGGTGCGAAAAGCTTCGCGAGTTCTAGTTTGCCCAGATTCACCAGTTTTTTTACTGGTAATCGACTTGCATATTTAGTCAAAGTTAATGCCTATGCAGCCTCGTATTCGGGTGGAATAACGCATTCGATCCCAGAAAACCGAGAACGCAAGCGCGATGCTATTGATTTTGCCACGGGAGGGGGAAATGCCATATATACGGGTGCATTTGCCGGAACGTCAGCGGGATGCATTACAGGATATCCCAAGTGTTTTTTTCCCGTACGTTGACGATCTTCGTCCACAAAGAAACGGACCGATTTATTCACCCTACTGGCTAGCCAGGAACCAGCAATGGCTGTACCGAATATTCCAATTCCTTCACTGAGTTCCTCTGATTGTTTCACAACTTTACCCATCCAGCGCAAGCGTTGTTCTGCCCCCGATCTAAGTTGTTGTGGGTTGTTATGCAATAATGCGTCGTATGTTTCATCAGACAAGCGAGCGATTACCCCTATTTCTTTTGGGATCCAATCGTCGTTTTGATCCAACACCTCAAATCCAGCACGCGATATGGTGGCAGCGAGTGTTTCAACGACAAAATGAGAACAGTGATCGACCACCGCAAGGTCGAACGGATTATCCCAGTAGTTAGACGTGTGAACCAGAAGCATTCCATTCGGTTTTAGCAACCGTCGAAAAGTGTTCAACACTTTCAAAGGTTCGGGTAAATGCTCCACGACGTACACCATGCTAATTATATCGAATTTCTGATCGACCTCTGCCAACGATCCCGAATAGAACGAATTCACATTCGGAATACTTCTGACGGTTGGCTCGAATCGATTGTGAACATCGAAACCGCTCAGATGCCATTCTGGGTACAATGAATTAAAAGTACGTAATGTCGAACCATTGCCGCAGCCTACGTCTAGCATCGATCCCGTGCGCGGCAACCGGGTTCGCCGTGAAAAGCAATCCAGAAGTCGACGTGTCCGCGGCAACGGCACAGCTTCATCAAAAATAACCTGCTCGCTTCCGTTCGTCAGGATGTACATCTCATACTCACGATATATTCGCGCTACGTCTTGCTGCCATTGGTCGTCCTGGCTCTTCTGGACATGCCCGCATTTCTCGCAAATGACAAATTTTCCACACCGAGACCAGGGTTTGCAATCCGATGTTACACCACTGGGAACATCTTTATCGTCCAGACGTTGCGTTCCATCCGTGCCACAAGCTATACATTGAGAGGCCAAAGTACTCATCGCCTGAACCCTCGCAAGTTAGAACCGACAAAATTTATCAATTGGAGAACACGTTAGAAGGACGATCGGCATTATGTGCCGTTGTTATTCATTGGCGCTGGAAGCAAACATAGTGATACGGGGTTCCCCAACACGAGCGAATCGTATTAGATTTTCCATACACAGCAAGAAGATCCTCAAACCGTGTTGCATCATGCATGGACTTAAAAAGCCGCTGAAGCTCCAGATTGAACGATTGTACTAGCGCATCGGTATGTCGACTCAGATACTGATCTATTTCGGCCGGATAAATGGGCAACTGCGCTGACGATGGGATCGATCTACTGGCGTCGCTTAAATCAGCAGTCAATTTCTCGACGGCCACAATGACCTTTTCATCAACTGGTTGTTGTTGGGTGTTTTGTGGTCGCAGTCCTGTCAAAAAATAAGCTAACCCGATACACCAATCTTTTAGTACGAACTCATGCCGCTGTTCCGAAGTCATCAGGTTTTTATACCAGTTGTAATGTTGGAACGTGGCCCAGACCGGTGATGACGAATAGAACTCGCACTGTTCAGCTTTCAAGATTTCCAGCACCGCCGGAAATGACCACAGATATTCCGTGGCATAGAATGGATTGACCAATGTATCTTTCCACCATGCCTCAAAACTCCGGGAGGACTTCAAACGTGAGAAATCATCCGCGTACAGATCCTGTGCTAATCGCAGGCACTCTGTTCCTTGCACGTCTTCGACACGGCTCAGGCGACAGGCCTGGAACAGGATCGCTCGGCGCAACAACTCGAGAAGACCACCATACTGATCGTTAATCGACACAATTCCAAACTTGCCGGGTGCAATCAAATGCACAATCTTGCGAAGTAACGAATCTCGATTCGGAAGAGTGTAAAGAAAACCTTCGGCGATGACCAGGTCGTAAGTTTCCTGTGTTGTAAAACCATCGACGGTTTCGCAATGAACGGCATCAATTTGACTTTCGACGCCGAACTGCTCGAATAGTCGATTCAGTCGTGGCAGAACTTGATCGTTCGGCTCGACCAGTGTCAAACGGCTCCCGAAAAGAGCCGGAACAAGGGAGTTTTCACCAGAATTGGGACCAAACTCCAGGACTCGAGCGCCGCGAAGAAGCGGAAGTGGAATACCGAGATGACGCTCATACAAGTTTCGCCGCTTCGCAAAGTGTTGTTCCCAGACGGCGGGCGCTTCCACCGAAATCAGCACGGGATTAAACTTGTTCGACTGGTAGTAAGCCAGGAGAGATTCATCTGTTTTCGGCATCATACCCTCTCATCCTGGATCGGTTGCCTGTTTCACCCGCGAACTATATTGCACGAACCTCAAATCGATCGATCGTTTTCCTATCACGCAGCATTCGTGGATCGTATTTCGCCGAACTTGATGGCCTCACCAATCGTCGTTTCCACATCCGGCATTGTAATACCCAGACGAGCAGGAAGACCAACGAGGTCTAAAGTTGTGTACCGCGGCGGCTGTTCGGCGGTCGGATCGGCCCACAGCGCTGGTACAGGCTCAACAAGTCCCACATCAACATCCATTCGTTCTGCGACAGAATGTGCGATTTTCGCATATGTTACGTCACGATTCCCAGACAGATGATGCATGCCTGACCACCAACGCGCTCCCAGAGCGCTTAATATTTCAACCGCCAAATCAAGTGGCACCGGAGCCATACTCATGTCCGAAAACGGGTAAATTCGCTCTCTTTTGCGGAGATTGTCTATCCAACCGTCAAACAATGAAACGCGTTCACTGAGAACTTTGGTCAGGCGCAACACACAAGCCGACTCATTGAGAGCGAGTATATGCTGTTCGGCAGCGACTTTTTCGCGACCGTATTCGGTCACTGGGCAAGGCACTTCATCCGGCCGGCGATAAGGCAGAGACCCATCGAATACGTGATTCGTCGAGAGATAAACGACGAACGTTCCTTGCTCAGCCAATAATCGCGCCAGCCGAATCGCACCATCGACATTCACCCGAGTTGAACCGGTTGGATCACGCCGGCAGGCGTCCAATCGGGCAACCGCGGCGCAAATGTACGCAGTAGCGGGTGATTTCCTCTCCCAAACTCTCGGTGGATTATTCAAATCGAGGTAGATCGTCTCACAGTCGTCAATTGGCCGGCGCCGCGACGTACCGATCACACGCCTTCCAGCTGCGCGAAACCTGCACACAGCGCTCCGCCGATCATACTATCGGCACCGACCACTAAATTCATCGGGGCGACTTTCATTGTCATCTCCCGCAATTTCTATTCGCATCGTTTTGCGAATTGTCTTCCGTCACATCAAGCGCTCTTTCGAACATTCGCCGGTTGGACTGCCTGCGAGACCCCTTCAAAGTAAATGAACTCGTAGTCGCCGGTGTAACCGAATTCCTTGAACAACCAAACCCATTCGTCAGGAGTAAAGAACGATTCGCACGTAAGTGCCCAGCACTGGAGATTGAACAATTCCAACTCATCACGATAACTTTCGACGACGAGATACTTGTTTTTCGCGACTCGTTCCATCTCACGCAACGCGGATTTTAGATCGAAAACATACAAATTGTGAAACGTAGTCAACGAAATCACGAGATCGAACTGTTTGTCGGCAAAGGGATATGGGTCTTGCGCGGTGCTTGAACACTTTGGAGCGGACTTCCTCCTTGCCGTTGGTTAGCGCATGGTCGGAGATATCGAAGCCTGTGATCTCACAATCCGGCAATAGGCGAGTGAACTCGTACATCAAGAAACCCTTGCCGCATCCCACGTCGAGAATTTCCGCGTTCACCGGCAGATTGTAGGTTTCAACGAGTTTCTGGGCGACGATCGACCAGCGGCCGTCGTAACGGTAACCGCCGTAACCATAACGGCGGTCTCCATCCCAGTAGTCGGCGCCGTACTGTCGGCCCATATTCATGCAGTGGACCTTGTCATCGACCATGCGCCCGACGTAATCCCGTGCCGTCCTTTTGTGGAGTGAATTCACAATTTCTAGTAGCCGACCCATTCCGTCTCTCCTTCGCATATCAGGAATCAACGGTTACAACCCGCACCGTTACTACGCCGCAACCGTCGACCTCAGCAACAACCTGTGTTTTTTGGAAGGAAGCAGAAGTGCCTGAACCTCGGCCGCTACTGCGTCCGCTGAGATTCCGTAGCGCTTCATCAGATTGATCTGCTCACCGTACTTGTCCGGGAAGACGTCCGGAATGCCGACACGCTTGAAGCGGCGGCCAGACATCAAATCGCTCTCCGCGAGCAACTCAGCGACACTGCCGCCGAGACCGCCCACGATCGTATGTTCTTCGACTGTCACCACCGCTGGTACTTGCGCAACCTGGTCGAGTACCGCTTCGGAATCGAGCGGTTTGATCGTCGGCAGATGCAACACCGCGGTTTGAATACCTTGCTTAGCCAGCAGATCGGCGGCGGCCAGCGACACTTGAAGACCGACGCCTGTCGTCAGTAGCAAAGCGTCACCGCCGTCGCGCATGGGTACAGCCTTGCCGATCTCAAAAGGCATCCCTTCGTTCGTCACGATCGGGTCGTGCCCCTTGGCGAGCCGAACATAAATCGGGCCGCGATGTTCCACAGTCGTCGGCATTAGCCGCTTCATCTCGCGGGCGTCGGCGGGAGCCAAGATGGTCATGTTCGGCAGCGCCGGAAAATAGCGATGTCTTCGATGGCCAGGTGCGTCGGTCCCAGCGGAGCGTAAACCAGGCCGCCGCCGCTGGCTATCAGACGGACATTGACATTGTGCAGGCACAGATCGACCGCCACCTGTTCGTAGCAGCGCCGCGTCAGGAACGTGGCGATCGTGTTGACGTAAACGATCTGCCCTTCCATCGCCAGACCGGCAGACATGCCGATGATGTTGGCCTCGCTCACGCCCTCCATGAAGAAGCGCGCGGGATAGTCCTTCTTGAACTCTTTCAGCACGCCACGCCCAAGGTCGGAGCCGATGAAGAGAATTCGCTCGTCCTGCTTGGCGAGCTCGTAAACCATATTGAGGCAAGTCTCACGCATCAGGCTTCCTCCACGGCGGCGAGCAGGGACTGGATCTCCGCGTCCGTAATCTTGGCTCTTATGATGCCAGCTGCATGTTGTTCTCCGCGAAGGCGACGCCCTTGCCCTTGATGGTGTGGCAGATCACGGCGCTCGGGCCGGCCTGCCTCGAAGGGCAGTGGCGCGCAGCATCGTCCGCAGCGCAGTCAACGTCGTGGCCGTCCACTTCGCGGACCGCGAAGCCGAAACTCCGCCACTTGTCGGCGAACGGCTCGAGGTCCTGGACCTCGAACGTACTGCTGTAGGATTGGTGCTTGTTGTAATCGACGATGGCCGTGAAGTTGCCAGACGCGTGCTTGCCGGCACACATGGCCGCTTCCCAGACCGATCCTTCATCGCATTCGCCGTCACCCAAAACGACGAAGACACGCGACGGCGGACTTGACGAAGCGGGCATGCAGAGCCATACCAAGGCCGATGGACAGGCCGTGGCCCAGTGCGCCTGTAGAGGCCTCGACGCCGGGAACCTTGTTGGCATCGGGATGGCCGCCGAGGATGCCATCGCTACGCGCAAAACTTCGACAGCTCATCTTTGGGGAAAAAGCCCTTGTCGGCGAGAATGGCATAAAGGGCGAGGCAGCCGTGGCCCTTGCTCAGGATGCAGCGATCACGTAGGGACCAGCGCGGTTGGCTGGCATCGAATCGCAGCACGTCGTCGTAAAGGACACGCAGGATCTCGACCAGCGAGAAAGCTGCCCCGAGATGGCCCCGACGAGCCGCGCGCAGCATCTCGATGATCGTGCGGCGCAGCATTCGGGACCGTTCATCGAGTTTGGTGGAAGTCGCGATCATGAACACATCCATTTCTCGTAGGGAAACGCACCGCTAGCGTTCCGGGCCAGCATCAGCATCGTGCAGGCCTTGTCGAGTTGTTGCCGTTGCACGTCGCTTGGCCGCAGATCGGGCTGGGCGAAGAGCCGGCGCTGCAGGTGCTCGGGCACGAACTCGTTGAGCAGGATCATGCACCACTTCAGGGCGTAGAGGGCGTAGGCCGCCCGCACGCGGATCTCGAAAACGTGTCCGGGGCCGAAGCCACTCATGACGCCATTCAGGAAACGACCGCGTAGATCCTGACTAAGATCCATACCGGGGTGCAACACAAAGTCGCTGACCATCTTGGCGGGGTCATCCCAGCCGAAATACTCGAAATCGACGAAGACGAGGCCGCCGTCCGGGCGTGCGCAGGCGCATTGTGGAATCCGAAGTCCGATGGGCTTAGCGTTCGCGCCGTCGTGTCCAACTCTTGGTCTCGGCTCAGTCCGTGTTCGCGCAGCGGCAGTTCAGCCCAGGCGACCGTCTGAGCGAATGTCGGCCGGAACTCATTCTCCAGGAAGTGAGTCAGCAGGGTGTAAGTTTCTTCCTTGCCCTGGACCGCGCGGAAACGTTGCAGTCGCCCGTCGATGTTCTCGACCACGGCGTGCAGAGAGAACATCGCCTCGGAGGCGATCGGCAGTCGTGCCGCGTCCGGCTGCTCGGAAAGGCCGCGGAGTGTGTGAAGGAAGTCGGCGAGACGGTCCATGTCTGCGGCGGTGGCATCTACCACGTTCGCTACGGATCCTTCGATGAAACTGAAGACCGAGGCGTTGAGAGCGGCGTCGCTGGCCAGAGGCTCGGGGACCGTGCGGACGCCGTGGCGCTGCAGAAACTGCAGAGCGGTGAACTCGGTGGCCCGACGATCTCGGGAATCGTGGCTGTTGCGGAAGTAGCGTTTCAGGGCGTAGCGCTGACCTCCCGCTGTATCGACTCGATAGACCCGGCTGTTGCGGCCGCCGCCGATGCGCGTGATCCCATCGACCGGGCGATTGAGGAGGGCGGCAGCGGCGCGAACCGTATCGGCTTCCTCGTTGCTGGTGCGGGTAGCCAGGACACGTGTACCAATCTGGCGCCAGTCGATGCAATTCTGCACGTCCTGGGCCGTGACTTCCTCGCCATGCGGGTTGTAGAGGATCCTGGCCACTCCCGAGGGAAAATCCGGTTCGAGGAAGGTCTCCTCCAGGTCGTCGATGAAATGCGTACAGCCGAGAGCGGCGATGCGCGCGACTTTGGCCTGGCGCGTCGCCTCGAAGAAGACCTGATCTTGGGTCAGTCCCAGGCCGTTGGAGCGGAAAAAGCCGTGCTGGATCATCCAAGCCCGGGCAGCATCCCGGAAATTGACGGCCGAGGGACCGAGGAGATTCGAGAACGGAGTCTTATGGCTCACGATGAAGACCGGCAAGCGACGATCGCGACAGGCTCGGATGAAGTCGGCCACCCCATCGTTCAGGACCGCTTCGCCGATGGCCGGGCCGTACATCACGGCCTGAATCTTCTGCCACTCAATCTCACCGTTGGGAAGAGTGCGGATCGTGTCGCGGATAAACTTCTTGCTTTTACGAGTGTTCGGTGCGATGAACCCGGCCCGGACGGCAAGACGGAACAACACGTCATCGTAGTTGATGATGGTGTTGTCGAAGTCGATGCCAATGACCGGATTCATGGGTGTCACAATACATCCTGTAGTTCTGTCTATTCGGCATCCTTGCCGGGTGTGGAATAGTAACCAAGTCGTGCTTTACCGAACAAGGTCAATTTTTCCAGCGCCCAGCGTACCGCCATTTCATCCGACCGCACGGGGCGGAGTCTTTCCTGCCTGGATTGGCGTCCTTTCATTCCTTGCTGGCAGCTAATCCGCTATCAACTCTTAGCCAAAATATCCAAGCGCTGACATCAAATGGACCTCCCGGGATGCCGGTAAGGTTGTCGCCGTCGCTCACCTTACGCGGAGCGCCGCCACCAAGACGTGAGGAAGCCTTTGCAGCGGACCGCGGCGTTCCGCAACCGCCAGAACCTACTTCCTCGCATCAGGTCAAGTTGCGTTCGCAGGCGAACCGGCCCGAGAAGAAGAGACGCCAGGACACGCAATTCGTGTGTGGCGTCCGACCGGTTGGCGATCACTTCGAGGCCCTGACCAAACGGGGCCAGCACACCGCTCACCTGGAAATGAGGGAGCAGGTAGCAGTACTCAGGGGACGTCAGCAGCGGTAAGAGCTCGGCCACGACTGCACGGCAAGCCTCGCGATCCTTCACTCCGTCCCTCCCATAGGAGGTCGGCATTATCTGAATCAGCGCGAGTGGTTCGGGAACGTGGCACAAACCATGACGGAATGCGATGACGAGGTTCATAAACCAATCGCACGCCCAGCGCAGCGCCGGCAGATAGCCGCCGGCGGCCAGGACGGCCTCGCGCCGGTAGATGGCCGAGCTGCTCGGGATGCCGCGCGGACCCATGACGTCGGCCAACTCACTCGGAGAGAAGTAAGTGGGTCGCCGGCACCAGCCGGTCGGGTTCGGGCTGACGACACCGGTTGTGCCATCGACTGTGGAGTGATAGCCGCAGCAGATACCAGCGTTGGGGTGCTGTTCGAGCAGGCCGATGGACTTTTCGATGATACCGGGCAAGACGTAATCGTCGGCCGCACAGAGCAAGAGATACTCGCCGGTCGCCTGTTCGAGGGCGCGGTTAACGGATTCACAAACGCCGCGGTTGCGCTCGTTGCGGAAGAAGCGAATCACCGGATCGCGTGCGGCAAACCGTTCGATCACCTCAACGCTGTTATCCGTCGAGCCGTCGTCGATGATGATGAACTCTCTGGGTCGAACGCTCTGCCCGAGAACGGCGGCGATCGCGCGGGGGAGGTACTGCGCATGATTGTAGTTCGGCATGATGACGGATAGATTGGCCGACCGCATCGAGCCTCCTTAGAGCGCTCCATGTCGCGATTCATGCCGAGAGCGGCAACGACACGACTTTTCCGGCGAAGACTTGCCGGTTACTCTCCACTTGGGTAGACACCAGACCAGCGTACTTGCTCAAAAAAGCTCGCCCGATCCGGCCGAATCCGACCATGCTCAGCCGGGAAGCCAACCGACGAAATTCGCTCTGCAACCGCTCATCCTCGGCTGTGCGGACAAGGCAGCCGTCGAGGCTGTCGCACATTTCTTCAACCAATTCCAGTATTTCTTCGGCCGTGTTGTCGACCGTCCGTAGGTTTCGCTCCAGGAGCTTTGCTCCGCACCAACTATAACTTCGAACTGTGGGTTCCAGGATTTCCTCAAAGTGCAGAAACCGGTTCTCGGCATTCGTCCAGATGAGCTTGGGAATGAACAGGTCCCTTCGGCTATTGACGGGAAAGGGGTTGGACACCCAGTTGGTCAGCACACAGGGTACGCCAAAGGTCGTGGGCACGTGCGCCGGACCGGAGGTTACTCCAATCAAGAAACGGCAAGACGCCAGGAGAAAAACATCCATCCAGGGGCTTTTCAGCGGACTGTGAGCGTAGTCGATCAGGCCAGGGATACCGGGCAGCCGCTCCATCGAAGCGTCGCCCAGGCGGACCACCCAACCGCCCCGCTCGACAATGCGGCGCATGGCAGGAAGGTACGAGAAAATGTCGGCATTGCGATGAGCGTGCTGCCGGCTCTGTCCCTCATTCGTAAACCCTGGCCCGCGCACATGGACGCAGACATACCAGGCCTTTTCCGGGACGCCGAGCTGCCGCAAAGTTTCCCGGCCGAGCTGCCGCTCCGCGGGAGTCAATTCCAGGAGCGGCGCTCTGCCCTGGTTTTCCCACTCTTCCTGGATGACGCCCATGCCCTCGCAGAAATAGCGGGCCTCTCCGTCGGCCAGCTCGAGGGGGTCGTTCACGCGGTGGCCCATGGTCTTGACAAGGGGGGTCAGGGCTCGGACCAGGAACGGATCGGATACCACGGTGAGGTGTTTTTTCCAGAAGGACAGATACGCCTCATTGGCCGGTAGACCGCGTGGAGCGAGCAGGATGATCTGCTCCCACGGCCCCCAGCCCAGGTGCTTCATCTTCACCCAAAAATCCAGCAGTCGCCAGGTGCCCGAGAGCCACCACCCATTCTTCTGTCAGGTATAAAACGCGGTCGTTGGTCAGGCCATAGACGTCGGCGAAACGGCGCTGTGATCGCTTCTTCCGCCGGTAGATGTCCAGTGCTGCACGGTTGTCCCCGCGTTCCCGGATGCAATGGTCAGCGAGGAGATCGTGAGCCTCGAACAATACCTGGAAATTCTCCGCGCTGTCCGGGATGAACATTGGTTGCCACTGCTCGCCGTGGACCTGGCCGAAGCGAGTCAGCAGCAACATGCGGTACTCGTAAAAGATTGCTTGCTCGACATCTTGCATCTCCACGAGCAATTTCGCTTGGCAGGTGTGTAGCAACACGGCTTCATCCAGCCGACCGGGCGGCAACGCCAGCGCCGCCTGAAAGTCCGCGTGCGCCTCCTGAAGTCGTCCGATCTGATGCAAAGTCCGGCCACGGTGCAGATAGCCCAGGACCTCGTCAGGTCCCAGTCGGATCGCCTGACTGAACTGCTCCAAGGCAGGCTCAGGTTGTCCCCTCTGGAGGAATTTGTGGCCCAGGGCGAGGGCTTCCTGAGTGCGACAGGAATTGCGGACCGCCGCATTGAACAATCCTACGAAGCGCTTGCCGTAGCCTGTTTTCAGCAGAGTCAGCGCAGAGCGCTGACACGAGCCGCGGCTTTTTTTCAGCAGGGACAGCAGGGACTGGCCGAAGGGCAGCTTTCGGATGAGCGCGGCTACAGAGCACTTCCAACTCCGCAGGATAAGCAATCGCGTGTCAGATTGATGCATTGCCTGGCCCTCGCCTCAAGCTGCGCGAATCACAATGTTCGGGAGACGCGCATGGTGTCAGCGGGTATCGCAAATTTGTATTGCTTATGCCCGGCTGCCAAACGTAGCGGGTTCGACGATCTTGGGACTTTTTCACGCCTCTATTTCTCTCCCTGCTCGTCGCCACCAGGACTTGAGGAATAGTCTACAGCGGGCCGCAGCATTGCGCAGTTGCCAGAACTTGCTCGATTGCATCCAAGCAACGGTTTGTTTCAACGCGGTCACTTCGGCAGTAATGGTTTGTTTCAACGCGGCCACTTCGGCCGCGACTTCTTCTTCCCTGTTCGATCGCCAAAGGGGACCGATGAAAAAGACGGCCAATTCTCGAATTTGTTCATCCGGATCCTCTGCCAGCTTCCTCGTATTGCTTTCGAAGAAAAGAATTGAGCATCGACAACATGGACAGATCTCTGCGGTGTGGGCACACGGCCGCGGCGCGAAGGATTTCAGGACCAAGATTCCTCAGGACGCCACTGCGTGCGAACCACGGGACCAGATCGCAGTAGGTAGCTGAGAGAATGTGATTCAACAGAGAAGTCAACACTTCACAGTATTTATTTCTGTTCCGGAACCCCGTGAACGAATACGATTGGTGGTCGAAACGCCAAGATGCCAAGACTTCGGGAACGAAACAAAGTCCCTCTCGAAAGGCGACGCAGAAGTTGAGAAACCAATCGCACACCCAGTGCAGATCGGTAAGAAATCGACCGGCGAGCCTCGATCGAAGATCGTTTGAACACCGTGGCGTTCGATGGAATCCAGGTTCGACCCACACAGGCAGCCAACCGCTCCGGAGAAAGGTAACATTCCCGATCGCACCATCGCTTCGCATACGGGGCGACGTCCCCGGTAGCCACGTTGAGGGCCTCGATATCTCCGCACGCCAATCCCGCTTCTGGATAACGTTCGAGCAACGGAACTGTCTTCTCGATTAACGTCGGCAATACGACATCATCTGCGGATGCGAAAAGAATATAGTCGCCTCGGGAAATCGCTACACCCCGATTCAATCGATCGCAGACACCGCGGTTGATCGCACTCCGCTCTACCCGAATGATCGAATCGCGGGCAGCGAACGCTTCGATCACCTGTAAACTGTTATCCGTGGAACCATCGTCCAGAATGATAACTTCCCTCGGTCGGAGTGTTTGCGTCAAAATGGCGTTGATCGACCGCGGCAGGAACGTGGCGTGGTTGTAGTTTGGCATGATGACGGACAGATTGGCGGTGTGCATCACGGTCTCGCATGGTTGGGAGGCGGCGTCCAAGAATTCGTTCCACGTTTAGCCGCGAGCTTTTGCGAGCGCTCTAGAGGCGCTCGCAAAAGCTCGCGGCTAAACGGAAGGTATTACTGGACGCCGTCTTCAATCGGATTCACTTCGGCCCCGCGCACAGCGCGATCAAGTAATGCGCCAGCGGCGTGAAGCCGGTGTGGACCAGCTCATCGTTCATGGAGAACAGGAAGACGTTGCGGAAGTGCTGCTCGGTCAGCGCGCGCAGCCCGGCGGCGTCCTTGCAATTGACGTGGCCTTCCTTGCTCGGCTTGGAGGCGTACGCCTGTGAATGGATCGACGGGGAACCGAGAATCAGCACGCCGTCTTCCGTCAGCGACGAGGCGATGTTGCCGACGAAGCGATGTTCGTCCTTCGGCAGGATGTGTTCGATCACGTCCATCGAGTAGGCGGCGTCGAACTCACCCGGCGGCACCGGTCCGGCCAACATGTCGTGGAACTTGACTTCGAATTCCCATTCGGGGTCCATCCGATCGCGCGCGTCCTGGACGAAGACCGGATCGAAATCGACCGCGGTGACAGCGCCGACTTCCTGGAGCACGACGCGCGTACCGAAGGCGTCGGCACAACCGACTTCGAGGACCGACTGCTTACCGCTGAGCATCTTCGAGACGAACTTGTAGCGCGACAGCACGAATACCAGGCGCCGCGGGTCGTCCTGCCAGACCTGGTTGCTCATCAAACCCAACGGCGTCAGTCCGCGCGTTTCGCTGGATGTCGAGACAACCCTGATATTGCGGCTCGCGCGTCTGGGTCAGCATGTCGTCCTCCAATGACGTATTCGATCGGTGATATTCATCGTTTCGCCACGACCCGATCGGGGAGCGCGTCGGGTGACGTGCTCCCCGATCGGGTCGCGGCTCAACGTTCCTAAGCCGCCAGCAGCGCAGGCTGTTGCTGCGCAGCGAGAACGCCTGCATCGTCTTGATGTTGAAATAGCGCGGATCGGTCAGCGAGTTCGGGATCTTGCCCGCCTGGAAGGCCGCTACCAGGTCGCGGACCGCATCCTGGATCGTGTGCCGCGGCTCCCACCCCAGCTCCCGTTTGATCTTCGCCGAGGAGATGTGATACGAGCGCAGGTCATCGGTCGCCGAGGTGACGATCTGCACGTCGGGACCGATCTCGGCCTTCACCACCTCGGCGATTTCGCGGATTTTCAGGTTCTGATAGCCGGCGTTGAAGATCTTGCCGTCGATCAACCTGTCCTCGTACTTCAGGCATTGGACGTACAGGTCGGCCATGTCCTCGATGTGCAGATTCGGACGGCGCTGCTCGCCGCCGAAGACGGTGATCTTGCGGTTGTTCCAGGCCAGGTTCGTCAGGATGTTGACCGACAGATCGAGCCGCAATCGCGGCGAATACCCGCAGATGGTGGCCGGCCGGAGGATGAGCGTCACGAAGCCGGGGCACCGCGCGGCGAGCAGATCGTCTTCGCACAGCGCCTTGTACTTGGAGTAATCCGTCAGCGGTTGCAGCGGCAATTCCTCGGTGACGTTCTCGACTTCCTTGATGCCGTAGACGCTCGACGACGAGGCGTAGATGAAACGCCGCACGCCGCTGCTCTTGGCGATCTCAACGAGGTCGGAGAAACAATCGTAGTTGATCGACTTGCCGAGCGTCGGGTCGAGTTCGAAGCTCGGATCGTTGGAGATGCAGGCGAGGTGAATGACGGCGTCGCAGCCGGCCAGGGCGCGCTGGAGCACTTTGCGATCACGCAGGTCGCCCTTGATCTGCTGGAGACGCGGATTGTTCTTGACGGCATCGAGAACGCGCGTGCCGAAGATGTACAGGTCCAGCACCTTGACGTTATGCCCGGCAGCGAGCAATTTCGGCACCAGCACAGCACCGACGTACCCCGCGCCGCCCGTGACCAGAACCGTGGAAGGTTCGCTCATGAGATTCCTTTCAGGAGAAGATGTCGAGCGGCGGAGCATCAGCTCGCCTGTGAAGACACGCCGGTCTGCTGATGTTGCGCCCGCGCCTTGATTCATCACTCCGCCAGCGCTTGTACTGATGGACGTTGGGAGCTGCCGCGTCGGCCGAACGGTGGACCTTCAGCAGACACTCGACGTGGCGATAGAGCGGGATGCGTTCGATCGACCGCTGATTGCCCATGATCGTGACCGCCTCGGCACCGACCACGTTGCCGAGAAAGGCGATCACTTCGGCCGGCGCGTTCATCACCGCGCACAGGGCGGTGACGCACAGCACCGCGTCGCCGGCGCCGACCCGGTCGATGACCTGGGTGGCAAAGGCGGGGACCTGTTGGAACTCGTCCGGAGCCGTGTAGAACATGCTGCCGTGCTTGCCCATCGTCATCATGATCCGCTCGCAGCCGAGCTTGTGGGCCGACGTGCAGCACCATCTCTTCCGGCGACATCCGCTGAGTGCGCGTCTCCGAGGGCGAATTCTCGCTGCGCCAGGCAGACGTAATCGGCGCGGGATACTTGGAGATCATGTTGAAGCCGTGATTGCCGGCGTTCGACTGCGTGTTGACGGCCAGGAATTTCGCATGGGCACAGATGACCTCGATCGCCCGCTGGCTCAACATTCCGTGACCGTAATCCGCTACGATGACCACGTCATACTTGGGCAGCAATTCCCGCAGCAGCTCGCAAAACTCCTCGTCTTCCTTCTCGTCCAGCGGCTCCTCGTTAATCTTGTAGACCTCGAACAGCTTCTGTCGCCAGGTAGCGCTCGACGAAGCGTTTCTTGACGATGGTGGGCGATGCCTTCTTGTGCAGAATGATCGGGTTGACGTTGGGCTTGAGCGACTTGCGAACGAAGTCCTCCTGGTCGCCGCCTTCGCCGAGAAAAGTCAGGACATCCACCTGCTCGCAGAAACTGGCAGCGTGGTTGGCACAGGCGAGGACGCCGCCGCCGTACTGGTCGGTCGAGAGCGACTTGGTCGGCCAGCACCGGCTCCTTGCCCGACTTGCCGATCGCTTCGCAATAGGCGTATTCGTCGATGATGGTCTCGCCGATGACGAGAACGCTTCTTGCCGTCGGCGCTCGCGGAGGTGCCGCAAGACCTCTTCGGCGCGTGAAGCGGCTGGCGAAGTCGGTAAGGTAGTCCTGGACGTGGGGCGGAAACTGCGAGAGTACTGGTTTATCAGGCCCGAAGAGCTGAACGTGATGTCTTCGGTGAAAGCGATTTCGCCGCCGATGGCGTTGACGGCTTCGCGCTCCTTGGCGACGTGGCCGATGGTGTCGTCGAGGTTGCGGAACTCGCTGCCCTTGGCGAAGATGTGCGGGCCGGAGCATCGTTGATCGGCTCGACGGCCGTCGGCCATTTGTTGATGGCGACGATAATCGACGCAGGCCAGAGCGAGGCGACGACCTCGGCGCGGAGGGCCTCGGAGAACGCCGGGCGCCCGGCCCCCTTGTTGACGAAGCGGTCGGGGGTCAGAGTGACGACCAAAACGTCGCCGAGTTTCTTGGCCTGCTCCAGGTGCCGGATGTGTCCGACGTGCAGCAGGTCGAAGACCCCGTGGCAGTGGACGATGCGGCGATTTTCATTGCGCAGCCGCGTCATTTCCTGGCGCAGCTCCTCGATGCCGCAGACCTTCTTGCCGTTCACCATGGTTTTTCGTCTCGCCTGTTGCCGCTTGTGGCTTGGCGGAAGCAACCGCCAAGCCGCAACCGGCCGGGTTGGTGTGGTGAAGACTCGGAAGGAGCTGACTCAAGTGTTTGAGAATGTTAGCGTTTGCTCGAACTTTCTGTCAATCCCGCCTGACGTCTGTCGCCAGCGACAGGCAAAAACCAGTGCGCGGCTTCTGGGTGGCCGGGGCTGAGGTACTCTGTCACGCGACATACGGTTTTGCCGATAATAGCGACATACGGTTTTGCCGCGACAGCTGTACGGAATAGCATAGAGGCACGGCTTGGGACTTGACACACTTCATGGAGGATGATCTCATGCCCGCCTCGATTCCCGTTCCGGTCCGGCAAACCATTTTGCACCGCTGGCAGAATGGCGACTCGGTGACCAAGCTCGCTGAAGATCTCCAGTTGTCCGAGCGCACCGTGCGTCACCTGGTGCGCCGCTTCACCCAGCGCGGCGAGGAGGCCCTCGCTCCTGACTATGCCCGTTGCGGCACCAAGAAGATCCCTGTCGACAGTGTCCCCTTCCAAAAGGCCGTCGAGATGCGGCAACAGCATCCCAGGTGGGGCGGCGGCTTGATCCACGTGATGCTTCAGGAAGCGAACGAGCCTTGCCCCTGTGTGCGAACGTTGCAGCGGTGGTTTCAGAACCGCCAACTTGCTCCAGCGCCGTCAGGCCGACGCCCCGCCAGTGAGAAGCAGCGTGCCCGCTGTCCGCACGAGACCTGGCAGATGGATGCGGTGGATCAGTTGCGTCTGGCCAGCGGCGCACGCGTGAGCTGGCTGCGGCTGGTGGATGAATGCAGTGGCGCGGTCCTGAAGACCGTGATTTTCCCCCCAGGGCTTCTGGGGTCTGGTGCAGCCCGCCGCGGTGCAAGCGACGCTTCGCCTGGTTTTTACGGCGTGGGGAAGACCTCAAAGCTTCCGTGTCGACAACGGCTGTCCGTGGGGATCGAAAGGTGATTGGCCCACCGACCTGGCCCTGTGGCTCATCGGCCTGGGGGTGGACATGATCTGGAATCCCGCCCGAACGGCCTCAAGACAACGGCGTCGTCGAACGGTCGCAAGGTACAGGCAAGCGCTGGGGAGAACCCGAGACCTGCCAAGATGCCGACGAGTTGCAGCGGCGCCTGGACGACCTGGATCGCATCCAGCGGGAAGTCTATCCGAGCATCAAGGGCCAGAGCCGCTGGCGGGCCTTTCCCGGCTTGCAGCAGAACGAGCGGGCGTACAGCAAGACCTGGGAGAAGCGCAGTTGGAGCCTGCAACCGGTCCTGGACCACATGGCCAACGAACACGGGCTGCGGCGCGTGGATCGCAAGGGCCAGGTATCGATCTATGGTCGCAGCCATTACGTGGGCAAAGCGCACCAGGGACAAGACGTCTACGTGTTCCTCGATCCGGTCGATCGGGAATGGGTTTTTGCCACACCGGCCGGTGTGCAACTGCGCCGAAAGACAGCGGAAGAAATCACGCAAGGCAGGATCCTAAAATTGCAGGTGACCAACCGCCGCGGCGCAGAAAGTTAGGCGGGCGGCAAAACCGAATGTCGCAATTATCGGCAAAACCGTATGTCGCGTGACAGTACTCCGAAGCCCCGGCAAACCACCACCGGGCATCCGGGTCAGACGGCATATGAATAGACATCTGTCCTCTTATGCCCCTGGGTGAGATTCCCGTTTCGTTATACCAACGCATAACACGTAACACGTGGGCACAACAACACTTACTACCCCCTCAAAAACTGTTACGAGGTGACTGAAACGCGGAACAATTGCAAATCTCATAACAGAACGCCTCATCTCATAACGCCAAGTTCATCAGCCGGCTCGGCTTACGGGCGAAACGCCGGGATTTCAGCTTCTGGCGCACGGTGCGGACAGAACTGAGCGGGTTGCCGATGCGTGCCCGCCACTTCGCCGTTCGGCATGGTCCCTAATAGGGCCTTGTGTGCCAACGTCCATGTTGTGATGATGGATTCAAAGACCTACCTATCGCCCTTCAGCTTGTCGTATGCGTCGAGGATTTTTCTTGCGGATTCGGCAGTGTCGTATTCGGCGATCTGGGTTATCTCGGATAGCGGGATCCATACGGTAACCTCTTTGATCTGCTTTAACTCTTTGCGAAGGTCTGTCATTTGACCGACCAAGCAGTAACGATCTCCCAGTTTTCGAATCTTCGCGTTTTCGAACCAGCCGCCACCGCGATCGCCCTTTTCACTCCTGTCGCGGGTAGTGACCGCCACGATCTTCGTTCCGAAGTCGTGCTCCGTACCGTCCGAGGCGGGCTTCTCCCCCCGTGGCGCCTCCCCGTTAAGAGTGCAGCACTCAGAATGGTGATGCTGACGAGTCGCATTGTAACATTGCTCCTTGTGGGAGTAAGTTGTGCAGCCGAACACCGTTCCGGGCGTCTCGTAACTCTTTCGGCGAGGTTCTTTTTCCGAAAGGTTATACCACATCCGTCACAACAGCGTGATCTTCTCGCGCAGTACCGTCACGTTCCGGGTGGCATTCCGCGTGTCCAGGACGTGCCGGGCCTTCTCGACGACGGTGTGATATTCGATCGCCGTGTGATCGCTCAGAATGATGACGAGATCGACGCTCTCCAGCAGCTCGTCGGTCAACGGGACGCCTTCCATGTGCAGGTCGTGTTCTTCGAAGGACGGCACATAGGGGTCGTGGTAGACCACGTCGGCTGCGTCGCGCCGCAGCAGCTTGATGACCTCGAGCGCCGGCGACTCGCGATAGTCGCCCAGATCGCGCTTGTACGACACACCCAGGCACAGCACCCTGGAGCGGGAAGCGGCCAAGCCGAGCTGGTTCAGCACGCGCATCGCTTTCTCGCGGACGAACTCCGGCATGTGACGGTTGATCTCGCCGGCCAGGGCGATGAAGTGCGTGCTGAAGTTGTGTTCCTTCGCCTTCCATTCCAGGTAGTGCGGGTCGAGCGGAATGCAGTGGCCGCCCACGCCGGGGCCGGGGTAGAACGGCATGATGCCGAACGGCTTGGTGAACGCGGCGTCCAGCACCTCCCAGACGTTCAGACCCATGCGGTCGCACAGCAGTGCCATCTCATTGACCAGGGCGACGTTCACGGCGCGGAACGTGTTCTCGAACACCTTGACCAGTCTCGGCAGCGCGAGCGCTGCTGACCGGCACGACGCGCTCGATGGTTTGGCTGTAGAACGCCAGGGCCAGCTTCTGCGATTCGGGACCGACGCCGCCGACGACCTTCGTCGTGTTGGTCGTCGTGTAGCGCTTGTTGCCGGGATCGACGCGTTCCGGCGAATGGGCAAGGAAGAGGTCCTGCTCCACTTTCAACCCGGACGTCTCCAGGATCGGCAGCATCAGCTCTTCGGTGGTGCCGGGATAGGTCGTCGATTCGAGGCAGATGAGCTGGCCGGGGCGGGCGTGCCGAGCCAATTCGCGGCTCGTGTGTTCGATGTGCTGTAGATCGGGAACCAGATTTTTCGTCAGCGGCGTCGGCACGGCGATGACGATGACGTCCATCTCGGGAACACGCGTGAAGTCGGTAACTGCCTCGAACTTCCCCTTGCGGACCAGCTCGGACAGTTCCTCGTCCTTCACGTCGGAAATGTAGTTTTCTCCGGCGTTCACTCGCTTGGCGCGCTCCGGGTTCTGCTCGATGCCAAGCACGCGATAGCCGACCTTGCCCATCTCGACGGCGAAGGGGAGGCCGACGTAGCCGAGACCGACGATCCCCACGACGGCGGTGCGATCCTGAATTTTCGCCAGAAGTGCATCGACCTGCGATATCCCCGCCGAACGCAGAGCGCCGCTGGGGATGCGGTGTCTGGATCGACTGTCTCGCGGAGAGACAGACTTGCCTGTCGGTTCAGTTCCGGTCGAGAGGTGGCGCAGATCCCAACATAGCAAGTCCCTCCGTGGACTATCGTCCGCGTCGTGCGGATGAAAGGCATGTACGGAGATTTATACCGGAAGAGGGGCGCGGGAATCCAGACGAAGTGGAAGAGGATGGGATTCTGGCGATCAATGGGAATCGCCTGGAGAATGCTGAGAACCGAGTACTGAGTACTGAATACCGAGTGCTCGGTACCGATTACTCGGTACCGAGTACTCGGTACTCACTTCCACAACCTCTCTACCGGTTCGGCTCCATAAGATCGTTGCCGGTAGAAATCGGCGGCAGGGTCCTCGGCCGCAGGGATGGGGCCGGCGGCGGTTCCTCAGGCTTCGAAGCCGCCGGGGCGTTCGTCTCGGGGGCGGATTGCACTTCCTCGATATAGGCCGCAGTGCGGATGGGGACGACCAGCTGTTGTGGTGAAGCACCGGTGGGCGCCGACGCCGGTGCCTTCTCGATGGAGGTGATCGTGGTGGCCGTGGGAGCCGTTTTCCCTGGCGTACTGCCGAGTTCGTTCAGCAGCGCCTGGGCCGGCTCCAGGTTCGGATCCCGCTGCAACGCCGTCTGCAAGGATTGGCGGCACAGGTCGTCCTGCTTGAGTTGATACTGCGCCCGAGCGAGCTGGTAATGGGCCATCGCCTCGTTGCCGTACGAACGCTGGAAATAGCTCAGGCTGTCCTGGTAACGACCGGTGTAGGCCAGTACACAGGCGAGTCGGTTGAGGAAGAGACGATTTTCCGGATCGTACTCGACGGCGTGACCAAGACTCTCGATCGCTCCCGGCCATTCCTTCCACCGGCTCTGACACACGCCGAGATCGAACCAGACCGGGGCACAGCGTGGCTGAATCTTCAGTGCCTGGCGATAAGTCGCCACGGCATGATCGTAATCCTCCATCATGACGTAGAGACGGGCCAGTGACTGATAAGCCGGAATGTAGTTCGGATCGATGCTGAGGGCTTGCTGGTACGCCTTGCGGGCCTTGTCGAGCTGATTTTCCTGTACGGACGAACCCTTATCGAGCGCCGCCGCTTCACCGACCAGGAAGTTGCCGCCGGCGACGCAGGTCGCTGCCTGCGGCGTGCGCTTCGACGGGTTATAAGCCGACGGGCCGGCCAGCGGCGGTGGTGCCGTCTCCCGGAGAGGCGGTGCCGTCGTGCCGGTGTCGTGAGCACATCCCAGCGCCCCGGTGAGAAGATATAGCGCCGTCGCCAGCGTTCTGCGACAATCCATTGTCACATTCTCCTGGTAGTTGTCTGTTGTCAGGAAGACCGGACAACTGACTGACAACTGACAACCGTTATTTGAACTCGCGGATGAAGCTCGCGGCGGCTTCCGCCATCAGATCGCGCGTCAGCTGGAGGGGTATCCTTCGGAATCGGCAAATGGACTGCACCGTCTCCAGTAAATCCCGGGCGTCACTGGCCCGAGTGCAGCGGCCGCGGTTGTAATACTTCTCAAAGAGGTAATCCACGGCCTCTGGGCAGGCGTTCAAGCCGAGCTTGCGGGCCACGGCGGTGAAGATGCGTTCGTAGATGTCGCGCGTCGGGGCCGTGATCTCGACCTTGTGCCGCATGCGCCGCAGAAAGGCGTCGTCCACCAGGTCGCGCGGATCGAGGTTCGTCGAGAACATCGTCAGCTGCTCGAACGGCACCTGGAACTGCTTGCCGGACGACAACGACAGGTAGTCGATGCGGTTTTCCAGCGGCACAATCCAGCGGTTCAGCAACTCCTTGGGACTGCACAGCTGCCGGCCGAAGTCGTCGATCAGGAAGATGCCGCCGTTGGCCTTCACGTGCAGCGGCGCCTGGTAGAAGTTCGCCTCGGGGTTATAGCGGAGGTCGAGCATCGACAGATTCAGCTCGCCGCCGGTGATGATGACCGGCCGGCGGATGCGCACCCAGCGCTGATCGACCGTACCCGTGTTCAGGAGCCGACGGATGGTCGCTTCGTTGTCTTCCAACGGGTTGTCGCCGTCGCCGTCGCTCGTTTGATGCACGGCCTTGTCGAAAATGGTGATGACCTGAGTCTTCGGCGAGAATGGCGTACGGGACGTAAATCTCGCCGCCGCTCTGGTTCATGAAATTGCCGACGGCCTGGGTAATGGCCGTCTTGCCGTTGCCGGGCGGGCCGTAGATGAACACCGACTTGCCGCTAACGATCGCCGGCCCGATGCCGCTAAACATCTCGTCGCTGATGACGAGGTGGCTGAGCGCCGCCTTGAGCATCTCCGGGTTGACGTCGATGTTCGTCACCGCCTGGCGGTACACCTGCTCGACGTAATCTTCGAGCGGCACGGGCGCGGGGCCGACGTAGGCGGACATCTTCAACGCCTCGGTGGCCCGTTTGCGGCCCAGGTCAGTCAGGTTAAAGCGGTAACTGACCCGGCCGATCAGGTCGCCGCCGAGGACCTCGATCGCTTTCTCATTCTTGAGGAATCCGAGCGATTCCTCGATGACTTTGAACGGCAGGCACAGGAACTTGGCGAGGTCCAGCCCGAACATGCCGCCGCGCGAGTACAGGGTCCGCAGGATCATGCTGTTGAGGAAGCCGACCGATAGCCCGGTTTGTTGCAAGTTTTCCGGGCGCTCGGTGCTTCGGGCAGGCTACCGTTGTCCCAGTCCATGAGGTTCGTCGCGGGGTGTGACATCGGTCTCTCCGAGTGATTTGCGTTTCGTGAATGAGTTCGGGAGGATCAGATCGACAATTTGCGCATGAGGATAAATAGCCCCAAGCACATGCAGCCGACCGCAATCTGAATGATGCGCGTGCGGTTATTCATCTTGCCGAGCAGTTTGCGCACGCTCCAACCATCATCATCGGCGAACGAAACCGAGACGACGGCGGCAGACGCCAGAGGCCGCGACGCCCTGACAGGGGACGGGCCAACGAGCCAAGCGAAGACGACGAGGACGAAGCATACGGCGACGATCGGCCGTGAGAAGGGACGGGGAGATGCAGGGCCGTTCATGATGTCGCTCTTGTCGTGTTTGATTCTTTCCGCAGCCGGCAGTTTTCGGGATGGTTAGCAATCCCGAAAACTGCCGGCACGGAGAGAACACATAGATTTACTTTCCAGGAGTGGCCGCGCCGGCACCGCCCGTGGTACTAGCTCCGCCAGCTTGCAGAGCACCCTTGTAGCTGTTGTACATCTGCGCGGTTATTTTGCTGGCCGGCACTGCGCCGATGCCGACCTCGGCCGGGTCATGGATCTGGACCTGGAACACCACCGGCCGGGTCGCCGTCTGGGCGTTCAGGAAGGCCTCGATGGCCTTGCTCCGTTTCGCATCCAGATCGTTTCGGGCCGCCGCCAACCTGTCTGGATGCTCGGAATCGTAACCCAGATCCTGGGCCGTTTGCAGGAAGATCACCGGATCCGGATGCGGCCGCGTCCGTGCCAACCGGGCGAGGAGGTCCAGACCGGATGCGTTCAGCATAGCACTCGGCTGTTCGTTCGCGTCGCGCATAAAGTGGTAGTTCCACACCGTCTGGTCCAGGACGTGTCCGTTCTCGACCTGCGGCGCCAGCGCCGCCGTGACTTCATGCCGGGCGGCATAATCGTAGCGTTCCGGATAACATGGATCCACAAGATCCCGGTATCCATAGCACCCCACCGAGCCGGCCGCCGCTGTACCGAACAGGACGGCCTTCGTGATGAATCCTTTCATCCCTCGTTCCTCCTTGAGAGTGCGGAATGCGGAGTGCGGAGTGAAAAACCGGAAGACCGCATTGTGTTCTGTTTTTCACTCCGCACTCCGCACTCCGCACGATTCTTAATTCTTGAGCATCACCTTCATGATGCTGATAGCCGCGGGGCCGACGAGCACCACGAAGATGCCGGGAAAGATGAACAACACCAGCGGGAAGATCAGCTGCACCGCCGTCTTCGCCGCCTTCTCCTCCGCCAGCTGTTTGCGCGCGCGTTCGCATCGAATCGGACTGTACGCGCAGGGCCTGGGCGATGCTCGAGCCGAAACGATCGGCCTGGATCAGGATCGCCGCCAGGCTGCGCACGTCGTCCACGCCGGTTCGGACGCCCAGGTCGTGCAGCACTTCGCGCCGCGGCCGGCCCATCTGTAGCTGGAAATTCGCCAGCGTCAGCTCTTCGCAGATGATCTTGGCGTGGTCCTTCATCTCCTCGCACACTTTCCGCAGAGCGGCATCGAGGCCCAGACCGCTCTCCACGCAGACCACCAGCAGGTCCAGCGCGTCGGGCAGCGACAGGAAGATCTGCTGCTGGCGGCTGCTGCGGATGAACCACAGGATGACGTTCGGCAGGTAGAATCCGGCTCCGGCGCAGAACACCATGTTCCGCATCGACGAGCTGGTGAACCCGTGGCCGGGGAGGAACAGGACGCCCCCCAGAACGACGAAAAACACGAGCGAGGCGAAACGGATGCCGAGATAAACCGCAACCGCCGACTCGCTACGGAAGCCGGCGTGGGCCAGCGTCATCCGCAGCGCCGATTGCTCCGTCTCCGTCTGCGGCATCAAGGGCCGGGCCAATGCCTTGGCCGTCTCCATCATGCCCTGGAAGCGCTCCTTCTTTAGTTTCGGATCTTCCAGGTCCGCCAGCGACGCCGGCCGGCTCAGGCGATCGAGCCGCTCCTGCGCCCGGCTGTTGCGGTTGGAGATCACCGACAGCACGCTAAACACCGCCGCGATAAACGCCACGCCGACCAGCAGCGGGACGAGTTCCGACATTCCGACGATTCCGAACAGCACGTTGCACCTCCCCGAAGAATCAGGAGTCAGGGGTCAGGTGCCAGGAATCAGTTGTTGGCGGTCGTTGTCTTTGTCTTGTATCGGCGATTCGCATGGTCCTAAGTTGACGAATCTGCCGATCCTGACCTCTCTGACCCCTGACTCCTGACTCCTGGTTCTTAGACCTTGATGTTCACAATCTTCTTGATGGTAATGGCCCCGAGGATCTGGGCAATGATGGCGAAGACGCTCATCTTCTTGCCCAACTCGGTGGTCCACAGCGGCTCGATGTAGTCCGGCTTCGCATTGAGCATGTAGAAGAACAGGACGAACGGCAGGGCGATCAGCACGATACCGCTGAGGCGGCCTTCGCCCGTCAGAGCCTTCACCTGACCCAGAATGCGATAGCGCTCGCGGATGACGTAACCGATCTTGTCGAGAATCTCCGCCAGGTCGCCGCCAGTCTGGCGCTGAATGCCGACGGAAGTGACGAAGAAGCGCAGGTCCAGGTTCGGCACGCGATCGCACATGTTCTTGAGCGAATCCTCGACGGCGATGCCCAGGTTCTGCTCCTCGTAGACTCGGCCGAACTCGTCGGCGATCGGTGACGGCATTTCCTCGGCGACGACGTGCATGCCGGCCTGGAGACTGTGACCGGCACGGAGTGCCCGGGCGACCAGCTCCAGCGCGTCGGGCAGCTGCGAAGCGAATTTGTTGAGGCGTCCGCGCCGTTTGTTCCACAGCCAGAGCAGAGGCAGGCAGAACATCGTCAGAGCGGCGATCGGCAGCATGAGCAGCGGCGCCTTGGCCAGGAACGCCATCGTGCCGCCGGCAACCGCCAGCATCAGGCCGATACCGAACAGCGTGCTCGGCTTGATGTGGCAATCGGCCTGCTCGAAGATACTTCTGCGGCGACAGGAACTTGGGCGTGATGAGTTCCATGAACGATTTCTTGTCGCTCTCGAACGCCGATTTGCGCAGAATGTCCTGCTTGCTGGTCTTCTTCGCGGCGGCGCTTGCCGATGAGCATGTCGAGCCGTGTGGCCGTCTTTGGGCTATTGTCGCGGAACACGAACGCCAGGACGCCGATGAGGGCCGCAACCGAAACGGCGGCTAGCACGGGAACAAGGAACATGGGGTTCATCGAGGGATCTCTCTCTTGTTTAGCGGCGAGCGTTCCGCGAGCGTCTTTGGTTCCGAACGCTCGCGGCTAAACGATTGTTAGTCTCGCAGCAGCACGCGCTCCTGGAACAGGTTCGACGGCAGCTTGATACCGGACGATTCCAGCCGGCCGACGAAGCTCGGACGAACGCCGGTCGCCTCGAACTGGCCGTGCGCCCGGCCGTTCTGGTCGATACCGATCTGCTTGTACCGGAAGATGTCCTGCATGATGATCATGTCCTGCTCCATGTTCATCACTTCCGTGATGCAGGTCACTTTGCGCGGGCCGCCTTGCAGGCGGTTGACCTGGATAATCAGATCGACGGCCGAGGCGATCTGCTGCCGCATCGCCTTGTTCGGCAGTTCCATGCCGGCCATCATGATCATCGTTTCCAGACGGGCCTGAGCGTCGCGCGGCGTGTTGGCGTGCAGCGTCGTCATCGAGCCGGCGTGGCCGGTGTTCATGGCCTGGAGCATGTCCAGCGACTCGGCGCCGCGGCACTCGCCGATGATGATGCGTTCCGGCCGCATACGCAGGGCGTTCTTGACCAGGTCGCGGCAGGTCACCGCGCCCTTGCCTTCGATGTTCGCCGGCCGCGTCTCCAGCCGCACGACGTGTTCCTGCTGCAGCTGCAATTCGGCGGCGTCCTCGATCGTCACGATGCGCTCTTCGTGCGGGATGAAGCTCGACAAGCGTGTTCAAGCAGCGTCGTCTTTCCGGAGCCGGTGCCGCCGCTGATGAGGATGTTCAACCGCGCCTTGATGCAGGCCTCCATCAGCATGGCCATCTCGGGAGTGAACGCCTTGTAGTTGAGCAGGTCTTCCAGCTTCAGCGGGTTGGCGCCGAAACGGCGAATGGACACCGACGCGCCGTCGAGGGCCAGCGGCGGGATGATGGCGTTGACGCGGCTGCCGTCCGGCAGGCGGGCGTCCACCATCGGGCTGGTTTCGTCCACGCGCCGGCCGACCTTGCTGACGATGCGGTCGATGATCTGCAGCAGATGGTCGTTGTCGCGGAACTTGACGTCCGACTTCTCCATCTTGCCGCGGCGCTCGACGAAGATCTTATGCGGCCCATTGATCAGGATGTCGCTGATCGTCGGGTCTTTCAGCAGGACTTCGAGCGGGCCGAAGCCGAACGTCTCGTCCAACACTTCGTCGATGAGGCGCTTGCGCTCCATGCGATTGAGCAGCGGGTTCTCCGTGTCGCACAGGCGCTCGACGACCAGGCGGATTTCGCGCCGCAGCGTCTCGCCTTCCAGGTCGCTGACGCGCGACAGGTCGAGCTTCTCGACCAGCTTGCCGTGGATCAGCCGTTTCAGTTCCTCGAAACTCTTGGTCCCCTGGCGGTCGCCGCCGAGGCTGCCACTGAGCATTCGACTGGGAGAGCCGATGTTGCTGCCACTGCTGTTCATGCCGCGTGACAGTCTCGACATCGATGCGTCCTCAGGTGATCTTTCTTGTTTCCGGCGAACCGGCTGCGTCAGCGGCCGGGTTGGCGAACACACCCGGCCGTTGACGCAGCCGGTTCGCCGAAGTTGTTCGGCTTACCGCCGTGCGAACAGCCCCCAGCCGCGCGATTTCTCCTTGACGGGAGCAATCACTTCGCGGCCGCACAGCTTGTTGGCCAGTCCATTTATCGCCAGCTGCACCTTGCTGCGGGGAGCGTGCTGGATCAACGGGATGCCGTGGTTGCGCGATTCCAACATGACCTTCGGGTCGTTGGGGATCTCCCAGAAAATGGGCCGGCCGATCGTCTCCTCCGCCTTCTTTTGTTCGATGTCGCAATCGCTGCCGACGCGATTCAGGACGATCTGCACCTTCGGCCCCATTTGCTCGTCGGCATCCAGCGACATGAGCATGCGCACCACGTTGCGTAGGCTGGTCAGCTCCAGCTGGGCCACCAGCAAGATCTCGTCCGCCGCCCGCAGGGCGGTCAGATCGGTCATCGAAAAGCTCTTGCTCAGGTCGAGAATCAGGTGCGTGTAGGTGGCCCGCAAGAGACCGAGCATGCGCTGCAGGTGCTCCTCGCGGACCAGCGAGGCGTCCTCCATCTGCACGGGATGCGGCAGCAGCGACAGGCCGGAGCTGTGCTTGCTCAGCGACCGGCGCAGGAAGGCCATGTCCAGTTTATCGATGTTCAGGACCACGTCGGCCAGCGTGTAGTCGGCGATGAGATCCAGGGCCACGTCGGCGTCGCCCAGGGCCAGGTCCAGATCGATCAGGGCGGGGATATAGGTCGGATTCCTGGGCGAGCGTGGCACCGAGGTTGACGGCCAGGCTGGTGCAGCCGACGCCGCCGCGCGAACCCAGTACGGCGATGACGTGCGAATCGACCCGCGGGGCGGGGCCGGTGCCGTTGGTGCTTTCGGTGCTCGTGTGCCGCGGCGTCAGGCGGCGCAGCGCCTTGATGAGGTCTTCCAGTACGACCGGAGCGGTGAGGAACTCGCGGGCACCGTTGCGCAACGCCTGCAAGATCGACTGGCCGTCGCCGCGGGCGCTGACGGCCAGGATCGGGATGTCCGGAGCAGCTGCCGACAGGTTCTGGATCAGGGTCAGTGCCTTGGTCTGATCGGAATCGAGCGAGATGATTACGACTTCGGGCACGGACTGCTGAATCACGTCGAAGAAAAATTCATAGCGCGAACACTCTGCTTCCAGCCACACCGTTTCCATGCCGAGCAGCACGGTGCGCAGTTCGTCGCGGGTGGTGTCGTTCGGATCGACAATGGCAATTCTCAGCAGGTCCTTCATGTTGCTCCACCTGAGTTTGCCGCGGCGGGCGGCAGAGATCAACTACGCCGCCCGCCGCGACAATCCTCTATGTCATTCCTTGCCGCCGACCGGCTGTAAATTTGTCGGCGGCGCTTGCAATTCGACGTTCATCGACTGGGCCGTTGGGCTGATCGGGGCCGTCATCGCCTCGGGGGCCGGCGTCATCGTTCGGACCGGGACCGGGGTAGGAGCCGGCGCCAGAGCCGGGGCGAGGGTTGCGCCGCAGCCCTGTGAACCGCAGCCCTGTGAACCGCAGCCCTGTGAACCGTAGCCGTTACCGCTGCTGCCGACAGGCCCGCCGTGGCTTCCGGCACAGGGGAACAACTCGATCGTCGGGCTGTTCTTGAAGGCCGGGACATAGTGACCATCCTGGAAGACCTTGCGCGGCCCGCGGGCGCTTCCAGGATGCTTTCCAAGAATAGCTCAAAATCATCGGGGCTGCGCGATTCTTGTCCCGGCAAACATTTTGTTATCTGACTGCAGTCCTGGGCGTCCACCAGATGCGGGGTGACGAGGACGACCACTTCATGCTCCGTCTCCGTGTAGGTCTTGCTGTTGAACGCCACGCCGATGAAAGGCAGATCGCCCAGGATCGGCGTCTTGTTCGTCGTGGCCTGCACGTCGTGTTCGATCAGGCCGGCGATGACGAACGTTTGGCCCGCCTCCAGCTCCACGGTGGCATGGGTGCGGTTGGTCGACCCGGCCGGGAACCACCGTACCGGAGATGCTCGTGCCGTTGGCCTGCGCTGAGGCTGCTTACTTCCGGCTCCATCTCCAGCTGAATTTTGCCGTTGCCCAGCACGATGGGCAGGTAATTGAGGCGGGTGCCGAATTCCTCGAACTGCACGCCGACCTGGCCGAGGCCGGCCGGGATCGGCACCGCCTGCTCGCCGCCGGCCAGGAAGCTGCCCGGCGTGCCGCTCATCGTGGCCAGGCTGGGCTCAGCCAGGGTCTTGCCCACCCCCTCGATCCGCAGGGCCTGCAAGAAGCCGAGGAAGCCGTGCGTAGTTGTGCAGGACGCCGAACAGCATGTTGGTCGGCTGGCCGTTCGGCATCCCCGGAGCATCTTGACAACAGGCCACTGGTCGTGAGAACGCGCTGCCCACACCGACCGGACCGGCTCGGCCACGGCATGACCCACGGTGCTGGCGAAGAACATGAGCGGCGTGTCGGCCAGGAAGTTGAAGGCCATCGCCCGAAAATCGCTGCGCGCTACCTGGGCGATGACCACGTCCAGCTGCACCTGCTGCACGCCGCCGACCCTCAGCGCGTTGATGACCTGGGCGCCGACCGAGGCCGCCACGCAGCTCCACCACGATCGGTGTCCTCGGCACGGGCCACGTTGCCCGTAAGCATGACGGCGGTGTCAGAAACGGGAATCAGCGTGATGTTGGCTGTCGGCACGGCTCGGCCCAGCGTGCGTCCGCAGATACTCGACGTCCAGCTGGACGATGAGGTTGAATTCCTCGGATTTGTTTTCCATGTCGGTGAGCTCGATCGTCGTGAGGCCCGCTGGCAGACCGGAGATGAGGATCGTGGTCGGATCGAGGTCCGCACTTTCGGAGCAGTACGTTGTCGGCGGGTCGTTGGCTGACGATCTCCACCTTGTGCAGGGCCGTTTGGTGGACATCTGCATTGGTCGTGGTCCCGTCGATCGGGACGATCACGGCGGGTTGCAGAGACTTGACTCTTGGGCACAGCTGTCGCCGGCGACGGTGGCGACGAGCCAGGCCAGCAGCATCCCTCCCAATAGGGATCTCATGGTTCGGGTCGTGCGGCGCATCCTTTCACCTCATCGAAAAACGGCAGCAACCCTCCAGGTGCCCGCTGACAGTTCTCTTCTCACACAGGAAGGCGGCGCGCTCCGCGGCCGCCTCCGCTTGGGCCCTTGACTCCGGTTGTCCGCCGCTTCAGTCTTAGCAATGCCACTAAGCCCAGCTCTATTCGCGCGCCGGGGGAACCGGTACTTCTTCTCTTCCGCTTGGCTCCAGCTCGGTGCGGGTCACATCTCGCCGGCCGGCCGCTCCAGTCGTTCTTCTCCTCGTCCCAGACGTAGCACGTGCTTGTGGGCCACGCCGTTGCCGTCCACGATCGTCAGCGTGTGCGTCTTCAGCGGCTTCGCGGGTTCTCTTCGAGCCACGGGTGCCGGCTTCAGTCTCCGGTGCAGTCGGCATCGTCGCGGGCACGACGGGATCGGCAGGACGGTCATGGTACCAGGTCCGCTCGTCGTGTGTCGCCTCGATCTCCGGCTTTGTCGCTCTGCCCGGCGTCCGAGTACAGCCTGGCCGAGATCGCTTAGCCTGGCGCCGGCGCAATTTGCATCTTCGTCGTGTCGCCCGGACTGCGGAGCGATCAGAGTCAGTCTCACCGGTCTGGGAGGCAGAGTGCAGTTTCTGGGCTTCCTCCGGCTTGACTGCGAGCGTCACGGCCTGACCCAGGATCGTCTGCCGGCGTCCGGCGTTGCGCCCCGACGTGGTATCCACCGCCAGAACTTGCATGTCCTGGAAGATCGTTTGCGTCCTGAACCGTTCTCCGCTCCATTGTAGTCCACAGCACATCGACCTTCGAGCTGGGCAGCACGAAGCCGCCGACGAGTTTCCCTGCATGGCACTTGATCGCGACGGCCCACTTTCCCGTTGGGCACCTTACGACTTCTAGGCCATTGCTTCTCCTTGGCGATCAGGTTATCGCGGGTCAGGAAGTTCCCTTCGCGTGATCTTGCGGGCCACTCGGAAACCGTCTTTCAGGTCCTTGTCGGTCACGTCGGCGATGTAGTTCTTCGGCACGGCGTTGTTGGGCTTCTCATGCGCTTCGAAGAAGTCTTCCGCCTTTTTGATGCAGGTCAGGGCCGGGGATCTTTCTTCTTGGCGACGAGGACCATGACTTTATCGCCCTCCTGGCGCCTTGCTGCGATCGGCGATGAGCTTGTTGGTCATGAAGGCGGCGGCCAGTCCGCAACCGATGGCCAGGACTATCAGGATCGTTGTCTTGGGTTTCATGGTGCGTTCCTCAAGGTGCGACAGTTCGGTGTTCAAGGTTCGGCGTTCGCAGTTGGACGGTTCGGAGTCAAGATTTCCGTTCCGTGCCACAACAGGGAACTCCGAACTCCGAACTCCGACTGTCCTTGCGAGTTATTTCGACTCGCAAGGAGGGGTAACTTCAAATTTTGTCGGTTGTGACTGACCTGCCGCCTTTGACGAGGACATGCGGCATTTTCAGGCCGTCTTGCGCCATCCGAGCGCGGCGGGCGCAGTCCTGCATCAATGCAGGAAAATCAGGTAGCTGACGAAGCCCAGGCAAAGCGGGATGCCATAGGGCAGCAAGTGCATGCGCGGCTTGCGGTCTGCGGCCTTGCCGGCAGCGTTGCCGACGCCGCCCGCCAGGTCGCCGAGGATCTCCCGCGTGTTGACCAGGTTGCGGCGGAACTGGCCGCGGACAACGATCATGATGCGCCGCAGAACGCCGCCGATGATCGACGGCGAGAGCAAACGCCCACCAGATGATCTTCAGGGCGCCGGGGAGCCCTCGATGCCGCTGAGTCCGTAGAAGGAGCCGATCCAGGCGCCGAAGCCCATTTGCATCTTCACGTCGCCGGCACCCATGCCGCCGATGGCGTAAACGGGAAAGAGCAGGACGAACCCGAGAGCGGTACCGGCCAGGCTGGCGCCGATGCCGCCGCTGCCGGTTCCTTCAAACAGGCCGCAGTTGTGCAGCAGGCCCAGCACCCAGCCGCTGAGCACCAGGGGAAACGTTAGCCAGTTGGGCACCTTGAGTTTCCAGCCGTCGATGATCGCGGCGACGATCATGGCGGCACAGACGAAAGTCAAGGGCCAGTGATTCAGAATGAATGACATGGGGAGCATCCTCATTCTGCGATAGCGGATAGGACGGGATCGTCAAACTACGGAATGAGAGACATGACGGCACGGCGGGAGGTCGAACCGGGACGCGGTGAAACCCGACCGTCGCGCCGGACTTCGTCATCTCGCCATTCCGTCATGCAGGGCAACTGTGTAGGCCGGCGAGACCGCGTATCGCTTCAGCTGCCGGAGCCCTTGACCTGGCTGCTCGACGTAGGTGAACGTGTTGCTGGCGTTGGTGCCCAGGGCCGTGATGGCCGTGATGCACACGACGATGATCAGGGCCAGCATGACGGCGTATTCGACAGCCGTCGGGCCGTCTTCGTTCTTCAGGAAGTTCACAATTGCATTGCCGAGCTTACGCATGGTCTTCGATTCCTTTGTTGATGAACGAGCCAGGCTGTGGTCTATGGTCCAGTCTCGGAAGCCGCTTCCGGCACGAGCCTGCGAGGCACGTTGCCGCTTCCAAGGGCAGGCACCGCAGCCTGACCCGCATCCGAACTCAGCTGCCGGAGCCCTTGACCTGGCCGCTGACGTAAGTGAACGTGTTGCTGGCGTTGGTGCCCAGGGCCGTGATGGCCGTGATGCACACGACGATGATCAGGGCCAGCATGACGGCGTACTCGACCGCGGTCGGGCCGTCTTCGTTCTTCAGGAAATTCACAAGAGCAGTGCCGATCTTACGCATCTGAATCATCCCCTTTGGAATTGTTGGGTGTCGCCACCCATGCCCGTATTTCCGTCCCATATCGAGCCACTTCGTTGCGGCTCGTCTCTCGCCCGATTGTTGCCGATCCGTATCCGGCGAGGCAACGTGCCCCGCCTGCGCTTAGGTCTCAGCTGCCGGAGCCCTTGACCTGGTTGCCGACGAAGGTGAAGGTGTTGCTGGCGTTGGTGCCCAGGGCCGTGATGGCCGTGATGCACACGACGATGATCAGGGCCAGCATGACGGCGTATTCGACCGCGGTCGGGCCGTCTTCGTTCTTCAGGAAGTTCACCAGTGCTGTGCCGAGCTTCTTCATGGTTCGTTGCCTCTCTTTGGTTCGATGACTTTTAAGAATCGGTCGTTGACGTTTTGCATCCACCCTGCACGAATTGTTGGTCAGGAGCCTTTGACGGCTGTGTTCAGCGACACGTTGCTAAACGTGTTGCTGACGTTCGTTCCAAGCGCCGTGATGGCGGTGATGCACACCACGATAATCAGGGCCAGCATGACCGCGTATTCGACCGCGGTCGGGCCGTCCTCGTCGCGAAGGAACTGACCCAGTTTGGCCAACCATACCCGCATGTTCCGTCTCCCGTTGTGTTGTCCGCGCCGTGACGCTGGAACGGCGCGCCGCACCCCAGCCTCAGTTAGAACCCAATCTGAACAGTTGGATGGGGGAGGGACGACGCCACAGAAAAGGGTCAATGGCGTGCGTTGATCTGATCCCTTCATCCTTTCGGCAGCCCAGCCGCCCGCATGGGGCCTGTGGCTTTGCGCCCCCGTCTCGCGACGGGTTTGCCTTGTCGAGGAGGGAGAGGCGATGGTCATAACCATTTCGCCGTTGAGCGGTTCCGTCGTTTGCTGGTCGTCCGTGCAACCCGCTCACGACACAAACTTAGGACATGGATCGTGCCTGTCAAATCCGCGCCAGGAATTTCTGTCGATTTCCTCCGAATAATCGGCTTTCGCGTGAAAACCGGCGTGAAACCACGGAACACACAGAACACACGGAAAAATGCAGAAAAGACGAGAGGGTCGCTGCTCGCAACTTAGCGGTCGTTACCGCCGTGCTGCGCACGCAATCCCTCTTCGTCCCCATCTTTTTTCCGTGTTTTCCGTGTGTTTCGTGGTTTCTCGTCTTCAGCTCGACGAGTTCGATTCCGCGGCAGGAGGGGCCGCGGGTGCGGGCAGGTTGACGTGACTGATCGGCACCAGGTCGAGGTCTTCGGGCAGGACCGGCGCTGGTTTCAGCACCGGCGAAAGCTCGGGCTCGTCGAGGGCCTCTTCCATCTTCAGCGGCTGCGCTCGGTTGAAACGCGGCAGGGGACGGCCCGCGGCCTCGGGGTCCGGCAGCGGCACCGGCTCGTCGCTCGATTCCAGTAGGTCGTCCTCGACGGGAGACGGCGACGGGTTCGACTTTGCGGGCAGGCTGTTGCCGATTGGCACCGTTGACGTGTCCCGTCTCCCACGTCACCTGATAGCGCGACGTGCCGATGGTCAGCTCATCGCCGTTGCTCAGCCGGCCTTCCAGCACGCGGATCCCGTTAATGCGCACGCCGTTCGTGCTGCCGAGGTCGCGCACCACCAGGTAATCGTTGACCTGGGCGATGCAGCAGTGGCGGCGGGAAATCTTGCGCGAGTCGATCTGAATGTCGCATTCAGGATGCCGCCCAAGCAGCAGAATGGGCTTGTCCAGCAGAATGCTGGGGCAGTCATCCAGTGCTAAGAGTTGGGCAGGCATGGGAAAACCCACCGGCCAACAGGCGTAATAAATCCGGGAATTGCACGCGCCAGGTATAGTATACCACCTCGCACCTCGCCGCAACATCTGACTGACAAATTGTTCGTCGCCACAATTCTGTTGGTTGACCGTTCGCGCTCCAACCTGGCGCGGACCGTCAACAATCTATCCAGCTCGGCAGCGCGAATCTGGGATATTCTGGAAGAATGTGCTTGACAAGTGGATTGTAACTCCCATAAACTGGCAGCATCAATCATGGACTGATAGATTTTGTTCACGTTCTTGCAGGATTGGCAATGCTGGTCGAGGAACGCCGTCAGCGAGTGCTGACTCTGGTCAGTGCCAAGGGGTTCGTTGCGCTGGACGACCTGGCGCGCGATCTCGGTGCGTCGCATTCGACGATTCGCCGCGATCTCGAATACTGGCACAAGCAGGGCACGGTCCGCCGCACGCACGGTGGGGCCATTTACGTTGGCGATGCGACCGTCTTGCCGGCCCTGGAGGAACGCGCGTCGAGTCAGCTGGAAGAAAAGCAGGCCGTCGCTCGGATCGCGGCGGGGCGTATCCGTGCCGGAGATACCGTCCTGCTCGACGGCGGCACGACGACGCTGGAAGTCGCCCGGCAGCTGGTCGGCCGTGCCGTTCAGGTTGTGACCAACAGTTTGCCGATCGCGCAGCTGTTCGCCAGCAGCCGCGAGACCGATCTGGTGATGCTCGGCGGCTACGTCTATCCGAAGACCGGCGTCGCCCTGGGGCCATTGACCGTGCGCATGTTGGAGGACGTTCACGTCCATCTGACGGTGATGAGCGTCGGCGGCATCACGGTGCGTGGGTTCTTCAACAGCAACCTGCTGCTGGTCGAGACGGAACGGGCGATGATGCGCTGTGCCGACGAGGTGCTGGTGGTGGCCGACCACACGAAGGTCGGCCGGCCGGCGCTGGCGTTCCTGTGCCCGTTCAGCGAAGTGGACACGCTCATTGTGGACCCGCAACTGACGCCGGAACAGCGCGTTCTGCTGGAGAAGTCGGACACACGGCTGATCGTGGCGGGTGAGACGGATGGGTTTGATTAGTTTAGCCGCGAGCTTTTGCGAGCGCTGCTGCTGAGCGCTCGCAAAAGCTCGCGGCTAAACGAAGGGTTCAACGCATGTCAACGGTACTGGACCGCTCCCTGATCGAGCGACTGGTGCGTAAGGCACTCCAATCTCCAGCGGCGGCCAACGGTAACGGCCACACCGCGGCCAAGGATTCGGCGAAGTCGAAGCTGGTGGTAAACGTGTCGGCGCGGCACTGTCACGTCACGCAGTCGGACCTGGAACGGCTGTTCGGCCTCGGCCACAAGCTGACGCCGTACAAGCCGCTGTACCAGGATGGTTTCTTCGCCGCCGAGGAGACGGTGACGCTGATCGGGCCGCGGCATCGCATGATCCAGAACCTCCGCATTCTGGGGCCGTGCCGAGATCACAACCAGGTCGAGTTGGCGTTTTCCGACGCGATCATGCTCGGTCTCGATTGCCCGGTGCGCAAGAGCGGCGACCACCGCGATTCACCCGGCGCCTATCTGCTCGGTCCGGCCGGCATGATCAAGATGGAGCGCGGCGTCATCCGGCACGAGCGGCACGTTCATATCGGTCCTGCCGACGCCGCGGAGTACGGCGTCAAGGACGGCGATCGGCTGCAGCTGCGCATCAAGAGCGACTGTGCGGCGGTGCTGGAGGACCTGCTGGTGCGGCTGACACCGGCGTCGAAGCTAGAAGTGCATCTGGACACGGACGAAGGCAACGCCTGCAACCTGGCGCGGGCGACGAAACTGGAGTTGTTCAAATAACGACCGTTTAGCCGCGAGCTTTTGCGAGCGCTGAGGCAGCGCTCGCAAAAGCTCGCGGCTAAACGGGAGACAACGGAGATAACAATATGGCAACGAACCACATGGAAGCCCTTGGCATGATCGAAACCAAGGGCCTGGTAGCGCTGGTCGAGGCTAGCGACGCCATGCTGAAATCGGCGAACGTGACGCTGATCGGCTGGCAGAAGATCGGCAGCGGCATGGTCACGGCACTGGTCGTCGGCGACGTGGCGGCGGTCAAGGCCGCCATCGACGCCGGGGCCGCCGCCGCCGCCCGCGTCGGCGAAGTGGTCGGCGTGCAGGTCATCCCCCGGCCGCACGACGACCTCGGCACCATCCTGCCGCTCCTCGGCAAAAAGGCCGAACCGGTCGGCGCCAAGGCCAGCAAGTGAAACCAATCAAGCGAACATAACGAGGACACGACTCATGGCAAGTAATGATTTACGCAACGGCAACGGCGAGGCGCTGGGCCTGATCGAGACGAAGGGCTACATCGCCTGCATAGCCGCCGCCGACGCGATGACCAAGGCGGCCAACGTGACACTGGTCGGCCAGGTGCAGATCGGCAACGCATTCATCACGACTTTCGTAAAAGGCGACGTCGGTTCCGTGCGCGCCGCCGTCGATGCGGGAGCACAGGCGGCCAGCGCCAACGGTGAGCTGGTCAGCGCCCACGTCATCCCGCGCCCGGAGCGCGAGGTGATCGAGACGTTCCTGAAGTAACCGTTTAGCCGCGAGCTTCTGCGAGCGCTAGTGCCCAGCGCTCGCAGAAGCTCGCGGCTAAACATGACGAACACCATGAAAATCCTGGTCGCTAACCTCGGCAGCACGAGCTTCAAGTATCGGCTGTTCGACATGACCGACGAGCGCGTCCTGGCGCGGCGGCGTCGAACGGATCGGAGCGGAGCAGTCGCGCGCTTTCGTCGAGGCGAACGGCCAGAAGGAAGAAACCGCTGTCGTGGTGCAGGACCACGCTGCGGCAGTTCGGCTCTGTCTCGAACAGTTGTCCGATCCGAAATGGCGGGCGTTGAAGAACCCGACGGAACTGGCGGCCATCGGTTTCAAGGCGGTTCATGCGAAGGGCATCAGCGACGTACGGCGTGTGGATGAGCGCGTGCTGGCGGCGATGGACGAATACGCCGATGTGGCGCCGGCCCACAATCCGCCGTACACGAAAGCGATGCGGCTCTTGGCCCGTGAACTGCCGCAGATTCCACTGATAGCGGCGTTCGAAACCGGCTTTCACGAGACGATTTCGGATGCTGAGGGGCTGTATGCGGTGCCGCTGGAATGGGCCGAGAAGCACTGCATTCAGCGCTGGGGCTTCCACGGCGCCAGTCATCGCTACATCGCCGGGAGGGCGGCTCAGCTGCTCGGCAAACCCACGGCGAAGATCGTGTCCTGCCATCTCGGCGGGAGCAGTTCGCTCTGTGCGATCAACGATGGTCGCTCACAAGCGTGCAGCCTCGGGATGAGTCCGCAGTCGGGATTGCCGCACAACAACCGCGTCGGCGATTTCGACGTGTTCGCCCTGCCGCCGTTGATGCGGGCGACCGGCAAGACACTGGAACAATTGCTCGACGACTTGGCGAATCGATCGGGCCTGTTCGGCATCAGCGGCCACAACGACCTGCGCGACATTGAGGCCGGCGCCGCGGCCGGCGACCGCAAGGCGAAGCTGGCGCTGGACGTGTTCGTCGCAGCGGTGCGGCACTACCTCGGCGCCTATCTGCTGCTGCTGAATGGGGCCGACGCCATCGTCTTCACTGGCGGCATCGGCGAGAACTCCGCGCGAATGCGGGCCGCCGTGTGTGCAAATCTCGAATGGTTCGGCATCGCGCTCGATCCGGTTCGTAATGCCGATGCAAAGGGCGAGGTGCCGATCCACACGATGAACGGCCGCGTGCAGCTATGGATCATGCCGACGAATGAGGAATTGGTCGTGGCGCGGCAGGCGAAGCGCTGCTGAATCGTTGACGGATCGAGGGGAGAACGATCATGAAGAAGACAATTCTGATTGTCCTCGGGCTGCTGATCCTCGCAGGCGGGGGTATGGCCTTCTACTACTACAACGACACGACCAAAGCCCTGGCCAAGAGTGAAGTGGCCGTCCAAAAGTGCGATGCGGACCTCAAGAAGTACGAGGCGAAGACGCAAGATCTCAGTCCAAAGGATGCCAATTCGCTGCCGTACTACGAAAAGGAACTCAGTGAGATCGACCGAATCCTTTTCGCCGAGAACATGGTTTATGCGATCAGTTATTCCCGCAGTATCTGGATCTCGGAGCAGAGAAAAAAGGCTCTTGAGGACCAGTTGAAGGATATTACCTCACGCTGGAATCACGCCAAGGATAAACTCCAGGCCGTACAAAAAGCCGTCAAATAGGGCGACGTGTCTCCAACAATCTCGACCGACTCGAACCGCGAGAGTGTCCGCTATGTTTCTGGCCCGTGTCACCGGCGTGGTCGTGGCGACGCAAAAGGTCGCGTCCATGACCGGCCACAAGATGCTGATCGTCGAGCCGCTTCGGGTCGATCCGCAGAAGCGCGACAAGCTCGTCGGCACCGGCCGTAGCTTCGTCGCCGTGGACACCGTCGGAGTCGGCCAGGGCGAGATGGTGCTGGTCGTACAAGGCTCCAGCGCCCGCCTTACACCCGAGACCGAGAAGCTGCCCGTGGACGCTACCATCATCGGCATCGTGGACACGGTTAACGTTGAGAACAAGACGATTTTTTCGGCGCGAGATTGATATTCGTTTAGCCGCGAGCTTCTGCGAGCGTTGATTCAGCGCTCGCAGAAGCTCGCGGCTAAACAAGGACCAATACCATGCAAGTCACTGACCAACTCGTTCGCAGCGTCGTCTCGCAGGTCCTGGCGCAGATGCGCAACGGCAAGGCGCCAGCCAACGGCAAAGCCGCGCCCTCCTCCGGCTCCGGCGTCTTCGACGACGTGGACGCCGCCGTCAGCGCCGCCGTTGCCGCACAGCACGAGTTCGAGGCGCGCGGCCTGGACGATCGGCGTAAAGCGGTCGCCTGTGTCCGCAAGATCTGCCTCGAACAGGCGGAGCAGCTCGGCCACGAGGAACTGGAAGAGACGAAGATCGGCCGGCTGGCGGCCAAGATCGAGAAGCTGAAGGTCATCGCCGATCGCATCCCCGGCGTCGAGTTCCTCAAGACCGACGCCTTCAGCGGCGAGAACGGTATCACCCTTCAGGAGTACGCCCCGTTCGGCGTCATCGGCGTGATTACTCCCGTGACGCACTCGCTGCCGACGCTGGCCTGCAACGCGATTAACATGCTGGCGAGCGGCAACGGCCTCGTCATCAATCCGCACCCCAGCGGGGCGAAAATCGCCTGCAAGGGCGTGCAGCTCTTCAATCGCGCCATCCACGCCGCCATTGGCATCGACAACCTGCTCACCATCATCGAGAAGCCGACGCTCGAATCGGCCCAGGCGATCTTCGATCACAAGGACGTGCGGATGCTCTGCGTCACCGGCGGCCCCGCGGTCGGCCGGGCGGCGCTGCGGAGTCCGAAGCGGGCCATCGTCGCCGGACCGGGTAATCCGCCGGTTGTCGTCGATGAGACAGCCGACCTCGACAACGCCGCGCGTTCGATCGTCATCGGCGCGGCCTACGACAACAATCTCCTGTGCATCGGCGAAAAGGAAGTCTTCGCCGTGGCGTCGATCTTCGACGAGCTGATGACGGCGATGACGCGCCATAAGGCGGTCCGGATAGATGCGGCCCAGGTCGCGGCCCTGACCAAGGCGGCGTTCGTGAAAGGCCCGGACGAGAAGCATCCGCTGGTCGTCAACAAGGATCTGCTCGGCCAGGACGCTGCGGTCCTTGCGGAGCGCATCGGCCTGAAAGTACCGGCCGACACGGAGCTGCTCTTCGGCGAGACGGACGAGTCGAACCCGTTCGTCCCGGAGGAGCAGATGATGCCGTTCGTGCCCTTTGTGCGCGTACCGGACGTGGACACGGCCATCGCGCTGGCGAAGAAGTACGAGCATGGCTTCAAGCACACAAGCATCATCCACTCGCGCAACGTCGAGACGATCACGCGCATGGGGCGCGAGATGGACACTACGCTGTACATCCAGAACGGCCCAAGCACCGCGGGATTGGGCAGCGGCGGGGAAGGGTATCTCAGCTTCAGCATCGCGACGCCGACCGGTGAAGGTGTCACGACGCCGCTGACGTTCACGCGGCAACGGCGTTCGACGACGGTCAAGGCGCTGCGGGTGTTGTGAAAGCTGTCCGCAATCGAAGAGAGCCGAACGATGGATTTCTTGGTGGAAATCTGGCACAAGATCATTCCGCATCTGGCGATGCTGGGTTTCCTCGCCACCTGGATTGGCATCGGCCTGGTCTACCTCAAGCGGCGCTCCGAGTGGAGGCGGAAGAGCTTTCTAAATCAGGTAAATTTCTCGCTGAATTACATAGAGCAAGGAAGGTTGTGCATCCGCACCCTGTTCGAGACAACGATTGCGGAAGTGTTGCTGAACAACTACGGCATCAACCAGGTGCTCAGGGCAGCCGGCCGGACCCGACCCGATCAGCCCTTCATTCTTCTGGACAACCCCAACGACATGGACTTCGTGAACCGAGCAGTCCTGAACACGCTGTCCGAGCGGTTTGCCGACGCATTCCTCGCCCGAACTTTGAATCAGCCAGTGATCGCGGCGACGTTCTGCTTCGCCTTCACGTATGAATCCTATGCCGACATGCGGACCAGGAAATTCCGCGTGCTGATCGTGGAAGTCGAGGCGCTGAAGCGGGATTTCACGCGGTCGACCGACGGTGCCGACGTCCTCGTGGATGAGTCGCGCCACCGCGACCGCCTTGAAGTTCTCCGGAAAATGCGCGACCTGTACCTGGGGATCACGAAATCCAACGTTCAGATCCTCGGCGAACTGGAGTTGGGTCTGCCGGCCTGAGATAACCATGCAACTCGGCAAAGTCGTCGGTCACGCGGTCGCCACGGTCAAGCATCCGAGCCTCAACGGCTGGAAGCTGCTGCTGGTGCAATTGTTGTCCGCGACGGGAACGCCGGACGGTGAGCCAGTGCTGGCGATCGACCATCTCGGAGCGGGCCTGGGATCGAAAGTCGTCCTGACCAACGACGGCAAGGCAGTGCAGGAGTTGGTGAAATCGAAAGCCACGCCGTTGCGGTGGATGGTGCTGGGATTGTGTGACGGATGAGCGCGAATGGAAGGAACACGGCGACGAACAACGGCCAGGTGCTGCACTGGTCCGGGCGTGTGCTGTCCGCTGACGATGTGCGCCGCAGTCTGAACGGACATGGCGAATTGGTGCTTTCTCCGAACGCCGTGATTACGCCGCTAGCCGCGGAGGAGCTGCGAAAAGGCGGCATCAAGATCACACGTTGGCCAGTTGCGGAGGCCATCCCGGCGGCGACGTGGGGCATCGCCCAGGATCGGCCATATCCTCTGGTCAAGAGTGCCTTGCAGGCGCTGGCCCGTGAATCGATGCCGATGCGAGAACTGGCAGCGTGCGTCGGCCCCGAATGTGACTGGGCGAAAGAACTGGCCGAGTGCGTGGCGCGCGGCGACTGCTGCGGAGGCGTGGTGTTCTGTCAGGACACGAGTCTGATCTGCTGCGTCGCCAACAAACTGCCGGGGTTGCGAGGGGCGGCGGTGGTCACAGTGGCACAAGCGGCACGGGCAGCGTTAACGCTTGGCGCCAACCTGCTGGCCGTGGAAATGCCAGGCCGCACGTTCTTCGAGGTGCGGCAGATTTTGAGAAACCTATGCCGGCCGGCGTGTCCGGACGGCGTGGCCTGTACATTGCGAGGTCTCGACGGCCATGCGCATCGCTGAGGTCATCGGCACCGTGACATTGTCGCGCGTCCATCCGACGCTGGCCGGCTTTCGCTGGATCGTGGGCGTGCCGTACAGTTTGGCGGCGCTGGAGGCGGAGGGCCACGGCGACGGCGAAGACGTAGTGATTTTTGACAACCTCAGCGCCGGGGTCGGGAACAAAATTGGTTTCAGCGAGGGTGGTGAGGCGGCGGCGCCGTTTCTGCCGGAGAAGCGGGCCGTGGATGCGTACTGTGCCTGTATTGTGGATCAAATCGGAGTGACGACGACCGTTTAGCCGCGAGCTTTTGCGAGCGCTGGGTCAGCGCTCGCAAAAGCTCGCGGCTAAACGATAAGGATTTAACCATGAACGAACGCCAACTCAAGGACCAGATCTGCGAAATCGGCCGGCGCGTTTACGCCAAGGGCTTCGCCGCGGCCAACGACGGCAACATCTCCATTCGCCTCAATCGAGCGCGAGGTCATCTGCACGCCGACCATGGTTTCCAAGGGCTACCTGAAACCCGAGGACATCTGCAAGGTGGACTACGAGGGTAAGCAGCTCGCCGGCATTGCGCAAGCGCTCCAGCGAGATCCTGCTGCACCTATCCGTCTACAAGCACCGGCCCGACGTGCAGGCCGTCGTTCACTGCCATCCGCCGCATGCCACTGCCTTTGCGGTGGCCCATGAGCCGATTCCGAAGTGCGTCCTGCCCGAAGTCGAGGTGTTCCTCGGCGAAGTGCCGATCGCCGTTTACGAGACGCCCGGCAACCAGAAGTTCGCCGACACCATCGTGCCGTATCTGAAGGACTGCAACACGATCATCCTCGCCAACCACGGCACCGTCACGTTCGGTCCCGACCTGGAGAAGGCGTACTGGAACAGCGAGATCATCGACGCGTACTGCAAGATCCTGATCCTGGCCCGGCAGCTCGGCCGCGTCAACTACTTCTCGGAGGAAAAAACGCAGGAACTGCTCGACCTGAAGAAACGCCTCGGCTACGACGACGTGCGTTTCCGCAAGCAAGGTTGCAGCCTATGCGGCCCCAGCAGCTTCGATGAGTCCTACACTGACTTTGTGCCCGAACCGTGCGCCTTCGCGGAGACGGAGGCACCGGCCTGCGACGGCCGAGCGGGGGCAGGTGTGGACGTGGAGGAGCTGGTGCGGACCATCACCGATCAGGTCATGGCGGCGCTGAACGGCGCCGGCGTTTGACCGCTCGGGACGCTGTACCAGCAGGGGAGGCGACGAGGCGAGCAATGTTCAGTTTCCGCAGAGACAAGATGGGCTTTTTCAACGCGCTCATCCTGATCATTATCGTCGGGTCGGCGGCGATCTCGGTCCTCATCTTGGTCATCCTCGGGTGGGAGGACCACGAGACGTCGATCCGCTGGATCCTGGGCTCGGCGTGGGTGTCGTGCATCGTGATGGTGCTGGTGCGGATCTCCGTGTTCAAGTACCAGCGCGACAAGGCCGAGCGGCAACGGGCGGAGGCGGAGCGGCAAGCTGCGGAGCAGCCGCCAAACGCGGAAAGTCCCCGCTCCTTCAGCGAGGAGGTGCGCGATGGGCCTCCGCATTGATACGCTGAGCGATCTGAAGAAGCTCTTGAAGCAGCTCAAGCTGGAAGTCAAGAGCCTCGACGAATTGCAGGCGTTGTTGGCGAAGATCAACGCGGACGAAGATCCGATCAAGGCGCACCAGCGCTTAGCGTGGCGGCATATTACCGGCGTCGGGAAAATTGCGTGCATCGCGGCCGGGATCTGTTCCTTCTACGCCACGATGATCCCCTCCGCCATAATGCAACATCGCGGCGGCGATGCGACCGGAATGACGCTGGGGATTCTCGGCATCCTGTGGGGCGGTGCCATCGTGGTTACCCTGATCGCGGCCGCCGCAATTCTTTTTGCATTGCGGAGCCAGCTGGCCAATCGAATCAAGCCGCCGCAGGGGGCCGAATCGGTCGGTGGTCCGAGCGCGACGGCAGGCCCGGATGCCACGTCCATCCGACCGACAACCGACATCAAGAGCGAACCGACGCGCTTTGCGGCGTCAAGGAATCCCAAATGAAAGTCAGCATCATCGGCGGCGGCGGCCTGGTCGGCAGCATGACGGCCTACGCGCTCCAGTGCGGCGGCGTCGCCAGCAGCATCTGCATCATCGACGCCAACCAGGACGTGGCGCAAGGGCGTTGCTCTCGACCTGCTGCACGGCGCCAGCCTCACCGGCGCCGACCAGCGCATCACCGCCGGCACGATGGCGGACGTGGCGTCGAGCAACATCGTCGTCATCACTGCCGGCCTGCGCCGCAAGCCGGACGAGAGCCGGCTCGATCTCATCAACCGCAACGTCGATCTCTTCCTGGGGCTGCTCGACCAGGTCAAGGCCGCGGGGCTGAAGGACAACGCCTATCTCGTCGTCGTCAGCAACCCGGTGGACGTGCTGACGTACCTGGCCGTGCAGCGCTGCGGTTTGCCGTGGCAGCGCGTCATCGGCCTCGGCACGCAGCTCGATACGGCCCGTTTCCGCAGCATTCTGGCCCGGCGGCTGCAGGCGCCGCCGACGCAGGTCAACGCCCTGATCCTCGGCGAACACGGCGACAGCATGGTGCCGATCTGGTCGAGCGCAACCGTGGCCGGCCTGCCGCTGGAGCAATGGCCCGGCTTCGACGCCAACCTGGCGCGCGAGGCGTTCGAGGAGACGAAGACGGCCGGGGCGCAGATGATCAAGCTGAAAGGCGGCTCCGGCTTCGGCGTCGGCCTGTCGATCCGCGAAGTGGTGCAGGCGTTGATCCTCGACAGCCGGCGCGTGTTGCCGGTCAGCACGCTTGCAGCAGGGACTGTACGGCGTGCGCGACGTGTGTCTGTCGGTGCCGACGGTGGTCGGCTGCGGCGGTGCGCGGCAGCAGATCGAACTGCCGCTGACGCCGAGAGAGCGAACTCGGGATTCAGCAATCGGCGCGGGTGCTGCGGGAGATCATCGAGCAGGTCGAGACGCGGATCGGGAAGGTGCGGGTGAACGGAGCGAAGGCCGAGTGCGCCAAAGGCCAACGGGCACAGTGTACCGCGGGTCGGCATGGCAACGGGCGGCGAAGTGAGTTTGTTTAGCCGCGAGCTTCTGCGAGCGCTGCTCAACGCTCGCAGAAGCTCGCGGCTAAACGATGCAATGGTGCAATCATGGTTCAGAAATCTCTCGACGCTCGTCTCGCTCGCATCCACGCCGACCCGCGCGGCTGCAAGGACTTCATCCTCGCCGACGCCAAGGACGCCGACATGGCGCTGTCCATCGGCGCTCCCGGCCGCTCGCCGGAATCTCATCCCGGCGAGGTCCGCTATCGCAGTCTCAGCGAGTTCCGCGACATCATCGTGCAGATCGTCGAGCAGAAGCTGGTGGACATCATGCTCATGGCCGCCAGCACCAGCGAAGTGCTGACGATCCATCAGCCGCATCTTCGACAACAGCCCGGTGACGCCGGCCGCCCGCGCCAACGACACGACCGACATCCACATCATCCGCGGCAGCAAGTATCCGTCGCAGCCGTCGCTGCCGTTCCGCACCGCGACGCTCGATCACATCCAGTGCGGCCATCTCGACTGCAAGCCGGAGGAGCGGCAGCTCGGGGCGAACCTCGGCCTCTACAGCATCACGTTCAACAACGACACCGTTCTGGATCGCGAGGCGCTGGAGGAGTACAAGCACGTTCCGGCTCGAAGCCGAACGCAAGGGTTTCGGCACTTTCTGGAGGTATTCGATCCGAATCGGCCGGAAGCGGTCGAGGCGAGCAAGATGCCGGAGTTCATCAACGACGCCATCGTGCGGACGCTGGGCGGCGTGACGCGCGAAAGGCCGGCCGTTGTTCCTGAAGATGGTCTACCACGGCCCGAAGGCGATGGAGGAACTGGTCCACTACGATCCGCACCTCGTCGTCGGCATCCTCGGCGGCTCGGCCGGCACGACCTACGACGCCTTCAAGTTGCTGGCCGAGGCGAAGAAGTACGGCGCCCGCGTCGCCCTGTTCGGCCGCAAGATCAACAACGCCGAGAACCAGCTCGCCTTCATCCACTTCCTGCGTCTCATCGCCGACGGCGAGATTGACGCCGAGGAAGCGGTGCGGGCGTATCACGGCGTCCTGCAAGCAGCTCGGCATCAAGCCGCAGCGCTCGCTTGAAGACGACATGGTGCTGCAGACCAACGTGATGAGCTACGACGGCAACGGCAAAGTGATTAGCGTCGCCGCCGCAAAGGAGACGAAAGCCGGCGCGGTTGTGCCTGCGGTAATGCAAGAACGGTGCAGGCGAAAGCGGCGACGAACGGCGAAGTCGATTTCCGCACGATGACGCCGGCGCAGAAGGTGGCGTATCACAAGGCGCGGTGGGATCGGATCTTGGGGTGAGTTGCGATCACCTACAAGACGTTTACAGATGATAGAGCAGTGATTCGAGCGCAACGGCGATGTTGGCCTCGCGCTTGGATTTCACGAACTCCAATGCTTGCTCAGGCTCCATCTCCTGGGATAAGACAAGATACCCGGCCACGACGACCGCCGAGCGGCTACGCCCCGCGTGGCAGTGGACGAGGACCGGAGGATGCCTCCGAGCCAAATCCATCAGGGCTTCCACAGAGGAGCGGTAGACACGCAGGTCGTTTCCTGGGCCATCAATCAACCGCACGGACACGATCTCCACAAGCCCGAGTTCGGCAGTACGGTCCTGAGAGAGCGTGCCATCCAGGCTGACTACCGACCAAAACCTGCTTCCCGTAGCAGCGCGGCATCTTGCGCTTCTAAATAGTTGCCAATCGCGACCGCGTCCGTAATCCAGTTCACGCGAGCCTCACCCGGCACAGTTACTTCTTCTTCGCCAGCACCACCACCGTCACCGGCCGCGACGGTTGCGACACCAGCGTGTTCGGCTTCGTCGCCGCCTTTTCATCCTTATTGTACGGCACCTGCGCCTGACCCATCACTACGACCGTGTACTCGCCGGGCCGAGTGTTCGGAGCCACATCCAGCGTCACCGTTGCCTCGCTTTTGCCCGGTCCGAGGTCCGCGTTCCCCAGCTTAACACCGTTCGGCTGCGACAACGTCTGCACATTCACGGCGTTCTTGAAATCCGGCCAGCGCCGCTCCAGTTGCAGCTTCACCTCGGTTTTCATGCCGGTCTCCACTTCCAGACGTTCGACACCAAAGCGGAGTGCAAATGGCGCTGATTCGCGTATCGCCAGGGCCAGCTCGCGCGTCGGCCGGCTGGAGTTCAGGTCCGTGCTGGTCCAGACACGGCTGTACGGCCGGACTTCGCGGCGCAGCACCGTCTCGCCGCGCTTGCCGGTGGCGAAGAGCTTGACGGTGCCGGTCCACTCTGGAGCATCGGCATCGGCCCAGAGTACGAAGGTGCCGCGTGAGTCGTTCACCATCGTCGGCGCGGCGTGCAGACCCGGCGGCAGTCCCTCAGCGGTGAGCGTGATTGGGCCGGTGTAGCCGTCCTTGAAGTGCGTGATGATGTCGAGATACGCCGCGCCGCCGCGCCGAATCGTGGTGCCGCCGGGACCGGGGTTCTGGCTGTGAATTACGGCGACGTAGAAATCCGGCACCGGTTTGTGGATCGTCAGCACGTACTGAAAGCGTGCCCCGCCGCGGCGATAGCGGTCCTGCACCAGCACGCGATACTTACGCTTGGCGTTGAGATTGACCATGCCGGACGGGTCGCGCAGATGGCCGTCGAAGGCATTCATCCGATGACCGAAGTCGTCCAGCTCGGCGACGCGCGTGCCCTTGTCGTCCAGAATGACGAGGTACGGATCTGCCCGCCCGCCGATGCGTTCGCGAGTACACCTCGAAGGAATACGACCCGGCCTCCGTCGTCTCGAATTCGTACCAGTCGGCATCGCGCTCCTTGTCAAATCGGCCGCTGACGACTGCCGGCAGTTGGATAATCTGCGGATGTTCCGGATCGTCGTTCGGCTCGACTTCGAGCGTCACCGGCGTGTCCACGAGCAGCAGAGGGACCGAGTTGGCGGCGATCTGGTCCGGTTTCGGCTGAATCTCGAAGCCCGTCAGCGTGCAAGTCGCCGCCGTCGGCAGCACGCTGAAACAGGTCGGATGCTCGAAGAAGCGATACGCCCCGAGCGCGAACAGGTCGGCTGGCGGCGTCACGGTCATCGGGTATTCCTCGAGCGCGAGATCCTGAATCGTCCACGCCGACGGTTTGGCGTTCTTCCCGAGATTGCGGCCGAAGACGGTCAGTGCCGCCGGCTTCCCGATCTGCACGGCACGGGGAAAGACGTTCTCGACCTGCGGATGATCGGAGACGACGAGCCGATACGGATGGCCGCCGCGGAATGAGAGATCGTGCGTGCTGACGAAATAGTCGCCGTCGCTCGGGGCGATGAAGTCGATCAGCGGATCGCGGCCGTAGTAATCGCCGTTGGAGGCGAGCGGTTTACCGTCGGCGTCGGTGAGCGTCAGCGTCGCGTCGAGCATCGAATCGAGCTTGCCAGCCTGGCACTCGATGACGATGCGCTGGCCCTTTTTCAGCGCGAAGCGATACACGTCCTCGCGGTTCTGGGCGGTTTGGCCGTTGATCGCCGAATTGACGGCGATCTGCTGCGCGGTGGCGTGATCGTTGTTCGGCTCCTTCTTGGTCATCTCGATCAGCCCGTGCGAGACGGCGAACAACCGCGGATTGCTGACGCCGAAGCGGCCGACCAGCCGGACATCGTAGGTTCCGGCCGGAACGTCCGCGGCGACGGTGACGCGGAAGGTGCGATCCTTGACGAACTCGGCCTTCAGACCGGGATGGTCGAATAAGAGAGATTTGACCTCTTCAATATCCGCGCCGGCGATCTGAACTTCGACGGTGGAACCCGCGGCGGCGCCGAGCGGAGTGAGGCGGTCGAAGCGGATCGAGGGAAGTTCGGCGCGGACTGGTACGACGAGGAACAGACCGAGCAACAAGGCTAGACGAGGTGCAGTCATCGGCGTAGCCCTTTCTCGCGCAGCAGCGCATTGGCCCATTTCGCGTCGTCGGGATTCAGAGGCGGTATCGGCGATATTTGATAGTCAATTGTCGCTTCATAATCCGCGATGTCATAAGCTTTGTTCAGCACGGCTTCCAGATCGAGCGGCGCATCGGGATCCTTGTCTTTCAGTGGAATGCCAATGACGGGCAACGGTTCGCGCAGGCCGACTCCCCAGAAACGCGATCGAACTCGGTCGTCTCCGCGCGAAACGATAATACGATAGTCACATTCACGCATCCGCGGCCGATTGACCGAAGGCATTCCTGCCCGCAACAAGTCGATCTCGACCCAGTGAGCATCCGACGCGAGAATCTCACGGCGCTTATCCATGAAGCTTTTTCGACCGCTCGATCCTTTTCTCTTGTTTGTGGGACTCAAAATCTCGATGACGGCAACGAGTGCTCCTGATTCGCGATGTTTGATCTCCAACCGAGCCTCCTGAATTTCATCGTCGAGAAGGAGCGGCATGATTTCGGGCTCGACAACTTGAAGAGCAGTCCCAGTCGTTGGCTTCTTACGACCTCTGCGCGTTTTCGAGGTCTCCACCCGAATATCAGGGATGTACTTGTCCTCATCACGATCATCGTCATCGTTGATGTAGACGCGCAGTTCCACACGCGCAACATAACGTGGTTTGAGGAACGGTCCTACTGCACCTCGGATTTGGCTGATAAGTTCGTGATGCACATCGGGCCACAATTCGCCCTCCAGATACGGGTCCATTCCCGGAAACGGCGACGGCATGATAGCACCTGCTCGTCACGAGCCGCGACCGTCATTGAGCGCTCACGGCGCTCCCTGACGGTCGCGGCTCGTAAATGACGTCTCACCCGATCAGCTCCTGGATCGGCTCCCCTTCGCTCAGCACCGGCAGCGGCCGTTGGGCCTGGTCGTAGAAGACGTGCTGGTAGTCGATCGCCGAGCACGTGGTACATCGTCGAGAGCACGCAGCCCGGCGTCGCGGCCTTGCTGGTCGGATATTCGGCCGTGGCGTTGGTGGTGCCGATGGCCTGGCCCATCTTCAGGCCGCCGCCGGCGTACAGGATCGACATGGCGCCCGGCCAGTGGTCGCGGCCGGCGTCCTTGTTGATCTTCGGCGTGCGGCCGAACTCGCCAAACGCCATCACCAGCACGTCGTCCTGCAGGCCGCGGTCGTACAGGTCGGTCACCAGGGCCGCGACGGCCTGGTCGAACTTCGGCAGCAGCTTGGTCTTGAGTTCGCTTGAAGTTGTCGGCGTGCGTGTCCCAGCCGCCGCCGGCCTGGACGGTCACGAAGGTGACGCCCGCCTCGACCAGCCGGCGCGCCAGCAGGCAGCACTGGCCCAGGTCGTTGCGGCCGTAGCGCTCGCGCAGCCGATCCGGCTCCTTGCTGCACGTCGAACGCCCGCTGCGCCTTGGTGTTCGTCACCATCTCCAGGGCGTCGCGGTAGAAGGTGTCCAGCCCGCCGATGTCGCCGCGCAGTGTCGATGTCGCGGCGGATGCGTGTCGAGGTCCTTCAGCAGCTCCTTGCGGCGGCTCGAGCCGCGACGCGATCGACGCGGCCGGGCAGCTTCAGGTTGCGCACCTGGAAGCTGTCCGAGTTGGGATCGTTGTCCGGCGCGAAGGGGTTGTACGAAGCGCCGAGGTAGGCCGCCTTGCCGAGGTTGAGCAGCCGCGGCAGGTTGACGTAGGCCGGCAGTCCCGGTTCGTTGGCGCCGCGCATCTTCGCCACCACGGAGCCGCACGACGGGTAGATGTTGTCGTTGACCTCGATGGTCGGCTGGTAGCCGGTCAGCATCCACTGCGACCCCATGCCGTGGCCGGCGTTGGTGTGATAGGCCGAGCGGACGATCGCCAGCTTGTCCATGATCGCGGCCTGGTGCGGCAGGTGTTCGCCGATCTGGATGCCGGGCACGTTGGTGGCGATCGGCTTGAACTCGCCGCGGACTTCGGCCGGGGCGTTCGGCTTGAGGTCGTACATGTCGATGTGGCTGCGGCCCGCCGGCCTGCCAGATCAGAATGACGGCCTTGCGCGATCGTTCTGGCGACGCCCTCCGCCCGCAGACGCAGCAGGTCGGCAGCGTCAGGCCGCCGATGGCCAGACCGCCGACCTTGAGGAAACCGCGACGGCGTGACGAAATCCAACATGGGAATGCCCCCGAGTTCGTACGTTTAGCCGCGAGCTTCTGCGAGCGACTGCGTCGCGGCGACTCTGCAGAAGCTCGCGGCTAAACGTCAATGATTGAACATGAATTCCTTCGTGTTGAGGATCGCCCACAGCACGTCTTCCAGCGCCTGTTGCTTGTCTGTCTGCCGTTCTCGACGTAACGCGAGGTTGCGCTTCAGCTCCTCCGGCGTCGGTAGCCGCGAAAATGCCGTCAGATACAGCTCCTCGACGATCTGCCGGGATCGGCTTCTTCTCCTTCATCAGCTTCGCAACGCGGCCATCTGCCGTCGCGATCTTGTTCTCGATCTCCTCGGAGTTGGCCAGCAGCAGCACCTGGGCCAGCGTCGCGCCGCTGGAGCGCTCGCATTCGCAGCCGGTCACGCGGCGCGGGCGGTCGAACGTGTCCAGGAAGTACGAGCCGAAGCCCTCGTGCGGCAGGTCGACGGCGCGGGCGTTGCTGCTGACGCCGGTGAAGCCGCCCTTCGCCCCGGTCGTCTGGTTGACGGCGTCGAGGAACACCTCGGCCAGCAGCCGGCGGCCGTAGTAGCGGGCGAAGTTCTGCCGGTCGTTCTTGTTGTGCGGCGTCGGCTCCGACGACAGCTGATACACCCGGCTGTTGAGGATCGTGCGGATGACGTGCTTCACGTCGAACTTGTGCTCGATGAAGTCCTTCGCCAGCGCGTCGAGCAGTTCCGGGTTGGACGGCGGGTTGGTCTCGCGCAGATCGTCCACCTCGTGATACAGACCGCGGCCGAGGAAATGGCCCCACAGACGGTTGACCAGGGCGCTGGCGAAGAAGGGATTGTCGGGCCGCGCCATCCAGTCGACCAGAGCGTGCCGCGGGTCGTCCTCCGGCGTGAACTTCGGCTCGGTGCCGTCGAGGTACTTCGGCTCCGGCGTCTTGCCGGTCAGCGGGTTCTTCTCGCCGGTGGTGACCGAGGCCGAGGCGTAGTACGGCGGCGGCTCGCCGAAGCTCTTGCGGCCCAGGCGCGTGAAGAAGCCGGCCAGCCCGTAGTAGTCGGCCTGGCCCCAGCGCTCGTAACGGATGGTGATGGCAGCGCGGCACATTGCAGGCGAATGCCGAGAAACACCTGGGCCGTGTCGGCGGTCACCTGGTGCAGCTGGTCGTCGCGGTTCTGCCAGTACCAGTTGATCGCCGGCGCGTCCTGCCACTCGCCGGCCGCCGCCACGATGCCGCGCACGAACTCGTCGTAGGGACGGTTGCGGGCGATCATGTCCTTGAGCCAGTTGTGGAAGGCGTAGGCCGCCTGGTCGGCGCCGGCCAGGTTCGAGTTGCGCAGGATGCTGCCCCAGCGCATGGCGAAGATAGGCGGGATAGTCCGGCGAATCGAGCAGCCTGTCGATCAGCTTCGCCCGCTTGTCGGCGGCGGTGTCGGTCAGGAAGGCGCGGGCTTCCGCTGTCGTCGGCAGTCGGCCGCACAGATCGACGGTCACACGGCGGAGGAATGTGGCATCGTCCGCAGTCGGCGACGGCCGCAGACCGAGCTTCTTCCACTTGGCGACGGTCAGCTCGTCGATGTAGTTGGCCGGCTTGAATTCGGGAATCTCGCTCAGCGGTTCACCGTGCGGCACCAGCGCCCGGAAGACGGCGACGTAGCCCATGTGGCGGGCCATGACCGCCGCCTCGCCGCTCAGCCGGCCGGAATGGACCAGGCCGTCGGCGTCCACGGTCGCCACCACGTCGAGGTTGCTGGAATACTCCGACTGCCGGGTCACGTCGCGCATCGAACCGTCGCTGTACTCGGCGAGCACGGCCAGTTGCTGCACCTGTTCGTGCCGCAGAACACGGTCGCCCGGCATCGATGCGCAGCTTGACGATGTGCGGGGCGTCGGGAGCCGAGGCCGGCATCCCGGCAACGATCCATTGGCGGAAGAGCTGATATTCGTAGCCGTTCTTCTGCAACCGCTTGCCGCCGCCGTGCGGTACTTGACCGGTCGCCTTTAACAGGAGCAGACTGGCATCGGGAGCGGCCGGGAAGACGCGCCGGCCGCGTGCCTCCTTCGCGATCGCCTCGTGATCGAACTCTGCATCGAAGCCGAAGAGCGAGAGCTTGAAGCCGTTCTGGCCGGATGCCTTCCCGTGACAGCCGCCGGCGTTGCAGCCCAGCCGGCTCAGCAGCGGGACAAGTTCCGTCTTGAAGTCCACGGAGCGCCCGGAGCCAAAACCGGCCACCTTGACGGCCACGTCGAGCCGTGCGGCCCCCAATGTGATGCGGATGCTGGTCGCCCCGTCGCCGGTCGGTGTGATATATCCAGCGGCATCGACTCGTGCGATCGCGGGATTGTCGCTGCTGTACTGCACTGCGCGTGTGACGTCGCGGCCGGCGTCGGAGACGAGGAGTTGCCGGCCGGCGAATGCGTCCTTGAACTCGACGGTTGCGGAGGCACAGCTCAGCTCCGCGGCACTGAGCGACGGAACAGCTCCCACGACGGCAACGACAAGCAGAGCATGCAGAACGATGCCGTGCGTTATGGAAAGCGGTGCGTTCATGGTTGCTCGTGTCTGGCGGGAAGGCGAATTACGGGGCGCGAGGCAGGAGGGAAGGGCGAGGAGACCCATCTATGTAAAGGCTACAACAGATGCGGCGGCGTGGCAACGACTTTCTGGAGTGGGGTGCATTTCCGTTATTGCGGCGTGGGGTTTTTCAGAACCCGACGCATCAGCGAGGGTGGAGTCGCAACCCGCGCTGACGCGTCGGGCTACGAAAATGTACTTGACTGCGGGCGTTGTGGCCGCCAAGCGTTGTCAGTACAATCGAGCTCAGCCAGATTCTCAAGAGGTCATTCCCATGAACGAAGAAATCCTCACCCGCGAGGAAATCGAGAAGGAGTACCCTTCCGAGTGGATCCTCATGGTCGATCTGAAGCGGGATGAACACCTGAAGGTGCTGAGTGCCAGGGTGATCTGTCACAGCCCAGATCGTGACGTGGTTTACCGCAAGGCCGTCGATCTAGCGCCGCTTTCGTGTGGCTTCCTCTACACTGGTAAGATTCCGAAAGGAATGGCTGTCATCCTGGGATTTCGCTCTGTAACCCGCTTAACGACTTGACCTAAGTTGAGGTCTGACGGGGTGGCCGGGGTTGATTTACTCGGAAGCCCGGTCACCCGCCGCCCGGCGCTCACTTCTGCTCAATCCGATACAAATGCGTCCGCGTCCGCAAGAACAGCGCCGATCCCGACACCGCCGGCGATGCCATGCAGGCATCATCCAGCTCGTTGATCGCCAGCACCTTTAGCTCTTTCCCCGCTTCGACGACCGTCGTCGGACCGTCCTCGCTAACGAAATAGATGCGGCCGTCGGCGTAGATCGGCGAGGCGGAGAACTTGCCCTTCAACCGCGTCGTGTTGACGAGCTGGCCGGTCTTCGCTTCCACACACGAGACGATGCCGCCGTCGCTGACCATGTAGATGAAATCGCCGATCAACAGAGGGGACGGGCGCGTCGGCACGCTCTTCTTGAACGTCCAGTCGATGCGGTTCTCCGGCGGCTGCTTCATCTCCGGGCGGATGGCGACGAGTTGTTCGCCGCCCGCCGCCGTGGTGATGATGATGCGGCCATGAGCGTACAACGGCAGCGTCGCCGCGTTCATGCCGCCGTGCTGCACCCGCCATAGCTCCTCGCCGGTGCGCGGATTGTAGGCGATCGTGGCCTGTGCCGACGGCGACACCAGCTGCAACTGGCCCTCGACCTTCACGACAGCCGGCGTCGAATACGCCTTCTTGATGTCGCCGTTCTTGTTGTCCTTGTAGGTTGTGATGTTGCGGTCCGTCTTCCAGACCGTTTTGCCGGTGGTTTTGTCGAGGGCGGCGAGGTATTGCACGTCGTAGCCGTCGAACGTGAGGATGAGCAGGTTCTCGAACAGGATCGGCGACGATCCGGCCGCGCGCCAGTGGTCGCAGGGCAGATCGTTACGGCTCCAGAGCACCTTGCCGGTGGCGGTATCGACGCAACAGGTGCCAGGGCTGCCGAAATGCAGATAGACACGTCCCTCTTCGATGACCGGCGTCGACGAGGCGTAACTGTTGTAGGCGAAGCAGGTTCCAGGTTTTTCAACGTCGAACACCTTGATGTTGTAAATGATCTTGCCGGTGTCCTTATCGACGCAGATACCGAAGAGTTGCGTGCCGTCGGTAGGGGATTGCTTCTCGACGCTGCCAAGCCCCGCCGTCATCCAGATTTGCTTGCCCCAGATGACCGGCGACGACCAGCCCTTGTTCGGGATCGCCGTCTTCCAGACGATGTTTTTCTTCTCGCTCCACTCCAGCGGCAGACCGTGGCCGGAGACATGGCCATCGGCGGTGGGGCCACGGAACTGCGGCCAATTGTCGTCGGCTGCGCGAACGGCCGGAATGAAGAGAACGAAGGCGATGACGCTGAGCGGTAGGATGCGGTGCATGGCGGTCCTCAAAGCGTGGCTCACGAAAGCGACCCATTTAATGTAAACGCACGGCGCGGCAGTGCAAGCCCCAAGCGGCAAGTCGAATGGTTGCCTTTGCCCAGCGGGCGGGGTGAGGTAGAATAGATCTGCGCCCCCTGGTGGAATCCGGAGCCGTCCCGTTATGCCGTTCTTGCTGCTCGTGTTTCTATCGCTGGTCTGCCTGCCGGAAGTGGGGAAGGACTGGCCGGTGCCGCCGTGGGGCGACCTGCCGTGGCTCAGCGTCGTCCTGACCGCCTTCACCGTGTTCGTCTCAACCCTGTCGGCACTTCGATTAAGCCGAGGGGTTCGACGTGCCCTGTCCCCCGACTTCTTCGTGCGTGAGTCCGTCTTGACGCGCTACGAGAAAGGCCGCTCGCGCCATCAGGTGCTGGTGTTCGTTCTGTACGTCCTCGCGCTGCTGGTCTTCGGGTGGGGTGATGCCGTCGGCCGATTCTGGCGCATCGGCGAGCGCTTGCTTCCCTTTGCCGAAGTTATCGTCCTGGCTCCGTTCCTCGTGTCGCTGTTGCTGTCCTGGGCTTGCTTCTACGACGCGGAGCGGGCGCAGTGGGGAGCAAGACACTTCGATGCGGCTCTCGAAATCAGCCTGCCGGAGCGCGACGGCATCGTCGAACCGGCCGCCGCGTTCACCGCCATGCCGCGCCCGGTGTTCCGTCTCCCCGACACGCTGGCCACGCGCTGGGGTTACATCCTGTTCCAGGCGCGGCAGAAGCTGGCGCTGGTGTGCATCCCGTTGGGACTGCTGCTCGTCCAAAAAGAGATGCAGCGTCTGATCCCGGAGGAAGCGTGGCGGCGCTGGGACTGGTTGCTGCATTCGCTCGGTTTCCTTTCCGTCCTGGCCGCGTTCGCCCTCATGCCGTGGCTTCTGCGGATCGTCCTGGGCTTGAAGCCGCTGCCGGACAGCCCGTTGACATGCCGACTCCTCGACACGGCCAAACGCCTCGGATTTCGGTGCAGCGGTCTGCTGTTGTGGAACACCCGCCACGGTATGGCCAACGCGATGGTGATCGGCCTGCTGCCCTGGCCGCGCTACGTCATCTTCACCGATCGTCTGCTGGAAGAATTCACGCCGGATGAAGTCGAGGCGGTACTGGGCCACGAGATCGGCCACGTGCGTCATCGGCACATCCCGTTCTATCTCGCCTTCCTGCTGGCGAGCGTATTTGTCCTCTCGGCCTCCGTCTGGCGTCTCACCGTGCCAGTTCCGACAGAGTTCGCCAATCTCTCGGCGACGCCGGTCGCCCTCGTCGAGGAGGCGCCCGATGCCGCTCCAGAAGCCGAGTCGTCCGCAGCCGGATTCTTCACGCTGCGGCACCACCGGTATCTCAAAATGCTGCCACCCGTCGCGACGATGCTGGCGTATATCTTCGTCGTCTTCGGCTTCCTCTCCCGCCGCTGCGAGCGCCAGGCGGACGTGTTCGGCTGCCGGACAGTGTCGTGTCCGCGTTCGGACTGTGCCGACCACACCGACGGCGCGGCGACCGGCACCGGCGGACATCTGTGTCCGACCGGCGTGCAGACGTTCATCCGGGCGCTGGAGAAAGTGGCGGTCGTGAACGGACTGAGCCGCGACCGGCCGGGGGTGTTGCAGTCGTGGCAACACTCGACGATCGCCAAGCGCGTCGAGTTCCTGCGGCGCATGATCGAGGAACCGGCCGCCGAAAAGAGCTTTCAGCGGCGCGTGCTGCTGCTGAAATGCGCATTGATGGCAACGCTGGGACTCGTGCTGGCGGCGCTGGTGCTGGTGTGACGCCGGGTTTTAGCGGTTGCCGTTCGCAGTGGAGCAGGCGGCGACTTCGTTTTTTCCGTCAACTTCGTTTTCGGCGATCGGCACGATCCGCAAAGCGCAACCGAGACGCTCCACCACTTGGGATAACGTCTCGATCGACAGGTGCTTCCGACCCGCGAAGAGGTGGCTGGCCATATCTTCGGAGAGGCTGGTCGCCTTACAGAACTCACGGCCCGTTTTGAATCGCTCGCGGGCAATCTCTTCGAGTTGATCCCGGTAGTCGGAAGGGCGGGCTAAGCCAGTGGCGAGCGCGAGGCGCGAACTGAGATCTTGCGCGATCTGGAACACGATCGTCTGGATCGACTCTTTTCGTGTGAGGCCACGGTCGTCGTAGAATCGACCTACTCCAAGCGGCCAGTAATTCTCGAATTCATGCCACTTGGGCTTGTCTGCCGCCCGTCGACGGAGATCATCAAGAAGGCTTCGCTCCTGGGCATCGTGTTCATCCAGTGCGAACACTCGGCCGTCCAGATCACAATAGACATCACATTGTCGGACGTGGGTGCTGCGGTTGGGCTCAAGGATTGTGGCCGTAACACGAATCGCAGCTTGCTGGAGTCGAGACCCGGACTTCGCCCCCTTCCCATTCGAGGGAATCATTCTTGGACGGGTTCTATCCTATCCGCGTCTCGTTTTTCGTTTCGCTCTCTCCGTGCGAAACGTAAACGACACGGCCCACTGCAATTGACACGCCGTCCCCATCCGCTAAAATCCATTTCTCATCCGTGACGTACCCACCCTGTCTCGTCCTCCAACTAGAAAGTCTGACGCCGTGTCTGAGCAAGAGAACCATGAAGCCAGTCGTCTGGAGAAGTTGCGGGCGATAGAAGCCCTGGGCATCGATCCCTGGGGCGGTCGTTTCGACGGCCATCAGCCCATTGCCGACGTGCGCACCCTGACTCCAGACAGCGACCCACCGACGCGCGTCACCATCGCCGGCCGGCTCGTGCTGCGCCGCACGATGGGGAACCTGCATTTCCTCACCGCAAGCGACTGGACGGGGCGCCTCCAGCTCGGCATCAGCAAGAAGAACGTCAATGCGACCGCGTGGGCACTGGCCCAGCAGCTCGACCTCGGCGACCTGCTCGGTGTTAAAGGCTGGCTCGGCAAGACCAAGACCGGCGAGTTGACGGTATGGGCGGAGGAGTTGACTTTCCTCGGCAAGTCGCTCCAGCCGCACCCCGACAAGCACGCCGGGATGCAGGACATCGAGTTCCGGTTGCGGCATCGCTACCTCGATCTGATCTACAATCCGGAGACGCTGGACCGCGCCCGCAAGCGCATCCTGATCGTCCGCACCATCCGCCGGTTTCTCGACGACAAGGGTTTCTGCGAGGTCGAGACGCCGACGTTGCACGCCATCGCCGGAGGAGCCGCGGCACGGCCGTTCATCACGCATCACAACGCGCTGGACATCGACCTGTTCCTGCGCATCGCCCTGGAGCTGCACCTGAAACGGCTGCTGGTCGGCGGCATCGAGAAGGTGTACGAGATCGGCCGGGTGTTCCGCAACGAGGGCATCAGCCCGCGGCACAACCCCGAATTCACCATGATGGAGCTGTACCAGGCCTACGGCGACTATCGCTCCATGATGGACCTGACCGAGGGGCTAATCGTCGCCTGTGTGCAGGTGCTGGGCGGCGGCGTGGCTTCAACTGTACCGCCGACATTCCTGTCGGCACAGGCTGGTGCCGACAAGAATGTCGGCGGTACAGGCGAATTCCTGTCGGCACAGGCTGGTGCCGACAAGAATGTCGGCGGTACAGCTGTCGGCATGGTGCTGCCCTATGGCGAGCGCACCCTGGATTACACGCCGCCGTGGCCGCGCCTTCGTTATCCCGACCTGTTCCGCGAACACGTCGGCGCCGACATGGCCGATGACGCCGCCGTGAGGGCCGTTGCTCCGAAGCACGGCATCCGCACGGCCGACGAGAAGACGGGGGTGCCGATGCACCGCGACGTGCTGGTGCATCATTTGTTCGAGACGTGCGTGGAGCCGAAACTGGCGGCGTCGAACCAGCCGGTGTTCGTCCACGACTACCCGGCGTCGCTGTGCCCGCTGACGAAACGAAGCCGCGCAAACCCGGACCTTGCCGAGCGCTTTGAGCTGTACGTCCACGGCATGGAGCTGGCCAACGCCTACACGGAGCTGAACGATCCGATCATGCAGGAGCAGACGTTCCGCTCGCAGCTGGCCGGGCTGTCGGAAGAGGATTCGATGGCGAAGATGGACGACGATTTCGTGCGGGCCTTGCGCCACGGGATGCCGCCGGCCGGTGGTCTCGGCATCGGCATTGATCGCCTGGTGATGCTGCTGACCAACACGACGACGATCCGGGACGTGATCCTGTTTCCGCTGTTGCGGCCAGAGAAAAGCAATCCCGTTTAGCCGCGAGCTTCTGCAAGCGCTGACGTTCAGCGCTCGCAGAAGCTCGCGGCTAAACGAAATCGTTACGGAGGGTTGCCTTTGTACAAACTGCTGCTCTGCTGGCGCTACCTGCTGACGCGCTACCTGGCCCTGGCGTGCATCGCCAGCGTCATGCTTGGCGTGGCGACGTTGATTGTCGTTAACAGCGTCATGGCCGGCTTCAGCACCAAACTGCGTCAGCGCTTGCACGGCCTCATCTCCGATTTGGTCATCGAATCCCCCGACTACGACGGCTTCTACGACCCGGAAATGCGAATGGCGGCCATCCTTGCCGATCCGTTCCTCTACGCCCGCATCGAGGCGATGACGCCGACGTTGGAAGTCTTCGCCATGCTGCACTACAAATGCGGGACCATGCCGTGTACCCGGCCCGTGCGGCTCATCGGCATCGATCCGGAAGGACGGGCTCGCGTCGGCGGCTTCGTCGAGTATCTCACGCGGGAGGAAAACCGCACACATCCGACGTTCGACCTGAGTCCCGAAGCGTGGCAGCGGCACATTCAGCAGCACTGGTCGCACGGGCCGGTCGTGGTGGCTCCCGATCCTCTCGACCGGTTCGCTCCGCCGCTCGATCCTGTGGTGAAAGAAGTGCAGCCGCCGTGGGTGGAGAAGTTTCGGCCCGACAAGGCAGAGGCGCCGGAAGCCGTACGGAGTCCGCCTCCCAGGCCCGTCGGCATCTACATCGGCTGGGCCATCACTCATTTCCGCGAGAAGCAGCCCGATGGGAGCATCAAGGAGATCACCATCCTCGAACCCGGCGACGACATTCAGTTGACGACAGTCAAATCGCCGAACCTGTCCCCCGAGACGCGGCGCTTCGTGATCGCCGACTACATCAGGACGGAGATGAGCGAGTACGACTCGAACTACGTCTTCATGCCGCTGGCTGACCTCCAGCAATTCCGCAACCTCGACAACCGGGCCACGAGTATCCAGATCCGGTTGAAGGACTATCGCGATGCGAAAGCGGTCGTGGCGCGGCTGCAAGAGATGTTCGAGAGTCACGGGCTAAGTGTGAAAACCTGGGAGGACATGCAGGGGCCTCTGTTGGCGGCGATCAGCGTCGAGAAGGGAATCCTCAACGTGTTGCTCTTCATGATTATCGCCGTGGCCGGCTTCGGCATCCTGGCCATTTTCTCGATGATCGTGGTCGAGAAGACGCGCGACATCGGCATCCTCAAGGCTCTCGGCGCGTCCAACGGCGGCATCCTGAAAATCTTCCTGGGGTACGGGCTGCTGCTGGGAGTCGTCGGCGCCGCGCTGGGCACCACGTTGGGCATCACCATAACCATCAACATTAACCAAATCGAGCATGGCCTCTCGAAAATCACCGGCACCGAGATTTTCCCGCGCACCGTCTACTACTTCGACTCGATCCCGACGGACATTCAACCGATGAGCGTGCTGCTGGTCAATCTCGGCGCGGTCGGCATCGCGGTGTTGTTCAGCGTGCTGCCGGCACTGCGGGCGGCGCTGCTGCATCCGGTGCGGGCGCTGCGGTATGAATAATCGGACTTCGATTGTTTAGCCGCGAGCTTTTGTGAGCGCTGAGCCCAGCGCTCGCAAAAGCTCGCGGCTAAACGAATTGTCCCAAGGAGACGTTCACGATGTCCGAATCCGCTCCCCTCCTCACCGCCACCGGCTTGCACAAGACCTATCGCAAGAACGCCGTCGTCACCGAGGTGCTGAAAGGCGTCGATCTCGAAGTCTGCGCCGGCGAGTTCCTCAGCATTATCGGCAATTCAGGCTCGGGCAAGAGCACGCTGCTGCACCTGCTCGGCACGCTCGACAAGCCGGACCAGGGCCGGATCACGTTCGACGGTGAACGCATCGACGATCTGCCGTCCGAGCGGCGCGACCGGCTGCGCAACGGCGTTTTCGGCTTCATCTTCCAGTTCTATCACCTGCTGCCGGAGCTGACGGCCCTGGAAAACGTCCTGATGCCGATGATGATTTCGCATTCGGTGCTGGGCTGGTTTCGCAAGCGGCGCGAGCTGCGGCACCGGGCGACGGAGCTGCTCGACCGCGTCGGCCTGTCGCATCGGCTGACGCACAAGCCGCGCGAGTTGTCCGGCGGCGAGATGCAGCGTGCGGCCATCGCCCGGGCACTGATCGCCAGGCCGCGCGTCCTGCTCGCCGATGAGCCGACCGGCAACCTCGACGCAACCATCGGCGGCGAGATCGTCCGGCTGCTGCGCGACTTGAACCGGCAAGACGGGCTGACTATTATCATGGTGACACACAACGTCGAGATCCTGTCCGCCACCGATCGTGTCGTCCGCCTGGTCGCGGGCAAGGTGGAAGGAGCCGCGGAAGCGCCGCACTACTCGTTCCCGTGGGCCTTTCCGGTCGTCAATACGGTGGATGCCGCTGCCGGGGGCGGTCTAAATCATTCACCACAAAGACACAAAGAAAGACAATTCGGAGATAACGCGGAAGGAACCGGTCTGCATTGAATTGTCCGGTTCCCTCCGGTTTTTTTCTTCCTTTGTGTTCTTTGTGTCTTTGTGGTGAATCTTCCTGTGAGCCACACCATGACCAAAGTCTACATCAACGGCAAATTCTTCGATAAGTCCGAGGCGAAGGTCAGCGTCTACGACCACGGCCTGCTTTACGGCGACGGCGTGTTCGAGGGCATTCGCGTTTACTCCGGCAAGGTGTTCCGGCTGCGCGAACACATCGACCGCCTGTACGAAAGCGCTCGCCACCTCTGGCTGGAAATCCCGATGCCGCGCGAGCAGATGATTCGGGCCGTCGAGGATACGGTGCGCGCCAACAACAAGCAGGACGGCTACATCCGCCTGGTGGTGACGCGCGGCGCCGGCAGCCTCGGCCTCGATCCGCGCAAGACGACCGATCCGCAGATCATTATCATCGTCGATGACATCGCGCTCTATCCGCCGGAGTTGTATGAATCGGGACTAGAGGTCGTGACCGCGGCGACGATCCGCAATCATCCCAACGCCGTCAATCCGCGCATCAAGTCGCTGAACTATCTCAACAACATCCTCGCCAAGATCGAGGCCATCCGGGCCGGCTGCCTGGAGGCGATCATGCTCAACCAGAACGGCGAGGTGGCCGAATGCACCGGCGACAACATTTTCGTCGTGAAAAAGGGCGAGTTGCGCACGCCGCCGCCGCACGCCGGCATCCTGGAGGGCGTGACGCGCAACGCGGTCATGGAGCTGGCCGAGAAGGCGAAGATTCCGCTGCGTGAGATGACCCTGACCCGGCACGACATCTACACCGCCGACGAGTGTTCCTGACCGGCACCGCCGCGGAGGTGATCCCGGTGGTGAAGTGCGACGGCCGGGTCATCGCCTCCGGAAAACCCGGCCCGGTAACGAAACAAATGCGCGAGGCGTTTCATCGACTGGCGCGATCGTGATTGTCTTCTCCCCTCTCCCCGGTACTCCGGGGAGAGGGGTTGGGGGTGAGGGGAGGAGCCGCAGAACAGCGTCAGGCTCCTCTTCCCCTCACCCCCGACCCCTCTCCCCGGAGTACCGGGGAGAGGGGAGAAGCATGTCGGAGCATCCACCCATGATCGACCTTCACCGCATCCTCGTGCCCACCGACTTCAGCAAGTACAGCGAGATCGCCGTCCAGTACGCCGCGGCTTTCGCGGAGAAGTTCGGCGCGGAGCTGTACGTCCTGCACGTCGTTCAGGACATGGCCGTGTTCATCCCCGAAGCCGTGCTGATGACGCCGTTGATGATGCCGCCGCTGGACCAATTCAAGGCCGCAGCACAGACCGCCCTGGACAAAGTCATCAAGGAAATGAACCTGACCGGCCTGACCATCCATACGGAGGTCGCGCAGGGTGTGCCGTTCGCCGAGATCGTCCGCGCGGCCCGTGAGAAGGACGTGGATTTGATCGTGATGGGCACGCACGGCCGCACCGGTCTGGTCCACATGCTGCTGGGCAGCGTCGCGGAAAAGGTGGTGCGCAAGCGCGCCGTGCCCGGTGCTGACGGTGCGGCATCCGGAGCATGAGTTCGTGCATCCGTGACGCTGTTTCGTTTAGCCGCGAGTTTTTGCGAGCGCTGCTGCAGCGCTCGCAAAAGCTCGCGGCTAAACGGGAGGTCCCCCATGCCCGCCGTCCGCCACTCTCTCGACCCAATCTTCAAGCCGCAATCCGTCGCCGTCCTCGGGGCCAGTGCCACACCGGGCAGCGTCGGCAGCATTCTGATGCACAACCTGCTCGCCAACCCGTTCGGCGGCGTCGTCTATCCGGTCAACCCGAAACGCAAGGCGATCCACGGCGTCCGCGCTTACCCGGACCTCGCCGGCATCCCCGAACGGCCGGACCTCGCCGTCATCGCCACGCCGGCTGCCACGGTGCCGGGCCTCGTCAAGGACTGCGCCGGCGCGGCGTCCCGGCGGCCATCGTCATCTCGGCGGGCTTCTCGGAACTCGGCGCCGAGGGACGCGCCCTGGAACAGCAGATCCGCAGCTGTTCGCGGCAAGATGCGCATCATCGGGCCGAACTGCCTCGGCGTCATTCATCCGCCGAGCAACCTCAATGCCAGCTTCGCCGCCGAGCATGGCCCGGCCCGGCCGCGTCGCCCTGCTCAGCCAGTCGGGCGCCATCTGCACGTCGATCCTCGACTGGGCCGAGGCAGAAACACATCGGCTTCAGCAGCTTCGTCAGCGTCGGCGCCATGCTCGACGTGGACTTCGCCGACCTGATGGACTACTTCGCCGACGATCCCGGCACGCGCAGCATCATCCTTTACATGGAGTCGATCGGCGACGTGCGCAAGTTCCTCAGCGCCGCTCGCAGCGTGGCCCGGACCAAGCAGGTCATCGTCGTGAAGTCGGGCCGGGCACGAGGAAGGAGCGCAGGCGGCGGCGTCGCACACCGGGGCGCTGGCGGGGGCCGACGCCGTCTTCGACGCCGCTTTCCGCCGCGCCGGCATCCTGCGCGTCACCACGATCCCGGACCTGTTCGACATGTCGGAGATCCTGGCACTCGCAGCCGCCGCCGCGCGGTCCGGCGCTCGCCATCCTCACCAACGCCGGCGGCCCCGGCGTCATGGCCGTCGACGCGCTGATGACCGAGGGCGGCGACGCTCGCACAGCTCAGCCCGGAGACGCTGGCCGCTCTCAACGCCGCGCTGCCGCCGTTCTGGAGCCACGCCAATCCCGTCGATCTCCTCGGCGACGCCACGGCCGAGCGCTACCGGCTGGCTCTCGAAGTGTGTGCGAAGGACCGCGGCGTGCAGGGTCTCGCTCGTGCTGTTGACGCCGCAGGCGATGACCGATCCGACGGAGACGGCCCGGCAGCTCGTGCCGTTCGCCAAGATCGAAGGCAAGCCGCTGCTGGCGTGCTGGATGGGCGGCGCTGCCGTTCACGCCGGCCGCGGCATGCTGAGCACCGCCGGCATTCCGGTCTTCGACTCGCCCGAGGCGGCCATCGGCGCTTTCCTGCACATGGTCCAGTATCGCCGCAGTCAGGAGCTGCTTTACGAGACGCCGCCCGCCATGCCCGGCGACTGGAAGCCGGACGCCGACAAGGTGCGGGCCATCTTCGGCCAGGCGCGCGACCGAGAAGCGCACGCTGCTCAGCGAGGCCGAGGCGAAGGACGTGCTGGCCGCCTACGGTATTGCCGGTTTCGGTGACAATCGCCTGTCACACTGCCGACGAAGCCGTGGCCGCGGCGAAGAAGATCGGCTATCCCGTCGTGCTGAAACTGCTGTCGCCGACCATCACGCACAAGAGCGACGTCGGCGGCGTGCAGCTCAACATCGACCAACGAAACCGGGGTGCGGGCCGCGTTCGATGCTGATCCGCATGAACGTCCTGCAAGGTCGCCAAGCCGCGAGGCGTTCGCCGGCGTCACGGTGCAGCCGATGATCCGCGACAAGGGCATCGAGCTGATCGTCGGCAGTTCGGTGGACCGCCAGTTCGGGCCGGTGATCCTGTTCGGCGCCGGCGGCATCCTCGTCGAGGTGATGAAAGACAGCGCCCTCGCCCTGCCGCCGTTGAACCGCACGCTGGCCCGGCGGCTGATGGAGCGCACGCAGATCTGGCACGCCCTGCAAGGGGTGCGCGGCCGCCCGCCCGCCGACCTCGCCAGCCTGGAGGCGCTGCTCGTTCGCTTCAGCCAGCTGCATCGCCGACTTCCCCGAAATCCAGGAAGTCGATATGAACCCGGTACTGGCCGGCTCGGAGCGCGTCATCGCCCTCGACGCCCGTGTCCTGCTCACTCCGCCCGACGGGCCGAAACCGCGTCTGGCCATCCATCCATACCCGAACCAGTACACCGCGCCGCTCAAGCTCCGCGACGGCAGCACGGTGACGGTGCGGGCCATCGCGTCCGGAGGATGAGCCGCTCATCATCGCCCTGCACGCCGGCCACTCGGATACACACGATCCGCATGCGTTTCTTCAGCATGGTGAAGACGCTGTCGCACGACAGCCTGATCCGGCTCTGCCACCTCGACTACGACCGCGAGATGGCCCTGATAGCGGTGCGCCGTGAGGCCGACGGTGAGAAGATCCTCGGCGTGTCACGCTACTACCTGAATCCGGAGACGGGTGACGCCGAGTTCGCGCTGGTCGTCGGCGACGCTTATCAGCGACAGGGGCTGGGACGGCATCTGATGGAGCGTCTGATCGGCGTGGCGAAGGAGCGCGGCGTCCAGAAGCTGACCGGCCTGGTCCTAGCCGAGAACACGCCGATGCTGCGGCTGACCACGTCGCTCGGCTTCTCGCCGCCGCGGCAGGCCGAGGAGGGGGTCGTGGTCGTTGAAGCTGCCGCTGGGATCGTGACCGAGTACCGAGTACCGAGTACCGAGTACCGAGTACCGAGTACCGAGTACTGAGTACCGAGTACTGAGTACCGAGTATTCGATACTCGGTACAGAATACCGAGTCCTGAATACCAAAGACGCACCGCATTGCGCGGCAGTTCTCCGAATTCCCCCTCATTTCTCTTGACGATGGATCAGCCTTGCGGTGCAATAACAACTGATCTAATCACGCTTTTGGAGGTCGATTATGTCATACAACGCTCTTGCCCCTATGATGCGGCGCTGTTCGCTGTTCGCCGCTCTGCTCGCTGTCATGATCGCCCTCACGGCTCACGCCGCCCCGATTCCAATGAAGGACGAACCGGCCCAGGACCAGCCGAAGCCGCTCTTCCCCAACCTCGACGATGCTTTCAAGAATTTCCAGCCCGGTGTTTTGCCCGCGGACGCCGACGCTCTTCGCAAGCAGATCGAGGAGATTCAGAAAGAACGGCAGAAGATGATCGCCGAACTCACCCGAGCGCTGCAAGCTCCAGGGCGCGTTGGGTCGTCTGCCGGCGGTTCGTGGCCGGAACATCCGTGGCAGCAACATGCACGAGGGCCGGCTTGGGGCGATGATCGAGATGCCGAACCCGACGTTGATCGATCAGCTCGATCTGCCGAAGGAACAGGGCGTGGTCGTCGAGGACGTGCTGCCCGACTCAGCCGCCGCCAAAGCGGGTTTGAAACCGCACGACATCCTGCTCGAACTGGATGGCAAGATGGTGCCGAGCAAGATGGAAGAGTTCGTCAAGCAGCTCGACGAGATCAAGCCGAACACGCCGGTTGACGCCGTGGTGCTGCGCAAGGGCAGGAAAGAGACGGTCAAGGGGATCTCGCTGCCCGAAGCGCCGACGCTCAACCCCAATGTGCCCCTCAATCCGGGCAATCGGCGCGTGCCGCCGCTCCCGGGTCTACCCGGCATCGGCGGTTTACCTGGTGCGAACGGCTTGCCGGGTCTTCCCGGCGGGAACGGCCTGATCACGTCCGTGACGAACACGAACGGCGTGGTGACGGCGCGCTCCCAGGAGGGCAACCTCACACTGACCGTCACCGGAAAGACGGAGGACGCGAAGCTCAAGGTCGAATCGATCACCGTGAAAGAGGGCCGCACCACGAACAATTACGAAAACATGGACATGGTGCCGAAGCGGTTCCGCGTCAAGGTGACGACCCTGATCGAGGCCGCTGAGAAGGATCAGGCCCGTATTCAGATGCCGTGAGGAAGCCTGGAATCGTCGCTCGCGTTTCGCGTGCCGCTCCCCGCGAAACGCAAGCAGTTCGACTCGTCTCATCGGATCGTCAATCCCGGTACGCTGGTAATTCTGCCGTGGCTTCCTCGCGCGGTTCGGCCTGGAACACCTCGTCGATCGGGATCGTCTCGGTCGATTCGTCGAACCGCACCTCGAAGACGAGCGGCCCGAATTGGACTTGGTCGCCGTGGTTCAGTTGTTGTTCACCGCCGATCAGGACGCCGTTAACGAGTGTGCCGTTGCGACTACCGAGGTCCTTCAGAAAGGCGGCCTTGTCGGTCACGCGCAGCAGACAGTGCTGCCGGCTGACCCAGTCGCTGTTGGGGCGGATGTGACATTCGGCTCCGCGGCCGATGAAATACTCACCCGCGGCGAAAGAAAGACTCTTGCCGGCGGGCTTCCCCTGGATCACAGTCAGCTTGACGCTCATCCACGTGCCTTGATTGAGGGGAGAGGTTCATCTCTATTCTGGACCGCTCCCGAGCATTTGGCAACAAATGCCGATAATTTTCAGCCGATGCCTTAACTCGACCGCGCCGTTCGTGACGGCGGAATCGGTGCGCTGGTCGAGGCCGGTGCCGGGCGATAAGACGATGGACAGGAGCGAAACCCGTTTAGTGGGTCCGTTTCGTCGTACCGCCGGCATTCTTGCCGGCAAGAATGCCGGCGGTACGACGATACGGACCCACTACCGAAACCCGTTTTCCGCCCATCGACGCCAGTGGAGGGTAGCACCATGTCTCGTTACGACCGTTATCTTCGTCCAATCTTCACAATTCTGGCCCTGCTGCCGTTGCTGGCCGTCGCTCCGGCTCCACCGGCCGCAGCTGCCAAGGGGGACAGCGACAACCCTGCGCTGAAGGTGGCCACCACCCTCTACGACGGCATCCGCGTCGAGACGCTCCACAACGGTCTGCGCGTCTATCTCAAACCGATCCCCGGCGCCGGCGTCGTCACGACCATGGTCGCCTACAAGGTCGGCTCCGCGGACGAGGACCTGGATAACACCGGCCTATCGCACTACCTCGAACACCTGATGTTCAAGGGCACCGACAAGATCATGCCCGGCGACATCGACCGCACGACGCTGCGCAACGGCGGCGCCAACAACGCCTACACCGATACCGATTACACCATCTATCATTTCGACTTCGCCTCCGACCGCTGGCAGGCCGCGCTGGAGATCGAGGCCGATCGGATGCGCAACTTGCGTATCGACGAAAAGCACGAGTTCCAGCAGGAGAAGGGCGCCGTCATCGAGGAGCTGAAACGCAACGAGGACGAGCCGTGGGACCTGGAGAGTAAGGCCATTTTGCCGATGCTGTTCGGCAAGAACGCGCCCTATGGACACCCCGTCATCGGCGTGACCGAACACGTCCGGTCGGCAACCGACAAGATCATCAAAACCCATTACGACAAGTGGTATCACCCGAACAACGCCTCGCTCGTCGTCGTCGGCGACTTCGATGCGGACAAGGCGCTGGCGAAGATCAAGACGCTGTTCGGCTCGCTGCCGAAGGCCGATCTGCCGGCCCGCAAGACGGCGCCGGAGGTAAAGCGCGAAAAGCCGCAGCGTTTGGAAATGCCGTCGAAGTTCGAGGTGGCCCGGTTGATGATGGGCTACAACGCGGTGGCGATGACGCATCCGGACTACCCCGCGCTCTCGGTGCTGGAAGGCGTTCTCAGCTCCGGCAAGACGTGCCGGCTGTACAAGAAGCTGATCGAGGGTGAGGAGTTGGCAAGCAGTGCCAGCTGCTCGAACCAGGGCGGCCGATTCCCCGGTTGGTTCGAAGTCCAGGTCGAACTGCTCCAGGGCAAGGACCGCGACAAGACTGAGAAGATCGTGCTGGCCGAGTTGAAGCGTCTGGCCGACGAACCGCCGACCGCCACCGAGGTGAAGCGCGTACAACAGGGCATCCTCGCCAGCACCGTCTTTGCCCGCGAGAGTTCGCACGGTCTGGCCGACAGCATCGCCCAGGGCGTCACGGTCGCCGATCTCGATTTCCTGAAGAAATACCTGCCGTCCATCCTCGCCGTGACCCCGGCCGACGTGCAGCGCGTGGCGAAGAAGTATCTCGATCCCGAGACGCGCGTCGTTGTCTGGTCAGTGCCGCCGAAGAAGGACAAGGAAGAGGCGAGTTCAATCTCCCCTCTCCCCGGTACTCCGGGGAGAGGGGTGAGGGGTGAGGGGGAGCATACCGTCTCTGTTCCTTCCCCTCACCCCCAACCCCTCTCCCCGGAGTACCGGAGAGAGGGGAGAAAAGCCGCGCGACGCGCCTTTCGCGCCGAAGCCGGCAAGGGCTTCTCGCTTAAGGATGTCAAGATCGTCAAGCTGCCCAACGGTCTGACGCTGCTGCTGTCGGAGAATCGCCGGCTACCGATCGTCGTTGCTCAGGCGGCGCTGCGCGACGTCCATCTGCACGAATCCGACGACCAACTCGGCGTGGCGATGCTAACCGGCTACATGCTCGACGAGGGTACGGCAAAGCACAGCGGCCAGCAGATTGCCGAGATGATCGAGGACGTCGGCGGCCAACTGGGGCTTAGCTCCGGCGGCGGTTCGGTGCGCGTGTTGTCGTCGGAACGGCAACTCGGGCTGGGGCTGCTGTTCGAGTGCCTGTCGCAACCCGCGTTCCCGAAGGACGCGTTCAACCGCAACAAGGAGCGTCTGCTGTCCGGCATCGACGAAGCCGAGTCACAACCGTCCGGGAGAGCGAAGCGGGCATTCTACGCGGCCGTGTTCGGCAATCACCCGCTCGGTCGGCCGTCGCTGGGCTATCGCAAGACAGTCGAGAAATTGACCGTCGCCGACTGCGCCGCCTTCCACAAGAAAGTCTTTGCACCCGGCAACATGGTGGTGGCCCTCGTCGGCGATTTCGACACCAAGGAAGTGATCGCCGAGGTGGAGAAGTTGACGGCCAACTGGAAAGGCGACGCGCCCGGTCTGCCCCTGCTGCCGATCGTGGAAAAGCCGGCGAAGTTCACGGAGCAATTCATCGAGATGAAGGACGCGGCTCAGCTTCAGTTTTACATGGGCCATGTCGGCGTGCGCCGCGACAACCCCGATTTTTACAAGCTGCTCGTGATGGACTACGTCCTCGGCACCGGACCGGGTTTCACGGATCGGCTTTCGGCCCGGCTGCGCGACCGGGAGGGGCTGGCGTACACGGTGCAGGCGAACATCAGCAGCACGGCCGACCGCGAGCCAGGCGCATTCACCTGCTACATCGGCACCGATGCGGAGAATTACGACAAGGTGAAGAAAGAGTTCCTGGAAGAGATCAACCGCATCCGCGATGAGACGCCGAGCAAGGAGGAGGTCGAGGACGCGAAGCAGTTTCTACTCGGCAACCTGCCGTTCAACTTCATCTCGAACGCCGCCGTGGCGGGGCAGCTGCTGTACATCGAGCGGAACAGTCTCGGGTTCACGTTCCTGGAGGACTATCGCAAAGCAGTCGCCGCGGTCACGCCGGCGGACGTGCAGGCCGTGGCGCAGAAGTACCTCGATCCGAAGCGCATGGTGCTGGTGGCGGCGGGGAAGAAGGTGCCGCAGAAGTAGCGGGGTCGCCGCTTACTGAGCACGCAGCGCAAGCAAGTGCATACTTGCTTGCGCTGCGTGCTCAGTAAGGCGAGCGGCAGGACAAAAACTACCAGCGGGAGGGGTCGCAACCGGGTGGTAATACGGAGTATAGCGCTTGAGGGCGAAGTTGTTACGAGATGGCTCAAAACGACCCAAAAACTGTGAGGCGATTCTAATAAATACGCGCAAAAACCTAGGAAAGGCGCAAATCGCATAACAGTTTTCAGTCGGGAGAGCGCCCCCTGATACGAGTTACGAGATACTTAAAGCGGGTAGATTTGAACCTGCCGCTCGCCTAAGCGGTGAACACATACGGTACATCGGACTCATTATCGAAAAAACAGTGGACGCACTGCCCCCGATATGCGAAATAAGAAGGAACTTCGACCGTCACCGGGGGCCGCACACCATGTTCACCAGCCATACCTGCCGCATCGGGCCCGTCTTCTTCGCGGCGTACTTTCTCTTATTGCTGACGGGACCGGCCGTCGCGGCTGCCATTCCACTCCCGGCCAACGGCCGCCTGGAAAAAGTGGACTTCGAGCGCCACATAATGGGCCTGCTTGGCCGCATGGGTTGTAACGCCGGCGCCTGCCACGGCTCCTTCCAGGGCAAGGGCGGCTTCCGTCTGTCGCTGTTCGGCTACGACCCGGAGAAAGATTACGCCGCCATCAGCCGCGATCTTCTGGGGCGCCGCGTCAATCTCGTCGATCCTGATCGCAGCCTGATCCTACTCAAGGCCACTGGCCAGGTCACGCACGGCGGCGGTCCACGTTTCGCCGTCGGCTCCTGGCAGTATCAGGTGTTCCGGGAATGGATCGCCAACGGCACACCGCGCCAAAAGAGCAGCGGCACCGTGGCGGCTCTGACAATCCAGCCGGAAGGCTTTGCGTTCATCAAACCCGGCGAAACGAGCCATGTGCGCCTCCAGGCGCGCTTTGCCCTTCCACCCCTCTCCCCATCCGAGGGGGAGAGGGGCAGGGGTGAGGGGGGACCGGAAGAAGACGTGACGGCCTTCTGCGACTTCCGCATCCAGGACGATGCGATCGCGGAGGTGGCCCCGTCCGGCGAGATCAAGGCGCTCCGACCCGGCGATACCGTCGTCGTCGCCACCTATCGCGGCAATGTTCGGGCCATTCGCGTCCTGGTGCCGATGCCTGCCGCGCCGGAGTTCCGCTATCCCGCGGTTCTCGAGGTCAACTACATCGACCGCGAGGTCTTCGCCAAGCTGCGCCGCCTCAACGTCGTCCCCTCGGAGCTGAGCGGCGACGCCGAGTTCCTGCGCCGGCTGACGATCGACACCATCGGTTGCCTGCCGACGCCGGACGAAGTGCGCTGCTTTCCTGGCCGACAAGCGCGGCGATAAACGGCAGCGCAAGATCGACGAACTGCTGGGCCATTCGCTGCACGCGGCTTTGTGGGCCACCAAGTATTGCGACATCACGGGCAACAACACCAACGCCCTGACGGGGATGAACGGCAACCAGCAGGCACGCTACAGCCAAATGTGGCACGACTGGCTCCGCCAACGTTTCGCGGCGAATCGACCCTATGACGAAATCGTGAAGGGCATCCTCGTAGCCACGAGCCGTGACGGCCGCACACCGGAAGGGTGGATGAAGGAAGTCAAGGAAGTCGCGGCCGCCGCCGAGAAGGGTTTCCGCTCACCGTATCCCGATCGCGCTAGCCTCGACCTGTTCTGGCGCGTCGGCAAGCTCTCCACGCTGGAGGAAATGGGCGAAAAGACGGCCGCCGCGTTCATGGGTATCCGCCTCGAATGTGCCCAGTGCCACAAGCACCCATTCGACCGTTGGACCCAGGTCGATTACCGGGCTTTTGCCAACGTTTTCGGTCAGGTGGCGGTCGGCGTCTCGCCGGAGTGTCAGGAGATCGTCGATGCCGAGAACAAGGCGAGTGGCATCGTTGGCAAGGGCGGGAAGAAAGGCGGCGGCGGTATCAGCGAGGTCTTTCTCAGCACCCAGTTGCGATCCCTGCCCCATCCGGATTCCGTGGCCGGTCCAATCGTGAAGAGGAAGGGCGAACCACCGCCGCCGCCCGCCCTCATGCTGAAACCCAAGACGCTCGGCGGACCGGAGATTGCCCTTGAACCGGGCAAGGACGCACGCCTGGCCCTGTTCGAGTGGCTGCGCACGCCGGAAAACCCGTACTTCGCTCGCAGTTTCGTGAACCGAGTCTGGGGCCATTACTTCGGCGTCGGTCTCGTCGATCCGGTCGATAACTTCTCGGTGGCGAATCCGCCTTCCAACGAGAAGTTGCTCGACGCCCTGACCCGCGACTTCATCGAACACCACTTCGACATCCGCCGTCTGGAACGGACCATCCTGCTGTCGCGGACCTACCAGCTCGGCTCGGAGATGAACGATACCAACAAGCTGGACCGGAACAACTACTCGCACAGTTTCTTGCGGCCGATGATGGCCGAGGTCGTTGTCGATGTGCTGAACGGCGCCCTGGACATCACCGAGGACTTCGGCGACGACGCACCGCCGGGTTGCCGGGCGATCGAAGTGGGTGCCAGCCGGGTCCAGAACGCCAACGTGGCCTATGCGTTTCGCACTTTTGGCCGGCCGCCGCGGACCACCGCCTGCGACTGCGAGCGCGCCACGGAACCGGGCCTGCCGCAGACGCTCTACCTGATGACCGATCCGTCCGTGCTGAACAAGTTCCGCGGCTTCGTGACGAAAGGCGGCAAGGGCGGCGTGGTCCAGGCTTCAGGCCAGGAGGGCCGGCTGGCGAAATTGCTAAAGAGCGGCAAGACCGACGAGGCGATCCTGGAGGAGCTGTTCCTGGCCACGCTGAGCCGGTTCCCGACGGAGGCGGAGAAGAAGCACTTCGCCGAATACCGGGCGGCGCGGAAGGACGAGTGCCGGCGCCGGTCGATCCGCCGGTGAAGGGCAAGGCGCCGCCGAAAGTCGTGGTGCCGGCCCGGGAGAGGGTCTTCGTCGATGCGCTGTGGGCGCTGATTAACACGCGGGAATTTCTGCTGAACCATTGATTCTTTCTGCCGCTGGCGGCTTAGCAGTGCGTTGCTAAGCCGCCAGCGGCAGAATCCTTTCGGGGGGCATTCTCATGACCGCACGTTCTCGAACCGATTGCGCCGGCTTCCATCGCCGCGACGTTCTCAAGGTCGGCACCGCCGGTCTTCTCGGCCTGTCCCTGCCGGACCTTCTGCGGCTGGAGGCCAGCGCGGCCGACGGCGGCAAGAAGCAACGCGCCAACTCCGTCATCGTCGTCTGGCTGGCGGGCGGACCGGCCACCATCGACATGTGGGACCTCAAGCCCGACGCCCCGGAAGGCATTCGCGGCGACGTTCAAGCCGATCGACACCAAGGCGAAGGGAATGCAGATCGGCGAGCATCTACCGCTCATGGCGAAGGTGGCCGACAAGGTTGCCCTCGTGCGTTCGCTGAACCATTCGGTGCCGGCGCATGGACCCGCCTCGGTTTTCATGACGACCGGCAACGCTCCGACACCGGCAGTCCAGTATCCGTCACTCGGCTCGCTGACCGCCCGCTTGTTACCCGTCGAGCGCGAGGTGCCGCCGTACATGGTGTTCGGCGATTCAGGAAAGGGCGGAGCCGGCTCGTACGCCGGCTACCTGGGCGCGGCGTTCAACCCGTTCGTGGTGGAAGGCGTCGCGTCCGGCAAGGGGGGCAAGGGCGGCATCGCGGCTGCTCCCTCGGTGCGCGGCATCACGCTGCCCACCGGGTTCACCCTGGCGGAACTGGATGACCGTGCCCGCCTGCTGAAGGGTTTCGACCAGGGTCTGAAGGCGCTCGATCAGTCGCCCACCCTCGGCGAGGGGCTGGACGCTTTCCACAGGAAAGCAATGGAGATCCTGCACTCCGACCGCACCCGGCAGGCGTTCGACCTGAACCTGGAACAGCAAGCGACTGCGCGAGCGCTTCGGCCTCGACGGCTTCGGTCAAGGCGCACTGCTGTCCCGGCGTCTGGTTGAGGCGGGTGTCCGCTTCGTGACCATCAGCCTCGGCGGTTGGGACACGCACGGCCAGAACTTCAACGCCCTGTCGCAGAACCTGCTGCCGCAGCTCGACCGCACGCTGTCGGCCCTCATCGAAGACCTCGATACCCGCGGCCTTCTGGAGCGGACGATCGTCTACTGTGCCGGCGAATTCGGCCGCACGCCGAAGATCAACGGCAACGCCGGCCGCGACCACTGGGCACGCTCGATGGCGGTCCTACTGGCCGGTGGCGGTTTCCAGCGCGGCTACGTCCACGGCAGCACCGACGGCCAGGGCATGGCACCGGCTTCGGACCCCTGCTCGCCGGACGATGTTGCGGCCACCCTGTTCCAGGCTCTCGGCGTCGACCCGCATCAGGAGCTGAAGACCTCGACGGGCCGGCCGATCCAGCTGTTCCGTGAAGGCAAGGTGATCGAGAAGATCCTGGCGTAGTAACCAGCGTCGTTTAGCCGCGACCCGATAGGGGAGCGCGGGCGTCACGATGCCCGCGCTCCCCTATCGGGTCGCGGCTAAACAAAGTGCAGGAACAGTTCAATGTCTCGCTATCCCTGGTATCGGCTCGTGTTCGCCCTAACCGTTCCCCTCGGTTTCGCTCCAGCGTTCGTCTCCCATTCCGCCGAGCCGCCCGCTCCCGAGTGGAAGCTCGTCTGGAGCGACGAGTTCGACGGCAAGGAGATCGACCGGACCAAGTGGGACTTCGACCTCGGCAACGGCTTCTACAACTACGAGGGCAACACTTGGATCAGCGGTTGGGGCAACGACGAACTTCAGTACTACACCCGTGAGCCGGAGAACGCGTTCGTCAAGGACGGGATGCTGCACATCCGCGCGGTGAAAGAGTCGTTCGACGGTTGCGGCTACACTTCCGCCAAGCTGAAGACCCGCAAGCGTGACGGCACTTCGCTGTTCGCCAAGAAGTACGGCAAGTTCGAGTTCCGAGCCAAGCTACCGACGGGCCAGGGAATCTGGCCGGCCCTCTGGATGCTGCCGCAGGACGAGAAGTTCGGCGGTTGGGCGGCATCAGGGCGAAATCGACGTGCTGGAAGCCCGCGGTCAGGAGCCGACCAAGGTTCTCGGTACGCTCCACTTCGGTTCACGCTGGCCGGCCAATGCGCAAGCCAGCAAAGACTACGTGCTGACCGACAAGCAGCACCATCGCGGACTTCCACGTCTACGCGCTGGAGTGGGAGCCAGGCGCGATGCGTTGGTCGGTGGATGGCCGCGTTTACTCGACGCAGTCGTTCTGGTGGAGCAGCAGCAAGACGGACGGCTCCAAGGGAGCAAAGCCCGCCAAGGAGGCCGACCTTAACCCCTGGCCGGCGCCGTTCGATCAGCCGTTTTACCTCATCATGAACCTTGCCGTGGGCGGTCAGTTCGTCGGCAAGCCGGACAAGACGACCACCTTCCCCGTCGAGATGCTGGTGGATTACGTGCGTGTCTACGACAAGGTGGGCGGCTACGGCGACCCGAAGCCGCGCGGCGAGGGGAAGCTGCCGTTTGCGAAGCCGTGAGCCTTTTGAGCACGCCGCGCAAGCAAGTGGGCACTTGCTTGCGCGGCGTGCTCAGATAACAGCACCACCAGCGCCGCCATGAGCAGCACATACGCCCAGACATACGCCCCATACGTCTGCGCCATCTTGGCGAAGTCCTTGTCGAACAGGCTGATGCTCGTCGATTCGATCAGCAGCGTCACGACGATCAGTGTGCCGATCAGGTAACGGCGCAGCCCCGCTCCCGGTTGGCACGCCGCCAGGTAGTAGCACAGCACGGCGAGCGGTAGCATCAGCGTGACGCAGTGGTGCTTCCACGTCCGCTCGCTGAACAACAGCATTCCCAGTACGATCAGCGAAAACTCGGCCGTCAAGCGCCAACCTTGCCGTGGCTGCGTCGGCGTGCGGCAACACCAGACGACGGCGAGGGCGAACACTCCCATAGATCCCTTCAGCAGCCAGCGCACCACGGCGGGGTCGAGGCTCAGCATGTTCGACCATCCATCGGGCGTGTAGATGTTCCCCTCGTAATGGGAGAACGACGGGTTGTGCGTCAACATGCGTGCCGCCAGGCCCGGCAGCGACTGGTTGTTGTGGTCGCTCCAGACCTTGCCCTCGACGATGAAGGGGTGGACCATCTCCTTGTACCAGCTCGTCAGCTGATGCTGGTTATTGTCCCAGCCGAGGCAGAGGGCGGGAACGAAACCGGGCCAGAGGAAGAGAGCAAGCCCGGCGACGGTCCCGGCGAGCGTTTTCCAGGCCCGCTTCCAGACGAAGTACGGCAGGAACAGGGCCGGCGTGATCTTGCAGGCGACCGCCAGGCCGAGGACGACGCCGGCCAGCACATCGAACCCGCGGCGGAACGCGGTCAGCGCAGCGACGACGAGGAACAGGATGAACAAGTTGACGTTGCCATGCTGTAGGTCGCCGAGAATGGGCCGCAGACTGAGTAGCACGACGAGCGCCTGCCCCCAGGCCGGGAAGGGCCGATCCTCCGGGGCGATCAGGCGGAAGACCCATATCAGCGACACAATTCCGAGGCCGACTTTGAAGTAGAACCAGAGGAGCGCCGCGGCCAACGGCGGCAGATTGACGATCGGATACAACACCACGGCCATCACGGGCGGATTCGGATACTGGTAGCGCTGCGAAATATCGACGCCGTCATCGACGGCTTTCAGGATTTGCTCCTGCCAGCGGTTGATGGCCGAGCGATTGTGGAGGACCTTCACGCTGTACGAGATGCTGGCGCCGACGAAGACGAGCAGCAGGACCAGGAGGAACCAGCGCCGGCCGCGAACTTCCGAGGCGGGCAGGAAAATCGAATTGGACATGATAGCGCTTCCTTCGCGTGAATAGGGCGGATGATGACTGTACCGGAGTGGCGGCGGGCAGACAAGATGAACCGCCGCTTGCGGCTTAGAAGCCGTTTCAAAACCGGCGAGCCGAGCTGCGTAAGCAGCCGGGTTGCTGCGTGCCGTCATATACCCGGCCCCTTACGGGGCTCGGCTCGCCGGTTTTGAAACCGCGGCAAACACAATCCTCACGCTCGCTCACCGTTTCCAGTAGCGCCATCACCGCCCAGCCCGTTGCGGCGAAGGAGATGAACTGCGATTTCCCACCCGGATCGCCGTTGTCGAAGAAGATCTGAATCGGCTTGCTGCGCGTCTCGACGATCCAGGCGCCGTCGTCGCGCTGCGTCTTCAGCAGATAGGCGACGCCTTTGCGATAAACCGGATCATCCGGCGAAACACCGGCGCGGTGCAGCGCCATGAGCACGGCCCCAGTGGCATAGGCGTCGCCGTCGAGCTTCGACAGCTGCGACCAGGAACCGTCCGGCCGCTGCTCCTTCCGCAAGGCGTCGCGGGCCGCTTCAATCAGTTTCTCATCCACCCCGGCCTCGACCAGGCCGCGCAGGTGCGCCGACTGGTCTTCGTTGGTGACCGGCTTGTTCGCCAGCAGCCAATCGCGTCCCTTCGCAAAGGCGGAGTCGATCCGCTTGCGCAGCTCGTCGGCGTCCTTGGCGTCTTTTGCTGGACCGTATAGGCGGAGGCCGCGAAGAGCCATCGCATTGACGACGAAGGTGCTGCCCTCGCTCGGCGGCCGATTCGACGAGGCTGGCCAGCTGCCGTCAGGGCGTTGCTGTTTCAGCAGGAACTCGATCAGCGCCGCGGAAACGTCATCCGGCACATGGCTGCCGGCTTCCAGGGTGAAGAGGGCGTAGGCCACGGTGCCGCTGGCTCCGCCGACGCCCTGTCCCTTCAGAATCAGGCCCTTGCGTTCGCGGAACGACTTGAGCGTGAACTCCATCTGCTGCTTGAGTCGCTCCGGGTCGATCGTGTAGCCGCGCCTGGGCGGAGTGCAGGGCGGCGATCGTCAGCGACTGGTGATGGCAGCTGAAGCATTGGCGATTCTTGACGTAGCTGGCGGCCCCCTGATCGAGCCGTTTCAGGCCGCGCTCGATGGCACGGCGCACCGGATCGGCGTCGGCGGCGCGGACGGTGGGAGAGGCGAACGCAAGCAGCAGAGCGGTCGGTATCAGACGCATGGGAGTGACCTTCATTTCGTGATGAGTGGCGTAGTACCGAGTACCGAGTACCCGGTACTCATTTCCCCTCCGGCCAGTACAACGCATATCCCTCGACGTTCAAGCGCACCCGGTACAGCGATTTGCCGGCGGTGACATACAGCGTTTTGTGGTCCTTGTCGCCGAAGCAGCAGTTCGTCACCGTCTCGGGCACGGACAGGAAGCCGAGCTGTTTGCCCTCGGGGCTGAAGAGGTAGATCCCGCTCGTCTTCCCACTTCCCGCGGCGCCGTAGATGTTGCCCCTGGCGTCGCAGCACATGCCGTCGATCCCGCGGCCCTTGCCGAAGTCGTGCAGCAGCGTCTTCTTGCCGACCGTGCCGTCGTCGTTGAGAGGATAGGCGACGAGGTGCTGGTTGCCTTTCGGATTGCTGTCGGCGACGTACAGCGTTCTGCCGTCGGGCGCGATCAGCATTCCGTTCGGCTTCTCCACGTCGGTGATAAGCTGCGTGACGCTGCCGTCGGGGTCGATGCGGTAAACGCTTTCGGTGTCGATCTCGCGCTTCTCGTCGCCGACGTAGCGCGGGTCGCTGAAGTAGACGCGGCCCTTGCGGTCGGTGGCGAGGTCGTTGGGACTGTTGAAGCGTTTGTCCTTCCAGCGGTCGGCGAGGGTGCGGACGGTGCCATCGGGCTCGGTGATGCTGATGCGCCGATTGCCGCCGCTGTTGGCTCCCTCACAGGCGACGAGCCGGCCCTTGGCGTCGAACTTCAGCCCGTTGGCCCGGCCGCTGGGGTTGCGATACTCGCTGGTCTTCCCCGAGGCGGGATCGAAGCGCATGATGCGATTGCCGATGTCGCTGAAATAGACGGCGCCGCCGGGACCGTAGGCCGGCCCCTCCGTGAACTCGCCGTCGGACCAGAGCTTGTCGAGCTTGGCGTCGGCGGGGAAGAGAGGAACGTCGGGCTTCTTCTCGGAAGCGGAAAGTAAGCAGAGGATCAAGATCGGGCTATGCACGGGGCTGTTCTCCGGGGTGGGACGCCTTGGAGTGTGCATCTTGCACTCGGAGAGGCGGCGTTGCAAGTAGAAAGTTGGACAAGATCCTTGTCGGACCCGATAGTTGCGATTTGCCGGCAGCGTCACGTTGAAGAAAGGCTCATATTATTCAACGATCCGGTAGAAAGCTAAACTGGCCGGATTTGGGAGGGCGAGGCTCCCGCCGAGCCGGGGTCCACGGCTCGGCGGGAGCCTCGCCCTCCCGCGGTTTAGCTTTCTTCCGGGTCGTTGTTATTTTTGCCTCTTCATTGTCATGTATTTCCCATCCGGATCTTTCATGGTCATATCATCCCCGGATATTGTGACCTTCTCGGAAGCACTTGTCGAAGTACTCCCATTCGCTTGAGCAACGGCTGGGTTCAGGTTGCTTAGCGCCACATTATCTCCGAACCCGAGTGAATATTTCCCGGTAGTAATCGTTTGAGTCCCGCCCGGCCCCGTCGCGGTCCAGTCGGGTGTGGTCGCTTCAGCATCGCGAATTATGCGGCAAGACAAGAGGAAGCAGCCGCGGTCGCCTGAGGACTCTCCTTTTCGACCGGTCGGCGAGCGGCCCCCCGCGGTTCGGGCCAGTCACGCGCAGCCAACTCTGTTGCGAACGCGGCCTCCCAAATCCCGCTCAGATAGAGCACACGCAAATCCAGAATCACCTGGCCGGACTCGCGCTGCCAACGCATCCCCGAGCGTTTGAAGCGTTGCGTGAACACCGTTTTGCAGGCCGCTTCCGTGACACCGCTGCCGATCGGTAGGCCACGCCGCCTATAGCCCTGATAATCCATCAAGCGGCGATGACGACGCACATAGCGATACGCTTTCCAGAACTCTGCCTGCTGCCCCTTGGTGGCGTGGCGGCGACCCAAGTGCTGCGTCGCGGAGCGCAGCACCTGGGCCGCTCCCTGGGGTCGATCCCGCAGCCAGCGCCGCATCTTCGCGAACCACTGCGTTCCGGCTGCCGTCTCGGCGCCGAACAAGGCGTCGGCCATCTTGCAGAGGTAGGTGCATACGTGATAGAAATCGAGCACCCATTCCCAGGTCAACGGCGTGCCAGCACGCGGATGCTTCATCTTGTTCAGCACGCGCCGATAGTAATCATCCGGCGCCGAGCCTTTGTCCGTGATATAGGCCAGACGCGGCACGGGCCGCTGCCAAGCCAGCAGCGTCGCCGTCACCAAGGCCGTCAAGGCCCGGGTGAGCGTCGCTTGCTTTTCCTCCGGCATTTGGCCCAAGTAAATCGTGCCCAGCCGCCGACGCCCCCGATCATACACGCTTACCGTGGCCGTGCTGGCTTCCTTGTAGCCGCCCTGACGCATGGGCACCATGATGCCGTCACGTCCCACCGCCAACACCGGACGATTCCGGCCACGCGACTGCTCCGCCTGCGTCAGCCACGCCAGCAGCCGCGTCTTTTGCAAGTCGGCCACAAACGGCAACAGCGCCTGGCGAAAGCCTGCCAAGGCCGCCCGCAGCCGATCATTCGACCAGACCAGACCGTGCTCGCGCCGCAGCCAGGCCCGCGTTTCGGTTTGCGTTTGCTCCACCGACAGCCGTGCCACGCGTTCCAACAGCGCCGGCGTGGCCGTTCCCGCACCGATACCCAAACGCAAGAGCAGCGGGTGCAAGCCCGGTTCGCCGTCCTCTTCATTCAAGTAGTAAAACGACCGCACGGTGATCGTGCCGAAACGCGTGGCGATACGTGCTGGCGTCTTCTTGTTGAGGCGATAGGTCTCCTTGTGATAACGCATCTTGCTCGGCACCACCTGCTTATCGTCGGCTTCCAAGCGGTTGGCTTCGCGTTCGATAAGTTGGCGACAGGCCTCCGCCGCGGCGGCGTGGAGCGCGTTCTCCAGTTCCAGGAAGCGCTGCGGCGTGACAGGTTCGCTCCGGAAACGCTCGACAATGTCGTCCACGCCTTTCTGAAAGACGTCGACCGGTTCGCTGGGCGTCGCGACCGCGGGGATTGCCTCTGTCCGCAGGCCGCTCTGGCGAGTAATCTTGACGACCATGGGGATTCCTTTCCCTGGGAGTGGGTGATGCTTCTCCCATTGTGCGGAAAGGATCCTCATTTTTCATGGACCAGTTCTGCCGCTCTCCGGTTTCCTGAACGACGATTTCTTCGAGAATGTCTGATGCTGTGGCGACTGCACCCGTCCAGTCGAACCTACCATCGGCGGTGAACTCAATGAGCAACTTGACCTCGGGGGGAATGCCGCCGGGGATTGCGTTGCCTCCGGTTATTAGCCATTTGCCAATGATCTTACCCTTATTGTTGGACGAGCAGGCCGACACGGCCAGAAGCAGGCAAGCCACAACGATTCCGCGCGCGCTACGCATGGGAACTCCTGAATATTGGGGGTTTCAGACGTTCGAGCATCCGGATGAAAACGCCTCCACGGAGAACTCTACTGTTTTGACCGGCACAACACCGGATGTCAAGGATGAATCGAGAAACATCAATTTGCGAATCCCCAGGTAAATCCGTTGCAGGGACGACAGGGCACAGGTCTGAACGGTAGACGTATCAGCACCTTGAGGTTTGACCGCGGAACGGCTACCATCATCTCCATGAATCGACGCGACTTCCTTTGGCACACCGGCGGCGGCTTCGGCGGCCTTGCTCTGGCGCACCTGCTCGGAGCGCAGACGCCGCTGCGCGCCGATCTCAACGGCGGCCTGCACCACAAGGCGAAGGCCAAGCGCGTCATTCAGCTCTTCATGAACGGCGGCGTCAGCCAGGTCGATACCTTCGACTACAAGCCGGAGCTGGTCAAGCGCCATGGCGAGAAGGTCGATTTCGGGCTGACCGCAGCTGCGACCAGTACGCCCGGCGCCGTCATGAAATCGCCGTTCAAGTGGACGCAGCACGGGCAGTGCGGACGCTGGGTCAGCGAGGTCTTTCCGCACATCGCTCAGCACGTCGATGATCTCGCGTTCCTCATGGCGATGGCGTCGAAGACGAACGTCCACGGGCCGGCCAGTTACATGCAGAACACCGGTTTCGTCCTGCCCGGCTTTCCGTGCATGGGCGCGTGGATCTCCTATGGCCTCGGCGCCCTGAAGGACAATCTGCCGACGTTTGTGGTCCTGCCCGATCCGAAGGGGCTGCCGTACAACAACGCCGGCAACTTCTCGGCCGGCTTCCTGCCCGCGTCCCATCAGGGCACGATCATTCGGCCGACCGCTCCTGTTCCGATTGCCGATTTGCGACCGCCGGCCTCCGCGAAACAGATCACCGGGGAGAGCGAGGCCGATACGCTGAAACTGCTGGACCGGCTCAATCGCGCTCACCTCGCCGATAACCCCGGCGACTCGCGCCTGGAGGCACGCATCGCCTCTTACGAACTGGCCGCAAAGATGCAGCTGGCGGCACCGGAAGCGCTCGATCTCTCGAAGGAAACGAAGGAGACGCACCAACTCTATGGCACCGATGCCCTGCCGACGGCCGACTTCGCCCGCAACTGTCTGACGGCGCGGCGGCTGCTGGAACGCGGTGTCCGCTTCGTGCAGATCTGGAGCGGCACCGGCGGCGCGTCGAAGAACTGGGACAACCATACCGACATCCCGAAGGAGCTGCCGTTCATCGCGGGTCAGGTCGATCGGCCGATCGCGGCGCTGTTGCACGATCTGAAGAGTCGCGGTCTGCTCGCCGATACACTGGTGGTGTGGACAACGGAGTTCGGCCGGATGCCGTTCACCCAGGGCAGCACTGGCCGCGATCACAATGGCGGCACCTTCGTGACGTGGCTAGCCGGCGCCGGCGTCAAAGGCGGTGTCAGTCATGGCGAAAGCGACGCTTTCGGCTTCGAGACGGCCAAGGATCAGTACGTGGTGCTACGATCTACACGCCACGATTCTGCATCTGCTGGGTATCAACCATGAGAAACTGACGTTCCGCCACGACGGCATCGACCGGCGCTTGACGGACGTGCATGGCGAAGTGGTACACGCGATTTTGGCGTGAGAGGTCTGCTGCGAATCCGCAAGCGGCAACACCAGCGTTTACTCCTTTCCTGTAGAAAGGCATGAGCTGGACGTCAGATCCGATGGCTACAACCTCTTGTTGTCTGCATCCGTGAGATGCCGGAGTCACGACAATGCGTACACCACTCACCGACTCCTCCTGTTACCGGTGCGGCTTTTCCCTGATCGAGTTGTGCGTCGTCATCGCCATCATCGCCGTGCTCATCGGCTTGTTGTTGCCCGCGGTCCAGCAGGTGCGTGAAAGTGCCGCCCAAACGCAGTGCCAGAACAATCTCAAACAACTGGCCATCGCCGTCCACCAGTTCCACGAGGCCAACGGCTCCATGCCCTCGTATTTCGGAACCTACCCTCCGATCGGCTCGCCGGGGACCTGGGTAGTGAACACCGCGGCCGTTCCCTGGGGCGGCTGGTTCGTGTTCTTGCTGCCCTACGTCGAGCAGAATAACCTCTACAACCTCATCATGGCCGACATTACGGCCTCGGGGTATAACCGTGAAATCAATGTCGGCGGCACCACCCCAACCGTGACCAACACGGTCATCATTAACGGCGTGACCTACACCTATACCACCGCCGCGACCACCGGCGGCACGACGACCAACTACGGTATCTGGATCCCGGAGGCCGAAAAAGCACTTTTTCCGATGATGCGCTGCCCGAGCGACACGTCCGTGGCCCAGGGCGCACTGGCCTCGGGCTGGGGGACCACGAACTACCTGGCCAACTGGAACGCCTGGGGCGACAGCATGGGGGACGGCACGACCCTGTACGGCGACTGGAGTTCGGGAAACCTTGGGTATTTGCGCTGCCGCAAAAATTCAGCTCGATTACCGACGGACTGTCCAACACGATCCTGTTTGCCGAAGGGTACGCGCTGTGCGACACGATTCCGCGCATTGCGCTGTATTCCGCCAACTATCACAATTTCGGCCTGACCGCCGAGATGCCCAACAGCGTGGTCACCGGCGCGGGCGGCCTGCTGCCGGCAGGAAGCTATAACTATCCCTACGGCCTTCCGAACACGTTCATGTTCCAGGTCCGGCCGCTACCCGACCCCGAAGTCAACTGCCCGGCCGGTGCGCAGTGCTGCGAACGGTGGAAAGTGCAAACGCCGCACCGGACCATGAACGTGGCCCTGTGTGACGGCAGCGTTCGCTCGTTGAGCGCGAGCATCGATCAGACCACCTGGTCTCTGCTGCTGCTGCCTCGTGACGCTCAGCCGCCGCCGTCCGATCAGTAATCCTGGGCAGACGCGAAATGCCTGAAACTGGCGTTCCGGCACGTCCAAGCGGATAATGTTTGAGAAGCGTCAATCGCTCGATCGAAGGAACCACAGGCCGATGAAGACAATTGTAGTCACAGCACAAGTAAACTCCGATGGCCTGCTGAATGTGACCGTGCCGATCGGTCGTGACGCTGCGTACAAGACCGTTCGCGTTACCGTCGCGCCGGTGGAATCGACACTGCCTCTAACGCGCGAGGCTTGGTTGGAGTTCTTGCAGCGAACAGGCGGCTCGATAACGGATCCTACGTTCGAGCGACATCCCCAGAGTGAGTATGAAGAGCGGGATTGGGAGTCGTGAAATACCTACTTGATCCGAAGACTTGTATCCAGTTCGGATTACTCCAGCAAGAAAAATACTCATCGGAGCCCGACGCGTAACCGAGGGAAGCGGCTTTATCCCGCGCTTACGCCTCGGGCTCCGATGAGCAGCCGGAGATTAAGATCACCGCCGCCACGCATGGAACGGCCGACCCGGCGAGTCCACTTTCCACACTTCCTTGCCATCGCGATTGAACTCGATCACGCTGCGCCCCTCGATGTTCGCCACCAGCGTGTTGCCGTTGCGCAGTCGTGTGGCGTGGCCAGGGTTCGGCGACGTGATCGACCACACCTTTTTGCCTTCGCCGTCCACCTCCACGACCAGGTTGTTCGAGTACAGCGCGACCAGGTAGTTGCCGTTAACCAGCCGCTCGACGCTCGCCCAGCCCGCCGTGTTGCCGATGGCGCCGACGTTTACCGCCTTGATCTGTTTGCCGGTGGCATCCAGTTCGTAAACCATGTTGCCGCTGGTAACGTAGATGAAACGGCCATCGCGCAACTTCTCGGCGTGGTAAATCATGCCGTTCAGCGTCTTGTGCGAGTAGAGAACCTTCTGATCGGGGGTCACCTCCGTAAGTTCTTGATAGGTGGCGATGAACGTGTTGCCGTTGGGCAGCCGCTGGACTGCTACCGGGTTGCCCGCGACACGATGCTCCCACAGGATGTTGCCTTTGCGGTCGCGCTCGGTGACGCGCTGGCCGCCGTGCTCGGCGATCAGGACCCGACCGCCGGGCAGTGACCGGGCGTCGATCGGTGAAGCCGCGACGTTAAACTCCCAGCGCGGCTTTTTGTCGGGACCGCTTTCCCACACCTTGCCGCCCAGTTCGGCGATCAAGGTTCCGTTCGACACCGCGTCGTCCAGGTTGACCATCGACGCGTCAACCTTGTCGCCGTGTTCCTTCCACCATGCTTCCCAGGTATCACGGGCCTTGCGGCGCTCCGCCACGGCACCTTGACCGATGGAAACGGCGGGCGCCTTCTCTCCGGCCAATCGGCACAACAAGTCTTCCGTTTGCCAGGCGATGGTTGGCGGTCCATCGGTCAGCAAGGCGAACAGCGGCGTCGCGGCCGACTTATCGCCGGCGCGGATTAGACTCGCCGCAGCATGGTACGCACCCGCGGCTCCGCATCGGTAAGAAGGGCCGTCACGGCGCGGCGAGTTTCGGCGTTGCCGCGGCCCAGAACGTACGCCGCCGCGGTTCTCCGCACCATGTCCTTGTCCTTCACCGCAGCTGAGAGTGCCGCTTCGGCGTTACCGTCTTTCAGACCGGTGCCGACCAGTGCCTGGAACACCGCTTCTTGCAACTCTTCGTCGTCCAGCCAGGGGAGACAGCCGAGCAGTGCTTCCGTCGCTCCTGCTGGTCGTTTGGCCGCGATCAATGGCGCAGCTGCCCTCACACGGGTACTTTCCGGGACACGATCGATCTCCTCGATGCAGCGCCGCGCCCGGTAGACGACCTCGACGTCCTTCACCGTCAGGGCTTCCTTCAATTGGACGAGGGCCAGGCGTCCGGCCGCGCTGAGTTCGGCACTGGCTGTCTCACGCACATCGAAGGTGTCGTCGCCGAGGTTGCGAATGGCAACGGCCAGACGTTTCTGATCGGCCGGCGTCAGCATCCGCGTCTTGAAGAAGGTGACCAGTGCCGGTCCGTCCGTGGCGATGTTCAAGGACTTCAAATCCGCCTCGTCTTGAACCAGCTGGGGATCGGGTTCCGGCGGCTTGGCCGGTTCGGCACCCAGGAGGAAGCCCGCTACCAGCACGACGAAGAAGCAGAAGAACAATGGTGTTCGCATGGTGCAAACCTCTCCCGGCTGTGGCCGCTTGCTGCCTGGATTTAGCCCCCCGCGATTCGCTGGGGACTAAATTGCCAAGCCGAAAGCGGCGAATCATCAGTTCTAATACCGCCGAACCGTAAACGGCCGACCCTGGAGTGTCGTCTTGTTTACTTCGCGGCCGGTTCGATCCACCTCGACGAGCAGACGATTCTCGAAACAGGAGACGAGCGTGTTGCCGTTTGGTAACCGACTGGCGAACACGCAGTTCGGCTGGGTGATCTCCCAGAGTACCTTGCCGGTCCAATCCATCTCGACGACCCGGCTCTGGCCGCCGAGCGCGACGAGCAAGCGGCCGTTCGGCAACAACTCGACGCTGGCCCAGTAGCCGGCCCCGCCCGCGTATTTCTCCGGTTGAGCCGTTCGCAGCTGCTTCCAGGTAGCGTCCATCTCGGTAACGTGGCCGTCGCTGGTGACGTACAGGATATGGCCGTTACGCAGCCGGATGACGTGGCGGTAACTGCCCGGTAGCGTGTGGACCTTCTTGAAGTCCGGCGTCACCTCATAGAGTTCGCCGAAGGTCGCAATCAAGGTGTTGCCGCCCGGCAACCGCCAGCAGGCGATGGGGCTTTGCTGATCCTTCTGCTCCCACAGAATGTTGCCCTTACGATCGCGCTCGGTGGTGCGGTTGGCGTTGCGCTCGGCGATCAACACCCGGCCGCTCGGCAACGGTTGCACGTCGTTCGGGCCGTTGAGTCCCGTCACGGCCCAGCGCTCTTTGCCGTCTTTGCCCAACTCGTAAACACGTCCGCCCTGCGCATGTCCGTCGTATTCACTCACCAAGGTGAGGCCAAGCAGCGGCTCTTCATTATCCAGACGGGTCAAGTCCACCTTGGCGCCGTTGGCCGTCCACCATTTCTCCCAGGCTGTGCGGGCCAGCCGGTGTTCCTCGGGAGTCGCGCAAGAGAAATCGACGGGGCATCATCCGCGGCCAGGCGCGCGAGGATTTCCTCGGCCTGCCAGATGATCTGCCTCGGACCTTCCGTCAGCTGCGCGATGAGGACGGGCACTGCCGACTTCTCTCCGGAGCGCGTCAGCGCCGCGGCGGCCTCGAATCGGACACGGGCGTCAGCGTCGGTTAGCAACCGCGCCACCGCGCGGCGGTCCTCGGCAGATTTTCGCGCCCTGGACGTGTGCCGCAACAGCCCTGCGGATGACGAGCTTGTCCGTCAGGGCCGCCGTCACCAACGGATCGGGTTTGCCGTCGCGCAGTCCGATCGCGCAGAGCGGCGAACAGACTCTCCTCGACGGTTTCCTCGTCGTTGCACGGGAGGTAGGCGAGCAGCACCGCGACGGCGCCGGGTGGTTTGCGATGGGCCAGTACCCGGCAGACCGAGGCCATCACCGAACCCGACGATTGGATCTCATCCAAACAGTGGCGGGCGCGGCGGACGATCTCCGGATCGGAGTCCGTGAGGGCCGTCTTGAGGAAATGCGTGGCCGGCCGACCGGCGGCGATCAGGTCGTTACTGGCCTTCTCGCGCGTCTCGAAGTCGTTGTCGCCCAGTCGCCGGACGGTCGCGGCCAGGCGATCGAGATCGTCCTGAGACAGCGTTCGCGCCTTGATGTACGCCAGTAGACTGGGACCGTCGGTGGCGATCCCTTTGCCCTTCAGATCGTCCTCGGCATAGACGACTTCCGGTTCCGGTTCCGCGCTGCGGCCGACGAAGGCCCCGAGGCCGACCAGGACGATCAGGGGCAGGACACGCCGGATGGACATGACACAAGTCTCCGGTTCAATTCCGTCAATAACGTCCGTTTAGCCTGGATTGCGGACTATCCCATACCAGCCTGAAGCGCAAGCGAAGGGTGGACAAGCAGTTCCCTTCGCTGGCGCGTCAGGCTGGTATGAACAGCCTGCCCGTTTTTTCCCTGAACCGCCGCTTATACACCAGGCCGTTCCAGGCAGGCGAGCAAAGCAGCGCGGGCGAGGGCTTCGGGCATTGTGGCTCCCTCGGCAGTAGCTAGTTCGCGCGGCACCCGTTTCGGTCCTTCGTCGCGCGAAACGCGGCAGAGACATTTGCCGCCGCCGAGCCGAGTTACCACGTCACAACCCACCGCCGTCAACGCCTCGGCAATGCGCCCAGCCCCCGCCCAGGTCGTCGAAGTACCACGGGCGCGCGCCGGTTCTATATGTAAGACGAATCGGGCGACCAATTCATCCAACGCCTCGCCAGACATTTTACGAATCGCGGCGAGCAAGTTCGGCGTCGGAGCCGATTTTCCAGCAGGTGATACGGGTTTCATGGCGCTGCCCGATGCGGCGAACCATCCGAAACGGTCGGGCGGCCACGGAGCCTGCCCGTCCCCCGTGGAATGATAACATGGGAAGCAATCGCAAACCATCCGAAGACGCTGTTTGGCGCGACGAATGGGCCGCCGATCCCGATTATCTGTTTGACGGTGCAATGAGCGCCGCGGTATCCTCTGGGGTGATCCTTCGCCGGTCGAATCTTCAGGAGTTCACCATGAATGATGTCTCGTTCCTGTCCCGACGCGATTTCGTCCGCACCGGCCTGGCCGGGACGGCGGTGCTGCTGGGCAACGCGCTGCCGGTTCAGGCCGCCGATGCCCGCTTGCCGCAGCGTGTGTTCGGCAAGACGGGCGTTAAGGTGCCCATCCTCGGCCTCGGCACTGTCGCCGTCGGCAACCTGAACGACGCGAAGAAGGGCGTCGCGCTCATCAACAAGGCCATCGACCTCGGCGTCACCTACATCGACACCGCTCCCCCAAAAACGAGTATCGCATTCATCACCGGCTACGGCAAGGCCCACGCCTACCTCAACGGCGTCCTGAAGGAACGTCGCAAGGAGATCTTCCTCGTCACGAAATGCCTGGAAACCGACGGCAAGGAAACGCTCAGCCTTCTGAAGAAGAATCTCGAAGAACTCGGCATCGGTCAGGTCGATCTGGCGTACACGCACAGCATCGGCCACGCCGTCTACGACTTCGACGCTCTCGTCGGCGACAGCGGACCGATGGCGGTGCTGGAGAAGGCGAAGAAGGACGGCCTGACACGCTTCGTCGGCATCACCGGTCACAATCGGCCCGAGAAGTTCGCCAAGGTCGATCGCCAGCCGCGACATCGACGCCATGATGAACGCCGTCAACATCGTGGATCGGCACACTTACGCTTTCGAGGATGTGGTTTGGCCGGAGGCGCGGAAGAAGAACGTCGGCCTCGCGGCGATGAAGGTCTTCGGCGGCGGCATCACGGCCTGCAAGATGCCCGACGAGCTGCGTGCACGCGTCGTTCCGGTTCGCCCAGAGCGTCAACGGCGTGGCCCTGACCGTCATCGGCATGGGAACGGAGAAGGAGTTGGAGCAAAACGTCGAGTGGGCCAAGACGTTCAAGCCGCTGACCGTCGAAGAAGCGAACGAGCTGAAGAAGAAGACGGTGGCGCTGGCGAAAGAATGGGGGCTCACCTCGATAAGCTCGACGGGAAGGGGGAGAAGAGCCGGCCGCTCATCAACACATAAGAAAGGTTCGATGCTGCGAATGATTGTGATGGAATGCCATCGTCGCGACCTGCCTTGTCCTAAACCAAGTGCGCGAAAGGTACAAGGATGAGCAGCGATAGCAGTGTAAACAAGGAAGGCCTGAAAACCGGGGGGAAAAGCAGCGGTTGGCTGCGATAGCTGCGGAGCAGCATCCCACGATGCCGACGTTCGGGGTGTGTGGCGTCTGATGAACCGGCAAGCGAAGAGCGAACATCCGAAGGCATGGTGACAAAAAACAGTTATGTCCGGAGAAAGACGTTGTACCCTGCCATTCGATTCAGACGTCTTTTCTTTTTTTCTTTTCAGCGAAGTCCGATCAAGGTGTTCAGTGACGAATCAGCGAGCAGCTAAGACGGGTGACGACTCCTGGTTGGAGATGACCCGCAATCCATTCAAGTATTACCTGCGAGTGATCCTCGGCGCGGTTCTGGTATTTGGGGCATTGATCCTGGCGGCCTTGTTCCTCTCGGATAAGTCACCACTACTTGGGCTCCTTATCCCGGCGGGGATCGCGGCCGGCGGCGTGGCGCTCGCTGTTAAAGCCTGGAAGGATTTGGCGATCAAGATGCGCCTGGTCGTGAACGCTGGTTCTTTACGCTTGATGCAGGGTGAATCCGAGGTGCTCGGGCAATTACCTTTCGACAATATTGCGAGAATTGAGGTGGTGGATCGAGTGGAGTTCATCTTTTACAAAGGGCGATATATAAAAAAGAACAAATGGGTCATCGAAATAACGCTAATCGATCGGAAGAAACTCGACTCGTGGTGGCCGAAGGTCGTGCGCAAGAAGTCGTTTCACATTGAAATTATCGACGAATGGTCTGGATCGTTATTCATCCTTCGCCGCCATGTGTTTCACGGAGTTAAATGCTACCGAGAAGCAAAAGGCTATGGACAGCATTGAACCCCACTGCGCACCGGGCGGTCTACTCAGCGCTGGTTCCGAGCGGTGATGGCCGCGAGTGCCTGTTGGGCCGGGATTCTCAACAGACGGTCGTTCCCTCCGACAATCGCCTGCAGGGCGGGTACGCTTTCGTTCGTGCCAATATCCTTCAGGATTCCGACCACCGTCCGCCGCACGATAGGGTCTGGGTTGCTCAGCAGATGGAGCACATTCTTTTCCGCGATCGTGCCCATTTGCCTTAACGCTCGCTCAGCCTCAAAACGGCAGATAGGATCCTGAAGACACTGGACCACCGGCGCGACGGCCCCTTCATCGCGAAACTTACCGATAACCCGCAGAATGTCCAAACGCGTGACTGTGTCTCCATCGTTCAGGATTCGGATCAGAGCCGGTATTTCCTCCGGTGTAGCCCAGACAGTCAACGCTCTGACGACCGCTTTCCAGGTGAATCCGCCGGTCGTTTCCAGCATCGCTGTTAGCTTTTGGGCGATCGCCGCCTGATTTGCGTTCGGCTTCTGCGCTGAGAGTCGGCTGAGCGCGAGATTGCGCACGGCCTCGTTGTTGTTGTCCAACTCCGCGAATAATTTCTCGAGTTCGGTCCTGTCCCTGGCAATGACCGGGCGGTTGGCGTCATCGTCGTGTGCTCCGGCCGGTTTATCGGCGCCGGCGTTCGGGTTCGGATCAAGCGGGTTCGGAGCCATGTTCTTGGCAAGCGGGTCCCTCTGGGCGCGCGCATGGCGCTCATCGATGATTTGCGCTGAAATCCCCAGGCCGAGCGCGAACACTTCCAGGCCAAACCAACAGGCCAACAGCCTCGGGAATTCGATGGCATACCGAAATTGGAAATAAAAGAAGACCGCGGGGCCACGTATCAACCAGGGAATGGTCGACATACTGCTCCACAGGTTTGTCTTCTCGAATTGACGGGCAGCCATTATGGCTGCCGGGAGAAATGTGCTGCCGCCGAGGCCGATTGCGAGCCGGGCCATCGTCCTTGAAAATGGCGCGCAGATTAGCAGAAAGAGACCCAGTGGAACGATGATCAGCAGAAACATGAGCCCATGGATCGGTTTGCGCTTGCGATTTCTTGGTCGCTTGTCCGGAGAAATGTCTGGTTTATCGACTGAAGAAGGCGCAAGCGCCTCGCTGCCGCCTTTGATAACTTCGACCTCCGCGGTGTCGAGATCGATTTTCTCTTTGCAGGATGGACAACGAATCAGTCGGCTGCGGACGTTCGAGGGAAGCGTCAACGAGCGATCGCAACTGGGGCAGCGGACCTGACGCATGAGCGAAACTCCGAGCGGGAATTGATCCGTTTGGATCGCCCCCCCGATAATATGGCGTTGGCAGCAGCAGCGGAGGCGGCGAACTGGGATCTTCTAGGACATTACGGAACAAATGTCTACCTCACTCTTCATCTTTCGCCATGTCCTCGCGCTGATGTTAGGCAGCAGCGACTCGGCGACGTAGCCGGAGTCGAGGACGAACGCAGTTCCCGGCTTCAGAACACGGGCGACGGCGTTCAGAAACGCGGCATGGCCTCGTCGTCGAGATAACCAAAGCTGTTTCCGAAACAGTACGCACCCTCGAACTCGTTCGGTTAGGGAACGTTGCGCATGTCGCGCTGTTCGAGCTTGACCGGCAAACCACGATCCGCCGCTCGACTCCGGCCCTTCTGGATGTAATCCGCGAGATCCACTCCGTTGACGTGATAGCCGCGCACGCCAGTTCCAGGGTGAGCCGCCCGTTGCCGCACGGCACGTCGAGCAGCTTCGCCGGAGGGGCGACGCCAAGCGACTTCTGGAGGTAATCCGCCTCCGTCCGATCCTGCTCCGCCGTGGGAACTGCCTCCCATAATTCGTTGGCCAGGCCCGAAAAGTATGTCCGCCACCAGTCCGGTTTCACGTCGATCATGCGCGTTTTGCCTTTCGCGGTGAAGTCCACCAGCGGCGCTGTTTCCAGAGATCGACGGGCACCGGCAGCTGTTCCATCTCACGCTTCGACAGCGGGCGCTGACTGACGGCTTCGACCACGTCACCGTAGTCCCGGCGGGCGTCACGGCAAGTCTCGACCCACACGGCATTCGGCATCCCGGCTGGTTTCTTCAGCGGCCGCACTTCGACGAGATGCCAGCGATTGGCGATGACACGGCAGACCCGCCGCTCGTCCACACGGACAGGGTTCGGGACTACCGTGGCCGCGGTTCGCCGCTCCCGAATCTTGCGCTTCGTCCGGGTCGTTTTGACGCGCCGGAGCAAACCGGTGCGCGGGCACACGAACCAACCCCAGAGGATGGGCTGGCCGCTGAACCATCCCGTAGAGTGGCAGGCGACGCCGTCGATTTCCAGCACATCGGTGACAACGTACTGATCGACGTGAGTGAGAACGTGCTTCTGCACGACCGAATCGGTGCGGATGTGTTTGCGAATCTCGGCGTGGACAGCATCCCAGGGGCGGCCGACCTGGCTATCGAGGTAGCGGCGCAGTGGGGCGAGGTGCTCGTTGAACGACTTGTGCGTGGTGCCGACTCGTTCGCGCTTGAGCCAGTTGAGGCCGAGTCGCTGCACGTCGCGCCGCCGGCCCTTGCGATCCTTGTCGCGCATGTGTGAGCCGTGCCGCGGCCGTTCGACGATCACTTTCGCCATGTCCCAGCGCATCGTTCAATTCTCCCACGAACAAGAGACGCCGGTGGGAGTCGAACCCACTTCGACCGCTTTGCAGGCGGTGGCCGTGCCGTCTGGCTCCAGCGTCATCCTCTGATATGGGGCAAGGGGCATGTCGTGACAGTTTTCGCCAATCGGAGAGTCACACGTGCCACTATCCTTGACGCACGGTGTCGATCCGGGTTCGCGGAAAACCTGCGAGAAACGGAGGAACAGGCCGGCACAAGAATGGTAATGCACCTTACCTGCTCGCTCGGATACCGGCCGTGCAGTACAATGGTAAACGTGGTGTGTCTTTCGACAAATGACGCCAATCCAGCGGAATGAGGTAGTCTCTGAACGGAGTGTTGGCCATGCCAAGTTCGACCAATCACGCTACGGAGAGCGCAATCAAGACTAACCTGGATGTGTTGGCCCGCCTCGCTTCAGAACACGGACCGCCAGTCCTGACACAGGCCGTCCAAGCGCTTCTCACGGCCAAAGAGTACGACGACCCAGCGCTGATGCTTTCGTCAGCGAACGCCGTCTTTGAGGCTCTACGCGATCTGATCGAGGAGTACATCGGTACGAAGCTCGGCATTTCTGAGACGATCGCGAAAGGATTCAAGGAATTTCAGGCGATGGTCCGCTGTCATCCGTTCGACGAGCTTGACGTCGCTGGACGAGCGTTTGAAGCCGGTTTCAACCGCATCCTAAAGCACTTGACCGACATTCAAGCGGCCGTAGGGAAGCTTCAGGCAAATGATTACGAAGTGCCGAGCGCCGCCCAGCTCGGAAAGGAGATCGAACGGCTGAAGGCGCTCAAGCAAAAGGTTTTGAACGACTGGCCGTGGTCCAGTGCTTCGCCGCCGCCGGTCGATCGTGAGATGGTCGCCAGGTCAAGGGCCGCAATTTCCCGCGGCGAATCATGCGAGTCGATCGAAGAATTGATCGGTCGTCTGAGCGAAGATTATGCGAAGAACGACTGAACGCAAGCCAAGCCAGGAGTCGATCCGGTGCCGTTTCTCAAAGTGCCGCCTGAGGTCAGCAAGGCTCTCGGCGGTTTCCTGCGCGGCGACCGGGAGCTTGTAGTCAAGGTCCTACCCATGCTCCGCGAGCAGCTTGAGAACAACTACGAGAAACACCGCGGAAGACGAGATCCTGAAGATCCGAGTCTTTTCGATTATTACATCCGCGTACTCGATGTGGATAACAAATGGCACACTTTGCGGTTTTCGGTTGACGACAGCACCGCCGCGGGTTACTTGCTCATCGCGGCAGTCAGCGATAAGCCGGGCAATTTCTTGAGTTGACTTTCTCTTGTCGATAGAGACCATGCCATTACTCAAGCGGCGTGGAGTGTTAAAGCGTTCAGTCGAGGCTCGCCGAGCTACCCCGCCGCCGCTACCCTTTGCCCGATCTCTCCGTACTGGTACAATCTGAATGTTCCGGTCCATCGCCCCGGCGTACAGGCTCGCGCACGCATGACGGTCATGATCGCTCGCGTCTCCTACGTCAAGCGCTTCAAGATGGAGATGGACCTGCGCGAACTGCCCGCTCCACCGCCGTTGCCGGCCGGTCATGCCTGGGTGCCGTGGGCCGCCGATCTGCTCGACGTGCATGCCGACGTGCTGTTTCTCAGCTTCCGGCAAGAGATCGACGCGGCCGTCTTTCCTAGCTTTGGCGATCGGCTCGGCTGCACCTGTCTGATGAATGAGATGAGCCGCAAGCCCGGGTTCTTGCCGTCGGCCACCTGGCTGCTCGTCGGGCCGGAGGGCTATGTCGGCAGCGTCCAGGGTTTGCGCGACCGTACCGGAGTCGGAGCGATCCAGAATCTCGGCGTCGTGGCGGGGCGGCGCGGCCAGGGGTTCGGCACCGCGCTGCTGCTCCAGTCGTTGCAAGGCTTCCGCCGTGCCGGGCTGGACACCGCGCTGCTCGAAGTCACTGCACGCAACGAGGCAGCCATTCGACTCTATCGCCGTCTCGGGTTCCGCTGCCGAAAAACGGTCTACAAGGCCGTCGCTACCAACTTTGGAGACGGCGACGGAGCGTGTCTTTGAAAGCAGTGTTCAGACTGAACATTGAATATCGGAGGTCATCTTGCCGCAAGAAATCTATCATCACCGATTCGCTAACGGTCTCACTCTGCTGGCCGAGCGCATGGATCACGTACGCTCGGCGGCGTTCAACTTCCTGGTGCCGGCCGGCTGCGTGTACGATCCGCCCGAGCTGGCCGGCATCGGCTCGGTGCTGGCCGACCTTATCACGCGCGGCGCCGGAGAGCTAGACAGCCGTGAGCTGACCCTCGCCCTGGATAACCTCGGCCTCGACCGCAGCGAGAGCGTTGGCTCCATGCACATGCGCTTCTGGGCGCGACGACCGCGACCAACCTGACGCCGGCCCTGGAGCTGTACGCTGGTATCCTGCGCCAGCCGCTTCTTCCCGCCAGGGAGCTGGACGCCGTCCGCGCCCTCGCGTTGCAAGACATTCACGGCCTGGAGGACGAGCCGAAGTCGAAGGTGCTCGTCGAGCTGCGGAAGCGGCACTACCCGGCGCCGCTGGGCAACGACCATCGCGGTACCGAGGAAGGCATCAACGCGATCAAGATCGCCGACGTGCGCCGGCTGCATAAAAAGCTGTTCCGCGCCGACGGGACCATCCTCTCGGTCGCCGGCAACATCGAGTGGGAGCCGTTGAAAGAGCAGGTCGGCCGGTTGTTCGGCGACTGGCCCGCCGGCACCGCCATACCGATCGAGTACCATCGGACGCGGACGAAACACGATCACATCGCCAAGAAAGGCGTGGAGCAGACCCAGATCGCCGTCGCCTTCGACAGCGTGCCGTTCGGCCAACCCGACTACTACGCCGCACTGGGGGCCGTCAACGTGCTGTCCGGAGACATGAGTTCGCGTCTCTTCACCGAGATCCGCGAGAAAGAGGGACTTTGTTACTCCGTGTGGGCGACGTATCAGACCTTCAAGGACCGCGCCGCCATCGTCGGCTACGCCGGTTCGCGCAACGATCGCGCCCAGCGGACCCTTGACCTGCTGCTGCAAGAGCTGCGCCGCCTGGCCGATGGCGTCGAGGCCGACGAGGTGGAGCGCGTCAAGGTGAGCCTGAAAACCACGCTGGTCATGCAGCAGGAGTCGGCTTCGGCCCGCGCCGGCTCCCTGGCGTCGGACTGGTATTACCTGAACCGCGTCCGCAGCCTCGACGAGATCAGCGCCGCGATCGAGGCGCTGACTCCGCAGGCCATCGTGGAGCACGTGCGCCGTCATCCGGCACAGAACTTCACCATCGTCACCCTGGGGCCGAAACGCCTGAAACCGCCGGCCGAAAAGCCGCAAAAAGTCGTCCGTCCGGCGGCGACTCGTTCCGGACGCCAACAGTTCCAGCACACTACTCTGCCTAACGGTCTGACGATTCTGGGCGAAACGAACCCGGCCGTCCGGTCGATGGCTCTCGGCTTTTTCGTCCGGACCGGCGCCCGTGATGAGACGCCGCCGGAGTCCGGCGTGTCTCATTTCCTCGAACACATGGTGTTCAAGGGCACGCCGCGCCGTTCGGCCCTGGACGTCAACCGCGATTTCTCGCGCATCGGTGCCGACAACAACGCCTTCACCAGCGAGGAGAACACCGTCTTTCACGCCTGCTTCCTGCCGGAACATCTGCCGGACGCTGTCGATATTCTCGCCGACATCCTCCGCCCGAGCCTGCGCGGAGAGGATTTCGACATGGAGAAGAAGGTGATCCTCGAAGAGATCGGCATGTACGAGGACCAACCGACGTTCTCCGCTTACGACCAGGCCCGCAAGCTGCATTTCGGCGAGCACCGGCTGGGCAACAGCGTCCTCGGCTCGGTCCAGAGCGTCACCGCCCTGACGCGCGACCAGATGGCGGCCTACTTCAGTCGTCGGTATGTGGCGCAGAACCTGACCGTCGCCGCCGCCGGTAACTTCGACTGGCCGAAGCTGGTCGAGGAAGTGAGCCGGCATTGCGGGGAGTGGAACGGAGGTACGGCGACGCGCGAGGGAGTGCGCGAGGCGCCTGGCACGGCCGGTTTCCGCGTCGTTAAGAAGGACAAGGTGGTGCAGGAGCACGTGATCCTGATCGCCTCGGGTCCGTCGGCCGAGTCGCCGCTGCGTTACGCCGCCGACATGCTGGCGATGGCCGTCGGCGACGATTCCGGCAGCCGTCTCTACTGGGAGCTGGTCGATCCCGGTCTCGCCGAGTCGGCCGATGCCAGCTTCCACGAGAACGAAGGGGCGGGCGCCTTCTTCGCGTCGCTCAGCTGCGAGCCGGAGCAGGCCGAGGAGAACCTGGCGATCCTGCTGCGTGTGCTGCACGAAGTCTGCCGCGACGGTATCACGGATGACGAGCTGAAACAGGCGCGGAGCAAGGTGCTGTCGCGCCTGGTGCGCGGCAGTGAACGGCCGAAGGGGCGGATGATGGCCCTGGGCATGAACTGGATCTATCAGCATCAATACCGCTCGGTGGACGATGAATTGCGGTCTTTCGAGGCGGTGAAGCTGGCCGACGTGCGCAAGGTGCTGGATCGCTATCCGCTCGACCGCGTGACGACACTGGCGCTGGGACCGTTGGCGGACGTGCATCGGCCCGTATAGAAGCGGTTTCCACACTGAGCACGCAGCGCAAGCAAGTGGGCACTTGCTTGCGCTGCGTGCTCAGCTGAACGGCGGTATCGGCTAGGGGCAATCATGATTCGCACGATCACGGCAATTCTGGTGATGACGGTTGTGGCGTCGGCAAAAGCCGATGACCGTGATCGGCTCCAGGTCGGCGTGCAGCCGGATGGGCGTATCGTGGTGCCGACGAACCAGATCCTCAAGCCGGCCGGCAAGCAGATCACTTTTCCGGGGCGGCCTGTCGATCTGGCGTATGCCGACAAGGGAATGATCGTCGTCAAAAACATGAACAGTCTCGTCTTCTTGGACCCGAAAACGGGCGAGATCAAGCAGACTCTCAAGTCGCCGGTTGGCCTCAGTGCCACTGGATTGGCGAATTATTTCGGCATCTGGGTCAGTGACTCAGCCAATCACGTCCGCTCAGCCTCGCTTCAAGCTGACGGGACGTATAAGTTAGCGGATGGTGGCATCGAATTAACGAAGCCGAAGATGGGTGTGGCCTATCCGACGGGAATCTGGGCCAATCTCAACCGCCTTTGGGTAGCGTCGAACCGCGGTAATACGGTGCAGTTGTTTGATCCATTCAAGGGGAAGTTGATCCAAGAGGTGGCGGTGGGTGTCGCGCCTTACGCCGTTGTCCAGGCGTTTGACGGTCATGTTTACGTCTCCAATTGGGGTGGCGACATGCCGAAGGAGGGCGACCCGCGTGCTCCGAGTTCTGGTACGGAGGTGCGCGTCGATCCGCGAACCAGAGTCGCCAATCACGGCAGCGTATCCGTCCTCGCTCCAGAGAAAATCGATGGAAAGCAGGAAAACGTCTGGAAGCAGATCAAGACGATCGAGGTAGGACTTCACCCTTCCGCGATGGTTGCGAATAGACTCTTCCTTTTCGTTGCCAACGCGGCCAGCGATACAGTCTCCGTAATCGACACGAAGACCGACACGGTCGTCGAAACGATTCCATGCCGGCCCGAAGCCCGTCTCCCTTTCGGCAGCGGCACCAACGCCCTCGCGCTCAGCGCCGACGGCAAGACGCTTTACGCCGCTAATGGCACGAACAATTGCATCGCCGTCATTCGGCTCGGCAAGAAAAGCACCACCGCCGCCGATGCTCCCGAGAAGAGCAGCGGCGTCGGCCTGATCCCGACCGGCTGGTATCCCGGTGCCGTGCTGCTCTCACCGGACGGCAAGTCGCTGATCGTCGCCAACGTCAAAGGCCACGGCTCCGTCAGCCAGCCGCGGCCCGCCGAGAAGGGCAAAAACTCGCACGATCACCTCGGCTCGGTGTCGATCATCCCCGTGCCCGACGAGAAGACGCTCGCCGAGTACACGAAACAGGTCAACGACAACAACCGCCTGGCGTACAGCTTGATCGGCCTGGAAAAGCCGCGTCCCGATATGAAGCCGGTGCCGGTTCCGCAGCGACATGGTGAGCCGTCGGTCTTCAAGCACGTCATCTACGTCATCAAGGAGAACCGCACCTACGACCAGGTCTTCGGCGACATGAAAGAAGGCAACGGCGACAAGAACCTCGTCCTCTTCGGCGAGGACGTGACGCCGAACCAGCACGCCCTGGCCCGGCAGTTCACGCTCTTCGACAACTTCTACTGCTCCGGCGTCCTCAGCGCGGACGGGCATCAGTGGTGCAACGAGGCGTACGTCACCGACTACCTGGAACGCGCGTTCGGCAAGTTCGCGCGCAGCTACCCCTACGAGGGCAGTGATCCGCTGGCCTTCGCGCCAACCGGCTTCCTCTGGGATAACGCACTGCTCCTCAAGAAGACGTTTCGCAATTACGGCGAGTTCACCAAGACGAAATACGACAAGACCGGGGCGAAGTGGACCGACCTCTACGACGACTACAAAAACGATACGCACAAGGTGAAAATCGAGGTGACGCCGAACGTCAAGAGCCTCGCTCCGTTCACGCGGGCCGGCTACCCTGGCTTTGTTCTGACGACGCCGGACGTCTATCGGGCCAAGATGTTTATTGCCGACCTGAAGGAGTTCGAGAAGAAAGGCGAGTTTCCGCATCTCACTTATCTCTATTTGCCGTGCAACCACACCAGCGGCACGAGTCCCGGCCTACCGACTCCGAAAGCGTCCGTCGCCGATAATGACCTGGCGCTGGGGCAAGTCGTCGAGGCGGTGTCGAAGAGCAAGTTCTGGGCGGAAACGTGCATCTTCGTTGTCGAGGACGATCCGCAGAACGGCTTCGATCACGTGGACGGCCATCGCACCGTCGCCCTGGTCATCAGCCCGTACACAAAGCGGAAATACGTCGATTCCACCTGCTACAACCAGACCGGCATGGTGAAGACGATCGAGCTGCTTCTCGGCCTGCCGCCGATGAACCAGCTCGATCTGTCGGCCACCGCGATGCGCGACTGCTTCACCGACAAACCCGACCTCGAACCGTTCCGCTGCCTGCCCAACAAGGTGCCGCTCGATCAGCTCAATCCTCCGGCGAAGGAACTCAAGGGCGCGGCACTGGAGTGGGCGAAGAAGTCGCTGGCGATGGACTTCAGCGACGCCGATTTGTGCGACGAGGACACGCTCAACCGTATCCTGTGGTTTGCGGTCCACGGCACGAAGCCGTACCCCGAGCGTTTCGCGGGTCGGAAGGAGGAGGATTGAACGCAACCACTTTCACGGAACAACGACGCATCGCCCTCGCCGACCATCTGCGCAAGCACATTGCCGGCGAGGTTCGCTTCGACAACACCTCACGGAAACTCTACAGCACCGACGCCAGCATCTATCAGATCGAACCGCTCGGAGTCGTCATCCCGCGCAGCGTCGAGGACGTTGTCGCCACGGTAGGAACAGCGGCCGAGATGCGCGTGCCGATCACGGCACGCGGCGGCGGCACCAGCCTGTCGGGTCAGTCGATCGGCCCCGGCATCGTCGTCGATTGCAGCAAGTACCTCAACAACATCCTCGACCTCGACCCCGTTAACCGCGTTGTGCGCGTCCAGCCCGGCGTCGTCCTCGATACGCTGAACCGCGCCCTGGCCGCGCACCGTCTTCAGTTCGGCCCCGACGTGGCGACCGCCAGCCGGGCGAACCTCGGCGGGATGATCGGCAATAACTCAGCCGGCTCGCGATCCATCGTCTACGGCAAGACGATCGACCATGTGCGCCGTCTTGGCGTCGTCCTCGCGGATGGTCGGCGGACACAGTTCGGCCCGCTCACGCCGGAAGAGTGGGAAGCCCGTGCCGCATCCTCATCCCCGGACGCACCTCTGTACCGTCGTGTCCTGGACGTCGTGTGGCAACAGCGCGACGAGATTCGCCGGCGATTTCCGAAGATTCTGCGACGGGTCAGTGGGTATAACCTCGATGTGTTGTGCGACGGGCTTACGTCGGAGTACCGAGTACCGAGTACCGAGTCCTCTGTCCACCGAACGCAAATACCGGCACCCAATCTCCAGAACGCGGTACTCAGTACTCAGTACTCAGTACTCGGAACTCAGTACTCTCCGTCAACGACTCCCGGTCTCCATCAACTCATCATCGGCAGCGAGGGGACGCTGGCCGTCATCACCGAGGCAGAGCTGAACGTCATTCCCACGCCGCGACATCGCGGCCTGCTCGTGCCGTTGTTCTCCAGCCTCGCCGCGGCGCTCGATGCTCTCGCTCCGTGCCTCGAACTGCGGCCGTCGGCGGTCGAGTTGATGGACCACATGCTCATCGAGCTATCGGCCGGCAACCTCGCTTTGCGCGACACCATGAAGGTCATCCAGGGCAGGCCGAAAGCGCTGCTCATGGTCGAGTTCAGCGGCGATGACGCGGGTGAGGTTGCCGACCGGGTCGAGAAACTCGAGCGGAAACTGCACGGCGTCAACGGTCTGACGGGAATAGTCCCAGCTCTCGACCCGGCACTGCGCGAATCGCTCTGGAGCTGGCGCCGCGCCTCGATGCCGCTGCTCTACGGCATTCCGGGCGACCGCAAGCCGATCACGTTTGTCGAAGATGCCGCCGTCGCGCCGGAACGACTGCCGGAGTTCGCGGCCCGGTTCCGCGACATCCTGCAGCACGAGGGGACCGACGGCGCTTTCTACGGCCATGCCAGCGTCGGCTGTCTGCACATTCGTCCGTTGCTGAACCTCAAGGATGCCGACGACGTCTCCCGCATGCGCCGCATCACGGTACAGGTGACCGACCTGGTTCTCGAGTTCGGCGGCTCGCTGAGCGGCGAACACGGCGACGGCCTGGCTCGCAGCGAATGGAACGAGAAGATGTTCGGCCCCGCGGTCTATGCCGCCTTTCAGCAGATCAAACGGGCTTTCGACCCGGACGGCGTGCTCAACCCCGGCCGCGTGGTCAACGCTCCACCGATGACCGCGAACCTCCGCTACGATCCGCAGCATCCGGCCTATGAACCAGCAACGGTCTTCGACTACGAGAAGCAGCAGGGGTTCGTCCGCGCCGTCGAGATGTGCAACGGCAACGGCGCCTGCCGAAAGATGCAGGGCGGCACCATGTGTCCGTCGTTCCGGGCAACCCAGGACGAGCGTGACAGCACGCGCGGCCGAGCCAACGTGCTGCGGCTGGCGATGGCGGGTGAAACCCCGGAGCGCGACATGCGCAGCCAGGCGGTCCACGACGTTTACGATCTGTGCCTGATGTGCAAGGCGTGCAAAGCCGAGTGTCCGAGCAACGTGGACGTGGCCAAGATCAAGGCCGAGTTCCTGCAACTCTATTACGACATCCGACCGCGGCCTCTTGGCGACCTGCTCATGGCCGCCTTGCCGAGCCTGAACCGTCTCGGTGCGCCGTTCGCCCCGGTTATCAACTTCCTACAGCGCCGCGGGCCGATGCGCTGGCTGCTGGAGAAATTCGCCGGTATCGACCGCCGCCGCACGCTGCCGGTGCTGCACGCCGACCACTTCCGCCGCTGGTTCGCAAGCCATCGACCCGACGCCAACACCGGCAAGGCAGGCCGCATCCTCCTGCTCGCCGACTGCTTCACGACGTTCAACGAACCGCAGATCGGCAGCGCGGCGGTGCGCGTCCTGGAGCGAGCCGGCTACGCGGTTGAGTTGGCAGACGTGCCGTGCTGCGGGCGGACGCTGATCAGCAAGGGGTTCCTGCACCGGACCAAGGCGCTGGTCAAAAGCACCGTTCCCGCTCTGACGCGTCAGATGGCGGACGGCACCCCGTTGCTCGGTCTGGAGCCGAGCTGCCTTCTGACGCTCGCCGACGAGTGGACGGAGCTGTTGCCTGGTGCGGAGACACGGCGCATCGCCGCGGGGTCGCACCTCGCCGACGGCTGGCTGGCGGTGCAAGTTCAGGCGGGCCGGTGTGAACTGCCGTTAAGGCCGCATCCACAACCGTGCGTGATTCACGGCCACTGCCATCAGAAAGCGCTGGTCGGCGTCGGCGGCACAGCGGCGGCGTTGCGATTGGTGCCGGGCCTGGAGGCGACCGTCCTCGACACTGGTTGCTGCGGCATGGCGGGATCGTTCGGATTCGAGAAGGAGCACTACGATTTGAGCGTGAAGATCGCCGGCCTGTCGCTGCTGCCGGCGCTGGCGAACGCACCAGCCGCGCGGGTTGTCGCACCGGGGACATCGTGCCGGCATCAGATCCATGATCTCGCTGATCGGCGTGCGCTGCATCCTTTGGAGGTGATCGTGGGGCAGATGGGTCAAGGATGACGGCGTGGTCACTTCCTCTTGCCCTTGCCAGCCGGCTTTTCTTGCGGAGGGGCGCATCGATGGGTTCGATCTTGTCTACGAGGCTTAGGCCGATCATCTCGGCACGGTCGTAGACACCCTCGACCCTGGAGGGCGTGAAGTAGACCATGCTTCCCCAAAGGAGGCGCACGAGTTCGGGGTGACGGACCTCGTAGGTGCGGCCGCTGTTCATCACCACACGGAACGGCTGGAACGGAGTCGCCGTCGTCCAATAAAGAATGTCTTCGGGTTGCATGACCTGTTCCTCTCTGCGAATGGCGGCTCCGCCTCTCCCGGTTCTCAGGACGAGGTTGGCGGCGCGGTCAAAGGTCGTTCCCCATTGTACCAGAACGAGAGCAGTCGAGCCGCCTGCACTACGAAAGGTTGAGCGCGAAACGTAAACCACTACAATGCTCGTGGTGGAGTGGGAGACGACGACGAACTCCCTGCCCGTGAACCGTTCGCGCCCTGGGATGACGGTGACGCCTTGCTGCTCGACTCCTCGCACAAACGCTGGTTCGTGGTCACCCTGATGCTCGGCGGAGTGGCTTCCGCGGTGTACTTCTACCTGTACATCCGATCGCCAAACCCACTTACCGGGGGCAGTACCGTCGGCCTGTGGTACGGCAGTCTCGCCGCCGGCCTGATGGTCTACGCCGGCTTGCTGTCCTACCACCGTCGCCGCATGAGGACCAAGCGGCTCGGCAATCGGCAGACCTGGCTGCGCGGACACATCTGGCTCGGATTGCTGAGCGGCCCGCTCGCTGTGATGCACAGCGGCTTCTCCCTCGGCGGACCGCTCGGGCGCCGTCTCTGGGTGGTGCTGTTCGTCGTCCTCGTCAGCGGAGTCGTCGGTTTCGTCTTGCAGAACGTCCTGCCGCGGCTGCTGACGACGCGCATTCCGTGCGAGGCGCCCTACGAACAGCTCCCGCATGTCGTCGAGGTGATGCGCCGCAAGGCCGACGTGCTGATGGACAAGCTGTGCGGCCCGTTCGGCGAGAAGGGCGATACCGTCGAGAGCACACGCGCCGCGGCCCGGGTCCACATGGACGGTAAGACACAACTCCGCGCGTTTTTACGAATGCGACATTCGACCGTTCCTCGTGACGGAGCCGCCGCGTACCTCGCCGCTGCTGAATCAGATGCAGACCGAGACGCGGTTCAGCAAACTGCGCCGCCTCGAAGGCCTGGAAGAGAATCAGGAAGAGGTCCAGGAGCTGGCCGGCCTGTGCGAGGAGCAGGCGGCTGCTGCTGGAGCAGGAACGGATCTACCACTGGCTGCATAGCTGGCTGCTGATCCACATTCCCCTGTCGGCCGCCCTGCTCGTGCTGGGTGTGGCGCATATTATCACGAAGCTGTTTTATTGAGGGTCTATGCCGCTTGCGGCTTAGCAGTCGTCCGTGCGAAGCCGCAAGCGGCAAATCGGAGCCCGAACCAATGGCCGCGTCTTCCCGCGATCCGAAAGCCCTGTCCGAGTGGGTGGAACTGGACTACCACGGCCGGCCGCGCGGTCTCAGCGCGCTGGCGCAGGCCGGCTGACGCGCTATGTGTTCTACGGGCTGCTGGTCCTGCTCGGGGCGAGCGTGGCGGCCAGCCTGAGCATCGGGTTCACGTCCCGGATTTACCAGGCTGCTCCGCTCGCCTCCGCTCATGCCTCGTTCAACAGCGACTGTGCGGCGTGTCACACGACACCGTTCCGCACGGCACTGCGCTTCTCGCCCTTCCACTCCGGCGTCCATGCCGTCAAGGATGCCGCGTGCAAGACGTGCCACTCCGACAAAGCGGATACGCCCTCGGTTGGCAAATTGCCGGGACCGATGGCCGTGCCGCATAACGCGATCGTTCTCGACGAACCGAACTGCGCCGAATGCCACGTCGAGCACCGCGGTCGTCAGATCCTTGCGCGTGTGCCGGACAGCGATTGTATCGCCTGCCATGCGGACCTGACTCGACACCGTCCGGCGGGCACTCGCCGTTCAAGTCGGTGACCGGCTTTCCCAGCGGCCACCCCGAGTTCGCCCTGTGGCGCGGCGATCACAAGGGACTGAAGGACGGCAAAGAGGACCCGGGCAAGATCCAGTTCGGCCACAAGCACCATCTGGCACTCGACGATCCCCGCTTTCTCCTGGGGAAGGGCAAGCTGACGTGTGCGCAGTGTCATGAGCCGGACGATTCCGGCCGGTACATGCGGCCGATCAACCACGAACGGCACTGCCTGGCGTGCCACCAGGGCCAGCGGACCGTGCAGCTGCTCGGTCGCTTCCTCGATCCCGAGGATCAGCAAGCGGCCAACGACTTTGCGAAAGAACCGGTCCCGCACCTGCGGCCGGAAGCGATCCACGACAGTTTGAACGGCCGGTTGCTCAACTTTCTCGCCCGCAATCCAGTGGACATCGGGAAAGAGGAAGACCTGGGCCGTTGCTGGCCGCAGCCGAAAGGGATGCTGATCTGGGCCAAGTTCCCTGGACGGATGGCTTCGTACCACCGCGAGCGGTTCGTTCCTCCCCAACTCGAGCACCTCGAGCATCAACTCTACGACCTCAAGGGTGGCTGCGCCTTTTGTCACGAGCAGAAACCGGCTAGCTGGCCCGAAGCCGGCCGTCCTGCCGCGGTCCTGCCGGAGTACGAGGAGCCGAACATCCCCAAACGCTGGCTGCGGCACGGTGCCTTCAACCACGAACGGCACCTGATGGTGGACTGCGTTAAGTGCCACGACGCCGTGAAGAGCGAGCGCACGGCCGACGTGCTGATGCCGAAACTGGAAGTCTGCGCAAGCTGTCATAGCCCGACCGGCGGTGCCCGCTATGACTGCGCCGAGTGCCACAAATACCACGGACGGGAGGCCATTCGCGCTGGGGCCCATACGTTCCCGTTCCAGGAGAAGGCAAAACGCTGAGGCGATTCCTCGTTCACGATTCGCACCGGGTGGCACGCCCTTCGGAGTACCTCAGGGCGTGCCACCCGGTGCGAATCGTGAACAACTGTCGAGAAGTTGTCCGTTCGTTGCCGTGTTTCGTGATAAACGTGAGCCGCACTCTGCCCCTTGATCGTCAGGAGTCCGTCCCATGGCTGAGATTCATCCCGACCCGGACCTCGACGGCGTTATCTTGCCGATCGACTTGCTGACGAACCTGTCGCTGTTCACCAAGAACCCAAAGAAGTCCTTGCTGAAGAAGTTCCCCTCCTACCTGGTGGTGAAGCGGTTCGCCCAGGGTGAGGTCATCTGCCGGCAGGGAGAGCCTGGCTGGACGGCGTATTACATCCTAACTCCCGACGATAGTCTCGCCGTCCTCGAGCACCTTCGCAAACTTAAGAACTTTCCCCGCGACAAAGCCAGGATCGAGTCCGATCTGGCCGAGTTTCGGGAACGGTCCGAGCTGCGCAAAACCATCCCGGAAGGCAGCAAGAACCAGAAAATGGCCACCGGCTACATCGCCCTGCCGCGGTCGGGGAAAATGGACCAGTCGATGGCGATTCGCATGGGCAACGCGTTCCCCGTCAACTTGCTCGGTCCGCAGAAGAACCTCGAAGACAAAACCTTCTTCCAGCCCATCGGCGCAGCGGTCGATCGCAACGTCGATGTACAGCGCTTCGACGTGCAGGAGGGCCAGCTCTTCGGTGAGTACAGACTGTCTCTATCGAACGCCACGCGGCGCTACCATCCGCGCCACGTCCGAATGCTACATGCTCGAAATGCTGCGGAACATCTTCCTCAACGTGGTGCAGAAGGACCCGGCTTATGCCGGACCGGCGGCCGCGATGGAGAAGAAACGCTTCGTCGAAACGACCATGCCGAAGCTGTCGCTGTTCACGAACCTCACGCCGGAAGAGTACGCCCAGGTCAAGGACGTCGTCGAGCTGGTCGATTACGAGCCGGGCCAGCTGATGTTCGACGAAAACGACCGGGACAGCGGCGTGTACGTCATCCGTCGGGGCATGGTCAAGGAGTTGAAGCACGTCTCCATGCTGATCGCCACGGACGAGATCACCGACTGGAACAACCTGCTCATCCCCCTGCGCGAAGGTGAAGCTGCGCCGAAGGACCACAAGGGCCGGCTGTGGGGGCTGCTGCCGGAGCCGATTCACGCCGCCGTGAAACGCACTCCCGCCGGTCAATCGCCGCAACGGGCCGATCAGATCGAGCTCGTCCTCGCCCTGAACGACCTGCTCAAGACGCCGAAACTGGCAGACCATCCCGAGTTCGCCTTTCTGCACCAAGGTTGCCGATGGCGCCCAGGGGACGGGAGCTTGCCGCCGAGCGGACCGCGCTGCGCGATGTGGCGAAAGCCAAGAAGGCCAAAGAGGTCCCCGAGCTGCCCGAGGTGAAACTGCGCCGCTTCAATCGGCTGCTGCTGGAAGAGATGTTTCCGACCAGCCTCAAGCGCTCACAGCAAGGGCGCCGGAGTGCATCCTCAACTACTACTCGCCCGGCGATTACGTCTGCGGCTACGGAGTGTTGGAGAACCAGCCGAGCAACGTGACGTGCATTGCGTTCGACCATCCCGATAACACGGGCGAGGTGCAGCTGGTGCGCTGCCGGGAGAAGCGCTGCGCCGCGTCTGCGCCGCCGATCACTCACTCCGGGAGAAGATCCAGGCGCGAGCTGTCGCGCCGGCGCAAGCATTCGATCCAACGGCTGTTGACGCCGATCTGGGACGACAGCAACCAGGTGCAGCTTACCGACCGCTTCGAGCAGCTCGGCCTGATCCAGGGCCAGAAGCTCATGCTGATCGACCTGGATCGCTGCACGCGCTGCGACGAATGCGTCAAGGCCTGTGTCAACACCCACGACGACGGCTACTCGCGCCTGTTCCTGGACGGCCCGCGTTTCGGCAAGTACCTCGTGCCCGTCACCTGCCGCTCCTGCCTGGACCCGGTCTGCATGATGGACTGCCCCGTCAGCTCGATCCATCGCGGCGACAACCGCGAGATCGTGATCGAGGACTGGTGCATCGGCTGCGAGGTATGTGCCAAGGCCTGTCCCTACGGCTCGATCCAGATGCACGACCTGGGTGTCATCAAGGAGCGCACGCCGCGGTTGGCGTTGCGCTCCCGGCGAGATGACCTCCGGCGACAGCTGGACGCAGCCGAAGTTCGCGGACGACAAATGGCTGCCGGCGTCGGCGCCGTTCCAACTCGACCGCGTCTTCCGCGAGCTGCTCGAACAGATCCAGGGCGCCTCGATGGCGAAGGACGATCCAATCCATTTCCGGTATCCGCTGGAGATTTCGTCCAACGACTTCACCATCGCGGGCCGGCGCAAAGGGGAAACGAAGTCGGTCGAAAAGCTGATCCTGATCGTGACCTCACATGCGGCCGAGGTCGGCGTCTGGCTGGACGGTACGAAGCTGCCCGAACGCAAGTCGCGCGGCGAGTATGAATACCATTTCCGCACGAAGCCCGGCCCGGCCGACGACGACGAGTTGCTGGTGCCGATCCCGCTCCGCCCCGGCCGGCACATGGTAGCGGTACGGGTGAGGCCGCCGGTGAAGGAAGGGGCCAAGAACTTCCTGCTGAAGATGGGCCTGTATCCGGAGCGCCGTCCCGACCTGCCGCCGAACTCGACCGACGCGAAGGTCGCGGAGGAACTGACGGAGAAGCTGGTTTCGCGGCGCGCCGTGGTCTGCGACCTGTGCAGCAACCTGCCCGGACAGTCGCCGGCCTGTGTCCGCGCCTGTCCGCACGACGCGGCTTTTCGCGTCAACTCACGCAAGCATTTCCCGGATCAGTGAGGCGATATTTGCCGGCCCGCCAACCTCACGAATGCGGCTGGGTGGCACGCCCTGAGGTACTCCGAAGGGCGTGCCACCCAGCCGCACGCCCTTCGGAGTACCTCAGGGCGTGCCACCCGTCACTCCCCCATAATCGCGGTTTGCTAGATTCGCTCGACATGCTCGACGGTGATGTGCGACCCTTCGGGGATCGCGTCGTGCGGCGCGGCTTTCGTCATCCAGGCGGCTGTTTCGGCAGCTTGGGCCGCCTGCTCCTTCAGATCGCGCTGACTGCCGGCGTACACCGAAACCTCCGCCTGACATTCCTGGCCGGAGGCGGTACGTCCGATCAAGCGAAGGTCGAAACGCATGACATTCTCCCCTCGGGGATCGGGCCTCGATCAGTTTCAGTGTACCCATCCTGAACAAACGACGCAAAGAAATCCCTACTGGTTCCGAGCTACGGGAATGCGAGCATTGGATGTGATTGCTCGCCACGGGGCCTGATCCTCTCCGGCGGCCGCTTTGGCCTACTGTCGATCCGTGGGAGCGTAGACGAAATCCGAAGCCCGAAGCGTTGGCCAGACAAGAGTTAATGGTGTTGCGTCTACGCACCTCCTGGCACACCCCTCCGTAGACGTATCCCTTCGCCGTGACAATTAGTGCAGCCGAATACGGGGAATCGCCAATCGCCACAGCTTGTAAATGCCGTGGCACAAGCGTCAACGGTTGGCCGACAGGCGACGGAATGCGGCCGCCGCGTCGATCGTCAGTTGGGTGCCGGGGTTGCCGGCGGCGAGTGCGGTCAGCTGGCGACGGGCTTCCGGCGTGCCCAGGCGTTCCAGCAGCTCCACGGCCCGTGTCGGCCGCAGCATCTCCGGCGGGAACAGGGTCTGTGACTCCAGTATTTCCTTCACTGCGCCGCGCAGTCTCCGGCGGCAATTTGGTCTTCTGCGATCCGAGCAGGAACGGACGAATGCTGCGCCCGGCGTGTTTCAGCTCCTGGCTTGCCTTTTCGCGCACCTCGAAGGTTTCGTCATCCAGATCGGTGAGCAGTTTCCGCAGTTTCTTTTCCGACGGTGGTTTGCCTGGAATCGGCTTCAGCTCGTTGTGGAGCAGGACCAATGTCTCGTCCGTCGCCGACATCAGACGTGCCATCGCCCGGTGAGCCTGCGCGGCATCGGGCCGGTCCAGGTCGGCCCACAGCGCGGCCAGTTCATTCGCCGTGGGCCTGGTCTTGGCCTTGTCGGTCAGTTCGAGCCGTCCGGTCAGATCCCAGAGGAGAATAGTTGTGTCGTTCCCGCCGGTGGCGAGGATGCGGCCATCCGGCGAGAACGCAAGGCTCTCGGCCCGGCCGGGACGGACGGTAAACTCCGTGCGCACTGTCCCGGAAGCTAATTCCCACAAGAACAGTTTGTTGTTGTCTCCTTGCCGTCGATCCGTCACAGCCGCAATAGACCGGCCATCCGGAGAAAAGGCGAGAGCGAGAGCGATTTCTTTCGGTTCGGCCTCCAGCTTCAACGCACGGATTTCTTTGCCGGTGCTCGCGTCACAGATTCGGATCAATCCGTCGCTGCCGCCCATCGCCACCAGACTGCCGTCGGGAGAGAATCCGAGCGCGTACATTTCCTCGTACTCGCCGATTGGGGGCGGTAACTCGGCAAGTTGCTTTCCAGTTGTCACGTCCCACAGCGTCGCTTTCGTTGGCGCCGCGCCTCCCAACTTCGCAGCGGCAGCAAGGACTTTCCCATCCGGGGAGAGAGCCAGAGCGTTCGCATACTCGCAGTTCGGAATCTTGATGCTCTGCATCGCTCGTCCGGTTTTCAGGTTCCACACGGTTGCGGCAACACGCTCTCCCCTGGCTGCACGGACCTCTTCGATTGTGGCGAAAACATCAGCATCGGCGCCGAAGGCAATGAACCGGCTGCCCGAAACCTCCTCCGCGTCGATCCCCGGCCGCGCGTATTCCTTTCCCGATGCAATGTCGATCACTCTGAAGCCACGCCTGTCCCGAGCTTCCCAGACCAAATCGCGGCCGTTCGGCGACAAATGATAAGAAGGCCGGTTCGAGAAGGTGATTGGCTCATTCAACGGTCGTTCGATTCTGCGGAGTTCCTTCCGTGTCTCCATATCCCAGACGAGCACGCCGTCGGTGCTACCCGAGAGCAATGTCTTGCCGTCGCGGCCAAAGGCAAGCGTGTACACATCCGAACTATGGCCTCCCCGCGGCGTCCGTTCCTGACCCGACGGTGCTTCCCAGAGCCGCAGTTTCTTCTCGTCTACCGATAGGGCCAGAACCTTGTTCCCCTCCAGAAAGGCGATGGAAGAAAGTTTGCTCGGTCCCGTACAGTCGTCGATCGGCTTGCCCAATTCGGCATCCCAGCGTTGCAAGACACCGTTATCCGATCCGCTGACAATGATCTTGCCGTCCGGTGAATAGCGGAGGATCGTTCCTCCACCCGGTCGCGCAGTGAACCGAGTCAACTGATTTCCGGTGGCGACATCCCACACGCTTAACATCGGGTCGAGTCTGGATGAGCGGTCGTGCCCTGCCCGGAGGAGGTGCTTGCTATCCGGCGAGAACGCCAATGCGACGATCGAGCGGAATCCGATCGGTTGCGAACGTAGTTCTTTTCCCGTGGCGACGTCCCAGAGCTGGATCTTGGCGTCTTCCTTGTCCGAATGAAGCGAGTCACCCCAGGTAGCGACAATTTTGCCGTCGGGCGATAGACACGCTTGGACCTGGAGATCGTGATGGACGGGAATCGTCCTAACAAGCTGCGCCGACTCAAAATCCCAGATCGTGACGGATAATTTCTGACGAGTGCCGCTTGTGCCGAGTGCCATCAGCTTGCCACTCGCCGATAAGGACAAGGTGGGAAACTGGCCGTTCGTGCGGACAGTGTTGAATGTGGTAATGACCGTCCCCTTATCTACGTCACATACAGCCACCGATTGCTGGATTTCCTGTGCGACTGCGAGGACCTTGCCGTCGGCACTGAAGTCGCATTTGACCGGAGAAAAGGGGCGACTCCAGGTGGATGCGGCGGATTTCCCTCCCCGAGGTTGAATCGAGCAGATGAACATTCCTTTGGCTCATCACGGCGACGAGCTTTCCGTCTGGCGATATTTGGCAGATGGCCCGCCGTGGAGCGTCGGCCCAGAAGCGGGCCGTTCCGAGCCGGGCGATTGCTCCACGCGGCAGTGCGTCGCCCAGCGCGTCGGTGCGGGGTTGTTCCGGCTGCTCCGCAGCGACACGTGAGAGGCCAAGCGCTGCGGTCAGGATGGCACCGGCGAAACGGATACAGCGGCACGTGGCGGATCGCATCGACGGACTCCCGAAATCAGACGGGGCGACAGGGAGGTGGCTTGAAAGATGCTACCGCGCACAGGAAAGTGAGGCCATACAAATGTGGCTTTGACCGTGAATCTTCGGCCGTTGCCTGGTCGCTCACAACTTGTCGTAAGGCAAATCGAACAGCTCCGACGCCGCTTCCACGTCGCCGGTGTCGAAGCCTTTTTTGAACCAGTGCATTCGCTGCTCCGACGTGCCGTGCGTGAATGAATCGGGAACGACGTGGCCGCTGGATCGCTCCTGGAGCCGATCGTCGCCGATCTGGTTAGCGGCGTTCAGGGCGGATTCGATGTCGCCGCGTTCGAGGAAATGAACTTCTCTCTGGCCGTGATGCGCCCACACGCCGGCGAAGTAGTCGGCCTGGAGTTCGAGGCGGACCGATAGGTGATGGGTTGCCAGGTCGCTTTGTTGCCCGCAGGGCCTTGTCACGCTGGCCGTGGATAGCCGAGCAGATGCTGGACGTGGTGGCCGACCTCGTGGGCGATGACGTAGGCGCGGGCAAAGTCGCCCGGCGCGTGCAGCTTGCGCCTCCATGTCCCGATAAAAGCTCAGGTCGATGTAGACCTTGCTGTCGCCGGGGCAGTAGAACGGACCGACGGCGGCGTCTGCCCGGCCGCACGCCGATTCGACCCGGTCGCTGAACAGCACCAGCGTCGGCTTTGTATAGGTCCGGCCGAGCTTCTCGAACTGAGCGGTCCAGACGATTTCCGTATCGTGGAACACCACCTTGGCGAAGTGGGCCAGCTTTTCCTCCGCCGGATTGGTGGTTCGCTGCGATTGGTCGGGTTGGCCGCCGTTATTGAGGAGGTTCGCCGGATCGATCCCAAGAATCAGGCCGAGCAAGAGAAGGATCACTCCGCCGACGCCGCCGACCGCCCAGCCGACGTTGCCGCCGGAGCCGCGCCGATCCTCCACATTCGTGCTTTCGGTCTGGCCTTCGATGTCCACGGCTGAATCTCCCGATTCGACTTTCGGCTAACGATCAATTCCTTTGAGGGGTGCAAAATTGGTGCCGGAGGAGGCAATAACGGGAATGCAGGAATGCACTCATTGCGTCGAATCCTCTCGCCGTCGCCCGGCCTATGCGGTACGATGACGCCGCTACCCGGCAGCTTACGCAGCCGGTTCGCCAGACCATTTGGGGGGCCGACATGTTTCGCACACTCTTCGTCATCGCCGTTGGACTGATCGCCAGCTCACTGCACGCCGCGCCGCCGGATCGGCCGCTGCCGCCGAAGGACGCGGCCAAGGAGATGACGCTGCCGCAGGGCTTCAAGGCCACGCTCTTTGCCGGCGAGCCGGACGTGGTGCAGCCGATCGCCTTCACCTTCGACGATCGCGGCCGGCTCTGGGTCGTCGAGTGCCAGTCCTATCCGAACTGGAGCGACAGGACCGGAAGGGCAAGGATCGCGTCCTCATCTTCGAGGACACCGACGGCGACGGCGTCTTCGACAAGAAGACCGTCTTCTACGACAAGGGCCGAACCTGTCCGGCATCGAGCTCGGCTTCGGCGGCGTCTGGCTCTGCTCGACGCCGAACCTGCTCTTCATTCCCGATCAAGGACGGCGAGGACAAGCCGGCCGGGCCGCCGGAGGTGGTGCTCGACGGCTGGAACTTCAAGCGACAAGCACAACATCTTCAACAGCCTGACCTGGGGCCCGGACGGCTGGCTCTACGGCTGCAACGGCATCCAGTCGCCACTCGCACGTCGGCAAGCCCGGCACGCCCGACAAGGACCGCACCGTTCGATCAACTGCGGCGTCTGGCGCTATCATCCGACGAAGAAGATCTTCGAGGCCGTCGCCAACGGCACCACCAATCCGTGGGGCCTCGACTTCGACGACTACGGCGAGGTGTTCATCACCAACTGCGTCATCGACGCATCTCTGGCACGTCGTTCCCGGCGCCGCATTTCGAGCGCATGTACGGCCAGGACCTCGAACCCGAACGTCTACGGCCTGATGCAGAGCTGTGCCGACCACATCCACTGGGGCGGCGGCGACTGGACCGACGGCACGCGGCGGCAAGGCCGAGCACAGACGACGCCGGCGGCGGCCATGCCCACGTCGGCTGCATGGTCTATCTCGGCGACAACTGGCCCGACGAGTATCGCAACGGCGTCTTCATGTGCAACCTGCACGGCAACCGCATCAACCACGACATCCTCGAACGCAAGGGCTCCGGCTACGTCGCCAATCACGGCAAGGATTTCATGTTCGCCAACGATCCGTGGTTCCGCGGCCTCGCCATCAAGTACGGCCCCGACGGCGGCGTCTTCGTCACCGACTGGACCGACACCGGCGAGTGCCACAACTACAAGCGAAGTCGATCGCACCAATGGCCGCATTTACAAGATCACCTATGGCGACGCCGAAACCGTGGAAGGGCGATCTGGCGAAGCTGAGCGATGCGGAATTGGTGAAATTGCAGACTGCACAAGAACGATTGGTTCGTGCGGCATGCCCGGCGGCTGTTGCAGGAGCGGGCGGCGGCGGGGAAGCTGGCTCCAGAGGCCACCAATCAGTTGTGGAACCTCCTTTACGAGTGCAAAGAGGAAAGGGGAAAACTCGCGCAATGTGGAGTCTGATTGCCACTGGCACATTGAAGTGCAGCCGGCTCGGGACAGAGATCGTAGATCTTGACGTTGTTGGTGGGACGACGCTGACTCAGTGGGCGATGCGTTCTTACGTAGAGGGAGGTCGACTCGATTCGGACGTCCTGAACAATGTTCTCGGGCAAGAAGCGGGTATCTCGGCCGAGCCAGCGATGAACATGACGGTTGCCTCTCTGATGCAGCAGGTCCCGTTCGCGGAACGCTGGAGGCTCGCCGAAGCCCTCGTTCGCCAAGAACTGGCACGCAAATGATGGAGGGTTGTCGCTGATGATCTGGTACGGCATTGAACCGCTCGTGCCGGCCGATCCTCAAGCGCGCAATCGCACTCTCGAAGAAAGCACGAATACCGATAGTCCGCGAATTCATTGCTCGTCGGATCGCTACGCTTTCGACCGCGAAGGAGTCCGCTGATGCCGCTGATCGAGGTGCTCCGCACTGCTGACGACGCGCATTTGCCGGGACGTGCTGGCGGCATTCTCGAATCGCTTTCCGGCCGGCGCTCGGCAGCGATGCCGGCCGGATGGCAAGCGGCCTACGTCAAGCTCTCCAAGGATTCCTCGCCAGACGTGCTTGAACTTGCTACAGCACTCGCCGTGGTCTTTGACGACCCGAAAGCGTTCGCCGATCTCCGTGCAACGGCAGTCGACACGAAATCCGATCCGGCCGCGCATGACGCGCTAAAGCATCTGGTCTTCAAAGCCAAGCCCGACCTGCTGCCGCTGCTGCGCGATCTGCTCGACGACAAATCTCTCGCCGGCGCCGCGGTGCGTGGTCTTGCCACGTTCGACGATCCGAAGACGCCCGAAATCCTGCTCAAGCATTACGCCGCGTTTCCGGAGTCGGTGCGGGCCGACGCCATCGCCACGCTGTCGTCGCGGCCGGCTTATGCCCACGCCCTGCTCGATGCCGTGGAAAAGGGCACGATTCCGCGCACGGCCATCTCCGCCTTCACCGCACGGCAGCTCGCCGGCATGAAGGACAAGACCGTCGGCGAGAAGCTGACGCGCGTCTGGGGCGTGGTGCGCGATCCGGCGAAGGAGAAGGCTGCCGCTGATGGCGAAGTACAAGCGCGAGCTGTCGGCCGACGTCGTGATGAAGGCCGACCTGAACCGCGGCCGGCTCGTGTTCTCGAAGACGTGCGCCAACTGTCACCGCCTCTTCGACGACGGCGGCGACGTCGGCCCCGACCTGACCGGCTCGCAGCGGGCCAACCTCGAATATGTCCTGGAAAACGTCCTCGACCCGAGCGCCGTCGTGGCCCGCGAATATCAAATGGTCGTGTTGAACCTGAACAGCGGCCGGGTGCTGAACGGCATCGTCAAGCAGGAGAATGACAAGGCGTTGACCCTGCGGACGGAGAAGGAAACGATCGTGGTGCCGAAGGACGAGATCGAGAAGCGCACGGTGTCGAAGATGTCGATGATGCCGGACGGGTTGCTCGACAAGCTGACGCCGGAGGAAGTGCGGGATCTGGTGGGGTATCTGGCGAGTCCGCAGCAGGTGCCGTTGCCGAAACCGTAGTTTGAGCACGACGCGCAAGCAAGTGCGGAGCCGACACTTGCTTGCGCGTCGTGCTCAAACTCACACCTTCTCCGGCATCACGAACGGCTTGCGATACGTCCGGCCCAGCAGCTTCGACGCCTCCGCATCCTCCGTGATCGTCTCCGTCTCCCCATCGAACCGCAGCACCCGCCCCACACGGATTGCGATGTTGCCGAGATGGCACAGCCGCGTGCTCTTGTGCCCCTCCTCGATGTCGGCGTTCGGCTTGTTGCGGCTCTTGACGCAGTCGAGGAAGTTGCGCAGGTGCGGCTTCTCGATCTCGCTCGTCTTGTCGGACGCTTCAACGCCGTCGATCACTTCCCAGCCTTTCTTGTTGAAGATCAGCGTCCCCTTCTCGCCGTACAGGACGACGCCGAACGGTTCGCCCTCGGCGCCGGTCTTCGACCAGATGCGATGCTCCCACGTCAGGCAGGTGCCGGGGAAATCGAAGACGGCCACCTTCGTGTCGGGCGTCTGCTGGTCGTCGTCGTAGAAGTTCCTGCCGCCGCCGGCCGTGATACGCGTCGGGGCGTCGAGGCCGATCACCATGCGGGCCACGTCGAGGGCGTGGATGCCGTTGTTGCCCAGCTCGCCGGTGCCGTAGTCCCAGTTCCAGTGCCAGTTGTAGTGGAAGCGGTTCGGGTTGAACGGCCGTTCGGGCGCGGGGCCAGTCCACAAGTCGTAATCGACGCCGGCCGGCACGGTGCTGTCGGCCTTCTTGCCGATCGTCTTGCGGTTGCCGGCGATCCACGTCTTGGCGAACGGCACCTTGCCGAGCTTGCCGGACCGCACGAACTCGGCCGCACTCATGGTGTGCTTGCCGCTGCGCCGCTGCGTGCCGACCTGCACGATGCGGTTGTACTTGCGAGCCGCCTCGACCATGCGCCGGCCCTCGACCAGGTTGTGCGAGACGGGCTTTTCGACATAAACGTCCTTGCCCGCCTGGCAGCCCCAGACGGTGGCGAGGGCGTGCCAGTGATCCGGCGCGGCGACGACGATGGCGTTGACGTCGCGGTCTTCGAGGACCTTGCGAATGTCCTGAGCGACCTTCGGCTCACGCCGCTGTCGGGTCGTCGCGGCCTTGATGGCGGGGGCGACGACGTTAGAATCCGGATCGCAGATATAGGCGATCTCGACGTCGTCGAACGAGGCGAAGCCCGTTCACCAGCCCGAGGCCGCGGCCATGAACGCCGACGACGGCAATGCGAATCCGGTCGTTCGGCTTGTCGGCGGCGCCGGCGGCGCTAAGAGCAGTGACTGCGGCGGCGGAAGTGTGCAGGAACTGGCGGCGGTGCATGGCGGATCTCCGGATGCGGGGTGGGGCGGATGAGTCGAGTGTAACCGGACGAGCGTGCGAGTCAAGAAGATCGACGCGAGTCCGCAGCGCCAAGCAAGGACGAGCCGCTCGTCCTTGCTTGGCGCTGCGGACTCGCGGAAATGCCTCAGAACCCCTTGCCCTTCGTCAGCGTCTTGATGCGGATCAGGTTCTTGTCGGCGGTGATGTACAGCACGCTGCCGTCGTCGCCCCAGCCGCAGTTGGCCGTCGGCACGCCGGTCAGCAGCGTGCCCGAGGTGCGTGCCGTCCGGGGCGAAGACCAGAACGCCGCCCGGACCGGTGGCGAAGATGTTGCCGTCCTTGTCCACCTTCATGCCGTCGGGCAACCCCTTCAGCTTGGCGACCGACGGCGTCGCATCGAAGAACACCTTGCCCTCGCCGAGCGTGCCGTCTTCCTTGACCGGGAACTTCATCCAGATCGCCTTGAGCGGGTCGCTGTTGGCGACGTACAGCGTCTTCTCGTCCGGCGAGAACGCGATGCCGTTCGGCTTGCTCATCTCCTTGGTCAGCAGCGTCAGCTCGCCCTTCGGCGTCAGACGGTAGACGCCGCAGGAAGTCGAGCTCCTGGCCGGGAAAGCCATCCTTGTCCTTGCGCATCAGGCCGTAGGGCGGATCGGTGAAGTAGAGGTCGCCGTTCGACTTGAAGACGCCGTCGTTGGGGCTGTTGAGCCGCTTGCCCATGTATTTATCGACGAGCGTGGTGAGTCTTGCCGTCCTTCTCCTGCCGGGCGACGGCGCGTTCGCCGTGCTGCATGAGAATCGAGCCGGCCCTCGCCATCGAGCAGCAGGCCGTTGGAGCCCGGCTCCTTGTAGTAGGTTTCCTTGCCGTAGTAGCCGCTCGGCTGGAGGAAGACGCTCTTGCCCTTGCCTTCCTGCCACTTGACGACCTGGTTCTTCGGAATGTCGGAGCAAAGCAGGTAGCCGCCGTCCTTGTTGACCCAGACCGGCCCCTCGGACCAGTCGAAGCCGTCGGCGAGGTCCTCCATCGCCTTGACGTCGGGCGCGATCAGCTTGTCGAAACGCGGATCCTTGCGTTCGATGGTGCCGAACGGCTTGTAGGCGGGCTTCTTCTCTTCGCCGCTCGTCGCGGTGGGCAGCGCGGAGAGGGCCAGCGCCGCCAGGAGAAGGAGGAGAGATACAGGTGCTTCTTCATGGTGGGAAACGTCTCCAGGGGAACGAGAGAGTGGGGTCAGCGCCCCGGTGTCAGGCTGGTAGCATAGCAGACCGGCGGGGCGACTCAAGGAAATAGGCGGATTGTCTTGCGGCTTGCCCCGACCGGCGCCTTGGCATAAGCTCGCTTCATCTCTGAATGAATTGTCGCTTGCGGTTGAGCGAGAAACAACCGTTAAGCCGCAAGCGACGATGTGGAGCCTCGACGACAATGCCTACCACTCCCATTGCAGAAGCCAGACTCGCCACAACCGCGAGCGCAACCGATCCCGGTTCCGCCGGAGTCAACCTGATCGGCGGCCACTGGATCGCCGGAAGAGGCCCGCAGACACGCAAGATCTGGAACCCCGCCGACACCCGTGATCTCGTGGCCGCGGTTCAAGAGGCCTCGTCCGAGCAGGTGGAGGAAGCTTGCACCGCTGCGGCTCGCGCTTTCCCAGCGTGGCAGGTGACGCCGCCGCCTGACCGTACACGTGTGCTGTTCCGCTACCGCGAACTGCTCGAAGAACACTTCGATGCGATCGCCGAGCTGATCGTTCGTGAGAACGGCAAGCTGCTCAGCGAGGCCCGCGGCTCGCTGCGCCGCGGCGTAGACATCGTCGAATTCGCCTGCGGGATTCCGACGCTTCTGATGGGGCGGACGCTGCCGGACATCTCGCGCAATGTGGACAGCTACTCCGTCCTGGAGCCGGTCGGCGTGGTAGCCGGCATTCCGCCGTTCAACTTTCCGGCCATGATTCCGTTGTGGATGATGCCGCTCGCCGTGGCCTGCGGTAACGCCTTCATCCTGAAGCCGGCCGAAAAGGCGCCGCTCACCGGCACGCGGCTCGTCGAGCTGTTCCACGAGGCCGGGTTGCCGGACGGCGTGGTCGGCGTCGTCCAGGGCGGCAAGGACGTCAGCGAACGGCTCATCACGCATCCGCTCGTTCAGGCCGTGTCGTTCGTCGGTTCCTCCGCGGTCGCCGAGTCGGTCTACCATACCGCCTCGGCCAACGGTAAGCGCGTGCAGGCGCTGGGCGGAGCCAAGAACCATCTGCTCGTCATGCCCGACGCCGATTTGCCGCGCAGCGTGCCCGCCCTGATCGGCGCCGTGCTTCGGCTGTGCCGGCCAGCGTTGCCTGGCCGGCAGCGTCCTGGTGGCCGTCGGCGACCGCGCGCAGCAAAACGCCGTGGTGGACGCCTTCGTCGGTGCCGCCCGGTCGCTGCGTCTCGGCGACGGCATGGACCCCGCGACCGGAATGGGTCCCGTCGTCAACGAGGAGCAGCGCTGCCGCATCCTCGACGCCATCGAGCGCGGCGTGCGTGAGGGGGCCAAGCTACTGCTGGACGGACGCTCGGCGACGGCGAACGATCGGCCCCGCGGCTGTTTCGTGGGACCGACCGTGTTCGACGAGGTAACGCCCGAGATGTTCGTCGGCCGTGAGGAGGTCTTCGGCCCGGTGGTGAGCGTGATGCGGGCGCAGGACCTGAACGAAGCGCTCACGCTGACGAACCGCAGTCGTTACGGCAATTCGGCGTCGCTGTTCACGCAGTCGGGAGCGGCGGCGCGCGAATTCCGCGCCGGACTCAAGCGGGAATGCTGGGCGTGAACCTCGGCGTACCGGCGCCGATGGCCTTCTTCTCCTTCGGCGGGTGGAAACAGTCATTCTTCGGCGACCTGAACGCTCATGGCCCGGACGCCGTGGCGTTTTACACGAAGAAGAAGGTGGTGACGGAACGCTGGTTCGGCGCAGAGGCACCCAAGGAGGGTTGGGTCTGACACGCCGTTTAGCCGCGACCCGATAGGGGAGCGCGAGCCGCGCTCCCCTATCGGGTCGCGGCTAAACAAGCACCTCTCGTCTCGCCTGCCACTTCCGCACGGCGTTCTTTACAATACAGGAGCGCCCGCCCTGCGCCCCATGCCGAGGAACCGTACCCGTGTCTACCGACCGGATCGCCGAATACCTGTCGCAGTTCGCCCAGACGCGCACCACGATGCTCGACCAACTCCGCCGAGTCGTCGTCGGGCAGGCCGAGGTCATCGACCAGATCCTCGCGGCCATCTTCACGCGCGGCCACTGCCTTCTCATCGGCGTGCCCGGACTCGCCAAGACGCTCATGGTCAGCTCCATCAGCCGCATCCTCGACGTCTCGTTCAAGCGCATCCAGTTCACGCCGGACCTGATGCCGTCCGACATCACCGGCACGATGGTCCTCGACGAGAACGAACAGGGCCGCCGCGAGTTTCGCTTCGTCAAGGGACCGATCTTCGCCAACATCGTCCTGGCCGACGAGATCAACCGCACGCCGCCCAAGACACAGGCCGCCCTGCTCGAAGCGATGCAGGAACGCCAGGTCACGACCGGTCAGGACACGCACGGACTGCCCGATCCGTTCTTCGTCATCGCCACGCAGAACCCGATCGAGCAGGAAGGCACCTATCCGCTGCCAGAAGCCCAGCTCGACCGCTTCATGTTCACGATCAAGGTGAATTATCCATCGCTGGAGGAGGAGAAACGCATCCTGGCGATGCGCGGCAAGAGCGATGGTGCCGAGTTGAGCAAGGTGTTCGAGCGCCAAGGCGATCCTGAACGTGCAGAAGCTGATCGGCAGCGTGCCGGTGAGCGATTTCGTCAACGAATACATCGCCCATCTGGTACGCGCCTCCCGGCCGCAGGATGCCACCGCTCCGGAGTTCGTCAAGCGGATGGTCGATTACGGCGCCGGACCGCGCGCTGGCCTGTATCTGCAATCCGCCGGCCAAGGCCTATGCCGCAATGGACGGCCGATTCAGCGTCGCCATCGACGACGTGAAAAAGGCCGCCATGCCGGTGCTGCGGCATCGGATCAGCACCAACTTCCAGGCCCAGGCCGAGGGGAAGAACAGCGAAGACGTGATTCAGATGCTGCTCAAGCACGTCGCCGAACCGGACGTGTCGAAATACGGCAAACGACCCCGGTAATAGTAGACGCCAACATGGAACGCTGGTATCGCATCTTCGGCGGCGGCCAACCGTGCGACCCCGAGACCCTCATCACTTCTCTTCTCGCCGCCGGTTTCGAGGCGACCGCGGCTATTCACAGCGATGCCGCCGGCTGGTTTCAGGCCGAGTTCACTTTCACGAACGGCCCGACGCTCATTGTCGACCGCTACCGTTGCGACGAAGACGGCATCCGCGCCGAGCTGAATTCCTGGGCCGCGTGGATCGAGACGCGCGGGGACAATCCGTTGCACGTCCGCCTGATGGAGCGCCTGATCCAGACGGCGCAGCTCTTCACGCTCGTTGCCGAAACGGACGATGCCGATCGCTTGTGCGAATGTCTGAGCCGTATTCTCGCCGCGATGACTGGCGGCATTTATCAGATCGACGGGCGCGGCCTCTTCGACGCGGAGGGGACGCTGCTGGTGGCGGAAGAGTGGGGATGAGAACTGAGTACCGAGTACCGAGTACTGAGAATGACTATCTTCACTGACTCCTGACCCCTGACTCCTGACTACTCACCCAATCACCACCCGCGGCTGCCGCTCCCGATTCGGTTCGGCGCGGCGGATCAGGTCGTGAACCATCCACGGAACGTTGCCGCGACCCATGAGCAGGAAGTCGAGGTTGGCGGCCAGCGGCGATGCCTCCGACCAGCCGAAGATCATCTCCGGCGGCCGGCCGACGAGGCGGAACTCCAGTCCGATCGCCGCCAGGACGTGCGCGATCGAAGCGGCACGAGACACGCGGATGACCTCCCGACCGTCATCCTGCTCGATCTTCATGAACGGTTGTTGCAGGAAGTCGCTGGGATCGCCCAGCTCGACCTCGATGAAGATGAGCGGCACTTCCGGACCGAGACGGTGCCGTTCGCGCACGTCGGCCTCCTTCGTCGCCAGTGGGTTCATCCCGGGCCGATGTGGCACCAGCGCCTGGAACTCGAGCTGCTTGATCTCCTCCCAACGACGGCGCGAAGCGTCGTCGGCGAAGAGAAAGCCGTCGAAACGCAGTTCCGTGCTGCGGAACCAGCGCGAGGCGAAGCCGGTCGTCAGCACCACGCCGATGAAGCCCAGGGCGATGGCCAGGCCGGAGATGTTGCGCACTGTCGTCAGAAGGGCCATGCCCAGGAAGAAGATCATGATGAGGATGAACGGAGCCAGGGCCAGGCTGCGATACGGGGACCCGGCCCGCGCGCTTTCACGTCCAGGTAGGCGGCGACCGACGCGGCCGTCAGCAGCACCAGCACGCTGGCGGCGTAAGCTCCCTGTTGCGACGACACCTCGGCCCGAAACACGAGGGTCACGAGCAGGATCACAATGTTGAACAAATGCAGGATGACGCCAACCCGCGCGGCCCAGTGCAGCTGCATCCCATAGCGCCAGGTAGTGCGGCACCAGATCGCGCAGGCTGATGGTGGCACTGGCCCCGGCGAGGAAGAGGATGAGTACTGAACTAAGATCGTAGAGAGAACCGAACACGGCACCGAAGAGCGGACTGGCCTCGGGATTGCCGCCGTGGGCCAGCCAGGCCAGGGCGCGGTGGTTCGCCGCCCCGCTGAGCGCCTCTTCGCGCACCAACAGCGTCACCACCAGCATCGAGCCGAGGACGAACACGCTCATGATGGCAGCCGCGACCAGCATCATCAGCCGTGCCCGTCGAATACGGCCGCGCGGCTTCTCTGGATCGTCGTCCGGCCGGGCGTGAATCAGCGGCGCGGTCGCCATGCTCAGCTCGAAACCGCTCAGCCCCAGCGCCAGTTGCGGAAACGTCGCCAGGGCCACGAGAAGCACGCTGCCGACCGTGCCGAACCCCGGCCCCATCTTCGGCGCGGCGTGAACACGGTCCAGCCACTGTTCCCACAACTCGGGGTGATCGAGAAGGTGGGCGACGCCGCAGCCGATGACCACGGCATTGAGCGCGAGGTAGGCGGCGACGATCAGCGCTGCCACGCGCAGGAAGCGCGTCGTCAGACCGACCTGGATGAACCAGTAGAACACGAAACTGGCCACCAGCAGGACGATCGTCAGGACGAGCTGCGCGTCCCAAAAGTCGAAAAAGCGGCCACGAAGGAACTCCGGCAGGGCGGCGAATCGACTCCTTATTGTGAATGACGTGCTCGGCCCCGCGCAACCAGAGCGGGTTGTGAACGATGTGAGCGGAAGCGTCGGCGAAGGAAAGGGTGCGCGTGATGACGAAATCGGTGGCGACGAAGCCGAGCAGGACGAGGATGAGCGTCTTGCCGAACCAACCCTTGACGAGCCGTTCGAGCAGTCCCGTGGCCCCTTCACCCTCCGGCGATCGACCGACGACATAGGCGTAAACCGGCACGGCACCGAACAGGGTGACCGCGACGACGACCAGCGCGACGAGCGGCGCCAGCGCCCAGTCCTGGCCCAGCGCACGGATGGCGATGGACGGCAGATAGGCCAGGCTGCTGAAGTAATCGAGGCCAACGAGGGCGAGGATCAGCCACCAGGCGTAGGTCGAGGCCGGCGCGGGGGGCTTGCCCATGACGGACTGCTCCGATCGGAAAAGAGGACGATCCAAAGGCGGGCTTGACCGCTGGACGACCAGCGTTATTATCCTCCGCGCGGCAGAGTCGGCAACCACGATCATCGAACCGCTCACGGAGGAGTGGAGACATGCACCGCTGGCAACGTGCTGCCTGCATCGTCTGGACGGTGATCGTCGTGGTGGGGGTAGGGCGGGCAGCTGCTCTACTACCGAGGCGGGCACCGAGGGATCTACGACCTGTATCCGCAAGCGGGGAACCGCTGGCTCCGCGGCGAGGGACTTTTCGATCTTTCGTCTTCGAGCGCCCTCACCGTTTTTCGCTACCACCCGCTGGTTGCCGTGTGCTGCGTGCCGCTGACGTCGCTGCCCAATCCGGTCGGCAGTGCGCTCCTGCGGCTCGTCAATTTCGTGGTGCTGTTCATCGGGCTATTCTGGTGGGGATCCAAGGCACTGCGCGGACGCGGATCGATAAGGTACGCGCAGTGGTTCCTCCTCGTCGCGCTGGCCAGCGGCAGTCCGCTCCTCGATATACAATTGACTCTGCTGACGCTCGGTTTGCTGCTGATCGCGATCGCCGCCGTGACCGAGGAACGCTGGAACCTGGCGGCTCTGGCGCTGGGAGTCGCCATCTGCTGCAAGGCGTACCCCCTTGCGCTGGCACTGCTGCTCGCCTTACTCTATCCGCGCCGTCTTGCTCCCCGAATGGTCCTGGCTTTCCTCTTCTTGTCGGCACTGCCGTTCGCGTGCCAGTCGATTCCTTACGTCACGGACCAGTATCACGATTGGTTTGTTGGGGGTCTTAACCAGCGCTACCTTGCCGGTCAGTTTCAGGACGTGATGTGCCTCTGGCAACGCTGGGTAGGGCCGATGGAACGCAGCGACTACACGAGGCTCTCCGTCGCCGTCGGAGCGGGAATCGCTCTGACCGTCGTTCTCAACCGGCGTCGGATCCCGGCCGAGATTTTGTTGGAGAGCGTCTTCGGGATGGCCTGTACCTGGATGGTGGCTTTCGGGCCAGCCACCGAGGGCCAGACCTATGTCCTGCTCTCGCCGCTCGCGGCACTGGCGGTCCTGCGCCAGGGAGGGAATGCCCACCTGGTCGCGGTTCGCCGTGGCCGTCAGTTTCACGCTTCTGACCCTGGCGCAGGTGCAGCTGTGGTTTCCATTGAACAAACCCATCTACAAGATCGGCGGCCAACCGTTCGCCGCGCTGCTGCTGCTGCTGGTCTTCGCCCGCTGGGAGCAGACCCGTGTCGCTGGACAGAAAACCGAGGAGGGGTCCGAGTCCAACCCGTCGCTCAACGTTGCGGCATAGATGCCGGGGGCGGTAGTTGCCAGTCGATCGGCTGCCTGTCCAACTCCATCAGCGCCTGGTTCGCGCCGCTGAACGGCTTGCTGCCGAAGAATTTCTTGGCCGACAGTGGCGACGGATGCGCCGCCGTCAGCACGCGATGCTTCTCCGTGTCGATGAACGCTCGCTTCTTCTGGGCGTAGGCGCCCCACAGCAGGAAGACGACGGGATCGTCCCGCTCGTTCAGCGCCCGGATCACGGCATCGGTATACGTCTCCCAGCCCCGGTCCTTGTGCGAGGCCGGCTCGTCGAGCGCGGACGGTCAGAACGGCGTTGAGCAGCAGCACGCCACGGTCGGCCCAAGCGGTTAGGGTGCCGTGGCCGGGCGGAGACACTCCGAGGTCGCTCTGCAACTCCTTGAAGATGTTCAGGAGCGACGGCGGCGGCCTGACCCCCGGCTTGACCGAGAAACAGAGACCGTGCGCCTGACCGTCGCCGTGGTAGGGGTCTTGGCCCAACAGCAGCACCTTCACCTGCTTGAACGGCGTGTGCCGGAAGGCGTTGAACACGTCCTCCGCGGGCGGGAAAACCTGGTGGTTTTGCCGCTCCTTGGCGACGAACTTCTCCAGTTCGGCGAAGTACGGCTTCTCAAACTCCTCGGCCAACACACATTGCCAGTCGGCCGGCAGTAGATCTCGCAATGGAGAGGTTGCCGAGACAACCGTTGCCTGTGGAACCGACTTCGCAGCTGCTTCTGCTGGCGGCGTGGCTTTCTTGACCTTCGTCTGCTTCATGGCTGCGCTTTCCTGCCGGGCCTCAATTTATAATCAATCCCGCGATTGTACCGTCCTTCTGACGGAAACGTAGGTCGGCAGGCGACAACTGTCTGTCGCTTACTGGCCATTTTTTGGACAGCCGTTTAGACCTGGCACCGTCGCCCGAACGAGAAAGTTCCTTGTCGGCAGCCTTCTTGTGAAGTACGATCTTGTAGTTGAGTTGACATGCTGCGATTGCGCCGGTTGCGACCAGGCCGCTCGAGGGATCGAATCGCGGCGGAAGGGAACGGCTTACTACTCCCCGGGATGCCACTCATGTCCAACCAAGCACTTCCGACGGTGCCGAGCGTCGTGAAGAATCGACCGACTCCGGAGTCATCCTCTCTCGTCGCCACGTTGACCGACGCTCCTCCCGTCGCCGTCGCCCCCAGCGAACCACGGGAGAAGACATTCGATCCGCCGGTGCAGCCGAGCGATCTCGGGAAGTTCGGTGCCTACCGTATCCTGAAACGGCTGGGCAAGGGCGGCATGGGCACGGTCTACTTGGCCGAGGATACTCGACTCGGCCGTGAGGTCGCCCTGAAACTCTGTCACCGCTCCAACAACCCGGCGACGCTGGAACGCTTCCGCTGTGAGGCCCGGGCCGCGGCCTCGCTTCGTCATCCCAATCTTTGCCCCGTTCACGAATGTGACGTGATCGACGGCACGCCGTACTTCACCATGGCCCGCATCGACGGGCCGACGCTCGATCGCTGGGTCGAGCAGAAGAAGAAACGCCTGTCGCCGCACGACGCGATCGTTCTCGTGCGCAAGCTGGCCCTGGCCATGCAGTTTGCTCACGAACGGGGCGTGATACACCGCGATCTGAAGCCGTCTAACGTGGCCATGGAGGGTACGGAGCCGATCATCATCGACTTCGGGCTGGCCCGCCACGGCGAATCGCGCTTGACGTCGGAAGGGATGATCCTCGGAACACCCGCGTACATGGCTCCCGAACAGGTGCAGGGTGCCGTGGACTCGATGGGGCCGGCTTGCGATATTTACAGCCTGGGAGCCATCCTCTACGAATTGCTGACGCACGAACGGCTCTTTGAGGGGGAGCCGCTGGTGGTCCTCGGCCGGGTATTGAACGCCGCGCCCGGCCACTCCTCGACCTGAACCCGGATCTCGATCCGCGGCTCGAAGCGATCTGTTTGAAATGTCTGGCAAAGGACCCCGCAGAGCGCTGGCCCGACATGGCGGCCCTGGCAGCAGCCCTTACCGCATGGCTCAAGTCAGGCTCCGGTACAACGCTGGCTGCGAAAGAACACCAGTCCGTCGTCCAATCGGCGCCGGAGCCAGCCCGACCGACCCCCGACGGACCGAGTGCGAAGAAATCCACGATGGCGCAGCCGACGGAGGAGCAGACGGCCCGTGCGCGCCCGTCTCGATCGGTTCGGCGGCAGGAGGCCCCTCCCAGGCGTGATAGTTGGGAGACGGCCGCGGTGGCTCTCCTGCTGACTTCGATTGTCGTCATTATCGTGGTCTTCGTGGTAGCGCGGGGCGCCGCTCGCAACCCGAACCGGCCCCGGCTCGCCCGAACACCGAAGTGGCACGCATGGCTCCGCCCGCAGAAGACGATCACAAACCGGAGGCAGTTCCCGCTCCGGCGGTGGAAGCACCGCCCGCGCCCTCGCTTCGGATTCGTCCGAACGCAACGCGCATTACGCTGATGGCTGGGAAACCGGAGAAACTGGTCGTCAGCGTGACCCGTCGAGGCTTCGCTGCGGACGTTTCCGTCGGCATCGCAAAGTTGCCACTCGGCGTCACGGCGAAATCCGTCACTCTGCCGGCAGGCTCGACCGAGGCGACGCTTGAATTGGTTGCCGCCGCGAACAGCGCCAATGCCGATGATGCGCTGGACGCCGTGGTTGTGGCGACGGCAAAGGGATTGTCCGCCGAGTCGCCGTTGAAAATTGTCGTGAACGCCAGGCCGGGCTTGACCATTGTGCAGGCACCGACGGCGGTAACGCTGAAGGGCGGGCAGACACAATCCCTGACCGTCCGCATTGATCGCGCGCCTGCCCGGGGCCTGTGACGCTGACGCTGGACAATCTGCCGAGCGGTGTCGTCGCCCCGGAAGTTCGCATTCCTGACGGTGCCGACCAAGGGACCATTGAGTTGTCAGCGACCATCGACAAGCCCGGAAAAGACGATCTGAAAACCAACGGAACGCTCAAAGCGTCGTCGATTGGCGGCCTGACCGATTCCCGTACCGTGCAGGTCGTCTTGGCAAAACGTGAAGAATTGAACGCCCCGACGCAGATCGTGAAAGGGTATATTCACGAAATTGAGCCGAACGTGAACGGTGGGACGCTCGTGATCGTGGTTCCCCATTCGCCACCGACCAATTACCGCGTTGCAGCCGGCGTCGAAGTGCGCATCCTGAACTCCAAGGCTTCCTTCGCCGATCTGCGCGTGGATCAGTACGCTGTCGTGGAGCTTGGCAAGGATAGCTGGGGGATGATGGCCGTGCGCTCGGTGAGTGTCCAGAATGCTCCACCCAACACACCGCCCGCGCCGCCTCATCGTCCGCCGGGACAGCCACCTGGTCCGCCGCCTGGTGGTCCCGGTCCGCCGCCTGGTGGTCCCGGTCCGCCGAGATGAACTGGAACGCCGAGCATTACAGCAACGGCTCGCCGTCCCACTCTTCCTCCTGCGGCGTCTGCCGTTCGATCGGAACCCAACGCCCTTCGCCGAGCAGTTCGGAGGAGTCCTCACACAGCGGCAGCGGGTCGTTCGGTCCCGGCGGTGGATCTTCCGGAAGGCGATGCCACTGGAGCGGCTTGCCGTCTGCGCCACCAGCCGCTGGGAGCCGTCCGGCAGTTCCTCGAAGATGAGCGGCAGCCCGACCAAACCGCCCGCTGGGAACAGTTCCACCCGCCGCAGCGCTTCCTCATAGGTCGAATAGGACTCGCAAACCGGTCCCGTCGTCGTGTTCAATTCGACAATGAACATGGGTCATCCCCGCTTGCAACCAAACTCACGGTCCAGCATATTCAGTATACACGTCGTGGCATGGACGCCGGGTCGTGGTATCATGAACGGCTGGAGCGATCCGTAACCGGGAACGTCGGGAACCGGCCGGGCCGACCGCGAGGTTTCGCGCATGACCTTTATCCACGGCTACCTTCTCGCCGGCCTCGTCCTGGCCGGTCTGCCGATCCTCGTCCATCTCGTGATGCGCCAGAAGCCCCGGCAACTCGCTTTCCCCGCCTTTCGCTTTCTCAAACGCCGTCTCCACGTCAATCGGCGGCGCTTGCGGCTGCAACACCTGCTGTTGCTCGCACTGCGCATCGGCGTCATCGCCGCCCTGTGCCTCGCCCTGGTTCGGCCGAGCGTTGAAAGCAAAACCGCCGGCTGGAACGCCGATCAACCTGTCGCCGCCGTCTTTCTGTTCGACACCAGTCCGCGCATGGAATACGTCGTCGGCGACGAGTCCCGCCTCAAGGCCGTCCGCCGCCATGCCGAAGCACTGCTCGCCGACATGGACGATCGCAGCCGGGTCGCCGTCCTCGACGGCGGCGACGATCCCGAGGCCGACACTGACCGGGCCGTATCGCTGACGCAAGCCCTCGGCCGGGTCAAGTCGCTGACCACGCGGCCGGCCTCACACCCGATGAACGCTCACCTCGGCCGGGCTTCTCGTGTCCTCGCCGCTCTTGCTGTCGAGGATCCCACGGTACCGCGGCTCCTGTACATCTTCTCCGACCGCACGCGCCCGAGTTGGTCCAACGACATCAAGGCCGAGGAGCTGCCGCCGGGGGTACGAGCCGTGTTCGTGGACGTCGGCGTCGAGGAACCGGTCGATCTCGCCATCGAGAAGATCGAGGTAATGCCGCCCGTCGTTGAGCCGAACAAGGAGATGGAGGTCATCATCACCGTCCGTTCGACCGGCGGCGCGTTCAAGAGCAGCTCGTCTGCCAGATCGATAACGACCCCAATCCGGATCAACAGCGTTTTCCGAAGAAAGTGGTCGATCTGCCGGCGGGCAAGGAGAAGACGCTCGTCTACAAGTGTGTCGCGCCGCCGCTGCCTGTCAATGCACCAACGGCCGCGTACCAGATCACGGCGCGATTCGAGACGCCCGACGCGCTGACGTTTAACGATAGCCGGTCGGCGACATTCCTCGTCCGCCACCGCCGATCCATCTTGACCATCGCCGATGAACCGAAGATGGCAAAGAACTGGATCGATCTCTTCAGAGCGAGAGAAAACTCAGGAGAAGTCCCGCTGCACGAGACGCTCCGTTGTGAGGTGGTCAAGCCGTCTGAGGTCGAGAAGTGGAACATGGCCGATCATCCCAGCGACGATCCGCTCCGTGCTCACGCGATTATTTGCCTGTATCAGCTCATGAAAGCACCGTCGCCCAAATTGTGGGGGCGCCTCCGGAACTACGTTCAGAAGGGAGGCAGCCTGATCTTCGTGCCCGGCGGCGACGAAGTGCCGACGGATGAACTGAAGAAAATGAACGACGAAGGCCGACAAGCCGGACTACTGCCGGCGACACTCGTGACGCTCCTCGATGCGCCCGGCGGCGAGAATGCAAAGGTATATTTCAAGCCGTTCCCAAGCCACGACCTGACCAAGAAGTTCTTGGAATGGCAGCGATCGGGTGAATACGACGTCACCCGGGGGAAAGCACGACCATTCTTCCGGCGTTACTGGGAAGCCATCCCGATCGATAAAGAGATTACGAGCATTATCGCCTATCAGGACGAGAAATCCCATCCTGCTCTGCTGGAGCGCGACGCCGGTCACGGTCGGGTGCTAATGTTCACGATTCCTCTGGATATTCGCAGGTTCAAAGACAGTTCGGAGTGGAACAACATCTGGACCGACGAATCCGGCTTCGGAGTGGTACTGGTCGATTTGGCGTGCCGTTACCTGGCCAAGGGGTCCGACATCGGCGAGGTGAACTTCGTCTGCGGCAAGCCGGTGCTGACCACGCTGCTGTCGTCGGGCAACGACAAGCAATACCAGCTGAAAGGACCGGCCGGTCTCGCGCTCTCCGAGACAAAGGTGGCGGTGCCGGAGGGTCGGTTGCTGGCGGTCCCGCAGGCGACACAGCCCGGCAATTACTCCGTTGTCGGCGAGAAAGGCGAATCGGTTGCGGCGTTCAGCGTCAATGCAGACGCTGGAGAATCGCGCCTGGACCGTGTGCCGCCGCAGGAGATCGAAGCGGCTCTCGGCGAGGGCACACTCCTTCCAGCAGGTCAGGCACCGCGCTTGCAAGACGCGGTAACGGGTGGTCGGCCGGGGCAGATCGAGTTGCTGCCGTGGCTGATGATGGTGGTGTTGCTGGTGCTGGGCATCGAGAGCGTGCTGGCGAACAAGTTCTACAAGAGGGAGCCGAATGCCCCGCAGTCGGAAGGCCAATCGGCAACGCGCGTAACCGGGAAGGCCGAGCCGCTGACCACTGGAACGGCGGTACGAAGCGGATGAGAGCGGCGGCGGGTGGCACGCCTGAGGTACTCCGAAGGGCGTGAGGGGCAGCGAGCACGCCCTTCGGAGTACCTCAGGGCGTGCCACCCATCTGCTTCCTACGTCGTAGGCAATCCGCACGCCTTCAGCAGCGTTTCCTGCACGGCCAGGTCATGCGCCGCGGAGAAGTCGGCCTTTTTCTCGCCGCGGATGATCTTCGCCATGTCCGCGGCGTCGGCGACGTAGCGCTCGTACTTGTCGAAACGGACATCCTGGTATCCCTTTTTGTACTCGCCGCGGGCCGACGACAGCGCCACCCGCGCCGAGGGATTGTCGAGCGGCTGGATGTGAAATGTGCCCTCCGAGCCGCAGACGACGAGATGGCGGCGGTCGCCGCCCTCGACTTCCAGAGCGCTCGACTTCACGGAGGCCGTGGCACGCGGATAGGTGAAGACGGCGAGCATGTTATCGGTCAACTTATCGTCCAGTTTGGCAGAACGCCGCGGGAAGGCGTGGACTTCCGCCGGCTTGCCGAGCAGGCCGACGACCAGGTCGATGATGTGACCACCCAACTCGAAGAGGATGCCGCCGGGGTACTCGGCCAGAGCCTTGCGCTCGGTGGGAGAGACCAGCTTGCTCATGACGGCGTGCGCCTCGAACGGCTCGCCCAGCCAACCCTTGCGGAGGAACTCGCGCAGCAGGACCACCGCCGGATTGTAGCGGTACATGTAGCCCAACTGGACGAGCAGCCGTTTCTTCGCCGCCGCGTCGAGCAGTCGCTTCAGCTGCGGCAGCGACTCGCCGGCGGGCTTATCGACGTGGACGTGCTTGTCCGCCTCGACGCACAGCTCCGCCGTACCGAGCAGGTCACGCACCTGCGTCTCGACGAGGATCGCTTGCAGTCCCGGCACGTTGAGCAGCTGCTCGCGCGTCAACCAGGGCACATCCGCAAACGCCGGCAGCAGCGCCGCCCGCTTCCGCAGGGCTGGATCGGCCTCAACGATCCCAACGACCTCGTAGTCGGGCGACCGTCGATACACTGCAATTTTGGTCGCGTGGCCGTGGCTGACGCCGATCTGTCCCACCTTGATCCTCTCGGCGGCGCGGTTTGTCCTCTCCCCGTGCCGCCGCAAGAGAAAGCGCCGCCCCGCCGAAAGTCTTGGCGAACTCACGCCGGTTGATTGAATTCATCAGTCGCTCTCCGGATTCAGAGGTCGATAGCGCATCGGCCGGTAACGAGGTTCCCAGCAGCGGTCGTCCAGCGCCCGCTCCCATTCTGACAGCGTGGTGGACCTGGCGAGACCCAACCCCTGGGCCTCCAACCCAACGGCCAGCGCGACTCGTCGGGCAACCTCGACAATGGCCTTCATGGGCGGGAGCAGACAGGTATCGTACACCGTTCCCGCGTGCGGCCAGTCGCCCAGAACCCGCGCGGCAGCCACGAACAGCTCGTCCGTGATACAACGGGTTCCCGAGGCGAGCACACCCAGGCCAAGCCCCGGGAAGACGTAGCAGTTGTTGCATTGAGCGATCGGGATCGTCCGCCCCTGGAAGGTAACGGCTGGGAAGGGGCTGCCGGTCGCCAGCAGCGCCCGCCCCGCCGTCCAGGCGATGACGTCGGCCGGCCTCGCCTCACTTCGGGAAGTCGGATTGGACAGCGCTAGGATCAGGGGCCGCTCCACGTGCTGGGCCATGGCGCGGACCACTTCTTCTGAGAAAAGTCCCGGTTGTCCGGAGACGCCGATCAGCGCCGTCGGTCGCACCTGGCGCACCACCTCGATAAGAGGTACGTCTCCTCCCGGCCCGCGGCTCCAACCGGCGAGCCGATCCTGCGGTTGACAGTATCGCTGCTGGGCGGGGGTCAGGTTTCCCATGCCGGAGTGCAGCAGCCCGTGCCGATCGACCAGCCACAGCTGCGATCGGGCTTCATCAGCCGTCAGCCCCTCGGCGGCCAGCGCCGTCAGGATCAGGTCGGCGATCCCCGTCCCAGCCGAGCCGGCGCCCACGAAGACTACCCGCTGGTCGCGCAACCGGCAACCCGTAGCCCGCCCCGCTGCCAGTAAGGCGCCGAGCGCGACCCCCGCCGTCCCCTGGACGTCGTCGTTGAAACTGCACAACCGGTCGCGGTAACGGTCGAGCAGACTCCGAGCATTGCCGAGGGCAAAGTCCTCCCATTGCAGCAGCACGCCGGGCAGATGCCGCTCGACGGCCCGAATGAAGGTTTCAACGAAGGCATCGTATTCCGGTCCACGCACTCGTTCGTGTTGCCAGCCGAGGTAGTGGGGATCGGCCAGTCGCTCCGGGTTGTTCGTTCCGGCGTCCAGGACGACGGGCAATGTTCGGGCCGGATCGATGCCGCCGCAGAGGGTGTAGAGAGCCAGTTTTCCAACCGGGATGGCCATCCCACCTACGCCCTGATCGCCCAGCCCGAGGATGCGCTCCCCGTCCGTCACGACCATTGCGTCTACCCGGCGGTAAGGTCGGCTCGCAAGGATGGCGTCCATGTCCTGCCGCTGGGGATAGGAGATGTACACCCCGCGCGGCCTGTGAAAGATGTGACTGTACCGTTGACAGATTTCCCCGACCTCCGGCGTGTAGACCACGGGCAACATTTCAACGAGATGGTCCCGCAACAGCCGGAAATAGAGCGTTTCATTGCGATCCTGAAGGTCGCGGAGAAAGACGAAGCGATCCAGATCCGTCGTCTTTTGAAGGTACTCCTGATACCTGCGGGCAACCTGCTCTTCCAGGGTGCTCACGTGCGCGGGCAGCAACCCCTCCAGGCCGAATTCGCGCCGCTCCTGTTCGGTGAAGGCGCTGCTCTTGTTGAGCAGGGCGAAGTTCAGCAGCAGCGCGCCGCGCAGGGGGACCGCGAGAGTCTTCTCTCCTGAGCGATCGTCGATAAACTCCTGCACGTCGATCATGGTGGTGAGGGGTGAGTTTTCGGTATCGTGAGACGCCAGCGAATAGCCTAGTTTTCCTGTCCGCGTTCGGCGAACCGGCTGCGTCAGCGGCCGGGTGAGGGTGGGAAAATCCGGCCGCTGACGCAGTCGGTTCGCCGGGTTGTCAAACGTCCAAGTCAGGCGTCCGATTGCGTGACCAATTCAACGAATCTGACGCCTGTAACGAGTTCTCGCCGTGCAATCCCGCGGCGATTGTGGTTGACCGCCTGCGGTAGAGGAACTTATAGTGGAAGGTCGCAGATCCACTTTTTCACTTTGATGCGGGGTGGTCCGGTGGCAAAGAAGAAGAACGCCAGCAAGCGCGAAGTGCTCGGCTTCCTGGGAGTCGGGTTCGACAACGACGACGAACACAAGCGGCTGACGCGCAGCGAGCATTTTATCATCGTCGGTGGGTCGGCCGAGACGCACGAGCGCTTGCAGGACACGGCCATCCGCTTCGATGCGAATCTCAAGAAGAAGGGTAAAACGCTCCACGAAACCGAACCGGAGGAAGCACTCGACATTCTCCGCAACGCGCTCGACTAATAAAGCATGACTCCCCTCACCCCGGTACTCCGGGGCGAGGGTGGAAAGAACCGGTTTTCGATCTTCCCTTCCGAAAGAGTCAGCTCCGTCTACCGAATAAGACAGCAGGACAAAAGCCGGGCGAGGGAACTGGGGGAGTCGCTGAAACTCCCCATCCCCTCTCCGGGTATCACCTATTGAGCCGGGAACGCGAGGTTTGATGTCTGCGGAAGATGTCACACTGGTCCGGCGCTGTCTCCGCGGGGAGGCCGAGGCGATCCAGACCCTGGTCGAGCGCTTTCAGGCCGAGGTCTACGGCCTGTGCGTTCGCCTCTTGAGCCATCGCCACGACGCCGAGGACGTGAGTCAGGAAGTCTTCCTCCGCGTCTTCCGCAGCCTCAAGGGTTGGGACGCATCCCGGCCGCTCAAGCCCTGGATCATGGGGATCGCCGTCAACCGTTGCCGCACCTGGCTCAGTCAGCGGTCGCGCCGGCCGGAACTGGTGGACTACCTTCAAGACACCGTGGCCGGCCCCGCTGCGGACGACTCCGCCGAGTTGTTGCGCGAGATCCGTGAGGCGCTCGACGGTTTGCGTGACGAATATCGCACTGTCTTCGTCCTGTTTCACGAGCAGGGTCAGCCCTACGAGGACATCGCCGAGGTGATGGATCGGCCGGTTGGCACGATCAAGACGTGGCTGCGTCGTGCCCGCCTGGAACTGCTCGACCGGCTGCGCAGCCGCGGCATGGTCACCGACCTGGAACCTAATCCTGTCCCGGAACACAGAGGCCGCGAACCGTGAACTGCATCGCCTGCCAGGAACAGCTGTGTCAGACGCTCGACGGGAGCGATGTGGCCGACCAGGCCGCTCTCGATCGGCACCTGCATGACTGCGCTGATTGCCGGGCGTATCACGAGACGACTCGACGGCTGCGTAGCGGGTTGCGACAGCTGCGACCGCCCGTTCCGCCCCCCGATCTGAGCTCCCGTCTCGTCGCTGCGGTGTTGGAGGATCGCCGGCGTGTCCATCGTCGCGCCCGGTTGCGTCGCATGGTCAGTTTCGCCGCCGCGGCGTGTGTGTTGGTGGCCGTCGCAGCGTATTTGTGGCCGGACCGTTCGACGCCGACGTCTCTGGTCCCCGAGAAGGTGGTGAAGCAGCCCCAGCCGGAACCGCCCGCGCCGGAAGAGGCGAAGACAACGCCGCGCCAGTCAGTGGAATCGGCCGTCGAAGCCGTGGCGTCCTTGACGTCGCGCACGACCAGTCAGACGGTGGAGCAGACGATGAGACTGCTGCCGATGGTCGAGCCGACGCTGCCGGAACTGAGCTGGGAGCCGATGCTGCCGACCGTATCGCTGCGCGAGGCTGGACAGGGTGTCAGCGAGGGGCTTGAACCGGTGGCGACGCACGCCAAGAAGGCTGTCGGGCTGTTGCGCCGGGATTTGTTGCCGGATTTTTAATGTTACCGCCGCTGGCGGCTTAGCAACTCCTTCGCCAAGCCGACAGCAGCAACGTACTACCGAGGCCGACCTTCATGCTTGCGCTCGTTCGTCCCCGCCTCTCTGTCGGCTCTGTGCTTCTCTCGGCGCTGCTGAGCGCTCCTGTTCAGGCGGCCAATCCCGTCACTCCGCGCGATGAACTCCTTCGCTTCGTCCCCGCCGACGTCGGCTTCTGCGTCGTCGTTCAGAACTTGCGCGACACCGGTAAGGCGTTGGCGGAATCTCCTTTTATCGAGCAGTTTCGCAATTCTAAGGCGGGCAAGGCGCTCCAGGAGGCCAAGGAGATCGCGAAACTCATCGACATCGAGAAGGAACTCCAGAAACATTTCAAAATCGGTTGGGACGACCTGCGCAACGACATCTTGGGTGACGCGGTCGTCTTCGCCTACCGCCCAAGCAACAAAAACGACGAACAGGGTTTGATGCTCATCCGCGCACGAAACGAGAAGGCTCTCAGCGACCTCGTCACGCGCTTCAATGAGAAACAAAAGAAAGACGGCGACCTCACGGAACTCAAGGAACTCAAGCACAAACAATTCGTCTACTACGCTCGTGTCGAGAAGCGCGAGACGACTTACTACCATCTGCGCGGCCCGATCCTCGTCTTCTCCGGCCAAGAGAAGATGTTGCAGGAAGCACTCGATCTCGACCTGGCCGCGCCGACCGACGCCGAACCGACGCTGACGAAATGGCTGAACCTGCTCGGAGCGAAAAAGGCCCTGTTCGCGGTTTTCATCAATCCCCGTGCCTTTGACCACGAACTGATCGCCAAGGCCGAATCCGGCGCCGCCTTTCTGAAGACGTTCCTCGTCTACTGGAAGGCGCTCGACGGCGTGGCCTTGTCGCTGACGCTGGACCGCGAGGCGACGCTGGCCATCGGGGTGCGCGGCCGGAGTGAAGATTTGCCCGCGCCGGCCCGGAAGCTGTTCACCGAGCTGGCGAAACCGAGCGACCTGTGGCGGCAGTGCCCTGACGATGCCCTGCTGGCGATCGGCGGCCGCATCGACTTAGCGGCCTTGATGGACGTGTTTGGCGACTTCCTTCCCGCCGCGGATCGGGAGAAGCTGAACACCGACCTGAGCCGCCTTTTGAAGGGGACCGACAAGGACCTCAAACAGGTCCTGCCGTTCATCGGTCCCGACCTCGCGCTGTGGCTGATGGCGCCAGCGGACGCCAAGCATCTCTTCCCGGAGGGTTTGTTCGCTTTGCGGGCTGCCGTCGGCGACAAGGCGGCTCCACTGCTCTCATCGCTGGAGGTCTGGGCTACGGTCGCGGTCGCCATCTCACCGAAACCGCTCGCCTTGAAGACCGGGACGTTTAACAAATCGGACGTGAAATATCTCGAAAGCGAACAGCTGCCGCTCGGCATTCGCCCGGCGTTCGCGCTGAAACACGGCTTCCTCGTGCTGGCCGGGTCGCCGGAAACGATCGGCCGCTTCTCCGCGCCAGCTCCCGCCAATTCCGACAGTTCGGTCCCATTGCTGCGCATCTCGTTCAAGGCGTGGCGTGGCTACATTGAGGCCCGCCGCGATGCATTGGCGGAGGTCCACGCTCAGAAGGAGCATCTGAAACCCGAAGAAGCCCGCGAACATATCGACAGCGTGTTGAGCGTGCTGGAGTTCGTCGATCGTCTGGAGATCCGCCACCAGGCCGGCAACGGACATGCGGTCGTCTCGATCGTGATTCAGACGGCAAAGCCGCTCAAGAAGTAGTCGAATCGTGCTTTCCTGTTTAGCCGCGACCCGATAGGGGAGCGCGTTGTCAGACGCGCTCCCCTATCGGGTCGCGGCTAAGCAAACTTCACGAATCCTCATTTCTCCTTACAGTATCATCATGGCACAGCCCGCGGCGGAGGACGAGTTGTGGGAATATACGGTGTGCGGGCGCATCGTGTATTCGTCAACGAGGACGGTGGGGTATGAAACGTCTGCTCGCATTCCTGATTCTCCCGGCACTCGGAGCCGCAGGGGCGCTCGGCCAATATGAGCCGCCGAAACCCATGCCGCCGGACGAAGCCGCGCTCAAGCAAATCGTCGTCCGCACCGACGCGCTCGGAAAGTTGATCGAACGGATGCGCACCGCCGGCGTCAAGGACCCTTTCCTGGCCGACATCGAGATCTATCACAAGGCGGCCGTCTGGATCGTCAAGCACGGCGAGTTCTACAACAAGGACGCCAAGGAGGCCGCCAAGTGGACGTCCAACGTCCTCGATCGCGGCTTTCTCCGGGCCAGCCAGCAGGCCGCGGCGAAGCGCCCTGGCTCAACACACCCGGTTTCAGCTCCGTCCGCGCTTACCGCTCCGCCGTCGATGGCTCCCTCCAACCGTATGCGGTCACACTGCCGGCCGACTTCGGCAGAGACAAGTCCAAAAAGTGGCGCGTGGACGTCGTTCTGCACGGGCGCGGCAGTACCTTAACCGAGGTATCGTTCCTACGTTCCTTCGCCGAAAAGCCCGCGGACAAGGAGCAGAACTCCGTGTGCATCGAGATCTACGGGCGCGGCAACAACGCCTACCGTTGGGCCGGCGAGTCCGACGTCACGGAGGCCGTCGATCACTTCGTGGCCGTCGAGAGCAAACTGCTCGGCCGTAGCGACATGCTGGACGGCCAGCGCTTCGTGCTCCGCGGCTTCTCGATGGGCGGCGCCGGCACCTGGCATCTCGGCCTGCATCGGCCCGATCGCTGGTGCGTCCTCGGCCCCGGCGCCGGCTTCACCACGACGCACGGCTACATCAAGGACCTGCCCGAGAAGCTGCCGTACTACGTGGAAGACTGCCTGCGCATCTACGACGCCGCCGATTACGCCGAGAACGCCTTCAACGTGCCGGTCGTCGCCTACTCCGGCTCAGATGATCCGCAGAGGGCTGCGGCCCAAAACATCGAGGATCGCCTCAAAGCATCCGGCATCGGCATGACGCACCTGATCGCCCCGGGCCTCAAGCACGCCTTCCCGGACGAATGGAAGAAAAAAGCCGAGGTGGAGTACGCCAAGTATGTCGCCAAGGGCCGGCCGGAGTACCCCAACCGCGTCCGTTTCGTCACCTACACGCTGAAGTATCCCGCCTGCGACTGGGTCGAGGTGCTCGCTTTGGATCGACACTATCAGCGTACCCTCGTCGATGCGGAGAACGGTGAAAAGGGTTACAAGGTCAAGACGACGAACGTACGCGTCCTCGACCTGCGGATGGCGCGCGGCGCATGGCCGCGGCACGGAGCCGGTCAACATCGACGGTCAGGAAATCGAGGCCCGAAAAGTCGAGACCGGCGGCGCGATCCACGTCTATCTCGAGAAGCGCGGCGGCAAATGGTTCTCGGTGCTGCCCGAGCGGCTCCTGACCGATCGGCTGCGGACGATCCAAAAGACGATGGGGTTGCAGGGACCGATCGACGACGCCTTCATGGGATCGTTCCTCTGCGTGCTGGGCACCGCCGACCCCTGGCACAAGGAGACGCAACAATACGCCGAGGCGGAAGTGCAGCGTTTTGCCGGCGACTGGTCGAAATACCTGCGCGGCAATCTGCCGATCAAGCCCGACTACGACGTCACGCCGGAGGACATCGCGGCGAAGCACCTGATCCTGTTCGGCGATCCGTCGTCGAACAGTTTGATCGCGCAAGTGCTGCCGGGGTTGCCATTCCAGTGGACGAAAGAGAAGATTATCTGGGACGGCAAGGAGTACAGCACCGCGGAGCATGTCCCGGTGCTGATTTATCCGAGTCCGCTGAACGCCGATCGCTACATTGTGCTGAACAGCGGCCATACGTTTCGCACAGCCGACTTCGAGGGAACGAACGCCAAGCTGTATCCGCGTTTCGGCGACTACGCGGTGCTGAAACCGCAGGCCGGCAAAAAGGAACCGGCCGTCGTCACGGCGGGGCTGTTCGACGACTACTGGCGGATGCCGCGGGAAAAGTAGCCCATACGGACACGATAGAACGCGGATGACGCGGATGCGGTGGATCGACGCGGATGTGAAAAGGAAAAACAGACAATGCGAACCACACTGGCTTCGTTTTTTCCATATTTGATCTAATCCGCGATGATCTGCCGAATCCGCGGCATCCGCGTTCTATTGTCTTCCCGGAGATGAGCCGTGAACCAGTGTCCCACCTGCAAGGCCGTGCTGGAGCCTGGCGTTCGCTTTTGCCCCAACGACGGCACGCCCCTCACCGAAACCGCGGCCGCCACGAAAGGCGCTGCGACCCCAACGGGTGGGCGGCCGGGGGGCTCGGTCATTCTCGCCTTGCCTACGGTCGTCGGCGGCCGCTACAAGCTGATCGAGATACGCGGCGGCGGCGGCATGGCCAAGGTCTACAAGGCCGAGGACCAGACGCTGCAACGCGTCGTCGCCGTCAAGCTCATCAATCCCGAGCTGCGCTCCGAACCGGAGTTCGACGCCCGTTTTCAGCGCGAAGCGCGCATCGCCAGTCAGCTGCAAGACCCGCACATCGTCGCCGTCCACGATTTCGGCTTCGACCCGACGCTCGGTCCGTTTCTCGTCATGGAGTACCTTGAAGGCCAATCGCTGCGCGAACGACTGGCCACGGGTGGACCGTTGCCCCTCAAGGCTGCCATCCAGATCAGCGGGCAGATCATGCTGGCGCTGATGCACGCTCACGACAGGGGCATCGTCCACCGCGACATCAAGCCGGACAACATCTTCTTGATGAGCCAGAGCGGCGTGCGTATGCACGCGCGCATCCTCGACTTCGGCATCGCTCGCATCCTGCGCAGTGACGATCCTTCCCAGGGCATGGCACTGACCAGCCCCGGCGCCGTCCTCGGCACGCCGCGCTACATGTCGCCGGAACAGCTGGCCGGCCAAACGCTCGACGCCCGTTCCGACATCTTCAGCGCCGCCCTGGTCATTTACGAGTCTCTGACGGGACAACTTCCCTACGTCAGCGGCAAGAAGCTGTCCGAATTGTGTCCCGAGGCAACACCGGTGCTCCAGGACTTGTTAGAGCATTGCCTCAAGCCGGCCGCGTCGGACCGCCCGCAGACGGCCGTCGAGGTGTACCTGCGCTTGCAGGAACTGGGCAAGGCCAGCGGCGTCCTGCTGATGCCGCCGGGCGCGATCGAAGCGATTCTGCGCGCCGCAAGACCAATACCCCGAGTGGAGCGCAGGCCCTGCGCCGACGGTACCTTATGGCCGGGCTGCGGCGCCCAACACACGGCGGCGGATCGTGGTCGGCGTGGTCGTGTTGCTGGCCGTGCTCGGCGCCGCGCTCTTCGCCAAGTGGCATTTCTGGCCGTCGAACAGCAGCACTCGGGAGAGCTTGCTCGGCGTCTACATCGGCGAGGGCCGCAAGGAAGCCACGAACAAGCTCGGCCTCGATCATACGGACCGTTGGGCGACGAAACCGAATGACGTGTCGCTCGGCTTCGTCCTCAATCCGAAGTCGGACCTCGGCCTCGCTGAGGACGCCTTGAACAAGATCGATCTGGCCTGGACCGAGGATAAGTATGTCGTGGTGCTATTTTACGACGACAAGGTGCTGGCGATGATCGTCCACGAACCGCGCACCGCAGCCACGCAGCGCGGCGCCCACATCGGCGAAAACATCCGCCCGGTGATCGACAAGTACAGCGACGCGGAGGAGGAGAAGAACTGGATCCGCATCGATCGGCTGGGCCTCGGCTTCGACATCCATAAGGGCAAAGTGGTCGCCATCACGCTGTATCCGCCGAAGACGGAGAAGTGACACCCTGTCGCTGCTCGCGGCTAAACAATTCCTACAGTCCACATCCTCGACATCCGCGGCCTCCTCGGCTGCGCGAAATGACGACGCAATCCCTCCTCCAGTCGGGGCGATTTGGGTAAGATGTGAAAGATGCCCGCCGCTTGCGGCTTAGCAACTCCTGCTATGCCGCAAGCGGCAACCGGAGGGGCCACTGCATGAGTCTTGCACTCGCCGAGCCGCATAACAAGTCGCTGAAGGACGCCGCGCTGAAAGAGAAATTGCAGGAGCTTCGCCGCACTGACAACGTCACGAACCTGTACTACCTGCTGCGGACGTACTTCTATCTCGCTGTCGTCCTCGGCGGCGCGGTGGGTTTCGATCTGTATCGCCAGTCGCTCGGCTGGTCGTGGGCGGCCAGTGTGCCGGTCTTCTTCCTCGCCACGATCTTTGTCGGCGCCGGCCAGCACCAGCTCAGCGGACTGGCACACGAGGGCAGCCACCATATCCTCTTCCGCAACCGCATCTTCAACGAGCTGGCGTCCGACGTTCTATGCCTGTTCCCGCTCTTCAGCAGCACGCACTTCTACCGGTTGCAGCACCTGGCGCACCACCAGTTCGTCAACGATCCGCTGCGCGACCCCGACGTCTCGCAGCTGCAATCGAGCGGCCACTGGTTGCCGTTTCCGATGGCGAAGAAGGCGGTCGTGTGGGAGTTGCTGAAGCAGCTCTGGCCGTTAAACCTCTTTCGCTTCATGCGCATTCGGGCCGCTTACAACGCCACCGGCACCGACAAGAACCCCTACATGCGCAAGGGCCAGCAACAGCCGAAGATTGCGATCCGTGTCGCCGTCTTGTATCTGCTGTCCCTCGTAAGCCTGCTGGCAGCCCTGGTCTGGTACGAGGAGACGTTCTGGCTTCTCGTCCTGCCGCCAGTGCTGTTCGCGGCCCTGGCTCTGTTCTACATAACCTTGCCGGCCGCGAAGTATCAGCAGAGCCGGCTGCATTGTGTCATCACGTCGCGCTGGTCCTCGGTCCTGCACGTCGGCTACATCACCCTGGTCTTTTGCTCCCTGGCATGGATCCAGCTGCTGACGGGGCAGTGGGCGGCGGTGTATTATTTCTGTCTCTGGCTGGTGCCGCTCTTCACGTCGTTTGCGTTCTTCATGATCCTGCGCAGCTCGTGCAGCACGGCAACGGCGACCGCGGCTGGCTGACGAACACGCGCGTCTTCCTCGTCAACCGCTTCATCAATTTCGCCGTCTTCCCGATGGGCCAGGAGTACCACCTGCCGCACCATCTCTATGCAACGGTGCCGCACTATCGCTTGAAGGCACTCCATGACACGCTACTCAACTATCCGGAGTACCGCGAGCAGGGATTGGAAGTCCACGGCTACTTCCTGTCTCCCGAACGGCCGCCGATTCACCCGACCGTCCTCGACGTTCTGGGTCCGGACTACGCCGCCAGGGAGTTCCACGGCGTCCACATCGACAACAGCGTTCTGGAAGACTGCGAGGTGGATGAGAAGGCCGAGATCCTGAAGGAAGGTGAACGGGAGGCACAACGGCTGACCGATGCGGCGGGGAAAGCAACTCGATGAAGGTTCACCGACGCGAAGTAATGTGTATTACCGAGGTGATCCCACTTGGCGCCCGATCTCCCACCAACGATTGTCCATCATGGGACTACGCTTGGGCGAGCCCGCGCGATCGAGATGAATGGTCCAGATCCGGACTACCGGGAACCGGGAACGGGGATCCTCCCCCCAGCGGAAGGCTTTTCGACCGTCATCGGCGACGGGCGCCCGTGCGGCACGGGCACCCCGGAAGTGGCCGCACGGAACAAGGACGCGCTCTTCCCCAACGAAGGAGGGCCGGCTATCCTGGAGGTTAGCGTGCCGGCGTGGATCATGGCAATCCTCTACTGCCGATCCCATCGCCGCCGGCTTGGCACGTAGCGGCGAGATCCGGTTCGAGCCTGAAAGCGGGCTGAGTGAACTGCGGGCTGCATGGCACAATCTCACGAAACGGGTAATCCCATTGTGACTACGAACAACCCCACTCGCCGACCTTCTTGGTGCCCCGCTCGGTCCGGATTGGACAGTGGAGGGGCTCGCGGAGCAACTGCTCGCCGCCATTGCAGCCCAGCGGCTCAGACGAAGGCAAAGAGTTCGTCCTCGACCGCTGACGCTGCCACCGATCGCCAATCACGCCGTCTCCTCAGGCCGCTCCTCGCGTGCCTTGCCACCAAATCGGCAGCCGAGGCCGGCACGCTTGCCAACTTGTATGGCGGCAGCGTCTGCTTCAAGCGGTCTGGACCTCAAGGACCGGTGTGGATTCTTGGCCAGTTCGAGAACCGACCAGGAAGTGTGCGCGTGACGTTGCGACCGTCTAACTCTCCACCCAAAGATCCCGAAGCACGGTCAGGACAGCCAGTGTCGAGCTGCACGGGACCAACCATCTCCGCCGCCTCATCAGGAACTTCTTTCAGCAGTGAACAGCTGTGACGCCACGGTGCCATCGCATCTCCAACCCGGTGCGTAGCACGCAGAGCATCCCGAAATGGTTGCGCCACTTTCGCTGGCAAGGCCCCGTCCTCATCGGCCGCACGCCTGTCGGATGAGCGACGATTGCCGTCCTGGCTATCAACCTCCCTTCACGCGTGGCCCAGCACGCGGCCCTCATCGCGGAAGGTGTATTCCCACCTGCAACGTGAAGTCATCCGGAAAAGCGGACGCGGTTTATTTCCTCCCGTTCGAGGAGGAAATGAGCAGCGTCCCCTTATTCGGTCCTCGCAGCCTTCGATGCGATGGGTGTCGTCCACTTATGGAACGATGAGCGCGACGCTTGGAAAGTAAGTGCGGTAACGAGCAGCGTCGCGCGTCACCAACGTCAGCACCTCGGCTTCAGCGTGCGCTCCGATGTAGAAGTCGGGCAGCGGTGAACTTTTAGTGCCTGCCGCGCGCCGATACTTCACGAAAGCTTGCGCAGCCGACCAACCGGCGGTGTAGGGCAGCGGGAGACGCTGAAAGACCGCCGGGTCGAGCCAGCTGTCGAGATCGGACTGGGTGGCGAAGGCTGGTGCGAGTTCGGCATAGATGATCGGATTGATCAGAATCGGCCCTTGCGCGGCGGCGGCTCGAAACTGTGCTTCCGACCAGGCCAGCCACGTTGGATCGGCGGTGGCAATATCGAGCAGCACGTTGGCGTCGAGGAGAAATCCGCTCATTCCTCACCACGAGTCAGCGCCATTACCTCCGCCGTCGTAACGTCGGATCGGGCGGCACCTCGCGCACGCTTCAGCCAAGCGTCGGCGGGCGGCTGCTGGCGCGCCGCACAGCGGAGTTGCTCCAACCAGGCGGCAAGTTCAGCTACTTGCGGCGCAGGTAGGCACTCAATGGCGTTCTCGATTTCCGCAATCGTGTTCATAAGGGCAATAATAGTGGGGCGACCGGCGTTAGGCTACTTGCGGATTTTCTCGCGCGGATGAGTTCGGGCCGGCAGGATAAGGGCATGATAAAGGGAATTCATGTTTTCATGACTGCTTTGGGAGCGTCAACGAAAAACATGAATGTTCCCATTTCTTTCCCTGATGTCCCCACTTCCCTGCGCCAAGCAGGCTCCGCCAATGTCGGCAAGAGTCTCACCCAAACAAACTCAACATCTTCTCCCGCTGTACGCTCGCTGCCAGTTCCGGCCATCGCTGGACCAGTGCGGCGGCTGGATACGCGTCCCAGTTCGCTCGGCTCGATCTTATGCAGGCCGCCGCCGTAGACACGGCCTTCGCCGCGCAACTCGTGGCCGGTCACCTGGTCGAGTAGGCCTGAGCACATCGCCGCCGCGTTCCGGATGTTGGCGCAGCATGGCGGCCAGGCCTTTTTGCGGGTAGAGCATGAGGTACAGGTTGGTTCCAATTGCGTCGGAGCGGTTCCAGATGAAGCGGAAGGGTCGCTTTTCGTTGGCGCCGCGGCCCATGTAGGTGCAGAGGAAAGGAGCGGGCGCGCGCTTCTCCTGCTTGTACCAGGGAGTGCGCTTGCCGACTAAGTAGCCGTCCCTGATGCCGAGGCCGGCGGCGGTTTGCAGGTATTCCCAGAGTGCGGGATGTTTTTCTTCGACGACCGATTCGGGCAGGTCGCAATCGATGACGCATAGTTGGCGTCGAGGCGTGGGTAGCCTTCGTCGTCCGGTTCGATGATCGTGGTCTTGAGGTTGCGCGGGCTTGGCAGGATCGGACGCAGGTAGGCGCTTGGGCAGGCCGCGGCGGCCCGCGTCAGTATGCTCCAGAACGAAGAACTTGTTGCAACCGGTGGCGATGCCGCGCTGGATGCGGAAGAAGTCGGCGAGGACCGGCCCATCGCCATTGCCGGATAGGTGCCGGTCGTTGTTGGCGTCTTTTGGGTGGATGGTCCACTTGCGGGACCGCGCAAACGATCGAGCGGGATCGCTTCGCTGGCCTGGGGTTTGGCGATTGTTCCCCCGAAGGTGAACGCGATGGCGTGTTCTGGGGGCGGCGGCGTTTTGCGAAAGAGGAGAATTGCCGACGAAACGAAGGCGTCCCCGAACTGCAAATCGTCGGGGTCGAAGCGGTGAATGCGGATGAGGGTGACTCGGTCGCACAGGAAGCGTTTGAGGGCGGCCCCGTAGTTGACGTCCATGAACTCGGAGGGAATCAGCCACGCCGCCAGGCCGCCGTCCTCCATCCAGGCCGTCGCCAGCAACAGGAAGTAGACATACAAGCCGGCAAGCCCATTGACCTCGACGCCAGCCATTTCGCGAACGAGTCGTTGCAGTCGTTCCTTGTCCTCGCGCTGGAGGTGGTGATGGCGGACGTAAGGCGGATTGGCCAGGATCAGATTGGGGCGGTCCGGCAGCAAGCCGTTGGCGACAACGCGGGTGAAATCTCCGGTCACGACCTGAAGGCCGGCCCCGCCCCATAAATCACGGGCCGCTTCGCAAAACGCCGCGTCAAATTCGACCCCGACGGCACTTTCAATCCGGTCCTTGTCGAACACGGCAAGGGCGGCGGAAAAGAAACTCCCCGTACCGACGGCTGGGTCCGCGAAGCGGACCGGTCCGGGCGTGCATGTCCCACAATGAGCGAGCGCAATGAGCGATCTCGATAGCCAGTGCATTAGGCGTGGCGAACTGACCGAGTCGATTCCGTTCCGCTGCGGTGCGACGTGCATCGAGCCGCTCCTGGACGGCTTGCCTTGCTGCTTCCTTGGACTGGTCATCGACGGGGGTCATGGTGGTTACAGCCCCAGTTTGAGAAGGTCGTCGATGCGGTGCTCCCACACCCAATCCAGCCCCTCTGCGGCTTCATAGCCCAGGTAGTCGGTCCCGAAATACCCGCACAGAAACAGGATGAACAGGACGCTCTCGCCATAGGCCGCGTGGAGTTGGCGGATTTTGGTCGCCTCTTCCTTGCGCCGCTTGTTCGTGTTGGTGAAGTCGCCCGCCGACTTGGCCTCGATCAAGATCGGCAGCCGATCTTTGCGGAGTTTCTTGGGCTGGATCACCACGTCAATCGGAATGTTGACCTTGAGCGATTGGCCGACCGGCAGGTTCAAGCGAACAGCATAGGTCCCCGCCTCCATCTCGGAGATGGGCTTGCCCGCTGGGTGCGCCTGCTTGCGATAGCCGCGCTTGTCGAGGAAGTCTCCGATCAGGGCGAGTTGGCGGCGCTCCTGCGCGTTGCGAATGATCGGGTTGGCCACCGCGGATACAGAGTCGATCAGCAACGATGGTCGCTGCGCGGGTCCGCTCGTGTTCGGTCGGCTCGTTGCCGTTCTCCAACCATGGGAAAAATGTCCCCGTCAAGAAGCCGCGCGATAATCCGGCACAGCGCGGCCAGGTTGGTTTCGACTTCCGCGGCCTCCATCCGCTTGGGAAGCTTGCCCTCCTCCATGCATCCGACCAGGTTCTTGTTGGCCCCGGCAAGCCCGATAAGCCGATCCACGGCCAACGGCGGGGCGGTGGACATGCGGAGGTGGAGAGGGCCTCCGGATGAGCCATTAGCATGTCCGTTGTCAGCTTGCGAAGGTCGTTGGTTGCGACCAAAGCTGCCTTGACGTGTCCAGTCGTGGTGGCGCGGGTGGTCTTGAATGCCTCCGGTGCGAATTGCAGGAACCATTGATTGAACTGATCAACCGACGCGGCGACATCAGCCTTCCAGAGCTGCGGTTTGTTCGCGTTGATCCGTTGTGGCATTCTCGCAGCCTATTGCTTTTTCTGCGGGTTGTGCGCATTTTCCATTGTGTATCGGATGTAGTATACAGATTGCCACTCTTGTTGGGTAGGCGGAAAAGTGAACGCGATCATTTCCTGCTGTCAGCTCCCCTACCACAGCAGTTGCAACTCGGACGGCTGCGCGTCAAGGACGTCAGGCAAGAATCGAAAGCGGACGCCGCTCATCTCGGAAAATGAGCTGCGTCCCCTTTACTCACTCTGCCATAATTCGGAGGGGCAAGGCGACGGGTGTTACGAGATGCCCCAAAACGACCCAAAAACTGTCACGCGATTTTCATGAATATGCGCAAAACCTAGAAAAGGCGCATCGCATAACAGTTTTCGTTCGGCAGCCGCCCCCCTGTTACGTGTTATGAGCTGCCCTCAGCGGGTACATGAGGTCCTGGCCTATCTGCAGAAGCTGTAATGTTTCGTATCGTATGGCTCCAGTCGCCCCTCAACGAGTTGGCGGCCATCTGGTTGCCGTGGCGCGTTTACCTTGCTCCCTACGGTCAAGACGCCCAGTTTTCCACTTTCACTCCGGGGATCGCCTGAAAATCGGCATCCTTCGATACGATGACGCAGTTGGGCAGCGTCCGGGCGATGGCCCCGATCTGCATGTCCACCTGCTGGATCACCCGACCTGCACGCCTTAACTCGGCGAAGATGCGGCCGTACTCTTCAGCAGCCTCCGGCGTGTATGGCCAAATCCGAAGTGTCGCAAGCACTGTCGCAGTGAGTCCAGATTTCGGCGCGGCTCGAACTGCATTCGACGCCGCTCCAGAGTTCTCCAAGGACCGGAACGCAGATCCCGATGCGATGGCCGCTCTTGCGATGCTCGATCGTGCGCTCGCGGACGCCGTCGCGCCGTGATTGAAAATCCTGGGCGATGCCCGTGTCCAATCAAGTAGTGGCGTTTCATGGCACATCACCATCCGGCATGGCTTCCATTTGCTTGCGAACCGCTTCGATATTGAATTCCCGACATTCTTTACGATAGCGCTCGTATTCCTCGCGTTCTCCCTCCGCCCAGATCATCGGTTCGAGGTTCTCGACCGCTGCGATCCAGGCCGCGATCGACTCTGGATCATCCCGCCATTCCTCTTCCGTCATACCGAGCTTTTCTTCAGTTGCCACCGGCTCCACCAGCAACTCACTGCCTTCCGGCCAATCCACGGGTTCCGCCGGCACGATCTGCCCCTTCGTCCACGTTGCCTTGATCGAATTCATGGTCCACCTCCGTCTCGTCCTCAATTCTACTCGAAAAAACGGGCGCCGCCGCCTCTTCCTTCACCCTCGACATGTCCCCAGACAACCCAACTGGCGTCGTCGGTTCGCCGTTGAAGTTCAGCCAGCAGTGCCTCTCGAAGTCGTAGAGCTTGCACGCGGCACAGGTGCGGAGATAGTCCATCGGCGTCCAATACACCACCACCGCATGTTCGCTGCACGATTCCTCCAGCTTTCGCTGACTCTGCGGCAGATGGTAGAGCGGAATGGTCGGGTCGAGGTGATGGGCGGCGTGGTCCATGATGTTGTGCAGGATACGCTCGATCGGCCAGGGGAAGATGATGTGCGTCGTGCTCTTCAGCTGCACATGGTAGAACGACCATTCGTCTTCCTTGTCGTACCAGGCGATCCGCGGATGAGTGTGCTGGATGAACGACACGAAGCCTTGAAACCAGATCCACAGCATCCAGGGCACGAACACTCCGAGGAGAGCCAGGACGGGAGCGGGCACCACGCGATCGGGGGTATACTCCGCCAGCGCCCATGCGGCCCACATCTGCAGCGCGAAGAAGACGGCGACCAGCAGGCGGTCGAGTTGGTAGGCACGGCGATGGGGCGAACGGTGTTCGGCACTGGGAAAGAGCATGTGCTTGAAATAGAAGTCGATCGTGTAATAGGGGCCGACGCCAAGCGGCGATCGGTAACAGCGTTCCAGCCACTGGCGCCAGCGGGGCAGGCGGTCGTACTCCGCCTTGGAAAATGGTGGGAAATCGGGATGGCGGCCCTTGAAATTGGTCCACCCGTGGTGCATCGAGTTGTGCGTGTGCGCCCAGGCCGTGAAGGGATGCCACGACGGCAAGATACATAAGCGACCGATGAGACGGTTCAGGAAACCGCTGTGCATCAGGCTGCCGTGGCAGGCGTCGTGGGCAATGATGAACAGCGCCCCAATGACGATCGGCTGGATGACCAGCGCGAGCAGTCTCTCCCACGGCAACGGCAGCAGAAATGTCCCCAGAAAGGTGAGCAGGTACAGGGCGGCGCTCACGACGAAGATGGTCCCGCCGTGCAGGTCGGAGCGTTGCCGCAACTCCCTCCCCAAACTGGCGCGCCACGCCCGGGCCGCTCGATCTGCGTTTTCGACGAACTGCTCTCTTCCCATGGCCCTGCACTCTCCTTCTTCATCAGAGCCCGAGGCGTAAGCGAGGGAAGGGCTACATCCTTCGCTTGCGCGTCGGGTTCCGATGTGATCGACTGCATTGCCGACGTTATCCGTGTCGTGTTGATCGGGGTATTGAGCCTTCACCCCGTAAACCGGCTGACGATGAGCGAAATGTTCTGGCCACCGAAGCCGAAGCTGTTCTTCAAGACGTGCCGCACGCGCTTCTCACGGGCCACGTTCGGCACGTAGTCGAGATCGCATTCCGGGTCGGGCGTCTCGTAGTTGATGGTCGGTGGAAGGACGCCGTGGCGGATCGCCTCAACGCAGGTGATCAGCTCGACGGCTCCCGCAGCGCCGATGAGGTGGCCGAGCATGCTCTTGCTGCTGCTGACCGGAAGTTGGCACGCTCTTTCGCCGAACACCGCCTTGATCGCCAGCGTTTCGACCCGGTCGTTGACCTGTGTGCTGGTGCCGTGGGCGTTGACGTAACCGATGTCGGTTGGATTCAGGTGAGCGTCTCTCAGGGCGGCGCGGATACAGGCGATGGCACCGCGGCCCTCGGGATGACAGTCGGTCATGCGGAAGGCGTCGGCCGTCGAGCCGTAACCCGTCAGCTCGGCGTATATCGGCGCGCCGCGCTTCCGGGCGTGCTCCAACTCTTCCAGGATCAAGATGCCGGCACCTTCCCCCATCACGAAGCCGTCGCGCAACCGATCGAACGGGCGCGACGCCTTCTGCGGTGCGTCGTTGCGCGTCGAAAGAGCCGTCAGGAGGTTGAAGCCGGTTACGCCGAATGGATGGATCATGCTGTGCGAACCGCCGGAGAGCATCAAGTCGGCGTCGCCGTGACGGATCAATTCCGCCGCCTCCCCCAGCGCCTGGCTGCCGGCGGCACAGGCTGTCAGACAGGAGAAATTCGGACCTTCGAGGTCGAAATAGTCGGCGAGGTGCGCCGTCGTGGTGTGCAGCTCCTGCTCGAACTCCCGGCCGGGGTGATAGAGTTGCAGGCCTTCGCGCGCGTAGGCGACGGTGTCAATGGACCGCGACTCCGGCCGGTAACTCCGTGCCACCAGTGGAACGAAGTTATGGAAATCCTGTTCCCCTTCACCGACGCCGACGTAGACTCCGAAACGAGTCCGGTCGATGCAACCGGCGTTGAGAAGATCGGCGTCTTCGAGGGCTAACTTGGCGGCGGCGGCGGCGAACCGGCTATTCGGACCCGCGTCTCGCCAGCGCCCCGGATCACGGACGTAGCGGCCGAGATCGAAGTCCTTCACCTCGGCGGCGAACCGGGTCGGGAATGTGCCGGCATCGAAGTGCGTGATCGGCCCGACACCGCTGCGTCCGTCAAGCTGTGCGCGATACAACCCAGCCACGCGGTCGCCCAGCGGAGTAATGACGCCCATGCCGGTTATGACAACTCGTCGGCGCATGGTCAGACCCATCATCTTGCCGCTTGCGATTGAGGATCCTCCTCGCTCTTGGGAACTCTTCGGCAGGCCTAGAGGACCGGCGCTCGTGTATTGCTGAATGCTGACAGCTATTAACTGCCGGCTATCAGCAAAACCCGCGCCGCCGGAGGAATTCGACACAGTACAAACCGCTTCCAGCCTGATCGCGGTATAATTCAGGGCTTCCGCACTACGATCGCCGCACACTGCCCTTGGTCCGTCAGGTTGACTTTTAGCACGTAGGGTCGTGTCACCGGTTGGGAAACACGAACGACGGCGACGGGACAGGCTGGGTCCGGTTCATCGTGATTAAGCGTTGCCGGCAGGACGCCATCGGTCAGAGCCAGCAGGGAAGCCGTCAGTTCGGCCGCTCCGGCTCCGGCGCCGAGGTCGCCGAAATAGCTCTTGGCTGCGAAGACCGGTATCGGCTTGCCGCCCAACCCCGCCGCAAGGCCGAGGGCTTCGCGCTTGTCGCCGGCCGTGGTGCCGCTACCGTGGGCGTTGACGTGGTCGAGATCTTCCGGGTCGATGCCGGCCTCAGTGAGGGCGGCACGGATTGCACATGCAAGACCCGTACCATTCTGGCCGCGATCGAACGCTGCTCCAAAGCCCATGATCTCGGCGTAAACACGGGCGCCGCGCCGGCAGGCGTGTTCCAGCTCTTCGACCACGAATACGGCGCCGCCCTCGCCCAGGACGCCGCCGTCGCGGTGCTTCTCGAAGGGCCGGCACGCCTTCTCGGGAGCGTCGTTGCGGCACGACAACTGCGTGTAGAGGAACTGGCGGATAAAGCTGGGCGGATTGATGCGCGTGTCGGCACCACCGACGAGGAGGATGTCGGCCGCATCCCGACCCAGGAGACGGAATCCCTCACCCAGAGCCAGCAGGCTCGCGGCCTCGGTCTGGGTGATCGTGTTATTCGGTCCCTGGGCGTTGTGGGTGATCGAGACGTGACAGGCCGGCATGTTCGGGACGTGGTTCAGCATCCACATCGGCGCGATGTTCGCCAGACCTTCCGTGCCCCACTTGTGCAGATCGATTCCGCCCGCTGGGTCGGCGCTGACTCGTCCGGCCTCGCTGATATCGGCCAGATCGCCGGGGATGGTGCCGGTCCCAAAAACGACGCCGAAGCGCTCCGGATCGATCAGCCGTTTCTCCAGGCGGCAGTCGTCCACGGCCAGTTGCGCCGCCGCCACCGCGAACTGGGTGGTGCGCACCATCTGGTTCAGGCGTTTGCGATCCTTTTTTTCAAGATAGTTGCGGGCGTCGAAGCCCTCCACTTCGCCGCCGAAACGGACCGGGAAGGCCGAGACATCGAACGAACGGATAGGCCGAATGCCGCTGCGCCCGCGGGTCAACGCCAGGCGGAACGACTCGAGATCCAGCCCCAGGGCAGTGATCGCGCCGATGCCAGTGATGACGACGCGGCGGGTCGATGCCATGATTCGCCTGCCAAGCAGCGCGAGCCGGCGACGGGGTCGGCGTTAGTGAGCCGCCCCGACCGCGCCGAACTCACGGGACGAACTTCGCCGGCGCAGCTCCGACTTCTTCACGTCGAGAGCAGCCAGCACCGGCTCATACACTTGCAAGAGGAAGATTTCATCGTCGAAGATGCGCAGCTGCTTCACCTCCTCGATGCGCTTGCGGGAATCGGTGAGCATGTGAACTGCCGGCATCTGGAAGGTATTGACCACGCGCCGGAGTTGTTCCAGTGTTCCTGGCCGGTCGTACTCCAGGTAAAGCGAGACCAGTTTACGGAAGAAATCGTAGTGGGCACGCTCGTCGATGGCAACGAGCTTCAGCGCTTGCTCCAGGGCCGGATCGCCGCCTTCGGCTTCGACGATTTTTTTCAGGTTGACGTAATTCAGCCAGGTAGCCAGCTCCTGCATCGTGGTATAGCAGACCATGCCGACCGCGTTGTCGTAGGGCAGGTCCCATTCGCGGGCGAAGACCGCGCCCTCCATGTCGGCCATCTGTTCGTCGGAGCGCATGCCGGAATGAAGCAGCCAGTCGCCGAAAACCATGGAGTGCTTGCACTCCTCGTAGCCCCAGTTGGCGAGCATCCACGCTCGGCCGCGGTTGGTCCGGACCTGCGGGATCAGCTTGCTCAGGTAGTCGGGAAGGTACAATTCCACCGCGCAGAACGTCTCCATCACGTCCGCAATGGCTGGGGGCAGATTCCGATTGCACTCGTTCCAGGGTATATCGTCTTTGATGGACCAGCGCCGCTTTTTCTCGGCACGATCGAAGTACTCGCGGAAGAGTCGATACGTCTTGTCGAGGAGTTCCGGGTTCTCGGGCGCCGGCGAACTGGCCATCGCATGTCATCCTTCGTCACCCCGCCCGTTTCCCGGATTTCGGAACGGATAGCTTCAAGGTAATTGGGTTCGGGGTATGGTTCCGATTACCGGTCTGCAGAAAGGTCCGTCCCTGACTCATGTCCATGCTACCCGGAGCAGGGCCAGCGTCAAGAGAAAAGGCTGCTCTCCCGTTGCCGTTTCGCTGCGGATGACTGCTCGCGGAACGTCAACAGCTGCGCAACCGTTCGGTTGTGCTATCGCTTCCGCGGCTCTTCGTTTGGCCCGGTCGTTTGCACCACCTCGAAATCGGACCCTTTCACCTTCCGCAGTTCATCCAACCCCTTGATGCGTGCGTCCGGCGCGACGCTGATGCGCCAGTCGCCGCCGTTGTCGGCCTGGAACATGCCGTACTTTTTCAGTCCCTTCAGGATCGCCTGCACGTGGGGAGAGAAGCCGCTGATATCGAAGTCCTGCCGCAGCCGGAAGCGTTCGCCCATGCGCGGCAGGTCCTTGTCGGTCAACCGACTGGCGAAGTGCGTCGCCGGGTAAACGTAAGCCCGCCGCGTCTTCCGGACCGTGAAGCGCATGGCGTGTGCGACCATGCCGCGCTCGACCTCGTCGAACCGGATGATCGCCGGAAAGACCGGCAGTCCGGCGGCGTCCGACGAGGTCCAGCCGTCGGGCCGCAGCTTGTTCGATTTGAGATCGAAGGTGGCCTCGCACGCCGCTTCCCAACCGTCCTTCGTCTTGCGGCCCTGGTAGAACTCGTACAGCATCCGATTGACCGGATCGACGACGATGACGTGCCGATCGCCCTGTTCCGCCGCTGTTTGGGAAGCCTCCAGCGAGCGTTTGTCAAGCGGCCAGTTCTCGATCGGCGCATTGTCGGAGATCGGAAACGGTCCCTTGTCCGATTCATCAGGGTAGCTCTTGATCTTGACCGGCACCTTCTTCTGGCCCGGCGGCACAAGGATGAACGACATGTCGAGGTTGTACGCCGAGTCTCTTGTCGGCTCCGATGCCGGCGATCATCTCCTTCGAGTTGGGCAGCAGCGGCAGTTTCGAGACGTCCTCGTTCCAGGGGTTGTCGGGAGGGAACACTTGCAGGGCGGCAAGGATCTTGTCGGCCTCGGGGGTGTTGAACAGCACCGGAGCCTTAATGTCCGGCATCCGGGGACGTTCCTCGGCGGGACTAAGAGCGGCGCCTAGCGCGGACAGGCCTAACACAATGGAGAGGATTCGTTTCATGATGAATCTCTGGTTTCAGTGTTGCTCTCTGTATGCGTTCCGCGTGGAAACAGGCAGAACGAAACGGCCGATGCGCAGAGTAAGTCACCTAGTATCTATGTTCTACGCTTTCCGGGAGAGATGCCCAAACTAGCCTTGACGTCTTTCATGAGCAGAAAAATTCGGAAGGGATCGCCAGGCGATGACTCGAATCCGAATCGGTGATAAAACGCCTTTGCCTCCTCATCCTTAGCATGGACCATGACAGCGCGGCAGCCAACGAGGTCCGCAGCTTGAACGGCCCGCAACAGCGCATCTCTCAGCAGTCCAGCGCCCAGTCCCTTCCCTTGCTCACTACCGTCCACGGCCAACCGAGCGAGTAGAATGACGGGCACGGGGTGCGCAGCCAATCCACGTGCCACGCTGCGCCGGCGTTTCCTCCCGCGCGCAGAAGCGGCGGCCAGTGTGTAGTAGCCGACAACGCTCTCTCCCCGCGTCGCCACATAAGTGTGCGCCGAGTGACTCCGCTGATTTTCAGCAGCGAATTTCTTCAGGTAGTTATTCAGTGCCGGCACGCCGCAGTCGAAAGCGGAGAGGTCGTGTCGCGCATTGAGCGGGATCGGGTTATTGAGCGGCGGTTTTTCCTCGTCCATCGAAGACGCTCGCTTCCGTCAGCAGTTTTTTGAGAGCCTCGATGGGTCGCGGCGGCCCATCGAGGGCTTCGCAAAAGACTTCCCACTCTGCTGGCGTCATGACGATATCGACCTGCTCCGCGAGGACCTGCTGGGCGGCCTCGTAGGCGTGTTCGAGCATGAAGTTGCTGAGACTTGTCCGGCGAAGTTCCGCAGCGCGGGTGATCGTGGACTTCTGGTCCGGTCTTAACCGCAACTGGACCGTGGTCGCCTTCGTGACGGATCGCTTCTGTGGCTTGCTTTTGCGCATGGTTGACCTCTCCGTTCTTCTCAAGTGAATCCTACATTTTTGTGCGCACAATGTCCATACATGGCCAGGGATAAATCCATCCCGTGAGCGTGCAATCGAAGCACTTGGCGAACTGCGCAGCTGCTGGGCACCTGGAGGCGGGAGAGAGAGGTTTCCGCTGTTTTCTGCCTCGCACGCACCGAAAAAATGGCCGAATCCGTCGTTCCGGTAAAACAGGAGAACTCGAACGCCTGGGAAAACCCTGCGGATTGAACCGGCACTGCCGAAAAATCTCGATGGGAATTCGAAAAAGATGCTTGCCTCTCCGCGTGGGGACGCTATACACTTCCTTTACTTGCATGTCGTATGATACTCTCTCCCGTTTCGGAGGATCGATGGTCATGGTAAGCAGTGGGGTCGAACTGGATTTCATCGAAGAGTTGCGGCTGCGCCGCTGGGCACGGGAGAACTATGTTCCCCGGCCGCAACGGCAGCAATCCTGGCACCCAGTCGTGCTCGAAGAGATGGCCCGCAAGGATGTCGAGGTTTCCCAGGTCGAAGCAGTCCTCAGCCTCGCCTAATCCCCCCTGGATGCAAGTCACAGAGAACCCTCCCCCTCGGGAGGGTTCTCTGTTTCTATTTACTGGCGGCGTCGCGCCGTCTCGGGTACACTGCTTGCGTCGCCTCCCACCCGAGACTGCCGACACATCATGTCTTCCTCCCCTCTGAACCTGACGCTACCGAAGCGAACCAACGCCTGGAAATGGTGGGTGTGCGGGTTGCTGCTGCTGGCGACGATGGTGAATTACATGGACCGGGTCACGCTCAACGTGCTCGGCTCCGATATCCGGAAGGACCTGGGGTTCAGCATTGCCGATTACGGACGTGCCGAGTCGGCCTTTGCGCTGGCCTTCGCATTGGTGGCGCTGGTCATGGGCTGGGTCGTGGATCGCTGGAACGTCTACTGGATCTATCCGTTGGCGGTTCTGGCGTGGTCGGCCGCGGGGTTCGCAACGGGGTTCGTCAACGGTTTTTCCGGATTGGTAATGTGTCGCGTGATGCTTGGGCTTGCGGAAGCTGCTAACTGGCCGTGCGCTCTCAGGACCACGCAGCGTATCCTTGCCCCGGCCGAACGCACGATGGGGAATAGCATCTTGCAGAGCGGAGCTGCCCTCGGTGCCGTCCTGACGCCGCTGATCGTCTGGGCGGTGTTCGACGAAAACATTCCGAAGACGTGGCGTTACCCGTTTTGGGCGGTTGGTGGCTGCGGCGTCCTCTGGGTATTCTTGTGGTGGTCGATGCTACGCAAGCAGGACCTCGCGCTGCCCACGGCCTCGGACCCCGGGCCTGTTGCTTTTCAAGAGACGGCGAAACCGGACTTACCGACTGGTCTATTTATTCGCCGATTTTTCGCCCTGATTGTTCTCGTGGTGGCGGTCAACGTGTCATGGCACTTCTTTCGGGCCTGGCTACCGCTCTTCCTTCGAGAACACCACAAATACTCGGCGAACGCGGTCTCGATCTTCATAGCGGTCTATTACGTCGCAACCGACTTGGGTTCCCTCAGTGCCGGTCTCCTGACTCTTTACCTGGTGCATCGCAGCTGGTCGGTTCACGGCAGCCGGCTCCTCGTCTTTCTGGTGTTTGGGCTACTGGCCGCGCTGAGCGTCGCCGCAGCCATGCTGCCAAAGGGACTTGTACTGCTGGGAGTGCTCCTCGTTGTCGGCTTCGGCGCCCTTGGCGTCTTCCCGATGTATTACTCTTTCAGCCAGGAGTTGACGGTGAAACATCAGGGTAAGGTCACGGGCACACTGGGCTGCTGCTGCTGGTTGTCGATGGCGGTCTTACATGCCGTCGTCGGAGGCTGGGTGGAGCGCACCGGATCCTACACGGAAGGCGTCGCGCTGGCCGGGTTGGCGCCGCTGGCCGGGATTTCGGTGTTTGTGCTGCTCTGGGGTAAAACCCCTCAGCAGCCGAAAGCTGGGGAGATGCCCAGCGAAACCGACCGAATTGTGACGCGATCGGATCGTGTCACGACCGATGTCGTTCCCGCACCGACCGGAGTTACAGCGGGATAGTCCATTCGTTTACGTTTCGCGGTCCCCTTGGGGGAGCGCGAAACGTAAACGAAACAAGCGGCTATTTCAGGATCTTGTAGGCCCCGTTATAGGCCCCGTAGGCATTGCTGGTGATCCCGTTGCGTGTCGTACTGGTGTAACCGGGGGGAGGCACCACGATCTCCACCTTGACAATGCCGGTCTGCCCCGCCTTGATAACGCCCCAGTGAACCGCCGCGTTCGCCAGCAGGGAATCCGACGTGTATACCTCGGTACCGTAGAGGCCGTTACCGACGACGCCCGTCACCCGGAAGGCGAATTTCTTACCGATCATCTGAGCGTAGATACCCAGGTTCCCCGGATCGGGCAGCGGGTTCAGGACCTCGGTCGTCTCCTCCACGGCGCCTGGCGTGCGCAGGCCGCGCAGTTCGACCAGTTTGATCTCCACGTCGCCGAACTGAGCCGTTTTCGCCTTCCACGCCGCCACTTCGATCTTCCCGAAGATCTTCATCTCGTCGGTCTGGATCATGTCGAGTTTGCGGAACAGAAGCTGTCCTTCGGGGACACTCTCACGCAACCTTTCGAGCAGGTCCTCGGCCCGGCGCTTGAGATCCGCGTCGGGGGACTTGGCCGCCTCGACCAGGGCTGGGTAGGCTCGATCCTTCAGCTTCAGCAACTCGGCGACGGCCTGATCGCGCGCCTTCTCGTCGGGGTTCGCCAGCTCGGCGATGAGCTTCTCGACCTTCTTGGCTGTTTCCGGCGTGATCCGCGTGGCGAAGTCGATCGCACGGACCTCGGCAAAGGGGACGCGGAGTTTGCCATAGGGAGTGACGATCTCGATCTGCTGCTCGCGCATCTCCATCTTGAGCGTGTCGTCGTTGGCGAAGCGGACTTCTACCAACCCCGGCGTGGGGTTCGGCTTCTCCTCGGGCTTGTCGGCAGCTCCGAGTGGAGTAGCCAGAAAAGAGACAGCCAGCAGCATTCCAACCAGGATGCGGCGGAATGGCGCCGGTGTTGGGGAAGGATGCGTGCAGGACTTCATCATGCCTCCGGGGTTTCGTGACATGGCGAACCCTCAAGGGGAACCTGTGGGAAGTCTCGGGCGATATTACCGTCCTATGATACTCGACACGAGGGCATCTCGGCTATCCCGCTCTGCTCAGTCGTTACAATGGGATTCTCCGGCATCTCCCGTATCGTTTACGTTTCGCTTACGGACCGCGAAAAGTAAACCACTCCTGCGACTCTGACCGGGATTCCGGATTTTCTTTGCACAGAAGCTTTGCCACTGCGGGGACGAACGGTTACCATGAAGATTAGCCTCCCGGCCGGGCCGTCCCGGCTCCGCCTCGCTCCTGCCAACGCCTACCGCGCTGCGACAGATGCCGGCATGTCATCCGGCCGGGGAATATGGTACCCGCTTGCCGGGTGAAAGGAACTTTCTTTATGCAATCTGTCATCGACAAACCCATCCAAGAGTTGACGCACGCCACCATCGGCTTCAGCGGCGACTCCGGCGACGGTATGCAGCTGGTGGGCACTGAGTTCGCCAGCGCTTCGGCCAATCTCGGGAATGACATCAGCACCCTGCCCGACTTCCCCGCCGAAATCCGTGCCCCGGCCGGTTCGTTGGCCGGCGTCTCCGGCTTCCAGGTGCAGTTCAGCTCCGACGACATCTTCACGCCGGGCGACAAGCTCAACACTCTCGTCGCCATGAACCCCGCCGCTCTCAAAAGGAGCCTCAAGGACCTGGAACCGGGCGGCATTCTCATCGTCAACAAGGACTCGTTCGGCGCCGGCGACTTGCACAAGGCCGGCTACACCGTCAACCCACTCGAAGACGGCTCTCTGAAGGGCTATCGACTCATCTCGGTCGCCATCACGAAGCTCAACCGCGATGCCGTCGCAGCAGCGAAACTGGGGAACAAGGACTCTGACCGTTGCAAGAACTTCTTCGCCCTCGGCATCGTCTACTGGCTCTACGAACGGTCGCTGGAACCGACGCTGAAGTGGATCAACGACAAGTTCGGCAAGAAGGCCGGCGTCCGCGACGCCAACATCGCCGCGATCAAGGCCGGCTACAATTACGGCGAAACGTGCGAGATGCTGCCGGTCCACTACCGTGTGGGCAAGGCGACACTACCTCCGGGTACGTACCGCAAGATCTCCGGCAACCAAGCCATCGCCTACGGCATCGCCGCTGCCTCCGTCATGGCCGACAAGGACGTCGTGTTCGCCGGCTACCCCATCACGCCGGCCAGCGACATCCTGCACAGCCTGGTCGAACTGAAGAACTTCCGCATCCGCTGCATTCAAGCAGAGGACGAGATCGCCGCGATGGGCATGGCCATCGGCGCTTTGTTCGGCGGCGTCCTGGGCGTGACCGCCACGAGCGGCCCCGGCATCTGCCTGAAGTCGGAAGGCATCGGCCTGGCGGTGATGACCGAGCTGCCGATCGTCATCATCGACGTGCAGCGCGGCGGCCCCAGCACAGGCTTGCCGACCAAGACGGAACAGGCCGACCTCTTGCAGGCGATGTTCGGTCGCAACGGCGAGTGCCCCGCGGCCATCGTGGCCCCCAGCACGCCCGGCGACTGTTTTACGATGACTCTGGAGGCGGTGCGTATCGCCTTCCGCTTCATGACGCCGGTGTTCCTACTGTCCGACGGCTACCTTGCCAACGGCGCCGAGCCGTGGCTGATCCCCGATCCGGCGAAGTTGCCGTCGCTCAAGGTTACTCACCCCACGGGGCCGAATTCCGGCAGCAACGGCGACAGTGTCTTCCTGCCGTACAAGCGCGATGAACGCGGCGCCCGGCCGTGGGCCATTCCAGGCACACCGGGCCTCGAACACCGCATCGGCGGCATCGAAAAGCAATCGGAAACCGGCAACATCAACTACGAGCCGGAGAACCATCAGAAGATGGTGAACGAGCGGGCGAAGAAGATCGCCGACATCGCCAACGACATCCCGCTGCTGGAAGTGAATGGCCCCGAAGCCGGCGACGTCCTGGTGCTTGGCTGGGGCGGCACCTACGGCTCGATCATGACAGCGGTGCAGCGGGCCCAACATAAGGGCCTGAAGGTCGGCCACGCCCACCTGCGCTACCTCAACCCGATGCCGCGCAACACCGGTGAGGTGCTGAAACGCTATCAACATGTGCTGGTGCCGGAACTGAACGGCGGCCAGCTGTGCATGTTGGTGCGGGCGAAGTATCTCGTCGATGCCGTGTCGTTCGGAAAGGTGCAGGGTCGGCCGTTCCTGGTCAGCGAGCTGGAGGCGAAGATCGAGGAGATGGTGGCCAGGAAGGGAGGGAGGAACATCACGCTCGAGATGGATGGGGAATTGATCGGCGACTTCGACGAGGATGCGTCCAATGGCTGATGAGCATTATTTCCCACCCGTACCAGTGGTGCGAAACCTCATCGTTTGTGAAGAAGTCGTAGTGCATCCGGGCAACCCGAAAACCTTTACCTTGGTGAAGGTTCTCGATCGCATCCGGTCGCTCAACGAACCGGCTTACCCGTACCGGCACAAAAAGCTGAGCGCCTTCGCTCAACTCACAGAATGCCGTCGTGCGGGTCAAGCCCGTTTCGAGATCGTTGAGGCGGATACGAATAAGGCGATCTTTACGATGCCAAACCGTAAGTTGGCGTTGCCAAACGATCCGCTGGCCGTACATGCGGTGCGCATCCAGATAAGAAACTGCGAATTCCCGGCACCTGGACTTTACTGGCTTAATTTTCTATACGACAACCGCCTGTTGCGGGAGCAGCCGTTCGTGCTCTGCTGATAATGAAATCTCCGCCCACGCATAAAGGAACCACAATGTCCACACTTGCACCCTCCATGCCCGGCAGCCTGCCGGTGCTGACGCCGAAAGAGTTGACAAGCGACCAGGAAGTACGCTGGTGCCCCGGCTGCGGCGACTACTCGATCCTGGCGCAGATGCGCAAGGCCATCGCGCCGCTCGGCGTCGATCGCTCCAAGCTGGTCTTCATCTCGGGCATCGGCTGTTCCAGCCGCTTCCCGTACTACATGAACACCTACGGCTTCCACACAATCCACGGCCGGGCGCCGGCGTTCGCCACCGGGCTGAAGAGTGGCGCGGCCCGACCTTACCGTGTGGGTCATCACCGGCGATGGCGACGGCCTGTCGATCGGCGGCAACCACTTCCTGCACGCGCTGCGCCGCAACATCGACCTCAAAATCGTCCTGTTCAATAACGAAATCTACGGCCTCACCAAGGGCCAGTTTTCGCCGACGACACGCCAGGGCACCAAGACGAAATCGACGCCGGGCGGCTCCTTCGATAACCCGCTGCGGCCTTTGTCGGTCGCCCTCGCCGCCGAGGCTACCTTCGTGGCCCGCACGGTGGACGTCCACGTCGATCACATGGTCGAGACGCTGCGCCGCGCTGCCGCCCACAAGGGATCGGCGTTCGTCGAGGTGTATCAGAACTGCGTCATCTTCAACGACGACGCCTTCAAGTACGCCAGCGACAAGGCGGTGCGGGCCGACAACGTGCTGCCGCTGGAACACGGCAAGCCGATGATCTACGGCAAGAACCGCGACAAAGGCATCCGACTGAAGGGTCTGGGCCTCGAAGTCGTCAAGCTCGGCGAAAATGGCGTGACCGACAAGGATCTACTCGTTCACGATGCGAAGACCGAAGACATGACGATGGCGTTCCTGCTGAGCCGAATGGTCTATCCGGCCTTCCCTGAGCCGATCGGCGTGCTGCGCGACGTGAGCCGGCCGACTTACGACGAGGTCCTGGTGCAGCAGAACGAGCAGGCCGTCAAAGCCAAGGGCCCAGGCAGCCTGGCCAAACTGTTCGCCAACGACGATTGCTGGGTGGTCGAGAAGAAGTGACCGATTCGCCGCTTGTCATGAGCACGCAGCGCGAGCAAGTGCCCACTTGCTTGCGCTGCGTGCTCATGACAAGCGGCCTCGGCATTAGCGGCCGGGCGTCAACGGCGCGGGCGGGCGGCGCAACCGCGCCGATTTCCGCAACGGTTCCTGACAGCAGAGCGTATAGGCCCCACAGTGCGGACACGGCCGCGATTCCACCGATTGCTGACCGTGAATCGAAAAGGCGAGAGCGGCCAACCATGCCTGACCGCAACTGGCACACTTAATCGTGAGAAGCTCCACGAACCACCCAAGACAGAGAAAGCGAGTGCCACGAGGATCTCGTTCCGGACCCAATCCGGATGCGCTCGCCGAAGACTGCGTAACAATCTTCATCGGCATTTCACGGAGATAACTTGAATGGCCTCTCCCCGCAAGAGCAGCTATCGGTTTACGTTCGGACCCTGGAACATCAGCACCGGCCGCGATCCGTTCGGCCCCGAGGTGCGCAAGGAGGTATCCTTCGCGGCCAAGCTGCGCGAGTACAAGAAGCTCGGCTTCGACGGCGTCCAGTTGCACGACGACGACGCCGTGCCGGACATCGACCAGGACAGTGCAGCGCTTCAAAAAGCCGCCGCGAAGCTGAAGAAGATCCTGGACGGCGAGGGGCTGTTTGCCGAGTTCGTCGCCCCGCGCCTGTGGGAGCACCCGAAGACCATCGACGGCGGCTACACGTCCAACAGCGCGTCGGAGCGCAAGTACGCCATCGAGCGCTCGAAAAAGGCCATCGACATTGCCCTTGCCCTGGGCTGCAAAGACATCGTGTTGTGGCTGGCGCGGGAAGGCACCTACATCCGCGAGGCGAAAGATCCCGTCGGCGGCGTGCAGCGAATCCTCGACGCGGTCAACGCCCTGCTGGAGCATAGCCAAGAGATTCGCATCCTCGGCGAGATGAAGCCGAACGAGCCGATGGACTCGGCGTACCTGCCGACGGTCGGCCACTTCCTCGCGCTTTGCTACCGCACCGCCGATCCGGCCCGGTCCGGCGTGCTGATCGAGTCGGCCCACTCCATCCTGGCCGGCATCGATCCGTCGGAGGACATGGCCTTTGCCCTCTGGCACGGCAAACTGTGGAGCGTCCATCTCAACGACCAGAACGGTCCGAAATACGACCAGGACAAGACGTTCGGTTCGGTCGATCTGCGGCGGGCGTTCAACACGGTCTGGGTGCTGGAGCGGGCCGGCTACGAGGGCTGCGTCGGACTCGACGTCAAGGCGATGCGGACGACGAAGGCCGCCGATCAGACGAAGCACCTCGTCAACAGCCGGACGATGTTTTTGCGCCTGGTGGAAGTGGCCCGCTCGGTGGATGCGGCACGCGTCGAGCATTATCGCAACGAGCGCGATTACGAGGGGCTGGAGATGTATGTGTTGGAGAAGTTGATGGGGAAATGATTTGAGCCCGCAGCGCAAGCAAGGGCACATGATCCGCAGATTTCGCAGATTACACAGATTAAATTATCCGTATTCGGAATCTGTGTGATCTGCGAAATCTGCGGATCATGTGCAAGCGAGCGATTCACTTCGCGCGTCCGAAGCACACCAGCGTCAGATCGTCGCTCAGCGGCCGACCTTCCCGTAGCGGCGCACGTCGGTGAGGATGGCCTCGCCCAGCGCCTCCACGTTTTCCGGACCGGATTGCATCACCCCTTGCAAACGCTCCAGACCGTACAAATTCGCCACGCGGATTGCGCGCTTCGGTGATGCCGTCGGTACACATCACTACCGCGTCGCCCGGTTCCAGGCGACAGCGTTTCCGCTTCGTAGGGTCGATCCAGCACGGCGAGCGGCAGGCCGACCACCTCCGCGGCCAACTCCTCGATACACCCATTGCGGCGGCGCAACGGCGGCGGATGACCGGCGTTCAATAGCGTCATATCGAACGTGTTCAGATCGAACAAGGCAGCGACGAACGTCACAAAGCGGTCGTCGTTGTAGGTCTGCGTCAGAGCGAGGTTGAGGTTCCGCAGTGCCGCGATCGGGTCCGGTTCGCTGGCCAGGGCGAACCGCGCCGACGCGGACAGTCGAGCCATGAGCAGAGCCGCCTGAACCCCTTTACCCGACACGTCGCCGATGCACACGGCCAGTCGATTGCCCGGCAGCGGAATGTAGTCGTAATAATCGCCGCCGACCGTGCGGGCCGAGGCGTAGTGGTCGAAGAAACATAGCCCCGGGACCTGCGGCCGGGCACGGGGTAAGAAGCTCTTCTGGATCTGTGTGGCCCCTTCCAGGTCGCGCCGCTCCTGGTACAATCGGGCCAATTCCACCGCGTGCGCCGCCGACGTCGAGGCGCAGACCAAAACGTCCAAATCCTCCTCCCGGAAGCAATTGGACCGGTCGCGCGTTTCGATCTGGATGACGCCCAGTCCGGTGCCTTTCTGGCTGAGCAGCGGCACGCACATCATCGAGGAAATCTGCAAGCCGCGAATGCTCTGTGATAGGTCGAAACGAGCGTCGGCGCCGACGTCGGCGCTGAGCAGGGCCTTGCCCGTGGTCAGTGCCTGGTTGACGACGTGCTTGCTGAAGGTGGGCCGATCCGCGTCATCCTCCTTGCGTTGGTGGTAGGCGCGCGGCACGAGTTGGTTGGTGTCGGCGTCGAGAAGCAGAATGAAACCGCGGTCGGCCTGGGGAAAGACGGCGAACAAGCTCTCCAGGATCTTCGGCAGAACGTCGCGCAGGTCGATCGCGGTGCTGAGCTGGCGGGAGATTTCGAGGACGCGCGCAGCTTGGCCTCGGGTTTGATCTCGACGCGCATCGTTCCGGTCACATCGAGCGCGGACAGGATGGAGGACATGCCGCCTTCGTGGCGGGTCGGCCCGAGGATCGTCATTTCCGTTGCAGAAGGTTTGGTCGTCGGCGCATCGCCCTGGAAGACGACGGACAGGCCGCAGACGTCGATACGATCGTTGGGGTGTAAGAGGGTGCGTTCGGTCACGCGGCGCCCATTGACGAAGGTGCCGTTGACGCTATCGAGGTCTTCGATGAGGTAGCCGGCCGCGGCGTGGACGATCATGGCATGTCGCCACGAGGTCTGACTGGTCCCGACGACGACGTCGCAAACGGGGTCGCGGCCGATCAGGGTGATCTTACCCCGAAGCGGGATATCCTCATCGCGGTTGAGTATGCGGAGCGAAGTCATGACGCAACCCTGAGAACGCTGCTTCTCCCCTCGCCCCGGTACTCCGGGGAAAGGGGTCGGTATTTCTCCCCTCGCCCCGGTACGCCGGGGAAAGGGGTCGGTATTTCTCCCCTCGCCCCGGTACTCCGGGGAGAGAGGTCGGTATTTCTCCCCTCGCCCCGGTACTCCGGGGAGAGGGGTCGGGGGTGAGGGGTGAGCCGCGGGGCAGTGTTCTGGTCCTCACCCCCGACCCCTCTCCCCGGCGTACCGGGGCGAGGGGAGAAGCGCTGGAGGAATAAGCCGCAAATGGCGGACAGCAGCCTCGACTATTTCGCTTTCGAGAACGACGCGACGGCGGTCTCGCGGGCATCGAAGATTTCACAGATCCGGTGCAGGCGGATCAACTCGAAGACGTTGCGCACCGGGCGCGTCACGCCGCACAGTTTCAGGTCGCCGCCCGCGCCCGTCAGCGTCTTGAGACACGATAAGATGGCGCCGCAGCCGCTGCTGTCCACGAACTGAAGCAGTCCGAGGTCGAGGACCATGCGCGGGTTCGCGGCCAGCACCGGAGCGATTTCGCGCTTGAAATCGTCGGCGTTGCTGGCGTCGAGCTGTTCGGCATGGATCTTCACCACGGCGACGTTTTGGACTGTCTCGACCGTCAGTTGCATCGTCTGTGCCTCCTTGGGGCCTGGTTCGGGATCGCAGGGGACCTCAACGGTGTGCGTCGGCGTCCGGCTCTTGAACAAGCGAATGGCGGTTCGCCCCGCCTCGTCGCGGGTGTACTGCACCTCATCGACGAGTTTCTCGATCATGTAGACGCCGAACCCGCCGAAACGGCTGCCGTCGAAGGACGGTTCGGGCACGGATTCGGGCTGGAACGCGCAGCCGTGGTGCGCCAGGGTAACGCGGGCCGAGGCGTCGTCGGCTTCAATCGTCAGGTAGATCGGCTTACCGGATTGTCCCTCATACGCATGGCGGATGATGTTCGTGGCCGCCTCGTACATCGCCAGTTCAAGCTGACCGAGCACCTCGTCGTCGGACGCGACAGCCCAGGCTCGGCGGCAGGCGTCCTTGAGGAAGGAGCGCATAGCGGCCAGTTGTCGTAGGTCGCTCGGAAAGGTGCAAGTCGTTTCCACCATGACGAAGCCCTCCCGTCGCGCTATCTATCTTATCGTGCAGCGCGTAGGGTTGTACAGGCAATGGCTGTGGATCGCTGCGGGGATTCTCTTGAATCGTCAACTGAACTTTGTCAGACCCGGCACGGCGATCGGCGGGTCGGGCAACTTGACGTCCCAGGCATACGCCGGCGGGCTGAGGTCTTCCTTCGAGTTCAGCGCCATCTCCCAGGTGATCTGCTGGCCGGTGTAGGCGGCCATGCGGCCCATGATCGCCAGCAGCGTGCTCTTGGCCATGTACTCGCCGTTGTTGATCGGCTTGCCGGCGCGGATGCTGGCGAACAGCTCGTCGTGCTCGGTCTGGTACATGTCGTTCAGCGGGCCGTCGTAGGACCCACTCGCTGCTCGGCCGCTGGATGTGCAGGCCTCCGCGTGCGCTTCGACCAGCTCGGCCCGGCCCTTCGTGCCCGACGACCTGCACGCTCATGTCGTTCTTGCAGCCCGGCTGCTGGCGGCAGTTGCTGAACAGCTTCGCGCCGTTGGCGTACTCGTAGACCACGGAGAAATGGTCGTAGATGTTGGCCGTACTCCGGGCCGGTCAGCACCTGCCGGCCGCCCATGCCGACGGCCTTGACGGGATACTCGTCCTTCATCACCCAGGCGCAGACGTCGAGGAAGTGGACGTGCTGCTCGACGTTGAAGTCGCCCGACAGCCAGGTGAAGTTGTACCAGTTGCGCATCTGGTACGTCATGTCGGTCCAGTCCGGGCTTGCGCGGCTTGGCCCAGCGGCCGCTCGCGGTAGTCGTTGGCGAAGCAGCGTGACGACCTCGCCGATCGCCCCGTCGTGGATGCGCTTGACGGTCTCGCGGAAGCCGTTGTCGTAGCGGAGGCACAGGCCGGAGACGACCGACAGGCCCTTCGTCTTCGCCTGCTCGCAGCTCGTCGAGGACGGAGCGGACGCCGGGGGCATCGACGGCGACCGGCTTCTCGGCGAAGACGTGCTTGCCGGCCTCGACGGCGGCCCTGAGGTGAATGCGGCCGGAAGTGCGGCGGCGTGCAGAGCAGCACCACGTCGACGCCGCTGCGCGAGTCACCTGCTTGTAGGCGTCGAAGCCGACGAAGCGACTGCTCGGGCTTGACGTCGACCTTGCCGGCCAGTTTCTTGTCCTTCTGCAGGGTCTTCCAGGCTCTGCTTGCAGCCGGTCCTCGAAGGCGTCGGCCATGGCGACGAGCTTGACGTTCGAGTCGGCGTCAAGTGCCTGGGCGGCGGCGCCGGTGCCGCGGCCGCCGCAGCCGATCAGGCCGACGCGCAGCACGTCGCTGCCGGCCGCGTGCAGGCTTGAAGCGAGGGGCAGCGGCCGCGAGGGTCGAGGTCTTGAGAAAATGACGGCGTGTCGTGTCGGATTCGGACATGAGTGGGTCCTCAAGAAAAAGACCGGCGAGCCGAGCCCCGTAAGGGGCCGGGTAGATGGCTACAGGCCGTGACCCGGCTGCTAGCAGCTCGGCTCGCCGGTTTTGAAACGACTCCTTAACGAGGCTTCAGCGGGTGCAATTCGAACTTGCGAACGAACAACTCGAACCCCTCGGACTGCAGCAGGATCTTGCCGGCCGCCGGGAAAACGTCGTAACACTCGTTGACGTTGGTGCCGTTGACGATCGACCGTGATCCGCTTGCCTTCGCAGATGCACTCGACCCGCGTCCACTCGCCGAGCGGGCTCTCGACGTCGTTCTTGCCGCGGGTGTCGAGCAGCTCCTTGAAGTCGGGATCGTGGTTCGACCACCAGAGCTGCCCGCTGGTGAAGACCCGCGGCTCGCCGCCCTTTTTCCAGCGCGGCCGCTTGTCGGGACCGAGCACGACTTCGCTGGTGAGTCGCACGGGGATCGTCTCCCTGCTTCGCATCCTTGCCGCGGATGACGATCAGGTCGCCGACGCAACCCTGGGCGAGCTGGCACTCGATCGACGACATCCAGGTGCCGCCCGCCCCGCCATCGGGGCCGATCGCATGCAGCAGGATGCCGGAGTTGCGCACGAACTTGCCGCCGTCGGTCTTCTTGCCCCACTTGTACTCGACGACCAGGTGGTAATCGCGATACTCCTTTTCGGTGGCGAGGTAGCCGAAGCCGTCGCCGGAGATGTGGAGCAGGCCGTCATGGACCGAGAAGACCTTGCGCGGATCGTCGCGTTTCGTGTCCTTGAGCCAGGTGTAGAGACCGGTCAAGTCCTTGCCGTTGAATAACTGGATGACGCCGTCGTTCGGGCTACGCGGTTCGTCGCCGGTCAGCAAAGCCGGTAGCGCACCGAGAACCAGCGCGGTGGAGACGGAGAGGCGCGTCATGGGATCGACTCCGGGCGATTGACGACGGCAATCACATTGATTCGGCGTGTTGGAGATTGTATATCGGTTGTATCCGCCCGGCGAACCAGTTGCGTCAGCGGCCGGGTTGCCGCCTTCCGGCCACTGGCACAGCCGGTTCGCCGAGCTTGTTGCCTTGATTTGATTTCCCTGCACGACTACAATCATTGAGGGCAGCCGGGTATTAGCCACCTTTGCACTCCCAAACGACAGCACTTGTGGGACCACGATCCTCCGTCTCGTTCGCGGCAGGACTGGCCTTTTAGCAGGATTGGTTCCACCGGGGAGGTTCCCCTTTGGGAATTCCGAACGTCAGACTAGAATACTGATAGCGACGGTGCGAGACATCACGGGCTTCTGGGTCGTTCGCGTTCAGCCCAACGTAAACACCCCCGCAACCCGAAACCGCTGACCGTGGAAGGGGATGGTCGTAGATGGCTGGAATGTACGAACGTTTCACGGACCGTGCTCGCAAGGTGATGCAGCTGGCCAATCAAGAGGCCCAGCGCTTCAACCACGAGTACATCGGTACCGAACACATCCTGCTGGGCCTCGTCAAGGAAGGCTCAGGTGTGGCGGCCAACGTCCTCAAGAACCTCGAGATCGACCTGCGCAAAATCCGTCTGGAGGTCGAGAAGATCGTCCAGACCGGACCGGACATGGTCACAATGGGCAAGCTGCCCCAGACCCCGCGGGCCAAGAAGGTCATCGAGTATTCCATCGAGGAGGCCCGCAACCTCAATCACAACTACGTCGGAACGGAACACCTGTTGCTCGGACTGCTGCGCGAACAGGAAGGCGTGGCCGCTCAGGTCCTGATGAACCTCGGCCTCAAGCTGGAAGACGTGCGCGAGGAAGTCCTGAACTTACTGGGGCACAATATGGCGACCGAAGAAAGCGGCGGCGGAGGCGGCTCGGAACGGCAGACGAGCAAGGGCAAGTCGAAAACCCCCGCTCTCGATAGCTTCGGCCGCGACCTCACCGAACTGGCTCGGCAGGGCAAACTCGACCCGGTCATCGGCCGGGCTACCGAAATCGAGCGCGTCATCCAGGTGCTGTCGCGCCGCACCAAAAACAACCCCGTCCTCCTCGGCGAAGCCGGCGTCGGCAAGACCGCCATTGTCGAAGGCCTGGCTCAACTCGTCATCGACAGCAACGTTCCGGAGCTGCTGCGTGATCGGCGCATCGTCGTACTCGACCTGGCCATGATGGTCGCCGGCACCAAGTATCGCGGCCAGTTCGAAGAACGCATCAAGGCCGTGATGAACGAGGTGCGCCGCGCCAAGAACACCATCCTATTCATCGACGAGCTGCACACCCTGGTCGGAGCCGGCGGCGCCGAGGGCGCCATCGACGCCTCCAATGTGCTGAAACCTGCCCTGGCCCGCGGTGAAATCCAGTGTATCGGGGCCACCACGCTCGACGAATACCGTAAGTACATCGAGAAGGATGGAGCGCTTGAACGTCGCTTCCAGCAGATCATCGTCAACCCACCGTCGCGCGAAGAGACGGTCGAGATCCTCAAGGGGCTGCGCGATCGCTACGAGGCGCATCACCGCGTCCAGATCACCGACGACGCCCTGCTGCAAGCCGTCGAGCTGTCTGATCGCTACATCACGGGCCGCTGTCTGCCGGACAAGGCCATCGACGTCATCGACGAGGCCGGTGCTCGCGTGCGTCTCAAGGCCATGACCCGGCCGCCGGACCTGAAGGACATCGACGGCCAGATCGAGCAGCTCAGCCAGGAGAAAGAAGCGGCCGTCGCCGAGCAGGATTTCGAGCGCGCCGCCTCTCTGCGCGACCAGGCCGACAAGCTGAAGAAGAAGAAAGAGACGATCACCCGCGAATGGCGCGAGAAGGCGAAGGAAATCGACGGCATCGTCGATGAGGAAGTCATCCGCGAGGTCGTCGGCAAGATGACCGGCGTGCCTCTCACCAAGATCAACAAGGACGAGACGGCGCGCCTGCTGACGATGGAGACGGAACTGCACAGGGCGGTCGTCAGCCAGCACGAGGCGATCTGCTGCATCGCCAAGGCGGTGCGCAAGAGCCGGGCCGGGCTGAAGGATCCGAAGCGGCCGATCGGCTCGTTCATCTTCGCCGGACCGACCGGCGTCGGCAAGACGCTGCTGGCGAAGTCGCTGGCCAAGTTCATGTTCGGCGACGAGAACGCCCTGGTGCAGATCGACATGTCCGAGTATTCCGAGAAGCACAACGTCAGCCGGCTGATCGGTGCGCCGCCGGGCTACATCGGGTACGAAGAGGGCGGTCAGCTGACGGAGAAGATCCGCCGTCGGCCGTACAGTGTCGTGCTGTTGGACGAGATCGAGAAGGCCCATCCCGAGGTCTGGAACATGCTGCTCCAGATCATGGAGGAAGGCCGGCTGACCGATAACGTCGGCCGGACGATCGACTTCAAGAACACGATCCTTATCATGACGACGAACACGGGCGCCGAGCAGATCTCCGGCAAGCAGGAGTTCGGCATCCACACGACGGCCCGCCGCAACGAGGAAGCCACCTACGAGACGATGAAGCAGAAGCTGAAGGTCGAGATGGAGCGGAACTTCCGCCCCGAGTTCCTCAACCGCGTGGACGACATCATCGTCTTCCGCGCCCTGAACAAGGACGACCTGAAGCACATCATCGACATCGAGCTGAGCAAGGTGTCGAAGCGGCTGAAGGAAAAGAGCCTGACTCTGGTGATGACCGACGAGGCCAAGGAGTTCCTGATCGAGAAGGGCACGAGCCTGGAGTACGGTGCCCGGCCGTTGCGTCGGGCCATCGAGCACCACCTCGAAGACCCGCTGGCCGAGCTGCTGTTGCACGGCACCTTTACCGGCAAGGATACCGTGACCGTGACGGTGATGGGCACCGACCCGGACAAGAAGCTCAGCTTTGAGGCGACCAATACGGTGGCCATCGCGCCGGAGTTGATCGGGGCCGGAGCGGGAGTGGAGCCGAAACCCACGGCTATCGCCAAGGGCGAAAAGTGGTCGATCAGCGAGGGTGGGAAGTAAACCCGTCTCTGTGAGCCCGCAGCGCAAGCAAGGGCGGTCTATGAGCCCGCAGCGCAAGCAAGGACGACTCTTGCTTGCGCTGCGGGCTCATAGGCTTTGCATCGCCAGTACACTGCCGTCCGCGAGGCCGAGGAACGCGGTCTTCCCGAGCGCATCCAGAGCCAAGGCCGCAACCGCGGCGTCCGGGCGGAAGTCGGATCGGACTTTCCCTGAACCGTCGTGCAACCGCACGACGCCATCCAACCCTGCCGTCAAGATTGCCAGGCCGTCATAGGACATCGCGACAAGGCGACAGGGAGCGAGGCGTGGTCCGCCCGTCTGTTTCTGCCCGCGCAAATCGTAGAAATTCACGCCCTCGGAGAAACAAGCGAGAGCGATAACCAGTCCGTTGCCGGTCGTCGCCAGGGAACCGCAGTGCGCCACGGGACTATCGTGCCAACGCCGCTCGCCGGAGAGGTTGAACGCCGCCACGGAACCGAAGTCGGCGCTACCGAGGAGGAACGGCCGTTCGGGGACAAACTCAAGGTGCAAGAATGGCCTCGGGTTGCTCGCTGTCGCGATCGCGCGTCCGGTCCGGTCGAGGAAGTGAACTCTTCCGTTGCCGGCGGCAACCGCCACTGCGTCCGCAAAGGGAGCGAGAGCGACGGCGGTCGCCTTGTCCGCGACGGTCTTTTGCCAACGTATCGTCAACTCCGGCGTGAGAAACCAGACCTGTCCTTGCGTCCCGACGGCCACGGCGGCGTAACCGTCGTCGGCACAATCCACGGCCGCGAGAGCGGAGGGTGCTTCCCAGCGCGCCTGGACGGTTCCGTTTGGGGTCAGCCACGTAAGGACGTGATTCGCGTCCCACAATAGAACGGTTTGCGGTTCGCGGGCCAGCGACAAACCGCGGATCGGGACGGATGATTTATAGGACCAAAGACGACGCATGGGGAGAGTGAAGGATAGCGGCTGGAGGTTTTGATTCACTCTTCAGCCTTCCTCCTCGTCATTGTTTGGGCATGTTCATCATCATCATGCCAACAGCGGCACGGAGGTGCTGGCGAGCGGCGGCGATGAGCGCTTCGTAATCCGGAGCCACGACATCGTGCGGAACGATACCGCGGCCACCGTCCGGAGACCGACCCGGCCAGTAGAACTTCGCCACGGTGATACGGATTCCACCGGGCGTCTTCTGTAACGGCGACTTATCGAGGGGGATGAGGATCTGGATTGTCCCCTTCCCGTAGGTGGTCTGTCCGATGATGCGGGCACGCTCCGATTCCTTCAGAGCGCCGGCCATCACCTCGGCGGCGCTGGCCGTCTCGCCATCGACCAGGACCACCATTGGCAAGGCGAACGGATTCATACTGCCGACGACGCGGAACTGCTGCTGGTCGAAGTCCTTCGTCGTTCCTTGCGTAAGGACGACGACGCTACCCTCCGGGAGAAACAACTCACTGACCTTGACAGCCGACGTGAACGATCCGCCGGGGTTGCCGCGCAGGTCAAGGATCAGGCCCTTGATGCCTTGCGTCTGCAACCAGACAAGCGCTTCTTTCACCTCTTGGAGCGTCGCTTTCTGGAAGCTGGAGATTTTGAGGATGCCCACCCGGTCGGACATGTCGGGCATGTCCCCTCTGAATTCATAATCGACTGTGGGGACGGCCACATAACGGCGTTCCAGCGTGTAAAGTCTGGGTTCGGCCGCTTCTGACTGGATAAGCACCTCGACCTTGGAGCCGACCAAACCACGGAGGCGATCGGCCGCGTAGTAGGCGGGAAGGTTGTCGGTCAACTGCTGATCGATGCGGAGGACACGCATCTTTTGCTTTAGTTCGGCCTCGGCCGCGGGACTGTTCTCATGCACGCGAACGATTTGCAGTTGACCGTCGATGACCTCGACCTCAACACCAATGCCCGCGTATTTACCGCGCCAGCTGGACATCAAGTCGCCGAAATGGCTGGGATTAAAGAACAGGGTATATTCGTCCAACCCGCTGCACGCTCCGCTGGCAAACTCCAGGCTCACGGCCACCGCGAACATCGGTTGATCGGGCAGCCCAACTCGGTAAGCGGCACGCAGGACAGCGTTAACCTGTTCGCGGGCCTCGAGGGTACTGGTCAGTTTCCGGTCCGGCCACTTCTGTAACTTGGTGAGAAATGCCTGAATCGCTTCGGTCGAAACGTCCGGAAGATGTTCGCGCAGGAACGCTTGGTCTTGCAGGGCGAAACGCAGTTCGACGAGACCGTGTTTGAACAGGGTGGCGAAGTCGGCCTTATCTCGATTCACGTAGGCGGGACGAACGACCTTCAGAACCTGCTCGTACACGTCGAGAGCCTGGGAGGGAGCGAGGCTCGCCAGGACGTCGTGGTAGCCGCGGTCGTTGTGACGAGTAGCGATCTGGAGACGCCGCAGGCAGCGGTGATACGCTTCTCGAACCTCGGTATTCTTGCGATCGCGGCGCAGAATCTCGTCGTAGCGCCAGCAGGCCTTGAGCCAGTCCCCACGCTGTTCGGCTTCGCGCGCCTGGCGGTGAACGTCTTCGGTCTTCTCGATCTTGTCGAGAGTCGAAGTGATCGGTCCCGGAGTTAGTTCCATCTCCTGGGCGGAAAGAGAGGGAATGAACCAGGCCAGCACGACCGCAAGAGTCGTGAAGATCCGCAAGCGGCGTGAGAAAGACGTCGGGACCACGGAACACCTCCGAGCGGTACGCGTCGAACGCCTATCGCATGTTGCTCTCGACCCTGTTCCGGGGGCGCAATCAACCACCCGAGTATAAAGGTAATGCGCCGCCAGGTCAAACCTTCCTGTGCATTTGTTACAAACAGCGCGAAACGCAAGCGATCCTAGATCGCCTCGGGGCCGCGTTCTCCGGTCCTGATCCGGATGCAATCGTCCAACGGCAGGATGAAAATCTTCCCGTCGCCGATGCGTCCCTCCGGCCCGGTGCGTCCGGCGGCCATGATGGCGTTCACCGTCGGCTCGACGAAATCCTCGTTGACGGCGATTTGCAGCTGCACCTTCCGCAGCAGGTTCACCGTCAGTTCGTGGCCGCGGTAAACCTCCGAGTGTCCCTTCTGCCGGCCGAACCCCTGCACATCCACGATGGTGAGTCGGAAGACCTCGACCTGGTTGAGCGCTTCCTTCACCGCTTCGAGCTTCGACGGCTGGATGATGGCGAGGATCAGCTTCATGACTTCACCGTGCGCTTCGCCGGCATAGCCTTCTTCTTCTGATTCGGCGCGGGCTTCAACGTCGCCAAGTATTTCTCCACTTGTTTCACATCGTAGATGCTGCCGACGCCGTGTTTCCGATTGTGGAGATACTTCTCGAATGAGACGCGGGCTTCTTCGGGCTTCTTCTTCCACTGGTAATACCGGCCGATGCGATACTGAACATCGTTGATGAGCTGGAGAGCCCAGTCCATACCTTCGCCGCACTCTCCATAGGCAACCTGGTCGAAGTCCATGTCACGCAGCAAAATCCAGATCGCCAGTGCCGAATCCTCGTGCCCGGTCATGTAGAGCGATCCGGCGTGATGCCAGAGCACGATGGGACAATCGGGCTGCAGCTCAACCGCCCGCTTACTGCACTGGAGTGCTTTTTCGTACTGTTTTTGCTCGTAGTAAGTCAAACTGAGCGTGGCCCAGAGCCAGTGGTCCGTCGGCGCGGAAATCAACTCCTCCTGGATGAGTTGCGCGCTTTGGCCCATTGATTCCGCTTGACCAGCTTCTCGATCGCGCTCATCGTCCTACCTCTGATACCAAGCTGGCTTCTGGCGTTTCTTATCCTTACCCTTGCCCATCAGCTTCCGCCGCTGTCCGCGCTCATGCTTGGGCTGGTTGCTCGGTGTTTTATCACTTTCATGTTCCGGTCGTTCTGTGGGATTGCGCTTTCTGGGCATGAGCAGGCCTACACACACTTGACCACGGTGGCGCCGTCCGACAGATACGACTCATCCACCGGGTAGTTGGCGAACTGGATCGTGTAGTACGCCTCGAACCACTTCTTGATGTCCGGCAACACGCCTTCATCATACGCCGGCGCCACGTGCAGCGTCCGGCCGTACAGATCTCTGCGCGAATCTCGCCCTTGCTCGACCACGAGCTCGCCGCCCTTGATGACGTAGCGCGGCAACTCGAACATCGCCCGCCGATCGGCGGACGGCGTGTAGATCGTCACGTCGCGCGTCGGCCCCGACGCCGAGATGGCCCTTGTGCGTCAGCCCAAGCATGCGGGCCGGGCCGGCTCGCGTGATGATGGCGATCTCGTACAAGCGTGTACTCGCGGTCCAGGTCCTTGAGCACGCGAGCGCTCCAGCACGCGCGGATGGCACGCGCTTCAGCACCTCCTGCCGATAGGTGCGGTCCATCAGCAGCTGGACGATCTCGGGATAGGCCAGGAAGGAGCCGCCGTTGGGGTGGTCGGTGCTCATGGCGACGCGCCAGGGATCCTTGACGAGCAGATACCACTCCAGGCCGATCGCCCATTGCAGGGCGTGGACGAGGCTCTTCTCCTTGTAGGTGATCGGGCACGATGCCGCAGCCGGCCTCCATCTCGGTGTCGGCGTTGGTCCACTTGCGGCCGGTGACCTTGTGCAGGTAGTAGCCGAGCGGGCCGTCGCCGGTCATCGAGGTCGTCTCGCCGAACAGCACCTGGCCGACGTCCACGGTCAGGTTCGGATGGGCGTTGACGTAGTCGGCCAGGGCCGGCACCTGCGAGCAGAACGTGCCCTGGTCGTCCGGTTCGCCGCCGTAGCTGTGGAACTGGATGTGCGTCAGGTGGGCGCGGCGGCCTTCCAGCGCCTGCATGGTGGCCAGCGTCGTCTTCCAGTTGCCGGGCAGGCCGAGGTTGTTGCAGTGGATGTGGACCGGGTGCGGCAGGCCGAGGTCCATCGCCGTCTGGGCCAGGTCCGTGATGATCTGCCGCGGCGGTGACGTCGAAGTGCTCGACCGTGAGCGTCGAGGTCGTGGATGTTGCCGCCGCCGCTCCTTCCACTCCTCGACGCCGCCGGGGTTGACGAGCTTGACGGCGTAGCCCTTGGCGGCGCCGAGCAGCCAGCCGACGAAGGCCCGCAGCCGTTCGGGTTCGCTTGTCGGCGATCTGGCTGCAGGACGTAGTGGTTGTTGCCGAACAGGACGAAGAAGCCCTTGTCGATGAGCGGCGTGTCGTGGAACTCCTCGTGGGCGTGGCGGGCGCCGAGCGGCGGGATGGCGGCGTCGAAGGCGGTGGTGTAGCCCATGCCGGCGTAGAGGTAGCCGGTGGCGAAGGTGCTGGGCACGCTGCCGATGGTGCCGGAGCGGGTCAGCGGCGTGCGGCGGACGACGGCGGCCTTGCGTTTGTCCTCGGGCCGCATCTTGCGGGCGAGGTTGACCTTCGGCCCGGCGATGTGGGCGTGCATGTCGACGCCGCCGGGCATGACGACCAGGCCGGTGGCGTCGAGGACCTTGTCGGGATGGACGTCCGGCTCCGAGCGGAGGCGCGACGACCTTGCCGTCGCGAATCCAGACGTCCATGACGACGCCGTCGACGCCGTTGGCGGGATCGTAGACGGTGCCGTTGGCGATCTTCAGGATGCTCATGATACCGGTATGCTAGCACGATTCGTCACTCTTGCCCGAAGAGCGGCTTCTCCGCGTCGATGAACAACCACGCCACGGCGCTGAGCAACCAGACTACACCGAGTCCGAACAGGATCGTTTGCCAGCGTTCCACGATCGGCATTGTCGCCGGGAGGGCATCCTTGACCTGCGGCAGTAGCGCGGGACCCAGCATGGCACCGAACGCGCCGATCATGTTCATCAGACCGGCGACAGTGCCGACGAACCGACCGCCGACGTCGGCGCTGACGGCCCAGATTACCGGTATGGCGAGGTCGTTAATCAGCGAGGCGAGACAGAGTAGGGCCACGGCCAGCCACGCTGTGGATACGAACGCGGCAGCGATGAAGCAAAGCCCGGCGCCCGTGAACCCGATCAGCCCGACGAGACTGCGGCCCCAGCGCCTTCCAATCCGCCGCACCAAGCGATCGGAGAGGCCGCCGCCGAGGAAAGAACCGATGGCGCCGAAAAGGAAAGGCAACCCGGTGAGGATCTCCGAATCCTCAAACTTGATCCCGTGAACCTCCTTGAGATACTTCGGCTGCCAGGTCGGAAAAAAGTACCAGGCAAAACTGACCCCGAACGCGGCCAGGCAAAGCGCCCACATCGTCGCGCTCGTCAGCAGCGGTCGCAGCGGCGGCCAGGAGTGGCCAGCTGTTTCTTCAGGCATGGAGACGGCTGCGGGAGGGCGAGGCTCCCGCCGAGCCGCTGTGCCCGGCTCGGCGGGAGCCTCGCCCTCCCGATCTGTACCACGATCCGCGGGAGGGTCGTGCTGCCCGGATCGGATCAGTTCGATTTCCGCGGCGTTGCACTCCGGCTTGTCCTCCGGACGGTCGCGGTACCAGTAATAGAACGCCAGCGACCAGACGATGCCGAGCACGCCGAGCGACCAGAACGCCGGCCGCCAACCGATCCCCACCGCGAGCCGGCCGATGATAATCGGCGCGAACGCTCCGCCGAGGCGCGCCGACATCCAGATGAATCCCTGGGCCAGCACCCTCTCGCGATAGGGGAACCACCTCTTGGCCATTTGCGCCACATTCGGAAACGCTCCCGCCTCGCCGGCTCCGAACAGGAAGCGCACCAGGACCAGCACGACCAGGCCGTTGAGCAGCAGCGGAATCTCGAAGCTGAAAAGGGAGATGCTGCGTCCACTGTCGAGAGTGAACCGCCAGACGCAACCGGATAGCGCGGTAAATACCGACCACCAGATGACGAAGCCCGTGAGGACCCGGCGCGAGCCCCAGCGATCGCCGAGCCAACCGCCGGGCACCTCGAACAGGGCGTAGCCAAACGCGAAGGCACCGAAGACGATGCCCAAGCCCTTCTCGCTAACGTCGAGGTCGTGCTGGATGTGTTCCGACACCCGGCTAATGCAAACGCGGTCGAGGTAGGTGATGAGCGCCAACGAACAGGCGAACGCCAGAACGCCGAAGCGGACGCGCGACGGACGGAGGGACGGCGAGACGGTGCCCATGATTCCTCCGGGGAGTGCCGCTTGCGGCTTAGCTTGAGTCGGATGCTAAGCCGCAAGCGGCGTCCGAGCAAACCGCACACTTCGGGTTCCGATTCAGCGTCGTACGGCGGAACGTCATGTCGCGCAGGTCGCACAGCAGCATCCGGCCGAACAGCGGCTCGCCGAGGCCGGTCAAAACCTTGATCGCCTCCATCGCCCCGAGGCAGGCGATCGTGCCCGCGACCGCTCCGAACACGGGGAACTGGCGCTTCCAGGCCGGCGGTTCCTCCGGATAGAGGCAGGCGAGACAGGGCGTGCATCCCGGCTTTACCGTCGTGAGCTGCGCCTCCAGTTCGTACATCGCACAGTCCACGAGCGGCTTCCCCTGGCGCACGGCCTCGCGGTTCAGCAGCAAGCGTTCGCTGAAGCGCGGCGCCGCGACGACGACCAGATCGACCCCGGCCACCAGCCGTGCGACGTTCGCCTCGCTGACATTCTCGGCGACGGCCTCAAGTTCGAGGAATGGGTTCAGCTCCCGCAGCCGCTGCGGTGCGACATCCATGCGCGGCCGGCCGATGGCGTCGTAGGTCATCAGCAGCTGGCGATTGAGATCACTGGGGCGGATGTCGCCGGCATGGGCCAGGACGAGACGACCGATCCCCGCCGCGGCAAGCTGGTAGGCAGCCGCGCCGCCGACCCCGCCGACCCGCGACACTAGCACTGACGACCCTTTCAAGCGCTCCTGCCCTTCGACGCCGAAGCCGGGGACCCACATCTGCCATTCGTAGATGGACTTCTCCGCTTCGGTCAACGGCCGCGGTTGCACCATCAGCGCCTTTCGCCGTTTAGCCGCGAGCTTTTGCGAGCGCTGGGATTCCGCGCTCGCAAAAGCTCGCGGCTAAACGTCCCGTTGCCCCCCTGCGATGGGCGACAAAAGCGTCACTTCGTCGCCGTCTGTCAATGTCGTCCGACTGACGTCCGCCTGTGCGTCGCCGACGAAAACCAGCAGCGTCGGCTGCGGCGAGCCGTTGTTCGCCAGCAGAAGCCGGCACAGTTCCGCGCCGCGCCGTTCCGCCAGAAGCCGCAGCAGATCGGCCAGCGATCCCGCTTCGTCCAGTTCGACCACTTCCGCGGCGACACCCGCCGCCTGGCGCAGCTGAGCCATGTAGCGGACGGCAATCTTCATTGCCCGTCTCCCTGGAACTCATCGTGCTGACTCTGAACCTGTGTGCTGCCGCGCTCCGCAGTCCGCGCTCGGCGTTCGGAACTCACCTCGACCTTGCCGTTGCGCAGTACGAGCAAGCGATCGGCCAGCACGGTCGCTTCGGAAAGACTATGCGTGACGTGCAGCGTTGTCACGCCGGTAAGCTGTTGGACTGCGCGAAGCAGGCCGTACATCTCCTCGCGGGTGGCATCGTCGAGGGCGCTGAGCGGCTCGTCCAGCAGCAGGATGCGCGGCCGAAAAGCGAGGGCCCGACCGAGCGCGACGCGCTGCGATTCGCCGCCGCTGAGGCCGAACGGCCGGCGATCGAGCAGCCGTTTGATCCCGAGTAGTTCGGCGAGTTCGTCCACACGAGCGTCGATGGCGGTTTGCGGCCAGCGGCGCACTTCCAGGGCGAAGCCGAGATGCTGGCGAACGGTGTGGGTCGGAAACAGGGCGAGATCCTGAGGCACGTAACCGACGCCGCGTTCCGCCGGCCGCAAGTGCGTCACATCCGTGCCCAACAAACGGATGGTACCGGCGCGCACCGGTTTCAGGCCGCAGATCGCTTCGAGGAGCGTGGTCTTCCCGGTGCCGGTGCGGCCCATGAGGACGGCGTAGTCGCCGGTGGGAACCTCGAAGGAGAGGTCGTCCACGGCGAAGATGCCGGCACGGAGGGAGATACGGTCGATGGCGATCATACGGATGGTTCGGATTCAGAAGAAGGAGTAAGAATGCCCAAGAACCGGCTCAGGCGTTGGTAGGCTATCTTCGGGTAAACCATGTCGGGGGGATCCTCCCGCTTTCCATGTGCGACCCAATTGCGATACCGACGAACCTGGTTGACCTCTTCTACGAGGTCGGCATGTCCATCCTTGAACGGCTGGAGGACCTGGAAGAAACTTCCCTCGTCAATCTTCGCTCGCACGTCATCGGCCGCCAGGCGCAGGGCCGGATGCTTCAAGGCATCCACTTCCTCTTTGATTTCCGCAAGGACGTGTTGCCGGACAACGGATTCAAAGACGGAGAACAAGACGACGATGGCCAAGTCGTCGAGAGAAGCCAGGCAGTGCTCGATTTGGCTGGCGACTTTTTGCCCGTCGAGGAAGTGGAAACGGTCATCTCGTTCCAAACCCTGCTGCCAGGGCAAGGCGTGTCAGTAGCCGCGACCAAGCCGGCCCATGAGCCGGAGGTAGCCCTCGGCGTTCTGATACCACTCCCAGGCTTCGTCGAGGCTCTTCATTTGATTAGCCTCAGGAACGCGGCTTCGAATCGTTCTCGGGTCAATAGGGTCGTGTTCGGATCGGCATCTCGAGCCATGCGCCATTCGTCCTGTCCACCACGGATCAAGCGGTAGAGAATGATTTTCTCCCCACCATCCGTGAGGTGTACCGCCCCTTCGATTCGATGTTCAGCGTGAGACTCTTCGAGGACGATGAGACCGAAGACGTTTCGAGCCCAGGGCGAAACCTCGACTCGCGCTTGTCCGAAGCGGATGATCAGCCCAGGCACCTTGTAGAACCCCAGGCCCGATTCGCGTCGCTCATAGACCGTCCGTTCAACCTGGAGCAGTCCCTTCGGGTCCGCTTCGCGCAGCCACTGTTCGACTTGTGCCAGCAACCTCTCGACCGCCGCGACCCAATCACCCCGGCGGCTTTCCCGCAGCTTCTCATCGTCCCTGATTTTCTTCTCATTGGCCTGTAAGAACTCCGCCAACGTCGTCATGGTCTTTCCCTCCGTCTCACGCGGACGACTTACCCATACCATACCGCCGCACGATCACCAACACAACCAGCGCCGCCAGCACCATCAGCAGCGACACCGCCACCGCCGAACGCAGGTTGCCGACGCTCAGTTCCAGGAACACCGTCGTCGACAGCACCTCCGTCTTCAGGCGCGTCGCCCCGGAGAATACGAGGATCGGGCCGAACTCGCCCAGCGCCCGCGCCCAGGCCAGCGTCGCCGCCGTCACCATGCCGCGCCGCGCCTCCGGCAGCACCACGCGCCAGAACGCCTGCGCCCGGCCGCAGCCCAATGTTAACGCCACCTGCTCATGGCGCAGCGGGATGTCGTCGAATGTGACACGCATCGTCCGCACGGCAAAGGCACACGCCACGGAAAACTGGGCCAGGATCACGCTCGGCACCTCGTAGGTGATGCCGCCCAACTTTTCCCGCGCGGCCGTTTCCACCGCACGGCGCAGCGGCAATTGCGACACGACATACGCCAGGGTGAAGAAGACGAGCAAGATCGCCGTCACCTGGAACGCACGCGACAATCGGACACTCAGAACGGACGCCAGGAGACGGATCAGGACCAGCACGTCGAGGGCGACCGCCAACGGGATGAGAACGTAGAGGATCGTGAAGGAAACGGTCCCGGGCATCCGCTTTCTCCACAGCGCCTCGACCGCTCGCCCCGGTGGAGTCTGGAATAGGATCAGCAAACTCAGACCGATCACCAGCGGCGGCAGCACGATGGGGATGTCGAGCAGGGCATCGACCAGCCACTTGCCGTGAAAACGGAAACGCGACAGGAGATAGCCCAGCGGCACGGCGACGACCAGCGACAGCAGCGCGGTCACGCTGCACGAGATGAGGCTGAGCCAGACGGCGTAACGGATTTGCGGACTCTCAAAAGCGGAAACCAACTCCCGCGGCGAGGTGTATGAAGCGTCGGCAGCGAGCATGGCGACGATCAAGAGAATGTAGGTGCCGCCCAACACCGACAGCGCGACGAGAAACGTCCGATCGGGAATCGGGACGCGAAACCTGGAGCGCGGTTCGGGAGCTCCTGAGCGTTCCGCGTTCGACATGGCTACTTCGTCACCTTCCAGGAGAAGCCGAGTTGTTTGAACCGCTGCTCCGATTCACTCGTTTGCAGAGCGTCGAGCAGACGCTGCGTCAGATACTTGTGGTCGGATGTCTTGCCGACGGCGACGGGCTGGGTCGCCATGGCGCACTTCACGTCCACCTTGTACGCCGTCAGTGCATCGCCCGCCTCGGCCGCATTGCTGATGTAGGCGACGACCGCGTCGAGTGACCCCGGCGCAACTCGTTCACCAGCATGTCGCCGGTCGGCACCTGCGTCACAACGTTCTTCATGATCGGCTCGCGCAATTTCGCCTGCCTCGAGCGTTTCTTGTGTCAGCACTCCCAGGGCGCATTGCTTCTCATGGCCGATGCCGACACGCAGTGGGGGTTCGGTGACCCTGGCGAGGTCTTTCAATGTCTTGATGCCATGCGGGTTCGCCTTCGGCACCAGGATAACGAGTTGGTTGCCCGAAACCTCGATCGGCTTCTCGAACTTGTCGCGCACCTGCTCCATGAAAGACGTATCGCAGGCGAAATAGGCGTCGGGAGAATCGCCTTTCGTGTTCATCTGAGCGATGAGGATGCCGCAGCCGTTGTAGACGGTGGTAACCTCGACGCCCTCGCGGTCTTGGAACTCGGCGACCGTTTTCTCGATGGCGGGCCGCAGCATCGCGCCGGCATACAGGAGAAGTTTCGGCTTCTCGGCCCACGCGTCGCCGTCGAGAGGGTCGTAGCCCATCGTCTTGAGCGTCTTGAGTCCCCGGTCGCGCGCGGCCACATAGCGCGCGAAACGCAGGGCGGCGGTCGGCTGGTCGCTCGTCTTCAGCACACCCAATGAGACGTTCACCGGTTTCGCGGTTAGCCTGGGCACAGTCACGGCTTCAAGATCGGGATATTGCAAGACAGTTACATTCCAGACAATGGCAGCGTCCGCGGAACCGACGACGACGGCATTGGCGGCTTCGTTGACGGTGCCGGCAAAGGCAGTGGTATGGCCCTTCAGTTTTTCCCAAGAGCCGTTCTGCATGAGCAGTTCGCGCGTCAATCGGCCCACGGCGGAAACATCGGGATTGGCCTGCACCACTTTCGCCTTGCCGTTCAGCAGATCGTCCAGCGATTTGATGCCGAGCGGATTGCCTTTCTTGACGGCGATTACGCCGGTCATCCGGGCCAACGGCAGCACTTCGGCGAGGAGGTCCTTGTCGCGCGCAATCCGGAGATACGTTTCGTCCGCCGGCAAGTAAAGGTCGCCGCGCCCTGCAACCTCGGCGGGGGTGAGCAGGTTTTGCGACGCGCCGAATTGCAACTGGATCTCGACACCGCACTCCTTCTCGTACTCTTTCGCGATCTCTTCGAGAGGAGCCTTGAGAGCGGCGGCGCAGTAGACGACGACCGGTTTCGGTTTCTCGGAGCGCCGCAGAACCAGGTGCGCACGTCCCAACCCATCCCCGCCACCAGCGTCACCAGGGCGCCGAGCGAGAAGAGGAACGCCAACAGTGCCAGGCGCGTTTCACCGCGCCGGTGGTTCGGAGAGAACATCAATCGGGTGCCTTTCCATTTATCGTTTCGCGGTTCTCTTCCATAGATAATACACCGGCACGCCGAGCAGGACGATGAAAAACCCCGGCCAGGTCGTCATCGGCCGATAGATCAACAAGACCACCACCAGCACGGTGGCCCCCACGACATAGATCGCCGGCACCAAGGGATAGCCAAACGCCTGGTATGGCCGCTCCGCTCTCGGTCGCGTCGCGCGCAGCCGGAACAGTCCGAGGATCGTCAGCACGTAAAAGAGCAGTGCGGCGGACATGATGTAGTCGAGCAGGTCGCCGTAGAGGTTGCCGTATTTCTGCTTCACCGGGTCGTAAGTTCGCGGCAGCACCAAAAAGGCGGCCCAAACGCCCTGCAGAAGGAGTCCCCACGCCGGTACTCGAGACCGGTTCAGCTCCCCCGCGGCTCGGAAGAAGAGCCGGTCGCGCGCCATGGCGTAATAGGCGCGTGCTCCGGAGAGAATCAGGCCGTTGTTGCAGCCGAAGGTCGAAACCATGATCGCCGCCGCCATGAGCGGCACTGCGAGTGTGGGAAAAATCGTACCGAGGGCCGCCGTGGCGACGCGGTCCGCCGGTTCGGGGGGATTCTGAACAGTGATCGCAGTAGGATCGGCGTCGTACAGGCGCAACGTGACCAGGTAACCCACATTGGCCAGGATGTAAAGGACGATGACCAGGCCGGTGCCGAGGGCCAGTGCCAACGGCAGGTTACGGCGTGGGTTGCGCACTTCGCCTGCCGCAAACGTGATGTTGTTCCAGGCGTCGGCCGAGAAGAGCGACCCGGTCTGCGACAGACACAATGCGATGAACAGGCCGAACGCCGTCGCCGCCGTTACTTCCGGCACGAACGGGAGGCCCGGCTCGATTGTGGCAGGCGTGGCGCACCGACCAGAAGTTGCCGAAGTTGTCGCCGACGACCGACGCCTTCCAGCCGACGACGAGAGCGAGCACGATCAGCGCGATCAGCGCCCCGGTCTTGGCCACCGTGAACAGGTTCTGAACCCACTTGCCGTACTTGAGGCCGAACACGTTCGTCAGCGTCAACACGGCGATCATGCTGACGCCGAGCATCTGAGCCGTCGAGAGTGATACGGCGTAGTTGCCGAAGCGGATTGGCTCGACGAGGTAATTCGTCTCGGAGACCCCGGGCAGCAGAATGCCGGTGAAACGGGCGAAGGCCACGCCGACGGCGGCGATGGTGCCGGTCTGGATCACGAGGAACAGCGTCCAGCCGTAGAGAAAGCCCCACAGCGGCGAGAACGCCTCGCGCAGGTAGACGTACTGTCCGCCGGCGTGCGGCATCATGGCGGCCAACTCGCCGTAAGACAGGGCGGCGGTCATGGTGAGCAGGCCGGTGACGACCCAGGCGGCGAGCAGCCAGCCGGGGCTGCCGATGAGCCGGGCCATGTCCGCCGACACGATGAAGATGCCCGAGCCGATCATCGAGCCGACGACGACCATGGTGGCGTCGAACAGGCCGAGGCCGCGATGAAACTCGGTGTCGAGGCCAGCGTCCGGGGGTGCTTGTTGCGCGGCGGCCATGCGGTCCTCGGCGATTCGGCGGGCGGAGCCTTCTCAGTCATAGTAAGAGGCACTCACGATCTGACTAGCCCCGGAGCGCAAGCGACGGGTTCTGCTAACCCGTCGCTTGCATCCGGGCTAGTTCTGACGATTCGCTACAATACTCTTGCGAGGCGGAGATCGCTCCGCCGACCCGGCATGAGGACCTCGATGCGAGAAATCGGCACCCTACCCGACGCGTTCCAGGCACGCACGCTGGCGGACTACTTGCTGACGCTGCGCATCGAGGCGCGCGTGGAACAGGGGACGGACGGCTACGCCCTCTGGGTGTGCGACGAAGACCGCGTCGCTCGTGCGCGCCAGGAACTCGACGCCTTTCGGCAGAACCCGCGGATCCGCGTTATGCCGGTGCGTCGCAAACTGCCGAGGCGATCCGTCAGGAAGAGGACGCGGTCGAGGAAGACTACAACCGCCGGCAGACGGAAATGCGCGAGCCTGCTGACCGAGCCGTCGAAGGCGCCGCGCGGCAAGCTGTTCACCGCCGCCCTGATCGCTGTTGCCATCCTCGCCGCCATCGTCACTCGTCTGGGCGAAGACGCCGCGAGCGCGACCCGAGGATGCAGGCCCTGTTCATCGCCCCTTTTGAGACGATCGAGAGGCCGGGCAAAGGAACCTTGATCGAATGGCAACACCTCGACCGTATCACCAAGAACCACGAGGTCTGGCGTCTGATCACCCCGGTGTTCATCCATTTCACCTTCATCCACTTACTGTTCAACATCCTCGTGCTTCATGACCTGGGCGGCGCTTCGAGGAGCGGTGCGGGACCTGGCGCTTCGTGCTGTTCTTCGTCGCCGTCGCCGTTGCGTCGAACCTCGCTCAGTACTATCTCGGCTGGACGGCTTCGGTGAGCGAGTGGCGGACAGGTCCGCAATCGAACCCCCAGTTTGGCGGCCTCTCCGGCGTGAACTACGGCCTGTTCGGCTACGTCTGGATGAAGAGCCGCTACCAGCCGGACCTCGGCTTCGTGGTGACGCCGACCCTCGTCTTTATGATGGTCGGCTGGTTCCTGCTCTGCTTCACCGGCGCGGTGGGACCGATCGCCAATGTCGCCCACGCCGCCGGTCTGGGCCTGGGCGTCCTGGTCGGAGCGGCCCCGACTGTGTGGCGGAACCTGATCGTCCGGAAGTAATTTTTCGGCGAACCGGCTGCGTCAGCGGCCGGGTAGGTGTTTCCCGCTGATTAGGTACTCACCCGGCCGCTGACGCAGCCGGTTCGCCGACGACCCGCATCAACCCCCGAATGTTCGAGAGGAGCAGACGTGAAAAGAACCTCAATCCTCGGCCTCTGGCTCACCCTGGCGACCGCGGCTCACGCCGCCGATGCGGCCGACAAACCGTGGCTGGTACTGGACGGCTCCAATGGCCCCGGCAAGGGCAAGCACATCGTCCTTATCAGCGGCGACGAGGAATATCGCTCCGAGGAAGCGTTGCCGCAGCTGGCCAAGATCCTCGCCACTCATCACGGTTTCAAGTGTACCGTCCTGTTCGCCATCGACCCGAAAGACGGCACCATCAATCCGGACAAGACCGACAATATCCCTGGCCTGGAGGCGCTGAAGACGGCCGATCTGATGGTCATCTTCACGCGCTTCCGCAACCTGCCCGACGACCAGATGAAGCACGTTGTGGATTACCTGGAGACGGGCAAGCCGGTCATCGGACTGCGCACCGCGACGCACGCCTTCCAGCTCAAGGGCAAGACTTATAGCCGATTTAGCAATGGCAGCAACGAAAAGGGCTGGGAAGGCGGGTTCGGCCGGGTCGTGCTGGGCGAGAAGTGGATCAGCCATCACGGCGGCCATGGCAAGGAAGGAACGCGCGGCATCTTTGCGAAGGGGGAGGAGAACCACCCGATCCTGCGCGGCATCAAGGACGGCGACATCTTCGGCACGACGGACGTCTATGGCGTCCGCCTGCCACTGCCCGGCGACAGCAAACCGCTGGTGCTGGGACAGGTGACCGAGACGCTGCAACCCGACTCGAAGGCCGTCGAGGGCAAGAAGAACGATCCGATGATGCCGGTGGCCTGGACGAAAACGTATTCGATCGTGGACGGCAAGACCGGCCGCGTCTTCACGACGACGATGGGCGCATCGCAGGACCTTTCCAGCGAAGGCACCCGGCGAATGCTGGTCAACGCCTGCTACTGGGCGCTCGGCATGGAGACGCAAATTCCCGAGAAGAGCAAGGTGGACGTGGTGGGCGAGTTCAAGCCGACGCCGTTCCGTGGCGGCGGTTACACCAAGGGGGTGAAGCCGGCGGACCTGAAGGACAAATAAGATTTCTCGTTTAGCCGCGAGCTTCTGCGAGCGTTGAGTGAAACGCTCGCAGAAGCTCGCGGCTAAACGACGCAATCCTCATTTATTCGCCGGCAGTTCCTTAATCAACTTGTCGATGGTCGCGCCCGGCAGTTCGGCCTCGACGGTAACAACGCTCTTCTCCGCTTTCGGTTCGATCTTCTTGACGACGTCGCGCAACGCGGTCAACGGCGGCAGCTGCTTGGCGGCGTCCTCGATCTCCTCAATGAGATCCTTGAGCGTACCCTTCAGGTCGTTGGCCGTAGTCATGGCGCTGTCGGCGTCCTTGTTAGTGACCGAGGCGAAGAGTTTGATGCCATCGGTCACCACGACGTAAGCGTGAGCGCTAACGTAATCGTCTCCCTTCTTCGGTACGGCAACCATCCACAGGCTTGCATCGCCGCCGATCCGGGTCGCAACCTCGATCAGTTCCTTGCGCACCGCGGGCTCCTTGCGATCGGACCGATCCAGCGCTTTCGCCAGCGCCATCTTGTCCTGGCAGCAGACGATGTTGGCGTCGTCGGCCAGGGCGACGTACATCTCCTCTTCCTCCCCGGGCACTTTGACGCCGTAGAATTCGTGCTTGCCTTCCTTCACCGTCTTGAGGGTGACGCCCAGCGGCTTGTCCTTGGCGAGGTTCGCAAAGACTTCCTTCAGCTTCTCCTTGTTAAAATCGCCCTCGAGGATCAGGAAGGCATTGCCGTCGTCGAAGTCGGCCGTGGTCCCGATGACGAGGCGGCGGACAACCTTCTTGTTGTCGTTGAGCCACTTCCTCACGGCGTCGGAGTCGGTGAGTGTTTTGGTGATCGCCTTGGAGAGATCATCGTCGATCTTCTGGCCGCTAAGCGCGATACCGAGCTGGACGAAGTCGGGGCCGTACTTCTTGAGGAGAGCCGGAACGTGCTTCTGGATGAGGCCCGACTCCAGCACCGCGGTGACGTTGAAGCCAACGACGACCTCGGTATCCTCGGGCAAGTATTTGTTCAGCAGCTCGGCGGCGCGGGTCTCCGAGGCGGAGAACGCGACGACGACGGCCAACGACAACCAACGCTTGGCGGTGAACATGAGGGTATGCACCTCTGCAAGTAGGGCCGCTTGCGGCTTAGCCAGGAGCGACTGCTAACCCGCAAGCGGCGAATCGTGCTGGCACTCATCGACGACCACGATGGTCGCCGGATGTTTTATGGTGGGACTGCGGATGGTCCGCACCGTCATCTTATGCGGCGACACCTCAGCGCGCCGATGTCCGGTCGAGTACCGAAATGCTGGCACGGGCTGCCTCCGTCACTTTTGGCTGCAAGTCGAAACGCAAAAAGGCCGGACGATTCCTCGCCCGGCCCCTTTGCATTGCACTACGCTCACTCAGCGTTCACTGATTGAACTGGAACGACTTCGTGTTGATGAGCGACCAGAGGATGTCCTCATAAGCAATCTTCTTGATCGCCTTGTTGTGCTCGATAACGGCGAGAAGCGCGCTCCATGTTCGCGGCGCTCGGCTTGCGACCGAGGCACCAGAGGAACATCTCCTCCACTTTCTCGGCATCCGGCCGGGGATCCTTCGCCAGTTGATCGGCCCGTCCACCGACCCGCGACAGTTTCTGCTGCACTTCTTCCGAATTGAGCAGGTGCAACACCTGAGCGAGGTTCGCCTCGGTGACGCGCTCGCACTCGCACGGGCTGAGCCGTTGCGGCCGGCCGAAGACGTCCAGGAAGTACGACTGGAACGACTCGTCCGGCAGCATGATCGCCCGTCGTGGAGCATGTGTATCGTCCGGCAGTCCGGTGAACTTCGACGGGCTGTTGGTCGCCTGGGTCACCGCGTCGAACATCACCTCGGCGCTCATGCGCCGCGGATAGTAGCGGGCATAGTTCTGCTTGTCGTGCTTGTTGAACTCGTTCGGTTCCGAACTCAGCTGGTACGTCCGGCTCTTGCAGATCGTTTTCACGAGATGCTTCAGGCTGAACTTGTTGGCGATGAAGTCCTTCGCCAGCGCATCGAGCAGCTCGGGGTTCGACGGCGGATTCGTCACGCGCATGTCGTCGATCGGATCGACGAGGCCGCGCGCGAAGAAGTGCGCCCAGTAGCGATTCACGACCGCCTTGGCGAAGAACGGATTGCTCGGATCGACCATCCAATCGACCAGCTTGTGGCGTGGATCCACGTCGGCGTCGAACTCCACCGCGTCGCCGTCGAGCGGCTTAATGACAGCGGATCGGTTGGTGCGCTTGTTGATGACGTTCCCGTTGGCCTTGGAGTAAAGCACCTGGCGCTGCTGTTGTTGCTGTTGCCCGGTGATTCCCGGCACGATCATGTTCTTCCGCGCGAGCCGGGCGGAGTAGGCCGCGAGGCCCCAGTAATCGTCCTGGGTCCATCTCTCGTAGGGATGGTGATGGCACTGGGCGCACTGCATGCGGGTGCCGAGGAAGACCTGCGACAGGTTATCGACGAACTGATCGGGCGTCTGAATGTCCTTGTACCACACCGTCGGCGGGCTTTTGGTTTCGTCGCCCACGGCGCCCACGATGGAACGGACGAACTCGTCATACGGCCGATCCATGGTCAGCGATTCCCGAATCCAATCGTGAAAGACGAAGGTGCCATACGCCCGACCCTGCTGCTGGTTGCCGCGTTTGACGCGCAGGACGTCGGCCCACTTGTTGGCGAAGTAGTAACCGTACTCCGTCGTGTCCACGAGCTTGTCGATCAGCTGATCGCGCTTGGCGGCGTCCTTACTCTCAATGAACTCCTTCACCTGCGCGGGCGTCGGCATGGTGCCGGTGATGTCGAGGTAAACCCGACGAACGAACTGCTCGTCGGTGCAGAGTTCCGAGGGGACGATGCCGAGTTCCTTCCACTTCGCAACTGCCTGATTGTCCACGACCGTCTTCGACTCGAACTTCCATTCAGGGATCGCGACGTTCAGCGGCACCGTCACGCGAAACACGGTGACCTTGCCCTGGTAACGAGCCATGATGGCTGCCTCGCCGCTCAGTGCCAGCGTGCGTACCAGGCCGGTCGGTTCGACGACAGCGATTTCCTGGTCGTTGCTGTTGAACTGGGCGCGGTTCGTCACGTCTTCGACGGAACCGTCCGAGTAGTGCGCCTGAATGGCAAACTGAGCCTTGTTCTGGCGCGTCGTGACCTGGTGCTCGGGATAGACCGAAATGCGCGTCACGTACGGGTCGCTTTCGCTGCCGAGAGGCGTACCGGAAGCGATCCAGCGGCGGATGATTTTGTATTCATCGGACGCGAGGTCGAAGCGTTTGCCGCCGCCGTGTGGAACGCTGCCCGACGCCTTGAGCAGCAGCAGGCTGCGCTCCGGCGCCGACGGGCTGACACGCCGGCCGCGGTTCTCTTTCACCAACGTGGCGTAGTCCAACTCCGGTTCAAAGCCGAGCAGCGACAGTCGAAAGCCGTTCTGTCCGCTGATCTTGCCGTGGCAACCGCCGGTGTTGCAACCTTGCTTGGTGAAGATCGGCACGATCTGGTTGGCGAAGTTGATCGGCAAGTCCACGTCGCAGCTTTCGGCGGTCACGTTGATCTCGACGCGCCGGTCGCCGTAGACTGCGGTGATTTTGGTGGAACCATTGCTTACCGGAAGCACACGGCCCGTGCTGGTGACACGAACGACTTTCGTGTCGGCGACGGTATATTTCACGTCCTCGGTCAGGTCCTGTTTGCGGCCGGCCTTGAGCGACGCCGAAATGATGAGCTGCTGGGACGAGTCGCTGCCCTTCAGGCGGAGACTGGTCGGGTAAACGCTGAGCGCTTGCACCTCGGCCGGTTTGGGCAGCGGCGCCGCCTCGGCCTTCTCCGGGTCCTTCCGGACGGGTGCGGCGCCGGCGGCGAGCAGTGCCAGCAGGATGGCGCTGCGTGCGCGGAATATGTTCATCGGATGGCCCCCCGTAGTAATCGAAGTTCAGGCGTGAGTGGGCGGCTGGCAGGTAGGAGGATGGCAATTCGTTTAGCCGCGAGCTTTTGCGAGCGCTTGAGTTCGAAGCGCTCGCAAAAGCTCGCGGCTAAACGGGGAACATTACAGCAACTCGGTGACCGGGGCGCGGTCGTCGAGGATGTACATCGGACGGCCGTTGCCGTTGGTGAAGGTCGTGGCCGGGTCGATGCCCACGGCGCGGTACACCGTGCTGAGCACCTGCGACGCCGTGTAGGGACGATCCTTCGGGCGTTCGCCGCGGGCCGTGCTGGCACCGACGGCCTGGCCCATCTTCAGACCGCCGCCGGCGATCATCGCGCCCATGACCGGCGACCAGTGATCGCGGCCGGCGTTCATGTTGATCTTCGGCGTGCGGCCGAACTCGCCCCACATGATCGTGACCACGTCGTCGCCCAGGCCGCGATCGTGCAGATCCTGGATCATGTTGGCGACGCCGCGATCCACCTGCGGCAGCTGCTTCCGCAGCGACTGGAAGTTCTGGCCGTGCGTGTCCCAGCCGCCGATGGCCAGGGTGACGCAGCCGACGCCCGCTTCGACGAGACGGCGGGCCGTCAGGAACTGCTCGACGCCCTTGTAGCGTTCGCGCACTTCCGACTTCTCGTTGTTCAGGTCGAGCGCCTTGCGGACGGCGCCGGAGGTGACCATGTCGAAGGCGCGGCGTGGTGAAGGCGTCGAGGCCGGCCATCGTGCCGGTGGCGTCGATGTCGCGCTGGACGTCGTCGAAGCCTTCCAGCATCGCCTTGCGGTTTTCGAGACGCTCAGTGCTGACGTTGGTCGGCAGGCGGAGGTTCGCCACGCCCGGGCCGCTCGGGCTGAACGGCCGGTGCGCAATGCCCAGGAAGCCGGGTTCGGTGCCGGTGGACATGCCGCGCAGGCTGACGAACGGCGGCATGACCGCGTTCGCATTGCCGCGGAGCTTGGAGACGACGGAGCCGAAGGACGGGTGATTGGCCGTGCGGTTGGCGTTCTGGCTGTAGCCGGTCATGACGAGCGAGTCGGAGTGCTCGTCGACCGAGACGATGGAGCGGATGCAGGCGAGCTTGTCCCACATCTTGGCCTGCATCGGGAAGTGCTCGCAGATCTGCACGCCGGGCACGTTGGTGTCGATCGGATTGAACTCGCCGCGGAACTCCTTCGGAGCGTCCGGCTTGAGGTCGTACATGTCCATGTGCGACGGGCCGCCCGGCAGGTAGATCATGATGGCGGACTTGTTCTTCGACTTGGTAACGTCGTTCGCGGCCCGCAGCCGCAGCATATCGGCCAGCGTGAGTCCGGCACCCAGCGCGCCGATCTTCAGGAAACCGCGGCGGTTGATGCCGTCGCAGAAGCGTTCCCTGGCCCCCCAGATCGTCAACATCGCTAGTTCTCCTTATCGGATACAGACAGGGCACAATGCCCCATTCACCGGCATCGTACTACCTCGCGGGTCGGGACGCAATGAGGAAAACGAGAAAAATTCTCATTGGAGGAGTCGAGGACAAAACCTGCAATATGGGCATCGGGGAAACCGGCAGGCGAGTTCCCGCTGCACGTTCGCGTTTCGCGCAACACTCTCACGCGCGGAAACGTTACCAAGAACGCTTGCTAATCAGCAGGGAACGGCTATGGTAAAATACGCCGGCCGCGCCGGAGTGGCGGAATTGGCAGACGCGCCAGGTTGAGGGCCTGGTTGCCTTTACTGGCAGTGCAGGTTCAAGTCCTGTCTCCGGCACTATGTGGCATAAGGACTTGCGTCGATGAGGCGCAAGTCCTTTTCCTTTGACGGTCCCCAAAAATGGGGACAAATTGGGGACAACGTCGGTTTTGCGTTGCCTTTGTGTCGCTGGTCTCGGGTCGCACCCGAGCTTACGATTCAACGGAGGCAGACCATGGCATCCCTCGAAAAACGCTCCGAACGGTTTCGCATCGTCTTCCGCTTCGACGGCAAGAAATTCCAGCACCCGCTGAAGACCACCGACGGCAAGGAGGCGGAAGGCTGTCTTGCACGTCTGGAGGAAAACCTCCGGCTCCTCGAACGCGGCCGGCTGCAACTCCCTCCGGACGCGGACCTGCCCACCTTCCTGCTGTCCGACGGAAAAGTGGCGGCGAAGCCGCAGATCATCACGGCCGTCCTTACCCTCGAAGACCTCTCGAAGCGGTACGTCGAGGTCCACTCGAACGGGGCGATGGAGAAAAACTCGCTCGACACGGTCGAGATGCACTTGCGGCACTTCCGCCGAACCCTTGGCGACGCCTTCGCGGTTGCACGCCTGCGGCAAGATGACCTCCAATCGCACCTAACTCGGCGCGCGAAGCAGAAGGGCATCCACAAGCGGAAAATCAGTCCGGTGACGATTCGGAAGGAAGTCGCAAGCTTCCGGGCGGTCTGGAATTGGGCTGTCCGGGCCGGCCTGTTGTCCGGCACCTTCCCGAACCGTGGGCTTGTCTACCCGAAGACCGACGAGAAGCCGCCTTTTCAAACCTGGGAGGAGATCGAGCGGCAGATTGCCCGAGGCGGCCTGAGCACGGCCGAAGAGCGTGAGCTCTGGGACTGCCTGTTCCTGACCGTTCCGCAGGTCCAAGAACTGCTCGCTCATGTTCACGGGAACGCCCTACAGCCGTTCGTGTACCCGATGTTCTGCTTCGCCGCCCACACGGGCGCTCGAAGGAGCGAGATCATGCGTTCGCGTGTCGGCGACATCGACTTCGCCGGACAGTCCGTTCTCATCCGCGAGAAGAAACGCGGCAAGGGGCAGCGAACCCATCGCCGCGTGCCGCTCTCGCCCTTCCTCGCCGGCGTCTTGCAGGAATGGCTATTGCAGCACCCCGGCGGGGCCGAAACATTCTGCCAGACGCTGCACGTCTGCCGAAGCAAGACGAAGCGGGCGGGATTTGGCCCCATCACTCGGAACGAAGCCAACGATCACTTTCAGCGAGTCGTCCAGGGGAGCAAGTGGGAACACTTGCGGGGCTGGCACACGCTCCGGCATTCCTTCGCGAGCAACTGCGCTGCGAAGGGAGTGGACCAGCGAATCATCGATGCGTGGATGGGACACCAGACGGAGGAAATGCAGAAGCGATACCGCCATCTTTTCCCTGAGCAGCAGCGGGCGGCAATCCTCAGCGTATTTGCAGGGTCGGTCTAACCTGCTGATAACCCACGTTGTCCTTGCTCAACGGGTTATCGAAGTTCCCGAGGAGATAGGACTTGGAAAGGATCATCACACCGCTCAAGTACTTCAGATGGACCATACCAAGAACGTTCTCGTCAGCGTTCCCTGTTGTTTGATACTTCTCATCGAATGAGTTGGGGTAGACAAGCACTTCGCCCGCTCGATGGTATTCCCAATTCTGGAACCCGAAGATGGGGATTCACAGCACCCGAAGGAACCAAAACCCGAACGGTGTCATCGACCTCCGTCCGGATGCCAGTGATTCGGACCTCATCAAGGAAAACCTTGACGAGCTGCCAGATCGTTCTTTCTCGGGGCCTGGCAGCGTCGAAAAAACGCGACGTGAGATTGAAGAACCCTTTCCCATGAGGCGTGGAACGGCTGTCTCATGATCCTCAACCGCTGGAGGCAGCGCTGACATACCAACCAGTAGAGGAACGGACAGAGGCTCAGAGAGAGAATCGCGGGGATCGAAAAAACCAGCTCCCCACCGCGGACGTCACTGTCATCACGTCAAGCAGCACGCAAACGACCGTGGACAGCCTGCCTCCTGGAGTGTGAAGCGGGTGGACTGGCCAGTTTCCAGTGATGACCAACGCACCCCATTCACAAAAACGGCAGCGAGTACGAAAACTGCCATCCGGGCAGTAAACCGATGTCGAGACAAAAGTGGGCGATGTGCGTCTTCAAACATATTTCAGCACCATTTCAGCACGTTCATGACTCACTCGCGTTTCAAGCCGCCTTTTCCCCGCTCGCCTTCGCCTCAGCCGCTTTAACCAAGCAGCAATGCTTGTACTTCTTCCCGCTCCCACACGGACATGGAGCGTTTCGACCATATCGCTGGCGAGCCAACGGCGGGCGATTCAGCAATGATCCGGTGTCCTGGTGGAACATCTCCCGAAGCATCGCGTACAATTGAGGATCCCTGCTCTGTAGTAAATCCGGCGACTTGAAGAAATACTCGGCCAGGACGGCGAGGAATTCGTGTTCGTTCGCATATGCGTAGCTGTTGATGTAGGCATGATTCTTGGTAGGATGGGAAAGTTCTTGTGCCACGTATTGCACCCAATGCTTGACTGCCTGCCAGGGAACTTCCCGGGGGAGACCGCGTTCGGCCTCTTCATTTTCCATGAGGTGAACGAACTCATGTACACCCACGTTGTCCTTGCTGGACGGGTTATCGAAGCCCCCGAGGAGAGACGGCATGGAAAGAATCATCACACCGCTGAGGTGCTTCAGGCCCACCATGCCAAGTATGTTTTCGTCGGCGCTCCCGGTCGATTGATACTTCTCCCCGAATGAACCAGGGTAGACGAGCACCTCGCCCAGTCGATGGTATTCCCAATCGTGGAACCCGAAGATGGGGATTGCGGCACTGGCGGCAACGAGAACCCGAACGGTGTCATCGACCTCCGTCCGGATCCCCGTGATGCGGACTTCATCGAGGAATACCTTGACGATCTGTCGGAAGCGTTCCTTCTCCGGGTCTGGCAGCGCTCGAAAAAACGCGACATGAGATTGCAAAACCTGTTCCCACGGAGCGGGGAACGGTTGCTTCATTATCCGCAATCGCCGGAGGCAGCGTTGCGCACGAACCAGTAGACGAGTGGACAGAGGCCCAGAGAGAGAAGCACGGGGGGTAAAAACCAGCCCGCAACCGCGGCCGTCACTGCCATTACGCCAACTATCGCGAGGGCATCATTACGGTTTCGACGATTGTTGGCGGGGGTCACCAGCATTGTCCTGTGCTCCTGGCAAGAAGGCCACCTTCGCTTGCCGCAAAGGCTCGGTAATTTGCGACCCTCCGCAGTCGCTAGGCCTCCTTCGCCGTATGATACTCCCGGCGAATATGTTCAAGGTCCACGGAGGGCGGGGGGAATTTCATGTCCAACGCTTCCAGGTGTTCCACGACGATCCGTGCGATCGCAAGGTTCCGGAACCATTTGTGGTCGGACGGGATGACGAACCAGGGCGCCTGCTTGGTGCTACAGCGGGACAGGACTTCCTCGTAAGCCGCAACGTAGTCGTCCCAGAACTTTCGCTCCTTGTAGTCGGCCTCGCTGATCTTCCATTGCTTGGCCGGATCGTCGAGCCGCTCCTTGAAGCGAGTCAGTTGTTCTTCTTTGGAGATGTGCAGGTAGAACTTGAGGATATGGGTGTTGTCCTCGACGAGTCCCTTCTCGAACGCATTGATCTGGTCGTATCGGCGAGACCAAACCGCTTGCGGAACCAGATTGTGGACACGGACGACGAGTACGTCCTCGTAATGGGAGCGGTTGAAGATGACCACTTCGCCTTTCGCGGGAGTGGGCTGGTGAACTCGCCACAGAAAATCGTGGGCCAATTCCTTGGCAGTAGGCTGCTTGAACGCCGCCACTCGACAGCCCTGCGGATTCATCGCACCCAGAACGTGGTTGATTGTCCCGTCCTTGCCCCCCGTGTCCATCCCTTGAAGACAGATCAGGAGGGAGTACTGTCCATCCGCGTAGAGCAACTCTTGCAGTTCGCGTAGCTTCGTCTGGTGTTCCTCAATCTCCTCGACCGCTTCCTTGTGGCTCTCGTGGCGGCCCTTGAACGCCGGATCGATGTCCTTGAGTTTGACTTTACTGCCAGGCTCCACTCGAAACCGATTAGCATATTTCATCTTGATCCTCCGATCTGCATGTTAGGCCACCGCCGTTGGAACGAGTCGCTTAATCAAGATGACCTTCATGGCGTCATTCACGACGAGGCACGAAACCATCGCATAACCGAATATGGCGAGCATCTGCTCCCATGGCAGCGGCGCCAGGCCCGGGAGACCCACGAGCGCCAGGACCGTGCCCACGAGCATCTCCGCCGTCAGGGCCGCCAGGAGGCTCTTGCTGGGCATCGTCGCCCAGAACCAGCGTCGCTCGCGCGCGGACACAACGGAGAACACCGCAAAGTAGAGTAAGATCAGGAAGCTAAACGTATGCAGGGGCTTGTCCTTGACGCCGGCGATCGGCGCCAGGTCAAAACGCGACCAGCACAGATACAAGAAGAGCAAAGCCTCCGCGACCATCGCCACGCCCAGCACCACGGACACCGTGATGAAGCCGCCGATGTTCCAGGTCTCCGGCTTTCTGGACGACCGTACGTGATCGGTGGCGAGGGTGATCTTCGCGAAGTCCGTCATGAAGGTGAGCAGCAGCATCGCAAAGGCGGAGACAACGAACTGACCGGTCACCACGAACGCGATGGCCACGAAGGCCGACTTCAGGATCGTCCGGCTGATCTTGTTGATGATCCACGTCAGCACCCGCTGGTAGATGGTCCGCCCCTGCTCGACCAACGCCACGATGTCGGTAAGCCCCTGTTCCGTCAGGACGACGCTCGCGGCCCCCTTGGCAACGTCGGTCGCGGTGCTCACGGCGATGCCCACTTCGGCCTGGCGCAGGGCCGGCGCATCATTGACGCCGTCACCCGTCATTCCGACCACGTGCCCCGCAGCTTGCAGGTGCTGCACCACGAGGTATTTGTCCTCCGGGTAGACCTCGGCAAGGCCGTCGGCGCCCGCCAGGAGATCGACCGCCTTGTTGCCGGCCTGCGCGCTCTGGGCCTTCAAGTCCGCCACTCGACGGATATTCGGCAACCCGACTCCCTTGCCGATCTCCGACGCAACCGCCAGCGCGTCGCCGGTAAGCATCTTGACAGGGACGCCGAGATCGTGGAGTTCCATGATGAGTTGCTTGGCATCCGGCCGAGGCGGATCGTACAAAGTCACCAGCCCGACCAGTCCGAGGGGTGCCTGTTTCGGGGCCGCGCGCCACGGCAAGCGTCCGATATCCTTTGAGGGCGGATTCGCTAACACGGGCCTCCAACGCCTCAATCGCAGGGGGCTGAAGTCCACACGCCTCGGCGACCGTTCGCACGGCCCCCTTCATCACGCGAAGTCGCTGCCCGTTCTGTTCGACCACCGCTTCCGTCCGCCGATTTTTCGCATCAAACGGTGCGAACGAGATCGGTTTGACCGCCGGAACGCCCTCGAAGACGTGATGCGCTTTCGCCGCGGCGAGGAATGCCAGGTCAATCGGATCCTGGTTGGCCTCCTGAGAAGCCAGGGCGCCGGCGAACAACACGTCGGCTTCCTTGGCATTTTCCAGCGGGATCACGCCGGTGACCGCCAGTTGGTTCATCGTAATCGTGCCCGTCTTATCCACGCAGAGCACGTCCATCGTCGCGGCATCCTCCGAGGCGCTGAGGCGCGTGACCAGCACACCGCGCTTCGCCAATTCCGCCGACCCGATGGCCATGCTGACGGTGAACATGACCGGGAGAGCCACGGGCACCGCGCTCATCAGCAGGACAAGCATGAGCGGGATCATCTCGAAAAGCGACGCGCCACGGATCGAGTGACAACACGATGACCACGGCCAGCAAGTGCGCCGACGATGACGAAGAGCCAGCGGACGACCTTGGAGATCACCGCTTCGATGTGGAGTTTGGGGCTGGCGGTCTGCACGAGCTGGGTGGTGCGGCCAAAATAGGTCTTCGCCCCCGTCAGCATCACCACGCCGTTGCCTTCTCCCCGGCGGACGATGGAGCCCGAGGAGAGCACTTCGCCGGGAGCCTTGTCTACATCCTTCGACTCGCCCGTGAGGGCCGATTGATCGACGCTCAAGGTTCCGGTCAGGACCTTCACGTCCGCCGGAACGATGTCACCGGGGCGCACGCGAACGATGTCGCCGGGTACCAGTTCTCGGGCGGGAACGACCTGCCAACTCGCATCGCGCAGCACGCGGCGCACTGACCTGTAGCCGTCGCCGCAACGTCTCCATCACGCCTGCGGCGCGACGCTCTTGCCAAAAGCCCAGTACCGCATTGACGACCAGCAGTGCGCCCACAATGGCGAGATCGGCGTAATTCCGCAGCACGAGCGACAGAATCATGATCAGCTCGAGCATCCACGCGGACAGGCCCCAGAATTTTCCGAGGAACTTGAGGATCGGGTGTTCTTTCTGCTCGGCCACCTCGTTGTAGCCGTGCTCCTTCCGGGAAGTTTCTACCTCTCCATGCGTGAGTCCGGTCGCCGGATTTACGTGGAGTGCCGCGAGCGTGTCGGGAACCGACGCGGATGCGATCTCCGGTGCCTTGGTCAGTTGTTGGCATCGAGCGAAGGGGCTTTGTTTCGGATTTATTTGTGGCTGTTTGCATCGGGACTATCCTCTACGGCGCCCTGGTCGCGTTGTTCCTTTGGACAGCGATTCGTAGCCGGCTAGGACGTCGAATAATTCCTCATCGATGGAAGTCTGGCGTAGGCGGCGGAAGGTCTGATTCAGGTTTCCCACCAGATCGTCGATGTTTTTCTCAGCTCGTTGCATGGCAGCCAGGCGGCTGGCGTTTTCACTGGCCAACGATTCGGCACAAGCCTTGAAGAGCGAAACAAAAAGATACTCCCGCACGAGTGCCGACAGCGTCTGCTCCTGGCAACCGACGACCTCGGGCAGGTTTTTTGTCGGCCAGGGAAGATGGGCCAGCCGGAGTCCCCATTGCGCATCCAGGGGCAGCAGGTGTTGACTGACCGGTTCATAAGCCGCTCCGGACTTTGGGCGGTTGTGGAAAAGGTAAAGTTGACCGATCGCTCCCTTGCCGTGATGCGCTTCACTTTCAATGAGAATCTGCCCGACGAGCGGCGTGATGGCGTTGACGGAAGTCGGCACGCCGAATAGGCCGATTGGCGCCAGACCGGCATCCGCCAGCCGCGCGTGAACGCGCTCACCGACGGCCCAGACTATCTTTTCGCCGGGCAAAGCATTTAGAACATTGGCGACAAAATCTACCAATACATCATTGAATTGGCCGACGAGTCCCTGATCCGAGCCGAAGACGACGGCACACACGGTCTTCGCAGCCGCGCCCGACTGAACCGCTGGCTTGGCGACAACTCCTCCCCGCTTCCTCAAGCAGACAACCAGACCCAATTCCACGGTGCGATAATAGTCCGCCAACGACAGCACCGACTTCTCATATTGTCCGATGCTCGCGGCTGCCAGGGCTTTCATCGAGCGGACCACGGATTCCAGGTCGGCCGCTCCGCCGATCTTGCGGCGCAAACTTTCCAAGGTATCGCTCATGGCTTCCCCTTAGGTTCGGCGGCGGGTTTGGGCTGGAATGGCGCGATCGCTTTGCCGGCGACTTGCAGAATCGATTTGCGGTCCTCGTCGCCCAATTTGTCCTTCGAGGTAAAGCGCTGACGAATCTCGACCGGGACATCCGCGGCGGCCTTTCTCAAAGCTTGCTCGGCAGCGCGTACCTTGTCGATCGGCACACTGTCAAGCAGACCGCCGATCAACGCCACGAGGATGACGATTTGTTCGGGGACGGACGCCGGTTCAAGCTCCGCTTGTATAAGGACGGCCCGGATGCGCTGGCCATGGTCGATGATCTTGCGGGTGTCGTCATCGAGACGAGTACCGAACTTGGCGAAGGATTCCAGCTCCGTGAACTGAGCGTAGGCAAGCTTGAGATTGCCCGCGACCGCTCGGTAGGCTGCCCGTTGTGCCTGGCCGCCGACGCGTGAAACGGACTTGCCGACATCGACGGCGGGAAGAATGCCAAGCTCGAACAGCGTCGGCGAGAGGTAGATCTGGCCGTCCGTTATGGAGATGAGATTCGTCGGAATGTACGCGGAGATGTCCTGCGCCTCGGTCTCGATTATGGGCAGAGCGGTGAGCGAGCCGCCGTGAAATTCGTCACCAAGATGAGTGGCACGCTCCAGCAGCCGCGAGTGAATGTAAAAGATGTCACCGGGAAACGCTTCGCGACCAGGTGGGCGGCGCAGCAGCGAGGAAATCTCGCGATAGGCGCGCGCGTGTTGGGTGAGGTCGTCGTAAACGATGAGCACATCCCGGCCCGCTTCCATGAAATGCTCCGCGATGCTGGTCGCGGCGTAGGGGGCGACGTAGGCGAGCCCGGGGGGATCGTTGCCTTCGGCCACGACGACGACGGTGTAATCCATGGCGCCTTTGTCGCGCAAGTTAGCGACCACCTTGGCGACGGATGACGCACGCTGGCCGATGGCACAATAGACGCACAGCACATTCTGGTCGCGCTGATTGAGAATGGTGTCGATGGCGATGGCGGACTTGCCGGTCTGCCGGTCGCCGAGGATCAGCTCGCGCTGGCCGCGGCCGATTGGGATGAGCGCATCGATGACGATGAGACCGGTCTGAAGCGGCACGGTAACACGAGCGCGATCCATGATAGGCCGGGCAGGGCGTTCGATGGGCAAACGCTGGCCAGAGGCGACCGGCCCCTTGCCATCGAGTGGCCCGCCCAACGGATTGATGACGCGGCCGATCAGTCCATCGCCCACCGGCACGTCCATTACTCGACCTGTGCGCTCAACCTCGGCACCCGCGTGCAGGTGCTCGCATTCGCCAAGCAGCACGACGCCGATTTCTTCCTCATCGACGTTGAACGCGATGCCGTACAGATCGCCGGGGAACTTGATCAGTTCCTCAAAGCCCACGCCTGGAAGGCCGGACACCTTGGCGATGCCGATAGACACGCTCGCGATCGCGCCTACCTCGTGCGCCGTCAATTGCGGCGTGAAGGCTTCCAACGTCCGGCTGATCCCCGCAAACGCATTGCCGAAGACCGTATGCAGGCAATCAAAGGAGTTATTCAATGGTCCGCCTTCGGGGCCGAGGCCACCGGTTCAAGGCCGCCTCGCGGTTTACCGTTCAGCTTGGACTTGGTTCCGGCGTCCGCCTTGGGCTGGGCATCCTCGTGCAGAAGTGCGCCGGCGCTTTTTTCGAGACTCGCGAGATAATCCGCAATGCTCCAGGCCACCTTCTGTCCGTTGGCGGAGAGTTCGATGCCGCTGACCAGTTCAGGCGTGGTCTCGAACTGGATGTGGATATCCGCCGAGAAGGTCTCATTCAGCGCTTTTTGTATGGTCGCGTGCTGCTCCGGCGGCAAATCGAACGCGCTGCGCACACGCGCCGATTGGGTCGTGCCTTTGAGGGCGGCATCCAATTGCTCCTTGGCCGCGCCGGTCAAAGCGCGCAAACGTTGGACGAACACAGCGGCCATGCGTTCTTCAAGACTCGCGCTGGCGAGGTCCACCAGCGTCTTTCGCGTGATGGCAAAGACTTCCTTCTGGGACCAGCGGATGATGTCTTGACTCAGGTTCCGCTGTTCGTTTCGCAACGCCTCCTGGCGATTGGCTCGCAACGCGTCGGCATCCTTGCGTGCTTCGCCGAGCAACCGCTGACGCTCGGCGTTGGAGGCGTCCGTGGCTTTTTTCAAGAGTGCTGACCGTTCCTGGTCGAAGGCCTCGTTCTTATGCTGATAGTCCTCACTCTCCTTGTGCGCTTCAGTCTTCTTCGCCTCGGCATCCGCGAGTAGGGTGGCGATCCCTTTCTCCCGTTCGTCGATGGCATGAAGGATGGGCTTGTAAAGGAAGCGCTTCAACAACCACACCAGGATGAGGAAGTTGATTACCTGGGCGACGACGGTGAACCAGTTGATTGGCATGGCTCACTTTCCCGTGCTTTGGGCAATGACGTGGTTCCAGAATGGGTTGGCGAAGATCAGAATCATCGAGACCACGAGACAGTAGATGGCAATGGATTCGATCATCGCCAGCCCCACGAACAAGGTTCGTGTGATGGTGCTGGCGGCATCGGGCTGTTGTGCCAGCGCAGTTCAAGGCCGATGAGACCGCCCGTCCTTCGCCGAGCGCGGCGCGATACTGCCCACCGCGATCGTGACGCCGGCGCAAATCATCGAAACAATCGCAATAATGGTCATGCTGTCCATACGTGTCCCTTCGTTGCTGGTGGTCGTGTTTCAGGCTGCGCGGGTCCGCGTTGCGGCCGCGATGTAAACGGCGGCGAGGATGCTGAAGATGTAAGCCTGCACCATGCCGGTGAGCAGACCGAGCAGGTCCATGAAGATAGGGAAAATGAGGGGCACGATCGTCAGCAAAATGCCGACAATCAACGTCCCGCTCATGATGTTGCCGAACAGACGGATGGCTAGGGCAAACGTGCGCGAGAACTCGCTGATAATGTTAAACGGCAACATGATGAACGTGGGCTTCAGGTAGGACTTGAGGTAAGCGCTCAACCCTTGCTCCTCAATGCCGAACAGCACTACGGCGACAAACACGGAGACCGCGAGCGCCGAGGTCGTCGAGAGCGAACCGGTCGGTGGTTCATACCACGGCAGAATAGCGCACAGATTGGATACCGCGATAAACAGAAACAGGGTGCCGATAAAGCCGATATACTTCTCCGGATGCTGCAACCCGACCTCTTTGATCTGTTTTTGGATCGTAGTGACCACGATTTCAAGAAGGCCTTGCCAGCGCGAGATGTCCCCTTCGGTCTTGAGCTTGCGCGTGACCAGCATCGCCCCGACGGTCATCGCGAGCATTAGCGCCCAGGTCGTGACGATCGTACTATTGAGTACGACAAAGTCGCATCGCCAGAGAACCAGATCGTCGGGACTAATCCGCATTGCTTGTCTCCTCTTCCAAGGAAGTCTTCGCTTCCGCTGGCGATCGGGTGAGCCGTTTCATGACGATGACGCGCGCGATCAAGAATCCAATAAGGCACGTTACAAACCTCGGCCAATGGCTCTGCGATACGAAGTAGAATCCAGCCAGGATCAAACCGGTTCGCAGCAGAAGGCTGCCCAGAAACCAGAGCGCTGGCCTCTCGGACGCAACACCCTTCTGGACCGTCCACCAAAGGCCGCCGAAGAAAAACGCGCCGAGCAAGACACCGGCAAGCAACGCCAGGGGAAGCGCCAGGGTGTCACTCATCGGGAGCCTCCTGAATTTCCTTGTATTCCGAGGCGACCCAATGCCAGGCATTGAGACAACCGACGATCAACCCAATGAGCAGCAGCATCAGGGTCCAGGAAAACGTACTCTCATAGTGCTTGTCCACCCAGATACCGATCGCCGCGCCGACCAGGGTTGGAATCGTGACCGACCAGCCGATCAACCCTGACATGCCCAGGCCGAACCAGATACTCCTTTTGCCTCCACGTTGCGCCTTCAGCTTGCGCCTGCCTGTGCGCCGACCTGCCGGCTGAAGGTCGTCTCTTGGTTTGCGCCATTCGCCCCATACTCCTCATTCATGTTGTAATTCCATCAAGCGGCGGATAAATCCGCTCTCCATCTTTGCCAGCACTGAGCGAACGTTCTTCTCCTGCTCGTCCAAGTTGAGAAACTCCCGTTTCACCGCCTCGTGGAGTTTGTCGAGGTCCGTCCCGCCGATCGCATTCCGTACCGAGACCAGAACATCCATGCCCGCCTTGACCAGCACGCCTTGATCTACGGCCAGATAGACCTCGCCATCCGCCTCCGTTTCATAGGCCAGAATCCCCGGCGCCAGGGCGGCCGCGCAGTCGAGTCGGTGCGGCAAGAGTCCAAGGGATCCCTGGAGGGTGTGAGCCACGATCCGTTTCACCCCCTTCTTCTCGACGAAGACCTGGAAGGGGAGGAGAACCTTGAGATTAATGGGGTTTGCCTCCCAGGAGAACTGTGGGCTTGGGTTTCCCAGCGGCCTGGGGTTTGACTTGAACTTTGGGTTTGGAACCGGGATCGGCAGGACTTGCGGGCTGAGAGGTCTTCGCCCTTGGCCTCGTCGATCGAACCGATCATGTAAAAGGCGCTTTCGGGATAGTCCTTGAACTCATCCTTCAGGATGCGCTCACAGCCGTCGAGCGCGTCCTTCAGGCTGACGGTCCTTTCCCTTGATGCCGCTGAACTGCTCGGTCGCGAAAAACGGCTGGGTCAGAAAGCGCTCCAGTCTGCGGGCGCGACCGACCACGTTACGATCATCCGGAGATAGTTGCTCCATCCCGAGCATGGCGATGATGTCCTTGAGTTCCTCGTAGTGCGCCAGCGTTTTGCGGATCTCCTGCGCCAGAAGGTAATGCCGTTCACCGATGATTGCCGGTGTTGCCATCTTGGAGTTGGATTGCAGCAGGTCGATGGACGGGTACAGCCCCTCGCTCGCCCGCTTGCGGGAGAGAACGATTGACGCGGAAAGGTGCGAGAACGTATGCACCGCTGCCGGGTCGGTCAAGTCGTCCGCGGGCACATAAACAGCCTGAATGGACGTGATGGCTCCGGTGTCGGTGTTGGCAATGCGCTCTTCCAGTCCCGATAACTCGGTGCCCATCGTCGGTTGATAGCCCAGGCGCGACGGCATCTGTCCCATCAAACCGGACACCTCCATGCCGGCCTGGATGAAACGAAAAATGTTATCGATGAGCAGCAGCACGTCGCGATGCTCATCATCCCGGAAATACTCGGCCATCGTGAGCGCCGCCAGTCCCACGCGGAAGCGGGCGCCTGGAGGCTCGTTCATCTGGCCGAACAGCATGACCATATGCGGGAGCACACCGGCTTCCTTCATGTCATGGTAAAGCTCTTCCCCTTCGCGGCAGCGCTCGCCGATGCCGCAAAACATGCTCACACCCTTTTGATGCCCGACCATATTGTGAATCATTTCCGTGAGCAGCACCGTCTTGCCGACGCCCGCGCCCCCGAATAGTCCCGCCTTACCGCCGCGCTCCAGCGGCACCAGCACGTCGATGACCTTGATGCCCGTTTCAAAGACTTCGGACTTGGTGGAACGACTGGCCAAGGAGGGCGGGTCTCGATGGATGGTGCGCCATTCCACATCGGACGGCGCTGGTTGGCGGTCGATGGGGTTGCCGAACACGTCGAACATTCGCGAAAGAATTCCTTTGCCGACCGGCACCTTCAACGGCCCGCCGGTGTCCTCTACAGCCATGCCGCGAGCAAGCCCCTGCGTGGGATTGAGCGCGATGCCGCGGACATGATGGACATCGAGCTGCATCAGCACCTCGATGGCGACTTGCGCCTCCTTCCCGCGCGCAGCAACGAGTAGATGGGCGGCAAGCTGTTCTCAAAACGCACATCGACCACGCTGCCACGCACCGACGTGACCACGCCGTGATTCGGGTGTCCGGTTCCTTGAGCTGACATCCTTGTTGTCATGCCTCTATCCTTTCCATCGCGGCATCGTACTTGCCACGCGTGCAGCCATGTTGCACCTAGCCCGGTGAAACAGAGCTTTCTGAGCCGCCAACACGTTGGCCATCCTGACCTTGCCAAATCTCCAAAGCCGGTTGCTGAATCGCGCGACCGAACGAAAACGCCAATGCCCAAGGCAGTCGCGACTTGAATCGAACATTCATCGCATTCAAACGCGCCGAGGCCAGCTCAGCGGGTTGGCCGCCCGACAAAAACGCAACCCCTGGAACGGCAGCGGGGACGGCTCGCAAGAGACACCTGACCGTGGCGTCAGCTACCACGTCCACCCCTTCCTGTTTCGGGCAGGTCAATCCCGGAAGTACCATGTTGGGCTTCAGGATCATACCCTCGAGCGTCACCCGTTGTGTGTAAAGCTGCTTGAACACTGTTCGCAGAACTTCCCCGGTCACTTCGCTGCACCGCTCCAGGGTATGCGAGCCGTCCATGAGCACTTCCGGCTCGACCACGGGGACCAGTCCTGCTTCCTGGCACAAGGCCGCATAGCGAGCCAACGCCTGCGCGTTGGCCTCGATGCAGCCCCGGCTGGGGATAGTCATCGCCCACGGCAATCACAGCGCGCCATTTGGCGAAACGGGCGCCCATTTGAGCGTATTCAGCCAGCCGGTCGCGCAAACCGTCCAGACCTTCAGTTATCTTCTCTCCAGGATGCCCTGCCATCGGCTTGGCACCTTTGTCTACTTTGATGCCGAGGATGATTCCCGCATCAGTGATGACTTTGACAAAGGCCGTGCCGTCTTTCTTCTGCTGGCGGATCGTCTCGTCGTAGAGGATGGCGCCGCTAATGCACTCACCGAGCCCGGGCGTGGTAACTATCAATTCCCGATAGGCGTGCCGGGCTTCCACGGTCTGTGGAATACCCAACCTGGCAAATCGTTTGTTGCAGGTGGGAGTGCTTTCATCCATCGCCAGCAAACCCTTGTCGCCGGCAACCAGCGCCCGCGCGGTGTCTATAAGTTGTTGCGCATTCATTGGGTGTTGCCCCACTTCCAGTTGCGGATTTCCGGCAGGTCCTGGCCGTGCTCGTCAATGTAATGCTTGTGCTCGATGAGCTTGTCCTGCACCATCTGCTTCAGGTAGGCACCCTTGGTGCCCAGGTTCGGCAGCCGATCCACCACGTCTTGCACGAGGTGGAACCGGTCCAGGTCGTTCTGCACTCTCATGTCGAAGGCCGTCGTGATCGTGCCCTCTTCCTTATAGCCCCGGACGTGGAGGTTGCGGTTGGTCCGGCGGTAGGTCAGCCGGTGAACCAACCAGGGGTATCCGTGGAAGCCAAAGATGATGTGCTTATCTTTCGTGAAGAGCGAATCATAATCCGTTTCGCTCAGCCCGTGCGGGTGCTCGCTCGCAGACTGTAGCTTCATCAGATCGACGACGTTGACCACCCGGATTTTCAGATCGGGCAGGTGCTGGCGCAGAATGGAAACGGCGGCCAGGATCTCCAGCGTGGGCGTGTCGCCGCAACAGGCCATCACCACGTCCGGCTCGGCGTTCTGGTCGTTACTGGCCCACTGCCAGATGCCAATGCCTTCCGTGCAATGCACGACCGCGGCGTCCATGGTCAGCCATTGCGGCAGGGCGTGTTTGCCGGCCACCACCACATTAACGTAATGGCGGCTGCGCAAGCAGTGATCGAAAACCGACAGTAGACAATTGGCATCAGGCGGAAGGTAAACGCGGACGATGTCAGCCTTCTTGTTGATGACGTGGTCGAGGAACCCGGGATCCTGATGCGTGAAGCCATTGTGATCCTGCTGCCAGACGTGAGAGGCGAGCAGATAGTTCAGCGAGGCGATCTTCCGGCGCCAGGGCAGTTCCGACGTTACCTTCAGCCACTTGGCGTGCTGGCTGAACATCGAATCGACGATGCGAATGAAGGCTTCGTAGCTGTTGAACAGCCCGTGCCGCCCGGTCAGCAGGTAGCCTTCCAACCAACCCTCGCACTGGTGCTCGCTGAGCATCGAGTCCAGCACACGTCCGGCTGGCGCGAGGAATTCATCGTTCTTCACCGTTCGGGCGTCCCACTGCCGGTTAGTGATTTCAAAGACCGCGCCCAGGAGATTCGAGAGTGTCTCATCGGGGCCGAAGATACGGAAATTGCGCTGGTCCTGATTCAGCTTGGCCACGTCGCGCAGGAACTTCCCCAGCACGAGCGTATCCTGGCCGTCCACGGCGCCGGGCGAAGGCACATACACCGCGTGGACGTGGAAGTCCGGCATGCGCAGGTCGCGCAGCAGAAGGCCCCCGTTGGCGTGGGGATTGGCCCCCATTCGCCGGTCGCCCTTCGGCGCCAGTTCGGCCAATTCCGGCATGAGTCGGCCGTTCTCATCGAACAACTCTTCCGCCTTGTAGCTCTTCATCCAGCTTTCGAGCAGCTTGACATGCTCGGGATGCTCGGCATCCACCAGGATCGGCACCTGGTGCGCTCGGAAGGTTCCCTCGATTTGCAGGCCATCGACGACTTTCGGTCCCGTCCAGCCCTTGGGTGACTTGAGGACGATCATGGGCCAGCGTGGCCGAGTGGTGTCGTCCGTGCTTCGGGCATTCGCCTGGATTTGCTGAATGTCCTCGATGGCCTTCTCCAGAGTGTCGGCCATGAGTTGATGCATCTTTTCCGGCTCATCGCCTTCCACGAAGTACGGCGTCCAGCCGCAGCCTCGGAGGAATTGCTCCAATTCCTCATGCTCGATGCGGGCCAGAACGGTCGGGTTGCTGATCTTGTAGCCATTGAGGTGCAGGATCGGCAGCACGGCTCCGTCGCTGATCGGATTGAGCAGCTTGTTGGACTGCCATGCAGTCGCCAAGGGGCCTGTCTCGGCTTCACCGTCGCCAACGACGCAAGCGACGATCAGATCGGGATTGTCGAACGCGGCCCCGAAGGCATGGCTAAGCGAATAGCCCAACTCGCCACCTTCGTGAATCGATCCTGGCGTTGTCGGCGCCACATGGCTGGAAATCCCGCCGGGAAAGGAGAATTGCTTGAACAGCTTTTTCAGTCCGGCTTCGTCCTGGGTTACGTTCGGATAGATCTCGCTCCAGGTGCCTTCGAGGTACACGTTGCCCACGATCGCCGGGCCGCCGTGACCAGGACCGGCGACGTAGAACATGTCCAGGTCATATTTCTTGATGACCCGGTTCAGATGCACGTAGATGAAGTTCTGGCCCGGCGTCGTGCCCCAGTGTCCGACCACTAACGGCTTCACGTGTGACAGCTTCAGCGGTTCCTTCAGGAGCGGATTGTCGTAGAGATAGATCTGGCCGACCGAGAGATAGTTGGCGGCGCGCCAGTACGCGTCCATTTTTCGTAGAACATCGGCCGACAACGGCTTGTCCGTTTTGGTCAGCTTCTCGGGAACCACGCTAATGGCTTCCCTCACCACTGTTTTCACAGTCATAGCACTGCCCCTTCTAGCCACGTTTTCGATTGTCGATGGCAGGATCCAAGACCCGGCAGACCATATTCGCAATCATCCATTCCTCATCCGTATGCATGACGCGAACCACAACGCGACTAGCGTTAGAGGAAACGACGCCCTCGTTCGTCGCGTTGCGTTTCTCTTCCATTTCGATTCCAAGGAATTCCAGCCCCGCGCAAACTCGTGCGCGGATCGTAGCCGCGTTTTCACCGATGCCACCAGCGAACACCAAGGTGTCCAGTCCGCCCAACACCGCCGCGAATGCGCCGATCCATTTTTTGACCTGGTAGCAAAACAGCGCGATCGCTTCAGCCGCCCGCACGTCTTGCGTTTCGCACTTCAGCAAGTCACGCATGTCAGAACTGGTTTCGCATATCCCGAGCAGTCCGGACTGGAAATTGACCATCTCGTTGAATTGCTTGGCGTTCATGCCTTCAGTGCGCGCCAGATACCAAACGAGTCCGGGATCGAGGTCGCCGGACCGGGTGCTCATCGGAACGCCGGCGGTCGGCGTGAAACTCATGCTTGTGTCAACCGATTTGCCGTCCCGCACCGCCGTCAGACTCGCGCCATTGCCGAGGTGGGCGAGGACGACCCGACCCTGTGCCGCTTCCCGTCCGGCCAGGCGAGCAAGTTCTCCCATGAGAAACGCATACGACAGCCCGTGAAACCCGTAGCGGCGCACTCCCTGCGCTTCGTAGCGCCGCGGGATCGGCAATATCTGAGCCACACGGGGCAGGTCATGGTGGAATGCTGTGTCGAAACAAGCTACTTGAGGCAGGGCCGGAAAGCGGCGCTGGAACGCCTCGATTAACTGGATCGCCTCCGGCATATGCTCAGGGTCGAATGGACTGAGGCGGTGCAGCTCCTCAACGATTTCCGCAGTGATTCGCTGTGGCTGATAATACTTAGGCCCGCCATGCACCACGCGATGGCCCACCGCAGTCAAAGCGTCACGCCCGCTGCGTTCCTCGATCCAATCCATTAGAGCGGCCACCGCAGCCGTATGATTCGGTGCCGTCACAGGCCGGAAAATGTCTTCCGCCTGGTTATTAAAGCCTTTCACTCGTAAGGATGCCTGCGCCAGTCCAATCCGTTCAATGCCACCCTCCAGAATTCGCTGGAGCGAGTCGCCGGACTCGTATACCGCGAACTTGATGCTGGACGAGCCACCGTTAATTGTCAGGATGCGTCGGTTAGCGGGGTTCATTGCTGACTCCTTCGCCAGTTCGCAACCCGAACGAAGCCAGGGACGTGCATGTGGACTTGTAATCTGTGTGTAAAATGCTTTGAATTCCCAAACCCTCCGCGACCTGAACGAACATCGGCGTGTTTTCGACGTAGAGGATCTGCTCGACCGGCGTCTGGGCGACATCCAGCGCAAGCCGAAAGATGTCCGTGTCGGGTTTTCGCAGGTGGACGAAACAGGAGGAAATAAAGAAATCCACGAAACCGTTCAGCTTGAACTTACCAATCCGATGGGCATTGACTTCGCGCGCCTCATTACTGACCACGGCGATCTTCAGTTTGTGGCGGCCTTTAAGCTCGGTGAACATTTCGATCATTTCAGGATAAGGTTGCGACTGCGCGAACATGAATTCGCGGTACTGATCCCGCGTGAACGTTCGCTCCTTGTAGAAAACCGCCCGGCTCAGGTATTCCTCTAGAGTTAGTTTGCCCTCTTCATAGGTGTCGAACATGAGGTGATGCCGAACCTCTATCTCGGCCAAGTCCAGCTTGAAGTGCGTCGCTGCCCGTTCGCGGGCGTTATGATCCCACCCGTTGGTGAGCAAGACGCCGCCGATATCCAGGAACAGGCAGGTGATCGGAGTCACTTTCGTCATCACTGTTGTTCCGTTGATCAACTTGTCGCGACCAAGCAAGGCGTGTTCAAGCTACCGACAACCTGTCGATAGCTTGATTACACGCGGAGCGGATTTCCAGATTGGCGTTCCCTGTTCAAATCAGGGGTGCCGGAGTACGTCCGTAACTTCCTGTTACACTCCAACTGCAGCACGTTCGGCATGAACCGTCGTGGTCTTTGCTTGAGTCTGATGGAGGATGTTCCTGGCCCGTTCCACCTCGTCGGTGGTCCCGTGGGCAACCAAGAGGAGCTTACCGTTCTTCACCTCGGTCTCGTATTTCACGACGCTGTTCTTCGGAATGCCGATGCTGTACAATCCGGCGCCGAGTGCGGTGAGGCTTCCCGTCACGACGGCGCCTTCGAGCGCGCCGACGATCCACATGGCGAGCGGCCCCGCCACGAGAAGCGGACCAATGCCCGGCACCCAGAAGAAAGCGGAACCGAACAGCAGCCCCCACATGCCGCCCCAGAAGCTGCCCCAGAGAGCACCCGACCCGCCCCAGTACGTCATGCGGTCGCATGTGGTGTAGTAGCCGACGACGTGCTCTTCCGTGTGGAAATCCTTGCCGATGATTGACAGTTGCTTCATGTTGAAGCCGTCCTTCTGAAGCTCCCGGACGGCGGCTTCAGCCTGGTCGTGCGATTCAAAGACCGCGACGACGGAATTGGTCTTGGATGTCATCTAATTCCTGACCTTTCGTGGGAAGTTCCCTAGCTCCTCAGACAGGTGCAACGTGCTCCTGTCGGCCTTTCGATTCAGTCTTAGCGAAGGTATCGCTGAATCACCAATCACCTGAAACGTCGTGCCCGCGGCGGCTCTCGCCGGGGAGGCCTACATTTTCACCGGGGCTGACCGGGAATGGGGAATTTGCCGGCCTGCCGCAGAACGGAGCGACTTAATGCCGCGGACCCGCCAAATACTCTCCATCATCTTGATCCCAGCGGCGCCTCCAAGGAGCATCCAGAAAACCATCATGAGTACGGGCGCTAACACTGGAGGTAAGGGCGAGGCCGTCGAAGGCGGATCGGATACTTGATGCCCTGCGTCTTCCATGAGAGTTCCCTGCTCAGCGTGCTACCGGCCCGTTTCCCCGTACTGTCGCGGGTATTGCTCCGTCCCCAGTGGTCTGCCCGGATTGGGCCGGATCCTTCACTCCCAGGGATGCGCCCTCTGGTCGCCCATTCTTCAGCGCGGCGGCATTCGCGCCGTCCTGGCCGCTCCCCAGGAACGGCCGCAACAGTTCGAGCGGCAACGGGAAGATGATGGTGGAATTCCTCTCCGATGCGACCTCCGTGAGGGTCTGGAGGTAGCGCATCTGCATCGCCATGGGATACGGGGTCATGATCTCGGCCGCTTGCCGGAGCTTGTCCGCTGCCTGAAACTCTCCCTCCGCATTGATGACCTTCGCGCGACGATCACGTTCGGCCTCCGCCTGGTGGGCCATGGACCGCTTCATCGGCTCGGGGAGGTCCACGTCCTTGACTTCCACGACGGAGACTTTCACCCCCCACGGCTCGGTGTGCCCGTCGATGATCTCTTGCAACCGACGGTTCACCTTGTCCCGCTCTGTCAGCAGGTCATCGAGTTCCGCCTGACCCAGCGTGCTGCGCAAGGTGGTCAACGCCACCTGGGAAGTGGCAAACAAGAAGTCGGCCACCTCCAACACGGAACGCATCGGGTCCGTCACCCGGAAGTAAAGCACGGCATTGACGCGGACCGAGACGTTATCCTTGGTGATGATATCCTGCGGCTCGATGACTTTTGTTATGGTCCGCAAGTCCACGCGCGTCATGCGATCGACCGGCCCGAAGACCATGATCAGCCCGGGTCCCTTGGGCTTGGGCATGGCCCGACCCAGGCGGAAGATAACCCCGCGCTCGTATTCGTTCAGAACACGGATGCAGGTCAACAGGTACAAGGCGAGCACTGCCAGAGCGATCCCAAGACCAATGGCGGCATACATCATCCACATAGCCGTAACCTCACAAAGTGGTTGGAGGGAGAGCCATTCGCCTGCGCGAATCCCTATCTCTCGTTAATCCTTTTTGCCGAGGATCTTCTGTGCGGCGACGCCGTAGGAAACGCCGAAAGGCAAGTGGAGCCTTCCGTGCTGGCAATAGCCTGCGGGCAACTCGTCGGAACAGGAGCGCAGTTCGTTCAACTTGGCAGCGGCCTCGTCGTCAAATTGCCCGTTGTCGCCATCGAGCCATTCCAGAAACCATTCTCGCAGTTCGGATGTTGCGTGCATTGCGGCTTCCATTTTTGTTGTTGTGAAAGATCCCAGTGACCCCAGGAGATCTGTCGGTTTCGCGCCCCCGGTGCGATTTCACGTCAAAAACGTGGCCGCGTGCTGTTTTTGAGCACGGCAGCTGACGTTCACCTCCACTTCCGCAAGTGTAGGTAAGCGCACGACGAACTCGCTGCCGTGGCCCAGTCCCGCGCTATACGCGCACGCGCTGCCCCCGTGCATCTCCGCCAGCTTGCGAACCAGCGCCAGCCCGATACCCAGTCCGCCCTTCGAATGATCGAGCGTGTGTTCGACTTGCCAGAAGGGATCGAAAACATGCGGGAGCATCCTCGGATCGATGCCGATCCCGCTATCCCGCACGCGCAACACAACATCACCGCCCTGAACCTCCGCCGTCATCCAGATGCGGCCGCCTGACTCCATGTACTTGGCGGCATTGTTTAGGAGGTTTGTCAGCACCTGCTCCAGCCGCGCGGGATCCGCATCCAGGACCACCGGCTCCGGCGGCAGTGCAACTTCAAGCTGGTGGCCGCACCCCTCGACGAAGGCGCGTACCGTCTCAACCGCGCGGGCCACGGTTTGCGCCAGATCCAGCGACTGCTTTCGCAATTGGATCTTGCCGTGTTCGATACGCGAGACCTCCAGCATGTCCTCGACCAGGCGGCCGATGCACTGGGTTTGCCGTTCCATCAAGCCCCGGACCCATTCCCGCGTGGCCGCATCGTCCCCCTGCTGTTCGAGGACGCGGAGGGCGTTACGGATCGCGGCCAAGGGGCTGCGCAACTCATGCCCCAGCAAGTCCAGGAACTCGTGCATGTGCCGGTTGGCCTCGCGGAGTTCTCGGTCGGGACGGGTGTCTGCATTCTCTTCCTGACCTCGTTCACGTTTGCTCAGAACTGGGCTCGCCATTGAAGATCCCTTTCCACTCTTTGAATGTCCGAGTTTTCTAACTCCCCGGCGTGCGGACCCATGCTCAGTTCGGGCCTACTGTTCTTTGACTGCGTAGTACCTGAATGAGACCGTGGCCCACGCCTTCTTCGGCCTCGGCGTCCATGAACGCAGGTTCCTCCAGTGCCCGAGCGCCTCCACCTCCGCGAGCCAGTTGCGGAGTAGGCGACGGAGCAAATGGGCAATCGTCATCCCCTGGCTGGAGGCTTCCTTTTCCAGCGCCTCCAGTTGCCGGTACGGCATGAGAAGCCTCACTTCCGCAATTGCCTCTCCTCTCTCGGAGGGGGGATCAACCGGTGCAGTGATCGGGGCCTCTCGCATATGCTCCGACATCGATCTCTCCAGGATTTCTGACTGCTCCTCGATTCGGCTCACATGGTGGACATTCCGTTTTCATGACAGATTGCCTGGTGCATTTCCGCTCCACGATTCCGTAGGAGCTGCCGACCAGCTGGAAGACTTGCACCACGTTGCCGGTCGTGAACGCCTGGACGACCGCCCCGCTAGCCGGCTCGATTGCGGCAGTCGCCTCCCGCACTTCCATTCCCGTAATTCTGCTGATCTCCTGTCGCAACGAGGCGGAGGAGTTGGCGAACAGCTGCCGGTGGAACTCCTGCATCTGAGCAGCGCCTGCCGGGCTCTGGGCCATGGCCTTCTCGGCCGGCGACAAGGCATCGTGGAGCGTGATCACCAGGGTGCCCTCGCTCAGGACCACGGTGACCGATTTGGGTACGTGGTTGCCGGTTCGGCGCTGCTCGAAAGCGATGGCCGCCTGGGCGATCTGCTCGGCCATGGTTGATTTGAGCGTGTCCATCAGGGTTCCCACTTCAGCCCGGGCGACCGTCCCGTGTCACCGCGAGCGAAAAAAAAAGCCGGCGTGGTCGAACACCCCAAGGTGTTCGACCACGCCGGCTTACTCGTCTGACGGGCCTCCCGGCACAGCCGGGTTACCCTTCAGCTAGTCTTCCAACAAGATCAACCGAAGTCTTCGGCGGAGCAGGTATAAAACTCACCAGATGCTCCACCCATTTGCCAGTGTACGGCTCGGGACCTGGAATGCAAGGGGAAAGCCGGTGGATTCAGCCTGGAGCACGCCGTACTCCGACGCTAACCACTATGAAGAAAGCCCTTGCGTCGATTTCAAGGTGCGAGGAATAGCGCACTCCGCGTCGCTGAGGTGGATGGCCGTCCTGAACCCGCTATAGTAAACGCCAGATGGACCGGGCCCCTGAGCTCCAGTCGTGCCGTCCAGACCCGGCGCTCGTGGGGGTGCCGACCAGGACTCGCGACGATTTGGAGATTGCCATGAAGACGCAGGGGGAAATCGAAGCCGGCATCTGCGAAGGGATGACGCGCTTTGAGCAGGAATACATGGGCCGGGGGCCCAAGCACATTCACGCCCACCAGATCGGCGACCTTCTCGTGATCCGACTCCAGGGCGTCCTGACTGCGGCCGAGCAGCAACTGGTCAAGACGCTGCCGGCCGAGAAGGGGCGGAACCTGCTCAAAGAAGTCCGGACGCAGCTGATCGAGACGGCGCGGCCGGTCCTGGAAGCGATGGTCCAGGAGGTCACCGGCGTCAAGGTGCTGAGCCTGCACCACGACATCAGCACCGTTACCGGCGAAGAGGTCGTGCTCTTCACCCTGGCCGGGTCGCCTGCGTTCCGCGAAACGAAGAAGAAATAGGCCCTTCAGAGGATGCCACAGACTCTTGTCGTCTGTGAGGAAGTCGAGCCTTCAGGCGGATGGGGTTTCTTGCCGCCCAGGCCATCGGCTCGGCCGCCTCGATGCCGTCTGGCGCGGGGCAGGATGTGCGCAAGCACCCAGCCGAATTTCGATGGAAACCGGCCAAATCCAGATCAGGCGGGCTGCACGCTTGTCGGTGGAAGCACGAGGCGCCCTTCGATCCCGCACCGATTCATAGCATGGACAACGATATACCTTTGAGTACGCCGCTGGCCGGTGCGAGCGACCGCCTGAATCCAGGTCAGGCACGCTCATTTGAACGCGGGCTGAGAAACTGTTCCTGGCACGGCCCTAAGTTTTGCGCAGGTTGGTCCGACATGCGTCCGATACGCCGACGCGGTTTCAAGGGCTGTGTGTGGCCCTACAGTGGCTAAATCAGCTTTAGTGCTGCCACACCCAATTCGTATCTGAACATATGTCAACATCGGCCCTTGAAGCGTGCGCTGATTTCGCTTGCAGCACGTGGAACGATTTTCCTTGGACAAATTCATGCGTCACCCGACCGAGGTCCAGCCCCCAGGTGCCGACACCTGTTCTCGCATCAGCAGCGGCAATTGCTATGTCAGGTATCCGGCGATTGAACGGCTCCCGCGAACCGTGCTATGAAGCGTTCATGCTGAAAGCCTATGTCGGAGTCGCATCGAAACACGGCCTCGCCGTCCTCCAGCCTGAAGGTGACGACACACGGTCGCTGATCCGCCCGTATGTCCAGAGCGGCCACCAGGAGCTCTGCTTCTGGGTTGTTTTGAACGACACGGAGGCTCGTTCCGTTCGTGCGCTATTCCTCGAGGGACACCGCCAAGAAGCCCTGTGGTTACTTGATCGATCGGCGAAAGATATGGGCAGCATTCTTCCTAGTGACGCGGAGCAACCCCTCGCCCATTAAACCCGTGCCCGAAAAGCCTTGACGCTTTCGCGGGCTGTTCCGGCCAGTTTGTCAGTGCGTGGAGTGGGGAGCCTATCCGAGTCTGCTTGGACGATTGCCCGCGACCGATCTTGTGCCGGTCGAACCGCCGCTCGGCACGCGCAGGGCGACCCAGCGCTCACTGCGGTCGTGGCTTCGCAATCGGGAGCAGCTTTCCGTGACCCCCGATGACGACCGACGGCGACGGCTGGCGCAAGATTCTCCTGCCCCAGGGAAGGGCGAAAAACGGTTCATCGCGGATTTCACCGCTGTCATTCGAGCATGTCGGGCGGGCGGGCTGCGAGCGCCCGCTTCGTCTTCTCGATTTCCGCCCGCAGCTCGTCCTCGGCCGGTAGCTCTGTGAGGTACTTGGACGCGAACACCTGGGCGTTAATCCCGCCCATTGCGTACCGCACCACCGTGTCGCTCTTCTCGCTGCACAGGATGAGGCCGACTGGCGGGTTCTCCTCCGGCTCCGCCAGGTGCTCCTTGGCGTAGTTCAGGTAGAGGTTCATCTGCCCCGCGTCGGCGTGGGTGAAGCGCCCGATCTTGAGGTCGATGACGACGACGCAACGGAGGCGGCGGTGGAAGAGGAGGAGGTCGATCTTGTACCACTCGGCGTCGATGCGAATCTTCTGCTGCCTTGAGACGAACGCGAACCCGCGGCCGAGTTCGAGCAGGAACGCTTCGAGGTGCCGGACGATGGCCTCCTCCAGTTCGCTCTCGCCGTATTCGCTCCGGAGGTTTAAGAACTCCAACACGTACGGGTCGCGGATCAGCTCGTCCGCCGTCGTGAGGTCGGCCGGCCTCGGCGTGTTGGCCTTCGCAAGCAGCGAGACCTTCTGCTTCGACCCCCGGAGTCGCTCGTAGAACTGCGTCCCGATCTGCCGGTCGAGCTGGCGGACCGACCACCCGGCCTTGATCGCCTCTTCCTCGTAGAACCGTCGGGCCGCAAGATTAGGCACCGTCATCAGCCGGACGTAATGGGACCACGGGAGGGGGAAGGCGTCGGCCGAGAGCAGCGACCCGGCGGTGGCGACTGCTTCCGAACCTCCCTCTGCTGACGCCTTGGAGCGCAGCTGCAAAAGTCCAGACACCGTCTGGACAATGTCCCAGCCCAGGTAAAAGGACCGGATCTGGAACAGGTTAGAGCGGGAGAACCCGCGCCCGAAGCTTTTCGTCAAGTCGGCGGCCAGGCGGTCGATCACCGCCTCCCCGTAACCGGCCTTCTCCTTCCCGCCTTGCTCGAATGCAACGATGCGGCGGCCGACCTCCCAATACGTCGCCGCGAGCACCGCGTTGACCGCGCGGGCGACGGACCGCCGGGACTGGTCGAGAAGCGCCGATAGCCCCGAGAGGAAGCCGTCGTAGTCGTCGCCGCCGACTGTCACAAGTTGATTCAGCTTCTGTTGTTTCCGCTTGGCCATCGGTCGCGATCCTTTCGCCTTACCGCAGAGCGTACCTTCGGACGGGAGAATAGGGCAAGGCGGATTTGGTGCAGAAGTGGGCGAGCGGGGAGTCGGTGGGGCACAAGGGCAACCTAGAACCGATCTACTCTTTACCGCGAGAAGTACGACCTCAGAATTTAGGCTAGGAATTTGAAGGGAGACCGGTGGTGGGCAAACCTCCACCGGTCAAACCTTCACTTCGTCCGCGGGCCGCACGCGGTTATGCGCTGTCGGTTCGAGCAAGTAAGCGAATGGCTTCGGCGAGCTCGGCCTCTGTGAGTGTCCAGTCATCATCCGCGAGTCGGCCGACCACGCGGAACTTAAGTCGCTGGTAGACGTCGAAGGCCGCCTCGTCGTCCCCAAGAACGTCGGCCGCGAGCGCGAGGGCAAGCTGCGCCGGGCCACTCCCATTGTAGCCCCACTCGAACCCTGTCGGCGAGTGGTTTCGGAGGTCAAACCTCGGGTCGAGACCACGGCAAGAGTCGCCATCGGTGACAATGACAGCGCAGCCGTTTTCGGTCCGGCTTCCGGTGTATGTCTTCATCGTGTTGTCCTTGAGAAGGTGTCGGTGAGTGCCGCGATAGGACGCCGCGGCGACTGCTGAGGAGCGAATTCAAGACGAGAGGGCGGTGGTGCAGGACCAACCTCTCGTAATTTGACGCGGCAGCAGGATCGAGGACCGATCCGCTGCGTTCGCTCGCTTTCTCATGGCTCACGCCGCGAGTGCGAGGAGGTTCGACGCCTGAATGTCGGTAGCCGTGCGGTCCCCGACGTACACGACGCGGCCGGCGAGCCTTGTGATCGCATCGACCAGCGCGAAGATAGTGAAGCGGTTCCCCGCCACCATCTCGACCGCCTGCTTCGCGATCCCTCGACTCAGGCCGTGTTTCGCGAGTTCCTTCATGACGGACTCGGCGTCGTCGCCGAGCGTCTCCCGCATCGCTTTCTTAATGACCCGGGCGAACCCGTCACGACGCTCGTCTCGCTTCGCGACGAGCGCTTCGACGTGACGCCGGATCTCGCCGAGCGCGTCGCCGACGCGCGCCGTGTGCTTGCGGCTGAAGTCGATGACGTCCACCGCGTCCCAGACGATGTGATTCGCGCACACCTTCTGGAACCAGAATGTCTGGATGCCGACCGAGCGCTTGCCGACTTCCGAGTTCCAGACGAAGAAGCCGGGAGCGAACGCCTCGCCATCGATCTCCGCCCATCCCGCCGGGTCGATGAGGAAGCAGAAGAGATCCTGCTCCCCGCAGTACAGTCCGGTCGCCCCGTTGAACCCGGCTTGGGGAGGCGTGAAGTCGGTCGCGTACTCCTTCAACATCCCCACCAAGTCGGCGTTGTGAAGGCGGGTGTATGCCGTCCCGTGGACGGACCGGATACTCTCCCCGCGGGTGAGCAGCTGAAGCGGTTTGTTCCCGACAGGAAGGGTTTCCCGGAACGCCAGCGCGGCAGTCTCGGGAGTGAGCCGGTTGATGGTCTCTTTGCTGACGCGAGCCAGGCCGCAGAGTTGGCCGAAACTCCAGTCGTTCAGGGCGAAGAGTCCGTCTGCCCCGGCCCGGACGGCGAGCCGGCCTTCGGGGGTCGGTTCAGGCAGGAGGGCCGTCGGCGCGTGCCAACGGTCGGCGGACTCGTCCCGCTCTTCAAGACAGTGGGTCAGGAGGGCGTCGAGGGTAGGGAAGCGTTCGTCTGGAGCGCGACGAAACAGCTCACCGCTCGCGCGGGTAAGGTTCTGCTTGGTCATGGTGAATCCTCGTGAACTGAGAACAGGGTTGAGAAACCAAAAACGTGTTGCACCACCGGCCTCTCGGCCGAACCACGCAGAACGCGGGCGGCCGTGAGGTCGGGGAGTCGTCTACAGGAGTTGTCAGTTGGAAAGGACAGGGCGGACTACCCGCCTGAAAAGCCTGAATAGCACGGAAACCGCGCGGTATTCAACCGAGCCGGACTAAGGGGAGAAACATACCCCATCTGAAAGAGCGACCGCTCCCAGAAGGCCGCTCAATGGCACAGGCGGCGGTGGGATTCGTTACCAGCGTGTGCCTTCGGTGAACGAAAACCGCTACCATCTTGATGTTGAGCTCGCACGCCAAAGTCGCAACCCCGAGGCGTTAACCCCCTCCGACTCCCTCCGGCTCAAGCTGGCGCGGGGGACGCATTCCCGCCCATGTTCTCCACTCGACAAGCCGTCGCCATCGGTCGTCATCGGGGGCAGCAGCCAGTGACCCCCGATGACGACCGATGGCGACGGCTGGCGTACGTTTCCTCAAACCCAGCGGGTTTGATTCGCCCACCGCAGGTGTGGTAATTGCTTCGCCGCGAACGAATACCGCTCTTTCCCTCGCACCCAAGTTGAAGACGCAACAACGCCGACTCCGCGAGCCACCTTCGCGCGCGGAGACCGGTGGTGCATTTCGGTTTTCCATCCCCATTTTCACACTCTCGGAGACAACGACATGACCGCGTCACGGGCAACGGTGCAACACACCCTCGCCACCCTGCGAGCCACCCAGATCGTACCCCGGCCCGACACCGAGCCGTGGGACCAAATGATCCAACGAATCTCAGCACCGGGAACCGCCGCTGAGATCGACGAGGAGACCTACGACTACTTCCTCGAAGTCCTTCCGCCCCGGTGGATGGGGCAAGGCTTCATGTTCGCCGAGGGGGCGGAAGCCCTCCGCTACTTCTGGAAGGCGAACGGGCGGTACTTCTGCCGCCAGCTGAACTCGGACGAGACGACGGCCTTTTGCGCCGCCGCCGGCATCCCGATCCCGGACTGACCCCAAGGAAGCCACCCAGAAACGCACTTGGCACGTCTCGCCGAAGAAGACGTCCGAAGCGGCCGCGTGGTGGAACCGCAGCCTGAACCGGCAGCCGAGCATCCGCGCTGCCACCTGTGTGCCTGACCCATTCCCAATCCCTAATCGAGGATTCTGAGATGAACGCGAAGAATGGTCCGACGACGAAGCCGCCCTCGGCTCGCGGCGAGGAGCAACGCGACGAGAAGACCGGGACAAAGCCGGTCTATGAAGTCCGTCTTGGCCGCATCCGGGCGGCGATCTGGTTGAATGAGACCGAGAATGGCCCGCGGTACAACGTCCAGATTAGCCGGCTCTACAAGGACAAGAACGACAAGTGGAAGGATTCGTCGAGTTTCGGTCGGGAAGACTTGCCGCTGGTCGGGAAGGTCGCCGACCTGGCAATGGTCTGGATCTACGAGAATCCGGCCGGTTCCGAGAAATAAACCGAACCGGACGCCCCAACGGTTCACTGAGGCCCAACTCGCACCACCGGGCCTCTCCATTTGGCACGAGTTGCGTCGATGATGTTCGTTTGTTACAGCTTGGCGGTCGGAATTCTGGGCTTCGCCTACGAGTACCCAGACCTGTTCTTCATCGTTGCGCTGCTGATCATCGCGCGAATCGTCCTGCGGTCCTCCTGAAAATCAATTCGTTGACGCTGCAGCATAAAGGACGTTATGGTGCAGCGAGTGGATGAGACCGAAGGAACAGATCAGCCGGCAGATGCTGGGGTTGTCGAGTGGTATCCAGCTGCGAATGTGCCGGCGGTCATCAACCGTGCCGGCGGAAACGCCCGGAAGCGATTCCTGGAGTTCTTTACCGCGACAATCCGGAATGAGAATACCCGCATGGCCTACGCCCGAGCGGTCGGCTCGTTCTTCCGCTGGTGCGAGACCTACCGACTCGAACTCATCGACATCGAGCCGATCCACGTTGCGGCCTACATCGAACGGCATCCCGGCTCGCCGCCGACCGTGAAGCAACACCTCGCCGCCATCCGGATGCTGTTCGACTGGCTTGTCATCGGCCAGGTTCTCGCGATGAACCCGGCGGGTTCCGTCCGTGGTCCGAAGCACGTCGTCAAACGCGGTAAAACCCCGGTCCTTGATGCGGAACAGGCTCGAATGCTTCTCGACTCCATTGACACGGCGAAGTTGTCCGGACTGCGGGACCGGGCGCTCATCGCGGTCATGGTGTTCAGTTTCGCCCGGGTGGGCGCCACCGTCTCGCTCCGAGTGGAAGATTACTACCAAGACGGGAAACGGTGGTGGTTCCGATTCCGCGAGAAGGGCGGAAAACTCCACCAGGTGCCGGCCCATCACACCGCGGAAGCATATCTCGACGCCTACTTGTTCGCGGCCGGGACCGAGGAGGACAAGAAGTCTCCCCTCTTCCGCTCCGTCACCCGGCACGGCCTCCTTTCGGACCGCCAGATGACTCGCAACGACGCGCTCCGCATGGTGAAGCGACGGGCAAAGGCGGCCGGCCTGCCGGAATCCACCTGCAACCACACCTTCCGGGCGACCGGCATTACCGCCTACCTGGGAAATGGCGGGACCATCGAGAACGCCCAAGCGATTGCCGCTCACGAGTCGCCGCGGACGACCAAGCTTTACGATCGGACGAGTGACGAGATCACCCTCGACGAGATCGAGCGGATTTTGATTTGAAACCCTTCTGAACCGGAGCGAACACGCGAGGCCGAATCCACGAACCATTATCGCTCGCTTTCACTTTCACGACACGTCAGGTCCGTATTTCGATGACAGCCTGTCGTCGGCCTACCACCAAACGGTTTCACGGGCCGGCGTTTCAGCCAAATGCACTCCTTCGGAACGAGTGGCATTCCCGCCTCCTTCCGCCGCCGGTTGACCGCGCGGAGAATATGAAACTCTTGCTGCCGGACTAGGTAGTACGGCTCGAACGGCAACTCGTAGAAAGCTCTCGCCAAGACCTCGACGCTCCGCTTCGCCGCCCGCTCCTCGAACCATGCCTTCAATTCCCGATACCGCGGCAGGTCGATTCGCACCTGGACGTGCCCTCCCCGGAACCCGATCGCGTAGCCCGCATATTTGATAGACCTCCGCCGGACGTCCCGGACATTCGCCCCTTCCTCCTCGAAAAACGAATGCTCACCGTGCGTCGCGAGGAGGACGAAGAACCGCTCGTGCCGGAGGTACTGGACATTCGCCTGGCCGGCCCGCTTCCGCCGGGCGCGTGCCCACTGGGAGATGCCGATGCGATAGCGGTCGATGAGTTTCTCATCGACAAGTTGCGGGTTTTTGTGGTCTGGGATTCTCCCCGTCACGTAAAAGAGATAGCCGCGGGCGATGTAGGCCACGGCAAGCTGTTGAATGAACCCCTCGATCGAAACCGCCTCACAACGATACTGCATCTCCCTCCAGCGGATACTCTCGCAGAAGACGGGGAGTGTTCGCGGCACACTCCCCACAAGCCGTCGTAACCTGGCAGCGACGCTTCCTGCTTCGCCCCGATTTGTCGCTCCTCCGCGCCGACAGCACGGCAAGCCGTGCTGTGTTCAGTGAGTTGCAACGCCTCAATACGTAGAAGTAGCGGCGCACGAACCTGAACGCACCCCGAGGCACACCTCGGGCGTACGTCGCCAATTCGCTGCCGAGGGGAACGCTCACCCAAGAGCGCTCCCCTCGACCGCCGTTCCTCCCAGCCAGGGATACCGCAAACAAGTCCAAAGACTTGTCCGCAGAACGCACATCATCGGCTTTTGTAAGCCCGTCAGCCCTTTCGTCGAAGGTTCCGCCCGGCACCACCCGTACGCGGACAAACCACCCTATCACTGCCTTGCAATGGTTTGGCCCGGCTCCCGCCGGCTCCTACTCAGGCCACACTCCCACCCGACCGCATTTCAAACACCCGCGCACCACGCGCGGGCACCGGAGCGCTACCCCGGCCGCGATCGGGCTTCCCAGGTTCGCTGTGGACTTCGCTCGACTCGTCACGTCGGTAGTGGGTTGCCCCACGGGCCGATCATCGTACGTCCGCCCCTCCCGGGGCAGCGCAGTTTCCGCCGGGCCTTATGGCCCGGACGATTTCGGGGGCACGAACACAGAAGCGTCCCCTTACCCATCGATGATCAACTTATTCCCGGTTCGGCACCGTCCCAAGTCGGACTCACTGGCAAGCCGTTTCCAGCCTCTCATGGTTGAGCTATTCGTCGCGGGGCGTTTGACCCCGACGCCGGCTTCAGTTGCAAGCCGGTCCCGCTTGTTGCCAAGACAGGAACTCCCCACGCCAGCACGGTTGAGCGAGCCTGAGCGGTGTTACCCGCTGGTAGCCCGGACCCCCGCGGCAGGATTTGTGGCTGTTGCCACGCACCCGCTTTGAACCACAACGGCCTCGAAGAAACATCCTTCGAGGTATTCCCCTGTCGCCCGTGATTCACACTGAAAAGACACAATCGGATAGAAGACCGAGATTACTCCGCAAGTCTTGGCCCTTCTTCCTTACAAGGGAAGCCTGGACCATCATCGCGGGATTACGTCGGTCAGCCTCCGTCGAACCGGACGAGCACGTATCCGTGCATCCGGCTCTACGGGCGTGACGTGACGAGGTGCGACCACGTCCCCTTAGCTCGGTGGTAGCCGAGTTTACCGGGTGTCACCGCCGATCCGATGAGCGCCATGAACAACGTTTGTCGTTCCTGACGACCGCCGTGGACGAACCACAGCGGGCCGACGCATAGCACGGCCGACGAGGAGAATCACGCCGCGGAGTGCCTCCTTTATTTCTTGAGAATTTTCATCACGTGTCGATGGAGGATGATCTCGGACGAGGTTTTCCCGAGGGCGCCGCCCGAGCCCAGAAGAGTGCGGAGGAAAGGCTCAGCCTCTCCCAGAGCATCGGCCTCTAATCGCTTTCGCTCTGCGCCAGGGAGCGCCGCCAGGTAGTCCCGGACCAGTTTTCTCTCCCCATCATCAAGACAGCGAGGATCTGATTTCTTCGCCGCCCCCAGTTTCGGCAGCGGTGCTTTCTGACTTCTTTTCGACCCGACGATATTCGCAGATGGCTTCCCGGTGCCACGCTCGAAGGTGACCTCCCACTTCCCGCGAGCGATTTTCTGGTAACGCCACTCGACAGGCTCGACCGCGACGAACCCAATCGCCTCCAACTCTTCGACCGCCGGCTGGAGCGCCCGACGGATCTGCACCGCGTCATAGTCCCGGCTGAACCCGAGCCGTTCACAGGCAAGCGTGCGGAGGTCAAACGCGAGTCTCGCGTACTTCGGGGGGTTGAAGTGCTTGTCAAGGTAGCGGTAGAGCCGCTTTGCTTTCGCGCCGAGTGAGCGAACCGTTTCGTAGTCAAGTCGCTTCAGATACCCCGCCCGGAAACTCTCGAAGAGGACCGCATTCCAGCGGAATTCGGAGTGAAGATCCTCGACAGGGCCGCTACCCTTTCGTCCGTCCCGGATGATAAACGAGTCGAGAATGCCGAACCCGCCGCGGTCCTTGAAGACCTTGTTCGCGTTGTCACGCCAGGCGTTCTGATAAAAAAGCCTGACCCCGGTGAGCCGAGCAAGGCCAGTGGCGATCCGCTCATACGCCCAGTCGTTATTCGGCCAGCCGAGGAGGCGAATCAATTCGTGCCGTGTGAACCGGACGCTCGGCGAGGTGAAGTCGGTGTGAAACTTGGTCAGTTGTAGGAGGCCGAGGTAAACCTCCTCGTCCTTCGCGGTTGGAAGTCCGTACTTCAGGTCGCCGGTGACGGTGAGCTTTCGTTCGACCGGAAGCCCGGTTTCCCGATCCCCGTCCGTTACCTGGAACTCTAGCACCTGGACGCCGTCCGAGCGGTCGGAGAGAGTTGCGAACGGAAACTCGACCAGGTTCATCTCGTCCCGGCCATTCCGGAGGTTTTCACTCGACAACGACCGGGGCGACTGTCTCCTCACCTCTCCACGTTTTTTCTGTGCTTCCATCCCGATGCGTGTCGTTTGTACGTAGTAGGTAGTAAAGTACGGGGTTGATTTTGTCAGCGTTCTCAGACACTTGGCGTCAAATTCTTACCCCGGATCACGATTCTTCCTGTTTCATTTTGCGTAGAACTCTGTCTCGTTTTGCGTGGCATTCCTGTCTCAGTTTGCGTAGCCGATTCTGCAATCCTGTGTCGTTTTGCGTAGCCCTTCGGCGTTGCTACCGGCTCACCGAGGCCTGTGCCGTTTTGCATTTTGCCGACGTCCGAACCAGCCATGAACTCTGTCTCATTTTGCGTGTTCACCGCGAGCCGTTCCAGCGAGTTGCCGCCTTGAAACCTGTCCCCGCAGGCCGCGATCATCCTCGCTCGAATCTGTCTCGTGTTGCGATTGGCACCGCTCGCGACTTTCAACTTCTTCGAGTAGGTTAAGAATGGGACAAAATAGAATGCTCGCCGCTGCCAGCGCAAGCGTCAATCTTGCAGGTTGGCTTGCTGGCCGAACTGTCAGCAAGCTTGTTTGCTGACATGCTGGCTCACTGGCAGGCAGCGAACGCAGCCAGGCGGCCGGTTTCCCTGCCGCAATGCTTTCCGGCTAACTGCTCCACCGCGTTACGGGCCGGTCCGCCGAGCAGCTATGTCACCGGCTTGCCGAGTAGACGTACGACTGGAAGGACATCCGGTTGGCTGTTTTGTCCCGTGGTCAGCAGACGGACCGGACGCGCAACATTCCTCCTTGCCAGCTTGCAAGCATGTCGGCTATCCGGCTTGCATGATTATCGCCGTCGTCAATTCAAAGGGTGGGGTGGGGAAGTCCACGCTTGCGGGGAGCTTGGTTGCCTGGCTTCACGAACTCGGGCACCGCGTCGTTCTCGCCGATTGCGACTCTCAGAATTCATCGTCCGAGTGGATCGGTGAGGCAACACCCCAGGTGCAGATCGCCCGCTACGCAAACGCGGACGAGGTGCTTGAAGGCTTGCCGCTGCTCCGGAAGGAAGCCGATTACATCGTCTGTGATGGCCCCGGTAGTCAGACCGAGACCAGTCGAGCGCTTCTATTATGGGCTGACCTCGCAGTTATCCCGTGTAAGGCATCAATGTTCGAGGCGAGGGCGCTTGCCAAAAACACGGCCTTTGTCCGCCAGGCCCAGACAATCCGAAAAGGCCCGCCCCTCGCAATCGCTGTTCTGTCGATGGTCGGGAAGGATTTTCGGCTTACGAAGGACATGCGCGATGCGGCGAACGCACTCAAGCTCACGCTCGCCGCGACCCACGTCACCTTCCGGCAGGCATACGCGGACGCCCCCGGCCAATCAAACCTCGTCTGGAAGATGGGCTACCGCGAGAAGGAGGCGGCGAAGGAGATCACCGCTCTGTTCCGGGAACTGTTGCCCGAGGCCGGTGCGAAAGACGTTGTCGGCATGACGACTGCGAAGGCGAAATTGAGAGTAAACTCGAAACGGTAACGGAGGACTATGGCAGAACGCCGCTCACTCTCCGCGGGTCTTGAGGATATGGTGGGAGTGGACCCCGAAACGGCCCGCGCCTTCATCGTGCAGGAGAAGCCGGCCCCGAACGCGAAACCGTCGCCGGTTCGGGTCGTTCCGGAACCCGCCGTCGAGGCAACCGAGTCGGCGGGCGTGAGCGGAGCGGAAGAACGCTTTCTTGCTTCGCCAGCTAAGCGCGCGGCCGCGAAACGCCCGGATCCCTCGCCACTGCTCGCCACTCTGCTGGTCCCCGTCACCGTCCGCCTCAGACCTGAGATAGCCTCTGCCCTCAAACGGGCCTCACTCCAACGGCAACTAAACGGCTTCAAGACCTTCACTCAGCAGGACATCGTCGAGGAAGCCCTCTTGCCGTGGCTTCAGGCCGAAGGACTTCTGAGTTAGCCCGGTAAGTATCGCAACAGACCCAAAACGGTTTGTCGTTCTCTCAAAACACTTCGCTATCCCGAGCGATCTTGTTTGTGTTCTTGGCGAAATTCATCGACCGATAGCCGCCCAAAAATAATTGCCGTAGGCGGGTCATAATCCCGATCGCGTGGGTGTCCGCCAGACGATGTCACCAGAACTTCCGAACGATGACGGCCTGTGGCCGCCGAATATTCCGGTCCATTCCCGCTCGACCGATATTCCTCTCAGACCCCACGCCGGGTGCGCTTTGCTCCTCGGCCTCCCCCGGGTGGACTCGGTCCAACTCCGCCGTCCTCCGGCCCCACTTGTTCGCTCCGAAAAACCGCCTCAAGCTCCGGTCGCTCCGCTCCCTCTCCAGCTTGACCCGGTTTTTCTCCGCCCACCCCGCCACCACCGGCCGGAGGCCGGCTCCGCAGGCCCTCGGTTCAGATCTCGTTCCGGGTGGAGGGTCGGTTCGCCCCCTTCGGGAGCTGAACGAACCGCCTCTCCACCCGAAACGATTTCTTGAGGGGGACAGGGTTTACGACGGGCTCGGCAATTCCGCCGGGTTATTTTTTGGAGACCGGACCATGAGCACCTCGAACCGAAAGGATTGTTACACCGAAATTACCAACGCAATTATTTCTGATCTTGAACGGGGAATTCGACCCTGGGTCCGCCCGTGGAACGCCGGAGCGGCCTCCCCCTCTCGGCCTCTCCGAAACAACGGCGAACCATACCGGGGAATTAACGTCCTTTGGCTTTGGCGAGCCGCAGCCCTTGCCGGCTACACGAGCAATTACTGGTTCACCTACCAGCAGGCGAAGCAATTCGGCGGCCAGGTCCGGAAGGGTGAAAAATCCTCCCTCGTCGTTTACGCGAATCTCTACACGAAAACCGAAGAAGACGATGACCGGGAGCCGCGGGAAAGACAAATCCCGTTTCTCAAGGCGTATTCCGTTTTCAATGCCGACCAGATCGAGAATATCCCAGCCCGTTTTACCGCCGCGATTACGGCAGTTGAAGAGATTTCTTTCGAGCACTGGCCGAATGCGGAAGCGGAAGCGTTTTTCACGAACACCGGCGTAACTCGCCGCGAAGATCCGCGTCGGGCGTATTACAGCGTTCTTGAAGACGCCGTTTACATGCCGCCGCTTCAGAAATTTGAAGCCGCTGAACGTTACTACTCCGTTCTTGCCCACGAAATTTGTCACTGGACAGGGCACCCGTCCCGCGTCCTGCGGAATTTTCCGAAGCTCGTTTCCGGAATTTCAAATTACGCCCGGGAGGAGCTCGTCGCCGAGCTCGGGGCCGCCTTTCTTTGCGCTGACCTTGGGCTGTCGCTGACGCCTCGGTCTGACCACGCCGATTACATCGGGAGCTGGCTCGATGTGCTCCGGAACGACAAGCGGGCGATTTTTCAGGCGGCGGCCCTCGCCCAGAAAGCGACTGATTTTCTTCACCGCCTGCAACCGGCGGAAGTCGAGAACGCGGCCTGACCCAGCGGATGCGCAAGCAAATCGACCCCTCCTCTTACGAATTCAAGGGGAGGGGCACAACACACCCCGGCAGAGAGCGGGGCAATTCTTGGAGAACGAACAATGACTACCGACGACATCTTGGTATTTTCCTATTCCCGGAAAGAAGCCCTCGCGGACGGGTCTCTGATCGACGTGACGGAAATGGCAAAGGAGGCGGGATTTCGCTACCCCTTCGCTCTTACCGCGGCCGCGTGGGCAACGTGCGTGAAAATTCCCGGGGGTGTGACCGGACAGGACGAGAGGGGCCGACTGTGGGACGTGCTGAACATGCTCCGGCATGCCTGCCGCGCGGGTCGGGGAGGGGAGCACGGTCAACTTTCACGTGCTCGTACTCAACAACGTAACGTCCCCGAAGCCAGTCCGGCTGAAGGCCGTCTGCGGCCCCGACGACGACCTCTCGCCATGTCTCACTGTGATGCTGCCGGAAGAAGACTAACCTACGCCGCAGGGCTGACAAATTGGTCCTGTGTTGGCTCTGCATTGTGTTTGTGAAATCTAGTAGAATTCCGCGAAATTCGCATCCCAGCCCCTTGTCCGCCCGCCTATAATTACCCTCGATAAGGGGCCTCGCCCCTTTGACCCATCCTCTCCCCAGGCAGCCGGGAGACGGTCACAAAAAGACCGGCTGCGCCGTGCCCGTCGTCGGCACGAACGCCTTTCAAAATTGACGGCAACAACCAGCGTTTCCTGATCCCGCCTCACGTGCGCTCCTCGCCACGGTTCAGCTTCCACGGCCCTCCCTCTGGGGGCCGCGGTCGGTGAGCGTGACCTGCGAGGAAAGGGACGCGAGCGTTGAGGCCGCCGCCGCAAAGGGCGCCAGGGTTCTACGGAACCCGGCCGGCGGGCCTTAAACGCAGAACGTGCCTCGCTCCGTGAAAGGAGGTGTTTACCAACCAACAACGTTTGGAGTGTGACCATGACTGAGATGATCGAACTGGAGGAAAACGTCAGGCATCCGTTTTTTCGGATGCCAGGCTGGTCGGTCGCTATCTCGCGGCCGGTCTGGGACCGTTGTGTGGCCGTCCCTGAGGGGCTCAGAGGCCAGAGCGAAGAACTTCGACTCTGGGATCTCCTGGTCTTCCTGTGGGCGGATTTCGGGGACTACACCTCGAACTGTCGCGGCTCGATTGCCGGCTTTCTCTTCCGCGCAGTGTCGTCAACGACAACCGCGACGAAGTCGAAGACGCCGGCGAGCAGGAATGGCCGGACACGACGGTTCGCCTCATCGCCGTCGCGGGCATCAACAAGCTCGGCAGGCCCTGCCTCTTTGTGATGCCGGCGGACTCACTCGAGGAGTGACGGCGAGCGAAGGTTTTTCTGGTTTTTGGGTCCGGGCTTCTTGCCCGGACCCTCTTCTTGCCGAGGACATGGATCAGCTTCCACGACCCTACCTCTGGGCCGCGGACGGTGAGCGTGACAGGCAAACCGGGGAAGGAGGTATTAGCAACCGATAGTGAAGGAACAAGATGATGTTCGAGATGATGGAAGTAACAGCAGACGCAAGAACGAAGGCCACTGACGTACTCGGGTGGCGGGTCTCGGTCTCGCGGCAGGTGTGGGAGCGTTGTGTCACGACGCCGAAGGGAGCCAACGGTCTAAGCGAAGGGGGTCGATTGCACGACCTCCTGGAGCATCTCAGGTTCAACCTGAGGAAGTTGGCCGCCCCTCGACTGGAGAGAATATCCGCTGGGTTCGGGTTTTCTGTCAACGTGGTGAACGACAACCGCAAACGCAGCGAGCACACCGACAGCCTAAAAGGCCCGGGCGAAGACATCCCGCTCGCAGTTTTCGGGAGCTTCGATGAGGACGGCGGGCCGCTCCTCGTGGTGCTTGCACAGTCCGAAGCGTTGCCGCTCCGGATGGAACACGACGAGGATTAACTTTGATTTTGGGGGCCGGGCAAGAGTCCGGCCCCCCATTTTCCGCCGCGGCCGCCCGGCCGGTCAGGCGCCGCAAAGTCCAGCGCAATAGGGGACGCCCCGTTGCCCTGCCGCCCGGCGTTCGGGAGGCAGCTCGAAAAATCCTGATGCCCGTCGTGCCAAAGCCTGCACGCCGGGCTCCTCAAAAATGAACTGGGCGGGTCCGCAGACGTGTACTCAGCCCATTCCAGCCGACAGTCCGCGGTTCTGCTTTTCCGGCCCTGAGCCTCCCGGCAATCGGGGGTCGGAAACGGAGAGCGTGGAATTGGCCATGCCGCCGGAATTGAAAGGAGGTGAACAGGAGACAGCGAGAATGAGTCTGAACGGGAAGGAATTAAAGGTGCTGAGGGCGATGGGTTTTCATGCGTCGAGCGAGAACGGCAACCGATCACTGCCGTTTACCGAGCGCGGGTGGTCGAGACGATTCGGCCGGGACCCCGTCACGGCACTTCTCTACATCCGAAAAACCGTGGTCGGTTTCGAGTACCGCGTCACGCTCTCGAATGCCCACAAGGCGAAGGATGAGGCCCAGTGGTTCGACGCCGTGGACCTTCCGAAGGCGAAACGAGCGTTCAGGAAAATGACCCCGGTATGGAAGAAGGCGAGGCGAAACCTCGAAGGAGGAATCGCCCGCCGGTTATTCAGAAAGCTCATTGTTCGGTAGCTTTCAGCAGGAGCTCGGCCCCGCCAGGCCGGGCTCCTGCCCTTTTTTGGCCACCTATATTCTGCCTATCACGGAAAAATGCGTCCCGCCAAGCCTGTCCGCCGGGACCACCTGGCCGGTGGACAATTCCGTCAACCGGCCAATACACCGAAGTTCCTGATATGCAAGAAGTACCGCAATCCAGTTCCCGGTTGCTGTAACAGAAGGTTCACATGTCTATTTCACGCGGCGGGTAATTTCCTGCCGCTTACCCGGCGAATTCCCGGCGTTGTAATTCAATTTCGGGGAATCGGGAAGTGGGACGGAAAAGGCCGGTGCGGGCGCACCGGCGGGAGAGGGGAACCTGAATTATCGGGATCGCCCGCCGCGCTCCGAGTGGGCGGCGCGAGGTGCGTCCGTCCGCCGCTTCGTTGCGGAACCTCACGCTAGTCTTTCGGGTCGTCGTGGAACTCGATCCGGAGCCGGACCACCCGGCGGCACGGATCGTCCGTAACCACGAGGATCATGTACTCAGCCGCCTCATCGGCCTCCAGGGCGGCCGTCACGTGCGACCCGCCCTCATCGATCCACGGCCCGACCTTTTCCGCCGCTTTGCTCACGACCGTTGCCGCGAGTTGCTCGGCACCGACGGTTCGCGGGCGGAGGCCGCCGGCCAGGTAACCCGCGAGCGTCTGGGTCGGTGTCGGTAACTCCGCCCGGAAGACGGCCTCGCGACCGGCGGTCTCGAACAAGACGAGATCGGGGGGCCAGTTGTCCCAGGGCTCGAAGTGGACGCCCTGCTCGGGGGCGGTCTGGATCGCCACCAGCTTGATGTGCCGCTCTCTCATCGAGTAACTCCGTATGGGGTAGGAACACCGGGCCGGAACAAATACCGGGACCGGCCGGACGGGCGAGGATGTCGCTCGACCAGCCGACCCCGGGTGCTCGACCCGACGTTGCTCCTTAAAACCTCGGAGAACCGTTCTCCCCCCGCGGATACAGTCCGGCCTCGTCCCGGTGCCCTTTGGGCGACGGGACCAAGCGACCTCCGGCCTCAAACCCTTTTGGATGCTTCGGCGTGACAGCCCACCGGCCGAACAACGCAGAGGCCCGACGAGCACCGCTCGCGACCGTCTCCTCCGTCTTGTCGGTGGACAGACGGTGGCGTTACCACAGAAGTGGAGTGGAAGTGAACCGGCGGTTGCCGCGGGTTCCGAAACCAGCGGCCGTCGCCGAAATTTTTCCGCCGCCCTATTGCCCTGCGAATGAGGGGGCGTTAGTATTACTACTACACTCATCGAGAGTGCGGCCGCCGGGACCGAAGTGACTGACTCATTGGTCGCGCTTCGTTCTAGCGTACGACAATAGCGGTACAAATCCGGTATCTGACTGGCTCAAGCCTTCTTGGGCTGACCAGTGCAGCCCGTGATTGAACCCGTGAGTGGGCATCGATCGGTCAGTGCCGGTCAGGCCCTTTCGCACGAGGTTCGGTCATGGGCTTTTCCGTTTTCGATCACGGCATTTCTCCCTCGGTCGATCAGACCCTCGCCGACCCCTATTTCCAGCAGCTTCTGTTCAGCTTGCTGACGGAACACCTCTTCCTCACCGCCGGTCAAGCTCGACAGTACCTGCTCCAGGCCGCCCCACCCGACACTTCGCCCGAACTGGTCCGCGAAGACTATGTGCGGAAAATCTTGGACCGCCTCGTCCGGGCCGGCTACCTTGTAGCGGCCACCGCCCTGCTGCCGCCGGTCACGATCGGCGTGGAACCGGTCGCCATCCTCCGGAGCCATTTCGCGGTCGCGCCGACCCCGGAGGAGATCAGGCCGTACGCCCGCCCGGCGTTCGAGCGGGTTCCCGGGTTGGACCTCCACAAGCCGAGGCGACTCTACTGCGCCGCCGAACCGCTCCGCCCGGTCCTCCGGGGCTTCGGGCACACGGTCCCCGAATGGATAGCCAACCGGTTCTGGCCCACGCGCGAGGCCGTATTCCAGATCGTCTACGACGCGCATCTCGAGGTCCTCGCCCGGCCCGGCCACTCCGCCCACGAAATCGCCTGCACCCAACTGACCGCCTACTACAACGTGAACCACCTCCGGTTCACGGAGCGCTTCCGCGCCGCCGTCGCGGGTGGCCAGCGCGGATACGCCGTGAACGTGCATTTGACTACGCGCGACCCGGACGCGCGCCTCGATGACGCCGAGTTCGGGCGTATAGCCGTTTACTTCGCGCGGCCGGTGCCCGCGCAGGCGTTGTCTGCCCAGATGGAGGCCTGCCGCGGAACTCACTTGTTTACGGGGCCTTTTCGCACGGCCCTGTGGCTGTAAGCCGCGGCGTGGTGTCGCCCACGACAGCCCGACCCAGGAGGAGCCAGCAATGAAGGGATAAAGAAAAAGCCCCGGCCACCTTGGCGGGTGGCCGGGGCAGCAAGCCCGCGAGCAGCGTGCTGCTAGACGAGCGAGCGTCACAACTCAAGTCTAACAGCACTAATCGCGGGCATCTACGACAGTCCGACTTTTTTCGCCGCGGTGAGCCGCGTTGCTCATCGGCATCGGCCCGTCCACCGACCGTTCTGCGGCCGGCCCGGGCCGCTACGTCCCTGCGTTCCCCGAGGAGTGCTTCCCATGTGCTCGTGCAACGGACACCGAACCGACTTCCCACCCTGGCGTGGATACTTTCAAGTCTTCGTCTGGCGGCACCGCGACTCCATCCGTGCCGCGTTCGGGCTCGCGGCGGCGGCCGCCGCGCTCGCGGGCCTCGCCCTCTACTGGCTCACACCCACCGACATCGAGCGGGCCGAGACCGATCTTCGGAAGGCGCGGGCGGTCGTGAACCACCTCGAAGAGGAGGGGATTCAGGCCGGGAAGGACGCCCACGCTCACGCGAAGCGCACGGCCGAATACCGGACGGCCGCCGGGGACAACACGGCCGACGCCGGGTTCCGGGAGTGGTGCGAGTCGATGGCCCACAGCCACAAGCAACTCTCAAAGGCGAAGTGGGTCGCGACGGGACACCCTCATCCACCTGGCGGCCGAGGACGTGCGCCTGCTTTCTGAGGCTGAGTGCGAGATCATCCGCGCGAAAGATGCCCGGGACCGCGGCACCCCATACAAGGTTGCCCCGCGGGTCCGGGAACTTCTCACACCGATTCTCGCGGACCGTTGATTCCAACCGTGTTTCTCGCATTCGCCCCGAAAGAGAGGTCAACATGAATTGGCTCTGGGCATACTTCCGCCGGAAGACGATGGAATCTCTCCTCGCGGGAGTCCATGACGCGCTCGCGTCGGGAGACGAATCCTCCGGCCTCACAGATGAACAAGCGGCGAAGGCGCTCCGGGGAATCATCGGAACGCCGGACCAGGCTGAGGCACATGAGAATTCGCCGCCGCTCCTCCCCGCGCCGGAGACGAACGGTACCCCGGCACTGACTGCGGCGCCGCGGAAGGGTCCAGGGAGGCCCAGGAAATTTCAAGAGCCACCACCCGCATGATCACACTAACCGACCGCGACCGGTTCATCATTCAGACCGGCCTGCACCGAACGCCGATCCAGTACGAACTGGCGCTCGCCCCCTGGTGGCCGGACAACGATTCCGGTCGCGAGAACATGACGCGCCGGCTCGGCCAACTCTGCGCCGAGGGGCTTCTCGCCCGGCACGCGGCGGTCGTCGCCGCGCCGGCCGAGGCCGCGCTTTTCTACCACTGGTCGCCGGGGATGCCGGACCCGGACTTCGGGGCGCTCGCCTGGGAACTGGCCCGGCGGTGGGCGGCGGTCGAGCCGCGGCGCGCCGTCTTTTACACCGTGACAGAGCGGGCGGCCCGGCACTACGGGCGGACGATCCGGACCCCGCTCAAGTCTGCCGCAGTCCTCGCCCACGACCTCACCCTCAGCCTGGTCTTTACGAGCTACGCCCTCCACCGCCCGCTCCTGGCCTCCGCGTGGGTCGCGGAGGACGTGATCGCCGCGGCACGAGGCTACGGCGAGAAAGTAGTGGACGCCTGTATCGTGGACTCGACCGGCACACCGGCCTTGTGTGTGGAAGTCGGAGGTGCCTCTTACTCCAGTTCCAACGGTGCCCGCTTGAAAGAAATACACCGCGACAGCGCCGCCCGATCCCTTCCGTACGAGATGTGGACGGTTTTCAACGGAGGACGCCGATGACACCCGAGCCCCTCGAATCGCTCTCCGCCCAAGCCGCCCAGGTCGTTCGCGACGTGGCCCGCTACGGGCTGACCACCGCGGCCGCCGAGTGTCGGCTCCGCTTCCCCAACCTCACGGAAGACGCGGTCCGGAAGCTCCTAGCCCGGACTGCGGAACGGGGCTGGCTCGTCCGCCACCCGCTCCACGGGCAGGAGCCGTACTTCGTCCTCGGCCCGCCGGCCCTTGCCGCGCTCGAGCTCCGCCGCCCGACGAAGGCCCTCGGGAACCAGGCCCTCCTCGAACACTACGCCGTCCTCCTCGCCTGCGCCCGCCGCGGGTGCGACGTGTTCGCCGAGGACGAGTTCCGCTCCCGCTTCCCTGATCTGTCCGAGCCCGGCCTATCGGTCAAGAACCTGTTCCTCGACGCCACGACCGATCCGCCGCGGCTCGGGTGGTTCGTGGTCGATCACGACAAGCTGAGCTCCCGCATGGTTGGGAAAATCGGCCGGCGGGTGGCTCGGCTCCTCACGTCCGACCGCCCGCACCTCCGCCGGCTTGTCCTCGCCGGCTGGTTTTCCGCCCACATCATTACCGCGACCGAGGGCAAGCGCAGAATCTCCAAGCTGCCTTCGCCCGAAAGCCGCTCCGGAACGTCACCGTCACCGTCGAAGCCCACCCCGCCGACCTCGAAGACTTCTTCCTCGTGAACCGGAGGTAACGCCATGTCTCGTATCTGGCACGCCCGAAAGATCTCGACCTTCGTACCCGCCGCGGTAGCGGGCGGGGCGTCCCCACCCTACGCCCTCGGCCGGGCCGGCCCGGAGCTGGCGGCCGCCGTCAAGCAGGCGCTCCGCCTCGTGACCGCCTACACCCTGCTCTTGCTGCCGCTCCACGTGTTCGTGTCCTACCTCGCGGCGCAGTCGCCCGGTCTTGCCGTCCCGCTGATCCTCGTCGCCGCCGCGGCGCTCCTCACCGTCGCCCTCGCGCGGTGGCTCGGCCTCGACGACTTGCTCCAGAAGCTCCCGCTCCTCGCCGTCCTCGTGCTCGTCGGCGTGGGACTGTTGTTCTTCTCCTCCCCGGTCGCCCAGCGAGGCCTCACGGGCGGCGATTTCTTCGGGGGGCTCTTTCTCCTCATCATGGTCGTGTCGGTGCTAGGGAGCCTCTACAAGCCGCTGGCCGTGACGTACCAGGCGGTGACGACAAAGACTCCATTTCCGGAGTTGTGCGTAGCGGCCGCGGCGCTCCTCGGCTCCCTCGCCCTCGCCGCGGTCGCGCATGCCGTGCCGCAGTTCGTACTCGCGCACTACGCACTCGGCGTGTGCGGTTTCTACGCCGGTCTCGTCGTCACCGAGTACGCGGCGTGGGCGCGGGCGAACCCGGCCGTTGGCCTCGCCCGGCGGATAAAGTTCGAGGCCGCCTCCCCCCAGAGGAAGAAACCGGACGCCCGAGGGGCCATCCTTGGGGCAGCGATCTTCGGCGGCTCGTTCGGGGTCCTCAAGGCGGTCACGGAGAACTTGCGGTCGCCGTCCCCCGAATTTATCCGCTCCGTGGTCTCCCTCTGCGGGTCGCCTGAGCAAGGCCTGGACGTGCTCGCGGCAATGCTGTTCCTCGGGGTCGTTGGGCTAGTGTTCGGTTTCCTCAAAACCGGTTATTCGCTCGGGACGGCGGTGCCCGGAAACCCGCTCGCGGCGGCCCGCTTCGCCGGGCAAGCTCTCGTCGTGTTTCTCACGTACCCGGACGTGACGCACCCGCTGGTCCACCAGTTCCACACCCGGTGGCTCCGGACGCGGGCGGTGCGGGCGGCCCTCACGTGCGCGGCGCTTGTCACGGTCGCGACCGCGCTCTTCCCCCGGGCGGACCAGCCGCGGCAGCCGGCCACCGCGGAGAAGTCGGCCCCGGCCGTTCCGACGCCAACTCTGTCCCGCCGCGAGATTCCGCAGGGGGACCTGGACCTCGCGCGGATCTCGGGGCAGCCGGTTGAACTGTGGCTCGGACCGGAGTTCGCGCCCGTCCCGGCGACGCCCCCGGCCGCGCCCGGCCCGGCGATGAAGCCGGATGGCGAAGGAGCGATGAGCCTCCTTAGTTGCGTGCTCGGGCTTGTCCTGCTCCCGCCGCTCATCCTCGCCACGATGGTGTTCTACGTCGGGCTACACGTGCTGCCGGCTTACGGGAGCTACTTTGAAACGCCCGCCCCGACTAACTGACCGACCACCCGCCGGCCGCGATCGGTGCCGCACGGCCGGCGGAGAGATTTTTTTCGGCACCGCTCGAACGGAGAACACGATGACCGCCAAACACCTTGAGCTTCGCCTCCCCGACTTGACCACCCTGTGCGCCCACACGACCTTCATCGGCAGCGTCGGGAGCGGCAAAGCCTGCCCACCCGTCGACTCGCTCACTCGCTTCCTTGCCGAGGCCGAGAACGTCCCGCCGCCCCGCGGGCCTGAGGACACCGAACGCCCGCGCTAGACCAAAAGTCGCTAGTCTCGGGCTGGTCCGTCCGGGCCAGCCCTTTCACCGCGGCCGGGCCGGGTGCCGCCCGGCCGCGGCTTCACCCCGCACCACTGAGGAAGAAACCTATGACCGCGCTTCTGACGCCCCCACGCCTCATTCACCCACCCCTCCTCCTCAAAACGCTGGAGCGGCTCGCCCCCGACCGGCCGCCGTCGCCCTGGGACTTGAAGGTCGAGCGGCTCCTAAACGGATGCGCCGACCCCCACCTGTACGTCGGCCGCACGATCGCCGACGACACCCCTTGGCTCCTTGACCGAAGGCTCCTCCGAACCCACGCCCATTTCCTGGGCGGCAGCGGCAGCGGCAAGAGCGCCCTCGGCGTCTTCCCGGCGGCCTCGCAGCTTATCGCCCACGCCGACTCGTCAGTCGTCGTAATCGACCTCAAGGGTGACAACAGCCTTTTCTGGGGGTGCTTTATCGAAGCCCTGCGGGCCGGGCTGCCCTTCAAGTGGTTCACCCTCGAACCGGGCGCGGCCTCTTTCGCCTTCAACCCGCTCCGGCAGCGGGCGAACCTCGCCCGAGGAATTAACGCGCGGGCGCAGAGCCTCCTCGTCTCCCTGGGCCTCTACTTCGGGGATGCCTACGGGAAGTCGTACTTCCAGTCGATCACACTGGACACGCTTACAGCATTCCTCGCCAAGTTCCGGGACATCGGCTCGTTCTCCGACCTGGCCCGCTACGCCGAGGAGCCAGGGAGTTACGCCGCGACCGGGACCGATCAGGAAGGAAGCCAGCACCTGCGCATGCTCCTCCGCCAGCTCGCTGCGGTTGGCCCGCTGAACGTCACCGAAGAGATGCGGCCGTCGGTCGCCCCCGCCGTCCTCGAGCACCAGATCGACATGATGGACGTGCTCACCCGGAAGCAGGTGGTCTTCTTCTCCCTTCCGTCCCTCGAAGAGGAGCTCACGGCGAAGAGCGTGGGCAAGCTCGCCCTCTACGCCCTCGTCCACGCGGCAAAAATTGTGAGCCGCACCCGGAAGCCGGTTCCGTGCTACGTCTTCATCGACGAGTTCCAGCAGGTCTTCGCCGAGAACCTCAAAATACTGGTGGAGATGGCCCGGTCGATGAACGTTTTTCTAGTGCTCAGCCACCAAGACCTATCCCAGCTTAAGACTGTCGATTACGACATCACCAGTACTGTCGAATCGAGCACGACGTTCAAGCTGGTTTTCGAGGCGAGCTCCCTGACCGCCCTCAAGCAGATGCAGGAATACGGCGGGGAGAGCCGCGTGGCGAACCTCGCATGGACGCAGCTCCGCCACGCCTGGCTCGACGAAAACGACGACGACGCCTTCTCCCCCGCCCGGGCCTACCCGCGGCAGGACTTCGAGTCGCCCACGATCCAGGTCAGCGAGCGGGAGACGCCGCGGCTCTCGCGGAACGAGATTCTGGCGGTGAGCGCCCACCGCTCCGCGCCTTCGTCCGCTCCCGCGCAGACAGCGGGCTCACCCAGCACGCCGGCCAGTGGACGGTGATCGAGTGTGAGTACCCGATTCCGTTCGAGGAGTACAAGGCGCGGGCGGAGACCCCGTGGCCGACCGAGCACCCCGCGTGCGTGGTCGTGGAGGGTAACCGCGGCGGGGAGGACGAGCCGTCCACCGCCCTCCCGAACCGGCCGCTCCCCGTCACCCCGCCGTCGAAGGCCGTGGACCGCGCTATCGCGGACCGGCTCCGCGAGCTCCAGGACGAGATCCGCGGCGGAGACACCCGGCCCCCTCAGCCCCGGCCGGAGTCGTGAGCCGTGTCACTCGCAAGCGAAGTAACGACCTCCTGGGAGGCGGACGGCGACGGGACCGTCCGCCTCCGGACCCGCGTGCGAACGAACACGGACGAGAGGCGATTCAAGCGGCGTCTCGCCGACTTGGGCCTCCTCGACCGGGCCGAGTCGATCGAGCACTACGCGACCAACTGGCACTGGACCGGAACCGGGCAAGGGTATGAAATCCTCTGGCGCGACGGGACCACCTTTGAAGACCTCCTCCCTCTGGCCGGGCTCTGAGCCGCCGGCGGAACCCGCATCGCCGTTTGTGAGTTGCGTGACGCGGGATCTCGAAGCCCTTGTCCGCCGCGGGCTCCGCTTCGGCACCGTCTACGCCGACCCGCCGTGGCCGTACGCGAACCGCGCAGCCCGCGGGGCGGCCGAGCGCCACTACCGGACGATGACGCTCGACGACATCCGGCGCCTCCCGGTGCCGCAGCTCGCGGGCGAGAAGGCCCACCTGCACCTGTGGGCGACGGCAGCGTTCCTACCAGACGCTTTTGAAGTGATCCGGGCCTGGGGCTTCACCTACAAGAGCTGTTTCGTGTGGGTGAAGCCGGTCATCGGCTGTGGGAACTATTGGCGACTCGCACACGAGTTTCTGCTCCTCGGAGTGCGGGGTCGGACGCCGTTCCGGGATAAGCGGCAGCGGAGTTGGCAGCAGTGGCCCCGCGGCAGGCACAGCGGCAAGCCGGAGCGACTGCGGACAATCATTGAGCAGGTGAGTCCCGGTCCATACCTGGAGCTGTTCGGTCGAAAGCCCATTAGCGGCTGGGTTGTGTTCGGCGACACCATCGAGCGCGGCCTATTCGACCTAGACGTTCCCGACCTGGACGACAGACCGACAGGGTGGGGGACGTGATAGCCGGCTCGCGCCAGATTCTGTTTACGCCAGCGAACGAAGCGGGGAACTCAGATGACGCCACCGAATGACGAACTCCTGGACCGATTGATCAAGATCGAAGCTCTCCTTGCATCGCTTGTCGAGCAGCGGACGGTTAAAGACTGGTACTGTACCACCGAGGTTGCTGGTATTCTCGGCAAAGCCGAGTTCACCGTCCGCGAGTGGTGCCGACTCGGCCGCGTTCACGCCGAGAAGAAAAAGTGCGGCCGGGGCAGCGCGAGCGAATGGATTATCAGCCATGCAGAACTGACCCGCATCCGGAACGAAGGTCTTCTCCCCGAAACGCGGGCCGGCCCGCTCAAAGAGTCGTGATGACGAGTGTCGCGAATCCTGACTTGTGAAAAGCACACCCTGCCTACCGAATAATGCGAGCGGACCAGCCCGGGGGCCGGTCCGCTTTCGTCGCCGCTGCTGTTGCCGCCTAGCGGTTTTTCTCCACGTTCAGCGCGGGCGGCAGAAGGTTTTTTCGCTTGAGCGACGCCTTGGGGTCTTTTTGCGTCGCTTTCCGGGCCGTGGGCTTCTTTTTCCCGGCGTTGCCGTGCGTCCCGCCGTTCGTCATGGGTCGTCTCCTCGCAGAAGACTTGAATGAATCCTTTAGATCACCGTAATCTAAAGGCTGTAGACTTATCGTATGCACCCTCTAAAGTCCCGTCAATCGGCTGTTGATCGCTTTTTGACCCAGACGGGAATGGTGCGGCTTGTCAGATGTCATGATCCGTTTCGGAACGCGACTTCGCGAGGTTCGTGAAAAGGCGGAAATCTCGCAGGAAAAGCTCGCCGAGCTCGCAAAACTGCACCGCACCTACGTGAGCAGCGTAGAGCGCGGCAAGCGGAACATTTCGATCGTAAACATCGAGCGACTCGCAGTCGCGCTCGGTGTCTCGATGAAAGACCTCATGCCTGAAACGAAGGGGACGGCTTAGCGCTCAGGCTCGCCGGCGCTCGGCACGGGCTCCAGAAGCTTTCCCGCCCGCTCGTAGTACTTTCTGAGCGCGTCCCGCGAGGCAAAGAAGAACAGGACAGCGAGAACCCAGTTGACTGCCCCGCGCCATCCCAGCGCGTAGTCACGCGTCACGTAAGCCCAGATCAGAGCGACGACCATGTTCGCGTAGAACTTGTAGTACCGGTAGTGAATCTGAATGAGGTAACCGAACGCCGCTACCCTCTTTTCGAGCGATGCGAAGTCCCAGTTTGGTGGCCGGATACCCGTGTGGTGGTGGATCGTATCGAGGAGAAGCCAGCGCACGGTGCTTACCGTAAGCCCAGCGGCTAGGGCCTCGACTGTTCCAGAGAGGAATTTCGTGAGCGCCGGATCCGGGTCGGCACCAGCTAGGCCCCAGCCGCCCTCGGTGTGGAAAGGGACTGGAAAACCTTGCAGGGCAGTAAACCCAGGCAGTAAGTATGCGATGAGAAGGCCGAAGTTTGTGAGGGAGCTTTCTTCTGTAGCCACGAACATGGACGCTAACACTCTCCCCAATCTTGGGCAACTCTGTGCTTGACGCAAGCCGCTGGAACGTGACGCGCTCTGACTCTCTCAAAAATCACTTCTCACCTGTTTCGTTTCGTCATCGAGCGGCTCGAACTGCCCAAGCCCAAAGTGTGCCGAGTGTCCATAACTGGGAAATGGAAGGATGGTGGGCGCGGCGAAGGCGATCTCAAGATAGACCCCTACACGGTGAGTCGGCTCGGCCTGTGCATCTGCGTGGAGGTGAACCTTGCTGACATCCCAATTACTGTTTGCAATCTCCACTCCAGAGATCCGAGCATCGGCAGGATCTGTTCCGTTGTCTCTCAGGCAAGCTCGCAGTTGATTCTCAGGACAATCTGGTTCGCGCACTCGACCTTCTGCAAACTTCTTCCGATACCAGTAGCGAGGTGGGACGAAGGGAGTAACCGACCGCCACACACGGGACAGCGGACGTTGAGGCAGATCGCATTGAACCTGGAGAAGAACTGGTCGCACCGGGAATCGACCGCCTGCCCAACGCAAGGCACCCACGCCCATCATCGCGTTCACTTCCTGCTGAGTGAATCCGTATGGACAACAGACGCGCAGGCGCGAGAGGTAGTGTCCCGAAGCATCTGGCGTCGGCAGGTAGAAGGCGTGGTGGTGTCCGGTTTCGTAGCCTTGCGGCCGGTCGTGGCCGCTCAATGCAAACGAGGGTAAGCGGTGCTGTTGGATGGCGGCAGCGCGGAATAGCTCGGCGACCGACACCGCGAACTTCGTCGGAACCGGAATCCGGCATTGAAGGGAGAATTCCAAGAAGCGAGCCACGATTCGATGGCTCGCAACTTTTCGCTTGGCCGGTTGAGCATGTCGAACAATCCAGCGTTCCGGCCATCCCGTGGGCATTCGATACGAGAACCAGACGGCTCCGTCAGGGAGCGGTTGAGGTACGTCGAGTAACTCTTGGACAAGGTGCTTTCGAGCAACTTCGGCACTCGCACTATCGGCTCGGCGTTGCCAAAGGTCGGTGGCCCGAAAATCGGTTGGGTTCGGACAAAACACATCTCGAAAGATGGAACCGATCTGGCGACATGGTTTGTCCGCTTGTATCGCGACCTGAGTGACAGGTTGGTTGTCATCGTCGGAGTCAATGACCTCAACTTCGCAAACCGATTCCGCTCGTCCGAAGTAACTGATGCGGCCGGCGACACCGTTCATCACGGAACGGACGGTGCGAGCGACAGTTTCATCCACTCCGCTCAATTGCCATCGGATCAGCACGTCTCCGCCGACCGCCACGAAATGGTTCTCATGCCGCGCACGCTGGTACTTGGCTCGCGAGTTGGCTTCTCTGTCCTTCTTGAAGTACGGCTGGTAATGAATCGTTCGCGAAAAGCTGACCTTGGGGAGAACGAAGGTCGGCAACTCACGACCGAGCGTTTCGAGAGTCTGAATTAACTCGCTGCTGGCCTCACGACCGGGATTCGCTTGAAACCATGCCGCAGCGATGGCGCGGAGCAACCGCCAAGGGCTGGGAGGCCACTCTGCTTCACTGATCCGAGCCGGGTTCTGGCCCCACGGGTGTGCGTAGTAGCGTCCCCAAGGGAATGAGAGGCGAAGCGTCAGCATGACTCAGCCTCCGAATTCCAGGGTCAGCGGTGAACGGCTCGCGGGTAGCTTGGCTTTCACGATCAGGTCTTGAAGTGATCCCTCGGCAGCCGCCTCCCCGTTCTTCCTGGCAGCGTCTGTGACGATTTGCTCAAACGGGAAGCAGGCGTCGGTCCCGCCATTCCATTTCGTCTTGTACGTCACCGACTCCAGCACCAGGTCACACTCGGTTCGCAGTCGATGACCGTCGCTCAGATCCTTGAGGAATTTGCCGACCTTCCAGAGCGACAGGGCGACGAGCAAACGACGGCGGTGGCCGCAGGCTTCGATTCGCTCCTTGGCAGCGGTCGCCTCCTCCCCCTGCACTGGATCGGTCCCGACTGCCAAGCCAGTCAGCAACCCGACATCAATTGAGAACTTGGCCTCGATCTTCTCGGCGACGATGCGTTCCTTGCGGAAAATCGCTTGCCCGGCATCACCCGAGGCACCTTCCTTGTGCAACGGATCGAGCCGAATACCGGGAACTCCGACCGGCTGAGCATTCAGGCCGACGATGCACGCTGTCAACGCTCGTGGGGAGCGAAGCCCGACGAAGGTCAGTTCGCCTTTCAGTGAAATCTGGAAGCCGTGGATGAGGGAAAGCGGGTCGAGTTCCATCACCAGACGAAAGATGCGAGGTACGTTTGCCGCAGGAATGTTGTCGGTAGTACCGCCAAGTTCACGCTTGACGAAATCCACCAGAGTCTCGCCCGTGTTCGCACCACCATTCGCTTCCCGCAGCTTCGACTTCATGATGTGTGCAGAAGCAAAACGGTGGCCATCCAGCGTGGATGACGTTTTGAACTCTTGGCCACTCTTTGCCATGATGTAAGGTAATCCAGCGAGTTCAGGCAGGAGGGTTCCCGTGTACTTGTCGGCGACGGCGACCTCTTCCAGGCGATTGGCCATAGAGGCTTCGGACTCGATCAGGCAGATCTGGCCATGTGTCCCCGAGGGATCGGGATAAAGAACTGGGCCGATGTCAGGAAACCCGGTTGGCTGGATGCGCGGGTCGCCCATGCTCGGCCTCAGGATCGCGGAAACATACAGGCGTTTCGTGTCGCTGGGGATCGACACGCCGCCAAACGAGAAATCGGGGGCTGCCATTTGCGTTTGGCTCCTATCAGGTGGTTTGTGGAAGAGTAATGGCTCGGAAAAGTTTCCAGCGGTCCTGCCGATCAAGCGGAATCAAGACGGCAGCAGCGAGTCGCCGCGACACCAGCGAGTCACACTGGAGTTGAACCTGTCCGGCCCCGACCGCGATCACATCACGGCCGGCGAGTTTCGGCTTCTGACTTCGGCTGTCCACTCCGTAAGTGTTTGGGACACCAACGATGGCCAATCGGCGAAGAGCCTCGGCAACGCCAGCGGCAACCATGCTCGGCTCCTGGCGGCTAACCAACGAAACCGTCCGCTGCACGGTGGCTCGCGGCGTTGAGTGGCCCGTGCCCACAACATCGACCAGTTCACACGCGATCTCGACCAGAGATCGCACTGCGGCATAGGCAACGGGTATGGCATCGCGTTCTTCAGTCTCGGCGTCTTGCTCCGAGGCGGCCCGCTGGGGTGTTGAGGATTGTTGCCAGTCAATCAGACTGAGTGCCTTGACCAACTGAGCAATCCGGCGGTCATTTAGTTCGCCTCTCATAAATGCCAGAATCGAAGATAACCGCGCTGTACAACCCCCGACGAGGGCTGGTCGAAAGTCTGCCTCCGAATCAATCCCTCGGCGTGCCAGGACGGCTGCGAGATCTTGGTGCAGGTCGATCCCAGACCACACTGCCTGCGGCGAGGGGGGATCGGGCAAGAACCAATTCCGTTGTCCTCGTTGCAGAGGCAACAATGATCCCAGGAAAGGCTCAACCTTGGAGTACGATCCGCTCGACTGTCGTTCCCGTCCCCGAATCGACGCCAAGGCACGAGCGATCTCGAACTCGCGGTCACCATCGAGTTCGGCCAGTGATTCGGCCCAATCCTCACAGCGAAGCGGCGGAACGAATGTAACTCTTGTGGCTCCAACCTTTTCACGGAGCGACTTCGACTTCGCAAGTTGAGCGTTCAAGTCCGCCAAGCGACACAGAACATCAAGGATCTTCTTCGCATCAGGCTCGGCGGCGGCGTCCTCAATGGCTTCCAGAATGGGGGCGCGAAGTGGGTGGAGGTCGGGCCTTGTCTCGCGGCTGGTATGAAACTGGAACTGATTCAGAAACCCCGATTCATCGACGGGGGCCAGCAGTTCGTTCAGGACACTTGCGGCTGCGCTACCTGTGCAAGTTACGAATCGCCCAGCCGTGGTCCACGGGACATTGGCTCCCTTCAGTTTGAATCGGAATTCTTGGAACGCGAAGAACCCGGCATCCACCCCTTGCGAACGGATCGCCCGTCCAAAATCACTGGAAAACCGGCAGTCTTTTGAGGAGAGGCGTGCTTGGGAGTCGAGAATGAACGATTGCAGTTCCTGATACCCCGTTGGTCGAGTCCAAATCGGAAACCAGAACGAGGAAGCCAGTTTCAGAGCAGTACCTTTTTCGTCGGTCATCGTTTCTGCGGCTTCAAAAACGAAGGGGAAAGCAGCACGAGTTCGACTACGTGCGTTGAGCGTTTTCGAGGTTGCCCCTCGCATCGCCAGCGCACCTTCCACGGCGAGGAGATAGTCAAGCGGACAGAACGGGTAATCTTCGGTGACCCAGCCAGCACCTTGGTTGTAGCTCTTGATTGCATCGGGGAAGAACGGTGTGCCCTTCCCAACTTGGTACTTTTTCGACACTCCAGTTGCAGCCACCCTCTCGGCGAAGAGGCTGGCTCGCGCAACAACGAGGCTTTGTGCGCGAAAGTACTCAAAGTACTCCCAGTAGCTTGCGAAAATGTGTCCCCGGACCTTGTCTCCAGGCCGACCGCGACTGAGAAACAACGGGTTGTCATTCTCTCTCGCAAGGAACAGGGAACAGAGCGAATCGACTGACTCCGCAACCCTGTCGGGGAGTTGGTCGCGGTAGCGGAGAAAAGCGTCAGACTTCACTTCTTCGTCTTCACCTTGAAGGTCGGCGACAGCAGACCGCGCCAGGCACAGACAATCTTGAAAAACCGGATCGTCACGTAGTAACGCAGCCGCGCGAGGAACTGCCCCATCGATCTTTCCTGACTCTTTCTGTGAGATGATAACCCGCAACCGATCGCGCAGTGGCTCGGCAGCGTTGGTGGAAACTGGCTGTGAAGCAGCAGGACGAATCGTTTCGTTGAATGCAGTAACAAGCTGGAGGATTGTGCCCCGGTTTGATGATTCCGAAGCAAACTTCAACACCCCATCCGCTGAAATCCCCTTTCTTTCGGTCAGCCCGATCTCTATCAAGCGGTCACGATGCTCGCAGAGGAAGTCTTCCAGTGGCGAGCGGTCTGGAGTGATCGTTACCTCAGTGGCCTGCCCGTTTCCCTTCTTTTTCGGCTTGTGCCGACAAGCAAGCCCAGCACTCGTTGCCGTCCGTTCGAGCGATGACAGGTCTGCATCGGGCTTGAGTGTGAACACCAAAGCTCCCGAAGGAGCCAGCCTCTTGGTTGTCTTTAACCCCATGCTTTCAAGGAAAGCTTCGTTCTCTTTGCGAAACTGATCGATGTCACCCGCGTTGCTCACAATCGCAACGTCGAGATTGTCCGTGATGCCGCCTGTCTTGTGCCAAGGAGCAAGGATCGGTGTCGGCCGGTACTTCTCCGCGAAGAACGTGGCGAGCCTGTTAGCATCGGGGTAACGGCCAGATCGAATCATGAAGGTCGCGGTGTCTGTGTCCCACCAACCCTCTGCCGATGGGTCACGATCTTCTGTAGCCGCGCACTCGGTGATTGCTCGCAGCACACCGATGGCCTTCAGGGCGTGTCCCAGCACATCATGTCGGCAACCTGGGAGCGGAATGCCGTGAGTAGTTGCCATCACTGGGCACCTCCCGTATCAACCATTGCCGCACTTGAAGCAGCAGCACGCGGCTTTGTGGTGATGACCCCCGTGCGTGGGTTCGCACTGGCCCGACAGTCAGCCGCACGGACAATCGACTCGAAGTAGGCCAAGCGGAATGGCCCGTAGTGGTCGAGCAAGCGAAGCACGGTCTGCGTCCAGCTTTCAGCACCATCAGGGCCACGTCCCATTTGCCGGCACGCAATCGAAAGAGCGGGTGTTTCGGGCAGCACCTGCCCATTCAGCGAGACAGCCGGAACAGATGTTCCGTCTCGAATTCCCCGAACAGCATCTCCCTCGCGGCGGATTCGCCCTGGCTCGCGAGGCAACTCATCGCGCAGCGTTTTGCGGACATGACCGTGGTGTGACATCGCGAGGTATTCCGCGAGGAGTTCGTGAATCGTCGGCTCCTGCTTGTGGTGTCGATGATGTTGCCGAAGCGCAAGTGCAGACGCGACCTCATGACGGAGGCGTGGCGTAAAGGTACTCCTCAGTCGCCAGACTTCCCGGCGCAATGACGAACCCGTCAACCCGCTCAGAAGAGGGCTTTCTCGAAACGAAAACTTCCCGATAGGTGCAATCTCACATGGCCAAATCAGATCTGCCGCATCGGCAACTCTGCGTGTCGCGTCCTGCCAGCCATCAATCACCTTGCCGTAGTCGTGCCAGAGAATTGCTTCTGCAATCGCACCGCGGACGGCTTCATCGAGAAATGCAAGGCCGTCGAGGATGGTCTGCGAACAGGTCTGCACATCGCGGGTGTGGGACTCGATGCTCTGCCAACCACTCTCCAGTCTGGAGAGCAGATCTTCGTCTGTCGGATGCTCAAGCGGAATGTACAGGTCTGTCACTCGCCCGTTAGCGTTGTTGTTGCCAGTCCAACCGAGCGTGTCCTCGTAGCCCCCGGCTTGAACTGGAAGCAGTAGAGTCGCTCCGGGAAGCAGGTTCTCCCGGCTTGCTGGTTGCCAACCTCGCTCACGACCCATCCAGACGAATCCCTGCCCCCAACTGCTCAGGCCATTTTTTCCGATGACATGCCAGATAGGAACTTGGCAAATCTCCTGGCGGCCGATGTCGTAATCGAACGGGGGATCATCGCCTTCCCATTCTCGCCAGACGAGGTAAAGGTCCGTCTCGGGATCGATCCCTCGAACGAATGGCGAGACATCGGTGTAGCCCAGAGACAGATTGGAATCCGTGTCGAAGAAATCGAGAAGTTCGTGCCGTTGCAACGAGTAATTGGGCGGCTGAAGCGTCTTCTCAAGTTCAGGCTGAAGCTGCGATTGGAGATTGGCCGGGCTGGCGTCCGTCAGTCCATTCAAGATGGTCTGTGCCGCTTCGCACTCGCAACGATCATAGGGCAGGTAGGAGTTTGTCGTATCACGTTCGTGCTTTTCACGCTCATCTTTTGTCGGCCTCTCGTTCAGCACGGGCAGGGGGATGCCGACGAGAATTGCGACAGGGGTCCAACCGAACAGGCATTCACCGTTGTGTCCAAATTCACCGGCACGGTTTAATCGCCCCAACCGCTGGACGATGCTGGGAAGTGTCGCGACCTCTGTCCAAAGGATCGCTGACGACAAATCGACACCCGCTTCGACAACCTGGGTTGAAACAACGATCTGGCCGAAATCGGTCGAGATACTTGCTTTCAGCCGATCCTGCTCTCGCGCACGATCTTCTGGTCGGAAGCGTGAATGGAGCAGAATCAGGTCGGTTGCGTGCTGATCGCCAAGTTCGGCCTGAAGCGATGCGTGAACCTCCATCGCACGCTTTACGGTGTTGCAGATGACCAGGGTCCGCCGCGGTATGGCGGGTGGCGAATCCTTCAGCCCCGACACCATCTCTTGATGACGACTCAGGATGCGTCGGGTTGCATCCACATCGTTCAGTTTCCAGGCCGGTTGCGATTCCAGCTTCTTGGTTGCCAACCGCCGCTGCCCCAGAACACCAGTGGTGTCAGATCTTTCTTCGGGGGACAACTCGAAGACGAAGTCAGCCGACCTCTTGTCGGTTTCTCCTGCTCGCCAATCCCGTGACGCGAGCATTCTTCGACTGGCGGTCGCGGACATGTACCACGACAGGCATGGCGTCTTGGTGCCGAAGTATTTCTTGCCGTTGATCTCCTCACGACGAAACGCCTCAAGCTGAAGGCCGGTGGCAAGTCCTGGCCCCAAGAGTTGCACTTCGTCAAAGACCCAGAGGCAATCGCTGTTGAGCAACCCGAATTCGATTGGCCATCGAGGTCTGCGCGAGGCGTACCCTCGGTTCAACGCCCGCGACAGGAGCATATCCTGCGTCCCGATCAGCACCGCGTCCTTCTCGGGCCACAGCACCCAATCCGTCCGTTCTTCACCGCCCATCAGGAGATGGACGGCAATCCGACCAGATCCCTGCACCCCGTTCTGACCGGCCCAGCCAAGCTCTCTGGGATCTGCTGAATCTGAGGTGTAGTCGGCCAGTTGCGACGTTCTGGTCGGCAAGTCACCGTCGGCGGCTGCCCACGACGCTGGTCCAGCCAGGAGTCCGAGACGGTCAAGCCAGCGGATGGATTCCGTGTACGTCTGTTCGGCCAAGACCCGCATTGGCAAGCAGTACACCAACCGGCGAGGAGTACTCGTCCTGACCTCTTCGGTAGAAAATCGTCGCCGCCAGACCCAGGAGAGAACTGCCGCTGCCGTCTTGCCAAGCCCGGTGGGGACGTTGAGGAGGTGGGAAGTCGTCGGCCCTTCAGTCGCAAGCCGCTCTTGATACGGGTAAGCTGAACCACCCGCTGTCGCGTGTGCGAACATCGTTGCAAACTGATTCTGCGACAGTGTTCGCTGGTTCATGGCGATATCGCTACCCCGTCGATTCTTGTAGGATTGAGAATGTGAGAGCGTAACGCGCCCTCTCTGCCGCTGCCATGTCGGTAGGTCCAGATTTTTCCGAATTCTCGGCCGACTGCAGCCAGTCAAGTACAGTCTTTTTAGCGAATCGGCCAAAACTCGCCTGGATGTGACGCGGAACCTGAAGTGCAAGACCGCGGAAGACGAATTCCGTCGCTATCCGCTTTATCACCGACGAACTGGCAAGGTGGATCGGTGGCCTGGGCCGACAGTGCGGGGGATCTCGGCGAGGTAAAGTCTGTTTAACTCTGGTGTTCGAGGTAACGGGTGAGTCAACTGCTCATTTGGGGACAAATTGGGGACAGCACTGGCCCTGCAAGCTCAGCACGGGTACAATGCAAATGAACGGTGAGAATCGTCCCAACTCACTGCCATCAAGTGATTAGCAACGCGAAACCGACGCGCTTGCCACACAAGAGAAATGTCACGGAATTAGGTTGAGGGCCTGGTTACCGTTAAGGTAGTGCAGGTTCAAGTCCTGTCTCCGGCATTCAAGCAGGGCAAGGAGTTACGGCGAAACCGGAGTCCTTGCCCTGCGGTGCAGAAAAGAAGTCTTCTGCAATTCTTCTGCACACCCTAGAATGGCGTTGCACTGGCATTGCGTCAGGAGACGCCGATGGCTTCCCTCCAGAAAAAAGGCGATTCGTACTACTGTCAGTTCTGCTACCACGGCAGGCGGCACACGTTCACCGTCGGCGCCGTTGAAGAATTGGAGGCCGAGAACAAGGCCCGGCAGGTCGATTACCTGCTCATGCGGCTGAAGCAACGGCTACTGATTCTGCCCGAGGGCACCGACATCGTCACCTTCGTCCAGCACGACGGCACGTCGCCGGACACCGGGCCGACGCTCGCAGCTGCCCCGCGACAGGTCATCACCGTCAGCCTGTTGCGCGACCGCTACATCTCCACGCACCGCAACGGCACCATCGAGGCCAACAGCCTCGACACCTGCAAGCTGCGCCTCCGCCACTTCTGCCGCATTCTCGGCGATGGCTTCCCCTCGGCGAACTGTCACTCGCCAACATGCAGGATTACGTCACCCAGCGGGCCAAGGACAAGATCAGCCCGGTAACCATTCGCAAGGAGATCGCGACGCTACGGGCCGCGTGGAACTGGGGCGAGCCGATGGGCCTGACCGAGGGCAGGTTCCCGAACCGGGGTCTTCGCTACCCCAAGGCCGACGAGAAGCCGCCGTTCATGACGATGGCCGAGATCGAGAGGCAGGTTGCCGCCGGTGGCGACCCTGCGGTCCTGTGGGAGGCGGTGTATCTTCTCCTGCCCGAAATCGACGAACTGCTCAAAGCCGTCAAGGAGCGGGCCATCCACCCCTTCATCTATCCGCTGTTCTGCTTCGCCGCCCATACCGGGGCCAGGCGGTCAGAAATCCTGCGGGCCAAGGTTTCGGACCTCGACTTCGCCGGAGAAACCATCGTCATCCACGAAAAGAAACGCTCCAGAGGGTAGCGAACGACCCGGCGGGTTCCCATGACCTCGCTGCTGAATGAAGCCCTGCGGGAGTGGCTGGCGGTTCAGCCCGGCATCGTCGGCATCCACTGCCTGACTTCCGCGAACGCCCTGCACTACGCCTACCAGACGAGCAGCAACGACGACACGCGCAAGCTGGCCCTGCTCCAGGCCGTCTCGTTCCTGCCGCTGTTCCGCCAGGCCATGTTGGGCCGCGGTAAGCTCGCCGATCTGCGCATCGACGCGCTGGAGAAGACCGACGCGAAGAAGGGAATCGACGATGTGTTCGTCGAGGCCGGCAAGGATCGTCTGACCGCGGCGCGGAAGGCGTTGACGCTGCTGGTGGAACAGCCGTCGCGGGCTGAGGAGATGATGGCGACAGCGCGGCGGCTAATCTTCGCCAAGGGCCGCGACTCGCACGATTACAAGTACAGTTCGGCAGTGCTGGAAGATTACTACACGGTGTCGCCGAAGTACCGGCCGAACTTCCTGGCGGCGGCGATGTTCCAGCTGCGCAACGCCGGAGAGAAGGACAATGACCTGATCCAGCGCACCCGCAATGCGCTGGCGAAGGGGTGATTCCTGCGAGCCCGCAGCGCCAAGCAAGGGCGAGCAGGCCTGCTTTTCCGCGGTTTTCTGCTCACCCTTGCTTGGCGCTGCGGGCTCGCAGGCCGCTGCTGGGTTCTCGAAAGGCCCGGTAGACTCATGGCTACGGCAACAATGGTCCCCGATCTCCTCGTCGGATTAGCGGCAACGATGGCAAATGCCTTCGAGACGCGCAGCGTTGTAGAACTACCCCCAGACGATCTTTCGGCTGGTCTCAGCCTGTGCGTCTCCCTCCAAGACCTCGTCAAGAAAGCACGCCGGTCAATCGAAGAGGGATTGTCTCAAGGTGTGGACGCGAGAGCGTTCGCCGCGAAATACGAACGGGCGGTCACCGGCCTGGAGACCGTCCTGACGACGACAGAACGGATAATCACGAGAGCCAGGACCAGTCCTCTCCCTCCGCCAGCCGAGCAATTCGTCTCCGGCTATCGAGCCTTGTTGGATGACATGATAAGCCTTCATCAGTTTCTTGCGGAAGCCGTGGCGAAAGCGAAACTGCCAGTTCGCCCCATTGACTGGAACCGCGTCAAGGAAGCCGAGGACGCATACGCCAGGGGCGAAACGAAGCTATTCCAGCGGTCATTGAAGGGTTGAGCGGAGAATCGGGTTGCCCTACTTTGTTCAAATCGGCGCCGCGAACAGGGCTTACCTTGACAGCCTTCCCCTTTCCGAGATGGCCAAGGGCAAGGTAGATGATTTCATCGAGTACGCCATTGCCCAAGTGGAAGACGCCGTCCGCAACGACCCTGCCAACCGTATTCAGCCTGGCACTCGCTACTTCCACAGAGACTTGCTCCTCTTGGATTTCTGGGGAGATCGGCAATTCCACCGAATTGACTTCGTTATCAACGACGAAAATGCTCCCATAGGTGTCCTCATCATCGTCTATGTGGAACACCAATAGCAGTAGGCTCTGCTAACCACGTCGAGTGGCCAAGCGCGTCCGTAAGCGGAAATGGGCCGAGTATCCCGACGGCCCGGAAGTCGCTCCGTATCTGCCGCAGCTCATCACGTTGCTCTCCGGGCCGCCGTGTTTCCTCGCGATGCTGTTGCTGTTCCTCCGGGCGGCAACGGCCTTCTCCGGCATATTGCCCACGGCCGGCTTTATCGAAGCCTTGCTTCTCGCGCTCGACAATCGCATCCGTACGCAAGTCTTCTTCGACGCTGCGGCGTGTTTCGACCTGCGTTTTGACGGCCAGGTCGAGACTCTTACCGGGAAGTCGCTCGTCTTTCTCAGCCGTTTCCTGATGGACCTGGTGTTCATCAAACTGGCGGTGCAACTCTTGAACGCGGCCTACTTCCGGGCGCAGGGTCTGGGACGCGGCCAGGACATCTTGTTCACCGTCAAGCAGGAACTCGCAGCGGGCGATGTGCCGCGCGTGAAAGCACTGTGCCAGCAAGTCGGCGACTCGCTGCGCGACGCCGTGGACACGCTCCGCCGCTACGACGAGGCAGGCGGCGACAAAGCGGCGATGGCGTGGCGCTGTGTCGTGACGCGGGTAAGGGGACAGCGTGAATTTCTAGCGGGAAATTCACGCTGTCCCCTTATCCGGCGTCTGTTCGGGCGCGGCGGACAGGATGCGAGGAGAGATTTTCGCTGACGGAAGCCGGAGTCTCGTGGTAGAAAGTGAGGAGAGTATTCTCTTGCGCGGCCAGAAGATTCACTGGGCTTTTCCGGAATTCTCTAATCTGACCGGATACCGGCGCCCGTCGTCTAGTTCTATTACGTAGAGGCCTGCTTGGAGGTCCACGTGCTGTAGCGTATTCAAGCCGCCGGCGAACTGGCCCGATCTCCCGCGAAAGTCATTGATCTTCACGTGGTCGACCAAAACGCCGTCACGCCATAATCGCCCCATTAGCCTGCCCATGCTTCCGCTCCTTTCAGACGATCAGACAACCTACTGTCTTTGTAGCAGCAGTCCCCCCCGTGTGCAAGACCTCGTCAGCCCGAAGAGAAAGGGGCTTTTCCTTTGCCCGACAGCGGTCGGTGCATGACAATGTGCAGGCGGGAATAAAGGGACAGCGTGGAATGGCATTCGAATAAGAACCGGCAGCGGCCTGCGAGCCCGCTGCGCCAAGCAAGGGCGAGCAGAAACCGCGGAAAAGTCGGGCTGCTCGCCCTTGCTTGGCGCTGCGGGCTCGCAGGAATGCCTTAACCGAATGGCATTCGGGACAGCGTGATTTACCGCTGGAAATTCACGCTGTCCGCTTTTCCGATTTGCCCGCAGACGAAGCGTTCCAGTTCCCGAGAGGACGACATGGCGAGATGACCCTTGAAGATCACGCGATCAAAACAGTGCAGAGTGCAAGCGATGAGGCTGGCGAACTTGATCAGGAACCGCCATACGGTAGACATGGCATTCTCCCCAGGCAGGTTGTCGTGATAACCAACCATTCTGGCGGATGAATGCCATTTTTTTCTTCTGTTTTCCGTTTGCGGCTCTGCCGCGTTAGGCCATTCGGAAACAAAAGCTCGACGCCAGATGCACCATCAGGTAAAAATGGGATGGGCATCCATGCCCATCCGGTTGCCGCGTTGCGGTCAGTTCCTAAAAGCTGAGCCGCCCACGCCTGTCATCGCGCGGAACTGGCGACGTGACAGTGTGGAATAGAACCGTGGACAGGAGCGCATGGACACCACCTTTCTGCCGCGCGAACGGCAGTCAGGGTGAACGAACGGAACCCAGCGAGGAACGATCCCCGCTGGGTTCTTTCATTTTCCAGACGCTAAAGAAGTTAGGGAGTAAGCGCACTAATCAGCTGACACCATCACGGCATTTTGGTGTAAGCGCACTAATGCGCTTACAGGCTTGTCGCCAATCGGCGCCACTTTTCCTCATCATTCAGGATGCTTACGATGGTCTGTCTCTTGACTCCATACTCTTTGGCGAGCCTTCCGAGCGTCCACTTACTCTTGTTCTGCTTGCGGCGGTCGCAGATTTCGACGTTCCGACGGATCGTGATTGGCGACGAGCGCCTTTCCTTTCGCCGCGATCTTCCGACAGCCTTCCCCATCTCGATCAAGTGCAGGTCATGTTGGAGGTTCTTCGGCTCCGACAGGATGCCATCATACTCAAGCCCAGCCTCTTTCAATTCGGGAATGGATGTGAGGTAGAAGCCTTCTGGATGCTCTGCAAGGTATTTCGAGAAATCGTCGTCGGGCGGTTTTGCAGCTGGCGGTTCTTGCGAAGGCGTAGGAATTGGCGCAGGTGGCGGATCGCTCTTTGACTTGCGTTTGCGAACCATTGCTAGTGTCTCGGCTGGCAGTCTCAAAGGATTGGCGGCAGGCGGTGAGACTTCTGCTTTTCGTCTGGCCGGACTAGCCGCCATGCGCTAGTGTAGACGCACACAGTCGTTATGCCAACGAAAGCGGGAGGGCGACCCTCGCCCGGCTATGTACACTGAGTTTAACCGCGGTTCGTAGTGGAGCGTTGGATTGCCCAGACAGGCATTCATTATCCTGGCTCTTGTCCTTTCGGCTCGCCGCGCTGCTTTAGTTTCTTCCGGAGATCGTCCTCGCTCCAGTCTTTGAAATAACTCGGCTCGTACTTTCCGTTGGGAAATAATTCGTTGTAGTGCGCAAGCAGCTTGCAGATCAACTGCTGTCGCTCCGGCGATTGCTGCTTCAGTTCCTTACGGAGATCATCCTCGCTCAAGTCTTCAAAATGACTCGGCTCGAACTTGTTGTTGGGATACAGTTCGTTGAGTCGCGCAACAAGTTTATCGAGCAACTGCTGTCGCTCCGGCGATTGCTGATGTGGATCCCCCAACTCTACCGGGACGCTGGCAAGGATGTAACTCCGATAGGCGATGCTCAGGGCTTTGAGGAATGCCATACCATCCTTCAGAGTTTTCCCCGTCACCGGTGGCGCCTCCGGGTCCTCCTCGGCGATATTCCTCATCAATCGAGTTTGCGGCGCGTACTTCACCTGGCCGTCTTCCAGCCAGAACTTGCCGACCTCGACCCATCCATTCTCAGTGAGTTTGCTAATCACGACTCCGATCATAATAGGTGCTCCAGATGTGGAATGGTCCTTATGCTCGACCGAGCGTGAGTACATCGCCTCGAATGACTCGCCACGTTTGGGAACGTGGGGGATTATCCGAACGGCGGGCGGCGATCGCAAGCAAAAAAACCCAAGCGGGGCGAAAGCTGGGGAGTGAGATTCAGGGAAGAAAAAGGGGACGCATCTGTACGCATCTCGATAATACGAATCTACTCATTCGTATTATCGAGCTGCGTCCCCTCTCCGCTCTCGTACTCGCGCCTCAGACCCGGATCGTGACCCGCCCTGATTCATGGCGGCTCCTGGAAGAGGGTAAGCCCAGGCAGGATCTTTTGCATGGCCGCGAAGTGCGGATCGCGTGCCCACACTTCAACGCCGTACTCGATCCCGAGGGCGGCGATCACGGCATCCGGGAACGGGACGGTTAGACCGCGTGCGTAAAGAGCAGCCAAGTTTTCGCCGGCGACGTCCCAGAACGGTTCGGGAATTGCCATCTGCTGAAACGTGCCGAGAAAGCGCAGCAGTCTTTGGCGGTCTTTGGTGCTGCGAGCGCCGGCAAGTATTTCTGCGCGAGTCACACCACAAACCGCAACGGGGAGCGAGCGAAACAACTTGTTCAGCTTCGGGTCTTTGGTCCTCAAGAAATCGATCAGGACGCCTGCGTCAACCAGAATCATGTCAGGTGATCCTTAGCGTGTTTCAGGTCATACGCACGCTGCTTCCCTACAGCGTCGAAGTCGTAGTCTTCCAACTCCTCCACGGCCTTCGTGGCAGCATCCCAATCACCCGTGCCTGGGCTGATCGGAGCCAGCGGCTCTTCGAGAACGATGATCTCGACGTTCTTGCCGATGAGCGGCCTCAACTCGGGTAGATAAAGCGTTTCGGATTCCAGCTTGCGCCGAATGCGAATGGTCATGTCGGTTCCTCCTATCCTGGTGTATTCCACATTCTACTGATTGGCCGCGTTCTCGCCCCTCGCCACTCACCTAACCGGCAACACGATGCAGTAAGAAAAAAGGGGACGCAGCTCGATAATACGAATCTGTAGATTCGTATTATCGAGCTGCGTCCCCTTTCCGCTCCCGCATCCACGTCAAACCACCCGCCGCCGCCGCCCGACACTTCAGCGGCCGAAGAAGAAAAAAGGGGACGCAGCGGACGCAACTCGATAGTACGAATCTGTTCATTCGTATTATCGAGCTGCGTCCCCTTTCCGCTCCGAGCCGTCGGAACCAGCGTGGCCGGGTGAAACCCGCCAAACCGTTACGGCAACGTGATCCAATTCCCGGTCGTCGGATCCTGGTAACGAAGCTGACTCCCGGGCAGCAGTTTCTTCGGGAAAATCATGAGATTCCTCAGCGTAGCGACCGGTGCCGAATATGACAGAAAACCCTCGATACCAGGGGTTCGCTCCAGCTTATAGCCCAGCAGTTGTGTCGGCACGTCCGATTTATTCACTCCGCCGCGCAGCCGGTATGGGTTCCGCAAGGCGTAGGCACGCCAATCTCCCGTGAGCTCCTGAACTGATGTGTCAATGAGATTGCGCGAAGCGATCTTAGTGAAATCGACAATAGCTTTAAGATGCACTTCAACCTGGAGCAAGGTCCAGGGCCCGCCGGCTGGATTGGGAACAAACGCCGCTCCTGGGTAGGCGGACCCCAACAGCGCCTGCACTTCGAAAAGGGCCACCGTGTCCGTCTCGGCGAGGTAAAGAACTTCAAACGCCGGATCAGCCGGTGTGCCGGGGTTGAAACGGGTAGCGTGCGTTGGCGTATGGGCTGTGCCGAGGGGATTGGGCAGGTACTTCGGATGGAGTGATCGAATCCAGGTCCCGTGAAGGGGACGCTGGTGAAGCCGGGCGCATTGGGACAGCTTCATGAAAACGACCCGTATTTGATGGCTTCCAGCAAATTGCGCAGCACGGGTTCCTTCGGAGTGCCTAACAGGTTGCGCGGCTTCTCGCCGCCGAGTTGATCGTTTTCCGTATCGAGCCATCTGTCCGGCTCAGCCACCAGCTCGCGCACCATGGCTTCAATGGAAGGCAAGGCCGGGACGGTGGGCTTTTTTTTCGGAATGGCCATGAGATAGAGCCTCGACAAGCATCAATTCCCGACAAAAGCAATATAAGCGGAAATGCGTTGCAAGACAAGCAGCGGGGCAGGCGGTATGCGGGCGGCCCGGCCCGGTCTGAGGCCCATTGACCATGCTGCGGCTGGGTGCGACAATGACGAAAGAAAAAGGGGACACAACTCGATAATAAGGGGGAAACGGAACGTAGCTCATGTTGGTCACAAATGAGCCGCGGCGGGTTTTCTTACCGCGGGTCGAAAGGTTCCACACCAACCGCCGCCGCTGCGTCCTTCAGCCGTTGGTCGAGCGTCGCCAGCGGCATGTCGCGCCGCCGCGCCAGTTCGAGGTACGAGGCGTCGTAGACGGACAGGTCCTGCGCCCGTGCCAGCGCCATCACCTCGCGGAACTGCGCGCGGCCCGGTTTGCTCTTCCACCACGATCGGAAGCAAGGAGAGGTATGTCGTCCAGTTCGACGTGTCGGCCTCATCGCACCGGCCCTGGCGCTCGCCCACCACGAACGCGTTGGCGACTTCCAGGTGCCAGCTCACCGGCACCACCGCGCCGACGTGCGACAGCCTCCGCGCGACGGCGTCGGCAGACGGCACCGCTTCATCGGTGAAGCACCAGGACAGTGCCACCGAAGCGTCCAGGACGAAACCCTCGGATTTTTTCCTGGGCGGTTTCCTTTTCCTGGCCATGGCGCCTTCGTTCGCGACTGCGGCGAGACTTTAGTAGCGGCGGCCCTCTTCGATCATGTCGCGGATCGTGAGTTTGCCCGTGGTGCGCTTCTGACGGTCGCGGTAGGCGAGCATGTCCTCGACGACACAGCGAACGTCCCGCGTGACCGGCCGCGGAGGCTGCGTCAGCAGAGCGACGGGTGCGCCGCGCCGGGTAATGACGATGCTCTCGCCCCGCTCCACGCGTGCAAGGAGTTCGGGCAAACGTGTCTTTGCCTGATAGGAACCGACAGTCGTCATGCGGCACCCAGGAAACTGGTCTACTCACCTAGGGTCTGTTTGGCAATAGGATTTCTACCTGGCAAGTAGGCGAAAATCACCGTATTTCGGAGGTATACGCGGCCCCCGAAAGGCATCAAACTCCTATTGCCAAACAGACCCTAGTCTATCCAACAGTCGCCCGCGTCGCCAGGGAAAATCGGGAAGCCAGAACCCTAGCCAAGAAGCAAAAGGGGACGCAGCTCGATGAGACGAATATGCAAATTCGTATTATCGAGCTGCGTCCCTTTTCCGCTCCCGCATCACCCGCCGCCGCCACCCGACACTTCAGCGGCCGACCGCGCCTCACGGTTTGGCCGGAAGATTAGGGCGAATCACGCGCACATGCCGACTGGCCAAGGTGGAATAGTCGGCCAGCGCGGTATCTATGCGACGCGCTTGTCCATCAAGAAACGGGATCGTCCGTGATGGTGATGGAGGGTAACGCCTGAGAACGATTCCCTCTCCTCCAATTGCGCTGGCAGAACCCCGCCGAGCAAAGTAGAATTGAGCCCGAGAACTGAGTGGTTCAAGCCCCTTGATTATGAGGCACAGCATGCCATCTATTCACATAAACAAAGCAAAGGAAAAGCTCGCCCGAGCCGCGGAAGGCGCTTCCTCCGATAACCTCGTCGAGATCTACGGCGAACTCTTCCCGGAAAAGGTGCCCCCCAAAGCATCAGCGGCAATAACGCTCGTGGGTGAGATCGCTTCGTACATTCGCACGAAAATCGAGCCGGAAGAATTGGTCGATCTGTGGAACGTCGTGTTCCCGACCGACCGGGTTGACTATTACGACGAAGTAGAGGGAGTCGTAATCTACAACCAAGAGGAGCCGTGGTACGCTGATCGGTGACAGCCCCGTTCCCAGTCCGGGAGACAACCGTGCCTGCCACCGCACTCGCTCATTTCCAGGAAGACATCTCCCGGGCGCGAGCAATCCTCGGCCATGCCAGCGCTTTGCCGAATGAGTCCGAGCCGGAGAAACTCCTCCGCTCGGATTTGCTCCGTAGCGCGTGGATGTTCGCCGTCGGTGCTCTCGACGCCTACTTCTGCGACGCCTACACCGACATGGTAGCCGCCAATCTTGCGTCCAAGAGCCGCCAGCCCGCGATTTTACTCCCCGAATTCTTCTACGACATCAAGCTGCCCATCCGCGCCATCCTGGCAGAGTACACGAACGAGAACTGGCGTTGGCGCATGGCCGCGCGCATGATGATGGAGCGCGAAATGAAAACGAAATGAAAAGGGGTCAGGTTGGGTTTCATGGCACCCGTCGCCGCAACCCGACACTTCAGCGGCCGACCGCGCCTCACAGTTTGGCCGGCGGGTTAGGTCGATTCACGAGCAATGCCGACCGGCCAGAGTGGAAGAGCCGGCCAGAGGAAAAGAGTGTCGTGAGTCGTTACTGTTAGTTCCTCCGAAACCACGACTTCCGATACCTGTTTCCCGTTGAGGATCAGGGGCGGCCAACCTGCCGCTCGGCCCACGGCTCCGGCAAGGCAACCGGCATCCAGGCGGACCAACTCGGTTTCCCTGAAGAATCCCTACACCAGGCCGGCTACCCGGTTTTTCGAGGGGCAATCCCGTTGCGTGGCAAATACTGCGCAAACTGCTCGATCGCTTCCCGTTTACCATCAAAGTAATCTTCGTAGAAGCCCGGCGTTTGCAGACCTTCGGGTCCGCCGTAAAACTCGTCGTCACCCTGCCGATCCCAAATCCAATCTTGCGGGATGGCATCATCGACGACGCGAAATTCCTCCCTGGGGAACAGGATCGGTTCGCCTTTGTCGTCGACGACGCGATAGGATGCGTGATCGACGCCGATGACGACATACTCCCGTCCGGGCGTGAGAGACCAGAATTCAGCGTTTCTTGTCAGTGGAACTACTGTCATGGGTTTTCCTTCTTGAGTAGTCAGTGCTAGAAAGGGTCGGCGTCGCCCAAGCGCTTCGTTCCGACGCGGCCGATTCCCTGATGCTCATACCAATGCCATTCCTGCCCGTGACCGTGAGCGAAAAGGGGACAGCGTAGATTCTCTTAATCTACGCTGTCCCCTTTTCGCTTTTTCCCCTTTTCGCTTTTCTTGCGTTTGGGGCTTGGGGGCGAAGTTGTTACGAGATGGCTCAAAACGACCTAAAAACTGTGAGGCGATTCTAATAAATATGCGCAAAACCTAGGAAAGGCGCAAATCGCATAACAGTTTTCAGTCGGGAGGCGCCCCCTGATACGAGTTACGAGATACCTAAAGCGGGTAGATTTGAACCCGCCGCTCGCCTTAGCAATAGACGATCTCGAGACGGGATTGTCTTTCAGACCGTGAGAGAGCGCTTCTGAAAAACAATCCCTTATCGGACCCGGCCTACTACCTCGGTACCGTCATCGGCATCGGCTTCGGCACTTCCGGTTTGGTGGCCACGCCCGACGGATTCTTCTTCTTCCACTCGGCGAGATCGGCCAGCAGCACCTCGACGGCCTTGTCCAGCTGCGCGTCGATGCCCTTGGCCAGCTGGTCCGGATGCGGTTCGACCAGCACGTCCGGCACCACGCCCTCCTTGTCCATGTTGACGCCCTTGATCGTGTAGACGCCGATGCGCGGAATGCGGAACAGCGAGCCGTCGATCAGGCGCACGCCGCCGGTGCCGATGACGTAGCCGCCCGTCGGCTGGCCGACCAGCTTGCCCAGGCCCAGCGTGCGGAAGGCGTTCGGGAAGATCTCGGCGTCGCTGTAGGAGCGGTTGTTGATGAGCAGCACGAGCGGCTTCGTCCACTTGCGATCGTAGGACCGCAGCACCATGCCCTCGCCGCCGTCGCGCTGGCGGAAGAACGTGTGCTCGCGCGCGCCGAGGTAGTTCAGCACCTGATCGTGGGTGAAGCCGCCGCCGTTGAAGCGCACGTCGAGGACGATCGCCTCCTTGTCGAAATTGTCGGAGTAGAGCGAACGCACGAACCTGTCCAGGCCCTCCTCGTCCATGCTCGGAATGTGGATGTAGCCGAGCTTGCCCTTGCTCAGCTCGGCGACCCGCCTGCTATTGTTTTCCACCCAGCGGTCGTACATCAGAACACGGATGCGGTCCTGGTCCACGCCCTGGACTGACACACGACGGCGAGCCCGAGCATCGGCGTTCGGTGCCGGCGCCACGATCAGCACGATCGACTCGTTGACCTTGCCGTTGAGCAGCTTGCTCAGGTCGGTGTTGTCCTCGATCGTCACGCCGTCGATGGCGAGCGATGATCTCGCCGGGCTTCAGGTTCAGGCCGCGCTGGTCGGCCGGGCCGCGCTTCAGCACCTCGGCGATCTTCAGGCCCTTGCCGCGATAGCTTCGTCGAACATCAGGCCGAGTTCGGCCGTCGGCTCCTCCGGTGTGCTGAGTTGGTTCGTTGACGCCGAGGTGCGAGGCGTTCAGTTCGCCCATCATCAGATAGAGCAGGTAGAAGAGGTCCTCCTTCATGGTGACGTGCTTGACCAGCGGCCGATACTTGGCCCGCATCGCGTCCCAGTCGGCGCCGTGGAACTTGGCTCGTAGAAGTTTTCGGACAGGTAGCGCCAGCTCTGGTCGAACATCTCGGTGAACTCTTCCTCGGCGCGAATGTCATCTTCACCTGAAAGCTGACCGGCGCCGCCACATGGCTGTTGTCTGGCTTGACGCTCAGCGACCATCTTGATCGCACCGGCCGTTGTCGCGGAAGTAGAACGAGACTCACCGAACTTCCGCTTCGACCAGGTGATCTGCTGCGGCCGTTGGTTGCCGTTGGTCAGGCGCGTCAGCTGGCTGCCGTCGGTGCTGGCGACCCACAGGTCGGTGCTGCCCTGGCTGTCGGCGCGGAAGGCGACGCGCTTGCCGTCGGGGGAGATGGCGCCTCGCGGACCGGCATCGTCGTGATCGACTTGCGCCCGCAGGTGGATGTCGTCCCAGTCGATCTCGACGAGTGGCGGCACGGCGGGCGGCTTCTCGGTGACGCCGGGAGCCGCCGGCTTTTGCAGCGACAGGACGAACAGACCGTCCGGGTTGCCGCGCCGATTGCTGAGGAAGGCGAGTATCTTGCCGTCGGCGCTCCAGGTCACGCCGGCGTTGTAGGTGGCGTAGCGCGTGATGTTGCGGGCCGGTTCTCGGCCGTCGCCCCCGTCGCCGGGATGATGTACAGCTCGCTGGCGAACGAGCCGTCCATCCGGGCGTAGACGATCCATTTCGCGTCGGGCGACCATTCGTAGTCGATGACCTGCGCGTCGTCGACGACCCTTTCGGGTCGCTGCCGTCGGGGTTCATCGTCCACAGCTTGCCGCCGCGGAGAAAGCGATGCGCTTGCCGTCCGGCGCGAAGGTGACGCCGATGCGGCCTCGTGGATGTGCGTCAGCTGCGTCGTCTTGAACCGATGGGCCTCGACGAACTTCGGATGCTCGGGATCGTCGGCCTCCAGCAGATAGATGTTCTCGTGGCCGTCGCGGTCGGAGAGGAACAGGATCTTGGAGTTGTCCGGCGCCCAGGCGATGCCGTGATCGTAGGCCGTTGGTCTGGTCAGGCGGACCGGCTTGGCACCGCCGGCGAGCGGCATGCAGGAACAGCTCGCCGTGGACGGCGAAGCACGATGTGCTGCTCGTCGGCCGACAGGGCGAACTCGGTGGCGTTGTTGGTGAAGGTCTCCATGCCGTTCGGTGTTGGACTTGTCGTCGGCGTGGACCTCGATGGCCAGCTTGCGCGGTTTCGAGTGGTCCTTCGGTTGCACGACCATGTACAGGTCGGTGCCGCATTCGTAGACGATCCACGCGCCGTTGCCGCTGATGCGGGCCCGGCGGACGCCGTCGTCCTTGTGGAAGGTGATCTGCTTCGGCTTCGGCGTCCGTTGCGGTCGCGTCGGCGGGGAGCCGAACGATGTTGGCCGGGGTGCCGTGGAACTCGCTGACGTAATAGAGCGACTTGCCGTCGGCGCTCCACATCGGCGAGTTGTCCTGGCCGTTGAAGGCGGTCAGCTGGCGGTTGTTGGTGCCGTCGGCGTTGCAGATCCAGATGTCGTCGTTGGACGAGCCGCGATAGCCCTTGCGATACCAGGCGCCCGGACCGCGGACATAGGCGAGCCGTTTGCCGTCGGGCGAAAAGACGCCTTCGCGGCCCTCGGCCGTGGTGATCCGCTGAGGCCGGCCGCCCTCGACCGGGACGGTGTACAGTTCGAAGCCGACCGGGAAGTCGGCGTCGCGCGTCGAGGCGAAGAGGATCGTTCTTGCCGTCGGGCGACCAGCCGGTGACCAACTCGTTGCCGGAATCGAAAGTCAAGCCGGCGCGGCTTGCCGCTCTGGACGGGGATGACGAAGACGTTGTAGCTGCCGTGGCGATTGGAGCTGAAGGCGATCCACTTGCCGTCGGGGCTGAAGACGGGATTGATGTCGTGGGCGCGATGAATGGTGACCGGCCGGGCGACGCCGCCGATGGCTTCGACGACCCAGATGTCGCCGAGATAGCTGAAGGCGACGAGCTTGCCGTCCGGCGAGATGTCGGGCGTGCGCGCGAGCTTGATCGGCTCCTGCGCCACGGCACTGAAGGGGATCGTCCCGAGGAGGAAGGCCGCGAGGAGGAAGCGGGGAGTGCGATTCATGGAGGGTTCGTCCTGTCAAGCGGGTATGCGCGACATCGGTCACTATCCAGCTTAACGGGAGCGGCGCGGGAATGCAAAAAGAACGTGGAGCGTTTTGAACTGGGTCGTTTCTCGTTGGATGGTTGGGGGCCCTCCGCGGCCCACCCCCGTGAAATGACCGCGCGGGAAGAGAATGGAGTCAGGGGGCGAATGGTATTCGACGATATAACCACTTTTTCATTGTTCTCATCCCCAGGTATAATCTCCACATTCGCATTGATCTGGAAGCGATCGGTGGAATCGCCTGTGTACCCGATCTCTGACGGAGGAACGCCACCATGGTGCAGTCCCTGTTCCCAAACTTCTTGAACGACCGCAACGAGTACCGCCAGGCCGAGGCACTTTGGCATGAGCGTTGGGACGAGTTGGTGCGCAGAGTGGGTCAAGAGCGGCAGTGGGCAACCCCGTGGCTCAAGACAACCTTTGCCGACGGAACGCCCTTCGCTGACGGCAACCCGATCTTCTCCGCTGTTTCATCGGAGCGCCGGCTGGGAGTTCGCGTCATCCAGCTTGAGCCATCGGAAGATCGACACGAGCTATCGTTCTGGACGGACATCTTCGCTGAGGGAGAGCCGGAAGCGATTAAGGAGCTTGTGCTTGCTTGTGTTTTGACTCCGCAGAGGCTTGGCGAATGTCTGGCGCTGGTGGAGCGGTGGATTACCAAAGAAGAGGTCGGAGCGTCTTCGGAGAAGGTTGAAGAAAGGACAGCGGATTATTTCCGGAAATGATCCGCGTCCTCCGCGTTCCCTTGGGGCGGTAGCGCACCGTTGCAGTCACGACCGGCGAGCCTTGCCGAATCGCCAGAGGCATGTAAGCGAACTTCACGCGGCACTCCCGCCGGGCGGTAACAGCCGCCGTACCGGCATCGCGGAGTCGTTTTACGCCAGGCACAAGCGGGTACGCTGCCAGCAGTCTATTGAGCGATCCAGCCGATGGGAGCGGCGTCGGCAAGGAAACAAAAGGGAAACAAAAGAGGCCGCGGCTCGATTCGCCTGGCCGACCGAATCGAGCCGCGGCCTCTTTTTTCTCCGGCCCGGCAAGCCCCGGCGCTCGGCCTGCGCCCGCGGCATAGCAGCAGGTGGTGAAAGAAATCAAACAGGGGCGTAGCCGTCAGTCCCGGCACACGGTCGAAGTCGGCATCGTCGCTGGCGAGGTGGGTCAGCGCGTTGGCCTGCATGACCGCAACATACCAGGGCGTCGCCGGTGAGGAGTTCGTACTGATGGCTCACCAGCGTGGCAGCCTCGACCAGGGGGTGGGTGATGGGGAGCACCTGAATCCCCAGGATGCGGAATGCGCGCGATCGCCTGGCGATAGACGCGTCAACTTGGGGATCTCGACATGGTGTTTCCGCAGACGAGCCGCAATCCCTGCCGGGAGCCAGCCCATCAGGTTGATGGCCTCGAGAGTCATCAGGCGATGGGCGACGTCTCGCGAGGACGTGCGCGGACGTGAAACCAGAGAGGTGCGCGCGTTCGACTCGTTTGCTGAGCTGGGTACAAGCCGGCCCGTACGTCGGGTCGTTGGTGAAGTGGTAAATGAGCGTATTCGCGTCCAGGAAGATCGCGGCACCCGGCCGGGACCTGGCGAAGGTCATGGCGACTCCAGGATGCTGAACTCGTCGTCCTCGGCGATGCGACGCAAGACTTCGGGATCGCCGGTCCACTGGAGCATTCCGGCCGTCCGTTCGGCCCAGCTTAGTTCCGGCTCGATGGTGATGCGAACTTTCTCATGTTCCTTCAGCGGCAGCGGCTGGGCCGGCTTGAGCACGCCGTTCTCGTAGATGGCCTCGACGGTCAGGGTCATGGCTTCGGCTCCTCGGGGAGAAGATCTGCGAACCTTGCCTGTGAATTATAACCTTTGCTTCACGAAACGCCAGCGCTGCTGGCTGCGCCGGGCACGGGACGAAGGCGGAAAAGAAGCGACAAAAGCGGGAAACAAACGAGGACGCGGCTCGATTCGATCGGCCGCCCGAATGGAGCCGCGGCCTCTTTTTTCTCTCCCAATATCCGGGGTGAGCCGGTTACACGCTCCATAATTCATTGCATTCACCCTCCCCCCACACCCCCCTGAACGAATCCGGAGATGTAGCCATGACGAATGGGAACATTCCCCAAGAAGTGTGGTACCACGAGGTTACGGCCGGCGCCGCCGGGAATCGTGGACGTGCCGGAGCAGTGGCTAGTGCTGGTGACGTGCCGGGATGAGAATCACCATGTGGAGCTGCTGGAGGGGTTTCGGCGGAAGGGGGTGGAGTGCAAGGCGCTGGTGTCGTAGAAAACCGAGAAGGTTCTTTGATGGCCTAGGGGACAGAGTTCCAATGAGACGAGGACAAAGTGCGGGCGCCGGCTTGAAGCCTTCGACCCGCACTAATGTGCCGGCGCGGCATCAAGTGCCGTCACCCCTCGTTTAATGTGCCGGTCTCTCGCTAAGGTGCCGGCGCCTCCGCAATGAAGTGCCGGCATTCTGCTATAATGCCAGCGCCAGTTACGTGAATCAGTAATTCGGCGGTGGAGGGCGTCATGCCACGTAACATCCCGACCCAACCTCCAAAGAAGATGACACTGCCTACGGATGGCGATGTCATCGAGTTCAACGGGCGAGAGTACCGCTTGGGAGCGGAGTTGGGTGCCGGGGCGTTCGGGCGCGTCTACGAATGCTCGGATGAATGGGGCAACGATCTGGTAGCGAAGATCCTGATGCCATCTGGTCGGACTTACGAAGAGGTCAAGGACAGCTGGGAACTTGAACTGAATAACCTGCGGCAACTTCGCCACCCCAACGTTACATACGTTCATGCTGCTTTCGTTTGCGAGCACACGTTCTACATCATCGTCGAGAGATGCTTCCTTACACTAGAGCAGTTCATCACGGACCCACACGTTTCCGGTGAACCCTGGTTATTGCACGTGGCGAGTGACATCTTGCACGGCCTCGACTTTATCCACAGCTATGGCTACGTCCACAAGGATCTGCATGCGGGGAATGTATTGGTGGCTGAGGTCCCGAGCCGGATCGATCCGGCAGCGACACCCGAGTGGATTTTCAAGATCGGAGATCTTGGCATCAGCAAGCTCGAAGGGGACATCCGGCTGTTTGGTACAATCATGGCTCAGTGGATGTTGCCCCCGGAGTACCTGGACCCTGGGCAGTTCGGCGTGGTGGGGAAGCACGTTGACATCTACCACTCGGGGCTTCTCCTGTTGGGGTTGCTCACGAAGAAGGTTCCGTCGTTCACTCAGGCCGAGATTTTGTCTGGCAATCCTAGACAGGCGGCCGAGAATTTGCCCTCGCGATATGGGAGCGTGATCGCGAAGGCGCTGCGGAGGCATGTCCATCAGCGCACGCAGTCAGCAATTCAGTTTTGGAGGGAGCTGCGGGATGCATAGGTGGAGCGCCGGAAGAGAAAAGGTGTCGGGAATCAGGAACCTTTTCGGAGGGGAATTGGCCCTCGACCTCGAAGTGAGGTAAAGCATGAAAAGTGGCTACGCGATGAAGTGGCAGGTGGCGATGATCCGCGAGGCGTTATTCCCTGTGACAGTCTGAAAATGGAGGCGAGCCAATGCCACGACCATGCACGTGTGATCGCTACCGTCCGGGTGAAGACTTCGACGCTCAGAAGGACTGCCGTCTCTGCTGGCTCTATCACAATCGCAAGGACTACAGGATGCACTGGGATGGAGTCAGTGGACCATTCTTCTACGGCTGGCTGTTGCTTGCCGAAGACGAGCGCGACGTGTCCAACTGGAGACAAGTCGCCTGTGAGACAACCGAGGCCGCGGCCCGTGAGGAGACGAAGCGCGAACGCCAGCGCACGGGAGCGATACGAGGGATGGTAACCAAGCACGGGATGAACCCGGCTGAGCCGGCCGTTTGGCTCGGCGATACTGCTCATAGCCCCGAATCGCTAATCGATCGTCTGGCCCGCCTCGGCAGTAGCGAGCCGGCTGGATTACCGTCGACCGGAGAGACGTCTATGTCACCGAAGAATGACGTGTTAGATTTCATCTTTGCCGAGACTTCGGCGCTGCAAGCCGAATACGAACGGGTGCAAAAAAGGACGACGGAAGACCCCGGAACGGCTGGCGATCAAGGGGAGGAAAACTGGGCCGAGATACTAAGGAAGTGGCTGCCCGTAGAATATCATGTCGTCACTAAAGGCAGAATACTTGGTCACACAGATGAAGCAAGTCCCCAAGTGGATGTTATCATTCTTAGTCCGAGTTACCCGCCCCACTTGCTCAACAAGAAACTCTACCTCGCTGGCGGAATCGCCGCGGCCTTTGAATGCAAACTGACGCTCAAGGCCAAAGATATTAAAGATACGGTTGACAACTGCACCAAAATAAAACGTCTCGTTCAGCCGCGCCTCGGTACTCCATACCTTGAGCTGAATACGCCGCTTCTATACGGGTTGCTGGCACATTCCCACGTATGGCAGGGGGCCAAATCCGCCCCGCTTGAAAACGTTGGCAAAACGCTCCATGAAGCAAATCTAGCCTGTGTCAAGCATCCTCGTGAGTTGCTTGATTTGATCTGCATCGCTGATCTTGCAAGCTGGACGGTATCTAAAAACTTCGCCCACCCGATGAGGCTTCCTCCTCTTCCTGACAATTCAGAGCAGGTTCTCAAGGAGCATCGTGCCATAATTAAGGCGTCCGAAGGGAAATGCGGAGCGTGCTACCCTCACTACTGCAACACCTGCACTTGTTGCGGAAGGGTCGCGACGAGACCGATTCTCGCTCCGATCGGCGAATTGTTTCTAGCCTTGATGAAGAAACTGGCATGGGAGGATTGTCGGCTCAGGCGCTTGGCTGATTACTTTTCACTTGTATCAAATCCCAACAGGGCCGGAATGGTGTCTCAGAATTCTTGGATGTCGTGGGAATTCAGCGCAGTTCTAAGCAGATCTGTCCGGGAGTGCATAGAGAAAGGGGACTGGACAATCATGAAACAAGGTGACAATGTCTTTGGCACTCCGCACGGGTTATGGAACGAATGGTTTCCATTAAGCGATTGTCATCAAAACGAAGCGAGAGGTCAGTAGGAGAAGCACGGCGACCGCATCAAAATCTACCTTTATTACTCGTTCCCAAACTCCTGTTTGGGAACGCCGTTCGAGAAATTCCGTTTCGAGTTACGCATAGGACTCTGAGGCTGGCTACCGGACGAGAAGCAGAGTTTCGCATGGCTTTGGCCAGCGTCTCAAGAAAGCTCGAGCGCCGCCTTCAAGCAAGCGTTGACCTTCAGCATTAGGCCCGCGGGCAGTTTCCCGATCACCTTGTCGATTCGGTCGCCGAAGACCGTCGCCAGGAAAAGACCGCTCACCAGCGAGTCTTGATCCAGTCCCGTTGCCTTGCCCTCGGGTGTGGCAATGTCGATGAGAACGAATGCTGGGTCGTTGGCCGGGGTCAGGTTCGTCGTGATCTCCGCGACAAGCACGTGGCCGACCGTCGCATGGTAGGCATCCGCTTGGACCACCGGCGCCGGACGCTTCTTGCCGCGCAGCCCACGCGCATGGGGAAAACGCGTCGATGACTACATCGCCGCGATGGAACATCAGGAGCCCTTCCCGAAACGGTCAAGCAGAGCCACCGCCTCCTCGCGCAAGCGATCCATCTCCTCCGGGTCCCACGGACTGGCGTCATATCCTTCCTGGGTAAGGCGCTCGTACACGTGCCGCTACCGACTGGCGTGGCGTGATCGGTGATGGCCCGTGCCATCCGCGGGGCGAGATCAGCGTAATTTCCAGGAAAGGCCAGGAACGCAACGACTGCTCCGTGGAAATCCTCGACGTAGGCAGCCTGGGCTTTGTCGCCGAGTCAAGATACATGCCCAACGGGTTTACCGAATGCTTACATTCTTGTGCAATCGACTTGCGCCTGATGAACAAGATTTCACAAGAACTGGACCACTGGCCGCGAGGTGGGAAATGAAGCGGGCGGGCGATCTTTCCTGCTCGCCCGCCCGCTTTGCTTCTTCAGGGCCAATCTCACCCGGCCGAACGCAGGCCGTTCCGATCTTGGCCATCTCGCCGAGCGACCTGAAAACCTTCAAACGCAGTCTGCGGAAACGTGAGTAACCACCAAGTTACATCTCACGGCAAACTTCGCGCCCGGCGATCACCGACATGCCCAGCTCATCGTTCGAGAAGGGTGTTTCCGGGCCTTTCATCCAGCCGAGGCGGCGTTTGACGGCGTACATCCAGTCGAGGCAGCCGGTGAGGTGCAGTTCGAGGTTCAGGAGGCTGTGGAAGACAGGGACGGGAGTGCGCGGCAGGACACGAACGTCGCAACCCGGATAGACGAAGCCGCCGAAGGCCGACAGACAGCCGTCGTAGCCCGCCTCTTCGATGTACGGTACGAGTTCCGGCCGCAGGTCGTGGGTGCCCCCGAACGGATATGCCAGCCAGCGCACCGGGCGGTCGAGTCGGCTTTCCAGCGTCTGTTTCGATTCGATGATCTCGCGCTGGGCCTGGTCGAACGACACCTTGCCGAGGTTGGCATGAGTCACCGTGTGCGAGCTGATCTCGAACCCCATCGTCGACAGTTCCTGAACATCGTCCCAGGTGAGGTTCGGCATCCGCGGCAGATGGCGATCCCAGTCGAAAATGCGCTCGGTGCCCACGAAGGCGGTCGGCAGGAAGAACGTGGCGGGCAGGCCGTAGCGGGCCAGGACCCGCGCCGCGAACAGGTTGTCTCGGTAACTGTCGTCGAAGGTGATCGCCACGGTTCGTGCCGGGATTTTCTTGCCCAAACGGACGAGGTCGAACACTGCCTCCAGCGGCACAACGCGGAAGCGGCGCAGCATCCGGCAGACGCGCTCGAACCGCGCGGTGCCGATCGTGAGACGGTCCTCGGGGATGGCATCGGTCACGCGGTGGAAGAGGAGGATGGCGGCAAACTGCTGGCCGGCCCAGCGCTGAACGGCTTCCTGGACTCGGGCTGCACCGGAGTATTTGTAGCAGCCGCACAAAGCCGCTTTCGTGAACTGTTTGAGACGGGTCATGAGTGTGGCCGTACTGGTCGCCGCGGTCCGCCCTCCGGATGAGTCGTCCGCCGATTCGGAGCGACGCGGCTCACCTCCGAACCAGGGATCCCCGTCCGTTCTAGGGATGTCACAACCATACTATAGCATAGAAAAAGGGGGCGTCGAACAGGATCGGCTTCGGTATGGTTCAAAGTCGGGTGGCACCGCGGTAGGACGGATCGGCAATCCGCCCTACCACGGTGTTACCCCTCCGGTGCCCCGTTTGAACCAGGCCCTGCGGGCCGTGTTTGCGACCATGTGCGCTCTTTTGGCAGCCCCTTTGTTAGAGACGGAAGACCGACCGTTTTGGCAGCGCCTTGGTGAGCTTTTCGACACCCGCGTCGGTGACTTCCATGCCAGCGAGACGGAGCCACTCCAGAGACGTGAGGCCGGCCAACTCGTCTAGCCCTGCGTCCGACCCCTCTTATTCTTTCACGCTCAAATCCGCCGGCTGGGTCCTGCTTGGCGCCAGGACATTGGCGGCCGTGACCATCAGTCGCATCCGCGCGGTTCGCGTTGACCCGTGCCGAAGGAATCAGTAGATTCCTCGACCCGGCCCCCGGCAGCCCCGGGAAGGCTCCGGCAGGGTGGGAAAGCGCGGTGCTGGCGAAGGTGGCATGACGGCGCAGCGCGGGCAGACTCTGGGCACCTGGCCATTTGGATGAATGACCGGTCACGTTTTTCGGGTAGGGAACTGCTAAAATCGCGAGGTGCGGATGCTTTTTGTTGCTTTGCTCAGGCGTTGTTTCCGCACGCGTCCCACGACGAACCGGGCCCAACGACACACGCAAGCCCGTCCTCGCCTCGAAATCCTTGAGGAGCGTCTGACGCCCACAACTCCAATTCAAATCAACGTCAACACCTATACCGAACAGGCTATGGGCGCTGCCATCACCCAGGCAATTGGGGCCTCGGCGAACAATACTGCCGTCAACATCGACTTCACCGGCGGCACTGGCACCATCAAGCTGACCGGCAGCGCCCTCGATCTGAATGAGGGGCCTGGGAGCGGCCTTATCACGATCAACGGCACCAACCAGGCCATCACCTTCAACGCACAAGGCCAATCCGGCGTGCTGGAGGTGGACAGCGGCTCCCAGGTCGTCATCAACAGCCTTACCATCGAAAATGGATCGACGGCCGGCAATGGCGCCGGCATCCTCAACAACGGCATGCTGACGGTAAACAGCTCCACCCTCTCCAACAACTCCGTCGCCAACTTCGACGACGGCTCCAACGGCGGCGGCGGCATTGCCAATCTGGGCACACTGACGGTGAACAACTCTACCTTCTCCGGCAACTCCGCTCCCGGCGGCGGCGGCATCGGCAACCTGGGCACACTGACGATGAACAACTCCATCTTCTCCGGCAACTCCGCCGACGACGTCGGGGGCGGCATTCTCAACGACGGCACGCTGACGGTGAGCAACTGCACGCTCACCGGCAATTCCGTCTCCGGCTTCGAGGGCGTGGGCGCCGAGCTTGGCGGCGGCAACGGCGGCGGCATCGACAACCTCCAGGGATCGGTGACCGTGAGCGGCTCCACCTTCTCCGACAACTCTGCCCTCCTGGGCGGCGGCATCTGTAACGCTTTCCTCGGCTCCGGCGTCGCCGGCAGCGCGACGATGACCGTGAGCAACTCCACTCTCTCCGGCAACTCCTCCGCGCAGGGCGGCGGCGGCATTGCCAACTTCGACACGCTGACCGTGAGCAGCTCTACCCTCTCCGGCAACTCCGCGACCGCTGCCGTCGACGACGCCGGCGGCGGCGGCATTTTCAACAGCAGCACGCTAACACTGCTGAACACGATCGTCGCCGGCAACTCTTCCGTCGCCGGCGACCCGGACATCGCCAACCCCGACGGCAGCGCCCTTGGCATCACGATCACCGCCACCGGCAGCTACAACCTCATCGGCAACGGCACCGGCCTGACCGGCATAAGCAACAGCGACGGCCATCACAATCTGGTCGGCACCAGCAGCAGCCCGATCAATTCGCTGCTGGCACCCTTGGGCAGTTATGGGGGTGCAACCCAGACCATGACCCTGTTGCCCGGCAGTCCGGCCATCCACGCCGGCGGGGCCGTTGCCGGCATCACCACCGACCAACGCGGCTTCAGCCGGCCCGCGAGCAACCCCGACATCGGCGCCGATGAAAGCCAGGGGTTCTCGCTGAGCATTGTCAGTGGCAACAATCAGTCGGCACAGGCAAACACGGCGTTCAATCCCCTGGTCGTGGGTGTGACGGCCAATGATCCGCTTGAACCAGTCACCGGCGGCACCATCACCTTTGCCGTCAACCCGGCCGCCGGCGGCGGCGCGGCGACACTCTCCAGCACGAGGGCCACGATTGCCAACGGTCAGGCCAGCGTCAAGCCTACGGCCAACAGTTTGGCCGGTTCGTATTCGGTCGGCGCTTCGGCCAGCGGCGCCGCCTCGGCGGTTTCTTTCAGCCTGACCAATCTCACGGCCACCACGGCCACCAAGACCACGGCCAGCGCTGTCAATGCCACCTTCGCGACAGCCAACCAGAGCATCACCCTCAGCGCCAGCGTGGCACCCGCCAGCAGTCCCGGCACGGTCAATGTGGGTAACGTCACGTTCAGCGTCTTCAATGCCGCGGGGACCACCCAGATTGGTACCTCCGCGACTTCCAGCACCGTAGCCAACGGCATCGCCAGTGTTGTCTACACCCTTCCGGCCAACACGGCGGCGGGCACCTACCAGATTCACGCTCTTTACAATCCGGGCACGGGCTTCAGCACCAGCAGCGACGCTAGCAAGACTTTAACCGTGGCCAAGGCCACGCCAGGCATCACCTGGAGCAACCCGGCCAGCATCACCTATGGCACGAAGCTGATCGAGCGCAGACTGGACGCCACCGCCAGCGTGGCCGGGACCTTCCAGTATTCCTCGCCAGTCGGCACTGTCCTCAACGCCGGCAACAATCAGGCCCTGACAGCCACTTTTACGCCGACCGATACCACGGATTACAGCGACGCCACCAAGACCGTGACGCTCAATGTGTCCCAGGCGGCGTTGACGATCACCGCCAGCAATGCCAGCAAGCCTTACGGACAAAAATTGACCTTCAGCGGGACAACCGGGTTCATGACCAAGGGACTAACGAACGGCAACACGGTCACAAGTGTGACTCTGGCCAGCCCGGGAGCGGCCGCGCCGGCGGTCGTGGGCATGTACAACATCGTGCCCAGCGCTGCGGTGGGCACGGGGCTGGCCAACTACACGATCACCTACGTTGCCGGCCAACTGACGGTCAACCCGGTGACGATCAACGTCAGCAGCTATACCGACACCGCCTTGCGCACGGCCATCACCACGGCGGTTGCTGAGTCGGCGCACAATAACCCCGTCGTCATCGACTTCACCGCCGGCGCCGGCACCATCAACCTGACCGGCGGCGTTCTGGTTCTGAGCGGAGGGGCCGAGTCCGGGCTCATTACGTTCAACGGCACCAGTCAAAACATCACCATCAAGGCGAACGCCAGTTCCGGAACCGAGGTGTTTACGGTCAACCCTGGCTCACAGGTGGCCCTGGACAGTCTCACCATCGAAGGTGCATCTCTTCAAGTCAACCTCGTCGGCGGCGGCATCGTCAACGGCGGCACGCTGGCGGTGAGCAACTGCATCCTGTCCAAAAACTCCGCTACCGAAGGCGGCGGCATCTACAACTTCGGCACGATGATGGTGAGTAACTCCACCCTCTCCGGCAACACCGCGATCGTCGGCGGCGGCATCTACAACTCGGGCGGCACGTTAACGGTGAGCAACTCCACCCTCTCCGGCAACACCGCCACCGAAGGCGGCGGCATCTACAACTTCGGGGGCACGGTGACGGTGAGCGACTCCACCCTCTCCGTCAACTCCGCCTCCGGGGACGGCGGCGGCATTTACGACTCGGCCGGCACCGCTGACGGTGAGCAACTCCACCCTCTCCGGCAACTCCTCCTCGCAGGGTGGGGGTGGAATTGCGAACTTCGGAACGATGACGGTGAGTAGCTCCACGCTGTCCGGTAACTCTGCGAGCGGCGTCGTCTCCGCCACTGGAGGCGGCGGCATACTCAACCGCACGACGCTGACGACGCTGACGCTGCTGAATACGATCGTCGCCGGCAACTCCTCTGCAGCTGGCGACCCCGATGTCGCCGGCAACGCCGCCGGCAGCTACAACCTCATCGGCAACGGCACCGGGCTGAGCGGGATCAGCAACGGAGATAGCAACCATAACCGAGTCGGCATCAATCCTCTACTGGCCGCCTTGGCCAACAACGGCGGGCCGACGCTGACCATGAAACCGTTGCCCGGCAGTCCGGCCCTGGGCCCCGGCGGCGCCCTGACCAGTTCCACCAAGTCCATTGGCCTGACCGACACCACCATTTTTGTCAGCGATGCCGCGGCCATCGCCAGCACGCCCGGCAACTATGTCATCCTGATCGGCAGCGAGGAAATGCTCGTCACGAATGTCAATCTCACGAATAACACGCTCACGGTGCAACGCGGCTACAACGGCACAACCGCGGCCTCCCACAGGTTTGGAAGCGACGTCTTTCTGGCCACGGATCAGCGCGGCGTTTTCGACGTCGTCAATGACACTGTGAACATCGGTGCCTTCTAATCGTGAGAGGAAAAAGGTGGTTGGAACGAATGGCACTTCCGTTGCAATTATTGCCAGGCCAAGGTTTTGCAGCTGGAGCCTGCGGCTGGCGACTCGCTCCTGTCCGCAGGGTTGCCGGGCCGAGCCCCGACGCTCCCGCTGTCCGCCGCGGCGCCAACCTCTCCGTCGGCCCCTTGGGTCCTGCACTGCCACGCCTGGTTTCCCCACCTCTTCCTCATTCTCCCACCAGCGCGAACACCTCGGTCTTTACTGGCTCAACAGTTCCGCGCGTGCCTCCTGCCGCGGTTTCGTCAACGGCGGATACGACTTGGGCCGCCGTTTGACACGACGCGGTTCCACACGACCCGGACGGTTACCTACCTCGTGTGTGGCCACCGCCATCCACAGCACCACCGTCACTACCCGACGCATCTCCTCCGAACCAAACAACTGGAGCCAGCGGAACTGCTCCAGGATCTGTACGCTCCCGCAAAACTTAGTTGCCGCGGACACAGACCCTTGGTCAACGCCGCCTCCGCCATCACCTTGCGCACCAGGTTGTAGCCCAGCAGATGAACCCAAAACTCACGCCGCACCATCGCTGGCGTCTTGCAGCTGAGTTGGTCCATCTTCAATGTCTGTTTGATGGCGCGGATATCCAGTTCCACATGCCAACGCTGCTGATACAGGTCGGCCAACTCTTCCTTGGAGTAATCCACGGCGTCGCACAACGTGGTCGCCACCACGATTTCTTTGCTGCGGTAACCCTTGTGCGTGACGCGGAAACGCAGTTCGCGCACCGTCAAGGTGTCCGGCAACGCGGCGTACTGCTGCGCGTCCATCCACTTGGGCCGTGGCGGCTTGGTCCAGACCACCACATGATCGTCGTTACCCAGGCGGCGGCCACGACGGAAATCGTAGTGCCGCAACTGGTGCAGTCGAAACACGACGGCGACGCCACGCTGCTGCAACAAGACGATCATCCAGTACGAACAGTAGTAGCGGTCGGCCACCACCACATCCCCCGGCCGCAGACGGTCGAGGAGTTGCCGGAACAAAGCGGTCTCACCGGTTTCCTTGCCCTTGTAGGGTCCAACGGCCGCATCGAGGACACACGCTGTGGCGAAGGTCAGCAGCACCACGGCGCGGATCATGGGGAAACCCAAGCCACGCTTTTGCGAGGACGGTTGCGGATAGACCGCCTGATTGTCCTTGGTATCCGCTAGGGTGCAGGTGAAGCCATCGACCAGCAGCACGCGCTGGCGGTGCCAACGCCAGGACTCCGGGGCCTGGTCCTCGACGGCCGCGCCAACGGTGTGGGTCAGTTCGCGCAGGAAGGGTTCGGGCAGTTTGTGGCGTGCCTTGCAATAGTCGCCGGTGTTGGCGGAGCAAGGAGGCAATGACAAGCCGACGCGCAGAACCATGATGCGGGCGACGGCCGCGACGCAGGACTTGGAACCGCTGAGGACCTGGGCGAGAAAGCCCCAGAGCGTGAGGGCGGGTGTGAAGATGTCGCGGGGTCCGCCGGCAAAGCGGACCTGCTGGTCGTCGGCGACGCGCTGGATCAGCGCTGCGGACAGCGTCTGCTCGCCGACGGCGTCGCCGGTGGAGAAGGTCTTGAGGATGGTGGTAAAACGAGACCCGAGGGTGATGAGTGGATAAGATGGCATCGGCCGTCCGTGTCGAGAAGGAATGCGAAACCGAGACACAGACGGCCGAAAACCGGTGCAAAGTATAGACACAGGCGGTGCCGGTTACAAGAGGACAAGGAGCCGGAGCGAAAGAAACGGCAAAAATCTCCTCGCAGTGGAGGGGAGCCGTTCGTCGTCTGTAGCAGCAGTGACAGGAGCAGCTGGAAGTGCCATTCGGGACGCAGCTCTTTTCCTGCACTTTTCCTGAAACGAGCTGCGTCCCTTTTCTTCTCCGCGTTTCCGTCACATTCCATCCCGTCCTACCAACTCACAGAACCGCTGTAACCGGCATCCGCCGCCACGACGCCGGCCGCGTTTCGCTTTGCCGTCGGGTTTCCGTTGACAGGAACTCACGAACCTTTACACTGGGTAAGAGGCGGCGGATACGCCGGGGCAGGTTCCACATCATCCCCTTCCGCCGACGCGATTGATTGCACCCTCGAGCGCAGTGAGGTCCTCCCATGGCTCGTTCCCGTTCGTCACAACGCAAGCCAGGCCAGCCCGAATCGAAGAAGGCCCTGATCATCTTCCTGGTCTTCTTCATCCTGACGACCATCGGCGGCGGCCTGTTCGGCTACCAGGGCTTCATCGCCGACGAGGGCAAGGATAAGGCGGTCAAGGACGAGAAGGCCAAGACCAGTGCCGCCGAGGTCGACCGCGATTTCTACATGTATCAGGCGCTACTCTGCCGTTTCTACATGGGGCACTTGAAACAGGGCACCAAGGCCGAATACGACAAGATGAACAAGCAGTTTCTTGAGGTAGACCCCAACGTCCTTTTCACTTCGCACAAGGATCGACAGGACATTGTCGAACTCAGAAAGTTGATTGAAACGCGGCTGAACACGATCATACCGCCGGGTGGGATCAAGACCTACGAGAAGGCACTGGAGATCAAGACGCAAGAGGCGAAAACGGCCCTGGATGCTGGTCCAGCCCAGGTGGCTGCCAAGGTCGTCACGGAAAAGGAGCGAGACGACGCCAAAAATGAGTTGACCGCGCTGAAGGGCGACGAGAAAGCACCAGGAGTATACGCCAGAGAGCTGAAAGCTCTGGAGAAACGGCTAGACGATGGGAAGGCAAAGGATCTCACTGATAAGAAAGTGCTAGAGGAGGAGAAGAACAAAGCACAGGATAACTTCGAGAAAAAGTCGATTGAGCTTGCCGAATTTCAGAAGAAGACAGGCAGGAGAAGATCTTAACCGACAGGAGAATCAACAAGCTAACGGAAGATCTCGTTGCAGCAGCAGACTGCCCTCAATATCTACCAAGCCAAATCGAAGGACATCGAAGTCCCCGAACTTCAGAGCAAGGCGGTTGGCCGGATCGTCGAACGCAAGGGCGAAAGCGATACGGTGTTCATCAACCTGGGATCGATCCAGAAGATGACGCCGCAGATGACGTTCAGCATTCATTCCGTCGGGGCAGACGGTAAGGCGTTCTCGGCGGTGAAGGGCAACCTGGAAGTGGTCAACGTCTTCGAGGCAGGCTCGCAATGCCGGATCGTGATCGAGAAGAACAAGAACGATCCGATCCAGCAGGGCGATGTCATCGTGAACCCGAACTGGAACCCGGATCGCAAGCGCCACGTAGCGATCGCGGGATTGATCGACATGGACGGCGAGGGTCGCAACCAGCTGCGCGAGTTTCGGCAGCTGCTGGAGCGGCAGAACATCATCGTGGACGCCTACCTCGAGCCGGCGGGCCCCGGGTGGGTGACACTACCCGATGGCAAGGGCACGACCCGTGAGACGAACTTCCTGATCATCGGCGACGAACTGTTGGACAGCAAGGCGGAGCCGCCTGGATAAGACCGAGTTGGTCAAGCAGGCCAGGGCGAACGGCGTGCTGACGCTTAACCTGCGGAACTACCTCGACCTGATCGGCTACCAACCCCCGCGCCGTCTGTCGGACAATTCCGGTTACCGCCCCGTGGTCGTGCAACCGGACAAGCCGAAGTGACGCCATCCGGTGTTGCCATCGCCCGCTGGGATAGCCGCCGTGAAACTCGAACCGGCCGCTTATGCAGCCGGTTCGCCAATCGCGGACAGTAGAACGACATCTCATATCGGCGCGGAGCAGGCGCCCTTGACTCGTCTCCGTGCTTTTTTGCTTGCAACTGGATCGCGATGTGCTAAACTAACTCCACTGCCTGGGTCCCGCCAACCGATTCGACTCCGACCGATAGTTGCTTCTCTCCCGCCGATGTCGTGTCGAATGCTGAGCATCTGGAGCAATGCTGATGATCCGCAAGCACCATCTCGGCTCGCTGCTGTGTTCATTCGTTTTGCTCGGTGTCGCATGTCCCAGAGCGTGCGGCGATGATTTGTTTCGCGATAAAGTCGCGCCGTTCATGAAGACGTACTGCTTCAAGTGCCACAATCAGAAAACCGCGGAAGGCTTGCTGAACCTCACCCGCTACACTTCCAGCGCCCTGATTGCTCAGGACTTTCGGCAATGGGAACACGTCATCACGTTCCTGAAGGAAGAGAAGATGCCGCCCAGCGAGCGCCAAACAGCCCGCCGCGGCGGAGCGCGCCGAATTCCTGGCCTCCGTTGAGAAGCTTCTTCTGATCGAGGCACGCAAGCTGGCGGATGATCCGGGGACTTCTTCGCCGCGGCGACTCAGCAATGCCGAGTACAACTACACCATTCGGGACCTGACCGGGGTTGATATTCGCCCGACTGCTTCCTTTCCGGTCGATCCGGCGTCGGGCGAGGGCTTCACCAACACCAGCGAAGCCCTGGTGATGTCGCCGAACCTTTTCAAGAAATACTACGCGGCGGGGCAACAGGTCGCCGATCACGTCCTGCTGACCACCACCGGCTTTGAATTCGCTCCTTATCCGGTGGTGACCTTCAGCGACCGGCAGAAGTTTTACGAACAGGCGATTCTTCGCTTCTACGAACAGCACAAGATCGACTATGCGACCTACCTCGCCGCGGCCTGGTCGTATCGCCATCGCCCCGCGTCCCGGCGCGATGTCACGATCGAGGCCTGGGCGGCCGAAAACAAGCTTGAGCCCGAAATATCTCCGCTCGCTCTGGACCGCCCTGCAAGACGACGCCTCAAGCGATGTGTTCCATATCCAATGGCTCCGGCAACGCTGGAATGCGCTCCCTGCGCCAACCGAGCCGACGCAGACCGCTGTTCCCGCCGAAACACGCCGGGCGATTCAAACCCTGGCCGGGGACATTCAGCGCCTCAGCCTGATGCTGTGTGTGCCCGAAACGCAGGCGATTGTCTCCAACGCCGGCAACGCGCCCATCCCGCACATCGATCGTCGCAAGAAAACGGCGGCCGGCCGGGACAAGTTCAACCTGGCCCTGATCGAGCAGCCGAAGCAACGTCTCCAGTGGGAACTCAAGAACAAGCCGGACAAATCCGCTGCGAAACTGATCATCTCCGTCTCGAAAGTCGGATCGGAGATGGAAGATGGTTATGTCATCCTGAACCAGCCGAATTTCAGCTCATCATCGCCCGGCAGTTACAACCCGAAGGATGGCAAGAAGAACCTCGTCGCTGCGTGACTTCCTGACCAACTATGCGCCGGAACAGTTCAAACAGTTGGAATTCGGCGTCCACCCGCTCGGCCACAAGCTCGATCCGGACAGTCTGGTGTTGAAGGTCCCCTCGGTGATCGAGATCGAGATCTCTCCGGAGGCCTTGAAGGATCAGCGCACGCTCCGTTTTTATGCCGAGGCGAGTTTGGATGAAAGAACTCCAAACTGCGCATCGCGCGGATTGGCTTGTTCAACCAGAAGCCGAATGCCGACGATCTGGCCGGCAGCGCGTTGCTTTTTGCCCCCGGCCATCCCGCAGCCAAGCAATTCGCCGCCTCCTGCGAATCCTTCTGCAAGTTGTTTCCCAATCGGTTCTATTTCGTCGATGAGACCCGCGGCATCTCGGCAGGTTTTCACCTGATCGAAGGCTTCTTCCGAGACGATCAGCCTCTGTGCAATTCCGTGCTCAGCGACGAGGAGAAACGCTACCTGGATCGACTGTGGGACGAACTGTACTTCAGCACCAACATCCACGACAAGATGCTCCACGGCTTTGTTTTCTTTGAACGGGAAGAGCGGGGCTTCTTGAAGCACCCCGATTTCAATTCGATCCGCGAGGAAGATCCCGACCTCGGCAAGGAAGAGAACTTGCTCCGCTTCGAGCAGATTTATCTCAAGCGCTCGAACGTGACCGCCACGGGAGCGGACCTGGAAAAGCACCCGATTCATGCTTTTTTTGAAGACATCCGCCAGGGGCTGAAACGCCGGGCCATGCAATTGAAGCAGGCCGAACCGGCCTACATCCGCAACTTGCAGGACTTCGCGCAAGCGGCCTATCGTCGGCCGCTGACGGCCGAGGAAAACAAGCAACTGCTGGAGTTCTACCATTCCGTCGCCAGGCAAGAGGAATACGGCATCGAGCAGGCGGTGCGCGCGAGCATCATCCGCATCCTGGTTTCGCCTCATTTCTGCTACCGTGTGGAATTGCCGCCGGCGGGAAAAACCATCCAGCCGGTTGCCGATCTGGCGCTGGCCTCGAGACTGAGCTATTTCCTCTGGTCTTCCATGCCCGACAAGGAATTGCTCGACCTGGCGGCCAGGGGAGAGCTGAAGAACGAAAGCACGCTGCGTGCCCAGGTTCGCCGCATGTTGAAAGATCCCAAGGTCAGCGGGTTTGCGCTGGAGTTCTTTGGACAGTGGTTGCAATACGGCGATTTCCTCAAGAGCGAGTCCGTCAATCGGCAGGTGTTCCCCGAATTCGATGATGCGTTGAAACAGGCCATGTTCGAGGAGCCGACGCGCTTTGCCACCGGCGCTGATTCAGAACGACCGTTCCGTGCTCGAACTGTTGCGCAGCGATGTGACCTACGTCAACAAGCGACTCGCCAGCCACTATGGCCTGCCGTTTCAGCGGCACCGGCGCCGATTGGGAGAAAGCCACCGGCCTGCTTCAGCAAGGGCGCGGCGGCTTCCCGGGCATGGCGGTCTTCCTGACCAAGAACTCCCAGCCGGCGCGAACCAGTCCCGTCAAGCGCGGTTTCTGGGTCGTGCACAAGCTGCTCGGCGAGCATATCCCCGCCCCGCCCGCCAATGTCCCGGTCTTGCCGGCCAAGGAGACGGATGCCAAGGGGAAGAGCATTCGTGAACTGTTGGCGCTGCACACGGAGAATGCGACTTGTGCTCGGTGCCATCAACGCTTTGACCCCGTCGGGCTTTCGATGGAAGGGTTCGATGCGATCGGCAAGAGCCGAACCAAAGATCTCGCGGGCCGACCCATCGACAATCTGGTTCGCCTTCCCACGGGCGAAGCAGCGCACGGCATTCCCGAGTTCTCGAAATATCTGGTTGCCGAGCGGAAGCACGAGTTCACCCAGACGCTGTGCCGCAAGTTTCTTGGCTTCGCGCTCGGGCAGATCGCTCGAGCTTTCGGATAAGGCCCTCGTGGAAAAGATGCAGACCGCGCTGGAAAAGAACGACTATCGTTTCACGTGCCTGTTCGAAACCGTGGTGCTGAGCCCACAATTCCGCAATCAACGCGGCAAGGACTACACGCCCGCTCTGTCGAAAACCGATCCATCCGGAGAGAAACCGTGAGCCATCCTAACCCGATTTCCCGTCGAACGATGCTCCAGGGACTGGGCTGCACCATTGCATTGCCCTGGTTGGAATCCGCGAAGCTCTTCGCCGGCGATGCCGCCGCGGCGGTGCAACCCAAGCCGCCGCAACGGTTCGCCTGCCTCTTCCAGGGGGACGGCATCTCGCCGCACCACTGGTGGTCGAAGGGCGACGGCGCCGCGATGGAGCTGGGCTCGAGCCTTGAGTCGCTGACGCCCTACAAGGAAAAGCTCAACGTCATCAATGGCCTGTTCAATCGGCACGGCGACGGCGGCCACGCCCGGTGCACCGGCAACATCCTTTCCGGGGCCAACCTCGTGCGCGGCCGGGTGATCTCCGGCGGCGTCAGCATGGACCAAAAGCTGTCGCAACATTTCGAAGAAGCGACGCCGGTGCCCAGCATGGTGCTCGGCTGCGAGCAGCCGGTCAGCGGGTTCCACGAGAGCCAGTATTCGATGGTCTATGCGTCGCACATTTCGTGGCGCACGCCGAATTCACCGATCCCGATCGAGTTGTATCCCGCACTCGCCTTCGACAGCCTCTTCGGCGGCCAGACGAGCAAGCTGCAAGGGAGCATCCTCGATCACGCCCTTTCCCAGGCCAACGATCTGCGCGGCAAGGTGAGCGGCCCCGACCGAGTCAAGATCGACGAGTACTTGACGTCGGTGCGCGAAACCGAAAAGCAAATCCAGATGCTCAACAAGGCCAGCCGGCACGATACCCCGCTGCCGCCCGCGTCGCAGCGCCCGCCGGTCGGTCAGCCCAAGGATTTCAAGGAATACGCCAAGTTGATGTGCGACATCATCGCCCTGGCATTTCAGACCGATCGCACGCGGGTGGCGACCTTGCTGCTGTCGCGGGACCTGTCGGGCCAGACCTACCAGTTCCTGAACATCCGCGACGCTCACCACAACCTTTCCCACTCGAACACCGGGCCGCAGTATCAGGCGATCGTCAAGTTCCACGTCGAGCAGTACGCCTACCTCATCGGCAAACTGGACAAGATGCAGGAAGGCGATCGGACCGTGCTGGACAACTCGTGCATCATGTTCGTTTCCGAGCACTGGGACGCTCACAACGGGACCAAGGTTCCCGTCGCACTGGCGGGCGGCCTCGGTGGCACGCTGAAGACCGGCCGCTCGCTCGACTATCTCAACGCCGGCAACGACAAGCGGAAGCTGTGCAGCCTGTACCTGTCGATCATGGACCGGATGGGCCTGGAAATGAAAGAGTTCGGCGACGCGAAGGAGCGGTTGGCGGGGATTTGATTCACGCGATCCGCCGAAGTGTTTTGAACGTTGATGCCCCATCCGATATCCGGACGGGGCTTCTTTTTTTCTACCCGTTCACCGCCTTGTTCGCAATTGGACATGATGAGACAGCGTCGGCCGTCCAACTCGGGGTGATGCAAATTTGGGCAGAGGCTGCCAGCCATCTCGTAACACTTAACAGGGAGGCACGCGCCCGGCCAAAATTGTTATGCGATTTGCGCCTTTCCTAGGTTTGGCGCATAATCATTAAAATCGCATCACTGAAATTGACCCGTTTTCGGGCATCTCGTAACAGTCTCCGCCCGCAGCGTTCCGGTCGAACTGCCTGCCTTTTGGGCAGGCAGTTCAGGACGAGTGGCGGTCTCAGCTGCCCGTGGAGGTTGTCGGCGGCGGCTGTGGTGGGGGAGGCGGCTCGGTTGCCGCGAACTTGCTGGAGAATGGTGAGAAGATCGCGTGACGGCACCGAACCCCTCTTAAGAATGATATCGGCGGGCGTGGCGGTCACGATCCAAGTGCAGACGGCAACGGACGGCTTGTTCAGACCCGTTTGCCCCCTCCCTTGCCGGTGCCACGTAAGACTCACTGACGTAGCCTGGATCGGGTGCGTGAAAGTCCCCGTGATGGCAACACTATCAAAGACAATATCGGCAGCATCGAGATCATTGAGGAGAACTACATGCCGGTCCTTGTGGTTCACCCCATTCTGATCGGGGACTTGCGAGAGGTAAGGATCGTCCCGCGCCGATGCACGATTGCCACGAGTTATTCCCCAGCGCCACACAGAACCTTAGCAGCCGGGGTATAACTCGTCGAGGCGGCCCTCAGACGGCTTGGGTCCAAGCGCGGGAACTCCGCCAGTTTCTTTTCTGCCTCCTCTTCCCTCTTTCGCAGTTCGTAGTGATACGCCGCGAGCGAGGCCGGCACTGCCTGCTTCCCGAAGTACTCCTCCAGGTCGTCTACCTTGATCGGGTCGTTCCCCGAACCTGTCCCGTCTGTCGGGCGGTCCCCCCAAGCGCGCAGCCACGGCATCTCCTGGTGGGTCATGCGGGACAGCTGCAGAGTGGAATACTGGTTGTAGGCTTCCCACACGCTGCGCACTAATTCCGCTTCCTCCGGCGGGAGGTCCGGTGAATCGACGAATAGGGCGGGTGGGGTCTGGCTTGCCCCTTGGTCGTCCGGCAGTTTGTTGTAGACACTCGGAACGACCGGCCCCCATCGCCACGCCTCGATTTCTTCCGGGAACAGCTCGCTTTCGCGCAGAACCAGCGACCACGCCTGAGCGTAGTAGAGCAGCTTTTGCAGGCGAAGATTGGTCAGAGGGTCTTTCTCGTCGCCTGTGAACGAGAGCCTGACCAGTTCCTTCGCCACTGACAAGGCGCGAAACATGTTGAACCCTCTTGGGGATAGTGTACAAGCACACCTTTGACTATTATAACTTTTGACACGATGTGAGTCCATCGGGTTCAGCCGAAAGCAAGAAGGCCAACCACGCCGAGATAGCCTTTTCTGGAGCCTACTGACTCAACGCGGGCAACGACAAGCGGAAACTGTGCAGCCTGTACCTGTCGATCATGGATCGGATGGGCCTGGAATTGAAAGAGTTCGGCGACGCGAAGGAGCGGTTGGCGGGGATTTGATGCGCACGATTCGCCGAAGTGATTTGAACGTTGAAACCCCGTCCGCTTTGCGGGTGGGGCTTCTTTTTTTCAATTATGCGGCTCCGACAAAGCGGATTGGAAGCCGATCACGCAAAGAGAATTGCGCATCTGGATTGCAGCTGACATTCGCCAGGGTCCAGTATCCTGTATACCAACTGGAGTGTAAGCCGGTGGTGAGCAGACCGGACAAGCATTCACCTGCGATTAGGCAACACGCCGGCGCATCACCGCACAAGGAGTATCACCGTGCCTGCAAGATCGTTGTTCGTTGTCATGCTGGCGCTGGCGTTGAGTCCACCGCATCCCTCGTCTGCCGATGAGCCGGCGCCCGAGTAATCGCTTACCATGGGTACACGCAGGCCATCGAACTAAAGCGTGGAACTGCACGAGCCGTGGTGTGCCCCCAGGCCGGTGGTCGCGTCCTGGAGTTCGCGGTTGATGGCAACGACGCGATGTTCCTCGACGACGAGGAGAAGAACTGGCGGCCGGGAAAGTCGGTGCCGATCACGGCGGGACGGTTCGATTTCGGGCCGGAGCTGACCGTGGCCGCGCACCCTAAGATCTGGTCGGCGAGACTGGTCGGCCGAGACTGACCGGAGCGAACTCCGCCAAGCTGACGAGTCCGCGCGACGAGGCGGCGGGAATCCGACTCGTGCGGGAATTCCGCCTCATCCAGCACGACAAGTTCGGTGGGCCTGTCCTGCAAGCAGACGATGACCAACGTGTCGAAAGAGCCGCGCGAGGTGTGCCACTGGGGCCGGTCGTTCTCACCGGGCGGCGGCATCTGCGTGATCCCGCTCGGCGACTACCCCAGCCGGTTCCCCGAGCAAATACGCGATGTACGAGGACAGCGCCGTCATCAACGTGAAGGCGACCGACGACCGGATCCGCGAGCGCGACGGGTTCCTCGAAATCCTTGGCCCCGCCGCGGAAGCCGAAACTTGGGTTCGACTCCTACGCCGGTTGGCTCGCCTACGTCGATGCCGAACGATACGCTGTTCGTAAAGCGATTCCCGACGTACCCGGACCGCGTGTACAACGAGGCGGCCGGCCTCACGCTGTCGGTCTGGTATCCGACAGGCCCGCGGATCGAACTCGAGCCGATCGGCCCGCGCGAACGGCTGAAGCCGGGCGAGTCGGCGTCGTTCACCGAGGAGTGGTGGCTGCTGTCGCACCCGTTCCCGAAGAAGGGACAGCAGCTCGACCTGAAGGCCCTGAGTAAATTGGTCGTGAAGCAGACCGCCGAGCCGAAATAGGGGCCTGCCGATCAGCACCAGAGCGATCCGGCGAAAAATGATAATTCCGCTGCTCGGCGGACTGGTCCGGCACCGGACCAGTCCGCTGACGCCGAGAGTTGTGTTCAGTCAACATTCAGGCGGACGATGGACTGCGCGGGCTTTTTCAAGTTGTCGGCCAGTTGCCACGCATAGAAGCACTTGCCCTTGTCACTGTAGGTAATGCCGTTCGGCTTCATGGGTGCCGGTGGGCCGAGCTTCGTCCAGTTCGCGCCCCCGTCGGAGGAAACCATGATTTGGTTGCCCGCCAATCCGGCCAGTCGTTTACGCGGGAGTTCAATGGGATTGCTTTTGATGGCATTCGAGATGGCGCTCCAGGTTTTACCCCTGTCGGTGCTTTTGAGCAGCCCGCCGCCATAGAGACGCTGCCAATAGATCGCTCCATCGGACGCGATGAGGGGCTGCCCGGCAGGCCCAAATGTGGAGACGGGAACCCACGTCTCGCCGGCGTTCTCCGTGCGATAAATTCCCAGTGTCGCCTTTTGCTTCCAACCGGCCGTGTTGACGAGAAATGTTTTGGAGTCGATGATCACCGGATCGGAACTGTGGTTGCTGTCCGCGGGCAACTTGTCGCCGATCTTTTTCCAGGACTGGCCGCCGTCGGTGGAAAGTTGCAAGCTTTGCGATTGTTCGTGCAAGCCCAACAAGAGCGTTTTGCGCTCGGGGTCGCCGAAGTCCACGTCCACGCCATCGGCATGCGCGAGTTTGCCGAGCCGTTTGAAGGTTTTGCCCCCGTCCGCCGTCTTGAAGGGCGCGTCGCCATAGCAGCCGCTCACCCAAAAAATGGAGGGGTCTTTCGGATCGAAAACAATTCGACCAGGGCGATTTTTGATTTCGGCGCCCCCAAGTTTCTTCCAGGTGGCGCCGCCATCGTTCGTCAGCCAGAGTCCACATTCGCTGACTCCGGCAATAACTGATTCATTGCCAGGAACGGCCTTCATGTAAGTGACGCCATAGGCGCCCCATTTCTCTCCCCCGACATTGTTCGTGACATCGACCCACTCGCCGGCCAGCGCATTCAACGGAAATACGGCGGCGAACAGGAGCGTCCAGGCCGTGGACGAAAGCACCAACTGAAAAGCGATCCGAGCTTTCCCCAACATGTTTCGAGCCTCCAATTGCGAAGTAGTCCAGGCAGTTCAGTGGGGTATTCTATGCGCGCACCGCTCATGATGGCAGCGATCATCTTCAGAACACGTCGTCCTCCATACAACAGTTAATGGCAGCGGCTGTCTTTGCGAGTGGTTTCTCGGCATGGCTCAAAGGCGAGTAACGCCGTGGTAGGACGGATTTGCAATCCGTCCGGGCTACAACGGACGGATTGCAAATCCGTCCTACCACGGTGTTATCCCTCCAGTGCCCTGTTTGAATCAGGACGGTTTCGCCGCTCGCTTCTTCTCGTAAAACATTGCCCAAACCGCGACAGCGTCCGAGAAGACAATCCTTTTTCGCTCGAAGTAGTGTCACCTGGCGAACCAGGTTCGGAGGAGACGGGGGAACCCCATGCAAGCATTGATCCTGCTTACCGCCGCGCTGCTTCCTGGTGCGGAGGGGAACGAAAAGCTGGAACCGTGGGCGTCAAAAAGTCATCCGCAGGACGTGGCCAGGCGGCACGTGCAGGAGATCGAGCACCGCACGGGAGAAATACCGCGTGACGCAGGGCGGGACGATGGACGGCACGAACTGCCGCTCTCCCATCGGCGGCGGCTTCGCCGTCTGGGACCAGATCCTGGGAATCCAACCGGGCTGTGCGGCTGGAGAACGTGGGCGAGACCGACGTGATCAACCCCTGGCTTTCCAACGGCCGCAACGACTTCCGCAGCGTCAAGGAGATCGTGGCCGGCGCCCTGCGTCCCGGCATGAGCGACTCGGGAGAAAGCCATCGCGCTCTGGCGGATGCAGACCACGCACCGCTTCCACGCCTCCAGCGGCGACAACGAAGTCAACGACCCGGTCAAGGTCTTCAACGTCTACGGCTACACGACCTGCGGCAACGATTCCATCTGCCTGGCCGGCCTCTGGCGTGCGGCGGGCTTCCCGGTGCGCCCGGCCCGCTGCGTGGGGCACTGCATCTCGCAGGTCCAGTTCGACGGGCGCTGGAACCTCCTGGACGGCGACATGGGGCCGTTCTACCTCCTGCGCGACAACACGACCATCGCCAGCGAGCTGGACCTGGTGCGCGACCACGACCTGCTCAAACGCACCCACACCTACGGCATCAACGATCCCGACAGCCGGGCCGCGGCCGAGGGTGCCGCGGCGTTGTTCCTCTCGGAGAGCGAGTTCAAGGGCACCCGCGACAGCGTCCGCGACACGACCATGAACATGGTTCTGCGGCCCAACGAGGCGCTCGTGTGGCGCTGGGGGCACCTGACGCCGATCAAGTACCACGGCCGCCTCGACATCAAGCTCTGGGGGCCGCGTTCCGGGGGTGGCAAGGTCTGGGGTAGCGACGCGGCGGATCGGGTTTGCAACGGCCGCTGGGAGTACCGCCCGGACTTCACCAGGGATCTCTGGCGCAAGGGAACGGAACGGGCCGACGGCGTCAAGGTGGAGCGCGGCGAGCTGGTGCCTGAAGACAAGCAGACTGGCATGATCGTCTGGAAGAATGCGCAGTCCGTACCCGTTCGTCGGAGGCAAACTCGATGTCGAGGGGACCGGGGCGAAGTTCTCCGTCTCCTTGGATGGGACGAAGTGGATCGAGGTGACGGACGGCCTGGAAGCCCTGTTCCATTTCCCGCACAAGGGCGATGCCCGCTACGAATACCGGCTCAAGTGCGAGCTGCCGCCGGGGTCGCGGCTCAAGCGCCTGGCCATCGTCAACGATCTGCAAATGGCTCCGCTGGCCCTGCCCGGCATGGCCGTCGGCGAAAACCAGTTTACCTATAGCGACGAGTCGACCGGAGCACGCAAGGTGCGCATCGTCCACGAATGGGTCGAGCGGTCGCTGTCCCGGCCGCCCGCCGCGCCGCCGGGGCCGCTTTTCCCAGAGGAGGGCGGCACAACGGACTGGGACCGACGTCGTCTTCAAGTGGAAGGCGCCCGCGGTCGCCGATGGGGATCGGATCGCGGACTATCACTTCGAGTTGTCCGACCGTGCCGACCTGGCCTGGCCGCTGTCCGCCAACTTCGAGAAGCTCATAAGCAACACGGCGAACCCCGTCGAGGCGCGGTACAGCCTTCCCTACGTCGGCCTGCTGACGCCCGGCCAGAAATACTGGTGGCATGTCCGGGCCAGGAACGACAAGGGAGTCTGGGGGCCGTGGAGTGCGACGTGGAGCTTCACTCCCGGCGGTCCCGTGCCGCCGTCGGCGGTTCGCCTGGAAGCCGTCCCGGGAAATGAAGGGCAGCGAGTGCTGCGCTGGGAAGCCGGCGGCGCGGGGCGGAAAGCGGTCAAGTACCGCGTTTATGGCAGCGATGAAAAGGGCTTCACGGTCAGCGACGAGCCGTACACGATCAACGTGGGCCGTTCCAAGGAGCTGCCCGCGCAGGCGCCGGCCAATTTCGTCGCCGAGACCGAGAGCAACGAACTGGTGGTCCTGGGCGCGGGCGTGAAACTGCCCAACGCCAACAAAGCGTTCTACCGCGTGGTAGCGATCGACGACCACGGGAAGCGCAGCGGGCCGTCCAACTACGCCGCCGCTCCCCGGCCGTTCTTGCACGGCCAATTCGCTGAGACGGCAAGGGTCGGCGCTGAATACAAAAGCCAAATTGCCACCATCCGCTCGCTGGGCGACTTGCGACTCCGCACCGTGGAGGGCAAAGAAACCGCGAGCTTCTGGGACATCGAGAAACCGCGGTTTGCGCTGACCAAAGGCCCGTCGTGGCTGCACCTGAACGAGAGCACCGGCTTGTTCACCGGCGTGCCGGATGCCGTGGGGACGGCCGACGTCGTCATTACCGTGACGCTGGAACGGTCGGTCCGCCGCCTGGACGATGGGCGTTTGAGCTGGGGACACGAGCAGGTCCTTGAGGTCGTCAACGAAAAGGTGGGCAGCGCGACGCAACGGCTTCGGATCACGGTTGCTCCGTGACAAGGGGAGCCGCGAGCCCGCAGCGCCAAGCAAGGGCGAGCGGCACAGTCTGCTCGTCCTTGCTTGGCGCTGCGGGCTCGCAGAAATGGAACTGGCGACTAACCATGAACCCGGATATATTCTCCCCATGAAAACACTCTTTTGCCTCCTCACAATCGTGTTGTCTGTCACAGCGATCGCCTTGGGCGCCGACACCAAGAAGCCGGACGTTCCAGTACAAGTCCGAAGGCATCGAGGTCCCCGCCGCCACAGCGGATGAACCGAAGGTGAAGGCCTTCGGCCCCGACACCGTCAAGGCCGCGGCGAAGTATCTCGACGACGGCGCCCATCATTGGGTGCGGGAAAAAACCTGCCTCGCCTGTCACAGCACCGGCGTATACATGGTCGAGCGCCTCCGCCCTGACGAAGCAGCTCGGCAAGCCCAGCGTGGAGGTGCTGAACGACTTCATCAAGTCCGTGCCCAAGACGGACGGCAAGCCCGGAGACGGCAACGCGGCAACGTCCGTGTGGCGCAGCTCGGGCCTCGCCTCGTGGGACAGACACGTCGAGGGCAAGCTCAGCGAACACACGGACCGGTCGCTGCGCCACACTTTGATGATCCTGCCGGACGACAACATGTACGACACGATCAAGCTGATCGAGATCCCCTACATCACCACCCGCTTCGAGCTGACCGTGCAGGCCATGCGGGCGATGGTTACCGCGCCCGGCTGGCTGGCGAACCTCAAGGATGCGGAGCTGCTCGCGCGCGTCGAGCGCATCAAGAAGTTCCTGCACGAGCATCAACCCATCAACGATTACGAACTCGCGCTCAAGCTCCAGCTCGCCAACCTCATGCCGGAACTGGTGTCGAAGAAGGAGCGCGAGGCCGCGATCGCGATGCTCTGGCGGAAGCAGCTGCCGGACGGCGGCTGGTCCACGCGGCGCATGTCCGACCTGCTGAAGTGGCGGCTCGAGGTGCATCCGGCGACCGAGCGGCAACCGTGGAAGGAGGCGATGGACCCGACCGTCGTCGCGCTGATCCAGAACCTACCCGACGCCGCGAATCCGGGCAGCGATCCCTACATGACCGCCTTCGCCATCGTGCTGCTGCGCGAGAGCGGCGTGCCGGCGAGCGACACGCGCATCCAGCGCGGCATCGCATGGCTGAAGGCGAACCAGCGCGTGAGCGGCCGCTGGTGGATGTATTCGCTGTACCGGGGCAACTACAACTACATCACCTACATCAGCACCGCGCAGGCGTTGCGGCGCTGGCCCTGTGCGACGAGCTACCCGTTATCGCACACCCATGAACGACGCCGGCCTTCGGGGAGCGAATATGACGACTCCAAGCAAGCGATGGTTTGTCCGTTTTCTGTGGATGGTTCTGTTGATGCCGGCGGCCCCGGTCGCCGCCGAAATCCTCTGGCGCGGCGACTTCGAGACCGGCACCACGGAGCAGTGGAAGGGCGCACCCAAGAGCGATAGCGTCAAAGTCGTGACAGAGCCGGTGCGCGAGGGCAAATACGCCTTGCGGATCGACGGGACCAACGCCGCTCGAAAAGGCAAACTGGACCGCATCGAATTCCAGCACCAACCCAAACCGCCGGGGACCGCCGAGGGCACGGAACGCTATTTCGGCTGGAGCGTCTTCGTCCCCAAGAAGCTCACGGATGACATGCACGCCGTCGGGTACTTCGAGACCCGCAACAGCTGGCGGCAGTTGATGTCCTTCGAGGTTCGCGGCGAGGACATCATGTACAGCACCCGAGTACCGTACGCGCGCCGCTGGACCGGGAAGGGAAAGTTCACGCCCGGTCGCTGGCACGACTTTGCCGTTCACGTCCTGTGGTCGCGCGATCCCGAAAAGGGCTTCGTCGAGGTATGGTTCGACGGCGAGCTGGTGGTGCCGCGCGCGAAGACGGCCACGCTTCTCGACGAAAACGTGGCCTTTTTTCAGATCGGTTTGATGCGCGACACCATCGACGTGCCGGAGACGATTATCATCGACCACGTGATCGAAGCGACCACGCTGAAGGAAGTCACACCACCGCCGATTCCGTGAGCCGACGGCGATTAACTAATCTCGATACAATACAATTCTCAAGAAAACGCACGTAGGAGCCGTGTCGGAACACTCAGCGGTGAAGGCCATGTCCACGATTGTCACGATGGAAGAAGCGCACGCAAATCTACCTGAACTGGTCGCTCATCTCGCGCGGGGCGACGAGCTGATCATAACCCAGGCCAACATGCCCGTTGCTCGGTTAGTGCGTGCGGAGACACCGCTGCCGCCACGGCAACGCCAGCCGGGCAGTTGCAAGGGGATGATTACGCTACTTGTTGAAGACGATGAACATTTGGAGGGGTTCGCGGAGTACATGCCGTGAAACTCCTCCTTGATACGCATGCCTTCCTGTGGTATCGACGTGCCGGAGACGATTATCATCGACCACGTGATCGAAGCGACCACGCTGAAGGAAGTCACACCGCCACCGATTGCCAGGAAATAGCCCGACCCGACGGATATGCACCCGAATCTGGGAGAAAATCCTTGCCATCGGACCTTCGGGTGGTTACCTTCGATTGTCAGTGACCTAGTCCTGCCTCCGACCCTCATCGACCCAACTCACCCGCCGGGCCGCGCTCCTCAGCGCGGCACAACCCCTAACAACGGGAAGCCTCTCGGCTTTCGTTGCCGCCCGCACCGAAGGAGTGCTTCACACCATGTTGCTCGCGAAAATCATCAGGGCAGCGGCAGTCGTGCTCGGGCTGGCCTTGCTCGTTGGGGCCACTCTCCTGGCAGCGGAAAGCCTCCGCAAAGGCCACTCGATCTCAAGCCGCGGCCCATCGCGGACGACAAGACGGTCCAATACGACTACGACATCGTCTATGTCCGTGCCCCGCGCTTCGTCAAGGGCAACGACGGCAAGGAGCGCCCGGCAGAGGTCTGGCCCGGTACCGGCCACCCCTTCAACCTGTGTACCGCGACCGACCTGATGCTGTTGCACCCCGATGGCAGCGAGGAAGTGCTGGTCGCGGGCGGCAAGGGTGCCATCGCCGATCCCTATGTCTCCTTCGACGCCGCAATGGGTCTATTACACCTACTTCCACGACCCCAGCCGCAACGGCCCGAACAGCTGTGGCGGCGCCGACATCTACAAGGTCCACGTCAAGACGCGCAAGATCGTCCGGCTGACGCAGCAGCAATTCACGCCGAACACGGGCGTGGCCGACTGGTCCGCGGACTATCAAACCCCGGAGAAAGGCAAAGCCCACCTCAGCCAGCGCGTCTTCAACATGCAACCCTGCCCGCTGCCGGGCGGCCGGGTCGCCTTCGTCAGCAACCGCGACGGCTTCAAGACGCCGCGCGGCTCGATGCACGAGGCGCTGCAGCTGTTCGTCATGGACGACGACGGCAACAACGTCGAGAAGATCGGCCACCTGAACGTCGCCGGCGCCTTGCACCCGGTCGTGCTCAAGGACGGCCGCATCATCTTCAGCTCGTTCGAATCCATGGGCATGCGCGGCTACGGCGGTCCATCGTCCATTTGCCGGCTTCTGGGGGCTCTGGAGCATTCATCCCGACGGCACCAACTGGGCGCCGCTCGTCAGCGCCTACCGCAATCCGACCGCGCCGAAAACCGCCAACCATTTCCAGACCCAGCTGTCCGACGGCAGTGTCGTCGTCGGCAATTACTACGAGCTGGCCTGGACCGGCTTCGGCACCTACTTGAAGCTGCCGCCGCAGGCGCCGGAAGGCGTCCCGGCCTTCGGCCCGGCCAAGCCGGCGAAGACCACGGCAGGCGAGACGTACTGGCGGTTCAAGACCTACGGCACGGAACTGCTGACGCCGTTCACCCACGGCCTGGTTGGTCCGGCGTCGGCCAAGACGGGCCACGTGACCCATCCGTGCGGCGCGCCGGACAACCACTTGCTCACGGTCTGGTCGCCCGGCGGTCCGTTTGAACTCTTCACGGTCAATGGCCTGCACGGCGGCATCTACCTGATCAAGAACGGCCAGCCGGTCTGGGAACCCGGCGCCATGCTGCTCATCAAGCACGATCCGAATTACAACGCCCAGTGGCCGCGTCCCCTCGTCCCCTACAAGCGCATCTATGGCGTGGACGAGCCGCAGCGTTTGGCGGCCCTGCGCAATGACGGCAAGCTCTCCAAGCACCTGCCGGAAGGCACGCCCTTCGGCCTGGTCGGCAGCTCCAGCCTGTACAAGCGCGAGAGCTTCCCCGAAGGCCAGGTGCCCGAAGGCAGCGTCACCGCGACCGGCGATCCGTATGCCGTGTTTCCGTCTTCGGCTCCGCCGCCGGGAACGAGGAGCATGCCGTGGGGCTGGCAGAACGGCCTCGGCCGGCTCAACTGGCAGCATCAAGGAGCCGACGCCGGCCTCTACGCCAACAGCGACATCCACGCCATCCGCATCCTGGCCCTGGAGCCGGCCTCGATTCCCGTCGCCGACAAGTTCTTCAACAGGGCGGGCGAACGCCTGCGCATCCTGGGCGAAATCCCTGTGCGGAAATACGAAATCCGAAATCCGAAATCCGAAAGCAAGGATGGGCAGCCGACCGACCCGGACGGCAATCCGGACACCAGCTTCCTCGCCAGGATTCCCGCCGACATGGCCTGGACCTTCCAGACGCTCGACAAGGACGGCATGGTGCTGAACATGGCCCAGACCTGGCATCAGCTCCGGCCGGGCGAAATCCGCACCAACTGCGGCGGCTGCCACGCCCACAGCCAGAAGCCGACCCTGTTCGCAGGACACCGCCGCGGCCCGGCCCGATTACCAGGTCTTTGACCTGACGAAGTCCACGCCGCTGCTGACCGACAAGAAGAACGATCAGTCCGGCAAGAAGTGGGACGCCCAGGACACACGGGCTTACGCTTCGTCCAGGGCGTGCAGAATGTCGAGTACTACCGCGACATCCGGCCGATCTTCGAGCGGAGTTGTGTCGCCTGCCACAGCGGCAAGTCCGCCAAGCCTGCCGGCAACCTGGTTCTCGATGACAACAAGCTCGTCGGCGGCACCGCGGCGGGTCCGCTACCGGCCACGTACCGCACGCTCAATCGGAGCAATCGCAACTTGGAAGCCGAGGATACGTTGGACAATAACGCCAAGGTTTATATCTGGCATTTCCGCTCGCGCAACAGCCCGCTGATCTGGAAGCTCTTCGGCCGGCGCACGGACGGCTTTCCCGAGAAACCGCTGCCCGGTCCGGACGGCGCCGCGAAACACAAGCGAATCCTGGACCTGGAGGGCGATTTCAAGGGCAGCATCATGCCGCCGCCGGAGGCCGTGGCCGGCACCTACGAGGGTCCGGACGGCAAGAAGATCAAGGTGGCCCCGCTGACCGACGAGGACCGCCGCACGCTCGTCCGCTGGATCGATCTCGGCTGCCCCATCGACCGCGATTACGACCCGAAGAACCCGCAGAAACGCGGTCATGGCTGGATGCTCGACGACCAACGACCGACCCTGACGCTGACCTATCCGAAAGCCGGCGCCAACGAACCGCTGAGTCGCCTGCTGGTCGGCATGTACGATTACGGCACCGGCCTGGACCTGGACAGCTTCAAGGTGGTCGCCGACTTCGCGATCGACGGGGTGCCGGCCGGCGAGAACCTGGCCACGAGGTTCAAGGCGCTACCCGACTCCCGCTGGGAACTGCAACTGGCACGGCCCATCACGAAGCTTCTCCGAGGCAAGCTGACCGTTTCCGTCAAGGACAAGCAAGGCAACGTCACCAGCATCGCGCGGACGTTCTCCGTGGGACCACCCACGACTGAACGATGAGTCGAGACGGCTTGCCGAGCAGGATCCATCCCCTCGCCGTCGTGTTGTTGCCGTTCGTGCGGCCGATGGTAGACGGGCCGATACCCTTGCACCTGTTCGGCGCGTTGGGCGATGTGTCCGAAGCCTGCAACACTTCCAATGGCATAGGGAGCATTGCTCAACTTGGCCTGGCGCTGAAGAACTGCTCCGCCTCGCCATCGAGACGGAAGTCGCCGAGTGGCTTGGGCACCGTCAGTAGCCCCTGGACTGCGAGAGTTACCACACCGACGCCCTCAGCGGGGAGGCGGGCTACCAGGACCAGCCGTTCCAGGCTGACCCGCCTCTGACCCCAAGGGACAGGGCTCATCGCCGACTCCGAACCGGAGGTGCTGGCCCGCATCTCTTGCGACTCCCATTTGAACAGTCTGATCGCCAGGACCGGGGCAGAACATTTCACCTTTGGCGCTGTTGGTGTTCCTTATAAGCAAATAGTGACGGCATACCATCTATTCAAGAGAATCGGGTTCCCTCCTGGTCGGCCTGCAAGAGCGGGGACAGGCGAGATTGAAGGCTCCCCCGCTATCGTGGAGAGGCGAAACTTCGGCTTGGTCCAGTTGATGGCTACGCTCTGATAATCAACCGGGCCATTGGCTGGAGGCGCCGCGGAGAACTTGTACTCAAGGCGCATTTTGGCGGACAGGTTTGATCTTTGATCGAAGAAGACGATCGGAGGATGAGGAGCCGGGGGATTTTTCTCCATAACAAACAACGCCAACTGTTTCGGCTGATACGCCCCAACCTTCGAAGTACGCACCGAAGGTGCGCGGACTCCTTCGGGGATAGGGTCGGGGGATCCAACAGGAGGAATGAAATCCCTAACCAAGTCTGCAATGTCCTGCGTGGCTCGATAATTCTGGCCAGGATTAGTGACAACATGAGGCGAGAAGCCGAACGCCACACCCGCCGCTGCATGCTCTACATCGATTACCGGCGGACGAGGATCGATACGGAAGGCCATGATCCGAGACAAGAGGATATGTGACGGCATTAACCAAAGAGTTGGCGATTGCGTCTCTCCACTTCAGGGCCTGATAGAATGCCCCCTCGGTAATTGCCGCAAGGGGGTCTTCTGAGCAACTGAGCGTCCTCTGATGAAGTCTGTTGTAGCGGCTTCCGCTCCGGGGAGTATAAAAAGCCCCGTCCCCTCGAACCGGGGCAGGCCAGACCGTGTTCGTTCGAGTAACACGGTAAAGGTCGCCACCTCCAATCTGATAGAACATACTTCTGCCCCCTCCCCCGGTCAGTCTTCAGGTCGAGGCAGCAGTCGGAATTCTCTGAAACGCCACATTGCCTTCCCCAACGCTGATACGCACCCTACCGAGCGAGTCGATCTCCTCATCAGTTCGTCCAGTGAGGACGCGAGCAACCTCCATCCACCATTTGCTGCCCTGCTGACGAAGGAGGTCTTGCTGTTTGTCAATCCCGACTTGAAGACTTAGCGGGAGCCTAGTTTTGGGATAAGCAGTAACGACTCGCTCCCGACTTTCTGGTGTCAGATAGTAGGTGTTGCCGGATTCCTCCGGGACGGTGGTGATGTCCAGGGGAGCGACGGGGCCGCGCTCCTCAGAAGAAGTCTCGAATTTGTAGACATACCAGTCTGGGTTCCTCGTCTGTCGGCGGAGTTCTGCCGCAAATCGCTCGGCTTCGCTCTGCTTTTTCCAGGCATAGAGCCAGCGCCTCACGGTCCCCGGCTCGGGGATTCGTGGCGCGTTCGAAACATCGATGCCAACCTCCTCCAGTAGGCGGGTGTATGCCTCGAACTCCTTGTCTTTGGTCCCGACCGGTAGAGTTACGGTGTAGACCAGCATGTGGACTCCTCCGTTTGCAGGCGCGGTCTGCTCACCTGTCGTCTATGATACGGGCTCGCCGCGGCCGCTGCTAGACCGGCACTGGAGGCCAGGCGAATGCACGATCCTTCGTGCAAACCTTCGCCAGCGGAAGTAAGTCGCGGGTACCGTCCCAGAACAGCCCCCCGGCACAGGGCTTGCCTCCCGGGGAGGTCCTTCTCGGCGGCGAATATAGCGGCAACCCCCGAAACGTGGGCCTGCCCCCACCTTATCGTCTGTCAAGAGTCCTCAGCAACCGATGCAGAGGACCACGAAGGCAGTCATGAGAATGGGCTGTGGGTTCATTGGCGAAACCATGGCACAACCTCCTCCTTACTCTGCGCATGCATTAAGTGGTAATCATCTGACGCTGATCTCGCGCCCTTCGGTCCGACACGCCGTGGACGATGTGACCGACGCACGCAAGCCGAAGCAAGAACAATAATGTCATGATACCTGGAACGATTCGTGTTACTGTATAGAGACGTGAACACTGCCCTGACGACTGTCCGCTCGAAATTTCGGCCATAGGATAAGGGAACCGCCGTCCAGATAACGTGCCTAACTTTCACTCCGACCTTCCCGCCTACAAACGGCTTCAATGTCATGAATACCTCCTCGCACAGGGCGCTTCCTTCAGTACCGGTCATCCGTTCGCTTGTCGCAAGCCTCGAGCTTGCGTTCGTCCTGGTGTTCACGCCTGGGCGGTAGTCCGTGCCGGTGAAGTGCCGAAGGCAAGTCCGGTCCTGTCCGCCGAGAGCCGGGCGACGTACGAACAGCGCGTCCTGCCGTTTCTCAAGAAACATTGCTGGAAATGCCACGACGAGAGCATCGGCCAAGGCCGGTTTCCGCGTCGATGACCTGGGCACCGATTTCCTGGCCGGCAAGACGGCGGACCGCTGGCGCGAGGCGATCGATCAGATCAACCTCGGCAAGATGCCGAAGAAGAAAACCAAACCCGATCCCAAGGAAGCGTTCGCCGTCGTCGAATGGGTCAATCAGGAACTGCGCAACGCCGAGAAACGGGCGCAAAGCACCGCCGGGCGGGTGCCGATGCGGCGGCTGAACCGCACCGAGTATGCCAACACCGTTCGCGATCTGTTTCACCTGGACGAACACTTCGCCCGCAAGATCGAGCAGGAGCTGCCCGCCGACGGCAAGGTGGACGGTTTCGATCGCGGCGGGGCGGCCCTGTTCTTCGATAAATCGCAGTTGCAGGCGTACCTGGACGTGGCCGAGCTGGTGGTCCGCGAGGCGCTGCCCGCGGAGCCGGTCAAGGCGAACAAGTTTCGGATCCTGGCCCTGGAAGACAGCGGGTTGCTGCGCCGCAGTCCGAAAACAACGACGACCATGGAGGAAGTCCTCGACCGGGGCGACATCAAGTTCTCCGACCTGTTGGCGAAAGAGAAACGCCCCTTGCCCGACGTGGAGCGCGGGCCGGAGCCGTATGACCTGAATGTCCGGCGCGACGGCGGCGTCGAAATCGTCGCCGCCTGGCCCTACAGCGAAGGTCTGGGAGGCGGCCAGACGCAGCAAGTGCTGCAAAAGGTGATCAAGCGCGACGGTTGGTATCGCTTCCGGGTTCGCGCCGGCGCCAGCCGAGGCAACGGGAAGTTCGCGGTCGATGCCGTTCGCATTCAGGCCGATTACTGTCCCCAGTCGCGGGAGACTGCGGCGAAGTCTTGACGTTCACGATCGATGCGCCGCTGGACCAGCCCCAGGTCTATGAGCAGACCGTATTCCTCCGGCGCGGCGGCGACGGGTTCAATCCGGAACTGCGGTTCCGCTGGAACATCTATCACCCCTGGCGCGGCTTCCACGATGACGGGGACGAGACTCATCCGGACGAACCCCGAGATGAGGCAGCTCTACTGGGCCGGTCGACAAAGCGCCGAAGCGTACTCGCGGGCCAAGGAAACCAAGCAACCGCCCGAGATGATCGCCGCGGCGCAGAAGAAACGGGACGAAGCCTACGACAACCTGTACCGCTTCGCCCTGAACTTCCGGGGGCCGGTGAACTTCCTGAACCCGGAGGTCGATGCCAAGGACGTGCAGCGCCTGTGGTACGAATACATCGAGGTGGAAGGCCCGCTCGCCGAGTGGCCGACGAAAGCGAGCCGGGAACTCTTTTTCAAGGGAGCGGAGTCAGGCGACCCGGAATACGCCCGGCAGATTTTCGCCCGCTTCCTGCCGCGGGCCTACCGCCGGCCGGTGACAGGCGGAGGAGGTCGATGCCCAGGTGCGGCGGGTCCAGACCATGCAGGACAAGCACGGCAAGTCCTTCCCCGATGCCGTCCGCGCCGTGGTGGCGAGCGTTCTTGTCTCGCCCGCTTTTCTCTTCCTGGAAGAGCCAACCGGGACCGAGAGCAAACCGCGCGAATTGAGCGATTATGAACTGGCCAACCGCCTGTCCTACTTCCTGTGGAGTACCCTGCCGGATGCGGAGCTGACGCAACTGGCGGCCCAGAAGCGGCTCCGCGAGCCCGGCGTGCTCCGTGCCCAGGTCAAGCGGATGCTCGCCGACCCGCGGGCCCGACAATTCGTCGAGAACTTCGTCGGCCAGTGGATGCAGGTCCGCGAATTCGACTCGGTCATGGTCGATACCCGCCAGTACAAGGACTACGACGACGCCCTGCGGGATGCCAGTCTCCGCGAACCGTACGAGTTTTTCCACGAACTCTTGCGTGCGGACCTGCCGGTGCTGAACCTGATCGATAGCGAGTTCGTGGTCGTCAACGAGCGCCTGGCCAAGCACTACGGCATCGACGGGGTCAAGGGCGAGCAATTCCGGCGCGTGCCGCTCCGGCCGGAACACCGCCGCGGCGGCATCCTCGGCATGGCCGGGCTGTTGACCTACCTGTCGGACGGGACACGAACGCTGCCGGTCCGGCGCGGCGCCTATGTTCTCGACGTGCTCTGGAACACTCCCGCCGCCCTGCCTCCGCCCAACGTCGGCGATCTGCCGGTCATCAAGGGGAAGAACTTGACCGTGCGGCAGCGGCTCGAACAGCATCGGTCGGTCGCCTTCTGTGCCAGCTGTCACACCAAGATCGACCCGCTCGGTCTGGCGCTGGAAAACTACGACGCCATCGGCGCCTGGCGCGAACGCCAGAACGGCGAGGGCCGCAAGGGAGGCAAGAACGACCCGCCGATCGACGCTTCCGGCGTCATGCCGGGTGGCCAGGCGTTCAAGACCCTGCCCGAGTTCAAGCGCATTCTGCTGGAAGAGAAACCGAAATTCCTCAAGGGCTTCACGGAGAAATTGCTTGCCTACGCGCTCGGCCGGCCGGTCGGCGCGGCGGACCATGAACTGGTGAACGGCATCCTGACCGGCACGGCCAAGGAGGAGTACCGTTTGCAGGCGATGATTCAGGCGATCGTGGCGAGCCGGGCATTCAGGACGCGGTGAGATAGAATGATAAATGCGCCTTCATTGGACAGGAGCGGTCATGCCTGAACTCGAAACACCACCGACTGAATGCGTCTTGACGCTCACGGAAGCGGCGGTCTTTCTGCGGGTCAATGATAAGGCGCTGGCGGCGAAAGCGGCCGCGGGCGAAGTGCCTGCACGGCAGATCGGCGGCGAGTGGCGATTTCTGCGCCGGCGCCTGTTGATTGGCTCTATGCAGGCGCAATGGAATCTGCGAACGGGACGCCTGGACGGCCGCTGCCTGGTTCCAAGGAGGCCGTCTTCAGGCATTTCGGCATCCTGCGCGATCACGATGATCTTGAAGCCACATTGGCAGACCTCGCAGATCAGCGGGCGGGATGGCCGGATGGGGGCGATTCATGATCGTCTTCGATTCGGATATTTTCACCCTGTTCGCGTACGGCCATGATAAAGTAAAGAAGCGCTACGATGAAGCCGACGATGTCTTTGCCGTCACGGTCATCACTTGGATCGAGGTATTGAAAGGGCGGACGGACAGCATACTGAAAGCCGCCGATGAGAAGGAACTCCGCGTTGCCGCCGAGAGGATGCGGCACACCGAGTCGGTTCTAAATGACTTTGCGGTGCTGCCGGTCGATGATCCTGCCATTGCGCATTTCGGCAAGCTGTCCCGCCACAAAAAGCTGGCCAAAATGCGTCGCGCCGACATGCTGATCGCTTGCGTCGCGCTGGGACGCCGAGCGAGGTTGGTGACGCGGAACCTCAAGGATTTCAAGGATGTGCCTGGGCTGCATCTGGAGAATTGGGCGGATTGAACGGGGCTCTCTTGGCAGCGTCGTAGCCAATGAGATTGCTGCGGCAGGACGGCAACACCCTGGACATGGCGGGGAAATCAGCTGACGCCCTAATAGAGAACGGATATGATGACAATCCAGGAGCGAATCCAGTCAGCCTGGGACACCAACGACCCGCTGGTTTGCATCGAGAAGTTGAACTTTTGACAGCCGAGGGGCATTCTCAGCAATCATTCGAAAATGCCCTGGAGGCTGCGCGGCCAAACAAGCCCGCCGCCCCCATCAGAGCAATCGCAAGGTCGAGAAGAAAGGCAAGGTGCAAAATGACCGCAGACCATTTCGAGGAAGTCCTTGATGCGTTGACGTCTCGCCGGCCATTTAAACCATTTACGATTGAATTGCACGGCGGGGAGCGCATCGAGAGTGATCACCCTGGGGCAATATTGTGGAGCAGCGGGAACGCCATTTTCAGAGCGCCGGGCGGTACGCTTGTCTTCTTCGACCACGATAGCGTGAACAAGATTACCGACGTGCCAGCCCATACAACGCGCAAGAAACGGACATGATAGAATGGGAATGGCCGAATCTCCAGTACAATCAAGACAGTCCGACTCACGGCGTCATCGGCGGCAAAGAGCCACTTGCGCTGGATGAATTTGAACAAGTGCCGGCGGCAACCCGCGAACTGTGGGTGCGGGTTATCGGTTGACCCGCGGAGGATCGTGGACATGACGACAGTTCAAGAGCGAATCCAGGCGGCTTGGGACACCAACGACCCGCTGGCATTGCATCGAGAGGTTGAACTCTTGGCAGCCGAGGGGCATTCTCAGCAATCATTCGAAAATGCCCTGGAGGCATTGTTGCGTGCGGTCCGAACAGCGGGAGCCAACGACACAACGGAGGAGATCATCAACGGCGTGTGGGATCGGCTCACTGGATGGTGCCATTCCAACCGGCACATTGGAGCATCCTCGAGTCAAGAAAAAGGGCGCGGTGCCGATTCGCCAATCTGTGGCAATGGAAGTCGAGACCCCGTGTCGCCTCATACGGTACCGGGCGTTCCAGACGAAGTGAGCCGTTAGCCCGACGCGCCAGCAAGGGTATTCGCATAAATCAACCCATGAAAGTACCAACAATGAATATTCAGCGCAAACGGTGGATGATGGACCGGCGAACGTTCCTGCGTGGGACGGGAGCCGCGATTGCCCTGCCGTGGCTGGAGGCGATGGGCGTTCACAGCACCTCCTACAGCAAGGCAGGCGAACTGGCGGCCGGGGAGATCCCGGCCCGGACGGTGTTCACCTTCTGGGGCATGGGGATGAACCCGTTCACGGCCACGCCCGAACAAACCGGCCTGGATTACGTCCTGCCGGAGTCGGTCAAGCCGCTGGAGCCGTTCCGCAAGGAAACGACCTTCTTCACCGGCTTGCACGCGGTCATCGGCGGTCATTCGTCCTCGCACTGCTTCCTCACCGGCGTCGATCCGCACAAGGGGAAGTACGGCATCTCCTGCGACCAGCTGATCGCGGAGCGCCTGGAGGGGAAAACCCGCTTCCCGGCGCTGGTCCTGAGCTGCACCCGGCAAACGGGCTTCGGCGGACTGGGCGACGGCACCCTTTCCTGGACCCGGAACCGTACGCCGGTCGCCCCGGAGGATCGGCCGCAAGTGGTGTTCGACCGGCTGTTCCGGCCCGATAGCGCTGCCGACGTGGCCGCGCAGCAAGCGTCATGCCGCGGAGCAAGGCAGCGTGCTGGACGGCGTGCGCGAAGAGGCGCGAAGACTGGAGGGGCGTCTCGGCAAGGCCGACCGGGCGAAGCTGGAGGAATACCTCGCTTCGATTCGCGACGTCGAGCAGCAGCTCGCGGCGGATGCCCGCTGGCTGGCGCAGCCCAAACCGAAGGTGGACCCGGTGGATTACGCCAAGGCCAAGCTCGGCTGGTTCCGGTCGATGTTCGACGTGATGGCCCTGGCGCTGCAGACCGACAGTACCCGCCTGGTGACCTACCAGGTGCGCGACTCCTTGAATGGCACGCCGATCAACAACAGCACCGTCAAGGAGCGGGGCGTGCCCTGGGACCTGCACACGATCACCCACAACGGCGGCGAAGAGGAAAAGCTGCGCTGGTGGACCAAGATCGACGCCTGGCAGATGGAGGACTGGGTTTATTTCCTGACCAAGCTGAAGAACATGCGCGAGGGGAACGGCACGGTCCTCGATCACACGCTGGCGCTGTGGGGCACGACCAACGGCGGCCCGGCGGCCCATTACAAGCAGGATTTGCCCGCGTTGCTGACGGGCGGGACCGCGCTGGGCGTCAAGCACGCCGGGCACATCGCCTGTGGCAACCAGGTGCCGCTGGGCAACCTCATCCGAACGATCACCGAGAAAATGGGCGTGACGGTCGGACGACCGGTTCTACGGCGGCGCTCACACCGGGATCATCAAGGAACTGAGTTGACCGTATCGGAATCAATTACGGAGTAGTGTACCAGGGGGCACGATGCGACCGTGCCCCTGTTTTTCAGACTCTGTCCGAGAAGTCTGTGGCGGCACGTTTCCAACGTGCCGGTCTTGGGGCTGTTCCAGGTTTCGGCACGTTTCAATTCCCAAACTCGCGTTATGGGCAACCAAATGTCGCTGCCGGGTTATCTGCAGCTCCCGCACCCGTCGGCGCATGTCTGAGTCGCAGATGCGAACGCCGTCGCTCCCATCCAGGGATCCCGAAGCAACATGGCGACTATCGAGAGCGGCCGTCAGGTGTCTGGCCCCGGCCTGACTTGCGTTCCAGACTTTTCGAGCCGCGCCTTTGTTGATTTTGATCGAGCGCCGCTTGGCGTTTTTCCCTGCGTCCTACTTCCTGCTCATCTGCCGGAACAGTTGTGATAATATAGGCTGGGGCACGAGACCACGGGTTCGTTTTCGGAACGCTTACCATGAGTGAGCGCATGCGGGTGTCGCTATGCATGATCGCCAGGAACGAAGCAGCCACCCTGCCGAGGTGTCTGACCTCGGTCGCCGACCTTGTGGACGAGATCGTCGTCGTGGACACCGGCTCCGTCGACAACACCCGCGCGGTGGCCGAACAACTAGGCGCTCGGGTCCACGACTTTGCCTGGGTTGACCACTTTGGGGCTGCCCGTAACGAGAGTCTCCGCCACGCCACGGGAGAGTGGATCTTGTGGCTCGACGGCGACGAGCATTTCGATGCGAACAACCGAGTCCGCTTGCGCGCCTTGTTTGATCGACTCCAAGACGAGAACGCCGCCTATCTCATGAACCAGCGCTCGCCCGTGTACTCGGCTGACCGTGAGACCATCTTATTTGAGCAGTGCCGGCTGTTCCGGAACCTTCCCGCCATCCGCTGGCATTATCGGGTCCACGAACAGATCCAACCCGCGGTAGAACGCTCCGGTGGTACGGTGCGATCAACAGGAATTTTCATCGAGCACTCGGGGTACCAGGACCCAAAGGTCTACCGTCGTAAGCTTGAGCGCAACCTCAGACTGCTCGTGCTCGAGGATCAAGAGCGGCCCAACGATCCGTTCACCCTGATGAACCTTGGGTGGGCATACCAGGAACTGGGGCAAACCGCCACCGCTCTCACTTGTTACCACCGAAGTCTGGCGCGGTGCAGCTCAAATCAATCCATTGTGCGGAAGCTGCAGTCCCTGGTGGTCCGCGGCCACCTGGCACTTGGCCAGCGGCAGCAAGCGCTTGCGACATGCCGGGCAGGGCGTACCTATTACCCCGACGACGTGGAATTGTCTTTTTTGGAGGCGGTGCTGTTGAGCGAGCTCGGCGACCTGCCGGCCGCTGAGGCCCTGCTGCTGCGGCTGCTGAATGATCGGCCGGCCGATCAACCCACTGTAGGCGCTCACCCGGGCATGCGCGGCTACATGGCTCGGCATAATCTGGCGCGGCTCTACCGAGCCCAGGGACGCGACGCGGAGGCCGAGGCCCAATGGCGGATGGCTCTGGCCGATCAACCCGGCAGTGTGCGCTCGCTTTATGAGCTCGGACTCTTATACCTGCACCATGGCCGGACAGTTGAAACAGAGCCGATCGTCCAACAACTCGACGCGCTCGGCCCGATCGGCGTAGTGGCCGCGACGATGCTGCGCGCTCAATCGCACCTGAAGCAAAACGACGTTGCCGCGGCCCGGCGCCTGCTGGAGACGGCGGTCGCCTCCGGGCCGCCGGCCCTGGAGCCGCGCGTGATGCTCAGCCGGCTGCTGGTGGAAGACGGCACCGACCATGAGGCAACCAAACAGGCCCTGCGCAGCGTACTCGCCCTCAATCCCAACCACGCCGAAGCGCGACAGCAGCTCGATACTCTCCTCAAAGAAGCGCAACGGCCGATGCGGGTGTCGCTGTGCATGATAGCCAGGAATGAGGCAGCCAATCTGCCGGCCTGCCTGGGTGCCGTTGCCGACCTCGTGGACGAAATGATCGTCGTCGACACCGGGTCGACCGACCAGACGCGCGAGGTGGCCCGGCAGCTTGGCGCCCGGGTGTACGACTTTGCCTGGCAGGACGACTTCGCCGCGGCACGCAACGAAAGCATTCGCCACGCAACGGGTGATTGGATCTTCTGGCTCGACGCCGATGAGCGCCTGAACGAACAGAACCGCCATAAGTTGCGGGCCTTGCTGGCAAACCTGCAAGACGAAAACAGTACTTTTGTGATGAAGCAGTGTTCGGTCATCGACCCGGCCAACGGTGACGTGAGCGTGTTCGAGCAGGCTCGCTTATTCCGCAACCGCTCGGACATTCGCTGGTGCTCCCGTGTCCACGAGCAAATCTTGCCGGCGCTGGAACGGTCGGGCAGTATCCCTCACTTCACGGACCTGGTTATCGATCACCTGGGCTACATGGACCAGTCCCAATATCTCCGAAAGCAAGAGCGCAACCTACGCCTGCTTCGGCGGCAGGAGGCCGAGCAGCCCAACGATTCGCTGACGCGGTTTAACCTTGGTCTAACTTTGTTGACACTTGGGCAGAAGGCCGAAGCGCTCTTGCACTGCCGGCGCAGCCTGGAGTTGGCCCCGATTGACGGCTCGTGGGTGCGCAAGTTGTATATCTTGCTGGCGGGTAACGCTGCCGATTCTGCCGAGGCCCTGGCTTGGTGCCGGCAGGGCCTGGCCCGATTTCCCAATGACACGGAGATTCTATTTGAACAAGCCTCCCTGCTCGCCGCTCAGGGCGACCTCGGCGGCGCCGAGACCAACCTGCTCATGCTGCTGCGGATTCCCGAATCGGCGCACTGGGCAAGTGGCGTGGATCCGGGACTGCGCGGCTACAAGGCCCAGCATAGCCTGGCGCTCGTCTACCGCGGCCAACGGCGATCTGCCGAGGCTGAGGCCCAATGGCGCGCCGTTCTGGCCGAGCGTCCAGGCTACGTGCCGGCAGCACTCGCCTTGGGCGAGCTGATCCTGGCGCAGCAGCGCGGCCAGGAACTGGAGCATATTCTCCACCGTCTGGACTCCCTGCCCAACGGCGCCGAGGCGGCTGCCAGGCTGCGGGCCCTGGCGCAGCAACAGGCATCGCGGCCGGCTAGTGCCGGCTTACAAACCTACAGCCGCGAATTCTACATCAAACAGCATTTGGGTGCGTACCGCTCGGCGAAGGAAGTCGTCCCCCACGTCCTGGAGCTATTGCGGCCACAGTGCATCATTGACGTCGGCTGCGGGGTCGGAAGCTGGCTGGCCGTGTTCCGAGAACACGGCATTACCGATGTTCTGGGAGTGGACAGCGCTTGCCTTGACCTCGATCTTTTGCAAATTCCTCGCGAACAGTTTCTAGCGCACGACCTGGCCCAGCCCCTGAAGCTGGGCCGTCAGTTCGACCTGGCCTTGTCGCTGGAGGTTGCAGAGCACCTCCCAGCCGAGTGTGCCGCGATCTTTGTCGCTTCTCTCGTCAGACTGGCGCCGGTGGTTTTGTTCTCCGCCGCCGTGCCTTACCAAGGCGGCACTCATCACATTAATGAACAGTGGCCTGGCTACTGGGTCAACCTCTTCGAGCAGCACGGCTATCTGGCGCTGGATTGTCTGCGCGACAAGGTGTGGCTCAACGATCTTGTGGACTGGTGGTATTGTCAGAACATGCTGTTGTTTTGCTTGCCGGAGGTGCTGGAGCGCAATGTCGGGTTGCGAGCGCGAGCTGGTGCATGCGCCGACTTCACGGCTCGCAAGGGTGCATCCAAAGTTGTTCTTGCAGGTCGTCGGGGTCAATCAGGACCTGCGGCGCCAACTCGCGCTGAGGCAGAACCAACAGGCACCCCTTGCCAGTGATTCGCCGTGAATCTGCGGCAGGTGAAGCAATTCGCCAGCTAACCGGACGTAGAAAACGTGTCCCCTCGACCCCTGCCGGCTTGTCCGGCAGGTGAAGCAGTTCGCCCGCTAACCGGACGTAGAAAACGTGTCCCCTCGACCCCTGCCGGCTTGTCCGGCAGGTGAAGCAGTTCGCCCGCTAACCGGACGTAGAAAACGTGTCCCCTCGACCCCTGCCGGCTTGTCCGGCAGGTGAAGCAGTTCGCCCGCTAACCGGACGTAGATACGCGTCCCCTCGACCCCTGCCGGCTTGTCCGGCAGGGGTCGAGGGCTGACGTCGACCACCGCCGCTTAGCCGCTGAACTGCTTCACTTGCCGGACAAGCCGGAAGGGGTCTCACTTCCTCACCCTTGATGCTACAGTCTCCAGCATCGAGACTCCATCGGGGGTCACCCGCCATCCTCGCCGCAGCCGGTCATCGCCAGGCGAATTCGCCCTGCTTGACGGACCAATCCACGCCGAAGAAGCCGGCAGCGCCGAATCCCGCCCATACCCTCCGCGAGCGACTTCGGTGCCGAAGACGAGACAGTCGGGATAGCCGACGCCCGAGACGAACAGCGGCAGCCGATCGGTCAGCCGCATCCCGGAAAGGCCAGTGCCGGCGATGACGCCGACGGAGGCGACGGCGCTGTTGGCTCTCGGTCGCAGGAACACGCAAGCGAGGTTATCCTCCGTCAGCGCCGGTCCCCAATGAGGACTTTGCCCCCAGTCACCTGCACCGGGCTGTCGGCGAGCAACTTATCCCACGCGGCATTCGTCTGCGCATTGCCGTAGAGGATCACGCTGCGATCGGGTTCGCGGGTCGGGTCGAAGTCGGTGTCGGCGATCGACGTCGATCGCGCCGTTGCCGCGATACCAGAACGTTTCGGCGTCGAAGCGGGCCTTGGCCAGCGCCCAGGCGTTTTCGGCCGGCTTGCCCCTGGTGCCGTAGACGAACAGCATGCGCTGGCGAAAGGCGTCGCGGAAGGGGCCGTAGCGCTCCGGCGTCTTGTGCCGCCGGCGGCAGCGGCGGTGCGGCCGACCACTTGTCGCCGTCGCGTTGCAGCCAGATACGCGATCCCTTGACCGCCGGCTTCACGCCTTCGAGCTTTTGGCCGTCCAGCTCGACCGCGATCGTGTCCGGCTTTTTGAGATGGCCCACGTCGATCGCCAGGCGGAACACGTTGGCCGTGGTGCCCGACAGGCGCGGCGGGTTGTCGTCGAGGCGGAGCTTGACGGTGCTGAACTTGCCCGCTTGCTGCTGGCCTTCGATGCCGGCCCAGTGCATCCAGGCGGACACGCCGGGGTTGGCCGTGACGAATTCCACGGTGCGAACCTCGGCCGGCGCGGGGAGCGTGTGCCGCTGGAAGAAGTCGAACATCGGCGGCCAATCGACGCAGGGATTGCCCCACCAATGGCCGGCTCCCGGCCGTTCGTAATAGACAAAATCCGCGTGGAAATCCGCGAGGAGCTTCCGCATCGTCCGCGCCTGGCTCGACGGGAACGTTGTCGTCCTGATCGCCGTGCAAGACATAGATGCCCTCGCTGGCATAGTTCCGCGACAGGGCGAGCGTGTCGCTGGGGTTGGCACGGCGCAGCGCGAAGCTCGTGCAAGGGCGGCGGGTTGGAAGCCTTGACCGCGCCGCCGTAAGACCAGAGACTGATCCAGCCGGCGCTCGGCCCAATCGCGGCGAATCGGCCCGGATACGCGGCGCCGAGGTGCCAGGTTCCGTGCCCGCCCATCGAATGGCCCGTGACATAGGTGCGACGCGGATCGGTGTCGAGCGCCTTCGCCGCGTGGTCAAGGACCTCCAGGGCGTCGAGCCGGCCCCAGTCTTCCCAATCGAAGCCGTACGGCCGGCGGTTGGTCGGCGCCACGACGTGCGTCCACGGCTTGGCGGCGAAGCAATTCGCCTGACCGATCGCCTTCGACGCCGGCGCCGTGCAGCGTCAGGACCAGGCCGGGCTTCGGATCGTCGTGTTTGCGCTTGGCCGGGACCAGCGCGTAATACTGCACGCTGCCGTCGAGATCGCTGCGGAAGGTGACCTTGCGCGTCTGGCCGGATTCCACCACGCGGAGCTTGATCTTGATCGTGTCGAACGGCTTCGCATCCTTGTCGTCCTTATCGAGAAGCGTCACCGTCGCTTCAAGCGTTCCTTTGACCGCGGGCGCCTTGCCGGTGAGGCGGAAGCCAACTTTGCGCGTCCCCAGGGGCGGAATGACGGGAACGAGCGTTCGCCCGGAAATCTTGGCCTCGCCGTACTCGACCTTCAACACCAGGCCCTTGACCGGTGTCTCGGTCGCATTGATTACCGGCACGGCCCCTTCGACGTCGTTATCCTGATCGGCGAGCAAGTCGGGCAGCAAGACATCGTCCCCGTTGAGCTGGGCGGCGGCAACCGGCGCGACGAGACGCGCCTTGAGAGCTGCCGCGCACCACGTGGAACAGCAGGTGGTTTGTCCCCTTGTGCAGTAGCACCGGCAAGCGAACGTAGCCGGTCTGGTAGACGTCGCCGACGTGGGGTTCACCGTTCACATAGACCATCGCGTGCCCGCTGGCGGCGAGGATCATCACGCGCTCGGCGTCGGACGGGACGGCGAAGTACGCATAGCCGCCGACCAGCGCCGGGCTGGAGAACGTATCATCCTTGCCGGCGGCAAGCGCTGCCCAGCTGTGCTGCTTGCCGTCGGCTCCCTTTTCTTCGTCACCCTCTTTTGGCGCCACCCACGTGCCGGCAACAAAGCGCGCGGCAATCGGGTCCACCGGCAGCGGATTGCGCCCGTACCGGCCGACCGGCGGAATGACCAGGCCCTGACGCAGGACGATCTCCCTGGGTGGGGGTGGCTCATCGCTGTGGATGGGCAGGAACAGCAGACTTGAGCCAAGAATGGCGGCGACGGGCAATGCAAGGCGTTGCGCGGTGAGGTGAAACATGTACCCTCGCAAATCCGAAATCCGAAAGTCGAAATCCGAAACAAATACGAAGGCAGAAAACTCGGAATGGCCGCGTGCTACTTCTTAGATTTCTTGCTCAGCTTGCGAATCTGCGCCGCGGTCAAGCCCGTCGCCTCCACGATTTCCGCAATGGGTCGGCCCATCGTGAGCAGTCGCCGCGCCACCGTTTCGATACCTTCTTCGCGCCCTTTTTCGCGCCCTTTTTCGATGCCTTTTTCGATCCCTTCTTTCCGGCCCTCTTCGAGGGCTTCCTGAAAGACGCGGGTCTGGCTGACGTCGGTTACTTGCAGCATTTTTTCGATCTCCTCACGGGACCAGCTCGGGAACTGATGGACGATGACCGTTTCGATAAATTGTAGCAGCAGGCGTTGAAATTGCTGCGGTTGTTTCGACGCACGTACGCGCGGCACCATCGCGCGGGCTTTTTCGAGCGCCTTCTCAGGCGGGGCGGCGATGAGTTCCAGGATGCCTAACTCGAACTGCTCGGGCGAAGCTGGCGCAGCTCGTCCAGGTAGATGCGCACGAGCTGGTCCGATCCGAGCAAACACCGATACGGGTACAGATTCTTCTGCTCCAGCGCTCGGTTGGGATAAATGACCACGGCGACCCAATCCTGATCAGGGCTGCCTTGCTCGAGGAAGCGCCCGATCTTCGACAGCAAGTTCGCGTAGACTGTGTCCGAAGCGTAGAACTGCGCCTCCCAGATGTAGGCGGGATCGCCTCCGGGTCGCAGCGGCCGGAAGACGCCGTCGAGGCGAACCGCCGTGGACTTGTATTCGATTGCTTCCAATTCGTAGCGCTGCGCATCATGTGCGGAGCGGCCGACCAGGTGGAAGAAACAGCTCGGCAGCTCCTTGAACAGCCGGAAGAACAACGGATCGCGCTTCATTGGCTATTTTCCCTGCGCTTCGGTCGTGGGTCACCAGTCTTGCCAGGTGACGTTTTCCTAAGGTTTTGTACAAGTCGAGACCGCAAACCCAGGGAAAACCGAGGTTGGCAACGCTGCACACCCACCACCGACCGTCTTGAAGTCGCTTAAAAAACTGCGCGGGTTCATCGGAAATCCGATTGTGTCCGGAATTTTTTCCCCCTCCGATTCTGCACTCCACCAAACGCACGCGCCGCTGGTAATCTGCGGGTTGATTTTCGCCCGCCGTCTCATCTCCGAGGTGTCCATGTTGACGCTACTGGTCGCGGCGCTGTTGGCGACAAGTGCGCCGAGGTTGGTTCCCGAGGCGGCTACGCGGCGCAACACATGCCGCCCCGAACCTCGATGGAATCGCGTTGAGTTCGTTCGGTAATTTTGCTTTCGTCAACGGCCGAGGTTCGTTCGGCACTCCGGCCGACCGGACGGCGCCGAGTTCGTTCGGTGATTTTCGACTGCGCAGCCGTACCCGCGGCTCCACTGTGCGATGTTCGGGGGCGGTCGGAGTTCGTTCGGTCATTTTCAGTCGCCATCGCTGATCCCCTTCGGCCGCCCGATACCTCGTGAGCCGCGGCGGTTGCATGAGACGGACTATGGGGCAGGAGGGGACAACCGCTGCAGGCGGCGGCGTTCGCGGTGCGCGCCGGACCGGCGTTCCTCAGTGCGGCACGATTGGGAGGAAACTCATGAAACGGGTATCTCGTTCCCAGCCCCGGCTCTCAGCGGTCCGGCGCAAAGCGATCGCCGAAGATCTTGTCGTCGTGGCTGCGCTGCTGCAGGTAAGCCTCCTTGGCCGCCAGCAGCCGGTCGCCCAGCTCTTCCATGTGGCGTTGAAGTCGCCGAGGTCGGCCGACTCGGCCCACAGGTCGGCCACCACGTCCTGGAATTCGCGCTCCTCGTCGAGGTTGCCCAGGATCATGTCGATCTCGCCGATGACCAGCTCGAACAGGTTCAGCTTGGCCTCCAGCAGGTGCAGCACCGCCGCCTCGACCGTGCCGGCGGCCACCAGGTTGAAGACGTGGATGTCCTGCGTCTGGCCGATGCGGCTGAGCCGGCCGATGCGCTGCTCGATGCGCATCGGGTTCCAGGGCAGGTCGAAGTTGCACAGGGCGTGGGCGAACTGCAGGTTGCGGCCCTCGCTGCCGGCCTCGGTGGCCAGCAGCAGCCGGGCCGGGCCGCGGAACTGCGCGATCGCGGCCTCCTTGGCCAGCCGGGACAGCCCGCCGTGGAAGACCGCGACCGTCGTGCCCGGCTTGCTCCAGCCGCTCGCGCAACATCTCCTGCGTGGCCCGGAACTGCGTGAAGATCACCATCTTGTCGGGGAACTCCTGCAGCAGCTGCAGCAGGCGATCGACCTTGGAGCTCTCGGTCTGCTCGCGCGGCCTGGCTCGGCCAGCTCGCGGCAGGGCGTCGCCGTCCTCGGCCGGCAAGTCCGGGCGTCTCGGCCAGGTTCTGCAGCGTCCCGGCCGCCGCCTGGCTGGAGCTGCCCAGCGCCATCTGCAGCGCAATCAGGGCCATGCGCGACAGGCCGCCCTTTCTGCCGGCCGCCGTGCAGATGTCCGGCGGACGAAGCCGGCCACGCGCGTCGTACAGCGTCCTGCTCGGCCGGGCGTCGGGCGACACGTAGTCGGTCCGGGCCCAGCGGCGCGTGAACTGCAGGCCGACGGTGCTGCGGCGGTTGCGGACCATGACCTCGGCCAGCAGGCGGTGCAGCTCGTCCACGTTGCGCGGCGTCAGCTTGTCCTTGCGATCGACGAACTGCCGCTGGAACTGCCTGGCCGTGCGCAGCAGGCCCGGCTCCAGCAGGTGACCAGGTTGAACAGCTCTTCCAGGTTGTTCTGCACCGGCGTGGCGGTCAGCAGCAGGATGTACTGCTTCTGCAGCTCGCTGGCGAAGCGCCACAGCTGCGTGTTGCGGTTGCGCAGGTGGTGGGCCTCGTCGACGATGACCAGGTCCCATTTGCGGGCGCAGGATGGCCGAGCGGTGCGGCTCGCGCTTGGCGGTGTGCATGCGAGGCGATGACCAGGTCGAACTCGTTCCAGGCGTCCGTGCCGCGCTGCGCGGAAGCGCGGGTCGTCGTGGCTGATCAGGTCGAGGCCGAACTTGCGGCGCATCTCGCCCTGCCACTGCTCGATCAGCGAGGGCGGCACCAGCACCAGGGCGGAGCGGATCAGGCCGCGCATGCGCAGCTCGGCGAAGATCAGGCCCGCCTCGATGGTCTTGCCCAGGCCGACCTCGTCGCACAGCAGCGCCCGGCCGCGGAAGCGCTGCAGCACGGTCTTGGCGGTGCGGATCTGGTGCTCCAGCAGCTCCATGTCGCGGACCAGCGGCAGGCAGATCAGCTGGTCGAAGCCGGCGTGCGTGGCCAGGCGGGCGGCTCGCGAGGCCAGATCGAACTCATCCAGCCGCGCCAGGCCCGTGTCCGGTCCGCTGAGCAGGGCCAGGTCCTGCGGGTCAAAGGTGATGCGGACCCCCTGCTCGGTGGTCGCTTCGGCGGCCGGTTGGGGGCGAGCCGGGTCCACGATCAGGCGGAAATGGTTCGGGGCCTTGAACTCCAGCCACGGGGTCGCATCGGGGCTGAGACCCAGACTGGGATGATCCGCGACGGTCAGGCTTCGATTTTCCGGTTGCCAGCGGACAGCCAACGGTTGGCCGGACGGGTCTTCGACCACTTCCGGCGCGAGCGGCTCAACCCCGAGCAGCTCGGGGAGCACCAGACGACCGTCGGCGGCGGCGAGTTCGAAGCGGTTGCCCGGCTCCGGCGTGATGAGAGGAGTGAGCGTACTGGGGCGCGTCATTGCGGAGGACCCCGGTGTTGATCGCGGTCGGAATAAGGCCACTATCGGGGCTGGTTCTACGGTGACGGGATAACCAGCCGGGAGAGTGAGCGACCGGCTCGCCAATCCGTCACAGTAGCATTACGGCTCTACGCGATTTCGAGTAGGCCCTGACTGAGCACTGTGTCGGCAGCGAAACGGTCTCGGCGAAACGGTCTCGTGCCCAAACTCTGTTTGGGCACGGACCTCTGGAAACTCTGTTTCCCGTCCTCGATGCGGTGTAAGAGGCACCTTACCGATAGTCGCAGACTTTAGCTTGCGACTACGGGTATCCTTCTTCCCGCCGGTTGCCTTGAGGCGTTTTTCGTCGTAGTTGGTCGTCGAAGATGTTGTCGTTGTGGTGTCTGAGGTTTTTGCGCTCGTCCTGCGCGTGCAAACCCGACTGCTGGAAGATTTTTTTTTGACTTGTTCCGAGCCATGTATCAGACTCTGATTGATAGATCAGGTCAATCGATCAGGGGATCTATTCGTCCGTAATACCCCGAAGGAGTGGGATACTGGGCTCTGAGCAAGGCCTTGCCGGACAATCCTCATGTTCAAGGCTTGCGCGATGTCCACCCAGCTGCGAAAATCATCGCCTCACATTCCGGTCATTTCGGACTCCGCGGGCGATGAGGACGAGCTGAACGAAAATGAATTCCTACTGGCGCGGATTCTGTCCAATCCGGAACTGCCCACACTGCCGACCATCGCCTTACAAGTAATCGAAAAGGCGAACGATCCCGATTGCGACCTCGATGACCTGGCCGCGATCGTCAGCCAGGATCCCGCTCTGTGCGCCAAGGTGCTGCGCACCGTCAACTCGGTCATGTACGGTTCGCGCAAGCCGGCGTCCACGATACCCGCTGCCGTCCGCCGTCTCGGCATCAATCCACTCCGGTCGCTCGTCCTGGCCCTGTCGATGTCGAGCGTCCGCTCTCCGGCTTTGCCGAATGAACTGCTGCAACGCTTCTGGCGTGTCTCCGTGGCCGGGGCGCTGGCCGCGCGCGAGTTGGCCATCCGCGCTCATCGATCCGACTCCGATACCGACCTCGTGGCTGGTCTGGTCCGCGATCTCGGCGTCCTCATCCTGTACCAGTCGTTTCCGACCGAGTACCAGGGTATCCTCGACACCTCGCCCATCATCCTGTCTGGGTTCCAGTGCGAGTTGGAAGAGAAGGCGATGCGGCTCAATCACGCCGAGGTATCGGCCGAGTTGCTGCGCACCTGGCACTTGCCGGTGGAGATCACGGAGCCGGTTCGCTTCCACCACGATTGGGAGGGAGCCACCCGCCTGTACGGCGACCTGCGCGACCGCGCCCAATTGCTCTATTTCGCCTCCCAGGTTGGGCAGTTGCAGCTGACGGCCGATCGTCCCATGCTGGTACGCGAACTGTTGAGAATCGCCAACCAACACTTCGGGATGAGCGAACAGGAATTACGCAACTTCCTCAGTACACTCAATTCGCAAATGGAAGAGTTCGCCTCGATCTTGAAGGTCGATCTGGGCGGAGTTCTCGCATTTTCCTCCGTGATGAGTCGAGGAGTCGAGGAACTGGCCCGCTCGTCAGGCACCGCAAATCTCACGCCTCTGTTAGCCAACATCAAGATCGTTACGAATGATGCCCAACAATTCACCGTGCCCGGCTGGGGAAGCCCCAAGAATTCGCTTCCTGCGGTTGCCGTTCCAAGAGACGGGATGGAGCAGCGAAGACAGGGCGAGATCGGCGATCACCATACCTCACAGCGTCCCAGCCAGCCCACACAGGGGGCACCGCACGCTTGGCTGGTCCCAGATCACTCCTCGTCGGGTATCCTTGGCCGCTGGACTCCTACGAGATCGTTGAACTGCTCGGCCAGGGAGCGATGGGCGTGGTCTATCGAGCCAAAGGATCCGCGTCTGGACCGGCACGTCGCCATCAAGACGATGCTGCCTCACCTCGCCAGCGATCCCGAAGCCCGGGCGCGATTCATTCAGGAAGGCCAGGCGGTTGCCGCCCTCACGCACGAGAACATTGTGCGCGTCTACACGGTGGGGGAGTTTGCCGGGGTGCCGTACCTCGTCATGGAGTACGTCATGGGGACGTCTCTGGCCGCGCATCTGAGTCGTGAAGTCGCCCTTACCGTTGAGTGAGGTCATCCGTATCGGTTTGCAAACAGCGTCCGGTCTCAGTGCAGCGCACGCTCAGGGCATGGTTCATCGCGACATCAAGCCGGCCAACTTGTTGGTTGAACAGGCGACGGGACGAATCAAGATCGCGGACTTCGGGCTTGCCCTGGTGGCGAAGCGCGAGCTTCGAACAGAGTGGAGGGTTGGTGGGAACGCCCCACTTCATGTCACCGGAGCAGGCAGAGGGTATACTCGCTGATCCGCGTTCGGACATGTTTTCGCTGGGTTGCGTCCTGTACGTCGCCTGTACGGGTCAGTTACCGTTCGACAGCGATACCATTCCCGGCCTGCTGTGGACGATCTGCGAGTTCCATCCGCCGTCGATCCGATCGCTGAATCCAGCTCTGCCGGCCTGGTTGGAAGAGATCGTTGCGGGACTGCTGACCAAGGATGCGGCCCGGCGCTTCCCGACGGCGAGCGACATGAAACGGTTGTTCCTATGCCAATGGGCCAAGTGCTTGACGGCTCGGCGGACGAGGACCGTTCGCTGAATGCTGCCAAACAACGCGCTGTTTGAGTCGGAATTGGAAACGGCAGAGAGTCGGAGTTGCTCGGGCAGTTGCGGGAGGCAGTCGAAGACATGCCGGCAGACGGGATCGGGTTGCCCGGCGGCGACATCGCGGACGACAGTTTCGACCTGGTCGGGCAATAGACGTACCTGTCCCCGTTTTCGCACCGACTCTCACTGGGCCGATTCGCCGCGCAGACGCCGAAGTTCGGCTTCGAGTTGGCGGACTCTCTGCTCCGAGTCTGCCAACCGCTTGGCCATCTCCGCCGCGTCCGGAATTCGCTCGCCGGTCTCCAGGTCGAACGCCCAGACGCGATTGTCCACCAGTCCGAGGCTAATCCCGAACAGTTTCAACGGAATCCGTCCCTGGGCGTCCGGCCGCATCGGAGTGTAGTGCTGCCGCGTCCAGCGGTAGGCGAGCAGCTCGCGCGATGCTTCATCGCGGCGCTGGTCCACGATCACGTAGAGGCGGACGCCGACACGGTGATAGTGGGCGAGCTTGTGCCGCACGTCATTGACGCGCGTCTCTGGCGACACCAGTTCGACGGCCAGCAAACAACGCGCGCCGTACTCGACAATGCGAAACGTGCCGGTCTCCGGAGGCGGCGGTCGCCGGACACGGTCGAACGCGGCCACGTCCGGCGAATGGTTGCCGACTCCCGCCACGCCCCAGTCGATGATACAGTCCGACGTGACGAGACCGTTTCGCAGTCGGGAAAGTCGTGAGCGGAAGACGGCAGGAAGGTAGCCGCGTTCCTGCTCATGTCGCATTGCTTCGGAAATGACGTCACCCTCCCTGGGGTGCAGGACGTCCCTCAGCCTCAAGGGAACCTGCACCAATTCGATTTGCCCGTCCGAGCCGACTCGCTGAACGTACCGCCAGCCGTAACGGAATGGGTTCACCTTCCGCGGCGGTGCTGGCTCGCGGGTCTTCCTCTCGGCCGAATACTGTCGCATGATCCGTTCTCCTGGCTACTACCACACTCAGCGTATCACGTGCCAGGGTCGGCTTCCAGACTGCTCTTGATTCGTCTGGCCCGCATGTTATAAGCCCGCTTCTCACATTCCGGAGGATGGGTTATGAGACGAATCGCGGCACTGGTCTGCGCGGGGATCGTCGTGTCGGCGGGTTGTCTGGCCGTTAATCGGCCGTCCGGCACGATGGTGCTGTACGACGATCAGGCGAAGATGCATGACGAGGTGGTTCACTACATCCCCATTGGCACGCGCGTTGAGCAGGCCAAGGCGGTGATGCTGGCGAACGGCTTCCATTGCGACAAATCGACGGTGATGGAATCGAATGGCCCGCACTACAATGAATCGTCGCTGTCGAACGAGAGCGAGGCACAACTCACTTTCACCGCTGCGAAACCGGACCCGGACGCGAAGCCGCGGGATCGATACTCGCTAGTCGATCATGAGGTTGAGGTTACGATGATCTGTCGAGGCGGGCGCGTTATCGACGTGAAGTGCTATGCCTACCCGACGCATTAGTGATGGCGTGTTCGCCGCTTGCGTCTGACCGGTAACGACTTGGTAAGACGCAAGCGGTAAAACTTCGGGCTTCGTTCCTCCGGCGCTGATAGCATACCGGAAACGAACCCGGAGGTTAGCAACATGCGACAGCACGTCCTGGCGACAATTCTCATCACCTGCGCGGCCGGTCAGTCCATGGCCGGGAACATCGACACCGTCGCCGGCAACGGCAAGCCCGGTTACGCTGGCGACGGCGGCAAGGCGACGGCCGCGCTGCTCAACCAACCTTTTCATTGCGACCTCGACGGCAAGGGCCATCTTTTCATCGCCGAGGCGGACAATCACTGCGTCCGCCGGATCGATCTCAAGACCGGCATCTCTCACGACCGTCGCCGGCACCGGGAAGAAGGGCTACACAGGCGATGGCGGTCTGGCGACCAAGGCGACCTTCAACGAACCCTACGCCGTCGCCGTCACACCGGACGGCGATCTCTTCATGGTGGATCGGCTTAACGCCGTCATCCGCCGCGTGGACGGCAAGACCGGCATCGTCATGACGGTGGCCGGCAATGGCACGAAGGGCTTCGGCGGCGACGGCGGCATGGCAACCGGGCGCAAGCTGCGCGAGCCGAACGACTGCTGCCTCGACGGCAAGGACGGCCTGCTGATCGCCGACGTGGCCGACTGGCGCATTCGCCGGCTCGATCTGAAGACCGGCATCATCACCACGTTCGCCGGCACCGGCAAACCGCACGGGCAAGATCGACCGCACGAAGATCGGCGACGGCGGCCCGGCCGACAAGGCAGTGATCGTCGGCGCCCGGGCAGTATGCGTGGACGGCAAGGGCAACACGTACATCTGCGAGCGCGAAGGCAATGCCATTCGCAACGTCGATGCGAAAGGCGTCATCACGACGCTAGCCGGCACCGGGGCGAAGGGCTACGCGGCCGATGGCCCGGCGCTCAAGGCGACGTTCAACGGTCCGAAAGGCGATTCGCTGCGACACGGCCGGCAATGTCTTCGTGGTCGATACGGAGAACCACTCGATTCGCAAGATCGACGCGAAGAACGGCGACGGTGACGACGGTAGCCGGCGGCCGCAAGGGCGGCGAGGGCGATGGCGGCGACGCGAAAGCAGCCGGCCTCGACCGGCCGCACGGCTGCGTCATCGACCGCGACGGTACGCTGTACATCGCCGACAGCAACAATAATCGCGTTCGGCGGGTGGCGCCGTAAGGATTCGACCATGCTGCGCCCGCTGTGGCTCGATCTCTGGCTGACGCTGTACCCCGTGGCTATTGCCGCCGCGGCGTGGTTCGCAGGCCGGTACGCCAGGCGGATGCCGGGTGCAATCTCCCGCTCGTGCCTCATCCTCGCTCTGCTCATCGTGCCGCTGCCGTTGTTGCGGTTCGTTCCGGGTTGGGGGGACTTCGTTGACCTCCATTTGCACATGTTCGGCGGGACCACTCGATTGGAATGCGGTGCTGCCCTCTTCCTCCTCGGCATCGCCTGGGCCGCGCCGCGGAAATCACTCAGCCCCGCTTTCCTCGGCATCGTCGCCGGTTTGGTCGGACTGATCTTCTTGACCGAAATGCCGGCCGGCTCTGGTGGCGCTTCGCGGCCCCGGCGATGTGGTCCAACACGCCGGACGCGGACGGCTGCCTCGTCCAGACGAGCGGCGTCACCTGTTCGCCTGCCGCCACGGCGATGCTGCTGCATCACTTCGGCATCAAGACCTCGGAAGGCGAGATGGCGTACCTGTCGAACACATCGCTGATGGGAACCAGCCAACTGGAGATGGCGGATGCCTTGTGGGACCCTCTCGAAAAACAGCATACCGGCCAACGATCCAAAAAGAGCCCTACGATTACTTTGTCCGCTACAAACATGCCTTCGTCGCTGCCGTCGAGCTGCCGGATGTCGGGGGACATGCGGTATTTGTCAGACAAGCATTCCCTGACACCGTCGAGTTGATCGACCCCCGCAACGGATCGCCGCAGACTATGTTGCGCGGCGAATTCGAGCGAATCTGGGATGGCACGGCCTTGATGATCATCCACAAGCTGAAGTTTTCTCCGGTAGACACCCCCGGGAGGAAGATCAGGGAATAATGCCGTCGATCGGAAAAACGATAGTTGCAAGTCTTATTTTTCAAGCGACTTCCGTCATTTTTTTCGTCGCCGCATCGTGAAAAGCGGGGGACGGCGGGAACGAGCGTAATGAGGTAATCCACGGATTCTTCGTTTTTTTGGGAAAATCAGGTTGACAAGGAAGACTCAACTGGTTAATCTCATCCTCGTTCATACGGCCTCTTCTCTGTTCCGGCCCCGCCGCTACGCTCCCGCGTAGTCGGCGGGGTTTTTTCGCCTCTTCTTCCGTGCCGCTTTCCTCCTCTCGCCGAAACCCCGCCAAGGGCTGGATCGGCAGATCTTGACGCCACGGTGGTGCGCCGAAGCCAGGGCGGCGGTGATTCCAGGATCCGTGACGGTTATAATGGTCTCTGCCGGGTTTGATGGCCCTCTCTCCCGTCTGAAGGAGGAATGTCGATGCTCTCCCCCGAATGCCTGCACGAACTGCGGACGGCGTGGCTGCCCAACCTCACCGATTCCGGGTTGAACCGTATCGTCGATCTGCTGGAAAAGGGCAGCCCCTTGCTGGTTCACGGCTGCTTCACCAAGGCGATTCCGATGGGCTGCTTGGCGACGCACGCCGCCTGGCACCACCCAGAGACCTGCCATCTGACGCAGGACGCCGGCATCACCTGGCTGCACCGCGTCGCCGGCCTCAATCCCGCGACCTCGCGCGTCCTGCGTGAATGGGACACTCGCGGCACCCGCGACCTGGATCTCCGCGCCGAGCTGATCCGCGTCTTCCAGCAGGAACGCAAGTTGAGGCGGCGGACGAAGAAGGCTGTGTCTTGCGGCCTGGCGGAGACGATTTGCTGAGCACGCAGCGCAAGCAAGTGGGCAACGGCTGCGGCGGAGGACTCTTCCCATGCTGCCGCGTATCCTCGAAGTCGAGGTGATGGACACTGCCGAAGAGGCCCGCGATTACGATGCGATGGACCACGCTGCGGTCAATCGTGTCTTCGTCGCGGACTTCCTCGCCGTTTGGAACGGAGCCAATCCGATCCTCGACGTAAGCGCCGGCACGGCCCAAATTCCCATCGAATTGTGTCGTCAAAGTGCAGCGGCGCAAGTCGTTGCCATCGACTTGGCGGAACAGATGCTCGCCGTCGGCCGTGATAACGTCCGCCGCGCCGGTTTCGCCGATCGCCTCCGGCTGGAGCGCATCGACGCCAAGAGAATGCCCTACCCCGCCGGCTTGTTCGGGGCGTTGATCTCCAACAGCATCATCCATCACATTCCCGAGCCGGCTGCCGTCTTCGCTGAAATGCAACGTGTCGTCACGCCCGGTGGAACGCTCTTCGTGCGCGACCTACTGCGGCCGGGCGACGAGGCAACCCTTGCTCATCTTGTCGAACGATACGCGGAGGGGGCAAATGAGCATCAGAAGCAGATGTTCGCCGATTCGCTGCACGCGGCGTTGACGTTGGTCGATGTGCAAGGCATAGTCGGGGCGCTCGGGATTCGATCCGGCCGGCGTGCGGCAAACCACGGACCGACACTGGACGTGGACGGCCACGAGATGACCGAAGCGAACTGGCTGAGTAAGCAACCGGGTATTGTCCCCAAACCCAGTCGCTTACGCAGCCGGTCCACCCATCCGCAAATGCTCCTTCAACAGACATCGATCCATCACCACCGCCAATCCCGCCGCCCGGGCCTTGTCGGCGGCGGCGTTGTGGACGACGCCTTCCTGCATCCACACCGCCTTCGCACCGATGGCGATCGCTGCGTCGACGATCTCCGGCACCGCGTCCGGCTTGCGAAAGACGTCCACCATATCGATCCGTTCTGGAACGTCTTGTAACCGCGCGTAGGACTTCTCGCCGAGCACTTCCGTCACCGCGGGGTTGATCGGGATGATGCGGTAGCCGTGCCGCTGCATGTACGCCGCGACGTAATGACTGGCGCGATCCGGTTTGTCGGAGAGGCCGACGACGGCAATGGTGGCGCGTGTTCCGCAAGAGGTCGCGGATCTCGTCCGACGTGGCATTGGACAGCGGCAGTTCGCAGAAATCGGGCATGAAAAATCCTCTCTTTGCTCCCCTCTCTCCTGTACTCAGGGGAGAGGGGTCGGGGGGTGAGGGGAAATCGCTTCAACATAGCCCAGTGCCAGACCCCTCACCCCCGACTCCTCTCCCCTGAGTACAGGGGAGAGGGGAGACCTACTGTTGGAGGTTGCCTAAACAAGCGACCCCTCCGGCAGCGGCAGCAAGCGCGGCCGCGGCACCATGACGCCGACAACGCTGCCGTGACGTTGCAGCAGCTGCGAAAAATTCAGCCGCATGAAGCTGAATAACGAATGATCGGCGCCATTGGACAGATACGTCCGCGCCAGGTGGCTCATGTGCTGATCGTACAGCTTTTTGCTGTGCGAGTGCAGATCGTAGCGGCCATTGTGGCGGCGCAGATCGCCCTCGAACTCGGGGCTGATGTGGTACAGCTCGTGGAATAGAGTGATGAACTTATCGTCGAAGTCCTGATCCAGAAAGCGCGGCAGACAGAACGTCACCAGGTAGAGCATCTCGCGCTCGTCCACCAGGTAGCGCTGCACCTGGTAGAGGATCCCACGGCGGACGCGCGTCAGCCGGCCGTGGGAGAACCGCAGCGGCGTGACGCGGGCTTGCAGGCCGTGGGGCAAGCCGCTGTGCGCCTGCGTGATGCAGAACAGCAGCCGCGATACGTCGATGTGGGCCAGCTCGGCACAGTGCCGGACGACGTTGGCGCAGAGCCGGCGGATGTGGCCGCAAAAATCGAATGGCTGACCGACCGGCCCGGTCTCCTGCGGCAGCCGGGCATCCGGCCCGACGTGCATCAGGCGCGTTCGGGGCGGCACGCGCACGGCTCGAACGGGTAGCGGATTGTCGGTTGCCGACCAACGATGGATCTGAGGGAGAGAAGCCCCTCGGCGCCCGTTGCAGAAATTCGACACGCCTGTTCTCCTGCCTGACCACGGTTCACAGCGCAGCTGCCGTGCTGCGCTCCCGGCGTCGCCTTTCTCGCTCAGAGAGATGCTGGAGCGAGAGGAAAAACGGACGCCGTGCCCCCTATCGTGTCCGATTTCGTCTGCAAATCCAGTAAATTCTTCCCGTCCTACCGGTCGATGGGAAGGATAGACACTTCCGGACTCGATTTGTCGGCAAGCGGGGGCGCTTGCCCTACGGGGGACTAGGGACCATGAGCAGGACACGGCGCGCGCGGCGGAGTGGGCTGGCGGCTCTGAGTTTGTCTCTGACGGTGCTGAGCGGCTGTCAGACCTATCTACCGACGACGGGCCAGACGTTGCCGTCGCCGCGCTATCTCGACCACCCGCCGCAGTACTTCCCACCCTCGCCGGTCTTCCCAGAGGCGCGCGAACTGGCCACGATGGAGGCACAGTCTGGGGCGCCGGTGCCTGGCGCCGGGGGGCTGGTGCCGCTGCCGCCGCAGGTGCCGCCGGGACCGCGCTGATTTATTGAGCCCGCAGCGCCAGCAAGGGAGGACCTTGCTGGCGCTGCGGGCTCAGATTTGTATCGTGTTGCACTTGACCTGGGGCAGTTAACTCGTTATAGCCCCCGCGAAATCATTGACAGCGTTGCCGGGGGATCGGCGTCGCAAACAAGCACAGACCCGGCCGCGGGGTTCTCTCGGCCGGTGTGCATTTCTTCAGGAAGAAGAAGGGGAACTCCTATGGGCAAGAAGCCCGTTCTAGCGTGGATGGGGACATGCTGTTTCGGCCTGGCGCTCGCCGGTGGGGGCTGCGAGACGACCAGTAATTCCGCGAAAGCGCCATACCATCCGCAGCCGACGATCGCGGGTAACACCAGCGCTACGACCACCGCAAACACCACCGTCGCAGGGAAGAACTCTCCGGCGACTACGGGCCTCGGCCTCACTCCTGCGAGCACGACGGGAGTCAACACGCCGACGACTCCTGGTACGGGACTCGTGCCGGGCAGCACGACGGGAGTCAACACGCCGAGTGTCGGTACGGGGAATGCGACGACGGGTAGCGCGAGCGTCACCGCGACGGCAGCTTACACAAATACCGGAAGCAGTGTGGTGACACCAGGCATTCAGCCGGTGGATGCGCGCATCGATCCGAGTGTGCGCGGCACGGTTCAGCCAGCCGTTCTAAGTCAGCAGCAACCGGTGACGCCGTCCACGTACACCGGCCCGCAGACGGCCGCGCCATTGCCGCCAGCCGCGCCGAACATGACCAGCGGACTTGACTCTCACAGAATACGTACGCCGGACGATAACATGCCGCCGGGGAATTTCAGTTCGGATCCGAACCGCGGTAGCTTCGGCAACGATCCGAATCGTCTGACGAGTGGAACGAACAGTTCGCTCTCGGTCCCGCCGCCGGCACCGTCGAGCTTGTCTCTCCCGAGTGACACACCTGTACTGCCGTTGGCGCCGGCGCAACCACCTGTTCCGCCGGCCAGTGGTTCGGGCTTCAGCCGTTGAAAGCAGACTCCGATCACACTACGACCCGAGACGTCTACGTTTCGCGCATGATGTGCGAAACGTAAACCACTCGGGTCGCGGCTTTTTCTACCCCAGCAACGCCCGGAAGCGCTGATACGGCGCCTGCCAGCCGTCGTGGTTGTGCGGCGTGAACGTCTTCACCTCGAACGAGCGCCGCACCACTTCGCGCGCCTCGGCCAGCGAACCGAGCAGCCGCAGACCGATCGCCTGCACCAGCACGTTGCCGATGGCCGTCGCCTCCACCGGACCGGCCAGCACGGGACGATTGCAGGCGTCGGCGGTCAGCTGGCAGAGCAGCGTGTTCTGACTGCCGCCGCCGACGACGTGAATCACCTCGATCCGCCGGCCGGTCAATTCCTCCAGCCGTTCCAGCACCCAGCGATAGCGGAGCGCCAGGCTCTCCAATGCGCAGCGGACCGTCGCCCCCGGATCGACCGGGGCGGGCTGGCTGGTGCGACGGCAGTAGTCGGCCAGCGCCTGCGGCATGTTCGGCGGCAGGATGAAGCTGGCATCATCGGGATCGACGACGCTGACAAACGGCCGGCGCCGCCGCGGCCAGCTTCATCAGCTCCTCGTAGCTGTAGGTCGTGCCGGCCCGCTCCCACGCTCGGCGGCACTCCTGCACGAGCCACAGGCCCATGATGTTCTTCAGGAAGCGCACCGTGCCGCCGACGCCGCCTTCGTTGGTGAAGTTGTAGGCCAGCGCCTTGTCGCTCAGCAGCGGTGCCGGCAGTTCGACGCCCATCAGCGACCAGGTGCCGGAGCTGATGTACGCCCAGGTAGCCGTCGAGGCCGGCACCGCGGCGACGGCCGAGCCGGTGTCGTGCGTCGCCGGCGCGATCACCGGACACGATGTCGCGCCGGTGTCGGTCGCCACGGACGTCCGCAACGGCCCCAGCACCGTGCCGGGCTGCACGAGCGTGCCGAGAAGGTTCGCCGGCAGGCCGAACGCTTGCACCAGGTCGTAGGCCCAGCCGCGCGTCGCCGGGTCGAGCAGCTGGCTCGTGGTGGCGTCGGTGAACTCGTTGACCTTGATGCCGGTGAAGAAGTAGTGGAACAGATCCGGGATGAACAGCATCGTCTCGGCCGCATCGAGCAGCGGCGAACGATCGCGCTGCAAGGCCAGCAGCTGAAACAGCGTGTTGAAGCGCATGAACTGCAACGCCGGTGCGGCGGAAGATCTCGGCGCGCGGCAGCTTCTGGAAGGCCAGCTCCATGACGCCTTCGGTGTGCGGATCGCGGTAATGGCGCGGGTTGCCGAGCAGGGTGCCGCCGCGGCCGAGCAGGGCGAAATCGACGCCCCAGGTATCGACGCCGAGCGCGTCGACGCCGCCGTGTTCCGCCGCGCAGCGCCGCAGCCCTTGCAGCATCTCGTGATGGAGGCGCAGCACGTCCCAGTGCAGCGCATCGAGGATGCGCACCGGCGTTTGGCGAAGCGGTGAACGACTTCGAGCCGCAGCCGCTGGCCGTCGAAGAGGCCGAGAACGCCGCGGCCGCTTTCGGCGCCGAGATCGAAGGCGAGGAGTTTTTTGGAGAGGGTCATGGGGATTGTGTCTTCGGCCGCCGCGCTGTGTTCAAGGGATAGCAATCAGCTCTTGCCAAACTCGACACCCTTCAGAACGGCTTCGACCATGCGGCCGAGACGTTCGATATCGTTTATCGAACTGATGTTGGCCTCAACCTCGGACGACGGTTGCCCGAAGCGGACCCTTCCCAGTCGGAGAATGTTGCGTCGGTCTCCGCGGAGTTCGCCTTCATCCAGAATCATCTGGTATGCTGAGTTATCTTGCATTAGTCCAACTCCCTGGCAAGATGCGAGCGCATTTCGCTCCACCGTATCCTTCGGTGCGGAGTGACATTGCCTAGACGCTCTTCCCGTACCGTTCCGCGGTGCGTCTGGCTGGACCTGACTGGCCGCAGAGCGGCCCGGACGTGCGTTCCCACGCGGAGAGGCTGTGATTTTATCCCCTGGCCGCGAGGCCAGCATGGCGCTAAGCCTAAGAGCATGATTCCTCTCGCACTATTTCTGGGAGCCTGCTCGATGTCGGATATCTCTCAGCCCGCGTTGTTTTCCGCCGCCGAACTCGAGTTGGCGGCCGTGGCTCCCCCCGTGGCGGCGCCGGCTGCTCCGAAGCCGGCGCCACGCATCAATAAGCCCGAACGCTATCAAATGCGGATGCATCTCGAATCGCTCGATCAGCGACTCGACGCCGATCACAGCGCACGCCTCGTCTGGAAGTTGGTGGAAGGGCTCGATCTCACGGAACTGTACGAACGCATCGAGGCGCGTGAAGGCTCGGGCGGACGCAATGCCAGCGATCCCCGTGTGCTGTTCGCGCTCACGCTGTACGCGGCGGTCGATGGCGTGAGCAGCGCGCGGGAAGTGGCACGGCTGTGCCACGAGCATCGCGCCTACGAATGGTTGCGTGGCGAGGTGCCGGTCAACTACCACCTGCTGGCCGACTTTCGCGTCGCGCATGGCGCATTGCTCAAGCAATTGCAGACCGATTCGTTGGCGGGCCTGCTGGCGGAGGGGCTGATCGATCTCGATTGTGCGGCCGTGGATGGCATGCGCGTGCGGGCCCATGCCGGCAGCAGTTCGTTTCGCCGTCTGCCTACACTGGAGGAAGCGCAGCAGGAGGCCCGCGCGCATTGGGAGCAGCTCGAACAGGAAACGGAAACCGAGGCGGGCACAGCGACGCTGCGTCAGCAGAAGGCCCGCGCACGTGCGGCCCGCGAAAAGCAAGAGCGTGTCGCCAAGGCCATTGCGGCGGTCAAGCAGATCGCGGCGCAACGCGAGAAGCGCAAGAAAGGCGACGGCGTCCAAGCGCGGGCCTCGACGACCGATCCCGAGGCACGCACGATGAAAATGGGCGACGGCGGCTTTCGACCCGCCTTCAACGTGGTGATGACGACCGCTACGGAATCGGGCATCATCCTCAATATGGATGTGGTCAACGAAGGTTCCGACGCTGGCCAGTTGCAGCCGCAGATGGCCGCGATCAAGAACGATTTGGGCAAAGCTCCCGACAAGGCGTTGGCAGATGGCGGCTTCGCGACGGTGAAGGATATTGAGGCGACGACGCAGGGCGGCACAACGGTCTACGCGCCGATCAAGGAAGAAGCGAAGAAGCGTGCAGCGGGCCAGGATCCCTTCGCGGCTCGGCGTGGCGACAGCGCGACGATCGCCGCATGGCGTGAGCGCCTGGGGACGGAAGCGGCGCAGCGCTGTACAAGTTGCGCGGGCAAACGGCGGAGTTGTCGAACGCACGGTTGCGCAATCAAGGGATCTATCAGTTGCGTGTGCGCGGCCTGCTGAAGGTGAAGACCGCTTTGTGGTGGCATGTGCTGGCCATCAATTTGTTACGTGCGGAGAGTCTGCGTGCCGCCAAAATCTTGGCGTCGAAAACGGCAGAGATTCCCTGCGCAGAGCGCAAGTAAGACGCGGAGGGCCGAATTCGCGGGCTTTCGGCAGAACGCCCGCAGCCAGGGACCGCTCACGGAGGCTGGGGTTTTGCAAATTCACCCCTCGCCGGGGAATGGGGAGGCACGGAGGTTCGATAAACTCACAGCCTCGGAGCGTGGGAACGAGGGGCGAGGGGCGAGGGGCTTTCTCCTCCGCAGCTGCGTCCGTATACTCAAACAGCAGCTGTCGCCCTTCCCGTTTCCAACCAGCGAGGTCAGGATGTCCTTCTCGTTACGCCGTTTCGTCTGTCTCGCCGTCCCGCTCTGGGCACTGACCCTCGCCCTCGTGGGCTGTAGCTCAACGGCGGCGCCGCTGCCAGGCGACAGTTTCCTCGTGTGCTTCTGGAACGTCGAGAACTTCTTCGACGACAAGGTGGACGGCTGGTCGCATGAGCCGGACAAGGCCTACGATGCCTGGTTCGCCAACGATCCCGCGGCCCTCAAGAAAAAGCTCGACAACCTGAGCGACGCCCTGCTGAAAATGGAGCCGGGACGAGGGCCGGACATCATCGCCCTGGCCGAGTGTGAGAGCGAACGGGTCGTCGAGTTGCTGCGCGACCATCTCAACGCCCAGATCAAGGACAAGGACCTGCACTTCAAGAACATCCTCTACAAGGATCCGAAGGGCGGCCGATCCATTGCGACGGCCATCCTGACGCGGCTCGACGTGGACCGCTCCAAGACGCAGCTGCACGGCAGACGGCTGCGTATCCTCGAAGGGCACATCAAGGTTCGCGATCACGACCTGGTCGTCTTCGCCTCGCATTGGACTTCGCGCGTCTCGGACAAGGAGGGGGCGGGCCGCGATCACTACGCCGACGCGATCTACGGTGCGTACCATGCGATGTTCAAGAACAATCCGAAGGTCGATTTCCTCGTCTGCGGCGACTTCAACGATCCGCCGGACGACGACAGCGTGACGAAGCATTTACACGCCATCGGCGATGCGGAACGGGTAAAAAGCGGCGGCGCCGACGGGCCGCTGCTGCTCGACCTGATGGCCCGCGATGAGCTGATGGGCAAGAAGCCGGCGAAGGGGACGCACTTCTATCGCAGCACCTGGTACACGTTCGATCAGATCTGCGTCTCGCCGGGCCTGCTGGATAAAGAGGGCTGGTCGTGCGATCCGGCGTCGATGAAGATCATCAACGATCTGACGGCCGATCGCCGTGGTCATCCGCACCGCTTCGGTGAGAAGGAGGACAAGATCGCGCTGTCGGAACGCGGGTACAGCGATCACTTCCCGGTGACGGTGCGGTTGACGGTGGGGAAGTGACCATCTCGGCGAGCGAATCATCGCCGGGCGTGCGCTCGATAGTCGCCGGGGGTCGCGTACTCGCGCACCCCCGGGGGAGTGCTGAGCTATGCAACCCCTTCGGGGTAAATGCAGAATTGCCCGCGGTTGTCTTTACCCCGAAGGGGTTGCATAACCCAGCCGGGGGTCGCGTAATCGCGCACCCCCGGCGGCGGTTTCGCGCACCTCATCCGACAAGCTCACTGACACGCCTTCAAAAACACCACCAAATCCGCCAACTCGCCCAGCGTCAGCTGCTGATCCAACCCCGACGGCATGATCGACTCCTTGCCCGGCACCATGCGGTCGATCTCGTCGCGCGGAATGCGCACCTCGTCGGTTGCATTGAGCGTCAGCACCACTTCGTCCGGCGTGTCCTTGCGCACCAGGCCGTTGAACGCTTTTCCCTTCGTCGTGTAGATCAGTACCGGCTCGTAACTGCGCACGAAGCTGGCGCTGGGGAAGACGATCGCCTCCAGCAGATCGCGCTCGGAGCGGATCTTGCCGATGCGCGTCAAGTCCGGACCGATCTTGCCGCCGACGTAGCCGATCGAATGGCACGACGCACAGGCCAGCTTCGGATTGTTGAAGACGGCCTGGCCGCGGCGCACGTCGCCGTCTTTCAAGCGCGGCAGCATCTCGTCGAGCTTGGCGAACCGTTTCGCCTGATCGACGTCGAGCACCGCGTACAGCTTCTCCGCGTCCTTCTGCACCGCGGCACTGTACTTGGCGAGGCGCGGCTTGATCGCCTCCGGCCGCAGTCCGGAGCGCACCGCCGGATCCTTCAGTCGCGGCGAGGAGAGCGAGGCCGACCTTGTCGTCGGTCGATTGCGGAAAGGCGTCGAGCAGACGGTTGATCTCCATCGGCCCGGTCGTCTTGAGGACCGCGGCGAGAACGATCAGCCGCGGCGCATCGAGTTTCGCTTTGGACAGAACGTCGGCTGCAACCGAGCGCGTCGCCACCGGCTGCTCCTTGTCGAGCCGCTGGACCAGGTAGCCGAACATCTCCGGCGTTACGGCGGCAAGCCCACCCGGCACGGCGGAGAGCGCGGCCAGGCGCAGCTTTTCCGGGGCCTTCGCATCGCTGCCGAGACGCAACAGGGCATCGACCAGCCTGGCGGGCGGCGTCTTCGGCATCGGCAGCGCGCGCACGGCGGCAATGGCGTCGGCCCGGATGTCGGCGTTCTCGACGGCAAGCACATCGGTCAGCACGGCGAGCCAGGATTCGGGCGTGGTCTTGAGCGACGCTTTCGCCATGGCTTGCAAGGCGATCCGGCCCGCATCCGGCGCCGTTTTCGTGTCACGCACACTACCGACGAGCAGCCGCTGCACTTCCGGTGCTGCCGCGAACCGTGCCAGCAGGCCGATCAGCTCGTCGCGGTCGGCGGGAGTCTGCTTGGCCGCGTAACGTGAACGCAGATACTCCGCCAGGTCGCCGCCCCATTCGGGATGCCGGCCGGCGATCCAGACTGCGGCTTCCTTCAGCCGCGGATCGGGCGAGGCGAGTTCGGCGGCGACGGTCTTGACGTCGAGCTTGCCGCCGTCCATCTGGTCGAGGGCGATGAGGGCGGCGCGGCGTGTCAGCGGGTTGGCACTCTTGAGGCCGGCGGCGGTGGCGTCGCAGTCGCCGATCTCGATCAGGGCATAGGTCAATGCATGTTCGAGGAAGCGATCCGACTTCTCGCCAGCCGCTTCGAGCAACGCCCGGACCGTGGCCTTGTCGCCGATTCGACCCAAACCCTCGGCGGCCACGCGGCGGTCATGGGCGCCCGGAGTCTTCAGCGCGGTGAGCAGTTTTTCGATGGATGGCTTGTTGCGCCACGAGAGAGATCTGCAGTCCAGACAAGCGCACACTTTCATCGACGTCACGTGTTGACGCATTCACCCATAGGCGCACATCGCCACGGTCCAAAGTCGCCGCAGCCCAGATCGCTGCCCGACGGACATCGGGAGACTCGTGGCCCAGAATCAGTTCGTTCAGGGCATCCAGGTCCTTCTCGCACCGCGCGAACAGGGCACGGCGGCGAACGATTGGTCGGGGGTCGGTCAGCAGCTTGCCAAGGTCATCGGCTTCAAGCTTGTTCCATTCGATTTTCAACCCGCGCGGGTCGTTAATCTTCGCCGCCCCCTTCTTCCGAATGCGATAAATCCCCCCCAGCACGTCCGGCTTCACCAGTTGCGACGTCGGGCAACAAATCTTGTACCACCCGCCGGTATCGACGACGAGCAGGCTGCCGTCGGCGTCTTCCAGCACGTCGGTTGGATGGAAGTCGTGATTGTCCGAGACCAGGAAATCGCTGTCCGTCGTCTTGAACGTCGCGCCGTCCGGCTCCAGGATGTGGCGCGACACCTTCCGCATGTTGAACTGGCAGACGAACAGGTTGTCCTTGTACTCCTTGCCGAAGACGTCCGACTCGTAGCGCGTGACGGCGCACGGGGCGGCGGGGCCGAGGTGCGTCATGATCGGCATCACCTGCGGGCCGGTCCATTTGTGGATCGGATCGTGGATCGGGTCGTGATCCTTGCCGTAGATGCCGCCATAAACCGCGTGGATCAGGCCGTCGCGCTTGCCGTCGCCGGGGTGCTGGAAGAAGGTGCCGCAGACGATGCGCTCGCCGGTCGAGGTGAACGCCAGGCCGACCGGGTTGTCCATGCCGCCGGTCATCACCGGTTCAATGCCGCTGCCGTCGGGGCGGGCGCGAAAGACGTGGCTGGCCCGCGATTCCCATTTCTTGCCGTGGACGGTGTAGGTTTGCGTCGCCCAGGCTCCCTTCGTCCAGTAGATCCAACCGTCGGGACCGAGCCAGGGGCCGTGCAGATCGTTCATGCAGCCGGTGACCGTCTTGCCGTCGTGCCAGACCTCGCGCTTGTCGGCCGTGCCGGTGCCCTTCGTGTCGGTCAGCTTCAGAATCTGCGGCGGAGCGGCGACGTAGAGCGAGCCGTTGTACCAGAGCGCCCCCTGCGGCATCGCGATCTTGTCGGCGAAGACGGTCGCCTTGTCGAAGACGCCGTCGCCCTTCGTGTCTTCCAGGCGAACGATGCGATGCGTCTTCTCCACCGCTTGCTGCGGACCGCGAGCGTTGGAGCCGGACGAGACGGTGACGTAGAGCCGGCCTTCGTCATCGAACGACGCGGAGACGGGGCGATCGACCAGCGACGGGACGGCGACCAGCTCGATCTCGAAGCCTTCGGGGAGCGTGAAGGTGTGGCCGTTGAGTTTGACCTGCACGGTCTTGGGCTCAGGTTTCGAGGGCGCGGAGACCCCAAGCGGGGCGACGGCGAGGGCGAGGAACAGAACGAGGGATCGTTTCATGTGCGGAGTCTCCCCAGTCAAACCGGCGAGCCGAGCTGCGTAAGCAGCCGGGTTGCGGCGAGCGTTCCGCACCCGGCCCCTTACGGGGCTCGGCTCGCCAGTTCTGACACGCGGCAATCAAAAGCTCTTCGAGTTCAACGCCACCGCCGGATCGTCGGCCACGTTGATCCAGATGTGAACGTGCGGCGAACCGCGGAAGTACCAGACGAACGCCGGGCCTTCCAGCCGCCAGTTGTCCCATTCGCCGTCGTTGCCGATGTCGCCTTCCTTGTAGAAGGTCAAGGCGCACTTGTCGAGGCCGCCCTGCTTCTTGAGGCACGCCAGCACCTCGTCGCGGTCCTCCTGGCGATACGGCTCGATCAGGCTCATCAGCACCTTTTGCACGGCGTCCTTCTGGTCGCTCGACATTTCCGAGCAGGGCAGGCCGGTGCTTGCCTTCGGTCCTGGAAGCCGACCGCGATCTCCGTCGGCAGCTTCTCCACCAGCGCCCGCTTCTGCTGCTTGCCGTCGAGGATGGTGTAGACCTTGTTGGCCAATTCGGCCTGGTGCCAGAAGACGTTGCCGGGATGGTGGACCTTTTCGGTGTAGTCCTTGGGAGCGTGGCCGTGGAAGATCGGCCCGCCGAGCGCGACGTGGGCCGTGCTGTCGCCGTCGGCGCGGATGGTCATGTGCCGGCCGGTCATCACGAACTCGAACTTGCCGGTGCCCGGCTCGCCGAAGATGGCGCAGCTCAGTCCGCCGCCCCACGGTTGGCCGCCGTGATCGTCCTTGAGCTGCTTGATGATTCGGCGTGCCAGTCGGGATTGAATACGCCCTTGAAGATGTCGAACAGCAGCGCCTGCTGGTCCTTCGTGTAGAACTTGCTGGTGAGCGTCGGTTTCGTGATGTCCCAGAAGTTGGAGACGTGGGTACGCAGCAACCCGCGCTCGGGATGCTTGTAATCCCAGTCGAAGCAGATGGCCTTTTTCTGGGCATCGGTGAGAGTCATGTAGAGCGCCTTGACGGTCGTCTCCGCGGCGCTGTTCGGCGTCGGCGCGGCAGTGACACGCGGCACGGCCCACAGCGTCGAACCGACGGTTGCCGCGGCGACGGACCTCAGAAAGCGCCGGCGATCCAGGCCGTCGGCGTTCTCCGCTTCACAGTCGGGACAGATGCGGTGCGTACGATCTTGCATGGAGAGCCCCCTTTTTGCACTGCGTGCTCAGTTTGGAAACCACATTCGCCGGATGATTGTACTCCTGCCTCCACGCCGCCTCCATTAAAAACGTCGCGGAATTTGTTGGCATTCCCGGAGTCGAGTCGTCATCATAATCAACATTACCTTCTCGCCTGGCTTTCTCTCTCTGGGGGCTTCCCATGAACGAACCGCTCGATCCGCAGTGCCCGGAATGTCAAGATCCGGTCGGCGCAACGCCGGCGCTGGATCGCCGCAGCTTTATCCGCGTTGCCGGCGGCGTTGCCGTCGCGGTCTCCGCCGGAGGTATGCCGGCCTTCGTGCGGGCTCGCCGCGCCGACCAGGCGCCGAAGCCGGCCGAGGCGCTCATCCAGGAGCTTTACGCCACCATCGACGAGACGCAGAAGAAGTCGGTCCTTCTGCCCTACGATCACGGCGCCAAGGCGGCACCGACTCGGCTCGGGATGTACAACTCCTTCCAGCTGGGCAGCAATAAGGTCGGCGCGAGGATCGGCGATGTGTACACGAAGCCGCAGCAAGAGCTGGTAGACAAGATCATCCGCGCCATGGTGAACGGCGACGACGGCTATCGCCGCATCAGCCGGGCCGGCACCTGGGACGAAGGCAAGGGGTTCGCGGCGTGCGGTGCGACGTTCTTCGGCGAACCGGGGCCAGGCAAGAAATACGCCTGGCTGTTCGCCGGCCATCACATGACTCTGCGCGCCGACGGCGACTTTATGGACGGCGCCGCCTGGGGCGGCCCGATGTACTACGGCCATTCACCGAACGGCTACGTCGCCGGCAACGTTTTCAACTTCCAGACCAAGAGCGTGTTGGAAGTGCAGAAGGCGCTCGATGAAAAGCAGCTCGCGAAGGCAATCGTGGTCGGTTCGCCGGGCGAGCTGGCCGGGTCGATCAAGTTCCGCAAGGCCGAGGAAGCCAAGCCTGGCCTCTCCGCGAAGGAGATGAGCAAGGACCAGCTGGCCCTGGTTGAGAAGGTCATGCGCGACCTGCTGTCCCCCTACCGCAAGGAAGACACCGATGAGGTGATGCAGATCATCAAGTTCAACGGCGGCATGGAAAAGCTGAATCTGGCCTTCTACCGCGACAAGGGCGCCGCGGACAACGAGCGCTGGCACTTCTGGCGGCTGGAAGGGCCGGGCTTCGTGTGGAACTACCGCGTTCTGCCGCACGTTCACTGCTACGTGAACATCGCCAATGCGTGAGTTTCTGAGCACGCAGCGCCAGCAAGTGCATTGCTTGCGCTGCGTGCTCAATCCCCACTCCGAGACCTGTCCATGCGCTCTCTCGTTTCCGTACTTACTCTCGCCGCGGCGCTGGGCTGGCTCGCCGTTGCCGCCGCCGAACCGAATCCCGCAACCAAGCCCCTCGACTACCAGCGCGACGTACTGCCGATCCTGCAAACGAAGTGCGTCCGCTGTCACAAGCCGATGAAGGCGGACGGGAAGCTCGACCTGTCCACGCGCGCCGCCATGCTCAAGGGCGGCATCAGCGGCCCGGCCATCGAACCGGGCAAACCCGACAAGAGCCTGATGGTCGAGCTGGTCCACTTCAACGAAATGCCGCCGAAGCGCGTGCAGCCGCGCGTGACGAAGGATGAGCTGAAGCTGCTCAAGGACTGGATCGCGGCGGTGGCGCTGGAGAAATGATGCGCATTCTTCGACCGCGCTTTCGCCATAGGATCCGCGCACCAATAACCTGGTCATTCTCTGTAGGACGGATTTGCAATCCGTCCGGCCTGCACGGACGGATTGCAAATCCGTCCTACAGACATCGCACCAGTTATTGCTGCGCGAGGCCATCGTCGTGGAGCAGTGTAAGCACGCACTCGTAACGGATGGCTCTCTCCCTTACTTCTACTGTTGGGCGCGATGCAGAAGGCGCGGCGAACCGGCTGCGTAAGCGGCCGGGTCGAGTAGCAACAATCCGGCCACATTCGTAGCCGGTTCGCCAATCTCGGACAATAGAATTACCCACGAACGCCAGGGAATCTCTCATGACCAGGGTTCGACTCGGCCTGATCGGCAGCGGCTTCATCGCCGACCTGCACGCCGCGGCGGTGAAGATGGTGCCGGACCTGGACCTCGTCGCCGTCGCCTCGCCGTCGCCCGGCAAAGCGAAGCACTTCGCAAAGGAACGCGGCATTCCGCACGCTTTCGAGGACTACCGGGATTTGCTGAAGTTGAAAGACCTCGACATGGTCACGCTCGCGCTGCCGAACTACCTGCACTGTCAGGCGGCTCTCGACGCGGCGGCGGCCGGCAAGCACGTCCTCTGCGAGAAGCCGCTGTGCCGCACGCTCGAAGAGGCCGATCGCATGATCGCGGCGTGCAAGAAGGCCGGCGTCCTGCTGATGTATGCCGAGGAACTGTGTTTCGCGCCGAAGTACGTCCGGGCCAAGCGGCTCGTGGACGAGGGGGCGCTGGGCCGGGCCTTCCTCGTCAAGCAGAGCGAGGAACATTACGGGCCGCACTCACCCTGGTTCTGGGACGTGTCGAAGTCCGGCGGCGGCGTGCTGCTCGACATGGGTTGCCATTCCATCGAGTACGCCCGCTGGGTGTTCGGCAAGCCGAAGGTGAAGAGCGTGTTCGCGTCGATGAACGTCCACGTTCACGGCGACAAAACGAAGGGCGAGGATCACAGTATCTGCGTCGTCGAGTACGAGGGCGGCCAGATCGGGCTGGCCGAGAACAGCTGGGCGAAGCAAGGCGGCGTCGATGATCGCTGCGAGATTTACGGCTCCGGCGGCTTCACACGCGCCGACCTGTTGCGCGGCAGCGCCCTGCTGACGTACAGCGAGCCGGGCTACGGTTACGCCGTCGAAAAGGCCACGACGACGAAGGGCTACACCTTCACGATGTTCGAGGAGATCTGGAACTACGGTTTCCCGCAGGAACTGACGCACTTCGCCCGTTGCGTCCAGGGCAAGGAGACGCCGATCGAAACCGGCGAAGACGGCCGCGAGGTGCTGAAGATCATCTGCGCGGCGTATGAATCGGCGGGCACGGGCAAGCGCATCGAGTGGCCGTACTCGCCGCGGCAGGTGGAGAAGCCGATTGATCTGTGGCTGGGGAAGTGAGGAGGGCGGCGGCGATGACCGAGGCAGAGTGGTTGGTCTGCAACGACCCGAAGTCGATGTTGGAGTTCGTCAAGCGACAGCCGATAGCCGAATTTATCAGGATCTGTGCGTCACAGCGGAAAGAACGTCTATTTGGTTGTGCTTGCTGTTGGCAGGTCAACGACCTCATTGTGGACGCGCGGTGCTTCGAGGCAGTGCAAGCGGCAGAGAGGCTGGCCGATGGCTTGGCAGACGCCGACGACCAAGAGAGTTATTAGTGGCTCACTCATGAAATGGCTGAAGAGCAGCGTGAATCGCACGGTGATCATTCCACCGCCTTCTTGGCAACCCGTCTCACCAACCTCCTCTTCGAGGAGAGCAGCGAAATTGCGTGCTGGGCGTATGAGTACCTAATTGATCTGACTCAGGCTGATAGTCGGTCCCTTCTTCATTCTTGGGGTAAGCACGTCGTCCACTGTATCTGGGGCCTGCTTCCCTTTCATCCACTGTCATCGAAGCGAGGCAAACGCCGTTGGATGTAAGAGAGGAAACATTGGCTGTCCTGGCACGATGGCACCATCCCGAAACTCGCTGAGGCCATCTACGAAGAGCGTACCTTCGACCGCCTTCCCATCCTTGCCGACGCCCTCGAAGACGCCGGCTGCGACAACGCCGACATCCTCGCTCATTGCCGTGGTCCGGGGCCGCACGTCCGTGGCTGCTGGGTCGTGGACCTGATCCTGGGAAAAGAGTGAGGCTGCCGCGATGCAAGGGCATCCGCTGTTCGCCAAGATGCTTCGTCCGCTCGTGCAAGAGCATTACGAAGTGCAGACCAATCTGCCGGTCGGCGACGCACCGCGAGCCGCGGACATCGTGCTGGTTCGACGGACCAGCGACCGGCCGCCGATGTTTCGCGGTCTGCTTCGTCATTTCACGACCTGGAACATCATCGAGTTCAAGGGGCGCAGCGTCTCGCCTCGAATCCGCGATCTGGACCTCCTCGTCGAACTGGGCTTCGGGATCGATCGCCGGTTGAATGAGGAGCGCACCCGCGCGCAGCAACGCCCGCTCGACGTGGCCGAAGTGTCGTTCTGGTACATCGCCAACCATCTCGGAAGGCGGTTCCTTCGCCACGCGCGCGAATTGCTCGAGTTAGTTGAGGAGGCAAGTCCCGGCGTTTGGCGCAGTCAAGTCCTACGCCGTCCGCTATTCTTGGTGGACGGAACGTCTGTGCCGGTGGATCGCGAAAGCATCGCCCTTCATCTTGCTGGAGAGGAGTCTCCAGTAATTGAGCAGGCGTTGGCGCGCGTCATCGTCGAGGAACCCGGTTTCTGGGAACTGTACGGTTCTCTTCTCGGAGCCTTGCATCCGAACATCTATGAGGAGGCAAATCGCATGGCGAAGTCGAAAGGCAAGCGCGGTGAATTGGATCTGCGGCCCTTCATCGAGAAAGTTGGTCTGAAAAAGTACCTCGCGGCGGTCGACGTGGGAGATGTCCTCGCCACTCTCGGGTCGAAGAAGTTCATCGAGGCAGTCAGCGTCGATGAATTGATAGCCTACCTGCCTGTAAAAGTGCGGCGGGAGCTGAAAGAACGGCTTCAATGACGGTCCGCAGGTCACTGCCGCTCTCCGGGGCCGCACGTCCGCGGCTGCTGGGTCGTGGACCTGATCCTGGGCAAGGAATGACAGGACCGTATCGTTGACCCGACCGCGGCAAGCAGGGCAGACTGCGCGGACTGGCGAACGCATTTCCGCCGTAAAATGAAAGACTCATGCTGGGCGAGCGATCAGCCGAACTAGGGTGAAGTGGAAACCCGAGTTGACAGAGGTCCCTGGTTTTCTGTACCACAGACCCGGTTCGGAGAGTCCGTGCGCGGACACTCCAGGGATGGAGAGGTGACGAAAGGATTCGTGCCCTTTGAACCGAACTGAACCTCCTCCCGCGGCCCCGACGGCTCGCACCGTCTGCTGCGACGTGGCGGCTATCGGCCGGGTGCGTGTTCCGGCGGAGAACCTGCCGGAGCTGCGCCGCCGTCCGGGTCCGGTTCCCGGCCAGGGTCTGCCGGCGACGTTTCTCAAGAACGCCGACGAGCAGACCGTCTGCGCGCTGGCCGCCGTTTACCAGGCGATCCACGACGCCGGCATGGATGCGGCTGGGTTCGGCCGCTGGGGCGTCATCGCCGCTCCCTACAAGATCGGCCGCATTGCCCTGGCCCAGGCACTCCCCAACTTCCGCAAGGAAGGCGCGTGGGGCATGTCGCCGCACCTCATTCCGCATCGCTCGCTGCACAGCGTCTCCGGCACGATCAGTTGCGCGTTGAAGATCCAGGGGCCGAACTTCGGCGTCGGCTACGGGCCGTCGGAAGCGTTGTCGGTCGGTCTCGCGCTGCTGCAACGGCAGGGGGTCGAGGGCGTCTGGCTGGTGCTGACCGCCTTCGAGTCGGAACAGGCTCCCGACTGCTCCGGCGTGCCCGTCGCCGGCACGGTGGGTGTCGGCGTCGCGCTGGCTCTGACGCCGGCCCGGTCAAACTGGCCCGGACTGCACCTACGGGTCGGCTTCGAGCAAGCGTCGGGGCCGCCGATCGCACGGCGTAGGCCGCTCGATCTGTTCCAGTTTCTCACCCTGCTCGATGCGCCCTTCTCGGCGGCGCGCTCCGCACCATTGCAGGATCTTGGCCAGGCCGGCCGGATCGAGCTTTGGGTCGAAGGACAGGCAATCCTGGTACGCCACGATCCGATCCACATTCCTCCTGTCCAGATCCCCCATAGTGTGGTTGCGGCCGGTGCGTCTTCCCTTTCTTACCCGCGCATGGAGGCACAACGGTGACCGAGCAGAATGGGACGCGGAATGGAGATTGCGCAGCGCGGAACGGCTTCGGGTTCCGCCCGCCTCGATCCGCGCACCGAGCCGGCGACGGGGTTTGGATCACCGGGGTCGGCGCCGCCACGCCGCTGGGGCACACGTTCGAGCAGTTCGCCGACCATCTGCTGGCAGGGCGGTCCGGCGTCGAGTTCGTGAACGATTTCGACGTATCCGCCCACCCCAGCCAGATCGCCGGCCGCATCGGCCCCGTCGCCTGCCCCGAGGGTTTAGACGACCCCGCGCTCTTCCGCCTGTTCAGCGATGGCCGTCATTCGTCCTTCGCCGCCCTGCGGCAACTTGAACAGCTGGTGCTGTGGTGCTGTACCGCGGCGCTGCGCGATTCGGGCTGGTGGCACCGGCGGAGCGGCGTGCGCGTCGGCGTCATCCTGGGAATGGGAGCGGAAAACGCTCTCCGCTGGGAACGCGATTACTTGACCGGGGGCGACGCCGTTTACCACCCGGAACACGACGATGCGCCCGACCGTGGAGCGGACGCGCCGCGCCCTCGGCCTCTCCGGACCGACGGCGAGCATCTCGGCGGCGTGCGCGAGCGGCAACTACGCCCTGGCCCAGGCGCGGCAGTGGTTGCAGCTCGGCTGGGTGGACGTGTGTCTGGCGGGAGCGTGCGACGCCGCGGTGACGCCGATGTCGCTGGCGGGCTTCGGCAACCTGCGGGCACTCTCGCGGCGCAACGCCGATCCCCGAGGCGCGTCGCGGCCGTTCAACAGGGGCCGCGATGGCTTCGTCATGGGAGAGGGTGGAGCGGTCTTTTTGCTGGAGCCGGAAGCGGCGGCCCGCAAGCGCGGCGCCCGCGCCTACGCCGAGGTAGCCGGCTTCGGCGCCAGCAGCGACGCCCATCACATGGTCATCCCCAGTCCCGATCCGGAGCCGGCCGCCGCGGCGATGCGCCAGGCACTGGACGATGCCGCCGTGAACGCGGACGAGGTCGGCTACGTCAACGCCCACGCCACCAGCACGCCGGTCGGCGACGTGGCCGAGTCGCGCGTGCTCCACGCCGTCCTGGGTGCGGCGGTGCGCCAGACGCCGGTCAGCTCGACGAAGAGCATGACCGGCCATCTGCTGACGGCCGCCGCCGCCGCGGAGGCGCTGGCTTGTGTAGTGGCCATGCAGCGCCGAGCGGTCCCGCCGACGATCAATCTCGACGATCCCGACCCGGAGTGCGACCTGTGCCACGTCGCCAACGAGGCGCGTCCGGCGACGGTGCGCGTGGCCGTGTCCAATTCCTTCGGGTTCGGCGGCAGTAACACCTGCCTGGTGCTGAAAGCGGTGTGAACGGAAGTAGCAGAGGGTCACGAACCTTCGTGTTTTCTTGGCTGCTTGGCAAGGCCGTCAACGAAAAACATGAATGTCCCGAATGGCATTCGGATAAGAGCCAGCATCGGCCTGCGAGCCCGCAGCGCCAAGCAAGGGCGAGCAGAAACCGCGGAAAAGACAGGACTGCTCGCCCTTGCTTGGCGCTGCGGGCTCGCAGGAATGTCTCAACCGAATGCCATTCATGAATGTCCCCTTTCCTTGTTCGATTCCTTTGGGGAACCAGGTGAGCCAATCATGCAGGTCGTCATTCTGTGCGGCGGACAGGGAACACGAATCCGCGATGTTGCCGACGACATCCCGAAGCCGATGATCCCCATCGGGGGTCGTCCGATTCTCTGGCACATCATGAAGAGCTTCGCTTCCCACGGCTTTGAAGAATTCATCCTGTGCTTGGGTTACAAGAGCCATATCATCAAACGGTTTTTCCTCGATTATCCATTGAACGGAATGGATTGCACCGTTTCTCTGGCCGACGGTAGTGTGGAAGTTCACGGGCCGGCTCATCAAGAAAATTGGCGGGTGACCCTGGCGGAAACCGGACTCGATTCGATGACCGGCTGCCGGGTGAAACGAATCGAGAAGTACATCACGGGCGAGGAATTCCTCGTTACCTATGGGGATGGCGTGGCCGACGTGAACATCCGCGAGCTGTGTGCCTTTCACCGCCGGCATGGCCGTATCGGCACGGTCACGGCTGTTCGTCCGCAGGGACGCTTCGGCGAGATGGAGATGGAAGGCGATTGTGTTGTGGAATTCAACGAAAAGCCGCTGACGTCGCGGGGCTGGATCAACGGCGGGTTCTTCATGTTCAACCGCGGCATCTTCGATTACCTGACCGACTCACCGGATCTAGTGTTCGAGCAGGCACCCTTGATGAACCTTGTTCGCGACCGCCAGTTGGCAGCCTATCCGCACGAGGGCTTCTGGCAGCCGATGGACACCTTTCGCGATTACAAGTACCTCAACGACCTTTGGAACGAAGGCAAGGCGGCCTGGAACACCTGGAATACGCGGCCACAGCGACGCGCGGCTTGAGGTTGTCGTTCGAGCTTCGCCGCTTGCGAAAGGATCTGCGATGAATGCGGTATCCACCTTTTGGCAAGACCGCCGCGTCTTTGTCACCGGTTGCACGGGACTGGTCGGCGCCTGGACCGTGCGCGCTTTGTTGGAACGTGGTGCGCACGTGGTCGGGTTAGTCCGCGATCGCGTACCTGGGTCGGAATTGGTACGCAGCGGGTTGATCGAGCGCATCGACATCGTTCGCGGCTGTGTCGAAGATTACACCTTGCTCGAACGCGCATTGGCGGAGTATGAGATCCAAACGGTCTTCCACCTTGCCGCCCAAACGATCGTGGGTATTGCCAATCGCTGTCCGTTGAGCACGTTTGAAACCAACATCAAGGGGACGTGGTGTCTGCTGGAAGCGGTGCGGCGGTGCGGCACCGCACCGCACTTGGTGGTAGCCTCTTCAGACAAGGCGTATGGCGATCAACCGATTCTACCCTACACCGAGGTGGCGCCTCTGCATGGGCTGCATCCCTACGATGTCAGTAAATCTTGTACCGATCTGCTGGCTCTGACCTATCACAACACCTATGGCCTGCCGGTGTGCGTAACCCGCTGCGGCAATTTCTATGGCGGCGGCGATCTCAACTGGAACCGGATCGTTCCCGGCACGATTCGTTCCATCGTGCGCGGTCAGAGGCCCATCCTCCGTTCCGACGGCACGTGTATCCGCGATTATTTCTATGTCAAGGACGGTGCGGCTGCCTATCTGCATCTGGCAGAGTGCATGACGAGCAGTCCCGAGGTGATTGGTCATGCCTTCAACTTCTCCACCGAAATCCAGGTGAGCGTACTCGATCTAACCCGCTTGATCCTGGACTTGATGGGTTCCGATCTCCAACCGGAAGTCCGCTGCGAGGCTCGCAACGAGATCAAGCACCAGTACCTTTCGGCCGACCAAGGCGCACGCGCTGCTCGGCTGGAAGCCGCACTTTACTTTGCGCGAGGCACTGCGGGAAACACTGACCTGGTATCGGGATTATCTCGATGCGTCCGGAGAGAAGGAGGCGCTCCATGATCGCCGGGGTCGGTTTGAAGCCGCTTGAGCAGATTGTCGATGAGCGGGGCAAAATCATGCACATGCTGCGTGCGGACGCCGCGCATTTCGACCGCTTCGGTGAAATCTATTTCTCCAGTATCTGGCCCGGAGTTATCAAAGGTTGGCACCTTCACAAGGCGATGACCCTCAACTATGCCGTGCCGTGCGGGCACATCAAATTTGTTCTCTACGACGAGCGCCCCGATTCGCCTACCCAGGGCGAAGTGATGGAATTGTTTCTCGGCGAGTCGAACTATCGCCTCGTGACCGTTCCTCCCGGCGTGTGGAACGGCTTCAAGGGCATTGGCGATCGCATGGCCCTGGTTGCCAACTGCGCCACGCTGCCCCACGACCCCGCCGAGATCGTCCGCTGTGACCCGCTCAACAATCACATTCCCTACGATTGGTCTCTCAAGCACCGTTAATTCGCCGCTTGCGGCTTAGCTGAGTCTGCTAAGCCGCAAGCGGCGAAGTTCGAGGGCGCCGTTGTATGCGCATCCTGGTTACCGGTGGGACTGGATTCATCGGTTCCCGCGTCGTCCGGCAACTCCTCTGCCATCCGGATGTGGAGGTGGTTATCCTGACCACGGGCAGTGATCCGTGGCGTTTGCGACGGTGCGGCGTGCTGCCTCGAAGTCCTGAACTGCAAGTCGTGAGCGGGAATTTTGCACAACCCGAGATTGATACGATCCTGGAGGCGGTCCAACCCCAGGTCATCGTTCATCTGGCGATGGTCTACCACAAGCTTGGATCAGTCGGAGGAGATGACGTTCAGGCAGTGAATTGCGAGGGCACGCTCCGGCTGTTTGACGCCTTTCTCCGGGTGGGCGGCAGGCGATTCATCAATGCCGGCACCTGTTTCGAGTACGGCCACCAGGCTGCCGACTTGATTGACGAGACGGCCGAGTGCTGGCCCATCTACGATTACGCCGTCGCCAAGGCGCGGGCAACCGAAGCGTTGCTGAAACGCGCACGACAGACCGGCACGGAAGCGCTGGTGCTGCGCGTCTTTGCCCCCTATGGCCCGATGGAAGATCCGCAACGCATCGTCCCGCAATTGCTGCAGGCGGGAGGATCCGGCCAGGCCTTGGCCCTTTCGCCGGGAGAGCAGGTCCGCGATTATGTCCACGTTGACGATACGGCAGCGGCTTTCGTGACGGCAGCCCTGCATCCGGCCCTGCCTCGTCCTCAAGCGATCTACAACGTTTGCACCGCGATCGGCTGCTCCTTACGATCTCTGGCCGCAAAAGTAGAGAGAGTGCTCGGCCGGCCGCTGCGACTGGACTGGGGACGATTAAGCTATCGGCCCAACGAAATGATGCGGTTGGTCGGCGCCAATGAACGCATCGGCGCTGAGTTGGGATGGCGGCCTGCGATTGCGTTGGACGACGGTCTGACCCGAGTGGCAGCGAAGCTGGCGGCTTGACTCCCGCGCTGCGGCTGACGGAACCGTGTCGAAGAACGCCTTGCTATAGGCACGAATTCCATGCTATACCGCAGCGCGGTAGTGAATCAATCTGTGCTGACCGCGTAGGATGGTGAACCCATGAAAACTTGCGTGTTCATACCCACTTGGAATGTTGCGCAGGAGGTGGTGGGAGTTCTCGAACGAATGCCGCTTGAATTTGCCGCGCCAGTGTTCCGAGATCTTCGTCTTGGACAACGCCAGCACCGACGACACCGTGGAGGCCGTTCGGTCGCGGCTGGCTCGTGGCTTGTCCTTCCCCGTCCAGGTTTACCGCAATCCCCAGAACGTCGGCTATGGCGGGAGTCAAAAACGCGCTTACGCCCATGCGCTCCGCTGCGGCTATGATGTGGTGGTGATGCTGCACGGGGACGGACAGTATCCTTCCCATCAGGTGCCGAAGCTCGTCCACTCCCTGTCCACGAGCGCGGCCGGCATGGCCTATGGATCGCGGCTGCTGGCCACGGAGGAACGGGATCAGACGCCGTTCGTTCGGCGCATGGGAGTACGGGTCTTATCGGCGCTGCAAAACCTCGTTTCGTCGCTTCGCATCACGGAATGGTACAGCGGCTTTCGAGCGTATCGCTGCGACGCACTGCGGCAGATACCCTTCCAGGCCTGCCATGACGATTACTATTTCGACGTTCAGATCATCCTTCTCCTGAGTCTAGCGGGTTATGACATTGCAGAGCTGCCGATCGCCAAGAAATATGATGGTCGGCCCAGCCCGGTCAACATCTGGCAATTCGGCCGCAAGGTTCTGGCCCATCTCCTGCATTATCCCTTGACGCGGTGCGGGATCCTCCCCGGCAAGTTGTACTGCCGTCGGGAGTGGCAAGAGTTGTGCGCGATCCCCATCCCCAAACTGATCGGGGCTATGGCGCCGCTTGCGGCTTAGCGTGGCTTGCGTACGGCCCCGAGAAATGGCAGGCGCGGTGTTGACACCAGCCTGACGCGCAAGCGAAGGTAACTACCTGCCAGCCCTTCGCTTGCGCGTCAGGCTGGGTGTGAGCCGCAGGTGTGGACGGCTCAGTCTTAAACGGTGCGGTGGTCTGGCCACACCCAGGCCACTTAATCCTACCCGTGCGGGGCCGTCCCCGTGCGGAAACGCTTGCTCGAAGCTCCCGGAAGGGAGCCTATGCAGCCAGCAGCGGTCGGCAACGGCCGCTGACGGAGGGGCCAGGCAAGCGTAGCTCGGGAGGGGTCACGTTTCGGCCGGGTCGGTAGGCCACGCTCTCCAGCCTGCCGAAGCCTCGCGGAAGAGGGATCGCCCTTTTCCCCGCGCAGCGTCTGCGACGGTTTGGCGCTGCGAACCGACACGGTGACTGGTGATCTCGCCTGGGCACAACGGCTGACCACACTGACCGGTGAAAGTCCCACGCCGTCCCGGCTCACGCCGGGTAAGCCGGACCCATAAGCACTGCGAAACGGTCCGGGCACGCGGCGGTGCGAACGTCTCCCCCCAACGAGACGCCGCTTCAGGGATGGCAGCATCTCCAGAGTAGCCCGCCCAGGGGCGAAAGGAGGTTCCGTGTTCGCGGAGGCACACGCCCGCAGGACCATGAGGACAGTTAGTCCCCTCGGGACGGCACGATGACCGCTCGGCCCTCTTCCGAAACCCGCTGGGCTGGCTAAGAAACATCCTCCACGGGCCTGTAGGCTGAACGCCTCCAGGGTCTCGGTTTCATGGGGTTCCATCGGAAAGGGCCTAGCGTGGCCAAGATCAAGCACCATTCGTTGACGGGACGGATCACCCTGCCTCTGCTGCACCGCGCCTTCCGCAACGTCCGGCGGAATCGTGGGGCGGCGGGAATGGACAAGGTGAGCATCGCGGCCTTCGAGATCAACCTCGAAGACAACCTGCTCGCCCTGATGCGCCGCCTGAAGGATGGGTCTTACCAACCCCTCCCCCTGCGGCGTGTCCATATTCCCAAGGGACCGGGCCAGACACGCCCGCTGGGGATCCCCGCCGTCCGCGACCGGGTGGCCCAGGAGGTGGTTCGCCTCCTCCTGAGCCCGCTCTTCGAGCGGCTGTTTCACGAGGATTCGTATGGGTTCAGGCCGGGCCGCAACTGCCATAGGGCCGTGCGCAAAGTCCTGGAACTCCATCAGCAAGGGCACACCCAGGTGCTCGACGCTGACATCAAGGGGTTCTTCGACAATTTGCCGCACGCCGTCATCATGGCCGGCGTGGCCGCGGAAGTGGCCGACGGCACCATTCTCGATCTGGTCGAGCGATTTCTCAAGGCCGGGGTGATGGAGGAGGGCGTGTTCCAACCGACCACGGGCGGCACGCCTCAGGGAGGGGTCATATCCCCCTTGCTGGCCAACATCGCTCTCAACAGCCTCGACTGGCAGCTCCACGACGCCGGCTACCGCTTCGTGCGTTATGCCGACGACTTCGTGGTCCTCTGCCGGACCGCGGTTCAGGTCCAAGAGGCACACGCCTTGGTGCAACGTCATCTGACCTCCCTCGGACTCACCCTGAGTGCCGAAAAGACCAAGACGACCCAGTTCCGGGACGGCTTCGCTTTCCTGGGCTTCGCCATCTCGGCCTGGAGTGTCACGATGCGTCCCAAGTCGGTGGAGAAATTCAAGGGCAAGGTCCGCGAACTGACGCCCCGGCACCACAACCTGGACGCATCGGTCATCAAGAAACTGAACTCGGTCATTCGGGGCACGGCGAACTATTTCGCCACCTCGTTTTCCCACGTCGGCAACCTCTTTCGCGGCTTGGACCGCTGGATGCGCATGCGTCTCCGGTGTATGAAGTACCAGCGTAAAAGTCGCGCCGACAACGGGCGGTTTCGGCTGGTCTATTTCCGTCGCTTGGGTCTTGGTTCCTTGTCCGAGCTTCCGGCCTGCTCCGTTGTAGGAGACCGTGCATCCTCCCCGCAAGGGGCAAGCGTCATGGCGTCGCCCGGTGCCCGAAAGGGGCACGCCGGTAAATCGGGGGAATTAACCCCCGTGCGACAACGGGGAGGGAGGGGAATGGCCCCCTCCCTTACCCACTTGTCGGACGGTGCGCAATCCAGGTTAGCAGTCTGCATCCGCGAAGCCGCAAGCGGCGAATCAGGTCGTGCGGATCTTATCGGACCGGTGCGAGGAGAGGACTCATGTGGCAAGAGTTGCATGCGCGAATTCTGGAGCTGACACGAGAGTATTATCAAGCCCGCCATTCGACCAGCCCCTTTCTGCCGGGGGCCAACAAGGTGCCTTACGGGGGCCGGGTTTTCGATGAGCGGGAACTGGTTGCCGGCGTCGGAGCCGTTCTCGATTTCTGGCTCACGCTGGGTCCTCAAGGCGATGCGTTCGAGCGTGAGCTGGCAGCTTATGTCGGCACGCGGCATGCCCTTCTCGTCAACTCCGGCTCCAGCGCCAACCTGGTCGCCTTCGCCACGCTCACCAGCCCCCAGTTGGAAAAACATCTGCTGCCCGGCGACGAAGTCCTGACCGTCGCTGCCGGCTTTCCCACGACCGTGGCGCCGATCGTCCAGCACGGGTGCATTCCCGTGTTCGTGGACGTCCATCTGCACACCGCCAATGCGATGGTGGATCGCCTGGCCGATGCGGTGAGTCCACGCACCCGGGCCGTCATGCTGGCACACACGCTCGGCAACCCGTTCGACCTCGATGGTGTCATGGACCTCGTCGAGAAACACGATCTGTTCTTCGTCGAGGATAATTGCGACGCCCTCGGTTCGATCTATCGCGGGCGGAAGACGGGCACGTTCGGACATTTGGCCACGCAGAGTTTCTATCCGCCGCACCATCTCACCATGGGCGAAGGTGGAGCGGTGCTGACCGGCAGCAGCCGCTTGAAGAAAATCGCCGAATCGTTCCGCGATTGGGGTCGGGACTGCTGGTGTCCCTCGGGAAAGGATAATACCTGTGGCCGACGCTTCGACTGGCAATTGGGCGACCTGCCCGAAGGATACGACCACAAGTACGTTTACAGCCATCTCGGCTACAATCTGAAGCCTCTCGACGTCCAGGCCGCCATCGGTCGAGAACAGCTGAAAAAAATGGACTCGTTCGGCGCGGCTCGACGAGCGAACCATGCTCGACTACGATCGGCCCTGACCCGCTATGAAGAGTTTCTCATGCTGCCGGAAGCGACTTCCCAGAGCGATCCATCCTGGTTTGGAATGCTCCTGATTCGGCGCGAGACGGCACCGTTCACGCGCAGACAATTGGTCGAATTCCTTGAAGACCGGCAGATTCAAACTCGTCAACTGTTCGGCGGCAATCTACTCCGACAGCCGGCCTTCCAGGGCGTGCGTCATCGGGTCGTCGGCGATCTGAACCATACGGATCGCATCATGAACGATGGCTTCTTCATTGGCGTTTATCCTGGACTTAGCTCGCGCATGATCGACTACATGATTCAGACCTTTGAAGATTTCTTCAAAGCGATCGATCTGCGCCGGGCGGCCTGAGTGTCGGACTCGCAGGATGGTCGGCGGTCATTCTGAAGCAGGCAGAGGATGCGGAGTCGCTGTCCGCGCCCGCGGCGTTTGGTCCGCCTTTGCGTGCGCGTTTTCCTGAGCACGGTGTCGAGCCGCAGACCACAATGGTAGCGCCACCATCAGCAACGGTGCGACGTAGAGAAGGGCAGGCCAGTGCCGTCGCGTCTGGATGAAACCGAGCCACAAAGCCAGCGGTAGCCAGGCGAATACCCGCATGAAGCCGAACACGTCATCGTAGAGGTTGGTGCCGCCGATCAGTGCCAGCGCAGCTCCGCCGCAAGCGATCAACGCGAGTACACGATCTGCGCCGGTCCAGAGAAGATAGGCAGCCAGCCCCGCCAGAGCGCTCAGATGGACCAGACAGAGAAGATGAAGGACGAGCATCGTGCGCTTGCCATCTTGCCACAATTGCAACTGGGCCAAAATCATACCCCGAAACGGCCAGCCCAGCAGACCATCGCTCGCCAGGAAGGGCCAGATGCCATACATCCCCCGAAGCGTGCAGACCCACCCGACCCAGAGCAAGAAAGCGCCTGTCAGCGCTGCGGCGGGCAGGAGTCGGCGTTGCCACAGGCTGACGGCCAGGACGGCTCCGACCACGCACACGTTGTGCTCGCGGCTAAACAGCACCGCGGCGCCCGCAAGTCCCACCACCCACCACGGCCAGCGCCGCACCCAGGCCACGAGCAGCAGAGCGATGAACGTCGTCGAGGTGACGTCCGTCAGATTGCGTGCCAGGGGCAGCGAATCGACGACAATGACCGGCAACAGACAGGCCCACCACGGGTTCATGCCGTGGTGGACGGCGAACAGAGCGCCGAGCCAGACCAACGCGCCGATGGCTAACAGGTTGACCAGCGGCATCACCCAGAGGAGCCGGTGCTTATCGCCGCCGGACAGCAACCAACTCATAGCCGGGTATAGGATGCGCATGTGGCGCAGAGCCGGGTTGTCGATGCCGGACTGCTGGCGCTGCCAGGGAGATTGAGCGATGACGTAGTAGAACGAACCGTCATAGCCATCATTCCCGATGTCGACGGTAATGGCGTCGTAAGGAGTTGCGCTCAACCAGGCCCGTCCCACACACACCAGAGCGGACAGGTCTCCGCGATACGCCCCAACGAACAAGACCAAGAAAACACCGTACGCCAGCAGAGCCGCCAAAGTGGGTTTCCAGATTGCAGTCATTCATTATCTCGCAAGGCGATAACGGAATCGGTTCGCGGTGCTCAATCAGACGATTGCTATCAGGAATCCTGTCGTGCCGAGCGCTGTCATTCGCCGCGTCCATTCGGCCAGATGATTACGTCGATGTCGAGATGCGACTGCCAGTCTCTTTTTTGACGAGCCCCGACCTACCAAACGGCGACAGTAATTCGGGTCGTCAAGAAAATCAAGAGAGGCTGTCGAGAGGGAAAAAGGGGACGCAGCTTAATAATACGACTTGAGGGACTCGTATTATAGAGTCGTGTCCGGAATGGCATTCGGATAAGAGCCGGCAGCTACCTGCGAGCCCGCGGCGCCAAGCAAGGGCGAGCAGAAACCGTGGAGAAAGTAGGCCTGCTCGCCCTTGCTGGGCGCGTCGGGCTCGCAGGAATGCCTTAACCGAATGCCATTCAGCCGTGTCCGCTTTTGGTGTTCCTCCGTTTGACTTTCAGCTTGCCCGGCGTTGAAGGCGTTGCTGCAAATTAGCCGACGCGGTCTACACAAGGCAAACAAGGAACTACGTCGGAGTCACGATTCGCGTTCGATCGCCAGCCGAATGCCCTCTCGTAGCGCTCGGGATAGTACCGGTCGAGAAACCCTTTGCATCGTCTCGTGGCGTCCTTACACTAACGACATCTCACCCGACCTCAAACCCGCACGGTGAACGTCATGGCCAGCACCATCACGCATCCGCTCGAACCCCTCACGGCCCAGGAAGTCCAGCTCGCCGTCGCGCTGCTGCGCGATCTGGGCAAGGTCACGAAAACGACGCGCTTCGTCTGCATCAGCCTCAAGGAGCCGGACAAGGACGTCGTACACCAGTTCCCGAACCTCCGAAGCAGGCTCTTGCGCGAGCGCGCGGCCTTCGCCGTACTGTTCGACAACGGCACCAACACTTGCCACCACGCCACGCTCTCGTTGACCGATCGCAAGCTGCTGACGTGGGAGACGTTCACCGGTTTGCAGCCGACCATGACGAGCGACGAACAAGTTGAATGCGAACAGGCCGTCCTCGCTAGCCCGGAATTCGCGGCCGCGCTAAAGAAGCACTACGGCATCGACGACACGCGCCTCGTCATGGTCGATATCTGGAGTGCCGGCAACTACGGCTCCGAGGAGGATCGGACGCGCCGCCTCGCCCGGCCGCTCTGCTTCGTTCGCACCGATCCGACGGACAACGGCTACGCCAAACCGATCGAGGGACTGCGGCCGGTCGTCGATCTCAATGCGATGAAGGTGATTCGCGTCGAGGAATATGGCCGCTGGCCGCTGCCGCCACAGTCGTGCAACTACGCCGCCGATCGGCTCACGGAGTTCCGCACTGACGTCAAGCCGTTGGAGATCACGCAGCCGGACGGGCCGAGCTTCCAGGTGGAAGGCTACACGGTGAAGTGGCAGAAGTGGAGTTTCGTCATCGGCTTCAACGGCCGCGAGGGGCTGACGCTGAACAACGTTCGCTACCACGACAACGGTCAGGATCGCTCCATTCTCTACCGGGCGTCTCTGTCGGAAATGGTGGTGCCCTACGGCGACCCGGCCCCGCAGCAGGCCCGCAAGAACGCCTTCGACGCCGGCGAATACGGCCTCGGTTACTGCGCCAACAGCCTGGAGCTGGGCTGCGACTGTCTCGGCCACATCCAGTATTTCGACGGCCATCTCTGCACCAGCCGCGGCGAACCGCTGACGATCAAAAACGCCGTCTGTATGCACGAGGAGGATTTCGGCATCCTCTGGAAGCACACCGACCGCCGGCTCAACACGCCGGAGGTGCGCCGCTCACGCCGGCTCGTCATCTCGTCGATCGCCACGGTCGAGAACTACGAATACGGCTTCTTCTGGTATCTCTACCAGGACGGCAACATCCAGTTCGAGGTGAAACTGACCGGGATTCTCTCCCTCGGGGCGCTGCAACCGGGCGAGACGTCGCGCTACGGCGCCCTGATCGCGCCGCAGCTCTACGCGCCGAACCATCAGCACTTCTTCAACGTGCGGCTCGACCTCGACCTCGACGGCACGGCGAACTCGGTGTACCAGGTCGATGTGCTGCCGGACGAACCGGGTCCGAAGAATCCGTTCTCGAACGCCTTTTCCGCCCAGGCGACGCTGCTGAAGACCGAAAAACAGGCGCGGGCCAACCTGAACCTGGAGACGGCGCGGACGTGGCGGATCGTCAATCCGAAGGTCCTCAACGCCGTCGGCGAGCCGGTCGGCTACAAGTTCGTGCCGGGGGACAACTGCTTCCCCTTCGCCTCGAAGGACGCCTGGTGGCGCAAACGGGCCGGGTTCGTCAACCATCAGGTATGGGTGACGCCGTACCGGGAAGAAGAGCGACACGCGGCCGGGAACTTCCCCAACCAGAGCCAGGGCGGCGACGGTCTGCCGCGCTGGACGGAACAGGATCGCCCCATCGCCGACACCGACGTGGTACTGTGGTACACGTTCGGCCACACGCATCTGCCGCGGCCGGAGGATTACCCGGTGATGCCGACGGCGTACATCGGCTTCCTGCTGAAACCGCAAGGATTCTTCACGGCGAACCCGGCGAATGACGTGCCGCCGTCGGCGAAGAAGACGGTCGCGAAGGGGACGTGTTGCCACGGGTAGGATCCGCCTGCGGATCGGCCTTTGCTCCCCACGACCGACCAATCTACAATGGCGGCAAGGAGAGTGGCCATGATCGAACTCAGAGGCGACCAGCTACAGGCCCTGGATGCGGAGAGCCAACCCGTTGCCGCGGTTGACCCGCGAACTGGGCAGGTGTACCGTCTCATCAAGCAGGAGGTCTATGACCTGGTGCGCGGTATGGTCGCCCCCTTCAACAAGGGCGTGGAATACGACCCGGCGATGGACGTCTACGAGCAATACCGGAAGAAGCCATGAATCGCGCGGAGATCGTGATCGTGGACTGGCCGTTCAGCGACCTGTCAGGCAGTAAGCTGCGCCCCGCGGTGGTCGTGCAGGCCGACTTCCTCAACGGATTGGTGGACGACACGATCTACGTGAAAGTGCAGAGCCAGCGCTATGGCATCCCCGGCACGGAGGTCGAATTGGATCCGGCGGCCGAGACGCTCTCGGGGCTGAAGCACTTGTGCTACGCCTCCTGCAAGGACATCCTCACGCGCGAGCAGTCCTTGGTGCATCACACGCTCGGCGTACTGTCGGACACGGCCATGCGGCATATAGAGGCGTGTCTGAGGGTCGTGCTAGACATTCGATGAGGCGGACGGCGTACATCGGCTTCCCACTCAAGCCGAATGGCTTCTTCACCGAGAACCCGGCCAATGACGTGCCGCCGGCGGCGAAAAAGACGGCATGCTGTCATGCGTGCGGGGTGGTCACGATCCGTGGATCGACGTGGACATGGTGTTCGTTAATACTGCCACGAACGAAGAAGAAGCAGATGAACGCCAATACATCGCAGCGCGCCGCCTTTATCTCCGCGATTTGCACAGAGCCGGATGACGATGCACTACGCTTGATCTGTGCCGACTGGTTCGAGGAACATGGCGACGAAGCAGGCGTCGCACGGGCCGAATTCATTCGATTACAGATCGAGCGCGCCAATCTCTCACCGAACGACCATCGCCAGAGCGAGTTGCAATCTCGAGAGTTGCGTATGCTCAAGCGATGGGCGCCGATCTGGTGCGGCTCGTCTTTCGTCTTCAAAAAGGTGCTGTTTCGACGTGGTTTCATCGATCGTGTCCATCTACATCTGCAACATTTCCTGCATCATAGACGCCAGATTCTCTCCCTGGAGCCCGTGCGCGAGATCTGCCTTACGGGCTGGCACCGCGCCCCGACTGATCTCATCCGACGTGTCGCCGCCTGCGAAGAATGGAAGCACGTCCAGACATTACGCGTCCACCATCAAGGTCCTCACAAGTCTCCGCGCAGCGAACTCGTTCTGCTTCTCGAATCGCCGCATCTGACGAATCTCCGCGCATTGCACTGCCCATACGTCGCCTTCGATGCAGATGCTCGACGCCGATTCGAGCGTCTCCCCCTTCTGCGAGGAGTGTCAGAGTTGTGTTTCCCCACTCTCGATACACTGATGCAGCGCCCCGGGAACTGGTTCGATGACGGCGGGTCGGCTCAAGCCGAGAAATGGGAGCGGTTGCAATCCCTGACACTTCCCTATTACTTGACGATGGATCTGCTCCGCCGTTTTACGGAGATGCCGTTCTGGAATCGGTTGACGCACCTCGAGCTTGTACTTCCTCACGAGACGCGCGTAGCACTGGAGTTTCTTCGCAATCAAGTGCCGAAATCTCTCCAAGAACTTCACCTGTCCGTCCGAATTAGTCCAGCCGACGTCACGGGGATTGATTCATTTTTCGAGCGGCTCGTTCAGTCGCCTTTACACACGGTTCACCTGGGGTCAGTACGTCTGAGCCCACGAGTACTCGAACATCTGCTCGACGGATCCAATCGACTGGAGTTCAGAGAACTGAGTCTGACGGGTTGTCACATCGTCGAGGACCATGCCCGAATTCTTGCCGAGTCTCGTGGAGTGGGAGCTCTACGGTCTCTGAATCTCGCCGGCAACTGGGATTTTAGAGATGACGCAGCGCGGGTTCTCTTCGCATCCGACCGCTTTCGCTCGCTCACCCATCTGAATTTGTCCGAAACGCGTATCGGTACGAAAGGAGCAATGGCGTTGGCAGCAGCGACAGAGTGGGACAAACTGCGCTCTCTCGACATCTCCGTAAACGAGATGGGAGTCGCGGGGTTGCGGACGATCCTAACTTCGCCGAATCTGCAACGCTTGACCTCATTGAGCATCGCTGGTGATCAAGCATTTGATTTGACGCCTGACCTCGCAACCGCGCTCACGAGTCTGCCCAACCTGGTCAGGCTTAATCTGCAGGTTCACGATTGTGATCCGCGAGCTCTCGAAATTCTAGCGCGAATTAATTTGCTGGCCTGGCCAGCGATCGATCGCGAACTTGAATGGAGCATCGCAGAGCACCGTGCAAATCGAGCCCCAGATCGAATTCCCCCGGTTGACTCGCAATAGTAGCAAAGTGGAAAAGTATTGACCTGACAGAAATAGGGGAGCGCCGTTTAGACCGACCTCCCCCCGTTGTCACATCCCCGCGAACGGAGCAGACACCGACCTTAGACTACTATCATAGTCTCTTTGGTCAAGTCTGCGGTCGGCTACATATTCGACCTGCTCGCTCGCATGAGGAGGTTCGGCAGTCATGAATGAGCCAATCACGTTCACTTCTCTCAATCAGTTCCTTCATAGCCTCAGCTTCACCGAGCGATCGGTGCCCGAGTCGCACATCCTGTATGAACATCCAGCATCGGGAGCGGTGATAGTCCTCCGCCCTTTTGAACGCGATGAGGAAGTGGGACCGGCGACCCTCGGCCTGGTTCGTCGCGTTCTGGATGAATTCGGGGTCCTGGATCGACGCATCTTCGACGATGCCATTCGAGAAAAGCCCGTTGCGGGCTGACCCGATACGCCTCGCTTCCTTAGCACTCGATACTCACTCCCGCTCCGCCGCCGCGGGCCGCACCGGAGCTTCGCGCTCGATCAACTCGATGATCGCGGCGGCCACGTCGACGCCGGTCGTCTTCTGGATGCCTTCCAGCCCGGCGACGAGTTCACTTCCATCACCATCGGCCCCTCGCGCCGACTCGATCAGATCGACGCCGGCCACGGTCAGGCCCAGCACCCGTGCCGCGGCCAGGGCGGTCTTGCGGTACTCCGGCGGCAGGCGGATGCTCTTGGCCGTGCCGCCGCGGTGCAGGTTCGAGCGAAACTCGCCGGCCACCGCCTGACGCTTCATCGCCGCCACCACCTTGCGGCCGACCACCAGGGCGCGGATGTCGGCCCCCTTCGCCTCGCGGATGAACTTCTGGATGAGGATGTTCTGCTCCAGCCCGTGAAACGCCTCGATGACCGAGCTGGCCGCCCGCGTCGCTCTCGGCCAGGACGACGCCGATGCCCTGCGTCCCTTCGAGCAGTTTCACCACCACCGGCGGCCCGTCCACCCGCTCGATGCAGGCCGGGATGTGTTCGGCCTGGCGCGTGTAGACCGTCGGCGGCAGGCCGATGTCGTGCCGGCTGAGCAGTTGCAGGCAGCGCAGCTTGTCGCGCGATCGGGCGATGGCCTGCGACTCGTTGAGGCAGTAGACGCCCATCATCTCGAACTGCCGCACCACCGCCAGGCCGAAGAAGGTGATCGACGCCCCGATGCGCGGAATGACGGCATCGACCGGGCCGACCGGTTCGCCCTGGTAGAACAGTTCCGGGTTGCGTCGGCTGAGGCGGATGTCGAACTGGAGCGTGTCCAGCACGCGCACCTCGTGGCCGCGCTGCTGCGCGGCCTCGACCAGGACGCGCGTGCTGTACAACGATTCCTGCCGCGACAGGATGACGAGACGCATGCACCCATCCCTTCGACCGTTTAGCCGCGAGCTTCTGCGAGCGCGTCGAGTTCAAGCGCTCGCAGAAGCTCGCGGCTAAACGGGATACACATACTTTCGCCGCACGTCCACCACGAAGTCGCCGAGCAGCGCTTCGCGTCCGAGCAGCATCCGGCAGCGCATGCCGGGGCGGCGCGTCACCGTCAGGCAGATGCGTTTCTCGACAGGACCCAGACGCATCAATGCCTCCACCACGGGGCGCCGCTCGGCGACGCCGCTGGAATTGCGAACGACGACGAACCGTAGTACCGGCACGCGCACCAGCTTCACCTTGTCGGGCGCCGGCTATTGAGGGCCAGGCGCAGATGAGCGATCGGCCCGGCCGGCGTCTCCTCGACGTCGCAACCGGCCACGTCGAGTGCCGAGGTGCAGGCGCCGGTGTCGATCTTGGCCCGGATGCGGCGCAGGCCCCATTCGGGAAAGGCGACGTACTCCTTCCAGCCGATCAGCAGAGGAGACGGCGGTTCGGCAGGTTCCGGCGTCATGGGGAGTCCTGTGCGTTCTCACGAGTGGTCCGGTTACGTGTCCCGGATCGGCCGGCACCATGCCATCTCTACCCCGCGCTCGCCGATGGAGCCGACGTGCGATCCAGCTCGACGGGGGGCGTGGGCGTGCGGCGGCGACGGAGCCAGAGGTAGATCTGCACACCGCCGAACGCTGCGACGAGAAAGCCCGCAAGGAAGCCGGTACCGAGGGCTCGCCAGTCGGTTCCGAGCTTGGCGGGTTTGTCGTCGATTTTCTGCGGCTCCACAATGGACAGCTTTTCCTCTGGAATGAATGGCTTCTCCGGAACCAATGCCCCTTGCAATATTTTCCGATGCTTGATAATTTCCGGACCGCTCACCGCCCCAGAGAAGACCAGATCTCTGAGCGTCCAGTAGGCTTCGTTGATGCGTCCCTCGGCGTTAAGCAGTTCTCCATAGAGCCACATGAGTCGGCCATCCGTCGGCATCCAGATCAGAAGTTGCACGACAATCGGAAGCGTATCGCGTGGCAATTGCAGACTTTCTGGTGCAAGTTTACCGGCTTCGTACTTGCCGCTCGAACTCACGAAACGCACCATTGGAAACAGGTCATCGGTTGTCATCTGCTGTGCGGCGGGCCCACGCTCGGTTTCCTCTTTTCGAAGTTCCAGCAACCTCAAGTAATAACTTTCGACCATTCGGTAGTGTTTCCATTGTTCCGCACTCCAGGCGGAGACAGGAGGATTCGTAGCACCTGCAGCGACGGCTATCACTTCCTTCTGAGTACGAATGGCTCCACGCAGATCGTTGATACCATGGAATGCCACCGCCAGGTTCGCCAGAAGGAGGAACCGCTCCGGAGCATCGTCCTTCACCTGCTGAGGTCCATCGAGCAAAGCCGCGTTCAGAATTGGGATGGCCTTGGCATATCGGCCGAGACGGATGTAACCCGCGGCGAGGTTTATGCGATCGGTCAGCGATAATTCACCATTATTGAGTTTCGGCTCTAGCTCCTTCTCGACGCGTTCCAGCAGTTTTTGCCTCAGAGGAGTGGTTTTATTTACCTGTTTCGCGATGACGTCGACCAGCATCGTCAAGTCGGCAATAAGGCTCTTCACGGTCTCCTGAGACGTCGGCATGGGAAAAGGATCTCGCGGACTCGTGAAGTAAACGCCAGCCCGCGAAACTCCACACGGCGCCAGGAAGCACACCAGCACCAAAACGGCGCGCGAAACACGGAGCATAGCTGTGACCTCCCTCCGATGGACGGCGGTTCGTCGCCTGCATCTGTGTCTATTGTAGGAAGCTGCGAGGTGGAAACCTGCTGGGTCGATCGCCGCTGACGGTTTGGCAGGCGGCTTTCGCCAAGGCGCGAGCGGCGAATGCTACTGATCGCTGCAACCAGCGCAACCTCCTCGTGCCCAAACTCTGTTTGGGCACGAGCCACCGCGAAACTCTGTTTCGCGTCGAAACAGCCCGATCACGCCTCATCCGAAACGGGAAACAGAGTTTCCAGGAGTGCGTGCCCAAACAGAGTTTGGGCACGAGCAGGTTGCGCGATTTGAGCAGTGTTCAGTAAGCCGCCAGCGGCGCGACTCGTCACTTGTCTTCCATAATCAGTTCCAGCTTGCTCTGCACTTTGATCGCCAGGTCCTTGGCAAGGTTGGCGCGTTTGAGGAACAGCAGCGCGAAGCAGGTGTCGGTCGTTGACATCGAACCGGGATACATCCCGACCATCCAGGAGCCATTTTTCTGCTGGGCGTCCAGCAGCAGCTCGGCCCCCCAGTGATACCAGTCCTTGTCGTTGATCTTCGCCAGGCCGTAAAGCATGCCCACGCGCTCCACGGTCCACAGGAAGTAGAGGTTGACCGGCGACCGCCCCTTGAGACCGACCGGCTTACCGAGCGGCCGTTCGATGAATTGGCTCAGCGCCGTCAACGCCTTCTGAATGTGTTTGTCCTGAACGCCTTTGGCGGCCATGCCTTCCATCTTCATGCCGGCAGTCAAGCCGTGGGTGACCGCCAGGCCGAGTAGGCCGGCACCCGTCATCGACGGCGTATGACCACCGCCCACGCCGCCGCCGCGGTTGTAATGGTAACCGAACGTGCCGTCGCTGTTCTGACTGGTGCGGAAGCGCTGCACGATCAGGCCCATTGCCCGATCCGTTGGGACGCCGTGCCGGGTCGCCGCCAGCACGCCGAGAATGGCGAATTGCGTGTTCGAATTGTCGGTCTGATCACTTCGCGGCATGTCCTTGAGCGCCGACGGCGGCAGCAGCGACGGAATGCGTTGCAAATCCCGCGGCAGGTTGGCCAGAGCCTTGCGGGTGGCGTCGGTCTTCTCCTTCTCCTTCTGTTCCAGGCGCGGATCGTCTCGGGAGATAGTAGTCGGGGGCGTGCCGTCCGGCCGATTCTTGCTGATGCCCTCGACGACGCCGCGGAACGGCCCATCGGGATCGAACTTCGAGGTCGTGATGGTGAGTTCCGGCGACAGTTTTATCTTCGGATCCAGGCCGATCAGCTCGAGGTTCGCTTTGCCGTCGTTGCCGGTCACGAACAGTTCCAGCGGATTGAGCGGCCGCGTTCGTTCCAGCACGAGCAGCAGACCCGGCTCGAACTTCGGGTCCACGATCGGGCAGACGTACGTCCAACCACCCGTCATCATCTGCCCGGCCACCAGGCGCAGACCGAGGGTGCGGATCAGGGCCTCGTCCTTCTTATCGCCGAGACGGTTGAGGAAGAGAATCGCGAGAGCTATTTCGTAGGTTGCGTGGTTCCGGGGAGCGTTGGTCCGAACGAACGCGGCCGCTTTCTGCACGAAGCGGTCGTCCGCCGGCACACCGCACTCAAGCAGGGTAAGGCCCGGTAACGCAGCCAGGCCCAGCGAGTGTCCGGTGTTCCAGGTGCCGAGGGCCGACTGGGTGATCTTCAGGTAATCCACTCCGCGATCAATGGCCTTGTTGACACGGGCCTGTTCCTCCGGCGGCAGAGTAGTGCGGGTCCGGACCGGCTCCAGGGCAACCGGCGCCGTCGGTTCGCGCTGCGGTTCCTTTTCCGGCTTCGGGCGCGGCGTTTCGTATTCCGAGGGGCGAATAGCTTCTTCCCTGGACGGCTTCGGCTTTTCCTCGCCGCCCTCGGAGTCATCGGGTTTTCGTTCCTCGTTGCTGCCGGTGGTCGGTGAGTCTTTCTTTTCGCCGGCGGGCTTGTCTTCCTTCTTCGGATCGGCCGCCGCCTGTTTGGAGTCCGGTGTTTCATTCCTGGCGAAGTACCAGGCAAGTCCGGCGGCACCGCCGAGGAGCAGCACCAGTCCGGCGAGGATGCCGCCGATTAGCAAGCCGCGCTTGGGAGGCGCCGCGCCCTCTCCAAACGAAGCTGGCGCAAACGGCAGCGGCGGCGGAGTTTGAATGCCGGAACGCGGCATCGTGGTTGTCGTTGCGTTCGACGGCGGTGGAGGCAATGCGGGAGGGCCGTTCAAATCGTTGGCCGTCACGGTAAAGGGACAACCGCACTGGGGGCAGCGCAAGCGTTTGCCGACCGTCGCCGGCTGCGACAGTTTCAACGACCGGGTACAGTTGGGGCACGCAACCTCGGCGGCGGTCAACATGGTCGGCAATCCTGCGGGGAGGAGGATGGGCGCGGCATCGACTTGCTCCATCTCACTGTACTCTTCCCCAGGGTGGACGGGCAAGGGAAAAATCACCCTTCCCGTTTACGTTTCGCGCGAAGTGATTGGCATTATACCGCGAAACGTAAACGGGATAAGCGGCCTCACACCGGCAGCGCATACGGCTTGCGATACTCATACGACAAGAGCCGATTCGCCGCCGTGCTGTTCGTGAAGCGCTCGGTCTTGGCGTCCCACTCCAGCAGCGTCTTCGTTCGGTGCGCGATGTTGCCGATCAGTGCCGCCGAGGTGTCGCGGTGGCCCTGCTCGACGTCGCAGTTGCACTTCTTGCGGCTCTTGACGCAATCGAGGAAGTTGCGGGCGTGGTCCGCGGTGTCGGCCTTCCCGCCGGTGCGCTTCGACGGCTCGATCTCCGCCTTGGCCCCGATGCGCCAGCCCTTCTCAGCGATGCGGTCCAGAGGCGTTCGAGCCGGGAACTCGTTCTGCGGCATCACCTCCGGCACCACCTCGAAGCCGTTGCCGTACAGGTACAGCGTCCCCTTCGTGCCGCGAAACTCGATCTCGGCGCGTGGCCAGCACGCCGCGGCGGCACTGGCGTTGTACTGCGAGAACGTCACCAGCGTGTTGCCGGGGTACGTCCACATCACTTCCAGCGTGTCCGGCACCTCGCGGTTGTCCGCGATGGCGAACTTGCCGCCCATCGCCGTCACGGCCAGCGGGGCGTCGTGGCCCAGCGCCCAGTGGATCATGTCGAGGTAGTGGACGCCGAAGTTCGTCAGCTGGCCGCCGGAATAATCGTAGAACCAGCGGAAGCGATAGAAGCCGCGGTTCTTGTTGTACGGCACCTTCGGCGCCGGGCCGAGCCAGGCCTCCCAGTCGAAACCGTCCGGCGGCTCGCCGTTGGCAGGACTGCCGATGCCCTTCGGCGCCTCGTTCTGGATGTGGAACGCCCGCACCACGGCGACATGACCGATGCCGCCCTTGCGAACGAACTCGGCCGCCTCCCGGCAAAACTCCGACGACCGGCGATGCAGACCGACCTGCGTGACGCGCTCCGTTCTTCCGCGCCGCCGCCACCATCGCCCGCCCCTCGGCGACGCACAGCGACAACGGCTTCTCGACATAGACGTCCTTCTTCGCCTCGCAGGCATGGACCGTTTGCAGCGCGTGCCAGTGGTCCGGCGTGCAGATGACGACAGCGTCCACGTCTTTGAGGGCGAGCAATTCGCGATAGTCCTTGAACGTCTTCGGCGTGGTGCCGGCCTTGCGGGCGGCGAAATCGACGTAGGGCCGATAGATGTCGCAGACGGCGACGACCTCGGCGTCCTTGTGCGGCAGGAACCCGTCGAGTACCTGATCGCCGCGATTGCCGACGCCGATGAAACCGAGACGAACACGATCGTTGGCGCCGAGGACGCGCGACGCCGAGGCGGCGGTGAGGCGCGACGGCGGCGGCCGATTTGCCGAACTGCCGACGAGTGGGACGGGACATGGTGGTGTCTCCCGTTTAGCCGCGAGCTTTTGCGAGCGCTGCTCACCAGCGCTCGCAAAAGCTCGCGGCTAAACAAAGCCGGGGTCATGCGAATTGTTTCTTCAACAGCGCCAGCTCGCGTTTCGCCAGTTCCTTGCGCTCGGCGAGGTCTTTCGTCTCGTATTCACCGTGCAGGCTGACGGTGCCGTTGAACTTCGTCGCTTGCACAGCCTTGCCGACTTCCTCCCAGTGGACGATGCCCTCGCCGGCCGGGACGACGTGGTATTTCCAGCCGGTTTTGTCCTTTTCCCAGAGCATGTCCTTGATGGCAAGCAGCGAAACCCACGGCTTGAGCAGGTCCATCTCCAGCGGAAACGGGCCGCCGTTGACTGCCGTGTGGCCGGTGTCGAGGAAGGCGCCGACGTGGTGCGGATCGAGGTCTTGCAGCAGGAGACGGAGCGACGACGCGTTGTTGCCGAGATAGTTGCCGGAGTGCGTATGACAGCAGGCTTTGACCTTCGTGGCTTCGGCCAGTTTCGCAAAGCCGGCGAGGCGGACACGGGCCGACTTGAGGGCGTCCTCGACCGGCGGCTTGTACGGGAAGTAGCCGATCTTGATGGCCGGGACGCCTGCTGAGCCGCAAGCGGCGAACAGGGATTTCGCCGTCTTGCTCTCGGCGTCGTTGAGACTGGTGTCCGCGGTGACGAGGCCGATGATTAACCCATTGTCGGCGAATGCCTTGACAGCATCGGGTAGAGCCGTGGCGACGTTGTCCGGGTTGACGGGATAGCCGGCCCGCACCGCCAGATCGACACCGTCGAGGCCGACGTCCTTGCAGTAGGCGATGAGGCCGCGGATGTCGAGGTTCTTCAGCAGCTTGGTGAAGTAGACGTAGCGCATCGCGGTAATCTCCGTCGTTTAGCCGCGAGCTTCTGCGAGCGCTGAGAAACGCTCGCAGAAGTTCGCGGCTAAACGAACCTTACGGCAACCCCGCCCACTTGCGGCCGACCCACTCGACCGTCAGCAGCCCCAGGATCAGCAGCAGCGTCGGCCACCACTCCCACAGCGCCGTCGCCGCTTGGGCTCTTCTCCTCGTCCTGCCGTTTTAGTTTATCCAGGATTTCACGCGCCGTGTCCAGCGTGTAAACGTGCGCCGCGGCGTTTATTTCCTCTTCGATCTTCTTCCCCTCCGCCTCAACCTGTTTGCGCTCTTCCTCGGTCTTCTTGGAATCCGCCTCCATCTGCTTCGCGCAGCTTCTTCTCCAAGTCTGCCAACTCGGGCCGGCTCAGGATGGCGAGACGCTGCAACAGGGCGACGTCCGCCGTCAGGTCCGCCATTTCGCCCTTCTCGTCGTTCGACGGCGAACCGACGATAAACTCAGCAGCCTTTTTGTTCAGCGCGGCGGCATCTAGCTCGGAACCGAGCTTCGTCCCCAGGTTGCCGAAGTCGATCTCGATCTTGTACGTCCCCGGTTCCAGGTCGCGCACCTTGCCTTCCAGCGTCCGCGGTTGGCCGACGTGCGGCGACAACGTTACCACCGACGCCTGAGCCGTCTTGTCGCCGTCGAGGACGCGCAGGATCCGGGCCGTCACCGTCGTCTTGGCGTCCGGCACCGGCAGCGACTTGTCCAGCCGCAGCCGCACGTCAATCTCCTTGTCCTTGCCGGTCTCGTAGGTCGGCTCCGGGGTGCCGAAGCGAATCTTACCCGAACCGCCCGGTAGTAGTTTATCGTTGACGGCCCAGCGGACGAGTTGGCCCCAGAAGCGGTGATGGTGCTGATCGCCGACCTTGTAGCGCCAGCGCCAGGTGCTATCGAGGCCGACGTAGAGGACCGGCCCGCGGCCGAAGGTGTGCCAGGCGATCAATGAGTTCGCCTCCTGCTGAGCCTTCTTCGATTCGACGGCCTTCGGGTTGCCCTCCTTCGGCTTCTCGGCGGGTTGTTCGCCGCGCTCGCCGGGGTAGTAGGCCAGCGTCGTCGCGGCCGGCTTCTTCTTGCCGACGACGGCCCAGTAGTGCGGCGGCAACTCGGCCCAGATGTCGCGCTCCGGCCGAAAGTCGCGGTTGGGATCGTCGTCCGACGCCTTGTCGCTCAGTTGCAGCAGCGGATTCAGCCGGCCCTCGCTGGTCAACGTGACCGGGAAACCCTGGCGCGAATTGACGATATGCGGCTCGGTGATCGGCAGCAGAGCGGCAAGCGGATCGGGCCGGGTCGCATCGACGTCCTTCTTGTAGCCGAGCGGCATCGACTGCTTGCCGGCCACGATCACCAGGGTTCCACCGGCGTCGCGGACGTAGGCTTGCAGATGATCCAGGGCCGTGAGCGGCAGGTCGAGCACGGCATCCAGATACTTCTTGCGTTCCTCCATGTCGAAGCTGCGTCCCAGCTCCTCCGCAAACTTCTTGCGGTCCTCGAACTCCCTGCCTTTGAGCGAGTCGATCTTTTTCATCAAGTCGGGCGGAATTTCCGCGGTACGCAGCAGGGCCAGCGAGCGGTCGGTGAGCCGAACGGTCCGCAACTTGTCCGGCGGCACATCGCCCAGGACGATACAGTCGAAGCCGGTCAACACCGCGGGATCTTCCGGCAGTTTCAGGGCGGGCCAGTTGGTCCTCTGTAGTTCGGTTTCGGTCACTCTCTCGATGCGCGGCTGCTCGAAGACGACGCCGCGGACCTCCTTGATGAGCTTGTCGCGGCCCAGCGCCACGGTCAGGTAGTGGTACTCCCACCGCGCCTCGCCGTCGATCACCAGCACGTCGGCCTGGTCCTTGACGACCTGCGTCTCGGCCGAGCGTTCCAGGAGGGCCGACTCTTTTAGCCCCTTGACCGGCTGCACCTTGACCGTGAGTTTGTGCGTGCCTTCCTCGGAAAGGGCCGTCATATATTCGAGCGGATAGTCGATGGTGCCGCCGGGGTGGTGGATGGTCTTGCGCAGCGGCTCCTTGTTCTTGTTCTTGCTGTCGAACAGCTCGACGACGATGTCGCCGGCTTCCACGGCCCTGACCTGTACCCGCGTTCGGATGACGGCGTTGAGGTTCGAGGAATCGGCGGGGTCCTTGAGCAGCGTGCGCGGCGCTTCGACGCGGGCAATGGTGATGCCAGGCCGTGGATCGACCGATCCGGTGACGACGGGGAAGATCGGCACGCTGCTGCTGGCCGAGTTTGCGGGCCTCGGCCAGTGGCGGATCGCCGGTGTTGTGCCGGCCGTCCGTCAGCAGGATGACGCCGCGCACGCCACCGTTGCCCTGACTGGCCGACTCCAGCGCTTTTTGCAAAACCGGCTTGAAGTCCGTGAAGGCCTGCTCCGGCGCTGGGCTTCGCTCTTTGCTGTCGTCCTTGCCCTTCTCGGCCTCGGGGGTAGGAGGGACGGGCCACTTGAAGAGTTCGTCGAGTTGCTCCGGCGTGAGTTCCGTGACTTTGTCGGCGAAGGGGACGAGTTGCACCTGGAAACGGCCGCCGAGATCCGCCAGCAACTTGCCGCCGTCCTTCTCCAACAGGCGTTTCACCATCTGCGTGCGCGTCCAGCCATCGACGCGCTCCAGGACCTTTTGGTGTTTCTGACGGCGTTCGGCGGTCAGTCGCAGGCGCGTGTCGGCCGAGCTGGCTGCTTCATCGTCGGCCACCCATTTCGGTTCCTTGTTCTCGGCGGCGGCGGCGATCCACTGATCGAGTTGCGCGTCGGTGGCGACGTCGGTGCAGAGCTTCAGGGCGCGGGCGAGCTTCAACTTTTCGACCGCCGGCCGACTTGGATCGTTGACGTCCATACTGGCGGTGCGATCGACGAGGACGAGGACGCGATCGGGCGCCGTTTCCTTGCCCTGTCCCCCCACTCTCGGTTGCCAGAGCACGAGGAAGAGCAGCAGGGCAAAGACGAGTAAGCGCAGACTGAGCAGCAGCCGCGAAGCGACGCCGCCGACGAGCTTAACTTCATAGCGGTAGAGCCAGAGGATCAGCCCAGCCGGGACGATGCCGAGGAGCAGCCACGGCGCCGAGTCGGTGAAGGCGGCGGAGTCGCCCCAGCGCGGCGCGAGTTCGAGGAAGCGGTCCGTATCGAAGAGGCGGTATTGGGCCATGATGTTGGTTCCAAGTGTATTTCTTCTCCCCTCTCCCCTGTACTCAGGGGAGAGGGGGCGGGGGTGAGGGGTGAGGACCAGCACAGTGCCCGGTCGCTCACCCCTCACCCCCGACCCCTCTCCCCTGAGTACAGGGGAGAGGGGAGAAATCCGATATCATCGTCCCTTCGCAATGCGCCGCGTCATCCACACTTCGCTGCACAAGAGCAGCGTCACGCCGACCAGGAACAGCCACCACAAGTCGTGCTTTTTGCCACTCAGGATCTCGGCAACGTCATCGGGATAGTCTAACAGCACTTCGGCGGCACGGCTGGGATTCGCCGCCATTCCCCCACGACGGAACACCTCTTTCACTTCCTTCTTCCCATCGTCGGTCCACGCCGTCATGTCGTCAGAGTCGCCGACTTCAGCGGCTTTCACCACGAAGTAGACCGTGCGGTTGCGCGGCGTCGTCAGCACGTAGACGCCGGATAGCTGCGTGTCGCTTGTGCGTGACGACGCCGTCCTTCTCTTCCAGCGAAATGCCATCGCCGCGCGGCGTCTTCACCACGGTCTTCGTCGGGACGCCGCGTTCGTCGTCGAGCAGCGGACAGACCAGCGGCTGACCCGGCTCGACGCTGTATTCCGTCACGAATGAACCGGCGAGGTAGGCGATCGAGGTTGTTCACCAGCACCGGGATACATCGGCACGGCGCCGCGTGGGGAAGTTTGTGCCCCACGAGTTCGTCCAGTGGCACGGAGCAGAGTATGACGGTGCCCTTGCCGAACTTCTTTTCGACGAGCCACGGCGTTCTCTCCGGCTTCTTGTGCCCCGCTTGTCGCCGGGGATGACCAGGTCGGCGACGAGGGGCTTCGTGCCGCCGGGCGGCAGGCGAGTTGCCACCATTTCGGGAAGCGGGCGCGCTCGATGCCTCGGCTAAGGCCGCTCGCGGAACACGTTCAAGGCCGGATGGCAGAAGCTGCCCGGCAGCGGATGGGCGGCGCGGTCCGGCTCGTCCGGCTTGACCGGCGCCGGCTCGTTTTCGTCGCCGACCTGTTTTCCAGCCGGGCGGGAAGAATGCCGCGGCCAGTCTGGAACAACTCGCCTGTTGTATTGTGCCGCCTTGGCTCGCGGTCCGACCGTTACCAGCAGGCCGCCGCCTTCCTTCACGAAGGCTTCCACGGCTTCCTGCTGTTTCGGCGTCAGCTCCGGCACGTCGCACAGGACCAGGACGCGCGGTCGTCGTGTTCGGCTCCGGCCCGATGTCGCGCTTGAGGGCCGCTTCCAGCTCCGCGAGCGGTTCGATCTTGGCCCGCATCAGCCGGCTCTTGGCCTCCGCTTCGCGTTCCGTCAACGCTTTCTCCGTGTCCGTGACGTTCGCGTGGAACGGATGCAGGGCCGCCAGGAGGAAGTCACCGCCTTGTGCCTTCCGGCAACGGCGGCAGACCGTCCACGATCAGCACCGGCAACAGCGGCACCATGATGGCGAGGTCGCCGGCGGTTGTCCGCCGGCCAACCGATCGCGCAGCTTGCGCCGCCCTTACCCGCTTCTGGGGGTCCTCGGTTGCACGATGACGGAGACGAGATGAGAGCCCGGACCGGGCAGCGTGTGCCGAAATGTCAACGGGATGCGGCCGTCCTTGAGGTTTTCGTCCTTGGGCAGTGTGATGTCGCCGCCGAGCCGATCGGTGTCCTCCTTGGCTCGTGTCTCGCCCGGCGGCAGGTCGATCTCATAATGGAGCCGATACGGCGGCTCGTACTTCCTTTTCCCGGATGCGGAGACTGGAGCGAAACGTCTAGGCTGTCGAGCGAGCCGACGTGGTCCCGGCCTCGAATCGGCATCAGCGACCAGTTCGGCAACTCCACCGGCCGTTCCTCGGCGAACGGCACCATCCAGAGACGCAGCGGTCGTCTTGCCGTCGGCCAGCTGCGGAGCGAGGTCTTCCAGCGCTCCAGTCGTCCGGTATCGGACCACCCTGATTTGCGGCCGACACCGAGCAGAACACTTCGCGCCGGCTGCGGTGGCCAGATCTCGAGGATGCCGTTCGCCGCCTCTACCGCGGCCGGCCAATCGCAAGTCGCCGGCCGGCGCAGCGCAGCTTGTCCAGCATTTCGCGGACCTTGCTCAAGATCGGAGGTCGGATCGAGATACGTGCATCGGCTGCTCCCGCGCCTGAAGGATGGCCACGGTGTCGCCCGGCGTCAGTTTGTCGATCGCCTGCTTGGCCCATTCGACGGCCTGTTCGTGGGCCGTCTTGCCGTCGTCATCCATGTAGCTCATGGCCGTGGAGCCGTCGAATACCAGACGATGTCGCGGTTCTCGACGAACCCGAGCCTCTCGAAGACGACGCTGAGAAGCAAAGGGCGCGCACATGGCCAGGACGAGGATGGCGAGGAGGCCCATGCGCAGCAGCATGAGCACCAATTCCTCGATGAACACACGCCGGCGGGTGGTTTCGCTCATCAGGAGGAAGCGCATCGCCCCCCAATCCACCACGTCGAACCGCCGCCGGTTGAGAAGTGGATGATGATCGGGATCGCCAGGCGCGACCATCCCGAACAGCATGAACAAGTTGAGAAGGCCGAAGGCCATAGGTGTCGTTCCGTCGTTTAGCCGCACGTCTCGGACGGGCGGCGTGTCGAACTTCAGCGCCCGTCCGAGACGGGCGGCTAAACGATCAACGTCGATCCTGTCGTTTCGTCAAGTAAATCCCCAGGGCGCGATCGACCGGCGTGTCGGTCCGCAGCAGGTGGTAATCGACCTGGGCGAGCACTGCACGCCTGGCGGAGCTCGGTGCAGAAGCGGTCGAAGTTCTGGCGATAGTCTTTACGCAGACGCTGCGGATCGACCAGCTGCTTGTCGCCGGCGACTTCCAGGTTGCGGAACTGCGTCCACTTCTTGAACGGGAATTCCGATCTCTTCCGGAGCGAGGACGTGGAAGAGCACCACTTCGTGCCGCTTGTAGCGGAAGTGGTGCAGTGACTCGCAATAGCTGCGGCACGTCGTCGAAGCAATCGGAGAGGATTACGACCAGGCCGCGCCGGCTGGCTCTGGACGGCGACCTGGTCCCACAGCGGAGCCAGGCCGTTTCGCCGCCGGGCGTGGTCTTCTCCAGGGCGTTCACACCTGGATCAGATGCTTGCGAGTCGCCTTGGGCGGGATCATCTGCCGCACCTTGGTGTCGTGCGTCACCAGGCCGACGGCGTCGTGCTGGTGCAGCATCAGATAAGCCAGCGACGCCGCCACGCTGCTGGGCATAGGCGAACTTGCTTTCTCCTTGCCCCGGCGTACGCCATGCTGCCGCTGGCATCGACGAGCAGATGGCAGCGGAGGTTCGTCTCTTCCTCGAACTCCTTGATGTAGTAGCGGTCGGTCTTGCCGAACGCCCGCCAGTCGATGTGGCGAATCTCGTCTCCCGGATAATACTGGCGATGCTCGGCGAACTCGACGCTGAAGCCCTTATACGGACTCTTGTGGGCGCCGGTGAGAAAACCCTCGACGAGGCCGCGCGCGACGAGAGCGAGCCGGCCGTACCTGGCGAGGGAGGTGGGATCGAATTGAAGGGTGGAGGAGGCACCGGTGGTTCACCTGGTTACGGCCCGCGAAACAATAGTCCGGGCATTGACATCGCGTTGTCACCACACAAGCCTGACGCGCCAGCGAAGGACAACGTTGTCCTTCGCTGCGCGTCAGGCTTGTGTCCGCGACGGAAACTCAACCAACTGTTTGTGCGCGGGCCCTCACGCCCGCACTTTCGCCGCCGCCTTCTCCTGCGGCAGCGGCACGTGGTCGATCAGCTTCTTGATCACGTCGTCGGTCGTGATTCCTTCGGCGTCGGCGTGGAACGTGGTGACGAGGCGATGCCGCAACACCGGGATAGGCGACCGCCTTGATGTCTTCGGTCGTCGACGTGCAGCCGGCCGTTGAGCAAGCGCCGCGCCTTGCCGCCGAGGATCAGGTACTGGCAGGCACGCGGCCCCGCTCCCCACGAAAGCAGCTCCGGAATGAACTTCGGCACGCCCGGCTCCCTCGGCCGGGTCGCGCCGCACCAGGTCGGCGGCGTAGGAGAAGACGTGGTCGGCCACCACGACCTGCCGCACCACCTCCTGCAGCCTCATGATCTGCTCGCCGGACAGCATCGGCTCCAGCGTCGCCTTCACGTTGCTGGTCGTGCGCTTCATGATGTCGATCTCTTCGCCGCGGCTGGGATAGCCGACGATGATGTTGAACATGAAGCGATCGAGCTGCGCCTCGGGCAGCGGATAGGTGCCTTCCTGTTCGATGGGGTTCTGCGTCGCCAGGACGAAGAACGGCTCGGGCAGGTGATACGTCTGCGCGCCGGCGGTGACGTGATGCTCCTGCATCGCTTCGAGCAGCGCGGCCTGGGTCTTCGGCGGCGTGCGGTTGATTTCGTCGGCCAGGACCATGTTGGCGAAGATCGGGCCGGGCAAGAACGACGAACTTGCGGCGCTGCGTCTCCGGATCGTCCTGAAGGATGTCCGTGCCGGTGATGTCGGCCGGCATCAGGTCCGGCGTGAACTGGATGCGCTTGAACGACAGGTGCAGGATCCTCGACACCGTGCTCACGAGCAGCGTCTTGGCCAGGCCGGGCACGCCGACGAGGAGGCAGTGGCCGCGGCTGAACAGGGCCATGAGCAGTTGCTCCGACGACCTCGGTCTGGCCGACGATGACCTTGCCGATCTGTTCTTTCATCTGGCGATAGGCTTGACCGAGTTCGCGCACGATCGCGGCCTCGTCGGCGGATAGGTTCTCACTCATGGCAGAAAAGTTCTCTCGGAGGGAGGGCACCGGGCAGGATAGGAATCATTCTACCGGAACCGCTGCGCCGATGCAACAAGATCGCGCGAGATTCTCCAGATTGCCGCCTGCGGCGATGTGAGTTCTCAGTCCATTAATACCCCTACCAACTTACGATTCATATCGTTAGAATTACATACGGGTTACAGGTGCTTCTCTGCTGTACGTCCGCGTGGGAGCTTTTTTCGTCTAACGAAGGAGGGTCGTCAAATGGCGAATACGGCCCATCATGCCACCAGTGCGATCAGGATGAAAATCGAAGCGCGGCTACTTCTGATGTGCAATTGCCTTCAAACTTCATGCAGGCTGTACAAACTCTGCTGGCAGCCGTGGATTATGACGATCCAGTCCTCATGTCGACATCGGTCACCGTGCTGTTTGAAGCATGCCGTGGCATTTTCAGAGACACTATCCAGAAGATCATCGGCACTTCGGAGCGGATGACGAAGGCTTGCCATGAGATACACGATATGCTGGCAGGCGATCCGCGCGAGAGTATCGATGAGGTGCGAACGCATATCGAGTCATTCATCGATCAGACGTTGAAGAAACTCGTTGATCTGTCGAGTGGACCAGTTCGCAGTCTCCAGGAGCGCGGGTACGATATCGATAGTAGGCCGCAACTTGAGCATGAGATCGCAGAGATGCGGAATCCGAAGAGTCGCTTCCTTGACTCTTGGCCGCAGGCCGTGAACGAACTTCCGCCCGTCAACCGGGAAATGGTGGCCGCCTCCAGAGCCGCGATTGCGCGTGGCGACAGGGGCGAGCCAATCGCAGACTTGATCCGTCGCATGGGCGGTGCGCCCGATGTGGTTCCTTGACCTGGCTCGGAGGCTATCGGGTGCGCCATGCATGTTACCATAATGCAAGCCGTCGTCCACGCTCTCGGCGGCTTCGGACTGCGAAGGGAGTCGCTCGTTGTGGTCTTGTGCAGGCTCAGAGAGCAGTTGGAAAATCGATACGACTTTTACAGGAACCGTCGTGATCCGCAGGACCAGGATCTTTTCGACTACATTCTTTTCCTTGCGGAAGCTGACGGCAGATGGCATACACTCCGTTTCTCAGTCGATGACCGGCAGGCAACTGGCTATCTCTTCGTCGTTGCCGTGAGCCACCAGGCCGGGAAGGCCCGGATCTGAAATACAGGCATGGTTCAAACGGGGCACCGGAGGGGTAACACCGTGGTAGGACGGATTTGCAATCCGTCCGGGTAATATCGGACGGATTGCAAATCCGTCCTACCACGGTGTTACCCGCCTTTGAACCATGCCGAAATACAGGAGACGCCAACGACAGAACCCCAGCTATATACTGGGGTTCTGTCGTTTCATGTTATCGGAACGCGGAAGGTTCAGATCCTTCCGCGTTCCGTGTCGAAAGCCGATCGACCATCATTTCAATTTCGCCCAGGCCGAGGACCACCCGGCCGCTCGCCGAATCCGGGCTGACGCTCCAGTGCCGTTTTGAACTTGGCGAGATCCTCCGCGCTGAGGAGGTCGTCCATCTTGACTAGCAGGTCCGCGCAAGCCAGCTCCACCAGTTTGCGGACGTTGTCCTCGGATGCCTTGACGGCCGCGGCTGCGGTCTCCTTCTTCTTGTCCGCGAGTTTCAGATCATCCACGGTGCGCTCGATCACCCGCGCCAGCACGCTGCCGACACCACCTGCCCCCGATTGCCGGGACCACCGCGGCCGCCATTACGCCCCGTCCCCTCGCGTCGCCAGATCGGCAGCCAGCTTCTTGATCTCCTCCTTGTCGAGGGCGCCGTCCTTGTTGGTGTCGCCCTTCTCGATCAGGTACTGCATCCGTTCGGGCAGCTCGTCCTTGGTGATCTTGCCGTCCTTGTTCTTGTCGAACGACATGATCCGCTCGACGATGTCGTCCACGGATAGCATTGCGGCCGTCCGATCCCGCCACGTGGACCACGCGATTGCCTTGTCGCGTCGCTCCGAGGCGGCCGCAGCGGCTTTCACCTTCTGTACTCCTCCTGCACTCAGAATCTCCTTCATCTTCAGCAGCAGGTCCGCACCGGCCACGTGCCGTCATGCGGCCGACCGTTCTCCTGGTACGCCCGACGGCCGTCTCCGAGGCCGTGTCCTTCTTTGCTTCGTCGAGAGCTTCAGATCGTCCAGGACGCGTCCAGAGCCGCCGCCGGGGCCACCGGGCCCGCCGCGCCCACCGGGTCCGGGTGGCCGTCCGCGGCCGGCGGCTGCGCCAGGACGATCGCCGCGAACAAGGCCAGTGCCGTCACGGCACGCCAGCCACAGAATGCTGTTTCGCATGGTTGTGCTCCTTTGGTTCGAGGACCGTTCACTGGAACGGGTCCGAGAACTTCGGGTCCGCTGATGAACTTCTGGTCGGTCAGCGTCTTCAGGAAGGCGACGAGGGCGGCCTTTTCGGTGGTCGCTGAAATTCAGCGGCGGCGCACCCGGCCGTCGAGGTTCGGGTGCGTTCTTGACGTTGCTGCTGTAGTGGTCGATCACCTCTTCGAGCGTGGCGAAGCGGCCGTCGTGCATGTAGGGGCCGGTCAGCTCGACGTTGCGCAGCGACGGCGATTTGAACAGGCCCAATGTCGGAGCCGATCAAGGGTGACGTCGCCGACGCCGCCGTCGGTGTTCTTGACGTCCGCATCCAGTCCGTTGTTCCGCGGCCGATTCATGAAGAAGTGCGCGTCCTGGCCTCGCGGCATGTGGCAGGTGGCACAGCGGTTCAGGAACAGGGTCTTGCCGCGGTTCTCCTGGGCGGTGAAGTTCGCGAAGTCGTCGCGCACACGAACGCACTTGCGCCAGGCCCTCGTCGTATTTCGACTGGTAGGAAACCATCGAACGCAGGAACTGCGCCATCGCCCTGGCGAGTCGCGCTTGGCGTGATCTTGGCGAATCGCCGAACGCCTTGCGGAACAGTTCGGGGTACTTGTCGTCTTTGGCGAGGATTTCGACCAGCTTCGTCAGGTCCTGGCCCATCTCGATCTTGCTCTGGATCGGCATGAGCACCTGCTCTTCGAGGCTCCTGGCGCGCTCGTCCCAGAAGAAGCGGCCGCGCGGGTAGTAGCGCAGGTTGACCAGACTCATGGCGTTGCGATCCGTCAGCTTGCCCTCGAAGCCTTTGCTGAAGCGATTCGGGTCGACGAAAGCGCGGCTCTGGTGATGGCAGGAACCGCAGGCGACGGTGTTGTTGGCCGACAGCCGGGTGTCGTAGAAGAGGACCCGGCCGAGGGTCGCCCCGGCGTCGGTCACGGGGTTGTCGCGCGGCGTGTTGTCGAACCGCCGGGCGGCCGCTGGTCTTGAAGTGAGCCGGCAGGTCGATGTCGGCATAGTGATAGGGCGTCTCGGGCAAGCGCAGGGTGCGCTGCGGTGGAAGGTTTGATGGGGCCTGTCCACCGCGGCTTTGGCGGGCGGGTCGGCCGCCCTCCGTTCGCCGGCCAGCGCAAGCATTACCGCCAGCGCCGGCAAGGTCAGAGCTAGAATGCCCTGGCCTCGGCGACGACTATTCATAGGTGTGCCCTCCTGTTCAACGGAGTGATGGGAATCCTCGCTCGTCCTCATGCACTGTGCCAACATGTAGTCGGATACCGCCGCGCGACTGCGGGGCACGGATGGTCCTTAGAGCGTTCGGAAGAAGAAAAAAGAAAACAAAGAATGCGGCGGCAACGCGCCGCACTCCAAAGAAGTGCCTTCTTGGAGTGCGGCACTCTGCCGCCGCTTTCTTTCTTTCTCTTCGTTCCGAACACTCTGATCGGGACGCTCCCCCTGGTCCATGCCAGAACGGCTGCACCGAACGCTTGATGGCTTGCCGGTCATCTCTTGCCAGCGATGTTCTTCTCCTGCTCTGCGTTCGCGATTGTCCTGCTTCCTGCTTCCGTTTCCGCTCGTTCGCCTCTTGCTGGCTTCCGTTTTCGGTCCTCCGGTGGCCGTCCTTCGGCCGGCCCGCCGCCCCGGACGCGTCCTCGTCCCGCCTTTGTGTCCATCATCCCGGCCCAGAACACTTCGTCTTCGATGTCGCGGATGCGCTCGCGTTGTTCGGCGTCAGTTTCAGCGCGGCGGCGACGTCGGCCTGGCGGAACGCTCCCATCCCCTGAAGTTGCAGCGCGATCTGCGGCAGGCGTTGTAACTGCTCCTGGGTCAGCACCTGCAGCATTTCGGCGTTGCGTGTCGCGGGCCCGGTCGAGGTCCTGCTGGCGCCGCTCGTCGGGGAGAAACGTGGCCACGATCCATGGAGCGGTCCGCCACGGCCGCCGGTCGAGCTCGATCCAACATCTCCTTGATCTTCGTTCGCTGACCCTCGGACAGGCCAGGTCGGCGTGGCACGTCCGGTTGGTTCAGCAAGTGGAAAATGCTCGGCGGCCTGGAGTACCGCCAGATCGGCGATGATCTTCTCCACCTGGGCTTTCGTCTCGCGCAGCTCTTCCTGCGCCTTTGGGTCGTCGCTCTTTGCTCCATTAACTCCCGATAGTAAATCAGATACCGAATCAAGCACCCGTTTGCGCAGCCGTTCCATGCCGCCCCAGTTGGCCAATTCTTCCTCGCTGAGTTGGAACAATTCGTCCACGGATCGACGAGCGAGACGGAGTCGCGCCTCGGCTTCCTCGGCCCGTTGTTGCGCACTCGCCGCCGCTGCGGCCGCACTCCGGAGGGCTGTCTCCGTCTTCGCTTTCGCCTCGAGAACCAACTGGTAGGCTGCTTCCGTCTTCGCCTGCTCGTCGAGTACCAATTTGTAAGCCTTATCCGTCTTCGCCTGCTCGCCCAGAATCAGCGCGGCACTCGCCACGGAGCACGACGGACAGGAGGATCAACACCACCACACTGGCGACGACAACGGCCGGGTGCCGCCGCCGTCCATTTGCGAAGGCGTTCTACAGGCGTCGGCCGCCGCGCCAGGATCGGCCGGTTGTCCAGGAACCGCCGCAGGTCGTCGGCGAACCTCCTGAGCCGTGGCATAGCGATCCAGCGAGACTCTTGCTCACCGCCTTGAGCACGATCGTCTCCAACTCCGGCGGGATCGACGCATCCACGGAGCGCGGCGGCCGCGGCTCGTCGTCGAGAATCTGCCGCAACAGACGCCGATGGTCCGCCGCCGTCGAAGAGAGGCTCCAGGGTCAGCAGTTCGTAGAAAGTGGCGCCCAGCGAGTAAATGTCGGTGCGCGGATCGAGCAGCGGTTGCCGCTGCCCGCCGCCTGCTCGGGACTCATGTAACGCAGCGTGCCCAGCAGGTCGCCGGTCCGCGTCAAGGCAAGGCTCGTGTGGAACTGCGCCAGGCCGAAGTCCGTTACCCAGATGTGGCCGCGAGCGTCGATCAGCAGGTTCGCCGGCTTCACGTCGCGGTGGATGACGCCGAGTTGATGGGCGTGTTCCAGCGCCTCCGCCGCCTGCACCATAAGCCGCGCCACCGCCCGGTAGAACTCCACGGAGCGGGTGGCGCGGTGCGTGGACAGTTCCGCACCGACGGCAGTGACGGCAGCGGGCTGCTCGGCGGGTGGCCCGGTCGGTTCGGGGTCGGCGCTCGGCGGCTCCGGCATACGGGCGAACCTGCCGGATCAGTTCGGCGAGGTTCTGGCCCTCGATGAGTTGCATCGCGTAATAGTGAACGCCGCGCTCGCTGCCGACCGCGTACACAGGCACAATGTTCGTGTGATGCAGATGAGCCGCCGCCTGCGCCTCATTCTTGAAGCGCTCCAGTTGCTTACCGTCCATCGCCCCCGCGAACGACAGCACTTTGAGGGCGACACGCCGGCCCAGCGACAGTTGCACGGCCTCGTAGACGATGCCCATGCCGCCGCGGCCAATCTCACGCACAATGCGAAAGTCGCCGAGCGGTTCGGCGGGCAACGTATCCTCCGCCGTGTCACGGCTCCGCGGCGAAGTGTGCGCAGGGGAACGCGGCGTGAACCATGTCGATGGCGTCGAGGTAGGGGCCAGTTCGTCGGCAAGATCGGGGAAGCGCGCGACGAATTCCTGACGTTCTGGCCGGCGGCCGGCTTCCAGTTCCGCAAGGTAATCCTGCGCCGCGTCGCAGCAGGCGCGGATCGTCTTCCGTCTGCGCGTTCGAGGCGTTGCGGGATCGGATTCATTTCGGCACTCCCATGATCTGCCGCAGATGGGCGAGGCCGCGCATCCACAGCTTCTCGACACTATCGACGCTGCGTTGCATGCGGCCGGCGACTTCGGGAAACGTCAGTCCTTCGAGATGGCGCAGCACGATCACCTCGCGGTAATTGTCGGGCAATTCGCCGAGGGCGTCGGCCAACAGCACGGCCTGCTCGCGGTTGGCGGCCTGCTGGCTCGGCGACGATTGCGGCGGCGATCAGGCCGCGATCGAGCAGCACCGAGGAGCGGTCGATGGCTTCCCGGATCTCCCGTTCGAGACGCACGTCGCGCCCTTGGGTGCCGAAATAACGGCGCAGCAAATCGGCCAGTTTGCCGGCCAGAATCTGCCGCAGCCAGCAGACGAATTCGGCCTCGGTGGTGCCCCGGAAGCGGGCAAAGCTCCGGTGCGCATCGAGAAAGGTCTCCTGAACAAGGTCGGCCGCATCGACCTTGCCCTGGAGACGTTGACCGATCTGCACGCGGGCCAGCAAGAACACGTAACGACGATACGACTCCAGCAGTCGTCCGAGCGCCGCGGTATCACTATCGCGCGCTTTGCGCAGCATCTGTTCAGGGTCCGGCATCATCTTCGCTGCCTGTCGAAGGTGGTCACGTAGGAATAGTCGCAGTGCGAGCCGCATTACCGCCGCGCCGGTTCGACGATTCAGTCGTCAACAAAATCTCACCGTGCGCGGCCGTTCCATCGCCTCGCAGTGACTGAGTAGGTAGTGGAAAAAGAAAAGCCGCTTGAGGAATCAGGCGAAAAGATCGCAAGCCCATGCCCCGGCGCTCAGTTGACGAGAGGAGACGATCGTGCGAACGCTATTCGTCGGGTTGCCCGTCTTTGTTTCGACGTGGAGCTGAGCGACCTCCGTGCGGTGGGCGAGCTGGCCGACAGCGTGTTTGGGAAGCCGTAGAATGGCCAGCCGCGTCGGTCGGCGATCGCTCACTTGCGTTTCGGCGCTTCTGCGCTTGCCGGCATTCCGAGCGACGGCCATTGCCTTTCTGTGGACAACGTGGATGGTAATAGCCTGGTGTTTAAGGCCGGCGGGCCTCGCGAAGCAGCGCGGAAGCCCGCCTGGTTGAAGTGTTCGTCGGTGGTCAACGCATCCTTCAGACGCCGCTGTTTCATAACCACGAAGGATAGACAATCCACCATCGACCACGTTTTGTCGGGCCGAGCCGCGAACAGTTGTAAGCCGTGCCGAAACAAGGTTGCCGACGCCGGAACGAAAATCGTATCGGCATCGGTCAGGAGATGGTCCACGAGCGGCACATAGCGACCGCGGTACTTGCTCCGGGAAAGCCCATTCCCTAATTCCACCAGGACATATTCCGTCACAACCGTTTTTCCTAGCAGGCTTTCACTGCACGAGATCGCGGTGTCGTGGTACGCATCTTCCGCGCTAGCAAGGCGATGTAATACGAAGTATCGGCGAAGACGGTCTTCATGAACGCTTCGGATGGCCATAGAGATAATGATCGAGGTTAACGGACATGTCCGACGGCAAGTCTTTCACTGTGCCAATAAAGGGAGCAAGACGCTCCGCCGAATTCCGACGCGGTGGCTTTTTTACTTTGGCGAGCCGCTTCGAGTTCCGAGCTTTCTTCACCGGACGCACTTCGACTTCCGTTCCATCGGGCAGGACTTTGGGATCATCCAGGACAACTTTGCCGCCCTTGATTTTGCCGCGGATTGTCATGATGCAAGTCCGTGGAAATTGGTGATAGTGGTGATTCTAGCCGACTTAGCCGAGCGCATGCAACAATAAGATAGGTGACGGCACGCATTGCGGGCTTCAATCCTCGTGGTACGCCTGCCCGCTCTGGTACAGTTTCAGGCCGCTGGGCCGCGTCCACATCGCAGTCCTCTCCCTGCCGGCGAGGTCGATGGCCATCTGCTGATACTCCACAGCCTCGGCGAATTTCCCCGCTTCGGCGTGCGCGGCGGCCAGGGCGTCGTAGAGGGCGGATTGCCCTGGTCGTTTCCGAAGACGTAACCATGAAGAGCGACTTCGACGGCTTTTTTGGCATCGCGGTGCGCGTGTCCTGGCAGGTGGCCAAGAACCAGGCGCGCTCGGCGAAAGGCCGCGGATCCAACGGCACGAGATGCCCGGCTTCTTCCAGGTCGGAGAGGGCCTTGTCGAACTCCTTCTTGTGTTTCCAGACTTCGCTTCTCTTCAACAACGCCTCGCAGGCCTGTTCCGGCTCAAGGCGTATGGCCTCGTTGTAGTCGGCGAGAGTGCGCCCGTAGCACTTTTTATTAAGCCAGGAATCGCCTCTATCCTGAAATGCTAGGGCAAATTTCGGGTCGAGCCGGATAGCCTCGTTGAGGTCGGCGATCACCCGGTCGTAGTCCTTGATATAAAGCCAGGCACGTCCACGGAGCAGGAATGCTTGGGCAGACTTGGGATCGAGACGGATTGCTTCCTTCAAATCTAGCAAGCATTTTCGCACTCACTTTTCATAAACCGAAAGACACTGCTCCTAAGTCGAAGTGCCTCAGCGTCCTTTGGGTTGAGGCGGACAGCCTCGTTGAGATCGGCCAAAGCTTTGTGGAGTGTTTCTTTGTGTAGCGTCCAGAAAACCGCTCTAAGTCTGAACGCTGCTCCGTTCTTTGGATAAAGGCGGATCGATTCGTTACAATCGGCCAATCCCTTGTCGGATTCCTGCTCTGATGAACCAGAGCATCGCTCTGGAAAGGAACACTTCCGCCATATTGGGTTTAAGACGGATTGCGGTGTTGAAGTCGGCTAATGCATTGTCAACTTCGCCCGTGAGGAACCAGAAAGAACCCCGGCGCTGAATGCGCCAGCATTTTTGGGGTCGAGGCGGATGGCCTCGTTGTAATCGGACAGAGCTTTTTCATTTTCCCCCTTCTGACGCCATATTTCACCCCTATCCAGCAACACTTCGAAGTCTCGGGGATCGAGACCGAGGGCCACATTCAGATCGTCCAGAGCGCGATCGTATTCACCCTTCTGTTTCCACGTTCCGGCTCGGTCCATATAAGCCAAAAAGGCGTTCGTGGGATCAACGCGGAGGGCCTCTTTGAAATCGGCCAGCGCCCGGTCATAATCCTCCTTTTGCGTCCAGATGCAACCCCGAATACGGAGTGCCTCGACATTCATCGGGTCGAGGCGGAGAGCAACGTCGAGGTCGGCGAGCGCTTTGTCGTAGTCGTGCTTTGCGTTCCAGGACGCTCCTCGACAGAGATAAGCCCGCGCGTCATTCGTGTTGCAGCGGAGCGCTGCCGTGAAGTAATCGATTGCCTCATCCAGCAGAACCACGTCGGCCCTGTCGAGCCAGACGACGGCCCCACCATGATAAATCTGGACCCGACCCACCTGCTCTCCTCTGACCCAGTAGGTAGTGTCCGTCAGAACGGGGCCATCCTTCTCCCGCGCTTCGGGAGTAGGATACCCCTTCGCACCAGGCTTTTGACCACGACCAGCTTATCTTCCCACGAGCCTCCTTCCGCAGCTCGCCCCTGCGGCAGGAAGGCCATGATGAATGTGAGACCAGCCAGGCAAGGCATATACCGTCGAGACATGCTCTCCACCTCCATGCGCTTCGAGTGCAGACGATCCGTCAGCCAGATCGCGGCGCGTCGGCCTTCTTTCCCCGGACTTCCAATTGCTGTCAAGAGCGAAATGGCGAAACATGGCGCCAGGCCGCCCACAGCTCTCTAACGCCGAAAACGATTCGAGCGACGGGGCTATTTGCTGAAGGCGGCCGCGTTCGGTAAAAACCGTCGCCAAGACGACTCGCCACAACCTACGCGCTTGCGGTGGTCTGCGGGGTGATTGTCGCCCCTGTGTTGGAGCTCGTGTTTGGCTGAAAGCTTACAGCTCTAACGCGAGCGGCAGGACAAAAACTACCAACGGGAGGGAGTCGCAACCGGGTGGTAATACGGAGTATAGCGCTTGGGGGCGAAGTTGTTACGAGATGGCCCAAAACGACCCAAAAACCATTACGCGATTCTCATAAATATGCACAAAACCTAGGAAAGGCGCGAATCACATAACAGTTTTCAGTCGGGAGGCGCCCCCCTGTTACGAGTTACGAGATACCGAAAGCGGGTAGATTTGAACCCGCCGCTCGCCTAAGCTGTTAGCGTTCAGCCAAACACTCGCCGCTGAAAAGGCTCGGCACATGTGCGCATCAAGGACGTGCGTCAGAACAATTGCGCAATCGGCTCGCCGTCGTGGCCGAAGAACACCGGCCGATTCGCCGACGTGTACAGCGGCTTCGTGCGGTCGATGCCGAGCTTCTCGTAGACCGTCGCGGCGTACTCCTCCGGCGTGTGCGGATCGCTGACGACGTGGCCGCCTTCCTTGTCGGTCGCGCCGATCACCTGGCCGCCCGGCACGCCGGCGCCGGCGAAGACGATGGAATAGGCGTTCGTCCAGTGATCGCGGCCCTGGAACTTGTTGAGCCGCGGCGTGCGGCCGAACTCGGTGATGAAACAGACCAGCGTCTCGGCCAGCAGGCCGCGCTGGTCCAGATCCTCGATCAGGGCGGCGAACGCCTGATCGGTCGAGCCCATCATGCAAGGTGGCCGATGCCGTAGCGTCCCTCGCCGCCGGCCTTGTCGCGCACCGTGCCGCAGGATCCCTTGGCGTAGATCAGATCGTGATGGTCCCAGTTGAGGTTGAAGCCGCCGGGCGTTTCCGGCGTCAACGGCCAGCGCACGTCCACGGTGACGAAGCGCACGCCGGCCTCGATCAGCTTGCGGCCGACGAGATAGCAGGCGCCGCGATGGCCGCGGCCGTAGCTTGCGCGCACCTTGTCCGGTTCGCCGCGATAGTCGAACGCCTTCGCCACGCGCGGACTTGTCAGCATGTCGAACGCCTGCTCGTAGAAGCGATCCATGCCGCCGACGCCGAGGCGGTCGCCCTTGGGACCGAGCAACCGGCTATCGACCGTCGCCAGCAGACGGCGGCGGTCGGCCAGACGCTGCTCGGCGTTCTCCAGCCGCGGATTGAGGTCGCCGACTTTCCAGTCGGGAGCGGACAGGTCCTTGCCGCCGGTCTTGAACGCCTTGGTGGCCGCAGGCAGGAAGCCGGTCGAGGTCACGGCCGCCTGCTCGTGGTTGCCGGGCACCATGATGTACGGCGGCAGATCCTTGCACCCGGTGCCGAGAACGTGCGATGCCACGGAGCCGAGGTCCGGCATTTTCGTCGCGCTGGCGGGGTGCGCGCCGGAGAGCATGTACTGGGTGCCGTCCGGATGACCGTTGGCGCCGCCCTTCGCATGGTACATCGAGCGGACCACGGCTGAGCTTGTCGGCCACGCGGGCAGTGTTGGTCAGCAGCTCGGTGAAGCGCATGCCGGGAACGCTGGTGGCGATCGGCTTGAACGGACTGCGATGTTCGGCGACGGCCTCCGGCTTCGGATCCCAGGTGTCCATATGCGACAGGCCGCCCTGCTCCAGGACGACGAGAACGTTCTTCGCTCGACCATGCCGATTGCCGGTGCCGGCATTCGCATGGAGGGCCAGCAACTCCGGCAGCGACCAGCCGAGAACGCCGACGGCCCCGGCACGAAGTAGTTGCCGGCGGTTAAGAGCCGGAAGAGTGGCGGTCATTAAATCGTCCTTCCGAACAGAGGCAAGAGCCTGTGGGAGGGAGCAGGCAGGTGGGTACATGTACTATAGTGGACGACGGGATGAGAGGATAGCAGCAAAAAGCCTTCTCAGCCTCTTACTGATATGCACCGTGCTGCCGGCGCCGTTCGCTGGTGAACTCCTCGCCGGTGCCGCGCGTCACGACCTCGTACAGGATCGCCTGCTTGTCGCCGAGCTTGCGCAGCAGCCGACCCAGGCGCTGCACGTGTTCGCGGACGGTGCCGGTCCCCGACAGCACAACGCCGATGTTCGCCGCCGGCACGTCCACGCCCTCGTTCAGCACCCGACTCGTCACCACCACGGGAAACGTTCCCGAAGCGAAGCCGTCCAGCACCGCCCGCCGTTCCTTCGCCTTCGTCTGGTGCGTGATTACCGGCACCAGGAAACGGCGAGCGATCTGGTACACCGTGGCGTTGTCGTGCGTGAACACCAGCATCCGATCGCGCCGGTGCCGCTCCAGCAGGCCGGCCAGCACTTCCAGCTTCGCCGGCGCGGCCTGCGACAGCGTCGCGCTGTTCGCGGTACGCCTGGAAGGCCAGGCGGCCCTCCTTGCTGCGGCACGTCTCCTGAATGAAACGCTGCCAACCGTGCGGGCCGCCCATGCTGATGCGCTTCTCGTCCACGAAACGGCGATAGGTCTCGCGCCAGCCGATAGCGTTCCGTCTCCTCCGGCGACAGCTCGACGTACAGCCGTTCCGCCCGGTATTCCGCCAGGTAGTCGCCGCTCAGCTCCTTGATCTCACGGCGATAGACAATGGGGCCGATCAGCTCCGTGAGGACGAATTCCTGGCCGTCGGTACGCTCCGGCGTCGCGGTCAGTCCGAGGCGGAACGGAGCCAGGCTGCCGATGGCGGCGTTCATGTACGACGGCCCCGGCAGGTGATGGCACTCGTCGAAGACCAGCAAACCGAAGCGGTTGCCCCAGCGCTCCAGGTGGATGTGGGCCGAGTCGTAGGTCGTGACCGTCAGCGGCTGGAAGTCGTAGTCGCCGCCGCCGACGACGCCGATCGGCACCTGAAAGGCCAACGCCAGCTCGCCGTACCACTGGTGCAGCAAGTCGATGGTCGGCGCCACGATCAAGGCCGGCCGCGCCGCCTTGCTGATGGCCAAAACGGCAACGTGCGTCTTGCCGGTGCCGGTCGGCAGCACGACAACGCCGCGACCGCCGCCGTTCCACCACGTCGCCAGTGCCTCGGTCTGGTGCGGGAACGGATCGCGGCTGGTGCGCAACGGCCAGGGAGTGACGTCCCAGATGCGCGCCTCGTCTTTGTAGGCGATCTTCTCACGCCGGAGATGTTCGACGAGAGGGCGGTAATGCCGGCCCTCGGCGCGGAAGACGCCGGTGCGCGGATCGTGCCGGCAGTGCGGCAACTCGGCCAGCACTTCCGGCGCCGCGCCGCTGACGATCAGCGTGCCGCCTTCAAAAGCGAGATGAATCGGATCCATGACGTTACCGGGGACCACGGGAGAGGAAAACCGCGGGACTGACGCGGAAATAGCCGGCCAACGCCTCCAGATGCTTCCGGGCGAGGCGCCGCTTGCCGCGGACGAGAGCCGAGATCGTCGATTCCGCGATGTTCGTCGCCGCCGCCACCTCGGCCTGCGTGACGCCCTTCGCCTCGATCAGATGCTGAAGCATGTCGGCGTCGGAGACTTCTCCATCAGGAATCGTAGCGCTCTCGTATTTCTCGATCAGGCCGCCGAGGATTTCCAGATAATCTTCCTCCCAGGGATCGAGGGCCCGGTCGAGTAGGTTGTTGAGAACCGCGGTGGCGTCATCCAGTTCCTGATCGCTGCACAGGGGCGCAGTGGGAAGCGGCGGACGAGGGCCAGGTATTTGGCCCCTCCGGCGGATTGGATAGCGGTTGCAGGTCGGTTGGCCATGTCAGTCGTATTTCCAATCGTCCTTGTCGTATTCGGCGTGGGTGAGGACGTGGCGAATGTAGATCCTTCCCCGGTCAAAATGAATCACGACGACGAGACGATACTTGTTGCCGCCGATGTTGAAGACCGTGAATTTACCGACCTGATCGGCCGAGCTGTAGATCGACCGAACATCGGCAAACGTCTGCCACTCGGCGTGCTTGGCGATGCGATACCACGCTTCAAGCGGCACCTGAGCCTCGGGATGTTTCGCGCAGAAAGCCCGCAAGGCCTTGCGGGAGATTACATGCATTTTCCCCACCCGAGGTTGCGTGCATGGCGTGCATCACACACCACCAGCACTCGGTATCTCAGGATTGTACTTCGCAAAATGCGAAGATACAAGAGCGGATCAGCATGTGCCGAAGTAGCGAACCATCTGCCCAGTCCCACCGCTCCCTCACTTGGCCCGTTTGTATTGCAGCATGACGAAATTCTTGGGGATGCTCAGCAGTTTCAGCTCATCCTTGCTGACCAGTACCCGGTAGGACATGGTCAGAGGTTGGGGATTGGGCGGGAAGCCTTTATTGGCCGGGATGGTGATCTGGATGTGGTCGTCATCCGTGAACTTGTAGGTGCTTTCGTAATTGCCGCCGAAGCTATTCACCTGCACCTTGCCGTCCGCGCCGAACGTGTAACTGTCCTGGGGGGACGTCTGCCATTTGCCGAGGAGCAGTTCGCGGGGCTTGCCTTCCTTCCACTTGGGATCGTTGAGCATCTTGATGCGGTCGGAGCGTGCCTTGGCTATTACGTCGGGATCGGCGACACCCCTGGCCATCATGTTGCTGGACGACTCGAACCCGTTGTTTCCCAGTCGATGCACGAAGAAGCTCAGGAGGGCGATCTCGGTGCCGCTCTTCTTACCCGTGACAAAGCCGACGAAGATGCTGTTGTCGCCAGAGCGCCACTGATACCAGGTCGTCTTCCCCTGGTTGTTCTTGGCATTTCTCTCCCATTGCTCGGCAGGAGACTGGCCGGCACCGATGATGTTTCCGAAGGCCATGTCCATGTCTTCCCTGGTGGCCTCCTTACCGGGACCGAGGATGTCCTTCACCTCATCGAGCGTCATGCCGTCTTCGAGCTTGTCGAGACTGGCCTTGGAGACGTCCGCGATTCTGCCACCCTTGGGCCCGCCGCTGCCCGAACTATCCGACCCACCGGAGCCGCTCGGGTTGCGCAAAAGCAGCCACGCGGTGATGCCGCCGCCGATCAGCAGGAACGCACCGCTGCCGATCAGGATCCACATAGTTGCGGAGCTGGAACTCTTGCGTCTCTTCCTCTTGCCCGGCCGGCGCGCGGGGCGGTCGTCGTAATCGTCGTCGTCATCCCGCGCGGCGCGGCAGCCTGGTCGGCCGGCAGCACGTCGGCGATGTCGTCCTCCTCTTCCGGCACAGTGAAGACGGCTTTGCACTTGGGGCAGCGCACACGTTTGCCGGCGGGTATGGGGTTGATGGGCCGGGTGGTCGCGCGGCACTCCGGGCAGTTCAGGGTAGCAGCAGCCATGACGGCCCTCCGAGTTTCAGCGTGTAGCGGATTGTAGATAATAAAGAGCAGAAACCCGGCGCGTCAAGCAGTTCCGAGCGCGGCGCGGCGTCAGCCCGCCGGTAGCGTGCTACCGGCGGGCTGACGCCTGCGCCGCGCTCGGATGTTTCTGGATCATCGCGGCACTCACTTCGCGGGTACCAGGTCTTCCGGCTTCTCCATCCCCGTACCCGACAGCAGCACGCGGATACCCTTCGGCACCGCTACATTGCGGACGGCGTCGCGGCACGCTTCCCGGGCCTCCCTGACAGTTGCGCCGGGGGCCACGTCGGCGCTCGACGATCGCCGCGGCTCTGCCATTGACGTGGTTGATCCGCGCGGGAGCGTCGATCCAGTTTATCCTGGCGAGGTCGCGCAACTTGTTGCTGGCGACGTCGCCAAGCGGCACGAGTTTGCCGACGGGGGTTCGGACCTTCAGGCCTTTGAATTTGTCAAAGTCGAGCAGTCCGCGATTGCCGGAAGGCACCAGCACCACCGAAGGCCGAGGAATCACCGTCTCGCCGGCCATCGCACAATTCAGCACGCGCCGCACGCGATCCGCCGTCAGGCCGAGTGCGGCGATCTTCGGGCCGTCAACGTCGAATGTCAGTACCGGGGGGCTGTGCCGGTCGTCGGTCCAGACGTCGGCTAGGCGGTCGCTCTTCACCAGCTGATCTCGCAGCCGATAAGTCCACGCCGTCAGTTCCGCCCGGCCCAGGTTCCCTTCGTCCTGGACGATCAAGGAAACCGCAGTGCGCCGATCCGGCGGCAAGGGCAGCGTGTGCGCGTCCAGGACACGGCAAGCAGCTTCGTGTATTTCCCCAGTCAGCCGCTCGCGGATCGTCCGGCGGACCGAATTCCCGTCCTTCACGTGGATGAAAAGCCGGCCGGTCGGCGGCTCCTCGCACAGCGCCAGGACGCCCTCTTCACCCGTCGTCTCGGCGAGGATTTTGCTCGTGCGCATCAGTACTTCCTCAACGCGCTCAATCGACGCGGAGTCCGGCAACAGCACGTCAACGAGGAGATCGGAGCCGTCCTTTCGCAGCAGATCCAGGACCGGACTCATCGTCAGCCCCTCCGGCGCCTTCTGCTGCTTCTTTTCCAGAAAACGCACGACGGCATCACGGGCCTGGGGAGAATCCACTTCCAGACCCAGGGCCACGACCCGCCGCTCCTTCCAGAGGGCGAGGTTCATCCATTGCGTTGCGCCAAGCTCAAGAGTGGCCACGTCCCGCAGACGGATGCCCTGGCCGTCCGGCGCCGACTTGACGACGAGATCGCCCAGCTGGTCGAATGGAACAGCATCCTTCTTCCTGCGCACCTTGAACTGGGGCGGAAAACGATCGAACGAATCGTTGGCCGGTTCGAGGTTGTGCGCAGGCAATCCTCCACGTCCACGGTATCGAGGCCATGCGCTTCTAGTTTGGCGGCATCGAGATGAATGCGGAGGCTGTCGGCCGTAGCACCGATCATTTGCAGGTCGCGCACGCCGGGAATGCGGATCAGTTCCTCTTGCAGATTGATCCGGGCGTAGTTGCTGAGATACAGCGTGGGGTGGAAGTCGCTGGTTAACGCCAACCAGAGATTCGGTGAGCCGCCGTTGCCGCGCCGCGTCGTCAGACCTTTGAGATTCACGAGATCAGGTAGCTGTGGCTGAGCGAGGCTGACGCGATTCTGCACCAGCACCTGCGCCATGTCCGGGTTGGTTTTCGGCTCGAACCAAAGTGTAATGACTGACCGGCCGGGGCGGGATTCCGAGTGCATAGAGGATAACCCCAGGGAAGTGAGTCCCTCCCCGTCCAGAAGTTGCTGCTCCAGCGGAGCGGTCACGGTATCGCGCACCGTGCTGGCATCGGCACCGTCGTATTCGGCGATCACGCGGAACGTGACCGGCGGGGAATCATTCCTCGGCGACGGTTCCACGGGCGGCGGCTCGGGCACTGGCCCCGAGAAGCGCCGAATCAGACCGCACGCCAGTAGCACCGCAGCGAGAATGCTGGGTAAGCCAAGGAAGAGCCGTGCCTTCCAGCGCGAGCGAACCGTGCTCATGGAAACCTCCTTTGTCTCTAGTTTGTGTACTGGGCGCGCGAAACGTAAACAATCGTCTTGTGCGTGGGATCGCACCGCACTACAATTTCGATACTGACCGGTCAGTTCCGAAAAGAGCGTGAACGGCGTACTCGTGTCCTTTCCCTACGAGATGCTTCCGTGCGGACGAAAACTCCCGAGCAGGCCGAGAAGATCCTGACCGTCGCGGCTCGCCTGTTTGCCAACCATCGCTTCCACGAAGCCCGGATGGAAGACATTGCCGCCGAGGCTCAGGTCGGCAAGGGGACCCTGTATCGCTACTTCAAGGACAAGGACGAGCTCTATCTCGCACTGCTGGAACGAGCGTCGGAGGGATTGTCGCGGCGGTTGGACGAGGCGGTTGAAGTCGAACAAGGGCCGCGCGAGAAGCTGGTGGCTTTCGTTGCGGCGGCAATCGCTTATTTCGACGAACATCCACATCTTTTCGACCTGATTCAGCATGCCGAGGCCATGCGTCGACCGGGTAGCTGGTTCCCCTGGCAGAAAGCCCGCGACCGCAGCCGGGAGCTGATTCTCGCGCTCTTCGAGCAAGGCCAGGAAACCGGCGAGTTTGTCATCACCGATCCGGATATGGCGGTGTTGATGCTGCAAGGCGGCCTTCGTGCGGTCTTTTGTTTCGGCAAACAGCCGCCGCGCCCAGGGAATCTGGCTCGTCGGATTGTCGAGATGTTCCTTCAGGGCGCGGCCACATTCGGGGACGAGGTCGAACTCCCGCATTTCGCGTTTCGTACTGAAAGTGCGAAACGCAAGTAACCGTTCACCTATTGCCGCTCCAACCGCCAATTTTCCGCATCCGTGAACACCAGCAGCGGGTCGTAAGGCACCCGCTCCACTTCTTTGCGCGGCCCCATCTGGCGATCGTAGTAGGTCGGTTTCAGGTCCTCGCGGTACGCCGACAGCGGGTCGAGCTGCCACAGCGGGATCAGCGGCATGTCTGTGTCCAGGACAGTGTGCATGGCCCGCATCGTATCGCGCACCTTGTCGAACTCACGATGGTCCGCCGCCTCGCGGATCAGGCCCTGAAGCTCGCCGCCGCGGTACTGCAAAAGGTTGTTGCCCTCGAGGCCGAGCAACGGTCCGAGCCAGTAGGTTTCGTCCGGGAAGTCGTACCAGTAATAGGCCAGCTGAAAGTTGTGCGTCTCCACCGCCCTTCGCAGCTCGTGGGGAGACAGCGGCGCCAGGTCCAGCGTCACGTCCTTGTTCGCTGCCTGCACTTGTCGGCGCAGGTCGTTCAGGGCCTCGGCCAGGTTTTTGTCGCCGGTGGGGTACTTCAGCGTGAGTTGTGCCCTACCCGTGAGTTTGCCCTTGGCCAGGTTGAGGTCAAACGGGTCGAGGCTCTCCTTGCCCGGCGCGGCGGGTTTGCACGCCCAGGAGCCAGCCGGGAAGGGACCGTTCAGCGCCTGGTGAACGCTCTTGTCCAGCCCCTTGCGGAAATGCGCTTTCAGTAGCTCCTCGCGGTCGATCGCCAGGGCCAGGCCGCGCCGGAAATCCGCGCTGGCGAGCACACCACCCGGCTCGTGGTTCACCGCCAGGAAATAGACGCGCCGATTCGGACCGGGCGGCGGGGTCAGGATTTTCGTCTCCTTGGCGAGAGCGGCAACCTGCACGGCCGTCAGGTCCAACACCAGGTCGAGCCGGCTTTCCTTCAGCTCTTGCACGGGGTCCTTCGTCGGGACGTAGAAGCGGATTTCGCGGATACGCGGCAGACCGGAGCGGCCGGGCCGGCTGCCGTAGGCGGGATTGGACAGGAATGAGACGTAATCGCCCGTCGCATCCTTGCCCTTGGTGCCGAGGCGATAGGGACCGCTGCCGATCGGTTTGGCGGCGAATTCCTCATCGCCGGCCTTGATCCCACGCGGGATGATCTTGAAGGTCATCAGAGCAAGCGGATCGAGATGGCCGTGCTTCAGAGTCAGCGGGACTCGCCTCGACTCGCCGATATCGACGTCGTTGAGCAAGTCTCCCCATCCCTTCGGTCGGCCGCCCAGCCCTTCCTTGAGCTGCTCGACGGTGCGTTGAACGTCACTCGGGGTGATCTCTGTATTATTGGACCAGGACGCATGTGGCGGCAGGACGAACTCACGACCCAGTGGCACGACGCGCGGCCGTGTTCCTGCGAGACCCGGCCTGAAGCGCGACGCCCCGTCGGGTCCCGGCACCATCTTGACCAGCCCCTCGAACAGCAGCTCCACCGCCCGCAGTTCCGATTCAGTCGTGGCCCGTGCCGGGGAAAAGAATTGCGGCAGATCGCGCATGGCCACGCGCAGTACGGGATAGAACTCGTTCAACTTCGTTCGCAGATCGCGCAGTTCCTGCGACTGCGGGTCAAGCTCTGTGCCAAGTTGCAGCAGTTCCTCGGCGGAGGACAGTTGCTTGTCGTCCACCGCTTTTTTCGCCAGGGTGAAATAATGCCTGGCTTGGTTCTGAAGGTTCGCGGCCGCCCCCTTGATGGCGTCCCGCCCGGCGTATTGGTCGACAATCATGCGTACCTGCTGCCGCACTTCGCGTAGCCGGACCGTCTTGACAGGCTCCTCGGTCAGCGCCTTGAGGAGCAGGTCGGCCAGGACGGTGGCGATGCTCATCTGGTCGTCGGCCTCGGTTGTGTAGGACGTCGTCAACCGGCGGGCGAGATCGGCAGCTTCGTTCCAGTCCTTGGCGTCGCCCGTTTCCTTGACCTGCTCGATCAGGACTCTGAACAGATCGCCGCGCAGTTCCTTGCCGCGCTCCTTCAACTCCTGGTCGCGCTTGGCCGTTTCATTGAAGGAGAGGCCGACCGTCAGGAGTTGTTCCGCCGCAGCCAGCCGCTCGTGCTTGAGCAACTCCTTATCGTTGGCCAGCACCGCTTTGACAGCGTCGCGTACCAGCTCCTCGTAATGGCGGATCTTCTCGACGCCGTCGCGGTTGATGCTGTGTGCCTTACCGGGCTTCCAATCCGCGTCGAAGGGCGTCACTTCCGAACCGCTCTTGATCCGGTCCGGTCGATCACCGATGTAGTGGTCGAACGGCTGGATGCGTTCCTGCCGGTCGCCGCTGCTGTACTGGACGAAGTCGTGCGGTACGTCCAGATCGTCGTAAATCTTGCGGAGGAAGGCGGACTTGGTATCGCGGGCAGCCAGCTTCAGGTCGGCCGCGGGCCGTGGAAACAGACGGGACGACTTGTCGATGACGTCCGGCTCGTCGATGCGCAGCACCGTCTTGCCGCCCTTGTAGGTATCGTCCTCTTCCTCGACGCGCATGCCTTTTTCGGGTGGTTTCTTCTCGGCGTCGCGTCCCGGCAGCATGGCCGTCGCACCAGCCAGCAGCACGGCCAGGGCGAACCAGCGGAGTCGGCGGACCGAGGTGAAACGCCGCAGAAGGCATGGATCGACCCTCATTCGGAGCAGCCGGTTGAGACTGTGTACCTGTAGGATTATAACCGGACGGCAGCTCCATTGCACCAGGGAGAATTGAGCGAGCGATCTCGTTCCCATGCTCCGCGTGGGAACGCTCTTCTCTGGCCGCTCCGCGGCGCGTCAAGGGATGGCGGACGCACCGCGGAGCGGTGCGGGACGTCCGTTCCCACGCGGAGCGTGGGAACGAGAGAATCCGTTCGTCGATTTCACCGTCTCGTGCGTTTCTATATGAGGATGACCGATGGAGACGGCATGGGCAGCGACGACGCCGACCTGATCCGGCGCTGGCAGCATGGAGACGGCTCGGCCTTTGAAGAACTCGTCCGCCGCTGGCAGCAGCCGGTGGCCCGGTTCGTCCAGCGCCTGACCGGCCGCGCCGACCTCGTTGCCGACCTCTGCCAGGAAGTCTTCCTCCGCGTCTTTCAGGCGGCGCCGCGCGATCGTGAGAGCGGCAGCTTCCGGACGTGGTTGTATCGCATCGCCTTGAACGTGACCCGTGACGCCCTGCGCCGCCGGCGCTCCCTCGCTCCCCTCGACGGCGTCGAACCGTTCGACCGCGCCGCCTCCGGAGACGCCATATGCGAGCACCGGGAACTGGCCGGCCTGGTGGAACAGGCGGTCGCCGAGTTGCCCGAGCCGCTCCGCCTGGTCCTGACTCTACGTCACGATGGAGGCCTGAGTTTCGAGGAGATCGCGCGCCTGACGGAGACGCCGGCCAGCACCGTCAAGTCGCGCTTCGCCGCCGCGCTGGCTCGCCTTCGTGTCCGCTTCCGTGAACTGGGACTTGCTCCTGAGGAGAACGCCCGATGAGCTGCACCGACTGCCGCGACCGTCTGCCGGACCTGGCCTATGATGCGTTGCCGCCGAATGAGGAAGCGACTATTACCGCGCATCTGCGCGAGTGCCCGGCCTGTCGCCGTGAGTTGGAAGAGCTACGCCAGGTGCGCAGCCTGCTCGACGCGGCCCCGGCGCCGCCGGCGCGCGTTGCGGTCGCCGCCGTCTATCGCAGCGCGGCGGCCGACGAAGCCCGGCGGCTGCGGCGCTGGCGGCGACTGGCCCTGGCGGCGTGTGCGGCGGCCGCGGCACTGCTGCTGATTCTCGTTTCTCGTCTCGAATTCGGCGTGGAAGCGCATCAGTTTGTAGTGCGCTGGCAGACGCCGCCCACACCGGAGACGCCGACGCCGGCGCCTCAAGTCGTTGTCGCGCCGCCGGTCGCGCCGCCGGGTCCCAGCCCCGAGGAGTGGCGCGTCGTCAATGCGCTGTTGCAGGCCCTCGTCGATGACGCGAAGATGCGCGACGTTCAGCAGCAGCAGGGCGTCGCCCGCCTGGCCGCACAGATCGACGAGCTGCAACGGCAATCCACGCGCCGTTGGGCCTCGGCGGAAAGCGACATCCGCGCCCTCTACGCGGCCCATTTTTCGACCACAAAAGGAGGTAATCCATGACACGCTGTATTCTGGCGTCTCTGCTCTCTGTCTTCTCCGTTGGTCCGGCTTCGAGCCAGACCAAGGAGATTCAAGACGAGATCGAGCGCAAGCTCGCCAAGGCTCGTGCCGCGAACCGGACGGAGGAACACATCGAAATCTTCCGCCGTCTCCTCAACCGCGGGCTGATCGGAAGTTACGATCACGCCTCGATCGCGCCCGTGTATTGGCAGTTGTCTCATCACGGGTATGACCTGCCCTCTACTGCTACCATGACGTACTATACGCAGTCGTCCTATATCGATCCCGCGACGAACAAACCGATTTACTATTACGAACCTAAAACGGCGTCAGCCTCTATCTATCCCGCGCCGCCCATCGGTGCCTATTCCGCGACGCCTTCCGTGAAGTACGATTTAGGTTTCCCCGCGTCCAACTACGTTCCGAGCCGGCCCTCGGATAGCGTTCACGCCGGTCTCGGCAAACTGCCGCCGCCTACGCTCGCCGAGGGAGTCTACCTGCCGGGGCGCGGCGTCGTATACACCGCGACGCTGCCGGTGCCGCCAAAAAACCCGATGGCTACGACCGACAAGCCGGCCGACAAACCGGTGAGCGCGTGGGAACGAGAACGCCGCCACTTACGCGGCGAGAACGAGGAGAAGCCGACGAAGCCCGTCGCCGGTCCGCCGTCTGTTTCGGAGACGATCCTGCACCTGCTGGCCGAGAACGGCAAGCACTTCACCGAGTTGAAACCCGACGAGCAAGTAACGATCGCCGTCGTCTTCCGGCCCGGCAAGCTGTTCGCGGATCAACAGTGTACGCAGTGCCACCAAGTTGGCGTCGATATGTCCCGGAATGCATCGTCCGGTTCAGCCACGACGTCCGGAAGCATGGGCTCATCCACGTCAACGGGCACTTCGGGCAAAGAGGACCCAAATAAACCGGCCGAATCGGTCGTCACCCTATTCCGCAACGACATGGCGCTCGGCGATCTTCACCTCAAGCAGGGGAAAGCGCGCGAGGCCGCACTGGTCTATCGCCAGCTGCTCAAGAATTGCGCCGATTTGCTGGCGTCCCTGGAAAAGCAGCCGCCGGACACCACCCGCTCCGAGCGCTTGCACGTAATCATGGTCACCGCGGAAGTGTACGCCAAGCTCGCGCAGGCTCAGTTTGCAGCGGGCGACAAAGAGGAAGCCCTGAAGAGCCTCCAGGCCGGGGCTGACCTCAGTCGCAAGATTGAGAAGTTCATCGCGGAGCCTAAAACAGAGAAAAACACGGCTCCGCCTCCCAACCCGGTGCCGGCGCGATTGGTGATCTCCGTCCCGAAGAAGGTCCTCGACATGGTCGCCGACGGCAAGATCAGCTTCGAGCAATTCCGCGGCACGGCCACGATTGAGTACACCGGCGCGGAGAAGGAAACGGGCACGAAACCGTGAGGGAGGGCTGCGTTTCGTTTAGCCGCGAGCTTTTGCGAGCGCTTCACCCGCGCTCGCAAAAGCTCGCGGCTAAACATAGCACGGCTCGTTCTCTCACCGATTGAACAAAACGACTTTGAGTTAATCAGTGCCCACACCAAGTCCTGGGCGCCCGGCTGCCGTGAATCGACTGGCTTGCCGCTCTCTGTGGCAGCCAACGGCAGGCGCACCAGTTCGGCGTCCTGCCCGCGGACATATTGCGTTAGCTGCGCCTTCTGCTCGGCGGGAGCTCAGTTCCGCGGAACAGCACTCATTCGATAGACTCGATAATGCTCGTCCGCATAGACTTGCTCCCATCCCCAGCCCATCTCACCCGCATCCACGGGAAGGATCAGGTGCGTAACTCCCTGATTGCGCAGGAGGGTCAGTACCTTCACTTGCCAGATCCACCCCTTACTGAGTAGTTGCTTTACGGTCTGAGTGATACGAATGCGGTCGCGCCACGCGATGACCTCGACGTCTTTGTAGGGTATCGCCTTGAAATCGACGAAGATCGGCGCGCCCGTAGTCAGCCGGAAACGCTGTAAATCGACCGGGATGCCGCGCTTGTCGCGCCGCTTGAACGACAGAGGCTGGAAGTCCGTTGACAGAGACCCCCGCGTCTTCTTCACGGAGAGATCCACCGGCAGATAGTAGACGTCGCCCGGCATCCGCGTCTGCGTAACGAATTCCATGACTGGAATCTCTTCGCCGCCGGACTGGAAAGCCAGGCCGGCGGCGCTGATCCAGACGCCGGCAACGACGAGACCGGTCACCGCTGCCGCGGACGCCAAGCGGGCCGGTAGTCCGTCGAGTCTTGGACCCGACCAGGCGACGAGACGGGAGAGCACGATCGTCGTGGACACCGGCACCAGTACGGCGGAGATGCGCCACGGAAAGAGCAGCGCCAGGGTATCGCTGCCGGTCGCCGCTTGCAGGAGTGTCAGCACCGCGGCTCAGTGCGAACGGAACGGCTAGAACGAGGAATAACCGTGTCCGCCGGACCAGCGCCAGGGCGAGAAGGATCCAGCCGATCTGGAGTGCGGCGACCACGTCCAGCCAGCGATCAGGTCGGGAATGGTGCGGAATGCGGAGGTTGACGAGGATGTCCTGAGATTGAGCGAAAGCGTCGGCAGTCGTCGGTCTGAACATGAGGATGATGTGCGCCGTCACCGGCGCGACGAGAATCAGTGTGAATACGCTCAGAATCACCGCCTGGCGAAATCGTCGCTCCACCGCCAGTGTCGCAAGAAAACCGAGGGTCAGCAGTGCCGCAGGCAACAGGTAGGACGGGTGAAAGGTGGCCGACAGGGCGGCGCAGGCACCGGCCCACAGGACCCAGCCGCGGACGAAGAGGACCATCGCCACGACGAGAAGGACGCCGAAGACGGAGGGTTGCAGATAGCCGCCGAGGACGTACTGGCCCGCGACGCCGGCCTGGAAGAACCACGGATAATCTTCGCCGCACAAGTGATAGGACCCCCACCGCGCCGCCGCGGAATGGACGGCGACGAAGCAAGCGACGAACACCGGCCAGCCGGCCCGCGGCGGGACCGTCCGCGAGGAAGCGGAACAGACCGAGCATGGCCGCAGCGTAAACGCCGAGGAGCAGGCCGTAGTAGAGATAAAAGGCGAACGGGTGCAGGAAGCGAACAGTCACCGTCACCAGGGCGCTGAACACCAGTGTGGGGTCGTGTGTCTTGGCCAGCCAGTCCTCGTTCAGAAGACCGACGCCGGCGTTGGCCAGTCCGTGAAGGAAATACTGGTTCTGGTTCGAGTAATATAGCGGTGCCAGCGCGCAGGCCCCTGCGAAGAGTGCCGACCCCAGCAGGAACAGAAGAAAAGCCCGGATGTAGCGGAAGGCGGTTAAGTGGGGATCAACAGTCATGCGTCGGCACTCGTGGCAGGTCGATAGTAAAACAAGTTGACCTTGACGTCACACTTGCCCTTATCATTATTAAGGATAAGCGTTGCAGTCCCCGTGCATGGGGGTTAGATCGTGCAACACGTCACACTTGCCGGCATGGTTCAAACGGGACACCGGAGGGGGTAACAGCGTGGTAGGACGGATTTGCAATCCGTCCGGGTAATATCGGACGGATTGCAAATCCGTCCTGCCGCGGTGTTACCCACCTTTGAACCATGCCCACTTGCCCTTGTCATTCGCGAAGGTGGATAGAGAGATGCTGACTGACGTGATGCCGGAAAAAGCTCAAAGCGCTGCGGAGTCTCTACTCCGACTGATACGGCAACACATCCCGACCGATGGGGAAGCTGGCGATGTAGAAGCGTTCGCGGTTCTGGCCAGTATCCTCGCAGACCTGATCGGGACTGTCTGGAATCGGTTCCTTTCTAAATTGCAAGACGGCATGAATGCCGAACCAACCCGGACCCAGGGAGCAGCTATCTCCATCGCTGCCAATCTTCACTCAGAGGCTATCCAGCTAATTCAGAAAGAAGGAGAAGAAGTCGCCAGGCGGGTAGGCGAGCCTATCAAGGGGCTATCGGAACTCGTGAGCGGTATGGGAAGAATGCTGGACATCGAAAGGGCCGCTCGGCGAGTGGTAGACTCCGTTAATGGGGCGAATTGTTCCTCCATCGATCAGAGTATGCTCAAGCAATCCGAGGCGGACTTTTCTGCCGGAAGGTTCCAGAAAGGCAAGGACGTGATCGCTCGCCTCCGGTCCTGCCAATAGCCTCGGGAAAGAGGTGGACGCGTGGCCTTCGATCTCGAAATCCCCCTCCACATCGCCGAGTACTTGGACGGTCTACAAGTCCCACAGAGCGTTCGTGATAAACTCGCGGACGCTCTGAAAGTCTTGGAAAATCTGTCGGACGAGTTCCGCTCTGACCCGACCAATCGATGGTCTGCTACTTTGCTGCGGTTTCATTATTGCTTCTTGACGGCTGACGACCGGCGGCTTCACAGCATCACGTTCGCGGTTGACGACAGCAACGCAATTTACGGCGTCCTCCGGATTCCTCACGCTAGATATGAACCCGGCTTGTCGATTTAGCCGCCTTCGTCGCCAGACTCTTCCTCTCGGTCCGATGCCCACCCCACGCATACCACCTGAACACTCTCGGGACGATCTACTCGCTTGTCGGCGATCCCGTTGCGTTTTCGGCCGAATCGAATGGTACATTACTATATTCGAGCGCCCATTCCTTCATATAGCGAACCCGATTGGGACAAACGCAGTAGAGGACGAATTCCGGGTTATCAATCCGACCCAGATACTGGCGAAGTAACGGATTGCTGTCCCAGATCTCCTGCAAGATCATGCGATCGGTGACGACCTCCGCGGTCCCCGTGATGCGCACCTGGTTGTGATGTTCGTCGAGATAGCACAGCTCGACCTTCGGGTTCGCCGCGATCTCGGCGGTCTTGTGGTAGCTGCGCAAGTTGGCGACATAGACCGTGAAGCGGTCCGTCCGCACCGGCGAGATGGGACGCAGACGGGGTTGGTTGCCGTCCATCGTGGCCAGGTGGGGGAACCGATCGGCCTGGATGACAGCCAGGGCCAGCGCGACGAGTTCGCTCGAGTTGACAGGCTCGGGGGTGGGTTTCGCCATGACGAGGCTCCGAAGGAACCAATCCAACCGGATGACCGAGAGCAGGATCGTAGCGTACCGTTTGCTCGCGGTCAAACCGCACGCTCTGCTTATTCCGTCGATTCAGCATCCCCGCCGATCGGGTTGTGCGCGAACACCCACTCCGCCACCTCGCGCCCCTGGACGAGGTGTTGCTCGATGAAGTGCGGCATCCTCTCTGCCGTCATGCCGTGATACCACGTTCCCTCGGGGTAGACAACCATCGTCGGCCCGTGGCAGCAGATGCGCAAACAGCCGACTTTCGTGCGATAGCAAGCGCGTTCGCCGCTCTGCAAGTTGTGGTCCTTTAACCCCTGTTTTAGTGCTTCCCATGACTTCAGTCCCTCTTCGGGAGTACAGCAGTTCGGCCCGGTACACAGCAGGACGTGCCTCTTGTAACTGCCGATGCCGAGCTTCGCGGACACGGTTTGCAGTTGGTCTTGTTGTTCGGACATGATCGCTCCTGTTGCCGCTTGCGGATTTGGACTTACGTCAAATCAGCGCTGCCCGACAAGCTGTTACGAGATGGCCCAAAACGGTCGAAAAACTCTTCTGCGCCGGGCAAAATGTTAAGCGATCTGAACATTCTCCGCGTTTCAGAGACCTCGTAACAGTTTTGGGCTGCGGGGGTGGACCCCTTGTTACATGTTACGAGATGAGCGAGGTTTTGACGTAAGTCTGAAAAGCGCAGTGTGCAAGTCGCTGCAGTTTTCACCCGATTGCGCAGCTTGAAAGGGCGGAAGGCGAGCTGAGCCGCAAGCGGCAATTCATTCGGTTGCCGCCAGCGCGTTGAGCATTCCCTGCACCAGTGCCGGTCCCGACGCCGCGGTGAACGGGAACTGATTCTTGAACTTCGGCGACTGGTTCGCCGCATAGGTCCGCTTCTCGACGTCGTGGGCGTCCGGAACGTAACCGATCGAGTCGTTCGCATAACCGGCGATCATCAGGTCGTCGTGCGGCCAGCGGCGGCGCAGCTCGAGGGCTAGGGTCGTGAACAGCTCCGAGCCATTCGTCGCCAACCAGGCGTCGCCGGCCCGGATGGCTTGCACCGCCGTCGTCAGCGTCTCCGGCCGCGTGTCGAGGTTCTGCAACGCCTCGTCGGTCCACTCGACCCCGAAACGGCACACGGCGCGCACCGCCTGTAAGGTGTCGCCGCCGTAGCGCTCCGGCAACCGTGACGGATAGTTGACGATCACCCGGGCGAAGCCGTCGAGCCAACCGGTCGTGTCGCCGGTGCGCAGCCGGTATTGCGCTTCCTCACGATCCTTCGCAATCTCGTCGTGTGTCCAGCGGCGTGTCGGCAGAGTTACCGACAAGCTCGCCGAGGCCACGCGATTTCCCTCGATGGGGCGAGCCGTTGCCAGCGCTTGCAGGGCCAGAGCAGCGACAGCGCGGCCCGGCTCCCGGCAGCGCTCGATGGCGTTCCAGCAAGCGTCGAAGTTGACGTCGCCGCACGAGCCCTGGAAGAACAGCGCCGTCAGCCCCGGATTGGCCGCCTCCAGGATGTCGGTAACCTGGCCCGGCCAGTCGCGGCTCAACTCGGCGGCGCCTAGACCCATCATAACCGTGGGATGAGCCTGGTAGTTGACGACCGCGGCGAACGGCCGGCCATCGGCGTCGTCGGTGCGCCAGACGCTCAAGCGCGTATCGAGCGGACCATTCGGCCGAGTACGATTGAACGCCCAGCCGACAACCTCGGCCTTACCGACTCGAAGCTGTGCCGGCCGGCGCTGCCGCCACGCTTCGATGACGGCGGTCGCTGCCTGCCGCGCCGCCCAGGCAACATATTCGGCGTCCCTCTCACCGGCGCCGCGGATGAGTGCGGCCGTCGGCGTGTTGTGACTGTGCGAACAGCCGACGCAGATCGCATCGGGCTTCATCCCTGTGTGCAGGGCAACGTGCCGCCGAACGGCGCTGCGTGAAGGCGGCGTCGATATACATCAAATCGACCGCGACCAGGGCCACGGCGTTCGTCCCGTCGTCGAGGACCAACGCGGTCGCGGCGGTGTGATCGCGGACGCTCTGCCAGATGCGGCCGAGGTAGTAGCCCCAGCCGGCTAGCTCGACGCCCCACGGCGGCGACAGCCCTGTGCGGGCCACGCCGATGTGCATGGTCATCAGGCGCCCCCCGAACCATCGTTTAGCCGCGAGCGTTCCGCGAGCGCTGGGCTTAACGCTCGCGGAACGCTCGCGGCTAAACGAACGCGCCGCGTCACCTCCGCGAACACCAACACCGACGCGGTGCCGGCCAGGATCAACAGCCAATCCATCAGCCCCAGCGGCTCGGTTTTGAAGATCGTCCCCAACCACGGCACGCTCACGATCAGCAGCTGCCCCAGCGCCACCAAGCCCGCGATGACCAGGAACGGCGGGTTGGCGAACAAGTGCGTGAAGCCGCTCGACTCCGGCGTCAGCGAGCGGCAGTTGATCTGGTTCCACACCTGGAAGAAGATGTAGATCGTGAAAAAGATGCTCACCTGCCGCGTGGTTATCTCGGGGAACTCCGACGACTTCGGCCCGTCGCCGGCAAACCATCCCCCGTACTCCATGCCCGCCAGGAGTGCGAGCATGACGACGATGAAGAATCCCGCCGTGAGAAAGATCGTCTGCATCATCGCCGGCGTAACGATGTTCTCGTCTTTCTTCTTCGGCGGCACCTTCATCACACCCGGACGCGGCGGCTCCGAACAGAGAGCGATCGAAGCGAACGTGTCCATGATGACGTTGATCCACAGCAGTTGCAGCACCGTGAACGGCGGCTTCACGCCGAGGAATGGGCCGAGAAACGCGATCGTCAGGGCGCTGCACGTTGATCGTCAGCTGGAATTGGATGAAACGCTGAATGTTCTCGTACAGCGATCGGCCCCAGTGGACCGCCTTGACGATGGTCGAGAAGGCGTCGTCCAGCAGCACGATCTTGCTCGCTTCCTTGGCGACCTCCGTCCCGGCAATGCCCATCGCCAGGCCGACGTCGGCTTTCTTCAGCGCCGGGGCATCGTTGGTGCCGTCGCCGGTCACCGCCACCACCTGGCCTTCCTCTTGCAACATCTCGACCATCTTGTACTTGTCGAGAGGCTGGGCACGGGCCAGGACACGGAAGGCCGTTAACCGCTTCCTCATCCCCTCCGCGCCGCCGGCATCACCCTTCGCCTTCAGTTCCTTCAGATGCTGATAGCGTTCGTTGAACACCGGGCTGGTCATCACCACACCGTCCTCGGCGTCAATCGGCGCGTCGCGCCGGTCGATAAGGCCGATGTCGAAGGCGATGGCCCGCGCGGTCTCGACGTTGTCGCCGGTAATCATCTTCACCTCGATGCCGGCCGCACGGCACTCGGCGACAGCGTCCTTCACGTCGGGACGCAACGGATCGCGGATGGCGACGAAGCCGGCGAAGACGAGACCTCGCTCCAGTCCTTCACGCAGTTTCTGGAGTCCCTCTTCGGTGTCCGGTGTCTCGGCCCGCAGCTGTGCATAAGCGAAGCGCCAGGGTCCGCATCGCCCGGCCGGCGGAATCGCGCAGCGCGGCCTCCACAGCCTGCCGTGCCTCGTGCGTCAACGGTTTTGACGAGCCGTCCGCCGCCAGGTAGTGTGTGCTGTTCTGCAAGATCGTCTCCGGCGCCCCTTTCACCAGCGTCACGAGGCGGTCGTCGAGGCGGACGACGGTCGTCATCCGCTTGCGCTCCGAAGAGAAATGGAGCTGAAAAAGCGGCGGAAACTGTCCACGCAACTGCCGATAGTCGATCCCGGCTTCGCGCAGCCACTGCAACAGCGCGCCTTCCGTCGAGTTGCCGACGGTAACGAGGCGCCCTTCTTGTCTTCCAGGTTCGCGGTCGAGTTGACGGCGGCATTCAGGGCGATCCAGTCGACCGGCGAGCGTTCGCCCGAGCGCTCGCGGAACGCTCGCGGCTAAACGATCGTCGCCTCGTGAATCGCACCATCGTAGAACAACCGCACCACCTGCATCTTGTTCTGCGTCAGTGTGCCGGTCTTGTCGGAGCAGATAACCGTCGCCGAGCCGATCGTCTCGCAGGCCACGAGCTGGCGGACCAGACTGTTGGCGCGCGTCATCTTGCGCATCGCCAGAGCCAGCGACACGGTCACGCTCATCGGCAGCCCTTCCGGCACGGCGACGACGATGATGATGACCATGTAAACGAAATAGTTCAGCAACGCCTTGCCGCTGGCGAGCAGAGCCTCGGCGGTTGTCTCGTCTCCAATCGGCCGGAAGCGCACTTCGCCGACCCAGTAGCCGCGCACCAGCAGCGCGACGAAGATGGCGCCGGCGGCAATGTAACCGACGTTGCTGATGAGATCGGCGAGCTTCTCCAGCTTGAGCTGCAACGGCGTCGGCTCCTTGGAGATGGTCAGCTTCCGCTTGACGCGCTTCTCCTCGGATTCCGCGCTTTTGGTTTCGCCCTCATCCTCTTCATCCTCGGAAGACAAGCGCCGCGCGATCTGGCCGAGGTACGTTGCGTCGCCGACCTCGGTGACGACCATCAGGCCGACGCCGTCCACCACCTGGGTGCCGCGGTACAGGCAGGCTGGCTTATCGGGTCCGTCGGCGGTGTCGTCCGCGGAACCCGGTTTCTTCCGCACCGGTTCCGACTCGCCGGTCATCAGCGACTGGTCGAGATAGAGTTCGGTCGCCTTGAGGAGCCGGCCATCGGCAGGGATCTCGTCACCTGTCTCCAGCGTCACCACGTCGCCGACGACGATCTCCTCCAGCGGCAAACTGTGGACTGCGCCGTCGCGGATCGTCTTGACATGCAAGGCATCTTTGTGGGCGTTCAGGACCTCGAATTCGCGGTCGCTTTTGTACTCGCTCAGAAACGCGACCCCCGTGGCGAGGATGACGGCGACCATCACCGCGAGCCCTTCGATCGAGGTGTGCCCCGCGCCTAACCCGGCGAAGAAGAGGATGAACGCCGACCCGAACAACAGCGCCGGCACCCATTGCCCGGCACGCAGAACCAGCGCGGCGGCGACAAGTAGGGCCACGATCAGCAGTGCGCCGCCGGGCAGCCAGGGATTGATTCCCTTCGCCTGGAACAGATCGACGAACATCGAGAGGAGGGCGGCGGCGAGGAGGATCTTGATGATCGGCTCGTCGAACTTGCCGAGAAACTTCCGCCAGAGCGGCTCGCGCGGCAGCGGCGTCAGCTTGTTGACGCCGAAGCGCTGCCGGCTCTTCTCGACGGCGGAAGACGTCAGGCCGACGTCCGGCGCGACGGTCAGTTGAGACTGGACTTCCTGGAGTCTGCGCCATGAGATACCTGTGAAACACGTTTAGCCGCGAGCGTTCCGCGAGCGCTGGGCATAGCGCTCGCGGAACGCTCGCGGCTAAACGATGTGGTTCATGTCGAGCGCGTCTTAGGCGGCATCGACTTTACGGATTCCGGGAAGTTGGCCGCTGGCAACATCAATGTAGAGGTCCTTGAGATGCTCCTTGAGATCGTCCAGCGTATCTCCCTGGGTCCAGTAGTCCAAGTACTCCTGGAGATAGCCCAACCAGGCGCCGTCTTCTTCGCAGCAGACGAATTTCACTGTCCCCACGATTCAATCTCCAAGAATTGTCATCGTTAAGCAGCACCGATCAATTCATAGACCGTTCCATGCTCTTGGAGCCAGGTTACATCGCCGCGCTCGGCACGTTCGGCAATCTCGCGCAGCAGCTGAACCGTTTCCGACTCGTAGCATGGCTCGTTCGGGTCGTCTTCGGGAATGACCATCTCGACCTCGACTGCCACGACATAGCGTTCGCTCTGGACCAAGCGCGTTCGCTTCATTCGCTTACCGGGAATGCGCATTGTCAATCCTCATCGAAGAAATGAACCGTAACCAGTTTCGCAACTCCGCTACGGCGAAGATGCGACCAAACGGCCTTGAACCCAGTTCCATCCGGCAGACTCTCGGCAACCTCCACGACAGGATTCGGTTCGGCATCGGGCCGCTCTGCAATCAACTTGCCATCTTCGAGGCCGATTACCGCTTGCCATTCCATGATCCCTCGTTCTTCCAAGCGTTCTGCAGCGTGCTGCCCAACCACATACTTCTCGGCAACAACGAGAGAGCGAATGGTGTTGAAGAGTTGGCCCATTTCGTTTTCCCTGCCACTTACTGTTCCATGATTTCCTTCGTCTTCTTCTCCGCCATGTCGTTGATCTTGTCCTCGTACTGCTTGAGCAGCGTCTGCACGTCCTCCTTGCCCTTGTCGCGCTCGTCCTCGGTCATCTCGCCGGCTTTCTCGCCGGCGTCGAAGTGCTTGTTGCCGTCGCGGCGGACATTGCGGCACGAAACCCGGCACGATTCGGCCGACTCCTTGATGCGCTTCACCATCTTCTGACGCTGCTCGCCGGACATCGGCGGCACCGTCAGGCGGATCATCTTGCCGTCGTTGTTCGGCGACATACCGAGATCGCTCGACCGGATGGCTTTCTCGATTTCCTTGAGCTGACCGGCGTCAAAAGGCCGGATCACGATCTGTTGCGGCTCGGGGCAGCTGATCTGCGCCATCTGCTTGAGCGGCGTCGGCGAACCGTAGTACTCGACGCGCAGACTGTCCACCAGAGCGGGAGTCGCCCGGCCGGTGCGCAGACCGCGCAGCTCGTCGCGGAAGACGTTGACCGCCTTCTCCATGCGCTCCTCGGTGTCCATCAGGATTTCGTCGGCTGTCATGGGGGTGCTCGCAGAAATCAGGTCTGACCCTTCGCCCCGTATTCGGGGCGAGGGGTCGGGGGTGAGGGGAATGGCGGCACTCGCCCCTCACCCCCGACCCCTCGCCCGAGTACGGGGCGAAGGGAGAAGAAGGTTAGATCTATTCACTCACCATTGTACCGATGGGGTGCCCGGCGATGGCCCGTTCGATGTTGCCCTCACGCTTGAAGTTGAACACGAGGATCGGCATCTTGCCTTGACGGCACAGGTCCACGGCGGCGATGTCCATCACCCGCAGATTATCGCGGACCATCTGGCCGTATGTCAACTTTTCATAGCGGATGGCGTGCGGGTTCTTCACCGGGTCGTCGCTGTAGATGCCGTCCACGGTGCGTGTCGCCTTCAGGAGGATGTCGGCCTCCAACTCGCGCGCACGCAGGGCGGCAGCGGTGTCGGTGGTGACGAACGGATTGCCGGTTCCGCCGGCAAGAATGACGACCCGACTCTTCTCCAGGTGGCGCGTGGCTCGGCGACGGATATACGGCTCGGCGACGGTCTCCATGCGGATGGCGGTCTGCAAGCGCGTCTCGCAGTTCAGGCTTTCGAGGGCATCCTGCAGGGCCAGGCCGTTGAGGATCGTCGCCAGCATTCCCATGTAGTGCGCAGTGCCCTTCTTGATCGACCGTCGCCGTCGCTGAACTGGTCGCCGCGCAGCAGATTGCCGCCGCCGACCACGATGGCCAGTTGCACGCCGCGCTTGCACCACGCGCTGAGCCTGGCGAGCGATAATCAGCGTCTCGTCGATGCTGATGCCGGTTTTGCCCGGGATACCGAACCCCTCGCCGCTGAGCTTCAGCAGGACGCGCTTGTACTTCGGTCGCAACGGATCGGAGGAAGAATGATCGTCCATGGCACATGCTCTTGGTCGGGGTATCGATCTTCTCTGGTTTGATTATAGAAGTGATTCAGAATGCGGCCCCTCGTGTACAACGTCGTGGCACGACTCGACGGGCAAACTTCATCTCGCATTCGCAAAGTGAGCTTTGGTAGGATGCCGGAGAATGAGGATTGATGCCGGGAGAGATTAAGATGGCAACTGTCATTGCCGACCTGGAAGACGTGACCGTCCCTACCTGGGTCAACAGCCTGGAGGCGTTTCGGCGCTGGAGCGAACAGCCGAATTTCCCAAAGAGAGGCTCCAGCTGGTGGCTGTGCGGGGAAGTTTGGATCGACATGAGCAGGGAACAGGTCTTTTCACATATTCTAGTGAAGACGGAGTATTCGTCGGTCTTGCGTTCATTGACGCGGACCGAGCGGCTGGGGTTGTTCCTCGGTGATGGCTTGCTACTGAGCAACTTCGCGGCGGAGATCTGTGGCAATCCCGATGGGACGTTTATCTCGGCAGCAACCCTTGCAATCCGACCGCGTGCGCCTGATCGAAGGCTCCTCGGGCGGATTCACCGAGATCCAGGGATCGCCGGACATGGTGCTGGAAGTCGTCAGCGACAGTTCGGTAACGCAAGGATCTCGAAGATTCTGCGCAAAGCGTACTGGGAGCCGGACATCCCGGAGTACTGGATCGTCGATGCGCGGAAGGATCCACTTCAATTCGTTATCCTGAGTCATAACGCCACAGGGTTACGTGGCTGTTCGCAATAACCAGGGGTGGATCAAGTCCGCGGTGTTCAAGCAAGTCCTTTCAGTTGCGAAAGATCACGAACGGCCTGGACATCCGGAATTCTACCTTGGCGTTCGTTAATTCAGGACCGGAAGCCCAATAGCAAACAGAGCATCGTCACACCGTTAACACCCGGTCGCGCCCCGCAATCTCCCACGTCCCCGACACCTTACCGCCCTCGACCACATAGCCAGTTTGTGCAGCGCACAGGTCGGACAGATGTGCGTCGGAACTGCGAACGCCTCGTCGCCGGGTTGGAAACGGTCCGCCGACGGCGTCTCGATGACGAGATGCTCCTCGCTTTGCATGACCGCTTGATATTCCGGTACGTCGAGCAGCAGTCAGACGTTTACCGGCCGGCGGATCGCTGGCAACGGCTTTGTTGCCAGGTCGAACGTCACCCGCGTCGGCGACGGTCGGCTGATGACGCGCGTCAGCAGCAGCGCGGCGGGAGTGAAGCCGTGCATGTCCGGATAGCGCGAACCGTAGTTGTTGTCGTGCAGGATGCAGGTGCCGGGCGAACATTCGAGGCCGGGGATGTCAAGCTTCGTCCATGCGGGGAAGGTCGGTGTGCCGCCGCCGACAATACGCGGCACGGGCAGCCCTTTCGCTTCCAACGTCTTTCGGAAGACCAACACTGGTTCCAGCAATGCCTTGACCGCCGCCTCACGCTCGGCAAGGCTCTCCTGATGGTTATGGCCGTCGTAGAGTGGATAGACCACCGGCGCAAGCCCGGAGAGCGATGGATCTGTTCGTACAGGGCAACCGCCTCGGGACCGAGGCGATGCCGGTGCGGTGCATGCCGACGTCCAGGTCGAGCAAGACCTCGACCGTTTGTCCGGTTGACGCCAGTGATTTCGAGAGTCCTTCGACGGCCGTCGGATGATCGGCGAGGACGGAGAAGCGCAGTCTTCGGAAAGGCACCGACTAGGCGGGCCAGTCGACCGCATTCGGTCCGACGATGGGATAGGCGATCAGCACGTCCGGCACGCCGCGACTCGCGGCCAATTCCGCCTCGGCGAGAGTGGCACATTTGTGCTTGACGACGCCTGCCTCCAGCGCCATTTTTATGATCTCGCGCGTCTTGTGCGTCTTCATGTGCGGCCGCAACCGGGCCGGGTCGCCGACCATGCGGACTGCGTTCGTCAGATTCTGACGGATGATGTCCTTGTAGAAGATCAGCGCGGGCTGAAGATTCCGGAGGTATCGGCGATACAATAACGAGTGTCCATGAGTGGTTCAACGGGTTGGTCGGCGGGCGACTGCACGCCATTGAACCCGCTGCGAGTTGAAAAAGCCAGCATTTCTCGACGAACAAACTCGCGATTGAGTTGGACCTGGCGATGAGAGCGTTTTTTTCCTGGATCCCGGAGGTCGAATCGGTCATCATTGATGTTTTGGCGAGCTGGGAGCGTCAGCGATCGGAGATGTCGGCCGCGCTGTCGTTCCTGCCGAAGGAGTGAGTCCAGCACAATGCGCCGATTCGTTCTCACGATGCTGTTCGCACTTTCGGCGGATTTCCACCCATGCGTTGCTGCGGGCAGGGTACCGCCCGCCAACCACTGGGCATGGACGCCGCCGCGCCGTCCCGCCGTTCCCGCGGTGAGAGATGCGGGATGGTGCCGCACTCCGATCGACGCGTTCATCCTCGCGCACCTGGAAGCGGCCGGACTGACGCCGGCAGCGCCGCCTCAGGCGAACAACTGTTGCGCCGAGTGACGTTCGACCTCATCGGCCTGCCGCCGACACCGGTAGAGATTGCCGCGTTCAGCACGCCCGATGATCGATCCTACGAGCGGCTGGTCGATCGGCTGCTGGCCTCACCGCACTACGGCGAGCGCTGGGGCCGGCACTGGCTCGACCTGGCGCGCTTCGCCGAGAGCAACGGCTATGAATTCGACGAGGTTCGGCCCAACGCCTGGCGCTATCGCGATTACGTCGTCGGCGCGTTCAACGCCAACAGGCCGTTCGATCGCTTCGTCGCGGAACAGATCGCCGGCGACGAGTTGTATCCGGACGATCCCAACACACGGATCGCCACGGGATTCAACCTGCTCGGCCCCGACATGACGGATGCGTCCAGCCAGGCCCAGCGGCGGCAGAACACACTCAACGACATGACCGACACGGCCGGTCTCGCCTTCCTCGGCCTGACGCTCGCCTGTGCCCGCTGTCACGATCACAAGTTCGAGCCGTTGCCGCAAGCCGATTATTATCGGCTCCAGGCGTTCTTCACTCAAGCCGCGTTCCGCAATGACCTGCCGCTCGCGCCGGCCGACGTGGTTGCGCTGCGCAAGTACAACGACCTCGTGAAACCAACGCGCGACGCCATCGCGGCCCTGGAAGAGCCGTACCGCCGGAAGCTCTACGCGGCACGGTTCGAGAAACTCTCCGACGCCGCTCGCCTTGCTCACGACATCGACCCCGAGAAGCGCACCGCGGCGCAGAAAGATCTCGTCCTGGAAACGGCGCGACTGCTCATAGTCAAGCCGCAGGAGATTGAGCAGGCGCTGAGCGCCGAGGATCGTACACGGCGGCAAGCGCTTCTCAAGGTGATAACCAGCTTCGACGCCGTGAAGCCAGCCCCGCCGCCAACGGCGATGGCCTTGCAGAAGTCGCCGACGCTCGCGAAGACGTTCCTGCTCACGCGCGGTGAGCTGAGCAATCCCGGCGAGGAAGTCTTCGCCGGCTATCCCGCCGTGCTGACGCCGGACCGCAAACCGACGCCGGCCCCGATGGACCGCGCGATCGGCCGGCGCTCCGTCCTGGCCGGATGGATCGCCAGCCGCGACAATCCGCTGACCGCGCGCGTCTTCGTCAACCGTGTCTGGCAGCACCATTTTGGCCAGGGCCTGGTGCGGACCGCAAGCGATTTCGGCGTCCACGGCGAGGCACCGACTCACCCCGAGCTACTCGACTGGCTCGCTGTCGAGTTCGTCGAATCCGGCTGGGACGTGAAGCGCCTGCATCGGCTGATTCTAACCTCGGCCGTCTACCGGCAGTCCGCGCAGCGCCGCGCCGGAAGCAAAAACGCGCGACCCCGAGAACCGTTTACTATCGCGGATGAACCGGATGCGTCTTGAAGGCGAGATCATCCGCGACGCCTTGTTGTCGGCAGGCGGCAAGTTGAACTGCAAAGTCGGCGGCCCGAGTGTTTTTCCACCGCTGCCGCCGGAACTGCAGCAGGGAGCGAAAGGCTGGAAGGCCGACAAGGATCCGCGCGACCACGTTCGCCGCAGTGTGTACATCAGCGCTCGCCGGAACCTGCGTTTCCCGTTCCTGGAGACGTTCGACCTGCCCGACAGCAACCTGAGCTGTCCGCGCCGCGAACGCAGCACGTCGGCACCGCAGGCGCTCACTCTTTTGAACGCGGTAGACGTCGTGGACGCCGCGAAGGCGCTGGCGCGTCCGAGTCGAAAGAGAGGCGTCCACGGAGGACGGACGTGTGGGTCTGGCGTATCAATACACTCTGGGACGGCACCCGACCGATGCCGAGATGCGGCTAGCGCGAACCTTCCTGGCCGCGTCGCCGTTGAGCGAACTGTGCCGGGTGTTGTTCAATCTTAACGAGTTTGTGTATCTGGATTGAGAGTGTTGCCGCTTGCGGCTTCGCAGCAGGCGTCTGCTAAGCCGCGAGCGGCAATCGAGCGAGGTTTCCGTGATGACAGACGGTCTTCAATTCCCTGTCTCGCGCCGTGATTTTCTCCGTCGCTCCGGCTGCGGTTTCGGCTCCATCGCACTCACGGCGCTGCTGGCGGAACAGGGTCTGCTCGCCTCATCTCCGGTCGCTCACACTCCCGGCTCGCCTCATCATGCACCGCGTGCCAAGCGTGTCATCTTCCTGTTCATGTCCGGCGGCCCGAGCCATCTGGAGACGTTCGAGCCGAAGCCCGACCTGCAACGCCTGCACGGCCAGCCGCTGCCGCCCTCGTTCGGTCCGGTGAAGACGCGGCGCGGCGTGGACAAGAATCGGTTGCTCGCCACCAAGCGGAAGTTCACGAAGCACGGTCGCGGCGGAATCGACGTGTCGGATCTGCTGCCGAACCTCGCGGCCTGCGCCGACGACCTCTGCGTCCTGCGCGGCTGCCACGGCGACAGTGTGACGCATCCCGAATCGGTGTATCTGATGAACACCGGTTCGATCCTGATGGGCCGGCCGAGCCTCGGCGCCTGGGCGAGCTACGGCCTCGGCACCGAAAACCGCAATCATGCCCGCATTCGTGGTGCTGCCCGATCCAGCAGGCTGGGTCAAGGGCGGCGCTCCGGCCTGGGGCAACGGCTATCTACCGTCCGCCTATCAAGGCACGATGATCCATGGCGGCTCGGCCCCGGTGCCGCACTTGAAGAACCCACCGGGCGTGTCGGACGATCAGCAACGGCGAACTCTCGACCTCATCAACCAGCTGAACGAACAGCATCGTCAGGAACGGGACGGCGACTCGGACCTGTCGGCCCGCATCGCCGCCTACGAGTTGGCGTTCCGGATGCAGAAGCACGCCCCCGAAGCGGTGGACCTCGCGCAAGAAACAGCGGTAACCCGGCGGCTATACGGCCTCGATCGGCCTGAGACGGTGGAGTTCGGCACGCGTTGCCTGTTGGCCCGGCGTCTGACCGAGCGTGGCGTTCGGTTCGTGCAGGTCTATTCCGGCGATACCAACGGCTGGGATGCCCATTCGGATATCGAAGGCAACCATGCCAAGCTGTGTCGTGAGATGCGATCGTCCCGTCGCCGGACTGCTGCGCGACCTGAAGTCGCGCGGCCTGTTGCAGGACACGCTCGTCGTCTGGGGCGGCGAATTCGGCCGCACGCCGATGACCGAGGGCACCAACGGCCGCGATCACAATCCTTACGGCTTCACGATGTGGCTGGCCGGCGCCGGGGTGAACGGCGGCCAGATGATCGGCGCCACCGACCCCGTCGGCCTGCGCGCCGCCGAGGACACGTGCCACGTTCACGATATTCACGCCACCATCCTGCACCTGCTGGGGCTGGACCATTTACTGCTGACGTTCCGGCACAACGGCCGCGACGAACGGTTGACCGACGTTGCCGGCGTCGTGATTCAGAAGGCGATAGCGTGAATCTCGTTCCAATCTCACTCTGATAATCTCTCCGTCGAATCGTCACTGACCCATGTCACACGGCTGGGTCCACCACGTACTAATCTTCGTGCTAATGTGGTCAGCCCAAATGCGGGACCTGGGCAAGCTCTGTCGAACCGTGCGATTGGTCTGTCTGTAACGACCGACTGTCGGTACATTTCCTCGGTTTGAGCGCCAATCCGATCGCCTGGCTACGTCTAACCGATGGAGAGAACGAAGCCCAGCAATTCAAGTGAGAGGAGGTGTCGAATGTTCGGGATGAGGAAACTCGTGATCGCCGCCCTGGCCGTGCTCGCACTGCCGTTAGCGGCCAAAGCTGAGGTGGTTATCGGCGTGGGGATTCCGGGGCCGTACTATCGCCCCTATTACCGGCACTACTACCGCCCGTACGTGGTCGTGGCTCCGCCGGTGGTGGTGGTGGCTCCAGCGCCGCGGGTGGTCTATGTCGCCCCGCCGCCCCCCGCTCCGGTCTACGTAACACCGACTCCAGCGCCGGTGTACGTTCAACCCGCTCCCCCGCCGTCGCAGCTTTACCCGCCCCGGTGATCGCGGTCGTGGATCCAACATTCTCTGTCTGATCTGCAAACGGCATCGGAGTCGCGGCGCCAGGCAAAGGATTTTGCCTGGCGTCGATCCGGGTTAGGCTCCTCATACCCGGCCTCACCCATTTCGTCGGTTCATGCCGCGTTTATTTCTCAGGTCTCCGATCTTGCCCAGGCTCTTTTTTCGTCTCGGGCAGCAGCGCTTTCAGGTCGCGCTGTATCTTCTCCAACATGATTTGGGTGGATTCCAGCTGCGTCGGTCCGATTGCACCTGGGCAGCAGTCAGATAACCCTTCTTGACCATCCTATCCGCCCAGGCGACGCGATCCTGCCACATCTCGACCGCGCGTTGGGTCTGGAGCAGTAATTGCTTCAGGTCCTCTACTCGGTTCAGGTTCTGCTCTCGCGGCCGCTTGAAGATGTAAGACGGTTCGGCCACTACCAGCTCCCAGCCCTCGTCGCCGAGCTTGTTCAATCCCGCGGTCAGATCCTTCTTACCGAGGTCGCTCACTTGCTCGCGCGTCAGGACCCGGTACTCCCACTTGAGAACGGGCGAAGGGTTTTCCTCTGCCGGCAAGGCGTTGACCGGCAATGCGCCGCCGCCGACACTGACTGCGAGGAGCATCAGGCCTTTTTGAATCGCTTTCATGGCAGTTCTTCCACCTGGGTTATTCCTTCTTCATTTCACCTTCGAGCCCGGAAAGACGGTTCTGATTTCTTGATCGTCCAAACCAGATGAGGAAAAAGCTTAACACGAATCCGCCAGCACTTCCAGCATTATCTTCCCTGTACGGCGCAGACATACGCCTCGAAATTGGCGACGGGGGTGGCGCGATCGACGCCGTGATTGAGGTTGACGATGTGCCGCCGTCCGCCGCCCGCTGTCCACGCAGGCGCGCGTCGCCGCCGTCACCTGCTCGGGCGTTCCCGTGCCGCAGCATTTCCTCATCGACGTTGCCCTGAAAGACCAGGTGCGGATAATCGCGCCGCGCCGCGGCCAGGTCGTGGCAGACGCCGAGACTGATCACGTCGGCCCCGGACTCGCGCCATCTCCGGCAGATACGGACACTCCTTGACGAACAGGATGCGCGGCACGCCGGTGGCCGCCCGCGAAGATGCGCCTCGTGCCGCGGCTGCGCCCAGGCCGCGTATTCCTCGGGCGTCAGCATGCCGGCCCACGAGTCGAAGAGCTGATAGACGTCGGCACCCTCGCCGATGAGCGTCTCGCAAGAAATGGACCGTCGCCGTCGTCAGCTTGTCGAGCAGGCCGGTCCAGACGCGCGGCTGCTCGGCGGCGAAACGGCGCGTCGCGGCCATGTCCTTGCCGGTGCCGATGCAGTACGTCGCCACGGTGAACGGCGCGCCGGCGAAGACCAGCACCGGCAATTCGCCGCGCAGTTCCTCCTTCACCAGCGCAGCAGATCGCGAATGTGCCGGAAGCGCTCCGGGATCGGGCTGCGCGTCGAGCCGGTCGACGTCGGCGCGCGGTGCGGACGGCGAAGTCGGGCACGGGGCCGACGGCCGGCTTGAGCACGAACGGCTGGCCCATCGCCACGGGCAGCGTCGTGATGTCGTAGAAGAGGATGATGCCGTCCACGCCGAAGCGCCGCGGCAACAGCGACGCCTTCGCCGCCAGTTCGACGTTTTCGGAGAACTCGTAGAACGACAGGCCGGCGCGGACGCGATTGAACTCGGGGTCCCAGCGGCCGGCCTGGCGCATGGCCCAGACCGGCGGCCGTTCGACCGCCTCGCCGCGGGCGGCGCGAACGAGGAGAGGCAGTTTCGTGGTCATGTGCCTCATTCTAGCGAACCGGCCGGTTGAGGGTCGATTCCCACCTGACGATGCCGCGACGAATCGACACGCATCACCGTTATCCGTGGAATAGCCGTCAAGACGCGAGCGCTCCTTTGTCGTTGCGATCCGCGTTGCGTTCTCGACTCATGCGGGGCGCCCACGCAACCGATTTTCACCCCGGCCCCTTCCGTTATTTGCTCTCGAGGACGGCGTCATGTTCGACGAACTGGATCGGCTGCGCGAGGTGAAAGAACTCCAGGCGCTGCTGACTCACTACCGCGATTTGGGCGCGGCCGACCGAACGGTGTGGCAGGATCGTGTTTGTGCCAGCGAGGGAGTTGAGCCGCGCGAACTGGTCCGTCTGCACGGCGAGTTGATCGCCTACGGTTGGATCGAGCAGAACACCGGGATCGTGGTTGGAGCCCGGCGCGGCAGCGCTCCTTCCTGCTACCGCATCACGACCGCGGGCATCAAGGCGCTGAAACAGCTCGTGTCGGAAGAGGTGGAGGCCGCCTGATACGCAATGGGATAGAATGTTTTGCTGGGAAGATCAGCAAGGCCCTGCGCACGGGATCGAGGAGAACGGATATGAGCAGGCTCGCAATCCTGACGACGATCGTGATAGCGACGGCGGCGTCTGCCCAGGATGCTGATAAAGAGATGGAAAAACTCAACGGCACCTGGGTGGTCGTCAGCGCCGAATCCGGCGGAACCAAGATCCCGCCAGCGGAAGTGAAGGAGATCCAACTGAGTTTCAAGGACGGCACGTTCAGCGCCAAAGGGGGGAATGACGAGAGCAAAGGAACGCTTAAAATCGATCCGACGAAGAAGCCGATGACGCTGGACATCGTCTTTGAAACCGGACCTATGAAAGGCAAGACACAGCTGGCGATCTACGAGCTGCAAATGGGGATGCTGAAAATCTCGCGGTGATCTTGAGAAGAAGGAACGGCCGACCGACTTCGATACGAAAAACAAACCCGGTGTGACGACGCTGACTTTACGGAAAGGGCCGTAACTGTTTAGCCGCGAGCTTCTGCGAGCGCCGCAAAAGCTCGCGGCTAAACGGGTGCGGAACTGCTCTTGCCTAAAATGATCGCGCCCGGTTATCATCTCCAACAACCCAAGGAACAAGGAGGTTCCACAATGGCCAGGGTAAGCACACCTTCACACGAAACCCCGTTCGTCAACGTCTCTCATGCCCGCTGGGTAACGCGCGTCTTGAACATGCTCATCGCCGTCGTCGGCCGGGAAAGCCTTCTCGGTCTAATCCTGCGGCAAACCCGCACTGAAATCGGCAGCATCGTTCCGGACGAGAAAGCGGCCGACGCGACCGCGCAAGCGGCCGCCTGCTACGAGAACAACTGAACGGTTCAGCCAGACCGCTCATTCCCGGATCGCGCTGCGTATCTCCGACAGGAGGTCGCGCAGTTTCGCCGCCTGACCAGCGAGTTGCGTCGGCTCCGGAGTAATCGCCAGGCCAACCTCGACCACACGACGCACCTCCGGCCGGTCCTTGACATGCGGCTGGATCAGGAGCAGCGTCCGCCTCGACAGAACGATCGCACCGGCGGCGTCAGTTCGCTCCTCGCGCAGCAAATCGCTCACTCGACGTTCGGCGGCGAGAAGGACGTCGCGGACCAGGAGGGGTTGCAGTCCCAGAGCGGTCTTGAAATCGGCGAGGCCGTGGTCCAGTTCGCCGCGCCGGAGCAGTTCCCCACCGCGATCGACGTATGCAGCAGCGAGCCGCGGATCGAGCCGGATCGCGGTATTGAGGTCGGTCAGCGCGGCATCGTACTCCTTGCGGGCCGCAAAGGCTCGACCTCGACCGTGGCGAGCCAGCGCATCGTCCGGGGTGAAGGCCAGCGTCCGGTTGTAATCCTCGAGAGCCGCCGCCACGGCGCTGCCTGGCCCAGTGCGCATCGGCTCGGCGCGATAAGCAACCGTCAGGTCCGGATCGTGCAACAACGCCCGACCCAAGTCCTCGATCGCGCGGGTTTGATCGCCCGTTTGCGCATGGATGAGGCTGCGCGTGAGATACGGCAGCGGCATCTTCCGATCGCGCCAGATGGCTTCATCCGCGTCGGCCAGGGCGTGGTCGAGATCGCCGAGTTGACGACGTGCCTCGGCGCGAACGGCGTGGGCGAGAGTGTTCTCGGCGTCAAGTTTCAGGGCAACGTCGCAGTCGGCGATGGCCTCCCGGTGTAGACCGCGTGCTGCGGACCGCGGCACGGTGGACGTAGGCCGACGCCAGCATACCATCGAGCCGGATGGCTCGTTCCGCGTCGGCGAGGGCCAGGTCATCTCGGCCGCGGAGGTGGTGAACGCCGGCACGTGCGCTACATGCCAGGGCGGAGTTCGGCTCGGCTTCGAGAGCAGCGTTATAGTCGATCAACGCGCGGTCGTAGAGCCGCGCCTCGACGAACACCGCACCGCGCTCGCACCACTCGGCGGCGGTCCGCGGCTGCCATTTCGCCTGGTTCTCCTCCAGAAAGCCGCGGACCTCGACCGCGGAGAGGACGTAACTGATCTGCTGCTGTGCCGCCGATTTGCCGGTCACGATGCCGACCCACTCGGCCCGGTCATTGAGCAACGGCGCGCCGCCCTCTCCCTCGGTCACGCTCGCCTGGACGAGAAGCACCGCCGGCTCGGGGCCGTCCATCGTCTGGCCCAGGTTCGCATGTCCGGTCTGCCGCACCCAACCGCCGTTGTAGAGCCACAGCACTTCAGTCCCCACCGGATGGCCGATCGCATGGACGCCCTCCCCGGGAGCCGGCATCTCAACCGACGGCCGCAGCTCGGCGACGTCTTCCGGTAACGACGCGACTTCGAGCAAGGCGAGGTTGCGCCGGCTGTCCGTTGCCAGGACACACGCAACAACCCGCCGCCCCTGCTGGACCAACTTCCGCGGATTCTCCAGGTAACGGCTCAGATCGCTGACGACCCGGCCGGCCTCCTGCATGGGAAAGGTGACCGACATCTTTTCCTGTCGGCCGATAAACTCCGCCGTTGTCAGCAGCAAGCGGAACCGGCGGTTCACGATCCAGCCGGTCGCTCGGAGTTGGGGTCCGCCCCCTGCACCAGCGCGACCGCCGACACGGCTCGGCGATACACATCACGACCGGCACTCCCCTCGACGACCGGCGGCAGCGGCTCCGGTTTGCGGCCGGCGCGTTCGAGGAGGGCCACCACGGCACTTCGATCAACGAACAGCCCGGCCCCGTGGCGCTTTCCACTCCACCGCCGCACAGACGCCGACTACTTCACCGCGGCTGTTCATAAGCGGTCCGCCGCTGTCGCCCTCATTGATCGGAGCGGTAGCCTCGATGAGGCGTGTCCCTTTCGCCAACTCCTTGGCGCCGCTGAAATAACCCTCGCGCAGCATCCGAGGTCCGCGCACTGTTCCGGCCGTGAAGCCCCAGAGCGCATCGCTATCGTAGCGCGTGCCGACGACTAAAACGCGGTCGCCTGGCAGAACCGCCTCGGCGGCCAGAGGAAGAGCGATCGTCTCCGGCGGCAGCGAAGCCAGCTCGACCAGCGCGAGATCGCTCGCTCGTTCGCGCCGGATCACCTTGCCGCGCACGGCATAGCCCTCTTCCTGGAGGCGCGGATAGTGTTCGAGATACCAGGCGCGCGGCGTGACGACCTGTCCCGTCTCGGACACGGGGAAGACCACTTCGATGAATTCGTTGTCGCCGACGACGTGGGCGCAGGTGACGAGCCAGCCGCCGTTCGACGTCCACCAACCAACCGGTGCCCTTGCCGCTACCCGCGGCCAGCACCCAGCCGACGCCGTGCAGGACGCGGCGATAGATCTGCGGCGGCGTTCGCGGCGGTTCGGAGGGGGGACGATCCGAGACGGCGGCGCAGAGGATGCCGGCGAGCAAGCCGAGGAACAGGAACAAACCGCCAATCGGCCGCGAACGCATGGAACGGCTCCCGGTGGGATGCGACGGACATCCTCTTAGTATACCAGCGGCGGGAGCGTGCGGACCTGATCGGTGTCGTGAAGTAAAGCGACCACGAAATCCGATCACGCAGGTTTTGATTAATCGGACAAATTATCCGATCGTCCAGTTGCGTCCCAACAATCTGCAATGAACCCTTTTTCTTCTCCTTGTCTTTTCAGCGATCGATCTTGGCCTTGGGCATCGACTTCTTCAACTCAGCGATCCCGGCTGGGGTCGCCTTGGTGCCACTGAGGTCCAGTTCCTCAAGGCCGGTCAATCCCTTTAGTTGGGACAGGCCTGCGTCCGTCACTCCTGTTCTGCCGAGGGTGAGGCGCTTTAATGTTGTTAGCTTGCCGATGGTTTTGCATCCTTCGTCCCCGACACGGTCATTCCCGGACAGCTCCAGAACCTCAAGGCCCTTTGCTCCTTCAATTCCCTTCAGCGCTTCATCGCTGCCGCAACTGTCGCCGAGATGCAAGATTTTGAGGTTCGGTAATTCAGCGACAACCGCCAGGACCCCCGGCTTGGGCCCTCCGAACGTATAAAAGGTCAGGAAACGCAGCTCTTTCAGGTTCTTCAGCGCGGACAAGTCCTCTTTTGAGGCAGTACAGTTCAGCGCAAGACTTTCGAGCTTCTTGAGGTGAGCCAGGTTGGCGAGACCTTTGGGAGTTACTTTCTCATCGGCACTGGAGAATGGATGGATGTCAAGTTTTCGCAATTCCGGGTGCTGCTTCAGCTGAGCAAGGCCCGCGTCCGATAGGTTGTCGCCGCCTAGCCTTAGCTCACGCAGTTGGCTTAACTTCGACATGTGCGACAACTCCGTATCACCGCTCTCCGGACTCGCGCCCAGATGCACGATCTCCAGCTTGGCGAGTCCGGAAACGTTCGCATAGCCTGCCGGAGTGATTTTCTTGGAGTCGCACGTAAGCTCGCGCAGGTTCGTCAGTTTAGCGAGCGGAACAAGGCAGGCATCGGATAAGTCGTTGCTCCCGTGAATATAGAGACTTTCCAAACCGTCGAGATCGGAGAGGTTCGCGAAACCGGCATCCGTCAGTTTCTGCGAGCCAAGCCCAAGACCCCGTAGAGTCTTCCAGCCTTTGAGATGGGCGAGTCCAGCATCGGTGAGTTGCGGGTTAAAGCCGGCATCGAGCCAGACCGGAATCGGCAGCTCCGCAAGGGCTTTCCGAAGTTCCTGCAGGTCGGCGTCTGTCCCCTGCGGAAATTGCACCTGCAGATACTCGTGGCCCGCGTCGTCCTTCTTGACTTCGGCGGTCGCCTTGAGCTTGCTGATCGCGACAAGGAACGGAGCGAACGGGGAGTTCTTGTCGATTTTCGGGCCTGGCCCACCATCGGACGGTCCTGACGTCGGATTGCCTCCGCAACCTGTGGTGACGGCGAAGCCGAAAGCGGCCACGACAACGAGCAAGCGGTTCATCGGTGGGACTCCATGGTGGGAAAGAAGGTCGGACGTACCATCACACGAAGTTTATGAGAGAATATTATGTGCAAACCCTAGCTGCCCGTCAAGTACCTGACGAAAATCGCAGGAGTCGGGAGTCGTTTTCCGATCGGTACGGAAATGCGACTGATCCGCCCTCGATGCTTCTGGACGGCTGCGAAAGAACTCCCCACCCCTTAGATTTTCGGGTAAAGTTTATTGAGGTGGTGGGACACCTGGCAGCGTTGTTGTGGCCTCGAGTATTGCAGCGGCACTGTAAAACTCAAACTTTTCCTTGAGCGCGGCATGCAGTTCATCAAAGGTGATGCAAATCACCTTGTGCGAATCAATCAATACCTTCTTCGTCCGCCATACTAACCGGCGCATTTGTGGATTGTTCAGGCTGCTCTTGCGACCCATTACAAGCAGGCTCACAAACGTAATCTCTCCCGTGCCAAAAGTGTTCTGAAAAGCAGCAGTATTCTTCTGATCTTCAAAACTATAGAACCAATCAACGATTTGGCTGAAGGCGTGTTCAAATCGACTACTCCATTCAGGGTTCTTGCGCTTCGCCTGTTTGTTGAAGATAGCATCCTGCTTCCCAGGCTCAAATTCTACAACGCAGAACTGATTAACCTTCTTGCTGCCCAAGAGGATGTCCGCCCGGAAATCTCCGCCCATTTCAAATTCGAAGCAGATCTCCGTCGCCACAGCAATGTTAAGATAATGCGTGCCAACGTACGCGGTCAAGTGCTTTTTGTCTTTGAAGAACGGCTGAATATTTTCCCTCTCGGCGAGATCGGCCTTGGAGTTGAGAAGATTCTCAAACGCGCTGAGTTCCTGTCGAAAGGTCGCAGGGTCAAAGACAATTGTTTCCAGAACGCTGGCCATTACTTGACCGTGGTGGGGTTCGGGTCGATGACTACGTTGGCTCTCCCAGCAGCGCTGATACCGCCAGACGTAAGAATCGCCGGAGTCCTGGCGATATCCAGTACCGTGACAATATCCCCGTCAATGCGGAAGAAGATGCGAATGTCAGTGGTCGTTCGCATGACGTAGACGCCAGGAACTGAGTCGAGAAGTACCGAGTTCCTTCGCACCACCTCATCCTCATCCCAGCGCTGTAGGTAGTCGAACCAGGCATGCATCCGTCGGACACCATCGGGGTTGAGCGACTGCGTCGCAATCTCGACGGCCGGTGAAATGACAACCTTTTTCATGGTCTTGCTTTGGTCAGGGTTTCTCTGTGGAACCAGCAGCCTAAACTAACTATCAATGCTATCGCGCCACCGGTCCTCTGGCAAGCTCTGACACGAGTTCCCAACACTCCAAGCCCCTCGCCGGGCGGTGGCGAGGAAAAAAAGGTGTCAGTGCCTGTGCGAGAAGTCCGTCGAAACTCTCGAAAAAATCGGCCCTCGGTGGTCGGGAGTCATTTTCCGATCGCTACGAAAAGGCGATTATTACGCTCCTGATGCTCCCGAACGGCTGCGAACCGACTCTCGACCCCTTTGATTTTCTTAAATCTTCTATTTCTTGAGTTCGTGTAGTCTGTTCCGGAAATAATCGTGCTGGCCAATCCCGGAGTCAAGTTCGATCGCGCGCTCGAAGTGCATTATTGCCTTGGCCCGATCGCCCGTATCGTCATAAACCATCCCCAGAACCCTATGAGACGAGCAGTCCTTCTCGTTGATGGCCAAAGCTTGCTCCAAGTAATCTCGTGCCTGGGCATACCGCTTCTTTTTGTGTGCCACACAGCCCAAACCGTAAAGCACGACTGCTGACTTGGGTTCCATCTTCAGAGCCCGTAGGTATTCTGCCTCCGAGTCCTCATACTGTTCCTGAAAGAACAGGCACGCCCCAAGCGATCTATAGCCGCTTGGGGCGTCGGGGTACTTTTTGATCGCTTCACGGTAGAGCGATTCAGCTGTTTTGGCGTCTCCGGCCTCCAACGCCTTACTCGCGCACGTATAGGTCAGATTTGGCATGATCATAGGTCTGGTAACTCGTATCTATTTTGCCTTCAAAATGTTGCAGGTCGGTTGGCGAAGCAGTCGGTTCGCCGTGGGCGGCGGCTGGTTTGCTCTCGCGCTTACAAGCGGGAAGGACGAGAATTGCGGCAAGGAGCGTGGCGCAGGTAATCGGGCGCGTCAGTGCAGTCATTGGCGCTATTCCTCATGTGGCTGGCTTGGTCGAATGCGGATGTCCGCGCCGTCGAATGACTGAGTAAATGAACCGGCGCCTGTCTCATTATGGCTTGCGCCGGTTGCTTTATTTTGGCGCTCCTGTCCCATTATGGCCGGCGCCGATTGGTTTATTTTGGCGCTCCTGTCCCATTATGGCCGGCGCGAACTTCGCTTCTCCGATAACCGATGACCGCCGCATCCCGTCGGTCCTGCAACCCTGCTAGGACTCACCAAACCACATCGCTAGGGCCCCGTCAAGCAGATTCTCCTGACCGCACCGATTTTCGTCCCCCTCTATCTCTCGTCTTACCCTGGACGCCATCACCACTCAACTGTCCGCTCCGTCCTCTCCCTCCATCCGCCCCAGCTCGCTCTCCGTCTCGCCGCAGATCCGCTTGCGCTCCGTCAGCGACTGGAACGGCAGCCGCAATTCCGCCCGCTGGCGTACCCGAATGATAGCCGTGTGAATTGCCAGTTCAGTTCCCGTATCCGGCCTTGCCGTCGTCACTCGCCTATAACGGCGACGGCGGCATCGGCATCACGTCCACGCCGACTCGCACGGTATGTTCTCCGCCGCCCAGGATCACACCCTTGATCGGGCTGACGTTGTCGAAATCGCGACCCCCGGCCAGCAGGATGTGCCGATCCGACGGGACGAGGTTGTTCGTCGGGTCCACGTCCTGCCAGCCGCCTGGCACCGCCGAAATCACGTGCCTGACCGCGAATCGGGCCGGCCGTCCCCATCGAATGACGATGGCTTCTCGGTTGGCCACGTTGGCCAGGAATGTTTGCCAAGGACACGCCTCCAAACTATCATGACGAATAGCTATGTTCCACATAAACCAGGAGTTTGATCGTTGCCATGCCGTTGATTTCGCGGATTCCGGCGACTCATTCGATTCAGGATTTCCGGGCGGCGGCCAGGATGCGTTATAACGAAGGCCGCCGGTTGGCCTTGGCCGGGGACCGATTGGCTGCCATTTACCTTTGGGGTTACGCCGCGGAAATGCTCCTCAAGGCAGCTTACTTTCGCCTGATCGGCTGGCTTCCAGGGCAAGCAATCACGATGCTTGATCTAAACAACGCGAAGAATCACGCAGTTCATCATCTGGGTCTGCCCTGGCCAACGAATCTGCACGATCTGCCGCGCTGGCGAGCGCTGTTGGTCGAGGAGCGAATACTCCGCTCGGTTCCTTACGCCGGAGGATTCGCTCGAAGTTTCAATGCGCGAATCAACCGCATCTATATCAACTGGCGCGAGCACCTCCGGTATCGAGTCAATCGCCCCTACCAGGGAGAAGTCACGGGCGTGTTCCAGGCCATCAGCTGGCTCTTTGGCCAATACCAACATTTTTAGGAGCAATTCATGCCCCGCCATGTCATCAACGCCGCAACCCGTTCGACGAAGCACGACACATTTGTCAAGAAACTGGTTCAGGAATTCACGTCTTCGAGTGCCAACGTGCAGCCTCTTATTCTTGAGGAAGAGATACCGGCGACGAAATCCCGGCACGTCTGCGTTATCTGGGATCGTTGGAAGGAATTGCCGGACGAGCAGCGCTCGGCCGTGATTAGCGACGCTTATACGGAGGCGGAGGGTCCGGAAGCAGCCAAGGCGATCACCATCGCGGACGGATTGACGCCACAGGAGGCGTATGCTCTCGGACTCTTGTCTTTCAAGGTGGTGCCAACGCGGAAGAAGAATGATCCCATTCCTCTTGAAGCGTACGAGCAAGCAATGGCCAGGGAGGCACGCAGAACGCTGCTCGGACCGAAATCGAAAGAGCTTCGCTACGCGCGACTTGAGGATGCTCAGCAAGCGACGGAACGATTGACCCTAGCGCTGCCACATTCATCGTGGGCTGTAGTTCAAGAATTGGCAACGGAATCATGAGTTAGACCTATCATGCGGGCCGTCGTTACTCACCTATAAAGCCGCCGGCGGCATCGGCATCACGTCCACGCCGACTCGCACGGTATGTTCTCCGCCGCCCAGGATCACACCCTTGATCGGGCTGACGTTGTCGAAATCGCGACCCCAGGCCAGCAGGATGTGCCGATCCGACGGGATGAGGTTGTTCGTCGGGTCCACGTCCAGCCAGCCGAAATCGGGGCACCAGACGGCGAGCCAGGCGTGCGAGGCGTCGGCGCCGACCAGGCGTTCTTGACCCGGCGGAGGGCTGGTGCAGAGGTAGCCGCTGACGTAGCGCGCCGCCAATCCCAGGGAGCGCAGGCAGGCGATTTCCAGGTGGGCGAAGTCCTGGCAGACGCCGCGCCGGTTGGCGAACACCTCGGTGAGCGGCGTGGCCACGTTCGTTGCTCGCCGATCGTATCGAAAATCCTGATGAACCCGGCGCGGTCAGGTCCAGCACGCCTTCGAAGATCGGCCGACCGGCGGCGAAGGAGGGCGCGGCGTAGTCGGCGAACTCGGCGCGGGCGGCGGCGAAGCGCGAATCGAAGACGAACTCGTAGGCTTCCAGCACCGCGGGGCCGCCGACGGCCGGCAGCAGATCGCGCACCAGTTCCCAGGGCGGTGTGCGGCCCGGCTCCGGGATTTCGCTCGGCATCACTTCCACGACATGATTGGCGACGATGGTCAATTGCCGGTGCGGCATTTGAATGGCGAAAAAGGTGGACGGATTGCCGAAGTAATCCGTCCGAGCAGACAACACGTGCGGCGGCGGGTCGATGGCCAGCGACGTCAGCCGGCAATGTTGACGCGGCATGGTCCGCGGCGTCAAGTGGGCCACGTTCTGGCACAGCGACACCGGATCGCGGTAATCGTAGGTCGTCGTATGCGTGACGCGGTATTGCATGGCGAAGAACCCCGAGGACCACCTATTTCTCAGGATAGAAAAGCTTCGACTGTTTTCTACGCTGATTGCAGCTCGGCCATTTTTCCTCGAGCCGGGACGATGCGGCGAGCGTCGGGCGCGGATCGTCGGCGCACCTCTTTCGCCGCACGATTGCATCGGATGGTGCAGTGTGGCGGAAGACGTCATCTTTTGCACGAAATCGGAGGCCGCGCCTCACGAAGATTCGCGCGGACCCGCCTTCACGGGGACGCCGTTGTGTTGCGGAGTCGAAAACTGCGGAACGAACTCGCCGGCGACGGCGCTGGAGCCACAGGGAGGGCCGTCCGGCCACGACTGGAAACGCGGCGGCTGGGCGAGGGACGCCAACACGTCGTCGTAACTGCGGAACGAACTCGCTTCGGCCGGTTGCGGCGGCGGCGGTAGTTGCGAACGGCGCGCGATGGCTTCGGGGACCGATGCCGGTGTGGACGGAGCGGCCGCGCTTTCTACCGAACGAACCGGCGGCGGCTCGCTTTCCCTGCGCGGCGCTTTGCCTGAAGCTTGTCCAGCGCTTCCTGGGCGTACCGGAGCTGACGGTTGACGTGAGCTTCGTAACGCACCAGCCGATCCAGCTCCGGCTTGGCCAGAACCTGGTGATCGTGGCCCTGCGCTTCCACGTGCTTGGCCATCGCTTCCGCGATCCGCTCGAACCGCTTCTTCTGCGAGGCCATCGACGCGGTGGTCTCGCGGATGTCTTCCTCACTGGCGGCGGTCAGCAAGTCCAGCGTTTCGGGCCATGACTTCTTGGCGGTCACCGGCAGTTCGCGCCGCAAGATCGCCATCGTCACCGGTTCCTTGATCTCCACGACCTGCATCTCGCCGAGCAGACGCACGAAGTAAAACACGTCATCCGGATCGAGCACGGTCGCATCGGGCAGGGCCGGCAACTGCTGGATCAGCGTGCGCGCCGTTTCCAGTTCGGCCAGGTTCTCCGTCGAGTCATCGAGATCGCGATGTGCCTGGTACAGCGCCTGCCATTGGGGATCATCCGGACTGCGGCCGATCATGGCGCCGGCCGCCTTGCTGGTGGCGGCGTTGTAGAGATCATCGCCGACGGTGGCCTCGAAACGCGCGACGCGGCGGAGGCGCCAGTGGTGCAGGGCGATGCGATCGGCGAACTCGTGTTCGAGGATGCCGACGGGTTCGAGTTCCTGCACGACGCCGTCGTGGAAAGCGTCCCAGGCGGCGGGGTCTTCGCAGGGGAGGACGGGGCGTTCGGAGCAGAGGCCATGCGTGGCGGCGTTGGCGGAGGAGCGTTCTTTGCCGGCGTCGGAGCGCGGGCCGGTGGATTGGGTGGACATGATGAGCCTCGGGGTGCGTGGTGGTGGGCGATCCTTACCGCGCAGATTACCGGAGGCGGGTGCGTTGGGTGGAGAGCAGAATCGGGGTGCGGTGGTGTGTAAAGAAAATTAAGATTCTTGACAAGCTCGGCCGGCAGGCTTCTAATATTCTGCATATGCAGCCGGCGCGGCCGTGATATGCTGCCGGCGCCGTGATATACGGCCGGCGCGAGCGTGATATAGTGCCAGCGCCGCGGTATGATGCCGGCACGCCCGTGATATGCTGCCGGCGCCATGATATGCTGCCGGCGCCTGTTAGCATACTCACCAGTTGAACTAAGAAACTGTCCGATAAGTGGTGTCAAGCCACTTGGCGATACTGAAATTCGTCTTGGTTCTCCTTCGGACACAAGCGGTTGAGCATCAGATGAATCATGGCCAAGCGGATCATGGCTTCCGACGACCGCACCGTCTTCTCTCGGTCTACACTCAGCCGTCGGCACTTGCCCAGCCAAGCGAACGTCCGCTCCACCGTCCACCGGATCGGCAGCTTGACCCAGCCCTCCGATCCTTCCGGACGCCGCACAATGCACAGTTCCCAACGCCCCTCATGCTCCTCCACCCATTGGTAGAGGACGAAGTTGTGGTACTTGGTGTCGGCGAACATCCGCTCGACCCGGCTCATCGGCTGGCCCTCCAGCCGAGCGAACAACTCGGCCGCCGCCTTGGCGTCGTCCACGTCGGCGGCCGTTACCAACACCGCCAGCAGCAAACCCATGCTGTCAACCACGATATGGCGTTTGCGACCATCGACGTTCTTGGCTTTGTCCCGGCCACGCTGTTCGCCGCCGGAGGTGGTATCGACGGATTGGCTGTCCACGCTCGCGGTGGTGCGGGGCGCGTAGGGCTTTTCCGCCGTGCGGACTTGGCAGCGGAGACGGTCGTGGATTTCCTCCAGGGTGCCGTTGTGGCGCCGCTCATTGAAGTAGCCCCACACGGTGCTCCGGGGCGGGAAGTCCTTGGGGAGGTAGCGCCACTGACAGCCAGACCGCAACAGGTAGAAAATGGCATCCGCGACGTCGCGCATGTCGGTTTTACGAGGACGTCCTCCGGGGTACACGGGGATGGAGGGCTTGACGAGCGACCACTGCGCGTCGGTCAAGTCGCTAGGATATTGTTGAGTTCGCATACCCTATTCTACGCAGCTGAGCAGCTGGAGACCCACTTATCGGACAGTTTCTCAGATGGCCAACACCTTGACGGGGAGGGGCACGGCCCGTTATCTTTGGTTGGAGCAAGACGGCAAATGTCCGGTCTGCGGCCAAGCGTTGACGCTGGAGTGGGGCTGGCATATCCATCACCTACTCTGGCGGATCCTCGACGGGACGGACGAACTGGCCAGTCTGGTTTTGCTGCATCCCAACTGTCACCGACAGGTTCACAGTGAGGGATTGGTGGTGGCGAAGGTCGCGTCCCGCGAGGGGCGTTCGTAAAGGCTTGAGCCGTATGCGGGGAAACTCGCACGTACGGTTCTTAGCCAGGGAAGCCGGAGCGGCACGCGTTCCGCAATGAACTGGAGACCGCACCGCTTTTTCGTTTATCCTCTCTTTCATATCCTTATCCTTCGTCGGCGGGGCGCGGTGACCGCCTCCCCTCTGGTGCTTTCGAGCCCCTTTCTTAGCTTGGTCCTTGGGTCGGCTGCGCTTTCCCTGGTGCCGCGAGCCCGTTTGAAAGTCTCTGCCTTCGTCCGACCCATCCTCCGCCGACTTGATTTCCCTGTTCCTCAGTCGTCGGAGGTTCGTATGCCTGCCAAGAAGAAGCGTTCACCACCTCTCCCACCGAAAGTCGTTCATCCCAACGCTGCCGGCATCGACGTCGGCAGTGAGGCGCACGTCGTGGCGGTGCCTGCTGATCGCGACGCCGAGCCCGTGCGCACCTTCGGCGTCTATACCGCCGACCTGCGCACACTCGCTGACTGGCTCACACGCTGCGAAGTCACCAGCGTCGTCCTCGAATCGACCGGCGTTTACTGGATGTCCTTATGCGACTTCCTGGAAGCGCAGGGCTTCGAGGTCTTGGTCGTCGATCCGCGCAGTCTGGCCCGCAATCTCAAAAAGAAAACCGATGTCAGCGACGCGGCCTGGCTCCAGGAACTGCACGCCTTTGGCCTGCTCAAAAGTTGCTTCCGCCCCGACCAGGAGGTGCGTGCGCTGCGCACTCTGTGGCGTCATCGCGACCATCTGGTCACCGAGGCCGCCAAGCTGTTGCAGATGATGCAGAAGGTGTTGATACAGATGAACGTGTATCTGCATCTGGCCGTCGCCGATATCGCCGGCGTCACCGGCATGCGCATTCTACGGGCCATCGCCCAGGGACAACACGATCCGCAGACGCTGGCGGCCATGCGTGATCCCAACTGCAAGAAAACGCGGGCGGAAATCGCCAAGGCCCTGGAAGGGACTTGGGACGCGGCCCACCTCTTTGAGCTGAAGCAACTACTGAAGGCCTGGGACTTCTACCAGAATCAGATCCACGCGTCCGACAAGGAGTACGACAAAGCGGCCGGCAAGATGCCGGACCGGAGCGCGGGCCGACCAGTGCCAGAACCCGAGAAACGTCCACGCCAGCATCGCAATGTGCCGACGGCGTTTGCCAGCGATGACTTGATCTTCAAGATGACGGGGGTTCGGATCACCGAAGTGGACGGCCTGGGCGCCAACACGGTGCTCACGGTGTTATCGGAAACGGGCCCGGACCTAGGGGCCAAGTTCGCAACCGACAAGCACTTCGCTGCCTGGACAACGCTGGCGCCGCGTAAACATCAATCGGGCAAGCGCACCAAGTTCCCCGCCCAGACCGCAAGTCGAGTGGCCAAGGCGTTTCGCTTGGCGGCGCGGGCGCTGCTCAACTGCAAGAGCGTGTTGGGGAACTTCCTGCGTCGGCTGCGGGCCCGACTCGGCATCGGTACCGCCATCCGAGCGACGGCCTGCAAACTGGCGAAGCTGTTCTATCGGCTTATTACCAAAGGCGAAGCGTATCGCCGGGAGAGCACGGAGGCAGAAGAAGCGAAGCACCATGAACGCCGGGTCAAGGCGCTGGAACGCAAGGCGCGTGAACTGGGCATGCAAGTACTGCCAATCTAAACGCGACCGACCGAGCTACACACGACGTCAGAGAAGCGGGGAGAGAGCGAGCCGAGTGCAGCCGCGTCGAGCGGAGTCGTGGAGAGTGCGCGCTGGACGTGCCATCGCCGAGCAGGTAGGATACCCGGTAGCGGGGCATAAAACCCTGGTTCATTGAAAGGGGAGGGGGTGGCGGCGACGCCGCCTCCTTACCCGACCGGCAAATGAGGGTTCCATGTATCGAACTTCATTCGTGCTGATCCTGTGTTCGTTGCCGTGTGGGTGTTCGTCGAGCGGGACGACGGGCGGTCAAGCTCAGGAATCGGACGCACAAGTCGCAGAACACATCAAAGCCTTGATCCCGGAGGCGTCCTCCCTTCCCATCGCGCAATGGCACCCCTACAAAGAAGGGGCGAGCATTCCCAATATCGAAGACATGCCAAATCAAGCGCTCTCCTTGGTTCTCTTATCGATGAAGCAGTCGCCAAAGGAAAAGGAAACGTTCGCGTTTGAGACGGACGAGTTTGGTGCAGGTATGTTGTCCGCCTGGATGGAGCGGAGTAAACTGAAGGGGTACGCAACACTTCTCCAGCCTGAGTTCATTACCGAATGTACTTGCTCGGTGCAGAAGGATAAGGCGGAGGGAACTTTGTCTTTTCGGGATAAGGGGCATTACCACGGCAAGGTTGACTACACGGCCCGAAAAACAGACAGCGGCTGGCGCATTGAAGAATTCCGCTTGTCCGGATTTCAAATCCGTGTGCAGCTTGAGGCTAACGGGCGATGGAAGATGTCCAAGATGTAGTCCGCGACGGGTGGCGCCGAACCCATATATGGACACTAAAGTCAAGGCGCACACCCCGGAATTCCCGTCTTGACTCACTGCGGTTTGGAGCTACGGCATCGAGCATTGAGCGACCGGCCCTCGTGGGGAATAATAAGGGGACAGCGTACTTATCCGAGGCAGCGGAAACGGGGACAGCGTGGAATTATTGTCTGTTGCTATTTGACCACCCTCCGAAGCCAGCCAGGCAATGAGTATGGAATCGGTCTACTTGGAAACAACGTTCATCAGTTATCTGGTCGCACGTCCCAGTCGCGACCTGCTGGTTGCCGCACATCAACAGATTACGCAGGACTGGTGGGCGAACCGACGCGGCGAGTTCGCGTGCTCGGTTTCACAGGTCGTCATCGACGAGGCCTCGATCGGTGATCCTTCGGAAGTGCAAAAGCGGCTCGCGATCATTGACGGCCTGGCGACTCTTGCGCATCACGGATGAGGCGAATGCATTGACAAAGGCCATTATGGCTGCTGGCATCCTTCCGCCGCATGTCGTTCGCGACGCTGCCCATGTTGCCGTGGCGGCGGTACACGCGGTTGACTATCTGCTAACCTGGAATTGCCAGCACTTGGCAAACGCACAAATCGCGCGGAGAATAGCAGTGGTGTGTGAGAAGTTGGGCCGCAAAATGCCAATTATCTGTACACCAGAAGAACTCATGGGAGACTAGAGTCATGTGGGAAGACCCCATTGTCGCGGAAGTCCATCGAGCCCGGGAGATGCTAGCTGCGAAGTTCAATTTTGACATCGATGCAATCTTCGCGGACATGCAGGCGCGCCAAGCCGCCTTAGGCGACAGGCTAGTGTTACCAAGGACGCGAGCCGAACCACCGGCTGAAGCTGACCGGGGCCGCGATTCCGGTCCTCACGGGTCCACTTCTTCCGGGGCGGCCCCGGCAGCTTAGCCGTACCGTTCGGCCTTAAAGATGGAGGTATCATGCGACTGATGGCATTCTGTTATGGCCTATTCGGCGTTCTCCTCTTGTCCTCTGTGCTACGGGCGGAAGAGGACAAGACGCCGCCCGAGGCAGCGCCAATGATCGCGGTGTTGAAGGCGGCAAAAGCTTCCGACGCCGCCGCTTTCAAGAAGGCGTACTCCAAGAGGCTCCGCGAAGACAAGATGCAGGGGGACTGGGAGAAGAATGTGAAAGAAGCTCAGGTGAACATGAAGAAACTGTTCGGCGATTACCAACTCAAAGACTTTAGCTTCACGTTCGCAGGTGACAAAGAGAAGGGGAAGGTCATACTGTTCCACAAGGGCAAAGAGGCATTTCCCCTCAACGTCATCAAGGAAGGCGACGAGTGGAAGCTCGATGAGCGTTGAGTTTCAAGAGGCCGAGCCGAACAATGTGCTGATGCGATTCGTCGCATTTTCATACCCTGGAACACTTGAGTAAAGAACGGAAACGGGGTCAGGTTCCTTTTCAAAAAGGAACCTGGCCCCTTTGATCCGGTCGGGGCAGTGGAGAACAAGGCAGCATCGGCTCCAGGATGTTTTAGGAGGTATTGGATGTTTGCTGGTCGGGGCCGTGCGGTGTCAGCCTCGTGCCAAACCAACCGTGGCAGTTGACGGGAGAGATCACCATGCAAGACGATGTCGTGGCGTTGTTCGCGTACGATCGCTGGGCCAATACCAAGGTCTTCGACGCCTGCCGTAAGCTGACCGCCGAACAGTACGTCGCGGAGCCTGTTTCTGGCTGGTCGTCGGTGCGCTCGACCATCTACCACATCGCTCTGGCGACCGAGTTCAATCTGCGCACGCTGGCCGGCGATCCGGATGACCGCATCCCGACCGAAGCCGATCTGGCCACGGTGGACGACGTGGCCCAGTTGCTGGAACGTGCCTACCGCCGCTTCGAGGAGCTGCGTCCCACGCTCACGCCGGAGCGGCTCAATACCGTGCTGACGCTGCGCGGTCGGCCGCACTTTCACCCTGCCGCGGTGGGCGATACTGCGCCACATTGTCAATCACTCCAGCTACCACCGCGGTCAAATCGCGTCCAAGCTCAAACGGTTCGGGATCGAACAATCGATCACGGACTTCTTCTGGTGGGTGATCGAGCAGATTCCGCAAGAGAAGTGAACGACATGGGTCGGCGCCGACCTGGTGCCGTTTCTGGCGCCGACCCAGCAGCAGCGGCTCGGGTTGTTGCTGCGCGTCCTCGACAGCCGGCTCGGCAACCTCCTGCTGACCGGTCGCTTCCGTCGCTTTTCCGACCTCGGGAAAAACAAAGGGGTCGGGAGTCGTTTCCAATTGATAGAAGCAATCCGCCCACGTCTTCCGGAAAACGACTCCCGACCCTTTGATTTTCCGCCTGCTGCAACCGTCACGTTCCTACAACAAAAAAAGAAGCCGTCACTGGCGGCGAACTTGTGAAACGGTCATCTAACCTCAATTGCGCACCGAGCCTCCCGACCGTTGACAATCTCGGATTAGGGAGTCGGCAGGGGCGTGATTTCGTTTTCTAACCCAGAGCATCTTTGCCGAGCCTGGCGACAAGTATTATTATCGCCAGCGACAATTACAACCTCGTCGTAACCCCTAACACGTTTTTCTCGCCCCAAGTGCCCTACATCGGTGAGTTGAAGGCACTTGGGGCGAGAAAAATGTGTCCCCTTCCAGGTGACTTATGTCAACCGGGTAATTGTCGCCGAGGCCAAAAATAATTGTCGCTATGCACCAGCTATCTGTCATGAATCGGGTTTCGGCTGTATTCATACGTTATTTCGAGGCGGACCATCGCTGCGACCCACTACCTTCTGGATGACTCATGATTTCTGACGCCGAACGGCGGGCGCTCGAAGCGGTGTGCGACGCCTTTGTGCCGGCGCTCTCGGCCGGCCTCGGCGACGATGCCGATCTCTTCCGTCTCGACGGCGCGGCCATCGGCGTTGCGGACGGCATCGCCGACCTGCTGCCGTTTCTGGCGCCGCCCCAGCAGCAGCGGCTCGGGTTGTTGCTGCGCGTCCTCGACAGCCGGCTCGGCAACCTCCTGCTGACCGGTCGCTTCCGTCGCTTTTCCGATCTCGCGCCGGAAGAGCGCGAGCGCGGCCTGCTGCGGCTCGCGCATAGTCGCTTCGGCCTACTGCGCCGCGGCTTTCAGGCGCTGCGACGGTTGGCGACGTACACCTTCTACAGCCGGGCGCATCACGACGGTGCGAATGCGACCTGGCCGGCGCTCGATTATCATCCGGCAACGACCGGACCGGCAAGTCCGGCAGCGGTGCGCCTGACCGCCGTGACGGCCCCCGTCGTCTTCGACTGCGATGCGTGCGTCATCGGCTCGGGCGCCGGCGGCGGCGTGGCGGCGGCGGTGTTGGCGGCAGCGGGCCGGCGCGTTGTCGTGCTGGAAGCCGGCGGCGGACCGCAAGCCCCCGACTTCGTCCGCCGTGAACCGGTCGGGATGCGCGAACTCTACCTTGACGGCGGCTTGACGACGACGAGCGATCTTGGTGTGTCGATCCTTGCCGGCGCGACACTCGGCGGCGGCACGACCGTCAATTGGCAAACGTCGCTGCGCCTGCCAGATGTCATCCGCGCCGAGTGGGCCGAGACCTCCGGTTGTCGCCATTTCGTCGAAGAGTCGTTCACGCGCTCTTTCGATTCCGTATCGGAGCGCGTCGGCGTGAGCACGGCGGAGACGACGATCAACGCGAATAACGAGCGTCTTCGCCTCGGCTGCGAGGCGCTGGGCTGGCGCTGGCACCTGTTGCCGCGCAACGCTCGCGGTTGCGACGCCGAACAGTGCGGCCTGTGTGTCTTCGGTTGCCACCGCGACGCGAAGCAATCTACCTCGGTGACGTTTCTGAACGACGCCCAGCGCCTCGGCGACGCGACCGTCGTGGTGGGGTGCCGCGCCGACCGGGTGGTGATCGCGGACGGCCGGGTCGAAGGCGTCGAGGCGACGGCGACGAGCACGGATGGGCAGCGGTACGCGGTGACGGTGCGTTGCGGCACGGTTATCGCGGCGGCAGGGGCGCTGCACACGCCCGCTCTGCTGCTGCGTTCCGGGCTGCGGCTGCCGGCACTCGGCCGCAACCTGACGCTGCACCCGACGACGTGTGTCTTCGGCACCTACGACGAACCGGTGGAAAGCTGGAAAGGGCCGCCGCAGAGTGTGCTGTGCGACGAGTTCGCCTGGCTGACGGGCAACTACGGCTTTCGGCTGGAGACGGCGCCGATCCATCCCGGCCTCGGCGCGACGGCGATCCCCTGGCACGGCGCCCGCGCCCACCGAAAGCGGATGCAGCAGCTCCGAAATGTCTCCGCCATCATCGCGCTGGTGCGCGATCGCCCCACCGGCCGGGTTCGCCTCGCGGCCGACGGCCGACCAACGATCGACTACCGACCCGGCGCGCGCGAGCAGGAACATCTTCGCCGGGGCCTGGCGGCGGCGGTGCGCGTGCATCTGGCGGCCGGGGCACGCGCGGTGGTCACGGCACACGCGCGCGAACTGTCGCTGCGGCGCGGCGACGACGTTGACGCCTTTTGCGAGCGCGTTCTACGTGAGCCGGTCGCCGACAACTGGTCCGCCCTGTTCAGCGCGCATCAAATGGGCACGTGCCGGATGGGCCGCGATCGCCGGGATGCCGTGTGCGACGCGGCCGGCGGCGTGTTCGGCGTCAGGGGACTGTACGTCGCCGACGGCAGCGCCTTCCCGGGATCGAGCGGCGTCAATCCGATGCTGACGATCCTGGCGTTGGCACACCATACGGCACAGGGAATCGTGGGACGATAACCCATCCGGGCGTGTCCCCCGAGCGTTTCGAGATGCCGTTCGGCGCGCGTGCTAGCAACATTTTTTGCGTCCCGAGCGCAAGGTTCAGCCATTCGCGCATTCCAGGAGTTATCAGATCATCTCCCATGAGGACCGACACATGCCCCCTTCCACGCGGCTGGCCCGGATTTCGTCTCGAGTAGGCGTCTGGGTGACGGGGATCCTGGGTCTCGCCGTCCTTTGCGTCTTCGCCCGAACCAAAGACGCGGCTCCCGGCGATCGTGGAACTCGACTCGCCGAGCGCATGCGGTTGTATCCGGAGACCCAGCCGGCCAAAAACCCGGAGCGTCTCACCCTGGTTCTCGACGCCAACCAAGTCGTCGGCTGGCTCAGCGCCACGGCCAACCACGTCGGTGAAGTGGCGACCGTCACGCTGGGCGAAAACACCGAAACCGTCTGGATCGGCGAAGACAACTCGTTCGTCTGGCCGTACAAGGTCAGCAAGAATACCCGAGCCACGTTCGCCTTCGGCAAACACAAGCAAACGCTCACGCTGACTCCTCGCGAGCAACCGGCGCCGAGTGTCTACTTCGTTGCGGATCGCAGCGTCTATCGGCCCGGCCAACCGTTCCATTTCGCCGGCTTCCTGCGGCAGCTCGATGAACGGGGCGAATTCGTGCCGGTGATCGAATCGGAAGGTTGACGTCCAACTGCGCCGGCTCAATTCCCCCGAAACCATCGAGTACGATACACGCAAGTCACACCCTGGCAAACCGCTGGCAACTCACCTCCGATGACTCCGGACGCCTGAGCGGCAGCTACACCTTTGCCGATGCCGACCCGCTTGGCGACTACGAGCTCTCAATTCCCGGTCTCGTGGGCACGACGCGGCTCAGCCTGGCGGAGTATCGCAAGACCAAGCTCAATCTCCGCATCAGCGGCGAGCGCGAGGGGACGCGCCTCCGTCTATCCTTTCAGGCGGTCGATTTCATGGGCAAGCCGCTGGCGGCGGAGAAAGTGCAGTTCACGGCCGACATCGTCCGCAACCCAAACATAACGCCGCCGGGGACGCTCCAGGGAAAAGAATTTGTCCATGCCCCGGCCGACAAGCCGGCCAGTCTGCGTCTGGAGGACCTGAGCGAGGAAGAGCAGTTGCTCGCCCAGGTCGATCCGGATTTCGCACCGTTCTCCGGAGCCAATGAGACGCGGCAGCCGGTGGTCGTTGCCCAGGTCCACGCCGAGCTGGCCCTGGCCGGCAAGAGCGCGGGCGAGTACAGCCTGGAAATCCCCAAGTCGTGCCAGGAGCCTGGCTATGCCGTCGTCGTCCGTGGGATCGTCACCGACACGAGCGGTCGGGAACAGAACAAAACGCAGACCATCGGTCTCAAGTACCTCTCCGACCAGCTCAAGCTCAGCTTGCCGCGCCGCACCTTTGTGCCCAACGAACCGATCGAGGTATCGGTCAAGATGAACCGACGGCGGAGTGCAAGGCAAGGGCGTCCTGGTGGCCATGCGGCTCTCGTCTACCGCGTGGGTTCCGGACTACGGCTATCACGGCAACTGGCACGTCGGTCAGATCGGCCAGATTGGTCAGCTCGGTCAAATCGGCCAGATCGGAGCTATCGGCCAATTCGGCCAGATCGGCCAATTGGGTTTTGGCGGCCAGAGGCCGAGGAGTCGGCTCGGCAGCCGGGACGCTGGCAGGCGATCGAACAGCCCGAACCCGAACGCCGCCGGCTCGTCACCGCCGTGAGCTTCGAGGGCGATACGGCCAAGTTGAAACTCAACGAAGCCGGGGCCTACATGCTGGTGGCCATCCTGGAACGGCCTGACGGCAGCAAACTCCAGCAGGAGATCGGTTGTGTCGTCGAGACGCCGCTGGAACGGCCCGGACTGACGCTGCAACTGGACCGCACCACGCTCAAGTCCGGCGACGTGCCTCGACGGGAGCCATCCACAGCCGTTATGCCGACGCCGTCGTCCTGCTGACGGTGCGCGACAGTGTCGGCCTACGTTTGTGGAAACGCTTCCGTCTCGAAAAGGGGATGGCCGAGATTAAGGAGACGTTGCCGGCCGGACCGCGCTACGGCTGCTCGGTCACGAGTCGAGTATGCCGACTCGAAGCCCCCCGCCGACCCGGTGCATTTCGCCAGCAAATTAATGCACGTCGAGCCGACCGATCGGATTCTGTCCATCGAAACGCAGATGAAACCGGTCTACCGTCCGGGCGAGACGGTGAAGCTCGATCTCCAGGTGAACCGCAACGAGCCGGTTGATCTGATTGTGTCGGTCTCCGATGTGGCGTTGTTGAGCATCAAGCCGAGCCAGGCGATCGACATTCGCAGCTTCTACCTCGCCGACGAACGCGCCTTCGAGAACAATGCGCGTATCTGCTCCAACGTCGCCTCGCAGGCATCACGGTTGGCGAAGTTCTCAAGCGTGCGGAACGCCGGATCAACGAACAAGAGGAAGGCGATGAGAACCCGGAACGTGCGATGCTGCTGGAATTGCTCGAAAGGGCGAAGGCCGATGAGTTTAGCGGCGTCGATATCGCCAACATGTTGTCCCTGGCGGGGGTCAAAGTAAAAACCGATCTGTACTTCGCTCCGCAATGGTCATTGGGCCGGCTAGGCGATCGTAAGCGCGCCGCTGATCGAGTTGCTCGACCGCCAATATGATGGCTGGCGTTTACACTGCTCGCTGCTGCACGATACTTTCTACCTGACCCAGTATCACCCGACGCAAATACCCAATCCCTGGCAACGCAACCCTGGCATGGGCGGCATGCCGGGCATGCAGTTCCCAATGGGCAGATCGGCCAGATCGGGCAAATTGGGCAGATCGGCCAGCTCGGCGCGCTTGGCGGAATGCCCGGTCGAGGCTGCTGCCGCCGCCGCCGCCCCGTGGAACGGACGGATGGCGCCCGAGAACGACGCCACGCAAACCGGATCGCTCATCCGCCAGGATTTCTCCGACTCGGCCTACTGGAACGCCCAGCTGCGCACCGACGCCGACGGCAAGGCCCACGTCGAGTTCAAGGTTCCCGACTCCTACACCAACTGGCAAGTCACGGTGATCGGCGTCTCCAAGAACATGCACGTCGGCCAGCACAATGCGTCGTTCAGCGTCGCCAAACCGATCATGGTCTCGCCCATCGTGCCGCGCCTCTGCACCGAGGGCGACAAGGTCCAGGTCGGTGCCAACATCCACAACCGCACCGACAAGAAACAGACGTTGCGACTCCAGCTCAAGGTGGACAACGGCAAGGTGCTCGGCCAGTCGGAGCTGACGCGGACCCTCGAAGCCGGCGGCAGCGACATCGTCTACTGGAATTTCGAGGCGGGCAGCGCCGGATTCACCGACCTCCTGATGACCGGCACCTGTGACGCCGGAACCGACGGCGCCCTCAAACGTCTGCCGGTGGTTCGAGCCAGTGCCGAGGAACTCATTACGCGGGCCGGCTACTGCAAGGATCCGATCACTCTCGACATTCCCAAAGGCGTGGACCCGAAGGCCGCAACGCTGGAGATGCGACTGGCGCCGACGCTGGCCGCGGACCTGGTGGACACACTCGATTACCTGGTCGAATATCCCTACGGTTGCGTCGAGCAAACCATGAGCCGGTTCCTGCCGGCGATCAAGGTGGCTCAGATCCTCAAGCAGTTGAAGATCGAGCATCCGGGGTTGGCGAGAAAGTTGCCCGGCTGCGTCAAGGCGGCATCAAACGTCTTCTGGAGTTACAACAACCGGATGGCGGCTGGGGGTGGATCGGCACCAGCCAGACGCATGAGATGATGACGCCCTACGCTCTCTACGGCCTCTTACAGGCCGAAAAGGCCGGCTACACGATCGGTTCGACCGACGCCATCGAGCGTGGTCTGGTCCGGTTGCAAGGCTTCATCGATAACAAGGTCCAGACTTCCGACTGGGTCTACTGTCTCTATGTCTACGGCCATCGTGCCCGGTGATCCCGGAAGATTTGTGGCTACTCCTCGACGAGAAAAAGGACGACCTCTCCGACTATGCTCTGGCTCTGGCCCTCGATCATGGCCGTGCAACAACAGCAGCCGCAAGCTTGCCCGCGACTTTGCCGAACGGCTCATCAAAAAGGCGCCAGACGGCGAACGGTCTGACTTTCTGGAAGACGGCCGGCTTCTCTCGCTGGGCCGACGATCCGCACGAGATCACGGCGATGGCGTTCAAGGCCCTGGTGGCCCACGATGCCGACAACCCGCTGCTGCCCGGCGTGCTGGCGTACTTCAACGTCACCAAACACGGCAATCGCTGGAACTCCACGAAGGACACCGCCCTGATCGTGCAGGCCCTATGCGACTACCTCGACAAAGCAAAGCGTGGATCCGGCGAAGGCACGGGCGCCGCTGGCGTTCCGCTGCAACGACGGCCCCGTGATCCGGGTCGAGCTTCGACAATCAGGCGGCGATCCAGAAAGTCAGCATCCCGGCCGAGCAGATCCGGGAGGGTCGAGAATACGATCACTTTCACGGATGCGGCCCCGTGGGTGGTTTACCGGCTGGTGCTGCGGCACTGGTCCGCGGAACGTGAGATCAAACCGAGCGAGCACGGCGTCGATGTGGCAGCGAGACTACTTCTTGCTGGATGCCAAGGGCAAGCGCGACCGAGCAGCTTCAGCTCGGGTGATGCGATCCCGCGCGGCTCATTCCTCGAAAGTGTGGTCCACGCCCGCTGTCTCACGCCGCAACAGAGCTATGTCCTGGTCGAGAATCCCAGGCCATGCCCGCTGCGAGTTCCTGCCGGAAGACGACCGCCGGTTCGCACGGCATAGCACGGCCTATGCCTTGCGCGAAGAGCGGCAGACGCACCTGGCATGGCATCACGAGCAAACGAACGGCATGGATCGAGGACGTCTGCGTCCTGCATACCGAGCTGGCCGGCGACTACCTGATCCCGCCGGCTCACGTGGAATTGATGTATCAGACCGAACTCCAGGGCCACAGCGGCACGTTCCGACTGCGTGTTGAAGAGAAAGCCGAACCGGCACCGAAATGAGCAATCTGCCGACCAAGATGAGCCGCGAAGTCGCCGGGCGATGATGGCCCGCGCGTTAGTGTCCGGTATTGGGGCAGATCAAGTCGGCGCGGGGCATCCGAGGCGCTGTTTGCAGAAGGTGTCAGCCAAGCGGCAACCGATCTGTTTTACGACCGAAATACTCACGATTTGGCGTGCGTCTGTGCCGCCGCGACCTCTTGAGGAGACAGCGCATGCCGAGGGCTGGGCTGAGGCCGAAAAGGCTAAAGCCCAGCGAAACCGGAGGCCATCGCGCGAGCACGGGCGGATTCTTGTAGCAGATCAACCTTGTTTTTCGATAGGTTGTGGTGTTTCGACCTGCGGAAAAAACCGCAGAAACCGCCACTTGGCAAAGCTTCTGACCCACCCCCTTTGTTTCGCTGGAGTGAGAAAGTCTCGGATTCGGAGAGGGCGGGATTCGAACCCGCGGTGAGGTTTGACCCCCACACGGCATTTCCAGTGCCGCACCTTCGGCCGCTCGGTCACCTCTCCATATTAACCTAACACATTGTCAGATAAGCGTTTCCGTCTTTTCCTCCTTGGCACATTCTTGGCAAAACCAGACTGGGAAAAAAGTTTGGCAAAAATCGGTTCGCTGGAACGAATCGTTATCGTAGCTGGAGTGCGGCATTTTGGCAAGAAACCGGGTTGTACGGGGTGCATTCCCGTTATTGCGGCGTAGGCGATTTTGGTAGCCCGACGGGCTTTGCGGCTAAACTGGTTGGAGGACGAATTTTCAATTCGTCCTGGTTGGAGGACGAATTGAAAATTCGTCCTCCAACCAGTTTAGCCGCAAAGCCAGCCCGCCGCCCGGGAGCGAAGAGATTAGGTGTTGCCGACGCGATAACGGCGAAGCGGGAAGTAGGGCCATCGAGACGAACACGTAGAGACTTGGCCCACTTATCAGATGCCGTAAAGCGGTCCATACTTCTCACGCAGATAGCGCATCAACGGCGCGTGATCCAGCGGCCGTCCGGTGATGCGTTCGCATAGCCGCCCCGCCCGATAGTGTTGTCCGTGGCGGTGAATCTGTGCGTTCAACCATGTCTTCAGCCGGCTGAAATCGCCGCTGCGGAAGTCCGCGTCGAGATCGGTGAGATCCCGCCGCGCCGTCTCCATGAACTGCGCCGCGTAGAGATTGCCGAGCGTATACGTCGGAAAATAACCGAGGCCGCCGAAGCTCCAGTGAATGTCCTGCAAACAGCCGTGCGCAGCGTCCGGCGGCGTCAGGCCGAGCAACTTCGCGAACTTCTCGTTCCACGCTCCCGGCACCTCGGCGGGTTGCAGGTCGCCGCTCACCAGCGCCTGCTCCAGCTCGAAGCGCAGGATGATGTGCAGGTTGTACGTCGCTTCGTCGGCCTCGACGCGGATGAACGACGGCCGAACGTCGTTGATGGCGAACACCAATCGTCGAGACGACACGTCGCGCAGGGAGTCGAGGAACACCTGGCGGGCACGCGGGAAGAAGTGCTCCCAGAACGGCCGGCTCCGACCGACCTGGTTCTCCCACAGCCGCGACTGCGATTCGTGGATGCCGAGCGAGGCGAACGAGCCGATCGGCGTGCCGAAATGCTCGGCGGGCAGTCCCTGTTCGTAGATGCCGTGGCCGGCCTCGTGCAGGATGCCGAAGAATGACTCGTTGAAGTGCCGCGGGTTGTAGCGCGTGCAGAGACGGCAGTCGCCGGGACCGATGCCGGAACAGAAGGGGTGGCGTCGTCACGTCGATGCGGCCGGCGGAGAAGTCGAAGCCGATGGCCGCGGCGGCCGCCTGACCGAAGATCGCCTGCCGGTCCACGGGATATGTCGCGCTGCAGGATGTCCGCGCTTCGGCCGGCGTTTCGACGCCGCGATGGCTGCGGCCAGCGGCGCCAGTTCCTCGCGCAGAGCCGCGAAGATGCTTGCGTGATCTCCGCCGTGGTGGCGCCGGGTTCGTATTCGTCGAGCAGGGCGTCGTAGGGCACGTCCTTGTAGCCGACCGCGTTCGCCTCCTCGCGCTTGAGGCGGACGATCGTGTCGAGCCATGGCTTGAACGCGGCGAAATCGTTCTTCTGCTTCGGCCTCCTGCCAGACCTGCTGGCGCTTGCGTCGTCTCGCGGGCCAGCTCTTCGACCAGGCGCGCGGCAGCTTCACGGCGCGGTCGTAGATGCGCCGAATCTCGCGGAGGTTGGCCGCGGCTTGGGAGCCAGGGTCTGCTACCAGGCCGGAGCTTTCGAGGCGGGCAAGCTGTTCACCGACGACGGGGGCGGTCATCTGGTCGTGGGCCAGCTGCGCGAGCAGCGCCATCTGTTCGCCGCGATGAGCCGAGCCGGCGTGCGGCATGTAGGTGCGTTCGTCCCAGCCGAGGACGCCGGCGCAGGAGTTGAGCAGGGCGATTTCACGAACACGGTGGGTCAGGTCGGTGTAAGCGGAATGTGGGTCCATGCGTGGCCTCACGGTGTTGTCGGATTGGGAAGGGATTGTTGCTGACCCAGGGCGAGGAGGCGCTGAAACCACTGGTTGAAGTGGGGACTGTGTTGGCGGATCATGGGTAAGCCGATCGCAAGCGCGATTAAGACACCGTCCGTATTTTTGTCATAGTCGGGAATCTGTTGAAGGATTCGTTTGGAAGCGCAGTGAGTTTTCCGTCGTCGATCTCATCGACCGTCGTGTAAAGCTGCCGCGCCTTCTGTAATTCGAGTACCGGCGCGGTCCTACCCGGAAAAGCTTGATTGAACTTGGAAACATCCGAGTACAGAATCGCCTCGAATTCGTGAAGCTGGATATAGGGCACGAAGCGGAGGTGGTTGATGTCCAGTGCAAAATACCGTTCCAAACATTCCACTCGGGCATGTGGAGCGCCGAGCTGCCGACATGCCGTGTACTCGGGAAAATCGGTCGGTAAGCCGTAATAGTCGATCATCGTCGTGAACCAGGCGTCGGAGTGCTGATCCATTTTCATCCAGCGCAACAGGTCATTCCTCCAACGGACATATCTCCCCCCTCCCCCACGCCGGACCCGACTACCGTGTCGGCTGGTTGAGACACGACAGGCATCGGAATAGACATTGATCGGCCACAGCGCGGGTGCCAGGACTGCATCGACAAACGCCTCTTCCGTTTCCCCCTCGACGAGAAAGTGCAAACGGATCATCGAGCGGGCCTCCCACCCAGGACGTTTTTGTCCCACAATTCGCTGAGCGTATATTCCTCCAGCCATTCTCCCAGTTCGGTTGAGGATAGCCGAACGAACTTTGTCGAGCGATCCAGGCAGTCGGGCATCGAAGTCGCTTTCCGATCCACACGATCCACCACGACAACGTCTTCCGGATCGAACTGATTGAGCAAGGCGGCAGACTGTGTGGCTACAAGGACTTGAGAGTGAAAGGCGGCCTTCCGCAGCAGCGCCGCCAGAATTGCGATTCCGGCGGGATGCAGACCGAGTTCCGGTTCGTCAACGAATACGAGCGGAGGAAGTTGTTCCGGCGGTTCTCGGAGAAGCGTCGCCAGGGCAATGAACCTTAGCGTACCGTCGGAGAGTTGGTGACAGCCGAATTCTTGTTCCGAATCCCTCTCACGCCAACGCAGGTAGATCGTCCGCGGGTTAAGCGGGTTTGGTTTCAGGGCGAATGATCCGAAAAATGGCGAAACGAGCCGCACCGTTCCCTCGATCAGGCGGAAGTAGTCCGGCTGCGTCTCCTGGAGCTTGTACAGGACGGCGACAAGGTTTCCTCCATCCTCGTGCAGTTCGAAGCAATCTTCGATTTCACACGTTTGGCGGATGCGGGCCGTGTCGGTCGTGTCGTGGAAGTGATAGACCCGGGAACCCTTCATGTATCGAAGAGCCAGGTCGTTAGCCGCAACGGGGTATTCTCCGACAAAGACACTCAACTGGTCCGACGCGGTGTAGTCGAACTCCACCTCATATTCAACCGACTCGGCGGCCGTTTCAAAGATCAGGGTCGTTTGAATTTTTTTAGTCTGACTGTCACCACGGTAGAGGAGCGTGGAAGCACCTCCTGCTCTCTGAGTAGCTCCGAACACATCGTCTTGGGCGTAGGACCGGAGTAATTTGAACAGGGAAGCCAGATTCGACTTCCCCGCCCCGTTCGCACCGATCAACACGTTCAGCGGACCGAGTTCGAGCGTTGCCTGGCGGATGGATTTGTAGCCCGCGATGGTGATCTTCTTGATTCGTGCAGGAGGCATGGTTCGACTCGAAGAAATCGCCGCTTGCGGCTTCGCAGCCCTCCCCTGCTAAGCCGCAAGCGGCGTATCGTCACGCCACGTTCATCGTCATCAAAAATTCGGCGTTCGACTTGGTCTTGCGCATGCGGTTCACGACCAACTCCATCGCTTCGGTCGGGTGCATGTCGGCCAGCACGCGCCGCAGCGTTCGCACACGATCGACTTCCTCGGCGCCCATCAGCATCTCTTCCTTGCGCGTGCCGGAGCGGTTGATGTCGATGGCCGGCCAGACGCGCTTATCCACGAGCCGGCGGTCGAGGTGCAGCTCCATGTTGCCGGTGCCCTTGAACTCCTCGAAGATCACCTCGTCCATGCGCGAGCCGGTATCGACCAGGGCCGTCGCCAGGATCGTTAAGCTACCGCCTTCCTCGATGTTGCGGGCGGCGCCGAAGAAGCGCTTCGGCTTCTGCATGGCGTTGCTGTCGAGACCGCCGGAGAGCAGCTTGCCGCCGGCCGGCGCCTCGGTATTGTGCGCCGCGCCAGCCGAGTGATCGAGTCGAGCAGGATGACGACGTCGCGGCCGTCTTCCACCAAGCGTTTCGCTTTCTCCAGTGCGATCTCGCTGACGTGGACGTGCTCAGAGGAAGGTTCATCGAAGGTGCTGGCGACGACCTCAGATGTGGGACCAGCGACCGCCCGCACCATCTCCGTCACTTCCTCGGGCCGTTCGTCGATGAGCAGCACGATGAGATAGCATTCGGGATGATTGCGTTTCAGGGCGAGGGCGATCTTTTGCAGCAGGACCGTTTTGCCGGCACGCGGCGGCGAGACGATCAGACCGCGCTGCCCCTTGCCGATCGGCGACACCAGATCGACCACGCGCGCGGCGATCTCGTCCGGCGTGCTTTCCAGGATCAGCCGCTGGTTGGGATGCAGCGGCGTCAGGTCCTCGAACACGGTCGGCCGGATCTTCTCCTCCGGCGGATGGCCGTTGACCCCCTCGACCTGCATCAGGGCGAAGTTCTCCTGCCCCTCGATCGGCAGGCGAATCGGTCCTTCGACGACCAGGCCGGTGCGCAAGCCGACGCGGCGGATCTGGCTCGGGGAGACGTAGATGTCCTCCGGCGAGGCCAGGTAATTGTGGGCGGCGCTACGGAGGAAGCCGTAGCCGTCGGGCAGCACCTCCAGGGTGCCGCTGCCGCGCACGATCTCCCCGCGCTCGATCTGGCGGCGCACCACGGCGACGATCAGCTGCGCCCGTGTCATGCCGGTGTGTTCCATGATGCCCTCGCGCTCGGCGAGAGCGAACAGCTTCGGCATCGGCATGCGGTAGAGATCGTCGAGACGGGGACCCGTGCCGCCGACGCGGGCCACGCCAGGTGAGACAGGCGGGGCGGCGACCGTAGTGGTCGGCGGACCGGCACTGGAAAGAGGGGTGGCGACAGCGTCGGGAGTCCTACGAAGGGTCCTTCTCCGGGTCACGTTTGACCCGTCGTCGCTGCGAGCGACGGCCATGTTTCTTCCTCCGGTCTGGATAGGATAGGGACTGCGACGAGGTCAACGGAGTGAAGTGGGCAACGAACGCGCGAGTCGCGGCGGGCAATGCCGGTTTCTCCATCTTTCTTCGTCTCAGGACACGATCCGGTGTCAGGGACTGTGTTCGGGTTCTCGGTCAACGAATGCGGACTTCAAGACGCCACGATCCCATTACCCTACCCTCTCCCCTGAGGGATAAGGTGAGGGGAGATCGGGGCAACGAAAAGTGAAGCCAGCGGACAGAAGTTCCAGGGCGAATAAGGATTATCTGGGTGGTATTGTAGCAGAAGGTTTCGCATTTTCCAGACGACTATTCCAAAATCTGAGGAATGGCATCAGAAAGGCGAGCGGTAGGAGTTGTAGTACCCGTAGCCGCGGGCTGAAGCATACGGCTACGGGTATCCTACTTTCTGCCGATCTCCTCACGATCGCTGTCACCGCGCGGCTGAGGCAATCGGTGAACAGAGATCACCGCATGGCTCTGGGCCGGGCATCTCCGCCAGGCGAAAGCTTTCTCGCCCTGTCGCCGAGGCAACTCCCGCATTAACCGCCGACACGACGCCGATCAATGCGTTCAGCACGTCATCCCCGATGCCGGCCGCTCGCGCCTTCTCGATGCGGCCCCGCGTACATACCTGGCAGCCCCGAGTCATGGTCACGGCCAGGCCGATCAGATGCTTCTCCCGGTCGGTGAGCAGCGACGTCTGGTGCGTCCGCGCTAGAAACTCCAACACCAACGCGCCATCGTACCCCATTGTTGGACTCCTCTCCTTTGTGGAACTAGGGATCAATCTCGACGCAACTCGCTCCCAAGGGCGACGCTTCGACGACGATGCGGCTGCCAGGAGCGACCGGATACAACTTCATGGGCGAACCGGTCAGGATCACCTGGCCCTTGCCGAGCTGTATTCCGAACCGCGCGAGTCGGCCGGCTAACCAACGCAGCGCTTCGATGGGGCAGGTGAGTAACGCGGCATCCTCCACGGACCCGACCACGACCTCGTTGATTCGGATGCTGAGTTTGTGCGCGACGTTCGCCAAGTCAGAGCGACGTGTCGCCGCCTCCTCACTCACAAACCCCGCGTGCAAGCCGTTGCTCGCGATCAACCACTGACCGGGACGGCAAGCCCTGGGAACGACATAGTGGTGCAGCTCGATTACTGGAAACACCTCGGCGATGGCCCCCCGACACTCTTCCGCCGAAAGGCGCTCACTGGGCAAGTCCTTGGAAAGGCGCACCGCCATCTCTCCCTCCACGGCCAGGTTGGCGTAGCGCGCCGAAGAGAGATGTTCGCCCGAAGGATGGCATTCCGTGTCGAAGAGCCTGCCGAAGATCGGCTCCTGGACGCCCAACTGCGCCTGGATCGGTCTGCTCGTGCAGCCGACCTTGTAGCCGATGACTTTTTCTCCGCGCTCCTCGCGCAGCCTGGCGATCTCCGCTTGAAGAGCATAGGCCTGGACGGTCGTCAGGTCGAGGGGTTCGCCAAAGAGTTGGCCCGGCGTCCTGGCGTCGTAATCCGCCAGCATGCGCCGAGCCAGTTCCTGAAGATCAACGACCATCGGTTCCCCTCCTGCACTTCCGGGACTTTCCTTTCGCGATCACATCGCTCCGGTGGACTTTCCGTTTCTCTTGTTTCTCGTTTGGGGTCACAGCCTCGCCGAAGACGCCGTAGCGGATGCCCTGCTGGACCGACCGATCATGGTCTCTCGGCTGTCGTTCCAATTCCAGCGCTACCGGGACGGCTGATAGAATAAGTCAGCTAGGTCCATCGGCTTGCCCAGCATTTCTTTCCACTGCTTTTTCTGGGCATCCGTGAGCAGGGCCTCCAGCTTGCCTTGGAGATCCGCGCGGAGCTTCACCGCCTTGGGGAATATTTCCTCGGGTTTGCCGCTCTTCTGAGCCTCTTCCGTCAGCTGCGCGATCTTTTTCTGCGCCTCCTGGGCCACCCCCATGAATTGCTTCCGTTGCTGGTCCGTGACTTCCAGGTCTTTCCACACCTCCCCATTCCCGATCAGCCCCTCCTTTTGCAGCTCCAACTGACGCAGGCGTTTGCGCTGGCCTTCGTTGAGAGTTTCCTTCAGTACCGCTGCCAGTTTCTCATTCGCTTTCTGGCGGTAGGCTCCGAGTTCTTTCTCGCGCTCCTTCGGCTTCAGGTCTTTGATCTTCTGGAAAAACTGCATGGCGCCCGGATGCAGTTCGCGGAGGTGTTGCTCCAGCTTTTCCTTCTGCTCCTTGGTCAGCTTCAGTTCCTCCTGTACTTTGTCATTGCGGAACACCAGGAAGGCGCCGCCGACGTCATGCACCAGCTTGTTGCGTGCCTCCACGGGGATGTCCTGGGCGGGAGCCTGTATACACACGAGGCCGACGAACACCAGCACACCTACACGCACTGTCACTCTCCGCATGGCTCTCTTTCCTTTCGCTCTCGGGTTGCTCTGGGGTGATGGACGTCGCCGCTTCGACAACGACATCCGTGGGCTTACCGTTTCTCTTGCTTCTCGTCTGGGGAGACAGCCTCTCCTCACTTGCTAGATTTCCGCAGGTAGTAGATTTGCGGGCTGCCGTCGCGAGATTCCAGCCACACGACGTGGACGAAGTTGCGGGACACCGCGACGGAGGGGAATTGCGAAGCACCCGGGGCATTGGTTAGCCGAACATCCTCGCCCCATTTCAGACCGCCGTCTGCCGAGTGCTTGTAGTACACCTCGCTGTTGCCGTCGCGGTCGTCCCACCAGACGACGTGGACATCGTTGCCGGCGACGGCGACACTGGGCCGATGGGAGACGCCGGGCGCGTTCGTCAGGCGGACCGTCGGCCCCCAATTGTCCCCGCGGTCGGTCGAGCGCCGGTAATAAATCTCCCAGTCCGTGGTCGCCCTGTCCATCGCTTGGTGGAATTCCTTGACCAGCATGTCCAGCTTCTTCGGATCGCCGCCCTTTTGCACCCACGCCGGCGTGTTTGCCTTGACCTTGCGCAGGGCGAACTGGACCCGCATCGCCCGGGCGGCCCCGTGTTCGATCAAAGGCACGTCGGTCTGCGGCCCAGGAGTGTACTTCAGCCCCATGAGCTTGATCGCTTCGTCCAGCTTCTCTTCCTTGTCCAGCGCCTGACCGATCTTATCGTACTCGCTCAGAATGCGCTGCAAGCCCTTCTCGTCGCCTCCCTTCTCCACCCACGCCTTCCTTTCCTTCTGGATCATCTGCATCCGTTCAGCGGCCCGATTCTTCGCTACCGTTTCCGGGTTAGGCACATGGTGGCCGCCCGGCCCCGAATCGTGCGGAGGCAAGCCGAGGAGCTTCATGACTGCGTCCAGCTTTTTCTCGGCGTCGGCCGGTTGAATGGGGCTGTCCATCTGATCGAACCAGACGAGATGCACGACCTTGCCGGAGGCCGCCAGGGACGAAGCCCACGAATTGCCCGGGTGGTTGGTCAGGCGCACGTCCTTGCCCCAGGTCGCGCCCCGGTCGTGCGAGACCTTGACGTATTCCTCTTCGTTGAGGTCGCGCGTGTCCACCCAGGCCAGAAAAACGTCGCTGCCCGAGGCGTGGATGCACGGCACGTAGGAAACACTTGGCTTGCTGGGCTTGTCGGGCAGGCCCTTCGCGGCTTCCCAGGTGGCGCCGGCGTCGGTGGAGCGCCGGTAAGTCGTGTACCCGAATCCCTTCGGCCCCATGTCGACGAACACGACGTGAACGTCCGACCCCAAGGCGGCGACGGACGCGAAGGCGCTGGGCGTGGGGCCGTCGGTCAGTTTGACCGGCGGCTCCCAGTTCTTGCCCCCATCAATCGAGCGTCGAAAGTAGACGTTCACTCCCCCCTTGCGACGTTCGTGCCAGACCGCGTAGACGTTCGGGCCGGCCGCGGCGATTGCCGGCAGGACCTCGCTGCCGCGCATCCGCTCGCTGGTGTCCGATAGGCTGACTTCCGCCTCCCAGGTTTTCCCCTCGTCCGGGGAACGCTTATAGAAGGCGTGCTCCTTCCCGTCCCGAGTCTCATACCAGACGACGTGGACCCGGCCGGCCTCGTCCGCCGCCACACAGCGCGCGAAGTTGAACGCCAACTTACGCGGGCCCGGCCCCTCGGTGAGACAACGTTCCCTCTCCCAGGAATCGGCGGTTGGCTGGCCCTCCGTCTTCGCTTCCTGGGCGGCAGCCTGAGCGCTCACGCCCATCAACTTCAGAATGGAATCCGCGGTCTTCTCAGCTTCCTCGAAGTGCTTGGCTTTCAGATGTCCTTCCAGCTTTTTCATTAGCGCGGTGGCTTCGGCGGCCTTCTCCTTGTCGCCCTCCTTCTGAACCCATGCAGGGAGTTCCTTCTGAATTGTCTGAATCTTGGCGGGCAAGCGTTCCTGAAGGGATGGTGAGTCCTTCTTCTCTCCCTTCGGCTGATCGCCCTTCATGAGCTCCAGCAGTTCGTCGGCCAACTGGTCCGCTTCTTGCCATTTCTTGTCCTTGATCAGCGTCTGGAGTTTTTGCGCCAGCGGCATCACCTGCGCTTGCTTTCCAGATTTCTGCACCCAATCTGGGAGTTCCATTTGAATCCGACGCATCTTGGCGTGGAAGGCTTCGCTTGCGAAACCCGTGGCGGATTCCACCAGTTTTTCGCCGCGCAGGAACTTCGCATAAGCGGCCAACGCCTCGGCATTCTCCGTGGCCTTGCGAAAGAAATTGTTGCGTTGCGCCTCGCCGCCGATCCCCCAAGAAAACACATTCACCAGCACGCCGCCGTGGTTGAACACCCGCCCCAGATAGGTTTCCATCGTCGGCTCGCCGGGCATGCTCGTCGGCGAAACGTTGGTGCCTTCGGCGGAAATCCAGCCGGGAGACCCGTGCTTCTCCAAGACAGCGTAAACCTCCTTGAAAGTCCTCCCCTCCGGGTAGGTGGAGAAGCCAGGACGGTAAGCCGAACTGAAGGCTACCTCGGGCAGGGCGAAGGCGACTTTTTCCGCATACGATTCCTTGGCGTCCGCCTTGCGCAGCCCCTGGTCAGTGAACGCGATGTGGCAAAAGATTTTCTCACGTGGAATTCCCGCCACATGAAGCGCATTGGCCCACAGTTCCATCCACTCCTTCACCACGCTCACCCGTTCGGCGTCGAGGTCCTTGGGCGGATTGCGCTCACTGAAGCCGCGGTGAGCCAGCGCACGAAATCCCAGCGGGCGATTCGTTCCAAATTCACGGCCGATTTGGGTCTCCGAGCCGGCGATGACGCCTGCGAACAGCTGCTCCTTCCCCTGCGATTTCAACGCCGCCAACTCCCGCTTGATCTCCGCGCCGATCAGCCCCGCGCGGTCTTTCGCCGCGGCCACGATGGCGGGAGCGTTGTAGCACATTTGCGGAGGGAACTTGGTGGGACTGACACCCCACTGCAGGGAACGAGCCTTGTTGGGAATTTGCTTCCAGTCCGCGCTCTCGATGTTGTCGGGATTGGACAGGAGGTCCTTCCGCTCGCCCCAGCCCATCGAATCATCCAGGTGCAAGGCCACAGCCACGTCGTTCTCGCGCCGACGGCAAACGCATCTCGTATCCACTGGCGCGTATCCTCGTCGGACACGTCGAAAGAGAACGGCCCCACGGCGAAACCCAGTTTGTGCCGCGCGTCCCCGGTCGTGCCGATCGCCTTGACCACCTCACGGACGAACCCCTCCATCTGCGCCTTGCTCAGCGAGAAATGGCCGGGCTTTGGCGGAATGCCGGGATACCCGTGGAGGAGGGGCCAGACCTGAAAGACCAGATACCTGGTCTCCTTCTCGGCCTTCGATGAATCGGGAATCGCGGGCTTCTCCTGCGCTGCTGTGGGATGATAGCAGGCCATCGCGATCAGCAAGGCAAGGACAATCGGGGTTGTGAAGCGCATCATGGCCATTCTCCTTGGGAGTAAATAAACCGACCAGTCTGTCTGTTACTACCTGAAAAAAAACTCCTGGTTTCACGGTTCCAGGCATTTCTTCAGGTAATCTTTCAAATAGGCGATTTGACAGGGGAGCAGAGTCGCGTTGCCGAGCGTTCGGGCCTGCATGATCGCCCCTTCGATGACCGTGACGATATAGCGGGCCAGTTCAGTGCTATCCGGCCGCCGCCTCGGGCGCAGCGATCGTGCCGCTGCCTCCAGGTGGGGCTGGAACTCCTGGGCCATCTCGTCGAAACACTCGGCCAGACGTTTCCGAAAACCATCATGGCAATCGCTGAGGGCCGTGCTCAAGTTGCCGATGATGCAGCCCCCTTTGCAGCCCGCCCGGCGGCGGACCATCTCCTGGATGGCGTCCAACCGCCGAAAGACTTGCCGAAGCGGACCGGTCTGCTCGGTAGGCGGCAACTCCTGCTCGATCGCGTCGAGCACCTGCCGGCGCCGGTCCATGTGCCAGTCCAGCACCGCGAAGCCCAGGTCCTCCCGATCACGGAAATGGTGAAAGAACGCGCCCTTGGTCACCTGTGCGGCGTCCAGAACTTCTTCCAACTTTGCGTCGTGATACCCCTTGAGTGCGAACAGGCGCGCCGCAGCCAGGAGGATTTTCTCTCGGGTTTCCAGCGCTCGCGGTTGCTTGACGTCTTTCATCGGCGGGTTCACAAACAGGGTGGTTGGTTTGTTAGTGTAGGTGCCCCGGCTTCGCTAGTCAACAGACTTTGAACGGATCCAATTTGGTCAGCAGGTCGGTGCGTTCGCTGCCGGCCGGTTCCGAGTGTCACCACGAAGGACGATTCATCCGAAGTTGACAATCGAACACGGACACGGATTGGGGTTCAACAGGTTGAGTCGCGGCGTTTGCCGCCGTGCGGTCTTCAGCGACATTCACTTCTCGCTCTTGCCTCCGACGGTCGCGTTGACCTATCTTCACTGCATGACCCAACCTCGCCCGCTCCCCGAAACGCGGACCGTCATGCTCAACCTGCAAATCGTGCGCGGGCGTTCTCTTCCCCTGGGTGCTTCGGCCCAACTTGACGGCGTCAACTTCGCACTGCTCTGTCGCCACGGTACGGCGGTCTTTCTCGTCATTTCATCTCTCGACGGCAATGAGTCCCTGGCCGAAATCGCTCTGCACCCCAAACGCAACCGCACCGGCGATCACTGGCACGTCCTGGTCAACGGCCTGCCTCCCGGTTTTAGCTACGGCTGGCGCGTTGATGGTCCAAGCGATCCCGGATCCGCCTACAACCCGGAGATCGTCCTGCTCGACCCGTCCGCCACGGCCCTGACCAACGGAGCGGTTTGGGGCAAGCCATCCGAGCCGGACAGCAAAGCGACCATCCGCCGCAGCGTGTTTTTACGCCGCTCATTCAACTGGCAGGAAGACGTGCCGCTGCTGACGCCGCTTGAAGACACCATCATGTACGAGCTGCACGTGCGTGGCTTCACCTGGCATCCTTCGTCCCTGGTCGCCGCGCCCGGCACCTTCGCCGGACTGGCCGAGAAGATTCCCTACCTCCAGTCGCTCGGTATCACCGCGGTGGAACTGCTGCCGATCCACGAGTTTGACGAGAACACTTGTCCGTTCATCGATCCCATCTCGGGGAGCAAGTTGCGCAACCTCTGGGGCTACAACAGCATCGCCTTCGCCGCTCCGAAAGCCGCCTACGCTCGCAGCGGCAAGGACCACGGCCAACTCAACGAATTCCGCGAGATGGTTCGCTCCTTCCACGCGGCCGGGATCGAGGTGTTCCTCGACGTGGTCTTCAACCATACCGGTGAGGGCGACTTCCGCGGCCGAACCTACTCCTTCCGCGGCCTCGACAATCAGCTGTACTACATGATCGGACCCGACGGCAAGTACCTGAACTTCTCCGGGTGCGGGAACACCGTCAACTGCAATCACCCCGTCGTCCGCAGTCTGCTGCTGAACTGCCTGCGTTTCTGGGTGGCGGACATGCACGTCGACGGCCTGCGTTTCGATCTCGCCTCGGTCATGGGCCGCGATGAAAAAGGGAATGTGATGGTTGAGCCGCCGGTGGTCGAGATGATCGCCGAGGAAGGCGTCTTGCGGGAGTGCAAGCTGATCGCCGAACCGTGGGACGCCGCGGGGCTTTACCAGGTGGGCCGCTTTCCGAACGGCCGGCGCTGGTCGGAATGGAACGGGCAGTTCCGCGACGACGTGCGGCGGTTCTGGCGCGGCGACCCCGGCATGGCCGGCTTGCTGGCGACACGGTTGAGCGGTTCGGCGGACCTGTACGAGAGGGATGGTCGGCAGCCGAGACACTCGGTCAACTTCATCACTTGCCACGACGGCTTCACGCTGTATGACCTCGTTTCCTACGACCACAAGCACAACGAGGCCAACGGGGAAGGCAACCGCGACGGGACGGACGCCAACTACAGCTGGAACTGCGGCGTCGAGGGACTGACCACCGATCCGCAGATTCTGGGCCTGCGCCGCCGTCAGGCTCGCAACCTGATCGCCACGCTCTTGCTGGCCCAGGGAGTGCCGCTGATGCTGGCCGGCGACGAGTTCCTGCGGACGCAGTACGGCAACAACAACGCCTGGTGCCAGGACAACGAGGTGAGCTGGATCGACTGGAACCTGACCGCCCGAAATGCCGATTTCCTGCGGTTTGTCCGCGAGCTGATCGCCCTGCGAAAGCGTCATCCGATCCTGCGCCGCCGCGCATTCTTCCGGACCGGCGACATCATCTGGCATGGGGTGGAGCCGTTCAAACCCGATTTCTCGTTTAACGCCAAGACGGTGGCCCTGGCGCTCAACGGCGCCCAGACGGGTCGGGAGGTGGACCGCGATTTTTACATGGTGTTCAATGCCTGGCGCGACGTGGTGAAGTTCGTGGTGCCGCCGGCGCCGAACGGCAAACGCTGGCGGCGCGCGATTGACACCGCTCTGGCGTCACCGCTGGACATCGTCGGTCTGGACGAGGGGCCAGTCGTCGCGGTGCGTGCGGAGTATGCCGTCGCGCCGTTCTCATTGATCGTGCTGATTGCGGAAGCGTGATCGCTACTCCCCTCGCTCCGGTACTCCGGGGCGAGGGGTCGGGGGTCGGGGGTGAGAGGTGGAAGACCAGGACACTGATCCGCGGCTCGCCCCTCACCCCCGACCCCTCTCCCCGGAGTACCGGGGCGAGGGGAGAAATCGCGCTGTGCAACTAATAACTCCCCGCCGGGATGATTTCACTCCCCTCCCTGGTTGTGAGCTGCACGAGCAGATCGAGGCTCAGGGTGTTGGCCAGGAAATGCACCGAGCCGTCGGCGAACAATCCATAGGCTCCCCCAAAGTGGAAGGAGTAGACGCTCTCGCTGTTCGTACAGTTGATCGCACACGCACCCGGTTGAGTCGGAGGGTTCGTTGCCATGTTCCAGCCGTTGACCACGATGTAGCCAGCGGGATTGGCCCAGGCTCCATCGAAACCGAGAGAAGCGTTAGTCGTGATTTGCACACCATTATACCATTCCTGATTGCGGCCCCCATCCTCGGCAACCATGACGGTGTTGGAGCTGCCATCCTTGATGTCGGTTTCCCGCCGGCTGATGTTGTAGCCGAGCACGCCATGATAGGTCGCGTCTGCCGGAAGTGTCGCCGTTGAGGGCGCAAAGCTGTTGGGTATCGGATTGATCACGGTGATCGCGGGGTAATCGTTGACGCCGCGACCGATGCCGTCGGCCCCGATGGCCGCGGTACGCGGCGGCGCCGGCGGACCCGACGGACACAGGTAGGTGCCGATCACGTGCTGAATGGTGCCGTTGTCGTTGGTCGTCGCATCATCCCAGGTGGCGTTCATGTCGTAGAGTTGGTAAAGACCGACCTGTTCGAGGTAAGGAAGGATCAGTGTGGCCCAGCAGTGCTGCGAGCCGTTGGGCGTGTTGAGCTGCTCGGGTGGGAACCCGCCATAAGCCTCGTGGTAGCTGTGCAGGGCGAGGGCGATCTGGTGCATGTTGTTCTCACACCTACTGCGCGCCGCCGCTTCGCGCACCTTCTGGACCGCGGGCAGCAGCAAAGCGATCAGCACCGCGATGATGGCGATGACGACGAGCAACTCGATCAGGGTGAAGGCGGAGCGTCGGCCGGCAATTTGCTTCATCGATCAACCTCCTCGGAAATGAAAGATCGCAGCCCGATGCAAGCACGCAATGAACCGGGGATGAATCCGCGGGCGTTCACAGCACGAGATCGTGTACTGCGCCGAATCGAGTCCGGTCGGGATCAGGGAAAAGGTTCGCACCAAGAACAAGGAGAGGATGAAGCGAGCTTTCGATTCTCGGACTCGTGCGTATACTCCGATAGGCGAACCTTCCCGTCCACCGATCAAGATCTCGTGTTTCGTCGAAAGAGAGTGAGAATAACGAACCCGGTTCGCAGATGCAAAAGAAATGATGAGCTTTTGTTAATTTTTGCGAACCGACGCGCGCCTTCGCGGAGTGGATAGATCAGTGGCCGTGACTCGAAGATACCCCCCGACCGGCGACTTGCAGCTGCGCACGGGCGCGCTGCTGTGTTCGGTAGTTCGCTTCGGTCTCCTCCGGCGTGGTCGTGCGTGCCGCGAGTGCTTGCTGCAGAGCGTTCTCGGCTGCACTCACATCGATCTTCTCTGCTTCCAGGGCGCGGGAGGTCAGCACCGTCACGACGTCGGCGCGCACCTGAGCGAAGCCGCCATCCACGAAGAACTTCTTCACCTGGTCGCCCTGCTTGATGCGCAGCTCGCCGAAACCGAGCCGGCCGATGAGCGGCATACGGCCGGGCAGAACCCCCAGCTCGCCGTCGTACATCGGCAGGACGACGAACTGGGCAATCTCGTCCAGCAGCGCCTTCTCCGGCGTGACGACCACGCAACGTAGTGAGTGGTGAGTGGTAGCCGGCTGCGTCGGATTAGCGGAGTCAACCATTTTTCTTTCCTCACCACTCACCAGACGAACCACTCGCCACACTTACCACTCACCACACTCACCACACTCACCACTCACCACTCACCACTCACCACAACTCACTTCCCTTCCTTCGACTGGCGTTCTGCCTGGGCGGCCGCCTGCTCGATGCCGCCGACATACATGAACGCCGACTCCGGTAGGTGATCCCACTTGCCTTCGCACAGCTCCTTGAAGCTGCGGATCGTGTCCTTGATCGGCGTCACCTCGCCCTTCTTGCCGGTGAACGGCTCGGCCACGATGAACGGCTGCGACAGGAACTTCTCGATGCGCCGCGCCCGGTTCACGATCTGCTTATCGTCCTCGCTCAATTCTTCGATACCGAGGATCGCGATGATGTCCTGTAGCTCACGATAGCGCTGGAGGATCTGACGCACTCGACTGGCGACGGCGAAATGCTCCTCGCCGACGTAGAGCGGCGACAGGATGTTGGAGTACGACGCCAGCGGATCGACCGCGGGGTAGATGCCCTTCTCGGAAATCTTTCGCTCCAGGTAGAGGAAAGCGTCGAGGTGCTGAAAGGCGTTGGCGGGGCGGGGTCGGTCGGATCGTCGGCCGGCACGTAAACCGCTTGCACCGACGTGATGGCCCCCTTGGTGGTGCTGGTGATGCGCTCTTGCAGCTCACCCATCTCGGTCGAGAGCGTCGGCTGATAACCGACGGCGCTCGGCATCCGGCCGAGGAGAGCCGACACCTCGGAGCCGGCTTGCGAGAATCGGAAGATGTTATCGACGAAGAGCAGCGTGTCGGCCCCGGTGGCGTCGCGGAACCATTCGCACATCGTCAGGGCCGAGAGCGCGACGCGCAGACGGGCGCCCGGCGGCTCGTTCATCTGTCCGAACACCATCGCCGTCTGGGTGATGACGGAGCGATCGGTCTTGCCAATCTTGGTCTCTTGCATTTCGAGCCAGAGGTCGTTGCCTTCGCGCGTCCGCTCGCCGACACCGGCGAACACCGAGTAGCCGCCGTGCTGGCTCGCGATACGCGCGATCAACTCGGTAAGGATAACAGTCTTGCCGAGGCCGGCGCCGCCGAACAGGCCGGCCTTGCCGCCGCGCACCAGGGGCGTCAGCAGGTCGATGACCTTGATGCCCGTCTCGAAGACTTCGGTCTTCGGCGACAGCTCGGAGAAGTCCGGTGGATCGCGGTGAATCGGACGGAATTCCGCGGCGGTGATGGGACCGCGGCCGTCGATCGGTTCGCCAAGCAGGTTGAAGACACGGCCGAGCGTTTCCTTGCCGACCGGCACCGTCACCGGCTTGCCGGTATCGACGGCGTCCATGCCGCGGACCAGGCCGTCGGTCGAACCGAGCGCGACGCAGCGGACGCGATTACCGCCGAGGTGCTGCTGCACTTCGCCGGTGAGCCGGATATGCACGCCCTTGAAGTCGGTGTCGATCTTCACGGCGTTGTAGATTTCCGGCAGGTGCCCCTCGTCGAACTCGGCGTCGAAGGTCGAGCCGATGACCTGAACGATCTTGCCGGTATGTTGGCCGTTGGCTGTCGCGGTTACCATTGGTGCTCCGTGAGTCGGGTTTACTTTAGTTCAATCATCCGCCCGGCGTCGATGTCCGCGATCAGGCGGAGGATCGCTGCGCCCTCGCCCGGAGAGGCAATGTCGCCGAGCCGTTTCAGTTTCTTCAAGTCGAGCACCGCACGGTTTTGCATGACGATATCGGTAAAGTCGCCGGCGTCGATATGTTTCTTCGCCGGTTTCCGCGTCGGTCCTGTCATGGCTTTGTACTTGGTAACCAGCGCCATCTCCAGGTTCGGGATGCGATGCGTCTCGCCTATCCGCACACTGTTTCGGAACACGGCCTGCACGGTCTGCGAGGTCGGCTTCATCACGTCCAGCACGATCATATCGGTCACAGGGTTTCGGAAGCGGGCCACTACCGAATGGTCCTCGATCTTTAGGTCCGGATACTCGTCGGCAAGCACTCGGATGGCTTTCCGCACCTGCCGTTTGTTTACCAGGACGTCCACGTCTCCGGTCGATCGCGCTTCGCTGCGATAGCCGTTGATCCCATACGCCCCCAGGAGTACAGGACGGATGCCGGCACGGTTCAGGGCGGCGATCACGTTCTCCGGGGTTACCTCGAGCACTTCGGGCTCCCGATCCTTGCGAAACCAGCGCGTCAGCTTGCTGCTTTCACGCAGTGCTTCGACATGGTCCCGCACTGGATGTTTCGGCCGGCGGGCCAATTCTGCCAGGTAAGCGATCTCACCCCAGGGATCGTCGAGGTCTGCCGCCGAGGCCGACTTCATTTCAGCGCCTCCACACCGCCGATGACTTCTGCGATCTCCTTCGTGATCTGCGCCTGGCGGGCGCGGTTGTACAGCTGCGTGATGCTCTTGATCATGTCCCCCGCGTTTTCCGTCGCCGCTTTCATCGTGACGCGGCGGGCGATCTGCTCGCTGACCGCGGCGTCGAGGAAGCACTTGAACAGCCGCACTTTGAACGACTCCGGCAGCAGCTGCTCGAGAATCTCCTTCGGCTCCGGTAGAAATTCGTATTCGACCGCCGGGGCCGTCCCCGTGGAGTTACTCGACACCGACGACAGCGGCAGCAGCGTCTCGACCACCGCCACCTGTCGTGCGGCGTTCAGGAACTTCATGTAGGCCACGTCCACGCGGTCGATCTTGTGGGCGATATAATCCGCGATGTACCGAGTCGCCAACTCCTCGGCCTCAGCGTAGCTAGGCTTGTCCTCGAAGTGCGTGTAAGATCGCTCCGCGGTGATGCCCTGGTAGCGGTAGGAAGTAATCGCCCGCTTGCCGGACAGTTCGAGGTGCAGCGTGATACCCTCCGCACGGATTTGACGGATCCGTCCGTTGGCCTCGCGCAGAATGCCGGCGTTGTAACCTCCGCACAAACCGCGATTGGAGCAGATGACCAGCAGCAAGGCGTTCTTAACCTCCTCGCGCTTTTCCAGCAGCGGGTGTGTCACGTTGGTCGCCGTCGCGCTGAGATCGGCTGCCAACTCCGCGATCTTGCGCGTGTAGGCTTCGGCCTCGGTGGCGCGGTCCATCGCTTTCTTGAAGCGCACCGTGGCGATCAGCTCCATCGTCCGCGTGATCTTGCGGATGTTGCGGATCGCCTTGCGGCGTTTGACGAGTGCGCGGGTGTTGGCCATGAAACGCTACCTAAAAGACCAATGACTCCCCCGCCAGCGCCTGGCGGGCCAGTTCAAGGATTTCCGTGCTTCCACCCGGGTAAACGAGGTCGCCGAGTGCCGCGAGCTTGTCGCGGTGGAAGTCCGGGTTGTTCTTCACCATGAGGATGAAGTCGTGCGCGTCCTGGTATTTGCTCTCCACAACGCGATTGGGGCTTGCCATGGCCGAGTACTTCATCGCCAGAGCCATCTCCAGGGAAGGAATCCGGTACGAGTCCTTCCCCGAGCCAATCTGTTTCGTGTGTTTGAATACCTCCCGGTACAGTTGCTGCTGTTGTTTCGTTAGATCAATCAGCACTCCCTTGGTGTCTCGGTCCTTTAGCCGTATCACGACATTCGTGTCAACCGGCTCAAGGTTCGGGAACGCCATGCACAATGCCTTGACCGCCTTCTTCAAGTGTCGCGTGGCGACAACCAGGTCAACGTCTTTGGTGGCCCGCGGTTCTTTGCGCCATACCTCGATTCCGTAACCTCCAGCGAGCACAAAGCTCACTTTCGCGCGGTTGAGCACACCGATGACGTCGAGCGGCGCCAGAACCATTTTCGACCCCCAACTCGACAGCTGGGTCGAAGTCATCAGGGAGCGAAGTTGCCATTCCTCCGTGGTGCCGGGTTGCGGTTCCCACTCCTCCGGTTCAAACAGGTCTCTTTTACCTGCGGAAGCAAGGGCCGCAACATATTTGCGTGTGGTTCTCGACGTGTCGAGCAGCGGGCCACGAGTTCGAGTGGTCATCATGGTGCGCCACCGCCCAGCGGTGCCTCCCACTCAGTGCCCCTTCTGCATTCCCATCACCGCGCCGGTCACCGCGCGCCCGCACCCCGCCTTGTAAATCCCCTGAAACGCCGTGATCGCCTCTCCAGCACCGCGTCGGCGAGCAGATTTCGGCCTGTCAACTTTCGTACTTGGTGTAATCTTCGGGGAAGCTAATGAAACCGAACCCCTGGTAGTACGTCAGCGTATGGAAGCGATCGCGCTCGATGCGGCGTTTAACCTCAGCCACCAATTCCGGATCGGAAGGAACGACTTCAACTTCCGCGTGATCGCCGACATAGTCGCAACGTAGGATCCGAAAAATCCGGTCCTTCCATCGGAACGGTTGGAGGCGGGGGTGATCCCCCGCGAATGGTGCGATCGCTGCGGGGGTCGCCACCTTGCGCCGCTGCAAGATCCGCGCACGAGCTTCCTCTTCCGACATCAATTGCGTGATCTCGAAGCCTTCCCAGTTTCCTGCGGCCACAGCTTCGTCAACCTTGATTTGGTCCACGGTGCGGGTATCAGGTCGAGGAGTACGTGTGGGTGTAGCCATGCTTAATACGCCGTGATGATGAATACCTGTTCTGTGCCGTCTACTTCGCTTCGGAGGTCCATTCACATTCGAGGTTACGGCAATGTCAGGACAACTTCACCCCGCCTTGTAAATCCCCTGAAACGTCGCAACCGCCTTCTCCAGCCCTTCGTGAATCGGCTTGTCTGCCGTGTCTTTCCGCCAGGTCGCTTTATCCGTGACCTTGGAGCGGACGTCCGACATCTGGTCGCGCATGAACCGGAGGAACTGTGCTTCCCAGGCGGCAACCTGTTTCGCCGGGATCTTGTCCAGGTGTCCGCGCGTGCCGGCGTAGATAATCATCACCTGGTCGATGACGTTCATCGGCGCGAACTGCTTCTGCTTCAGCACCTCGACCATGCGATAACCGCGGTCGAGCTGGGCCTGGGTCGCCTTGTCCAGATCGGTGCCGAGCTGGGCGAACGCTTCCAGCTCGCGGAATGAGGCCAGGTCAAGCCGCAGACTGCCGGCGATGTTCTTCATGGACCAAATCTGGGCCTTGCCGCCGACGCGCGAGACGGAGATGCCGACGTCGATGGCCGGCCGAATACCGGCATTCGCCAGGTCGGGCTGGAGATAGATCTGGCCGTCGGTGATCGAAATCACGTTGGTCGGGATGTACGCCGAGACTTCGCCTTCCAGCGTCTCGATGATCGGCAGAGCGGTCAGGGAGCCGCCGGACGACGGGATCTTCACCACTTTGTGGCCCGGGAACTTGGGTAGATCGTGCTTGACGGCGTGTTCCTTGTCGAGAGGGCCGAAATAAACCTTTCCCTTCTCACCGGCCTGTCGGGGTTCGCCCTTTTCGTTGTTGACGCCCCAGTCGGCCGTGACCTTCTTGTCGTCGGCGTCGGAGGGGACGAGGACGTATTGCTCGGCGACCTTGGCCGAGCGTTCCAGCAAGCGCGAATGGGCGTAAAAAATGTCGCCGGGGAAGGCCTCACGGCCGGGCGGGCGCCGCATCAGCAACGACAGCTGGCGATAGGCGGCGGCCTGCTTCGACAGGTCGTCGTACACGCAGAGGGTATCGCGGCCCTTTTCGTACACGTAATACTCGGCCATCGCACAGCCGGCGTAGGGGGCGAAGTACTGCAACGGCGCCGGGTCCGAGGCCGCCGTGACGACGACGATGGTGTAGTCCATCGCACCGTTCTCACGCAGGTTCTCAACGACCTTGGCGACCGTCGATTCTTTCTGGCCGACGGCGACGTAAACGCAGACGACATCCTGGCCGCGCTGGTTGATGATCGCGTCGATGGCGATGGCGGTCTTGCCCGTTTTGCGGTCGCCGATAATCAGCTCGCGCTGTCCACGGCCGATCGGCGTCATCGCATCGATGGCCTTGATGCCGGTTTGCAGCGGCACTTCGACTGGTTGACGACCTGCGACACCGGGCGCGATCGACTCGACGGGCCGGCTCAGGTTGGTGACGATCGGACCTTTCCCGTCCATCGGCCGGCCCAGCGGATCGACGACTCGGCCGATCAGGGCGTCGCCTACCGGCACACGGAGCAGCGCCCCGGTGGTCCGCACCTCGTCGCCTTCGATGATGTGCTTGTAGTCGCCGAGGATAATGACGCCGACCGAGTTCTCTTCCAGGTTAAAGGCCACGGCCGTGGTGCCGGTGCGCGGGAACTCGACCATCTCGCCGGCCATCACTTTGGACAGGCCGTAGATGCGCGCGATACCGTCGCCGACCTCCAGCACCTGACCGACCTCGTCGGTCTGAATCTTGGCCTGGTAGTGGGAGATTTCGCTCTCAAGAACTGAAGCGATCTCGTCCGCTTTGAATCTCATGACTGCTTCTCTCGATGAGTTGTTTCCGGAGGGTATCGATCCGCGTGCGGACGCTGCCGTCAAACAGGATGTCGCCGACGCGCACCTCGAGGCCGCCGAGCAGGTCGGGATCGACCTGGATTTCCAAGACCGGCTCGCACTGGAAGGAAGCGCGTAGCTCGCCGAGCAGCCGCTCACGCTGATCGTCCGGCAGGGGCGCTGCCGAGCGGACGAGGACGCGTTTCCGGCTGGTCCGCCGTTCGTGTTCTCCCCGGTAAGCCGCCAGGATCGACCGCAATAGGTCGAGGCGGTCGTGGTCGTTGACCACGAGCAGGAAGTTGGTCAACAGGTCGCTCACCCGTCCCGTCAGGGTGGAGCGCAGAACCTGGCCCTTGGCCTCACGGCTGACGGCCATGCTGGACAGGAACTTTTCAAGGTCCGGCTTGACCGCGAACACTTCGCTAATCAGCGCGTCGAACTCGTCGAGCGTCTCGCGCGCCCGATTCTGCTTGTCGGCGTTGTTGAGCAGCGCCTCGGCGTAGGTATGGGCCACGCGCTGCGCACCAACGTCGGCCTTCTGGCGGTGCGATTGTTCGACGTTCGCCGTCATGGAGACTCCACCGTTTGCCGCTTGCGACTTAGCAAGAATCGACTGCTAAGCCGCAAGCGGCAAAGCGTTAATTCGACGCGCAGTTGATCGTTCGCCGCCTGGCGCAACTCCGTCAGGGCTTCGTCCACCAGCCGCCGATGGTCGTCCAGGTTCATCTGCCGCCGCACGGCCTTCGACGAGATCTGCGTCGCCAGCGTCGCGGTCTGTTCCCAGAGTTCCTTGATCGCCTGATCGCGGGCCATTTCGATCTCGCGTTTCAACCGATCGCGTTCGGCCTGGATGTCGGCCTTCGCCTTGCCCATCATGTCGTCGATCGTGCGCTGAGCGTCGCGCCGGCCCTCCTCGATGGTCTGACGGACTGTGGCGTTCGCCTTGTCCATCTCGGATTGCAGCTTTTGCCGCAACTCGGCCGTTTCCTTCTTCGCTTGCTCGGCGTCTTCCAAAGCCTTGCGAATGCTCTCCTCGCGGTTCTTCAAACCTTCGAGCATCGGCTTCCAGGCCACTTTGCCGAGGACGAACATCAGGCCGAGGAAGACGACCAGGCTCCAGAGGCCGAGGTCCCAGCGCAACGCCAGGAAACTCGGCGGTTTGTCCTTGCGTAGCTCCTCGACCTCACCTGCCTTGAGCAGTTCAATCAGTTCTTTCGCCTCTTCTTCCTTGGCGAGGTCGAATTTCTTGTCCTGTTCCTTGCCGTCTTTTTCAATGCCGACCTCGTACTTCAGGTTGTGTTCACCGCTTTTCTCCTCGGCGCGCACGACGCCGGAATAGGCCAGGAAACCAGCGGTGGCCATCAGTAGAGGGAGACAGCGACGGATCGAATCAAAACACATGACGACCTCATCGAGTACGCGGTTGCAGCTGTCTGGTTTGCGTTTCGCACGGCACCCTACGCCTTGAACGCCATGATGATGCAGACGATCAGGCTGAAGAATGTCGCACCTTCAAGGAGAGCCGCGATGGTCAACATGCTGGTGTTGACCTGGTTCGCCACCTGCGGCTGCCGGGCCATGCTCTCCAGAGCTGATGCTCCGATTTTCCCGAAACCGATCCCGGCGCCGATCAGCGCCATGCCGGCGCCCAACCCGGCCCCAATGGCCGCGCCGGTGAAGGCGCCAGTCGGGTCTGCCGCAAACAAAGGCGACGCCGTGCAGGCCAGCACGACCAGAGTGCAAATCACCAGCCGAATCATGTTGTTCATGGAACCATCTACTCCTGATTGAGAAGGATGCCGTTTACAGTTAGAGGTTTCTCGCCTCGGTGCGCTGGATGCAGCGCCGAGCCGATGAACAGTGAAGTCAGGAACACGAAGATGAACGCCTGTAAGAACGCCACGAACAGTTCCAGGCAGCTTAGCGCGGTGACCATGAGGGCGCTACCTAATGTCACCGGCCAGAACAGGCCGGAGTTCTTCGCCATCACGATGAAACCGAGGATGATGGCGGTGACCGTGTGCCCGGCGAACATGTTGGCGAACAACCGCACCGCGAGGACGAACGCCTTGATGAGCGGCGAGAGAAACTCGATCGGGATCATGATGGCGAGCAACAAGATGCGGATGGGTAGAGGTCCCTCGACGTGGGGGATGAACGTCTGGATGTAGTGGCCGAACCCCATCTTGAACGCGGCACCGAGATGGATCGCTCCGAAGGCGCAAATCGCCAGGGCCGCGGTCACGGAGATACTTGCCGTGGCCGCCCCGAAGAACGGTAACATGCCCAGCAAGTTGTTGAACAGGATGTAGAGGAACATGGTCCAGAGGAACGGCACGAACTTGTCGGCGTCGTGGCCGATATTCGGCTTGGCAACCTGTTCGCGCAGGAAGGTCAGGATCGACTCGAACGTGTTCCAGAAGAAGCCGCGCGGCGGCGCTCCGGTCTGAGCACGCCGGGCAATCGGTATATAGATGATGAGAATCAAGCCAGCTGACAACAGCTGCAACAACATGAATTTCGTGGTCTGGAATGAACCGACGTTCGGCGTGGGGAAGCTCAGATTCAGGGCTTCCGAGATGTGCCAGTGACGGGAGTCCATCACGTGGTCGAACGGATTCGCCGCCATCGTTCTACTACTCCAGATCGAGACCGGCGCTTCGTCATGCGCCCGCTGCCTTTTGTCCCGTTGACCCTGATGCCCTGGCTTGCGGGGCGAGATTGAGCAACACCGTTTCCAGCGCCCGCGTCCCGAGATAGAAACTGCCGACCCAAATCCAAAAGCTGTTCCGATCAAACCCGGGCACACCGCGATAGAGGGCCATACCACCGCCGAGGACGACGACCATGCGAAGCAGCGTCCCAAGCATGGTGTGTTGCAAGCGTTCGGCGGGAGTGCCGGTCAGCGCCTTCAATCCCCAAAGGAACGTCACGACAGCGGGAACCAGGCAGAGCAGGACAGATGCCCCACTCATCATCAGGCCCGTCGCGCCTTCGAGCTTCCAGGCCGGGTACGCGGCAACCAGCCAGGCGAACAAGACGCCGCCGATCAGCACGCCCACCTGGGTTCTCACGGGGATGCCTGCTCCACTGTTGCGTTCACGCTTCGCACGAAACATGCATCGATCGGCCGTCACTTTGTTCGGGTCGAGTCCTCACCCGGCCCGTCATTTTTCAGGATGGTGAGCAGGTGGGCCATTCCTCCAGCGAAACCGACCACTGCTCCGATCACCGTCACCCACGGCGCCCATCCGAGCCAATAATCGACCAGCAATCCCACGACGATCGGCGACACCATCTCCATGCCGATCTGTCCGAGAGCGATCCAGCGATACCAATCGCGCCGATCGGGTCGGTTCGGGTCGGGCATGATTCGTCTCCCGCATTGACCCGCGAAAAAAGCGGCTCAAAGCCGGGCAAACGCCTCTGCGGAAATCCGTGTGGGGGTATTGTCGGAGGGGCCATCGGAATGTCAACCCCTTCGTGAAACTTTTCGCAATGTCCGCGATTCTCCCCGGTTTCCTCACACGGACTTACTTTTTCTGATTGACAATGAAACCCCTCGTCTTTACAATCATCAGTGGTGGGAGGGAGCAATAAGTCCCTTCCCCACTTCAACCTCTGCACGATGAGGTCGCACCTTGAACGGATTGCAAACCGACCTGTGAAGATATACTGAGGCAATCTTCCTTCACGGAAGATTTGCCTTTTTTTTCTCCCCCTGAACGGCGCCCGCGCAGATACCTGATTCCCTCCTGCCTGACAATGAGCCGTGCCTGGTTACTCACCCGGCCGGTTGCGATATAGCCGCGTCTTTCTCCCCGGAAGGGAACTCCGGGTTCTGACAAGTCACAAGGACGTCACCCGAAGACCCGTTGCACCCGACCCCGATGGGATGGGTGTCCGGAGTAGCCTCGCATGAATCGTGATCGGTTGGAAGCATGCACGAAGAAAGAACTGATCGACATGGCCCGGAAAAAGGGCGTTGTCGGCTGGCACGAGATGCGCAAGGAGGAGCTGATCGCTGCCCTGGAAGACAAGAAACGGCCGGCGGTGAAGAAGAAAGCGGCACCGGCTCCGACGCGCGCTGCGCGCCCCGGCACCGGCTCCGACGCGCTGCGCGCCCCGGTTCAACGGAGCGCAGCCCGGGACACCTCCGGCACCTCGTCACCCGAGGAAGCCGTTGAGAGCAGTAAGTACAACGTCGGTGTGCCGACCCTGAACCTATCCGCCAAGACGCCGAAGGACCTACCGCAGGGCTACGGTAAGGACCGCATCGTGGCCATGGTGCGCGATCCCTACTGGCTGCACTGCTACTGGGAGCTGACGCGCCACGCCGTCCAGCGGGCGGAAGCGGCACTGGGTCAGGAATGGCACACTTCGAAACCGATCCTCCGTTTGCTGGACGTGAGCAGCGGTGAGACGACCAGCACTTCGGAAAGCATCCTCCGCGACATCCCGATTCACGGCGGCTGCAGCAACTGGTACATCGACGTCAGCAGTCCGCCGCGCTCTTACCGAGTGGACATCGGCTATCTGGCGCCGAGCGGTAAGTTCTACGTCCTGGCTCGTTCCAATGTGGTGACCACGCCGCGCGCCGGGGTCAGCGACGTGATCGACGAGAACTGGGCCGACATCGATCAGCAGCAGGCCGACCGCATCTACGCCATGTCCGGCGGTTTCGATCCGACGGCCAGCAGTCTCGAGCTGAAGCAGTTGTTCGAGGAGCGCCTGCGCCGCCCACTCGCCTCGCCCTCGGTGACCAGCTTCGGCTCCAGCAGCATGATGTTCGGCGGCCGATCGCGCAAGTTCTGGTTCCAGCTCGATGCCGAGTTGATCGTCTACGGTGCGACGGAGCCGACTGCCCGCGTCACCTTGCAAGGCGAGCCAATTAAGCTGCGGCCCGACGGCACCTTCACGATGCGCTACAGTTTGCCGGACAGCCGGCAGATCATCCCCGCGGTCGCCACCTCTCCCGATGGGATCGAGGAGCGGACCATCGTCCTGGCGGTGGAGCGCAATACGAAGCATCTTGAACCGACGATCAACGAAGGCAATGAGTGAACGCGTCGAGAATGGCATCACCGCTGATCGAGGGCTTTCGACGCCGTCAGGCCCCTCGGGCGACGCAGTGCGCCTCCCATTGAATGGACCAATCCCCTCCGTGGCATCGGATGACTCCGCCAGAGCCGTATTCTTGGCCTGGGAAAAGCTGCGTCTGGTGTACAATGCCGTGTTGGCCTGGGTCGTGGTCACGACTTACCATCTCAGTTTTTTTCGGAGTGCCGATGCTTGGGCAGATCTGATCGGGGGCGCGGTTATCGCAAACATCTGTTTCTGTGCCGGTCCCTGTGGGGAAGGCTATCTGAGGTTGCTCGGCGCAAATCGGCATTGGGCGCGCGGTTTCCTGTTCATATCGGGATTGGCGTTGAGTTGTTTCCTGTTCTGGTTTGAGATGCTGACATTTAAGAGTTGGACCTAGAGCATCGCGAGGAGTTGATGGAGGGTCGGGATGAGTTCTTCCACGGTTGAATCCCGTGAGGTTCTTGCAACAGATGTAGCCGTAAGCGGCGACACGCTGTCGGTGGATCTTGCCGATGGACGCACCATCGCCGCGCCGGTAGCGTGGTATCCGCGCCTTGCCTACGCCACGACCGCAGAGCGATCTTCGTGGCGGCTGATTGGCGGCGGGCGCGGCATTCATTGGCCCACGATCGACGAGGATATCAGTGTTGCCAACCTGCTCGCCGGCCAGCCCTCGTCGGAGAGTCAATCTTCGTTCAAGAAATGGCTAGAAGGCCGGAGCAAGCCGAGCCGCAGCCAGAAGAAATCAAGAAGCGACCGGCCGCGCGCGAGACGGCGATCCGAGTGATGACGCCAAAGCCGCGCGAGCCGAACACCAAACCATCAGTTTGCAGAGCTCATCGAATGCACCGCCGCGATCTCCTCGATCTCCGCAACGTCGCCCGCGCCGCCGGACACCTTCTCGGTGCTCTCGACGAACTCTCGCCGTCTCTCGCATCCTCCGACGAACCGCTCGCCTGTGACATTCCTCTGCTTCGTCTCTCACGTCGGGCCATGGCCACTACGTTCGAGATCGTTCTGCCCTACGGCACTCCGAACGCGATGTCCCTGGGTTCCGACGCCTTCGACCAGCTCGACGCCCTGGAAGCACAGCTGACCGTCTACCGCGACAGCAGCGAGGTTAGCCGGCTCAATCGCATCGCCGCGTATGGCCCTGTGCCGGTGGAGGAGCGCTCATTCGGTCTGCTGCAACTGGCGGCGCGCATCCACTCCGGGACGAACGCGGCGTTCGACGTCACGGCGGGGGCGCTCATCAACGCGTGGGGCTTCTTCAAGGGGCCGCGGCGCGTACCGCCCGACGAAGAACGGGAAGCGGCGCTCGCCCGTGTCGGGATGCAGCTCGTGGAACTGAACCCGCTAGCACGCACGGTGCGGTTCCGGCGGCCGGGCTTGGAGATCAACCTCGGCGGCATCGGCAAGGGCTACGCGCTGGATCGCGTCGCGGAGTATTTGCAGGACGAGTGGGGAACGGCGTCGGTTCTACTGCACGGCGGTTACAGCAGCGTCGTGACGGTGGGAGCGCCGCCGGGTGAGCCGCGCGGTTGGCAGGTGGGCGTCAGCCATCCCTGGAAACCGGAGGCGCCGGCTGATGACGGTATGGCTGCGCGGTCGGGCGCTCGGCACTTCAGCGGCCACCTTTCAGCATCTGGAATATAACGGAAAGAAGTTGGGCCACATTCTCGACCCACGCCGCGGCTGGCCGGCAGGCGGCATTGCCAGCGCGACGGTGATCGCTCCGACCGGGGCGGAAGCAGACGCGCTGTCCACCGCGTTCTACATCGAGGGCGTCGAGACCGCACAGCGTTACTGTGCAACCCACCCCGGCATCGGTGCCGTCCTCTTGCCGGAGGAAGCCGAGAACCCGGTCGTGTTCGGCCTCGATCCGCACGACATCAGCATCGCCGTTTAGCCGCGAGCTTCTGCGAGCGCTGGCTAGTCCAGCGCTCGCAGAAGCTCGCGGCAAAACGGCTGCGAACGAGACTCTCCCATGCTCCGTAAGACCATTTTTTTCCTCATCCTGCTTCGCCTGGCCATCGGCTGGCACTTCTTCTTCGAGGGCTGGCACAAGCTCCATTCGTATTTCCTCGGCACAACCGAGACGAGCAAACCGTTCTCCAGCGAAGTCTATTTTCTCCAGGCGAACGGTCCCATCGGTCGGCTCGTCCGTGCCCAGATCGGCGAGCCCGACGCTCGCGCTCTCGATCATCTCTCCGTCCGACCGGTCCCCGAAGGCAAAGATCCTCATTGGGTGCCGGATTCCGAGCGCATCCCACCCGCTCTTGGGCGGGAGATGGACGAATACCTGAGCCGCTTCGAGCAAGCGTTTAAGCTCGACGAAGAGGAAAAGAAGCAGGCCGAGAGCAAGACGGCCGAAGCGAAAACCCAGATCATCGTCTTCCTCACGAGTTCGGTGACCGGCGGCCAAAAAATCACGGAGTACCGGGCGAAGCTGAAGGAATTGCACGATTTGAGCGACAGTAAGACAATCAGCCTCGGCCGCGATCGGGACAATAAGCGGATCACAACATTGAAGGGAGAGGTCGACTCGTCGCGCAAGGAAGCCCTGGCCGAACTCGACAAGGAGGTGGCTAAGGTCCAACGCGATGAGTTGAGCGCCATCGTCAAGAAGAAGCTGGCCAAGGTGGACCCGTCGAGCGTTCCGAAAGGCGAAGATGCGTTTCAGGTCCTGCTCGCCCCGCCGCAGGGCGACTCTCTGCCGCAATCGTATGAGAAGCGTTGGGATGAATACTTCGCGCTGTTCCAAGCGACCTATCCGCTCACCGACGACCAGGCCAAAACTGCCGAGGCGAAGCTGAACACGGCGAAAGCGTTGACCGCTGCCTGGCTGGCTGGAAAACAGACCATCCCGCCGAGCGTGCTCTTCGGGCAACTCGGTTCTCCGGAGCCTAGCCCGCTGCTTGCCTGCGCCTCGGTGATCGCCGCGCGCGAAGGTCTGCTGGGTGATGCCCGAGAACAAAGCGAGCAAATGAAAGGCTACCTCAACGCGGCACTGACCGAGGAACAGGCGAAAGGGGCGCCCGCGGCGCTGAAGGCCGAGCCGACCGCATTCCTCCGCTGGCTCGACCGACTGACGATGTGGGGGCTGTTGGTGATGGGCGGTTGCCTGCTGCTCGGGCTACTGACGCGGACGAACTGTGTGCTGACGGCCGGTTTTTTGCTGATGACCTACCTCACGTTCCCTCCGTTCCCGTGGGTGGCGGCACCGCCCAATAACGAGGGCAATTACCTCTTCGTGAACAAGAACCTGGTCGAAATGCTGGCGCTGCTGGTGCTGGCGACGACCGAGAGCGGCCGCTGGTTCGGTCTGGACGCACTGCTGCATCGCCTGTTTCACCGTGAGAAACCGGTGAATCCATCGACGCGCCCCAAGGCGAGGGCGGCGTAACCTTCCTGAGCACGCAGCGCAAGCAAGTGGGCACTTGCTTGCGCTGCGTGCTCACTAACGGGTCATAAACTTGCGTGCAATGTGAATCGAACCGTGGTACTCTAACAATCAACTGACACGGAATCCTTCTTGGAGATACTCTCCCATGGCGATCGACCTTACTCAGGAACAAAAAGAAACCGGGAAAGAGAACTTCGCGCGCACGGCCGAGGGGCTGACGCGGCGCGGCTTCATGAAGAGCATGGTCGCGGGGGCGGCGGTCGTGCCGGTCACGGCGGCGGTCTACTTCGGCTACAAGTCGATCAACGGCAATCCGGTCAAGGCGGCCATCATCGGCTGCGGCGACGAGGGCGGCGTCCTTGTCGGTGAACACAACCCCGAATACCTGCAATTCATCGCCTGCTGCGACATTCGGCCCAGCAATTTCAAACGCATTTTTGAGGGCGATCCCAAGGCCATCGCTCTCCGCAAGGGCTTCAAGAAGCACTACGGCAGCGACGCCGACAAGAACATCAAGAAGTACACCGAATACGCCCAGATGCTCCGGGACAATCCCCAGATCGAGGCCGTCGTCATCGCCCTGCCGCTGCACCTGCACGCCAAGGTGGCCGTCGATTGCATGCGCATCGGCAAGGAGCGCGGCAAACCGATCCATGTCCTGTGCGAGAAGCTCATGGGCTGGAACGTCACACAGTGCAAGCAGATGATCGCGGCGGCCAAGGAAACCAACAGCATCCTGTCGATCGGCCATCAGCGGCATTACAGCCTGCTCTACGCCCACGCTCACGAGGTCATGAAGGCGGGCATCCTCGGCGACGTCCACCATATCCGCGCCCTCTGGCACCGCAACAACTCCTGGCCGTACAAGCGCGATCCGAAGGACCCGGCACTCGCGCCTCACACCGAGCCGTATTACCGCGACGGCTGGTTCCCGCAGGTGCTGATGGAGGACTACGAAGTCCTCAACGACAAGGCCAAGCTCGACAAGTATGGCTACGACAGCGTCGAGCAGCTCGTCCGCTGGCGGCTCTACAACGAGACCGGCGGCGGCCTGATGGCGGAGCTTGGCAGCCATCAACTCGATGCGTGCAGCATCTTCCTCGGCAAGGTGCATCCGCTGGCCGTGACCGGCGTCGGCGGCAAGTACTTCTACCGCGAAGGCAAGAACGACCGCGGCAGCGACGATCACGTCTTCGTCACCTTCGAGTTCCCCGGCAAGAACCATCCGAAGGGGCCGAACAAGGGGTCGGACAAGGACGACATCGTGGTCGTCACCTACTCCTCGGTCAACACCAACGGCTTCGAGGCCTACGGCGAGACGGTGATGGGTTCGCGCGGCACGATGCTGGTCGAGACGGAATCGTCGCTGATGTTGTTTCCGGAGAAGGACCCGACTCAGAAACTGTCAGGCCCCGCGGCGGGGATCAAGGTCGGCGTCTCCGCCACAGGCCCCGGCACCCCGACGCTCGACGCCTCCTCCACCTGGGGTCCGGCGACCTCACGCCCGACAGGCACCGCCGCTTCCTCCAGTGCCACGACGGTGAGCCGCGGTTACCGCGAGGAGATGGAGGACTTCGCCTACTGCATCCGCCAGTGGGACGCCAAGCAGGGCTACGAGAAGAACAGCGACGGCAAGTACGTCCAGCGTCTGCCGCGCTGCCACGGCGAGGTGGCGATGGCCGACGCGATCATCGCGCTGACGTCGAACCTGGCGATGAAGGGCCGCGAGGCGCAGATCGTCGGCAGCTCGGAAAAGGTGCGCGTCAACCGCATCGACTTCAACGAGAGTTGGTTCCAGTTGACCAAGGACGAGTTGGAATCGGGCAAGTTCAACGTGCCGGACGCCGACACGGTGCCGAAGGTGCCGGTGGTGTGACAGTGAGTACGCGGCGCAAGCAAGTATCACTTGCTTGCGCCGCGTGCTCACCGTCATTTTTTCGTCGCCGTCAAATCCGCGATCCGGATGTTCATGAACGCCAGGTCCGTCGTCGGATCGTGCCCTTGCAGGCTGATCGGTCCCTTCTCCAGCTTGCAGCCGTTGCGCGCGTTGTCCTTCAGCGGCCGATTGTCGGTCCAGTCCACCGTTTGCACGCCGTTGACCCACGTCGCCAGGTGGTTGCCTTGGGCCACGATCGTCATCGTGAACCACTCGTTGTCCTCCGCCACTTCCTTGCGGGCCGGGACGCGCCGGTAGATCGCGCCGGTGCCGTAGTCGAGCGCACGGGATTCGATCTTGCGTTTCTCCTTCAGCTCGTGCGTCTTCGGGTCGTAGTCCTCAACTTCGTACACTTTCGCCTTTTCGGCCCAGCCGTTGTGGATCTGGGCCTCGTAGCCGTTCTGGTACTCGCCTGGCCGGCAGCGGAAAAAGATGCCGCTGTTGAGGTTCTTGCCGTTGGTCTTGCACATGGCCTGTAACACGAAGTCGGACCATTGTCCCTCGGTTTGCAGGTCGCCGGGGCCGTCCTTGATCGTCAGGAAGCCCTCGGGTGAGACAGCGAACTTCGACTTCGCTTTCTTCGGGTCGTCCTCGAACTTCTTCCAGCCGGTAAGGTCCTTGCCATTAAACAGCAGCTTCGGCAAAACCGGCTTCACTTTGATGTCGCGGAAGATCACCGCGTCGCCGGAGAGCGCGATGTGGCCGATTCGTCGTGGCGGTTCGACGCCCGGTCCAACCGGAATCGAGGCACGGGCGGGTCGGGCGAACCTTCTGCTCTGACTGTCCGCTGGGTAGTAAGACGCGATGTACGCCTGGTCGGCGCACTTCGATGATGGCCTCCATCCATTGCTCGCCGTAGCTCGGGAGTATAAGTTGCGTCGGTGCTTTCTCGACAGGTTCTTTTCCTCCCTTCTCATCCCCCTTGGGTAGTGCCTTCGTTTGGACCGTCTCGGCACCACGTCCGTCCTTGTCGCAGTAGACGAACATCGCGGCCTTGGAGGTGTTCCGTATCCGATACTGGATCATCAAATCGTAGTCGCCGAACGCTGTCGTCGTCACCAACAGCCCGTGCTTCTCGGACTGCGGGGCCAACATGCCATTCACGAGCGTCCACTTCGAGCCGTTCGGCGCCGTCCAGCCGAACGTCGTCTCGCCGTCGAAGAGCGAAATCCAGCCGTCAGCGGCTTCCTGCGGCGTCAGTTTGTTGTGGTTCGCGGCGGGAGAGTCCGCCGAGGGAAAGGACCAGGACCAGACCGAGCAGTCGTCTCATGGGGAAGTCCTCCAGATTTGTTTAGCCGCGAGCTTTTGCGAGCGCTTGAACTCAAGCGCTCGAACTCAAGCGCTCGCAAAAGCTCGCGGCTAAACATTACTCGTAAATCGACTCTGCGGCGTGCGATGGATCGTCGCCTTTGCATGCGCCTGGATCTTCGCCACTTCCGCGGTCAACAGCGTCACCGCTGTCGTGCTGTCGGCAACCTCAAGGCTCCAGCGCGATTCCCACTTGCCGCCGGGTGGCAGCAGCACGACCCGCCCCTGCTGCCGCTCGAACGTCTTGAGGTTCGGATAGTTCGTCGCCGGTTCCAGGCCCGTCACGTAGCCGTCTTCCAGCGCCGCGGTGTTCTTCCAGAGCGTGAAGCAGGGCAAAGCGTCGCGCGCGAAACGCAATGCAACGGCCCGGTCGGCCGGCGCGCTCATCAGCAGCGCCAGGGTCTGGCCGCGCGCGTCGGCAAGCAGATCGTAGAAATACGCCTGCTCCGCGAAACCGACCGTTGGGCCGAAGTACGTCTCATGCGTGTCGATGCCCTCGGCCGCTCGGGGGTCGCGCGGACACATCTCACGGATCGGGGCGAGCACACGGCTGCCGGCTTCGAGGAACGGCGGACCGAGATTGCAATGATACAGCATCTGCATCTCCGCCGGGCGGCCGCCGCGGTTCTCGACCACATCATGAATGACGACGCGGTTGGAGCCGGGGATTGTCGTGTACGTCGTCGTCAGCCGTAGATTGGCGAGGAACAGGGCGGCTTCCTCGACCTCGCCGGTGACGCTGATCTCGAACGGCGGATCGAGGCCGACACGCAGCTCGACGAATTGCGCCGGCAGGTTGGCGATCCGGCCGTGCAGCGTCAGCCGAGTGCCCTGGTCATCTCCCGGTGGACCGTTCGACGATAGGCCACAGCGGCAGAGCAGTTCGTCGAAGCCGGTCAACCAACCCAGACCATTGAACGCAGTTTCGTTGACATGCCGCGGATGCACCGGCCCGTTCACCGGAGCACGCCAACCGAGAGTCAGCCCGTGATATTCGCCGCGCCACAGCCCCATCCCGCGGGTCGGCAGCACGCTGAACGACAGCGAACCGTTGTGGACTTCGATCAGATCGACGCCGTCGCGCACCCCGCCGCGCAGCGTCCGTTTCTGCACCGACCAATCGTGCGGCGTCGGCAGATGCAGGCGATCGTTGCCGACGGCGAGGCTGTCGAGCCAGACGTCGGCGCGAACGTCGGTCAGGGTCCATGATTTGTAACGATTCACGAGCGAAGTCCCCATGTCGTTGAATCAGACCCCGCGCTCAGTACTACAGCGCTACCCCCCTCGCCCCGATACTCCGGGGCGAGGGGCCGGGGGTAAGGGGCGAGGGCCAGAACACTACTCCGCGGCTCGCCCCTCACCCCCGACCCCTCTCCCCGGAGTACCGGGGCGAGGGGAGAAATTGCCGTTCTAGCCGTGCGTAGCGCTGTATTGTTAACTTCTTGGCCGTGTTTGCATGGCATGGCGGATGATCGCCAGCACTTCCTCGCGCTCACGGCCGGCGATCGGCAAGCGCGGCGTGCGAACCATCTCCGATCCGAGGCCGCACTCCGCCGTCGCCAGCTTGATGTACTGCACCAGCTTGACGTGCGTGTCGAGATGCAGCAGCGGCGTGAACCACCGATAGAGCCGCACCGCCTCCTCAAGTTTCCCGGTCGTGGCCAGCTCCCACAAACGGCAGCTTTCCGCGGGGAAGGCATTCACCAGGCCGGCGACCCAGCCGACGGCACCCAGCATGATGCTCTCGAAGATGAGATCATCGACCCCGCAGAAAAGGAGGTAGCGCTCGCCGCAGACGTTCTTCAGGTCGGTGATGCGCCGCGGGTTCTCCGATGACTCCTTGATGGCGACCAACGTCGGCTCGTCGGCCAGGTCGGCGAACATCGACGGGGTGAGATCGACGCCGTAGCTGACGGGATTGTTGTAGCACAGGATCGGCAGCTCGGTCGCCCTGGCCACGGCCCGGAAGTGGGCGATCGTCTCGCGCGGATCGGATTTATAGACCATGCCCGGCAGCACCATCAGGCCGGCGGCCCCTGCCTTCTGGGCGTCCGCTGCAAAACGGCAGGCGCGGGCCGTAGTGCATTCGGCCACACCGGTAAGCACCGGCACTCGACCGCCGATGGCCTCGACGACCGCCCGCAGCACGGTCAGCTTCTCGGCATGTTCGAGCGAGCAATTCTCACCGACCGTCCCCAGCACGATCATGCCGTGGACGCCGGCGCGCACCATCGCCTCGACATGCTTGACCGTGGCGGCCAGGTCGATGGACTGATCGGCGTTGAACTCCGTCGTCGCCGCGGGGAAGACTCCGCGCCAGTGTACTTTCATCGACCCGCTCCTTTGTGCGTTCGTAGCCCTATCGGCGGATTGTAACCGGGAATCGGTCGGGTGGACACTATTTGTCGATTAGGCGAACGGCGGGAAATGATTTACCCGTAGCCGAAGTCGCCAGACTTCGGGTGGGGCGGCCAAACCCGAAGTCTGGCGACTTCGGCTACGGGAACTTAGAGCCTGCCGCTCGCCTAATGCCGCTGGATCCGGCGAGCCCGCGGCGCCAGCCAAGGGCGAGCCGGAAAACGCCCGAAATCGGGCCGCTCGCCCTTGCTTGGCGCTGCGGGCTCGCAGGAATGCCTTAACCGAATGCCATTCGTGCCTGTCCGCTTTATCCACTCCCGCGTTGCGTTCAGCCAAAGACGATGGTCCGCTTGCCCTCGATGAGCAGCCGCCGTTCCAAATGAAGACGCACGGCGCGACCGAGGACCTGCTGTTCCAGGTCCCGGCCTCTGCGGATCATGTCGGCCACGCTGTCCCGGTGTGATACCCTCGTCACGTCCTGCTCGATGATCGGCCCCTCGTCGAGGTTGGCCGTCGCGTAGTGGGCCGTTGCCCCGATCAGCTTGACTCCGCGCCCTGGGCTTGGTGGTAGGGGCGAGCGCCGGCGAAGGCGGGCAGGAAGGAATGGTGGATGTTGATGACGCGCCCGGACCAACGCCCCACGAACTCCGGCGACAGGATCTGCATGTAGCGAGCCAGCACCACCAGATTAACGCGGTACTTCTCCAGGAGTTCCTGCTGCCGGGCCTCGGCAACCGTCTTGTCATCGCGGCCGACCGGCACCAACTCGAAGGGCAGACCGAAGTATTCGGCGGCGGGGCGGTGGTCGGGGTGGTTGGAAATGACGAGCACGACGTCACCGCTCAGTTCGCCCAGACGCTGCCGCAGCAGCAGGTCGTACAGGCAGTGCGCCTCCTTGCTGCAAAAGACGGCTACACGGTCGCGGTGGTCGTCGAAGTCCAACTCCCAATGCAGCCCCAGCGAGCGGGCGAACACCTCCAAGCCCAGGCGAATGCCTTCCGCGTCGAGGGTGAAGCCCTCACGCGACCAGACGAGACGCATGAAGAAGCCACCGACTTCCGGATCGGTATGCTGGTCCAGGTCGAGGATATTGCCGCCGTGGCGGAAGACGAAATCGGACAGGGCGGCGATGATGCCCGTCCGGTCCCGGCAGCGGACGCGCAGAATGGCGTTAGACATGCGAGAAAGATTCCCTGCAGTTGAAAAATCAATGGGGACGGGCACCTTTCTCGACAAGTGACTATCGGATTGCTCGGAAAAGGTGCCAGGCCCGAAGGGCGCTCTTCAAATAACTACTTGAACACGAACTAGAAGCAATCTAGGCAAGGATGGCCTGGAAACCAGGGGAAAAGCAGCGGTTGACTATAACGGCTGCGGATCGGCATCCCGCGCTGCCGGCGTTCCTCGCAGGCATCGACTCAGCAAGCCGGGGGCTTCTATGTCAATGCGCCTCGTGCCGGGCGCACAGTGCCAGAAGGCCGCCGCACAGCATCGTTCCCGCCAGGACCGACAACCCGTTTGTGAAGCTGCCCGTGACTTGCGTGAGCCATCCCATGACGGCAGGACCTGCCAGGCCGCCCAGGTTGCCGATGGAGTTAATCATCGCGATTCCTCCCGCCGCCGCGACACCACTCAACAGCGCCGTGGGAAGCGACCAGAAGGTGGGCAGCGTACACATGATTCCCACCTGGGCCAGCGTCAGGCCGAGGAGACTCAACGCCGGTGCGTCGCCCCAGGCAGCCACGGCCCAGCCCACGGCCGACACGAAAGCGGCCACGGCCACATGCCAGCGTCGTTCGCCGGTGCGGTCGGAGTGCGCCCCATACAGCACCATGCAGACGACGGCGCAGAGGTTGGGCACGGCCGATAAGAGACCGATCTTGAACTCACCCAGGCCGGCAAAGCGTGAATTGATGAGCTTCGGCAGAAAGAAGCCGAACGAGTTGCTGCCGGCGGCCAGGGCGAAATACAAGAGGATCAGCAACCAGATCCGGCGATCGGAGAGCGCTGCCGCCAGAGTCAAACCGTGCCGCTGTTCCCGGTGCTTGTCTTCCATCCCGATCACCGCGGCGAGCGCCTGCCGTTCATCCAGAGTCAGCCAGACCGCGTCTTCGGGACGATCGGTCAGGTAATAGAGAGTGACGAACCCGAGGATCACCGCGGGGATGCCTTCGAGGAGAAAAAGCCATTGCCAGCCGCGCAGTCCGCCGACCTGATCGAGATACTGCATGATCGCACCCGAAAGCGGGCCGCCGACGATCCCGGCAACGGGTGCGGCCGTCATGAAGCTGGCCACCGCGCGCCCGCTCTCGGGCAGGGAACCAGTAGGTCAGATAGAGAATGATGCCGGGGAAGAACCCCGCCTCGGCAAAGCCAAGAACGATGCGGAGCAGGCAGAACGACCACGGGCCGCGGGTGGTCATCAGGGCGGCGGTCGAGAAGCCCCAGCAGACCATGATGCGGGCGATCCAGCGGCGCACACCGATGCGGTTCAGGATCAGGTTGCTCGGCACTTCAAATAACAGATAGCCGGCGTAGAAAATGCCAGCGCCCAGGCCGTAAGCGGCATCGCCCATCTTCAAATCGGGCTGCATCTGCAAGCTGGCGAAGCCGACGTTGATTCGATCGAGGATGTTGATGCCGTAGAGCAGGAACAGGAACGGTATCAGGCGCAGAGTCACCTTACGCAAGACCACGCGCTTCAAGCTGTCATCCATCGCCGACCTTTCTGTTTAGCCGCGAGCTTCTGCGAGCGCGGGATTCAGCGCTCGCAGAAGCTCGCGGCTAAACGGCGACGCGGGGTCTTCGACACAGTCTCGTAGCGTATCGAGGAAGCGCGCCGCCGGCGCCCCATCGACGACGCGATGATCGAACGTCAGGCTGAGCGTCAGCGTCTTGCCGGGTACGATCCGGTCGCCGTCCACCACGGGTTCCGCGATGATGCGGCCCACGCCCAGCACGGCGCACTGCGGCAGATGGATGATCGGCGTGAAGGCGTCGATGCCGAGGTGACCGAGGTTGGTGACGGTGAAAGTCGCGTCGCGCATCTGGTCGGCCGTCAGCCGGCCGGCGCGGGCCAGGGTGATGAGTTCGAGCGATCGAGCCGCAATCTCACTGATCGACATCTTGTCCACGTCGCGCACCACCGGCGCGAGGAGACCAGATTCGGTATCGACGGCGAAGGCGAGGTCGAAGCGATTCGGCACGAACAGGCCGTCGTCGCGCCATTGCGCTTGCAGTAACGGATGACGCTGCAAGGCGGCGGCCGACAGTTTCAGGATCAGGTCGGTATAGCTCGGAACAACGCCGTCCGCTGCCTTGAGTTGGTTGCGCGCGTTCACGAGGTTTTCGGCGCGGCACCTTCGTGGTCAGCGTCACCGGAGCGGTTTGCGTGACCCCGGCGACCATGCGGTCCGCAATCGTGCGTCGCAGATTGGTATGGGGAATGAGCCGGCCAGTCGATCCGGCCGCCGCGGGTCGAACGTCGCGCTCCCGGATGCGGCCGTTGCGTCCACTGCCCTTGAGCTGGTTCCATTCGATGCCCAACTCCGCCGCCGCTCGACGAGCACGCGGCGAGCTGGCCGGCTGGCGACGAGCTATTGCGGCGGTGATACTCGGTTCCGAAATCGTCGCGCTGTCGGATCGCTTGGCCGGCGCTGTTGCGGCCTGGCCGGTCGAGCGCGCTTCCGTCGTCTCCGGTACGGTTTCACCTTCTGCAACAATGTATCCCAGCACCTGCCCGACCTTCACCGTCGCGCCCGGTTCCGGCGCGTCCGGCGGAATACGCAGGATACCGGCGTCCAGGGCCGCGATCTCTTCCGCCGCCTTTTCGCTCTCCAGAACGAAGAGCGTGTCGTTGACCTGGATGCGATCGCCGTCGCGCTTGCGCCACTCGATGAAAGTGCCTTCCTCCATCGACCAGCCGAGCCGGGGTACGGTGATCGTGGCAGCCATGACGCACCGCAGAGTGAGGAGGGGAAAAAAAGGAAGGTTCGTAAGAAGATTACCCGCGCGGACCGCCCGAGGCAAGGAATTATGCTTCCGTTCGCCGGCTCAAGCGGTACACTGTCCATCTACAAGCCCACACCTGGAGCCTCTCGATGCCACCCTCCAAACTGCTGCTTTCGAGCCTGGTTCTCTGGACGACCACGTTGCCGGCCCTGGCCGCGGATGCCCTTCCGGATTACCGTCCCGTCGCCGGTTGGCCGAAACTGCCGGACGGCGTCGTTTTCGGCCCGGTGTCGGCTGTCGCGGCCGATGGCAACACCATCTATGTCCTGCATCGCGGCAAGAAGCCGATCTTGGTATTCGGCCGCGATGGCACGTTCCTCCGTTCCTGGGGCGATGATGTCATCGAGATCGGCCACGGTCTGCGCGTCGATGCTGGTCGAAATCTCTGGATCACCGACATCGGCGGGCATCAGGTGTTCAAGTTCGATGCGCAGGGCAAACTATTGATGACCCTCGGGATGAAGGACAAGCCCGGCGACGGCCGCGACCAGTTCAACAAGCCGACCGACGTCGCCTTCGCCGCCAACGGTGACTTTTTCGTGACCGACGGTTACGGCAACAACCGCGTGGTGAAGTTCAACAAGGAGGGCAAGTACCTCAAGGAGTGGGGCACTCAGGGCAAGGGCGTGGGCGAGTTCAACCTGCCGCACGCCATCGTCATCGACGCCGCGGGTCGTCTCTATGTCGGCGACCGTGAGAACAACCGCGTGCAGCTCTTCGACGGCGACGGCAAGTTTCTGGCGGTGTGGAAGGAAAGCGGCGCTCCTTACGGTCTGTTCCTCCACGGCGACCGGCTCTATGTAGCCGACGGCCGGGCGGGCTGGGTGATGGTCCTCGACGCTCACGGCAAGCCGATCGGCCGCATCGGCTCAAAGGGCACGGCGGTGGGTCAGTTCAAGATGCCGCACATGCTCTGCGTGGATGCAGACGGGGCGCTCTACGTCGCCGAGGTGGATAACAAGCGGATTCAGAAGTTCGTACCGAAGTGATGTTGTTTGGCCGAGTTCTTGGTCGCGTAGCGACCGTGTGACGGTAGCCGGGCGTTTCAACGCCCTGTCCAGGCCCGATTGAAATGAGTGTGTCGCGTAGCGACACTTGAGCGGCCGAGGCACATGCGACTTCATCAAGCGTCGCTACGCGACGCAACTGAATGGTACGGCGTGGACCGGCCTTGAAAGGCCGGTCTACCGTCATAAGGTCGCTACGCGACCAGGAACGAGGACCCAACCCATGCGATCCTTCACCCTCCTAGCCGTGCTCACCCTCGCCGCCACCGGCCGCGCTGCCGACGACCTGACCGTTCTCAAGCCCGATCCCGACGGTGTGCCGCCGCGCAAGATGCTCTCCACGTTCCTCAAGGCCGAGTGCCAGAAGCAGTTCGACGCCCGCCGCAAAGCCGTCGCCGAGCTGAAGACGCCGGACGACGTGCAGAAACGCCAGCAGATGCTGCGCGAGAAGTTCATCGCGGCCCTCGGCGGCTTTCCCGACAAGACGCCGCTGAATGCGAAGGTCGTCGGCACCATCGAGGGCACCGGCTACCGCATCGAAAAGGTCATCTACGAGAGCCGGCCGAACCATCACGTCACGGCACTGCTGTATCTGCCGCCGGGCAAGGGGCCGTTCCCCGGCGTGCTGCTGCCGTGCGGCCACAGCGCCAACGGCAAGGCGGACGCATCCTATCAGCGCGCGTGCATGTTGCTGGCCACCAACGGCATCGCGGCCCTCTGCTACGACCCCATCGGCCAGGGCGAGCGCATGCAGATCCTCGACGGCAGCGGCAAGCCGATCATCTCCGGCACCACGGAACACACGATGCTCGGCGTCGGCGCCCTGCTCGTCGGCCGCAGCACGGCGAGCTACCGCATCTGGGACGGCATCCGCAGCCTCGACTACCTGGCGAGCCGGCCGGAGATCGACGCCGAAGCGGCTCGGCTGCACCGGCGTCTCCGGCGGCGGCACGCTGACGTCGTACCTGATGGCCCTGGACGAGCGCATCGTCTGCGCGGCGCCGTCGTGCTACATCACGTCGCTGGAACGGCTGTTCGCCACGATCGGCCCGCAGGACGCCGAGCAGAACATTACCGGCCAGGTCGCGTTCGGCATGGAGCACGCCGACTACCTCACGATGCGCGCCCCGCGGCCGACGCTGATCCTGTGTGCGACGAAGGACTTCTTCGACATCCAGGGAACGTGGACGAGCTTCCGCGAGGCGAAGCAGGTGTACGGCATCCTGGGCCATCCCGAGCGCGTGGACATCGCCGAGAACAACGCGAGCCACGGCTATCCCAAGCAGCAGCGCGAGGCGATGGTCAACTGGATGCGCCGCTGGCTGCTCGGCAAGGACGGCAACGTGACGGAGCCGGAGTTCACCGTGTACAAGACGGCGGAGTTGCAATGCACGCGGACGGGGCAGGTGCTGGAGGAGTTCAAGGGGAAGTCGGTGGTGGATTTCAATGTGGAGCGTGAGAAGGAGCTGGCGGCGACGCGGAAGAAGAAGTGGGAGGCGATGACAAAGGACCAGCAGCGGGCGGCGGTGCGGAAGTTGCTCGCGCTGCCGGAGAAGGTGCCGGCGGCGAAGAAGAAGGTTGTTGGCCGAGTGACAGTTGACGGCATCGTGATCGAAAAGGTTGTATTCGAGACCGAGCCGGGAATTCTTGTGCCGGCGCGGGAATATCGCCCCGAGAAGATTCCACCCGAAGTGAAGACACCCGTTCACGCTATCTACGTCAGCGACTCTCCGAAGGACGTCGAAACAGCGCGCGAGCTGGCGAGCCTGGGAGCCACCATCACCTGCCTGGACGTGCGCGGCTTCGGTGAGACGGCGCCCGGCGCTTTGAAATCGGATCGGCCAACGTACTTTGGCGTAGATGGTAATGATTCGTTCCTCGCCATGCACATCGGTCGGCCGTTACTCGGCCAGCGGACTTACGATCTGCTCGCCATCCTCAATTATCTGCAAGAGCAGAAGGTTAACTCAATCATGTTGACGGGGATCGGCTCAGGGGGACCGATTGCTCTGCACGCAGGATTCCTGCACGAAGTTAAGGACGGCGTGCGCCTCCGAGAATGCCTCGTTTCGTGGGGAGCCGTAGTGCGGACGCCGGTGAGTTACAACCAGATGACGAACGACCTCCCTGGGGCACTCGCCGTATACGACCTTCCGGACCTCAAAATTGAGGACCTAAAGGTGTTCGACCCCGTGGACGCGACTGGCAAACCGATTAAAGACCGCTAACGCGATTGACGCTAGAAGTGATACCGACTGAGCAGCGCCACGCGCGTGAGAAAGACGAGCTTGCGAGCGCTGGAGACGGCAATCGTCGCCGAGATCGGAGGAATAAAGCCTACTCGCACAATGAAATCATTCGACGCCCGGTTTCTCGGTTCGCCAAAATCCTCGGGTGATTGCGTGAGCCTGCGGTTAAGCTCCTTGATCGCACCGGAGACAAGCTCGCCTTGGCCGACGGCATCGGCCCGGTAGTAGAAGTCGCGAAGTTGTTGGATGATGGCGGCCGACGCCGATAGCGTGAAGTCGGATGATGATGGGCCTTCCGGATTCACGCCGCACCCCCGCTGAGGCGCTTTTGTTCGCGGTGGGCTTCGATTTCGTCAATAAGATCATCCAGCGAGCCGGTTGGCTCAAGCCCGTTCATCATCCGATAGGCGGATGTGATGGAATTCAGAAGATCGCTCCACGAGAACGGCACCTCGCCATTGCCATCCGTGAGGACTGGTACTCCGACTTCTCCCAGCAGCGCGCAGGCGCTCCAGCAAAGCGGCGGGTTCAACCTCGTCGGGAAGATCGTTCAGGGCGGCGAGTATGGTTTCTTTCTTCACCATGCGTCTTACCTCTTGAGCAGAGATGAATTCACTCTAACCAGTCTGCTGCTGGGTTGCAAGCAGCGTGTTCCTGAGAGGACAAGCGCCAGAACACTACCCATTTGAAAGGAGTCACCCCCATGCTCAACCGCCGCGATCTGGTCCTCGGCACCGTCGCCGGCGCCATCCTCGGCCGCGCCAGCGCCAACGCCGATCCGCACGCCAAGCCCGGCGACAAGCATCCGTTGACCGGCACGCCGCTCGGCGAGATGCACATGCACCTCTGCGCCTTCCACGTCGCCAAGAAGGATCCCGCCAATCAGGTCGAAGCGCATCACTACTGCATGCCGCTGTCCGATGAGATGTTCCAGTGCGTCATCTTCGACGATCATAAACCGAAGGTGCGCATCCTTCGGCATCGAGTACATCATCTCCGACCGTCTCTACCAGGGACTCGAAGCGAAGGAGAAGCAGTTCTGGCACCCGCACGATTACGAGGTCACATCGGGCCTGCTCGTGGTGCCGGCGATGAGCGCCCAGGAAGAAAACGAGTTGATGAAGACGGTCCTCAAGACGTGGGGCAAGACGTGGCACGTCTGGCCGGACCCGACGACGAAACTGCCGATCGGCGAACCACTGCTGCAATGGTCGTTCACGAAGGACGGGCAGATTCGGCCGGAGCTGATTGCGGCACGAGACAAGAAGTTCAAGATCAGTACCGAGGCGATCAAGAAGCGTCGCAAGGATGCGGGGATTGGGTAAGTCAAACAGAGGTAGCCATGAACTATTCCGCATCCCCGTTTAGCCGCGAGCTTTTGCGAGCGTCGGCTCAGCGCTCGCAGAAGCTCGCGGCTAAACGGTTGACACTCGTCGTGATCGCCGCGCTTTCCGTCGGCGCCGAACCGCGTGACGCCGTCACCAAGTTCATCGACGCCGACATGGCGCGGATGCTCGCTCTCTACAAACACATCCACGCGCACCCCGAGTTGTCGTATCAGGAAGTCGAAACGGCAGCCCGTCTGGCGAAGGAGCTGCGCGACGCCGGGTTCGACGTCACCGAGAAGGTCGGCGGCACCGGTGTGGTCGGCGTGCTGAAAAACGGGGCCGGGCCAACCGTCCTCGTCCGCGCCGACATGGACGCGCTGCCGGTCGTCGAACAGACCGGCTTGCTCTACGCCAGCAAAGTGCGGACGCTCGACAAGAACAAGAACGACGTCGGCGTCATGCACGCTTGCGGGCATGATGTAAATGTTACATGTCTCACCGGTACGGTGCGCGTCCTGGCGGCGATGAAAGATAAATGGAGCGGCACCCTCGTCTTCATCGGCCAGCCGGCGGAGGAGGTCGGCGGCGGGGCACGGGCCATGCTCGCCGACGGACTCTTCAAGCCGCTTTCCGAAGCCCGACTTCGGCCTGGCCCTGCACTGCGACGCCCGCTATCCGCATGGACACGTTAACTTCCGCGAAGGCCAGGCCCAGGCGAACGTCGATTCCGTGGACATCCTCGTTGCGGGCAAGGGCGGTCACGGGGCGGCACCGCACACGACTGTCGATCCGATCGTCCTGGCGGCACGCATCGTCCTCGACTTGCAGACCATCTCCAGCCGCGAACGTAATCCGACGGACCCGGTCGTCGTCACCGTCGGCTCGATCCACGGCGGCAGCAAGCACAACATCATCCCGAACGACGTGAAGCTGCAAATCACCGTGCGGACGACGAATGACAGGACGCGGAAAGAAGTCCTCGAAGCCATCTCTCGCAAAGCGAAGGCGGCGGCGATGGGGGCGGAGCGCCGGAGCCGATCGTGCAGGTCGATCCCGGCGAGTTCACGCCGGCGCTGTTCAACGATCCGGCGCTGACGAAGCGCATGGTGCCGGTGCTGCAAGACGTGGTCGGCAAGGATCACGTCCACGAACGGCCAATGTCGATGGGCGGCGAAGACTTCAGCCAGTTCGGCAGGGCCGGCGTGCCGACGTTCTACTACTGGCTCGGCACCGTAACGCAGGAACGTTGGGCCGAGGCGCAGCGCGACGGCGGGCAACCTCTGCCGCCGACGCATTCCGACGGCTTCTATCCCATTCCCGAGCCGACGATCCGTACCGGCGTCTTGACGATGTCGATGGCGGTCCTCAACCTGGTCGGAAAATGAGTGAACGCCTCGACGCCGCCTATAGGGCCACGTCCTACGTCGTTCTTGCACCGGCAGGGTCGTTCACAATCCGCATCGACCAGAAGTCGCCGCCGCTCGACGACTTGCTGGAGCAGCACGGCACGCGCTGCTGGGCGTTTGTCACCGCCTGCAATCCCGCGTCCCGGCCCCTCACCGGAGAAGAAAACCAGTCCCGGCAGGACGTCCTCGAACACACCGTCCGCGAAGCCGGCTATCGGTACGTCCTCGGGTCCGGTTGCGACGACGGAGGGCACTGGCCGGCGGAACCGAGTCTGCTGATTCTGGGCATCGCACTCGAGGACGCTGCCGCGCTCGGCCGGCGCTTTGGGCAGAATGCCATCGTCCTCGGGGAGAGCGGCGGCCCGGCACGGCTATTGTGGCTGTGACTTGCCGCCGCTGCGGCGTCGCACCTGCAAGACACTTTCCTCCATCTTTTCCACATTTCCTATTCTTCCGCGGAATGCCGGTCGTTCCGAAATTGCCATTTCTCCCGAATGGATGACCCGCGGATTGCCGATACCGAATACTGCACCAGCGCCGTGGATCGAGCGCAGCCCTGGTGAGGCTATTCGTGTTGCCGTCGAGCTAGAGGGATGTTGACGTGGTAATCAACAGCAAAAAGCGCGTCCTCGCGTTTGTCCTCGGTGGGATTTCTCTGACGGCCACCGCCGTGCTGGGAGACGATCCCACACCGGCGGAGCGGACGATCGTCCTCGATAAGAACGCCGTGGTCGCGGTCGAAGTGCAACCCGTCGCTGCCGATGCGGCTCCACTACCTGATCCGGGCCCAGCGCCCGAACCGGCCCCGCCGCCTGATCCGGCCCCACCGACGGCGGAGGTGCCTCCCTGTGCCGGTGACTCCGACTCCCAAAACCGACGGCGACATCGGATTCATGCGGGGCATCGCCAAGTTCGTGAACGGCCCGTTCGAGGCTGCCCGTGACGCGCGAGGCCCAAGGAGGACCGCTCGGTTACGCCGGCAACGTGCCGCCCATTCCCAACGATCTGCTGCACGCCGACTTCATCCCCGAAGCGGATCGCTGGCGCGTCGGCTTCCCGGCCTGGGATCGGTACGTCCGCGGCCTCGCGTTCGATCCGTATCACCAGAACGTCTTCAAGGGCGATTATCCGATTTTCGGGATGCAAGACCTCTTCTTCACGGCTACGCTGGTGACCGACAGCTTCGCCGAATCGCGTGAGCTGCCGGCCAAGGCGGGCAACCAGAGCCAGAGCCAGTTCATTCAGTCCTTCGCCACCACCTTCGATATCTTCAAGGGCGATAACTCGTTTCACCCGTCGGAATGGACCATCCAGGCGACGCCGTTCTTTCAGCTGCGCGACCAGTCGTTCGACAATACGCACAACGCCATTGTGCTGCAAGAAATGTTCGTGGACACCCAGCTCGCCATCTTGTCCGATTACTACGATCAGATCAACCTGCGCGTCGGCCGGCAGGGGTTCAACAGCGACTTCCGCGGTTTCATCTTCAACGACGTCAACGACGGCATTCGCCTGTTCGGCAACGCGGTGGAAAATCGCTTCCAGTACAACCTCTATGCGTTCGACCTGGTGATAAAGGACCAGGTCACACAGCTCAACTCGTTCGATGCCCGCCAGGAGCAGCTCTATGGCGGCAACATCATCCTCCAGGATCCCGGCTCGCTGTTTGGCACGGACAAGTTCCTCGGCCTGAGCGTGCTGGGCGGCATCGTTTATAACCACGACCAGCTGCATCAACACGCTCGATACGGTCTACTTCGAACTGGCGGCCGACGGACGCATCGGCCGCATCAACGTCGATGCCACTTTCATCGAGGAAGTTGGCCACGACACGGACAACCCGATCTCCAAGCAGCCGGAAAACATCAACGCCCAGATGGCCGAGATTGAACTCGTCTACCCGCTCGACTGGTTCTTCCCCAAAGTGTCGGCCCTGTATTCCTCCGGCGACCGCAATCCGATGAGCCATGAAGCGACTGGCTTCGATGGCATTTTCGACAACCCGAACTTCGCCGGCGGCGCCTTCTCCTACTTCCAGCGTGAAGCGCCTGCTCCATTCGGCACCGCGCTCAAAAACCAGTTCACGTTTTACCCGGACCTGCGAAACAAGTTCTCTCAGGACTCCAACTCGGTCAACCCCGGCCTGCTGCTGCTGAACACCGGTTTCGATGCGCGGTTGACCTCGCGCATCGCCATGGCGGTGAACTTCAATTATTACGAGATGATCGATCCCGAGCCGGTCGAGCTGCTGGCGAAAACGACCAACCTGAGCAAGGACCTGGGGTTTGAGGTGAACGTGGCTTTCATCTACAAACCGCTGGTCGTCGATAACGTCCAGATCACGATCGGCGCCGCGGCCCTGATGCCGGGCGACGGCCTGAAGCAACTGAATCAATCCTCCGACACGCTGTACACCATGTTCATCGACTTCACAACGTTTTATTGAGAGATCGTGTCCGCTTAGCCGCGAGCTATTGCGAGCGCTGGACCCAGCGCTCGCAAAAGCTCGCGGCTAAACGAAAAGAAACGCGAAACGTAAATACGCGCCCGACTAGGGAGTAGTCCATGCTCCGCTTCCGAACCTGGTTGATTGTGGCCGGCGTAAGCCTGATCGCGGCCCCCTTTCTCTTGCGCGGACAGGGTCCGGCGCCTTCCGCCGCCGCACCGATTGCCGCTCCTCCCGTGACACTCGACAAGCAGACAGAGGAGCAAGCGCTGGCGAAGAGCGCCGGCTGTCTCCTGTGTCATGCGGGCATCGAGCCGATGCACGAGAGCAAGAACGTGCGTCTCGGCTGCGTCGATTGCCACGGCGGCAACCCCTGCGCAACGACCAAGGAAGAGGCCCACATCCATCCGCGCTTTCCCCAGATGTGGCCAACCTCCCGGAACCCGGAACGGACCTACGCCCTGCTGAACGCCGAAAAACCGGAGTTCGTGCGTTTCATCAATCCCGGTGACTTCCGTGCCATGTACAAATCGTGCGGCACGGCCGGCTGCCATCCGCAGGAATGCGAGTTCAACGCCAAGAGCCTTATGGCGCACGACGCAATGGTGCCCGGCTCCGGCATCTACAACAACGGCATCGCGCCCGCCAAGAACTATGCGTTCGGTGAGTTCTATGGCGAAGACGGCAGGCCGCAGCAGCAGCTTCAGCAACCCGCGCCCACGCCGGAGGAAACCAAGGAACGCGGCATCCTGGCCCAGCTCGATCCGCTGCCGCGTTTCGAGATCATTCCCGTGGCGAACATCTTCCGCATCCTTGAAATCAACAACGACGCCACCAGCGCCCGCGGCAACGGCACCGATTTCCGCGTGGACGGCGGCGGCATCGCAGTCCACAAGACCAAGCTCAACGACCCGACGATGGTCTTCCTCGGCACCAACGACCACCCCGGCGACTACCGCAGCAGCGGCTGTACGTCGTGCCATGTCATCTATGCCAACGACCGCGATCCGGCCCACTCTGCTTACACCGCCAAGAACGGCAACCGCGGCTTCTACGCGGGCAACGACCCGATGATTCCGAAGAACGAGTCGGGCCATCCGATCAAGCATCAGCTGACCTCGGCTATTCCGTCCAACCAATGCATCACCTGCCACTTCCACCAGGGCAGCGGCGCCCTCGCCAACTACTACGGCTACATGTGGTGGGACTACGAGTCCGAAGCCGACAAGATCTATCCGCTCACCGGCAAGCCCGGTTTGAACGCCTCGGTCGGTTACGTTTCACCTTACGGTCCCGCCGTCATCGGTCGGGACGCGAAGTACGACACGCATGACGTCGCGGAGAAGCTCAACCCGCTGATGCACGGCACCAAGCTCGCCGACTTCCACAACGCCGGCTGGCTCATGCAGGCGGTCTACAAGCGCGACCACCACGGCAACCTTCTCGACGCCGACGACAAGCTCGTGGACGAAAACGATCCCGACTGGCACAAGAAGGCCGTGCATCTCGCCGACATCCACATGGAAAAGGGGATGCACTGCATCGACTGCCACTTCAAGCAGGACAACCATGGCGACGGCCGGCTCTACGGGGCAATGATCGACCAAGTCGAGGTCAGCTGCAAGGACTGCCACGGCACTGTCACCGAGTACGCCAATCTCACGACGTCCAACAAGGCCGGCGGTCACGACCTGACGCTGACGCCGCACGGGTCGCGGGCAACGGCGCTTCTTCCAGGAAGACGGCCAGTGGTATCAGCGTTCCTCGGTGACGCGCGACTTAGTCTGGCCGGTGGTGCAGGTCAAGGACGTGGTCACGCCCGGCAACAAGCACTTCAACGAGAAGGCGATGTACGCCAAGACGATCCGCAAGGACGGCAAGACGTGGGGGCCGGTCGCCAACAAGGATGAGGCGTGCGAGATGGCTCATCAGGAAGGCAAGATGACCTGTTACGCCTGCCATTCGTCGTGGAACACGCAATGCTCGGGTTGCCACCTCGATGGCCGAACCAACGCCCGCACTCCGGACCTCCACTACGAAGGCGAGCAGTCGAAGTTCTTCATCTCGTACAACCCGGATGTCCTGCGCAGCGACGGTTTCATGCTCGGCATCAACGGCACCGTGCAGGGCCACAAGGTCTCGCCGGTCCGTTCGGCCAGCGGCGTCATCGCGTCGGCTCGTGACGGCAACCGCGCCATTGTCGCTCACCAGCAGCCGACCCTCGCCGCGGAGGGACATAGCGGCTACGCCTTCACGCCCAATCCGCCGCACACGGTCCGGCTCAAAGAGACGAAGCAGTGCAGCGACTGCCACGTCGCCGACACGAACGACAACAACGCCATCGTGTCGAAGGTCCTGGGCTTCGGCGCCCATACCGTGGACATGATCGGCCGCTACGTCTACGTGGCCGAGCGGGGGAAGGGATTCGAGGCGCATCGCGTCACCACGCAGGAGGAGTTCCCCGAGCCGGTCATCGGCAGCGAGACGCACAAGCTGATTAACCCGGCGTCGTATGCAAAGCACCTCGAACACGGCGGCATTGTCGATTACCAGAACGCCGGTATCGCGAAGGAGAAACGCACCCCGGACAGCCCGGACGACCCCGACGGCGGCGTGCAACGGCACCTGACCACGGACGCCCGGATGTGCCAGCGGCTCGGCGAGTGGCTCCTGGTGGCCGACGGCCCGAGCGGTCTGCGGGTTTACGACATCGCCAACGTGGCCAACAAAAACCAGGCTCAACGCATCGTCGAGTCGCCGCTCAGTCCGCTGGGCCAGAGCCTGCGGGTCCGGTCGAAGAGCGCCAACTACGTCGCCCTCGGCCTCAACTTGCCGGTCGATACCCAGCGGAGCCATTCGCCCGACAACGAAGAGCAGCCGATCCACCCGCTGTACAACTACTGCTATGTCGCCGACGGCTGCGAGGGACTGATCGTCGTCGATATCCACACGCTGGTTGACGACAACCCGTCGAACAACTTCCTGCGGCGGACGACGACCTTCAACCCCGACGGCATCCTCAACGGCGCGGTCTACATCCGCATCGCCGGGACGTTTGCCTACGTCCTGTGCGACCACGGCTTGGTGGTCGTGGACATCAACGATCCGAAATGTCCGAAGATCGCCGGCGTCCTGGGCGGCCAGTCGTTCATCAAGCCGCGGTCGATGGACATCCAGTTCCGCTACGCCTTCATCTGCGATTGCGAGGGGCTGAAGGTTGTGGACATCACGAACCCGCACAGCCCGCAGCCGACCACCATCCTCAAGATGCACGATGCCCGCGACGTGAAGGTGATGCGCGACCTATGCCTACGTCGCCGCCGGTTGTGACGGTCTGGCGATCATCGACGTCGAGAACCCAACTCATCCGGGCCGGGTCGAGTACTTTAACGCCGGCGGTTGCATCAACGACGCGACGGGCGTGGTGGTCGGGGCGACGTTCATGTCTCTGTACGTCTATATCGCCGACGGCCACAACGGTCTGCGGGTGGTGAATGTGGCCTCGCCGGTGAACGGCAGCGACGTGAAGGGATTCAGTCCAGTGCCGCGGCCGAAACTGATCGCCACGCATCCAACCAAGGGGTGTGCCGTGGCGCTCAGCGAAGGAATGCCGCGCGACCGGTTCGTGGACGAAACGGGAAATCAGACCAACGTCTTCGGCCGGCGCGGTTCCAGGCCGTTCAACAAGCAGGAGCTGGAGCACATGTACCTGCGGAACGGCCAGCTCTATACCGTCTCGGATAAGCCGACGGGGCCGCCGGTGATGAAGAAGGACTAGACCCCGCGTTTAGCCGCGAGCGTTCCGCGAGCGCTTCACAAAGCGCTCGCGGAAGTTCGCGGCTAAGCGGCGATTCGTTGCCGTCGTTCCATCCGACACCTCTTCTCACAAATCCCCCTTCCTTTCCGTAAGAAACAGTTGCGTGGCGAGCACGATCGGATACACTTCATAGAATCCGTCCGCGGAGTCGGTACGTCAATTCATTCTTCCCGTGTAGCCGCGTGGTGTCTTATGCCGCTCTCTCGTCGATTCACGATCGCTGCGATCCTCCTCGCTCCGGTAGCAATGCTCTTCACCTTTTTCTTGGTTCCCGCCAAGGCCGTGCAGCCACGCACCGCTCCGGAGCCGGTGAGCAACCCGGTGGGCAGGCCGGCGAACAACTTCCGGTGGGAAGGGGTCGCCTCCTGTGCAGCGGCGTCGTGCCACGGCAGCCTGGAAAAATCGGCGACGCCGCTTCAGTCCGCCGTCACCGTCTGGACCCAGAAAGACCCGCACGCCCGCTCTTACTTTACGTTGCGAAGTGAAAGCTCCCGGAAGATGCTCGCAGCCCTGCGCCAGCTTCCGAGCGTGGCCCAGGCCAAGCCGGAAACCGATCCGCTCTGTCTGAAGTGTCACGCCACAGGTGTCAGCGAGGAGTGGCGCGGATCGAAGTTCGATCCTTCGGAAGGCGTCGGTTGCGAGAACTGCCACGGTGCGGCCGGTAAATGGAAGGCAATGCACGACCTGCCGTCGTGGCAGACGCTACCCGATGCGGAGAAGACGTCCTACGGAATGCGGCCGCTTCGCGATCCGGTCGTGCGCGCCGACGTCTGTGCCACCTGTCACCAGGGCAGCCCGGATCGGGAGGTGACCCACGATCTCATCGCCGCCGGCCATCCGGCGTTGTACCTCGACATAACCCCGCAAAACTATCGCCTGCCCCATCATTGGGACAAGGCGATCGATCGCCGCCAACCCGACTTCGCCGCACGGTTGTGGGTTTCCGGGCAGATCATAGGTGTGCGCATGTCAATGGAGAACCTGGCGTCCTCGGCCAAGAATCCCAACAAGGCATGGCCCGAGTTCTCCGAGTACGACTGCCTTTCGTGCCACCACACGGCGCAGCAACGCCCTCGGCCAGGTTGAAGGAGTGCCTCTGGGTCTGCCGGCTTACATGGCCTGGCACCAACCGGTGACCCGGGTCCTGGCCGATTCGGGCCGTTTCCCGGACCCGGCGTTGTCGCCCTTGCTGGACAAGTTGAACGCGGAGATGAACAAGCCACTGCCCGATCGGCAGATCGTCGCCGGCTTGGCTGCCGACGTCAAGGCTCGGCTCGACCAAATGCTCTGGAAGCTGGAAGGGGCGACTTACGACCGCGAGCAGGTGCTGGCCCTCATGCGGACCATCGTCGAGGGCAGCGCGAAACATCCGGACGTGCGCTGGTACACGGGAACGCAAATCGCCATCGCTCTGACGGCGTTGAATGGAACGCGCAAGGGCTTTGAACCGGACAAGCCTCGGAGCGAGATTGACGACATCCTCCGCGCTTTCCGCAAGGAGTTTCCGCCCCCACTCGCTTCGCAATGGGAGAAGTTATCGAAGAAGCCGCAGCCGATGACCCAGTTCCTGACGCCGCTGGTGGATCTGCTCAAGGATTAGCCGCGACCGCAAGGAGCCGTGAAGGAGTCGGCAGACACCCTCTGTCATTGCGGGCGCAGCGGCGAGAAGGTATGCTTTTCAGATATGAGTACCACTCCACTACCCACCTGGGAATACCTGGCCCGCAAACCAGGATCGCATTATCGGCAGCTGTTCATCAAGGGAACGCGCATTGCGGCCCGAGTATTGTACGGCGATTACACTCCCGGCGAGGACTGGCCGGGACGTTCTGCCGAAGAGCTTGCCTCGGATTTTAACTTGCTTGTCGAAGCGGTGCGGGAGGCTATCGCGTACTGTGAATCCGATCCGCCGGAAATCCGGGAGGATTTACTGAGGGAAGAAGCCGTCGTGGAAGCGACGGGAATGAACGATCCCAATTACAAATACAAACCGTCCCCCAAGCCCCTCTCACCGGAAGACTATGCCAGGATCTTTCTCCAATGAGGCTGTACCTCGACGCCGCCGACCTCGATCACCTCGAGTCGTTGACGAATCTCAAATTGCGCCCCCCCTTTCGGTAGAAGGGAACAAGACCATGCCGTCACAACCCAAGCGACTCCAGGCAGTAGCCCGGCAAGGTTCGGCTCGTGATCGTGAGGCCGAAGCGGTGCAGGTTGCCGCGAATTCCTACTGTCTGAGGTTCTACGCGGTCGGTTACACTGGTGGAACCCCCAGGCGACTAACGCTGCGGGGTGCCGAGGTCTGGATCGTCCCTGTCTTATTCACCAGCCCGGGCTACGGGACGGTGGGCGAGGTTGGTCTGCTGGCCATTGATGCCGAGACACGGGAAGTCGTAGGATCCACACCGCGCGCGGAAGTCAAAGCTGCCGGAACGCGCCTGGCCACGGAGAAGCACGAAGATCTCCATGCCGCCTTCGCCAGATCAATCATTCCCTGAGCAGCCAGAGTGGGAAACTCAACAAGCTCCTAGTCAACCGCTCTTCCTCTGCTATCATGCACGACGGACGGTCCTGTCCGGTCGAGCAAATCCGTCCCTGGAACCGATTGCAGCCTTCGACCGCGGAGATCGGATCTTGCGTCTGATTGTGCAGAAATTCGGCGGCAGCAGCGTGGCCAATGCGGAGCGCATCACGGCGGCGGCGCGCCGTGCCATCCGTGCCAAACAGGCCGGACAGCAAGTCATCGTCGTCGTCAGCGCACGAGGAGACACCACCGACGAGCTGATCGAGCTGGCCCGCGAGATCAGCGAACGGCCGCCGGCGCGCGAGATGGATATGCTCCTGGCTACCGGCGAACAGATCTCCATCGCGCTCATGGCGATGGCCATTCAAGAACTCGGCGAAAAGGCCATCAGCTTCACCGGCGCCCAGGTCGGCATCGTCACCGACAGCACGCACACCAAGGCACGCATCCGCAGCATTTCGACCGCCCGGATGCGCCAGGCGCTCAATGAGGGGCAGATCGTCATCGTCGCCGGCTTCCAGGGCATCGACGAGCATCTGAACATCACCACGCTCGGCCGCGGCGGCTCCGACACCACCGCCGTCGCCCTGGCCGCGGTCATGAAGCACGCAGGGGTCAGGAGTCAGGAGTCAGGAGGCAGGAGTCAGGAGTCGGACACCGAAAATCAGAATGGTTCTACCCTGACTCCTGACTCCTGTTCCCTGACTCCTGATGACGTGGGGTGTGAAATCTACACCGACGTGGACGGCATCTACACCACCGACCCGCGCATCGTTCCCGAGGCGCGGAAGATGGAGTTCATCAGCTACGACGAGATGCTGGAGCTGGCGAGCGTCGGCGCCGGCGTCATGCACTCGCGCAGCATCGAGTTCGGCAAGAAGTTCGACGTGCCGTTGCAAGTGCGCTCGTCGTTCAGCGATGCGGAAGGCACCTGGATTGTGCCCGAGGCCGACTGGATGGGCGACGTCGCGGTCTGCGGCGCCGCACTGGTGCGCGACGAGGCTCGGGTTGTTCTCGAAGGAGTGCCCGACCGCCCCGGCGTCAGCCATCGCATCTTTGCCGCGATTGCGGATCGCAACATCGTCGTGGACATGATCGCCCAGAACGTCGGCAGCGCCGGCAAGGCAGCCCTCGGCTTCACGGTGCTGGGTAACGAGCTGGCGGCGACGCTGGCCCTGCTCAAACCGCTGGCCGATGAGCTGGGAGCCCGCGTCGAGTCGGAGGATAACGTCAGCAAAGTGTCGATCGTCGGCACGGGCATGAGAACGCATACCGGCGTCGCCGAGCGGATGTTCGCCGCCCTGGCCGCGGAGAACATCAACCTGAAGATGATTACCACCGGCGACATCAAGATCAGCGTGCTGGTGGACAAGGCCGACGGCGTCAAGGCGCTGCGGGCGGTGCATCAGGCGTTCGACCTCGGCGAACCGCGGCCCGGCGCCGGTCAGCCGCTCGACGCGGCGCGCAACGCCAGTCCATTCGAGCGCCGCCCCGTAGGAACCGAGTCGGCATTCCGCGATACACAAGCCGCGCTGACGCAGCGCCTCAGCGCGATGGAAGACATCGTCGTCAGCGACGTCTGGCTGACCACGGACCAGGGCCGTATCACCGTCTTCAACCTGCCGGACATCCCCGGCAACTGCTCGAAGGTGTTCCAGGCCGTGGCCTCCGCCAAGATCGTCGTCGATATGATCGTGCAGAACCTTAGCGACGGCGAGGGCCATCTGTCGTTCAGCGTGCCGTTGAGCGACGTGGGTCGGGCCTTGGTCCTGACGCAAGAGGCGGCCTCGTCAATCGACCGGAAGACGAGAGTGGTGGCCGACGCGAACATCGCCAAGGTGTTCGTTCTCGGCGTCGGCATGAGGACGCACACCGGCGTCGCCCGGCGGATGTTCGGCGCCCTGGCGCAGCAGGGCATCAACATCAGCATGATTAACACCAGCGAGGTGCGCATCAACGTCGTGGTGGACCGCTCGCGGGGTGAGGAAGCGCTGACCTGTCTGAAGAAGGCGTTCAACGTGCAGTGATCGTTCGCCGCTTGCGGCTTGGGACTAGCGGACAAAACTCTGTACCGCCGACATTCCTGTCGGCACGGGCCGGCAAGAATGCCGGCGGTACAGGTTTTTCTGGATGTCCTTAGCCGCAAGCGGCACGAACCCAGGTGGACCATGAGATACAACTCGATCCTTGTCGTCGTCCTCGCCGGTTGCCTGACGCCGGCTCACATCCAGGCCGCGCCGGAACAAGAAGTCCAGCAACTCCTGCAGGAAGTGCAAAAAAACCTCAGTGCCAAGAAGCTCGACGATGCCGTCGCGGCGTTGAAGAAGGTCGTCAAGTTGGTGCCGAACGACGACAAGTTCCTGGCCCTGCTCAGCGACCTGGAGCGGCAGACCGGCAAGTTCAGCGACGGCATCGAGCACGCCCTGCAAGCCATCAAGATCAACGACAAGGTGCCGCAATACTTCCTACTTGTCGCCATCAACGCCTACAACGATCAGGACCTCGACCGCGCCCGCGAATACTGCGACAAGATCCTGAAACGCGATCCCGCCGAGATCGGCCCGTCGGCGGTCAAGGATGCGAAGGAGATCGCGGACATGCTCAAAAAGCAGACGTACACGATCACCTGGAACCTCGATCCGCAGAAAGGGCGGCTGATGCCGGGGACCATCCTCGGGACCGCCTTCGTCGTCGCGGTGCCCAAGGCGGACTTGCCGTATCAGACCGCCACCTATGAAGTGACGGGGGCACAGAACTATCGCGTCGTCAAGACGAGCGTCAACGACCTGCTCTACATCGTTCCGAAGGGAACACAGTCGATGCAACTGGTCACGAAGGTAACCGTGTCGCCGTACACTTACAAAAAGGAGATGGCCAAGCCGGCCACGGGACCGCTGCCGGTCGAGGTGCGGCCGTTCCTCGGTCCAAGCGAATCGATCGATCCGAAAAGCCCGAAGCTGGCGAAAGTCGTCACCGGGTTGAAGGGGACGAACGACGCCGAGACGGCCCGCAACATCCTCGAATGGATGCGTACGAACATCAAGTATCGCTTGCAGAAGACCGGCATCGGCGAGCTGGATTTCAAAACGATGGACGAGATTCTGGACCGCGGCCACGCCGAGTGCCGCGGCTACACGCTCTTGTTCACCGCCCTGTGCCGTGCCGCCGGGGTGCCGGCCCGTCCCGTGTGGGGCCTGGCGAAGATACCGGGCACCGACTCGAAGCCGAAGGGCGATTTCGCCAGCCACAACTGGTGCGAAGTGTACGTCAACGGCTGCGGCTGGGTACCGGTCGATCCGCAGAAGCCCGAATCGTTCGGCCTGCAACCAACCGCGCACCTGCGCTTCTTCATGGACGAGAAGAAAAACAAGCAGGTGCAGGAGATCCTCCCGCTGGTCAACCTGCTTTACATGAACGGCGACACGATCAAGTTCGAGTAGGAACTGAGCACGCAGCGCAAGCAAGTGGTCACTTGCTTGCGCTGCGTGCTCATCAACGGGGCTTGCTAAGCCGCAAGCGGCTTCCTAAAATGGATTAACTGAGCGTCGCCAACGGAGAATAGTCATGAAGTCCGGAATCCATCCCGAATACACCGAGGCGACCGTGACCTGCGGTTGTGGGAACAAGTTCGTCACCCGCAGCACGCGCAAGAAGATCACGGTCGAAATCTGCTCCGCGTGCCACCCCTTCTTCACCGGCAAGATGAAGTACATAGACACCACCGGCCGCGTCGAGAAATTCCAGAAGAAGTACGCCGGCAAGTACAACCTCGGGAAGAACAAACCACAGACCGAAGCCGCCGAAACCGCCAAGTAGATTCGGGGTTGTTTAGCCGCGAGCTTTTGCGAGCGTTTGACGCAACGCTCGCAAAAGCTCGCGGCTAAACAACCCACGGAGAAATATCATGCGCACTTAATCCTCGAAGGTCGATGCCGCCGGTCGGTCGTCCTTCGCACTTCTCGACTCGACCCCGGAGGCTCTTCCCATGTGGCCCGTCTTTGAACAATCCGTCCTACGTTTCCACGATCTGGAAAAGCAGCTCTCCGACGCCGCCGTGGTGGCCGACCGCGCTCGGTTTGCACGGATCGCCAAGGAGCATGGCGCCCTGGCCAAGCAGATCAAACCGTATGTCGAATACAAGGAAGTCCTCCACGCGCTGACCCAGGCCGAGGAGCTGGCCGCCGCGGAGAACGATGCCGAGATGCAGCAGCTCGCCCGGCAGGAGATTGCCGACCTGACCGTCCGCCGCGTCGCTCTCCAAACGCGGCTGGAGGATTTTCTCCTGGCCGACGGCGAGACGTTCAACAGTCTCATCATGGAAATCCGCGCCGGCACCGGCGGCGACGAAGCCGCTCTCTTTGCCGGCAACCTCTACGGCATGTACACTCACTACGCGCGCGACAGGGGCTGGAAGGTCGAGGACATTTCCTTTAGTCCCGGTGAGGCGGGCGGGTACAAGGACATTGTCTTCGGCGTCAGTGGAGACGACGTTTTCCAGCACTTCCGCTACGAGAGCGGCGGCCATCGCGTTCAGCGTGTGCCGAAGACCGAGACGCAGGGCCGCATCCACACCTCGGCGGCAACGGTGGCCGTCATGCCCGAACCGGACGAGGTACAGATCGAGATTCGTCCCGAGGACATCAAGAAGGAAGTGATGCGTGCCGGCGGTGCGGGCGGCCAGCACGTGAACAAAACCGAGAGCGCCGTCCGCCTTTGGTACAAGAAGGACACGCCGGAGGAGTTGGAAGTCAAATGCCAGGATGAACGCAGCCAGCACAAGAACTATGCCTCGGCGATGCGCGTGTTGCGCAGCCGGATCTACGAACGCCAGCAACAGCGGTTGCACGAGGCACGGGCGGAAACGCGGCGCACCCTGATCGGCTCCGGCAACCGCAGCGAACGAATTCGCACCTACAACTTTCCGCAGAACCGTCTCACCGACCATCGCATCAATCTGACGCTGTACAAGCTGGACGCCATCATCACCGGCGAACTCACCGAGCTGATCCAGGCGCTGCGCGATTTCGATAAGAAGCAGCGCCTCGGGAATACTGTTTAGCCGCGAGCTTCTGCGAGCGCGGAGTGCAGCGCTCGCAAAAGCTCGCGGCTAAACGAGGGGGCACCATCCCATGAGCACCGACCAACCCTGGACGATCCGGCGTCTCCTCGACTGGACGAAGAACTATCTCACCCAGAAAGAATCCGAATCGCCGTTGCTCGATGCGCAAGTGCTGCTCGCCCATGCCCTCGGCTGCCGCAAGATCGAACTCTACACTCGCTACGAGGAAGTCGTTCCCGAGGAGGTTCGCGGCCGATTCCGTGAGCTCATTCAGAAGCGCGTTGCGGGTTGCCCGGTGGCGTACCTCGTCGGCCGCAAGGAGTTCTTTTCGCTGGAGTTCGAGGTCAACGGCGACGTGCTGATCCCGCGGCCGGACACTGAATGCGTCGTCGATGCCTGTTTGCAGCTGGCGAAGGTGTTGCCGACGCCGAGCATTCTCGACATCGGCACCGGCTCGGGGGCGCTGCCGGTCGCGCTGGCCAGGCAGCACAAGGGGGCGGTCCTAACGGCCACAGACGTCAGTGATAAGGCGTTGACAGTGGCGCAGCGTAACGCGGCCAAGCACGGTGTCGCCGAACGTATCCGCTTCCTCCAGGGCGATCTGTTCGCACCGCTTCCGGAGGGCGAACGGTTCGACTTCATCCTCAGCAATCCGCCGTACATTCCGACGGCGGACCTCGCCAAGTTGGCCCCCGGTGTGCGTGACTTCGAGCCGCATCAGGCGATCGACGGCGGACCGGACGGTTTCGCGGTGTTTGACCGGTTGATTGCCGGCGCCGCCCGCCTATCTGAAGCCGGATGGTTATCTGATCTTGGAAATCGGATCGCCGCAGGAAAGACCGGCGCGGGCGAAGATCGAGGCCCGGGGCGGTTACGAACTGGGGAAGACAATCTTTGACAGTGCCGGTCATCCGCGGGTGCTGCGGGCCAGACGACGAGGGTAACCATCCAAGTCTCAGCATGGCGCGAAACGTAAACTACCGCCCCCGCGCCGCCCGTCCGCGCTTCCGCTATCCTATCCGTGGATACGTCGTTCACCGCCCTGAGTGCCGGGACATGATCTACCTCGATAACGCCGCCACCAGCTTCCCGAAACCGGAGAGCGTCTACCAGGCGCTCGACGTCTTCGCCCGATCGCATCTGGCCAACCCGGGACGCGCCGGCCACAAGATGGCCCTCGCCGCGGAACATGAGCTGGATAACTGCCGCCACCTGCTGAACCAGCTCTTCCACGGCCAAGCCCCGGAGCGCTTCGTCTTCACGCTCAATTGCACCGACGCGCTCAACATGGCGTTCAAGGGCGTCCTGCACGACGGCGACCATGTCATCACGACCGACCTCGAACACAACAGCGTCAGCCGGCCGCTGCGGGCGCTGGAACTCGCCGGCCGCATCACACTGACGCGCCTTTTGGCCGGCGGCGACGGCACGCTCGATCCGGATGCGGTCCGTAAGGCATTGACGCCGCGCACGCGCCTCGTCGCGCTGACTCACGCCAGCAACGTCCTCGGCACCGTGCAGCCCATCGCCGAGGTCGGCCGAATCACACGGGAACGCGAGGCGATCTTGCTCGTGGACGCCGCCCAGACCGCGGGGGTTCTGCCGATCGACGTACAGGCGCTACACATCGACCTGCTGGCGTTTCCGGGGCACAAGGGTTTGCTCGGCCCGACCGGCACCGGGGCGCTGTACGTCAGTCCGCGCCTGAAGCTCCGGCCGTGGCGCGAAGGCGGGACCGGCGGCGATTCGGCCAGCGAGACGCAACCCGCGGAGTTTCCTTACTGGCTCGAAGGCGGTACGCCCAACGTCCTCGGCATCGCCGGCCTGGCCGCGGGGATCCGCCACGTTAAGACACAGGGAATCGACCGGATTCACGCCCACGAGTCCGCGTTGATCGACCGGCTGTGGAGCAAGCTGGATGAGATGCCGGCGTTCGAGGTGTTCGGCCACCGCGACTCTTCTCGACGAGTTGGTACTCTCAGCTTCCGCTGCGACATGCTGCCGGCGGCCGAGATCGGCGGCATTCTCGATCAGTCGTTCGACGTGGCCGTCCGACCCGGGCTGCACTGCGCACCGTACATACACCGTTCTCTCGGCACCTTCCCCGACGGCACGGTCCGCGTCAGCCCCGGACCGTTCAGCACGGAAGCGGACGTCGATCTTCTCGCGGATGCGTTGGGGCAGATTGTGGCGATGTGAGCGGATGTGGGGGGAAACGCCGGGGGGTGTGAAACGGCAGCCGGGGTGCGCGAAACGGCAGCCGGGGGTGCGCGAGTACGCGACCCCCGGCTGAGTTATATAACCCCTTCGGGGTAAATGCAGAAATGCCCGCCATTTACCCCGAAGGGGTTATATAACTCAGCCGGGGGTCGCGTACTCGCGCACCCCCGGAAACAATCACGACCCCGACCCGGTCTACCCCGAAGGGGTTGCATAGCGCACCCCCGGCGGCTTAGCGCCGCAATATTACTTCTTCTTCTCCGCTTCCGACCACTCTTTCCACTTCTTGAGAGCGGCGTCGCGGCTGGCGGCATCGCCGAAGCCGAGCAGCGTTGGCGCGAAGAAGACTTGCTGCGGATTGGCACGCAGGGCCGGCTGAATCGCCGCGAGATAGGGGAAACCGTAGTCCTCCGCTTTCTGTCCGCTCAGTTGAACCATCATCGCCAGGGCCACGTCGCGCACTTCGGTGTGGATGCGCACCTGGTTGAATTGCGTCTGACCGAGCTGGGTCGTGTCGGTCAGGAATGCTTCCAACTCCGCGACGTGCTCCTTCCCGCCCACCTTACCGACCACGGCCAGAGCAGTGGCGCGAACGTACGGTTGCGTGTCCTTGCTCTTGGCCATTTTGAGAGCCCAACCCACGCTTTCCTTCAGATTGAAGTTCATCGCCAGGTAGAGGTTCTGCTGCAAGAGGTTCTGGTCGGTGCGCTGCTCCAGGTAGCTCACGAGTAGTTTGCGGGCAAAGGGATTGTTCTGGAACCCTTCCCGCGGCTGCGGTTGGTTCAGGAGGGTGTAGATTGGATAACCGGCCTGGGCGTTGATCTGGACGCGGCCATCGGTGGCAATGAAGAGCAGGGCCGCCACCTGGCCGAAAGTCACTGTGGCCCGCGTGCCGTTCGCGGTGAAGAGCGATTGTTGCAGCTGTTGGCAGCGAGCCGCGAATTTGCTGGCCGCTTGTTTCGGATCCTTATCCAGCGCCTCCAGGAGCGGCGCTTCGTTGCAGCACATCTCCACAAACAACGCCTTGGCGGTCGCATCGTCTCCGGCCAACTTGCTGAAGCGCGTCCAGGCCGGCAGTTTCAGGACGTGCTTCTCTTGCCGGTCTTCGAGGAAGGCGTCAAGCGCGACCATCAGGTCGGAACGCGTCGCGCGTTCCAAGAGGGTCTGGCACTGGCGACGGACTTCCGGATCGTCGTCGTTCAGTCCCTGGCGCAGGGCGGCCTCGGCCGTCTTGCCCATCTCGGCCAAACGCCGGCCGGCTGCATCGCGGACCTCAAAAGTGTCGTCGCTCAGCTTGCGGACCAGATCAGCCATTTCCTTTGATGAAGATTGCGGCTTGGAGGCATCCGCGGCGGAGAGGGCCGGCGGAGCAAATGGTAGGGCCAAACACACGGTCAAGATAGCGATTCGATTCATGGTCATCCTTCCGGGGGAGAGAACGATCTCGTGTGTATAGCATACGGACCGGAGTCAACTCCGGCACGCAAGAAATCGACGGATTCGGAAGGCGCACTTCACGATCTTGCCAGCGGATTCTGACAGAGTGGGTAACCTGCACCGTAATAGAAGGATCGCCGCCGGAATCCATGGCCGGCGCCATCCGATCGCCGGTAGCTACCGCGTCGGAGTTCCCCATCACGAAGATGACTAATTATTGCACAAGTCCTTAACCGATACATTCGATACAGGCGTTAAAGTCTACCGGGCGCATATCCGACGTGCATGGTCGGGCGCTTTCCACAAGATGGAACGATTCCGTTGCCCTGAGCGTTCAGGAGTACCGAGAATGGCCCCAATTCGCTCAAACATTGTTGGTGCGATCCTCGTACTTGCCGTTGCAGCGTGCTTAGGGCCGATGCGCGAGCTTGCGGTGCAGCAAAACTCCATCAGGCCGCCGTGGGAGGCGACGAACGACACCGGTGCCCCCGCCGTCAAGCAAGTCGGCGATAACGAGAAAACTGACGATCCTGCCGACAAGGACAAACCAAAGCCGCCCAAGCCGCGCACGATGCCGCAAGCGTCCTGCGACTGCTCGGCGTCTTGCCCTGCGCCGGCAAAGTCGTCGCCGGATGACAAGAAGGACGAGAACGGCAAGGACAAGAAGAAAAACGGCGACGACAAAGACAAGGACAAAAAAGAGGAGATGCAGAAGATCCTTCAGCTCGTGGCTGAGGGCAAGATGACAGTGGAGCAGGCTCAGGCGAAGTTGGCGGAGAAAAACGACGACGACAAGGACAAGGAAGATAAGGACAAGGAGGAGGATAAGTTCAAGTTACTGCCCGAGGGATGGAACTTCCACGCTCAAACCACCATTATTCCGAGTTTCGACGCCGGATTCGGTGCCAAGTACTCCGGTCCCAACAGCCTGAGCACGGAAGCCCAACGCACGGGAACACTAAGCTCAGACCTTTTTCTCGGCGTGCCGTTATGGCAGGGTGCCGAGTTTCACGCGGATTTGCTTATGTGGCAGGGCTTCGGCCTGAGTAACTCCTTTGGCCTCGAGGCCTTTCCCGACGCGGACGCGTACAAAGCCGGCACCGTGGATCCCCGGTTCATGTTTTCACACTTCTTTGTTCGCCAAACCGTCGGCCTGGGCGGAGAACAGGAGGACGTGCCCGACGGCCCATTCACGCTGCCCGGCAAACGGGACGTTTCGCGGCTAACCATCACCGTTGGCCGGCTTAACATGGCGGAGATTTTCGACAATAACACCTACAACCACGATCCGCACACACAATTCATGAGTTGGTCGAGCACCATGCTCACCTGGGATTATCCCGCGGATACCATCGGATTCACCACAGGAATTGCCTTCGAGCTGAATCAGCCGGATTGGGCCGTGCGCGATGGATGGTTCCAATTGCCCAGCCTTCCGAATGGTTTCACCTCCGACGACCGGATCTTTAATTATCCCGTCGAGCCTGGGGAGAAAACCTCCGACGGGGAGTTTTGGAAAGAGTGGGGAATGATGCTGGAATTGGAGCGCCGTTGGCGCATCGAGGATCATCCCGGAGCCATCCGGCTTCAGGCATGGACCGACTACGGTTACCTTGCCAGCTATAGCGTGGCGACCCGTCTTCTGCTCGCCTCCCCTCCGCCTCCTAATACCCCTCAAGGAGTGGAAATAACCGTCCCGGCGGCCGCCTTCGCCTTCCGTGACAAATACGGTTTTGGGGTGAATTGGGAACAGGAGATTGCGAAGAACGTCGGCGTGTTCGGTCGGGTTGGCTGGCAAGACGGCCATGTTGCGGCGGCGGCGTACACCGACGCTGACTGGACGGTACAGCTGGGCGTGAGCGTCAAAGGCGCCGCATGGCACCGTCCCGGCGACACCTTCGGTTTGTGCGGTAATTTGGTCGGTGCTTCGTCCCAACAGCAAGCCTTCCTGAAGGCGGGCGGCACGGGCATTCTTAACGGCGACGGCAACTTGAGCTACGCCTGCGAGAAGTCTTTGGAAACGTATTATGATTTTGCCATCGGAAAGAACTTTCACTTGGCGTTCGACTACCAGTTCTTCGCTGACCCGGCGTTCAACAGTGACCGAGGCCCGGTCAATGTCTTCCAGGGAAGACTCCACTGGGAGTACTAGATCGCGGTCGAGTCGCTCCTGGTACAGATCGAGTTCTGAGCAATCAGTGTCGTTTAGCAGCGATCCGATCGCTGTCCGTTTCTATCGCGGAACGCTGTTCTTCCTTGACTCGGATGAGAACGTGTGCATAGCATTCGATGGGGCAGTAAGCTGGAATCCGATGGAGTGAAAGATGCGATGTGCCGGCCGTCTGATTCTGGTTCTCGTTGTCGGCTGTTCGTCCAAGCCATCGGGAAAGGGACCGGATCCAGACGAACTGTTCAACGAGGAACCAGCACTGAAAAACCTCAAGATGCAGGCGCAAAAAAGTAAGCCGAGCAGTGCTCGAAGAGGATCACGCTCAACTGGTTGAACTCGTACCTGCAACTTTGATAGAGAAAATGGGTGGCCGCGAGGCATTCATAAAACGGCTAGTGTCAATCGCGGGAGAGATGAAGAACGATGGGTTCCAAATGAAGGAATTCGTTTTTGGAGAGCCATCTCGATTGGTCGAGGTCTCCGGTGATATTTACGCAGTAATCTCGTATCAACTTGAGATGACCGGTCCCGGCGGTACCCGGGGGCGAACGCCAACCTATATGATAGCCGTCTCAAAGGATCGCGGCTCCGATTGGAAGTTTGTCGATGGAGCGGGTGTCGGTGGGGATCGGAGCAGGGTGAAATTGATCCTCCCGAACTTCCCCGACCAGTTGGAGTTGCCAACTCCGCAGCCACCTGTTTGGGAGAAAAAGTAACCGACCGGATAACGAAGAACGATTGCCATGAGCAAGACTACTCAGCCTCGCTGGAAAGAAATGCAGACGCCCGAAACGCGACAGGTGGAGGAGAGCCTGCGCAAGGCGTTCCAACAAGTTGACGCATATCGGTATAACTCCGCCTCCATCCGCGTTCGCGTTATCGATCCCCGCTTCAAAGGGAAAGACGGTAGCAAGCGCGAGCGCCATGGTGGAGAAATATCTCAAGAAACTGCCGGAACGGATTCAAGCAGACATCATGACGCTGCTGACGATTACGCCCGAAGAAATCGAAGGGAGCGATCCGCACGTCAGGGAATGGCTTCTGAACGTCGAGTTTGAGGAGCCGAGCGAGTCCACGCTGTGAGAAACCATCCAGGGAAGATAGCCGGTTCAGGCGAAAAGCGTCCCTTCCTACTCTCCCACGCCATCTGCCGGCTCGGTCTCGCCTCGCGCGGCAACACGAACCTGACTGGCGACGACGTGCATCTCGCATTAAGCCGCGGCATCAACTTTCTCAATTGGTGCGGGACGCATGACAATGGCATGAACCGCGCCATCGCTGATCTGGGTGCGCGGGCAAGGACGTCATCCTCAGCGCCCAGTTCGAGGCACGCACGGCGGCGGATGCAGCGACCGAGTTGCGCGACATGCTGAAGCGACTGCACACCGATTATCTCGACGTTCTGACGTTCTACTATGTCGAGGAGCCGGACGAGTGGCGGCAGATCGCCGGACCCGGAGGGGCGCTGGCGTTCTGCACGGCGGCGCAGCGCGACGGCATGGTACGCCAGATCGGTTTGACGACGCACCAGCGTAAGCTCGCCGCGTCGATCGCGCGCACCGGCCTGCTCGACCTGCTAATGATCCGCTACAACGCCGCCCACCGCGGCGCCGAGACGGAGGTCTTTCCCGTCACGGACGCATTGCGGCTGCCCGTCGTCACCTACACCGCGCTGCGCTGGGGAGCATTGCTGCGGCCGACGCCGGACGACCCACCGGGATTCATCGTGCCACGCGCACCGGCATGGTATCGCTTCGTCTTGCAATCGCCGTCCGTCGCCGTGGCGCTGATGGCTCCGGACGGACGTGCGGAACTCGAAGAGAACCTCACGGTGCTGGACGCGCCGGGACCACTGGCACCGGAAGAGTACGCTCGCCTTGCGGATCACGGCCGGCGCGTGCGGCGTCATGGTGGGTCGTTTCCGTGATCGGTACGATAACGTTTAGCCGCGCGACTCCGACGAGCGTTCCGGTTTTCTTCTCCCCTCTCCTCTGTACTCAGGGGAGAGGGGTCGGGGGTGAGGGGTGAGGCACCTCAGCAGTGTTCTGCTGCCCAACCCCTCACCCCCGACCCCTCTCCCCTGAGTACAGAGGAGAGGGGAGAGTACGCGGCTAAACACAAGGAGCAACCATGAAAATCCATCGCATGGGCCGCACCGGCCTGAAGGTAACCGAACTCTGCCTGGGCACCATGACTTTCGGCCATCAGTGTGACGAGCCGACGTCGTTCGCCATTTTGAACCGCGCCGCGGAAGCCGGCGTCACCTTTCTCGACACGGCTGACTGCTACCCCGTGCCGCCGACACCAGAGACGAACGGCCGCACCGAGGAGATCGTCGGCAAATGGCTGCACGGCAAGCGCGATCGCTTCGTGCTGGCGACCAAGTGCCGTATCCGCGTCGGTCATGGACCCAACGACGAGGGGCTGTCGCGCAAGCACATCCTCAAGGCCGTCGAGGACAGTTTGCGCCGGCTGAAGACCGACTACATCGATCTCTATCAGTCGCATTCTTTCGACCCCGACACGCCGGCCGAAGAGACGATGCGGGCGTTCGACGACCTCGTCCGCTCCGGCAAGGTGCGCTACGTCGGCTGCTCGAACTTCGCCGCGTGGCAGCTCGCGCTGAACCTCGGCGTCAGCGAACGGCTCAGCCTGGCCCGCTACGACTGTGTGCAGCCGCGCTATAACCTGCTGCACCGCGACATCGAGGCGGAACTGCTGCCGCTGTGCCGCGATCAGGGAGTGGGCGTGATCGCCTACAACCCGCTGGCCGGCGGGTTCCTCAGCGGCAAGTACCGAAGCCTGGAGGCGCCGCCGGCTGGCACGCGATTCACGTTGGGCAAGACCGGCGATCTGTACCGGGATCGCTACTGGCATCAGACGATGCTGGAGGCGGTGGGCCGACTGCGGAGCTTCTTCGAGCCGCGCGGCCGATCGCTGGTGACGGTCGCGGTGGCGTGGGTTCTGGCCCAACCGGGTGTCACGTCCGCCATTCTCGGCGCCAGCCGCGCGGAGCAGCTCGACGCCAGCCTGGCCGCCGTCGATCTGACGCTGGACGAGGAGGAGCGCGGTATGCAACCTAGCCTGGTACGGCATTCCGCGTACGGCGCCGGTGAAATGAGAGGTCGTCGCACAATATCATCCGTTTCGTGCTACAGCGCCGCTCCTCTCGCCCCGGTACTCCGGGGTGATGGCCAGAACACTGCCTAGCGGCTCACCCCTCACCCCCGACCCCTCTCCCCGGAGTACCGGGGCGAGGGGAGCAGGAAGGCCCGTCTCCGACGGTCGAGCTGTCCTTCGTTTCAAGCACCGGCATGGGCGACCACGCGGGACCCAGCCGTCCCAATCGCGGCCAGCGCAGCATCACCAGAAGGACCACGACGATCGTTCCGACACCACCGCCGACCACCGAACCCATCGGTCCGAACAGCTCGGCGGTCGCCCCCGACTCGAACGCTCCCAACTCGTTCGAGGAGCTGATGAACACGGAGTTCACTGCCGCCACCCGGCCGCGCATTTCGTTCGGAGTGAGCGTCTGCATCAGCGTGCCGCGAATCACCACGCTGATGTTGTCCAGCGCACCTGTCAGGGCCAGCATGGCGAACGACAACGCAGGGTTCCTCGACAGCCCGAACACGATGGTCGCCAGTCCGAACCCCACCACGGCCAATAGCAACGCCCGGCCGGCGCGGCGCAACGGCGGTCGATGGGCCAGCACCACCGCCATCGTTAGTGCTCCGATCGCAGGGGAGGCCCGGAGCCAGCCGAGACCAGCCGGACCGACGTGGAGGATGTCCCTCGCAAAGATCGGCAACAGAGCAGTAGCTCCGCCGAGGAGCACCGCGAAGAGATCCAGCGTGATCGCCGCCAGCAGCAGCTCGGTCCCCCAGACGAATCGGACCCCGGCCAGCAACGAGGTCAGCGAGCGCGTGTCCGTGGCCATCGGCAAGGGACGGGGGTGAATCGGGGCCAGCAGCAGAACGCAACTCAGGAAGCAGAATGCCGACAGAACATAGGCCGGGACGGCGCGTTCCGCGAGCGCGATCGCCAATCCTCCCAGAGAAGGCCCGACGACGTTTGCCAGCTGCCAGCCGCTGCTATTCCAGGTGACGGCGTTGCCGAGGGCTTCATCGGGCACCACCTGACGGAGCAGAGAGGAGCGGGCCGGAGCGCTGAACGCCCGGCCGATCCCGGCCAGGATCAGACACAGAAACACCAACGGAATCGGCCCCTGGCACGCCGACAAGAACGCAAGGCCCACCGCGGACAGAAACAGCAGCCCCTGCGCAGCCTGGAACAAACCCTTGCGACTATACCGATCGGCAGCGTGTCCCGCCGGCAAAGCGAAGAGCAGCACGGGCAGAAACTGCGCTAGCCCGGTAAAGCCAAGAACGAGGGCGGAGTCAGTCCGGTGGTAGAGTTCCCAACCGACCGCAACGGCCTGGACCTCGGCACCGATGCTCGCCAGAACGCCGCCGCCCAGCAGACAGCGGTAGTCGCGGTGGCGCAGCGCCGCATAAGGGTCGTGTGGTCCGTCCATTCGTGTCCTCGAACATCCGGTGACGATTCCCCGTTTAGCCGCGAGCTTTTGCGAGCGCTGGGTCAGCGCTCGCAAAACTCGCGGCTAAACGACGTTCCCTTCTTGTTGTACGGTAGCGTCTCGGTGCGCCGCCGGGTAGGATGGCGTAACGCCCGCATTCCCGTGGAGGTTCGCCATGAACGTCGCCGCGCCGGACTGACCCTCGTTGAGCTTGAGGGGATCCTCCAGCGCACCGATCCCTCCGTCCTGCTCGTGCCTCCGCGCATTCTGCGTCGCGTCATCAAGCAGGATCGCGGCCTCTCCGGATTGGGCTTGCAGGTGCCGCATTACAAGTCCTACGTCCTCGGACGCGATGCTTTACTGCGGATCGCCGACCGCGACGAGCTGCGGATCGCGCCGGGCCGCGAACTGCCCGAAACGGTGATCCTGCTGCCGCAGCCCGATCCGAGCCGACTCCGGTCCCGCTCCGCCGCGAGCATTCTGCTGGTGTCGTGGCGGTTTCTGTTCCATGCCCGCGTCCACGCCGCTCTGGCGGCTCGCAACCTCGATGCGGCAGCCGTCGCGGATCGGGTGCGCCGCCTCGGAACCACGGCGTTTTCCGAGGCTCGCTCCGTCCTGCAACAGGAAAACTTCCTTTTGCCTGCTTCCGGCGCTCATGCCGAGGGAGAAGGGCAGACGGTCTACGAAGAATTCACGGCCGTCTACCTGGAGCTGCGCTACTTCGCCCGGCACTTGCTGCCTCGCTACTTCCCGGCATCCTCCGACTTCGATGCAGTTGACCGTCTTCTCGCCGAGGACGTGAACGCCGACGACCTGTTCACCCAGACTCGCCCCGAAGGAGCGCCGTTGCCGGAAGCCATTCCGGAAGATCACGTGGAGCAAGGCGCGCGCACGCCGGGATCGTCGATCGTCGTACCGGCCGATCCCAGTCAGTCGCAAAACGCGGCCAGTGCGGCGGCTCTCGGCAACGACGTCCGTGCGGCCCGGCTCCACTTCCGTGCCGGCAACCGTCTCGCGGCTCTCGATGCGCTGAGCCGTTTGACCGATCGCCTCCAGAAAGCACTGCACTTTCCCCCGGCAGAGGCGGCGCAATGGCGGATCGGCCTGGAAGCATTGCTGGAACCAGCGGCTGGAGGGTTGTGGCCCGTCGAGGCCAGGCTGCTCTACGACCTGCAGAATGCCTGCATCAACCAGGAGAAAGAGATTTACGCCCTCGATCTCGTGGAATGGGCGGTGACCTGGGGCCAGCGGCCGGTCAAGCGGTTGCTGCCGCACGAACCGTTTGTGCTGACCGTCAAATTTCTGCGCCGCGCCTTGCGCCGTCTGGCGGTGACCCACCTCCCCGACGACGTACGCTCACGATTGCGCGGCCTCGTCTCCCACGCCCTGCATCATGCGGAGAAGCGTCTGCGCGAGCACTTCCGCCCGCTCATCCGCAGCGCTCTCGATGACGTGGACCTTCGACCGACGAACTTCTGCGAGAAGGTGGCCCGCGATACGGTGGTGGAGGAGATGCTGGACCGCGTCGTCGAGCGCGGCTTCCTGACCATGAGCGACCTGCGCGACGTGCTGGCCCGCAACCGCCTGAAGCTGCCGGACGTGCCCGACCCCGGCGAGGTGGTGATGGGCGACAAGTTGCTGAAAGCCAATCGTAGACTGGCCGTCGCCCTGGACGGCGTCTATCGCCGCGGCGAGATCTATCTGCGCCTGGCTGCAACGTCTCAGTTCCATTTTCTTCGGCACGAAGATCGGCCGTTTCCTCGTGCTCTTTCTGATCCTGCCGATCGGCGGTGCTTGCGTCGCCGTCAAGGGACCGCAACTGGCCGAGGAAGAGGTGGAGCACCTCAGCAACCGCATCGCCCGGCTGGTGAGCAGCGACCTCGCAGCGCCGCCGCGCACCGGGTCGGCCATCGTTCCGGGTTGAGCTTCGAGACGGAGGACATTGTCCCGATTCTCGCGGCGAGCGTGTTCTTCCTCGGCCTGCTGCACTCGGCCGTCTTCCGCTGCCTGGTGTGGACGGGGCTTTGCTTCGTCGCCCGCTGCCTACGCCTGCTGTTCCACGATGTGCCCGCCAAGCTGATTCGACTGTCGCTGGTGCGTAGCGTCCTGGAGAGCCGGCCCTACCTTCTGCTGTACCTCTACGCCCTCAAGCCGCTGATCTGGGCGGCGCCGGCGGCGCTGGTGCTCTACCTCGCCAATTCGGGAATCGAGGTCGCCGCTGCGGCCGGCGGTGTGGTGTTCCTGGGCGCCCTCGTGTTGCTCAACTCCCGCCTCGGTTTGCGCCCGAAGAGGCTTGTACCGAGGCACTGGTGCGCGGCTGGTATTTGCTGCGCGATGACCTCGTGCCGGGCCTGTTTCGCCGGATCATGGCCTTTTTCAAGTGGATGCTGGAGGGCCTCGATCGCATCATCTACACCGTCGATGAATGGCTGCGCTTCCGCCCCGGCGACAGCCGGATGTCGCTGGTGGTGAAGCCCATGCTGGGGCTGACGTGGTTCGCCCTGTCCTACGTGACGCGCATCGTCATCACCCTCTTCGTCGAGCCGACCATCAACCCGATCAAGCATTTCCCGGTCGTGACAGTGGCGGCGAAACTGATCGTGCCGCTCATCCCGATGCTGAACGCCGCCTTGCTGGCGACGCTGGAGCCGGTGGTGGGGCGGGCGGCGGGACACGGGCTGGCGATTATGGTCATCGTCCTGATGCCTGGCATTGCCGGTTTCCTGGTGTGGGAGCTGAAGGAGAACTGGAAGCTCTACCAGGCCAACCAGCCCAACGAATTGAAGCCGGTGCTTATCGGCTCGCACGGCGAGACGATGCTCCGGTTGATGCGACCGGGCTTCCACTCGGGGACGCTGCCGAAGTTGTTCGCCAAACTGCGGCGCTATGAGCGGCGGCGCCAAGCCGCCCGGGCACGCAAACGGCGCGAGGACTTGCACCACGTCGAAGAGGCGGTCCGGCATTTCGCGGAACGCGGCCTTTTGATGATGCTCGAAGGCAGCCGGGGTTGGAGGCAAACGCTGTTTGTCGGCGCGGTCCATGCGGCGACGAACCAGATCCGCATCGAGATCGTCCGGACTGGAGAGTTGGCGCGCTCCATTCCCGCTCATGGCCCACACGGCGTGGAAGGCACCGAAACGTCCATCATGCGGCGGCTGACTCCCGAAAGTATGGAGATCGCGTTCGAGGAACAGTCGGGTTGGCTGGTGGCGTCGGTGTGCCGGCCGGGCTGGTTAGCCAACCTCGGCCGCGAGGAGCGGCTCGTCCTGGCCGACGCGCTGGCGGGTTTCTACAAGCTGGCCGGGGTCGATGTAGTCGTCGAGCAGGTGGCCGCCGTCTTGTCTCCGGGCGCAACCTGGGCGATGAAAGACAACAAATTGATCGCCTGGCAGGATGGCCGGGTGGTGAAGTATAATCCCGCCGACCAGGCCGCTCTGCCGTGGAACCGCGTGCTGTTCAGCCGAATGCCGCTGTGGTGGGCCGACTGGGTCTCCGCCTGGGAACGCGATCAGGATGGCAAGGCGCACGAACCGTCGCTGCTGCCGGAGGTGCGCTTGCTGCCATGAACGACGGTCCACGCGGTTGCAGGTCGGAGGGCGGTTTCATAGCCTTTCAGCAAGCGATAACTGCGGTAGATTGACAGGAGCCAGCGATGAACCTGAGAAAGATGGCGGCGTCCTCGTTGTTGCTCCTTCTCGTAGCTGCCGGTACTCCCGGCGACACGGAGAAGCCGCTCGAACTGTTCAACGGCAAGGATCTCGACGGTTGGCTTGCCGAGGGGGACAAGGAATACAAGGACGGCACCGAGATGAAGCCGGTCTGGGTGGCGAAGGACGGCCTGCTCTCGTGCATGGTCGGTTCGCGCAGTTACGGCTTCCTGCGCTACACCCCGAAGGAGTTCGGCGACTTCCACCTGCACGTCGAATATCGCATGGGTCCGAAGGCCACGCCGAAGTCGCCGCGCTGCAATAGCGGCATCGGCATTCGCACCGTTCCCTTCGACCCCAAGCGCTCCGCCCAGACCCGGCCCTCGTTCGCCGCTTATGAGGTCCAGATTCAGGACGACGGCGACCTCAAGCCGGACAAGCATACCAGCGGTTCGTTGTATAATTACGTTGCTCCGCAAATGAGCGCCGCCCGACCTGCTGGGGAGTGGAACGTCATGGCAATCGAGTGCGTCGGTCCGCGCATTACGATCACACTCAACGACAAGAAGGTTCTCGACGTGGACCAGACGACGATCGCCGAGATCAAGGACAAGCCGTTGAAAGGGTACATCTGCCTCCAGAATCACGGCGGCAAAATCGACTTCCGTAACCTTCGTGTGCGGGAGATCAAACGCTAATTCGACTTTGCCGCTGGCGGCTTGGCAATCTCTTCTGCTAAGCCGCCAGCGGCAAAACAAAGGTGTCCGTCATGAGCGAACAAGACAAGCCTGCCGACGCCCCCGTTTCACAGATACCGGTCCCTCCGCCGGAAGAACCGCTGGTCGGCCGCAAGCCGGACCGCATCGCACTCTTACGCGAAAAGGCGAGCAAACCGCGAGAGAAGGTCGGGCCGGTGCCGTCGGTCGAACACGAGCAGACCTACGGCTACGGCAAGAAAATCGACGCCTTCGACGAGGAGATGGAGAAGGAACTCCAGGAGGCGATGGGGGGCGCCAGCGACAAGGAGTTGTACGGCGAGGCGCCGAAGAAGAAAGCTGAGCCGGAGAAGGGGCCGCAGAAGGGCCGCGTTTTCCGCGTCCACGGCAAGGATGTGTTCGTCGATCTACCCGGCGGCCGCAGCCAGGGCGTCATGCCGCTGGAGATGTTCCCGGACGGTCCGCCCCAGGCCGGCGACGAGGTGGACTTCCACATCGAGGGATTCGATCGCGCGAACGGTCTCATTCTCCTGTCCCGGCAAGGGGCGGCCGTTCACGTGGATTGGTCCAGTGTCGCCGAGGGGATGATCGTCGAGGCCCGCGTCACCGCCACCAACAAGGGCGGCCTGGAAGTGGACGTCAACGGCATCCGCGGCTTCATGCCCATCAGCCATATCGAACTGTTCCGCGTCGAAAGCGTCGATCAGTACGTCAACCAACGGCTGCGTTGCATGGTCGCCGAGGCCAATCCGGAGGAGCGCAATCTCGTCGTTAGCCGGCGAGCACTGCTGGACAAGGAGCGCGAGGAAAACAAGGTGAAGCTCTGGGCCGAGCTGGCCGAGGGGCAAGTTCGCCAGGGAATCGTCCGCTCGGTGAAGGAATTCGGCGCCTTTGTCGATCTCGGTGGCGTGGACGGACTGGTCCACATCAGCGACATGAGCTGGATACGAGTCCAGGACGCCACCAAGGTGGTGCAGCCTGGCCAGTCGGTCAAGGTGAAAGTCCTGCGCATCGACCGCGAGAAGATGAAGCTCAGCCTCGGTCTGAAACAGCTCGAACCGAGTCCGTGGGATGACATCGAGCAGAAGTATCCGATCGGCACGGTGCTCAACGGCAAGGTGACGCGGACCGCGGAGTTCGGTGCCTTCGTCGAGCTGGAGCCGGCCGTCGAAGGTCTGGTCCACATTTCCGAGGTTGCCGGGCAGCGTATCTGGCGCGTCACGGATGTGGTGAAGGTCGATCAGGAAGTGAAAGTGATGGTGCTGAGCGTGGACAAGGAACAGCACCGCATCGGTCTGTCGATCAAGCAGGCGCTGCCGAAGCCGGACCCCACGCCGGATGAGGAGGATGAGGATGAGGAAGAGGTGCCGGTGAAGCCGCCGAGGCCGCGGACGACGCCGCTGCGCGGCGGCACAAGCGGCGGACCGCTATTTCCGAACCCCGGCAGTTCAACGGGACTCTGAGGCATCCGCTCATAATACCGTTTTACTCCCCTCTCCCCGGTACTCCGGGGAGAGGGGTTGGGGGTGAGGGGAGAGGGCTAGAACACTGCTCAGCGGCTCACCCCTCACCCCCGGCCCCTCTCCCCGGAGTACCGGGGAGAGGGGAGAAATGCCTTGATTAAGGTGCGTGGCGCTATCGGGTGAATCGCGGTGAGCATGGGTCTCTCAGTACCCCCGTGCTTCCGTCTCGGCCAGGTCCTTGATGTGCCGCAGCACTCGTCCATGAATCTTGTGGATGATCCCGTCGGACCACTGCTTCCAGTACGCCTCTGGCCACATGGCGTTGGTGTACCACGTCGTCCCTTCCAAGCGCGTTCGGCCGTTTCCCAGGTCGATGAGACGGAATTGGCCGCGCAGGCTCCGCAAATAACCGTTCAGGTGCGGTGGATGGATCGGATAGGGACTCCACTCGTGCATCGGCTCGGGCTGATCTTCGACACGGAAACGCAGCAACCTTGGCTCGTCCCAGACCTCGATCGGCTCGACGAACGTGCCGGTGTCGAACACGCAACGCCGCACCGCCCCCGTACCGTGGCCCTCAATCGCCGCACATACCGGGTAGGCCACGCCGCAGCGGAACAGCAGCTCGTCGGGTGGAGCAAGTTCCGGGAAGGAGACGACGTGTCGCCAGACCACTTCGGGCGGCGCGTCGATTTCGATCACGGTGGTCGCCTCGATGACGGTCGGCTCGGGCTGCCCGGCGGCCTCGGCGGCCATCAGTGTCGGCAGCAGAACGAGCAGCAGGAGGAGCGTCGCTGGGTTATCCCGCGCGCTCCAGGGGCGGGACTGCACGGCGTATCCAACCAGTGCGCCCATGAACGCGAGGCAGTAGCCGATCGGCGCGGCCATGATAAGACAGATCGCCCCTTCCATCGCGAAAGCCAGCACGGCGAGACCGGCCAGAGTCGTCGCCGACATGGCCAATTTCATGCAGGCGCCGAAGGGCTGCGGCGCGCGTCAGGCCGAACAGCACAACCGATCCCAATCCCAGACAGAACGGTCCGCCAACGAACAGCCCCCAGCCATAGTTCCGTAGAACGAACGTACCCAGAAAGACAGCCCCCAACGTCGCCGGAACGCACAATGCCAGGGCCACGGCCGCACTTCCGGCTGTCGTCTCGTTCGTGATGCGGCGATGGACCGCGTGCAGCCGTCGCCAGCGGCGATAACCTTCGGCCACCTCCCGGTACGGACCTCGCATCGCGGCGACCTGGTCAGGCGCCTCATCCATTTCTCGCTGCGCCTCCACGTCCTCCGGGCGCGGCGGCAACACGCAAAGCAACACGAACAGGAACAGGTTGACAACGGGAACGAAGAACAGGAACACGAGACCGCGCGACAACCCCGCCGAACGGAGGCGGGCCATCGTCAGCAGCACGCCGACCGCGATGAATGGTTGGGCTAGCGCGAGAAGCACACCGAAGAACAGACTATCGTCCGACGACATCCGCAGAAAGCTGAGGCTGTTCTCCGGCAAGATGAAGTAATAAAAGGGTTGCCAGGTGCGGCTGAAGGCGAAGTGTGCCACCGCCGCGTCCAGGCCGTGCTTCACCAGGAGCAGCAGCGTCCCCACGACGAAGAACGGCACCCGGGCTATCGTCCCCTCGCCAATCCACCACCGGTCCCAACGCGCTTCACCACTCATCGCTCGCATCCTCGCTCATGCCGGCGTTTGGAAGGAAACCGTCGAGATAAGCGCAACATAACAGAGATGAGAACAACGGCCTATGGAAAACCGTCGGAAGTACGGGACTCCGGGCCTCTGCACACTCCGCGGGCCGAATAGCCTGTCTTGATTTTCTTCGCATCTCTTCTTACCGTTGCACGACTGCGGGCCGGCCCCGGTCCTTGACCGGATGGTCCGCGAGGCGCCCCCGGAACGGACGCCTTTACCTGGCGGATGGGAGTCGGTGGATGGCGGCGACATACGCGGCAGGAGTGCCTCTCTGTGACCTTCAGACCCAGTACCAGGAGTTGCAGCCGCAGATCGAAGCGGCTCTTCAGCGCGTCCTGGGTTCCGGGCAAGTGATCCTCGGCCCGGAGGTGGCCGCCCTGGAAGAGGAGGTGGCCGGCTACTGCGGTGTCAGCCACGGCGTCGGTTGCGGCTCCGGCACCGACGCCCTGCTGCTCGCCCTCCACGCCCTGGACATCGGACCAGGCGACGAGGTTATCCTGCCCACCTTCACCTTCTTCGCCACCGCTGGCTCGGTCTGTCGCACCGGCGCCCGCCCGGTGCTGACCGACATCGACCCCGTCACGTTCAACCTGGACCCCCTACAGGTCGAAAACAAGATCACCGACCGGACGCGCGCCATCCTCGTCGTTCATCTCTTCGGCCAGTGCGCCGAGATGGATCCGTTGTGGCGTATCGCCGAGCGGCACAACCTCACACTGATCGAGGACGCAGCCCAGTCGCTCGGTGCCGAGTATCAGGGCAAGCGGGCCGGCAGTCTCGGCAGCCTGGGCTGTCTGAGCTTCTACCCCACCAAGAACCTCGGCACTTACGGCGATGCGGGTATGGTAGTGACGGGCGATCCGGAATGGGCGCAGCGGATGACTTGCCTGCGCGTCCACGGCATGGAGCCGAAGTATTATCACAAGTACATCGGCTGGAATGCCCGCATTGACGCGCTCCAGGCGGCCATGCTGCGCGTGAAGCTACCTTACCTTGACCAGTGGATCGCAGGTCGTCAGGCCGCCGCTGCCCGCTATGACGGCCTACTGGAAGAGAACCATCTCACGCATTTCCTGGAACGCCCGAAGGTGAAAGCGAAACGCCGCCACACGTTCAACCAGTATGTCGTCCGTGTCGCCCATGGGGAACGCGATGCCCTGGTGCGACATTTCAAGGCGGAGAAGATCGGCTGCGAGATCTACTACCCCGTTCCCCTGCATCGCCAGGAGTGTCTGGCTTACCTCGGCTACGGCGAGGGCGACTTTCCTGCCAGCGAAGAGGCGGCCCGCGGCGTGCTGGCGCTGCCGATGTTCCCCGAGATCACCGTCGAACAGCAGGTGCGTGTCGTGCAGAGCTGCGCGAACTTCCTGCGAAAACGCACGCGGTTGGCGGCGTGACGAACGACTCCAATTATCGGCCGGGAGGGTGCATGGCGGCGTATTGGAAACTCGCAGTGGTGGTCATGGCGGCTTACGCGCTGCTGCTCGGGGTCTACGTCGCCATGTGCCGCGGTGATGTATCCACCCTGGTTTGCGTGGGTCAGACACGGATCAACGAAGCGCCCTACGACGCCATCACGATACCCGTGGATGCGTATGGATATGACGGCCAATTCGATTTCGCCTTCCTACCGCTGACGCTGTGGCTCGGCTTCATCCAATGCCGGAAAACCTGGCCGACTGTTCTCTGGGTAGAGCCGCTCGTGATGGTGGTTTTGCCCGTGTTGCGATTGGCACGACACCTGACAACGGGTTGAGAGCGAAAGCAGGCACACGATTCACCCGAGTTAGTCAGTGTCACCTGGACCATCCACGCACTCGCGTGTGCTCAGGGGTCTGGGCAGAACGCAGGAGTGGGCTCAAGTGTCGATCCCGGCGGCATGGTTCAAACGAGGCACAGGTTTGGGCAACACGCTGGTAGGACGGATTTGCAATCCGTCCGGGCTCGCGCGGACGGATTGCAAATCCGTCCTACCAGCGTATTACCCGCCTTTGAACCATGCCATCCCGGCTAGCCGATCAACGAGCGATCCGAAGGTGATTTGAGGACTACCGGCGGAACTGGCTTTCATCCAGGACCAGGAAAGGTGAGGGTCTATGTCTTCTCGAACCCAGCAAGCGCTGACGCAATCATTCGCCTTCAAAGAGAAAGACCCTGAGGGTGAGGAAACCCTTGAGGTAATGGCGCTCGCGCCGCGATTCAACCGCTGGATGTTTGAGACGATCCGGCCCTATTTGGTCAGCCCAGTACTGGAAGTGGGCAGCGGCATCGGTAACCTTTCGGCTCAATTGCTCGATGGCGGTTTCGAGTCGTACCTCAGCGATGTGCGACCGGGCTATTGCGATCACCTTCACCGTAAGTTCGCCGACCGTCCCTCCTGTCGCGGCGTGATCCAACTCGATCTCGTCCATCCCAATTTCAACCGCGTCTACGGCGAGTTGCTTGGCCGCTTCGGTACCGTGTTCGCTCTGAACGTGGTCGAACATATCGAGGACGACAACCTTGCGATGGCCAACGCCCAGCGATTGCTGAGACCGGGTGGTCGGCTCATCGTTCTGGTGCCGGCTTATCGTTTCCTTTACAATCGGCTCGACCGCGAGTTGTGTCACTTCCGGCGTCACACACGCGGCTCGCTGAATCGCCTGTTCACGGACAACGGCTTGGATGTTACGCAGTCGTTTTACTTTAACCTCGCCGGTACCCTTGGCTGGTTTCTCTCCGGCAGTCTGCTGAAGCGGAAGACTCCGCCGCGGAAGATGGTTTGGTTCTACAACCTGCTGGTGCCGCTCTTCCGCCTGATAGATCGTCTCACGTTTCGACGTGCCGGCCTGTCTGTCGTGACTGTCGGCATGGCGCGCGAAACAGTCCGGTTGCCCGCCGCTGCCTGAAACCGGTTGGTGCGATCAACTGTCGATGGAGAACAGATTCGGAACGCGAGCTGACAAGCAGAAAAAAAGCCCAAGGAGGGGTCGTCGTGAAGGCGAATCTGTACTCACGAATGGGGAGAGAGGGGGGAGAATCGAGGGTCAGGAACAAGGACCCTCCGCGCTCCACCCTTCACTCGCTGCCGTTCTGGACTGGCTGCAACTCGGCTTCGTGGGCTTCGTTCTCGTGCTCTGCCTCCGGGCACGCGGGCGTCACGGCGACTGGCTGGCCCTCTCTCTCTTCTTACCCCTGGTGCGGCTGGCATTGAACGCGGCTTACCGCCGACGGGTCAGCCTCTGGGCACGCCGACTCTTACAATCCCTGCCGGCCGACCTGTCCCGCTACGACCGCGTCCCGTGGCTGGCGGCGCTTGTGTTCGTCGTGCTGCCGAGCGCGATCCTCTTTCTGGCGAACAGTCGCAACATGGGCGTCTCAGATACCTGGCCCGTAATCCCGACGGCCTGCAGCCTTGTTACCGAAGGCACTCTGGACCTTGACGATCAGATCGCTGCTGCGCTGCCGGTCTACACCCTGGTGTCTGCCACCGACGTGCCGTGCTGCACGATACGGGTCGGTGGACACATCATCTCCGGGTATCCCTCCGGCATGGTGTCGTTTGCTCTACCCGTGGTCGCACTGGCCCGCCTCGTTGGCGCCGACCTTCACTCCCCCCGGACACACGAACGCCTGGAGAAATTTACCGCTGCCTGGGTGGCGGCCGGTTCCGTCGGCTTGTTCTTCCTGCTCGCCTTGCACCTGACGAAGCCCACGCCGGCGCTGGTTAGCACGCTGCTCCTGGCTGTCGGGTCCGCTCTCTTCTCCACCTGTGGCCAGGCGCTGTGGCAGCAGGGCGGCGTCATCTTCTGGATGCTGGTCGTACTGTTCCTCGAATTTCGCCGCTCGGTTCGCCCGGTGCGCGGGGGAACCTGGCTTCAGGGTGTGGCCTGTGCCATGATGCTGGCGTGCCGGTTGTCCGCGAGCCTTCTCGTGGTGTCGTTCGGTGCGTGGGTACTGGTGCGTGAGCCGCGCCGAGCCGTGCGGGTCGGTTTGGCCGCCGCGGTCGCCTTCATCCCGTGGGCGATTCTTCATGCGTCGCTCTACGGTACGCCGCTCGGTCCGTCGGTCGGCCTGCTGGCGAGGGAAGCATGGTTCGGAACGGTCAGCGAAGGATTGAAGGGGGTTTTGTTCAGCCCGGCGCGGGGCTTGTTCGTTTATCAACCGTGGCTGCTGGTGGGTCTGACGTTCAGCCTATTCCTCTGGATGCGCCCGCCGTTGTCCCGCAGCGGGGCCAGCCGGCTGGGGATGGTTCTGCCTGACCGCGACGTTTTTGCACCTGGCCCTCGTCGGTTCCTGGGGCTGCTGGTGGGGCGGCCACTGCTGGGGCTCTCGACTGGCAGCGGAAGTCGTGCCCTTGCTGGCACTGCTCTGCGTACCGGCGGTAGCGCAACTGATGAGCGGACAGGCCGGTCGTCCTGTTCTCGCGTTGTTGGTGGTGCTCAGCTTTGCGTTGCACGCCCCGGCTGTCTTCCAGCACGCCGATTATTGGAGCAGCTCTGCTAACTGTTGGGATCCCAAGGTCGTCTGGTCCTGGTTGCACGCACCGTTTCTGAACAGGGGACCACCCTGAATAGCTCGAGTGTGTCCCATCAACGACAGACTCGGCGAGCCGGCTGCGTAACCGGCCTGGTTTCGGCTCCAAACCCGGCCGCTTACGCAGCCGGTTCGCCGAATCGATTGCCGATTGCAGCCTGATACCGTAGCAAGCCGTGGCAAAAACGGGACCAAGGAGGGGTCGTCGTGAAGGCGAATCTAACCACACAGGTGGGGCGAGAAGGGTGGAACGTCGAAGGTAAGGAACAGAGGCTCGCCACCCTCCTGGACTGGCTGCAACTCGGTGTCGTCTGCATCGTTCTCGGACTCTGTTTCCGGCGCGAGGGCATCACGGCGTCTGGCTGGCCCTCGCTCTCTTCCTGCCCCTGATGCGGCTGGCATTGGCTGCTGAGTACCGCCGACGGATTCTCAACGGGGCACGACGACTCTGGCAATCACTGCCGGCAGACCTGTCGAACTACGACCGCGTCCCCTGGCTGGCGACAGCGGTGCTCGTAACGCTGCCGACGGCATGCCTCTTCCTGGCCAACAGCCGCTCCATGGGGGTCGGGGATAGCTGGCCCGTAATCCCGACGGCCTGCAGCCTTGTCACCGAAGGTAACTTGGACCTGGTCGAACAGATCGCCGCTGCGCCGCCGGTTTACACCCTGGTGTCTGCCACCGACGTGCCGTGCTGCACGAGACGGGTCGGTGGACACATCTTCTCCGGGTATCCCTCCGGCATGGTGCCGTTTGCGCTGCCCGTGGTCGCGTTGGCCCGCCTCGTCGGCGCCGACCTTCACTCCCCCCGGACACACGAACGCCTGGAGAAATTTACCGCTGCCTGGGTGGCGGCCGCTTCCGTCGGCTTGTTCTTCCTACTCGCCTTGCACCTAACGACACCCACGCCGGCGTGGCTAGCACACTGCTCCTGGCTGTCGGATCCGCTCTCTTCTCCACCTGTGGCCAGGCGCTGTGGCAGCAGGGCGGCGTCATCTTCTGGATGCTGGTCGTCCTGTTTGTGGAATTTCGCCGCTCGGTTCGCCCGGTGCGCGGGGGAACCTGGCTTCAGGGTGTGGCCTGTGCCATGATGCTGGCGTGCCGGTTGTCCGCGAGCCTTCTCGTGGTGTCGTTTGGAGCGTGGGTACTGGTGCGTGAGCCGCGCCGTGCCGTGCGGGTTGCTCTGGCCGCCGCGGTCGCCTTCGTCCCGTGGGCGATCCTTCATGCGTCGCTCTACGGTACTCCGCTCGGTCCGTCGGTCGGCCTGCTGGCGAGGGAAGCATGGTTCGGAACGGTCAGCGAAGGATTGAAGGGGGTGCTGTTCAGCCCAGCGCGGGGTCTGTTCGTCTATCAACCGTGGCTGCTGGGGGGCCTGGCGTTCAGCCTGTTCCTCTGGATGCGCCGCCGTTGTCCCGGAGCGGGGCCAGCCGGCTGGGGATGGTTCTGCCTGACCGCGACAGCGTTGCACCTGGCCCTCATCGGCACCTGGGGCTGCTGGTGGGGCGGCCACTGTTGGGGCTCTCGGTTGACGGCGGAAATCGTGCCCTTGCTGGCACTGCTGTGCGTGCCGGCGGTGGCCCAACTGATTAGCGGACAGGCCGGTCGCCTTGTTCTCGCGCTGTTGGTGGTGCTCAGCTTTGCATTGCACGCCTCGGCTGTCTTCAAGCACGCCGATAATTGGAACAATTATGTCAACTGGCGTAATCCGGCAGTCCTCTGGTCTTGGTCGCACGCACCGTTTATGAACAGGGGAGCACCATGAAGGTTGGAGGGTAGTGGAGATCGGATGGGAAAGACCGTCGAAGACGACTCACGCTCCACACTTCATCCCTTCAAGTGCCGGTCGAACCAATCGAACGCCTCGTCCTGCATCGGCTGCGTGAACTGGTGCGGCACGTCGTAGAACCGGCCGGTGAAACTGCTCCTTCGCTCCGGCCTTCTCGTAGACGGCGGCGATCTTCTCGATCGACTCCTTCATGCCCGTCGGGCGGAAACAGTCGGTCCTGCGAACACTGCTGGACCAACAACGGCTGCGGCGCGTGCAGCGACGCCACGTCCGGCAAATCGAGGTAGCGGTGCAGCCCCGGCAGGAAGTGAACCCAGGAATGCGTATCGACATGGGCCTTGCATCATCGGCCGGACGCGTGGACATGAAGCCCGTCACGCAGGCGGCGCGCGATGCGGTCGTCGAGAGCCGCCAGATAGCACGAGCGATAGCCGCCCATCGAGATGCCGAGGCAACCGATCCGCTTCGGGTCCACCTCCGGCCGCGTGACCAGGTAATCGACCGTGCGGATGTCGTCCCGAAAGACGATGCCCGGCCAGGTCAGCACCGGCGAGGATCAGCGCCTTGACCAGCGTCGTCTCCTTCGCGCGGCACTGCTGATTGAGGTGGCGCACGTCGTCGAGCACTATAGCGCGAGCGGTCCCAGCCGTGCTTCAGATCGGCGTCGAGCATGAGCTCGGCGCTCGCCGAACATGAACGCATCGATCGTGATGACGACGTAGCCGCGCCGCACCAGTTCCGTCGCGGTGGGCCGGCCGTCGTAGTTGCGCTGGTGGTAGTCGGTCATGGCCGGGTGATTGTCGCCGAGGTCGATCACCTTTTCCTTGCCGAAGAGGAACATGCCGCCGTGCGAGTGCAGATCGACGATCGCCGGCGCTTTCTTCTTCAGTCTCTTCGGAATCAGGACATAGGCGGGCACGCGAAAATGCGGCGTCGTGGAGAAGAGGACCTTTTCGCGCACGTGGTCGCCGCGGTCCACCCGCTCCAGGAGCTTCGGGCTTCAGCTCCACCTTGTCAGGTTGGTGCAGCAACAGCTCGAAGACCTTGTCGCGAGCGGTCCTCTTGAAGTCGTCGAAGCTGCGGAAGCGATCGCCGAGGAAGGAGTAGTCGAAGGCGGCGGAGCCGGCGAGGCGCTCCACCTCCACGAACAGGCTGCCCAGATCGGCGCCACTTGGGTTCAGCTCGCGCGGCGGATCGACCGGCGCCGGCCGGCGTGGTTCATCCGCGACAACCGCCGCCGGAAGAAGGCCGCTCGCCGTCAGGGCCGCAGCTTCGAGAAACTTGCGCCGCGATGGTTCCATGTGATTGTCCATGACGACCATTGTACGCGGCCGGCGGCTGCTCGCTCAGCTCTCCTTCAACTCCGGCGGGACTGTCAGTTTGAGCCGGTGCCAGGATCGGCGGGCTGTTGGTTGCCGCCCTTGTGACCCCGTCGGCCCTGGCCTGAGCCTTTATCGCCGTTGGAACGGCTGGACCCGCTGTCTGCCGGATTCGAGGAGGGTCGATAGGCGTCGTAATCGTGGCGTGTTCCGATCAGGAAGTGAAAAGCGTGGCCGTCGTATTTCAGGCACCAGACACCGATCGCCGGTCCCGTCGCCTGTCCGTTCAGTAGAGTGCCGTCGGCATACTTGATGCGGAAGTCTCCGCTGCCGACACGTTCGAGCAGGTGCGGACCGGTGACCTGAACGGTCCCCGACGGCGGCACGACGCAGCTGAAGATGCGTTGGCCTGCGACGAGGGGGACGTCCGCGATCTGGATCTCGGCCTTGACCATGCCGCGATAGCCCGTCGGCACAACCAACTCGACCGAGGGCGGCGGATTGGCGTACAGCTCCAGGACGTAATTGACGGGTCGCTGCTCCACCTTCTCGAACCAATGAGCCGGCTCGATCGCTTGCACGGCTTCGACGGTCAGGGTCTTGTTCTCCCACATGTAGCCCGCGGCGTTCACTTCGATCAGGATGCCGTCGTCCCCGTAGGGTGCCGCGCAGTCGAGCGATGCCGTCGGCACCGGTGTTCTCGGTGGAGTTATACGGTGCCCAGGAAGGTCGTGTGAGAGGGTACTCGATCCGCACTTGAGCCCCGGCGATCGGCTGCTTCGTTTCGGCGTCGATCGCCTGGACGGCGACCGGCCGGTATTGGTGGAGGGCCTGACAGCCCGAGGCGAGCGCGAGCAGGAGAATCGGGAAGGTCAGATATTGTCGATTCTCCATGAAACGACCTCGCCGGTCTGCTAAATCGGGCCAACGGAATTGCTCCGTACCTACGGACGGTGCCGGGTATGACGACCGGCCTTCGATCTGTCAAGCGACGATGAGCGCGACGCTGGAGGAAAGCGCGATCGGCGATGGTCAATAATTCAATGGTCCACGGAACCTCGGCGTTCTCGTGGTCGGCGGTTCAACTTGCCGAGGCTCGACGACGTGGTACGGCGCTTTGTCTTCGAGACCGACACCGGCACGGCGACGAACCGATGGGGTCCTAACACTTTGCGAAGGACGGATCGAATGCGAACCTTGCCTTGGGCCGTGGCTCTCGGTCTCCTGGTGCTCTCGGCCGGTTGTATGCTCGATTCGTCGAGTCTGCCCGCTCCAGCTCCGGGAGAGTCGGCCGCGGTCGCAAAGACGAGACGCCAAAAAGTGATCGACGAGGTCAAGCGTTATGGCGGCAACGTTCAGGTCGGTCCTGGGGATGCCGAATTGCTGGTGGTCAGCGCCGACCTCCACGGCTTCCAAAGTGCCGCCAAAATCCTGCGGTCACTGACGCCGCTCACCAAGCTGCGTGTACTGAATTTGTACAACACCGGGTTCACAGACGCCGACCTCGAACTCGTACGGGGGCTTCCCACCCTGGCGGAATTGAACCTTAACGGCAATTCGATCACCGACGCCGGTCTCGAACGCTTGCGGGGGATACCGAACCTGCGGAAGCTTTGTCTGAACGATACGCTGGTCACCGACGCGGGGATTACGACCTTGCGCGATCTCGCCAACCTCCAGGAACTGACCCTCGGCGGCAGTACACGGATCACGGATGTCGGTGTAGTGCAGCTGCACGACTTGAAGAAACTGGAGAACCTGCAACTCCACGGCGACGGCATCACCGATCGAAGTTTGGAGTCCTTGAGAACCGTGGTCAGCTTGCGGGAGCTTTATCTGGTTCGGACACGGGTCACGGACGCCGGCGTCAACGAGTTGAAAAAAGCGTTACCGAAGCTTCAGGTCACTCGTTGATCCTGGTGGACAGGTATACGCCTGCCGAGACAGGAAGGATGGTAACCACTGCGAGGAAGGCGAACGGTGGATAGAAAATGCACATGACTCGTAACTCGTAACACTGGGGCGGGGGGAAGACCGAAGTTGTTACGAGGTTTGCGTATTTCCCAGGTTTCGCGCATCTCGGCCGCGCCCTGATAACAGGTTTTCACCCGTTTTCGATCAACTCGTAACAACTTCTGCACGCAGGGCGGACCAAAACATCACAAACGTGATAAACTTGTGCGCCATCGACGGTCCATTCATAGCCAAGTCGTAACTGACGGTCGCCTGAACAAATGTCAGAGCCTGGTGCAAAGCAGAGCATCGCGGGTTGTTCGCGTTCTTCCGCGCTCGTCATAAGGGTGTAGGGGCTTGTCCGTCCTTGCGGAATGTCGGACCGGCCGCTCGCCAGGATCGTCGCATTTTTATCCATTTGTCTCTTGCAACCGGGATTTGGAGTTTGTAGGCTGTTTTGACGGTTTGTTTTGCCTGCCTCACCCAACCCTCCCTACCGGTAGGGTCGCTCAATGAGTGTTGTTGCCCGTAAATTCGCCGAGTCGGGTCGTCGGTTTCCCCCACCGGGCCAGGCAGGCTGACGGTGCGCTTTGGGAATTGAGCCGTTGAGAAACGGCCGGCCCACGGATGGTCGGCATCTGCGGCGGAATAGTGAGTGTCCACGCTGGTTCGAGTACATCGGGTTGTGTCCCCAGCGGACGCGACGCGGCAGTGCAGAGGGGTCATTGCTTGAATCACCAGGGCGAGGCTTTTTCTGAAGCGTACTTCTCTCGCTCGGCGGCAGCCTCTTCCTCCCGATTCAGGGCGTAACCCAAGTTTTCATCTATCTCAACGAGTCATACGAGCGGCGGTTTGGGTGGGGTTGGCGGCACTATAATAGAAGAGGGTTCTTCGATCCCCTGGGGAGAGCGGCTGCAAGCTGCTCGACCACGGCAAGCCTCTCATTACCCTGACCGGCTCGACAAGATCTTTCAACACGAGGTTTTCCTCATGGCGGCTTTTTCCTGGCTCCGCTGGCTCCGTTCGTGGTTTCGCCCCCAGGTCAAGACATATCGTCGGAGCAAGCCGAGGAAGGTCCTGGGCCTCGAACACCTCGAAACCCGTATTACGCCGACCACTTATACCTGGAAGGGCGGCGCCGCGGCCGGGGTGACAGCCTGGCACCTCGGTGCCAACTGGGTCGGCAATCAGGCGCCCTCGATTTTGCCTGGCTCCGTCAACAACCTCGTCTTCTCCACGGGCGCCGCGAACCTCACGCCCAACGACGATATCACCGGTCTGGTTGTGAGTTCGATCACGATCTCCAACGTCGCCGGGTATAATCTGACCAGTGCCCCGGGCATCTCGATCACGCTCGGCAGCGCAACCACCGGCGGCGGCACCCTCAGCCTCGTCAGCGCGAACCTTGAAACCATCGCAATCCCCATCCTTCTCGGTGGTTCCACGTCCGCCAACCAGGACAACTTCACCGTCGGCGCCGGTTCGAAGCTCACGATGAGCGGCGCCCTGAGCGGCAATGCCGACCTGATCTACACCGGCCCCGGCCTCATGGTCCTGCCGAACAGCAACAGCGCCGCGATGAACGGACCGATCGACATCCATAGCGGTGTGATTTCCATCCAAAACGGGAACGCCCTCGGAAGTGCTGTCGCCACCAATACGATCGCGGTGGAAACGAATGCCACCCTCCAGGTGGACAACAGCGGCGGCAGCATCGTCACGCCCATCAAACAAAGCCTGCTGCTCAACGGCCAGGGCTCCATCAACCAGGGGGCCCTGTATTACCTCAATGGCAGCCTCAACAACAACGCCATCTGGAAAGGCAACGTCACGCTGGACAGCAACACCGAAATCGGTGCGAGCACGTTCGTGGGCAACAACGCTCTCACCGGCGCCGGCGAGGGCACGTTCACCATCTCGGGTGTCATCAGCGACAACAGCACCGGCCACAATCTGACGATCGGCAGCAACACCAACAGCGGCACCACCACCGGCGAGATCATTTTCAGCGGCGCCAACACGTATCGCGGCAGCACAACCGTCAACGACGGCATCCTGGACGACCAGAACAATTTCGGCCTCGGTCATGCTCCCATCGGCGCCGCCCCCAGCAATGCCGACAACCTGCTCGACACGGCCACCACCGTCAACAGCACGAATGCCGCGACCGGCACGCTCGAACTCGATGGTTCCACCTCTCCCACCGGCGGTATCACGGTTTCCAATCAGCTGCTTATTCTGAACGGTCCGTTTTACTATCTGAAGGATCCTTTAATCCCCATCCCCCCTGCACCGGGTCCCAATCCCAACAATGAAGGTCCCGATCAGTCGCCTGGAATCTATTACACGATCGGCTTTCAGCAGAGCGGTGCGCCGCTCGATGTAATCAATGGCAACGACACCTGGGCCGGTGAGGTAGTCCTGGGCAACAATGATCCCATTATCGGAGTATTCGGCCAACCGGATGTAGCGGTGACGAAGAACCCGTCCCTGACCATTGGCGGACTCAACGGCATCACCAACCTGCCATTCGGTGACACTACCGGCTCCATCACCAACGCTACGGTTTCCGCCGTTACGGGGGAACTGCTCTTCAGCACGCCGACTACCGCCGCTCTTGTGAGCGGCGAATCCGTGTTTCTCACCGGCGTCGGAGGGTACCCCCAAGCGGCCGGCGCGTTTGAAATCAAGGTCGATTCCTCGACCACCTTTGAACTGGTCAACGGCCCATTAGGGCTAGCCGCCGGCGCCTACACCGGCGGCGGCACCTGGACCCTGGGACCGCTCAACGGACCGAACGCCCTGAACAAGATCGGCAACGGGTCGCTCATTCTTACCGCCGGCAACCCCTACGTAGGAGTAACGCTGGTTGAGACAGGCATCCTGGAGATCGAGAACCCGAACGCGCTCGGTTTCGGTGCTTCCGACACCACTGTTTTGAACGGAGCAAGTCTGGAACTCGCGGACGATTTCCCGCTCAACAACAATATCGCGCCCTTCAACATGCTCACGATGGCCAATAACCTCAACATCACCGGCAACGGCTATCAGTACGACGCCGCCGGCAATACCGTCGGCGCCCTTTATAGCCACGACGGCATCAACAGCTGGGTCGGGACAATTGAACTCGATACCTTTATTGAAGATACCGGCGGGGCGGCGATCGGGGTCGATGCTGCCCAGTTCCCGACCGGGACACCGTTCGACTACGACATCAACAGTGTCGGGACCGTGCTGGACGATAGTTTGTCGATCCCGATCGGCGGCTCCATCACGGGTGGTGCGCCGTTCCCGGGTTTAGCAAACTCGCCCACCTACGACTCGCTGACCAAGGTCGGCGCAGGCCAACTCATCCTCGACAACGCGAACACCTACCTGGGTGCCACCAACATCAACCAGGGATGGGTGACGATCGAGAACCCCGACACCCTGGGTGTAGACGATCCGACGGTCAGCGCCAACGTCCAGCCTGTCGTCACGGTGGCCAATGGGGCGTCCCTGCAACTCCTGCCGCTCTCGGCAACGCCGGCGGACGAACAGCAGGTTCTCACCCTGAACGGGGTCATCACAGGCGGCACGTTCACACTCGGCAACATCATTCAGGAAGGCATCACCAGTCCGATCACCTGGAGCGCGAACAACGTCACCCTGGCCGCCAACATCCAGGCCGCGCTGAATACGACTTTGGCAGATTTCGGCGCCGGCGCGGTCACCGTGACCAGCAACATCGCCATCACCGGCTTGACCAGCGGCATCAGCGGACCTATCGTCGTCACCACGCTCACCACCGCCGGTTTGGTCAATGGTCAGACGGTGACCCTCGCCGGTGTTCTCGGCAATGTTGCCGCCAACGGCACGTGGACCGTCTCGAACGTCACGGCGACGACCTTCCAGCTGGTCGGCCCCACCAACAACGGCACCTGGACCGTCAACACCGGCACCTGGAGCAGCGGCGTCTTCCTGATCTCGTTCAACGCCGGTCTCGTCGCCGATAACTACATCCCCACGCTCACTACCAACACCACGGACCTCACGGGCACGTCCATCACCAGCTCGGTCGTACCCACTGTCGGTGGTTCCGCCGGCGACATGACTGTGCCGAACAACCTGGTTCTCGCCGGGACCGGTATCAATTACGTCAACGCCGCCACCGACCTGCCCTATTACCCCCTGATTAACCAGCAGGGCGCCCTGATGAGCCTGGCCGGCAGCAACGTCATCACCGGCAACATCACGCTCGACGACAACCCAGCGGGTCTGGTGGGTATCGGCGTCGAACAGGTCTTCTCCAGCGACCCCAATTCCGTCAACTACTCCGCCGCCAATAACGTCGCCAGTCAGCTGGCCCTGTTGGGTGTGCAATCCGAAGCCTTGCCGGGTGAAGGCATCGCCAAACTCGGCTCGCAACGCCTGATTATCGTCGGGCCAGGGACTTTCACCGGGTCCGTGGACATTATTCAAGGCGTGCTGTTGCTCCAGAACAGCACCGGCCTGGGCGACGGCCTCGGCAGCACGACCACCGTCGAAGCCGGCACGGCCCTGGAACTGGCCAACGGCATCGCCCCGGATAACGGCGGCATCCTGGGGGGCATCGGCGTCGAGGGCGAGAACCTGGTCCTGAACGGCGCCGGCGACCCCCTCCTTAACGATCCCGCTCCGTTGGACGTCCTCGCTCCAAGCGATAACTCCACCTACGATCCGGCGCTCGGCCCGATGGACGATCCGATCATCGCCACCGACACCCTGTGGGCCGGCAACGTCACCTTCGACACCCCGATCACGGTTACGTTCCAGGGCGGCGCCCTGGCCGGCGCTGCGCAACCCACGTTGACCGCGAACATCGCGGGCCTCATCGGCACGGTGCCGACCGTCCACATCGTTACCACCATCACCGGTCAAGTATCGCCGATCACGAACGCTCCTCAAAACGCCGTTCAGGCCATCTCCTTCGGCGGCTCCATCACGGGCGGCACGTTCACGCTCAAGTACGCCGCCCTCCAGACAGCGGCCATCAACTGGAGTTCCAACCCGACGATCCTGGCACAGAACATCCAGGCGGCGCTGATCGCCCCGACTGTCCTCAACACCGCTGCCGCCAACCTGGGTGTGGCGCCCGACAGCAGCGGCAACGTGTACGTTCCGAACAACGCTTCGGGAACCGATCGACTGACGTTTTCCGGCGTTGTCGATGACACCTCGCCCGATGAATATGCCGGCGGCGTGGATCTCCTGCCAATCGGCGGCGGCGAACTGGACCTGACCGCGAACGATACTTATCTCGGGACCACCATCGTCAGCACCGGCGTCCTGAATATCCAGGGCAGCAACGCCCTGGGCTCAGCCGGCAATGCCGGGGAACAAACCCTCGTTCTCTTTAACCCCGTCTCGGCCGTCGGCGCCACGCAAACGCAGTTCACCCTGACGTACAGCGGCTCCGCCCAGACGACGACGATCGCGTACACCGGCACCGCGGCCGACGCCACGGCGATCCAGAACTGCGCTGAACAGCCTGGCCGGGTTCAACGCTGGTTCCTTCACCGTGACGCAGAGCGTTCCCGGCGTGTTCGACATCACCAACAACGCCGCCGCCATAGCGGGGACGATCTTGCCGGCCGGCACCATGACCGTCACGCTCACCCCTGCGAGTTCCACGGCCGGCACGACCGCCATCGTGGGAACGGGCGGCGGCACGATCGTGGCCAACAATGCCTCGCTGGAATTGCAGGGCGACGTCACCATCGCCGCCGAACCGCTCGTCGTCCAGGGTTCGGGCGATCCCTCGACTCCCAATGTTCCGCAGCAGTGGTTCCCGGTCGGGCCAGCGCCGATCGACGGTGGTCAGGAGCCTGGCATCGGTGCGGCCACCGGCCGCATCAACGACATCTCGGTCGATCCGACCGATCCGAATACGATCTACATCGCCACGGCGGGCGGCGGCGCCTGGAAAACGATCGACGGCGGTCAGACGTGGTATCCCATCTTCGACGCCATTCCGGACATCCAGGCGATTACCGACACCGCGGTAGGCGGGACGTTCACGCTAACCTTCAACGGCGCCACGACCGGAAACTTGCCGTTCAACGCCACCGCCGACCAGGTGGAGACGGCGCTGGACGCCCTCTCGACCGTCAGCGGCGTGGACGGCCTGGTGACCGTGACCGAATTCGCCAACGTCTACACGGTCACGTTTGGGGGCACGCTCTCCGGCCAGGCCGATCCGCAGATCACGACGAACGTGGCCACCGTCGCCGCGACCACCACGGAACAGGGAGCCGATCCTCAGTTTGCCATGTTCGTCGGCGCGATCGAAGTGGACCCGAACAATCCGCAGACCATCTACCTCGGCACCGGCGATACCAATAACGCGACCGATTCCTATTACGGCACGGGTCTCTACGAGTCCAACGACTCCGGCGCGTCCTGGTTCCTCGTGCAGGGTCCGGTGACCGACGTCGTCACGACGACCGGGACCGCGGGGACGTTCACGCTGACCTTCGGCGGCGCGACCACCCCGGCCCTGTCCACCCAGGCCACGGCGCTTCAGGTGCAGAGCGACCTGAACGGCCTGACGAGCATTGCCGGCGTCGGCGGTCTCGACGACTGTGACGCTGAGCGGCACCTCGGAGGAGCAGTCGCTCACCATCGGCGGGTTCTCCGGCACCTACACGCTGAACTTCAACGGCTCGACCACTGTTCCCATCGCCTACAACGCCCCCCCCGCGACGGTTCAGGCGGACCTCGACGCCCTTGCCAGCATCGGCGGATTGGCGCCCGTCGCCGGCAGCGTCACCGTGGTCCAGACCGTCGGCATCGTGGAGATGCAAACTCTCACGGAGGCCGGCAACGGCACGTATGAGCTAATCTTCAAGGGTTCCACCACCGTCCCGATCGCCTCCGCCGCCACTGCCGCCACGGTGCAGGCCGCGTTGAACGCTCTGCCGAGCATCGCCGCGGGCGGCGGCAGCGTGAGCGTCGCCGGTGCCAGTCCCAACTATGTCGTCACTTTCAACGGCCCCCCGGGGTCCGTGGGCATCTTCCAGCAGCCGCTCATCACGTCGCTAAACGTCACCGGCACTGCCGACGTAACGCCCATGCAAGTGCTGCCTGCAGGGACAGGCATCAACACCATCACCTTCGGCCCGCCCATCACCGGCCTGACGGGTAATGGCGTGCCCATCGTCGTCACCACCGCCAGCACCGCCGGCCTGGTCAACGGCCAGACGATTACCATCACGGGCGTCGCGGGCAACACGGCTGCCAACGGCACCTGGGCCGTCTCCAACGTGACGCCGACGACTTTCCAGCTGGTCGGCGCCCTCGGCAACGGCGTCTGGACCGCCAACACCGGCAGCTGGAGCGGCGGCGGCCTGGGCATTTTCCAGCAGCCGGCCATCACCGTGCTCGCCACCACCGGCACCGCGGCCGTAACCCAGACGGAAGTGGTCGTGGGGACCGGCGTCTACACCGTCGCCTTCGGCGGCAGTCTCGTCCACACGCAGTTGCCGCTCGCGGCCCTGGGCATCGGCGGCATGACCGCCACCGAGAACCAGGCTCAGCTCAATAACCCGTTCCTGGGCAAGGGCATTTCGCAGATCCTGGCCGATCCCGCCACCGGTAATCTCTACGTGGCCGACGGCGACGGCGGCAGCGGTCACGACGAAGTGCAGACCCTGACCATCGACCTGCCGGATTCCCCGCCCTTCTCGCACAACCCGACCAGCGCGCTCAACCCGTTCGATTTCACGATTACGTTCAACGGTGCCACGACCGCCCAGATCCCCTACACGGACGAACTCAACCCCGCGCCCGACACGACCGACGCCCTCCTCATCCAGAACGCCTTGGACGCGCTCCCGACCATCGGCGGCGTCGGCGGCTTCGTGATTGTCACTCCGCCGCCGGCACAGCCCAGCGGCACCATCACGGATGCGGCCGGCAGCCCCATTGTCATCACCACGCTCAGCACCGCCGGCCTGAACAACGGCGACCAGGTGACGATCATGGGCGTCACCGGCGACACCAACGCCAACGGCACTTATAACATCACCAACGTCACGCCGACTTCGTTCCAGCTCCAGGGCGGGTTCTTCCACCACGGCGGCGGCCCCAACAGCAATGGCGTCTATACCGGCGGCGGCACCTGGCAAGAGCAGCCCGGTCATGGCCAACCCAACAACGTCTTCACGGTCACCTTCGAAGGCAACCTGGCCCTCAACACCGAGCCGTTGATGACTACCAACCAGCCGGTGCCGGGGCCCATGATTCCGCCGCCGACCATCGCCGTCAACGAGACGGTCCGCGGCGGTCCCCTCACGGTCGTCAACGGCACGTCCGGTGGACCGGGTGTGTGGCGGTACGAGAACGGCATTTGGGACAACTTGACGGACGTTGTCTCCAACATCCGCTCGACCGTGGGCAGTCTGAACTCGAACGACGCATTCTACGGGCCGATTCCCGCCCCGGTCGGAACCTTCCCGAACACCCCAGGGCCGGACGACGATTATCGCATTGACTTCCCGCAGACCAATGCCACCTGGACGAGCCTCGCGCTGATTCCAGATCCAGCCGATCCGAATGGCGCAGAGGTCCTCTACGCGGCACTCGGCACTGCCCAGGGATCGACTCAGAAGGAGGTCGACCTGGTCAACGGCCTCACCTTTAATATCCTCGACAACGGCGTCTACTGGAGCCCCGACCCCGCGGGAGTGGTGGCGAATGTCATGTGGTACGACGGTAATCCGTTCGTAGGCACCATCCTTACCCCACCCTTATTAACTCCCGACGTCGAACAAACCACCGAATTCTCCGTTGCGACCGGTGCTCTTAATAACGCGTTGCCTTTCGTGGGCAACCCGACTGTGAATGGCAACATCAAGATCTCGGTAGTTGCCGGCGGAACGAGCACGTTGGCGACTCCCAACTTCGACGGAGAAAACCAGGGTGTCTTGAACGGTGCTACCATCTTCGCCCTGGTTTCCAATGTAACGGGTCATCTCAACAACGTTTACGTCAGCACCGATGGCGGCAACGATTGGGCTGCTACCGGCGGACTGCCGGCGACCTTACTGAACGCCAATACCACGTTTACAGGTGAAGGTCAGTACAGCAACTCCATCCTGGCGCTCAACACGCAGACTGTGTATGTCGCCAGTGAAGACAGCACCAGCAATCCCACCACCGGGGCTGGGCTGGTCTTCATGACCAACAACGGCGGGCTCACCTGGAGCGACGTCTCGATCGACGCTGGCGGCAACGGCGCGCACACCTCGGTCCATTCCATTGTGCAAAACGGCAACAACCTCCTGTTCGGCACCGATGGCGGCATCTTTCAGTACAACACGCTCACGGGTGCCTGGACCGATCTCAACGGCGACCTGAACATCACGCAGTTCAACCAGGTTTCCACCGACGCCTCCGACCCGTCCGTTGTCTTCGGCGCCGCCCAGAGCAACGGCACGGTGGAGTCCACCGGCACTCCGGGCAACTTGGTCTGGAACATGTCGGATGATAGTGAAGGCGGCGAGATGGGCGGCTACCAGGTTGCCGTCGATCCGTCGAGCAACCTCAACGTCTACGCCGTCCAGACCGTGCTCGGTTCCAACGCGGTCGCGCGTGACTCCACGGACGGAGGCGCATCCTGGTCGACGATCCTGAACCTGAATACCACGACCGGTCCACTGGTCGTCGATCCGATCAACCCCGATCGCGTGCTGGTGGGAACTATTACCGGGGGTGGTGCGCCCGATTTGGAGCAGTCACTGGACGGCCCGGCCACCACGCCTGGTTCGTTCGTCGACATCTCTCAAAACCTTATCGCCGCGATGCCGACATTCGGGAGCATCACGGCGATCGGCATCGCGGGTTTCCAGGGGGCGTACCAACCCGACCTCGGTTTCCCGCTCGTCACGGATCAGGGTGCCAACACCTACGCCCCGGGCACCATCTACCTCACGGACGGCACCAACATCGCCGTGACGGAAGACGACGGCCAGACCTGGCAGGACCGGTCCTCCAACACCATCCTGGACGGTTTGGGGTCGATCGTGCAGCTGGTAGTCGATCCGCGCAACAGCTACACGGTCTATGCCGTCCGCAGCACGTTCGGCAACGATCAGGTCTTCGAGTCCACGGACGCCGGCCAGACCTGGGCCAACATCAGCGGCAATCTGCCCGGCGTGCCCGCGTGGTCGCTAGCCCTGGACCCGCGCACCGGCAACCTGTACATCGGCACCGATGAAGGCGTCTTCTCCTCCACCAACGGCGGCGAAAGCTGGTCGGTCTTCGGGACCGCCCTACCCAACGTCGCCGTCCACTCGCTGGAGTTGAACGAGGTCACCAATACGCTGGTGGCCGGCACCTATGGCCGCGGCGTGTACGAACTGAACCTCGACACCACACCGGGCCTCGAGGAGACGCTCACGCTGAGCAACCCGACCACTGCCGCCAGTACGACCGCCGGCGCCCCGACCACGTACACGGTGTCGTTCAAGGGTGTCACGTCGGGGCGCTGGTTACGTACACCGGCGATGCCGGCACGGACGCCTTCGACCTCCAGAACGCGTTCGATGCCCTGTCGAGCGTGAGCGGCACGGCCCCGATCACGACGGTCAGCGGTGCCGGCGTCCCGATCGTCATCACCACGGCCAGCACCGGCGGACTGTTCAACGGCGAATCGGTAACGATCACCGGCGTGAACGGCAACACCGCGGCCAACGGCACCTTCTTCCTCGGCAGCCTCACGCCCACCACCTTCGAACTCTACTCCGACGCCGCGCAGACGATGCCGGTCAACGGCATTGCCGCGTACACCGCCGGCGGCACCTGGGCGGTCGCACCCGGCACCGTGACCGTGGCGGCCGACTCATCCGACACGATCTTCACGATCAGCTTCTTCGGCAACCTGGCCGGGAACAACACGACGGCCAACCTGGCAACCGTCAACATCACGTCCGTCGACGGCGCCACGGCGGCCGCGACCGCCAATCCGCCCGGCGGCGCGTTGATCGCCACGAGCGGCACCGCTACCTGGGCCGGACCGATCACCCTGTCCGGGCCGGCAACCATCGGTGCCAACGGCACACAGAGCCTGCAAAACGGCGTCGCCCCAGCCCAACTGACGATCGTCGGCACCATCAACGACGAGCCGGGCATCGACACGCAGTTCATCGCTTTCACGAACCCGAGCGCCGGCAGTACGCAGTTCACCGTGACCTTCAACGGCGCCACCACGGGGACGCTCACCTACACCGGTGTCGCCGCCACCGACACCGCCAACATCCAGAACGCCCTGAACGGCTTGACCAGCATCGGCGGGCTGCTGCCTACGGCCGGTTCCGTCACCGTGACGGCGAATGGGGCCGATACGGTGTTCGAGATCGCCTTCGGCGGTTCTCTCTCCGGCAGCAACCAGCCCCTGGCGTCCGTCAACATCATGGCGGGGACGCTTGCAACCGCGGTGGTGACGCCGGCGGGTTCCCAGGTCATCACCTTCACGAACGAGATCGTCAACAGCACCAAGTTCACCTTGACTTTCAACGGTGCTACCACGGCGAAGCTCACCTACACCGGCGTGGCCGCCACCGACGTCGCCAACATTCAGACCGCGCTGAACGGGCTGGCCACCATCGGCGGACTGCTGCCCATCGCCGGCGCCGTCACCGTGACCGCGAATGCGTCCGATACGGTGTTCACGGTCACCTTCAGCGGTTCTCTCTCCGGCAGCAGCCAGCCCCCGGTGGCCGCCGGCATCGTCGCCGGCACTCCGGGAGACGTGGTGGTGACGCAAACGGCCTCGATCAACACGCTCACCAAAACCGGCTTCGGCAACGTCATCCTCGCCGGCGTCAACGAGTACGGCGGCCAGACCATCGTCCAGCAAGGCGCCTTGATCATCGATAACCCCGACGCCCTGAGCGGCATCAACACGCTGGTTACTGCGGGGACGGCTCTGGAACTGGAAAGCAGCCTCAACCTGGAACCGGTCACGCTGAACGGCGAGGGCATCCCGTTCGACGGCCACAACACCGGCGCGCCTGCGCAGCATCAGCAACGACAACACCTACACCGGCACGATCACCCTGGCCACGAACTCGACCATCGGGGTCGATTCCGGCAGCAACCTGACCATCGGCAACAACGTCGGCAACGGCACCATCACCGACAACGGCACCGGCTTCGACCTCGTCAAGGAGTCAACCGGCACGCTGATCTTCGCCGACCCGAATAGCTACGGCGCCGGCTCCCCCGATACCTTCACCATCCCTATCGACTTCAACGCTTCGAACACCTTCGACGGCGGCACCGTCGTTTCCCAGGGCGTGCTGAACATCCAGAATAGCGGCGCGCTGAACGCCTTTACGACGTCTCCGACGCCGATCCCGACCACGACCACGACGGTGCTCGACGGGCGCAGCTCGGCAAATTCAAGATCCTAACCTGTCGCAGAACATCACCGTAAACGGCACCGGGACGTTCATCCTGTCGTTCAACGGCGAGCCCATCGCGACACCGCTCAAGACCAGCGATCCCACTCTTGCCGCGGACATCCAGAGGCGCACTGAACCTGCTGGACACGGTCGGCGGCTTGCCGAACCCCGGCACCGCGCGTGGTCCAGGCCGCCAACGTGTTCACGGTCACCTTTGGGGGCAGCCTGGGGGGCAGCCTGCCGCTCATCACCGCCACGACGACCGGGACGGCGACGGTCACCGTGGCCCCGACCGGGGCTGGAAGCGTCATCGTCCCGGCCACCGCGAATCTCCGCATCTCCGGCACTGGCATCCTCGATACCGGCGCCGTGGAGAGCCTGGGCGGCACCAACACCTGGAACGGCAACGTCACGCTGGCCCAGGATCCGGGGTTCAGTCCCCCGACGATTCCGGCAAGCGACATCAGTATCAACTCGCTGTCCACCAGTCCCGGGGACAGTTTCACCATCAACGGTGCGATCAGTCAGAACGTTAGCCCGCTGACGATCACCGGCATCACCGGGAATGACGTCTTCCCCATCGTCGTCACCACCACCTCCACTAACGGCCTGACTAACGGCGAAACGGTGACCATCGCCGGCGTTGACCCAGTCAATAGCAATGGCAACGCCAACGGCACCTGGATCATCGGCGATCTCACGGGGACCACCTTCGAGTTGCTGTACCCCAGCGGCGCCAACTCCACCGGCGACGCGAATCCGGCCACGGGGAACATCACCGCCGCCACCAACGCTACCCCGATCCAGATCAAGACCGCCAGCACCGCCGCCCTGGTCACCGGCGACCTCGTGTCGATCAGCAACGTCCTCGGCAACACGGCCGCCAACGGCATCTTCTTCATCCAGGTGAACTCGGCGACGACCTTCTTGCTCTACTCGGACGCCGCGTTCACCAATCCCGCCGTCGGCAACGCTGCTTTCACCGCCTCGCCCGGCGCCGCCTGGACCCTCATCGGCGGCACCATCACCGGTTCCCTGGGTCTGAGCTACAACATTTCCGATCCGGTCAATCCGGGTTTGCTGATCCTCAACCCGACCGGTGGGAGCAACACCTACACCGGCGCAGACCTCCGTTGAAGCCGGCGTTCTGCGCGTGCAGCAAAACGGAGCGTTGGGAGCCGCCACCGGCAACGCAGGCACGGTCGTCGACACCGGGGCGAGCCTCCAGTTGGACGGGACCAACACGCCGTTGAACGTCTCGACGGAGACCCTGACCCTGAACGGTCCCGGCTCCAACAACGGCGGCGCCCTGGAGAACTACCTCGACAACGGTGTTGTCGCCAACACCTACTCCAGTAACGTCGTCTTGGCGTCCAGCAGCTTGATCGGCGTCGATGGCACAACAGAGCTGAACCTCAGCGGGATCGTGCAGGATTCCACGCCGGAGCCGTCCACTGCCCCGCAGATTACCAAGGTCGGCACCGGCACGCTGGTCCTCAGTAACGCCAACACTTATACCAGCGGCACGCTCATCGACGGCGGGGTCGTGAACGTCCAGAACTCCGACGGGCTGGGTGCGGACAACGAGACACAGACGGTCACCGTCAGTCCACCGACGACGTCGTTCCAGCTGACCTTTGTTAATCCTATCACCAGCATCAGCCAGAAGACGGTGGCGATCTCGGGAACCGCTGCGTCCAATGGCGGCCTGAACGCGGCCGACAGCGTGCAGAACGCTCTGCAAGCGTTGTCGAACATGCCCGCCAACAGCGTCACCGTCACCGGTGTCCCCGGTGGACCCTACCAGGTCACCTTCGTCGGCGCCCTGGCCGGGACTGCGCCGATCCTGATGACCGCAACCGGGGTCGGCGGCCCGACCCCCATGGTGAGCCTGACGACCCCGGCCGGGGTCGTCAGCGACGTGCAAGTGGTCAACCTCACCGGCCCCGTGACCGGCACGTTTACGTTGACCTACACCAACCCGGCCAGTGGCATTAGCGCGACGACTCCCGTGGCGGGAATGCCCGGGGCCTTGAGGAACAATGCCACGGCTGCCCAGGTGCAAGCTGCCCTGCTGACGCTGCCGAACATCGGTGCGCTGCCGATCAGCGTCACCGGTAATTCCGGCGGCCCCTATACCATCACCTTCACCGACGGCGGCACGCAACTGCTCCTGACGGCCACGGAAAACGCCGGCACCATCAACGTCGTCAAGTTGGTGGACGGGTCCCATGCCACCGTCATCAATCCCACGGCGGTGCAGACCGTTACCATCGCCGATGCCATCGTGCCGTTCACGCTGACCTTCGGCACGCCGCCGACACCGCCGGCCGACACCACCGGCCCTCTCACCCTTACCGGCGTCCCGGCCGCGGACGCTGCCGCGATCCAGACGGCGCTGAACGCCCTGCCGTCCATCAGCGGTGCCAACGCCTCCGTAACCGTGTACGCGAACTCTGCCGACAACGTCTTCACCGTCGTTTTCGCCGGCGAACTGGCCCAATCGGCGCTGCCGCAGTTGAATGTTTCGGGGACGGCATCGGGGAACACGACGGCCGTCGTCGGCAGCCCCGGCACCCTGCAACTGCAAGGCGGCGTCACGGTGGCCACGCAATCCCTGGTCCTCAACGGCAGCGGCAACACCGGCACCAATGGCGCCCTGGAGAACGTCAGCGGCGCCAACACCCTGGCGACGCCGGTTACCCTCGAAACCAATTCCGTGATCGGCGTGGATGCGGCCGGCGCGGCGAACGCTCTGACCATCACCGGGTCAATCACCGACGTCAACCCGGTCAACGGCGTGAGCAGAAGTTTCACCATGACCAAGGTCGGGCCGGGGACGCTGACCTACGCCAGTTCGACGAACAACACCTACACCGGTCTGACCAGTGTGAACGCTGGAACGCTGCAGCTCAATTCCACTGCCACCGCCGTCGCCGGCAACCTGACGATCGGTACCGGCACCGCCGCTGCCGGCTCCGACGTTGTGACGGAACTGCAAAGCAGCAACATCGCCAGTTCTGCCACGGTCACGATCGCGAGCGACGGCTTGTACACCCTGGGAAGCGCTACGACCAATCCGACGCAAACCATCGCCGCGCTGTCCATGACGGGCGGCGCCGTCAACCTGATCGGGACCAGCGCCCTGACCCTGACCGGCAACGCCACGCTGTCGGCCAATACCGTCCCCGCCACCGCCGTGCCTGCCACGATCAGCGGCGGCACCCTGGTTCTGGCCCCCACCGCGGCAGGCAGCGGCACCACGTTCACCGTGAGCGGACCCAGCAACAACCCGCCGGAAGCGATCATCAGCTCGGTGATTAGCGGTGGGAATACGGGGGGACTCATCAAGAAAGGCGGCGGCACGCTGCAACTCACGGGCAGTTCTACCTACACCGGCCCCACCGTCATCGACAACGGCATCGTCCAGGTCGACGGTTCCTTGAATGCGGGGACGGGTGCGGTGACGCTTGCCGGCGGCATCCTCAGCGGCAGCGGCAGCGTCGGCCTGGTCACGGGCGCCTCCGGCACCATCGCGCCGGTCGACGGCTTGTTAACCCCCAAAATGTTGACGATCAACACGAGCGGCGCGACCGAAACGCTGAATCCTACGACCGCCCTCTCCGTCACCTTGACCCCCGCCAACGGGAACAGTCTTCTGGCCGTCAACGGCAACCTCAACCTCAACAACATCGAACTGACGGGTAGTGTCGGTTTGGGTGTCAGCATCGGCACCTCGTTCACGATCGTCACGACGACCGGGACGCTGACCGGCACGTTCACGAACGCGTCCGGCACCGCGATTGTCAGCGGCGGTTCGGTCTTCATCGGCGGTCAGGAGTTCTCCGTTACCTACAACACCGGACCCGTCGGCTCGGTCGTACTCAAGGCGGAACTGGGTACTGGAAACGTCACGGTGACCGCCTTGGTGAACGCGACCTCGACCAACACGACCTACTACGGCGAGGACTTCCAGCTCATGGTCGTGGTCGCACCCGTCGTGGGCGGCGTCAACATCCAGGCGGGTGATACGGTCACCCTCAGCGGCTCGCTGATCAACCAGACGGTCACCCTGTCGGCCGGCACCGGCGGCACGGCCACGGCCACCATCGATCCGCAGATCAATCTGGGACAGGCGCTGGTGCCAGGCAACTACACGGTCCTCGCCACCTTCAATGGCGATGCCAACTACAACTCCGGCACCAACTCCTCGCTGTCCCTCGGAGTGACCCAGAATCAGACGACGACCAACGTGTCGTTCTCGCCATCGAGCAACCCGCCCTTCGGCACGGCGGCCATGGTAACGGCGACGGTCGTACCGAATACGCAGGGCACCGGTCTGTATTCCATTGTTCCGGACTACGGCACTGCTCAGTCCGGTAAGGTTACGCTTCTGAAGAACGGCACTCCCATCGCCGGTGCCAGCAATCTCACTCTCATCAACGGCTCAGTTAGTTTCGCTCTCGGCACGCTGGCCATCGGCTCGTACTCCTTCACTGCCCAGTACGACTCCAGCAACAGCGATCCCAACTACGCCCCCAGCACCGGCTCCAACACGCTGATCGTGTCGAAGGACAATGTGGCAGTCTCGATCACACCGCCGTCCTCACTCCCGTTCTTCTCTACTCCGCTGGGCACGTCGATCCCGTTCGTCGTCACGGTGAGTCCTTCCTCGAGCAATCCCCCGGCCGCGCCTACCGGCACCGTGACCTTCACCTATGGTCCTCTCACTCTGGGCATGGCGACCCTCAACGGCGTCTCCGGTAGTGACACGGCGATGTTCAACTACACCCCCAACAACCCAGCCAGCACTCCTCAGCTGCCCGTCGGCAACGATACAATCACGGCCACGTACTCCGGAGACGCGAACTACTTCTCTACCAGTGTCACGACCACTGTTACGGTGAAGCCAGGCAGCGCCATGGCGGCGCTGACGTTCGCCACGACCACGACCGCTAGCCCAGCCACCAGTGCGGTCTTCGGCCAACAGGTGACCTTCACGACCACCGTCTCCGGCATCGTGGCCAGCGGCACGCCGACCGGCACTGTGAGCTTCTTCGTCAACGCCAACACGACACCGCTCGTGAGCGTCACGGGTACTACCACGGCGACACTTACCGGCGGTATGGCGACGTTCATCCTCAAATCGCTGCCCACCGGCACCGACGCGATCACCGTGGTCTACAGCGGCGACTCCAACTTCAACGCCATTCCTTTGGGATCGCCGGCGATGCCCACGGCGACGATCACGGTGAACCAGGACCAATCTACCGCGGCCGTATCGTCGTCGTCGGTGTCCTCCGTGATAGGTCAAGCGGTGACGTTGACCGCGAACGTCGGTGCTGCCATTCCGGGCAGCGGCATGCCGAGCGGCACCGTGAACTTCTACGACAACGGCAGCACGACGCCGCTCAATCCCAGTCCGTTGACCCTCAACGGCAGCGGCGCGGCCACCTACACCACCACCGCGCTGCCCCTCGGGACCGACAACATCACCGTGCAGTATTCCGGCGACTCCAATTTCTCGGGTGTAACGTCGGCCATTCTGGGGCAGGTGGTCTCCAAGGCGAACACCGGTACGGTGGTAACCGCCTCGGCAAACCCCGCCGCGTTTGGCAACCCGGTGGCCTTCACAGCCACAGTCACGGCCGCGAGTCCGGGCAGCGGCTTCCCGACGTCCGGAGACATCGTCACCTTCAAGGACGGTTCCACGGTCCTCGGTACGGCGAACCTCAATGGCTTGGGTGTGGCCACGTTTTCGCCCAGTAGCACATTGGCGTTCGGCAATCACAATATCATCGCCACGTTCGCCGGAGACGCCAACTACAACACCAGCACCTCGACCGCGTTGAGCTTCACCGTCACACAGGCCGTTGCCGCGGGCAGTGTCAGCTCGACTAGCAATCCGTCGCCCTTCGGCCGGTCGGTGACGCTCCAGGCCACGGTCACGGACGCCAGTCCGGGTAGTACGGGCACACCGACCGGCACCGTGACTTTCTTCGACGGCTCGACGGCGATCAGTGGGGCGATCGCCCTCAGTGCCGGCACGGCGTCCTTCAGCACAAGCACCCTGAATGCCGGCACGCACAACATCACGGTCTCGTACAGCGGCGACAATAACTTCACCAGCTTCGCGACCTCCTCCCCGATCCTGGTTCAGACGGTGACTCAGGACGCCACCAGTACGGCACTGACCGCCTTGCCCAGCCCCGCGGGTATCAACCAATCGGTGACTCTGACGGCAACCGTTACTGACTCCGTTTCAGGAGTCACCCCGGCCGGCAGCGTGACGTTCAAGAACGGTGCCACCACCCTGGGGACGGGGACTCTCAACAGCAGCGGCGTGGCCACTCTTGCTGTCAGCTTCTCGACGCGCGGCGTGCAAAGCTTGACGGCCGTATTTGGGGCCACCACCAACTTCGGCACCAGCACCGGCGCGGCGTCGGAGACGGTCCTCAGCGCGAGTCCCGTCACCGTCGGTTCGTCGTCAAGCACGACGCAGTTCGGCCAACCGGTGACGCTCACGGCCACCGTGGCTCCCTTGCCGGCGGGCGGCGCCACCCCGACCGGGAGCGTGACCTTCTACGTCGGGTCCATCGTACCGGCCGATATTATCACCGGCGGCTCGAACATCGCTCTCGTCAATGGTGTGGCCACCTTCAGCAACGTTACCAGCTTGAACTTCGGGGCAAACAGTATCTTCGCACTGTACAGCGGCGACAGCACCTACGGCGGATCCAGCAATACGACGGCCTTCATACAAACCGTCACCCAGGACAGCACCACCACGACGGTGGTCGCTGCGCCGACCACCGGCGCGACCTTCGGCTCGTCGGTGAAGTTCACGGCCACCGTCGCGAACAACATCTCAGGCAGCCCGACGCCAACCGGCGGCACGGTGACGTTTACGGACGGCGCGCTCACTCTGGGAAGCGCAATGACACTGACGAACGGCACGGCAAGCGTGACCACGAGTGCGTTGCCGGTGGGCGCGGCCAGACGATCACCGCGTCCTACAGCGGCGCCGCCAACTTCGGCGGCAGCACAGGGACGCTCACGAATTACGCCGTGGCCGCAGACGTGACCAACACGACGCTAACCTCCGTGTCCCCGGCCGGTTCCGCCGACTACGGCCAGACGGTCGTCTTCACGGCATCCGTCAGTTCGTCCGGTGCGACGCCGACCGGCACCGTGAACTTCAAGGACGGATCGAACATCATCGGCAGCGGCACCCTCAGCGGCGGTGTGGCAAGCTACAGCACCACCCTCCTCCAGCTGCTGAGCGCCGGCTCGCACACCTTCTCGGCGACCTATATGGCCAGCACGGACTTCGCCGCCAGCTCTTCCACGACGACGAACTACACGGTGAACGCCGCCCCGACCACGACAACGATCACTTCCGTCTCGCCAGCCAGTCCCGCGGTCTACGGACAATTGGTGACTTTGACCGCAACCGTCGCGGTCACACCCGCCAGCCAGAGTCTCGCTACTCCGAATTTCGGGACCGTCACCTTCAAGGACGGTTCGACCACCCTGGGTACTGGAAACGTCAACGCCAGCGGCGTGGCGACTTATACTACTACGGCGACGCAACTGGCCGTCGGCAGCACACATAGTTTCACCGCGGTTTACGGTGCCACCACCAATTTCGGCGGCAGCATTTCCGCGGCCTCCAGCTACACGGTGAGCAAGGCCAACACCAGCACGACGCTCGCCTCGTCCGCGAACCCGTCCGTCTTCAGCTCACAATCGGTAACCTTCACGGCGACGGTCGCCGGCACGGGCGGCAGCGCGGCGACGCCCACCGGGACCGTCACTTTCGAGAACGGCGGCATCGCCATCACCGGGGCCACTAATGTCACTCTCGTCAATGGCGTGGCCAGCTTCAGCACCAGCAGTCTGCCCTCGGGGACGGACAACATCACCGCGGTGTACACGCCCGACACCGCCGGCAACCTCGACTTCATCGGCAGCACGTCCAACACGGTGGCACAGCAGGTTCAAGTCCGCACGGGCGACACCACGACCATCACGGGGCCGACGAGCGCGGTCTACGACCAGCCGTTGACCTTCACGATCACGGTGAACCCGGCGAGCGGCAGTTTTACTCATACGGAGACGGTACAACTCATCATCGACGGCACGCTGCAAACGGCGTCGGCGACGCTCAACAACAGTACGAACCAGGCCACGATCATCGTCTCGAACTTGACGGTCGGGACGCATACGATCGGTGCCCAGTACAACAGCGACGGCACCTACATCACCAGCACCGCCGCCACGCCGGTGACCGTGGTGGTGAGCAAGGCCAGCACCAGCACGGCGGTCTCCTCGTCCTCGGCGTCTGCCAGCCTGAACACTCCCGTGACCTTGACGGCAACCGTCGCTGGCACGGGCGGCAGCACCGGCGTACCGACCGGCAGCGTGAACTTCTACGATGGCGGGACGCTGCTCAACACTTCGGGCCCGATCACGCTTACCAATGGCACGGCCAGCTTCAGCACCAGCACCCTGGCGCTTGGCGGGCATACCATTACCGCGATCTACACGCCCGACACTGCCGGCAGCGTCAACTTCACCGGCAGCACGTCGCCGAACTTCACTCAGACCATCACGCCGCTGGTGAGTAGTCTGTCCGGGTCGGTGTCGCCTACCACGATCCACGTCGGGACTACGTTTACCCTCACCGTGGATGCCCTCAACTCCCAGGGCGCCATTGCCAATTACAATGGGTCGGGATCGGTTTCGCTCACCTCGCCGACTGTGACGGGGGGCACACTCCAGGGTACGACGTTTACTGTCTCGTTCGTCGACGGCGTGGCCAAATTCCAAAACCTGCACGTGTCGAAAGCGGGAACGTACACCCTCAAGATCACGACGGTTGTGTCCGGAGAGACACTCTCCACGCTCGTCACGATTGACGTGACGTGATCGTTCATCCGCTTCGGAATCGGTTGTGGATAACTGCTTGTGTTTCGCGGCCTCCCCTGCGAAACGCAAGCAGTTTTCGCGCGCAGGAAGAGACGTGGCGGCGCAGAAACGGAACCGGCCGGTTCGGCATTTACCGGGGGGATGGTCAGCGCGGGGAAGGCCCTGAGATAAGCCCGGAAGCCCAGCGGCAAACGGGGTTGTACTCAATCGAGCAGCTGATTGAACCACAGCAGCTGCACGCTCTCCCAGCCCCGATCGTCGTTCCAGTCGTGCAGCGGCATGATTGCTCTTCCCTCTCGATCATGGGAACAATCTCGGCCCATCAACGTAAACACGAGTTTCTCAGAGAACACGTGTTCGCTCACGGGCCGTGCGTTGCACACCTAATCTGCGAAGAAGGGAAAGAGCAATGCCAGTTCCTTCTTCTCCGGCCGCCGGCCATATTCGCAGATCTCGAACGCCTCAGCGTACTGGACCTTGCCTGCCTTGTCTTTGCCGTACCATTCGGCCAGGTTGGTCCGATAACGTTGTGCGATGGCCTGACTGCGGCCGGCATGGCTGGCACGAACTTGACGGCGCCGTTCGGCCTGTTTCTTCGGGTCCGTTGGGATCAGCTCGGCGGAACCGAGCGCTCCGCCTTCGTAAAACTGCGACTCCAGCATGTCGAGGGCATCCAGCTTCTTCTCGATGACCGAGTCGATGGACACGACGACGTCCGGCTGGAACGGATTCGGCTTCTGGAACGGGTCGGGGTAGAAGAGGAACACCGGGTTGGAGTTCAACGGCGGCACGTCGGGACAGAAGTGCGGCACCGCCACCATGAAGGCCGAATCCTGCACGAGGACACCGGTGTAGCGATGGTCGGGATGATAATCGTTCGGACGGTGACTCATCACGACGTCGGCCTTCCATTCGCGGATCAGGCGGGTAATGGTTCGGCGGTTTTCCAGGGTCGGCAGCAGTTCGCCGTCGTGAATGTCGAGGACTTCGGTAGTGATGCCGAGGATACGGGCAGCCTGCTCCACTTCGGCCTTGCGCCGGCGCGCCAGTGGTCCGCCCGCATCTCGCCAGTGGCCGATGTCGCCGTTGGTCACGGAGACGAACTTGACGTGGTGTCCCTTCGCCGCCCACAGGAGCGCCACACCCGCGGCCTTTAGCTCGCAGTCGTCGGGGTGCGCCCCGAAGCAGAGGATGCGCAGTTTCCCGTCTCCCGTGGGTGGGGCGGGACGGGAGGGTTTCTGTTCTGATCCGGTCGATCCCGTCAGCAGCAGGCCCAGCACGACCGCGAGGCCCAACGCGCCCACCAGCCGAAGTAATCGGCGCTTCATGAGACCACCTCCAGTGCCGCTTGCGGCTTAACAGCGGCATGGTTCAAAAACAGGCCAGCTTGGGTAACACTGTTGTAGGACGGCCTTCCCAGGCCGTCCGAGGCGGAGCGGACGGCCTGGGAAGGCCGTCCTACAACAGTGTTACCCTGTGATATGAACCATGCCTTAACAGCTGGCCCCGCTAGGCCGCAAACGACGAACCACACACTCTCACGCCTCGAACGGCCGCAACGCCTCGCGGAAGGCGTTGATGGTGGGAAAGCGATCGTTCGGTTCGCGCATCAGCGCCCGATGGATCGCCTCGGCCACACCCCGGGGAATTTCGCGCCGTCGGTTGCGGATCGGCACGGGATCCTCGTTCAGGATCAGCCGCAATTGCTTCGGGAAATCGCCCTCGGGCAGGTCGTAGGTGTACTTGGCCGTCAGCAGGTTGTACAGTGATGCGGACGCGGCGTACTGGTCGGCGGGCGGACGGGCGTCACGGTACTCCGTGATCTGCTCCGGCGGCATGTAGGCGATTGTCCCGCCGATGTCGCCGTTAAACGTCAAGCCGCTCATCTCCGACGCCTGGTAGACGCGCGCCAGACCGAAGTCCGCTAACCGCACCACCTCCTTGCCTCGGATCTGGGCTACGAGCAAGTTCGACGGCTTAACGTCGCGGTGGACGAATTGCCGGTCGTGGGCGTGGGCCAGTGCTTCCAGCATCGGACAAACGAGCCGCAGCGCCCGCTTCACTTCCAGCGGACCTTCCTTGCGCAGCAACTTGCTGGCGTCGGTGCCGGGGACGTAGTCCATGGCGAAGAAGAGCGTGCCGTCGATCTCGCCCTCGTCGCGGAGGCCGACGATGTTCGGGTGTTGCAGCTGGCGGAGAATGCGGGCTTCGCGCAGGAAGCGTTCGATCGTGGCGTGATTGGCCGCGACCGAGGGGATGATGGTCTTCAGTGCGTAAGCGCGCCCATCGGACTCGCGCAGAGCCAGCGACACGATGCCCATCGACCCGCGTCCCAACTCGCGCACGATCCGATAGCCGGGGATCGGTTGTTCCAGCCGGGTCGCTGCGTCCCGGCAGACGGGGCACAATTTATCCGAACCAGGCGGTAGTGCCGCGCTGCAGGTCGGGCAGTGACCCGGATCGACCTGGAGGTTCTGCGAGGGTCCGTTGAACCACTCCGGCAGCAGCGTGATGACCGAGGTCGGCTCCTTCGGCGGCTCCGGCACCACCTGCGGCGGCGGGGGATCGGCCTTAACCACCGGCGGCGGCGGGGTGGGAGCGGCTTTCACCACCGGCGGCGGCACCGGCAGCGGCGCGACCGGGATCACGGGAGCAGGCATCGGCAAGGGTAGATTGGGCGACACGGCCACGGTCGCCTGGGGCAAGACGATCGGTTGTACCGGCGTGACAGGCCGCACGGGAGACTCGTCGGGATGGGGGGTTGGTCGAACCGGCCGCGGCGGCGGCGGCGCCGGGGCGGGGGCCGCCCCGGCGACGGCCACTTGAATTACCGTGCGGCCGGCCTTGATGACGTCGCCGTCTTTCAGATTGACCTGACCGATCTCCTTGCCGTTGACGTAGGTCTTGTTGCGGCTATTCATGTCGGTCAGCGCCACTTGCGGCGGGTTGACCTCGATCATGAAGTGGACGCGCGAAAAATACTTATCGTCCTTGGGAAGCTGGAAATGGCAACGCTTCGACCGCCCGACGAGAAACGTCTGGTGATCGCTGAACGCAAACTGTTTGCCCTGGTGGGGGCCTTCGGTGACCGTCAAGGTGACGCGCATCATCGTGACTTCCGTCGGGAGGGCGGGGGCGGCGAGTCCACACTCTTAATTATGCCGGAGTGAGGGTTACCATTCAAGCAGAGAGACGACTTGCGCACAGGTTCTTGGACAAATAGTGCCTGCACAGTGATGAGCACGCGGTACTGTTCTCCATCCTCGCCGCTTGCCATCGCCGCCGTCGATTGGTGTAATACTCTATCTTTCCAATAACGAAGCTCAGCACACGTAAGAGCGATGATTAGCCTGATCGAAGCCTTGAACTACCGCTGTCTGCGATACATCCGTCAACCGCTTGGCCCGTTTCATGTCCTCGTCGGGCCGAACGCCAGCGGTAAGACCACTTTTCTTGACGTTGTCGCGTTTCTCGGGAGGCTCGTCTCAGACGGGTTGGACGCTGCGCTTGGCGAGCGCACCCAGACCTTTCAAGATCTCGTCTGGGGACGATCAGGCGACCGCTTTGAGTTGGCCGTCGAGGCGGAGATTCCCGAGGAACGAAAGGCTTTGCTCAGCGATCAGACGTTCGATTTGATCCGCTACGAAGTCGCCATCGGCTCGAACGCTCAAGGGGAGGTGGAGATTCTTGCCGAGAAAGCGATTCTCTGTACCGCTAATCCAGAACCGCCGCGCAACGAACCCTGTTCCCCGCTGCTCTGGAACCTCCGGATACCCTCCTCTCGGGGATGTCGAAGAACCGCCGAACGATCGTGAGTAAGTCGAGCAACGGCAACGACACCTACAACTGGGAATCCCGTATACGAACAGGTGGAGGCTGGAACAGCAGTTTCAAGTTCGGCCCGCGCAAATCTGCATTGGGGAATCTCCCCGGCGACGAATCGAAGTTTCCCGTCAGCACCTGGCTGAAAGAGCTTCTCGCACAAGGTGTTCAGCAACTCATCCTGAATAGCCTCCTGATTCGCAAGGCCAGTCCCCCCGATCGCACCAAATCGTTTAAACCGGACGGCTCGAATCTGTCCTGGGTAATCAGACTTCTGCAACGCGACCCCGAACGGTTCAAGGCCTGGATCGCGCATCTGCGGACGGTGCTCCCCGACATTCACGGTGTACGAAGCATCGAACGCCCTGACGACAAATTCCGCTATCTCAAAATCTGCTACGATGGCGGTTTGGAAGTGCCATCCTGGATGGCTTCGGACGGAACGCTACGACTGCTCGCCCTTACTCTGCCTGCCTATTTGCCCGACTTTCGTGGACTTTTCTTGATCGAGGAACCCGAAAACGGAATACACCCCCGCGCCGTGGAAACCGTTTATCAATCGCTTTCGTCGGTCTACGGAGCCCAAATCCTCATGGCGACTCATTCGCCCGTTATTCTTGGCATCGCCTCACCTGACAAAGTGCTGTGTTTCGCAAAGAACGCGGATGGGGCAACCGACGTCGTGCTCGGGAGAGATCACCCCGCCCTCCAGGACTGGAAAGAGGAAATTGACCTGGGAACTCTCTTTGCCTCCGGAGTATTGGGGTAATGGGCAAAAAGACCACCAAGACGTCTGCTCCGAGTGTGGCACCCGTCCCCAAAGATCTTGTTGTCGTGGCGGCGGACAAAGACGCCGAGTTTACCATCCGAGGCTTATTGTCGCGCTGGCGGGTCCTCAACATCAGGGAGTTACGGCCCGAAGAGAACTACAAGATTTTTGTCCTCCCCGAACATGATGCCGGTTGTCGAGTTCGGGCAGACGAATTCCTCCGGAGCCAGCAACGCCAGTACGCTCATGCCCTGGTCGTCTTCGATCAGGAAGGTTGCGGACAGGAGAATTGTCCTCCGCAACAACTCGAAGCTGAGGTCGAAGCCCGCTTGGCAAATGCGGGATGGCAAGGCCGCTCCGCCGTTATCGTGCTTCATCCCGAACTGGAAATATGGGTCTGGAGTCAATCGCCGCACGTCGCAATCGTACTCGGCTGGCAACACGAGGAGGTTGCTCTGCTAGATTGGCTCGGTCAACAAGGGTTCATGGCGTCCGGACAGAGCAAACCGGCGCGCCCAAAGAGGCAATGCTTGCTGCTTTACGAAGGGTGAAGAAACCGCCGTCCGCATCCCTTTTTCAGAATCTGGCCGAGAAAGTTCGGTCTCGCGCACTGCACCGACCGGGCATTTCACAAACTTACTGCGACTTTGCAATCCTGGTTTTCCGCTGTCCACTCTTGAAGAGAACACTCGGTCCTCCGCAGTCGATGTTCGCAGCCGCTTGCCATCGCCGTCGCCGCATGGTGTAATAAAGAGCGACCGTGCCCGCCCCGTTTCCCGCCGTCCCTCCGCCGGAGAACCGACCGATGTCGCGCCGTACCTTTCTCATCTTGGCCGCGCTCACCGCCGCACCGTTGTCAGCCGCGCCGCCGCTGCCGAAGGTCGTGGATTTCAACCGCGACGTTAAGCCGATCCTGTCCGACAACTGCTTCAAGTGCCACGGACCGGACAAGAACCAGCGTAAGGGCGATCTGCGTCTCGACGTGAAAGACGGCATCTTCGGCGACGGCTCACCGGACGCTCCCGTTGTTCCCGGCAAGGCGGACCAGAGCGAGTTGTACAAACGCTTGATCGATACGGACGACGATCGACACATGCCCCTGAAAGGCTCAGGCAAGAAGCTGACGCCGCGTCAGATCGCGCTTATCAAGCTCTGGATCGATCAGGGCGCCGAGTGGAAGGGGCACTGGGCGTACATCAAGCCGGCGCGGCCGCAGTTGCCGCCGGACGCCGATCCGGCCTTCGTCCGCACACCGGTCGATCGCTTCATTCTGGTGAAGCTCAAGGAAGCGGACGCTAAGCCGTCGCCGGAGGCGGAGCGCGTCACGCTCATCCGCCGGCTGTCCTTCGACCTGACCGGTCTGCCGCCGTCGCGCATCGAGGTCGATGCCTTTCTCAACGACAAGTCGCCGGACGCATACGAGAAGTTGGTGGACCGCCTGCTCGACTCGCCCCATTACGGCGAGCGCATGGCGATGTACTGGCTCGATCTCGTTCGCTACGCCGACTCCATCGGCTACCACAGCGACAACCCGATGAACGTCAGCCCGTACCGCGATTACGTCATCCGCTCGTTTAACGTGAACAAGCGTTTCGACCGCTTCACGCTGGAGCAACTCGCCGGCGATCTGCTGCCGGATGCGTCCCTGGAGACGCGCGTCGGCTCGGCGTACAACCGCCTACTGCAAACGACGGAAGAGGGCGGCGCCCAGGCGAAGGAATACCTGGCCAAGTACGACGCCGACCGAGTGCGCAATGTGTCGTCGGTGTGGCTGGGGCAGACGATGGGCTGCTGCCAGTGCCACGACCACAAGTTCGATCCGATCACGACGAAGGAGTTCTACAGCCTCGCGGCCTTTTTCGCCGACATCAAGGAGGCGCCGGTCGGCCGGCGCGAGCCGGGCATTCCCGTGCCCAGCTACCAGCAGCGGGAAGAGGTGAAGAAGATCGAGGAGGCCGTCGCGGCACTCCGGACCAGGCTGGAGCAGACGACACCGGAACTCGACGCCGCCCAGAAGGAGTGGGAAAAGCAAGCAGCCGTGTCCGCGGCGATTGAATGGAAGCCGCTCGACGCCGAAAAGCTGGAGACGGCGAAGGGCACGAAACTCACGAAAGAGAAAGATCACGTGATCCGCGCTGGTGGCACCATCCCGGCGAAGGAAACGTATACGATCACGCTCAAGACGGACTTGAAGGGTATCACGGGCTTCCGTCTGGAGGCGCTCGCCGATCCGAAGCTGCCGGCACAGGGGCCGGGCGTTTCGGAGAACGGCAACTTCGTCCTGACCGAGTTCCGCGTCACAGCTGGTAAGCCCGCAGCGCAAGCAAGGGTTGGCTTGTTCCGGGCCGTCGCCGAGCATTCGCAGGCCAAGTTCCCGGTCGCCAACGCCATCGACGGCCACGACGACACCGGCTGGGCGATCCTGCCGTACACCGGAAAAGCTCATTCGGCGATCTTTGAAGTCACCAACCCGATCGCCGGCGGCGAGGGGACGACGTTGACGCTCGTTCTCGATTTCCAGTCGATGCACCCCAAGCACCAGATCGGCAAGTTCCGCCTGTCGGTGACATCCAGTCCGAACCCGTGCGGCACGCAAAACCTGCCGCCGGAGGTGCGCAGCCGCCCTGGTCGTCATGCCGGAGAAGCGTACCGAATCGCAGAAGTCGGAGATCGCCGCTTTTTACCGCAACATCGCCCCGGCCCTGGCTGCCGTCCGGGCCGAGATCGCGGCGCATGAGCAGAAGAAGGCCTATTTGCTGAAGGACACGCCGACGGTGCTGGTTTCGGTATCCGGCCCGCCGCGGACGATCCGTGTCTATCCGCGCGGCAACTGGCTGGACGACAGCGGCCCGGTGGTGCAGCCGGCCGTACCCGCTGTGCTGCCGCAACCGAACTTCGCCGGACCGCGCGGTACGCGCCTCGACCTGGCGAAATGGCTCGCGGATCGCGACAATCCGCTGACGGCCCGCGTCTTCGTCAACCGGATGTGGAAGCTCTACTTCGGCGTGGGGTTGTCCAAATCGCTCGAAGACCTCGGCTCCCAGGGCGAGCTGCCGACGCATCCCGAACTGCTCGATTGGCTCGCCGTCGATTTCATAGAGTCCGCTTGGGACGTGAAGCGTCTGGTCAAGATGCTCGTCATGTCCGGCACCTATCGGCAGTCGTCGAAACCGCGCGACGACCTGAAGGAGCGCGATCCGTTCAACCGTCTCCTGGCCCGGCAGTCGCGTTTCCGTCTCGACGCCGAGATGGTGCGCGACAACGTGTTGGCGTTGAGCGGTCTACTGAGCGAGCACGTCGGCGGCCCGAGCGTCAAGCCGTACCAACCGTCCGGCTACTGGGCGGCGCTGAACTTCCCCCCGCGCGAGTGGCAGAACGACAGCGGCACGGCCCTCTATCGCCGCGGCCTGTACACGCACTGGCAGCGCAGTTTCCCGCACCCGAGCATGGTCGCCTTCGACGCCCCGAGCCGTGAAGAGTGCATCGTCGAGCGGCCGCGCTCCAACATCCCGCAGCAGGCGCTGGTGCTGCTCAACGACCCGACCTACGTCGAGGCGGCACGCATCTTCGCCGAGCGCATCGTGAAGGAAGGCGGCAAGACCGTGGAAGAACGAGCGGCGTGGGCGATGAGAGAAGCGGTGTCACGCAAACCGAGCGAGGCCGAGGTGAAGGTGCTGGCCGAGTTGTACGCCAAGCACGCCAAGCAATACGCCGCGGACAAGGAAGCCGCAGCGAAGCTGCTGGCGACGGGCAGCCGCCCGGCGGCGAAAGACATCGATGCGGCGGATCTGGCGGCGTGGACGTCGGTGGCGCGGGCGGTGTTGAATCTGCATGAGGTGATTACGCGGTATTGAGAGGGTCGTGAGCACGCAGCGCAAGCAAGTGCAGAGCAGGTACAATGACCAGTAGTCAGTGATCTTCTCACGCAGAGGGACGAGCCATGCCGATTCACGACTGGACCCGCGTCGATGCGGGGTTGTTTCACGCATTCCACCAGCAGTGGATCACGACGCTCTGCGTCTCCCTCAATAACGGTGTGCTGCCGCCAGAGTACTTCGCCCTTCCCGAGCAGAATATCCGCGGACCGATTCCGGTCGTCCTGGCCTTGAAACTGAGGGCTGGGGCTGAAGAACATAGCCAACGCAAGGGTGGTTTGGCGGTGGTGACCGCCCCGCCGCAAACGCGCCCAATCCGGCGGAAAAACGCTGACATTTATGCTGAGAAAGCCAATCGGATCACCGTGCGTCATCGGCATGGCGACATCGTGTCCGTGATTGAAATAGTGTCTCCCGGCAACAAGGCCAGCCAGGCGGAGTTTCGCGCCTTCGTTCAAAAGTCGGCGGAGCTTCTCTTGCAGCACATTCATCTTCTCGTGATCGACCTCTTCCCTCCCGGCAGGCGCGATCCGCACGGAATCCACCGAGCGATCTGGGGAGAACTTGACGAAGAGGAGACGGAACGGCCCCCCGACAAACCGCTGACCCTGGCCTCCTATGATGCGGGACCGCCCCAGGTGGCCTACGTCTATCCGGTTGCCGTTGGCGATGTGCTGCCGGACGTGCCGCTCTTCCTGGAGCCGGAGATATATGTGCCAGCGCCGCTGGAAGCGATGTATCAGACGACGTGGAGCGTGTTTCCCGCGGCGCTGAAAGGGTTGCTGGAAGGGCCGCCTGAGAAGTAGCCGCACATTACGGGTGGCGCTAAATATGCATGAGGTCATTATGTGGGAATAAGCGGGACCTTCGCCGCTTTCGGCTCGGCGGTTCTGCACGGAGCCAAATATGGCGCTTCCTGAGTTTAACGAGTTCGGCGACTTGCCCGAAGGCGTGTATCCTGTTACGCTCCGAGAAGCGATCGCCCGATTCGGCATCGGATCCCCTCAACGTGTGGAAGTGACCGAACGCCTGAAGAGGATCTTCGATCTGGCAACATCGACGGGATCACTTGATCGTGTTATTGTATTTGGGAGCTATGTGACCCAGAAAGAGGAACCGAACGATGTGGACGTTATCCTCGTGATGCATGAGGATTTCCAGCGTGACAAGTGCATGCCAGCGATGGACCTCATCTTTGATCATGAGCGCGCCACGAATGAACTTAAGGCGAGCGTCTTCTGGGTTAAACGGAGCGCTCTCCTCGGTGAACCGCTGGAGCAGTTTGTGAGACACTGGCAGGTTACAAGGGAGCAGCGTCGGCGAGGTATTTTGGAGATCAGACCATGATTCAGAACGATACCGAGTTAACGGCTACCAGGGAGCGGATCGCTTACTTCTTGGACCTCATCGCACGGATGCGTATCGCGTGTCGTCCGGAGGAATACGCATCCATGTCGGGAGGCTACAGGGCTGAGGTCGATAAAATGCAAAAAGAAGTGATGGAATATCTTTCCCGGCACGTCTCAGAGACGACGGCAAAGGCAGGATGAATGGGGTGCCGTCGCTCCATTCCCTGGAAATATCGGGGAAAGAAACGACTTTTCGCGGAAAACCACGATGACTTACATCCTTTCCTGGTGAATCGCTTGCAATCCGCCAGGAAAATGCGGCGTTTTTCGGTGTTCAATCTCCAGGCAGGTGAACGAAATACTGGCATATTTCGGTGCCCAATCCCGAAGATGGCACATAAAAGCCGCTGTCCACCACGGCAAGAATGCGGAAATCGCGTGCCAAAGAGAGTGAAAGCACGCCGGTTTTTGCCAGTGTTTCTGCCAAGTGTAGAGGTTTTTTGATGTAGATTGCCCATTTTCTCAAAGTTTTTCAGGGAATGGAGCGATTGCACCCTGCCGCCTCGGTCGAGAACAAGGTGGTTGTGCGTGGCGACGAAGGCAAACGTGATGCAAAGCGGCGTGCGAAATCTATTCGAGAACCACATCGAAAACTCGAACCAGTGCAGCCCTCGTTCAAGTTGCGATAAACCATAGGCAACCCTGTCGCTGAGTTGCCGCTTCCAAGGCCACAAGAACTTCTCTACCTGGGGGATTTGTGTCGACGCTAGTGTTACTGGGTCGTATGGAAATACCGCACCAACTGGGTTAAGAATAACCCAATCTCGGATTTCATCGCCCGAAACCAGTGGTCGAATTTGTCCCTTTGGGATTGAGTGACGTAGAGCGACTTCCGTTGAGACTAGGTAAACATCGTCCTCTCGGGTCACGGCTCCGAATCCAACTTCAACAATCATGTTTATCAGTGTCGTTTCGCAGACAGACTCAATCTGCTCCTTCAAGTCTGCTGCGCCCCCGCCCCCGATGCTCCACGGGTGTTTCGCAAAAGTCGGTCGCGGCACGTCTGCCGCGGAGGTGTATTCATCTTGAACATTGACCACGTCGATATTCTTCAGGATGGATTGCCAGACCAATCCTTTAGCGTGGTCTTCGGTAGCACTCGGCTCGCCCTTGATTCCTAGCACTGCTCGCACTGTGTCGCCAGTCGGCTTGCGATTCCGGCCAAATAGAATGACGGTTGGCGTACCATGTCCAGCAAGCGTGTGTCCCATCCTTGAAGTGTCGAGAACGTGGGTAAGGTCGATTGTTGGGAAAAAGTCCTCGATCAGATTCTTGCCGAATTCTCGCTTCATGAAGGTGTTGGTCGTAATCATGCCAACGTAGCCCGCTCCTGTTGCAGATGCTCCCAACTCAGCGGGCTGTATCGCCAGTTCCCAGAACCGCTGCGTAAACGGCACGCCGAGCGAGTATTGCCGATAGCAGGTGCTGTAAAGACTTCGATAGGCATCGTTCTGAGCCTGATCCTTTACTGTGATGTACGGTGGGTTCCCAACGACGACGTGGTAGCCTTGGCCGAGGATCTCGCGCAGTGCTGCCGGGTCTTCGACGGCATAGATCGGGTCCACCTCGAACAAGCTACCCTGTCGAACCAGCGGTGTTCGCTCACCTTTGTAGCCCGGCTTGCTGCCGAATAAGCAGGCTGTCGCCAGCCGCCAGGTGGATCGTCCAACCGGGAGCTTGCTTCAGCCGCTTGATTCCGCACGCTTGCACGGCAGCAACGATCAGCCGAAATCGGGCAATCGCCACGGCGAAGGGGTTGATGTCCACGCCCCAGACGCCATCGAGCGCCTTCTGCGCGGCAACGATTTCGTTGCTCTCCCGTCTTCATCCACAAGCGAAAGAGCCGGGCGAACGCGCCGAGCAAGAAGTGGCCCGATCCGCAGGTCGGGTCGATCATCCGGACCTTCTCCAGGCCGAACTCGTCGAGGGCCGGCGTGAGCGTTCGGTCGAGAATGAACTCCTCGACGAACACCGGCGTTTGCAACAGGGCGTACTTCTTCTTGGCCTTCTCGGAGAATTCCTGATACAGGTCGCCCAGGAAGCGGGTGTCGCCCTTCTCGACTTCGAACGACCGCTGCAGATGTCCTTCTTCGGCGATCGATCTCCCGCCAGAACTTGAGCAGCTTCATCGCCGCATCGCCGCTCGGAGCCACCGCCCAGAGCGGCGTCTTGCCCTCGGCGAACAACTCCTTGGCGGCGGGGATCTTGCCGACTTCATGGAAGACGTGCTGGAAATACTCCCGGTCGGTGTCGTGCGGATGCTCGCGGAAGAAGAGTTCGTGCGTATCCTCGGCCAGCTTGCGGCGCTCGCCGTCCGCCGGCCAGCCAGCATTCGTCGATCAGATGGTTGTCTTCCATGAACCGGACGAAGACGCAGGCCAGCACCCACGCCACGGCGACCTGATCGAGATAATCCTCCCGCCAGACCTCGAACGCCTGGGCCGTGCGGCCACCCTTTTCGATCTGCTTGAAGGCGTCTCTCAGCCCGGCATCGATCTTGGTGTCCGCATGTCGAGCGGGCCAGCAAGTCTTCGGCCAGTTCGGTAACGAGCTGTTTGAGTTCGTTGAGCATGGCGTACCCAAGATCAGTCGGCCTGGAAACCGATGCGTCGTTTCTTTTCCGGCTGCGGCGGCGGCAGCATGAGCTGGCGAATGGCCTCGAAAACAATCTGGAACTTTTCGTCGTGCTCGCCCAGCTTCTTTTCCAGCTCGGCGAGCTTGCGAGCCAGATCCTTGTGCGTGCCCAGGATCTCGCGCAACTGGACGAACGCCCGCATGATGGCGATGTTGACCTCGATGGCCCGGTCGCTGTGCAATACGCTGGAGAGCATGGCAACGCCTTGCTCGGTGAAGGCGTAGGAACGCTTCCGAAGCCCCATCTTGACTCCAGGATTGGAAGTCACAATTTGTGACTTCCAATTTTCAAACTCCTCCGCGCTCAACTGGAACATGAAATCAGCGGGAAATCGGCTCAGGTTGCGTTTGACGGCCTGGTTCAGCACTTTCGTCGGTACGTCGTAAAGCTGCGCCAAGTTCTGATCCAGCATGACGTTCTGTCCGCGAATCAGCAGGATCGCCTTCTCGATGCGCTCGACCGGAATCAGGATTTCGATCTCTTTCGCCATGTTCGCCTCGATGCTTGCGGTTATACGCTGCGACCGCATCCTCGATGAGTCGTCACTTTGAGGTCGCAAATTGCGACCTCGAAATTTTGGATGCGTCCGTCGATCAAGGTCGCAAATTGCGACCTTAAAGCGACCGCCCCAGGAACTTGAGCTGCCAAATTGGCACTTCAAGCCGTTTCATGCGTGGCTTAATCGGCGGCTCGATTTTGACCCCGATGCACGTTCTCGATCCACGCTCCGACTGACCTTCGCCCGCTGGCCTGTGGTGATCAGCGGAATCTCAGCATGATCCAGCTTCGGCATGTCGTTCTGGCCGTCCGTGGCGACCAGCAACCAGAGGCCGGGACATGGAGCATCATGGCCCACCTTGTCCCGCAGGGTTTCCAGAATCGCCATCTGGTCGTAGCGGGCGATCAGGCCCGGATGGACCAGCAGCAAATGCTCGGGGCGACCCGCAAGATCTTCAGCGAGTTTCGGGGCGACCCGTGCAACCAGCTGGAGCAAGTTGTCCCAGTCGGGGCTGGAGCGATCCGTGCCGTCCGCACTTTCGATGGTGGACCAATCGATCTCCAGTTCTTCGGCCTCTTCGCGCAGGGCGTCGAAGAGCATATTGTCGAAGGAGATCTTGCTGCAGCGTAAACCGGCGCAGCAGTTCGGCCTCGCAAGAACGCATCTTGCTGGGCCTCACCGTGAGGACAAGAAAGCCGCCATCGGCATAGGCGTGCTTGAGGCGATCTTCAAAGATCCGTGCTTCGGCCACATCGGGCGTGACTTCAATCTGGTGCCGGGCGATCTGGGCCGTGGGCAGTCGCAGTGATTGCGAGGAGCCGGATGTCGTCCGAACCAGCTTCTCGGCCGGTGGTACTTCTTGGTTTCGGCATCCCAGCGGACCTCCATGCCGACCGCTTCCAGCAGTCGTTGAAGTTCGGGATGATCCGGCAGCCGTTCGGCTTCGGGATAACGGCTCTCGACTCTTGCCCGCACTTGATCCAGGGTGAAACCTTTCTCGGACTCGCCCAGGCCCAGGCCGCTCAGAGCGCCGATGCCCAGACGCAAGGCCCGATCCGCCGCCATGCCACGGGGATAAAGTTCCTGCCGAGACGAGACGGCGGCAGTCTTGCTCATCGCCGCCGCCAGCTTCAGGAGCCGTTCGTTGCTGAAGGGCTGGCAACCGGTCCGGGCGGCAGCGGCGGTTGAGCGACTTCGTAAAGTTCCTGAAGACTCGCAGCGGCGGCGGCAGCGGATCGTTCGCCGCCAGGTCGTCGGCAACCTGGCCGAGCTTGTCGGCATAAGCCGCCAGTTCCTGCGAGCAAGCGACGACGGTCTTGCCGGCGACCCGGCGCAGTTGGAACCGAGGTTGCGCCATCGTGCCTTCGGTTTCGACTGCCGCCCGTGCGACCGCCGAGGCCAGCCGTTGTTGGCGGGCTGTGTCGAGCGTGCGGCTGGCTGGACGCAACAGGATGGTCAGGTCGATGAGTTCGGCTCATCGTGACGACCCCGCCCAGGCGGCAAATCTGCTCGCACAACTCATGGCGGAATGCGGTGATCGAGCGGGTCTTTGCTCCAACGCTTCGATCTGCCGCCAAGGTCTGGTAAACCCGTGGCGGATTGACGTGCGCAGCGTCGGCAACTTCGGTCTGACTTGGCCAATGCGTGGCCGGTTGAGTTGCGTCACGGACGTCAGGCCCAGCAGCCCGCAGCGAAGGTTCCAATCGGATTCCTTCTTGGAGTTGCGCGCAGCCAAGGATCCGCTGGTGCAGCGCTTCCAGAGTCGGTGCGCCGAGGATTTCTTCTGACGGCAGCTTCGGTGTTGGGGAACCGCTCCCGCAGTTCGTTGATGAAGCGGATGATCTCCTGCCGGGTCTGGTTGCCGACGCCGCGCATGACGTGGATGCTGCGGATGGGGAACTCCAGCAGGTTGCGAACCGTGATGAACTTCGGCTCGCTCCAGGGCGTTGCGGGCACGGGTGCTGAGGCCCAGAGCGGCAATCGGCGTCTTGAGATCGGCCTGCTCCAGCGTGACGGCGAGATCGACCTCTTCGCCGCCGGCGGTCTTGATCTTCCGTTGTTCCGACTCATCGAAGACCTGCCGCCACGCACGCAGCATCTCTTCGGCGTTGTCGTACCGCCTGGCGGGTCCCGGTGCAGGCTCGTCAGGAAAAACTCGACCAGCCCTTCCCGCACGCTCGGATCGAACTTCTCGGCGTCGAGGACGAGTTCATCGTCGGTGAGGGCCGGATCGGACTTGCCGTCGCCCCACTGCGGCAACACGCCCTCGCCGAGCGTCATCTCGTAGAGGGTGACGCCCACGGAGTAGCGTTCCGCCGCCAAGTCCCACCGCTGCGGCTTGCGGTTGACGAGGAACGGGTCCGTGTAACCCGACGTGCCGACGCGGATGTTGTCCAGCGGGGCACGGGCCAGGGAGAAATCGAACAGGATCAACTGGTTCCGCTGTTTGGTGAGCGAACGGATGCCGATGTTGTCGGGCTTGATGTCCCGATGGACGACGCCTTGGCGTTCGAGGTGAGCCACCGCCGACAGGAGATCGTCGCCGTAGCGCGCGAGCATCTCCAGGCTGGGAACGCCCTCCGTGCGAAGCTGGGCGGCAAGCGTCTTGTCGCCGGCCTTTTGCAGGACCAGGACCGTCCTGCCGTGCATGACCAGTTCATCTTCGATGGCGACGATGAACTCGCTGTGGAAGGACCGCAGGGCTTCGGCCTCTTCGTGGAGCCGGGCGTTGTCATCCTCGTTGAGAGCGACCTTGAGGACGAACTGCTTTTCTTTCTTGGTCACCAGCAGCGCGGTGCCGTCGCGCCCTGGCCAAGAACTCGATCAACGACGAAACCATGTTCAAGTCGGTCGCCTCGCTTGGCGTGCAGCGGATCGACGACGACCGCTTCAGCCGGGGCGGTGAGTTCGTCCTCCACGTCGTCGAGCAGGGTCAGGAAGTCTTCGACCGAGCCGATGCGGGTGAGAACGTCGGGGTGGGTACTCCACTGGATCAACTCTTCCAGCTTCGGCCCGGCCCCGTCGAGAACGGACGAGATGCTCAATCCCTTTTGGTCCCGCAGGATCTTGGCGAGTTCGGTCGGGTTGGTCGCCGGTGGCCGGGAGGAGAACAGATGGAAGGCGATGGCCCCGAGCGAGAAGACATCCGACGCCTCCGTGACCTTGCGGGAGTCGGACAATGCCTCGGGCGACATGTAGACCAGGGCCTGGGCCTCGACCAGATCCTCGACGTTCGTGACTCGGCCCGAGGTTGAAGCAGCTTCTCACGAACGCCAACCTGCCAGTTGTAGACCTGAAGTCTCGGCATCGAAGCGTTCACGTCGGTGACGAGAATGCGTGGCGATTCCATACGTTCCCCGCATACGCTCGACCGTTCACTGCTTTGCTGGCTCTCCACTCAACCCCTCCACCTGTTTCAGGAGGGCATCCAGGTCTTTTCGTCTGAAGAGGCGATAACCGCTTACCGGATGCCGGACAGCCTCGACCTTGCCGGCATTCTCCCAGTTCCGCAGAGTGGTCACTGGAACGCCCAGATACTCAGCGGCCACGGAGATTCGCAGGAAATCCTTCAGCTTTCGCACGGCTGTTCTCCCTGGCGACCCAAGAAGCTCGACCCTACCAACTCTACCAGCCTTCGTTATACTGAATAGGCCGTGAACGGCGGCGTACCGGTGCAAGATCGTTGCGAGCTTTAGCGCCAGTCGGAGACGAATTGCTGCCGAACGGACGTGTCGATCTTCCGGCAGCGAGCGTGACACTATTTGATCAGCGCTTGCTGACATGGGTAACCCCGGCGATTTCGTTCGAGTTGGGATAGCGGCGAGATAGTGCCGAATCGCTTGCTGGATTCAAGTGGAGTGCAGTCATGGCCCAGGAAAAGCAACAGGAAACGTTCATCATCGATTGTCTGGCATGCAAGGGAAAAGGGGCCGCTCTTCAAGAAGGACTCGTTAGGAGGACCGGAGCATATCAAGATCCTGACGGAGTCCCACAGGGGAACTTCGGTTATGAACTGTACTCAGGCAAGTGTCCTCACTGTCGCGGGATACTTGCAGGGATTTCCGAGCAAATTCAGTCCCTCGATGCTCACCGCCTAATTGGCTGGCTGAACAGGAGGATGTGCAGGACGCCGTTGTGGAAGCGGTCTTTCGGGCCTACTTTACGGAGGGCCAGGACATCAGCCGAACCGCTGTCCTGCTCGACGTGGTGGCCGAGGCCGGTCTGGACCGGGGCCGGGCTGATGCCGTTTTGGTCAGCGACGAAAGCTGGGCTGCAATCCGGGCGGGGGAAGAACAGGGCCTCCGTACCGGGGTGCAGGGCGTTCCCTACTTTCTCATCAACGGCACGGTGGCTCTTTCTGGTGCGCGGGAACCGAGTGCGTTCCTCGACGCCTTCGAGAAGGCAGAGGCTGCGTCCGGCGACGAGGGGACCGTCTGCAAGATTGAGCCGGGAGGGGGGCCGTCATGTTGAAAGGGAACGGCGCGGCCCCGAAGGTGGTAGTGGGCGGCGGCTCGCTCGGCGGGTTGTTCAACGCCATCGCCTTGCGGAGCCTCGGCGTTAGGGTCGATGTCTTTGAAAAGTCGTCGGGGCTGATGAAGGACCGGGGTGCGGGCATCGTATTCCAGCAGGAAGTGGCCGATTTACTTACCCGGTACGAGGTTGCCCCGGACGTAAGTCTGCGCAGCACAGCGTGCGTGTCGCCACCCACGCTGCAAGTCGCTAGCTCCCAGAAGGAGGGAGACAGGCCCCTCCAAAGCCGCAAACGGTTACCACTCGAATAGACAGCATCCTCCTCCGCCACCATTCACCAGCGGCAACGCCCGCCTCTCGAAGGGCAGTTTCAGATACTCCGCCCGGTCGAACACCACCCGGCCGCCGAGGATGGTGTGCGTGACATGGGTCGAATGCTCGAAGCAATCGCCGTCGTACAGCACCAGATCGGCTACTTTACCGATCTCCAAACTCCCGTATTGCTGGTCGATGCCGAGGATCTTGGCGGCATCGAGCGTCACCGCGGCCAGTGCCCGGTCGTGACCGAGACCGTGAGCCATCGCGATCGCTGCTTCATGCCGCAGCGAGCGCGTCTTCGGAACGTACCCCTCGAAGCCCGTGCCGATCGCCAGCGGAATGTTTTTGCCGGAGAGGACCCAGGCGTTGCAGAGCTGGGACTGGTACGTCTCCAGGCTGCCCGGCCGCTGCATCGTCGGATGGACGACGACCGGCACCTTCGCGGCGGCGATGACGTCGGCCATGAGGTAGCCCTCCGTTGCCAGGTCCAGCCGCGCCTTCAGGTCGAACTCCTTCGCCAGCCGCAGAGCGGTCGCCAAGTCGTCGGCCCGATGAGCGGCGAAGATCACCGGCACCTTGCGCTCCAGCGCCAGCCCGAGCGCCTCCAGTTTCGCGTTGGGGGCCGCCTTCTTGTCGTCGCTCTTCGCCGCGGCGACCTTGCGCGCATGAGCCTGAGCCTGGGAGAAGGCATTACGGAGTAACGCCGCTGTACCCATGCGCGTCGTCGGCAGCTTGTTCGGATAGGCCGACTTCGGCGTCTCGCCGAGGTTGACGAGGATGCCGGCCGGGAAGCGCAGAGCCATCGCCTCGGCACTACGACCGGCCGTGCGGAAGATGCCCGTCTGCCCGGCGATGACGTTGTTCCGCCCCGGCACCGCATGAACCACGGTCACGCCGTTCTGACGCAGGAATTCCAGCAGCGGCTCATTCGGATTGAACGCATCCAGCACACGCAGGTCGGCCTGGTTCGGATCGCTCATCTCATCCTGATCCTGGTCGGCCGGAATGTTGACCGAGCCGGAGAGGGGCACGACACTATGGGCGTCGATCAGCCCGGGCGTCACGACCGCGGCCGACACAATCGGCAGATCGTCCGGCAGCTTGAACGGCAGTTCGGTGCGCTTCCCGGCGAACTCGATCTTGCCGTCCTTCACCACGACGATGCCGTCCGAGATCGTCCCGTGGCCGACGGTGTGCAATCGCCCGGCGAGAACGGCGAATCGCGCCGGCGCCCCGTCCAGGTTGCCGTGCCGTGCCGGCGGCTTCGGCGCCGCGACGACCGGCAGCGGCTTCGGCAGCGGCGGCACCGGCGGCAACTTTGTCCGGTCGGCCAGCGCGAAGCCGCCTGTCTGATAGCTCCAGTCGAGTTGTTTGGTGCGGTCGAACACCTTCACGCCGTCGATCCACGTTTCCAGCACCTGCGAATACACGCTGAAGGGCGGCCCGGACAGCACGGCGAAGTCGGCGTCCTTCCCTTTCGCCAGAGAACCGAGGCGGTCGTCGAGGTGCAGCATCTTCGCGCCGTTGATCGTCAGCGCCTTCAGGGCACCTTCTTCCGACATGCCGCCGCGCACCGCGATGGAACCGGTACGCAGGAAGAACGCGCGATTCGGTTACGGAATCATCGGTGTTGATGGCGACGGTAACGCCGGCCTTTTCGAGGATCGCGCCGTTCTCCTCCAGCAATGCGGCCACCTCCGGTTTGCCGCCGGGGCTGTCCACCAGCGTCAATGACACGGGAATCTTGTTCTTCACCAACTCCTCGGTGATGCGATAACCTTCGGTGCCGTGCTGCAAGACCAGCTCAAAGTCGAACTCCTTCGACAGCCGGATGGCGGTCATCAGGTCGTCGGCGCGATGGCTGTGGAAATGGACCGTCCGTTTGCGTTCAAGCACCTCGACCAGCGGTTCCATTGCCACGTCACGATCGGGAGGCGTGGCTTTCGGGTCTTTTTCGAGCGTCTTGCGATAAACGGCCCACTGCCGCTGATATTCGCGGGCCTTGACGAACTGTTCGCGCTGAAGGGCGGCCAGCTTCATGCGCGTGGCCGGCGGCATCTTGCCGCGCTCGAAGTTGAAGCGTTTCGGGTTCTCGCCGTTGGCCATCTTCAAACCGCCGAGCACTGATCCGGGGACGAGGCGCATGGCCTCGGCGGTACTGCCGCGCAGCTTGACATAAATGGTCTGACCGCCGATGACGTTGCCGCTGCCGGGCATGATGTTGGCGGTCGTGACACCGCCGGCCACGGCCATGCGAATACCGGGATCGTCAGGCCAAACGGCGTCGAACGCTCGCAGCGCCGACTGGACCGGGCCGCTGCCTTCGTTGCCGTCGGCGTTAGCGCCGACGTTCGGCCGGCCGAAAATGCCGATGTGCGAATGGGTATCGACCAGGCCGGGGATGATGACCTTGCCCGAGGCGTCGATCACTTCGGCGTCGGCCGGCAGCGGCGTCGAGGCAACCGAGCCGACGGCGACGATCTTGCCCTGCTGGATGACGAGGACGCCGTTGTCAATCGGTGGTCCCTCGGCAGTGTGAATCCGGGCGCCGCGGAAGGCGATCGGTTTCGGCGCCGCTTTCTCGGCGGCGGTCGGCTTATCGAGATGGATGGCGAGGGCCGGAAGAAGACACAGAGCGACGAGAAGGAAGCGGCGCATGCCGGGACTCCTGCAAGGAAGGTTGTTCGGAGGGCGTGGCGTCAGAATAGGGGGCTTGCAGAAACAAGCAACGCGCCGGAGTGGTGTTCCGACGAGAACCTGCTGAGGGCGAACAGGCCGGTCTGAGCGGCGCTGCGTGGTGATACCACAATCCGAAAGCTGGTTTCTTATCCGCGCCGCGCAAGTGTATTCTAAGGACAGGCTTTCTCCGAGTCGTCTGAACGAGTTGCCGTGAAAACGCAAACCGTCCGGATCGTCGATCTCGGCCGAGGCCCGCAACTTGAAGGCCACCGGCTGACGGTGATGGATGTCTTCTACTACCTCCATCGCGGCTACGATTTCGACTTTATCCAACGCGCCATGCTCAGTCTTTTGCGCGAGGAATTCGACGCCGTCGTCGAGTACATGAACCAGCACCGCGATGAGTTGGTTGAGCAGGACCGCCGCGCCGACGAGTTCATCCGGCAGAGCATCGCGGCACAGAGGGCCAAGGGGCTTTACCACGAGATCGACGATTCGGTGCCGGTGGAGGAGCGAGCGGCGCGTCTCCGGGAAAAGCTGCGGCTTCGGCTGGCGGAGCAAGCGAAGAACAATGGTGGTCACACTGCTCGTTGATGCCAATCTGGACGGCCACGCCGAATTGCTCGAAATGCGGTTGAGCACCGATTTCTGGCGAGAACTGCGCGATCACCTGGACATCCGTTTTGTCCATTTCGAGCAAGCCGGTATTCGCTCTCATTTTAAGACGGCCACAAAACCAGCCTGCTCGAAGTGATGGTTGCCGGTCAGTGCCTCGGCGATGGCTTCCCTCTGCATGATGACGAACGAGATGCAGTCTGTCAGGGACCATTCCTTGTCCGCGCGGTTGGCGTACAGCCGGATTCCTTCCTCCTGGAGTCGCATGTCCAGGGGGACGACCTGAACGTCCGCGTCCGCCAGCAACTCCTGGCGTGTGTGCAAGAACATGTTCCGACGCCGCGAAGCCGATAGGCCGTCGGCCAATTCCGTAAGCACCCATTCGGTCGTGATGAGCTTGTCAATTCGCGCCGAAAACTCCATTGCCTTGTGTGGCCCTCATCGTTCTTGTTCAACAGGGCCAGGAAATAGTAGGTATCGGCGAACACTTTGCTCACCGCTTGGGCCCTCCGTGGATGTAGTGATCGTGGTTGCGGGCCATGTCGGATGGTAGATCGTCCACGGTTCCCGCCAATTTCAAGAGCCGATCCCGAAGCGTTCCTTTCGTCTCGGGCGCTTCACGGACAATCACTTCGACGCGCGTGCCATCCGCTAATTGATGGCCGTTGTCAAGCACGATGACACCGTTGTGAACGTGGCCTTCGAAGCTCATGGTGGTCCTCCGAGATCATTGTAAAGTTGGTGCCTCATTCCTGCCAGCTGCGAAACGATGGGCGTATTCGGGCCAGGCGGCTTGAGGCTGGCCTGACCCGGTTTTGTTTTCAGGCAGTCGCGGCGTTCTCGCTGCTCTGTCACACAGGCGGCGGGGATCCAAGTGATTCGAGCGCCTTCAACCAACGGTCGAAATGTGTGCAGAGGCGCCGCGTCGTGTCGATCCCGACCCACTCCGCCAGTTCGACTCCGGAGGTGGTTTCCTCCCCGCTGTACGGACGTCGGCACTCTTGTGCAGCCGGAGCAGGTTCCCGAGGTCCTTCCGCATCGGCGGGTAGCGCCTGCCGCCGCCGCGGAAGACCTGGCCGTGTTTCCGCCCGCTCGCTGTCCGAACCGCCCCCATTATCTGCACGCCGAACCCCGCCAGGTGAGGCGTCAGCACTCGTTTGGCGTACTCCTGTTCCGGTCTGACCTTCGACGTAGAAGTAGAGCCGGATCATCAGTACGGCCCCCCTCCGATCACGTTGCGCTCCCACAGCTCGCTGAGCTTGTACTCTTCCAGCCAATCCTTCAGCCGTTCGGGGTCCAACTGCTCAAACGTCGAGCAGCCGTCGCGAAGGTTGACGGTCACGATGTCGTCCGCCTCAAAATGGTCGATCAGCGCCGTGGACTGTGTGGCGGCCACCAACTGGCTGTGCCGGGCGGCCGATGTCGAAGGCGCCGTGTTGGCGGTCGGAAAGCGAACTCATGAGGGCACTAACAAGAGCGCGATGAAGCCACCCTGACGAAAATGGACATCCGCAGTTAGCGCCTCAGTGATCTTCTCCCGCTTCATCAGCTCAAACGACACGCAGTCGGTGAGACCCCAGTCCTTATCGGGACGAGAGCGATAGAGGCCAAGCGCTGCTCGAAGCAGGGATTCTGTCACGGGGCACAGGCGATAGCCCTCCTCGTCCTCGAATTGTGCCAGTAGTTGCAATCCACGCGCTCGACGACCGACGCGGGCATAGCCGTCGGCTAGTGCCACATCTCTCAAGCAGCATTGCATAAAGCGGCGGCTTTCGCCAGTCGCTGGCTTTTCCCCAGTTTGCGTCGACGATGCGGTGCGACGAAGCTCGCCCGGCGTTGCTTCTGCACCGGCTTACCGGTGTAGGTCCAGGCGAAGGGGTGGGCCATCGTCGTGTTGTAGTAGGCCATGAATGCCCGCAACTGCTCTTCCAGGTCCGTCACCGACGTGAAGTTGCCGCCCCGCAGCAGCTTCCGATGAATCATCCCGAAGACGATTTCGATCTGGTTGAGCCACGAACTGTGCTTCGGCAGGTACACGAAGCGGATCCGGTGGTTGCCATCCGACAGGAACTCCTTGCGTGTGGCCATCGATTTCAGGATGCCGCTCTTTTTTTTTCCCCCAGCGCGTCGGGCAAGCCGCAGTGTTCGGCGACGAACGTCACCAGGCTTGCCGACCTGTGCGTGTTGAGGCAGTCCACGATAATAATCCACTCGGCGTTGGGGTCGGTGTCCACGGTCCGCTCGAGGTGCGCGACGAACTCTGGTTCGGTGCGGGTTGCCTCCAGCGTCGGGCAGACGATCTTCCCCGTCACCACGTCGAGGCCCGCCGTCAGCGTCGTCGTCCCATGCCGGGTGTATTCAAATTCCTGCTTGGCCACGCCACCGGCTGCGACCGGCTTGTCGGGGGCGTTCCGCTCGATGGCCTGCAACGACGTCGCCTCGTCCACGCTCGGAGGCTGTGAGTTTATCGAACCTCCGTGCCTCCCCATTCCCCGGCGAGGGGTGAATTTGCAAAACCCCAGCTCCATGAGCGGTCCCTGGCTGCGGGCGTTCTGCCGAAAGCCCGCGAATTCGGCCCTCCGCGTCTTACTTGCGCTCTGCGCAGGGAATCTCTGCCGTTTTCGACGCCAAGATTTTGGCGGCACGCAGACTCTCCGCACGTAACAAATTGATGGCCAGCACATGCCACCACAAAGCGGTCTTCACCTTCAGCAGGCCGCGCACACGCAACTGATAGATCCCTTGATTGCGCAACCGTGCGTTCGACAACTCCGCCGTCTGCCCGCGCAACTTGTACAGCGCCTGCGTCGCTTCCGTCCCCAGGCGCTCACGCCATGCGGCGATCGTCGCGCTGTCGCCACGCCGAGCCGCGAAGGGATCCTGGCCCGCTGCACGCTTCTTCGCTTCTTCCTTGATCGGCGCGTAGACCGTTGTGCCGCCCTGCGTCGTCGCCTCAATATCCTTCACCGTCGCGAAGCCGCCATCTGCCAACGCCTTGTCGGGAGCTTTGCCCAAATCGTTCTTGATCGCGGCCATCTGCGGCTGCAACTGGCCAGCGTCGGAACCTTCGTTGACCACATCCATATTGAGGATGATGCCCGATTCCGTAGCGGTCGTCATCACCACGTTGAAGGCGGGTCGAAAGCCGCCGTCGCCCATTTTCATCGTGCGTGCCTCGGGATCGGTCGTCGAGGCCCGCGCTTGGACGCCGTCGCCTTTCTTGCGCTTCTCGCGTTGCGCCGCGATCTGCTTGACCGCCGCAATGGCCTTGGCGACACGCTCTTGCTTTTCGCGGGCCGCACGTGCGCGGGCCTTCTGCTGACGCAGCGTCGCTGTGCCCGCCTCGGTTTCCGTTTCCTGTTCGAGCTGCTCCCAATGCGCGCGGGCCTCCTGCTGCGCTTCCTCCAGTGTAGGCAGACGGCGAAACGAACTGCTGCCGGCATGGGCCCGCACGCGCATGCCATCCACGGCCGCACAATCGAGATCGATCAGCCCCTCCGCCAGCAGGCCCGCCAACGAATCGGTCTGCAATTGCTTGAGCAATGCGCCATGCGCGACGCGAAAGTCGGCCAGCAGGTGGTAGTTGACCGGCACCTCGCCACGCAACCATTCGTAGGCGCGATGCTCGTGGCACAGCCGTGCCACTTCCCGCGCACTGCTCACGCCATCGACCGCCGCGTACAGCGTGAGCGCGAACAGCACACGGGGATCGCTGGCATTGCGTCCGCCCGAGCCTTCACGCGCCTCGATGCGTTCGTACAGTTCCGTGAGATCGAGCCCTTCCACCAACTTCCAGACGAGGCGTGCGCTGTGATCGGCGTCGAGTCGCTGATCGAGCGATTCGAGATGCATCCGCATTTGATAGCGTTCGGGCTTATTGATGCGTGGCGCCGGCTTCGGAGCAGCCGGCGCCGCCACGGGGGGAGCCACGGCCGCCAACTCGAGTTCGGCGGCGGAAAACAACGCGGGCTGAGAGATATCCGACATCGAGCAGGCTCCCAGAAATAGTGCGAGAGGAATCATGCTCTTAGGCTTAGCGCCATGCTGGCCTCGCGGCCAGGGGATAAAATCACAGCCTCCGAGCGTGGGAACGTGCGGTGTGTTGCGGCCGCGGAGTTAGGGATATGCACCTTCGGTCAAAAAGGTGCTAGCGGTCGCCGCCACACCGGGTTAGAATACCCCGACACTCTTGTCGAAGGTGATGCATGCACGACCGAACCTTCTCTGAAGGCCAATCCGCGAATTCAGACGCGGCTGACCCTCCGAACCCAAGCTCCGCGCTGCCCGCGCCCGAGGAGGCAGGGGACACCCCGGCTGTCTTGCCGGCGACGGTCAGGCTAACCGCCGCCCGGGTCGGTTGGGACACGGCCGGACCCTGGCAGCAGGTATTGGTCCATCCGAGACACGCAGAACCTGACGTCGCTCCCGACTCCGCCACCATTTTAGGCCCTCCCAAATCCGGATCGCACCCGCTTCGGCTCGCGGTGCCCGGCTTCGAGATTCTCGGTGAACTCGGCCGCGGAGGCATGGGCGTCGTCTACCGGGCCAAGCAGTCGCAGTTGAATCGCGTCGTCGCCCTCAAGATGATTCTGGCCGGCGACTACGCCAGCGCCGACGATGTCGCCCGTTTCCGCCGTGAGGCCGAGGCCGTCGCACGCTTGCAGCATCCGAACATCGTGCAGATCCATGAAATCGGTGAACAGGGCGGGCTGCCGTTCTTCGTGCTGGAATTTTGCGACGGCGGCAGTCTGCAGCAGTTCTTGGCCGGCCATCCGCAGCCGGCCGCACGCGCCGCCGAACTGACCGCGACCCTGGCCCGAGCAGTCGGCAATGCACACGCGCACGGCATCGTCCACCGCGACCTCAAGCCGGGCAACGTGCTGTTCGCGGACGGAGTGCCCAAGATCACAGACTTCGGCCTGGCCAAGCGGCTAGAAAGCGTCGAATCGGTCACGCGCAGCGGTTCGATCCTGGGCACGCCGAGCTACATGGCGCCCGAGCAGGCGTGCGGCGACACACGGGCGACGGGGCCGGCTGCGGACACGTATGCCCTGGGAGCGATCCTGTACGAGATGCTGACGGGCCGGCCCCCGTTCCGGGCTGAATCGACGCTGGAGACGCTGCGGCAGGTGGTGTCCGACGATCCGGTGCCGCCACGGCGCCTGCAACCGCGCGTGCCGGCGGACCTGGAGACGATCTGCCTCAAGTGCCTGCGCAAGGAGTCAGGCCAGCGCTACGGCAGCGCGGCGGCGCTGGCGGACGACCTGGAGCGCTTCCTGGCTGGACAGCCGATCGAGGCACGGCCGGCGTCCGCGTGGGAGAAGGCGTGCAAGTGGGCACGGCGCCGGCCGGCGGTGGCTGCGCTGATGCTGCTGTCGCTGGTGCTGAGCGCGACCGGCTTCGGGTTGGTGACCTGGCAGTGGCTGGAGGCGGAAGGCGCCCGCCGCCGCGCAGGCGCGAAGAGTCTGCCAAGGAAGTCGAGCGGCGAAATGCCGTGGCGGCCGGCGAGGACGCGGAGCAGGCTCGCCAAGCGGAAAAGGGCCAGCGTCTCCAGGCCGAAGCGGCCGAGAAGAAAGAACACCAGGAGCGCGAAAAGGCCGACACGGCTCGCCAGGCCGCCGAGGACGCGAAACGCCAGGCGGAGGCGGAGCAGCGGAAGTTCCGGCAGCTGTCGGCGCGGCTGCTGCTGGAAAAGGGACAGGCGCTGTGCGAGCAGGACGACGTCGGCCGCGGCGTCCTGTGGCTGGCGCGCGGCCTGGAGACCGCCCCCGCCGATGACGCCGACTTGCAGCGCGTCTTCCGGACCGCCGTTGCCGACTCGGCGCGCACCGGCTGCACCCGCTGCGTGCCGTCGTCTCGCAGAAGGGCAACCTCAACGTCGTCGCCTACCGGCCCGGCGGCAAGGCGTTCGTAACCGCCGGCGTCGATCACACCGCCCAGCTGTGGGATGCCGACACGGGGGCGCCGCTCGGCAAGCCCTTTTCTCACAAGTCGTACGTACTGACGGCGGTGTTCAGCCCGGACGGTATGACGCTGCTCACCGGTTCCAGCGACAAGACAGCTCGGCTGTGGGACGTCGACGCCGGTAAGATGCTGGCAGAGTTAGCTCACGACGGCACGGTGGACCTGGCCCGCTTCCACCCCGACGGCAAGGTGGTGTTGACGGCGGCGCGCGGCTCGACCATGGCTCGACTTTGGGACGCCGCGACAGGCCAACCGGTGGCCGAACCACTGACGCACGATAAAGAGGTGCTGCGCCGCTTTCAGCCCTGACGGCAAGTTCGTGGCGACCGGCAGTCTGGACCGCAAGGTCCGCGTGTGGGACGCCGCCACCGGCAAGCTCGTCACAACCACGCCGGAGCATTCTGACTTCGTTCGCCTCGTCGCTTTCCACCCACGGCGTGCGTTGCTGGCAGCGGTTAGTGGACGGGAGGCTCGCCTTTGGGACGCGGCGACCGGCAAACCCGTGGGCGAGGCCATGCTGACCCCCGGCTTCACCGTCTGGTGCCTGGCTTTTCCCGCGTCCGGATCCTCCCTGGTCACGGGCAGTAACGATGGCGACATCCGCTGGTGGGCGGTGCCGGCCGGCACGCTGACGAGGGTTTTTCCTGTGCATCCGACCGGTTCGGTGCGCAGTCGTCGCCTTTAACCCCGACGGCGATAAGAACTACCTGACTGCCGGTGGAGACCAGTCTGCTCGCCTCTGGCAAAACTCCCTCCTGGTCGGCGCGCCGCTTGCCCACACCAGCCAGGTCATCGACGCGAGCTTCAGCCCAGACGGCAAGACCGTTCTGACGCGCAGCGTTGTCCGAACGTACTGCCAGGATCTGGGACGTATCCGAGTCTCTCACCTTTTCCCGGCAGCTGACTGGATCGGGGCACACGGGTGGGGGAGCGACGAATCGCATGGCCGTCAGCCGCGACGGCAAGACTTTGCTTACCGCCTGTGCTACCGACCGCACGGCCCGACTGTGGGACCTGGCCTCGGGTAAGTCCCGGTTCGGGTTGGAGGGCCACGAATCGCCCGTCACCGCCGTCGCCTTCTCCCCGGACGGTATTGTCGCCGCCACGGGTTCAAGCGATCATACCGCCCGCCTCTGGGACGTGGCCACGGGCAAGCCGCTCGGCGAACCCTTGACCCATGACTCGGGAACCATTGCCGCGGTCTCGTTCAGCGCGGACGGCAAGCGTGTCCTCACCGCCGGGACCGACCGCACCGCCCGGCTATGGAACGCCGACACCGGCAAACCCCTTCTCGTTCTGCGTCACAAGGGGATCGTCTCCAGCGCGACCTTCAGCCCCGACGGCAAGCTGATCCTGACGGGAAGCGCGGACGGGACCGCCCGCCTCTGGGACGCCGCGACGGGTGCCTCATCCGGCGAACCGCTGGAGCACGACGCGGATGTTCGTAGCGCGGCCTTCAGCCCCGACGGTAAAACAATCTTGACGGTGGAGAAGGGCGGGACGGCCTACCTGTGGGACGCGGCCGGCGGCAAACTGCTCGGCGAACCCCTGCGCCACCTTAACCAGATCAACGCCGCGGTCTTCAGCCCGAATGGAACGGCGGTGGCTACTGCAAGTGAGGACGGCAGCGCCCGCGTCTGGGACGCCCGCACCGGCAAACCGATCGCCCCGCCGCTGGTCCACAACAGGCCGGTCCATTTCGTTGTCTTCCGCTCGGACGGCCGCACGGTGATGACCGGGGGCGGAGACGCCGCGGCGCGGTTCTGGGACACTGCGACGGGTTTACCGCTCGCTGCCCCTCTCGTCGTGGGCCGCCGCACCGGGAACTTTTTTGCTGGAGCCTTCTCCCCGGACGGCAAGACGGTTGCCGCGACGGGAACGCTCGGTCTGAGCGGCCTGGTCTCCGAGACTGCCGCGCGAGCTATCCGGCGTCCCCGAGCGTATCACCGTCTGGTTGCAGACGCTCACCGGGCTGGAGCTGAGTCCCGACGGTGTCGTGGGGTCTCTCGATGCCGAGAAGTGGCAAGAGCGGCGCAAGCGATTGGAGCAGCTGGGTGGACCGCCAGCGCCGTGATGTGGTCGGATGTTTAACGGCGATTCAGCGAAGCGACCCGATACCGATCTCCTCATCCGTATCCTGAACCAGGCGGGATCGACCATGACCACCTATGCCGCGGACCTAACGGCCATCCGGTCCGCCGCTATCCGGATCGCCTTCGTCGCCCACGTGACGCCGATTGCGACCTGCACCACACTCGATCGCCTGGCGGGGCGATCCCTGTTCTTCAAGTGCGAACACCTGCAAAAAGTCGGCGCGTTCAAGTTCCGCGGCGCCAGCAATGCGGTCCTCAAGCTGTCGGACGCCGAGGCGGCACGAGGTGTTGCCACGCACAGCTCCGGCAACCATGCCCAGGCGCTGGCGCTGGCGGCCAAACTCCGCGCCATCCCCGCCCACATCGTCATGCCGAGCAATGCCTCACCTGTCAAGCGCCGGGCCGTCGAGGGCTACGGTGCCCGGGTCGTTCCTTGCGAGCCGAACCTGGAGGCGCGCGAGACGACCACTGCCGCCGTGATTGCCGAGACCGGCGCCACGCTGATCCCGCCGTACAACCATCCCGACGTCATCGCCGGACAGGGCACGGCAGCGTTGGAACTGCTGGAACAGGCGCCGGGATTAAATGCGATCATCGCCCCGGTCGGCGGCGGCGGACTGCTTACCGGCGTAGCGATTGCGGCGAAGAGCATCAATCCGGCCATCCGTATCTTCGCCGCCGAGCCGAAAGGTGCCGACGACGCGGCGCGGTCCAAGGCTGCCGGGGAACTCATTCCGCAGAAAAGTCCGCGCACCATCGCCGACGGCCTGCTGACGAGCCTCGGCAACCTGACTTGGCCCGTGGTGCGCGACCTGGTCGAGCGCGTGATAACCGTGAGTGAAGAGGAGATCGTCGCGGCGATGCGGTTGGCGTGGGAGCGGGCCAAGCTGCTGATCGAGCCGAGCGCGGCGGTGGCGGTGGCGGCGGCGCTGTCGGAGGAGTTCCGCGGCCTGGACGGGTTGCTGCGCGTCGGCGTGATACTGAGTGGGGGCAACGTGAATTTGGATGCGCTGCCGTGGACGGCGTGAATCGAGCCAAGCGCGTCTATTAATTATCACGCTTGGCTCGAATTGGGCGTGACTGACCGCACTATCACAAGCTCGCTTAAATTTCTCTCGAGAGGAATGAACGGATTCGGCAAATCCCGGCTAATCCTTTTCCATGACGCGCGTTGCTGGAGTGGACTTCGCCGACTTCAGCGGTCTTCGTTCGCTGTTGACGAAGACCTTGACTCCCGGCACGAGGTCCATTTCATCGGGCGGATCCTTTGTTTTGTCCTTGAAAACGGATTGCACCGCGAACCAGTACAGACCGTCGCGCGGTGCTGTAAAGGACACTCCCGTATCGCCCGGATTCCAGTCCTTATGGTGCGACCAACTTTTACCGCGATCATGGGAAACGAAAACACGTATCTTGTCGATCTTGTCCTGAGCTTTGGGATTCGGAAAGATGGGAATGTAGAAACTGCGATCATCCATAACATCGACATCCTCATCAGGCTCCGACGGGTCAGTATTGGTCGGAACTACGGATTTGGATTTGTAGAACTTGCGAACTTCCTCGATATCTTTGAATTCGGCGATCTGGTTGATTTCGTCAACGGCCACCCAGACCGTCATTCCGTCGGCATCCTTTCGTTCGGTACCCAGCGGCTTCGTTATCACGCTTTGGACCAAGCTGCCCACGAGGAAGGATCGATTGCCCAAGCGGCGCACTTGAACCTTCTCGATCGTGCAGCCGGCGCCGTCAGCGCCCTTAATACTGATTGCAAGCACTTTGCCGCTGAAATCTGGCTCAGGAGTAGCTGATGAAAGCGGTTCGCGGATCGGGTCCGCTGCGGAGAGACCTGCCGCGATCCCGGCAAGCCAGATCAGAAGATACGACCGTTTAAGAACCTCAAGGAATCTCATTGGTTAACACTCCCTTCCATGGGATAACAAAGTGACGGCAACCGGGCCATTGCCGCTTAACTCACGGGTTTGTCCGTTGGTGCCGCCGGCGTAGATTCGGCCTTCGGCGCTTCGGCGGCTGGCGAGCTTTCCGCCTTCGGAGCGTCCGACGGCGCCGGTTCGGTCTTCGGCGCTTCCGCGGCTGGCGTCCCTTCCGTCTTCGGTGCCTCCATCGGCGTCAGCGTCGGAGCGGTCACTCTCGGCGCGGGAGCCGGAGGTGCGCCACGCTTCTGGACCTTTGACTCGCCTTCCTTCAGCAGTTCGAGGAAGGCCGTCTCACCCGCATCGCCGAGACGGCGTTCGTGCCGCTTGATGACGCGCGTGTAACCGCCGGCCCGATTGGCGAAACGCGGGGCGATCTCGTTGAACAGCTTGTTCAGGATCGTGCGCGTGTCGGCCTTCTTGGGATCCTCGTCCGGCTTGACTTCCGCCGTGGACGGGGTGCCGAGACGGGACAACACCAGCCGGCGGGCGTGCAACGTGTTTCGCTTGGCCAGGGTAATCAGTTTCTCGACGAAACTCCGCGCCGCCTTGGCCTTCGCCACCGTCGTGATGATCCGCTCGTGCCGGAACAGCGCCATGGCCAGGTTGCGCATCAGGGCCGTGCGGTGCGAGGAGTTGCGGTTCAGCCGCCGGCCCGCTTTTAAGTGTCGCATGGTAAACGATCCTCTCTGAGCACGCGGCGCCAGCAAGTGCCGCACTTGCTGGCGCCGCGTGCTCAGTATGTCATCGCCGCAGGGACGAGGGCAGTTTCATCCCGAGCGAAAGGCCGCGCTCGGCCAGCTTGATTTTCACTTCCTTCAGCGTTGTCTCACCGAAGTTGCGGACCTCGAGCAGCTCGTCGTCGTTGCGGATGACCAGGTCGCGGACCGTGGTGATCCCCTCCGACTCCAGGCAGTTCGTCGCCCGCACCGACAACTCCAGTTCGGCCAGGCTCATGTTGAGCTTGCGCTCCAGCTCGTGATCGACTGCCTCGCCGCTGGCAGCCGCCTCGATGCGCTCCTCCAGGCCGATCTCCGGGTCCCTGCTCGGCATACTGGATGAATGGATTCAGGTGCTTGCGCAGGATCTTGGCCCCCTCGACGAGAGCCATGTGCGGCGTCACCGTGCCGTTCGTCCAGATTTCCATGAGCAGTTTATCGTAGTTCGTCTTCTGGCCGACGCGCGTGTCCTCGATCTCGTACTTGACGCGGACCACCGGCGAGAAGCTCGAATCGACCGGGATGACGCCGATCTCGCGTTCCTGCTCGACGTTCTCCTCGGCCATGCGGTAGCCGCGGCCGTTCTCGACGCGCATCTCGACCTTGAACGGCACGTCGTCGGTCAGCGTGGCGATGACGTGATCGGGGTTGATGATTTCGACGCCCTGCTCGGTGATGATGTCGGCGGCCTTGACCACGCCGCGCGTGTCGCGGTCGATGCGCAGAGTCCGCGGCTGATCGCTGGCGTTCTTCACCACCAGGCTCTTGATGTTCAGGACGATGTCGGTCACGTCCTCGACGACGCCGGGGATGCTGCTGATCTCGTGCTGCACGCCCTGGATCTTGATGCGCGTGACCGCGCTGCCCTCCAGGCTGGAGAGCAGGATGCGGCGCAGGCTGTTGCCGACCGTGACGCCGAAGCCGCGCTCGAACGGCTCGGCCACGAACTTGCCGTAGGTCGAGGGATCCACGTCCTTGGTGTCCGCCGACCGATCCCGCCCCACGCGGTTGGGCAGCTCCAAGCCACGCCATCGGATTCGCATGAGTATTGGTCTCCATGAACAGGAATCAGGAATCAGGAATCAAGAATCAGGAGTCAGAAGAACCCGCAGGGTTCCATTCTGACTCCTGACTCCTGATTCCTGATTCCTGGATGTTACCGCGAACAGAATTCGATGATCAGTTGTTCCCGGATCTCGGCGATGCGCGGATCGACGTCGCCGCGCGTCGGCAGGCGCATGACCTTGCCTTCAGGCGGTTCGGCGTTGGTCCGCTCCAGATAGTCCGGCGGCTGGGGTGCGTGCTCTTGCAGCGTCAGTTTGACCAGCTGCTGGGAGCGCGGCGGCACCCTTGATGGTGACAACGTCGTTGGCCCGCACCAGCAGGCTCGGGACGGAGCATTTGCGGCCGTTGAGCAGAATGTGGCCGTGCGTGACCAGCTGGCGGGCACCGGCCCGGTTCGGCGCGAAGCCGAGCCGGTGGACGATGTTGTCGAGCCGGCGCTCCATGACGGTTAGCAGCACTTCGCCGGTGTTTTCGGGCGAACGCGACGCCACCTCGAAGTAGCGCCGGAACTGGCGTTCGTAGACGCCGTAGAAGCGCTTCAGCTTCTGCTTCTCACGCAGGCGGATGCCGTACTCGCTGAGCTTGGAGCGGCGGTGCCAGTGCATGCCGGGGGAGATGTTGCGGCGCTCGATGGCGCACTTGGGGCTGTCGCAACGGCTACCCTTGAGGTACAGCTTCATGCCCTCGCGGCGGCACTGTTTGCAATCGGGGTCGATGTGTCGTCCCATAGTTCGTTCGATACTCAAAGGTCAATGGACTTGCCGCTTGCGGCTTAGCGATGGACACTGCTAAGCCGCAAGCGGCAAGACGGAATGAATTACACGCGGCGTTTCTTCGGCGGGCGGCAACCGTTGTGCGGCAGCGGGGTGACGTCCTCGATCACCTTGACATTCAGGCCGGCGGCCTGCAGTGCGGTGATGGCGGACTCACGGCCGGATCCAGGGCCTTTGACGCGCACCTCGATTTCCTTGAGGCCGAATTTCGAGGCACGCTCGGCCGCCACCTCCGCGGCGCGCTGGGCGGCGAAGGGCGTGCTCTTACGGCTGCCCTTGAAGCCGACGGTTCCGGCCGAGGCGTAACACAGCGTATCGCCGTTGGGGTCGGTGATGGTGACGATCGTGTTGTTGAACGTCGCCTTGATATGGGCAATGCCCCGGCTGACGTTCCGTCGTTGTTTGCGTTTCTTGCTCTTCGCCACGAATCGGGATCTCCCAGAGGCGGCCCGTTGTGTCGTACCGCCGACATTCCTGTCGGTTCCGACATCGGAGCCGACAGGAATGTCGGCGGTACGACAGATCTCTTAGCCGCGCATTTCCTTGACGCCCTTCTTGCCTGCCACCGTTTTCCGCGGACCTTTGCGGGTGCGGGCGTTGGTCTTTGTCCGCTGGCCGCGCACGGGCAGGCTGCGACGGTGGCGGAGGCCGCGATAGCAGTTGATGTCCTTTAGCCGGGCGATGTTCTGCAACACCTGCCGGCGCAACGGGCCCTCGACGGTGAACTCGCGGTCGAGGATGCCGGCGATACGGGCCGATCTCGTCGTCGGTCAGCTCCTTCGCCCGGCGCTGCGGATCGACGCGCGCCTCTCGCACAGGCGCAACGACGTCGTCGGGCCGATGCCGTTGATGTAACGCAAGGCAATGTGCGTCGGCTTGTCGTTCGGCAGGTCAACACCCAGGATACGCGGCATGGTCGTGATTCCTCGGTTAGCCCTGGCGCTGCTTGTGGCGCGGATTGCTGCAGATCACCAGCAGCCGACCGTGGCGCCGTACCAGCTTGCAGTTTTCACAGATTCGTTTGACGCTCGCTCGCACCTTCATCGGCGCACTCCCTCAAGGGGCAGTTTTTGGGAAACCGTTTTTATAGCATCACAGCGCGGAATCGGCAAGGTCAACGCGGATTTATCGTGTAGCCGTTTAGCCGCGAGCTTTTGCGAGCGCTGGTCAAGCGCTCGCAAAAGCTCGCGGCTAAACGGTTCAGGATCGTGGGAGCAGTGTCTCCTCGTCCGCGGTGACGACGTAAACGCCTTCGCGCGTCACCGCCAGGGTGTGCTCCACGTGGGCGCTGGGCAGGCCGTCGCGCGTCACCACGGTCCAGTGATCGCGCTGCGTGTCGGTGTCGGCTTTACCCATGTTGACCATCGGCTCGACGGCCAGCACCAGCCCTTCGTCGAGCCGGAAATCGTGCTTCATCACGTCCCGGTTGACGAAGTTGGCTACCTGCGGCTGTTCGTGCATGATACGGCCGATGCCGTGGCCGACGTACTGCGTCACCACGCTGAAACGGGCGCGCTCGGCCGTGCGCTGCATCTCGCGCGCCACCTCCGACCACCAGTTACGCCGCGTCATCTCGACCATCGCCGTTCGCAGTACCTGCCAGGCGACGTCCACCAGACGTTTCTTCTCCGCACTGACGTTGCCGACCGGCAGCGTGATAGCCGCATCGGCACACCAGCCGTTCAGCTTGCAGGCGGTGTCGAGCTTCAGCAGGTCGCCGTCGCGGATGACTCGCTGACCGGGGATGCCGTGGACCACCTGCTCGTTGATGGAGATGCAGGTCGCAGCGGGAAACGGCACATTCCCGCCCGCTTTGTAACCCTTGAAGAGCGGCTGGGCGCCGTGCCGGATGTACAGCGCCTCGACGGCCTGGTCGATCTCAACCGTCCTGGTGCCCGGTTGCGCCTTTTCCTTGCAAATGCGCAGGGCCTCCGCGACCACTTTGCCGGCCTCGCGCATCAGGCCGATCTCGCGCGGCGATTTCAACTCCGGCTTCTGGGTGGAAAAGAGTCTCAGCACGCCCGGTACACCTGGGTTGGCAATATCTGAAAGAGCTTCGCGTAAATCTGCTCGATGTCCCCTTCCCCCGCCACCTCGCGCAGCAGACGCTGGCCCGGTAGTACGGGATCAACTGCACGATGTTCCCGTGGTAAACGACGAGCCGCTTGCGCACCGTTTCCTCACGGTCATCGGTGCGCTGGACGAGCGGCGTTCCGCACATGTCGCAGATTCCAGGCACCTTCGGCGGGTTGTTCTCCAGGTGGTAGGTTGCCTTGCACCCCGACTTCGGGCAACTCCAGCGTTGTGGACCCGGCGCACGATCTCCTCGTCCCCAACCAGGAGCAACAGGGCGACATCCAGTGCGAATTCCCTGTTCCTTCAGCACCGTGTCGAACGCCAGCGCCTGGGCAGCAGTGCGCGGGTAGCCGTCCATGACGAAGCGCTGCGGCCGGTCTGGCCGGCGGAAGCGCTCGGCGATCAGCTCGTTGACCAGTTCGTCGGGAACGAGCTGACCGCTATCGACGAAGCTCTTCGCCCGCAGACCAAGCGGCGTACACTTGGGATGGCCTCGCGCAGCAAGTCGCCGGTACCGATGTGTTCGAGCCGTTTGCGCTCGCACAACAGTTTCGCCTGCGTCCCTTTGCCGCAACCCGGTGGGCCCAGGAGAATGATTCGCATGACGGCCCCGATCCGGTGATAGCAGGGCCGGGAGACCCGATCCCGGTCCGATTACTCATCGAACATTCTCGGAAACGCCTCCTGCGTGTTCAAGGGGGGACAAAGTTTAGCCGCGAGCTTCTGCGAGCGCTTCAGGTAGCGCTCGCAGAAGCTCGCGGCTAAACGTGAGCGTCGGGTTAATCTTCCGTGAGGCCCGGATAGTTGCGCATGACCAGATGGCTGTTGATCTTTTGCACCAGGTCGAGAGCGACACTGACGACGATCAGCAGGCTGGTGCCGCCGTAAAACTGGGCGACGGTGTAGTCCACTTCGAGCAGGGTCGTCACCAGCGTCGGGATCACGGCGACGACGGCGAGGAAGGCGGCCCCGACGTAGGTGATGCGCGTCATCACTTTTTCGAGGTACTCGGCCGTGCGCTTGCCGGGGCGGTAGCCGGGGATGAAGCTGCCGTAGTCCTTCAGGTTGTTGGCCATCTCCTTCGGATTGAAGCTGATCGCCGTCCAGAAGTAGCAGAAGACGTAGATCAGGCGCGATGAACATCACCGTGTAGATGTAGCCCTGCCGCTCGAAGGCGTCTTTCAGGGACGATCGGCCCAGCCCCATTCCGTGGCGTTGTAGATGGCCCCGAAGAGGAAGAACGGCAGCACCAGCAAGCTGCTGGCGAAGATAACCGGCATGACGCCGGCCTGGTTGACCTTGAGCGGCAGCGATTGGCGGGTGCCGCCGAAGACGCGCCGGCCGCGGACGTGCTTGGCCGACTGCGTGGGGATGCGCCGCTGGCCCTTGGTGATGGCGATGACGGCGACCACGACGCTGACGAACAGCAGGACCAGCACGACGAGCTTCTCGAAGCTGATGCCCTCGCCGCCGAGCGTGAAGACCGATTCCCGGAAGTGGCCGCTCTCGAAGAAGATGACCGCCGTCGCCATCGGCAGCCGGGATACGATGCCGGCCATGATGATGAGGCTGATGCCGTTGCCGATGCCGTACTCGTCGATCTGCTCGCCCAGCCACATCAGGAAGACGGTGCCGGCGGTCATGGTCAGGATCATCGTCAGCCAGTACTGCCAGTAATCGTATTGCGGGATCGCCCAGCCGAGACCGCCCGCTCCGGCGACTTCATGATGTACTGGATGTACATGAACGCCTGGAAGAAGCAGATGACGACGGTGGCGTAGCGCGTGTATTCGTTGATCTTCTTCTGGCCGGCGGCGCCTTCCTTTCTCAGTTTCTCCAGCGGCGGGTAGACGGCGGCGAGGAGCTGGAAAATAATCGACGCCGAGATGTACGGCATGATGCCAAGACCGAAGATGGTCGCCTGGCTGAGATTGCCGCCGCTGAACATCGACACGAAGCCGAGGATGTTGCCGAGGGCGCCGCCTGCGCCGCCGCTGCGCGAGGGCATCTTCGACTGGTCGATGAAGGGCAACGGGATGGCATAACCGATGCGATAGATGGCCAGGAACATGAGCGTGAGCAGGATCTTCTGCCGCAGCTCGGGAATCGCGAATATCGACTTGATCTTGCCCATGATCGGTTCCTTCAACCGGAGTTTAGCCGCGAGCTTCTGCGAGCGCTGGAGAAACCAGCGCTCGCAAAAGCTCGCGGCTAAACGGATAACGGGCCAGTCTACCGCGTCGCCCGGTCCGGGTCATCACGACTTTGTCGGCCGCGGCTTCATCTTGTTGCGCACCGGCTTCTTCGGCCCCGGAATCGTCTCGGCCGTCCCACCCTTGGCCGTGATCTTCTCGTTCGCCGACTTCGTGAAATGGTGAGCCTTGACGACCAGCTTCTTGGTCAGCTCGCCCTCGCCGAGAATCCGGATGCCGTCAGCCGGCCCCTTCGCCAAACCCGCCTTCTTCAGTGATTCCTGATCGACCGTATCGCCGTCGTTGAACGCGCCGTCGAGGTCGCCGACGTTGACGACGTGATAAATACGGTCCCAGGTCGCATGGCTGAAGCCGCGTTTCGGGATGCGGCGGAACAGCTGCATTTGGCCGCCTTCAAACATCATGGCGGGTTTTTTCGCACCGGCACTGGCCCACTGGCCTTTGTGGCCGCGCGTGGACGTCTTGCCGTGGCCGCTACCGATGCCGCGGCCGACGCGCTTCTTGCCGCGCATCTTGTGGACGCCGATGTGTACGGATGAAAGGTCCATTACAGGCTCTCACAGAAAGAGTAGGTCCGGCCGTTTTCGCCGCTTGCGGCTTAGCAACGACTCCTGCTAAGCCGCAAGCGGTGGACTAATTTACAGACTCACGCCACGCAAGCGGGCCACCTCGTCGCGCGTCCGCAGGAGGAGCAGCCCGTTGATCGTGGCCTTCACCAGGTTGAGGGGGTTGGTGCTGCCGTGAACCTTGGTCAGGATGTTGCGCACGCCGCATAAGGTCAACACGTCGCGGACACCGGGACCGGCCTTCACACCAGTACCCGGCCCGGCTGGCACCAGGACGACCCGACTGCCGCCAAAGCGACCGATGACGCGGTGCGGAATGGTATCGTTCTTCAGCGAGATGCGCTTCTGGCGTTTCATCCGCTCGGTGGCGTCCTTCGTGGCCTTATCGACGGCCGGCGGCACTTCGTTGGCCTTGCCGTAGCCGACGGCTACCTGGCCGCGGTTGTTGCCGACGACGACGAGGGCGTTGAAACTGAAGCGCCGGCCGCCCTTGACGACGGCAGCGCAACGCCGGATCTTGACGACCCGGTCTTCCAGCCCGTCCTGCCGTTCCTCGCGGCCGCCACGATCACGATCTCTGGCCATGTTACCATCCGTCTATCGGTTTTTCTCGTTCCCAAACTCCTGTTTGGGAACGCGGTCTGAGAAACTCTGTTTCACGTGTTCCGCGAAACTGGAGTTTCGCGGAGGTGCGTTCCCAAACAGGAGTTTGGGAACGAGATAACCCGCAAGCGGCGAAACGGGTCTCATCCTTCGGTCTTCTTTTCCTTCTTCTCTTTCTTTTTTCCTTCTTCTCCGCCTTCGGGGCCACCGGCGACGGTGCTGCGTGAGCCGGCTTGTCGACGCCGATCTTGGCGGCGTTGCAGCAGATCAGGCCAGCCTGCGTCGCAGCCTCGGCCAGCGCCTTGACGCGGCCGTGGTACTTGTAGTGCCCGCGGTCAAATGCCGCCTTGTCGATGCCCTTCGCCTTGGCAGCCTCCGCCAGCTTCTTGCCGACCGCCTGGGCCGCCTTGATGTTGCCGCCGTACTTTATTGCCGAGCGCACGTCGGCCAGGACGCTGCTGGCCGCGGCCAGAGTCACGCCGCTGACGTCATCGATCAGCTGGGCGTAAATGTGCTTGGAGCTGCGGAAGACGGTCAACCGCGGCCGCTCGGCCGTGCCCTGGATGCGGCGCCGGACGTGGTTGCGACGGCGGTGCTGTGCCTTCAGCTTGGCCTTTTGGTGATTCATGGTGAAACCCGTTATTGAGCCCGCAGCGCTAGCAAGGGCATTGCGCTGTGGGCTCAGTTTGGAAACCGCTTCTCAACCGCCGGCGCTGAAGGACTTGCCTTCCTTGCGGCGGACCTGCTCGTTTTCGTAGCGGACGCCCTTGCCCTTGTAGGGTTCGGGTTTGCGGGCAGCCCGCACCTCGGCGGCGAACTGCCCGACCTTCTGTTTGTCCGCGCCCTTGACCAGGATCGTCGTCGGGTCGGGCACCTGCACCGTCACGCCGTCCGGCGGTATCTTCAGGATGCGGTTGGCATAGCCGACGGTCAACTCGACGCCCTTCTGCTTGGCGGCGGCCTGGTACCCGATGCCCTCGATCTTCAGGCGCTTTTCGTAGCCCTTGGTCACGCCCTGGACCATGTTGTTGATCAGGCTGCGCGTCAGGCCGTGCAGGGCCCGGTTCTGGCGTTCGTCGTCTGGCCGGATGACGCGAATCACCTTGGCCTTATCGTCGAATTCGATCTTCATGTTTCGGTGGTAAGCCTGCTCCAGCTTGCCGAGCGGACCTTCCACGAACACCTTGCCGCCGTCGATCCGCACCTTGACTCCGGCGGGGACGGCGACGGGCTGTTTACCGATACGGGACATGGTTGCCTCCCCTCCATCTATTCTCCCCTCTCCCCTGTAGTCAGGGGAGAGGGTCGGGGGTGAGGGGTGAGTGATTGCGTTGTGTGCTGACTCTCACCCCTCACCCCCGACCCCTCTCCCCTGACTACAGGGGAGAGGGGAGTAGTGTTACCATACGGTGCAGAGCAACTCACCGCCGAGGCGCTGAGACCGAGCCTGACGGTCGCTCAACACACCCTTGTTGGTGCTGAGAATACTGATCCCCAGGCCGTCCAACACTGGCCTGAGACTCGTGGCTTTGCGGTACAGACGGCAACCGGGCTTGCTGGCGCGCTGGATGTGCCGAATGACGCGCTCGCCTTCCGGGCCGTATTTCAGATAGACACGCAGGATGGTGTGCGGTTTGCTGAGGTCGTTGTCCTGGCTGAAGACCTTGACACCGGACTCGTCGGGCGCGATCCGGCCGACGTGGTAGTCGAGAATGAAGCCTTCATCCTTCAAGACCTGAGCGACGGCGATCTTCATTCGGCTCGCGGGCATATCGACGGCGGGGCGCTCGATGGTGTTGGCATTGCGCACCCGCGTCAGCATGTCCGCTAACGGGTCGGTCATCATGGTCGTCGTCCTCAGCAGGCCCGGTCTTCGCGCGGCGGCGAACGCACTGGCCCGCGGTTAACTCTTCCCCCTCTCCCCTGTACTCAGGGGAGAGGGGTCGGGGGTGAGGGGCGGAATGCTCTAAACCCCTCACCCCCGACCCCTCTCCCCTGAGTACAGGGGAGAGGGGGGCCGGAAACGGTCATTACCAGCTTGCTTTCATCACACCCGGAATCAGGCCGTCGCTGGCCATGTCGCGGAAGCAGATCCGGCAGATGCCGAACTTGCGATAGACCGCACGCGGCCGGCCACAGAGTTTGCAGCGATTGCGGACGCGGATGCGCTTGCGCGGCGTCATCGGTTTGACCTTCTCGGGGTTCCGTTTGGCGCCCTCGATCTGGGCCATGTACCTCTTGAACTTCGCAAATTGCGCTGTGGTGGCCATGTTGGTCACAGTCCTTGGTGAGCACGCACCGCCAGCAAGTGAGACACTTGCTGGCGCTGCGTGCTCAGTGTCAAATCACGCCTCGCGGAACGGCATCCCGAAGGCTCGCAGCAGTTCGCGGGCCTCGTCGTCGTTGTCGGTACTGGTCACGAAGGTCACGTCCATACCCTGGGAGAACGTGATCTTGTCGGGATCGATCTCGGGAAACACGCCTTGCTCCGTCAGACCCAGGCTGTAGTTGCCGTGGCCGTCGAAGCTCTTCGGGTTAACGCCGCGGAAGTCGCGGATACGAGGCAGGGCGATCGAGATCAGGCGGTCGAGGAACTCGTACATCCGGGCGCCGCGGAGCGTGACTCGGCAGCCGATCTCCTGGTTTTCGCGGAGCCGGAAACCGCTGACGGCCACCTTCGCCTTGCGAACCTGGGCCTTCTGGCCGGTGATCTGGCCCAATTGCTCCGCTGCTTGCTCCATGCGGTTCTTGTCCTGAAGCGCCTTGCCGACGCCCATGTTGACGCAGATCTTCTGCAACCGCGGCAGGCTCAGGACGTTGGTCCGGTTGAGCTTCTTCGCCAGTTGCGGCACGATCTCTTTCTGATACCGTTCTTGCAACCGCGCCATGACGTTTTCTCGTTCTCAGAGGACAACCATCCCGACCGATCTCGTCCGTCTCGCCGCTTGCGGTGAAGCGTCACGCTTTCTTGGCGTAGACCTTCCGCGCCTTGGCGAGGGCACCGAGGGCGACGCCGCACTTTTTGCAGAAGCGTTCCTTCCGGCCATCGTCGGCGTAGCGCCGGCCGACGCGGACGCCGTGCTTGCAGGCTGGGCAGAACAACAGCACGTTGGAGCCGTCGATCGGCATCTCCTTCGAGAGCCGGCCGCCCTGTGGATTCCGGCGACTGGCCCGCGCCTTCACGTGCTTGTAAACGCGGTTGACGCCTTCGACGACGAGTTTTTTCTCATCGGGCAGCACGCGCAATACCTTGCGGGCGCGGCCTTTCTCGGCATCGTCGCCGCAGATCACTTCGACCATGTCGTCTTTGCGAACGTGCATGACTGTCCTGCGCTTCGTCCCCCCTCGCCCCGGTACTCCGGGGAGAGGGGTCGGGGGTGAGGGGATGACGACTCACACCCCTCACCCCCGACCCCTCTCCCCGGAGTACCGGGGCGAGGGGGAGCCAGTCTATATTCGTTACACCACCTCGGCCGCCAGATTCACGATGCGGACGAACCCGCTTTCCCGCAGCTCGCGGGCCACGGCGCCGAAAACGCGCGTGCCGCGCGGATTCAACTCGGCGTCGATTAACACCATCGCGTTGCGATCGAAACGCACGTAACTGCCGTCCGCGCGGCGCGCCGGCTTCTTGACGCGGACGATAACACCCTTGACCACGTCGCCGGGCTTCACGTCGCCGCCGGGGATCGCCTTCTTGACGCTGGCAACGATCACGTCGCCGAGTCCAGCGTAGCGCCGGCGCGTGCCGCCGAGCACCTTGATGCACATACATTCCTTGGCGCCGGTGTTGTCGGCGACGTCCAGGTAGGTATACATCTGGATCATGTTCGAATCCGATCCCTTTCCAACGTCTCATGTTTAGCCGCGAACTTCTGCGAGCGCTGCGTGCAGCGCTCGCAAAAGCTCGCGGCTAAACGAAGATGCCTACTTCGGCGACTTCGGCCGCGGCGGCTGGCGGAGCCGATAGCGGCGCCTTGACGACGACCCGCGTCAGACGCCAGTTCTTCGTCTTCGACAGCGGCCGCGTCTCCATGATCTCGACGGTGTCGCCGGTGTGCGACTCGTTCTTCTCGTCGTGGACCTTGCAGATCGTCCGCCGCTTGATGTACTTGCTGTAGCGTGGATGCTTGACCAGGCGAGGAATCTCCACGCGCCGAGTCTTGTTCATCTTGTCGCTGGTGACGACGCCGACCTCGATCCGCCGCGTCCCACGCTTCGTATTCGCAACCGCTATCTGCACCATAGTTCGTTACGTCCCTTGTCCGGCGGGTTTCTTCAGCGCGGCAGTGATCTCGCGTTCGCGCTGAATGGTCTTGATACGGGCCACTTCCCGCCGGGCCTTCAGCATCTCGGTAGGCGTTTCCGATCGCTCCGTCGCGGACTGGAAACGCAACTGAAACAGGTTCCTGACCGTTTCCTTGAGCTGCAAGCCCAACTGGTCGTCGGTCATCGACCGCAATTCGGCGGTTTTCATGGTAAAACCTCAGCAGATTGCCGCTTGGCAAAACTACTACCAGGCCGCAAGCGGCAATATCATCCGACATTCGGCCGGCGCGTCACCAAGCGGCACTTGAACGGCATCTTGTAGGCGACACGGGCCAGAGCGTCGCGCGCCGCGACCTCGGGGAGGCCGCCGATCTCGAACAGCACCATGCCGGGCTTGATGACCGCGGCCCAAAACTCCGGTTCGCCCTTGCCCTTGCCCATACGAGTCTCGGCCGGGATGGCCGTCACCGACTTGTGTGGGAAGACACGGATGAACAACCGGCCCTCGCCGCGCACCGAATGCGTGGCGGTGATACGACCGGCCTCGATCGCCTCGGCGCTCAACCAGCCGCCCTCGACCGCTTGCAGGCCGAAGTCGCCGTAGCTTACCGTGTTGCCGCGGGTGGCGTTACCCTTTACGACGCCCCGCTGGCTTTTTCGGAACTTGACGCGCTTGGGCATTAGCGGCATCGCTATCCTCCTCGGGGTTCAGATAGTCCCCGTTGTTGATCCAGACCTTGACGCCGATGTTTCCCTGGGCGGTCTTGGACTCGGCGAACGCGTAGTCGATCCTGGCCCGCAGCGTGGACAACGGAATGCTGCCAGCCATCGCCTTCTCGTTGCGCGCCATTTCGGACCCGCCGAGCCGGCCCGCCATCTGCACGCGGATGCCCTTGGCGCCGGCACCCATCGTATCTTCCAGGGCTTTCTTCATCACGCGGCGAAAACCCTGGCGTTTGGCCAACTCGTCGGCAATCCGGTAAGCGACGAGCTGCGGGTCGATCTCCGGCCGATTCACTTCGATCGTCTTGACCTCGATAACCCGGTGGCACAGGTTCTGGAGATCGTTCGTCAGCTTATCGACCTCGGCGCCCTTCTTGCCGATAATCACGCCGACACGGGCCGAGTGGACGAACACCGTCACCTTTTCCCGCGTCCGCTGGATGCGTATCTTGGCGATGCCGGCTCCGGCGTAGCGCTTCTTGATGAACTTCCGGATATTGACATCTTCGATCAGCAGGTCCGAGAAACGGTTCCCCCACTCGAGCTTGCTGGGATACCAGGTCGACTGCCAGTCGATCATGATCCCGGTGCGGAAGCCGGTCGGACGAACTTTCTGACCCATGTCACACCCCTAGCAGATTTAGCCACCCGCGAATCGCGGGTGGCTAATTAGAACGAATTTCACTCCGTCTCCGGCGTTTGCTCCAGCCCATCCCACAGCGTGACGTGGATGTGCGAATACCGGCGTTTGATCGGGTAGGCGGTGCCGCGGGCGCGGGGCATGATCCGCTTCATGATCGGCCCGCCGTCTACACGCGACTCCACCACTTCGAGGTCTTCGATGTCGCGGGCGCCGCGGTCCTCGGCGTTGCCGATGGCGCTCTTCAGAACCTGCTCCATCAGGCGGGCGCTCTTGTTGGGCAGGTACTTGAGCAACTCGATCGCCTCTTCCACTTGCCGGCCGCGGATCAAGGCCGCGAACGGCCGGATCTTCCGTGCCGACATGTCCGCATAGCGGTGGATGGCCTTGTATTCCATTGCAAACCCCCGAGATTCGTATTGCCGCTTGCGGCTTCGCAGCCGGTTCTTGCCAAGCCGCAAGCGGCAATAGCGATCCCAACTACTTCGCCTTGCCCTTGCCGCCGCTGTGGCCCTTGAAGGTCCGCGTCGGGGCGAACTCTCCGAGTTTGTGGCCGATCATGTCTTCGGTGACATAAACCTTCAAGAATAAACGGCCGTTGTGAACCAGGAACGTCTGGGCGATGAACTCCGGGATGATGGTGCAGTCGCGCGACCAGGTCTTGATCGGCTCCCTGGCTCCGGCGCGTGGCAGCGCTCGACCTTCGCCAGGAGCTTTTCATCGACGTACGGGCCTTTTTTCAGCGAACGACTCATCGCAACGCACTCCCATCGGTCCGGCGGAAACAGAGATTATAGAACCGCTCGCACGATCGTCTAGCGAAAACGCCCTTCTGGGGCAGACATTCCTGTCTGCCGCAACGCAGGCAGACAGGAATGTCTGCCCCACAAGATGCTGTTTACTTCGGCGCGTAGTGCGGGCCGGGGCGGCGGCGGCGGATGATGGCCGCGTTCGACGGCTTCCGTTTCTTGCGCGTCTTGCCGCCCTTCGCCAGCACGCCGGTCGGGCTGCACGGGTGGCGGCCGCCGGCCGTCCGACCCTCGCCGCCGCCCATCGGGTGGCTGACCGGGTTCATCGACGTGCCGCGATTGTGCGGCTTGCGGCCCATGTGGCGTTTGCGGCCCGCCTTGCCGAGGCTCACGTTCATGTGATCGGAATTCCCGATCATGCCGATGGTCGCCCGGCATTCCGACGACACGCGCCGCACTTCGCCGGACGGCAACGTGACCTGCGCCCACTTGCCTTCGCGGGCGGTCAGCGTGGCGGCACAGCCGGCGCTGCGGCACATCTGGGCGCCGCGGCCCGGCTGGAGTTCCAGGTTGTGGATCGTCATGCCGAGCGGGATAATACGCATCGGCAGACAGTTGCCGACGCGCGGCTCCGCCTTGTCGCCGCTCATGATCTTGTCGTCTTTCTTCAGCCCTTCCGGCGCGAGGATGTACGCCTTCTCGCCGTCCTCGTACTGGATCAGCGCGATGCGTGCCGAGCGATTCGGGTCGTACTCGATCGACACCACCGTGGCGAAGACGCCGTCCTTGCGGCGTTTGAAGTCGATGATGCGATACATGCGGCTTGTTGCCGCCGGCGCGGAAGCGCGTGCAGACGATGCCCTGGTTGTTGCGGCCGCCCGTCTTCTTGTGGCGCTTGAGCAGCGACTTTTCCGGCTTCTTCTTGCGGTCGGTGATTTCCGAGAAATCGCTGACCGACCCGCCGCGACGGCCCGGAGTCACCGGCTTGTATTCGCGAATGCCCATGATTACACCCTGTATTGTTTAGCCGCGAGCTTCTGCGAGCGCTGCACGCAGCGCTCGCAGAAGCTCGCGGCTAAACGATTAGAAGAACTCAATCGGCGGACTGTCCGGATGCAGTGTGATAATGGCCTTTTTCCAGTTCGGCAGCCGGCCGAAGCGGAAACGATAGCGGCGTTGTTTACCGAGCCGATTCTGCGTCCGCACCTTCTCGACGCGCACTTCGGGAAACAACTCCTTGACGGCGGCCCGGATCTGTTCCTTGGTCGCCCACTGGTTGACCTCGAACGGATAAGCGTGCCGGTGCGTGGATTGGTGCGTGCCTTTTTCCGTCACCAGCGGCCGCAGGAGGACCTGGTGCGCCTCCAGTTTCGGCCCACGGTTCGGGTTTACATGATGCGGATTCGGCATGGTACTCTCCGGAACGATGAATGCTGAATGCAGAAGGATGAATGTCCTAACATTCATCCTTCTGCATTCAGCATTCATCATTTCCCTTTTCGCAACTCCTCCAGCGCCGCCTTTGTCAGCAAGAGACGCTTCTGCTTCAGCACCGTGTAGGCGTTGAACTGCGCCACCGGCAGCATCTCGACGCCGGCGATGTTCCGTACCGACCTGTACAACTTCATGTCGTTCACGGGCTTCTTCTCGGCGTCCAAGCTGTTGGTGCCGATCAGGAGCGTGACGTCTTTCAGCTTGAGCGCCTTGAGGAGCGAGGCCATCGGTTTGGTCTTGATTTCCGGGACGGCCAGGTCTTCAATGACGAGCGCCTCGTTATCCTGGAACTTGCTGAGGATGGCCATGCGGGTAGCGGCCCGGACCATCTTCTTGGGCATGTGGTACTCGTAGTCGCGCGGTTTCGGGCCTTTGGAGGTGCCGCCGCCGCGGCGTTTATTGGTGCGGCGCGTGCCGACACGGGCGTTGCCGGTGCCCTTCTGGCGGAACAGTTTCTTCGTGCTGCCGGCCACCTCGCCGCGGCGGAGAGTCGAATGCGTACCGGCGCGCTGGTTGGCCAGGTATTGCACGACGACGTCGTGCAACAGCTGCTTGTTGATCTCGCCGCCGAACTCGGCGGGGTCCACCTCGACGGCCCCGACCGTATCACCCTGGCGGTTGACGACGTTCACCTTGAGCATGACAGCACCGCCTTCGATCGCAAAAAAACAATGCCCAGCGTTCGCCGGTATGTCGCGGCTAAACGGCAGAGGGAGCCAAGTATTCTAGTCCACACGGAGAAATCGGACAGGGCTGAACCATAAAGGTCCAGCCCTGGCGAGGATGTTCTCTACCGAAAAGGGATTCAGGCTCCTTTTCGGATTTTGTTTGCTATCCGGCCTGCGCGGCCAGGACGCGGATCTTGATGTCCACGCCGGGCGGCAAGCTGAGGCCCTTGTTCAGCGCCTCGATGGTTTTGCCGGTCGGTTGCAGGATGTCGATCAGCCGCTTGTGCGTGCGGATCTCGAACTGCTCGCGCGATTTCTTGTCGATGTGCGGGCTTCGGAGAACGGTATAGCGTTCGATCCGCGTCGGCAGCGGAATCGGTCCGTTGACGTCCGCGCCGGTCTTCTTCGCCGTATCGACGATTTCAGCAGCAGTGCGATCGAGAATTTCGTGATCGTACGCTTCCATCCGGATCCGAATTCGTTCGCCGATGCCCGCCACTGGTTTCTCCCCGCGTTTTTTTCGCCGTTTTCGCTTCGTGTTGGAGAGTATAAGGCTAGTGAGGACCCCGCCGACTGTCAAGGGTGAATCGGCGCAATGTACTATCCTCGCCCGGCGCCGGCCGACTCACTACCCTAATAAACGTAGCGAATTCGCGCGGCTGGAAGGATGACTGCCCCGAACCGGCCGCCTCACCAGGGGCAAGGAGACTCTCATGTCGCAGACCTCTTCCTTCCGCGGCCGCATTTACGACGACATTACCCAAACCATCGGCTGCACGCCCCTCGTCCGGTTGCGCCGCGTGATCGGCGATGCCAAGGCGACCGTCGCGGCCAAGCTGGAGGGCATGAATCCGCTCTGGTCCGTCAAGGACCGCATCGGTGTGTCCATGATTACGGCTGCCGAACGCGAGGGCCGTATCAAACCCGGCAGCACCATCATCGAACCAACCAGCGGCAACACCGGCATCGGCCTGGCATTCACCTGCGCCGCCCGAGGCTACAAGCTCGTCGTGACCATGCCCGACACCATGAGTCTCGAACGCCGCCGGCTGCTGAAGGCGTTCGGCGCCGAGGTCGTCCTCACCGAAGGCGCCAAGGGGATGAACGGCGCCATCGCGCGGGCCAAGGAACTGGTCGCCGAGACGCCCGACTCGTACATGCCCCAACAGTTCGAGAACCCCGCGAATCCCGAGATTCATCGCAAGACCACCGCCGAGGAGATCTGGAACGACACAGACGGCAAGGTGGACTTTCTCGTCTCCGGCGTGGGCACCGGCGGCACCATCACGGGCGTCAGCGAGGTCATCAAGAAGCGCAAGCCGAGCTTCAAGGCCATCGCCGTCGAGCCGACCGCCAGCCCGGTCATCACGCAGAAAAAGGCGGGACAGCCGATTCAACCGGGGAAACACCGTCTCCAGGGCTTGGGCGCGGGTTTCATTCCCGGCATCCTCAACGTGGACATCATCGACGAGGTGATGAAGGTGGACGACGAGAGCGCCTTCGTGATGTCCCGCCGCCTGGCCCGTGAAGAAGGCATCCTGAGCGGCATCAGCAGCGGCGCCGCCGTTCACTGCGCCGTACAGGTTGCCCAGCGTCCGGAGAACGCCGGCAAGCTGATCGTGGTGGTGTTGCCCGATCTCGGCGAACGCTATCTCAGCACGCCGTTGTATCCGGAGTGATCTGCGGGTCAGAAACGAGGACTGCCATGAAACGAATACCGCTTGTCTATCTCGCATTTTCCATGCTCGCCACAGTTGTCGCGGCCCGAGGACCGGATGCCAAGCTGGTGCGTCAACTCCTCCTCCAGCTTAAGGATCGGGACATTGCCGAGCGCCAGGTCGCCCAGCGCGAGTTGACCAAGCTCGGCCCCACCGACGGCGAAGTGGTGCCGGTCCTGATGACGGCCATCGCCGATGATAACGAAGAGGTTCGCCAGGTCGTTTCCGCCGCGCTGGGCAAGATCGGCGCCCCGGCTGTGCCGGCGCTGTCGAAGTTCCTGGGCGATGGCACGCCGCTGGAGCGCCGCCAGGCGGTGCTCGCCCTGAACCGGATCGGCGCCGGTGCGAAACCGGCCATTCCGGCACTTGTCAAGGCACTCAAGGACAAGGAGAAAGACGTTCGCGCTTTCGCCGCGGCCGCGCTGGTTCAAGTCGATGCGGACGGACCGGCGGTCTTGCCCGCGCTCCGTGAGGCGCTGAAGGACGACGACGTCGGCGTGCGTGTCGGCGCCCTCTACGCATTGGAAGACCTGGGCCGGAAGGGGAAGGACGTTATTCCCGAGTTCGTTCTTGCCCTGAAGAACGCCGACAAGGGCGTCCGCATCACCGCCGCGGCAACCCTGGCACGGATGGGACCGGAGGGCAAGGGGGCCGTCACCGCGCTGCTCGCCGCCCTGAAAGACGCCGATGCAGGAGTGCGCAACACCGCTGGCCTTGCCGTGGTGCTGATCGACGCCGACCAGGCGCCCGCGGTGGTCCCCGTGGTGACGGCGAACCTGGCGGACAAGGACGCCGAAGTGCGGCGTGGGGCGGCGTACACGCTCGGCCAGATCGGCCCGCCGGCAAAGGCTGCCGTGCCGGCGCTGACGAAGGCGCTGGAAGATGAGAAGGCCGAAGTGCGACAAGTGGCGGCCCAGGCGCTCGCACTGATCCGCGGCAAGAAGTGACAACCTTCTCCCCTCTCCCCTGTACTCAGGGGAGAGGGGTCGGGGGTGAGGGGAGATGGGTCAGGGCAGAAGGGTCAGGGGAGATGAGACTTGCTATGAATGCGACCTATCTTGCGGAAAAGTTTGCCGCCGCGCTCTCCTATGAGCGTTATCTGGAAACCGGCACCGACGAGCAGCGCCGCCGCTGGCGTCAGGTTTACGACGCTTCACGCTTAACGATCGAGCAGTCGCATCTCCTGGCCGGCTTCGTGCGGGAGATCAGGCTGCTGGTCGTCAGCGGCATCTGGTGCGGCGATTGCGTCCAGCAGTGCCCCCTACTGCGGCACTGCGCCGAAACCAAACCGTCGCGCATCGACCTGCGTTTCGTCGATCGGGATCAGCACCGCGACCTGAGCGAGCAGCTGCGTCTCAACGGCGGCGACCGCGTGCCGGTGGTGCTGTTCCTGTCGGAGGACCACGAATTCTGCGGCCTGGCCGGCAACCGCACGCTGAGCCGTTATCGCGCCCTGGCCGAGCGGCAGCTGGGGCAGTCGTGCCCCACTGGTATTTACCCTTCACCGACCAGCGAAATGGCGGCGACGATGCAGGATTGGGTAAACGAGTTGGAACGCATCCACTGGATGCTGCGGCTCAGTTCCCGGCTGCGTCAGAAGCACGGCGATTAAAACGGCGAGCCGAGCCCCGTAAGGGGCCGGGTAGACTACGGTAGGACGCACCCGGCTGCTTACGCAGCTCGGCTCGCCGTTTTGAAACGGCCTCTAAACAAGCACCTTCGCCACCACTTGCCCATACACATCCGTCAGCCGGAAATCGCGTCCCGCATAGCGATACGTCAGCTTCTCGTGATCCAGACCGAGCAGGTGCAGGATCGTGGCGTGCAGGTCGTGGACATGCACCTTGTCCTCGACGGCGCGGAAGCCGAAGTCATCCGTCGCGCCGTAACTCATCCCGCCGCGCACGCCGCCGCCGGCCAGGAACATCGAGAAACCCCAGTGGTTGTGATCGCGTCCGTCGCCGCTCTCCGAGGTGGAGGTGCGCCCAAACTCGCCGCCCCAGACGACGAGTGTGTCGTCGAGCAGGCCGCGCTGCTTGAGATCCTTGAGGAGGGTCGCCGTCGGCCCGTCGATGTCCTGACACAGCTTCCGCGTCGTCTCGTTGTGGTTGCGATGCGTGTCCCACGGTTGGCCGTTGCCGTAGTAGAGCTGCACGAAGCGGACGCCACGCTCGACCAACCGTCGGGCCAGGAGGCAACCGTTGGCGAAGTGTCCGGTGCCGTAGGCGGCGCAGCACTTTCTCCGGTTCACGGCGGATGTCGAAGGCGTCGCTGGCCGCGGTCTGCATGCGGAAGGCCGTCTCCATCGAACGGATGCGCGCGTCCAGGCGCAACGTCGTTTCCATGCTCGGCGAGATGCTCCTCGTTGAGCCGTTTCAGGAGATCGAGCTGGCGGCGCTGGACGTCGAGCGGCTGGACGTTGCGCAGGAACGGCATCATCTTCGCCGGATCGAGATCGGTGTGATTGATGTACGTCCCCTGATGTTCCGCGGGGAGAAAGCCGCTGCTCCACATCTCGGCGAAGCGCACCGGCCGACCGGGGCAGAGGACGACGTAGCCCGGCAGGTTCTCGTTCTCGCTGCCGAGGCCGTAGGACAGCCATGCTCCCATGCTCGGTTTCGTCGGCGTGATGGTGCCGTTGTTCATCATGAACAGGGCCGGCCCGTGGTTCGGATTGTCGGTGTGCAGCGAGCGAATGACGCACAGGTCGTCGGCGCACCCGGCGAGCTTCGGCAGCAGGTCGCTGATTTCGAGACCATTGCGGCCGTGCGGCTTGAACCCGAACGGCACCGGCATGAGCCCGCCGGTCTGGTTCTCGGTCCGCAGCTCCACCGCCTGCGGCCGCTGTCCGGCGAACTTGTTGATGGCCGGTTTCGGATCGAAGAGATCGGGCCCGAACGGACCGCCGTTCATGAACAGCTGGATGACACGGCGGACACGCGGTCGGGAGTGGGAGCCTGGGGCGGCTGAGGACAGTTGTGCCAGGGCAAGGGCGCCGAGGCCGCCGCCGAGGGACTGGATCGCCTGGCGGCGGGTTAATAACAGCGGGTAAGATACTGGCAGCATGAAATCCTCGCCACTGAAATCGAGTCCAAGCACAGGCCAGAGCGTTGCGAACCTATCCTGTTGAAGCTCCCGTACTGTCTAAGCTTCTGGAACGAGCCTCCATTTACTTCGGCGGTTATTTTGCAGGCAGATTCCCGAGCTGCTGCTTCTGGCATCACCCATGTCACGTCTGCCTTTGACAGAGATAATGCCGCCAAGAGTTCCGTCAAAGGCGGCTCGACTCCATTGGTACATACGTCAGCAGCATCCACATACACATTCAGCCATTTGCCACCATACCTTCGGGCTGAATATTCTATTTCTTCCAGCAAGAACACTCGACCGGTCGGCAGACGACAACCGGTACCGCGAGCTGGGCCAAGCCCATCCTCCCACCAACTTAGAACAGGCAGATCGAATCGTGATGCGATGTCATCCAAACAAACACCCAATGAGGCAAGTGGGAAGCCATCAGTCGGCCAGGTGTACGACGTTAGCGCCTCCAACTGATTCATCTCGCATCCTTCTTTCTGGGAACTACTCCACCCGCCCCAGCTTCACCCGCACGAACCTCGGTCGGTACACTGCGTCATCGCGGAAGAGCCGGGCGAATTCCCAGGCGTTGACGCAGTAGCTCACGAGCAGTTCATCGCCGGATGCGGCCCACGCATGGGCTTTCGCCGCATAGCTGAACACACCCTTATCCTGGGCCATCTCCGGGCACTTGTACAGGAGAAGCGGCTTCGACCACGGGCCTTCCGGGGCATCCGCGAACCTACCGACGATCCGATCACCCAGCCCGTTCTCCGTGTAGACCGCCACATACCCCTTGCCGCCCGGCACCCTGCTCACGGAGAATTCGGTGGCCAGGCCGTCCGCCAGCGGGGCCGCGTCCTCCGGCTTTTCGCTCCAGCCGTCCGCCGTGCGGAACCGCCACGCCGCGAAGTCGTTCAGTTTCTTGGCTGGGACCCGGGCCACGGTCAACCGCCGCTTGCCGATTCCCTTGCCCCGTTCCTCATCATAGCCGTAGATGTAGAGATTTCCGCGGTCCTCCAGCACCGCCGACCCCCATGACCGTTCGCGGTCAGCACCGAACGCGGCGAACGGCACCCGGAGCTGCTTGACACGCCACTTCTCCGGGCCCTCATCCGGGTTTTCCACCACCGCCAGACACTGGGCGACATGCTTGAACCCCAACACCCCGGACTCCTTGCCCGGCTCGACCTGTGGGAGGAAGACGAACAACCGATCGCCCACGCGGACCGCGGCCTGCGTCCAGAACCACCCCTTGCCGTCGGACGGCGTGAAGACCGCCGACGCCTTGCGGCCTTTTACCGGCCCGGCGATGAAACGGATCGGAGCGTCCTTCGGGTCCAGCGCCTGCACGCCAACGGTGTTGTTGACCATCGACGCCCCGTCGCGGCGGCCGTCCTTCGCGGTGCCGAGAAGGCTGTCGCCGAAGAGCCAGAGAACGCGATCGGGGCCGAGCACGGCAGAGTAGACGCAGTCGCCGCCGATCCACCCCTCCTTGCCGGCGAACCGGGCGTTCCACTCCGGAGCCGGCTCCGCCCCGACGACGGTCGGAAGCTTCGGCCTCACATCGCCCGGCTTGTCGTCGGCCGGCAAGAACAGTGCCGACGCGGAGAGCAGAACGGTCGCCGCGAATATCAGCACCAGCCGCGTTGAGTGCATCAGTCATCCCCCACGTCCAATTCTCGGGCCATGTTCCTACGGAATGCGAAGCACGCGGCACGTCTCCTCGTAGCTCTCTTCCAGCTTGAGCGGCACCGCCAGGTTATCGGCGAGCCAGAGCGGCAGCGTCGGTAACGGTTGCCCCAGCGTCAGCGTCTCCATCCACGTTTCCAGAAACCAGCGCCTTATCCTTCTTCGTCGCACGGCAGGCCGCGGCATAGATCGGCGGTGCCTGTTCGGGTGAGCCGTTGGTCTGGCCGATGAACTCCAGGAGGTCGTGGTAAAGGTTGAAATGGTGATCGGTGACGAGATCGATAATTGTGACCGATACGCGCTGCTGAAGCAGGGCGGCACACTTGGCGACGAAGGCGCGACGTGATTCGGGCCGGTCCTTGTTCGCCGGGCTGACAATCTCGATGGCGGCCACCAGTAGCCGGCCGAGCTCGGTGTCGTAGACACGCACCTCGATCTCATCTTGCGACGGAAAATCGGTTGTAAGGGTGAGCGTCGGTTTTGCCGGCGCCAAATGGCAGTCGCAACGCCGCCGTTGCCGTTGCCCGGGCAGGAGAAATCCCCCGGCTCGTCCTCCTCGAACGTCGAAACGTCGATTTCGGCGCTCGAACCGAGGTCAGCGCGCAGCCTCGGCCTCATAGAGCCGCGGCAAGCGGCGGTTGAGGTGGGCGACGATCGTCCCTGGCCACTGGAAGTGAAACGCCGTCCACGGCTTCCGGTCAGAAAGCGGCGAATGGAAATGGTCTCGCAACGGCATGATAGAACCCTCCTCGCCGTTATTGTAGACCGAGTTCACGAGCCGCGACCGTCAGGAGCGCTCCTGACGGTCGCGGCTCGTGAACTCAATCCACAAACAGAAACTCATTACTCCCCAGCAGCACCTGCGCAGTACTGCTGCCACGCCGCAGCGTTCGGCTTCTCGCCAAGAAACTCGACCGCCAGCTTGAGCTGCTCTTCCGTCGCAGCCCGGCCATACAGCAAGCAATACGCCCGCTGCACGCGCCCCTCGGTAGTCGTCGCCTCCTGCTCCAGCCGCCGCGCCAGCGCCGCCGCTTGCTGCTGGATGAACGGGCTGTTCAGCGTGTAGAGCTGCTGCAACGGTGTCGTCGTGGCGAGGCGGCCGGGGCAGTGCGTCGTCGGATCGGGGAAGTCGTGCAGCCGCAGCAGGTCGTTCAGTTCGCGCCGCTTCACGATGCCGTACAGCGTTCGCCGCTGATTGGCCGGGAGGTCGAGATCGAGCGCCGGGCCGCCCTGCGTCAGACTGAGATTGCCGGCCGCTGTCAGCATCGCATCGCGCCACGCCTCGACCTCCAGACGGCGACGATTCATCCGCCACAACCAGCGATTGTCGGGATCTGTTTGTAGCCCGCTCGCTCCACGAGCGGAACTGCTCTGCCGATACGTCGCCGACAGCACGATTTCGCGGTGCAGCCATTTCAGCGACCAACCGTTGGCGACGAAGCGTTGGGCGAGATCGTCGAGCAACTCGGGATGCGACGGCCGCGCTCCCTGGGTGCCGAAGTCGCTCGGCGTCTCCACCAGGCCGGTGCCGAAATGGTGCTTCCAGACGCGGTTGACGACGACGCGCCGGCCAGCGGTGCCGCCCTCGGTCACGATGGCGCGGGCCAGCTCGAGCCGGCCGCTGCCCTGCGTGAACGGCTTCGGCGACTCCGGCGACAGCACTGCCAGGAAGCGGCGCGGCACCACCGGACCGAGCGTCGTTGGGTTGCCGCGCAGCTGCATCGCCACGTCCTGGGCCTCGTTCGGTTTGTACTCCACCTTCGTCTTGTGCGGGCCGTCCGGCAGCACGACCTGCGCAGCGTCTTCCACGGCCGCCACCTTTTCGATGCCGGTGGCGATCTGCACGCGCCGATCCGCCAACCGCGTGCTGGCAAGGACCCCGGCCAGGGCGTAGTAATCGCCCATCGTGATCGGATCGAACTTGTGATCGTGACAGCGGGCGCAGGCCACTGTCAACCCGAGAAACGTGCCGCTGATCGTCTGGATGCGCTCCTCCCACTCCTCGGCCACGACGGTCTTGATGACGTCCGGCGCGAGCTTCAACTCCTTCCAGTACGTCGGGCTGAGACCGAGGAACCCGAGTGCCGCCTTGTCGCTCGGCTGCGTGCCGGGCATCAGGTCGGCGGCGAGTTGGCAGCTGCACGAACTGGTCGTAGGGCAGATCGTCGTTGAACGCCTGCACGACCCAATCGCGATAAATCCACGCCTGCCCCTTCGTGTCGGCCCACTCCTCCTTGACGTCGGCGTAACGGGCCAGGTCGAGCCAGAATCGGCCCCAGCGTTCGCCATAGCGCGGCGAGGCCAGCAGCCGCTCGACCAGCCGTTCGTAGGCATCGGGAGACGAATCGCCGAGGAACGCCTCGACCTCTTCCGGCGCCGGCGGCAGCCCGATCAGGTCGAAAGTGACACGGCGAATGAGAACAGCCCGCGACGCAGCTGCGGATGGCGTGAGACCACGTTTCTCCATCTCGGCGAGGACGAAGGCATCGAGCCGGCAGCTGCGGCCAGGCGGTATTGCGAACGGTAGGCAGGGTGTGCGGTTTCAGCGGTTGGAACGACCAGAACTTGCGTCCCTCGGCGAGGCTGAGTGCGCACGGCTCAGCGGCTTGGACCGCGGCGCATGTCATCGTCAGCGCGATGATGAGAGCAGGTCGGAACATTCACGATCCCTCGGAAGGCGGGCGCGAGCATTGGCAGGTGATTCCAAACTATCGTCCCCGAGGCGGCGGAGCAAGCACCGAGTTGCGGCTTCGTACCGCCGACATTTCTGTCGGCATGCTTGCTGCTTCGTACCGCCGACATTTCTGTCGGCATGGTTGCGGCTTCGTACCGCCGACATTCATGTCGGCATGCTTGCTGCTTCGTACCGCCGACATTCCTGTCGGCATGCTTGCGGATGCCGACAAGAGTGTCGGCGGTACAACAACAACCGCGGCGAACTCCCGTTGCCTCTCGCGTCCGACCCGCTATGCTGGGCGTGGCCCATCCTTCATCCGGAGACACACCATGTCCTCGCGTCGTGGTTTCCTGCAAACGCTGGCCGCGCTGCCCGGCGTGGGCACGCTGCTGGGCTGGTTCGCCCCCTCCCTCATCTCCGCGAAACCGGCGACGTCCGCCTCGCTCGACGTCTACAAGGAGTTGGGTCTGCCGCCCGATCGTCAACGCCGCCGGCACCTACACCATGCTCGGCGGTTCGCTGATGTCGCAGCGAAACCGTCGAGGCGATGGCGTCGGCGGCCCGGCACTTCGTCAACCTGTCGGAGCTGCACACGGCCGTCGGCAAGCAGATCGCCGAGATGCTCGGCTGCGAGGCGGCCCTCGTCACCGCTGGCGCCGCCTCGGCCCTGACCCTGGCGACGGCGGCGTGTGTGGCCGGCAAGGACGCGGAGAAGATCCGACGGCTGCCCGACACGAGCGGCATGAAGAACGAGGTGATTATCCAGAAGGCCCATCGCTTCGGCTACGATCACGCCGTCCGCAACGTCGGCGTACGCCTCGTCGAAGTGGAGACGACGGCGGAACTGGAACGGGCCGTGAACGCGCGCACGGCGATGATGCTCTTCTACAACGACTTCGACGGCGCGGGGAAAATCAAGGTCGAGGAGTTCGCCCGTCTTGGCAACAAGCTCCATGTGCCGGCACTGAACGACGCCGCAGCCGACGTGCCGCCGGTCGAGCACTTCACGCGCTACTCTCAAGATGGGCTACGACCTCGTCGCCATCTCCGGCGGCAAGGGCTTGCGCGGTCCACAGAGCGCCGGCCTGCTGCTGGGCCGCAAGGATCTGATCGAGGCGGCGGCGCTGAACAACAACCCGAACGCCGATTCGATCGGCCGCACCAACAAGGTCGGCAAGGAGGAGATCGTCGGCCTCTGGGCCGCCTTCGCCAATTCCTGAAGCGCGATCACGCCGCGGTTTGGCAGGACTGGGAGAAGCGCGTGCAGACCATCGCCGATCTAGTCGGTACGGTGAAGGGCGTCAAGACGGAGCCATTCGTGCCGCCGATCGCCAACCACACGCCGCATCTGCGCATCAGCTGGGAGGCCGGCATTGCTCTGAAACCCGCCGAAGTGGCGAAACGCCTGAAGGAGGGGACGCCGCATATCGAGGTGCGGCCGATCATCGGCGAAGCGCTGGAAGTGTCCGTGTTTTTGCTCGAACCGGGCGAAGAACGGATCGTGGGTGAGCGCATCCGCGACCTGCTGAAGAAGGCGTGATCGGTCTCAGAGTCGTGCGAAAAAAGTAGGTCCGGCGAGCCGAGCCGGACCTCCGGTGCCGCTCGGCTCGCGGCACCTACAGTTTGACACAGGTTCTCAGCTTGCAATCGCCGCGCCAGGGCCGAAGAAGCGCTCGCGCTTAACCTCTTCTTCCACCTGCCGCGCTCGCGGCTTGAGGAGGTCGCTCCGGGTCACGATGCCGACAACCTTCGTCGGATCGTCCGGCGCCACAACTGCGAGCCGGCCGACGCCTGTTTCGGCCATCCGCTCGGCTGCGGTCCGGCACGATTCCCACGGAAAGGCCGTGATCGGCGCCCGATCGATCAGGTCGAAGGCGATAATCAGGTCCGGCGCGGCAGCTCCCCCCGCGCGACCCACTCCGTCAGCAGGTTCGTCCGCGTAATCACGCCCAGAAGAGACCCACGGGCATCCACGACCGGATAGGCCTGGTGGCGCCGGCTAGCTTCCAGAAAGTAGTCGTGCAACAGCTCGCTCACCGGAATGGCCGCGGGGACGGTGACGACTTCCGTGGTCATGATCTCGCCTACGCAGACACGCTCCAGCGGGTCGACGCTGTACTCTCTGCTGATGTGGTAGCCGCGGCGAGCGACCTTCTCGGTAAGGATCGAGCGCTTCATCACCAGCACGCTGAAGGTGTGGGAAACGATGGAGGCCAGCAGCAGCGCCGGCAGGACGTTGAAGTCGCGCGTCAGTTCCAGGGCGAAGATGGCTCCGGTCAAAGGCGACCGCATGGTGCCGCCCATGACGGCCGCCATGCCGATGAGCGGCCACAAGCGTGCGTCGCCGCCGGGCAGCAGCGACCCGACTGCGGCACCCGCGATGCCGCCCATGATGAGCAGCGGCGCCAAGACGCCGCCCGACGTGCCCGAGCCGAGGGACGTGGCCCAGATGAAGCACTTCACCGCCGCGAGGGGCAGCATCAGACCAAGCAGATAGCGGCCCTGGAGCAGGTCCGTGATGACGTCCTTGCCGACGCCGAGGGCGCGCGGCTCGAACAGTCCGCCGATACCGATCGCCAACCCGCCCAGCGCCGGCAGCCACATCCAGTGCAGCGGCACCCGGTGGAAGAAGTCCTCCATCGCATACACTGCCACGGTGAGGACCAGGGCGACTACCCCGGTAACGAGGCCGATCAGGGCAGCAGAAGCCAGCGCGACGAATGCCAATTCGCCGTGGGCGGGCACGGGGAAGAGGGCGCCGCTTTCGATCAAGAACGGCCGCAGCGCCGCAGCGACGGAACAAGCCAGGGCCACCGGGATCAGGCTGCGCGGCTTCAACTCGAACAGGAGCAATTCGACGGCCAGGAGCACGGCGGCGACGGGTGTACCGAAGGTGGCGGCCATGCCGCCGGCGGCACCTGCGACCAGCAACGTCTTCCGTTCGGCGGCGGTGAGACGAAACGTTTGGGCCAGGAGCGATCCACAGGCCCCGCCGGTCATGATGATCGGCCCCTCGGCGCCGAACGGTCCCCCTGAGCCAATGGAAATCGCCGACGACAGCGGCTTCAGGGCCGCGACCTTGGGACTCATGCGGCTGCGGCCGATGAGAATGGCCTCCAGCGCCTCGGGGATACCGTGGCCGCGGATGCGATCCGAACCGTAGCGCGCCATCAGGCCGATGATGAGGCCGCCGAGCACCGGCACCAAGACGGCGAGCCAGCCGAGGTTATTCCCGGCCGGCGAACACGCCTCGAAAGACAGCCTTTGAAAGTAGAACAGGTTCGTGAAGAAGTCGATGAGCCGCAGGAGGGCGAGGGCGACGACGGCACACAACACACCGACGAACAAGGCCATGAGCGCGATCCGCAGAAGTCCAGCTCCTGCCGTGAAGTCGCCCTTTTGCTTCAATACGTCTGCTGCCGCGTTCATTACGGAATCGGACCTCCGCGCTGAAACATCCGAGACACCGCGCGAGGCGGCGCCGCGGACCGGCTGGCCCGCTCGCATCGTCATAACATAGAAGAGGTTTGTAGGGAAACCCGAATTGACGCGCCCTGCCTCGAACAATCAGCCTCTCTTCAACCCGCGGCCCGGAAGCGTCTTCGTCCGCTGGCCATCGTGCAACACCAGTTCGCCGTTGACGAGGACGTGTTCGACGCCGACCGCCAGGCGCTTCCCGGCGTCGTAGGTCGAGAGATCGGCGATGGTGTCCGGATCGAACACAACCACATCGGCCGCATATCCCGCGGCGAGCAACCCCCGATCGCGCAGGCCGAATCTCCGCGCCGTGTGGTACGACAGCCGTTGCACCGCCGTCTCCAACGGCCAGGTGCCGTTGCGGACGTGATGGCCGAGGTAGTGCGCGAAACAGCCGCAGCCGCGCGGATGCGGACAGCTGCCGGTGTAGATGCCGTCGCTGCCGCCCATCATCGCGGGATGGCGCATCAGGTCATCCACGTCGGCTTGCGTGCGCCGGAGATGCGGCACGACACAGCCGACCGCCATTTCGCTCGCAATCAGCACGTCGCAGACGAAATCGCTCAGTTTCTCTGGATTAGTGCTGCCGACCGCTTCCGGCAGTGTCTTGCCTTCGAATTGCCGATATTCGGGAGAGGAAATATAGCTGAGGCGAACCGTCTCCAGTGGGCCGCGAGGCGAGGCGAAATTCTCGTGCAATCGGGCGCGGACGGCAGGGTCAGTGAGGCGGCGGAGCGTCGGCACCGCTCCCCCTTCCTGCACCCACGGCGGTAGCGTCACCATGGCGAGAATGGTGCTGCCGGCGAGATAGCAGTAGAGATCGAAGGTCGCATCGATACCGTCAGCGCGGGCGGCGTCGAGCCGCGGAATCGCCAGGTCGGCGCGACTGTTGAAGTGCGAAATGTGGACCGCGGCTCCGGAGTCGCGGCCGATTTGAAAAACCTCGTCCATCGAGCCGACAACACCGTCTGGGTCATAGCGGCGCATGTGCGTCACATAGACGCCGCCGAACGGTTCGATCTCGCGGCACAGGGCGGTGAGTTCGGCGGTATCGGCGTAGCGGCTTGGGATGTAGTCGAGTCCGCTCGACAGGCCGACCGCTCCTTGCTCCATCGCCTCGCGCACCAGCCGCCCCATTCGTTTCAGCTCGTCCGGCGTCGGCTGTCGCGTTTCGAGCCTCATCACCTCATGCCGCACATTCCCATTCGGCACGAGGCAGACCGCGTTGACGGCGCTGCGGCGATCGAGGGCCGCAAGGTACTCCGCCATCGTGGACCAGGTCGGGGCGTCCTTCATCGGCCAGTCTCGCCCGCCGCTGAAACCGGCTGTATAGCGGCACATGTACGCCAATGTCGTCGGAGAAGCCGGGGCCATCGCCACGCCGTCCTGGCCGAGGACGTAGGTGGTGACGCCCTGCCGAATGGCCGGTTCGTGCAGCGGATCGGTGAACAGGGCGAGATCGCCGTGAACGTGGGCATCGACGAAACCGGGAGAAACGGCCTTGTTCGCGGCGTCGATGCGTACCTTCGCGGCGGCGCCGTTCAGCTTGCCAACGGCGATGATGCGATCGCCGCGGATGCCGACGTCGCCGCGGAACCACGGGTTGCCGGTGCCGTCGAAGATGCGGCCGTTGGTGATGAGGATGTTGAAGGGGGCAGGCATAGACATACACCTTGATGTTTGCGAGGGGGCGTCACCTCTTCTGCTTACGATCCAATTGGTCGAACAGGGGTCGGTGGATCGCATTGACGCCATTCACCTGAGAATGGTGGTGCGATCTTGATGAGCCATTGGTCGCAGCATTTGCAGAAGGCCCAGCTAAGGTAACCTGATAGAGACCGACCGTACTCGGTGCTGCCCAGGCCATGGATCCGTCTGCGTACTTCCAGTTCCCCGCCGCTATGCGGGCACTGTTCCGGTTCTTGCGATCGGATGGGAATGCTTGACGGCATAGTCACCCTTCCAATGGCGACCTCTTGCTAACGCTTACTCGAACATCCATCTCACCCTCCGCCAGCACATCGGCGGCGTTCTACGTAGGGCGGTGATCAGTATTCTGGAGTTCCCTCAAAACACGGATATTATCCGGATTCTGATCCAGCAGCCGCAGGTATCTGTCCATCGCCGTGTCTTGCAGCAACCGGCCGCGTTCCCAGAGAGAGATAGTCTCCTCGTCGATGCGTGTGAGTTCAGCGAAAGCCGTCTGACTGAGGCCGAGACGCTCACGGATCGCGAGGATTTCTTCTGGAGACAGTAATCCGAGAGCCCTGCCGATCGCCCGATGACGGATGTTGGCCGCATCCGACCCGCTGGATGATTCGTGACATGCCGTGCAGACCGCGACGGGGACATTCTCGACTACGATGGTGATCGTCTGCTTTTCGCTCTCAGGATACTCGAAGCGGTCGGTGATGATGCGCTCCTCAAGGTGTCCCTTTCCACAGACAGGACAACGGCATCCTTCGAGTGAAATTGGCGTAGTGGACATGGTCGATTCTCACTTGTGATGTTGGCGATGATCCCATTCACATCCACGCGTACTCGAACACCTCCAGTTCCTCCTCCACCGGCACGTCCGCGTCGGTCCCACGCCACACAACGCTTGCCGATTCCCCCACCTCTGCCAGCCATTCGGGATCGACCGCCGCCCGTAGTCGCAGCGGCAGAACGACGCTCAGCCGCTTCGCCCCGTTCGCCCGCCCCGGCTGCAGCGCGTAGAACTTGTCGAGATACGTCGGCGATGCCTGGCACACGGCGAGCAGCGCCTCCAGCAGCCGCGGCCGCAGCGTCTTCACCTCGCCGGTCGGTTCCAGCACGACTTGCAGTGTCGTGAACGGATTGTCATCGAGAACCTGCCGGATCAGCGCCGACGCTCGTTCGCGCTGCTGGTCGAAATGGGCGGAGCGCATCCAGAGCGTGAAAGCCTGGCGCGGCACTCACGTGGCGGCGCAGATGACGGAAGAGCATCGTCGAGGTCCACGCGCCAAACACCACCCCGATCGCCATTGTCCGCGAAATCCAGCATCGGCGGCGGCTGGGCGTCCAGTTCGATGTCGAACATCTCCTGCGCTTCCTGCATTAGTCCGTAAAGATCGGCACGGCCCAGAGTCGGTGTCTGGAGAACGTAGTACGGCGGCCGCGGTTGATACACGAGGCCGAGTTCCTTCGCTTCATGCCGGAACGCGGTGCCGGGCAGGACGGCGAGGTTGAAGATCTGCAAATCGCTCGTCAGGCCGCCGTCGTGGATGTAGCGGAGGCCGCGCCGTACCGATTCGACCGTGTCGCCGGGGAGACCGACGATCAGATCGACACGCACCTTAATACCCTGGCCGAGCATGGCCCGCACGCCGCGCTCAAACGCCCGCAGGTTGTTCTTGCGATCCATCAGGTCCATCGCGTTTGAGTCAATGGACTGCAACCCAACCTCGACCTCCGTGAAGTTCGCCTCGGCCAGCAGACGGGCTGTTTCCTCGGTGACGCCCTCGCCGCGCAGTTCGCCGAAATACTGGAAGCGGCGGCCGGGATTGCCCTCGATGAGAGTGTGCAGGAAGTCGGTGAAGTCTTTCCGCTGGTTCATCGTTGGGTCAAGCAGGAACACCTCACGGGCGCCGCGTTCCCGCGCATGACGCAGGTTGGCGAGGACGTTCTCCTTCGCCAGGTAGTACTGCTTGTCGTAGCTCTTGGGGTAGTAGCAGAACTTGCACTTGAAGACGCAGCCGCGCGTCGTTTCGAGCAACAGCATCTGCTCGTCGGCCGCGTCGAGAATGCCGGCGAGGTACGGCGAACCGAGCTTGTTCAGGTCGGGCATCGGCGTGCGAAACGCCGGAGCGCGTGAGGGATCGAAACGCCCACCACCCCCAATCGCAAGCGAGGGGTCTGGCACATACAAACCCGCGATCGGCACCGGCGGCGTCTCTTCGTCGAGCAGCGCGATGAGCAGGTTTGCAAAGGTCTGTTCGCCTTCCCCGATGACCGCGAAGTCGTACTCGGGGCAGTCCAGCACCCAGGCGTTGTCGGCGGTGATCTCCGGCCCACCGAGGACGATCCGCACCTCCGGCCGCAGTCGCTTAACCTCGCGCGCGATCCACAGGTGCGCTCGATGTTCCACAGATAACAGGTGAAGCCGACGAGCCACGGCTGGTGCCGGACGATGGCGGCGGCGAGGGCGTGATCGCCGAGGGAATTCGCCTCGACCGGCGGCAGGATGCGAATGTCGTATTGGCGACCGAGGCCGCGATTCTGGGCGAACAGCTTCATATAGGCAGCGGCGAGCGGCACGTTGCCGCGGATCGGCGCCGGGCCGAGAGGCGGAATCGGAAGCTGAACAAACAGGACAGTGCGACGGCGTGCGCTGCATTAGGGCGATTGTAGACGAGGAGTGGAGCGAATGCCACGGTGGGACTCGCAGGACCGTGTTCGTTTACCGACGGCGGACAGGAACGGTACAGGCGTCGCCGACACCGAGGACGACGTCCTCGCGTGACACCCCGGCCGCGATCTCACCGTTCTGGTTGAGGAAGATGTCGTCGCCGTTGCGGTCGATCGTCCGGGTCGTACACCAACGGACTTCGCCGCCCACGAATAGCACGTTCTGGCCGCGACGGCCGTGGTTGGCGCTGTTTTCGTGACCTTCCGAGCTGCCTGGAGCGTCGGCGATAATGGGTTGACCACCGTCGCCGCGGCACACACCGACCAATTGGTCGCCGTTACGATAACCCAGCGGATAGGCGTAGGTGCCGCCTACTTCGCGGAGAATCAGTCGATATTCGTCCGGCCCCTTCTGCCCCCACAGCAATTGCAGATCGGAGACGGTTCGCCCGTCCGGTTCGCGCTTGCCGACGGCGGGGCAGAGGATGCTGGCTTCACTGCCGAGGACCTGGTTGTCGTGCAGAATCGGCACGACGATGCCGGCAAAGGAAAACGGACCCTCTTCCTGCAGCTGCGGAAAGCCGCCGACCGGGGTTGTCGTCTCGCTGTAGTTCTCCAGAGCCATCCAGAACACGGCCAGGTTGCGCTGGCAGGCCCGGATCTGGTAATCCTGCCACTGCCGGACCAACCAGGGGAACGCAAGGGCGCTCAGGACAATCAGGAGCAGCGCAGCGGCCAGCACATCGGCACGGCGAAAGCGGCGGCGCGCGGGAGCTTCCTCTGCCGAATCCACGCGGCGCGGCGGGGGAGCAATGGGCCGGCAAGAATGTTCCTGGGCGACGCGGGCCAGGGTAGCGTGCAACAGCTGCGGCGGCGGTTCCGGGGCGTCGGCGTCGAGGGCCAGGGGCGCCAGCGTTTTCTTGAGCACCGTCAGTCGATCCTGCCAGGCCGGATCGCGCTGGAGCCGTTCCGCAACCTCGCGCAGTTCAACCACGTCGAGGGAGTTGAGCAGGTAGCCGATGAGCAGATCATCCATAGCGGTTAAGCCCGAACGGGGGTTGTCGGCACGGACCACGTCTCCTGGAACTTGACCAGGGCGGCGTGCAACCGAGATTTCACAGTACCCACGGGGATGTCAAGAATGTCAGCGATTTCCCGATACTTCAAGCCTTGATAATAGGCCAGGATGAGCACGTGGCGCAGGTTCTCGGGCAGCCGATCGACACAGGCCCGGACCAGCGCGCGATTCTCGGCTTCCACGGCCAGTTCCGGCGGGCCCAGATCATGCGCTTCCAGCGCCCCGGCGAGATTGGCCGCCTCGCCTTCGCCGGCCGTCTCACGGGCCTGTTCCAAACTGATCGCCTGGTGCCGGCCTTGCCGCCGCAGGGCGTCGATGGCCTGGTTGGTGGCGACGGCGTAGAGCCAGGGGCGAACCGGCCGGCCGCCCTCGAACCGGCTGCTCTTCAGATACACCTGCAAGAACGTGTTCTGAAACACGTCCTCGGCCAGGGTGTCGCAACCCAGGTAGCGGCGCAGATACCCATACAACTCGCGCTGATAACGGCGCAGCAGAACCCCGAACGCCTCGTTCACCCCGCGACGGAAGCGAGCGAGCAGTTCCTCGTCGGTACAGAGGGTGAGGGGATCGGTGGTATCCACGGTGGCCCTATCGTTCTTACGCAACGGTAGCCGGGAGAGTTCGCACCTCGACCGCACCGACTTCAGTGTGTACGCTGAGACGGGTTGCTGTCAAGAAGGGAGTTCAAGAAACGATGGTTTCCGTTTCGCGGCATGCGCGAAACGGAAACGACGAAGCAAGGGGTCACTTCATGGGCTGCTTCGGTTTCCGGGGATCGGCCGCCGTGTCGAGTTCCGGGATCAACTTCTCGATCATCCGGCGCTGCTCTTCCCCTGCGCGAACGAGGAGCGAATTAGTTGCCGGGTCGGCCACGATTCGGGTTTGGTCCTTATCAAATAGATTTGTCAGCACCTTCGCCAGTGCTACCGCTTCCACGTTCTTCAGACGATAAACGAAGAAACCCCCTTCTGCCCGCGTTGCATTGTCGGAATTGTCGAGGTCTTGGAGGAACTGGGCGATCTGGAATAGGTCATCGGGTTTCGCACGCACGATGAGAGAGTTGGTTCCTTCATCTGCGACGATCGTCGCACCGCTCTTGCCGAAAAGCTCCGTCAGGGTCTTCGCTACCGAACTCGCCTTCCCTTTCACGCTGAAAATCTTCGTGATGGCGGGAGTTTCCTCCGCGGCCTGCCCCGCCTTGCCTTCCAGCTCGCACAGCCGTTTCTCAGCCTGGCGCAGACGGGACTCCGCTTCACGGAATTGCTCCAGCGCCTTGAGGACCTCGAGACGTGTGCGATCAAGCTCGGCTTGCTTGTTGGTGGACGGTTTCGGCGGATCGGCGGTTCGGCCGACTGCCGGCACACCGAACAGCATACCGCAGACCAGGACGTGTTTCAGCGGCGATGACGTGCGCGAATTCATGATCGACCTCCGGAATAGAAGCGGGTTGAAGGAACGGTCGAGACACGGCCGTGTAAGCGGAGTTTAGCGTCGGTGGATTAAGTCTTGATGAGACAGGCGCCGGACAACGACCGCGTGCTTGGCCGGTCGGCCGCAGCCCGGACGCGGCTGTTGAGGTTGAAGCCGATTCGTCCGCCGGGCGTTCCAAGCCCTTTGAGCACGCAGCGCCAGCAAGTGTGGGAACTCGCTGCACTTGTTGGCGCCGCGTACACACAAGCCGGAGGCCAAAACTGCGAAACGAACTCCGAGCCATCTGAGCACGCGGCGCAAGCAAGTGTCGCCGCTGCTGCACTTGCTTGCGCCGCGTACACAACCCAGAGGCCGAAACTGCGAAACGAACTGAGTGCGATCGTCTCGGACGGCCGGCTTGGCTCGCCGCGGCGGGGGACGAGGCGCGGCGGTGTGACGGCGACGATCAGCGTCAGAAGCAGTGGCACAGGCATGGCGGACCTCGGCGCACAGAGCGGACGGGCGATTGTTGTGTCGCCAGGTTACCGCAAGCGCGCACGTTGTGGGGAGGTGAGTATTGCGGACTCCGCAGACGACGAAAGGGAAGGCGTTTGATCTCCAAAAGAGCCGCATTTCCTTATTGGTCTTTCCATTCCCGTAGTGGTCCCGGATCGCCCTGGCAGATCAAAGCGCCCCAGTAGTAGGGATCGGGATACTTGACCCGAAGCTTCATCTGGGCGGCACGGAGGGCGTCGGCACGCGGTTCGCCTCTGAGGATTCGCTGATAGAAGTCCTCCATCAGCTCGCGGGTCGGCTCATCGGGGACGCTCCAGAGGCTCATCACCAACGTCTTGGCGCCGGCCAGCACGAAGGCACGCTGCAAGCCGAAGACGCCCTCGCCGGTCCGCACCTCGCCCAGGCCCGTCTCGCAGGCGGACAGCACCACCAGCTCGGTGGCCAGCAGGTCCATCCCCGAGACGTCCTCGGCGGTCAGCAGACCGTCTTCCGCTTCCGGCGGCAATGCGCCCTGCTTCAGCCAGGTGTTGGCGCCGGCCAGGGCCAGGCCCGCACGCAGCAGCGGGTTCTCCGGCAGCGGGCCAGATAGTCGCCCCTCGATCGGACCACCCATCAGGCCGAGGTCGCGCCGGTCGCTGTTGGGGTCGCGGGGTTGGTCCTGGAGGAAGAAGCCGTGCGTGGCCAGGTGCAGGATGCGCGGCGAACAGCACTTCTGCTTGAGCCGGCCTTCCAGGGCGGTGTGTCCCAACCAGGGTTGGACGCCCAGCAGGGCGGCGATCCGTTCGCCCTCGCCGCGCGTGCCCGGCAAGCGGTCAAAGTGATACTCGCCAGAGTCGAAGTCACGGGACCGGCGTCCAGGTGCTTCTGCAACTGTTGTCGATACAGGAGGTGGAGTAGGTGCTGTCGGTTTTCGGCCGAACAAGCGCGACCAGAACCCCAGCTTGGGCTGTGGAGGGGCGGACTGTCTGGCGGCTGTTTCCGTGTCCAGGTCGAAATCCGGGTCTGCGACCACCAGCGAATCGGTGGGCTGGCCGGTCGTTTCCGCCCCGAAACGCAGCACATCACGGCCGGCAGCCCAGGTAACTGATCTGGTAGTCGTCGATGAGGAGACGACCGTCTGCGTCGGGCAGCACCTCGAACGGCAGTCGCGTCAGATCGCCGTCGGGAGCGAGCAAGAGTCGCCGGCATCCAGCCAGAGCGGGGGCCAGCGAGTCGAACACGGCGGCACGCAACTGTGTGCCGGTCTTTGTCCGGAGTGCAGCGGCCGGCTCGGGCCGCTGTTTGACCATATTCCGGCCGGTCCGGGTTTCTGCCTCGCCGATGATGCTGCTGCGGAAGTCGGCGATCAGGCGATCAATTTGCGCGGCTTCGCCCAGGTCGATCATCTGCACGTTGTCCGGCTGTCCGAAAGGCAAGACAAAGGCCAGATAACGAGCCGGGTGCCAGTGCGGCTCGCCTCGCGCCGGCACGGCCTTGAAGTCGTAGACATGGAAGCGGACAAACTCGACCAGGGAGACGCCTGCATCCAAGGCCAGGGCGACGGCCCTGCGGTCGGCCTGCTGGAGCTTCTTCGCCAGATTCATCTCGGGGATTTGACGGGCCAATTTTGTCTCCAGGGCCTCCTTCTCAGCGGTCCACTCCTCCAGCTGCTGCTGGTGCGCCTGCAAGCCTTCGCGGCCGGGACCGGCCAGGGTCTTGCGGGCCATCTGCCGGCGCAGGTCTGCCATCCGATGCAAGGAATCCGCCAAGTCGGGGTATTTGCCGCCAAGTACGGCATCGCGCTGGGCGGCCAGAGCTTCAGCGGAGATCGCCTTACGACGCAGCACGATGTCGATCCCCGCACTCACTGCGTCTGAAGAGTGCGCGAGATGTCCAGAAACTAGCGACAGAAAACGATAGATATTCCCTTGGGTTCTCTTGAGGAAGGCGCTACGCTGTTTCTCGGAGCCAGCAGAGAACATTTGCCCGGTGATGCGATCGTCGATGGCGGCTGCTTGCCGCATCAACGCCAGCGCATCTGTAGCTTGATCGAGATGGACAGACAGTTCGGCTAAGCCGTTGAGGCAGATCGCGATATCGCGATGCTCGTCTCCCAAACTCTTCTTGAGTATGCTCAGAGCCCTCTCGCAGTTAGCACGGGCACCCGACAGATCTCCCATCCTGTGCAACAGAGTGCCCATGTTGTGGATGGTGTGCCCTGTATCGGGATGCTCGCTCCCCAAGACCTTCTCCCTGATGGTCAGCGCCGCTCGAGGCACGACCGTGCCCCAGACAGGTCGCCCAAGTGTTCTAGCAGCACACCCAGGTTGGCAAGACTGATTGCGGTTTCTGGATGATCGGTCCCAAGCGTTTTTTCGCGGATGCTCAGTGCCCCCTGGTAGTACGGTAGGGCCTTCGAGTACCGTCCCATTTCAACTAGAAGGACGCCCAAGCTGTTGAGGCAGCCTGCTGTATCCGGATGCTCGGCCCCCTGAGCCTTCTCCCTGATGTTCAGCGCCCGAAGGTAGCAGGCCTGGGCTCCGGACAGGTCTTCCATGTAAAGGAGTAGTCCACCCAAATTAGTGAGGCTCGCTGCGGTATTGGGATGCTCGGGCCCCAGAACCTTCTCGTAGATGTTTAATGCGCGTTCCAAGCACGGCCGGGCTTCGGAGAACTCACCGATGTTTTTCAGGAGACAGACCAAGGTTGTTGAGGACACGTGCGGTGTCTTGATGCTCGGAGCCGAATATCGTCTGGCGGATGCTGAGGCTCCGCTCGTAGCAGGATCGGGCCTCTCTCAGGTCCCCCATCTCCTGTAGAACCGTCCCAAGGTGATTGAGGATTCGTGCTGTTTCGAGGTAACAGGGATCCAGGTGCTTTTCTGCCAACTTCAATGCTTGACGGGCCAGAGAAAGCGCCTCATTGTATTGGCATTGCTGAGTCAACTGGATGGATTCATCGAGAATTGCGGCAACAGTCGGAATGCGGTAAACCTTGGGGCTTTCGCGATCTGTCGATGAAGTATCTTTCAAGAACAACCTGAGCCAGGCGCTGGAATGCTCCGGGTCAAGGCGCGATTCTGCAAAACGCGATTCCGCCTGCTGCAACACCTGTCTCAGAAGCTGATTCGCCTTCCCGTATTGATTCCGATCATTTATGCGCAGCAGCAGGTGCTTGGTCCGCCCCATCATCACTTCGAAAGGCTGCTGATGCAGGGTGGAAAGGCACTCTAGCTGGGCCAGATGCTTTTCCACGCAGGTGGCGGTCCCCTCCAGGCAAGCGGTAAATGCCTTGTCGGCGTCCCCGGTCTCCCCGTCAGTTAATAGGCGGGCTCCCCAGTAGTAGGCCGCCTGGCAGCATTGTTCCTCGTTTTTTTCAGATCCCAACTGGTCCCTGAGCTGTTCGGGGTTGCCCTGGCCCAAAGTCAATTTGACCAATCTCTGAATCCAAGGCTCCCCCTCCGTGGCAGCCAGAATCCGAGGACCGAGTTCCTCCACGGCTTCGGTCTGGTCCAAGCGCTGCAGGCTGATCAACAGCATCTGGAGCAGTTCGTGACCGACTCCGGTCTCCAGCATCGGTATGACCCGCTGGACACAGCCTTCGTAGTCGCGACTGAAGAACAATTGCACGCATTGGTCGAACTCCTGGTCAACAGCCATTGAAACTCTCCTTGGTGCACTGGTCGCCGACTTCGGCTCGAGCTATTTTGTAGGTACTCGTTTAGGCTCCGTGTTCTAACTCCTCCACCACCGCCTGCCACTCGTCCGCGGGCAAACGCTGCACCGCCTGCTTGACACTCACCATGTTGCGGCTCGCCCGGATAGGGACGGAGCAACCTCGCAGTGTGCCTTCACTCCGTGTTCGCAAAATCCTCGGCCGCCCGAACCTCACTCCTGCCGAACCGCACCCCTCCAGCCGACACCGCGTCTGCCGCACAAAGCTTTCCAGTTCGTCTTTCGTGGGCACCTGCGGCAGGTAACGGGAAACGAAGATGCGGTTGCTCATCCCACCCAGGGCGTATTCCACGTGCGTCTCGTTTTTTTCCGGGCACAAGAGGATGCCGATCGTCGGGTTCTCGCCCGCTTCCATTTCCTCCGCCTTCAGATAGTTCAGGTAGAAGTTCATGGCGCCGGCGCGTACTCATGGGATTTCCCAATCTTCAATCGTGAGGCCGGGCACCCGGCTGAACTCGGAGGTATTGTGAGTCACGAGGGTACAGCCGTTGGCCAGGGCGATCGCGGCGATTTGCATGTCGTAGGGCCCGATGATCTGGCCGATCGATTCCAGGTGACGACGAATGGCCACAAAGTGGTCAACCACCGCGTCGTCGTAAGGAACGCTGGTAACGGGCGCAAGTAAGGCGTCAAGTATGGCGCGGTTGGCTACCGGCTTCGCGCTCTTCGCGCAACCGTAGCGGAGTTCGGCAACCACCACGGTACAGACACGGATGTCGGCTCGGTTAGTCGCACCATAGCGGACGGCGGCCTGCGGCGACTTCCCACGCAAAATCGCGACCCACACGTTGGAGTCGAGGAGATAGATCATTCGATCTCCAAAGGCGGGGGTAACGGTGGTTGGGGGTGGACTGTAAATGTCTCGTCATCAATTGAACCGAACAGTTTGAAGTAGCCTGGCGGCCAGCCCTGGCCTTGTGACACCAGCGGGCGTACCACCACTTCCACCTCAAACTCGGTGTCGGGCTGACCAACCGGCACCTCAAGGTGTAACTTGCTGTCCGGACCACTTTTGGATTGCAACACGATAGTGGACATGACTCGTTCTCCTTTTGTTTCCATTCTATCTCGTGTCTCTCATCCACACTGGATACGTCAGATTCCATGATCCAGTTCCAGCACCACGGCCTGCCACTCGTCCGGGGGCAATTGCTGCACTGCCTGCTTGACGCGGACCATGTTGCGGCTCGCCTGGTACGGACCGGAAGGCGCCGTTCCTCCAGGCAATATCCCCTGTGCCTGCTCCGGTGTTAGCGGGCGGCGCGACCAAACCGCGCACAATCGTTCCCGACCGGCCGGCGGTTGCATCTCCACATCGATCACGTGCAGTGGCGCACCGGCTTGAATTGTCGGCGGTGTTGCAGCGGGCAGGGGTTCATCGGGGTATAGCAGGTTGAAGTCGCCCGTAGGCCCGATGTTGAACACCGTTACGTACCCCGTCTGGTCTGCCACCACCTCGACCCGCACCCGCTCGCCGCTGCGCAGCCGAACATTCTCCGGCGGTCGCGGCACCTTCTTCATGTTGCGCGTCAGTTTCCCGACCGTGGCCTGGGTCGCCGCCACTGGCTGATAGTGGTTCGGTCCGACCTCACGGCTGACGGTAAGATGCAGCTTGACTCGACCAGGATTCGGGATCGCAGCGACAGGCAGCGGCAGGGAATCGGCCAGCAACTGGTTGAGCGTGCCCCGTAGCGCATTCACGAACTGTTGCGGCGTCGGCCGTCGTGTTGGGTCGGCGGCCAAACCAGCGCGGATAACCTGCTCAAGCGGCTCCGGCATCCCCTCGCAGCGGGCATCCACGGCCTTTAGTCCCTGCCTGATGCGCTGCGGCAACTCCGCGGTCGTCGCGGCCGGGAATGGCACGTCGCCGGTCACCAGGTGGAACAGCGTCGCCGCCAGGCTGTAAACGTCCATCGCAGGAGACAGATGTCCCTCGAACGCCTCGGGGGCCATGTAAAAAGGCGTGCCCGCGACGGAACGGGGGCCGGTCTGGAGGGCGGAGATACCGAAATCGGTTAGCAAGGCCTCGTCGCGCTCGGCGTGCCAGAGGATGTTCGCCGGCTTGATGTCGCGGTGGACGATGCCCTTCCCATGGACCTCGACGAGGCCATCGCCCACGTCGGCGACGTAGCGGGCAGCCAGGTGCCAGGGGAGCGGGCCATTCGCCTTGAGTCGATCCAACAGCGAGCCTCCCGGCACCAGCTGCAGTACCAGGTAGTGGTCGGGGCCGCTTTGCCGCCAGGCGTACACCTGGACGATGTGGGGATGGCTGAATCGGCCGAGAATGCCGGCCTCGTTTTGCAAGGCCCCCAGCTTCTGCTCCAGGTCGCCAGGCGCCCGGGATAGTGCAAGCGTCTTCAGTGCGACCTGTCGCCGCAGCATCAGCTCCTCGGCCAGCCAGACTTTTCCGAAGGCTCCTTCCCCCAGCACGCTCAGCAAGCGGAACTCGCCGGGAAACGGGTCGGGCACCGTCGATCCTGTTGGTTTCACGGAGTCCGGTTTGTCGGTTCCCCGGTCGCGTCGATCATCCAACAGGCCCGCATGTCGGCGAAACGTCGTCGTCGAACCGTGTACCGACGACAGGGCCTGAAGCAGGTCACCGGTCAGGGAAATCGTGGAGTCGGGGGAAGCAGGGAACGCCGGGACCGGCAGCGGTTCGCCCTTTTCGAGCTGCTGTAGGGCCATGTCCAGCTGATCGGCCAGGCTTTCCTCATACGTCTCGGTCGGCGGCTCGCCCCAGGACGCCAGGTCATCGTTCGTGTTCACGGTTCGGTCTCCAGAAGCAGGCGGAGCTGTCCGACTGCCCGAAAGAACAGGACACGCAGGGAGCCCGCCGATCCGCCCAGGCGCCGGGCGATCTCGGGGAAATCGAGCCCTTCTAACAGACGCAGCTGGACCACGTCGCGCCGCCGCTGATTCAGCCGTTCCAGAGCCGCCGTCAGGCGGACAGCGTCCTCTTCCCCTTCGAGCATATCCGCTGGGCCAGGACCGGGGGCCGGCACTTCGTCCGGCAGAGTCTCCGACTGGTGAGCGTCGGCCATGAGCTTTTTCTTGCGGTCGCTGGCCGCACGGTAGGCAATGGTCTTAAGCCAGGCGAGAAGCTGCGGCACCTGTTCGCCGCGAAAATCCTTGAAATGGCAGCTTGCTTGCATCAAGACCTCCTGAACGACGTCCGAATCGCCCAGCCGGCGCGAAAGGTCAAGTCCCAACCAGGAGCGGACGAGCGCTTGCAAGTACGGCCGCAGCCGACCCAGCAGAGCGTTGAGCGCTCCGGCGTCGCCGGCGCGCGATTGCTGGAGCAGGGGTGCGAGCTGATGCGCGTCGCTTGGCGGCATTCGTTTCTCCTGCTCGCTCAAACGAAAAGACGGTGGTACAGCGTGAAGTGTTACAGTATCAAATCTGACGCTGGGAAGAGACGAAGAAGGGTCAGGTTCATGTCTGCTTGCTGCGGGACGAAAAAGGGGACGCAACTCGATAAGCCGGTTTTTTTAATTCGTATTTATTATCGAGGTGCGCCCCCTTGCCGACCATCACGCATACAGCACTTGTTCCCTCCATCCTTGCTGATCGTAAAGGCCCAACACGGGCAAAACATGCCGCACGAGGTCGTACGTGTTCGCGCGGCGAATGGCGAGCACGATTCCCGCGTGAGGCTTGTTCTGTCCCCACCAGGCAACCGCGAGGTTTTCGAAGTCGGTCCGGTTGTGGGTTATTAGCACGCGCGCTTCTTTGGTGGCGAACTCAAGTTAAAGTTCATCGCTCCAGCCGAGATGGCCAGCCGTATGGGCCGTCAGAGCGTCGATCCCGTGTGCTGCCAGGAGGTTGGCCAGCAGGACGTCCACGTCCTGATCGAGGTAAACGCGTAAGGCAGCTGGACCTGGCGTCATAAGACCTGCCTGGTCGCGGGGTCAAAACGCTTGCCCGACCACTGCTCCGGGATTCGATTGGCCGCGATATAGGCGTCGATTTCGGGGCGATGACCGAGGTAATAATAGAGCGCTGCGAAGACTTGCCGTGTGTGCAAGTGCGGTAAATGGAGGGGAATCTCTTCCGGTGCCATGCCCTGGTTCCATAACTCGGCGATCGCGCGTACGGGCGTCGTCGTTCCAGCGACGACAGGCTCACCCTGACGCACGCCGGGATCGGAGCTAATTTCAGCATCCAGAGCGACAGGACCAATTGCCATGAACGTGAATACCCCCTGCGGAACCATTGCGGGACGCCACTCACCGGCTACTATCCTTGAGGATCGCACGCTTGTCAAGCGCGAGCGGTCAGCCGGGAAGCTCGGGGCTGCAGGATGAAAGTACCCGTTGAAACGCTCCGTCAAGATAGGCATCCACCACGCGGGCCGACGGTGAACCGGGGCGAAGGGCCGCACGAATGAAGACGTTGGTAACGTTGCCGTTGCCGCGCTGCGTTTCGGCTTGACTGCCTTGTATCCACGACCCTCGCGCCTCGCCAATCACCGAGGACGAAAAGGGGTCAGGTTCATTTCTGCTTGGGGCGTTCCTGACTCCTTTTCTTCATCCAAAGGTGTTCTTCTTCATCCTTCATTTTTCCTCCTTCCAGGCTGCTTCCCAGAATTTAACCGTGCCGTCGCCGCTGCCGGTGGCCAGGGTCTTGCCGTCCGGGCTGAAGGCGACGGCCCGCACCCAGCGGGTGTGTCCGGAGAGGGTCGCCCGCTCCTGGCCGGTCACCGCGTCCCACAGCTTCACCGTCGCGTCGTTGCTGCCCGTCGCCAGCGTTTTTCCGTCCGGACTGTACGCCACGGCGAAGACCCCGCCGGTGTGGCCACGCAGGGTCAGCCGCACCCGCCGCGTGCCCAGGTCCCACAGCCGTACCTCGCCCGGCCGGGTCCGGACCCTCAGCTCGCCCGTCCCCGCCGCCAGGGTCTTGCCGTCCGGGCTGAAGGCGAGGCACCAGACCTCGGACGACGGCCGCGCGGCCGGAGAAATCCCCTCCTCCGCCAGGGTGGCCCGTTCCTGTCCCGTGGCCGGGTCCCACAGCTTCACGGTGCCGTCCCAGCTTGCGCTCGCCAGAGTGGCGCCGTCCGGAGAGTACGCCAGCGCGAAGATCCCGCTGCGATGTCCGGAAAGCACGGCTCGAGTTTGTCCCCTGGCCGTGTCCCACAGCCGGACCTCGCCGGGCTTGTCGTCCGGAACCGGCTCGCCGTTCCCCGCAGCCCCGTTTCGCCCTGCCGGGTTGCCGCTGCCGGTGGCCAGCGTCCGCCCGTCCGGCGCGAAGGCCATGCACCAGATCGGGTCCGTGTGTCCGCGGAGAGTGGCCCGCTCCCGGTCCTCGACCACGTCCCACAGTTTCACGGTCCGATCCCAGCCAGCCGAGGCCAGCGTCTTGCCGTCGGGACTGAAGGCCACCGCCGTGGCATAGCCGTCGTGGCCACGCAGGGCCAGACGCTCCCGGGCCGTGGCCGGGTCCCACAGCTTCAGCGTGGGCGGCTCCTTGCCCTGCCACTTCTTCCACCACTCGCCGCAGGTCGAGGCGAGCGTCTTGCCGTCGGGCGCGAACGCCACCGACCAGACGCCATCCGGATACGCCTGGACGGTCGCCCGTTCGGGGTTGCCGGCCATGTCCCACACCTCGACGAGGCCGTCGGAGCTGCCAAACGCCAGCGTCCGGCCGTCGGGAGCGAAGACGGCGGCGAGGTGCTTGCCGGCGTGGCCGCGGATGATCCCCAGCGACTGGCCGGTGTGCGCGTCCCAGAACTTCACCGACGCGGGAACCTCCTCCAGGCCGCCGCAGCCTGCGGCCAGGACGTGGCCGTCGGGGGAGAAGGAGAGCGAGCCGGGGTAAGCGCCGTTGAAACGCAGTGAAAAGCTCGCCCGCTCCTTCATCGTTTCCAGGTCCCACATCTGCAGCTCAGCTGTGCAGATCCAGGCCAGGGTCTTGCCGTCCGGCGCGAAGGCGATGGCCGTGACCGGGCCGCCCTGGTTCTTGTAGGCCACGCCAATGCTCTTGTCGAAAACGGTCCGCTCGCGGTCCGCGACCCAGTCCCACAGCTTGACCGTGCCGTCGTGGCTACCCGTGGCGACGGTGTGGCCGTCGGGGGAGAGCGCCAGGGACCGGACCCAGACGGCGCCGGTCTGATGGGAGGCGCGTTCGACGAGCGTCGCCGGGTCCCACAGGTGGACGATGCCGTCGAGGCTGCCGGAGGCGAGCGTCTTGCCGTCGGCGGAGAAGGCCACCGAGCTGACCCAGTGCCCGTGCTGTTTGAGCCGGCCCCGCTCTTGGCCGGTGCCCGTGTCCCACAGTTTCACGGTCCGGTCGGGGCCGCCGGTGGCCAGGGTCTTGCCGTCGGGGCTGAAGGCGACCGTGGAGATGACGTCGCCCGGGTTGGAGAGGACGGCCCGTGGCTTGCCGGTGAGCGTGTCCCACAGCCGTACCGTCTTGTCGTCGCTGCCGGTGGCCAGCGTCTTGCCGTCGGGCGCGTAGGCGATGGCGTTGATGGCGCCGCTGTGGCCGCGCAGGGTGAAGCGCTCGCGCCGGCACAGGCGGTTCAGCCAGCCCCAGGTGAAATCGCGCAACTCCGGCGGGCAGCGCTGGGGGTCGTCCAGGAACTGCCGGCCGCGGATCGGGTCGCGCTCCCACAGGGTCGCCACCAGGGCGAGCTGGGCGGCGTACTGGCTGCGCAACGACTGCTCCAGCCTGGCCCGGGCGTCGGCAGTGGCCTTTTCGGCGGCGTCGCGCTGCTCCTCGACCTCGCCCTTGGCCTTTTGCGTGGCGTGGAGGGCCGCCTGGAGATGGGTGTTGTAGACCAGCACGACGGTCAAGACCGTCAGCACCGCCAGGACGGACACGGCCAGCAGCGCCGCGGCGGCCGGGCGGCGCCGCGCCACTTGGCCCCGCGCTCCCAGGCGGTGCTCGGCCTGGCCAGGATCGGCCGGCCGTCGCGGAAGGCGCGGAGGTCGGCGGCGAAGTCGCCGGCGGTGTGGTAGCGCCACGCCGGCTCCTTGGCCATCGCCTTGAGGCAAATCGTTTCCAGGTCGCGTGGGATGCGGTCGTCGAGGCGCCGCGGAGGCTTGGGGTCGTCGTGCAGCACCTGGTGCAGCAACATGCGGGTGTTGCCGCGGAACGGCAGTTCGCCGGTGAGCAGCTCGTACAGGACGACGCCGAGGCTGTAGACGTCGCCGCGGCCGTCCACCGTGTGCGATTCACCGCGGGCCTGCTCGGGGCTCATGTAGGCCGGGGTGCCGAGCACCTGGCCCTCGACGGTCATGGTGATCTCGCCGGCCTCGCGCTTGGCAAGACCAAAGTCCATCAATCGCGGTCGGCCAGGAATCGGCAGCGTGGGCGAGCCGGGAGCATCCACGACCGGAGCCTCGACCGGCTCCAGCATGACGTTGGACGGTTTGAGGTCGCGGTGGACGACACCGTGCTCATGGGCATACTGGAGGGCGTCGGCAAGCTGCACGACGAGATCGACGGCCTGGGCGATGGTCGGCCGGTGGGCGGTGAGCCAGTCGGCCAGGTTCAGACCGGGGACAAACTCGCTCACGAGGTAGGGGAGCTGGTCGTGCTGGCCGACCTCGAGGACAGCGACGATGCCGGGGTGGCGAAGCTGGGCGACGTTGCGGGCTTCGCGCAGGAAGCGGTCGCGGTGGTCGTCGCCGCCGACATTGCCGGACCGCGGCACCTTGATGGCGACGACGCGGTCCAGGTCCGGGTCGTGAGCCTTGTAGACGACGCCGAAGGCGCCGACGCCGAGCTTTTCACGAAGGACGAACCGGCCGAGATTGGGCTGCTCGGCGAGCGGCAGCAGGCTGGTGGTGGCCCCGCGCTCGAGGTGAAAGCTGGAACCACACGAGGGGCACAGGATCTCCTCGGGCGGTCCCTCGACCACTTCGATCGGATTGTGGCAATGTGGGCAGGCGATGTGCATGGTTCGGCCTCGGGGAGCGGGAGCATCGGCCATTCTGTCCTGCGGAGAGGGCAGAGTCAAGCAGCGAATGCACTGCGGCCGAAGTCTGCTGCACCACCAACTCGACGCGTAAGCGATGGATGTGCCGGTTCCCTACCTGTCTCTTCTGTCTTCCCGCGGCCCGGGATTGCGAAGCACCCGCGCACTCGCAATAATAGTAGGGATGGAGATGGTCAAATGCATAGCCCAATTCACATCCAAATCGAGAGAGAGGCGCGAGATGTCGCAGATCAAGCCCGCGGTTCAACGCTGGACGGTGAAGCAATACCTGCGGCTGGCGGAACTCGGAGTGTTTCGCAATCGGCGCGTCGAACTGATCGAAGGAGTGATTATCAAGATGCCTCCGATGCTGAGCCGACACGCAGTGACGATCAGGAAGGTTCAGCTCCCTCTGGATCGGATCTTCGGCCCTGCACACTGGGTACGATTACAGATGCCGTTACAGTTCGGTCGGCGCTCCGCTCCTGAACCCGATGTGGCTGTCGTCGCCGGGTCGGAGGACGACTACCTCGCAGCTCATCCATCCACGGCCTTGTTGATCGTCGAGGTGAGCGAGTCGTCGCTCTCCTACGACCGCGGCCGGAAAGCGAGCCTCTATGCTCGCGCCGGCATCGAAGACTACTGGATCGTCAACCTCGTGCAGCGCCAGCTGGAAGTGCGGCGCAATCCCATCGCCGATCCAGCACAGCGCTACGGCTTCCGATTCGCTGACGTGACAGTTCTGTCGCTCGCGGACCATGTCGCGCCGCTGGCCGTGCCGACGGCGAACATTGCAGTGTCGGATCTGATTCCGTGATTGCCGGGGGAAACAAAGGGGACGCATCTATTGTTCAGACGCACCGCCGCCAAGAGAGCGAACAGGGAGAGCGCGTCCCACCACACGGCCACTGCCTCGCCCACTGAAGGCATGGGAATGCACTCGAAAAATTGTTGTCGCTTTCTGCTCGCTCCTCCGGTACACTAAATTCACTTCTGCATCGCCTGCCGCAAAGACAACCGCCCGAACCCGCCGTCTCCTTCCTTCCGGGTATCCTTCAGGGGGCATCAACACATGCGCGATCCATCGCACTCGCCGCAATCGCTCCGCATTCACGCCGTCCGTTCTCTCTCCGCTCTGTTGCTGCTCGGTGTGGCCGTCGTTCCTGCCGGAGCCGCTGTGCCGGACGAGCCTGCCGCACGAGCGAAGGTCGTCGGCCAACCGACTGCCCTCCTCGTCCAACCGCAAGCCATCACGCTCACGGGAATACGGGCGAAACAGCAAGTCGTCATCAGCGGCAAGTACGCCGACGGCTCCGTGCGCGACCTCACGGCCTTCGCCGAATTGAGCGTCGAGGGCGGCGTGGCCTCCCTCTACGAAGGCGGCTACCTGATGTCGAAGAAGAACGGTACCGGCGCCCTCGTGGTCAAGGCGGGCGGCCAGACGGCGCGTGTCCCGCTGACCGTCAAGGATCTGGAGAAGCCGCAACCGGTGAGCTTTCGCCGGGAAGTGGTTGCTGCCATGAACGTCGGCGGCTGCAACGCCGGCGCCTGTCACGGCACCCCCTCCGGCAAGAACGGCTTCAAGTTGAGCTTGCGCGGCTTCGATCCCCCCGCCGACTTCCTCCAGCTGACCCGCGACGTACTCGGCCGGCGGACGGATCGCCTCGCACCGGACAGCAGCCTGATGCTGCTGAAAGCGTTGGGCCGCGTTCCGCATGAAGGCGGGTCGCGCTATTCCGCCGAGAGTGTTCCCGCTCGGGCCATCCGCGACTGGCTGGCCGAGGGCTTGCAGGACGACCCGGCCAATCTCTCCCCAATCAAGAGCGTGCAGGTGTTGCCTGGTTCGCGCGTTCAGAACGCCCCGGGCCGCTGGCAGCAGCTGGCCGTCCTCGCCAACTTTGAAGACGGCTCCACGCAGGACGTGACCCGTTTGACCGTCTTCAGCAGCAGCGATACCGCGGTTGCCGAGGTGTCGCCAACCGGTTTCGTCGAGTTCCGTCAGTCCGGCGAGGTCGCGGTCCTGTGCCGCTACCTCGATCAGCTGATGACGGTGCGCTTGACGTATCTGGAGCCGCGGCCCGGCTTCGTCTGGAAGACGCCGCCGGAAACCAACTACGTCGACAAGCACACGTTCGCCAAGCTGAAGCTGCTCAGCATCCCGCCATCGGACCTGTGCAGCGACGCCGACTTCGTGCGCCGGGCGTACCTCGACGTGTGCGGCATCCTGCCGACACCGGACGACGTTAAGAAGTTCCTCGCCGACAAAGATCCGAACAAGCGGGCCAAGCTGATCGATAGCCTGCTCGAACGGCCGGAGTATGCCGACTTCTGGACGCTGAAGTGGTCCGACGTACTGCGGAGTAACCGCAAGACGATCCAGATCAAGGGCATTCACGTCTTCCAGACGTGGCTGCGCGATCATATCGTTGAGAACAAGCCGTTCGATGGGATGGTGCGGGAGATCATCACTTCCAGCGGCAGCACGTTCGCCAATCCCCCGGCGAACTACTACCGCATTGCCCGCGATCCGCAGAACCTGGCCGAGACGACGGCCCAGCTGTTCTTCGGCATCCGGATGCAGTGCGCGAAGTGCCACAACCATCCGTTCGAGCGCTGGACGCAGGACGATTACTACAGCATGGCCGCCTTCTTCGCACGGGTGAAGCAGAAGAAGGATCCGATGGAAGCGGGACCGACCCCCCAGATACCCGGCGCGGAGATCATCTACTCCGAGCGCTCCGGCGAAGTGACGCAGCCGCGCACCGGCAAAACGATGCAGCCGAAGTTCATGGGCGGCCCACTCGCCAACGTCCTGCCCGGCACTGATCGCCGCGATTCTCTCGCCGTGTGGATGACTTCGGCGGAGAACCCCTTCTTCGCCAAGTCCACGGTCAACCGCATCTGGTATCACCTGATGGGCCGAGGCATCGTCGATCCGGTCGATGACTTCCGCGACTCGAACCCATCTGCCAACGACGAGTTGCTCGACGCCCTGGCCAAGGACTTTGCCGCCCACAAGTTCGACGTGAAGTACCTGATCCGCACCATCATGCTGTCGCGGACCTACCAGCTCAGCGCCCAGGCGAACGAGTTGAACAAGGACGATAACAAGTATTTCTCCCACGCGGTGACGAAGTTGCTGACGGCCGAGCAGCTCCTCGACGCCATCTGCGCCACGACGGAGATTCCGGAGAAGTTCGCCGGAATGCCGCCGGGGACGCGGGCGGTGCAGCTGCCGGACGGCGAGGTCAACCATCCGTTCCTGAAGACGTTCGGCCAGCCGGCCCGCGAACTGGCTTGCGAATGCGAGCGCGAAGGCGACAGCAACCTCGCTCAGGCGCTGCAGCTCATCAACGGCCCGACGGTCAACGAGAAGCTGCGCAATGCGACCAACCGCATCGGCCGGCTGCTCGGCAAGAAGGCGGACGACAAGGAAGTGCTGACCGAGCTGTACCTGGCGACGCTGTCCCGGCTGCCTACCGAGCTGGACATGAAGGTGGCGCTGGACCACGTCAACAAGGCGGCGGACAAGCGCAAGGCGTGGGAAGACGTGCACTGGGCGCTGCTGAATGCGAAGGAGTTTTTGTTCCGGCATTGAGCCGGATGAGGGAATGAGGAGAAACGGACGGGGCCGGCGATGTCGCTGGCCCTGTCTGTTTTTCAGCGCGATTACGCGGACCGCCCTGCGCGATGGTCAATGCCATTGACCATTCGGCAAACGGGGTCTACGATCCTCTGCATGTACGTGCTCGAGTATACAGAAGGCGTGCTCGAAGACTTGAAGGCGTTTCGTGCGACAGATCGCACACGGGTATTGGCCAAGATTGATGAACAGCTTCTGCATAACCCCACACAGCAAACGCGGAACAAAAAAGTCGTAGTGGGCCTGAAGCCGCCCTGGGAACACGAGGAGCCTGTCTGGGAGTTGCGCGTCGGCAAATACCGGGTGTTTTACGACGTGGACGAAACAGGCCAGACGGTAGTGATTCGCGCAATTCGTGAGAAACCACCGCATCAAACCACGGAGCAGATCGTATGAAGGTTGTCAGCGCTGGAGAAACCAACCTGGAGGAGTGTCTTCGTGAAGTTCGGCGTGACCGCGTGGTTTTAACACGCAAGGGCAAACCCATCGCGCTCCTCGTCGGCGTCGAAGGATTGGACCTGGAACAGATTCAGCTGGGGTACTCGGACGAATTCTGGGGCCTTATTCGCGCTCGCCGTGAGCAGCGCACGATGAGCCGCAAGGAGCTGGACTCGCGGCTGACTGAGCAGCAGGGGGCACAAACGCACCATGCACCGTAACCGGCTCATAGGGAGGGTGGCCGGTAAGAGAAGATTAAGGGACCGAGAGTCGATTGTCGGCCGGGTGACGGTTGCTCTATATTGTGTCCTTGTCAGGCGGATTAAACAAGCGGGTTGACGAGTTGTATCCCATCGATGGACGTCGGCGATCCCATGTCTTCCGTGTACAGGGTCGTGACGCCCGCTTCTTGGCACGCGCCGAGAATCATGCTGTCCCAGTGCGAAAGGCTGAATCGGCGCACCAAATCAAGAGCAGGGTCCAACACCCCTTTGATCGGAAGAACGAGCGGAAAGAGTGATCGAAACGCTTGCACGTGCCGCATAAACTCGGCGTCCGTCAGCTCGCCGTTGTCTTTCCATCGTCGAAGTTGGCGCACCGATTCCGTCAGAACCTGCCAAAGAAGAACCGTTGGCTCGGTACCGGTAACGAGTTGCCGGAGCAACTGGATGGCCTTCGCTTGCTTGGTAGGCTCCTTCTGATCGACCGAGTATATGAGGATGTTCGTGTCAACCGCGTTCATGCAGCTCATCTCGCGTCAGATGTTCCTCGGAATGAACTTTGGAAATCCGCCAGAGGCTTTCCAGTGCGGCCAATCTTTCCGCTTGTTGCAGGTCCGCTGCCAACAGCTCGATCGTGACGCGCACCTGGGCATGGTCGGGCAGGTTTAGCGGTTGCGCCGGCTTCAGTACTCCGTCTTCAAATGTTGCAGTGATCGTTTGCATCAGGACATCTCCTGACCAGAAGTCACATTTGCGGGTCATGTGCTCAGGAATCTCCCAGGCATATTATTTCTACTGGGTCTGAGCGGCGAACCGGCTGCGTCAGCTGGTGGGTTGATACGGGTCAGACCCGGCAGCTGACGTAGCCGGTTCGCCGCAATCAACCATGACATAGCAAGACGGTGGTGATGCTTCGGACGAACATAAGGGGAGGGACATTGAAACATGAACCGTGACCCCAGATGCGTCTTTGTGGCCGAGACCTTGATCGAAGCGAATCTCGTCGTGAGCTGGCTGGAGCAGCAAGGCATCGCCGCTCAGGTGGCAACGCTCAACTCGCACGAGCGCTACGATGCGCTGGCAACCTTCGCGTTCGCCTCGGGCAACCTGCGCGGCATCGAGGTGTGGGTGGACAATCCCGAAGAGATCACGGCGGCTACCAGTTTGTTGACGCAGCGCGAATGGTCGCGCATCGCCAAGGCGGCTTCGGTGGACGTTGCCGATGACGGCGTGCCGGTCCTTTGCGATAAATGCGGGCAAGTCGCTCTGTTCCCGACCGTGGACCGCGGCACCTGCCAAAACTGCCCCCATTGCGGGGCCTACGTCGATGTTGATGAGGCGGAGGAAGAGGACGAACCCGCCGCCGAGATTAAACCACCGCCGCCGGACGGCATCCGGCTTCCTCCCTTTATTCAACGCGAATCGGATTGATCATGCCTCACTTGGACTTCCTCGCGCTTTCCGCTTCCTCCTTCAGTGCCAGCGCCGCCGCGTTAGCCGGCTGACGCCGTAACACCTCCCTGGCATCGGCTCGCGCCCGCCGGTATAACTTTGCGGCAATGTATGCCTTTCCGCGGTCGAGACGAGCTTCGATCGAATCCGGCCGCAGCGCGATCAGCTTCGTGAAGTCACGCACCGCATGTTTCAGCTTTCCCACCGCAAGAAACTCTCTGCCGCGGAAGCTGTAAGCCTCGGCATACTTCTCATCGAGCCGTACCGCCCGAGTGAAGTCGGCGATCGCTTTGTTGTGGTGCCCGAGATGGGCGTGGAACCGGCCTCGTTCGAGATATGCTAGCGGATCGCGCCGCGCGACCTTGACGGACCGGTCGATGTCCTGCAGCGCTGCCCGGCGCTTGCCGAGTCGAATGCGAACCGCGGCCCGATCGCGGTAGGCGGCGGCGTGACGGCGATCGAGCCGGATCGTCTGGCTGAAGTCCATCAAGGCATCGTTGAGTTCCCCCACCAGCAGGAACACCTGCCCGCGTCGGTGATGCGCCGGCGCGAACGTGTAGTCGAGCCGCACCGCTTCGGTGAAGTCGGCCATCGCCTGGTCAGCGCGGTCCTGCTTCATGCACGCAACGCCGCGCGCGTAATACAGCTTCGCATTGTCCGGCTCCAGCCGCAACGCGGTGGTGTACTCGGCGAACGCCTTATCGAGATCGCCCTTGAGAACCCAGGTGTCGCCGCGATACCGGAAGGCAGCCGTGCCGCGCGGATCGCGCCGCTGCGCCTTGTCGAAGCAGGCGAGAGCAAGGTCGATCTCTCCCTTCGCCAGGCAGGCGCGGCCCCGGCCGATGTACACGCGAGCCGATTGCCGATCGATCTGGACGGCGTGCGTGAAGTCGGCAATCGCCTCGTCGATGCGGTTCACGGTCAGGAAGAATTCACCCCGTAGCAGGTAGCTTTCAATGTCCTTGTCGCGGATGGCGACGAGTCGATTCAGGTCGGCGGCGGCGCGCTCGTGATCGTGCCGTTCGATGTGGGCGGCGGAGCGCTCCCGGCAAACGGCCGCTTCGTCATAACCCGCCGCGAAGGCTCGGTCGAACGCCTTGACTGCCGCGCCGTATTTCCTCTGCTCCCGTGAACGGTGGCCTTCCGCGAACCACTCCGCCGCCGAGCGCACGGGTTCGCCGGGCACTGCTGTGGCGGGTTCGGGCACACTGGGAACGGCTGGGGTACCGCTGATCGGAGCGGCCGGTGGGGGGGGCGGCGTGGCCGCGCTGGGCGATGGGACCGCGGCCGGCAAGCGAAGCAGCGGGTCGAGACGTTCCACCAGCACGGCGGCATCGGCGGGTCGGCGGGCCGGGTCCTCGTCGAGACACTCGTGCAGCAAATCGAGGATCGGCATCGGCACACCCTGCCCCAATAGCCGCGCTCGCCACACCGAGTCCGGCGGTAACACTTTCGCCATGTCGCCGAGGAGCATCTGACACCAGAGGATGCCGAGGTCAAACACGTCCGTGTGCGGGTCCACCGCCAGATCGTCGGTCATGTCGAAGTCGGTGACGCGCAACGAAACTCGCCCCGCCTCGCGGCGCTGCACCAACACATTGACCGGCTTGAGGTGGCGATGGACGATGGGCGGCGTGTGCTTGTGGAAGGCGGCCAGCGTCTTCGCCAGCCGCTGGATTAGACGATGGGAGGCGTCGAGCGGCGCCTTGTCGTGGTGCAGCTGATAGGTCAGTGCGGCCAGATCGCCGCCGCTGATGAACTCATATTCCAGGGCCGGCGGGTCGGCGTCGAGGTACGTGTGCTTCAGCGGGACGGCGCCGCCGATGTGGCCGTGGCGCAGGACGTCCAGGATGACGGCGGTCTCGGGACTGCGGAGCCGGCCGTACAAAGCGGGGTCTTCGTAGAACTTGAGGACCACCGGCGGAGTAGTCGCTGCCGCGGGATCGCGAGCCAACCACGTTGAGCCAAGACGGCCCACGCCGAGCAGTTCCACCAGTTCGCGCGCTGCGCCGGGAATCGGCCGATCCCCGAGTTTGAAGCGCGGCAAACGAACCGGCAGCAGGGGCAGCAAGTCGTTGGCGTGGAACGGCGACTGGTTCGGTGCCATCGACAGGCCGCGCGGGTCCTCGGTTTGACGCAGCCATTGGCGGATCAAACGCGGGATCAGCGTCAGCACGGTTTCCAGGCGGGCGCGGATTTCCGGCGGACGATCGGCAACCGTCTCCGTCACGATCTGCTTCGCCAGCGGCGGGATGGCGCCCGCCGGCGCCCGGGCCAGCGATAACAGCTCAACGCGGCGATCCGCCGCGGTACTGGTCCGCGACCAGGCGTCCCAGACGGCGCCGGCGCGGCGCGGCATCTCGTGGAACTGCCCCCCGCCTTCCACCTCGCTGGCGGAATCGAAAAGGGACCGGAGGATAGAGCGAAAAAAAGCGATCGGTGCCGGCATAGCTGCTCCGAGGAAGATCGAAGGCAAATCAGTTTCTACTTCGATGATGATCGCTAACGAGGCTCCGCCTCAGACCGACGAGGCGTGTGCGCCCGCGACTACTAAAGTTCCGGTTGAGACAATGACGAGGTCTGTCAAAGCAGCCTCCTTGTTACCGCGATGTGGTGGGTTTATGGGACCACTATCAACCGGAGCCAACCATGAGTGTACCGCGAAGCGTTGCCGAAGTCATCGCCGTTGCGCTCCACAGCCGCTTGCACCGTCGCTGGGGTTACGAGCACAGGGACACACTGCACCCCATCCGTCTTCGCATGGCAGGGAACCTCCTCCGTCTTTCGTATGGGTTGCGAGGCACGACGGAGAGACAGGACGATGCGGCGATCGTCGGGCGCGGATCATGGGCGCACCCCTTTCGGACGCACGACTGCATCGGACGGTGCAGCGTGCCGGAAAACGTCATCTCATGCACAAAATCTCAGGTTGTGCTTCACGAGGACTCGCGCGGACCCGCCTTCACGGGGACGCCGTTGTGCTGCGGAGGCGAAAACTGCGGAACGAACTCGTCGGTGACGGCGTTGGAGCCAGACGGAGCGCCTCCGGCCACGACTGGAAGCGCGGCGGTTGCGCGAGGGACGCCAGCACGTCGTCGTAACTGCGGAACGAACTCGCTTCGACCGGTTGCGGCGGCATCTGTGACCGGCGTGCGATGGCTTCGGGGACAGGTGGGGCAGACATTCCTGTCTGTCCGTGAGGCTGGCAGACAGGAATGTCTGCCCCACTCGGCGATGCCTCCCAGGCGTGGCGCTTCGCCTGGAGCTTGTCCAGCGCCTCTTGGGCGTATCGCAGCTGACGATTGACGTGAGCCTCGTAACGCACCAACCGATCCAGCTCCGGCTTGGCCAGAACCTGGTGATCGTGGCCCTGTGCTTCCACGTGCTTGGCCATCGCCTCCGCGATCCGCCGGGTCGAGAACGGTTGCATCGGGCAGCGCCGGCAACTGCTGGATCAGCGTGCGCGCCGTTTCCAGTTCGGCCAGGTCTTCCTTCGAGCTTTCGAGATCGCCGTGTGACTGGAGCAGATCTTGCCATTGAGGATCGTTGAGGCTGAGGCCGATCATGGCGCCGGATGCCTTCATGGTGGCGCCCTTGTATAGATCGTAGCCGACGGTGGCCTCGAAGCGCGCGACGCGGCGGAGGCGCCAGTGGTGCAGGGCGATGCGGTCGGCCAACTCGTGTTCGAGGATGCCGACGGGTTCGAGTTCCTGAACGACGCCGGTGTGGAAGGCTTCCCAAACGGTGGGGTCGTCGCAGGGGAGGACGGGGCGTTCGGAGCAGAGGCCGTGCGTGGCGGCGTTGGCGGAGGAGCGTTCTTTACCGGCGTCGGAGCGTGGGCCGGTGGATTGGGTGGACATGGTGCGCCTCGGGGTGTGGGGTGGCGGGCGATGTTTACCGCGAAGACTACCGGAGGCGGGTGCGTTGGGTGGAGAGCAGAATTGCACGGGATTGCTGGGTTCCGGAGATGGAAAAAAGCTTCGATTCTTGTTGACGGTGGTGCATGGGAGGATTAGGGGGCGTGTTCGCCAGCTCGATCCGAATGAAATTCGAAGCGATGCGGCCGTACTCCGAGGTAAAATTCGCGCGCTTTTTGTTGTGCGACACTTGACAGACGGGTTTGGGGAGGTTACGCTGCCGGCCGCAGCGGTACTGCTGTCGGCTGGCAAGCGTAAAGCAGTGATCGGTAAAATTGCTATGACGCGCAATGCGCAACATACTCAGACGTTGAACTAAACCGCTTCGCGGTGGTTCATCCCCTCCCTGCGATCGTTCGCTTGACCCTTCTTCCCACATTTCCCCTACGTCCCCTCCCTCAAATCTTCCACCTGATCCGGATCTATCGCCTTTGACGATTGTGCGGACTTGCGCTTTCCGCGTTTGTGGGGAATGCTTGCTCGGCCCTATGCCGCGCTATCCACCAAACCCGGAGACCGACCGCCATGACCCCGCTGCGTCAACGACTGCTCGAAGAACTGCAACGACGTAACTACGCTCCCAGAACCATCGCCAGCTACGTCCTGCAAGTGGCCCAGTTCGCTCGCCACTTCGGCCGGTCGCCCGATCAACTCGGCGCCGACGACCTCCGTACCTGGCAACTGCATTTGCTTCAGGTCAAGCACGCTTCCTGGAGCGCCTACAACCAGTCCGTCTGCGCCTTACGCTTCTTCTACCGCACCTGCCTCGGCCGGCCCGACGTGGTCACGGCCCTGCCGTTCGGCAAACGGCTCAAGACGCTGCCGTCGGTGCTCAGCCGCGACGGAGGTTCTCCAGTTCTTCGCCGCTTTTCCTACCGACCCCGACCGCCTGCTGGTACGGACTACCTACGCCTGCGGCCTGCGCATCGGCGAAGTAACCCGGCTGCGCGTGGCCGACATCGACAGTCAGCGCGGCGTGCTCGTGGTGCGTCAGGGCAAGGGACGCAAGGACCGGCAGGTGCCGTTGTCGCCGCTGCTCCTGGAGGAACTGCGGGCCTACTGGCGGCGCTACCGGCCCAAGGATTGGCTGTTTCCCGGCGTCGGCTCCGGGGGCCATCGCAGCATCGGGGGCTTGCAGCGGCGCGTGACGCGTGCGGTGCGTGCCCTGGGCTGGAACAAGCACGTCAGTCTGCACACGCTGCGGCATAGCTATGCCACGCATCTGCTGGAAGCCGGCGTCGACGTGGTGACGTTGCAGCACCTGCTGGGGCATAACGATCTGGAGACGACGGCGCGGTACCTGCACGTCAGCACGCTGCACCTGCAGCGGCTGCCCAACCCGCTGGACACGCTGGTGGCCACACCGCGTCCACCGGGTGGGCCGGTGCCGGCTGGGGTGGCCGCGACGCCGCCGGCGGTGCAGCTCATGACGGCCCCAGTCGCGCAGCGTCCGGCCCTGGAAGTGGCCGACGTGCTCCGCGCCCATGGGGCGTCGTACCTGGCCGCCCAGGGTGCGCACCTGTCACGCGATCAGCAGCGGGCCGTGAAGGAACTGGCCCTGTGCCGCACGGCGGCGCTGGGCGGGCACACCGAGCAGTGCGCCGGCTGCGGCACCCGGCGTGTCTCCTACAATTCGTGCCGCAACCGCCACTGTCCCAAGTGCCAGGGCAGCACACGGGCGGCCTGGCTGGAGCGTGAAGCGCAGACGCTGTTGCCGGTGGAGTACTATCACGTGGTGTTCACGCTGCCGGCGGCGTTGGCTCCGCTGGCCTTGCAGAACCCGCGTGTTCTGTACGACCTGCTGCTGCGGACGACCTGGATCGTTCAAGGGTGGGCGAGGCCGTGCGCGAGTTGGCCAGCGATCCGCACTACCTGGGAGCCACGGTCGGCTTGCTGGCGGTACTGCACACCTGGGGCCAGACCCTGTGCCATCATCCGCACGTGCATTGCGTGGTGACGGGCGGCGGTCTGGCCTGCGACGTCAACGGTCGGACGGAGGAACCGCCGCGTTGGGTGTCGTGCCGGCCGGGGTTCTTCCTGCCGGTGCCGCGTGCTGAGCCGGCTGTTTCGCGGTAAGTTTCTGGCCGGTCTGCGTGCGGCCTACGACCGCGGTGCCCTGGGCTGCCACGGCCAGTTGGCGGCGCTGGCGGCGCCGGCGGCGTTCGCTGCCTGGCTGACGCCGCTGTACGGCCAGGACTGGGTGGTGTACGCCAAGGCGCCGTTTGGCGGACCGGAGCAGGTGCTGAAGTACCTGGCCCGCTACACGCATCGTGTGGCCATCAGCAACAGCCGGCTGGTGGCGTTGGACAACGACCAGGTGACGTTCCGCTACAAGGACTATGCCGACGACCGGCGGCACAAGACGATGGCGCTGACGGCGCACGAATTCATCCGGCGTTTTTTGCAACACGTGCTGCCGAGTGGTTTCGTGAAGATCCGGCACTACGGCCTGCTGGCCAATCGCTACCGGGCAGCGAACCTGCGCGTCTGCCGCGCGTTGCTGGTGCTGGTAGCGGTAGCGACGCTGCTCGGAGCCGGGTCGAGTGCCGGCACCGCGGCGGCGACGCCGTGCCCGCACTGCGGCGGCTGTATCTGGCAGGTGGTGGAGCGTGTACCGCGGCCGCGGGTGTCGGAAGTTTGCGCGTATGCCGCTGCCGGTGCTGGCACCGCTGGATAGCAGTTGAAGCGCCCCGTTGCTGCTTGCCCCTGAACTGACTGAGCGTTGGCTGATGACGGTGGCCCGATGGTTCCGGGGTGCGCGCCGAGGAGTAGAGCGGCCGCGGCGTGGGAAGCAGCAGGCGGCGTTGCCGGCGCTGTGTCGAGAAGCAGGCGTCGCGGCGAATGAGGGCAGGTTGGTGGGAAAATAGGAGCTATTCTGCTTGCGACGGCAGCGGAACGCATCGTACAATCATTCCGCTCTGAAGCAGCGTGTTTAGAACTCCCATAGCCTCGGCAACGGGTGACGCGGTTCAGTTCAACACAGTTCTAGGCTGCGTGTTCCGCCCAGCCGGTCCTCGGTACCGCGTGCTGCGTCAGAAGGGCGGAACACGCAGCCTAGAACTCAAATGTTAGGCCCGAGAAGACGATCTCGAAGGAGGGTTCGTCCAATGCCAGCGAAGTCACTCGCCGAACAGATGGCAGCCGCTGCCGCCGACGCAGTGAAGCTGACCGAGACATACTTCACGGAAGACCCCAAGGACCTGGATTTCTCCGAGGCCAGCATCGCCATCATCGATCGGCTCGTCGATGATATTGAGTACGCGATGCCGAACGGCAAGACCAAGGGCGAACATCGACTTGTTCTGCCGCGTCTGGGGCGCCTACATCGGCGAGGTGTTCCGTCGACAGGTTGGTGGCGAGTGGATCGAGTGGACGGATCAGTACGGCAAAGCCATCGCGTTCCAGTCCGGCGGGGTCAAGGTATTCCCGTCCGACAAAGTCCGCAAGCGGATCGTTGGCGGGCCGGCACACAACCTGCGCGACTACTACGGAGTGTTCCGCGACCAGATGTCGGCAGGCAAGTGACCCGGCCTAACACACATATGGACACTAAAGTCAAGGTGGCGCACCCCGGTATTCCCGTCTTGACTCACTGCGGGTTGGAGCTACGGCATCGAGCGCTGAGCGACCGGCCCTCGTGGGGAATAATAAGGGGGCAATGCGTTACACGCGCCATCGCCAGACGAATCTAGCGGTGGGTGGTGGAGGCTTAGCCACAGCCGCCGATGGACCGGATAATCTCTTCAGTCAACTTGGGAGCGATTTTCTTCTGGTGCTGCAATTCCAGAACACGGTTGATGATCGCTATTTGTTCGGCACTCTGCCAAGCGTCGGCCCGTAGCATATTGTTCAACCAGAGCCAGTGCGCCACCTCGCACCAGTACCATAGTGGGGAGTCGTCCGTGATGCGACAAACGGGAGGCGGAAAGCCACCTGGTCCACGTTCACCAGTGAAATACTGGTGGACGGCTTGACGGCTTTTGTTCATCCGGCGAGCAATGTCGGACTTAGTGACAAGGTCGCACTCGTCCACGAGCAACACGTCCGCGCCGATCTTGGCTTTGCGCACGGCGCGGATGGCGCTCAGGATAGCATCCTTGACGCTCGGCGCTCTGCGCGAGAATGTGAGGTAGGCACGGCCGGACTGGATGCTCAATGTTGCATCATCGCAGCCTGCCTCGAAGAGCGCATCTTCTACGTCGTCTGTCAGATCGGTAATCCCGGTCAAGACCAGCGCGAAGTCGTACTCACGCTCACAAGGCTTACTCGCCTCCATCGTGTCCTTCCTCTTCATTTTCAATTTCTGATCTGTTCAGGCGATGCGGGCAACGCTCCAGAACTCGCATAAGATGTTGGGCGCGGTTCTCCGGCTCCTTCGGCGTCCCCCACACACACTGACCCTGCAACCGTCGCGTCCGGCGTGTGGGCAGAACAACCGCCCCCAGGCATGGCGATTACCCTTTTGGAACCGCCAACCTCGGTTTTCGGCGTACCGGACCGCCTTCTCGATTTCCTTGTTTGGGTGCCCGGGTCTTCCCATGCGCTCAAGTATATCACCATGATGACATGTGTCAACGGGGAGCCGTGAAGATTCGGCTACTTGACGCGACATGTCTCGACTGTCTGCCCGCACCACGGGCACGACTCAATCGCCGTCAATTCCAGAACGCTCTTTCCGTTCGCCTGCGCCCGGTCGCTGAACATGTTCACGTCGCAGCTGGTGGAGCGTTCCCCGCCGCGCACCCCAAACCCGATCAGCTGTCCCCATTGCCGCTCCATCGCGGCGCAGCAGAAGACTACGCGGGCCGCTTCGTACACAGTAAGCGCAGCGCGCTGCCGACGCGGGACACGATAAAAGACTTTCATGGTAGACGATCTCCGTTAAGAAGGACGGGCGAACGGAATCACGGCCAGAGAATCGACGGGCTTGTCTGCCCAGAAAATCGGCTCGATACCGAGTTCAATGTGCGACTGGTGAACAACGATGCTGTTGTGCGCCAGCAGCTTGCACAGGGTCTCGTTCTTCATGGCCACATCGGTCTTGCTGCGGACGGCATCGCCGAATTTCGCCTTGACCATGCTGAACGTCGATTCGGCATTGCTGCGCTGGTGATAGTGTTTCAGGAACGTCTCGCGGTTGAACTGGTAGAAGAAATACATCTTCGCCCAGAGACTTCCCGGCTCGCCCGGTACGCTATTCGACTTGAACGGGATGTAAGCCGTGCCGCCCAGCTTCTCGACAAGAGCGAAGTTGTCGTGGGATAGATACGCTTTGTCGGCGGGCACTTCCTTGACCGTGAAGTTTTCCGCCGTCCTCTCAACAAGCGGCTTGAACGGTGGGCAGTCGGCCGCGTCGCGGTCGTGAATCTCAACGGCCGTGATAATGTTCGTTTTCACGCCACAGATCGCGTGCGCCTTAACCCAATCGCGCCCGGAACATTCCTTGCCGTACTTTTCATCATGCCACTTGACGTGTCTCGATGCGCTGAAGCCAGTCGAGTCCGGAGCGAAGGCCGTTTCGACGGCCCGGAGCGGCAGGCTACTCTGGACGATGAGACGGTGGAGAATCGGCGTAAAATTCGACTCCTCCATGAACGACGGCACCTTCATTCCGGGAACGGGATTCGTTAGGTATCCCTTCTCGTGCGCGTCAGCCAGGTCTGAATGGAACCGGCGCGAAGAGAAAGTCGAGAAGACCTTGTAGACCATTGAAAAGATGGCGTCACGGTACAGGTGCGGCTTGTTGCCCGGTCGCGGCGCTCGCGGCGGGTCTTCGATCCCGCTGCACCGGTCGTGCAAGAGGATGAGAAAGCGATGTTTCTCAGTCTTCTGCGCGAGGTTGTAGAGAGGCCAGTTCTGACGGTAGACCGGTTTTTTCGGGACGGCGTCCGTGTCGATGGCAGGAGCTTTGCCGCTGTGGTCGCGCTCGCACGCCAACTGCGCCGCGAGGATATGCTTGCACGGCTGACGACGGAGTTGGAAGTCTTCGCACTGGCAAGACGGCGTATCGCCAATGGGAACGCGGTACTTCTTGCCGCTGCTTTGGCTGGGCACGATCCAGTCCGTTCCGTCGAAAACGATCCGCGACCGCGCGGCAATTTCCAGGGCTTTTAGCTCGCGCAGTTCCACGAATTTCTCCGCTCTCGACTCGGATTTGTAAGGATGTATCATAAAAGTTTCTTGTCTACAAAAGCAGGTCGGTAGTTGACACGCGCACGGTTTTTTGACTACACTATCCGATATGGGAAGACCGCGAAAACACGGGAGCGTTTTGCTCGACCGCGATCTGCGCATCCCGGTCACATCTGAGCAGAAGGCGCTATCGACCAGGCCACGGCTGACGAGCCGGACGGCATGGCCGAATGGGCGCACACGATCCTCTTGACCGCAGCGAAGCGGAAGATTGCCAGGACGGAGGCAGAGAACCGGCGGAAGTTATGATCCCATCGACCGCTCTTGAAATGTGGAACTGAGAACAAGGCGAGAAGTAAAGGACAGTTGGGCGGTCTACTCGGTTCGTGTTGCGTAGTAATAAAAAAAGGGCACGGTCACTCTTGACCGTGCCCTTTTATTTACTACGCAAAGGAGTTCGATTTTGTATTCTATAGGCTTTGCGGAATTGAAGGGAGCCGAATAGGATGAAACGTCAGGAGCCGGTCCCGCGCTAACGGGAGCCGGCCCCGACGTTTCGCCCTTCCATTGTCCATCCGGCGGGTAGCGGTGTGGTTAGGTGCCGCTCGCTGCCCCCGGACCTTGCACGAAAGGGGTTCCTCAATGGACCCACCGACACGCGCTGATACTGCGATCTCGCGGCCCTCCAGAAGAAACTCCGCACTGCTGCGAAGTTGCGGAACTTCTGGATGACGGTCAGTCGCCGCCAGTACCGATCTCTGACCGGATCGGGCAGGCGCCGCTGACCGGCAACACGCTCCTTTGCGGGCATCGGGCGGCGAGTTGAGACTCGCCGCCCGTCATTTCTGGAAATACTGGAAACGGAGGAATGCGTGGTGACGCAACTGCGCCATTGCACCAAAGGATTCTTCGTATCACCGATATACGATATATCAGTATGATATTGTGGTTGTCCAGTGGCAACTTTTGCTATCCACTGTAATCCTCGTGGCACTCATCCGGGCAATCCGTTACAGACGCCGTCAATCCGTATCACTAGACCTTTTCCGAAATAGTAAAAAGTAGCGTGTGAAAACTATGTTGCAATGGCGAAACTGGCCTTTTTGGCTGGGAATACCGGTGGTGTTGGAATCTCGCAATGACGTTTTTACTATTTCGGAAAAGGTCTATTACAGGAATCCGTGGCAAAGTCGCTGCCGACCGAAAACAGTTACGCGATCTGCGCCTTTTCTAGGTTTGGCGCATTTTCATGAGAATCGCGTAACTGTTTTTGGGTCGTTATTCGACATCTCGTAACACTCATCGCTCCATGCGTTATACTCCGCATTACCACTCGATGCACGCCCCGGTCCGCCGGTAGTTGTTGTCTTGACGCTCGCCCAAGCGGCGAGAAATGATAACGGCGGGACTTGAAATCGCGCGTTAAACCGCCAATCTAGCAGGGTTCCCGAGACGCACCCCGTTCGCCCCTGCTGGAGCCGCCGCGATGGCCGACCCGACCGGCATCACCCCCACGTCACCCGCAATCGGGCCGTCCTCCCCCCCGATCACTTCGGCACCCGTCGGCGATGCGATGCCGGCCCATCAACCGTATGTCCCCGACAGCAGCGCGATCCCGGAATTCACCTGGCCGGCGGTCGTTGTCGGCGCGCTTCTCGGCATCGTTTTCGGCGCCTCCTCGCTCTACCTCGTCCTCAAGGTCGGTCTTACCGTCTCGGCGTCGATCCCTGTCGCCGTGCTGTCGATCACGTTGTTCCGCGCTTTCTCCAAGGCGTTCGGCGTCCGTAGCGCCACGATCCTTGAGAACAACATCGTCCAGACGACCGGCTCCGCGGGCGAGTCGATCGCTTTCGGCGTAGGTGTCACGATGCCGGCCCTGATGCTCCTCGGCTTCGAGATGAACGTCGGCCGCGTTCTCGTTGTCGCGATCCTCGGCGGCCTGCTTGGCATTCTCATGATGATCCCGCTGCGGCGGGCGTTCATCGTCAAGCAGCACGGGACGTTGAAATATCCCGAGGGAACCGCCTGCGCCGACGTGCTGATCGCCGGTGAGAAGGGGGGGTCAACCGCTTTGGCGGTCTTCGTCGGCTTCGGCGTCGCCTTCGTCTACCAGTTCCTGCGCGGGGGCTTCAAGCTCTTCAAGGACGCTCCCGAGAAGACGCTCAAGTTCTTCAAGGGTGCCACCCCGGCGATCGACGTCGACCCGACGCTGCTCGGGGTCGGCTACATCATCGGCACCCGCATCTCGGCGGTCATGGCGGCGGGCGGCGTGATGGCGGCAATGGTTCTCACGCCGGCGATCGCCTATTTCGGCGACAAGCTGCCATCCTCCCTGGGTACGGCCGAGAACCGCATCAGCGAGATGGACTACGACGCCATCCGCGATTCTTACGTTCTCTACATCGGGGCCGGCGCCGTGGCGGCCGGCGGCATCATCAGCGTCTTCCAGGCCCTGCCGCTGATCGTGTCCTCCATCGCTGCCGGCATCCGCGACCTGCGCGCGACTCGTCGGGGCGAGGGCAGCGGCGCCCGCACCGACCGCGACATGCCGCTGAGCACCGTGGGCGTCGGCTCCCTGGTGCTGGTTGCCGCCATCTGGGCCACGACCCCGCTGCACCGGGAATTCTCCTGGATCCCCGACTTGCATATGAACGTGCTCGGCGCCTGCCTCATCGTCCTCTTCGGCTTCCTCTTCGTTACGGTGTCGTCGCGGCTTACCGGCGAAATCGGCTCGTCGTCCAACCCGATCTCCGGCATGACGGTGGCCACGCTACTCTTGACGTGCCTCATCTTCGTGGCCATCAAGTGGACCCGTCCCGATGACCGCCTTACCGCTCTGTCGATCGCCGCGGTCGTCTGCATCGCCGCGTCCAACGGCGGCACGACCTCGCAGGACCTGAAGACCGGTTACCTGGTCGGAGCAACGCCCAAGTGGCAGCAGTGGGCCATCGTGGCAGGCGCCCTGTCGTCCGCACTCGTGATCGGCATCATCCTCATCCGGCTCAACGACGCGTACACGATCTACACGCAGAAGAACCTGCCGACGCCGGAGGAACCCGTGGAGATGTCGAAACTCACGGAGAAGACGAAGGCCCCGGACGACGACGCCGAATACTGGGTCTGGCGGGCACCCGAGGGGAACAAGGAAGGAGTCAAGCCCGGCCAGTACCTCGTTGACGACGCGGGCCAGATCCGCTACCTCGTGGACCCCGGCATCAACGGCCAGCGCAAGCAGCGCGATGACGGGACCGAGGTTGTTCGTTTCAACGCCCCCAAGGCACGGCTGATGGCCCTCATCACCGACGGGGTCTTGAGCGAAAATCTTCCGTGGGACCTGGTACTGATCGGCGTGTTCATCGCCATCGTACTGGAACTGTGCAGCATCCCATCGCTGGCGTTCGCGGTCGGCGTCTACCTGCCGATGTCGTCATCGACGCCGATCCTGGCCGGCGGCCTGGTGCGCTGGTGCGTTGAGCGCACGCGCCGCCGGCCGACTCCGGCGTCAGGCGTTCCTGCGGATGCTGCTCCTCCCGCCGACGAGGACACCAGCCCCGGCGCCTTGCTTTCGACCGGCTACATCGCCGGCGGCGCCATCGCGGGCGTCCTGATCGCCTTCCTATCCTTCAGCGAAGAGATTCCGAAGCAGTTGGCCGCCTGGCAGTACCGCACATGGACCAACGACAAAGACCAGCCGTTGAAGGACGCCGTGAAGAAGATCGCCAAGGAGCGTCTGGGCATCACCGAAGAACCGCCGGAAGAGGACAAGAAGACGCAAGAACGGCTGGACGAGGACATGGGCGAGATTTCCGGCATCAACAAGGAGCTGGTGCCGCGCTTCTGGCCGGTGCCGAAGGGCTTCGAACTGAAGCTGCCGAAGAGCCTGACGTACACAACTGAGGAGGCGACGACGTTGGGCAAGGTCGCGGCTGACAAACTAGGCTCGGAGACCAAGGCGCAGGCGCTGCTGACGCTAAATATCGACCAGCTCATAATCGTCCCCAAGGGGACGACCCTGGAATTGCCGCGGAAGCCGAATTTCCGCGGCGAAGAGAACGTGACCGCGGTGTGGGACCCAAAGGATAAGCGTTTCGTCGTCACGCCGAAGACCGTGAAGGTCGAAGAAGGCGGGACGCTGGGCGCGGTGGCCAAGCAACTCCTGGGCAAGGAAGAGCGGGCCCAGGAACTGTACGAGCTCGAACGGCGGAAAACTACGGCCCCCAATCACGATTCCGAAGGGCACACCGCTGAAATTGCCCCAGGCGACCTGGCCGGCTCTCGCAGCGTTCGGAGTGCTGATCGTCTTCCTGTTCCTGGTCGGTATCGGGATGCTGCTCCGCGACCGGAGCTCGCCCAGCAACGGCGATCGACCGTCTTCATCCGTGTAGACTCGACCCGAAGGGAAGCGCGTCCCGCGCTTCCCTTCGGGTCACGGCGAACCAACTCTCTCCTCTCAAGCTTGTTGGATGTGACCGATGACTCGATCGCTTCTTCACCTGGCGTTTCTTGCATGCGTCTTCCTCTCTGCCGGCTGTGGATCAGGCTCGAACAAGCCGGCGGGCCCGAACGCTGACGATCCGAACAAGGACACCGATCCCGCGCTCCCGAAACACGATCTGAGTGTCACCGCCGAGGATCTCGCCAAAGACTTCGAGACGGACAGTACCGCGGCAACGAAGAAATACGAAGGCAAAATGCTGCTCATCGAGGGCGTCGTCAAAGACGTCGAGACGGGGCACTCCGGCATGACCAGACTGCTGCTCCTCGGCTTTACCGCGGCCGGCAAAAGTCCCGGCCATGTCGTCCGTGGCTCGTTCGCTGAGCCGGCGGGGAACACGGTCCAGGATCTGACACCGGGTCAATCGGTGAAGCTGGTCGGCAAATTCCAGGACGACAGCTTCAACCGCTATGTCGATCTGTCCGAGTGTCAGTTGGGCAAACCCGGCAAGGACCCCGCCGTCTTCGTCACGGCTGTCGATCTCACCAAAGCCTACAATGACGAAAAGGCAGCCGACGGCCGTTACAAGGACAAATGGCTCGTCGTCGAGGGCAAGGTGTCCGAGGTGAATAACGGCGAGTTTGCGTCCGTCATCCTGGAAGGTTTCGACGAGAAGGCGGACAAGGTGATTCGCGTGAAGGTGTCTTACTCTCTCGATCGCAAGGATGCGGCCGCGACCATCCGGCGCGGCGACAAGGTGAAGCTGAAAGGCGAATGCACCGGTCTGGCGCCGGATCGTGAAACGGTACGGCTGGATCAGGGCCGCCCGGCTAAATAGCTCTCTGCCGCCGGTCGTGACACCGGCGATCAAACGATAAGACGAACGACATTCTCCCCAAGGAGGAATCGCATCATGAGTTTCCTATGTTGCGCAGCCCTGCTCGCGGCCGCGCTCCTCATCCTCAACGCCGTAACGCCGATGGTATTCAGCGACGAGGGCATGTGGCTCTTCAACAATCCGCCCGACAAGTACCTCAAGGACAAGTACGGCTTCGAGGTCAACGAGAAGTGGCTGAACCACGTCCGGAAGTCGTCCGTGCGCTTCAACATCGGCGGTTCCGGCTCGTTCGTCTCGCCGGACGGCCTGGTGATGACCAACCACCACGTCGGCCTCGACGCCCTGCAAAAGATGAGCGACCTGAAGAAGAAAGACTTCGTCACGGAAGGGTTCCACGCCCGCACCAACGCCGACGAGTTCAAGTGCGAGGGCATGGAGCTGAACGTGCTCCAGAAGATCACCGACGTGACCAAGGAGGTCAATGCCGGCGTCAAAGCGGGCATGTCGCCGGCGGAAGCGTTTGCCGCCCGCCGCGCCGCCATCGCCAAGATCGAGAAGGATGCGGCCGACGAGACCAAGTTAAAACCGCAGGTCGTCACGCTCTACCAGGGCGGCGTCTACAACCTGTACTTGTTCAAGAAATACACCGATGTCCGAATCGTGTTCGCGCCGGAGCAGCAGATCGCCTTTTACGGCGGCGATCCGGACAACTTTGAATATCCGCGTTTCGATCTCGACATCTGCCTGTTCCGCGTCTACGAGAATGACAAACCGGTCAAGGTCGAGCACTATCTCAAGTGGAGCAAAGGCGGAGCGAAGGACGGCGAGTTGGTGTTCGTTTCCGGCCATCCCGGCAATACCGATCGCATGAAGACGGTCACTGAATTGGAGTATTTACGCGACTTCGGCTATCCGTTCACGCTCCAGCGGCTCAACCGCGTGGAGGTGACGCTCAAGGCGTTCAGCGACCGTAGCGAGGAAAACAAACGGATTGCGAAGGACTTGCTGTTTCAGCGTGCAAAATAGCCGCAAGGCCCGTATCGGCGGCCTGGCAGGCCTGCTCGACCCGGACATCATGAAGGCAAAAAAGGAGTACGAAAAGAAACTGCGGGAAAAGTGGGAGCGAGGCGGAACAAGCGACAAGGAGCGCGTTTCTCCGTGGGACCGGATTACGGAGGCGCAGAAGGAAAAGATGAAAGTGGATCGGCGGTACACGCTGCTGGAACGAGGGAGCGGATTTCTAACCGAACTACTTCGGCATCGCCCGCACTCTCCTCCGCGCCGGCGACGAACTCCCGAAGAAGAACACGCGAGCGACTCCCCGAATTTACGGACGCGAACCTGGACTCGCTGAAGCACAGCCTATTCAGCGACGACAAGATTCTATCCCGAATTCGAGATCGTCAAGCTCACCGATAGCCTGACGTTCCTGTGCAGTCAACTCGGGTACAACGACCCACTCCTGCAAAAAGTGCTGAACGGCAAGTCGCCGACGGAACGCGCTACCGAGTTGATCACCGGCACCAAACTCGCCAGCGTCGAATTGCGCAAGAAGCTGTTCGAGGGCGGAGCCGCGGCGGTTGCCGCGGCAAACGATCCGATGATCGAACTGGCCCGGATCATCGATCCCGAAGCGCGCCGGTTGCGCAAGATCATGGACGAGCAGGTCGGCGAGGTGTCGCGCCAGGCGTATGCCGAGATCGCCAAGGTGAAGTTCGCGCTGGAAGGCACCAGCACCTATCCCGATGCGACGTTCACCCTTCGGCTGTCATTCGGCACCGTGAAGGGCTACGAGGAGAACGGTAAGAAAGTACCGTTCGAGACGACGTTCGCCGGACTATATGAACGATCGAAGGAAAACAGCAACAAGGAACCGTTCGATCTGCCGCAGCGCTGGATCGACCGCAAGAGCAAGCTCGATCTGAAGACGCCGTTCAACTTCGTCTGCACGGCCGACATCATCGGCGGCAACAGTGGCAGTCCGGTGATCAACCGCGAAGGCGAAGTGGTCGGCCTGATCTTCGATGGCAACATCCAGTCGCTGGTGCTGGACTTCGCCTACGAAGAGAAGGTGGCCCGGGCTGTGTCGGTTTGCTCTCAGGGCATCATCGAGGCGCTGCGGAAGGTGTACGACGCCAACGACATCGCCGACGAGATGACCGGCGTGAAGAAGTAAGAGGATTCACCACAAAGGCACAAAGAACACAAAGGAAGAAAAGAGAAACAGAAAGAGAAGGCACCGAGGGAGATTTGCTCTCTTTCTTTCCTTTGTGTACTTTGTGCCTTTGTGGTGAAGTCATTTCCCGGTTACACTGTTGCCCATGAACCAACCAACGCAATCCCCCCCGTCGGGTCTGCTGTCGCGCCCTCGGTCCGGTGATGGCGACGGCCCTCGTCGTCGGCACCGTCATCGGCTCGGGGGTCTTCAAGAAACCGAGCCTCATCGCCGACAAGGTGCCGTACAGCGGTATCGTCGCGCTGATGTGGATTCTCGGCGGCGTCCTCGTCATTCTTGGGGCGCTGGCCTACGCCGAGGTCTGCGTGCTGCTGCCGCGGGCTGGGGGCAACTACGTCTTCCTCCGCGAAGGCTACGGCCGGTTGTTCGGCTTCCTGTTGGGCTGGGTCGAGTTCTGGATCATCCGCACCGCCTCCATCGCCGCGCTGGCCACCATTTTCATGGAATCGCTCAACGACATCCTCAAGAGTCCCCGCATCGGACACGAACTTGGCTTCTGGCCGCAGAAATTCGGCATCGCCGCTACGATCCTCGCTCTCGCTGCCGTCAATGTGCGCGGCGTCAAGTGGGGCGGCGGTCTGCAATTGTTCATCACCATCGTCAAGGTCGGCTCGCTGCTGGCAATTTTGGCACTGCCTATCGTCGCGCTGATCGTGGTGCTGCGTGCGGCCCCGAGCACGGCGAACTTCGGTCCGGTGTGGCCCGACGACTGGAGTGCGGTGCGGGTCGGCGGCATCGGCTCGGCGTTCCTGGGCGTGCTTTGGGCATACCACGGCTGGATGAACATCGCTCCCGTCGCCGCAGAAGTACGCCAGCCGCAGCGTAATCTGCCGCTTTCGCTGCTGCTCGGCGTCGGCATCGTGGTCTTCCTGTACCTCGGTGCCAACCTGGCGTATTACTCGATGATCCCCACCTCCGAGATGGCCCCGCTGAGCAAGGAAGGTAGCCCGCCGGTCGTGACCGTGATGTTCCTGAAGCTGCTCGGCCCGGTGGGGACGCTGCTGGCGTCAGCGGCGATCATGTGTTCGGTCTTCGGGGCACTGAATGGCAATTTGCTGGTCGGGCCGCGTATTCTGTACGCGATGGGCGAAGACGGCCTGGCCCCTCAAGCATTGCGGGCTATTCACGCGCGCTACCGCACACCCGCCGTGGCGATTTGGGTTGAGGGCGGTTGGTCGGCGCTGCTCGGTGTTGACCGTCGCAGTCCTCACGGCCAGCGGCGTCCTCGACGCGAAGAAGTCCCACTTCGATTATCTGACCGATTTCGCCATGTTCGGCGCCGTGGGCTTCGAGACGATGGCCGTCGTGTCGATCTTCGTATTCCGGCGGACGATGCCGAACGCGGATCGGCCGTACCGGTGCTGGGGCTATCCGGTGGTGCCGGCGCTTTACGTCATCCTGCCGGCGTTCATGCTGGTCAACTATTTCGTCAATGAGCGGGCCGAAGCACTGGGCGCCAGCGGCATTATCGCGGTGGGAGTGGCGGTGTATTACTCGCTCGGCCTGAACGGCATGCGCCCGCCGGCGCAATGGCCGACGGGCTTGCCGCCGACAGCCGAGATCAAGTCGGATCGAACGGAGACAACGGGCGTCGTATAGCATGTCCGCCGCTTGCGGCTTAGAACGCACTTGCTAAGCCGCAAGCTGCAGACTACGCCTGCAATCCCGTCGTCACCAGTTCGAGAAACTCGCGCTGCCCGCCGCGCCAGCGCATCGACGCCTTCGGGCTTCTCCGGCCGCGGCAGCAGCGGAGCGAAGATGTTCTCGCAGCACAGCGGCATCGCCAGACCGGTGAAGGCGACCGGTTGTCAGCAGCTGGTAGTGATCGATCTCGCCGAGGCCGGGGCCGCAGTCGCCGTCCTTCGGCAAACGGCGATGGTCCTTGATGCAGAAGCTGCGCACCTCGTCGGCACACTTCTTGATGTCCGGAATCGGGTCGAGGTTCAGATAGTCCATCACGTTGCCGGCGTCGTAATTGACCTTGATGCCCGCGTCGTCGACTTCGCGCGTGATCTCGGCGCAGACGGCCCCGGTGCCGGTGTCGCCGCCGTGCTGCTTGACGACGATCAGGACGCCGTGGTCGCGGGCCATCGGGCCGAGCTCCTTGAAGCGTTCGATCCAGAGCTTGCGATTGCCGCCCTTGGTGTGGCCGAACGTCAGCACCTGCGGCACCCGCGCTGCGCCGGCTTGTTTGACGCGGCTCTTCAGCACCTCCAGCCCGTTGGCCGCTTCGGGATAGACGTTGGAGAACATCATCAGCGGCTCCAGGCCCATGTCGCGGCACTTCTTCGCCAACTCCTTCGCCTTCTCCGGCGGGGCATCGGCGGCGACGACGGGCATCGACTTGCCGCCCTCCTCCTTGTGCGACGTACCCCAGGCGACGTACTGGTAACCGGCCGACTTGATGCCGGATCAGGGCGCGATCGAGGGGGAATTGCGAGTAGGGCAGCGTCATGCAGGCGATTTGAAACTTCGTTGGTTTGCCCTTGTCGGCGGGCTTTTCTTTCGCGGGTTCGGCGCCGAGGGCCAGAGTGGGCAGCGCGGCGGCGCCGAGTTGGAGCACGGCGCGGCGGGACAGAATCGCGGACATAATTCCTCCTTCGTTTAGCCGCGAGCTTTTGCGAGCGCTGGGCGTAGACGCTCGCAAAAGCTCGCGGCTAAACAATCACTTCGTTTTGAGCGCGTCGATCAACCACTTCGCCCCGTCGTCGCGTGGCTCGGCGAGCAGGGTCAGGTTCTTCGCCTTGTCGCCATAAGCCTTGACCGTCGGTGCATAAGTCTTCTTCAATGTTTCCGAGGTCACTCGACGGTTGAGGCCGTCGACAGGCGTCTCGATCCGCAGCCGGCGCGGTGTCTGCCATCCCGCTGCTTCGCTGAGATCACCGCCCCAAAGGACGCCAGGGATGACCGCGTCATGCGGCATGTACACGAACGGGCTGTCCAGCACGGACTCGATAGCTTACAAGGCCGTTCTGCGCGTAGACGGCTCGAAGATCGTGTTCAAATAATCCCGCGAGCAGGGCGAGCAGACCGCCGAGCGGTTCGGAATGTTCGGGGAGCGGTTCCAGTTCCAACGGCATCCCGAGGTCTTTGCCATGCGGATTCGTCTTGGCGAACGACGTGCCCCACAGGGCGATGCGGTTGGAGTCGATCCCCTTCAAACCGCGAAGGAAGCGGAGGACGCTGCGCAGGTCGCGCAACTGCGAGCCGACCAGCGTCTGGCCGAGCATCAGCTCGCTCGCTGACAGCGACGTAGCGGAACTTCGGCGGCCGCGGTCGGCACCCGCACGGGTCTCGCCGGCGCCGCGCACGTCCGGCAAACAGACGACGACGCCCGCTTCCAGCAGGGCCGCAATCGCCGCGGCATTGTTCTTGAGGAACGCCGCTTTGCCTTCCTGGCACACACCGATAACGACCGGCGCCTTCGGATCGCTCTTCGCCGGCGACAACAGCAGCACTGGGACGGTGATGCCCGGCTCGACTTCCAACTCGATCTTTTCGAGGGTGCCGCCGCCGATCGCCTGGACGGGGTGCAACGTCGTCTTGGGATCGGCCTTCGGCTCGATAACTCCGAGCAGCGATTGCCAGATGTCGGGCGACGGAATGACGTGTCGTTCAAGCATCCTCAATCTGTTCAATCGCTCAATCAGCGCCTTACCGGCGATGCTGCGAAGGGGTTCCATCTCCTTCGCCATCTCCGGCGTCAAGCACGCCAACTCCTCCGCCTTATACCGAACGCTCGACTCTTTCTCTGGGATCGGCAGATCGAACCACCGCTTGAATGCAAGGTAGATGCCCTTGCGATGTTCCGGCCCGATGTTGTTGCAATGCGATGCTTCGGGCGGTTTGCCGGTCACAGCGCCATGGCCGTGAGTCTCGGCCAGTTTGTCACGGGCGTTGTAGAAGCCGTAGATCGTCTCCAGGCGCTTCCAGATCGGGTCGTGCTCGCGGTCCCAGGCGAATTCGTGGGCATAGACCAGGCCGCGCGGTGCCGCCGCGCCGACGATCACCCACGGCAGGAAGCCGTCGCGGCGGAGCGGCGCAGGTTGCGCGTCGATTCCCAGCTGCCGCCGCCGGCCCAGTTGATGCGCGTCTCGGCGTCGGGAGTCAGGGGGCCTGTCTCCGGTTGCGGGCCGCCGAAGTTGAACGGAACCACGGCCGTGATGCGCGGGTCGAGCGCCGCCGTTACCGCCGCCGGATCGCCGCCGCCCGCCACGGAGCCGAGCAGGATGATGCGCTTCTTGTCGATGCCCGGCCGCGCCAGCAGTAGATCGACGCCGCGCATCAGGTCCCACGCCATCCAGCCGATGAGGCTCTCGCCGACCAGGTGCAGTTGAATCGCCTCGTTGTAGCGGAAGTAGTAATCCTGCCGGCTGACGCCAAACGCCTTCGGATACGACGCCGCGTCCTTGAACGGATGTTGCCGGCGTTCACCGTGGCCGAGCTGATCCATTATCAGGACGAGGCAGCCCTGTTTCGCCCAGGTGATGCCCATGTCCTGCAATTCGCCCTGCGTTTTCGGGTTGTGGTGGCTGTGGATGATGAGGATGCCGGGCATCGACGAACCCGGCTTGGGCGGCGTATACAGGTTCGCGGTAACGAGCAGTCCGGGCCGGCTCTCGAAGACGAGCTTCTCGATGCGGTAGCCGTCGCCGTCGAGAGTGCCGGTTGTTTGCACCTTGAGATCGGTCGGCGGTTCGGGCCACTGACCCAGCGAATCGCGCAGGGCCTTCAGCTTGGTGTCGCGGAACTTCTCCCAGTCGTCCTTCGTCTTGATCGCCTTCCACTCCTCCGTCGAGCGGCGATTGGCTTTGAGCATTCGGGCGCGGACGTTGCGGGACAGCGTCGTCGCGGCCGCCTTGGCCTCGTCGCTGCCGGGGTTGAAGACGTTGGCGTCGAGGTCGCGGAGCAGGTCGGCGAGTTTCTTTTCCTCGGCCGACACGGTCGGTACGATCAGCGCCAAGGCGAGCAGCGCGGTGAAACGAGTGCGGAACATGGTATCCCCCCGGTTATTGTTTAGCCGCGAGCTTTTGCGAGCGTTTCACGAACCGCTCGCAGAAGCTCGCGGCTAAACGAATGCGGCGCGGACGACGGCACGCAGCTTTTCCAGCCCCGTCCTGGCGACGACCATTGCGTCCTGCATCCAGTACGTGCGGTTGAACAGCTCCAGCGACAGATGGCCGCGAAAACCGAGGCGATAGAGGTCGCGAAACAGCTGCTTCAGCGGTGCAACGCCGTCGCCGGGATAGACGCGGTCGGCGTCGGTGATCTTATCGCGGCCCGGTGTTGCGGGATAGTCGTTCGTGTGAATCACCTGCAGCGCCTGCGGCCCGGCGAGGTTCAGCCCCGTGAAGCCGGAGCCGCCCTTGTACAAGTGATAGACGTCGGCCAGCACGCACGCCTTCGGGTAGCCGCTTTCCACCGCCACCAGCAGCGCCTCGCCGAGCCGGCTCAGCGTCTTCGACGGTCCCCAGAACTCGACCATCGGTACGATGCCGAACGAGTCGCCGATCGCGGCCAGGGCGCGATAACGCGCGGCGGCCTTGAGCAAGTCCAGGCTGGCCTCCCGCGCCCGGCCGGCGGTGCCGCGATCCGCTTGCCGCCGATCTGCTGGACTAGATCCATGTCGCGCTTGGCCGTCTCCAATCCCTTCTTGCGCCGCGCATCGTCATCGACGATCCACTCGGCGAACCCGATCGCGCTCTCGACGGTCAGGCCGACGTCGCGGATACGCTTGCCGAGATCCTTGAGATTGCCGCCGTCCTTGACGTACTGCTCCAGCTCCCGGATCCACGGCTCGACGGCGTGGAAGCCAGCCTTGGCGGCGAGCGCGATTTTCTCCTCCAGCGAGAGCTTTTGCTCGCGGATGGTGCTCGTGTTGAGCATGTAGCGGAACGGCTCGGCCGGCGGCTTGGGGTCTGCTGCTGCGGCGGGCAACGCCGCTGCAGCGAGCGCGCCGGCTCCAGCAATCAGGTGTCGGCGCGAAATGCGAATATCGGTCATGAGGTTCCCTCGTCGTATCTGGAACGCGGCGTCGATCCACGATGGGATACAATGTACTGGCCGCGCGGCTGAAGGGGAAAAGAAATCGTGGCATGATGTGAGTAAAAAGTGCCGCGCCGGGAGAGCCACTCCTGGCCGAAGGGGATCGTGTGAGTCAACGCTCCAAGCTCCTTGAGAAGATGCGCAATACGCCCGGCACGATCCGGTTCGCGCAGGTGCAGGCACTCTTGCGTCACGAGGGCTTCGTGCTTTTCAATAAGCGAGGAAGCCATCGCACATATCATCATGTTGATGGCCGACTCATCACGATTGTGGTGCCGCATGGAAGACGAAAGACGTGTCATCCGGAAGATATTCGCAAACTGCTCGAGGTGCTTGACCTATGAACGCGACGCATCATGAGTATCGTGGCTTCGTATTTACGATCGCTTATCAAGCGCAGGATCCGGCGTACACCGTTGATTTCCCCGACTTCCCCGAGATCATTACGAGCGCAGCAACGCTGCCCAAGGGATTCGACCACGCCTGCGCGGCGCTCGACCTGCACCTGGAAAGCCTGCACAAGCTGAAAAGGAAGATCCCTAAGCCGAGACATCGGCTCGTGCTGCAAACGGCGTGACACAGGGAAGCGCACCATGACCTCTCCGCAATTCACGAACCCGTTTCTCGGTCCCCCTGAAGGAGTTGCTTCTCAGACTCAAGCGACATCTCTCGTGCTACTTTTCAGTAGGCGCCGGAATGTCCAATTGTCTGCAGATTTCTCTGACCAACCCGGGCTTGATCTCTCGATGCCGTGGCACGCGGCTTTTGCGATTGTTGGCCGGGTTAAACACCGTCGTGTGCCTTCCGCCCTCGCGCTGGAAGCCGCACCCGTGCTGCTGAAGGTGCTGCATCAGTCGTTGCCTTTTCATTGGAAGCACCTCCCTGGCAGCGGATCGCCACGAGCAATGTCTCGGAGAATTCGGCAGACTTGTCCCGTGCTCGGGGATTTGGCCGCGGCAAGGGCTCTCCGCTCTCAAGGATGAACTCCGCCAGGCCGCGCAGCGAATCTCGGATCATCTGTCTGGCCGACCGCAGCGTCCTCCCCTGGCTCACAGCGCCCGGAAAGTCCAGGACCTTGGCCATAAACCAGCCGTCCTCAATCTCGAAGTAAGCGACATGATACTCCAACATCGCCGTGCCCTCCGTTTTTCGCCTTGACAGGTCGCGCACACGTCCTCGCCAGTATACATAACGGTGAGAATACGGTACACTGCGTCGCCGTTCAGACGGAGGTTCCATCACATGAAAGCAGTCGAGTTGCAGAACACCTTCGGCATCGAGAACTTGGCCGTCGTCGAGAAACCGGAGCCGCGGCCGGGTCCGGGTCAGGTACTTCTCAAGATGCGCGCGTTCTCGCTGAACTACCGCGATCTGATGGTCGTCAAGGGCCAGTACAACCCGAAGCTGAAGCTGCCGATGACGCCGCTTTCGGACGGCGTCGGCGAAGTGTCGGCCGTCGGCAGCGGCGTGACTCGCGTCAAGATCGGCGACCGTGTAGCCGGGGCATTCATGCCGGGATGGGTGGGCGGCGAGTTGACAGACGGCAAGGCGAAGACGGCGCTCGGCGGCGGCGGGATCGGCATGTTGGCGGAGTATGTTGTGCTGCCGGAAGAGGGCGTCGTGGTCGTCCCGGCGCATCTTAGCGATGAGGAAGCCGCAACGTTGCCGTGCGCTGCCGTCACGGCCTGGCACGCGGTTGTGGAGGCCGGCCGGGTCAAGGCGGGCGATACCGTCCTGGTCCAGGGCACCGGCGGCGTGTCGTTGTTCGCGCTCCAGTTTGCGAAACTGCTCGGGGCGCGCGTCATCGCCACCTCCGGCAGCGACGCCAAACTGGCCCGTGTGCTGCAATTGGGCGCGTCGGACGGCATCAACTATAAAACGACACCAGAATGGGGAAATCGCGTTCGGGAGTTGACGGGTGCGGGCGTCGATCTCGTCGTCGAGGTCGGCGGCGCCGGTACGCTGGGTGAGTCGCTGCGGGCGGTCTGCACGGGGGGGACGATCGGCCTGATCGGCGTTCTCAGCGGCGTCGGGCAGGTCAATCCGCTGCCGATCCTGATGAAAAATGTCCGCGTGCAGGGCATCTACGTCGGCAGCCGCGACATGTTCGAGGCGATGAACCGGGCGATCGGTCTGCACAAGCTGAAGCCGGTCGTCGATCATGTATTTCCGCTCGGCGAGGTACGCGAGGCGCTGCGGTACATGGAGAGCGCGAAGCATTTCGGGAAGATCGTGCTGCGGATGTGACGTTTAGCCGCGAGCGTTCCGCGAGCGCTAATGGTCAGCGCTCGCGGCTAAACGGAAGCCATCCGCCCCGCCAACATGCCGCACGCCCCTTCGACATCCTTTCCGCCGCTGTAGCGCCGCACCACCGGCATGCCCAGTTCCACCGTCAGCGCGTCGCGGAAGGCGTTGCGCTCTTCGTCCGACGGCGGCAAGAACTCCCCGGTGGCGTCGTTCACGTCGATCAGGTCGAGACGGATCGGCATCCCCGCCGTCAGTTCCGCCAGGCGCCGCGCGTCCTCCGGTCGGGTGTTGACGCCTTGCAGCAACGTCCAGGCCAGCGTCACACGCACGCCGGTTGCCGTCTGGTACCGCTGCGCACGGCGTCCAGCAACTCGGGCAGCGGATACGACGCCTCGACGGGCAGCAACCGGCGGCGCACCTCCGGGTCGGCGGAGGTCAGCGATACCACGAGGCGATACGGCCGGCGCTCGGCGGTGAAGCGGCGGATCATCGGGACAATGCCGACTGTCGAAATGGTGATCGCAGATGCCGCGATCGCTAGGCCACACGGCTCGGAGAGGATCGCCGCCGCCCGCATCACCCGGTCGTAATTCAGAAACGGTTCGCCCATGCCCATGAAGACGACGCCGCGCACCGGATGCTGCGAATCGTCGCGTACTCGCAACACCTGATCGACGATCTCCCACGCCGCCAGGTTGCGCTGGAAACCCATCCGGCCGGTGGCGCAGAACGCACAGCCCATCGCACAGCCGATCTGCGACGACACGCAGACGATGTATTTCTCATCGCCGGGTCGATGCACCAGCGGGATGCGTACCGTCTCGAACGGCTCCGGCCCGGCTCCCTGAAACAGGTACTTCGTGAAGCCGTCCGTCGGCGAGGTGCGCCGTTCGAGCAATGTCAACTTCGGGACGATCGTCGCCTTGCGAAACGCGCTCCAGAAGACGCGGCGATACTTCTTCGAGAGCGGCCGGGACCTCTTCCCCATGGCGAACGACGGCGGATTGCAAGCGCCGCGCCAACCGCGGAGTCACGCCCAGCGCGGCGAGATGCTCGTGCAGTCCGTCGGCACTGTGGTCCTTGAAGAGAATCGGCTCGTTCATGCGTAGCGCCTCGCCCCTCGAATTATGAGAGCCGGATGAGAACCAATTTTCGCCGGTTTTTTACTTGCAATGTCCGGCGCACAGCTGATGATGGGGGACAGTTGTTTCCATTACCATCTGGCCTCTTTATACAAGGAGAGGGTCCATGCAATTCCGTTCCACTCGCTTCGCCCTGTTGGCCATCGCCGGTTTCGTCCTCGCGGCCGGTTCCGTCCGCGCCGAGGAGAAGAAGTCGCTCCTCGAAAGCCTCAAGACCGGCACCCCCGAGCTGAAGTCGGCCTGGGCCGCTGGCGTTCGGCCCCGAAGGCATCCTGTTCGTCGGCGATCCGCAGGCTGCCGCCATCTACGCCATCGACACGGGCGACAACAAACCGTCCACCAGCAAAGATATGCCGAAGGTCATGGGCATCGACGAGAAAATCGGCTCGCTCCTCGGCATCGAGGCGAAACAGCTCAGAATCGCCGACCTGGCCGTCAACCCGATCTCCGGCAACACGTACTTGTCGGTCGCACGCGGCAAGGGGCCCGACGCGGCGGCGGTCATTGTCCGCGTCGATCGCGCCGGCAAGCCGACGCAGTTCGAGTTGAAGGGCGTGAAATTCGCCATGACCACATTGCCGAACCCAACCAAGAACCCGAACCCGGCCCAGGGGAACGTTGCCATCACCCAGATGGGGTACGCCAAGGGCACGCTTTACGTTGCGGGCCTGTCGACCGAGGAGTTCGCTTCGACGCTGCGGGCCATCAAGTTCCCGTTCACGGAAGCGGACAGGGGCACCGGCATCCAGATCTATCATGGCGCGCACGGCAAGCTGGAAACGGCCTCCCCCATCCGCACTTTCGTCACGTACGAGATTAAGGGCGAGGTGAACCTGCTCGCCGCCTACACCTGCACGCCGTTGGTCCGTATTCCTGCGTCGGACCTCAAGCCAGGCGCGAAGGTCAAGGGCTCGACCATCGCCGAACTGGGCAACGGCAATCGGCCGCTCGACATGATCGTCTACACCAAGGGTGGGAAGGATTACATCCTGATGGCCAACAGCAAGCACGGCGTCATCAAGATCGCGGCCGAAGGGGTCGGGACTGCCGCGGCTATCCCGGATGCCAGGGTTCCGGGCAAGGCCGGCGTCGGCTACGAAACCATCACGTCGCTCAAGGGTGTCGAGCAGCTCGACCGCTTCGACAAGGAGCACGCCATCCTCCTCGTCAAGACGGATAGCGGCATGAACCTGGAGACGATCGAACTGCCGTGATGCGGCATTGTTGTCGTCTTGACCGCGACGCGAAGGGGGATCACGAATCGATCGTTCCCCCCTTCGTGTCGCGGTTCAACTTTTTTGTGAACGGGCAATTCCATGAACTTCAGCAGCTCGATGCGCAGTTTCATCGCCCTTGTGGTCGCTGTCGGCTCGATTGCTGCCGAGCCTGCTGTGCGGCTTGCACCGGACGGTAAGGCCATTGAGGTAACCGGGCTCGACGCCAACGACCGCGCCGTCCTGTCGCGCCTCGCGCCGGAATCGGACGTCTGGCCGAAGGTGTTCGCCATGTTCGTGGATAAAACCGATCGCACTCTCCCCCCGATGCTCGGCACCTACCGCGTCGAGGGGGCCGTCCTCCGCTTCGTACCGCGTTTCCCTCTCGTTCCCGGTGTCGGCTACCGCGCCGTGTTCGATCCGTCGATGGTCCCCGAGCGCAAAGACGATCGCCGGGCGATCGAGGTGAAACTCTCCCTGCCGAAGAAGGCACCGAGCGTCAAGGCGGTCGTCGAGCAGATCTATCCGACCGCGAACCGACTGCCGGAGAATCAGCTCAAGTTCTACCTGCACTTTTCGACACCGATGGGCCGCGGCGAGAGCTACCGGCACATCAAGCTGCTCGATCCCAACGGCAAGCCCGTCGAGTCGCCCTTTCTGGAAATCGACCAGGAACTGTGGGATCCGCAAGGGAAACGATTGACGCTCTTCATCGATCCAGGTCGCATCAAGAAGGGATTGAAGCCGCGCGAGGATCTCGGTCCTGTCCTGGAGGATGGCAAGCGCTACACCCTGGTGATCGACCGCGCCTGGACCGACGCCGCGGATCAACCGCTTCGGGAAACCTATCGCAAGACATTCGCTGTTGGATCGCCCGAGGAGAAGGCGATCGATCCGAAGTCGTGGAAACTGCAACCGCCGGTTGCCGGCGGCAAGGCGCAGCTGCTGGTCGTCTTTCCCAAGCCGCTCGACCACGCCCTCCTGCACCGCCTCGTCTGGGTGGAGGATGCGAGCGGTCGAAAAGTTGCTGGAACGGTGACGGTCGTCGACGAGGAGAAGCGCTGGCAGTTCGTGCCGGCCGAAGCCTGGATCGCGGGGAAATATCGCCTCGTCGCGGATTCGCGGTTGGAAGACTTGGCCGGCAACAGCATCGGCCGGCCCTTCGAGGTGGACGTCTTCCGCCCGATCGAGCGCGAAATCAAGACCGAGACGGTGACGATCCCGTTCGAGGTGCGACCGTAAGAGTGTTAGCCCGCCGCGCCAGCAAGGGTTCCCTTGCTGGCGCGGCGGGCTAACGCCTCCCCTTGCCGCAACGCCAAAAAAACGTGAAATGGCATGTAGACTCGCCTCTGCCCTTTCACTCCCCGCCGTCCTTTCGGAGCGTTGCGACGTATGGCGTTCAGCCTCATACCCCGAGAGATGAAGTTCTTCGACATGTTCGACGAAACGGCGGCGCTTCTCACGTGCGCCTCGGAGAAGTTTCTCGACATGCTCACCAACTTCGACCGCGGGCCGAACCCCGGCGATAGTTTCCGGGAGACGGCCGCTAACTCGGGGGTGCAGTCCTTCCCGCTCGGTAAGGGCAACCCCTCCGATCGTGTAGCCCAGCGCTGCGAGGAGTTGAGGCAGGAGGAGCATAATTGCGACCTGGTGGTGGAACGCATCATCAAGGCGCTCGACGTTAGCTTCATCACGCCGTTTGACCGCGAAGACATTCACACGTTGGCCACATCCCTGGATGACGTGATGGACAACATGGAAGAGACGGCCCACCGCTTCTTCACGTTCCGCATCGACCGGCCGACGCCGGAGTCGGTGACGCTGGCCCGCATCGTCCGCGATTGCTGCGGCCATCTCGAACAGGCGATCCGTCTCTGCCGCTCGATGAAGGATATCGACGGCATTCATACCCGTCTGCGTGAGATCACCAAGTTGGAGAACGAGGCCGACCAGGTCTACCGGGAGACCGACGCCGCCCTGTTCGCCAATCCGCCGGAGGTGTTGCAGCTCATCAAGCTCCGCGAGCTGTACGGTTGGCTGGAAGAGACGGTGGACGCCTGCAAGGACGTGTCCATGATCATCTCCGAGATCGTCATCAAGGGGAGCTGACATGGCCGCCCTGTTCGCAACCGTCCAGTGGGACAACTTCCTCGTTATCCCCTGGCGCAACTGTCCGCGACGGTGTGGGCGCTGATCGCGCTGGCGCTGCTGTTCGACTTCCTGAACGGCTTTCACGATGCGGCCAACTCGGTAGCGACCGTCGTCTCGACGCGCGTGCTGGCGCCAACGACCGCTGTCGTCTGGGCGGCATTCTTCAACTTCATCGCCTTCCTGATCTTCCCGTTGACCGTGGCGGCGACGATGGGCAAGGGCATCATCGACCCCGCGATCGTCAACGATCGTGTCATCGCCGCCACGCTCCTTGCCGCCTGTTTCTGGGACATTCTCACCTGGTACTGGGGATTGCCGACCAGCTCGTCGCACGCTTTGATCGGCGGCCTGGTTGGGGCAGCGCTCATGCAGGCGGGACCATCGTCACTCCAGTGGGAGGGTATCGGCTGGACGGTGGTGTTCATCGTGCTGGCGCCGCTGATCGGCTTCGCACTCGGGACAATCATCGGCATAGTCGTTGCATGGCTTTTCCGCCGATCGACGCCCCGGCGTGTGGACAAGCTCTTCCGTAAGGGTCAGCTCGTGTCGGCAGCATTCTACAGCCTCGGCCACGGCGGCAACGACGCGCAGAAGACGATGGGCATCATTTTCTTACTGCTGATCACAGCCAGCCGGTCGCAGGGTTTCCCCGCACCGGGAACGGTGCCGACGGAGGTGGTATTGGCGTGTCATCTCGCGATGGGCATCGGCACCTTGTTCGGCGGTTGGCGGATCGTGAAGACGATGGGGCAGAAGCTGAGCCGATTGCGGCCCGTGGACGGCTTCTGCGCCGAGGGCGGTGCGGCCGCGACCCTGGTCCTGACCATCTTCCTCAAGGTGCCGGTCAGCACGACGCACACGATCACCGGTTCCATCGTCGGCGCGACCACCACCTTGCAGCGCTGGAACGCCGTGCGCTGGGGAGTGGCCGGTCGTGTCGTTTGGGCCTGGATCCTCACCATCCCGGGGACCGCCCTCGTCGCGGCGATCTGCTGGTGGGCGACACCGTTCTTGAAATGACCACAGCTTCTCATCCACAGCGGAAATCGCCGACCGGCAGTCTGCGGTGCCACCTGAAGAAACGCACGCACCAGTTCCGGCTCGAACTGCGTTCCCGCCCCTTCGCGGAGGATGCTCAGCGCCTGCGAGACCGGCAGCGCGGCCCGGTAGGCGCGTGAAGTGGTCAGGGCGTCGAAACAATCGGGAATGGCGATCAACCGCGCCAGCAGTGGGATCTGGTCGCCGCGCAAACCGTCGGGATAGCCCTTGCCGTCGAAGCGCTCGTGATGGCCGCGCACCGCGGAGAGAACGTCGCGGTTGCGAATGACCGGCGTCAGGATGCGTTCGCCGATCACGGGATGGTCGCGGATAACGCTCTCCTCATCGAGCGACAGGGCGGCCGGTTTGTTGAGGATCGCTTCGGGGACGCCGACCTTGCCGATGTCGTGCAGTTTGGCGGCGAGACTGAGGAACTTGCGCCGGCGCGAATCGAGGCCGACGACGGACGCCAGGGCCAATGCGAAGTGGCGCACGCGCATCGAATGACCGGCCGTATAGGCGTCGCGCTCTTCCATCGTGCGCACCAGGCTGTCGATCGCCGACAGGAAGGTGTGGCGCACGCGCTTGGTCTGACGGCGCACGTCGCGCTCCAGCTGATCGCGGTACAGCCGATCCGCCTGCTGGAACTGGAACGTCCGCCAAGTGGTTTCGAGGACGTGGCGGAACTCGTCCAGTTTGATCGGCTTGAAGAAGTAGTGGTGAGCGCCGGCTTGCAGACATTCCTGAGCGCCGTCGGCGTCGTGGCCGGCTGTCAAAACGATCACGCCGACCTGGGGCCAACGGTGGCGGATTTCGCGCACCAGCCAAACACCTCCGCGTCCCGGCATCAGCAGATCGGTGACGACGATGGGCGTCAGCTGTTGTTGCAACAGTTCCAGCGCCTGTTCGGCGGTACCGGCCGACTGGCACTGGTAGTCCCAGGAGCGGGCGGCTCGGACAAGAACGTCCTGAGCCACGGGTTCGTCGTCAACAACGGTGACGGCAACCCCCGCTGGTCTGCTTTCGAAGGTCATGGAATCCTCAACGTCCGAAGAGGTGCCCGACACGACCCAAACAACTCGATCATCCGACCGACGGGAAACTTTTCTAGCCCGAGTATAGTTCGAGGATTCGGGCACTGCAAGGAATCTTCAGAAAAATCGGCAGGGGTTACCGGATCGCTACCCGCAGAATCGGAACAGGTGAGTGGTGAGTACCGAATACCCGGTAGTGAGTACTCAGTACTCTCCTCCTCTCACACATCACACAACCGCACCGCCTGGCGCAATCCTTCACGCGGATCGCGTGTCGGAATGAATTCCTGACCGACGTAGCCGGTGTACTTGATCTCCAGCAGCTTGCGCATGAGCGGCGGATACAAGATCTCCTGCGTGTCGTCCAACTCGCCGCGGCCCGGGTTGCCCGCCGTGTGGATGTGGCCGATGACGTCCTTCGTCTGCTCGATGCGGCGGATCAGATCGCCGTGCATGATCTGCACGTGATAGATGTCGAACAACAACTTGATGCGCGGCGAACCGACGCGGCGGAGAATGCCGGCCAGGTAATCCAGGTCGTCGCCCTGGTAGCCGGGGTGCCCCTTCATCGGGTGCGAGGAATCGCGCGTGTTGAGGTGCTCGACACAGACGTTCACGCCCTTCTTCTCCGCGTGGATGGCGAGTTCCTTCAGCCCCTTCACGCAGTTGTCGGCCCCTTCCTCGCGGCTGATCGCGCCGCTTTTCGGATCGTCGGCATCCTTCCACTTGTAACCGGTGAAGGCGATCACGGCCGGGAACTTCGCCTCGGCACAGACGTCGATCATCTTCTTGGTCCGGGTGAGGACCTCCTCGTGGTAGCGCGGATTGTTGAAGCCCTTCATAAACGGGGCACCCGGCATCCCGTTAGGAGCAAGGGCGCAGATCAGGCCGTGTTTCTTGAGGGCGTCCCACTGGCTGGGATCGACGATTTCGATCGACGGGCAGCCGAGCTCCTTGGCGATGCGGCAGGTAGTCTCGATATCCCACTTCTCGCCGGCGGTGTTGAAGCACCAGAAGACGATGGACTGCTTGATGCGGCCGTTCTGGACCGCCTTGGCTTCCGCAGCCTCGACGGCGAGTGGAGCCAGAGCAGTCGCCGCTCCGGCCGCCGCGACACCGCACAGCAGATCACGACGACTGACGGGTTCGGTTTTGCCTTGTTCGCTCATGAGTGTGCCCTCTGGGGTTGGAAAGTACGATCAAGATTAGTTGCGGAGTGGACCGGTGTAGCAGCAGATTGTTTATCTCGAATATCCATGAAGTCCCCTTTGCCGTCCTATGAAGTCCCCTTTGCCGTCTCGTCGGTGAACCATTTCTGGGCTTCGGTTACGTTGTACAAAATCCGAATCTCGATCTGTGGATTATCGTTCAGCGTCTGGAACATACGGGCTAAGCCGAACTGTACTGGATCTCGGACGATTATCGCTGACTTTATCGGTTTCGAGAACTGTCGCGCTCGTCGGCGAGTTGCGAGGATATAGATGGCAGGAAAGCCAACCTCAAAGCGTTCAACCGCTGTGAGATCAGCTATCCGATCCATCGCCGTGGGGATAGAGTCTTCCAGCACTTCTACCTCGCTCGCTAACCGGTCGAGATCGGCGGCCGTGATAACGCCGTAAAACCGGGCAAAGAGGTAGTCACCTTGGTTCGTGATCTCAAATGGCATTCCCTCTCCTCCAGACGATCGTCGCAACTTGGTCTCTCCGGCCGAGCATCTGAGTATGTCTCGATCGAGCACGGAAAGGCCAGCCTCGTCGAGAAGCGGCGTTGCGAGTAAAGTCAGCGTAACGCACGGTGAAACTCACAGCAATAGGTTACGCAAGGAAAAGCGCTCAAGCATAAACGAACAAGAATATGTACAGTAGTCCAACATCAGCGCCCTTGTCTGGGTAGACGATACAGCGGGTGGTTGCAGCCGAACATCGGGATTGTCGTTTTTCGCCGTCACGCTGGTTGCAAAACCTGGAGTTTCACGCCGGCGACGATGTCTTTGACGCGTAGCCGATACTCGGCCATGTGCGGGGCGGCGAGATGCGCCGCAGCGCGTCGAGGCTCTCCCACTTCTCGACGACGGTGACGACGAGGTCCCGCGTCGGCACTTGGGCGGAGAGTCCGGTCGGCAAGTCGATCGTCGGACCGTAGTCCAGACAACCGGCTTCGGCGCGCACCAGCGGGACAAGTTTGTGGAACTCCGCCAGGAACTCGTCGCGCCGGCCGGCGTGCAGGTCGATAGTTGCGATCACGTGAATCATGGTGAGCCTATCCTTTCAGGGTTCGTCGAGCAAGGAGTCGAGCAGCGCCGCCGGATGCAGCGCCGTGCGCCCCGTGAAATGGGCGATCTGCATCCGGCACGAGAACCCCGACGCCACGACGACGTCCGCCGGCTCCGCCTTGCGCAGCGCCGGGAACAGCCGCTGTTCGCCGACCAGCCGCGACACCTCGTAATGCTCCTTCTCGTAGCCGAACGAGCCGGCCATGCCGCAGCAGCCCGCGTCGAGGTCGACCACCTCGGCGCCGGGGATGCGCCGCAGCAGCCGCAGCGCCGCCGCCATGCCGACCAGCGAGCGCTGATGACAGTGGCCCTGCACCAGGAGGCGTTTCGGTCCGACGCGGAACGGCGACGAGCCGTCGGTCAGCAGGCGGTCGAGCAGTTCCTCGAACGTCAGGCAGACGGCGGCGACCACTTCGGCCTGGCGGCGCCGGTCGCCGCGCAGCAGTGCGGGATAGTCGTCCTTGATGGTCAGGATGCAGCTCGGCTCGCAGGCGATGATCGGCATTGCCTGTCGCCGCCCAGGGATAGAGGCTCACGACGTTGTGGCGGGCGTGTTCGACGGCCTCGGTCAGCAGGCCGTTGGAGATCAGCGGCCGGCCGCAGCAGCGTCAGCGTCGGCGGCCCGAGTGTGACCGAACAGCCGGCGCCGGTGCGAGTAGACGCACCGCCGCCAGGCCGATCTCCGGCTCGTGATAGTTCGTGAACGTGTCGGGAAAGAGCAGGGCACGTTGGCATGCGGTGTACGCGGATCTGTTGCCGCGATCGGACGGATTGCGATCGTCCCACGGTTCTCGCCGGATGCGCAAGCGATTGATCGACGGAGACGTCTGCGCACAAACGCGGGCGGGCAGCGGCGGCGGTCGATGCCGAGCAGCTTTCGTTCAGCCAACCAGCGCACAGCCGGCTGCGCATCAGCCAGTTGGACACCGGCGCCAGCCGGCTGCCCCAGCGGCTCAGCTGGCGCGACGTGGCCGAAGAGCCGGTTGCGCCAGGGCAGGCCGTGCTTGCGATGATACTGGTGCAGAAACTCCGCCTTGAGCCGGGCCATGTCCACGTTGGTCGGACACTCGCTCTTGCACGCCTTGCACTCCAGGCACAGGTCGAGCACCTCCTTCACGGCCGGGTCGGTCAGGCCGTGCAGGTCGAGCTGGCCGGTCAGCGCCAGCCGCAGCGCGTTGGCCCGGCCGCGCGTGCTGTGCTGCTCCTCGCGGTCGCCTGGTAGGACGGGCACATCGTCCCGCCGCGCTTCTTGCGGCACTCGCCGACGCCGGCACACAACTCCGCGGCCCGCGTCAGGCCGCCGTCGGCCGAGAAATCGAACGTCGTCGGCACCTCCGGCGTGACGTAAGCCGGGCCGTAGCGCAGGTTGTGCCGTCAGCGGCGGCGCATCGACGATCTTGCCGGGATTGAGCAGTCCCTGCGGATCGAAGGTCCGTTTCAGCTCGCGGAAGGCGTGGTAGAGCACCGGGCCGAACATCTTCTCCTGAAACGGACTGCGCACCAGGCCGTCGCCGTGCTCGCCGGAGAGCGCGCCGCCGTACTTCAGCACCAGGTCGGCCACCTCCTCGGCGATCGCCTCGAAACTGCTGGACGCCGTCGTCGGTCTTCAGGTCGATCGACCGGCCGGACGTGCAGACAGCCGACCGAGGCGTGGGCATAGACGCCGGCCTTGGTGCCGTGGCGCGCGATGATGTCGAGAAACTCGGCGATGTAATCGCGCAGGCGTTCCGGGGCGACGGCCGTGTCCTCGACGAACGAGATCGCCTTGGCGTCGCCCTTCTCCGCCATCGACAGGCCCAGGGCCAGCGTGCGCAGCTTCCAGATGCGCTGCTGCGGCCGCGGCGTCGGTGGCCTGGCGATAGTGATAGCCGATGCCGCGTTGCCGCAGGTCGGCTTCCAGCGTTTCGAGGCGGGCTGTCGAGTCTTCCGGGCGCTCGGCGTAGAACTCGATGATGAGGATGGCGCCGCGGATCGCCGTCGAGGAAATCGCGCAGCCGGGCCGCCTCCGGGTTGAGCTTGGTGCTGTCGAGGATGTACCGGTCCATCACCTCGACCGCGGCGGGCCGATGCGTCAGGATCGTCGGCGTCGCCGCCAGGGCTTCGAGCAGATCGGGGAACTGCACGACCAGCAGCGCCTTCGCTTTCGGCAACTCGACCAGCCGCAGCTTCGCCTCGACGACGACGCCCAGCGTCCCTTCCGAGCCGACGAAGAGATGCGCGAGGTTGAACTGCCGTGTCGGGCCCGCGAGCGAAGCGCGATCGAGGTTGTAGCCGCCGACGCGGCGCAGGATCTTCGGATAGCGCCGCTCGATCTCCGCCGCATTGTCTCTCGGCCAGCCGACGCGACGACGCGATAGCACGCGTCCTTCCAGGTCCTGCTTGGCAGCACTTCGCTTCCAGTTCCGCTCGCGTCGAGCGGCCGTGCCGAGACGACGCTGCCGTCGGCCAGGACGACCCGCAGTTCGAGGACGTGATCGATGGTCTTGCCGTGAATGACGGAATGCGTGCCCGACGAATTGTTGGCGATCATGCCGCCGATGGTGGCCCGGTTGGCGGTGGAGATGTCCGGGGCGAATTGCAGGCCGAGCGGCGCCGCTCTGCTGATTGAGATCGTCGAGCACGCAGCCGGGCTGAACGCGCACCCAGCGCTCGGCGGCGTTGATCTCCAGCACGCGGTTGAAGTACTTCGAGCAATCGAGAATGACGCCGGCACCGATGCACTGCCCCGCCTGCGACGTGCCGCCGCCGCGCGCCGTGATCGGCACGCCGAAGCGCGCACAGGTCTGCACCGTCGGCGACGACGTCCTCCTCCGTGCGCGGCAGCACGACGCCGAGCGGCACGATCTGGTAAACGCTGGCATCGGTGGAGTAGAGGGCCCGGCTGAGGCGGTCGAAGCGGATTTCGGCGGTGCAGTGGCCGAGACAGCGCTTCACGGAAGGCGGCGACATCCACGGATGCACGAGGTTCGTCAAGGACCGGCAATGCGACGCCGGCCATGTCTTCCTCTCAGTCCGCAGACGGCTCCGCTCACTGCGCCTCGCAATAGGTCTCTTCGAGATCCACAGGCACGACCCCGGCATTACGGAGGGCTAACGGTAATGTCGGCAACGGCTGGCCCAGCGGCAACAGCCGTGGGCCACAACTCGATCTGATCCCCGGACGGCTGGCGCGACGGTCGATAGGCCACGGCATAGGTCGTGGCGGTAGGCGCCAGCAAAAACGGCTCCGCGCGACCCAGGAGGCCGATCACTTCGTTATGCAGATTGGCCAAGCGATTGGTAACGATGTCCACGACGATCAAGCCGATGCCGCGCGTCAAGTAACCGACGCACTTCGCGGCGAAGGCCTGGCGCGCTTCCCGACGATCCTTGTTGCCGGGACTGACCAGTTCGATAGCCGCCACCAAGCGTCGCGCCGGTAGCGGTGGCGAACACCTGAACTTCGATGTCGTCGGGAAATACGGTGGGCAGGACGAGGTCCGTGGCGGGCGGCGTCCACACGGCCTCCGGGTGGCCGTCGCAACGGCACCGCGCTCCTCGGTTCCGCGTGCGACTCCTCGAGTGTGGCAATATCGACCTCGACCGGGCTACCGACATGTACTTGCATGTCGGCGAAGTGATCCTCGTCGAGGATGTCGCGATTGAGCTTCTCGACGAGCGCGGCCGCCCAGAGGCCGTGAAAGCCTTCCCAGCTGCGGCGCTCGCTGACGGGCGGATGAAAGTGGTCCAGCAGAGGCATGACTGCGGTCCTTCTTCGAGGTCCGATTTAACGTTATCGAGTCGGGGACGAGCCGCTTCCAAGAGTTGTTCGCGGCAGCAGATCACGCACAGGCAATTGCGCAATTTCACAGCCATCGAGCATCAACGCCACAACCTCATCGAGGGTATAGTCGCGCCGCTCGGCGTAAGCCGGCTCATCGCACGGACCGCTCGGCGTTGTGTAGACCTCCACGCGGCCTTCGGGAATGTTCACGATCCAGTAAATCGGCACTCGCGCCGCCGCATAGATGCGCCCTTGAAGTCGTGGTCTCGCTCCACGGATGAGTCGGAGATCTCGACGAAGAGACCGGCATCGGCTGAGGTCGGGTGGCGGCACGTCATAGCGATCCTCTGGGCCGCGCACGACGGCCAGGTCCGGCTCCGGTTGACTATCGTCGGTTGTCGTTCCGGACTGACAGCGGCAAATCCAGTCGTCCGGCAGCACGCGCGTCAGGTTTTGTTGTGTACGGAACAGGGCCGAATCGTGCGGTGGGTTGCGCGCCATTTTCGTGACGATCCATCCTGCGAGCAGTTCAACCGGCTTCGTCCTCGCTGAGGATGCCTCGGGAGATCATCTGCTGGTACTGGGCGACGCTGAAACGATAGGGTGTTTCTCCCGCCACGATCAAGCCGTCGTGACACGACACCTCGCCATTTTCAGGCAGAATGCCTGCCGTCCGTAGTCGGCGCAGCTGTTCCGCCGTGAAGCGGTAGACGAATTCGGAGGGAATGGGTAGCGGCAAATTTGTAAGTGGAGATGCGACTGACAAGGCAAGCCTCCGAATTGAGAGCCCGGCCAAGAGAAGCAGACGTTTCGGAATATCGTGAAGTGTATTGAACCGCCGAGGCGGTCCCCTGTCAACCGCCAGCGATTCTATCATCGCGCATGAGGGCCAGAAAGCCTGCCTGAACAAAATGGTGGTCAAAAGTCAGAGCCTCCGCCACTCCCGCTCGTCGCATCACGATAAAAGAGAGGCAATCCACCAGGCCCCATTCCTTGTCGAGATGCGTCTTGTACAAAGCAAATGCCGCCTCAAATAACGCCGGTGTCAATCGAACTACTTCCACATCCTCCGAAGAGAGGAAGTGCTCGATGACCTCGACGGCTTGGTCTTTATAGTTCCGCGCAAGCGCGTTGCCGATCTCCAAGAGAACGGCGTCCGTCATGAGGAAGCGACCGTCCTCATACCGGCCGGCCAGTTCCTCGGCTCGTCGATGATACTGGTCGCGCTGGTTCAGAAGTGCGACCACAAACAACGTGTCAATGAACATTGTCTTCGACACGTTTTTCTCCGCTGAGATACTGGTCGAGATTCGCTGAGAAGTCCGCCGGTGCTTCAATCTTGATGCGGTTGAGCTTGGTCATGATTCCGGTCTTTGGCGGCGTCATTTTGTTTGCGAGGAAGGTGCGAATCAGGCTGTACAACTCATCGAGGGTTTCATCCTCGACATTGTCGATGGCCTCCTTGATGCGCTCTTTGGTGGTCATGGCGTGGTCCCCACTGAAATACGGACATCCCCAATTATACTGTCCTTGTGGAAAGGCGACAAACAGCGGAGCTTCCGGTGCCGTAGCCGCTCAGTCGCACAGGCGCACCAATCCCGAACGCAGCCGCTCCAACCCCTGTTCCAACGTCGCCCCACCCGCCGCGAACGACACCCGCAGCGTTCCTTCGCCGCCCGGTCCGAACGCTGCCCCGTGGATGACGACCACGCCCGCCTCGTGCAACAGGAAGCGCCGCACTTCGTCCGAGGGGCGTTTTAACCCGCGTATGTCCAGCATCACGAACAGCCCGCCCTCCGGCACCAACGGTTCGACGCCGGGAATGCCGCTCAGGCCACGTACTACTTCGTCCCGGCGCCGCTGATACTCCGCAGTCATTTGCCGCACGCAGGTCTGATCGGCGCGCAGCGCGCACGTCGCCGCATCCTGAACGAAGGTCGCCGGTCCGCGGCTCGACTGTTGCAGCAGCAGCAGCATCGCCCGGATCAGCGCCGCAGGGCCGGCACAATAGCCGACGCGCCAGCCGGTCATGGCGTAGGTCTTCGACAGGCTGTTCACCAGCACGATCCGCTCGCGCCACTCCGGCGACAGCGCCGCCGGAGAGACGTGCTGCCGGCCGTCGTAGATCAGCGTTTCGTAAATTTCATCGCTGAGCACCATCAGATTGCGTTGCTCAGCGAACACCATCACCGCGCGCAGTTCTTCCCGCGTCATGACGGTGCCGACCGGGTTCCACGGTGTATTCAGCAGCAGCACGCGGGTACGGGGATTCCAGGCGGCTTCGAGAGCAGCGCGATCGAGGACAAATCGTCTCTCGATTATCCGCGATGGGACGTACACGACTCGACCGCCCCAGAGCGCGACGGGAGACGTATAGGCATCGTAGACGGGATCGGGCAGAAGCACTTCACTACCCGGTTCGAGCAGAGCGGCCAGGGCAGTGCTGATGCCGCAGGTCGCGCCGTCGGTGATGAGGATCTCTTGAGCCGGATCATAGGTCAGGCTGCTGGGTCCGGAGCAGCTTCTCGGCGACGGCTTCGCGCAGATTCGGCTCGCCCTGGTTGTCGGGATAGCCGGTGCGGCCGTCGCGCAGGGAGCGCTCGGCAGCGGCGACGATGTGGGCCGGCGTCGGCGTGTCGGGCTGGCCACGCATCAGGGACACCACGGAGCGGCCTGACTGCTGAAGCTGACGGACCTCGGCCAGGACGCGATTGACGGCACTCGATCGCAGGTCGGCAACGCGGCTCGCTATCGGTACTGGATCCATGTGCGGCTCTGAGCACCATTCAGCCCCCGCCATTGCCGGGGGCTAATTAGCGTGCGGACGATTCACCCCTGTAACAACCATTCGACGACGCGCCGTTCCGCCCAGCGGATGCCGCCGAGGCCGTCGCGGCCCAGAAAACCGATGTGGCCGCCCTTCGGCAGGATGCGCAGTGTCACGCTCGGCGGCGGCGTCAGTCGCTCGAACGGCTCCACCGCGATGAACGGATCGTCGCGCGCCGTCAAAATCAGCGTGGGGTGAGTGATGCGCCCGATGAGCGGCGCGGAGGAGGAGAGGCGATAGTAATCGACAGAGTCCGCGGAAGCCGGACCGCGGCGCCGTGTATAAGTCGTCGAACAGACGCACCGTCATGCGCCGTGGGAAACGGAGCGGCGGCAGGTCGGGGAAGTGTTTCTGTCGTTTCTCAGCATCGACGATCAGTTCGCTGACAAAATGGCTCTCATAGATCCGATTGCGGCGGTGGCTGAGCAACACGGCACAGCTTTCCAGGTCGATCGGCGGGGCGATGACGGCCACGTGCGCCAGGCCGGGCACTGCGCGTCCGGCGGCCTCGGCGGTCAATTTCAGCGACACGTTGCCGCCGAGCGAGACACCGGCCAGAAGAAGGGGAGAGAGCGGGCACCAGCGATGGACTTCCTCCAGCACCGTCCGCAGGTCCTCGGAGCGTCCGGCGTGATAGAAGCGGCGCGCCAGCGGCAATCCGGCTCCCGCCCCGCGCTGGTCGAGCGCACCACGCGCACGCCGCGCTCCAGCAGTAAGACGGCCAGGCGCTGGATGCCAGGGGAGGCGTGTGAGCCGGTCAAACCGTGGACGAGGACAGACACAGGGTCGCCGGGGACCCAATCGGGTGGGACCGTGTCGTGCAGCACCAGGCCGTCGCCGTCCGACAGCCAAACGACACGCCGCCGGGTCGGCATTTGTACCGCCGGACCGCGCAGCAGATGCCCGAGCAGCGTCTGAACGTGCGGATTGCCTAGCAGCGGCAACGGCCTGAAGTCGGAAAATGAACAGGATGATTCTGCTTCTGCAACGCACGACACGGTCATCTCCTTCCGAATCATCTCCCCTTCATGCTCGAGGCCCCGAACGATCCGTACAATTGAACTATACCATACTCGCGGCAGTTTCGGACCGCGACTAATGGGACGGACCGCGAGAAAAACTGATAATCTTCCACCCCAATGGAATCAAGCCAACTCCCCGCGTCGCTCGGCTTTCACATGCCCGCCGAATGGGAGCCGCATGAAGCCACCTGGATCGCCTGGCCGCACCAGCGTGACGACTGGCCCGGCAAGTTCGCAGCCATCCCCTGGGTTTACGCGGACATCGTCTATCATCTCGCCCTTTCCGAAACCGTCCGCATCCTCGTCAACGATCGGCGCCGCGGAGCGACGGGCCAGGGGCGTCCTGCGTAAACGAGCGGTGGACCTCCAGCAGGTCGAGTTCTTCCACGTTCCCACCGATCGCGTCTGGACGCGGGATTACGCCCCTCTTTTTCGTACGGGATAAACGGGGCGAAGTGGCCGTCACCGACTGGCAGTTCAACGGCTGGGCCAAATATGAGAACTGGCAGCTCGACGACGCGGTTCCCGCCTGGCTTGCCGAGCATTTCCACTTGCGGCGCTGGCAACCGGTTTGCCGCGATCGGCGCGTCGTGCTGGAGGGCGGCAGCATCGACGTGAACGGTGCGGGCCTCCTCCTGACGACGGAAGAGTGCCTGCTCAGCCCGATTCAGGCCCGCAACCCGCATCTTTCCGCGCGAGGACCTTGAACAGGTGCTGAGCGACTATCTCGGCATCCGCAAGGTCTTGTGGCTCGGCAACGGGATCGCCGGCGACGACACGCATGGCCACGTCGATGACCTTGCCCGCTTTATCGGCTCGCGCACCGTCGTCACTGTGATCGAGGCTGACTCACAAGATGCGAATTGGGTGACGCTCCGGGACAACCGAGAGCGGTTGCGCGGAATGTGCGACCTGGACGGTCGGCCGCTGGAGGTGGTGGATCTGCCGATGCCGACGCCGCTGTTCTTCGCCGGGCAGCGACTGCCGGCGAGTTATGCGAACTTCTACATCGCCAATTCGCGCGTCCTGGTGCCGACGTTCAACGATCCGAACGACCGCAAGGCGCTCGGCATTCTCGCCGATCTGTTCCCTGATCGAACCGTCGTCGGCATTCACGCAGGCGATCTGATCTGGGGACTGGGCACGCTGCACTGCCTGACGCAGCAGCAACCCAGAGTGGGGTAACGATCGAAAACGGAAACAGGCGTCTTGTGCCGGAATCGATCCAAATGGTATCATCCCCCTTCTCCTCTTGGACGAGGAGACAGCTTCCCACGGATGGACCCGATGATCTTCCGCGCGTTCAAACTCTTCTGGCGGCGCTACCGCCTCGCTCGACACCGAATCGTCCGGCAATGCGTCGTCCCCACCTGGACCGCCGGCGCCCGCTCCGGCGTTTGGACGGTTTGCCCCGAAGGGCTGGGACCCGATAGCATCGTCTACTCCTTCGGCGTCGGCGACAACATCGACTGGGAATTGGCCCTCATTCGGCGGTTCGGAACGACCGTCCATGCGTTCGACCCTACCCCGGCGAGCGTGGCGTGGATTCGATCGCAGGCCCTCCCCGACAAGTTCCACTTCTCCCCCCTCGGCATCGCCGGCCATGACGGTTCCGCGTCGTTCCGTCTGCCGCGCCACGGCAGTCGGTTCAATTATCACCCGACGCTATCCGAGATGGATGTGGGGGATGACCTGAAGTTGCCTGTACGACGCCTGGCAACGCTGATGGCCGAGCGGGGCCACGAGCGCATCGACGTACTGAAGATGGACATCGAAGGAGCGGAGTACGGCGTCCTGGATGATCTACTCGCGGCCGGTATCTACGCCGGTCAGGTGCTGATTGAGTTTCATCACCATTTTCCTGGCGTGGGCCTCGGAGCGACGGTGCGGGCGGTAAGACAGTTGAACGACGCGGGTTACCGGATCTTCCACATCTCGCCGCGCGGCCTGGAATTCAGCTTTCTGCACGCCGCCTGACCGCAGCGCTACGCCCCTCTCCCCGGTACTCCGGGGAGAGGGGTCGGGGGTGAGGGGTGAGGGCCAGAACACTGCTCAGCGGCTCTCCCCTCACCCCCGACCCCTCTCCCCGGAGTACCGGGGAGAGGGGAGAAAATGCTGTTTTTCCAGTGCGTAGCGCTGCCATACCGTTGCGGTATCGAGCCTGGCTCATCACGACGGAACCGCCCTGGCGATCTCCCGATCTTTCCCAGATGCGTGTCCGTTCCGCGATGAATCGATCGGCGCGGGCACGGCGCTCGGTAACTGCGCGGCCAGGGCCATTGCCGCCGTCACCAGAAGCAGCGTCACGAGATTCAGCATCATGCTGTAACCGTGCAGCTTGCCGAAATCGGCGCGTACTGTTTCGGCGCGAGCGATGTTCTCCTGCGTCGGTTCACCGAGCGCGGTATCCACGGTGGCGTTGCGCTCGCCGGTCTTCGCGGCCACCTGCCGTTCCAGCCAGTTGCCTCCCGCAACGCATAACAACGCGGCGAGAGCAATACCGGCGCGCACCTTGTGGACGCGCTGCTTGTGCGAGCCGATCCACGACAGTGCCGTCGCCGCCGCGAGTAGAGCGCACACGCCCTGAATGCCGAAATACCAGGGAAAAATCGGTGCGACGGCAAAACCGGCCGCACGTGTGCCCGGTTCCTTGCGCAGCCAATCGGGTAGGCCCGGCTTGTCGGCGATCGGTTTCGCCGCGTAATACCGTTCGATCCGCGGCATCCAGGCGAAGGGTTCGTCGTCGGTTTTCAGCGCCTCTTTCTCGAAGTTGGTGAACAGCAACAAGCCTACGACGACGAAGAAGACGAGCGTGCCGAACCACAGGCCGACGGCGAGGACGTGGATGGTTTTGCTGAGAAGCAGCATGGCGGGAGTCTCCTGAAGGCGATTCTCGGTGCCCCGGATCAGACGGCGAATGTTGGCATGGTGCCGCACGAAGACCAGGACAACGGCTACGAAACAGAACCCCGTGACGACCTGGTGTTCGCGCGCCCACGGCTCCGGAGTCCATGCGAGACAACCGGCGCACAGCAGCGCGGCGGCGAGCAACGAGGACACCGATACGTAGCGCGTGACCACTAGCGTGGCGACCCAACTGAGCAGGGCGAGGGCGGCGGGTAGTGGCGTCAACACGGCGACAGTGCCCGCCCCAGTGGCAACGCCCTTACCGCCGCGGAAACGCAGGTAGACGGGGAAAAGGTGTCCGAGGAAAGCCGCGACCCCGGCCGCAACCGGGAGTGTATCGGGAGGCAAGCTCCAGGCCGTTCGGCGCCAGCGTTCGCGCCGCCAGGACCGGGAGCGCCCCTTTGAGGAAGTCAAGGAGGAAGACGAGGATGCCGAACCTCTGACCCAGCACGCGGCCGACGTTGGTGGCGCCGATATTGCCGCTGCCCTGACGCATGATGTCCACGCCACGCCAGCGCGCGATGAGATAGCCGAACGGTATGGCACCGACGAGATACGAGAGAATCAGCGTGAGGAGGAGAGGGACGAGAGGACTCATAACGGACTCGGCAGGGGACTATCTTCACGACGGGGATGGGGCAAATGCATTGTATCCCATTCGCCGCCGGGGGTGAGAGACAGCCGCCGGGGGTGCGCGAGTACGCGACCCCCGGCTGAACTCTAGAACCCCTTCGGGGTAAAGACAACTTCGGGCAACTCTGCATTTACCCCGAAGGGGTTGCATAGCCCAGACGGGGGTCGCGTACTCGCGCACCCCCGGCGGCATTCACGCCGCACGTTTGCGGGCGGCGGCTTCCGTGAACACCCCTAGCATCTGACGATAGTGCTGCTCGAAGGTCCATTGAGCGGCCGTCTTCCGAGCAGCCTGGCCGCATGCCGCACGCCGCACCGGATCGAGCATCTGCCCCAGGCACCAGGCGAGGTGCTCGTGGTCGTGCGGATCGTCGATCACCAACCCCTCGCGCGGCGGATGCAGCAGCTCACTGGCACCGTTGTAGCGCATCGTGATGACCGGAAGTCCGCAGGCCATCGCCTCCAGGACGACGTGCGAGCAGGGGTCGTAAAAGGTCGGATGGACGAAGAAGTCGGCCGCGAAGTAACAATTGCGCATGTCGGCACAGTAGCCAATGAAGCGCACCCGATCGGCGATGCCGAGCTTCCGGGCCAGGCGCTCGAACTCGCCCGTGTCCTTATTGCCGGCGACGAGCAGCCGGAAGTTGCGCTGCTCGGCCAGGCGGCGCACAGCGTACAACAGCGGTTCCAGCCCTTTCAGCCGATAGTTCATGGCTGCAAACAAGCCAACGGTCTTATCCGGTTCGATGCCCCATTCCTGGCGACACTCGTGCCGCCTCTTCGGCCGATCGCACTCGTCGAAGCGCTCGGCGTCGGTCGCCAGACGGACCAGCCGTAAATCTTCCGCCGGCAGGCCATAATATTCTTGAATGTGGTCGCGCACCATCTCGCTGATGGCGATGACCAGAGGCCGGCGGATTCCCAGGTACTGGCGCTTTTCGAGAGCACAATAGGACAGATAAGCGGGGTCGAAGAGCTTCAGAACGCGTAGTGTCGCGCCGCCAGCGGGCTACGGTGCTTGAGCAGATTGTGCCGTGCGGTGGCGACGTACAACCCACCCTGCGGGTAGACGACGTCCATGCCGACGATCTTGTCGAAGCCGATGGTGACCTGATGATCGCTGCCGTGCAAGGCCTTCGCGCAGGCTCGGCTGAAGAACCAGGGCCGAAGGAAGCGGGGACAGGGCGCCAGGTGGACCGGGTGAACGTGCAGCCGTTCCGGAAGCGCGGCGGCATCCCAGCGGCAGGCGTAGAGATGCACGTCGTGCCCGTCCGCTGCCAGCCGGCGCGCCAGCCCCGCGATGTACGTTTCGCAGCCGCCGCGGGTCGGCAACACGCTTTCGTAACAGAATGCGATATTCATTGCCGTTCGCTACTCCCTCCGGCCCGACTCGGCATTCGTCCCCCCGGTCGAGTGCGTGGAGGCTGGGGGCATGTCCTGAAACCAGAATCACGCGTCACGATGGATCCTCCCGGGGCGATTTGTCTGACACGGCTTGGAGGACGAATTTTCAATTCGTCCGGATCTTGGACGAATTGAAAATTCGTCCTCCAAGCCGTGTCTCTTCTCCCCTGATTACACAGGGGAGAGGGGAGAAGAACCCGTCACACGGGGTCCGGCGCCACGGCCGCCTTGCGGCGGGCGTTGTGGCGCCGGTAGAGCCGCCACTTGAATAGCACATAGCGTCGCAACCAACCCCCGGTGCCTGATCCGTCTGGTCCGCGGTAATCGCGCCAGAACTGGATCCGATCGCGCGCGTCGATTCCGGGCACCTCGGAGGAATAAAGCAACTGCGCGAGGTCCTTCGTTTGCCAGATCCGCCACGTCCACGGATGACGGCCGAGGCGGTGCAGGTCGATCAGGAAAACGCGGCCGCGCCACTCCGGCACCAGCGCCGTGTCCTCGCGCGTGATGTAGAAATGGCACAAGTAGAGGTCCTTGTGGAAGCGGCGGCGGTCGTGCAGCAAGCGCGTCAGGCGTGCCATCTCCGCGACCAGGCCGCGTTTCCAGCGGCGAAACGTCTCCGCGTCGAGGCGCGTGGCCGCCAGCGGGACCGCCTCGTGCAAGGGCAGCATCCCCGTCAGCTCCTCGACGGCGAGGACACTTTGAAAGCGCCCGCGTGGACCTATGTACTCGGCCGCCGCCGCCACCTCGGGGACCGGCAAGCCCTGGGATCGCGCCCATTCCAGATGTTCAAACTCCGCGAAAGCCGGCGACCAGTTGCCGCCAGGCCAGACTGCCGCCAGCAGACCGCGCCACCACGAGAGCTGGTGATGGCGCTTGAGGTACACGACCAGCCGTTTTTTCCCGCCGGCCGCTCCGGGGACATCCAAGGTCCAGCGGCAGGTGGACCGCCCTTGTTTGGCATGGAAGCGGTCGGCGATGTCCAGGCTCATGATGCGGTCGGCCCAATCGTTACCGGCGAACTCTGCCCAGTCCTCTCGTTCCGTCAACCGGCGGCCTCCCCGGAACAAGCGCTCCCACAGGGAAGCCGCGGAGAGGAGGTCTGCGCGGTGGCGCGGAGACGACTGTGACCGGCATCGTCGAGGCCCTCTGGAGGTAGGCCGTCATGGGCCCGCGCGCACCGGCACCGGCGCCGAATCGACGGGCAACGACTGCCGTTCCGCGGAGATCGCCTCGGTCTCCGGATTGAGTGCGGGGCTCGGTTGGTCGGCCGCGGTGTATCCCTCCAGGAGCCAACGTAGGTCCGTGAGAGTGGCACCGTACTTGCGCAGTTCGCACTCAAACGCAGCAAGGTTTCGGCCGACGAGCGAGGGGCTGGGCGCCCGGGTGAGCAACAGACCCTCCGCTCCGGTCAAGACCGGTTCCAACGAACCCAACTCGTTCCGGCGCAGGCCCAGCGGGAAGGCACGGTCCGGCAAATGGCAACAGGCCTCGTGCAACCGGCGCAGGCAACGCGCCCAGTTTCAGCAAGACACGTCGGCGAACCTGTTCGTCCCATTCGCGCGCGATCCAGTCGGCGAGCGCTTCGGCGCCGAAAATAGCCTCCGTGAGCAACAGCGAATCAACCCGGCCGAACCGCCCGCGGCGACAGCCCATGGCCAGGACGCGCGGGACGCTCACTCCATATCGTTCGAGCCGCAACAATAACGCAGCCTGGTGCTGTTCGGGAGCTGGCGACGGCCGGCTCCGCACCAGGTCCGAGAGCGACCGAAGGAGAGACCACTCACGACGCCGGACGAGCACACCGTTCCAGCCCGCACCGAGGGCAACCTCGTCTCGTGAGACAATTCCCACGGGTGGAGCGAATCTTCCGTCGAGAGTGAGCCATTCGGGAGGCGAGGTAACCATTCGTTGAAATGCGGGCGTGACACACACGTTGCCGCCGTGCAGAGGAATCCATTGCTGGACCGTGGCAGGCGCTTGCATCTTCTCGCGGACGTGACGCCGTTTCCGCAAGCGATCGCTGAGGAGCAGAACGGCTCGCGCCAAGGCCTTTCTTTCCTGCTCCGACCATCCCCAAAACTCGGCATAGGCCTGAAGGCAAGTCAGCCGTTCGCGCCGGGTCGCCAGTTCCACCGGCACCGTCACGTTCAGGGCTGCCAGATCGCGCCGCGGATCGATAACGAGAGGTTCCGCCGCCGACAGGATCGCTGCCAGTCGAGGAAGACGAGATCCAGAGATGCCGGATCGACCAGGACGTGTTTGGCATAAAGGTCGGGATGGTCGTAGCCGGCGTCGTGGACCTTGGCCAGGGCGGCTCCCAGGACGCGGGCCAGTTGCCGGCGGTTGTGAACGTCGCGATCTTCCGCCAGAGCCGAGCGAAGCTCGACCGCACCGGAAACGGAGCGCAGCAGGAGAAACGCGCGCCCGCTTCGATCCTCGCCGACCGCGACCCATTCCGGTCCGTCGATACCCGCGTGGGGCAGTGCTCGAAGAAGGCACGCTTCGCGGAGCGACAGGGAAGTGAAACCGAAGCCGGCCAGCGCGTTGGTCAGGCGAACCACCCAGGAGACGCGTTCTTCACGTTTCAGGTAAAAGGTCGCGGGCGCCGGACCGTCGCCGAGCGTCAGTTGCGCCACGTTGCGGTCGGGGTGGCCGCTCACAATGACGGCCCGAACGTCCAGAAAATCGCCAGCCTCGATCAATCCCTCTTGCTGCAACAACTCCCGGTAGCGCGGATTCACTTCCACGAAACCGCGACGCCCCCGGCGCAGCCAGATGCCAAGCAGCAGAACGCCGCCCGCGATCGACAGAAGTATGGAAGAGAACAGCGTCATGTCCGTGTCATTCTGCTCCGTGTCAGTGCGATAACTCTACTGCCCTACGCTCTACAAGGACGGCACTTTCTCCCCTCGCCCCGGTACTCCGGGGAGAAGGGTCTTGCTTCTCCCCTCACCCCGGTACTCCGGGGAGAGGGGTCGGGGGTGAGGGGTAGAGAACCAGAAGATTGCTCAGATCCTCACCCCTCACCCCCGACCCCTCTCCCCGGAGTACCGGGGCGAGGGGAGAAATGACAACACGCTCAAGCCGCCTGTGCCGGCCGCAGTCGTTCGATGGACGCGAGGACCTCGGCGGGGGTCAGCTCGCGCATGCACCGATGATGCCCCAGCGGGCAAACCCGTTGCTGGCACGGGCCGCATTCGACCTCTTTCTGGAGGTGCAGCGCCAGCGGGTGGTAGGTTTCCGTCCAGGCGATATGCGTCGGCCCGAACAGGGTGACGACCGGACGATCGAACGCCGCGGCGAAGTGGCGCGGTCCGCTATCCGTCGTCACAAGGAGATCGCAGCGGCGCACCAGGGCCTTCGATAAGCCCAGAGACAACGGCGGTCCGTCGGCGTCCGGCAAGGTGTAATCCGTGAGGGAGTGGACGGCCGGTTGCCGTGCCAGACAGACGATCTCGCGGCTGATCGCACGTTCGCCGGGTCCGCAGAGCACCAGGACGCCGCAGCCGCGCCGAGCCACCAGGTCGCGGGCCAGGGCGGCAAAGTGAGCCGTGGGCCAGAACTTCGCCGACCCGAACGCCGCTCCGGGATTTAGACACACAACCTCGGAGTGGTCGGATAATCCTGCCAGGTCCCAGACGCGCTGCGCCGCGGCCTCATCGGCGTCGGTGGTGTACAACTCCATCCGCCGCGTTGGAGCCGGACAGCCCGCGCGCTCGGCGAGCAGGTTGTAAGCGTCGAGGACCGGGCTCGGCTTCAAGCGTCCGTCCGTGTCGCGGATGGGTTGCAGCGCGTCGCTCAAGAGGAACGAGCGGCCGAAGCGTGCATAGCCGATCCGCCGCGCACAACCGCCGAGTCGAGCCGCCAGGGCGGCGCGGAATGAGTTCGGCAGAAGCACGGCCACGTCGATGGCTCTTTTGCCGCAGCCGCCAGGCGATGCTGGCCAGGTTACACAAACCGGGGCCGCCGCCATCGAGCAGCAACTCGTCGAACCAATCCCCTCCCGAAAGGACGCCGGCGACATAGGGCTTGGCAACGCCGACGATCCGGCCGCCGCGAAAGTGGTTTCGCAGAGCGCGCAGCGCCGGCGTCGCCATCACGGCGTCGCCGATCCAACCAGGGAGAAAGACGGCCACGTTCATCGCGGCTTGTTCCTCATTCACGCCGCAGCAAGACGCTGCAGTAACTGTGTCGTCGAGAACCCCTGTCGCAGCGATGCCAGGTGGACGCGGCCGCCGTAGGACTCGACGAACTCCGCACCCACCACATCCTCGCGCCGGTAGTCCGCGCCCTTGACGAGAACGTCCGGTCGAACCGCCCGGATCAGCTCCAGCGGGGTCGCGTCATCGAACACGCTCAGGTAATCGACCGACTCCAACCCGGCGAGGACGAACGCTCGGGCCTCGACCGGGTTGACCGGCCGGCCGTTCCCCTTCAGCGAGCGCACGCTGACGTCGCTGTTCAGCCCGACCACGAGCACGTCGGCCTGAGCCTTGGCCTCTTGCAGATACTGCACGTGGCCGGCGTGGAGCACGTCGAAGCAACCGTTGGTAAAGGCGACGCGCTGGCCGAGACGGCGTCGGTTTTCGAGATCGTGCAGAAGCGCTCGCGCACCTGGATCTTCTTCAAACCTGCACTATGTACCGAACCGGTCCCTGGTCCGGCCCGCAGGAGATCGTGCAGGATCTCGTCGCGCGTGACGGTTGCGACGCCGATCTTCTCGACCTCCAGTCCACCGGCGATGTTGGCCAGCCGGATCGCCTGGGCATACTCCACACCCGCCGCCAGCGCCATGCCCAGCACCGACATCACCATGTCGCCGGCGCCGGTGATGTCGTAGACCTGGCGCGGCCGCGTCGGAAACACTTCCTGCCGGCCGTCGGCATGGACGAGAGCCATCCCTTCCTTATCGAGCGTAACGATGGCCGCTTCCAGGTCGAGCCGTTCGCGCAGCTCGGCGGCGGCTTCCAACGCTTGCATCGTGTCCGCCAGTACGCGCCCGGTAGCCAGGCCGGCTTCGAGTCGATTCGGCGTGATCGCGGAGCAGCCGTGGTACTTGCGATAATCGTGGCCGCGAATGGGATCGGCGATCGTGCGGAGGCCATGCACCGCGCTCCAGCGATGACCGATGCCAGCAACCGCGGCGTGCAAACCCCCTTGTCGTAATCGCTGATGAGCACCACGTCGGCCCGAACGAGTTGCCGCGCTGACCGCGCGCATCAAGTCTGCCTCAACACCGGCCGACAGCGCCGTTCGCACTTCATAATCGACGCGGATCATCTGTTGCGGATGACGGGCCTGTGCTCGGCCGATGTAACGCTCCTTGACCGTGCTGGGTCGCGATGCGTCCACCAACACTGACTCTGAGTCGATGCCGAGATCCATCAGGATTTGCCGGATGCGCTCGCCGTCGGCATCGTTGCCGACGACGCCGGCGAGCATGACGTTGGCCCCGAGAGCGCGGAGCATCGTCGCCACGCTGCTCGCGCCGCCCAGCCGTTCTTCGCGTTTCTCGGCCTGAAGCAGGATGACCGGCGCTTCCTGACTGATGCGCCGGCGTCGCCCCAGACATAGCGGTCGAGCATCAGGTCGCCGATCACCAGCACCCGCGGCTGACCGAGGTTCTGCACCAGCTCGATGAGGTCGGTGGCTTCCGTCGTTGCGGGGGACATGGCTCCCTCCGGGTTCGCGGCTTACTCCCTCTCCCCTGAGTACAGGGGAGAGGAGAGAAGGTAATCACGCCGCCGATTTCACCAGCGGCCCCGGCGTTTGAAGAGCGAGACGTTCGGCGACAGCGGCGTGCAGCAGAGGCAGTAAGATCTCGTGATGGCCGGTCAGCTCGATGCCGCTGCCGTTGGCGGCGGGCCGGGTCAGCACGTTCACCGTGCTGCGATAGCGCGACTCCTTGTCCACGTTGACCGTGACCAGTCCGTCGAGGCTGTGGCCGACGTTGCGGACCACGCTCACCGCTTTGAGCAGCACTTCCGGGAGCAGCACCGCACTGCCGAGGTTCAGCCACACGCCCTGTTCCATCGTGGCGACGACGCTGCACAGGATGCGGAAGTCGAGCATCGACGCTTCGCCGAGGGCGGCGCCGGAAACGTGGGGGTGCATGTGAACGATGTCGGTGCCGATGGCGACGTGAACGGTGCAAGGAATGCCGGCGCGATACGCGGCCAGGAGGACGCTGGCCTCGGAGTTCATGCACTTGGTCACGTCGAGAAAGCGGCCGAGAGCGGCGCCGAGGCCGACGCCTTCTTGCGACCCGCCCAGCGCCGCCACGGCAAAGGCGTCGGCTGTCTCGCGGGCCATGCCGAACTGACCGGCGTGCAGTGTGGCCGTCACGTCTTCGCTCGTCTTGCCGGCCAGCGCCAGTTCCAGATCGTGAATGGCCGCCGCTCCGTTCATGGCGACGGCGCCGATCACGCCGCGGTGAATCCAGTCGATCAGGTACGGCCCGCAGCCGGTCTTGATGACATGGCCGCCCATCGCCGCCACGACCGTCCGCTCATCCGCCTTCGCCCGGCACAGATGATCGCGGACCTTGCGCAGCTCGTTGGCCGCCAGTTGCTTCGGCAGGGAGTCGAGCCAGTCGGCCACCGTCGCGCCCGAGGCGACGGGCCGACCGAGGTCCTCGACGAACACCTTGGAGGGGCGCGAGGCCAGATCGTAGGTCTTCAGCCCGTGCAGATCGAAGGGCTTCATCGGCGGTCCTCCGGTAATTAATCAGTTTTACAAACCTGTAGGGTGGGTCGAGTCTTCGAGACCCACCGCTGGGTGTCCGCCGCTTCGGTGGGTCTCGAAGACTCGACCCACCCTACAACAAGGTTTCGAAACCACATCCAAGCCGTGAGCGGCGAAAACTCAACTGCGCGGCACGACGGCCAAGAGGCGCGTTCCAGCTCCTCACGGCCGGCACCGACTTCGAGACGAACGTGCAACGCCCATAACGGCCGATCGCCGAGGCGCGGCAGTCGCAGTTTTACCAGGTCCTTCTGTGTTGTGACCACTGCACAATCCGCAGGCAGTCCGCCGGCCCAGATACGCAGCCGTTCCACGTCGTCGCGGTTGTACGGATGGTGGTCCGGGTAGGTGCGGAAGGCGCACAGGTTCGCCCCCAGATCGGCCAGGGTGCGGCGAAAAGCGTCGGGGTTGCCGAGTCCGCAGAACCCCGCGACCGGCCGCTGACGCAGCGAATCGAGCGAGGCCGTCGTTTGTTCGCTATTGCGAAGCTCGACGGCGCGGTGGCTGCTCTCGGCGACCGGCACGCTCGGCGCCGTCTGCCGCACGCGCTGGCGGATACGATCGCGCTCCGCCGGGGCCACCTGATCGCAGCGCGTCAGGACGACGGCACCTGCCCGGTGTAGCCCGGACACCGGTTCGCGCAGCAGACCGCGCGGCAGCAGCCGGCCGTAGCCCCAGGGCCGCGTCGCATCGATCAGCACAAGATCGAGATCGCGGGCCAGGCGCCGGTGCTGAAAGCCGTCGTCCAACACGAGGATTTCGCTTTCCAACTCAGCCACTGCGGTTGCTGCCAGTGCTGTGCGATCGACGCCTTGCAGATGCGGCACGTCGGGCAGGTTCTCCTCCAGCACCCGCGCCTCGTCGTTGGGGCCGGACGCCGAACCGTAGCCGCGACTCAACACGGCGACGCGCAGCCCCTGATCGCGGAAGAAGCCGGCGACGTATTCAACGCACGGCGTTTTGCCGGTGCCGCCGGCCGTCAGGTTGCCGACGCTGACGACGGGCACCGCCGCTTTGCGAGAGCGCAGCCAGCCTCGGTTGTAGAGGAAGTTGCGCAGTCGGATGACGAGGCCGTAGGGCAGCGCCGCGGCGGACAGAAGGACGCGCTGGATCATGGCGCCGAGGCCGCGCCGTTCGCCGCTGATGATCGCCAGGTAGTGATGGCGGACGCCGCCGCTGCGCGACAGGGCAGGGGAGACGGCCGGCAGGCTGATCGGGAGCAACGGGGGTCCATCCCCTACGAGGTCGTGGAAGCGGGGTTTTGGCGGCGCGACTCCATCGGCCGGCAGCCCCGCGGAAACGGCGGAACGCTGGGCGGATAGAGTTATAGCCCGGCGGCGTTTCGCGTGTCAATCGGGATCGAACGGAGGATCGTGCCAAAACGCGAAGACGGATAGAGTGAAATGAGACACGAGATTTTTAGGCTTTCTTTGCGCCTCTTCGTTTTTGTGTGAAATCTTGATACTGGCGGCGCAGTATCGTCACACCGAGCGCCTCTTTTTCCAACCTGATCCACAGGGGTACAATGGCCGCGGGAGGTCAGCACCGATGGGCATGTTCGACCAGAACGGCCGACAAGCGGCCAAGCTCGATGGTCCTGGCTTCGTTGCCTGGCTGCTGCGACGTTTCACCCCGCTGCCGCCGCTGGCCTTCGACCGCTGGGACGACACGCGCCGCACTTCCTGGGCGGGCGGCCCCGATCGCACCGATGATCTCGTGGCCGTGCTGCGCCGCACCGACCGCGACGGCCGGGCATACTTGATCGTCGAAATCGAAACGGAACCGGAGCGGCACATCTTTCAGCGGCTCGGCGTCTACGCCCTGATGCTGTCGATGGAGACCTCGGCAAACTTCCCACCGGGTGATGAACCGGACGTCGGTTGTGTACTGCTGCACCTGACCGGCGAGCGCGCGATGGCGGAACTACGCCTGACGGTGCCCGGCACGGATCGCGGCACGATCGTGTCCCCCATCGTGATTGACTTGCGTCGAGAGGACGCCGCGGCAACACTGGCCGACATCGACGCCGGCCTGGTGGCGTTGTGTATTTTGGTGTGGGTGCCGCTCATGCGCGGCGGCGGCGAACCGGCGCTGATCGAGGAGTGGAAGCGCGTGGTGATGAAAGAGACTTCCGCCGAGAAGCGGGCGCTGTACCGCGACCTGGCTCTGGTGTTTGCAGAGCTAATCAAGGGACTGGTAAACTGGCAACACGCCCTGGAGGGATGGGAGATGAAAGAATCGCAGTTGATCCTGAGTTGGTTACGAGAAGGCAAGGAACGGGGCGTCATGGAGGCGCATCGGGCGGATGTGATCGAACTCATCCGCCTTCGCTTTCAGGATCCGGTGCCAGAGCCGCTGCGCCTGGCGATCGAAGGGACCAATGACACGGACATCCTACGGCGTTGGCATCGGGCCGCCGCGACCTCAAAGACGATTGAAGAGCTTCGGAAGGAGATGAAACAAGACAAATAAAGAGTGGCGCAAATGGCTTTCGGATGAGCGAAAAAAGCGGGCCGTTGCTCCACAGCGCCACGGAAGGACCAGTAGATCGGCGACGGTAACGCTACCGCTCGTCTTTGTCTGATATTGCGGATATGCCTCATCCGAATGCCATTCATCCACTCCTTCCTTTCCGAGCTACGTCATCACCTTCCCGGGCCTGAGTCCTCGTTGCCGCGGATCGTATAGCCCGACCGCCACCAGCCTGCCCGTTTCATCGAACACCGCCGCCTCAATCGGCTCCTCGGCGTCAAGATCCAACGCCACCTCACGGCCTTGCGCCAGCAATCGAGAATCCGCTGCCGACAGTGTGACGCGGCAGCTCGGACAGCGCCGCCGCCGGGGGCAGCAGCCGTGCCTGAACCGTCGCGGCGTCCATGTCCAGATTGACGGCATCCTCGGCCACAAACGGCCCAACCCGCGTCCGGCGCAGCATCCGCACGTACGCCCCGCAACCGAGCCGTTCGCCGAGGTCGCGCGCCAGCGAACGAATGTACGTCCCTTTGCCGCAGCGCACTTCCAGGTCGAGTTCGGGATATTCATAGCGCCGCACGTCGATAGCGTCGATGTGGATTCGCCGGGTGGACAACGCCACTTCGGCGCCGCGCCGTGCCAGGTCGTAGGCGCGGCTGTCCGGCGATTTTGGCGGCGGAGAACGACGGCGGCACCTGTTCGATATCGCCGACAAACTCCGCCAGGCGAGCCGTGATAATCGTGACAGGCGGGGCGGCAGCCCCTTCAACGGCGGTGACCACTCCGTCCGCGTCGTCGGTGTCGCTGCGGGCGCCGAGGACGAAAGTGGTGCGATAGGTCTTGGCCATGCGCTGCACGTACTCCGCCAAGCGCGTCGTCGAGCCGAGGCATAGGACCAGGACGCCGCTCGCCAGCGGATCGAGCGTGCCGGTGTGGCCCATGCGTGTGCCGCGCGGGAACCAGCGCAGCGCCCGATCCAGCGCGGCGCACGAGGTCATTCCGGGTGGTTTGTCGAGGACGAGAAGTCCATCGTAACGAGGGGGCATGGTGTCTCCCGTTCGACCGAAGGGCCAGCCTTTCCGCATTCCCCATTCCACACTGAGGCAGTATAACCGATGCGAGACGACCGCGCAAGGTTCGCGGTACTTCCACAGTGGGAAAGGACGGCGGCATGTCGGCGGCCGGGGTGTGCGTCATCTACAATCCGGCGGCCGGGAAGGGACGGGCGCACGCTCGGCTCGACCGATTACGGCGGACCCTGGGCACGTCGGCCGAGTTCTGGCCGACGCGGAACCCGGGACAGGCCGAAGAGCTGGCACGGCGAGCGGCCGAAGCCGGCATCCCTGTCGTCGCGGCGGCCGGCGGCGACGGCACCGTGCATGAGGTGGCCAACGGCCTCCTCAGTTCCGAATCGCGCACGGTGACGATGGCCGTGGTGCCCGTCGGCTCGGCGAATGATTACGCCCACAGTCTCGGACTCGACGACCGTTGGTGGATGCACCCGGACCCGACCGTCGGACCGAGACGGGTGGACGTCGGCATTGTCCGGGCCGGGACGCGCAGCCGCTACTTCGTCAACGGTCTCGGTCTTGGTTTTAACGGCGCCGTAACGCTCGAATCGCGCCGCATCAAGCGCCTCCAGGGACTGGCCCTGTACGGCCTGGCTTTTCTCCGCGCCCTGTGGTCCCACTTCCGTGCGCCGCTCATAACAGTGCAGATGGATGACGCCGCGGCGCGGACGGTGCCGACCCTGGCGTTGAGCCTGGCGCTCGGCCGGCGTGAAGGCAACTTCGTGGTGGCGCCGAACGCACGACTCGACGACGGCCTGTTCGACTACGTTCACGTCGGGCCACTGCACCGCCGGGACTTGCTGAAGTTTGTGCCCGGCATGATTACCGGTCGGCTGCGCTACCACCCGGCCGTCTGGATGGGCAATTGCCGGCGTGTCCACCTGCGTTCCGAAGCGGCCCTGACGGTTCACGTTGACGGCGAGTTCTTCTGCTTGCCTCAGGAGGACGTGCGCGAACTCGAGGTCGAACTCCTTCCCGGTCGGTTGCAGGTGCTGGGGCGGTTTGTTTAGCCGCGAGCTTCTGCGAGCGCTGGACAGACCGGCGCTCGCAGAAGCTCGCGGCTAAACAACACGGGGTGCCAAACTCATCGCCCGGCTCCATCGTCTCTATGATATTCCGTGAAACCCAATTCCGAGGAGGATACGTCATGGTGCGTAAATGGTTGTGGACCTCGCTGGCCTCCGTGGCCGGCACGGCGGCGATCGCCATCGCGGTGGTCAATCGGCCAGCGACCGGCAACTCCGCCGAGCCGGTGAAAAAGAAGGCGCCCGATGAGAAACTGGCCGTCAAGGCCGAGCAGCCCGGCAACGACGATCAAGCGTCCGCCAGCAAGCAGCAGCTGCCGATCGGCCAGGTCGTGCTGTTCAGCAGCGGCGTCGGCTACTTCCAGCGCGAAGGCACCGTCGAAGGTACGACCCGCGTCGATCTCTCGTTCCCCGTGCAGGACATCAACGACCTCCTGAAGTCGATGGTGCTGCGCGACCTCGACGGCGGGCACATCTCCACGGTCTCCTACGACTCGAACGCCCCGGTCGAGACGCACGCTGAAATCGTTCGCCATCAACCTGACCGGCAATCCGACGTTCGGGCCATCCTCAACCAGGCGCGCGGCGAGAAGGTCGAAGTCGTGCTGCAACAAGCCAACGGCACGCAGCCCGGCACCATGACCGGCACCGTCGTCGGCATCGAGAAACAGAAGATCGCGGTCGGCAAGGACACGGTTGAGTGCGAGATGCTCAATCTCTGGTGCGCCGACGGCATGCGCTCCCTGAAGATGCCCGAGGTTCAGCGCGTGCGGTTCCTCAATCCGGTGATGGACAGCGAATTCCGCAAGGCGCTGGAGACACTGGCGCTGTCGCATGACACGCAGAAGAAGGCCGTCAGCATCAACTTCGTAGGCGACGGCAAGCGCAACGTCCGCGTCGGCTACGTCATCGAGAACCCGATCTGGAAGACGAGCTATCGCCTCGTTTTGGACAAGAAGGAGAAGCCGTACCTCCAGGGCTGGGCCGTCGTCGAGAACCCGACGGATGAAGACTGGAAGGATGTCCGCATGGCCCTGGTAAGCGGCCGGCCGATCTCCTTCCAGATGGACCTGTATCAACCGCTCTACGTGCCGCGCCCCGTCGTCGAGCCGGAACTGTTTGCCTCGCTCCGTCCGCCGACCTACTCCGGCGCCTCGGCGCCCTGGCCCATTTAGTCGAGGACGAACCCGCATCGAACGGCAGAGCGGATCGAAACCGCGGGGCGGCAGCGGGGCTGGGGGGCGGTCGCAAGGCCGGGAAGGGTGAATCCAAGGATGCCGTCGAGTACCGAGCCAAGGAGAGTCTGGAACGCGACGGCGAGTTCTTGAAATTCAAGGCCGACGAACGCATGGACATCGGCAAGAGCGTCGGCTCCGCGGCGACGGCGGCGAAGCTCGGTGATTTCTTCCAGTATGCCATCGATCGGCCCGTCACGCTGCCGCGGCAGAAGTCGGCCATGCTGCCCATCGTCGCCAAGGAGATCGAAGCGACGCGCGTCAGCATCTACAACGAACGCACCCAGGCCAAGTTCCCGCTGCTGGGCGTCAAGGTCAAGAATACCTCCGGGATGCACCTGAATCAGGGGCCGATCACCGTCTTCGAGGGGAGCAACTATGCCGGCGACGCCCGCATCCTCGATCTGCAACCGAACGAGGAACGACTGCTCAGCTTCGCCATCGATCTCGGCACGGAAGTGAACCCGGTTCCGTCGTCGGACAACGGCCGGCTGACCGTGGCCAAGGCGGTCAAGGGCATCCTCTACACGACGACGAAAGTGCGTGAATCGAAGACGTACACCATCGTCAATCGCAACGACGCCGAGCGCCTCGTCCTGATCGAGCATCCGGTTCGCAACGACTTCAAGCTGATCGACACCGACAAGCCGGCGGAAACGGCCAGCGATTTCTACCGCTTCCAGGTCAAGGTGCCGGCCGGCAAGAACGAGAAGCAGGTCGTCACCGAGGAGCGCATCATCAACCAGACCATGCAGCTCACGAACCTCGATGACAACAACATCCGCATCTTCATCAACAGCCCGGTGACCTCGCAAAAGGTCAAGGATGGCCTGGACAACGCCATGAAGCTGCGCTGGACGATGGCCAAGACGCAGCAGGAGATCGGCGAGCAGCAACGACAGCTCAACGTCATCACGCAGGACCAGGTGCGTCTGCGGGCCAACTTGAAGGAGATGCCGGCGACCGCCGCGGCGTACAAGCGCTACCTGGAGAAGTTCGATCTTCAGGAGACGCAGATCGAAAAATACCAGGCCGACATCAAGCGGCTGCAAGGGACCGAGCACGCTCAGCGCAAGGAGTTCGAGGACTTCCTCGCGAACTTCTCGGCGGAGTAACAGCCTACTCCCCTCTCCCCGGTACTCCGGGGAGAGGGTCTTCCTACCCCCCTCGCCCCGGTACTCCGGGGAGAGGGGTTGGGGGTGAGGGGTGAGGACCAGACGACTGCACCGCGGCTCACCCCTCACCCCCAACCCCTCTCCCCGGAGTACCGGGGCGAGGGGGGTAATTCGCAAGTAGCAACAAGTTTACCGCAGCATCTCAATCACCGCCGCGGCCGACACCTGTTCGAGCGTCGGCACGATCAGGTCGGCGCCGGCACTCCGCAGCGCCTCTTCCGAATGATGCGCGACGAACCTCACCGCGACACACTTCATGCCGCCTGACTTGGCCGCTTGAACGCCCGCCACCGCATCCTCGAAAACCACACTGTTCTTCGGCTCTCTCCCGAGCCGATCCGCCGCGACCAGAAAGACCTGGGGATCGGGCTTGCCGCGCTGCGTGTCCTCCATGCCGACGACGGCACCGAAGAAGTGGGCGCTGCCGGTGCGTTCCAGAATCAGATCGAGGTTGGCGCGTGGGGCACTGGAACCGATCGCCTGGCGAAAGCCCGCCTGGGACAAACCTTCGAGAAGACCCCGTACTCCCGGCAGCAGTTCCACGCCTTTGCGGGCGGCGGCGCGATACTTCTCCTCCTTGTCGTCGCCGATCCGGGCCATGGCCTGGTCGTCGAAGCGATCGCCGAACAGGTAGTGGATGATCTCCGGGTTGCGCCGGCCGAAGGTGGCGGCGAAGTCGGCACGTGTGAAATCCCGGCCCTGGTTTCGGCAGGCCTCGCGCCACGCCACGAAGTGCAGCTCGGCCGTATCGACCAGCGTACCGTCCATGTCCCAGATCGCCGCGAAGGCGTTCTCGGTCGTCATATCAGATTCCCCTCTCAGCTCATCAACCCTCGGATCGGTTCGCCCTGGTAGATGTGGTGCGGGCGATCCTGAGCGTCGGTCCAGGCCGTGGTTTCGGGGAGGCCGAGCGCCTGATAGATCGTCGCGGCCAGGTTCTCCGGCGTCTGCGGATCGTTGGCCGGGAAGCCGCCGTTCTTGTCCGACGTAGCCGACGACCGTGCCGCCGCGCACGCCGCCGCCGGCGAAGAACACCGTCTGCACCGCGCCCCAGTGATCGCGGCCCGGTAGCTTGTAGAACTGCGGCAAACCAAAGACTTTCGGCGTCCGCCCGAACTCGCCGGCCATCACGATCAGGGTGCGCCTCAGCAGGCCGCGGTCGTGCAGATCGTCGAGCAGTGCCGACAGCGCCTTGTCAGTCGGCGGGAACAGATGGTCCTTCAGGTGCGGGAAGGCGTTGCCGTGCGTGTCCCACGTTTCGTTGTTGCCGAGGTTGACCTGCACCAGATTGACGCCGGCCTCGACCAGCCGGGCCGCGACCAGCAGCGACCAGCCGAACGCGTTGTTGCCGTAGCGTTCCAGCACCTTTGCCGGAGCGTGCCGCACGTCGAAGGCACGGCGGACCTTCGGATCGGTCAGCAGCGAGATCGCATTCTGCCGGTGTCGGGCCATGCCGTCGGCGCCTTGCTCCAGTGCATCGCCGCTGCCGGTCGATGTGCCGCAGCAGGTCGAGCCGGCCGTCGAGGCGCGTCGTATCGACACCCTGCGGCAGCGTCAGATCGGGCAGAACGAACTCCTTGCGCAGCGGCTTGTACGGCCGTTCCTGATGGTCGAACTCGTATTCGGGATAGGCGCCGTAGGCCTTCGGCTCGAAGCCCGACATCTCGAAGAACCACGGATCGCGCGGCCGACCCATGATGCCGGCGAACTGACCGGGGATGACCCGCCCCGTGTTGTGAATGAGCCGTTCCGGCAAGGACGACGGCCGGCGGCAGGTTGTTGCGCGGCCGGGTGACGGCGCCGGCAATCGCGGCGATGGCCGGCCAATCGGTCGGCGTCGGTGCGCTCGGGTTGAAGCCGGGCGAGGGATCGCTGCGGCCGGTGAGCATGATGGCGTGGCCGCGCGAGTGATCGTTCGATGGATGCGTCAGCGAGCGGCACAGCGCCCAGAGGTGGCTGCGCTGGGCGAGCAACGGCAGGTGTTCGCAGATGCGGATGCCCGGCGTCCTGGTGGCGATCGGCTTGAATTCGCCGCGGATGTTTTCGGCGGCGTCCGGCTTGAGGTCGAAGCTGTCCTGCTGGGCGAGACCGCCGGAGAGGAAGATGTAGATGACCGAGCCGGCTGCGGCGTGACGTACCGAGGAGCCGTCCGCGGCGCGGAGAGCGGCCAACTCGCCGACGCCGAGGCCGAGAATGGCGGAGGCGCCGGCCTGGAGAGCCGTGCGGCGGCTGAATCGGGGATGAGCGAACGCGGAAGGTGAGTGCCGCATGGCTCGGCTCCAGCGCGGGGAGAGGGGCGGGTGGGAGTACACGGCTTGCGATCGCCGTCACGCCCTGAGTATATTCCGGGCAACCACAACTCGCAACACGATCCACGCGGGGGCGCGCACCGCGGACGCGGCTACCTTCTCATTGCTCAGAAGACCGTGTCGTCGTTTCACTGCCGCGGCTCACGAGGTATCGGGCGGCCGGTGACAGCCCGCACAATCAAAAACTGCCAAACGAACTCCTCAGCACCGCTTGACGGCAACGGTGCGGCGTCGTCCGACCGACCCGGCTGGACGCGATGCGGCATGGTTGAAATTACCGAACGAACTCCTCACCCCGCCGGCAGGGCGCGGGCACACCCTGAAAACTACCGAACGAACTCGGAGAACTCTGAGCACGCAGTGCCAGCAAGTGTGCGCGCTGTCGCACTTGCTGGCGCCGCGTGCTCACAACCCAGAGGGCGGAAATACCAAACGAACTCGGCGCGACCGAGACGGGATGTGAGAGGACGTGCATCTCCACCAGCAGCGCAACGACGGCCAGCACCGTAGCGAGGGTGAGCGAAGAAACGGCGAGGCGTGCCCGGGTTCCGGCAGGCAAGCGAATGATGGGGACGTGCATGGCGACCCCGGCGCGCAGCGCGGACGGGCGACCTATTTCTGCGAGACTACCGGAGACTTGTACGTTGTGGCCAGAGTAATTCGCGGCGCTCTCCCGCTCGGTCTGTAACGAAACCGTAACTACGATGAGCGGCCAGCGTTGATCCGCCACATTTCGTTTGCGATACTCTGCGCGGGTTCATGCACCTCGTCCCGTTCGCGCCACTGTTAGTACTACAGCGATACTCCCCTCTCCCCGGTACTCCGGGGAGAGGGGTCCGGGGTGAGGGGTGAGGGCCAGAACACTGCTCCGCGGCTCACCCCTCACCCCCGACCCCTCTCCCCGGAGTACCGGGGAGAGGGGAGAAAGTGCTGTAGTGTAGTAGTAGTAGAGTGATTGGCGACAACTATCCGGTCGGCGATGCGCCGAAGGGGAAGTACCTGCAGCGCACGACGAAGGTAGGGTCCTACAAGCCGAACAAGCTGGGCCTGTACGACATGCACGGCAACGTGTGGCAATGGTGCTCCGACTTTCACCCCGAGATGCCCGAGTTCCGCCTGTTCAAGGGCGGCGGCTGGCACAACAACGGCCAGGCCTGCTGGGCGTTTCACCGCTCCGGAAGCGCACCCGCGGCCCGGTACTACAACGTCGGTTTTCGGCTCGTTCGAGTTGCCGGGCGATAAAGGGCAAGCAGCCGTTCAGAGTGAGAGAGAAGAGGGGGAGTCTGACAATAGCGGGCAGCGCTGATCGTACCAGCCTGACGCGCCAGCGAAGGGAACGGCATGCTCACTCTTCGCTGGCGCGTCAGGCTGGTATGGGATCGAGCGCATTCCAGGTTAGCGGCGATAGAGCACATTCTTGTAAATCATCTCCGGCACGACCTTACCTGTACTTATGTCTGGTACGGCGAAATTAACAATCCCGACTGCGCCGCAGCCAATGTACGTGTCTTTTATTTTGATCGTCCCTTCAATGCCGGTGAACATGTACAGCTCGTACTCGCCGGTCGAGGCCACGCACCCTGCCACGGAAAATTGGAAGGTGCCGATCCAGTACCCATTCCCGATGTACCGAGCGGGACCGAACTCATACACCATGGAGCCGCCCGGCGGGACCGGAGCGGACCAGGTGCCGATCAGCTGAGGGTGTGCCTGCGCGTTCCCGGACTGACACAGAAACATTACGGCGACGGCAAGAAAGAAGGCCGAACAGGGCCGGCTCAAACGAGTGAACATGGACGGTCACCTTGTTGGTTACTCAGGGTGCAGGGTCTCCAATCCTATGGATCGGCAAAGAGCGGCCTCATCTTGAAGGATTTCTTCGGCAGGTCGTCGCTACTTTTTCGAGCCGTATACGCCGTCCAGCTCTTGCCATCCTGCGGTGCGGCGGATGGGGATTAGATCGGGTTCCTTCATTACTTTGTTCTGCCAGAATGCTTCTCGTGCCGCTCTGTCGGGGATCCGCTTCGTCATGGCCTCGGATAGCAGCTCCGTCGCTCGTTTCCCGTAGCGAATGCCGCCGCGTTCCGTCCCGAGGCGGCCGACTCCCACGCCGTAGACGCACGCCGCGTTGAGCAGGAATTCCTTCGTCCGTGGGCCATCCGTGAGAGCAGTCTCGACGGCTTCCTCCGCTTCCGACCCCTTTTCCTGGAGGAACAGCGCCGCGCCCGACCGAGTTGCGCTTCGAGATGGGTTTTATCCAGCTGCAGCGCTGCGTTGAAATCATCCAGTGCCGGAATCGGCGCGTCCTGTGCCAGATAGGCGAAGCCGCGCAGAGTGTGTGTCTCGGCGTCCGAGGCCAGGGCGAGAGAACGGTTGAACGCCTTGATCGCCTCGGCCGGTTTGCGGGAGCGCAGGTAGAGCATTCCGAAGGCCCGATGAATCGCAGACGTTTCCTTGCCGCCCGCGGCCAGGTAGGCATCCAACGCCCGTTCCGCCTCGGCTTGCTTTCCCTCCTGACGCATCAGCGCCGCGGCCAGTTCCAGGTGTGCCGGAGCGAAGTTCGGTCTGAGCGCCAGCACGGCATCGCAATCCGCCCGTGCTTCATCCACCGCGCCGGCCAACAGTTTCAGGTGCGCGAACTCCACCATCCCCTGGGCCCACTCCGGCGAGCCTTTCGGCACGAGAGCCAGGAATTCCTCGAAGTCGTGCCGCGCGGCCTCGGTGTCGCCGAGGTCGCGCTGAAGCCGGGCACGAGCGGCGTAGAGGCTGGCGTTCTTCTTCTGAAGATTGACGGCGGCGTTCATCGCCGCGACGGCCTCTGGGTGCTTCTTCTGTTTCTGATAGAACACGGCCAGGGTGGCGTAACGGCGAGCGTCTTTCGGCTGCAAGTGGATCGCCTCGCGCAGATCGTCCTCGGCTTGCCGCCAGAACTGCTTCTGATTCCACATGAAGCCGCGGTTGGTCAAGATGTCGGCACGGAGAACCGGGTCGGTCGATTCGTCGAGCGCCTGGGTGAAATCGTTCTCGGCGAGGACAAGGTTCCCGCTCCCGGCGTGCGCCAGGGCACGGTGCATCAGCAACTGAGGATCTTTGGGCCGTTTGTCCAGGCACGCGTTCAGCCGGATAACGGCCAATGCCCAGTTCTCGGGTTTCTGACTGCCTTGCTGGAGATTGCACAACGCTCGGATGTAGAGTGCCCAGAAGTGATTCGGTTCTTTCTGAAGAATCCAATCGCAGTCGGCCGCGGCCTGGTCGATCCGTTCCTGGCGATAATGGTTCAACGCCGACTCGAATAGGTCGATCGTCGAGTTCGGGTCGATGCCCGCCGCGAGTTCTCGCTCCGATTTCGCCTCGGTTGGATGCCCGAGCAATTCGTGGCATTTCGCCCGGCGCAGGTGGAAGACCCGCGGCGTTTTGAGGTTTTGCGACCTCGCCAACGCGGCCGCGATGTCGAGGAGTGCCAGGACATGTCGTCGATGCGCCGCCTCGCCCGACTCTTCACCGGGAGCCAGTTCAGCGGCCGACCAGGCCAGCAGGATTTCGTAGCATTCGGCGGCTAGCTTTTCGAGCTGCTTGGGAGCCACGGCAACGGACCGGTAGCTCTCCAAGATCTTGGCGAACTCTTCCGGCCCCTTGTTCTCGTTCAGGCCGAGTTGATCCAGAGCGGCGGGAGCCTCACGGCGGATGGTCGCCAGGTCGTGGGCCTGGTCCTGTTCGCGGAAACTGACCGCGTGGAAGCGCACTTGATCGCTGTGCCGGGTGAAGCGCTCGACGCGGCCGGCGAACTCCTTGCGAGCCGCTTCCTCTTGTTCTTGCTTTTTCTTGGCCTCGAGTTGGTTGCGAAGGTCGTCGGCCTTGGCCCGGATCTTTGCCTCCACACGACGGAGGCCCGTCTCCAGTTGTGCGCGGAGTGCATCCTCGAACACGTCGTCATCGCGGTCGAGGAGGGTTAAAGCGTGGAGCCGGTGATCCCTGGCGTCTTCAAGCTGCTGCCCCCGTTCCGCTTCCTCCGCCGCCGTACGGAGACGATCGAGTTTCTGCCTCAGATCCCGTTCCTGTTCCAGCTTCTGGGTCAGGGCTGCCGCTTGTTGTTGCCCGGCGGTTGCTTGCGACTCCTTGTACAGGCCGAACAAGATTGTCCCGACCACGGTGGCCGCCAGTGCCAGGGTAGCCGCTCCGATCGCCGCTGCCTTGGCCGGCTCGCGTCGCGCCCACTTCCAGGCACGTTCCCAGGCCGGAACGGGCCGGGCGAGGATCGGCTGATCGTCCAAAAAGCGGCGCAGGTCGTCGGCCAACTCCTGGGCGCTGCCGTAGCGTTGCCGGGCGTCCTTCCGCATCCCCTTGAGGCAGATGACCTCCAGGTCGCGCGGCACTTTGGGCTGAAGTTGGCGCGGCGGAACCGGCTCCTGGGTGCGAACCTGCTCGACGGTTTCCCACACCGTCGATCCCTTGAACGGCGGCCGGCCGGTCAACAGATCGTAGAGGATGGCCGTCAACGCATACACGTCGGTGCGCGGTCCGATGTCGGACGTGCGCCCTTCGGCCTGTTCGGGCGCCATGTACGACGGCGTGCCCATGATCGCGCCGGTGTTGCTGAGGTCCTGCCCCGCGTCGACCTGCTTGGCCAGGCTGAAGTCGGTGATCTTCGGCTCGAAGGCCGACAGGGGCAATTCGACCGACTGTCCGTTCGCCGCGGGGCGGTCTTTGCGGGCCAGCATCACGTTGCCTGGTTTCAGGTCGCGGTGGATGACGCCGGATTGGTGGGCGGCGTGCATCGCCTGGGCCAGCAGCACGACCAGCTCGGCGACAGGCCGGACCGGCTGTGGCGAACCGCGGAAGCGGTCGAGACTGCCGCCGTCCACGTACTCCAGGGCCAGAAATGGCTTGCCCTCCGCTTCGCCGATCTCGAAGATCTGGATGATGTGCGGGTGCTGGAGGCGCGCGATGGCCTCGGCCTCGACTCGGAACCGCGCCAGCTCGTTCCGGCCCGGCGTGGCTGCCCGCCAGGATCATCTTGAGGGCGACGGTGCGCTTGAGCCGGCGATGAACGGCCTTGTAAACGACGCCCATGCCGCCGCGACCCAGTTCATGCAGGATCTCGTAGTCGCCGACCAGCGCGGCCCCACTTTGGGCATGGCTGAAGCCGGCAGATGCCGAGGCGATTTCGCTGTCGGACTGGAATCCGATCGCGGCGCGAGCGGCACTTCCGATTCGCGGCTGAGAATATCACCGACGTCCAGGTTCGCATCGGAGCCGGCACGTGCGGCAGCGGGCGGTCGCAATTCCGTCAAGGTGGGCTTCACGTCCGACGGGTTGTGCCGTACCGGTGGGTCGGTCAACTCGGCCACGTCGGTACCGGGCGACTCAGGAGTTCGAGCCGCGAGTGTTGGATCATGCGGCTGCGGCTGCGGCAGGGTTTGCAGGAACAGCGGAGGAGAGGACAGCGGATCAGCACTGAGGTCGTCCCGTTCAAAATCGAGCAGGATCGCTGCGCACGACGAACACTTCCCCTCGAGATGTGCTGTGATCGTCGCCAGCACATCATTCGGAACCGTGCCGCGATGGTAGGCAGCCAGATGTTCTTGACTAGGACAGGTGGGCAAGGACACGGCCTCAACTCCTTCCACCATTGCACAGCGGATTGACGGGGCCTCGACCAACTTTCATTTTACTGTCGCATGAACGAAGTGTGACAAAAACCCGGCGGGGATGATAGCTCAACTGCGGAGGTTACACCGCCCGGACGGGAAATGACCCCGGCACGGTATCACCTTCCCGAAAAAGGACCACGCTCAAAGTGTTGCGAGATGAGCCGTGTTACGGTTTGCTTTACGCATTCGTCAATCCGTAACAAGCGAGGGTAATGCGTCACAGAAAAATTGGCCGATTCCTACTACTCGAATCATGGACCCCAGATTAAGCGGAAACGACCATTTTTGCCGTTGTAGTAGAACTCGCACTGCGCCAGAACGTCTCGCCCGATTAACGCATGAATCTGCTGAGCGGACAGATCGGACTCGATAACGGGTAGCGTGATATGAATTGGGTGCAACGGATGAGTGGGGCTTGCTGGTTGAGCAGAAGATGGCGATTGGGAAATGAACCAGAGACTAACGTCGTAACAGTCGCACGTAAAAAGCGTCGTGCCGGTAGATGGTGTGTGGATGGGGGTCGATCCGGTCGGAATGAGGCCAAGGGCCGCAACCACCGCTTTGTCAATGACAGTTCCGCTGGCTCCGGTGTCGATCAACCCGACGCCAATGAACGGTTGCGGAATTTGAATATTTGCGGCTTGGAGCGCAATCGACCTCGGTGCGCTGACGAAAATGGCAACTGGAATAATCGGGCCTGCTGGTGTCAGCGGGAGGTCTATTGTTGGCATAGAGGAAAATCCCGCGTGAAGTTCTGCACGGTCTCCGCCCATTGGATTCGTTTTACGAAGAACGGGGTTAGCCCGAACTTCTGATACCCTGTTTGCAGAGCATCTTCGTAAGTGTCCCAGACTCCGGCAACTACATCGCCGTGAATCAGGACGAACTTTCCCTCATCAGACAGAAGCTCCTCCAGCTTAGCCCTATAGGTGGCAAGCTCTTTTTCTAGCGCCATGACTATTCCGCCGCTCTAGGTAGGAAAATGAGAAAATCGAATACCCTATACCGCTTTTAATCAAATTCTAAGATGAGTCAAGAAAAAAATCAAGATGCGTTACAGCAAAACTTGATGCCAAGAATCGCAGATTTGGCAAAAAAAGATACTACCCGACCTTCTCTCACTTTCCACGAATCGGCGTGTACACGAGACTTGGCCGGCATGATCTGTTGTCCGCAGGAGCACAGGCGGCCCGGTCAAGCCTTGGGTGCGGGACGAGGGAGGAGCCAGTAGAGAAGTGCCGTTCCGAGCACGGCACACAAGGCCGACCCCGACAAGATACCGATCTTCGCCGCGTTCAGATGCTCCTCGGTCAACGCCAGTCCGGCAATGAAGAGCGACATGGTGAATCCAATCCCCGCCAGCACGCCACCCGCTGCAAGAATCCTCCAGGTGACTCCCTCGGGTAGTTTCGCCACACCAGCGCCGACGGTGCAGCAACTGAACAGGACGATGCCAACCGGCTTCCCAATGCCCAGGCCAACCATGATGGCGATCGCAACCGAGTCGTAGAAACCCTCGACATGGATCGTTACACCCGCATTCGCAAAAGCGAAGAGCGGCATGATGACAAAACCGACCCAGGGATGCAGAGCCGACTCCAGCCGCTCGAGCCGGCGACATCGTTTCCCGAGCAGCCCGTGCCACGGAACGTAACAGCTTCTTCCGTTCGGATGACTCCTGCCACGCATCGCCTTGAAGGAATCGTTCGAGCTTGTACACGAAGCTCGCAAGCAAACCGCCGCTTACCCACGGGCGGGCCGGCGTGAGCAGACCGAGGATGACGCCGGCGATTGTGGCATGGACGCCCGATTCATGGAATGCAAACCAGATCCCCACGCCGACGACGACATACAGAGGATTGCTGCGGACGCCGACTCGAGTCATCAGCATCACGAGGCCGATGCCGAGCAGCCCGCACGCCAGGGCAAACAGGTGCAGTCCACCCGAGTAGCCGATGGCGATGACCAGAATCGCACCGATGTCATCGGCGATGGCCAGCGACAGCAGGAGAATCCGCAAGCTATGCGGCACGCGCGGTCCCATGACGGCCAGGCAGCCTACCACGAAGGCGATGTCCGTGGCCATGGGGATGCCCCAGCCGCGTTGACTGGCCCCACCCGATTGGAAGGCGAGATAGAGAGCGGCGGGCACCACCATGCCGCCGACGGCTGCGGCGATGGGGAGCGCGGCCAGGCGAAACTCCCGCAGCTCGCCAAGAACCAATTCGCGTTTGACCTCCAGGCCGACAACGAAGAAGAAGATCACCATCAAGCCGTCGTTGATCCAATGTTTCAATGAATGACGCATCTCAAACTGCGCCAACCGAAAAGCCGATGGGTGTTTTCCAGAAGGATAGAAACGCTTCGGATAGGGCGGAGTTGGCGAGAACGAGTGCTGCCGCGGTGAACAAAAGGAGTACGACCCCGCTCGCTGATTCGACATGAAAAAAACGTAGGATCGGCTCCACCACCCGATTGATCGGCTCGTCGGGCAGACGAGCATCCTGGGTCGAAGCGCGGTCGTCGTTCATCTCGACTTCCTGCATCCTCTCTGTCCGCGAACGGTCTTATCGAATCACTGTGGACCAATGAGGCGCAGGAGGCTCGCGTCGTAATTCATGATCGTTCGATAGAGCGACGTGTAGTACGGCTCGTCCCCCTCGGTTGCCGGCGCGAACTTGAGTCCGTTCAGCGAGAGGTTCGCCACCAGCTTCCGGAGCCGTGTTCCCCAGCGCCGCCCACTTGCCGCTCAGGAAGTTGGCCGCGTTGGGATCGGTCAGCGTCTGGGCCGCCTCCTTCAACTGGTTCGCATAGCGCATCGACCGGATGTTGTCCGACGGCGACTGGTCGTTTGTCGCGGCAGCAACCTGATCCTTTAACCCCGCGATGGCCGTCAGCAGGTCGCGCACTTCCTTGCCGGCCGGCTTGCCGGAAACGATGCCGCGGGCAGCCATCGACGACAGGCTTTCGATCTGTTCGCGCAGGTCCTTGAAGCGGTCGTCCTGGAGTGGCAACGGCCAGTTCAACGGCCGGCCGTCCCGGAACAGGCCGATCGAGCCGAACGTCGTCCCATCCGTCACGTTAATGTGCTTCAGGATGTTTTGATCCAGCGGGATCGAGGCGCCACGCACGCCGCAGCTCGTCTCGATGGCCTGGACGTCCGCCAGTAGAACGTTCAGCACATCCCCGGACCAGATGGACCCCGGCGACGGATTATTGCGAGCCTTCCTGAGCGCGTCCGACTGGTCCTGCGCCGCCTTCCTTTGCTGTAGCTGGCGAGTCCGGTTTTGCTCGTAATCCATCTCGTCGAAAACTTTGCGGCGGGTGTCCATCATGGAGCGTTTCAGGTCTTCCTGCGTCATCTGAGCCTGTCCGATCTGCTGGTAGTACTGCGCGGTGGCGGTGGTGAGGTTGGCAACGCCGTTCAGGGCACCGCCAGCCGGATCCGGGGCGTAACCGTAGGGGTATCCGCCAGAGGGAGCGTAAACCGGGGGAGGTGGCGGAACATAGCCCGGCGTATATGTCGGCCGGACATACCCCTGCGTGGTCAGCGGCGGGTTGTAAGCTGGGCCTTGTGGGACAGCGAACTGAGCGTGGGCCGGCGCGACGAACAGCGTCGGAACGACAAGACTCAGGCAGCGCGTTGCGAACCGTATCACGATGATCTCCAGTAAAAGTGCTCCCGACGGGACAAAGTTCGTGGGGCAGACATTCTTGTCTGCCTGTGGCGGCAGACAAGAATGTCTGCCCCACGAAAAGGACGAAGCGGAGGGATCAGCTTTTGTCCTTCGTTCCGTCATCTGCGGGCGGCAGCTTCCCACTCGGGATCAGCTTCCGCCACTCCTGGATTGCACGATCCCGCTGCTCCTTGGCGGCGTGAGGGTCGTAGGCGATCTTCTTGCCGGCCGGCACCAGCCTGATCAAATGCCAGTGGGCCAGGCCGCGCAGGGCTAACTTGTCGTTGCCGAGGTAATTGATGAGCACCTCGTACAGTTCCGGGTGCGCCAACTCGTCGTCGTCGAAGCTGTGCAGCAGTTGCAGGACGGATGCCGCCTCGGCCGGTTTGTAGCCGCGCTTCTCGATCAGGCCGCGGTAGAGCTTCTGGTCCTGTCCGGGCGCGGCCGATCCAGCGGCGCATCGCCAGCACGGTCGCATCCCAGACGTCGGGGTGCTTGCCGTTCAGTAACTCCGTCCCCAGCCGCGCGAGATCATCGAGCGCCCCCATCAAGACCACGGCACCGCGCCGCACGCGCTCGTCCTCGGATTGAGCCAACTCATCGATGGCCGCGTCTACGCCTTTGGCTAATACCTGCTGCCGGAAATGTCCGAGTAGGACACGAAGCCTCTGGCCGCGTTCCGTATCGACGCCGTCAACGGCCCAGTCGGGCAGTTTCTCCAGGAACACGGGCGTGGGGTCAAGATCGTTGAGGCCGTCGCCCTGGATCAGAGCCGGGCCGGGCGGGGCCTTCAAGGTCAGTTCCTTCTCCTTACCCTTCAGCCCGATCTCGCCCTTGACGGCCAGAACCACGATCGCAAGGGCCGGGCCGCCGCCGGGCTTGAGGTCCTTGGTGAACGGTACGCCGCGCGGCCAACGACCGTAGATCTCGACCGCGACACGGGCCCCTGGCTCGGGGAGGATGAACTCGCCAACCTTGTCCTGAACGTGGAGCCGAACACGAGCCGGACCTTTGTCCTTGGTGTTGACCAGGTCGATTCGGCCGCGGTCCAGCGTCACGTCGAGATCGACGTCGGCGGCCTGATGGAGCACAACCGCCGTCTCCAGGACCGGGAAGGGAGAGTTGCCGTTGAAATCGCCGCGGAATGCGAGGCGAACGCCGCCGTTCTTGGAGATCAGGGCGGCATCCAGGTCGATGGCGAGAATCATATCGCCGCTCGGCAGCGCACCGTTGGCGGGGACCGGCTGCCAGGGCTTGCCCTCGGCTTCTCGATGCAGGAGCACGCCGGCCTCCGAAGCGGACCGAGCCGCCAGGGGCCGATCGGATTTCGAAGACGCGGAGTCGATAAAGGAGAGTTCGATCTTCGCTCCAGCTTGAATCTCGACGCGCTCTACTGCGCTCGACCGTCTTGCCCTGTTCCTGCCAGCGGGCGAGGACGTTGTAATGGAAGGTCCGGGCGGCGTCCAGCGGCGGCGTGGCGAAAACGCGCTCGACGCCCTTGGACTTGGTGGGCATCCCGTCGAAGAAGAGTTCGGCATCTGCCGGGACACGGACGGTGATGGTCGCTTCGACGCCGGGCTTTTCTTCCGCTCGTGCGATCGCCGACTGCAAGAGGAGCGACGACAAGGCGCAGTACACGAACAGGATATTGCGAGGGTGCATGGTAACTTTTTTCTCGCGTCAGGGCTGGTGGACGGTGATGGGGAACGCGCGTGTGTCGGTTTTGCCGCTGACCTTGTCCGTGGCCTTGAGTTCGACGGTGAATTTGCCCGGCCGATTGAGCGACACCAGGAACTGGATCGGCACCGACAGGGCGGTGCCGGCCACATCCTTCTCGACGGCCCCGGTGTGGGGCGCGGCAAGCGTCGGCTTGCCGGCTTCATCGAGGACTCGCAATTCCAGTGCGAGGCGGGGCTGTTTGGTGCCGGTATCGCGGTCGAAGCCGACGACGAGGGCGTTGACGAACAGCGACTGACCGGGACCGAGCAGACCGGAGGGGATATTCCCCGCGGGGTCGGCCGCGGTGGTCACGCGCACCAGACCGAAGCTCTTGGGCAGGATTTGCCCCTTGTGGGTCAGCGATTGGCTCTTCATGCTGGTCAGGTCGGTGACGGTGAGTTTGAGCGTGAAGTCGCCGGGAGGCTGGCTCAGCCCGATGTCGAGTTGGGCGTGGGCGGGAACCTGAGTGCCGCCGAGCGTGTTGATAACCTCCTGTGGCTTGCCGGGTTGGCGGAAGATCGGTTTGCCGGCGGAGTCCAGGATCTCAAGGAGCGTGCTGTAGCGAATTTTCCCCGCGGGATCGACGGTGAGGCCGTCCACGGTGAAGCAGATGCAGAGGTTGTCGCCGGGGATGATGCGTTTATCGGTGCGCAGGGCCCAAGGATGCCGTGCGTGAGACGTACGTCGGAGAGGGTTAGGTCGGCGGCGCGCGCCGGTATGCCCACAATTGCCATAACGATCAACGATCGCCACATATCGCATTCTCCAGATCGGATCTCTGAGTAAGAGATGCTAGTTTACGACCGCGGTCATGCACAACAAGAGGGGCTGCCGCGGCAGCGACGCATTGAAGGCCGCGTTGGCGGCGTACAATCGTCCTTATCGCGGAAGATACCGGTGAGCGTTCGGGAGAAAGTCGGGGTTATTCGTGCGACGAGTCGAAAATGTCGCTTGCACGGTCTGTGGCTGTGTCTGCGACGATCTGCGAATCACCGTGGACGGCGCGCGGATCAGCAAGGCCGAGGGGGCCTGCTCGTTGGCCGAACCCTGGTTTCTCGATCAAGATAGCAGTCGGCCCCCGATCGCCGAGATTGCGGGTCAACCGGTCCGGCTGGAAGAGGCCGTCGTCCGGGCCGCGGAGCTGCTTCAAGCGTCGCGCTCACCCCTCATCTACGGCCTGTCGCGCAGCAGCACGGCAGGCCAACGCGCAGCGGCCGCCCTGGCCGATCGGATCGGCGCCACCATCGACACGACGGCCTCGCTGTGCCATGCGCCCTCGGTGCTCGCGCTCCAACAAGTGGGCGAGTCCACCTGTTCGCTGGGCGAGGTCAAGAATCGCGCCGACCTCGTCATCTTCTGGGGGTCGAACCCGGTCGAGAGCCACCCTCGCCATTTCGAGCGCTATTCCGTCGAACCCCGAGGCCTGTTCGTGCCGTTGGGCCGGGCCAACCGTTTCGTCGTCGTCGCCGACGTGAACCCCACGGCCAGCACCCAGGCGGCGGACCTGTTCTTACCGGTCGAGCCGGGCCGAGACTTCGAGGCGCTGTGGACGCTCCGCAGCCTTGTCCGCGGTCTCCCCGTGGAGCCGACCGCCCCGACCGGCGCACCGATCCGAGCTCCTGCGCGACCTGGCCGAGCGCATGAAGACTTGCCGGTTTGGGATCGTGTTCTTCGGCCTCGGCCTGAGCATGACGGGGCTGGGCCACCGCAGCGTCGAGGCCCTTCTGCTGCTGGTCCGCGACCTCAACGATTACACCCGGTTCTATGTCCGGCGCATGCGGGTTCAGGGCGACGTGACCGGGGCGGACAGCGTGCTGGCCTGGCAGACCGGCTACCCGTTCAGCGTCAACCTGGCGAGGGGCTATCCCCGCTACAACCCCGGCGAGTTTTCCGCCCAGGAGATGCTGGAGCGGGGCGAGGCCGACGCCTGTCTGCTGGTGGGAAGTGAAGGCGTGGCTCGTTTTTCCGCAGCGGCGCTGGCCCACCTGCGGCGGATCCCCACGATTGCACTGGACTATCCCACCGTGGCGTCGGCCATCCCGCCCACGGTTCGGTTCACCACCGCGGTCTACGGTGTCCATCGTCCCGGCACCGCCTATCGCATGGATGAAATCCCCATCCCGCTGCGAGCTTTCCTGGCCTCCGACTATTCGAGCGACCACGACGTGTTGAGAATGATTGGTGAAAAGTGCGAGCTGAGAGCCTGATCCAGAAAGTAGGCACGAACGCGGTGGCGTTGCACTGATCCGCCGCGGTATAATCGGGACTGGAGTGGCGACAGGAGGCCCGACGATGCAGGACGTAGATCGCGGTTTCAAGGAAGTGGCCCGTCTCGCCGGGCGGCAACTGGCTCGCATGGCCCGCATCCACTCCGACGGTTGGGAGCCGATCACGAGCGAGATTCAGATGACCGAACGCTTCGCCGACCGGGCCTTCCGGGCGCGGCGGGGCAATGAGCGCTTCGTGGTATACTTCGAGGCGTTCACTCGTTGGGAACGTCGAGCGCCGCGGAACCTGCTGACGAAAGCGAGGTTGCTGTCCGAGCGCGAGGAACTGCCGACGCAGACCGTCGTGTTTGTCTTGCAGCGGCGCGGCTATCGGCCCCAGGGCGGTCAATTCCTTCTCGAAGTGGCCGGTGAACCGACGCAACAACTCTGGTTCCGCGAGGTGTTGTTGTGGGAACAGGAACCGGAGCCGTGGTGGGAGGAAGTGCCGGCGCTGATGCCGCTGTATCCGCTCTGTCGTCACGGCAAACGGCCGCGTGCAGGCGTCATCCACGCGGCCAGCGTCATTCGAGAGCGGATTCCGAGCCCTCTGGATCAGAACGATGCACTGTTTCTGCTGAGCATCTTCAGCAACCTGGCGTATCGGGGACTCGATATCGAGAGCATTATCGGGAGTGAGATCATGATGGCATCGCGGATCGGTCAGAAGTTGTGGAACCTAGGCGAACTGGATCATGCCCGTGCAGCGGTACTTCGTGTGCTCCAGGCGCGGTTTGACGATCTCGTAGTGGAGACCGTGACCAGGACGCTCGCAGAGATCGAAGAACTGGGACAACTCGATCAACTGTTAAGCCATGCCGCTACCTGTACAAACTGGCGCCGGTTGCTCGCCGACCTGTCCCCGGCGAGACCGCAAACACCGACTCGCCGGGTGCGTGGACGGCGCGGACAAGATACATGAATCGGGAGTGAGATCATGATGGCATCACGGATCGGTCAGAAGTTGTGGAATCTGGGTCAGATGGATGGACTGCGGAAGGCTATTATGGGGGCGCTCGACTTTCGATTCGGCACGGAGGTAGCCCAGAGCTTCGCGGAAGCAATCAACGCCCTGGACGACCTGGATCGGTTGAACGAACTGCACTCCCTGGCATTCCGTGGTGCCAACCCGGACGAATTCCGCCTCTCCTTGGTGGGACCAACCCCTCGTCGGCGCCGTCGGACTTGATGCCGCTGTAGCCGCTCTGTCGTCACGGTCAGGGCCAGCGATCAGCCCTCGAATATGCGACGGACGTTATCGGAGGATCTATACATGATGGCACCCCAGGATCTGGAATCCGAATTGAAGAAGGAGAATTTCCAGCCTTTTCGCATCGTCACAACGAGCGGCAAGACCTACGATATCACGGAAAAGGACCGGCCACTTCTTCTGGTCGGCAAGCGAACCGTGATCATCGGGCTGCGCGTTCCGGAAACGGATCCCTACTTCGATCGCTACGAGGTCGTCTCCCTGGTGCATATTACCCGACTGGAGCCGATCCCGGTTCCCCAGCAACAATCGACGGCTTGAACTGTGCCTCGCACCGGCTGAGAGTCAGGATTCCAAAACCACGTCGCCCCCATAGGGTATCGCCGTGCCGCGCCTGACCGTTATCAAAGGGACCGACGAAGGCAAACTTTTCGAGCTGACGGCCGACATCGTCACCGTCGGCCGCGATGCCACGAACAAGCTGCGCCTGCACGACACCGAAGTCTCGCGCCGCCACGCCGAGTTCGCACGCACGCCGGATGGCTATCGGCTGCGCGATCTCGGCAGCGTCAACGGCTCGTTCGTCAACGATCAGGCCGTCCGCGACGTTCTCCTTCGGCCCGGCGATCAGGTGCATATCGGACAAACCGTTCTCGTCTACAACCTCACTCGCGAGGAAACGCCGGCGGACGACCTCGCCGACCGCATCAACCTCATCGCCCGGCAGGACATGGATCTGGCCTCGGCCATCGTCCGCACCGTCGGCGAAGCGCAGGGCAGCCGGCTGCTCACCCATCCGGATAAGGCCGACGGCCCCTGGCTGCGGACCAACCTCGGCGTCATCTACGAGGCCGTGCAGGCCGTCAGCCACATCCTCGACCTCGACCAGCTGCTCGAACGCATCATGGACCTGATCTTTCTTCACCTCGATGCCGACCGCGGCTGCATCATGCTCAGCCCCTCATCGGCCGGAGAGGAAGGCGGCAAGACCGACACAGCGCTGGCCGTGGACGAGTTCGAGCCCAAGGCACTGCGCTGGCGTGAACCGACGCAGCGGCAGGAGAAGATGCCGGTTAGCCGCACCGTGATGGAACACGTCCTGAAGGAGAAGCAGGGCGTCCTGGTGTCCGACGCCGCCAGCGATCAGCGCTTTCAGGCGGTGCAGAGCATCGTGCGCTTCGGCATCCGCGAGATCATCTGCGTGCCGATGAAGGGCCGGCACGAGACGCTGGGCGTCCTCTATCTCGATCACGCACGCCCGTTCCGCGACAAGGCAAGGCACCGATCGCTCGGCAAGTTCACCGCCGACCATCTGGCCCTCGCCATCGCCCTCGCCCACCAGGCGGCGCTGGCCGTCGAGGAGACGCGCTACCACCAGGCCATGGTGCAGGCCGAGCGGCTGGCGGCCGATCGGCCAGACCATCGCCGCCCTGTCGCACCACATCAAGAACATCCTGCAGGGACTGCGCAGCGGCGGCGAGATCCTCAAGATGGGCCTCAAGGACAAGGACGCCACCCTGCTGCAATCAGGGCTGGAAGATCATCGAGAAGAACCAGGGCAAGATCTACGATCTGGTCATGGACATGCTCAGCTACTCCAAGGAGCGCGAGCCGACCCTCGAGCCGACCGACCTGAACGACGTGGTGCGCGAGGTGGTCGAGCTGATGGCGGCCCGGGCGCGCGGAACGCAACGTCGTCCTGAAGGCGGCGCCTGGACGCGACACTGCCGCAGTGCTTCGCGGACCGGGAGGGGATTCACCGGGCGCTGCTGAACCTCGTCGGCAACGCCCTGGACGCGGTCGAGGACAGTGACGCGCCGGCACGTGACGGTATCGAGTTCGCGGGAGGCGGACGGCAACTCGGCTGCGGCTCGCCGGTGGAGGACAACGGCACCGGCATCGCACCGGAGAAGCTGGCGCGAGATCTTCCGGCCGTTCGTCAGCACCAAGGGAGCGCGCGGCACCGGCCTGGGACTGGCGGTCAGCCGCAAGATCCTGCGCGAGCACGGCGGCGACATTGTGGTGGAGAGCGAAGTGGGGAAAGGCAGCACGTTCATCCTACGGCTACCGCTGCGCGGACCGGCGAGCCACAATGCCGGAGTGACGCAGACGCTGGTGCCGGTGCGGCCGCCGGAGGAGGATTAAATGCATCGACAACTTGTGAAAATCCCAATGGACACTATTAGGTCGTATCGCTGTTTTCGGATTGAGGTTCGTCCATCGCCTTCGACGAATGATCATGAGGTCCGTTTTTTCGCGGATGGAGACGATCTCATTACTCATTTCTGGGATGACATGATAGGACTCGATCCCGATGACATTCTGGTGGAGTCTTGCCCGTTACGAACCAGCTCTGAGTCGCATCGGGCAACAGTCGCCCGATGCAGTTGCGGAGTGATCGGGTGCGGCAGTCTTGAGGTCGAGGTGGCACGCGCCGGGGATAGTGTCGAATGGACGTGGGCTGGCACCAATGAGCCGCAATCGCTAAAGTTCCTTGCCAACAGTTATAAGGCCGAAGTGGAACGAGTACTGCGCGATACTACCTGGGAAACTCCGGACCGCACTGCAGCTCGCCTACTCGCTGGTAGGGTCAATCGCGAAATCCTGTCTCTCCGCGGGTTAACCTATTCTTGGGCTTCTGGGCGGGTTCGTAAAATGACATTTACCGTCTCGCTAATCCTTGATCCCGGTCCCTATCAAGTCCTGGTACATCTACCGTGGAATGCAGAGCCTCCCGAGGAAATCGCGGATACCTGCGCTAAACTACTTGCGGACAAGCCTGCCAGTTGGGCACAAGCTGAATGGTTCCCGCAACGGCCGGATCTTGGTCCTCCATCATTGGCTGGATCGAGTTGGCTGCGTGGTGGTAGCTGACAGAATCAAGGGGGATGCGGATACTCCGTAGAAATCCGCGGTCCCCATGAGAGTTGGGGCTCGTGTTGGGCTAAAAGCTGATAGCAGTTAGCTCTCAGCTTTCAGCCCAACCCTCCCTGCGGGTAGATATCGATAGAGCAGGACGCACACCGTTTCGGATGCTGACTCGGAAACGGGCCGCGCCCTGATCTTCACCTCACGGACTCGGGCAGCTGAAATCACAGGTCAAAGCGGTGCAGGCAACGGCTATGCCGATACAATGAGAGCGCCCACACGGAAAACAGCCCGGAGGGAGGATGAGTGAACCAAGACCGTGGCACCGGCTGTTCGCGCTGTCCCTGGTGGACTTCTTCCGGGGTATCCCCATCAGCGTTGAGTTCGAGAAAGATCTGTCGCTGAAGCAACAATTGCTTGACGTGGTCATCATCCGCAAAGAGGCGACACCGCTGCCCTGCCGACTACCCGACGGCTTTGAGGATTTGGCCGCGCACAATCTGGTCAGCTTCAAATCGTACCAGGAGGCGCTGGATGGCTGGACGCTGAACGAGTTGATCGGGCACTACGTAAACTATCGCAAACAGGTCAGCCCTTCGATGCAGGAGCTGCTGCCCGAAACGGATTTCCGCCTGTTCGCGGTAAGTGTCCGGTTCCCACAAGGTCTGGCACGACAGGTGCCGCTGACACCGATACAGGCGGGCGTCTACGGGGTGCGGCACTTTACGGGACTGCTTCGCCTTGTGGTGGTGCATGAGTTGCCGCAGCAGGAACACAATGCCCTCTTTCACCTGTTCAGCGCTCGGACGGACCTGCTGCGGTATGGTGCATCGCATTACCAACTGCGCTCGGAAGAAACGAGTACGTTGTTGATGCAACTCTTCGAGAGGTATCGCATGGAGAAATCAGCTTTGCAGGAAGAACTGACCCAGATAGCACGAGAAACCATCGACGAGATTCTCAAGACTATGTCCGTCGATGATTTGCTGGCGGCCTTGTCGCCAGAAAAAGAGCAGCGTTAGCCCAGCGGCTCAAGGACAATGGCTCGCTCCCGAATCCCACGGACAAGAGACCCTAAACCCGGCAGTCGAAATCAAAGAGGAGGAGAACACTCTCTCACGACACCCCCACTCGTCCCGCCGTCTCCAGCGTCGTCGCCAGCAGCGCCACGTCCTCCCCGGTTTCCGGTTGGCCCTCATGGCTCTTCCACCACACGGCGGCATCGTCCTCCGTCCAGTGGGCGGCGCAGGCACACGCGGCCAGTGCCTTTTCCACTTCATCGATCGTCCGATAGCGGTCGGCCGGCTTCTTCGCCAGGCAGCGCAGCACCACCGCCTCCAGGTCGGCCGGCAAATGCTCGCGGAGCTGCGACGGCAACGACGGTGGTTCGTAAGCGTGAGCCAGCATCATCTCCATCGCCGTCTCGCGCACGAACGGCGGCTGACCGGTCAGCAGGAAGTAGGCGACGCCGCCCAGGCTGTAGATGTCGCTACGTGCGTCCAGGTCGCTCTTGCCGGCCGCCTGCTCCGGCGACATGTACGGGGGTGACCCGAGGATCGTGCCCTGGACCGTCAGCCGATGATCCGCGTTCGTGTCGAATCCCGAACCCTGAACCAGGCCGAAGTCGAGCAGTTTGACCACGTCCGGCACCGCGCCGCGCGTCGTGGCGATGATGTTGCTCGGCTTAATGTCGCGGTGCAAGAGACCGATGCCGTGTGCCTCGCGCAGCGCTCGGCAGACCTGACGCAGGAAGTGGACCGCGCGTCCCGGCGGCAACGCTCCATAGCGGGCGACCAGCGCTTCCAGGTTCAGGCCGGGCAGGTACTCCATGACGTAGTAGAACGTGCCATCCTCGGCGTGGCCGTAGTCGAAGATTTCGACGGTGTTCCAGTGCGTCAGCGTCGCCATCGCCTGCACTTCGCGCTCGAAGCGTTGCAGGTTGGTCGGATTGCCGGCTTGGTCGGGGCGTATCATCTTCACGGCACACGGCCGGCGCAACAGCGTATGTTCGGCCAGGTAGACCTCGCCCATGCCGCCGGCACCGAGCCGGCGCTTCAGGCGATACTGGCCGAGTTGCTGGGCCGTGAACGCCTGCTCTTGCAGGATGTGGAAACGGTACGACCCGAAGACGGCCACCGCCACGGCGGTAACCATGAGGATGCCCAGGTCCACGTGTGCGGAGATCATCCCGGCGTCGAGCCGACCCAACTTCCAGGCGGCGCTCAGGCCGATCGTGATGGGAATGCACGCCACCAGCGCGGTCAACAACAGACAGCGGCGCCAGGTGTTCGGAATGAAGACGCCGTAGATGACGATCAGGAAAAACCAGCGCATGGAGGTGCCGGTGGTCAACCAGTGATCGAGGCGCAGCTCGGGGCATTGGCGGGCCGCGTCGGCCGTGTCGGCAACCAGCAGGCGGCGATACTCCGATTCCTGGATCAGGCCGAAGAAGGTGGCCATCAGGCCGAACAGAACCAGCTCGATGAGCCGGAGCGGCCGCAGGCCGAGGGAAACCCGGCTCCAGAGCAACACCGCCAGGGCCAATGCGGAGGCCACGACTCCGTAATGAATGCCGCGCAGCAGAACTTGATCGGACCCGCGATGGTGCGGCTCTGGATCGAACAGGACCTTGACGAGGAAGAACACGAGGGGCGTGAGGATGAGGAGCACGACGATCTGCAGCCGGGAGGCCAACAGCCGCACGACCTCGGCGTGGAAGCGCGTGCCGAACGCGCCACACCGGGCCACCTTACAGCGCGTGGCGGGCGGCGGCGGCGAGTCCGTTGCCGCGGCGGCGGACGGAGGTAAGTAGGGCCGGGTTGACTCCGGAGGAAGATACGGGTTCATGATCGTGCCGCTAATCGAGGCGAAGTTCAGTCTTCAGACACAATCCCCTCATTACATGATAGGGATGCTCGGCAGCGCACGCATTGTCCCGCGCGCGAAACGTCCACGAATGCGGTCCGCTTGCGATTGTGGCGACCGCACGAGCGCCGGTATAATCTCAGCATGGCGGCACGATCGCATCCGCTCTCTTTTCCACCGCGAGGAGCGCGTACCATGAGTAACTCCACCCCCATGACGGGTCGCAACCTGATCGCCGGCGAATGGCTGACGCCGCGCGGCCCGCGCTTTCCGAGTCATAGTCCCTCGCGCACCACCGAAGTTATCGGCGAGTTCCCCGCCAGCACGGCCGCCGACGCCGACACCGCGGTTGCCGCCGCACGCCAGGCGTACCCCGAGTGGCGGCGCACCAGCCGAATCCGTCGCGCGGAACTGTTCGACAACCTCGCCCAACTCGTCAAGCGCGACACCGACGACCTGGCCCGCCTCATGGCCCGCGAGTGCGGCAAGGTCGTCACCGAGTGCCGGGCGGAGGTCGTCGAAGGACTGCACATGATCCAGTACGTCTTCGGCACCGGCCGGATGCCGATGGGCGACGTGCTGTCCTCCGAGATCGCCGAGAAAGACGCCTTCATGCGCCGCAAGCCGTGGGGCGTCGTCGCCGTCATCACGCCGTGGAACTTCCCGTTCGCCGTGCCGCTGTGGATGCTCGGGCCGAGTCTCGTCGAAGGCAACACCGTCGTCTTCAAGCCGAGCGAGGATACGCCCGCCATCGGCCAGCGCCTGGTCGAGCTGTTTCTCGAAGCCGGTTTCCCGCCGGGCGTCATCAACCTCGTTCACGGCGAGGGCAGCGTCGGCGAGGCCCTGGTGCGCAACGCCGGCGTTAACGTCGTGCTGTTCACCGGCAGTTACGACGTCGGGCATCGCATCCAGCAGCTGTCGGCCGATCACTACGATCGGATCGTGGCCTGCGAGATGGGCAGCAAGAGCGCCGTCATCGTCTGCGCCGACGCCCGGCTGGATCTGGCGGTGAACGCGGCGCTCATCAGCGGCTTCAAGACGAGCGGCCAGCGCTGCGTCTCCGCGGGTCGCATCCTCGTCGCCGAGTCGCTGTTCGACCGCTTCGCCGAGAAGTTGGTGCAGGCAGCGAAGCGCATCCGGATCGGCGATCCACTCGACGCCGCCAACTTCACCGGTCCCGTCATCAATCGGTCGGCGGTCGAGAAGATCGAATCGTACAATCGGCTGGCGAAGGAAGAGGGGGCGCGCAGTTCTTCTCGACGGCGGCCGGCTGACTGACGGCGACCGGGCGCAGGGTTGGTTTCTGTCGCCGTTCCTCTATCGCATGGAGCACAAACCCGGCGTGCGCTGCGTCCGTGAAGAAGTGTTCGGACCGCACCTGGCGCTGATTCCGTTCAAGACGAACGAGGACGCGGCCCGGATCTACAACGATACGCCCTACGGCCTGTCGATGGCCGTGGTGACGGAGGACTACCGGGCGATGCGCTTCTTCCGCGATGAATGCGAGTTCGGCATGGGCTACGTCAACCTGCCGTGTATCGGCGCCGAGGTTCATCTGCCGTTCGGCGGCGTGAAGAAGAGCGGCAACGGCCATCCGTCCGCGGCGGGGCTGATCGAGGCAGTGACGCACAAGATCGCCTGGACGGTGAACCACGGGACCGAAATCAGGATGGCACAGGGGTTGACGACCGACCTGGGAAGGACCGACGTCCAATAGTCCGAGCGCGGAGTGAGACATGGACGTCGCGGATCTGGTCCGAGTCGTCGTACTTCGTAGGGGAAGGGTCAAGCCGACCGAGTTCCGGCTCAGGGGAGGTGAGAAGGGGTTGTCCCTCTTCGAGTTGGCCGATGATCGTTCGGCTTCCCTCATCCTGGAGGCGGTCCGCGAGACGGGAAAACAGGGAGACATAGCACTGGCGGTGTTGGACAGGAGGGATTTGCTCGCGCTGGGTCTGGTGCTGGTGAAGACTCCGGGTGGAACCCGGTCCGAGGAGGTAAATCGCCTCCACTGTGAGGCACGGTTCCCCTGGTGGCGTCGCTGGTGGCTTGCTCTTCGTTTCCAGGCCCCGGTCGGCTACTTCAACGACCGAATCAGTCCACGCATCGGGGCAAACGCACGGCTGAGAGGAGGGTAGAGCGTGAACCAGGGAGTATTACGCTGCGATGACAAGACACGGGCCGAAATCTCCGCTCTGTTCGAGAATTCTCCTCCAATCCTGATCGAAGTCCGTTTCCTCGGCTGCGGTACTTCTCCGGACTGGTATCTTTGCGCGGAGCAGGAGCAGTTCGAGAAGCTCCTGGAGAAATTCGGGGCGGGTGTGGAGATGCACGTAAGCAGCGTCTGGGACCTCAAGAATGCCAAGGGGGCGGTTTGCTTCCGAATGTGACATCGCAGGCCGTACTCCGAATGAAGACCGTGACGCACAAGATCGCCTGGACGGTGAACCACGGGACCGAAATCAGGATGGCACAGGGGTTGACGACGGACCTAACGGGAGGACCGGCATGACGGAACAAGTTGAGGGACAGAACGCGAAAGATCCTGCCATGTGGTCACGAGCGTTCGCCCAGAAGATCGGAGCACTCCTGGGTCTCCCGGCTTCGGAAATTCCGCCGAGTGAGGCGTCGCTGCGGGAAGCAACTACGACTCTGCTCGGCGAGATGACAGAGGACATCCGTCATCTTAGGGGAGAGCAGTGGAACTGGATTGAACACCTGAGTCGTTTTCTCATCGATCGGGAGGCCGACCCAGGTCAGGTCAATCAAGATCAAGCCGCTCTCTGGGTGCTCGGGCGTCCTTTGAGTCCGCGACTGGAGTTGTTGCACGAGGTCCGGAGTTACGCGGCCTTCTTGCGGATCAAGTACGGCTTTGAACGGCCCGCGGATGAGAGCGACGAATGGACCGACGAAGATCGGCACGACTGTCAGCTCGCGGCCTGGCGGCGTTTGGACGACGAAGATCCTTATCCCTGGTCGGAGGCTGCAGACGATGCTAACGCCGGGTGCGACTGGAAGGAAATCCAGGCGTGACTGAGGCTCGGCCTTGCCGTGACCTGAAGCGGCAAAAACACGGGGTTAACGATTGACTAATTCGCCACGGCTGCGTTATGCTGACCGTATCCACGCTTGCGGCCTGACCATGTCCGCGAAACCGCGAGCGGCCCTCAGTGCCTCTCACTCTCGGCGCTCTTGCGCCGGGATTTTGGCAAGTTGCCCCATTCGGGGCGTAACGTCAGCCCTATCGAAGGGAGATCGGCATGATGACTCAACCCTGGCCCTTCACCGACACCGAGACCACGGCCTGCTTCACGCAACGCCAGATCGTCGATCAAGGGCATCCCATTCTGCTCGTGGCCCACGACGCGGATGACGGCTGCTGGCAGTTCCTCGACGGCAGCGACAACCTGAAGCTCGCGGACGGATTGCTCGTCACGCTCGGCAAGATGATCGAGCGCGATCCGAGCCTCGCGGAGATCGCCGACTTGCCGATGGGCTGGATCGCCATGCGCGACACGCTGGGTGCGCCCTGGCAGCGCGAACCGAACGAAGCGGACGAGGACGAGGAACCGGAAGCCGGGGGAGAAGGGTAGTACGGAGTACCGAGTACTGAGTACTCGGTACTCGGTACTCGGTACTCCGTTCGATCCTTGACTTGCCAGAAATTCCTCCGGTTGTCGCTGAAAACGGTTTGACACGGAAGTTGTTCCGTCAGTTTTTCTAACTCAGGGAGGTGCGGCATGACCAAACTAATCAGTTCGATCGCCGATAAATGGTTGTTCGACAGCGCGACCGTGCCGCATCTTCGCACTGAACTGCCGGGGCCGCGCGCGCCGAGCTGTTGGAGCGCGACAAGCAGTTCATGTCGCCGTCCTACACGCGCATCTATCCGCTGGTCTGCGAGCGCGGCAGCGGGGCCGTGATTCAGGACGTGGACGGCAACCTGTTCCTCGACTTCACGGCCGGCATCGCGGTGACCTCGACCGGCCACTGCCATCCGCACGTCGTCGCCGCGATCAAGGACCAGGCCGACAAGCTGCTGCACATGTCCGGCACCGACTTCTACTATCAGCCGCAGATCGATCTCTCGCAGCGCCTCGCCGAAAGCGGACCGGGCCAGAGGCCGAACCGCGTTTTCTTCACCAACAGCGGTGCCGAGGCGCTGGAAGCAGCGCTGAAGTTGGCCCGCTGGCACACCGGGCGTTCACGGGTCATCGCCTTCTTCGGCGCCTTTCACGGCCGCACTTACGGGGCCATGTCGCTGTCCGGGTCGAAGCTCGTTCATCGCCGCGGTTTTTCGCCGCTAGTACCGGACATTCATCACGTTTTGTACCCGCGGCTGCCATGCCTGCGACGATCCCGACGCAGGATGCGCCTGCGTTCAGCAGATCGAGGAGGTGTTTCATCGCACCGCCCCGCCGGATGAAGTGGCGGCGATCTTCGTCGAGCCGATCCAGGGCGAGGGCGGCTACCACGTCCCGCCGGCCGGCTTCCTGCCCGCACTGCGCGAACTGTGCGATAAGCACGGCATCCTCCTGGTCGCCGACGAGGTGCAGAGCGGCATGGGCCGGACCGGCAAGTTGTTTGCCGTCGAGCACTGGGGAGTCGCACCGGACATCATCTGTCTGGCGAAGGGCATCGCCAGCGGGATGCCGCTGGGAGCCATTATCGCCAGCGACGAAGTGATGGATTGGCCGTCCGGCAGCCACGCCAGCACCTTCGGCGGCAACCCGGTCAGCTGCCGAGCCGCCCTGGCGACGCTGGACCTTCTGGAAGCGAGCTACATGACCAACGCCACCCAGCGCGGCGAACAGCTGAAGCAGGGCTTACGTCAGTTCCAGCGCCAGCATCCCGACATCGTCGGCGACGTGCGCGGTCTGGGTTTGATGGTGGCGATGGACCTCATCAAGGAGCGTGATCCCTACACGCCGGACTCGGCACTGCGCGACGCCGTGGTGCAGGATGCCTTCCATCAAGGACTATTGCTGCTCGGCTGCGGCGAAAGTGCCATCCGCTTTTGCCCGCCGTTGTGCATCAATGCCGCCCAGGTCGAGACGGCGCTGTCAATCCTCGCCGGCATCCTCGCCGGACGGCGCGCTGAAGTGCTGGCGGTGTGAGCTCGGTGGTAGTTAGCCCCGCAGCGCTTCTCCCCTCGCCCCGGTACTCCGGGGAGAGGGGCCGGGGGTGAGGGGTGTGGGCCTGAACACTGCTCCGCAGCTCACCCCTCACCCCCGGCCCCTCTCCCCGGAGTACCGGGGCGAGGGGAGAAAGTTAGCCCCCGGCGAGTCGCCAGGGGCTAACGAATGGCCATTCGGTTTTTGTCCCCTTCCCATTCATTTACAAGCTATAGTTGCAACGACCTCCCTCCGGCGGGGCACGAGCGTGCGTCCCCGAAGCCTGCCGGGAGCCAGACGAATATCCCCCACACGGGAGACAGGGATTATGGCCAAACCTCTCTCCGCTACGGAATCTCCGCGGAACGGAACCGCCAACGCGTACCTCCGTGTACCGTCCGCGGGCACCGTCGAAGAGATCGAACCAGCGACCGAGGAACCCACCGACCTCGGCGCCACGGACGATGTCGAGATATTGCGAGCAGAGAACGAGCAACTCCGTTCGCTCTGCACCGAGTTGGAACAGGCCCTCCAGGAAGCCGCCCAGCAAGGCGATAACAACTACGAAGACCGCATCCGCGAGTACGAAGCACTGCTCGAAGAGAAATCGGAAACGATCCGCGAGCTGCATCAACAGGTCCAGGACGCCCAGTCGCTGGTCGCGGAGTTGGAAAGCGAGCGCGCGAGTAAGCCGCGCGTCTCCGTCCCCACGCCGCGCGAGGAAGAACTGCTGAACCTCAGCGAGGAGCTGGAGCGCGAACGACGGCAACTTCAAGAGGACGAGCAGGCCCTGATGGAGCAGATGCGCGAGATGGAATTGACGATGGCCCGCGAGCGCGCCGAGATGGCCCGGCAGCGCAACGACTTGCAGCGCGTTCAGGGCGAAGTTCGTCACGAGTTGGAACGGCTGGAACGCAACGGGGCGCTCCAGAGCAAGATCGACGGCCTGAAGAGCAAGCTGCACGATGCGACCACGCGCCGCGGCATGGCTTCGAGCCAAGACCTGCCGCCGGTGCCGCCAGCGCCGTCTCAGAAGGCGCCTCCTGCGCCGCAACCGGCCGCGGAACCGCTCAAACGCGACGGCGGCAGTCTGTTGGGCCGTCTATTCGGCAGCGGGAAGTAAGCGACTCGTGTCCGTTTCGCGCAGAGCGCGAAACGGACACGAAACCGCGGATCCCTGTTACTCCAGCTTCACCTTCAACGTGACCTTGGTCTTCTCCCGCATTACTACCACGTCGATTGTCTCGCCCCCCTTCAACGTGGCCATGACTTGCGAGTAGCCCTCCAGATTCTTGACCGCCTTGCCGGCGACCTCAACGATCTTGTCGCCCGCCTTCAGGCCAGCTTTGGCCCCCGGACCGCCCTCGCGGACCTCACTCACACCCAGGCCGTCCTCGCTGCCGAACTCAGGCACGAAGCCGAGGGTTGGACCGTTGCGACCGGGTCTCGGGCCGGTGCTCTTGACCTCCTGCCAGGTCGGGCGTTCCTTCAGCGTTGAGAAATAGACCAACACTTCCTCAGCCACATCGACGATGCGCCGCATCCCCGGAACATTGATCTTGTCCGCGGTGTCGGTTGGCCGATGGTAGTCGGGATGGTAGCCGGTCCAGAAGAACAGCACCGGCACCTTCTCCTTGTAGAAGGAGTAGTGGTCGCTGTACGGGATCGCGGCGGCGGTCTTCTTCAAATCGAAATCCCACTTCTTGTTCCACTCGTCCACCAGTTTCTCAAAGCCCTTGCCGGTGCCCAGACCCTCGGTGAGCAGCTGTTCGCGCTTGGGATCCTTGTCGGCCTTGAGCCGGCCCACCATGTCCAGGTTGAGCATGAACGCCGTGTCCTTCAACGGATAGAGCGGGTTCTTGGCGTAGTGTGCCGAACCGTAGAGGCCCAGTTCCTCGCCGGAGAAGGTCATGAACACGATGCGCCGTCCTTCGCGGTCGGGAATGGCGGCCAGGCGGCGGGCCAGCTCCATAACCGCGGTCGTACCGGAGCCGTTGTCGTCGGCGCCGTGGTGAATCTCCATCCTCTTGATGCGGGCCAGGCTGCCGCCGGCGCCGCCGTACCCGAGGTGGTCGTAATGGGCGCCGACGACGATCGTCTCGTTCGCCAGCGGCCCCTTCCCTTCGAGCACGCCGATGACGTTCCGAAGCGGCAGCTTGCCGCGCTTCATCTTCAGTTCCAGGCTGACGGTCCAGCCCTTGAGTACCGTACTGCGCGACTTCAACTCCTTGGATGGGAGCAACCGCGATGTGGCTCCGCCCAGCCAGCCGAACGCTTCGGTCAGCTGCGGCTTCAGTTCCTCGTCGATCGCCGCCTCGACCTTGGCGAGCGTCGTGTCGGCGCTCTGGAGCATCTGACCGAGTAACTCGCGCTTCATCAGGAAGGCCGGGATGTTAACGTCAACCGATTTGCCTTCGACCGTGCGAGCCGAGCGCTGTCCGATGGCGGTGAAGTTGAAGTCGAGGAGATCGTCGCCGGTGCGGGCCATCTCCGGATCGTTGACGTAGATGACGGCCGCCGCCTTGTGTTCGTCGGCTCGCAGCAGCTTGCTCGACAGCGTGCCCTGTTGGCGGCGGAACGTACCATCGGGCGAGAACTGCTTGGTATCCCCCGTGCGCGGAATGTCGCGGAAAACGATCACGACCTTGCCGGCCGCGTCGAGACCAGCGTATTCGTCGTAATTCGGCGTGAGATCGGTCCTACCCTTCGATTTCGCCGTGATGCCGTAGCCGGCGAAGACCACCGGCACATCGGTGAGCTTACCCGAGGCGCCGAGGGCCAGCGGGTTGAATTGCACGCCCTGTTTCAGCTCGATCACCTTCTTGTCCGGTCCCTTGAGGACCAACTTAGCGGTTTCTTCGAGGATCGCGCCGTTGGTGGTGAAGTTCTGGAAGTAGGTGCCGTCGGGGTTGCCGGGCTTGAGGCCGGCTTTCTTGAACTCAGAGGCGATGTAGTCGCCGGCCTTCTTCAGCCCGTCGGTCGTCGGACCACGGCCCTCGCACTCATCCGAGGCGAGGAAGAAAATGTCGCGTTTAAGGCGGGCCTCGGACTCTTCCGTCTTGCTGGGCCGCCGGGCTTCTTCCGCACGCAGCGGCGTGAAGACGACGGCGATCAGGCAGACCAAGACGACAGGAGGCTGCCAGCGCAGCCAGCGGCGCAGGGTCATCAGGGTGATCCTCGTGAGGGTGGATGACAAGATCATCGTGGGCGCCTAACAAATTGTATCGGGAGGCATGACGGAAGTGTCAGGAAAAGTGCATTGTTTTCGTTCCCCACTGCCAACGGGGAAGCGAAACACGGACGGGAATGCGCTCAATCACCAACCAGCCCGGAGCGCGAGCGACGGTTTCGCATCCGTCGCTTGCGCGTCCGGGCTGGGTGTGAGCCGCAGGTGTGGACGGCTCAGTCTTAAACGGTGCGGTGGTCTGGCCACACCCAGGCCACTTAATCCTACCCGTGCGGGGCCGTCCCCGTGCGGAAACGCTTGCTCGAAGCTCCCGGAAGGGAGCCTATGCAGCCAGCAGCGGTCGGCAACGGCCGCTGACGGAGGGGCCAGGCAAGCGTAGCTCGGGAGGGGTCACGTTTCGGCCGGGTCGGTAGGCCACGCTCTCCAGCCTGCCGAAGCCTCGCGGAAGAGGGATCGCCCTTTTCCCCGCGCAGCGTCTGCGACGGTTTGGCGCTGCGAACCGACACGGTGACTGGTGATCTCGCCTGGGCACAACGGCTGACCACACTGACCGGTGAAAGTCCCACGCCGTCCCGGCTCACGCCGGGTAAGCCGGACCCATAAGCACTGCGAAACGGTCCGGGCACGCGGCGGTGCGAGCGTCTCTCCCCAACGAGACGCCGCTTCAGGGATGGCAGCATCTCCGGAGTAGCCCGCCCAGGGGCGAAAGGAGGTTCCGTGTTCGCGGAGGCACACGCGCAGGACCATGAGGACAGTTAGCCCCTTCGGGACGGCACGATGACCGCTCGGCCCTCTTCCGAAACCCGCTGGGCTGGCTAAGAAACATCCTCCACGGGCCTGTAGGCCGAACGCCTCCAGGGTCTCGGTTTCATGGGGTTCCATCGGAAAGGGCCTAGCGTGGCCAAGATCAAGCACCATTCGTTGACGGGACGGATCACCCTGCCTCTGCTGCACCGCGCCTTCCGCAACGTCCGGCGGAATCGGGGGGCGGCGGGAATTGACAAGGTGAGCATCGCGGCCTTCGAGATCAACCTCGAAGACAACCTGCTCGCCCTGATGCGGCGCTTGAAGGATGGGTCTTACCAACCCCTCCCCCTGCGGCGTGTCCATATTCCCAAGGGACCGGGCCAGACACGCCCGCTGGGGATCCCCGCCGTCCGCGACCGGGTGGCCCAGGAGGTGGTTCGCCTCCTCCTGAGCCCGCTCTTCGAGCGGCTGTTTCACGAGGATTCGTATGGGTTCAGGCCGGGCCGCAACTGCCATAGGGCCGTGCGCAAAGTCCTGGAACTCCATCAGCAAGGGCACACCCAGGTGCTCGACGCTGACATCAAGGGGTTCTTCGACAATTTGCCGCACGCCGTCATCATGGCCGGCGTGGCCGCGGAAGTGGCCGACGGCACCATTCTCGACCTGGTCGAGCGATTTCTCAAGGCCGGGGTGATGGAGGAGGGCGTGTTCCAACCGACCACGGGCGGCACGCCTCAGGGAGGGGTCATATCCCCCTTGCTGGCCAACATCGCTCTCAACAGCCTCGACTGGCAGCTCCACGACGCTGGCTACCGCTTCGTGCGTTATGCCGACGACTTCGTGGTCCTCTGCCGGACCGCGGTTCAGGTCCAAGAGGCACACGCCTTGGTGCAACGTCATCTGACCTCCCTCGGACTCACCCTGAGTGCCGAAAAGACCAAGACGACCCAGTTCCGGGACGGCTTCGCTTTCCTGGGCTTCGCCATCTCGGCCTGGAGTGTCACGATGCGTCCCAAGTCGGTGGAGAAATTCAAGGGCAAGGTCCGCGAACTGACGCCCCGGCACCACAACCTGGACGCATTGGTCATCAAGAAACTGAACTCGGTCATTCGGGGCACGGCGAACTATTTCGCCACCTCGTTTTCCCACGTCGGCAACCTCTTTCGCGGCTTGGACCGCTGGATGCGCATGCGTCTCCGGTGTATGAAGTACCAGCGTAAAAGTCGCGCCGACAACGGGCGGTTTCGGCTGGTCTATTTCCGTCGCTTGGGTCTTTGTTCCTTGTCCGAGTTCCGGGCTGCTCCGTTGTAGGAGACCGGTTATCCTGCCCGTAAGGGGCAAGCGTCATGGCGTCGCCCGGTGCCCGAAAGGGGCACGCCGGTAAATCGGGGGAATTAACCCCCGTGCGACAACGGGGAGGGAGGGGAATGGCCCCCTCCCTTACCCACTTGAGTGACAAGGAGCAATCATTGATCCAGTTATTATTCGCAGATCCTTAGTATTTGAACCGCGAGGTCACAGGTGCAGACGGAACCTGGATGAGGGTCGCAGCGGCAGGAACGGCCGGTTGGCAGTACTCGAGAATGATGTAAGTCTCGGGTATCTCCGGGTGCCGATCGGGCGCGTAGACGTCCAGTCTCGGCCCGTGGTGATCGTCGTGCGCTTTGGACAGTGCCGGAGCCCAGTAATGGGCGGACGAGTAATCCGAATCGTGGCCGCTGCTGGGGAAAAGCCATTCCGGCAGTCCTTCGGCATGCACCGGACACACGGTCACGAGTCCTATTCCGAGCACCAGTATCAGGAGGCTCAGACGACGAATGCGACGCATGACCACACCTCCGCGCGAGTTGTTCTCGTCCCTAATTCCGTTATCGGGCGCAGCCTCACTCCAACTTGGGGAAATCCACGGCAGGCCAGGTACTCGCGGCTTCTCGGAACCGAAGCAACGACTATCTCTTCCCCACTTCCGAGGCCAGCGGCATCTGCTGGGGAACAACGGGGCGAGGCTCCGCCGGCGGGGGCGTCAATACGGGACCGGCCGGCTGTTCGGGATTGACGCTGCAATCGCAATCGCGGATCTGATCGATCCAGACGCCGCGCGATCGAGCGGCATCAGTTCGAGGTCCCGATACAGTTGCAGTCGCTGATCGAGGTAGTTGATCCAGATGGTTAGCAGTCCGTTCTGGGCCGTCGGCAGCGAGCGTTGGGCACGTCAACAGCTGTTGCGTGAGCGCGGCCGGACCGTCGGCGCCGGAACGCGATGCGGTCTGGCCGGGCGGGGCGGGCGGAGCGGTCGGCGCCTCCAGGCTTTCCAGCGAGCTGTCGATCGTCAGGTAGGCCAGCTCGAGCTGACGCTGCTGCAACTTGTACTGATCGGCGGTATGCCGCAGCTGGTACATCTCGCTATTCACCACCTGCACGGCCAGGTCTTCGGCTTCCTGCACGGTCCGGCGCTGCCGCTGATAGGCGATCAGGCTGGCGCGGTAGTTGTTCCGTTCCTGGATGCGCACCAGGGGCAGCTGCGTGTTCAGGATCAGCTGGTGGGCGTTGCCGCTGCCGCCGATATTCGTCGGCTGCGCCGCTCCAAGCGGTGAATTCGCGTTCAATTGATATTGAACGGTGAACGTACCCAGCAATGCGTTGGCGTACACCGCGATCTGCCGCCAGGCGTCCACGACCTGGCCGCGTGAGTTCATGAGGTCCAGGCGGTGCTCCAGAGCGTATTTCGCCGCCGCGTCCTGAGCGTCAGGGAGATGTCGTCACTGACGAGATCGACGCCGTCGACGCAGCAGCGCGGCAGTTCCGGCCAGGTGGCCCGGACCGCCACCCACTGATCGTCGCGCGCCTCGACCAGGACTTTTTGCCAGTTGCTGATCACATTTTGGAACTGGCGGATGCGCTGGCGATCGGCGAGGTCCGCTACTAACATTGGGGAGCTGCCCAGCAGCAACGCTCCATAGGGCTGCTTCGGCCTGCCCATGTCGACGTAGTTGGCTTCGTAGACGCGGAGGGCAATCTCAAAGTTGCCCAGGTCCCGTTGATAGTTCAAATCGCGCAAGCGAATCTGGTCGGCTGAGCTGAGATTCTCGCCCTTTTTCTGCAAGTCCGCCTGACGGTCCAGCAAAGCCTTGATATCTTTCCCGAGAGCAGCCACCCGGTCGCTCCAGCTCCTTGCTCGGACAAGCTTCTGCCACTCTGCCCAACGGCCACGGATGCGTTTGGCGAACGGCGTTCCCCTGACGATGGCGGAATTCTCGAACAGTCGGAGCAATTCGGCCCGCAGCCGGGGCGCTTTCACGAGCGGGATAAGTGCGGATGCTTCTGACACGGCCGCTTGCTCGTTATCGATGATCGCCCGCGACCGCCGGAACTGCTTGATGCAGCGGCCGCAAGACCGAGTCGTCCATCTCGATGTTCAGCTGCATCGGCACGCCGATCTCGATCTTGAAGGAATCGAGGGACGTAAGTACTGCTGCTGGTCCACCAGCAGGGTGGTGCGGCCCGTCAGCAACTGCTGCTCGACCGACTGGACCTGCAGCGGCCCGACAATGTCTCCTTCCAGCAAGCCGCGGAAGCGGAGCAAGATGCCGCTGAGGACGTCGATGTTCTCCTGGTCGATGTAGACCTGGATCTTTTGCAGCATCGTGTTCAGGTAACCCGATGGGGGCGGCGTGATGGCCGGTGCCAGATCGCAGCGATCCGGGACGTGCTGGGAGGCAGCGTCGGTTGGCTGATCGTGGTCTGAATCGGCGGGATTACACCCGGAAATCAGCCCGGAGTTGCCCGAGGCTCCCGCTCCCGACACTGTTGTTGTTCGACAGCACGCCCGACGGCTGGAAGGAAGAGCCGTTGATGGAGCCGCCGTTGTTGCTGGCGATTTCGACGTACAACTCTTTGCGGAAACGGGCGTAGGTGCGGATCTGATAGAGCAGATTCCGCTCGGCCTGCGTCAGCGATTCGAGCGCCACCGCCTCACCGCCGCCGCGCAGCAAGGGCTGGATGGCGTCGAAGTTCAGCGTGGTGACACTCAGGGTCTGCTTCGGGTTGAGGAAATTGAAGACGGTCTGGTTGGAGAAATTGAGCAGCAGCAATGCACCGGTCGGCAGGATCTTGCTGAAACCCGTGCCGTTGTTGAGGCTCCAGTTGCTGCTCTGTCCCTCCGGCGTCGTCGAGCCGGTATAGGCGCGCATCGCCTCCTGTCCGGCGAAGAACTGGGCCATGAACGAGAATCGTTCCTGCGTCACGGGCAGGGCGGCCAGGTACAGGTTTTCCCGCTGGTCCTGATACTCGCGGCTGTTGAACATGGCCAGCTCGGCTGCCTGGTCGAGCGTGAGTAAGAAAGTGGGCCGTCCCGTAACGTCGAGCAACGAGCGTTCCTTCGCCTCGGCGATCGCGTCCTTCTGACCGAAGGCGTTCATCGCCGGCGAATCCATGGCCGACGGAGCTTCCGCCTTCCCCAATGCCGTGTCTTGACGGAGCGACGGTCCTTTCTTGGCCATTGCCAGTCGCGCAACCTGCGTCTCTTGCCTGTCTTCCTGCGTCTTCCTCGGGCGATAGCGGTTCAGCGGATTTCCGCTTCTCTTCCGCCTCCTCGCGGGCCTTGCGTTCGCGGTTTTCCTGATCCCATCTGGGCAATCAGCTCGAGATAGCCGGTGCCCTCGATCCGCTTCACACCGGCCTTGCCCGGCTTCTGCGGGTTGGGGGACATGTCGTGAGCAGCCGGGTCATCCGGCGGCATGGGCGGATGGTCGGGGTCGCTGTTGTCGGCAAAGCGCGCCCGCGGATCGGCGTAAACGTGCCAGTTGTCGATCTTCCAGTCCGGATACTTGTCTTTCTTAGCCAGGATCTCGGCGACTTCCTTGTCGGCGTCCTTGCGGAAGTACGGCCGCGAGCAGCCTGCCGACTGGAGAAGCACCCCGGCCGAGATGGCCGCGTGCAGGGCCGGACGCCACAGGGCGAGGATCGTTCGGATTCGCCAACCGCGATAACACCGACGCCATCGAGCGTCAGTCTTTTTCTTGTCGCCGGCCATGAGTCACCTGATTCCGGACGGGCGCGATGGAAAGATCGTCACATCCGGTATCGGCCGCACGATTGATACAGCTTGAGAGGAAGCGCCGGTTCCAGAAAGTGGGTATTCCGCGAGCCTGTCGCGCAAGCAAGGACGAGCGGCTCGTTCTTACTTGCGCTGCGGAGTCGCAGGATACAGGTCTGATTTGACAACGGAGAAGACCGATTGGTTTCGATCTTCCCCCTTCGGACCGCACTGGTTGCGTAGCGACGAGCAACACCTCGTCAACTACTCAACACCGGCAGCCGCACCTTGCCGCCGGTCTCGACGCGCTTCTCGGTCGGCAGCGTGCCGCCGGCGCGTTCCTCCACTTCCCACTTGTCGATCTCCTCGATCAGGGCATCGACCATCTCGCTTTCCAGGACGTGGCGGATGATTTCGCCGCGCTTGAAGATGACGCCCTTGCCCTTGCCGGCGGCGATGCCGAGGTCCGCCTCGCGCGCCTCGCCGGGACCGTTGACGATGCAGCCGAGGATGCTGACCTTGACCGGCGTCGTGCGGCCGTCCAGGCGCTTCTCCATCTCGGCGATGATGCCTTCCAGGTCGATTTCGAGCCGGCCGCAGGTCGGGCAGGCGATCAGCTCCGGCTTGCGCACGCGCCGCTGCGTCGCCTGGAGAATGTCGAACGCCGCGGCGATCTCCGGCACCGGGTCGCCCAGCAGGCTGATGCGGATGGTGTCGCCGATGCCGTCGAGCAGGATCGGGGCCAGGCCGCACGCCGATTTCGTCACCGCGTAGGGCGCCTTGCCCGCCTCGGTGATGCCGATGTGCGTCGGATAGTTCGCCTGCTTGGCGTAGAGCCGATACGCCTCGACGGCCGTGAGGACGTCGCTCGACTTCAGCGACACGATGATGTCGTGATAGCCCTCCGCACTCGGCGATCTCGATGTAGCGCAGGGCGCTGTCGACCATCGCCGGCGGGCAGGGGAAGCCGTACTTCTCGGCGAGCTCGCGCTCCAGGCTGCCGGCGTTGACGCCGATGCGCATCGGGCAGGCCCTTCGCCTTGGCCTTGCGGATGACCTGGCGATAGCGATCGTAGCCGCCGATGTTGCCGGGGTTGATGCGGATCTTGTCGATCGGGATGATCGAGGGCGGCCAGGGCCATCTTGTAGTCGAAGTGGATGTCGCAGATGAGCGGAATGTGGATGCGCTTCTTGATCTCGCTCGAGCACGGCGGCGTCCTCCGGCTTGGGCACGGTGACGCGCACGATCTCGCAGCCGGCCTCTTCCAGGCGATGGATCTGCGGCGACGGTCGCCTCGACGTGGTGCGTGTCGGGCGTGGTCATCGACTGCACCCAGATCGGGTTGTCGCCGCCGACGACCATGTTGCCGACGCGGACTTCGCGGGTCTTGTGCCGCTGGAAGGTGTGCTGGTAGGACATTGGCGTTCGTCTCCGTGAAGTAGATATGCAGCGGTCCGTGGTCCGTGCGGCTCATCGTAGATGTTTTCGGCGGCGCTGTCAAGGCGGACGCGCGGGGTCGCTATAGGGATCGTTCCTTCATTATCAGTCGCGCTACCAAATCCGAGTGACGCCGTAGAGATCGAATACGGCATCGGTGCTGACTACCGGAATCCCGTCTACCAGGGCCTGGGCGATGATGAGACGGTCGAACGGTCCTGTGGTGCAACGGCAGAGTGCATTGCCGGTCGGCATATTCGACCGTAACCGGCAAGATCGTGAGGTTGAGGTCGAAGATAGCTTTATCCATCCACTGCCGGTACGGCAGCGACAACACGATCTTCCCCAAACCGACCTTGATCGACAGTTCCCAGATAGTTGCCGCACTCAGGAGCCGTTCATTGGCTGGGTCCGCCATCGCGGCCATCGCCATGGCACTGACCCTTGACGGTTCATCAATCGACCAGATCAGGGTGTGGGTGTCGAGCAGCAACCTCACGGCAGGTATTCTTCGAATCCTTCGGGGATATCGTCGAAATCGGGGGCCATGTACAGGATTGTCCCCTTCAGCGTCCCGAAACGCGGCGGTTCACGGGAAGTGGGCTGCGTGGCCCGTATCGTCGCCACCGGCTTGTCGTCGCACGTCAGGATGACTTCCTCGCCCGGCGCCAACTTTTCGATGATCTCAGCTAAACGGCTCTGGGCTTCCTCCACGGCGATCATTTGCATGGTCATTCTCCTGTGTCCTGGGTGCGACATACCATTATATCTCGCCGCAGGTTTTATTTCCCGATGCAGAACCGGCTGAAGATACGGTCGAGCAGATCATCCGTGTAGACCGCTCCCACCATCTCGCCGAGTTGTTCCAGCGTCTCCCGCAGCTCCAGGGCGAGCAACTCGGGCGGGTCCTCATACAGGACAAGGCGTGCGCCCGCCGGAGCCGGTCGAGACAGGCGTCCACATGTTTCGGCAGCGGCTCAGGCTCGGAGCCAGTGCGGGCTGTGTCCGGACCGCACTCGCTCGGCGAGCAAGCCGCGGTTGCTCGAGGCCTACGCCGCTCGCGGCACTGGTAGCCAGCCACGCAGTCGGTCCGGGAACAGGTCGCACTTCGTCGCCACGCCGAAAACCGCCGGTTCGGTCTGCCGCAGCATCGCCGTCTCTTCTGGCGTCGGCACCGTCCCGGCCTCGACGCACAGCAACACCAGGTCGGCTCGTTCCGTCGCTCGCGGCCGAGTGTCTGGGCCTGACCTATCGTATCGCGCTGTGTTCGCAACCCGGCGGTGTCCACCAGTTCCATGCCGTCCCGTCACCGAGGTCCAGACGTCTGACAAGGTAATCGCGCGTCGTGCCCGGCTCCGGGCTGACGAGGCGCCGTGCCGCCGGTCAGGGCGTTGAAGAGGCTGCTCTTGCCGGCGTTCGGCCGGCCCACAAGCACAGCACGGAACGGCCGATCGCTGACCGCACGCTGGTCCAGCTGCCGCTTCAGCAGCGTCAGCTGAGCCAGGCCGGCGGCGAGGCGTGGTCAGCGTCTCCGTCTGGCCAACGAAGCTAATGTCCTCGTCGGCAAAGTCGAGGGCAGCCTCGACGTCCGCCAGCAGGTTGAGCAGGTCGTCACGCAAAGCTTGCATCGGCCGGCCGACGCCGCCGGCAAACTGGGCCAGCGCTGCCCGCAGTTCGTCCTGGTCGTTCGCCTCGATCACGCCCAGCACTGCCTCGGCTCGCGTCAGATCCAGCTTGCCGGCCAGGAATGCCCGCAGCGTGAACTCTCCCGGCCGCGCCGCCCGCGCCCGGCCTCCAGGAGTTGCGCCACCAGCACGTCGAGCAATGGCGGACAGGAGAGTGTGTGGATCTCTACTACCTGCTGACCGGTATACGTTTTCGGTGCCGGCCAGACGTAGACCTCCGCAGGAAGAGAACCGTGGATGCCAGTGAGAGTTAACGTGCCCGAGAGGAGGAGACGACGCAGCGGGAGGAGGATAGGCCCGATCCACGAAGGGGCGACGAGGGCGACGGCATCGGGCCGCTGAGCCGCACGACGGCACGGGCGCCGGGACCGGGCGGCGACGACAGGGCCACGATAGTATCGCGGAGATCGGGCGTCTTGAGTGGGTTCATGGGAGTGGTGTGGCCGCTTGCGGCTTAGCAACGGATGACTGCTAAGAAGCTATTTGAAAACTGGCGAGCCGAGCCCCGTAAGGGGCCGGGTAGATGACAAGAGGCCGCACCCCGGCTGCTTACGCAGCTCGGCTCGCCGATTTTGAAACAGCTGCTAAGCCGCATAGCGGCGAAGAGTTATCCTTTCACCTTGCCCGTGCCCATCAACCGGCGAAATCCCGGCGGCAGCGCCAGGCAGCCGACGACACAACCCAGCAGCACGAGGTACATCACCGGACTCTGCGCCGGCACGACCAGGCCGTGCACGTTGGCGTGACTGGTCTCCGCGTTGCTGCGCGACTCGCCCTTCTCGTTCTCGACCTTCAATCCTGATCTTGCGGGCCGTGCCGTCGTTGACGCCCCGGGCGCTCTTGAACTCCGTTCATAGAGCTCATGGGTGTCCTTCAAACGCACCTCTTCCTTCAGCACGACGTCGGCGACTTCCTGGAAGCGGTCTTGCAGCTCGGACACGTCGTTCGCGGATAGTATTTTCCACCCGTCTTCTCGGCCAGTCGCTTGAGGGCTCCCATGTCGTTCAAGTCGGCCGAGAGCTGCTCGAAGGTGGTTATCAGTTCCTTCGGCGCGATCGACGTAGAAGTACTGGCCGCCGGTCTGCTGGGCCATGCGGCTCATCACCGCCTCGTTGATTTCCTTCTTGCGGCCCAGGCCGAGCATGTAGAGCTTGATGCCGACTTGCTTGGCCCGGTCGATCACAGCCTGATCCGAGTAACGGCTGCCAGGCGATTCGTCTTTGCCGTCCGTCAGCACGACGACGACGCGGTTGCCGGGAGGGTTGGCCGCGACCAATGTCTCGATACCCGTCATCGTGGCGTCATAGAGGCTGGTCCCGCCCTCCGGCCGCAAGCTCCGAATCTTGGCGATCAATTGTTGCTTGTTATCGGTAAAGGGTTCGGGCATGGCCACGTCGGTGCTGAACGGCAGCAACGTGACCTTCGAGCCAGGCTGCATCTGGTCGATGAACCTCTTGCCCGCCTGGTGCAGCGCCTCTATTTTCGGCTTCCTATCGGTGTCGTTGGCAGGCGCCGCCATGCTGCCGCTCTGGTCGAGCACCAGGACCGTGTTCAGACCGGGCCCCGATGCCGACCGTGTAGACCGGGTACCGGGACGCTGCTGCTCTTCGCCCTCTTGATGACTTCGTCCAGCTTGACGAAGCTGTTGACGTCCACACCATCCGTCATGAGGACGACCGCCCGCCGACCGGGGATGTCTTTGACCATTTCGATCGCCTTGACCGTGGCGTCGCGATAAGCCGATCCACCGAGAGGTTGTACCCGCTCGATCAAGCCGCGAACACGGTCTGTCTGGGCCTTGTCGTTCGCATGGTTCCCGCTCGGCCGGAGGAAGCGGGTCGGGTCATCGTCCCCTGGCAAGCGATCGTTGAACAGGATGAGACCGGTATCCATGCGGTGCCCGAGCTTGTCCAGGAAAACGCCGGCCGCTTTCTTCGCCTCGCCGATTTTGTTGTTGAAGCTCATGCTGGCGCTGGAGTCAAGCGCCAGGACAATCGTCAGGTCCTCTTTCTTGACCTCGACCTTGATTTGCACCTTCTCGGTGGGAATGGGGAGGCGTGCGACTTCGATATTGTCTTCGTAAATGACGATCCGGTCGCCTTCCGAAACCGTGACGCCGTGAGGATTGGTGAGTCGATAGCGGACTTTGCCGTAGAGGTGGCCGTCGTGTGGCTGGTAGACAGGATCGCCGACCTGTTCGACCTTGTAACCCGGCGCGACGCCGTCTGCCCAGAGCGGCAGCGTCGCCAGCAGGGCGGAACATAGCGAGACGATCAACAATCCACGCATGGGAATTACCCTCGACCAGATTGGCATCTGGAGCCAGCAGGGAGCGGGCGGCCCTCGTCGGTGTATATCTCGATCACCGCTGCCAGAGCGTCCTGCGCATTGGCGAAAGCATCGTCAAGGGAGTCTCCTTCAGTCACCAGTTCGGGTAGAACGGGAGAAGTGACTGTGAAGCCGCCTTCCGGCTGCGGACTGAACAGGAGCGGCACTCGGTAAAGCAAGCGTCGCACCTCCACTCTTGGCGAAAAGGCTACTCCGAACCCACCGTGTTAGAGGTTCCCTTTAAGCCGCACCGACCCACTACTTCTTCTCCGCCTTCTTCAGCACTCCCGCCCACCAATCGCTGACACGGCGGCGGAATCGCGACCACGTCGAGCCGGTTCCATCTGCATCGTCCTGCTCCGGTTTGTCGCCGTCCTGCCGCTTCCGCACCCGGCCCTGTTTGCGTCCGCGGGCACTGGTGATGCCCGACGCCACGGTCACGGCAGTGCTCGCTTGTCCGGACGAGGATGTGGTCAGCTGCTGCAGTGCCGCGTCCGCCGACACCTTGCCGACGTGCAGCTTCTTCTTCGGCAGCAGCTTGCGTTCGGCGAAGCCCCAGAGGCTGCTGGCGATGAAGTAGATGCACAGGCCCGCCGCCACCTTGTAGAACATGCAGGCCGAAGAAGACCATCATGTACTTCATCATCTTCTGCTGCATCTCCTGCTGCTCGTCCTGCGGCGGCGGCGTCATCATCTTCTGCTGCACGATCATCAGCGCCACGGCGATGATCGGCAGCAGGTTCAAGATACGGGCCGAGGTAGAGGAAGCCGCCGTAGTTCTGCGGGCTGGCTGATCCACGGAATGCTCTCGCCCCAGCGCACAGCATGTCCGGGGCGGCCAGGTTGTGGATCCACGTCGGCCAGGCGCCGGCGAGGCGGAAATAGATGCTCTCCTGCAGGGCGAAGTAAAGGCCCAGAAGACGGCATCTGCAGACAGGACACCAGCAAGTGCCGAACGGGTTGACGCCGTGCTTGCGGTACAGCTCCATCGTCGCCATGCCGGCGGCCTGCCGGTCGTCCTTGTACTTCTCCTGGAGCTTCTTCATCTCCGGGGCCAGCTCCTGCATCTTCATGCTCATCAGCGCCTGCTTGCGGCTGATCGGGAACATCATGCCGCGCACCAGCACCGTCAGGCAGATGATGCACAGGCCGTAGTTCGGCACGAGGTGGTGGATCAGGCTCAGGACCCAGTGCATCAGGTTCGTGCACTTGATGATCGAGGTCGGTCCAGTAGATCGCGCTCGAGAAGTTGCCGATCCAGCCCGGCGATTGGTAATCGGTCAGCGTGTTCAGCTTGAGCTTGTCGACGTAGCGGCTCGATCGACCGCCTCAGGGACGCCGTTCGTCGCCCGGCATCGCCGAGCAGGCTCGGCTTGACCGGGCCGTTGTAGAGCAGGTACTTGTGTACGACCTCGCTGCCGGGTCTCAGCTCGATCGCCTCGGTGGTGACGCGCACCGTGATGTCGTCTGCCACAGAGGGGCTGTGTCGGTTCGTCGTCCGCGATTTCCAGGGCCACGGTTCAGCCCATGGCCTGTCGGTCGATGGCCACGACGGCGACGCGTTGGCCCTTGACGAGGCGCTGCCGCCCGGCGTTGTGTCGATGACGCATCGGGGAAACGTAGATTGTTTCGTCCTTGTGGTCGTCCGTTTCGAAATCGAAAGTCTGCGCACCCTTCTCGGACTGACGCGCTCTTGACGTGGCCCTTGAGGACGAAGTTCTCCAGCGTCGGCCGGGCTCGGGCGAGGAAGTCCTGTTCCGTTGCTGCTCGTCATCGACGACGATCACCGAGGCGAAATACTGCACGGCCACGGCGGCGTAGCGGATGATGATCCTTTTCCTTGACGATGGGCTTGCCGCCGCGCCAGATGCTGATCTGCCGCAGGTCCTGAATGTCGCGGATCGACGCTGTTCTTCTCGACCCGGGCGATCAGCGCGTTGCGGAAAACGCTGGTGTACCACTTGCCCTCGACCGGCAGGCCGCGCCGCCGGCCAGCTGATAGCGGAACTTGTCCGGCTCCTCGGCGCCGTCCGCGCGCTTCACGCCGGACTTCCAGGCCGAGGTGATATTCCCCCTCGGTCAGGCTGTAGGTCTTCGTGATCCGCACGCCCTTGACGGCAGCTGCGGAACGAAGACGATCTGGCGCTCGCTTGCTCGTCGTTGGCTGCCTCGGTCCTTCGTCGTTCTTGTCCCACTTCAGCCTTGCCCGAGCGTGTCGAGCGGTGGTCGTCGTTGGGGTCGTCGTAGTGGAAGAGTTGGAAGGCGCCGGCTGCGCGCGTTCTCGGCGCCGGGAACCAGCTCGAGCAGGCGGTCGGTCGGCCGGCCCAGTCGTCGCCTGCTTGAACTTGTTCAGGATGATGTTGCGCACGCCGGCCCCTTGCGGGTCGAAGCGTACCAAGAGGTGATAACGTGAATTGCGGGTCAGCGCTGCCGAGGGAATCAGCTCGTTTCCGGGTGACGTCGGGTTCTCGCGGCTCCTTGAGCGGTTCGGCCGGCGGATCTTCGCGCTTCTCCTTCACCGGCGGCTTGGGCGGCTCTGCGTCGGGCTTGGCCCTGGTCGCCGTCCTTCTTCGCTCGACGCTCTCGATCCGGTTTCTTCTCCCGCGGCTGGCTGGCAAGAAACGGTTCTCAGATCCGCCACCAGCCCATGATGATCAGGATGGTCAGCGGCGATGAACAGGAGAAAGTTCCTGGCTTGCATGGCGGCTCGAACCCCTCACCCCACCCTCTCCCCACCTGGGGAGAGGGTAGGATGAGGGGAAAGAAGGACCAGAGGCGACAGACGTACATTCGTCCTACGCCTCTGGTCCCCGTTCCATTTTACGGAGCGCGACCGGTTTGACGAGCCGCCGCTTACGGATTGGCGGGTCGATTGCTCCCCTCTCCCTGTACTCAGGGGAGAGGGGTCGGGGGTGAGGGGTGAGCCGCTTGACTGTGACTGCTCCTCGCCCCTCACCCCCGACCCCTCTCCCCTGAGTACAGGGGAGAGGGGGGAAGAAAAGTCTCATCGGCCGTCGCGCAGACGGTCGCCGAGGAAGTTCTCCAGCTCGGGGACCGCGTAGATCTTCTTGATCGTCGTGTCGATGTCGTACTCGACGCGGCGATAGCGGATCGTGTCGCCGTCGAGCAGGACGTAGCAGGCCCGCCAGTCGCCGTCGCGCGGCTGGCCGACCGAGCCGACGTTGCACAGCGTCTTGCGGGCGTCGAGCTTGTAGGACGTAGTCGATCTCTTCCGGGCTGTGGAACTGGTAGAGGTCTTCGGGCCCTGCTCGATGAAGACGCCCGGGACGTGCGTGTGGCCCTGAAAGCAGTAGCGCTCGACCAGGGCGAAGATGCGCTCCATCTTGCGCTGGTTGTAGATGTCTTCGGGGAAGACGTACTCGTTGAGCGGATTGCGGGCCGAGCCGTGGACGAAGAGGAAGCCGTTCTCGCGGAAGCTGCGCGGCCGTTCGGCGAGGAACTCCCAGCGGCGTTCGCGCGACGTGCTGGTTTCCGGCGAGAGTTTCCAGCTGCTCGCGCGTCCAGAAGATGGCGCGCTCGGCCGGCGGGTTGAATCCTTCCGGATCGAACATGGCCCCCTGGTCGTGGTTGCCGAGCAGGACCATCTTGCACTTCATCACCAGATCGACGCACTCGCGCGGATTGGGGCCGTAGCCGACGACGTCGCCGAGACAGTAGATCTCGGTGACCGGCTGCTTCTCGATGTCCTTGAGGACCGCTTGCAGGGCCTCGAGTTGCTATGAATGTCGCTGATAATCGCCTTCACACCTGGCCCTCCCGGGGTCAGAAGCGTCGGGGGATCGCCGCCCACGCTTGAAGCCCCGCGGTGGTGTAGCGGACGCTGGCGTCCGATGACGGGATAATGAAGTTTACACCGGAACTTGAAAATGTGTCAAGTGTTGAGTGGATTCCGTTTAGCCGCGAGCTTTTGCGAGCGCTCTTGTCGCGCGCTCGCAAAAGCTCGCGGCTAAACGAACCACGTCACGGTCCCACACGTTCCACTCGTCGGGAGTCGGCCGGCGTGCCCAGCGTTCCGGCCTCGCCGTGCTGTAGTCGGCCAGCACCGCACGGCCGTCTCCTTCCAGGTGGCGACGAACATGCGCGGCTTCAACTCGAAGGTGCGGCGGGCGGCGGGCACGCTCGGAACGCCGGGCGGGCGGGTGTCGTCGGCAGCGCGGCCGGTGATGCGCACCGCATAACGACCGGGCGCACCACACGGAATACGATCGACTGCTCGTAAACGCCGGCATTGAGCGTCTTGGCGAGTCGCGGTGGCGGGGCCATACGATTCCGCCGCGATTTCCATGTCATCGTCGGGCTGCTTGGTGCCCGTCGGGATCGGATTGATAGAGCCAGAGTGATTCCCAGGTTGGCCAGCGGCTCCCGATAGGGATCTTCCCCGGTCCGAAGTAGATCAGGCTCGTGTGCCTCGCGCCACTGTACGGTGACACGCAAGAGGGCGCCGGCCGGCAGCTCCGCCGTCTGCTCGCCCTTCTGGTTGCGCCAGGCAAGGAAGTTCAACTCCTTGGTCCAGCGGTTGGCCGGCATTTTCGCTTCCGGCGGAGCGAATTCCATCACGTCATTGCGGTCCTTGTCGGCGAAAAGACCCATCCACGCCTGGCCGCGCGTGTCGCCGGTGTACTGGAACCATTGCGCCTCCCTTGAACGCCCGATCGTCGAAATAACGGCTAAGCTCGCTCGCTCCCTCGACCGGGTGGCCGTCGTCCCACACCAGCCCCGTGAGAACGAGACGGATGCCCTTGAGGTTGCGAAGGTCCTCCGTCAACTGCGTGTAGCGATCTCAGGGCCGATGTTCCACGTCGCTTCCACGCAATCGTGGTCGGCCTGTCTTCTGGCGGTAGTTCTTGCGATTCTGTTCCGCCTCGGGTTCGAGCCGGAAATCGAGAAACACCTTGCGGCGCTCCTGGGCGAGCATCGCGGTCTGGATGTCCAGCTCCGCTCGGGTGCGGTTCAGATCGGCGAGACGTTGTTCCAGCGCCAGCGACGTGACACGCTCCCCGGCGATGGCCCGCGCCACGGTTTCGAGCTGATAGGGCGCTGCTGGATCGACGACGATCAGCGTCACATCCGCCGCCGGCGACGCCCGCAAAAGAGTTTGAGCGAATCGTGTCCCCTGGCCCGGCCCGGGTCCCTGGAATGGGTACGGCTCAACAGTCAGCGCGTAATTGCGTTCGCGTGTCAGGTCGAGGATGTGCAGCTTTGCCTTGGGGAAAGCTTCTTGCAGTGCCTCCCAGCCGCGAAAGTCGGCGTCCACGACGGCAGCGCGGTAGCCCGATGGCAGCTTCGCCTTGCAAGCGACGCTGCACCGGTCCATCGGCGGCCAGCGGCGCCGGTTCAGGGAGTTGACCGCCGACCGGAAACAGGGGGCGCGGCGGCCGGGGCAGTCGGAGGGCCGCGACCTCGGGAGCGCGGCCAGCGCCGTCAACTCGCCGCACAGCGCAACCGCGGTCACCAGTTGGCCAACGCGGCCTTCCAGGGCGATGGTCCGGCGCCGCTTTGCGCAGCGGCTGCATCCACGACCGGTCATTAGCCGCCGGACTGAGCGCGAGCAGGATTTCAAACCGCAGTGGCTCGTTTGCTTTTGCCTTGTCGATGACGAACGGACGCAGCTCGGCATTGATCTTGTCCAGCTCAGGCGGGACCGGCGGCAGCGCCGGTCGGCCGGCGAGAATCGGCATGTCCGGCAGGACCTCGACAACGCGAATCGGCGGGCCACTGCGAAATGGCGCCGGCTGATCCGCCCCCTTCGGAGTCTTGCGGAGATCGTTCAGGATGGTATCGATCTGCCCGGCCGGCAAGGCGCCGACGAGTCGCGTGTAGCCCTGGTGGTTGTAGATCGCTCCCTCCTGAAAGCCGATCTCGCGCAGCACGGTCCGCACCTGGTTGGCGAGGAGCATTTGCCTTTCCGTGTCGAAGCCGGCCGAAAGCTCGAGGTGGACGCGAACCATCTGGTCCTTGGCGGGCAGCGCTTTGCCCTCTGACAACAGGCGTAGGACCTGCACGCGCGGTTGGCTGAGCAGCAATCGCGCCCGGTCTGATGCGATCGTGCCGCCGATCGGCGGATTGCGATGATCTTCCGCTTCCGTGTCTTCGGGAGGAGGATCGGCTGACCGCACGAAGCCGGCCCGCTTGAAGAAGTCGATCATGTCGAGATACTGATCAACGCGGTCCTTGCCGAGGACATCGATCTTATAGCGTATCTGCACATCGTACTTGGCGGGCGGCGGCGGCGCCGCGGCGATGGTCAAAATGGATGCGACAAGCACAAGATGCCGACTCTGCTGCATGAGACAAATCCTTCGAGAGATGTGGATGCTGACGCCTTTTCTGTATTCTCTCTGAGCATCGCGCAGTTTTACAACGGAGAGGGAGCGGCCTCGCTCGATTATGCCACGCTTCGTGGAGAGCGACCGCGTCACCCCGAAGATCATGGCGGCGGCAGCGGTCGGCGGCGCAACCAACAGCGGATTTGCCGGAGGCGACATGGCGTTCAAGGATCAAGTGGCGGTAATCACCGGCGCATCGAGCGGCATCGGCTGGGAGTTGGCCAAGGTGTTGGCCGAGCAGGGAGCGCAAGGTCGGCCTGGTGGCGCGGCGGCGCGATCAGCTCGCCGAGCTGGCGGGTTTGATCGAAAAGGCCGGCGGCGTCGTTGCCTTTGCTCCGGCGGACGTCGCCGACCGGGAACAGACACTCGCTGCCATTCACGAGTTGGCCGGCCGTCTCGGTCCGGTGGACCTGCTCGTCGCCAATGCCGGCGTCGGCGCGCCGACGTTGTTTGATCCGATGAACATCCACGACATCGAGAAGATGGTCCGCGTCAATCTGCTCGGCGTAGTCTACTCGATCGAGGCGGTATTGCCGGAGATGTTGCGGCGAAGGAGCGGCCATCTCGCCGCGGTGTCGAGCATGGCCAGCTACAAGGGTTTGCCGGGCGAGTCGGCCTATTGCGCGTCGAAGGCGGGGCTCAACGCCTACATGGAGGGCCTACGCATTCAATTACGGGAGCACGCCATCGCCGTGACGACGATCTGTCCCGGCTTCGTGCGGACGCCGATGACGGACCGTGAACGAATTCAAGATGCCCTTTCTGGTGGAAGCCGACGATGCCGCCCGCCGGATTGCGCGGGCCCTGGCGGCGCGGAAGAAAGTGTTCAACTTTCCCTGGCAGATGACCCTGATGATGAAGCTAACCCGCTGGCTGCCCGACTGGATGTTGGCACGAGCGATGCGCCAGTACAACAAGAAGCCGCCGATGCCGAGTGAGCCGTTGTGAGCCGCATCACGCAGTTTTTTTCTTGGCGATGGTTGCGAGTTGACGGTAACATCGAATGGGAGATGGCCTGCACTCCCCTCTCCCCGGTACTCCGGGGAGAGGGGTCGGGGTGAGGGGCGAGCCGCGGAGCAGTGTTCTGGCCCTCACCCCTCACCCCCGACACCTCTCCCCCGGAGTACCGGGGCGAGGGGAGTAGCGCTACAGAATCGCATCACGAGTAACGACGGTCAAAACGGGGATTATCCATGCGTTCGTCGATTCAAATGTGTGTTCCTCCTCGTGCGTCGTGAGTCGTGCCTTTCGCCGCCGGAGCCGGATGCGGTCAAGAAGGACGTCGGCCGCTCTCCAGGGCGACTGGGTCATCGAGTCTCTCGAATACAACGGCAAGGAACTGAAGGACAAATACAAGATCTCGTTGCCGCCTGCAAGGAGAACGTCATGACGGTGCAGGGCGATGGCAAGGTCCGCAAGGAGTACGCCAAACTCGCGCTGAAGCTCGATCCCGAGCACCATGCCGAAGTGCATGGACATGACCGTCGCGGAGGGAGTCCAGAAATGACGCCATGATGGAAGGAGTCTACGAGATCAAGGACGGCCAACTGCGGATCTGCGTCCGGGTGTTCGGCAGGACCGGCCCCTGGAGTTCAAGTCGCCGGACGGGTCGAGCATCGTGCTGCTGACACTCAAGCGGAAAAGTAGGCTTGCGCTCAGTTACCCATTACTGGTCGCTGCGAAATAGCGCAACTTCTCGTGCTCAAACTCTGTTTGGGCACGAGCGTTGGCGAAACTCTGTTTTGCGTCAACGTGACACGATTACGCCGCACCGAGGACGAGAAACAGAGTTTCCAGACTTGCGTGCCCAAACGAGAGTTTGGGCACGAGATAGTTGCACTGCTACGCGCATTTACAGTGGAAAGGGTTATCATGCCTGGCTGCTGCTCCGATTTCGGACGTGGGTTGATTGTAGTGCCGTCTCAGTCTGCTGGCCGGCTGCGGCGTTGGTCTGCTGGTCATCGGCAACGCAGCCCGCGGCGATCCAGACTTCTTTCGCAGCCACGAGCCGTCGCCCGCGTTATTTTCGGGCATCGGCGCCGGTTTGTTAACCACGGCCGGGGCGTTGTTCCTTCTCTTCTTCCTCCCCCGGTGGGGGCACGAACTTACGAAGACACAGGAACGGAAGGAGTAGACCGAGTGGCGCGCGCCGCATTCAGACGATCGCGCAGGACCGCACCCAACGCCTTCATTCCGAATTCCATCTTGTCGAACTTCTCTTGCGAGAAAATCACTCATCAGAGCCCGATGCGTAAGCGAGGGAAGTTGCATTCCTCGCTTACGCGTCGGGCTCCGATGAGAAATACCACCTGCGACGCCAGTCCTTGCCATTAGCCGCTTGCTTTGGACAATAGGGAGCATCACCCCGGAGGGATCGACGATGGATTACCCCGCTCAGCGCCGCGAGCGGTTGGCCCGCCTGCTGCCCGACGAGGGTCTCGATGCCTTCCTCATCACCAATCCGGTCAACGTCACCTACCTGACCGGCTTTAGCGGCGACACCAGCGTTCTGATCCTCGGCCGCGAGCGCATCGTCCTCGTCAGCGATCCGCGTTACACGCAGCAGATCGCCGAGGAGTGCGGCAACCTGCCGACGCACATCCGACCGCCGGCCCAGAAGCTGCACGAGGCCGTCGCCGAGGTGCTCACGAAGCTCGGCTCAGCGCAACGTCGGTTTCGAGAGCGGCGGGCTGCTCGTCGCCGAGCTGGAAGCGCTTCGCGCCGCCGCGCCGATCCGTGGATTGGAAGGGCGGCACCGATCGCGTCGAACGGTTGCGCATGGTCAAGGACGCCTGGGAAATCGGCCAGATCCGCGAGGCCATCGCCATTGCCGAGCGAGCGTTCACGGCCTTCCGGGCCATGCTGCGGCCAGAGGACGGCGGAGCGCGAGTTGGCGAACCGCATGGAAGGCCTGGTACGGCACTGCGGCGGGCAAGCGACGTGCTTTCCGACCATCGTGGCGGTGGGCGAACGGGCCGCCCTGCCGCACGCGCCGCCGACGACGCGCCGCGTGGCCGGCGCCGAGTTGGTGCTGGTCGATTGGGGAGTGGACGGACCGCTCTCGTACAAAAGCGACTTGACGCGCGTCCTGACCGCCCGTAATATCTCGTCGAAACTCCAAGAGCGTGTATGCGGTTGTGTTGCAGGCCCAGCAGCAGGCGATTCGTGCGGTTCGTCCGGGAGTGCAGGCACAAGCCATCGACGCCGAAGCCCGCGCCGTTATTGCCGAGGCGGGCTTCGGCGAGTTTTTTGGTCACGGCCTCGGCCACGGCCTCGGATTGCAGGTCCACGAAGGCCCTGCCGTCCGCCCGAACTCCGAGACGCTCCTGGAACCCGGCATGGTCTTCACCGTCGAGCCGGGGATCTATCTGCCGGGCTGGGGCGGCGTCCGGATCGAGGATGATGTGCTGGTGACGCCCGACGGCTGCGAGGTGCTGACCGGTACGGCGCGTGAGCTGGAGGCGATGGCGGCGTTCGACGTGAGCTATGTTGCGAACTAACTTGGTCCGTTTCGTAGGACGGATTTGCAATCGTCCGGCATACGGACGGATTGCGATCGCTACGAAATTCCACCACTTCATTGCTGACGCGGCCATAGTGCGCGCAGGAATGGTGTCCGACGACAGGAAGATCGAGGTGGCCAACGATAACGAACCGACGCCCGGCCCCTTCGACGTGCAGACGGTCAAGCTCCTCGTCCAGCTGATGAGCCGGCACGACCTGAGCGAAATCGACCTGCGCGAAGGGCGAGCAGCGCATCCGCATCCGCCGTGGTCCGCACACGGTCGCCGTGGGTGCCGCGGCCGATTCCGCCTGCCGCCGATCGTCGTGGCCGCCCCGTCCGTCGCCCCCACGGCCAACTCCGCGCCGCCGGCGGAGAAGCCGGCAGCCCGGCCCGCAACTTGATCGAGATCAAGGCGCCGACCGTCGGCACGTTCTACGCACAGGAAAAGCCAGGAGCCCCGCCCTATGTCGTCATCGGCAGCCGGGTCACACCGACGACCGTCGTCGGCCAGATCGAGGCGATGAAGCTGTTCAACGAAATCACCGCCGGCTGCAACGGCGTCATCCGCGAGATCCTGGTGGATGACAAGCAGCCGCGTCGAGTTCGATCAGGTGTTGTTCCGGGTCGATCCATCGGGCTGAAAGAATGAGAAACCATTGCAAATTGCAAATTGCAGATTGCGAATTGCAAATTGATCCGAGCGAGATCAGCGCCGTCTGCACCGCCGGTTCTTCTTCTCAATTTGCAATTTGCATTTTGCATTTTGCATTTTGCAATTCCCTCCCATGTTCCAACGCATCCTCGTCGCCAATCGTGGTGAGATCGCCCTGCGGGTCATCCGCGCCTGCAAGGATCTCGGCATCGAAGTCGTCGCCGTCTACAGCACGGCCGACCGCGATGCGGCGTATCTCAAACTGGCCGACGACGCCATCTGCATCGGCCCACCCACGGCCGCCGAAAGCTATCTGAAGATCCCGCGCATCATCAGCGCCGCCGAGGTGTCCGACGTCCAGGCCATCCATCCCGGTTACGGATTCCTCTCGGAAAATGCCCACTTCGCCGAGGTCTGCCGGGAGTGCCGCATCGAGTTCATCGGCCCACCGCACGAGGCCATGGAACGACTCGGCAACAAGAACCAGGCGCGGAAGCTGGCCCAGAAGGCCGGCGTCCCGGTCGTGCCCGGCAGCGAGGGGCTGATCGAGCACGAGGAAGAAGCCCTGAGCATCGCCCATTCGATGGGCTATCCCGTGATGATCAAGGCGGCGGCCGGCGGCGGCGGGCGCGGTCTGCGTCGTGGCCAGCAACGACCCGGCGTTGAAGACCGGACTGAAGCAGGCCCGCCAGGAAGCCGAGGCGGCCTTCAAGGACGGCAGCGTCTACCTGGAGAAGTACATCGAACAGCCGCGTCACGTCGAGGTGCAGATCCTCGGCGACCGGCACGGCAACATCGTCCATCTGTGGGAGCGCGACTGCTCTCTGCAACGCAAGCATCAGAAGCTCGTCGAGGAATCGCCGGCGCCGAACCTGCCGGAATCGGTGCGCAAGGAGTTGTGCGACTTCGGCGGTCCGACTTGCCAAGGCGGCGGGCTACTACAGCGCCGGCACCTGTGAGTTTCTGGTCGACAAAGACCAACCGCTTCTACTTCATCGAGGTGAACGCACGCATCCAGGTGGAACATCCGGTGACGGAGCTGGTCACCGGCATCGACCTGGTGCGCGAGCAGATTCGGATCGCCGCCGGTGAGCCGCTCGGTTACGTCCAGGAAGACATCGTTCATCGCGGCTGCGGCCATCGAGTGCCGTATCAACGCGGAAGACCCGGCGAACAAGTTCCGACCATCGCCGGGCCAGATCACGCGCTGGGAGCCTCCGGGCGGCCCCGGCGTGCGCCTCGACTCGCACGTCGTCCCCGGCTACCGCGTGCCGCCGAACTACGATTCGCTGGTGGCAAAACTCCTGGTCCACCGCGCGACGCGCACCGAGGCGATTGCCTGCATGCGCCGGGCTTTGGCCGAGTTCGTCGTCGAGGGCATCCACACCACGATTCCACTGCACCGTGAGATGTTCACCAACACCAGCTTCGTCGCTGGGCAGGTGGATACCACATTTATCGAGCGCTATTTGCAGCAGAAGTGATTTGGGTGCAGCCAGTTTCCCTACAGGCCCCCATTGTCCCTTTCGAAAAGAAAAAAAGAGGACAGGCACCTTTTCGGGTTATCCAGGTGCCTGTCCCCCCTTGTTTCCTGCTCATTCCGGCGCGTGTTCTTCCCACCACGTCTTCCATCCTTCGGCGACTTCCTGACGCGCGCCGGTGAGACCGCGAAGCACCTCTTCGATCAGCACGATCAGCGCACAGTCTTCGGGATCGGTATCGTCGAGCAGCGCGATGAGGTCGGGAACGAGCGTTTTCGCTTTCTTGCGGCCACAGGCAAGGATCGCGGCGCAGCGCAAGCTCCGGATCCTCGTCGCTCAGCCGCTTCCGCAGACTGTGGGCATTGCCGCGCGCGATTCGATCCACGAGCGTATCGCGAACCTTGGCTTGAAGGTTGTCAGCGAGTTCGGGAATGAGACACGCCAGCGCCCGTGTCACTGGTTCGCCGGGCTGCTCGCGCCAGCGCCACAGCAGCACGTTTAACTGAACGACGTCGACGACCGCCTTCAATTCAGCGCGTAAGCGGGGCACTTCGATGTCGATCTCTGCCCTCGGGAACAGGGCCAGCCAGGCTTCCGTGGTCGGCCCGGCGTCCTTGCCGGTTAACTCCCGCAGGGCGAACAGCACCGCGTTACGCTGCGGATAGGTCGTCTGGCCTTTGCGCATTTCGGTGAGGAGGTACGCTTCCGGGAGCGAAACGGTGCGGGTGCGGACCAGGAAATCGAAGTCGCTGCACAGGGGGCAATGGCGGCTGACATGGGAGCGGCACCAGGACCAGTGTAAACCACCGCGGCGCACAGTCGGTTTGGTAGCGAATGTCCTTCTGGATTTCATTCGGACTGGACCGATTCCACCATGCCCGGGGAGTAACGGGTGCCTTGAACTCGGCGATCCGGAGTTCGGTCGGGGGAACGGTCGGGGTCCGGTTGTTGAGTTTCACTGAGAAATCCTGGCGGAAGAACGTGATGTCGGCGCGAACGACCAGGGGTGTGGAAGCGCCTACGTTTCCGATCTCGACCGACCGTTGTCCGTAAAGCGGGCTGCCCGTTGGCGCCGTTCGCCCGCTGCCGTTCGTCGAAAGCCGCGCTGCCTCTGGCGGGAGGAGCAGGACCGGATCGACGCCAAGGACCGGCGCGTGACCATCAACGGTCGGCGGATGACACATCAGGCAGTTCGCTAGATGGTTGACGCGCACCACTTCATGCACGATCTTGCGCCGCTCGGCAGCGTCTCCGGCGCGGTCGGGTCCGGCTGGCGAAGCATGGTCACGAGGTGGGGAATCGCAGCCATGTCACCCAGTTCCACCAGCGCCGCGGCGGCGTTGTCGGCGACGAACGACCATGGGTAACGCAGCGCCCGAAGCAGCACTGGCCGATACACCTCCGCCGGTCGCTTGCGCAGTGCTGTCACGGCAGCCTTGCGCACCTCGGCGTCGAGATCGAAGACGGCCCGCTGGGCCAGTGCCGTCGTCGTCGAGGCATGGGGGATCTCGGCCAGCAGATCGACCAGCAGTTTGCGGACCGGCGGTTCCTCGGGCATCAACATCTGGAGAAGAGTCGGAACGGCCTCGGGCCGCAGCCACTCCGGCCTCTGTCCGCGTCGCTCCGCTTCCAGAGCCTGGCGGAGCAGATCCACCGCCGTTTCAGGCCGCGGCGAACCGTCCGCCGCGGCCGTGGCATTGAGGTACATGCGGAACTTGCGCGACAGTGTGCCGAGGTCCGCCGCCGCCGTGGCGTTGAGCTGACAACTGGCTCCCGTGCGCAGCGGCAAGCCGAGCAGGTTGGGCCGGACCTGGATCAGCGGCGACGGATCGGCCAACCGCGGTGTACCGAGCCGCTGGACGCCATCCTGAATCGCGGCGACGTAACCCGACAAAACCGTCTGGCCGGTGGTACCCAGACCCACTTCGGGGGCGGTCGCAAGCTCCTGGAGCAACATCGACTCGGTGACCGGTGTCCGCGTGACGACCTGCTTTTCGGCCGGTGGCGGTGCGTCCTTCCGTTTATCCGGCGGCGGCGGTAGGGGAATTCCCAGCGCATCGTCCCACGGTTTTTCCGCCTCTTCAACCCTGATGCTGGTCTCCTTCGGCCCCACGGCAGGTTGCGCTTGGGGAAGATGGCGGACAGGCTCCGTGCGCGGCGGATCGACCGCATCGGCGATCGGCGCATTGGCGACCTCGGTGAGTTCGTCACCCGCCGCAGTGACCGATGGCATGCGGCGAGGCAGCGACAAGGCGAAGGTCACAAAACACGCTGCCAGCGCGACCCCGGCCGTCGCCGCCAGCACCGTCCGATTCAAGCCGGGATCTGAATGGCCGGCCGGGCGAGCGAGGCAGTCAAAACAGACGATGGCGCCGTTGGTCAGACCATCGACCCCGGCCCAGTGCGCCCCGCATCGGGGACATGCAATACGGAGGACATGCGGCACTCCTTGCGTCGAACGACGGCAAGCGAAAAGAAATTGTGCGAGTTTCACTAGCCATAACAACTCGCAAAAGAGGACGTTGGCGCACAATCGGAAAATTGTCTCGGCAACGAAAAGAGGAAACACAAAGAGGACGCGGCTCGATTCGCCTGGCAGACCGAATCGAGCCGCGTCCTCTTTTTTCTCTTGCGCTACCTTGAGTCTGGAGTCGCAGTGCAGCAGGAAATGGCTGAGCAGACGGCTGGAATAATAATCGTCGCCACAGCGCTGCCGGAAGGCAAAGGCGTAGTGCAACAAGCCGCGCTGCTCGGCGGTCAATCGGTCTCCGGCAATCTCGCTCTGCAAAACCATTGTGCGAAGGCGCCGTCCGTGTCATACATGAGAAGTTCATCCTGGCATCGTGCCAGGGAAGATTGTAACCTGTAAGGACCAGGAATTAACCGTCACACCCTGAAAAATCGTTTGGTGCTAACATTCTCATAGCCATGGCGCCCCAAAGGGAATCTGACGACAGATGGGAAGCGGCGACACCGCGAATTCAGAATCCGACCCTGCCAGTGACAACATGATTCACGAAGGGGAACCCATGACGGCGACCAAAGCCCCCGCGGACGCAGAGCAGACCATTCAACGGGTGTTCCAGACGAAGGCAGAGACGAAGGCATATTACAACAAGATCAGTCATGTCTATGACCTGCTGGCGGAGCACAGCGAGGGGCCGATGCGGAGGGCCGGGTTGGAGAAATTCAACGCAGCGCTCGGAGAAAAGGTGGCGGAAATCGGTTGCGGTACCGGGCATTGCCTCGTGTCCTTGGCCCAGTCTGTCGGTCCGAATGGAAAGGTGCATGGCTTCGATCTATCGGAGCGAATGCTCGATGTGGCGCGGGACAACCTGCACAAGGCGGGTTTGGCCGACCGCGTGGAACTGTCATGTGGCGACGCCGTGAAGCTGCCTTTCCCCGCCGATTCTCTGGACGCAATCTTCATGAGCTTTACCCTGGAACTGTTCGACACGCCGGAGATTCCCTTGGTCCTGGCTGAATGCAAGCGCGTGCTTCGCGCGAACGGTCGGATCGCGGTCGTGGGCATGTCGAAGGAACAGGGGGAAGGTATCGTCTTCCATCTTTACGAGTGGACCCACAAGCACTTTCCCAACCTCGTGGACTGCCGTCCCATCTTCGTCGGGAAGTCATTGGAGGCCGCCGGCTTTCGTATCGAAAGTGCGGAGAGGAAAATGATGTGGGTGCCAGTCGAGGTTGTGCTCGCGGTGAACACGAAGGCTTCGGCCGCCCGGTAGCAGCGCCCAGGAACGGTTTCAACCGCAAGACGACATGGGGGTAGACACGATGAGTCCGACGGAGCCATCCAAAACGCTAACAGGGCACAACGCACAGGCAGCCACGCGACCTGACTCAGAGCTACGCGCCGATTCGGCGAGTTCGCTGGATGGGCTCAACGACGCAGAGGTCCAGCAGCGACGGGACCAATACGGTTTCAATGAACTGCCGGAAAAACACGTCAATCCCGTCCTGAAATTCCTCTCGTACCTCTGGGGGCCGATTCCCTGGATGATCGAGGTAGCGGTAGTTCTTTCTGCCGTGGTGGGACACTGGGCAGATTTCGGCATCGTTCTTACATTGCTGGTCACCAACGCGGCGATCGGCTTCTGGGAGGAGTACCAGGCGGGCAACGCCATCGCTGCATTGAAGGCCAGGCTCGCTCTCGGAGCTCGAGTCAAGCGAAACGGAGTCTGGGCGTCCATCCCCGCACGTGAACTGGTGCCTGGTGACCACGTCCGCATCCGTCTCGGCGACATCGTGCCGGCGGACGCCAGGCTGCTTGCGGGCGATCCTGTCGAGGTGGACCAGTCTGCTCTGACCGGTGAGTCTTTACCAGTAACGCACAAGGCCAGTGACACCGTCTATTCGGGATCGATCGTCCGCCAGGGAGAAGTCGATGCGACCGTTACGTCAACCGGACAGAACACGTTCTTCGGTAGAACGGCCCGGTTGGTCGGAACGGCCCACACCGTTAGCCATTTCCAGCGCGCCGTGCTGAAAATTGGCGACTACCTCATCGTCCTCGCCCTCGCGCTGGTGCTGCTTATTCTAACGGTGGCCTTGTTTCGCCACGACCCCTTTCTCGAAACGGTGGAGTTCGCACTGATTCTGACAGTGGCCGCCATTCCCGTGGCCATGCCGACGGTACTGTCAGTCACGATGGCGGCAGGCGCTCGCGTCCTGGCCCGCAAGCAGGCAATTGTCAGCCGGTTGGTCGCCATCGAGGAACTGGCCGGCATGGACCTGCTCTGCTCCGATAAAACCGGCACGCTCACTCAGAACAAATTGACCCTGGGCGAACCATTTGCGCTCGCGGGAGCTTCTCCGCAGCAGGTCATTGCCAACGCTGCGCTCGCGTCTCGTGCGGAAAACCAGGATCCGATTGACCTGGCCGTCATCGCCGGTCTCCACGGGACCGAGCAAGATCAAGAATACCGCGTGAGCCACTTTCAGCCCTTCGATCCCGTCCACAAGCGAACCGAGGCAACCGTGAGCTGCCCTGATGGGACCACATTTCAAGTAACGAAGGGAGCCCCTCAGGTGATCCTGGCCCTGGTAACCAATTCAGCCGAGATCCGGCCACAAGTAGAACAAGCGGTGAACGATTTCGCGGTGCGCGGCTTTCGCTCTCTGGGAGTAGCCCGCGCTGACGGCGGTCAATGGAAATTCCTCGGGGTACTGCCTCTGTACGACCCACCACGTGACGACTCAAAGTCCACGATTGCCACGGCAAGGCAGATGGGAGTCGAAGTGAAAATGGTTACAGGGGACCAGATCGCGATTGGCAAGGAGATTGCTCGTGAGGTCGGCCTCGGCGTCAACATCCTCGACGCCAGCCTCTTCGACCAGACGAAAACGCATGAGGCCGGCCAACTGGCGGACACCATCGAACAGGCCGACGGATTCGCGCAGGTCTTCCCTGAGCACAAGTTCCATATCGTGGAGGTGTTGCAGGGGCATGGACACATCGTTGGCATGACGGGCGATGGTGTCAACGACGCCCCGGCCCTGAAGAAGGCCGACTGTGGCATCGCCGTCTCCGGTGCGACTGATGCCGCCCGAGCCGCGGCCGACATTGTGCTGTTGGCACCGGGCTTGTCGGTGATTATCGACGGCATCAAGGAGAGTCGCAAGATCTTTCAACGGATGAACAGTTACGCCGTCTACCGGATCGCGGAAACGATCCGTGTGCTCCTACTGATGACCCTGTCGATTCTGGTGTTTAATTTTTATCCGGTGACGGCGGTGATGATTGTCCTGCTGGCGCTGCTCAACGACGGTGCTATTCTTTCCATCGCTTACGACCGCGTCCACTACTCCGACCGGCCCGAAGCCTGGAAGATGCCGGTGGTTCTGGGACTGGCCAGTGTGCTCGGCTTCACCGGCGTATTCGCCTCATTCGGACTGTTCTACCTGGGAGAGCGGGTGTTTGATCTCGACCGAGACACGATCCGGACCTTGATATACCTGAAGTTGTCTGTGGCAGGCCACCTGACGATCTTTGTGACACGGACGCGCGGCCCGTTCTGGTCGATCCGACCGGCACGAGTGCTGCTCTGCGCAGTCCTGGGAACGCAACTGGTCGCTACACTGATCGCAGTCTACGGGGTGTTTATGACTCCCATCGGCTGGAAGTGGGCACTGCTGGTGTGGGCCTACGCTCTGGCCTGGTTCTTGGTCAACGACCGCGTGAAGTTATTCTCCTTCCGCGTCTTCGACCCCGAGCAACCGGGACTGCTCGCCTCTGCGCGAGGCGGGAAATCGCGGCACGTTTAGCGAGCAACGAAAAGGCAACGAAAAGGTGTCAGGAACGAATGGCACTTCCGTTGCAATTATTGCCAGGCCAAGGTTTTGCAGCTGGAGCCTGCGGCTGGCGACTCGCTCCTGTCCGCAGGGTTGCCGGGCCGAGCCCCGACGCTCCCGCTGTCCGCCGCGGCGCGCAACCTCTCCGTCGGCCCCTTGGGTCTGCGCCTGCCACGCCTGGTTTCCCCACCTCTTCCTCATTCTCCCACCAGCGCGAACACCTCGGTCTTTACTGGTTCAACAGTTCCGCGCGTGCCTCCTGCCGCGGTTTCGTCAACGGCGGATACGACTTGGGCCGCCGTTTGACACGACGCGGTTCCACACGACCCGGACGGTTACCTACCTCGTGTGTGGCCACCGCCATCCACAGCACCACCGTCACTACCCGACGCATCTCCTCCGAACCAAACAACTGGAGCCAGCGGAACTGCTCCAGGATCTGTAGCGCTCCCGCAAAACTTAGTTGCCGCGGACACAGACCCTTGGTCAACGCCGCCTCCGCCATCACCTTGCGCACCAGGTTGTAGCCCAGCAGATGAACCCAAAACTCACGCCGCACCATCGCTGGCGTCTTGCAGCTGAGTTGGTCCATCTTCAATGTCTGTTTGATGGCGCGGATATCCAGTTCCACATGCCAACGCTGCTGATACAGGTCGGCCAACTCTTCCTTGGAGTAATCCACGGCGTCGCACAACGTGGTCGCCACCACGATTTCTTTGCTGCGGTAACCCTTGTGCGTGACGCGGAAACGCAGTTCGCGCACCGTCAAGGTGTCCGGCAACGCGGCGTACTGCTGCGCGTCCATCCACTTGGGCCGTGGCGGCTTGGTCCAGACCACCACATGATCGTCGTTACCCAGGCGGCGGCCACGACGGAAATCGTAGTGCCGCAACTGGTGCAGTCGAAACACGACGGCGACGCCACGCTGCTGCAACAAGACGATCATCCAGTACGAACAGTAGTAGCGGTCGGCCACCACCACATCCCCCGGCCGCAGACGGTCGAGGAGTTGCCGGAACAAAGCGGTCTCACCGGTTTCCTTGCCCTTGTAGGGTCCAACGGCCGCATCGAGGACACACGCTGTGGCGAAGGTCAGCAGCACCACGGCGCGGATCATGGGGAAACCCAAGCCACGCTTTTGCGAGGACGGTTGCGGATAGACCGCCTGATTGTCCTTGGTATCCGCTAGGGTGCAGGTGAAGCCATCGACCAGCAGCACGCGCTGGCGGTGCCAACGCCAGGACTCCGGGGCCTGGTCCTCGACGGCCGCGCCAACGGTGTGGGTCAGTTCGCGCAGGAAGGGTTCGGGCAGTTTGTGGCATGCCTTGCAATAGGCGCCGGTGTTGGCGGAGCAAGGAGGCAATGACAAGCCGACGCGCAGAACCATGATGCGGGCGACGGCCGCGACGCAGGACTTGGAACCGCTGAGGACCTGGGCGAGAAAGCCCCAGAGCGTGAGGGCGGGTGTGAAGATGTCGCGGGGTCCGCCGGCAAAGCGGACCTGCTGGTCGTCGGCGACGCGCTGGATCAGCGCTGCGGACAGCGTCTGCTCGCCGACGGCGTCGCCGGTGGAGAAGGTCTTGAGGATGGTGGTAAAACGAGACCCGAGGGTGATGAGTGGATAAGATGGCATCGGCCGTCCGTGTCGAGAAGGAATGCGAAACCGAGACACAGACGGCCGAAAACCGGTGCAAAGTATAGACACAGGCGGTGCCGGTTACAAGAGGACAAGGAGCCGGAGCGAAAGAAACGGCAAAAATCTCCTCGCAGTGGAGGGGAGCCGTTCGTCGTCCGTAGCAGCAGTGACGGGAGCAGCTGGAAGTGCCATTCGGGTCAGGCACCTTTACCAACACACAAGCGCAAAGCGACCGTAAAAAAAGGTGCCTGTCTCTGTTAATTCGGGGCCAGTCGTTGCGGCGGTAGCGGCGAGGCGGTAGACTACCTCCGCAGCTGGCGACAGGTTGCGGAAATCTCCTCGATTCCGGTTCTCTTTACCAGGGAGGCAACCCAATGGATTCGGTGAAGCAATCGGCCGCGCTCGATGCCAGGCAGAAGGCGATCTCTCTCTTCGAGGAGTTCAAGAACTTCGCCTTCAAAGGGAATGTGATCGATCTCGCCGTAGGTGTGATCATCGGTGCCGCCTTCGGTAAGATCATCGACTCGCTCGTCAAGCACCTCATCATGCCGCTAATCAGTGTGATTATTCCCGGCGAACAGGGATACCTCGGCTGGAAGTGGGTGATTAACGGTAAAGAGATCCCCTACGGCCTGTTTCTCGGTGAGATCGTCAACTTCCTCATCGTGGCGTTAGCGCTGTACATGTTCATCGTGAAGTTCCTCGGCATTGTGATGAAGGCAAAGAAGGAGGAGGCCGCCGCTCCACCGCCGCCAACCAAGGATCAGGAACTGCTGATGGAGATCCGCGATCTGTTGAAGCAAAAGCCGGAAGCGATGAAACCCTGATCCGTTCATGCGCTGCCGCTTCGGTTACTCCCGACAAGACGCATAACACTCTGCACGAGGCGATACTCACTCCTACTAGCGAAGAAACTCTCCCGCTGGACGCCGGCGCCAATTGCAAGAACGGAACAGGGTCACCGAGCGTTGAAGTCGTCTGAAAAGAGCTGCGTCCTGAGTCCCCTTTTTGATCTCGAGAAAATCGCGCGGCGTTTCCTACAGCTGAGTTGGCGACCTACCGCGGCCAGTGGGTCGCTTTCAGCATGGACGGGCGGCGTATCGTCGCCAGCGCGGCGGACTTCGTCGAACTCGACGCCCTCCTCCTGGCGCTGGGTGAGGATCCCGAACGGGTAGCGCTGGAATACATCGATACCGACGTGAGTTTCGTGACCGGTCCGGCGACCGCCTGATGCTCTCGTTCCCGTATCAGTACGAGCCGCTCTCGGGACTTGCTCCGCCGTCGCTGCCTTCCGGGGCCACGGTTCGTTGGCGGCCACTCGTGCCCATTCAAGTCGTCGGACCTGGCGGCCGTTCCCGTTCCTTTACGTCGCGCCGTCTTTGATCCCTGCGCCCCGACACCGTCCTTTCGCTGGGTCTGGCCACCGTACTCGGCATCCCTCTGCGGCCTGTCACCGCGCATGTTGTTCGCTGGCGCGGGCAAGCCTATCCCCTGCGATTCGGGACGTTTACCTGGAACTGTGCGATGACACGGGCGCGGTCTGGCGTTGGCCGGCCGTCGTCAGTTTTTCGCCGGCACCGATGCCTTACCCGATCCTTGGCAACTGCGGCTGTTTGCAGTTTTTTGATCCCAGGTTCCGCGGCGAAGACCGAGTTGTGGAGATCGAGACCAACCGGTCCTATCCGGGGACGAAGGCTTGAGGTGCTTTGCCGGCGCATCCCGTTCCGGGGAAGTGATAGGGGGCGCAGCTCATTTTCCGAAATGAGCTGCGTTCTGCGTCCCCTTTCGCCTTCTTTTCGCGGGGGGTAGTGTGCCGTTGGTCCCGATAGAGTATAATTCGATTGTTTTCCCGTATGCCATTGAGCCAGTGAGAATCTGCGGTGAATCACGTCAACTTAAACAGGCAGGGGCGCAGCCGTTACGTCCCCTTTTTCTTCCCTTCATTTGCGCCTCCGTGACGGGCGCCGTGCGGGCGACTCCGGTAGCTTGCCCTCCAACTGGTCTTTCCAGGCCTTCCATGCAGTCCGGATATGGTCTTCAATGAACTGGTCAGCTGCCTGCCGACTCAAATAGGCGTCTTTGAACGCGGTCGCCATGGCGAGCAGGTCAGCATCACGCAGGCGGTCGCGTTCGATCTTAACAAGAACATCCCAGACACGCGAAGTGCGCTTTAGTTCAGCCTCTTCAAGATGTAGTGACACTTCAACACCCACCGCGTTCGGACCGCTCGTGTTCACCAGTGAGAACAGGTCGGCCGCATGAATAGGATCGAGACACCACCATCCATATCGATCATTCTGACAAGCCGAGATTAGGGATTTGTCCCATGTCACCAGCATCTGACGCCTTACCCCAGCGCCGCGGCCCGAATATACTGAAGAACAGCCACGTCATGCTGAAGTAGCAAAGCAGGTTTGTCTAAGAAACTGTCCGATAAGTGGTGTCAAGCCACTTGGCGATACTGAAATTCGTCTTGGTTCTCCTTCGGACACAAGCGGTTGAGCATCAGATGAATCATGGCCAAGCGGATCATGGCTTCCGACGACCGCACCGTCTTCTCTCGGTCTACACTCAGCCGTCGGCACTTGCCCAGCCAAGCGAACGTCCGCTCCACCGTCCACCGGATCGGCAGCTTGACCCAGCCCTCCGATCCTTCCGGACGCCGCACAATGCACAGTTCCCAGCGCCCCTCATGCTCCTCCACCCACTGGTAGAGGACGAAGTTGTGGTACTTGGTGTCGGCGAACATCCGTTCAACCCGGCTCATCGGCTGGCCCTCCAGCCGAGCGAACAACTCGGCCGCTGCTTTGGCGTCGTCCAGGTCGGCGGCCGTCACCAACACCGCCAGCAGCAAACCCATGCTGTCAACCACGATATGGCGTTTGCGACCATCGACGTTCTTGGCGTTGTCCCGGCCACGCTGTTCGCCGCCGGAGGTGGTATCGACGGATTGGCTGTCCACGCTCGCGGTGGTGCGGGGCGCGTAGGGCTTTTCCGCCGTGCGGACTTGGCAGCGGAGACGGTCGTGGATTTCCTCCAGGGTGCCGTTGTGGCGCCACTCATTGAAGTAGCCCCACACGGTGCTCCGGGGCGGGAAGTCCTTGGGGAGGTAGCGCCACTGACAGCCAGACCGCAACAGGTAGAAAATGGCATCCGCGACGTCGCGCATGTCGGTTTTACGAGGACGTCCTCCGGGGTACACGGGGATGGAGGGCTTGACGAGCGACCACTGCGCGTCGGTCAAGTCGCTAGGATATTGTTGAGTTCGCATACCCTATTCTACGCAGCTGAGCAGCTGGAGACCCACTTATCGGACAGTTTCTTAGTGGATCGGCATATCTTCCGGATGCTGCGGCACTGGTGTCGTCATCGGCACCGGAACAAGTCCTGGACGTGGATCAACAGGAAGTATTTCCAAACATCCGGGCACCGCCATTGGATTTTCACAGGCACGCTGCCTGACGGCAAAGGAAAGGAGATTCCGATTGCGCTGTTGGAAGCAAGCCGTGTGGCCATCCGGCGTTTCGTGAAGATACGTAGTGACGCCAATCCTTACGATCCGGAGTGGGAATTGTACCTGGAAGAGAGGCTGTACTGGCAGCTGGAAGGAACCCTTGCAGGTCGCGGTCGGATCGCGTATCTATGGAAGGTACAGGGTGGCCGTTGTGTGTGTTGTGGCCACGCGCTGCGACCCAGCGAGAAACCGTGGCACATCCATCATCGGCAGTGGCGTAGTCACGGAGGCGCGGATACGGTGGACAACCTGGAGTTGCTTCACGGTCATTGCCATCGGCAGAAACACTATGGTAGCGTTGTGGACGGCCCCGACCGCGTCTCGCGAGAGGCGTCCGGGAATGCCCGAGCCGTATGAGGGGAAACCCTCACGTCCGGTTCCGAGGGGGCGGGAGGCCAGCAATGGCCTCCTGCTACCCGACCAGCAGACAGCCCACGCGATCACGCCGCATAGGTTATAACGTCGTCTCCGCGTGAGGCTGCTGCTGAACTTGGTCGTTCGAGTGCGACACGATGCTGTCGCTGTTACTGTCATGCACTTTACGGAGGGCAATACTCTTCAATAAGCGACATAACCTGCGGTACTGCCCGCAGTATCCTACCGGGACGTGCGTCATGGGTAACCGTGAGGTGCGAAGCTCTCGGCACAACGTAGCCTCATCCGCCAGGATGGCAACCAACCCGTGAGGTCCAGTTGCGACTGCCAGCATCACGGCGGTCGGGAACCAGGATGGTGTGGTACGGTCAACTCAGGTGAAGCGCTGTTAAACGTCGTCACAAGGGACAAGCGCAAAGATGCTGATCAGGCTTGGACCAAAAGGTACGTGGTCAGGTCCGGAGGCTCCGAACTCCTCCGGCGCAGTTGTGGCACCACCGGCGGAGAGGCGCGACCTAACCCACACGGTGACAGCGGCGGAACGTGGTAAGCCCGTAGTCTCCCGCAATGACAAGCCGTTGTCACTCGGGAAAGCGACTCGCAAGAGGAGCCGATGGGGCGGCGGGTAGAGGAGGAGGGAGCAAGCGAAAGCCGTCCTGTAATGGGCCGGATAGGGGTTGCGCCGCACGGCAACATCATCCCACGGCGAAAGCCGGCAGACTTCCCTCTGGTCTTTCGTCACGAGAGAACCTTGGCCAACTGACTCAGGGAGCAATGCAGATATGTCGGCGGCGGCAACGCTTGCTGGTGCGGCTCCCGATGTTGTGCCCGACTGGCATTCCATCCACTGGAACAAGGTCTGGCGCAATGTTCGTCGGCTCCAGGCGCGTATCGTGAAGGCAACTCAGGAGGGCAGATGGGGTAAAGTCCACGCTCTGGTTTATCTGCTCACCCACTCGTTCAGTGGCCGTGCTGTGGCCATTTTACGAGTGACCACCAACGCAGGAGCAACCACCCCCGGAGTGGACGGTATCGTCTGGGACACTCCGGAGCTGAAGGCCGCGGCTTTCAGCAAACTCCGCCGCCACGGCTATCAACCACAGCCGTTGCGGCGCGTTTACATTCCGAAAAGCAACGACCCATCCAAGCTGCGTCCTTTGGGCATTCCCGACCGCGACCGACCGAGCCATGCAGGCCTTATATCTGCTTGGTTTGGATCCGATCGCGGAAACGACTGCCGATGCCAATTCCTACGGCTTTCGCAGAGGCCGGTGCTGTGCCGATGCTCTGGACCAATGTCATAAGGTCCTGCGCCAAAACCACAGCGCGACCTGGATACTCGAAGGCGATATTCAAAGCTTGCTTTGATCGGATCAGCCACGACTGGCTGTTGACCCACATCCCCATGGACAAGGTCATCCTCCGGAAATGGCTGCACGCTGGGTTCATGGAAAAAGACGTCTTCTTCGCCACCACGGAAGGGACCCCGCAAGGGGGCATCTGCTCTCCGGCGTTGGCGAATCGGACTTTGGATGGACTGGAAAGTTTGCTGCAGCAACGTTTCGGCGCCACGCGCCGGCAGCGGGAGCAGCAACAAGGTCCATCTGGTCCGCTATGCGGATGACTTCATCATCACGGGCACATCGAAGGAACTTCTCCGTGACAAGGTACAACCTCTCGTGGCACACTTCTTGAAGGAGCGGGGTCTTGAACTCTCCCACGAGAAAACCAGCATCACGCATGTGGACGACGGCTTTGACTTTCCTGGGACAGAACGTGCGGCGTTACGGGACGCAAGCTTCTGCTGAAGCCTTCCCGCAAGAACGTGCGGACGTTCCTGGGCAAGATCGACGACGTGATCCAGCACGAGGGTGGCTACCTCAGTGCCGGCCCATTGGTCGAGCGTCTGAACCCGAAAATTCGCGGTTGGGCACTTTATCACCGGCACGCATCGAGCGCACATACCTTTGCGCGTGTCGATGATGTGATCTTCCAAAAGCTATGGCGTTGGGCACGGCGGCGGCACCGCGGCAAATCGGCACGGTGGGTGAAGGCGAGATACTTCACGCGCCGGCGACGAGCGGTTGGCGGTTTCACGGCACGGTGACGGACAAGGAGGGCGGCCACCATACCGTCCTGTTATTCCGGCGCGGTCCGTGACGCGATCCGCCGGCACGTGAAAATCCAGGGAACGGCGAATCCCTACGATCCGGCCTGGGAGTTGTACTTCGAGGAGCGTTTAGCGGCTCAGATGGCCAACACCTTGACGGGGAGGGGCACGGCCCGTTATCTTTGGTTGGAGCAAGACGGCAAATGTCCGGTCTGCGGCCAAGCGCTGACGCTGGAGTGGGGCTGGCATATCCATCACCTACTCTGGCGGATCCTCGACGGGACGGACGAACTGGCCAATCTGGTTTTGCTGCATCCCAACTGTCACCGACAGGTTCACAGTGAGGGATTGGTGGTGGCGAAGGCCGCGTCCCGCGAGGGGCGTTCGTAAAGGCTTGAGCCGTATGCGGGGAAACTCGCACGTACGGTTCTTAGCCAGGGAAGCCGGAGCGGCACGCGTTCCGCAATGAACTGGAGACCGCACCGCTTTTTCGTTTATCCTCTCTTTCATATCCTTATCCTTCGTCGGCGGGGCGCGGTGACCGCCTCCCCTCTGGTGCTTTCGAGCCCCTTTCTTAGCTTGGTCCTTGGGTCGGCTGCGCTTTCCCTGGTGCCGCGAGCCCGTTTGAAAGTCTCTGCCTTCGTCCGACCCATCCTCCGCCGACTTGATTTCCCTGTTCCTCAGTCGTCGGAGGTTCGTATGCCTGCCAAGAAGAAGCGTTCACCACCTCTCCCACCGAAAGTCGTTCATCCCAACGCTGCCGGCATCGACGTCGGCAGTGAGGCGCACGTCGTGGCGGTGCCTGCTGATCGCGACGCCGAGCCCGTGCGCACCTTCGGCGTCTATACCGCCGACCTGCGCACACTCGCTGACTGGCTCACACGCTGCGAAGTCACCAGCGTCGTCCTCGAATCGACCGGCGTTTACTGGATGTCCTTATGCGACTTCCTGGAAGCGCAGGGCTTCGAGGTCTTGGTCGTCGATCCGCGCAGTCTGGCCCGCAATCTCAAAAAGAAAACCGATGTCAGCGACGCGGCCTGGCTCCAGGAACTGCACGCCTTTGGCCTGCTCAAAAGTTGCTTCCGCCCCGACCAGGAGGTGCGTGCGCTGCGCACTCTGTGGCGTCATCGCGACCATCTGGTCACCGAGGCCGCCAAGCTGTTGCAGATGATGCAGAAGGTGTTGATACAGATGAACGTGTATCTGCATCTGGCCGTCGCCGATATCGCCGGCGTCACCGGCATGCGCATTCTACGGGCCATCGCCCAGGGACAACACGATCCGCAGACGCTGGCGGCCATGCGTGATCCCAACTGCAAGAAAACGCGGGCGGAAATCGCCAAGGCCCTGGAAGGGACTTGGGACGCGGCCCACCTCTTTGAGCTGAAGCAACTACTGAAGGCCTGGGACTTCTACCAGAATCAGATCCACGCGTCCGACAAGGAGTACGACAAAGCGGCCGGCAAGATGCCGGACCGGAGCGCGGGCCGACCAGTGCCAGAACCCGAGAAACGTCCACGCCAGCATCGCAATGTGCCGACGGCGTTTGCCAGCGATGACTTGATCTTCAAGATGACGGGGGTTCGGATCACCGAAGTGGACGGCCTGGGCGCCAACACGGTGCTCACGGTGTTATCGGAAACGGGCCCGGACCTAGGGGCCAAGTTCGCAACCGACAAGCACTTCGCTGCCTGGACAACGCTGGCGCCGCGTAAACATCAATCGGGCAAGCGCACCAAGTTCCCCGCCCAGACCGCAAGTCGAGTGGCCAAGGCGTTTCGCTTGGCGGCGCGGCGCTGCTCAACTGCAAGAGCGTGTTGGGGAACTTCCTGCGTCGGCTGCGGGCCCGACTCGGCATCGGTACCGCCATCCGAGCGACGGCCTGCAAACTGGCGAAGCTGTTCTATCGGCTTATTACCAAAGGCGAAGCGTATCGCCGGGAGAGCACGGAGGCAGAAGAAGCGAAGCACCATGAACGCCGGGTCAAGGCGCTGGAACGCAAGGCGCGTGAACTGGGCATGCAAGTACTGCCAATCTAAACGCGACCGACCGAGCTACACACGACGTCAGAGAAGCGGGGAGAGAGCGAGCCGAGTGCAGCCGCGTCGAGCGGAGTCGTGGAGAGTGTGCGCTGGACGTGCCATCGCCGAGCAGGTAGGATACCCGGTAGCGGGGCATAAAACCCTGGTTCATTGAAAGGGGAGGGGGTGGCGGCGACGCCGCCTCCTTACCCGACCGGCAAAAGTATTATTCCGACTCATTTCCAGCCCGACGCGCAAATACTCTAAAGATAGCTCGAGAATGAGGGGCACTGTGCTGCTCTTTCGAACTTGCAACCTCGAAAAGGAGCGTCCCATATGAGAACGTTTTTCAACATCTCAGCCATGACGGTCTTCCTCGTCGTCGCCCCCAGCCCGTGCTTCGCCTTGTGGTTGATCGCGCCCGTCTCCAAAGAGCGGGCTAAAGAACTCGGCATGGAAGTCCGGTCCGAGGTGGCCGGTCCCAACCGCGTCAGGGTAGAGCTAGAGTTTAAGATCGAGGGGACGTTCAACGACTTCAGCAGCGTGGACATGCGGATCGGCGAGGGAGACAACCCACCGCTGAGCGCGCCGTTGCGGGAGGACCGGTCAAAGCCGGGACGCGTCATCGTTCGTTTTACCGCCGACCGCGGTCAACTGGAAAAGATCAAACTGTGGGTGATGGTGCCGGGATTAGATGGCGGTAGCATCTATGACCTTCGGGTCAAGGACTTCGTTGAGCTAAAGAAAGACCGTTGACATGCCGCCGGAGAAGAAAAAGGGTCGGGGAGAAGAAAAAGGGTCGGCAGTCGTTTCCAGAAACGACTCCCGACCCCTTTACTCTCCCCGTCAAGTCGCCGAGGATGGCGAGTGGAGAATAGTCAGTCAGAGAGCGGACCGTACTGGTATCCGTTCATACCACGGTAACGGTTACTCCGGCGGCAGCGTTCATGGAGATGGTATCCGCGGTCACGGGAATCTCGTTGGTGCTCCAGTTTCCAGGATTCTCCCACTCCTATTGTCCTCGGTCCACGGGAATGTAGACCCGCAGATACGTCTCCTGCGTCAGAAACCCGGACAGCTCCGGGCGCTTCGACACCGTGCCGGGTAGTTGACCCAACCATAGCGCGGTGGGAGCAACACCCTTCGCGGTTAATTCTTCCGCCTTGCCGCGCAACGGCCCAATCCGTGCTACCAGAATAACTTCCTCGCGCGTCGAGGCCGAAACTGGGCGATCTTTCCAGAGCCGCCAGCTTTGGTCCAGAGGACGTAGACCGGAGTTCAACCACTGCGTCCGATCCGTTTCGGAGTAAAACAGCGCCTGTTTCATCAAAATGTGCAAAGGGCGCAGATTGTACGACGGATCGACTCGTCGCGGCCGGAATTCATTGTTGTCGCCGCGCCGCACGGCCCTCATCGGCTCCTCGGGGCGCAATACCTCGTCGCTGGTGAGCCATTCCGTGCGTGTTTTCTTGGTCCCGCCGGTGAACAGCTCGCCGACCGAACGCACCTCGCCCGTTTCCAGCGTGCCGAGTTGATACCACTGATCGCGGTAGGATAGCCAGACGCTTCGCAGTGCCACCGGCAGATTGTTGGTGATGTCGCCCAGGGGTAACGCCTGGTCGCGCGCGCCGGCGCCGCGGCAACCGGAGCGGCGCCTCGATCGGCGGCTTGCCGGATAGCGGGGCCGTCCACGAGGCGGTGAAGGCGCGCGTCGCCCAGATCGGAATCGGCACTTTTTCCAGGCCCGTCGCGGCCTCGGTGCAGTCGTACGGATTGGGAGACAACGCCGCGGCGGCGCTACGGCGTCCCTGTTCCGGCGAGGCCAGGACGGCCAACGTCGTCGGATGGATGGGTCGATTCGCGGTTGCGGACGTCTTTGTCGTCCATTGCCGGACGGGGCGGTTGGCGTCGTTGGGGGGTGCCACCCACTCCGGCGACACCGGCTCGACGCCGAGCGTGTAGTTCCGGATCTGCGGGCTGAAGAGCGTGAACCACGTCGTCCCGCACGCCGTCTTCTCGCCCAAGTCGATCTCGACCAGGTCAAGTTTCTTGACGTGCAGGTCGTCGCCTTTGAGATAGTACGCCGACAGATAGGCGGTCGCGCTCACCAGCAGCACCGTGGCCGGAAACGTCACCCAGGTCAGTTCGAGCCGTTTGAAGACCTTCTTGAGGATGAAATAGTCCAGCGGTCCGACCAGCCCGATGTAGAAGAGGATGAACAGGGCCACCCAGCCGAAGGAAATAGTCGGCACGTCCTGAAAGGATTCGAGGTTGCGCTGGATCTCGGCCAGCAATTCCGATCGCGGGGTGAGATTGGGATTGTCGCCCGGTTTGGGCGCCGCTTCCGACCGGACGCGCAACTCCTTCTGGAGTTGCTCCCAGAATTCCTTGCGGCCGGCCCACGAGGCGAACGGATTGGCCTCGACGTCGAAGGCCGCCAGAACGACGCGGCCCAGGCCGCACGAGGCTTCGACCAGAACGGGACGCCGGGGCTTGTCGCCCTCTCCTTCCTGAACCAGGACGGCCGCACCCTTGCCGGGATGCACCACGGTGAGTTCGAGACCGCGCAAGGGCTGGTTCTGTCCCGGAACCCGGGCCCATTCCTGCAATCTCTGGGCGAACGGCAGTGTGATCGGGGCATCGAGCTGGCAGGTGATCAGACCGGTCTTGTCCAGAAGGCGGGAGACGATCTGCTGATTCTTGCCGACCGATACCACGAGCTTGCCGCCGCGATGTACCCACTCGACCAGTGCCTCACGCCGGTTCGTCGTATCGTCGAGAAGCTGGCCGATGAACGCCGCCTTGCCGGTTGTCAAAACCACCACGTCGGCGGCGTCGTAGCCGAACCATTGATCCGGCATCTGCTCGAGGTTCTCGAGGAAGGCGAGGTTCTTGGATTTGATCTCCTCTTCCTTCTCCTCAGCCCCGTCTTCGTTCTGGACCGCCGGGTCGGGCCGGAGGGTGCGCGAACCGACGGCGACGAGCAACGGCTCCTTCGGTTCGAGAACGTTGCGGTTGACGTTGCGCTGAATTTTCGGCATCGTCTGAACGAGCCGGCCGTCGGGCGTCGCCACCTGCACTTCAATCTCGCCGGCTGTCGTGCCCGGCCGGGTGTAGGTGAGGACGGTCTGCTGATCCTCGGCGTTCATGGCGGGAACGGCAACGGTGTAACGGAACGGCGTGTCGTCGGCATCGGTGGTCTTGACGACCAGGCGTAGGCTGTCGCGCGTGATGGGTGTGCTTCCGGCCTTGAGAGTGACGTAGACGGGGCACCAGGCGCCGGGCCGCGAGCGGGTTGAGTCGGGACCGGCCGGGATACCGACGCGGACCTTCTCGATTGTCAGCGATGGCAAGTCGGCCGGCTTGCCGGAACTGCAAGCGGGGAGGACGAGCAGCAGGAGGCAGAGATACACTCTTGGAGAGCGACGCATCGTTTGTCCCGTGGATCGAAGATCACCGTATCGTTGGGAAAAAAGCATAGCGAGTGGCTATCCTGCCAACTCACCCGGCTGAACAGCAACGACCGTGGTGGTAGGAAGCGGCTGAGCGATCGAATAGCCGAGCAAATACTTCACCAGCCCTCGCGCCTTGATCACGTAATTCAGCCCCTCCCCGTCGCCCAGTGCCAAGGAGCAACCGTTGCGCGACATCCAATCGCCTAGCCGGTCGAGTTGGTCCTGTTCAATTTTCCTCGGGCCGACCACTGACGTCGAATCAGGCTTCGGTTCAATGTTGTCGGTCGGAAAGAAGCACACTTCATCGAAACCGAAGAAAAAGCGATGAAGCAAATTGGCCTGAATCAACGTTATCGTGGGCAGCAGGAGACCGCATCCGAGTTGACTCAGCTGGCTGGCGATAGGTCGAAGCTGTTTGCTCGTGTGGAGAAGCGTGCTCGGCTTCGGGTTGCTATCCAGGCAGGTGATAAGGGCGTATTTGGCGCTTTGCGTATTGGCAGGGAAGGCTTCGATGAATTCGTGGATGGAACCATCGAGCCAACCAGCGACGTAGCCTTTGAACTCGATCATCCTGCTAACCCCTATCCGGAAGATCTCTTGCCTGACTTATACGGCCGTCCCGGCTGACGGGGATACCTCTGCGTCCAATCCCAATCGTGTGCGTGCGGCACGCCATCGCCGTGATCGTGATCGAAGTCGATGTCGAGAATGGCTCGCCCGTCACCGCCGAAATAGCGTCTTGTCGTTACATTGCCATCCTTATCGCGCTCCTCGATGGAGGTGTTCGGGTTGCCGACCGTTGGGAGAGTAGAGCGGGGCATCGGTTGCACCTACTACTCGGTCATGGTTTCTCGGCCCGATCGCAGACACAGGGAGTTCGGCCGCAACCCGGACAGCCGTCGCCGTACTTGGCCCGAATGGCCGTCTCCAGATCGACGCCGGCGATGTTGGCGAGCGTCGCCAGCCAGGCCAGCACGTCGGCGAATTCGAGAGCGAGGTTTTCGCGGTCGTTGCCACGCAGCGCCCCGGCCAGTTCGCCGACCTCCTCCATGAACCACATGAAGGTTCCCTCGACACCGCGCCGACTGTCCTTGGCACCGTAGAGGTCGCGGATCAATTGCTGAAGGTGAGCGAGGGTCATTCACATTCCTCCTCGTTTCCACGCTCTCTGAGTGGGAACGAGAACCGCGTCACTTCGCCAACAGTTTCGCCAACCGTGCCGCCTCGTCGTCTTTCTTCTGGCCTTTCAGCGCCTTTTGCAGCATCTCCTGCACCTCGGCGTCCGCCACGTCGATCTCCAAACCCTGGCGCGCATACTGCTCGGCGACGGCAAAATCGTCCTTCTCCAGCAAGAGCCTGGTCAGACGCTTGCGCCAATCGAGTTGATCGGCGTCCGTCGGCACCAGGTCCTTCAGCACGGCGATGAGCTTGTCCTTATCGCCGCCGCGGGCGTAAACGCGCATCAGCTGCTGCGCCCAGTCGTTGTCCATCGGTTCGGCCTTGCGTCCAGCTTCAAACACCTCGCCGGCCTTCGCGAACTCCTCCGCCTCGTAGTAGAGCTTGCCCAGCGCTCGCAGCAGCCTGTACGTCGGGATTGTCCTTGTTCGCGGAATACGCCGCCTCCAGCAGTTCGCGCTCCTTCTTCACGTTCCCGGCGATCCGTTCGAGCCGGCCCAGCACGACAGAGGCGAGCGGATGGTCTTTTTTCTGGTCGATCGCAGCTTCGGCGGCCTTGCGAGCCTCGATACGATCGCTCCGATTCAGCGCCGCCTCGGCAAAGGCTGCCGCCGCGTCCGCATCCTTCGGATTCTTCTCGTAGGCCGCCTTCAGCTCGGCGAAAGTCTTCCGTTTCTCGGCCGGTTTGCCGTGGATCTTCTTCACCTCGGCATCCAGATACTTGCGGTAGCCCTCCTCGAACGCGGTCTTGTTCACCTTGCAGACGCGGCGGATGGCGGCTCCGGTATCGAGGCCGTCCTTGTACGCAGCCAGCAATTCACCGATCGCTTTGTCGCCGTATTCCTTCTGGATGTGCTCGACGTACAGAAGGCTCTGACAGTAAGCCATGTGCCAATCGGCGGGGGTTTTCGGCCGCATGAAGCCGAGGTTGATGTTGTCGAGGTTCATCAACTCGGCGGCGGGTACGCGCTCCAGCAGCAACGTGTTCCATTGCTGCGGCCGGGGGAACCCCTCATTCTGGACCGCCAGCCCTTCCGTCAGCCAGTGCGGCACCTGGAAGTCGGTCTGGTCGAGGTTGAAGATGTGGACGATCTCGTGACGGATCACGCGCGCCCAGTTGAACGGTTGTCGAATCCCCGCGGCGTGCGGCGAGGCCATGGCGATCATGCGGCCGGTGCAGGCGCCGATGGTATGCAGGTCCGGCACGGCGACGACGCGGCCGCTGAAGAACATGTGGCTGTTGAACACCTCGATCAGGATCGGCCCCTTCGGTTTGTGCTTGAACTTCTCGGCTAGCTCCGTGTAGATCGTTTCCAGCTGCTCGCCCATGTACCGGGCCAGGGGGCCATCGCTCTTGGCGTCGTAGCGCAGCTCGAAATGCTCGGTCTTGAGTGTGGCATAGCTATCGAGGTGCTTCAGCACCTTGCGCATGTTCGAGACGCGGACGTTGAAGGGATCGGCCTCGAAGCCCTTGTTGAGCAGCTCGGAGGCCTCTTTCTCACGGCCGAGGCGCATGTACAGCTGACCGAGGCTGTTGAGCGGCCCCGGCATCTTCGGCCGCAGGTCGGCCGCCTTGCGGTAGAATTTCTCCGCGTCGCCGAAGAGGCGCCGCACTTCGGTTTGCTCGCCCAGCTCGAACCAGAACACGGCGGGTTTCGGGTCGAACTTCTCGACGCTTTTCACCAACACGTCGAAATCTTCGTCCTTGCGTAGACCTTTCAGACAGGCGGCGAGGCGGGCCAGGGTTTGTTCGTCGCGCGGATTGACCTTCTGCGCCTTTTCGAGTTCCCGCTGTGCCGCCGTGAAATCGCCGACGAAGAAGTGCAGGTCCGCACGGAGGCGCAGCGCTTCGGGCAGGTTGGGATTGATCTTGAGAGCGTCCTCCGCCCGCTTCTCGGCATCCTTCAGATCGAGCTTCATCAGCGCCGCCACGCCCTTGCCGGTGAGCGCCTCAGCCGCGTTCGGGTTAATGGTCAGCGCCTTGTCGAACGCGGCCAGCGCCTCCGGGCGGTTGAATTTTTCCAGCAGCAGCTGTCCGGCTTCGTACTCGGCGGGCCAGAAGGATTTGTCGTATTTAACAGCGTCGGCGTACACATCGTTGAGGATGAACTGGAATTGATCGCTGAGGCTGTGCCAGCGCGCGTTCTCGGCACCGGCCAGGCCGACGCGCAGCAGCTCCTCCGGGTCTTTGATGTCGTCCTCTTTTTCACTGCGCGCGGAGTAGATGCGGACGAACCATTTGCACTCGTCGTCGGCCTGTTTGATGTCGCCCCGGTCGCGGTAGATCTGGGCGCGCACCCAGCGCGCGGCGAAGTGGTCCTTGTTGACGTTCAGTGCCGCCGCGGCCGCTTTCTCCGCTTCGTCCCACCGGCCGCGGAAGTGCAGCAACTCGGCCTGACGAGCGAGAAGATCGGCGTCTTTCGGCAGGTCTTTCAGCGCGGATTCGACGACTTCCAGCGCCTTGTCATACTCGCCCTTGCTCTGATGGACGCGACTGACGCCGACGGCGATCACCGGGAGAGCTTTGGTATCCCTCGGGAGAGCTTTGGCGTCTTTGGCGAGCTTCTCGTACTGTTCGAGGCTCTCTTCATAGTTGCCGTGCAGCCAGCGTTCGTGCGCGGATTTGAGCGACGGCTGAGCCGATCCCGGCAGCGCCAGGCCGAGGACAATCAGGAATGCACCGAGGTAGCGCGTCATGAGGTCACCCTGCGGATACGTGATAACTGACCTGCGGTTAGGTTAGCGGTCGGTAGCGAAAAACGCAAGGAAGGTGAATGCCGAGTACCGAGTACCGAGTGCTGAGTATCCCGACCACTCACCACTCGCCGCTTACCACTCACCCAACCTGCTCTTGAATATGTACGCACGTTCATGTACCGTAGGGACGGCCTGCTCCTCCCAGCGGCAGGCCCGCGGTACGGTGTGGCTATGTGGACTCCCGTGGCCATCGGCCACCTGGACGCCGACTGCTTCTACGTCTCGGCCGAACGGGTGCGCGACTCCTTCCTCCTCGGCAAGCCCGTCGGCGTGCTCGGGAACCAGGGCGCGTGCGTCATCGCCAAATCCTACGAGATGGCGCAGCTGGCGTGAAGACCGGCATCCCCATCTGGGACGCCGTCCGTCTCTGTCCCAACGGTATCTACATCAAACGCGACTTCCGTTGGTACGAGGTGCTCTCTCGCCAAATGCTGGAAGTCGTCCGCACGTTCTCGCCGACCGTCGAATACTACTCCATCGACGAGTTCTTCTTTCGGGTCGCTCCCTGGCAGGGGCTGTCCCTGCAGCAGACCGCCGAGGCGATCCGCGACCGCATCTTCGAGACCGTCCGGGTGCCGGTGACCGTCGGCCTGGCGCAGCAAGACGCTCGCCAAGCTCGTGTCCGATACCGCCAAACCGTTCGGCGCCCTGGCCCTGCTCGACCTGGAGGCGGAGCGGGCGCTGCTGCAACGGCACCCGGTCACCGAGATCAGCGGCATCGGCGGCCGGCGGGCGGAGCGTCTGAAACCCTACGGCATCACCACCTGTCTCGACCTGGCACGCACCGACCGCCGCTTGGTCCGCGACCTGCTGACCCGCTCGGGAGAGGCCCTGTGGTATGAACTCAACGGCGATCCGGTGTCGCCGCTCCAGACGGAGCGGCCGCCGCACAAAATCCTGTCCCGCGGCGGCAGCCTGGGTGGAGCGCAGGTGAAACCCGAGCGGGTTTACGCCTACCTGGTGCGGAACCTGGAACGCCTGGTTGAGGAACTGGAGTTCCACCTCGTTCGGGCCGGCATCTTGTCGGTCAGCGTCATGCACTGGAACGGCGTCACGCGCTTCGCCCAGGTCCGGCTGCCATCGCCCACCGATCGCTTCGACTTGCTGCTGGCGGCGGCCCGGGCTTGTTTCCAGCGCGCCTGGATACCCGGTCTGGCGGCGACCTACATGCACGTCAACGCCATGCAGCTGCGGCGGCCCGGTTCGGTTCAGCTGGGTCTGTTCGATCCGCCGGAGGAGCAGGCCCGAGCCGTGGCCCGAGCCAAGCGCGCGGTCAACACCCAACTGGGACGGTTCGTGGTGCGCAGCGGCGCCACCTTACCGCTGACCGACGTGTATCGGGACGAGGCGCAGAACTACGACATTTGCGATGTACGCGGCAAGTTGTGTTTTTGACGTGGTGAGTGGTGAGTGGTGAGTGGTGAGTGGTGAGTGGTGAGTATCCGGTACTCGGTACTCAGTACCCGGTATTCACCACTCACCACTCACCACTCACCACTCACCACTCACCACTGAGAGGCGGCCATGTTCTCAGGTGTCGCATTCGCGCTGAGCGAGCTGCCGGCGGAGTTGATCGAGCGGCACGGCTTGCAACGGCGGGTCTGCGCACGCGGCGGCGAACCGGAAGTCCAGTTCCTGCTGCGCGACTGCGAGCGGGCGCTGCCGGTGTGGCTGGACGGCCGGCTGCAAATCCTGCGCTGGGGCAACCAGCGGGGGCAGAGCCGAAATCTGCCCTGCACCGCCTGGACGTGGCTGACCACGCTACAAGAGGGCGGTTGGGGCGACCGCGAGACGGTGCCGGTCGTCATTCCGGCGTCGATGGGCCTGGATCGCGGCGTCTGGTTCCGCATCCGAGAGGGCATCCGCGGCCTGTCGGTCCGCGACGAGGAAGGGCAGCCGATCGTCTACGTCCTGTGCGAGCCGGCCAGCCATTACTACCAGATCATGACGCGCAATCCCTGGATGCCTGTGTTGGTGGGGGAGAGGATCTGAGTGTGGTGAGTGGTGAGTGGTGAGTACTGAGTGTTGCGCCAGTCGCTGGCGCCGCAGTTCGAGGAAGTGCTGGCGTAGCGCCGCTTGTTCATATAGTCCGGGGTTTGCCGGGGTGCGGCGTTTCTTCGGTAAGAAAGAGGACGAAGGGGATATATCTAATTATTGCCGCCGAAAATAGATGCGTCCGCAGCGTCCCCTTTTTCTTCATTTTCTTCTCCTCATCAATTCGGAGTGGTCGGACCGGGAGTGTTAGTTTTGGCACTTTCGAGCCGACAGATCTGCGTGCGGAGATGCTGCGCATCGGGGTTTCGTTCAACCAACATGGTTCGCTCATCAGAAGTAAAGCCAAGTTCGTCCAGGAGGCACAATTTAATAAGCCAGGCGAGTTGCTGAGTATGGTAATAAAGGTCAGCCCCACGCGACGCAGTGAGATAATCACTTGGATTCCTTTGCTGGATGTAGTGCAGGGTACTCAGCGTGCGATTGATGAACCGGTCTGGGGTAGTGACTACAAGTGGTTTGAAGGCTTGCCAGTGAGCCTCTAGCAGACTTTTCAAAGCAGCTTCAACCTGGAGTACTGGGTTCCCTCGAAGAAGGCTGTCCAGCCGCCGGCGCTGGTCAACGTTTAATGCTGCCCAGATGTCAGAAATGAGCGACACCACCGGTAGCTCTTGGCCGCTAGTACGCCGGCTCGCGTAAAGTGCCAGTGCCTGGTTGACTGTCTGAAATCGCAGATCCGTATATAGAGACGAGCGGTATTGGATGCCGAAGTACAAGTTGCACACATCAGAGTAGTTGGAGGAAAACGTCAGCCAACGATCGATCATAGATTGGAAGCGTGAACCAATATCCTGTAGAGAAAATAGAAGATCCGGCGGGCTTCGTTTTTCTGCGCTGGCATCGGAATACACGCGCTCCATCCGGACCTGGATATTGTCTTGGGAAGTGAGGCCAGGTTCCACGGACCATTCAGTAATCGCGTTCGGAAAATCGCAGGCGAGTGTGAGTAGGTTTTGAAGAGGGTACGCGAAATCCTGGTTGATGGATTCCAGATTCTGAGGATTTTGAAAGCCGAGGTTGAAAGCAACCTTCTCCCTGATCGAATGTTCTCTCAATGACTGGCTACCCGATAATATAAAGCGAATGGAAACTGTAGCGCCCTTAACGCTGGCCTCGACGGTCGGCGGTCGTGTATACTGAACTGTGACAAGCGTAGAAGATGGCGTCGATTGTTCAGAATTCCATTTGGTGCTCAAGCCGCGCAATTCCCATGTCCAAACTCCAAGACCACTTAGGCTAAGTGAGCACCCGCTAAAACGGTAATCCTCGTCTTTGGTTAGATGTCTACCCGCGTACAATACCCCCGCGTGGTACGATTCGCGCTGTAGGCCAGGCATACTAATGGACTGACGAAACAACCGGCAGCGCGTAAGTGTAATCAACCGTCCGATTGGGGAACTATCAGTTATCCCGAGGATCACGGGATGAGTTTTATCGAGAGTATGTAATGGATCGCCTAATGACCCGACAAGGCTAAGCGTAGATCCCCCGTCAGCCTTACACCGTAGGGTTCCTACGATCACGTCATTGGGACGATCCGGGGTCCACCAAACGCCCTCGCACTTGAATGCTTGCATCGTGAATATCTCTCCTCTGCCTCTAATCAGGCGACCAAGGGGCAAACCGGTCCGGGGAAACTAAGCTGGAAGACCAGCGCGCGTTGCTCGACGTTCGGAGTGCGCAAGATGACTTTGCCGTCACGAACCCACTGCGTAATTAGCCGTTCTAAGGCTGCAGCGTTTTCTCGGGAAGGACAGGTCGCAATCACCAACTCGCGGAGTGCCTCTGGGGCCGTTTTCTCGCCGAAGTAATCGAGCCACCAGTCCAGATCGACGTCGTCTGGATCGCGAGGTTCTTCCTGGATGATACGCACGCCTCTACGTAACGGACGACTCATGGCGCTGAATACTGGGTTACCGTCTGGTATGGGGTTCTGCATCCATGGATACTCCCATGATCCGTCCTGGCCAGTCGTCAGCAATACTCTGGTCCAGATGTCCTCCCAGTAGCGTTGGGCTTGAGCGTAGGTACTGCCGTCCTTCAGGGACTCTGGAAACAGCCAGTGCGGCATAGTGACTCCACTTAGTATCAGTTCGGATCGTCGATGCAAGCCATACCTGTCGTGATCTCTAGGTCTATTCTTATACCACGCTTCCTTTTCCGGTTCCGAAAGCTCTTCGAGTATGGCGCATTGATACCGGTCGAAGGGGCTTGTTGAATATACGTTGTTGCGTTGGCATAGCACTCCTCCCGCTCTGTTTTTTCTGTATTCGAGAGTTTTGCCCACAGTTTTTCCAGATACTCCAGCAAGTCGCGCTTGGTTGGCGGTGAACTTCGAGACCAGGACTCTGATTCTTCCGTGTCTGGCCCCTGAGCTTGAATGCGCCCACGGTGCTGCACTGGATCTGGCTCTTGCGGCGACTTCTTGTCCATGCTGTGCTCGCCCCAGTGTAGCGCTGAGCAGAGAAACCGGCCTCACGAACCCATCCCCTTCTGAGCGTACTCGAGCCAGTACGGCAAATGATTCACTATATTGCATTTATTCTACAATACCAACGCCTTGCACTCCACCCCTCGCGCCGAAACCCAGGGCCTGCGCATTACAGCTTGCCCAAGTTCCAGAGGAATCTGTGGGCCTGACCGAATCGGCCCCTTGTCCCAGGGAAATCAGGGAGCGTACAATACCCCCTCTACGTTGCCATTTTGGAAACATGGGAAAAAACGGCAGTGACAACGCATTGTCACTCAGTGACAACGCGTTGTCATTACGCTCCAGCTGTGGTCTTTAATTGTGGCTTTTCGCGGCAGATTCCGTAACTCCTTATCTGTCAATGAGTTCGTTGTGCATTCGCCCTGCCCGAAACCGCTCCAGCAACTCCACCGGCTGCTCCGAAATGTCCTGCAACCCCGGCGATCACCGTCAACCGCCGGCCGTCGGGGTGTAGGTCGAGGTCGCGGGCATTGTTTAGGGGGCTTCAGCGCGAACACGTCGGCGACGGCGGGTGGAGGCGCAGATGGCATCGCCAATCTCCTCAGAACGGTCTCGGCTCGTCGCCGTCGAACCATTCCTGTGGAGGCGGGCACGACTGAACCAGCCGATCCCGGTCCAGCGACGCGGCGATTTTCTCGGCCTCGCGTCGTGTCAGCACGTCTTGCAGCAACTCCAGTTGTTCCAGTGGAATGATGGCCGCGAGATCGGCTCCGTCCCGGCACACGATCACCGGCTGATGCTCGTTCGCCACACGATTCAGAACGTCGGCGTAATCACGGGCCAACTGCACTTCATCAACATGTCCCGGTGCGACGTCAGGAAACGATGCAGTCATGGGATACCTTTCGAGAGTTGCGCGAACAATCATCAGCACCCAAGATACCAGAGAAACACACTCGATGCCAACCCGAGTCTCCGCCCTCGTTTTCTACGACACCAATGCCCTGCACTCCACTCCCTCCCGCCGAAACCGCTCCAGCAACTCCCTCTGCCGCTTCTCATCCCGGCACGTCACCAGCACCGTCGCTGCTCCGGCACGTCCACGATCCCCGTGGACGGATTGCCAATCCGTCCTACAGCGACACAATTTCCGGCCGTTCGCCCACACCGGTCACATTCTCCACCCGGCGCTTGCGGCTCGACCATCCGCCGGACTATAATCTCCACTATCCCCCGTCCCGGCACGACGTTCGCAGCTCGGATGCGTCTCTGCCGGGCGGCGGCACAAGGAGTCGTCATGCCCTGGCCTCAGGCACTCGAGTACAACGAGGCGGTCCAGTGTCCGTCGGCCTGCTTCCGCGATCCGGAGCTGCGCCAGACGCAGGTGCGGACCAACGCGCTGGGGATGCCAAGCCCCCACTCGGGCAACTTCGCCGACGTTTACCAGATGGAAGGACCGGCCGGCGCGTCGTGGGCCGTCAAGTGCTTCACCCGCGCCGTCCAGGGATTGCAGGATCGCTACCAGGCCATCAGCGCGCACCTGCGCGACGCGCCGAAGCCCTTCATGGTAGACTTCCAGTACCTCGAAGGCGGCATCCGCATCGGCACGTCGTGGTATCCGACGGTCAAGATGCGCTGGGTCGAGGGGTTCGCTCTCAATCGGTTCGTGGCCGATCACGTCGAGGATCGGTCGGTGCTGGAAAAGCTTGCCGAGGTGTGGCTGAGACTGGCCGCTCAGCTGCAGCGAGTCGGGCATCGCGCACGGCGATTTACAGCACGGCAACGTCCTGCTCGTCCCCGGTTCGAAGGCCAATTCCCTCGCCCTGAAGCTGGTCGATTACGACGGCCTGTGTGTGCCGGAGCTGACCGGCAAACCGTCCGGCGAGTTCGGCCATCCGAATTATCAGCATCCGCACCGGTCGCCGCGCGACGCCGGCGGGAACACGCTGCCGCAGGGCATCGGCTACGGTCCCGCGATGGATCGCTTCGCGCTGCTGGTGGTGTACACCGCCCTGCGCGCCCTGGCCTTCGACGGGAAGTCGCTGTGGCGGGCGTTCGACTGCGGCGAGAACCTGCTGTTCCGCGACGCCGATTTCCGCGAGCCGACCGAGTCGTGGCTGTTCAAACGCCTGTGGTCGGACTTTGGCCGCGACGTGCGCGCGCTGGCGGCCCGGGTGTTGTTCGCCAGCCAGGGACCGATCGAGGACGTGCCGGCCCTGGCGGAGCTGGTCGAAGGCAACAAGGTGGGACCGCTCACGCGCGCACGAGGAGGAGCGCGTTGCGCAGATGCTGAGTATTCCCGCGGAACCGTCGCCCCGACTCCGGCCGGCGAGGGGAACGGACACGCATCCGGCCTTGCCCCAGCCGACCCCGCCGCCGGCCGGAAAAAGGGGACCGTCCCCCTCTCCTCAAGGAGACAGTCCCCTTGTACCGGCCGCCGCCGTCCAGGAGCGCAAGATGAATCCCTCTCCATCCCCTGACGTGCCCGTGCCGACCTCGGAGCAGCGCCGGGCGGCTGCCGGGCAGTTCGAGCGGGCCAACCAGGTCATCGCCACCGGTAATTACGATTACGGTCTCAAGCTGCTGGTGAGCTGCTGCAAGATCGACCGGGCGAACCTCATCTATCGGCAGACGCTGCGGCGGACGGAGAAGGCGAAGTACAAGAACAACCTGCGCGGCGCCTGGCTTGCCTGGTTGACGACCTGTCTGACCAGGGCACGCATCCAGGCGGCGCTGCGAACCGGCGACTTCATCAAGGTGCTGGACCGCGGCGAGGAAGTGCTGTTGCGCAACCCGTGGGACATCCCCACGCAGATCGCGATGGCCACCGCCGCCGCCGAGCTGGGTTTGCTCGATCTCGCCGTCTGGAGCCTGGAGCAGGCACGTCAGAAGGACGCCGCCCACCCCGGCGTCAACCGCGCCCTCGCCCTGGTCTACGAGAAACGCGGCAACTTCACCCAGGCGATGGCCCTGTGGATGCTGGTCCGCAAGTCCCGACCCAACGACCGCGAGGCGCAGGACAAGCTGAAGGACCTCGCCGTCCACGACACCATCCAGCGCGGCAAGTACGAGACGGCCAGCGGCGTCGGCGGCAATGGGACCGAGGCACCTGCCGAGGCTCCACAAGAGGAAGCCGCGAAGTCGTCCCGAGCAACACCGATCGCGTCGCGCCCTCATGCTTCGACCGGGCAACCGCGCCAGGAAAAGGGCAAGGAAGAGATAGCCGGCACAGCCGCCGAAGCGCTGTCGCGGCGCATCGAGGCCAACCCGACGGACGCACGAGGCTACCTGCAACTGGCTCACCATCACGTCAAGGCGAACGACTTCGAGCTGGCCCGCACCGTCCTCCAAATGGGACTGGGGCCGACCGGCAACGCGTTCGAGCTGATCGTGGAGATCGCGGAAATGGAGATCGAGCCCTTCCGCCGCGACCTCGCCGTCACCGAGCAGAAACTAAACGCTGACCCGGAAAACACCGAGCTGCGCCAGCTCCGCGCCCGCTTGAAGAAGGAGATCAACATGCGCGAGCTGGACCTGCTGCGGCGCAAGGCCGATCGCTTTCCCAACGAAGCGGGGCACCGCCTGGAGATGGGCGTTCGCTTGCAGCAGCTCGGACAGATCGACGAGGCGATCCGCGAGCTGCAAGCCATCCGCACCGATCCGCGTTACTCGGGAAAAGCGGCGTACCACCTCGGCATGTGCTTTCGGAATCGCAACAATCATCGTTTGGCCCAGCGCAATTTCGAGGAGGCGCTGCAGCACCTCGCCCCTGCCGACCACGAGACGCGCAAGGAGACGATGTATTCCCTGGCCCAGACCTGTGCCGAAACCGGCGACCTGACCCGCGCCGTGGACCTGGCAACCGACCTGGCCCACGAGGACTACGCCTTCCGCGACATCAGCCGCCTGCTGGACGAGTGGCAGGCGCGGTTGCAGGAGAAGGTGTGATGGTGCGGGCGACTATCTGAAAAAAAAGTCCGGTCGATCCGAGTTATCGTGATTGTTGGTTGGATTGAAGTCCTGTAGTTGTCCGCCGGCGTAGTGTTCATCCAAACTAAGGGTCTGTGTGGGGAAAGAAAACCCACATACCAGGGGATCATCTTGATCAGCTTCCGTTTCCCCTCTTCAAAAAGGAAGTTGACCCCCTTTCCCTTCTTTGACGCAGGGCGGCGTCCCGGTCCATCACACGGACCCTCCGAAGGTGGTCAAGATGAAGCTGCCCAAGCCGCCGCCGCACGTGGTTGCGCCGCGTCCGGCCGTGAAGGTCGTGCCGCCCCGGCTGGCGGTCCCCAAGCACGAAGAACGGCCGATCACGAAGTACGAGCCACGACCGCCGCCGGGGCCGCCGAAGAAGAAGTAGCGATGGCCTGGCCACCCGGTACGCAGCCCAACATCGTCGCGTCAGAGTTCGCCGAGCAGATACGAATCTCTTGATCTCCGTCCGCAGCTGTGTTCATCTGTGGCTCTTCTTCGAGGGCATCATGGCGGAGCGGCCGCGGCAGACGCTCACCGATTACGTCGCCATCGCCATCAGTCCGGCGCTCATCATGGCGCTGGTCGGCAGTCTCATCTTCTTCCTCGTCGAGGTGGCTTACGCCGGCGCTTACGGCGGCGAAATGCGCTGGATGCTGTTCTTCTTCGTCTTCGGCATCGTGCTGATCGCCCGCATTTCTCTTATCGGCGAGATTGCCAATCGAGCCGGTGTATACGCCGCGGTTCTCGGTCTGCTCGTCTGGTTCGGGCTGATGAAGTACGTCAACTATCCGCCCGACAGCCCGGTGGCGCGTGCGCGGCGTTCTGAATTTTGGCCTCATCGTCCTGGCGTGGTGGTGCGTCAACCGACTCGTCCACGATTGCACGCAGATCGACGACCGCACGCAGGTGGATAGCCGCGGCCTGCTCCAGGCGGCGGGGCTGGAAGAGCTTGACGTCCACGCCGAGGAACGCCGCAAGCACGGCGAGAAGGAGCTTGTGGCGAACCGGCTGCGTAAGCTGCCGGGTGAGGACGAAGCACCGGCGCCGCGCGGCTGGTATCAGCGCTGGCAGCGCTACCGCGCGGAACGTGAGAAACGGCGAACACCGGGCGTGACAGTCGTCTACTTCTCGCTGGCGGCGCTGCCGTTATTCGGACTCGGCCAGTCGCTAATTCCCGCGGCCGCCGGCGATCGCCGCCGCTATGTCTTCTGGCTGATGACGGTGTACGTCGGCAGCGGCCTCGGTCTGCTGCTGACGACGAGCTTTCTGGGCCTGCGCCGCTATCTCAATCAACGCAAACTGAAGATGCCGCCGGCGATGACGGCCGTCTGGCTGTCGGTCGGCGGCGGACTGGTGGCGGTGCTGCTTCTGCTCGGCGCCCTGCTGCCGCGGCCATCCGCCGAATATCCGCTCTTCGATTTCAACCCCGCCGGGTCGGAGAAAGAGTCGGCGTCCAAGCACGCGGTCAAGGGCGATAGCCCCGGGAAAGGGCCTGGGCGTGCGAACTCAGGGAAGGATGGGAAGGAAGACGATGCGGAAAACAAGGACAAGGACGCCGGCAAGGGGAAGGACAAGGACGCCGGCAAGGACAAAGACGGCGAAAAGGGAGGCGACAAGGACAAAGGTAAAAGCGGTCAGGACGGCAAGGATAAAGACGGCAAGGACAAGGACGGCAAGGGCAAGGAGAAGGACGGTGAGAAGGATGCCGGTTCCTCGCGCGATTCGGATTCGGTGGACGCATCCACGGATTCGGTAGCGTCCACGGTGTCGGAGTTTTTCCGTCAGGTAACGCCGGTGCTGAAATGGATCGTCTTCGGCATCATCGCCCTGATCTTCCTCGTGATCGTGTTACGGTCCGGGTTGCGCTGGCTGGCGAACTTCTTCGAGTGGGCGCGGAATCTACTCGACGCCCTGCGCAACCTGTTCAGCGGTCTGTTCGGAGGGTGGGTCGGCGGCGGGTCGGAGGAGACGGAAGAGACGGCCACGAAGAAGGTGACGCCGCCACGGCCTTTTGCCGCGTTCTCGAATCCATTCACCGACGGCAGTGCGCGCGGCCGTTCGCCGCGTGAGCTGGTGCGCTACACCTTTGCCGCCTTCGAGGCGTGGGCGCGCGAACACCACCTCGGTCGAGAGGCCGGCGAAACGCCGCTAGAGTTCGCACAGCGCGTTGGCGAGGAGATGCCGAAATTGGAGGACGATTCACGGCGACTGGCGGACCTGTTTGCGAAAGCGGTTTATTCCGCGGACGAACTCTCGGCGGCGGCAGCCGCGTCGTTGCGTGAGACGTGGGAACTGCTCGAAGAGACGGCGCGGGTGTCGGCGACAGCGTAATGTGTCAGAGCCACTCCCCTCGCCCCGGTACTCCGGGGAGAGGGGTCGGGGGTGAGGGGTGAGGGGTGAGAACCAGAACACAGCCAAGTCGCTCACCCCTCACCCCCGACCCCTCTCCCCGGAGTACCGGGGCGAGGGGAGAAAAGCCGAAACGTCAACATCACGCATACAACCGATAGTCGATGTCCGGAAATAGATTGTGCCGGCGCTCGACCTCGGCCAACCACGGTTCGTCGAGGTCGTTGTTCTTCAACTGCTCATACAGGTGGTTGAAGTTGATGACGTGCGTGCTGGTCCGCTGGTGGGCGTATTCGACCATCGTGCCGGTCTTCATGATGAACGCCCAGTCGCTCGATTGCGCCAGCAGCAGTTCGCGGGCCGCCTGATTGAGCGCCCGGCGACGCAGCGGCGACGGTTCCGTGTTGGACCGCGCCATCTCGACCATGCGGTCGGCGCCCTCGTGCAGGTGCCGGTAGATCCAGTCGTTCGATCCTTCCAGCCACACCTCGGAATAGCCCTTGTAGCCCCAGCTCGAGAAGCTCGGCTGCGCGACCTGCGTCTTCGGATGACGTCCAGGTACTCCGGCATGGTGATCATCTTGACCGTCTGCTGATCGTAGTGCATCTTGCGCAGGAGGAAGTTGATCCAGTCCGGTCCCTCGAACCACCAGTGGCCGTACAGCTCGGCGTCGTAGGGAGCCACGATCAGCGGCGGGCGGTCGGGCATGGCGCCGGCGAGCCATTCGACCTGCTTCTCGCGGTTGAACATGAAGTTGCCGGCGTGATCGGCCGCCCGCTGCAACGCCGCCTTTGGATCGTACGGCTGCTTCTGATCGGTGCGGCCGGTGATCTTGTAGTACTTGATGCCGAGCAGACTGCGGATGCCGGTCTGGTGCAGATGCGGCCGGAGGTACTCGTAGTCCAGGTCGAAGCCGACGTCGCGGTAGAAGTCGCGGTAGTTGTAGTCGCCGGGATAGCCCTCGATGGCGCTCCAGACCTGCTTGGACGATTCGGTGTCGCGGCCCAGCACGGCCACGCCGCTCTCGGGGACACAGCAGCGGCGCATAGACGCCGTAGCGCGGCCGCGGGCTGGCAAACATGACGCCGTGCGTGTCGGTGAAGAAGTAGCGGATGCCGGCGTCGCGCAGCAGCTCGTCGACGCCGTCGGTGTAGCCGCACTCCGCCAGCCAGATGCCGCGCGGCCGTCGGCCGAAGTGGCGCTCGAACTCGCGGCAGCCGATCTCGATCTGGGCACGGCGCGCCTGCTCGTTGACGACCATCAGCGGCATGAAGCCGTGCGTCGCGGCACAGGTAATCAGCTCGAGCTTGCCGGTCTCGAAGAAACGCCGGAAGCCGCGGAGGATGTTGTTGCCGTACTGGTTGACGAAGACCTCGCGCGCCGCGTGAAGCGATCGTAGTACATCCGTGCCAGCGGGTGGAACTCCGGCGACCAGCGCGTGCGATCGATCTCCTTCGCGGCCAGGGCGATGAGATTGTCGAGATGACGGACATAGCGGAATTGCAGCAGCGGATCGGCTAGCATCGAGGCCAGCGTCGGCGTCACGGACATGGTAACCCGCCAATCGACGCCGTCGCGTTCCAGGCCGTCGAAGACGTCGAGCAGTGGAATGTAGGTCTCGGTGATCGCTTCGTAGAGCCAGTCTTCTTCGAGAAAATCGTCGTACTCGGGATGGCGGACGAAAGGCAGATGGGCGTGGAGGACGAGGTTGAGGTAACCGACAGGCATTTGATCCTTCCTTCGTTGTTGCGCTGGCAATGAGAGTCATTGATTGTGGTAACATTTCGGGGCGATCGTTTCAAGGACCGTCTAGCCGTGAGCTTTTGCGAGCGCCGAAGTGCCAGCGCTCGCAAAGTGCGCGGCTAAACGGATGGGACACATTACCGCCACGACCCGCGCCATAACACGCGCCTCCCCGGCAGATCGGAATCGAAGAGCAGCCGAAACGGATCGACATCGTCCGCATTCGGTAGTGGCACGGCGACGAGGTCCGCGGACTTGCCTGGCGCGAGGCTGCCCGTCACATCGGCCCAGCCCAGCGCTTCCGCTCCGGCGAGTGTTGCCATCCAGAGCAACGTCGAACCGGAAAACTCAGGATAGCGTCGATGCAAATAGCGCGCCTCGGCGAGCAGATCGAGGTCGGGATTCGAGGCGCGGCTGTCGGTGCCGAGCGCGACGCGAACGCCGTGCTTCAAAAACTCGCGGAACGGATGTGGCGGATGGCCAAAGTAGGCATGAGTGCGCGGGCAATAGACGACGCTGGCGCCACACTGCGCCACGTTGCCGGTGTTGAGGTAATTGCCGTGCGCAAACAGCGGACTCGGGACGTCCAGAGAGTGCCACAGGGAACCCACTGCTTCGGGAGAGGGAAGAAGTGCCTCGGCATCCCAGGCGCTGAACTCGGTGAGGAAGGCGACGAGCGGTCCGCTGTGTTCTTCGAGCAATTGCCGCTCGACCTCAGTCTCCGCGAGATGTGTGGTGAGCGGAATGCGCATCGCGGTCGCCAGTTCGGCGCAACTCTGGTAGAGCAGATCGCTGACACTGTAGGGGGCGTGCGGACTCAGCCCTGGCCGGCACGTCTCCGTCAAATGGATGGTCTCCAGCCAGTTTCGGGCCGAGGCCATCGCACTCTCGGCGCGCTCCCGCGGCAGCCCGATCAGTTCGTGGAACACCACTGCCCGACACGCTGACTTCGCCAACACGCCCCAGCTTAACCCACCACCCGTGATGTCGCCGAGCAGCGTTACGCCATGTCGCAGACTGTCGGCCAGCCCAGCACGCACCGCCGTTTCGACTTGTTCAGGCTCGAGCGAGTGCCGATGCGCGATCACGCCGCGCAGCCAGTTGGTGAAATCGCCGTCGAACGGGATACGGCCTGACACCGAGCTGAGATCGAGATGCGTGTGCGCGTTGACTAGCCCCGGAATGATCGCCGCATTGCCGAGTTCGAGATCGGGCGTGCGCCGGCCGTGCGGCTCGATAGCGGCGATCGTGTCGCCCGCCACGGTGACGGTGCCGTTCGCTAGAGGCGGCCCGCTCACCGGCAGGAGCCAGCGGGCGGTCAGTGTCCATTCCGAGGATTGCATATTGTTGACATAGGAAAGCCGGGGCTGTTCTGTCTCATTACGCACACTGAATTTCCCAGCGGTAGGCAGCGACTATTTGGATGACTTCAGTGAACTTGAAGAGTCATCTACGCTTCGATTCAGGGGGCGTGCCAGGGGTCCGTGCAAACGAAATGTCCATGCTAAGGGTCCGCCCATGAATAGGTTGTGCAAATTCTGTAGGACGGATTTTCAATCCGTCCGGTTCACACGGACGGATTGAAAATCCGTCCTACAGAATTTGACCAGGTTGTTGTTGCGTGGATACCAAGGGAGACGTTTCGGTTAGCCCACCTCCACTTCCACGTTGTGCTCCTTTCGGTCGTCCACCAGGGACACGGATTTTTCCGGCTGCTCGTTGCCGTCGACGACAATCCGCTGCACGGTCGAGCCGCTGCCGCCGTTGCGGAGGGTGATGTGGTAGAAGGTTTCGCGATAGCGGTAGTGGATCTTGAACGATGTCCAATCCGGCGGGCAGGCACGGCGTGAAGCGGAGTTTGTCCACGTCCAGCTGCAAGCCCAGAAGCGATTCGGTGATCAGCCGATACATCCAGCCGGCCGAGCCGGTGTACCAGGTCCAGCCGCCGCGGCCGGTGTGCGGCGGCACGGCGTAGACGTCGGCGGCCACGACGTACGGCTCGACCCGGTAGACGGCGACGCTCTCGGGCGTGGTCGCCGTGGGTCACGGGGTTGATCAGCGTGAACAGCTCCCACGCCCGCTTGGGATCGCCCATCGCGGCGAAGGCCATGACCGTCCAGATGGCGGCGTGCGTGTACTGGCCGCCATTTTCGCGCACGCCGGGGACGTAGCCCTTGATGTAGCCGGGGTTGAGGTCCGACTTGTCGAACGGCGGATCGAGCAGCTGGATCAGCCGGGCGTCGCGGCGGACCAGGCGGCGATCGACGCTCTCCATCGCCTGCTGCCGACCGTTCGTGCGTGCCCGCACCGGACAGGATCGACCAGCTCTGCGACAGGGAATCGATCTGGCACTCGGGGTTGGCAGCCGAGCCGAGCGGCGTGCCGTCGTCGAAGTAGGCGCGGCGATACCACTCGCCGTCCCAGCCGTGTTCTTCGATGTTGCCGCGCAGCCGGCCGGCCTCGACGGTGTATCGGTCGACGCGTGGCGGCGTCGCCGCGGCGGCGGGCAAGCTCGGCGAACTGCGTCAGCACGTCGTACAGGAAGAACGCGAGCCAGACGCTTTCGCCCTTGCCGTGCTGGCCGACCAGGTTCATGCCGTCGTTCCAGTCGCCGCAGCCCATCAGCGGCAGGCCGTGGGCGCCGAAACGCAGGCCGTGGTCGATCGCGCGGACGCAATGCTCGTAGAGCGTGCCGACGTCGTCGGAAACCTGCGGCAGGTCGTAGTTCGACTCCTCGTCCGGCCGCAGCAGCCGGCACGTCAGAAACGGCACGCGCTCGTCGAGCACGCCGGTGTCGCCGGTGGTGCGCGACGTAGCGGCAGGTCGCGTAGGGCAGCCAGAGGTAGTCGTCGGAGAAATGCGTGCGCACGCCGCGGCCCGACGGGCGGATGCCACCAGTGCTGCACGTCGCCTTCGCGGAACTGGTGGCGCGGCGGCGCGCAGCAGATGCTCGCGCAACAAGCCGGGCTCGGCATGCACCAGCGCCATCGCGTCCTGCAACTGGTCGCGGAAGCCGAACGCGCCGCCGGACTGGTAGAAGCCCGTCCGCGCCCACATGCGGCAGGCGAGCGTCTGATAGACCAGCCAGCCGTTGGCCAGGAAATTGACGGCCGGGTCGGGCGTTTCGACATGCACCGCGCCCGAGCGTCCGGCTCCAGTAGTGCCAGACGCCTTCCAGCGCCCGGTAGGCGTTCGGCGGCGCCGCGGAAGCGCTGCACCAGTTGCCGCGCCTGGTTCGTCACCGACCGGCGGCGCCGAGGATGAAGACGATCTCCTTTTCCTGGCCGTCGTCGAGGGTGACCGGGACCTGCATCGCGGCGCACGGGATCGAGGCCCGCGCCGACGCGGCCGGAAAGCCGAATGCGGCGCAGGGCCGCGGGGTTCGCCGGCGTGCCGTTGCGGCCGAGGAACTCGGTGCGGTCGCCGGTCACCGTGCGGATCGTCTCGCTGCTGTCGACGAAGACGACCCGGTCGGCGAACTCGGGGTTGTACGGGTTGCGGGCGAACAGCGCGCCGCTGACCGGGTCGATCTCGGTCACCACGTGCATCAGCGATTTGTCGCGCAGCTCGCCCAGCACCAATTCCCAGTAGCCGGTCACCGACAGTTGACGCGGCCGGCCGGAGCGGTTGGCGATCTTGAGGCGAACGAACTTGACCGGCGCGTCGGTGGCGACGTAGAGGCACAGCTCGGTGACGATGCCGTCCTCGGCATACTCGAAGATGCTGTAGCCGAAGCCGTGGCGGGTGACATACGGGTTTTGGCCGCGGGCCGGGCAGGGGCGACGGCGACCAGAAGCGGCCGGTCTCCTCGTCGCGGAGGTAAAGCGCCTCGCCGCTCGAGTCGGTGACCGGATCGTTGTGCCAGGGCGTCAGCCGGAACTCGTGGCTGTTCTCGCCCAGGTGTAGGCGCTGCCGCTCTCGGAGACGACCGTGCCGAACTGCGGATTGGCGATCACGTTGACCCAGGCGCGGGCGTGGTCTGGCCGGGGTCGAGGATGATGACGTACTCGCGGCCGTCGCGGCTGAAGCCGCCGAGGCCGTTGAAGAACGCCAGGTCGCGCTGGGGCAGTCGCGGCAGCGGTCGGCGGCTCGGGCCGGCCGGCGGCAGTCGGCTTGAGAGCGGGAATCGACACTTCGGCGCGACCGCGGCGCTCGACCTGCTCGGCCAGCGTGCCGGCGTCGTCCAGCAGGATGACGCGCGCCACGGTCTGCAGCAGCACTCGATCTTCTTCCGACATCTGCTCGCCGCGGCGCACGAAGATGCCGCCGGGCTTGTCCACCAGCGTCGCTTCCGGGCTGGCGGCGATCAGGTCCATGATCGCGTCCTGCAGCGTCTGGCGATAGACCGAGTCGTCTTCGTTCCAGATGACCAGATCGACGGCCAGCCCTTTCATCCGCCAGTAGGCGTGCGCCTGCACGGCCTGGCGCACCAGCTCGATGTCGTGCGCTGATCGCGAATGCGAACCAGCACGATCGGCAGATCGCCGGAGATGCCGTAGCCCCACAGTCCCGATTGCCCGCGCCGGTTGCGGATCAGCACGCTGGCCTTGGCCCGGCGCAGCGCCGAGGCGTAGATGATCGAGCCGGCCAGCCGGCCGTAGACCTGGGCCTCGGCCTCGGTGGCGTTGAGTTGCCGCAGCATGATCTGGCTGTGCGTCCAGGCCAGCTCGAAGACGCGGTCGGCCAGGCGCGGATCGTGGTATTTCTCCGTCAGCGCCGCGACGGCCTCGCGCGTCTCGGCGACGCCGGTGACCAGGTCGACCCGCACCGTCTCCTTCGGTTGCAAGCGGATCAGCATGGCGGATGCAGACCACGGGATCGAGCACCGGACCGTCGCTGTTGGACAGCGGCGCGTTGCCGTCCATCGCGGCGGGGGCGGCCAGCGTCCGGCCGCGGCCGATGAATTTCATCCGGTCGGTTTCGAACGACGCTTCGCCGACGGTCGTGCCGCTGCACGGTCATCAGGTGCATCATCCACGGCGGCTGCTCCTCGGCCGAGCGCGGCCGGCGCGTGCAGAGGATCGCCTGCCGATCGCGCACGAGCTCGGTCTGCACGAACAGGTTGCTGAAGGCCGGATGCGACAGATCCTGGCCTGCGAGGGCCAGCACCACCTCGGCGTAGCTGGTCAGCTCGATCGTCCGCGGCGACGTCGGAGCGGTTGGTGAGCGTGATCCGCCGCAGCTCGATGTCGTCTTCGGGCGAGACGCTGATTTCGGTGTGCGTGTCGATCTGGTCGTCGCGGCGGCGGAACTCGGCGCGGGCCTGCGTGAAGATCGCCTCGTAGCGTCTGCCCGGCTTGAGCGTCGGCTGCCAGGCGGTGGACCAGAAGTGCGCCGCTGTCCAGATCGCGCAGGTAGCAGAACGTGCCCCAGCAATCGCGCGTGGCGTCTTCGCGCCAGCGCGTGACGGCCAGATCGCGCCAGCGGCTGTAACCGCCGCCCGCGCTGGTGACCACGACGTGATAGCGGCCGTTGGAGAGCAGATGGACCTCCGGCGCTGGCCCGCCTGGGTCGGTGAAGACCCGCATCGTTCCCTCTTCGTCGGCCGAACGCGGTGCGCGTGTCGCCGGCTTCCGCGACGTGGGGGAAGATCGGAGCGGCGGCCTTGGGCACGCGCTCCTGAAGCAACAGGTCGGCGGCACGCAGCATCGGATCGGCTGCGAAGCGGCGCTGCATCGGCCGGTCGAGCAGCAAGTAGGCCAGCGCCAGCAGGCTCATCCCCTGGTGGTGGGCCATGAACTGCCGGACCGTGACGCTGCTGGTTCCCGCGCGGCAGCCGCGAAGGAGTGTAGTCGATGGCCTCGTAGAATCCGATACGCGCCTTCACGGCCCTCCGCCGCCAGGCGTTCGAGGTTTCGGCACGCCGCTTCAGGCGCGACCATCAAGGCCAGGACCGTGGCGTAAGGCGCGATCGACCAGGTCCTCGGCCAGCCCGCGCTTCAATCCCAGGCCGGCACGCCGAACGCGCGGTACTGATAATTCAGGTGCAGATCGATCGTGTTGTAGCCCGACTCCGAGATGCCCCACGGCACGCCGCGCTGCCGGCCGTAGTCGATCTGCCGGCGCACGACGCCCTGTAGGTCTGGTCGAGCAGCGTGTTCTCGTAAGTCGGCATGACCAGCAGCGGCATCAGGTACTCGAACATCGAGCCGCTCCAGCTCAGCAGCGTCGTCGCGCCGCCGGTCGTGGTCAGCAGCCGGCCCAGCGCGAACCAATGTTCCTGGCCGAACTGGCCCTGGGCGATCATCACGAAGCTGCCAGGCGCGCCTCGGACGCCAGCAGATCGTAGAAGCTGTTATCGAGGCGGTGGTCGCCGACGTTGTAGCCGATCGCGAACAGGTCGCGGGACTTGTCGAACAGGAACGAGAAGTCCATGTCCGCCAGTTCCTGGCATTGCTGTGCGAGGTGTTCCACCTCCTTGATCCTGGCGGCGGCATGTTGCGAGGAATCGACGATCGCTCGACGCAATTGACCGAACCAGTCCGTCACGCTGGCGCGGTCGTCGCCGGCCGTGTGCGTTTGCCGAGCGAGGTCTTCCAGAATCGCGTCGATCGACGGTAACAGCGATTGCTGCAAGGCGGCGACCGTCCGCAAGGTCGGCACTTGGTCCAGCCGCGCCAGCCGCTCGCGCAGCTCTTCGAGGCGTTGGAACTGCTCCGTTGAACCGCGGAGCCATGCCTGTTCCGGGGGAGGGGGCAGCGACGCCCAGGCGGCGACCTGACACAGATCGGCGCGCTGGTCGGCGCACGAACGCTCGAAGGCGCCGGCCCACCACTTCATTTCCTCGTCCGCGCCTGGGGTCGCCGTAATCTCCGCTGCCGTGGCCACGAGCTGGGACAACAATGCCGCGGTTGCACTCAGGGTCTGCGGAAGTCGATCCAGCTTCCCCTCGAGTCGTTCGATGCGAAGCAAGACGTCGGCCGGAAGCGGTATCGTCCGACCCTTGATCTCCTTCCGGTGGAGCTTCCGGGCCGTGTCCAGCAGAACGCGCACCGTGTCGCGTAGCCCGCTGAACAGGCGAGCCGGCAGCACCTTCGTTTCGACGAGTTCCAGCAAACCGCTCTGAGGACGAGCAGGTACCCGACCAGGTTGCCGCTGTCCACCGTCGAGACGTACTGCGGAAGGAGCGGCTTGAGGGAGCGCGTGTCGTACCAGTTGTAGAAGTGGCCGCGATAGCGTTCCATCCGGGCCAGGGTGCCGAACGTCTTCCGCGTCCGGTCGAGCAGTCGGCCGACGCTGCAATAACCAAAGTCGCAGGCGGCCAGGTCCGCCAGGAGTGCCGTGCCGATGTTGGTCGGGCTGGTGCGCGAAGCGACGGCGAGTCCGGGAACATGTTCCTGGTAATTGTCGGGAGGCAGCCAATTCTCTTCCGCCGTGACGAAGACCTCGAAGAAGCGCCACGTCCGCCGGGATAGCTTGCCGAGAAAGACCCGCTGGGTATCGGACAGGCGGACCGGGGCGGCGGTCAGTGGACGACTCAACCACCAGGCGACGACCGGCGAGACGAGCCAGAGTCCGAGCAGGGGTCCGGCGACTGGGAGCAGGGTGGGCTGTAACAGGGTCAGGAGCAAGACAGCCGGGGCAGCAATCGCCGGCCCGATCCACATGGACCGCAAGAAACCGGGCAGATCGGCACAAGCGCCGCGGTTGGCGTCGCTGGAGGTCTTCCATTCCAGCATCTTCTTTCTCGTCCAGTGTACACGGACCAGTGTTCGCCCGATCGCATCGAGGCTGACGAAGGCGTCATACGGCAGGAAGACGAGCGTAAACAGAACCTGTGTCACCTGTTTGCCCAGTGTGTGGGTCGTCGCGCGCAGGTGCGTCAGCACGGGAAGGTCCGGCGGCTTGCGAATCAGGTCCGCCAGCACCGACAGCAGCGGCACCGCCCCGACCACCGCCAGTACGAATAGCGTCGCGCTGATCGCCAGAGGCGGTCCCACCAGCAGCCAGGCACTCAGCAACAGCATCAACATCGCCACCGGGACCAGACTGCGACGGAGATTATCGAAGATCTTCCACCACGACAACGCGGAGATCGGGTTCTTGACCCGCCGTCCGGAGGGACCGGGAACGCGGGGCAGCAACCACCCGGCGATCTGCCAGTCGCCGCGCATCCAGCGATGCCGGCGACTCACGTCCGCGGGGTAGCGCGAGGGAAATTCCTCGTACAACTCCACATCGCTCAGCAGCGCCGACCGGGCGTAGGCGCTTTCGAGGAGATCGTGGCTTAGGATGGCGTTCTCGGGGAAACCGCGGCAACACTGTTCGAAGGCGTCCACGTCGTAAATGCCCTTGCCGACGAACGACCCTTCACCGAACAGATCCTGGTAGACGTCTGACACCACCCGCGTGTACGGGTCAACGCCCGGATCCCCCGCGAACAGGCGGACGAACCACGACCGCCGGGCGCTCGGCAGGCTCACGCCGACGCGCGGCTGCAGGATGCCGTACCCGGCGACGACCCGGCGACGTTTCGGATCGAGCACCGGCCGGTTGAGCGTGTGGGCCATCGCTCCGACCATTTCGCGGGCCGAATCGCGCGGCAGTTGGGTGTCGGTGTCCAGCGTGATGACGTAGCGCACTTCCGGCAGCACGGTCGTATCGCCGTCGATCTCGGCGAACCGATCGCTGGTCCCGCGCAGAAGGGCGTTGAACTCCAGCAGTTTGCCGCGCTTGCGCTCGTAACCCATCCACACCCCTTCCTGTGCGTTCCAGCGCCGCGGACGGTGGCAGAGGAAGAAAATGTCGGGCCGATGACTCTCGTACTTCTGGTTGAGATGCTCGACCCCTTCACGCGCCAGCCGCACCAACTCCGCATCACCCGGCATGACCTCTTGCGGCGCGTCCTCCAGGTCGGTCAACAGCGCGAAATGCAGATTGTTGTCGCGGTTGGCCAGGTAGCGCACTTCCAGGCCGTCGAGCAGGTCCTCCACGGCCTGGGCGTTCGACAGCATGGTCGGCACGACGACCATCGTCCGGTGTTCCGGGGGAATCCCCGCGGAAAAATCGAGTCGGGGCAGCGGCCGCGGATTCACCAGCTCCGTCGTCAACCAGTTGGCAAGCCCAATGCCCAGGTGTGCCGCGCACATCAGGATCGGGATGGCGAGCAGGTACAGGGGGATTGCGTCGGCGCCCCATTTCGAGCCGGCAAGGAATATCGCCGTCACACTCGCCGTGAGCAGCAACACGCCGAACAAATAAACGAATAACGGATAGCGTCGGACGATCTTGGCGGCCACGATCGGTAGGGACAACCGCATCCCGGCGCTGCGTTCCAAAGTGGAGCGGCCCTTGTCGATCAGGTAGTAGCCGACGTGGGCCGTGCGCTCCTCCTCATGAATCCGTTGAGCCGCGAGCGTCCCGTGAGCGCTGGACACCCCAGCGCTCGTGGGACGCTCGCGGCTCAACGGATTTATCTCCCCTGACTCGTGCGCGAGCTGAATCGCCTTGCGCGCGACGTCTTGCTCCGCCCAGACGCATCGTTTGGCGATCGCCTCCACCACGTGGCGGTAACCATCGCGCGTGGCGAAGTCCATGTCGGCGTACACCCGCGCCGGATCGCCCTGAAGGATCTGTTCCACTAAGCTGTGGTCCTCGACGAATTCGCGCCAGTCGTTCGAGCTGAGAAACCGCAGGCTGTTGATGCTGTTGCCGATCGAGACCTGGTCGGCGGCCTGCGCCTGGCCCTCCGCCAGGATGAGTTGACCGATCGTCAGCCCCTGTTCCGCCAGGCGGTGTTCCAGCCAACTGTTCGCAAAGGCGAAGTACGGACTCTGCCCCTGCAAGTGGCGAGTCATCTCCGCCAGGAACGCGCCGGACAGGGTCGGGTTCGCACGCGCCATGTCCGCCATCACCAGGATCAGGTCCGTCGGGTTGTGTTCGACGACCTGCACCATGCGCTCGGCCCAGTCGGAAGCCAGGTCGCTATCCTGACGCCCCACGGCCACCCGCGCCGCCACCCGGCGCAAATTCTCGATCAGCGCCAGACGCAGCATGATCGGCACCGCCCACAACTCGCCGAGCTTCAGTGGAGTAACCGTTTGGTAGGACGCGATGAAGCCGTTTAAGCTGACGGCGTCCACGCGGCCATCGACATGGGAAATCAGTTCGAGGGCAATCCCGTAGACCCGCGGGAAGCTCGCCGCCGGGCCGTTCAGCAGCCGCGGCAGTTCGCGGCTATACGACTGCGGTAAGTGTCGCCGGGCGGTGCGAATCTGCTCTTCGATCAGATAAAAATTGTCCAGCAGCCACTCTGCCGCCGGCGCGATCCGTCGTTTCCGTTTGGCCGCCGCCGTCACCAGGTCGTACGAATGGACGAGGATGCGCTCGTTCTCGTGAAGTCGAGAAATGAGCCTGTCGGGCGCCCGGCCTGGTGCGAGTTGATGGGACGCCGCCAACGCCCCTGCATGCCGCTCCAGTTGTTCAACGCTGTACAACTCCGCCCGCAACGGCAACTCGTCCCTGGCGGGCAGCCCGTCTCCGTTCCGGGACTTCCCCCAGGACATCAGGCGTCCCAGTCGCTCCGTGATCGCAGGAATTTCCACCCAAACCTTTCTGCGCAAGTTCCCAGACGGTCTCCCGGCCGGCGGCGCGACGGGCCACGTCATTCCACGGGCCCGCTTTTGGCGCCTCTGGGTAATTCTACTGAATAACCGGATTGACTCCTCACGAACGCCGGCACGTACAATTGTTGCCTCCTACAAGTGATTACGACAACGGTTGGTTTTTTGCCCTCTGAATTCTCTGTACGCTGTGAGGTAGAAAACGGAGAAAGCAAAGATGATGGAGAACTTTCCCTTATTCGGACTTGCCGCGCTATCCGGAAGTATCGATCGCCAAGGCCGTCGTCGGCAATCCCAGCGAACAGCCGGACGAAGGGGACCGCCACAAGGCTGCGGTGTCCGATGCTCTCAAGTGCGCTGCCGTGAAGTGGGGCGTGGGTAGCGGCGAGTGGTTTCTGTTTTTTTCGTTGACCTGTCGCCACCAGCAGGGTTTACTACTGGCCCCCGGCAATTTGTCTGTCTCAGGTTGGCGAGCTGCCTGTTCGTGAGATAGCAGTGTGTGAGTTGGGACAACTCGGCCAGACTCCCAGATCGAATCGAGGTCCCTCATGAGCCGATCGACCAACGAATCTATCCCGACGACCCTCGACCAACCCGCGGAGAAGCAAGCATCCTCCGAAGCGCCCTCCACCGAGTTTCCGGACTCGGCCGAAGCGCTGGTCCAGGCTGTTCCGACTACCGTCCTGCCCACAATCATCGAAGCGACTCCGTCTCCTGTCGCGCTTGCGGAGTCCCATCCGGACGCTGTTCCTCCGGTGACACGCCCTCCCGAACCAGAAGTACCACCCACTCGCCTGTCGGAACACGGTCTTCAAGACACCGGAGTGGAGGGAAAAACTTCCCCAGCTGTGGATCACGGCCGACCGCGTCTGGTAGGCGACTACATGATCCTGGAAGAACTGGGGCGCGGCGGCATGGGCGTCGTTTACAAGGCCGTCCACCGCAGACTGAAACGAGTCGTCGCCCTGAAAATGATCCTGGCCGGCAGTCATGCCGGTCGGGCCGAACTGGCTCGCTTCCGCTTGGAGGCCGAGGCCCTCGCCCGTCTCCGCCACCCCCACATCATCCAGATTTTCGAGATCGACGAAGATGAGGGCAAACCGTTCTTCGCGCTGGAGTTCGTGGACGGCGGCAGTCTCGATCGCTACCGCGGCGTCCCCCAACCGGCTCGGCACGCCGCCGAACTGGTGGCGGTCCTGGCTGAAGCCATGCACTCCGCCCACCAGACCGGTATCGTTCATCGCGACTTGAAGCCGGCCAATGTGCTGCTTCAGCTATCGCCCAGCTTGGCGACGGACTCACCGGAGGCGCCTCTTGCAGGCCGGAAGCTGTCTGATTTCGAGCCGAAGATTACCGACTTCGGTCTGGCCAAACTGATCGACGCTGCTCAGGAGCTGAGCCGTAGCGGCGACGTCATGGGTACGCCGTCGTTCATGGCGCCCGAGCAGGCCGAGGGGCGCGTCCATGACATCGGGCCGCATACCGACGTTTATGCGCCTGTCGGCCATCCTCTACGATTTGCTGACCGGCCGGCCGCCGTTCAAAGGCTCCTCCGCGGTGGAAACCATGGAACAGGTCCGCACCCAGGAGCCGGTGCCGCCCACCCATCTTCAGCCACGACTGCCGCGCGACCTGGAGATCATCTGCCTGAAGGGCTTGCGCAAGGACCCTCGCCGGCGCTACGGCAGCGCCCGCGAACTGGCCGACGACCTGCGCCGCTTCCTGAACGGCCAGCCGATCCTGGCCCGCCCGGTGCCGGTCTGGGAACGGGCGTGGAAATGGATGAAACGACGACCCGGCGCCGCTGCCCTGGCTGCCGTTACCCTTCTCGCCGTTTGCTCCGTCGTCACCGCGGTCGCCCTCCATGCCCACAATCAGTCGCAAGAGGCTCGGATCTACCGGCAAGAGCTGGACCACGCCAAGGAGTTGGAGAAGGTCCGCGAGCGCAGCGGCCGAAAGTTGCTTCTGGCTCAGCGCTACGAAGACGCCGGGAAATTTACCGAGGCCCAAAACGAACTCGTCGGGGCGCAGGAAGCCCTCGACGCCCAACCGGATCTGCGTGCCGACGACCTGCGCGCTGAAGTGGCGCAACGGCTGGTTGTGGTCCGAACGCGGCTGCGAGTACAGGAACAACGGAAAGAGGCGGCCGAACGGCGCCTGCGCTTCCAGAAGCCGTACCGCGATACCCTGTTCCATCAAATGCTCTTTACCGGGCTGAGTGCAGCGGAGAGCCGCGGCAAAACCCGCGCCTCCGCTCGGGAAGCGCTTGCGACCTACGGTCTCATCGCCGAAGACTTGACCGCCGCCGATGAACGATCGCTGCTGGAATTCGACCGTTCCCATTTCGACTCCGAAGAACACAAGAAGTTGGTCGTCGCCTGCTACGAGCTTCTTCTGATCTGGGCTGCGGCCGAGGCGGACCCGCTGCCGGGTGATGCGCAAGGGCCGGCCAGGCGGGACATCGAGAAAGCGCTCTCCCTGCTAGAACGTGCGGAATCCCTGGGCAGGGCCTACGGCCTGGTGACACGAAGCTATCACTTCCAGAAGGCCCGCTATGTTGCCCTGAGGAGCGGAGAGAAGCCCGATCCCGCGCAGATCGTAAAGGGCGGCCCTGCGGCGCTGACGGGGCCCCTCGATTGGTTTCTTGAAAGCGTGCAACAGTACCGTGCGGGTCACCTCGAAATTGCCAGCCAGGCCTGCCGCGAAGTCCTGCGACAGCAAGAGGACCACTTCTGGGCGCGGTACGTTTTGGCGTTGTGTCATCTGCGCATGGGCAAGTGGCTCGATGCCAAGGCGGAGTTCTCGTTCTGCATCAAACAGGAGCCCAAGTTCGTTTGGCCCCGGTTGATGCGCAGCTTGGCGTCGACCGAGTGGGGCTTCGCGCACCGCACCGAACCTCTCGGAGACGCCGAGTTCCGGTCAGCCGAGGAAGACATCGACTGGGCGCTCAAGGACAAGGACAGGCTGGTGCAGTACGTCGGCCTCACCCAGCGCGGCGTGCTGAACATCCGGCGGGGTCGCTGGGAAGCGGCCGTCGGCGATCTGCGCAGAGCGTTAGCAGTGAACGAGAAAGGCGTTCATGCCTGCATCAACCTTGCGAACGCGCTGCAAGAATGGGGAAAGTTGGACGAGGCAGTGTCGGCACTGGATAAGGCCATTCAGTTGGAGCCGAAGGTGACCGAACTCTACGAGAGTCGCGCCAGCCTGAATCGGGACCGCAAGCACTGGCCGGCGGCACGAAAGGATTATGCACAGGTCATTCTGGCCCGCGAGCGCGAGATCGGCGACGACAAGCCGGATCAGCTGGTCAAGAACCTCGTGGAGTTGGGACGCATCCAGTACCACGAGCGCAGCTATCCGGAGTCCCTGGCGAGCTACGACCGCGCGCTGAAACTCAAGCCGAAAGACCCGCGGACCCAACGTTTGCAGGTGCTGACCCAGCACTTGCGGGCCGAGACGCTGGTGCTGCTGAACCGCGAAGAGGAAGCCGCGAAGGCGCTGGATGTTTACCTGGACCAGACGCAAGATGTGCCGGCCGAGGTGTACCGCCTACGGGGTCACATCCATGCGACAATCGGCGAACTGCCGGAAGCCATTGAGATGTATACCCTGGCGTTGCGTCAGAATGCGAAGGACCACGAGACGCGCTGCCTGCGCGGTTGGGCGAGGCTGATGACAGGTGCAGTTCTCCTCGCTCAGGTGGATTTTGAAGCCTGTCTCAAGAGCGATCCAGCCAACGCGGACGCACGGGCCGGCCGGGGCAACGTCCGCATCGGACTCCGAGAACTGGACGGCGCCCTCGAAGACGCCGCCGCTGCGGAGAAACAAGGGCCGCTGACGGAGCGGCTGCTGTACAACCTGGCGCGTATCTATGCCCAGGCCGCCGGTCTTATGGATGCCGAGGCCCGCACGGCCCTGCGTCGTCCGGAACAGGTCGCCGCCTCTCGGCGGCAGAGCGAATATGCCGAGAAGGCGCTCGACTGTCTGAGCCGAGCGCTGAACGAGGTGCCGGAAGCGCGACGGGCTGCGTACTGGCAGAAGCAAATCGAGGTGGACCCGGCGATGACGGCCGTAAGACAGACAACTTGGTATCGCGTGATGGTGGATCGATACGCGGCGAAAGGTCCATGATGGGTGTCGAGCGGTGACGTTCGAGCTGATTTACGACTTGTCCAAAGCAAGGGAACAACATTCGGAGAGCCTGCATGCCCAGTCTTCTGTGGTCCTGGCTGAAGAAGTTGCTCCCGCGGCGCTCCGCCACATACTACCGTTCACGCCGTGCCACAAGACCTCGCTCGTCGCAGCGGCTATTCGTCGAACGGCTGGAGGATCGCCTGGCTCCTGTGACCACCGGCGGCCACACGATGCAGGTCATTGTGGTCAACAGCGCCCTTGATCCTGGCATTACCCGTCGTGGTTCTCAACCAACGGGGACACTGCGAGACGCCGTCAACCAGGCCAACATAGACGCGGCGCTCGGCACGTCGGACACGATTGTATTCGACACCACACAGATGGGCACGACCACCATCACACTGGCGCAGGGGCTCCTGGAACTGACGGGCGGGACTGGCACGATCACTATCAACGGCGGCGGCCCAATCACCGTCAGCGGCAACGACGCCAACACCGTCTTTCAGGTCGATAGCACTGCGGCAGCTTTTTTCACTGACCTTACCATCCAGGATGGCAATGCCGGCAGCGGTAATGGCGGCGGCATCGACAACGCTGGCACGCTAACGGTGAGCAACTCCACCTTCTCCGACAACTCGGCATCCAGCGGCGGCTGCATCGAAAACACCGGCACGCTGTCAGTGACGAACACCACCTTTTCCACCAGCCTGTCATCGGGTAACGGTGGCGGCGGCATCGACAATGCCGGCACACTGACGGTGAGTGACTCCGTGTTCACCGGCAACACCAACGGCGCTATTACCAACGAAGGGGTAATGACGATCAGCAACACCACCATCGCCGCCAACAGTGGTGGAGCTGCCGGTGGCGTGACCGGTTACGGCGGTGGGATTGCAAACAGTGGGTCCTTGACGATCGTCAACACAACAATCACCGACAATTTCGCTCCCGATGGAGGCGGGATCGGCAACTTCGGCACGCTTATGCTGTTGAACACGATCGTAGCCGGCAACTCCGTTGGTACCGGTGGTATCGACCCCGACATTGACGGCGCCGTTACCGCTTCCAGCGCCAACAATCTGATCGGCGACGGCACCGGCCTCACCGGCATCTTTAACGGCGACGCCAACCAGAACCAAGTCGGCACCGGCACCAGCCCAATCAATCCGCTGCTCGGCCCACTCGGCGAGTACGGCGGAACTACTCAGACCAAACCTCTCCTGGTCGGCAGCCCAGCAGTCGCCGCCGGCGGCGCCATCACATCGCTAACTGATGCCATCACAGATGCCACGTCCACTACCATCACCGTTCAGAACGCAGCCGCCATTGCCGCGACCCGGGGCAACTATTTGATCCAGATCGATGGCGAACAAATGCTCGTCACGAACGTAGACCTCTTCAACAATACGCTTACGGTAGTGCGTGGCGTAAACCAAACCACTGCGTCCACGCACAACGAAGGGGCCGGTGTCTTTCTTGCCACGGATCAGCGTGGCCTGCCCCGTTCGGGGACACCGGACCTCGGCACATTCCAAACCCAGGCGGACAACCTGACCCTGAGCCCAGAAGTGTTACCGGCCGCCACCGCTTACCAACCCTACAGTACGATGATTAGTGCGGCTGGCGGTTCCGGGAACTATGACATCACGCTGGCAGCTGGGGCTCTCCCCGCCGGATTCTCCTTGAGCACTGCCGGCGTATTGGCCGGGACGACAATCGACACCGGTACTTTCAATTTCATCGTCCTGGCGACGGACACGTTCAACCCTCTATTGATCGGCTTTCTGTCCTGCTCGCTCACTGTCGACTCATTCCTATTGGTCGCACACGATACGCTAGATACGGCTCTTTCCCTTACGGTGGCAGGGGGCCAGGATGAGGCGTCCGGCCTCCTCGCCGATCCCAACCAGGTTGATCTGTATGCCGTTTCCTTGCAGGCGGGCGATGAGGTCACTCTCGGCGTGAGCGCCCGGCGCCCGGTAGCCTCCAGAGCGCCCTGCGTGCTTTTGACAGCAGCGGCGTGCCATTGCAATTGCTGCAGAGTACGAGCGGCCTGACGTTCGACACCTCAGTGGCCGGAGTGTACTACGTCGGCGTTTCCAGCGACGGCGATGTCGGCTACAGCCCGACGACCACGAACAGCGGCAGTGGTGGAATGACGAGCGGCGCCTACAACCTAACGCTAAACGTCAGTTTGTCACTGAGCCCATCGACACAGCCGTTGAATAGTAGCGGCAACACAGTTCTCGGGGGAACTTATGTTGACGGTACGACGGCCTATTATAGCTTCACGGCCACTACCACCGGCGATCTGTCTGCTTCGGTGACCCCGGTGGACGAGACGGCTTTCCTGCCGCGGTTGACTCTATACGGAGCCTCGGGACAGTTACTGATCCAGTCGGATGCTGTCAGCGCGAGCAATGCTCCGGCGCAGTTGGATCAGCAGTTGCAGCCGGGAACGTATTACCTGGGTATTTCCGCAGTCACAGACAGCCCTGCGGGGAATCAGAGTTATGTGCTGGATACCACGTTTGGACAAGCTCTGCCTCCCTTCCAGGCGCTGACAGTGGGGAGCGAACCCAGTTCCGTAGCTGTCGGGAATTTCACCCACGACGGCAACCTCGACATCGTCACCGCCAATCCAGGGGAGCAATACGGTGGAAGTGCTGCTAGGTCGCGGCGACGGCACCTTCCTGCCCGCCGCCTCTTATGCCGTGGGCAATTACCCCGATTCAGTAGCGGTGGGAGATTTCACCCAAGACGGCAACCTCGACATCGTCACTGCCAACGGCGCCTATTCCCTCGGAGGAACTGTGTCGGTGTTGCTGGGTCGCGGCGACGGCACGTTCCTACCCGCCGTCTCGTATGCCGTGGGCGGAGAACCCGTTTCCGTGGCGGTTGGGGATTTCAGCAACGACGGCAACCTCGACATCGTCACCGCAAATGGCGACTATGGCAACGCGTCTAGTTCCCTCGGCGATACTGTGTCGGTGTTGTTGGGTCGCGGCGATGGTACCTTTCTGCCTGCCGTTTCCTATGTCGTGGGGAGTGAACCCAATTCCGTGGCGGTGGGGGATTTCAACCATGACGGCAACCTCGACATCGTCACCGCAAACTACAGGACAGTACGGTGTCGGTGCTGCTGGGCCTGGGCGACGGCACCTTCCTGCCGGCCGTCTCTTATACCGTGGGGTTGCATCCCACGTCCATTGCGGTGGGGGATTTCAATCACGACGGGATCCTCGACATCGTCACCGCCAACGAGGGGGACAAGACGGTGTCGGTGTTGCCGGGGAGTAGCGACGGCACCTTCCTGCCCGCCGCTCCTATGCTGTGGGGAGTTACCCCCAGTCCGTGGCGGTGGGGAATTTCAACAACGACGGCAACCTCGACATCGTCACCGCGCAACGTTGATGACAATACGGTGTCGGTGTTGTCTGGACCAGGGAAATGGCCAATTCCAGACGTCCACTCCAGCGAACGGCATCGCCAGCCGCAACATTCCCTGTCTGCAAGACCTCACTGGCGCCTGGATGTCAATGGCAACCCGATCCCCGATAATTGATTCTCAACAGTTCCGGCGATTTGCTCTTCCGGCAAGGTCTGGGACCAACTGATCAGTTTGCTCCTCCCGTGATCATCAACCCGAACAACCCCGCACGTGACGCCACCGTCTTCCAGACGGCCGATGGCTGGGCCGTGGCCGCCATCGATGATGCGGGCAATACGGTGTCCATCTACACCTGGGACGCGGCCACGCAATCGTTTCAGCCGCTCCTTCGGGTTTGCCACGGGCAATCTTCCCGTGCGCATCGCCGCCTGCGACCTCACCGGGCAACGGCCTCGGACGACCTCGTCGTGGCCAACGATTTCGACAACAGCGTCACCATCGCCTTCCAGCAGACGGAACGGTACGTTCACCACGCTGACGCGACCGACTGGGGTGGGGCCCTCCGACATCGCTTTCGCCAATCTGGGCGGCGAGAATGGACCCGCGATTGTGGTCAGCGATCAAGTCTCGGGCGACTTCACCGTGCTGCTCAATGACTCGACCCCCAGCTCCAACCCGACCTTCAGCCAGGAGTATCGCTATCGCGCCGGCAACGGTCTGTTCGGCATCAGCCTCGACCCCAACACAGGTGAGCCAACAGTCCTGAGCCAGCTGCAAACCGTCGGCATTGTGGCCGGTACATTCACCGGCTCCGGAGCAACGACGATCTCATCGCGCTCAATCAAAACGCCAAGAGCTTTACGCTCTTTCCCAACCAGGGCCAGGGCAGCTTCGGCAATCCCCAGGCCGGCAACACCTACTTTCCCACCAGCGCCCAGGCCAGCCAGATCGTCAGCTTGACGCTCCCGGGCGACACGCTGCCGAGCGTGGCCGTCCTGATGTCAGGATCTCGACCAGATCTGGATCTACCGCAACAACGGCGACGGCACCTTTGCCACTCCCAGCGTCGCCAACGGTACCGTGATCTACGCCGGCAACGACCCCAGCGGCCTGTCTATCGCCACGATCGCCGGCCAACCGGCCCTGCTGGTCGGCAATAGCTACGGTGACATTCTGACCCTGCTGTACGGCAACGGCACCTTCGCCCCAGACAAGGCGAACCTGCAAAACGCGCCGCTGGCCGTGGGCACCATTGCCAGCACCGGACAACAGTTCGCCGTGGTGGCGGACCAGGCCTTGAACCAGGTGTCGCTCTACTACCTCACCGGCCAGACAGTTCATCCCGGTGGTGGATGAGGGCCTGGATCAGGGTTCGCTGCTGGCCCCAGGAGCCGTCCAGCTCTTCAATGTCCCCGCCGGCACCGTTACCACGACCTACCTGGCAGTGGCCAACAGCCTGAGTAACAACGTCCTCGTCTATCAGGAGCAGAGCAATGGCGAGTTCGGCTCGCCAATGAGCTACCCGGTTGGCGACGATCCTGTGTCGATCACAGTCGCCAGACTTGTGCCGGGGGGCATGCCGGATCTCCTGGTGGCCAACAAGGGGTCAAACGACGTCTCGGTTCTGATCGGCTCTATCGATACGGACACCGGTCTCTGGACCCCGACACCTTATCAGCGGCTCTCTTCCGGGGGTAGCGGCCCGGTGTCCGTCGGCGTCCGCACGGAACCGAACAGCACTCACGGCCCCGACCTGATCGTGACCAATAGCGACGGCACTGCTGTCCTGCTGCCGGGAATCGGTTCTGGAGGCAATGGTAGCGGCTTCTTCCAGGACAATAATCCCCAACCTGTCAATCTCGGTCAGCCAATCGTGCAAGCGGTGTTCGATCCAACGAAAGGCGAGGAGTTTGTGCTGCGCGGCGATGGCGGCATCAGCGTTTTTGACGGTAAGTCCTTTACCAACGTCTTCGACATCTCCGGTGACGACGTCACCGCGCTCGCCGAATCCAACGATCGCTTGGTGGCCGGTTTCGCTGATGGAGAAGTCGATTTGCTCACCGAGAACGGCATGGTCGTAGCCTCATCAAGAACCGGTTTCCAGGAGGCAGTCAGCGGCCTGGCCGTTATGCAAAACGGGGAAATAGCTGCCACCCAACTCGGCAGCGATCTGCCCATCATCGTCTCCTTCGCAAATCAGGGATTAGTGGGCTTGGACGTAGGCGCCATAGTGACGAACGGATCAGGCAGCATCATCGCTGCAACGCTACCGTCGGGAGTCCTGGCGACGAGCATCAATAACGATCTCATCCTCGTGGCAATCTTGCGCCCGGCAACCTAGTCGAACGCCTGCCCGATAACACGACGGCCATTCCCAACGGAGAAGTCTTCGCCGCGTTCCTTCCCCCACCCCCAGTCAACAACGTCGGCGCAGAGGAAGAGCAGGAACCTCTCGTCGAAGGACCCAGGGTGGTTGAACGACCGGCGATAGTGCCTGGCTGGGAGAGCTATCCGGTCGAGCGCGCGAGGCTTTACAGCGACGGCTGCTCTACCGGCAAGTCAAGGACGACGTGGACGACTGGCTCGATGCCCTGAAAGAAGTCCTTGACCGTATCAAAGATCAATTCATGCCGCCGGCAGCCTTACCGGAGACAAAGGAGGGGCAAGTACAGGATGCACCGCCGCCCTCGGTAGCGGTCATCGAGAATGCGCCGTCGGAGTCGCTTCTCGAATCGACGGAAAAGAGGGAGATTCCAACTTTACTGCCGGCGGCGACGGGCGACGAGCCATCCACCTCCACGGAATTGCTTTCGACAACCATAGTTTCCCAATGGCCGCCGGAGCGCCACCGACCGTGGCGATCGGGACGAGTTCGACGGCAGGTCGGTGGTGTTGTCCCTGTGGCTCGCCGGCTGCGTCGAACCGTCCTTTCGATATGAGACTACCCGCACTCCATTCCGAAGGCGCCATCGTGGCAAATTGGCATGAGAGATCGACGCTGCGGACGAAAAAATCAGTGTCAGTTTATCTTTTGGGATGAAATGATGAACTGACACCGATTTTCTGCGGTAGGAAAAAGGTTCCAACCACGAATGGCACTTCCAGCTGCTCCCGTCACTGCTGCTACGGACGACGAACGGCTCCCCTCCACTGCGAGGAGATTTTTGCCGTTTCTTTCGCTCCGGCTCCTTGTCCTCTTGTAACCGGCACCGCCTGTGTCTATACTTTGCACCGGTTTTCGGCCGTCTGTGTCTCGGTTTCGCATTCCTTCTCGACACGGACGGCCGATGCCATCTTATCCACTCATCACCCTCGGGTCTCGTTTTACCACCATCCTCAAGACCTTCTCCACCGGCGACGCCGTCGGCGAGCAGACGCTGTCCGCAGCGCTGATCCAGCGCGTCGCCGACGACCAGCAGGTCCGCTTTGCCGGCGGACCCCGCGACATCTTCACACCCGCCCTCACGCTCTGGGGCTTTCTCGCCCAGGTCCTCAGCGGTTCCAAGTCCTGCGTCGCGGCCGTCGCCCGCATCATGGTTCTGCGCGTCGGCTTGTCATTGCCTCCTTGCTCCGCCAACACCGGCACCTATTGCAAGGCACGCCACAAACTGCCCGAACCCTTCCTGCGCGAACTGACCCACACCGTTGGCGCGGCCGTCGAGGACCAGGCCCCGGAGTCCTGGCGTTGGCACCGCCAGCGCGTGCTGCTGGTCGATGGCTTCACCTGCACCCTAGCGGATACCAAGGACAATCAGGCGGTCTATCCGCAACCGTCCTCGCAAAAGCGTGGCTTGGGTTTCCCCATGATCCGCGCCGTGGTGCTGCTGACCTTCGCCACAGCGTGTGTCCTCGATGCGGCCGTTGGACCCTACAAGGGCAAGGAAACCGGTGAGACCGCTTTGTTCCGGCAACTCCTCGACCGTCTGCGGCCGGGGGATGTGGTGGTGGCCGACCGCTACTACTGTTCGTACTGGATGATCGTCTTGTTGCAGCAGCGTGGCGTCGCCGTCGTGTTTCGACTGCACCAGTTGCGGCACTACGATTTCCGTCGTGGCCGCCGCCTGGGTAACGACGATCATGTGGTGGTCTGGACCAAGCCGCCACGGCCCAAGTGGATGGACGCGCAGCAGTACGCCGCGTTGCCGGACACCTTGACGGTGCGCGAACTGCGTTTCCGCGTCACGCACAAGGGTTACCGCAGCAAAGAAATCGTGGTGGCGACCACGTTGTGCGACGCCGTGGATTACTCCAAGGAAGAGTTGGCCGACCTGTATCAGCAGCGTTGGCATGTGGAACTGGATATCCGCGCCATCAAACAGACATTGAAGATGGACCAACTCAGCTGCAAGACGCCAGCGATGGTGCGGCGTGAGTTTTGGGTTCATCTGCTGGGCTACAACCTGGTGCGCAAGGTGATGGCGGAGGCGGCGTTGACCAAGGGTCTGTGTCCGCGGCAACTAAGTTTTGCGGGAGCACTACAGATCCTGGAGCAGTTCCGCTGGCTCCAGTTGTTTGGTTCGGAGGAGATGCGTCGGGTAGTGACGGTGGTGCTGTGGATGGCGGTGGCCACACACGAGGTAGGTAACCGTCCGGGTCGTGTGGAACCGCGTCGTGTCAAACGGCGGCCCAAGTCGTATCCGCCGTTGACGAAACCGCGGCAGGAGGCACGCGCGGAACTGTTGAACCAGTAAAGACCGAGGTGTTCGCGCTGGTGGGAGAATGAGGAAGAGGTGGGGAAACCAGGCGTGGCAGGCAGGACCCAAGGGGCCGACGGAGAGGTTGCGCGCCGCGGCGGACAGCGGGAGCGTCGGGGCTCGGCCCGGCAACCCTGCGGACAGGAGCGAGTCGCCAGCCGCAGGCTCCAGCTGCAAAACCTTGGCCTGGCAATAATTGCAACGGAAGTGCCATTCAGCTGCGTTCCCTTTTCTTTTCAATCAGATGCTCGGCGGCAGCGGAGTCGAAGGTAGCCCGCTGAACGCGATGGCTGTAGAATGCAGCCATCGCCCTGCGCTGCTCTCGAGGTGGCCGATGAAAAGCCTGGCGGACGCACTACCTCCGGAAATTGCACAGAAAATCCATCCCGATTGGCGCAGAACGAGGCCGCGTACTGGTCGATGCGCGACCAGCTGCTCGGCCAGTATCAAGACCGGTGGATTGCCTTTGCCGATGGCGCCGTCAGCGCCGCCTGCAAAACCTCTCTTGAGGTACTCCACACGCCTGGGATGGTGGAGCGACATCCGTTCATCATCTGCGTCGGGCGAGAAGACCAACCGTATCGCATCCGTCGCGCCGCCTTCGCCTACGACCCGACGTACCCCGGCCAAGCTTTACCGCAGCTCAGCGCCGAGTTTCGTTCCGTGAGCGGCTCTGCGGGATTGCTCCTGGATCGGGTCATCCCTGACACCGGCGCAGACGTCAGCGTCTTGCAGCCAAGGGAAAAAGTGGGCGACGGCCGCGATGGGAAAGGATAACAGAAGAACGAGCAGACAGGGACAGGTTGCGTCATGGCCGCGCGCACTCTACGATGCACGATCGAGGAAGTCGCGGACTGGTATCCGCAGTTGTTTCTCGAGCCGTACATTGTGGCGTGCGTATCCGTGATGAGTCGGTACTCCGGCTCACCAGCATCCTTTGAGGTCGATTGTGAGGGAATCAATTCTCGATGGCTCGGCAAGGCCGACCGATTTCGGCTGCAGGTGTCTTGGACGGAGGCGACCGCGGAGCAAGCGGAACGACTTCGAGCGACCATGCCTGCCAACGAGGTCGTGGAGCTCGCTTCGGTCGCACTGGCATTTGCCCTGGTCCGCCGAGTTCTTGGTCTGCGGCAACTTGTCGTCACGAACCGCGGGGAAGGGGCTGATTATCGTGCGCCCAAGGTTTCTCGGGTTCTCGAAGTAAGTGGGACAGAAACACTGACAGAACTGGGGCGCCGACACCGTGAAAAAGTTGCTCAAGCCCTCCAGAACCCATTCGGCTGGGGAGCGTATGTGATCGTCTGCGGATTCGCAACGCGGGAACATCGCATCCGCTTCTCGGCCCATGCCTGGGAGGAATCGGCCAATGCCGAAGACGAAGTCTAAAGCTTACCCCCAATCCCTCCTCGAGCGGATGGCTGAAACGAGCGGCATCATCATGAAAGCGCGCGCTCGTTGCCATGGGGATGCCGGAACTCGCGCTCTCGGCGTGGTTGGCGGCTGCTGCCGGCGAAGAGCAGGTAGCCCCGCGGTTGGAGACGGTCGACCGGGACCAGGAAGCAGCGGTCCATCGCCTCAGTGCCGCATCCTGCTACCAGCACGCCGGTGAGTTGGCCAAGGCGATCAATCTGTATCGGGCGGCATTGGCCGGGCCGCTGCTGGAGCACACACGGAAAGAAACAGAGCAGTTCCTCGCGGCCTGCATTGCTCAATTCGCGCAGTCTGCAAACGGCAACCCCAGACGGCCCGGCATCTGATCCCGAGCGTTCAAGCCCTTTTCGCCGGATCATCCGGCCGGTGGATCCCGTTGATGCCGTGCCCCGGCTTGATCCGGCTGTCTGTTCCGTCCTGGCCGGGAGGGTCGATCCGGTTCTTTCCGCCGTCCTCAACCTCCGCGGGTTCAACGGGAACGGTGCCGGTCTCGTCCTGGCTTCCGGCCCCCAGCAGCGTTGCCAGCAGCAGTCCCGCGACCCCGCCGCCCAGCGTGATGCCGATTCCCTCCACCCAGGGAACCTGAGCCGCCTCGCCGTAGTCGGCGAAGATCTGCCGAGCAGCGATACCCAGCCCGACCAGGGCACCAATCAGGGCGCCGACCGCTTGATGCGATGCGCCCTCCGGTTGCTTGCGTTGTTCGTCCATTGCGGCATTATCCTCGGGCGAATCGGCCGTGGTCAGTAGCGCTCCAGGATCGCGTTCGCCGTCTCCGTCGTGAACGCGTCATCGTTGTCGGTCAGCGCCGCCAGGCACTGGCGAATGCGGCGGTCGGCGAGACGCAGGAAGTACCGGCCGGCCGTTACGTCGCGCGCCATCTCGGCGGCATTGCCGTTGCCGAGAAACAACAGCTGATCCAGCCGGCTCAGCGTGCAGCTCGACGCATACAGTTCACAAGCGGCGTCTGCCAATCGTTCTTGAACGTACTGGCGGAACAGGATCGCCTCGCGGTGCTTGAACAGCATCGACTGCACCGCCAGGCCGAATTCGCGGACACGCCGGGCCAGATCGGCGCGGGTTGGCGTAGGATCGTGGCGAGCACGGGCACTTCCGGCCGGGTGAAACGCGACAGGATCTGCCGGCCGCCGAAGCTCAGCAGCGTGCCGATCTGGGTGAAAGGGTGCGACAAGGCGTTCTTCACCGCCAGCAGCTTATCGGCGACCGGCTTGATGCCGACCATCGCGATGAACGCCCGCAGCACGTCGTTGGCCCCTTCGCCGATCTGGTTCAGCCGGGCGTCGCGCAGGATCCGCTCGAATGGCTCATCGGTGAAGAAGCCCTTGCCGCCGTAGATCTGGAGCGTGTCGTTGACGATCTGCCACAGCGCCTCGGTAGACCAGACCTTGAGCATGGCCGTTTCGAGTTTGAAATCGTGGCCGCCGCGGTCGATGAAACCGGCGCACTGGATCGTTGTCGCCTCCATGGCGAAGGCGTGGGCTGCCATCCAGGCGATCTTCTTCTTCACCAACTCGAACTCCGCGAGTGGCTGCTGGAACTGGACGCGCCGCTTGGCGTGAGTACAGGCCGCCTTGACGCACATCTTCGCCACGCCGGTGCAACTGGCGCCGAACGTCGTCCTCCCGAAGTCCAGCACGGTGAGCGCGATACGCAGCCCCTTGCCCACCTGGCCGAGGACGTTTTCCTTCGGCACCACGACGTTCTCGAAGGCCAACCTCCCCGTGGCAGTGCCGCGGATGCCGACTTTTTCCATCCGCTTTTCCAGCACCTTGAAGCCGGGCATGTCCGGCGTCACGAGGAAGGCGGTGATTTCCTTCTTCTTGCTGCTTTCCCCCTCACCCCTACCCCTCTCCCCCGAGGGGCGAGGGGAGCTACTGTTTTCCCCTCGCCCCTCGGGGGAAGGGGAGCTACTGTTTTCCCCTCGCCCCTCGGGGGAGAGGGGTAGGGGTGAGGGGCCTGGTGTGCGGGCGATGACGGTGAGGACGCTGGCGATGCCGCCGTTCGTGATCCAGCGTTTGGTGCCGTTGAGAACGTAGCTCTTGCCGTCCGGTGTCGGCGTGGCGGTGGTCTGCACGTTGCTGGCATCGGAGCCGGCTTCGGGTTCGGTCAGGGCGAAGGCGCCGAGCTGTTCGCCGCTCACCAGCGGCGGCAGCCAGCGGCGTTTCTGTTCCTCGGTGCCGAACAACAGCAACGCACGGATGCCGATGCTGTGGTGCGCGTTGACAAAAACACCCGTCGAGGCGCAGTGGCCGCCGATGACCTCCATGACGCGGCAGAAGGCGAGTTGCGAAAAGCCTCGGCCGCCAAAGTCTTTCGGGGCCGTCATGCCCAGGACGCCAAGTCGGCCGAGTCCCGCGACGACCTCGTCCGGAATCGCGGCGTTGCGATCGATGGCGGCGGCGTCGATGTGTTCGTCGCAGTAGCGGCGTACCTCGGCAACGGCGAGGTCGGCTTCTTCCCGGCTGACGCGATTGAGCTGCGGATAGGGGAAGAGGAGCGGAGCCTGGAACTGACCGAAGAACAACCCCTCGGCAAAGCCGAGTTGCTGCGGCCCGGAGAACAGAAGCTCCTCGGCCTGTTGTTTCTGCTGTTCGAGCTGCGCCGCAGTGAGTGCCATGGTGGGCCTCCGGGTGACCGCGGGGCCGCGCTGCGTCCCCAGCCGGAATTGTAGCCCAATCGGGTAGGGCAAGGCGACGGCGCTTTTCCAAGAACGAGCGCCGTCGCCATGCGTTTTGCGAAACGACAGGTGGAACTCACGCCGACAGCTTGGCCACGCGCATGCTGCGGCGCTGCCACCATTCCAGCGTCCGCTCCAGGCCGGCGCGAATGTCGGTCGTCGGCCGGTAGCCGAGTTCGTTACACGCCCGCTCGACGTCGGCGTGGCTGTGGCGAACGTCGCCGAGACGAGCCGGCCCGAGCGTCGGCCGTATGCTGGTGCCGAGCAGTTCGTTCAGATAGGCGATCAGCTCCAGCAAGGAGGTACGCCGACCGCCGGCGATGTTGTAGACGTTCCCGCTCACCGCCGGAGCTTCGGCCGCTTTCAGGTTCGCCTGCACCACGTCGGCGACGTAGGTAAAATCGCGCGATTGCCGGCCGTCGCCGTGTATCAGCGGACTTTGCCCGTTCGTCAGCGCACGGATGAAGAGTGGGATCACGGCGGCGTAGGGGCTGTCCGGCGTCTGTCGCGGGCCGAAGACGTTGAAATACCGAAGCCGTACCGTCTCCAGGCCGTACACTTCGCTGAACGCGGCGCAGTAGTGCTCCCCGGCGAGTTTGGACGCGGCATAGGGCGACAGCGGCAGCGTCGGATCGCTCTCGCTCTTGGGTAGCTTTTTCGAGCCGCCGTAGGCGCTGGAGCTGGCCGCATAGACCACGCGCCGCACGCGTGCCGCACGCGCTGCCATGAGCACCTGGAGCGTGCCGTCGGCGCAGGCTCGGTGCGTGGCCAGCGGGTTGGCAACGCTGCGCGGCACGGACGCCAGCGCCGCCTGATGGAACACCAACTCGCAGCCGCGCATGGAAGCGCGCACCGTTTCCGGATCGGTGATGTCGCCGTCGATGACTTCGATGCGATCGCGGATGGCGAACAGGTTGGCCGGATCACCCGTGGTGAAGTTGTCCAGCACCCGCACCTTGCGGCCGCGCTCCAATAGTGCTTCAACCAGGTGCGAGCCGATGAAGCCGGCGCCGCCCGTCACGAGAACGTGAGACATGGGAACTCTCCGTGTTCGGCGACTCGCGTTGTTTAGCCGCGAGCTTCTGCGAGCGCTGAGCATCAGCGCTCGCAAAAGCTCGCGGCTAAACGAAAACACTTTACTGCAACCGATACTCTTCCATCAGTTTGCGGCAGGCTTCCTGCTCGACGGGATGCAGCTTGTCGGGCGTCAGACCGAGCGTTTTAGCCTGCCGCAGCGTCTTCGCCGTTCCATCGCGGTCGCGCGCCGTATGCAGCGCGCGGGCCAGGTGGAAGAGTCGCGGCGCCGTCGGCGTCTCGGCGGCCACTTCACGAAGATCGGCCAGCGCTTCCTCGGTGCGGCCCAGCTTCAGGAGCACCATCGCCCGTGTGTCGAGCAGCTCCGCACGCCGTCCATAGCCCTGTATGGCCCGGGTGATCTGCTCCAGCGCCTCGTCGTTGCGGCCACGCTGCTGCGACAGTAGCCACGCGAGGTTGTTCAGGGCAATGGCATTGTTCGGCTCCTTGACCAGCACGTCGCGGTAGAGAGCCTCCGCTTCGGGATACCGGGCACGCAGGTCGTATAGATCGGCGAGGTGCATCCGCAGGACCATCAAGTCGGGAAACACCACGATCGCCTTCTTCAGACAGCCTTCGAGGCGCGCCACTTGATCGTCGTTCGCTCGCATGTTGCGCAGCAGCGAGACGGTGACGGCGCCGAGGGCCTCCGGGCGGATCTTGTTGTCCGGCCACGTCCGCCACGTTTGCTCGCACAGGTCGAACGCTTCGACATACTTCTCCGCTGCGCCAGCGCGGCGATCAGGACGACGGCGCCTTCGGGACGTGTACCCGGCCGGCCGACGGTCTTGCGAATCAGCGCGACGGCCTCGTCTTTCTTGCCAATCTTTTCGAGCCATAACGCTCGCAAGTCTTCGGTAGCATAGGCGTTTGTACCGACCGCGCGTTTTGCCTCCAGTTCCTCGAGTTTCTTTAGCTCGGCCTCGGCTCGGCGAGGGTCGTCGTGCCGCAGCAATAGCTGGACGTACTGCGCCAGATACTGGTGCATCCCCGGATATTGGCCGATGAGGTAGTCCATCTGTTCCTGGGCCTTGGGCCACTGGCCGCTCGCATCGTACAGCAGGGCCAGAACCAGCTTGTCGTTGGGCGTCAGGGCCTGATTACGGTCGAGGGTGTCGTACAATTCGATGGCCCGCTCGCGGAAGGCCCGGATCGGCTGGGTCGCCAAGACGCGCCCGCGTCAGTACCGCTTCGGTCCGCTCGACCCGGATTCGACTCGTATCCCGCGCCAACTCACCGTTGGCCTCGACCTTCACGCCGGCCAGCGTCAGCGCTTCCTGGAACCGTCCGTAGTCGGTGCCGTTGGCCAGCACGAGCGCGAGCGCGTAGCGCGCCCATTGCGTGTCCTCTTCGTTTGCCTCGACCTCGCCGTTGACCATGCGCCGCAGCTCGTGCTCGGCGCCGCCGAGACGGTTGGTCCTCATGCGGTGCTGGATAACGGCCCGCACCACGGCGATGTCGCCGGGCTGGGCCTGGAGCGCCTCGTCGTAGTAATCCCGGGCTTTGTCCGGGTTGTTTACCGCCTCGTAACATTCGGCCAGCGCGATCGCGCGCCGCTGCGGATCGACCTCCGTCTTGACGTTCTCGATGAGAGCGGCGGCTTCACCCTCACGCCCGCGCCCTGCCAACGTCTTCACCAGGGCGACGTGCGGGGCCGGATCGGTAGGTTTCAGCTCGACCGCACGCCGGAGCTTCTGCAACCCTTCGTCGCTCTTATTGCCGGCGTCGAGCATCTGGCCGAGCCAGACCAGGTCGCGGAAATCTTTCGACTCCGCCTCGACAGCCCGTCGAGCGTGTTCCAGTGCGGCGACCGGGTCGTTGTTCAACAGAGCGTTACCGGCGGCAAGGCGGCTCAGGTCGGTGCTGGTCTGCAACAATCGCCCCGCTTTGCTGCAGCTCCTCGGTGGCTTCCCCATAGCGCTGCCGCTGGTTGAGTGTTGCGACTAACTTGCCGACGACCGCGGGGCTGCCCTCGCCGGCGGCAATCGCCTTCTTTAACTCTTCGATCACCAGCTCGGGCTGGCCGCGCTGTTCGCAAATCTCTGCGCGAGCGACGGCCAGCTTCGACCAGTACGGCTTGAACTCGGCCACCTTGTCCAGCTCGCGGCGCCGCCTCGTCGAGAAGGCGAGCCTTGTCCTTCGGCGACGCCTGCCGGGCATCGCGGATCTTCATCAGGGCGGTGGCAAAACGCGTGAACGACGAGGCCCCATCCTCGACGGTCTGAATCTCCTTGAGCGCCGCGTTCATCTCATCGCGGGCATTGTCGCGCAGGGCGAGGTCGAAGACGAACAGCCTCAGACGCAGATCGCTACGATACCGAGGGTTGGCCGACAGCCGTCGGCAGTACTCGCGCGTCTTTGCGGTGTTCCCAGCTCGGAAATAGATCTCGGCGAGACCGGCGAGCAGGCGCGCCTGGTCTTCCTCATGGAAGGGAGGTTGCGGTTCCGTGCTCGAGCGGGTCGAGCCGGCGGCGAGATCGGCAGGCTTGTCGGCCGCCAGCAATCGCGCACGGACCAGACGCAGGTCCACGGCGTCCTTTTCCTTCTCCGCCTCGGCCAGCAGCGCCTTCGCCTTGGCGCGATCCTTGCGGAACTCGGCCAACTCGACCAGTGCCGCCCAGTACTGCAAGCGTTTCCCTTGCTCCGGCCGGTCGCGCGCCTCGATCAGCAGACGCTCCGCCTCGTCCGGCTTCTCCTGGGCCACCAGGATCTCCGCCCGGAGCAACGTCAGGTCGAACTGTCGCGCCGCTCGGTCTCGTAGCGGCGAATCGACCAGCGTCTCCTCCGCCTGCTTCAGTGCCTTCTCGGCGTCCTCCCACTTGCGTCCGCTCTTGGCGGCCTGAAGCTGTTTCTCCATTTCCATGCGGGCGATGTCCACCCAGCCGCTGGACGGGGCGCCCTTCAGCTTCATGAGATCCTTGTAGGCTTCGAGGGACTTGTCGGCCTGTCCCAGCTGTCTCCTGGCCGCCGATACGCCCAGCATCGCCGCCGTGGAGTTCGGGTCCATCTTCAGGACGCGGTCGTAGGCGTCGAGCATGCCGATGGGGTTTTCGAGCCGGTTGTAACAGGCGCCGAGCAGCAGGTTGATCTGCACGCCCAGGTCGGACTGATTCTCCAGCACCGTGCGGCTGCGGGTCAGCAACGGTTCGGCCCGCGCGAATTCCTCGTTGATGACGTGCAAGCGCGCCTGGAGATAATCCGCCGCCGCCGGCACCATCGACTCGGGCTTGAGCCGGATCCGCCGCATCTCGGCGATGCGCCGGGCCGCCTCTTCCTGTAATTCGGATTGACCTTCCTTCGTCTGCTCATCCTGCCGCTGCTCAAGCAGTACATAGGTCAACTGCCACAGGAGCTGGAACTGGGCCGGGCTCTGGATGCCGCGCGGGCCGAGCTTGGCTTGGAGTTCGAGGCCGTGCGTCAGATGGCGGCGCGCTTCGGTTCGGCCGTCGGGATTGTTCTTCCGATCGTTGTCGAACTTCAGGCGCTCGACGTCGGCCGCGGCCAGGAGGACATCGACGGCCTCCGGCGTCCGCTGCAGCGCCCGGGCCACGTCCTCGGCCGCGGCCTTCAACTCAATCTTGGCCGGGTCCGGCTTCTTTTGCAGGTTAATCAGCTCGAACTCCCGACGATAGCGCCAGCGCGAGGTAGGCACGGGCCGAATCGGTGTTCTTCTCGACCAGTGTATCCATCAGCTTGTCCGCCTCGGCCTTGACCGCCTTCTCCTTCGGCGCCTCGATCTCCTTCTTCGCCATGCCGCGGAGCAGCCAAGCCAGGTTGACGTAGGCGGTTTGCCCCTCGGGATCGTGCCGGACGGCCAGGCGGTACCAGGCGGCGGCCTGTTCCGCCCCCTTCTTTTCCGCTTCGAAAAGCTGGCCCCAGAAGCATTCGGCCTGGCCGCGTTCCACGTCGGTCATCGCCACACGGGCGGTTCCGTCTTCGGCCAGCATTGCCTGGAGATGGTCGCGGGCCGGCTTGAACTGACCGACCTCCAGGGCCGCCTTGACGAGCAGCCGGCGCAGGTCCGCTCGGTCCGGTTCCTCCCGCAACACGGTTTCCAGAACCGAAACGGCCTTGCGGCGGGCGCGGTAATCGCCGGCAAAGGTTTCGCCGGCCCACGTCTTTCCTAGCCGAGCCGCTACCTCCATGTCGTCCGGCGCGAACTCGCGGTGGTGTTCGAGATAGCGCGCCGATGCGCTCGATCTGCCCCTGCTTCTCGGCGCTATCCGCTTGCCACAGCAGGGCGCGGGCGATGCGCTTCGATTGGAAGTAGCGGACGACAAACAGACCGCCGGTCAGCAGGGCTGCACCGCCCAGGAGACACATGAGCAGCTTGTAATTGATCTTGCGTCGCATCGGAGTCCGGTCCTTGAGTTAATACGGCGACGAGCCGCGACGGTGAGGGAACGCTCGCAAGCGCTCCGTCACGGTCGCGGCTCGTAATCACCTCTGCTGAGATGAGGGGAAATAGCGAAAGTACGAGGAATGTGGTGCATGTCTGTCCCTGGTGCATGAAGGCTTGACTACCGTCCGCGGTCTGGCGGAGGGACCGCCAAACCGCAAACGGCAAGGAAATCAGGTGCAATCGATCCGGCGATTTACGCCTTGAGAGCGCGGCGTTTGCGCCACCAGCCCGCACCAAGCGTGGAGAGACCGAAGAGCGACAACGCCATCGTGGACGGCTCGGGTGTATTCGACTGAATGCTGATCCCGCTCACGTCCACATGGGCGCTGATGCTGCCCGCATTCGTGGCGCTGGGCGGTCCAGGCGGCGTGTAGGGTCCGATGGTCACGGTGTACGTGTTGGCACCCAGGAAGAGCTGTTGCGTAATCATGCCGGTGAACTTGTTGGTCACATTGGCGTTGCTGTCCGAGAAGCTGCCGCCGAGCTTCCCGCTGAACGTCACCGATCCCGACTGATTGGACGTGACATCGGTGATCTGCAGCGTCAGCGTGTAGACGCCGGTGGTTCCAAACGTGTTGGGCAGGGTCGGGGAGGAGCCGCTGACGGTGCGAATGTTGGTTGCGACGATGTCGGAGGTATTGGTCGCCCCGGCTGTCGGCTCGTTGGTGAAAGAGACGTAACCGGCACTGGACCCGGCGTTCCCGAACAAAGCCAGGGACCCAGGGGTCCAATTGTACGTCCAGTTGATGTTGCCGGCGCGTGCCTGCGACGCGGAGATAAGCAAAAGGGCGACGACTGGGGCGAAGAAGAGAGACTTGAGACGACGCATAAGCGTGGTTCCTTTCCTATCCGTAGTATTTGGCCACACTGTTTTTCCTGGGTCGAGCAAGGTCATCCATCCGTGTCACAGATTGCCAATCCCGAGGAGTTCGATTCGATCCGTTGAGGTAGATCCTCCTGTATTTAGGGCAGGGAAACGGTGTTCCGTTCGGCTTCCCGTGCCGAAAGCGATCGCAGTGTAAAAAGGTCGGCCCGGCATGTCAAGCAGAGACTCCGGAGGTTGACTGGCGACTTCCAAGACTTGGTAGGGTGGGTCGAGTCTTCGAGACCCACCGCGCGCCGCCGGTGGGTCTCGAAGACTCGACCCACTTCCAAGACTTAGTAGGGTGAGTCGAGTCTTCGAGACCCACCGCGCGCCCGGTGGGTCTCGAAGACTCGACCCACTTCCAAGACTTAGTAGGGTGGGTCGAGTCTTCGAGACCCACCGCGCCCCGGTGGGTCTCGAAGACTCGACCCACCCTACGACTTCTCCAAAGAGTACCCTCGCTTGCCTATTCCGTCTTCCCAATCTCAGATTGACACGTCCCCCACCGACGAATTACAAACCTCTTTCCTCCCTCCGCATTGAGGTGGCAACATGTGCGGCATCGTCGGCGTCATCGACTACGAGGGGCATTACTCCACGCCGGAGCTGCAGCGGCTCACCACCGTGATGCGCGACGAGATGGCCCACCGCGGTCCGGATGACGCCGGACTGTGGACCAGCCCCGACGGCCGCGTCTGCCTCGGTCAGCGCCGCCTGGCGATCATCGACCCGCGACCGGAGGGCCGGCAACCGATGCTCGACGAGGCCGGCCGCGTCGCCGTCACTTTCAACGGCGAGATCTACAATTTCCGTCCACTCCGCAATGAACTCGAACAGGCCGGCCATCGCTTCGCTTCGCGCACCGACACCGAAGTCCTCTGCCATCTGCTGGAGGACGACCCCGAGGCCGCCGTCGCCCGGCTGAACGGGATGTTCGCCTTCGGGGCCTGGCGTGTGCCGCAGCGCGAACTCGTCCTGGCCCGCGATCCATTTGGAAAAAAACCTCTCTACTATCTCCACAATGGTGCCTTCGTCGCTTTCGCATCCGAGCTGCGGCCCCTGGGCTTGCTCGGCAGCGTTCTCGGCGACGTCGATCCCGTCGCGGTACAGGAATACCTGCTGCTCCAGTACGTCCATGCGCCGCGCACCATTTACCGCCATGTCCGCAAGCTGGAGCCGGGGACCGTGCTGACGATCCGCTTCAGCGAGAACGTGGTCGGTGAAGAACGAACGCATCGCTACTTTCGCTTCGAAGCTCACCAGCCCTGGCCGTGGCCGATCGGCCGCCGTCGTTCGCTCGACGATCTGGCGGAAGAATTGCGTACGGTCCTCCTCAACGCGGTGCAAGATCGGCTCGTTGCCGACGTGCCGCTTGGGGCGTTTCTCTCGGGCGGTAACGATTCGTCGCTGGTCGTCGCCGTCATGGCTCGGGAACTGGGTGTGCGGCCGACGACGTTCGCGGCCGGGTTCGTCAATTCGGCGGCGAGCGAACACGAGGCCGCGCGGCGCATCGCCGCTCACCTCGGCACCGATCATCACGAGCTACTCATCGACCCGGCCGCGGTCGAGATGCTTCCGGAAGTAGTCGCCGCCCTGGACGAACCGAACGGCGATTCGTCGTGTCTGCCGGTCTATCTGCTGAGCCGGTTCGCGCGCAGACGGTGACGGTGGCCCTGTCCGGCGACGGCGGCGACGAGATGTTCGGCGGCTACGGCCGGTACACCGAGACGATCCGCGAGGCCGGCAGTCTGCGGCGCCGGCTGGGCTGTCTGAAGCGCCACGCGCCGCTGGTGGACCGCCGGCCGGGCATACCTCAGCGATCGAATTCTGCCGATGACGGAGACGGTGCTGCGCGGCCTCGCCGGTCGGCTGGAACCGGAAACGGAAGATCTTTTTGCGCCGGTTGCGCGCCCTTGCCGACGGGCGCGGCCCCGTGCTGCACCGACTGCGCACGCTGGACGTGAACAGCTATCTGCCGGGAGCCGTGCTGGCGAAGGTGGACCGCATGGCGATGCGTTTCGCCCTGGAAGTGCGCTGCCCGCTGCTCGACCGGCGTGTCGCCGAGTGGGCGGCGACGCTGCCGGCGTCGGTCCTCAATGACGGCGTGGAGCCGAAGAGGGTATTAAAGAGATTGTTGCTCCGCTATTTGCCGCGGGAGATCGTCTATCGGCCGAAACAGGGCTTTGGCGTGCCGGATCAGTGCTGGTCGCAGAAACGGATGCTCGACCTGGCCGAGGACCTGCTGGTCGGACCGGGTTCGAAGTTGAGCGGTTACCTGGACGGCGAACGGCTGCGCGCACACCTGGTCCGGCAGCGCGACGCACAGCAATTCAACGTGTACCAGGTCTGGGAACTGCTCGTGCTGGAGCAGTGGTTACGGCGGAGTCCGGTCAGCGCGCTCTCAGTTGCGGCGTGATAAAATGACCGCGAGTCCGCATGCCAAGCAAGGACGAGCAGTTCGGTGTATCGAGCAGTCCCGCTCGTCCTTGCTTGGCGCTGCGGACTCGTAGGAGTGCCACCTAATTTTGGCAGAACTCGTGGAAGGAAGCCGCATGGGAGCCTACAGCGCTTGGCTATCCGGTTTGCTGTCCGACCGCGTCCGACCCGCGCGGGTAGCGCTTGACCGTACCCTGCTCCTCGCCGACTTCGAGCCGGAGCCGACCGACCTCGAACGCTTACTCGGCGGCATCCCCCGGGCGATCGCGCTGCCGATCAAACCCGAACACCCGCTCGCCGGTGTGGACTACTTCCGATTCCGCACCAACACCAACCCAATTCAATGGGACGGCGAGGCGGAACAGATCGTCCGCCGGCCCCTGGATACCGTCGCCTTCCTGGTGCCGCCGTCCGAAATTCACGGTCAAACGCTGTTGGATCTGCGACGACTCGGCGTCCGCCGCGTTCTCCTTCCGGGTCGTCGTGGCCTGAAAAGTTGGTCGCCGCTGCGCCTGGCCATGTGGCGAAAGCTAGGCACAGTCGGCCGGAAGGCTCTCCACGGTTTTGGTATCGCCGGAAGCGACGAGATGAGTGAAGCAGAGTGCCGACGCATCCTGGCGCGCGCCGCTCCGCGCCGCTCCGCACCGCCGCCGGATCGACCGTTGCGGATCGTGTACTTCCTCAACTCGCTCAGCTCGGGGGGAGCCGATGCGCCAGGCGTGCCAGGCCGCCATCGGGCAGAAGGCTCGCGGGCATGAAGTGCGCGTTCTCGTGCGTCAGGCGCTGGTCGGCGACGCGGCCCATTATCTGCCCCTCCTGGAAGAACACGGTATCGAGGCGGCGCGGATCGGCGTTCGCTGGAACCGCGCGTTTCCCGAGGCGTGGCGCGCGCTCCGAGTTGACGACGGACGTCTTCGCGCGGTTGCCAGCGGACTTGCTGCCGGCGGTCGTCGAGTTGGTCGGCGAATTGCTCACCCGGCCCGCCGACGTACTGCATTGTCACGTCGATGATGCCAATGTTCCGGGCCTCGTCGTGGCCTGCCTGACTGGTACGCCGGGCATCGTCCTGTCGTTTCGCAACGGCAACCCGACGAACTTCCCCGGCCTGGTGCGGCCCTGGATGCGGCCGTGGTATCGAGCGGTTCGGGGACAATCCGGAGTTTGTCTCTCCGCAAACTCGGAAATGGGCGCCCGCGATTACGAACGCTGGCTCGGTCTGCCTTCCGGAAGCGTGCCGATCGTCCGCAACGGCTTCGTTCCCCCGGCTTTACCCAGCGGAGTCGAAGTAGCGCAGTGGCGTCGAGAACACGGCATTCCGCAGAACGTCGCCGGTAATCGCCGGTGTGTTCCGCCTCGAAGCGGAGAAGCGGCCGCTCTACTTTCTGGAGTGCGTGGATCGACTGTGGCGCCTCGTGCCTGGCCTGCGTGTCCTCCTGGCCGGCATCGGCAGCCTGGAAGAGCAGGTTCGCGCTCGTGTTGCCGCCCTGGGCCTCGGCAATGTCGTGATGCTGCTGGGGCGGCGTTACGACGTGCCGGCGCTCCTGTGTGCCAGCGACGTGCTACTACTCGTTTCCGACTGGGAGGGCACGCCGAACATCGTTCTCGAAGCCCAGCACTGCGGTTGCGTGCCGGTGGCGACGGACGCGGGAGGAACGCGCGAGGCGCTCGACGATGGCCGCACGGGTGTGATCGTCGGTCTGAATGACACCGACGGAATGGTTCGGTCCATCGCACACTTGCTGACCGATCCCGAGACTCGGCAAAGACTGGCGGCGAACGGGCCGGAATTCGTGCAGCGTCGATTCTCGCCGCGTGTGCTCGACGACGCTAACCTGCGGCTATATCAGACGGCCCTGGCGAGCGGCGATGGGTCGGCTTGTAACTTTTTCACGGATGCTGTACAAACGGCGTCCACTTCCGGAGGCGGAAAGGCAAGACGCTTTTCCGCGGCGAGTGCGACGGCTCAAGGATGACACCATGCGGATGACGTTTACCGAACTGGCGCGCGTCACTCGCCCGCCGTTCGCTGTCGTGACCTGGCCCGTACTTTCCGAGACAATCGACGTTGACGAGGCCGTTTCCCAACTCCTCAGCGCCGCCGAGCAACTTATCGCGGGTCGGCAGGGTACCCTGATCGACCGTGTCCTCGGCATTGTCAGTTCACGGCCCGGCGACTTCGTTCTCGCTCGACTGTTAGCTTGCTACGGGCCGAGGGTTCATTTCGTCTGCCCCGCGGCGCCGACGTGGAACCCCGCCTTTCTCGGCCCGCTTTTCCAACGGCTGTCCGCCCGGCTGGAGAAGGAACACCCCGACCTCGATCTCTCCCAGCTCCGCGACGTTGCCGGTCACAACTACAAGCAATCCGAACGGTTCTATCTTGAAGCTCGGTCGGTGATTGGGACAGGCGATCCGCTCGCCAATCGGTGCCACGTCGTTTTTGCCATCGATGTGCTCGACGCATCGCTGGCACGGTCGGTGCAGACGCTGGAACGCCTCGCCGGTGTGACTCGTGTCGGCGGGACGGTCGAGCTGTTCGGCGAGGCACGGACCGCTGCGTCGTCGGCAGTGCTGGAACAACTGGTCCAGCAAACCGGGCTTTTGGGGTTAGGTATCGCATCCGCGGCGCGGCCTGTCGAATGGCCCGGTACGTGGCGGCTGTCACTGCGGCGGCTCGGAGAAGCGACGTTCGAGTTTCCCCGCGCGGCCGAGGATTCTCCGGCGCTGCTGGCCCATTGCCAGGCTCGTTTACGCTTCGCCGCCCAGTTCACGCGCGGAGCGGATGTACTGGAGGCTGGTTGTGGCACGGGACTGGGCGCCCGGTTATTTCTCGACCACGGAGCGTCCCATATCGTCGGCCTCGATTATAGCCGGGAGGCACTGCGTCGTGCCCGGACCGAGACGGCGGACGCTCGCGCCGAATTCCGGGAGTGGGACCTCAACCGCACACCGCTGCCGCTAGACGACGCATGCGTGGACCTGGTCGTCTGCCTGGAAGTGCTGGAACACCTGCACAATCAAGAGGCGCTGATCGCCGAGTTCCTGCGCGTCCTACGGCCCGGCGGCCGGCTCATCGTGTCGGTCCCGGATCAGCGTTTCGAGGAGCAGTGGATTCGCTGCAATCGGTTCCGGAACATCTACCACGTCCGCGTTCCCGGCCGTGCGGAACTTGCTCGCTTGTTGGAGCCGTTCGCCGAGGTGCGCCTCGCCCGCCAGGCCGATTTTGTCGGCTCGGTCGTGACGCAGGATGGCACCGACGGCAGCTTCCGATTTCAACCGGGTGAGGTAGACCGCGACACCGCCGTCGCGCTCGTAGCGGTGTGCGTCAAGGCGCCGCTGGAATCGGCAAGATCGGTGTCGCCCGCTGCTCCGCAGATGTTCCTCTACAGCAACTACCAGACGGGCCAGCTTGCCGCGCAACGGCAGGTGCAGCAACTTGAGGAAGAACTGGATGAGGAACGCCGCCGCCGCTGGGTCGCGGAAAATCGGCTGGCACGAGAAGATTACTCCGCCCCGCTCGACTCGCGGAGCCTACCAACATGGTCCGCGGATCGAGCGGCCCGAGCATGGATTCACGGCGACTCCGAAGCGTACCTGCTCACTCCGGCGGAGCCAGGCGCGTGGTCGGCGCGACTCGCCGAGGAGCTGGCCGCCGCCGAAGCGGTGCCGCCGCCGGGCGACATACCGTCCGGTCCCTGGTTGCTGGAGGTGGACGGTCCGTCGTTCCGTTTGTCGCCGCTAGAGTCGGCACCGGCCGGCGCTACCGCCGTGTTCTTCCCGCTGCCGGAGTGGCGCATCGGCTTCGGGCGTTTGTGGCGCTGGGACCGCAGTGGAGTGAAGGAGGTCTGGTTCCGCGAGGCCGGTGGCTGGAAGCAGTGCGATCTGCGCGCCGTCGTGGCGCGACGGCTGTTCGACTGGATTACACGCCGTACCCTGTTTGGCGCGGCGCGGTGGCTGGGCCTTCATCGGCCAAAGACCCAGGCGCGGGTGATGCTCACGGCCATGCGTCTGTTCCGGCGCGACGGGCTTCCGGAAGTGCGACATCGCAGTCTCGATGTGCCCGATGAAGCCCTGTGGCCGGAATGGATCGCCGGCTCCGATCGGCACCGTTGCGTTGCTCGCCGACCGTTGAAGATCGCGCAGTACACCTGGTCGCTGTCGCCCGGCGGCACGGAACGGCAGGTGTGCAACCTCGCCGCCGGCCTGGCTCGCCGCGGCGCTTCCGTGCGCGTCCTGACCACGGAGCCGCACGTCGAAGAGTTCGGCCATTACGCCAAATTGCTGCGCTCGGCCAGGGTGCCGGCGCGAACGGTGTCTCGGGCCGCCCTGCCGGCGCGGCGCTGGATTTTCCCTGGCACCTGCTTCGCGCCGTGCCGCGGGAACTCCGCCGGGCGGTCGTCGATCTGACTGCGGAACTTGCCGCCGACCCGCCCGACGTCCTGCACGCCTGGCTCGACTTGACGAACGTCATCGGCGCGATGGCCGGTCTGCTCGTCGAGGTGCCGTGCATTATTCTCAGCATGCGCAACGCCAACCCCAGCAATTTCCCGCGCTTCGACCGCCCCTATCTCCGTGCGTGGTATCGGACGATGGCCCGGTCCGACCGCGTCCATTTCATCGCCAACAGTCACAGCGGTGCGGCCAGCTACGCCGAGTGGATCGGTATGCCGGTCGAACGCTTCCACGTCGTCTTAAACGGCGTCAACTTCGATCAGTTCCCGCGGCCCACGCCGGAAGCTCGCCGGAAAGCTCGCAAGCTGTTTGGCCTGGCTCCCGACGCCCGGGTGGTCTGCGGAGTCTTCCGTCTCGCCGCCGAGAAGCAGCCGGAACTATTCCTCGAAGTCGTCCGCCGCGTCAAGGAGCGCGTGCCCGAACTGCACGTCCTGCTGGCCGGAGTGGGCGACCTGGCCGGGCGCGTGGCGGACGAAGTGCAAGCGCAGAGCATGGGACGATATGTTCAGCTTCTTGGTCGGCGCGAGGACGTTGGCAACGTCTTCCTCGCCTCGGACGCCAGCCTGCTGACCTCGACGTTGGAGGGCTGCCCGAACGCCGTCCTGGAGTCGCAGTACCTCGGTGTCCCGGTCGTGGCGACGGCGGGCGGCGGCACTGTCGATGCCGTCGTCGATGGAAAGACCGGTTTCCTCGCTGGAGTCACAGACGTCTCGGGACTCACCGAGGGCCTGACGCTCCTGCTCCGCGATGAGGTGCTTCGTGTACGGCTGGGTGAGGCCGGACCGGCGTTCGTTGCCGGACGGTTCGGTCTCGAACGCATGGTGGACGAGACGACCGCGGTATACGAACACAGTCTCACTCGGGACCAGAGTGAGCAGCGATCGCTTCTCAATCAGTGCGAACCGGTCGGTGCGATTTCAACACCAGCCCCGAGCGCAAGCGAGGGGTAGAAAGCTGGCCCCCTCGCTTGCGCTCGGGGCTGGTTCGGATGTGGGGGTGTCCATGCTCCTCCAGCACTTATCGCGTTTTTTCGTCAACACGATGATGCTGCGCTGCCTGCACGGCCCCTTTCTACACGAGGGAGGCGATTGCTGGTCCGCCGAGTTGCCGCGGCTGGCACATTTCGCCGACGACGAACAGCACCCGCGCCGTTCGACGCTGGCCGTGTACGAGGACGATGTGCCTCTGCATCCAGCCCACACTCCCTGTCCGATCATCCGCCGCTACGGCCGGGGCCAGTACGCCCACTGGCAAGGGCGAGTGCTGTTCGCCGCAACCGATAATACCGATCCGAACACGAACGGACGCACCTACACCTGGTCCACCTCGCCGTGGCTGTTCCGCCGGCGCGTGGCACGATGGGGCAATGATGCCGACGTGCCCGTCAACTATCGACTCCGTGACGCCAACCCGGACCAGGTCGGCGCCGACGTGGCCAACACTCTGAATATCGGCGGACGATACCTCGCGGAGCTGCAGCACGAATCAGTATCGCCGCGCGGTAAAACGGTGCTGGAAGTGGGACCGGGCATCAACGACGGCTGCGTGCTGTTTCTCGCCGCGTTCGGGGCCAGGCCGATGGTCCTCGATCGCTTCCTCGCCCCGTGGGACCCGGCGTATCACCCCGCGTTTTACGGCCTGCTGCGTAACGAGTTGACCGATCGCTATCCGGACGCGGACACCGGCCCGCTCTCCGCGTTGCTCGACGCCGGCGGCTACCCTGCGGATGTCATCTCTCGCTACGAAGCCCCTCTCGAAGGGAATCCGCTCCCACCGGAGAGCGTGGACGTCGTCCTTTCGTTCGCGGTTGGCGAACACCTGTACGACCTCGGTGACGCTTTCACGGCACTCTACCGGATGACACGGCCCGGCGGCCTCGGCCTGCACCAGATCGACTTCCGCGACCACCGGGACTTCGATCGTCCGCTGGAATTCCTCCTGCTGGGGGAGGAAGATTTTCGGGACGAATTCGAGCGCCGCCACGGCGAAATGGGCAACCGCCATCGTCCGGGCGAGACCGCCGACGCCTTCCGCGCTGCCGGGTTTACAGTCCTGTCGTTCGCGCCGGACATCTTCTCCGAGCCGGCGTATCTGAAGGAGTTCGTGCCGCGTCTGCGCGAGTCTCAGCGGTCGCGCTACCGCGATTGGTCCGTCGAAGATTTCCAGGCAGTGAGTGGGTTTTTCCGCGTTCGCAAACCGCCGCTTGCGGCTAAGCCGCGGTTTCAAAACCCCGTACCGCCGGCATTCCTGCCGGCACGTGCCGGCAGGAATGCCGGCGGTACGGGGTTTTGAAACCGCGGCTTAGCAAAGGGGCGACTGCGAGGCCGCAAGCGGCGAATCCGGGTTTTCAGGGAGGGCAGCGCATGAGATGTCTGGTCACCGGGGCCGCGGGGTTTATCGGTTCCCACCTGTGCGAACGGCTGCTACACGAGGGCACAGCGTCGTCGGCCTCGACGCCTTCATCCCCTTCTACCCGCGAGCGCTCAAGGAAGCGAATCTCGGCGGCATCCGCGCGCCATCCGCGCTTCACCTGGCACACGCTCGACCTGCGCCACGACGACCTGGCCCCCGCCCTGGACGGCGTCGAAACGGTCTTTCACCTGGCCGCGATGCCGGGACTGCCACGGAGCTGGAGCGAATTTGACCTGTATGAAAGCTGCAACATCGCCGCCACGTTTCGGTTGCTGGAAGCGGTGCGCGGCCGGAAGACGCTCGCTCGTTTCGTCTATGTCTCCACGTCGTCGGTCTATGGCCGCTACAGTTCCGGCGACGAGACGCTGCCGACGCGGCCGATCTCTCCGTACGGCGTCACCAAGCTGGCGGGCGAGAACCTGTGCCGGGCCTTCGCCGAGGAACGCGGTCTGCCGCTGGTGGTGCTGCGTTACTTCTCCGTGTACGGCCCGCGCCAACGGCCGGACATGGGCTATCACCACTTCATCCGGGCGCTGCTGCACGGCGACCCCGTCACCGTGTTTGGCGACGGCCAGCAGATGCGCGGCAACACCTACGTGGACGATTGCGTTGCGGCGACCGCGGCGGCGCTCGGCGCCCCGCTTGGCGAGACGTACAACGTCGGCGGCGGCGAAACGGTTTCGGTGTGGGACGTGCTGAGCAAGCTCGAACGCATCATCGGCCGCAAGCCGATCATCGTGCGGCAGCCGGCCCGTGCCGGCGACCAGCGCTACACGACGGCCGACACGACGAAGCTGTGGCGGCACCTTAGCTGGCAGCCGCGCGTCGGACTCGATGAGGGACTAGCGCGGCAGGTGGAATGGCAACGCGGAGCGGAAGTGCGGGTGGCGGCGTGATGGGATCCATCCCTGTTATTATGGTCATTCCATCGTTTAGCCGCGGTTCGGAGAACTGCGGGGAGCGAACCGCACCGCCTCGCGGTTCTCCGAACCGCGGCTAAACTGGGCAGCAATGCAAGTTCCGGAATGCACCCGCTTTATCTTTTCTCCTTGCCAATCGCCAGTAAACCCCGTTACCATCGAGCAGCCCAACCCTCCATCTTCCGGCTCTCGGTGGAGTTCGCGTCATGCCCATTGCACAGCAGCTCATCGCCTTCGGGCTGAGACAGGTCCTCGGCGACGCCGCGAACACGGTGACCGATTTCCTCGACCATCACTTCAACGACCACGCCGGGGCGCTGCCGCAGGCGCTGGCCCGCGCCCATGAACGAGCCTGGGACGCGCTCGCCATCGCGCTGGCCGGCGACGGCTTCCTCGATCAGATCCGCGTCTTCTTCGCCGACGCCGACGCCAAGGGCTTGCGCGAACAGGTCCGCGTCTTCCTGGCGACGAACTCGTTCGACTTCGCCGGAGCGACGGCCGACTTCCGCAGGCGCTGTCTGACCGAGTTGAAGGCGGCACGCAAGGCTGGCCGGCTGGCGGCCGACAACCTCACCGCCGCCGACCTGCGTCAGCCCGTCGCCGACTTTCGCCGCTACACCGAGGATACGGGTCTCATCACCGGCGCCGCGCGCGGCCGTGGAGGAGGTCGCCCGCCACCTCGACGGCGACTATCGGCACCTGGCCAAGTCTGCTGCGTCAGCCGACGCCGGCCGGTCCGCCGCTGCTCGCCGCCGCGTTCGCCTACTTCTTCCGCCGCGAAGTGCAGACCAACGCCGAGCTGGCGCGCGGTCTGCATTTCGAGCTGTTGCAGAAGCTGTTCGCCGCTCAGGGGGCCGCCTTCGCGGGCATCGGCGGCGCCGTGGAGCGGCTCGGCGGCAAGATTGCGGACATGCTCGACGCGTGCCGACAGCTCGACCGCATTGCGGGCACGGTCGATACGATCTTGGAGGAGACTGCGGGATTTCGTCAAACGCAATCAAGGTCGGCGATGGCGACACAACGCCGAAGCTCACCGTCTCCATCACCAACGAGAAGGAGCGGGAACTACTGAAACGACTGCGCGACCAGTATCGCAAACTGCTGCCGGAGCAACAGAATCTCGATTCGCTGCTGCTGCTGGCCGACAGCCTCAGCTGCCGCGGGCCTGTTCGGGATGGCGCAGGAAATGCACGCTACTGCCGCCCGCCGCGCTGGCGCGGAGAAGAACGGACGGGAAGCAGAAGCCCACTTCAAGATGTACCGCGATGCCTGTGAACAGGGCCAGTGGGACGCGGCCCTGCCAGCGCTGCTGCGGGCAGCGGAACTCGACCCCACACGCTTCCGGCCATTTCCAATCAGACAGTACGTGCCACAGAAAATCCTTGGCGCCGGCGGCTTTGGCACAGTGGTCAAGTGCGAGGACCGCTACGCCGAGGTACACAACCAGATTGTTGCCGTGAAGACGCTGCACATAGCGGACCTGGCCCGTGACGTGCAGAAGGTCTTCACCGAGGCCCATACGCTCCGCTCACTTAATCACCCCGCGATCATCCGCGTGCGCTCCTGGAACTTCGCCGACGAGGAGGAGAAGCGGCCGTTCATCGTCATGGAGTATTTTGACGGTGTTAGTCTGGCGGAACATCTGCATCGGTACGGCAATCTGGCGCCGGTGGACACGTTGGCAATCGCCCGACAAGTAGCGTCGGCGATGAAAGCGGCCCACGGGGCCAAGATTTTCCACCGCGATCTCAAGCCGGACAACATCCTCGTTCGCAAGGAAGGCACGGGGTGGGGTGTCCGGCTTATCGACTTCGGCTTGGCCGTCCGACAACAAATCGCCGGAAAGAGCATTCTGTGTCCACCTGACGCGCGCTCCGCCAGTGATAAGAGTTATGCGGGAACGTTCAAATACGCTCCGCCTGAACAGAAGGGAGAGAGTGCGGAACCCGTAGGCCCATACTCCGACGTGTACACATTCGGCAAGACCTTCTGCGAGGCACTGTTCGGCACGACGGCGCCGAAAGGCTATCACTTCGACAAGCTCCCCGATCAATATCAGCGCCTGCGCGATCTGCTGGAGCGATGCACCGCGGACGCCGTGCAAGAACGCATTAAGGACTTCGGCGAGGTGCTGGCGAAACTGGACGAGTTGGACCCGCTGGTTCAGGAAGGCAGAGATCTGCTGACAAAGCGTTTCCGCGAGATCCTGGACCGAACACGCGGCAAGCCAACAAAGGACGACATGGTCCCGCTGGGGAAACTATGCAAGGAGTACGGCATCTCCACTGAGCAGGGCAACGCAATTGTCGCCCAAGAGGCGCAAACACTGGATCGCCACTAATCCGCCGACCAACGTTCGGCAACCCGGCGACATTATCACGAACTCACTCGGCATGAAGTTCTCCTGGTGTCCGCGGGGCGGTTTCGACATGGGTAGTCCGAAAAGCGAAGAAAAGCGAGAGAAGGATGGCGAAGACGAGACACAACACCGGGTTACGCTGTCGAAAGGCTATTGGATTGGTGTTCATGAACTGACGCGGGGGTTATTCGCTCGGTTCGTGAAAGCTTCCGGTTACAAAACCGAAGCCGAGAGGGACGGCGGTGCCTACTACTGGAAGGGCAAGGACTGGTTGAAGGATCCCGCGAAAAGCTGGCTCACGCCCGGTTTCGAGCAAACGGACGAGCATCCGGTGGTCTGCGTCAGTTGGAATGACGTGGATGCGTTCTGCAAGTGGCTTACTCAGCGGGACGAAAAGGGCTGGAGTTACCGCCTACCGACGGAAGCGGAGTGGGAGTACGCCTGCCGAGCGGGGACCAGGACGGCGTTCCACTTCGGCGACACGATCAGCACGGATCTGGTAAACTACGCTGGCAATAAGATCTACGGAAAAGGGGTGAAAGGGCAGTACCGCGGGCAGACTACACCTGTGGGCACTTTTCCGGCGAATCTATGGGGGCTGTTCGACATGCACGGCAATGTCTGGGAGTGGTGCGCCGACTGGAATGGCCCTTGTCCTCAAAGTGATATTAAAGATATTCAAGGTGGCAATTCTGGAGATGTCCGCGCGGTGCGTGGCGGCTCTTTTGACAATTATCAGTGGCACTGCCGCGCCGCTTCCCGTGCCTCGGATGCTCCGTCGGACCGTTACAATGTGCAGGGTTGCCGGCTGGTTCTGTGCCTGGAGTGAATTGCAACGCGGTCTGTGTCCTTTTTGGACCGGAAAGAGGCGGCAGGAATCTGTGTTGTCCCTACGGCCGCGCTTCACACACGTCGCCGACACCGGCACCGCGGCACCGTCGTCGTCGCCCGCAGCGTCCGACCTCGCCGTGACGCGGTCGGTGCCGAATCAGGATGCATCCCGCTTCGTGGCGGCCGCCGAGATGCCGTCGCCTGTGCCACGCTGGCCGGCCGCTGGGCCGAAATCATCCAAAGAAAAAACTGCGGCGGTCATCACTGGGGACAATGCCGACTACTCCTTCCACATCCGCGTCAGATTCCGAGCAGACGCCGCGCTTCAGCGCGCATGCGCTCGGCCCAGCGCAGCGCGGACTCTGCTTGACGATTGGACGCGTTCTCGCCAGGATACCGTATCGGCACGGCAAATTGCGTCAGAAATGCCAGGCCGCGCCGGAGTCCGCGGAGCGTCGGATAAGAGGCGCAACAAAAGCCAGGAGGTCTTCGAGATCGTGGATCTTCGGTATGGACAGGCCGAGTTCTTCCAACAGTCCTTTGAGGTACTTCTCTCCACACTGTTGGCAATGGAAGAAGACACCGTCATGGAGCGGCGTTGGGCTTTCGCGGCCTCGCTTTGCGAACAGCAGGTCGGCTTCGGCCTTGCGCACCCATGCTGCGGTTGTCCGCTTCATAGAGCACCTTGCCCTTCGTGATGACTTCCGTCATAAACGAGTTCCCTTCTCGCAACTGCCCTACCATGCGGTGCGGCGTGCGGACCAACAGGTCCATCGGAAAAGGGGCCGGGACTGCCAGCCTGATGTGGTACGCCTGATCGAGCGTATTGCGTGTCCGCATGACGACCAGGAGGTCCACGTCGCTATCCGCGTGGGGTGTGCCGTGGGTGTGGTCGCTTCAGCATCGCGAATTATGCGGCAAGACAAGAGGAAGCAGCCGCGGTCGCCTGAGGACTCTCCTTTTCGACCGGTCGGCGAGCGGCCCCCCGCGGTTCGGGCCAGTCACGCGCAGCCAACTCTGTTGCGAACGCGGCCTCCCAAATCCCGCTCAGATAGAGCACACGCAAATCCAGAATCACCTGGCCGGACTCGCGCTGCCAACGCATCCCCGAGCGTTTGAAGCGTTGCGTGAACACCGTTTTGCAGGCCGCTTCCGTGACACCGCTGCCGATCGGTAGGCCACGCCGCCTATAGCCCTGATAATCCATCAAGCGGCGATGACGACGCACATAGCGATACGCTTTCCAGAACTCTGCCTGCTGCCCCTTGGTGGCGTGGCGGCGACCCAAGTGCTGCGTCGCGGAGCGCAGCACCTGGGCCGCTCCCTGGGGTCGATCCCGCAGCCAGCGCCGCATCTTCGCGAACCACTGCGTTCCGGCTGCCGTCTCGGCGCCGAACAAGGCGTCGGCCATCTTGCAGAGGTAGGTGCATACGTGATAGAAATCGAGCACCCATTCCCAGGTCAACGGCGTGCCAGCACGCGGATGCTTCATCTTGTTCAGCACGCGCCGATAGTAATCATCCGGCGCCGAGCCTTTGTCCGTGATATAGGCCAGACGCGGCACGGGCCGCTGCCAAGCCAGCAGCGTCGCCGTCACCAAGGCCGTCAAGGCCCGGGTGAGCGTCGCTTGCTTTTCCTCCGGCATTTGGCCCAAGTAAATCGTGCCCAGCCGCCGACGCCCCCGATCATACACGCTTACCGTGGCCGTGCTGGCTTCCTTGTAGCCGCCCTGACGCATGGGCACCATGATGCCGTCACGTCCCACCGCCAACACCGGACGATTCCGGCCACGCGACTGCTCCGCCTGCGTCAGCCACGCCAGCAGCCGCGTCTTTTGCAAGTCGGCCACAAACGGCAACAGCGCCTGGCGAAAGCCTGCCAAGGCCGCCCGCAGCCGATCATTCGACCAGACCAGACCGTGCTCGCGCCGCAGCCAGGCCCGCGTTTCGGTTTGCGTTTGCTCCACCGACAGCCGTGCCACGCGTTCCAACAGCGCCGGCGTGGCCGTTCCCGCACCGATACCCAAACGCAAGAGCAGCGGGTGCAAGCCCGGTTCGCCGTCCTCTTCATTCAAGTAGTAAAACGACCGCACGGTGATCGTGCCGAAACGTGTGGCGATACGTGCTGGCGTCTTCTTGTTGAGGCGATAGGTCTCCTTGTGATAACGCATCTTGCTCGGCACCACCTGCTTATCGTCGGCTTCCAAGCGGTTGGCTTCGCGTTCGATAAGTTGGCGACAGGCCTCCGCCGCGGCGGCGTGGAGCGCGTTCTCCAGTTCCAGGAAATGCTGCGGCGTGACAGGTTCGCTCCGGAAACGCTCGACAATGTCGTCCACGCCTTTCTGAAAGACGTCGACCGGTTCGCTGGGCGTCGCGACCGCGGGGATTGCCTCTGTCCGCAGGCCGCTCTGGCGAGTAATCTTGACGACCATGGGGATTCCTTTCCCTGGGAGTGGGTGATGCTTCTCCCATTGTGCGGAAAGGATCCTCATTTTTCATGGACCAGTTCTGCCGCTCTCCGGTTTCCTGAACGACGATTTCTTCGAGAATGTCTGATGCTGTGGCGACTGCACCCTGTGCCGTAGGCCCGCGAGCCGAACAGGATGATTTTTTCAGGGCGGCAGAACGCACCAACAGCGCGCGCATAGCGGCGGATAACGCGCATGGGAATATCCACGCCTCGGTAACGGCGTCGCGGTTCGGGGGCCATTGGCACGACTCGTCGCGGTTTCGTCACGGGGCGTCGTCCTCCGTTCGCGCTGCTTCCTCTTCGATTATAATTATATGGGTGCGTAGCATATCGGAAAAAGGTGGCAGAAAACTGTCTTGTGACTCGCGGTGCCGCCTCACGCACATCGCCGACAACGGCACCGCGGCATGGTCCTCATCACCTGCAGCGTCCGACCTCGCCGTGACGCGGTCGGTGCCGAGTCAGGACGCATCCCGCTTCGTGCCGGCCGCAGAAATATGGAATCCTCCTTATTAGCCGATTCTCCGCCAGCGAGGCAAGGCTCTCGCTAATGACCGGACGCAGGTTGCGCCCGCCAGAGCGTTCGGTCTAGCCCAGTCGAAGAGAGCGCGAGCCGCAGCGATGATCTGCTGAGCGGTGACAGGCGGCTTGTCAGTATCTCGGTCAGCCTCAGTTACCGTTTCGCCCAAAAGGCACTTGATCCAGGTCTCAACTTGCCATTTCGGGATGAGAATAATTACTGGCTCCGTCTGTTCGATTGCTCTCTGATGGTCCGCCTTCAGCGCCGCATGAAGTGTGCGCTCTCTTTCGTTCGTAGTGAGATTGTCGGCGTCGGTTATCACTATGAGCAGGCACGATGCTCGACGGCCTAGCGTCGCCCTGCACTCCGCAACCTGCTTGGGAAATTGTTCGCGGACATACTGCGATCCGCACTTACGTTTCCCCGGAAGCGGTACAAGGCGAAAGGTTCGTTGGTTTTGGCCAGTTCGTAACAGATACCTGCGAATAAGGTTCTGATGCTCTTGATCTTCGGCAAGAACGATAATGTTTGCGACGCGATCAGCCACGGCCCCACCCTCGTGCGACGATTTCGGCGGGAGTCAGTGCGGTATCATCTGGAGGCGCAAAGGGTGCTAGCGCTTGCCGGGCCAGCCTCGTCTCGCTCAATAACGAGACCATTGCGCGTGGCGAGCTGGTTGAGCAGTTCGGGGTGGTGCGACGCAATTATCACCTGTGCGCCGAACTCGTCTACGCGGTCCTGGATTCCCAGGAGCCAGGGTTGAATCTCCTCGAGAGCCACGAAATTATCCGGCTCGTCGATGCAGAGAGTGACGTTCTCGCGCACCATGAAGTGGAGCAAGGCGTAAAGCCCGATCAGAGTGCGCTGTCCATCGGAGAGTTCGTCAAATTCAAGCCAGAAGGTGCGAGCAGCTTTTCCACTCGGTTTCGGAACCGACCCGCGAGGACGTGCAAATGTCGCCCGCAAGATCATGATCCCCTGACCCAAATCATGCAAATTCAGGCTGTCAAGACCGCCAATAACCTCACGGATGCCCGAAAGATAGTCAGCGCCCTCGGATGTGTTGGCGAGAAGGGCGAGTCGATACCACGACGGGAAGTTTGAAAGATCTCGCTCTGGTCTGGCCTCCTCACGTTCAGATCGAGCGACCATGCGAGGAGCGTCAATCCGTAGGCACTCCAACGCCCGCATGCGCTCCTTGAACCAGACTAAGCGCCGATTGTCGGGATCAGGGAGAACGCTGCCGAGAGCCGAACGGTTCCAATCGGACGTGTATTGCGGCCCTTTGCTGTGGTCGTCGCGATAAAGTTGTACCTTTCCCTCGCGAGATTTAAACAGCGGCTTTTCGTCAGTAGTCAGGGACTCCGAAAAGATGCGTGACCGTACCAACTTCTCGTCCTGTTCCACCACCAGCACATAGCGGATGACGCCGTGTTCGCCCTCAAGCTCAATTTCGAAGCTCTGCTGGTAACTCTGCGGCCTCTCGCCCTTGAGCCACCGCGGGATACTTGAGAGAGGAAACAAATGCTCGCACTTTTCGCCTTCTACCAGCAGATCACGGATGCCTGCGAGCGCATCAAAAATCGACGTCTTTCCCGCGCCATTTCGCCCCATGAGCAACTGCAGTGGAGCGGGCTCGAAAACGAATTTGACCAAGCACTTATAGTTGTCGCAAGCGAATCGCCTTAGCATGGCGATATTATACGAAAAATGGCTGCCATGCCAATGCGTGGCATCTCGTCAAAGCGAGACTGGCCCGTAAATTTGGCAGGAACCGTTGTCCCTCCAGGCGTGCCTCTTGCACATCGCCAACACTGGCCCCGCGGCACGGTCGTCAGCGCCCGCAGCGTCCGACCTCGCCGTGACGCGGTTGGTCCGGACTCAGGACGCATCCCGCTTCGTGCCTGCCGCCGAGATGCCGTCGCCGGTATCGCGCTGGTCGGCCGCCGAACCGTTCGGGGACGAACTCGGTCGCCGGCTCGATACTAGCGGAATCACGTTGACGGCGTGCGCGTTGTGATATATCATTCGGTATATACCACTTGCGTGAGGTTCTCAAATGATCGTCGCCAAAGTCTTCCAAAATGGTCGCAGTCAGGCGATCCGCTTGCCCAAGGAATTCCGCGTCGATGCCGACAAGGTGTACCTGAAGCGGACACGCGAAGGGTTTCTGGTCATTCCCCGCGACCCGTGGGAGTTGTTCTTCGAAGGCATCGAGGAACTTTCCGATGACTTCATGGGCGAAGGGCGCACTCAACCCGAGGCCGAGCGCCTCGAGTGGCCGACATGATCTTCCTTCTGGACACGGACATGCTCATCTACATGATTCGTGGCCTCAAGGCGGCCGCTCGGCGGCAGGTGCGCGAACGTGCCCGCGGCCTCGTCGATCACTGCCAAAAGGCCCAGAAAGAGGGTCATGCTGTCGGCGTCTCGGCGATCACGGTGTCGGAGCTCGAGTTCGGAGCACGCAAGAGCCGCCGCTACGACGAGGAGATCGCGGCCGTTCAGAAGATCCTGATGCCGTTCGATATCTATGACTACGTTGCCGTGACCTGTGCCCCACACTACGGCCAGATACGGCACGAATTGGAGCAAGCGGGAGAAACGATCGGAGCAATGGACCTGCTCAGCGCAGCTCATGGCGCTGAGCATGGACGCTACGATGGTGACCAACAATCTCGCACATTTCCGCCGCGTTCCAGGACTCAAGGTCACCGACTGGCATTGACCGGGAAAAGGCGACCGATACCTTTGTTGTCTCTCCAGGCGCGCCTCACGCCCCTCACCGACAACGGCACTGTGGCACGGTCGTCAGCCTCCGACCTCGCCGTGCCGCGGTCGGTGCCGACTCAGGACGCATCCCGCTTCGTGCCTGTCGCCGAGATGCCGCCGCCTGTGCCACGCTGGCCAGCCACCGGGTCGGCTGCTCGCAAAATGAGATGCGTCCGGCTTTGTAGAAAACCTGGCGAGCGGCGCGGTTTTCTACATAGCCGGACGCAACTGCGTCCCCTTTATTGTTCGGGAAATGAACTACGTCCCGTTTGATTCCCCCTTTGATTTCCTCTAACCAAGTGCGTCGTCCGTTAGACCGGATTCACGAATAATTGAAAGCTCTGGGACAGACCGCTGGGGGCATAGAGGCTGGTGGGGTTAGGGACGTATGCTGTGGTGATCATATTCGTGCCGATGTCCAGGGAAGACAGAGACGTATTCATAGTCGCCACGCCATTGATGACGGTTGTGGAGCCGAGCAAGGTCATTCCGTCGAAGAAGTATTCGGTACCGCCGGTGGGGGAGCTTACGCCCGCCTTCGAAGGACTCACGATTGCGGTCAGCATCACACTTTGGTTCTGTTGGAAGAATGCCGTGTTCTGGGAAGCGTAGACTTGTGCTTGTGCTGAATAGCCAGGTCCATTCGTCACTGTGTCGGGGTTAATCGTCTCGGCCAGGAGTCCGCATAAGCCGCTGGACGCGAAGTTGGCGGCACTGGCGGCGTCCGGGACGTAGTTGACCTGGATGTTGTGGCTCCCGACGCTCAGAGAGGACGTGGTGACGGTCGCCACGCCATCACTAACGGTCACGCCCGTCGAGAGTCCGAGGAAGTTATTCCCATCGAAGAACTGCACCGTCCCGGTCGGTATGGCGGCGGTCGGAGACGTGGGAATGACGACTGCCGTGAAGGTTACCGACTGGCCTGCGGTTGTCACGGTCGGGGACGATGTGAGGTTGACCGTTGTGCCGTCTTTGATGTTAAGCATCTGAGTGGGAACGATGTTCTCCGTCAGGGGCGCGGAGAGACCACTCGCGCCGAATTCGCTGCTGCTGGCGGCATCAGGGACATAGGCGGCAGTGATGTCGGCGTGAAGACCGACGCTCAGCGAGGACGTCGTGATGGTCGCCATGCTATTACTTACGGCCACGCCAGTGGAGGAGCCGAGGAAGGCATCCCCATCGAAGAAGTACATCGTGCCGGTCGGCACCGCGGTGGTCGGGGTCGAGAGTGTGATGGTTGCCGTGAAGGTCACCAACTGACCCACGACCGAGGTGGGTGCGGACGAAGAAACCGTCACGCTGGTACCTTCCGAGGGTAGGATCGTCTCGGTCAGGGGTGCCGACAGGCCGCTGGGGGCAAAATTGTCGGTGCTGGCCGCGTCGGGGACATAGGCGGCGGTGATGTCGGAATGCGTGCCGACGCTCAAGGGAGAAGTCGGAGACAGAAAAGCCATACCGTTGTTGACGGTTTGCGAGCCGAGGAGAGTCATCCCGTCGAAGAAGTACATCGTGCCGGTCGCAGAGGTGAGCAGAGGCGCCGTCAGTTTGACGAATGCCGTGAACGTCACCGGCTGGTTGGCATCCACGACGGCGCGGACGAGACGAGCGTCACGGTGGTCGTGACCGGGGGCGCGATCATCTCGGTAAAAGGTGCCGAGAGGCCGCTGGGAGCAAAATTGTTGGTGCTGGCCGAGTCGGGGACATAGGCGGCAGTGATGGCGGAATGCGGGCCGGCGCTCAGGGAGGACGTGGTGAGTGTCGCCATGCCATCAAGAACGGTCACGCCAGTCACGCCAGGCGAGGGTTCGAGGAGGGTCATCCCGTCGAAGAAGTACACTGTGCCGGTCGGTAAAACGGTGGTCGTGGTCGTCGGTGTGATGGTTGCTGTGAAGGTCACTTCCTGACCGGTTTGAGCGGTGGGCGCGGACGAGGACAGCTTCACAATGGTCGGGTCTTTGGCGGGGTCAATCATCTGCGAGGAAAGGATGTTCTCCGTCAGGGGCGCGGAGAGACCGCTGGGGCCGAATTCCTCGGAACCGGCCGCGTCGGGGACATAGGCGGCAGTAATCGCGAGATGCGTACCGACGCTCAGGGAGGACGTGGTCAGGTCCGCCATGCCGTCGCTGACAGTTTGCGCGCCGAGCAGGGTCATCCCGTCGAAGAAGTAGACCGTGCCGGTTGGCTCCGCGGTGATCGGATTCACCGGTGTGATGGTTGCCGTGAAGGTCACCGGCTGACCCACGACCGAGGTGGGCGTGGACGAAGAAACCGTCACGCTGGTTCCGTCCACGGGCACGATCGTCTCCGTCAGAGGAATTTTCGACAGCCCGCTGGGAGTGAAGACGAGACTGCCAGCGGCGTCCGGCACGTACGCCGCGGTGATGTCGGAATGCGTACCGACGGACAGGGAAAAGGGAGCCGTGGTAAGGCTTGCCGTGTTCGCGCTGACGGTCGCGGAACCCAGGAGGGCCAGACCGTCGAAGAAGTACACCGTACCGGTCGGCACGTCGGCAGTCGCGTTCATCGGTGTGATGGTCGCTGTGAAGGTCACGGGCTGGCCCGATACGGACTGGGGCGCAGACGACGAAACGGTCACGGTGGTGCCGATCAACTGCGTACCGGGCGAGCTGACGGTGACGCTGTTGCTGGTACCCCTGATTATCCCGGTCATGGCCGTGAGCGTGACCGTGTGAGCGGTGTCGAGGGTTACGTTGACCGTGGCGGTGCCGTTGGTGAGCGTAAAGCTGTTCGGCGATACGGACTGGCCATCGCTACTGCTGAGTGCGACGGTACCGGTGAAACTGGCGGCGGCGTCGCCGAACTGGTCGAAGGCGGTGATTGTGACATGGAAAGCCGCGCCGGCGGTCGCCGTGCTCGGGGCGCTGACCACGAACAAGGCGGCCGGCTGGGTCTGGTACGCTCCAATGTCGGGTGAAGCGGCAAGAGGTAGGCCGCGTTGGTCGGTGCTGATGCCGGTAATGTCCGCACCGGCACCAATCGCCGGGCTGCCCGACAACAGCGCCATCGTCTGGGTAAGCCCGCCGTTGTTGGCGAGCGCGGCCAGCTGCGGGTTTCCACTTTTCGAGGCTGTGAAAGAGAACAGGTCGGAACCGTCGCCAATCAAGTCGTTGTTGCCCGTGACAGGCCCGCTCAGATCCGGTCCGGTACTGTTGGCCACGATCGTGTCAACGAGCACTACGGGTGTGCCGCCATAGTTTTCGATGCCGGCCCCATAGTCGATGTTACCCGTGTTGGCATTATTGCTCAGCGTGCTGGCCGTGACTGTGATCGTGGCAAAGTAGTTCCAGATGCCGCCGCCAAAGAGCGCCGAGCAGTCGGCGAAAGTGCTGCTGGTTACGGAAATCGTGCCGTGGTTCGTAAACAAGGCCCCGCCATCGTAATCCAGGGCGGTATCCCCGTTCAGAGTGCTTTTGACGACGCTGAGCGAGCCGTTTTCCACATAGATGCCGCCGCCGGCCCCCGTCGCCGCGGTGTTGTTGCTGACCGTGCTGTTGGTCACCGTGACTGTACCCGTCGTGCTATAAATCCCACCGCCGTTGTAGGCCACATTGCCGCTCAGTGTGGTATTGTTCACGTTCAGGGTGCCGACGTTGGCAATGCCGCCCCCGCCGCTGTTAAACCCGGTGACGGAATTGTCAAAAAGCGAATCCGCAGTCACCGTCAAGGTCCCCGAATTCAAAATGCCGCCGCCGTTCCCGATGACCGCGCCGCTCTCGATGGTGAGACCCGTTAAGACAGCTTGCGCACCGCTATCGACCTGGAAGACGCGACTGGCGTTGTTACCGCTGACGGTGATTTGCCCGCCGCCGTTGATCGTCGTCGTGCCGCTCCCCGCCGTCAGCTCCAGCTGGCCCTGGGTCAACGTGATGGTGTCGCCGTTCAGGCTGGCTGCGAAGGTGATCGTCGGAGAACTCCCGGTTGCACTCTCGGCGTCGGCCAGGTTGACGGCTTCGCGCAGCGACAACTGGCCGGAAATGCCGCCCGGGTCAGCGGCCGTGGTGACCACGAAGGGTGCGGCCTGGGTCTGGAAGGCGCCGATGTCGGGGCTGCTGACCGGACGGCTGAAACCGCGCTGGTCGGTGGTGACGCCGGAGATGGCCACTCCGGCGCCAAGGGCAGGACTGCCCGTCAAGAGGGCCATGGTCTGGGTCGGCCCGCCGTAGTTACCCAGGGGGGCAAGATGGGGATTGATTGGGCTGCCGCTTGTGCCGACTTGATTGTGATTGGCGTCATTGTTGCTGATGCCCGACAGGCCAGCGCCGTTGCCGATGAGATTGTTCGCACTGTTGGCGGTGACGCTGCCGCCTACATCTGGAGCGGTTGAAGGATCAGAATTGCCGGCGACAATCGTATTCTGGAGTGTCAGTGTCCGGGCGTTGTAAATTCCGCCGCTCGAGGTGAAAGCGGAGTTACCGGACAGAGTGGCGTTCGTGACCGACATCGTGCCGTAGTTAAGGATGCCGCCGCCGTAGTTAGCCGAGTCGCCGGTGAAAGTGGCATTGATCACCGTCGCTGTGCCGCCGTTGTTATAAATGCCGCCGCCGCCGCCCGTGGACGCGGTCGAACAGTCGACGAGAGTGGAATTGGTGAGCGTCAGAGTACCCTGGCTGTAGATCGCGCCGCCGGCGATGGCGGCGTAGTCGTTCGAGAAGATGTCGTTCGACACCGTCACAGCGCCGAGGTTTTCGACCGCGCCGCCGTCCTGGGTTATGTTTCCGTTCTGGATCGTGAGGCCAGCGAGCACGGCTCCAGCACCGCTATCGACCAAGAACACGCCGGTGACCTGGTCGCCGCTGACGGTGATTTTCCCACCGCCGTTGATCGTCGTCGTGCCGCTCCCCGCCGTCAGCTCCAGCTGACCCTGCGTCAACGTGATGATGGCGCCATTCAGGCTGGATGCGAAGCCGATCGTATCGGAGATGCCGTTCGCGGCGTCGCTGTTGGCTTGCTGAACTGCGTCGCGCAGTGTCCCAGCCGTGAGCGTTTCCGGATCTAGCACGCTGGTGACGGTGAGCTGAGCCGGAGTGAGACGATCCTCCAGGATTTCCAGGCCCAGGCGTCGCCAGCGTGGTCCGCGGTTACCGATTTTTGTGCGGTTCTTGCCGCCGAACAGTTGCTTCCACAATCGAGGAAACCAGGTGCGCAGCATGAGCGATCTCCTACGAGGACTTTCGGTTGGGAATGGAGACGATCAGAACAACAGAACGACTTGGTGAAGTGGATGCAGCCTTTGTTCATCCCGATAAGACAACGGCGGCACCCGCAGAGTTCAACCGATACGCGTAATCCCACGGCGAGGTTTGACACCGAACGCAGCATTCATTCGACATCTTACCTTGCGTACCACGATCGTCTTGTTCGAGATTATCCTATGTTGACTCTCAACTATAGAATACGGTTCGCTCGTGCAGGGCGGACAAGATTATTCGGGACTGGAAAGGCTTCAATGAGGAATGAGGCTTGAAGCGAAGAAGTCTGGTAAAGTGTATCCTGCCATGGCTACCGCTGCCACCACTCCATTTTTCGCCTAATCCGCTGGCGAACCGGCCTGACACATTGGTATAATGATCCACGCCCATGCCACGCGCCCAGCTTCCCACCACACCCCGAGGCTTTGCCTCCCGCCACTTAACGCCCGCCCTCCTGTCTGACAGAAGGAGTCGGTCCCATGTTCCGCCTGCTCGATAACGGCCTGGCCCATACCTGCCGGGGTTTCAACCGGCGTGAGTTCTTGCGCATCGGCAGCCTGGCGCTGGGTGGTTTCACGCTGCCGGGACTCCTTGCCGCACGAGCCAAGGCGCCGGACGGATGGTCAAGGATCGGGCCGTCGTGCTGCTGTTCCTCCAGGGCGGTCCTTCGCATATCGAGTTCTTCGACCCGAAGATGACGCCCCGGTCGAGTTCCACAGCATCACGGGGGAAGTGCAGACGACGCTGCCGGGCGTCACCTTCGGCGGCACTTTTCCGAAACTGGCGGCGATGGCCGATCGGATCGCCGTTGTCCGTTCCTTCGCCTCGGGCAACACCGACCATCAGAATTACCTGTCCGTGGCGGGGGCCGGCAATCCGCTCAAGGCGTCGATGGGGTCGCTCTACTCCCGCCTCGTCGGGCCGGTCAACGGCCGCACCGGGATGCCGTCGGCCGCGCTCGTGAAACCCGAAGCGGTCCAGGCCGACCTGAAGCTGGGCAAGAACTTCGAGACCAATGCCCTGCCCGCGCTCGCCAGCGCCGGCCAACTCGGACCGTCCTACGATGCCTTCGACCCCAGCGGCGGCGGCGAGTTGAAGCAGAACCTCGACCTGCGGCTGCCGCGCGAGCGCTTCGACGATCGCAAGGCCTTGCTCGACCAACTCGACGGCTTCAAACGGCAGGTCGATGCGACCCGCGCCCTCGACGGTGTCGATGCGTTTCAGCAGCAGGCTTACGACGTCATCCTGCGCGGCATCGCGCAAGCGTTCGATCTGTCGAAAGAAGATCCGAAGACGGTGGAGAAGTACGACACCAGCAAGCTCTTCAAGCTGGAAGAGGTCATCAAGTGGGGCGACATGCGGCGATCGTCGAACCTGCTCGGCAAGCAAATGCTGCTCGCCCGGCGGCTCGTCGAAGCGGGGTGCGGCTTCGTCACGGTGGCCGACGCGGGTTGGGACATGCACTCCAACGGCAACAGTCCGAAGAACCTGGACGGCATCAAGTGGCTCGGCCCGCAAGTCGATCACGCCGTCGCCGCGTTCCTCGACGACCTGCATGATCGCGGTCTGAGCGACAAGGTGCTGCTGGCCGTCACCGGCGAAATGGGGCGGACGCCGCGCATCAACAAGAACGGCGGCCGCGACCATTACGGCAACCTGACGCCGCTGCTGCTGGCCGGCGGCGGGCTGAAGATGGGCCAGGTCGTCGGCCAATCCGACCGCAACGCCTCGCAGCCGGCGACGACGAAGTACACGCCGCAGAACCTGCTGGCGACGATCATGGGGTCGCTGTTCGACCTGGGCGAAGTGCGCATCACCGCGGATGTGCCGAAGAACGTGGCGGCGATCTTGACGGATGGTAAGCCGATTGCGGAGTTGGTTTAACCTACTCCGTTTAGCCGCGAGCTTTTGCGAGCGCTGATTTAACGCTCGCGCTGCTTCAGCGCTCGCAAAAGCTCGCGGCTAAACGACGTGTTGATGGAAATAACGACCATGCGACTCATCCTCATCGCCGCCCTCCTTGGAATGACCGCGGCGCCTCTTCACGCTGCCCCCGAAGCCCGCGGCCTCGGCGATCCGGGCGCGCTCCAGACGCTGACCGTCGAAAGCGGCGGCCGCAAGGACGGCTTCCGCCTCGCCGGGCGCGACGCCGCGCTTCAACTGATCGTCACCGGTCAGTATGCCTCTGGTCAGACGCGCGACCTGACGCGCTCGGCCAAGTATGAGAGCAGCCCGGCCGGCCTCGTCGCCATCGACGAGACAGGCCTGGTCACGGCGTTGAAAGAGGGCAAGGCCGTCGTCACGGTGAAGAGCGGCGCGATCACCGCCACGACGCAAATCACGGTCACGAACCTCGTCAACGATCTGCCGGTCAACTTTACGAACCAAGTGGCGCCGGTCTTTACCAAGTTCGGCTGCAACGCCGGCGCCTGTCACGGCAAGGCGGATGGGCAGAACGGCTTCAAGCTGTCGCTGCTCGGCTTCGAGCCGATCGAGGATTACGAGTTTCTGACGCGCGAGGCGCGCGGCCGGCGCATCTCGCCGTCGGCGCCGGATGCCAGCCTGCTGCTCCGCAAGGCGGCCGGGTTTATACCGCACGGCGGCGGCAAGAAGCTCGATCCGAACTCGCCCTATTATCGCATCGTGAAACGCTGGATCGAACAGGGCGCTCCGTTCGGCAATCCCGGCGATGCCGCCGTGGTCCGCATCGAGGTACTGCCGCGCGAACGGGTGTTGGACCTCGAAGGAGCGCAACAGCTCGTCGTCCTGGCGCATCATTCCGACGGCTCGATCCTCGACGTGACGCGCATGACGCAGTTTGAATCCAACGTTGCCGACATCGCCGAGGTGTCGGGGACCGGGCTGGTGCAGGTGAAACGCCAGCCGGGCAGCGCCGCCGTCATGACCCGCTATCAGTCGTTCGTGGACGTCTTCCGCGCCACGGTGCCGCTTGGTGCCCCGGTTGCGGACCTGCCGGCGGCGCAGAACTTCATCGACGAACTCGTCTTCAAACGGCTGAAACAACTCGGCCTGCCGCCGTCGGAAGTGTGCGACGATGCCACGTTCATTCGCCGCGTTACTCTCGACGTGGCCGGCCGGCTGCCGACGATGGACGAGGTTGCCAAGTTCGTCGCCGACACGGCCGCGGACAAGCGCGAGAAGCTGATCGACCACTTGCTCGACAGACAGGACTATGCCGACTATTTCGCCAACAAGTGGAGCGCGGTGCTCCGCAATCGCCGGCGCGCGGCGACCGACGACATGGCTCCGACCACGGCGTTCCACACATGGATTCGGGATAGCCTCGCCGCCAACAAACCGTATGACCAGTTCGTCCGCGAAGTGCTGACCGCGACCGGCGAGGAGATCAAGACGCCGCCGGTCGTGTGGTATCGGGAGTTGAAGGAGCCGACGGCGGCGATGGAGGACGCGGCCCAGCTGTTCCTGGGCCAACGCATCGGCTGCGCTCGCTGCCATCATCACCCGTTCGAGAAGTGGAGCCAGCAGGACTACTACGGTTTCGCCGCGTTCTTCACCCGCATCGACGTCAAAGACCCGAAACCGCTTACCATCAAGAAGGGCCAGCCGCTCCTGCCGAAAGTGCCGGCATCGGTGGAGCATCAGCCGGGTACTGCCGAGGCGAAGAATCCGCGCACCGGCAAGATGGTCAAGCCGACCGGGCTTGGTGCTGGCGCTCCGATGGAGGTGCCGGCCAAGGACGATCCGCGGCTGAAGCTGGCCGATTGGATGGCGGACAAGGACAACCCGTTCTTCGCCCGCGCCCTGGTCAACCGCTACTGGAAGCACTTCCTCGGCCGCGGCCTGGTCGATCCCGAGGACGACATGCGCGTCACCAATCCGGCCTCGAACCCCGAGTTGCTCGACGCGCTGGCAAAGCATTTCGTCGAAAGCAAGTTCGACCTGAAGGAGCTGGTCCGCACCATCTGCACGTCGCGCACCTATCAGCTCAGCGCCGTGCCGAACCGCTTCAACGCCGAAGATCGCCAGAACCACTCGCGCTATCTGCCGAAACGGCTGAACGCCGAAGTGCTGCTCGACGCCATCGACGACGTGACCGGTTCGAAGACGGCCTTCAAGGGCGCCCCGACCGGAACGCGGGCGGTGCAGCTGCCGGACAACCTGTTCGACTCGTATTTCCTGAGCGTGTTCGGCCGGCCCGATGCGGCCAGCGCCTGCGAGTGCGAGCGGAATGGCGACGCCAGCCTCGCGCAGTGTCTGCACATGTTCAACTCGGCGGAAATCCTCGGCAAGACGGCCGGCAAGCGCGCGAGCGACCTGGCGAAGGACAAGCGGCCGCACGAAGAACGGCTGCGCGACCTCTACTTGATCGCCGTGTCGCGGGAGCCGAGCAAGGACGAGATGACGGCGCTGACGGCGTATCTCGACAGGAAGAAGAGTAACGTCCAGCAGGCTTACGAGGACATTATCTGGGCGCTGCTGAACACGAAGGAGTTCATGTTCAATCATTGAGCGTCTTGGCCGGACCACTCTGTTCTTGCCTATTGTGACGGGCTGCCTCGCAGTGTAAAATGGAGCAGTTATCGAATCACTGACCACGATTTCCCATGTCACATACAGTCGAGTACCATTACCCGCGCGCATTGGAACTGGAGGGCCGACACCCTTCCGATGCCGGGTGCTGGCTTCTCACGTTACTGCGGCTGGAGGTCGGAGAGGGTTTGCCCAATAAAGCAACCCCTTGGGCGATTGTCAATTTTTCGGACGGAGAGCCTATCCCGCCGTCTCGCCGTCCGCCACCAGGCGTCTTGTGGCATAATTTCTATTACCGCCGCATCCGCTCTTCCGCCGAATGCGATCGCCATATGCTGCTGGATCCTCAAGGATTGATGCGATCCGCGTTCCAACTTACAGCGGCGTGGGCGAATCCTGCTCGTGGGATGATCCCGATTCCTTCCGTCGCGGATCCACCGATTCCGCACACCCATGCATCTACGATCATCGATCGTATCCCAGATAAACGTCTATTTCATTTTCGCCTTAAGTGGAGGGACTGGGGTGACCGCGGGACCGGGTACATGCCCTACGAATACTTCGACCGATATGTCTTCGAGTGCTGGGCTACCTACGGTCGTCCTGAAGATCTGCGGCTGTACAAGTTAAAGGAACTCGACGATAAGGGACACGTGCGTTGGTCAGCACATGACGCGGAGGACCACCGAATTTACGCCTTTGAGGTGCGCGACGTTCGCGGTGAGGAACGCCGAGCGTGGACGTTCATCATCGAACGCGATGGGGCACTCGAAGTCGAAGAAATGTACGTCCGGCCCGAGTACCGACGCCTTGGCCACGGTCGGTGGCTCGCCGACCGCGTGGCCCAACTCGCTCGGGAGAAAGGGTTGCCGCTGCGCTTGTGGGTGTCGTTCGCTGACTGCAAAACGGAGAGCGAAAACAATTACCCCGCGCTCGTGGCGACCGCCCATCGGCTCGGAGTTCAGTTTCGACTCTGTCTGGTGCCTTGGGCTGCCTACTTCGGAACTTCTGAACAACCCGGGGAGATGTTCCCGGTCGAACCTGTGAAGATTCCCGCTCGGCCGCGCACCCCTCGGAAGGAACTGTTGGCATACGTACTGGGATTGGGTCTCGGCCAGGGAGAAGCCGGTTTGAATGGAGAATCACCAGCACCCACTCATCAAGCAGTAGAGACATTGGAGACGAAGGAAGACGTTGCAACGATACAGATCGATAGCTTCCTCGAAGAGGTCTATAGATTAGCCAAGATCGACGATCTGGACGGTGCGACTGACAGGATCTTCGACTCCATCGACCGCTTGCTCTGCGACGGCCAGTTCGATGTCTGCGACGAGATTCTGAGAACCGTCGATGTCGAGAAGCTACCGACGACGCTGATGCGTTCATTTCTCTCCATCACCGCACCGGCTAAGCAGAAGCTCCCCTCGCGGTCCGCTTTGTACGTCAAAATCGAACAGAAGATGAACGACCTGAGAGGGGTGGAGAGGACCCGGAAGATCATCGGGAACCTGGCCTAACCAACCCATGCATACCGAACGATTCAACAACCCCAATGATCCGAATCTGGCGATTTTCATCATGCGGACCGGCGACGGAACGCATACAGGCATACTTCATCAGATGAGGGGCGAGTTGATCATTCAGGACATGCAATGGCACGAGTTGTTTCGTAGCAAGTCGTGTTCTCGTGCCCCCGACTTCGTCAGCTTTGCCCTGGAGCCAGAGGAGGAACACCGTGTTCGGGGTATGTGCCGCCTCATCCACGATCGACAGAATAGCCAAGATCCGTCGAAGAAATACCGAATTCCCTACGCTTTCCGGCACGGCAACAATAACTGCTTTGACAGGGACCCCGGAGAAGCCGCCGGAGATTTGATGTTAGTGGACGGCCTCGGCCTCACCTGCTCGACCTTCGTGCTGACCGTCTTTCAATCAGTCGCAGTCCCTCTTGTCAGTTTCGACGGTTGGGAGAAGCGGGAGGAGGACAACGCGAGGCATGAAGCACTGCTTGACAAAATGCAGAAGGGCATTCCCGAACACGGTATCCTCCCCGCACATCCCGATCATGTGGAGCGCGTCAAGGGGGAGTTGCCGTGTATTCAAGTGCGCCCGAAGAAGCGGCAGCCACTGGTCTCCACGATGATCTCCCAGCTACTTTCGCACAGTTCAGCGCCAGCCGGCGAATGGATTTTAGCCCAGATCCCACTACCAGATCCGTAAGCGTAGCGTGACCAGCAGAGATTCCGGGAGTGCCACCGTATCGACGGATCGCCGATCACGACCAGGTAATCGCGCCTACCGTATCCCTTCCAGGCGACCAAAGAGCCACGCTAGCCCTTGGTAACCCATTCGGGAGATTGCACGACATCGCGGACATTCTCCGACTTGTCTGCCAAGCCATCCTGGACACCGACGATGTGACGCCAGCGCTCTTCAGTCAGTCGAATCGGGACGCCGTTGACCGAGCGAGCTTCGTCCAGCATTCGTGCGCTTTCTCTGTTTGGGCTCACGACGACATTCTACCTAAAAGCCGAAGTCTGTTCCGCGTCGCTCCTCACACCTCTCACCCCTTCCGATAATCGCGCTTCACCCACTGGTTCACATCGGCGACGTTCCTCGTTTTTCGTTTACGTTTCGCGGTGAATGTCAATCGGTGCTTGCTTCCATCCTATCCTTCAGCGACGATAAGAGGCAGCCTCACAGCCGGTTACCACGATCCATGAAAAACGTCCGCGACATCTCTGGCAGCGACGGTGGGCCGCAGCCTTCGTCGGCGACGTCGCGGAGTTTGCTGGGGCGCGTTCAGGCCAACGAGCCGGAGGCGTGGGAGCGGCTGGTCCACCTCTACGCTCCGCTGGTTCTGCACTGGTGCCGCCAGGCGGGGCTGCAAGATCAGGACGTGGCCGACGTCTTTCAGGAAGTGTTTCAGGCCGTCGTGGTCTACGTCGGCAGTTTTCGCAAGGAGCGGGAGCGGGACACGTTTCGCGGCTGGCTGCGCAGGATCACACAGAACAAACTGCACGACTATTTCCGCGGTCTGGGCCGCGAAACGCGCGGCGTTGGCGGATCGAGTGCCAGGGAACGACTCGGCCAATTTGCGGCACCCGTGCCAAGCGAGGAAAACCTTGTCCCGGATGACGAAGGCGAACGCCGGCTGTTTGTGCGGGCTTTGGAGCTGATCCGCGGTGAGTTCGAGGAACGCACCTGGCAGGCTTTCTGGCGAACCGCAGTCGAGGGCCGAGCGGCGAAGGACGTCGCGGCCGACCTGTCGATGAGCGCGGGTGCGGTGCGCGTGGCGAAGTCGCGGGTGCTGCATCGGCTGCGCCAAGAACTGGGTGACCTGATGGAGTAGTACTACAACGCTACTCCGCTCGCCCCGGTACTCCGGGGAGAGGTGTCTTCTTTCTCCGCTCGCCCCGGTACTCCGGGGAGAGGGGTTGGGGGTGAGGGGAGTACCGCAGCGCAGTGTTCTGGCCCTCACCCCTCACCCCCAACCCCTCGCCCCGGCGTACCGGGGCGAGGGGAGAAGAACTGTAACATCTTCCCGTTATGTCCACATGGAAAACGGCCACATCAAAGCCTCGGACTGCCCCGCTCGGGCCGAACTGGCCGAGTTCGTCACCGGCAACCTGTCCGGCCGGGCGTTCGAGTTGATTGCCCGGCATGTCGAAATCTGCGGGATTTGCGAAGCAACCCTCGGTGCGCTCGACGAGCCGTCTCATCCGTTCCTCTCCGAGCTGCGGCGCATGGCCAGCGGCGACGTTGCGGCGGAGGAACCGGTGCCGCCGGAGTTCCTGGCCGCCGCACTGGACCGATGGGACCAGCCCACCGACGGACCGCGACGCCTCGGCAAATTCGAGCTGTTGGAAGAACTCGGGCTTGGCTCCTTCGGCCACGTGTTTCGGGCGCGCGATACCGAACTGGGCCGCGTCGTGGCGATCAAGATGCTTCGGGCCGGACGACTGGCGAGCCGGGAAGAGATCGATCGCTTTGTGCGCGAAGCGCGCAGCGCGGCGCAGTTACAGCATCCCGGCCTGGTCGCGCTGCACGAGACAGGACAGACCGAACACGGCATGTTTTATCTCGTCGAGGAGTTCGTCGAAGGAGAGACGCTGGCCGCGCGCATGAAGGCGGGGCGTTTCAGCTTTCGGCAGGTGGCCGAACTGATCGCCGGAGTGGCCGACGCCCTGGACTATGCCCATCGACATGGAGTGATCCACCGCGACGTCAAACCGTCCAACATCCAGCTCGACCTGGAAGGCCGGCCGCACCTTATGGACTTCGGGCTGGCCAAGCACGAAACCGACGAAACGCCGATGACCCTCGACGGCCAGATCCTCGGCACGCCGGCCTACGTCTCTCCCGAACAGGCGCGCGGGGAATCGCGCCAGGTCGATGGCCGGACCGACGTCTACAGCCTCGGCGTCATCCTCTACGAATTGCTGACCGGCGAGCGGCCTTTCCGCGGCACTCGGCAAATGCTGTTACTTCAGGTGCTGCACGACGAGCCGCGGCCGCCGCGCCAGCTCAATCACAAGGTGCCGCGCGACCTGGAGACGATTTGTCTCAAAGCGATGGCCAAGACGCCCGCGCGCCGCTACGGCAAGGCCCAGGAACTGGCCGACGATCTGCGCCGCTTCCTGCGCGGCGAGTCGATCCGGGCGCGCCCGTGGGCCGGCTGGAACGACTGTGGCGCTGGTGCCGGCGCAACCCGGTGGCGGCCGGCCTGCTGCTCGCGGTCTCGCTTAGCTCGGCGTTCGGCATGTGGGAGCTGTCGCGCTTGTCGGATCGCCTGGTGCGGACCAGCGCCCTCGAGAGCGCGGCCCAGCAGTCGGAAATCCTCGACCAGGTGAACAAATTCTACACGTCCAACGTGGTCGATCGCCTCCAAATCAAGGATCTGGAGGTCACGCACGACTATCTCACCAAGAAAAACGCCATCCCCCTGCCGGCCACGCTGACCATCGAGCTGGGCCGGCTCATCAGCGAACGGAACAAGGAGGGGGTGCAGGTCCGTCTCTACAGCGACCATCCCTTCCGCACGCGCACGGACGGCGGCCCCAAGGACGACTTCGAGCAGCAGGCGCTGACCTGGTTCCAGGATCAACCGGCAGAGTGGTTCAAGGAGAAGCCGCGCGAGCCGTACTATCGTTTCGAGGACGTTCAGGGCCGACCGTCCTTGCGCTATGCAACCGCGCAGCTCATGCAAGATTCCTGCGTCCAATGTCACAACGGCCACGCCGACAGCTCGAAGAAGGACTGGAAGGTCGGCGAGGTCGTCGGCGTTCTGGAGATCATTCGGCCGTTGGACCGCGACACGACCCGGGCGCGCGAGGGTTTGCACTTCACGCTGATCGTGATGGCGGCCATCTCCGGCTCGCTGGTGGGGCTGTCGATCCTCGTGCTCTTCGTTGCCAATCGACGGCGGGAAGGGCGCGAACGAACGGAACGCGAGAACGGGTAACGCCAAGTCCAGTGCCACGCAGCCAAATCGCTACGTGGTTTCACGCTGTAGACATTCTGGTCATTTCCCTGTTCGCACACCATGAGGCTGTAGTTAATCTGGCCAGTCTCGCCCAAGCACCGAACCTTCCTGACCTAACGAATCCCGTCGGTGCGAGCGTGGCTTTGTCACATTTGCCGCAGCAATAACCTCTAATCCTGGATTACTCACTATCCGACACAAGCCTGACGCGCAAGCGAAGGGCTGGCAGGTATTTACCTTCGCTTGCGCGTCAGGCTTGTATCAACACCTCTCCTGCCATTTCTTGGGACCGTGCGTAATCCGAGTTAAGGCGATCGTCCTGCGCACCAAACGAAACGGCACGCCAAGTGCTATCGTGCCTTCTCCGATCCAGTCTGTTCGGCATGGTTGGGGTGTCCTTCCGATCCTCCCAATCGGGTGAGGCTTGCAACTAACTGCTGAAAACAAAGGAGGAATCCCATGCTTCGCGCTTTGAGGTACGGCGTGTGGACCGTGGTCGGTTTCGTCCTGGTCGTTGCCTTCGCGGTCTTCGTTCTACAGATGCCGATTCCGATGCCCTGGAGAAACAAGGCGGAGGCCAAACCGCCGGTCGTCCAGCGCGACTTGAAGCCGATCGAACTGGTCGAGGGAGAGCTGCACACCCTGGCGATCCCGGAAGCCGTGCGTCGCTCTCTCGGCATTCAGCGTGAAGGGAAGGACGTCGTCTACGAAGTCGCGATTCCAACGAAGAATCGCCCGCTGGTTATGGCAGGTTCGACAGCCCTGGATCCGGCTTGCGTCATGCGCATCCGTGCGCGTTTCGCCCCCGGCGAAGCGCGGTCGATCGAGATGGTTGAGGAGCCTGGGATGTTTCCTTCCATGAAGCCGATACCGCATGAGTTGCGGCCGGGCGACGAAGTCAAGCCCGGCATGAAGCTCGCCACGTTCTACAGCTACGAGATCGGCAACAAGAAAAACGACCTGTTCGAGGCCATCGTGCAATTGCGCCTCGACGAGGTGATCCTCAAAAAGGCCGAGGACGCCGGCGGCTCCCTGCCGGACATCTACCTCTGGACCGCCCGGCGGAACGTGGATACCGACCGTAGCGGCGTGCGCCGCGCCTGGAACACGTTACTGACCTGGGGCGTTCATCCCGACGACATCAAGGCCGTCGAAGAGGAAGCCAAGAAACTCAGCATTACCGAGGGCCGACGCCAGGAACTGCCGCAAGCCGAGTGGGCCGACAAGCTCGAACACTGGGCCCGAGTCAACCTGTACGCGCCCAAGTTCGTTCAGGGTTCGGAGCCGGCCGTCATCGTCGAACGCAACCTCGCCAAGGACGAATTGGTGGTCGATAACACCGTCAACCTGTTCACGATCGCCAAGGTCGATCACTTGCTGGTGCTGGCCAACTGCCCGGAGGACTTGCTGACGGACCTTTACAAGCTGCGCGATGCCGGCCAGATGACCTGGAAAGTCTATACCGTCGGCGCCGATCTCAGAGAGGGTGTGGAAGGCAAGATCGCGGAGATCGGCTGGATCATCGATCAAAACCAGCACACGGCCGTCATCAAGGGCTACATCCCGAATCCAGGGGGCAAGATCCGGGCCGGCCAGTTCGCCAACGCAAGCGTCGAGTTGTTACTCCCGAAGGATGTGGTCGAGGTCCCTGTCAACGCGGTGGTCGAGGACGGCGAGCAAAGCATCGTCTTCGTCCAGACCGATGCCGCCAAGCACCACTACCAGATGCGCCGCGTCGAGGTGGTGAACCGCTTCGCCAAATCGGTCCTGGTCCGCAGCAAGATCGGAGCGAACGAGGCACTCACGGACGAGGAAAAGAAACTGGGGTTGTTGCCCAGGGAACCCCTCGAGCGGGGCAAACGCGTCCTCCTCTCCGGCGTCTCGGAACTCAAAGCCGCCTTGCTGAATCTTGAGTCGCAACCGAAAAGTCAGAAAGAAGACAAGCGTTGAGGTTACTTCGACCGCTTACTGTGTGCGCGGCTCTGTGGAGCCGCGCACACAGTAAGCGGGCTTCGTCTCATTCACCTCGGAAGAGCTGCCATGGTTCGCAAACTTATCGAGTGGGCGCTCAATAACCCGCTCGTTGTCATTCTGCTTGCCGCCGTCCTCGCGGGAGTCGGCGCTTACTCGTTCCTGAACGTCAACGTCGAGGCTTACCCCGATCCGGCACCGGCGATCGTCGAGGTCGTGGCGCTGTTTCCGGGCGCGTCCGCGGAGGAGGTGGAGCGGCAGGTTACCATCCCGCTGGAGATTACCTTCGCGGGAATGCCCGGCTTGAAGGTGATCCGCAGCCAGTCCCTCTTCGGCCTGAGCGACCTCAAGATGAACTGGAATTACGGCAGCCAGTACACCTACGAGGCGGCCCGGCAGGAAGTGATCAATCGGATGGCCACGATCAGCCAACCGCTGCCGGCCGGCGTCAGCCCCGGTATCTCGCCGGAGTCCCCCACCGGCGAGATCTACCGCTACATCCTCAAAGTGCCCAGAAAAGTTCCTGATGATCCATTCAGCCCCGAGGTTTACACGCTGAACGACATCAAAGCGCTCCAGGACTGGGTGCTGGAGCGCGAGTTCCGCACCGTGCCGCGCATCGTGGACATCACCAGCTTCGGCGGCACCGTGCGGCGCTACGAGGTCCAGGCCGACCCGGACCGTCTGCGGCGTTACGGTATCACCCTCCCCCAGCTCCAGAACGCGCTGACGAACAGTAACGCCACCGTCGGCGGCGACTACGTTAACTCGGGTCAGATCGCCTTCACCGTCCGCAGCGTCGGGCTGTTCGGCGGGGGGAAAGACCCGGTCAACAAGGTGCTGGGCCTCACGGACCCAATGCTGGCAGCCGACATCCTCCGCGCCGAGGAGCGGCGCCGCATCGACGACATTCGCAGCCTGGTGATTGCGTCGGTGAACAACCAGCCCATCCGCGTCGAGGACGTGGTGGAAGGCGGCCGAGTTACCGCTCCGCACGGCGAGGGGCCGCCTGATCTGGGCGTGGTCGTCCGGTATCAGACGCGCCTGGGGCGGATCGGCTACTGGAAGGCCGACCGCAAGCGCGAGTCAGGCTCCGCCGAGTCTCTCGCCGACGTCGGCCACGATGATGACGACAAGGTGCAGTGCATCGTCCTGATGCGCAAGAACGAGGAGACGCTGCCCGCCCTGAAAGACGTCAAGAAGAAAGTCGAGGAGCTGAACGACCCTGCCTCGGGTCGGATGCTGCCCGGCGTCGAGATCGAGCCGTATTACGACCGCGAGGAGTTGCTCCACGTCACTACCGAGACGGTGACCGAAAACCTGGTCATGGGCATCGCGCTGGTCGTCGCGATCCTGTTCATGTTCCTGAGCAACGTTCGGACCGCCCTCATCGTGGCCATCAACATCCCGCTGGCCCTGCTGTTCGCCTTCTCGCTGCTGTTCCTGCGCGGCCGAGTCGGCGAACCTGCTGTCGATCGGGGCGGTGGACTTCGGCATCATCGTCGATTCCTCGGTCATCATGGTCGAGAACATCTACCGCAACCTGGCCGCCGGCGACGAACCGCGATTTGCCGATCAAGGAGCGGATCCTCCAGTTTGCCAAGGAGATCGACCGCGCCTTGCTGTTCTCGACGCTCATCATGGTGTGCGCCTTTTTGCCGCTGTTCACGATGCACGGCCCGGAAGGGCAGCTCTTCAAGCCGATGGCCGACACCTACGCCTTTTCGCTGCTCGGCGCGCTGCTCCTGGCCATGACGCTGACGCCGGTGCTGTGCATGTTCCTGTTCAAGGAGTTCAAGCCGGTCGCGGAGAACCTTCTGGTGCGCTTCCTCAAGTCGCGCTACCTGTGGCAGCTCCGCGTCTGCCTGAAGTACCGCTGGACCACCGTCATCGTGATGTGCGGGCTGATCGGCTACACCGCCAGCCTGCTCCCAAAGCTGGGCCGCGAGTTCATGCCCGAGTTGGAAGAGGGCAACCTGTGGATTCGCGGCACTCTGCCGCTCAACGTCACGCTGGAACGCCAGGTCGAGATCTCTCGACAAGCGCGCCGGATCATGGCCACCTATCCGGAAGTGGATGCGATCGTCGCCCAGCTTGGCCGACCCGACGACGGCACCGACACGGCCGGTTTTTACAACAGCGAATACTTCGTGCCGCTGCGTGCGGAGAAAGACTGGCCGCTCCTGGTCGAGCAGACCGGCTGGCGGAGCTGGCTTTGGGGCTCGAAGCGGGCGCGGACCAAGACCGAACTCGTTAATGCCATGAACAAGGAGCTGGAGACGACAATCCCGGGGGCGATCTGGAATTTCTCGCAGAACATCCGCGATAACGTCATGGAGGCGATGTCCGGGATCAAGGGCGACAACTCGGTGAAGATCTTCGGTCCCGAAATTGACCAACTGGAGATGCTCGCCACGAAGGTCAAGAATGAGCTGCAAAAGATCGACGGCATCGAGAACGTCGGCGTCTTTCATATCCGCGGTCAGTCGCACCTGGAGTTCCGCGTCGATCCGGCGAAGTGCGAGAGATACGGCGTGTTGACGAACGACGTCAACAACGTCGTCAGCAGCGCGCTGGGTGCCAATGCCCTGTCCTACATGGTCGAGGGTGAAAAGCTCTTTCCGATCGCCGTCCGCTGGCCTCTGCGGCTGCGCGACAACGAGACGTCGATCCTCGACATCCCCGTAGACGTGTTGAACAACCAGGTGGTGCTGGTGACGGGTCCCACGCCTACACCCAATGCGTCGGGCACCGGCCGGCCCGACCCCGCGAAGGGTGGAAGCCTGACGGACACCAGCAACCCGATCACCCTCGCCGCCCGGATTCGGTTGCGCGAGCTGGTCAGCCCGGTGGGCGAGGACGGCTCTCCGAACGTGGCGCGCTACAGACTCACGAACGGGTCGTTCGACTGGTTGCGGAAGGCGGGAGTGCCGGAAGCCGTCCTGACGCGGCTCGACGCCTTGAAAGATCAGGAGGTAGCCACGAGCCAGGACTTCTTGCGCGAACTCAGACGGATCCTCGATACGGATGAATTCGAGCGTTTCAAGAGTCGTGTGATGGACCAGGCTTACCAGCCGCAGGGGAGCTTTGAGCGGGCCGGCGCCAGCGACATCTACCGCGAGGACGGCAAGCGCATGATCGCCGTCAAATTCAGCGTCCGAGGCCGCGACCTGGGCGGCGCCGTGGACGAAGCCCGCGAGAAGACCAAACAGATCCCGGAGCTTAGGACCCCGTACCGCACGGTCTGGAGCGGCGAATTCGAGGAGATGGAGGATGCCAATAGCCGGCTGCTAATCATCATCCCGTTGTCGCTCGGTCTGATCTTCGTCCTCCTGTACATGGCCTTCCGCTCCTTCATCGACGCCGTCGTGGTCTTCACGAACGTCTTCGACCTGGCGGTCGGCGGCATCTGGGCGCTGTACCTGACGGACACCAACTTCAGCATCTCGGCGGCGGTCGGCTTCGTGTCGCTGTTCGGCGTGGCGATCATGGAAGGGATCTTGATGATCTCCTACTTCAACGCGCTACGCGCCAGGGGTTGGCGGTGAATGAGGCGATCGTGCAGGGGGCGGCCAAACGAGTGCGGCCGGTGATGATTACCGCGCTGACGGCCATCCTGGGTCTGCTGCCTGCGGCCTTATCGACCCGGATCGGCTCCCAGACGCAACGGCCCCTGGCCATCGTGGTCGTCGGCGGCATGATGATGACGTTGTTCCTGGACCGCTACCTGATGCCGGTGCTGTACAGTTTCTACGGCCACCGCGAGCCGCCCGAAGGCTCCGGTTCCCTGGCGCATTGAGAGGCGAACCGCTCCAGAGCGGACCCCGCCCTCAGGTGAGCGGTGGGATTTGTCTTACCCGTAGTCGCAGGCTGAAGCCTGCGATTACGGGACTATTTCTTCCCGCCGGTCGCCTTACTTCGGAATCAGGTTGAGCGTGTAATACGCCTCCGGATGGAGGTGGGCTTGACCTTCGACATTGCGGACGCCGTTCAGACGCAGCTCATGGACGTAATACGGCTTGAGACCGTCGATTTCCAGATCGACCGATCGGCCGTCCCTCGCCACGGTCGCCTTGCGAATCGTCAACGGCTGCAACTCGCGCGGCGGATCACCGTAGCCGGAGTGATATTTATAGGTCCAGCATTGCATGGCGTAGGACTTCACGTCGCCGGCTGTGGCGGCGTCGACCGGATGCGAGAACGCCAAGCGGAAGCCGTTCGCGATCCGTTCGGAGTCTTTCAGGTTTTCTTGATTTTTGGCTCCACGATCGCGATGATTTTATCCAAATTCGCTTTGACGTCTTTGTGGTGGTCGTCCGTGTATTGAAAGCCAGCATCGTAGCGAACCGATTCGCTGATATCCTTGAGCTGCCGGTATCGCTTGGGGGCATCGCGCAATTCCGGGCACCGATCCATCGCCTTTTTTCGCTCGGTGTGTTCGGCACTGGCCGGATCCAACCGGATATGACTCTTGTCGATCAAATAGGTATTCATCAGGTGAACGGCCGCATAGAATCGGACGACGCAGGTCCACGCCTTTTCATCGGGCAATTTCTCTTCGATCCGCGTAGCCAGTGTGGCGTTTTCCTTGAATTTCTCATAGCACAATTTTGCACGGTTGCTCATCATCGGGCGTACACCAATTCGGCTTCGAGCGGTACGGACTCGGCCGGTTCCCGGCCTTGATGGGCGCGCACGTGGAACTCAAAGGCGATTTCTGGAAGGTCTTTCTCGATCGCGCGCTCTTTCTTGAGCAGTGTGTCGTAGATCTTGGATTGGAACTCCCTCACTACGGAAAAAACGTGAACGACGTTCGCATCATCCGTCAAAAGAAAAACCGCGTCGATCTCCGGGGTTTTGGATATAGAGCGACGGATCACGTCCGCGCAGGAAGCGGAGCATTTCACTACCGCTGTCGCCCCATTGCCAACCTTTGGTTTCTTCTTCATGGCCATGACCCTGGTGCCGTTTGAAGAGGACACTCACTTCGGAATCCGGTTGAGCGTGTAATACGCCTCCGAATGGAGAAGGGCTTGCCCTTCGACATTGCGGATGCCGTTCAGACGCAGCTCATGGACGTAATACGGCTTCAGACCGTCGATTTCCAGCTCGACCGATCGGCCGTCCCTCGCCACGGTCGCCTTGCGAATCGTCAACGGCTGCAACTCGCGCGGCGGATCACCGTAGCCGGAGTGATATTTATAGGTCCAGCATTGCATGGCGTAGGACTTCACGTCGCTCGCTGTGGCGGCATCGACCGGATGCGTGAACGTCACCCGGAAGCCGTGCGGCCTGACGTGCATCTCGTGAATCTCGAACGGCACTTTGCCCGTCCACACCAGCCGCTCCAGGCTGTAGGGCTTGGAGCCGCCGCCCCAGCCGCGGTTGGTGCCGCCGACGAACATCGAGCCGTCGTGGCCGTAGCACATCCGCAGCACGCCGGACTGAAAGCCCTTGCGGAACGGGAAGCACGCCCCCTGGTATTCGCCGTCCACTTTTTCCAGGAAGACGCGGACCATGATGGCGTTGGCCTGGTCGCCGACGAAGAGCTGGTTTGGAAACGGCCCGAACTTGCCGTCGGTGGTGTCGCACAGGATGTCGCTGTGCGACCGCCCCTGTTCCGGGTAGGGGAACCAGACGGCCGGCGGGACGAGCTGCGGCATCTCCTTGACGGCGTCCGGCCAGAGCAGCCCCTGCTTGGGGAAACCCTTGCCCGGATTCTTCATCGTCGAGAGCGGATGATCGCACGACAGCAGCCCGACCGCCTCGCCCTGGAACAGCCCCGGCTTGAGATGGCTCAGCTTGCAGGCGGCGGTCCAGTCGCCCTGGTTGTCGGTGTAGAACATGTCGCCTTCGGCGTTCATGCCCAGGCCGCAGGGCGAGCGCAGGCCGGGACAGACGGGGTGCATCTTGCCCTGGCGATCGATCTTGACCGCCCAGCCGCGCCAGTAGGCCGTACCTTCCTGTCCGTTGCCGAACGGTCGATTGAGCGTAACCCACAGGTTGCCGTCGCGGTCTTCCTTGGGGCCGAAGGCGAATTCGTGGTAGCCGCCGCTCGTCTCCCACTCGTTGCAGAACGACTCGACGAGATCGAAACGCCCCTTGCCGCGCGTGTCCGTGACGCGCGTCAGTTCGCCGCGCTGGGCCAGGTACACGCCGTCGCCGCGGACCAAAAGCCCGAGCGGCTCGTGCAGGCCGAACAGCATCTGCTTGTAGCTGACATCCTTCGTCGGTTCGGACTGATAGAGGTTCTCGATCCGCCAGATTTCGCCGCGCCGTGTGCAGACGAGCAGCTTCGTCTTTTCCTTGTCGAGGAAGTCCATGCCGCCGACTTCGAGGACCACGTTGGCCGGCAGCGGGAACGAGATCATGCGATAGTAGTCGTTCTCGACGATCTTCGCCGGCGGCGCAGCGTGTACCGTGCAAGGGAAAAACAACGCCAAACTAGCGATCAACCATTTCATGGATCAATCTCGTGATGTTTTCGTTTAGCCGCGAGCTTCTGCGAGCGCTGGGCTGCCCAGTGTTGGGCAGCCCAGCGCTCGCAGAAGCTCGCGGCTAAACAACTCAGCGACGTATCGGCCCCGTCACCCAGGTCATTTCCAATTCCAGTTTCGCCTCGCGCTTCCCGAAGCCGATGGGCACCAACAGCTCTTCCTGTCCATCCACAGTACGTCGCAGCGGTTTCGACTCCGGCGACGTCTTGATGCGGTAGCTCAGCCGCTCGTCGATCGTGAAGACGCCGTCCTTCTCGCTGATCTTTTTGCCGACGGCCACGCGGAAATAGAGATCCTTCACATCTTCGGCGGTCGTGAAACGGAAGCGGCGAATGAGGCAGCCGTTAGACTGGCGGAAATCGGCCGACGGCGACTCTTCCACCTGAACGGCGCCGGCCCGATAAAGGAACGTCGGCAATCCCTTGTCGTCGTAGCGATAGCCGTTGAAGCGCCAGCCGTCGGGAGTGCGGTTCGTCCCCATCTTGGCCTTGGGCTTGTCGGCCGGCCAGCGGTCTCCGAGCGAGGCCAGCACGGCCAGCGTCGGCCCGGGTGGAAGTTGCACCTGGTCCGGACTCGGTATTTTGGCGTACATCCCGCCGCGTCCCTCCCAGGCCGCCTCGGTGCCGATGAAGTCTCCCGACCAGGCCACCACCGAACGCACTCGGTTGGCGTCAAAGGCGACGTGCGTCCCTTCCTTGAAACCGACGAGGATCGCAGTGGCGCTGACGCCGTCGAGGAAGGTGCGGAAGACGATCGGCTCGTCGCCCGGAATCAGGAGCCGCGACGGCCCGAGGACCAGTCCGGCGGGTGGAGCCGCCCGCTTGCCCGCCGAGAGATAGGCCCAGATGGAGTCGATCTGGCGGTTCATGTCGCCCTTTTCGATCTCCGGAAAGAAGCTCACGCCGTTGGGCCAACCGCCCGGCATGCGCATGCGCGGCTTCAACTGCTGCGGATCGACGAGCAGGGCGTGGAACCACTCCGGCCGCAGACGCCGGACGGCCTGGTGCAGGTCGAGACCCTCGGCGCCGGGAACGCGGTTGCCGCCCCAGGCGTGGCAGTTGACGCAGCCGAGCGCCTTGTTGCCGGAGAGCTGCCGGCCCTCCTCGACCATGCGCGGCGTCATCTCCGGCTTGTAGGACGGTATCTTGCCGGTGTCGGCCTGCTGGAACAGCTCGGGCAGATGGCCGACGTTCGTTTTTCCGAATAGCGGCATGCGCGTCGCCATCGCCGTGCGGTATCGCAGACCGGCGAGCAGCGTGTCCTCGAAACCCGACGGCGTCAGCTTGGCGCCGACCTCGTGCAGCGCGGGCGGCAGCCGGCCCTCGTCGCCGAGATCGACGACGACCTCGTAGGTGAAGTAGGCGGCGATCTGCGGCATCGGGACCGCCCACGTTGCCGCGCCGATGGCAGGCGTAGCAGTTGAACGCCGTCAAGGTTTGCTCCAAACGCTGCGCCGGGGTCGGGAGCGCCGCCGGCTTTTGCACGTCGGCGAGGGCGGTGCGCAATGGCGCACGCTGGGCGGGGCTGAACGCGAATCGCGGCCGGCTTGCTGCGATCTTGTCGCCCAGGCAGCCGCCTTCCGCAGCGGCATTCAGCTTGGCCAGGGGCGGCGCTTTGAGCGTGCTCGCCACTCCCGGTTGCGGCTTCGGCCCGGCGAACAAGCGGACCTTGCCGATCTGCATCGCGTCGGCGCTCTTGCCGCCGCTCAGCGTTGGAAACGTCAGCCGAAACACGGAGTAGGCGTCCGTGTTGTCGATCGTGAATCGCTGCGCGGCGAATCGATCGGAAAACGGAGCGATCGAGCGCGTGTCGAGGCGCGTGAAGCTCTTGCCGTCGAGCGATCCTTCGAGCAGATAGGAAGCGGGATCGCGATCCGGCGAATCGTTGGCGGAGGTCAGCTCCAGTTGCGTGACGACCAGCGGCGTGCCTGGGATGGTGATGACCAGGCCGCTGCCTTCCTTGCCGAAGTTGAGGTACTTGGATTTGGCAGCGTTGTCGATGGCGTGGCTCGGGCTTTCCTGCGGCGGACTGCGGTTATCCTTCGGCGCGAAGCCGGTCGCGGTGGCCCCGAGCAGCAGCAGGTTCAGCTTCTCCGGGTCCTTACGCAATCCGGAGTCGTGGCAGGAGGCGCAACCGATCCGGGCGAATACATCCCGACCGCGCTCGACCTTGGCGGGGTCGATGGTGAACGGGGGCGTCGGATCGGGCTTCACCTGCTGTTCGCGCAGCAGGTAAACGGCAATCGCGCGTGCCTCGTCGGCCGTCAGGCTCAGCGACGGCATCCGACCGGAAGGCCGGGCGTGCAGCGGATTGACGAGGAACTGGGCCAGCGCTTGCGGCGTCGTCTTCCACGCAAGCTGACCCAGCGGCACCGTGACGCGCGGCTTCTGAGCCGGGTCGGGCTTCACGTCGTCGTCGATCCGCGGCGCGTTCGGATCGATCTTGTGCTTCGGCGGCGGTTCGTAGGCGGTATGACAGGCGACGCAACCGACCGTGTGATAGAGCGCTTTGCCGCGCTCCAGAAGTTTGGCATCGGCCGGCACGGGACGGCGTTCGAGCGGACCGCCCTGGGCTACGAGGAAATGCACCAGCTGATCGATCGTGGCCGCGCGCTGGTCGGCCGGCAGAGCGTGCAGCAGGTCCGGCATCGGCGTCGTGGGCTTGACCTTCTGCGGCGCGGTGAGAAACGCCCGCAGATAATCCGGCGTCACACGAGCGCCGACATCGCCGAGCTGCGGGGCTTGCTTGACGGACAGACGCGCCGCCGCGCCCTCCGCCGCATGGCACGATGTGCAGCTCAGCTCGCCGAGCAACAGCGCGCCGTTGTTCGATGCGAGGCCGACAACGACACCGTCCGGCGTCTCGGCGGAACGAGCGACGACGGGAAACATTCCGAGCAGGAGAACCAATGCCGCAACCGGCGCGATTCGCTTCATGAGCTGCGTACTCCGATTCGATGCTGCCAGGACGCCCGTCTATACGGCGAACCAGCAGGACACTTGACCTTATTCGTACGGAGAGAGGATTGCAACGACGATTCGGCGAATCTGCTTTTCTGATGTGTCCTTCGATGTCCCCAACAGGCTTGCCTGGATGATCGCGACGTTCTATATTGATCGCGATGGCCAAAAAGGGAAAAACCGGGGACACGTCAGAGGAACTCAGCCCTTGGCGGCGGCCGAAAGAGAGTTCTGGTGGTGCTTTTCGTTCCCAGTGTCGAGCGTGACGGCGCCACACCGATTGACCACGACGTGTGGGTGAACTCAGCTCTCGCACTGTTGGGGAGGATTTTCGGCGGCGCAACGGCTTACCCGAAAGCTCGTGGCATCTGGCGTGATGACGAACGAGCCGGTGCCCTCGTTAAGGACGAGCCGGTTTTGATTCATTGCTACACAACCCCGGAAGACATTCAGGACCTCACTAACCTGGCTGAGTTGGGCCGGTTCTGTCGCCGCCTGGGACGTGAGGCGAAACAGGGAGAGGTAGGCTTGGTGGTGGGTGACGAGTATTTTGCCATCCGCGAGTTTGAGGAGGTATAAAGCCATGCGACGGGGCCTGGACATGGACAAGATTGCCAAGGCACTCGGTGCCGCCCGCCGGGGTAAGGTTCCTGCCGCGGGAGGCTATTTCGGCGCCTTGCAACTCCTGGCAGACATCGAAGCCCGTTTCCGCGTGCCCTCGGGAGGCGGCCGCGCCACGGACCCGAATTGGACCGAGCGTCGTCTGGTCCCGCTGACAGCGCGGACACTGGCGCGCCTGGAGGCGTTGGCGGCCAAGATTCGAGAACAAAGTCAGGTCGCGATCGAGCCGATGCAGCTGGCCGGGCTTCTGTTGGAGAAGACGACGGAACAAGTGAGCGACGCGGAAATGGAGAACGAGAGGAAAGAGGACGCGGCTCGATAATAAGAATATGCAAATTGGTATTGTCGAACTGCGGTCCTCTTTCTTTTCGCATCGTCGAGGGACGAAGCAGCGATGGCTGGGGCACTTCGCCTCCTACGGGCCAAAGTTAATTCAACATGTCTCTTTTTCTTTCGGACGATGAGTCTATCAAGCCGAACCCGCGAATGGTCCTGTTGGAGAACGGCGTCAAGGAGTAGAATGGAAACAGGCTTTGGGGAAAGACGATGAATCCTATCCGCATTCGGAAGAAACTGGATTCCGAGACTCTGAATCTGCCGGAACTCAGACCGTTGCTCGGCCGGACGGTCGAGATAACCGTTGAAGAGCAACTCCCCTCGGTCCGGGACGAGTTTTACGCGGAAGCGGCACGACTTCCCGAAACCGAACATGACTTGGAAGTGCAAAGGGCCGTCTTCCGGAGTTGGCGGTGCGACCCGCGGTTCGAGCCATACTGGAAACTTCTCGATAGCCTGATTGCCCGCGACTTGGCGACTGTCCGGAAATGGGCGGCCATTCGGTCCCAACTCCCGCTTGAGAATTATGATTACGACGCCCTCCCCGCGCAGGAAGCGTGCGACCTGGAGGACGCCCGCAGGCAAATGTCATGATCCTCGTCGATTCGTCCGTGGTCATCGACTACACACGAGGCAAGGATGCCAAACTTCTGGCCTTGTTCGGCACGTTGCACCTGGCAGTATGCGGCATCGTGCGCGCCGAGGTGATTGCCGGTGCGCGCTCCGCCGCGGATCGCAGCAAGCTGACCGCGACGCTCAACGCCTTGACGCAGATTCCGATTCCGGATTCCCTGTGGGACGTTGTCGGCGACCATCTGGCCGCGCTACGGGTCGGTGGGGAAACGGTCCCATTCCCCGATGTGGTGCTCGCCACCGTTGCCAGTGCGAATGGCATTGAACTGTGGACACGCGACGTTCATTTTCGCCACATCCAGCGCGCGTTGCCCGCCCTCATGCTGTTTCAGGAGCCGCCGTGAACGAAGGAAATGTGCCCGTCCGCCTTGATTTTCCCGGCTCCTGTTGTGGCGGCCACCGACCGACTTGCACCCGCTGACAGCGCGGACACTCGCGCGCCTGGAGGAGTTGCCGGCCAAGATTCGAGATCACAGTCAGGTCGCGATCGAGCCGATACAGCTGGCCGGGCTTCTGTTGGAGAAGACGACGGAACAAGTGAGCGATGCGGAATCGCAGAACGAGAGGAAAGAGGACGCGGCTCGATAATACGAAAATGTAAACGAGTGTGTTTCCCTGGTATCTTGGGTGATGACGATTGTTCGCCTCGAAAGGTATCCCATGACTGCATCGTTTCCTGACGTCGCACCGGGACCTGTTGATGAAGCGCAGTTGGCCCGTGATTACGCCGACGTTCTGAATCGTGTGGCGAACGAGCATCAGCCGGTGATCGTGCGCCGGGACGGAGCCGATCTCGCGGCCATCATTCCACTGGAACAACTGGAGTTACTGCAAGATGTGTCGACAAGACGCGAGGCCGAGAAACTCGCCGCGTCGCTGGACCGGGATCGGCTGGTTAAGTCGTGCCCGCCTCCACAGGAATGGTTCGATGGCGACGAGCCGAGACCGTTCTGAGGAATCCAGGCAGCGGAGAACGGGAAATCGCGGAGTATGATACTGTAAAATGTCCCCTATTTATTTTTCACGGGGGTAGTGTGCCGTTGGTCCCGACGGGGTATAATTCGATTGTTTTCCCGTACCCCCTTGAACCAGCGAGAATCCGCCGTGAATCACGTCAACTTGAACAGGCAGGATGAGGCGATCAAGCGATTCTTCCTCTCGTTGCCGGTCGATTCGGAAGGCTCGATCGTCGAGCTGGACGGCCACGTCGTCGCGCATGTGTTCGCGGCCGAAGAGACCGCAGACGGGAACGGCGAAGACGACGGACCGTGGACCGACGCCAAGAATGCCCGGCGCTGCGATCTGATCGACAAGGAGATTGACAGCCGGCTGACGCCGGCCGAGACGCGGGAGCTCCAGGACCTTCAGCGGCAGATGCTCCGGCACGTGGATCGCGTGGCGCCGCTTCCCCTGGAGGATGCACGACGCCTGCATCAGGAGTTGTTGATGAAAGCCCTGGCTGCACAGAAACAATGAACCCCTTCACGTATCCTTCCGCCCCCCTGGTCCGGCGACATGGACCGCACGGGTACGCCGATTACGCCAGCTATCGGCCGTTTCTGCGGGACGAGTTTCAGTTTCGCTGCGTCTACTGCCTGCTCCGGGAGCAATGGGGACGCGCTCGCGGCGTGTTCGACATGGATCATTTCCGGCCTGTGTCTACCCATCCCGATCAAAGCCAGACCTACGAAAACCTCGTGTATTGCTGTGCCAGGTGCAACGAAATCAAGCGGAATCGGGTAGTCCCGGACCCGTGCCGGTTTCTCGTCAACGGCGACATTACCGTGCGCCGGGATGGGACATTGGTAATCCGCAGTCCGGAGGCACGCCGCATTGTGCAAAAGCTCGGGCTCGCCGAGCGCGAAGCGACCGAATTCAGGCTGTTGTGGATAGGGATTCTCGACCTTGCCGAACGGTACGAGCCGCTTCTCTTCGAGCGCCTGATGGGCTATCCCGAGGACTTGCCAGACCTGTCGCGGCTGCGGCCGCCGGGCGGGAACAGCCGCCGTACAGGCATCGCGGAGTCGTTTTACGCCAGGCGCAAGCGGGTACGCTGCCAGCAGTCTATTGAGCGATCCAGCCCATGGGAGCGGCGTCGGCAAGGAAACAAAAGAGGCCGCGGCTCGATTCGCCTGGCCGATTGAATCGAACCGCGGCCTCTTTTTTCTCTCGGAAACAGTGAAGCTCTCGGGGCAGTCCTGCTCGTCCTTGCTTGGCGCGGCGGGCTCGCAGGAAGCATTACGGCTTGTCGATCGCCGCCAATGCGGCCTTGGCGGCTGTACGGAATTGTTCGTCCTCATGCTCGGCGGCACCACGGAGCATGTAGATTGCTTCCTTCGCCTTCGGTCCGATACAGCGCAGCGCATTGGCGGCGGCGATTCGGAGTTCAGCGTTTTGCGAGTTGAGAGCGCACATCAATTCCGAGACTGCGCCGTGCGCAGCGGGTCCGATCCGTGCCAGGACGTCTGCGGCAGCCAAGCGCACCGCGGGGCGATTGTGGCTCAACGCCGCCGTCAGATGTGGAACCGCGGCGGGGCCGCACTTCGTTAATAGCGAAACGGCGGAAATCCATGCGGCATCATCATCCAGAACGTCGATTATCGCCTGCAGGGGTGGCAGAACCTTCTGATGGAGAGTGAACAAAGCTAGTCCCGCCGAGGAGCGTACATTGAATGTGCGATCCTTGAGGGAGGCTGTCAGCGGCAGAACGACGGCTTTCGCGACTGCGTCATCTTTTCCGAGCTGTCCCAAAATGTAAGCCGCGTATCGGCGGACCTCGTCGGAAGGATCGTTCCGGAGCAAACGAAGCAACACCGGCAATGACCGCTTACCGTCCGTTACGGAAGCCAGGGCGACAATGGCGGCAACACGTACCGATTCCTCGTCATCTCCCAGAGCCTGTTCCAACACAGGCGCGGAGCCTTCTGCGGCGGCGCCCATCGATCTCAGTGCATCGGCAGCCCGGCGCCGGGACTCCGCATCGAGATGGCGCACCGAGTACAGGAAGATCGGCAGAGTCTCCTTCACCTCCTTGCCGATGTTCCACACTGCAAGGGCAACCGAAAATCGTAAGCGTAGATCGCCGTGTTTCAGCAACGGCCGCAGAACGGGGAGCGCATCCTTCGCCGCCTCGCCGTGACGGTTCAGTGCTTCCACGGCCGCAATGCGCACGTCGCCCTCAGTCCGATCGATAGTACGGATCAGCGGCGCCATCGCAGCCGGGCCGAATTCGCCGAGCAGTCTCGCGGCCTCTGCGCGCGCCGCAGCGTTCTTATGCTCCAGCACCTTCAGGAGAGCCGGCACCGCGTCGGGCGTTATGCGGAAGAACGCGTAAATGTCTTCCCTCACGACGTTGAAAGCCTCATCGCCCCAACAGTTCGCAACATCCGCGAGACACGATTCAGCGGCGGTGCCGAGTTCGCCCAACGCCTTGACGGCTTCGACTCGGACCTCGGAATCCGGGTTCTTCAGCTCTTCGCGCAAGATCGGCAGAACGTCCTCGGCCTTACCTTCGATCCGCCATAATGCGACGGCGGCCCGGATGCGAACACTCGGTTCGGGGTCCGTCAGCGCGGCGTGGAGTGCCGGCAGTGCTTCCCGTCCGTCGCGGCCGATCGTGACCAGGAGCTTCGCGGCCTCTTCCCGGAGCGACACATCTCCGACCAGGAGAGCGTCGCCCAGCGCTTTCACGACCGGGGCCGTCTTCGCCTTGTGAATATCGAGGAGGAGAGCGGCGGCGGCCTCCCGGTCGTTGCCGCGGTTGACTCCCAGGAGTTCCATCAGCGACGGAAGCACTCGGGACTCATGGATTCTCGCTACCAGGACGAGAACCTCTCTGATTGCCCGGTACCGCTGGCGATTTTCACCATTTTCGAGGCCGCGGCTTTCCAGATTCTTCAGTTGCGATGAGATTGTATTGTGAGCCTGGATCAGCAGTGGCACGAATTCCGCGGGAGGTTCGCCCATGTGTACTACTGCGATGGCGGCCCAGGTCCGGGCAGGCCATTCGGCTTCATCGGGTAGACGCTCCGGTTCCTCCTTGATGACGCGGCTCAAAGCCGGTATGGCGGAGCGAGCCGACGGGCCGAGGTGGGCCAGCAATTGGGCGGCAGCGGCACACCGAGAGACATCCTCGTCCGCCAATTCCTTGGCGAGGAGCGGGACAATCGTAGCTTTCGCCCGATCCAGGCCATGCAAGAGCTTTTTACCGTCCTCGCCGTCCATACGGTTTCCCAGGTACTTCATGTTTTCGCGGACCGCGGGCCAGACCGTATCCAATTTCTCCCCAGATCGCACCACGGCGAAGACGGCCCGCAATCGCACCTGTCCCGGCGGCTCTGCCACCGTCAGACGCCGCAGTGCGGGAAGTGCTTCAATGGGCAGTTCGTTGAACTGGTCAAGCGCCTCCATCGCGGCGACACGCACGGCAACATCCTTGTGATCGAGGCGCTCGGACCAGTGCCGGAACTGCAATGGGGCCAAGCCGCTCTAAGGCCACGAGAACGGCCTGATACTCATCGTCCTGTCGAATGGGAGCCTGCTTCGTATTCCAACGCTCGATCCAGGGAGCACGCAATCCTTCGAGCAAGACCGGTAACGCGGCATCCGTCTCGGCGTTGAGAGCGACTAGAGCGAGGGCGGCGCTGACACGCAGGTCAAGGGCCGCGTTCTCGTCTCCTACGGATTTGTCGTGTGGTCGAAGCAGCGCCTTGAGTGCAGGCACGGCGGACCGAGCGTCGGGACCGATGTGCGCCAGCGCCTCGGCGGCCAGAGACGCCATCGGTCTATGGCCTCCAACTAGCACGAGAAGAGGTGGAAGCGGTGTACCCCCCAGGGGGGAGGGAGAGGCGGGTGGAGGGAGATTTTTTCCTTCTGAAGCCCCGACTTGATTTAGTCTGTCCGATAGTGATTTGATGAGAGCAGGCACCGCGACCCGCGCCGGCGGCCCGATGTCGCGTAATCGCAACGCACATTCTCGCCTTGTGGAGATGTCCGCGGAAGTCAGCCCTTCGGCGAGCACGGCGATGCCCGCGGGATTCTTTTCGATGAGCCACAGCGCTACCGCGGCAGCACGACCCACTGCCGAATCCGGATCCTTGAGCGCCTTGACGAGCGCCGGGACCGATGCCTTCGCTGGTATGCGGATCCACCCCAGAGCCTGGGCGGCGGCGGCTCGATGTTTCGGCCTGGTATCGGTCAAGAACTGGGTTAACGGTTCAACCGCCGCCGGGCCGATCGCCGCGAGACTCTTTGCTGGAAATTGAAGAATAGTGACATCACTGCTATTGCGGAATAGCTCGATCAATGCCGGCACCGCGGGCGCCGCTTCCGCTTCCAGTTGGGCAAGCACTCCACATGCCTTCGTGCGATCGACGAAATCCGATGATTTCAACCGACCTATCCACGCACTGAGGGGCCAGCCATCGACGACAGGTTCCGCCCGAAGCGGACCGGCATAGTTGAGCAATACCAGCACGGCAGGCAGAATCGCCTTCATGGCGCACCTCTCAAGGGGTTTCGTTCCTTCGCTGCGATGTGGTGATTCTATCCCCGATGAGCGACGGACGCAGCGCCGATTGGGCGGTAGTCGGCGCGGTGTTGCAGCGGTGATGGCAGTACTGAGTACTGAGTACTGAGTACTGAGTACATCGCACCGGTTCGTAACACGTTTCAGCCACTTCGTCTTGACGCGGCATCCGCACGCAAGGTATGCCCCGCGCCGTTGCCGTGGAGAGCGTGCCGATCCTGCGGCTCTCCTTTTCCCCCTTTTCGCCGAGAAATGAGGAGCGCTATGACGAGTTTTCGGACGTCTTGCTGGGCGAGTCTGCTGTTGCTGCCCCTGGCCGGTACGCCGCTCTGGGCCGGCGATCGGCAACTGGAGACGATCACCGAGGCCGTCGCGGTGGTCAACGCTCTCCCCGCCCTGCCGCCGCATTGCATCCCGCCGGCGCTGCTGCGCGACGCGAAAGGCGTGGCCGTCTTTACCCACGTTGTCAAGGTCGGCCTGGTGGTCGATCATCGGTTCGGCCGGGGCGTGCTCATGGTCCGCCAGCCCGACGGGTCCTGGAGCGAGCCGCTGTTCGTCACCCTCGAAGGCGGCGGCGTGGGCGTTGAAGCCGGCATTGAAGCGACCAACCTCGTGCTGGTCTTCCGCACTGAAAGAAGCCTGGAACGCATCCTCAAGGGTAAGGGCAGGCTGAAGCTGGGCGCCGACGTGGCGATCACCGCCGGTCCGCTGGGCGGCGAAGCCGAGACGTCCACGGCCATCCTGCGCAAGGCCGAAGTCTATTCCTATTCGCATAGCCACGGTCTGTTCGCCGGTCTGTCTCTGGAGGGCGATCACGTCGCGGTCGATGCCGCCGCCAATCAGGCGTTCTATCACGTGCATGGCGGCCAGCCGGCCGAAGTCTTGGCCCTGCGTGGCGTCCCGGTCGTGGCGCCGGTGGTGCAGCTCCGCGAGCACCTGATTCGGCTTGGCACGCCGCCGCCGCCCGTGGTCCATCCGGCGCTGCGGTGGTGAGATGGTTAGCCGCGACGCGGAGCGTACTCGCGGAGCGGAGCGTTGCAGCCCGCGCTCCGCTCCGCGAGTACGCTCCGCGTCGCGGCTAACCGGGGACGGCTCCCCTCAAACTCTGGCTTTCCTCCCCTCTTCCGCTATACCTCTCTGCATGAAGGGCTGCGAATTATCCTTTCCCCGAGAGCATCCATGCGAACAATCTTGACGGGCGCCGTATTGCTGCTGACGCTGGTAGCGCCGGCGACGGCTGCGGAATGGGAACAAGTGACGACGGACCTGGCGAAGAAGGAGAAAGCCGGGTTCGGCGGCATCTGCGGCGTCCTCGTCAACCGCGGCAACGGCGACGTTTTCCTCAACGTCAGCGATAAGGGCATGTATCGCTCGGGCGACGGCGGCAAGACGTGGTCGCCCTACGCCATCCCCTTCAAGGGCCGGACGGAATGGCCGGGCTGCATGACGTTCGAGCCTACCGGCAAGATGGACACGATGTTCGTTGCCCTGGTTTATGGCGCCCCCGCTCGCTTCTGGTCGTTGAAGGGCGACGCCTGGAAAGAGATGGACAAGAAGGCGAGCCACATCGACTGGTGTGTCGTGGATTGGACCGATCCGGAGATGAAGTTCGTCCTCGCCATGAAGCACGAATCGGGCGGGGTGTTGCTGGTGTCGCACGATGGGGGCAAGACCTTCTCGGAAACGGGCAAGGGCTTCGCGGCGGCGTGGATCTTCGATACCAATACCGCCGTCGCGGCCGAGATGAAATCGAAGGAGAAGCCGAAACCGGGCCTGGTGCGCACCACCGACGGCGGTCAAACCTGGAAGCCGTGCGGCGACTACAGCGCACAGGCCTTGCCGAAGTGGTTCGACGGCAAGCTCTACTGGGTCGTGGATGGGGCGTTGCTTACCACGACCGACAAGGGCGAAAGCTGGAAGAAGATTTGCGACCTCAAGGATGGCAAATACGGGCCGGTGTTCGGCAAGACGGCGCAGCAAATGTTCGTGCTGACTCCGGCCGGCGTGCTGGAGACGACCGACGGCGGCGCGACGTGGTCGAAGCCGGTGCCGCTGCCGAAGGAGTTGAAGGGCTGGGGGGCACTGACCTGGCTGGATTACGACCCGGTACACGACGCGTTGTACGTGGTGAAGATGGGGACGGAGCTGTTCCGGATGGCAAGGAAGTGAGTGGATACCGAGTCGCCGGGATGCGTGAGCCAGCCGCCGGGGATGCGCGAGCCAGTCGCCGGGGGTGCGCGAGCCAGTCGCCGGGGGTGCGCGAGCCAGTCGCCGGGGGTGCGCGAGCCAGTCGCCGGGGGTGCGCGAGTACGCGACCCCCGGCTGGGCTATGCAACCCCTTCGGGGTAAATACAACCGCGGGCGGCTCCGCATTTACCCCGAAGGGGTTGCATAGCCCAGCCGGGGGTCGCGTACTCGCGCACCCCCGGCGAACTGCGGCCGAGCCTCATTTCTGCGGCTCTTTCGCAACGAACTGGTCGAAATGCGTCTGGGCATCGGCCTTGGTCCACAGGCCGACCTTGCCCGCCTTGACGATGGCGTCGTCCTTCACGTCCAGGTACTTCTTGCCGTCGAGGAAGCATTCGATGTGCTCGCCGACCTGCTTGACCTTCAGCGAATGCCACTCGCCGGCGGGAATCTTCACCTCGGCATTCTGGAACTCCTTGCTGCGCTTGCCGCCGACGACCTTGTAGACGCGGAAGTTGTCCTCCAGCGGATTCATGCGTGCGATGTAATAATTGTCGGCGTCCTGGTAACGCCAGACCACGCCGCCGCCCTGGTCCAGCTCGCCCTTGACCGCCTTGAACGAGACGCTGATCTCGACGTCCTTGAAGCTGGTGCCGTCGGCCACGCAAACGTTGAACAACGAGCCGGGACTCGCCGCCGCCTGGGCCAGGACCAGGCCACTCTTTGACGGTGCCGTTGCGTCCTCGACGACCTTCCAGACGCTGCCGTCGCCTTTGCCCGTCTTCGCCGTCTGCCATCCGGCCGGCACCTTGCCGACGTCGGTCCTGGTGAGCTGGAACACGGGTTTACTTTCCTCGGCGCGGCTCACGGCCACACCGAGGATCAGGATGAGTGGGGGGAGCTTGAAGGTGCGCATGGGGAATCCTTATGTTTTAGACAACGCCGCGGCTATGACACGGTTTCCGAGCCTCGTACCGCCGGCATTCTTGCCGGCAAGAATGCCGGCGGTACGAGGCTCGGAAACCGGATCACTTCTTCAGCGGCTCCTCGATCAGTTTCATCGGGCCGCCGCAGCATTCGCAAATGTTCTTCTCGCCGCGCCGAATGGTGCAGATGTCGCACCAGTAGTAGACCTCGCATAGCTCGCCCTTCACCACGCTGCGGACCGACAGGACACGCAGCATCTGGCTGCCGGGCAGCAGCTTGCCGGTCAGGCGCATCGGTCGATTCAGCAGCACCGGGTCTTTGAAGAACAGCCGCGACCCGCCGTCTTTCACGAGTGGATAGACCTTGCCGTCGTCGGTCACCAGCGCCAGCCAGTACGGGGCGGCGTCAGCGTCGAGGCGCGAGCCGGTCTTCGCCACCAGGTCGGCCAGCGGCACCACCTTGCCGGCAAACGTCTCAACCTTCTCGTCCGCCGCCTTCACCAGTAGCGGCAGCGATGCGACGGCAAGGGCGACGAGGATTCCGAAACGACGCGCGAACATGATGCGTCTCCCCGTTTTGAGCACGCGGCGCAAGCAAGTGCGGCACTTGCTTGCGCCGCGTGCTCAAAACGCTCGCGGCTAAACATCCCACAACTCCGATCCCTTGTCACGCGGCGACGATGCCTTTGCCGGCTTGCGGCGCCGCGGCGTTGGCGTCTCCATATCGTCCGGGGGCGGCGCCTTCTCGTCGCGCATCTTGTTCCGCAGGTACAGCTTGATCGGCACGTCCGAGAAGCCGAGCTGATCGCGGAAGGTCTTGATGAGGTAGCGCTGATACGTGTTGTCGAACAACTCCGGACCGTTTGTGAACAACACGATCGTCGGCGGATTGGCGCTGACCTGCGTGCCGTAGAAGACCTTCGCCCGCCGATTTTGCCGCACCGGCGGCGGGTTCGCTTCCAACGCCGTCCGCAGCACCCGGTTCAGGTCGCCGGTGCCGATGCGCCGGCTTGCCTGCTTGTGCATGGTCTGCGCCAGGTTCAGGAGCGCGTGGACGTTCTTGCCCGCTTTGGCCGTGATAAACGCCATCGGCACGTAGTCGAGGTTCGGGAACGTCGCCCGGAGATAGGTCGCCATTTTGCCGGTCGGCATCGGCTTCATCAGATCCCACTTGTTGACCACGAAGATGGCCGGCTTGTGCTGCTCCAGGATGTACTCGGCGAGCTGCTTGTCCACCTTGCTGACCCGCAACCGGGCGTCGAAGAACATCAACACCACGTCGGCCCGGCGGATCGAACGCTCGGCTCGGGCCAGGCTGTAGAACTCGACGTCGGTCGCCACGCTGCGCTCGCGGCGCACGCCGGCCGTGTCGATGGCCAGGAACGACTTGCCGTCGCGCTCGAAATGCACGTCCACGCTGTCGCGCGTCGTGCCGGGCACCTCGCTGACGATCATGCGCTCGCTCTCGGCCAGGCAGTTGATGAACGTGCTCTTGCCGGTGTTGCGCCGGCCGACGGCGGCCAGCTTCATCGTCGTTTCCTTCGGCGCCTCGATGCTGTCGGCGGCGGGCAGGCGTTGCAGGATCAGGTTGAGCAGTTTGTCCTTGCCGCGGTTCTGCTGGGCGCTGACGCAGATGAGCGGGCCGCTGCCGAACTTGTGGAACTCGGCGGCCTGCGGCTCGATCTCCGGCGTATCGCACTTGTTGGCGACGCAGACGATCGGCTTATCGACGTGGCGCAGCCGGATCGCCACCGCATCATCCAGCGGGGCGATGCCGCTGCGGCCATCCACTACGAAGAGGATGACGTGCGCCTGATCGATGGCGACTTCAATCTGCCGCTCGACGTGATCGGCGAGGTTGTCGCAATCCACGATGCCCATGCCGCCGGTATCGATTAGCTCGAAGAAGCGGCCACCGGCCTCCAGCAGTGTCGAGACGCGATCGCGCGTGACGCCGGCGGTGGGATCGACGATGGCGATGCGCCGGCCCGCCAGCCAGTTGAACAGCGACGACTTGCCGACATTTGGCCGGCCAACGATGGCGACGATGGGAACACTCATGGTGCCCCCCTTTCCGTAGTGGCACCGGCGGGATGCCGGTGTTGACGCTGTGTACCGGCGGGACGCCGGTGCCACGCGTCTTGAAACGATGCGAATCCGAAAGTGGTCATTGCATGATTGTCCCACAAACCGTCGTCTTCGGCCAGTGCGCATCAAAAAACGGGAATGCACCCAGGCGGTTAGCCGCGAGCTTTTGCGAGCGCTGCCGCGGCAGCGCTCGCAAAAGCTCGCGGCTAAACAGGGACGTTCGGCTTGACCCGCCGCGTTCGACCGTGGTAAACCAGAGCGTGCATCGAGGCCGAATCGTTCGCCGTCTGTTTCACGGCCCACGGAAGGGCAGGAAATGATCAAGGGCCGCAGTCAACTCCTCGGGTTCCTTTTCCTCCTCTCCGACCTCGTCGCCACCGCTTCGGCCTGGCTTCTGGCCTATTACATCCGTTTCCATTCCGGCTGGATCCAGGCTGGAAGCCGAGGCTCCTTCCTTCAACTGGTGCCTGCGGCGCCTGCGCGTCCTGCTCATTTTGAGCCTCCTCGCTTACCGCTTCGCCGGGCAGTACGCCATCGATCGACTCCGGCGGCTGCGCGAGGAGTTCGCGACCGTCTTCAAGGGCACCACCATCCTGGCGCTTGTTCGTGATGGCCACGATCTTCTTCCTGCACGATCCGTACGAATCGCGGGCGATGATCCTGCTCTTCGCCCTGCTGAACGTCAGCCGGCATCCTGGCCGCACGGCGCGCTCAGCTGGGCGATCATCCGCAGCTTACGCAGCCGCGGCTTCAACCAGTCGTTCGCCATCATCGTCGGCACCGGCCGCGTGGCGCGCAAGACGGCCCGCTCTCTCCGCCGCACCACCTGGATCGGCATCAAGTTCGTCGGCTTCGTCGAGGATCGAGGCCAACCGCCTGAGTGCCGACCTCGATCTGCTCGGCGGCTTCAAGGATTTGCCGGAGCTGATCCGGCAAGTACCGCATCGGCCACGTTTTCATCGCCCTGCCGATGAACCGCTACGACGACGCCCGCCGGGTCTTCGCCGTGCTGTCGCAGGAGTTGGTCGACGTCCGCCTGGTCGCCGACGTGCCGAACCTGGCTGGCCTGACGCTGACGACCTCGAACTTCGACGGCCTGCCGGTGATCGGCCTGCGCGAAAGTCCGCACTTCGGCGTTGAACATCGTCGTCAAGCGCGCGATGGACGTCGTGTTGTCGCTGCTCGCGCTGGTCGTGCTGTCGCCGGTGATGCTGCCTGATCGCGCTGCTGGTGAAGCTGACCAGTCCGGGGCCGGTGTTCTATCGCCAGGAGCGCTGCGGACTGAACGGCAAGCAAGTTCGACATGCTGAAGTTCCGCAGCATGCGCGTCGATGCTGAGCAGCAGACCGGGGCCGTGTGGGCGCAGAAGGACGACCCGCGCCGCACCCGCTTCGGCACCTTCCTGCGGCAGACGAGCCTGGACGAGCTGCCGCAGTTCATCAACGTGCTGCTCGGCGACATGAGCCTGGTCGGGCCGCGGCCGGAACGGCCGGTGTTCATCTCAGAAGTTCAGCCAGACGATCCCCAGCTACATGGCCCGCCACTGCGTCAAGGCGGGCATCACCGGCTGGGCGCAGGTCCACGGCTGGCGCGGCAACACGTCGCTGCGGAAGCGGCTGCAATACGACCTGTACTACATCACGCACTGGACGCCGTGGCTCGACCTGCGCATCCTGTGGATGACCGTGTTCAAGGGGTTGGTGAATCGGAATGCGTATTGAGACCGCAAATCCGAAAACCGAAAATCGAAATCCGAAATCCGAACAGAGGGCAGTGACGATTCGGATTTCGGATTTCGATTTTCGGAGGGAGTCGGGAAACCTATCCACGGAATGCCAAACCTGCTATGCTGCCCTAGTGACCGGTTTTGAGCCTGAGCCCGCAGTGCTAGCAAGGCCGTTGCCTGCCTGGGGAGTTTCTCGGTGGGGGCACACGATAGCGACGGCTTCGTTCACCGGATTGGCGGAGGCGACGAGAAGAACCTCGGTTTGAAACCGCATGAGGCGAAACTCGATCCGCCAGGCATTTCCGTCTTGATCGGCGGCACACCGGCAGAAGCTGCCGCTGCCTTCCGGCGGGTCTTTGGACCGAAGTCCAGCCTGGGGAAAGCTGCCAGCACCGTAGGCACGGCCGAAATCGATCAAATCCGAGTGGCTGGATTCGATGTCATTCCCGTTCCGACCACCAACTTCCCCAATCACGGGCGAATCATCCATCCGACGGAAGGAGCAGCAGGATTTACCTCGGAGAACTTGCAGAAGTTGTCGCAGGTTTTCAGCAACACGACGGGGCTGTGACAATGGCTGAATCCAAGAAGGCGTTTCTCATTGGTCCCGATGGGAGCACGCTCGCTGAAGTGCGAATCGATGACGAAGAGGAAGGGTGGTTCACCGGGCGAGTCGTCTGCCAGAACTTCCCTTTGGAAGTGAAGAAGGCTCTGGCCTGGTACGATGAAGTCATGCAGGATCAGATGCTAAGTTACCTGGATGAAGCGGTCGCCGCTATCCAGAGGTTCGAGTTGCAAGCAAGGTTCCCGAACGGTTCGACGCACAAGACATACTCTTTGCACGTTAGCCCATCGAGTGAGGTATCGTTCCGGATCAGTCCTGTGCTGCCGCCGCCTCTGAACGCGTGAAAGCGCTCTCGTGTCGTATCAAACCTATCCGCAAACCGCCAAACCTGCTATGCTGCCCTCGTTGACAAGAGTGGAGGCGGGGCGAGGGCCCGTGACGAGGAGAGTGCGTACCATCCATGACCGACCCCAAGCTGATCCGTAACTTCTCCATCATCGCGCACATCGACCACGGCAAGAGCACGCTTGCCGACCAGTTCCTCCTCAAGACCGGCGCCATCACCGCGCGCGATTTCCGTGCCCAGGTCCTCGATGACATGGACATCGAGCGCGAACGCGGCATCACCATCCAGATGCACCCCGTCACGATTTACCACAAGGCCGGCAACACCACCTACGAACTGAACCTGATCGACACGCCCGGCCACGTCGATTTCAACTACGAAGTGTCGCGCAGCCTTGCTGCCTGCGAGGGGGCCATCCTGCTCGTCGATGCCTTCCAGGGCGTGCAGGCCCAGACCGTCGCCAACGCCTACCTGGCCATCGAGGACGATCTGACGATCATCCCGGCCCTGAACAAGATCGACATGGACGATCGCCCGGCCCGACGCCGTCATCGCCGAGATGGAGATCGGCCCTCGGCATCAAGCCCGAAGAGGTGCTGCGTGCTCAGCGGCAAGTCCGGCCTCGGCGTCGATGAGCTGATCCAGGCGATCATCGACCGCATTCCGGCGCCGCCCGGCAATCCCGATGCGCCGCTGCAAGCCCTGGTCTACAACAGCCATTTCGACACCTACAAGGGCGTCGTCGTCTATATCCGCGTCGCGCGAAGGGATGCTGAAGAAGGGCCAGCGCATCAAGCTGATGCGCGGCGGCACCGAGTATGAAGTCTCGGAGATCGGCCAATTTCGGCCGGCGCCGACGGTCTGCGACGCGCTGGGGACGGGCCAGGTCGGTTACTTCACGGCCAACCTCAAGAACATCAAGGACGTCCACATCGGCGACACGGTGACGGACGCCGCCAACCCGACTGCCGACGCCGTTGCCCGGCTACAAGGAGCCGAAGCCGATGGTCTTCAGCGGCCTGTATCCGACCAACAACAACGACTTCGAGAACCTGCGCGAGGCCCTGGCGAAACTTCAGCTCAACGACTCCAGCTTCAGCTACGTCCCCGAGGTCAGCGAGGGCTTGGGCTTCGGCTTCCGTTGCGGCTTCCTCGGCATGTTGCACCGCGAGATCATCCAGCAGCGTCTCGAGCGCGACAGCGACCTCGACCTGGTGCAGACGGCCCCGAACGTCACGTACGAGATCCTGACGCGCAAGGGCGAGACCATCGATCGTGGACAGCCCGCAGAAGGTGCCGGAGGGCGGGCAGGTCGAGGAGTTCCGCGAGCCGTTCGTGCGCATCAGCTTCCTGTTGCCCGCGGAGAACATCGGCGACCTGATGCAGATGTGTTCCGAGCGGCGCGGCATCCTACGTCCGCACGGAGTATCTGAGTCCGACGCGGGCCATTCTCGTCTTCGAGATGCCGTTGGCGGAAGTCATCTACGACCTGTACGACAAGCTCAAATCGGTGACGCACGGCTACGGTACGATGGATTACGACCTCCTCGGCTACCGCGCCGCCGACCTGGTCCGGCTCGACGTGCTGGTACACCACAAGCGGTTAGAAGCGCTCTCGACGATCGTGCATCGCTCCACGGCGGACCGGCGCGGCCGCAAGCTGCTGAAGAAGCTGCGTGAGGAGATCGACCGGCACCTGTTCGAGGTGGTGCTGCAAGCGGCCGTCGGCACCCGGATCATCGCGCGCGAAAACATCGCGGCGATGAAGAAGAACGTGACGGCGAAGTGCTACGGCGGCGACATCACGCGCAAGCGCAAACTGTGGGCGAAGCAATCGGCCGGCAAGAAGCGCATGAAGATGGTCGGCCAGGTCGAGATGCCGCAGGAGGCGTTCCTGGCGGTGCTGGAGGCGGATTAGTGACGCATTCGCCGCGAACTTTTGCGAGCGCTGTGCTTCGTTTAGCCGCGAGCTTCTGCGAGCGCTGAGTCCCAGCGCTCGCAAAAGCTCGCGGCTAAACAATACACCCCCTTTACCCACATAGGCCACAGACGGTAGACTATTCCTAGGAGTGCAGGCGGAGCGGCATCATGAGTCCCACGACAAGCGCGAACCATACCGAAACATTCACGGCTACCGACATGCAGGTATCCGCCGCTTTCGCCAGGCTCGGGAGGGTAATAGCGGCTGTGAAGCGTCCCGGAGAAGAAAACTCGGAATTCGACAAAGCCCTCGACGTGCTGAAAATTCTGTCCAGGAAAGAGGACATCCCCATCGCGATCATTGGGGGTCTGGGAGCCATCAAGTACGGGTATGAGCGCAACACCAAGGATATTGACGTGGTCATTGCAAAGCGACACTTCGATATTCTAATTCGCGTCGCCCCCAACTATGGCATCAAGGTCCTCTGGCGAGACCCCGACGGGTGGCACAAGCTGGAATATGAAGGCGTGAGGATCGAGATCATACCCGAGGGAGGGAAGCCAGGCAAAGATGCCCCAACCAGAATCCCGGGACCGAGACACCTCGGCGTTCTTGAGGGAATGGATTACGCCAACCTCGAAGGATGGATGGAAACCAAACTGAGTTCAGCTCGCCGACAAGATGAAGCAGACGTAGTTCAGGTCCTCAAGAAGACCGCTCCAGCGGACATCGAAACGATCCGCCAGCACATTGCCGGAGTGCATCCGGTCTATCTCCGCCTGTTTGAAGAGCTGGTGGTCGCAACCGAGGAAGAAAAACAGCAAGAGGCGGAACGCGGCGGACCGAGATGAAAGAAGCGCATGAAGATGGTCGGCCAGGTCGAAGTGCCGCAGGAGGCGTTCCTGGCGGTGCTGGAGGCGGACGATCGATGGGATTCGCCGCTTGCGGCTTAGCAATGGGATGCCAAGCCGCAAGCGGCGAAATCAGCGAGGAATAGATACGATGTCTACGACCAATAAACCGACGACTCAGACCGTTCCCGACCGCTTAATCCCACGCCAGGGCGTTGAGGTGGGAGAGCGCACCAGCAGATTCGTTCGATGGTTGCGGCGTCTCTGGACCTGGAGAGTGCGGACCCTGAGGCCGTGAAAATCTCTCCTCGGGCGTTCCTTCAGAGCATGTTCGTAATCGCCTGGGTTTCGGTCCGACACCCGCTCTCGACGACGGCAATCGACCTTTCCACGGGAAGAGTCGTCCGGGAAGTATAAGGCGCGGGAGACAGGGATGGCGCGTCTGAAACCGGTGGTCGTTTCAATAAACCCGATGTTCAAGTTGCTGATTATCATCAACTTGACATTGTGTGGATTCTGTCTCATCGTGATGGTGACCGTCGGCCTTACTGCGACGAGGGAGCCCACCGAATTGCAGCGCCAACTCTACGGCGCTTGTGAGACGGTGTTTAAGATGACTGCCGGTGCATTTATCGGTCTCTTGGGAGGGAAAGCGTCGCAGCCCGATCCCGTTCAGGCTCCTGCGCCTCCGAACTGCCCGGACAACCGCCGGTCGGCCGCCGACCCCGCCCGGGAGCGGATGAACGTGACGGCAAAGTGCTATGGCGGCGACATCACGCGCGAGCGCAAACTGTGGGCGAAGCAGTCGGCTGGCAAGAAGCGCTTGAAAATAGTCGGCCAGGTCGAGGTGCCGCTGGAGACGTTCCTGGCGGTGCTGAAGGCGGATGAGTAGGTGAGCCTCATGTGGGAGTAACCATGAGCACGGCGTAGATGACCGGGGCGGCGACGAGCGACGCGGCCTTGTTCGGACGGTTGCTGGACAACAGTCGCGGCGAAATGTCCCCGAATCTGGCGCGGTATGTCCTGACGCTGGGATTCAACAAGAGAGACCAGGAGCGGATGAATGAGTTGGCTGAGAGAAACCAGGAGGGAGCCTTGGCTGTCGCGGAGCGCGAAGAACTCATGACCAACGTTCGGACTGGACATTTGCTCGCGATGCTGCACGCTAAAGCCAGGAAATCGCTCTCGAAAAAGCAGAAAGTGTAGAATCGCTCGTGGACGAGTCGCTGGTTCGGGAGCCCATCGACGTCCCCCTTTACCTCCACGGGGCACAAGCGATAGACTAACCACATGGTTCGCCGGAGCCGGAATGCGTTTCGAGGGAAAATCTGAACGCGCGGCGCTCGAAGAATAGGACGAGACGCCCTTGTCCACAATTCAAAGGTGAGGCATGGCAGACGACCATAACATGGCTCCAGCACCCGCCCCGACAAGCATCCCGGCCCAACCGAGCAATGTTCCTGCCTCGAATGGCCACGCTCCGACCGCGCCAGCCACGGCCCCTCCGGCACCACGTCGCAGTTTGTGGCGCGTCCTCTGGGGTTCGTCGGCTACCGCTCAGCAATCGGCGACATCGGCCCAGCCCGCCGACAACACCCGGGAGATCGTCGAAACCGTCGTCTTCGTCGTCGTCCTGGTGCTGCTGTTGAAATCCTTCGCCGCCGAGGCGTTCGTCATCCCCACCGGCTCGATGGCGGAAACGCTGTGGGGCTATCAGAAAGTCGTCACCTGCCCGACGTGCAAGTATCAGTTCCCCGTCAACGCCAGCAAGGAAGCCGACGCCCAGGAGGGGGCGAAACTGGAAACTATCGTCGGCTGCACCTGCCCGAACTGTCTCCAGGAGATTGCTCTGAAGGCAAAGTTCCGATTCACGGACGATCTGCTGAAAAATATCGAAGAAAAGATGCTGAGAGATACGGGTGCAAGATCGTTGCCGCCGGGATTACGGTCGAAACTCGAAGACTTGACACGGAAATCGTATGAAGGTCGGGAGAGCTTTGCGGAGGAGCTGCAACGAGTCTTCGGCAACGAACAGCCTGAACTCCAGCAAGCGTTATTGAGTCTCGTCCCCGCTCATCCCAAGGAGAGCCAACCAGGCGTCGTCTCCATCCCCGACCCCGGTTGGACCAGCGGCGATCGCGTGCTCGTCTCCAAGTTCATTTACGAGATGTTCGGTTCGCTGCCCAATCGCCTCGACGTGGTGGTCTTCAAATTCCCTGGCGACTCGGGGGGTGGGGAAGGGCCGTGGCCGCACTCCGGACCGCAGAAGAACCACGTTCCCATCAACTACATTAAGCGGCTGATTGGCCTGCCTGGCGAGATGATCGCCATCAAAGGGGGCAAGTTGTACGTCTTACCGGCCGACAAGGTGCGCGACTTGAACCTGGGCTTTGACGACCTCGCCGGGTTTGTCGGCCCGGAGCGCGAGGAACGGCGCCGCCAGTTATGGCGCAGGTCTTTCGAGGATAATAATCATAAGTCCATCGACTTCATGCACGTGGACGATCGCAAAATGCACGAGGCCTTCGAGAAGGGCCTCTTCGGGATTATCAAGAAGCCGCCGGAGGCGCTGCTGTCGATGCGGCGCAACGTCTACGACAACGACCATCAGCCGAGCGATCAGACGCCGAACCGGGTGCGCTGGCCGGCAACCGACGAATGGAAGGCCGCGGGCACCAACGGCTTTGAGTATACTCCGGAGGGAAAAGATCTCCACTGGCTGCGCTATCGCCACGTCCTGCGCGGGGATAGCGACAAGCCGCAGTTGATCGCCGACGTGATGGGCTACAACAGCAACATTCCGGGACAGGGCCAGAACGGCAGCAACTGGGTGGGTGATCTCAGCCTGGATTGCGAGGCGGTAGTCGATCGTGCCGAGGGCGAATTGGCGCTGGAGTTGTCACGCGGGAACGACCGCTTCCGGGCCGTCTGGGACCTGTCGAACGGCCGCTGTACCCTTTACCGACTCGGGACCAAAGAGAAGGAACCGGGCACCAAGCTCGACAGCGCCGAAACGAAGCTGGGCAAGGGAACCTCGCGGCTGCGCTTCGCCAATGTCGATCGGCGCCTGACGGTTTGGGTCGATAACCACGTGGTCGAATGGTCCGGCGGTAAACCCGGAGTCGATTACGACGTCGCCGCGGACGCCGACGTGCCGACGGACAACGATCTGCATCCGGCGAGCATTGGCGCTGCCAATGCGGCCGTGCGCGTTCAGAAGATCAAGCTCTGGCGCGACACGTATTACACGCTCGATCCGAGCAGGCCCGATCCGCAGAACGTCGATTTCTTCGATCCCGCAAAGTGGAATGCCGCGTCAACGCAGTTCAAAACCTTCTATGTACAACCCGGGCACTTCCTGTGCCTGGGCGACAACAGCCCGCAGAGTTCGGACGGCCGGCACTGGGGCCTGGTGCCGGAACGGTTACTGCTGGGACGGGCGCAGGTGGTGTACTACCCGTTCTACTTCCCGTGGTGGCCGTTGTCGTCGCAGGTGAATCGAGTGGGGTTGATCCGATGATATTTGTTTAGCCGCGAGCTTCTGCGAGCGTTGGACATTCCAGCGCCTGGAGTGTCCAATGCTCGCAGAAGCTCGCGGCTAAACAAAACGCACGGAGGCGCCATGACGAGCGGAGACACAACCATCCGCGTTCGCTACGCTGAAACCGACCGGATGGGGCTGCTGCATCATGCGAACTATCTCGTCTATTTCGAGCAGAGCCGGACCGAGTTGCTCCGGCAGCTGGGTGTCACCTACAAGGACCTCGAAGACCAGGGCTTCCTGCTGGTGCTGACGAAGGTCGAGGTGCGTTACAAGAAGCCGGCGCGCTACGATGATCTGCTGACGGTGCGGACGATCGTGGTCAAGACGACGGCGGTGCGGATCGATCACCGTTACGAGGTCTACCGCGACGGCGACCTGGTGGCCGAGGGCAGCTCGACGCTGGCGTGCGTGGACCGCACCGGTCGGCCGCAAGCGCTGCCGGAGTTTTTACAGGAACACCGCCCGACGTTTAGCCGCGAGACTCCGGCGAGCGCTCCGGAGCGCTCGCCGGAGTCTCGCGGCTAAACGGCAGAGGGTAAACCCGTGCGCCGCGCGCTGATCCGGACGTTTCTGCCGCTGATCTTCATCTCGTTCCCCCTGCTTGCGGCCGCGCTCATCGGCACGTCGCTGCCGGTGGACGCCCGCAATTTCTACCTCAAGGAACTGAAGCATTCGTCCCTCGACCAGCTGATCCTGACCTTCGGCTTCGGGCTGTTTCTGGCGCAGTTGTTCCTCGCCTGGCGGTCGCTGCGCTGGCGCGGCATTACCTTCGACGAGCGCTTCGATCCCTGGCTGTCGAACCTGGCGCAGGCCGCGGAGTGGTTTCCGTTGCTCGGCCTGATCGGCACGACGGCCGGTATCATGCAGACGTTCGCATCGTTCAGCGGTAAGGATGTGGTAACGCAGTCGGAAGTCATCGCCAAGTACGCCCCGGCCATCACGGCGACGTGTAGCGGTCTGCTGATGGCGCTTATCAACATCCTGCCGACGTGGGTGGTGCTGGTCGGCCGCGACGTGATTCGGACGCTCGGCGGCGGCTCACCGGCACCCAAGGTAGCGCCCGAGTCGGGATCGCGGTTATGAATTATGTTTAGCCGCGGTTCGCAGAACCGCGCGGTTCTACGAACCGCGGCTAAACAATCGTTGTTGCGGGTATCGTCATGCTTACCATGCCGCGCCGGAGTGTTACGCGTTTCTTCATTCCACTGATCGACGTGCTGACACTGCTGTTCTGCGTCTTCCTCGTCATGCCGATGGCGAAGGGCACTGTGCAGAGCGCCGCATCGCCGGTCGAGGAGGAGAACCAACGCCTGCAAGCCGAACTCGATCGCTTGCGCGGCCTCGGCGCGGACGAACCGGAGAAGATACGCAAAGAACTCGACGAACTGCGCAAAGCCAAGATCGAGGCGATCAAGACGCAGATCGTGCCGCGTATCCTCCAGATTGATAACAGCGACGGGCAATTATATGTGCAGGAAGCGGATGGCCCGGTTCGAGTCGATAAAGACAAGGCCGATCAGCTCATCAAGGACGACCGGCAGAAATTCGGCGAGAGTGCGTCCATTGTATATGTCGTGAAATACCCTCCCGTGCCGCGCAAGGACATGAATCACCCGACTGACGACGACCGGGAGAACTACGAACAGTTATTCAAGGGCCTTGCCCTAATCTACGAGGGGTCGCGTTAGAAAGGTTGCCGACCATGCTGAGCCTGACCGATTTCAGCTGGCTGCCGAACCCACCGGAATCGTTGCCGGTTCGGATGCTGCTCGCCCTTGGCATCGCGGCGACGGGTGCCTTTTTCGCGGGTCTGGTCGTGCAAGTGCTCAGCAAAACGGTCACACGCACCAAGGCGCCGGGGCCGGCCGTCAACCTCGTTCGTTTCAGCGGTGCGGCGGCGGCTGGGATCGCGGCTGCACTCTGGCTCTTCGGTTCAGGACTCGGCCCCGGTAAGGGCGCAGGAGAAGGAGAGGGTGCCGGAAAGGACAAGGGCAGCGACCAGAAAACCGAAAAAGATAGGGTCGCTGACCCCCGAGAGAAAGAACCCGACGACCATAAGCCGGATTCGCCCGCAGGCAAGACCATACTGGAAATCGACATACTCGCTCCTGCTACAGTCGAGAAGATCGCCGATAAGCAAGCGAAAGACAATAATCAACGTTACCGAGTGAAGACCGACAAGGGGCCCCCCGTGCTGATGAACCTCGGGGAACTAAAAAACTTCATCGGCAATGAAGTCAACAACAACCGGTGCCAGATCAAGTGAAACTGAACTACTACTCTGGTGAGAGCCTTGAAAAAGACCGAACGGAGGTTCTGGAAGAGCTGGAGGAACTAGCCAAGCGTCTCAAGAAGAAGAACTGGATCGATAAACCCAAACTCACGGGGAAAGCTCCGCTGTGACGCACTCGCCGCCGAGAAGCGGCATCCACCCATTTCGTCCGCGGAGAAGACATTCCTGTCTGTCTCGCCTTGCGGCAAGGCTTTGCGCGATGGATCATACACTGTATGATCCGCAAGAAGTTGAAATCCTGAATGCAAGGAACAACGCACGTGGCACCTGAAGACATAGAGTACTGGCTCAAGGCTGAACCGTTCCAGCCGTTCCGTATCACCATGACCGCTGGCCGCACCTATGATGTGCGTCACCCCGAGTTTGTGATGATCCTTGTGGATGCCATCGTCATCGGCACGCCTCTGGCCGAGGGCGATGTGCGCAGCGCGGCTCTATGATCGGCCTGAGCCTGATCGACCGCATCGAACCTATCGAACCTCCGCCTTCCCCTCCACCAGAGAAGCAGGCCGGGAAGGGGAAGAAAAAGTGAGCCGTGCCACCTGCCCGCGCTGCTCGCGCTCCATGTCCGTGCCGGCGAGGCTCGCGGGGAAGAAGGTGCGTCGCGGATGGTTCAGGGAATAGGGATGTCTGCCCCACAAAATTCCAAAGGAGCGACGCATGAGCGCACCTCCCGCTTCCGCTCCAATATCCGAGGACGCTTTCCGCGTCGTCTTCTTCGGCCCACCCGGCGCCGGCAAGACGGCGCTGCTGGCCGTCCTCGGCATGGCGCAGGAACAACAGCTCCAGGGCCGGCTCATCGACGTGACGCAAGGCTTGGCCGGGCTGCGCAAAGCCGTCGGCCAACCGGCGCCCGACGGTGCGCCTCCCCTCGCGCTGCCCGTCACGTTCGAGCCGCTTCCCAGCCCCCCGAACGGCAAGGGACCGAGCGCCTCGGCCGTCCTCATCGACTGTCCGGGCAAGGCCGCTGCGGAATTGCTGGCCAATCCGTGGCAGGCGCACGCTCGGGTGATCGACGACGGCATCGCCGGGGAAGTCCTCCTTGCCGACGTGCTGTTCTGCCGCTCGACGCCTCGGCAGCGCCGGAACAGCTCGATGCGTATTTCGAGTCGTTCGGCATCTTCCTGCGCGCCTGGAAGTGCAGCGCGGCCGGCGCCTCGACACCGCGGGACTGCCGGTGTTCCTCGTGCTGACCAAGTGCGACCTCCTTGCCCAACCGACCGACACGCCCATGGACTGGATCGAACGCATCGAGGAGCGGAAACGCGACGTGGACGCACGGTTCCAGGTCTATCTCACGCATGAGGGAGAAAGCGGTCAACCCGCGTTCGGCCGTATCGAAGTTCACTACTGGGCCACGGCGGCGCGGCGGCCGGCGCTGGTCGGCTCGGCCAAGTCGCGCGAATCCTATGGCGTCGCCGAGTTGTTCCGCCAGTGTTTGGAGCAAGCCGCGGCTTATCGTGTACGACAGCGCCGCGCGGAAACGCGTCTGTCCTGGACGCTCTGGGCGTCCGTGATCCTTGTCGTCGTGATGGCAGCCACGACGACGGTGCAGCTTCTCCGCGACGGTCGAGGAAAGTCCGAGCTGGAATTGCGTGTCGAGAGCTTTCGCTTCAGCGATCGAGAGCCGGCCGCCGAACGGCTCAAGTCGCCTGTCGTGGAGTTGTCACGGCGCGGCACTCCTCCAGAAGTTGCACGACGATCCCGGATTCAATTCCCTTCCCACCGACGACCACAATCTCGTGCAGGAGCGGCTCACGGAGTTGCGGGAATACCTCGATCTACTGGAGAAGATACCGCCGCCGCGCGTGCTGATGCAGGTGCGCTCGCTCCCCGCGCTGGATAAACTCCGCGACACTGTCGAGGACCTACCGGCTCCCGAGGACTGGGCGGACACAGATGCTGTCCGCCGCCGCGCGGAACGGCTCAAGGATCTCGACGCGCTGAAACGAGCCGTCCTCGCCGCACAGCAGCAGTTCCGCACCGGCAGCACGGCTGCCGACAAGCTGCTCGCATTCGAGGACCTCACCGCCAGCCCCGAGAGCTTGAAGGATTGGTTGAGCGATCCTCAGCAGGCGATCGCCATGAGTCCCAAGGCCGACTCCAATCCGACCGACCACATCCCTGGTTCGACAAGCCTGACGTATGGCACCGTCCTCGCCTTCGACGAAGTGACACATGCGCGCCTCGATTGGGCCAACCGACGCGGCAAACTGGCCGGGGTGCGCGATGCGCTAGCCGGGCTAGGCCTGGTGCGGACGGTTGCCACACCACCCGCGGTCATGGTGATCCCGAAGGAATTCAGTCTGGATGCGGCGAAAGCGAAGGCGGCAGAACTGGCGAAGCACTATCCCCAGTTCGCTGCCGAGATCAGCCTCGACACCCTGCCGCAGCGTCTGCGCGACGACATCACCCGCGAGGCGAATCGGTCCTATGAGAACCTCCTCCGGCCCGTCCGCGAGCTGGTGTGGAAGCAGGTCGGGACGGACGAGGATTGGGATAAGCTGCGTTCCTGGGCCGAAAAGCCGAGCGGTCTGGAAGATTGGCGGTTCCTGGTCAAGGCGCTCATGCCGCTGCTGGGTGGTCCGGCCCGCAATACGATCAAGGAACTCGCCGGTTTTCTGCGCGAGACGTCATTCCCGCTGCGGGCGACGCGGCTCGTCCTGGAAGTGACCGAGGATAGCGCGGCACTCGCCCAACCGCCGCTCAATGCCGTCCTCACGCTGGAGTATCAGAAGGACGGCGACAAGTCGAAGCTCTCGTTTTCACTGGACAACACGAAGACGAAGAAAGTGCGGGTGCGCGGTATCCAGCTCGACGCGCTACGTCTTCAATCGTACGGCCGGAAGCGGCATTCTCTACGAACCGGGCGGCGACTTGACGGCGACGGTCCCCGTGGCGGAGGGCGGTACGCTCGTGTGGAAAAACCCGCAAGCATCGCGCGTGTACCAGATCGAGCGTCTCTCACTGCCGCCACTCCTGCTCCCTGAGGGCAAACCGGAGACCGGCGTGCTCGCCTGTACGCCGACCCGCTCGATAGTCTGCCGCACTGGCCCGACCTGTTGCAGAAACCGGCCCGATAACCGACCACGTGTTGTCCGTTCGTTCGCGCCCCTTGCGTTGATTTGAGAGCCGCCCTTACCCCGATCATCACCCCGCGTCTTTTCACGGAGTCGATCATGCCGCGACCCTTTGCCCTGATCCTGAGCGCCGGGTTCTGTCTCGTCGGCAGCCGGCTCCGTGCCGCCGATCCGATTGTTCCGAAGCCGGCTCCCAGCCGTGCGGACGAACCGCTCGCCAAAACCTTCTCCCCGGAAAAAGCCGCCGCGTATCTCGACGGCGCCGCCCTGCACTGGACGTGCGAACGCAAGTGCGTTACCTGCCATACGAACCTGCCGTATCTGATCGGCCGGCCGGCGCTCAAGGGCGATCTGGCCTCTCTCGCCGAGGTGCGCAAGTTCGTCGAAGATCGTATCGGCGAATGGGACCACAACGACATGGACGAGGGGATGTATCGGGACACCGACCGCGTGGTGACGGCCGCCACCCTGGCGATCAGCGACGCCCGCACCACCGGCAAGCTGCATCCGCGGACGCGGCGAAGGACTCGACCGCATGTGGGAGCTGCAACAGGCCAACGGCGCCTGGAACTGGATCAAGAGCGACTACGCCCCGCTGGAACACGACGACTACTACGGTGCCGCCTTTGTCGCTCTCGCCGTCGGCATGGCCCCAGAAGGCTACGCCAAAACCGAGAAAGCGAAAGCCGGTCTGGAGAAGCTGCGCGGCTACTTCGCTAAAACGCCGTCGCCCGATCTGCACCACAAAGCGATGCTGCTCTGGGCTTCAGTCCATCTCGACGGACTGATGACCGACAAGGATGCAAGGAAGTGATCCGAGAATTGCTGGCTCTCCAGCACGCCGATGGAGGGTGGAGCCTGCACTCCCTCGGCACGTGGAAGCGGTGGAATGGCGATCCGAACGACGCGCAAGGCTCCAAGCGACGGGTACGGCACCGGCTTTGTTGTGTTCGTGCTGCGTCAGGCGGGAATCAAGCCGGCGGACGAGTCGATCCGGCGCGGCGTCCAGTGGCTGCGATCGAACCAGCGCGAGTCGGGCCGCTGGTTCACGCGCTCCCTCAACACGGATCGCACGAACCTTATTACCAATGCGGGCACCAGCTTCGCCGTCCTCGCTCTGGAGGCATGTGATGCGCTGAAGCCGTGAGAGAATCTGCAATTAACATTACAGCACTGCTCCCCTCGCCCCGGTACTCCGGGGAGAGGGGTCGGGGGTGAGGGGGAGGAGGAACAGATCACTGCTCAGGTGCTTTCCCCTCACCCCCGACCCCTCTCCCCGGAGTACCGGGGCGAGGGGGGTGGCGCTGGACTATTACCGCCGCTGGGGTCCGGCCGGCGGCGGGGCATTCCGACCGCGCACCAGTTCCAGCGCCTCGACTGCGCCACACTACATCGGCGAGCTTCCGCGTGGACAACTCGGCGAGATCAGCGCCGACGATCACCCGTGCCTCAACGTCCAGATGCGGCTGCGCCGGGTCGTCCCGCGGTATATTTATCTTCAGATCAAAACCGAATCGGATCCGCTGGTTGTCGCGCGTCACCACGGGTTGGCCGCTCCGTGGCATATCCAGTCGTCGATGTTTGAACCTGCCGGGATTGAAGATCGCTTTGATCTCCGCTTCCACCAGCTGGCGAAGTTCCGGGCTTGGACTCCAGAACACTTTATCCTCGATGCGGATCAGGCCGCCCGTGAGCAGATGCTGGCGGGATTCCAGATATTCCTTCGCGGCAAGATCCACATCCAGGGCAGGCACCGGGCCGAGAGCGAGTCCCGCAAGCAGATACTGCTGCCGTATCTTCGGGGCCGTTTTCCGCTCCTCCGGCGTCAAGGTGGCAAAGTGGACGTCGTCGAAGTTGTTCGCGGCTAGTTGCTGCACCCAGCGCCTGGCCACGGATTCGGCCGCCAGGGTTTGATCGCGCAGTTTCTTGCCCTCGTCGGTGAACGTCGCTGGGTCGGTGATACCGGTTTCTTCAAAGATCACTTGCCACTGTCGTCCGCTGTAGTCGCGGCTCTCCTGCGCCGAGGACTTTGACCTGGAGGGGGATCGTGGCGAGGTCGGTAGTCACCCGATAGCCCAGCGTGACCGTGAACCCGCCTTTTTCGTAGTCCCAATCCTTCACGCCGGTCGCTTCGATCTTCGCTTTCGATCCGGCGATTTGCAGCAACCGGACGTATTCGAGTGCGGAGAACGCCGAAAATGGCCCACGGCCAGGGTCGTGCGCCGTGTTGTAATCCAGCTCGAGCTGTCCGCCGCAGAGCGGCCGCATCATCGGCGTCTTCTGGAGCACGGCGTATCTTACGCGGCGGCTTCGTCGTCTCGAAGAACGCTTCCGCGATCTTGCCGTCGGCGATCTTCTTCAGCCAGACGTCGGCGAACGACTGGGCCTGTGCGCGAACCGCGAAAAACGTGCCGAGATAGTACATCCCGTAAATGACGCCGATGCTGAGGCTCAAGCCGATGGCCCAACTGGCTACCTTGAGACCGCCCTGCGTGCCTTCCGAACGGCGGATCTGGATGTGCGCCAGGTAACCCATCCCAGCTGCCAGGATCGGCATGACCAGCGTCCAGAGCGGCCACAACCACCGTGTCTGGGTTAACATCGCCGAGAGGCCGCCGATGACCACGATCCCTGCGTAAAGGGCAGCGACTCCGAAGGCGGCGATGGCGAGCATCGACAACGGCTGATACGCTTCGGGTTCTCCAGGCGGCAATGGAGCGTATTCGGGTGAAGTGGTGACGGCCCCAGGCGGAGCAGAGGCCGTATCCCCGCCTGTCGCGGGAAGGTCGGAGCCGTCAGCCATGGGAATCGTCCTCGAATTGAATGCAGAAGTCAGAATGCAGAATCGAATTCATTCTGACTTCCGCATTTGTTTTCAATCGTCGCTGCCGCCGAGATCGCCGGAGATGTCGCCCATCATCGCCCGACGGACGGCGTCGCCAGTACCCACAGCGCGAAACTGCACGGTGTCGGTCGAATCCAGGAAGATCTTGTTCTGCAGGATTTCCTGGATCACGATCGTCAGTTTGTCGGCCTTGTCGCCGCCGCGCACGTCCACCAGCGGCCGCGCTCCGGTGTTCAGCATGATCATGCGCTTCTGAATCAGCGTGGACAGCTTGAATCGGCCGCCCACCTTGTTCACGATTCCTTCTTCCTTCAGTTCGTCGAGCATCATTTCCCCTCTTTGAAATACCCGGCCAGAAGGTCGCTCATCCGTGCTACCGTTTTGTCCAGGTCGTCGTTGATGATTTCGTGGTCGTATTCGCCGACGCGCTGGATCTCGGCGCGGGCGGTTTCCAACCGGCGGCGGACGACGGCGTCCGCTTCCGTGCCCCGACTCGTTAACCGATCGACCACTTTCTGCCACGGAGCGTTGAGGAAGAACGAGACGGCATCGGGACACTGCTGCCGCACCCGAGCCGCTCCCTGCACGTCGATGACCAGGAGGACGCCGATGCCCTGCTTGCGATACTGGTCCACCTCGCTCCGCAGCGTGCCGTAACAGTCCTGCCCGTGGACCGTGGCCCATTCGAGGAAGGCGCCGGCGGCCACTTGTTCCTGGAAACGCTCGCGCGTCCAGAAGTGGTAATGCACGCCATCCGTCTCGCCGGCCCGCTTCTGCCGCGTCGTCGCCGATACCGACTGGCGCAGCGGCAGGCCGCTTTCCTTGAGCAGCCGGGCCACCACGGTCGTCTTGCCGACGCCGGCGGGGCCCGACACGATAATCAAGGGGCCGTGTGCCATGTCATCAGGGGTCAGGGGTCAGAGGTCAGGGGTCAGGGGTTAGGGGTTAGAATTCGCCGATCTTTTGCGATTGGCTCCTGATTCCTGACTCCTGATTCCTGACTACTCGACATTCTGCACCAACTCGCGGATCTTCTCCAGAGCGCTCTTGATCTCGACGACGTGGCGCGAGATGTCCACGTCGCTGGCCTTGGAGCCGATGGTGTTGGTCTCGCGGAACATCTCCTGCGTCAAGAATTCGAGTTTTCGGCCGGCGCTCTCCGGCTCGCGCACGATCTCCTGGAACTGAACCAGATGACTGTCGAGCCGGACCACCTCCTCGGCGATGTCGGCGCGCTCGGCGAAGATCGACACTTCCTTGATGAGGTCACTACGATCGATCTTCACGTCCAGTTCGCCCAGCAGCGAGCGGACGCGCTCCAGCAGACGATCGCGGTACGCCACGACGACCTGCGACGTCCGTTGGCGGATCTTGTTCAGCTCGCCGGCAATCTGATCGCGGAGCTGGAGCAACTCGCGCCATCGCCTCTCCCTCCTCCTGCCTCATGGCCTGGAGGCGGGAGAGCGCATGTTCCAGCACGCGCTCGATGTTCGGCCAATCATCCTCGATCTGCAACGGAGCGCTGCTCGGCTCCGGTACGACGCCCGGCAGCATGAGCACCTGGCCGAGCAGCGCCTCGCCGTCGTTGGGCAGCTCCATCTCCTGGCACAACGATCGGATTTTCGAGAGGTAGCCTCGGAGAGCGGCGGCGTTGATCTGATAGTCCTGCGGCGATCCCTGCGCTGCAGACGCAAGTGAACCTGGATGGTGCCGCGCCGGACCGTCTTGCGGATGACCTTCTCGAACTCCGGTTCGAGGAGGTTGTACGGTTCGGCGGTGCGCAGCGTCACCTTCAGATAACGGTTGTTGACCGCCCGCAGTTCGATGGCGAGGCCCAGCGCGTCCGTCTGGAGGCTGGCCTCGCCGAAGCCCGTCATGCTGAATAACACGCCGATCTCCACCGCCCCGTTCCAGGATAGCCACGGCCGCCGAGTAGTAAGGCGAGCGGCAGGTTCTAAGAGGCTGAAACAAAATTAACGACAGATGGCTCTCTCCTTCGCTTACGCTTCGGGTTAGTAGGCTCGGATACCAACCCGACGCGTAAGCGAGGTTAATTTTGTTTCAGGTTCTAAGTTCCCGTAGCCGAAGTCTGGCGACTTCGGGTTTGGACGCTCCACCCGAAGTCTGGCGACTTCGGCTACGGGTAAATCATTTCCCGCCGTTCGCCTTATGGCGAGGCATCATTGGTTGGAGGCGGATCGTTGACCGGTTCAACTCGTTCGACTCCGCTCGTCCTCCTCGGGAGGGAGCCTTGCACGAGCTTGATCTCGATCATCAGGAGCAAGATCCACGCCGCGGCGACGTAGATCGTGAAGCGCGTGAAGGCGTCGCCGGCCTTGGAGCCGAAGGCGCTCTGACCGCCGGCGCCGCCGAACGCGCCCGCCAGACCGCCGCCGCGGCCGCGCTGGATCAACACGAGCAGGATCAAGAACAGGCTGATGACGATCAACACGATGTTGACCAGCCCCACGATCCACATCGGCACATCGCCCCAGATCGCCATGACGAACTCCCTTGCGTTCAGCCAGCCGCCTCATACGGCAGAAAACCCTCATTATACGCATCTCGCCGTTTCCGGGAAGACGGCTTTCCCACATAGGACATTCGCGCAAACGGCCTCGTTTATTTACGGCGACGTGTGGCAGTGGTGACATAATGAATTGGGCTCGGGTCGGAAGGACCGGAGGGCGGGATTGGATGGTAGGACGGATTTGCAATCCGTCCGGGCTATTGCGGACGGATTGCAAATCCGTCCTACCACGGTGCCACCCGTTATTGAACCATGCCGATTCTATGCGTCCCCGAACCGATGCACGCATTCGTCGGAGGAACGACATGCAAGCTGCGCAAACGAAGACCGCCGTTCGGGAGTGTAGACTCTCGAACGGCGGTTCGCCTTACCCCGGCACACAAGGGCTACCGCCCGTACCAGTAGGCAGGAGCAGCGGGATAGTAGCAGGCCGGTTGCAAGGCAGGCGGGGCGCCCTGTGGTATCTGGGGTGCCGGCCAGAAGGGATAGGTGATCGGTGCGGGCGTTTGGAAGTGAGCGTCCATCGGCCAGTAGAGATACCACGGGCCGAGCGGTGCGGCGCAGGGACCGCAGGGGCCACAGGGACCGCACGGGCCGCACGGTCTGCAATATGGGCCACAGCAACCCGTACCTTCAATGTAATTGCAACTGGCCGAGCCGCTCAATCGAAGGTTGAAACTGAAACCATCGGCCCGCGCATTACAGGCGGTGCAGGCGACAGTCAGGATCGCAAGCGAGCACAAACGATTCATGGCGGTGACTCCTCAGTGATGGGAGCCAGCGGGCGGCCTCTCTCCTTGAGAACGCCGATCCCGCCGGCCCTGAAACATTTCCTTCCGTCGCGGCACCGTCCACTCAAAAGCGGCCGACCGAGTGCCGACTCCGTTCTCTGTAGCCGTGGAGGCTCGTCCATCGGGACGAACCGCGCGGTTCGCTTCTCGGAGCGCGTTACCGACCGTACCAGTATGAGGGCACCGCATAGCCGCTCGGCTGATAGTAACCAACCTGCTGTGCCGTCGGCTGAGCCGGCGGCGGGGCGTTGCCTGGAGCAGCCTGGGGCGTAAGACGGAGCCGCGGACGGATAACCGTAGGCTGCCTGGGGATAGCCCATCGGTGTGCCGGGGTAGCCGGGATAGCCGATGCGATCGTAGTAGCCGGCGGGGGGAGCACCGTATCCTAGCGTGCTGAATGCCGGTGCGAAGCAGGGACCGAAGTTGTAACACGGCGGGCAAGGACCGCAGCTGCCGTAACCGGGACCGCAGCCGCTCCAACAATTAAAACTGGCCGAGCCGCTGAGGTGAAGGTCGAAACTGAACCCATCCGCGCGCGACTCGCGCGCGGACAGTGCTAACAAACTCGAAGCCAGCATGGCCGACAGGACCAGGCGTTTCATCGTGGGGTTCCTCTAGGTGGCGTCCCGAACCGATCGCTCCTCAGATCGAGGACGATCCGATCGGGCACACCATAGCATTCCCCACACGCGGTGCTGCGTCCTCAGAAATCGGCGACGACGGCGCGGTGTGTGGCGCCGAACGGGGAACATCCGCTTCAACTCGATTAAGGGCTACAAACGAAGAGGATTACGCGAGAGACAAGATCAACGGGAACGATGAGACACCTACCGGCGCGTTCCGCGTCGTGATGCAACGCGGCATCAAGAGCGTCATTTCTTGAATACCTTCGTCAGACTGACGTGGACCTCCTTGGTGTCACCGGCCTTGAGGATGGCGGCGTTGGCTTTGTCGAGCAGTTTCCGCTCCAACGACGGATGCCAGTGTTTGACGCTGGCGCGGGCCGCGTTGCCGATCAGTTTCGCCGCCTCGCCGCCCAGCCCGATGATGTGTTCCACCACGAGGTCGTCGTAGTGGCAATCGGATTTGACGACGTGCAACCGAAAGACCATCTCCGGCAAGCCCTTCTCCTTCGGTTCCAGCCGGGCCGTCGCCTCGCACTGGAGGGTCAGTTCAACGTGGAGGCGGGCGCGGACACTGCCGCTGTGGAGGCGCACACCGTCCTCCCACACCTGGCGTTCATAATCGACCTCGGTATCCAGGGCGATGAATGCCGTGAAGGTCATGCGGCCGGATTCCGGTTGTTGCAGGTCGCGCAACTGGAGGACGAGCGAGTCGCCGTTGCCGGGAGAGGTCACGCGCACCTTCCACCATTTGCCGTGATTCTTCAGCTTGTACCGCACCTCCGGATGAACCTCCAGGCCCTTACCGTGCCAGGTGACACCGTCGGCCACTTCCTTCTGACCGCCCCAGTGCTTGGTGTCTTCGAGCAGCGGATTCGGCAGGAACTGTATCACGAGGCCGCGCAGGCGCGATGACAATTCGTCGGTGAGCGGGTCCGCGGCGCGGCCGGTCACGGGGAGCAATAGCAGCATCACGACTGTCCACCTGTGCAATCGCCGCATCAGTCGTCTCCCGGCATGGACCTGTTCTCGACCACCACTCGTTATCGTTTGCGTCTCACGGGAACCTGGGAGCCGCGGTATGCCAACGAAGAGTGAAATGCCCGATCGGTTATCCCGTAATATCGGCACAATCGTTACAGCTTCTCCTGTCGAACATCTCCATTCGCCGCGCCGCTGCTTCCAGGCATCCAGTCCGGGGCCGGCGCCGGCCGAAGATTATGCACAGACGGCAGAATCGTTTCAAGCCGCACAAGTGCGACGGCAGCTGGAGGCACTCAGTCATGACGGGCAGGCGCGGTAGCATACGCAAACTGAGCGGTTGGCTGCTGGCGGCATCCGCGCTGAGCAGCGGTTGTCTTTCCTTCTGCCACTCCACCGGACAACCTCCACCCGAGCAGAAGTCGGCCTGTAACACGCTGCCGCGCTACTGCCGCAATCACGTTTACGTCTTCTTCATCCAGGGGATCGATCCGCTCTGTGTCTCCAATCTCAGCGGCGTCCGCGACTACGTGCAATCGCTGGGTTTCATCAAGACTTACTACGGCCAGCTCTATCACGCCGGCACGATCGCCAAAGAGATTCGCCGACTGCATGGTGAAGACGAGAACGCTCATTTCGTGCTGATCGGCTACAACCTCGGGGCGAACGGGGTGCGCGACGTGGCCAAAGCCGTGCAGCGTGACGGTATCTCCGTGGATCTGATCGTCTACATGGGAGGGATCGCGCTGGAGGATGTGCCGGAGATGAAGACTGCCAACGTCGGCCGGGTCGTCAACATCCGCACGAAGGATTGGCTCGGGAACGGTCCGGTTCTGGAGGATGCCGTCAATCTGACCTGTACCGACGTATCGTTCTTCGGAGACGCCGACGTGCCGCTCGACGTTGGAGACACTGGCTCACGAATTGCAAAGCGTGGCCGGACTGGTGCCGGTCGTCGAAACGCAGGTGCTGCCGCCCGTCGAGCTGGCACCGATCCCGAAAACGACCGGCGCGAGCGCTCCGGGGGACGCATGGGATTTTCTGAAACTGCGCTCTCCTTACGGCGAAGCGCCAGACCCGGCACCGCTGCCGGCCAATCCCGGACCGAAGGAAGCGGCGCCAGCACCGACTTCGATCGGCCGGCTTTAATGCATCACAGCGCTGCTCCCCTCGCCCCGGTACTCCGGGGCGAGGGGTCGGGGGTGAGGGGTGCGAGGCAGAACACTGCTCCGCGGCTCGCCCCTCACCCCCGACCCCTCTCCCCGGAGTACCGGGGCGAGGGGAGCACCATGCCCCTCTCCCCGGAGTACCGGGGCGAGGGGAGCAGCATGCCCCTCTCCCCGGAGTTCCGGGGCGAGGGGAAACGGGCCGTTCTTTCGGTGCGTAGCGCTGGAGCGGCAGACGCGATCGATCGAACCTCTCCCTATCTACGCCCACCACATTCGATGCCCGTCTGAATGGAGTCTGGCGATTTTACGGTTTTGCGCGAACTCGATGTTGGCATTACCACTATTCATGGGCTAGAATCCCCACAGAGATACTGCGGTGAACGATCGCGGGTCGGGGGTGGGAACCGCAACCGGTTCCATCCACTCTCCTGCTGAACGACCAGCGATGCCAGGCGACGAGGATACGCATGGAGAAACCGACTGAAACCTGGGTTACACCGCCCGAACGGCCCGTGTCCACCACTCGTCGCGATGCCTGCGTCGTTCACATTTACCCGACCGGCCCCGGCATGGGAGCTCGCTACGGCCTCAGCGACACGCCGATGGTCCTCGGGCGCGGCAACGACTGCGACATTCGCATCAACGACCATTCGGTTTCCCGCCGCCATGCTCGCGTCCAGCCGGGTGCCGACGGTTACTACGCGGTGGATCTGCAGAGCACGAACGGCACGTTCGTCAACGACGTGCCGGCCTCGATCTGCAAACTGAAAGACGGCGATTACCTGCGCGTCGGCAACTGTATTTACCGCTTCCTGGCCGGCGGCAACGTCGAGGCGGAGTATCACGAAGAAATCTATCGCCTCACGATCATCGACGGACTCACCGACATCCATAATAAACGCTATCTGCTGGAGTTCCTCGACCGCGAGTTGGCCCGTTCCGCCCGCTACCAGCGGCCGTTGGCCCTCATCATGTTCGACCTGGATCGCTTCAAGTCGATCAACGACGAGATGGGCCACCTGGGCGGCGACTTCACGCTCCGGGAAATCGCGGCGTGCGTCAAGGGCAGCATTCGGAAAGAAGAGTTGTTCGCCCGCTACGGCGGCGAGGAGTTCGTCGTCGTCTTGCCGGAAACGACCTTCGAAGGCGCCCAGGTGGTCGCCGAACGGTTGCGGGTGCTGGTGGAGAAACACCATTTCGAGTACGAAGGCAAGTCGTTCCCCGTGACGATCAGCATCGGTGTGGCCACGACCAACGGCGATGAGACGCTGACGCCGAACGAGCTGATCCGCCAGGCGGATGAGAAGCTCTACCAGGCCAAGAACGCCGGGCGCAACCGCGTCGTGATGTGATCTTTCCCGATCCGCCCCTTGCACACTCCTCTTCCCCCGCATACAGTGTCCGCCAGCGCACTCTGTTTCCTGGCGCCCTGTTGCGGAGTATCGTCATGCGTCTGTGGACCGCTGGCCGTCCGACGGCCCTGGCCTTCGTCCTCCTCGCTTCCCTGCCTGCCGCGGCGGCCGATGATCTGCCGAAGATGAAGTTCAACGACGTCAAGGAAATCGCGCCCGGCGTCTTCTTCCGCTACTCGTCCATCAGCGCCACCGATCAAGAAGGTCGTCTTCGGCGGCAGCAATAACATCTGGGTCGTCTTCGAGGATTACGTCGTCGTCATCGACGCCAACTTCCCCAAGGAAGCCGGCGACGTGATCGCGGCGATCAAGAAGACGACCGATAAACCGATCCGCTACGTCTTCGATACGCACCATCACGGCGACCACGCTTACGGCAACGCCGTCTTCGCCAAGGCTGGGGCCGGCATCGTCGCTCAGACCAACTGCGCCCGGCTGCTGCGCGTCAACGGCCCGAAGGAATTCGAGGACGCCGGCAAGGGACCGATGGGCCGCAAGGACGTCGCCGAGAGCAAGCTGAAGGTGCCCAACGTGGTCTTCGACGACAAGCTGGTGCTCGACGACGGCAAGCAGCGGGTCGAGTTCCTGTTCCTCGGCCACGCTCACACGGCCGGCGACGCGGTGGCGTATCTGCCGAAGCACAAGATCCTCTGCACCGGCGATGCCTGCGTCAACGGCGCGTTCAACTTCATGGGCCATTCCGACTCCGCGTCGTGGATTCGCGCTCTGGAGAGGATGCAGCAGCTCGACGTCAAGATGGTCTGCCCCGGCCACGGACCGCTCGCCGGCAAGGACCTGCTGGAACGGCAGAAACGCTACTTCGTCGAGCTGCGCGACAAGGTTCGCCAGGGGATCGCCGCGAAGAAGAACGCCGAGGAGATTCACAAGTCGCTCGACATGCCGTGGTACAAGGAATGGACCGGCGTCGAGCCGCGCGACGGCGAACGTCGAGCACGTCTACGACGAATTGACGGGCCGCGTCGCGCCGTGGGACCTGGCGGAGGATTTCGGCATCTACGAGGGTCCCTCGCCGACGAAGGACTCGCCCGGCTGGAAGAAGCCGAAGCGCATCGTCGTGCCGTCGGGCCTGATGCCGGCGCGGCTGGAGGAGCTGAAGCTGATCGCGCCGGAAGTCGAGTTCCTGCCGGCGCAGGAGTCCGGAAGACGCCGCCAAACTGGTCGCCGACGCCGACGCCGTGCTCGGCTTCTCCGCCACGTCCGAGATGGTCAGGGCTGGGAAGAACCTGCGCTGGATTCAAGTCGGTCATGCCGGCGTCGAGAAGGAACTGCCGCCGGAGCTGGTACACGGCAACATCGTGCTGACCAACACGGCACGCATCTATGGTCCGCAGGTGGCCGACCAGGCCTTCGCCCTGCTGCTGAACCTGACCCGGCGGCATCAAGGAGACGGCGACCGAGCGAATTGCCCGACCTGACCGGAGCTGCACGGCAAGACGATGCTGGTCGTCGGTCTCGGCGGCGTCGGCACCCAGATCGCCCGGCGCGCGGAAGCATTCGGCATGCGCGTGTCGGCCGTCGATCCCAAGGTGACCGAGCGGCCAGCGTTCGTCTTCAGCCTCGACAAGCCCGATAAGCTGATGGACCTGCTGCCGAAGGCCGACGTGGTGGTCCTGGCCTGCCCCCTGACGGCGGAGACGCACGGCCTGATCGGCCGCAAGCAGCTGGCGATGATGAAAAAGACCGCGCTGCTCATCAACGTCGGCCGCGGCGGACTGGTCGAGACGGCGGCACTGCAAGCCGTCCTGACCGCCAAGCTGATCGGCGGCGCCGGTCTGGACGTGACCGACCCGGAACCGCTGCCGAAGGACCATCCGCTACGGCAGATGACGAACGTGATCGTCAGCGCCCACACCGGCGGTCAGTCGCCGGAGGGCCGCGAACGGCAGTGGCGGCTGTTCCGCGAAAATGTGCGCCGCTTCGTCGCCGGCGAACCGTTGCTGTGCGTGGTTGATAAAGCGAAGGGATATTGAGTTAAGCCGGGGGGCGCGAGTGATCGCCGGGGGGTGCGCGAGTTATCGCCGGGGGTGCGCGGGTTATCGCCGGGGGGTGCGCGGGTTATCGCCGGGGGTGCGCGAGTACGCGACCCCCGTCTGAGCTATGCAACCCCTTCGGGGTAAATGCAGGCGCTGCCCCCGGTTGTCTTTACCCCGAAGGGGTTGTAGAGCCCAGCCGGGGGTCGCGTACTCGCGCACCCCCGGCGGAGTGCTGGGCTATGCAACCCCTTCTGGGGTAAATGCAGGCTGCCCGCGGTTGTCTTTACCCCGAAGGGGTTGCATAGCCCAGACGGGGGTCGCGTACTCGCGCACCCCCGGCGGAGTGCTCCATTTGCCCCGATGAGCCGCTACGCTCCGTCGCTCCAACTCATCTTGTATCTGTCCCATCGATCGCTATAGTCCCCGCCGAACCGAGGATCGTTCCGTCCCTCGGCAGGCAGGGGAGCGCACAATGAGCCGACAGTTTCTCGGTGGGCCGACGTTGGCCTTGTTGATCGCCGCGGCGTTCGGCTGCGGGTCGGATCCGGTGATGCAGATCGCACACGATGGAGACCTGGCTGGGGCCATCGCTGCGGCCGGCACCGGGAAGAATCCCAGCGACGTGGCCCGTGCGCAGATGCCGGATGGACAGGCTCCCACCAAAACGCCTCCCAAGTTGATCGACCAGCCGCCGGACCGGCCCGCGGACGTCGCCAATGCCCCACCGGTGGCCCGCATCTGCGCAACCGTGAATGGCGAGGCTATTCTCGAACAAGAGGTCCGCGCCACGGCGTACCAGTCCCTTCTTGGCGTCAGCGGCCTCCCCGAACCGCAGCGGACCGAAGAAACGAACAAGATCATCAGTGCCGCCCTCGCGCAAATCGTCGAGCGCGAAGTAACCATTCAGGACATGAACAGCCGGCTGCAAAAAGTGCCGAAAATGCTCGACAAGCTGAAGGAAGCGGCCGAGAAGGAATTCGATCATCAGGTGTTGCAGCCCATGCGTCTGAAGGGCCCGTTCAAGACCGACCAAGACATCAAAGACTACTTCCGCGCCCAGGGCATGTCGCTGGACATGATCCGCCGTCAATGGCATCGGAACTTCATGGCGCTGGAGTACCTGAAGAACGTTGTCGGTGGCGCGATCGAGAAGGGCACGACGCACACGATAATCGTCGAGTATTACGAATCGCACCCCGAAGAGTTCAAGGTGGACGACAACGTCGTGTGGCAGGACATCTTCATCGACGCCAGCCGCCACCCCTCGCGCACCGTGGCCCGCGCCCATGCCCAGGCCCTGGCCGATCGTGCCCGCAAGGGCGAAGATTTCGCGGCCCTGAGCAAGCAATACGACAACGGCGACAGCTCCCTGCGGAAAAACGCCGAGGGTATCGGCCGGCGCCCCAACGAGATTCGGCCTCCCGAGGCGCGCGACGTATTGTTCAAGCTGCACGACGGTGAGGTTGGCTCTCTGATCGAGCTGTCGACCGGCTATCACATCGTGCGGGTCGTGAAGCACGAACTGGCCGGGCAGATGAAGCTCGACGAGAAGCTGCTGAAGCAGATTCGAGACAAGCTCCGCAATGAGATCGCTCAGCGGGAGATGAAGCGGTACGTTAACGAACTGATGCGGCCCGAAAAGGCGATCATCGAGTACGCCAGTGGTAAGTGAAGGATCACATTGGAGCCCGACGCGTAAGCGAGGGGTTGCAGCCGCTCCCCTCGCTTACGCGTCGAGCTTCCTAGGTTCATGAACCAGCACGTCATTCCGTATAAAACGCGATCACCGCCCGCACCGCACGCCGCCAGAGGTTCAGTCGGCGCCGGCGCTCTTCATCCGGCAGCACCGGCTCGAAGCGTCGTGCCGCGCTGGTCAGCTGTCGCAGGCTTTCCACGTCCGGCCATAATCCGGCCGCCAAACCCGCCAACATCGCCGCCCCCAGCGCCGTCGCTTCGCTCTGTGCCGTCTGCAATACCGGGATGCCGAGCACGTTGGCCTGGCACTGAAGAAAGCGCGCGTTGCGGGCCATGCCGCCGTCCACGCGCAATTCGGTCAACGGCGTCCCAGCGTCGGCGGAGGACGCCTGGATCAGGTCCGCCACCTGATACGCCACGCCTTCCAGGGTAGCCCGGCCGAGGTCCGCTGCCGTCGTGCCGCGCGTCAGTCCGAACAACACGCCGCGTGCATCGGGCACCCAGTGCGGCGCCCCCAGGCCGACGAAGCCGGGTACGAAGATTACCGGCTGGTCCGGGTCGGACTGCGCCGCCAACTCTTCGATCGCCGGTGCGTTGTCCAGCAACCGCAACCCGTCGCGCAGCCACTGCACGGCCGCTCCGGCGACAAAAACGCTCCCTTCGAGTGCGTACTGCGGCGGTCCCGAGCCGCTGGCCGCCAACGTCGTCAGCAATCGGTGTTTTGAAAGTGTCGGCTGGTCGCCGAGGTGTTGCAGGAAGAACGCCCCGGTGCCGTAGGTGCATTTCGCTTCACCCGGTGCGAACGCCCCCTGGCCGAAGAGCGCCGCCTGTTGGTCGCCGGCCACGCCGCGGATCGGCACTCCGTCCGGTAGAACGCCCAGGCCGAAGGTCGTCCCGTAATCGGCCGCACTGGCGCGTACTTCCGGGAGCAGCGCGGCCGGCACGTCGAACCAGCGGCACAACTCCTCATCCCAGCGAGCGCCGGTCAGGTTGAAGAGCAGGGTGCGCGAGGCGTTGCTCCGATCCGTGGCGTGAACACGGCCGCCGGTCAGACGCCAGATCAGAAATGTGTCGATGGTGCCGCACGCCAGTTTCCCCGCTTCCGCGCGCGCTCGCCAGAAAGCGTCCTGATGCAGCAACCAGCGGAGTTTCGTCGCCGAGAAGTACGGATCGAGGACCAGGCCGGTCCGCTGCCGGAGCCAGTCCTCGTCCTGCCGATGTTCGCGGCAGAAGTCGGCGGTGCGCCGGTCTTGCCAGACGATGGCGCGCGCCAGAGGCAGGCCGGTAGCACGTTCCCACAGCACCACGGTTTCGCGCTGGTTGGCGATACCGATGGCGAGGAGATCTTTGGATTCGACGTGAGCGGCGGCCAGCGCCGCGGGGATGACTGCGAGGACGGATTGCCAGATCTCCTCGGCATCGTGTTCGACCCAGCCGGGCCGCGGATAATGCTGTGGTAACTCGCGGCCGGCGCTGCCGCAAACACGGCCTTTATCGTCGTAAACGACGGCGCGCGTGCTGGTGGTGCCCTGGTCGATGGCCAGCAGATAGGGTGTCGGCATGATCGTACCTGCGCATTCGCTGTGGGAGGCGTTGCCGGGGAAAATACTACGCCACATGCGGCGACGACAACAGAATACCGCACCGCGCGAAAACCTGACCTATACTTGCAACGCTCGGTCCACCGCGCGGCGCCGTGCGGCAGAGCCAGACCGTCGGAAGTCCGATGGCCGACCAGCGAGCAGGTGATAGCACATGGCGATGGTTTGTCCTCAGTGCGGTACAGCGAACGAGCAGAACCTCCACTGCCCGGATTGTGGAGTCCGGCTGCTGTTCTACGATCCGAGCCGAGCCGCAGCGGCCGCGAACTGGAAGCGCAGCCGCTGGATGCACACGGCGGGCGGTCGGGTCGTGATCGGTGTGCTCCTGGCACAGGGTTTGTTCTATGCCCTGCGCCATCTCTTCACCGGCATCCTGATGATGATCAGTGGAGAGAGCGAAACCGCTCAGGCATGGACGAGCTTTCACGGTCTCCTGTTTCTGCAAGTCCTCCAAGTGCTGGTGCCGGCGCTGGGCGGGGTCCTGGCCGGAGCCGCTCATCGCAACGGTTCGTTGCTCGGCGGCTTCGTCGGTGCCGTCAACGGCGCCCTGTCGTTGGTGCTGATGCCTGCGCCGATTCACTCCAACAGCGCCGTGGCGTTCTACGGCCTCCCGCTGCTACAAACCCTGTTTGGCGCCCTGGGCGGCTGGGTCGGCTTCACGATCTGGAAGCCGATTCAGCTGGTTAGTTTCATGCGGGGTGGGAAAAAGTCTGGTGTTGCCCGCCCGTCAATCCCGATGTTCGCCGGTCCGGTGGCGTGGGTCCGCGTGGTCCTCGGCAGCGCGATCGTCGTCGGCGGCAGCCTGTTCGCCAACCGGATCTTCGACTCGGTGCTGAGCGCCGCGGCCGACCATCTGGAATTACTTCAGGTGCTCCAGGATGAAATGGTCAACTGCGAAATCAGGGCGTTAGCCGTTCTGTTCGGCGCGGGCTTTGCCGGGGCCAATACGTTCAATGGCTTGAAGCAGGGTTTGGTCGTCGGCACCCTGTCGGGTATGGCCTTTCTGGCCGTGCCAACGACGATTGCAAGCACGAACATCCTGCTCCTAACACTGTCCAGTACGATGCTGCTCAGCATTGCCGGCGGTTGGTTCGGCTGTCAGCTGCTGCCGCCCGTCCACAAGGGGTCCGGCCGTCGGTTCGGGCCTGCCGCAATCTGATAACCCGCGGCACCAGCAGGACGCCGATGCCATTGGTCCAGGTTGCAAATCACCGCAGAGGAGCCGCAACAATCAGCTGGTCAATTCTCCTTAGGACGGATTTGCAATCCGTCCGGCTCGGTAGGACGGATTTGCAATCCGTCCGGCTCGGTAGGACGGATTTGCAATCCGTCCGTGCTGGCCGGACGGATTCCAAATCCGTCCTACAGCCAGAGATCACACCATTTATTCTTGTGCGCAACCTAATCAAGCACTTCCCGAATCACCGCTCCATGCACGTCCGTCAGCCGGCGTTCGATGCCGTTGTGGTAATAGCTCAGCCGCTCGTGATCGAGACCGAGCAGATGCAGAATCGTGGCGTGCAGGTCGTAGATGCTCGTTGACGTGCCGACCGCTTGATGCCCGAATTCGTCGGTGGCGCCGTGGCTAAACGCCCTTTTGACGCCGGCGCCGGCCAGCCAGCAGGTGAACCCCTTCGGGTTGTGATCCCGGCCGTTTGCCCCCTTCTGGAAGGTCGGCATTCGGCCGAACTCCGTCACCCAGACGACGAGAGTATCGTCGAGCAGCCCCGTGCGTTTCAGGTCGCGCAACAGGGCGGCACACGGTTGGTCGAGGATCGGACCGTGAATGTCGTACTGGGTCTTGATCGTCTTGTGCCCGTCCCAATTGCCGACGCCTTCGCCCATCGCATAGGCCCCGTTGAACAGCTGCACGAAGCGCACGCCGCGTTCCAGCAACCGGCGGGCGAGCAGACAGTTGCGGCGAAACCAGCTTTGACCTTGCTGCCGTCGTCAACGCCGTACAGCTTGCGAACCTCGGCAGTCTCTCTCGATAGATCGGCGACCTCCGCGGCCCGCAGCTGCATCCGGGCGGCCAGCTCATAGCTGGAGATGCGCGCCATCAGTTCAGTGTCGCCGGGATGTTTCTCCAGGTGTTTGTCGTTGAGCATCCGCAGGAAGTCGCGCGTCGCGCACTCGGTGTCGTCGCCGACCTCTCGGGGTCGAGCGAGATTGGGGATCGGCTTGTCGGCGTTGAAGGCGGCACCCTGGAACACGGCCGGCAGGAAGGCGCTGCCCCAGTTGTTGGGACCGACCTGCGGCACGCCGCGGGGATCGGGAATGGCGACGAAAGCCGGCAAATCGCGGCAGTCGCTGCCCAGGGCGTAACTGACCCAGGCGCCGATGCTGGGAAAGCCGTCGAGCGTGAAGCCGGTGCTCATCTGGTTCTCGGCCGGTCCGTGCGTGTTGCTGCGGGCCGTCATCGAGTGGATGAAGCACATCTCGTCGGCCAGTTCGGCGAGGTTCGGAAACAGGTCCGAGACCATCTTGCCGCTCTGCCCGCGCGGCTTGAACGGCCACAACGGTCGGACGAGGTTGCCGTTCTCGCCCTGGAAGGTGACGAGCTTGTCGGTGCCGGGCATCGGGTGGCCGTCGCGCTTCGACCAGCTCCGGCTTGTAGTCCAAGGTATCGACGTGGCTGACGGCGCCGGAGCAGAAGATCAGCAACACGCGCTTGGCCTTCGGTGGATAGTGCGAGGGCCGCGCGGCCAGTGGTGTCTCGGGCCGAATGTCGGGGCGAATCGGCGTCTTGGAACCGTCGGCACGGAGGAGCCCCTTTTCGGCGAGCAGTGCGGTGAGCGCGATGCCGCCCAGCCCAGTGCCGGCGTCGCGCAGGAAGCTGCGGCGGTTGAGGAGATGACGGCCGACCAGGCTGGTCGCGTTTGAAAACATGGTCCATTTCCAGGGCGATGTGCCGACTGACTCACGGTCATCCTACTTCTACTGTCCGAGATTGGCGAACCGGCTGCGTCAGCTCGTTTCTGCTCTCCCCCTCCCGATTCGCGCACCGACCGCATATTCTACCCTCATCGGCACGTCGGCGCACTCGTCATTCGGCCGCTGAAGTTTCGCCGGAAGGTAGCACCCATGAAGCAACTGCTCGCGCTCGCTCTTGTGTTGGCCGTCCGCATCGGATCGCTGGCAGCCGGAGAGTTGAAGGCCGGGGTCGCGGCCGTGGACATTACGCCGCCGGAAGGGACACCGCTGGCGGGCTACTATTCGCAGCGCGGCGCCCGCACCGTGCTGGATAGTCTCCATAGCAAGGCCCTGGTGCTGGAGCAGGGCGACGTTCGGGTCGCCCTCGTTGTCTGCGACCTGATCTCGCTGCCGCGCCGGACCGTCGTCGAAGCACGCCGCCTTATCGAGAAGCAAACCGGCATCCCCGCCGCCCACATCATGATTAGCGCCACCCACACGCACACCGGTCCGGCGATTATCCGCGAATCGGCCATGGACAGCCTGGTCGGCGCCGATAGCGACCTGGGACGGCGCTATTCCGAGGCGCTGCCGGAGTTGATCGCCCGTAGCGTCATCGAGGCGGACAAGAAACGAATTCCCGTCCGCGCTACCGCCGGCTTCGGCAAGGAAGACGGTCTCAGCTTCAACCGCCGCTTCTTCATGCGCGACGAGACGGTGAGCTGGAACCCCCGCAAACTGCATCCGGACATCGTCAAGCCCGCGGGGCCGATCGACCCGGACGTCGGCGTCTTCTACCTGGAAACGGCCCAGGGTAAGCCATTTTCCACCTACGTCAACTTTGCCATGCACCCCGACACGGTCGGCGGCGAAGCGGTCTCCGCCGACTACCCCGGCGTCCTGTCGCGGTTGCTCGCGGACTGCAAGGGTGCGGAGATGCTCACGATCTTCGCCAACGGCTGCTGCGGCAACCTGAATCACCGCGACGTCCGCTGGGCCGATCCCCAGCACGGCCCGCAGGAGGCCCGGCGCATCGGCACGGTTCTCGCCGGTGCCGTTTGCAAGACCTACCCGCTGCTCCGGCCTGTGAAGGGGCAAGATTTGCGCATGAAGAGCGCTCTGGTGAAAATGCCGCTCGCACCGATTTCAACCGAGGACGTCGCCCTGGCCAAGGAGGTGGTCAAGCGCATCCGCGACGCCAAGACGACGTTCCAGGAGAAGGTAAAAGCGTTTCAGGTCCTCGACACGGCAGCTCGTGATGGCAAGGCCTGGGAAGTCGAGGTCCAGGTCGTCGCCCTGGGAGATTCGGTGGCGTGGGTATCGTTGCCCGGCGAAATCTTCGTCGAGTTGGGCCTGGCAATCAAGAAGGGATCGCCGTTCCCAATCACGCTGATCGCCGAGCTGGCAAACGGCTCGATCGGTTACATCCCGAACCGGCCTGCTTATGCGCAGGGGAATTACGAAGTCATCAGCGCCCGCTGCGCAGGCCGGCTCCGGAGAGATGCTGGTGGAAACGGCGATTCGGTTGCTCAAGGAGCTGAAGGCGAGCACGCCGGAAAAATGAGAAAGAGTGTGGCCTCAAGGTTCGGAGACTCGGACCCCTGCCGGCTTGTCCGGCAGGTGAAGCAGTTCAGCGGCTAGCTAGAGCGGCGTACCCCAGCTTTGCTCGACCCCTGCCGGCTTGTCCGGCAGGTGAAGCAGTTCAGCGGCTAACCGAGTAGCTCCTGGGTCTGCGTCACCTGCCGGACAAGCCGGCAGGGGTCGAGAGGGGACACGTTTCTACGGCCGTTTAGCTGGCGAACTGCTTCACCTGCCGGACAAGCCGGCAGGGGTCTCACTTCCTCACATTTGATGCTCCGAAATGAAAAGTCCCGCCGTCGGCTTCCGGGTGTCGCCCATCACCCAGCAACCAACCAGCGGGACACTTTTATTATAGGCGCCAACCCTTCCGGAAAGCAAGGGTGAAAAATCCATTTCTTTGAGCACAACCCGCAATTCGCCGCGTAGAATGAGGCGGCGGAGACGAAGGAATCCCCTCTCCGTCAAGGCCGCGGAGGCCGCGAACAGCGGTGCATCCTCGTCAGGGCCGTCCTGGCCCCGTCTCTCCAGACCACCAGTCATACCCGGTTCCCCTGGTTTGTGGGGAATGCCCCGTGCGTCCGAGTGCTGCGCGGCAACCGGGGTAAGGGGAGGAACGGGCACAGGAAGGCGAACCCGCAGAACCTCCCCAGACTGCGGCCAATTGTTGCAGTTGGCAGGCACGGATGCCGATCTATGCCAATAGCCGAGGCGGAACGCGAACAAACCAGCCGCCCCCCGCCCCTCGCCCCCCGGGCCCGTGCCGGCGTCCGGTGGAGCCGCCCCCTGGCCCCACCCCGCGGTGCCGGCGTCCGGCACGCCCCGCCTCCATCCCGCGCCGGACCCGCACGGCCGCGGATGCCTCCCCTCCATTTTGGAAGTGTTGTCGGGACGGGTGGTGGAACCTCGGCCGTGCGCCGCGCAACCGCCGGCCGAGGGATAGACTCAGCCCCATTGGATAGGGAGTCCTGTCATGGCGAAAAAAACGGTTTTTACGACCGGGCAGGTTGCGAAAGATCTGCAAGGTCGCGCCGCGGACGGTCAGCAAGTGGTTTGATACGCACAAGCTCAAAGGCTATCGCATCCCCGGCAGCCAGGATCGCCGCATCCCCCGCGAAAACCTCATCCGCTTCCTGAAAGAGCACAAAATGCCGCTGGGCGAGCTCGAGGAAGAAGGATGGCATAAGATCCTGATCATCGGCGCCGAGAAGCTGTTCATCGACCGCGTCAAGGAACTGCTGCCGGAAGACGAACGACTTCCGCTACGTCGTGGCCAACAGCGGCTTCGAAGCCGGCATCCAGGCCGAGGGCTTCCATCCCGATACCATCATCATCGACCTGGCGATGGGCCGGAGCGAAGCTCTGCAAATCGCTCAGAACCTGCGCCGCAACCCGGCCTACGAGACGACCCTCATCGTCGCCCTGGCGGGCGAGGACGAAGCCGCCCCCGAAACCCTGACGCAGTACGGTTTCAGCGAATCGTTCAAGAAACCATTCGACGTCGCCCTGCTTGGCGAGCGCATCCAGTCGCTGGTCGAGGAACTCCGCGACGCGTGAGTTGAGTCGACTCTTACGAGCCGCGACCGTACAAGAGCGCTCCCAGCGGCGCTCCCCTACGGTGGCGGCTCGTAAGCGTTTACACCCGGATCATCTCAAAACACCGCTTAAGCGGCTTCGGGGTCTGGCGGATCTCGGCGTCGGCTTCCTCCACTTGACCAAATCAAGCCGTGGACAATAATTCAGACAAGATGTGATGCGTAGGCCGTAAAACTGTAGATCATGGAAACCTCGCTAGATTAAGGCCCAGGTGCACGGACGTTCGCCGACTTATTCGGGAGGACGCTTCATGCGAACTCGACCCTGTGGGAGATGGGTTGCGCTACCGCCGCCCTCGTCTGCGGCACCCTGATGGCATTTCTTCCGGTGCGAGCACCGGTCCAATCCGCGGAGACACCCGCCGCGTGCCCTGTGCGCATGAGCCTGATCCGCAGCATGTTCAAGGATACGCCCGATCCCCTGATCCAAATCATGACGGACGTCTTCAAGGCGCCGGTAGAAGAGCAGACTGGATTGGCCGCGAAGGTGTCCGTTTCCGGCGATCCACAGACGTTGGCCCTCCAGCTCAAGGAAGGCAAGCTCCAGGTCGGCGCCTTCCACGGTTTCGAGATGGCCTGGGTGCGCGAGAAGAACCCCGACCTCAAGCCGCTGATGATCTGCGTCAAGCAGCAGTCGTTCGTCCGCGCCGTGGTGGTCGTCCACCAGGACAGCAAGGCGTCCGACGCCGCGGCGCTACAGGGCAAGACGTTCGCCCTGCCGCAGCTGGCCCGGCAGCACGTTCGCCTGTTCTTGCAGCGGCGCTGCGTCCGTTCCGGTGTGGAGGCTGGACAAGTGGTTCGGCAAGATATCGACGCCGCGCACCGACGAGGACTGCGCTGAGCGACGTGGCCGAGGGTCACGCCGACGCGGCCGTGGTGGACGACGTGGAACTAGAGAGCTTCCGCAAGAAATACCCAAAAACGGCCGCGAAATTGCGCGTGCTGCAACAGTCCGAAGTGCTGCCGGCCACGGTGATCGCCTACCAGAAGGGATCGCTCGATGACGCGACCCTGAAGCGGTTCCGCACCGGCTTGCTGGCCGCCAAGACGACGGAACGCGGCCGCAAACTGCTGGAGTTGTTCCACATGACCGGCTTCGAGGAAGTGCCGGCGGATTACGAACAACGGCTGGCGGAGTGCGTGAAAGCGTATCCGGTGCCGGGGAAGTGAGCGAGCCAATTTCGGAGGTAGCATGTAGGAAAAAGTTCCGGACGGCAGCGTTTCGATCGTCGCTGGATGAGCGATCGACAGAACCAGGCGCGCTACACACTTCAACAGGTGCGCGAGCAATTGCAGGGACGCAAGAAGGTCAAACGAAAAGGGCGGTCAGGGACTGTGACGAGAACTGATAGAGCGAATCTTGGGGCGCGATGTGCTCAACCGCTTGGAGATATTGCTCCGCGGTCCCGCAGCGGAAGTCATCGTCAACCCGTGATGAGGCTTGATTTCGCTGCCAACTGCTGTGGAAGACGGGGAAAGGGACGCGGATCGTTCCTGCGACGTTCTGTGGCTATCCCGCTCAGAATCCGCAAGCAGAAAAGACCCCCGGCCCCCAGCCATATTCCCGCCGTAGAATTCTCTCGCGCGTCACGCAATCGGCGCCGCAAACGTCGACTCAATGAGTATAGGAGGGTTGCCGGACACAATCGGGCGATGGGCGCTCTGACCGACCGATACCCCTATGCGTAGAGGGATCATCTAATGAGGCAGATCTCGAACTTGACGCTCGCTGGAGTCCTGATGGCAACGGCCTTGGTCACCGCCTGCCCGTGCCACGCCGACGAACCGGTGGGGTTGCGGGCTAACCATCGGCTCATCGTGGGCGAGGCTCGCGGTATTCTCGGACTCGCGCATCCGACCGTTCGTTACACCAGTATCGAAAACGACGGCCGTGATGATTACCGCGACGGCAGCTATCGACTCTCCTATGTCTTCAACTTCCGCGATGGGAATGATGACGGGTATCGGGTCATTCGATTCAGCTTCGACAAAGCCGGCAAGCTCACCGAGATCGCCCCTGGCAACGGATCGACTCTCGTTCCTGCGTTCTTCGGGGGCGATCTCGTCCTGGAGGCGATCAAGGCCTGCGCTCCGCGACCCGAAAACCGCCGACGACCCGGTGGTGAAGGAGTTGATGAAGATCAAGAGCGCCCAGGACTTCTTGCTAAAGTATCTGCAGTGGCGGCAAGGTTCCTGAGCTGCAGGTGCTTGGGCCGGCTGGTGGAGTGCCCATCCACCAGCCCGGTGCCGGGCGGCATTGCACTCGGCTGAAGTTTAGTGTGACGGGGCTGTACTCGGCGACAATAGGTTGCGAAAATAAACTCGTAGTGTGCGCGATCCGCTCGCCCAACGTGGTATGCATCGTTGCATTTCGGGGGGACCAATGATGCCCGACAACCTGGACCACGGCGACGCCTTTTGGGGCTTATTGCGCGAATCGGTCCGCCGATGGGCGGAGCGACTCGTGGGCGTTCGGCTTCGCCAACGCGAGGACGCCTCCGACCTGACACAACAGGTCATGCTGGATCTCGTTACTTGTCCCGAACAGATTGCCGGACTGCGGCCTGAAGAAGTGCGGCATGCGCAGTGCGGAGAATCCTGCGTGAGCGCCGATCGATCGCCTACGCTATCACCATCGGCAGCGGCGCGACGTGAAACTGGAAGTTGCCATCGAGCAACTCGCCGCTTCTCTTTCACGCCTCGACGCCTTGCTCAATCTTGCCGAACCTGGTGCGGACGAAGAAGCCCAGCAGGCCGAGCATGAGGCCCGTCTGATCGTAGCGCCTGCGTCGCTCCCCGAAAAAGAACAGGACGCGATCCGCCGCCGTTACTTCGAGCAGGAGGAGTGCCAGGCGATTGCCGCCGGTTACGGCGTCGCACCGTCCAGCGTCAGCCGCTGGTGCGACCGCGGCATACGCACGATGTGCGAGCTTTTTTTCGAGGATCAGTAGCCATGAACGACCGCGTGAATGCCTTCGAAGAATCGCAGCCGGAAGGCGAGTTGGATCGCGTGCGCCTGCAATGCCATCAGGCTCTGAAACCGGACCTGTCGCCGGAGGCACTCAAGGCGGCACAGGACTGTCTTCTCGCGAATTATCCGCAGTACGCCGACGATCTGAGCATCATTTTCCAAAACGATGGCGCGGGCGGCGCGTGGCAACCGCGACCGGCGGTCCCGAAGTCAGCGTGCCGGGCTACGAGATCCTCGGCAAGCCGATCGAAGGCGGCATGGGCAACGTTTACCGTGCCCGGCACGTGGAGTTGAAGTCGCATCGCGGCGCTGAAGATGATTCGCGCCCAGGCCCAAGCCACGTTGGAGCAGCTGGGGCGCTTTCGAGTCGAGGCTGAGTCCGTTGCCCGCTTGCAGCACCCCAACATCGTTCAGCTCGTTCGCCTTCGGCGCGAATCAGGGCGTGCCCCATCTGGCGCTGGAATACATCGAAGGCGGGAACTTGGCGGAGCGGATCGGAAAAGGTCAGAACGGAAAGACCGGTCAGGCGTTGCCCAATCTCGAAGCCGCCAAACTCGTGGAGACGGTGGTGCGCGATCCACTATTCGCACAGTCAAGGTATCATTCATCGCGACCTGAAGCCATCCAATATCGTGCTGGCCGGCGGCGACCGCAACACCCCGCTGGCGAAGTTGACTCCGAAGGTTGTCGATTTCGGCTTGTGCTCCAGCGGGATGGTGCCGAGCCAGCGCACACGGAAGGCGTGCAAGGCACGCCATCGTACATGGCGCCCGAGCAGGCGGACCCATCGCAAGGGCAGCCGGGTCCGCACACCGACGTCCACGGACTCGGCACCATTCTCTACGAATGTCTCACGGGCCGACCCCCATTCAGCGCGACAACAGTTCAGGAGGTCTTAACGCTCGTCAAAAGTCGGCCGCCGACAAAACCACGCGAAATCAGCCCGCGGGTCCCGCTCGACCTGGAGGCCGTGTGCCTGAAGTGTCTCAACAAGCACCCAGGCGAGCGCGATTGCAGCGGCGAAGCTCTCGCCGAGGATTTGAGCCGCTTCATTACGGGGGCCGGTCCGCGCTCGCCGTCAATGGAAGACGCGGCTCGCGTGGCACTGGGTCAAGACCCACGTCAGGATCGTCGCTGCCATAGTGATCGTCTTGAGTGCCGGTGGTGTGGCCTGGAAAGTCTACCGTGATTCGTCGGAGATCGCCGATAACAAGCGGCGCGTGGAAGACGCAAAACAGGCCCAGGCGCACACCGAGAGAGTTGCGGCTGCTATTCGGCATTCCCGCAATGGTGATTGGGTCCGAGCGCCGCCTGAATACGACCGCGGATTCAGGACGGCAAATCAGACGGCGCTCCGACTGCGCGTTGAGCGGGCTCGTAGGCTACTTCGCGCTGAACCGCATGACGGACCTCGCCGACGAATTAGACGCCCTCCGTCGGGAGTCGCTCGGAGACATGACGGCCCAGGTCAACCTGATCCGCGGCGCGTGGACTCTTTGCGATTGGTCTTTGCAGGAAGAAGGACGCGCGATCCGTGCGCGAGGCACTCGCAGACCGCCAGAACCTCTTCTCCGCTGCTGATCGCGCTTTCGCTGAGGGACTCGCCGCCGATAAAATAGGCGATGCGCTCTACGTGTTCCGACGCGCGGTCGACACCGACCCGCTGCACTACCTCGCGACGACTTCCTACGTCATGACGCTCGCGACCGTCGGCGAAGGCAGAGAAGCTCGACGCCAAGCCCAATTCCTCCGCGGCGTCTTCCCGTATTCGCCGGTATCCGATCTGGCGGAAACCATTGTCGATCTTTTTGAAGGCAGGCGGAATGAGCTAAACCGACATGCCGCGGCGATGTCCGAGAAGCTTCCCCTTGCGCAGCGGCCTGCCGCAGGTCGGTTGGAGGAAATGTTCATGGGTCTCCTCGACCTCCAGGACATCACGTTCAAGTATAGCGGCAAGGAAAGCATGAGCTGGACCGACGCGGGCCGGGTATTCCAGCTGCTCTCCAGGATGAAGAAGCTCGCCCTATCCTCGAACAGCGGTCCGATGATCCTGCCCGTGCCGGGTGTCGGAATTTGTCAGAAACGCTGTCTCGCCCTCTTCTCGGCGTACTACGGCGTCGCCGGATACAATCTCGGCTTCGCCAAACCCGAAGCGATCCTGCAGCGCCTGAAGACGATCAACGATGACTATGAGGACGCGGCATTCTTGTGCTTGGAAGGTTTGGTGCGGTCTCAGATGAGCGTCGACCCCCTTAATCGGGGAGACGTGATGAGAGTTCGCGAGCAGTTTACCGAGGCCGCCGATCTCTGCGAGCGCCTCCTTTCGCGCCCCCTCAATGCTGACTCGTTCATTTCCACCCTTGAACGGACGCGGATTAGAAATGATGGCGCGTCTGATTATTCTCAAAATGGTCCGTCGGCCGGAGCCCGTCCATTTCGATCGGTTGATCGCGAACTTGCCACCGCTGTTCGACGAACACAACAAGGATTGGCTAAAGCTGCGCCAAGAACTTCTCGAACAGGTCCTTCACATGATTGCCGCCCCGATGTTGCCGGTCCAGTGCGCCGAATGGAATCTGGACGATCCAAACGGAAGGGCGGCGTTTCGCAAACGTATGACCGAACTCGACAACTTCGGCCGGACGTTGCTCGATCACTGGGAACGCGCTGAGCCGGACAACAAGGCTATTCCTCGTCTGCGCGCGAGCTCGTCAAGTGGGCGGCATCCTCAGGCGTCCTCGGGAAAAACTAATGGAAAGAAAAGAGGACAGGCCTGAATGGCATTCGGATAAGAGCCAGCAGCGGCTTGCGCGCCGCAGAGCTAAGCAAGGGCGAGTAGAAACCGCGGAAAAAGCAGGCCTGCACGCCCTTGCTTGGCGCTGCGGCGCGCAGGAATGCCTTAACCGAATGCCATTCAGGACAGGCCTCGATACTGAAGATGACGAAGCCTGTCCTCTTTTCTTTCCTGCATCGTCACTATGTTCCCAACGCTCAACCACTCGCCATCGGTTGCTCCTGGCCGACGCAGCTTGAAAGTGAGGTAATTGACCAAAGGGGAAAGGGGAAGAAGGGTTCTTGGCCATTTCCACGAAATGGGTCGCGATCGAAGGATGATCCGGCAACTCGGCGCCATGTCCCGTCCGAATCGGGTATCCTTGCCAGGGGACAAAGAAAGTCCCGAGGGTGTACTTTTTCGCCCGATTATATGTCACGTGCGGAGCTGCACCGATCAACCTCCGCGGGCGAAATGCCAGTTCGAGTTCATACCACACGCCGTCATCCACTTCTCGCGCCGAAACGAGGCTGAGAGAGCCGCGCTTGTCAGTCAGTTTCTCGATTCCCTCCGAGGCGGAGTGGGTCTCGGCGCGCAGGTCGGCGTCGGCTTGCTCGAAGGCGCTATTCTTTTCAATGACCCGATAAAAGGCTAAGGTTAGTGGACGGCTGTGAGCTTCTGGCCAGAGATCACCCTCAAAAGTGTTGCAAAATCGAGCGCCGAACTTTCGGCGCTCTCACCCCTTAGCCTTCTATCGGGTCGTTGATTCTTTTGCGACATGGTACCCCGCAGCACATCCTCGAAATTGCTCATGGCTGCTCCTCCTCTGGGATGACGAAACGTCCATAAACCGGCAGGTAGTCGGAGGCACCGTCGCTTTGCCCAGCATTATCCTCGAAAGAGGCCGGACGGTCGGCGGCGCTCACGAACACTGCACCACTGGCAATCGAGAGGCTGGCTTCATCCAGGCAAGGCGGTTCACGAGTCAGTAGCGACCCAGTGACAAGGATCTGGTCGTACGTGAACCACGCCCGATCCTTGCGGAGGAAGAACGTGCCCGCGGCATGCGGGACGTTCTCCGCTCCGGGGTGCGGGACGCGCTCCCCGAGAAGGCGCCACGAAGCGTTGTAGAACCGGATGCGCTTGACATCTGCGTCTGTGGGGTGGTCCGCGGACTGAGCACGGTGACGATCGCGATATGCGAACAACTCCGTTTCCATTAGGCCGCCGAACGGCTCCTCGTTGAGGTCGCCGAGAACAGCCACATGCCGGCTCTCTGCCCCCGCGTCGGGATCATTGATGAAGCGATAAGCCTCCTTGCGGAGTTGCTGGCGCGAGTTCCCGGCGGGCACGCTCACTCGGCTCTCCGCCCGTTCTTGAGGTCCAATGACAAAGGTAGATGCGGAGGCGGTGTGGCGGCCAGAGGTATTCGAGGACCAGCATGGGTCTTGTCGTGCGCGGGACGTCCACCGGAATGAGCAAGTCCGGAGTAGGCGAACTGGCAGCAGGGTCGAAAATCGCCGCGACCTGAAAAGGTCCGTTGACGCCGAGATCAAGGCCCTGGTCGAGATACTCGACGGTAAAACCGGGAAATACCGTATCGCGCAGCGCCACTGCGGCGGGGCGTGTCACCTCAGCCAGCCCGATGAAATCGGGAGCGGCGAGATGGCGGAGTTCTCGCAACTCGTTCGCAATACGGTCAAGGTGAATGGCAGACTCAGCCAGTGATCCCGGCCAGCGTTCCATCGAAGCGCGAGCGGCGTCGAAGTGGGCCAGCGACTCGACGTTCCACCAGGCGAAGCGGAGGAATTGCACGTGTGGTCCTCACTCAATCCGGACCCTCAGAATCCGACGTAACGGATTATACATGATCCTGTCCAGACTAGCCTCCCCCCAACGTACGTGTTTGCCGTAGCCTGGCTCCACAACAATCGCCCGTCCGCTCTGCGCCGAGGTCCGCCATGCCCGTGCCACTGATTCCGACGCTGATCGCCGCCGTCACGCTGCCGCGTTTCGTCCCCCGGCGCGACCAGCCAAGCCAACCGCCTGAGACGATCGCACCCAGTTCGTTTCGCAGTTTCGATCCGGCGAACGGGATGGCTTCCTTCGGCAACCGGTCCGACGGCATCGTGGGGACTTCGTTTGGTAATTCCGGCCTCTGGGTTGTGTGTACGCGGCGCCAGCAAGTGCAGCAGCGCGATACTTGCGGGCGCTGCGTGCTCAGAAGGCTCGGAGTTCGTTCGGTAATTCGCCCGCAACGTCGCCAGCCGCCTCGCCAGTTGTCTCGACCGGCGCTGCCGAGTCCGTTCGGTATTTTTCCTGCGCCTGGTGCGGCGCTGTGCCGACATGGGTAACGCCGCCTGATACGTCTTGATGCAGGGGGAGGAAGACGCGGTCCTGAGCTTAAGCAGCCGCTTCCGCGGTGCGCGCGCGTTGGAGTTCCGCCGCGGCAAGCTCGGTTCAATCCCGAGTAAACCATGCCGTCGCACCGGAAAAGCAGCCCGAGATCGAAGCGCCTCGTGCGGCCTGTCTCTTGTTTCCGCTCCGCCGCTCCGGCACAATGACCGTAGGGCCCGCGCCGACAAGTATCTCCGTCCCGACGTCATCCGCCTCGATCTGCGCGCCGGCGGAAACCGAACTGGGTAGTTGCCTTCCACGGCACGGCGGTTACCATAGCGGAGGAAGCAGCCTCCTCATCCCATCTGTCCGGGTTGCGTCCCTGGAGGAAACAGCGATGCGGTGCAACAGCCGTTGTGCGATCGTCGTGCTGGCGGTCATCGGGGCGTATCGCGGCGACGCGCTCCCTGCGGCGGAGACCGAGCCGCCGGAAGTGCAGCTGGGCCGCGACCTCATCAAGGACAGCGGTCGCTCAGTCGTCTACTTTGCCCTGCCCACCTATCGCTACGGCAGTACGGGCTACAACGACTACCGCCGGCTCAGCGACGGCTACGAGCTGACCTTCACCTTCGTCTGCAAGAGCCTCTGGCGCACCAACACGCTGCGCATGGCCTTCTACTTCGATCCGTCCGGGCACTTCGACTTCTGCAAGGTGCTCGACTGCTCGGCTCATTACAGCCCCTTCAAGGACGCCGTCGGTAAAAAAGAGATCAAGAAACTCCGCGCCTTCATGACCGACCATCCCGCCGTCCGCGACAACCGCGATCTGATGCGGAAATGCGACGCAGCCGACGCCAGAGGACTGTGCGAGCTGTTCCTGAAGCTGGAGCAGGCGAAAAAGAACGCCGTCTCGCCGCCCGAGGCCAAGAAGAAGGAGCCGCTCAGCGCCGCATTCGCGCAGGTTGCGCCGCTGCCGAAACGAACCGGCGACTACGAGCGCTCGGTCGAGCAGAAACGCGCGGTCGTGCTGGTCCACGGCTTTCGGCCCGAGCTAGACCACTTCCTGCTCGCGCGGGCCGTCATCCAGGACTGGCAGGAGCCGGAATCGTTCATGGTCAAGCTGCTGGCCCGCGACGCCGATGTGTTCGCCTTCTCTTACGGGCAGAACGTGCCGGTGCAAGAGGTGTCGGAAGCGCCGGAGCTGGCGGCCGGCATCGACCGATTGAAACGGATGGGCTACACCGACGTCGTACTGCTGGGTTACAGCGCCGGTGGACTGATATGCCGGCACTTTGTCGAGGACCATCGCAACTGCGGCGTGACGAAAGTGGTGCAGGTCTGCTCGCCGAACGCGGGGGTTTTCTGGGCGAAGCTCAGCGCCGTCGTCAGCCCGACGCAGAAACCGTTCGTGGCGTCACTGACCGCCGACAGCCGTCGACAGTGCCAGTGTACCCGCGACGCCACGACCATCCCGAAGGAGATCGAGTTCATCTGCATCGTCGGCGACGCCGTGGCGAAAACCGACTGGGTGGTGCCGTGCAAGAGTCAGTGGAGCCAGGACCTTCAGGACCAGGGCATCCCCGCGGTCCGGTTGCGCGTCTCACACTTGGCCGTCGTGCAGAAGCCGGAGAGCATCCTCACCGTGGTCCGCGCCGTCCGCGAACCGGCGCCGCGCTGGGAGCGGAACCGCGTGCAGAGCGAACGGCATGAGATATTGAAGGATTGAAATCCGAAATCCGAAATCCGAAGCCGGGTCGGATTTCGGATTTTGCCAGACCTCCTTGAATCCCTCCCTGTCTTACGGCTACAATGGGGTGTCCATAAACCGACTCTCCGCCTAGCCCGACTCGACCGCACGCGCCCTGCGGAGGAGAGCACGATTCGCCAGTGAGGGAACCGAGAATGCCCGCGCTGCTCATTCGCCAGGGCCCAAACGCCGGGACCGCGATCCCCCTTGCGACCGATCGTTTCGTCATCGGACGCAATCCGGACTGCGGCATCATCATCCCGGTCACCTCGGTCAGCCGCGAACACGCCACGATCCTACGGCTGCAAGGGCGCTTCTTCATCGAGGACGGCGACGGACGAGGCAACCGCAGCCGCAACGGCACTTTCGTCAACAAGACGGCCATCAACGCCCGCACGCTGCTCAAGAACAACGACGAGATCCGCATCTGCGACGTCATCGCCACGTTTGTCGATCCGCAGTCGGTCCCCGAACCGCCAGAGGCCGAGCCTGAAGGCGAACAGACCACCTCAACCGTCGAGGCGGTTGTCAGCGGCAGCAGCAACCTGCTGCTGGAGCAGCAGCCGGCCGACAAGCTGCGCGGCCTACTGGAGATCACCGCCAGCCTGAGCAAGACCCTCGAGTTGGAGGCGCTGCTCCCGAAGATCGTGGACAGCTTGTTCCAGCTGTTCCGGCAGGCCGATCGCGCTTTCCTCATCCTATCCGAGGATAGCGGCACGAAAGACACCCCGCCGCGGCTGATGCCGAAGGTCATCAAGACGCGCCGGCCGACCGACGAGAGCACCGCCCGCTTCAGCCGCAGCATCGTCCGCCAGTGTCTGGAGAAGGGCCAGGCGTTCCTCAGCGGCGACGCCACCCGCGACGACCGGGTGCAACTCAGCCAAAGCGTCGTCGATTTCCGCATCCGCTCCGTGATGTGCGCCCCGCTGATCGGCATCAACGCCAAGCCGTTTGGCGTTCTCCAGCTGGATACCCAGGACCGGTCGAAGAAGTTCTCCGAGGACGACTTGAAGTTCCTGTGCGGCGTGGCCAACCAGGCGTCCATCGCCATGGAAAACGCCCGGCTGCACGAGGGTGCTGTCGCGCAGGCCAAGATTGAGCGCGATTTGAAGATCGCACACCAGGTGCAGCTGAGCTTTTTGCCCAAGGCGGTCCCGAAGCTGGCCGGCTACGAGTTTTCCGCCCATTACGAACCGGCGCTGGCGGTGGGCGGCGACTACTACGGCTTCATCCCGATGCCCGACGGCCGGCTGGCGGTCGCCGTCGGCGACGTGGCCGGCAAGGGCGTGTCGGCGGCGCTGATGATGGCCAAGCTGTCGTCCGAAGCCCGTTACTGCGTGCATACGGAAAGCGACCCGGCCAAGGCGGTGTGCAAGCTCAACGACCTGCTGGCCGAGTTCATGGCCCAGGCCGACAAGTTCGTCACGCTGGCGCTGATCGTCCTCGACCCGGCGCATCACAGCGTCACCCTGGTTTGCGCCGGCCATCCCTCGCCGATGCTGGTCCGCCGCGGCTCCCCCCCGACCGAGGTAGTGCCCAAGCGCGAGGCCGGGATGCCGCTGGGCATCCTGGAAGGGTACGAATACGGCGCCGTGAACCTCACCCTCCAGCCGGGCGATTCGCTGCTGCTCTACTCCGACGGCGTCACCGATTCGGAGAGCGTGCAGAAGAAGCAGTTCGGACTGGACGGCATTCAGAACGTTCTCCGCGGCGGTGCGCCGGGAGCAAAAGCCGTGGTCGAGGTCCTGCTCAAGGCGGTCCAGACCCATGCCGCGGGCAATGAGCCGTTCGACGACATCACCATGGTGTCGCTGGGCCGAATGGGGTGAGGTCGCGGCACGAAAGCGAGAGGAGTTAACGATGACTCAGATCATGCTCGAAGCCAGTTTGGCGGTCAAACTCGACACCATCAACCAGATCGTGGAGTTGTGCGATCCTTCCGGCCGGGTACTCGGACGATTCGTTCCCTCACCCGATCCAGCGCTTTACGAGGGCTTGGAGTCGCCGATCAGCCCCGAGGAGCTGCTGCGCCGAAAGCGGTCGAAAGGGAAGACGTATTCCACCGCCGAGGTACTTGCTCACCTGGAGAAACTGTGATGTTTCGCGTCGAGTGGATCCAGGAAGCGCTGGATGAGTTGATGCTCATCTGGATGCAAGCTGACGCTGCCCTTCGGGAGGCCATCACCAGGGCGACCAACGCCATCGATCAAGAACTGCGCAGCGACCCTTATCGGCAGAGCGAATCGCGCGGGGACGAGGAGCGTGTCCTGTTTGTCTATCCCTTGGCGTTCACATCGAGATCGATCGCCAGAAGCGTATCGTGTGGGTATTGAACGTGTGGCGATTTCGCCGGCGGGGCGAGTAACGGTAGGATGATACCTATGAGCGACACCATCACACTGCCCGGATTGCCGAAGCTGCGTCCGGAGGAAAACGTCCGCCGGCAGCCGCCGTATCACGTCGTCCTCCTGAATGACGACGATCACACGTATCAGTACGTCATCATGATGCTGCAGCAGCTGTTCGGCCATCCGCCGGAGAAGGGCTTTCAGCTCGCCAAGGAAGTGGATACCGCCGGACGGGCTATCGTACTGACGACGACGAAGGAACATGCCGAATTGAAGCGCGATCAGATCCACGCCTTCGGGCCGGATCCGTATAGCACCAAAGACTGTAAGGGGTCGATGTCGGCAGTTATCGAGCCAGCGTGGGATTGAACGACGAACCACAACCAAACTTGAGAACATTTCCGATGTGGGGTCTACAGCGGCAAGCCGAGGCGAGTTCGCAATTCCATTCGTACACGTTCCGCGTTCCTTAGGGCTGACTGCATCTCCCGCGTCCGCGCTCGTACGCCGGGATACCGATACTCCACGGCGTAGCGAGTGAGGCCCTTGACGCATCGCCGTAGGGGGGCCAGGGTGTCATCGTAAGGCAAGAGGAGATCGAGGAGATCATTCAGATTGTGGGTTTTCGGTACGACGAGTCCGAGTTCTTGGAGCAGCGCCTTGAGGTTTTTCTCGGCCCCTTGTTGGCAATGGAAGCAGACGGCGTCGCGTTTGGGCTTTGCCAGCGCGGCCAGGCTTCTTGCTACTTCCATGTCCTCCTCGGCTTTGAGAATCCACTGAGCGGTGTGGCGCTTCATACAGGACCTTTCCCTTTTCCATCACTTCCCGCAGGAACCAGTCACAATCGTCTTCCCGCAAACCGCGTTCGATCTGCTTGGGAGTACGGACGATAAGATCCAGCGAGAACGGCCAGTCGAGCGCTACCGAGATGCGAACGGATTTCGCGATCACGTTGTCCGTCGGCATTATCACGAGCAGATCGACATCGCTTTCCTCGTGCGGCGTGCCATAGGCGTAAGAGCCGAACAAGACGATCTTCTGCGGCTGGAACTGCTCCGCGATCTGGCGCACGAAGCGCCGGATCGCCGACAAGGGGATGTTCGGCGACGGATAGCGATACGGCTGAACGTAGCGGACAGGAGTAGGTTGTTGCTTGGTCATGGCATCTCTCATTGTATCGTTGCGCCGAGTGTGTTCGTCAGAAATCAAGTGTGAACAGTCTGCCCGGACCGTCCAGATCCAGTTTGATCGTTAACAGGATATCCAGTCCGATCAGGACATCGATGTTCGGCAAGGTGCCAGGCAGTTCCATCACCAACAGGTCGGGCTCGGTCAACCAGGCGGTGGGCGACTGTTTCGGATCGGTAATGCTGATGCTGACCTCGAACAGCCGGACCTGGATTGGTCCACCTACTGTCCTGGTGCTTGTGGCTGTAACGGGTGTCAGGCCCAGTTGCCGCAATAGCCCGGTGGAGACGGCTGTGACATCCGACCCTGTGTCCAGTAACCCCTGCGCGGGCAGCGGAGGCGGAACGGCTTGTCCGGCTGATAAGCAGTGGGTGATTTCCCTACCACTCAATCCGAGCCAAACGGGTACGATCAGTCCGGCGGAGCTGACGTTGAAACGAAGTTGGGCCATGGTTGATTGATCCCGCGAATGCGTAAAGGCGGTTCTGTCGTGCGGATCACATGGACGAAAAACGGTTCGCGCAGGAAACGCTGCAAACCTGCCGCGCGCGCCGTGTCCCAGGAGTCGAAGATACCGATGATGTCCTCACCTCGGATCACGACGTATCGGCCCTCATGTCCATCGGCAAGGAGCCGGCCTACCTCACGACGATAGAGGTTCCATTCCCGAGCCAGCGGGCCATTGGAGGTATCCTCGGGCAACTCGGTGTAGTGAACCCCCGACCGATCAGAAGACGTCAACGGAACCGCCACTTGGGCGCGTAGCCGTTCCTGCTCCTGCTCCACGAGCCGTTGCACGAGATCGCGCCGCGCGTCTATCATATTTGATCCTCAGTCGATGATCTTGCTCAACGGATACTCGACGATCCCGCGCGCCCCCGCCTGCTTCAGCTGCGGGACGATGTGGCGAACCGTGTCTTCCGAGATGATCGTGTTGACCGCCACCCACGTCGGATCCGACAGCGAGGAGATCGTCGGGTTCTGCAGCGCCGGCAGGATCTTCAGCACCGCCGGCAGGTCGTCCTTCTTCACGTTCATCATCAGCCCGACTTGACCCTCCGCGGCCATCGCCCCCTGAAGCATCAGCACCAGGTCGTCGATCTTCTGCTTCTTCCACGGATCGGCATAGGCCTGTAGGTTGGCGATGAAGCGCGTCGTGCTATTGCAGGAGGTCGCAAACAATGCGGAGGTTGTTCGCCTTTAGCGAGCTGCCGGTTTCCGTCACCTCGACGATGGCGTCGGCGAGCCGCGGCGGCTTGACCTCGGTCGCGCCCCAGCTGAACTCGACGTGGGCCGTGACGCCGTGGCTCGCCAGCCAGCGGCGCGTCAGGTTCACGACCTCCGTGGCGATGCGCTTGCCTTCCAGGTCCTTGGCGGCCGTTGATCGGCGAGTCATTCGGCACGGCCAACACCCAGCGCACCGGCCGGCGGCTGACCTTGCTGAAGACCAGCTCGGCGACCTCCTTGACCTTGGCGTCGTTCTCCAGGATCCAGTCGTAACCGGTCAGGCCGCAGTCGAGCGAGCCGTCCTGCGACGTAGCGCGGCATCTCCTGGGCGCGGATCAGCGTACACTGGATTTCCGGATCGTCGATGGCGGGGTAGTAGCTGCGGCTGGCGAAGGTGATCCGGTAGCCGGACTTGCGGAACAGTTCGCCGGTGGCCTCCTGGAGACTGCCGGCGGGGATGCCCAGTTTCAGAATGGGATCGCTCATTTCTTGTATACCTTGGCCGGATCGAACAGTGGCTCGCCGACGACCGTCAGACCGTCGCCTTCCACGCGGCGGAAGAAACAGCTTGCATAGCCTTCGTGACAGGCCGCGCCGCCGATCTGGTGGACCTTGAGAAGGATCGTGTCGGCGTCGCAGTCGAGGTAGATCTCGCGCACTTCCTGCACGTTGCCGCTCTCCTCGCCCTTGCGCCAGAGTTTGTTACGGCTGCGGCTGAAGTAGACGGCCCGGCGCGTGCGGACCGTCTCTTCGTAGGCTTCGCGGTTCATCCAGGCGAGCATCAGGACCGCGCCGGTGTCGGCGTCCTGGGCGATGGCGGGGACGAGGCCGCCAGATTTGTCGAAATCGACCATTGGCGAACACTCCCAATCTCTTCGTTTAGCCGCGAGCTTCTGCGAGCGTTGAGGCTCAGCGCTCGCAGAAGCTCGCGGCTAAACGGCGTGGATTCAATAGCGGAGCACACTAAACACCTTGTGCGGCTTCAGTTTCTCCCGGCCATTGAGAAACGACAACTCGACGAGAAACGCGCACTCGTGGACCACTCCGCCGGCCTTCTCGATCAGGTGACAGCCAGCCCCCATGGTGCCGCCGGTGGCTAGCAGGTCGTCGAGCAGCAGCACGCGGGCACCGGGACGGACGGCGTCAATGTGGACGTGCAGCTCGGCCGTACCATATTCCAGCTCATAGGCGAAGGCATACGTTGCATGGGGCAGCTTGCCCGGCTTGCGCAGCGGAACGAACGGCTTACTCAATTGTAGCGCGAGGGGTGCGGCGAACAGGAAGCCGCGCGCCTCGGCCGCCGCGATCACGTCGATCGGTTGGGACCGATAGCGCTCGGCGAACAACTCGATGGCGTGCCGAAAAGCGGATGGGTTGGCGAGAAGCGGCGTAATATCCTTGAACAGGATGCCCTTCCTGGGAAAATCAGGGATGTCTCGGATGTAACTGGTAAGATCCATCGCGTCCCCTTTCGCCCCCATAGATGGATGAACATACGGATTCCCAATTATCGAGGCAACCATGCCGACCGTCCGCCGCGCCGAACTGACCGACGCCGCCGTGATCGTCGAATTCAACCGCCTGCTGGCCCTGGAATCGGAGGGCAAAACCCTCGATGTCGCGGTGCTGTCGCAGGGTGTCGCCGCCGGCCTGGCCGATCCGAACAAGGCCCGTTACTTCGTCGCGGAGGAAGGCGGCGCCGTCGTCGGTCAGTTGATGCTGACGCTGGAATGGAGCGACTGGCGGAACGGCTGGATCTGGTGGATCCAGAGCGTTTACGTCCGCGCCGACTGGCGGCGTCTCGGCGTCTTCCGCGCGCTGTACGAACACGTCCACCGCGCTGCCGTTGCAGAAGCGGATGTGGTCGGGATTCGACTGTACGTCGAACACGAGAACCACGCCGCCCAGCAAACATATCTGAAGCTGGGCATGGAGCGCACCGGTTATCTCGTGTTGGAGAAGTGTCCACTGTAGGCCAGACATTCCTGTCTGACTGATGGCGATGCGTCAGACAGAAATGTCTGACGTACGCCGCAGAGGGAATAAATCTCTTGCCTCCGGCTCATACTCCGTGGGAGCATCGTGTGACGACTCGCGCGCCGCTGGTGCCTGATAATCAGTCGCCCGGCCCTTTCTCTGAACGCGAACGAAAGTCCCATCATGGATTCGTCCGAACCGACGCCGTCCGGCTCACCGCGCCCACCCAGGCGACGATTCCTGTCCGCCCTGGCCGGGTTCATGGAGGAGCGCAACATCCTCTGGGGCGAACTGGTCGGCGGCCTGCTGGTCGTCGGCTGCTCGCTCGCCCTGGTCATCAGTCTGTGGCACACGTTCAATGAAAATCCGATCTTCAAGTTCTGCACCTTCACCGGGGCGGTCGCTTCGGTATTCGGTGCCGGCTTGTACACGCTCCATCGCTGGAAACTCGAATCGACCAGCCGCGGCCTGCTCCTCGTCGCCTGCCTGCTGACACCGGTCTGCCAACTCGCCATGATCTTGCCCGGCGGCAAGGATGCAGTGCTGGCGATGCTCTCGCTGCTCCTCTTGACTGCCCTCGTTTTCCGCGCTGGCCGAGTGCTGACACCGGACGCATCGGGATTGCTGGCTCTCGCCACTCTACTGACGGTCGGCTGTCAGTTGCCGGCGATACGACGGGGTTTGCAGGACTTCGGTGCAACGCAAGCTCTGCTATTCGCGTTGTTGCCCGTGCTTGGCTATGGATTGACGTGCGGGTGCATGCTCTGGCGCGAAGCCCGACGCAAGGAGATGGACGGGGCGCAAGGGCTGTCGGTGCTGCTCTTCCTCGGCGTGACGGCGTTTCCGCTCCTGGTGACGCTGGGGCTGTTCGTCTGGCTGCGCGGCGAGGTGGCGCCGGCTCTCGGCCTGTTCGCGCCGGTCTTCGCCCTGGTCGGTCTGCCCGCGCTGGTCGGCGGAGCGCTGGTCCATCGTGGATTGACGAACGATCCCGATGCCGGGTCCAACCGAGCCGCGGGGACCATCGTCGCGCTGGCCGGCATGGTCGTGATGCTGCTGGCAGCTGCCCTGAGTTGGCCGCGACCCTGGCCGGTACTCGCTGTTTGTCTCCTCGACTTCGCCGCTCTCACGGTCGTCGCCTTCCGCTTCGGTCTGCCAGTCGTTCACGCCCTGGCCGTTCCCTGCTTGACCGCCGCCTTTGTGACGGCTTGTTCGCTCTTCTCCGGCGCTGGTCACGCGGTGGATCACGAGCTGCCCGGCAAGATGCTCGACGTCGTCACGTCGCCGCAGACCGGAGTCGCGTTGCTGCTCCTCTTCGGCGTCTGCGGCTTGGTCGCCGAGTGGATGGCGCGCGAAGGGGCCGTGGAACATGGCAGATATTACGCCGCCGGCGCCATCGGTCTGCTGCTGATGAGCCTGGCGCTGGTGACGCGCGCAGCGGTCGATCCTCTCGTAGGACGGATTTCAAATCCGTCCTACTGGGCGGCTCTCGTTTACGGCATCGGCGGAGCGGGTACGCTGCTGCTGAATCGCCGCTGGCGACGTGACGAGTTAACCTATCTCGGTCTGTCGCTGCTGATCGGGGCGAGCTTGTGGGGGTTGTGGAAAATTGACGGCCGACTGACGCCGGCTTGGGGCGCCGTTCTGGCCGTCGAATCGCTGGTATTGACAATGCCCCGCGCCCTGCGGCACCTTCGCAATCCGGCGGTTTCTCCCGAAGGATGTCGTCGATCTCGAAAACGCCGAACTCAGCCGGCACGATCTGCGCCGTGATCCGTGGATTATCGTCGGAACGCTGGCGGCGTGGGCGGCGGTCGTTGTTGCTCTGCGGTGTGTGTGGCAAGCATGGGAAGGGCGTGGCGAACCCCTGTGGAGCTTGGCCCATGTGGCGACTGGAACCTGCCTTGCGGTGCTATGGACCGTTCGGGCGCTGACCGATCGCGATCGCTTGTTCGCCCGGCTAGGCGCTTGGCATGGACTGGCTGCGATCGTCGCCGGCGCGGATGGGCGGGCGAAGTTCTGCACCTCGACGGCTTCGTGTTGGCATCGGTGGTGTTGAGTTTGGCAGGGGCTGGCTTCGCGGTGGCCGCTGTCCGGTTCCGCACTCTATCCTACGGGTCAGCGGGTGGGCCGCGGGATTGGGGTCGTGTGCTTGCTTCGGCGTGGGCTGAAGCGGGAGGCGGCGCGGCGCTGCTGGCCCTGCTGCTCGCGGTGCCGTCGGCAATCCTGGCGGTTGTGTTCAACCAGACCTCCGACTCTCCAGGACATGCCGCGACCTTCGCCGGTGCTGCGGCGACCGCGTTCCTGCTGGCTTGGTGCTATGGACAGGACCGTCTCGCCCTGGCCGGTTCGTGGGGCATCCTCGCTGTCTTCGCTCACCTATTGCTATGGGATATCGGCCCGGATTACATCGCGCACCCCGTCCTCGCTGCGCTGCTCGTCCATGCCAGCATGGCCCTGACCGCGAGTCTGGTGCTGGAACGACGATTGCGGAGAAATGAAGGCGCTGAAGGAGAAGATTGGTGTCGCCGTGTGCGCTACCTGATCATCCGCCCGCTGTCGCGCACCGGCATCTGGTCCACGCTTCTCGCCGTGCCGTTCATCGCCGGCGGGCTGGACGGGCCGCTTCTCGGTCTGGCGGTGCTGACGCTCTGGCTGGCGCTGTTGTGGCTGGCCGGAGCGTGGGTGCGGCGCCGGTGGGACCTGTTTGCCGCGTTTCAGGCAGCACTGGCGGTGACGGTTCTCCTCGCGGTTTCAGGAGTCTATCAAGTTCGGGGGTACAGACCGGGCGAACCGCGCAACGTGCAGATTCACGCTCTCGCGCTCGGCGTGCTGAGTTTGCTGTGGGTCCTGGCACGTCGGACGCCGCGCGTCTTCGGCCTCTTCGCGGACCTGTTGCCGCGCGGCTGGCCGGCCGTCGATCGTGTCGTGCTGGCCGGGTTGATCGGCGTGCATTTCCTGACGGCGGCGGTGATTCTTGCTCCCGGCGTGGCGGCCGAGTACGCCCTGGAACGGGCCATCGCCGCAACTCCTCCCGCACCCGCCGCAGAGGACGAGCTGCCCGACAACATCGATCCGGTCGAAGAGGTCCCGCCCGCTCATCAGGAGGTTGCGAAACCACCGCAGCCTGACCGCGTGAACCTGGTTCCGCAATTGCTCGCCCAGATGCGGGGCGCGACGCAATGGCCGGCCTGGACCTTGACCACACTGCTGGCTGTCATCTTGCTGATCGAGGCGCGGGTGTCGGTTCATCGGGGTGTCGTTCTTGGTTTTCTGGCGCTCGCGGTGACGACGGCGCTGCTGGTTTCGGCCCTCTTCGCGGCGGACCACGCCGTCACTTACGGATTGAGATGGAGCCTGGCGATCTGCTTTCTCATTTGTTCCCTGCCGGTCTGGTTCCGCGACTCCTGGGGACCGCGGCTGGAACGATTCGGATTCCGGGCGCCGGCGGAGACGGACCTTGCCGCCCTTGCACGCCGTGTTCTCGTCATCTGTACAGTCGTGCCGGTCCTGCTGTTGGCGATCGCTCCGCCGCTGCTTCGACTCTATGGCGTGACCGTTTCGCCTCCCCTGGAATCGTCGCTATTCGGCCGGATGCCTCGGATTCATGCCACCGTCTGGCCGCTGACGTTTATCTGCTTCGGCCTGATCGTCCACGCGCTGCGCGAACGGCTGCCGGATTACGCCTTCGTCGTCGGCCTCGGCGGCAACGTGCTGGCGTCGATCATCCTGCGGGCGTCGTTGAAGGTCGCGGCGCCGCTGCAAACCTGGTGGCTGCCGCTGGTGCAGGCCAATGTCATCGCGTTCGGCATCGCCGCTCTGTTATGGCTCATCGCGCGCCGGCGGCTCTACGGCGAGCGCGGCACCGGTCCGTTTCTTGATGTGCAAGTGCGACTGGCCCTGTACGGCAACCTCGTCTTGCTGGCTGGGGCGTTCATTCCGCTGCTAGTCGATCCGTCGGGGATGGCGCGGACGCTGGTCCAGGCCGGGCACTGGCGCGGCTGGTTGGCCCTGGCCCTCGCCGGAACCGCGACGTGGTGGTACTTGACGGCGACACAGCGGCCGCGTCTTCCGCTTGCAATGGCACTGGGTCTGGCCGCGTCGGTTCTGCTGGCCGCGTCGGCGGCGTGGCTGGCGAAGTGGCGGCCGACCTGGTTGGCTCAGCCGTGGCTCGCCTTCCATGTTCTGACGGCGGCCTGGACCGTCTGCGGCACCGTCTTCCTCGCTTTCCTCTGGAGACAGGACGCACGTGTACGGCGGAGCGATGGCACCATTTCACCGCGATCCTTCGCTCTACGAGAGATAGCTCGCCAGTGGATGGGGATCCTCATCCTCGTGCTTCTCGGTCTGGCCCTGCGCGCGACGATCGCGGCCGATCCGCTGGGGCCGTGGTGGTGCGCGGGGGTCGTCCTCGGCGGCGGTGCATTGACCGCGGGCATGGCGATCTGGCAGCGGCGCGGCGACTGGGCATTCGCGGCCGGCTTGTGTCTCAATTTGGCGGTGTCGCTTGTCGTCTGGCACACGATCCGAACCGAGCCAGGGACGCGGTTGTGGGTCTGGCTGCTTCAGGCGAACGTGATCGCCAGCGCCGCGGTGAGCTGTCTCTGGTTGCTAACCCGCCGACGCATGGTCACGGAGGGCAGCCGACTGACCGCCGATCTCTGGCTCTTCGGGCAGATCATGCTCGGCCTGGCCGGCAACCTGATCCTGCTGGGACACGCGGCGTTCTGGTTGATCGCACTACCGCACGCGCCCCCGGAAAGTGTTGCCCTCGTCGGCGTGACGTCCGGTTGGCTCGCTTTCACTGCGACGTTGGTGCCGATCGTCTGGTTCGCTGGCCGTGCTCTCTTCAAGGGCGGCCTTGTTCTGCTCACCGGCCTCACGCTGTCCCTCGCCGTCTTGACCGCCGCGACCGCCGCTCACTGGGACCACGACTGGCTGGCGTATCACGTTCTTCTCGCTGGCTGCGGTCTGGCCGTGGTGCCGCCGCTGCTGTCCGGTATCCGGATATGGTCGCTCTCCAACGCGGCTGAGCCGGTGCTGTTTGCGCTTGATACCGGCGCTGCAGTGCGTCGTAACCGTGTGCGGACTGACTCTCGCCCTGGCCCTCAACAGCACCCACGGCGATCCGCATTATCCGTGGTGGGCGGTCGGAACCTCGCTGTACGTCGGCGGAATCAGCGCGGTGCTGGCGTACCATCGGAGGCGCGAGGTCTGGGCGTTCGCCGGCGGCTTGTGTGTGCAATCGGCGACGACGCTGGCGGTACTGCACCTGCAACACACCGACCATGTCGCAGCAGGATGGGGCCGGCTCTTGCAGGCGAACGCCATCGCGGGGGCTGCCGTTGCCGTCGGTTGGTTGTCAGGCATGCGCCGATTGTACAGCGAAACGCGTCCCGCGCTGCTTCTTCGGTTGCAAGTCTTCGCGCTGCTCGCGCTGAACACGGCCTTGCTGATCGGGCCGCTCGTGATCCTCGTCCTCGATCCCGCGGCACCCTCGGAGCTGGTGAGCAGTGCGGGGCAGCTCGGCGGTTGGTTGTCGCTGGGCCTGGCGCTGGGCGTCGTCGGAATGTACACGGGGCGAACCCTGGCTACGGAATCGGCGAACGAATTGTACGGCCTCGGCCTGGCGTCGGGCGTCCTGATCGCTTGCACGTTCGCCCAAGCGGAGAGCAACTGGCGGAGTTATCACGTTCTCCTCGTCGTGTGGGCGGCGCTGGGCGGCGTCATTCTCACTGTAAATTGGAGAAAAGCGCTCCGCAATGGAGCGAATGCCCCGGAGACGGATCGGACCGGTGCGAACTGGGTGATGGCTCTCGCGCTGCTCGTCCTCGGTCTGGCGTTGCGCAGCGTACCAGTCGATCCCGATAAACCGTGGTGGCCGGCGGGAGGCGTTCTCGCTGCGGCGGCGCTGGCTCTTGGACTCGCCCTGCGGTTGAAGCGTGAAATCTGGGCGTTCGCCGCCACACTCGGCGTCAATTTGGCCGTGTCGCTGGTCCTGTGGGAAGAAGCAAAGAACGCCGCACTGTCGGACTGGTGGCCCGAATTGCTGCGCGGCAACCTGCTCTCCGGCATGATCGCCGTAGCGGTCTGGTTGGCCGGGGCGCGACGGTTGTACGGCCATCTCCGGCCGGCGTTGAGTTCGGCACCCCTGTTGACCTTGTATGTCGCGCTCGGCCTGGCCGGCGCGGCGCTGCTGGTCGTGGAACCGGCGGTGTTGTTGACCATCTGGCCGGAGCAGATTCGACCTCACATCGTGGACGCCGGAAAACCGATCAACTGGTTGGCGCTGGCGGCCGTGGCGGGTGTCGGGTGGTGGCATCTGCGGCTCCGCCTGAAACGCGGCTCGGACGTCGGCACGGCGGCGGCGGGAGTCGTCCTCGCCATCCTCGCGGGCTGCTTCGCCTCCAGGTGGGACCACGCAGGATCATGGCTGGCGTATCACGTCATGACGGTGGGCTGCGTCGTTGCCGGCGGCATGGTTCTCGGCCGCGGTTTATGGCGGGCGCGGCGCACTCCGGAGACACCGACGAGCTACCCCTGGCGGCAAGACCTGTGCGTCATCGTGCCGGACGTGTTGGTGCTGGCCCTGGCGGTGCGCGGCATCTTCGGCGATCCGTTCAGCACGTTCTGGTCGGCGGGAGTGGTGCTGGCCGTCGGCCTGCAAGCGAGCTTGATGGCCGGTTGGCGACGCAGCGAAACCTGGGCCGGCGCGGCGACGCTCCTCTGCGACCTGGCCGTGTCGCTGTTCCTCCTCGACGCGGATCGGATCGCCAACTTCAACACCGCGTGGATCTTCCTGCTTCAAGCGAACGTGCTGACGCTGGCCATCTCGTCGCTCGTGTGGCTGGCGGCAGGACGGCGTCTCTACGGCGAACGGCCGGCGGGACTCGCTCATTTTCCGTTGCTGAGCATTCAGATCTTCCTCGGTCTGGCCGGGAACGCGGCCCTGCTCTTCAACCCGGAACTGTTCGCCCTTGTCTACCATCCGGGCGAACCTGCCTGGCACCGTGGCGCAGGCCGGCGGGTGGATGGGTTGGGCGACACTCGGCGCGAACGCCCTCGCCGTCTGTCTGCACCTGCGATTGACCCGGATGCGCGGCGGCGCTCACGTCCTCGGCGGCCTCGGAGTCGGCGCCGTCATCTTGTCCGCGTTCACTGCCGCCCGATGGGACACGCCCGAGAGCTGGCTGGCGTATCACGTGCTGATGCTGGCCTTCGTCGTGCTGGGCGGCGTGATGCTGGCCGGGGGATGGCTTTCGGCAAGACGACGACTAAGGGCGCTGCGCGACGACAGACCGCCGGGGGAACCGTTCATCTCGGAGTCCGTGGCGGAGGGCTGGCTCTCCGGCGTCGCCATTCCGGTGATCGTCCTCGCTCTCCGAGCTGTTTACGGAGACCCGACGGGGGCGGAATGGTCGGCCGGCTGCATTCTCGGTGTGAGTCTGCTCGGTGCGCTGTTGTCGCTCTGGCAGCGGCGCGAGCGCTGGGCCTTGTTGTCCGGCCTCGGCGTCAACCTCGCCGTGTCGCTGTTGCTGGTCCGGTCGCATGAAGGGCTTGAATTCGCGCAATGGTGGCCGACGCTGCTGCACGCCAATGTCGTCGTCTGCGGGGCGGTCGCGCTGCTGTGGATCGCGGCGAAGGTTCGGCTGGTGCGCGGTCGTGCGCTTGCTTCGCACTTGCTCGGTCTGCAAATCGGGATGGGCGTGCTTGGGAATGTCGTTGCACTTGGATTCGCCGCCCTCCACCTGATCCAAACTCCCGGCACGATCCATCCAGCGGTCCTCGCGGCCGGTTTGCCGCTTGCCTGGGCGGCGCTGGCGACCGTGGCCGTGGCAACCGTCTGGTACACTGGCGTCTCGCGGCCCCAACGTCGTGCAAGTCCTGTCTCCGCTTCTCCTCGGTATCGGCGTGCTGGCCGCCTGCACGGTGGCACAGCCGGGGCAGCACGAGTGGCAGGCGTACCATGTGCTGCTCTCCGCGTGGTCGCTGACCGGATTGGCGCTGCATCCCAATCGCCTGGTTCGTCAGCCGGCGATTCGTAGGACGGATTTCAAATCCGTCCCACGCCGGGGGCCAGCCAGTCGTAGGACGGATTTCAAATCCGTCCCACGCTGAGGTCACATCCCCAGCGGGCGTCGATCTCGGCGCGGTGAAGCAGTGGGGTATCTTGATCGGCGGGTTGATCCTCGCCCTGGCCGTGCGCGGCTCACTGGCCGATCCTTCCGGGGCGGAATGGTCCGCGGCGGCGATCATCGCGGCGAGCGCCATGGCCGGCATGGCGGCAGTGTGGCGCCGGTCGGAGGTCGGGGCATTCGCCGCGGCGCTCGGCGTCAACCTGGCGCTGACGTTCGTCGTGTGGCGAAAACATGCCGAGGACGCGTTCGCCCTCTGGTGGGTGGACCTCGTGCAGGTGAACGTGTTTGCCACCTCGGCAACCGCACTGGCGTGGTTGGCCGCGGCTCGATGGTTGTACGACGATGTGACCAGGCAAAAAGGCCTGGCTCCGCTGCGTGCCGTCCAGGTGCTGCTTGGCCTGGTCGGCAATGCCGTTCTGCTCCTCGGCCCGGTCGTCTACCTGATCGCTCGTCCCGATGCTCTCCATCCGATCGTGAGAGAGGCCGGTGGTGCGTGGTACTGGGCGACGTTTGCCGTCGCGCTGACGCCTGCCGCCTGGCACTGGTGGGGCCGAGGCAACCGGGGAATGGCACACCTGCTCTGTGGGGCTTGCCTCGGGATCGGCGTCCTTGCTGCCTGCTTCTCGGCCGGATTTGTTGACACGGAATGGCGTTCCTATCACGTCTTGGCCGGGGCCTGGGCGATCGTTGGGTTCGTGTCCCTGGGAGCGTCCGGCATTGTTGCACGCCGGGCAGAGGGCGATATTCCAGAGGAGTGGAGGGGTCAAAGAAGGCAGCGATCACTCATCTATCAGGGATGGGTCGTCGTGATCGCGGCACTGGTGCTGGGCCTCGGATTGCGCGGCGTTCCGACGGACCCGTTGATGCCGTGGTGGCCGGCAGGTTCCGTCCTGGCCGTCGGCGTTCTCGCGGCGGGTCTGGCCGTGCTGCAACGGCGCGAAGCCTGGGCCTTCCTGGCGGCGCTCTGCGTCAATTTGGCCGTGTCGCTGGTGATCGTTCATCATTTCCATGAACAGCAATTCGCCGATTGGTGGGTCGTGCTGCTGCAAGCCAACGTCGCCGCCAGCTCGGCCGCGGCGCTAGCCTGGCTGGGAGGGATACGGTTCCTGAATCGGGCCGGAGCGGCGACCCCATTGCTAACGTGCCAGACGCTGCTCGGATTGCTCGGAAACGCCGTCGTGCTGATCGGGCCGGCATTGAGTTTGATCGCCCGACCGGATGTTCTCGATCCGAGTTTAATCCAGGCCGGCCGCCTGTGGGGATGGTTGACGTTCGCAATCGCAGTGTTGCCAGCCGTCTGGCATTTTCATCGCTCTCTGACTCTTGACGTCGAGCATCTCGTCGGCATCCTCGGCTTGGCGATCGGAGTCCTTGCAGCCTGCACACTGGCAGATCGGCTGGACAGCTCCTGGATCGGTTACCGCACTCTCACGGCCAGTGTGGGATTGACCGCCCTATTGTTCTTCTTTGCCAGGCAAGGGTGGCGCGGGGCTCGCTCGGCGCTTCCAAGCCGTTGACGCAGCAGTGGTCTGTCTCTCTGGCTTTCGTGATGATCGCTCTGGTTCTCCGCGGCGTGTGGTTTGATCCGTCGGGCCCGTTGTGGTCGTCCTGTTGTTTCCTTCTCCCGGCCGCGCTATTCGGGGGACTCAGCATTCGCCGTCGGAGAGAACTGTGGGTGTTCCTCGCGGGGGTCTGCCTGAATTTCTCGGTGTCGTTTGCGCAATGGCAGTCGCACCTCGGAGCATCATTATCCACCTGGCTCGTTCGTCTTTTCCAGATTAATCTGCTGGCGGCCGGGCTGGTGGGAATTGCCTGGACGATGGGACGACGGAAGCTCCTGGACCTCTATCTATCGGGACGCGACACGACCAGCGGCTCCGATATCCCTCTGGTGTCATCACGAATTTCCATTTCCACAGCGCCGGACCACCACAGGTTCTTTTTCCGGGACGTGCCTCTGCTCAATCTGCAAGTGTTCCTCGTCTTAATGGGCATTATTGTCCTGTTCTCGTGCGCTGCCATCGCATTGATCCACTCTCCCGCGTCGCCGTCTGCGATGTTTCGACAGTTTGGAGATTGGCCGGGTATGCTCGCCGGGGTGCTGGGGTCTCGGTCTCGTTGTGGCTCACATCGCTTATCTGAAAGATGTTGATAATGATCTTTTCGCTTGGGTGATTCCCCTTTTCATTCCGATCCAATTGGCTTTGGTATTCCTTCCGATCCCCCCTCTTGAATATCAATGGGTGTCTTACCATGTGCTCGTCATCGGATGGGCATTCGCTTGTCCGCTCAGTATGACTTTAATCCTCAGAGCGAAGAACAAATCCCTTTCGCTGGATCATCGCGCTCATCCCGGCTTGCTCCATACGTATGTCGGCCTGTTCGTGGCCTTGACGTTATTCGTCTCACTTCGCGATCCCGCTCGATCCATTCGGCGCGATCTGGGCGGCGATCGCGCTCGGAATCGTGGCCGCGTCATCCACTGTACTCGCCCTGGCCATACGCCGTGAGTCGTGGGCCTTTCTCGCCGCCTGCCTCGTCAACCTCATTGTCTCACTGCTGCTGTGGCACGTCCGGTGCGATCAGGACCTCGAGAAGTGGTGGCTGCTCCTGTTGCAGGCGAACGTCATCAGTTCCGCGGTGATCGCCCTGGCGTGGCTGGCCGTGGTGCGCCGACTCTATGGCGACCATCCGCGCGGGTTATGGTCCGCCCCGCTGCTCTCGTTTCAGGTCTGCGCTCGGTCTGCTCGGCAATGCGGCACTGCTCGCGGCTCCGGCGTTCTGGCTCATCGCGCGGCCGGGCGATCTGCCGCAAGAAGTCGGCCAGGCAGGAGAATGGCGCGGCTGGCTCCGCGCTGCTGCTCGCCCTCGCCGCAGCAGGGTGGCACGCGGGCCGGGTCCTGGCGCGCGGCGGCGTCGCCGTGCTGTGCGGGCTTGGCCTGTCGCTCGGCGTCCTCGCGGCTTGTTCGGCGGCTCCGTTCGACCGCGGCGACTGGCTGGCGTATCATGTGTTGCTCGTCTCCTGGACCGGCGTCGCGGCCGGCGTACTGGCGTTCGGCTGGTGGCTGGAGCGCAGACGCGGAAATGAGCCGGAATCGCGGACCGGAGCAGCGGCGTGGCAGTCGGGTGCGGCAATCGTCGGTCTACTCGCGGTCTTGCTGGTCCTGCGTGGTATGAGCGGCGATGCGAGCGGGCCGTGGTGGTCGGCAGCGATCCTGTTCGCTGTCTCGTGGCTCTTCGCGGCACTGGCCCTGTGGCGGCAGGATCAGCTCGACGTCTACGTCAGCGGCGGGCTGCTGATCTGGGCAACGATCCTCGCCGGGATGGGTTACGGATACACGCGGCCGGTGGACGTGTTCGCTTCCGGTCTTCTCGCCGTGGCCGTTGCAGCCGGCGTGTGGTCGGGCCTGGATTCGTGGCTGGCGCGGTGCACGCCCCCGCTGATCCTGGGCACTCTCGGACTGCCGTTCGCGCATCTTGCCGCTCTGATCGCGGTCGGCGGAGTGTTCATCAGCGGACTGTTCGGAGCCGTGTTATCGCAAGTCGTCGGTGCGAATTCGTTCGGGTCGCCACTTCTCTGGCCTGCGTTCACGGCGACCTGTTTCGCGCTGCTGATTGCGTTGTGGGACCAGTCGGCACGCTTCCCCCTGGTCGGCCTCTACCTCGTCGGTCTCGGCGGCATCGGCCTCGGTCTGTGCGAGGCAACCGGGCCGCATCACTGGGTAGCGATGCCGATTCTCGGAGCGTACATCACGCTGGCGAGTCTCGTGCGCCGTGCCGGGCCGTATCTGCACGCTCTCAAGGAGGATCTCGGCCTGTCGAATGACCGGCGCTGGCCGACCTTCTGGTTCTTTCCCGCTCAACTCTCCCTCGCGGCCCTCGTGGTCCTGGGCAGCCTGGTCATCTGCCTCACCGGCGCCAGCCTGCAATTGCGCTGGTTAGGCGGTCCGTTCGCGGTGATGCTCCTGATCCCAGCGGTGGTGCTGCTCGCGCACTCGTCGGACCTCTTCGATCGCTCCTTCGCTCGCTTCACCGCGCTGGGGCTGATCGGCTGGCCCCGGCTGAAGCGGTCTGGGCGACCCTCGATCCGACGGCACCGCTTATCTGGCTACAGCGCGGCGGACTGCTCTTCGCGGTCCTGAGTTGGCTGACAATCCTGTACGGCGTCGTGCTGCCGCGGCTGGCTTCGGAAGAGTCCGGCTGGCCGGCAGCGGGGCGGCGGAGCGGCATCCTCGCCGCCGTCGCCGCGCTCGGTTTGTTCGCGCTCGATCCTGACAAGCGAAGCGGCATTGTTTTCAGCGGGTCGTCGCCCTCCTGCCGGCGTGGGTGGCGCTCACCGTCCTGGCGGCAGCCGGGTCGCTGATTGCGGCGGGAATCTGCTTCGCCCTGTCGCCGGGCCTCGATCCGTTGCGACTGCCCGAGCGGCTCCGCAGCGGCTACGTCTATGCGGCGGAGCTGCTGCTCGTGGCCGCGTTCGTTCATCTGCGCCTGAGCGTGCCGTACCTCTTCAATCCAAAGTTCGCGCATTTCTGGCCGTTCATCGTCCTCGGCCTCGCGTTCCTCGGCACTGCCGTCAGCGAGGTGTTCGAGCGGTTCGGCGTCCGCGTGCTATCTGAACCGCTGCGGCGGACGGGCATCTTTCTGCCGCTCATTCCGGTGCTGGGGTTCTGGATGGGACCGGGGGCGAACGTATCCGGTTATGCGTCGCTGTGGTTCAGCGTCGGCCTGTTCTATGGCCTGCTCGCCGTCTACAACCAATCCCTCGCCCTCGGTCTGCTGGCCGCCCTGTCCGGCAACGCGGGTCTGTGGGCGGTGCTGGTCGAACAGCAGATGGCCTTCGTCCGTCATCCGCAGCTATGGCTGGTGCCGTTTGCGCTGATCGCGCTGGTCGGCGGCCATCTGAACCGCGACCGCCTGGGACGAAAACAGACGGCGACCATCCGCTATTTCGCCCTGACGGTGATCTACCTCGCTTCGACCGCGGAGACATTCCTGACCGGCCTCGACGCCGACGTAACCCGGCCGCTGCTGCTGGTGGCACTGTCGCTGATCGGCGTTTTTGCCGGGATGATGCTGCGGATCCGCGCCTTCCTGTTCCTCGGTTCCGGCTTCATGAGCCTGGGCATCTTCGCCCTGGTGTGCCAGGCGGCGACGGCCAAGACGTGGGTCTGGCAGGTGGCCGGCATCATCCTGGGCCTGCTCATCATCGTGCTGTTTGCGGTGTTCGAGAAACGGCGCAAGGAAGTGCTGAGACTGCTGGAAAGACTGCGCGAGTGGGAATGAGGGCAGAGGTCGGCGAGTCCGCAGTGCCAAGCAAGGACGAGCGGCACGGTTCTCAGAGAGTTCCCGCTCGTCCTTGCTTGCGCTGCGGACTCACAGGATGGAATCCAGCACCCGGCGTGCCGCGACGACTTCACCTGCATCGAGCAGCCGTGCCGCCGCCTCGACGGCATCGCAGAACGTGGACGTAAACGGCACCGCGTCTCCCGCGGCGGGCACCACCGGAACCAGCCAGGTGGCCAACGCGGCACATAACTCCGTCAGTCCCTGGCCGGTCGCTGCGGACACTTGCAAGGCAGTCCCGGCACGCGCCAGGTCCCATACCCGCGGCAGGTCCGCCTTGTTGACGATAATGCGGAGGGAATTGCTCTGCATTGGCGGCCACACCGGCTCCGCGGATGCGTCCAGCACCCACAGGCACAGGTCCGACCCGGCGGCGGCAGCTCGGGCGCGTTCGATGCCTTGCTCCTCCAGCGCGGCAGCTTCGTCGCGGAACCCGGCAGTGTCGGCCAACTCGACGGGCCAGCCATCCACCGCGATACGCGTCGTCACCACATCTCGTGTCGTGCCGGGTGTCGGCGACACAACGCTGCGCCGAAAACCGGCCAGGGCGTTGACGAGGCTGCTCTTGCCGACGTTCGGCGCCCCGGCGACAGCCATGCGCCACGGTTGAGTCAGACGCCGTCCCAGACCGACCCAGCGCGACAGGTTGCCGATGACCGTCCGAGCGGTATCTCGGTCGCTTTGGTCGAGCGCGGCAAAGGCGGTTACCACGGCAGCGGCGAAGCGCCGTGGTATTGGTCGAGGAGGATGGCCGCCGTGCGCGGAGTAGCGGCGTGCGCAAGGGCGATGACAGCCTCGTGGCGCAGTCGGTCGTCCTCGGTGATGTGCAGAAAGTTCTGCCAGGAACAAGGGCGCAGACTGCGCGTCGAGAACAGATCGAGGAGCAGACGCACCACCGCGTGCCCACCGTGGCTGTGGATCTCGAAAGACGATCGTCGAACGGCCAGTACGACCTCGTCGGCTACCTCCGTGCCGCAACGGCCGAGCCAGAACTGTCCTTCGTGCGGCGTTTCCGGAAGCGACGGCTGCGAGCGCGGCCGAAAGAGCGACGCACGGCATCCCAGGCCGCCGGTCCGGTCAGCCCCAGCGTGGCGATCGCTCCCTGCCCCGGCGGCGTCAGACAGGAAACGGCGTTCGTTGCGCCGCGGCTTTGGCGGTTGTTCATTCGTGCGGCACACCCTGCTGTAGAGCAGCGCAGCCTGCCTCAACCGTGCGGGCGAAGTGGAATTGATTATCGAGCCGGCACGCCTCCAGAATGCGGTACACTTCGGGCCGCAGCTCGCATAGGAGGAGGGCGCCGCCGTGTTCATGAAGCAGCCGTTGCAAGGATACGAGTCGGGCGAGAAAGACGCTGTAGAGGAACTGCGGCGGTTCCGGTCCCAGGCTCAGCAGCATCTTGCGGCAGCCGCCGTCCTGGACCAGGGCGACCAACTCGGCCGACATCTCGGTGAGCTGCTCCTCATCCAGGCGGCGATTGCGCAGACGGACGCACCACACGTCGTCGCGCTGTTCGACCTCGAGATATCGGTTTGAGGAAGACATGGCAGGTTCCTCGCCAATCTGGGCGGTGCCATCGTCAGGGCTTCACCTTACTCTACCCAAGAGCGAGACGCTTTCCAAGCCGTTACTCCGGATAGAGCGTACTCGCGGAACCCGGGGTAGCGGTTGCGCATTACCGGGGATGCACGGCTTTGTAGTAAACCTGGCGAGCGGCGCGGAAGCGAAGGCCGTGGTGGTAGACTTCAGTCGCGCATGGTGGTCTCAATTCTGGCCGCCGCGCGGCGCTGTGCGGGCAATACAATCCCAACACCATTCTTTGACTTGCGCGCACCACTCCCTTAGAATGGAACTGGAGTCCGATCCCTCAATGTTCCGGAGCCTCCGCGCATGCGTGTTCTCACCGCCATTCCCGTCTATAACGAGGCGCGGCACGTCGAGGCCGTTCTCCATGAAGTGAGCCGTTACAACCCGGATGTGCTGGTCGTGAACGACGGTTCGACCGACGGCACCGCCGAGATACTGGCCCGTCATCCCGAAGTGCGCGTCATCAGCACACACGCAACCGAGGCTATGGCGCCGCGCTGATCTCCGCCTTCGCCTACGCCCAGACGTTGCCGATCGAAGTGCTGGTGACGATGGACTGCGACGGCCAGCACGAACCGAGCCGCATCTCCGTCTTGCTCGAAGCGATGCACGACTGCGACATCGTCTCCGGCAGCCGCTACCTGCGCGACTTCCGCCAGGACGCGCAGCGCCCCGGAAGATCGCCGGCACATCAACGCCGAGATCACGGCCGAGCTGAACCGGCGCTTCGGCCTGAACCTGACCGATGCGTTCTGCGGCTTCAAGGCGTATCGCCGCGAGGCGCTGGCAAAGCTGCACATCACCGAGACGGGCTGGGGCATGCCGCTCCAGTTGTGGGTGCAGGCGGCTCGCGCCGGGCTGCGCATCAAGGAGGTCGGCGTGCCGCGGCTGTATCTCGATCCCAACCGCGCGTTCGGCGGCATGTTGAACGACGCGGCCGAGCGGCTGGCTTACTATCGCCGAGTCATCGACAGCCGCCGAAGCCGCCTGCCGTACCGCTTGTTGTTTGACGAGGGCGTGCCGGTGAATGTGCCCCGAGCGCCGCAACAGGACGGTGCCGTCGTCGCCGTTCCCCCGCTCCAGGAAATCGGGCCGATGCTCGGCACCAACCGCCGGCTGCTGCGCGTGCTGCCGGGGACTGCTGGGCCGCGAGTGGACCGGAGCTACGCGCGCTCGGCCCGCGAAGCAGCCGTCGCCGCCGCTCGCGATTACCTCCGCGGCAACGGCGAGCCGCTCCCGTCTCGGCGTGGCAACGGAATCGCTCCTGCTAGCCGGGCATCAACCCGAGTTGTTTCATCCCGGCGTCTGGGTCAAAAACTTCGCACTGAACGGCCTGGCCCGACGCCACGGTGCGACCCCGCTCCAACCTCGTCGTCGATAACGACATCGTGAAATCGACCGCCCTGCGGCTGCCCGCATCTCCCCGCTCTCCCTCGGCGGAGAGGGTCGAGAGGGGCCGTCGAACCGTGGACTCACCTGACGAGTGTCGCCTTCGATCGCACCGCCGGTGAGAGGCCGTGGGAGGAACAGCCGATCCAGGATCGGTCGCTGTTCGCCGGGTTCGCGGAGCGGGTTCGAGGCGCTGCCGGTTGGGGCTACGAGCCGATCCTGACGGCCTTCTGGCCGGAGGTGCTTCGCCAGGCGAAGCGGACGCCGGTGCTGGGCGAGTGCTTCGCCGCCGCGCGCCGCGGCCTGGAACGGCGCTGGGGTTGTCACAATCTCGAAGTGCCGCTCAGCGCCGTCTGCCGGACTGAGCCGTTCGGCTGGTTTACGGCCCATCTGCTCACCGAGTTGCCGCGTTTTCATGCGGCGTACAACGACTGCGTTCACGCCTACCGCCGCCGCAACCGCATCAAGAGCCGCAATCATCCGGTGCCCGATCTGGCAGCCGACGGCGACTGGCTGGAAGCGCCGTTGTGGGGCTGGCGCGGCGGCCAGACCCGCCGCGGCCGGCTCTTCGTCGCGGCTGCCGGAGATCGGGTCGAACTACGCTGCGGCACGGAGCACGTGGCCGAGTCTGCCCCGATCCGGCGAACGTCTGGCACAGGACGTGGCCGGGCTGGAGGCTGAGGGTTTCAAGGTGCGCACGCGGGCGCTGACGACGACGCTCTTCGCCCGGCTGTTCCTCGCCGACCTGTTCATCCACGGCATCGGCGGCGGCAAATACGACGAGTTGACCGACGCCATTGTGCGGCGTTTCTACGGCTTCGAGCCGCCGCGTTACCTGGTCCTGTCGGCGACACGCTGGCTGCCCTTGCCTTCGTTCCCGGTCACTTCCGACGACCGATGGCAGACTGGCCCGCAAGCTACGCGACCTGCACTGGAATCCGCAGCGGCACCTCTCGGATGCCGGCATGTTTCAGAGGTTGAGCGACCGGAAATGGGAGTGGATCGCCAATAAACCGGGGAATGCAGAGGGCCGTAAGGAACGATTCAAGGTACTGCGAAATGTGACGTTACAGATGCGCGCCGCCACCGCGGTCCCTGAGGAGGAGACGCGACGGCAACTCGATAACTGCGACCGGCGCTTGGCGGCGAATGCAGTCTTACGGCGGCGCGATTATTCGTTCTGCCTGTATCCGGAAGAGACGCTACGGCCGTTCTGCACGCAGTTCTTGTGATGGGCTTACGGCCCAAAAAGGGAATTGCTCCGTCGAAATACGCTGGAGGAGCGGCACTACTATAGCCTGCGAGCGGGTTGTTAATAATGTTACGTGTCGCTTAAAGTGTGGCTACCGATGGAGTTCACCATGCGCATCGCGATCACGGGAGCAACGGGGTTCGTCGGTCGTTATCTCGTTCGCCAACTGGCTGCCGCCGGTCACCAGCTGCGGTGCTGGTATCGCATGGGCAGCGACCGCAGCGGCTTCGACGGCCTACCAGGTTCCATCGACTGGTTGAGCGGCCAACTGGATGATCGGTCCGCCACGACGGAGTTGGTCCGGGATGCAGACGCCGTCGTTCACGCGGCCGTCGAGTGGGAGGGGCCGCGCAACCGAGGCCGCGGCAGCCACGGCGGCTCCGACGTTTTCCTCGGCGTCAACCTGACCGGATCGCTGCACCTGTTCCAGGCGGCGTTCGAGGCCAATGTGCCGCGGTTCATCTTCGTCTCCACCTGCGCCGTCCACGACGTGATCCTGAACGATCGACCGCTCGACGAGACGCATCCGCTGTGGGCCCACAGCCACTACGGGGCGCACAAGGCGGCGCTGGAGGCGTTCGTCCACAGTTACGGCTTCGGCCAGAATTGGCCGATCTGTGCGCTGAGGCCAACCGGCGTTTATGGCCTGGCGCACCCGCCGCAAGCCAGCCGCTGGTTCGATCTCGTCGGCCAGGTGCTGCGCGGCGAGCCGATCGCCATGCGCGAAAGGCGGCAAGGAAGTCCACGCTGCGGATGTGGCTCGTGCCGTCGAGTTGCTCTTGCTCGCCGACGTCAGAGGCCATCGCCGGACAGTCGTTCAATTGCTACGACCAGTACGTGGCCGAAGAACAGGTGGCCCGGATCGCCAAGGAGTTGACCCACAGTCCGAGTGAGATCGCCCGCCTCAATTGCGGCCCGAAGCATCAGATCGAAACGCACAAGCTCCGTGGCCTGGGCATGACATTCGGCGGCGAAGAACTGCTGCGTCGCACGGTCGCGGAGATCGTACAGGCTCACCACGCCGGGTGAAGCCGCGAAAACAAAGGGGAGATGCGTCTCGATTGTTTTCCTCAAGGCGGGCAAGTGCGCACTGGCAGGAAATACTTGACACCCGCCTGGTTCGCGATACGATAGCAATATCAGTTCGCAAAGCTCGAACGGGAGATCCATTCAGCGCAATTGCGCTGCTCCCAGAGTATTCACACGTCTACTCGGAAGGCAGGTGGCTCATGTTCGTCACTTCCGCAAGTCTCGGCATCGCGGTCGCAGTGGGGATCGGGATTCTCGGACTCGTCATCGCGACGGTCTTCGGGGAGTGGTTGGTAAAGCGAACCCGGCATCAGCACTAAGGATCGCATCATCGCCCTGATTTACCGACAGGTTCCGCCGCCAGCCCAACGAGGGATCTTCTGCGCGGATGCCCTGTCAATCACTGTAGTCGCAGCGCGGCCGTCCACTCACTTTTTGAAATCCAGATAATCCTGAAGCGACGGCTCCTTCTCGTTCGGGGAAGGCTGACTCGTCCGCTCCTTCGGGGTGGATGAAGTCCGAGAGGAGGCCACAAACTGCTGCCGTGCCAGCGTCAGGGCCACGGCCACCGGCACCGCGGCCCACGCAACCCGGACGACGCCACGGAAGCGCGGCGGCAGGATGGGAAGCCAGCAGAGCAGCGGTGCGCAGAACAGCAGGACGGCGTTGCTCGGGGTGAGATTGCCGAACCAGTGCCCGCAGACGAGCAGACTGGAGGTTGCGAATTTCACCGAAGGATAACGCGCGAATGGAACATTCTTGCGCCGGTTTGCAGACTTGTCAGGAAGGGACGGGGAGGCGCTCATTTCGACAACTGAACGGCGTCCCTTCGCCATTCCCGCCCGGCTCAAACGCCTCTGCCGTTCCGACCAGCCCCAGTACGCGGATAAAGTCCCTTCCGCTTGATCGTTCGTAGCAGCAGTTGGTTGAGTTCCTCGTACTCCGGTGAGCGAGGAACTCTTGCCGTTCCTCTTCGCCGGGAAAATATCGCGAGATCAACCCTTCCTGCGGGTCGGCGAGGGCGTTGGACAGGCCGATCCACGAGTCAACCCGACGGGCGATTTTTTTTGCCTCGGCGACGAGTCGTTTTGTCGTGTCCAGGTTTATCACTGCTACCTCCATCCTCGGCTGCCGGCGGATCGGACAGGTCGATAATCTCCACCGACGGTGCGGGCGCGTCGAAATACATGGCCAGTTGGCCGAGGCGCCGCCCGATCCGGCAAACCGCATCCCGAAGGACCGCGACCTTGTCATCGGCGACGGCCACCTCGTAATCGACTACCTCCTCCTGGTACAAACGCCCCGCCCGGCTCCGCCAGCGCCCCACACTTGTGGGATGGATGGTAAAACCCTGGAATTCGCCGAGCAGTTCACGGTGCAGATCGAGGATCACTTGCGCCACGATGGGCCGCCCATCATTGTCCGTCAGCGGCAGTTTGAAGCGGCAGGGTGAGAGTCGCATGGCTCAGTTTACCAGCCGCGCAGGGACGTGAACAGGCCGAATCGGTGTTGGAAACCGCGTCCATAAGACCGCCGAGCCGATGCGGATACTGAAGCACGGACCGGGAGACTCGATCATGATGGTGCAGTCCGGCCGCTTTGAAGGGCAGCAAGCGACCAACTCACTTTTTGAAATCCAGATAATCCTGAAGCGACGGCTCGTTCACATCTGGGGAAGGCTGACTCGTCCGCTCCTTCGGGGTGGATGAAGTCCGAGAGGAGGCCACAAACTGCTGCCGTGCCAGCGTCAGGGCCACGGCCACCGGCACCGCGGCCCACGCAACCCGGACGACGCCACGGAAGCGCGGCGGCAGGATGGGAAGCCAGCAGAGCAGCGGTGCGCAGAACAGCAGGACGGCGTTGCTCGGGGTGAGATTGCCAAACCAGTGCCCGCAGACGAGCAGCGCGAACAGGCCGACGATGCCCAGGCCAAGGATGCCCGACACATCGGGAGGTGGCGAAAAAGGCAGTGAAGCGAGCGTTGCCCCGGCCAGGGCGGCCGCGAGGACCAATCCCGGTTGACCGCCGCTGGAGTAGCCGGAGAGCATGACGGTCAGCGCGGCCCCAGCACAGGCGAGAGACACCGCCAACGGCACCGCACGGCCCGGACTCCGCCGCGCCAGCATTACCAGCGCCACCCAGACGGCCGCCAGCGCCGTGGCCAATCCCCCCAGGATCAGCCAAGCTCTGTGCGGGCGACCATTGGGGTGTGCCGGGAAATCCCAGGTCCGCAAGGTAAATCGTGTTGTGCAAAAGGATTCGGGCGGCGACAGCGGCGACTCCGAACCGCAGGGGCCAGGCTACCCGGCTGATGCGTCCTGGAAGAGCGGCGGTCAGTTCAACCGCGATGAGAGCTGGGAACAGCACGAGCAGCAGACGATCCTGGTCTTCCCGCGGCGGCCAGTGGGGTTTTACGCCGAGCAGCCAACAACCGACAAAGAAGCCGGCCGCTGCGCCCAACACACTGCCGACGGAGATGCTCGTGGGACGAGCCAGTTGCTGGAACCAACCGCAGAGCAGAAGCACCGCGGCGGCCGTTCCCGCCGCCGCGGCCATCGCCTTAAGAATCGGCATCAGCTCCGGGTCCAGCAGCATCAGGAACGCTCCGAGCTATTTCTTCGTGCAGGACACGCTGATGGCGATGTGGACCTCGTCGCCGACGGCTTCCAGGCCCTTGTCCATGCCGAACTCCGATCGCTTGAGCATCAACTCGGTCGTGAATCCGGTGCGCTTGATGCCCTTGGGGAACTCGCCCTTCTTGCCGCCCAGCAGGGTGAACGTCACCGGCTTGGTCACGCCATGCAGCGTGAGATCGCCCGTCACCTGATAGCCGTCCTTGACGGCCTGGACGGCGGTGCTCTTGAACGTGAGGGCCGGGAATTGCTTGACGTTGAAGTAATCAGGAGGCCGCAGGTGCTCGTCGCGTTTCACGTTGTTCGTATCGACGCTCTCGGCCTTGATGGACAGGCCGAATGAACACTTGGCGGCGTCCGGGTCGAGGACGAAGGTGCCGGAGAACTCGTTGAATCGGCCGTGAATCCAGGACAGGCCGACGTGTGAAACCTTGAAGGAGACGCTCGAATGAACACCGTCCACGGCGTATTCATCCGCGCGAACCGGCACGGCAACGCTGAACACGGCGAGAACCACCGACGCAAGGACACCATTCCGCATCTGTTTGCTCCTGTTCAGATGTGCTCGTTCCGTTCCACGCCCCTGTGTGTACCGACGATCAACACTTCACCGAGGCGGCGAGCACGGTTCCAATTCTCGGGAGTGTTCATCGGTCAAGACCTACACTATCGCCGGGCCGTCGAATCGTCACGCCACCTGAACCATCTTCCGCCGGCCGCGGACGCTGTGCGGGAACAGCTTCTCCTGGTTAACATTGCCGGCGGCGTCGAACGGCAGCGCCTGCACCGGGCCGGTCGCTTGCAGATGCGGATGCTTCTTCGCCTCCTCAAGCAGCGGCGCCGACGCCCACAACTCGGCCAACTCCAGCGTGTTCGGGATGAACGCCATCCGCAGCTCGATCGAGGTTCGGCTGCCAGCACGTTTCCAGGCCGGATATCGATGCAGTCGCGATCCGTCGGAAAGGCAAAGGGCAGTTGCGATCGGCGCAGGAAACACGCCGTCAGGTTGTTCATGCGGAACGGCACCTGGTCGATCGACGCCAGCAGACGATCGGTCGTCAGATCGGCGATGCCGACGCCGGTGCCGTTGCCGTGGCTTTCCGGCGACAGATCGAGGCAGCAGATGCGCGTGATCTTCGGCTTCTCGAATTCCGGTTGACCCTCGATCAGCAACCGGCCCGACGACGTTCGGGATCGATGCCCGCGCCGCTAGTAGTTCTTGCCGATTTCGCCGATGACGAGCAGATCGAGCTGATCGAACGGCAGCCGGCCCATCAGGCCCCGCGCCTCTTCCAGCAGACCCGGCTCGACGTCCAGCAGCTCGTCGCGGTCGACGACCTGAAGCCGGGCCGGTCTGTTCGTGGGCGTTTTCGAGGACGGCCGAGCCCGGCGGCGAACGGCGTCTTCTCCAGGACAACCTTGGCCGTCTCCGGCAGCATGTCGCGCAAGCCGCGGAAGCCCCAGCGATGATGCTGCGACGCCCCGTCGCGCTTGCCGAGGCCGATGACCATCATCTTGCAGATGCCGCTCTCGTAGTGGCCGCGAAAGTCGGTGTGCGGCTTGACGCGCGAGATCGTCACGACGGCGTCGGCGTCCAGGGCGTTCCTGTCCCAGAAGACCGGCTCACCCCAGCTATTGGTGCCGATGCACTCGGCGGTCATGTCGGTCTTCACCGGCACGCCGAGCACCGCCTCGCTGACGCCGTATTCGGCGAGAAGTTGCCGCTGCCCTTCCGCGGTGGCGCCGCCGTGGCTGCCCATCGCGGCGACGATGAACGGCTTAGCGCCGAGTTCGCGCAGACAGTCGAGCGTGGCGCGGACGATCGGCAGCAGGTTGGCGATGCCGCGGCTGCCGACGCGCGACAGCGACTTCGGCGCCGCGCGGCACGTCGGCTTGGCGAAGCGCGAGCCGAGCCATTGACGGCGCACCTCGGCGGCGATGTCGGCGACGACGGGTTGCGGGGCGGTCTGGCGGAGCGGAGCGAGATGGGGAATGTTCATGGTCGATGGCCGGGGTTGGAGCGAAGGCGAGGAATCGGAGGGACATGGTTGAGAGTAGCGAGGGGGAGGAGGGGGTTCAAGGGGATGGGCGTGGCGCTGGGTTGCGGTTGTTCGTGCTATAATCACCCCGATGCAGAACTTCTTGGGGACAAGCCTGGGTCCTGAACGTCGGAGGCCGCGCAGCCCGAGACCGTACCACCCAACCGATGGACGTATCGGGCCATATAATGTTGGCATGGCGAGACGTCCGAAATACAAACACTCCATCAAGCGCGGGCGAATCTGTGATTGGCCGGACGGCATCGGAACGCCCGACGATGTGGCGGCAGGCGTGACGTACACGGGAAGCCCGATCCACAAGAACTACCCGTCACCGGCTGGACCTCCCGCGCTGCGGGCCGACGAAGCCAAGTGTGATGTTTATGACCTCGCCGACTGGCCGAAACTACTCGAGGCCCTGTGCGCGGCGATCCTGCGCCGGGTATGTCGGCGAGTTCCGCGGCCCTTTCCCAAGTCGTGCGTGGGTATGGATCAACGGCGTCTTACATGAGGCGAGACTAACCGGGGCAGGGGATTACCACGGTTTCCCCGTCAATGACCGCCGACAATATCCAGAACCTGTAGACCGCGTGGAGAACGCACCGCGTGTCGAAATTCCTGTCCATCGAGTGTGATCCAATCGACCAACCGGCCGCGAACGATCCGGTCGAGCGTCGCACATGGTGGCGCGCTGCACATCCGGATCGCTGGGCGAACCGTCACTCGGATGTGGGACAAGACGCTCGGGGAGGAGCGTTCCCTGCTCTATCTCCCTGCCTTTCCAATCGCGCAGTGGCTCGTCGAGAACTGGTGGACGCTTCTCAATGAGCCTTCTCCCACTGCCGAGCTTCCTAAACCTTCGGCCGTTCACCTACCCTGGATCAAACGTCATTGCCTTCGCTCCGCCGAATCGGGATTGCTCCTACCGGCGTTGTATCTCTTTAATGATGGGCGCGGCATTGGCGTCGAATGGCAGGCCGATGAGCCCGACGCTTGTGCGAACATGCCCGGCGAGTTCGCCGATTCCGGCGTCAATCACCTGGAGAAGGCGCCGACCGAGGACGTCCTTGCCGAGTTTATAACGGAGATTCTACGGCGTGTCGAAGGACTGAACGATGAGCGTATTGTCCAGTTGAAGGAGAATTGGCGGGCAATTCGGAGCGCGGACATCGACGAAGCAACATTCTCTGTGGTAGCTGGGCGAATGGGTGTGGATCCTTACGATCCGTCGCAAATGCACGAGGAACTTGCCGCGTTCATTGAGACCCTGAGCGATCCCGAGCTTCCGTTGGCTCGCGACCTGACTGAAACTGCGAAACCGACTTGGGCGGCTGCCCAATGGTCGTGGGTGCAGCAAACCAGGGCGCGGTGGAAACTCGGTCCTAATACTGGGCAGGCATTCATCGCGCCTGGCAGTGTGGGGCGATCGCCGTCAGGACGGGGCTACCGCTTGGCGGCCCTCGTGCGGCAACGCGCCGGCCTGGCCTCATCAGAGCCTGTGCCTTCCGTCGAAACCCTGGCCCAAGGCGTGGCCAAGGTGCCGTTCCGTGCCGAAGAACAGAACCACGTACCCGGTTCGGGCGTGCGCGCGGCGGTGGGCTGGGTCGACGGCCGCGAGATCGTGGTGGCGGGCCCCCGTCCACAGGGCGAGGAGAGCCGGCGTTTCCTGGCCGCGCGCGGGCTGTATCATGCCTTGTTTGCCTGTGACCGGAGCGAGCGGCTCGTCACCGACGCCTTTGCGTGGGACCAACAAGTTTCGGCGCGCCTTCGCTGCCGAACTGCTGGCCCCGCAAGCGGCGCTCACCGCTCGCACAGGCGGCCGCACAGATTCGGCGACGGTTGCGGAATTAGTGAGGGATTTCAGGGTGAGCACGCTGGTGATCGAGAATCAGCTTAGAAATGCCGGCGTAGCGCTCGTCGACGAGTAGAAGCGGATGAGTGTGGTCGTATGGGTTCGCTCTGTTCCGAATCAGTGTACACGCCAATACTTGCGCTTAACCTGGGCGGTCCTGTCGATGAATTCGGCAGCAAAGGCCAAAGCAGCCTGGATATCCTCCGGCGTTAGACCCCTTAGGCATGTTCCGTCAGCCACTGGAACGGCACACCAAGTGCCTTGAGCTTGCGCGATTGGCGTTCGGACGAGCCAATCCGCGTCAGAGTAGGATGTAAAGTTCAACATGCCATAGTCGATCAGGGCGCCGATCGCTTGAAGTCGTGCGTCGCCGGAATCGAATCGGATAAGCTCCAGGCGATCGCGCTCTTCGATGGCAACCCGATCCGGCACGGATGGAGGGCTTTCACGTTTCGGCATGACCATCTCCGGTTCCGTGCAACGAAGGAGCGCGAATCATCTGCTACCGTACCCGCTCCCAGCTTTCTGTCAACCCGTGCTGACGCAGTGTCGCAGCAGGTGGGGCTTCGCCGCCGGCCTCCTTCGCATCCCCGCCTCCGGTCGGCGGTCCGGCTTCCGCTCCGGCACAGCGGGCTACGTCTCCGCTCGCTCCGACTCCCCCCCGCTGGATCTGCCGCGGAAATGGCGTGCAAACGGATAATCAAGGCCTCCTCTCCTCCCCATCCCACCCCGTCTTCCCTCGCCGCATCACACTGCCGTTGACCGTCGCGGCCTCTTTCCGCTATAGCCCGCCTACTCCGGATCGGCCGCCATGGACGGCGGCCGCGGATCGAGGAAGGACGGAACCACAGACATGCCCTGGCGCAAATGGCTGGTGCGCGGTCTCGTCTACTCCGTCCTGTGCGGCAGCGTTCTGGCTTTCCTCCTCTACCATTTCTGGACCAGCCCCGCCATTGTCCGGCGCCAGGTGCTCGCCAAGCTGACGGAACGAATTCCCGGCGCCACCATCACGCTCGATTCTGCCTACATGCGTCTGTTCGGCGGCATCGCCGTCGGCGAACTGCGCATGTCCCGGCGCGACGATCTCGATAAAGCCGACTTCCTGTATGTGCCGTCCGCCGTCATCTACCCCGACAAGGAGCAGATGCTCGACGGCACTCTCGCTCTCCGGAAGATCGATATTTTCCGGCCGCTCCTCCGGATCGTCCGCGAACGCGATGGCCGGCTTAACCTCGTCGGACTCGTGACGCCTCCCGACCTGAGCGAACAGCTGGCGACCTTCGTCATCCAGCAGGGCACCATCGTGTTCGAGGATCGCGGCATCGCGCCGGGAGGAGGACCGCTGCTGGAAATCAAGGACGTCAATCTAACGGTCGTCAACGATCCGTTGCCGACCCTCAACATCGATGGCACCGGCTGTACCGATCTGCTTGGCCCGGTTCGTCTCAGCGGACGAGTCCGGCGCGACAGCGGCGCGTTCAATCTGGAAATGGCTCTCCCCAGCATCCCGGTCGGGCCGGCGCTAGTCCAGCGGTTCGCCGTGATCTGCCCGAATGCAGCAGCCTACTTGCCGCAGTTCCGGGCCGACGGCGAAGTGCGGGCGACGATCGGCTACCAGCCAGAAAACACTCCCGCGTTTACTTTCGACGTACACGTGAAACTCCACAACGGCCAGCTAAGCCACGCCAAGATGCCGTTGTCGTTGGAAGACCTCGAAGCCGAACTGCACCTGGTCAACGCACCCGGGGCAGCTTCTGCACTCATCGCATCCTCGGCAGATTTGCTGCGCGTCCCGTCGGCGCACCTCACAGCCCGCTCCGGCAAGATGAGGCTCGACCTTTCACTCCAGGACCTGTCCATCCCGTGCTCGACCCCGACTGCCGACGAGGAAGATTTATACCTCGATCGCTTGACGAGCAAATTGGCCTGGACCGTCGAACATTTCCCCGTGACCAAAGAACTGTTCGATCGATTCCCGTCGCTGAAGGAGTTTCAGCACGATTATAAACCGGTCGGCCAGGCTACCGTGCGGCACACGTTCAGCCGCGACGAGAGAGGCGGGTGGAAGAAGACCTGGCATATCGAACCGGAGGGAATGTCAGCGGAATACGTCAATTTCCAGGATCGGATCGACAACGTCCGGGGCTTCGAGAACGGCTCGCTGGACATTGAAAAGTCCAGCGACCGCAAACAGCATTGCGAGATCCGGTTGACCGGCACCACGGAAGGACGGCCGATCACGATCACGGGCAGCATGCATTCGGAAGGCGATGCTCCCGGTGAAGTCAACCTCACGATCCGCGGCAAGGACATTCCCCTGGACGACAAGCTCGAACGAGCGCTGGAAGGACCGAGCAGGTTGGCCTACCACCAGTTTCATCCGGAAGGCCTCGCCGACTTCGACGTACTCATCAACCGGCCGCGCGGCACGACGCGCTTCGCCAACCGCTTCCTGGTTACCATCCACGACGCCGCCTTTACCTACGACCTGTTCCCCTATCGCCTGGAGAACGTCTCCGGCATCCTCGATGTTCTGCCCGATCACTGGGAGGCACGCGACTTCCGCGCCACTCACCATGGAGGCATGCTGCGGTTTGGCGGCCGCTCGTTCCCCTCGTCGACCGATGGGCAGCATGACCCGGCGATGCGTGTTGAGATTCACGGCACCTCGCTCTCATTGGACGACCGGGAGTTCGAGGCGGCGCTGGCGCCGGCCGGGTTGCCGGCACGAGCGGCGATGAAACTCGCTTATCAGGAAATGGCGTTCTCCGGCCGGATGAACTTCGACGCCGACGTGATCGACCTCGGCGGGAATGACCCACCGAACCTCGACGTGACCGTCTCGGCCCACGGCTGCTCGTTGAAGCCGCAGTTCTTCAAGTACCAGCTCGACGACGCGGGCGCTATTGTCCACTATACCCGCGAACGGGTGACGTTCCGAGAAGTCGATGCTCGACATGGTGCGGTGCGGCTGCACATCGACTCGGGACAGGTCCTCGCCAAGACAGGCGGTGGCTTCCAGACTCGTATCGGCAACCCCGATGATCCCAGGACCGGCCTGCTCGTGACGGGCCTGACCGCCGATGCGGACCTGCTCGGAGCGCTGCCGCCGACGTTGCGCAACGGTCTGGAGTCCGTCAAGCTGCGCGGGCCGATGGACGTGAAGGCCCGATTGGTCGTCGATCCGCAAACGGATGGGAAGGACGCCATCTGGTGGAACGGCACGGTTGCGGTCCGCGATGCCGCCCTTCAAGCAGGAGTCGATCTCACCGGCGTTCAGGGCGAGGCGTCCTGCTGCGGAATGTACAGGGACCAGTCGCTGCGATCGGCCGTCGGCAGCGCAGACATCAAGGAGGCCTCGGTCCTCGGACAGCCGTTCCATCATCTGCACACGACCTTCGTGGTGCGCGAAGATTCGCCGCAATTGCTGCGTTTCTACAACGTCGGAGCCGATCTATTCGGCGGACAGATCGGCGGCGAGGCCCATATCGACTTCACCGGCGAGCCGCGCTTCGAGCTGGACCTGGTGGGCGTCAAGGTGCGACTCGAGCAGTTCGGCCGCTACAACGAGTTCGGCTCCGGAACCGAGCTAGAGGGAATGGCAAAGTTATCGCTGTTCCTGAAAGGTAAAACCGATGACGTCTCCTCTCTGCGCGGTGCCGGCATGCTTGACGTGCCGAACGGCAAACTCTATCGTCTGCCACCGCTTCTGGACCTGCTCAAGGCACTCGGCCTGCGCGCTCCGGACCGAACTGCCTTTGAGCGCGCACGCCTGGAATTCAACGTCGAGGGGGAGCGCGTGAAGGTCAATGCGTTGAACTTGATCGGCAGCGCGGTCAGTCTGCGTGGGCAGGGGACGGTGAAGATCGACGGCAGCGATCTCAACCTCGACTTCAACGCCGATCCCGGCATGTTGCAGGTTCCGGTGATTAGCGATATTCAGCACGTCGTGAGCGATCAACTGTTGAAGATCAAGGTCCGCGGCAGCTTGACCCAGCCGCGTTTCGAGAAGGAATTGATACCCGGCGTCGTCGATCCGGTGCGGCGTTTGTTGGGGACGACGAACTAAGGCGTACTCCCCTCGCCCCGGTACTCCGGGGAGAGGGGTCGGGTATTTCTCCCCTCGCCCCGGTACTCCGGGGAGAGGGGTCGGGTATTTCTCCCCTCGCCCCGGTACTCCGGGGAGAGGGGTCGGTATTTCTCCCCTCGCCCCGGTACTCCGGGGAGAGGGGTCGGTATTTCTCCCCTCGCCCCGGTACTCCGGGGAGAGGGGGTGAGGGGTGAGAATCAGAGCACTGCTCAACGCCTCGCCCCTCACCCCCGACCCCTCTCCCCGGTACTACCGGGGCGAGGGGAGTAGCGCCGTTGTTGCGGAATGGAACCGCGTGGGACTTGAGCGAAAAAAAAGACTCAAGTCGCGGCCCCTGACTTGCCGATAAGAGCGAAGCGCCTGGAAATCGGTGTGTGACTCCGGTGGGTTTTCTCCCGCCGAGAACGGAGGTCGAACGTGTTCGGCACCATCCTGCACCGCATGATCCTCGGAGGGGTCTTCAAGATATTCGTGATGTCGCTGATCGGCATCACGGGCATTCTGCTCATGGCGGGAATCGTCGCCGAGGCGTCGCAGCAGGGACTGGCCCCGAGCCAGATCCTGGCCGCCATTCCCCTGCTTGATCCCCAGTACCTTGCCGTACACCATCCCGGCGACGACCCTCTTCGCGACCTGCGTCGCTATGGCCGGCTCGCCGCCGACAACGAGATCCTCGCCATCAAGTCCGCCGGCGTGAACATCGGCCGAGTCGTGATGCCCGGGTTGATCCTCGGCGTTATCATGAGTGCCGTCACCATGGGACTCTACTACCGCATCATTCCCTACACCCATCACCTGCTCCGCGCCATGATCTTCAACGACGCCGAGGAACTGGTCTACAACATCCTCCGCAAGCAGCAGTGCATCGTCCATCCGCAAGCATCGTACTCGATGTGGGTCAAGGGGGTGCAGGGGCGGAAACTGCTCAATCCGGTATTCAATCACCGCGACGAGAAGGGCCATGAAGACGTCGTCGTGTCGGCCAAGGAGGCGACGATTTGCGTCGATCAGGGGAAAAAGATCATGCGGATCCTCATGCGCTACGGGGTAGCGTCGGGGGAAGACGGGTCGAATGGTTACTTCGAGGAGCGTGCCTTTGAAGTGGCGCTGCCGACCAACTTCGGCACCGAACAGCGACGCGCCCGCGACCTGACCTGGCAGGAGATCCGCCAAGAAAGGCTGAAGTTTGAGACCGAGCTGGAGAAGACCCGAACCGAGATCAGTCAGCGGACGGCCGAACTGCTGATGCACGACGCGCCGCAGAGCTTGCCGCAGCACGTGGCCAACCTCAAAGAGCGCCTGAAGTCCACCAAGCAGCAGATCCTGCTTCTGGACGTCGAAATGTTGATGCGGCCATCCCTCAGCGTGGGCTGCTTCTTCTTCATCCTGGTGGGATGTCCCATGGGCATCTGGTTCAGCAGGAGCGACTACCTGAGCTCGTTCATCACCTGTTTCTTGCCGATCGTCATCATCTACTATCCGATGACACTGTGCGGCACGGGCTTCGCCAAGGACGGGAAGTTCGACCCCTTTTTGCTCATCTGGGGACCGAACCTCCTGATGGGTGTCGTCGGCGTCGTGCTCTTCTGGCGACTGTCGAAGAATTGAGAGGACGAGCGGTAATTAGCCCCCCGCCAATGACGGGGGGCTAATTGGCGGCATTTCAGCGGGTACGTTTCACGGGTCGGCGAATCGTCGGTAGGAGGCGCGTCGCCGGCGCGTCGTGTTCGTCCTCGATGTCGCCGACAATTTCTTCGAGGACGTCTTCTAGCGTGACAAGCCCGAGGATGACGCCGGCCTCGTCGCGCACCAGGGCCATCGGCCGCCTGGCTTTCTTGAAGAGCCGCAGGGCCTTGGCCACCGGTTCGTCCGCCTTGAGGAACAGCGCCGGATACAGGGCATCCTGGAGGACCACCACTCCCTGGAGGCTGAACAGGAAGAATAGGTTCTTCGTGTTGACGATGCCGACAATGTTGTTCAGATCGCCCTCATAGACCGGCATCCGGGTGTGGGCGCCGCTGCGCACCGCTTCCAGCACCTTGTCGGGCGGAGTATTCACCTCCAAAGCGGCCATTTTCTCCTTGGGCACGAGACAATCGCGAACCCGCTTGTTCGACAACCGGAAGACGTTCTGCACTAGCTCGGCCTGTTCCGGGTCGAGAATGCCGGCCTCCTCCGTATCTTCGATCAGCAGCGATAGCTCTTCAACGGAATGGACGAGGCTCTTATTGCCCCCCATGGGGAGGCCGCAGCGGCCTAAGACAAAACTTGCCGTGCTGTGCATCAGTACGACGAGCGGCCGGGTCAATCGAACGAACGCCACCAGCGGCCGGGCCATCCAGATGGCAGTCCGATCCGGCGCCTGGATGGCGAACGCCTTCGGAACCATCTCACCGAACACGACGTGAAAAAACGTGATAATCAGCAGAGCAAGAAAGCCGGCGGCGGAGTGCGTCGCCACACCTTGCCAGCCGGCCGGCAGCGCGTCGAACAGCGGATCGATCCGTCGCGCCAGGGCCGGCTCGCCGACAAAACCGAGGCCGATACTGGTGATGGTGATGCCGAGCTGAGTCGCGGCGATGGAGCGCGTCAGGTTGTTCAAGGCATGCTCGACGGACCGTGCTCCCTTGACCCCCTTGGCGACCAGTTCCTCGATGCGCGTCCGGCGGACCGAGACGAGGGCGAACTCGGCGGCTACGAACAAGCCGTTGACCACGATCAGCGCCGGGACCGTGAGCAGCAGCGCCACATCCCAGCCCCAATGGCCATCTCCGCCGGCGTCGGCAAACACGATCGGAACCTCTCCTTTCGTCCGCTGAGCGACAACCGCCATCGTAGCAGAAGGGCGGCCGGTGACCAACGGCAGGAACAAAGGCTTGGAATGTTGCGGCGTTTCGAGTTACAATGAAACTGCTGAAGGAGGGCTACTGTTCGAGCGGGTCGAGGATAGAGGAAATGATTCAGCGACCGAATGCCGTGGGATTAGTGCTTTGCGAGGATGTCATTGTTGAGCAAGGCACTCAAAGCGTGTCGCTCATCAAGACCTTCAACCGATTCGAGGTCGAGCAGTTTCCATCAGTTCCTCGCCCGTTCACGGTTTATTCGATCCTGACGGATGGACTTGGAGAGGTGCCTCTAACTCTCACCGTGTCGAGGCTCGACGTGCTAGAGGAAATATATAGCAGAACGATTCAGGCCACGTTCACCAATCCGCTCTCGGTGGTTCGGATGTATCGGCGTGTGGCATCCTGTTCATTCCCCGTTCCAGGTCGATACGCGGTAATCCTCCTGGGTGGCCAAGACGAGATCACTCAGAGTGTTCTTACCGTTTATCGCAGGAGATCTGAGTCATGATTCATCCCCAAGATCCTCGAAAGAACCGGGCGCTCGGATTCAATAACATCGGCGACGAAATCCTCGAGATCAGGGAGGAAGATACTGTACCGGCGCCACCCAACGATCAACTCCGAAAACGGCTTGAGGAACGATACGGACGACCGAAGAATCCTCCCGACGCGTTGACGGACTCCGATACCAAGTAGCACCGCCGTGGCACAAGAATTCAGACAATAGGCGCGAATCTGTGGTTAACTTCGCTTGCTGAGTTTCCGATGAAGAAACGCCTCAATGCGGAAAGGCTATGAAAATGGTATGTCTCGCGGCAGGAGACAATTGGCCGGATGACGAGATCGTGTTTTCCGCAGGAGAGTCCCTCGACTTCCAACTTGATGGGCAGCAAGAACCAGAAATCATCTTAGAGTGTGAAGAGAGTCTCCTCCTGGTTGAACTGCCACCCGACGATCCAGATCTTCCGTTTACCCATTGAACGAACTTGGAACACCCTTCCATGTCCTCTCTCACGCCGGCCAGACTTTCCCTGCCACTCTGGCACGAGCGCCACGCCGCTCCTCTCGCGCCGACCACCGGTGCCGAAATGCGCGCCCGCGGCTGGGACGCCGTGGACGTCGTCTTCGTCAGCGGCGACGCCTACGTCGATCACCCCAGCTTCGCGGCGGCGATCCTGGCCCGCACCCTGGAGGCCGCCGGCTTCCGCGTGGCCGTCCTCAGTCAGCCGGACTGGCATAGCTGCGAACCGTGGCGTCAGTTTGGCCGGCCGCGCCTGTTCTTCGCGGTCAGCGCCGGCAACATGGACTCGCTCATCAACCACTACACGGCCAACAAGAAAGTTCGCAACGACGACGCCTATTCGCCCGGCGGACGCATCGGTCTGCGCCCGACCGCGCCACGTTGCCGTACTGCCACCGTGCCCGGGAGGCGTTCCCCGGCGTGCCGATCATCGCCGGCGGCGTCGAGGCGTCGCTCCGGCGCCTGGCCCATTACGACTACTGGAGCGACACGGTCCGCCGTTCCATCCTTCTCGACTGCAAAGCCGACCTCCTCGCCTACGGCATGGGCGAGACGTCCATCGTCGAGATTGCCCAGCGCCTCGCCGGCGGGCAGAGCGTCCGAGAGCTGCGCGACATGCGCGGCGTGGCGTATGTCCTGGGTGCGGCGGGAGGCCGAATTATTTAGCCGCGAGCGTTCCGCGAGCGCTCGTCCTAACCCAGCGCTCGCGGAACGCTCGCGGCTAAACGACAAAGACATCATCCTTCCCTCTTTCGACGAGGTGCGCTCCGACAAGCTTTCGTTCGCCGAGGCGACGCGGATCATCCACATCAACACGAATCCGTTCAACGCCCAGACGCTGATCCAGTTCCACGATCGGGAAGCCGTCGTCGTCAACCCGCCGCGGCTGCCCCTCTCACAGGAAGAGATGGATCGGGTCTACGATCTTCCGTACACGCGCCGGCCGCATCCGTCCTATCGGGAACCGATCCCCGCCTACGAGATGATTAAGGATTCGGTGACGCTCATGCGCGGCTGCTTCGGCGGCTGCACGTTCTGCTCGATCACCGCTCATCAGGGGCGCATCATCCAATCGCGGTCGCAGGAATCGGTGCTGGGCGAAGTCCGCAAGATGGCCGCCGACCCCGAGTTCAAGGGCGTCATCAGCGACGTCGGCGGCCCGACGGCGAACATGTATGAGATGCGCTGCACGCGGCCGGAAGTCGAGGCGAAATGCAAACGGCTCTCCTGCGTGCATCCGTCGATCTGCAAGTTGCTCGGCACCGACCACGGTCCCCTCATCGAGTTGATGAAACGCGCCCGGACCGAGCCGGGAATCCGCAAGGTCCTGGTCGCCAGCGGTATTCGGATGGACCTGGCCCAGCTATCGCCGGAGTACCTGCGGGAGTTGGCGGCTCATCACGTCGGCGGCCACCTCAAGGTCGCGCCGGAACATACCGATCCGCACGTTCTCGGCCTGATGAAGAAGCCGGAGAACACCAATTTCGAGGGGTTCGCCGACGCGTTCAAGCAGGCGTCTCGGGAGGCGGGCAAGCCGAAGCAGTTTCTGGTGCCGTACTACATCGCCAGCCATCCCGGCAGCGACCTGCACGCCATGATCGACCTGGCGTTGTTCCTGAAGCGCAACGGCTATCGACCGGATCAGGTGCAGGACTTCATCCCGGCCCCGTTCGACATCGCCACGTGCATGTACTACACCGGCATCGACCCCTTCACGAAACAGGAGGTGTTCGTCGCCCGCCAGCTGCGCGATCGCAAGCTGCAACGAGCGTTGCTGCAATTCTTCAAGCCGGAGAATTATTTCGAGGTGCGCAAGGCACTGGAGGAGGCTGGCCGCACGGATCTGATCGGCGGCGGGTTGCGACGCACTGATCCCGGCCCAACCGCCGAAGGACGCCGTCGAGGCGCGGAGGCGGCAGGCGAATGAGGCGGCCCGCGGCGACCATTACCACAGCGTCGCCAACCCGGCAAAGGGCGAGAAGCCCGGCGAGCGCGGCGCCGGCCCAGTCGTCGGGAACAAGGGCTATCGGCCCGGCCGGAACTCCGCCCAGCGTCGGAAGGGGAAGAAGACGGGTGGGGTGTGAGGTGGAAGCCCACCAGTGCCTGCCGTGAGCGTCTTAGCTCTTTTTTCGCCTCGGTTTCGGCAGGAAAGAGTTCGTCGATGTCAGAGGAATCTGTCGTACGCGATCTGTTCGACCGATGGGAACGGGTGTGGCATGAGGGCCGGTACGACCTGGTCGCCGAATGCGTGGCGCAGGTCTATACCCGGCATGACGAATCGGGCACTCGACACGTGACGCCGGAGGAATACGCGGCGGAGATCGCCGCTGCACGTCGAGAGCGGCCGAACACCCGCTTCATCGTGTACGACCATGAAATCGCCGGAGAACGCGCGTGGTTCCGCTTTACGCTGATGTGGACCGACCCGAGCACCGGTGAGACTCGCACTCGGGCAGGCATGCAGACCTACCGGGCCGAAGGAGGGAAACTCGCGGAGACTTGGCTCTCGCTACTCAAGCTGGGCTCGGCATGGCCCGACGCCGCTGGGCAGGAACACTGGACGAGCAAGCGCGCATACCCAGCCAAGTAGGGCTGCGATGGAACTTTCGCACCATTGGGGACGTTATGGCGGACTTCACTCCAACCCAGGGCCGTTATCTGGCGTTCATTCACGCCTACATCGGTTTGCACGGCTATCCCCCCGCGGAATCCGAGATCGCTGCGGCCATGTGTGTCTCACCGCCGTCGGTGAATCAGATGGTGAAGATGCTGGAGAAAAAAGGGCTGATCCTGCGCCACCCGGGCCAGCCGCGGTCGCTCCAAGTGCTTGTCCCGGAAGACCAGATTCCGCCGTGGAATAAGCGCAACCAGCGAGGAGTCCGGCGCCAGCCGACCATGCGAAACGCTCGGCGGCGACTGCGCCCCGGCAGCGCCTCCGGCGAACTTGTACGTGCTTTCGGTCTTCTTGCAGAGTGGGCCGATCAGTGAGAAGTTCGCCAACAAGATGATCAGCCGCATAATCGAAATCCGCGGCGACCAGACGCTCGAACAACTGCATGACGCCATCTTCCAGGCGTATGACCGCTGGGACCAGCATCTGTACGAGTTTCAGTTCGGCAAACGTCCGTACGATCCCGACGGGCCCAACTACGGGGTTGGCGAGGAGCCGCCCGAGAAGAAGAAACCCGGAGACGCGCGGACCACAAGACTGGACGACCTGGACCTGAAGGCGGGGCGTGGCTTCGGTTACTGGTTCGACTTCGGCGACGACTGGTATCATCAGGTTCAGGTCGAACGGATCGAGCAAGCCATCCCGACCGTCACCTACCCGCGCGTCATCAAGCGCGTGGGCAAATCGCCGCCGCAGTATCTGCATGAATGATGCGATGGCAAGCAAAAGCGGGTACCGCGGCCGCTGTTGATCGAGGTTTGCCCGTCGAGGAATTCCTCGCCCGAAATGCGGACCCCATCTGGCTGCACCCAAACGAGCTCTGGGAGTTGATGCCCTGAACGACCGAGGAGAGAGCAATGAGTGCTTCGACCACCGCCCGCCGGCTGTCGAAAGCTATCGGCCAGGCCACCAGGTCTGCAAGTTCTGTGTCGCCGGCTGTCTGCCGATCGTCGATCCCGGCATCGAGGTCGACGGCCTGGGTGCCATCAAGTTCCCGCTGAAACGAACCGAAGGCGAAGAAGCTTGTCGCCCTATGTCGGGTTGCTCCGTACGGGAAGGGAACCGAGACGCTGGTGGACACGAAGGTGCGGAACACATTCGAGCTCGATCCGAACAAATTTCGCCTCAGTCCGCAGTGGAATTCGGCAGTCGCCGCTGCAATGCGACTTGCCGCCGAGCAACTTGGGTTGCCCGCCGAACAGGTCGAAGCCAGGCTGTACAAGCTGCTGGTCTACGAGAAGGGCGGGTTCTTCCTGCCGCATCGTGACAGCGAAAAGCACGACGGGATGGTGGCGAGCCTGATCGTCGTGCTGGCCAATCCATTCGAGGGAGGGGCGCTGGTCGTGCGGCACGGCGTCGTGAAGCAGACTTTCCCTTTCGAACAGGCGGCACATGGCAAAGCGCCGTGTTACGCTGCGTTCTACGCGGACTGCGAACACGAAGTCCAGCGCGTCACCCGCGGCATCCGGCTCTGCCTGGCCTACAACCTGGTGCTGACGCCGAACCGTGAGAAACCGTCCGTCGTCGGGAAATCGACCGCTCCCGCCGACGTGCTGACGGAGTCAATCAAGTCGTGGGTAGCGACACAACCGGCGAAGCCGCTCGTCTTCGCGCTGGAGCATCACTACACGCAGCGCGGGTTGTCGCTGGATTTGCTGAAAGGCGCGGATCGACAACTTGCGGAACTGGTCGTCCCGGCAGCGGAGAACACGGATTGCCTCGTGCATCTGGCGCAGGTGTCACGCCATCTCTTGCAGTTCGCGGACGACGGGAGTTTTGAGCGCAGCTACTCCCGCGGCTACCGCCCGCGGCGCACGATCGAGATCGGTGAGACGTACGAGGACGATCTGCACGGAACCGAGTGGACCGATCTTCACGGCCGCAAGCAGCCCTGGGGGAACATCGCCCTTGAGCCTTCCGCCATCGTCTCCTCGATACCGATTGACGATTGGAAGCCGACGTCCGAGGAGTTCGAGGGCTATACGGGCAATGCTGGCAATACGCTCGACCGCTGGTATCACCGCTCGGCAATCGTCCTCTGGCATCGCGATCATCACTTCGACGTCGTCGCAAGCTGCGGGGCGGCCGTCAGCATCCCCTTGTTCCGTTCGATGGCAGCAAGGCTGGCCAAAACGCCCAAGAAACGGCTCGAAGAAGCCCGAACCGACTGCATCCGCTTCGCCCGTGCGATCATCGCCACGGGGCCACATTCGCATTTCGGATACGAGTGGCGTAGGACCACCGAGCCGTCGCCGCATGAGGACTTCCCGGACCTTCTGCTGACGCTGCACGACCGGGATACGATCGCGCTGTTTCTGTCGAAAGTGGCGGAGCGGGATCAGACGCTGCGGTTGGATGCCTTCATTGTGGCCGTGTGCCGCGAGTTCGGCTGGAACGCCTTTGCCTCGGAATTGAGGCAGCTGCTCGCAACTCGGCCGGACAAGCAGGCGCGGTGCGCCATTCAGGAGAGCGAGCAAATCCCGGCCCGCGACCTCGAATGGCTCGCCGCCTTCTGCCTGGACAAGACGGCAGACCCGGACAGGTCGGCGCTCGCCCACGAACTGTGTGCGCTGGCGGTGGAGCGATACTGTGTACCGCCTCCGCCCCCACCGTCATATTTTGGAGCGCGCGTTCGGCGTGAGCCTTCTGTTCGGGAATTGACGCTCCCGCTGTTGCTGAAGGCGCTCGTTGCAACGGGTCGTGACGAGGACCTGTCGCGCGTGCTTCAGTTCGTCGAAAGTTCGCCGGACGACTTCAGCCTGGACGAGTGCCAGGTTCCTTCTCTCAAGACGCTCGTGCCCTGGTCGCAGAAGCGGTTCGGTGTTGTTCATCCCTCGGTGCTGTCCTGGTTGGCCGCCGTCCGGCAAAAACTCGAATCCGCCACCGCCACGCCACCGGCGCCACCGGCCGATTGGATTCGTCCGGCGAATGTGGCTTGCACCTGCCAGTACTGTACACAGCTCAAGGTTTTTCTGGCCGATCCCGCCAATGAGGTCGGTCGAATCCCGGGCCGCCAAGACATGCGTCAACATCTGATCGGCATGATTGACCGGCATGACTGCGATGTGAAACATGCACTGGAGCAAAAAGGAAGCCCCTATTCCTTGGCGCTCACCAAGACCACCGGCTCATTCGACCGAACCGCGAAACGGTTCGAGGCGAACTGTCGCCTGCTGAAGATTCTTGACGAGGTCAGCGAGGGAATCGGACTTCCTGGCCCCGAATGTTGAGTGTTCTGCCAGTGCGGCAGCCACTCAGCGTCGGTCGATAAGACCGACGCGAGTATCGGAGAATGGATCTTGGCGACAATGGTCATGGATCACCCGGAGATGGTAACTGACAAAACTTCATCCCAACGATAGGGGTGCATTGTTCGTTACACCGCCAAATAAAGTAGTAGTAACTGCATAAGGATCGATTTAACACAGAAGGAATCATGAAACACCTCATCACCCTCGCAGCCCTGCTGCTCACGCCACTGGCAGCGCTCGCCGCGCTGATCGTTCTGCCCGCGATATTGCAAGCTCAGACGCTCACCTTGAAGGATGCCGATACCGTGGAGGCAGAGTTTCGTGTCGGAGGGACGGGGAAGATCGCAGTGATGTTAAAGTTCGCCGATGGAAAAGCCCAGACACTGCTCGGCGCTGTTAAAGCCGATACGCTGAAGCGCACCGTGGAAAAAGACGGCAAGAAAACGCCGGAGATGCTGCCGATGGCCGATGGATGGATCGAGTTCATGGGCGCGGGCTTGAGGTTTCAATATCACAGCCGCCCGTATCTCAAACGCTACACGGAGGCTCAGCAGGCGGATCTGGCGAAGGTGTGGGAGACGCTGCCCGCTGCGTCGCAGTGCTGGGTGCCGCTGGAAATACGTGCGGATGCTGCGGGTGCGGAGTTGTGGATGGATGGGCGATACTGCGGTCGGGTGGCGAGTGAAAGCCGGCTCGCCGAGGTGAGTTTCAAACTGGAGGCGGGCGGCGCGGTGCGCAGCGAGCGGATGTTCACGCGCGCGGACTCGGGCATGTTCCTGCCGCTGGATGTGCGGCGCATCGCACGACCTGGCGTGATGAAGGAGTGTAGTGTGTCACTGAAATCTGGTGCGCAGCAGGTCAAAAAAGTGCCGATGGTGGTGGCGGACGGTGCGGGCAATGCGGATGTCGGCATGGCGAAGGAGATGCAGGGATTACGGGGGCTGGAGGAAAATGAGAACACCTCGCGCACGTCGCTGGACGGCATGAAGGAGTCGCTGCACTTCTCGGTGCCGCAGGCGTTTTATCATCGGGCCTGGGTGCTGTGCGCGGTGGATCCGGATGTCAAAAAAGATCCCGTGCTGACCACGCGGCTGACACGTTTCGGCATCTGGGGCCGCGGTGGCGCGATGGCGGATACGACGCTCACTCTGCCACGAGGCGACGAGAAACCTGGCGATGGCATCGAGCAGGTGGGCAGCGTGGAATACACCGCCGACCAGAAGAAGATCAATGTGCCGCTCTATCTCGTGCGGGTTGATTTGAAGACAGGCGATATCCTGGACATCCTTGCCGACCAGAAGGACCCGTATGCTCCGATGAAAATCGGGCCGTATCTCGACTTCGAGTTTCTCGGCAAGTGCGGTGGGTTGGAAGTGCAAAATGATCGTCGTCGCAAACCGCTGCCGACCTCGACCAGCGCCGTGCATATCTTCGGCGTGACTTTGGAAAAAGCTCCAGCGGAGTTGCGGCTCAAGCAATCGCAGCCAGGCAACATCTTCCACAACGATGAGACGCCGGAGACAACCTTCGCCATTCGCGCGAACACTGCGGGACGCTACGAATTGCGCTGGGAAATCACCAGCATCGATGGCCGAGTGCTCGTGAAGAAAGCGAAGACGGTCGAGCTTCCAGCCGTGGGCAGCGAAGCAGATATTACCTTGCCGCTTACCATGCCGGACGCCGGCTGGTATGGACTGAGCGTGACACTCGCAGATGCCGGTGGACATACCTCTGCTCAAGCACGAGGCAGCATTTGCGCTGCTGGGCAAGGACACGCGCACCGCCGGCTATGAATCGCCCTTTGGCACATGGTGGTTCAGTGGTGTCCACTACACGACACAGGATCCGGCGGTGGCTGGACCGATGTTGTTCAAAGCCGGCTTCCGGCGCACGACGATGAGCTGGACCAAAGCCAGCGAGGAGGATTTTGCGCCATGGAAGTTCTCGCTCAATCAGATCCAGTGGCCCTTCCGTCTTGCGGATCTCAAGGACTGGCCTGCGGCGGAGAAGCGTGCCGAGCTGGCCATTGGCGCGATGTTGAAGCGCTTCCCACACTGCCAATACATCGATCTGTTTCATGAGAGCTACGACCCGCGCGTGTATCCTCCGGAGATCTATGGGGAGAAGTATGTGGCCAAGGATGCCGTGCTCGCCGCGCGCGAAGATGAACTGTTCGAACTGGGAGTGAAGGCCGGTAAATTTATTCGCGCCAAGTTCCCTCAGCTCAAGATCATCGCGGGAAACAGCGGCGGTTCATCCGGCATGATCGCCGTGATGCTGCGGCGCGGCTTCCCGCGTGAGCTCATCGACTACCTCGGCAACGAGACGACCGGCCAGACCTTCGCGCCGGAAAAACTCGCGCCGCACACCACGGCAGGCATCTGGCTGATGGGCGAGACAGCGCGGAAGTTCGGCTACGACAACATTCCATTGGCCGGCTGCTTTGAGTATACCAGCCGCGCCGAGCGCGACCTCGGTGCGCAGCGGCACGCGGAGTGGTATGCACGCGATATGCTCATAGGTCTCGCGTACCGTTTCCCGACCATCTCACCAGCCGGGATCGAAGATGTAGGGAACTGTTACTATGACACGCTCTGGGGAGCATCGGGACTGTGTCAGCGCAGCCCCTCTGCACTACCCGAAGCCCGCCTATGTCGCGCTCGCCACGCTCACGAAGGTGCTCGATAGTGTGAAGCTCGTTCGGCAGATGCCCTCCGGCTCATCGAGCGCGTACGCACTGGAGTTCGAGCGCGGCAACGATCGCATCTACGCGCTCTGGACGCCGCGCGGGGAGTGTGAGATGGAATTGGAGTTCCCAACCGATACCGCCGTGGCGCAGGTCGAGTTTTACGGACGACAGCACTCTCTGAAAACGAATGGCAAGCGACTCACCATCACCGCCGCAAGTGCGGTGAACTACATCATCAGTCCTATCGCCGCGACGAAAATCACCGCAGGCAAGCGGGCCTTCCCAAACCATCAGCCTCCCGTCGGAACGCAGGTCATCAGCCACATGGATGACCTGGCCCAATGGCAACTCGTCCCCGATGAGCAAACGATCACCACTCCGCTGCGGCGGCCAGGTAAGTTTGACATTCGTCAGGTAAACGACACCGAGAAAGGCGCGTGCCTCGAACTGGAACTTAAACGCGAAGGCGAAGTGCCGCACGTCGTCGGCGAATACACCGCACTGCGCTTGAAGCAGCCGCTGCCCATTCCCGGCAAGCCACACACCGTTGGCGTGTGGGTCAAGGGCGACAGCAGTTGGGGGCGCATTTTCTGGGAGATCGAGGATGCCAAAGGCGAGCGCTGGCGCTCCTCCAAAGACCTCGATGGAGGCGACTGGGGCAATCAATCCGCCATTGACTTCGATGGCTGGTGCTTCGTCACCTTTCCGCTGACCAGAGAATCACCCGCGCGGCAAATCGAACCAGGCGCCGGCATCGGCCAGTGGCAGAGCAAAACCGGCGGCACCCTCGCCTACCCGTTGAAGCTCGTCGGCCTCTACGTGCAGACCCATCGCCAGTCACTCGATCTCACGCAAATGAAACCGGTGAAAGGAAACATCCGGCTCAAAGATGTGAGCGTGATCGGAGATGGAAAGTGACCAGCAGCAAAACCCGCCAAAGGTGGCTCTCGCAACCGTTGGCGGGTTTTGCTGTTCCGTCACCAGCCGGGGCAATAGAATTCGAACCGAACCCCATCGGTCTCTTCCCATTTCAATATCTGGCAGTGCGGTCGCGCGCTCCAGTCCGACACGCGAATGGCACTAGCTTAAGCGTTTCTTCACCAGGTCGCTTATCTGATACACCCAGTATTTCGGCTACGGCGCGTACGGTCGCAGTTCGCGGCGTCGCTTAAGCTAGTGCCATTCGTCGATGTGACCGAAGCGCGCAATGCCGAAAGCCAAATTGCCCTCGGCGTTTCAGTCTGACGCGCGTTTCATAACGCTCACAGGGGACACACACTCGAAGCGATTCTGGACCACGAGTCCATTTTTACTTACCATGATCGGGAGATCCCGAAAGTAGCATGGTTCAAACGGGACACCGGAGGGGTAACACCGTGGTAGGACGGATTTGCAATCCGTCCGGGTAATATCGGACGGATTGCAAATCCGTCCTACCACGGTGTTACCCGCCTTTGAACCATGCCCCGAGAGTTTATAGTCACAGAACGTCGGAGGACCTTCCATGCGCTGCTGGTTGCGATTCCTTGTGGTGATGTGGCTTGTCTCTGGAGTCACGTCGGCGGACGAGAAACCGCGAACTCCCGCCTTGCCAACCGACGTCCACGGCGATCCGCTTCCGGCGGGCGCCCTGGCTCGCATGGGCAGCGTGCGCTTGCGCGGCGCTTCGGTCTCTGCGGTGTGGCCCAACGGCAATGTTATCTCGTTAGGAGAGGACCGGGGGGTTCGCATATGGGACCTGACCACCGGCAAGGAGCTTCGCCGCATGGGCGAGTCGATCCATGTCCTTTCCCCGGACGGCAAGCTGGCGGCTGGCCTCAACTGGATTGATTCCAAAGAGCAGGAACGACGGTTGATGCTTCAAGTCTGGGACGTAGCCAGCGGCAAGGAGGTTCGCCGCTGGGACGTTTCCGGCGATGACCCGTTGAAGGCCATCGAAGGGCCCTTGACCATTGCGGCCGATGGGACTGTCGCTGCCTGTGCGGATCTGTACCGTTCCATTCGTGTGTGGAACGTGAAGGCGGACAAGCCGGTTGCCGAACTCACCTCGGAGAGCCGGTCGCACGTGCGGGCAATGACCCTTTCGCCCAATGGCAAACTCCTGGCCTTCACGGCGGATGGCGGAGTTCATCTGTGGCCCGTGGGGGTGGGGAAACCACGCCTACTGGCTGAGGTACGCCAACCCATTGAGGCGATGGCTTTCTCCCCGGACGGGAAACTGCTGGCGGCCGGTGTTCGGTACTGGGACGGGCGCGGGCCCGACCAGGTCGATCTAATGGTTTGGGAGACCGCAAAGGGGAAGACCCTCTGTCAGCTCAAGGGCCACCGCCGGGGCGTCACGGCACTGGCTTTTTCGCCGGACGGCCGGCAGATGGCGTCGGGCGGCGGCGACGTTCGCTTCTGGGACCCGGCCACGGGCGAACTGCTCCACCACTCGGACGGCTTGCCCAGCAGGATTCAGTCGCTCGCCTATGCGCCGGACGGCAAGACCGTGGTATCCGGCGGGCCGACCATTCGGCTCTGGGACCCGGGTACCGGGCGAGAGGTCCGGCCGCTGGGCGGCCACCTGGATGAAGTCAACGCCCTGGCCATTTCGCCGGATGGACGGCTCGTCGCCTCGACCAGCAACGACAATACCATTCGTTTCTGGGATCGGGCCACGGGCCGGGAACTCCACCGGGGCGAGGGCAAAACCGGCTGGAGTGAATCCGTTGAATTTACTCCCGACGGCAAGACAGCCATCACGGCCGGCGATGACCACATCATCCGGGTTTGGGACGCGCGCACGGCGCGGAGCTGCGCCAACTGGTCGGCCACAAGGGGCCGGTGCGTTCCGTTTCTGTCTCTCCCGGCGGTACGATGTTAGCGAGCGCCGGCGGCGAGCGTCCATACGAGGACAAAAACGCCGCCGACTACGCGATCCGCATCTGGGATCTGAAGACCGGCAAGGAGCTGCGCCGCTTCGGCGATCACACCCAGCCCGTCATTTGTGTCTCCTGGTCGCCGACTGGCAAGACGATTGCTTCTTCGAGTGCTGACGGCACCGCGCGGCTCTGGGATGCTCAGACGGGAGAGGAAGTGCGCCGCTTCAACCACCAGATAGAGCACTACTCCAGCTGGCTGGCCTTTTCACCTGACGGCAAACTGCTAGCCACTGCGTTAGGCGTGCTTTTCGACACATCCAGCGGCAAGGAACATTGGCGAATTGAGGCCGAGTCCTTCACCAACATTGCCGCCTTCTCTCCCGACGGAAGCGTGCTTGCTCTGGGAGGTAGTGACGGACAGGTTCGCTTGCTGGAAACCCTTTCGCGCCAGGAAATCGCCGTGTGCAAAGGTGACCAGGGCTTTGTCAAAGCGCTGCGGTTCTCTCGAGACGGACGGTCCTTGATTTCAGGAGGGAAAGATGGCACTCTGCTGGTCTGGGATGCGACCAGGCAAGAGAAGCACCCCGATGCGACGACAATCAAATGGTCGGATGCCATTCGCGCCCGCCTTTGGCAGGATCTCGGTGGACCGGACGCGGGGAAAGCTGATCGCGCAGGATGGACGTTCACGCTGGTTGGTGAGCCCGCGGTGCCGTGGCTCCAGGCGCAGGTGCAGCCCATGTCTCCGCTGAAGCCGGAACAGCTGAAACGATGGCTGACTGACCTGGAGAGTGACAATCGGCCGACCCTCGAAGAAGCCACGCGGCAGCTGGAGGCTTTGGGCCACGCGGCCGAGCCGTTTCTGAAAGAAGCGCTGGCCAAGTCGCCATCTGCGGACCTTGGCGCCCGGCTCAAGGAACTTCTCTCACGCATGCAAGGGCCGCCGGCTTATTCCGGAACGCTCCAGCAGCTGAGGGCGGTTACCGTGCTCGACAGAATGGATCGTCCGGAAGCCACGGCGCTGGTGGAGAAACTCGCCCAGGGACAGCCTGGGGCGCGAATCACGGAGGCGGCGCGAGCGGTCCTGCAACGCCGGCAGCTCCGCAAGGTTATCGACGTGCCGCTCGGCCCAGGGGACGGAACGGAAAAGACGGAAACCCTGTCCCCTCCCATCTCCCGAGGCCCCGAGCGCCGCGACGCCCAGGGCGATCTGCTGCCCCCGGGCGCCTTGGTCCGCGTAGGCTCGGCTCGCTGGCATCCGGCAGACGCCGTTGTTTGTCTTCACTACAGTCCGAACGGCAAGGTGCTCGTCTCAGCCGGGCGCGACGTGTGCATCTGGGACGCCACCACTGGCCGCGAGTTGCACCGTTTCGGCTACGTTCCCAGCGCCATGGCGGCCATTGCCATCTCGCCCAGGTCCGAGCTGCTGGCGCACGCGGATGCGGATGGCACGATCCACCTGCGCGATCTGCTTACTGCCAAGGAGATTAGGAACTTCAAACGGTCCTCTCACAGGGGACACGCGCTGTCCTTTTCACCGGATGGCAAGGTCCTGGCTGCTGCCGGGGACGACGACGTGGTCCAGTTGTGGGATGTGGCCACGGGCAAGGAAATCCGCCGTCTGGCCGGCCCGGCGAACGGCAGTTCCATGGTTATCTTTTCGCCGGCCGCCAATCTCCTGGCGACGGCTGGCAGCGACGAGACCGTTCGCCTCTGGGACCCATCGGACGGCAAGGAGGTAAAACGGCTCAAGGGGTTTGAAGGCCCGCCCGTCTTCTCGCCGGATGGGAAGTTCCTGGCCGTGCGTGGCGCGAAAGACGTGATACACGTAATCGACGTGGCGACAGGTGAGTTCGTTCGCCAGATCAAGTCAACGGGGACCCACATTGATTTCTATTCCGACTTGGTGTTTTCTCCGGACAGTAAGCTCTTGGCCGGTGGGTCGGGACCGAACCTACGGATCTGGGACGCAGCCAGCGGCCTGGAGAAATTGAACATCCAAATGCCCAATGGCAAGGATTTCAGTGGGGCGGTTGCTTTTTCGACTGACGGCAAGGTCGTGGCCACGGCCGGAGACGACTACGTGATCCGCCGCTGGGACGTGACGACCGGCAAGGAGCTGACCGGTGCGGATGACCGTCCGGGTGCGGTCACCGACATGGTTTTCTCCCGCGACGGCAAGACGGTTATCACCGCCGGCGACGACAAAATGGTGCGGCGCTGGGACGCAGCCACGGGGCGGGAACTTGGTTCCTTCTCCACCGCCGCTGATGAGCACACAGAGGTGGTCCTGTCTCCAGACGGAGCACTGGCCGCGTCGTCGAAGCGCGGGAAAGACCTTTCCATCGTGATCTCTCTTTGGAACGTTCCCACCGGTAAGGGCGTTCGCGACGTCGAGCTTCAGGAGGAGGTGTTCGCTAATCGGTTGGCCTTGTCCACCGATGGGAAGAAGCTGGTTACCTTGGGGCATAGAAGGGGAATCGACACATGGAACGTGGCCGATGGCCGCTCGCTCGGTTCGATCAAAGTCGCGGACAGCAACATGAGCTTTCTCACGCCGCTGCTGCTCTCTCCCGACAGCGCGGTGCTGGCCACGACGTCCGGCCATCAGCGAGAGGAGATAATCCTGTGGCAGCTGCACAGTGGCATTCAGCTGCAGCGGCTCCCGGGCGGGCATTTCTTCGGACCAATGGCATTTGCACCCGATGGCAACACCCTGGCGGCGCTCACCGATCAGTTGCATTACTATGAACTGCCCACGGGCAAGGAGCGCTGCCGGTTCCGAGGTCAGGAGTGCGTGGCCATCTCGCCGGACGGCCGTTTGCTCGCCTGCGGCCAGGACGATGACAGCATCTCGCTCTATGCCCTCACCACGGGACGGGAGATCGTTCGCTTTGCCGGACACCGAGGCCGGCTAACCCGGTTAGCATTTTCGCCGGACGGCGCACGGCTGGCCTCGGCCTCGTGGGATACCACGGTGCTGATCTGGGACGTTGCCGCCGTCGCTGGACGAGCACGACCCGCCCCCGTCACCCTCACGGACGCCCAGCTGCAAGACCTGTGGCGGGACCTTGCCGACGCCGACGCCTTTCGCGCCTATCGTGCCCGCAATCGGCTGTTAGCTGCGCCGGACCAGACAGTTCGCTACCTCAATTCCCGGTTGGCGCCGGTTGCCCGTTTCGACGATCGGGTAGCCCAGCTCATTCGGGATCTCGATAGCGACGAGTTCGCGGTTCGGGAACGCGCCACGGAGGAGCTTGCCGGGTTGGGAGATCTGGTAAAGCCGCCATTGCGCAAGCTGCTCGCAGGCAAGCCGAGTCCGGAAGCGCGTCGCCGGATCGAACCGCTCATGGCCATGCGCGAAGGCTTTTCGTCATCGGATAAGGTGCGTTCCTGGCGTGCCATGGAACTGCTCGAACAGATTGGCACGCCCGAGGCACGCGCTCTGCTTGCCAAGTTGGCGAATGGCGCTCCGGAAGCTCTGCTCATGCGCATGGCCCAAGCCGCTGTCGCGCGTCTAAGGTGAATAGGGTGTAATTCCCGCCCGTATTCTCATCCGCATCACCTTCGCGGTCTCGAATGACAGGGCAAGGGCAAAGCGGGCACCCCGGGCCGTCCAGCCTCCACGAGGAGAGGTGGACGTGTTATGCCCTGTGGAGTTGCGAGTTCCGATCCCATCGACATCTGCGCAAGCCGATGTCAGGAGCGCGACTTCGGTCCGACACCCCGAACGCGTGTTTTCGACCATAACGAATCGGAAACTACCGTCTGTTGATCGATATGGAGGTGAAGCAGCAATGTCGTCGGCGGTCACATCCTCTTGATGCGATCTCCGGATACATTACACCGACATGAAGTTTGTTACGTGTGCAGGCGGTTGACCGCGCCGGACGTAGCAGCCCCACCGGCGATGCTACCACAGTTCGGCACGTCGGGTGCAGGTCTTTTTTCGACTGCGAAATACTGTTACGAGATGGCCATTCTTGACCCAAAAACTGTTGCGCGATTTTACTGAATATGCGCCAAATCCAGGAAACACGCAGATCTCTTAACAGTTTTCACCGTAGCCTCGGCCCCGTGTTACGTGTTACGAGATGGCCGCGTCGCCATTTTTTCAGAAATAGTCGGCTCCGAGGGGTGATGACGCCCGAAAATCCTCGAACCAGGTTGGCAGGGCAAAACCCGGCGTGACGATCTCTCGAGGCAGGACAAATGCGATGACAATCTCTTTTCCCTTCGAGCGATCCGTCGCTGCGCGCAAAAAGAGCCGCCGGCAATCCCCTCTCTGCCGGCGGCTCACGAGGTTCTCTCCATCTCCCCAGAGGAGAGAACACGCAACATTAGGCCACGTTTTCCGAGAATGCAAACTGTAACGATTTTTACTGTCCCGACATATGTCTTCGCGCCACAACCGATTCGGACACGAGCCGAATCGTCGGTCTACGTCTTGAAAGATGGTCCTCCCGTCCGCACGGCTGCCGTGCGATTGCCCGGTTTGAGCAGCGAACCACCCCGCCCCTGTTCTTGACAGCATCCCCCCCCCTGTTAGAATGGCGCTAGCACTTGCGGGATGGTCCGGAGTGGGGAAGTGGCGATGAAGTGTCAACGCTGTCCGAAAGCCGCTGCGCTACACATCACTGAGATCCACTCGGAGGATCAGGTCGAGGAGTTGCATTTGTGTGAGGAGTGCGCTCAGAAGTATCTCTATGAACCCGGCCCCGCGAAACAGACCGGCATCACGACCGCTCCCAGCGAAGAGGCGGAGGAAGTCGGCGGTGCGCGACACGAGTGTGACGTGTGCGGCATCAAGTTCGTGGATTTCCGCAACAGCGGCCGGCTCGGGTGTCCCAACGATTACAGCCTCTTCCGCGAAGAATTGTTGCCGCTCTTGGAGAACATCCACGGCGAGACGAAACATGTCGGCAAGACGCCGCGCCGACTGCCCCAGAACCAGCAAAAACAGGCCGAGTTGATGACGCTCCGCAAGCAGCTGGTGCATGCCGTCAACAAAGAAGACTACGAGGAAGCGGCCCGTGTTGCGCGACCTCATCCGCCGGGCGGAAGAGTGAAAGGACCATATAGCCCCCAGATTGCCGGGGGTTGGAAACCGCCTCCCGGCATACCGGGGGCTATATGGGGGTATGGCATGAAGTGCCGTCATTGTTCCAAGCCGGCCACGGTCCACCTGACCGAGATCGTCGAAGGCAGTAAAAAAGAGATACACTTGTGCCAGAGTTGCGCCGAAGCACAGGACGTGGTCAAGCAGCAAGAGTTGAATCTGCCGGCCATTCTGCAATCGTTGATCGGTCAGCACCTGGGAGGGCAGACCGATCGTCTGGCCCGACTGGTCTGCCCGCACTGCGGGATTCGCTACATGGAGTTTCGCGCCCAGGGCCGGCTCGGTTGTCCGCATGACTACGCGGTGTTCCGCGCCGGACTCGAGCCGCTGCTACAGCGCATTCACCGGGCGGACCGCCACGTCGGTAAATCGCCGCGCCGCCAGGTCGATCAGGCCCGGCACGCGGAACTCATGGACTTGCGCAGGCGCCTGCAAGAGGCCGTTGCGAATGAAGCCTTTGAAGAGGCCGCCCGGCTTCGGGACCTGCTCCGAACAAACGAAAATGATGAATGATGAGTGATGAATGGCATTCATCGCTCATCATTCATCATTTTAGAGGAGCCACGGATGAATCTGGATAACCTGACTCATACCAGTGGCGAATGGCTGCGCGGCACGGGACCGGAATCCGACATCGTCATCTCCAGCCGCATCCGCCTCGCCCGCAACCTCGCCGCCTTCCCCTTCACCAACCGGGCCAGCAGCTATCAGAAGGCCGAGGTCGAAGGGATGCTGCGCGACCGTATCGGCCGGTTGGACGTCACACCACGTCTGGTCTACGTTCACGTCCCCGGATTGAACGCCCTCGACCGCCAACTGCTCGTCGAACGTCAACTGATAAGCCGTGAGCTGGCGACCGCCGAGGGACCGCGCGGCGTCGCGGTCGCCGCCCAGGAGACGGTCAGCCTCATGGTCAACGAGGAGGACCACCTTCGCCTCCAGGTCATGCGCAGCGGCTTCGCGCTGGACGAAACCTGGCAAGAAATCGACCGTGTGGACGATCTACTCGAAGAGCGGGTCGGCTACGCCTTCAGCGACGAGTTCGGTTACCTCACCGCATGCCCGACCAATGTCGGCACTGGCATGCGCGCCAGTGTGATGCTGCACCTGCCGGCACTGGAGTTCACCAAGCAGATCGAAAAAGTCTTCCGCGCCTTGCAGAAGATCAACCTGGCGGTGCGCGGCCTGTACGGCGAAGGCAGCCGGGCGTCGGGCCATTTCTACCAGATCTCCAACCAGGTGACGCTCGGCAAGAGCGAACAGGGCATCCTGAACGAGATCCACAGCGTGATTCCGCAAATCATCACCTATGAGCGCCAGGCCCGCCAGAGTTGGCTGCGCGACAACCGCCAGGGCTTGCAGGACAAGGTGTCGCGCGCTCACGGCACGCTCTGCTCGGCGACGATGATGACCTCGGAAGAGACGATGGAACTGCTGTCGTTCGTCCGCCTGGGCATCAACCTCGGCCTCGTCGGCGACATCTCGATTCCGACCGTGAACGAGCTGTTCATCCACACGCAACCGGCCCACCTCCAGAAGTTGATGGGCTCGGCGCTCGACGGTGAAGAGCGCAACGCGGCCCGTGCCCGGTATCTGCGAAACCGACTGCGTGAAGCGGGTGCAAGTCCGAACTAGCCGACGGCGAGGAATAAGGGTGCAACGTGCCGGCCCAGCCCTACGACCCGACACTCAAGGCGCTGGTCGAAACCGAGCCGGAGTCGTGGCCGGCGTTCCTGGGCCGACCGCTGGGGCCGACAACCGTCATTGACGCCGACATCGCCACCATCAGCGGCGCCGCCGACAAGGTACTGCGCGTGGCCGCCGCGGTGCCGTATCTGCTGCATCTGGAGTTTGCCTCGGGACACGATGGTGCGACACTGCCGGGCAAGCTGCACATTCGCAATGCCCTGCTGGACCAACGCCACAATTTGCCGGTGCGCACTGCTGCCGTGCTGCTGCGGCCAGAGGCGGATTCGCCGCGCCTGACCGGTGTTTGGGAGCGCGGGTTCCGGGGCGAAGAGGCGTATTTGACGTTTCGCTACCAGGTGCTGCGCGTGTGGCAGTTGCCTCCCGAGCCGCTGCTGACCGGCGGCCTGGCATTGCTCGCGTTGGCGCCGATTCGCGGTGACAGAAGGCGAGCTGCCCGGCATTATAGAACAGATGAAACGGCGTCTGCGTCGGGCACGACGCTTGGCTCGGGAGGTATGGGGCGCGGCGTACATCCTGTGTGGCTTGCGCCACTCGCCCGCCTTGGCGGAGCAGCTTTTTCGAGGAGTGGTATCCATGAAAGAGTCTTCGACCTACCAGGCAATTCGGGAGGAGGGACGGCAGGAGGGACGGCAGGAAGGACGGCGCGAAGGACGCACGGAAGGCGCCATTGACGAGATGAAGAAGACATTGCGCCTGGTCGGCGACAAAGCGTTTGGCACTCCGGACGCACAAACAACCGCTCAGATCGAGCGACTCAACGATCTGAGGCAACTTGAAGAGATGGCCGAGCGCTTGCGCACGGCGAGCAGTTGGCAAGATTTGCTCGGTCCGCTGCCAGCGCCTCGTCCGAGAGGTAGACGGCGGTGACGGGTGCAGACCGGGTTGACAGAAAAACGGGAGAACGTAGATTTCTTTAGGGAAATTTACGATGTCCCCTTTTCCATTTTTCGATCTCCTGCCTCACAATCGAGGGACCAGGCAGGATACGCTGATTCCAGTTTGTGTGATAGGCCGTTTCAACGGTGAGGCACTAGCCGCCGGTCTGCTCCTGTTCGGGGCGGCTCACGGACTGCTGGACGTGGCCATGAACAAGGCGGCAGCCGATCACGAGCAAACTCTGGGGCGGCCTGTGATGGCGGGCTTTCACGGATGGTTCAGCGTCGGCATGGTGGCCGGTGTTGGAGCTGGAGCGGCGGCTCTCCTCATCGGTATCCCGCCGCTCGTCCATGCCGCTATCGTCATCGTTTTGGCCGTGGGCGTGCTCAGATCGACCGGGTTGCCTGCCAAGAGTTCCTCACACAAACCTGCAACGGGGCAACCGCAAGCCGTGGGCTGGGGAGGACGGCGCGTAGCGGCTCTCGCCGGGGTTGCGTTCATCTGTCTGTTTCTGGAAGGAGCGATGGCCGACTGGTCCGGGCTTCTCGCCGTTGCCTTTGGGGCCGGCCCGGCGGCGGCTCCGCTCGCCTATTGCGCATTCACCGCGTGCTGGGCGGTTGGTCGGTTTGTCGGCGACCGACTGACGAGTCAAATCGGAGACGTGTTCATCGTGCGGGCGGGCGGAATCCTGGCCGCGGTTGGAGTCGGGTTAGGACTCGTAGGGGGCACTCCTGTCTGGGTGATGGCTGGCTGTGCATTGACCGGCTTGGGAATCGCGAACGTGGTCCCGTTGTTGTTCCGGGCCGCCGCACGGACCACCTTCGACGGCCGAGGGTTGGCTATCGTAACCGGGGTGGGGTATGCCGGGTTCCTGGTCGGCCCGCCACTTGTCGGGTTCGCGGCCAACGCGGTCGGCCTTCCACGGGCCATGTGGCTGGTGGTTGTTGGCGGACTGGCTCTCGCGGTGGGGGCAGCAGTTCTCCGGCGGCAAACGACGTTCAACTGTCGAGCCGTGCTGCTCGATATGGACGGGACACTGGTCGATTCGTCGGAAACGGTGGATGCAGTGTGGAAAGAATGGGCGACGAGAGTGGGTGTTGATCCGGCCCCCATTCTGGCAATCCATCACGGTCGGCGGCCAGCAGAGACTCTCGCCCTGACATACCCGCATCTGGCAACCCCCGAAGCTATCGCCTGGGTCGAGCAGGCTCAGATCGGGCGGGTGGGGGTGAAGCCCATTCCCGGAGCGGCCGAGTTGGTGGATGCACTGGCCGGTCGGCCGTGGGCGGTGGTGACATCGGCCTCGGGCTCCCTGGCCGAGGATCGGCTCAAGGCGGCGGGACTGTGGCGAGGGATGCCACTCATCGGGGCTGACGATGTGGTCGCGGGGAAGCCGTCACCGGAGGGATACCTGCTTGCTGCCCGGATGCTCGGAGTACCACCTCAAGAGTGTGTGGTGATCGAGGATGCCCCAGCCGGGGTGACAGCGGGTATCCGTGCCGGGATGACCATCGTCGGGGTGGCGACCACACACGCGGCGTCCGCGCTCGACACCCCGCATGTGATCCCGGACCTCTCGGCGGTCACAGTCCTGTCCGGCCCAGCCGGGGCCATCCGCCTCGGCGTGCCGGCGCCGATGGCGTTCTTTCCGTTCGGCGGCTGGAAGAGTTCGCTTTACGGTGATCTCTATGCGCAGGGTACTGACGCCGTTGCTTTCTACACGCGCAAGAAAGTGATCACGGAATGCTGGTTCGGTGCCGAGGGGCCGAAGGATGGATGGGTTTGATCGAACAGGCAAACCGGGGGAGTCAGCGACCGGAGTTCTTTCAACCTCCGCCGGGCGGCCCCGGGCAGTTTCCCACCGGGGCTCCCACAGACCCACCCATCCACGAAGTGTTCTCGTCCGGGATTTTGTCGTCCATGACGCAAAAGAACTTGAGCGGCCAACAACTGGCAGCCGTCGTGACCGGAGTTTCACGGGGAATGCCGCGTCCGCCACGGGGAGCATATTATGGGCAGCGCGACGCTCCCCTTACCCTCGGGCATCCGGAGGGCGATTAACCCCTGGTTCGTCGGTGCTGCCGTGGTCATCCCCACGTTAATGGGGGTAGTGGGCACGACGATTGTCGGTGTCGCCCGGCCCTACATCGCCGGCGGCCTGTCGGCACCCGCCGCCGACGATGAGTGGGTGATGACCACCTACCTGGCGGCCAACGCCTTCATTCTTCCGATCACCGGCTGGCTGTCGGCCCACTTCGGCCGCCGCAACTTACTTCCTCTGGTCGATTGCCGTCTTCACCATTGCCTCGGTGCTGTGCGGCATGGCCACCAGCCTGCCGCAGCTGATCCTGTTCCGGATAATCCAGGGACTGGCCGCCGGCGGGCTCCAGCCCTCGAGCCAGGCGATCCTGCTGGACAGCCTCCCGCTCGAGAAGCAGGGCGCCGCCCAGACGATGTTCGGCATCGCCTTCATGGTAGGGCCGATCGTCGGCCCGGTGCTCAGCGGCTGGCTCGTCGTCAATTACGGCTGGCGCTGGATCTTCTACATCAACGCGCCGGTGGGGCTCGTCAGCTTCCTGGCCTGCTACGCCCTGCTGGAGGACCCGGATTACCTGAGGCAAGAGCGGGCGGAACTGAAGAAGCGGCCGCTCAACTTCGATGGCATCGGCCTGGGGCTGCTCGCCCTCGTCATGGCCTCCTGGGAAGTGATGCTCTAGCAAGGGGCAAGAGTGGGACTGGCTGGGCGACCCGTTCTGGCGGGTGCAGACGCTGCTGATCGTGTTCGTGCTGGCGCTGGCCGGCCTCCTCTACCGGGAGCTGACGTTTGCCAGCCCGGTGGTCAACTTCCGGGTGCTCCGGGAGCGCAACTTCGCCGTGTCCTGCGGCATCACTTTCGGCGCCTTCGCCGTGCTGTACGTGGCCAGCGTGGCGTTGCCGCTGATGCTCTTGACCACGTTCGGCTACGACGCCTATGCCGCCGGACGCGTGCTGTGGCCCGCCGGCGTTTTCGCCATGTTGACGCTGCTGGTCGTGGGCCGCCTCGTCGGCTGGGGCATCGACGCACGCTGGCTAATCGCCTCGGGCCTGCTCATCATGGCGGCGGGCAACTACTGGATGGCGCTGATGAATTTGTACATCAGTCCGTCGCTGGCGATCTGGCCGCGGGTCGTGTTGATCATCGGCCTGTCGCTGATGTTCGCTCCGCTCAACGTGGCCGCCTTCCTCTACATCCCCAAGCACCTGCGCGGGGCGGCCGTGGGCCTGCTCGCCCTGCTCCGCAACGAAGGCGGCAGTTTCGGCGTGTCGATGGTCCAGACCATCCAGGAGCGGCGCAATCAGTTCCACACCGCACGAGTGGGCGAGTTCCTCGACCCCTTCAACCCGGAAGCGACTTCCTTCCTGGAACAAACCCGGGCTTTCTTCTACCAGCAAACCGGCGACCCGGCCGGATCGCAACAGATGGCGCTGCAAATGCTCGCGGACCTCCGCCAGCAGCAGGCTGCCTCATTTGCTTTTTTCGACGTCTTCTGGGTGGCGGCGGTTGCGAGCTTGGGGCTGGTGTTCCTGGTGTTTCTGATGAAGCGCTCGGTGGCGGAGACAAAGCCCTAACAGGAAATAGAAAGATGAAAGGGGTGCATATGGCAAGGTAGTTGTTTGCCGACGTAGTCGCGGCCGCTTACGTCTCGTGCGGTCGGCAACTTGTTGACTTGCTGCATTCGCCCCTGGGAAGAACTGGTATCGACAACTAGAGCCGGTCCGCGACGGTCGCGGGCTGAGGTCCGCTTGGTTCATATCGGAGAGGTGAAACAATGGTCAGAGAACGACAACCTTCGCTATACGAAGATGGCCCTCAACAATGGATCCGGTGCTATCCCCGCCCTCGGCTTTGGCACGCTGATTCCCGACCCCGTGGCAACCAAAACCGCGACCAAGGCGGCGCTGGAGGCAGGATTTCGCCAGCTCGACGCTGCGGAACGCTACCGAAATGAAAAGGAGGTCGGCGAAGCGATCCAGGAGGTGTTCAAGGCGGGGAAGATCAAGCGGGAGGAAGTGTTTATCGCCACGAAGCTCTGGAACAACAATCATCGTCCTGAACGCGTCAAACCCGCCTTCGAGGCCAGTCTCAAGAAACTCCAACTCGACTACGTCGATCTCTATCTCATCCACACCCCCTTTGCCTTCCAACCCGGAGACGAGCAAGACCCGAGGGATGCGAACGGCAACGTGATTTATGACAAAGGGGTGACGCTGCTGGATACATGGAGGGCGTTGGAGCGCCTGGTGGACGAGGGCAAGTGCAAGGCCATCGGATTATCCGATGTCAGCCTGGACCAGACGAAAGAGATCTTCGAAGCGGCGAGGATCAAGCCTGCAGTTGTTCACGTCGAATCCCATCCGTATCTCCCGCAATGGGACCTTTTGGACTATTGCAGAAAGAACGGCATCGTGTTGCAAGCGTTCGCGGCGCTGGGGCATAGCAGCGAGCCCAATGTTGCTGGAAGATCCTGTCATTACCGCAATCGCCAAGCGAGTCAACAAGACCCCGGCGCAGGTCTTGCTCGCCTGGGCCATCCAGCGCGGGACGGCCCTCCTGACCACCTCGAAGACCCCCAGCCGGATCAAGGAGAACTTCGAAGTCTCCACCCTTCCTGAAGAGGCCGTGCGGGAGATTAGCGAAGGAATCAAGTTGCGGGTCAGGTTTAATCCCGTGGTGGAGACCGGCGTTCCCGGGTTCATTCCGAGAGGAAAGGGAGGTTGAGCGATGGCCGGCTCTGGGAGTCTTTCCCGTACGCGCACTCCCTGGCCCGCGCCTACACTGGGGGAAGACGGCTTGCTCGGCGACTTCAGCTGCGGGCTCGGCGCCAGCCACCAGACCGGTTGGAGCACTGCGATCAGAAGTGCGGGACGCCGGCATGAGTCGGCGCAAGAGCCATTTCCACCCGCGGACTGCCCCGGGGAAAAAGAAACAATGACCCGATAAAAGGCTAAGGTTAGTGGACGGCTGTGAGCTTCTGGCCAGAGATCACCCTCAAAAGTGTTGCAAAATCGAGCGCCGAACTTTCGGCGCTCTCACCCCTTAGCCTTCTATCGGGTCGTTGTTTATTTTGAACCATGCCGTCAGTCGATCACCGCGAAATACGGCACTACGGCCGTGTCGCTGCGCGGGTTGTAGCGCAACCACGGACCGGGGTTGCCGCGGACGATTACGGTCGCACCCGCGGTGTGGCTCTGGAAGAACCGGGCTTGTAGCACCGTGGTTGCCATCCCATTCGCGCCGGTGGTCGTCGTGGAAAAGACCGTCACCGTTTCCTCGGTGTTCGTGTTCGCGTCCACCGTCAGCATTGTCCCCGCCTGGACGTTCCACTGGAGGTTGGTGGTCGTGTTGGTTCCGGTGGTCGCCGTGAGGACTCCGGTGTTCCCGTTGATGTTCTTGACGATGAAACTCGGCGTCGTGGCGATGCCGTTCGCATTGGCGGCCGGGACGGTGATGGTGCCGGCGTTGCCGGCTTTCAGGGTCGTCGAGAACTCTTGCAGATTCGTCCGGTCCACGATGGCGAACATGCGGTGCCGGATGTGGCGGTTTTCCGTGCGTCCAATCTCGGCGCCGAGCGTCACCGGGGTCGTCTGGTCATTGTCCACCGAGAAGAAGCCGACCGTCATGAAGACGGCGAAGACGTTGCTGCGCACCGTCAGGTTGTTGTAGATCTTGTTGAGCAGCTCGTAGCGCTGATAGGGGTGCCCTGTCGTTCCCGGCGTGTTCGCTTCGAGCAATCGCTGCGTGTTCGGGCCTGCCCCTGCTATTGGTTGCGGCTGTAGCAGGGTGTTGGCTATGCTCCTCTGGGTAGTCGTGACAAGATCGTTTCCGGACGCTTGTCCTGTGGCCATGCTGAGAAATGGCTTGTCATTCGCTCCTGGAACGCTGTTCGGGCTACGAACTTGTAGAAACCCTGGGATGGGGGGAGTCAAAGCTGGCTGACCGTTGAAGATCAGATCAACTTGCGCAGCCGTAAATGTGTTGCCCGCCTGGGCGTCACAGATGGCGCGGAACACCTCAATGTCGGCCGGCCCCATCGTGTTGACGTTGATCTTGCCCGGTACGCGGCCGCCGACGGCATACCCGTTCTGCAAACTGCCGCTCGTCAAGAACTCAAAAGCGCGGGCCAGCCGTGCGTTCGGGTTTGTCCACTGGGCGAGGTGCAGCGACGGGTTATTACTGGAATTCTGCGTGCAGCCGTTCTGGAAATAGTGCGTCAGCTCGTGCGGCTTGACGGCGGAGACGTTCATCAATTCCATCGGGCTGATGAGGATGCGGTCGAGATGGGTCAGCCAGTCGAAGCTCGTCTTGAGCGTCTGGCCCGCGGCGGCGAGTTGGGCGGCGGTCGGCGGATTCCCCTGCCGAGCGTTGTGCCGGAAAAACGTATTTTTTGGCTCATTAATCGGCACGGCTGGTGGAGCCACTGGGTTCTGCCCCGCCAGGCCTCCCGTACCGACCACGCCGCCTGTAGCGGCGACGGCGGCATAAGGCTGAATGCGCCCGTAGGACAGGCGGGTATTGATCGCTACCGGGGCCGGTGTGTTCACGTGGTCCGTGTTCTGTGCAGGGCCGAGGAGGAAGCGGCGCGAGTCCCAGACCTGGGTCGGTGCCGTCACGTTGTTCGTGCCGGTCAGTTCGAGCAGGTCGGTCGTGATGTACGGGTTGGGAGGCAGCGCGGGATTGTACTGGATAACGCCCGTGGTCAGGGTGATGGTCTTGCCCGGCAGGGGGTTCGGCGGCAGATGCGGGCAGGCCAGCCGTTGGAGCACGACGTCCACACTGGGCATCGTCGTACCTCCAGCCGCCACCGAACCGAGCGGGACCGGATAACTCATCTGCGCCGATGCCAGGGTGGGGGTAATGTTCGGGTTGTCGGCGGCGTTATCGTAAGCCCCACCTTGTCCCGCCGGCGGCTGAGCGCCGAGGACATAGAAACCGGTAGTGCTGGTGCCGTTGTAGGCGCCGTTGGACGCCGTTACCGTGTGCTGGGCGACGGTGTTTCCCCACGGGTTAGCCGTGGCACCGCCGACCGTGCTGACAATCCTCGACTGCCCTGGAGGGGGGGTGAGGAAGTCGGGATCGCCGGTCACGTTCGCCGGGTTCGTCAGAGCGCCGGTGTTGGGGGTGAAGAGGCTTGGCAGCGGGGCGCCGAGGGCTGTCGCGGCAGTCGTCGGTCCGAACGGAACCATCAGAACCTGGTAGACCGGGACCGGCTGGTTCGCCTGTCCGTTCACCGTCATGTTAAGCTGGAGCTGAGCGTTCGGATTGCCGTGTTCGTGTCCCAACGGATTCGTGGCGGGCACGTCGGTAGGCATGGGGTTGTGCAACTCCAGCCAGAGGTTCATGCGGTAGGCCAACTTGGCGTACTTGTAGGTCATCGTCGCCGGGTTATCCGTGACGTGGATCTGCGCATCGCTGTTGTCGTTATCGAGCTGGGCGTACGCCTCGTTCAAAGTCAGGCGCGGCGCCTCGACGCCGAAGACCCAGCCCGAGTCACCCACTGTGGTGTTCTGCGGGTCCCAATTGAACGGGGTCATGTAGTCGTCCTCGTCGATGTAATCGACGATGTTGACCGCCAGCTGCGCAAGCCAGCGCGCCGCTTGATATTGTCCTGATGTCACAGGGTAGGTCGTGCGGTTCGCGACGACGGTGAAGTCCACGGTGCCCGTCGTCTTTTGCAGGACGTTGTAGATGTCCTGGGCCAGCTGCTGCCGGTCCTGCACGGCGGCGAGGTACTCGGTCTGGATGTTGCCGGGTGCGGTCGCATTCAGCACGCCGGTCGTCGTGTTGTTCGGCGCGAGGTTCGGATAGTGCCGTAGCGTCCGATTGAGGTTCACGCGGCCGAGTTGGGCGTACAGGGAACGCCAGGTAGTCGCGTCGAACTCGCTGGGGCTTGGCGTCATGCCGAGCTGGGCGAGTGTCGGGAAGGTCTGCGTGCCGCCGGTGGGCTGCAACGGCGTGTTCGTTACCGTGGCGTTCTGGGACATCTGATAGTCGCCCGTGTTCCAGAGATACGGGATGATGCTCGGCCGATCGAGGTCCATGCTCAGCGTCGTGATCTGGTTGCGGCGCTTCAGGGAAAGCGACGGCGTCGGATCGAGGGCGAGGTTGCCGGCAAGAACGCGGAGGTCGGTGGTGACGAACTCACTGCCGGTGCCGCCGCCGCGCAGGACGGCGTGCATGCTCTGGACGGAGAAACGCAGGTCGTCAGGGGTGGCATTCGCATTGACGAGGCTGGTGGGCGTGCGGAGCGAGTTGTACTGCGCGGGGTGATACGGCGTCGTTTCCGTGGGCGCCCCGTTGCCGTAACCGGTCGGCGGGAAGTACGGGAACGGATACCAACGATTGTTGGGATTCCCGGCGGCACCTGCCAGAAGGTACTGGCCTGTCGCACCCCCGGCCCCGGCCTGGCCGGGGTCGATCTTGGCGTTGAAGTCGATCTGGCCGTAGTCGTGCAGATAGGTGCCGGTGGGCGGCGCGGCGCCGTCCGGCTGCACATTGGCGCCGTAGCGGCCATAGGTGTTCGTTGTGGTCGTGTACGTCGAAGCCAGGAAGAGGTTATGCCACTCGTTGGTCGCCGCCGCGGAAAAGGTCGCGTTCAGCACCTTCCCGGGGTTCATTTCCCACGGACCCCAGCCCTGGTTGCTGCGGTGAGCGTTGGCGGTGCCGAGGATGTTGCCGGCGACGTTGAGGTTCAGCCGGCCGTCGAGGTCGAAGATGAGCGGGGCGATGAGCATCTTGTACTTGCGGCCGTCGGCCATTGTCATGACCGGGGCGCCGACGTCGATCCAGATACTGTCGCAACCGCCGGGAGCCCAGTCGGCGTTCTTGACGTCGCCGCCGAGGTCTTGCGGATAAGGAAAGTTCGGATGCTCCTGGGGCCGCGGCCGGAGCGTCATGTACTTGCCGGCCTTATTCGTCCAGTTCAGATTGATTCCGTTGTCCAGCGCACCAAACATCCAGTTGCGGTGGAACGACGGCACCTGGATTTCGCCGGTCGTCGAGTTCATGTACGCCAGGAACATGCTGTTGCCGTCGCAGTAGGTGTACGAGGCGTTGCCGGCGAGGTAGGTGTTCGCCGCGAAGGCCGCCGCGGGAGAACCCCGGTTGCCGGTGTGCTCGGGATCGCGTACTTGACCATTCAGGAGAGTGTCCGCTGGAAAATACTGATAGTTGGGATAGTTGTACTCATCGATGTTCGCACCCAACGGGCTGGTTGTCGTGTGAAACCGCCCCACGCCGCAGTACGGCAGGCTGTTGTCGCCGGTGTAGTAGGGCTGTTGGTTGGCGTCGAACGCGCCCGTGGCGGTGAAGTTGGCGCCGTACATCGACCGCGCAAAACTGCTGCCGCGCAGTGCCGACTTACAGCCCTGGGCGTCGTCGTGAACGTCGTAGATCAACTGGCCGAGGAAAAAGGACATGGCCAGCTCCGGATCGATGTCGGGCCGGATCATGGTCTCGGTTTCGCGGTTGATGCGGGCCGACATGGCGGCCGCGTCGGCGAACAGGACGAAGGTGATGCCGACGATGGAGAACAACGTCAGCATCGCCAACACCACCATCAGGATGACGCCCCGACGCGGTGCCGGCCGATGAGATTCTCTTCGCAGCAGCATGTCCGGTTACCTCATTCGACACGGGCGGCTAAGCGGTGATTTCCGCCCAAGATCGACGCCGTGATATCTTCCCGAGAGCGATCGATTCTTCCCCCCTCTCCCCTGTACTCAGGGGAGAGGGGTCGGGGGTGAGGGGTGAGAGTCAGAACACAGCCAGATTCTCACCCCTCACCCCCGACCCCTCTCCCCTGAGTACAGGGGAGAGGGGAGAAAGAGACCTCGCATATCGGGAGGTTATGACAGCAACGGTGTTAAGCCGCCAGCGGCGAAACCAAGAGTTCACAGGTCCTGTACGATCGTTATCTGCCGGGTCTGTTCCGTTTTGACGTCCCACACGCGAATTGTCACCTGGACCGCCCTCACCTGGATCGTCGTGGTTGTGCCCGCGTTGACCCGTTGATAGAGCGGGATGCTCGTGGCCGTGTTGGCGGTGTTCGAGGTCGAATAGGTCTCGGCACCGCCCAATCCCGTGTTGGTCGTTTGGCCGCTGGACCAGGTGTCGAATACCAGCGGGCCGGCGGTGGTGAACGAGGAGTTATTGGTCGGGAACGGCAGCGGGGTCGTGGCGTTTCTCACGGAGCGGTAGCCGCCCGCCGCGCCGGTAATGTCGAACAGGGATTCAAAGTGGTTGCCGTCGCCCAGCAGCAGCCGCACCTCGAACGATACGACGTCGGTCAGGATCAGATCGGCGTTCTGATAGAGCGTGTTGTTGTTCGTCGAGTCGTACATGGTCGGATAGGTCAGGGCGTTCGTGATCGGGTCGGTGGAGCTGCAAGGTGCCCGCCAAGGTGTTCATGCCCAGGCGGCGGATCGGCATCGTGATGTCGCGCGGGTTGTTGAAATACAGGTTCGCGGCAGCGTTTCCGGCACCGATGGTGGGCGGGATGCTCATCTCCGGATACTGGCTCGCAGTCCCCGTCACGGCAGTTGCCGTGAAGGCGCCGGCCGCGGCCGTCGTGCCGAGCAATCCGTTGTCCGGCACCAGCAGACGCTGCCGGCGATAAAGGGCGTAGAGCTGGGTCCCCTGGGCCGAGTCCGTGGTCGCCCGCAAGAAATAAGCAACCTCGGCCCACTGCGAGTTGTACACGGTCGAGTTGTTTTCTTCGTAATGCTCCGGCCCCAACAAATAGGACGACGTGGTCAACTCCGTGCCGGTGGCGGGAATGGAGCCGGCCGAGAAGAAGTCGCCGCGCTCGTTGCCGCGCAGTTTGACCGTGTAGTGCAACATTTGGTTGACCGCGCGGTACGAATTCAGCAAGCGTTGCGCCTGGGTCGTGCCAAGCTCGTTCGGGTCGGAGCCTTCAAATGTCGGGGCGGTGGCCTGGTAGACGCGGAAGAAGCCTTCCGGCGCGGGCCGTTGGCCCAGAAATCGGGCTGGCTCATGCGGGCCTTGCCGTCGAAATGGTCGGCGGACAATTCGCGGCGGAGCATGGTGCCGGCGGCACGCAACCGCTCGGCCATGTCGGCGCTGGCCTTTAGATCGCGGAAACTCTTCATGGCCGCGCCGAACGCCTCCGACAGGATGGCCATGATGAACATAATCAGCGCCATCGCCACCATCAGCTCGACGAGGGTGAAGCCAGAACGCCGTTTCATGGTCGTTATCCTCTTGCGCCGCTTGCGGTTTCGACCTGTACCGCCGGCATTCTTGCCGGCCCGTGCCGACAGGAATGTCGGCGGTACGGGGTTTTGAAACCGCGTCACGGGATGAAACCGTCCCCGCGATCGAACACCTCGATCACTTTTTCCATCACCACGATGCTGTTGGTAGGGACCGCAGTAGGACACAGCGTCCCGGCCTTGAGCGTGTTCTGCAATTCCAGCGTGAACGACGTGTTTCCGGCGTTCTCGACGGCATTCACAACGCGGTAGAAGTAGCAGCGTGGAATGGTGTAGTTCGTGTTGTTGTAGGTATATGTGTCCTGCGTCACGTCCATGATCCAGCTGCCGTTGCGGATACGCGGCTTGGTCGCCGGATTGTAGTTGAACGTGATGGAATTGCTGCCGATAGCGCCGCTAACCTGATTCGCAGCATTCGTCAGCAGGGTCTCCCCGTCGGTCGTCTGCGTCACGCGCCCGGCGTAGACCACGACGGTCATGTCCGTCACACTCGCGTTGCCGAGGCGCGGCCGCCGCAGCAGGTAGGCCCAGTTGTAGGCCCCGGTCCGCTCGACGGTTGTGTTGGGGGCAGCGGCGCCGTTCGTGGTCGGCAAGCCGGTTGTACTGAACGTGAGATCGTCCAGCAGCGAGAACCAGGCGTCAATGCCGGACGTGGTGGTCACGTAAGAGGGCGTGACGCGCGTGAGGACGCCGCCGAGACTGCCGGCGTTGATTCCCGGTGATGGGCCGTAGTAGGCATCGACGTAAATCGGCGCACTTGGCCCGTTCGGATCATAACCCAGACCACGGTTGGCCAGTGGGGTCAGCTGATTCGTGAAGTTGCTGACGACGTTCGTGTCGTGGCGCAGGTCCATCGCGTTGGCGAAGGCGTTGGCGTTGGTGGCGCACTGGGAAGCGCGATCGTCCCGCAGCGCCTGGGCGACATTAAGGGCGCCGAGCGGGAACAGCGTCAGCAGCGCGATCATGCCGATGCCCATGATGAAGATGGACACCAACACTTCGACCAGCGTGATGCCGGGGCGGTGTTTCATGATCGTATGCTCCCGTTGTCGTTTAGCCGCGACAACTTAATAACATCCTGCGAATCTTCCCCCCTCTCCCCTGTACTCAGGGGAGAGGGGTCGGGGGGTGAGGGGTGAGAGCCAGAACACAGTGAAGTCGCTCACCCCTCACCCGCGACCCCTCTCCCCTGAGTACAGGGGAGAGGGGAGTAGTGCGGCGACACTTATCACAGCCCCGAGGCCCGTGGATCGCGGCAGTTGGCGAAGGGGTCCGTCCCCGTCGTGGTCTGCTGTTGCACGGCGATAAGCCCGTTGTGCGACTGGATGGCGACCAACAGGGGGATCACGTTCGGGTTGTTGACATTCGACAACCACAACACCGTGATCTGATCGCTGCCGCTGCCGCGCCCGACGACACCGCCCTGCGGCGAAAACATGATTTCGTAATAGTTGTTGGCGCCGACGGTTCGCACAGGGAGATTGATGCACTTGTTCTGATACGTGGCCGCGGCGGGTGCTGCCGGATATTGGCCATCGTCGAAGATGACTCCGTATGGCAAACTCAACTCGTCCTCGCCCACTAACGGAACCGGTTGGCGACGGATGCGCCATTCCGTCGTCGTGGCGTTGGGGTTGTCCGTCCCCGTCAGGGTCGGGCCAGCGTAGGCGAGGGTAAGCGAGGTCCCATTCGCAGCTACAGTCGCAATCTGGTAGACATAACCGCCGCGGTTGAATTCCAGGTAATCGCCGGCCTGAACGCCGGCCGCGTTGAGATCGACGAGAGCCGTGCCGACGCTGGCAAACGTCACGGCGGTCGAGACCGGCACAGCTGCAAGTCGAACCATACGGGCAGTAATCTTCCGGCTGCTGCACGTAGTAGCACGTCGTCGTGGTGCCCGCAGTGCCGGTGGCACTGAAATTGATGCGCAGTCCGGTGGGCAGCCCGTCGCGCTGGCGGCGCTGCTTGCAGATCAGCAACCAGCCCTGAAGCCGGTCGGCCGCCGCTTGCATGTTGCGATCCTGAGTGCTGGGAATCATCACGACGCCGAGCGCTGTGACAATCAGGATCAGGGCGATCACGACAAGCAACTCCACCAGCGTGAAGGCCAGCCGACGGTTCCGTTTAGAGTCTCTTCCAAAAATCGAGCATCCATCTTGCGAGTCCGCAGCGCCAAGCAAGGACGAGCGGGAATCCGCTGGAAACTGTGCCACTCGTCCTTGCTTGGCGCTGCGGACTCGCGGACCGATGCTCTTTTGGAAAAGCCTCTTATTGCGCATGAACCCGAACCTCCACCGGCCTCAGGGCAGGTTGTTGCTGTAGATCACGTCGTTGTTTTGCGTGTTGGCGGCGCTGATGAGCGCCCACTGCGTCTGACTGCCGGGGGTGCCGATCGTCAACACCCCGCTTGCCGGCGGCGTCACGGGGACCGACGCAAGCAGATTGCCTTGCGGCCCCGCTGACGCCAGCACCGGTGTTAGATTGGCCGTTGCCGGTAAAGCCACGGGCGGTGCCATCGGTGTAACGGCATGGATCGCGCTGGCGAAAATAGCCGACCCGCCGGTCGACCAGTTGTTCCTATTCCACAACAGCAGTCCGGGATCGGTCGGATCGGCCGCCGAGGCGTTGGTATTGCCGAGCGGCCAGCGGCAAAAGCCGATGGCGTTCGCCCAACCGTCGATCAGGCAGGGAGCGCCGTTCGGGTCGATCGTGGTCTTGACGCTGGCAGCAAGACCCAGGTCCTGATCGTTGATCGTCCCGCCGCTGGGCGAACGCTTCAGCGCCATCAGCAGGCACACCGACGACTCGTAGCCCTTGGGAACGGCAGTAACATTAGCCGCGGTGTAGCCGAAGCCTCCGAGATACTGGACATACCCCTGTAGTGCCGGGATGGACGTGCTGCCGATGACGATCGGGTGGAGCGCTTCGTAATACGACTCAGGAAACGACTGCTTCTGCATAATCTTCTCGAAGATCACGCGCTGCGTGGCGGCATCCGACGAGAGACTCAGCACCGCCTGGAGATAGACGCCCTGGATCGGCGCGCGCCGGGCGGTGTCGGTCACCTCCTGCCAGCGCCGGTGCATCTGGACGTAGGTTTTCTTGAGCATGACCCGCGTATTGGCGATGGGCTGCGTGCCCATGAACTTCAGCACCGCCGCCGTGGTGAGCGCAGCCAGGATGCTGATGATGGCGAACACGACCACCATTTCGATCACGGTGAAAGCAGCTCGGCGCGGACTTGTGCGCGGGGCGTTTCCAGTTGCCGTCTCATTGCGTCCCCTCCGTCAGTTAATTGCCGGTGCCGAGTGGGTTCTTCGAGAAATTCGCCATGTCGTCGGCTCCCGGCGCAATACCTGCGTAGCCGTTCAACGGGGTCCAGTTGGTGCCGGTGAAGATACCCCATTTGCCGTCAGGCCCCGCCGAGATGATCTGGAAACCCTTCGGATTGATGTAGTTGATCGTCGTCCCTGACTTCGTGTAGTACGGAATGAGGTTCGGACCTAGCGCCGCGCAATCGGTGGTGACATAGTCGTTCCCCGCGCCGTAGTTGCTGAAGTAGGCATAGGGCTGGCGTGCCCCGCCCGATTGCGACAGAAAGGGATCCAGGTACACCAGGAAACCAGCCGGTGCAGCCGCCCGGACCGTGGTTCGGCGAATCAACCGCGAGGCGTCGAACGCCGTGTAAAAGGGGCCAAGACGTGTGCCGCCAGCCGCGGCGGGGTTGGCCGGATTATTGGAAAAACCCAGACAGGCGTTGGTTGCCCCCGTAGCGCTGGGGATGCCGCCCAGGAAGAAGACCAGGCACTCTTGCCCCTGCAAGACCATGTCCCCGGCTGTGATGGTGCCGTCGCCGTTCCAGTCGATCTGGACGTAATTGGGACCGAAATTCGCACAACTCTTGCCGAACAGCAAGGTGAGGACCCGCACTGTGATCACGTGCTGGGCGTTGGTGGACACATACTTCCCGTCCTCGCGAATCGTGATGCTGCTCGGAATGAAGTTCGCCTGACCGCTGCCCAGTTGCGTCATGGCCGTCCCCAGGGCCAATTCCAGTTGCCCGATTTCCGTCCGGGCCGTAACGATCGGCCCCTTCGCCAGGATCTTCATGACGGCGGCCGTGGTCAGGCTGACCAGGACCGCGATGATGGCCATGACCACTATGAGTTCGATGAGCGTGAAGCTCGCCGGATGGTCGCGCCGCGTTCGTGTCGGGATTCGCATGGGTTCGTCCTCTGATCGAAGCCCTCGCTTAAGCTTCGGGTTAGTGTGCCTATCACTCTAACCCGAAGCGCAAGCGAGGTTAATTCTGCAACAGGCCATTACTTGCTCAACCCTTCCAGCAGTTTAATCAGGGGCATGAAGAGCGCGATCACGATCGTGCCGATGATGCCGCCCAGGACGACGATCATGATCGGCTCGAGCAGGCTGATCAAGCTCTCGACCATCACGTCCACTTCCTCGTCGTAGACGTCGGAGACCTTATAGAGCATGGTGTCGAGGTCGCCGGTTTCCTCGCCGACGTCCACCATGTTCACGACCATGTCGTCCACCAGCCGGCTCTCCTTGAGCGGCGCGGCGATGGTGTCGCCTTCACGGATCGACTCGTACACGCGCTGGAACATGCGCTCGAAGACGGCGTTGGTACACGTCTCGCGGACGATAGCCAGCGCCTCCAGGATCGGCACGCCGGAACTGACCAGGGTGCCGAGGGTGCGCATCGTCCGGGCCACGATCGTTTTCTCGATCAACGGCCCGACGACGGGCACCCAGAGCCAGGTTCTGTCCAGCGCGTACCCCCCTGCTTTGCTCATGCGGACCAGCTTGAACAGCAGCGAGAGGCACACCGGGAAGAGCGGCAGGACGTACCAGTAATTGCTGAACCATCCCGAAACCGCCATGAGCATCTCGGTCAGGGCCGGCAGCTTCATGTTGAAGTCTTTGAAGATCTTCTCGAACTTCGGGATGATGACGACCATGATGAAGGTCAAGATGCCGACGGCCACCGTGATGACCACGGCCGGGTAGACCATGGCGCCGGTGATCTTGCGCTTCAGGCTCTGGGACTTTTCCTTGAACTCGGCCAGGCGGCGGAGGATGACTTCGAGGGCGCCGCCGGCCTCACCGGCCTTGACCATGTTCACGTAGAGCCGATCGAAGCACTTGGGATGCTTGGCGAACGCCTCGCTGAGCGTGCAGCCGGACTCCACATCATCGACGACGTCGATGAGCGAGTTCTTGAGTGCTCCGGGCACCATCTGGTGTTCGAGGATGCGCAGGCTCCGCAGCACCGGCAGACCGGCGTCCTGCAGCGTGGAGAACTGGCGGGTGAAGGTGCAGAGCGCCTTACTGGAGACGCCGCCGATGACGAACGTCTTGGCCTTCTTGCCCTTCTTTTTCTTCTTCCCGCTCTTTTTCTCGCTCGCCACTTCGACGATCTTCGTCACGAAGTAGCCCATCTGCTTGATTTTTTGCTGCGCTTCTTCTTCGTTGACGGCATCGATCGAGTCCTTGACCTCGCCGCCGCTGGTGTCCATCGCTTCGTATTTGAAGGTCGGCATCAGTTTCTCCTCACCCGCCTTGCCGCTTGCGGCTTAGCAGCTGTTTCAAAATCGGCGAGCCGAACTGCGTAAGCAGCCGGGTTGCGGCCTATTGTCATCCACCCGGCCCCTTACGGGGCTCGGCTCGCCAGTCTTGAAATAGCTTCTCAGCAGAAGCTTGTGCTAATCCGCAAGTGGAAAAATCATCACGAATCCTCGTTGATCGTTTCGCGCACAATCTCGTCGATGCTGGTCTTGCCGCTGAAGATGGCCCGTAAGCCCGCTTCACGCAGCGTCTTCATGCCGTTGCGGACGCAGGCCTTGCGCAGATCGTCGGTCGAGACGCCCTGCGAGATCAAGTCGCGGATTTCGTCGTCCATCACGAGCAGCTCGTACAGGCCCATGCGGCCCTTGTAGCCGCTGTTGTTGCAGCGGTCGCAGCCTTTGCCGTAGAAGAACTTCTTGCCCTTCACCTCGTCCGGCCGCAGGTTCAGCTCCATCAGCATGTCGGCGCTCGGATCGAACTCGGTGCGGCAATCCTCGCAGATACGCCGCACCAGCCGCTGGGCCAGGACGCATTCGACCGTCGCGGTGATGAGGAACGGCTGCAAACCCATGTCGCGCATACGCGTGATGGTGCTCGGCGCGTCGTTGGTGTGCAGGGTGCTGAACACCGTATGGCCCGGTCAGGGCCGCCTGCACGGCGATCTGAGCCGTCTCCAGGTCGCGGATCTCGCCGACGAGGATCTTGTCCGGATCCTGCCGCAGGATGGCTCGCAGGGCAGCGGCGAACGTCACGCCGATCTCGTCGTTGATCGGCACCTGGACGATGCCGTCGATGTCGTACTCGACCGGGTCTTCCGTGGTGATGATCTTGTCCGTGATGACGTTCAACTCGCTGAGGGCCGAGTACAGCGTCGTCGTCTTGCCCGAGCCGGTGGGGCCGGTGACGAGGATGATGCCGTTCGGCTTCTGGATCAGCTCGAGGAACGGCTCGAGCGTCTCCTGGTCCATGCCGAGCTTGCGCAGGTCGAGCGAAACGACGGTGCGATCCAGGACGCGGACGACGATGCTCTCGCCGAACATGGTCGGCAAGATGCTGACGCGCATGTCCACCTGGTTGCCGCCGATGTTCAGCTCGATCCGGCCGTCCTGCGGCAGACGGCGCTCGGCGATGTCGAGGTTGGACATGACCTTGATGCGCGTCGAGATGGCGTTGGCGAGGTGGCGCGGCGGCGGCACCATCTCGTACAGGACGCCGTCCGCCTTGTAGCGCATCTTGTACTCGTCCTCGAACGGCTCGAAATGGATGTCGCTGGCCTTGTCCTTGATGGCCAGCAGGAACACCATGTTGATGAGCTTGCGGACGGGGGCAGCCTCGGCCATCTCCATCGCATCGGCCAAGTCGATGCTCGTCTCCGCCTGGCGCTTCTTGTTCAGCTTCGGGTTGGCGTCGATTTCACCGATCAAGTCGATGATGCTCTCTTCCTTGCCCTGGTAGCACTTGGCCAGGACGTCGGCCATCGCCGCCTGCGGAGCCAGGAGGACGATCACCTCGTTGATGCCGAGCAGGTTGCGCAGGTCGGCGGCGCCGAGTGCGTTGGCCGGATCGCTGACGGCAATGGTCAGCACCTTGTTATTGAACGAGAGCGGCAGCACCTTGTAGACGCTGGACATCGTTTCGGGGACGAGCTGCAACGCATCCGGCGTCGGCTTGGTTTCCGACAGGTTGACGAGGCTTCATCCCGTACTGCTCGGCCAGCGCCTGGAGCAGCTGCTCGGCGGAGATCAGGCCGCGGTTGACCGCCGCCTCCCCGATGCGCGATCCGGTGCTCTTGGCCTCGTCGAGCAACTCCCAGAGTTGGGCATCGTCGAAGAAACCCAGGTCCACGAGGATCGTGCCGAGCTTCTTCCGCCCGCCGGCCCCGGTCTTGTCCTTGTCCTTGTCCTTGCTCGGCTTCTTCAGCGAGGGCACTTTTTTCGCCGGAGGCTTGCTCGGGAGGGCCTTGCCGGCCGGGACCTGACCGGGAGGAACGCCGGGCGCCAGGCTTCACCGCTCCTGGCTTGACGGGCGGTGTGGCGCCGGGCTTCGGTGGGACAGCACCCGGCTTGGGCGGCACGGCTCCCGGTTTCGGCGGTACGGCTCCCTGGGGCGCCGGGATGCCGGGCTTCTTCGGGGGGACTGTCGTTTGGCGTCGCCATGACTGCGCCTGCTTCACATGGTGTGGAACTCAACGATCACGTTCTCCCCTGTCCCTGGTACTCCGGGGGCAGGGGTCGGGCACTTCTCCCCCCTCGCCCCGGTACTCCGGGAGAGGGGGTCGGGTTACTTCTTCCCCCCTCGCCCCGGTACTCCGGGGAGAGGGGGTCGGGTTCTCTCCTTCCCCCCTCGCCCCGGTACTCCGGGGCAGAGGGGAGCGTATCAGTTTTCACCGCCGGCGCCGACGAGGTTTGTCGTCGTCGTCATCGTCCTCGTCATCCTCATCCTCGTCCTCGTCCTCATCCTCGTCGTCCTCGTCGTCTCCGTCCTCATCCTCGTACAGACCCTTCTCGGCCTGGGCGATCTTGGTGGCGAGGTCGGCGGGCTTCGACGACCGCATCAGGCATTCTTCCTTTTCGACCAGGCCGTTCTTCCACAGCTTGAACAGGCTGTCGTCGAGCAGGAACATGCCGTGCTGGCGGCCGGTCTGGATGCTGGAGTCGATGCGGTACGTCTTGTTCTCGCGGATGAGGTTCTGGATGGCCGGCGTCATCACCAGCATCTCGTAGGCCGCGACGAGGCCGTCCGGCTTCTTCGGCATCAGACGCTGCGAGAGGATGCCGATCAGGGCGGTCGACAGCTGCGTGCGGATCTGGTCCTGCTGCTCCTTCGGGAAGACGTCGATGATGCGGTTGATCGTGCTCGAGGCACTGCTGGTGTGCAGGGTGCCGAAGACGACGTGGCCGGTCTCGGCCGCTTCGATGGCCGCGTGGATCGTGTCCAGGTCGCGCATTTCGCCGACGAGCATGATGTCCGGGTCCATGCGCAAGGCCCGTCGGATCGCCTCGGGAAAGCTCGGCACGTCCACGCCGATCTCGCGCTGGTTGATCGTGCACTTCTGGTGCTTGTGATAGTACTCGATCGGATCCTCCATCGTGATGATGTGCCGATCGTAGTTCTGTGTTGATGAAGTTAATCATGCTGGCCAGGCTGGTCGTCTTGCCGGAGCCGGTCGGGCCGGTGACCAGCAGCAGACCGCGCGGCCGGGTGATGAGGCGCTTGATCGCTTCCGGCATGCCGATCTGCTCGAACGACAGGAACTGGGACGGGATGCGCCGCAGCACCATGCCGATGTTGCCGCGCTGCTTGAAAATGGCGACGCGGAATCGATAGCCGTCGGTGAACTCGATGGCGAAGTCGCAGCCGCCCTTTTCTTGCAGCTCTTGCTGGCAGCGGTCGGGCGTGATGCTCTTCATCAGGCCCACGGTGTCGTCCGACTCGAGAATCTTGGTTTCGAGTCGGCGCATTCGACCGTGGTGGCGAACGACCGGCGGCTGACCAACCGAGATATGCAGATCGCTCGCTTTGATCTGGATGACCGTCGCCAGAAGTTTATCGATGACAACGCTTGCCACAGTCCCTCCGTCGCAGTTTGTAGAACACCTCGAACGAGGATAGACAAGACCTTCGTGATGCGCAGGACGTTCGCACCACGGGGAATCGAATACGCGCTCAGACGGGCTTATGGTCCTTCACTCGCATTATCCCACTTCGCGCCTGCGGATCAATTCGCTTCTTGAAAAAATTACAAAGATCTGTCCGCGAAGAACGAATCAGCGAAGTACCTTCGTGTCCGTGGTCTCTTTCTTTACCTTTTCAGCCTTCCCCATTCACCGAACGCCTGGTGATCGGACGATATGAAACGCCGCGTCCAATAAAGGTGTCTCGAAAACCAGGTGTCCCGAGCAGATCGGAGCAGAAATGCTCATAGCGACGAATCGTGGTGACACGTTCCGAGGACTTCTTCCAGGGTCGTATCGCCCCTCATCGCCTTGGCGAAACCGTCCTCCAGCAGCGTCCTCATCCCCATGAGGCGGGCCTGACGGCGCACGTCCTGGGCCGGGGCACGCTTGAACGTCATCTCCCGGATGGCAGACGTCATGCGAAGCATTTCGATAGATACCCAGACGACCTCGGTAACCACAGTGGTTACAGTTGCCGCAACCACGGCCGCGCATGAACGTCGCGGTCTTGACTTGCTGCGGTGTCAGTCCGGATGACTTGATTTCGTGAGCTGGCGGCGAGTCCGGTTCCTTGCACTTGGGACAGACGACTCGCACCAGGCGCTGGGCCATGATGGCGATAATGCTGGACGCCACCAGGAACGGCTGAATACCGATGTCCACAAGTCGAGTGATGGCAGCGGGGGCGTCGTTGGTGTGGAGTGTACTGAAGACCAGGTGACCGGTCAGCGACGCCTGAATGGCAATCTCCGCCGTTTCCTTGTCGCGGATCTCACCGACGAGGATGATGTTCGGCGCTTGCCGGAGCATGGCCCGGATGATGGCCTGGAAGTCGAGGCCGATGCTGTGCTTGACCTCGCACTGGTTGACGCCGGGCAGATAGTACTCGACTGGGTCTTCCGCGGTGATGATCTTCCGATCCGGCCGGTTCAACTCGTTCATGGCGGCGTACAGCGTCGTCGTCTTCCCGGAGCCGGTTGGGCCGGTAACGAGAAAGATGCCGTTGGGCCGCTTGACGATCTGCTGGAAGCGGGCGAAATCGTCCTCGGCCAACCCCAGGTCCTTGATGGACACCTGAATATTGCCGCGATCGAGGATACGCATGACGCACGATTGGCCGTTCGACGTCGGCAGCATCGAGACGCGCAGGTCGTAATGCTTGTTTTGGAGATTCATCTTGATGCGGCCGTCCTGGGGACGGCGCTTCTCGGCGATGTCCATGCGGGCCATGATCTTGAAGCGCGACAGCAACGGGGCGAGGAGCCGGCGTGGAGCGCTGTCGCGCTCGACCAGGACGCCGTCGATGCGGTAGCGGATGCGAATGCGGTCGGCGAACGGTTCGATGTGAATGTCGCTGGCCCGCAGGCTGACGGCCTCCTGAATGATGAGGTTGCACAGTTTGACGACCGGGGCCTCGTTCTCCTCGGGGCCGCCGGACTGGGTCTGTTCTGTTTCGGTGAAGTCGATTGCCGTGTCGGTAAATTCCTGGAGCATCGAGTCCACGGACTCGGTTTCCGTCTGCCCGTAATGCCGGTTGATGGCCTCGATGATCTGTTCGCGCGGGGCCAGCACCGGTTGCAGTTCTTTCTGGAGGATGAACTGCAACTTCTGGAGCGTCTCGAAATCGCTGGGATCGCTGAGGATGATCTTCAGGGCCCCGTTCTCTTCCGCCAGAGGCAGGACGACGTTTTCACGGGCGACCGACTCGGGCACGAGTTCGATGACGGCGGCGGGGATGACGACGTCGGTGAGATCCACGAACTGCATGCCGTGGAACTCGGCGATGGCGCTCATGATCTGTTCCTTGGACGCATAGCCGAGCTTGTCGAGCGCGTCCTGGATCTTGGCGCCGGTCTGGTTGGCGAGACCGCGGGCCTCTTCGAGTTGTTCGGGACTGAGGATTTGGCGGCGCAGAAGGATGTCGGTGAAATCGCCACGTGCCTTGGCCATGTCAGCGCGTCTCCGAGAGAGGGTGATTGCGGTGTCGGTATTCCAGACGTGTCGTATGCGGGCGGAGCGCAGAGCGAAAATACGGCATAATCATTGTTACCACATCGAGCGCGGCGCCCGCAAGTAAAAAAGGACTTGTTTATAACGTCCTGGGAAAGGAATGCACGGGTCGGCGAGGTGCGGCGCCGGCGATGGGAGTACCGAGTACTCAGTACTCGGTACTCAATACTTCCCCTCACCCTCGAGACCGTGTGAATCCCACAAAAGCGGCGCGACCCACTCATGCGGGAATGCCATTACGAGCATCGAACCAGGTTCCGCTCAGCCGCGGGCCGGAGTCGGACCGAAGAGAAGGAACCGAGTCGCACCGCCGCTAACCCAGAGAGAATCGCCGTGAAATCCGCAGCCCGCCTCGCCGTCGTGCTGGTCATACTGTCGGGAGCGCGGGCGCCAGCTGCCTTACTGCCGCGGCCGTTTCAGTTGGTCCGCACCAACCATCGGCTGCACGGTTGTGTCGTCGATCACACGAAGAACCACGGCCACGACTACCGCATCTGGTCGTCTGCTCTGGAGGAGAAGCGCGATCTCTACGTCTACCTGCCGCCGGGCTTCGACTGCAACAAGCGTTATCCGCTGATCCTGTGGCTGCACGGATTTGCGCAGGACGAAGGATCGTTCCTGGAGGACGTGATTCCCTACCTGGACCAGGCGATGGCGTGCGGACAGCTGGCACCGGCCATTGTCGCCGCTCCGGATGGCAGCTTTAACGGCACCGCACGTCTCTTTTCCACCGGTACCTTCTTCCTGGACACGCCGCGCGGCGGCGATTTCGAGAAGTACCTGATGGGGGACGTCTGGGATTTCCTGATGCAGAACTATCCCATCCTTCCGGAGCCGGAAGCACATATTGCCGCCGGTGTGTCGATGGGCGGCGGGGCGGCGTACAACAAGGCGATCAAACATCCCGAGAAGTTCCGCTCGGTCATGGGCATCTTCCCACCGGTCAACGTGCGCTGGCTCGACTGTCACGGCAAGTACTTGCGACCGTTCGATCCTTGCTGCTGGGGCTGGCGGACCAACTTCAACCGTCCCTTCGAGGTGGTTGGCAGCTTTTACGGCGGACTGTTCAAGGTGCGTCAGGCGATGGTGATCAATCCGTTATACGGCCGCCGCAATCCTGAGACGGTTAACGAAGTCGCGCGAGAACCCGATCGAAATGCTCGATTTGTATGACGTGCGCGAGGGCCGGCTGGCGATGTACATCGGCTACGGCGGGAAGGACGAGTTCAACATCACGGCGCAGGTCGAGAGTTTCCTGTACCATGCCCATGAACGCGGCCTGACGGTGGAGGTCGATTACATCCCGGACGGCCATCACAATCTGGCGACGGCGAAGAAGTTGACGCCGAGTGCAATCACGTTCATGGCGGAGCGATTGGCGGCGTATCGGTGACACGAAGGCCGAAACTCGAAATCCGAAATCCGAAACTCGAAATCCGAAATCCATCAACCCGGTGGTTTAAGGTTGGTCTTTCGGATTTCGGATTTAGGATTTGCTTCACCGTTACAGCCCTTCCACCTCCCACCCCTTGCGATACTTGCGCCGCACGAACTGATTCGCCGCGGCTTCGTTGGTCACCTTCAAGTCTGCGGCGTTCCATTCCAGCGTCGTCTTCGGGAAGCGCGTCGAGAGACAGCCGAGCAGCACCGTCTCGGTCAACGGTCCCGAATACGCGAACGGTGCCGACGTAGTGCCGTTGCCGCGGCACGCCTCGACGAACTGGAGGTAGTGGTGCTGGGCGTCCTGCCGCGGCACTTTGTAGTCCGCGAACTTCTCGGCCGGCAGCAGCACCAGCGGCGCGATGTACGGCGAGTACAGCACACCCTCCGTGCCGATGTAGATCGAGCCCTGATCGTTCAACTTCCGGTTGCCGACCAGCGCTTGCACCTCCGCCGGCGGCCGTTTGCCGCCGTTGTACCAGTTCAGCGTCAGCGTCTCGGTCGTGAACTTGGTGCCGGGGAAGACGTATTGCACCTGGACGTCCAGCCCCCAGTTGTCCGCATTCGGTGCGTCGCCCTCCGAGCGCACGGACTTCGGGGCCGTCAGGGCCAGCGAGGCGAACACCGGATCGAGGATGTGGCAGCCCATGTCGCCGAAGGTGCCGGTGCCGAAGTCGAGGCGTTTCCGCCAGTTGCCGGGATGGTAGTAGCCCTTTCCGATGAACGGCCGCTTCTGCCGCCACGCCGAGCCAGAAGTCCCAGTTCAGGCTCTGCCGGCACCGGATCGTTGCGGTCGGGCGCGGGGCCTTGTCGCCCCACTGCTTGCCGCTCCAGCTATGCGACCTCCTTGACCTTGCCGATCGCCCCGGCCTGGATGGTGGCCACCACAGTGCGATGGACGCCGTGCGAGTGGATCTGAATGCCCATCTGCGTGACGAGCTTCTTCTCCAGCGCCGCCCGGGTCAGCTGCCGGGCCTCGTAGATCGTCTGCGTGAGCGGCTTCTGCGTGTAGACGTGCAGCCCCTGCTGCATGGCCCGCATGGTGATCGGGGCGTGCATGTGGTCCGGCGTGGAGACGTTGACGGAGTTGAGGTTCTTCTCCTTGTCGAGCAGCTCGCGCCAGTCCTGATAGACCTTCACGTCGGGAAACTTCTTCTTCACCTCGGCCGTGTGGCTCAGGTCCACGTCGGCGACGGCGACGAGCTTCAGGTTCTTGCTCGCGGTCAGCGAGCCGATGTCGGAGCCTGCCATGCCGCTGGCCCCGAAGCTGGCGTGATAGACCGTCTCGCTCGGAGCGGCGGTCGCATGACGGCGAAAGACGAAGGGAGCGGAAACCGCGGCGGCGCCGAATCGCTTCAGCGCGGCCCGGCGAGTTAAGCGTGAGGAAGTCATGGTGGTCCTTTACGGTTATGGTATTGCCGCTTGCGGCTTAGCAACTGTCTCTGCTAAGCCGCAAGCGGCGATTCGGTCACTTCTCCCCCGGTTCATACAGCAGCACGTCGTCGATCAGCAACACCGCCCCGTTCGGCAGAAGGAACCGGATCTCATCGGCGCTGCCGCCCTTCACCTGGGCGAAGTCCACGGTCGCCTCGGCCCAGCCGTCGGTCTTCAACTCTTTCGCTGCGACGGTGGACTGAGTCTTTTTGGCGGTGCTGCTCAGCACGATCTGCATCGCGTCGGCTCCGGTCAGCCGATAGCGGAAGAACAGTTGCGTCGTCTCGTCCGAGCGGCCGCTCGCCGCGCAGGTGCAGCCGAATCCACGGCGTCCTCGTCTCCGCGTTCTCCACCGACTTCGCCGCCTTCCAGAAATAGCCTTTCTTGTCCACGATCTCGAAGTCGCCCGGCCATTCCTTGCCCTTGCTTGCCGGTGTCGAACAGGCCGGTGAACTGGATGCTCTTCGGAAACGGCCGTTTCTCGCCCGGCACCGCGGCGTCGTACAGCACCATGTCGTCGATCAGCAGCTCGGCACGCGGATCGACGTAGAACTGCATGTCGTCGATGCGTTCGTTCTCGGACAGCGGGCCGCCGCTGCCGTCGGGCCGCCGCACGGCCGTCATGTCCACCGTCGCCGATTCGCCAGTTCTCCTGCGGCAGCTTCGTCAGCGCCAGGTAGCGGTGATAGCCGTTCGTCAGGCTGTAGATCTGCACGCGCAGCGTGTCGGTCCCCTTGAGCCAGTAGCGGAAGCTGAGCCGCGGGTTCTTGCCCATCGGCGGGCCGGGCACCGGATTGAAGATGACGGCCGTGTACATCGTCTTCATGTCGCCCTGGAGGTCGTCGAAGTCCTGCGTCAGCACGCCGCGGCAGGCGCGCTTGCTGCCCGGCGGCACGTTCGTCGTCTCCGCCTTGCCGCTCATCCACCAGCGTTTCTCGATGTCCGTTTCGTAGTCCTCGAAAGCAGTGGACGCGGTTCGGAAATGCCGCCGCGCTCGACCAGCGTCGACAGGTTCGCCGGCGGCTTCGGCAGCACCGGCTGGCCCGCCGCCGACGCGCTCGACGTACCACTTGAGAAACTCGTCGCTGCTTGATGGCCGTGGCGACGCGGGCGTTGGCTTGCCCTTGCCGACACGGGTGAATCCCTTGTCGTCCACTTCGAGCCGCAGGTCTTCCATCGTGCAGAACTTCTCGTTGAAGCACGAGCGCCACGGCGACGGGATCGAACAGGGTCGGCGTCGGCTTGTCCCAGAGCTGGTAGAGCGCCTGCACCTGATAGTCAACGGCGTGCAGGCGGCGAAGAGCTTGCGGCGCAGCGGCTTCGTCGAGCTTGACCGTCGCCGTGGCGTCGAGCGGCGCGACGACCAGCGGCACGCCGGAGGCGAACACGGTCTGGGCGGCCGGGATGTCGAATTTGATGTTCCACTCGGCCTCCGGCGGCGTCTTGCCGTTGTAGCCGACGCGGACCGAGCCGCCCATGATGACGATGCGCTTGATCCACGGCTTGCAGTCGGGATGCTCGGTGAGCAGCCGGGCGATGTTGGTCAGCGGCCCGATCGGCACCAGCGTCAGCTTGCCGGGCTGGGCCTTGAGCTTGGCGTAGAGGAACTCGACCGCCGACTCCTTGACCGGCTTGGAGGTGCGATTGAAGATCGGCGCGGGATGGCGGCGGTACTGGATCTGCCCTTCGATCGTCCGACTTCGGCTGCGGATCGCGTCCCCAGGCGACCGGCATGTCGCGCCGGCCGACCGCGGTCAGGAAGCGGCAGACCATCCAGGCGCGATCCTCCGCGTCGGCTGCCGACGGTGGTGACGCCTTGCAGGTCGAGCTCCGGACTGGCCAGGGCCAGGGCCAGGGCGAAGGCGTCGTCGACGTCGGTGCCGATGTCGGTGTCGAGGATAATCGGTATCCTGTCCGCCTGTTCGGCGCCGATCAAGCGGAAGCGGCACGGCGTCATGAAAACGAAGAGGGCGAGAAGGATCAAAAATGCGATCAAGGTGGTAATTAAGGCTCGTCGAGTGCGCATCGTCAGACTCCTGGATTCCTCGGACGGCGGAGGCCGCAGAAGAATATCGCACGCCAGGGCGCACCGATGCAATGAAAAACTGCTTTGCATTGCCGCTGTTTTTGCTAGGCCGCAAACTGCCGGTCGCTACTTCTTGCCCACGAGGTCGGACAACTTGGTCTTCTTCAGATAGCCGCGCAATAAGTTCGCAGCTTCCGAACAGACGGCGCCGATCCGCTTGTTCAGACCTGGGTTCTTCGGATCGGTGAACGGCGTTTCCCCGCAGATTTCGCTGTCGTTCGCTGCCTGGATGATTTCGAGAAGGGTAATCTCGCTCGGCGGTTTGGCGAGTGTGTAGCCGCCGTGAGGTCCCTTGATGGAAGACAGGACGCGGATCGTAACCAGCGGTTTGAGAACCTTCAGCAGGAAGCGCTCGAAGATGCCGCAGGCCTGGGCGATCTTGTGCGACGCGATCGGCTTGTCGCTCTTCTTGACCGCCAGGTAAGTCATGGCGTGCAGGGCGTAATTGGCAGCGCGCGTCAGTTTCATGGGTTACGTTCGGCTGTTCGATGGGCAGCCGCTCCTCGGAGAATAGCGTATTGGGTAGGGTGGGATGGACGTCGCCGCAGGACGCGACGGCGATCCCTCAAGGCCAAATTCTAGGCGGGGGTAAGGGCGAGGCAATCCCTATTGATACGTTTCCTATCCCTTTTCTCGCTTATTCCGATGCAGACGTGCCGAGGCATCATTTCGTGCGGTAATCGCGGTCGCTGAACTCGACGCCCAGGACGGCCGTCGCAGCCACCAGCTTGTCCCGATGTTCCACCGGACCGCAGCGAAGGTGGACGCGCCAGAACAGGTTGCCCTCGTAAGTGGCCAGCAGCTTCGTCGAGTTTCTCACCACTCCCGCTGCACACGAAAGTTTCCAGCGACTCGCCCCGCTTGAGGACCTGGTTGTTGTCGCGCCCCACGATCTGCTCGCGCTCAATCGCTTTCCTGCCGTTGCGCGGGAACCAAGCCGCGGGGCCGCCATAGAAACGGCGCTCGCTGTCCAATTCCAGGCAGGTGAACGGCGGCAACTCGCCCTCAAAGTGGCAGCGCTCGAAATAAAGGTCCAGCGGTACGAAATCGAATTGTTCGGACAGGTTGCGAAACCGTAAACGCAGCGCCAGCACGCCTACCTCTCGACGGCGATTCGTCCCCTTTAACGCACCTTCCTTGTCAATGGCCACGGTCCTCTTTTCGACGGCCAACGGTGTGATCTCCAGCGAGCCGATGGTGACCGCCTGGCCGAGCTTGCTCTTCCACTCGTCCGGCAGTTCGCGTGTCGTCATGTCACTGGGATAGACGAACGTTTGGCTCTTCGTCAGCGGGGCGTCGCCGTTCAGGTCCGGCATCATGTCCAGGCGCTTCTTGCGCTTTTCGTCGAGGTCGCGGATGGTCGCATTGGCGATTTGCAGGCTGTCGTACAGCTTGTAGACGAACCAGCTCACGAGGATTGAATACGACAGCAGCGGCAGCAGCCACAGCCACGAGATGCCGCCGCCGGCCTGCCGCTGCGCCCGCGCCACGGGGCTGTTCGGACCGGCCGCACGGCTGGCGGGATCGTTCCAGGGTAAGGAAGGCTCGGAATGCGGAACAGCATCCGAGGTGATCGGAGTACGCGGCTCCGGAGCCGTCGTGACGCTGGGCTGAAGTTCCGGTTGGGGCGGATCGCCGATGGGAGCGCTCTGCAAGTTCGCCAGGAAGAGAGCGTCCGGATCGCTTTCCGGGGAAGGAGCCGAAGCGGTCGGGGCGAACACGACCTGCTGGCACGTTGGGCAGCGCACTTGCTGGCCGAGGTATTCCTGACCCACGCCCATCATGCTGCCGCAGTGGCCGCATTGGAATTGAACCGTCTCCATGCCGCGAGGATCCCTGGTGTCCCGGAGCGTATCATGCGGCTCATTGTAAACGACGGAACCCAGCCGGTCCAGCGGTGAACCGGTTTGCGCAACAACAGTGCCAGTTGTGACGTCCTGCCGTTTCTGTCGGGTAAGGATAGGAGGATGGCCCTGCGGAAACGAACCGTTCTCGTCAAGCCCACTACAATGGCGATAGACACGTAACCCTGCAGGAGCCAACCATGTCAACCAATCCCGAAGGATTCTGCACCATTCAGGAAGCCCTGGAGGAGCTGCACCAGGGCCGCATGATCGTCCTCGTCGATGACCAGTACCGCGAAAACGAAGGCGATCTCGTCATCGCCGCGGAGAAGGCGACGCCTGAAGCCATCAATTTCATGATGCGTAACGCCTGCGGCATGGTCTGCCTGGCGATGGCGCCGGCCCTTTGCGACCGTCTCCACCTGCAACCGATGGGCGGTTCGCTGCTCGACGCCAAGGCCACGCCGCTGACGCAGAAGTTCGACGCCCGCACCGGTATTACCACCGGCATCTCCGCCTTCGACCGTGCCCGCACGGTATCTGTGGTCGTGGACGAGCGCTCGACGCCAGCCGACCTGGTGCGCAACCACGGCCATATGGATGGCCTGCGCCCGCGAGGGTGGCGTCCTCGTCCGCGCCGGCCATACCGAGGGGAGCGTCGATCTCGCCCGCCTCGCCGGCCTCAAGGAAGCGGCCGTCATCTGCGAAGTCGTCAACCCCGACGGCACCATGGCCCGCCTGCCCGACCTGCGTGCCTTCTGCAAGCAGCACGGCCTCAAGCTCTGCACGATTGAGGATCTCATCAAGCATCGCCGTCAGCGCGAACGGCTCATCCGCCGCGAGGTCGCTGTCAAGTTGCCGACGCGCTTCGGCGTGTTCGACCTGTTCGCGTACACGTCGGTTGTCGATCCGGCGCCGCACCTGGCCCTGACAATGGGCGGCGTCGGCATCGAAGAGGCGGGAGCCGTGCCGGTGCAAGCCGATCCGGTGCTGGTGCGCATCCACAGCGAATGCCTGACCGGCGACATCTTCGCCAGTGAAATGTGCGACTGCGGCTCGCAGCTGCAGCAGGCGATGTGGCAAGTGGCCGAAGCGGGCAAGGGCGTCGTCCTTTACATGCGCCAGGAAGGCCGCGGCATCGGTCTGCTGTCGAAACTCCGCGCCTACAAGCTGCAAAAGGAAGAAGGGTTGGACACGGTCGAAGCGAACCAGCGGCTCGGCTTTGGCCCGGACCTGCGCCACTACGGCATCGGCGCTCAGATTCTGCTCGACCTCGGCGTGCGCCAGATTCGGCTGCTGACGAACAACCCGAAAAAGGTCGTCGGCCTCGATGGTTACGGCCTGCGCATCGTGGACCGAATACCGATCCAGATCCCACCGAACGAGAACAACAAACGCTATCTGCTCACCAAGAAAGAGAAGATGGGGCACCTGTTGGATGAAGTGGTCGAATAGCCCTTCGCCGTATTTTATTTCGCCGCCCCTTGCAATCCGTTCCGTGCTTGCTACTCTACTCTGAGTAGAAACGTGTATGAAACGTTCGAACTGTTTGGAGTAGGACTGCGCGGAGGTGACGAGGACCGGCGATGGCGATCACCAAGGACCGCAAGACGCAAATCATTGACCAGTTCCGGCGCGAGCCGACTGACACCGGCTCGCCGGAAGTGCAAATCGCACTGCTCACAGCCCGCATCAACGAGCTGCACGAGCATATGCGCGAGCACAAGAAGGACCACGCCAGTCGGCGCGGCCTGCTGAAGATGGTTAGCAAGCGGTCGTGCTTGTTGACCTACCTTCGCAACCGGGATCGCACCCGCTACCTCAAGATCATCGGTACGTTGGGGTTGCGGAAGTAAACCCCGTACCGCCGGCATTCCTGCCGGCCCGTGCCGGCAGGAATGCCGGCGGTACGGGGGCGGTTTTGGCAGACTCCCCTGCTATGCCGCAAGCGGCCATAATAATGCGGTGCTCGTCCACCCTCCGCACGGCGACTCCTTGATCTCGCGGCAGGCTGTCCGCCTGCCACAGGAGGATTACGTCCGTGCAGGCAAGCCGTGTTGAATGTCCCCTCGGCGCACAAACCCTCATCCTCGAAACCGGTAAGATCGCCAAACAGGCGCACGGAGCCGTCATCGTTCGCTACGGCGACACCATGACCCTCGTGACCGCGGTTGAGGGCGAAGCCGACACCGGGAAGGATTTCTTCCCCCTCGTCGTCGATTATCGCGAAAAAACCTATGCCGCCGGCAAATTCCCCGGCGGTTTCATCAAGCGCGAAGGCCGTCCGACCACCAAAGAGATTCTGACCGCCCGCCTCATCGACCGGCCCATCCGCCCGCTGTTCCCAAGCAATTACTTCCGTGAAGTCCAGATCATGGCCAGCACCCTGGCTGCGGATCGTATCAACGATCCCGACATCCTGTCGATGATCGGTGCCAGCGCCGCACTCGTCGTGTCGCCGATTCCGTTCCTGAAGACCACCGGCGCCGTCCGCGTCGGCCGGGTCGGCGGTGAACTGGTCCTGATGCCCAACCACACGCAGCTCGAAGAGAGCGACCTCGATCTCATCGTCTCCGGCACGCGCACCGCGGTGACGATGATCGAGGGCTTCGCGCGCGAGATGGTGGAAGAGCAAATGCTGGCAGCCATCCTGTTCGCGCACAAGGGCGTTGCCACGGTGATCGACGCCGTGGAACAGCTGCGCGAGAAGGCTGGGCTTGGGACGAAGCAGCTGCCGCCGGCAGTCGAAGCCGCCAAGGTGACCGGCGTCGTCAAGCAGCGCTATTACAACGAGTTCCTCAAGCGGAAGCAGACGTCCGGGAAGGCCGATCGCGCCGCCGCCATCAAGGAATTGAAGGAAAAGGCGTTCACCGAGTTGTGCCCGGAGGACAAGTCCGGCGAGTTCACTCCGGAGCAGGTTTCGGCCGCGTTCTACGCCCTGGAAGAACGCGTCGTCCGCGACCTGATCCTGGAGGGCAAGCGCATCGACGGGCGGAATACGAAGCAGATACGGCCGCTGTACTGCGAGGTTGGCCTGCTTCCAAAAGTGCATGGCTCGGCCCTGTTCCAGCGCGGCGAGACGCAGGCGTTGGTGACCACGGTGCTCGGCACCTCCAGCGACGAGCAGCGCGTGGACGGCATTGCGGACGAGTACAGCAAGAAGTTCATGCTCGACTACAACTTCCCGCCGTACAGCGTCGGCGAGTGCCGGCCCATCCGCGGTCCCGGCCGGCGCGAGATCGGCCATGGCGCGTTGGCCGAACGCAGCCTCAAGGCCGTGATTCCCGGCACTGACGTCTTCCCGTACACGGTACGCGTCGTTTCCGACATCACGGAATCGAACGGCTCCTCGAGCATGGCCTCGGTTTGCGGCGGCACCCTGTCGCTGATGGACGCCGGCGTGCCGATCATGAACCCGGTAGCCGGCATCTCGATCGGCCTAGTCAAAGAACCGGATCGCTTCATCCTGCTGACCGACATCATGGGCGACGAGGACCACTTCGGCGACATGGATTTCAAGGTGGCCGGCACCGGCCGCGGCATCACCGGCATCCAACTCGACCTGAAGATCGACGGCATCGACGAGCCGATCATCAAGGCGACGCTGGACCAGGCCCGGGAGGCGCGGCGCGATATATTGCGGACCATGCTCACCACGCTTCGAGCGCCGCGCGGCGAGATCAGCAAGGACGCCCCGAGGCTCCTGAAGATCCAGATCAACCCGGACAAGATCGGCGCTCTGATCGGCCCCGGCGGCAAGAACATCAAGGGCATCCAGGAGGCGACCGGCGCCAAGATCGACATCGAGGAAGACGGCACGGTCTACATCTCGCACTCCGAATCCGCCGGAGCCGAGGCGGCGCGAGCGCGGGTCGAGGCGATCACCGAAGAGGTGCGCATCGGCAAGGTGTACGAAGGCCGCGTTTCGTCCATCAAGGACTTCGGCGCCTTCATCGAGATCATCCCCGGCCGCGACGGCCTGTGCCACATCAGCGAACTGGACGACAAGTTCGTCGGCAAGGTCGAGGACGTCGTCAAGGTGGGCGACAAGATTCAGGTGAAGGTGATCGCGATTGACGAGCACGACCGCGTCAAGCTGTCTCGGAAGGTATTGCTGCGCGAGCAGAACCGGCCGGCCGGTGAGGCCGGGGCGCCTCCCTCGCCCTCGCCCTCGCCCTCTCCGGCTCCGCAAGCACCGCCGCCGCGCCCGCAGGGCCACGGCGGCGGTCGTGGTGGTCCGCGCCGCGACGACCGTGGTCCGCGCCGCGACGACCGCCCCCCGGAGAACCGCGACTGACCGACGCGGTTGTTTCGACGTGATCGCAACAATTCTCGAACTCGGTAAGGGAGAGGTGCATGCCTCTCCCTTGCCATTATCACGCTGCAGTCGATCCCTCCTATCGGATCGCGGTTAGTCAGCTGGTCTTCCTGGGTGCCGCTCTACACCCTCAAGTTTACCCACAACTTTTCAGAGCTTCCGCACCATCGACCATGTGTTGCAAGGCCATCCAGCCGCGCCACAGGATCAGCCAGCCGGGGCGATGGTCGCGTTTGCGGTTCTGATGGCCACCCAGGCGCGCCAAAGCATAGAAGAAGTCATGGATGCTCAACTCCGGCCGTACCTCTTTGTAACGCCACGCACTCAGCACGGCCACGTAGCGTGCATCCACCACCTCCGTCGCTGGCCGCTCCTTGGCATCCGGTTGCCGACTGGCTTCGCGCAGGTTCAGCAACGCCACCGCCACCACCGACAGCAGCGCGATCATCGGTTGCAGGGCCGCCGACGTAGTGAACTGCAGATCTTCGATGGCGCAACCGCTCTTTTTGCGCCTTGTGCAATTCCTCAATGATCCAGCGGTCGCCGTACCAATCCACCCGTTCCCAGGCGTCCGCCAGCGTGCCCACCTTGCGGTCGGTCAGCAGGATCCACTCCACCGGCGCGACGCCCTTGGGGGGGCTTGATTTCGGCCACGCGCACGACCCACAGCGGCAGCGGCCGCTTCTCATACAAGCCGCGACGCACGTGCGGCGGACTGAGCAACACCGGCGCGAACGACACGGCGACGACCGCCTTGCGTTCGGGCTGGCCCGGCCGTGCCGACACGACGATTTCCCGGTGTCCCTGCAGCGGCAGCGTGCGTGCATAGGTGTGCAGATAGTCTTTGGGACCCTGCGGGTCATGGTGGCCGTGGCGGATCACGCGGTTGACCTTGGAACGCATCACGAACCCTTCGTGTGGCCCCCAGGAGCGGGCGAGAAACTCGAAGGTGTCGGCGCCGCGATCCGCGACATGCACCCAGGTGCAGCCGTCCGGAGCGGGGCCGACCGCGGCGACGCCGTCGATCCACAACCGGCTTTCGCGATCGCGGCGTTCGCGTTTGGCCCGCACTTTTTCGTGGCGACCGACGTGGCGGCGCCGATGCAGGATTTGGTTGGCCAGACCGAGGACTTCGTGTCGCTGCGGGTCGAAAGCCAGGCTGTTGTGGCACAAGTAGCCGCGGTTGAGGCCACCGCCGATCGGACCCAGGTCGGGGATCGAACGCAGCCCCGAGTAGTCGAGTTCGGTGGTGTCATGCAACACCAGGACCACGCCGGGAGCCAGACGCATCTGTTGCAGGGTCCGCTGGCGGTGCGGCTCCAGCACGGCGGCGTGCGTCACCTCGGGGCGGTTCATGAGCCGGTCCATCGCCTTGTAATCCTTGGGCTCGTGCAGCTTGGCGGGCAAGGTCCCGCCGGGATGACGGTAAATCTGGTGTGCGATGCGCACCAGACAATCGGTGCGCCGTTTGTGTCCCAGAAAGGCCGCGCCGAAGTTATGTTCGCCGAACCGTGCGTCTGTCGTCATGACCGTGCCCTCGTGACCAGTGCAACCCTGCCGTCACTTTCAGGATGGTCGTGTGGTCAAGAGCGGTGCGGTGGTCTGGTACGTGATTGCAAAAACTACCAGAGTACAGAGGCTCGGAAAGCTGCGGGCACAGCCGCAAAGGTTCGCCAGCTTATGCCCAGGGGGCGTCACGGCGCTGCGGTGGAAAAAAATACAATCACGTAGAGACACAGACCTCCTGTCACGCGATGGTAGAATGTTCCGGGTAAACTTGAGCTCTACACCACGCCGATTTCTTTCATCAGTAGCACCAGTCCGAGAACGACGAGAGTGGCCACGCTGACAACGGGCATGAACGGATAGAACGCCCGGCCGCGGCTCAGCAGCGGCGCCAGGAACCACGATAAGACCTTGGCGATGGCGTAGAAAGCCGGGACGCCCCACCACGGCAGCAGGCTCGCGGCAGCGGCCAGCGCCGCCACGTCGCCCGGCGCCAGGCGGAAGAGCCAGCCGACCTTGCTCCACGAGGCCAGCGACAGCGCGACGATCAACCCCCACTTCAGAGCGAGCGACCCCGTGTCGCCGGTGCCGTTCTTCACGGACAGCAGGTCGAAGATCGCCACGACCAGGGCGAACAGCCACCACAACTCGACGAACTCACGCTGGGCCGAGAGCCGGCGCAGATCGGACAGGGTCGCCACGGCGAACGAGCCGAGCAGGAACGCCAGTCCCAAAGGCTGCCAGGGCTGAATCGGCAACTCGACGGCGAAGAGGCCGATCATGTGGTTTGTCCCTCTGCGCTACTCCCCTCTCCCTGGTACCCCGGGGAGAGGGGTCGGGGGTGAGGGGAAGGGCCAGAACACTGCTCAGATGCTCGCCCCTCACTCTCTCCCCTCTCCCCGGAGTACCGGGGAGAGGGGAGAGAGTGATATTAAACGACACTACACTCGGAGCAATTCGTCCAGCTGCGCTCCCGGAGCGAGGTCGCGCGGTTCCTGTCCCTTGTGGAAGAGCCGCGCCGCCGCCCCGAGCAGGACCATGTGGCCGCCCTCGACGCGCAGCGCGCCGCCCTCCCACATGCCGAGAACGGTGGTATCGTTCATCTCATGATACTCGCGCAGGCGATCGTCGCGCGTCTCGCCGAAGTGCGGGGTCAGCTCATCGTCGCGCTTGACGAACGGCTGCCCCGGAAAATAGTGCGGGTTGATCTGGAACGGAACCAGTCCCAGCGCCCGGAAGCTCGGCGGTTGCACGATCGGCATGTCGTTGGTCGTCTGCATCGTCGGACAGGCGACGTTGGAGCCGGCGCTGATGCCGATGAAGGGCACCCCGGCCCGGACACGCTCGCGGATCGGATCGAACAGTCCGCGGCGGTACATCTCCTCCACCAGACGAAACGTGTTGCCGCCGCCGACGTAGATCGCCGCGGCGTCGTGGATCGCGCGCACCGGATCGGCCTGGCGGTGGATGCCTTCCAGGCGATAACCGGCGTCGAGGCCGCGCGTCGCCATCATCTCCAGGTAGGCGTCGTGGTCGCGCAGGGCGTAGGGCAGGAACAGGACGCGATCGACGTCGCCGAGAAGCGATCGGATCTGTTCGCTGAAGAAAGCGATCCGTTCCGGCGTACGGAAGCCGCCGCTGCCGAGGAGAAGGCGCATCAGAAACTCCGTCTGCGGTGGTTGAGGGACGTCAGGGCGAACGTGTTCAATATATCCACCATAAACCATGCCGCTTCGTTGCCGAGTGGTTTGGCCATGACAGGGAGCAGCCGCGAAAGCAACCCGTGCGCAGGCCGAAGTAGCAGCCACACTCCTGCACCATCACATCGGCCGCCACCTTCGACGCTCCGAAGACACGATCGCGGAGACGTTTTGGGAAGAAAGACTCGTGTGTCACGAGCGCGCTGAGCCCCGAAACAGGCGCCAGGCCCAGTATGCAAGCGCTGCGGCGATTAGGCCGAGGCCGGGCCCGTGCAAGATGAACCACGGCTCAGTCGTCAGCCGCTGCCATTCCGCGATGGTCCGCGCAACATGAAGTGCGGCGAACAGCGATCCGGTGGTGAGAAGATAGAGCTTCATTGAAATGCTCTTGAGAGCAAGGGCCCGCTGCCATTGGATCGTCAATTATTCAGGGGCGATTTCCTGGTCCGTCATGGCTTGGTTCCCCGGCGATGCGCATTCCCCCTACGGCGTGCTCGGGTTGCCTTCTTCTCGGGCCGCCCGTTTCCGATCAGCACGCGGCCCTGTTCGTCGATTATGCCCTTTTCGATCAACACGCGGACTTGCTCTTCCGGGGGGGCGTTTGCCCGCTTCCTTGACCAGCTCTCCCAGCGCCTTGGCAAGTTCCTGCTTAGTCATGGCCTCGCTCTCCTCTCATCTCGAACGCGGATACACCGTACGTCGCGCACAGCAATCTGAATGTGCGACTCCCTCCGAATGGCCGAGCCCGGAAAGAGCGGCCGGCGTGTTCGCGTGGCCGGGCTGATGCAACGAATGGTTCGACGCGACAGACTACGAAGCTTCTGGAAATAGGCCATTCAAGTATTCCAAAGCCGCCTGAGGCGAACCACATTTCAGCGGGTTCCCGTGTCCACCAGCTTCAAGAATGTTGCATAATCGCCAACACCCGTCCGAGTCCCAGGCCAATGGAAATCTGGCTTCCCAGCGCGGGGATCGAAACTCAATCTGGTAAGGATCGGCACCGGGCCGAAGCACCGCCTCCATCCACAGGCGACAAATGACAATCCGCTCGCCTTTGTCGCCGACGGAAACATAAAAATCAGCTTCCGTGTCTGACTCCCAGACCAGACGGCCCTGCTTCGTCAGTTCGAGAAGGCGGTCGAATACGGCAATGCTGGCTTGGTCCAACACCTTGAGCCTCCGTTGTTTCGTCGAACCGCTCTCCTGGATAACGCATACTCATCAGCACACCAGTAATCATCGACCATTCTGCGGCTGGATGCGGCGGAAGTTCCCGGCGAACACGGTCTTCCAACTTACGGAGGACAACGCCGTACTGGTAAACCCCGGTCAACCGCGGACTATCTGCCTGCTGATTCTACCACATCCCGCACCGTACCGCCTATCCCGTTGCTTTCCCGCCGCGTCTGCCGTAAAGTGGATGTGTTTCCAGCGAACGAGCGAGATGCACGTCGATGCTGACGAAGCGGATCATCCCCTGTCTGGACGTGAAGCGACGGCCGCGTCGTGAAGGGCGTAAACTTCATCAACCTGCGCGATGCCGGCGATCCGGTCGAGGTCGCCCGCCGCTATGAGGAGCAAGGCGCCGACGAGCTGGTGTTCCTCGACATCAGCGCCAGTCACGAAGGCCGAGCGATCATGCTCGACGTGGTGCGCCGCGTCGCCGAGGAGATTTTCATGCCGTTCACCGTCGGCGGCGGCATTCGCACGCTGGAGGATGCCACGCGCCTGATCCAGGCCGGTGCCGAGAAGGTCAGCATCAATTCCGCCGCCGTCAAGACGCCGCAGCTGATCGCCGAGGTATCCGGCAAGTTCGGCCGTTGTGCGACGGTCGTGAACATCGACCCGCGGCGAGTGCGTGAGACAGGGAACAGGCAGAGCGGGAGACAAAGCAGAGCGAGGTCTCCCTGTCTCCCTGTCTCCTGTCTCCTTGTCTCCGGAGAATGGTGGGAAGTCCACATCAACGGCGGCCGTGTGCCGACGGGGCTGGAGGCGGTAGCCTGGGCGCGGCGTGTCGAAGAACTGGGCGCGGGCGAGATCGTCCTCACTTCGATGGACGCCGACGGCACCAAGGCAGGCTACGATCTGCCGATGACGCGGGCCGTGTCGGACGCGGTGACGATTCCCGTCGTCGCCAGCGGCGGCGCCGGTTCGCCGGAGCACCTGTTTCTGGCGCTGACCGAGGGCCGCGCCGATGCCGCCCTCGCCGCGAGTATCTTTCACTACAACGAATATGGCATCCAGGCGACGAAGGCGTATCTCGCCGAGCGCGGCGTCCCGGTGCGACTCACTCAACCGACAACCGTTTAGCCGCGAGTTTTTTCCGAGCGCTGCGGTAAGCTGCTCGCAAAAGCTCGCGGCTAAACGAATCAATCCGCAGGAGACATGCAATGGCTTCCGCCGACGTCGAACAACCCGTGGTCGAACAGGCCCCAGCCGTTCCCGCTGCACCCCGGCGGCGAGCCGGAAGCCAACAAGCTCTTCCGCATGGTCATGAAGCACGAAGGCTCTGACCTGCACCTGAAGGTCGGCCAGCCGCCGATGATGCGTCTCAAGGGCGATATCCGCCGCGCGGACATGCGGCCGCTCACCCAGGAAGACATGGAGCGGCTGTTGCTGCCCCTGCTCGACGCCAAGAAGCGCAAGATTCTCGACGAGGAAGGGGGAGTCGACTTTTCGTATGTCATCGGCCAGGATGAGTGCCGTTTCCGCGTCAGTCTGTTCCGGCAGCGCAATCGCCTGTCGCTCGTCGCCCGGCGCGTCAACACGTCCATCCCCGACTTCAAGACACTGGGCCTGCCCGAAACCATCGAGAAACTGTGTCACTTCAACGAAGGACTGGTCATCCTCGCGGGCGTCACCGGCAGCGGCAAAAGCACCACCATCGCCTCGATGATCGATTACATCAACGCGCGCGAGCCGCTGCACATCCTCACGGTTGAGGACCCGATCGAGTTCACCTTCACCGACAAGAAATCGTACATCAACCAGCGCGAGATCGGCCTGGACGTCATGGACTGGCACAAGGCGCTGAAGGACGCGGTGCGGCAAGATCCCGACATCATCCTGGTCGGCGAGTTGCGCGACGTGGAGACGTTCGAGGCGGCGGTTCATGCGGCGGAGACGGGCCATCTGGTGTTCGGCACCATTCACGCCTCCAGCGCCGGCACGACGATCAACCGCATCCTCGACCTGTTCCCGCCCGACGAAGCATAGCGCCATCCGCAAGGCGCTGGCCAACAACCTGAAGTCGGTGGTGGCTCAGAAACTGGTCAAGGGTCTGAAGAAGGGCCGAGTGCCGACGAACGAGATCATGATCGTCAACCCGACCATCCGGAAGTTGATTATCGAAGAAGATGGACACCAAGATCATCGACGCGATCCGTATCGGCTTCTTGGAAGGCATGGTCGATTTTACCGAGAACCTGCGGCAGCTGGTGGAACGCGGCGACATCTCAAAGGCAGTCGCTCTGGAAGTCGCTCCCGAACGCCGAGCAGCTGAAGATGGCGTTCAAGGGTATCAAGACGGCGGCGCCGGGTATTCTGTAATCCCCGCCGTTTAGCCGCGAGCTTCTGCGAGCGCTCGACCCGGCGCTCGCAGAAGCTCGCGGCTAAACGAACTCACTTCCCCTCGATGCAGTACAGGTACTTCTCCCCGCGCAAAAACAGCTGCTTTCCCACCACGACCGGCGAGGCGTCGATCGGATCGTCGAGCCGGTTCGTCGCCAGGATCTCCAGCTTGTCGCCTGGCCTTCAGCACCAGCGTCGTGCCGTCGCGATCGACGAGGTAGATCCGGCCCGCGGCGGCGACCGGCGAAGCGTAAAAGCTCTTCACGCCCGGCAGCCGGTCCGCGTTCCAGGACCGCCTTGCCTGTCTTCGTGTCCAGGATCGTCAGCAGCGTCTCGTTGGCCTGCGTGAAGTAGAGCCGGTCGCCCAGCAGCAGCGGCGACGGGACGTAGGGCGTGCCCTTGCCGTACTGCCACAGCACCTTGTCCGTGTCGGTCACGTCGCCCGTGGAGTCGAGCGGAATCGGCGACGGCGGCGCGCCCCGGTAGCCGCTCATGACATAGACCACGCCGTGCGCCGCCACCACCGACGGGATCGCGTTGACCGTCATGCCGCCGCACTGCCAGATTTCCTTGCCCGTCTCCAGGTCGTAACTGCGGACCCGGTTCGTGCCGTTGACGATGACCTGCGTGCGGCCCTTGTGCTCGACGACCAGCGGCGTGTTCCACGACGTCTTCTCGTCGCGGTCGGTCTTCCACTTCGTCTGGCCGGTCCTGGCGTCGAGGCAGATAGAGGGCGGAGTCCGCTTCCTGGTCCCAGTTGAGCAGCAGCGAATCGCCGTGGATCACCGGCGTGACGGCCTCGCCCCAGCCGAGGCGCGTGTGCAGCCGGCCCAGGTCGCGCTGCCAGTGCAGCTTGCCGTCGAGGTCGTAGCAGTAGATGCCGAACGAGCCGAACGAGACGTAGAGGCGCTGGCCGTCGGTGGTCGGCGAACCGGCGGCGTAGGAGTGCGTCGGATGATGTCCCTCGTGCGGCACCCTCTCGGCGGCGGTCTGCTTCCAGCGCAGCTTGCCGGTGTCGCGGTCGAAGCTGAGGACGACGAACTGGTAGTAGTTCGTCGGCGGCGTGGTCTTCGTCTCGAAGCGGCGGGTCGGGCTTGGGCAGGTCTTTCGGATCGGCGACGCGGTCGGTCTTGATGGCGGTCACGACGAACACCTGATCGCCCCAGACGATCGGCGTGGCGCTGCCGCGGCCGGGCAGCGCCGCCTTCCATTTGATGTTCGTCTTCTCGTCCCAGGTGAGCGGGCGGATCGCCGCGGGGCGGTGCCGTTGGCTTCGGGGCCGCGCCACTGGTGCCAGTTGTCGAGCCACGGCGGAGGCTGATCCGCCGCCCGAGCGGCAGAGGCGATCAGCCCGTGCGCAAACCGTCAGGAACGTGAGTTTCTTCATGAATGCGATCTCCACGACTTTGAACCACGCCGGTAATCCGGTTATTTCGCCGCCTCGATCTTGAGGGTGATCGGCTCGAACGTGAGATTGACCTGGCCGAAGCCCTCGTAGAGCTTGGTTCCCTTCGGCGGCGGCTGGATGGCCGTCTTGTACGTCGCCGCCAGTTTGTACTCGCCCGGCTCAGTCCAGTAGCTCATCAGCGACGCGCCGCGGAAGCCGTACTGCAATTTCGTCACCGGGATGCTCAACGTCTTGCCCGGATCCAGCACCGTCGCCGCAGGGCCACGAAAATCCGTCGTGAAGGCCAACCGCGGACTGGCCATCACGGCCCCCGGCCCGGTCAGCGTCAATTCCAGATGCACCGGATCGCCGCTGGTCCAGATCTTGATCGCCTTGTCGCTGGTGTTGGTGATCTCCAGCGTCAGGTCCACTGTGGGCGCGGCGGGCATCCGGCCGTTTTTCTCGGCGTCCTTCAGCTGCTTGCGGAACTCCTCGCCTGTCTTGCCTCCCAGGTCGAGGGTGTAGGTCGTCTTCTTCGCCACCAGTTTCGTCTTAACCGGTAGATCCACGGGCTTCTCTTCTTTCTTTTCCTCAGCCACGCTGAACGATGGGAACATCGCGGCCAGCAGGCCGGTCAGCAACAGAAGTCGCATGGATTCTCCTCTCCTCGTGGATTTATTGAGCCTGCGCCAGTGCCAGGCGCGAGCTTGATCTTATCCAAAGACCGTGGCTGCGTACTGCGCCAATTCGGCATCGAGAGCGACTCAGTCGTAACTTTCACCTCCAAATCCGGTTCCAATTTCACGATTTCCTTGTGTGTCCTCTGCCGAGTTTCTATAATCCTCTTTATAACCGTGCGAAGGCAATGGATTGCATGAGGACGCCGGATTTCCCCATTCCTCACCGGGAGTATCTCCATGGTCGAGCTGCACCACGAATGCGGGATCGCCGCGATCTATCACCTGCCGTCGGCCAAGGCCTCACACCTGGCACCGATCGACGGAGGGCCCGAACAGGTCTCCCGACTCATGCCGCGGTTGCTGCTCGACATGCAGAACCGCGGCCAACTCGCCGCCGGCCTCGCCTCGTTCAATCCGCAACGCGAAAAGCTCCTCGACACCTACAAGCAAATCGGCACCGTCATCGAGGCATTTCGCCTCAACCACAAGGCCAAAAAAGACAGCATCATGAAAGAGTTCGCCGGTCGAGCGGCGATCGGCCACGTGCGCTACGCCACCTGCGGCGGCTCGGATCGCAGCTACGCCCAGCCGTTCGAGCGGCACCACGGTTGCAAATGGAAGTGGTTCGCCTTCGCCTTCAACGGCCAGCTGGCCAACTTCGCCGAACTGCGCGACGCAGCTCCTCACCCAGACCGACTATCACCTGACGCGCAACATCGACACCGAGGTTATCATGCACTTCCTCAGCCACGAGCTGAGCAAGTGCGGCGACGATCGGCCGGACCTCGTCACGGTGTTTCGCAACCTGTCGCGCATCTTCGACGGCGCCTACAACATGGTGTTCCTCAACGCCATGGGCGACATGGTCGTACTGCGCGACCCGCACGGCTTCCGGCCCCTGTGCATCGCCGAGGATGGACCGCTGTTCGCTGCCGCCAGCGAGAGTGTGCCGCTGCTCAACCTCGGTTTCCAGAACGTCCGCTCGCTGGAGCCGGGCGAGATGATCGTCATCCAGGATAACAAGCTTCGCACCTATCGCTTCGCGCCCAAGCAACCGACCTCGCACTGCTTCTTCGAGTGGATCTATTTCGCCAACGTGGCCAGCACGCTCGATGACCGCAGCGTGTATCTGACCCGCGCCGCCCTGGGCAAGGAGCTGGCCCGGCAGGAGCAGACGTTCGGCCGAGTGACACTGGATCGCGACACCATCGTTGTCCCCGTGCCGGATACGGGTAAAGCCGCCGCCGACGCGATGGCCTTCGAGTTGGGTCTACCGTCGGTCGAGGGACTGATCCGCAACCGCTACGTCGGCCGTACCTTCATCGAGGGACAGAACCGGGCCGAGCGGGTGCAGCTCGAAGTACACGCCGTTGCGCGAAGTCCTGGCCGGCAAGCGCGTGCTGCTGGTCGAGGACACGATCGTCCGCAGCACCACGATGAAGGCTCTCCTGAACGATCTGCGCGTCCGCGGCGGGGCCAAGGAAGTTCACGTCCGCGTTGCCTGTCCGCCGATCGTGGCACCGTGCTTCTACGGCATCGACATGTCCACGGTGCGCGAGTTGTTCGCCCCACGTTTCATGAAGGGCAGCCGAATTACCGAGGCCGAGCAGGAAGCGATGGCCACCGAACTCGGCTGCAGACAGCCTGTTTTACCTGCCCCTCGAAGCCATCGCTCGTTGCATCGGTCTCGACAACAACCAGCTTTGCCGGGCTTGCCTGACCGGCAAGTACCCGACGCCGACCGGTGAGCACCTTTACCAGCTTTCGCTGCGCAACCGCAACACCGCAGGCAACGGCCGCACCTATGAGATAGCGCCGCGCCCGCGGCGGTGTAACCGTTAAAAACGGCTTTTCTCCCCTCGCCCCGGTACTACGGGGAGAGGGGGTGAGCGGTGAGCCGCGGAGCAAGGTTCTGGAGCTCACCCCTCACCCCCGACCCCTCTCCCCGGAGTACCGGGGCGAGGGGCAGCGCTGCGGTACTAACCCACAAACGGCCAATCATCTCTCGCATTCTCTCGCTGTCGTCGCTATGCTTTGGGATCAGCAGGAGAATGCACACATGGCACGCACCCCGAAGAAAGACGAAGCAGAGGGCATCAAGATCGTTTGCCGCAACAAGCGCGCCTTCCACGAGTATGAAATCCACGACACGCTGGAATGCGGCCTGGTGCTGACCGGCACCGAGGTCAAGAGCCTGCGTGACGGCCACAGTAGCCTCGACGATGCCTACGCCAAACTGGACCGGGGTGAACTGTGGCTGCTCGGGAGCGACATTCCCGAGTACGCCATGGGCAACAAGATGAACCACAAGCCGAAACGGCCGCGTAAGCTGCTCCTGCATCGCCGTGAGATCGAGAAATTTGCCGGCAAGGCGTCGCAGCAGGGTTTCACGCTCGTACCGCTGAAGTTGTATTTCAAGAACGGCCTGGCCAAGGTCGAAGTGGCGGTTGCTCGCGGCAAGCAGCAGCACGACAAGCGCGAGGCCAACAAAAAGGCCGATGCCCAGCGCGAAATTCGCCGGGCGATGACGGATCGACGGCGGCGCTGAGATCCCCCAGTTGTTTAGCCGCGAGCTTCTGCGAGCGCTGGTGCCCAGCGCTCGCAGAAGCTCGCGGCAAACGGAAGTCACGCACGGAAGCGTGATCCCCCTCGGACAAGGAGAGTCCATGTCCAAGTCATTCGTTCCCCGTGCCGTTGCGGTCGCAGCCATTACTGGTTTGGTGATCGTCATCGGTTGTGTCAGCACACCGTCCCGTTCCGCCAAGGATCCTCGTTTCCTGTCACAATCGAAAACAATCACGCTGAAGAGCGGCGAGGAGATGGACGTCAAATTTGAGCAGCCTTACGCGGACGTGCCGGTGGTTGAACTCAAGGACGACTTCATGAACAACCTCAAGCTGCTCGACCGTCAGCCCGATCACTTCCGTGTCCGCAACGACAACTACACAACTGTCCAGGTGACCTGGACAGCGACCGGCGATCGAGTCCCATCACCGCCGCAGTTGGTACCGGTCCCGTCGACTCCGGCCAAATAATCCCAGCGTGAGATGTGCGGCTTGGCACGAGGATCTTTCCACGGAGGGGAGCGATGCGCGGCAGAATTCGCATTCCGGAACGATCGGGGATCGCGCTCATGATCGTGGCAGGCATTGCCGTTTGTATGTGCTTGCAGTTCGGCAATGAGAAGCACGAGAAGAGCGACACCTCTCCTCCTGGCGCGACGATCAATCAGCGCCGTGAGACACCGGCGATCCGCGATCCGAGGGAGCTCCCCAGCGAGCCGGTGCCGGTATCCGAACCCTGAACGGAGAGTTGCCGTGCATCTGACCGCCCTGGTCGAAAGCCCCGAACACGTCTGCTGCCGTTATCGCCTCGCCGCCTTCCGTCCGGCGCTGGAACGGGCCGGACACACGCTGGAATTGCGCGACTTGCCGACGGGCTGGTGGGCGCGCTCATCTATTTCGGAGTCTGCGCGGGGCCAATGTCGTCCTTCAGCGGCGGTTGCTGCCGGGCTGGCAGCTGTTCCTGCTGCGCCGGTCGGTACGCACGCTGATCTTCGACTTCGACGACGCGGTTTTTCTACGCGATTCCTATTCTCCGAAAGGTCTGCATCACGCCGGTAGATTGCGCCGCTTCGCCGCCACGATACGGGCCTGCGACGCCGTCGTCGCGGGGAATCGCTTCCTCGCCGAACAGGCGATCCGTTGCGCGACCGCGGCGCGCATCGAAGTTATCCCGACTTGCGTTGACCCGACTCAGTATCCGCCTGTCGAACCGCGGCGTAGCAACGACGTGCAGCTCGTCTGGGTCGGTTCGTCTAGCACGCTCCAGGGATTGCAAGCCGTCGAGCCGCTGCTGGCAGAGATCGGCCGCGGCGTGCCGGATGTGCGGTTGAAACTGATCTGCGATCGCTTCTTCGAGCCACGCGGTCTGCCGGTCATCAATTGCCCGTGGAACGCCGCCAGCGAGGCAGCCGAAATCGGCTCAGCCGACATTGGCATCGCCCATGTTCCGGATGATCTCTGGAGCCGCGGCAAGTGCGGTCTGAAGGTGTTGCAGTACATGGCCGCGGGTCTGCCGGTCGTCGCCAATCCCGTTGGCGTTCACACCGAGATGGTGCGTCACGGCGAAACCGGCTTCCTGGCGGAGACTCCGGCGCAGTGGGTAGACGCGATCGCCCGTCTGGCGCAATCTCGAGCTGCGTCGGCGCATGGGCCGCATGGGCCGGGCACTGCTGGAAGCGCGCTACAGCGTCGCGGCCGGAGCGAAGCACTGGTTCGACTTGCTGGCTGCGATCGAACAACGACGGCAGAGGGCGGCATGACGGGAACCATCGACCACGATGTCGGCGGCGTGCGCTGGTCGCTGCGGCCGGACCTGTACGAGCGGCGCGACGAGCTGTTCGATGCGGACGGTCTGCGCCTGAACGAATGGTTGGCCGACGGCCGGGCGACTGTGCTGAAACAGGCGAACCACCGCGCGCTCTACCACGTCGCGCTGCCGGAACTGGACTTCCATCTGAAGCGCTACCCTGCCGCCGGTGTCCGCGCCTGGTTGCAGCATCTGGTCCGGCCGTCCCGGGCGCGTGCCGAGTACGATCGCGCCCTGACCCTGGCCACGCTGCACGTTCCCGCGGTTGAGGGACTTGGGATCGGAGAAGCACGGCATGGGGCCAGCTGGTTCCTGACACGCACGGTGCCGCACACGCAGCCGCTCAGCGAGTTCTTCGAGACGGCGCTGCCGGCGCTGGCGCCGGCCCGGCAGACGCGCCTGCGGCAGCGCTTGGCCCGCGAACTGGGCCGGCTTCTGGCCACGATGCACAACGCCGGCGCCGTCCACGACGACCTGCACCCTGCCAACATTTTGCTGCGCCTGGTCGGCGACGATGAGCCGATGCTGTGCCTGGTGGATCTGCTCGCGGTGCGCCTGGGCCCGCCTCTGAGAGCCGCGGCTCGTTTCGACAACCTCGTCGTGTTCAATCGCTGGTTCGCGCTGCGTTCCGACCGATCGGATCGGCTGCGCTTCTGGCACGCGTACGATGCCGCTTGCGGCTCAGCAGGAGTAAATGCTAAACCGCAAGCGGCGGAAATCGAACAACGCACTCTCACCTCGAACCTGCGTTTCTGGCGGCAGCACGAGCGCCGTTGTCTCGGCGACAATCGCTACTTCTGCCGTGTTCGCGCCGGCGACGTATCCGGCCACGCCGTCGCCGATTTGCCGCCGGCCGACCTCGCCGCGCTGCTCGCCGATCCCGATGAGCCATTCCGTCGTCCCGGCGTCATCGTGCTGAAGGATTCGCCCTCGTCGAGCGTCGTCGAGCTGGAATTGCCCGGTTCACGCCGCGTCATCTGGAAACGCTTCATCGTCACGACGCGTTCCGATCCGTGGGCGGCGCTGTTTCGGCCGACGCCGGCGTTGCGTTCCTATGTGATGGGTCACGGCCTGCGGCTGCGCGGGCTGCCGACGCCGCGGCCGCTGGCCGTCCTCCATCGACGCCGCTTCGGTCTACCGCACGAAGGGTATCTGCTCACGGAAAAGGTGCCGGACGCCCGCGATCTGGCGGCATTTGTCGCCGAATTGGCGTCCCAGCCTCCCACGGAGCGCCGTCGCGTCCTGCGTGGGTTGATCGATCGTCTCGCCCGGCTGATCCGCACGTTTCACGAACGGGGCCTATCGCACCGGGACCTGAAAGCGCCGAACCTGCTCGTCAGTCGCGCCGGCTGGTCGCTGGCCCGATCGGCGAAAGTCTGGCTGGCCGAGGGCGGCACGATTTCCGAGGACGCCGCCGCGGTGTGGTTCATCGATCTCGTCGGCGTCAAGCGCCACGGCCACCTGAGCCTGCGCTGCGAGTGAAGAACCTGACTCGTCTGTGTGCCAGTTTCGTCGATCATCCCGGTCTGACGCGCGCACGGATCGACTGCGCTTTCTGCGCGTCTATCTCGCCTGGGGCCTGCACGGCAAGACCGGTTGGAAGGAGTGGTGGCGCGAGCTGTCGTCGGCAACGCAGGCCAAGGTGGAACGCAATCGGCGCAAGGGTCGAGTGCTGGGATGAAGCAGCGGTTGTCGTTGTATCGTCTTTTCGACCCCTGCCGGACAAGCCGGCAGGGGTCGGCGCACGGGGCTCATCCACCCGCGCTGCGACTGCGTTCCCACTCGCGCCGCACCTGCGCCAGGCCGTAGGCACACAACTCGAACTCTTCGCTGAGGCGGCGCAGGACCGGCGCTTCTTGCCGGTAGTCGTCACCCTCGAACGTGCTGGCGATGAAGTAGGAACGCTTGCCCTGCGGCGCAGTAATCGACGAAGTGATCCTTGGTGTACACCGAACGCAGCTGCTTGAGCGCCTCGGGATAGACGCCGGTCCAGAAAAGGGCGAAGTCGCCGATGTGGCGGTGTATTTCACGGCGGGTGCGGCCTTCCGGCGGCATCGCCTCAGCCTCCGCCACCATGTCGACGACCTCGTGGAGTTGCTTACCGGCCACGTCCTTGAGCCGGTAGACCGCGTTCATGTGAATGAAACGCGACAGCAGTCCCGAGAGGTAATCCGTCAACGGCGGATCGGCGACTCCGAGAGTCTCGATAAAGGCGTGTTCAGTCAGCCCGGCGAAAAGCCGGCGAAGGGGATGGTCTAGTTGAGGAGACCACATGGCATGCTCCTCTGTTCTGTTCCGTGAGGCCCGCCGTCCCTGGCGGTTCCTCATCTGTTATTCTAAGCTCATGCCAGAAAGAGTCAAACCCAACCAAATCGCGGAAATAGTTTAGCCGCGACCCGATAGGGGAGCGCGTTGAGCAACACGCTCCCCTATCGGGTCGCGGCTAAACTCTTACTCCACCGTCACTTCCAGAAACCATCGCGCCGGGGAACAGAGGTCGCAGCTGCAGCGCCGAGAAAATCGGCCAGCGCCTTCTCGATCGCATCCCAAGTTTCGCCGACTGCCGCGTCGCTCGGAGCACCCTTCGCCAGTGCCTCCACTTTAAGCAGCGCTTCGCCCAGCAATGCGACAGCGGGATGGCGGTTGCCGGCCGTCGTCAGGTCGCGGAACGGCGCTTCGAGGTCCGTCTTGTGTTGTCGCAGGAAGGCGAGTCGCGCGCTGGTGTCACTTTGCGTTTCGCGCAGCTGCCGCAGCATCTCACGGACGCGATCGTTGAACGGCTGACGATTCTCAACCGTCTGTTCCGGTGAGCCGCGGAACCAGTCGAGCAGGCGGTGAATCCAGCTGCCCGACTTGGATTTACGTGCCGATGGTGCGGGTGCCGGCGACCGGGCCAACATCGCCTTCCGGCGCGGAGCCCGGACCTCCTCAGACCGTGCTTTTGGAGGCGGAATCTGCGTTGGCGCTTCACCATCAACATCGTCGTCGAAGTCACATAAGTATGAATCGACCGACTCGGTCTCGCACTCCTCCGCGTCGTCAGCCGACGGACACGGCGCAGCGCATGGAATCGTGCCGCTGAATGTTGCACTGGGCGGCATCGCACCGGCAGGTGGCACCGAGAAGCGCACTGCATAACACCCTGCAATTCCGCCTCCCACCGCGCCGGCATCTCCACCGGCTGCGTGATCTGATGCGCCTGGCCGCCCGCATTCACCACGGCGGCGCGGTCCACTGCGACGAACGACGTGAAGCGACACAGTACGCCGAACCGCAGCGACAGGCTGACGATCTGCCTTTCGAGCACCTCGTGGTTCTCGCCGACGGCGTAGCGGTCCTCCAGTTCGCGCAACTTGCCGCGCGCCGAGACCGACGACAGCGCCGGCACCTCGGCGGTGCGGGGAACTGCCTCCCACGACCACGGTTTGCCGGCCGCATCCATCGCTCGGATCGACAGTGATCCGCGGCTGAACCGCGATAGCGACCCTGGATCAGGACCGGCGCACCGGCGAACAGGTCCGGCAACCGAACCGGGGTCACACTGCCCGGCATCACTTCAAGGCCGGCCGGTTCCAGCCGTAGGTTCGTCAGCACCGGCGTCCCGATGCTGCGATGCAGGGTGTCCATCACTTCTTCGAGCCGTGCTTCCGATTCGACCAGCTCGCTCGCCCCGCCGCCGAGGTCTGCCAGCCGTTTCAGGAACGCCGCATTGACCGCCGTGTCGATGCCGAGCGTGAAGACGCGTATGCCCCGCAGACGTTTGCCGAGGTTGCGTAGGATCTGATCCTCATTGCCTACCTGGCCGTCTGTCACTAGCACGAGGATGCGATCGCGGTCGCCGGTTTCGCGCGATAACTCGCGCACCGCGGCGTCGAGCGGGTGAGCCATCTCGGTGCCGTTGCGGGCGTCGACCTTCGCCAGGTATTCCGCCGCCTGGAAACGATGGCGATCCGTCGCGGGCATCAGCGACAGGCCGTCGAAGCCAGGCGGCGTCTCGATGCAATCGTCGAAGGCCAGCACGGTGAAGCGATCGCGCTCGGTCAGCGATTCGACCATCCGCGCCAGCGCCCGCCGCGCCGCCACCATCTTCCAACCGCCCATGCTGCCGGAACGATCCAGCACAAAAGCGACGTCGCGCGGCCGGACCGATCCATTGCCGAGAACCGGCGGCACCAGTGTCAGCGCGAACGTGCCCTCGTCACCCTGCTCGTCCGGCTGCACGGCCAGCGACGTGCGCACTTCTCCTCCGGCGAGACAAAAACGCAGCACGAAATCGCGGTCGAGGCGTTCGCCCGGTTGCAGCACGAAGCGCCGGCCGCGCGTTCCTTCTGCTTCCTGGACGGTGTGCAGGCTGGCGCGGAAATCGCTTGCGTGCAGATCGGAAGCGGGGAATTCGACACTCAGCGACAAGCGCACCGGGGTTCGGGTAACCGGGCAGCAACACGGGCGGACTGATGCGCGAGGCGTCGGGCACGGCGTCGGTGTCGGGAGCCACGCCATCGCCGACGGAGGGACCGGGCAACGGTGTACCAGGAATGTAGCGCGGCGCCACAACGAGCGGAAAGCGGAACGTCGCCTCACCGTCAGCGTAGGGCAATGGGCCGGCAAGGGTCAGATGGACGGTCGCCGCTTCACCCGGCGGAAGATTGCCGACGCGCATCGTGAAGACGCCCGGCCGTTCCTCCTCGGTGATGGCGGCGCGATGGCCCTCCCGGATGGCGCGATCGTACTCCTTGCGTGCGGCACCGCGTTCCTTCAGCTGCCCCTCGACGATGCGGCCGGCAACCTCCAGGCGGAAGCGCGTCACCGCGGCGCGATCGGGAAGCGGGAAGATGTAGGTCGCCTCCAGCGGTTCGGCGTGCGTGTTGACGAATGTCTGGCTGGACGGCAACCTCGGCGATTAATCCCGTGACGCGCGCCCGCACGTCCATCGCCTTCAGAGGCAGCGGCCCTTTCTCGGTGGTCAACGCACCAAACCCGTCCTCGGAATCGGCGTGATGCCAGGGCGAAAGATCCGTGTCGGTCAGACCGGGCAGAAACGAATTCATGGTTAGTCCTCGCTTGGGGAGACAGGTGTTTCCTTCCGAGCCGGAAGCGTAAGCGACGAGCCACGGTCCGTACCGCCGACATTCTTGTCGGCATGGGGCGTGGCCGACAAGAATGTCGGCGGTAAGGATTGCAGCCTAGTCGTTCACGCTTCCGGCTCGGACGTCAGCCGCCGGAGGCGGAGCAATTTCAAGAACGGCGCCGCGGCCGCGCACGGCGCCGACAGATCGTGTTCGTCGAGAGGCCGACTTGCCTCCAGGAGTAACGTCACGCCCTCTTCGAGAGTGACCGCCGTCAGTGGCCGAACCGGCGCCGGCGCGGCCCGCCAGAAATCCTCGCGCTGGTCGCGGTGGGGCAGACATTCCTGAGTGCCTTCAACCGGGCAGACAGGAATGTCTGCCCCACCGACGAAACCAGCGGGCATCTCCGCCAGTTTTTCCAGAACCCCGTCGGTCGCACCGAGCAGACGGGCCTGCACCTCCGTCAGCGCCAGGCCGCGCACTTGCAGCCGTTTGATGGCCGTGAGTTGCAGCAGGTGGCGCCGGCCATAGAGAGCCGTTCGGCCGCGCATCGCCGCTGGACGGTCGATCAGCCCGAGCGTCGTGTAGTAACGGATGGTGCGGCGGTCCGGCACATCGCGCACCCGACCGCTGACCGCCCCAGCGTAGTCCACCGCCAGCGCCAGGGTGACCTGCGCACACAACTCGTCCAGAGTCCAAAGAGGTTCGCTTGTCTTCATGGCAATGACATTGTAACAGTGTCATATGACACTGTCAAATACATTTGCCGCTTTTTCGGAGGACGCGATCAGGTCGTAACGGTCGATTCGTCCGAAAAGTCTACGCAACCGTCGAAATTGGATTGACTCCGCGGCGTTCTGATTTTACCATCTACCCTGGATTATCCAAACTGCCAGGGTTGGCGCATCGAGCGGTCCACAGGGGATTCGCCCGGTTTGTCACGGGGATCGATCAAACAGAGGGAGAATTCACGATGTACAGCATGGTGTTGATGGCCGCATTGACGACCAGCACGGCCGCGCCGGACTGCCACTACCACAGTTGCGGCTGCGGCGGTTACAGCAGCTGCTACGGCTGCGGTGGTTGCTATGGCTGCTATGGCGGCTGCTACGGCTGCTGCGGTGGCTGCTACGGCTGCTGCGGTGGCTGCTACGGCTGCTACGGCGGTTGCTATGGCACGAGTTGCTATGGCGCCTACTACGGCGGCTGCTACGGCTGCTACGGCGGCGTCCAGGTCGTGCCGGGGACCAAGCCAGAAGGCATCGGAGCGCCGATGAAGAAGGACGAACAGTCCAGCATCGCACCGGATCGCGCCAAACTCGTCGTCGAGCTGCCCGCCGATGCGAAACTGTTCATCGACAATCAGCCGATGAAGACTACCTCCGAGAAGCGGTCGTTCAACACGCCCACTCTGGAAAAGGGCCAGACGTACTATTACGACCTCCGCGCCGAGGTAATGCGCGACGGCAAGCCGCTCACCGAGACGAAAGCGCGTCCTGGTGCGTGCCGGCGAGGTCGTCCGCGCCGACTTCAGCACGATGGACTCAACAGCAACCGCGAAGGCGAAGTGATGTGACGAAACAGATCGCGGCCCCTGTTCACGTTCCGAGCGAAACGTGAACAGGGGCCGCGTCTTTTTCATTACCACCTCAACCAGCAACGGCTCGATCCCCTCGGCGGTCCTCGTATATCGCCCTTTCACTCTCTCACAGATCCGGCTCCGAAAAAAAGACCTTTTCCTTGTACCGCACCTTGCCCCGCGGTAATCTCATGCCACGCCCCTCGACCGCCACTCCCTTGCGGGGCCACACGTGACGACCGCCGCCGACACCGCCGAGCGACCCACAAACGTGCGCTACGTCGTGCTGATGGTGCTGTGCCTGGCCACGGTCATCAACTACGTGCAGCGCAATTGCATCGGTCCCGCCGAGACGACGGTGCGCGGCGACCTCGGCCTCTCGAAAATCGACACCGGCGACGCCATCAGCGTCTTCTTTGTGGTGTACGCCCTGATGCAGATTCCCTCGGGCTGGTTGGCGCAGGCGCCGGGGGCCGCGGTTGGCGTTAACGGTGTTCGCCGTCGGCTGGTCGGTGTCGCTGGGATTGAGCGCGTTGTCCATCGGCTTCGCCGGGCTGTTCAGCGCCCGCATCGCCATGGGAGCGCTTCAGGCGGGCATCTTTCCCTGCTGCACGTTGGCGATAGCGGCGTGGTTGCCGCCGACGCGCCGGGCCTTCGCCAGCGCCATGCTGAACAGCTTCATGCTGATTGGCGGCGCCGCCGGGCGCAGCTGGCGGGAGTTCTGCTGACGCCGCTCGGCTGGCGCGGCCTGTTCGCCGCCTATGCCGTGCCGGGGATCGCCTGGGCCGTGTTCTTCTACGTCTGGTTCCGCGACCGACCGGAGAACCACTCCGCCGTCAACCCGGCCGAGCTGGAAGTGATTGGCGTAAAACCACTGCCGAATCCGGCGGATAGCGGATTGAAGTCAATCCGCAAATCTGGTTCGTTGGCCCTGGTCTTCCTCAGCTTGACCATGTGGCTTGTCGGCATTCAGCAGGCGTTCCGGGCCGGGGCGAATCGCTTCTACGACAACTGGCTGCCGACGTACTTGCAGGAGGCACGCGGCTGTACGAAAGAGCTGCGCGGCGAATCTGTCGAGTTGGCCGCAGTACACCGGCGTGTTCGGCGGCCTCGCCGGCGGCATCCTGTCGGATTGGGTGCTGCAGCGCACGGGCAGTCGCCGCGCCGGCCGCAAGGGCGTGGCCATCGTCAGTCTGCTGTCCGGCTCACTCTTCTTCGTCGCGGCCTACTTCACTCCGGGCGTGACCTGGGCGGTGGTATTGTTGAGCGCCGGCTCATTCGTCACCATCTTCTCAGCCCCGTGCGCGTACGCCCTGACAATGGACCTGGGCGGCCGCAACCTCGGCATCGTGTTCAGCACGATGAACATGGCCGGCAATCTCGGGTCGTTCACCTTCACCTGGGCGGCCCCGCGTCTCGTGTTGTGGCACGGCTGGGACGCCTGTCTGTTTGTCTTCGCCGGCGCCCACGTTGCCTCGGCGTTTTGCTGGCTATTCATTAACCCCGAAGGGACTATCGGCGAACCACGACCAACGAACACCGTTTAGCCGCGAGCTTTTGCGAGCGCTCGCAATCAAGCGCTCGCAAAAGCTCGCGGCTAAACAAGGAGAACGATGATGAACCCGTTGATCTGCGCAATCCTCGCCACGGCCGTCGGTGCCGTACCGGAGATTCCAAAGTCCGGCGACGCCCTGATCGAGAACTACCTCACGCGCCTAACGAAGGAACAAAGCACCAAGTTCATGGACGGCGCCACGACGCGAGCCGAATGGGAGGCAAAGCTGCCGCGGCTGCGGCAGGAATATCTCGATATGCTCGGTCTCTGGCCGCTGCCGGAAAAGACGCCGCTGAAGGCGACCATCACCGGCACGCTGGAACACGCCGGAGTCGTCATCGAGAAGCTGCACTTCCAGAGCCGCCCCGGACTTTACGTTACCGGCAACTTCTATCGACCGAAGGAACCGAAGGGGAAGCTGCCGGCGATCCTCTACGTCTGCGGCCACTCCAATCGAGGCCGCGACGGCAACAAGACTGCGTTTCAGGATCATGGCCTCTGGTTCGCCAACAACGGCTACGTCTGCCTCATGATTGACACGCTCCAACTCGGCGAAGTGGCGGGCAAGCATCACGGCACCTACAACCTCGGCCGATTCTGGTGGCAGGCGGCCGGCTACACCCCGGCGGGCGTCGAGTGCTGGAACGGCATTCGCGCCATTGACTATCTCCAAAGTCGCAAAGACGTGGACCCCGACCGCATCGGCGTCACCGGCATCTCCGGCGGCGGCGCGGCCACGATCTGGATCAGCGCCGCCGACGAGCGCGTCAAGGTCGCCGTGCCGGTCAGCGGCATGAGCGACCTGGAAAGCTACGTGTCGAACAAAGTCATCAACGGCCACTGTGATTGCATGTTCCTCATCAACACCTACGCCTGGGAATGGACGACGATCGCCGCCCTGATCGCCCCGCGGCCGCTACTGTTCGCCAACAGCGACAACGACCGCATCTTCCCGATGGACGGCAATCGCCGCATCATCGAGAGGCTGCGCCGCGCTTACAAGATGTACGACAAGCCGGACCTCGTCGAGGATTACGTCAGCGTCGGCGGCCACGATTATCGGCCGGACCTGCGAATCGCCGTGTTCAAGTGGATCAACAAGCATCTGAAAAACGACGCCGGCGCGGTGAAGGACGCCGATTTCAAGCCGCTGCCGGGGAAGGAGCTGCGCGTCTTTCCGGAGGACGCGGACATACCGAAGGATCAGATCAATGACCGGATCGACGAGACGTTTGTGCCGCGGGCCGACGTGAAACTGCCGGAGCTGGGGAAGTTCGAGGAGTGGAAGGCGGGGCTGATGAAGCAACTGCGAGAGAGGCCGTTTCGCGCGTTTCCGGAGCGGATTCCCCAGGTCCGTGAGCTATTTCATAGGAAACCAGGACCACATGGTGCGGTGTATGAAACCGAACCCGGAATTGAAACATCGGCGACTTTCGGTGTGTTTCCTGATGTTCTCGTCTTCACGTCCGAGGAGGAGATTGAGCAACTCGAGAAGATTCTTCCCGCTGAGGAACAAAAGCGATTGTTCGAATCCGCTGTCAGCTATATGCCCCGTGGAGTTGGTTCAGACTACCGCGCTTGGACGTTGAAATCGCCCCCGAATTATATCGAGCGTTCCCATGTCCTGGTCGGTCGAACCGCAGATCAGGGGCGCGTCTGGGACATTGCGGCACTAGTTCGCCCCGAGAAGAAAGGCGACGAAGTCAAGACTGGGAGGCGCGTTAGCGGGTACGGCAAAGCCGGAATCCTCGCTGCCTATGCCGCCCTGTTCGAGCCGTCGATCAAGGAGATCGTCCTCATTAACCCGCCGTCGTCGCACAAAGACGGGCCGTACTTCCTCGGCGTGTTGCGTGTGCTGGACATTCCCAACGCCCTCGGCATGTTGGCGCCGCGAAGCTGACGATCATCGGCGCCAAGGACAACAAGGCGTTCGACAAGACGGCGGAGATTTACAAGCGTGCCGGGGCGGCGGACAAGTTCGAGCGAAAGTGAGCGTTCCGTTTAGCCGCGAGCTTTTGCGAGCGCTGAAGCCCAGCGCTCGCAAAAGCTCGCGGCTAAACGATTTTTTTTCGTGAACCAAGCGCGCGGTGCCTGCGTCTAGGTTGGTGTACGACGCATTTAGTCGCGTCGATCCAAGAGAAATAATCAGCAATGAAGGCCACGAAACCTTATCGACTGCTTGAACGCGAACAGGCCGGGCGTCCGGCTTGTGTGTGGGCGAAAGGCCTTCCCGCTCACCCTCTGCGCTTGTGACACCGAGCTAATTCTCACGGAGAAGAGGCTTGTAAGGCCAGGTGTCACAACGAGGACGCCTGGCCTTTTTCTTTGACACGGCCCGTTCGGCGTTCGGTGATGCCGATGGCTTTTCACACCATCCAGTGGGGTTCGACTCCCCAACGGGCTACTCGGAATCAGGGAGATTACCATGCCGCGATTGCTTCGACTCAAACGCCGGCCCCGCTCGCACACGGGGTCGTGGCGTAAAGGCAGCGTACAGGTCTTTTAAACCTTGAGGTGTGGGTTCGACTCCCACCGACCCTACTGCCCGTGTCCGCACATAATCGGGATGTGGGAAAGTTTGGTTTACTCCGCCTGGCTGGGGGCCAGGAGAACGCCGGTTCAAATCCGGCCATCCCGACTGAAAGCGAAACAATCTGTCACAGACGGCGACAACGACGGTATGAGAAACGGCAGGACGGCACAGTACGCAAACCGGCAAAGCGGCCAAGCTCAAACCTTGGTGAGGAATGTGGGTTCGACTCCCACCTGTGCTACTGAACAATATGCGTCGGCTGGGCATTGGCGAGCCTAAGCGGCTGTAACCCGCCCGCATTTGCTGTGCAGGTTCAACTCCTGCCCGACGCACTGACAACCCGGTGAGCACGCAGCGCAAGCAAGTGCTAACCAGCGCTTGCACTTGCTTGCGCCGCGTGCTCACGAAGATCACAGGTCCGCAGTCGGTGGGTACGACGGAGAGCCTCCAAAACTCTCGCTGTTCGGGTTCGATTCCTGACGGATCTGCTGCACGGCCCGTTTGACTTCTGGTGAGGTCCCCGGTCTCTCGAACCGGCTAGAGGGGTTCGACTCCCCTACGGGCTGCTTGGCTGCGAACGCTCGCCGGAGTCTCGCGGCTAAACAACATGGGACAGCATGGTCGCTGGGGCGCGAGGATGTCTTGCAAACAACCTGTTGTGGGTTCGATTCCCACCTGTTCCACTGATTTTACAACCCCTCACCCCCCAACCCCTCTCCCCGGAGGGGAGAGGGGAGGAATCTCGCTCTCATGGCGGAACCTGGCAGACGCGTTGGCCCGAGGAGCCAATTCCGTGATGGAGTCCCGGTTCGAATCCGGGTGAGAGCACTTCCCCAATGCAGAAGTCAGAAGTTGATTCTGACTTCTGCATTGGGCGAGATACCCCGATGGTGAAATGGACCATCATTCCGCGCTTCGAACGCGGCGTTGCGGGTTCGAATCCTGCTCGGGGTGCTCTCAAGCACCGAAAGATGATGCCTGACCCTTTTTCCGGCGCCGCGAAGTCAATCGCTGCGCAGGGCGATGCCGCGCATCTCGGGTAGCGTCCACACCCAGGTCGCGGTCACGAAAGCGAAAGCCGCGGCCAGCAGCAGCCCCGACGAGACGCCGGCCCCAGTCGCAATCACCGCCATCAGCCACTGCGTTGCCACCTGGAACGACCGCGACACGTTGTAGACGGTGCCCATCGCCGTACCGCGGATGGACGTCGGGAACAGTTCCGCCGGCCAGCGCGCCGAAGCCGGCCGTGCAGCCCGCCCCCAGCCCGACCACGCACATGGTCAACCAGAACCAGAGGCGATTCTCCAGCAATTGCGGACCGAACCGGGCCAGGGCGAGCAACCCGACCATCGACAGCAGCGAGTACAGGGTGAAGGTCGGACGCCGGCCGATGCGGTCGGCCAGAGGTCCGAAGACGAGCATCCCGATCAGCAGCGCGACCTGCGTCCAGAGCTGGAGTTGCCGCTTTGTCTCCGCAAAGTCAATGATGGGGAGACTGGCGGCCGCGCCATGTCCTCGCTCCAGCTCCTCGAAGTAGTCGGGCAGCCAGACGAACGTGAGCCAGAAGGTACCCAGCTTGCTGATCCCAAGCACCAACCCTTGCAGCGTACGCCACCAATGATCGCGCGAGCAGGATGCGATAAGGCTCGATCAGGCTGCGCCGTTCGCGGCCTGCCTGGGCCAACCAGAGGGGCGATTCCGGCACGTAACGGCGCAGGAACAACACCAGGACCGCCGGCGCCGCGCCCAGCGCGAAGACCCAGCGCCAGCCGATGTACGGTTCCAACCAGAGACCAGTCAGGACGGCCAGGATGGCGCCGATCGGCTGGCCCGCCTGGAGCAGGGCGGAGGCGACACCCCGGCGGTGTCTGGGGAAGACCTCGGCGAGGAGGGTCTGCCCCGTGGCCCATTCGCCCCCGAACCCGAACCCCGTCATAGCCCGCAAGAACGCAAGGCTGACCAGGCCGAACGCCAGGCCGGACAGACCGGTGCTGAGGGAGTAGAGCAGAATCGTCCAGCCCATGACGCACCGCCGGCCGAAACGATCCGCCAGACCGCCGCACACAACCCCGCCGATCCCCGAAGTGAACAGTGCCACGCCCAGCAGCAGGGCCTTGTAGTCTGTGAAGGCCTCGCCCCATTGCCAATCCTTGCCGATGGCGCTGGCGATGTAGGCGAAGAGCATCATGTCGTAATGGTCGAACATCCAGCCGAGCAGGCACAACACGAGGATCTGCCAGCGCTGTCTCTCGCTGACCTCCGGCACCGCGGGAGTCGAGTCCGACTCAGGTTGCTCACTTATCATCCCACGTTCCTTTCCGGGCATGGTTCAAAGGCGGGTAACACCGTGGTAGGACGGATTTGCAATCCGTCCGGGCGATGGCGGACGGATTGCAAATCCGTCCTACCACGGTGTTACCGCTCCGCTGCCCCGTTTGAACCAGGCCTCTTTCCGGAGTCGGAATGTCGCACTTCATCGGCTGTCATACGGATAATCGGCTTGGAAATTATCTACTGGTAATAGGGCACCGCACTGAACTATAATAATCTTCTTCCCACGCACTCGGACGCCCACCAGCACCTGGTGCCTATTGAACGAGACTCGCTCAGTTCCCGAACCTGCCGATCAACCCGGTGTTCGTGCCAAGATGCCGGCGGCCGTCTCGCCTCCTGGCGCCGCACCTGAACACACGCTCGCCACCCAGCCTGGTCACTTACCAAACCGGCCGAACTACTTGCCCGCGACGGAGGAAGTCGCTCCAGTACCGACCGGCAACCCCGGTAGCGGCACCATGCTAACGGGCGGGGTCAGGTTGGCGTGTGCTGCGGCGGAAGTGCCGAGCAACCTCGTCATCCCTGGCTACGAAATCCTGGACGAACTGGGTCGCGGCGGCATGGGAGTCGTTTACAAGGCAAGGCAAACCAACCTCAATCGCCTGGTCGCCTTGAAGATGATCCTGGCGGGCGTTCATGCCGGCAAGTCGGAGCTGGCACGCTTCCATGCCGAAGCTGCGGCCGTGGCGCGCTTGCAGCATCCCAACATCGTTCAGATCCATGAAATCGGCGAGGCAGCGGGCAAACCGTTCTTCTCTCTGGAGTATATTGCCGGCGGCAGCCTGGCCAGCAAGCTGAATGGCACACCGCTGGCGCCCCGTCACGCTGCCGAGATCGCTCAGACCCTGGCGCGGGCCATCCATGTTGCCCACCAGCAAGGCATCGTCCACCGTGACTTGAAGCCGGCCAACATCTTGTTAGCGGTCGCGAGTGACACAAGAAGCACGCCCGAACTGACAGAGTACAACTGGCCACAGACAACGATCCCCAAGATCAGCGATTTCGGGTTGGTCAAGAATCTTGACGATGATTCGGCACAGACCCAAAGCGGTGCCGTCCTGGGGACGCCCAGCTACATGGCTCCCGAACAGGCCAACGGCGAGATCAAGAAGATTGGTCCCCGCACCGACGTGTATTCTTTGGGAGCGATTCTCTATGAGATGTTGACCGGCCGTCCTCCCTTGCGCGGGATCACCGTGGTGGAGACCCTGGACCTGGTGCGCCATCAAGAGCCGGTGTCGCCGCACAGCCTGGTGCCCCGCCTGCCCACGGACCTGGAAACGGTCTGTCTGAAGTGCCTTCAGAAGGATGCAGCCCGGCGTTACGCTACAGCCCAGGATCTGGCGGATGATCTGCAAGCTTTTCTGGAGAACCGCCCCATCCAGGCCCGGCCCATCAGCTCGTGGGAACGCTCGATCAAATGGGCCAAACGTCGGCCGGCGGTGGCTGCCTCCCTGGCGGTTATCGTGCTGGTGACCGCCGTGGGTTTTGGCCTGGTCACCTGGCATTGGCAGCAGGCCGTCGCCGCCCGAAAGACCGCGGAGGAACAACGGCAGCAAGCACTCCAGGCCTTGCAGCGTGAGGAGCAAGCCCGCAAGGAACGAGCTTTGGCGCAAATTGACGCTCTGTTGACAGCCAATCCCCACGCCGTCCCCAACATTCTGCAGAACTTGAAACAGTCCGGCGCCGATGTTTTGCCCCGGTTGCGCGAGCACTGGGAGAAAAAGGACCTACCCGCTCTGAAACTGCTGCGCGTGGGACTGGCGCTCCTGCCCGACGATACTCGGCCGGTGACACTGCTGAGCGAAGGCATGCTCCAGGCGGAGCCGCAGGAAATGTTGCTGCTGCGAGATGCGCTGGCACCTTACGGTAGGGAATTAGCCCCGCGCTGTCGGCGCTGCGTGGACGATCCCAAGCTGGACGCCGAGACCCGGCTGCGGGTCCTGGCCGCTCTGGCCCTGTTCGATGCCGACAATTCGCGCTGGCAACAAGCCGGCGTGCAGGCAGTCGGACCGATGCTGTCGGCCAATCCGCTGTACCTCGGCCAGTGGGTTGGAGCATTTCGTCCCGTGCGCCTGTGCCTGCTTGATCCCCTGTCCCAGGCTTTTCGCGATCGTGCCCAGATTGAAACACGCCGGGTGGCTGCCAGCATTTTAGCCGATTATGCCGCCGATCAGCCCACAACCCTGGTCAATCTGCTGCTGGATGCGGGCACGTACCGGTATGAGATGCTCTGGCCCGTGGTGAAGGCGCAGCGCGCGCAGACTCATGGCCTCCTCCTGCAAGAGTTTCAAAAACCACTGCCTCCTGAAGACCAGGTCGCTCTTCGGGAGACGCAGGCCAGGCGGCGGGCCATGGCGGCCGTGTCCCTCCTGCAACTGGGCGAAGACCAGTTAGTCTGGCCCCTGTTCCAGCACCAACCCGATCCGACGGTGCGCTCTTTTCTTGTTGACAAGCTCGCTCCCCTGGGGACCGATCCCCGTCTCCTCATTCGCCGCCTGGAGGAGGAGAAGGACGTATCCGCCCGGCGTGCGTTGATCCTCAGCCTTGGCGAATTCACCGCCGAACAGTTGCCGGAAACGGTCCGTCAAGTGCTGCTGCCCAAGATGCTGCGCTGGTATGAAGAAGACCCCGATCCGGGTGTGCATTCAGCCCTCGACTGGTTGCTGCGGCACGGTCAAGAAGGTCCGGTCGCGCGCAAGCTCGATTGGAAGCAAGGCGAAGCGCTGCGCCAGATCGATCAGAAGCTGTCAAGCGAGGGGCGTGAACCGCGTGCGAACACGGGGCCTGAGCGGGTTGACGACTCGAGCACGTCACGCCGCTGGCAGGTTAACACTCAGGGCCAAACGATGGTCCTCTTCCCTGGGCCGATCGAGTTCCAGATGGGCTCGCCGGTCTGGGAGTCGGACCGGATCGAAGAGAACGAGCGGTTGCACCGCCGCCGCATTGGCCGCAGCTTTGCCCTGGCCAGCAAGACGGTCACGGTCCGTCAGTTTCAGGCGTTCCTCAAAGCCCATCCCGAGGTGAAGCATCCACACAACAAGAAGTACAGCCCGGATGAGGACGGGCCGATCATCAGCGTGACCTGGTATGAAGCGGCGCAATATTGCCGCTGGCTGAGCGAGGAGGAAGGCATCCCCAAGGACCAGATGTACTATCCCTCCATCGCGGAGATAGAGAAGTGCAAGAAGAACCGAGAGTCCGTGCGTTTGCCTGCCGACCACTTGACGCGGACAGGTTACCGCCTGCCCTCGGAAGGGGAATGGGAATATGCCTGCCGGGCCGAGTCGCGTACGGCGCGCTGCTACGGCGATCCGGAGGAATTACTGAGCAAATACGCGTTTTATATTCAAAATTCGCACGGCCGGACGTGGCCGGTTGGGCAGAAGAAACCGAACGATTTTGGCCTCTTTGACATGCACGGCCATGTCTGGCAGTGGTGTCAGGAGGCGTCCCGGATCAATCCGGAAGGGACCCTGCTGGACGACGATGAAGGCAAGCGAGAAGTCATAGATAACTTATCCCGTGCCTTGCGTGGCGGATCGTTCATCTATCCTCCCGTGCTGGTGCGTTCCGCTGTCCGCTACATCAATCGCTCCACCCTTCTCGATTCGGTCGGTCTGCGCGTGGCGCGGACATACCGTTGAGGGATTTCAGGAGACGGGCACGAATGGCATTCGGTTAAGGATTTCCTGCGAGCCCGCAGCGCCAAGCAAGGGCGAGCAGGCCTCCTTTTTCCGCGGTTTCTGCTCGCCCTTGCTTGGCGCTGCGGGCTCGCAGGCCGCTGCCAGAGCTTATCCGAATGCCATTCCGGGCGGACACCTTTCCGGGCGATCTACTTGTCGGTTGCTCATTCAGGTATCGGTTCCCTTTGATTTCTCCGGAAAGGCGAGCGGTCCTTCGGCCGGCGCTTGAGACCGTGAAGCATCTGCCGTAGAGTAAGAGCGGCACTTTCCCGCGGAGCAGAGAACCGTCTCATGCCGGATGATGTCAAGCGGACCGACCTGGAGAACGCCACGTCGTCGCGCCCATTGGTTTCGCCCACCTTTTCCAGCAACGGCCTGCCGCTGACTCCGCAGCTGGCAGCGGTCTCCGGCATCTTGCCTACGACTGCCGAAGCTCCCGTCGCCCCGCCGGGCTATGAGATCCTGGGCGAGCTGGGCGCGGGGGCATGGGCGTCGTCTACAAGGCGCGACACCTCCGCCTGGGTCGAGTAGTCGCTCTCAAGATGGTGCTCTCCGGCAGCTACGCTTCGTCGGCCGAACTGGTGCGATTCCTGGGAGAGGCTGAGTCGGTCGCCCGGATGCAGCACCCCAACATCGTGCAGATTTTCGAGACGGGGCAAATCGCCGGCTTGCCGTATTTCACGCTGGAGTTCGTGGACGGCGGCAACCTGGCGGCGAAGCTCGGCGGAACGCCCCTGCCGCCGCGGGAGGCGGCCCGGCTGATCGAGGCGCTGGCGTGGGCGGTCCACTCCGCCCACGAGCAGGGTATCATCCATCGGGACCTGAAGCCGGCGAACGTGCTGCTGACCGGAGACGGCACTCCCAAGATCACCGACTTCGGCCTGGCGAAGCAAATCGCCAGCGGCGAGGGCATAACGCAGTCGGGCGCCATCATGGGGACGCCGTCGTACATGGCGCCGGAACAAGCCCGCGGCGGCGGCAAACACGTCGGTCCGTTGGCCGACGTGTACGCGCTGGGGGCCATCCTCTACGAGTGCCTCACGGGACGGGCTCCTTTCGTGGGGCCGACGCCCCTGGAAACGGTGATGCAGGTGCTGGAGGCGGAGCCGACCCCGGTGCGCCAGCTGCAACCCAGCACGCCGCGCGATTTGGAAACGATCTGTCTGAAGTGCCTGCAAAAAGACCCGCGGCGGCGTTTCGCCGATGCCCGTGCGTTGGCTGAGGACCTGCGGCGCTGGCAAGGGGGCGAACTGATCGAGGCCCGGCCCGCGGGATTGGCGGAACGCAGTCTGAAGTGGGTACGGCGCCGGCCCGCACTGGCCGCACTGGTCGGCGTCAGTGTGTTGGCCGGCCTGGTCGTGGCGGCCGCCGGCCTGTGGTTCACTGCCCAGCTGGCAGACCAGCGCGACCGAGCCGTGGCCGCCCGCCGGGACGCCGAAATCCAGAAGGTTGACGCGGACATCGCCCGGAAGGCCGCCGAAGAAGCCCGTGGGCGCGTTGCTGCCGAGCTGCAGCGGGCCAACCTCCTGCAAGCCCAGGCGGATGCGGCCCGAAAGGTAGCCGAAGATGCCCGCCGGCGGACCGACGTCGAACTGCAACGAGCCGAAGCTCTACTGTACGCCGACCAACTTACCGCTGGTCTGCGCGACTGGGAGGCGGGGAATACGGAGCTGGCCTGGCGGCATCTCGGCTCCTGCCGTTGGGACTTGCGCGGCTGGGAGCATCGTCATCTCAATTCCGTCTTCACCGCCGGCCAGGCCCCTCTTACCGGGCACGTCGGTGCCGTTCTGTGCGTTGCGTGTCGTCCCGACGGGAAGCAGCTGGCAAGCGGCAGCGACGACACGACCGTCAAGATCTGGGACGCCGCCACCGGCAAGGACCTACAGACGCTGCGGTATCATACCCGCTCGGTGACCGCCGTCGCCTTCAGCCCAGACGGCAAGAAACTGGCCAGCGGCAGTACGAACGACAGCTTTACGACGCACGTCGTCCTCTGGGACCTGGCCGACAACAAAATCTTCCGCACGCTGCCGGCTCAGCCCGGCAACGTCCACAGCCTCGCCTTCAGCCCCGACAGCAAGCGTCTGGTCGTGTCCGGGAATTCCGGTCCGGCCAATGTGTGGCAAGTTGAGACCGGGAAGCAACTGCTGGCTTTGCCGACGGGCAACGATCTGGACACGGTCTTCAGCCCGGACGGTGGCGCGCCTCGCCACGGCTGCGCTGCCACGGTGAGAATCTGGGACGCCGAGACAGGCAAGCAATTGCACAATCTAGTAGGCCATGCCGAGCTGGTCACGCAGCTTGCCTTCAGTCCCGACGGGTCGGATATCGCCAGCGGCTCCCAGGACGGCACGGTCCGGGTGTGGTCGTCTCGTACGGGCCAGCTGTTGACCGCGTTCCGGGCACACAAGGCCGGAGTTACGGACGTGGCGTTCAGCCCCGACGGTGCGCGGCTGGTGACCAGCGGCGACGCCACGTTGACGATCTGGGACGTCGCCTCCAGTCAACCGCTGGCCGTCCTGCGGGGCCACACGGAGCGCGTGAACGGCGTGGCCTTCAGCCCGAAAGGCTCGCGGTTGGTCAGCGGCAGCGACGACCAGACGGTACGGGTCTGGGACGCGGCGGACCATGGGCGGTCGCTCGCGCTGACAGGACACGCAGGGGCCGTGGCCGGCCTCGCTTTCAGTCACGACGGCCGGACCCTGGCAAGCGCCGGCGGCGATCAGGTCGTGCGTCTCTGGGAGATGCCTTCGGGCCGGCCGCTCTTTGCACTGCCGGGACACACGGGAGCGGTACTGTGCGTGGCCTTTCGGCCGAACAGCCGACAGCTGGCCAGCGGTGGTGCGGACGAGACGATCATCCTCTGGGACCAAACGACCCGAAAGCTGCAGCGGCGGCTAATCGGACACAAGGGTGCCATCCGCGGCGTGGCGTTCAGCCGCGACGGCGCCCGACTCGCCAGCGCTGAGCGCCGACGCCACGGTCGCCATCTGGGACGCTGGCTCGGGGCAAGCTCTGGAGTCGATCGACGCGCACACCGGCTGGGTCAACGGCGTGACGTTTCGGCCCGACGGCCTTCAGCTGGCCAGCGCCGGCGAGGATCGCCTGGTCAAAGTCTGGGACGCCCGGTCGGGCGAACAGCTGTGCGTGTGTGCCGGCCATGCAGGATCGGTCACGAGCGTGGCCTTCAGTGCCGACGGCACCCAACTGGTCAGCGGCGGCGACGACCGGACGGTCCGAGTCTGGGACGCCCAGACGGGCCAAACGCTGGCCATTCTGCGCGGGCACTCCAGTCGCGTCACGAGTGTGGCTTTCGTTCCTGGCTTCCCGGCCGGGCGCGTCGTCAGCTGCGGCAGCGACCAGACTGCACGGATCTGGGACGTTGCCTCCCGCCAGCAATTGCTTGCCCTACCGGGGCATCAGGAGGCGGTCCTGGCCGTGGCGGTGAGTGCCGACGGCAGCTGGCTGGCGACCGGCGGCGGCGATCGGACGATCCGCTTGTGGGACGGACGCTACGAACAGCCGCTGCGAACGCTAACCGGCCACGTTCAGGACGTCACGGTGGTGACATTTAGCGCGGACGGCAGCTTGCTGGCCAGCGGCGGCGGGGACCGGACGGTGCGGATCTGGGACTTCCACACCGGCCAGCAGCTCTATTCGCTGGCCGGCCACACGAGCACAGTGAGCAGCCTGGCGTTCAGTCCCGACGGCACGCGGTTGGTCAGCGGGGGGTACGATCACGCGGTGAAGGTGTGGGACGTGCGTGCCGGGAAGGAGGTCCTGTCGCTGTCCGGCTTTGACTTGCGTGTCGCAGCCGTGGTGTTCAGCCCCGACGGAGAGCGCGTACGGGCCAGGGACGAAGAAGGCACTTTTCTAACCTGGAGTGCCGCTACCGGCACAGCACTCGTACCCGATAAGACCCCTTTGCCGGACAGTGCGAAGGTAGTCCTCAGCCCGGATCGGAGCGTGCGGGTCACTGCCGATGGGTCGGTCTTGCAGGTGCTGGTCCTCGACGCCGAGCAGAAGCAGCGCCTGCGGCAGCAAGAAGTGTTGAGTCGGAAAACCGAGTGATGTCATCCGCTGCTCGTCTAACCCGCAAGCGGCCGAATCGTCACTGTTTATCCTGGGTGATCTCTGCAAGCAGTTCCTCGGATTCCGGGATGAGGGCCTTCAATGCTGGGACGTTGTATCCGGAGAACCTCTTGCGGACGATGCCGTTCGCATCAATCAGAATGAATTCCGGAAAGGCGGCGATGCCCCATTTTGAGGCAATCGACCTGGTGCTGTCGTACCAGGAAGACCACTTGACTTTCTCCCGCTGCAGTCCGCGTAATGCATCGGCCTTGGCTTGGTCGTTGTTGACACCGAGTAGGACGAACGACCGGCCCTCCATTTTCAGGGCCAACTCCTTCAGGTATGGATAACTCTGCCGACAATACGGGCACCAGTCGCCCCAGAAAAAGAGCACGACGACCTTGCCCCGATGGTCGCTGAGCTTGAACGTCTCGCCGTTGAGGTCCTCGGCACTGACGACCGGAGCCTTCTTACCCACGGTAGTGCCTACGGGCGGATTACCGGACGGCGGCAGCGGCAGAAGCCGTGCGCGGCTTCTTCGGAGGCTCTTTTTTCGCCTCGACGACCAGAGGGATATCTTTCGGTTGCTCGACGACCGGCATGTCCGTGATTGGCTTCGGTGCCGGCTCCGGAGTGGGCGGCGGTTCATTCTGAGCGACCGGTTCCTGCCTGGCGCGGTTATTCAGCAGCTTCACCCCTGCGGCCACGCCGGTTCCGAGGACGAGGAGTGAAGCCATCCCGAGAGCGAGCTGGATTATCCTTGACGAGCGGGGTTGCTTCTTCAGTCGGGTCGTCGTCGTTCCAGTCGGGGAAGGTGACTGGTGATGGATCGCAGTCGCGGACGGCGGGAGGATGGTCGCTTGATTTTCGTGCTGTTCGAGGGAAACCCCGAGTGTGTCGCTCACGGAGGGATACGGCAGGGGAGGCGGCATCTGCGGCAGGCGCGGCGGCTCGCGGTGGGGCCGCCTCTCCGGCGTGCAGTCCCCATCTTGTAAAGCGAAGGTGCTTCCTCGCGCAGGAAAGTCGAGTGTCGGGCCGATGCCGGCTCCAGCAGCGACACTCTGGGTGGGAGAAACTGCCGCGGGGGGCGGTGTGAGCAGCTGACCGCAGCGAGGGCACTTGAACGTGAAGCCCGCAGGTAGAGAGATCGGCAGCGCGAGCGGCACTCTGCATTTTGGACATGCGACGTTGATCGTAGGCACTGCCATGCTCGCCTTTCATTGTTGAGAACCATGCAGTTCTACCCTACCAGTGATTACGCGCGGGGCCAAGTAAAATCGGAGAGAAATCCAAAGTAGAGTTGAGGAGTGGCGTGACGGTTTAGGTGAGGTTTGCGTATCGACCGGCCCTTTCGGTTGCCGGTGGACGAGGAACCCAACTTGCTCCGTTTCCATACCGCGCTCATCGAGCCGGGCAGGCGGATTTATCGTATTCTGCTCTGGGACATAAGAATCATGCGTTCGCGCACAAGAAACGGCGCCGGTGAGACCGCAGGTCAACCATGCCCATATCCTCCCGCATCACGATGTGTAGACCTTGCTGACCGAGCCCAGGAATGAAGTAGTTCGTCCAACCCGCTATCTGAGGACCCATGACCTTCACGGGCGCACCGAACCGGCTGAGTCAGCGGCTGGGTGGGGCTTTACCCGGCCACTAACGCAGCCGGCTCGCCGGTTTTTGAAACCGCTTCTACGCTGCGGCGTTGCGGCTCCGAAGGAGGCTCGATCACCTGACGGTGGGGCTGAACCACGTCCCAGGCCAGACCGACGCACTGGAGCGCGCGGATGCACAGGTACTGCACGTCCACTTCCCACCAGCGCATGCCCATCGACGCGGAACGCGGCTGGGCGTGGTGGTTGTTGTGCCAACCTTCGCCGAGCGTGAGCAGGGCCACCAGCCAGTTGTTGCGGCTGTTGTCCTGCGTGGCGAAATTGCGGTAACCCCAGATATGCGAGGCGGAGTTGACCGACCAGGTGATGTGCCAGGTCAGCACCGTCCGCACAACGACTCCCCAGACGAGCCAGCTCAAACCCGTCTGCAGGGCGCCCAGCCAACTTCCGGCGATGAGGCCGCCAATTCCGAAACCGGCGACGAAGAACACCAACCACTGCGCGGCGTGAACCATCCGCCAGACGCGCGGTCGTTCCAGCGACTTGTAGAACCGGTCGCGGATTAAGTCGCGGGCATAGCGATCGTACGTGGACGAACTCCAGATGTTGGGATCGTAAATCAAGATCCAGCCGAAATGCGCCCAGAAGAAGCTGGCCTTGGGACTGTGCGGGTCCTCGCCTTCGTCGGAGTGGTGGTGGTGCATACGGTGGACCGCGACCCAGTTCATCGGCGTTCCCTGCCAGCAGCAGACGCCGATCACCGCCAGCGTGCGTTCCAGCCAGCGCGGACAGGCGAAGCTACGGTGCGTCAGCAGGCGGTGGAAGCCGATGTTGATCCCGAGCGAGCCCATCACAATGTCGCCGCCGACCGCGAGAGCCACGCCGGTCCAGCTGAACAACCAGGGCACGCAGCCGAGCAGTGCGAGAAGGTGAAAGCCGACGAAGACCGCGAGGATGGGCAAGTTAACGCGGCAGGGACTATTTGGGTCGAGATAACCGCGGCGCCAGAGCCAGCGATCGACAAAACTCGTCGTCCCGTACATGCTCGGCATCCTCCCGACTCTCAGCTCGTGGAGTCTGAACTACTTTTCCGGATGGTCGGCGCGGCAACACTCCTTTCATAATAAGAAATCAATTATTATTGAAGAGCGAATGGTGCAGGCGCGCGTTTTTTTCGGACGAGACGATCCCAGGCCGCATCAGAAAAGACACGGTTGCACAACCTCCCCGAGCGCAAGCGAGGGGTCGAAAGCCGGCTCCCTCGCTTGAACTCGGGGCTGGTCAAGTGCCGGCGAAGTTCCGCGATCACGCCAGGAAGCGTCGAATCTCATCGGCCACACGCTGGGCGCGCGTCACGAATGCCAGGTGGCCGCAACCAGGGAGACGCACGACCTGCGAACCGACGATGCTGTCCGCCAGGTCGCTCAGGCTCTGATCGGACACCAGCAGGTCGCGATCGCCGGCCATGAGTAGAGTGGGAGTGCGGACTCGGGACAGCCGCGGAGTAAGATCACAGGTTTCCGCCAGATGGAACCGATGGGCCATCACACTCTGATCGGTCTGCCAGCAGAGTCGCGTCACAAATTCGACCAGCGGACCGGGCTTCATCTTCCCACCGAACAGGAGATTGAAGAACTGATTGACGAAGGGACTATCCGACGGCAGTGGATAGCGCGACAGCACGAGGCTAGCGACCTGCTGTAACAGGCCGCGCTCGAACCGTGCGCCCACGCCCTGCAGAGTCAGGGAAGACAGTCGGCCGGGATACCGAGCGGCCAACTCCAATGCCAACACGCCGCCGAACGACACTCCCAACACCGCTGGGCTTTCCAGCCCTTGCCAGTCGAGGAACTCGTGGAGGTCTTCCGCAAGATCGGTGAGACCGAACGAGCGGCGCAGCATGAAACAGTCATCCTCGCCGCGCAACTGGTAACTGATAACGTGGAAGTGGTGCGCGAGACAGTGCGCAAGTGGACCAAGCAGCTCGAAGCCGCCGGCCAGACCAGGAACCAGGACGAGTGGCGGTCCGTCGCCCCATTCGCAGTATCGGGCCGAGTAGTGTTGCAGCTGGGCGTAGCCTGTTTGCCCACCAGTCGGATTGAACTCTGCGCCGCTCGCCGTCAGCCAATCGAGAGTTGCCCTCACGCCGCTTCTCCATGAATGTCGATGCAGGCCGATCCTTGACGCGGAATGTTTCAATGCACACATCATACCAAGAATCGAAGACGCGCGAACTCCGGATAATCGTCAGCAATAAAATCGTAAGTCATTGTTATCATGCTCCTTATATAATCCAACCGCGACAGCGCCGATATTTCGTCGTCGGCGCCGAAACCGTCAATCGCCACAATTCGGCGCTGAGCGCCGACTATTCGTCACGCTGTTGGCAATCTGAGAAAGCTGGGAAAGACACTTTGAATGTCTAAATTCCTCGCCGTATCAAGAGCCGGTCAGGTTAACGATAAGGAGTGTGGAGAAGTCCGAACCGCAGCATCATCGCCGTAACTCTTTATTCTGAAATGTAGTATGGATTTTGAGATCGAGACATTTCGCCCTGTCTGCTCGAAATGGTTGACGAGTCGTGAGCGGATGGTTACATTGGGTTGGATCGGAAGGACTCAATCTCACAGGGGCTTGCTGATAGCTTATTCGCCGTAAAGATAATCCAATGAAGGAGTAATGCGTCGGCGCCGAACTTTCGGCGCTAGACCTGGACCGTTCGACACCCCCATCGAACAAGCGGAGAACCAGGATGCGGGCAGTTGGCGATAGACTTCTCTCAGGGTGGACGAACATCCGCCGATGGACGTTATCGGTATGGGGAAGTGTCGTTGCGTTCTGTCGCCAGCGCAACGGACGCCATCGCCTCGCCATCCTCGGTGCCGCGATTCTTGTTCTCGGGTATGCGGTGGCTGTTCTCTGCTACGTCCTTTTCACTCCCGAACTTGGCATCCGCTGCGCCTTCTCGGTAGTCGTCAATCATTTTTACGACGACTTTCGTTATCCGAAGTCGCTGTCGAATGAGCCGATGCAGCCGGGCGATGTCCTCGTTCAGATCGGCGATAAACGCATTGAGGACTGGACGGATGTGCTGAAGAAACTGGTGGAGGTCCACAACGAACGGGCCGAGAAAGGTGAAGAGAAAGATCTTGCGGACGATACCCGCAATTACCTGTTGCTCGACGGCCACAAGCTCGTTCGCATTCAGTATGAGCGTGAAGCGAAACGAGGTTCCGTCTGGTGCGCTCTCGGACCGCCGTCGATCGAGACGTTGGTTCCCTCGGTGCTCTGGTTCTTCCTCAAGATCGGGCTATTCGTCGTCGGTGCGATCGTCTTCTGGAAGCGCGGCGAGGATCGTGCGGCCGCTCAGTTTTTCCGGCTGTGCATTGTCTCGCTGGGGGCCTACATCGGCGGCTATCACTGGTGGCGCATTGCCACGCAACCGGTGCTGCTGTTCGGGTTCATGGCCAGCGCCGTGCTGCTGCCGGCGGTCGGCCTGCACTTCTATCTTCTCTTTCCCCGGCCGAAACAGCTGCTGGAAAGGCATCCGCGCGGCGTTTTGACGCTGGTCTACGGGCCGCCGGTGCTGTTTCTCCTCCTGCTCGTGTCCGGTTATCTGCGTCTCCGTTGGTTCGCACCCGCCGCACTCGACCCGCTGCTTCGGGAGATGCTGTGGGAGATCTACATTTACTTCGGCGTCGCCCTGGTCTGGTATCTCGCCAGCATTGGCTGTCTGATCCACAGCCTGCGCAGGGCCGCCGACACGACCGAGCGCAACCAGGTGAAGTGGATCCTGTTCGGCTCCGTCACCGCCCTGGTGCCGATCGGCTATTCGCTGTACCTGGCATACATGCAGAAGGGCCGGTTCGGCGGCGGGGCTGCCACCTGGCCGATGTTCGCGGCCTCGGCGTGCGTCACGCTGGCCTTCACCATCAGCATCACGCGCTATCGGCTCCTGCAGCTCGACCAGATCATCAGCTCCGGCTTCGTGTACTTCCTCATCAGCTCGCTGGTCGGGTCGATCTACTACGGCCTGGTCTTCGTCGGCGTCGTGCTGGTCGGCCGGCACGGCACCGACGGCCCCTCGCTGGTCCAGGCATTGGGGGTCGCCTGTGCCGCCCTGGTGCTGCTGGTCGCTCTCGACCTGGCGCGCGGACGCTTCAAGATCGCCCTCGATCGCCATTTCCGCCGGGAGAAGTACCAGCTCGACCGGACGCTGCTGCGGATGCGCCAGGCCATCGATCAGCTCGTCGATCCGCTGACTCTGGCGAAACGGCTGTTGCAGACCTCGACGGAGTTGCTCGGCGTGCCCTCCGGAGCGGTCTACCTCCGTCGCGGCAACCCGCCGTTGTACCACCTGGCCGATGCCCTCGGCCCGGCTCCGGGACTGACGGAATTGTCGTCGGGATGTCCCGTGGTCGAGGCGCTGACGGCGCGAGACAATCTCGGATTACATAACCGGCAGCTGTCAGCAGAACCGGTGCGCCGCCAGCTACGGCTGCTCGGCGGCGAGGTGGCCCAGGCGCTGTCCCACGAGGGCCAGTTGCTGGGCCTGCTGGTACTCGGGCCGAAGGATGGCGGTCCTTACGGCCCCGACGACCTGACCTTATTGACCGCGTTCGCCCAGCTGAGCGCTCTTGGCCCTGGTCAGTGCCGAGGGTCATCGCACCATCGAGTCGCTGAACCGCGATCTGCAAACCAAGGTCGAGAAGATCGCCGAGCAGCAACGCCGCATCCTGGCTCTGCAAACCCAACTCCAGTCGGGAGTCAAGAGTCAGGAGTCAGGAGTCAGGAGTCAGGAGTCAGGACTCCGAGACGAGAGTGGAACGGTGACGGGAACGAATGGAAAGAGCGTGTCTTCTCTGACTCCCGACTCCCGACTCCTGACTCCTGTTTCGGGAGTGATCGGCAGCAGTCCGCAGATACGGCAGATGCTCGGCCTGGTGAAGAAGGTGGCCGCCAGCCAGTCGGCGGTGCTGCTGCGCGGCGAAAGCGGCACCGGCAAGGAAGTGCTGGCCCGTGCCGTGCATGAGAACAGTCCGCGAGCCGCACAGCCGTTCATCAAGGTCCACTGTGCCGCCCTGTCGCCGGGCCTGCTGGAAAGCGAGCTGTTCGGCCACGTCAAGGGGGCGTTCACCAATGCCGTGCGCGACAAGCCCGGCCGGTTCGAGGCGGCCCACGGCGGCACCCTGTTCCTCGACGAGATCGGCGACATCACCCTCGACGTGCAGACCAAGCTGCTGCGCGTCCTGCAAGAGATGACGCTCGAGCGCGTCGGCTCGAACGAGCCGATCAAGGTGGACGTGCGCATCATCGCGGCGACCCATCAGGACCTGGAGGAGCTGATCCGCCAGGGGCGATTCCGCGAGGATCTGTTCTATCGTCTGAACGTGTTCCCGATCCGGGTGCCGCCGTTGCGCGAGCGCGTCGAGGACATTCCGGAGCTGGCCGCAGCACTTCCTGCGCCAGTTCGGCAGCAGGCCGGGAGTCCCCGTCACGTCTATCGACGACGACGCCCTGGTCGCGCTGAAGTCGTACCGTTGGCCGGGCAATGTCCGCCAGCTCGAAAACGTGATCGAGCGGGCGGTGGTGATCGCCGAGGAATCGGTCATCACGACGAACGAGCTGCCGCTGGAACTGTGGGAAACCTCCAGCAATCGGCTGGCTCCGAACGGCAACGACCTACTGGACGCCTGGACGCCGACGAACGGTGACGGCACGAAGTTCCCGGAATTGGCCGGTTCGGTGAAAGCGGAGCGCGTCGATCACGAGCGGCGCGAACGTGAACATCTGGTGCGAGCGCTGGCGGCGACCGGCGGCAACAAGGCCGAGGCGGCGCGAGCGCTGGGCATGGCGCAGCACGCTGGTAAGCCGGCTGAAACGGCTGGGGTTGAGTTAATCCGAAGCAACCGTTAGCCGTTTGCAGTGTTCGCAAGCCCACACCAATGACCAACGTATCTTTCGATGGTTCGCCGGTGCAGTTCCGGATGGACTCGGCCTTGCTTGCGTGTTTCGATCCGCTCGCCCTGGACATGCTTCGTGAACTGTTGCCGGCGGGTACTCCGGTCGGCATCGCCGAGTTGCTCGAACGGGTGAATGTCAACCATCCCGCGATAATTCGAGGGCGGCTTCGGCAACTTAGCTCTGGCGTTCACTGGGTTGTCGAAATTGGCCATTTGTGTACGTGTTTCCACGATCCCGCGGACTACCAAACGAAGTCTACCCCGCCAGTGAAACCGCTTGCCTTCGGAGGTCATCTAGGTTTATGCGGCTGAGGTCATAGGCTTCTTCCAGACCGAGAAGAAACAACCGCTCGATGGACAGTCCGAGCCGCAAGAACCTCGATCGAAATCGCCCGCGCAACATGGCCGCTCACGTCACCGGCGCTTCTCTTTGGTCTGCCCCGAGAATCATCGCCATCCGCGTTTCATGAGTACCGAACTGCGCGGTTTCGTCCTGCGCCTTCCGAGGGCCGGATTTGAACCGGCGATCACCGAGTTATGAGTCCGGTGAGGTGACCGCTCCTCCACCCTGCTGCGAGCCTCCCGTCGGGTCGTGCCGTCGGTTCGGCGGGAGGCGGCGTCGTGCGGACGAATGGAGAGTCAACGGAGCCGGTGCGATGGGTGTAGGGGGAGAATGCGAGTGATCTCGGAAAATGCTTGCAAGCGAAAGATCAGGCGGGTAGCTTCATCGGTGGCGGAGGATTGCGCACCGGACCGCCGTGATCCAATAAGTGAACCGGTGCGCACGAATCAGTCAACCAGCGCGAGCCATAACCAGTCAGGCGCCCTTCAAGTTAATCACCAGGTTCGACGGCGCGAGGCGAGACGATGTAGCCCTTCCCGAAGCGTGTGCCCTCGCCATAGCAAGCGGTCCGGGTCCGCGGGCAATGCGAGATGACCGGGCTGCCGAACATCTACAGTCCGCCGCTTTTCCCTCACGACAAGGTTACTCCGATGGACCAATGGTATGTTGCTCGCGGCAAGGTGAAGGAAGGGCCGTATTCTCGTGCCCAACTTCAAGCGCTGGCCGGCAAGGGAGAGTTGCGTGCAGCCGACATGCTGCTGCAACCGGGCACGCAGCGGTGGATTGCAGCTGGGCAAGTCCTCGGCCTCCTTCCTGCAACGTCCGCCGTCCGCCCGCCTTTGATCCCCGTGGAGCGGGGAGCGGTGGTAGCATCTTCAGCCTCTGCGGCGACTCGGCCAGCCGCCGCGCCGCCACCACTTCCGGTTTCATCGACTTGTGCTGCTTATGGTCCTTGGAGCCGACCTCGGCTATGGATCGGGGCCGGGAGCATCGGCCTTTGCTCGCTTGTCACTGTTTCCGTCCTGTTCGTGTGGGGGTTTTCTGATCGGTCAAAGAAAGGCGAACCAGCGGCCCCATCCGGAGGAGAAGCAACCCCGGGAGACGCGGCGCGGCACGACCCGAACAAAGACGAAGCTCTTGCGCCAGGTGCGCCCGTCGCATTTTCGTCGGATCTTGACGAGATCGTGTACTTGCTCAGCCAAAGCGTGTTCGTCTGGGACGGCGTTGGGGGCCAAGACAAGCTAATCGCCCGGCCGACCGAGGCGCAGTGGGCCAAGGCCATGGAACGGCTGCGTTCGTCGCGCGATCCAGCGGTCGCCGCAGCCGCGGCGGCAAACACCCCCACGGCGGTCCGGCGCGCCGCCTTGCGCGACATTCAACAGAAACTGGATGCGGACATCAAAGCCATCGATGTGAAACTGTTGGCGGACAACAAAGGCTTGCCGACCATCTTCGATGACCTTTTTGACCCCTTGCCGTCGGAGGCCGCCATCGATGAGGCACGCAGGAAAGACAAAATCACTTCTTCGGAAGCAGACAGGCTCAAGGCGGAACTCGGACCACGAAACCGGCCAAGGCGAACACTGCCGCGGCGGTTGCCGAGATCACCGTCCTTCGCAATAAGGCGGATGAGCAATTCTACGCCCTTCGCCCCGGGATGGATGTGCTCGACGCGGATGTTGTCGCCGACAAGCTGCTCGCCGCGTTGCGTGCCCGCGCTGGCGCCAAGGTCGCCCAGGCGCCGCTGAAGGTGACGGCAGAAGGGGAGACTCTGGTGTCCGCTGTGTCACGATCCGAGCGCGAACTGACCCGCCTCACCCTGCTCATCGAGTTGGATACGCCCTGGGGTTGGCGTTTCATGAGCGCCCTACGTTCCCCGACTCGGCGCCTCCGAGCCATTCCGCATCAAACCGGCCCACTGGAAGCTCTTTCATAAAAGCGCGCCCCCGGGAGTTGGGCTTCACAAACCCCCGGGGCATGGGGTGTGGGATCCGATCCCTGGCAAGATAGTGACCAAACTGCGCTATTCCGTTTGGTGCGATCAGTTCCAGATCGAACAGGTGGAGCTTGCCCCGGTAGTTGATACCGCGGTAGTTGACGAGGCCGTGTTGGCTTTTGGCATCCACCTGGCGCAGCCTGGCGCGGCCTATGTGATGGTGCCGCGCGGCAAGCAAGTTGGTGCTAGCCAAGGCGGCGACCAGAGCGTCCGGCTAACGTTCACAAAACTGACGCCGAGCACCAACGGCTATGACGTCGAAGCCCAAATCGCGCGCTTCGACCAAAAGGATCTCACCAAAGTCCTTTCCACGGAAAAGTACACTGGAACAGTCCGGGGCAGCTCGACCGCAAAGTACGCGCTGCTATTCACGCTGTCTCCGCCCTCAGGCCGCGACAACCTGGTGTTGGAGTTGGTGGTGGACACCGACGGCAGCACAGCCGGCGCACTGATTTGGAACATCCACAGCGTCCCAAAGGGACTCCCAATGCCTGGTCAACTCGTTTCCGCCAAAATTGTAGCTGAGGACGAGAAGCAAGGGAAGGTGCGCCGGCAAATTGGGAAAGCCCGTCAACTCGCCACGGACGGCAATCGGGACGAAGCGGAGAAACTCCTCAAGGAGATCCTCGCCATGTCTTCCAACGACAAACAAACTGAGGACTTTGCGAAGAGATCATTGAAAGGACTCGACTTCATGGTGGAGGAAGGTGCGCGAAAAGGAAAGCGGCCGAGGCTGCCGCGTTAAGTGGGCAGAAGTACTGCGCAAATCGCGAAGGCCCGTCAACTCGCCATTGACGGCCACAAAGACGAGGCGGAGAAACTACTGAAGGAGGTCCTCGACATTTCATCTCCGGGGCAATCCTGGCATACCATGGCGAACAACACATTGAAACAACTCGACAAGCTGGTGGAGCTGGGGGTTCGCCAACGTAAAGGCAAGTGACCTGGCGACCAGCCACAAGGCAAAGACGAACCTGGAGAATCTGCCACAGGCGCTGGCGGAGCGGGGCCGTTTCCACGGGTGTGATGACTTCGGCGCGGCGCGATAAATTGCGCTCCATCCAGTCGGCGGACCCGATGAAGTAATCGCCGCGGTGTGGATCGCTTTCGCCGTTCTGGAAGACGTAGATGCGCGAATGCTCCAGAAAACGCCCGAGCCGTGGTACCCCATTGCCCGCAGGGGAGAATCGGTTGTATGCTTACCATGTTGCTTTACGCACAACCATTTACCGACCGGCAACGAAACCAGAAATGGAGAGAACGCGTCCCATGAAAGACGTCAGCCTTCCATGCAAGGAAGCCCCACCATTGCTGGAGGATTCCACCGATTCCGCCCCAGCTCGGGAAGCGAGTGTGGTCCATTCCAGCTTCGGCCGACTCCGCGTCCACCTGCCGCACTGGACGGACACGCGGGGCGAGGACCTCGCCGCCGGGCTCATTCTGCTCCCCGGAGTGACTCATGCCGAGGCGAATCCCGTCACCCGAAACGTCCTGATCCTGTTTGAGACGCGGCAAACGAGTGCATCGGCCCTGATCGAGGCCTTGCCGGCCCTGCGCCCGGTTCCGACGGCGCCGGCCGCGGTGATCGAGCTCGACTTCGGGCCGACGGAGGCGCAACCCAGGGTTTACATGACCGGTGCGGGCCGCGTGGCGTACAAGGCGCTGGGCTGGCTCTCGGTCGGGATGGCCGTCGTCGGAGCGATTCTGCCCGGCATCCCGACTGCCCCGTTCGTGGTCCTCGCCGGCTATTTCTTCGTCCGCTCCTCACCCGAATCCCATCAGTGGTTGAGGCAATCCCGGTGGTTCGGCACGATCCTGCGCGACTGGGAAGATCATGGCGGCGTGCGGCGTTCTGTCCGGAACGCGGCGGTTGCCCTGATCGGAGCCGGCATGGTGATTACGACACTGCTTGGCTTGCCGACAGCTTTACTGTCCACGATTCTGATTTGCCAGCTGATCGGCCTGGGCATCGTGATGCAGCTGAAAGTGGTAGAGCTTTCCGAACCCGAACTCGCAGCCGGATAAGGAAGGATGGCTTTTCGAGTTCAAATACTGCTTGCCCCGCTGTTTTCTCTGCGCTTACACAAACGGTCGATGACACGTGGAGAACGTTGTTGAGCGCCGGAACCAGGAGTGGGCCGACAATGACGCGGTCTGACCACGCCGAACAGAGGAGCGGCAGGACTCCAAGAATCCTCGAATCCTGCGGCAGTAGAGAGAACGGTTCACAATTCTCCGTTGGGCGCATATGCGCAAGTTGTAGCAATTGCGGCGGTTGCGCCGGAGACAGCAAGACTATCGCAGCCTGCATACTTCACTACAGTCCATGAACCCTTCCCTAAGTTAGCTGGCTGGCCTATATTTAATATTGCGGAGACGGATGCGGAACGATTTCACTTGACAAACAAGTTCACGTCGGTTCTAAAAAGTAAGCTGTTGAAGTCCTCGGCTGTCAGAAGACGTGCATCCGGAGCTGCGATGAGCGGGGCGAAGTCGTTCCCGAGCAACTGTCCTAGCGACTGTCCACCAGTCGAGGCAGCTGACGCCACCGAGAAGGTATACCGAACCGTCCGAACGGACCCGCCTACCCCGGATGACTTTCTGAGTTATCTGGATGAGGGAAAGGCTATCAGAAACAAGAACAAGGTATGTATCGCTTGTGGAGTGTCGGTGTTCCTTACCGAAGAGGACGCCAAACACCACAGGGATGCTTTTGGCTGGGATGTTGGCACCCAGTTCATCGCGGTCGCCACACTAACAGTTGCCCACGGCAAGACAAAAGCTACGCCAAGTAATACATTCCCTTGTCACATGACCTGGTGGCCATACGTAGGCATTGACCGTTCTGCTGGGTTTCAGGTCGTTCCAGGGTTGTAATGATGATGTGGCAAGTTAACGGTCAATCGGTTCCAAGCATTTGGATCAACATAGATCCCGTACAAGTGCTTTACGACTATGACGGACCACGAATCTTTACCTGCAAAACTTCAAGCGGCGAGCCTCTGCTTGCTTATCAGTGTGGCGACGACAAGCAAACACGGACGATGCGTTTTCTCGTCGTTCCATGCGACGACAAGTTGGTATGGCTAATTACTGGGGACTTGAATCTTCGCGATGCTCTTTTCAGTGAACCAGCTTGGATCGTGGACATCGATTATCATTGGCGCGTTATTAGCGCGTGGAAGATAGAGGTTAAAGAACTTCCTGCCAACATCATTCCCAAGCCTGGGGTGATGTTGTGGAGTCATCTTAAACCGAAAATGGCGTTGCAAATCTTCCGTTCTGGTTCGACAATTACAAGGCAGGTCATTCCCACCACCACACTCCCTGGATATTACGTTCCCCAGGGGGGAGTTGCAAAATGCCTAGACCCGTATACACAATCTGTTCTGAGTCTGGGTCGGACGACAGCGCTACGAACCTCGTAAGCCTGTTTCGCATACTTGAAAAACTAACCGTTGTACGGGTACCCACACCAAAGGCTGGGGAGCCTCCAATACTCGTGCAATGGCAACCGCTACGTATCACTTCCTCATGGATGTTGACTGACGGAGACGATCCTGCGATAGAATGGGAGATTGAAATAAACCTGATTTCACCAACTGGAACGAGGGTGAAACTGGGAAGGACTAATCTCCGCTTCACAAGCCTGACTATGCCGTACCACAGATTCAGCCTCATCAGCGCTGGTGGGCCATTACCATTTTCTGGGCCAGGGGTTCATCGCATCGAATCTCGATTGCGACGGGTTGGGTCTAACGATTGGATGGCCCAGGACTTCCCAATTCTTGTTGAAGCTGCGCCAGAACCATCACCAGGCTCAGACACGTCAAGCAAGAACGAACCGATCAAAGTCACATCCTAGCTCCCTGCCTCCTCATACCGCACCGCGGCATGACGAACTTAACCACCCTAGAGTCCAGCGGGCAACAGCAGCGCGGCGGTGGGTGCGAATTCCTGCCCGCCCAGCGCGGGAGTCGTCGCCGATCGAAACGTTCCCGTCGCCGAGATCATTCGGCTGACCGCGACGGCGGCAGCGGAGCTCAATCCCACCATTCCCCAGCCGAACGCTCCCGGCGCCATCAAGCCCAGGAAGTTCCGCAAAGGTGGGATCATAACGGACGCCGCTAACAGACCAAACGATCCCCCCACCGCGCCCATCACCGAACCGCTCAGCGTGCCCTCCACGCGGCCCACGTCGAGGGTCTGCGCCAGCTGCGTGCAGATGACACTCGTGAACGCGACCGCACCTGCTTGCTGCGGCCCAGCGGTGCTGTGCGTGAACAGATACGCCGCCAGCGACGGAAGCGCAGTCGCCATGCCGCGGCGGAAGACGTCGCGGCGCAGCCCCGTGTCCAGCGCCTCCAATCCCTCGCGCGCCAGTCCGGCCAGGTTGCGATGCTGCGGCCGTTGCAACACCACAGCAAGGCACGGTGGAGCGTCCGTGATGAGGTTCACGATCAAGATCTCCGCGGTCGTCAGCGGCGAGCCATATCCCAGCAGGCTCGCCCCCGCCACCAGCCCGAGTTCCCCGGCGTTGCCGCCCAGCAGCAGACCCAGGGCGTTGCGCATGTTCCGCCAGAAGCCGCGCCCTTCGACCAGGCATTCGACCAGGGCGGCGAAGTCGTCGTCGACCAGCACCACGTCGGCCGACTGCCGCGCCACCTCCGTGCCGCGTCCCATCGCCACGCCCACGTCGGCAAGACGCAACGACGGCGAGTCGTTGACGCCGTCGCCGGTCATGGCGACGGTGTGCCCCTGGCGGCGCAGGCTCTCGACGACGCGCAGCTTGTCCAGCGGGGCGGCCCGTGCGATCACCGCCACGTTCTTCAGCCGGCGGTCCAGTTCGTCCGGCGAGAGGGCGGCCAGTTCGGCGGCACGCACGACGCGCCGGTACTGCCCGTCCAGCAGGCCCGCCTCGCGCGCGATGGCCTCGGCGGTCGCGGGATGATCGCCCGTCAGCATGAGGACGCGGACGCCGGCCGCCTGGCAGCGACGCACCGCCTCGGGCACGGACGGCCGTAGTGGATCGCTGATGCCGACGAACCCGAGTGCCGTCAGCCCTTCGGGGTTGATCGGTTCCGCGTTCGCCGGTCCCTCCGCCACCATCAGAACGCGCAGTCCCTGGTCGGCCAGGCGGGCACAGCGGGTCAGCAGCGCCGTTCGGCCGTGCCCGTCCAGAAGGCGTTCGCCGTTGTGATCTCGATAGCGGATGCAGCGTGGGATCAAACGCTCGGCCGCCCCCTTGACGCAAAGCCGGCCGACGACGCGCGCCGCGTGGAAGGCTCGTACGGCGTCGAAGGGCACCTCGACCAACCGCGGTGCTCGGATCTCGTCGTTCAGGCCGGCTTCGCGGGCACCCCGGATCACCGCCACGTCCGTTGTGGACACCGTCCCGTGCGCATCGGGATGCGGACTGGCCAGGGCGGCCGTCAGCAGGATGTGCCGCAATTCGGGGTCAAACGGGCCGGGGACGATGGTCGTGCGCTCGCCGTCGGCCACGAGACGCAGCGCCAGGCGTCCCTCCGTCAACGTACCGGTCTTGTCGGTGCAGGCGACGTCCACGCGCCCAGCGCCTCGACAGCCCCGATGCGCCGCACCAGAGCCTTGCGCGCGGCCAGGCGGCGGGCGACTCCTGCCTGGCCGACGCCCGCCAACAACGGCAAACCCTCCGGGATCGCGGAGATAGCCGTCGTCACGGCGAGCGTCAGTTGACCGATCGCTGTGCCGCCGTACACCAGGCCCGACAAACCCGCCACGGCCCCGCCGGCGAAGGCCACGGGTAGCGCCGATCCTCAGGATGCGGCTCAGACGAACGCCCATCGGACTCAGCCCGGCCCGATCCACGCTCAACGCCGCGGCCGTCGCCCCAAGTCGGGTGTGTCGACCGACCGCCACCACCACGGCCCGGCCCGTCCCGACCACGACGTCGCTACCTTCCAGCACGATGCGACCCGTGTCCGACAGTTCGTCGGGACCCTTGACGACCGGCAGCGATTCGCCGGTCAGCGACGCCTCGTCCACCTCCAGCCCGGAGGAACTCAGCACACGGGCGTCGGCAGCGATGCGGTCGCCGGGCGCAAGCATCAGGATGTCGCCGGGGACGACGTCGAGGGCCGGAATGACGCACACTTGGCCGTCGCGCAAAACGCGGGCTGACGCCGCGCCGAGACGTTGCAGCACCTCCGACGCCTTGCCCACCTCGCGCTCCTGCCAGATGCCGGCGGCCAGGTTAAGTGCGGTCGTGAAGCCGATAATCGCCGTGTTGAGCGGTTGTCCGAGAGCCAGCGTCAAACAGCCGCCGCCGACCAGGACGGCGGTGATGGGCGTGCGTGCCTGATTCTGCAACGCGGTCAGGAATTCGTCTCCCGCGGTTGCGGCGACGTTCGGGATGTGCCGGACGCCGGCCTCGGCATTGCTCAGGCCTTCCGGCGTAGAGCCGAAGGTGCGCAGCACATCGCCCAGAGTCCGTCTGCCCCAGCGTTCCGGCCGCGGATCGGCGAGACTGGCCAGCGACGACTCGGGCCGATCGCCGCCGCGCAGACGAGCCCAACTGACTCCCATGACCGCCAGTGCCGACAAGTAGACGCTGAGCGAGGCGATCTCGACCCCCAACGGCCCTTGCGACAAGCCGAGGATCGCGCCAAAGCCGTTGGCTACCGACGAGAAGATCACACCGTCGCGCTCCGCCACGGAGCGCAGGTGCCCCGCTTCGAGCAGGTCTGCCACGGCGCGGAGGTCGGGGGCCAGCACGTCGGCCCGTGCCGGGAAGTGCGAGCCGCGGCTATCGGCCATGCCGATCGCAAGGTCGCAGGCCGCAAAGGCGGCGGCCGCCTCGGCATGGTCGGAAACCAGAGCCACCAAAGCCCCCGTCCGCTGTCGCTCGCGGATCGTCGCCACGACGTCGTCCGTCGATGTCACCGTCACTCCGGTGCGGCGCCCAGCTCCTCGACCGTGAGCGATCCTGTTCCGGCGAGCAGTTCCAGACTGACTCCCAGCCGGCGGCATGTCTCGATGAGATCGGCAACACCGTCCGCGAGGTGGGCACGCAGAGCCACGTAGCCGAACGACCGTTCGTCCGACACGCTGAACAACTCCAGCAGGTAGCCGCCCTCCTCAAGGTGCAGAAACGCTTCCGGGATCGTCGGTTCGTCTTCCGGCGGACCGAGGGTGTAGTGGCAGCCCTCGACTGTCGCCGAGGCCCACAGTCCGTTGAAGTCGCCGCCGGTTGTGGTCGTAGCCGGCGGCGTCGGAAACACGTTGCCCCACGGCGACCCCGCAGCGGTCGAGATGACGGAAACCAGATCCAGAATGTCATCCGCGACGGCAAGCCCCAACGGTAGAACGCCGACCACCTCGAAGCCGCGCGCGAGCAGACGCGGTCCGTCCAGTAGCACCGTCGTCGGCTGCTGCACGATCCGTTCCGGCCGGCTGCCCACGACGGTGAGGCCGGCACGGAGGATGCGGGAAGCACAGTTGAGGTTGGCGGACTCGTGACCGATCACGGCCGTGCGCGGATTGAGCAGCAGCAGCGACTCGAAGAAGCGTAACAGTGAGCCCGTTCGCAGCGTGGTCAAGGCTGTGAAGCCGAACGTGGCCGGCGTCATGACGGCAAGGTAGCGATGGTAAACTGTCGCGGCCGGCGGCACCTCGCGCGGCTCCGGCTCGAAGGCTTCGCCGCCTTTCAGCTCCAGCACGAACGGTCCGCCGAGCAACTCGGCACCGGCGTCAACCTTCGCGCCGGGCATCAGCGCGACGGGGTGGCCGCTCGTGCCGATCGCATTGCCCATCCCCTCGATGACTCGGGCGGCGAGTGGGACTCGCGTGCCCGATTCGAGACGGACGACGCTGCCGGGTTCCTCCGAGACCACGCCGTCGAGGCGATCTTCGTAGCGGCGCCAGGCAGCCCGGCGAGCGATCACCTCGCCGAGAAACAGAAGCGACTCGGCGAACGAGACGATCAGGCCCAACGAAAAATTGGCGACCGTTTGGGTCAGGATGCCGAGGCCGCTTGCGGTCAGATCGGCGCCGTGCCGGCCCAGCACACTCTTCAAGGCACGGCGGACGAACGGCAAACCCTGGACCAGATTCATCACACCCGCGGCGTGGGCGGCGAAGCCCACTCCTGCCGAGATGGCGGGGGCTGGCGACATCAGCCGACGAACCGTGATGAACCCCAGGCCGATCAGGCTGCCGACGGTGCGGACTGTACCTTTCATCAGCGGGACTGGGTCGAGCGGATGTTCCGGCCGATCTTCGCCGGGGACGAGCGGCAGCTCCAGATGGGTCACCTCCGCCAGTATCTCTTCCCATATTTCGCTCAGGTCTTCATGCTCGATCAGGACATGGCCCGTGAGCGGCTTCACCAGAGCGCGTACGAAGTGCTTGGTCTTCAGTCGATGCACGATGCGGCAACCCAACTCCGGATCGCGATCCAACCCATGCACGGAGATGCGTGCATGCTTTTTACCGCCTTTTTTGTGCCGCGAGTGTGCGGCTTGCTTTTTGGTGCCGATAGTCTGTGCCGGCAACCGGGTCGCATGACCCGAGAGGACGTCATCCCCGAGCGATCGCAGCTGGTCCAGCAAGATGCTCGGCTTCGTCGTTTGCGGATCGAAGAGGAGCAGGACGTTGCCGGTCAGCGGACCGGCTTCGGCTCCGGATACCCCTGGTAGAGCGCGGAGAGCTGCTTCGAGATTCGTCTGATTCGTCCGCGCCCACTGCGGCAGGTGAACGCGAAGACGACCCCGGCTCGAATGGACGACTTGCGGTTCGAGGGCCTCACCGGCCGGGGAGCGACTCGGTTCCAAGAGGAGCCCTCCGACGTGGTGGGGCACGCTCCCAGCGTGCCGTTGAAGCCGGCAGGCCGGAAGCGTGCCCCATGCGCATAAGAAAGGATTTACTTCGGCGAATCCTGGGCACCTTCGCCGCGGCGTACATCCTGCACCTCAGCCCAAAAGTCCGAGACTACTTCTCGGGTTCGGGCTGCGAGGTAACGCATCTTCTCGCCGGTGGCAGAGGCGAACCAACCGACGCTCCCCGTGATACGGTCGGCGATTTGTTCAGCCTTCTGGATGCGGGGGCTGGCCTGTTCCCCGTTCGTTCCCGGTGTCTCGGTTGTGGCTGCCTGCACCGTGGTTACTTCGGCATGATCTGCACCATTTCGTTCAGCTGTTTTCATGGCGTCGTTGGCCTCTGTACACGAACCAATGCCGCCGGAAGCGGCCCCGGAATTCGAAGTGTTCGGGAGTGGCATGGCATAGACCCCGGCGATGAGGTGAACGAACCTCAACTCGACGCCGCGGTCTTGGTCAGACGAACCTCGGAATTCGCCGGTTTGGGCGGCGGGGCATCCGCGGCCGGGCTTGCCGGTGCAGCGTTCGTGGGGGCAGCGGCCGTACTCGGCTGCGCCATCCCCTCGCGCCTCCCTTGACGAGGCCGTGCGTCACAGAGGCAATCTTGTCGTAGACCATCAGCACCCCGGCCACGCCGTAAACCATCCCCTTGCGCACGACGTTCCGGGCTTTCGGTGAAGCCGCCGCCGCGCCGACCGCCGCACCAACCAACAATTCAACAGGCATATTCATTCCTCGGTGGGAAGGTTCATCGACTCGATGAGCCTTCGATCCAGCCGCTCCGCGGCGCTTCGCGCCACAACACGGCGGTCCCGACGACGCGCCCGTTGGGTCAGTCCTTCCTTGTTGCCGTCGGGAGAGATGACAGCCACTCCCGATGGAGTGAGATGAGACTCAGACCACTATACGGAAATTGGTGAGGATTACGCAAGGCAATTGTGAATTATCGGTGAACACATCAACACATCACTCCTTCAATGTCCACGCCATCGCTGCTGCTTGCATTGATGAAAACCGCGTGCCGATCGCTAAAGTCGTTGCGATGTGAGCGTTGATCGCGCGAAGACCCGGCCCGGAACGACTCCTAGCCAGCGGCAAGTGGGAAGGGCCGGCGGCGAACGGCAGTAACGGCACGAAGGGGGGCGCGAAAACACTGGAAGGGCGTCACGGGCAACTCACCGTGAGAAGTTGCGGGTGGGGTACATGGGGACGCAGCTCATTTCCTCCTGTTCAGGGAGGAAATGGAGCTGCGTCCCTTTTTCCGGTTCGTCGTCAGCATCGGCGAGGTACGGCCGCCACAGGAAATGGATTTCCTGCAAATGCGACTGACTGGCGAGGTAGCGCACAAAGCCCCAGGCATCCTCCGCTGTCTGTCCCGGCGGAAGATGTTCCGAACGAGTCAAGACCTCTTGCCACTCTGCATAGAGCCCCACCGAGAGGCACGGTTGGAATTCCGGCGCAGGGATCGAACTGACGATGGCGAAACTCGCGCCGAGCCGGGAACGGGCGGCCGCCACCAGGACGTTAGTGTCCAGCACAACTCTTAGCGCGGTCATCTTGACTCCCTTCGTCCAAGAGTACCACTCCGGCGGGTTTAGCCAGTTGTTGCGTAGGGCGTCCAGTTCCTTATCGACGGCGGCGAAGGCGATCTTATTTCCCGTTTATTCGGCAGCTTGACTGGCCTTGCGAAGCGCGAGAAAGGCCTCTTTCAAGGCCTGATTGACCCCGCTTTCCGGCTGGGACAGCACCAGTTCCTCGTACGCATCCAGAAAATCGGTGCGTAGCCGGTGGAATAGATGAAGGAAATGACGCAGGAACCCGATGCAATCAAGCACAGCGATTTCAATGCCTCCCAACTCCTTGTACTGTTGGATGGCGTATTCCCGGACGGCGGTCTCAACGGGCGCGGTCGTGATAAAGATGTAATTCTGCACGTCCGCCCCGTTGGCAATTTTCTGAATGGCAATATCAATGTCACTCACCGTTACAGGCTTATCTTTCATTTCGTACGTGGTTACAACCTTATCATCGCCCAACAGTGTGATCTCCACATCACCGAGGCCCCGGTCTGACTGTCTGCCGCGGTGTGAGCATTGAGCCGTAGAACACTCTCTTTATCTCCTCCACAGCCTCGATTCGCCTATTCACAGTAGCGCGGGCCACTAACTCTCGCTAGGTCTGATTTGCCACAACCCGTCGATGCGCTCGATGGCACCTCGGTCCTTCAAATGTGACTGTGCCCGCCTGACAGCGTGCTTCCATTTCTTGCCAAAATGTTGGCCATTGATCACCCTGTCAACGGAATCATCGCACAGGTCCGGGTGAATGGCTTTGATCATCGGATGTAGTCGTTGAGTGGGAAGAGCGCCGTATCTCCCCAGCAAGTACATCACCGTCTTCTCAAATACTGTGGTAATCGGGCCGCCTGCAAGACGAAAGGCTACAAGTTCATCCTCTGCTTTGTGGAGTGCATTTTCAAACTCTCGGGCTACCTCCGTGCGAGCACTCCTCAATTTTCTAGCGTATTTCTTCAAGAGATCTTCCGCGATCCGAGCATAACTCTGGAGACTGTCTCCGGTTACATCCGTACCGAGAGCGGCAATGGCGGCGACATCCTGGTGGATGATAGTGATAATATTTTCGGCTTGGATTAGAAGGCCGTATTCATGATTGTGCAGAAGCACTCCACCAGTGAGATTTCCCGAGGTCACGATGGCGCGTTTGTGATCGGCAACATAGATTTTGGCGTGAAGATTGGGAAGGTGAGTGACTCGAAGCTGATGAACCTTTGTCTGCAACGAAACAAGCGCCGCTGGTTGCGTCGCCCCGGCACAAATATTCAACGGCGAGAGGTCAGTCAAGAACCTTATAGTGCCATGGCAGGAGAATTCGGGCGAGAGATTATCAGCAAGGAGCTGCGTTCCAAACGACGTAAAGTAGGGCGTGACGACCAAGAGATCGCCTGCCGCACTCCGGAACAGCAATGCCAACTCGTCTTTCCAGTCTAGTGGTAAGGCGGTGATTCCGTTCATGACTAACGCAGGTTCTCGGACCACGCACCGTTAGTAGGCGGTCTCCCTTGCGGAAGCATGTTGTTGGCGAATACCATAACGATGCCCAAGGTGACTAGCTACCGGTCACGACGATTAGACTCAGCTGCTTTTCGCAAGGTAATGATGTGGCTAGGCTCTTCATTGTTGATGTCGTCCCAGACAACCACAACGGGAATGCCATCTCGAAACTCAATGAATACCGAGGAACCTTCGCCGTCCAAGCTGAGCTTATTCCCGTAGCCCACTGGCCGGATTGCGATACCGTGAGTTTCGACCTGCACTTCAATTTCTCGATGTACGGCAGCATTGGCGATGTCGCCGACTTGTAGCATCAGCGCAGAATTCGGACCCTTGACCATGATTCCAATCCTCCCCTGCTCGGTAAATGACGTCCGCTGTGCCATTCTGGTGGCGGAAACTCTCGAGCGAGTTTGCACGCCAGAGCGAACTCTTCACGTGAAAAAGGCGTCAAGCCAATGGCCTCGACGAGCCGGTTTTTTTCGTCACGCAAGACGCGGAAGAAGTTGACGACCTCCCCGTCAAGATCGTTGTAGGTTTCAACCGGCGATGGGCCGCGGTTCAACAGGACTGCTCCGGAACCGGCAAATGGCTCACAGTAATGATGGCACTTCGGCAGCATAGGCAGTAGCCACGCAAGGTGAGAGAACTTCCCTCCGTACCAGCCGAAGGGGATTACTTTTTCTCCGGTCAGCCCGGTAACGCTGGGAGGCTTGCGCTTTCGACCGCTTGCCCGCACCGGTTCCCTGCTGTTGCCAATGTTCATTCGCGCGGCCTTTCCTCAATTTGGAATGACATGCAGCCTTCATCCTACCAAGCCCTGTAATCCAGTACAGATTAGGTCAATGTGGCAGAGATGGCAAGCGTGAGCCATCGACTCGAACAGGCTTTTCAGCAGCCGGGACAGGCGGGCCGGGTCGCTGCGCGCGTTGGCAACCGTCCGGGCGAACAGACCACGGGGCAACAGTTCGATATCCTCCGCAAACATGCAGAACATCAGTTTCATCAGGAAGTGGGCGGCCTGCTGGGGTGGAATGCCGCGGCCGGCCATTCCCGCGGCCAGACGGGCAAACTTCCCGGCCACTTCCTCGGTGACTTCCGTTCGCTTCTTCCCCGGCTTGAGGGCATCCGGGTTGCTGAAGACGTTCCGCAACAACAGGATGTTCGCAGCATCGGCCAGGCCGTCGAGATCGAAGCGGTGTTCCTTCTTCACGGTGTCGGTGAAGTTGGTATGTATCTCAAAGCGATCGAGGTCGCAGACGACCAGCAATGGCGGGTTTTCCAGGGCCTCCCGGTACTTCAGGAGCTGCTGATAGGCGTCTTTCAGGTTCTTGTGCTTGCCCTTGTACTCCCAGCCGAATTTGCCCTGATGCCAGACGTCGGCGAAGCCCTTGCCGCCGTCGGTTTTGTCCACGCCCTTCTCGAAGGTGTACCAGGTCCCCTTCGGGTCCACTTCCGCGGGCTTCGGCTGTCCGAGCAGGTCGCACAGGTCGAGAAAATGCTGCTGGCAAGCGCTCCGTTCGGAGAGTTCCGCCTTCTTCCACTTGGCGATGAACTGTTGCGGCGTCATGGGATGGTCGATTCCCGGAAGAAGGCAGGGCTTCACGGTGGAGGTTAATATTCCTTCGGTACAAGGAATGTACCAGACTGGTCTGACGGTGGATAGTAGGGAGGTTGGCCGAACGAGAGATGCAAGGCAACTTTTCCGACACCCCTCCCGTTTTCCTGCGATTCTGCACTCCCCCTAACCTACGTAGGTGCGGTAACCTTGGGACTTGTATCGCCCCGGCGCCGGTCCTGCGCGCCCGGCAAGCCGACGGGCGGACAAACGCCGTCATGGCGGGTTCGTTCGGCAGTTTTCGGCGGGCAACGGAGCGTGGTGCCGGAGCCGGAGCGTTCATGCACGGCCGGCAGCGTGGAGTTCGTTCGGCAGTTTCCGTGGTGCGGCCCGACGCCGACGCCCAAACTCGAACCGTGCACTCGGTTTGGGAGTGGGGGATTCGTTCGGCAGTTTTGGTTCGGACAAAGGTTACCTCCGCGTTCACGCCGGCAGTTCGTTCGGTGTGCGTTCCTCGTCCGGCCAATCCTCGAAGCGCACCGCGAAGCGCTTCGAGATGCCCGATTCCTGCATCGTCACGCCGTACAGCACGTCGGCACACGCCATCGTCCGTTTCGAGTGCGTGATGATGATGAACTGCGACCGGTCCAGGAAATCGCGCAACACAGCGGTGAAACGGCCGATGTTTGCCTCGTCCAGGGCCGCGTCCACCTCGTCGAGGATGCAGAACGGACTCGGCTTGCTGCGGAAGATCGCCATCAGCAGCGCCACCGCGGACAGCGTCTTCTCGCCGCCGCTCATCAGGCTGATCGTCCGTAGTTCCTTGCCCGGTGGTCGGGCGATGATCTCGATGCCGCTTTCGAGAATGTCGGTTTCGTCTTCCAGCACGATGTCGGCCATGCCGCCGCCGAACAGTTTGCGGAACAGCTCCTGGAAGTGCGTGCGGATGGCGGCGAACGTCTCGGTGAACAACCGCCGGCTATCGTGGTTGATCTTGGCGATGATTTCCTGCAACGATTTCTGGGCGGAGTTCAGATCGTCGAACTGAATCTGCAACGTGCTGGCGCGGGCCTCCAGCTCGTTCAACTCCTGGAGCGCTTCCATGTTGACGTTGCCCAGGCGGCTCAGCTTTTTTTTCAGCTCTTCGATCTCGTCCTCCGTCGAAGCCGGTGAGTTGGGCGTGCCTTCCTCTGCGGCGGGCGGTTGCTCCGTGGCTGCCGGCGTGGCCAGCTTCGAGGCGAGGGTGCCGTCGGCAGCGGCTTGTTCGTAGAAGGCGTTGAGATCGAGTTGATAGTCCTCCAGCAAGCGCACGCAGACGACCTCGCGGCGATGGCGTAGATCATTGACCTCCAGATCGTGCGTGTGAGCCTGTTCCTGTTCGGTCCGCCAGGTCTCGCGGTTGGCGTGTGCTTCCTCGGCCAATCGTTGCCGCTGTTGTCGGAACCGGTCGCGCTCGGTAGTCCATTCGGCGAGAAGACGCTCGGCCCGTTCCTTGCGCGGATACCACGCCGAGAGCAGGGCGTAAGCGTGCAGCAGCGCGGCCTCGCTCTCCGTCAAGCGGGCACGGGCGGCGGTCAGGGTACGCTGCTCCTGCTCCCGTTCCTCCTCGCGCTGCGCAGGTCGGCCTCGATCTGGCGATGTCGAGAGCGCAGCCCCTTGAGTTTTTCCTCGACATGAGCCAGCGCCACCTTGGCCGTCAGTGCTTCTTGCTGCCGCTGCTGCCGTTCGCTCTCCAGGCCGTGAATGTCGCGGTCGGCATCGGTCAGTCGTTGTTGCAACTGCTGCACACGCTCCTCGGCCGCCGATGCCTGGGTTCGGGCCTCTGCCAACGCTGTTTCGAGACGGGTGATCTCCTTCTCCAGTCCGGAGATTTCGGAACGGTTGACCTCGACTTCCTCGTGCAGCCCGGCACGGCGCTGTTTGTGCTGGCCGACGCGCGAGCGCAGGTCGGCCGCTTGTTCCGTCAGCACTTCAACCTCGATTTGCTGCGCGGAAGCCTGAGTATCGAGCCTCGTGACGCGCTCACGCAGGTCGCTGAGGTCGCGCTCCAGCTCGGCGAGGCGGTTGTCGAGGACCACGACTTCTTCGCGCAGGTCGCGCAGCTCGCTCTTGCGCGACAGGATGCCGGTCTCGGCGTGGTGCCGGCCGACGGTGATGGTGCCATCGGCTTCGAGGAGTTCACCCTGGAGCGTGATGAAGCGAAACCCGCCGGCCGACGCGGCCAGCCCCCGCGCGACGGCCAGATCGCGGACGATGAGGGTGCGGCCGAGCAGGCGGGAAGGCAGGTCCGTGAAGCGCGGATCCTCACAGCGCACCACGCGCTCGGCCGGGGCGATCACGCCGGGCGACAGTGCCTCGACGGCCGTTGGACTCAGGTTGGCCCTGACCGGTTCGGCGTCTTCGAGAGAACGCGGTCGTGTCGGATCTGCGGACAGGGGTAGAAAGCTGACATGGCCCGAGAAAGGCTGGCCGCGGCGAGTCAGAGACTCCATCAACGCATCGAGATCGCGGACGACAAAACGCTGCGCTCGCTCGCCGAGAGCCAGATCGATCAACGGGGCGTACTCGCGGCGGACGGTCAGAAAGTCGGCGACGAGGCCCAGCACGTTGCCGCTCCATTCCAGTTCGGCCGGCTGTTCCAGCAGCGCGAACACCTCACCAGCGCCGGTGCCCAGCCCCTCGTGGCTGCGCTCCAGTCGTTCCAGCACTTCGATACGGCTGGCGACGCCGCTGCGCCGCTCGCGCACCTCGGCCGTGCGCTGCGACGTGTCGTCGGAGAGCTGCCGCAATCGTTCGCGCTCGGCGCGCGTCTCCACTAGCCGCTGCCTGGCTGCGGCGAGCCGGGCCTGCAATGCCTCGTCGGCTTGTGTCAGCTCCTGAAGTTCCAGATCGACCGAGGCCAGGTGTTCCGCCGCCTGCTCGCTGCGCTGTTGCAGCCGGCGCCGTTCGCGTATCAGGTTGTCCACCTGGGCCCGGTAGCTGACCACGTCGTTCTGAAGCCGCGCTGACTGGCGCATGCGGTCCTGGTGCTCGACCTTCTCGCGGCGGATCTGTTCTTGCAGCTCGATGAGCCGTGCCTCGGCTTGCACCAGCTCGCCCTCGACGAGCCTCGACCTCGCGCCGCACCGACTCGTCCTGGCTTTCGGCAGTGCGCATCTCGGCCGCCGCCTGTGCGGTGGACGCGGCCAGCGCCTGGACGTGCAAGCTAAGCGCGGCCGACTGGCGGCGCTTCTCCGCGACGTCGTTTTCGATCTCGTGCGTCAAGGCCCATTCGTGACCGAGCGTCGCATCGCCGGCGGCAATCTGCTGGCGCACCGCCGCCAGCTCCGCTTCCTGTTCCCGCACCGACACGTCGAGCCGGGTCAGCGCTTCCTCGACTCCGGCCAGCTCGCGCTCGCGCCGATCGGCGGCGGCCAGGTGGTCGTGCAGCGTCGCCTTCAGCGTCTCCAGTGCCGCGCTGACGCTCGCGCAACTGCTCGGTGAGGACGTGATATTCACGCAGTCCAACGCTGATGCGCAATTCGCGGAGCCGGGCGTATATTCCTGGTGCCGCTGGGCTTTCGCCGCCTGGAGTTTGACGGAGCGTAGCTGCTTCTCGACCTCGTCGAGGATGTCGCGCAGCCGATGCAAGTTCTGATCGACACGCTCCAGTTTGCGGAGCGTCTCGATCTTCTTGGCCTTGAACCGGCTGATGCCGGCCGCCTCCTCGAAGATGGCGCGGCGCTCTTTCGTCGAGGATTGCAGCAACACATCGACCCGGCCTTGCTCGATGATGCTATAGGCGTCGTGCCCGGCGCCGCTGCCGAGGAAGAGATCTTTGACGTCCTTGAGACGGCAGACCTGGCCGTTGATGAGATATTCGCCTTCGCCGCTGCGGTAGACGCGGCGTGAGATTTGTACTTCTTCGGCCTGGGTGGCGAGGTCACGGCGGCTGTTGTCAAACGTCATCGTGACTTCGGCCAGACCCAGCCCGCGCCGCGTTGCCGAACCGTTGAAGATGACGTCGGCCATCTCGCCGCCGCGCAGACTCTTGGCACTTTGCTCGCCCAGCACCCACTTCACGGCGTCCACAATGTTGCTTTTGCCGCTGCCGTTCGGACCGATGATCCCCGTAACGCCGGATGAGAATGTGAAATCTGTCTTGTCGGCAAAGCTCTTGAACCCGACGAGTTCGAGGCGCTTGAGCATGAGGAACCCCGCCAATCCTATGCAGAAGTCAGAATGCAGAAGTCAGAATGAATTCATTCTGACTTCTGACTTCTGCATTCTGACTTCTGCATTTCCCTATCTTACTCCCCTGCCCCCGGTACTGGCACGTTCAAGGACGGCGGCGGCCGGCGCGGGCGGGTCGGATTGGCGTACAGGGTTGGATCGTCGTCCAGGTCGGCCCTGAGCAGATCCTTGTCACCCTTGCCGGCTTTGGCCAGGTCGTATACCGAAGTGCCCAGCGGCAGGGCGTCATAGCGGAGGCGGCAGCTCAGGCACTTGCACCGGTCCGCCTGGTTGAGCAGCTCGATCACCTCGGGATAAGCTCCGCCCAGGTCGGCCATCGTTCGCAGCACCTCGGCGACCCGGAGCGTTTTGCACTGCCGTTTGGCCGGAACGCCGTGATCGGGATAACGGCTCACGGTGCAATAACCGTCCGCCGCCGAGGCGGTTACCGTGAAATCGGCGGCGTGGAAGGCGAACGGCGCTTGCAGCACCGGTTCCTCGCCGAACAGAACGATCTCCGCCCGGCCGTTCGTGGAGACATGGATCAGCGGCGTACTCTGCGGTGCCACGCGGTGCAAACCGAACGAATCGTTGAGAGTGATGCCCTGGACCAGTGGGTTTTCTTCGTTCCTGGCCCGCAGAGCGCGGAAGGCTCCATAGCGTGTCTCATCGTCGCCGCTGGTGGTGAGCAGCTCCGACAGGCACGACTCGGCGACGGCCTCGTCCAGAGAAGCCAGGGCCGTCAGGGCGAAGGCGCGCAGGACCGGTTGCTCCTTTACGATGCGGGTCAGTTCGCTCGCCGCGGAAGGGCTGTTGAGATAGGCAAGCGACTTGAGCGGACGCGAAGCGCACGAGCTGGCTCGAGCTTTCGAGGCCCTTACGCAAGCCAGGAAGGGCGGTCGGCCCCAGTGCCTCCAGCCGCAGTGCCGCGCTGATGGTATGGGCCGGGTCAAGCAAATCGTCGGATAATCGCCAGCGGTAGGGACGATTATCGGGCCGGTCGTCCGGCAGGTCTGCCACATTGTAGGTGGTGATGGCGCGGACGACGCGCAGATAGTGCGGTAGGTTCAGCCGATACTGGGAAGGCACCAGGAGCGGGATGACAAAGGGGTCGCGGGCCTTGGCGACCGCGTTGCCGCCGCGCCGCGCAACCCACCGTCGAATACCTCGTTGATGCGGTTGGCGATCTGGCTGGCCCACTTCGGCGTCTGGTAGTCGGCATTGAGGACGAGGGTCATCGGCCAGTCGATTTTGGCGACGGCGCCGCCCCACAGCCGGCCGCGCTTGACACGTAACGCCTCGTCTCCCGCGCCGAAACCGACCAGCACGGGCCCTTCGGCCTTGGCAAGGGGATGGCCGCGCAGCATCTGCTGCGGGGTGTCGGGGTTCGGGTTCAAGTTGCGCGTGAAGTCGTAATTGTAAAGCACGCACTCCATCAGCTTCCCGCCGCGCAGACTGGTGGCGCGCGACCGCGGCGGCAGCGCGACCTCAACGTCGATCTTGTCGCCCTTGCGCGACCCCGGCGGCAAGACGGCCGAGACGAGAACAATGGCGCTATCGGGCAAGTTGGACCAATACTTCACGTCCTTGACGCCCATCTTGTGCAGCTCGTTCTCGTACATGGTGCGGTACTCGGAGGCCGACTCGCCTCCGGTGCCGTCGAGGCCGACGACCAGGCCGACGCCGCCGAGCGGCGTTGGCAAGGCGTTGCCGACTTGCGTCAGGTCGCCGATGGTTTGGACCTCGTAGCGATCGCGCTCCGTCTCATCGGCGGCCTGCGGACGGGCCAACGGCTCGGTGCAGCCGGCAGGCCCGAACAGGACGACGGCGAGCAACCACGGACGAAGGCGTGCGGTCCCCGATGGCCGCACTCCGGCATCGCGACGGTTCATGATCGTTCCCCGAAAGCGACGAATCCCCCAGCGAACCGACCGAAGTGCCGGCTCGCCCCCCAAACCTCATGCGATCGACGGTATCGAGAGAGGGCGGGGTAATAAGATTCCGGCAAGAATATGTCAAGAGGGAACGGGACGGTTGCGATGTGCCAGGAGAAGAGCGATGGGGACACAGCCGCTTATGGGATTGCTTCGATTTCAACCGCTCCGCCGGGAACGAACCGGATTCTTAAGTCCTTCCCATCGAGCAATGCTGTTCCGAGCAGGCAATGACCCACCGTGCATTCCACTCGGATGGAACGAGGTCTTCCCTCCCAAATCACGGTTGCATCGCAAACAGGGATTTGAGCAACAGTTCCGTCCCCGAGAGTAACCTGGGTCGAGCCTACAATCGGTAGATTCAAAATAGCCACAGTCGCCGGCTCCAGCGTCAAATAGCCGTCGAAACCCGTGTCGACCCGTGCTTCGATCAATACGTCGATCCCGCCCGGTCCACGCACCGTGAGCGAGACAGAGGGTTCCAGATCGGTGTTGACGTGACCAGTGACCATTAGTGTTTCCGTGTAAACGAGGGCATGTTGCGATAACTGGCGTATCCAACACGGTGCAAGTAGATAATTGCGTCTGGGTGACGTTCACGCAGCTGTTCAAGAATGCCCTGAGATTTCTCCCCAAGAACGTAGTCCCCGGAAATTACGTCAATCGCGACGACTTCACCCTTGTGTTCGGGTTCGACGAGGGCTCGGATGTCGCGGTTGTAAATCTCCTGACCGCGTCGGCAGATCTCAGCGATCGGTATAGGAAAAGGCTCCAGCACTCGCCGCTCCGCTTCCGTCAGAGTACGCGGTTCGGTGCCGCGCCGGCGAATTCGGTTTCTTGATCGCGCTACTCATCAGTTCGGAAAGACGTCGCAGAATCTCTTCGGTAGTCGTTTCGTCCGGCATCGCGCGGACGGCGGCGAGAACGGTTTCTTTCGCGGACATGATGGCTTGCTCCTCCCATCGACCGGGCCGACACCTACAAGATACTCACACTCGCATCCGGATCGCAAGTCACGTGTCAAACACGCCGGCTCCGAACGCCGCTTGACCCTCCCGCGGTGCAGCCGGAACTGGCGTCTCCTTCGCCTCTCCTTCGACCACGTCCGCGGCGTGGGCATACTGGATCGCCTGGTCGGTGCTGGTCGGATCGACCTCGCGGCAACTCGCCGTCAGTCGGTCGCTCAGTTCGCGTAGGTCCGCCTGCCACACTTCCGCGGTCGTGTCCGCCGGCGTCACCTGCATGAACTCGCCGAGCAGCAAGATCAATCGTAGCAGGTGGCGGAAGATGATGCCCTCCTGCTTGATGAGATCGCGCGTCCGCACATACAGGTTGAAGTTGCCGGCGTAGCGCAGCAACTCGCCGGCGGACCAGACGGATTGCGTGTTCACATCGCCGACGTCGGGATAAGTGGCCTCGAACAGCAGACGCAGCTTGTCGGCCAGCGTCGGCGGATATTCTTCCTCTTTTTCGTCGTCGTCGTCGTCCTCATCCGACGCCGGCACTGGAGCGAGGATCAGTCCGCGGCGGATCAGGTCTTCGTCGAGCCGCGTTCTCTGCAACGGACCGGGCGGCAAACTCTCTTGGCGCGGCACCCGGACGTAACGCAGCATCGGCCGCGGCATCTCCAGGCCGCTCTCGAACGCTTGAACGCGCTCGTCGCGGTCCGCAATCCCGAGATGGCCAAGAAGGAACGCCGCGTAGAGCGGATGAATGCCGCGGAAGACGAGCAGCTTGTCGAGTTCCGGCGTCGGCACGGCACGCACGGCTGCGTAATCTTCGGGCTGTACCGCCGACATTCCTGTCGGCTTATCGGATTTGCCGACAGGAATGTCGGCGGTACGGCGTTCAGGCGGCGGCGGATCGAGCGTGACATACCCGTGTTCGGCCAGGGTCAGCAACATGCGATCCAGAATCTTCTCGTTCGCCGCGGTGCGCGACGAGTCCATCAGCCGTTTGCGCAGCACGTTGCGGACCTTTGAAATCTCCGGCGATACCTTCAGCAGATAGGCCAGCAGACGCCACGGCAGCGGCCCCTTGCTGTACAACTTGCCCGGCGGCGCCGATTGCAGCCCGGCAAACTGCGACTCGCTCCAGTAAGCCACACCCTCGCGCCGGGACGGTTTCTTCTTTTTCAAGGCTTTTTTGGCCTTGAGCAGCCCTGGGTCGCGCGTGTCCTCGGGAATGCGATCGTACTGCTCCTTCCAGCGGAGGATGCGCACGTCGTCTTCGTGGGCCAGGGCGAAAACGAAACCGCGGTCGTCGAACTGCGGCCGGCCGGCGCGGCCGAAGATCTGGTGGGCCGTGCTGGCATCGATCAGTTTCTGTTTGCCGTGCGGCCCCTTCACCATCGAGGTCAGCACCACCGACCGCGCCGGCAGATTGATCCCGGCCGCGAGCGTCTCGGTGCAGACGCAGACCGCCAGGAGCTTCTGCTGGAAGAGGTGCTCGACCTCCCGGCGATACTTCGGCAGCAACCCCGCATGATGGACGCCGACGCCGCGCCGCAGCATCTGCTTCAGCTTCGGCCCGACGCCGTGCGGCCACTCGAACTTGTCCACCGTGGCGTTGAGCTGCGCCGCGTCGAACCCGGCAGCAGATCGAGTCCCTTCAGATGCTCGGCGACGCTCCAACACTCATCGCGGTTGAAGCAGAAGACCAGGGCCGGCGTCGTGCGGTTCTCGCCTTCGCCTTTCGCCATGTGGACCAGGTGATCGCCGAGGAACTCGTCCGGAACCCAGCGAAACGTCAGCGGAATCTTCCGTTCCTTGCCCTCCACCAGTTCCAGCTTGCGGCCATGCGATCGTTCGAGCCAGGCGAGAAACTCGCCCGCATTGCCGACGGTTGCCGACAGCAGAAGCAGCCGGGCGTGTTTCGGCAGCATGGCCAGCGACAGCTCCCAGACGATGCCGCGCTCGATGTCGGCGAAGTTGTGGAACTCGTCCATGACGACGGCCGCGACCTTCTTGAAGTCGAAGCCCTCCGGATGCAGCAGGCGATTCAGGAGGATTTCGGCGACGACGATCAGGACGCGGGCCTCGGGATTGACGCGGCGGTTGCCGGTGACGAGGCCGATGTCTTCGGGATGAAAACCCCATTTGACGGCCAGATCCTGTGTTTCGCGGAACTTCTGCTCCGTCAGCGCGATCAGTGGCGTCGTGTAGTAGGCCATCTTGCCGGTGTGCAGCGCTTCAAAGAGAGCGGCCTGGGCGATGAGCGTCTTGCCCGTGCCGGTCGGGCGCAGACGAGAACGCCCTGGTCGGTGGTGAACCAGGCGAGCAGGGCTTCTTCCTGCACCGGGTAGGGTGGGTAGGGAAGCTGGGCGAGGTACTGGTCGGCCAGTTCGCTGCGAGAAGGCATGGAAACTGACATATACGGACACCGTGGTGATGACCTGTGGAAACGCGACAAGATTCAGGATACTGCCGATCCATAATAGCGTCTTCGCAACGAGAGCGGCTGCCGCGAAGCGCTACCTCGACAGTGCCAGGGGGATAGGGTAGACTAACTCTGGGCGTTCCCACCCGAGTGCTGCTTTGCCGAGGTGGTTGAACGCACCTGATGCCTCAAACACTCGATGCAGCATGTCCAATCCAAAACACTCCTCCGGCAAACCTACTGCTCTGGAAAACGGCAGCACTCGAGAGCCAGACGGTTGGCGGCGGGGCTATTTCCTGTCCTTGACCCTGGAGAACGTCCGCTGCTTCGGTCCGAAGCAGACGCTGGACCTCTCGGACGGCAACGGCAAGCCGGCGCCGTGGACTGTCATTCTCGGAGTGAACGGGACGGGGAAGACGACTGTCTTGCAGTCCCTCGTTGGATTTGAGCAGCTACCACGATTGGACTCATTTGGGAGCCAATGCACAGTAAGTCGCTTTCTCGATTATTGGTTGCACGATCTAAAATCCATTTTGCGCTCCGCCACGCAGCACGTAGACATCTCCGTCGAGGTCGCAGGGTCATGGACACTATCAGCGCCACCTGCCGGGGTTGCCACTTTCGGAATCAAAATTGACGCAAACAGTATGACACCATACGGCTCTCGCAGTGATAATGTGATCCCGTCGTGGTGCTGTGCTTACGGCGCGGGGCGACGTGTCGGGAGCGCCTCCGAAAGCGAGTTCATGCCTCGTGATCCGACAGCGAGCCTGTTCTTTGATAATGCGGATCTACGGAACCCCGAGGAGTGGCTGCTTCAGTTGGAATATGCCGCAATGAAACGATCCGCCAATCGGGACCAGCAACGGGCCAGATTCGCGCAGGTGAAGGAACTTCTCCTGAGCATTCTACCGGAAATCGACGACATTCATCTTATCAGCTCAGGCGGCACCAATCCGAAGGCGCGCGCTGAGTTCAAAACGCCCGACGGCTGGGTTCCGTTGCGCAACTCGGCTACGGCTACCAGACCCTGATTACCTGGGTAGCCGATCTCGCCAACCGCATGGTGGAACGCTACCCCGACAGTGCGGATCCGCTCGCCGAGCCAGCCTTTGTCGCGGTGGATGAAATCGACCTTCACCTCCACCCCGTTTGGCAGCGCAAACTGATGGGCTTTCTCACCAAGCGTTTCCCCAACACGCAGTTCGTTGCCACGGCGCACAGCCCACTGGTGGCGCAGGCGGCAGCGGACGCCAACCTTGTCGTGCTGCGGAGAGAGGGGGATCACGTCGTCATCGACAACGATGTCGAGAACATCCGCGGGTGGCGCATCGACCAAATTCTGACGAGCGACCTGTTCGGCCTGGAAAGCGCTCGGCCGCCCCACGTCGAACGCCTGCTGGCGGAACGGAAGGAACTCCTCGACAAGCCAAAACTGAACGGAACCGACAAGCAGAGGCTGAAGAAGATCGAAGCGGAAATCGGGGATCTACCCTTTGGGGAAACGCCCCAGGAAAGAAAGGAGCGGGAAGAGATCCGCAAGACCCTGGACCTTTTGCTGAAGGAGCGAAAGGCCGCCCCATGATCCGCATTGTCAAGCATGCCGCGCCGGCCGTCCTGCTCGATCGTGGAATGGCCGAAACGCAACTGCTTTGTGCCGATTACCAGAAGGGTGCCCGGACCTTCAAATTCAAGAGCGCCCTCTACGGCGATGAATCGGTCAAGAACGCCCTCCTCGAAGCACAGCACAAGAAGTGCGCGTTCTGCGAGTCGTTCGTTCGCCACATCAGTTACGGAGACGTCGAACACTTCCGACCGAAAGCTGGATACAAGCAAACGGAGACCGACCAACTCCGACAGCCGGGTTACTACTGGCTGGCGTACAGCTGGGAAAACCTATTCTTCTGTTGTCAGCTGTGCAATCAGCGTTTCAAGCGGAACCTCTTTCCCCTCAAAGACGGTCGGCGCCGAGCCCGTTCGCACACCCATCGACTGGATAAGGAAGAGCCGTTGCTTATTGACCCGTCGAGGCGAAACCCAGCGGACCTGCTCGAATTCCGCGAGAGCGCGCCGATGCGATCGGCGGGTGCCCAGAAGGCGAGACGACCATCGAGGTCCTCGGACTCAACCGTGCGGAGCTTGTGGAGGCGCGCGGCAGGCGGTTGCAGATGCTTGGCTGGCTCGTGCAGACGAACAACCTGCTGAGTGAGAAGATCGCCGCGACACCCACACCAGAGTGCTTGCAGCAGCGCCATAAGCTCGAACAGCTACTGATGGACAGTACGGAAGCTGCCAGTGAGTACGCCGCAATGATCCGTGCCTTCCTCAATTCGGCGGGACAGCCGGCTTCGGGTGTATGATCGGTTTGCACGTACGTACCTTCAGGCCTTGAGGCGTGAACTTCGCGGCAGCTCTTGCGAAGAGTCCGCTCAAACTCCTCCTTGCATTTGCCGCTATCCTGTGCATGATAATCCCCATCACCCGCTTTGCTGTTTCAGGAGTCTCCCCAATGACCCTCTTCCACCGCCGTCAGCTCCTCCAGGCCGGGGCCGTTGGCGCCGCCGCCCTCGCCGGCCTTCCCGTCCGTGCCGAGAAAGCCGCGGCACCGCTGAAGTTCCGCCTCGGCCTCGTCACCTACAACCTCGCCGCCGCGTGGGACCTCGACACGCTGCTCGAAGTGTGTAAGGACGTCGGCGTCTCGCCGGTCGAGTTGCGCACCACGCACAAGCACGGCGTCGAACCGTCGCTGAGCAAGGAGCAGCGCAAGGAGGTCAAGAAGAAGTGCGCCGACTGCCGGCGTCGACATCTGGGGCTGCGGCACCGTCTGCGAATTTCAGTCGCCGAAGATGCGCCGTGGTCGAGAAGAACATCGAGACGTGCAAGGAGTTCGTGCGAGCTGGTCGCCGACCTCGGCGGCCGCGGCGTCAAGGTGCGGCCCAACGGCGTTGCCGGACAAGGTGCCGGTCGAGAAGACGCTGGAGCAGATCGGCAAGGCGCTCATCCCGTGCGGCAAGGCGGCCGACGACGCCGGGCGTCGAAATCTGGGTCGAGGTTCACGGCAACGGCACCGCGCATCCGCCGCACATGAAGACGATCATGGAGCAGTGCGGCCATCCCAAGCGTCGGGCTGACGTGGAACTCGAACCCGCACCGACATCATGGACGGCTCGGTCGCCGCAGTCTTTCAAGCTGCTGTCGGCCGTGGATCAAGTCGTGCCACATCAACGAGCTGGACAAGGATGCGTCGAAGCGTCTATCCGTACCGCGAGTTGTTCCGCCTGTTCCGCGAGAACGGCTACGATCGCGTGACGCTCTGCGAGGTCGGCAAGCACCTATCCCGATCCGGAAGTCGGCGCGAAGGCGCTGCGCTATTATAAGGCGCTCTGGACGAAGCTGTGCCAGGTGGTAAACTGATCTTGCCGCTTGCGGCTTGGCGGGTGCAGATTGCTAAGCCGCAAGCGGCGTCCATCACACAAGGAGACGCACCAATGAAACGTACCTTCGCACTGTTCGCCTTTCTCGGCTGTGACGGCCGTGCCGGTTCGCGCCGAACGAGAAGCCGCCCCAAGGACAACACGCCGCCCCCCGGATTCACGGCCCTGTTCAACGGCAAGGACCTGACCAACTGGCAAGGACTCGTCGAGCTGCCGCAACGGAAGAAGCTCAGCCCGGAGGATCTCGCCAAGAAGCAGAAGGAAGCCAACGAGAAATACCTCCCGCACTGGACCGTCGAGGACGGCATCCTGATCTACGACGGTAAGGGGCAAAGCCTGCAAACCGCGAAGGACTACGGCAATTTCGAGCTGTACGTCGATTGGAAGATTCCGCCGAAGGGCGACAGCGGCATCTACCTGCGCGGCCAACCGCAGGTGCAAATCTGGGACTCGGATACCCTCAGCGGCCGTCTCGCGGAAGACAAGGGCAAAGGCTCCGGCGGCCTGTGGAACAACCCGAAGAACAGCCCCGGACCAGAAGCCGCTCAAGAATGCCGACAAACCGATCGGCGAGTGGAACACGTTCCACATCATCATGAAGGGCGACAACGTGACGGTCTATCCTCAACGGCGAGAAGGTCGTCGATGACGCGCCGCTGGCGAATTACTGGGAGAAGGGCAAGCCGCTGCCGGCCACGGGGCCGATCGAGCTGCAGCACCACGGCGACAAGCTGTGGTTCAAGAACATCTATATGAAAGAGCTGCCGTGACCGAAAAGGCGAGCGTCATGACCCTGGAGGGAATGCCAGGGTATGACGCTCGTATTGTCCCCCTGCCGGCGTGGTTCAAAGGCGGGTGGCACTGTAGTAGGACGGATTTGCAATCCGTCCGGGCTATAGCGGACGGATTGGAAATCCGTCCTACCACGGTGTTACCCCTCCGGTGCCCCGTTTGAACCAGGCCACACATCGACGTTTTGTAGCGGTTCCAGGAATTCTGCCGGTTGCACCTGTTTTTTCTTGCCTTGCCATCTCGGCTCGATTTCAATTGATCGGGTCACTTCTCGTGACTCGCTTCTTTCATCGCACTGGGGTCGAAGACCTGCTGCGACCAGATCGCGATTCAAGAAGTTACCGGCCGATGCTTCTCGCCGCTCGGAGCTTCTGGCTTCTGAGACGGTGGGGAAGAACATCTGTGCCGAATGACCCCTGGCAGCGATCGCGGGTATTCAGCCGAGAGTTACGCCGATGACCATTCGTTCCTGGTTCGCCAAGTGGTTTCGTTCCCGGAAGCAGCGTTCTCTGATGAAGGAGGGGCGATCGGGTCGCAAACGCGTCATTCGACCTTGCGTGGAGCCGCTCGAAGATCGTACGGTGCCGGCATTTTTGACGCCAACCCAGGTGGCGCAAGCGTACGGCATCAACGAGATCACGTTTGGAGGCAATGGCGGCAGCGGCGCGACCGCGAACATCACGGGGGTTTCCAGCGGTGCGATCACTGCCGTTACTCTGGGTGCGGGGGGCAGCGGTTACCCGGACAGCTCGTCGATCGAGTTATCTGTGACGGGCGGCAGCGGCGTGAACGGCATCATTGAAGCAACAACGAATGCTTCAGGCGTCGTGACCGCCGTTGCGGCCGCCCCCGTGCAAGCCGGCAGTGGCTATAGCACCACGACCGGGGCAGCCACGGCCCCAGCGGGACTCGGCGCCGGCCAAACCATTGCCATCATTGACGAAGGCGACGATGCCGCCCTGGTGAATACCGGATCTGCCAGTTTCAATACGAGCGATCTGTTCTATTTCGATCATAACCTCGCAAGTCTTCCCGACCCACCCAGTTTTACCGTGGTGGGCGAGATGGGGACCAGCGCCTCGCGTCCGACCTACCCCAGTGGTGGTAACCCTGTCAGTACCACCGAAACCACGCTGGACGTGGAATGGGCCCATGCCATCGCTCCCGGCGCGAACATTGTGCTGATCGAGTGCGTGAACGGCCTCGATGACAGCGACATTGGTACCGCAATCGAAACAGGCATCCCGGCAGTGGATACGTCCCTGGAAGCCCAGGGCATCAATCCCGTGTCCGTGGTCTCGATGAGCTTCGGAGGAGAGGAGTATTCGAGTGAGACAGGCACAGCGGCTACCATTAGTGCCGGCATCACCCAGGCTACGGAGGCCAGCAACACGGTAACGATCACCTGGGCTGATGCCGGTTTCGCCCTTGCTGGGAACTCGATCACGATCTCCGGTTTCACCAACACCTCGGCTGGTTACAACGGCACCTTCCAGATCGCGTCGGCGAATTCGACTTCCTTCACCTACACGGACGGTACTTCGGGATTGCCCACGGTTTCAGGAAGTGGAACCGCTGCCCTCCCGGATAATAACGATGGCAGTTTCGCCGGTGCGGGAGTGAGTTTCGTCGCCAGCACGGGTGACAACGGCGTGCCGCCGAGTTATGCCTCCCTATCGCCCAACGTGTTGGGTGTCGGTGCCACGAATCTCTTCCTAAACACCAATGGTTCTTATCAAAGCGAGACGGCGTGGAGCAATCCCGCCACCATCACGAATAGCTCTGGAACCACGGGAGGCACGATAACGATCACGACGGCCACCGAGAGCGGCGTCGCCGTTGGAGCCTCGGTCGAACTCGAAAATGCCGCGGAAAGCCAATCGCACGCTTACAAGGTCGCCTCGGTCCTGAGCGGCACTCAATTCACCTACGCGGATACGAACAATGTTGCTGCCAGCACCTGGAACGGCGGAACCGTTGGCCTTGTCGAAACCAACGGCGGAGGCAGCGACGGCGGCGTCAGCGAGTATGAGCCTCAGCCCAGTTATCAACAAGGCCCCATCACGCAAGCTGCAATCAGTCAGAGCATCTCGGCTTCTCCCTCGGGAGCCACGGAATCGGGCACCACGGTGACGATCAAGACGACAACGGCGCCGAACTTACTTGTCGGCTCTCTGGTCACGATCGCTGGTGTCTCCGGCTTCTATGGTCCCGATTACGACGGTACATACCAGGTCGTCTCCGAGAATTCGACTTCCTTCACCTACACGAGCGATTTTACGGGGCTGGGGAATTCGGGCGGCGGAACCGCGACGCAGGGGCCCTTTACGCAAATTGCCGTCGGCCAGAGCATCTCGAGCGCTTCCGAATCGAGCCAGACGGTGACGATCACGACGACAACGGAGCCGAACTGTCTCGCTGGCAACGCGATCACGATCTCCGGTTTCTCCGGCGCCTTTGCCGGTTACAACGGCACGTTCGCGGTCGCCTCTGTAAATATCGCTACGAATTCCTTCACCTACACGGACAGCATTTCGGGGCTGGGGGCTTCGAGTGGCGGAACCGCGGCACTGGTCAGCGACAGTCGAACGAATCCCGACGTCTCCATCATCGGCGGCAACTTGTCGGCTGTCATGCTCTACGATTCGGGGGGCGTCGGTGGAAGTTTCAGCTCCAACAACGAATTTGGTGCAGATGGGACGAGTCTCTCCGCACCTTGCTGGGCGGGGCTGATCGCCATTGCCGACCAGGGTCTGGCGATGAAAGGCCAGCCGCTGTTGCAATCGTCCACCGTCAACGGCGCGACCCTGCAAACCGTCCTTTACGATCTCCCGAGCACCGACTATCACGACAACATTAACGACGGCTACAACGGTTACCCCGCGGAAAACGGCTACAACCTCCTCACCGGTCTCGGCTCACCTGTCGCCAACACGCTCGTCCCCGACCTGGCCAACGCTGTCATCTACATTGCCCCTTCCAACGGAACGACGCAAAGTATCGTCGTGCAGCAAAGCGGCTCGACCATCGATGTGACCGATAACAGCACTCTGGTCGCCTCCGGTCCGGTGAGCACCACCTCACAGATTGACATCAGCGGCGGCGCGGGAACGGGCACGATCGGCTTGACCGTCAATTACACCGGCGGCGTCTTCAACACCATCCCCATCAACTTCAACGGCGGCACGGGTGGAGGGTCGCACAGCCTGACCATTACCGGTGCCACCCTTACCTCGCTCACCTACGATGCTACCGGCGTCAACGCCGGAGACTTCGTGGTCAACGGTGCCAGCGCCGACAAGATCACTTTCACCAACGCCGCGACGGTCACCGATTCGGCCACGGTCGGCTCCCTCACGCTCAACGTCGATCCGGGCAACGCCATCAGCGGGCAGGTGAATGCCACCTTCACCGCCTCGGGATCCACCACGCTTCAGACGCTGGGCGACAGCATGGCGAGCCTGACGTTCGCCAACCCCACGGGCGCGCTGACCGTGAATGGGCACAGCGCCGCCAATGACATCGCCATCAATTCCCTGGGGACGAGTTTCAACGCGGCCCTGACACTGAACGGCGGCAGCAGTACTGGGGATGCGGTGGGCCTGAATACCAACGTCGCCCTCGGTTCTTCCCTCTCGACCGGTAATCTGAACATCACGGCGGCGAAAATCGACCTCGACGACAGCACCATCACGACCAACAACGGCGGGGCGAACGGTACCGTGACGATGACGGGTGCGGTCACCCTCGGCTATCGCACCGGTCTCCTGGTTCCCGCCTATTTTGATCCCACGGCCGACCCCACGGATTGGGCCAGTTTGGACACCGCCGCCCTGACGACGCCGGTCATCGCCATCATGAATCCCAGCAGCGGGCCCGGCTCGTCCGTCAATCCGGCATACACCACCGTCATCAGCGCCCTGCAGGCGAACGGCGGGCAGGTCATCGGCTATGTGCCGACCGGAGACGGCGCGGATTCTCTGGCTTCGGTCGAAACGGAGATCAACGAGTATCACTCCTTCTACCCCGCCATCAACGGCATCTTCCTCGATCAGATGACGAACGGTACGGAGTCGATGAGGCGCAGAATCTCGCGTATTACGAGACGCTTTACCAGTACATCAAGACCGTGCAAGCGAACTGGCTCGTGGTGGGCAATCCGGGCAGCAACACGATCGAGGCCTACGCCCAGCTGCCGGTGGCCGACATCCTCGTGGAATACGAGAACGACACGACGGCGTTCTCCTACAACTCGTACACGCCGCCCACATTCCAGGCGAGTTTCCCAGCCGGCCAGTTCGGCAATCTCATCTACAACGTCTCGACCGCCAGCGCCATGCAGACGGACGTGGGGTTGGCTGCCAGCCGGAACAACGCCTGGGTTTACGTGACGAACGGCAGTGGGGCCAACCCGTATGGCACGTTGCCCCCCTACTTCACGCAGCTCAGCACCGCTGCGGACGACGCGATCGCTCCAACCACACTCACGATGAACGCCGGCAGCGGCACCGTCAGCTTCAGCAGCACGCTCAATGCAGCCGGACCAGGGCTACAAGGATTGGCGATCACAGGCAACGCCTCGTTCGCCGGAGTTATCGGCGGCGCCGATGCGCTGAGCGCGCTATCGGTCAGCGGCACCACGGCTCTGAATACGACCGCCGTCACCACCAGTAACACCGCCGGCGGCAGCGGCAACCAGACCTACACCGGAGCCGTCACCCTCGGCACAGCGAATAGCACCACGGTCAACCTGACGGCCACCGGCGGCACCGTCGCCTTCGGCAGCTCAGTCAATGCGACCACCGCCGGACAGCAGGCACTATCCATCACGGGCAACGCCTCCTTCACCGGCGCGGTCGGCACCACCGCTCTGAGTTCGCTATCGGTCAGCGGCACCACGGCTCTGAGCACGACCGCCGTCACCACCAGTAACACCGCCGGCGGCAGCGGCAACCAGACCTACACCGGAGCCGTGACCCTCGGCACAGCGAATGGCTCCACGGTCAGCCTGACGGCCACCGGCGGCACCGTCGCCTTCGGCAGCACCGTCAAAGCGACCACCGCGGGGCAGCAGGGACTATCCATTACGGGTAATGTCTCCTTCGCCGCCGCCATCGGCACCACGGCTCTCAGTGCGCTCTCGGTCAGCGGGACAACAGCGCCGAATACGACCGCCATCACGACCAGCAACACGGCGGGCGGCAGCGGCAACCAGACCTACACCGGAGCCGTGACCCTCGGCACGGCGAATGGCACTACGGTCAGCCTGACGGCCACCGGCGGCACCGTTTCCTTCGGCAGTACGGTCAACGCGACCACCGCCGGGCAGCAGGCACTTGCCATCACAGGTAACGCATCCTTCGCCGGCGCTGTCGGCACCACGGCTCTCAGCTCGCTCTCGGTCAGCGGCACCACGGCTCTGAACACGACCGCCGTCACCACGAGCAACACGGCGGGCGGCAGCGGCAACCAAACCTACACTGGAGCCGTCACGCTGGGGACCAGTCCGCTGCTGACCACGGTCTCTCTGACCGCCGCGGCGATCACCCTCAACGCCAACACTCTGACGGTCAGCGACAGCGGCGCAGCCACCATCTCGGGCCTCATCAGCGGCACCGGCGGCGCTCTGACCAAGCAAGGCGCGGGCACTCTCACACTCAGCGCTGCCGATTCTTACACCGGCATCACGACCATCAGCACCGGGACTCTCAAGGCGGGCATCTTGAACGCCGTCGGTAGCGGGTCCAGTGTCACCGACAACGCGACCTTCGACCTGGGCGGCTTTAGTGATACGATCAACGCCCTCAACGGTAGCGGCAGCGTGACCAACAGCGGGGGCGCCGATGCCACGTTGACCGTGGGTCAGAGCGGCGGCACCGGTTCGTTCAGCGGCGTTCTCTCGTCCGGTTCCACCAACAAGCTCCTCTTCACCAAGGGCGGCAGCGGCGCCGAGACCCTGACCGGGTCCAACACTTATACCGGCATCACCACGCTCAGCGGCGGCACGCTGCTCGTGAATAACACGACCGGCGGTTCCGGCACGGGGACCAACAGTGTGACCGTGAACGGCGGCACGCTCGACGGTACCGGCGCCATCAGCGGCGCGGTGAACCTTACCAGCGGCAACCTCGCCCCCGGCACCGGCACCAGCACCGGCCCTCTGAACCTGGGCAGCTTGTCCCTCAACAGCTCCTCCAACTTTGACGTGCAGATCGGCGGCAACGCCACCCCAAACTACGACCAGGCCGACGTCACCGGCACCGGGAGCAACACCGTCACCCTCGGCAGCGCCACGCTCAACCTCACCCAATTCAACAGCTACACGCCGCAGCCCGGCGACCAGTACATGATCCTCAACAACGCCGGCTCAGGCTCCATCTCAGGCATGTTCATGGCGGGCACCGGCAGCGACACCGGCATCACCGGCACCCTGCTGGGCCAAGGCGCCACCATCAGCACCAACTTCCTCGGCAGCGGCCAGACAGCCACCATCACCTACACGGCGGGTACCAACCACAACTCCGTCGCCGTCGACTTGGCCTCGTCGGGCCCTGTGCTCAGCCCGGCGTCGCTGCCCAACGGTACGGCCGGCGTCAGCTACAACCAGTCGATCACGGCCAGCGGCGGCAGCGGCACCATCACGCTCTTCGCCACCAACGTCAGCAATCCGACCAACCTGACCATCACCGGCAGCGGCAGCGGCACCATCACGGTCAGCGGCACGCCCACGGTCAGCGGCACCGTCTCCTTCGACGTCACCCCCGTTGACAGCAACGGCACGCACGCCGCCCGGCTCTACAGCTTCACGGTCAGCCCGGCGACGGCGAGCCAATTGGTGGTCACCACGCAGCCGTCGAGTTCGGCCACCGCAGGTGTCGCGTTTACGACCCAACCGGTCGTCAAGGAGGAAGACCAGTTCGGCAACGTCATCACCAGCGACAGCACGCATACGGTGACGGTGGCGCGCGGCAGCCAGGGCACGGGCATCCTTCAGGGCAGCAACCTCACAGTGACGCTGGCCAATGGCGTGGCTGCCTTCAGCGGCCTGTCTTACGACGTTGCGGAGGTTCTGAATCTGTCCTTCACGACGAACGCCAGCGGCGTGACCGCGGCCACGTCCAACCTCCTTTTGGTCAGCCCAACGTCAGCCAGTAAATTGGTTGTCACGCAACAACCCTCGACGGCGGCGACGGCGGGCGTCGCCTTTGTTAGCCAACCGGTGCTGAAGGAAGAGGACCCATTCGGCAACGTCCTCACGACCGACAACACGCACACGGTCACGGCGGCGAGCGGCAGTGTCGGGACGGCGGCGCTGCAGGGGAGTCCGCTGACGGTGACGCTGTCGAGCGGTGTGGCCTCGTTCAGCGGCCTGTCCTACAACAAGGCCGAGGCGATGAACATCGCCTTCACCACCAATGCGAGCGGCGTGGCCTCAGCCAGCTCCAACAATATCAACGTCGGCGCCAGTTCCGCCGCCAGCATCGGCGTTACGTCCGGTGCGTCGCAGAGCGCCACGGTCAACAGCGCCTTCAGCAGCGGCGCTGGTGGTCACGGTGCTCGACCCGTTTGGCAACCCGGTGTCCGGAGCCGGCGTGACGTTCACGGCTCCCGGCAGCGGGGCCGGCGTGTCCTTCGGCAGCGCCAGCGGTTCGACCAACGGCAGCGGCCAGTTTTCGACGACGGTCACCGCCAACACCGTGGCCGGCGGCTACACCGTCACGGCCACGGCCGCCGGGGTTGCTACTGCCGCGTCGTCCAGCCTGACCAACAACCCCGCCACGGCCAGCAAGGTGGCCTTCGTGGTCCAGCCCGGCAACACCGCGGGCGGCTTTGCCATCAATCCGGCCGTCCAAGCGGCGGTGGAAGATCAGTTCGGCAACGTCCTCACCAGCGACCAGACCGATCAGGTCACGCTGACCGTCGCCAGCGGCCCCGGCAGCTTCACGGCGGGCAGCACCACGACCGTCACGGTCCACAACGGCGTCGCCGCCTTCAGCAACCTGATCCTCAACACCGCCGGCACTTACAAGTTGGGCGAGAGCGCGACCGGTAGTCTGACAGGCGCCAACTCCAGCGCGTTCAACGTCACCCTGGCCGTGACCTCGTTCATCGCGACTCCGACCGGGTTCACGGCCACGTTCAGTCAGCCGTTCAACAACACCAACAGCGGCAACACCGCCCAGATCAACCTCTATAACTCGTCGTCCTCCAACGACGGTGCCGCCGACGTAACGCTGGTGTCGAACACCACTGGCAAGGCCGTGACAGGCTCGCTGGTCATCTCCTCGAACAACCAGACCGTCACGTTCATCAAGACGACCGAAGCGGGCACCAACGGCCTGCCGCTGTCGAACACCTGGGGTCTGCTGCCGGCGGACACGTATACGGCCACCCTGGTCAGCGGCAGTCAGGCCTTCGAGACGGCGGCCGGCCTGCTGCTGGACGGCCTCAGCGACGGCACGTCCGGGAGCGGCAACTACGCGGCGACGTTTACGGTCAGCTCGCTGAGCGCGAGCACCGTGGTGGTGACCGTGCCCGACTTCGCCCGCGGTCCGGACGCCACCGACCTGATCAACCTGCCCAACAACTCCAGTCCCGCGGTGGGGATCCCGATCGACCTGACCCTGCTGGCCTCGACCCAGACGGTCGCCTTCGGCAGCGGCGTCACGGGCGGCACCTTCCGGCTGACGTTCAACGGCTCGAGCACGGGTGCCATCACCTGGAGCAGCAACACGACCACGCTGGCAACCAACATCAAGAACGGACTGGCGGCGCTGGCGAACGTCGGCACCGGCAACGTGAGCGTGTCGGTCGCGGGGTCGGCTGCCACCGTCACGTTCGCCGCCACCGTGGCCAACCCCAGCCTGATGACGGTGAGCGTCAACTCGCTCACACCGAGCGGTTCGACGATCACGATCACCGACCCCAACGCGCCGGCCAACGTGACCTCGGCCACGTTCACGTTGGACTACAACGCCAGCCTGCTGACGATCAGCGGCGGCACCGTGAACTCGAGCCTGAGCGGGGCGACCTTCACGGTGGCCACGTCCGGGGCGGGCAGTGCCGCCCAGGCAACCATCACCTTCCACAGTACGGCGGGCGTAAACCTCGGGACACTGGGATCGGTGCTGCTGGGCGGTCTGACGGCCACGGTGCCGACCAACGCCCAGTACAAGTCATTGGACTTGCTGCACTTCGACCTGACGAGCGGTGCCAACAACACGATCGACGGCGGAACGGTGCCGGTCGTCACCAGCGACGGCCTGCACGTGGTCGCTTTCCCCGGCGACGCGACCGGCCTCGGCGGCTCCGCTTACACCAGTGCGGACTCGGTGGATATTGTGCGCGTGGCCGGCAAGGCGGATAGCGGCTTCGGGGCCTTCCCGATTGTGGACCCGGTCATCATCGGGGATCTGAGCGACAACGGCCTGATGGACTCGGGCGACGCCACCATCCTCAACTCGATCTTCACCGGCGGCAGCCCGGCGCAACTCCCGCCGTATGCCGGCCCGGCGAGCAACAACCCGTCGGGTCCTGATCCGACGGTGAGCATCCCGACCGACCTGAGCGCCGGCCTCGGAGGCATCGTGATGGTGCCGGTGAACATCGACGACCCGGTGCCGGCGGCCAACGCGGGCATGACGGAGGCCACGCTGGCGTTGAAGTACGACCCATCGGTGCTGAGCGTGTCGGCCGCGGACGTCTCACTCGGTACGGTGCCGGCATCGGGGACGGGCTGGACGTTGCAAGTGGCGGTGAACCAGGCGACGGGCGAATTGGGTATCACGCTGTTCAGCAGCACGCCGATCACCGACCCGGCCGGTGGCAGCCTGGTAACGATTAACTTCCACGTCAACGGGACCGCGGTTCCCGGCGCGACGGCGATCAACCTGGTATCGGCGGTCAACCCGAGCGGGTTCAACGTCATCTCGACGATGGTCGCCGACACGCAGGGTGCGTTTACGCTGAGTTCCGGCCCGACCGGCGGCGCCACCTCGGCGAACGGAATCGTGACGATTCTGGCCCCGACGCCAGTTTCAGTCAGCGTGGCCGAGACTGCACCGGCCGAGTTGGCCGCCATGCCGCCGTCGGAGTCGGTGTCGGCGGTGGAAGTGGTCGAGGCTCTGTTGCCGCCGACGCCGCCGGTTCTGCCGGTCGCCGCCGACCGCGCCGAGGAAGCGCTCACGCCGTCGGCGCCGATGTTTCCGGTAGTAGTGAACAACATTTCCGCAACCGTGCCGATGGCGGGTGCGGCCCCGGCACTGGAGCCGATCAACCTGGCACCAGTGCCGGGGGATGACGTGCTGGCGCCGACGGAGGGCGACACCGCGACGTCGGCCGCGACTCCGCTCGCGGCGGAGTCGGCACCAGCAACGGATGGGCAACCGCCCGCCGTGGACACGCCGGCGGCAACCTCACCGGCCGCAGCGAACGACGGTCTGTCGGAAAAGATTGCGACGGATCAGGACAAGGACTCGGCGTTCACGCTGTCCATCCCGACCTTCGCAGCCCTGCGCTCCAAGACCCGGGCGCCGCAGTCGATGTCCTCTGCGAACGTCTTCGCCCTCGACGAGTACTTCGCGCGGGTCGCCGAGGAGTTGCAGCGGCGCGATGCGTAGCCTCTCAATAAGTCTGGTAGAAGAACAAGGCGTCGGGAGTCGTTTTCTCGAAACGACTCCCGGTTTTTTTCCAATGACCCGGGAAGCCACATGCTACTTGCTTTTCAAATTCGAAAACGCCTCGCTCGCCGCCTCCTGAAATCCTCTTCTCACCTCCGACGCATCGGAATTCGGGAAATTCGCCCGCTGGACCATGAGAATGTAGACGCGCTTCGTGGTCGGATCGATCCAGGCCTGGGTGCCGTAGGCTCCGCCGTGGCCGAAGGTGCCCGGTGAGAGCATGGCGGTGACGCCTTGAGGCTCGCGGACGACGCACCAGCCGAGGCCCCAGCCGTTGCCGGGAGTGAAACCGGTCTTCAGGTCGGCGGTCTGGATCGTGGTCATGAGCTTGACGGTCTCCGGCTTGAGGTAGCGCTTGCCGTCCAGCTCGCCGCCGCGCAGGACCATTTGGCAAAAGCGGGCGTAATCGGAGGCGGTGGAAAAGAGCCCGCCGTTCGGCGCAGGGAAAGCGGTCCAGGCTCGTGGGGGATTTGCCGTTGAGGAAACGCGATCGTCGGTCGCTTCGAGTTCGCCCTTGTCGGTGCGCCGGTACGACTTGGCCAGGCGCGGCAGTTGTTTCTCCGTGAGATAGAAGGTGGTGTCTTTCATCCCCAGCGGGCCGAAGAGCCGCCGTTGGAGCAGCTTTTCGAGCGGCTCGCCCGTGACCACCTCGGCGATCCGTCCGGCGGTGTTGATTCCCGACTGGCAGTAGGCCCATTTCGAGCCCGGCGTGAACCCGACCGGCTTGGCGACATAGAGGGGGATGACGGCGGCCAGGGTCTTGGCAGCTGCGCGCCTGGTCGCCGGTGATTTCGCCCATGCCCGAAGTGTGCGTGAGCAAGTGACGGATCGTGACCTGGGCCGGTTTGCCGTCCGCGGTCTTGAGTCCCTTGAATTCCGGCAGGTATTTCTCGACCGGATCGTCAACGGAAAGGAGGCCCTCGTCCTGGAGCATGAGCAGCAGCGTGGCGAGGATCGGCTTGCTCATGGAGGCGATCCAGAAGATGGCGTCCGTTCGCATCGCCTCGCCAGGCGAGGACGGCGTTGCCCGTCGCGTCGAGGTGAATGACCCGGTCGGGCGTCGCGACCAGGGTCACCGCGCCGGCGATCTCCTTGGCGGCGATGTATTTGCGCAGCCGATCGCTGATGGCCGCGACGGCGGGCGGCGGGGCTTTGGTCCGCCTTCACCTGTCCCACTTTGAGGAACTCAAACAACGCCTTGGTGGCCGGATCGTCGGGCAGGCCGAGGTCGGCGTTGATCTTGTTGTGGGTGGTCTCCTTGGCGCCGAAGACCGTGACGGGAACGCCCGCGTCTTTCAGCACGTTGCCCAGACGCAGCGCCTGCGCGGTCGTGTCGGGATGGTCGGCGACGTGCAGGATCAGGAACGGCGGAATGCCCTTGTCCTTGGCCACGTGCGTGACGGCGGAGAAGTCGCGATGTTTCGCCGGATCGTTGCCGAACTTCTCGCGGTGACCGAACTTCGCCGGCGGCAGACCATGCACCCGCCAACGGGTCTCCGCCGTCTCGATGATGGCCGGCACGTCGTAGGTGTCCCCATCGACGGGCACGCACCCTTTGATGATGGCCAGCGACAGCCCCTCGGCCTTCAAATAGCGATCGTCGGTGCAGATCAACGCGGCGAGCTGCGCACCGGCGGAATGGCCCATGATGAACAGACGCTTCGGATCGCCGCCGTACTCGGCGATGTGGTCGTGCACCCAGTGGATGGACTTGGCGACGTCGCGGACGATGGTCGCCATGTCGACGCTCGGCAGGAGTCGATAGTTGGTGGAGACGAAGACGAACCCTTTGTCCATGAAAACCTTCGGCTTGATCTGGACGTCCGTCTTATCGCCCGCTTGCCAACCGCCGCCGTGAATCCAGAAGACCACGGGCAGGTTCTTCGCATTCGGCGGGGAATACACATCGAGCACCTGGCGCTCGTGCGCCGGGTCGGCGTAGGGGATGTTGCGTTTGACGTCCTGGGCTTGCGCTTCGGACAGAAAGGCGACGGCGACAAGAAGACGGGAGAGATGCTTCATGGTTCTCATCCTTTTCCGGTAATTGCGGTAGAAATAGTGCTAAGAAGCCGTATCAAAGCCGGCGAGTCGAGCTGCGTAAGCAGCCGGGTTGCTGCGTGCCGTCATCTACCCGGCCCCTTACGGGGCTCGGCTCACCGGTATTGAAACCGCGGCTTGGCCTTCGCCTGTTTGTGTCAATTGCGAGCGCCGCCACTTCTCTTGAAATCCTCCGCTCGAAGCGCCTCGATCAGCGTCTCGAAGCCATCGGGACTGCCGGCGACCCATTTGCTCGCGCCCTCCAAGCGCAGGATCTCGGCGGTACACTCATCTTTGCCGTCCATGGCCAGCATCAGCCGGGTGAAGCGAGCGGCAAGGGTCTTGTCAAAGTCTTTGGCGGCAGTGAACACGCAGTGGCTAAAGGAAGGCGAAGTCCACACCGCCGGCAAGCCTTCCACCTCCGGAGCTTTGCGGGCCACCAGGTCGTCCCAGAGGCGCTCGCCGACGATGCCGGCGTCGGCCCGTCCGGCACGCAGGGCCTTCAAGACGTGGAGCGGGCTGGAACACGGGTTGCCCCGCAGGTCCATTTCTTCGTCCAGACGGAGGAACTTGACCTTGTCCAGTTGCACTCCCTCCTTTTTGAGATAGTGAAGGGGCAGGACAGTAGCCTCGGCTGCCTCGCGGCTGCCCAGGACGAGGGTCTTGCCCTGCAGACCGGTCAGGGCCTTGATCCCCGACTCCTTGCGAACGAGCAACTTGCAGCGGAAATTACAATCGACGTCGCGCATCACCAGCGTCTGGCTCTGACCGTTGCAAAGCAGGTGGTAGCGGGCGTGGGCCAGAGGCGTGTTCCACGCGATGTCCACGTGTCCGTTCCTCAGCGCGTCCACAAGGGCGTCGTAATTCGAGTACAACACGTAATCGACCGGCAGATCGGTCTTGGCGAAGTAACGGCGGAGGTTCTCGAAAACAGTCACGGCGCTCGGCGCGTAGGCGACCGCGCCGATGCGCAGACTCGCGGCGGAGCTGCCTTCTCGCCATGGGCGGCTCGCTTGTCGCCCGCTTGCGTGGTACTGGCCAGCGTCACGTGCGATGACGACGGTACCGATGCATTGGATGTACGACATGAAAACCTCCGTGGTGGCAAGATCGAGCCGCCTCGCATCTCTGCACTGATCTTATTGCGGCAACGAGACGGCGTCGATTGTCATCGAGCCGTGGCCGCGCGGCAGCTCTCACTTCGCAAACTTCGCGATTCGACCTTTCGGGCCGACCGCCCAGCCTTCACCGGTCGAGGTGAATCCGACGCTGTTGTAATTCTCTCGGTCGAGCAGCTTCCAGGTGGCGCCGTCGTCCAGGGAAACATGGGAGCCCGACGTGCCTACCGCGACCCAACGATCTTTCGCCCAGGCCACGGCCGAGCGAAAGGGAAGCTGCTTGTCGAGGAGAGTCCATGTTTTGCCGCCGTCGGAGGTGGTCGCCGCGGTTGCACCGATGTCGTTGGGTTTGCGATAGTCGCCACCGACGATCATGCCGTGATGCTTATCGCGGAATGCAATCGAGAAAATACCGGCGGATTCGGCGCCGGCAACGATCGGCGTTTCGCTCACCTCCCAGTTTTGGCCTCGATCCTTGGAATGAAAGACCCGCGCCGTTTTGGCTCCGCCCGTCGCGAACCAGACGTCGCTTTCGCCGTGGGTGACGAGGCAGGTGCCGCTGGCCGCGAAGGCCCCCTCACCGGACAAGGCCGGCGGGAGGGTCTTTGCCGCAAGCGGTTTCCAATTGGCTCCGCCGTCGGCGGTGACAATCAATTGAAACTGCCCTTTGACCGGGTCGCCGAGGGCAATGCCGTTCTTCTCGTCCCAGAAGGCGATGGCATCAAAAAAGGCCGCAGGGTCGGCGCTTTTGAATTGCATCGCCCACGACTTGCCGCCGTCGATTGTTTTGTAAATGCGGGAAGCGTCGCCAGGGCCGGCGCTGAGCAGATAGGCAGTAGTCTCTCCAAACGCCTTGACAGCGCGGAAGTCGAGTTTTTCCGCATCGGGCACGGTTCCGACCGACCAAGTTTTGCCGCCGTCGGTGGTTCGGGCGTAAGTACCCTTTGTGCCGCTGACCCAGGCGACCGTTCGGACTCACAACGCAAAGGCCGCGGAAATCGGCTTTGGTATCGATGGTCTGGGTTTGCCATTGGCCGAAAGCGGTTGAATCGCAGAGGACGAGAAGGATCGCGGCGAGGAAGAAGGGTTTCATGGCGGTTTTGTCCAGGGTTTTCACGGAGTTTGGGAACGCGCGGGCTGGTGCGCAAATACCGGAATGCACACCGTCACGCCAGCACCTCGCGCACCACCTTGCCCATACACGTCGGTCAGCCGGAAATCGCGGCCCTGGAACCGGTACGTCAGCCGCTCGTGGTCGAAGCCGAGCAGGTGCAGGATCGTCGCCTGCAAATCGTGGACGTGGACCGGGTTCTCCGCCGGCGTAGAAGCCCAGCTCGTCGGACGCGCCGTAGGTGACGCCCGGCTTCAGGCCGGCGCCGGCCATGAACATCGTGTAGCAGAACGGATGATGGTCGCGGCCGAGGTTGGCGCTGGCGGCGGTGCGGCCCTCGCGGAACGGCGTGCGGCCGAACTCGCCGGTCCAGACCACCAGCGTCTCGTCCAGCAGGCCGCGCGACTTCAGGTCGCGGATCAGCGCCGCCACCGGCCGGTCCATCTTCTTGCAGCGCTCCGGCAGGCCGGTCTTGATGTCCTCGCCGGGGCCGGTGCCGTGGAAGTCCCAGCCCCAGTCGAAGAGCTGCACGAAGCGCACGCCCTTCTCGACCAGCCGGCGGGCCAGCAGGCAGTTGTTGGCGAAGCTCGCGGCGCCCGGCTGGGCGCCGTACGCGCTCGATCGTCTCCTTCGTCTCCTTCGTGATGTCCATCACCTCCGGCACGGCGACCTGCATGCGGAAGGCCATCTCGTACTGGGCGATGCGCGTCGCCGTCTCGGGGCTGCCGAGCTCCTTCGCCTGCAGCTCGTTCAGGTCGCGCAGGGCGTCGAGGCTGAGGCGGCGCATGTCGCGGTCCATCCCTTCGGGGTCGGAGACGTACAGCACCGGATCGCCGCCGGTGCGGCACTGCACGCCCTGGTAGACCGACGGCAGAAAGCCGCTGCCCCAGGCGCTCTTGCCGGCGCTGGGCAGCGTCGCCGCCGGAGACGAGGACGATGAAGCCGGGCAGGTCCTTGCTTTCGGAGCCGAGGCCGTAGGTCACCCACGAGCCGAACGACGGCCGGCCCTGCCGCGGCGAGCCGGTGTAGAGCAGCAGCTCGGCCGGGGCGTGGTTGAACTGCTCGGTGTGCATCGACTTGATGAACGTCAGGTCGTCGGCGATCGCCGCCAGGCCCGGCACCGCCGCCGAGACCCACGCCCCGCTCTGGCCGTGCTGGGCGAACTTCTGCGGCGTGCCCGAGCAGCTTCGGCACGCCCGGACGTGAAGGCGAACGTCTTGCCCTTGAGGAGCGAATCGGGGCAGGGCTGATCGTTGCGCTTGACCAGCTCCGGCTTGTAGTCGAACAGGTCGAGGTGCGGCGGCGCCCCGGACATGTGCAGGAAGATGACGTTCTTCGCCTTGGCGACGTGGTGCGGCAAGAGCACATCGGCCGCCGGCGTTTCGCGCGTCATCCCGGCGAGGGCGATGGCGCCCAGGCCGAGCGGGCAGTTGCGCAGGAAGTGGCGGCGGGTGAGGAGGGCGGCGCGTTGCGTGTGATGCGGATTCATTGGGGTCACCATGTCCAGCACGTTAGGCGAGCTGCGGATTGAAACTACCAGCTGCGGGGATCTCGTAACGCGTAACAGTCGGGCGCCTTCCGGCCCAAAACTGTTATGCGATCTGCGCCTTTCCCAGGTTTGGCGCATATTTATGAGAATCGCGCAACAGTTTTCGGGTCGTTTTGGGCCATCTCGTAACACCTGCTAACCCAGGGTAGTTGCGAGCGACCTAGGGCCGCGCCAGGTACATCCCATGCGTCCCCGTTGCTTCCTCTATTTCCTGGTTGCGCGCTGGGCCTTGACCTTTGCAACTAGGTCTTCCAGCGACATGCTGTCAACCCAATCATGGCGTTCGCGGGCGTAGTCGCCGCTGCCCGTCTCGAACTGCTGCAGGAAGCGGATCAGTCCGGCTCGGCCCAGTTCCTTACGGAGAGCGATCAGGCCTCGTTGGCGGATTTCCTCAAGGGGTTGCGGCATCACCGATCTCCTTCAACCATTCCAGCGGGTTTGCAATCTGAACATGCAGCTGGCGGTGTCGGCGACGAGCAAGTTGGCACAAGCGGTCGTCGCAACTGAGCAGGATGTCTGCCCCGAGCTTTTCCGCTGCCGCGACGTGCAGGGCATCCGCCGGCTTGATTCCCAGCCCAGGACAACGATGAGGATCTCCAACATCAATGATGCCCCCGCGATTCGAACATTTGAATTCTAGGCGGGTAACGGGACAGCGAACATTCCGGCTCTGAAGGAGCCGGAATATACGCTGTCCCCTTTTCGGCTTTCTCATTTATCCGGATGCCCATGAGTCGCCAGAAGCCACCGCAGCTTGTCAACCTGCTTCACATCATGGGCGCTGAGGGTGGCCAAGAATGAAAACAGGCGCTTGCGGTCCAACCAGTATAAAGCCTTGTCGAGCGCCTTCTTCAGATCCCCAAGCTCGCAGGTTTTCAGCCGCGGCATGAACCCCCGCCACTCGAGCTCGAGTTTGGCCCGGGCTTCGTGACACCCTCGGCACAGCGCTAACAGGGAGGCATCTGGGTACTGCCAGGGATACCTGCCGAAGCGATAGTAGCAGTGGTGGACCTCCAAGCGCTCCGTTAACGAACCGCAGTTCTCGCAACGCCCTGCAGACCGAGTGACAATGCGGCCTCTCTTTGCCGTCCACCGCTGATCCTTGAGCAAGTCCGCATAGGTCGCTTTTGCGGGAGGGAGAGGAGGCCAGTCTTCAAGAGGGTAGAACCCGATGTTCCAGTGGTGGCCCATCTCAAAGTAGTACCCGAACCCGCCGGCCAACTCTTGTAGCTCCTCCTCAATTGCCCAAGGTCCGGTCCAATTCAAGATATTGACGAGTTGATTCTCAAAGGCAATGATCAGTTCGGCACAGGTGATCACCGTCTCGCCGCGATGTCGCCATTCATCACGCGTGAAGATCCAGTAATCGTAATCGAGATCGTGGACACGGAGCCACTCCTCGAAAACCTCCCGCAGGACTTCGATCTGGGCACGCACGACGACTCCTCTCACTCGCATTAGTTAACGAACAAGCTCAGCAACCGGCTCACGCTTGTATGCCGTTCAAGTTTATGCGGCGTTTTCGCGAAGCCGGTCTGCTACAGCAGATACTTCGGCTTTCGGGTACCGCATATTCGGACGGAAAAGGGGATAGCGTAGGGACAGCGTACATTTACGCTTGACCGGAGAGTACATTTACGCTGTCCCTACGCTGTCCCGTTTTCTTTTCCCCTTTTCTCTTCCCGGACTATAATCTTGAATGTCCCTTTTTCCGTTCAATCTTGAATGTCCCTTTTTCCGTTCCCTTTTCCTCGTTAGGCGGCCGTCTCGTCCTCCGTTCCCGTTCTCTGTTTTGGCTGCGAGACGATGCGTTCCCGATGACGTTCTTGGAGCTGGCGGTAGTGTTCGACCAGTTTTCGCGGGTCGTGACCGACCATTTCTGAGATGCGGTGGCGCGCTTCGCGCACCGCGGTGATGGTTGGATCGTCCTTCGTCATGACTCTGTTTCTCCGAGTAATTCCAGGGGCGTGACCAACGACGGAACGAACAGCCCCAGGATTCCATTAACACGTCGAATGTGTGCGAACTTGTTGGCATTGGCGAGATGCCGACAGTTCCATGTTAGCAAGAAATCGCAGCGATGATACGAGGCGAGCGCCAGGTGTAAAGCGTCACCAGCAGGGTCCGCCGGCATGACTTGGTGCTTGATGTACGCATCGACGATGTCCGCGATGGCCTCGTCGATATCAAGCAAAGGAATCTTCTCCATCAAAAGAGAAAAGGGGACATCGTACTTTTCCCCTTGCTTCTCTCACCGCGTCCACGATAATCGTCTCCAAAAGAGAAAAGGGGACATCGTACTTTTCCCCTTGCTTCTCTCACCGCGTCCACGATAATCATCTCCATGCCACGCACCGCACGCGCTTCCCAGGGCGGCTATTGCTACCATGTCCTCAACCGGGGCAATGGCCGGCGCACGGTCTTTCACAAGGACGGCGACTTCGCCGCGTTCGTCAAGCTCCTGCCAGGCAGGTGAGCGGACTCCTGTGCGACTGCTCGCCTATTGCTTGATGCCCAACCATTTCCACCTTGTCCTTTGGCCGCGCGAGGACGGCGACCTGAGCGACTACATGATGTGGCTGCTCACCGCCCACGTCCGCCGCTACCACCAGCACTACCACAGCAGCGGCCACGTCTGGCAAGGTCGCTTTCGTGCCTTTGCCATCCAGGATGATGTTCACCTGTTAACGGTGCTCCGCTACGTCGAACGCAATCCCGTCCGAGCCTCCCTGACCGAACGCGCCGAGGATTGGCTCTGGTCGAGTGCCTCATCAAAACGGGATGGGCGCGCCCATCCTCGACCCGGGCCCCGTCATGCGTCCCGAACTATGGCTACAATACGTCAACGAGCCACAGACGGAGGTCGAGGTAGAACGCCTGCGCGAGAGTCTACGCCGTGGCCGTCCGTTTGGCGATTCCCTATGGGTGGGAGAAACCGCTAGCCGACTCGGTGTAGAAAGCAGTTTACGTCCCCGCGGCCGGCCACCGAAGCAAGCCGCTGAACCGCCGTCCCTTTTTGGCGACTAATCTACGATGTCCCCTTTTCCTCGCCCAGCCGGCATCAACGTTCTGGCGCCGCATTTCCACGCCGCGGCAGGAGCACCAAGTCGGCCGCTTCCTCGGCATCCCTGAGAAGCGTCTTGCGCGGCGTGCCTATCAGCGCACGCATGGTAAGGCCACGAGCAAAATCAACGAGCTGGCTTGCGCGGATGGCCACAGGAAAGTCGGACGGGATTTCGCCCGCGCTGATCGCGTCCCGGAAACGACCTTCCACTAGTCCTACGGCGCTGAGCGGCCGCGTTCTGTAGGAACTGCCGGACCTCAGCATCGTTCACAAGCGGCGCGACGCACTCGAGAAGACATCCCCGAGCGGATCCTTCCTCGGTCGCAGTTTCTACGGCGTTCCTCAGGAAGGCGGCGAGCGAGTCGCGAAGAGTGCGCGGCGAGAGGAGTGCCTTCGCAGCGAGAGCGCCTTTCGTCTCTGCGTACGCCCTAAGGACGCGCAAGAACAACGTCCGCTTGTCTCCGAAGACGGAATACAGGCTCGGCCGTCCCACGCCCATCCCGGCGACGAGATCGTCGATCGTCACTCCGTCGTAGCCCTTCGACCAGAATACCTGGATCGCCTTTTCCAGCGCGAACCTCTCGTCGAAGCTGCGCGGCCGTCCACGCGGCCTAGCGTCATTTTGAAACATTTAGTTTAAAACTCCTGGACAATGGCCATCGCACCAATATAAAAACCGAATAGTTCGTAATTAGCAAGCCGACCCTGGCCTCGCGGGGCCTCACGACTCGACCTTCACCCTTCACCACGGAGACGCCCATGGAACATTCGATCGCACTCGTCACCGGCACCACCTCCGGGCTCGGTTATGCGGCAGCCCGCACTCTTGCCGGAGAGGGCTGGCGCGAGATCATCGTCACCGGGCGCAGCCTGGCCCGGGTCCAGGAAACGGCCGCTCAGCTCGCGGCTGAGACCAAGACACAGGTTTTCACGCCGCTGGAGCTGGAGCTGGACGCGCCGACCAGCGTTCAGTCCGCCCTCGCCGAGCTGGTCAAGCGAGGTCGGCCGATCGATTTCCTACTGCTCAATGCTGGGATGGTCCCAGGTAAGAAGCGCGTGCTCACTGCGGCGGGCGTCGAGGCGGCTCAGGCCCCGCTGATCGGCCATCATCAACTGACTGCCGGGTTGCTCCGCGCCAACCTGCTGAGCCCCAACGCGCGGATTGTTATCGCCGGCGCGGAACCTGCCCGAGGGGACGTACCCATGTTCAGCTTCACCGACGTGGCGGCCCTCGCAACCAAGCATCACCAGGGTGACCGGAGCGCCGCGGTGGAAGCCCTGGTGCGCAACGGGCCGAACGTGAAGTACAAGCCCAACCGGACGTATGCCGACGCGAAGCTCATTGTTGCTTGGTGGGCCGCGGCGCTGGCACGCCGGCTACCCTCCGGCATGGCCGTGTACGCCGTCTCGCCCGGTAGCGCGCCCGACACCAAGGCGGTGCGAAACCTTGGCCTGTTCATGAAGTGGCTGATGATTCCACTGGTGAAGCTCATCCCCGGCATGTCCCAGACTCCTGAGACCGCGGCTCGCCGGTACCTCCAGGCCTCGGAGTTCGGAACCGACGTCTCGGGCCAATTCTTCGCCTCGGCGCCGAAGAAGCTCACAGGCCCAATTGAGGCGATGCGTCACCCGCACTTTCACGATCGCGCCAACCAGGAAGCCGCCTGGCAGGCCGTCGTCAAGGTCTCTGGCGTCGATTTCTCTTCCGCAGCAACTTGAGGCGGAATAAAAGGTGTCAGGAACCTTTTCAGAGAGGAAATGGGCGAAAAGGTTCCTGACACCTTTTATTTCCCGGCAAGGCATCAACGCGGACCTGGCACGGCATCCCAGGTTTGATGTGCGCGTATGAATGCCTCCGAGATGCGGGCGCTAACGAGCATGTGCGTGAGGTCAGGGATGCCCATCAGTCTCTGGCCATACCGCACAGGCTCGCCCTCGGCAACGATCGACTGATTTGATGCGCTGCCAATGCGCATCTGCTCGGGTACGTAATAGCGGAATAAAAGGTGTCAGGAACCTTTTCAGAGAGGAAATGGGCGAAAAGGTTCCTGACACCTTTTATTTCCCCGACCCCTTTTCATTCAACTTTCTTGAACCGCGCGGTGATCTTCTTGACCCGCGGCGTCAGCTGGTAGTGCCGCAGGGTCTTCTTCTTGCCGACTTGGATGACGGTGAGAGAGGGTACGCTGCCGGGCGCCGTGCCTTCCTGCGGCTTGCCATCGACGAGGTACGGCAGGAAGGCATTAGGGTCGGGGTAGTTGACCGGGTGATCTTCCGCCACCGGCACATCCAGGGACAGCGTCCCCTTCGAGCAGGCCAGTTGGCAGGTGATCCGGCTGGGGATCAACTGCGGGATCAGTATGCGCTCGGGCCTCTTGGGCCAGTAGACGTTGATGGCGATGGACGATGCCCCGATCGCCCCGATCGCGACAAGGATGAGGACGATAATCTTCATAAACACGCTCCTCCGGGGCGGCACCGGATCTTCCTTGGGTGGCGGTTGCTTTGCCATGCTACGTCTCCGGTCAACGAACATTGTAATTAGCCTGACCGGTGCCGAACAGCTAAGGCTTTTGCCTGTCAGGCTATAAACCGGTGACCTGTCGCTACGCACCAGTAACTTGTCGCCGGGTGCCATGCTTTCGCGGCCTTCGGAGTCCCCATCCCATCCTTCGAGCCTGCACGAGCCGCGAAAGCATGGGAGCAGCTGACAACGGGCCACCCATGCGTTCGCGGCTCCAAGGGTTCCAGCACGTCACGGAGAGGCCGCGAAAGCAAGACCCCCGGCGGACCGATGCCAGAATTGTATCCTCGTTCACCTCTTCGCTTGCCACTGCCGGCGATATCTAACTCACGCCCGCTAGGTCTTTGCGTTGCACGGCCAATTTGGCGACCACCAACTGGTCCAGGCTGATCCCCTCGGCAGCGGCTTCCCGTTCCAGAGCAGTTTGCAGTGCGCGGGGGAGACGCACCACGAAGCCACTCCTTTGCGGAGTCGCTCCAGCCACCAGACCGAAGCGATCCCGTGCCTCATCGACCAGGGCGGGATCTGTCGATACTCCGGCGTCTGGGCAAAGGCTTCTCGTTCCGCGCGTGACTCGAATGCTCGCGCCACGATGCCATCCACCGCGTCGAAGAGAGCGTTCGACAGGTCGGCCCACGAGGTCGCGGACGAGGCCAGTTCTCGGGCCTTCTGAAGCAGTTCGCTTGCTTTATTCATGGGAGCCGTTTCCTTGTGCGTGGGGTGGAATAAACTCCACAACCGATTCCCCGACTTCAAAGTACATCAATTCCTGGCCGAGCCTGGCGCCGAACTTCGCGACCATCTGTTTGAGAATCGAGACGTCTCCTTCTTCCAACACCACCCAGAGATGCAGCAAACGCTCAACTTTCTTCGCGCCGGTTTGCTGCATCTGATACGCGCCTTCCACCTCCCCAACAATCGTCCAGCCCTTGAAAGCCAGATAGATCTCCTCCTCAATGGCGGCCAGTATTTCCTTCGGAATGGTGCTGCCGTCGTTGAACGTCATCGGGATCAGCAAGGTGACTTTCTTGAGCATATTCTGAGGATACCAGAAGTAATCCCCTCCTCCAATCGGATCTCTTCAGGAAAAGAAAAAGGGGTCGGGGGTCGGGAGTCGATTCCAGCTCCGCTCTCCAATTTACAATTTCCTACCGCTTCGCCAGCGTCTCGTCCAGGTTCAGCAGTACGTTGGCCACGACGGTCCACGCCGCGCGGTCGGCGATGTCATCCCTCGTGCCGCTGGGAATCAGGCTACTGCGAAACCGGTTTGCAACAGCGCCCGGGTCGCTGGCGACTTGAAACCGAGCACGATGTGATCCTTGGGCACTCCCGCGGCGATCAACTCCGTGGCCAGGCCGTATTCCGTGCCGTCGAGCAGGATCCAGATCTTGTCGCCCCGGATTTCCAAGTGTGCCACGCAGCCGTGTAAACGCAGCACATCGTCCCAACCTTCGACGACCACGAGATAGGCGTCGGCCGACTCGTCAAAGACCGTCTTGGCTGTCGGCGCGACCTTCCCGGCATAGGGAATCGCGACCAGCTCCGTCAGCACTTTCTTGATGAGGCGGCGCCACTCCATCAGGGTTGCGGTATCCATTGGACGATTGCCTCCTTGACCGAATCGAAAACCAGAACTCGCAAGTCGTACGCGTTCCTCGTTTCCTCGTTCCCAAACTCCTGTTTGGGAACGCAGTCCGCGAAACTCTGTTTCGCGTCGGCTTGACGGGAAACAGAGTTTCCCGAATAGCGTTCCCAAACAGGAGTTTGGGAACGAGGAAAAGCCGTCCCGCGATGTCGACACGTTTAGCGCTTCGCCAGCGTCTCGTCCAGGTTCAGCAGCACGTTCGCCACGACGGTCCACGCCGCCAGCTCCGCGATGTCCGTGCCTTTGGGAGCGGGGCCGAGCGGTTTCGTCGCAATCGCCGTCGCTTTCACGGTGTCGGCGGCGTATTTCTGGCGCGCCTTCTCGAACAGATCGACGAGCCGTTTTGCCTCGACCTCGGTCGGCGGCCGCGAGAGGACCGCGCGAAACGTAAACAGGATGCGCGATTGAAGGGACGGGCCGCCCTCTGCAACGGTGCGCCGCGCCAGCGCCTGGGCCGCTTCGACGTAGACCGGATCGTTCAGCGTCACCAGGGCCTGCAACGGCGTGTTGGTGCGGACGCGGCGGACGTTGCAGTAAGTTCGCTCCGGGGCGTCGAACGTAGTCATCGACGGATATGGGGCGTTGCGGCGGACCTTCGTGTAGACGGCGCGGCGATGACGGTCCTCGCCGGCGCTGGTCTGCCAGTCGGTCGAGCCGCCGAACGCCGCCGAGAGACCGAATGACGGGCGCGGCGGCTGCACCGGAGGGCCGTACATCTTCGGACTGAGCAGACCGCCGGCGAACAGCGCCTGATCGCGCACCGCCTCGGCCGACAGCCGCAAGCGCGGGCCGCGAGCCAGCAGACGGTTGAACGGGTCGCGCTTCGCCAGTTCCTCCGAGACTTGCGAACCCTGCCGATACGCCGCGGACATGACGAGCAGCTTCAGCATCTTCTTCGTGTCCCAGCCGAGGCGAATGTATTCGGTCGCCAGCCAATCGAGCAGCTCGGGATGAAACGGCGGCTCGCCCTGGATGCCGAAATCCTCGCTCGTCTCCACGATGCCGATGCCGAATAGCTCTTCCCACAAGCGATTGACGGCGACACGGGCCGTCAGCGGGTTGTTCCCATCCACCAGCCAGCGTGCCAATGCAAGCCGATTTGGCGATGCACTCCCCTCGTTCGTACCCCTCTCGCCCTGAGGGGCGAGGGGAAAGAGCGGCAGGCAGCCCCGCGGTCACCGTCTCGCCCTTGTCGAGATGGTTGCCGCGAAGGTGAATGTGCGTCGGCCGCGGTTTGCCCTCGCGCAGGATCGGCGTCGTCGTCGAGAGCGGTTGCAGTCGGGCCGTCAGCGCCTTCGCTTCCTGATCGAGCGCCTTCCACTCCGGGGAGAGCGAATGACGGTACGCGGCCAAACGGTCCTTCTGCTTCTTGTCGCGCTTGTCCAGGCGCGACGGCGAGGATGTCGGCGATGTCCTTCGGCAGCGTCTTGCGATCGACCGTCTTTTCCCACTCGGCCAGGCCGGCGGCGATTTTCTTCGTCTCCACGTCGAGCTTGGTCTTGGCCGCGTTCAGTTTCGTCGTCAGCTCCGGGACGAGATGCTCCTGACCGATGGCGGGCACCTGCACCGTCGGGGCGTCATTGCCGCCGTTGGCGTCCTCGGTGTTGTTGAAGATGGCGTAGAGCTGGTAGAACTCCTTCTGGCTGAACGGATCGTACTTGTGGTTGTGGCACTGGGCGCAGGCGATCGTCGTGCCGAGCCAGACCGACATCGTCGTGTTGACACGATCCACCACGGCGGCGGAGCGGAACTCCTCGGCGCTGGTGCCGCCCTCGGTGTTCGTCAGCGTGTTGCGATGGAAGCCGGTGGCGATGAGCTGATCGACCGTCGGATTCGGCAGTAGATCGCCGGCCAGTTGTTCGATGGTGAAACGGTCGAACGGCATGTTGTCGTTGAGGGCGCGGATGACCCAATCGCGGTAGCGCCAGATAGTGCGGTCGGGATCGTTAGCGAAACCCTGCGAATCGGCATAGCGGGCGAGGTCGAGCCACACCGCCGCCCAGCGCTCGCCGTAAGCAGGCGTGTTCAGTAGGCGATCCACGAGCTTTTCGTAGGCGTCGGCACTGCGGTCGTTGACGAACGCATCCACCTGCTCGATAGTCGGCGGCAGGCCGGTGAGGTCGAGCGCCAACCGGCGGATGAGGGCGTAACGGTCGGCGGCCGGCGTCGGTTTCAGGCCCTCTTTTTCCAGGCGGGCGAACAAAAAGCGATCGACCGGTGTGATGGGCCATTGGGTGTCGCGCACAACGGGCAGCGGCGGCCGCACCGGTTTGACGTAAGCCCAGTGCGGAGGAAAGACCGCTCCCTGTTCGATCCAGCGCCGCAGGGTGGCGATTTCTTGTTCCGTCAGACGTTTGCCGGTCGTCGCCGGTGGCATGACCTGGTCGGCGGCGGCCGTGATGCGGCGGACCAGCTCGCTGTTGGCGGGCTGGCCGGGCGCGATCACTTTCAAGGCGCCGTGCCGCACATCCAGCCGCAGCTTTCCCTTGCGCACCTTGTCGTCGGGACCGTGACACTGGAAGCACTTGCTGGAGAGGATCGGTCGCACGTCCTTGTTGAAATCGAGCGCCAGCGGTGCAGAAGGAGCCTCGCCCTTTGCCGTGACAGCGAAACCGAACAGGCCAACGATGTAGGCGAAGATACGGCGGCTCATGGAGGAAACCTCATGGAGGCAAGCGGCAGCGCGATTCAGGTGGGAGGAGGAAACCGGCGGTTCATCCTGGATTCCAGGCTACCGGCTTGGTGTGCGATTGTCAACGAGTTGAGAAGTGCAATCCGGAAATGGCAGCGGGCGCGAATTAATCCGTTTAGCCGCGAGCTTCTGCGAGCGCTGACAATCAGCGCTCGCAGAAGCTCGCGGCTAAACTTTCAATACATGAACTTCATCTCCAGGAACCCCGCAACCAGGGCGTTGATCGTCTTCGTTTGCGAGTCGGCATAGAGACCCTTGAAGCCGCTGCCGGGGATCAGCGTCGAGACGCCGGAGGTCACGACGATGTTGTTGCTCAGCAGCGGCCGGTACTCGATGCCCATGCTCAAGTCCGTGCCGATGAAGTTATCGATGTTGCCATCGAAGACCAACGTCTGCAGCGACGAGGTATTGTCGAACCACATCCAGTTGATGTTGTTGATGAGCTTCAGCTTCGGCGTGATGTCGAGGTCGAGGCCGATGTTGTACAGGATCAGGCCGGGGTTCACGGAGTTGGCCTGGCCCTGGATCTTGCTCGAACGCAAGTCGGGGATCAGGCTGTTCTCCTGCTTCAAGTTGACGCCGAACAGCTTGATGGCATTGCGTCCCCAGTAACTGAACTCGGCGCCGGCAAAGTTGGGATTGTCCATGATCGAGTCGAAACCGGTCGCCTCGTGATTGTTGGTGTTGTGATCGCCTTCCGAGTAGAAGATGGAGGTACGGAAACGCGCCCAGTCTCGGTCATAAGACAACTCGGCCGCGGCCATCCAGGCGTTGATGCTCTGGGCCTGGTTGGCCAGCGGGTTCATCGTGTCGTGACCCAATTCCCAGTAGACCTGGTTCGTGAGGTTGAACCGGCCGATGTGGCCGTCGCCAGCGATACCGAGATACACCGTGTCAACCTCGTGCTGCTGGAACACGCCGTCCGCGTCGGGACGAACCAGGAAGCCGTTCCGGTCGAACTTCATGCTGGCCGGGTCGTTGTTGTACGTGACGCTCCCCTGGATCGTGTAGCCGGGAACCAGGAAATCCTGGTGGTAGTAGTTGGCGACGAAGATGTTTTGGCCGCGGTCCTCGAACGTATTCAGGCCGCTGTTGGTGTCCTTCTCCGCCTGGCGGAAGTAGACCAGGTTGTACTGGTCGCGGTTGGAATCCGCGATACCGAAGATGCGCACGGCGCGGTTGGTGTCGTCGAACAGGAAACCGCGGAAGTCCACGTCGAAAGGCTGCGAGCCGATGCGGGCCGACACGAAGTCGAAGTACGGGCTGGTGTCCGCCAGCTTCGCTTCGACGAAGTATTCCTCGACCGTGAGGAAGGTCCGCTCGCGCTGCGTGCCCTTGCGCACGTCGGTGCTGACGACGGCCAACTCATCCGAGTTCAGCTGGTTGTAGTCGATGATCGGCGTAAATACGACCTGCCAGTCCGGCTGTTTGTACGCCGCATCGCCGTGGAACAGATCGAAGTTCAAACTCAGGAAGTGGTTTTGGATCAGCAAGTTGGGGCTTTGGAAGAACCCCCCCTGGTTGGGACGCACCGTGGTCTCATAGGGCGTGGTGCCGATCGGCACCTGCCGCGGGTCGAAATCGAATGACAAGATGCCGGTGAAGTTCAGAAACGTGTGCTGGCCGATGATCGGATAGTCGCCCTTCAGGACGTTCTGCGTGTACGGGTTCAGGATGTCGCCGAAGGCATTGGGATAGTCCAGTACGGGCGGATGTTGCTTGTCGTAGCGATCCCACGAGGGGAACCCCATGTGCCAGCGGTCCTCGACGGGTATCCAATTGCCGTCGGTTACCACGGTGGGGGTGACGCTGGTGTGGCCGGTGAAGCCCAGCGGCGGCTCCATGGGCGTTTCGACGAACCCAGTGGCCGCCTCCGGCACCGGGACGAACTCTGCGCCCGGATCCTGCGGTGGCTGTATGAGTTTCGACGGGCCGTCGCCCGGGTTTTTCTTGTTGGGCTCAGCAGGAGCCGCGACGACCGGAGCCGGAGGAGCGGGAAGTGCTGCCGACTCAGGCAGGCTAACCGGTGCAGATGGGGCGACCGGCGCAGGGACGGCAGGCGCCGGGACTCCGACTGGAGAGCGGGTTGCATGGCCGAAACCGGTGAAACCGGGGCCGGACCCGTCACCGAGGGCGGCGGGCCGGCTACGCCAGAAGGCGGGAGGGAAGGGGCATCGAACGGCACGGGCGCTTGCGCCTCGGCCGTCAGGGCCACGGCCAACCCGACGACACACACCTCACAGTAAACCGCGATCGCACGAAACATCGACAGGCTCCACCATCGGGTTTCGACGCTTAGTCAAGCCCCCGCCATGCTTTGCTGGCCGACAGGGAACGATATTTCTTTCCGTGGAAGGTTTATCGTCTGGCGATCGTAACAGTCTTGAGCAATCGACCGAAAATAATGGATCTGCCAGATTTAGCACATAGGCAAGACGGGCAAGGTGTATTCTTTCGCCGCCTTTAGTTAAGTATGCAGCGAGCAGGAAGGCAGATTCCCCCAATTCTTCTCGTTCCCTAACTCCTGTTTGGGAACGCCGTCCGCGAAATTCCGGTTTCGCGGGGCCTGACAGCGCGGCAAACGCGAAACAGAGTTTCGCGGAGGGGCGTTCCCAAACAGGAGTTTGGGAACGAGAAGAAGCCTAAACAGAGTTTCGCGGAGGGCGTTCCCAAACAGGAGTTTGGGAACGAGACGAAACGAGACGCAATGCGAAGCACGAGACGTAAAGAGACTGTTCGAGGAAGGCAACTCTAACGAGCCGTGACCGTCAGGGAGCGCTTCCTGACAGTCGCGGCTCGGTTCGACTCAGTTCGGACAGGCCGCGCGGCAACCTACTGATCTGTCAGGGCTAGGAATAGGGGTTATCTGGCTGAGAGCTGAGAGCTGAAAACTGACGGCTGTGTTCAAAAAGAGCTGTCAGTTATCAGCTCTCAGCTCTCAGCTGGTCATCCGGAAGTCCGTGTGCCGGCCGTGCCACCAAATCCTAATCCAACATTTGAGGTCGCATTACATCATCTCTTGTACAGTCTCTGACGAAATCACGTTCTTGAGATTTTTCTGCTCGGACCGCAAGAAAACGCTGAATGAGCGGGAGGGTTCTGCCGATTGTAATGAAAGTACGCCAAAGGCCGTCGCGAAGTCGCCGGCCGGACGCGGCTCGTTCCGGGGGTCGGAAGGCGGGGCCGCCCTTTCCATCACCGACCCCGAAGCGGGCTGACCGCCATTCCTATGTTGAGAAGGGAGAGAGATGAAGTTGCTCGACCGGATTTTGGGTCGCACTTCTCGTCGCCGGACGCGGGGGGTTAGTTCACGGGAACCCTTGTTCGCGGCGCCGCGTCTGGAGGTGCTGGAGGACCGCACGCTGCTGGACGCGGGGGGCGTCCTGAACCTGGCGGGCACTCTGACGATCACCACGACCCCCAATACCGTTAATCGCGTCGCGCTGTCCACCGACGGCACGAACCTCACCCTCACCGACAACAATATCTTCAGCGGCGTTTTCTCTTCCGCCGCGGTAACCAACATCGTCGTCAATACGAATGGCCTGTTTGACTCGGTGAGTCTCCTGAACGGCGTCACCCAGCCGACGACGTTCAACTCGGGAGCGCGAGTCAACTATTTCGAGGCGGTCAGCGCCCCGTCCATGGTGAACGGCAACGGCGGCGTCACGCGGTATAGCGGCGGCACAGGCAATAGCGAGATATTCTCGGGTCCAGGCGTCAACTCCATCTTTGGCGGCAGCGGCCAGAACGAGATCTTCGGCGCCGGCGCCCGTCAGAACTACTACCTCGGCAGCGCGCTGAACGACACAATCGAGACCGACAACCCGGCCCCGACCGACGCCGATTTCCTCAACGTCTTGCTCGACCCGAACGATCCGAACGGCATGTTCGGCCTTCAGCCCACAGGCTCCGCCGATCCGGCGAACCAATTGAACACCGACGACGTGAACAATCTGCTGGAACGTGCCTCGGCGGCCACTGCGAACGATAGCGCCATCATCGCCATCGTGGACCGCAGCGGCCGTATTCTCGGTGTGCGCGTCGAAGCCGGCGTGTCGCCGGACATCACCGACAACGTGCAGAACCTGGTGTTCGCCATCGACGGTGCCGTGGCCGAGGCTCGTACCGGCGCGTTCTTCGGCAACGACCAGGCGCCGCTCACCTCGCGCACCATCGAGTTCATCAGCCAGTCGACCATCACCCAGCAGATGATTCAGTCGAATCCGAGCATCACCGATCCCAATTCGCCGCTCAAGGGGCCAGGCACCGTGGGGCCGCAAGGCATCGGCGGCAATTTCCCGCCCGGAGTCGCCAACACCCCGCAGGTAGACCTGTTCGCCATCGAGGATACGAACCGCAATACCACCATGCACCCGGTCTATGACGCCAACGGCAACATCATCCGGTACGATACGCTGCCGTCGGAGTTCAACGTCTCCCTGGCGAATATCCCCGCCAGCATCGTGGCGGCGAACGACGAGATCGTCCCGCAGGATTCCTACGGTTTCGTCTCGGGACTGGAACCGTTGGCGATGCCGCGCGGCATCGGCACCCTGCCCGGCGGCATTCCGATCTACAAGAACGGCTTCGAGGTCGGCGGCATCGGTGTCTTCTTCCCCGGCACGACGGGCTTTGCCTCCGAGGAGAACTCGGCGCTCAGCGACACCTACAATCCCGCCCTGCCCGATCTCTCGGAAGAGGCGGAATTCGTCGCGTTCGCCGCGCTCGGCGTGCGCCTCCCTTCCAAATCGGCACGCTGGGTGGAGTCGCGCTCAATTCGGACCTCTCCCTTGCCCCGTCGTTCATCAAGGACGTCACCACGGCTCGCATCGACCTCGTCGGTATCACGCTGCCGCTGTTCGGCCCCGGCGGCACCTCAGGCCCGCAGAATCTCGTCAACTTCGGCGACACGCTGGGCGTTGGCGACGGCAATCCGCTCAGTGGCTTCAACGCTCCTCTCCAGGAACTCAGTCCCACCGGCTCACCGACGGGAGTTCCCGCGCCCAACAATGAACTGGACGGTACGCCGGTTCCCGAAGGCTGGCTGGTCACACCGCACGCCGGACCGAGCGGCCTGACCGCCGCCGACGTGACCCAGATGATTTTCCAGGGCGTCGAGGAGGCAGAGCAGATTCGGGCCGCCATTCGCTTGAATCCGGATACGGGATCGCCGACGAACTACGACGCCAACGCCGTCATGGTGTTCGCCGTCACCGACTCGGAGACCGGCGAGCTCCTCGGCCTGTTCCGCATGCCCGATTCGACGATCTTCTCGATCGACGTGGCCGTCGCCAAGGCACGCAACGTGGGCTACTACAACAATCCGGCGCAGTTGCAGCCAGTGGACGAGCTACCGGGCATACCGGCCGGGACGGCATTCACCAACCGCACCTTCCGTTATCTCGTGGAACCGTTCTACCCGGAAGGCGACAACGGTCAGCCGCCCGGCCCGTTCTCGGTCCTGAACGACGGCAACGTCAATCAGCAGACCGGCGCGTTGACAGGCGCTCCGATACCGGCGAACCAGTACACGAGCGTGTACGGCCACGATGCCTTCTTCCCGGAGACGAACTTCCGCGATCCGTTCAATCCGGACAACCAGAACGGTGTCGTGTTCTTCCCCGGCAGCAGTGGGCTTTACATCGGCGGCAATTTGGTCGGCGGTGTCGGCATCTCCGGCGACGGTGTCGATCAGGACGACGACGTCACCAACGCCACGTTCCAGGGCTTCGGCGCGGCGTTGAACATTGAGGCCGATAATTTCTTCGTCCGCGGCATTCGTCTGCCGTACCAGAAGTTCAACCGCCAGCCGTTCGACAACTGATCGGTGTGCGTTGAAGCGAATTCCGCTTGCGGTCCGGCATCTCTTCCGATGCCGTGCCGCAGGCGGATTGTCGTTTACGGAGGGCCGAGGTCCGAAATCAATCCCTTCGACAAGACCGCCCGGACCACGGCGAAGATCAAACCTTCGGCCCTGCTGCGCGCTGGCTGCTCCCGGCCCTCGATCCGGCGTTGATCTTCGATCGCTGGCTGGATACGCGCACGCTGCCGTTCCCAGGAGAGCCGGACCGAACCTGCGACACCGTGGCCTGTCTGCGCCAGCCGGACGGCGAGGCGGTGATCTGGTGGGCGGTGCCGCACGAGTTTCAGGCGGAACCGGACGGCGAGATGTGAGGGCGCCTGCTGGAGTTCCTGGGTCGTCTGTGGCGCGAATACCGCCCGGCGCCGGAGCGCGGCAGCCGTTTCCGCGTCGCGGCGGTCCTGGTCAACCTGACCGGGACCGGGCGAACCGCGGCGGAACATCGTCTGCCGGGAATGCCGGATGTGGGCGTCGGCTTGTGGCCGGCCGAGCGCAACCTTGCCACGGAAGACGCCGCGGCACTCCTGGCGGAGATCGCTGCCGGCCGGCTTGATAAGTGTCTGCTGCCGTGGATTCCGTTGCTGCTTGGAGCGGATCGAGCTGCTATCATGGAAGAGTGGAAGCGGCTGGCCGAACTGGAGTCGGACGAATACTGGAAGAGACAGTACGGACCGCTGGCGCTGGTGTTCGCGGACCTGGCCGGCCGGAAAGCGATCTGGCAAGAAGCATTACGGGGGTGGAACATGGCGCGAATCTGCGGTGGTGAATGAGTGGAAGAATGAGGGGAATGCGGAGGGACGGGTCGAAACCATCCTTGACATCTTCGAGAGTCGGTTCCCTCCAGGCGCTTCGCCCGAATTGGTAGCCTTAATTCGCGCTAACACTGACCTTGCACTGCTCAGGCAGTGGGCGAAGGCGGCTGCAACAGCTTCCAGCATCGACGAGTTTCAGCGGCTCATTCAGTCGTAATTGCTGTCACGCCGCAGCAGCCACCGGCGCCGGTTCGCGCCGGTCGGCCTGCCATTGCAGTGCCAACCCGATCGCCAGCCCCAGCGCTCCCCACTGGTACGCCGTCAACCCCAGCAGCCACGGCTCCTCCGGCCGGATGAACTCCGTCAAAAAGCGATAGACGCCGTAGCAAATCAGATACAGCTTCAACCGCTGCCGCTTCAGCGCTCCGCGGTGCGCCGCCTTCAGCAGCACGCCGGCCATCGCCAGGTGGAAGAGGCTCTCGTAAATCTGCGTCGGATGGCAACGCAGCCAGGCGCCGTCCGGCTGCCGGAACGATACGCCCCACGGCAGGCTGGTGGCCACGCCGTAACAGCAGCCGTTGAAGAAACAGCCCCAGCGGCCGACCGCCAGCGCCAGAGCCAACGGCAGCGCGAAGGTGTCGCCGGTCTTGACGCGGATGTCGAGGACCTTCTTGATCGCTTCCACCGCAAGGTACGCCCCGACCAGTCCGGCGACGACCGTCTTGCCGTCGCGGAACACGGCCCGCAGCCAGGATTCGCCGTCGCGCCAGTCGATCGGCTCGACGAGCAGGAACGGCAGCTTGGCCCCGAGAGCGCCGCCGATGAATGCCGCTAGCGCCAGGGCCAACCGATGTCCGCGCGGCACCGCGGCCAGTTCCGGCGGCGCGGGGTGAAGTGCCGGGCCACGAGGAACACCGCCAGCGCCAGCAGCATGAACGCCGTGTACCAGTGGTGCGGTTGCATCATACGGTCGCCAGGGGCAGCGATCGCCGTGTCGTACCGCCGACATTCTTGTCGGCCTCGGCATCTGGTGCCGACAAGAATGTCGGCGGTACGGCCTCGACACCTGGAGCCGACAGGAGTGTCGGCGGTACGGCCTCGGCATCTGGTGCCGACAGAAATGTCGGCGGTACGAGGGCGTCGGCCAGCGGCGGCAGCGGTACGAAGCCATCGCGGTACAGCGTGTTGTAAGCACAGAACGGCACGACATGGCCGCTCGGCAGGATGTGCGCCAGACAGCACTTCATCACCCGCCGCGTGTCGAAATTGTGAACGTCGAGGAACGCTGTCAACGTGACGCGGAACACCTCCTCGCCGTTGAGCTTCTCGGCCAGGCCCTTGACGATGAACTCGTCGAGTCCGGCGTCCGCAATCGGCGTCGGCCCGCAACCGTTCGGCCCACAGCCGCAGCCGCCGGCGCTTTCCAGGTACTTCGCCACGATCTGACGCCCGCGTGCCGGCGTCCAGACGATGCTGTTGGCGACCAGGTCCATGTGCTTGCGCACGTCGATGATGCGATTCACCGGTATCGGCTTCGCTCCGCCGCGGTACAGGTACGCCATGCTGTGACAGTTCGGATGGGCGCAGGGCAGCGGTAGGAAGTCGTCCTCGGCTAGCATCCCGTCGGTCTGGGCGACCAGCGCTTTGACCAGATCCGGCATCGTGACGCGCTTCTCCAGGTCCTGCGGGTCGAGGTGCCGGCCGCAGTACGTCGCCAGCTGAAAGCTGAGGCCGCGCACGATCGGCCTCTCCAGACCGAACTTCAGCACCCGGCCGACCTCGTGCAGGTTCGTGTTGTGATCGACCGTGCAGACCAGCGAACAGCGGAGGTTGTGCTTCCGCAGATTCTCCAGGGCGGCGAGCTTGGTGCGCAGCAGCTCCTCGCCGCGCAGGCGTTCGTAGGTCCGCTCTTCCAGGCCGTCGAATTGCAGATAGACCTCGACCCGGTCGCGCATCGCCGCCAGCTCCGCGACGAGGCCGGCGTCGTGGGCCAGGCGGATGCCGTTGGTGTTAATCATCACCGCGAGGATCGGCTGTTCGTAAGCGTACCGCACCATGCGCACCAGGTCGGGGTGCAGGGTCGGTTCGCCGCCGGAAAGCTGCAGGATGTCCGCGACGCCTTCGAGGGAGACGTAACGGTCCACCATCTTCGTATAGGTGGCGAAGTCGATGTTCTGCCCGCCCGGCCCCGACTCGGCGAAGCACATCGGACATTTGAGATTGCAATTGGAGGTGACTTCGATCAGTCCGACGCAGGTGTGCTGCTCGTGTTCGGGACAGAGGCCGCAGTCGTAGGGACAACCCTCGCTCGGCGTCGGTGCCGTAGGCTTGCGGCGGGCGGGCGGGCTGGCTGAGTTCGTTCCGGTCGTAATAGGCGACGTCCGAGCAGACGAAGTCCTCGATGACGCCGTGTTCGGGGCAGCGCTTGCGGAAGTAAACGCGGCCCGCGCGGACGATGATCTTGGCATCGACGAGACGGCGGCACTCCGGGCAGAGGCTGCGCGTAGTGCCCAGAAAGGTGTAATCACGCAGCTGCATCCTTGCGGCCTTTCATTCCACTCCCCTCGCCCCGGTACCCCGGGAGAGGGGTCGGGGGTGAGGGGCGAGAGCCAGAACAGTGTCCGGTCGCTCACCCCTCACCCCCGACCCCTCTCCCCGGAGTACCGGGGCGAGGGGAGATTAATTGGTTTTCATCCCAGGAACATACGCATCAACTCGTGTCCCTTCTCGAATGCCAGCGGACTCGTCTCCGCCACGACCTCATCATACGACGATTGACCGCGAGACGCGACGCCAGTTCCGGCCAGGGCGAACGGCACCATGCCGTAGGCGTGGGCGCGCGTTCGCAGCGTCGTGCGATGATCCGGCGAGACGAGGATGCGCCAGTCGCCGTGCTTCGGCAAGGCTTCCAGCAGCGGACCGATGATGTGCAGGTCGATCTCTTCCAGCGCCTTCACCTTGTCGTCCACCTTGCCTTCGTGTGACGCCTCGTCCGGCGCCTCGACATGGACGCAGACGAGATCGTGGTTCGCCAGAGCCGCCACACCATAACGGCCCTTCGCGGCGTAGTCGGTATCCAGGTAGCCGGTAGCGCCGGGCACGTCGATGCGCGTCCAGCCGAGCAGGATGCCGACGCCGCGCACCAGATCGACGGCGCTGAGAATGGCGCCGCGCTTGCCGTACACCTCGCCGAACGGCCGAATGCTCGGTGCCTTGCCCTGGCCCCAGAGCCAGATCTGCGTCGCCGGCTTCTCGCCGCGCTCGCAGGCGAGCGCGGCTCACCGGATGGTCGCGCAGCACCTCCTTGCTCCGCTCCATCAGGTCGCGCAGCAACTCGCTGCCCGGCCCCTTCGGCAGATGATCGACGACCGGCCGATCCGGAATGTCGTGCGGCGGCTGCGTCTTCGTCTCGGTGGAGAACGGCGCGACGCCGCGATGGACGAGGATATTGCGATAACTGACGCCGGGATGGAACTCCAGCTTCCGCCGCCGCCCAGCTGCAGCGTTGACGGCCTGGATCAGCGCCTTGCCGTCCTCGCTGCGGATGTGGCCCGCGGTGAAGTCGTGCATCAAACCGCCGGCGACCGTGACGAGATTGCAGCGGATGGCCCAATCGTTGGGACCGAGGGGGATGCCCATCGCGGCGGTTTCGAGCGGAGCGCGGCCAGTGTAGACCTGGAGCGGGTCGTAGCCGAAGAGGCTGAGCGTCGCCACGTCGCTGGCCGGCGTCAGCGGCATCGGCACGTTGTTGGATCGGCCGACGACGCCGCTGCGGGCGATGCGGTCCATGTTCGGCTTGTGCGCGGCCTGCAACGGCGTCTTGCCGCCGAGCACTTCCTGGGCCTCGTCGGCGCAGCCATCGGGGATGACGATGACGTATTTCATGTGGATGTATTGTCGGAATCGCCGTCCTCGTTTCAACGGTGGAACGGTATTGCCGCTTGTGGCTTAGCAACAGCGACTGCGAAGCCGCAAGCGGCAATACGGTCACGTGCGCCGTGCCGTGAGCCACTCGACGACGGCAAACGCTCCCCACCAGAATACGAACTGCCCTCCCACCAGCGCCGCTGCCAGTGGTGTCGTGACGATGAGCAGCGCCAGTCCCGTCGCCCCGCTCGCCAGGGCCAGCAGATAGATGACGCCGACCGCCGCCGGCTTGCTCAGACCGCGTTCGACAAGCCGATGCGACAGATGTTGCTTGTCGGCGTGGAAGGGGCTGCGACCTTGTTTTATCCTGAGAAAAATCACCGACGCCATGTCGTAGCACGGGATAGCACAGATGGCGAGAGACACCGCCCATGTCCACGGCGGTTCGTCTCGACCGATGGCGAGCCGCGCTGTTTCCACGCCGACCGTGAAGCCGAGGAACGTGCTGCCGACATCACCCATGAAGATGCGGGCAGGCGGGCGGTTGTGGTACAGAAAACCGAGCAGCGCTCCCATCAGTATCAGATGCGGCAGCACTCCGTCCGGAACCAAGGTCGTCGCCACAAAGCCAATCGCCAGGAAGGCCACGCCAGCGGAGAGAGCGTCCATATTGTCGAGCATGTTGAAGGCGTTGGTCATCGCCGCAATCCAGAACGCAGCCGCGGCCCGGGGTATGACGCCGGTTGCCGGCAGACAAACACAGACCGCCGTGACGGCAAGAGCGCTCTGCACGCCGAGCCGCAGCTGCCACGGCAACGGCCACAGGTCGTCGATCAGACCGAGCAGGGCGATCGCGGCGCCGAGGCCAAACTGTATTCCGAGAGGCTTCGCTACAAACGTGTAGGTCCCCAAGAACCAGGCCAGCATCAGGCCTACGGCAATGACGATGGCGACTCCGCCGCCTTTGGGAGTGGGCGTGGTATGGACTTTACGGGCGTCAGGGAGGTCGATCAGGCCGAGTCCGGGAGCCAGACGGATGAGCAATTTCGTGCCCACAAACGACAGAGCGAACGCCCCGAGCAGTTTCGTGCCCACAAACCACAGAGCAGACACCCCGAGCAGTAGGGAGACAGTCACGCGGATTCCTCCGCTCGCCATTCCACCAGGCGCAGCCGATAGAACTCGCGCGCCTCCTTCAGAAACGCGCGCACCGCCGGCTCGCGGTAATCGGCGTAGGTCCACGGCCACGGCTCGAAGGCGCCGGCCTCGAAGCGCAGCGTTACCTCGGCGAAGATGCCGTCACGCAGATAAATGCGATGCGCCTGGTCCTTCGTCGTCGCCAGCAGAAACTTGCCGAGCATCAGGACGCCGGGATCGAGGTTGATTGGCCTCGCATCGCCGAACTTACCGGACGCCGCCAGCTCCGCTTCGAGGGCGTTGGTGTGCCGCTTCACCTCTGGAAGGCAGTCGGGGGATACGAGATTGCGGAAGGCGAGAAGCTGTTTCGTGAGGCCCGGTCCCATCGTCGCCTCGTAGTAAGCGGTGTGCGTGAATGCGAACGGTTCGCCGGCCAGACCGACTGGGCCGTAGGCTGCTTCGAGGCGTTCGCGGCCCCAGCGCAGCGCCTCCGCCTGCCGGCCGAAGACGGCGACGACGAGCAGCACCGGCACTTGAGAACGCGGTTCAGCCATGCTCCGGTTGTACCATAGGCGCGGAAAGGGGGCCAGCGGAACGGCGACGTTTAGCCGCGAGCTTCTGCGAGCGCTGGAAGCCCAGCGCTCGCAAAAGCTCGCGGCTAAACGAAGCGCTTTCTCCTTGCGTCCGGCCGGCCGCCCTCGCACAATAGGGAGACAACATCCGCCGTGTCGAGGTTGCCAGCCCCCATGTCCGCCGAACGTTATTTGCCCTGTCCGCTGTGCCAGAGCTTGATCGTGGTGCCTCCTCCCGAGACCACGTGGGTTCGCTGCTCTTCGTGCGGCAAGGACATGGCGATCGCCCCGGATCGGAACCAGCTCGTCCCCACCGCACATACCAAGCCGTTGACCGACTTCGATCTCCCGGTCGATGTGGAGGAATCGCGAACAACTGCCGACGATCGCACGCCGACGCTCATGCTGCCGTCGTCGGGGTTGCCGCCGACGGCCGCGCTGCCGGAACCGACGGTCAAAGAAAGCCCGCTCGTCGATCCGAATGAGACGGCGCGGGTCGTCATCGCCATCGACTTCGGCACCTCGCGCTCCGGTTACGCCTACGCCTTCCTCCACGATCGGCGCATCATCAGCGCACCGCATGGCCGGATCAGCCGTTTCAGTACGCCAAGACCTCCACGAACCTCCTGTGCGCTCCGTCCGGCGAGGTGGCGGGCTGGGGCTTCAGCGCCCGCAAGGAAATGGCTCGGCTGCGGCGCGAAGGCCGGCACCACGGCTATGCCCACGTCACCGGCTTCAAGGTCGCGCTGCGGAAGGGCAAGTCGTCGCCGCACGGCCCCATCTTCCGGATCGGCACGCGCACCTTTCACGTCGTGAAGCTGATCGCCGACTATCTCCGGCAGCTGAAGACGTTCGCCCTGCATGAATTGCAAGGCGGCATCAGCGGCCTGCTGCACGAGCGCGAGATCCGCTGGTGCCTGACCATCCCGGCCATCTGGAGCGATGCCGAGAAGCACTGGATGCGCGTCGCCGCTGAACAGGCCGGCATGATCCAGCCGGGGGCCGATCCGGGGCAGCTGCGCATGGCACTGGAACCGGAGGCGGCCGCGTTGCACTGCCTCGAACAGGAGCTGGGCACTGATCCGGCCCTGTCGCAGCTGAAGCCGGGCACGCGCTTCATGATCGTCGATGCCGGCGGCGGCACGGTCGATCTCACCGTTCACGAGGTCGAGAAGGATGGGGCCACGCTGAAGGAAGTCATCCCCGGCGCCGGCAGCATGCACGGCGCCATGCAGGTTGATGCCGCCTTCCGCAAGGTGCTGGAGGGCCACCTCGGAGCGGCCATCCTGGAACGCTTCCACCGCGAGGAACCCTACGCCCACGTCAAGCTGATGGACGAGTGGGAACAGGCCAAGTGCAACTATCGGCCGGGGATGACGATGACGTTCCTGCCGCTGGGGGCCGAGTTGTACCGCCTGCTGACGACCGACTTCCCCGCCGTCCTCGGCGCACCTGCGCATGACGCAAAACGGCGACGAGGGCAACCTGCATCTCGACCGACAGACGATGGAAACGATTTTTGAACCCACGCTGACCGGCGTCGTCGAGACGGTGCAGCGCCAGTTCGACCGGGCTGGCCGACGTGACGTGCGATTACCTCTTCCTCGTCGGCGGGTTTGCCAACTCGGTGCTGTTGCAGCAGCGTATCAGGACGGAGTTCGCCGCTCGTGTCAAGAAGATCATCATCCCGGCCGACCCCGGCGCGGCGGTGCTGACTGGCGCGGTGTCCTACGGCCTCGACCCGTCGCGCATCCGCGCTCGCCGTGCCCGGTTGACCTACGGCTGCCGGATCATGGCGCCGTTCGAGGACGGCGTCGATCCGGAGAAGAAGAAGCGCTGGAACCCCGGCCAGAAGCGCCACCTGTGCCGCGATCGTTTTCAGCCGTTCGTCCACGCCGGCGACGCCGTCACGGTCAGCCATGAAGTGCTGCACGTGTTTCAGCCGACCAGGGAGGAACAGAAGGAGTGGACGGCGGTCTTCTACGCCTCGCGCAAGAAGACGGTCCGCTACACCGACGAGGCCGACGTCTTCGAGATCGGCAAGCTCACGGTGAAGATGCCGGACACGACGGGCGGACTGAAGCGCAAGATCCAGGTCGCCATGCGCTTCGGCCGGGCCGAGATCGAAGTGCGAGCCAGGGACCTGACCTCGGGCAAGGAGACGGAAGTGACGCTCCGCTTCTCGGGCACCTACCACCCGGAAGACGCAGGAGAACCAGATGGCAGCGCCCTCTGAGCCGCTGCCGGCGCACGACGAGCTGGCCCGGCAGTACCAGAACCTGCTGCGCAAGCGCGACGAGCTGAGCCGGCGCCTGAACGACGCCCTGGGCCGGGTGGCCGGCAAGGACGCGGGCGCCTGGTCCCTGGCCTCGCCCGGCAGCGCGCCGCAGCACGATCAACTCGTGCAGGTCTTTCGGCAACTCAAGCTCCAGGATTTCCAGGCGTTGAGCCTGAGCCTGTACAGCCTTTGGCAGAAGAAATCCGCCAATAGCAGCACGACGGCGCCGACCTTCGCCCTGGCCCGCTTCCGGCAGACATTGGCCGAGGCAATCCTGGTCGAAGGGAGCATGTTGTTGAGCGTGCGCCGCTCGGGCCTCGTGGAGGCCGACGTGCAGGAGGTCGTGCGCGCCATCCATGAGTCGATTCAGACGCAGCTGAAGATGAGGAACAAACCGCCGCCGGAAGTGGCCGGCAAGCTGAACGAGACGATCGCTCGGGGCATTCACCTGCTGCGCGAGATGGCGACGGCGACGCCGCCGGCCTGTCTGTTGGTGCCGCACCGCGAGACGCCGTTCATGCCGGAACTGCACGAGGCGATGATCGGCTGTCCGGACAAGGGAACAGTGAGCGTCAAGCTGACGGTGTTTCCGGGTTACCTGGTGACGGGGTCGAACCGGGTGATGGAGAAGGCGCTGGTGTATACGGTGTAGAATCACGGCGAGCAGCATCATCATCTTGTCGCTGAGCGCGTTGGGTCGTGGTGTGGATCACGGGGATGAGCGTTTCAGTGAGCCGGAAAGAAGAGGCGCACGAGAATGCCGCTGCCGATAAAGATGACCGCGCCGACCATCCATTTGAGCAGATCGGACTTCGCGCCCAGCCGCTGCTCGACCTCGCGGATGTCAGCTTTCAGTTCAGTGCGCAGCAGTTCGTTGTCGGCTTTCAGTTCGGTGCGCATCAGTTCGATCTTGGCGTCGAGTCGCTGCTCGGAAGAGCGCAGATCGTCCTTCGTCGCCAGTTCCTTGCGGTTAATCGCAAAGGCATCCGCCATGACGGCGACCTGCGCCTCGGCTTGCTTGTCCGGAACGCCCGCAGCTTTCAGCGCGTGGAAAGACTTCATCGTGTCGAAGGTGTCGGTACTCATTTCGCTACCCCCTTCTTCCGCCCCTTGCCCGCGGGTGCGAACATCCTCACGGCCCCGGCAGCCGTTTCCGCTCTTCGTCGAGAATCTTGCGCAACTCACCCTGGATGCGCTCCAGACTGGCGTTGATCGCCACCCGCGATGGTAGGCCGCGCCGCTCCAGTACGGCTCCGAAAGCGACGTTCTCGCTCATCTCCTGCCGCTTGCCCTGTCCCAGCTGGGCCAGGCCGAGGAAGTAGAAGTAGTGGGCCTTCTCGTCGTCGCCATCGACGGCATCGACGGTGGCCTGGAAATGCTTCTCCGCGTCGGCGTAGCGGCCGGCGTAGTAGGAGCGCAGACCGTTGCTGAAGTGGATCTCCGCCTCCAGCGGGTTGGAACCCGCGGGTGCCTTCGGGGAGAGCCGCGGATTCTGTTTGATAATCCGCAACAGCGCCGCAGCGCGTTCGGCGCATCAGCTTGTCTTTCTGAATCCCCTCCGCGTACAGCAGCAACGCTTCCGTGTGCCGGCCCAGTACCGCCAGCGCCTCCGCCCGGGCATCCCAGGGAGCGGGCGGATCGGCGGCGAGGATGCTCTGGGCCAGAGCCCGCGCACGCTTCTCGTCTTCTGTCAGCGGGGGGACGCCGACCGGGGCTTCCGGGTCCGCGGCGGCGGCGATGGGGAAGAACGGCATCGGCCAGGGGCAACGCGCCGCCGGGGCTGGCGGCTCCAGCATCACGGTCAGCAGGATGAGGGCAAGCTGCTGTTCGACCGAGGGCGACAGTGCCAGGGTTTCCGCTTCGTCGTCGCGGTCGCGCCGGCCGATCTTCACGTCCTTGGGCAGTTCGGCGGGGCGGCGCGGTCCAATTCGCGGCGCGGCCAGGATGCGACTCAGCGCCGCCTCGTAGCGGTAGCCGTCGGCATCCTTGTCCTTGTGGAGATTGACCGCCTGATCGTATTCCTTCCGGGCCAGGTCGATGTCTTTCAGCTCCTCATAGATACGGCCCAGGGCGTAGTGCGCGTGGGCCACATCCGGGCCGGCTCCCTTGGCGCTCGGCAAGCGCCTGCTTGACCAGATCGTCGGTGATTTCCACGGCCCGGCCGCCGGCAATCGCCATCTCCAGCTTCAGCAGACTGCGCTTGGCCAGCAGGTAGCCCTTCTGCTCCGCGGCCGCTCCCGCCAACATGCGGTCGATCAGCTCGAGCGCCTTCTCGGGGTAGATGTGGTCGGCCAGCTCGTCCGCCTTCTTGCCGAAGTAGGACACCACGTTCTTCGACTCGAGCAGTGCCTCGGCGACGGCGGCGCCCCACATGCCTTCCTTCGGCAGGTCCTTCTCGTCCTCGAACACCTTGCGGGCCTCGTCGTACTTGCCCAGGTTTCGTAAGGCGAGGACTTGCAGCACCTTGGCGCGGGCCTCCTCTTCCTTCGTCTTGCCGGGGGCATCCAGCACGAACTTTGCATCCTTCTGGACGGCCTCGGCGGTGGCGGCGGCGAACTCCTTGTTGTCGCGGATTTCCAGCAGCGCCAGCCAGTACGGCATCATCTGCTGCGGCGTTCGCACCGTCATCAGCGAGTCGGCGTGGTCTTTCTTGAGCTTCGTCAGGGCAGCCTCATTGTCAGTCTTGACCTTCGCCAGCGTTCCCTCGACGTCGGTTATCGTTTTCTTCAGACCGGCGACCACGGCGGCCTGATCGGCCGTGAGCTTGGTGATCTCGTCTTTATGCTGCTTCGTCAGCTCGTCGGTATATCTGAACGACCAGGTAACGACGCTCTCCACGTAGCCCATTAGTTCGGCGTTCTCGCGGAGGACGACCACAATGGGCATCTTGTCCCTGACTAACAGAATCGTCTTCTCCGCCGCGTCGAGGATCATGTTCGTAGGCGGCAAGGGATCATCTTTGTTGACCGGCTTGAAGATCTCAGCAACGGCCAGCACGTCGTAGGTTTGCCGAACGAAGGCGTTTGTAGCCACCAGTTCCATCTTGGTCGTATCCAGGTCCTTCTTGGCGTCGGCTACTTGTTTCGTCAGGTCGGGAACCTGTTTTGCCAGGCTGTCCACTCCCTTGGGAAGATCGTCGCGGCTTTTGAAATCTTCGATGAACTTGTCGGTCTTGAGTTTCTCGCCGAGCTTCGCGACCAGCGCCTCCGTCAGCGGCGAACGCGACCACGGTCTTTTCCAGGGTGTCAAGCTTGTCCTTCTCGACGCCGGCCGCCTTGGCCACGTCGAGCAGCAGCGCGTTCGACTTGGCGAGCTGATCGTAGCCGCCGTCCTTTTTCAGGAATTCGTTGATGGCCGCGTCGTAATCCTTGGGTTCCTTGGCGTCAAGCCTCTTCGCCAGGTCTTCGCGCACCTTGAGCAGATCGCTAACGGCCTTGGCGATTTCCTCCTCCTTATCGATGTTCTTCATGTCCTTGATCTTGTCGATCAATTCCTTCGGCAGGCCCTTGCCGGCGTTCGCCAGAGCATCCTTGATACCGCCTTTGTCCTTGTAGTCCTTTTCCAGCGTCCAATAAACCGTCAGTTGCTTGATGCAGTTCAGGAAGATCTCTTCCGTCGGATCGCTGCCGGGGTTTTGCTGCTGGCCCCTGCGCAACAGGCGGCCCTTCAGGTGTGCCTTGCGGGCGGCTTCCAGCTGGTCGAGGGCTGTCTTGTAATCTTTGCCGTTCAGCGCCTTGATGGCATCCCAGAAGGCATAGCCGGCCTCGTCGTTGGTATCCGCACCATCTTCGGGAGCGAACACCAGCAAGGAAAGAAGCGCCAACTGGACGTCGAGTTGCCGGCCCGGACGCGGCAGAGCGGAAACCTTCTGGAGTTCGAGACGGTTGATCGCAGCCTGGAATTTCCTCTTTTCCGGCTCACTCTTACAGGCGGCGATGCCCAGGTCGTAATTCTTCTTGGCGCTCTCCGTATCGCCGCTCAACTCGTAGATCTGGCCCAGCTCGAAGTAGGCTTTGGCGGTTTTGGCCGATTCCAGCTTCTCGATAGCGGATTTGGCGCCGTCCACCGCTAGCTTCGGCTCGTCGTTGCCCGCGACCCTGGCTTGATTCGCGGCGTATTCGCGGAACTCGATCTGGCCGAGAAGGAAGTTTTTCTCCTCGTTGTTGGCGATGCGTTCGGCGGCCTCCCTTGCACCCTTGTAATCGTTATGGGCCAGTAGGTCCGCCGCAGGGGACTTGTCGCCGACCGGCGCGACTTTGTTGCCCGAGTCCGCCGTCGGTTTCGGGCTGGTACCCAGGGCGTCGTGCGCGGACTTCAGCGGTTTATCGACGACGCCGGACACCACCAGGCCGCCCACGATGAGGGCGCCGAACGCCGTGCTACCGATCGTGGTGAACCAGGGGAAACCACCCTTCGGCGCGACCGGCGCCCTCTGGGTTTGCGTCGGTGTTTCGTCCTCGTCGTCACCGACGACGGCACCCTCGAGTTCTTCATCATCCTCGACGACGCCTCCCTCGACGACTTCCTCTTCATCGACGACCCCTTCTTCGACCACGGCATCGTCGGCGATCACGCCGCTGCCCGGTTCACCGAGGTCAAGGTCCGCCGTCGGCTCCGTCTCGGTGATTTCACCCATGGCGACGCCGGAACCGATCACCACCCCGCTGCTTCCCGGCACAACGTCTGCCATCGTGGTGAAATCCACGTCGGCATCGTCCGCGACCACCGCGGCCTCTTCGACGAAAACGTCGTCGGCCGCAGTCACACTGCTCGCGGAGGAGGGCGGACCCAGGTCGATCTCGCCCTGCGGCGATGCCTTGCCGACCTCGCGCTGCGACGCGGTGGCCGCGTCCTCGACGTCGTTCAGGTCGATGTCGTGGACCTCGCTCGGAACCTGCGAGGCGCTCGGCAGCACCGGCAGCTCCGGCAGGCTGCCCAGGTCGATCGACGACGATTCGCTGGCCGTGGTAACTTCTTCGTCCACCTCGTCGCCCAGTACCACCTCCCCTTCCTCGGAGATGACGGCGGCTTCGGACGGGGTGAAGAAGTCGTCCGGTTCGGGCTGGGGAACCGGGATCTCGATCTCGCGGGTCACTTCCGTCTCGCGGTTACCCGGCACGGGAGGAGGAGACACCTTCTTGCCGCTGTCGGGGGGGACGAGGGTCGCCTCGAACTCTTCGACGTCCATCGCGGGTAGAGCGAGGGTGCCGTCGATGCCGGATTCGACCGCTTCGGCGATGAAATCGCGGCCGGAACTCCCGGCGTCAGCCACGTCCGCTTCCATGACCACGTCGCCGCTGGAGATGGGCTTGCCGTCGTCTGCCGCGGCTGCCACCCAGGTCTATATCAGAGCCGGGTTCTTTGAGGACCCCGGCCTCAGCCGTCGGCGCTTCGGTGTCTTCAACCACGGGAAGCGGCGGCTCCACGGAGACGTCGGACTCCACGACTTCCGGAACTACCTCGGCCAGATCGAGACCGGACGCGGGTTCAGCGAGGATCTCGGCCTCGGTCGCCGCCATGGTCTCCTCGGCTTCGAGCATCGGCGGCTCAACAGCGACGTCAGACTCCACGACTTCCGGAACCACCTCGGCCAGGTCGACGGCGGAGTCGGATGCAAGGGCCTCGGCTCCCAGCTCCAGCACTTCCTCCTCCGCCACCTCGGCGACCTCGACCTCCTCGACTTCTGCAATTTCCGCCAGCACGTCCTGGCCGCCGACGCCCGATTCCTCGGCAACCTCGGCCACAACCGCTTCGTCTTCCTCGACGACTTCGGGAATGACACCGCTCAGGTCGACGCCCGACTGACCGGTCACGATGGAGTCGGCACCCAGCTCGACCACATCGTCCAGTTTGCGGCCGGAGTCCAACTCCATCTTCGGCACGGGCGGCGTTTGACGAAGGATGGACGAATCGGGTTCCGCAAACATCGTCTCGGGGGTGAAGACCTTGTCTTCGACCATCTCTTCTGGAGTGGCGAAGGCGGCCGCCTCGGCCTGGGCCATATCCGAAGCCGACTGCGGTGCGGGGACAATGGTTTCCTCGACGTCCGGCTCGAAGTCGATCTCGGCTTCAATGACGCCGGAGGCCTGGGCCATCTCGGAAGCCGGCTGCGGCTCGGGGATAATGGTTTGCTCTTCGTCCGGCTCGAAGTCGATCTCGGCTTCAATGACGCCGGAGGCCGGCGGGGCTTCGGCAACGTCCGGCGCCTCCGCGAGCAGGGCGTGAATCGCCGAGTCGCCGGCGGCGGTTGATGCCTCGAACACGATCGTGGCTTCCTCTCCTTCGACCACTTCCTCCGGCCCCTGGGCGGAGAGCGCCTCTGCCGCCGGCATGTTCATGGTGGCTTCGGTCTCGTACTCTGGCTCCTCGGCAACCGGGGCAGCTGGCTCCGCGGCAATGCGCGGTTCCGCTACCGGCATGATAAACGTGGCTTCTATCTCAGAAGAGGGTTCCTCGGCGACAGGCTGTGCCGGCTCGGCGGCAGCCTGCTCCAGTTCCTCCGTCGATGCCTGGAACGTCGCCTCTTGTGCGGCGTGGGCCGCCTCCGCCGGCACCTGCATCGTCGCTTCCGCCGCGGGTGCGGGCTGTTCGGTTCCCAGACCCGGGAAGAAGAATTCGGCGTCGGACGAGACGTCGATACTGCTCGACTCTGCGGGCGGCGGCGGCGGCGGCACGTCATCGACCAGCGACGCCCAATCGACGACGGAGATGCCGCTCTGCGACCCTGACGCCTGAGCACCATGCGGGTCGCCGCTGACCGGGTGCCCGAGGTCCACGGACGAATCCTCGCCCGATTCGCGCGGTCCGGGATGGTCGTGGCCGATGGCGTCGGACGATTTTGGGTCCGGAGCGGGTTTCTTGGAGGGATCGGAGGGGGTCGTCATTTGAGGTCAACTCCGCTTCTCGAGGGCCAATCTAGCTGCGCCATGCGATGGAATAGCGGGTGCGGTCCACGGGACCATGACCGGAATCGCGGTCGAGGATCGAACCCGTCGGCGTCGAATCCATGATGCGTCCTGTCTATTTTCTTTCGGATCGGCTGTTGAGGCAATGGTTTTCTGCTCTTTCCTCTCTTTCCCGTGCGGAGAAGCCATCGCAGGCTTCGCAATCGTTACAATCGTTTGTGTCGGCCGACATGCCGCCGCTTGCGGCTTAGCAAGAGCCGCGAACGGCAATCCAACCAGGAATCACGCCATGAAGCGCACCGTCGTTCTCCTGACCCTCCTATTCGCACCCTTCGCTTCGGCGCAACCGTCAAAGCCGAAGCCCGACGTGGAAAACGCCCAATACGGCCCGCACGAGCGCAACGTCCTCGACCTGTGGCAGGCGAAAGGCAAGGGGCCGCGGCCGGTCGTCGTCTTCATCCACGGCGGCGGGTTTCGCGCCGGCAGCAAGGAGCAGCTGGGCGCCGAGCTGCTGAAGCGCTGCCTCGACGCCGGCATCTCCGTCGCCGCGATCAACTACCGGCTGACCGACGTCGCCCCGTTCCCCGCCGCGTTCCTGGATAGCGCCCGGGCCATCCAGTTCTTGCGCTACAAGGCGAAGGAGTGGAACCTCGATCCGAAGCGTGTGGCCGCGACCGGCTCATCAGCCGGGGCCGGCACGTCGCTGTGGATCGGCTTTCACGACGACATGGCCGACCCGAAGAGCGACGATCCCATCAAGCGGCAATCGACGCGCCTGACGTGCATGGCGGTGCAGGGGGCGCAGACGACTTACGATCCGCGCACCATCAAGAAGCTAATCGGCGGCCGGGCGCACGAGCATCCGGCGCTGTTGCCGTTCTACGGAATCAAGGCCGACGAGATCGACACGCCGAAGGCTTATGAGCTGTACGAGAAAGCGTCGCCGATCACTTATCTGACGAAGGACGATCCGCCGGTGTTCCTGTTCTACTCGGAGCCGAAGGGCGGCGCTGCCGGCGGACGCAAAGCCGGGGCAGGGCATCCATCACCCGAAGTTCGGCGTCTACCTCAAGGAGAAGATGGAGCCGCTGGGAATCGAATGCGTCCTGCGCCACCGCGACGATTACAAGGACAAGGGCATGGCGGACGAGCTGAACCGCGAGATGGTCGAGTTCTTCGTGAAGCACTTCAAGGCGGTGAAGTGAGTTCTCGTTAATAACCTGGGTTGCGCACCTGTCCGACACCAGCCTGACGCGCCAGCCCCATATTCCGCAACCCTGTCGCCGAGGCTCATCCAAGGCCCTCGGCCTTGCGCACCGCTTCCGCGGTTTCACGCAGCGCCATTGTAGGCAACCGAGACAAGGGCTACGGGGCATTGACCAGGCGCGTAAGATAAAAAAAGCACCCCAAGGGTGGCAGCATGGAGCCGTGAAAACAAGGGTGCGGAATATGGGGCCAGCGAAGGGCGGGTGGGCAGTTCCCTTCGCGGGCGCGTCAGGCTGGTGTCGGACGGTGCGCCTGCGATTCAGCAACTCAGCGCCACCCGGAAGCCGTCGATGTGAAACCTACCCTCTGGCGTGATGCCGAGCCGTGCTGCCGAGCGACAGCGCATGGCGCGGAAGAACCATGATCCGCCGCGCAGCACACGTTCTTCGCCCCGACTCGGCCCTTGCGGATCGACGACGGCAGCGCGGCGATAGTGATCGCGCTGCGTACCAGCTGCGCACCATTCCCAGAGGTTGCCGTGCATGTCGAAGAGACCGAAAGCGTTCGGCTCATAGGAACCGACCTTCGTCGTCCGCTGCACAAATGGCCCCTTGGCCGCGCCGCCATAGGGATACAGGCCGTCGCAGTTCGCCTCGCGTCCGGTGCAGGTGGAGCCGAACTCATACGGTGTCGTGGTGCCGGCGCGGCAGGCGTGTTCCCACTCGGCTTCCGTCGGCAGCCGATAGACGCGGCCTTCATCCTTCTCGTCGGGCAGCTCCGACAGCCGCCGGCAGAACTCGACTGCATCGTTCCAGGAGACGGAATCGACGGGATGGTCCGGTCCGCCGTCGCGGTTTTCGTTGAAGTCGGACGGGTTGACGCCCATGACGTACTGATACTGCCGCTGCGTCACGGGATAGACGCCGAGGTAGAACGGCCGTGTCAGCGTGACGGGGTGCTGCGGCAATTCGTCATGATAATGATCCGCTTCGGATTCCAGGGCGCCCATCAGGAACGTGCCGGCAGGGATGCGGGCGAACTCTATGCCGAGGTTGTTGATGAGACGCGCCGGCTGGCGCGCGCAGGGATGGGCTATGCTGTTCTTGCCACGCCCGTAGCCACTTAATTGATTCGTCATCGAGGTTGTTGCCGTGCAGGTCTATCCGCAGCCAGTCCGTTCTGCGAGATGAGCTGAGCAGGCCCTGCACACCGATACCGTTGAAGAAATTATTGCGCAAGTCGAGACTCCGCAATTGCTGGAATAGAGGCGATTCGGTGTGCATGAATCTCCCTAGGATAGCGATTTCATTGGTGATACGATTGTTGGCCAGCGTTAGACGTGATAGGCATCTGAGACAGTTTGAGTCTACCAGCCAAACGACATCTGGTGCCGTCAAATCGTTACTGTTGAGATCGAGCGTCGATACCTCTTCGAGAAGCGGCAATTTCACTAGGGGCGCGAGGTATTTTTTCGCATCAAGAAACCGGACGCATTCAACTCGAGCGGCGCGAAACCATTCTGCCCCCGACTCGACTAATAGCGCATCGGCCACGGCCGTTTCGGCGCTCAACTTGACGTGCGTCAGCCCTCGCTCAAAGCGGCAGGCGAGGCAATACGGTCGCAGCGGCCCCAGCCAAGCGTCACGATAGGCAGCGATCAGCTGGCGTTCGCGCTCTTGCAGTTCGGTGCGGCGGCGCAGGTCCGGTACCCAGCGAGCTAGCTCGCACTGGAGGCGCATCAGTTCGCCGCGCGCCGCCTGGACGGGGTCGCCGTGATCCTGCAACCAGTCGGCGAAGATGAGGCGCGGCGTGTTCTCGTCCGGTGCCTCGCGGATCGCCTGCATGAAGGCAGCTTCGGCGTTCATCCCACTCTCCGTGACAAGCGACCGTTACACCCCACGGACTTTCGGCGGATCACTCCAGCAGCGGTACCGGCCGGCGCTCCGGACTGTTCGGATCGACGCCGACGTACACCACCTCCGCCTCCGTCACGTGCAGCACCTCTTCGCCGCGCTCCGCCTCGACGCGAACCTGCATCGTGATCGACGTCCGGCCGATACGCACCGGCCGCGTCAGGAAGCGTACCACGTCTCCGACCAGCACCGGCTTCTTGAACTCGACGCGGTTCAGCGCCACCGTAACGACCATCGGCGCTTTGCCGCCGGCGCGGACGATCTCCCGGCGAGCGCCGATGGCACCCGCCTGGTCGATGTAGCTCAGTAGGATCCCGCCGAAGATGGTACCGTGCGGATTGGTGTCGCGCGGCATCATCACGACTTGAATGGCAAGATAGGGTTCACTCATACGGCTACTGTATCATCGTCCTGGCGCAAGGGTAGAATGGGCCGGTGCCGCAGTCGCCGAAACTTGATTCTGCCCGAACGTGTCGCTCATCGTGACTGCTTGGGTGTTCCCAGCGGTGTCGATTGATTTGAAAAGTCGAAATCAACTCCCCACCCGTGAAGATCGAGTTGACAAGCCCGCCAGCGCAGTTGAAGATCACTCCTTCTTCCGGGGCTTCGTCTCCGTGAACGAGGTGTGGCCGGACCCGACCGTCTTTTTGGGATCCGGTACAAGCAGTATCGCCGGCTTGGGCCGTGCCGGACTCGCCGGTTTCGCGGCGTTCTGAGGGGCTCCCGGTACGTCCGAAGACGCGCTTGAGGGTTCTTGCTGTCTGTTCGTGGTTTGATCTGCCAAGGTAACCTCCTGCGACGGTGGTAACATTCTGGACTCGCTCGGTCTGTCATTGCCAATTGTACACGAAATGCTTCGCCCAGGCGCTACCAGAACACGCAACGGGAGACTCCGCACCTGAACGACATGTAGTTCCGTGAACTGTTGGCGTTGCTACCTGTATTCCCTTCAGAGAGGCCCTGCCACCGGCATCCGCGGCGGCACCGTCGCCCACATTAGCCGCACCTCGTCCGGCGTCAACCCATACGCCGCGTTCACCAACTCCGCGATGCGCCGCTCCAGCCCCAGCGCCTCCAAACTCAGCGCCTGGAGCGGCACCACGGACCGGCCGTGTTCTTCCTTCAGCCGGCGCATGTCCGCCACCGAAAGCGGCTTCGTTCGGCCACGCACCTTCTTTACCTCCGCGATCATCCCATCCGAGTCGAGAGCGGAGACGTCGGTCAGCTTTTGGCTCGGCTTGGCAACCCCGAACTCGACGCGCAGCCAGTCGAGGACGGCATTCCGCCCTTGGTGCCCGCTCTCGGCAAGCTTTTTCAGTCTGTTGACGGTCGAGGATACTTCTTCACGCGCATTTCCTTGCGGCGCAGGGATCGGAAAAAACTCAATGAATGTGGTGAAGAAACGTAGCGCTTCATCTTTGCCGTGTTGCGCGTTCCGCCAAGCGTACCACCACGAGATAGGCGAGTTGAGAGCGGCCAATGTCCAAAGGTCGTTGGTAGGAAGGAAATACACAGTGTTATTCGAGAGTTCGCCTTTCAGATCCATACAGAATCGCGGTTGCCAAGCGATATCTTGATACATGATCTTTGGGCCATCGAACCTGTCCCAGTACGCACATGCCCGCAACTCCCACCAGTGTTCGCCTTGATCCTGGCGCTTGACGAGAGCGTCGCGGTGCTGGTTCAGGTGCGCGTATATCGCGGGGTACGTCTCGGCGAACACCGCTTCCGCTCGATCGCCTGTATTCGACCAGGGCCAGTCCGCATTACCGCTCGATTTCAGAGCCAGCATCCACAGGTCATTCCATTCGGCGTGCCACCGCTGGATGTCTTGCCCGCGCAGATAGCGTTTGAAGAGCGCCGCCGACTTGGGATCGCCTCTCACCAAACTCTCTTTCTTCGGCGTGTCAATCAGAAAGGCCTCGTTGAAGCCGGTCTTGATACCCATTAGCGGTACAGCCTTGGCGAACTCCTTTAAACTGGGTCACGACATTCACGATTCTCGCAGCTGCAATGTTGCCGCTATGCAGCTGCCGCGGAATGTTGGCAATTATCAGTCCTCGGTATGGTTAACGCTCCATGCAATAATGCCGGGGAAAACACTATTTTGTGGCCACTATCATTGACCGGTTTGGGAGCCGTGGAAATCGAGGCTAGGATCTGAACGCCTTTCGCGCGCAGCCCGACGCGGCCCAGAAGTCCGTCCTCGAGGTCCGCTTCGACTCCTTGGTGGACCAACGGACCGGCTATCCCAACATCAACGGCGTGCTGAAGGAGATGCGCGACCACAAAGCCGACTTGCTGCGCGTACTGGAGCGTCCGGAAATCCCCTTGCACACCAACGCCGTGGAGTCGGACATCCGCGAATTCGTCAAACGTCGCAAGATCAGCGGCGGCACGCGGAGCGACGCGGGTCGCCGCTGCCGCGATACGTTTGCCAGCTTGAAGAAGACCTGCCGCAAGCTGAGCAGCCGCTTCTGGGACTATCTCCAAGACCGCATTCGCGGGCTGGGCCAAATCTCCCGCCTGGGCGAACTGATCCGCCACAAAGCACGAGAGGCGACCGCCAAAAAAGCCGTGGCCGTGCTCGTGTAACGCACCGCCGACGAACACGGCTTCCAAGCGGGATGGACATCGCATCGCCCAGCCGGCCGCGCTGCGCCCATCCCATCCAGGGTTTATGTGAAGCTACCAATGACCCTCGTTGAAAGTACTGATACGCCTGAGCCTAAAGGCACTGCAACCTATGAATCCGAAGGAGACCAACATGCTGTACAAGACAATCGTCCTCTCACTCCTGCAACAGCGACCGGAGATTCAGGAGCAGCTGCGAAAGGCCCGCCGACTCCTGCCGACGCTGGAATACTTCGCCCAGGAGCTGAAGAGGGACCACGAAATCTGGATGGACCTCCTCTGGCGGGCGAAGCCGGGGAGCCAACCGAGCCAGATCGCGAGCGAGGCAATGGAGATAGTCGTCAAGGAACTGGAGGATCGTTTGCCCTCCGAGTTTCTTCTGAACGAGGCGGAACCGCTTTCGCTGGACGCGGCAATGGCATTCATCAACAACATTCCCACGTTGCCCGACTGAATGCATCACGAAACCAGCCGACGCTGTTTGACCCGGTTCCTGCAAATCCGCCCGCCGCCGAGCCGGAACCACAGGACACAGCACCGCCAGCAGAGGCGCCTGGCCCCGTTACCGAGCCGCATCACACGTCAGCAAATCCGGCCACCACCCTAGCCATCGCTAGCGGTGAAAAAGCAAAAGCCCGCGACATCATCGCAGCCATCCGCGCCCTCCAGAAAATCGAGGCGGAGCAACGGCTTACCACGCCGCAGGAGAAGCAAACACTCGCCCGCTTCGCCGGCTTCGGGCCAGTCGCCCTATCGATTTTCCTCGATCCGGTAGCAGGCCGATACAAGGATACCAGCTGGCAGACCCTGGGCGACGAGCTGAAATCGCTCCTTAACCCAACGGAATACGACAGCGCGAAGCGAACCACCTTCAACGCCTTTTACACTTCGCCGACCGTCATCGCCTCCATCCACGAGGCTATCACCCGCCTGAGAGTCCCCAGCAACGCCACGATCCTGGAACCAGGCTGCGGCACTGGCAATTTCATGAGCCAGGGACAGCCTGGAACGCGGTTCATCGGCGTCGAGCTGGATTCCATTTCCGGACGTATCGCCCGCGCGCTCCACCCCGACCAGGACATCCGCATCGAGAGCTTCCGCGACACCAAGCTGCCCGAGGACCGCATTGACGCCGTAATCGGCAACGTGCCGTTCGCCGACCTCAAGCTCGATTATCGTGGACAGAAACTGTCCCCTGTCCCTCCATGATTTCTTTTTCGCCAAATCCATCGATACGCTCAAGCCCGGCGGGGTTCTAGCCCTCGTCACGACGCATTTCACGCTCGACAAACAGAATGCCGCCATCCGCGAACACCTTGCAGGTGCGGCGGACTTTGTTGGGGCGATCCGCCTGCCGTCCGACGCCTTCAAGCGCGAAGGGACGAGCGTCGTCACCGACATTGTTTTCCTGCGCAAGCGGACACCAGGGGTGCCGGCCAATCATGTCGATCCCGACTGGCTCGGCATCGCCCCGTTGGAGATTGATGGCCTGGAGGTTCCGGTCAACTGCTATTTCCTGAACCATCCCGAAATGGTGCTCGGCACCTGGAGTCGCAAGGACACGCTCTATGGTGAAGGGTACAGCGTTGTCGGTAATGACGACCTGACCGGGCAGCTCAAGACGGCAATCCAGCGCTTGCCGGAATTCGCATCGCTGCAACTATCAGCGCCTGAGGAACCCTCCGTCCCGGCATTCACGGCACCGCCTCCGGATCGCCACATCGGTGAAGGAAGCTTTTTCGTCGGCGAGGATCGCATAATCTGTCAAATCGAAGACGGGCGCGCCGTCCCCGTCGTCTATGGCGGTACGACGCTCCGAGCGGACGGCACGCTGACCGGCAAGCGCCTGGCCGCCCTGGTCGGCTTGCGTGACCGCGCCCGCCGCGTCCTGCAATCGCAAAATGAAGGCTGGCCCGACGCCAACCGCCGCGAGGCGCGGAGCGATCTCAATAGGGCCTACGAGTTGTTCGCAGCCACGTATGGACCCATCAACAAGACGACTTTCGGCGAAACCGCCGACGGCAGCATCATTCGCCGGATGCCGAACATCGTGAAATTCAAGGAAGACCCGGACGCCATGCTCGTCATGTCCCTGGAGGATTACGACGAATCGACCGGCAAGGCAGCAAAGGCCGCCATCATGACCAAGGACGTGGTAGGCAAAACGCCGCCCATCACACACGTCCGCAGCGCCGAGGAAGGATTGCTGGTCTCCCTCAACCAGCGCGGCGCGGTCGATCTGCCGTTCATTGGCACCCTCTACGGCAAGCCGAAAGCACAGATTGTCGCCGAACTGGGCGACCTGATTTTCCCCGACCCAGAGTCCAGAACCTGACAAACCGCCGACGCCTATCTCTCAGGCAATGTCCGCGCCAAGCTCGCCGCCGTCGAAACTGCCGGCCCGGCTTATGCCCGCAATGTCCGCTCCTTACGAGCCGTGCAGCCGGAGGACGTATTGCCCGGCGACATCGACGCCAATCTCAGTGCTCCCTGGATACCGGAGAGCGACATCCAGGCATTCGCGGCCGACCTGTTCAAGGTCGAGGGGGACGCGGTCCCCCATCGGACATCTGAAGAAAGATGCGGCATGGAGTATCGACGCCAACTATGCCGCGAAAGCGTCAGTCGGAGCAACGTCCGAATACGGCACGGCGCGAGCCAAAGGCACTTGGCTGCTTGATCTCGCACTGAACATGAAGACCCCGACGATCTACGACACCATCCAGAACGGCGACCGCGAGGAGCGCGTCGTCAACCAGGAAGCGACGATGGCGGCCCGCGAGAAGCAAAAGCTCATCAAGGAAAGGTTCCGCTCCTGGGTTTTCTCCGATCCTGACCGCACGGAGCGGTTGGTGCGGACGTACAACGACACCTACAACAATTTGCGTCCCCGCTTGTTCGATGGATCGCATCTCGACTTTCCCGGCATGAACCAGAATATCCGGCTCCGGCCCCACCCGGACGACGCCGTATGGCGCGGCATGAGTTCCGGCAACACGCTACTCGCTCATGCCGTCGGAGCCGGCAAAACCTTCACGATGGCCGCTACCGGCATGAAGATGAAGCAAGCCGGCCTCATCAAGAAACCGATGTTCGTCGTCCCCAATCAGCTGCTGGAGCAGTTCTCCCGCGAATTCATGCAGCACTACCCCAATGCCAGGCTTCTCGTCGCCGCCAAGGAAGACCTGTCGCGGGACCGCCGCAAGTTCCTGACCGCCAAGATCGCCAGCGGCGAGTGGGATGGCATCATTGTCACCCATTCATCCTTCGAGCGGATCGGCATGTCACGCGATTACCAGGAGAAATTCCTCCTGGAGCAGATCGCCGAGTACGACCAGCTGCTCCGTGAACACGCGGGTGCAAAGGGAGCCGTAAGCATTCGGTAAACCGGTCTGTCCTACATCCCCTCTGTCCTGCGCGACTCTCTCCCTGGTCGCGGCGGCGACACGACAGGTTCCTGTGATGGGCGACGGCTTAACTCGGGACGGCCTAGAGGTGTTCGCGTCGTCTGTCACGCCGGCCAGCGACCAGCGCCGACGATCTTCCTCACTCAGCTGCCACGGCATGAACCGCTCCCCATCCCCCGGGGGCACACCACCCGCCGCCGCGCACGCCGTCAGGTACGCGGTCAACCAGGCACGCGGATTCAACTCCCACAAGCACAGCGTCTGCAACAACGAAAACAGCATCGCCGCCAGACGGCCCGCCCACACCGCACCGGAACCGTAGTAGTCTCGCCCACCTTGACTACTCCGCCCCACCACCGGACCACGCTGCGCACCGCTCCGCCGTGTTGTTGTCCATCGGCACCTCGGGGTGCTCGACAAACACCGTCAGGCCTGTCCAGTGCCTCGCCCACCTTGACTGACTCCCAGGCTCTCCAGCACCTTGTGCCGGGCCGGGTGCAACGCCGGGTCCGAGAGTTCCAACTCCCCTTGCGCCCCGAACGCCGTGACGGCCGCGCGTAACCGCGCGTCGGCGACCGCGAACGGCGCCGGTTCTTCTTGGACCGCGCAACGCTCGTCGTTGAGTCGGTACAACGCGCCGATGCGCTCGACCCAACCCAGGGCCCAGGCTTCCTGGTCGGGCCAGGTACGCGCCAGCGTCACGAAATCCCGGCGGACGTGCGCCGAGCAGAAGGCCAGGACGATCAGGCCCCTCTTGACCTGGTCGATGGCCTGGTAAGCCTTGTAGCGATCCACCACCAGGATCCCGGTGGCCTGCGGCCCCAAGTAGTCTTCCGGCACGTCGTGGGCCCGGCCCTGCGCAGCACGAAGACGACGACCTCCGCGGCGTGAAAAACCCAGAGATACCACCGGAAGCCGACTTTGCCTTCGACGGTGGCGAACATTTGAGTTCTAGCCTCGATTTCCACGGCTCCCAAACCGGTCAATGATAATGGCCACAAAATAGTGTTTTCCCCGGCATTATTGCATGGAGCGTTAACCATACCGAGGACTGATAATTGCCAACATTCCGCGGCAGCTGCATAGCGGCAACGTTGCAGCTGCGAGAATCGTGAATGTCGTGACCCAGTTAGCAAGGGACGAAAGTCGGTTTTGAGTACCACAAGCGATTAACGCCGGTTTCAAGAACGCCGAGAATTCAACAGCTTCAGCCACGGAAACGTTAACTCATTCAGTGACCGTGGAAATCGAGGCTAGGCTCCTTGTATCCCGAAATCCGTAGCGCATGAGTCAAGTTTCATGCGACGAATTTCTGCTCTTCCATCAAGCGGTCGATCGCCGCGTCGAGCTCGTCGAAGCGGCGTCGCAAAGGCGAGTCGTCCGGCGCTTCTTCCGGGATGATGCGCGCCAATCCCGGACGTAACAGGCGGCTATAGCAACGGGTGCAGAACAGGCGCCGTGCGCCAGCCGCTGTCTGTCACGCGGTAACGATGAGTGTGGGGCAGCCGTGCGATGACGCCGTGTAATCGCAGGCGCCGCAGGTGGTAGGTCATCTGCCCTTGGGTCATGGTCCGGGCCTCTTTCCCCAGCAGGGCGCCCAGTGGTCGCGCAGTTCGCGGTTGGAAAAACCCCGAGGTAACAGACGAAACACCAACAACGCGCTGAACAAGGCTTGCACCGCCACGTCGGCGAAACGCAGGGCGCTGGCACGTTGACCGTTCACCACCACCGGTTCGTTCACGTGCCGGAACGCGTCTTCGCCGATCGTGCAGTCGTGGCTGAGGCATTGGACGTGCAACAGACGTCGGTTGGCTTGAAAGCCGATCGCCCGCAGAGCGGGCAGATTCTCCAGCCGCTTGCCGATGCCGAAGTCGCGTGGGTTGTTGATGGTGGTCTCGGTACGCAGGGCGCGGCCTTCCTTGTGATATTGCTTGATGCCCGTGCTCTTGTAGTTCACGTGCAGCGACGGCGTCAGCCTCAAGTTTACCCACAACTTTTCAGAGCTTCCGCACCATCGACCATGTGTTGCAAGGCCATCCAGCCGCGCCACAGGATCAGCCAGCCGGGGCGATGGTCGCGTTTGCGGTTCTGATGGCCACCCAGGCGCGCCAAAGCATAGAAGAAGTCATGGATGCTCAACTCCGGCCGTACCTCTTTGTAACGCCACGCACTCAGCACGGCCACGTAGCGTGCATCCACCACCTCCGTCGCTGGCCGCTCCTTGGCATCCGGTCGCCGACTGGCTTCACGCAGGTTCAGCAACGCCACCGCCACCACCGACAGCAGCGCGATCATCGGTTGCAGGGCCGCCGACGTAGTGAACTGCAGATCTTCGATGGCGCAACCGCTCTTTTGCGCCTTGTGCAATTCCTCAATGATCCAGCGGTCGCCGTACCAATCCACCCGTTCCCAGGCGTCCGCCAGCGTGCCCACCTTGCGGTCGGTCAGCAGGATCCACTCCACCGGCGCGACGCCCTTGGGCGGCTTGATTTCGGCCACGCGCACGACCCACAGCGGCAGCGGCCGCTTCTCATACAAGCCGCGACGCACGTGCGGCGGACTGAGCAACACCGGCGCGAACGACACGGCGACGACCGCCTTGCGTTCGGGCTGGCCCGGCCGTGCCGACACGACGATTTCCCGGTGTCCCTGCAGCGGCAGCGTGCGTGCATAGGTGTGCAGATGGTCTTTGGGACCCTGCGGGTCATGGTGGCCGTGGCGGATCACGCGGTTGACCTTGGAACGCATCACGAACCCTTCGTGTGGCCCCCAGGAGCGGGCGAGAAACTCGAAGGTGTCGGCGCCGCGATCCGCGACATGCACCCAGGTGCAGCCGTCCGGAGCGGGGCCGACCGCCGCGACGCCGTCGATCCACAGCCGGCTTTCGCGATCGCGGCGTTCGCGTTTGGCCCGCACTTTTTCGTGGCGACCGACGTGGCGGCGCCGATGCAGGATTTGGTTGGCCAGACCGAGGACTTCGTGTCGCTGCGGGTCGAAAGCCAGGCTGTTGTGGCACAAGTAGCCACGGTTGAGGCCGCCGCCGATCGGACCCAGGTCGGGGATCGAACGCAGCCCCGAGTAGTCGAGTTCGGTGGTGTCATGCAACACCAGGACCACGCCGGGAGCCAGACGCATCTGTTGCAGGGTCCGCTGGCGGTGCGGCTCCAGCACGGCGGCGTGCGTCACCTCGGGGCGGTTCATGAGCCGGTCCATCGCCTTGTAATCCTTGGGCTCGTGCAGCTTGGCGGGCAAGGTCCCGCCGGGATGACGGTAAATCTGGTGTGCGATGCGCACCAGACAATCGGTGCGCCGTTTGTGTCCCAGAAAGGCCGCGCCGAAGTTATGTTCGCCGAACCGTGCGTCTGTCGTCATGACCGTGCCCTCGTGACCAGTGCAACCCTGCCGTCACTTTCAGGATGGTCGTGTGGTCAAGAGCGGTGCGGTGGTCTGGTACGTGATTGCAAAAACTACCAGAGTACAGAGGCTCGGAAAGCTGCGGGCACAGCCGCAAAGGTTCGCCAGCTTATGCCCAGGGGGCGTCACGGCGCTGCGGTGGAAAAAAATACAATCACGTAGAGACACAGACCTCCTGTCACGCGATGGTAGAATGTTCCGGGTAAACTTGAGGGTCACGCCCGCGGTCAACACGCGCGTGCGAAAGGTTCCGGGCGTGCGCTGGGTGACGCGGCGGTCAACAATCATTTGCACTTTGTCGGGACGGCCCAGGTCGAGGTTTTCCCGAATGACTTCTTCAAAGAAGATGCGGCCGCTCACGGGGCGGTCCAGAACCTGCGTCAGGGAAAACTCGGTCTGGAGCATGGACAGGTCGTAACGGTAGCCCGCCGCGCGGTCGGCGGCGTGGAAAAGGATGCGGCAAGCGCTGCAGCCACTTGCGCAACAGGGCGTCAATCTTGTCGGCGGTTAGACCGGCACAGATCTGCTGTAAGCGTTGCGGCTCGGCGCAGGAACGAATGCCATTGTCCAGCGGCTCAAAGGCAATGCCCGCCTTGACCAGTTGCCGCTTGACGTATGCGTGGCCGTTGAGGCACAGCTTGGCGTTGTACGGAAAATAGCTGGAGAATTTGAGGAAGAACGGGCCGAAGTCGTCATCGACGCAGTAGCAGTAATACTGGTTGACCATGGCCGTGGACTTGACGATCCAGGGGTACTTCGTGCCCGTGTCCGCATTGGTCCGTTTTTCGGTGCGGAAGACCGCTACCTTCTCCTGGGCTTTGCCGATGAAGAGCACCCCTTCGCTGCCAGAAAAATTGGCCCGATAGGCGGCGGCGACCTCATCCTTGCGTACGTCCTTGTCGAAGGTAAACAAGGGTACGTCGTTGTCCTGGGCAAAGGTTTCGAGGTTCTTGATGAAGGCCGTGCTGATCGGTTCCATGAGGGCCGAGGAGACCACAGGCTGCTGGCGATGGTAGCGAAAGAAGGTGATGACGCCGCGGTCGTGTTGCAGTTTCGGCTGGTAGACGTTGAGGTACATGCGGTCGATGCCTTCGACTTCGAGGGTGACGTGCTCGCGGATGAGTTCGGCAACCGTGCGTGGTACACTCATGATTGGCTCCGGTTGACATCGGTCCCACGGGACCACCACCGCAACGCGGTAAACAAGAGGCTGCTTCGGCAACCTCGCTTTGGCTCAACCGGAGCCTTTTGTATTCACCGCAACGCCCAAGGAACACACGCCTCGTCGGTCTGAGGCGGAGCCTCGTTAGACATCTGGGTACGAATCGCGGTACTATCACCCGCTCTGCCCGCGCGACGACAACGGGATAAGGTTGCGTAACTGCCGGCCCGGTCGTTGCCGGCAGCGCCTTGCTGAGCATCGCGGACGGTCCTACTACTGATCGCTGCGCAAAGAACTAAACTCTTCTGGGTGCCTTCGTCGTGGAGGTTTTGTTAGCCCGACGCGCCAGCGAGGGTTTCCCGCAGCAACCCTCGCTGGCCCCATATTCCGCAACCCTGTCGCCGAGGCTCATCCAAGGCCCTCGGCCTTGCGCGCACCGCTTCCGCGGTTTCACGCAGCGCCATTGTAGGCAACCGAGACAAGGGCTACGGGGCATTGACCAGTGCGTAAGATAAAAAAAGCACCCCAAGGGTGGCAGCATGGAGCCGTGAAAACAAGGGTGCGGAATATGGGGCTGGCGCGTCGGGCTAACCATGCAACAGCTTGACGACGGTAGTTTAGTTCTTTGCGCAGTGAATCAGTAGGGTAGTCGCCGGAGCCGGCGAAGATCGTGGAGTGGGTGCGCGAGGCGTATGACAAGACGGATGCGCTGATGCAGAAGGCGGGATTGCGAGGGTGAAGGCCCGATTTCCGATGTCGCACGTCGAAGCAGAATAGGACAGAGCAAATCATGACGAGGCAGATGCGCGGTCCGCGAAAGCAGAGAACCCGGCAGCATGTCATCGCGGACCAGAGTGTTCACCACGTTGAGGGGATTGTGCTCGATGCAGGACACACGGTGCAGAGCGTGGAACGTGATTACGGCTACGATTTGCTACTCTTCACTTACGATGACAATGGTTACCTCAAACCTGGTTTGATTTTCCTGCAGGTCAAGGCGTCGGAGTCGCTTCGCGCCTTCGGTTCGACATACTTGTTCGACCTGGATATCCGGGATTACAACCTGTGGATGTTAGACAACTTGCCAGTCATCCTGATCCTATTCGACGCGAGTCGAAAGCGAGCGTACTGGCTTGCAGTCCAGGACTATTTCAGCGAAGATGATTCTCGTCGGCCGAAGAGAGGTGCAAGAACCGTGCGAGTACGAGTTCCGATTCGACAGCGAGTGAATTGCGGGGCGATCGCAACAATGCGCGAACTCAAACGCCGCGCCATCGAGGAACGGGAGGGCGACGAGCCATGAGTCGAACCGATGTGACGTATGGCCAGCTTGACAAAGTGCTTCGTTCGCTTGGCTTATCCTGCCGCTCAGTCAAACTTGACAAGCCGGCGCTCATTTACGAAGACAAGGCAAGTGGGGCGCGCATCATTCTTCCGCCGTTTCCAGAGAGCGACCACGTGCTCGATTACCACCTCATCATGGTGCGAACCACGCTCGACGGGTTCGGGATTGCCGATCCCACGGCGTTCGCTGCCGAATTGCAGAAAGCAGGGTGAATCATCTCCACCCGCGGCGCCAGCGGGCACACGGATCCCGTGACTACTTGTCCGCCGGTTCGTCAAGTTCGACCTTCATGACCTTCTCGGTGTCTTCGATGTGATAATGGAGCGTGCATGCCCCGATGACTGCACCATTGGCATTGCCGTCCGCGGTGACGAGCGTCACCTTGAGGTTCGGCGCGTCCCCCTCCACGCGAATGCCGAGCAAGCGTTTGCCCGCCCGTTTCGCCTCGGTTCGTTCAAACCCAGCGACCTCGACCTTGAGGTCCTTCGGCCATTTCCACTCGGCACTGTCCAGAAGTGCGAAGCGTTTATCGCCCGGCGTGCCGTAGAAATCACACACGGCCTTGAGGCGTGGGTTCTTCAAGACATCGGCTACCAGCAGCGGCGTGATGCTCTTCAGGCGCTCCGTGCGAATCTCCTGCTCCTCCTCGGGGATGTGAATGCGCGGGTCGATTCGCAGCACCCACCAGCGGTTCTTCTTCTTGAGCTTCCTCCGGCCGATAGTGGACCGCAATCAAATGCGAGCCGCCGTCGGCGATTTCAAACTCGCGGCCATGATTTTCCTCCTTGAGGAAGACCTGCTCGGTGTCGACTTCCGTTCCGTGGTTGTCCACCACCGTCCGACCCTTCTTGACCTGACGAACCTCCGTTGATTTCTCCGCGAACTGGAGCCGGACACAGCGCAAGTCGGGGCTCACACGCATGCTGGCCAGGAACGCCACTCCTTCGAGCACCACCTGTTGCGTCTCGTGTCGTCCAACTTGTTCCCTGCTTGGAAGAAATGTCCTCGCCTGGTGACGGGAAAGCAACGTCGCCGGCGCACTCGTACTCGACGTCACCTCGTGGCTGAGCACCGGCTTCAGCTTGTCGAGGGCTACGAACAACAGGTTGGGCTTCAGCGGCTTGCCATCGCTCAAGAGTTTCCCCTGGCGTTTCTCTAACTCCTCCCAGTCGCTGGGCTTGGCGTTGCCGTTTTTGATCTTGGTGTAAAACGCTTCGTCGACTTCGTAGAGTTGGGTTTTGACGCTGATCGAGATGCCGCCTAAACGTCGAGTGGCGCTCAGCCAATCTTTGATGTCTTCGTGCGCGGCCGGAGCGGCGCGGATAAGAAGGCGTGTCGCATTCATTACCTGGACTTCGTTGATACGGCTTGGCTTATCCTTGGTGTTGGCCGCGCCGACGCTCTCGTAGATCAGGCGCACAATCAACGCCGCCCTCTGTGCCGGGTCGAGATTGCGACGGCGGGCATCCTCACCGAAGGCATTCCACTCCGTCCGCGGCAGAAACACCAAATCGGGGTTCTCGACCAGGTCGCGAATATCGTACTCGACCGTGGTATCCGCCGGCGCCGCAGGTTTCTGCTCGGGCGCCGCGGAGACCATGCCACTCCATAGCGCAACGACCGAACAGTATGCCGCGATGCGTAACGTCGTCATTGTTCATCTCCACGCAAGTAAGATGTCCTCGGAACGAGAACGCAGATGAAGGGAGGGCTTGCGCAATTCTATGAGAATAACGGGGGCCGATGGGAGAAACCGGGGAAAGAAAAGGACGCCGTGCGGCTTGCTGAGCGTGGCGTCCGGCAAACGGCGCGGCCCCGCGCCACGCTCACCACGGCTGCACAATCGTCGCTGTCACTGCCGGCTGGTAGGTTCGCCGTCGTTCCTTTTCGTTCCCTCATTGACCGAATTGTTTCGTTGCGGTAGTTTGGATGAATCAGTAAAGTCGCATTCTGGGAGACAGCATTGTGCCCGTCGAACAACAAGCACCCGAGGTGTTGGCGCTGATCGTCTCCGATCACGTGCATCGGGATGACAGCACGGGCAAGTTCTTCATCCTGGGAACACGCGCCTCCATCGGCGCTGCCGCTTCGCCGTTCAATTGCCCCAGCTTGGCGGTGTACGCCAGTATGATAGACGGGCGCGGCGAGACACCGATACGACTTCGCTTGATCGACGCAGATGAGGCACGTGAACCAGTCCTGGAATTCGAGACAACGGTGAACTTCCTCGATCCCACCGAAGAAGTGGAGATCGCGTTTCGCCTGGTTGATCTGGTCTTTCCCGAACCGGGGGACTATCGCTTGCAGCTGTACGGAGCTGGCCAATTCTTGCGGGAACGCCGGTTCCTCGTCATTCCCCTGGAGAATCCCGGCAATTCGTAGAATCGCAACATTTTTCGGAGTATACCATGAAGCCAACCGAGAAGGTCAAGGTTACTGTCCTGGTAACACACCCGGTTTCTCTGGAACACCTGAAGAAATACGCCAACTCGAAGCCCCTACGGCGTCCGGCTCCCCGCTCCAAGCCGTGAATCATGCCGTATCATCACACCACATACGGCCGCTTCGGATTGACCACGATGCGCGCCGCCGGCCCGTTCTCGGCCCGTGAAGTAGGAGGCGGCACTACATGTCCGATTTCACCCACCATTGTTCGTGATCGGCGCGGGCGACGGCAGATCGTGTACCGCAGTGACGTGCATGATGGCAACGTGCGACGCGAGATCATAGGTTCGCGGGTCGTTCGCAGACGCCCGTCCGATGATGACATCCCGTTGGCCGACCATGATAAGGTCGGGATGAGTTACATCGAAAGTCTCATCCGAACTGGTCACGATGCGAATCGGGACGAACGGACGTCGACGAACAAGTTCGACAATCTGAGATGATGCGAACATGATGATGCCTCCTGTTATCTTGGAATTGTACCGCCCTTCGCTCCCCCTGTCACGCCACATACGGCAGCACATACGGCCCCTTCGGAATAACCGCGACGCGCGCCGCCGGGCCGTATTCCTCCAGCGATTCCGCCACCGCCTGCTCGACCGTCGGCGCCGACTCGACGTAACAACCGCGCAACGTCTCGGCCGACAGGCCGTGCGTCACCACCTTCACCTTGCAGCGTGCCACTACCTTCGCCAGTTCCTCGACCTGCCACTGATCCATCACGAAATAATCGCTGCCCATGATCCGCTGCTTGAACGCCGTCAGATCCGGGTTCTCGCGCATCACCTGCTGGAACTCCGGCGAGCCGAGCCCTTCCGTCAGACTCGCCGCGATGATGATGGTGCCGCCTTGCTTGACGATCGGCAGCGCCCCGGTCAGTCCCTTCACCGCCTGATACCACGTCGTATCGAGCGGATAGCCGGCGCTGCTGGTTACGACCACGTCCAACGGTTCGCGCACCGGGACGCGCACCACCTCCTCGACGAAATGCACACCCTCCTCCCACGCCTGGATCATGTCGCCGGCGCCGACCCAGGTGACGCGGCGCTGGCCGTCGAGGCAGACGTTGACGATGAAATCGCAGCCGGCCATCAGAGCGATGCGCGTGTTCTCCTCATGGACCGGGTTGCCGGCGACGATGCCGCAGTCGGCCTTCGGATGTTCGAGAAAACGCGGTCCGTGCCACACCTTGACCGTCTCCAGTCCGGCGATGCCGGGGCAGATGACCTTGCGGCCGCCACTGTAGCCGGCCATCAGGTGCGGCTCGATCAGGCCGGTTGTGATCTTCAGGTCGGCGCGAACGTAGCGGGAGTCGAGCCAGACCGGCACGCCGTTCGGGGTGGTGCCGAGGTAATCGTGCTCCTCCGTCACCTTGCCGTGATGGTTCTCGCAGCGGTAATTGCGGGCGATTTCGGGGCCGACGAGTTCTTCCATCTCGGCGCCTTCGTTTGGCCGGTGCAGACCGGTGGCGACCAAAATGGTGACGTCCCGACGCGCGATGCCCGACTCTTCCAGGATGCGCAGCATCGGCGGCAGGATGAGCCGATTCGGAACCGGCCGGGTTATATCGCAGACCAGGATGCAGGCGTTCTTGCGGCCGCGCGCGATCTCCGCGAGCGGCGGCGTGCCGATGGGCTGGCTCATCACGCGGACGATGGCGTCGGCCGGATCGGGGAGTGGCGTCGCCGGTCGGATGGCCAACGGACCGACGAGGCGTTCGTCCGGCAGGTTGACTTCGAGGCCGGTCTTTCCGTAGTCGAGTTGAATGCGCATGGTACGCCGTGGTGCTGGAGGAATGCATACTTGAACATTGCAGTTATTGAAGAGGTTCAGCGCCGCGATGCCAAGAGCGCACTTCGCTGCTTGCCGCTTAGACGTGGTTTCAAATTCTGTACCGCCGGCATTCTTGCCGGCCAGTGCCGACAGGAATGTCGGCGGTACGAGGTTTCAAATCCTGTACCGCCGGCATTCTTGCCGGCCAGTGCCGACAGGAATGTCGGCGGTACGAGGTTTTGATATGGCGTCTAGGCCGCAAGCGGCGACACGCGCTCTTGGCGTGTCGGCGAAACGTCGCTATCATGCCCCTTACGATTTCCATGTTACCGCGAAGGGACGGGTGGCGACGATGTCCATCGATCAAAGTTTGCGACGCAAGAACATGCTGGCCCGGTCGCGCAACGTGCTAACGCGCGCCGAGCGGATCAAGGTGCTGAAGGACGAAGAGCGCTGGAAGGAAGGGCGGGGTCCATTCGGCCTGCCGAAAGTCCGCGTGCTGAAGATCAAGGCCAAGCCCAAGGCGAAGAAGGAAGAGAAGGTAGAAGGCGCCGAGGGCGAAGCAGCGGCCGCTGCCGCTCCTGCCGCAGAGACGAAGGGCGGGAAGAAGTAAGCGCCCTATTCCCGAACTGGATAACGATTACGAGCCGCGACCGTCAAGGAGCGCTATCAAGCGCTCCTTGACGGTCGCGGCTCGTAAACTTTTTGAAGAGCAATCGCGTTACTGCTTAGGGTTTACGGTCGGGTCCTTCTTCTTGGACGCGCGTTTCCAGTTCTTCCTGGGCACGCTTCAGATGCTCGAGTAACGCTGGATAGGATTGATCCTTATCGACGGTCAGCCGGATCTCGCCGCCCTTATCCAGCCGCAAGATGATTCCCTTCTGTTCAGATTCAATCTTGCTCTGTTCTTCAGGCCGCGCCGGAGGTGTTCCCGATTGCGCCGGTGCGGCCCGCCCGCCCTTCATTTCCTTTCGCAGCTGCTCCAGTTCCTTCATGATCTCGTCGAGCCGCTTCTCCAACTCCTTGGTGCGCGCGTTCGGGGGCAGAACCGGCGGGACGGGCGGCACCGGGGCGATCTTATTGAGGGCCTCGACCGCACGAATACGAGCTTCAAGCGGCGAGGTGGGCGGAGCGGCGACCGGACGCAGAATCAGCGTGCCCTTCTCGCCGGGAACGAGTTCGTACAGAGTGCCTTTCGGGGCGGCGCCGGGCTTTATCTCGTCCTGGAATCGCAAGGCGATTATTTTGCGTTTTTGCTCATCGCCCGGAACGATCTCCCATTTCAAGTTGCCCGGAGCCACGACGATGCCAGGCCCGGTTTTCTTCACCCGATCCTGGACGCTCTTCAGTTTCTCTTCAAGCGCCTTAACCTCAGCCAGCTTCTGGGCGAGTTGTGCCTGAAGGGCTTTCAGCTCGGCCTGCACTTTCTCGGCCTCCGGGTTTGCGGCGGCCTTTTGCAAGAACTCAAGCTGGAATTCGAGCGCCTGCTTGGCTTCGATGAGTTTCTTCTCAGCTCCAGGCTCTTCAGCCCGAACCCACGCGGGCAGCAGCGGCAGCAGCGCCGTCAGGCCGAGCATCGTCAGCGCGCCGCGCCAGGTCAGCGCTCGCTGCGTCGTTCCACTCAGAATCATGGTTAGCCTCCGTTTCAGGTCGGTCACGTGGCCGATCCCGCTCGCCAGCAGCGGCGGCGCGGAAGGGGCCTGGGAGAGAAAATCGAGCGTTTCCACAAGAGCCTCGGCATACGCACGGCGTGAGCCGGACAGCACCGACACAACCCAGGCGTCGCAGCATTGCTCCTCGGCCTCACGCAGCTCGCGCCGCGCCCACCAGACGACGGGGTTCCACCAGTACAGCCCCATCGCCAGGAATTCCAGACCGCGCACCCAGTGGTCGCGCCGCCGTAAATGGGCGAGTTCATGCAGCAACAAGGTGTCGAGCTGATCGTCATGCACCTGGCCGAGCAAATCCGCGGGCACCAGCAGCCGCGGCGCCCCACCCGCGGCGAACAGCATCGGCGACAGTCGTCCCGGAATCAGCCACACTTCCGGACAACGCGCCACACCGAGTCGCCGCGCCAGCCGTGCCGGTCGCGTTCGCGCAACTCCCTCGGCGCGGCCTTGGCGAAGCGCAACAGCGCCGGAAGCGGAGAACGCGGCCGGCGGCGAGCAGAAACCAGCCGAGCGAACCAGCGACCCAGACGGCGGCGATAATGACGATCCAGTTCGGCCTCGGCCAAGAGGGCATCACCGCTGCCGGAGCCGACGGAGTAGCGCGTTCGGGCGGCTGAGCGTCGGCCGCGGCTGGTTCTGCGTGAGCGAGTTGCGGCATCGGGCCGATGAACTCCGGCGCACGTCCTCCTCACCCGCCTGCATTTCCTCCTCGGGAAGGCGGAGAAGGATGATTGGGTCCGCTTTGTCTTCAACGTCGTTGGCCTCGAGCGCGTTCTGATCCTGCGGCACCTTCGGCCGAGTTGGACGGTCCTTCCACCGGCCAGGGCGCCGGCAGACGTACCAGCGCCGGGGTGAATAGTTTGAGAAGGACTAGCAGCCACAGGGCGTGGATCAACGCGGGCCGGCGGCGAATCAGAAAAGCCGCGGCGGCGGCAACGAGAGCCAGGCCGACGGATGCGACGGCATTGCTCAGGCCGAGATGCAACACGTTCTCCATCGCCGACTCCTTGTTCAGCGTGACTCGCCCTTGTTCTTGCCTCGGGGTTCCAACTCGTCGATGAGGGCACGCAATTCTTGACGTTCCCGCTCGCTGAGCCGTTTGGTCCGGACGAGGTGCGTCAGCAGCGGCGTCAGCGATCCGCCGCACAGTTTCTCGGCCACGTCCTGAAGCCGGCGGCCGATCAGGGCGTCGCGGCCAACCGTCGCCGTGAAGCTGTGGCGCAGCCCCGGCGCGATCGCGGCGAACGAAGCCCTTGGTTTCAAGCCGTTCGAGCAGTTTCTGCACCGTGGCGTACTGGGCCGTGCCGCCGTGGGGATAGAGCGAATCCGTCAGGTAACGGATCGTCGCCTCCCGATTTTCCCAGAGCAGTTGCAGGATCGCCAGCTCGGCGTCGGTGACGTCGTGCGGAGTGCGTGCCATCGCCTCCCTCCTCAGTCTGAATGTCTGAGGGATAGCCTAAGACATTATGACTGACGAGTCAAGAGCGTTTCTGTAACAGGTTATTTGGGCTTTGCTGCCAAACTGCCTGGAGGACGAATTTTCAATTCGTCCACGGTCCGGACGAATTGAAAATTCGTCCTCCAGGCCGTTTAGCCCGGCCAGTCGGCGTTGAGACAGTCGGCCACGGGGACCGGACGAATTGAAAATTCGTCCTCCAGGCAGTTTAGCAGCAAAGCCGGTTATTTGCGGGCGCGACCCGGTGTGATGCTGCGATTGTAATTTGGATGCGCCGCGTTGTAATTTGTGCAGAACCCCTGGCTTGTGATATTGGCCTATTTCCGGGAAGGGACAGTTGCTATGGTCCGCCCGCTTCAATGACGGTCCCTTCTGCTCCGAAGGACACAGCACTCATTCGACCCTAATCGAACGGCCGCGGGAGAACCGCCACTCCCGCGCGTCGGAGGATCGCATTATGCGCATGGAAGCGCTCAAGCTGGCCCTTGCGGCTCTCCCCGCTCTCGCTCTGCTCGGTGTCGTGGCGGAACCGGCGGCGGCCGGCTGAACGCCGCAGGGCTGCGGCCCTGTTATGACCGGCGGTCCGCCGGTCACTTACCTTCCGCCCGGCTACGGTCAGCAACCAATGTTCGTCCCGCCGGGTGGATTTGCGTCGGCGCCGCCGGGGTTCGCTCCCACGGCGGCCCCGTTCGCCGCCCCGCCGCAAGGACGGGCTGTTGTCTCCACGCCGCCGCCTGCTCGTTTTCCGGGTGCGCCGGCCTCGCAGTCGCTAGCTCGGGCCAAAGTGGACGAGGAGCCGATCGCCCGTCCGCAGCCGGTGACGTTGCCGTCGCCGGAGCAGCTCGGCGTGGTTCGGCCGCCGGCTCCGGTGCTCTTGCCGTCCCCGGAGCAACTCGGCGTGGCCCGCGAACGATAAAGAGCAATGAGCCGCGCACGCGGTAAGCGAAGGGTGGCCGGGGCTGAGGTACTTCGAAGCCCCGGCCAACCCCGCCGGAGCGTGACATTTGGGACCGTTGGTAGCCGCGAGGGCTCGATTGAATCGCACGCAGAAGCTCGCGGCTAAACGGGGACGATCAGCGCAGGTCCTTGAACGCGTCCCAGGCCAGGTAAAAGACAAGGCCGCTGGCGAGGATGCCGAAGACATCCACGGCCACATTGACTTTCTGGAATGGGAACCCGATGGCGATGTCCAGCAGGAATAACAGGAAGAGCAAGCCAGCGACCCCCATGGAGCCCCTGCACAACCATTTTTCCATGGAGGGCCCTTTCACCGCCTGCATGGCACATCCCCGTCGTCCGGGAATCGCTGTCCGTCGGACGAAGCACGGGCGGATCTGCGAAGTATTCTCAATTGCACCATTGTAGTAGCAAGGTTACAAGCCGGCACTCCCGAAGTGTTTGGAAAAATGCGGCGCCGCCCCGAAACTTTCGATGCGACCGTCAGATTGAGCCCTCAGCGCGAGCAAGGCGGGGGTTGTTTCATCACGCTCCGGTCGGCACCACGAGCACCGGGATCGTGAGCCGATGCAGCAACGGCGACACGGTCGCACCCAGCGCCAGGTCGGCGAGGAAACGGTGGCCGTGCGTGCCCAGCACCATCAAGTCGAGGTGCTCCTGCGTCGCCAGGCGGATCAACTCGTCCGCCGGTCTTCCGTAGCCGAGAACGCCCTTCACACGCAACCCCTGGCGGTGCAGATGCTCCACGAGTTCCGCCATCCGCTCGCGGTCGGCCTGGCTTTCCTGCGCGGCCGTCTCCACACCGTAGAACTCGGCGCCCAAGCCCTCAACGATGTGCAGCACGATCAGTTCCGCATCGGCGTGCTCCCGGACGATCGCCGCGGCGCGCGCGATGACGGCCGGATCGTGCTTGCCGAATTCGATCGCCACTCCGACGCGCCCGTACTCCACCGCGGGCAATTCCGGCGCAGTCACCGGCTCCGCCGTCATTCCGGACCGGCGCCGCAGCGGGTAGAACGCCACCCAGGCCAGGAATCCAAGCAGCAGGAGCGACGTCGGGCCAACGGTGCCATAAATCCACCAGCCGCTCCAGCCCGTTTTCTCCGCGTTCTCTGCCCACTCATTCATTTGCATGACGACGGCCGTCGCATCCAACCCGATCACCACGGCGGCACAGGCCCACGCCAGGATCTTCAACCACAACCGGCTGGCAAACTCCCCCATCCAGCGCGGATCGTTCGTCAGCTGGACCAGGGGGATAATCGCAAACGGCAGCTGGAAGCCGAGGACCAACTGACTCACGATCAGCAATTTTAGGAGCAGTTCATCCGCGCTTTCTGTTTGCGTCTGAGTTCCCGTGGTGAACGCAATCACCAGTAGTGCCGGAACGATGGCCGCCAACCGCGTGACCAAGCGGCGCACCCACGGCCGGACGCGCAGATGGACGAAACCCTCCATGACGACCTGCCCCGCCAGCGTGCCGGTCAACGTCGAACTCTGTCCCGACGCCAATAGCGCCACAGCGAACAGAACGCTGGCCAGGGTCGCTCCGACTACAGGACTGCGCAGAAGTTCGTGAGCTCTCTGGAGCGTCTTCACTTCCTCTTGTCCGAAGAATTTGGCACCCGCCAGGACCAAGATTGCCACGTTCACGAAGAACGCCCCGTTTAGCGCGAGCAGCGAGTCGAGGAAATTGTACTTGCACGCCAACCGCTTGCCTGGCAAGGTCTGCGGGAACGCGCGCGATTGCACCAGGGCGGAGTGCAAATAAAGATTGTGCGGCATCACCGTGGCGCCGATCATGGCAATCGCCACATTGAGGGAGTCGAGGCGGTTGTCCGGGTCGAGGCCGGGTAGGAAGCCGCGCATCACCGCGTCCCATTGCGGCCTGGTGAGGATAATCTCGATCACAAAACTGACCCCGATGACGCCGATCAGCGCGAGCGTCAGCAGTTCCAGCAGCCGTATGCCGCGCCGTTGCAGCGCCAGCAGCAGGAGTGTGTCTGCTGCGGCGATACCGAGACCCGCGAGGTACGGCATGTTGAAAAGGAGCTTCAGTGCGATGATCGTGCCGATGACTTCCGCTAAATCGCAAGCAGCGATGGCGATTTCTGCTAGAATCCAGAGACCGAAGACGGTGCGGCGCGGATAGCGCTCGCGGCAGGCCTGTGCCAGGTCCTGCCCAGCCACGACGCCCAACCGGGTGGCCAGGGTTTGAAGCAGCAGCGCCATCAGGTTCGAAAGCAGGAGGACCCAGAGCAGACGGTAGCCGTATTTGGAGCCGGCTTCGAGGTCCGTTCCCCAGTTGCCGGGATCCATGTAGCCGACGCTGATCAGGAACGCCGGACCGGAGAACGCCAGGAAGCGCCTCCACCAGCTGCGCGGGATCGGCACCGTGGAATGAATGTCTTCCAGCGAGGGTGTGACGTCCGGCGCGATCTCGGAGTGCGTCGCCATATATCCATCAACTCCAGACAGTTGGCCGTCCGTCTCGTAAGCTAGGCAAGACCGCTTTATCGTCGGATCACCGCGCAATAAATTATTAGGCTAGACTAACCGTGCCGTTAGTCAAGCCGAATACAGGGAAGAAGCGAACGCAAACAGGGACAGGAAAGAGGAACCATACCGGGCTGCGGTCGTGACAACAGGCGGCGCACAGTGCCCGGAAACGGAGAGTCTGCGACAGACGCGCCGCCTCGCGTGGCCCGTTGCAATCATCCAGTTTGTGAGGTGAAACATGAGCAGCGAGATCGAGCAAAAGATCATCGCCTTGGTGAAGAAGATGAACCGTGGCAAGGACGTAAACCGGACTTCGACCTGGGAGGAACTCGGCCTCGACTCCTTGGACGTCGCCGAGTTCACGATGGACGTCGAGAAGGAACTGAACGTCACCATCCCGGACTCGGAGGCGAGCAAGATGAAGACGCTCGGCGACGCCATCGACTATGTCGAGAAGGTCAAAGGCGCCAAATAGCCCGGCGCCGAACCTCCCGCACGTCCGCGCCGTCCGTTCCATAGGATAAGGATCGTGGGCCACTGTTTTCTCCCCTCTCCCCTGTACTCAGGGGAGAGGGGTTGGGGGTGAGGGGTCAGTGTTGCCCACCTCTCACCCCCGACCCCTCTCCCCTGAGGGGCGAGGGGAGAAAACAGTGGCCCACGACCAACGGACGAATTGCGTTTCAAGACGTGGACAGCGACTATGCCGAGTTACAATCCGAAGGCGATCGAACCGCGTTGGCAGCACTTCTGGCAGGACAACAAGACCTTTCGCACGCCAGACCACTCCGACAAGCCGAAGTTTTACATTCTCGACATGTTCCCGTATCCCAGCGGTTCCGGCCTCCACGTCGGCCATCCCGAGGGCTATACGGCGACCGATATTCTCACTCGCTACCGGCGCATGTGCGGCTACAACGTCATGCACCCGATGGGCTGGGACGCCTTCGGTCTGCCGGCCGAGCAGTACGCGATCAAGACCGGCACGCATCCGCGCATCACGACCGAGCAGAACATCAACACGTTTCGCCGGCAAATCCAGATGCTCGGCTTCAGCTACGACTGGGACCGCGAGGTCGATACGACCGATCCGAAATACTTCCGCTGGACGCAGTGGATCTTCTTGCAGCTGTTCGACACCTGGTACGACGCCGACGCGAAGAAGGGCCGGCCGATCGCCGAGTTGCCGATCCCCGACGACGTGAAGAAGCAGGGCGAGACAGCGGTACGCGCTTACCGCGACACGAAACGCCTGGCGTATCAGTCCGACAGTCCGGTGAACTGGTGCGCCGAACTCGGCACGGTTTTGTCGAACGAGGAAGTGATCGACGGCAAATCGGAGCGCGGCGGTCATCCGGTGGTGCGGATTCCGCTGCGACAGTGGCTGCTGCGCATCACGGCGTACGCAGAACGACTCCTCGACGATCTGGCACCGCTCGACTGGACCGAGTCGATCAAGGACATGCAGCGCAACTGGATCGGCAGAAGCGAAGGAGCGGAGGTCGATTTCGCTTTACCAGCCCCGAGCGCAAGCGAGGGGAGCACCATCCGTGTCTTCACCACGCGCCCCGACACGCTCTTCGGCGCCACCTACATGGTGTTGTCGCCGGAACACGCGCTGGTCGAGAAGATCACAACGCCGGAGCAGAAAGCCGCCGTGCAGGTCTACCAGGCCGAGGCCGCCCGCAAGAGCGACCTGGAGCGCACCGAGTTGGCGAAGAAGAAGACCGGTGTCTTCACCGGCGCTTATGCGATCAATCCAGTGAATGGCGCGAAAGTCCCTGTCTGGATCGCCGACTACGTCCTGGCGACCTACGGCACCGGGGCGATCATGGCGGTGCCGGCGCACGACTTGCGCGATTGGGAATTCGCGCGCGTATTCAACCTGCCGATTGTCCCGGTGATGCAGCCCCCGTCGGGATGGAAGCCGGATAAAGAAGAAGCCGCGCTCGCTTACGAGGAGGGCGGCAAGAAGCATTATCCGTTTGCCGGCGAAGGCATCGCGATCAACTCCGGCGAGTTCAACGGCTTATCGACGGCGGAGTTCAAGAAGAAGATCACCACGTGGCTGGAGGAACGCGGCCTCGGCACCAAGAAGATCAACTACAAACTGCGCGACTGGCTCTTCAGTCGCCAGCGTTACTGGGGCGAGCCATTCCCCATCCTTCACGAACTGGACGACAAAGGTCAGCCGACCGGTGCGATCGAGGCGCTGTCGCCGGACGAACTGCCGTTGTGTCTGCCGGAGATGGAGGACTACAAACCGTCCGGCAAGCCCGAACCGCCGCTTGGCAAGGCGACCGACTGGGTTAACGTGACCCGCAACGGTAAACGCTATCGCCGCGAGACGAACACGATGCCGCAGTGGGCCGGTTCGTGTTGGTACTACCTGCGCTATCTGGATGCACGAAACGACAAATTCTTCTGCGACCCGGAGAAAGCGAAATGCTGGCTGCCGGTCGATCTCTACGTCGGTGGCGCGGAACACGCCGTGCTGCACCTGCTCTACTCGCGCTTCTGGCACAAGGTTCTCTACGACCGCGGCCATGTGCCGACGAAAGAGCCTTTCCAGAAGCTGGTGAACCAGGGCATGATCCTGGGCGAGATGGAGTTCACCGTCGGCGACGAGAGACTGACGGAGGAGCGAGTCGAAAAGAAAGGCGACGGTTTCGTCTTGAAGACCGACCCGTCGGTCCGCGTCGAAGCCCGCGCTTACAAGATGTCCAAGGCACGCGGCAACGTCATCAACCCCGACGACGTGGTGGAAAGGTACGGCGCCGACAGTCTCCGTCTCTACGAGATGTTCATGGGTCCGCTGGAGGCGGTGAAGCCGTGGAGCATGCGCGGCGTCGAAGGTGTGTATCGGTTTCTCACCCGCGTTTGGCGGCTCTTCATCCCCGACCGCGGCGAATCGGCCGCCCTGGCCGACACGGTGAAGGACGTGCCGCCGGACAAGGAGACGCTGCGCAAACTGCACCAGACGATCCAGAAGGTGACCGAAGACCTCGACGCAATGCGATTCAACACCGCCATCGCGGCGATGATGGAATACACGAACCATCTGACGCCGTTGCCGGTGCGGCCGCGCTCGGCGCTGGAACCGTTCGTGCTGCTGCTGAGCCCGTTCGCGCCGCACATGGCCGAGGAACTGTGGCGAGCGCTCGGCCACATCGACACGCTGGCCTATGAACGCTGGCCGAAGTACGATCCGGCGCTGACGAAGGCGGATGAGATCGAAGTGCCGGTGCAGATCAACGGCAAGGTGCGTGTCCGCCTCACCGTGCCATCGGGGATCGATGAGGAGACCCTCAAGGCGACGGCCCTGGCTGATGCGCGAGTGCGCGATGCGCTCGGCGGCAAAGAGGTTCGCAAGGTCATCGTGGTGCCGCGGAAGCTCGTGAATATCGTTGTGTAGCCACGAGCTTCTGCGAGCGCTGGTGCCCAGCGCTCGCAGAAGCTCGCGGCTAAACGTGTCGCAATTCTTCTATGCCCGACCAATCCCATTTCTGGAGCCAGGCCGCACCGCACTACGAGCAGGAGTTCATCGACCCCTATCTCCCGGACGTGCGCAACCCGCTGCGTTCCGCCATCGCCGACCTGGCCGATCCCAAACGCGGTGTCGTCGCCGACCTGGGTTGCGGCGTCGGACCTCTTCTGCCGTTCCTCGCGCAGCACTTTCGCTCCGTTGTTGCGGTCGATTTCGCCGAGGGCATGTTGGCTCGGCGCCGCGAAGCATGTGCGAAACTGCAAAACGTCGAATTCCTGCGCCGCGGCCTGACCGATCTGGCGGAACAGGTTGGCCGACTCGACGTGGCCGTCGCCGTCAACAGCCTCGTGATGCCGGACCCAAACGACCTGGACGCGGCACTGCGTTCGATCCACGCTTCGCTCAAGCCGGAGGGCCACTTTCTCGGCATCGTCCCGGCGATGGACGCGGTCCACTACTTCACGATGTTGCTGCTCGACCGGGCGCGAGCGCGCGGCCTGCCGTTGGACAAGGCGCGCCAGAACGCCGCGCATCATGCCGAACACGAATACTACGATTTCGCGCTCGGCGAGTTTCGCTACCAGGGACTCGAGCAGCATTTCTGGCAACCGTTCGAGGTGCGCGTATCGGCTGAAGCGAGCCGGCTTTCGGCGCGTACGGATGACGAAGGTGCTGCTCTCGTGGTCGCAGTTCGGCCCCGCCGCGCGCGACCTGCTCGATCAACCGCCGCCGTGGGATTGGTTCTTCCAGACCGCGGTGTAGGTTCAGCGCCGGACCTTGAGCATCGGAATCGCCTTGACCAGTTCCGCGACGCCGTCGCTGCCGACCTTCGTCCCCGACAGACTGAGCAGACGCAAACCGGCCAGTCCCTTGAGAGCATCCAACCCCTTATCGGTGACAGCGGTGTCGCTCAGGCTCAACTCCTGCAACCGGGCAAGCCCCCGCAGGTGCGTTAATCCCTCGTCGGTGATCTTCGTGCGGAACAGGATGAGCGTTTGCAGCTGCTCCAACCCCTTCAGGTCGGCCAGTCCCTTGTCGGTGACGGGGTCATAAGCGACATTAACACTCCGCAATTGCTTCATTCCCTTGATGGCGGCGAGCGCGGGATCACCGACCCCCGTGCCGAAGAGACTGAGGTCTTCCAGATGCACGAGCTTACTGAGCGGCGCGAGATCGGTTTCCTTGAGAGGACAGAGCGACAGGTCGAGCCCGCGCAATGCCGGCAGATCGGCAAAGGCGGCCAGCAGCGCCTCCGTCATCGCCGTCTCGTGCAGTCCAACGCGGATGACCGGTTTCGCCGGGTTTTTGTCGTCGATATGGAACTCTGCCGCGATCTTCGACAGCAGGGCCAGTGCCCGGCGCTCGACCCGCCGGTCGATCCCTGGCCGTCTCCGCAAGAGCCGCCAGGGGATGTTCGATCTCCAGTTGCTTGGGCAAATGCTGCCGCAGCCCCGCAAGCCCGGCGAAAGTGTTGGTGCGAGTCAGGTCGAGCAGCTTGAGCTTCTTGAGACCCTGGAGATGGACCAAAGCAGCGTCCGTGATCGGCGTGTCGGAGAGGTCGAGCGTCTCGAGCCACTCGAACTTCGCCAACCGGGCCGCGTCGTCATCGTTAATCGAGGTCTTGCTGAGATTGGCGCGAATGACCGGTTTATCGCGGGTTTTGAGGTCACGCTCCAGTTTCGCTCCCTTGCCCTGTAGGTAGCTTGCCGCCTGGTCCGTCTCATCGGCACACACCGGCGCCGGTAGCCAGCAGACGGCGAGAAGCGTCGGAATGAGCCGGTGTAGGAAGGCGTTCATGGTTTTGTTCCTTTATCGTCCAATCCTGTCCTCGCTTCACATCTTCTTGCGTTATGTATAGCAAGATGTGCTTCCATCGAGGCGCCGCCTCTGCGCGGCCAAACACGTTCCGCGTCCGCTACGAAGGAGATCATCATGGGACGAGCACGGCAGAATACCTTCCTGGGCGTCGGTCTATTTCTGGGGCTGGCGTCCGCGCTTCTCTTTGCTCAGCCAGCATGGGCTCACAGCGAGTGGTATCGCGGCCTCGATCTGGAGCCTGCCGTCCAGGGATCGGACCTGATCCTCGTGGCCCGAGTCATCGAAATCAGCGAGGCCAAGACGGTCTCCGGCGGCAAGGCCGAGTACGTGACGCAGCAGTTCAAGTTTCAACCGGTCCGTACTCTCAAGGGCGTCTTCACCCGCGACGAACTGCTGCTCACCCTGAACGACCTCGGCAATTTCGACGAGCCGGCGGCGCTGGAGCGCGGCCAGCTACGCCTGCTCCTGCTGGGGCGGTCGGGACAGGGCTACGCCAACCGCAACAACCAGAACACCTTCGACCGCTCGGTGCCGCCCTTGCAGAGCGAGGCCGATCCGCTTCTAGGGGCGATCAAGGTGCTGATCGGCGTCTCGCAGCAGCACGACCGCGGCAAGAAGGTGGCTCTGTTGCTGGACGGCCTGCGCGACGCCAGGGGAGCCGGCGCGGTCCCGGTGCTACTGGCCCTGCAACGCCGCGCCCTCCTCGCCGCACAGACTGCCGGGGTGCCGGCAGCCACCGCCCGGCTCCTCGCCGACGGCTCTCCTGCCGTGCGTGAAGCCGCGGCCTCCGCACTGAACGCGCTCCTCGACGCAGATTACCTCGAACAGAAAGAGTTGCGTGAGACCGCGTCGGCAGCGCTGGCAGCGCTCCTGGCAAAACCCGATGCAGACCTTGCGCTCCGCGTCGTCGCTCTGAACGCGCTCGGTGCTGCCGGCGCCCCTACATTGGCGAATCCGGCCGCGGCGGCGCAACTGAAACTCGACACGGTGCGCGACACCTTTGCCGAGCGAGCCGCGGTCGTTCGAGCCATCGGCCGGCTGCGGCTCAAGGATCGCAGCGCGGCCGTTGCCGTGCTGCTGGAAGGGCTGCCGCTGGACGCTACGGATGACCTTCAATCGGCCGCGACCACAACCCTGACGCACCTCGATGCCGACCAGGCGCTGAAGTCAATCACCCAACGGCTCAAGAAGAAGGCGGCGCTGGGGCTGACTGTCGAAATGGAGATCGGTCAGATCGCCGAGTTGCCCAGGGCCATGGCGGCGCCGGCTCTGCTCGACGTGCTCAAACTGGACCTCGGCTTCTCGGAAAAGATCGCCTTCGCGCAAGCCGCCGCCAAGGTGGCCGACGCCCGGCTGGTGCCGGCCCTCGGCGGGATGCTCAGCCCGCGCCGGCCGGAGCTGCGCGCAGCGCTTTCCATGCGCTGCGGAAGATCGACACGGACGACGCCGCCAAGGCGATGCTGCTGCACCTCAAGGAAGAGGCCAACCTGTACCACAAGTTGCGGATCGCGGAGTTCCTCGGCCGGCACGGCATGCGCGAAGGCTATCCCTATGCGATGGAGCACCTGTCGGAGCCGGGGCTGGTCGAAGAAGCCGTGGCGGCGCTGGCCGCCATCCGCGATCCCAGGACGGTCCCCGTGCTGCGCGACATCCTCAAGACGAGCAACGATACGAGCTGGAGCAGCGTGGCCATCCGGGCTTTGGGAGCCCTCGGGGAGAAGGAGTTCGCGGCTCAGTTTCTGGAGATCGCCCAGGACTTGAAGAACCCGTTGGCCCCTGCCGCGCTCCTGGCCCTGGGCGACCTCGACGAGGTGAAGGCGCTGCCGAAGGTGCGCGAGGGCCTTGCGTCGCGGAACGATCGCATTGCGTTCGCCAGTACACGAGCCGCGGCGAAACTGCTGGCGGTGAAGGACGTGAAGGCGGACGAGATCCGCGATCAGCTGGCAACCCTGTTTGCCGACGCAGACGCCCATGCAGGGCTGCGCTTGGCGGCGCTGGACGCGCTGGTCGCAGTGAACGATCCACGCCTGGAGCAGGCACTGAAAGCCGCGGTACGGGACGCCGGGCTGGAAGGCAGCGAGTTGATGGCGCGGACCGAGAAGTTGCTGCGCGAGCGGAAGGTGAAACTGTGAGATGCGCCTTCCTCGTTTAGCCGCGAGCTTTTGCGAGCGCTGGTGCCCAGCGCTCGCAAAAGCTCGCGGCTAAACGATATTATTGATGTACGCCGCCTAACGGTCGCGGCTCGTAAACTCGATACGATCCGGCGGCGTCAGCAACGGCAGCACATACGCCTTCAGGTACGTGAGACTCAGAGTACCCGCGTGACCGCCTTCGTTGCCCGACCAGACGACGCAGGCGTCCCAGCGGTGTTGCCGAAGGCGGGCGGCTAACGGTTCTTCCCCCGGGCATAAAACCGGCGGTTGGAAACCGACTCGGCCCGAGGCGGTCTGCCGTGTGCCATCCGCCGTTCCCACGACCGCCGTGCCCAATCCCAGCCAAACAGTGTCGCGCTTGCTGATGAAGACGTCCACCCCTTGGCGGGCGCTAACCAGGGTCCGCCGCAGGTCATAGCCGACCGACACCGCAGGGGCCAACAGGATGATGCGCTCCACCGTATCGGGCGGCAGTCGGTCCCCTGCGGCCAGGGCCACGGCGCAGCCGGCGCTGTAGGCAACCAGATACACCGGTACTCCGGGCTGATTTCGACGGATGCCGATAATCTCCTCGGCGAGAAGTGCGCCCTGGCAATTTGAGTAATCCGCGTCGATGATGTCGGCCAGGATGCGGCCGCGCCCGTGCGTCCAGTCGAACGAGCGGACGTACAACGGTAGCCTCAATTCGTCGACGGCCGTGGTCACGGCGTGCGGCGCCGTCTGGTAACCGCCCGCCCCGTCCACGACGATGACGATGCCGCGCACGGCAGTCGGCGGTGCGCGCGATTCGACACGGGCGGGGACCCCGGCACAGCCCGGCGCCAGCGGCAGCACCAACAAAAAATACTTAAACCCGCGCAGGGGAGATTCCATGACGCTCTCGTCCCGGGGCGAGAGGAGACCAGATCATGGTAAGAGAGTGGTCGGATGGCGCGAACTGTAATCCGGCCGCCGGATAGAGAAAATGTGGCCTCGCGCCGGCGTTATCGTTACCTTTCCCCCAAATTCTCAGGAGATAGTAACGGACCGCCTCATACCACATGTCCGGCGCAGTGCCGCCAATTCTTCCGGTGCCGCCGACACCAAGCGCCGCCGCGCGAACACGAAGTAGTAGCCCAGCCCGGCGGCGTACATAATCAGCGTCAAGTAGAGGACGATCGGCTTTTCGTCGTGGTAATACCAGGCGTAAATGCCGGCGGCGAACAGACTCATGAACAGCACCAGGGCCGGGAGAACCGGGTAGAACGGCACCTTGTACGGACGGGGCAAGTGGGGATCCCGCCAGCGTAGAATGAACAGGCACACAATCGCCAGCACGTACCAGATCAGGGCGGTGAGATTGCAGGTCAAGACCGCGTCAACGATGCCCGACTCGTTGAAATAGCCCCAGACGACAAAGCCGCCGATCACCAGACTCCAGAAGAAAATGGACACATCCGGGATCCGGCGGACCGGATGAACGCGGCCGAGCACCTGCGGCAGATAACCGGCTCGACCCAGCGCAAACGACTGCCGGCTGACCGCGTAGATCATGCCGTTGTAGCTCACGATCATGCCGACCAGCGCCGCTACCGAGAAGGCGACCAGGTGCGCCGACTTCGGCCAAACCTGCCCGTAAATAAATGGGAGCGGATAGGATATGTCGTCCTTGCCTGTTTCTCTGTAATCCGTACCTGCCGCCGCGGCAAAAAACCATGTCAGGAGGACGAGGACGACGAGCGTGATCTGGGCCAACGTCATGCCGCGTGGGATCGTCCGATGCGGTTCATGGGCTTCTTCGGGCGCCAGCGCGACGGTCTCGATCATCACCAGCCACCAGATGGCATAGGGGATCGCTTTGAGCACTCCGGTCCAGCCAGCCGTCAGCAACGGTGTCGTGAAGATGCGCTCCAGCCGCACAGCCGGAATGCACGCGATCCAGAACCAGACCAGGACGATGATCGCCCCATAAGTCATCCATTCCATGAGCTGGGCCTGGCGTTTGCTTCCCACCCATTGCACCAGGGCAAACACCACTACCGTGGCCAACCCCGCGAAGGTCGTGGTAAGCTCTTTTTCCACTTTGAAAGTTTCAGTGTCGAGCAAGAGGCTGAGGACGTAGTAAATGTAGCCGCCCGTGGCCATGGCCGTTCCGATCGCGGCGAACAGAGCCTCCAGGAACATGGACCAACCCATGACGAACCCGAAGGTCGGCCCCACCGCCCGCCGGCCGTATGCCAGAGGACCGCCCGCAAAGGGCATCGCTACCGAGAGTTCGCTCAGGGCCAGCACCCACATCATGTACAGCACGCAGACGAACAGGGAGGCCAGCAACATGCCGAGCGGGCCGCCTTCTTTCAGGCCCTGGTTCCAACCGAAGTACGCGCCCGTGATGACGACGCCGACGCCCAGCGCCCAGATGTGCAGCACTCCCATCGGTTTTTTCAGGGCGTGATCCTTGAGGTACTGCCGTTCCTCACGCCGGAGCGAGTCCAAAGGGACGTGCGCTTCGCTCACTACTTCTTCCACGACCTCGTCGAGATCGGAGAGTGGGATAGGTTTCTGGCTCGAATCCGGGAGTAAGCTCATGCGACCGCCTCGTGGACCAACCGGACAAAGAAGCGTGTGCAATCTGATTACTAAAAAGGGAGATAGGGCGCACCACCGAGCGGGTATCTGGTACTCGCCCCTTACCACACCCAGTGAAATTGAAGATAGAAGCTCGATCCGTCAGTTGCCATCGGGACAAGCGAGGAGGGCTGTGGTTACTGAAGGAGGCAGGGTTACCGATTATCCCAGTTGTTTACATCGGCTTGGGTGCGTCCCTCGGCTTGTCCTTCGGCGGATTATCCTTGTCGCCGGGCTGAGGACCGGGATTCGCCGGAGGCGGCGTCGGTTTGGAGCCACAGCCGACGCTGAGAACGCTGAATACGAGCAGCATTAAAACGTACTGAAGACGATGCATTGAGCGGTCTCCGATTCGATCAGGATCGGAAGTGGAAGCGACGGATGCTGGAGCGTCGCTTCCGCTTCCGGATTGGAAGAGTTCAGTCCGGCGGTTCTAAACCGCGTGCTGAATCGAGTGGTTTCGCAGCTGCCCCGTTTCAGAAATCGAAATCGATAATCTTCCCATCGTCCCGGCCGCCAAGCCACATCATTTGGCTGGGGTTCACGCTATCGGGGAAGAACCGGACGGAGCCGTCGCAAAAACCACAGAACGCACCGCCCTTGTGCTGGCTGCTGATCGCTTGGCTGGCCGAACCGTTGATCTGCGCGGTGTTCTCGTCCAGCCACCACATGACGTCGCTGATGTAGACCGATGAATTGGCATAGCCCGTCATTCCGGCCCAGATGCCCGCCCTGTGCCCGAGTCCGGTTGTCGGGTCATAGTCGTACTTGCACTCCCCGATCGCGATGGTGTTCGACGCGCCGTCCTTGATGTCAGTATCGCGGACCCGGCTGTCCTGGAACATTACTCCGCCGGCGCCCGTCGGCGCCCAACCAGAAGGGTAATTGTTAAAATCCAGGTCTGCGGTGAAGGCGTCATAATAAGGGTCTGTCGAAGGAATCGCCCCCATCACGGCCCGGTAGTTGGACATCCCAAAGTTCCACGTCGGATCGGGGTTCCCCGTGGGCGAAAGAACCTTCTGGGGATTGAGCGGGATTGGGCCGGTGTCGGACGGACAGCGGTAGGCGGCCAAGTACGTCTGCTCATGGACATTCGGTTGGGGTTGCCCAGCGGGATAAGGAGCACCAAACGGCGTGCTGCCGACGCCAAGCGTTTTGTAGAGGTTGTCCTGCTCCACGTAGGGCAGGATGAGCGCTTGCCAACCCCAACCGGGATCGAGGCCCGTCCCGCTGCCCTGCGTGGGCGGGGCGATGTACGCCGACGGGAAACAGCCCTCATTACTGGCGTAATTTTGCAGGGCCAGACACATCTGGTGGAGGTTGTTTTCGCACGAAGCGCGAGCGGCTGCCTCGCGGACCTTCTGGACCGCGGGCAGCAACAGACCGATCAGCACCGCGATGATGGCGATGACGACGAGCAACTCAATCAGCGTGAAACCAGTGCGGCGATGTAAACGCATCATATCCTGTCTCCTGATTGTGGAGAGGAGATGCGCGGGAATGTTGTCGGACGATAAGAAAGCGAGGACCGGGAAGTGAGAGCGGTCTGATTCGCGATTAAAAGCAGGACAACGCCAATTCCTGCGCTAACATGGAGGCTATCGCACCGAGCGGGGAAATGCAATCGGTTTTATTGAGAAAATGAAAAGAGTGGATGCGGCGGTAAAGCCATCGTGGTTCAGGTTCTCCCCCACTCCGGTACTCCGAGGAGAAGGGAGTAGCACGGATGTCCCAACCCGAACCGCGTCGCAGGGCAGGCGCGGTGGCCGGCGCCGCTGTCCGGCCTGCTGCTTCACTCGTAAAATCGGCGGTGGCCCTCCCTCCCGCGGAATCGTCCAGGCCGTGGCGTTCCGGCTCCAACGGCACAGTCGCATCGTGGGCAGACCGAGAACTGAACCAATCTCATGAAGCGATCCGGCACGATTGTCCCCACCGAGAAAACCGTCGTGCTGGTCGGAGCGGGGAACGCTCATCTGGTGTTCCTGAAGCGCTGGGGAATGCGGCCGATTCCCGGCGTTGCCGTGACGCTGGTCAACGAAGCCGCCGTTGTCCCTTACTCGGCGATGGTCCCCGCCTACCTCGCCGGCGACTACTCTTGGGACGAGATCACGATCGACCTGGTGCGCTTCTGTCAATCGGTCAAGGTCCGTTTCGTGGCCGAACGGGCGATCGGCATCGACCCTGGCTCACGGCGAGTCCACTTCGCCGACCGCCCATTTCTGTCCTTCGACGCGCTCTCCCTCGGTCTCGGTTCGCTCGCGTCCCGTCCTCCGAATGCGCCGACCTCCGGTTCAACGCTTCTCCTGCGGCCTCTGAGCGAACTCCTGCGCCGGATCGACGAGCTGGAACAGCAGCTGCGAGACACTCTACGAGCATTTCATCTCGTGGTCGTCGGCGGCGGCGCGAGCGGTTGTGAGCTGGCCCTCGCCATTCACAAACGATTGAGCGGCCGTCCCGGCTTTCACCTCACGTTGTTGCAGGGCCACGACCGGCTGCTACCGCTGTTTCCCCGCCGCGTGGCTTGCGCCTTCGAGACGGTGTTCCAGCAACGGCAGATCGACTTCCGGTTAAACGCCGCGCCGTCGGGAGCGAAGCGGGTTTTCTCCTGTTGGAACACGGCGAACGACTGGCCTGTGACGCAATCCTCTGGGCCACCCAGGCGGCCCCGCCGCGGCTTCTGCGCGAAAGTTCGCTGGCCCTGAACTCCGGCGGCTTCCTGCGTGTGGAGGAGACTCTCCAGTCGGTCGGCAACTCCGCCATCTTCGGGACCGGCGATTGCGTCGCCTTCGAGTCCTATCCGGACCTCCCGCGCAACGGCGTCCATGCCGTTCGCCAGGGGGCCGTCCTCTTCGAGAACATCGCCTTGTTTCTGCGGGAACAGCCGTTACGGCCCTTTCGACCGCAGCGGTTCTGCCTGTGCCTACTGAACACGGCGGACGGCCAGGCCGTTCTCAATTATGGACCCATCACGTGGAAAAGCGGATGGGCCAGACGGCTGAAGAATCGCATCGACCGGGCGTGGATCATGAAGTTCGCCGATTCCGCACCGATGATTGAGGCCAGTACGGATGAACACGACGAGAACACGATGCGCTGCGGCGGTTGCGGCTCGAAGATCTCCAGCGATGTGCTGTCGGCGGTGCTGAAGCGACTCGATCTGCCGGCCGATCCGCGAGTGCTATTGGGTTGCCGGGACGGTGAAGACGCGGCCGTCCATCGCGTGCGGCCGGAGTTGTTCGGATCGGAGCCGGACAAGCTGGTGGAGGTCCAGACCGTCGATTATTTCAAGGCGTTCGTGGACGACCCGTACCTGTTCGGCCGGATCGCTGCCCTGAACGCCGTGAGCGACGTCTACGCCATGAACGCCCGGCCGTTCTCGGCACTGGCCATCGCCACGCTGCCCTATGCCCGCGGTCCGGTTCAGGAGGCCCAGCTGTACGAGCTGCTGTCGGGTGCGGTCGCCACGTTCCGGCAACTGGGCGTGGTTCTGACCGGCGGCCACACCACGGAAGGGAGCGAGCTGGCTCTCGGCTTCGCCGTCACGGGCTTCGCGGAGGAGGGCCGGCTGTTCCAGAAGAGCAAACTGCGGGCGGGCGACCTTCTCATCCTGACGAAACCTCTTGGGAGCGGGGCATTGCTGGCGGCGTGGATGCGCGGCCAGTGCCGGGCGGCCTGGTTTGCGCCGCTGGTCGATGCCATGCTGCTCGCCAACCGGGATGCCGCTGAGGTTTTCCGTGATGCCGGCGTTGGTGCCTGCACCGACGTGACGGGGTTCGGCCTGGCTGGTCATCTGCTGGAGATGCTGGACGCCAGCCGCGTCTCCGCTCGCCTGGACAGTAAAACCGTCCCTCTCTTCGCTGGGTTCGAGGAGGTGGTCAGCCGTGGGATCGTCAGCTCGCTGCACCGCGACAACGCCAAGACTGTCTGTCGGGTGAGCGGACCGACGCCGGCATGGCTGTTCGATCCGCAGACCTCGGGCGGCTTACTGGCAGGGGTCCGGTCGGAGTCCGCCGGTGCGACGTTGGCTCAGCTGCGGCGAGCCGGTTGCCGCGCAGCGGCGGTGATCGGCGAAGTCATCCCCCTAGAAAGCGACGGTCCGCCGGGGATCGTCGTTTCGGGATAGTTCCGCTCCCTTGCGGTCGCGGCTGGTTAGTACATGAGCGCTTCACTTCGTCAAAGCGGCTGTATTCTCCCCTCTCCCCGGTACTCCGGGGAGAGGGGTTGGGGGTGAGGGGAAGCGGAGCCTGACACTGTTCTGCCGCTCCCCTCACCCCCAACCCCTCTCCCGGAGTACCGGGAAGAGGGGAGAATTGCTCGCTTCTCACCACGCCGCAAAGCGCCGCAACATCTCCAGTCCGACGCCCTGGCTCTTCTCGGGATGGAACTGCGTCGCAAAGACGCGATCGCGCCACACCGCTGAAGTGAACGGCGTTGGATAGTCCGTCTCCGCGGCGATGATCGAGACGTCGCTCGGCACAACGCAATAAGAATGGACGAAGTAGACCGACCCTTCCGTGGGAATGCCCATCAATGGCGGAGCAGGCCGGCGGACGTGCAGCTGGTTCCAGCCCATGTGCGGCACCTTGAGGCCAGGCATCTGCGGAAAACGAACCACATCGCCGGCGAAAAAGTCGAGGCCGGTGTATTCGCCCTCCTCGTAGCTTTTCGAGAACAGCAACTGCAGGCCGAGACAGATGCCGAAGAAGGGCTTGTCGGCGCGGAGATGGGCGAGGATCGGAGCCGTGAGGCCGGATTCGTGCAGCCGGGCGATGGCATCGCGGAAGGCGCCGACGCCGGGCAGGATGATCTTGTCCGCCTCGGCGACGCGGTTCGGGTCGCTGCTGATGAGCGCGGTATGGCCGACCTTCTCCAGCACCTTCTGCACGCTGCGGAGATTCGCCATGCCATAATCGACGATCACGATGGGTTTCATCGCCTTTACCTTTCGCACTCCTCGAACAGGTTATCCCCGCAAAGGACACTCCGCAAGGCCGATGGGTTACGCCGGTGAACGGAATCGCCGCGAAAACACAAAAAACCGAGAGCGGGGAGAGGATAGATCCATGTCAAGCAACGATCCCGTCACTTCCCTTCCGGTCCGATCTCTTTCGCCTTCAGTAACTCCATCGACCCGGGTTTGCCGACAGCGTACTCGAAGTTCGTCTGTGCCGTCGCCGCGGCGCCGTGGCGGCCCCTGGGATCGAGGGCGAGAAACGCCAGTTTCGCTGGATGAACGCCACGCCGCACCGCGAGCGCGTTGACGCGCCGCACCGCTGCTTCGCATGCCTCCTGCGGCGTCTTGCCGGCACGCATGGCCTCGACGACCAACAGACTGCCGCCGGCCCGGATGATCTCCTCGCCGACGCCGGTCGCACCCGCCGCTCCGGCCTGGTTGTCCACGAACAATCCCTGGCCGATCAGCGGCGAATCGCCGACGCGGCCCGGCAGCTTGTGCGCCAGACCCCGACGTCGTGCAGACGCCGCCGAGCGAGCCTTTCTGGTCCAGCGCCAAGACCGTGACCGTGTCGTGGCCCGGCGGCATCTCCGGCTTCTCTTCCGGCTTGCGCGGTTTGGGCCGAACCTTCTCCCACTCGGCGACGCTCTCCGGCGTGAGGAGCGTCTCCAACGGGAAGCCTTCCTTGACCGCGAAGGTGCGGGCGCCGACGCCGACCAGCAGCAGGTGCGGCGTTTTCTCCATGACGCGCCGGGCGACGGCTGCGGCGTGGCGAATGTTTTCCATCCCGGCGACGCCGCCGCAGGCCAGGGTCTGGCCGTCCATGACACAGGCGTCGAGGGTCACGGTGCCGACCGCATCGCCCAGGCCGCCATAGCCGACGGAGTGGACCGTCGGATCGTCCTCGACGGCCTGCGCACCCGCCAGGGCCGCATCGAGGGCCGGCTTGCCGGCGCAGAGTAGATCCAGCGCCGTCTTCACCGCCGTTCGTCCGAACGGCCAGGTTGCGATCACCAGAAAGTCCGGCATGTTGATCCCCTTGTGATGGTAATTGAACATTACTCCGCTACGCACCGAAATAACGGCTTTTTCTCCCCTCTTTCGATACTCCGGGGAGAGGGACTTCCTTCTCCCCTCGCCCCGGTACTCCGGGGAGAGGGGTCGGGGGTGAGGGGCGAGCCGTGGAGCAGTGTTCTGGTTCTCACCCCTCACCCCCGACCCCTCTCCCCGGAGTACCGGGGCGAGGGGGGCGGCGCTGTCCTATTAACCCTATTTGCTCTCCGCTTTATCCCTTATAATCGCCGCGGCGGCGCCGGAGTGCGTCTGGGAACAGGATACTCCGGCACGGCCGGCGGCGACACTGTTTTTCGGCCCGTTTTCGGCACACCGTCTTGCCGCTTGTAGCGTAGCAGCAGCGGCCGCCAAGCGACAAGCGGCGTTGTGAGCCGGAAAAATGCGGGAAATTCGGTTGACAAGCAGGCCGTTCCCCTCTACTCTCCTCCGTGTCGTGTGTTTCGCAACCCGGTTTTTCCGCGAGGAGTGATGAATGGCCAATAACACCGCCGCCAAACCGATGTCGAAGTCAGCCGTGCTGGCTTCGCTGTCCGAGACCACCAAGCTGACGAAAAAGCAGGTCGGTGAAGTCTTCAACGCGCTGGAAAAGCTCATCAAGGTCCAGCTCGGCAAGAAAGGCCCGGGCATGTTCAGCATCCCCGGCCTGCTGAAGCTGAAGCTGGTGCGCAAGCCGGCCACCAAGGCGCGCAAAGGTCCGAAGCCCGGCAGCCCCGGCCAGGAGATCGAGTACAAGGCCAAGCCCGCGCACAACGTCGTCCGGGCACGTCCCCTGAAGAACCTGAACGAGATGGTGAAGTAAGCCTCGCACGGTCTCTGCCGCGGACCCGAGCCCGAACTCCCCTCCTTCCGCCGGCCGGAGCGCTGCCTGGCAACCTCGCCGCCGCGCTCCGGCCGGTCGATTTCTCCGCACTTTCTTGGCGGGACCGTTGCCTCCCGCGCCGCGTCTGGGATAATCAGCATCAGGCGGCCGCGGAAGGGCCGGGGCCGCCGCCGCGCCCATCACAAGGGGGACTCTCTCATGACGAACAGGCTGCGTCTTGCCGCCGCGATCGCCTTGCTCCTGCCGTCCGGACTGACGCTCCGGGCCGAAGAAGCGAAAGAACAGAAGAAGATTCGCGTCCTCATCATCGACGGCCAGAACAATCACAACTGGAAGGCAACCACGCCGATCATGAAGAAGGAGCTGGAAGACAGCGGCCGCTTCACCGTCGAGGTCGCCACGTCGCCGCCGTCACTCACCAAGGCCCCCGTTAAGCCGAAGGATGAGACCGACAAGGAGGCCGTCGCCAAGTACAAAGAAGAGCTGGCCAAGTTCAAGGAACTGGAGGCCGTTCACAAGTCGGCGGTCGGCAAGTTCCGCCCCGACCTGACGAAGTACGACGTCGTCCTGAGCAACTACAACGGCGAACCGTGGGCTCCGGAATTTCAGAAGGACCTGGAGGATTCGCTCAAGGAAGGCAAGATCGGCCTGGTGATCGTCCACGCGGCCAACAACTCCTTCGGCGGCTGGACCGAGTACAACCTGATGATCGGCATGGGCTGGCGCGGCAACAACGCCGGCGACCGGCTCACGCTCGACAGCGACGGCAAGGAGAAGCGCGTGCCCAAGGGGACCGGCCCCGGCGCCGGTCACGGCGCCGGGACACGCCTTCAAGGTCGTCATCCGCGACAGCGAGCATCCCATCACCAAGGGCATGCCGCTGGAATGGATGCACGCCCAGGACGAGCTGTATCACGGCATGCGCGGTCCGATCCAGAACGTCCACCTGCTGGCGACGGCCTACTCGGACAAGTAGAAGGGCGGCACCGGCGAGCACGAGCCGATGATCTGGACGGTGAGCTACGGCAAGGGCCGCGTCTTCCACACGCCGATGGGCCACGACCGAACCGGCGATGCGCTGCTGGGGCTTCATCGGCACGCTGCAGCGCGGCACCGAATGGGCCGCCACCGGCAAGGTGACGCTGCCGCTGCCGGCCGCATTCCCGACGGCGGACAAGACCAGCTCGATTTCGGACAAGTGAGTTGGGTCGCCGGTGTTTCGCCAGCCGTCGCCGGGGGTGCGCGAGTACGCGACCCCCGGCTGGGCTATGCAACCCCTTCGGGGTAAAGCCGTCGCCGGGGGTGAGCGAGTACGCGACCCCCGGCTGGGCTATACAACCCCTTCGGGGTAAAGCCGTCGCCGGGGGTGCGCGAGTACGCGACCCCCGGCTGGGCTATACAACCCCTTCGGGGTAAAGCCGTCGCCGGGGGTGCCGAGTACGCGACCCCCGGCTGGGCTATACAACCCCTTCGGGGTAAAGACCACCGCGTCCAGCTCTGCATTTACCCCGAAGGGGTTGAATAGCTCAGCCGGGGGTCGCGTACTCGCGCACCCCCGGCTGAAGGCGAATCGACATTGTCAGCTCCGGGAGGCGCCGGTCGCGTGAAGAAACGATCCACCCAGTTTGTCCAGGCGAGCGAGTTCGAGGCCGGCGTCCGGAACGGTTCCGAGACGGCCTCAGAGCAATCGTCGAGGGAACCCGCCGACCCTGCTCCGGAATCTGCGAACGTCTTGCCGTCCGAGGAGCCGTCCCTCGCCGCCCCGACCGAGCCGGAGTCACCCGCGCCGCTCGCACTCACCGTCACGCCGGTCCCGGAGACGGCCCCTCTGCTCGAACAGCGCGTTCACCGGCTTGAAGAAGCCGTCAAGGAGATCCGCGAGACGCGCTTCACGGATCGGCTTCCGAAGGAGCCGCCGCCGCCGCTGGCCGCACCGCTGCTCAACCTCGTGGTGAATCCGGACGTCGCCGTCCCCGCCCCGGTTGTGGTGCCGCCTGCCCCTGCGCCTCCCACTCCGCTGCCGCCGCCAGCTGTGATGCCGCCGGAGAGCAAACGCTCCTGGCTGCTCACGGAGATGTTAGCGGAGGCACGGGCCATCCAGTTCATGTTTTTCGACCCGCGTTACCACATGTGGTGGGGCGGCCGAGTGTTCCCCCCGCTGCTGCTCTTCGCATTCATGACGACCGGCATCTGGCTGCCGTTCGATAAGGTGCCGGGCATCGGCTGGTTGCTGCAAAAGGCCGTCGAGTTGCTTCTCGGCTTCGCGCTGTTCAAGCTGCTGGGCTACGAAGCACAGCGCTACCGCTCGACGGCGCCCGATCTGCCACAGTGGTTGCGGTTGAATCGTTGACGCCGCTTGCGGCTTCGCATGGTGCGATCGCTAAGCCGCAAGCGGCCAAAGGGTCGTGTACCATGATTCGTCTCGGCGTCAACATCGATCATGTCGCCACCGTGCGCCAGGCACGGCGTGCCAGCGAACCCGATCCGGTCGCGGCGGCCATCCTCGCGCTGCTGGCCGGCGCCGACGGCATCACCGTTCATCTGCGCGAGGATCGCCGGCACATCCAGGACCGCGACGTGCGCCTGTTGCGGCCGATCGTGACCACCCGCCTGAACCTGGAGATGGCCGCTGTGGAGGCCATCGCCGACGTCGCCTGTGAAGTGAAGCCGGACGAGGCGACCCTGGTGCCGGAACGCCGCCAGGAGCTGACCACGGAGGGCGGGCTTGACGTGATCGCCAACGAGCAGGCCGTCGGCGGCATCACGCAGCGTCTGCTCCGTGCCGGCATCGAAGTGTCGCTCTTCATCGATCCGGACCGCCGGCAGATCGAGGCGGCGAAGCGTCTCGGCGCCCACGCCATCGAGATCCAGACCGCCCGTTATTCCGAGGCCGGCAAGAACAATGCCCACGAGTTGGCCGTGCTGAGCGACGCGACGGCGTTCGCGCTGAGCCTCGGTCTACACGTTCACATGGGCCACGGGTTGAACTACCACAACGTCCAGGCCGTCGCCGCCATTCCAGGCGTCGAGGAGCTGAACATCGGGCACAGCATCGTCGCGCGCGCCGTCCTCGTCGGCATGGAACGGGCGATCCGCGACATGAAAGATGCGATGTGCGAGGGGTTCTCACGCAGAAAGTAGACCGCAACAAATCTCGTCTCGGCGCGCACGCCGCGATTCGCTATAACCCGCAGTCGAGGCGTCCGCATCCCGGCGGATGCCGGCTCCGCCTTCGATCGGTCCCGAGAAAGAGGAGGAATCTCGATGCTTCGCACACGGCATCTCTGGTCGGCCGCCGCCGTCCTGACCCTTTCGTGCCTTTCGGCGTCCGCCCAGCCTGCCCCGGCACCCCCGGCCAAGCCCATTGCCGCCACCGTCAATACCCAGCCCATCTACGAATCCGCCCTGTTGCCCGGCCTCTCACGGGTACCGGCCGAGCGCAAGGCCGAGGCCCGCGTGGAGCTGCTCAACTACCTCATCGACAACTCGCTCGTCGATCAATACTTAACGCAGTTCCAGGTCAAGGTGGAAAAGGCCGACGTGGATAAGAAGGTCGAGGAGATCAAGGCTGAGATCAAGCGAACGCAGAACAAGGAATTCGCCCAGTTCCTCATCGACGTCAAGTTGAGCGAGGCCGACCTGCGCGAGCAGATCTTCAACGACCTGCGCTGGGAGAAGTTCGCCACCGCCCAGGCGACGGACAAGGTGCTGGCGGACCTGTTCAACGGCAACAAGGATCTGTTCGACGGCGGCATGGTACGAGCCCGGCACATCCTCCTGACGCCGGCCGACGCCAAGGCCGCCGACGCCGCTGTGGCACAGCTGCGAGCGATCAAGCTGGAAATCGAAACCGCCGTGGCCGCCGAGTTGGCGAAAACGCCGACCGGCCCCGATGCGGAGAAGGCGCGCATCAAGCTCACCGACGAGAAGTTCGCGGCCAAGGCGAAGGAGTTGTCGGTCTGCCCGTCCGGCAAATCGGCGGGCGGCGACCTGGGCCTGTTCCACCGCGGCGGCGACATGGTCGAGCCGTTTGCCCGCGTTGCGTTCGCTCTGAAACCGTACCAGATGAGCGACGCGGTCAAGACGCAGTTCGGCTATCACCTGATCCTGGTCACCGACCGCAAGCCAGGCACCGACGTGAAGTTCGAGGACGTCAAGACCGCGGTGAAAGAGGTCTACTACGACAAGCTGCGCGAGGCGATCGTGGAACAGCAGCACGCAAGGCGAAGATCGAAATTGTGCCGGTGAAACCGTGAAGATTCGCTCGTTTAGCCGCGAGCTTTTGCGAGCGCTGATGCTCTCAACGCTCGCGGCTAAACGATGAACTGCGGAACTGTCAATCATGGTGCAGCGACGAGCGGACGCCGTAGATCTTCCCGTCGCGGACCTCGACATATAGGTCCGGGTTGGACATGGTACGCTGCTCGCTGGAGATTTCGCCGTCATTCCGGCGGACCGCCAGGCGGGGAGCGGCGACGTTCCCTTGTGTGACGAAAAGATAACCGGCGGCGTCCTTCGTTCTGCGTATCTCGCTAATCTTCAAGATGTCGCGCAGGAAATAGTCGGTTTCAAGGCACTCGGCCTCGGTCTCGGTCACGACGCCGCCGGGAATTGCTGGTTCCCGTCCGAGCAAGGAATCGGCTGCGGGATCAGCCGCGTTCCGTTTTCGCATAAAGGAATCGCACACCCCATCTTCAGCGGTAACGACCTGCCACTTCTCGAACTTCGGGTGCGGCTTCGTCGGATCGGCATGGTCATCGTCGGCAGCCGACACCGTCCAGGCGATGGCGATCAATCCAATCGCCGCCAGCAGGCCGAAGCCGGCGATGAAGAGGAGGAATGGCCCTGAGGACCACCGTGATTCCTCGGGTTGGATGGCGGAACTGGAAGGGGGCGAACTGGTGACGCCGGTCACGACGTTCCGGTTTCGAGCCGTCGTGACGGAGTTGTTCGACTTACGTTTGCCCACGACGCACCTCCTCTTACCGTACTGCTTAAGCGCCGTTTCAAAACCCTGTACCGCCGGCATTCTTGCCGGCACGTGCCGACAGGAATGTCGGCGGTACGGGGTTTTGAAACCCTGTACCGCCGGCATTCTTGCCGGTCCGTGCCGACAGGAATGTCGGCGGTACGGGGTTTTGAAACCCTGTACCGCCGGCATTCTTGCCGGCCCGTGCCGACAGGAATGTCGGCGGTACGAGGTTTTGAAACCCTGTACCGCCGGCATTCTTGCCGGCCCGTGCCGACAGGAATGTCGGCGGTACGGGGTTTTGAAACGGCGCCTAAGCCGCAAAACCCGTCATACCGCCCGATGTTGCCGCAGCGCCGTCAGCACTCGTTGCATCTCGTCCGGCAGCGGCGCCTCGGCTTCGAAGACCTTGCCCGTCCGCGGATGCTTGAACCGAATCCGATGGGCGTGCAGCGCCTGCCGCGTCAACAGCACGGCGTCGTCCGCCGGATCGAGGTTCGACACCAGGTCCGACAGGTTCATCTTATCGCGGCCGCTGTACACCTTGTCGGCCAGCACCGGACAGCCGACGCTCGCCAGGTGGACGCGGATCTGATGCGTTCGGCCCGTCCGCGGCTGCACCCGCACAAAAGTATAACCGCGGAAGCGCTCGATCACTTCATAATAACTCATCGCGTCCTTGGCGTCTTCGTCGTCTTCGTCGTCAGTCACGATCATCTTGATGCGATCGTGCGGATGGTGGGCGATGCGGGCCTCGATGTAGTCGCTATCGCGGTCCAGCACACCCGCCGTCAGGGCGATGTACTCCTTGAAGATGCGCCGCTGCTCGAACATCAGGCTCAGATCGCGGTGCGTCTGCTCTTCCTTGGCGATGAGGATAACGCCGCTGGTGTCGCGATCGAGACGGTGGACGATGCCGGCCCGGTAATCGCCATTGACGCCGCTCAACTGGTTGAAGTGGAAGCGGAGGGCGTTGACCAGCGTGCCGCTCCAGTGCCCCTTGGCGGGATGCACGACCATGGCAGCCGGCTTGTTCACTGCGGCGAAGAACTCGTCTTCGTAGAGGATCTGGATCGGGATGTCTTCGGGTACGGGCAGCGGATGCGTCGGCTCCGGCTTCGTCACGCGGATTAGGTCGCCGTGGCGGACGTGATAGCTCGACTTGGCCGTCTTGCCGTTGACCGCCACGCCGCCGGCGTCGATGACGCGCTGCACGACGGATCGGCTGTAGTCGGAGAACTGGCCGGCGAGAAACAGGTCGAGGCGCACCCCGTCCAGCCGCAGTTTCGCGGTAATCTCGACGATGCGGTCATCCGCGGCAGGGGGAAGAGGGACGGAAGGGCTCATGGGATTCGTTCGTGGGACGGATTTGCAATCCGTCCGAATGCTCCAGGACGGATTGCAAATCCGTCCCACGAGCAGAATTCGTGGGACGGATTTGCAATCCGTCCGAATGCTCCAGGACGGATTGCAAATCCGTCCCACGAGCAGAATTCGTGGGACGGATTTGCAATCCGTCCGAATGCTCCAGGACGGATTGCAAATCCGTCCCACGAGCAGAAGGTGGCCGCCGCGTCTTCACGGCGCGTTCTTGCGGTTCAACGCCGCGTTGAGCGCTTCCAATGTCTTGCGGTCGGCGGAGCCTTCCTTGAGACGTTCCTCACCGGCCCTGGCCTCGTCGAGGAACGCGTTCTTGATGGTGTCATCCTTGGTGGTGTACTCACTGATGTACTTCCGGTAGTGCTTGAGTGCATCGTCGAACTCGCCGAGCATCTCGCGCGCCTTGCCCGCGTTCAGGATCGACTCCATGTGCAGGAGCATATCGTCGCTCGATTCGCTTTCCAACTTCTCATACCGTTCCGCGGCCTTCTTGATCCGGGCCAGGGCGATCTCGCGGTTCGAGCCGATTTCCTTTTCCCCCTTCGCAAGATCGATGCGGGCCAATTCGAAGCGTGTGACGCGGGCCTGTTTGGTGCCCTCGTTGGCCTTGACCCAGTTCTCCATCCCCTCCTCGATACCCGGCGCGATCTTCCCGTCCGCCGGGAGCGAGAGTTGCTCGCCATCGGTCAGGCGCATGAAAGCCAGCCAGCGGGCGGAGTCCTTCTCCTTCGAACTTTGGGCGAAGTGGTTCCAGATGAAGTAGAGGACGACCGCTCCGACAATGATGCCGCCGACAATCCAGGTGGAGCGCGACGGACCTTCTTTGAGAGTAGCGAGGAATTTATGCAGCTGGATCTTGAGGGTGTTGCTCTCCAGCTGGTGGCGCCGCTGCGAAGCTGCCGACTTGGCGGCCGCAACGTGAGCGGGAGAGGTGACGTGTTCCAGCTTTTTGCGTTCTTCCGCGCTCATGCGGATGACTCCCTGCCATCGATGGACGACGTGTTTCCTGTCGGGTCCGATCTGGTGATGATAGGACGTGAAAGGGGGGCGGTCAATGCGAAGTGGTGCGTGGTACCCGTTTAGCCGCGAGCTTTTGCGAGCGCTACCGCCGCAGCGCTCGCAAAAGCTCGCGGCTAAACTACGTCGCCCGGATGACGACGACCGTGACGTTATCCGTCGCGCCTTCGATGTTGGTCAGATTCACCAGCCGGCGCGCGGCGATCTCGGCGGAACCGGCCTCGCTGAGCAGCATTTCCTTCAGCATGGCGTTGTTGACGTGGTTCGTCAGACCGTCGGAGCAGACGAGGATCCAGTCGCCGGGCTTCAGCTTCGCGGAGTAGACGTCCGGGGCCACGTCGGGCTGGCCGCCGATCGCCTGCTGCAACTCATTCTTGCGCGGGTGGTTCTCGGCTTCCTCCGGCGTCAGCGTGCCAAGCTCGACGAGACGATTCACCAGGGTCTGATCGCGCGTGATCTGAATCAGCCTGCCCTCGTGCAGGTGATAGGTTCGGCTGTCGCCGACGTGGCCGACGACGACATTCCGGCCATCCGTGAACACCGCTTCGGCGGTGCAGCCCATGCCGCGGCGCTTCGATCCGGGAGCGCGCGAGGCTGCGAACACCTGGCGGTTGGCTTCCTTCAGCGCGGCCTTGAGCGTCGCCTTACACGCCTCGACGTCCAGCGGCGGCGCGGCGTGGCCCTCGGCGCGGCTGACCGACGCCGACGGATCGGTCGGGAAGGGCGAGCCGCCCGCCAGCGCCTGGAAGCCGGGTTGGCCGATGAGATACTTCCTCAGGATGTTGATCGTCAGTGCCGCGGCCACTTCGCCCGCCTCGTAACCGCCCATGCCGTCGCACAGCAACAGCAGGGCCGTCTCGCCTACGTCGTCCTGGCGCGATTCCGTCGAATGGATCAAGGCGTAAGCGTCCTCGTTGCCGGTGCGGACAATGCCGGTGGAGGTCCAGCTGGCGATCTCGAAGCGAACGGTATCGTAGGTCCGCCGCAGCACGTTGAGGGTTCGGATCAACTCGAGAAAGCCGGTCGCATCCTCCTTCCCGGCCTCATCCGTCGGGAAGCGCCATTCGACGGCCCGGCGGAACGTCTTGGTGAGGAGCCGGCCGAACGCGGGATGAATGTCGGGGAAGCGCGGGATGAAGGGCTTCGGGTTGCCGGCGCCAGGCTTGTCGAAGTCCATGTCGGACAATTCACGGCCGACATGCAGCGAGTAGATCGTGGCGCCGAAGCTGTACAAATCGGCGCGTGCGTCGACCTGTCCGTGGCCGGCCATCAACTCCGGAGCGGTGTAGAGGGTGCCGCGTATCGGGGCGTCGGCGGGCAACGGGATCGGCAGCACGTCTGCGAGAGTGTTCAACCGAGCCTGACCGTCCGGTGTGATGACGATGTAATCCGGCCGCAGCCCTTCCAGGATGCACCGGAAATTGTGCAGGCTGTGCAGCGTCTCGGCGACCTGCACCAGCCAGCCAAAACGCTGGTCCGACGTGCTGTCGGGATCGTCCCAGGCGTCCCAAAGCGAGCGGCCTTGCGGGACCTCCTCGATCACGTACTCGTAACCGTCCTCGGTAAAATGCGCGATCAGCCGGGGAATGCCGGGCTGTTCGAGCGTCTTCAACATGCAAAGTTCCCAGGCGAGACTCGGCCAGTCCGGCTGCGGCGGGCAGGATCTCAGTCCCCGGAGCTGTCGTAGGAACGGGACCGCCGATTAACACCTCGTCAAAGCTCGGCATCAGCTCATCGAAGGTTTCGCTCTCGTCCTCGATCGCCTCGGCGACGGGAGTGGCGGCGGGAGGCTCAGCCACGGGTATCGCCGCTTGCTGGAGGATATTTATCGGCACCGGCGCCGCGCTGCCGTCGCCGAGATCGACGCCGCGATAGCGAACGATCCCCAGGCGGCTGTTGATCTCCTGCCCGATCTCGTAACGGCCCTGAAGTTTGACCATTGGTTTTGTGGGGAGAGTGATTTCCGAGGAGGACGGCACCAAGTCATCCGGTGTGAAATGGTAGCCGCAGTCTATGCACTCGCGGTTCAGGTTCGGGTTCGGTGTCGCACAGACCCGGCAAAGGACCGTAGCGGGCGGTTCAACGGCCGGAGTATCTTCGGCGAGCTGGGCCGGTAAAGGTTCGATTTCGGTCGTCGTCGGGGGCGTGTTGTTCACGGGGGGGAGCCTCCGGAGTCGTCTTTAATCTGTTTAGCAGCGGTTCGGCTTTGCGGCTAAACTGCCTGGAGGACGAATTTTCAATTCGTCCATGAGCCGGACGAATTGAAAATTCGTCCTCCAGGCAGTTTAGCCGCAAAACAGCCGCGGTTCTGCGAACCGCCGCTAAACTTAGCGCAACCGATTGCCGCAATGAATGCAGCAACGGCTGCCCATTCGGTTGGTCTTACCGCAGTGGTAGCACGGCGGCGTCGGGTCGGTCAACGGCTCGGCACACTTCGCTGCAATACGGTTCGCGCACCTTGTTGGCCTGCTTGCACTTGGCACAGCCGACCTCCTTGGTCACGCGCCGCTTGTCCAGGTCGGTCTTGATCTCCTTGGCGGAGAAATAGCGTTCGTTGATGTCCTCGGCCAGGTTGATCCGGATCAGCTCGTAGAACCAGCGCTGGTCGGTCGGGATGGCTGCCGGTAGCCGAGCTGCGTCTCGATCTCGCTCTGGCGGTGTGGTAGCCGTCCGGCGGTTTGCCGGTTGCCAGATGATACATCGTCGCGGCGAGGGCGAAGAGGTCGCTGCGCGGCTCCGGTTTGCCGATGATCTGCTCCGGCGGGGCGTAACCTTCCGTATAAACCTTCGTCTTGGCAGCCGAGCGTTCTTTCTGCGTCCGGCCCAGGTCGCGGGCGGTGCCGAAGTCGATCATCTTGATGGATCGCATGTCCTCCAGAAGCATGATGTTGTCCGGCTTCAGGTCGCGGTGGATCAGCGGCGGCGCCTGGGTATGCATGTGCTGGAGCACGTCGCAGATGTTCTTGGCCCACTCGACGACCATGTCGATGGGGAACGGCTTGTTGTTGTCGCGCCTCCATGATCTTGAGCAGATCCTTGCCGCGGATGAACTCCATCACCAGGTGGGCGGACTGCCCCTGCTGGATCAAGTCCATGACGCGCGGCACGATCGGGATCTTGTCAAGCGATTTGAGGATCTCGGCCTCGCGGCGGAAGAAGTTCAGACGGATGGCGAACTCGGTGCGGATCGGCGCAGATCATGTCCTTGATAGCCACGTCGCGGTTGCCGTTCTTGGTGTCCTTGGCCAGGTAGACGGCGCCGAAGCCGCCCATGGCGAGGAGCTTGACGATGTGTAGCGGCCGTGCAGCATGGTGCCGGGGGCGGTGGGCAGCGGCGTGGTGCAACGCTGGCAGTTGCGTTCGCCGGGCGGATTGGCGACGCCGCAAGCCGGGTTGGGACAGATGTTCGGGGCCGGCCCGTCGTCGCTGCCGCCGCTGTCGGACTGGATGAGGAAGCCGCAGTCCATGCAGGCGATGGCCCCCGGCAGCAGATCGGAGCAGCAGGCGGGACACTTCGTCGGCGCCGGCGCTTTGCCGCCGGCCGCGGGTTTGGACACGCCGCCGCCGGCGCCCGGCAGACTGAGGTTAGGCGTCGAGCCGAGGTTGACGCCAGCCTGCGAAGCCGCGGCCGACGGAGCCGGAACGACGAACGGTTTCTGACAGTCCTTGTTCGGACAGCGGAACTGCTTGCCGGCCGAGCCGTCGGGCAGCTGCATGGCCTTGGTGCAGTGCGGGCAGTTGATGATGATCGGCATGGTCAAACTCGTACTTGGAAATCGAGCTACGTCCGCGTTTGTGTTTCGTTTAGCCGCGAGCTTTTGCGAGCGCTCGCAAAAGCTCGCGGCTAAACACGGAAATAACAGTCACTTCACGCCTTGATGCGGGGTCGAGACTGGGCATGTCCAGGTCTCCGCGGTGCCGTGGTGATGGCCAAACGACAGCCATTTACGGCGGGTGGATCTTCTCCACTTCGCAAGCCAGACATCACCCAGACCTCGATGGCATCCACGAGGTTCTGCCGGGCTTCCTCGACGGTCGCCCCCTGAGTCAAGCAGCCAGGCAAATCGGTGCTTCGGCCACGATCACATCGAGCTGCTCGCCCTTCTCATAGACGGCGTTCTTGAGGACTTCAGCCATATAATCCGCGAGACTTCCGCGCCGAGGAGATTTCTTGCGCATGACCGGTATTCCTCAAGTCTCTGTTAATGCTTGGCCCGTTCCCCAAATCGCAACACGCAATTGCCTACTCGAATGGCGTCGCCGTTTCGCAGCGGCGTCGGTTTGGTTACGAGCTGGTCGTTGACGTAGGTGCCGCCCGGAGTGTCGAGGTCCTTCAGGAAGTATTGGCCGTTTTTCAGGATGACACGGGCGTGCTGCTTCTCCAACCCCTGGCCGCCGAACAGGCCGATGTCGCAGTGCTCGGCCTTGCCGATGAGCGTTTCGTCCTTGCTGAGCATGATCTCCCGGCCGGCGCGGAAACCGGCCTCGATCTTGACCCAGGCTTCCTTCAGCACCACCTGGGCCAGCGGGATGAACAGGCCGATGCACAGGCCGAGGATGACCAGGCCGATGGTCAGATTGCTCATCGGGATGTTCGGGTTCGTCATCAGCGCCTCGAAGGGCAGACCGCCGAGTAAACCGCCGCAGAAACCGCCGTAGACGCCGTTGAGCGTCTTCTTGAGCGGAACGCGGAAATCGTTCTTACTCAGCATCGCTCGGAGTAAGTCGTAAACGCCGATGGACGCGCCGATGATGACTCCGGTCAGAATCCACCCGATCACAAGCACCCAGAGACTGCCCACCTCCATGGTCGCGCCGCCGTCGAGGGTAACTACCTTGATTGTCCGTTTATAGAGAGAATTGCCCACGAAGCCGCCGATCGCGCCGCCGCCGAGACCAATGCCGGCGCAGATCATTGTACGCACGACGCGTTGGAAGCCGATCGAGTTGAGGATGGCGTCGAAGGCCCCGAGAGTGGCGGCGATGAGTGAGCCGAGGATGGCGCCGGTAATGGCCGCGTACTTGGTCTTGTCCTCCATTCCGCGCAAACCGGTGAGCTGGACGATGGCCCAGGTCATAAACGCCGCCCAGCCGCCGCCGAGGGAGCAATAGTAGATGAAGAGCTTGAAGGACATTCTTGAACTGCCTCGCCGGTTCTGAGCCCGTTTAGCCGCGAGCTTTTGCGAGCGCCTCCTTCGCGAGCGCTCGCAAAAGCTCGCGGCTAAACGACGGATTGCGTCTCACCCGAAGATACTCGTCGTCCCCGTCGGTTTCGTCTCCACGGGTTGAACATCGACGGTTCGCGGCTTGGTCTTCGTCTCGCCGGAGACCGCCTGCACCTCGTAGGTGCCCTTGGTGCCGCCGGCCTTGACCTTCCACGATATTTGCACGTGTTCCTTCGTTCCCCCGGTTAGCGTCCGTTCTTCCTGCTCGTTCGTAGCCAACTCCAGGCCCCCCTTGGGGAACACAAGTTTCACCTTTTGTCCGGGCTTTGAGTTCCACACATACGCCGTCACGTAGAACTCGGCACCGGGCAGCTGGGAGGCGTCCGGCACTCTCAGCGCCATTGGTGAATCGCTCTTCATCGGCATGGGACCGTCGCTGGCTTCGGCCACCACGTCCAGTTTGCTCAATCCGTAGGTGAACGCCATGTGCCGCTCCTCGTCCGGGTTCATCGGCAAGTACGCCCAGTAGAGAACGACGCACGAGTCCTTGTTCTTAGGATTCTTGTCGATCGGCTCGATCGGAATCTGCCAGCGAACATCCTTGCCGGGTGGATCGGGCCAACGGCAAATCACTAAGCGCAAGATGTCCTCGAGTTGAACGCCCGGTAATCGCAGACCCTTGAGAGTCATGCGGGCCACGGTCCCCAGGTCTTTCACATCGTCGGGGTTTTCGATCGCCTCGATATATTCGGGAATGTCCTTCTGCGGGAATTCCTTCATCGTGGTGAGGAAGCCGCGTTCGCCGGGGATGGTGAACGGCACTCCGTCGTTGGAGCCAATGAAGGTGTCCACCATTACGCGGATGCCGACGGCATGCGCGGCGGTGCCGTATTCTTGATGGTGTAGTAGATCAAGCAGGTATCGAGCAACCCTTCCTTGCTCGGGACGACCTCGACGTGCTGAGTCACACGGATCTGATGGTACGTGAAATCCATCTCGGAGATCTTGCCCCACCGGTTGTTGGGTAATTGCTGCTTGTAGCGGCCCCGCCTCTTCACTATTTTGCCGTCCGCATCTTTTTCGTCCGCCCATTTGTTCTGCTTCGTTTCGCGGCCGAAGTATTCTTCAAAGCCGTCGATCTTGATGATCGTGTTGTTGCTGTCGCCGTTCGGCCAAAAAGTGAGCTGCTTGAATTTCTCCTCTTGCCCCGGTCGCGGATTCTTAACCCCACGCATACTCAGGCCGAACCGATTGTCGTCGTTGAACGCAACATCCAACTTCGGCTCGAGATCCTTGAGCTTTGCGAACTTCCAGGTCCGCGAATCTTTCGGGTCCCCAGCGACCTCAACAACCGTATCTTTTGGGGGAATCGTACCGGTTCCGGCGTCAGGAACTATGTCTTTATCCCGCTTGGTTGGATCTCCCTTGCGTTCGCTGTTCGACGCCGTTTCGGCCGAGGCGGGCTTTTTGACGAGATCGATCACCACCACAATCAACACCGCCATCAGCAGCAGGCCGGCGGGGATCAGGTGCATGAACGCACTCGTGGCCACGTCGGCGTCTCCTCGGCGGCCGCGGCGCGAACCTCCGCGGCTGGACACCATCGGTTCGGACGGCGACGCGCCGAGAGCCGAGAGATCGTCTTCAAAGGGCGAGGCCGAAGCCGACACCGGTATCGCTGGCACAGCTGTGCCGAGACGGGCAAGGCGGCCACGGCGGCGACCGGGACGGCCCATCGCCATGGCGGCGACGGGCCGGGACTGCCTGGGCCATGACCGGCATCGCGGGGACGTAGGTGCCGCCGACTTGCAGATTCACCGGGATGACGAACTTCTGGTTGCCATTGGCCAGCACCGTCAGCTTGGCCTGAGCGCCTGGCCGGGCTGGTTCGGCACCGTTGACCGTCAGCGGGATCGTCGCGACGCGGCCGTTCAGCTTGAGCCCTGCCGACTTCCAGCCACGTCCTGTCGCTGTTGCCGTCGGCGTAGACGGGGCGCTTCTCCTCGGTCTTGACCTCGATGGTGTGCTGGAGCCGCTGGCCGGCGTCGCCGGCCAGGCCGACGGTGCTCGGCTTATCGTCAACCTTCGGCGCCGGCGTCAGGCCGAGCGCCTCGAAGAACTGCTGCACGGCGCCCAGGCCGGAGGCGTCGCGGCCCTGCACCGGGTAGGTCCAGCCGTTGTCCTTGTACCACTTGCGCACGTCGCCGCGCTCGAACAGGACGCGGCCGCTTCCTTGGCGTTGGCCTTGGCCTTCTCGGCGACCTGGCGCGGGCTTTTGGCGCCGGCCAGACGCGCCGGCCGGGAACGCCTTCACCGGCACCTCGGCCCGGACGGTGATCGTCTTGGTGCCGCCGCTGCTCTCGATGACGATCTGCGTCTTCGATCGGCTTGTTGCTGGCGCGCAGGCGGTCGCCGACGATCTTGATCGGCAGTGTCTGGTCGTGCGTGAACTGGAACGTCTTCTGCGAGATGCCGGGCTGGTCGCCGAAGCTGAGCCAGCCGTCGCGGCGCAGGTCACGGTGCCGTAGAGCAGCCGGCCGCCCTGGTTTTCCAGCTTCAGTTCGAGCTTGCGGTCGTGCCGACGGGCGTGAGCGCCGAGGTTGATCTCCTGCGGCTCGACGCTCAGCTTCGGCGGCTGGAGCACGTCGGCGGGGAGCTTGCCGAGCAGCTCATCGAGGCCGCGGTCCTGGTCGGGGAAGCGGCGGCCTGCTTGGCGGCCATGGCCAGGTCGATGCGGCCGAGGCCGCCGAGGAAACTTGCCGAGGAAGCCCTGCTTGAGCAGGTCCTTGGCGGCCGGTCCAGTCGTCCTGACAGGCCAGTGCCAGCTCGTTGAAGTTGCGGCACGCCTTGCCGGAGGGGAAGACGAAGGGGCTGGCGAACGGCTGCAGAGCCGACGGCGACGGGGCCGCCGGCGCGGCCGTGGCCGTTGAGGACCATGCCGTCATAGTAGCAGTAGACGGCATCGCGCGGGATTGACGCGGGAACACTTGGTGCAGGTCTGAACCATGGCGTCGTCCTACCAGGGTGTAGACTGGCGGGCGTAGGGCGAACAGGCCCGTAAGGGAGATTATGGCGCGGCGCGGCGTGAAGTGCAATGGGGCGTGCGTTCGATTAGCCGCGAGCTTCTGCGAGCGCTGACGCAAGCGCCGCGGCTCGCGGCTAAACGTTACACCGTGACCTTCAGCTGAACGTTGCCGATCTGAATGACGTCGCTGGGCTTCAACGGCTGCGGCTGACCGGGATAGACGCGGCCCGGTTGAGATAGGTGCCGTTGGCGCTGTTCAGGTCTTCGAGGGTCAGCATGTCCGCCTCGAATTTGATGCAGGCGTGCTGGCGGGAGCACCAGACGCGGTCCGGCGGCTCCTGATCTTCCAGGTCGATGTCTACCGGTTTCTCGTCGGCGCGGCCGATGAAGTTCAGCCCTTCGTAGATGGGATACTCCACCTTGCGCTTCTGGCCGCGCTGCACGACCAGCTTCGGTTGAGAAGCCGGCGGGCAGCGGCGCCGGCCGGCAACCGGCGGGGCTGCAGGGGCTGGGGCAGCGCGGGCGGTGAGGAGCAGCTGCGACCGGCGCGGGAGGCGGGGCCGGCGGAGGCGTGGGAGCGGCCACAACCGGCGGGAGGAGGAGTCGGAGCCGGTGGCGGGCGTCGGCGGTGGCTGGAGCAGCGACCACGGGCGGTGCCGGCATTGCAATCGGGACCGCCTCGGCGACGACCGGCATCGGTTCAGCCGGAAGCGCTACCCGCATGGGCTTCCGCAACCGGCATGGCCTCAGCACCATGGGCACGGCCTCGGCAACCATCGGTATCGCCTCGGCTGCCATCGGCACCGCTTCGGCAACCGCGGCGGGAACCGGAACGGCCTCCGCCACGGGAGCAGCTGCAGCCGCCGCCACATTCGATAGGTCCGACTTGCACAGGTCGCAAAACAGGGCCCCATCCTCGTTGTTGGTGTGACAGAACGGACACTTGATCGCCATTGGGACACAACCTCAGTTGTTCAGGGGGACTTCGGCTCCGGGTCGCCGTCCGGGGCGGTCCGAGGGCGGCCTGCCCCGGAAACCGGTGTTGTGAGAGAGTCACGGTACCAGTTCGTTTAGCCGCGAGCTTCTGCGAGCGTCGGTCAGCGCTCGCAGAAGCTCGCGGCTAAACGAGGACATCACTATTCCGACGCCGCGCACATCTCATCCGCGGCGGCTAGCTGCGTTTTCTTCGACACCCGGCCAGTCGCGTTCATCTCTTGCAGGACCTGCTTGGCCAGCATCGTCTTCTTCGCCGACTTCGGTCCCATCACCTGCACCTTCTGCTCGATCACCTGGGCATCGCGCAGCACTTCCGCGCTCGCCTTCTCCGCTGCCTCGGCATTGTTGGTGTCCGCGGCCTTGTTGCTCTCGACGATGGCCTTTTGCAGGTTCTCGTTCAACTCGGCGATCTGGATCTCGTCGATGTGCTTGGCCACTTCCGCGTTGATGTAGCCGTGGCCCGCCGAGGTGTACGACATTTCCAGCGGCACCTGGCCGGTGCTCTCGCGGGTGCCGGTGCCGGGGTCGAAAGTGATCTCAATGTCGGTGATGCTGAACTTGCCGTCCGGCCGCTTCGGCAGGCTCATGTCCAGGATGTAGCGCGTCGTCTTGTCTCGCTCCATGGTGCCGAGCTTGGCGAGGAAGTGCCGTTCCTCCGGCTCCTCCAGGGTCAGCACCTTGATGTCCGGCACCACCTGGCGAACGCGCTTGATCTTCACGTCCTTCTTGACGCGCAGGTGCATCTCCACGTCTAAGAAACCAGCGGCGGCCAGGGCGGAAAACTCCTGATTGAAGAGACGCTCGGCCGCGGTCACGTCGTTGACGTCGATGTAGCCCCAGTCGCCCTCGGCCAGCTTGGCCAGGTCTTTGATGAGGTTTTGGTTCCAATCGGTGCCGACGCCGATGATGTTGAAGCGGATCTTCTTCTGGGCCAGCGTCGCAGACAGATCCTTGCAGCGGCGCTCGCCGGACGTCTCGCCGTCAGTCAGCACGATCAGCTGCGACAGCTTGCCGGGGCGGGCATTCTTCTCGATCTCGTTCATGCTGTATTCGATGCCCATGTCCATCGCGGTGCCGCCCGGATCGACGTCGAACATGTCGATCTTGTTGATGTGCTCCTCGATCTTGGCCTTCTCGGACAGCGGTGTCGGCGGCAGGATGACCTGGCAGTTGTGCGCGAAGGCGACCAGGCAAAGCGTGTCGGTCGGCTTGAGCTTCTGAATGGCGGAGATCGCGGCCTTCTGTATTCGGCTCAGACGGCTCGCGCCGGTGCCGTCCTCCTCGTACATCGAGCCGCTGACGTCCAGCACCAGGGCCAGGTTGATGCCCAGCGGCACACTGCCCGTCGGGATGAGCTTGATGAGCGCGTAGCTGGCAGCGGTTTCGCCCATGACGGCGATGCTGCTGCGGTGCATCATGCGCTCGATGTGAATCTTCGGAGATGAGGGTGTTGGATTCATGGTCGTGTGGTGCCCAGAGGCCCTGGATCGAAAATCAATCTACCCACATGCCAGCCGAGGGCCAACCCGGCCGGCGGGGGGAGCGACGTCGAATCTCCCGGTAGGGTCGGTGACAGCCTGTCAGGTGAAATCAGACCTGTTCTAACACACCGGAGCGGGAGGAGCAACTATCCGGTCGCGGATTTTTTTTCGACGCCCGTTTCGGGGAAAGAGTTCCGTCATCCGACGTGCCGTCACGACCACTGTACGCAGACGAGTCTCCTTCAGGGTAGCAAAAAAACCTGTGAACGCCAACCCTGGTGGTTTTGTCCTCGTCACAACCATTGCGACCGGAAGAAACGGCGTGGTATCAATCACTTTTCTTGGAACGAAAATAGCTCCGCCAGCCCGTGGAACCCGGCGGCGCTGCACAACGCCGCCACCGGCGCTGCCAGCGCCGCCAGGATGCGCGTGCCGCCGCGGCCCAGGGCACACAGCAGGTAGCCGAGACCGGCGCCGAACGCCGCCCAGCAGAAAGCGACGAGCATCAGCCACAGCGGCGTCGCACTCCAGGCCGACATCTCCGAACTGCTGCGTGTCAGCGCGGCGAGCAGGCGCGCGGCACTCCATCGACGACGACCATGATACATGCAGCTGTAGCCGCGGCCGGCAATCCTCCCGCCGCGCCGGCGACGGCGCCGAACAGCAGGTCCGAAGTCCGTCCGCCGCGCTGCCACACTAGCGCGGCGCCAGCGAGTCCGCCGACCCACCAGGTACAGAGCACGAACATCATGAGGAAGCGTTCCTCGCGGACGCTGCCGTCACTCTTGAGTTCCAGCGGCGAGTGCTTCCAGCATTCCAGGCTGCCGGGTTTGGGCTGGTGATCGCGCTTGACGACCAGGACACGGGCGAACAGTTCGGCCGGCGCCGCCAGCAGCAGCCGAAACACAAGGGCCAGCACGATGCCGACGACCAGCGGACGCAGCAGCTGCACGCCGACAGAGGGCGGCCGCCGCGGCTTCTCGACAACTTGGGGTAACCACTCAACTGCTACTGGCCCCGGGGGCATCGTGTCCTGGGACGACCGCCGAAACGTGGCGTTCACCGGCACGGCCGGCACCGTCTGCACGGGGATTGCCGGGACGGGCGCCGGCGCCGACCGGTGGGTCATGGCGGACGCGGGTGTCAAGGTGGGGGCCGGCAACGGCCGCGTGATCGTCGTTGGCGGCATCGAAGTCGGGACGGGCGCCGGCGGAACGAAGCCGCGCGGGAACTGGGCCGTGACCCGTACACGCAGCAGCAATCGCTGGCCGCCGTTGGCCCGGACGCGCAACGTGGCTTCCTGCTTCGGTTGGCCGTCCATGAGCGAGGAGTCGATCTCGAACCCGATCTGTGCGTGTTGCGGCCCGCTGACGCTCGGCTTCGTCGGCCGCAACCAGTCGGCATCGCTTTCCACCTGGGCGTAGACCCATTTCTTCGTTGTCGTCCGCAACGCCACCTGGCCGCGCGTCACCTCCGGGGCGGTCACCTCGAAGCGCATCTCGCTTTCGGACAGCATGACGGGCGGCGGCTTCGACAGGCCGAGGCACTCGAAGAACTGCTGCACGGCACCGATGCCGCGGGCCGGTGTTCCCGCCACGGGATACTTCCAGCCGTTGGCCTCGAACCAGCGTTGCACGTCGCCGCTTTCCAGCAGCGGCACCGCCTGTTTCGGATTGGTCCGCATGCGTTCGGCCATGCCGCGCGGACTGGTCGCGCCCTGGAACGGCGGACGGGTGAAAGACACCGGCGTGACGTTCAGACGCAACGGCACCTCCGCGATGCCGCCGTTGGTGACGACCGTCAGCCTGCCGCTGTAGCCCTGCCCGGCGACCAGGCCGCGCGAATCGACGCGCACGTTCACGTCCTGATCGTGGCTCGCCTTGACGGGGCAGGAGTTCGGGTCGAGGCCGTCGGTCAGTTTCAGCCACGGTTCGCCGTCGGTGACGGCTACCTTGCCCTGGAGCAATCCCTTGCTCAGGTTAAGGACGGTGATCTTCATCTGCCGCAGTTCGCCGGCCTTGAGGGCGCCGAGAGCGATCCGGCGCGGCGTCAGGTCGAGGCGCGGCGCCTGCGGGTTCAGTGCGACCGGCAGACTGTTGACGAACTGAAGCAGGGCGACGTCGGCATCGGGATTGGTCGAGGCGTCCTGGGCGGTGCGCGACAGATCGAGCCGCCCGGTCTGACCGAAGAAGCGCTCGAAATCGCCGCGGTGCAGCAGATCACGGGCCGCCGTCCACTCGGTCAAGCAGCCCTGGGCGAGATCCTCGACGGTCCGGCATCTTCGCCCCGAACTCGGAAAGACGAACTCGCGCGCCAGCTGTCCCAGCGGCGTGGCGACGGCTCCCTGCTGCAGAACGAAGCCGTCGAAATAGCAATAGGTGGCGTCGTCCGGATTGGCCCGTTTGCAGCGGGGACAGAATTGTGGCATACGGTGCAACGGGGGTCTGTTCCGTTTAGCCGCGAGCTTTTGCGAGCGCTGACCCAGCGCTCGCAAAAGCTCGCGGCTAAACAATCGGTAGATCGATCACGTCCGGGGCGCCATCGCCCGTTTCGCCCGATTCTGCGCCGCTCGCATCTGGAAGCGCAAGATCACGTTTCCCAGCTGGATGCGATCGCCGTCCTGCAAGGCGACCGACTGCGGCACCGGCATGTCGTTGACACGCGTCAACTCGGGCGGCGCTCCGTTGTTGACGAGGAGGTAAGCCTCTCCCTGGCGGCGGATGACGGCGTGGTGCTTCTCCACTTTCATGTCGCGGAACAGGGCGATGTCCACGTGTTCGTCGCGGCCCAGCTCGACCTTCGCCTTGTCCAGCGGATACTCGCGGCCTTCCTGCCAGCCGCGCATCACCTTGACGCACGCCGGCCGCAGCACGCCCTGCACCAGGGCCGATAGCGAGCCGATGCAGGCGCCGAGGATAATCAGGCCGACGGCGCCGGGCAGAGCCGCGTCCGGTCCCTTGCCGAGCGTCAATAGGTATGTCAGCCCGTAAAACGCGCCGCCGACGAAGCCGCCGATGGCCCCGCCGAGTGTGCCGTAGCTGAACTTGCCGAGCGAGCGAGCCGCGATGCCCTCGCTCATGCCGATGCCCAGGCCGAGCAGCATCATGCCGAGGCCGAACGAGAACATGCAGCCGAGGAAGTTGCTGGCGCTGGTCCGGTCGCCTTGCTTGAGGACCTTGCCGACGATCTTGTAGTTGAGCCGTTCGCCGAGAGCCATGCCGACGGCGCCGCCGATGCACCCGAGGATGACGCCGTAACAGGCGAGCCGGACGAAGCGGATGAGCGAACGATCACGGATAGCCTCGACGCTGACGACCCAATAGCCGATGGCGCCGCCGACCAGGGCCCCGCCGCTGAGGAGTTGGAGCGTCAGTTCCTTGTCGGCCACGGTGCGCGAGCCGAAGACGCCGAGCAGCAGCCAGCCGAGCAGGCCGCCGAGCGCGCCGAAGACGGCGTTGAAGTAGATGCGGATCAGCAGAGCCATGAACGGACTCTCGGGTCGCGGCACAAAACGAAACGACTACAGGAGTTTGTAGCTTGCGTGATGGGAGAATGCAACGGCGAGACGGGAGGAGCGATTATTGTCGTGGGCATTTCCGCCGCGTTCCGAGTCTGAAGGCCACCGACTGGCATGGACGGACATTCGCTCATCCTCCGCCTCGATCGACGTACAAAGCTCGTTCTCCACCGACGAGATGCAGGATCCAGTCCACCGCCGCGGCGAGGTCCGCGGCGGCGAGGTCCGGCGTGCAGCGTTCGCGGCCGCTGTAGGGCGTGACGATGAGAATCGACGCACGGCAGCCCGCGGCCTGGCCGGCAATCACGTCGCTCCAGCGATCGCCGATCAGGAAGCTCCGCGCCGGATCGAGGTCGAAACGCCGCGCCGCCTCCAGCAGCATTCCCGGTTTCGGCTTGCGGCAAGCACACTGGTCAGCGTCGTCGTGGTAGCACGCCAGCACGTCGCGGATGGGCAAGGTATGCCGCAGTAAATCGTTCATCTCCTCGACCATCTTGCGCTTCTGCAACCCGCGGGCCACGTCCGGCTGATTGGTCACGACGACGAGCTCGAATCCGGCGTCCGCAAGTCGGTGCAGCGCATCAGGGACGCCGGGCAGCATCTCGAATTCCGTAAGAGTGTCCGGCGGATGCGTGACGCCGTCGCGGACGATGGTGCGGTTGAGCACGCCGTCGCGGTCGAGGAATACGGCGGGGGAACGTGGATTCGACATCGATTCGGTCCAAACCCGAGCGTCGAGTGAGAATCACAGAAAAATCACAGGGGTCAGGAGTCGTTTACCGTTCGCTTCGGAAAGGCGAATGTTCCGATCCCGGTCTTCCCGGACGGCTGCGGAACGATTCCCAACGCCTTTGATTTTCCTCACCATTCGCTGCCGACGGTGTCCAGGCCGTTCGGGGTGATGATGGCCCGCCAGGTGGCCAGACTCACGCCGGTGCTGGCCTGGTGGACGCTGCCGTCGCCCATCAGGACATTCATGGTCGAGTGAGGGGTCGACGTGTTCCAACGCGACGAGATGCACTCTGCCGGGCCGGGCCCGGCCTGGAACGTCGTTGTGACGTAGGTGTCAACCCAGTTGACGCCGGCAGTGGCGGGTGAATCCGTAGTGGCCGTGAGATAGACACACTCCGCGTTGGGACTGTCGCCGGCTTCGTCGCCCCACGTCCTCACGTCTCCCGCGGTGGTGCAGAGCGCATAACGCTCGAAACAGAAAGCCGTGTTCGAGACACCATCCGCGAACGACTCGGGAATCCTGGATAGGGGGGAGTTGCCCCGCCGCTGACGGGCGGGTTGCCGAAAATCTGCCCGTTGAAACTGTAACTGGTAATGCCGAAGACGCCATCGGTCGTGATGCCGTTTATCGTCATGCTGGGATCGGAGGGGCACCGGTACACCATCGGCGTGGGGACCTGAGGCGAGGGAAAGGTGCCATTCCCGTTCAGGGCGTTGCTGCCGTTGGTGCCGGTCAGGACCGCATTGGACCAGTGGCCCACCAAGTTGGCCTGTTCCAGATACGGCAGCAGATAGAAATGAATGGTGCCGTCAAAGTTCTTGGGATTGGGAGAGGTCGAAGGGGTCGTGGCATAGCCTAGCTCATTGAACTGCGGCATGTAGCCGTTTTCGTTATTGGCCATGTTGAGAGCGATGCCGATCTGCTTGAGATTGTTCTGGCAACTGGTCCTGTTGGCGGCCTCGCGGGCCTTCTGGACGGCAGGCAAGAGCAGTCCGATCAGCACCGCGATGATGGCGATGACGACGAGCAACTCGATCAGCGTGAAGGCGGTACGGGTTGGCAGTGCGCCGCCTCATGGGATTACCTCGCGAGAAGCCGCTCCCTTGCTGAGTCCCTCCTTGCGGCGCAGTGCCTGAAGCGGAGGAACGCGCGACGGAATGGCAAACCTTCGCATTGCACGCCTCTTAATAGGGGCCGAATGCCATCCTCCCCTTCAGCCTGTTCGTTTGACTGCCTGGTATCCTCACGCGCTGTCAGCGAAATGTCAAGACCCTGCCTGGGGCTTCTCGGCGATTGCCCGCGATTGCGAAGCCGGCGCTGTCTTTGCCGGTCCACCGCTGATGTGGCCCTTGTTGCACGAAGGATTTTGTAGAATCGCCATCGGAGAAGAAAAAGGGTCGGGGGTCGTTTCCAGAAACGACCCCCGACCCTTTTTCTTCCCGATTTTTCCTTATTGTCCTATTTCTCGTCGCTCCTCTGCCAGCGCGATGGCTTCGTTGCCTTGTCGTGCGGTCTTCCTTCGCCGCAGCCAGCCGTTCGGCGACATGCTGGAAGCGTTTTTCAAATTCCTCTTTTTCGCCGCGGCGAAACTCTAATACTGTCGCATCCTTCACGTCCATCCAAATATCAGCGTCCCCGTATTTCCGCAGAAACTCGCGCAGTTGTTTTGGTTCTGCCGTTAGCACCGGGGAGGGCAGCGGATATTCACCATTCAGCTCCGCAAGCTCCTGGCTCTTGATTCTTGTATGAGCTACCGCCTTCGGGTCCCGGACCAACAGTTTGTCAAGCTTCTCGCGATCCAGGGGGATGAGAACTATCCGATCTTTCTTGTGCTGAACCTTGAAGAAAACATGCGCGGGCATAAGGAGGAACACGGCCGAGGGAGCCAGCTCTACTCCCGGGATTTGAAGAAGACCGGGCGTCGCAGCCAGGTCGAGATACTGCTGATCGCCAATCTTCACCAAGCCTCCGACGAGGACGGCCACCGCGTCGGGCGGAATTGGACTCTTGCCGTCAGCATGGGGGGCAACTGGGATTTCGAGCAGTGAGACGATAAACGTCGATCCTTTCGGCTCATCGTTCCGCGTTTCGACGCGGCACATCCAGCGCTCGTTCTTCCAAACGCCCTTCAACGGTGTGGGATCGAGCAGATCGTCCTTGCTTTCATAGAGTGGATGTAAGGAAGCGGCACAGCCAGACAGGAGGACCGAAGCGAGGATCACGATTCCACGAAGTGGGAAATGGTACATAGGTAATCCTCCATGAGTGGCGACCAACGGCCTGACGCGGAAAGTTTACCCGAAGCCACGCGGGTCAGTCCAGATATATCTTTTGCGGTCGAAGGCCTGAATGAGTTCTGACTCTTTCGCCTTTTTGCCATCTCTCACTCTCCCTGCCGGCGATCCGCAGCAATGTACGGGATCAAGAAAGAAAAAGCGGAGACAGCCTGCGTCCCCTTTCCGTTCCCCCGTCGCAGCATCGCCGACTATCCTCGTCGCTTCGGGTGTGCCGGTCCCCCGTCGCCGCGGTCAGTCTTTGCGTTCCGTGCGCTCGCCTTCCGCTTCTGCCTTTTGCGGAGCCGGTCAAGAGCGGCTTGCTCGGCCGGGTCGGTTATCGGTTCCGAGGTGATGCGTTGTAGGGGAGCAATCCGCGGCGGGTGAATTGCTTTCCCGGTCATCTCTCACCCTCGTACAGATGCACGGTAGCCTGATGGGCTCAGCCAGACTCAAAACCCCGTTGCCTTGCCGTCAATCCGCTTGTCCGCCGCTCCGTGATAGACACCCGTCTTCGGATCGCCCCACATCGTATGAGCGTCTTGCTCCCGTTGACTCGCAAGGCCGTTCTCGCATACAACTCAGACTCTTTCACATGGCGCAAGCCGGCGTCCCCCGCCGCGCTCGTTCACGGATGTACCCACGGTCCCTCGGAGAGGACACGCCACCATGCAGCGAATATTGCTGTCTTTCACCTGTACCGCTTGCCTGACGGCCCTCATCGGCCTGGTCGGTTGCTCGAAGCACGACGACCCGCGGCACGTGGAAGTCGCCGACGACTTCCGTCCCGAGACGAAACACGATGAACCGAGACGCGTCATTCCGGTGGACGTGGTCGATACTGCGAACGACACGCAGGGCAAGGAACTCGACGCCCTGGTCACGCGGATCGTGGCACCGACCAACCAGGACCGGTACGACGCGGCCCTCGGCGAGGCGATCGACTATCTCGCCGACCTCGACTACAAGAAAGCGCTGGCGGCGCTCGTGAAAGCACAGCAGGCTCAGGACACCGAGGTGGTGCGGCGCGAGATCGCCAAGGTCACGGACCTGATCGCTCAGCAGGAAGCCGCCGCCCAGACCGCCCGCGATGTCCAGACCGTGCTGAGCGACGGCAAACCGGAAGACGCCGCTCGCCTCGGCAATGAGGCCCTCAAGCAGTTCGGCGGCGGCGGCGACATCACCGACAACCTCACGCAGCAGAAACGCGAAGCCGATGCGCTCGTCGCGGCGTCGCTCCCCACCGACGACGACCGCTTCAACCGATTCCGTGCCGAGGGCGACGACGTGCGCACCGCCAACAACCTCCGCGCGGCCGGGCTGGCCTACGAGCAGGCGCTGCGCTTCCGCGAGGACGCCGAAGTGCGCCGCCAGTACGACGCGGTCCAGTCGGCAATGACCCGCTACGATGACGCTCTCCGTCGTGCTGCCAAACTGCGCCGCGATACCGCCGCCCTGGAGGATGCTCTCGCGGCCCTGGACGAAGCGAAGCAGGTGTGGGACACGCCGCGCGTCCGTGAGGCCATCGACGAGTACACCTTCGCGCTGCAACGGCGCCGCGATCGGGTCAGCGTCGCGGAATTCGAGGTGCGCGGCGACGTTGGTTTGCCCGGAGCCGGCCGCACCATCGCGGAAGAGTTGTTGCCGCACTTCAAGCCGCGCTTCGATCTCGTCGAGCGTGAACAGGTCGGCCGTATCCTCAACGAGCTGAAGCTGGAGGCGGCGGACCTGGCCATGTCGCCGGACGGTCAGCAGGAAGTCGGCCGGCTGGCGCGGATTCGCTACCTTGTCGTCGGCAGTCTGACGCCGCTGAACGGCGTCACCGCGACCGCCCGGCTCATCAACGTCCAGACCGGCGTCATCGAGCAGACGGCCCGCATTTCGGCGCCGACCCTGGACGCGCTGCTGCCGCGCTTGCGAACGCTGGCCCAGGTCCTGCAAATGACCGACGACCAGAAGTTCGCCTTCGAGCAGGGACTGGCCGACCAGACGGCCCAAACGCCGGTCGTGGCGATTCAACCGATCGACCTGGCGACGCCGGTGTTCCCGCCGCCGCCGGTCGTCGTGGTTGACGTCCGGGTGCCGACTCCGCCGCTTTTCACCTTTGCCGCACGATCGAAGAACTTCTTCGTCGGCGTGGAAATCGACGCCTTCGCCCGGCTGCCGCTGGTGGCCATCGATGCGCCGCCACCCCCGCCGCCGGCCATTGAGGTCGTGCTGCAACGCGACGATCCGCGCCGCGGCCGACTGCTGGCCCTGTCCGTGGAGCTGGGCGACAACCTCTTCCGCCGCGGTCAGTATCGGGAGGCCCAACGACACTTCTCGCTGGCCCTGAACCTGTCCGGCGGCAACGCGGACATCGCCCTGCGCATCGACCGCTGTCGGCCGTTTGTGCCGCCGCCGGTTGTTGTCGTGACGGCCCCGCCTCCGGTCCGGCCGCGTCTGATCGTCTTTTCATTCCAACTCGGCCAGTTGCCCGGTCTGGTGCCGCCGAACCTCGGCGACTGGGCCGCCGACCAGTTCGCCGCCTACTTCGGTCCGAGCTATGAGATCGTCGATCGCGGCGAGGTCTGCTGGTACATGGGCCGGCTCGGGATCACCTACGCGCAAGTCATCACCGATCCCGGCGCCCGCCTCGCTCTCGCCCAGGCCATGAACGTTCGTTATTACTGCTTCGGCACCGTCGCGCCGACCGCCAGCCTCGACGTGCAAGCTCACCTGATGGACGCCAACAGCGGCAGCCGATGCGCCACCGCCCGGATCCACGTGCAGGACCACGTGGAGATGAAGTTGCGCATCGGCGAGTTGGCCGCGCAACTCGGAGCATCGGGTGCCAAGGCGTCGCTGGCCATCGCGCTGAAGGGAGCCGACAGCGAGAAGGCGTTGAACGAGGCCCGTGGACTCCTCAAGGCCGGCAAGCCCGCCGAGGCCAGGACGGCGGCCGAGCGCGGCCTGGCCCAGGCGCCGCAGAGTGCCGCGCTGAAAACGGTGCGCGATCAGGCCGACCAGCAACTCAAACAGTCTCAGCTTGTGGAACAGCGCAAGGCCATTGAGTCCGCCCGCTTGAAGACCGACGCCGAGGCAAAAGCCAATCGCGCGGAGATGGCGAAATCCGCCGAGACCGCGCGCCTCAAGGCCGAGACGGCAGCGAAGGCCCGCAGTGGTGCCGAACGCAAGGCCGAGGCGGAGAAGAAAGTGCTCGCCGCGCAGCAGCCCAGTTCGGGGCGAAGAAGGCATTCGACTCCGGCAACTACGTCAAGGCCGTGGCCGACTACAAGAGCGCCGCGGCCCTGAATCCCTCGCCGGAGCTATCTCAACAGCTCAAAATGGCCCAGGCCAAGCTCGACGAAACCACCCGCAAGCAGGCCGCCGACGAAGCGTCGAAAAAAGCCGCGGAAGACCGGAAAGCCCGCGAGGCGTCGCTGGCCAGGGTTGAGCAGGAGAAGCAAAAACTCGCCGCCGAGGAGAAGAACAAACAGGACGCTCGCGCCAGGGAAGTGACTACCCTGATGACGACGGCACGGACGAACCTGGCAGCGAAGGAGTACGGGAAAGCGTTGGCGGCGGCTCAGTCGGCCCAGCAACTCTGCCGGACCAGCGAGAGCGAGAAACTGATTGCCGACATCCAGCACGAGCAGAGTCTCGCCGCCTCCAAGAGCGACGCCGAACGGCGCGCCGCCGCCCAACGGCAGGTCGAGGAGCAGAAGGCCCGTGCGGACGCCGAGGCGCGGAAACAACGGCACGAAGCGCTCTTGCAGCAGGCCCGTTCGGCCGTCGCGGCAAAGAAGTACGACGAAGCGACGAGCCTTGTGGGTGAAGCGAACAAGCTGATCCCGAACGACCCGGCCGCGCAGACGCTCATCAGGGACGCCCAGGCCGGCAAAGCCGCGACGAACGCCGAGACGAAACGGAAGAGCGACTACTCCGCCGACATCCAGGCCGCACGCACGGCCTTGACGGCAAGGCGCTTCGACGAGGCCGTCAAGGCAGCGAACGGTGCCCTGAGCCTCTATCCGACCGATCCGGCCGCGACGCAATTGTTGCACGACGCCCAGGCTGGAAAGGCGGCCGGTGAAGGCGAGGCGAAGCGGAAAGCCGATTATACCGCCGATCTCCAGGCCGCACGTCTCTCATTGACGGGGAAACGTTACGACGAAGCGATCCGATCGGCGAACGAGGCCCTCAAGCTCTATCCCGGCGATCCAACCGCGACCGCGATCCTGCGCGATGCCCAGACCGGTAAAGTGGGAGCCGATACCGAGGCGAAACGAAATGCCGACTACGCTGCGGCGATCCAGGCGACCCGAACCGCGCTGGCCGGCAAACAGTACGACATCGCGGTCAAGGACGCGCAGGACGCATTGAAGCTTCACCCCGGCGATCCGACCGCCGCGCAGCTTCTGCATGACGCCCAGGCAGGCAAGGCTAGTGCGGAGGGTGAGGCGAAACGACGCGCCGATTACACCGCCCAGATGACGCTCGGCCAGCAAGCACTGGCAGGAAAACGCTATCCGGACGCCGTTCGTGCCTACACGGAAGCGCTGCGGCTGGTTCCTGGTGATGCCGCTGCGACGAAAGGTTTGAACGACGCCAGGACCGGTGAGAAGCCGCCGCCGCCTCCGCCGCCGGCGCCGGACTACAACAAGTCGATCCTGAACGCCCAGGCTTTCGAGCGCCAGAAAATGTGGGACGCCGCCGCCGCCGCATTCCGCAACGCGCTCAAGGCGAAACCTGGTGATCCCAAGGCGGCGTTCGGCCTCGACGTCGTCGAAGGTCAGAAAGCACTCGACGCCAAGAAGTGGGCCGACGCTCAGAAGTTCTTCGAGGATGCGCTGCGGCTCTCTCCCAACGACGCGGATGCTAAGGCATTGCTGAAACGGGCGAAGGACATGAGGTAAGGTGAGCTTACCGCTTGCGGCTGGGCAGTCGCTCCTGCCAAGCCGCAAGCGGCAAATCGTTCCATCGAACCGCCTGCTCGAGTTGGCCGTCGATCCCCACTCGTACCGGATTCTCCGCCTGTAAGGGAAACACCGCCTGCCGACTCACCGGATGTTCCTTGACAGCCTCTCATTCCTGTGCGAACATGCTTCTCGTGCGGTAAATTGGCGAAGGGCGCTAAACCAGCGGACCGCGTCCCCGTGTTGCGATTGGCATCCAAGCTTCAGGTGGGGAGACGAGTTCTATGCGGCACGTCATCGGGCGCTTTCTCCTCGCAGCCTTCCTGGCTGGCGGACTCAGCCTGGCGCATCTCCCAACGGGGTGGAGCCGCACGATCCGAACCGATCAAGGCACCCGGCGACTCCGGCGTGACCTGGATGGGCGTCGCTTCTTGCGCCTCGACGGCCTGCCATAACGAGGGCAGAGGCCGGGAGACGAAGGGCAGCGAATACACCACCTGGGCGGCTCACGACAGGCACACCCGCGCCTACAACGTGCTCTTCACTCCCCGAGCCTCGGACATGGCCAAGAACCTCGCCCTCGCCAACGACGGCGGCAAGGTGATTCCGGCCCATCAAGATTTACGCTGTCTGAAATGCCACGCCATGTCCTTCGGCAAGAATGGCAAGGAAGCGACCGATTCGCACTTCTACCTCGGCGACGGCGTCGGCTGCGAAAGCTGTCACGGCCCGGCGTCGAACTATCTCACCGAGCACTTCCGCAGCGACTTCAAGAACAAGTCGGCCAAGGAAAAGGAAGAAGTCTACGGTCTGCGCAATACGAAAAGCCTGAAATCGCGCGTCCAGATTTGTGCGCAGTGCCACATCGGCAGCGCCGACAAGGAAGTCGATCACGACATCATGGCCGCCGGGCATCCACGGCTCAATTTCGAGTTCAGCGGCTACATGAACCTGTACAACAAGCACTGGCCGCTGGCCGCGGACAAGGAACGCTATCCGGATTATGAAACCCGCACCTGGGTGGTCGGTCAGGTTGCCTCCGCGAAATCCGCCCTGGAATTGCTGGAAGGGCGTGCCGGCCGTGCCGCAGCCGACGGCGGCAAGAAATGGCCTGAGTTCACCGAGTACGGATGCTATGCGTGTCACAAAGACCTGGGCGTCAGCGACCTGAAGCATCCAGCCGCGCGGTGGAAGCTCGCCGATGACAAACGCCGTCCCGGCACGCTACCCTGGGGCACCTGGTATTTCAGTCCGTTCGTGGACGCCGGCCCCCTGTCCGACCTCAAGGAACTGAAGGATCTGCGCGACCAGATGCAACTGCCGGCCCCGGATGCGGCGACGGTAGCCGGGTTGGCGAAAAAGGCGGCTGCCCGGTTGGGCGATGACGTGCTCAACAAGCTCGACGGCTGGCCGGCGAGCAAGGGCGAACCGATCGCCGCCGCTCAGCTGTACCAGACGCTCCTGGCAAAAGGCGAGGCCGGTGCCAGGGGCATGGAATGGGACGACGCGGCACAACTGTACATCGCCCTGGTTTCTCTTTACCCGCAGCTGCCGGCTGATCCGGCACGGAAAGAAGCGCTGAAAAACTTGGCCGTGTGGTTACGCGCTGCCTTCCCGGAGGGGATCGACAGCCCGAAACACTACCGGCCGCTCGAAAAACCGACGCTGGAAGAACAACTGAAGGCGTTGAAATAACGGAGAAGTGAGATCCCGTGTTTCCGGTCGGCGAGCGTGGCGCCAGCACTCGCCGCTCCGATTGGAACGAGACCCATGTCAATGCAAACACCCTGCCGGAAACTGTGTACCCTCGGGACCGCGGTCGTCGGCTTCCTGCTGGCGAGCCTGACTCCACAGCGCGTTGCCGCCCAGCCGGTGCCGCGCGAGATGGCCAAAGAAGCGGACGCCTGGAAGGCGTTCAAATACCAGAACGCGGTAACTTGCGCCCGGTGCCACACCAAGCCGGGTGGAAATGACGTCGCAGCTCCCGGAATGCTTCGACCACTCGATGTCGTGTTGATGACCGAGTATTCCATCTGGAAGACTCACGACAAACACGCTCAGGCTTATGCCGTCCTTCTCGGACCGCGTGGCCAGCGCATGGGCCAGCTTTTGGGCCAGGACGTTCTGAAGGCTGAGACTGGTTGCCTCAATTGCCATGCCATGGGAAATTTGGCCAGCCGCGCCGACGAACGCGGACTCGACCCGAAGGATGGCGTTAGCTGCGCCGGCTGCCACGGTGCCTCGAAGGGTTGGTTCGCCGATCACCAGGATCCTGCCTGGCGGAAAAAAACGGCAACCGAGAAATTCGAGAAGGGTATGCGCGATCTGCGCGACCCGGCAACGCGAGCCACACTTTGCTTGTCGTGCCATGTTGGAAACGTGGCCGAAGGCAAGGTTGCCACACATGCCATGTTCGCCGCCGGCCACCCACCGCTCCCCTCCGTCGAGATCGCCGGCTTCTCTCGCAATGAGCCCCAACACTGGCGCGATGCGATCGACGTGCCTTTCTTCCAGGGTCTCGACAAAGTCCCTGACCGAGATGCCCGCATCAAGAACTACCACTTGGAAGACATCGACTTCCAGCGGAGCAAGTTCAGCGTCGTCGGCGGCGTCGTGGCGATGCGTGAGGCGATGCAACTGGCTCAGCAGCAGGCTGCCCAACTCAAGCCGGGCGATAAAGCGCGGTGGCCTGAAATCGCCATCGCGCATTCCGATTGTTTCGCCTGTCATCACGATCTGAAACTGCCCGGATACCGCCAGACGCGCGGCTTCGGCTACCAGCTCAAGGGGTTCGACCAGATCGGTGTCATCCCCGGTCGTTTGCTCGTGCGGACCTGGCCGACTGACTCCCTCGAGTTAGCTGCGGAGTTTCTCGGTCAACCGGACAAGTTGAAAGGGCTCGACGGCGCTCTCCGCGGACTCGCCGGCGCGTGCAGTCAGAAGCCGTTCGGGACCCCGGAAACCATACAGGACCGTACCAAGGCAATCATAGACTGGTGCGACGGCATCCTGGACGACCTGAACAAGGCAAAGTACGACGCCGCCTCGGTGAAGAAGCTGATGGAAAGCCTCTGCCAACTGTCACAAGGATCAACTAAGGATGGCCGTCCCATTCTTCCGGACTACGAAATGGCCCGCCTGACCGCTTCCGTTCTACGTGTGGCCTATGAGGATTGGACCCGGAAAGAAGGCAAAAAAAATGAAGCGATCGAGGCGGAGTTGAAAGCCCTGATCGAGGAATTGGACCTCGAACCGTACATCCGTCGCAAGGATCGGCTCGAAGTGATTTCGTGGATCGTCGGCAATGGTATGAAGCCGGAAGGAGTGGATGAGTTTTCACAGTACCTGGATAGTATCGGCGACATCCCGAAGCTCGCCAAGCTGGCAGCCGGCAATAATGTCTTCCTCGCCTCGGTGCAGCGGCTGAGTAATGATGACTTCAACGCGGGCATCGTGAAGAACCTTAAGGACGAAAAGGATCCCAAGAAGAACCTGCAAGCTCTCAGCGATGACGAGGAAAAGCAGGTGCTGGGGTCGATCGCCAAGTTCGATCCCGACGTGTTCCGGAAGCACTTGCAGAATGTGATCAAAGCATTGAAGTAAGAGTTTCCAGATCGAAAAGCGAAGAGGCCGGTGGGTTTACCCCGCCGGCCTCTTCTTATTCCATCTACGCCGCTCGCGGCTTAGCAGAGCGTTGCTAAGCCGCAAGCGGCCGAAGCGCTTGTCACTTCTTCTCGTACCCCGTCCAATCGGGGTCATCGCTCGTCTTCCACACCTTGCCGTCGTGCAGGAACATCTTCTGCTGCTCCTTCAGGTTGAGCGGCCTCGCTCCGACGCGGCCGAAGACGCTCATCTGGTTGCCGCTCTCGTCCACCGCTCGGTCGCGGTCCACGCCCTTGCTGATCGCCAGGCAATGCCCGCCGCGCGGGATCTTGAACGTGGCGATCAATTCCGGCGTCGGACGCGGGCTGAAACCGTCGTTGCCGGGCGTCTCCGGGCTGGTCAACTGCACCACCCTCATGCCGTTCTTGCCGTCCGCGAGGTAAGCGAACTCGCTGTTGTAGGGTGATGCCGAGCTTCACGTCGTGCAGGTCGTCGATGCACCCGCCGGCATTGAAGATCTGATCGACCTTCGGCGACCTCCGGGTTCTCGATGTCCAGGATCACCAAACCCTGCTTGCCCGCCGCCAGGTAAGCATAGGTGCGGGCCAGGTACACGCTGTGGACGTCGTGGATCTCAATCTTCGACTTGCCGACCGGCTTGGCCAGATCGGTGATGTCGAAGACCTTGACGCCCTCTTCATCGGCCACGTAGGCATAGCGGAACTGGCAGGCCACCGCGTGCGGGATGCTGCAGCTCCGGCTCGCCAATCACGGTCTTCACCTCGGGCTTCATCGGGTCGGCCAGATCCACGACCACCAGTCCGGCGTCGGCACAGATGTAAGCGTAGGTGCCGACGATCGTAATCGCCCGGCCGCCGCACAGGATGCCGTTCGGGTTCAACGTCAGCTCGCGCTTCAGGAAGTTATTCAGCGGATCGCCGTCGAGCAGCGTGCCGGCACCGACGAGGATCAGGCCCTCGTACTTGTCGAGCATGTACAGGTGGGCATAGAGACCGTGGACCCGGCCCTCGTCGTTCTCGATGTAGTGCGCCCGCGTCGGGTCGGGAGCCGTCGTCGAGGGACTGGCGACGGCTGTGGCAATACTTCGTCTCGACGAAGAACCGCTGGCCGATCGGCGACACCGGGGCGGTATTGAACTTCTCGGAGAAGCCCTTGTGGTCGAGGAAAGCCACGTCGAAGACACGAAGCCCAGCCTCGCCGCAGGCCGCGTAGAGGTACTCGCCCCGCAACTGCACGCTCAGCACTTCGTTCTTGCGGAACGGATGGAACACGTTGTCGCCGATGTCCTTGCCGGGATGCTCGTAAGCGATATCCAGCTCATGCTCGTGCTTGACGTGTTTGCAGAATTCCTCGGGATACGCCAGCTTATGCAGGTAGCTGCCGATGACCGCCTGCGGCTCGTCGCGCTCGGTCACCTGCACGGCATAGAGACCGTGCTCGCCGGCCGCCATCCAGGCGTATTTGCCGATGAAATTCAGGTAGTTGGTGCCGTGCATCAACAACTGGGCCATGATCGCGTTGTTGTCGTTCTTCTGCGAGACGTGGCAGTCGGTGCAGTTCTTCGTGCTACCGACGCCGCCGACGGTGTGTGGCACGTTGGTGCTGAAGGCGATGCCGCTCCAACCCTCGCCGGAGATGGTCTGCTGCTGATAGTAGACCGCCTCGCGGTTCTGGTTATAGGAGGCGACGTGAACGGCACAGGACGACCGCGACGGGTTGATGCGGTTGCCCGTGGCGTTGCCGTCGCGGGCCAGCATGAAGACGTCGTCGCGGAGCGTCTGGAAGTCGTAAGTGTGCAGGTTGCGCGTCACGTCGCCGGTGTTGTTGAGCATTGGCGTCTTCATGTTCGCTCGCTGCGGCAGATGGCAGCCGAAGCAGCTCGGGTTCCACGACGAATGGCAGGTGATGCACGACATGTTCTTGTTCGAGTGGGCGCACCCCGAATCGTCGTTGGCTGCGGTCTTCGGCACGGCGCCCCAGACCTGTTTGTCGCCCTCGAAGTGGACCGTTTTGGCCAGAGCGGCCTTCTTGTTGTAATGCTCGCTGGCGGGGTCGATGACGTCCTTCACCTGGACGACCTCCCAGCGGAGGTTCGGCTCGACCATCGAGTTCTGATAGATCTTCTCGCCGACGCGCTCGAAGCGCGGCCGGCCGTTGGACGCGCGCAGATCGTGGACAGATCGCGGCCCGACAGGGGACCGGTGCGTACGTCGGGATTGGACGTGTAGGACGCCGGCCCGGTGGTCCGCAGCGTCGCCCGGTTCGAGACCGTGCCGTGGCAGTCGATGCACTGGATCTCGATGCCCGCACGCACTTCCTGCTGCAAGCGTCCGTTGCCGTGGTTGTCGGCGACGAAGTGGCAATCGACGCAGTGCATGCCCTTCTCGACGTGAATGTCCACCAAGTGCATCGGCAAGCCGGCGCGGTCGTGGGCTTCCTTGGCCTTGCGGCTCCTTGCCGGTCATGGTGACGCCTTCGGTGTAGGTCTGCTTGAGTTCCTTGACGATTTCCACGCCGCGCTTGAGGTTGGCGGCACTGTGGTCCGTCACCTTGTTGCCGTTGTAGTCGAGCAGGTTCCCCTTGCGGTCATGTTTGAACACCGCGCGGAAGACCCAGCCGTGACTGTGGAAATCGGCGAACTGGGTATGCTTGGTCTTGGTATTGAGGTCCGTCAGATTGGCGAGGAACTCGGGGTCGGACCAGTTGCCGCGGGCCGCCGTCTCGTCCGGGTTGGCCATCAGGATGCGCATGAACTCCTCGGCCGTGTGCTTCTTCTGCTGGGCCGGGTACATCAGTTCGCCGTCGGTTTCTTCGTCCCACCACATGTAGCCGAGGAAGCTGTTCATGACGGTGGTGCCGGGATGGACATGGCAGGTCATACACTGGCTGCTGGGGATGGCGTTGCCCGACGCGAAGGCATGCTTGATCGGATGGCCCGCTTCATCCTTGGGAATCGTCGGATCGGGGGTGTCTTCCGGCAAGGGGCTGGCCGTGCCGCTGTGGCCGTACTTGGCGTAACGCGACGAGGAGTTGGCCTCGGCGCGATCGTTGGCTGTAGATGACGTGGCAGGCAGTGCAGCCGCTCTGCCGGTAATCGCCCGGCTGTTCGTTGGTGCCCATGAAGCTCAGCGAGGGGTTGAACAGACGTGTCTTCTGGAGGCCGAGGAACACGGGGTCGGTGCGGACGTCGCAGCCCAGGCCGCGATTGCTCAGGCGATCCAGGAACGGCTTGCCGGCGTCGTCTTCCTTGTTCGGGATGCCGACGATCGGCCGGAACTTGCCGCCGCGCTCGAAGATGCGCAGGATGTTGCCGGGCTGAGTGATCTCGAAGCGCGGCAACGGGTCGAGGAAAGGAATCACGCCGCGTTTCAGCTCGAACTCGTCCGGCGGCGGCACGGTCTGGGCACGCAGCGGAACGCCGGTCATGCTGTAGAATTCGCCGTGGCGGGCTGTCTTGTAGGGCACGCTGCCGTTGTTGTACAACGCCGCCCCCCACAACATGCAGCCGTGGTTCATCATGCTCTTGCGTGCTTCGCCGACGATCTTGGGATGGCAGTTGGTGGTGCCGCAACTGATATGATTGATGCGCAGGTCGCCGGGGTTGACGAAGCGGATGTAATCGGGTGACTCCATGTTCAGCAGGGTATAGGAGCGGACCGGGTTGGCGGAATTGCGCCACGCACCGGGATTCTTGGTGGGCGGAGAAGCCGGGCAGGAACGAGGCTCGCCCGGCTGGCGCGGAGCGTGAGCCGCTTCGATCATGTGCGGCGTCACGTTCGGCACACAACCGCCGTGGCAGTCGATGCAGCCGAGGTGGACGGTCTTCTTGAAGTGCGGGTCCTTCTGGCCGGAATGGCACTGGAGACAGCCGTCGCTCTTGGTAGCTACCGCCGCGTCATTCTGCTGATTCAGATCGACACCCACCAGCCCGGGAGGCATGGGGAACGGCACGTTCCCCGAGTTCGCCACCGGTCCCGGCCCGACGAGCGTTTCCGCCGGCAGCGGCGCCGTGGTCGGTGCTTTGGAGGCCGGTGGAACCACCGGCGGCGGGGCCGCGAGAATGCCGGCCAACCCGCTGGCCGCGAACATCGTTGCGAACAGCAACATCACGGCGCGATTCGGACTGCGCGATTGCTTGGGACCTACCATGCGGCGCTGACCTCCCCTCCCTGGAAACCTCGAACGTCCTGCATTTCTTTTTGGCTATGCAGGCCGTGTACCGTTCACAGAATCGGGAGGCATATAACGATGAAAATGAAAAAGATCAACGCCGAATCCGCGGTGGATCGCAGAACCGCGCAGAAGAGCTGTCGTCGCAAACACCGGCCACTGCATCGCTTGACTGGAAACTCTGGCGAGGTCGGGTCTGGAGTGGTAGAATGCGGCCAATGAGGAGCGGAACTATGAGAACGACGAACAGCACGAGCAACGGCACGGTGGAGGGATTCCTGACCCTCCCGCACCGAATCCGTATCAAGGTCTTCGAGATGATGTCGCCCAAGGAACGCAAGGCGTTATTCGCCAAACTGCGTCAGTTGCGTAAGTTGCCGCGGGAACAGTGGGAGGAACAAGAGGTGTCACCGCTGGAATCACCGCATGAGGAGACGTACCTCGTTCCGTTCCACGAGCAACTTCTCGTCTATTTCACGCCTCTCGCGGACGACACCTGGCGCGTCGATGACATCACGAGTGTGGAGGCGCTCGATCGTTGGGACTCGTACCGGGAACGGAAGCACCAGAAATGATGACCTCTCTTCCCGTCTTCGGCAAGTATTCTCTTCCCCCGGAGTCCTCCCCGATGCACTCTCTTCTCCTCTCCGCCCTGTTCCTCACGCCAACTCTCCGCGCCGACACCATCCAGGACGCCATCCTTGAAGCCGAGGCCGCGTTCAACAAGGGCGACAAGGAACGTGCGCTGACGCTGGCCGACGAGATCGTGAAGGCTCATCCGAAAGAAGCACGCGCCTATCTTTTCCGCAGTTCGATACGTGAGTCGTTGCAGCGCAACGCTGACGCCCTCGCCGACCTCAACGAAGTGCTGAAACTCGACCCGACGCGCGTGGAAGCGATCAATCACCGAGGGGCGTTGAACTTCAAGCTCGGACGCATCAAGGAGTCGGTCGAAGACTTCGATCGCTATCTGGAAAAGCGCCCGACGAGTTTCCCGGCCACTGGATGCGCGGCATCTCGCTGTATTACGCCGGCCGCTACGAGGATGGCCGCAAACAGTTCGCGGGCTATGAGAAGGTGGATACCAACGACGTGGAGAACGCCGTCTGGCACTACCTGTGCAACGTCCGCCTGGTCGGCCGCGACAAGGCCCGCGCGGCCCTGCTCAAGATCGGCATCGACAAGCGCGTGCCGATGATGCTCGTCTACAAGATGTTCAAGGGCGAAGTGAAGCCCGACGAGGTCCTCGCCGCTGTCGAGGCCGACAAGGTGTCCGACGTGCAGCGCCAGCAGCGCCGCTTCTACGCGCATTTGTACCTGGGCCTCTGGTACGAGAGCGAGGGCGACAAGAAGAAGGCGCTCGAGCATCTGAAACAAGCCGCGACGACGTACCGCATCGGCCATTACATGGGCGACGTGGCCAAGGTCCATGCGGACATGCTCTCAAAGTGAGGAGGACCGCTGAGCACGCCGCGCCAGCAAGTGCCACTTGCTGGCGCGGCGTGCTCAACTGCGCCGCAAGTGCCCTTGACAGCCCCGCAAGGCTGACTTACACTTCAAAAAGATAACGGATTTGATGATTCTGCGCGTTTGCTCATGTCCTGTTCCGGATTTTCAACCTCCACCCCGACCCGTGAAGGAATAGGGTCGAACTATTGGCAGCGTGCCAGTCGATCGTCGGCCTCCCCTGCGGCAAATACCGCGATTCTGCATCGGACCACGATTTCTGACCGCTCGACGGGAGATCGAACATCAGACTTCTCGGCTAGCGCCGTGCCCGCCCTCCGTCTTTCCTCGGTTTCATTCGTCAGACCGTGGTTGGTTGAATTATCGGCCCTGTTCGCGAATTCGGAAGGACTCAGTTAGCCCCCGTCATTCACGGGTAGCTAAATAGACGACCTTCCTTCCTCGTTCTGGATCGTGTATCGTCATGTCCACCGGCGCCGCCACCGAACGGATCTACCTGATCGATGCGCATTCGCTCATCTTTCAGGTCTTCCACGCCACCGCCCGCAGCGGGGCCGGCGCCAGCATGACCAGCCCCGCGGGCTTGCCGACGAACGCGCTGCACGGCTTCGCTCGGGACATGCTCTATTTGCGCAGTCTGCACCCCGACTACCTCGTCTGCGCATGCGATCTTCCCGAGCCGACGTTTCGGTCCGAACTCTTCGCCGATTACAAGGCCCATCGTGCGCCGATGCCGGACGACCTACAACTACAGATCCCGCACATTTGGCGGATCGTGGAGGCCTTCGGTATCCCGCTCCTGAGCGATCCGCGTTACGAGGCCGACGACGTCATGGCGACCCTGGCCGTGGCGGCTGCTGCGCGGTCTGGACGTGCGCCTCTGCACCGCCGACAAGGATTGCCGCCAACTGCTGAGCGATCGCGTCAAGCTGTACAACATGCGGAAACACCAGGAATTCGGCCCGGACGAGCTGGCGGCCGACTGGGGGATCAAGCCGGAGCAGGTGGTCGATTTCCAGACGCTGGTCGGCGATTCCGTGGACAATGTGCCCGGCGTCCCCGGTATCGGCGAGAAGACGGCCGCGGCTCTGTTGCAACAGTACGGCACGCTCGAAACCGTCCTGGCCAACATCGACAACATTTCCGGTGCGAAGCGCAAGGAGAACCTGCGGGCGTCCACCGCCACGGTGCCGCTGACACGCAAACTGGTTCGACTCGTCACCGACGTGCCATTGAACTTCAACTGGGAGGCCTGGCGCTTACGTCCACTGGACGTGCCGCGCCTGCTCGAACTGTTCAAGGAGTTCGGCTTCCGCAGCCTGTCCGAGCAGGTGGCGCAGCCGGCGCGAACTCGACGCCGATGCAGCGCTCGCTGTTCGACGATCGACCGGACCTCGATTTCAACTTCGGAGCCAACGCCGCCAAGGCCGAGACGAACGGTACACCGGTCGAGGACACTCCGGCTGCCCCGTTCACCGTGGTCGGGAACGGCTGGAACGCCGAGTATCACCTGGTCGATACGGCCGACAAGTTCGAGGCGTTTTATTGCCAACTCCAGCAGCAGAAGCGCTTCGCCATCGACCTGGAGACGACCGGGCTGGAGCCGATGCGGGTCGATCTCGTCGGCCTCGCATTCTCGTGGAAGGCGGGCGAGGGTTGGTATTTGGCCGTCCGCGGTCCGGCGGGATCGGCCACCCTCGATCCGACGATCACGCTGGATCGGCTGCGACCCATCCTCGAAGACGCCGCCATCGCCAAGATCAACCAGAACATCAAGTACGACCTGCTCGTCCTGCGGGCGCACGGCGTCCAGGTTGCGGGCGTCGCCGGCGATTCGATGGTGGCCGATTACCTGCTGAACTCCGGCGCTCGCTCCCACAGCATGGAGGAGTTGGCCAAGAACCATTTGAATCACCAGGTCATCCCAATCACGGATCTCATCGGCGAGAAATCGCGGAAAACGCCGCAGAAGCGAATGGACGAAGTCGATCCGAACCGCGTCGCCATCTATTCCGGTGAGGACGCCGACGTGGCGTGGCGGCTGTGCGAGACGTTGGAGAAGAAACTCGCTGAAGTGGCGCCGTGTAGCCGCGAACATTCCGCGAGTGCTGACCCAACGCTCGCGGAACGCTCGCGGCTCAACGATCGAACCTTGCGGCGTCTTTATGACGAGCTGGAAGTGCCGCTCATCGAAGTCCTGGCCGAGCTGGAGTTCAACGGCATCTCTCTCGATGTGCCGCTGCTGCGTCGTCTCAGCGGGGAGATGGCATCACAATTGCACGAGATCGAACGAGAGATTTACGACCTCGCCGGTCATCCGTTCAACATCGGCTCGCTGCCGCAGTTACGGACCGTCCTGTTCGATGAGTTGAAACTGCCGGCCCATCGCAAGACCGGCATCACGAAGGCGGCGAGCACCGATCAAGAGACGCTCGAAAAACTGGCAGCACTGGACCTCCCCGGCGCCAAACTTCCCAGGAAGATCCTCGAACATCGGCAGGTCGCCAAGCTGAAGAGCACCTACGTCGATGCGCTGCCGGACCTCGTCGATCCGAATACCGGCCGCGTTCATACGTCATTTAATCAGACGATCGCGGCGACGGGCCGGCTGAGTTCGAGCGATCCGAACCTGCAAAACATCCCGGTACGCCGCGAACAGGGGCAGCAGATCCGCCAGGCGTTTGTGCCGCGCCAGGGCTGGACGCTGCTGACGGCCGACTATTCGCAGATCGAGCTGCGGCTGCTGGCCCACTTCAGCGGCGACGAGGCGCTGAAGCGGGCGTTCGCCGAGGACCGCGACGTTCATTCCCTGGTCGCCGCGCAGATCTTCGGCGTCCCCGAGACCGAAGTCACCTCGGACATGCGCCGCGTGGCGAAGACGGTCAACTTCGGCGTCATTTACGGCATGAGCGCCACGGTCTCGCACAACGCTTGACCATTCCGCGCGCCGAGGCGGACACGTTCATCGCATCGTACTTCGCCCGCTACCCGAAGGTTCTGGAGTACCAATCGCGTCTGCTGAACGATGCGATCAAGAATGGTTACGTCTCCACGATCCTCGGTCGCCGTCGGCCGTTCGCCCCCGACACGATCCGAGCCGGTTCGACCTATCAACAGCGGAGTCAACCGGAACGTGAAGCGATTAACATGGAAATACAAGGCTCGGCCGCCGACCTGATCAAGCTGGCGATGCTGAATGTCCACCGCCGGATGCGACGCGAAAAGCGGCGAGCGAAGATGCTGTTGCAGATCCACGACGAACTCGTTTTCGAGTCGCCGCCGGACGAGTTGGCATCCCTCTCGACGATGATCCGGGACGAGATGACGCAGGCACTGAACTTGGAGGTGCCGCTGAAGGTCGATCTCGCCGCCGGTCCGAACTGGCTCGATGGAACGGAACTCAAGGAGGCCCTCGTTTAGCCGCGAGCTTGTGCGAGCGCTTGCAATCAAGCGCTCGCACAAGCTCGCGGCTAAACAGGCAGCTGGCAATCCGATGAAACTCGTCGTCGGCATTCTCGGCGGCATCGGCAGCGGCAAGAGTCGCGTTGCGGAACTGTTCGCCCGGCACGGAGGCGCGGATCATCGACGCCGACCGGATCGGCCATGACGCTCTCCGTGATTCCGACATTCGACGACAGATCGTCGAACGTTGGGGCGCGAGACTGCTCGACGAGAAGGGCGAAGTCGTGCGGCGGCGCTGGGGCGAATTGTGTTCGCCGATGAGGCCGAACGCCGTGCCCTGGAAACGATGGTGCATCCGTGGATCGCCCGGAGCATCCTTGATCAAATTGCCCGTGCGCTGGCCGACCCCGAAGTGCGTTTCGTTCTACTGGATGCGGCCATCATGTTGGAGGCGGGTTGGACGTCGGCTTGCGATAAACTGGTGTTCGTCGATACACCGCGCCGATCCGCCTGGAGCGCCTTGCCCGGCACCGCGGCTGGACCGCACCGGAGATCGAGGCCCGCGAACGAGCGCAGCTGCCCTTGACGGCGAAGGCCGCTCGCGCGGATCATGTGCTGGATAATTCCGGCACGATGGAAGAACTGGAGCGGCAGGTTAACGAACTGCTGCGAACCTGGGGGTTACTACAGTGCTCCTCCCCTCGCCCCGGTACTCGGGAGAGGGGTCGGGGGTGAGGGGTGAGGACCAGAACACAGCCAGGTGGCTCACCCCTCACCCCCGACCCCTCTCCCCGGAGTACCGGGGCGAGGGGAGAAGCAAGACCCCTCTCCCCGGAGTACCGGGGCGAGGGGAGTAACCCCGGAAATCAACGTCTCCCTCCGCCCAGCGGCGCGGAGGTCGACGTACGTGTGACGACTGCAACCCTGCCGCTGGCGCTAACCGGGCCGGACACCTGCGGAAAGCATGTCGGTGTCACGGCTCGGGCGGACGAGGGACCCCCTGCCTGATTACGTTACCGGGCCGGGACACGTCTCGATGCACCCTCGCTGCTCCCCGCGTCAGCTTGCGCTGGAAGGAGAGGATTGACATGGCCGAACCCAAGACCCGACGTGAACCTGCTACCCGAGTGCGGGCGCGGACCAAATCGGATGGAACGACGTTCGACAACGACGAGCCGGAACTCGACGAGCGTACCGATCCCGAGGCCGTGCGATGAGGTCGTCCGACCCGCGGACCCCGTCGCACCGGCGCCGCGCGTGAAGCGCCCCGCCCGCGCCCTCACCCTCTCCCCCGCCCAGTCGCTCCCCGGCGCCACGGGACGATTACGAGGTCTTCGACGAAGAAGTCAACAACCGTTACGAAGAGATCAAACGCGGCAGCACGCACATCAGCGAATTACAGCAGATGACGATGCCGCAGCTCCTCAAGGTGGCGCGCGAAGAATCGATTACCGACTACACCGGTCTGAAGAAGCAGGACCTGATCTTCAAGATCCTGAAGGAGCGCGTCAAGCAGAACGGCCTGATGTTCGGCGACGGCACGCTGGAGGTGCTGCCGGACGGCTTCGGGTTCCTCCGCAGCCCGGACTACAACTACCTCCCCTGTCCCGACGACATCTACATTTCGCCGAGCCAGATTCGCCGGTTCGGCCTGCGCACCGGGTCGATCGTCGCCGGCCAGATCCGCCCGCCAAAGGAGGCCGAGCGCTACTTCGCCCTGCTGCGCGTCGAGGCCATCAACTACAACGATCCGGACATGCTGACGCAGAAAGTAGTCTTCGACGATCTGACGCCGCTGCACCCGAACAAACGGCTCCATCTGGAGACTGACCCGTCCGAGATCAACATGCGGATCATGGACATCGTCACGCCGATCGGCAAAGGCCAGCGCGGCCTGATCGTCGCGCCGCCACGCACCGGCAAAACGGTCCTGCTCCAGAAGATGGCCAACAGCGTCCTGCGCAACCATCCCGAATGCTACGTCATCGTGCTTCTGATCGACGAACGGCCCGAAGAAGTGACCGAGATGGAGCGCCGGTGAAGAGCGATCGCGCCGAGGTCATCAGCTCGACGTTCGACGAACCAGCGTCGCGGCACGTCCAGGTCAGCGAGATGGTGATCGAGAAGGCCAAACGCCTGGTGGAATACGGCCAGGATGTGGTGATCCTGCTCGATTCCATCACCCGCCTAGCACGGGCATACAACACCGAGATCCCGCACTCCGGCAAGATCCTATCCGGCGGCGTGGACGCCAACGCACTGCACAAGCCGAAGCGCTTCTTCGGTGCCGCCCGCAACATCGAGGAAGGCGGCAGCCTGACGATCCTGGCGACGGCCCTGGTCGATACCGGCTCGCGCATGGACGAGGTGATCTTCGAGGAGTTCAAGGGCACCGGCAACATGGAGTTGCACCTCGACCGCCGCCTCGTGGACAAGCGCATCTGGCCGGCCATCGACATCAATGCGTCCGGCACCCGCAAGGAAGAGTTGCTGGTCGAGGAGGCGGAGCTGCGGAAGATCTACATCTTGCGCAAGGTGCTGAGCGACATGAACACGGTCGAGGCGATGGAACTGCTGGTGCAGCGGATCGCGAAGACGAAGTCGAATACGGACTTCTTCAACATAATGAACCTGGGATGATTGTCTAGCCGCGAGCTTCTACGAGCGCTCGACTCGCCCAGCGCTCGCGAAGCGTCGGATGAAACGTGAGAGGCAGCCATGAAAATCACGACCTTTCAGGGAGTCGTCGAAAACGGTGCGATCCGATTGCCCGATGGTGTGCGCTTGCCCGAGAAGGCAACCGTTTATGTTGTCATCCCGGCGCTTGAGGTTGCACAAGTCAGTCACTTGTGCAGTCCGCGGCTCGTGCATCCGGAGCAGGCTGCCGACTTCAAGAAGGTGGTCGTTGAGGAGGTACAAGATGCCGGCTTATGACGGTGGCCGATTCAACCCACCTGCTCCAGTAGCCATCGTGACCCTTCGCCACTCGGAGAACCAGAACAAGGTTGCCGATGTGCCGATGTTGATCGACTCTGGTGCCGACGTTACCTTGATTCCGGCGGCATCGGTCAAACAGCTCGGACTGTCCATCAACACGGGGAAAGGATATGAATTGGCCGGATTTGATGGCAGCAGGAGTATCGCGCAGGCCGTGCAACTCGATTTGCTTTTTCTGAGGCGAGCGTTCAAAGGGCAGTTTCTGACGCTGGATCAGGAATGGGGGATTCTTGGCCGAGACGTTCTCAATCATCTGGCCATTTTATTGGACGGGCCGCAGGCGAACTGGAGCGAAAAAACCTAAGTTGCGCCCTCGGCGCGTCGTGCCGCTTCACGGAGGAAATGTGACAAATATCTCGGTAGTCACAGCCGCATTCATGCTGTTGAGCAGCGGTATTAACTCGATTCGTGCAGCCGAGCCAATGCTGCCTGAATACGCCCACTTACGTGTTGTCGAAAGAGATCTCTGTAGCGGAGACGAAAGACACGTTCTGTTCCGACGAATTCCGTTGAAATGGCCAGGATTCCGCCCCGGGTTCAATTGGTCGATCGACACTGGTAGATCGATTCCATTTGAAGACGTGTGTGCGGATTTGAGTTTATCGGTGGAATACCGTATTCTCAGCGTGACCGATGTAAAATCCAAATGGACTGCGACGCAGGTCGGCCGCATTGAGGTGACTACTCAATGGAGCTCTCAATTTGGGTTACTTTGGCCGGAAACCTATCGATCGTTATCCCAAACCGTCGAAGTGGGACGGCTAATCCGGAATCCGGCACATGCACTTGCCGCCGGCTTCGATTATATCGTAGAGATCCGGCCTCTGACGGAAAAGTAGAATCACTGAGTCGAAGTCGAGTCCTTATGCCCACCATCATCGAAGGCACGTTCGCGCTACCGCCGGGCCGTTTCGCCCTGGTGGCGGTGCGCTTCAATGCGACCATCGTGGACAATCTCGTCGGCGGAGCCATCGACGGCCTGAAGCGGCACGGCGTCGCGGACGATGCCATTGACGTGGTGCGTGTGCCGGGATCGTTCGAGATTCCACTGGTCGCCCAGCGCTTGGCGGTGAGCAAGAAGTACGCGGCGGTCATCTGCCTCGGCTGCGTCATTCGCGGCGACACGGACCACTACGATTACGTCGCCGGGGAAGCGGCCGGCGGAGTGGGTCGAGCGGCGTCGGCCACGGGGGTGCCGGTGATCTTCGGCATACTGACATGCGACACGTTGGAACAGGCGATCAATCGCGCGGGCGGCAAGGCGGGCAACAAAGGCTTCGACGCGGCGCTGACAGCGATTGAGATGGTGAACTTGCTGCGGCAGTTGCCGTAAAGGGCGGCGTTATGGCCAAGGCGACATCGAACAATGACATACCTAAGACAAATGAACCGCGGGCCATCACTCGGATCTCTGTGGCCGGATTCAAGTCGCTGCGCGATGAGCAGTTGATCGAGGTGCGCCCGCTCACGCTTCTTGCCGGAGCTAACAGTTCCGGTAAGTCGAGCATTAGACTTTATCGGTAATAAGGGGATCGCCCTTGACAGACCCCAATAAGGCGCAATTTTCCCAGGAAAAAGTGGCTGTTTTCACACACCGTGCGATGCCTATAACGCTCTTTTCCTTATTACTGATAAAGTCTATTATGCAGCCACTTCTGCTGCTAAAGCAAACCCTAAAGCGCCCTATGATCCGGGTGCAATGCTCCTTAATGGGCCGAACGTATCCTTCACTTCCGTGGACCAAATCTTGTGGTGCCCTGGAAAGAAGCCGCCAAACCGCGCATTTCGAGTGGGAATTCATGTCGATCCGAGCGAAACGCTCGAATGGATATTCACGAAGGGAGCAAACAGGGGCCTAGAAGTCCAGGAAATCTTCTACACGGAAGGGAATACTCAAGTACGTATCGGAAGCGAGATGAGCCCCGCTGACCTTCGCCGGTTGTTAGGCCGTTTGGGTTGGGAACCCGAGAACCAAAGGTCGCCGCTTCCCGAAACTCGTGTAGATCGCAATCGCTGTTTCTTGGGAATGACGTGGTTTAGGCGGCCGGCCGAAGGACGGCCGCCTTCGAGCTGGAACACCTGGTCGGGCTTGGCTGATGCCTATGGAGCCACAATCCAGGCGATTATTCATGTTCCAGCGCTCCGAGGAAATCCGAAACGAACGTATCCAATCGCGCCAGTCGGCTTCGCGTTTCCGGGGACCTTTGAATCATATACGGCAAGTGCGATCTCCCACTGGCACTTCGACGCCCCTGAAATACTCAATGCGTTGGGCGAAGACCTCCAGCGCCTCGGTTTGACTTGGCAGGTAGAAGCACGATCAGTGAACGACACAGAAGTTGAGATTTTTGTCGGAAGATTACCTAAACAACCACGGAACGGCGGTCGAGACACTGTGAGCATTGCCGACGTGGGGTTCGGTTTATCGCAGACACTTCCTGTCCTTGTTGCTCTGCGCACCGCCAAACCTGACCAACTTGTCTACCTCGAACAGCCCGAAATCCACCTGCACCCACGCGCTCAGACGGCGATGGCTCAGATCCTTGCCGAGGCCGCTCAACGCGGTGTCCGCGTCGTGGCGGAAACCCATAGCGAACTTCTGCTTCTCGGCGTGCAAACTCTTGTTGCTGAGAAGAAACTATCGCCGGAGCTGGTCAAGTTGCACTGGTTTACTCGTCAACCGGACGGAAGCACGAAGATTCAAAGCGCCGACCTCGACGAGTCAGGGCGGTTCGGCGACTGGCCCGAAGACTTCGCCACTGTCGAACTGGAAGCACAAAATCGGTACATGACGGCCGTCGAGAAAGCACAGAGGTAACAAGGGAAGTGCCCGGTAAACCTTCGCGCCTCCTTGTCGTAGATTCATCCATCGCCCATGCGTCCGGTGGACCAGACGCTGTACCTACAGCGGTGCATTGCCGCGATTTCTTACTGACAATGCTGCAAATCTGTCATCGCCTCGTGATGACTCCACTCCTGGCAGAGGAATGGACGCAGCATCTTTCACGGTTCGCACGACGGTGGCGCTGATCGATGGAAGCGCAAGAAAGTGGTTCGCGTGGAGCCAATCGTCGATGAAGAATTCCGGGCCGAAGTCGCGGCGACTGCCGAGAGCGTCAGCAATCAGGCTGCGATCCTCAAGGACATGCTCCTGATCGAGGCCGCGCTCGCTTCCGACAAAGCGATCATCGCCCTTGATGAAGTGGTACGAAACTTGTTCCGCACGGCCACCGAGTCGGTCGGTCACCTCCGGCCGATCCTTTGGGTGAACCCAGACAAACCGGAGGAAGAACCGCTTGAATGGCTCCGCGAGAAAACGAAGAACGAGAAATACCGCCAACTCGGCTATCGGCAAGCAAAGAAGTAGAACTCACCCGAAATACGCCCGATCCCGCGCTCATATCCCGCATAGTCGAGCAGTTCGTACAACTCCGCCCGTGTCAGCATCTGCGGCAACCGATCGCGCTGATGGCCCTCCGCCAGCATATCGGCCAGCGTTTCTTGCACCGCTTTCAACGCGGCGCGCAAGGTCGTCACTGGGTAAAGCACGATGCGGTAGCCCATTTCCGCCAGCTCCCCTAAGTCGAGCAAGGCACTGCGGCCGAACTCCGTCATGTTCGCCAGCAGCGGGACCGGCGTCGTCCGTCCTTCGTTTACGTTTCGTGCAAACGCCGCAAATTCCGCGGCATTCTCCAGCGCTTCCGGAAAGATGGCATCGGCGCCAGCCGCGAGATATATCCGGGCGCGGCGCACGGCGTCATCCATTCCGGTGACGCCGCGGGCATCGGTGCGAGCCATGATGACGAAATCGGGATCGCGCCGCGCTGCCACGGCGGCACGCACCTTGGCGGCCATCTCCTCGGCGCTGACGAGCTGCTTGCCCGACAAATGGCCGCAGCGTTTCGGCATGACCTGATCTTCGAGGTGGATGCCCGCGGCGCCCGCTTCCTCGAACAGCCGTATCGTGCGCTCCACATCGAGCGCTTCGCCGAAGCCGGTATCCGCGTCGCAAAACAGAGGAAGCGACGTGGCTCGCGTCAGCATCCGGGCATGATCCACGAACTCGGTGAGCGACAGTAAGCCCACGTCAGGCACCGCCATTGAAGCCGACAGGGCGGCGCCGGAAAGATACACCGCCTTGAAGCCGAGACGCTCGGCCATGCGCGCGACGAGAGGGTTGAACACGCCGGGTAGTTGAAGTGGCCCCGCGGTCCAGGCGTCGCGCAATCGTCGGCCCGGTGACAGTGTTGACATGGATCGCCTCCACGCATTCTCGGATTTCCCTGTCCGTCGTTTCCCTTCCAGGTCATAATATGATTGTAGCTGCCACCCTCCCGCCGCCCGACGTTTCAGGATTCCCCCGCCATGAGGTTCGCCGCCGTTTGCGTCCTGCTCTGCGCGTCAGCGGCTCACTCTGCCGATATGCCGACCGTCGCCGCCGTGCGTGCCAGCCACTGGTCCTTTCGGCCGGTGACGAAACCAGCAGTACCCGTCGTTCGTGCCCGTACGTGGGTTCGGACGCCGATTGACGCATTCGTCTCGGCCCGTCTGGAGACGAAAGGGCTAACGCCCGCTCCGGAAGCCGATCGCCGCACCCTCATCCGGCGTCTCAGCTTCGATCTGATCGGTCTGCCGCCGACGCCTGAAGAAGTCGAAGCGTTCGTCAACGACCGCGTCGCCGACGCCTATGAGAAAGTCGTCGATCGGCTGCTCGGCGTCACCGAATTACGGCGAACGCTGGGGCCGGCACTGGCTCGACGTGGCCCGCTATGCCGACACCAAGGGCTACGTCTTCACCGAAGAGCGGCGCTATCCCTACTCGTACACCTACCGCGATTACGTCATCCGGGCCTTCAACGACGACCTGCCCTACGACCAGTTCATCATGCAGCAACTGGCCGCCGATCAGCTGCCGCTCGGCGACGACAAGCGACCCCTCGCCGCGATGGGCTTCCTGACGCTCGGCCGGCGCTTCCTCAACAACACGCACGACATCATCGATGATCGCATCGACGTGACCATGCGCGGCCTGCAAGGGTTGACCGTGGCGTGTGCCCGCTGTCACGATCACAAGTTCGATCCGATACCCACGAAGGATTACTACTCGCTCTACGGCGTCTTCGCCAGCAGCGTCGAGCCGGCCGATTTGCCGTTGCTGGGCAAGCCGGAGCGGACGGAAGCCACGATCGCGTACGAGGCGGAACTGAAGAAACGTCAGGAAGTGGTGACGAAGTTCAAGGAGGACCACAAGGCTGAGTTGTCGGCGAACAACCGCAAATTCCGCGACGAGTTGAAGGGGCTGGAAAAGAAGGTAGAGCAGTGGAAGGTCAGCGGCCCGGCGTCGCCGCCGCGCGCCATGATCCTTGCCGATGCTCCGAAGCCGCGAACTCCTCGTGTTCTGGTTCGCGGCAACCCCGGCAATCCCGGTCCCGAAGTGCCGCGCCAGTTCGTGGAAGTGCTCGCCGGGGAGGGACGCAAGCCGTTCACGAAGGGCAGCGGCCGACTGGAGCTTGCGCAGGCCATCGCCGCACAGGACAACCCGCTCACAGCCCGAGTCCTGGTCAATCGCATCTGGCAGCATCACTTCGGAGCAGGCTTGGTGCGAACGCCGAGCGACTTCGGCCTGCGCGGTGAGCCGCCGACACACCCCGAACTGCTCGATTGGCTTGCCGCGACTTTCGTCGAGCAGGGATGGTCGATCAAGCAGCTGCATCGAACGATTCTGCTGTCGAGCGTCTACCGCCAATCCAGCGAGGGCGACGCCAAGACGACGGCGAACGATCCCGAGAATCGACTCCTCGGCCGCATGAATCGCCAACGGCTCGACTTTGAAGCGTTGCGCGATTCGCTGTTGTTTGTCGGGGGCCGACTTGACACGACTGCGGGTGGACCGGGCGTCGAGATCACGACAGCTCCGTTCCCCACGCGGCGCACCGTCTACGGCTTCATCGAGCGTCAGAACCTCCCCGGTGTGTTCCGCACGTTCGACTTTGCGAGTCCCGACACCTGTACGGCCCAACGGCATACCACTACCGTGCCTCAACAGGCACTATTCCTGATGAACAGCCCGTTTGTGGTGGAACAGGCGAAGCGCTCCGCCGCCCGGACCAATGGTATTGTGAAAGAGGAACTACGCATCGATCGCTTGTATCGGATGGCATTGGGACGTGCCGCCGAGGCAGACGAGCTGGCGACGGCGCTGCGGTTCCTGTCCGCGGCGAAAGCGGCCGGCGAATTGCAGGGTCTGACGCCGTGGGAACAATACGCTCAGGTATTGCTGCTCAGCAATGAGTTCGCGTTCGTGGATTAAGGCGGCGGAGTGCCGCGTACCCGCCGTAATTCCTCTTCGAGTTCGCGGACTCGATCTTCCGCGCGTTTTCGGGCTGATCCTTCTCGGCTCGCATCTTCCTCTGCGGCGCGGCGAGCCGCATACTCCTCGGCATACTCGCGGAGTTCGTCGCCGGTCGTGGCGTCGAACACGACAACGCGGTTGTTGCGCAGTCCGAGAAGCAAACCCAGATCGTCCAGTCGAATGCGACCCGCAGCGTCTGGTGGCTCGATAACGTAGCCAACGGGAGTCCAGCGCCGGCTCACGATCTGCCGGGGGCCGTCCTGGCGCTGCTGATCGATGAGAACGTACTGTTGCACGCCGCCGCGGTGGTACAGGTCTGGCTTCAAGTCCACATCATTGGTGCGCGTATGCAGCGATGTGATCTCGACTACGACCAGGCAGCGCCCGCCGAAGACGGCGAAGCGATATGTACTTATCTGCGGTAATGGCAACGTGTTCACGCCTTCGATCACCGACACGTCGGGACACAGAGGCCGCACACTGGCAACGTTGAAATCGAGGAGGCAGTTCGAGAGGATTTGACCACTTGGAATGCGGTCCACGTGAGCGCGGAACGAACACGTTAGGTAATTGCGCTCCGGCTCATGCCGCGTGTCCTCGGGAATGAAGTCCTCCTCCTGCGGGTGCAAAACATCCTCAAGCGTTAGGGGAACCTCGTCCAGGATTTCGCGGCCGTCCGGCGACCTCCGCCGGACGTAGCGCCAGCCGTAATGGTATCCGTCCGGCAGTTCTGGCGTCGTCATGCGAGTTCCTCAAAACCGCGATCTACTCTGTTGTACTCGCCGGCACGGCGCGACACAATATCGGCGTGTTGAGCGCAGCGACATTACTCCTCCGAGGGGCGACATCATGGCGGACGGCTTCACGACACGCCCGGTTTACATGGGCACGCACGGCATCATCTGCTCGGGTCATTACCTGGCGGCGCGGGCCGGGCAGCGCATGTTCGACAAGGGCGGCAACGCCATCGATGCCGCCGTCGCCTCCGGCTTCGCCCTCAACTTGCTCGAACCGCAGAATAACGGCCTCGGCGGCGAGGTGCCAATCCTCGTCTACAGCGCGAAGGAGAAAAAGCCGTTCGCCATCTCCGGACAGGGTTTCATCGGCGAGAAGGCGACGGTCGAGTGGTTCCGCAAGGCCGGTATCGATCTCATTCCCGGCGACGGTTTCCTGCCGGCCTGCGTTCCCGCTGCGTTCGGCTCCTGGGCGACGGCGCTCTGCTCGCTTCGGCACGCTGACGCTCAAGGATGTGCTGGAGCCGGTCATCGACTATGCCGCGTCCGGCTTCCCCGTCTATCCGAGCCTGCGGAATTCCATCGCCGGCCTGGCGAGCCGTTTCCGCAAGGAATGGCCGAGCTCCGCCGCCGTCTACTTGCCCGACGACAAGGTGCCGGCCGTCGGCTACGTCCACAAGAACCCCGACTGGGCCGCGACGCTCAAGAAGGCCGTCGAGGCGGAGACACGCGAGGCGAAGGCGCGGCCGCGAGGCCGCCATCCAGGCGGCGATCGACTTCTGGTACAAGGGCGAGGTGGCCGAGAAGATCGTGGACTTCATGCGGAAAACGCCGATCCGCGATGCCAGCGGCCAGAAGCACACCGGCCTGCTGACGAAGGACGATTTCGCCGCGTGGCAACCGGAGGTCGGGGAACCTGTCTCGGTCGAGTATCACGGCCTCACCGTTTACAAGTGCGGGCCGTGGACGCAGGGGCCGGTGTTCCTGCAACAGCTGCGGCTGCTCGACGGCTTCGATCTGCTGAAGCTGGGGCACAATTCGGCCGCTTACATCCATACCGTGGTCGAAGCGGCGAAACTCGCTTTCGCCGATCGCGAACGGTTCTACGGCGATCCCAAGTTCGTGGATGTGCCACTGAAGATGCTGCTCTCCGCCGAATACGCCGATGAACGCCGCAAGCTGATCGATCCGAAGAAGGCGTCGCTGGAGATGCGGCCGGGCCACGGGCCGAAGACGGAGCCGGAGGAAACCGCGGTGCCGCCCGGTTACGAGGTCCACCGCGCCGACACCACGCACACCTGCGCCGCCGACAAGCACGGCAACCTGATGGCGGCGACGTGCAGCGGCGGCTGGATTCCGTCGTCGCCGGTGGTGCCGGGCCTCGGCTTTCCGATGGGCACGCGCGGCCAGATGTTCTGGCTCGATCCGCACCAGGCGACCGCCCTTCAGCCGCGCAAACGGCCGCGCACGACGCTGACGCCGTCGCTGGCCCTGAAGGACGGCAAACCGTTCATGGTGTTCGGCACGCCCGGCGGCGACCAGCAGGACCAGTGGACGCTGCAATTCTTCCTGAACCATGTGGTGTTCGGCATGAACCTGCAAGCGGCCATCGACGCACCGACGTTTCACAGCATCCACTTCCCCAGCTCGTTCTACCCGCGCGACGCCCACCCGGGCGGTTTGGTGCTGGAGGGCCGCATTCCCGAGGCGACGCGGAAAGAACTGGAGGCACGCGGCCACAAGGTGCGGGAAACCGGCGATTGGGCAAACGGCAAGGTGATGGCGGCGCAGCTTGACGAGAAGCAGGGGGTTGTCAGCGGGGCGGTGTCGCCGCGCGGGCAGATCGGGTATGTGATGGGGGATTGAGCGGCTCCGCTGGGGATGTCGGCCGTGATTATAGGAATGGAGGTATGGAGGCTAGCTCGTCAGTCACACGCGAAACGAGGCCGCCGATGAGCGAAGTCACCCAGGTTCTTCGTGCCATCGAGCAGAGCGATCCCCACGCCGCCGCGCAACTCTTGCCCCTGGTTTACGACGAACTGCGTAAACTCGCCGCCAGGCGTCTGGCCCAGGAAGGACCAGGGCAGACACTGCAGGCCACTGCGCCTGGTACACGAGGCGTACCTGCGGCTGGTCGATGGCGAACCTGACCAGCACTGGAGCGGTCGCGGACATTTCTTCGCCGCGGCGGCCCACGCCATGCGCCGCATCCTCATCGACAACGCCCGCCGCAAACGCCGTCTCAAGCGCGGCGGCGGCGCGGTCCGTGAAGAACTCGACGAGTTGAATCTCGTTGTCGCCGACGTGCCGGACGACCTGTTGGCCCTGGACGAGGCTCTTGCCCAGTTGGCCGTCGTCGATCCCCGAGCCGCCGAGTTAGTGAACATACGCTATTTCGCCGGACTCACGATTCCTCAAGCCGCCGAGTTTCTCGGCATCGCGCCGCGCACCGCGGACTTCCTCTGGGCCTACGCCCGGTCCTGGCTGCTCCAGAAGATCGAGGGAGCCGACAACACGGATAGTGACAAATCTTAATTCTCGTTGCGCGATCGCTCGGCAAACGGCGCACTATCACGGGGGAGGTCTTCCGTGGAGTCCTCAAACATGAGTGAGCGCGACGTCTTCATCGCGGCGTTGCAACTCGAATCGCGCGCAGAGCGCCAGGCATACCTCGAGGATGTCTGCGGCGACGAGGCGTTGCGACATCAGGTAGCAGCTCTGCTGGCGACGCACGACCGAGCGGGCAATTTTCTGCAAGAACCGTTGCTCATCCCCATAGAGGTGGCGGCGGCTCTTCGTGAACAGCTCGCAAGGGCACCGTTGGCCGAGAACGCTGTTCCCGGGACCGGTTCGGACGCGCAGCAATCTGCTCAGACGCCGGTCGAAGCGGGCGATGCTGCGTCGTCATGGCTGAGGGTTCTCGCGGCGCCGCAGCAGCCGGACGAACTGGGCCGGCTCGGGTACTACCGCGTATTGCGCCTGCTCGGCCACGGCGGCATGGGGGTCGTCTTTCTGGCCGACGACCCGAGGCTCCAACGCCAGGTGGCATTGAAAGTGATGCGGCCGGAGCTGGCGGTCAACCCCGAGGGCCGGCAGCGCTTTCTGCGCAAGGCGCGGGCGGCGGCCAAGGTCCGCAGCGACCACGTCGTTACCATCTATCACGTCGATCAAGAGGGCGACCTCGCGTACCTGGTCATGGAACTGCTGCGCGGCCAGTCGTTGGCGGAGACGTTGGAGCAGAGCGGCCGGCTGCCGCTCGGCCTGTGCCTGCGCATCGCCCGTGAAACGGCCGAGGGTCTGGCGGCGGCCCATGCCTGCGGATTGATCCATCGAGACGTCAAGCCCGGCAACATCTTTCTGGAGGTGGTGAGTGGTGGAGTGGTGAGCGGTAACGACAAAGACCACGCACCACGCACCACGCACCACTCACCAAAGATCAAACTGCTCGACTTCGGCCTGGCCCTGACTCCCACCGGCCCGCCGATCACCCAGCGTCAGGTCATCGTAGGCACGCCCGGGTACATGTCTCCCGAACAAGCCGCAGCCGGGCCGCTCGACGGCCGCTCTGACCTGTTCAGCCTGGGAGCGGTCCTCTACCACGCACTGACCGGCCAGCGGCCCTTTCCCGGCGCCGACTTGATGGCCGTCCTGTCGAGCCTGGCCAACGCCACGCCGCCCTCGGCCGCAAGCCTGGTTCCCGATCTGCCGCTGGAGGTCGCCGATCTCCTCGACCGTCTGCTGGCCAAGGACCCTGCCGACCGACCGAAGTCCGCCGCCGATGTGGCCCGCACGCTGCTCGCGCTGGAAAAGAAGGCCGTAGACGCTCCACCAACGAGCGGGCCGCAAAGCCTCGTCGGCTCAAAGACCACCGCCCTGACCCACTGGTTCTCTGTTCCTCCGGTTCCGCGACGGCGTCGGCTGATGCTGTTGAGCGGCCTCGGACTGGCAGCCCTGGCAATCGGCCTGCTCGTGGCCGCTCTTGCAGGCGCCTTCCGCAGCCGTATCTATGCCCCCCCAGCCACGACGGACCCGGGCACCTCCGCACCGGGTAGCGCTTCGACCGACACCCTCCGCGGCCAGGCCGGCTCCGATCCAGCCCCGTCCCGGCGCTCCGAGACGCCGCCGGTACGAGAGTTCACGCTGACCGGCCATCATTCCCAGGTCCAGAGCCTTGCGTTCACCGCCGACTCACGGACCCTGGTCGGCGCCGAGTACGGCGGCGCGGTGCTGTTCTGGGACATTAACCACCGCAAGTTGACGTTCCAGATGCGGACTGGCAGGGAATTGCACGCCCTCGCAGTGGACCCCCAGGGGCGCTGGCTGGCCATCGGCCACAACAGGCCCGAGATCAGCCTATTCCGGTTCGGCGAGGCCCAGGAGGAGGGGCAGCTCAAGGGGCACACCGACCGCGTCAATCGGCTCCTCTTCCTCAAGGATGGCCGAACGCTGTTCAGCACGGGCTTCGATGGCTCGATCCGCAGCTGGGACGTGGCGAAGCGGGAGGAGGGCAAACCATTGCGGCCACCCGGTCGCCGCCTCGACGACCTCGATGTGTGGGAAGACGGCCGGGGCGGCCTGCGCCTGGCCCTGATCGGCTACCGCGACGATGGTTTCGGCTTCGTCGCCCTGGACGACATGGAACTGGAGCGCCTGTCCACCACCCCTGGCCGGGCCGCCCTGGCGCCCGACGGCACGCGGCTTGCATGTACCACCGGTGAGAACAACGGTGTGGTCGTGTGGGAGTTGGGTTCCCAGAACCGTCGCCTGGGCCTCCTGGTCGAGGCGCCGTTCCCGCGTGCGCTGGCGTTCACGCCGGACAGCAAGCATCTGCTTGTCGCCGGAATGCGGCGCACGCTCATCTACGCGATGACAACCCGACAGTCGGTGGCCCACGTCGATCACCCCGAGCAAGCCCTGTCGTTAGCCGTCTCACCGGACGGCCGCTGGCTGGCCGTTGGCACGCTGAAAGGCCTCGTGCGCGTCTGGCATCTGCCGTCGCTGCTGGCGTCCCCGGACTGAGGCGCGCCTGCGGAACACCTCGTCTTTCGTCGAGTGCTGCATTCCTGTCGTTTTGGGAGCGATGATGGGGAGTCCCCCCGACCGTGCGACATTGTGGCGTTGCCGTTGCGCAATCTGCCGGCGGATGACGCACTGCATAGTGGAGCCACTTGAACGGTCTCTTCCGTGATGGTTTACGACCTGAGCGCCTGGCGTGAGTGAGCCGCTGCTGAGCAAGGCTGCCGACTCTGCACCCCAGGTGGAAAGGAGCGAGTCATGAAGGCGATCATCGTGACGGCCATTCTTTTCGGCGCCCTTATCCCGGTCGGGCCAGGAGCAATGGGTGCCGACTCTGCACCCGATATCAAAAAGGACGGCGCCTTCGCTTTTCCGCAGGCTCAGGCAACCGTTGTCTGCGACCAGAAGGACCTCCGCCTCTCTATCTGGAACGACGCCAAGTACCTCTACGTGCAGGCCATCCTGTGGGAAGACGGCGATGACTCGGTGTACAAGCAAACGAAGGAGGGTCAGAGAGGCCACGGTTGGTCGCAGCTCTGCCTCGACGTCGATCGCCGTCAATATGGACTACGGACGCTACCCTCCTATCAAGGATTGCTTTACGCTGTGGGCACCGGGGCGACGGGGATATCGGTGCCGAAAAAGGATTCCAAGGGGCGAGGGGCAATCCGGTATCTCGACGTCGGCAATGGGCAGCGTGTTCGCGTCGATAGCTACGTCATCCCCCTCGCCGAAATAGGGAAAAAGGCCGGCGACAAGATCCGCCTGGCTTACTTTGCCCAGTGCCCGACTCCGGAACGGACGATCAACTCCATCGGTTACGAAGGCAAGCGCTACTGGGGGAAAGTCGATCTCCCGGTGATCCAACTCCCGCTGAACATGTACCATGAAATCACTCTGGCGGATCGGGCGGCATCACTGGACATCGCCCAGGTACCGGACGGCTGGACGGACAAGCGGTTGCCCGTGGATATTCGGACGCTGAGGCTCGGCACCACGCCGCCCGAAGTCTCGGCCAAGGACTGGATCAATGCGGACGCGGCTCCGACGCTTGCTGCGCTGAAGGGCAAGGTTGTGGTCGTCGCCTTCTGGTCGCCCGCACAGGGCGGCAGCACGCAGGCGGTTCAGGCTTTGAACAAACTTCACGACGATTACCACGGCAAAGGCCTGACCATTCTTAGCCTCACCACGGAGAGGCGTGCGATTGTCGACAACTTCCTGCGGCGAACGAAGGTGAAGTTTGCGATCGGGGCCGACACCAAGCTGGCGACCGACTACGGCGCAATGGGACGGTCCCGCGCCTTCCTGATCGGCAAGGACGGCAACCTGCTGTGGGAGGGAAGCCCGACCGACAAGGACCTCGAACAGCGCATCCAGGCCGCCCTGAAGTGAAGAGACCGCCAGGCCAGAATAACTTCTTATTCGCGGATGACCAAATCTGGAGAACGTGACATGAATCGCTTCGTGAAAGTGCTGCTGCGGATGGTGGTGCTCGGGCTGGGTTCTGCGGGGATCTGGCTGAACGGCGCCGCCGCCGTGGCGGCCGACGGCAAGGAACTGGCCACCCTCACCGGACACAAATATGGCGTGAGCTGCGTGACGTTCAGTCCGGACGGCAAGCTCCTGGCCTCGGCCGGGAGCACCAACAACACCGACACCATCATGCTGTGGGACGTGGCGACGGGTAAGCAACGGGCTACATTCAGTGGACACCAGTTCGGAACAGTCTCCGTGGCCTTCAGTCCGGACGGCAAGATCCTCGCGTCCGGAGGCTACAACGTTTATGAGAATACCGTCAAGCTGTGGGATGTGGCCACGGGAAAGATAATCGCCACTTTCACGGGGCACACGGACTTCGTGACCTCCGTCGCCTTCAGTCCGGACGGCAAGACGGTGGCGTCGGCAACCGGGCGCCCGAGCGGCACCAAGGACGCAAAGCCGGGTGAGGTCAAGCTCTGGGGCGTGGCGACCGGCAAGGAATTGTTCAACTTCAAGGGACACACGGCCCAGGTGTTCTGCGTGGCCTTCAGCCCGGACGGCAAGACCCTGGCCTCGGCCAGCTATGACAAGACGGTCAAGCTGTGGGACCCGGCAACGGGTAAGGAGTTGGCCACTCTCGATCACAAGGCGCCACGGCGCTGGGTCGCCTACAGTCCGGACGGCAAGACTTTGGCGTCGCTGGGCTATGACGATACGATCACGCTGTGGGACGCCGCGACGAGGAAGGAGCTGGCCGGCTACAAGACACGCGGCCAACTCCTATCGATCGCTTTCAGTCCGGACGGCAAAATGTTGGCCTCGGGAAGCAGAGACAAAACGATCAAGCTGTGGGACGCGGCGACGGGCAAAGAACTCGCCACCCTCAGGGGCCATTCCAACTGGGTCAATAGCGTGGCCTTCAGTCCGGACGGCAAGAAGTTGGCCTCCGCGAGTTCGGACAAGACGATCAAGCTGTGGGAGATTTCCGGCGGCCCGGGAGCATCGGGTGGCGACGGAGCCGACCCTGTGCCGGATATCAAAAAGAATGGCGCCTTCGCTTTTCCGCAGGCCCAGGCAACCGTTCTCTGCGACGAGAAAGAACTCCGCCTGTCCGTCTGGAACGACGCCAAGTACCTCTACGTCCAGGCCGTCTTGTGGGAGGACGGGATGGATGGGGTGCTGCGCGAGGGCAGCAAAGCTCTGTGGGGTCGGTCGGTGTTGCGCGTCGATGTGGATGCCGACCGAAAGACCACTCCGAACGTCGATCGCGACTATTCGCTCCAACCGAATTACTCGCAACACGGGTTGTGGTACCAAGTGATCGTCCAGGCCCAGCCCCTGCTCTTAACGACCCTGAAATCGGACTCGAAGGGCCGGGGGGCGACCAGGTATCTCGACGTCGGCAAAGACCAGCGGGTACGCGTCGATTGCTATGCCATCTCTCTCGAGGAACTCGGGAAGAAGCCGGGCGACAAGCTCCGTTTCGCTTACTGGGCCCAATGCCCGAAGCCGGAACTGACGCTCAACTCCATCGGTTTCAAGAGCACGGAGGCTGAGTACAGGCAATACCACTTGCCCTTGCGAATGTTTCACGAGATCACCCTGGCGGATCGGCCGGCGTCCCTGGACCTGACCCAGGTGCCGGACGGCCACGCGGACAAGGCCGCGGATGCCCGCGGAGACAAGCCGCCGATGGTAAAGGACGCGCGCCAAGCTCAGCGTCGGGGCCATGGCTCCCGAAGTATCGGCGACGGACTGGATCAACTCGAAAAAGGCCCCGACGCTGGCGGGCCTGGCGGGCAAGGTGGTGCTGGTGGAGTTCTGGTCCTGCCGGCAAGGCCCGAGCATTGACGCCATTCCTCATTTGAACAAGCTTCACGACGACTACGGCAGCAAGGGCTTCGCTATTCTCAGCCTCACGAAGGAGAGTGCGCAGGACATCGAGACGTTCGCCAAGAGGACCTCGACCGGCCGGAAAACGCCGGTGAAATACGCAATCGGCACCGGCAGCAAGCTGGCGGCGGACTATGGCGTCACCAAGCTGCCCCGTGCGTTCCTGATCGGCAAGGACGGCAAGGTGCTCTGGGACGGCAACCCATCCGACAAGGACCTCGAACAACACATCAAAGATGCCATGAAATAAGCGGTCGGCTTCACTCCGCGTCGCCCGTAAGAAAGGATCAGTCCCATGTCTCGAATCGTTCTTCTCGTCGTTGTCGGCGGCACCCTGGTGGCCATGCCGCGAACGCTTTCAGGGCAGGACGTGCAGGAAGTCCAGCGTCTGAAACAGCAGATCGAGCAACTCCGGAAGGAGAACGAGCTGCTCAAGCAGGAAATCGAGTTGCTCAAAGCAAACCGGAGCGACATCTCCAAGACCGTGCCGAATACGAAGCCGTCCGAAGGGCGCGGCGACGTCCTGGTCGTCGAGCTCGGCAACGGCGTCAAAATGGAATTCATCCGGATCAAGGCGGGTGAGTTCATGATGGGTTCGCCGGAGTCCGACAAGGACGCTTCCGACAATGAAAAGCCGCAGCATCGCGTCAAGATCACGAAGGACTTCTACATGGCCAAGTACCCAGTGACGCAGGAGCAGTTTCTCGCGGTCATGGGTAAGAACCCGAGCCAGTTTTCTTCTCAGCTCTTCAGGGCCCATAGAGGCAAGGTCGTCGACACGCGGCGTTTCCCGGTGGATTCGGTGTCGTGGGACGATGCCGTTGCGTTCTGTGGTGAACTCCGGGGAAAGGACAAGCAAAATCGGAAGTACGGCCTGCCGACCGAGGCCGAATTCGAGTACGCCCAAAGGGCCGGAACCACCACACGATACCACTTCGGCGATGATCCTACCGATCTCGCGGCTTACGCCTGGTACAACGGCAACGCGGACACGATGACGCACGAGGTCGGCACGAAAAAACCCAATCCGTGGGGGCTATACGACATGGAGGGCAACGTGCGGCAATGGTGCGCCGACAAGTTCGGCAGCGCGTATTACGCCGAATCTCCTCGCGAAGATCCCAAAGGGCCTGACATGGACAAGTACGACTTGCGCGGTCATGTCGCAAGCAATCATTGGGGGCTGGTCAAGCGGGGAGATTCGGCAGCCGTCTTTTCCCGCTCCGCCAGTCGTATCGGCAACCGGGGAGCGTTTCGAGAAAGCATGGACGGCTTCCGCGTTTGCATTCACCTGGATTGACTCGATCCAGGTGTGCCCGAGCGTTCCGAACCCGTTGCGTAAGCTGCCGGATTGGAGCTATCGACCGGCACCTGACAACGGTTGAGGCACCCGAGCCGATTCAACCTCATCTACCCGGGAGGTGTAGCAATGCGGGGAAACGACGGGACGCGTTTGCTTGTCCCCCCGATCATTTCATCGGGAGGGCAACCAGAAGCCACACTAGCCCGACCAGTAAGAATGCCGTGAGAAAGACGAAGTTCCACAACCGCTTGTCGAGTGTGTTGGTTTTGGCTTCGAGCCGGGCCATTTCTTCTTGCAGTAACCGCATCCGTTCCGTGAGAACGATTACGGCGCGTTCCAGCTCCGCTGTTTTGAGACGCTGATCGTTAACACGCCGTTCCAGCTCCCTGATCGCGCAGTTTGAGCCGACGGATAGTTCTGGTATCTCGATCGAACATGATTGGCCTCCGTTGTCGCTTTCGATGGTGTAGAACTTATGGTCGTATTGTCCAGGCTGCCGTACAAGCGTCGCATAGCAACCGCGGATTGGGACGTCTGCGCCGCATGTACTCCAACGCGTGGCCGGACAGCGCTGGGGTGTGCTCGTGATTTTCACGGCTGCGTCTGTCTCCTGTGAGCTGACTCGAAGGGAATTGGTAACCGGTTGCTTCCCTCTCACTCCTGCGGTTTCAACAGTCTTAGCCCAATCGGCAGCGCGTCGCCGAGCATCTGGTCCTGCTCCTCACGCTCCAGCTCGGCGACCTCCTCCACCATGCGTTTCCAGTGTTCCGGCACGTCGAGCGGCTTCAGCGCGGCCAGCACCGTCTTGCGATGGCTGTCGTCCACGTCGAGCGCGCGCTGACCGGTGCGCCGCGCCACCTGGGCCAGGCAGAACGCCCACGACAGCTTCTCGCTCTGGTTGCCCGGCTCGAACGACGCGATCGCATCGAGCCAGGCTTCCACGATCTGATGATGCACCACCGCGTTCAGCGGTCCGTACACCAGAGAGCGCGCCCCGAGCCGCGTCAGTGCCCAGAAGCCGTAGGTCGGCACCGGACTGCGCTTCAGCGGTTTCAGCAGCACCTCGCCCAGCGCTTGCTTGTGCTTCACGTCGAGCCGCTCCAGGCTGGCGGCCGCGCGCCACATCTCGGCCAGCTCGTTCGGATTCGGCTTGGCGACCGCCTTGCCTTTGCCCGGCAGCAGCGCCGGACGCAGACGGTCGAACAGCGATTGCTGCAGCGACGTGGCCAGGCCGCCGGACGCGCGCCGCCACATGATCCAGTAATCGGCCCCGCCCTCGATCAACCGCGGTCCAGTGGACGAGCTTCGCGGCGGCGCCGTGACCATCTTCCAGAGTTGTTCGATGCGAAACCGGTCGAGCGGATCGCCGAAGCCGGGACGCAGACAGAAGCCGACGAGGTTGTACCAGCGCATCATGTGCGCCGGCGACTGGCGGCGGCCATCCTGCACCTCGGCGAAGAAGTCCCACAGCCGGCGGCACAGTCCCGTCGGCCAGTTGCCGCGCGACGCCTCCAGAGAAGCCTCCAGCGCCTTGGTTACGTCCTGGGGAGGCAGAGCCTCGCCGGCCGTGGTGCTGAACGCACGGCGGATCAGCGCCGCGGCGGCCTGCACCTGATCCTCCGGCCAAACGTCGGAGACGCCGACCTTCGCCGCATCCTGGTCCGCCGCTTCCTCGCGAGCCGGCTCCTTGACGAGGTCGCGGACGTTGAACTCCAGCCGCCAGCGATTGTCGCCCTCCGTGGCGACGCAGAAAATCTCCAGCGTGCCGATGGCCGTCGAACGGGCGGCGAGAGTGACCGGTACATGTTTCGTCCCGCTGCGTTTGCCGCCGCGCAGGATGGTGTGCAACGGCGGCAGTTGCAGCAACTGCTCCGCCGACACGCGCAGCACGTCGCCGGCCTTGTCCTCGGCGCGCACCGTCGAGGTGTAGAGCGGAAACGCCACCGGCTGCCCCAGGGCCAACTCCAATTCGGGCTTGGCTAGCACGATGTCCTGACCTTCTTCGAGATGCTGCGGGACGACGCAGAGGACGGTCATCGATTGGGCCGGCGAGGTTTCCTGGGAGGGCGAGGCTCCCGCCGCGCCTGCAGCGCCCGGGGCTCGGCGGGAGCCTCGCCCTCCCCACCTGCGGCGATGCCGATGTAGTACGACCGCGCGATGCCGCCGCCGATACGTTTGCCGCCGATGTGCCGCAGCCAGGCGAAGTGAGCCGCACCCCAGGCGACGGCCAGATCGAGCGACGGATTCGTCAGGACCAGCGGCCGCCACTTCGCTTCCGGCCGATCGTACCAGTGGTGCATCACCTCCAACAGCCGGGCGCGCAGCGAAGCCGGTTGGAAGACGCCGCCGTTGAACAAGATCGCCGCGATGCCGGCTTGCGAACCCTGACGCCGCACAAACGCCGCCAGGTGCCGCGTGATCGCCGGATCGCTGACATACGGCAGGCCCATCTCGTGCAGGCCGGCGCGGGCGCCGCGCTGCGGCTCGGCATCGGCCGGCACTACGGGGAAGAAACCGTCGAAGATGACCTGGCGCACGTCGGCCGGCGTCAGCGGAGCGTGCAGCGTGCCGCCGATGACCGCCCGGCCGCGGCCGACCACCGTCACCGTATGCGCCGCCGGCGGCGTCGGACTGAGCAGCATCTCCTTGGCGTTGCGGCACGCCTGGGTCAGCAGACCGTACTGCGCCGCGTCGAGTCGGCCGGCGCCGGGCAGTTTCGTCTCGACGAACTTCGCCAGGGCCAGGTCCATGTTGTCGCCGCCGAGCAGCAAGTGATCGCCGACCGCCTGGCGCACGAAGCCCAGCTCGCCCTTATCCTCGACGGCCTCGATCAGGCTGAAGTCGCTGGTGCCGCCGCCGACGTCCACCACGAGACAGCGGGCGCCCGGTTTCAGCGACGACACTTCCGTGGCGGCGTGCGTGGCCAGCCAGCAGTAAAACGCGGCCTGCGGCTCTTCGAGCAGCACCACGTTTTCCAGCCCCGCCTTCGTCGCCGCTTCGACGGTGAGGGTACGGGCCACGTCGTCGAACGACGCCGGCACCGTGAGAACGACGGCCTGTTTCTCCAGTCGATCGTCGGCCCGGTCCTTCGCCATGACGAAGTTCCACGCCTCGACGATGTGGCGCAGATAGCGCGCCGACGCCTCAACAGGCGAAACGCGCGGCACGTCGGGAGGGGCGCTCCAGGGCAGCAGTCCGGCGGTGCGATCGACGCCGCTATGGCAGAGCCACGACTTCGCGGAGGTGACGAGCCGGCCCGGCACCTTGCCGCCGTGGTTGCGGGCGAATTCGCCGACGATCCCCACTACGCCCCTCGCCCCTTCGGAAAGAGGGGTAGGAGGTGAGGGGTTAACCCACGGCAGCGCGGCGGCTCCCGGCGGTAGATCGTGCGATCCCGGCAGATAGAGGAACGACGGCAGCAGCGGGCGATCCTTGACCTCCCCGGCGTTGACGAGCTGCGGCACTGCGAACGGCTTGATCGGCACCAGACCGGAGCGCGGGGCGTGCTTCGTGTCGATGTAGGCGAGGGCGCTGTTCGTCGTGCCGAGGTCGATGCCGATGAGGTATCTACTTTGTACCATGACGTCTCGCTCAGTAGGACAGAGCAGGCTACTCCTGCTCATTCTATTGCAAGAACGTCAAGCTGCGTTGATCGGCCGTTAAGGCGAGCGGCAGGAATTGTTTCACTCACACGAACCCGAAGCGACAGCGAGGGAGCCTAGCCGCTTCCCTCGCTGTCGCTTCGGGTTGGTGTGCCGGCCCGAGTTTACACCGACTGGCCATTTTCCCGTTTGGTGCCGGTCAAGGGACGTGGTGTTTATTTTTTCGCTTTCGCTTGCGCCAACCAAAGCTCCGCCTCCAGCCGATACCACTCGGCCTCGAACTCTGCCGGCTCCGGTAACAGACTTGGGACCAGGTTCTTGACCTTCTTTTCCAGTTGTGTCATGCGCTTGAGGTGGCCTTCCAGTGCGGCGACGTGGTCCGCTCCCTTGGGATTCAGGTCACGTTCCGCATGGAGCCAGCGTACCGACCAGCTGTAGACTTCTTCCGGCTTCGTGACCAGGACGTTCACCGCCCCTATCCGCTTGACCTCGCCGAAGGACTTGTCGGCGGTTTCATACGCCTTCTGAGCCAGAGCGACACGCGCCTTGAGAAGTGTTGTCATCTCGTCGGCCGGTTTTGCGTCTTTCGCGGGTGCAGGCACTCCTTCCGGCTTGGCCGCCTCCTGCGGTCTGTTTTGTTGTGGCTTGTCTCCGATCGCCCGGTGGGCAAAAAGACCGCTGCTGAGCACTCCAAGAATCACAAACAGGGCTACGGCGATCTTGAGTTTGTTCATGAACATGGCCCTCACGGCTCCATTTGCCAGTGCGGCGACTTCGGCCGACACGACCGACGCGGTTGCACCGTTCGCAGTTACCACGGCGGCAGCTTTCACGGTGGATTGGAACAACGCCGACGGAACGGCCGCCACGGCCGCGCAGTCCGAGAGGATTGAAACCAGCGAACCGCTGCCGAGAGTTATCCCACACTTGGCGAGCCGAGTGCGCAACAACTCGCGTGCCCGATCGATGCGGCTGCGCACGGTTCCCAGTGGACAACCCAGCAATTGAGCAGCCTCATCCCGCGTCAAGCCTTCCAGGTAACAGAGAACCAGCGGCGCCCGGTATTTCTCCGGTAACTGCGCGAGTTCCCGGTTCAGGATCTCCTGCGCTTCCCGGACGGTGATCTCGGTTAACAGATCGCCCGAAGTGCGTGGTTTGACCCGGTTCTCGTGCGAAGCGCGGCACGCGCACCGCGCTCGCGCCTTCACAGCCACATGATAGGCTACCCCGTGCAGCCAGCTGGCAACCGATTCGCGCCGCCGGACCGAGGATGCCTTTCGGCACAGGACCAGAAAGGTGGCCTGGAAGGCGTCTTCCGCGTCGTTGTGGTTACTCAAGATTCGATGACAGACGCGCATGACCATCGGCCCGTGCCGGCGCAGGAGAATGGCGAAGGCGTCTTCATCGTGTCGGGTGACGAACCGCTCAAGCAGTTCGTGATCCGGCAGACGGATGGCCTTTTCAGTCTCGACGAAAGCGCGAACGTATCGGACGACCGAATCATCTCGTCCTGCGCTCATGTTCGGCCTCGACGCGGAGCCGATTGTGTGAAATCTCTATCTTAATAGTCCCCGCTGAGGACGGAACTGCTGAAACTTTCCCCGTCACGGTTTCGGCTCGTAGATCACCATCACGGCGGGTCGGTGCTTGATCTCCTTGGCCAGCGGCGTGTACATTCGCATGTAGTCGGTGGAATCCCCGTGCAGGTAGAAGCCCTGGTTGGCGTGCTTGCCGTCCAGCCAGAACTTCATCGCCTCGGTGAAATCCCACGCGCTGACCGATCCGCCGCCTGCCGGGCCATGGGCGACGAACACCGGCCAGAAGTCCGGGTCGTCGCCGTAGTAGAGGCCGTTGACGCCCTTCCAGTGCTTCCCCGCGGCGTAGAAGTAACAGTTGGCCGAGGCCGCGTCCCAGCTGCGATTGCACGGTTCGACGACCCACAGGTTAGGCTTCTCGGGTGGCTCCCGACCACTGTTGCCGCGCAGTGACGATCAGCTTGGCAGCCAGGATCGCCGAGCCTCCAGGGATGCTCGACAGGTCCGGCCGCATCAGCACGCTGCGGTGGCGCATGAATACTTCCACGGTGTCGGCGAGCTTCGGAGTGTTTTCACGTCCCTTGTTGGGTCCATCCGGCCCGTGCGAATTCGTGTAAACCATCTTCCAGCCGGCATAGACCTTGTCGGGGTTCGCGGGATCCCAGCCCTTTTCGCCGTCGCGGAGAATGGCCAGCACGGCTTTCGGATGGCCCTTCCGCAGTTTCTCGAACTCGGCCTTGAATTCAGCCTCCAATTGCTCGATGGTTTTCGGTTCCGGTTTCGTCCACTTGTCTTTCAGCCGTTTCGCCAGATCGGGCAGGTCGGCCACTTCCAGATCGGTGCCGAGCACTTGGAATCTCGGCAGCACGCCAGTCCGTTCGCATTCGCGGGCAACGGCGGCGGAGTAGCCGTCGTGATTGTACGGCGAGTACCAGCCCACGGCCTTCGGCGCCGGCCATTCCGGGGTAAGCCGGATAGAGCCGACTTGCAGGGTTTGACCCTTCTCCGGCCGAAACATGCCGATGCTGAACGAGGTGACGTCTCCCTTCGCCGGATCGATCACGGACGAGCCAAGCCCGTGGCGGATTGTCAGGTTCACAGGATTGAGACCGGGCTGGAGGATCATGGTTTTCTCCCAGCAAGGCTGCTTTCCCTTGTCGCCGGTTTTCTCCTGGCAAATCCGGAAGTACGCCACGCTGGGACGGTCCACCCTCAAAACTGCCTGGAGCGTCTGAAACTCTTTCCAGTTCCCCGCGACCGGGATCTTCGATGTGCCGATCGCCGGCCAATCCCCTCCCGCGAACGTGATCTGGAGGAACTTGCCCTCCGATCGGTCGGAGGTTTTGCCTACCACGATCTCGATCTTGGGCGCCGGTTGGTCGTTCTCAACACCCGGCAGCTTGACGGCAGACCAGTCCCGGACGTTGGTCGGATCCTCGAAATTGAATAGGCTCGTCTCCGGCGATGCGGGACGAGTTTCGGCAGGAAGCTCCCACCAAGCGCACCAGAGCATTCCGCACGCAATGATGGATGACGCTGAGGACATGGCGAGATTCACTCTGACCCGCCTCCTGGGCCACAGGATTATCGCTAACCCTACCCCTAGCCCCAAAATGGCGAGATGCACGCTCAGGCGCTCGCGCCGGTAATAATCCAGCTTCCACACATTCTTGCTCGTGGATTCGTTCCACTCGTGCGTGACCTGCATCCACGGCAGTATGTATCCGTATTGGTGAGCTTGGGTGTGTGTGTTCGGGTCAGGACCGGGGCCGATCCTCCCTACTAAGGTGCTCCACACTGGACCCGGAATCACTGTGAAATTGGCAGACACGAGGACGGGAATCATCAGCATCACCGACGCCCATAGAAAGACCATGACACCACCCCTGCGCCGCCGGGGGACAAACGGCACTGTGCCGTCCGGGGCGGGAATGCCCATGGGATGCTGGCACGCCGGGCAATTGACGAGTTGTCCCGCAAGTTCTTCCTTGACGGGCCACTTCGTGCGGCACTCCGGACAATGGACGGCAACCGGCATGATGGATCTCCTGCGAACACGTTGGGGAAAGCCGAGGCGAACAGCATTCGCCACTGTTTCTCTCCCCCCTTAAATATAGCTCACGGCCACGCCTCAACCATCGCAACCGCGGGCGCTGCGGCTCTCAGCGACCCGCGGCGGCGGCACGATGCCCGCCGTTGACGCAGTGCCTCCGCTTCAACCGCAACAGCGCCGACTCCGGCATGGTTCAAAAGCGGGTAGTACAGTGGTAAGACGACTCGCTTCCTCGCTGCCGATCCCGAAAAAATCCTTGCGTCCTGTCTCCACGGCTGGTCAAATAACTACACATTGCGACCGTTGACCGGCCGACATGAGGAGGCACCGACTGCTTCACGATCCAGCCACGCAAACCTGGCTGGAACGCCTCCGTCATTCTGAACCGACAACACCACCGAAGGAGACCTGTGATGAAGCCCCACCAACTGCGAAGCAGCCGGCCGTGTCTGGAAGAGCTGGAAGGCCGCGTGCTGTTGTCGGCGTCGATTCTGAGTTTGAGTACGAACTGGTCGGGGTACGCCGTGTCTGCACCGAAAGATTCGGTGACGGTCGTCAGTGGCTCGTGGAACGTGCCCGCCGTCACCGGCACAGGCAACACCTATGCCGCGAGCTGGGTCGGCATCAACGGTCTCACCTCCTCCACCGTGGAGCAGATCGGCACCGAATCGAACATCGCCAACGGGAAGCCGCAGTATTATGCCTGGGTCGAGATGTACCCAAGTCCGATGGTCACCGTGCCGCTGACCATCAACGCCAACGACCAGATCGACGCCGCGGTTTCTTATGGCCCGACGAGCGGACAGTTCACCCTGAGCATCACCGACGTCACGAGCGGACATTCCTACTCGACGACCCAAAGTGCCCCGCAAGCCCAGCGATCCTCGGCTGAGTGGATCGAGGAAGCACCCAGCAGCGGCGGGGTCTTGCCGTTGGCGAACTTCGGGACGGTTAACTTCAGCGCCGCGTCCGCCACCATCGGCGGGACGGCTGGGCCGATCAATAATTCATCCTTGCTGGACACGCAAGTCAACGAGATCAACATGATTTCCAACTCCGGCGCGTCGAAGGCGACGACGTCGGGACTGACCGATTCGGGCACCCCGTCGACTTCGAGCTTCAGCGTCAGCTACGTCACGTCCAGTTCCACCACGCCGGCCAGCAGCCACGGGGGCCACGGGGGCGGGCACCTCTGGTGGCAGACCAATCTGCCGGCAGCGGCGCCGATCATTCTGAGCAGCCCCGCCGTCAGCGCCATGCTGAACCAGTCGAGTACAGCCTCCCTGGGGTCACTGCTGGCTTCGTCTCAGGGGCAGGCGGCGCCACTGCCGCGACTGTCCCCGTGGGATGGCTCCTCTTCGGCGGCACCACCGACGACAGCGACGACGACAACTCCGATCCGATGGCAGCCGTACCGAGCGACGCAAACCCCGCCGTGGTGCCCAACGGACCGGCGGCAGTTTCCGGAGCAGATGTGCTCGCGGAGCCGGCCTTGGCGTCGGACCACTCACCGGCCGGCATGGAAGCGACTGCCCTGTTGCGGCAGCAGCTCTCCGACGTGTGCTTCATGGGAGGAATCTCGGCAGCCGACCGTTTCGCTGGATCGTTGGCCGACGCCGGCCCCCATGTTCCACGACCTGAGCGATCATGCCGCAGATGCGGATTGGAGCGAAACGGGCGAGGAATGACCGCGGACCGCCTCCTCGATGGCTCGCTTGACATTCACAGCCCGATTGCTTTTAATTAGCCCGTTTCTCGGATCTCTAAGGAAGGAGAAACTGCGATGTCTCGACCTCGTTTTACTCGGACAATGTTCCCCACACTGCTTCTGATTCTCGCTCACACCCCGGCCGGGTGGTCCCAGAGCCGACCACCCCTCGCCATCCCGTCGTCTGGAGCGAGTTCCACAACCGCCTCACAAGGTAGTGGGCACGATGTCAAGAACGAAACGACCTGCGCCATCTACGCCTTGAAGGATTTGGGAGATGATCCCAAGCTCGGGGAGTGGATCGCCGAGACGATCCCCCAGGTAATCCAGCCGGGGAGTTGGGACCAGAAGGACACGAAGCACCGGATCACTTACTATCCCCAGGGAAAAGTCCTGGTCGTATACCACAATGCCGCCGTTCATACCGAAGTCGTTGCGTTCCTGAACGGCCTCAAGAAAAGCGCTGCCGCAGGAGAAGGAAAAGACCGCGACGCAGGTGAAGATCTTTTCACTCGATCCGAAGGTAACGCCCGTAGTCTGGAATGCACCCGCCGCCGCATGCCTGTCGCCCCGTCGCCCTCCTATCCTGTCCCGCAGCCCCTCGCGGCCCCCAAGCACCTGTTCCACATGATCGTCCGGGCTGAAGGGGTTGGCAACCTCGGCTCGACAGGATTAATTCAAGGATTTGACGGGAGTGGCCGCGGACACCGAAGACGCGAAGGATCAGGCCAAGCCCGAGGCGAGCAGGGCACCGCGCATCAATCCGTCGGTGACCTTCATCCTTCGTTACGAAGGCGAAGGGATCATCGATAATAACGTGGCGGACGTGCTCAAAGAGATCTATGGGCCGAAGAATGCCGCGAAGACAGCCGACGACGGTGCTTCCGCAAGGACAAACTCCGGGCCCGGTCTGGGGGCTGTGATCGGTGCTCTCGCTTCTACTTCGCTCGGGAGCAAAACGACGATGTCTCCTCTCCCCTCGACCGGCGTAGCGCCGTTCTCGGCATCGTCGTCCCCCCAAATCATGACGCCGGCTTCGAACTCGTCGTCCCCACCCTTATACATTTCACCCACCCCGCCGGTGCAGGGGTCGCCAGGGACCGCGCCCTAATACGCGGTAATAACTCCAGCGAGCGGCGCGGCGTCAGCCCGCCGGTGAAACCTCACCGGCGGGCTGACGCCGCGCCGCTCACATTGCTGAAACGTCGTCTCAGCGGCGACTTTCCACGCGGCGTTACCGGTTCGGCACGTCTGCGTATTCTCACCGCTAAAAGCCAAGCGGCGGACTGGGAGTCGATGCCAGCCACTCGTTCAGCTCGATGATCATCACCTCAACCGTTTGGTACCGATTCTGGCGATTCGGATCGAGCACTTTCAGGCACACGGTTTCCAAAACATCGATGGCCGTGAGCGTTTCTTTCCGCACACGCTGCGCTCGCGGCAAGATACCCTGCCGCAACTTCCCCCTTCGCTTCGGTTCCATGCTTGCACGAAGGATTTCGGCGTTGCCTTTCCCTTGGTTGGGCGGTTGCGCATACAGGATCGAGTAGAGGATCCCACCGAGGCCGTACACATCGGTCGTCGCGTCGAAGGACTGAAAATCCCCCTGGGCTTGTTCGGGAGCCATGTAACCGAGCGTGCCGATGATGACCTCGCCGAAGACACCGGTGTTGGAGGCCGTCAGGTTGGGGCGAGACCGCTCCCGATAGAGATCGACCAGTTGCTCCGTATCATCCACGTCATCTACCTTTGCCAACCCCCAGTCGATGACGAACACCTCGCTAAAGCCGGACACCAAGATGTTGTCAGGCTTGAGGTCCAGGTGGATGACGCCGTTCTGGTGTGCGTAATCCACCCCCTGGCAAGCGCCGACGAAAGACTCGACGATTTTGCGTAAGGGAAAGGTAACGAGTTTGGTGAGGATGCCCTGATCGAGCGCGCTGAGGCAGTTACGCAAGGAGGAGCCATCGACGAGCCGCATGGTATAGTAAATGTGCCCCGACCTGTTTACCCCGAGGTCGAACACCGGCAGCACGTTGGGGTGTAACAGTCGCCCGCCGACTCTGGCCTCTTTCAAGAATTGTCCCCGCACGGCCGGTGAGGATCGAGCACCGAAGTCCTCCCGCGTCATCTTGACCGCGATTTCCCGGCGTAAGATTCGATCGTCGGCGCGGAAGATTTGCCCCATGCCTCCGGCGGCGAGCAACCCCCGCATGTCGTACGCGCTCCTCGAAGTGCGATTGTCCAGCAATGTCCCGCAGGAGAGACTCAACCTTACTTGCGTCCTCGCCGTTGGCGTTCGTTTGTGGCGGGAGAGTAGAATTTGGGGTGGGGTCCTCTGTGGAGGGCTGTGGTCTGGCACGTTGTGTCGGGCTGGTTGCTTTCTCACCGCAAGTCGTGCAGTAGGCCACGCCGGACGGCATGTAGTGCCCACATTGCATCTGCTCCACGGTCGTGGTACCGACCCAATATCTTCTCTGCCGATCACAGCGGGCGCAGACATCGTGGCCTGGGTGCAGCCTGTGACCGCAGTAAGAGCAGAAGGGTTCCTTCTCGTGGTCATCGGTCGGAGTCTTCGTAGGTTCCGCCGCCGAGTTTGGTTGGCCTGCCGCTGTGGGTGACTGTGGTATGGTTCCCGGAGCGGACGGGGTAACCGTAATCGGTTCGCCGCAGTTCTGGCAGCAGGCCGCTGGCAACGAGAGCTGAACGCCGCATTTTCCGCAGGTGGGCATGGCCATCGATCGTGAACTCCACAAAACCGGATTCTTGTGTCCGTCGGACTCAGTAGCCGGCTCATTCGGAAGTGACGTTGCAGGTTGAGAAGCCTCTAAGCGAGTGGCCACTCGGTTGCACCTACTGATTATACTTCTCCTGTCCGAGATTGGCGAACCGCCTGCGTCAGCGGCCGGGTTTCGCAATAAACGCTGTACCCCAGCCGTCCGAGACGCACGCTGAGAAGGTAGCGAACCCAGGATGACCTTGCCGACGGCACCGGACGGAGGGTGCGTGCCGTCTCCAGGCACCGGGAATCTCTTCCTGACGTGGGGAATAATTAGCGGCCAATCGCGGTTTTTTCCGAGGAAATGATAGATCTGTCTCGCGTCTTCCCCAGGGGGAGAATTATACTTCACTCGCAGATACAACGCAGAACGGGATCGGGAGCCGCTCATGGGGCGGTCCTGCCGTGCCCGAACTTCTCATTGATCGGCACGCCTCGTTACGGGTGCCGGTAGCAAGGTCCGTGTCATGGCCGTTGGTCGTACCTGGCAGGCGCGCCGCCTGCCGTCCCGATCGGTCTGCGCACTGACACTGAACGGTCCGCCGCCAGCCGGAGCTTGCACCTACGCGCCATCGAATCAGGGGAGACATCGCGATGCAGACCGACTTCAAGAATCCCTGGGTTGCCGTCGTCTCGTATCCGTTAGGCACACGGAGCCCCGCTGAAGACCGGAAATACCACGGCGACGGGCGCGACGTCCTGCTGCAAGGATTCCACTGGAATTCTCACGCCGGGGCGTTCGACGACGCGCCCGGGCCCAGAAGAGCTGGTACCGGATCATGCAGGACAACGCGGCCGCGATCCAGGCGGCCGGCTTCACCTGGGTCTGGTTTCCGCCGCCCTCGGACTCGCTGGCCCCGCAGGGCTACATCCCGAGGCGCTGGCACGTCCTGGATACGGCCTACGGCAGCCGAGCCGAACTCGAGGCGGCCATCGCCGCCCTGGGGCCGGTCCGGGCGATGGCCGACGTGGTGCTGAATCACCGGGTCGGCGTCCACACGGCCGGGGCCGATTTTGCGGACCCCGCCTTTTCCCGACAACCGGGCCGCCATTGCCCGCGACGACGAGTCCGGCGTGGGCACGGGCAACCCCGACACCGGCGAACGGCACCCCGCCGGCCGCGACCTGGACCACACCAACCCCGACGTGCGCGACTGCTATCAAGACCTACCTGCGCGGCCTGAAGGAGTTTGGCTTCCAGGGCTGGCGCTACGACCTCGTCCAAGGGCTATCACGGCTCGTTCGTCGGCGAATACAACGACGCGACCGCGCCGGGCTTCTCGGTCGGCGAATTCTTCGACGGCGACCGGCAGAAGGTGACCAACTGGCTCGACGCCGCCGGCGGCAAGTCCACGGCGTTCGACTTCCCGACGCGCTATCTCCTCTACGACGCCTGCGCCGACGACGATTACAGCCGCCTCCGTTCCGTCGATCGATGGCCGAGTCGGCGCCGGGCGGCCTGATCGGGTACTGGCCGAGCCGTTCGGTGACCTTCCTGGACAACCACGATACCGAATACTGTCGGGAGGAGAGCTATCGCCACCAGAACGACCCGACCCGCCACTTCACCGGGAAGATGGCGGACCTCGGCTATGCCTACCTCCTGACCCATCCGGGCGTGCCGTGTGTCTTCTGGCCCCACTACTTCGATTGGGGCGAAGCCGCCCGGCGGCGCATCGACCGGCTGATCAAGGTCCGGCAGCACGCCGGCGTCCATGCCGGCAGCCACGTCGACATCAAGGAAGCGACGAACGGCCTGTACGCGGCGATCATTGACGGCAGGGTAGCGCGTCAAGCTGGGATCGCGCGCCTGGCACCCGGGGGGCGGTTGGCAGCTCGCCCTCGATGGCGACAAGTTCGCCGTCTGGACGCGGCACGCCTAAACAGAAATCCTTATAGCGAAATCCGAAATCCGAAATCCGAAATCCGAAACAGATCCGTCTTCTGTTCGGATTTCGGATTTCGGATTTCGGATTTCGCATTAAGGATTTCGGATTTCCAACCTGATCTTGCGAGCGTCCCCTGATCCGGCTATATACGGTTTGATGATCGTGGAGCAAACGGCGCCGCTGGCAAGAGTCGCCGAATGATCCGCGACCGTGGCATGAGGGGTCCACGCCATACGATTACCCGGCCTCGTGAGACGGACCTCCGGGCGGGGCAGCCACTCTTCCTATCCTTGAATCGGGAGGAGGTCTGTCTCCAGCATCGACTTGTTCGGGAAAGGACCCTGACCGGCCATGGAGTATTTCTCTCGGCTCATAAAGCTCCGTTTTTTCCTTTTCTCGCTCGTCCGCAACGATTTGAACAATCGCTACCGGCGCTCGTTCCTCGGTATCGCCTGGTCGCTGGCCCGGCCGATCGGCATGACCACGGTCCTCTGCATCGTCTTCCGCAGCATCTTTTCGTTGCCGCTGCGCGAATATGCCCCCTTCCTGTTTCTCGGCGTGGCCGTCTGGCAGTTCATCGTTGAATCCATGATCTCCGGCTGTTCGACGTTCATCGTCGGGGCGCCGTACATTCGTCAGCAGCCAATCCCGCTCGCGCTATTCCCGTTGCGTACCGTTCTGGTTGCTGGGTTCCACACCGGAGTCGCCTTGCTGATGGCCCTGGCCATCACTTGCTATTTCGTCGGGTTCCCACCTTTCGTTGTGCTGCTTTCCGTGGTGCCGGTGCTGCTGCTGATCTTCCTGCTGGGTTTCTCGTTCGCCATCGTGTGCGGGGCCATCCATACCCATTTCCCCGACACTCAGCACTTGCTCGAAATCCTGCTGCAAGCGCTCTTCTACCTCACCCCGGTCATGTACCGCCCGGATTCCTTCAAGAATAACGAGCTGCTCTCGCGGTTGGTGGCGTACAACCCGTTCACGGCAATCCTGGAACTGATCCGGCGTCCGCTGCTTACCGGCACCGTTCCCGAGTTGCGCTTGTGGGGCATGGCACTGGCCTTCCTTGCCGTCATGGGAACGCTTTCCTGGCTGATCTTGCGCAAGTTCCAGCGCGAACTGGTTTTCTGGGTTTGAGTAAAAAAAAGTGGTCGGGTTCGAATGGCATGCGGATAAGAGCTAGCAGCGATCTGCGAGCCCGCAGCGCCAAGCAAGGGCGAGCAGAAACCGCGGAAAAGGCAGGGCTGCTCGCCCTTGCTCTGCGCTGCGGGCTCGCAGCTATGCCTTAACAGAATGCCATTCGGGTCAGGTGCCTTTTTCGCAGCGACAAAGGAACCTGACCTCTTTTGCTGAGGAGAGAGCGGTATGCCGCTGATCGAATTCAAAGGTGTCGATCTGGTTTACCCCGTGCGCGAGAACCGTGGCATCACTCTCAAGGAATTCGTCCTCAAGAATTTGTTCCGGAAGAAGATGGGCCAGAGAGCAAGATCGTCCAGGCGCTAACCGACGTCAGCTTCCACATTCAGGACGGGGAGCGCGTTGGCATCATCGGCCACAATGGGGCTGGAAAGAGTACCCTGCTGCGCACCATCGCCGGCGTCTTTCCCATCAGCCGCGGCCGCCGCCACATTCAGGGCGCCATCTGCTCGCTGTTTGACATTGGCCTGGGATTCGAGCTGGCGGCGACGGGCTGGGAGAACATCCGTTACCGCTCCTATTTGCAGGGTGAGACGCCGCGCAGCATCAAGAACAAGATCAAGGAGATCGGCGAGTTCACCGAACTGGGCGAGTTCCTCGACCTGCCTTTGACGTGCTACTCCAGCGGTATGATAACGCGCCTCGCCTTCGCCGTCGCCACCTCCAGCGAGCCGGAGATCCTGCTCATTGACGAGGTGTTCGGCACGGGCGACCTGGCCTTCCAGCAGAAAGCGGAACTGCGGATGATGGAGTTCATCAATAAGGCGCGTATCGTCATCATGGTCGGCCACGCCCTGGAGTACATGACCAAATTCTGTCCGCGCATCTTGTGGCTTCAGCATGGCCGCCTCGCCGCCGATGGGCCGGTCGATCGGATCATCGCCGAGTATCGCGACGCCGTTGCCGGACAGCCTGTGCGCTGCCTGATCGTCCCGCCTGGCAGCCTGCCCGGCGGCCGATTATACTAGCGAGATGAAGAAAGACGAAGGAACGACCGGCCCGCCCCGATGCCTCTGGCAGTTCTCTCCTCTTCCCTGCGACGTACCGCCGCAGCGTTGTCCCTCCTGTTGCCACGGAAGCGTCACCATGGTCCGCACTCGTTTTGCCCCCAGCCCGACCGGCTACCTGCACATCGGCGGCGTCCGCACGGCGCTGTTCAACTGGCTCTTCGCCCGCAAGCACGGCGGCCAGTTCATCCTGCGCATCGACGACACCGACCAGCAGCGCAACGTCGCCGAGGCCCTGCAGCCGATCCTCCACGGCTTCCGCTGGCTCGGCCTCGACTGGGACGAGGGCGCCGAGGTCGGCGGACCGCACGGCCCGTATTACCAGTCGCAGAAGCTGGACCGCTATCAGGCCGCGGTGCGCGAGCTGCTGGACAAGGGCCTGGCCTACTGGGACTACGCCACCGCCGAGGAAGTGAAGGCCGAGCGCGAAGCCGCCGAGGAAGGAGAAGCGGCCGTACCTCTACAGCCGCCGCTGGATGGCCGAGACGGCCGCCGAGCGGCCAAGTTCGAGGCCGAGGGCCGCAAGGGCGTCGTGCGGCTCAAGATGCCGCGCGAGGGCGCCTGCCGGTTTCACGACCACATCCGCGGCGACATGAACGTCGACTGGGCCACGGAGCAAGACCACGTCATCCAGCGGGCCGACGGCACGGTGCTCTACAACCTGGCGAACGTCGTCGACGACTACGACATGAAGATCACGCACGTCATCCGTGCCGAGGAGCACCTGTCGAACACGCCGCGGCAGATCTTCATCGCCCAGGGCCTCGGCTATCCGCTGCCGGAGTACGCCCACGTGCCGTTCGTCGCCGAGCCGGGCAGCAAGAACAAGCTCAGCAAGCGCAAGATCGCCCAGTACCTGAAGAACCCGGACTTCAAGCGCGTCTACGAGCACGGCCAAGCGCATCGCCGACCGCCTCGGCCTGACGACCGCGGCCGAGACGTTCAACCCGGTGATCGTCGATTTCTACAAGCAGGTCGGCTACCTGCCCGACGCGATCATCAATTACCTGGTGCTGCTCGGCTGGTCCCACTGGACGACAAGACGGAGTTCTTCACGCGGCAGCAGATGATCGACCTGTTCTCGCTGGAGCGCGTCAACAAGGCGCCGGCCAGTTTCGACGCCAAGAAACTGTTCGCCTTCCAGGAGCGCTACATGCAGGCGCTGCCGGTCGAGGAGAAGGTGGAGCGGCGCTGCCGTACCTGCAGCGTGCCGGGCTGGTCACCGACCCGCCGTCCGGAAGCCGTGCGGGCGACTCGTGACGCGGATCGTGAAGGAGGCCGGCCCGCGGCGACAGTGGCGGGCGACATTCTGGACTACGCCTACTTCTTCCTGGCGACGACCAGTTGCCCTACGATGAGAAGGCGTTCGACAAGCACATCCGCAAGCGCACCGGACCTGCTGAGGAAGCTGCGCGAAGCTCCTGGCCGGTATCGCTGACCTTCGACGCTCCGACGCTCAAGACGCAGGTCGAGGGATTCGCCGAGGCGGAAGGAGTCAAGGCGGGGCCGGTCAGTCAGACGCTGCGCGTCGCGGTGACGGGCAAAGACATCGGCATCAGCACCTATGCGACGCTGGAAATCCTCGGGAAGGAGCATTGCCTGGCGCGGATCGACCGGGCGTTGGTGGCGCCTATAACAATCGTGGTAAACTATCCTCCGGATAGTGTGGAGAGTTGCTCCATGGAGACGATGCGAGCGTTGAGTACGGAATCGGCGATCTGGGATCGCTTGCTTCAACCGGTAGGCAAGATGTTATCCATCGCTTCGGCCCGCGCCCTGCTTCAGCTGAAATTCTCGACTGAGGACGAAGCGCGATGCGCGAACTGGCGTCCAAGGCCCGCGCCGGGTCGCTCACGGAGGTCGAGGTCGAAGAAACGCGGAACTACGAACGAGTCGGCAATTTGCTGGCATTGATGAAGTCGAAGGCTCGTCAGCGTCTGAAAAGTGCTTTCGCTTCCAACGGTTCCGGCCAGTGAATTTTTATGGACCGTGCGCCTGAAGCACTGGTTTGGGAACGGGCATTGTCCCGGTGTGAGTACTGCCAGATGCCGCAGGAGTACGATGGCTTCACGCATGAAATCGACCATGCGATTGCGGTCAAACACGGGGGACCGACGACTGCTGCAAATCTCGCGCTCGCCTGTTTCCCATGCAACAACCACAAGGGGCCAAACCTCGCCGGAATTGACCCCGATAAGAAAAAAACTGACTCAACTCTTTAACCCCCGCCGGCACAAGTGGGAGCGTCATTTCCGTTGGGATGGTCCTCATCTCATCGGCAAGACAGCTATCGGACGAGTCACGCTTGCCGTCCTGGAGATCAACGACGAGGATCGCGTTCGTCTGCGTCAGGCTTCATCGAGGAAGGTGTCTTCCCCCCGGTTACAATTCTCAATACTTCATCATGATCTCCTCCCGCGGCACGCCCGCCAGCTCCTCGAAGCCGCCCGCGAGGATCAGTCCGCCAGCTTGCCCGCGTCGCGGAAATAGCGGTCGCTCGGCCGTTCGCCCGTCAGCTTGCGGCGCAGGTCCTGGCACAGCATGTCGGCCGGCGCGATCGCGATCTCCGTCCTTCTGGCCGTGCCCCCACAGCGCCGTCACCAGCATCGTCACCGTGTCCTGAACGCGCTGCGACAGCTCGGCCATGCGGCACTGGCGGTCGGCCAGCTTCAGCTGGTGCTTGCCCATCGCGCCGCTGATCTCGCTGCGGCAGCTGGCCGAACTGGTCCAGGGCGAAATGCGACGTGCTCCGCCAGCCGCTGGTCCATGCCCGGCACCGTCTGGCGATCGCGGCACGTGAACTTGCTGGCCCAGCTTCCAGCTTGGCGTAGGCCGCCAGCTCGCTGCCGCAGCTTCCAGACGTGAGCCGGGTTCAGCGGGTTGAAGTTCTTGATGCCGTGCTGCTTGCAGCGCCTTGCCGATCGGCTCGAAGAACTGCCTGGCCATGCTCCTTGACCAGCGACTTGAAGAACGCCAGGCCGAGCATCTCGCCTTCGCCTTCGTAGATGCACGGGGCCAGGAAATCGTAGACGTTGTCGCCGAAGATGTGGCCCTTGCAGGAACGAGCGGCCGCCGTGCGTCTTCATGAACAGCTCGATGGCCGCTTCCTTCTGCGCCTCGCTGCCGAAGATCTTGGCGATGATGCACTCCAGCTCGCCGCGATAGCCCTGGTCGATCAGCCAGGAGCCCCAGGCGACCAGGGCGTCGGCGCCGGCGATCAGGCCGGCCAGGCGGGCGATGCGGCGCTTGACCAGTTCGCGCGTGTCGATCGGCTGGCCGTAGGTGCGGCGGAACTGCGGCCCACGGCAGCATGTTGGCCAGCATGACGCGCATGCTGCCCGACGCGCCGGCGCACAGCGACAGCCGGCCCAGGTTCAGGCCGTGATAGGCGATGGTCAGGCCGTCGCCGATCGGCGGGCTTCAGCAGGTTCTCCTTCGGCACGCGGAAGTCGTTGAAGACGCAGGCCGTTGTTGTAGCGCGTGCCGCAGGGCGTACAGGCCGTAGCGGCACGATCTGGAACTGCTCGTTTTCCTGCTGCGGCAGCTCGGCGATCAGCACGGCGGGCTTGCCGTCGAGCAGCACGACCAGGCCGACGGTGCGGCCGGAGATGGCGTTGGTGATGAACAGCTTCTCGCCGGTGACCTCGTAATCGTCGCCGTCGAGCGTCGGCCGTGGTCCGCAGGGCGGTCAGGTCGGAGCCGGCGCCCGGCTCGGTCAGGGCGAAGCCGGAGAGCGCTTCGCCGCTGGCCAGGCGCGGCAGGAAGCGCTGCTTTCTGCTCGGCGTTGCCGAAGGTGCGCACCGGATCGACGGCGCCGATGCAGCCGTGGACCGAGGCCAGGCCGGCGACCATCGGAGTCGTAGGTGGCCATGCTGCGTCAGGAAGCGGGTGAAGCGGGCGAACGGCGCGCCCTGGCCGCCGTACTTCGGGTCGATGAGCATGCCCCAGTAGCCGGCCTCGCCCAGCTCGTGCGAACGTGTCGGCGCGAGACCTTGCCCTTGTCGTCGTAGAGCGTGCCGGCCTCGCGGCGGCGGCGGACGACGTCGAGCGACTGCTCCATCGACGGCGTCGCAGGGATGCGGACGCCGGCAGCGGCGGCGGCTGGAACAGCTCGAGCGGCACCTTGCCGTCCCAGACGGCCTTGTGGATGGGGCTGTTGACGGTCTGGTACTGCGGCGCGAACAGCGCTCTCGACCTGTTCGTCGGCCTTGTCGACGGCCCCGGTGCGGCGGGCTTCCTCCTCGGTCTTGCCGCCCAGGCGCAGGGCGGTTTCGGCGAAGCTCTGCTTTTCGCGCTCGGTGGTGCTGCTCATGACGGTTCGTCTCCTCTAAACCGCGAGGCTCCCATTCGTCGTTACGTGGAACGACATGCCAATCGTATTGTACGCAACGGCCGTAGAACGGGAGTGCAGTCTGTTGCGAGACTTCAGGACCGAATAGAATACCGACAAGCCCAATGTCCAGCACAGGAGTGCGCGATGTCGGAACTGGTCCTTACCAATCTGGACAATGTTGTCCTCCATCACCTGCAAGAGCGCGCCTCGCTTCATGGACGAACGCTTGCGGATGAGGCGAAAGCGATCCTCGCGGAAGCTCTGCGCGGCGATCCCCCGGATGGCTGGGCGGAAGCGGACTCAATCTACAGCCGTCTTGCGGCGTCGGGTCGGACCTTTAGCGATAGTGCGGACTTATTGCGAGAGGACCGTGACCGTTGAGCGCGATCAGCGTGGATGCCAGCGTCGGAGTGAAATGGTTCGTGCCGGAAGTCCACGCGGCAGATAGCTGACTGGCGCCAATCAGGAAAGTCAGGAATTTGGCGGTGGAGTGTTGGTTGTGTCGAAGCATCATCTCCGTGCTCTGAAGGAGTCCCTGGCCAGCCGAGGCTGGCGCGTAGTCGCCGTTCACGCTGGTAACGACTACGACATTTCAGCGACATGGGAGATTCAGCGTAGTACCAGCGAACCCAATTTGCTCATCGACTTCGAGGGCATGAATGATATGGTTTGCCTGCCTCTGGAGGAGTGTTACGGTTGCCATGTCCGTGGTCGCCGAGAACCCTCCCTGTACTTCCGGCGTGTAAATAAGAGCAGACAGCTTTGGGAACGGGAGTTGACGGAATTCGTCCGGTCCTTGGACAATGCGGTTGGCTCTGAACCGGAAGCCGCATCTGGGCCATCGGCACCTCTTTGGTAGAGGCAGGTTGCGGAATGCCGTACTGACTTCTTCTTCTGGACGGACGAAATCATCGAACATCGGACAGCCGCATCAATCGAAACCTCCCGTTGCGTCGTCGTTTCAAGGTGGAGACAATGCGGCGCGGAGGGGCGTCCCATGCGACGAATCAGCCTGATCTGCGGTCTGACCGTGTGCTTGGCGTCGTTGGCGACGGAGCGGCCCGCTCCGGTCGTCATCCTGGCCGACGACGCCGACTACAAGGCGGCCAAGGCGGCCGAGATGATCTTCGACGGTATTCTGGAACGCACACCGTCGCGCGGAACGCTCGGCGGACCGTCGCGCTTCAATCCCTATCGGTTGACCGGCCGCGACGGAACCGGCAAGCCACTGGTGCGCGAGCTGTTTGTGGCAAGCAAGGCCCCGCTGCTGGTAGTGCATGTCGGACAGCGCCTGCGTGTCGTCGGCAAGTTGGTCGAGGTTGAATCGGACGGCAAGAAGCAGCTGGAGCTGTGGCCGGCACGCATGGAAGCGGTGAGCGAGGCGATCGCCGAGACGCCGCCGGCTGACGGCGTGTACGCCCGTGCCGTCTGGCAACCCGGCTCGGCGATGAAACGCGGTTTTCGCTTCTTCGTGTTCCGCGACGGCGCACAGCTTGCACATGAAATGAATCTAACGGGCGCCACGGTCAGCGATACCGCGACATCCCTGATGGCCGGCCGGCTGCGTGTGCCGGCCATCGACTGGAAGAAGCACATGATCGTCACCGTCGCGGCGGGGCTGCGCGGTTCCGACGCCGATCGGTTGAGCGTGACCCGCGTTGTCGTGGAAGATGACAGGATGACGATCTACTGTAAAATGGAGATAGGCGGTCCTGGCCCCCCGTCCGGGTTCGGTTATCCCGCCGAGACCGTGTTAGTGGATCGTTTCGCTGGGAGGGTACGTGTCGAGGAAGAGAAGCCCGCTCCGAAGAAAGATTAGAGTTCGCCACTTGCGGTTTAGCACTTGCCAAGCCGCAAGCGGCGAAGAGGAGGACGAACCATGCGACCCATCATTCGCTATTGCCTGCCCGCCCTGGCGGCTTTCGCCGGACTGACCGCGCCGGCTCGCGCCGAGGTCGTCGTGAATGCCGCCGTTCGTCGGTGTTCAAGTTGGCGGCGACGGCGTCTACGTGCGGGCGCCGTTTGTGAATCTACGGATACCGCGCCGAGTCGTGGTGATGCCGGCACCGACGACGCGCGTGGTCGAACCATCGCTGCCTGTCGAGGAAGTGCTGCCGCCGCCGCGGACGCAGAAGATCGGCGACCCCATTCCGGTGCCGCTGCCGAAGCCGGGTCAGACCGATTTCTCGATTCCAGTGCCGCTGCCTCGGGCCGAGACGGTGCGTCCGCAATCGCATCGAGAGTTCGCCAGCACGTTCAAGCCTGCGGCCGGCACCTACGAGGTCGTGCTGCTGCATCCAGTGACGAACCAGCCGGTGAAGGTGTCGTTCACGCTGCCGGTTGGCCAGCCGCGCAATGTGCGGACCTTGCCGCGCCAGATCAACTTCGATTACCCCGGCCGCAACGACGTGACAATCCGCTTCCTGGCCGATGGCCGAGTGCGGGTGACGAACTGACCGGCGTCCCTGACGGTCGGTGTCATGGTTCCGAGATCGGATCAATGTCATACACGGACTTCACCCTGGAAGGAGTTGAGTCAGCTTTTGGGCTGTCCGCGGTGCCCGGCGTTCTTTTTCCTGGTCTGAGTCCGCTGCCGGTCCCGGACTGGCTCCGCGACCTGCTTGATCGGGGCCGACACGTTGCGGCCCTGGTCAGCGAGAAGGCCCGCTCGGAGTTCCTGGTGGTGCCCGTCCTGCTCGCTGCCCGCGAGTTCACTCCGGGCGCACTGTCCATCTATTCGGGCCAGCGGCTGGATGTCGATTCGGAACGGGGTCTGATTGGCGAATGCGATTACATCCTGCGCGGACCCCGCCGGTGGCGCGCTTGCGGGCGCCGCTGTTGACGGTGTTAGAGGCCAAAAAGGGAGATGTCGAGGCTGGACTCGGCCAGTGTGCCGCCCAGATGGTCGGCGCGCACGATTGTTCAACGAGCGTGCCCACGAGCCGCGACAACCCTTGTACGGATGCATAACCACCGGTGAAGTGTGGCAGTTCTTGCGGCTTGAAGCCTCCGTGCTGCTGATCGACCAGGATCGACGGTTCATCGACAATGTGGGCGGGATCCTGGCTGCCTTTCAGGTGATTGTTTCTCAGAAAGAGACTGTCTAGCAACCGCCGGGGTGTGCGAACACGTGCCCCGGCGGTGGTCACTCACCGCACTCTCGGCGGCGTCTAATCGCCCTTGCTCTTCCGCAGCACGTCCAGCTTCTCGCGCTGCTCCGGAGTCAGCACCTTTTCGATCGCGGCGCGTTCCTCCTGATGCAGCTTCTTGAACTCGGCCGTCGGCTGTTCCATCTTCGGGTTGTACTCGGCCATGATCTTCTGGACCTGCTCCCTCTGGTCCTTGGTCGCATTCAACTTCTCGGCGACGGAGTTCATGAACTCGCGCCGGATCGCCGGGTCGTGCAAGCGGTGAAACTCTTCGCGCTGGATACCCGGCAGCTTGGTACGCTGCTCTTCAGTTAGGATCTGACGCACCTCCCGATGTGCCGCGGACCTCAGTTCGTGGAACTGCCGGAACGCGTCTTCGCCCTTCTGGTCCATCAGGGCGAGGCATTTCGGTTGGAACTCGTCGCGGATCTTCATGACCCGCTGCCTCTGATCGTCGTTCAGGCCGAGTTCGCCGGTGATCCTGCGCAGCTCCTTGTCCCACGCTTCCTTCAGGAGTTCCGGCAGCTTGGCGCGCTGCCCCTCCGTGAGGGTATTGCGCATCGCCGTGAACTCTTCTTGGTGCAGCGTCCAGAGGCGCTGCTCCAGCGGCTCCGCCCTCTTGTCGAAGTCTTTCTGAACCTGTTGGATCTCCTCCTTCTGCCGGTCGTTGAGGCCGAGTTTGGCCACCAGCGCCTCCAGCCGGTCGGATCGATTCCCTTCCGTCTTGCTCCTCTCTTCCTGAGCGGTGAGCCGAGCACCTCCCGCCGCCAGAGCCAGGATCGTAACAACCGTCACGCTAATGCGGTATCCCACCATCGTCGTGTCCTCCTCACGGATGTTCGGGCCTCCACCACTTCCGGCGGGACCGTCCCGCCGTTGGAGCCGGTTTCGGCCTTCGGGTCATCACTGCCGCCCTTCTTCTCCGCCCGACTTCCAGACCTGGTTCAAACGAGGCACCGGAGGGGTGACATGTGGTAGGACGAATTTCCAATCCGTCCAGGCTATAGCGGACGGATTGCAAATCCGTCCTACCACGGTGCCACCCGCCTTTGAACCATGCCTTCCGGCACACCGATCCGTCAGGAATCGTGGCGGTAAGTGATGAGGTTGGAGCATGGCTCGCTCCCTTTTCCGATCCCGTACCTGAGAGCAAAGGCCGTTCCAATGGGGACCGGCTGGAAAAGCAGGAAAACAGGAGGATCGCGGCGTGGATGGGTGTTTTTTGCGGAATCGGGTTACGCACAAGTGAGAAGACGGCTGCCGATCGTGACGGCGGAACCGCGTTGGAGGAAAGGCGGCGACGAGACATGAAAACCGCACGGCCCGGCACCGGGGAACCGTCTCCCCGCCGCCGGGCCGTGCGTTCGTATCGGCTCCGTTCTACTTCTTCTCGGTGCTGGGGATAAACGTCGTGCCTTGGTTCTCAACCGTCGATTCCTGCACCTGATCCAGCTCGACGTCAGTCGTTTGGCCGCCGATTTCGATGCTGAGTTTGCCGCTGAGCTTGAGGTTCATCGTCGAGCTCGACGATGCGGCCCTCCTTTTCGCTGAAGAGGATCGTGCCCTCGGCCTTGGTGCTCTTGAGGTCGGCGCTCTTGATCTTGAACGGCAGACCAGCGGTGCCGCCGCCGGCCGCGTCGGTAGGCGGCGTGTATTTCAGGGCCGTCTCAACCTTGATCTTGTCGAAATCTTTCTTTTCCTTGTCCTTGCCTTCATAGGTGTAGGTGTACTCGTTGACGTACTTCCCGATCGGCCCCATGTCGAGTTCGGTCTTGTTGCTCCAAGTGCCCGTCGCCTTGTCGCCAGCGGTTACTTCCTTGCCGGGGATGGCGGCGAAGGTCGGCAGGGCCATTTGCTTGAGAGCCTCCTCGCTGAGGATCGTCTCCAGCAGCGGCTTCATCTGCGGGTTCTGCTTCCCGAGCTTCTCGATGAACTCCTTCCGACCGGTGATCTCGGTCACTTTCATCTTGACCGTGTCCAGCTTGATCGTCGAATTCCGAATCCTTCAGCGCCTTGAAGAATTCGCCCAGCGGATTGCTGCTGCCGGCGGCGTCCTTATCCTTGGTCGAGTCGTAAGCGATCTTCTGGTTGCCGATGTCGATGTTCATCACGACGCCTTCGATCTTCTGCTTCAGGACCACCTCGTCGCCCTTCACGTCAACGACGGACCACTTGAAATAGAAAGTCTGCTCCTGAACCTGCTTGACCTCGTTGTTCATCGACCTTCATGTTTTGCGTCGTCTTCGTGGTCATCTTCTGGTAGAAGTCCTTGCCCTTCTCGAACTTCCACTTCAGCGTGGCCTTTTCCTTGTCCTTCTTCTCGGCCGGGCTTCCTTCGCTGCGTCCTCGGCCTTTTTCAACGCGGTCTTGGCATCATCGACGGCCTTCTTCGCCGCATCGACGGCCTTCGCCAGCGTCTTCTTCTTCTTGGCGTCCTTCTTGTCCGTCACGGCCTTCTCGGCGGCTTTCAGGCCGTCCTCGGCCTTTTTCAGGGCGTCCTTGGCGTCCGTGACGACCTTCTCCTTCGCAGCCTTATCCTTATCCGGCTCGGCCGCCGAAGGGAGGACCACGGCGACCGCACAGCAAGAAGATACCCAGCAGACGGCGGAGCAACATGAAGGGGAACCTCCCGAAAACGAGGGCCGGCTTGGCCGCAACGTTAGACGTCATGCTTCACTCCATCGGCCGCGCAGCCGAGGGAGGCGCATGATCCCTTCTAATTCTACCGCCGTTCGGGGCGGGATACAAGTGATTCTTGAAAATTTCAGTTGACTGCGAGGCCGCCGCGCTCTTTTTTATGCCGCTGGTAGCGAGTATTGTCGATTCCGGGGCTATCGCGCCAGTCAATACGTCCACCGTGGCCGACATGGTCCGCCTTGGAACCTGCATTCGTAATGAGAACTCATCCGTGAGATGAACCTGATGACGACCCTGAGCGGCTCCCTGATGGACGGCTTCTTCCCCGAAGGGCTGGGACCTGGCGAAGATCGACCGCCTTGCAGCCGTGCCGCCGGCACAGGCCACGGCCCGACAGCGCTGGTGGCACCCGCAGTTCGAGCCGGTCGCCTGCGCCTCGTTCGAGGATTTCGACACCTTCATGGGCCATGAGATCGCCCGTGAAGTGCAGCTGGCCCGGCAGGCGAATCGACCGATCGCCTTCATCCTGCCCGTCGGACCGATGGGCATGTACCGCTGGACGGTCTATTTCCTGACCGAGTGGGGCGTGCCGTGCGATCACGTTCACGGCTTCAACATGGACGAATGGTCCGACGCCGCACGGCAACACGCTGCCGCCGGACAATCACGGTGCGTTTCAATATGCGATGGAACAGGCGTTCTACGGTCCGCTCGGCAAGCTGACGGTCCCGGCACGCCAACGGCACTTCGCCGTCAAGAGCGAGCTGCCGACCTACGCCGCCCAGATCGCCGACCTGAAGAAGCAAGGGGCGAAGCTGGTGACGGTGTTCGGCATCGGCCGGGTGTGCCACATCGCCTTCTGGGAGCCGCACTTCGCCGGCGAGTTCGCCTCGGAAGCCGAGTGGAAAGCCCAAACGCATCGCCTCGGCGCGAAGCTCCATCCGCTGACGGTGGAGCAGAACGCGTTGACGAGTTTCCGCAGCCGAACGACGCTGGTGCCGGCGCTTCGCCAACACCATCGGGCCGGCCCTGTTCCTGGCAGCGGACCGCATCATCGGCGGCGCCGACGGCGTCTTCAACCGCGGGATGCAGTGGCAGGGGTTATCGCTGCGTATGAGTTTGCTGCACGAGCCGACGCCGTGGATTCCCAGCACCTACATGCCGACGCTGGCGGGCCGACTGTTCTACGTGAAGGAGTTGGCGGCGCCGCTGGAGGCGGAGTGCCATTGAGCGGAAACTTCCGTCGGGCAGCGGTTCGCAAGACCATGTGATTCTGCGAACCGCTGATTCGTCTCGTGCCCAAACTCTGTTTGGGCACCCACTTCGGGCATGATTCAAAGGCGTGTGGCACCGTGGTAGGACGGATTTGCAATCCGTCCGGGCGATGGCGGACGGATTGCAAAGCCGTCCTACCACGGTGTTACCCCTACGGTGCCCCGTTTGAACCAGACCCATTCTCGGTGTGGCTTCAGGGTCTACATTTCGGGATAGAGTTCCCTCGATCTGCGGCGCCCAAACGGAATGAGTACAATTCACGGCCACGCGGGAATAGCTTCCTCGATGATCGTGATAGGATCCCGCTCCAAGATGCTCCCCGTGGCGTACTCAAATTGGATCAGGGCGTTATTGTAATCGCGGATGGAGAGTTGCTCCTGACTCCTTGCGTTGCACCAGAATCGCATGGTCTCAAGCAACTCGTCGAGCTTAACGATCCCTGCTGTGTAGTTGTCGAGCTGCTCTTTCATCGTCTCGGCGTAGGACTCACGGGTGGCCCGCTGGACACGGATCATTTCATAGTTCAATGGCACGCGGCGATATTGTTGGATCAGATAACTGGTCGTCTTCCCCTCCTCGTACTTGAGCATCTCATAGGCATAGGCGAGAATATTCCGGGAATCGGCCGGATCGGGTGGGCTTACAAGAGTGATATGGTGGCGCCCTGGGTATTCAGGTTCCGGCGCGACTGTGAAACCGAAGATGGCGAAGCACTGCTCTAAAGGCTTCAGCGCGATCCACATCTTCTTGGCGAGATGGGCGATCTGCCGGCCGACTATGATCTCCGGCCGCGACGCCAGTGCGTGCTCTTGTGCGGACGCCCAGTCGGGCCGGACTCGCGCCAGGGTCGGCCGGTCGCTCGGCACCAGCCGCTTGCCGTCGTCAAGGATGCCCTGCATGCCCATCATGCTGCGGAGGAATCGTTCCTGATCGAAAACGTCATTGAGGGCGATCAGATGCAGAGCGCGGAAGGATTCGTACTGGCCGTGCGCCTGGACAAGGTCGGCCTTCGTGCCGCGGCCGGCTTCGTATTTCGACTTGGCCATCTTCCACGCTTCGTAAGCGAAGCGGATCCCTTGCTCCTGGGCGTACACATTCCAGTAACCGTACTGGAGGTTCCAGTAGGCCATCTCGACGTTCATCCTTAGGAGTTGCACTTTCCGCTCGAATTCGAGACGGATTGGAAGGGTACTGGCGCAAGTAAAAGTATGCTCGTCAACGCGCATAGTGTAATGTGCGCAGGGGGCGACAGGGGCTACGTGGGATTTGAGCCCGGTCCCTATTGAACTCGGTTGATTCGAGGAGTGTTGATTCTGTTCATTCAAGGTTTGACTATCGATGGGGCCGCCTTCCAGTGCGAGCGCGATGGCTTCCTTAAGTGTGATGAAGCGGATCGAGTTTCCCAGACAGTCTGCCTGATCCGGTCGCATGGTGGCGAGCGGGCCGGGTGGTGTGCTTTCGATCAGACCAGGGTCTTTGAGCAGGCCAGGCCAGACAGTCATCATCGTCTTGACGTCCGCTGGTTCCAGCCAGTTGTTTGTCAACCCGAACTCGACCGACTTCAGCAGGGACAGGATTTGGCCCGTGGGATCGGTCAGCAAGTCGGCTCTGGCTTCAGTAGCCGTTGCTGCAATGAGCATTCCTACGAGGGGCACGCAGAGCAGGAGGCGGCGGACAGGTAACATGGGACGATCCTCGGCTTTGCGGTGTTCACGAGGGTCGGCTTATAACAGACATGCGCAAGGGCACAAGACGAAGACGCACTCGTCCTCTGCAACAACGGAAGTAGCCCCACCGCCTTCCCGCAGTCACGATTTCTCCTGCGATTGCTCTCCCCCCAACGCACACACCTCCGATAGTCTCCGGGATGTTTGTCGCCCGTGATTCGTCATCCCGAGGTAGACATGTTCACGTTCCTGGTCGCCACAATGCTGGGTTTGAGCGCAGACGTGTCGCGAAACGCAAACGCACACCGATGTCAATCCGCTCGTACCGAGTTCGTTCGGTATTTTTGTGGCGCAGCCATCCCGCTTGCGCGAACCGGCAACAGGCGCATCGCCCGCACCACGAACCAGTTCGTTCGGTTATTTCGGGGTGCAGGTGTCCCGCCTGCGCGAACCGGCAGCAGGCGCACCGCCTGCACCACGGCCGAGTTCGTTCGGTAATTTCGACCGAGTGTCTCGGCCCGTTTCGTTTGATGCACAGCTCGACGTAAAGCCACTGTGCGCATCAACCCCGTCGTACGATGCAGCCACAATCAGTTCGTTTCGCATTTTTCCTCTCAAGCCGCTCGCCGGCTTGCCGCGGTGCGGTCGGCAGGGTCCGTGGGAGATCACCGCGACCGCCCGCCAAACCCAGGAGGGAGAGTTCGTTTGGCAAAAACTGGTGGCTGTGCCGGCGGCGGACACTTCGTAGGAACGACCGCTCCTCAAAGATAGCCGCAAAAGCAGTGTGACCGACGGCCGCGTCCGCAGTGCGCGCCGAGTCCGCTTGCCCCCGACGCCGGGCACTCCTATGCCAACACTGACCGAATGAGGCGGGAGCGGCCCCCTCGGACGAAAGCTCGATTATCGGCGAGGTGACGCCTTGGAAGGCAGTGGATCGAAGCAGCGCGTTCCCACCAGTCCTCTCCGCTGGTTTCCCGAGTTCCTCGAACTGAGCCGCAAACGCTCCTCGGGACAGGCCCGACTCTTCGGAGCAGCTGTCCTCGTAGGCATCGTGGCCGGGCTTGGAGCCGTCGTCTTTACGGTCGCTTGCCAGTTCGTCGTCCTCTGGACGCTCGACGACATGGCCGGCTACCGCGGAAGGACCGGCCGGTGAGGCCATCGTCGCCTGGATTCCGCACTCGGCCACGCCGTTGCGACCGTGGATGCTGCCGGTGACGGCTCTGATCGGCGGACTTATCAGCGGTTACCTCGTGTTCACGTTCGCGCCGGAGGCCGAGGGCCACGGCACCGACGCCGTCATCGGCGCCTACCACCACAAGCAGGGCTTCATCCGCGGCCGGGTGCCGATCGTCAAACTCCTGTCGTCGGCGATCACCATCGGCACGGGCGGCTCGGGTGGGCGCGAAGGACCGATTGCACAGATCGGAGCCGGCTTCGGGTCGTTGCTGGGCCGGCTACTACATCTCACGGCGGCCGAACGGCGCATCCTCCTGGCGGCGGGCATGGGCGCCGGCGTGGCCGCCATCTTTCGCGCCCTCTCGCCGGCGCCCTCTTCGCCGCCGAGGTCCTCTACTCCTCGCCGGAGTTCGAGCCGGAAGTCGTGATCCCCTCCGGCATCGCCAGCGTGGTCGCTTACAGCACGTTCGGCCTCTTCTTCGGCTGGGGGTCATTGTTCAAAACGCCGGAACTGACGTTCCACAACGTCTGGCAACTCGGTCCCTATGTGATCCTCGCCGTCTTGATGGCCCTGCTGGCGATGGTCTACACGCGCGGCTTTTACTGGATTACCCATCTGTTCGGCCGGATGCCTCTGCCGCGCTGGCTGAGACCGGCCGTTGGTTCGACACTCAGCGCCCTCCTCGCTGTCGCCCTGTATTTCGCATTCGACGAGAGCCGGCAGGTCCTGTCGATCCTGTCGTTCGGCTACGGCATCTTGCAGGAAGGGTTCAACGAATCCACGGGGCTGTCGGCCGGGCTGCTGCTCGCGGTGGCCCTGGGCAAAATCCTGACGACGAGCCTGACGATCGGCAGCGGCGGCTCCGGCGGCGTGTTCGGCCCGTCGATGGTGATCGGTGGCTGTGCGGGCGGAGCCTTCGGGCTGCTCGTGCAGCGAATGGCGCCGAATCTGGCGCCGCATCCGGCCAGCTTCATGATCGTCGGCATGGCCGGCTTCTTCGCCGCCGCCGCCAAGACACCCTTTTCCACCCTGGTCATCGTCTGCGAGCTGACCGGCAACTATCGGCTGATCGTGCCCGCTCTGTGGGTCTGTGCCCTGGCGTATCTGCTGTCCGACGAGCAATCGCTCTACAGCTCGCAGGTGAAGGGCCGCTCCAACTCCCCGGCCACCAGGGCGATTACATCCGCGAAGTGCTGGCAGGTCAGACCGTGGCCCAACTCTTGACCGAAGACGCACGGGTCGAGCCGCTCCGCCCCGAAGACAAGCTCGACGTCGTCGTGCGGCGTTTCGACGCGTCCGGCCGGATGGTCCTCCCTGTGGTCGATAGCGTCGGCCGCTTGCTAGGCGTCGTGCATCTGAACGAGGTCTACTGGACGGCGACGCGGCGCGAGTCGCTCCCCTGGCTGGTGACGCTGGACCTGATGCGGACGACCTTTCGGCCGCTGACCCCCGACCAGCCGCTGGAGCTGGCCGCCGAGTTGTTCGTATTGAACGACCTGCCGGAACTGCCGGTAGTCGGTAGCATCGTGGATCGCAAGCTCGTGGGCATGGTGAAGCGCACCGACATGGCCCGTGTCTATCTCCGTCTCGTCCACGCTCAAACCGCGACGCCGGGGCCGTGACAGGTAATCAGGGGGGAGAGACCGCAACGTCTACAATAGAGGATCAAACGGATACAACGGAAGCATGGACTGGCACCGTCTCTTCGGCTTGCTGCTGACCGATTTCTTCACCGGTTCGCCGTTCATCGTCGAACTGGAGAAAGATCTGTCGATCAAGCAGCAATATCTCGACGTTGTCATCCTCCGCAAACGCAAGGGCCGGTTTACCGAACGATTGCCCGACGGACTGGACGATCTGGCCGACCACAACCTCATCACGTTCAAGTCGCATCAGGAAGCGCTCGACGACTGGGCGCTCAAGGAGTTGACCGGCCACTATGTCAACTATCGCAAACAGTTCAGTTCCGGCGGTGAGCCGCTGTTGCCCGAGAGTGCGTTTCGAATGTATGCTGTATGCAGCCGCTTTCCGCACAACCTGGCGCAATCGGTGCCATGGGAGTGCTGGGCGAAGGTGTATACCAATGCCGGCGCGGCACCGATGTGATTCGCGTTGTGGTGGCGGGACAACTTCCTCAGAGCGAACACAACGCCATGCTGCATCTGTTCAGCGCCTCGCGGGAACAGTTGGGTTACGGCAGAGAACATTACCGCCAGCACTCGCCGAATACGAGTTCGCTGATCCAAAAGTTACTCGAAGGGTATCAAGAGGAAGGGATCGCCATGCCCTACACGATGGAAGACTTTCAACGCGACTACGCGAAGGAACACTTCAAGGACCTGACGCCCGCGGAGCAGCAGGAAGCGATTAAGGCTCTCACACCCCAGCAACGGCTCAAAGATGTGACACCCGAACAGCGGCTAAAAGACCTGACCCCCGAGGAAGTACTCGCCGCGTTAACGTCCGAGCAACTCGAACGACTCCGGCAACAGTTAACCACCGAGGGCGCGGTCGGCCCACCCAAGAAACGGCGGCGGAGGCAGCCATAAGGTGGCGAAGGGAGACTCCTGCGATGGACAAGATCACTGTCGCCGACGCTCGCAAACCCGAGGCGGTCGGCCGTACCGTGCGGTTGCACGGCTGGGTGCGGACACGGCGCGATTCCAAGGGCGGTTTCAGCTTCATTCAGTTGAACGACGGCTCCTGCTTCGGCGACGTTCAGGTCATCGCCGAGGCGGCGTTGCCGAACTACACGAGCGAGGTGCTGCATCTCTCGGTCGGTTGCTCCGTCACGATCGAGGGTGCCGTGCAGGCGTCGCCGGCCAAGGGGCAGGCGACCGAGGTGAAGGCGAGCAAGATCGTCGTCCACGGCACCGCCGATCCGGTCCACTATCCGCTGCAGAAGAAGGGTCATTCCTTCGAGTTCCTGCGCAGTATCGCCCATCTACGGCCGCGCAGCAACACCTTTGGCGCCGTGGCACGGGTGCGCAACCAGGTGTGCATGTCGATCCATAATTTCTACCAGGAACGGGGCTTTTACTACATCCACCCGCCGATCATCACCGCCAGCGACTGCGAGGGTGCCGGGCAGATGTTCCGCGTGACGACGTTGGACCTCGGCAAGCTGCCGCGGAACGATAAGGGCGAGATCGACTACAGCAAGGACTTCTTCGGCCGGCCGACGTACCTGACCGTTAGCGGACAACTGGAGGCGGAAATCTTCGCGTGTGCCCTGGGCAAGGTGTATACCTTCGGCCCGACATTCCGCGCCGAGAACTCCAATACGGCCCGGCACCTGGCTGAGTTCTGGATGATCGAACCGGAGATGGCCTTCTACGAATTGACCGACAACATGGACCTGGCCGAAGCCTTCATCAAACGCATCTGCACGGACGTGCTGGAGCGTTGCGCGGAGGACGTCGCCTTCTTCCAGGAGCGCATCGACAAGACCGTGCGCGAAACCCTGGAAGGCGTCGCCGGCAGTCAGTTCGTGCGCCTGCCCTATACCGAGGCGGTCGAGATCCTGGAGAAGTGCGGTAAGACGTTCGAGTTTCCGGTCAAGTGGGGCGTCGATCTCCAGTCGGAGCACGAGCGCTACCTGACGGAGGAGCATTTCAAGAAGCCGGTGATCCTGTTCGACTATCCGCGCGGCATCAAGGCGTTTTACATGCGGCTCAACGACGACGGCAAAACGGTGCGAGCGATGGACGTGCTAGTGCCGCGTGTCGGCGAGATCATCGGCGGCAGTCAGCGCGAGGAGCGGCTCGACGTGCTCGAAATGCGGATGAAGGAGCAGCACCTCGACCCGGCGTCGTACTGGTGGTATCTCGATCTGCGCCGCTACGGCACAGTGCCGCACTCGGGCTTCGGTCTCGGCCTGGAGCGAACGGTGCAGTTCGTTACCGGCATGGCGAACATCCGCGACGTGATACCGTTTCCACGGGTTCCGGGGAGTGCGGATTTTTGATCGGCTACGGAAGATACAACCGCCCCGCTCCTCGGAGCGCGTCTATCCGGAGCAACGAATCGAGCAACTTGTCGATGATGCGATCAGCATAATCCCGGCTGAGCAGCGCAAATGCGACACGTCGGCGATAGTGAACACCGGCAGGCTTGTCGGCGTATTGCGTGTTTGGATCATCGCTTCCAGCGAGTCGGCATCGGATTTATTCCGATTATCGGTAATCAGCACCAGCGATTCCCTTTGGCAAGTTTCCCACACCAGGGAATCCAGAGAGTCGGGCGCCAATCCGATTTCGGCGAAGTGGACGTACCGCAATTGCAGATGGTCCCAAAACAACTTCCAGGGTTCGGCCTGCATTAGTACGACGAGCAAGTCCACATATCCCTGGATGTTGACGTCAGCGACGATGCCCTTCACTCGGCCTCTCCGTTGCCCTGTTGGTTGCGCAGCCGTTCCACAATCGCCAGGCGCTCAACGTGGGCTTCTTCGAGTACCTTCTCCACCCAGGCCGGATTCTTTCGCTTGGCGCTGCGTGAGCGAATCCGGTGGTCCTCTTCATCCAGTTCCTGTTGATGATCCCGGTAATACCGCTGGACTACCGCGATCTCCTCAGCGGTCAGCGTGGGAATCCAGCGGACAATCTCCTCGGAGGAACAACCTTCCTGAAAATAGGGGACCAGATCCTGCACCGTTACCCGACTCGTCGAAAGCTGCATGCCCCGGCCGCGATCGACAATCTCAATGGTTTTCGTCATCATAAAACCTCCTTCCCCGCGCCAGCGAACCTCGCGCTAACTGCAACGGCACCGATCCCATTATCTTAACTGATCGGCGCGGCTTATCACGACCAGTAAGCGAATCCCTCGCGATACAGCCATACAGCGTTGCTACTTCCCGCCGCGCTCGCAAAATGTCGCCGAGCAGGTCCGGTTTGCCTTCCGCGCTTCAGCAGCGGATACTTCTCCCCTTCGGAATACTGGATCGCAATGGTTTTAAAATAGTCCTGGTTCTCGATCAGGAAGGCGATCTTCTCCTTGCCGTCCCGCGTCGCTTCCACGGCATCGTGCAGGCGTTCGGCGGTGAAGCGGCGGTTGTTGATCCCGAGGATCTTCATGCCGGGTCCGATGCCGGCCTTGTCCGCCGCCTTGCCGGGAATCACGTCGGTTACCTGGCCGTCGTCCTTGAGCAGCAAGCCGATGGAGCAGGTCACGTTGATCGACTTGTCCTCGGTATCATGGGTCTTGAAATAGTCGCCGGCCGTCTTGCCGTAAGCCATCTGCCAGCCGCCGCGGTGCAATCCGTCCAGCGGCGGCGCGGCGTCGGTCCCGGTCAGGCGCTTCTCAAGAAACGTTTTCCAATCGTGGGCCACGACGTCGTTCAAGCTTCGCACTACGTCGTCGAAGGTGTAGGGGTTGACTGTGGGAGGACCGTCTTTACCGCCGAAAAAAGCCTTGCAGAAATCGTCCAGGCTCTTCTTGCCGCCGGTCTTCTCGCGGATCAACGTGTCCGCGTCGAGCCAGAGCAAAGCCCCTTCGTCGTAGAAATCGACGCCGCGCCGCCGGCTGGCCCAGTCGGAACGGGCGCCGTACAGGAACGGCGCGGCCGTGGTTGTATCCTCGAGGGGCCGCCAGGTGCGGCCGCCCTGATTCTGTGCCCAGTCGGCGATCACAGCATAGTTCTCGCGCATCAGTTCCGGAGTGATGAGACCGCTGCGCGTGGCCAGCACGAAGCCGAGATACTGTGTCAAGCCCTCGTAGACCCACAGTAGCCTGGTCTTCATCGGCTGCTGAAAATCGGGCGTCGCCAGGCCGTCGGGACGGCGATACTTGCCGTTCCAGGAGTGGACGTACTCGTGCGCCAGCAACCAGGCCGTCCATTGCTTGCGGTACGTGTCATCCACCAGGAACCGCTCCGGCAGCCGATTGTCGCTGCACTCGTGATGTTCGATGCCGTCGGGCCGGATGAAATCGCTCATCGTAACCAGGAAGCGATAGGAACGATAATGCCGCGAACCAAACAGCGCGCCGGCCTCCGCAACCAGGCGCTCGTACTGCTCCTTGAGGGCCGCGCTGAGTTCCAGGCTGCGCGGATGATCGGCGGCCAGGATGAGGAAATGCGGTGGTCCGTTCGCCGGGCTGGCGAGCGGCACTTCCTTCAGGTGAGCGCCGCACAGGACCGGCGAATCGACGAGCATCTCCAGAGACACGGTCTGGAACTGGGTGGCCGCGTCCTTCGTCGTCTCGATCGGGATGGCCGTGCCGAGCTTCCAGTCACGCGGCAGAGTGAGGCTGGCGCGGATCGGCTGTTCGCGGACAGGTAGACCCTTTGGGTAGAGCAGGACCTGGTTCCAGTTGAAGATCAGTAGTTGCGGAGTCATCGAGGCGCCGGAGGTGTAGCCTTCCTTCGCCGCGGAAGCGAGGTATTCGAGAGATACCTCGACGGAGTCGGCGCCTTTGGGCACGGTGCAGTGGAAGGCATACAGGTCCAGGTCGTCGCGCTTCCACGACAACGGCTTCCCACCGGCGCGCAGTTTCAGGCCAGAGAGGTCGTTGATCGGACCGCTGGGAGCGTGTTCGCCCTGGATCCACTTTGGGTAATACAGCGTCAGCGGTCCCGGAACCGCGGGGATGACGAGTCGAGCGCGCAGCAGCTTCCGCGGCGCCTCGGTCGCATCGACGCTCAGCTCGATGGGCCGAGTCGATTCGGCAGCGCGGCCAGCCGGCAGCATGAATGCGGTCAGACTCAAACACAGCAGCGACAGACGGGACATGACGGACCTCCTGGGGCGATCGAGCGCAGCTTGTGAATGCCGGCGTAATGATTTCCGTGCCAGATGCGTATTTTTTTCATATTGAACGGCGGACGGCGGACGACAACCTTTTCTGCCGAAGGAACCATTTGGGTCACGTGATGTTCCTACGTGGAGCGTCAGCCTTTTCCCCTTTTTCCGCGGCGCATTCCGTCGATACGGCAACGTTCGACGGGCGCACCGCGGACGCTTGCGCCCTTGCAGGTCAGGATTCCGATCCGGACCGGTCGAGTCAGGATCGGAATCCTGACCCACGGTACCTCTCCGTCCGCGTTCGCCTTTCAGGAGGTATCGCGCAGTCGCACGGGCCAAAACTGCCAAACGAACTCTGTCGTGGCGGCAGCGGCGCGACGGCACCTCGTTCGTGGCGGCGCGCCGCCGGCACCCCGAAAATGCCAAACGAACTCTCCCACGGTGCCGGCGGCGCCCCTGAAGGACCGGGGACCCAGCGGGCCGCCGGCACTCCGAAACTGCGGAACGAACTCCCTGCGAGGAATACGGACGCACTTGCCGAACGGATTCGGCGGTCGGGCGGGCGGCTCGTCTGCCGTCTGCGCTCTGAAAATACCAAACGAACTCGGCACGGCGTGCGTTTCGCGCGGCCAACAGCACGGAGAGCAACAGCGTCACCATGTGTACCTCGCGGAGTGAGACCGCGGGCGACGATCATCCTGCAGCCTACCGCCGGCGCGTGCGTTGTGGGGAGAGCAGAATCGGCGTAGGGTTTTCGCTGACGGGACTGGGGCGGTGTGTCACGGTTACGGCCGTCCTTGCTGCGGGAGGTGACGCAACGACCAAATCGTGTCCTCGCCGCGCTGCACTGTGTGATGCGAGATTGGCCGTTTCCATTTTCGTGAATTTTCTCCCTAACACCGGTATCGCGCGGGTGGTACAGTAAGCGATTATCGCCCCGTCCCGGCGCCGCGTCGAGGTCCCGCTCCATGACCATCCCGCGACCGACATCAAAGCAGAGCGAACCATCGGCCCAGCCGGACTCCCCTACCAGGACCGGGGCGGAGCGCGATGCTGCGCAGGCGGAGACGGCAGCGTATCAGGTCGGCCAACTGCCCGACGCCGGCGCGAGGTTGGATTTCCTGGCGCCGCCGCAGCAAGCCGACGAGATCGGCCGGCTGGGCGGCTATCGCGTCCTGAAACTGCTCAGCCAGGGCGGCATGGGCCAGGTCTTCCTGGCGGAGGACCCGGCCTTGAAGCGGGTTGTCGCCCTCAAAGTCATGCAGCCCAAGCTGGCGCAGACGCCGGGCGCACGTGAGCGCTTCCTGCGCGAAGCGCGGGCCGCCGCGGCCATCGAAGATGACCACATTGTCGCCATCCACCAGGTCGGCGAGGCCAACGGGGTCCCCTTCCTGGCGATGCCCTGCCTCAAGGGCATGAGCCTGGAAGAACTCCTGAAGAAGAAGGGCAAGCTGTCCACCGCCCAGGTCTTGCGCCTGGGCCGGCAGATCGCCCTGGGGCTGGCAGTCGCCCACAAGCACGGCCTGATCCATCGCGACATCAAGCCGGGCAATCTCTGGATCGAGCCGGAACAGGGCGGACGGATCAAGATCCTCGATTTCGGCCTGGCCAAACCGCTCGAAGAGGCCAGCGAGCTGATCGAGGGGATCGGCCACGTCACGCAGTCGGGCGCCATCCTCGGTACGCCGTTGTACATGGCCCCGGAGCAGGCCCGCGGCGATCCGGTCGATGCCCGCTGCGACCTGTTCAGCCTGGGCGTCGTGCTCTACCGCATGTGTACCGGCCAGTTGCCGTTCCGGGGCGCAACCACCGGTGCGGTGCTGATGGCCCTGGGGTCGGTGACGCCGCAATCGCCGCGGCAGCTCAACCCCCAGGTCCCCGCCGGTCTGTCCGACCTGATCGAGCAGCTGCTGGCCAAGGAGCCGGGGAAACGCCCCGCGTCGGCGAAGATCGTCCGGGAGCGCTTGCAGGCGCTGGAGCGCGAGCTGAAGGATGCTCCTTCCGACTCCCTGACCATGCCCGTGTTGCCACCCCCGATCCCACCTGCGCTGTCGTCGGCCCCCACCGTCGATTACCGCCCTGCCGCTGCCGGGGCTGCATCCAAAGGCAGACGCCGCGTGCTGGTCTGGGCCGCCGTCTTGCTGCTACTCCTCGGCGGCTCCCTGGCACTGTACGGGCTGTCCCACCGCACCCCGAAGGGTACGCTCACGACCGACGCCGACGGCAAGGAGACAGTGAAGCCGGGCGTCGGCGATAAGCCGAAGGAAGGCCAAACGAAGGCAACACCGCCTGCGACAAGCGAAGGACCGGCGGACCCCGAGCGCAAGGCGGCCGAGTCGCTGATCCCTTTCGCTGACCTAACTCTTGAACTGAAATCCGGAATGCGGCCCCTAATCCGTACCGGGGGGAAGTTGCCATCGGAACCATTCAAGGTCACTGCGATTGCTTTCAGCCGCGCCTACAACAAAGACCTCCCGCCCACGTTTGTTGGTGCCAAGTTGCTTCCTGCGATCGCCGAGTTACAGTCACTCACGGCGATCTGGAATCACTTCGATAAGGTCGAAATGGTGACGGGCGAAGAACTTGCCAGGTTATCGAAAATGCCCGCGGCAAAAACGATCAAACTTCTGTGGCTTAGATTCCAATTGACATCGAGTGCGCTGGATTCCCTCTGCCGATTTTCAAGCCTTGAGAATCTTGATTGCCTGGCGGAGAAGACGGATAGCGCTACGCTCAGTCGTTTAAAGGAATTGCCCAAACTCAAACTCTTGTCCTTAACGGGTCTGGGAAAAGCCGGGCCCATCAGCGATAAAGGGATCGACGATCTGTGTTCTCTGGAGCTAACTACAATCGAGATTTATCGTTCCAACATTGTTGATGCCCGTTTAACCGGGAAGCTTGCGAGCATGCCGCGGGTTGAGAATATCAGCCTCTCATGGGTCGATGATGAAATTATCGCCGTACTGTCTCGAGGAACCGCCAAGCTAATCACATTAAACGTTTCTGGCAGCCCCGTCACCGACGCGGGGTTGGCTCATTTAAAAGGCAAGATCACGCTACGGCTGTTACGCGTTTCGTTCACCAAAGTCACCGAAGCCGGGGCCAGGAAGCTTTCGGACGCGCTGCCGAAGTGCAAGATCGATCTGGGGGGCGGGAAGGTCATTGGCCCGAAGGACAAAACCGCGCCAGCCCCCGTGGAGCCAGATGACCCAATGCCCGAGGCGTTCCTTCCGCCGCTCGATCCGGCCGGGCCCGTGAACGGCATCACCGCCGACGGCGTGGCGAAGCTGCGTGCCGCGCGGCCGAAGTTGAAGGTGGAGTGGGACCGCGACGAGAAGAAGAAATAGGCGAAAGAAACGGGGCCGTCAGGCCGAAGGATACTCGGCGCGTATAATGGCCAAGAACATCCCAGGCAATTCAGACGAGGACTGTTTCCGATGGTTTATCAAGGTCACATGGAAAATGGCGTGGTCGTTTTTGGCAACCCCGTCCCACTTCCCGATGGAACCGCGGTACAAGTTCAAGCCATCGGACCGTCCCCCGGGGGTTTTTGGGAATCCTGCTCTCTCGCGGAATTGGCCGAACGCCAGGGAGTTGCTGTGCCCGATTCCCCGTAGGAGGTGCTTGGCGGCTGGCCTGAAGATGAGCTGAATGATGGGTTCGAAGCTGTGGTGGCCTTGTGGCGGGCGCACGAAGCGGAGCAAGGTCGATGAGCCCAACGTTGTTGGTGGATATCGACCTCGCTAGCTTCCTGTTCAAGAACAGTCCTCATGCCAAGCCCTTTCGGCCCCTCATCAAGGGACAACGGCTTGCATTGACGTTCGTTTCTGTCGCCGAGCTTTTCAAGTGGACGCTCAAACGTCAGTGGGGCACGCAAAAAACGGCAAAGCTGGAGTCTGCGCTGCGCCGCTACCTGATAATCCCCTACGACCGTGACTTGGCCTGGGCGTGGGCGCGCGTCGTGGCCACCTGTGAAGATGGCGGAAGACCAATCGCACCTTCCGACGCATGGGTGGCTGCCGCTGCTTTACGTCACGACCTGGCTTTGCTGACCAACAACGTCAAGCACTTCGAAGCCGCCGAGTCATTGTGCGGCCTCAAGCTGATTCGTGTCCAATCTGTCTAAACTCCAAATCCCAGGGAGAACAAGAGGTGGCGGGAACGAATGGCACTTCCAGCTGCTCCCGTCACTGCTGCTACGGACGACGAACGGCTCCCCTCCACTGCGAGGAGATTTTTGCCGTTTCTTTCGCTCCGGCTCCTTGTCCTCTTGTAACCGGCACCGCCTGTGTCTATACTTTGCACCGGTTTTCGGCCGTCTGTGTCTCGGTTTCGCATTCCTTCTCGACACGGACGGCCGATGCCATCTTATCCACTCATCACCCTCGGGTCTCGTTTTACCACCATCCTCAAGACCTTCTCCACCGGCGACGCCGTCGGCGAGCAGACGCTGTCCGCAGCGCTGATCCAGCGCGTCGCCGACGACCAGCAGGTCCGCTTTGCCGGCGGACCCCGCGACATCTTCACACCCGCCCTCACGCTCTGGGGCTTTCTCGCCCAGGTCCTCAGCGGTTCCAAGTCCTGCGTCGCGGCCGTCGCCCGCATCATGGTTCTGCGCGTCGGCTTGTCATTGCCTCCTTGCTCCGCCAACACCGGCGCCTATTGCAAGGCACGCCACAAACTGCCCGAACCCTTCCTGCGCGAACTGACCCACACCGTTGGCGCGGCCGTCGAGGACCAGGCCCCGGAGTCCTGGCGTTGGCACCGCCAGCGCGTGCTGTTGGTCGATGGCTTCACCTGCACCCTAGCGGATACCAAGGACAATCAGGCGGTCTATCCGCAACCGTCCTCGCAAAAGCGTGGCTTGGGTTTCCCCATGATCCGCGCCGTGGTGCTGCTGACCTTCGCCACAGCGTGTGTCCTCGATGCGGCCGTTGGACCCTACAAGGGCAAGGAAACCGGTGAGACCGCTTTGTTCCGGCAACTCCTCGACCGTCTGCGGCCAGGGGATGTGGTGGTGGCCGACCGCTACTACTGTTCGTACTGGATGATCGTCTTGTTGCAGCAGCGTGGCGTCGCCGTCGTGTTTCGACTGCACCAGTTGCGGCACTACGATTTCCGTCGTGGCCGCCGCCTGGGTAACGACGATCATGTGGTGGTCTGGACCAAGCCGCCACGGCCCAAGTGGATGGACGCGCAGCAGTACGCCGCGTTGCCGGACACCTTGACGGTGCGCGAACTGCGTTTCCGCGTCACGCACAAGGGTTACCGCAGCAAAGAAATCGTGGTGGCGACCACGTTGTGCGACGCCGTGGATTACTCCAAGGAAGAGTTGGCCGACCTGTATCAGCAGCGTTGGCATGTGGAACTGGATATCCGCGCCATCAAACAGACATTGAAGATGGACCAACTCAGCTGCAAGACGCCAGCGATGGTGCGGCGTGAGTTTTGGGTTCATCTGCTGGGCTACAACCTGGTGCGCAAGGTGATGGCGGAGGCGGCGTTGACCAAGGGTCTGTGTCCGCGGCAACTAAGTTTTGCGGGAGCGCTACAGATCCTGGAGCAGTTCCGCTGGCTCCAGTTGTTTGGTTCGGAGGAGATGCGTCGGGTAGTGACGGTGGTGCTGTGGATGGCGGTGGCCACACACGAGGTAGGTAACCGTCCGGGTCGTGTGGAACCGCGTCGTGTCAAACGGCGGCCCAAGTCGTATCCGCCGTTGACGAAACCGCGGCAGGAGGCACGCGCGGAACTGTTGAACCAGTAAAGACCGAGGTGTTCGCGCTGGTGGGAGAATGAGGAAGAGGTGGGGAAACCAGGCGTGGCAGGCAGTACCCAAGGGGCCGACGGAGAGGTTGCGCGCCGCGGCGGACAGCGGGAGCGTCGGGGCTCGGCCCGGCAACCCTGCGGACAGGAGCGAGTCGCCAGCCGCAGGCTCCAGCTGCAAAACCTTGGCCTGGCAATAATTGCAACGGAAGTGCCATTCGTGGCGGGAACCTTTTCCCGAAAGGGTTCCTGACACTTTTTCGTTTCCCAAAAGGCGCCCTCGGCCGGGAGACTTCACGTTGCCTTACGATTTGCCGGGCAGCACTACCTGGAACGGCAGCGGCCGACCCGCCAATCCGGCCATCAGGTTTTCCACCGAGACCTCCGCCATGCGCCGCCGGGTCTGCTCGGTGGCGCTGCCGAGATGCGGCGCGATGGTGACGTTGTTGAGCCGTAGGAGCGGATGATCGCGCGGCAGCGGTTCCGGGTCCGTCACGTCCAGCGCGGCACAGGCGATCGTGCGCGCGGTCAGCGCTTCCGTGAGAGCGGCGGTATCGACAATCGCCCCGCGCGCGACATTGATGAGAGCGGCTGTCGGTTTCATGCGCGCCAGCTCCGCCCGTCCGATCAGGCGCTGCGTCTCCGGCGTAAGCGGCACGGTCAGCACCACGTAATCGGCGGCCGCGAGAAGTTCATCGCGACTGACATAGCGAACCCCGAGCGCTTCCTCGACCACCGGACGCCGACGACGATTGTGGTACAGAACCGTCATGTCGAAAGCACGGGCACGGCGGGCCACCTGCTCGCCGATCCGGCCCATGCCGAGGATGCCCAGCGTGCTGCCGTGAACTTCGCGGCCGACCAGGTGGGAGGGATCGTAACGCAAGAAGTCGGGGCTGCGGGCATAACGATCTCCCTCGACCAGCCTCCGTGCGGCCGCCAGGAGCAGGGCAAAAGCCTGGTCCGCGGTGGCCCCGTCGAGAATGCCGGGCGTGTTACCCACCGGAATGCCGCGAGTTGCCGCGGCGGCAACGTCGATGTGATCGACCCCCACGCCGAAATTGCTGATGACGCGGACCGCCGGCAGCCGCTGAAGTATGTCCGCGTCCACAAGCGGATGCCCATAGGTGTAAATGGCCTCAATCCGCTCCGCTCCCGATTCCCGCGCTGCCGCCCAGGGCAACAGTTCGACACGACCGAGCAGCATCTCACCGATTCCGGGAGAAAGCGGCAAGTCGGCGAGGACACGAGGCAAGGAGGGAACACGCTCGGAAGGCATGGCTTGGGTCCCGCAGTGTATCCGGGCGCCGGCGTCGGGCCGGCGGCTGTGGGCGGATACTGTCCCGATACTATATTCGCCCGTGCGGCAACCCTACACTCCGCGTTGACAGCCGTCGTCAAAACAGCTAACTTTCCCACCGTTGTCGGTCGTCCCGCACTCCTCCTGGGGGTTCATGGCAGGCCTTGTTCTCTGAATCTCTTCACGGAAAGGATGCCCCGGATGACCCGTTCGACGATCCGGCTGGTGGTACTGGCCAGCCTGTGCCTGGGAACGAGTCCGAGCGCTCGTGCAGAGTTTGTCGAGTGGCAATTCTCCACGATCGTCACTCCGACGCTGGTGAGTTCCAACAATCACCCCCTTGGTGCCGTGCATCTCACGAACACGACAGGCATCGTGTACAACACCTCCCATATTATCCTGGCGAATCTGTTTGCGGTCAGTAACGCCGCCATCACCGCTCCGGACACCTTTACGAACAGGCCGTTCACCATTACTTTGACCATCACCGATAAGGCCACAAACGTGAAGGGCACCGTTCACTTTGCTGGGATCATCAACGGTACGGATTCCCTGTTCAGTTCGTTTCTGACATTCACGCTTACCAGTCCGGCAACCGAGCAACTGCACCTCGGCCAGCACATTTACAGCGTCCATCTCGACAATCTAACTCCACCCGGACCGCCCAACTCGGGCGCGGACGGCAGCATCGGCGCGACGGTTACGGTCACGCACAACCCGGAACCAGCGACATTGCTTCTGGCCGGAATCGGTGCGGCCGGGATGGGATTGGCACGATGGAGAGGACGCCGGCGTCACGATGTTCGCCCAGCCCGGAGCGCCAGCGACGGGTATCGATAGCCGTCGCTGGCGCTCTAGGCTGGCAACGACGTTTTTTCAGGTCGGTTGTTCCGACGAAGTGTTGAACTTGCCGGGGCCGAGCAGGCCGACCTCGACTGCGTAGCGAATCAGGTCCGCGCGCGTGCTGAGCTTCAACTTTTGCATGAGGCGGGATCGATACGATTCGACGGTCTTCACGCTCAGGAAGAGCCGATCCGCGACGGCCTGGTTCGTATGTCCCTGGGCGAGAATTTGCAGCACTTCACGCTCGCGCGGGCTGAGGGTACTGGCCGGTCCGGTCGTAGCTGTGTTTGCTCCATCATCCTTCTCACCGAGAATGGTTTGCATTCGGGCGCCGGACATGTCCAGGTCCACGAACATGCGTCCCTGGGACACGGCACGGACCGCGCTCAGCAGCTCGGTGTCGGCGGCCTTCTTGACCACGTATCCCGCAGCCCCGGCAGCCAGCGCGGCACGGAGATAACTCGGATCGTCGTGCATCGTCAGCACCAGAATGCGCGGCTGAGGCGACTCCTTCACGATGCGTTCGATCGTCTGGATGCCGTTCCCACCCGGCATGGTGAGGTCGAGAATGAGCACGTCCGGCCTGGCCGAGCTGGTCAGGCGAACCGCCTCCGGAAAGTCTCCGGCCTCACCGACGACCTCCATGTCCGGCTGAGTGTGGAGGAGCAAGCGCAGACCGGCGCGCAGAACGGCATGGTCATCTGCCAGGAGCACGCGAATCTTCGGCATCGCTCGTTTCCCCCAGAGGAATATCCACCGTCAGCGTCGTCCCGGCTCCTGTGTGCGATTCGATCGCCATCGCACCGTTCAGAAGGGCAGCCCGCTCGCTCATGCTGGAAAGCCCGAAGTTCCCTCGATCGTTCGCCTTCGTCATGACGAGGGCGGGATCGAAGCCACGGCCGTCGTCGGCCACACTCATCCGCACGTTCGACGGGCCCCGGGTAACAATGACGTCGATGTGTTTGGCCCCGGAGTGCCTGGCCACGTTCGTCAGCGCTTCCTGTGCGATCCGGTACAACGTCGTCTCGACCGCCTCCGGAAGACGGCCCGACGACGGTTCGGAGAGACGTACCGACACGCCGATCCCATGCGTCTGCTCGTAATCTTCAGCGTAGCGTGCCAGTGCCTCGGCCAACCCCAGGTCATCCAGCACGCTCGGCCGCAGTCCCCGTGCCAGCCGGCGAATCTCGTCGTGGACCTGCCCGCCGATGAAGCGTAAATCACGGGCGCGATCCTTGGCCATGTCAAACGTAGCAGACTCCTCCAGGGTCCGCAATCCGACCAGCAGAGACGTCAGACCTTGCCCGATCTCATCGTGCAGATCCCGAGCGATCCGGCGCCGCTCGTCTTCCTGCGCGGAGATGACGGCGCTGCAACAGATGGCTGCGGCTCTCGGCGAGACGGCGCAGCGGAGAGATGACCAGCGACCAGAGGATCGGTGCCAGCGTTACGGTTAGCGTGCAGGAGTCGAGCAGGGTTTCCAGCCAGCGGCCGCTGTTCGTCGGCAACACGTACGGCAGCGCGATCATCACCCCTGCTTCAATCGTGAAGACGACGGCGAGGATCAGCAGAAAGACACGGAGGGGAGAGAGTGCCGTCATCCCTAGCTGTAGTTTCATCGAGTTCGCCTCCCTTCGGCCGGACGTCGAGAGAACGGGGCGAAAGCTCCCCTCTCCCCTGTACTCGGGGGAGAGGGGTCGGGGGTGAGGGGGGTTGAAACCGTGACGGTGCTCACCCCCTCACCCCAACCCCTCTCCCCCTGAGTACAGGGGGAGAGGGGCTTTCAGTACGTCACTTCCGGCGCACGTACGCAAAGTACGCCCCACACAGCGCCTCACCGCCGGAGTCGTAGAACCAGCTCTGCATCTGCATCTTCGCGCCGGCCTTCAGCTTCACGGTGAAGACAATCTCCTTGTCCTCCGTCCCGACCGGCTTCGTCTCGTCCAACTCTGCGACAACGAGCCGCGCTTTGCGGATCGGCAGCGCCTTGCCCTCCGGCAGCCCGCCATCGACCCCCTTGAATGCGGGGACGCCGGCGCTGATGGCTGCGTTGGCTTCTTTCGGCCAGCGGCGCAGCGACACCTCGTATTCGCCGTCTTGCTCAACGAGGAGGTTCCACGGCCCGTTTTTCTTCACGCCCTGCGCAGGTCGTTCAGGTTATCGCAGTACTGGTTCGTCCACTCCGCCGCCGTGAGGCAGACCGGGTTCAGCTTGTCAGAGCCAACGCTGATCGGGCTGAGTTCGTCTACCAGTTTCTCGACGCCGGCCCACCAGTCGTCGTAGAACTCAGTCATCTTCCTGAACACGTCCGGCTGTTTGTCGGCGACGTTCGTCATTTGACCGGGGTCGGTCTTCAGGTTGTACAGCTCCTTGCCCTTCACCAGCCGCCACTTGTCCCACATCACGGCGCAGTCCCATTTCTCGGGCTTCTGGCCGTACTGCACGACGCACATGCGCTTCGGCAGTGTGTCCTGCGTCCCCTTCAGCAGCCCGGCCAGGCTGGCACCGTCGAACTTCACGGCATTCTTCGGCTTGTCCAACTCGCACAGATCGACGAGCGTCGGCAGGAGGTCCTGCACTTGCGACAGTACGTCCACGTCGCCGGGCTTGCGAAGCTGACCGGCGGGCCAGCGCACGAAGCAGGCGGCGCGATGGCCGCCCTCGTAGTACTCCGTCTTCATGCCGCGCATGCCGGAATTAAACAGCTTCACGCCCGCCGTGCCGCCATTGTCGTTCATGTAAATCACGATGGTGTTGTCGCGTAGTCCTGTGTCCTTGAGGAGGGCGTCGAGCTTGCCCATGTTCTCGTCGATGTTGGCAATCATGCCGAAGAAGCCGGCCGGGCCTTTGCCCTGGTACGGCTTCTTGTACTTCTCCGGACACCAGTGCGGCCCATGCGGCGCGTTCGTTGGCAGATAGACAAAGAACGGTTCCTTCTGCGCCGCTCGCTCTTTGATCCACGACATCGCCAGGTCGAACCAGATGTCGGTGCAGTAGCCCTTGTACGGGGTCAGCACGCCGTTGTGGTAGTAGCGCGGGTCGAAGCAATCGTTCAGCCACGGCTCGGCGATCGAAGTGACGCCGAAGCCGAGATGGGAGACGGATTCGTCGAAGCCGCGCTGGTGCGGCAGGTACGGATAGGTGTCGCCGAGGTGCCACTTGCCGAACTGGCCGGTGGGATAGCCGTTGGCCTTGAAGACGTCGGCCATCGTCGGCAACCCGCGGCGGACGAACATGCGGCCGGCAGTGACGGACTGGCGCCGTTGCGCAGAGCGTCAAGCCCGGTCATCAGCTGGCCGCGCGTCGGCGAACACATCGGCGCGACGTGGAAATCGGTGAAGCGCACACTTTCGGCGTGAAGCGCGTCGAGATTCGGCGTCTTCAGCACCGGATTGCCGTGACAGGAGAAGTCGCCATAGCCCTGGTCGTCGGCGAGGACGACGATGACGTTCGGCTTGGCGGCGAACGCCGGCGGCGCGGCAGTGGCCAGCAGCAGGGCCAGCAGCAACATGGTTCGGTTGAGAAACAGAAGAACCTCCTACGACCGCATCCATCTGGTGTTGCGTGGTCGTTATCGTCGGGCAGGGAAGGACTCGCTGAGAGCCGATAACGGCAACTTCCCGATTGTAGCCAGCACCCTGCCGTGTTTCTTGATTATTTTCCGATTCTGTTCAATTCCAAGAGGAAGCCTTCATGTCGCTGGACGGCGATCGAAAGCGGGGTTTCGCAGACTTATGTCAAATTGTCTCCCATCGCTTAACAAGTAACAACGGCCCACCCCATCCGCTCGAAACTGTTATGAGCCTCTCGAAATGCGGGGAATTGTGAAATCGCATAACAGATTTGCACATCTCGTGATAGTTTATCGACCATTTTTGGCCATCTCGTAACACCCAGTCTGCGGGAAGGAAATCGCCGTAAGTCGAAAATTCTCGATGAGAGAGATGGGTCCCTTCTTACTTGCTCGATATAATGGATGACGGCTCCGCCGTTCGCGGGACGCACTCCGGATCGAAGGAGACGATATCCGTGTCCATGCTTCCCAAAGAACCTCTGCCCACCGCACCACCCACCGAAACGCTAGAACAGCGCTTTCGGCGCTTGGAGACGACCTGGCTGACCGCTGTCGGCTTTTCCTCGTCCAGCACGGTGCTGCGCAGCCACCCCGCTTTTCTGGAAATCGTCAACCTGGGCGAGGCCGTTGTTCCGCTGATGCTGCGCGACCTGGAAGAGCGCCCGCGACTTTGGGTCTGGGCTCTGCCACGCATTCCTGGCGCGGACCCGGTGCCGCCTGGCGACCGCGGCAACATCGCCAAGATGAGCGAGGCGTGGCTGCGCGAGGGGCGGGAGAACCACTACCAATGGTAGAGCACCTCGCATGCGGCGAGGCAGCTGCCAAGCAGGCGGTGGACCAGCAAGCTCGGTCCAATGGAAGATATCGAGCACGGGCTGCGGGAGTTGGAGGGAACGCTGTACGGATCGGTTGTGCTGGTGATGAAGCGAGCGCTGGTTGGAACCACAGAAGACTTCGGTGGAGGTAGGTCCTGAAGACGGCGGGTGATGAGATTCATCGGTGAAAGCCACAATGTCCGCTTTCCGTCTCGCCGAACTTCGGATTATACATCTGTCCTGCGGAGGAGGAAGTTTGCGTGACTAAGCACAGCAGCCCGATGCCGAGGTGGTTCCTCGACGACAAGGAGCGGGATTACTGGCACATGGCCCAGGACATCGCCTTCCGGGCCAGCGTCTCGTTAGTCGAGCGCGACGGCTCGTCGTGGGTTGTAGCTGACGATGGCGAGAGGCTGGTATGCGAACGGACCGAGCGGCTGTGGTTCCAAACGTGGCGAGTGTTACACGCTGAGTACCCCAAACTGTCCCGGTTGTGGGTCGGCGGTCGGCCACTATCCAAACCCGGCGCGTAAAGGCACCCCCAACCAGTCGCGGCCATTGAAAGAAAAAAGGGGACGCAGCTCATTTCCTCCCATAAAGGGAGGAAATGAGCTGCGTCCCCTTTTCCCACTCGCAACATCAAAGTCACCACCCCCGATGGCACGGTGCTGTGGGAGGGACTGCCGACGCTCGATCCCTGAGCGTCGAATCTGGTCGGGCAAGCAACCGGATAGTCGAGTCATTGCGCTATTTCGGACAGCAGACCCTTCATTCGAGGCCGTCAAGCGGCTAAGGACTCGCCATGCCGTCCATGTCCTTGTTGGGGTGGCGGGCGAACCGCATCTTCCGCCTGTCCGAAGTCGATGTCCAGTGTGCCGCATCCACGGTGTTGGTGCCGCCGCAGCCCAATTTCGTTGATGAGAACTTGCGTGGGTACGTCCTCCTTCTGAGTGCACATTTCCAGGGGTTCTGCCGCGATCTCTATACGGAGTGTGCCCAGATTGTCGTAACAAAGATCCGCGTGTCTCTGCGGACGCTCATGCAGAGACAATTCAGTGCCCACCGGAAACTCGACCACGGCAACCCGAACTTCCAAAACCTGAAGGACGATTTCGAGCGGTTCGGCATTACCCTGAACCTGCCCGCCGCGGATCCGGTCAATAGCTCACGGCTAAATGATCTGAGCGTCATGAACAAGTGGCGAAACGTGGCGGCCCACCACATGGCCATCCCTACAGGCGTTCCCCCTCTGACACTCCCACTCCTGAGGGCGTGGCGGAGTTCGTGCGACGGGCTGGCGACTTCGCTGGACGCGATCATGTACAATGAAGTGAGGAGAATTCTCAGGCGCGCCCCCTGGATACCCTAACCGCGGAGATCTGCACGATGGCTACGAAGAAGACTTCGCCGCCCACGAATCCGCAGCCACAGGAGCCATCCCTGAAACTGGGGGATATGGTGTCAATCCGTCGCTCCAATTACAAGCGCGCGAAGATCGTCGAGTTGCGCGGCCCACTCGGACCGGGCGGTGCCTATGTCTATCGCGTCATCGTCCGCGGGAAGCCGAGGCCGGTCTATATCGAGGTGCTCGAGGAGCAGTTGAAGCTCATCCCGGCCGAAAAAACTTGATGCCTGGGAACCCCATTCAGGAAACTCTGTTTCCCGTCCGGTAGCCAGCCGCAGAGTGCCGCGCTTGACTCGAAACGGAGTTTCCCGAACGGGGTTCCCAAACGGGAGTTTGGGAACAAGGGGAACCAGGGGATATGCCTTCCGCAACATCAAAGTCACCGCCCCCGATGGCGCGGTGCTGTGGGAGGGACTGCCGGCGCTTGATCCCTGATCTTCGAATCTGGACGGGGATCTTCGATAAGGGAGTGCAGCCGTGTCTGCCGATTATGGCAGTCCACGGAAAGAGGCTTGGACGCATAGATCGAGGCCTTCCTGGCGTTACTGTTCCGGCACATTCATGCCCAAATCGACTGGTCGCGCGGTTACAAGTCGCTGGACAAGGAGTTTCAGCAGGTGGTGCGGCCGGCCGAGGTTGGGCGGCGCTACGTCGATAAACTCTTTAAGGTCTGGACAACCGAGGGAGGGACAACATGCCCTTTTCCGCAGGACAATCACCAGGTTCGGGCAGACGGAGAACATCGTGAGCGAAGAAAAAGTTGCGATTCTGACGATCCAAAACAGCCACATTGAGGAGTGTGGTACGCCGCCGAAACTAACTCTCTACGAAGGCAAGTGGACCTGCTACTTCGAGAATGTTCACGGTGAGCAGTTCGTCATGCAGTTCGACCGAAACACGAACATCTGTCACCTGTGGAGCGGCGATGTTGGTTGGGAAGAAGAGCTGCGGGTCGAAGAATTCCGTGGTCGAGTGATCGTCCGCTTCGCCCGTTCTCGGGAAGAGCGAAACGCCGACTTCAAGATGAACAAGCAGTTTGACCATGACCTACCTCCGGTTCCAGAAGCCGAAAAGCTCAAAACCAAGAATGAGATTAACAAAATGCTGCGAAAGATATTCGGTAAGCCTGCGTTGACCGACGCCGAGTGTGCGTATGTATCGGGCGGACCGATCCTCAGCCAAGGCGAGATGGAAGTCATCAGGGCGTACTGGAACATTTGCAAACAACTCAGAAAGTAGAACAAAGCACGAAGGGGACGAATCTGTTGCTCATCGCTTTTGTCCTCTTGGCTCGAAAATAGATGCGGCCCTTTGTTTGCTCCTGTTGATTCAGTCACAACAGTAAATGCTCCTTACCAGCCCGGAGCGCCAGCGACGGGTCAGCAGAACCCGTCGCTGGCGCTCCGGGCTGGTGGAGTCAGCTATTCGTAACAGCTATGTACCGTCTGATCGTTTGATGCTCGCGCTCGGGCCGCATGAATCTCCGCTCTGGCCCGGCTCCGTCTCCGGCGGAACACTCCCGCGCCGTCTTCGCAATTCCTCGATTCGTCTGCGTATCTCGGCCTCAAACCCGCGATCGACCGGCTCGTAATAGCGTCGGTCCTCCGGCAGATACGCCTGATCGACCCAGCCGTCGGGATGGTTGTGGCTGTACTCGTAGCCTGCGCCGTGGCCCAGCGCTTCGGCTCCGCGATAGTGCGAATCGCGCAGATGCTTCGGCACTTCCAGGGTTCGACCGGAACGCACATCCTCGCGCGCCCGGCCGATCGCTACCGTCGAGGCGTTCGACTTCGGCGCCGTTGCCAGGTACGTCACCGCCTGGGCCAGGGTGAGCTGGCACTCCGGCAGTCCGACGAACTCGACGGCTTGCAGCGCCGCCGCGGCCAGCACCAACGCCTGCGGGTCGGCGTTGCCCACGTCCTCCGAGGCTAGGATTACCAGCCGGCGGGCGATGAAACGCGGATCTTCGCCCGATTCCAGCATTCGGGCCAGCCAGTACAGGGCGGCGTCTGGATTGCTGCCACGCAGGCTCTTGATGAAGGCGCTGGCCACGTCGTAATGTTCGTCGCCGGTCGGGTCGAAGACCAGGGCCTTGCGCTGGATCGACTCGCGGGCCGCTTCCAGAGTGAACTCGACCGGCGGTGATCCGGCCGAGAGGACGCCGACCTCCAGCGCGTTGAGCGCCCGCCGCGCATCGCCGTCGCAGACCTCGGCCAGGAACGCGAGGGCATCTTCCCCGGCTCGGACCTCGATGCCGCCCAGGCCGCGCTCGCGGTCCGCCAGGGCACGGCGCAACAGCGTCAACACGTCCTCCCGGCTGAGCGGCTCGAACGTGAAGATCTGGCTGCGGCTGAGGAGCGGGGCGTTGACCGCGAAGAACGGGTTCTGCGTCGTGGCCCCGATCAGCACGATCCGGCCCTCCTCGACGTCGGGGAGCAGCACGTCCTGCTGGGCCTTGTTGAAACGGTGCAACTCATCGACGAAAAGGATGGTGCGCCGGCCCGTTTCCTCCAACTCAACTCGGGCGGCGTCGAGCAGTTCGCGCACTTCCTTGGTGCCGGACGAGACGGCGTTGAGCGGGCAGAATCGGCCGCGCGTGTGGCTGGCGATCAGCTGCGCCAGGGCCGTTTTGCCGGTGCCGGGTGGTCCGTGGAAGACAGCGGAGCCGAGACGATCGGCCTGGAGCAGCCGCCGCAGAAGTTTGCCTTCCCCGAGGAAGTGCTGCTGGCCGACGAACTCGTCGAGTGAACGCGGCCGCAAACGAGCCGCCAACGGTTGCGCCTTGCGAGGTTGGCCTCGTGTTCGGCCTGAAACAGATCGCCTTCCTTCTTCCGCGGCTTGCCCATGCGGTTCTGTTTACGAGCGGCGCGAACGTCAACAAGCGTGTCGGTGAACTTACAGAGCCCGATGCGTAGGCGAAGGTAAAGTCGCAACCCTCGCTTACGCGTCGGGCTTTGAAAATTTCGTAAACTCAACTCAACACGCCCTTCGCCCGCATTCCGAGGCACTGCGATTCATGACCGCGCCACACTGTCTGAGTTGCCTGCTGCTCGTCGTCGTCCCGAGTTTCGCGGCGGCTGAGCCGATCGCGCCGAAGAAGCGGACTTTCCAGTTCGCCTATGCCGGCACGGTCACGGACCTGAAACCGGGTCAGACGGCTCGTATCTGGTTGCCGGTGCCGCCGTCGAACGCCGATCAGGAGGTGGCCATGGTTTCGCAAGAGACGCCGACCGCGACCAAGATCGGCCAGGAGGCGGTTTACGGCAACCGCGTCCTCTTCTTCGAGGCGCTGGCCGACGCTGACGGCAAGGTGGCGTTTGCGATCCGCTACAAGGTCACGCGCCGCGAGGTGAAGGGCGAAGGAGCGAAGCCGGCGACGGAGGACAAAGCGCTGCTGGAGCGCCTGCTCGGACCGGATGCGAAGGTGCCGATCGACGGCAAACCGCTCGACCTCCTCAAGGACAAGCCGGTACCGGATGATCCGATGGACGCGGCCCGACTACTGTATGACGTGGTCAACCATCACATGCGCTACAGCAAGGACGGAACCGGCTGGGGCAACGGCGATGCGGTGTGGGCGTGCCAGAGCGGCTACGGCAATTGCAGCGACTTCCACAGCCTGTTCATTTCGCTGGCCCGAGCGCAGAAGCTCCCGGCCATTTTTGAGATCGGTTTCTCGCTGCCGGAGAAACGCGGCGCCGGCGACGTGACCGGCTATCACTGCTGGGCGAAGTTCAAGCCGGCCGGCAAGGGCTGGGTGCCGGTGGACATCTCCGAAGCGAACAAGCATCCGGAGTTGAAGGGGTACTACTTCGGCAACTTGACGGAGGACCGCATCGCCTTCAGCACCGGCCGCGATCTGGAATTGGTGCCGAAACAGGACGGTCCGCCGTTGAACTTCTTCATCAATCCCTACGTTGAAGTGGACGGCAAACCGGTGCCGAACGAGAAGATCAAGCCGGCGTATTCGTTCAAGGATGAATAGGGCGATCGGCAACAACAAATCTCCCCTCTCCCCTGTACTCAGGGGAGAGGGGTCGGGGGTGAGGGGTGAGCGGCACAAGACAGCCAGCACCTTACCCCTCACCCCCGACCCCTCTCCCCTGAGTACAGGGGAGAGGGGAGAAAACTCACCCCCCGACCCCTCTCCCCTGAGTACAGGGGAGAGGGGAGAAAACACCTGCCGCTCGCCTCACGGCGCGAGGGCTTCCCATGTCTCTCAAGCAGCGCTACCGTCAACCCGAGATCATGGATCAACCGGGCCTTGACGCCGAGCGTCATCGTCGCGCCCTGATTGGTTTGCGCGCATCAATTTCTGGAGCGGCAGCGCACGCCTCTTGTGGCCCGGTCTGCGTGACCTGGCCCGAGTGCTGGCTCCACGGCCGCCGCGCGTTCTCGACCTGGCGACTGGCGGCGGCGACGTTCCGCTGCGGCTCTGGCGGCGGGCGCGGCGAGCCGGCATTTCTCTCGTGCTGGAAGGCTGCGACGTAAGCCAGCTCGCTGTCGATCATGCTCAAACCGCTGCCGCCGCGGCTGGGGCGGACGTCCGTTTCTTCGTCCACGACGCTCTGAATGGTCCGACCCTGACCGGGTACGATGCCGTGACTTGCTCGCTGTTCCTGCACCATCTCGACGACAATCAGGCGTGCGGATTGCTGCGGCGCATGGCCGAGACGGCGGGGCGACTCGTCCTGGTCAACGACCTGCGACGCAGCCTGACCGGACTGGTGCTGGCGCACGTCGTTACCCGTTTGCTAACCTTTTCCGACGTGGTTCACACCGATGGTCCGCTTTCGGTGAAGGCGGCGTTTACTCCCAGCGAGGCGCTTCATTTGGCGGAACGGGCCGGGTTGCACGGCGCCGTTATCGCCCGGCGCTGGCCTTGTCGCTGGCTGCTGACCTGGATGCGGCCATGATCGCGCCTTCATTATCTTTGGAGGACGCCGCCCGGTGCCGCTGGGGGCGCTGGTTGTCGGGGCGGGGCCGGCCGGCGCTCTGGCCGCGCACCAGTTGGCCCGCCACGGCGTGAGCGTTCTCCTCGTCGATCGAGCGGCGTTTCCGCGCGGCAAGGTGTGCGGCTGCTGCCTGAGCGGCGCCGCCCTGGCCGTGCTGGCCGCTGCCGGTTTGCCGGAACTGGCGACGGCTTGCGGAGCGGTGCCACTTCGGGAGGTTCGTCTGGCCTCGGGACGATGGTCGGCCGAGGTACGCTCGGGCAACGGCGTGGCGCTATTGCGCGAACGCTTTGACGCGGCCCTGGTCGAGCAGGCAATCGCTGCCGGCGCGGCGTTCCTTCCCGACACATGGGCCGCGCTGGGCAGCGTGACGACCGATTGCCGTGAAGTGTTGCTTGCGCCAGTCCGGTCGCACGGTGACGGCACGCGCCGGGTGATCCTCGCGGCAGACGGCCTGGGCGGCAATTTCCTGGCCCGTGCGGGGGTCGGCGATTCGCCGCCGGAAGCCGGTTCGCGCGTCGGCGCCGGCGTCGTCTGTCCGCTTGGCCCAACGTTCTATCGGCCGGGCGTGGTCTACATGGTCTGTGGGCAGCACGGCTACCTGGGACTGGTGCGGTTGGAGGACGGCCGGCTCGACCTGGCCGCCGCCTTTGACGCCTCGTGGCTGCGAAAATGGGGGAAACCGGGAGCCGCCGCCGCGGCCCTGCTGGACGAAGTGGGCTGGCCGGCCCCGGAAAACCTGACCGCACTCCCCTGGCGCGGCACTCCCGCTCTGACGAGAAGGCCACAGCGCCGCGCCGCGGAGCGCGTCCTGGTCCTGGGTGATGCGGCGGGATACGTCGAACCGTTCACCGGCGAGGGCATGGCCTGGGCGTGTCGGCGGCGGTCGCGCTCGGTCCACTGGCTGCCCAAGCTGCTGCGCGCTGGGAGCCGAGCTATCTGCGCAGCCTGGCCGCGTCGTTTTCAGCGCCTGATCGTCCGAACGCAGTTCGCCTGCCGGGCCGCCGCCTTCGTCCTGCGCCGGCCGTCGCTGACCCGTCTGCTGATCGCTATTCTGGCACGCGCCCGTCCCCTGGCCCGGCCGTTCTTCGCACGCCTTCATGCACCACTTGCTTTGTGAGGGGTGAGCATTTTCGCGTAAGAGGTCCAGGCGCGGGTTTCGTTTCACGCCTGGCCGTCCAGGAGGCTGCGAGGAGGGCTTTGCAATGTAATTGAAGACCGCAAGAAAGGCGTTCGCCATGCAAGATAACGTGATCGCTTGTAAAGAAATAACTGCGGCTGGCCGAAGTTCAGGTAAGCCCGAAGAAAACGGTATCGACGTATTTCTGAATTGCGACGAGGCATACGCCGATGAGGACACGTTCGACCGTGTCGTCCGGGAATGCCTTGTTGAACTGGCTTACCGTTCCGTAGTGCGCTGTATGTGCTGCGTCATGTAAAGCTGAGAACGGAGCGTGAATGTTACGGTGCTTGTTGCCCTTCCTGCAAAGAAATGCGAGACGATCTTTATGATTGTCGTGATGAATCGAATCGAGAGCGAAAGGCGCTCCACCAAATGCAGCGCAGTGTAGAAGGCGACGACTGCTTTCCATTCGCGAACGTCGTCATTGTCTTTGAGCGCATCCAGGAATTTCTGATTCCGTTCCGCTTTTTCCCGATGCTCTGCCGATTTGGGCATGGCTCAAAACACCTGTAATGCGCGATCCGGGTTGAAGAAGCCGTACAGTGTCTCCCGATCACAGTTGGGGATTTGGCTGACGTGGATTGCCCAGCCGCTATCTTCATACTGGAACGCCAGCTCCGACGTCTTCTCGGTCAGATCAAAATCGTAGCGTTCGGTCGCGCCGACGACGTACACAGGCAACGCTGCCGATTCCGGGACGCCGACGTAGCAGGCCGAGACTCGATCCTTGTTCGTTTCGCACCACTCGAGCAGCGGAAGAATGATACCCGTCTTGAACCGTGAGACTCGCTCCTCGGCACGAATCGCGTTCTTGCAAGCTTCAGTAGCCTTCTCGGCGCTGATGAAGAAAATGTCTTGGTCTTCAGGGGTCACAATCACTTGGCCGTCTTTGTAACTGAGCCGTACCGGCTCACGGCGGGTATGGGTTGGAGGCTGTTCGACAGCAGCCATTGTCTCACCTCGTGACATCGTTTAGTCTTCGGAAGACTGATGTGATAAGGCAAGCATCGGCGCCTGTCAATCGAAATCTTCCGAGTCTAGGCTAGACTAGCACTCGACAGGCTAACCGGCTACGAGCTAGCCAATCAACGGACAATGACTCGATTCGCATGGTTCGCTCCGAGTCGCAATGTGAAATGAGTTGTGTGGCAGAATCAGCCGAGTTTTTGCGTCTTTTCTTCTAGCCGGCTCGAACCAGGCGCGAACCTTCGTCATGGCCACGTCTTCCGACATGAATCGGGATTCAAATCGGGAAGGTATTTTCCTTCGCGCTCTTATACGATTTCTGGGATCGCTTCTTCCGACCGGCGTCATCTGAATGATGGGACCGCAGCACCTCGGGCGTCTGATCGACGAACATGCGGGGGCGTTGATGCTCTACGCCCGCCAGTGGTGTTGCTGTCCCGAAGACGTCGTGCAGGAAGCGTTCGTCCGCCTCGCGTCTCAGTCCGTCCAGCCCGACCATGTCGTCGCCTGGCTCCATCGTGTGGTGCGCAACGCCGCGGTGAGTGCCGCTCGGTCCGCGATGCGCCGCCAACATCACGAAAACGCCGCTGCGGGCCGCCGACCGGAGTGGTTCCTGCCCTCCGAGGGGACGGGCCTCGACGCCCAGGCAGCGACGGCCGCGCTGGAAGGTCTGCCGATCGAGTTGCGCAAGACCGTCGTCGCCCACCTCTGGAGCGGGCTGACGTTTGAGCAGGTCGGTGAGTTGACCGGCGTCTCGTCCAGTACCGCACATCGCCGTTATTTGCAGGCGCTTGCGACCCTTCGCGAAAGGTTGAATGTGTCATGTCCGAAGACGAAATGAATGCCGTCGAGTCCGCTCTGCGCGGTTTGACACCAACTCCTCAACCGCTGAACCGCGACGCGCTGATGTATCAGGCGGGTCGAACCTCCGCGGCTCCGCGCCCCTGGTTGTGGCAAGCGGCGACAGCGGCGGCGATGCTGTGCGCCGTCGGGATCGGCATCGCCTTCTGGATGCGGCCGGCGGAAGTGAGAAGGGTCGAGCGCATCGTCTACCTGCCTGCGCCCCCTCCGGCACCGGCTCCGACGCCGCCGGTTGAGCCGCCGTCGCCTGGGAGTCGGCCCACGACCTCTCTGATTGCATCGCCCTGGGAGCCGCCGGCCTCGCGCTACGAACAGGTGCGCGATAACGTGCTGCGCTGGGGGCTGGATGGCTTGCCACCCGCACCGAAAACCAGACACGACCCGATTTCGGCCGATCAATTGGTGCATCCGTTCTAATTTCTTTCATTCGAGGACCTGCCATGTCTCCTGTTCGCCTTACCCTGTTGCTGTGCTTGTTGCCGGTGCCCCTACTGGCTGAGCCGCCGGTCCGCGCACCGAACGAGGGAGCGGCAGACGCGCAACTCGTCCCGGTGGTCAGACTCGCACCCGAAGCGACCGGCCCCGCACCCCGCGCTCTCCGCTACAACCTGCTGCCGCTGCGCGGCGATCTCCAGCCCGGCAACGCGGCACTGTTGTGGATCCGCGCCGGCCAAGCCGCGCGAGGTAAGCAAGAAGATCAACGACAAATGGGCAGGCTCCACCGTCACGGCACTCAAGGATCTGCCGAAAATGGAGGTCCGCGAAGTCCTGAAAGGCTACGCCGCAACCCTGCGCCTCGCCGAGCAAGCCGCTCACCGCGAGCGCTGCGACTGGGAGGTGCCACCCTTCACCCTCGACAATTGGGACTTTCCCTTCACCGAGATCCAGGACTGCCGTCTGCTCGCCCAGGTGCTTTCCGTCCGTTGCCGCCTGGAGCTGAGCGAGGGCGACTTCGACAACGCGGCGAAGACGTTGCGGACTGGATTGGTCCTCGCCCGCCATCTCGGCGATTCCGATACGCTGATCCAGGGGCTGGTCGGCATCGCCATCGCGCAGGTGATGTTCGGCCACATCGAGGAGTGGATGCAGGTCCCCGGATCACCGAACCTATACTGGTCGCTCACCGCTTTGCCCGTGCCGTTCATCGACGTCCGCCGAGCGATTGAGTTCGAGTTCAGCAACCTCGACCATGCCTTTCCCCAGATGCGCCAAGCACGGAACGCTACGACCGCGCCGGCTCAAGTGGAAGCATTGGTTGCTGAAATATCTGCGTTCTTCGCCCGGATCCAGACTTACCCACCGTCGCCGGAATGGCAAATCCGGTTGGGCATGGCCTGCCTTGCCGCCAAGTATTATCCGGACGCGCGACGCCGGCTCCTCGCTGCCGGTTACAAGGCCGAGCGCCTGGATGCCATGTCTCCCGTCCAGGTCATCCTCGTTCAGTTCTTCGACCAAAACGATCAGTTCCGCGATGAAGTGCTGAAAGTATTAGCGCTTCCGCCGTGGCAGGCGCACCGCGATGGAACAGGTGGCCACGGACATCCAAAAACTCCGACAGAAGTTTGAGAATCCGTTCCTCACTTTGCTCTTCCCCGCGGTGAGTAAAGTCTATGAGGCTCGTGTTCGTGTGGAACGAACGGTTGCGAGCCTCCGATCCGGCGAAGCACTGCGGTTGTACGCGGCTGCCCATGACGGTAAGGCGCCGAGTAAATTCACGGACGTTACCACCGTGCCGCTGCCGGTCGATCCATTGACGGGCAAGGGGTTCGACGGCTTCTACACGCAACAGGACGGGCGCGGAGTCCTGGACGTGCCGAGCCTGAATCCAGCGACGCCGCAGCTCGGCCGGCGGTTCGAGATTGGTCCGCCGCGCTGAAATCTCCGCTTCCGGCTTCGTCGCGAGCAGCATCTTTTCCCATTCATTCCGAACACGGAGCTAATCCATGCTCTCATTGACCGCACTCCTGCTGCCCCTGGCAGCTTATCTCCCAGCGGCGGACGAACGCAAGTTCGATCCCGACGCCCATGCCAGGGCAATCGCCCCCTTCGTCGAGGGGCGCACTTGCGCCGTCCTGCACCTGGATTTGACCCAACTCGATGCCGATGCGCTCGCGCAACGGGTCGGCGCGATTACCGGAAACGATGCTGAGCGGACGATGGCGTTCGCGCATTTCATTACCCAGGCGGCGCGGCTCACGAAGTTCGGCACGGCGCGACGTTTATCTGATCGTATCGCTGGCTGACGTCCCGGAACGCTCCCCGTTCCTCGTCCTGCCCGTCAAGGCGAACGACGCCAAGGCATTGGCCCGCGAAGTGCTGATGGTCCCCGGCATTCCCCGCGCACTTGGTGTTACCGAGTTGGGCGGTGCCATCGTCCTGGCCGAGGCCGAGACCGTGAAGCGACTCCGCGACGAAAAGCCGGAGGCACGGCCGGAGTTGGCCAAGGCGTTCGCCAGCGCGGGTCCCGGGTTCTTCCATGCCGTCGCCGTCCCGACGACCGACCTGCCGCGCATCGTCGAGGAACTGCTGCCGACACTGCCGCCGGAACTCGGCGGCGGTTCGATCAAGGTGCTGACGCGCGGTCTTCAGTCCATCGGATTGGCCATTGAAGCGCCGCCGGGAATGAACGTTCGACTGACGATCCAGGCGGCCGACAAGAGTGCTGCCGCGAAGTTGCACGAACTGCTGAAAGCCGCGATGACACTCGCCATCAAATCGGACATCGGTCGAAACAACCCCGGCATCGAGAAGCTGTTGAAGGCACTCGATCCGGAGGAAGAGGGCGATCGACTGGTGCTGAAGATGGACGAAGCCCAGTTGGTGAAGGCGTTCGCCGATCCCGTGGAGCGCGTTCGAGAAGCAGCCGAGCGCCCGCTCCATGAACAACATGAAGCAGTTCGGTCTCGCCATGCACAACAATCTGGACGCGCAAGGCCGCTTCCCGGCCCCTGCCATCTACGGCAAGGGCGACAAGCCGCTGTTGAGTTGCGCGTCGCCATCCTACCGTTCATCGAGCAAGACCATCTCTACAAGCAATTCAGACTCGACGAGCCGTGGGACAGCGATCACAACAAGAAGCTCATCGCCAAGATGCCGGACGTGTTCCGATCCACGGCCGCCGGCAAACTTGCCAAGGAAGGGAAGACGACCTATCTCGTACCGCGCGGGAAGGAGACGATGTTCCCCGGCGGCAAGGGTATCCGGATTACGGACATCACGGACGGCACTTCGAACACGATCATGCTGATCGACGCCGCCGATGAAAAGGCGGTCATCTGGACGAAGCCCGACGACCTGGAGATCGACCCGAAGGATCCTCACAAGGGTCTGGCATTCCGTGCGAAGGACAAGTGCTTGACCCTGTTCGCGGACGGCTCGGTGCAAGGCCTGGTGAAGACAATTGAGAAGAAGACGCTGTGGGCGCTGTTCACGATCGCGGGAGGTGAAGTGGTGGATCTCCCCTGACGGTACGGCTTATGTCTCACGCATGATGTCCAACATGGCTGGCGTGAGACCACTGGATCGGAGTATCATGCGGGTCGGACAGTTGGAGATCGGGAGGTATACAAGATCATGTCAACCACGACAGCGCAGTTGCTGACGGCGGACCAGTTCTTCGACTGGTGCAATCGCCCAGAGAACCGCGAGCGGCACTTCGAGCTGGAGAAAGGAAGGGTGGTTGAAGTGTCACGACCCGGAGAGCGGCATGGTGTCACCTGCGCGAACACCGTGCGGATGATCGGTAACTTCGCATTCGATCGAAAACGCGGCTACGTCGTGTCAAACGACACGGGAGTGATCTGGGAACTGGACCCCGACACCATTCGCGGCCCCGACGTGATGTACTACGCCGCGGGTAGGCCATTCTCTGAGATGAACCCGAAATACTCGGAAGAGCCGCCGGACGTAGCCGTTGAAGTGCTTTCTCCGACGGATCGGATCAAGAAAGTGATGCGCCGAGCAACTCAATTCCTCGGCTGGGGCACACGGGTCGTGTGGATCCTTGATCCGGAAGACCGCACGCTGATCGTCCTCCGAGCCGACCGTGCTCCGGAAATCCTCGACGACACACAGGAAATGATCGGCGACGGTCCGCTGGAAGGCTTCCGCTGCCACGTGGCTGATTTTTTCTATTCGCCGGCGGAAGAGACCAAGCCCACTGATTCGTGATCGAAGCGGGCCAGTATCAAGAGCGGGGTGCGAGCAATCCTGCTACCCCGCGTTCTTCCGCTCTTCCTGTAGCTTGTTGAGCTTGTTGTACAGCGTTTTGAGGCTGATCCCCAACTCGGCGGCGGCGGCGGTCTTGCTGCCGTTGTGCTTCTCCAGCACATGAACGACATGCTCCATTTCAACCTGTTCCAGCGTGCGAGCCGTGGAAGCCGGCTCAGGAACGGGGACAGTGCCCGCGCCCGTCACTACGCTCAGCCGCGGTTTCCCCGCCGACGGTAGCTTCTGACGAATCACCTGGGGCAGATGCTCGGGCAGGATCGCGGCCGCCGCCGGACAGGATGTTGGCGTACTCCATCGCATTGTACAATTCGCGTACGTTCCCCGCCCACTCATGCTCGAGCAGCATGTCGATCGTTTCCGGCGTCAACAGATGGGCGACCTGCTCGACCGTGCGTTTTGCCGCCCGAGCGAGTAAGTATCGCGCCAGCTCGGGAATGTCCGAACGCCGTTCCCGGAGTGGTGGCAGGCGGACGTCAAACGTGTTGATCCGGAAGAACAGGTCTTCGCGGAATTCATCCTTTTCGATCATGGTGCGGAGATCGCGGTTGGTCGCGCACAGGACACGCACGTCGATCCGGTAGGGAGAGTTCGACCCGACGCGGCGGATCTCACCCGACTCCAGGAAACGCAATAGTTTCGCCTGGATGTTCTTGTTAAGCTCTCCCAACTCGTCGAGGAACACTGTGCCGCCGTTGGCCACCTCGAACAGGCCCTTGTGCGCCTTGTTCGCCGCTCCGGAGAACGAGTTGGCCTCGTGTCCGAACAACTCGCTCTCAACCAGATGTTCGGCCAGCGCGCTGCAGTTGATCGGCACGAACGGCATGTCGCTCCGGTTGCTCTGCTGCCACAGCATCCGGGCGACGAGTTCCTTGCCCGTGCCGGTTTCGCCGAGGATCAGCACCGGCACGTCGTGCGGGGCAACCTTGGCGATTTTGCCGTGGACCTCCGCCATCGCCGCCGATTTCCCGACGAGAATCGTCGGCCCCTCGGCAGCCTGGACGCGCGTCTGCGAGCGCGATGTTCTTGTTCTTCAGCTCGCGGCGCTCGGCGATCTTGCACAGCATCACCTCGAGTTCGGCCAGCTTGCACGGCTTGGTGATGTAGTCGGCCGCCCCGAGACGCATCGCCTCGACCGCCGTCTCCATGCTGGCGTGGCCGGTCATCATCACCGCTTCGGTATCGGGGCTGACCTTCTTGAGATGTTCCAACACCTCGATCCCGTCCATGCCCGGCATCCGGAGGTCGAGGATGGCGGCGTCGAACGTGCCCTTCTCCAGTGCCTTCATGGCCGCCCGGCCATCGGGGCAGACAGTGACCTCGTGTCCAAGCCGTGGCAGCTCCGAACGCATGAATTCTTGGAGCGATCTCTCGTCGTCCACGAACAGCACACGCAGCATCTGGTGCGGCGCCGTCCGGTCACGAGAGTTGCGATTGCTTGCGATTTCGGCCATAGGTCCGTGTCCCGTTCCGTTCGGCTTCTTCTCCCCTCTCCCCTGTACTCAGGGGAGAGGGGTTGGGGGTGAGGGTGAGGCACTTGGCTTTGTTCTGCCGCTCACCCCTCACCCCCAACCCCTCTCCCCTGAGTACGGGGAGAGGGGAGATTGACTGGTGCAAGGCACTTCATGCCGCCCGCCGCGCCCGCTCCGGTGGGCTGGGCTGGGCTTGCCGCGGCTCGCGCTCCGTTAGCGGCAGGCGGACGATGAACGTGCTGCCCTGGTTCGGTCCATCGCTGGCCGCCTCGATCTCGCCGCCGTGCTGGTTGATGATGCGATGGCTGATCGTCAAGCCCAGCCCCGTGCCCTTGCCGGTCCGGCTGCGCGTGAAGAACGGCTCGAAGATGTTTTCCAGCACTTCCTGCGACATGCCGCAGCCGGTATCGGTGAAGTGCATCTCGGCCATCCCGTCGTGGCTGCCCAGGCGGATCGTCAACTTGCCGCCCTCGTCCATGCTGTCCAGGGCGTTGACGACCAGGTTCAGCACGACCGATTTGATCTCTTCCGCGTTTACCGGGGCGGCGATGCGACCGCCGAGGCGATCGGTCGCCGGCTCGAAGACGATCTCCTTGCCCTTGCAACTCTGCAAGTGCTGCGTGATGTCGATCACCGACTGCACGAGTTCCGCCAGGTTGGTCGGCTCACGCCGCCGTTCGCTGGAACGGCTGAACTCCAGCAGTTTCTCGGTGATCTTCTTGCAGCGGAAGGCTTCTTCCTGGATCATTCTCAGATACCTTGCGAAGACTTCCTCTTCGTCCGAGCGACGGCCGCCCGAACGTGCCTGGCGCAGGAGGTCGGCGAGCCGGGCCTCCAGCGCTTCACTACAGAAGGCGATGCTGGCGAGCGGGTTGTTAATCTCGTGGGCCACACCGGCCGCCAGAAAGCCGACGCTCGCCAGTCGTTCCGACCGCACCAGCTGCCGACTGCGTTCGTTGACCTGCCGGGCCAGGTCCGTGTACAGTTCGCGCAAGCGGCCGGTCATATCGTTGAAGGCGGCGGCCAGGTCTTCCATCTCGTCGCCGCTATGCACCTCGATGCGATGATCGAAGTCGCCGTGCGCTACCCGGTTCACGCCAGCTTCCAGATCGCGGATCGGGTTGAAGATCCAGCGGAAGACGCGCATCAAGACGGTGATCGAGACAAGGCCGACGATGCTAGCGGGGATAATGATCTTCAGGGTGCCCTGGTAGTTGGGGCGCGACTGGTCGCCCTGTCCGCCGAGATCTTCGTAAATTTTGCTGCGGAGATCGGCCGTCGTGAGTTCCAACTCGGCGATCCGGGAGCGAATCGGCTTGCAGTCGTCCTCCTCCGCATCGTGATCCCCGACCACATCGACGCTGAATTGCCGGAGCAGCACGTCCTCGGCTTCCTCTAGGGCGTTGAAACCTTCTCGAAGTTTTTCAATGCGTCTGCCCTGGTCAGCGAGGTGATCGTCATCGCGGCCGTGTCCGGCGTTCTCATTCAATTTCTTCTCGTAGTCATCTAGCTTCTTCCGACAGTCTTTGATGCGGGCCAGAATCGTGCCGTCTTTGATCGGATCGTTTGGCCTGGCCCTGCGGCGGAGTCCCGACACGGTCCGCTCGGCATCCGACTTCTTCTCCGGCTCCACCCGTGGTCGGGTGAGATTGGCGACCGATTCCTTGAACTGATCTGCCGCCTTCAGTTCTGCTAAACTGTCGCGGATCTCGTTAATCGTGAGGTAGTAGGACCACAAACCGCGCAATGTACCGCCCAACAGCAGGGCGATGGTTCCTACGACGAGGAACAGCCCGAGCATCAGCTTGTGGCGAATGCGCCATTGCGAGGCCACGCCCGGACTCCTTCCCGGACTCAACCCGGTGAGGGACGGCCAACCGCGGGGATCCTTCCCTGGATTCCCCTGCTTCCCCGGTCGCACGGACGATTGCGGCGCCGGCGATGAACCGGGCGGACTCTACCAAATCCTGGGGTGAGGAGGGAGGCCAGTTTCAGAAGAGGTCATAGACGTGTTCGCCGCCGTGCTCGGGGTTGCAGATCAATGTGCGGCTGTAAATGTCCACGACGAAATCAAGGTGGTGCAGTGGAAGATGCCCGATCAGTACCGGCACGTCATCGGGCACTTCCAGCACGTCCATCGTGCAGGAACGATCTCGGATCGTGAGCCAGAGCGGCTCATAGATGTGCCCTTCGCGTTCGCCCTTGCTGCTCACGATTCGCGTGGTTGCGACGGCCTGTAATCCGAGTTGTTTGATGTATCGTGTGGGCAGAGCCAACAACGTAACCCGCGGATTCACGAGGGCATCCGACACCGTGATACGTCGGACCGATTCGGCCGCGCGGCGATCATGCCGCATGTCGTAGACATCCATCAGGTTCTCGATGGTCGCTTCCGTGAGGGTCGGGCCCATCGATTCGAGAGCAGGGGACATGGCCTATCCCTTCAACTCAGGATCGACGCAGACTATCTTCCCCCCTCTCCCCTGTACTCAGGGGAGAGGGGTCGGGGGTGAGGGGTAAGCGACACAACACAGCCCAGCACCTTACCCCTCACCCCCGACCCCTCTCCCCTGAGTACAGGGGAGAGGGGAGAAAGAACGCGTCTCACGCCCCATACTTCCCCAACCGCCCCGCATGCGCCATCGCCAGCGACATCAGATACTTCGCCTGGAACTGCCCCAGGCCGCCGCGCAGGCAGTACGACTCGCCGAACTCGGTCACGCCGTCGGGCCGGCACGTCTTGGCCCACAAAACCGTCGGCACGGGATGCCAGCTGTGGCTCTTCAGTTTGCTCGGCGTGCTGTGGTCGCCGGTCACGATCAGCACGTCGGGATTCAGCGCCCGGATCTTCGGAATCTCGGCGTCGAGGCGTTCGATCATCTCGACCTTGGCGGCGAAGTTGCCGTCCTCGCCGGTGCTGTCGGTGTACTTGTAATGCAGGAAGAAGAAGTCGTAACTGGCTCCACAGCTTCTTCAGCGTCTCGATCTGCTCGCCGAGCGTTGAGCCGGCGTCGGCGATGTCCATGCCGACCAGCCGGGCCAGTCCCTTGTACATCGGATAAACGGCGATGGCCGCGGCCCGCAGGCCGTAGATCTCCTGCATCGTGGCGATCTTCGGATAGCGGGCGAAGCCGCGCAGCGTGACCATGTTGGTCGGTGCCTGGCTTCTTCAGCACACGTGCCGGCCTCGGCGATGAACTGGTTGACGGCGTCGGCGGTGTTCTGCGACGCCGGGTCTGCGCCCTTCGGCGTCGAGCGGAGCCAGGCCGACGCCCTGCGGATCGGTGTCGTTGACCGCGTCGCCGAGGTTGTCGCCGCGGAAGACGACGACGAAGCGATGCTCGCGCACCGGTTCGACGAACACTTCGAGCCCGGGAACTGTGATGTCCTGCAGCAGCTGGCACATGGCGACGCAGCGTTCGGTCGTCGGCCGGCCGGCGCGGCGGTCGGCTGATCTTGCCGGCTGTCGTCGACGGTGCAGAAGTTGCCGCGCACCGCCACGTCGCGCGGGCCGACCTGGAAATTGATGCCGAGGGCTTCGAGAATGCCGCGGCCGATGCGGTATTCCAGCGGATCGTAGCCGAACAGGCCGAGATGGCCCGGCCCGCTGCCGGGGGTGATGCCGGGCAGGACCGGAATGCTCAGCCCGCACACGCCTTCGCGGGCGCAGTGCGTCGAGGTTCGGCGTGCGGGCCGATTCCAGCTCGGTCTTGCCGCCCGGCTCCAGCGGCAGGCCGCCCAGGCCGTCCGCGACGAGCAGGACGATTTTGGTGGCGTTGTTTTCGTGCAATTCGCGGATGAGGGAGTGAAGGTTCATGATGGGAGTTTACCGGGCGCAACGCCCGAAGTATAGTAGGAACAACCAGTTTTTCGCCCGGACATCTCTCTTGCCGTCAACGGCAAGGACGCGGAGACGCACATGGCCGTGGAACTGCCCGATGAAGCAGTGTCATTCAGCTACCACGGTGCGCTGGCGCCCGTCGGTGAGGAATGGACGGCCGCAGCAGAGTTGCGGAGCCAGCATTTCATCCAGCCCAGCCGGCTCAAGGACATGCTCCAGCGCCTCAACCAGTGCCGCAGTCAGGTGGCCGCCGAGCGTGAGGTGCGCAACGTCCCGCCGGAGTTGCTGCCACTCGATTCCGGCTTCATCGACCTCCCGCAGACCATGCTCGACCAGTTCCGCCGCAAGCAGGACTCCAGCGACCTCGGCCGTGTCTTGACTCTTGCCACCCGGTTGCGCGACGAGGCCGATTGGCTCGTGGTGCTCGGCATCGGCGGCCCCGCTCTGGGACCACAGGCGCTGGTTCAAGCGCTGCGGGCGACGCATCACAATGAGCTCGCGCCGGAGTTCCGCGTCGGTGTGCCGCGCCTGTTCTTCGACGGCAACGACTTCGACAACGACGCCCTCCAGGACCTGCTGGAACTGTTGCAAGTTTCCTGCGTCGATCCGGAGCGGCGCGAGGAGCGCTGGGGCGTCGTCGCCATCAACCGCTCCGGGACCGCGATGGAACCGGGTATCGCCTTGCGGGTCTTTCGGCGTGAGGCGGCCGAATACTATGGGTTGCGTTCGCCGTGGCTGGGTCGGATGTTCGCGGCCGTCACGGGAACGACGGGCAAGCTGCACGATCAGTTCAAGGCGCTCGGCCACGATGCCGACTCGGTGCTGACCATTCCCGAGAACGTTGGCAGCCGTTTCGCCGTGTTCACCGCTGCCGGTCTGCTGCCGGCAGCTGCTCGCCGGCCTCGACGTCCGCGCCATGTTGCTCGGCGCCGCCGCTATGACACGCCGTTTCATGGACGAGCCGTTCGAGCGCAACCCGGTCTTGCAGCGGCCGTTGTCAATTACCTGATGGCGGAGGAACTGGGCAAGCCGGTCCGCGTGCTCTCGGTCTGGTCGAAGAAGCTGGAGGCGCTGGGACGATGGTACGAGCATCTGCTGAGCGAGAGCCTCGGCAAGCAGGGACGCGGTCCGACGCCGCTGACACTGGTGCAGCCGCGCGACTCGCACGCGCGCGGCCAGCAGCAGCAGGAGGGGCCGCGCGATCGCTTCGTCCTGAATGTGGTCGTGAAGACGCCCCGTGCCGTGGCCATCCCGGTGCAAATGGCCGATCGCAATGAAGATGATCTGAACGCCTTCAACCGCAAGACGCTGCCCGACTTCATGAACGCCGCCCGGACCGCCGTCACCAAGGCCTACTACGATACGGCCCGACCCACCGCCGAGCTGATGCTGCCGGCCCTGTCCGAGCATACGATAGGCCAGGTCCTGCAAATGCTGATGCTGGCGACGGTGATCGAAGGCCGGCTCATGGGGCTGAATCCTTACAGTCAGCCCGGAGTCGAGGTTGCCGAGCGGAACTTGCGGGCGGCGCTGGCGGAGAAGAACGTGCCATAGTCGGGAACGATACCGGTGTCGAAGTGACGAGTCCACTCCGACGTGCCGGCGATCTTTAGCCGGTCGGTTCCGAGTAAGGCGAGCGGAAGGATCAAACCTACCCGAATTATGCATCGCGTAACATGTAACAAGGGGGCGCCTCCCGACCGAAAATTGTTATGCGATCTGCGCCTTTCCTAGGTTTCGTGCAAATTGATGAGAATCGCGTGACAGTTTTTGGGTCGTTTTGGGTCATCGCGTAACACCCACCGCCCAAGACGTTGTACCCCGTAGGACGTTTCGGTGCGCACCCGGTAGTCTTTGTCCCGCCGCTCGCCTAATACAACGCAAAGCACACAACCGCGTCTTGTGGCCGTTGAGGAAATCGTCCATGCGCGAACCCATCACCAAGGCGGAACAGTTCCAGGCGAACACGCCATCCGACCGCAGTGCCACCCCGCAAACCCTGGACGATCCGCCGCAACTCCGAGATGCTGCGACGCCAGCGACGAAATGCGAGTCGGACGGTAGCCAAGAGCCGGTGACCCGCGATCCTGGCACTCTCACTGCCGTCGATCGGTCTTGTGCTGAAACGCTTCCCGGCGGCCGGTATCGGCTCGGCGACGAGATTGCCCGCGGCGGGATGGGCGTGGTCTATCGCGCCGTGGACACGGTGCTTGACCGCGATGTGGCCGTCAAGGTGCTGCTGCACAAGTTCGCCGCCGCCGGCAGCGCAGCCCAGCGCTTCATCGAGGAGGCGCGAGTGACCGGCCAGCTGCAGCATCCGGCCATCCCCGCCGTCTACGATCTCGGCACCCTGCCCGACGGCCGGCCCTTCCTAGCCATGAAGCTGATCAAGGGCAGCACCCTCGCCGACCTGCTCAAGGAACGGCCCAGTCCCGACCATGAGCGCGGCCGGTTCATCGCCATCTTTGAGCAGATTTGCCAGGCAGTGGCGTTCGCCCATGAGCATCATGTCCTCCACCGCGACCTGAAGCCGGGCAACGTGATGGTCGGCCGCTTCGGCGAAGTGCAGGTGATGGACTGGGGACTGGCCAAGGTGGTGCAGAAGACTGACCAGACCGAGAATCTGCCCGTCGAACAGGTGGAGACCGAGGGGACCGACATCAGGACCGGCCGCGTAAGCAACCTCCTGGAGACGGAGGAAGGGGCCGTGCTGGGAACGCTGCCGTTCATGGCCCCGGAGCAAGCCGCGGGGGAGATTGCGCGGATCGACGAGCGGTCCGACGTCTTCGGCCTGGGAGCGATCCTGGCGGTGATCTTGACGGGCGAGATGGTGTACCGCAGCCGCGATCGCGACTCGATCCACCTCATGGCGGTGCGCGGCCAGACCGGCGATTGTCTCGAACGCTTGGACCGCAGCGGCGGCGACCCGGATCTGGTGGCCTTGTGCAAGCGCTGCCTGGCCTTCACCCCTGCGGAGCGGCCGCAGAACGCCGGTGAGCTGGCCGCGCGGTGGCCCAGGTGCGGGCCGCGGCGGAGCAGCGAGCCAGGACGGCGGAACTGGAGCAGGTGAAAGCCCAGGCCGAGGCACGCGAACAGCGCAGCGCCGCCGGGTGCAGGCTGGCGTTGGCGGCGGCGCTGCTTGTTCTTATCGGTGGCGGCGGCATTGTGGCCTGGCGGCACTTGCAGCAGGAGAGCGAGCGCTTGCAACGCCTGGCCCGGAACACGGAGGCGCTGGAGTCTCTGATCGACCGATGCCATGAGGCCCTGAAGGCCGGCGATGCTGACAGTGCGGCGACTTTCTTCGCCGAGGCCAAGCGGCGCGAGGAGGAGGGAGGCAGCGCAGACAGCGCGAGGCGCCTTGAGGCCTGCCGTTCCACCTGGGCGATGTTGCGCCGGCTAAACAAGATCGACCAGTTTCGCTGGACTCCAATTGAGAACCGACTTCCCAGCGACGAGCAGCTTGCTGACCAAATCCGAGCGGCCTTTTCCGATTTTGGCATCGTGCCAGGTCAGACGAACCTGGAAGATGCTGTGCGCCTAGTGACCGATTCGCTAATTCGGGACCACCTTGTCGAATACCTGGACCGCTTGCTTTGGCTGGAACGCTCAGCGGCGCTTGGTGAATTGCTGACCGCGGTTGATCGGAACATTTACCGGGACGGCCTCCGTACAGCAGTTGTTGCCGGGGATTGGGCCAAGGTCAAGGCGACCGCAGATAAGGAAGATGCCGAGACCCAACCGCCAGGTTTTATTGCAGTGCTTGGAGAGCGCCGGGAGATCGGAACTGAACGTGGCAGAAACCTGTTAAGGACTGCCCTCGTTCGCCGGCCGGCAGACCTTGGCCTGCTAATGGAACTGGGCAGCACCTACCCAATGGAAAGTGCTGCGGAGAGAGTGCAGAACGCGGCAGAGCGAATCCATTGGTTTCAGGCTGCCGTGGCCGCGGTGCCCAGGAATGTGGTGGCCCGCTATAACTTGGGATATGCTCTTCATGAGCATGGCGACTGGGAGTGGGCCAAGCGGCGAGTTGCGCGAGGCTATCCAGCTCGATCCCAAAATCGCTGTTTCGCACAATAACCTGGGGAATTTCCTGAGGGCCGGCGGTGACGTGGAAGGAGCCAAACGCGAGTTGCGCGAGGCCATCCGGCTCGATCCCAGATTCGCTCTCCCGCACTGCAACATGGGGAATGTCCTGGCCAACGAGGGCGACCGGGAGGGGGCAAAACGCGAGTACCGCGAAGCCATCCGCCTCGATCCCAAATCCGCGCTGCCACACATCAACCTGGGGGTTGTCCTGAACGCCGAGGGGGACGGGGAGGGGGCCAAACGCGAGTACCACGAAGCCATCCGGCTCGATCCCAAATCCGCCCTCCCGCACTGCAACATGGGGAAAGTCCTGGCCGACGAGGGCGACCGGAAGGGGGCCAAACGCGAGTTCCGCGAAGCCATCCGCCTCGATCCCAAATTCGCCGCGGCGCACTACAACTTGGGGGATCTCCAGGTAGCCGAGGGCGACCGGGAGGGGGCCAAACGCGAGTTGCGCGAGGCCATCCGGCTCGATCCCAAATTCGCTTTGCCCCACTACAACCTGGGGGTTGTTCTGGACGCCGAGGGGGACGGGGACGGGGCCAAACGCGAGTACCTTGAGGCCATCCGGCTCGATCCCAAGCACAGCTCCTCGCACGCCAACCTGGGGGTTGTCCTGGCCGCCGAGGGTGATCGGGAGGGGGCCAAACGCGAGTACCTTGAGGCCATTCGGCTCGATCCTAAGTTCGCCTTGCCGCACTACAACATGGGGATAGTCCTGGACGCCGAGGGTGACCGGGAGGGAGCCAAACGCGAGTTCCTTGAGGCCATTCGGCTCGATCCCAAACACAGCTCCTCGCACGCCAACCTGGGGGTTGTCCTGGCCGCCGAGGGTGATCGGGAGGGGGCCAAACGCGAGTACCACGAGGCCATTCGGCTCGATCCCAAGTTCGCCTCGCCGCACTACAACATGGGGATAGTCCTGGCCGCCGAGGGTGACCGGGAGGGGGCCAAGCGCGAATACCAGGCAGTCATCCGACTCGATCCCAAACACGCCGACTCGCACAACAATCTGGGGAATGTCCTGGCCGCCGAGGGGGACGGAGAGGGGGCCAAACGCGAGTTCCGCGAGGCCATCCGGCTCGACCCAATTTCTGCCGCGCCACACTATGGTCTGGGGAGTGTTCTCGGCGCCGAGGGGGACAGAGGGGGGGCCAAACGCGAGTTCCGCGAGGCCATCCGGCTCAATCCGAAACACGCCGATTCGCACAACAACATGGGGATAATCCTGGCCGCCGAGAGCGACCGGGAGGGGGCCAAACGCGAGTATCGCGAAGTCATCCGGCTCGATCCCAAATCCCCCAAACCGCATAACAATCTAGGGACTCTCATGCTCGCCGAGGGCGACCGGGAAGGGGCCAAACGCGAGTACCAGGAAGCAATCCAGCTAAATCCCAAATACGCCCCGTCACACAACAATTTCGGCCTTGCCCTGCGCGACCTGGGTGACCTGGAAGGGGCCATCAAGGAATTCATGGAAGCCGTGCGGCTCGATCCGAGACTCACTGTTGCCCGCAACAACCTCCATCAGGCCGAGCGCTGGCAGCAACTCCTTCCCCGATTGGCTGACGTGGCCGCCGGCCGCGCTGAACCGAAGAATCCCTTGGAACTCTGCGAATTCGCCGCGTTGTCCGCCGAACCCTTTCAGAATCGCTTTCTCCAGAGCGTGCAACTCTACCAACGGGCCTTCGCCGCGGAGCCCAAACTGGCGAACACTTTCATGGGCATGCGTTACAAGGCCTCCTGTTTTGCCGCACGGGCCGCCGCAGGCCATGATCCCGAGTTCAGAGCATTCGGCATCGAGGAGTGGGGTTACCTGACCGACTTGTCTCGTAACTGGCTTCATGCCGATCTGGCGCACTGGAAGGAGCATGCGAAGGATGCGAAGAACCACGCCCTTGTGCGGCAATGGCTGAGCTACTGGAAAGGCGATTCCAACCTTGCTCCCGTCCGAGAACCCGCCGCCCTTGCCGCCATGCCGCCGCTGGATCGGGAAGCCTGGACGAAGCTATGGTCCGAGGTGGACGCGCTGCTGGCGTTGGTGGGCAGCAAGTGATGCGCAGCAGGATCGCGAGTTCTTCCCGGACCCTGCCCTGCTTTTCCGCTTGCCGACGCCGACAATTCGGCAAGGACGCGATAGCCGTCTGTGACCCGATACTGCTACGCCGTCACCATGATCGGCCGATACTGAATCTCGTTACGCCCCGATTTCGGATACGGCCGCGGCTCCGGCTGGGCAAACCCGTTCAGGTCGATGGTGCGTACACGGAATTCGTAAACTCCCGCCGCCAGTCCCTTCAGAGTCACGCTCCACGGCGCGACGCTGAAGCGCATCGGCCAGTCCTTCGGTTTGCCCGTGCCGTCGAAGCCCCAGACGTCCTTCGGCATCACGCCCTCCGGCAGCCGGCCGCCCCAGTCCGTCGGCGGCGGTTCGATGACGCCCGGCTCCCACTTCGCCTTCTGCCAGGCCGGGTCGTCGTCGGCGAGTTTGCCGTGTGTGCCGGTGTCGGGCCGAATCCAGTATTCCACGCCCTTCAATCCCGACCAGCCGACCATCGCCGTGCCGCGAATCACGATCGCCTTCGCCGGCCTTGAACGTCTGCGGACCGTCGTCGAGGTAGGCCGCCGTCTTGAGGTACGAATCGGGATCGTTGTTCTGCTCGGCGTAGGTGTCGTTGGCCTTGGAATCGTTGGTCAGCGTGATGCGGTGCAGCCATTTGATCGACTTGAAGCCGTGCGCCCACGGGATGACCATGCGCACCGGACCGCCGCGCACCAGCGAGATCGGTTGGCCGTTCAGCCGATACGCCACGAACGGGCACAGGTCCCACGGCGGCGTCTCCATCACCTGGTTGTAGCCGAGCGACGACTGGAAGATCTGCTTCGGATCGTTGTTGTGGAAGCCGTGCCAGTAAACGCGGCGGATGTTCTTCACCTTGCCGGCCAGCTTCAGCACTTCGCGCAGCGGCACGCCCTCCCACAGCCCCTGACCCAGCGGCTGGGCGATGTTCAGGCACTGCATCGCCTTCAAGAATCTGACGCCGTGCTTCTTGCCGAGCGCCTCGATGGTCTGGAAGTCGAGGGCTGTGTTGTCATCGAGTTTGCGCGGCTTCTCAAGGTCGGTGGAGCCGTCGCTGACGATCTCCAGCCGCCAGGTTTCGGGTGTGAGTCGCGCCTTGACGAGGTCGTCGCCTTTGAGAGAATGCGGCCTCGGATTGCCGCGGCTGACATCGCGGAACGATTCGGGATTGGTGAGGAAGCAACGTTCTGGCATGGGAGGATTCCTCAGCGATTTAGTGCCTCGCGTTTCAAAGCCTCAAGAGTAGCCGTAAACGATCCTCAACCACGGTCATCGTTGTTGCAGAGACGGTTCCCATCGGTCGAATCAGGCGGTCAATGGAAATCGAGCGGACGTCCTCGCACTTGATAAAACTGGCTACCGTCACGCCACCTTCCGGCGGCGAAAGCGGCACATGCGTCCGGACTCGCTTTGGACGCGATGTAAGGGGAACGATGATAAGCAGCTGGGCTCCACCACGGTTGAAGGCATCTTCGGACACGACGAGAACAGGCCGGATGCCGGACTGCTCTCGGCCCTCGCCGCTGCCGAGGTCCGCCATCCACACTGAACCCCGTACGAGAACTGCCGGACTCATGACGCTTCGCGCTCCGGCGGTTGGGGAGTGAGACAACGACCGTCTTCGGTCCAGCGTTCGTCCGGATCGAGACCGTCCAGCAGTGTCGCTTCCAAGAGTTTCCGTTCGGCCAATTCGTCGGCCCAGGCTTCCGGATCGGCTTTCAGCGCGGTGTAATCGGCAGCGAGGCCCTCAAAGAAGATCTTGCGGCGGTAGGCGTCTAGCGCCTGGTCGAGTAGTTCGAGTACCGACCGACCCGTCTCGGCGACGAGGTCGTCAAGCAGCCGCTTTGCCGTTGGACTGATCGGTACAGTCAAGGGAGTCATGGTTAGGTCCTCCGCGTACTTCCTTGCAGTATACCCGAAACCGATCGTCTCTTCGCGCGAAACGATGAATCGAACAGTCACGGTTCCGGAAACAGGTGTCCCCAGCCTAGCAGGTGTGCGTCCTTCGGCAGCGTCTCCGCCGGTTTGAGTCGGCCGGCCATCGTCAGTACGCCGACGTGGAAGAAGACCGCATCCCAGTCCGACGGGCTGCCGGGATAGTGGCCGAAGCCGCCGTCGGCATTGCGGCACGTCAGCGCCCAGTCCGCCGCCTTCTGGATGGCTTTGCGGCACTCGGGTCTGTCGCCGCCGAGGTGTTTCAGCACGAACACGGCGTCGAAGGTCGCATGACGATCGCGGGCCAGCGGATTCAGCATCCAGCTGCCATCCGGTTTCTGATCGCGCAGCGTCCGGGCGAGGATGGCCTCCGCTTTCGGCGTCTTGATTCCGAGCAGCCGATCGTAGTGGACCGCGTGAAACGTCGCGGCGATGTGATCGTTGAGGTAGCCGTCCTCCGCCTGGATCATCGTCGCCCGCAGCCGCTGGTCGCCGTCGCCGGGAAGCGTCTTGCCGACCAGGCGAAAGGCGAGCGGGAAGAAGCTCGAACTGTAGGCCGGCAGATCCTTGTAATCCTTGACCAGCACCTGATTGAAGACCGGCAGCGGATCGTACTTCGGCTTCGCGCCGAGACCGTGCAGCGCCATGAGGGCCATCGTCGTGTTGTAGACTCGGCCGGCGGCGGACTTCGGATCTACGGTGCCTTTGATGTTGATGAAGGAGCCGTCCTCCTGCTGGCGTTTCAACAGAAAGTCGCGTGTCTTCTCCTCGTGCGGCAGCGGCCAGCCGAACGTCTTGTGGATCACGACGGCGTAGGCGACCGGCGCCATGTCGCTGTAAGCGCTGTCCGACATGCCGCGATACTCGGGATCGACGCCGGGCCGGAACGCGCCATCGTCGAGCGCCGTCTTGCGGATGAACTCGCGCAGTCCGGCGAGGACGTCCGGCGGTTTCGGAGTGTCAGCGCCATTACGCGCGAAGACGACGAACGCGAGCCAGCATTTCGTATACTGTTTCATAATCGCAGCGTAGCCGAGTGGGGCGGCGATTGCAAGCATCTCGTTTAGCCGCGAGCTTTTGCGAGCGCGGATCAGCGCTCGCAAAAGCTCGCGGCTAAACGACGACTGGAGCGCCAAATATGACATTCTATCGTGCGACGTTCGCCGCGCTGCTCCTCATCGTTCCGCAGCTCGCCGCCGCCGAGCCGAAGCCCATCGAACTCAAGGGCCACACCGGGTGGGTCGGCGCCGTCGCGTTTTCGCCGGACAGCAAGACGTTGGCGTCGGGCGGTGCGGATAACGTGGTGCAATTGTGGGACGTCGAAAGCGGGAAGGAGAAGGCGGTTCTCAAGGGGCACACGGATTATGTCTGTGCCGTTGCGTTTTCGACCGATGGCAAGCTGCTGGCGACTGGGAGTTACGATCAGACGGCGAAGATATGGGATGTGGACGCGGCGCGCGAGCACAAGAATTTGAAAGGGCATCCCGGAGTCGTTCTATCGGTGGCTTTCCTTCCGGAGGAAACTGCGCTGATAACTGGTTGTGTCGACGGCCACATTCGCGAGTGGAAGGTGGACCCCAAGAGTCAGAGACAACCCGAGGGCAAGAAGGTCCGCGAGAGCTGGATCAATAGCCTAGTGTTCGCGCGCACCGGCAAGGCAATGGCAACGGGTAGCTCCGATGGCACAGTACGCATCGCGGGTTTCGGTGGCGACTTTTCGCTTGACGGCGGTGCAGGCGAAGTGCGTTGTGTTGCCTTCAGCCCAGACGGCAAGCTGCTCGCCGCCGGCAACCGCTACGGCACCGTGCGGCGTTTGGGACGTGGAATCGCGCAAGGAGAAAATCACGCTGAAGGGCCTGGCCGGCGACGTCTGGTCCATCGCCTTCAGCCCCGACGGCAAGACGCTCGCCGCCGTGGATACCGACTGGAAGAAACCCAGCGCGGTGAAGCTCTACGACACCGAAAAATGGACCGTCCGCGCATCGTTGCCGCATCCCGGCGAGATTCTCAGCGTCGCGTTCTCGCCGGACGGCAAATGGCTGGCGACGGGTAGCTGGGATAAGACGGTGCGGCTGTTCCCGATGGGCGCTAATTTGTTTAGCCGCGAGCTTCTGCGAGCGCTGGGCACCAGCGCTCGCAGAAGCTCGCGGCTAAACGGAGGGTTTCGGCATGACCACACCCGCGAAACTCGCTCTCGAAGACGGCACCGTCTACACCGGCCGGGCGTTCGGCGCCGCCGGCGAGCGCTGCGGCGAGGCGGTCTTCAACACCAGCATGACCGGCTATCAGGAAGTGCTGACCGATCCGTCCTACAAGGGACAGATCGTCACCATGACCTATCCGCTCATCGGCAACTACGGCACCAACGCCGACGACCGCGAATCGCGCAAATCGCACGTCGAAGGCTTCATCGTCCGTGAAGTCGCCCGTCATCCCAGCAACTTCCGCTCGCAGGACAGCCTCGACGATTATCTCCGCGCCCAGAACATTATCGGCCTGGAGGGCATCGACACCCGCGCCTTGGTTCGCCGGCTGCGCGTCCGCGGGGCCATGAACGCCGTGCTGTCCACCACCGACGGCGACGATGCGTCTCTCGTCCACAAGGCCCGCACCAGCCCTGGTATCGTCGGCCGTGATCTCGTCCGTGAAGTGGTGCCCGAGAAGTCGTTCACCTGGGCCGACGGCTTCACCAATCCGTTTGTGACCTACCTGCCGCATCGGCCGCCGACGCACCATGTCGTCGCGCTCGACTACGGCATGAAGTGGAACATCCTTCGCTGCCTGGTGCAGGTCGGCTGCCGTGTCACCGTGCTACCGGGCACCGCGACCGCCGACGACGTGCTGGCCCAGAAGCCGGACGGCATCTTCCTGTCGAACGGCCCCGGCGATCCGGAGCCGTTGACCTACGCTTTCCAGACCATCCGCGACCTGGCCGGCAAGAAGCCGATCTTCGGCATCTGTCTCGGGCATCAGCTGCTCGGTCTGGCGCTCGGCGCGCAGGCGTTCAAGCTGAAGTTCGGCCATCGCGGCGCGAATCAGCCGGTGCTGAACTATCGCAGCAACAGAGTCGAGATCACGACGCAGAATCACGGTTTCGCCGTCCGCACCGAGACGCTGCCGGCGGACCTGGAGGCGACCCACGTCAACCTGAACGATCAGACGCTGGAGGGGATGCGCCACCGCAAATGGCCGATCTTCAGTGTGCAGTACCACCCGGAGGCGTCGGCGGGGCCGCACGATAGCAGCTATCTCTTCGAGGAGTTTCGGCAGCTGATGGGGTGAACGAGAATGAGCCGCGGCTCGTTCACGGCTCGGGAACCGGCTGCTGCGGTTTCCGTTCTTTCCGCTGCATCATCCGTTGCTTTTCCGCTTCCTTGCGAATCGCCTCCTGATCGGGAGGGGTCGTCGGAGCCGAGTTGCCACAGCCGGCGCCAAGAATCAGCATCAACGACGGAGCAAGGAACCGTACCCAGCGGATACGGATGTTGCTCCGGAACTGAGCAGTCATGGCAATATCCTCATGGTGTGAAGGCGACAACCAGCCGCGATCGTGAGGGAGAGATCCCTCGCGGTCGCGGCTCGATGGGATCGTTCACGGCAACTCGAGCGTCTCACCGCCGGCGCGGCTGCCGGCTGCCGTCCAGACGTCGGGGTTCACCGTCTCGCTGATGAAGCTGCACGCTGCCGTCGCACATTGCCACGTTGACGCCGCCTTGATGCCAGCTGCTGGCAGTAGTAATGAGCTGAAACCAGTCATCGTTGGCGCGCCAGCAAGGAGTGTTCGGCGGCATCAGGGTGGTGAACCCGTGCCGCCAGATGCTGGCTTCACGCCAGGGATAGCCGCGCCAACGCCAGGGCGGCGTGCCCCAGCCCGGACTGCCGGCATACTGGGCCGTCTGCCAGCTCTGGCCCGTGAGGGCCGCACGGGCCGCGGCAATGCTGGTCCCGGGGACCGCTACCGCCGATTCAAAGCAGTCGGCCTTCGGGTTCGCGGGGGGATCGCCTATATCTCCCAGAGCATTGCACACTTCCGAATAAAGGAGCGTGTTGCTGTCCCCGTCCCTGATGTCGGTCAAGCGGACCGGAGTGATGCCGGGAACGGAGCCGGTCACATTCGTCGCAGCACCGAAGACGCCGTCCCAATCGTTGAGTTCCACCCAGGTGCCCCAGTTGCAGTGGTAGTTCGTCCACCCGAACTGATAACCGCCTCCCTGCTGCGGATCGGACGGACAGAGATAGGTCTTGACCGGGATGGCGCCAACAAGATCGTTGTTCGCGAGGTCGGCGGACGCTCCCGAATCGCCGCTGTAGTTGTACAGGACGGCCGCGGCCGCCTGCTCAACGTCGGATAGGACGTAGGTCAGCGGGGAGGGGCCGTAAATATTCGGGTTGTTATCGCCGGGGGGAAACGAGCCTTCTCGATCCGCGTAATTGTGCAGGGCCAGCGCGATCTGCTTGAGGTTGTTGCTGCACTGCGTCCGGGCCGACGCCTCACGCACCTTCTGCACGGCCGGCAGCAGCAACGCGATGAGGACAGCGATGATGGCGATGACGACCAACAACTCGATGAGGGTGAAGCCCCTGCGTTGCATCGACGTTCTCCTATGCACGCTTCGAGAGAGGAAGCCGGGATGAGTTCAGTGGTAGGAGAGACAATACCAGGTACGAACACAGTTCGGACTCGGGTATATCTTATCGCGCTTCAACGCGGGAAGCCATGAAGAAATCGACAAGTCGGCGCGAGGATCTTGCGTCGCCGCAGTCTTTCGGGGATACTCCATTCTGGTCCGTCGGCGCCAACGAAAACGGCGTTCGTGGTTTGATCCCTTCAAGGAGGCTATCCATGCGCCTGCTGAGTTGCCTGACGCTCTGCCTATTCTCGGCCAATCTCGGTCGCGCCGAGCAGACGCCGGTCGAGAAAGGCACCGTCCGCTTTAAGCCGGTAGACGGCCAGGCCGCGGTGCCGGAGCGGTATCGCCTCGCTGAGCGCAGCTTCGAGTATCAGATGTCGCTCAAGTACGAAATGCCGTCGGTGGACACGACCGTCTATCGGCTCACGTTTCCCTCGCCGGTGGAGAGCAAGTCTCCGGAGAACAACACGGTCCACGCCGAGTATTACCGTCCGAAGAGCAAGGAACCGTTTCCGGCCGTGATCGTGCTCGACATCACCGGCGGCGATCAGAGCCTGTCGCGCAGCATCGCGACGCACCTGGCCCAGCACGGCATCGGCGCCCTGTTCGTGCAGATGGCCTACTACGGCCCGCGCCGGCCCCAGGCAGCAGCCTCCGCCTGATGTCGCCGAACATTCCGCATACCCTGGCCGCGGTGCGCCAGACCGTCCTTGATCTGCGTTGTGCAGCGGCGTGGCTCGAAGCCCGGCCGGAGGTGGATCGCAAACGCCTCGGCATTCTCGGTACCAGCCTCGGCAGTTTCATGGCGGCGCTGACCGCGGAGATGGAGCCGCGCCTGAATCGCACCGTGCTGCTGCTCGGCGGCGGCGGCTTCGTGGACGGCTACTGGGATCATCCGCAAGCACTGCCCTACCGCAAGGCCTACGAGGCGATCGGCGGTACCAAGCAGCAGGTGAAAGACCTGCTCGCCCCGCTCGACCCGATCACCTGCGCCGCCAACCTGAAGGGACACAAGTTGCTGATGATGGCCGGAAAGAATGACGAGATCGTGCCGCCGAGGATGGCCGAGGCGCTGTGGCAGGCCAGCGGCAAGCAGACGATCCTGTGGTACGACTGCGGACACTACACGGCGGCCCTTCATCTGGTGGACGCGCTGGACCATGTGGTGCGGCATTTGAAGGCGGAGTGATTTTGTTTAGCCGCGAGCTTCTGCGAGCGCTCGACCAGCGCTCGCAGAAGCACGCGGCTAAACGCGGAGGAAACCATTCATGTCTCGACTCGTGAAACTCACCTATCTCTCGGTCCTCGCGCTACTGGTGGGGACGTTCGTCTTCGGCCACGCCGCGCCGAAACCCGACGCCAAGACTGACGAGCCGATCTACGTCCGGCTCAACAAGATGATCAACTTCAACGGTTTCGAAGATCCGAAGGCCACGCTTGCAGAAGCACTGGAAGCTCTCGGTAAACAGCACGACCTCGTCTTCGAGGTTAACGAGCGGGCCTTCAAGTTGGAAGAAATCCCATTGGTCGGCGATACGAAAATCGTCGAGGATCGCGCCCTCCCGCCGATGAAGAATGTGCGCCTGGAAACGGTCCTGCGGAAGATCTTCGCGCGCCTCCCAGTCCCATCGGGTGCCACCTACACCATCCGGCGCGATCGCGTTGAGATTACCACGGTCAAGGCGCAGCAGGAGGAATTTTACAGGGACCATATCCGGGCGATGCAGAACGCCAATCCGCTCGAAGCCGTAGATGGTGCAATAGATCCGCTGCGCTTCTTCCCGCTGGTACACGCCAACTACGACAAGAAGCTGCTCGAAGAGGCGTTGAAAGACCTGGCCGAACGCAGTGACGTGACCATCGTTCTCGACACGAGAGCCGCGAAGGACAATCCCGTCGTCACCGCGCGCCTGGCCAACACGCCGCTCGATACGGCCGTGCAACTCCTCGCGGAGATGAGCGACCTACGTTCCGTCGCCATCGGCAAGACGCTGTTCGTCACCACGGCGGAGAAGGCGAAGCGACTCGCCGAGCAGAACAATCCGCAGCCGGCACCGCTTCCGGGAGGGTTTCCTCCCGGCGGCATGATTGGGGTGTTCGGCCAGATGGGCCAACTCGGCGGCTCGGCCAGATTGGCGTGATCGGCCAGATTGGCCAACTCGGAGCCATCGGGGCGCTCGGCCAAATGGGCCAGATCGGCGTCGGTCCCATGCAACCCGCCCCCGGCAACTTCCGGCCGCGCACTAATCCCGGCATGTGAAATGGGATCGTCCCGGTCATCGCCCTTTCTAACCGCCACCGTCGGGGAGCGGAGATTGTATCCGCTCCCTGACACGAGTATCCCCACACATCTGGATGAGGTACAACGATGCTCAATCCATCGCGTCTCGCCGTCGTTCTCTGTGTTCTCGCCCTCATCGGGATATGTACGGCTCGCGCCGATGATTTGCCGAAGGCGACGGAACTTCAGGCCAAGATGAACGAGATGAAGAAATTCGGTGGTTTCGATGATCCAAAGCTCTCTCTCCAGGAAGCGCTCGATCAGATCATGCGCACGAACGACATCACGATCGACGTCAACGAAAAGGCGTTCAAGGCGGAGAGCATGGAGGACGTGCTTAGGACGTCTATCTGCAGCGATGCTTCGCTTCCGCCATTCACTGGCACGCCGTCGATGCTCATGCGGAAGGTCATCGCGCGGATTCCAAAAGGCGATCCGACATTCGTCATCCGCGACAGTGTCATCGAAATCACGACGAAAAAAGCCCTGATCCACGAGTTCTACCGCGACCGGCCCGCCAATGCACCCTTGCCGCCGCTGGTCCACGCCGCCATCGAGAACGTCCCGCTAGTGACAGTGCTAAAGGACATTGCTCGCACTCACGGCGGCAATATCGTTGTTGATGTTCGTTCCTTGAAGGAAGCTCAGTTGCAGGTCACGGCCGAGTTCACCAACGTCCCGCTCGACACCGCCGCCGCGCTCCTTGCCGACATGTGCGGCCTCACGACCGTTGAGATCGGGAATGTCATCTATGTCACCTCGAAGGAGAACGGAAGGGCATTGCAACTAGATCAGGAAAAACGTAGGCTTAAGGGGCTTGGTACGATGCCGGACCCGACGAAATGACGCCGGCCGCGGAGTTCCACTCTTACGCAGGAGTCTCACACATGCACGCACGGATCGCCGTTCTGGCGCTGGCCTGCGCCCTGGTTGCCTCCTCGGTATCTGCCGCCCCCGTCTCCGCCGAGGCCAAACCGAAGACGGCCACGCCGGCGGAGACGATCCGCCAGGCGCTCGACAAGACCGTCACCATGGACATCGACGCCCAGCCGCTCCACCTGGCCCTGAACCAACTCAAGGAGCAGAGCGGCATCACCTTTGTCCTCGACACCTTCACCCTTCAGCAGATGGGCATCGAGCCGCAGCAGATCCAGGTCAACTTCAAGGCGAAGGACGTGAAGCTGCGCTCGGCCGTGCGTTCCATCCTCGGCCAGTCCAATCTCAGCTTCGCCATCGTCGGCGACAGCATCCTGGTGACGACCGATGAAATGGCGATGTATCGGCAGATGCGGCAGCGCGTGAACATCGACTACGAGAACGCCGAGTTTGCGCGGTCCATCAAGCAGCTGCGCGCGATACGGCGACCAATCTGATCATCGACGCCCGCTCCGCCAAGGAGGCCAAGGGCGCCGTGACGCTCCAACTGGAAGACGTGCCGTTGGAGACGGCGGTGCGGCTGATGTGCGAGATGGTCGGCCTCAAGCCGGTGCGCGTCGGCAACGTGATGTTCATCTGCTCGAAGGCCGCGGCCGCCGACCTCAAGACCGATCCCGATCTCGTGCCGCCGTCGCCGGTGCCGGGTTTTCCGGGCGGACCACCGCCGCCGGGAATCAACTTGCCGGGCACTCCGATCGCGCCGCCCCTGGCGACTCCGCCCGTCAAGGACCCTCTGGTCCCGCCGGCGCCGAAACCCGAGACCGAGAAACCCGTGCCGCCGCCGGAACGCTGAACGGAACGACCGCCGCTTGGGCTTGAGCCTGCAGCGCCAGCAAGGATCACTGTCACATGACAGCGGACCCTCGCTGGCACTGTGGGCTCAAGTTGCTTCTGCCCTGTCGAGTTAGAGCGTACACCTCGTGTTCGTCTGTTGTTCGGTTCGCACCTGGGACGCCGTCTTCAACCGGAGGCACCTGCAATGAACGTGCGCCGACTGCTTTTTCTCGCCGCCTGTTTCACCGCACCGGTTTCCGCAGCCGACGCTCCGCGCACGGATTCGTACGGTGACCCTCTTCCGGCCGGCGCGCTGCGCGCCTCGGCAGTAGTCGGCTTCGTCACAGCGGTGTCGTCACCTGCGTCGCCTTCGCGCCGGACGGGCGCACCGTGGCCAGTGCCGGGTTCGATCAGACCGTTAGTCTGTGGGATCCGGAGAACGGCCGCGAACTGGTGCGCTGTGTCGGCCACCACGACGACGTGCGGGCCGTTGCCTTTGCCCCGGACGGCAAGACGTTGCTCTCGGGCGGCACCGACGGGAACATTCACCTGTGGGAAGTGCCGCAACCGTTGCCGCAATCCGGCCCGGTCGCCGGGAAAGAGCTGCAGGTGTTGCGGGCGGATGGTCCGGTTTCCGCGCTTGCCTTTTCCCCTCAAGGTCAGCTGCTCGCTTCGAGCGGCGGCGCCGGCGGCATCTCGCTGTGGGATTTCCGCACGCGCAAGGTCGTGAAAAAGATTGAAGTGTCCGATTCGGTCCATGCCCTGGCTTTCGCGCCGGACGGCACCTCTCTGGCTAGTAACGGCGAACGGAAGACCCTGTGCGTTTGGGATCTGAAGACGTCGACCGCGCGAATGACAAACGTGGATGAACTCATCTCCAATCTCGCCTTCGCGCCGGATGGAAAGGCCGTGGCCATCGGTTCCTTCTCCTCGCGCGTCCGACTCCGAGATTCCGCAACGGGCCAGGAAATGCGCGATTTCCCAGGGCACGCTGACGCCGGCCGCAGCGGGCGGCTCTACGGGATCGCCGTGGCCTTCGCCCCGGACGGCAAGACACTGGCCTCCGGCGGCGGCGACGGCACCATTCGCTTGTGGGACCCGGCGACGGGCAAGGAGACAGCTCGGCTCGAAGGTCACAGCAACCACGTCACGGCCATCGCCTTTTCGCCCGACGGCAAGCGGCTTGTTTCCGGCGGCAGCGATCACACGGTGCGCATCTGGGATGTCGCGGCCGGAAAACTGGCGGTCGGCCTCGATCCGGGCGGCGCGATCTCCGGGCTGAACGTCGCTGCCGATGGCAAAACGCTTGCCGTCGTGCATTCGACCGGCCGGCTCGAATGGTGGGACTTCGTGGGGCGAACTCGACGGCCGTTGCCCAGGGAGCTGACGAGCTTGCAAGGCCGTGTCCGGGCCGCCGTCTTCGCACCGAACGGCAAAACACTCGCGGTCGGTGTCGCACCCGGTTCGCTGCGGCTCGTCGATATGGCGACGGAAAAGCTCACGTTTGTGGGCGATGACGGCGAAGGGCCGCTGTTTCCGCTGGCATTCACTCCGGACGGCGGCACGGTGCTGGGCGGCTATAACCACGGGATCGTGCGGCGCGACCTGTTCGGGGCGAGACGGCAGGACGCTCCGGCGTGCCGGTTCGACGCACTGACCTGTCTCGCCGTCTCTCCCGACGGCCGGACTCTGGCCGGGGGCGGTGGAGCGGCGGCGATTCGGCTCTGGCACGCCGATGCGCTCGAGTTCGACGAACTGCCGGGCCATCCTGGGGGTCTGCTGGCGGTGACATTCGGAGCCGACGGACGCACCCTCGCCTCTGGCGGCAAGGACCAGCTGATTCGCATCTGGGAAATCGCTTCCGGAAAGGAGCGGAAGCGCTTCGGCGGCCATCCCGGCTGGGTGCGGGCGCTGGCCTCCTCGCCGGACGGCAAGCTGCTCGCCTCCGGCGGCACCGACGGGGTCGTTCGCCTTTGGGACGCGCTGACGGGCCGCGAAATGGCCGAGTTTACAGGTCATCGCGGCGCCGTGAACGCCGTCGTCTTCAGCCCTGATGGCCGCCAGCTTCTTTCCGGCGGTGCCGACACGTCCGTCTTGGTATGGGACGTGGCCGGCGTGCCGCGCCAAGTGCGCCCCGACGCGGTGACGTTCCGCAAGGATGAGCTGGACGATTATTGGAGTCGCCTGGGCGGCAACGGACCGGACGCTCTCCTGGCGATCCAATACCTGGCGCGGGCGCCGGCCCAAACCGTCCCGCTGTTGCAATCGCGCGTCCGGCCTGTCGATGCCGCCCGCATCGAGCGCTTGTTGAAGGACCTCGACAGTGATGAATTCGAGGCGCGCGAACGGGCAACCGATGAGCTGGCGACCCTGGGCCAGGCAGCCGGGCGTACATTGAACGAAGCATTCAAGCAGAAAATCTCCGCGGAAAAGCGGCAGCGCCTGAAGGAACTGCTGGCGAAGCTGGAATCGAACGAGCCGGCCCCGGAAGTGCTGCGTGCGGTGCGGGCGGTCGAGGTGCTGGAGATGATCGGCAGCCCCGAAGCCCGCAAGGTGGTCGCAGCGCTGGCCGCGGGAGCGAAGGACTTTGAGCTGACGGTGCAGGCGAAGGCGGCGCTGGGGCGGATGAAATAGCCAGACAAAAGGTGCCAGGAATTTTTTCAGACATTTGCACTCTGCAATGGTTCTTGACACCTTTTCGTTCCTTTCACTTCGCAACCTCATTGAGCAGCTCCAGCAGCGACGCCGTGATCTTCACCGACGCCTCCACCTCCAGATAGCTCGATCGCGCCCGCCAGGTCTCGTAGCCGCCGAGCTTATGCTGCTCCGGCGTCGGTAGATAACCGTTGTAGCCGTTCGCCAGCTCGATCGTGAACGTCGGCTTCAGCGGGCTTTTCTTCTTGATCTCCAGGCCGATTGCCGTGAACGTCTCACACGGCGATGACGCGATACCCAGCTCGCCGATGCGGATCGCTTGAAGTTTCGCTTTCACCTGGGAGGGGTACTTCGCCAGCAGCACCGTCTCCCGGGCGTAGATCTCCGGCAGCGCCTTCAGCACCGGCCCCTTCGCCGCCGCCAGGATCGCCTTGGCACGCTCCACGTCTTGGTCGCTGGGCAGCCGCACGCCCAGCTCGATTTCGCGCTCGGCCATCTTCAGCGGAACCCAGTCGCGGTAGTCGATCTTCTGCTCCGCCGCCAGCGCGGCGCGGGCCACGGCGTCGGCGACGAGCCTGATCTGCTCGAACGGCTCCTTCTTGCCGGGAGCGGCCCCGGCGTAATTGACGTTGTTCACGTCGCCGCTGGTGCCGTTGGACAGGATGCCGACGAACGCCGACTCGGCCTTGAGCAGCTCGCCGATACGCTCCGCGAAGGCGCCGAAGTAGTCGGCCGACAACGGTTCGACGCCTCCGACGAAGTGCAGCGAATAGTTCGCCAGCAGGGCCAACGGTTTGCCGTCGCGCGTCCGCACCGACAGGATGGACACCTCCGGATCGACCGGGCCGGCGGGTTCGAGCAAACCGTTTGCCTGATAGCCGGGGTTCATCTTGACGGCGTCGGTCGTGCGGCCGAACGGATCGGCGGCGATGCTGCCGGGCTTCATCTTCCAGCGGCGGTTGAAGAGCTGGTTCGGCTCACGGCCGACGCCCCAGCCGATCTTCGCCGGTGCCAGTTTGGCGTGCGCCTTGGCGATCCCCTTGGCGATTTGCTCGGCCAGGTATTTCTGATACTCCGCGTCGGGATCACTCTGGAAGACGCCGGTAACAGTGGGCGCCGTGTGCGTGTGCGTCGCCGAGATGAGCATGTTGCCGGCCGGGATGCCGGTTGTCTTGTTCGCCAGCCGTTTCGCCTCGTCGAGGATTTCGCGCGGGAGCATGCAGCTATCGCAGACGACGAGGGCAATCATCGTGCTGCCGTCGTCGAGGACGAGGCAGCGAGCGTGCAGGGGGTCGTGGGCGCCTTTGGCCTGACGGTCCGCCATGCCGCCGTTGACGGAGATCGGAAACTTCGTCGGCGTGATGTCCTGGGTGAAGGCGCCGGCGCGAAACGTCTTCGCCTTCTCGGGTTCCGCGGCTGGAGCGAGAGTGCAGGACAGCAAGAGGCAGACAGAAGAGCGGAACATCGGTGGTGTCTCCGGGAGTCGAGGTGGTCGGGTTATTCAAGGTTGTATGAGTTCGCTCATCGGGGAGAACCGCCTCATCCATCGGTCGGCGCGCACCGCGGACGCGGCTGCTCTGGTTGAGGCCGATTCGACCGCCGATCGTCAAGACGTGTCGGGCGGAGTGACGCATGTCGGTATCGCTTCGGCCGGTGCGCGTGAAAAATACGGAACGAACTCACTATCTGAGCACGCAGCGCAAGCAAGTGCGCGAACTGCGGCACTTGCTTGCGCCGCGTGCTCACAAGTCGAGGCGATCAGGATCGAGTCGTAGACGCGCCGCCGCTGCATCGAACCGTGCGACTGGAAATTGCCAAACGAACTGTTGCAGAGTGGAGACGGCGCGGCTGCACTCGATTCGCGTAGGCGAGCTGCCTCCACTACAAATTTACCGAACGGACTCGTATGGATCGGATTGGCCGTTACACCTTCAACCAGCAGGACGAGCGCGATCACCAGGTTCGGGATGGCCGACATACTGGCGCAGATGGGAGTCGAGTCGAACACGATGCACCACGGGAGAACGATCACGGGCGAAAATCACTCCCGAGACTACCGGAGACGTGTACGTTGTAGGGAGGGCAATTGGGCGGCGAAGAGGTTGCCGGGGTAGGTAGATAGGTTGGGGCAGTGTGCTACAACTCTCCGGCGCCTCAGGTCGAACGTCATGAGTCGTCGCGGGTCTCGCGGATCAGGTCAACAGCGATCTCGACCGTGCCAACGTGTTGTCGCATTTCCTCCGTCGCCCGCTCCGATTCCGCGCGGACTCGGCGGTAGATGTCGGGATCCAGCGGCGTACCGGTCATAATGTGAGAGATGATTGCTTGAGTGTCGGGGTCCGTGCCGGTCAGATTGTTCGTGAGTGTGTCCATGTCTCTATTGTCCCGCCGAGGCAGTCTCTGTCAACAGCCGTTGGCGCAATTCGAGTGGTGCGGGAGACCGCTCGACGGCGGGTGGTCCGAACTACCAATCGAACTCGTCGGGAACGGATCGGCCGTGACACCTCCGACCAGCAGCAGCGCGATAGACAGGTTCGGAAGAGACGACACGGTGGCGAAGAAAACAGAGCGGACGCAGCTTATTTTCGGTCACCGTGTTGAACGGCGGCTGAAAATAGATGCGACCGGATTTGTAGAAAACCTGGCGAGCGGCGCGGTTTTCTACAGAGCCAGATGCGACCCCTTTGTTTTTACGCTCGAAGACTTGCGATCAATCGCTCCGGATTGACTTCCGCTCGGCGCTGTCGCACAATGCGGTCTAAGTTTCGAGGAACCCTTCCCACTCGTGGATCGTCAACAGAACATCGAGGATTTCTGTCCCGTACCGGAGTACACCTCATGCGCCGACTCGTTCAAAGCCTTGCCCTTCTGGTCCTGTTGGCGTCCGCGCCGACGGCTCACGCCGAGGAGTTCTTCTTCAAAGACGGCGATCGCGTCGTCGTGATCGGCGACAGCATCACGGAACAGCACCTTTACAGCAATTACGTCGAGCTGTGGACCGTCACGCGCTTTCCGGCCTGGGACGTCACCTTCCGCAACGTCGGTATCGGCGGCGATCGCAGCACCGGCGGCAATAGCCGATTTAAGCGCGACGTCCTGCCTTACAAGCCGACGGCCATGACCGTCGATTTCGGTATGAACGACGGCAATTACCGGGCGTTCGACGAGCCGGGCTTCAAGGCGTACATGGGCGGTCTGCAAGGGATGGCCGACCAGGCGAAAGCGGCCGGCATCCGTGTCGCCTGGGTAACGCCGCAACCGCTGGACAACGGCGACCAGGGCCCGACGGCTCTGACCGCCTACAACCTCACGCTGGAGAAGTATTCCGCCGGCGTCGGGGACATCGCCCAGAAGAACGGCGGGCGCTTCGTGGACCAGTTCCACCCCTACCTGGCGGTTCTCGACAAGGCGCGCGGGGCCGCCCCGAAGTACGATCGCATCACCGGCGGCGACGCGGTCCATCCCGGTCCGCCCGGCCAGTCGCTCATGGCGGCCGCCATCCTCAAAGGGCTGAATTTCCCCGCTCTGGTGTCCGCCGTTTCGATCGACCTGGCCGCGCCGGACGCCGCCAAAACGGTTAACTGCAAGATCAGCGGGCTGAAGCGCGACGGCGGCACGGTTCGATTCGAGCGCCTCGACGGCGCCTTGCCATTCTTTCCGGACGAGGCCAAGTCGATCCTCAAGTGGGCGCCGCTGCTGGAAGAGCTGAACTCGTACACCCTCAAGGTTGCCGGCCTTCAGGGGGACAAGTACGAAGTCCGTCTCGGCGGCAAGAAGATCGCCGAGTACAGCGGCGCGGAGCTGGCCAAGGGCGTCAACCTGGCCCAGGGCGCCCTGAGCGCCGGTCCGGTGGCCGAGCAGATCAAGGCCGTGCGTGCGGCCGTTGAGGCCAAGAACAAGTTTCACCACGACCGTATTTTCGCCGGTGTGGTGCGGGCTCAGGTAACCATTCCCGACTGGGTCGGCGTCAAGCTGACCGCGGAGGAAATCGAAGCCAAGCGCAAAGCTGCCTACACCGAGCGGATGGCCAAAATGCCGGAGCTGGACGCCGCCGTCCGTAAGGCACTGGAGATGAAGCCGCACCAGGTCGAGATTGTCGTGGTGGAGACGAAGGAGCAGGAAGCCAGCCGCAAGGCGTTGGAAGCTGTCTGGGCCGAAGTGGGTACGCCGCCGTTACGGCCGGGCAAGGAAGTCGAAGCGCTGCCGGCGGCACCGGTGTTCGCTCCGGAGAAGCTCAAGGATTTCGCAGTCGGCGGCGCGGACAGCGACCTACGAAAAGCAGTGCGGAAGGGGCGGGCGGCGGTGTGGGCCGTGGCGGCTGAAGCGGGCGGCGGACCGGCGGACTCGCTCACCGAAGTGCAGCAGCTACGGCAGGCGGCGGGACTCGGGCTGATGATCCTCAAGGACGGTGTGCGGGCGCCAGCCAACGAGAACCAGTTCAAGGCCATGCTGGTGCTGCGCCAGCGCGAGATCGCCAGGGCGATGACCGTGCTGACGGACATTCACGAGGAATTGATAGCGGTCGGCGACAAGCGCGCGAAAGAAACGAAACGCTGGCAGGCGAACTATGACCTCGTGAAGGCCAGGCTGGAGATGCAGATCGCGTTCTTGTACGAGTACCAGTCGGCCCTCGGCCTGATGCGCAGGGAGTTGCAGCCGCTCGATCCGGCGACGCAAAGCGGTTGGGTGCTGGAGCCGAAGGAGCAGTTGAAGGGCGACGTAAGCGGCAGACGTCTCGCCAAGAGCGCGGTGCAGACGTTGGATTACATCATCACGGAGTACAACGGTACGCCGTGGGAAGTGTTGGCGCGGCGCGAGAAGGATCGGTTGATCGGACTGGACTGGAAGGCGGTACCGTGAGCGAGTGGCCGCTTGCGGCTTAGGAACGTTGACGAAATAACTTCCGTGCCAAACGCTACGCTCTTGGTCGCGTAGCGACCCTTTGACGGTAGACCGGCCTTTCAAGGCCGGTATTGCGATCGAGCCATGCGATGGCGTCGCGTAGCGACGCTTGAGATGTCGCACCAGCCGGGGAAGCTCACGTGTCGCTACGCGACACACACTTTTCCTGCTGATCGGAACCGGGCGTTGAAACGCCCGGCTATCGTCAGAAGGTCGCTACGCGACCGAGTAGGACTCCGGCCATGATTTCATTTGGCACGGAAGTTATTTCGTCAGCGTTCCTTAGCAGAACCGGCTGCTAAGCCGCAAGCGGGAATTTCTCAGCTGCTCGCCTCGTTCTGCGTTCCCGCCTCGGCCAGCGGTCCGACGAGGTTGAGGATCGTTCCGAGCTGCGCCAGTCTCATCCCGTAGCGGTCGAGGAACTCCTGGAGCGCGAACTCGTTGTCCACGCCGTCGTCATCGATCAGGCGCTCGTTCAACTCATTGATCATGCGGGCGTAGCAGCGTTCCAGGTGCGGCAGCGATTTCTTGCAGCTGTCGGCCAACTCCGGAAACTCGTCGCCCCAGCGCGTCAGGAACGACCGCCAGCGCGCGGTCATGTCGTGAGCGGCGGCGGCGGCGCGCTGATAGGCGAGCTGCTCGCGCTGCACTTCGAGCATCTGCCGCAGCAGGTCGGTCATCTCCGGCAGCACCGGCACGGCGGCCGGCGGCTCGACGGGGGGGGCGGAGACGGTGGACGTGACATCGACTTGGAAGTTCATGTTGGTTGTTCCGCGGCGGGGGAGTCGCCGATTTCTGTTCGTTCCATCCCTCTGCCGTTTACGAATCGCCTTCTCGATTCAGTCGGGAAGGCAAACGAAGAGGGAACCCACAAGTTTAGGATCTTACCGCGCCGCCACGACCTCCGCCAGTCGATTCACGTCATCTTCCGAATTGAAAAGATGAACCGACACACGCAGCCCGCCGATCCCCGCGGTGTAGCGCTGCGAAATCAAGATCTGTCGATCTCCCAGGCGTTGCAGCAGTGCGCGGTCGCGCGCCGGCCCTTCTCCCAGGGTGAAGGTGACGATGCCCGAGCGATATTCACGCTCCGGCGGCGTAACGATCGTCGCCCCCGCGCGCGCAGTTGCTCCAGGAGCAGGTCGGTCAGGCGGAAGACGTGCTGTTCGATGGCATTCGTGCCGACTTCATTGAGGAGGCCGACGGCGGCGGCGAGGACGACGTTTCCCGGATGGTTGTTGAAACCGCCCACCTCGAAAGCGCGGGTGCCGCGGACGAAGGTGTAATCGCGGACGCTGGGGATGGTCGGCGTGGCGAAGTAGTCTCCCCAACCCCCGGCCGGTGTCTCGATGTTGAGGTAACCGCGCGGCGGCGGCCGCAGTTGGTCGAGGACGTTTGGATTGACGTACAGGAAGCCGCGGCCGGCCGGTGCGTTCAACCACTTATGCCCGCCGTTGACGACGAAATCGACAGGTGTCTTCGCCACGTCCAGGCCGATCGCCCCGACCTGCTGGATGCTATCCACAAGCAGCAGGACGCCGCGCGATCGGGCCAGTTCGCTAAAGGCGGCAAGGTCGCAGCGGAAGCCGCTGTTCCACTGCACGCTGCTGAGCAGGATGAGACGGGTACGAGCGTCGATGGCCGCGGCGTAGTCCTCGACCAGCAACCGACCGCCGCGCGACGGTACGACTTCGACGACGATTCCCTCCGTTTCACGCTTCGGCAGCCACGGCACCGCGAGGCCGAGGTATTCCGTTTCGCCGACCAACACCTTGTCGCCGTGCCGCAGGGGTATGGCGGCGGCGAGCAGTTCCAACCCGTGGGTCGTGCTTTCGACCAGGGCGACGTCGGCGGACCGGGCGCCGATCAGGCGGGCGATCTCCCGGCGAGCCGCGCCGGCGCTCTGGGACAGGGCAAGATGGTGCGCCCCGGTGTCGCGGCTCGGAACCTGGACGAGGTCGTGCGCCAGCTGCCGAAGTGCGTCCGCGGCCTGGACGGGCAAGAGGCCGACGCTCGCGGCGTCGAGGAAAGCGCGGTCGCGCGTGCCGGGGAAGCAGTCACGGACGGCGGCGATATTCATGGTGGCGCTTCGTGGAGGACGCTTGGGGCAGATGGATTGTAAGGCCTGAAGCGCGGCTCGGGAAGAGTCATCTGGCTCGGGAGTGCAAACCCGCAATACGGATCTTACGTGCCGGTGGAAATGGGTACAATGGGCCGCGTCGCCACACCCGGCAGTTCATGCAGCCGGTTCGCGGATTTTGATAAAACATCCTCACTCGCCCGCTTCCGCTTCACGACAAGGAATCCGTCATGGACCGTCGCTTCGCATTCTGGATCTGTCTCCTTCTTCCCATCCCCGCCGTCGCGGCCGACGCCAAACGGCCGATGAAGATCGAGGACCTCTTCCGCTTCAAGCGCGTCAGCGAACCGCAGATCAGCCCCGACGGCAAGACGGTCGCCTACGTCGTCGGGGAGGTCGATCTCGCCGGCAACAAATCGACGTCGGCCCTCTGGCTCGCCGCCAGCGACGGCAAAACGCCGCCGCGGCAGCTGACCAACGCGAACAAGAAGGATCGCCATCCGCGCTGGTCGCCGGACGGAACGAAGATCCTTTTCGAGTCGAACCGCGGCGGCGACACGCAGCTCTGGCTCATCGACCTCGGCGGCGGCGAATCCCGGCAGCTGACGACGATCAGCACCGAGGCCGGCAACGCACTCTGGTCGCGCGACGGCAAGAAGATCGCCTTCGTCTCGGCCGTCTATCCCGAGTTCTCGGAGAAGCCGTTCAAGGAGAGCGATGAGCTGAACAAGAAGAAGATCGACGAGATCAGACGCAGTCCCGTCAAGGCGAAGGTCTTCACGAAACTCTTCTATCGCCACTGGGACAGCTACGTCGAGGACAAGCGGCAGCACCTGTTCGTCATGGAGTTCGAGTTAGCCCGCAGCGCAAGCAAGGGGGAGCCGAAAGACGTTACCCCCGGCGACCGCGATGCCTATCCGACCTCCGACACGTTCGAGACCGGCGACAACTTCACGTTCAGCCCCGACGGCAAGTATCTCGTCTTCACCGCGGTGCCGGAGAAGGACGAAGCATGGAGCACGAACTACGACATCTGCCGCGTTCCGGTGACCGGCGGAATGACGAAATGGGAGACGCTGACGAAGGACAATCCGGCGGCCGACAGCGGGCCGGTGTTTTCGCCGGATGGGAAGAAGCTCGCGTATCGGGCCCAGAAGAAGGCCGGGTTCGAGGCCGACCGCTGGGAACTCTTGGTCGTGGACGTGGACGAGGGCGGAACATTCAAGGGCAAGCCGCGTAGTCTGACCTCGAAGCTCGATCGAGGCGTCGATAGCTTCGTCTGGCTGCTCAATGGGGAGACGATATTCTTCAACGCGGAAGACAACGCGGGCCTGGACATCTGGGAACTTGACGTGAAGGACGGAGGGTCGCGCAAGTTTCTCGCGGGAGGCAGCAACAATTCGCTCTCCGTAAGCCGCGATGGCAACCGCTTGGCGTTTACCAATGCCGCGCTCACTCACCCGAATAACCTGCTGCACGATTGGCGACTGCTGGCGGAAGCAAGGAAACGCTGCGGACGATTAACCACGAATGAAAATCTCCTCTCCGAACTCGATTTACCTCGACCCGATAGCGTCACACTAAAAGTCGACGGCGACACGCCGAATGCAAATGTGGATCCTCAAGCCCCCGGGCTTCGACCCGAAGAAGAAATGGCCGGTCGCCTTCCTCGTCCACGGCGGCCCGCAAGGCGCCTGGGAAGACGGCTGGAGCTACCGCTGGAACCCGGAACTCTGGGCCGCCCAGGGTTACGTCGTCGTCTGCCGAATCCGCGCGGCTCGACCGGCTTTGGCCAGAAGTTCGTCGACGAGATCAGCGGCGACTGGGGCGGCAAGTGCTACCGCGATCTGATGAAGGCGGCCGATTACGTCGAGAAGCTGCCCTATGTCGATAAGGACCGCATCGGCGCGGCGGGGGCGTCGTTCGGCGGCTACATGATGAACTGGTTCGCCGTCAACACCGGCCGGTTCAAGTGCCTGATCTCGCACTGCGGCGTCTGGAACTTCGAGAGCATGTACGGCACGACCGACGAAGTCTGGTTCGACGAGTGGGAGCACGGCGGCCCGCCGTGGGGCGGCAACCGCAAGTCCTACGAGAAGTATTCGCCGCACCGCTTCGCCGGCAACCTCGGCAAGTTCAAGACGCCGATGCTGGTCATCCAGAACGATCTCGATTTCCGCTGCCCCGTCGGCCAGGGACACGAGCTGTTCACGGCGCTGCAGCGGCAGGGCGTGCCGTCGCGCTTCATCAACTTCCCCGACGAGGGCCACTGGGTGCTGAAGCCGAAGAACAGCGAGTACTGGCACAAGGAAGTGTTCGCCTGGCTGAAGAAGTATGTGCCGCCGGGCGGGAGGTGACGGAGAGTTGAGCACGCGGCGCAAGCAAGTGGGCACTTGCTTGCGGCGCGTGCTCATCAATTAGGCAGCGTCGCCACCAGCAACCCTAGCGCTCCGTCCGGATGGCACATCGTTGCCGGCATAGTTCCCGGCAATACCACCGTATCGCCGCGCGCCAACTCCATCGAACCGGTCTCGGCCGCCATTTCGCCCCGACCGTGCAGCACCATGACCGTTTGCAGCCGGCCGACTCCGCCGAGGACGAACGATCTCGACTGCCGCACATACTCGATGGCGAAATACCGGCACTCGGCGAGCTGCTGACGCACCGGAGTCGTCTCGACGGCGTAACCTTGCGCACGCACCGGAATGACGGGGCCGGCCTCCCAGTCGATGCACGCCAGCGCTTCCTCGATGTGCAACGGGCGCGATCGTCCGGCGGCATCGCGGCGGTTCCAGTCGAAGAGGCGAAACGTCGCGTCGCTGGTCTGCTGAATCTCGGCCATCAGCACGCCGCCGCCGACGGCGTGGACCGTGCCCGCCGGCAGAAAGAGACAGTCTCCCGGGTTCGGCCGATACTGGTGCAGACAATCGGCGACCGTACCCTTCCGCAGCGCTTTCCGCAGCTGGCCTTCGTCCACACCGGGTAGCAGACCGGCGTAGATTCGACTCTCGGGGTCGGCGTCGAGGATGAACCAGGCTTCCGTCTTGCCGCCTTCGCCGGGGCATAGTCGGGACGCCTTTTCGTCGTCCGGATGAACCTGAACGGAAAGCCAGTCACGGGCGTCGAGATACTTCACCAGCCAGGGAAAGACGGTGGGGCCGCCTGATTTGCCAAACATCTCGGCCGACGAACGTTGCATCAGATCGCGGAGCGTTTGTCCGTGAGAGGACCGTGGGCAACGACACTGCGGTGACTGGGGTGATCGCTGACTTCCCACGACTCTCCGAAGGCATCGGCCGACGGCAGCTCTTTTCGCAGAACCTCCGCCAATCGACGGCCGCCCCAAACGAGCGGGCGCAGGAACGGGGTGAAGCGAAGCGGGCCGATCACGACAGAACCTCCAACGCCCGTGAGGCTCCGGTGTTCCTCTCTTGGGGGATTTATCTGTACTACGCCGATATTGTCAACTATCATGACAAGTACTCCGTGGGGGTTGACGTCTGTTCGCAGGGCGAGTGTACAGTTTTCCTCTCCCCTCGCCCTTGTACTCAGGGGAGAGGGGTCGGGGGTGAGGGGCGGGGCACCTGAGCAGTGTTCTGCCGCTCCACCCCTCACCCCCGACCCCTCTCCCCTGAGTACAAGGGCGAGGGGAGCAGAAAACTCACCCACGGAACAGGCCGCGACATTATCGCCTGGCGAGAGTCTGTAGAAAAGACCGACTCTGCGGGAGGCGCGGCCGTCGATGCGGTTCGACGGCGCAAGACAGGGAATTTTTCACTGGCAGCGCAAGTCGCAGCCGTTTTAGAATTCTAGGTAATGACACACGACGTATCGAGCGCTCCGAGGCAAGGCTCCTCCGTACTCATCGTGATCAGGGGGTTTGGACAATGATCGAAGTCCGCCGAGTGTTGGCTGTAGGGGCCGTCGTGTCCCTCGCCACAATCGTCACCTGCACACACCGTCTGGGGCGACCCCAAGGACGCAGACAAGGCTCTCGAAGAGGTTCCGCTCAAGGGAATAAACCGGGCGACAAGATCGACCGGCAATTCGCCGAGGAGTTCAACTTCAACCGCTTCGGCGATCGACCGTTGATCGTCTACACGACGAAAGACGGCACCACGCTTGCCGCCTTGCAGATCAAGCCCGAACTCGACCCGGCCCCCGTTCGGCCGCGCGACGTTCTTGTCCTCGTTCGACACCTCGGCCAGCAAGGCCCAGGGGCCGCTCGCCTCCGCGCATCAAGATCGTCGAGGCAGCTGGCCGGCAAACTTGGCAAGGAAGACCGCGTCGCCATCTGGACGGTCAACACCAACCCGAAGAAGCTGACCAAGGGTTTCGTGCCTACCGCCGAACTGGCCGACGCCTTCAAGACGCTGGCGAAGGAGTTCCCGGCCGGCGCCACCAACCTCAAGCACGGGCTGCCGAAGGCCATCAACAGCTTCGACGATCTCGAAGGCCAGCAACGCATGCTCGTCTTCCTGGGCGACGGCAAGAGCATCGCCGGTCCGGTGGACGCCGATGACCGCGCCAAGCTGTGCGACGAGATGGTCGAGCGCCAGATCGCGTTCTATCGCCGTGTCCCGCTCGGCGACAGTCCCGACCCGGTCAACCTCCACGGCTTCGTCAACGCCACCGGCGGCAAGGTCGTCCGTCTGCTGAACGAGGCAAGACCGACGAGACGGTCGCCGGCCTGCTCAAGCGCGTTCGACGCCCCGATCCTCTACCCGCAGAAGTTGCAGCTGCCCGACGTCGTCGCCGAGATGATGCCGACGAAGCTGCCGCCGCTGCGCAGCGACACGGCGACGCTTCTGCTGTGCAAGGTGGCAAGCCGGCGGCCCGTTTCGACTACGCCGTCACCGGCACCGTCGCCGGCAAGAAGGTGACGGTCAAGGCCGGCCTGGCGATGCCGACCGCCGGAACGTCGAGAACTTCTTCCTGGCCAGCATGTACAAGCAGTGGCGCGAACGCAAGGATCGGCCGGCGATGATGCAGGCCGATCGCGCCCTGGCCTTCGCCGCCGATCAGAACCAGATGGCCCGCGCCGACCTGCTCGCCAAGGCCGCCTGGGCGCTGGATCAGAACAAGTTCGATCCGGCGTGGCGGCTCTTCAAGGAGGCCGAGGCCCTCGATCCGAACTGCAACGAAGCCAAAGCCGGCATCGACCTCGTCCAGCAGACTGCGCGACGGCAAGATCGACCCGTGAGCAGTTGCGCAAGGAGTTCGAGCCGAACGCCAAGGATCTGCTCGTCCGCTTCCAGGACGGCAAGCCGGCGGCCGGTGGAGCGCGGCGCGGTCGACAAGCCGGCCGACCCGCTCGCCAAGGCGGACGGACCGGGCGACATCCTGAAGGAAGCCGTGCAGCGGCAGGCCATCGCCGACCAGCAGCAACGCCGGCTCGTCGATGACGCCATCGCCGAAGCACTACGGCTGGTCAAAACGCAGCCCAACGAAGCCCACAACCTGGTGAAGCGCAACCTCGACGGCGTCCGCACCAATCCCGATCTGAGCGAACGCGGCCAAGCGTGGCGATGAGCGATCGGCTGGAACGCTCCCTGCAACAAATCGACCGCGACGGCGCGGTGGTCTTGCGCGATCAGGCAGATCGGCTGCGGCTGGAAGCGGACGCGCTGGCCCGGCTGAAAATAGCCCAGCTCAGCGTGGGCCGCGATACCGTGATCCGCGATCGGCTCGAGCAGTTCCACGATCTGATGAACAAAGGCCGCGCTCAGCAAGCGTTCATCCAGTCGCAGGCGCTGCGGGAGGATCTCACCCGCCAGGGCCAGGCCAAATTGATGCCGCAGGCCGTGGTTTCCGGCGAGCGCAACTACCTGGCCAACTATCACCTCAAGGAACTGAAGGATCTCGTCCGGCTCCGCGAGGAGCGGTTCCTGGCCACGCTGCTGGAAGTCGAGAAGTCGCACGTCCCGTTCCCGGACGAACCGCCGGTCGAGTTCCCGAACGCCGCCAAGATCCGCTTCATGACCCGCGGCCAGTTCGACAACTGGGCCGACCTCTCCAAGTATCGCGCCGAACGCTACTCCTCCAGCGGTTTCGGTCCCGAAATGCCAAAGCGAGGCGCTGGAACTGAAGGCCAAGCTCACGGAAGTCAAGAAGTTCGGGGGCTTCGATGATCCCAAGATAACCCTGCAGGAAGCGCTCGATCAGATCATGCGTGCCAACGACATCACCATCGACGTTAACGAGAAGGCGTTTGCCGCTCCCAAGGACAACCTCCCGAAGGTCCTGGAAACCAAAATCTGCGAGGATCGGGCGATTCCGCCATTCACCGGAACGCTTTCAATCCTGCTCAAGAAGGTCCTGGCCCGCATTCCGGCACCGACCGGCGCGACCTATATCATCCGCCGTGAAAACATCGAACTCACGACCGGCTATTTCGCCGCCGGCGAGAAAACCATCCGCGTCTACCCGGTTGCCGACCTCGTGATCCCGATCGCCACGCCCGGCCAGTTCGCGCAGCAACAACAGCTGAACCAGACGGGGCTTCTCGGCGTTGCCGGCCAGTTCGGCCAGGTCGGTCAACTGGGACAACTCGGCCTGGTTGGCCAGATCGGTCAGATCGGCCTCGGCGGCCAGATCGGTCAGATCGGCCTCGGCGGCCAGATCGGTCAGATCGGCCTCGGCGGCCAGATCGGTCAGATCGGCCTCGGCGGCCAGATCGGTCAGATCGGCCTCGGCGGCCAGATCGGTCAGATCGGCCTCGGCGGCCAGATCGGTCAGATCGGCCTCGGCGGCCAGATCGGTCAGATCGGCCTCGGCGGCCAGATCGGTCAGATCGGCCTCGGCGGCCAGATCGGTCAGATCGGCCTCGGCGGCCAGATCGGTCAGATCGGCCAGTTGCAGATCGGCCAGGTTGGACAGTTGGGTCAACTCGGTCAGGTTGGCCAGTTGGGTCAGCAAGGCCAGCTCGGTCAGTTGGCCCAGATCGGTCAGGCCGGTCAGTTCGGGCTGCAAAATAACGGGCAACAGCAACTGCTTATCACCCTCATCACTCAGGTCGTCGGCAGGCCCAGCGATTGGAGGCCGGCGTTCGACCCGCTTACCGGAAGGCCGCTCAACCCGCTGGACACGCCTGAAGATCCGTTAGCCGAGGAGAAGAACCAGCTCGGCTATTATGCACCGGCGCTGGCCCTGGTGGTGAAGGGATCGTCGCGCATCCACAGCAGTGCGCAGGGACCGACCATCCCCGGAGCGGCGATGGGCGCAGAGGAACGCAAGAAGAGGTCAACCGTTCGCACCGACCCCACCACGGGTAAGCCGATCGATCCGAAGACCATCTGGCAAGACGCTCTCAAGAAGGGGCTTGATGAACCCGGTCTGATCATCGCCTGCGCCGACTATCCTGGCGCTGAACGGCGAATGGTCGCACGCCGCCGAGTTCCTGAAGGCGGACCTGCGGCAGGGCATCGTGGTTGAACCGTGGGTTTATGAGGCCCTGGCGGTGGCCCTACGCCAGAGCAACGGAACATTCGAGGAGATCGAGCGCGCCGAGGTGTCGGCCGCCGAACTGCGGCCGTTCGACGCCAAGGGCCTCCTGCGGGCTTCCCAGGCGATGGCCGACCAGAAGCACTACGACCGTGCGGTGGCTCTGTGCCGTCAGGCGTCGGCGCTCCAGCCGAGCCTGCCCACGCCGTTCACCGAGGCGCTGCAATACTCCCTGCTGGCCGAGGATCCGAAGGGCATGGAATGGGCGGCCGGCAACCTGCTCAAACAGGATTGGCCGACCAACAACCGCGAAATCCAGGCCCGCGCCTCGCAGCAGGTGGACCTGCTGGCCAAGAAGCTCGAAAGCAAGACGGACGGCAAGGAGCAGGTTGCCCGTCTCACCGCGACGGTGAGCGGTCAACGCCGGCGCGACCTGGTCATCAAGCTCGCCTGGCAGGGCGATGCCGACCTGGACCTGAAGGTGACCGAGCCGACCAGCAGCGTTTGCTGGGCGCTGAATCGCCAGTCGATCGGCGGCGGTGTCCTGATCGGCGACACCGCGCAGGACATGACCGAGAAGGACAAATCGGAAACGTACCTTGCCGCCCAGGCATTCTCTGGTGAGTACAGCATCGACGTCTATCGTGTCTGGGGCAAGCCGCTGGGCGAGAAGGCTCAGTTGCGGATCATTCAGCACCAGGGCACGAAGGACGAGGACGAGCAGATCGTGACGGTCGATCTGAAGGCCGGGAAACCGGTGAAGTTCACCCTGACGAACGGCCGGCGCACGGAAGCCGCTTATGTCCCGCCGCCGTCGCAGCAGCAGCAGGTGGAAGAGCAGCTGGCCGAGACGAACTCGGACCACGTCCTGTCTCAGCTGCGGAACCTGTCAAGCCCGGAGTACAGCGGCGTCCAGCACGTCAACCCCAACCGCGGCGCGTCGATGGGCGGTTCCCCGATCGGGGATCGACCGGGTTCGCGCTCGGCGGACGGTCAGAAGGACAGCCGCGTGCTGTACCAGACCAAGGTGTCGTCGTTCGTGAAGGACAGCATGGACCTGACGGCTCAGGCGGTTCTGGCCGCCGACCGCCGGTCGATGCGGATCACGGTGTCGCCGGTCTACACGCCGACGTCCAACCAGGCGCCGACGGCTCCGGCGATCAACAACCCGCTGCTTCCAGGCGCCCCGTGAGCGGGACCGCCCGGATGAAACGATAACACAACAGGGCCGCGGACAAATTGTCCGCGGCCCTGTGCTTTTCACGACTCTGTAAGGTGGGTCGAGTCTTCGAGACCCACCGACTGGGGACAAGCCGTTCTGGTGGGTCTCGAAGACTCGACCCACCCTACAAGGGTCAACGTGAAGGGTCCGCAACTTCATGTCGCGTACAACCACCTCTTGCGGTTCAGATAGAGCGACGGCCCCATCAGCAGCAGAATCACCAGCCCGAGAGTGCCGGCCAGCGACGTCGCCAGCGTCGCATCCAGCAACACAAGGGCCATGAGCGACCGCTTGACGCCGGCCTGGACGCGACTCGGTGTCGGCATGGCGACCGCCTGGCAGATTGGCAGGGCAACAATCACACCGAGCGCGACAAGCAGATAGAGGAACAGGGGTGAGGTCAAATCCGTCCGGGCTTCCCGCTCGATGTGGAGTGGTAACGGTATCGCCAGAGCCAGTGCGAACAGCATCACCGCGAAGGCTCCGCCAAGCGACCACTGGTTGCTGAGCCGAGCTTCAGTCCGCGCGAACCACGTCACCCCGACGATGTAAAGCCCGACCACGAACGCCAGGTGCGCCCCCATCGGCCACAACAGCGAACCGGAAACTGACACCGCCATCAGCACGTTGAGGAACCGGCACAGGCCCATCGCTACCGGACCAAGAGGCGTGCGTTTGAGCCAGCCGTCGTACAGGAAGATGGCCGCGACGATACAACCGGACAGCACCGGCGGCGCCAGGTAGCCGCTGCCTCCAGCGCCGAGTCCGGCCAACAGGGCGAACAGGACCCCAGCCGCGAGCAGCACCGCACCGAGACGACCCGCCTCACTCCGGCTGACTCTACCCGACGGAATCGGGCGCCCGGCCGCTCGCGCTTATCCTGGTCCACGTCGAAGAAGTCGTTCCAGACCATGCCGCCGCAATACAGGCACGCCGACGACGCGGCCAGCAAGAGAAAGGGCAGCCAGCGGTGCGGCAGCGCGCCTGCCGCCAGCGCTCCCAGGCAGACGTCGGCCAGGGCGTCGGCAGGTTCGGCAATCGCACCAGCTGGGCGTAGGTTTGCAGACGGGTCATGATGCGCTCAGCAGGGGAGTGACATAGTGGAAGGCGCGCCGTGCGGCCTCGTCCGGGTTCTCGATGAATGGATACAGCTCAACCGTCACCCACCCCGTATAGCCGATCCCCCGAATGGCCTTGATCGTGGCCGCGAAGTCGATGGCCCCGTCGCCAGGAATCAAGTGGTGATGGACGCGAGTGGCCGCGATGTCCTCGAAGTGGAAGTGGCGGATGAACTTCGCCAGCTTCGGGATGGTTGCCGCGGGATCGTCCTTGACGCAGAACGCATGGCCGATGTCGAAGTTGAGTCCGACGGCCGGCGAGTCGAGGTGCTGCATCAGTTCGAGGAACTGGTCCGCCGTTTCGATCAGCAGCCCCGGCTCCGGCTCGATCAGCAGCAAGACGCCCTCTTTCTCCGCGTGGGCGATGACGGGCTTGAGCATCTCTACGAACAGCTTCAGAGCCGCGTTCCATGAAGCGCCCGGTTCGACGGGACCGCCCGGCTCCGTGGTGATGTTCGGGGCGCCCAGACTCGCGGGCCAGGGTGAGGGCGCGTTTGGTGTGATCGATGCGGATCTGCCGATAGTGTGGGTCCGGCTCGATCCACGACGGATGCCAGTAACGCTGACGCGGATCGTTGACCGCGTGCATCATGAACGCGTTGATATTCGAGATGGCGAGCTTGTTTTGTGTCAGGGCGTCGCGGATCCCCTGTTTCTGCTCTTCGAGCATCCAGGCCGGCCAGGCGTGCGGCACATCGGCCATGATCTCGATGCCGCGATAGCCGAAGCCGGCGATGCGGCGGACCGCCTCAGGGAACGAGAAGTTCAGATAAGCGTTGGAAGAGAACGCAAGTTTCACGGCGACACTCCGGATGCTGACTTCGGAACCCATACATCAGAATACAGGAGGACGCTGCGGAAGCACTAGCGCGATCATTCGGAGAAAATGAAGCGAGACATGCCGGATGCGACCGTCCTCCACTTTGTTCTCAGGCCCGTTGCCTCAGATACGCGGTACTCAGATCGGATTGCGAGACCAGTCTCAAGTCGATCGCATCAAGTCAGACATGCTCGCCTCGGATTATCGGTACGAGGAGCCGGGAGCCCGAATTGGCGGTGTGCGCGACAGGAACGGACGGTATCATGTGATTGAAGGACACCATCGGATGGTAGCCGCCTGGGAGATCTATCGCGAGACGGGAAAGGAGAAGCCGGTGCGGCGTCTCCTGTTCGGGGATTGTGGACGGACGTCAATCAACCGCCTCATGATTCCCGCCCATTACCGTTGCGCGACTGGTGGGGACGCCTGCGGAACTGGCTCGGCGTTTGATTCGGAGATCGAGGCCATGACGCTGGAACTGATCGTGTGCGACGGCATCGACCTCGGAACGCTCCGCCTGCCTCCCTTTCAAGTTCGACAGGGCGAGTCGCTCTGTCTCCATCTGCCCGAAGGGCGTTCTTATCCCGATGTCGTCCTCGGCGATATCCTTACCGGAAAACGACCCACTCCGGGCTACGTGTGTCCCGCGCGAGTCGAGGAGGCGAGGCCAACCGAATCACCGCGCGGCTTCCGGCGCCTGTTCGCGCGACCTAGCGTGGCAACGTGGCTGAAGCATACCGGGAGGATGTCTCGCAAAGCTGCGCGGGCCGTTGTCGAACGCCTCGGTTGGAAGCAGGAGTGGGTGATCTCTCAACTCGGCGGCAACATGCGTAAGCGTATCGCGCTCGAAGCCGCCTGGGCACGCGGCGCCCAGGTCGTTGTCTTCGACACGCGCGGCTGTGACCCGAACGGCTATCGCGAGATCTTCACCGCGGTGGGAGAGCGATTGTCGTCCTGCGCGGCGATTCATCTTAGCTATCCGTTCTGGAGTAACGGGCTACTTCAGCGGGAATGTCTTCCGGGAGCGGTCTGTCTCGAGGTTTCACAGCCGACGTCGCAAATCGAACCGCGCCCGCTGGCCGCAGGATGAGTCCAGTTGCGAAGCGTTAACCATACAGAGTACAGGCGGACGCGGTAGAGGTACTTGCGCGACGAAGAAATAGACGGTTCTACTGCGAGCGTGTTGGAAGCGTTCGCGCTGATCTTATGCCGATGTACAATATCCTCGTGGTTTCGATTTGTCCGCGTTTCCCTGTCGAGAGAAGATCCCATGCCGTTACACGATTGGTCGGCGCAGCCGGGGTGGGATGGCGTCCACACGTTGTGGATCAGCGAACTGCTTCGGTGGGTAAAACCGCGGCTGCCGGCCGGCTACCGCGCGTATGTGGGTTCCACGCCGACGCTCACGATCGGAGCACCGCCGTCTCACGCGGGTGTCCAGGTTCGCCAGTGGTTGCCCGAGCAGCCAGCCGCTTGTCCAACCGGCGGCGATGGCGTGATCCCAGATGAAGAGGTTGCCGTTTCCGTTCTCACCGCCGAGCCGGCTCTGTACGTGGCGAGCGAAGGGCATTTGATCGCAGCCGTGGAACTTGTTTCGCCACGCAATAAAGACCGCCCGTCGTCGCGCGACATTTACCTGGCCCGCTACCTGGGCTATGTGCATGAGGGAGTCAACCTGCTGCTCGTGGACGTCCATCGACTGCCGCTGCGATTTTCGTTCGCGGAGCGGATCGAGCAGGAGTTGCAATTGCGGCCTGTGGAATGTCCGGCGCCGATGGCCGTCAGCTACCGGGTCGGCGAGCCGTCGCCGGAAGGCGGCCGCCTCCTCGGCATGTGGCGCCGTCCACTGACGATCGGCGAACCGCTGCCGGCTATGCAGCTGCCGTTGTCGGTTCACTTCGCCCTGACCATCGACCTGGAGCAGACCTACAAACAGGCAGCTTCGGACGCTTATTTAACATAGGAGACCCACGATGCCAAAAGCAGTTCTGAAGAAGGGAATCATCTACCCCCTGGAGCCACTTCCCGCGGATTGGTTGGACGGGCAGGAAGTCGAGGTGAGCGAAGTGCTACCAGACCCGGATGCCTGGTTCGCCGAGATGGAGGCCCTCGTCGCAGACATGACGCCCGAGGAAGACGCTCGGCTTCAAGCGGCGATCGACGAGCTTCGCCGCAAGGCCAAGGAACGTTTACAGCGGAACGAACCCGAAGACGACACGGCCGCGTGGATTCGGGATGTCGAGGAAGCAGCGTCCGCCATTTCTCCAGAAACGGAACGTGAATTCCTGGATGCAATTCGGTCCATCCGCGAGGAGGCGAAGCTCCAGGCACGGCGCGAAATGGGAGCGACGGGATGAGAGGATATCTGCTGGACACGAATCATCTCTCTGTCGCGATCCTGCCTGTGTCTCCGATCCGGGATCGCCTAGCGGCGGCAAGACGGAATGGGTTTCGCATCGGAACTTGCTGGCCCGTCCTATGCGAGATAGAGGCCGGGATCGAGCAGACAGCCCGACCAGCCGATTGCCGGGCTACACTGAATCGCGTTCTCCGCCAGATTCGCGTTTGGCCGATCGACCGCAGCATTGCCGAACAATTCGGCAAGCTCCATGTCGAATTGATGCGGCGCGGCCGGATCCTGTCACACCCGGATCGCGTATTGGCGAGCCTCGCTCGGCAACTCGGCGTTGTTGTGCTTACCACAGACCGAGATTTCGAGGCGATTCCCGACATCCGAACCGAGAACTGGCTCGCCTGAACCGTTCACCTTGCGCGACTATAAGCCTCACTTCCCCACATACGCCATCAGCATCTCCCATTCCTTGAAGAAATCGTGCTGCGTCGTCCCCATCGGATTCTTGAAGAAGCACGCCAGGTGCGGCATCACGCCGCTCTCGCCGCGGCGCTGGGCCAGGAGCGCCAGGCGGGCCAGGTCCAGCACCAGCGGGCCGGCTAGCAGCGAGTCGCAGCCCTGCCAGATGAATTGCAAGATCATCTTCGTGCCGAGGAACCCGCGGAAGTGGATGTGGTCCCACGCCGTCTTCCAGTCGTCCAGCGATTCGATGTACTCGATGGACACGTGTGTCGCCGGCTTGTAACCGACAATGCTGGAGATGACCTGGTCCTTCGTCTTGATCTTCGACGCCTTGTTGACGGGATCGTCGAGGACCACGCCGTCGCGGTTGCCGAAGATGTTGTGGCCGACCCAGCTCAGGATGCGCCAGTTGCGCAGGGCGAACATCGGCGCCAGGACCGACTTCAGCAGTGTCTCGCCGGTCTTGCCGTCCTTGCCGCCGTGAGGGGCGCGGCGCAGTTTCGCCAGCTCTTCCGCCGCCGGGAAGGACGCGCCCAGCGACGGCGTGAAATTGACGTAGGGCAGCCCGAGATCGAGCGCGGCCCAGGCGTAGAGCGAGCTGGCCGGTAGAACAGGCGAGCGCTTCTCCAGAGCCGGCAGCAGTCGTTCACGCGATTGGTGGACCTCGCTCAGCTCGAACGGCCCTTCAGTCGAAGCGACGTTGATGACGACGACCTGGTCCAACTCGTGCGCCTGGCGGAACGCCGCGATGTCCGTCTTGATTTGCTCGATGGCAGCACGCGGCGTGTCGGCCCGCTGAACCTCGGGCAGGTCGGCCAGCTTCGTGATGGTCGGCCCGGAGTTGAGGACGGTGCCGGGCCGGACATTGGCTTCCCACGTCTCCAGATCGGCAAGGCAGCCGTGGACGATGCCGCTGTCGAAGACGCCGGCCCGCTCTTGCATCTCGGACACGGTTTGGCGGAAGCCGCTGTGGCGAATGTCGTGACCGCCAACGACGAAGGCGCCGAAGTCGTCGAGGTCCGCACCGGCGAACTGCGGTAACGCGGTCACCAGCGAGGTGGTATCGGTCAGCCCGCGTTTGAGCGCGGCCAGCCCGAGGGCGGCGGTAGTGCCGACGCCGCCACAGGCGCCGATCAACCATAAACCGATTCGACGATCGCTCATGATGTGCTTCATGTAGAAGGAGGGCAGCGTCGCGGGAAGCAATCGACGTGCCGTAGCTTGCAGGGTGGGGCCGGTCCGTCGCAGTCCTTGCACGGCGAAGAGGTTCCGGCACGGAGAACGAAGGCGGATTGGGGAGAGGCGCCGCGTTCGATGATCCGGCGAGAGTACGGGATCGCCAGGTCCGGTCAGACTATGGTCATTGTCCGAGATGAGACGGTCGAGGTCAAGCGGTTAGCGCATCTTGTCGTCTGGCTTTTCCAGCGGTTTTTCCGTGTTCAACATGCGGATGCGTTCCAGCGCCTTCTGAACGAGCAGGCGTTCCCGCTCCGGTAGTTGCCGCAGGGCGTCGTTGATCGTGCCGGTGGAGCCTTCGCAGATGAGCGCTTGCGGCTTCCCGGTCGTGCCGAGGTAGGCAACGGTTACTCGCATTTTGCCGTCGGCCAACGGCTTGGCGGCTACTGTGATCGGCCCGGTCGGAGCGCGTTTGGCTTCGCCGGGCACCAGCAAGGCCGGACCGAGTTGCAACGTTGCTGCGGTGGTGAGCGTTTGGCCGTCGCGGCGCAGGGCGAGCATCACTTTCCGGTCCGGTTTGTCTTCGTGAATCAACTCGGCGAGATGTTCGCAGCTGCGCACCTTCTGACCGTCGTACTCGAGGACAACGTCATCCTTCCGCAGCCCGGCTTTGGCCGCGGGGGAGTCTGGGAGAACGTGGGTAACCTGTACGCCGGGAGGTAACGCCGGCAGCGCCTTGAAGTCAGCTTCTGGAGTCAGTTCGAAGAGAATGCCCAGGTAGGTGCCCTTGTCGTCCGCAATCTTCTGGTTGGTCGTGCGGCCCTGGCGCAAACCAAGCCGGGGCAAACGAGAAGAGTGAGGAGAACGACGATCCGAGGCATCGCGGCCCTCCGATCTGGGAGAGAGTGCATAGCAGACCGTACTTCACCGGCCTGGGCCGGTGGGAAATTCATCGATCTCGACCTTCAACTCGCCGCCATCAATGAACGGCCCCTTGAATTGTACATCACCCGGAGGCAGCGTGCTACCGGGCAACAGCCGTGTCGCGCTTGGGTCGGCGATCGACTTGAAGCTCGACTCTGTCGGGGTGGTTCCAAACTTGCTGGACAGCAACCCCAGTCCGCCCATCAACAGGGCTACCGAAGCGGCCAGAGCCAGCCGGCTGCGCGTGAAGAGCGGCCGACGCCCAAGCGGGGCCGGAAAAGGCAGCACCGTCGGCGTCTCGACGAGGGCTTCGCAAGACGGCCACGGGTCCGGCATCTCCGCCCGGTAGAAGGTATGGAGCAGTCGATCGATCTCGCCCTCTTCCGGGGACGAGTCATTGCGGTGGCTGGGAGGAGCAACCATGAAACTCATATCGGCTCTCTTTTCAGCAATCCACTTCCTGACGAGGGAATGCGACTCGTTGATCTTCAAGGGAGTTGCCCGACGCCGCCGGCCTTGAGGCGTTCGGCCAGTCGTTGACGCGCCCGGCTCAACCGCATGTGAACGGCCGTGGCGTTGATCGACAACAGATCGGCGATCTCCCCGGTTTCGTAATCCAGTGCGTACCGCAGCGTCAGGATTTCGCGGTCCGCTTCGGGCATCTGGTCGAGGATGCCGCGCAGCTGTTCAAATGTTTCCTGCCGCTCCAGGCTTTCTTGAGGGAGCGGGTCGTGGGCCTCTACCCCGTTCATCGTCTGCGGGGGATGGGTGCCGTTACGCCGAAAGGCGCTTTTCGCATAGTCTTCCGCCAGGTTCCGGGCCACTCGCAAGAGCCAGGCCCGCGGGTTAAGGATCGCCTCACCCGCCTCCGATTGTTTCCACAGCCGCAGGAATGCCTCCTGCGTGATGTCCATGGCCGTGTCGGCGTTCATCCAGCGGGCGTAAGCCAAGGCCCAGACTTCCCGACTGTGCCGCTGGTATAACTCCTCAAACTCCGACCGTCGATTTGGTTTCGGATTGACGACGGCGGTTTCATGCGGAATTGCGGATTGTAAGGAAACGCCGTTCCTGTGCGCAGTTGCCGGTTTAACGGCAACTTCGGTTATGGGGGCAGTCGGGGTTGTTTTCGCGTTGCCCTTCTTCATCCTCCCCCACCCCCAGCAAGGGGACACGCCCTTTCCGGCTCACCTTAACGACGAGCGATGGCCGGCTCTCTAACAGGCTGGACACATCTTCTCGCCCCCACTTTCCAGGAAGGGCACAACCTGCCGTCGGCAGTCCCTGTCTCTATGGTAAAGACAGGACCCGTTCCGAGTCAACCGGGGGTACAGAAATGAGCGCGCCGGAATTCACCCAACTGGACCATTGTTCCGTTATCATCACGAACGTAGAACGCAGCCGGCGTTTCTATCGGGACCTGCTCGGCTTGAAGGAGATCGCCAAACCGCGGACATTCGACTTCGTCGTCTTGTGGTTCGACCTGGGCAACATGCACATTCACCTATTGCTCAAGGAGAAGCCCGATTCGCTCAGTCCACGTCACTTCGCCCTGCGCGTCAAGGACGTGGCGGCGGCGCGTGCGTACTTCCAGGCGAACGGCGTTACGACCGAGGAGACGACGCTGATTCCCGGTGCGGATCGGTTCTTCATCTACGATCCGGACGGGAATCGGATCGAGGTGATTCAGTGGATGCAGCCGTATGATCCGGCGGTGTCGGGGCGGATGGTCGGCTAGCACAACCATCTCCGAGGAGTATCCGCTATGAAGACGATTGCCATCGAAACGGAAAAGCGTCCCCTCGCCGAATGGCTGCCGCAGGAGAATGGAGACGAGGTCGTCTACCTGACCCAGAACGGCCGGACGAAGTTCGTCGTGGTGGCGCTCGACGAAGGCGACGAAGAGGTTCTCGCCATTCAGAAGAATGAGCAGCTGATGGCCCGCGTCGCCGAGTCGGTTGAGCGCGGCCAGAAGGGGCCGACGAAGTCACTCGCACAGATCAAAGCGGAGATGGGCCTCGGCGAGGATGGCAATGCTATGCCCACAGTCCCCGGGAGCGCAGCGGAGTGATTAGGTGGACGGGTCGGATTTCTGCGCCATCAAATCTCCGCCAGCCGCTCCTTGGAATCACCGAAACTGTCGAGCCGCACCCCCATCTTGTCCATGAGCGACAGGTACAGGCTGCACATCTTGCGGTTCGGTTTGCCGAGGTAATCGAGGACTCGGCCCGTCTTGATCTGGCCGCCGCCGCCGCCGAGCATCACCACCGGCAGCTGATCGTTGTTGTGATTGCCGGTCATCATGCTGGACAGGTACAGGATCATCGAATTGTCCAGCAGGGTACGGTCGCCTTCCTGCACTTTGTCGAGCCGCTCGGCGATGTAGGCGACCTGGTGCATGAAGAACTGGTTGACCTTCAGCCAGTCGGCCGAGTCGGTGTGCGACAGCAGATGGTGGATCATGTAGTCCACCTTCAGATGCGGGAAACGCAGCGACGAATGATCGTTGTTCAGCTTCAGCGTGCAGAGCCGGGTCGTGTCGGTGCGGAAGGCCAGCACTACGATGTCGCACATCAGCCGCATGTGCTGGTCGATGTCCTGCGGCATGCCGTCGGGCGGGCGCGGCTGGTCCGGCTTGGCCAGCGTCGGCCGCCAGCCTTGTAGCCGCTGCGCCTTGCCGGCCTGGTCGATCCGCTGCTCCACTTCCCGAACGGACGAGAGATATTCGTCGAGCCGGCGCCGATCCGACTGGCTGATCTGGTTGCGCAGACCCTGCGCTTCCTCACGGACGGAATCGAGCACGCTCTTGTCGGCCCGGCCCACCTCATCACGGAAGAGGCGATCGAAGGCGAGAGCGGGATACACCTCCAGCGGCGTCGGTGTGGACGGCGAACTCCACGAGATGTGCGAGCTGTAGATCATGGAGTAATTCTTGTGGATTGCCGCGATCGACTGCTCGCAACCGAGGACGAGGCTGGGCACCTTCGTCTGATCGCGCAGTCGCTGGGCGAGGACCTGATCCACGCTGGTGCCGGAGACGATCGCGCCGCCGGGCGCCAGGTGGGCTCCGGAAAGCAGGTTGCCGGTCTGGCAACTGTGGATGCCGCCGATCAACGCCTCCTGGTTGTAAAGGCCGCGGAGGAAGAGCATCTTGCGGCGGAACGGCCGGAGCGGCTCGAGGACCTTGCCCAGCTCCATCTGCTCGCCTTCGCCCTTCGCCCACCATTCCTTGGTGTGGAAGCCGTTGCCGGAGAAGAGGCAGGCGAAGCGCAACGGCGGCTGAGACGCGCGGTCCTTCGGCGCGTCGTCGCCCCAGACGGGGAGCGACTCGAGCCATGGCAGCGCCATCGTGACGCCGACGCCGCAGAGGAAGGAACGACGCGAGAGGGGCTGGACATTACGCATGGCGTGACACTGCTCGTTAGAGTAGGCCGAGGCGTCGGCGGTTGCTGACGGAAAACCGTTCGTCCAGGTAGCGTGCCAGTGCGGAGACGAGGATCTTTCGGGCCTCGTTCGCATCGTAGTCGAGTTGATGCTTCAACTCGTAGATGCGTCCGCTTATCGCTGCAGCAACCATCTCTCGGCAGAGGTTGTAGTTCTTGCCTTGCCTGTTCGGCTGGAGGGCATAGGCATGCTTGAGAACTTCGGCGATCTCGGGATCCCCCGACAAACCGCTTTCCGTGACGAGTTCGCGGAGGACGGCGTTGAAGTAGCCATCTCCGAAGTCGCGTTCAGCCTTCCGCAAGGCCGCGCAAAGTCCGAGCGCGAACCTGTCAGTCTCATTCGCAAGATCGCTGGCTCGAATCCGCAATTGAACCAAGCCAGCGTTCAATTCATCATCCCACGGCACGCTTTCCAAGGAGGGCGGGGCATCCTTTTCGGTGAAGCGTACGTTCATCTCGCTTTGCGTCAATCCCAGGGCCGTAGCCGGCCGGAATACCTCCAGCCGGGCCTCGGCACCATTTCGAATCCGTTCGGCCCAATGCCGGAGCCGTGGGTGAAGGGGCGGGGTCTCAGGAGGTTTGTCAAGAATGTCGTCGAGTAGTGGCATGTTTCCGCACCTCCCCCACATTCTAGCTGCCCGAGGCGTCGTTCAACAGTGCGGAAAGGACAAACTCAGCCGCATGCCGACACGCACTCGGGCGGTTCTTGTCGATCACCGCGTTCCTGTTTTCATCGGCAAAGTCGGATATTCCCTTCACAACGCACCAGATCGGGTCATCAGCAGCCGTCGAGGCGGCGAGCAACCCGACACCTTCCATCTCCCCTCCCACAATCGAATCTTCGCCTCCCGGTACACCCGCAACCAACTCGTCTCGAAAGAGGCGGCTGAAAATTCGCGCTGCCCCAGAGAGCATGGCTCCAACATGCACGGAATAGGGATGACCGCCGCGTCTCTGCTCGCGCCGAAACATATCGACCAAGGCCGGCCGGGCGGGTTGTCTGCTCGCTGATGAGTAATCGGCGACGTATCCCGCGCGGCCTGCGGCGGCGTGTCTGATGTCTCTGCTGTCATACGGGATCAGTGCTGACGATACCAGAACATCGCCCGGCTTTTGGTTCTGCTCGTCAATCCCGAACGCCATCCCGAGTTGAATGATGCCCCTGGCACCAGTGGCTTCCTGGAAACGTATTGCTTTTGCAGCAACCCCGAGACGACCAAGCGCACCCATCACAACACGACCCTCTTCTCGAGTCGGAGGAACCGCGATGACTGTCTCGTACCCTACCTGGCCTAACGAATGATATTCCCCCCAACCGAATGGTTTCAGTTTCTCATCCTTGGTCTTTTTGAATGGAATGTTCCGAGCCTTGTACGCATGTTCCAAGGCGTCATGCTCGGCAGAGGTTGCCACGAAAAGTAGCAGCGTTGGCTGAGGCGTTACCGCGTCGGACTCGGTGAGCATTTGGGTCGACCTCTCTCATTCCCCGAACTCACTCCCGCGCACCATGCGAAACTGCGCACTCCGCACGATCGTCAACATCGCCGCGGACAACCGTCCATCGTTCTTGTTCAGTTCCGCAACCATCTCGTCGATCAACGGCTGATCCGACAGCGTGACCGACCGTCCTAAAGCATAACCGAGCAGCCGCCGGCAGAACAGGCGCACGACCACATCTTTTTTCTTCGTCAGCAAGTAGCCGCGTAATCCGTCGATTCCATCGAACTCCGTCCCGTCCTTGAGTTTTGCCCTGGAATCGAGCGCCAACCCGCCGAGGTCTTTTTCGCGCAGCCGGCCAATCGGGTCGTAGCGCTCCAGGGTGAATCCGAACGGGTCGATGCGCCGATGGCAGACGGCACACGCCGGAACGCTGGTGTGCTTCTCGACCAGCTGCCGCATCGTCAGGCCATCGTTGCCGCGTTCCTCCTCGGGCAGGCGCGGCACATTGGCGGGCGGGCGCGGCAGCTTCTCGCCCAGCAGCGTCTCGACGATCCAGTTGCCGCGCAGCACCGGGCTGGTCCGCGACGCGCCGGATTCCTTCGTCTGCACGCTCGCCAGGCCCAGCACGCCGCCGCGGCCGTATTTCCGCACGCCTTCGACGCGCCGCCACTGCGGTCCGACCACGCCGGGGATGCCGTAGTGCTTCGCCAGGGTTTCGTTGAGGAACGTGTAATCGGCGTCGAGGAGCGTTGCAACCGGGCGATCGCTCTGGAACAGGTCCTGGAAGAAGAGGATCGACTCCTCGTAGATCGCCGTGCGGAGCTTGTCGTCGAACGTCGGGAACAGCTTCTCGTTCTTCTCCTTGAGGTCGTCGAAGCCGCGGACGTGAATCCATTGTGTGCCGAACTCGATGGCCAGGGCGCGAACGCGGTCGTCTTTGAGCATCCGCGCCGTTTGCGCCGCCAGGACTTTCGGGTCGCGCAGCTGCCCCGCGGCCGCCGTTTGGCGCAGCTCGTCGTCGGGTAGTGTGGACCAGAGGAAATAGCTGAGCCGTGCGGCCAGCTCCCAGTCGTTGACCGGGCCGGCCTTCTTGCCCGGCGGCGCCTGCTCGATTCGGAAGAGGAACGAGGGCGAAACGAAGACGCGCGCCAGGACGCTGCGGAACGCTTCTTCGTGCGGAATTTCCTTCGACCGCAGCGCGGCGTAAAGCTGCCGAAGCTCGGTCTTTTCCTTTTCGGCGAGCGGCCGACGATAGGCGCGCGTGGCGAAATCGAGGAGCCGATCTAGCTGCGGTACGCCCGCGGCTGCCACTTCCTTCTCGAACTCCTCGGCGCGTTTGCGGAACGGTTCGCGCTTCCCCTCGAAGAATGTCACGAGCGCTTTCGGCTGATCCTGCGTGACGAAGCCGATGAACAGCGGCAGGTACTTGTTTTCGGTCACCGGCCATTGCGTGATGAAGCGATGTTCGACCCAGAGACGGTCGAGCCGGGCTGTTTGAGCGTCGTCGAGGAACAATCGCATCAGTGGTTCGTCCTCGCGGTGATAGATCTTCAAGCAAACGACCTCGTCGGTTGGGACGATCTGCGGGAAGCAGATGAACTGCGGGAAAACGCGGCGGAAATCGGCGTATCCCTGGAGCAGTTTCTTGTGGGCCGCGCTGCCGCTTGAGGCGACGAGTTGGCTCTTGCCGTCCCAGGAAGCGTCCGGAACCGGCGGCGCGGTCAGCACCTGAAGCTGCACCACGCGGTCGGAGCCGTCGGCGTCAAGCGCTGCCTTCGACCACGAATTCACGATCGCGGAACAGCGCCGCGGGCAGCGCACCTCGGTGACGGTGTTCAGCGGCACGACGAGGCTGGCGTCGTCCAGGGGCTTCCTCTCTGGATGCCGTCCGAACCGCTCCTTCTCCAGGCCATAGCGAGTTTCGTTAGGTTTCGCGCTCTTCGAATCGCGTCAGGTCGATTCCGCGCAGGAGTGGACTTTCCGCGGACACGAGGCTATCGAACAGGATGCGGTCGGGATGCTTTTCCTGAGCGGGCCGGTTCCCCGTCAGAAGCGTTTGCACTGCCGCGGCGAGTTTGGCGGTGTCCGCACGGCGGGCCGGATCGGAGGCCGCGTCACGCCACTGGGCCAGCACGGAGCCCGGCGGAATCACGGGGCCACTGGCGCCAGTCGATGCCACGGGTCGAGTCGGTCCCTTGACGAAGCTCCAGACGTCCTTGTTGCCGAGCTTGTCGGCGTGCGGGTTGCCGTCGAGGATGTTGTCCGCCACGTCGCCGGCCAGGTCCCAGACGCGGCCCGTTCTGATCGACCTCGGTGATGGTGAACGCGATCTCCGTGAGGTCGCAAGTATGGTTGCCGTCGCGCGCATCGACGGCCAGGAGCAGTACGTCGCCCTTGGCGATCTTGATGTGCCGGGCCGGAACCTGCGTTTCGCCGCCGACGTTGACCACCCCTTCGGCGAGGACGGCCGCCTTGTCGTCGCGGCGGTGCTCGATCCACCAGGCGATGCCGTTGCCGCAAGCCGGATGGGCGTGGGCGATCTTGGCGGTGACGCAAACGCTGCCCTCCACCGGACTTTTCCACGCCGCTGCGACGAACTCCGTCGGCGTCGGATGCACCACGACCTTGTGCGGCGACGCTCGGCCGGGGATGTGTTCCACCTTGTCGGAGGCGTTGGAAAGCAGGATCGGCAGGTCGGCCCCCTTGCGCCGCCAGCCGTTGATCGCCGGCTTCTGATCGTTCTTCGGATTCTTCTCGTCGAGCAGATCCAGGCGCGACCGGCTTCACCGTCTTGCCGGTTTTCTGCGGATCCTCGGCTTCTGGGGAGCGCGGATTGACGCCGGCCACCGCGATCCAGCGTTTGAGTAAATGCGGCATCAAGGCCGTGTTTCGTGGCCAGGTCATCCGCGCTCAGCTTGCGGTCATTCGCCGCCGCCAGTGCCGCGGCGAGATACTTCGCGGTGTCGGCGAAGACGGTCGGGTAATCGACCTCGTACTGCGGTCCGAACTGAGCGTAGTCGCGCAACAGCAACGGCTGCTTGTTCACCGCCTCGAAGCGCGGCCGATGCCAGACGACGTTGCCGCCCTTGCCACCGGCGAGAACTTCGCGCGCGGTGAGATAGAGGACAACCTCGCTCTGGCCGGGCTGCGGCTTGATGGCCGGCTTCAGCGTCAGCTTCTCGACCGTTGCGGGGTCGTTCGCCACTTGCCGGACCGTGTTGTTATCGACGTAGCTGCCGATCTTGACGAACTTCCACAACGCCGCCTGCCAGGCGGAGATTTCGGCCACGAGAGCCGGAACGTCCTTTTCGGACGCTTTCAGCCAGCGGCCACGGATGCGATCCAGCGGAAACGACGGCGGCCTTGTCGGTCAGCGTTTGCCACAGGATGCCGCAGGTACTTCGGATTGAGCTTCTCCTTCGCCGCGACAGCGTCGAGCGACATGGCTGCCCGAAAGCAAGCCCTCTCGATGGCGGACGGTGGCGAGCAGGTACGGCTGCAACGGCAACCGGCCGTCGCTGCCCGTGTAGTCGGCGTAGAACTTGCGCAGCGACATCAGGCTTTCGTCGGTCCAGTCGCGCCGGGTTTCGCCGGGGAGAAGCGGAAGCCGTCGGGCAGCAGGACCGCGTGATCCGCCGACGTCCTTCGCCGCGTTGAGGTACTTGTTGAGCAGCGTCGGCGACATCTCCGCGAGCGCCTCGGCGGCGTTGGTGAACCCCTCGCCAGCGGCGCCGTCCGCGGGAAACTCACGAGCCGGCCGCAGGTCCACCCCGGTCAGGTCGCGGATCGTATAGTCGTACTCGGCGTTGCTGAGCCGCCGCAACGGCACGTCACCGGGGTCGCCGGCGCGGGCACGAGCCTCGGCGTCGAGGAAGCCGCGTGTCCAGGCGATCAGCCTCTGCCGCTCGTCCGCCGTCGGTTGTGGTTTGTCCTTCGGCGGCATCTCGCCCGCTTCGAGCATCTCGACTAGCGTCTGCCACGGCTTGAGGTCCTTGCGGACGTGGTCGATCGACGCGAAGCGCTCCAGATCGAGACTGCCGCGCTTTGAGCTTCGTGGAATGGCATCCGAGGCAGTATTGCTTGACGAGCGGTTTAACGATGGAGGCGTAATCGTTGTTTGGGGCGGCGGGAGTCGGCTTGTCGGCGCGGCCAGCCCTGAGGAGGGCGACTCCGCAGAGAAAAAGTCCCAAGCCGACGATGATGTAGCCCTGCCGGTGATAGTAATGCGGTTTCATGGGGTTTGGTGGGTCTTTCGCTGAGGTTCGCTGAGCTCGACTTCTGCCCATTAGGGCTGCAGGCGTGGGTTTCAACAATGCTCATTGCGCTTCGCAGACTTACGTCAAATTCTCGCTGATCGCGTAACACATAACAGGGGGCCACTCTCCGCGGACCAAAACTGTTACGAGCCTCACCAAAATGCGCGGGATTTTGAAATCGCGTAACAGTTTGGACCAGCGCGAAACAAGTTTTCGACCATTTTGGGCCATCGCGTAACAATCGGTTAGGCAGCGCGAATTTGCCGTAAGTCGAGAAACGCTGCGCGGCATGGCTCGGCCATCATGTCGGCTGGTCTATCGTTGGCTGACACTTCGGCAGAATCACTCGCTCGTAAACCTCATTCGTCGTGGCGGCGAGTGACTCGTTTCCGAACTCTGCAATCCATTCCGCACGCCTGGTGGCGATGTAGCGCCGGGTGATGGCCATGAAATCTGGAAATTCAGCGAGAGAGAACGACCGCGAATTCGCCGGGTGGGTGTCATCGCATATCATCGCATCCATCTCCAGGCAACTCATCAGTCGTCGCAACAGATCCAGAAAAACCAGATCGACCGACGCCGGATGGCATAGTGTGAATCGGCAGGACACTTTCACGGGCACGTCCATGACCTCGACTTCAATGACGTGCTCTCCATCCTCAATGAGATAATACGTCGATCCCTTCGTTGAGATAGACTCCGGGTCGGGATGAGCGTGCGGCAGATGCCGGACCGCTTCATCCGCATCCCGGCATTTGGCTTGTCCGCCCCGAAGATCTACTCGAAATGACTCAAATCCCATGGTGCCCTCCTCGGAGGTCATTGCACGTCCGGCAGTACGTCGATCCAGTCCCACACCGGCCGGAAGTTTTTTGGAAGTCGCTGAATCTGAGGTCGTGGGCCGGGAACAGCTGTCAAATCGACTCCCGCGAGATGAGCTGCGATCACTCGATGATGACCACCCATGATCTCGCCGTCGGGACCCAGGATGACAGGCTGCAAGCTCGCCTGGTTCCAATCGAAAGAGCCATCGTTCATGGCATCGACCATCTTGTTGATCTTGTCTCGGTCGAAGTTCTGTTTCGTCTGGGTCGGTTTGAACCCTGTTGCAATAAGCTCGTCAGCCAACTGTTGCCGTCCGGCTTGATCGGTAGGATAGCACGGATTAGGAGCCGGCACCGCAAACCTCATTAGTAGCTTGGCGGGTCTGTCACGTTACTCATTTCGGGATCATCCTGTTCGGGCGGCTCCGGGAATCGTTCCAGCCCATCGAGCAACCACCGTCCTCGGTCCATGATCCACAGGTCGTGCAGATTGAATCCGTGCATTACAAGGTCGGCCCGCTCCAAGGCGTAGATGAACCAACTCCGCATACCGGTTGAGCCGTTGGAACTCAACAATTCGGCTATGCCCTCGCTTGCCCGCCGACACCGCTCCGTGTCCTCAACTCCGTCCGTCCGTTCTACCACCAGCCGTAGCAAATTGCGCAGCAATGGTAGAGCGTCGGGACTGGCGCAGGTGCAATACCCGAGGTCGGCTTCCAGCGTCTTGAGAAGCGTCGTGTGGCTGTCGATCGGTGGCAACATAAGCAGCGCCATCGCGCCTCCGCATTGAGGCTAACCAACGTCTTATCCCACCACCGCCGCAATCGGTTTCCCCGTGCAAACCACGAACGGCCGCCCTTGCTGGTCCGTTCAGCTACAAGGATGAGTCCGGCTCACGTCAATCTCCCCGACGACTGGCGGCGAGGATCTCGTGTCGGGATCAGTTGATCGACCGCTCTCCTCCGAGGCGTGACGCAGCGTCGGCCAGTCCACGGCAGCCACCCAGCACTTCTGTGCCGGATCGTAATGGGTCACGCCCTCAGCGAGCAGGTCATCCGGTTCACCGCTGTCGTTGGCGTCATCCATATAGAATGTGAGCCGTAAACCCTCCTGCAACTCGATTCCATGTCGAGCCAGGTCTTCGCTTGTTCCGACACAGGTTAATACTACAGCGCTACGCAGCATGAAAGCTGCTGTATTCCCCCCTCTCCCCGGTACTCCGGGGAGAGGGGTCGGGGGTGAGGGGAAGAGGAGCGAGACGCTATTCTGCCGCTCTTCCCCTCACCCCCGACCCCTCTCCCCGGAGTACCGGGGAGAGGGGAGTAGCGCTGTAATATTAAGCGCAGCTGATTGGAATCGTCCAGGTTGTGAAAGTCAGCGTATATCCGTGACGCAGACATGGCGGTTACTCCTCATTAGGCTATCCCAGCACCGCCGTAATCGGTTTCCCCGTGCAAACGACGAACGGCCGCCCTTGCTGGTCCGTGATGTGCGCGCGATAGTCGATGCCGAGGCAGTGATAGATGGTCGCGGCGACGTCGCCCGGACCGACCGGGTTGGTGGACGGATAGGCCGCCGCGCGATCGGACGAGCCATAGACCTGGCCGCCGCGAATGCCGCCGCCGGCCATCACGAGCGAATAGCAGAACGACCAGTGATCGCGGCCGGCGCCGTTGTTGATCTTCGGCGTCCGGCCCATGTCGCCCATCCAGACGACGAGCGTTTCGTCCAGCAGGCCGCGACTCTCCAGGTCGTTCAACAGGGCCGACAGGCCGCGGTCGGTCGGCGGCAGGAGCGTGTCCTTCAGCGTCTTGAAGTTGCCGCCGTGCGTGTCCCAGTCGCGGTTGCCGAACGAGTAGACGGTAATCATCGGCACGCCGGCCTCGACGAGCCGTCGGGCCAGCAGGCAATTCTGAGCGAACGGCGTCGGACCGTAGGCATCGCGCACCTTCGCCGGTTCCTTGCCGAGATCGAAGGCGTCGCGGCTCGCGGGTGAGGCGAGCAACTCGTAAGCCCGGCGTGTGAAAGCGTCCAGGTCGTTCATGCTGGCCGTGGCTTGCAATGCGGGAGCGGCGCGGTTCATCCGTTCCAGCAGCTGCCGGCGTCCGTCGAGATGCCGGCCGTCACCGCTGCCCAGCACGGAACTGACGCCGCTCATGTCCAGTGTGCCGTTCATCGGCCGCACGAAGGGAACGGTGTACGGATCATGGATCTTGGCGAGGCAGCCGGCGTTCTGGCCGAGGCTGTCGAAGTTGCCGAAGTGCCGCAGGTCGCCGAGCGTGACGTAGGGGAAGACGGGTTTCTCCGCGGGACGCAGCTTGCTGACCACGGAACCCATCGACGGCATGTCTTGCGGCGTGGCCGGCGGCTCGATGCCGAGGATGTCGTGCTTCGGATGCGAGTAACCGGTCAGCGCCAGGTAGGCGCCGATGGCATGATCGTTGTCCCGGTGCGTCACGGAACGGAGGATAGCATAGCGGTCGGCCAGGGCGGCGAGGCGCGGCAGATGCTCGGCAATCGAGATGCCGGGAACGCGGGTGGCGATGGGCTGGAATTCGCCGCGGATTTCCTTCGGAGCGTCCGGCTTCAGGTCGAAGGTGTCGATGTGCGACGGGCCGCCGTAATTGAAAAGGAGGATGCATGCTTTCGCCTTGCCGAAGCCGCCCGCTTTGGGCCGAGGTGAGCTGGCCGCGGCACGGGCGCGCAGACTGTCGGCCCACATCAATCCGGTGAAGCCGAGGCCGCCGATGCGCAGCGTCTCACGCCGGGTGATGCCGTCACAGAAGCGTACGCCGCGACCGAGGATGGAAAGCATCGTCGATTCTCCCAATCATTAAATCGCCGGGCTTCTTCCCCCTCTCCCCGGTACTCCGGGGAGAGGGGTTGGGGGTGAGGGATGAGTGACTTAGCAATGTGCTAGCCCTCCTCCCCTCACCCCCGACCCCTCTCCCCGGAGTACCGGGGAGAGGGGAGCAGCGTTGCATGACTAGCCGCCGAACTTCACCGCCATAACCCACGACAGGCTCTTGCCAACATCGTAGGTCTGCTGCTTGGTCAGTTTGCCGTTGCTCACATCAACCTGGTAAACGGCCAGTTTCCCGCTGCCTTCACCGGCCACGAAGAGGTAACGGCCATCCGGATCGAACTCGAACGACCGAGGCGTCTTCTCGGTCGGCGTCTGTCCCAGGGCCGTGAGCTTGCCGGACTCGGCGATGGCAAACCCGGCCAGGCTGTCATGGCCGCGGTTCGACACCCAGACGAACTTGCCGTTCGGATGGACCTTCACCTCGGCCGTGGTGTTCGCGCCCTTGAAGTCGGCCGGGAGCGTCGAAAGCGTCTGCTCCGGCTTCAGACCGTCGGGAGTCAATCGGTACGCCGTGATGCTGTTCCCCGTTTCGTCGGAGGAAAAGAAGAGGTTCTGCGTGGGATGCAGGGCCATGTGGCGTGGACCGGCTTTCTCGGAGCCTCCCGGCGCCTTGCCCGCCTCGGTCAGCTTTCCGGTCTTTTCATCCAGGCGGAACTGGTAGACGGCGTTCGGGGTGACGTGCGGCACAAAAACGAAGCGGTTATCGCGGTCGGTCCAGGCGGAATGGGCCGTCTTCATCGTCTCGATCGTCTGCACGGCCGGCGTCTGGATCTTGCCGTCGTCGATCCGATGCACCACGATCTTGCCCGCTGCGTAGGAGGCGGACAGCAGCCAGCGGCCGGTGCGGTCCGTCGTCACGAACGCGGCGTTTTCTCCCTTCGGCAGCGCGACGGTGCTGAGCGGCTTCAGTTTACCGGTCGCGGAATCGATCTCGAAGCTGGCCAGCGTGCTGTTGGAGCGCAGCGTGGCGAACAGGTACTTCTTCTTCGGATCGACGGCAAGCGCACCGGGCGTCCCCTCGACGGCGATCGTTTCCACGGCGGTGAGCGTGCCGTCCTTCGAGTCCAGGCGATAGCTCTGGATCTTTTGCTCGGAACCCAACGAGACGTAGACGAATGTGTTGGCCTGCGACCTCATCGCGGAACCCAGGAACAGGGCCAGTGTCAGGAACAGACGCATCATTGTTTCCTCCGAGTGACAGATTCTCGTAGGGTGGGTCGAGTCTTCGAGACCCACCGAACATACTTGACGCTCCGGTGGGTCTCGAAGACTCGACCCACCCTACGAACTGTGCTACGGCTTCTTCGGCGGCGGTCCGCCATAGTAGGGATAGCGGTCCCAGCGGTCATCGTCGCCGGTGGCTCGCGGATCGGCCGTATCGACCATCCACTTACTCAGCTCGCCGCGCATCTTCTTCAAGGCGTCGGCGTACTCCGGTTGGGCGGCCACGTTCATCATCTGGTACGGGTCCTTCGCCAGATCGTACAACTCCTCCGCCGGCCGTTTGCCGCAGGCCAGCTCGAAGAACTTGCGGAACTTCGGATCGTCCTTGCCGCTCAGCACCACGTCCTTCGTTGGCCCGCCGTCGATGTCGCCGAAGGGGCCGACTGCTTTCCACTCCTCCGGATCGCCGGCCGGCCAGCGCTCCGGATGCACGTTGCGGACGAACAGGAATTCCCGTGTGCGAATAGCTCGTTCGGGATAGCTGAGGTCGCCTTTACGGACGTTGGCATGGCGCTCGCGCTCGATGAAAACACGATCCCGCGGCACGGCTGACTTCCCGGTCGTCAGCAGGTCAAGGAAACTGCGGCCGGTCATCGACGCGGCCGGCTTCAGCCCGGCGGCTTCCAGAAATGTCGGCGCGAAGTCCTGGAAGCTGATGTAGGCGTCCGAGGTCTGGCCGCCTTTCACCTTCGTCGGCCAGCGAACGGCGAGCGGTTGGCGCGTGCCGGCGTCGTAAAGGTTCGCCTTGCCGCGCGGGAAGGGCCAGCCGTTGTCGCCGGACATGACGACGATGGTGTTGTCGAGCTTGCCGGCTTTTGCCAACGTGTCGAGGATCCTGCCGACGTCGCGGTCGTAGCGCTGCACCGCGAAGTAATAGTCGCAGATGTCGCTGCGCACCTCCGGCGTGTCGGGCAGATAGGGCGGAACGAAGACGTCGGCCGGTTTCATCCCCGATTGCACACCGGTGCCCTTGATATACGGCCGATGTGGATCGCGATGGCCGAGCCAGTAGCAGAACGGTTTGCCGTCCGGCACGCTCTTGAAGAATGTGTCGAAATCCTTGTACGAGGGTCCGGCCGGATTGCGCTTCCGGCCGCTGACCTCGAAATTGCCCGGCCCCCAGCCCTTGCCGGTGAGGCCGACGTGATACCCGGCCGTTTCCAGCAGGTCGGGGTAGCAGTCAAACTTCTTTTGCAACGTGCTCCAGAGATTGCCGCTCTCCTCCAGCCGGTGAATGGTCTGGCCGGTGAGTAGAGCGGCGCACGACGGAGTGCAGGAGGGCGACACGCAGAAGACGTGGCTGAAGAGCATTCCCTCCTTCGCCACCCGATCGAAGGTCGGCGTCTGCACGACCTTGTCGCCGTAGACGCCGGCGTGCGGCCAGGCCCAGTCGTCGGCCAGGGCGAAGAGGATGTTCGGTCGTTTGTCCGGCGTTTCCGCGTGGATTGCATTTGGGGCGAACAGCAGAGCGAGCGTCGTCAGGCAGGAGAGGAGCTGGCCTCGCTTCATGGTGCTATTCCTTCGGCGTGAAAATTGTCCTCAGCGAGCCTCCAGTCTAACACCGATCTGCTCCGGTGCCAGTGGAAAGTGACTTAGATTAGGAGGGGCGTGCGCGTCACCGCACCGCGGGGGGTGCGCGAGTCACCGAGCAGCCGGGGGTGCGCGAGTCACCGCATCGCCGGGGGTGCGCGAGTCACCGCATCGCCGGGGGTGCGCGAGTACGCGACCCCCGGCTGAGCTATGCAACCCCTTCGGGGTAAATGCAGAGCTGCACACGGTGGTATTTACCCCGAAGGGGTTGTATAACCCAGTCACCGCATCGCCGGGGGTGCGCGAGTACGCGACCCCCGGCTGAGCTATGCAACCCCTTCGGGGTAAATGCAGAGCTGCACACGGTGGTATTTACCCCGAAGGGGTTGTATAACCCAGTCACCGCATCGCCGGGGGTGCGCGAGTACGCGACCCCCGGCTGAGCTATGCAACCCCTTCGGGGTAAATGCAGAGCTGCACACGGTGGTATTTACCCCGAAGGGGTTGTATAACCCAGCCGGGGGTCGCGTACTCGCGCACCCCCGGTGGTCTGGTGGCTCGCGCACCCAGCCCGTCGTTCGACGTGTAACGCACCTCCGTTCTTGAGACTGTAAACGCATTCTACGATACAATGAGGCCGTTACATCACGGAGTGCGTGCTCTCTCTCTTCTTCAAGGGGTACTGACATGAGTGATCGGAATCGTCGGGAGTTTCTGGTCGAGGTGGGTCAGGGGATGCTGGCCGCACTGGTCGGGCCTGCCCTGGCGGCGGACATGGGGCTGGCGAGCCGGGCGTCGGCAGCGGACGAGCCGGCTCGCAAGGCGGCGCACGAGGGGCTGGAGCGGCTGGTCGCCTTGCTCCAGGAAACGCCGGTGCCGAAGCTGGTGCCGACGCTGGTCGAGCAAATCGGCAAGGGCGTAACGCTCCACGAGCTGGTCGCTGCCGGTGCGCTCTGCAACGCCCGGGTCTTCGGCGGCCACGACTACGACGGCTATCACACGTTCATGGCCATGGCGCCCTCCTTCGCGATGTCGCAGGAACTGGCGGAAAAGGAGCGGGCGCTGCCGATCATCAAGGTGCTGCACCGCAATGCCCGGACGATGAACAGTGGTCCCGGCAAGCATCCGAACCGTCTCGCACCCGTCGAGCCGGCCGAGCTGAAGGGCGATCAACCGGTCGGCAAGCTGCTGCTGGAAGCCTCCCGCGCTCATCGCATCGAGGAAGGCGATCGGCTCTTCATGGCGGCCTCGAAGACCTCGCTGCAAGACGGCTACAACGAGCTGCTGCCCCTCATCCACGATGACTTGAACGTGCATCGGGTGGTGCTGGCCTGGCGGTCGTGGGAGACGATCGACTTCACCGGCCAGGATCACGCCCGCACGCTGCTGCGGCAGTCGATCCACTTCTGCTGCGAAGGCGGCGACCGCAGCAATCGCGGCATCAGCGCCATCCTGCCGAAGCTGATGGACAAGTTCAAGCTGATGGATAAGCCCATCGGCAAGAAGGAAGCGGACGACGCCTTCGTGGAGCGCCTCAGCGAAACGATCTACGGAGCGAACCGCGACATGGCGGCGGAGGCCGTGGCGGCCGCCCTGGGCGAAGGTTTCTCGCCGGAGGTGGTCGGCGAGGCGATCTCGCTGGCCTGTGCCCACCTGGTGCTGGGCGACCCCGGCCGGGAGAAGAACGACAATCCGGTGAAGCCGATGGGCAGCGTTCACGGCGACTCGGTGGGCGTCCACGCCTCCGACTCGGCCAACGCCTGGCGGCACATCGCCCGGGTCAGCAACCCGCGCAACACTTACGCCAGTCTGATCGCCGGAGCGTATCACACGGCGGGTCAAACGGGCCGGCAGCAGAAGGAACTCTATCCGCAGGCCGCGGACCGGGAGACTGGTCAAGGAAAAGGATCCGGCCGCTCTGCTGAAGCTGGCCGACGAAGCGATTCGCGCCAAGGACCAGCGCCGCGTCTGCGCCGTGGTCCAGCGGTATGGCCAGGAAAAGGGCGACGCCAAAGCGTTGTTCGCCTTGCTGCTGCGTTTCGCCGTCAGCGAAGATGGCGCTCTGCACGCGGAGAAGTATTACCGCACGGTCAGCGAGGAGTTCGCCTCCGTTCGGCCGGCTTTCCGCTGGCGCCACCTGATCTCCCTGGCCCGCGTGACGGCTAGCGAGTATGGCAGGCCCGCACCGGGCGTCGAGGAAGCGCGGAAGATGCTTTCGTAGTGTTGCCTCGAACTCGCGTCTGTCTTTGGCTCCTCTCTCCCACCGCGGAGAGAGGAGCTGTCCTGCCTCAATTCATGGGCCGATCCCGCTCCCGATCCCTCGTCATCCATTACCTGGATCGATCCCCTGTCTCCCGGACTGATCGTGACAGCGGCGTATGCTTCCGACTATAACGGATAGTGTGGACATGCCGCAACCCGGGCGGAACGACGATGGAATCGAGGAGCGACGATGGCCGAATTGAGCGACCTGGATGCAGAAGCGCCTTCCTCTTCGGGGGGAGGAGTGTCCCTCCGAATGTCCGCCGGTGAATGGTTGTTGCTGCTCGTGCTCGCCTCCGTTCAGTTCGCGCACATCGTCGATTTCATGATTATCATGCCGCTGGGATCGCGGTTCGTGAATGCGAACGAACACCAGGGGGAGACCGCCGCGCTGCATCTCACCACCGGACAGTTCGGTCTGGTGGTTTCCTCCTACACGCTCAGCGCCGGCATCGCCAGTCTGTTCGCGGCGCGCTTCCTCGACCGCTTCGACCGCAAGTCTTCCCTACTCGTCCTGTTCGCCGGCTTCACTCTCGGCACGCTGCTGTGCGCCGTGGCCACGACCTACCCACTCCTGCTCGCGGCCCGTGCCGTGGCAGGAGCGTTTGGCGGGGTTTGTGCCGCGAACGTGCTGGCCATCGTCGGCGACGCTTTTCCCGACACGCGCCGCGCTACCGCCACCGGCGTGGTCATGTCGGCGTTCTCCGTCGCCTCGATTGCCGGCGTGCCCATCGGCCTGTTCCTGGCCGAAAAGCTCGGTTGGCGGGCGCCCTTCGTCGTGCTCGGCGTTCTTAGTGGGATGGTCCTTCTGTTGGCGGCGTGGGTGTTGCCGCCGTTGCGCGGCCACATCGGCCGTTTATGGGTCCGACCCAACACCTGGGCGGTCGCCACGGACCCCAACCACTTGCGTGCCTTCGCCCTCATGGCCGCGCTGATCGGCAGCAGTTTCCTGGTCGGCCCCTATCTGGCGACTTGTCTGGTGGCCAACTCCGGCATGCGCGAAGAAGACCTGAAGTACATCTACCTATTCGGCGGGCTGACCACCCTATTCACGCTGACGTTCATCGGCAGGCTGGCCGACCGCCATGGCAAGCTGCCCGTCTTCCGCGTCCTGGCGCTTTCTACTACGGTGCCGTTGTTCCTGATTACCGTACTGCCTCCGTGGGTCGGTCTGGTGGGTGTGCTGGCGGTCACCACGCTGATGTTCGTGACCACTTCGGGACGGATGGTGCCGGGCATGGCGTTGATTATCAATAGCGCGGCGCCGAACATCCGCGGCAGTTTCATGAGCCTGAACTCCGCAGTCCAGCAGCTCGGTGCGGGGCTGGCCTCCTGGATTGGCGGGTTGCTGCTCGAGAAGGAAGCCGACGGCCGATTGACTGGTTTTCCGCTGGTCGGCCTGCTGGCGTGCAGCTGCGCTTTGGCGAGCGTCTATCTTGCAGGCCGGTTACGACCCGCACCCGGCGGCGAGATCGCACCCGATGCCGCCCCCTCGATGTCCGCCGAGTGGGAGGTGGACCTCGGCGTGAAACTCCCCGGGCCGCCCTCGCGCACCGGACTACCATCGGGAGCTTTATTGCTCCAGCAAGAAGGGTACTCATCAAAGCCCGAAGCGTAAGCGAGGGTTGGAGTTACCCTCGCTTACGCTTCGGGTTGGTTTGGGACTGGCCGGCGTCGTCGAGAAACTGCCGAACCTTCTCTACGGATCAGCCCTCGAAACCGGCACGGAAGGCGTGTCCTGAGCGATTAAAGACTCCGGCGCTCTGCAAATCGCTTACACACTTTTTACTCGCACGCTGGCACCAAACGGTAACTGAGGCCGTTGGTGTTCAGGCGAGCGGCAGGAATTGTCTTCCCGTAGTCGCAGGCTGAAGCCTGCGACTACGGGTAAATTACTTCCTGCCGGTCGCCTTACATGCGCGTTCTCCGATATCAAGTAACGGTCACGGTCACCGTGTTGCTCGTGCTCGACTGGTACTGGCCGGTGCCCAGGTATTCGGCGGTGAAAGTATAGACGCCGGTATCGAAGAACGTCACGACAAACGTTACCTCGTCCACGCCGTGAACGTCTTGCACCCGACCGATCGCCAGGACCGTGCTGCCGTTCAGCAGTTCGACCTCGCTACCCACGGGGACGGAGGGTGCGACGATGGCGGTCAGTGTCACGGACGCTCGGCGCGAGTAGGGCTCGACAGCGCCGACCAAAGTAGTCGTGGTGTCGATACTGCCCGGGTTTGGAATAGGAGGCGGGGGACTGATGGGCGGTGGCGGACTGACGGGTGGCGGCGGACTGACAGGCGGCGGCGGACTGACGGGCGGCGGCGGACTGACAGGCGGCGGGGGAGAGGTGGGTCCGTAGGTAACCGTGAAGCTCGTCCCGGTAGCGTTCAACGCCGAAGTGCTGGCTTCCAGCGTTCCTGATGCGGAAACCATATTGATCGCTTCGACCGCGCTCGACCCAGGCCGAATTGTTGATCGGTCCGGTCGAACCGTTGATCGTCGCCTGCGCATTGCTGATGGTTGCCGTGCCGAAGTTCACCAGGGGCAGCACGCCCGAGTTCGAGGAAGGCGCTTCGACGATCCACTCCGCCGACGACCGTTGGCGCTCGGAGCACTCTCGCTGATGCTGAAGGTGTTACTGCCGGCGGGGTCGGACAGATCCTCGATGGTCATGGTAAACTTGCCGCCGGCGTAGACGACGGAAGCGGAAATCTGGTCGCCGTGATGGATCGCCAGGTTTACGGTTACCTCTCCGGCGGGATACATTTCATACCAAGCAGAATACTGCGCGACGCCGTTCACAGTGTCCGCTTCGATGCCGGTCTGCTCCACCGAGTTCGAGTTGTAGCCGTCGATGCCGACCCAGACGGAAGAATAAGCGGTTCCAATGCCCGTCACGGTCGGTACAGTCCACGTGCCGCTGACGGCGGTGACGGAACCGGCGCTGGAAGTCACCGCATAGCCGGACCAGTTGGTACTGGTTGTGGAATTGAGGAGCTTTGAGGGGACCCAACGGGGTTCCAGTTCCTCGACTCGTAAGCGGACGGGGGTACGCTGGGATGATCGTGCGGCCCGCGACCGCTTACCAAACAGGCGCGCTGAACCAGCTCATGGAGCATTCTCCTAACGCGGCTGTCGCCGCAACGAACGAGAAGAAGTAGAACGTCTTATTTCATTGAACGGCACCACTCCACCGCACTTCCGTTTCTCAACACCGACGATGAGAATGAGTAGCACGAATCATCTCTTTGCCCGGTAGGAGGTTTTTTTCGGGGAAGGAGTGTGTCTTACAGAGACATTCGCCAGTCGATCCGCGCCACGCTTCACCCTGCCCGACCGGCGAATTATATACCTGGAGAACACCGGGATCGCGTGAGTCGTTGGAAAAAAAATGCGAATATCGCAGCAGAACACAGGGCTCGCGATGATCCTGGACTTCCCGCATCGGTATAGATGCCGTATCAGTGCCGGTGTGTGCCTGTTGCAACGGTTACGTATGCTAACTCTTAGTGGCCAGGCATTAGGCGTTTTCGGCTTATAAGGTGCGGAAAATAACCCCTTCCCGGAAAAAGTATCGTTTTCATAACCTACCTCGCCGCCGGTTCCTCGTCAAGTTTCCGTGTACCGGAATTGCGAGTATCGGAACGGATGTTCGGTAGTTGCTCCAGAGCTACGAGAGGATCCTCGACCGCGGCGACCTCGCGCAATCGCAGATCAATCCTCAACACGATACGGATGGCTCTGAATCGGAGGTTGGTTGGAGCGGACAGATTGATCCGTTGCAGCTGACTCGTGCTGCCTCACCGAAGATGGCGATCAGCCTGACCATGTGTGCCGTTGCCGTTTCGCATTTCGGTGACGAGTGCCTCGATCAGGACGACAGCCGCGCCCACCGCGGTTGCCACCGACGCGCTGAGTTCGAGCGCCGGTTCCTCCTCTGCACCCAACGTGGCAGGCTCGCAACCTACCAGCCAGATCGAGGGCACCGATCCACCGACGGACTTGACCAGGGACAGCACTTTCATTGGATTCAGGCCGTGCGCGTCCATTGGCGTCGCTGCCCCGTCGATTGCCGTCTCGTCCAGTTCGAGCAGGTAGAGCGTTCCCGGCGGATCGCCGCGCGGTGCGGCATCGACAAGGATGACGCGGTCCCAGCCGTCCATCAAAGCATACGCCAGATCGAGGCCGCGAATGCCGAAGTCCTTCACGACGACGCCATCCGGCCAGGGGCACTCGATCAGACGCCGGATTACCGCGACCCCGAAGGCGTCGTCGCCGAAAAAGATGTTTCCGATGCCGGCAATAAGAATACGAGGTTCGTTCATCCGGTTCCTTCATGCCGGCCACCGAGCGGCTCAACCTCTTCGACACCGAAGAAGAAACGATGGCCGATCTTACGCAATTCGCCGAGGTCTTGACCGCAACAAAAAAAAAAACCCAAACAAACAACCAACCCTACACACCCAACCACGCCACCACAAAGACACCACAAACCACACACAACAACACAATTCCAAAAACCACAAAAAAAACAACTATCTATCAACAAAATCTTCCAATCTCGCTAAAAACTACGCGGTCCCAGCCGTCCATCAAAGCATACGCCAGATCGAGGCCGCGAATGCCGAAGTCCTTCACGACGACGCCATCCGGCCAGGGGCACTCGATCAGACGCCGGATTACCGCGACCCCGAAGGCGTCGTCGCCGAAAAAGATGTTTCCGATGCCGGCAATAAGAATACGAGGTTCGTTCATCCGGTTCCTTCATGCCGGCCACCGAGCGGCTCAACCTCTTCGACACCGAAGAAGAAACGATGGCCGATCTTACGCAATTCGCCGAGGTCTTGACCGGGATCGTCGTCGAGCGTGACGGCCAGGTAGGTGCGGTCTTCGTAATCCTGCTCGATCGACTCGATGGTCGCGGTCATGCCTTCGAGGACCATGTCGAAAATGTCGGCCCGTCCTCGCGGCCATAGACGCACGCGATCGCCCCGCCGGAGCTCGACGCCGCCAACGCGGACACCGTCGGGTCGGGGTTTCTCGATCATGGGATTCCAATCGTGTTGGTCGGTCCGATACATCCGGACCGTACCGTGCAGGGCGAGCAGCTCGTCGCCGGACAGCGCTTGCGTCCGCTGCAATAGCAACCTGGCCCGTTCGTCCACGGAGGCCATGAGTCGCTTCTCGTCCTCTGTCAGAGACCGGATGCGCAGGGTCAGGATCTCGTCGATTTCCGTGGCGTCGAACAGGTCGCCGGGACTTTCCGGCGCCACCTGCGGATAATCGTAGAGAATGATGGGCGAGGACAGCAACGTATCGCGCTCTCCCTCCGCGCCGACCAGGACCGGCCACGTCCCGACATTGCGGCACGCGGCGGTCTGGCTGCGCCACGCTTCCGGCGGGTCGAAAAGCGAGACAAACGCGCCGCCGCGGACGCCCAGAATGGTATGTGTCGAGACCAGCGACCGCAGCAGCGCCTCGTCACGGGTGGAATCGCAGGAGGGCCGCCAGCCCGTGCTGTTCTCAATTCGCACCGTGAGCCGATACAGACCCTCCGCGACAAGCTCGGCCGACAACTCCACCGTCCCGGCGACTTCCTCCTGCTCTCGAACGAGGACTGCCCGGACCATGCCCGTCGCGTCGCACACCGGTTCCATCTCTCGGCGGGGCGCGAAGGCGAAGGAAAGACGTTGCGACCGTTCCGTCAATCCGGCCAGGTCACTCGGATCGAGAGGAACCTCCCGCTCAACCGCTTCTTGCCACTTTTGATATAGCTTTTCTCCGACTTGAAGCGACTCGACGAAGCGGTGTTCGGCGCATGCCAAATCGGGCGTTTCGCTGCTTGGCGAAGTGAGTTCCGCCACCCGGCGCGTCATCACGTGCAGAAATCGCACGCTGCCATGGACCGACGCTCGGCCGTTCCCCTCCACGAGGCCTTCCGTCTGCGTGTACCAGTTATCCGGGTCGCCCGGTGTCGAGCAGTAACCGCGCGGGTACAAGCCGCCGAACGTCCAGCGCTGCCGGTTCTTCACCGACGGACGGTAGGGGTAGAGGAGGTAGCCCTCGTAGAGGACCGTGCGGCACGATGCGATCGACCATCTCGCAGTTCATGGCTGAGCCCTCTCGACCGACGCAGGCAAAAGTCCGCGGGATAATAGCGGCTGGGCCATTGCTTGTCGGCCGGTTCCTGTCATAATGGGACAACTTTCGAGAACAGCAATCCCTCGCATGGATCTGCGGTCGCGCCGCTGAGATCGGTGTACTCATGGCTGAAGCAACGAGTCTCCAGGGCCACACGACTGAAACAGCGGCGGACGCAGACTCGTTCGACGTCCTGTGGCTCACAGCGGGCCTGAGCTGCGACGGCGACACCATCTCCATTACCGCCGCCACGCAACCGAGTCTCGAAGACCTCGTCCTCGGAGCCATTCCCGGCATTCCCAAACTACGGTTGCACAATCCCGTCCTGGCCTACGCCAACGGCGACGAGTACCTGCAACAACTCCACGACGCCGCGGAAGGAAAGCTGGCGCTTCATTCTCGTCGTCGAAGGCTCCATCCCGAACGAAAACCATAACAAGACGGAGGGGTTCTGGGCCGCGTTCGGTACGGACAAGGCGACGGGGCAACCGATCACCACCTGCTCGTGGATTGATCGCCTGGTGCCGAAGGCGTGGGCCGTGGTAGCGGCGGGGACGTGCGCGGCCTACGGCGGCATCCACGCGATGGACGGCAACCCGACCGGCTGCGGCGGGCTTGTGGATTATCTCGGTTGGAAAGGGGGAAAATCGCCGGCGGGCGTGCCGCTCGATCTGCGTCCCCGGCTGCCCGGTGCAACCCGACAACTTCATGGAGACGCTCCTCTACCTGCTCTACCAGGCGTCGGATCGAAACGTGCCGGCGATCGCTCTCGACGACAAGCTGCGGCCCGCCTGGCTGTTCGGCAACACTGTCCACGAGGGCTGCGATCGAGCGGGATACTACGAGCAGGCGGACTTTGCAAATGGCTACGGGTCGCGGAAGTGCATCGTCAAGCTCGGCTGCTGGGGGCCGGTCGTGCAGTGCAACGTCGGCAAGCGCGGCTGGATGAACGGCATCGGCGGCTGTGCGAACGTCGGCGGCATCTGCATCGGCTGCACCATGCCCGGCTTTCCCGACAAGTTCATGCAACCCTCGTTCATGGACGAGCCGCCGGGGCCAAGCTGTCCACCGAGGCGATCTCGACGTATGGCCGGGCCATTCGCAAACTGCGTCAGTACACGCAGATCGCCTTCAACGCGGAACCGGATTGGCGCCAATCATACGAAGGGAAGAAGCCGGAATCAGTGGGATAACTACTGAGTACCGAGTACCGAGTACCGAGTACCGAGTACCGAGTACCGAGTACCGAGTACCGAATACCGAATACCGAATACTCAGTACTCGGTACTCGGTACTCGGTACTCGGTACTCCAACCCCCGACCAACCATGAGTGACGCAAACGCCGCCGGCCAGCCTTCGCACATCCGCACCCTGTCCTGGGATCCGGTCACAAGGGTCGTCGGCAGTCTCGGCATTCATACCACCATCGACTTCGCCAACCGGAAAGTGCTGGAGTGTCGCAGCACGTCGTCGATCTTCCGCGGTTACAGCGTCTTCATGAGAGGCAAGGATCCGCGTGACGCCCACTTCATCACGAGCCGTATTTGCGGCATCTGCGGTGACAACCACGCCACTTGTGCCTGTTACGCCCAGAACATGGCCTTCGGAATCAAGCCGCCGTCGATGGCCGAGTGGATTATCAACCTCGGCGAGGCGGCCGAGTACATGTTCGATCACAACCTCTACCAGGACAACCTCGTCGGCGTCGATTTCTGCGAACAGATGGTCAAGGAGACCAACCCAAGCGTCCTGGCCCGCGCCGAAACCACGCTGGCTCCGCATTCCAGCCTGCACGGCTATCGCACCATCGCCGACATTATGCGGTCGCTGAACCCGTTCACCGGGGCCTTCTACCGCGAAGCCTTGCAGATGAGCCGATTGACGCGGGAGATGTTCTGCCTCATGGAAGGGCGGCACGTCCATCCTTCGACGCTCTACCCCGGCGGCGTCGGCACCGTGCCCAGCATCCAGCTCTTCAGCGATTACCTCGTGCGTCTGATGAAGTACGTCGAGTTCATGAAGAAGGTCGTGCCGCTGCACGACGACCTGTTCGACTTCTTCTACGAGGCGCTGCCTGGTTACGAGGAAGTCGGCCGGCGCCGCGTCTTGCTCGGCTGCTGGGGCACCTTCAACAATCCCGAATTCTGCGATTACAAGTACGAAAACATGAGCGAGTGGGGCCGCCGCATGTTCGTCACGCCCGGCGTGGTGGTCGATGGCAAGCTCGTCACCACGGACCTGGTCGATATCAACCTCGGCGTCCGCATCCTGCTGGGCAGCTCGTTCTACGACGATTGGCAGAGCGGCGAAACCTTCGTCAAAACGGACCCGCTCGGCAACCCTGTCGATCAACGGCACCCCTGGAACCAGACGACAACGCCGCGGCCACAGAAGCGCGATCTGAGTCCCGGCGGCAAGTACACCTGGGTGATGTCGCCGCGCTGGCACGACCGCCGTAGCGGACAGATGCTGGCCCTGGACACGGGCGGCGGTCCGCTGGCGCGTTTCTGGGTCACCGCTCTCGCCGGGAAGGTGGACATGAAGGGCTACGTCAAGGCGACGGGGCAGAGCGTGAAGATCAACCTGCCGCGGACGGCCAATCTGCCCGAGGTCGAGCTGGAGTGGAAAATTCCGAAGTGGAGCAACACCCTCGAACGCGATCGCGCCCGGACCTACTTCCAGGCGTATGCTGCCGCGGCGGCCCTGTTCTTCCTCGAACAGGCGCGCGCGGACCTGTTCGCCGGACGGACGCAGACGCACACCGAGTTGACGGTGCCCGACGAGGCCATCGGCTGCGGCTTCCATGAAGCGGTGCGCGGCGTCCTCTCACACCACGTTGTCATCCGCAAGGGGAAGATCGCCAACTATCATCCGTATCCGCCCACGTCCTGGAATGCCAGTCCGCGCGACCCGAGCGGCACGCCCGGCCCGTACGAGGATGCGGTGCAGAACACGCCGATCTTCGAGGAGAACGGTGCGGACACTTTCAAGGGGATCGACATCATGCGCACCGTGCGCAGCTTCGATCCGTGCTTGCCGTGCGGCGTCCACATGTACCTCGGCGACGGCAAACTGATCGAGGCTCGGCACTCGCCTACCTTCGGCATCTTGTTGCACGACAGCGGAAAGACGTCATGAGTGAGCCGCAACCGAATTCGCTCGATCGGCAGATGCGCCGCGTCGAAGCGCTGATCGAGTCGTTGCAGAATCTCGTCAATCCGGCGGCGCGGGTCGTCGCCCAGGAGCTGGTCCAGACGCTGCTCGCCCTGCACGGGGCCGGTCTGGCGAAAATGCTGGAACTCCTCCTCACAGTTGAAGGAGGCGCAGCGATCGCGGCGGCGTGGGGACGAGACGACCTCGTCGGCAACCTGCTGCTCCTGCATGGGCTGCATCCGGTGGCCGTGGAAACGCGTGTACGGCAGGCGCTGGAACAGGTAAGTCCCCTGTTGCGCGGTCACGGTGCCGACCTGGAACTGATCGCCGTCGCCGAGAGGCTTGTCCGTGTTCGAGTGCGGGGAAGCTGCTCCCTGTCGGCGGAGGCGCTCGAAGCAATGCTCGAAGAGGCGTTCGCCGCGGCGGCACCGGACGTACAGGTCATCGAAGTCGAGGGCGGGCCTCGGCGCACGGAATCCGAGGCGCGCCGGGTCGCCTTACCAGTCCTCTAATTCTACAGCGTTCCCCCCTCTCCCCGGTACTCCGGGGAGAGGGGTCGGGGGGTGAGGGGCGGAGCGGCGGAACAGTACGCGCGGCCTCGCCCCTCACCCCCGACCCCTCTCCCCGGAGTACCGGGGAGAGGGGAGGAATGCGGGTGCGTTCTCGTAGCGTAGCACTGAAGTGTTAACCCGGACTGGCGCAGCCAAACTTCGTCCGCACCGCGAGGCAATTCACGAGAGACCTCCCATGAGTGAGCAGGAACCTTCTCCGGCGTACACCGCCTATCAAGAGGGAATCTCGGCACTGGAACGTCTGGCGAGCGCTGGTGTACCGGCGCGATCAGTCTCGTGTGCGCTCGGATCCGCGCACGGAAGCAGCGTCCGAGTCGTCCACCCTCGTCTCGGCCGCCGCTATCCCGACCTGGTCCGATCACACCCTCCGCAACCTCCTCGAATCGCTGCCCGACGCCCTGGTCGTCATCGGCGGCCACGGCGGCATCGTACTCGTCAACCAACAAACGGAGTCGATGTTCGGCTACAAGCGCGAGGAGCTGCTCGGCCGCAAAATCGAGGTCCTGATTCCCGAGCGCTTCCGACACGAACACGTCAGCCAGCGCGACGACTACTTCGCCACCCCCATCGTCCGGCCGATGGGGGCCAAGAAGGATTTGTTCGGGCGGCGCAAGGACGGCAGCGAGTTTCCCGTCGAGATCAGCCTCAGCCCGTTGCAGACGGAACTCGGCACCTTCGCCACCGCCGTTATCCGCGACATAAGCCAGCGCAAGCGCGACGAGGCCAAGTTCAAGACCCTGGTCGAGAACATTCCTGCCGTCACCTTCATCGCCCCGCTCGACGAGAGCGTTCCGGAGCTGTACGTAAGCCCGCAGATCGAGAAGTTGCTCGGCTTTTCCCAGCGGGAATGGCTGGAAGACCCGGTCCTGTGGCACCGGCAGCTCCACCCCGACGACCGCGAACGCTGGAACACGCAGTTCGCTCCCACCTGCGCCAGCGGCAAACCGTTCGAGGAAATCTATCGCTTCCTCGCCAAGGACGGCCGCGTCGTTTGGGTCCACGGCTCGGCCAGCGTGGTGCGCGACGAGGACGGGACACCCTCGTTCCTCCAGGGGGTGGCGTTCGACATTACGGCGATCAAGTCGGCGGAGGAGGCGCTGCGTGAGGCACAGGAAGCACTTCGCAAGAGCAACGCGGAACTGGAACGGCGCGTCGAGGAGCGGACCGAGGCGCTCGGGCGTTCCATGGCTGAGCTGCGCGAGAAGGCCGCGGAGCTGGAGAACTACGCCGAAGTCACCTCGCACGACCTGAGCAAGCCGTTGCTCACGATCCAGATGTGGTTGAACCGGCTGGCCAAGAAGTACTCGGGCCAACTCGACCCCGAGGCGAATAAGTGGATCGCCGCGACCGTCACCGGCGCCGAGCGGATGAACCAGCTCATCCGGCAACTGCTGGACTACTCGAAGTCCGTCAAGCGCCAGCGCAGGGTGCAGCCGATCGACTGCGCGGCCAACGCCCACAAGGCATGTGAGAGCTTGCAGGCGGACATCGTCGAGAGCGGGGCGCAGGTGACGATCGGCGAGCTGCCGACGGTCCAGGGGAACGACGATGAGTTGACGCGCCTCTTCCAGAACCTGATCGCCAACGCCATCAAGTACCGCGATCCGAATCGGCCGCTCCGGGTCGAAGTTGCGGCGCGACGAGAGGAGGGCAACTGGCTGATCTCCGTGACCGATAACGGCAGCGGCATCGAGGAGAGGTTCATCAGGAAGCTGTTTACCCTCGGCGTCGAGGGGCGTGTGCATCCGAACGTGTCGAAAATACCGGGCTACGGCTACGGCCTGCCGATCTGCAAGAAGATCGTTGCCGGCCACGGCGGCCGCATCGGGGTGCAGTCGCAGTTCGGGCAGGGGACGACATTCTTCTTCACGCTCCCCGCCGTCCCGCCCCCGCCGTGAGCCCTGCTCAGGCCGCCGGCAAGCGCACGATCGACAACCAGAAGTCCTCGATGGACCGCACCGCCTCGATGAACTGCTCCATGTCGAGCGGCTTGGTCACGTAACAGTTTGCATGGCGGTCGTACGCCGAGATGATGTCCTGCTCCTTGTCGGACGAGGTCATCATCACGACGGGAATACGCTTCCACACGGGATGCTGCTTGATCTCGGCCAGCACTTCGAGGCCGTTCATGCGCGGCATGTTCAGGTCGAGGAGGATCAGGTCGGGAGGCGGCGCCGCGGCGTGTCGGCCCTGGCGGCGCAGAAACGCCATTGCTTCCTCGCCATCCTCGACCCAGTGGACGCGGTTGCGTACGCGGCCGGAACGCAGCACTTCCATCGTCAGTTCGGCCTCTTCGGACACATCTTCGACCAGGAGGATCTCGATCGGCCGTCCCCCCAGATTCATCAGGTTCATGGTTCAACTCTCTCTCGTTCGGATTCGTCGGATGTACGGATGGCGCGGTCATCGGAGCGACGTCTTCACGGGCGCCGCGCGATTTTCAGCCAAAAAAGCTCGATACGGGCGACGGCCTGGGCGTATTCTTCCAGGTCCGCCGGCTTGGGCACACAGCAGTTGGCGTGCAGGTCGTAGGCGTCGAGGAAGTCTTTCTCTTTGTTTGAGGCAGTCATGATGACGACCGGGATGCGCCGCAGCTCCTCGTCCTGCTTGACTTCCGCCAGCACCTCGTGGCCGTTCATGCGCGGCAGGTGCAAGTCGAGCAGGATCAGGTCGGGCGGCGACTTGTCGGCGAATTCGCCCTGACGGCGCAGATAGGCCATCGCTTTTTCGCCGTCTTCCGCCACGTCCACACGGACGTTGAGGCCGCCTTCCAGGAGTGCCTCGATCATCAGGTCGGCGTCGTCCTGACTGTCCTCAACCAGAAGGATGTCGATTAGGCTGTGTTCGCGCACGGTGGGCATGCGACAGGCTCCAGGTCGGGCCAGGATCAGGTTCGGGTTCGCGTATGACAACAGTCTCACGGCGCACCTCCGGATGCGGGGCGTTTCGGCGGAGCGTCTCCGCTCTCGGCGGGCGACAACGCGCCGGGCATCTGTTCGGATAGAATCGTTCACGAGGATCGCGTCTGCCGGCGTCAAGACGTGGCGGCGAGGTGTCGTCCCGAAGGACGGCCCGCACTCCGGCAGTTTGTTATCGTAGCTGGTTCGCGCCTGCGAAGAAGGCGGCCAGTTCGGCTCTCAGGTCGGGATGACTTCCCACCAAGTTCCGCAAATCGGGGACTCGGCCCACCGCTGCGTACTCGGGGTAGGTGAGCAACACTTCATGCACGGTCAGACCGTCGGCACCGGGCCACTCGGGCAATCCCGCAGCGAGCAGGTAGCCGAGCAGCAGTTCGCGAAGAGCGTGCTGCCGGTCCGTCGCCGCGGCACAGACGTCAAGCACGGTTGTTTCTCCCGACAGTATCCCCGGCACGGGAACGATCCGCTGCTCAGACCGCGAAGGCGGACAGGGCCTTGAGCAGACCTGCGAGAAAGGGGCGGCGCTGCTTGTTGCCCTTCGGTGCCCGAACGGCGTTCCGCGACGAGGTCAGGGACGCGTTCTGGAGCGTGGCCTTCGTGCGGGTTTCGACTTGGCTGACCATGACTCAATCCTCCCTTTGGAATCCCATTCGTTCTTGTCGCGGTCGGCGACCGCTTGATGATGGGAGAGACAAAAGCACGCCCCGTGCCAGAACCGTTGCGCAGGAGGAAAAGATGTTGCAAAATAGTCGCAAGGCAAATAACGACATGATGTTGTGGACGATGACAATTCGAGACGGAGACCGGTTCGGTCCAGCGGTCATCGCAAGTGTACGGCGGGTTGTTCAGCGCACGAACAGCAGCCCTGTTCACGCGGCGGACAATGCAAAGGGTGCAAAGTTCCACCGAGTGCCCCCCTCTCCCCGGTACTCCGGGGAGAGGGGTCGGGGGTGAGGGGTGAGCGACCCGGCTGAGTTCTGTCCCTCACCCCTCACCCCCGCCCCTCTCCCCGGAGTACCGGGGAGAGGGGGGATGATTCGCTGCAAGCGGTTGTACTGGGCGACGAACTCGCCCCAGCCGCAGGGCCGCCATCGACCACAGGACCGCACCCGTCGGTAGCAGCCAACCGAGATGAATCGGTCCGCCGTCCGGGTAGTCACCGACGACCATCGCCTGCTTGTACGCCGTCTCGCTCGGCAGCTCCACGAGGATGTCGAACTTGCCCTGCTCCGTGACCGCATATTCTCGTACACGCTGATCCACAAACACGTCGGTGAATGCCGGTGCCAAATCCGGCGAGGCCAGCATCACTCGCATTGCCACCACAAGGGCCGTTCCAGCGCCTATAGCCCACAGATACCAAACCTCCTGGTTCTCCAACGCGCTCGGTTCCGCGACGGGGCGGCGAGAACACAGCAAGAGAACCGCGACCACGCCGAGCGCCGTCAGAGGCACGACGTAATTTCCGAGAGCGTAGACAACGGGCCGCGTAGCCGTCGTCGTCCACGAAGCCGGCGGCAAAAGCGATGCCAATGGCCGGAGCAGAGCGAACGTCGCCATGTTCTCGTTCGCCACCAGCGTGGATTGCGGATTGAGGTAGTACAGCATCAGAAACGCGGTGACGACGGCCTGATAGAGCGCCGCCATCCCAAAGCGACATGTGACGAGCAGAAACGGCACCGGCCACAGCAGGTACTGCGGACACAAACCCGTCAGACCGAGCGACAGGCAGAAGACCGCCAGCAGCGCCTCGAAGCCGTTGAGCCGGCCTTTTGCGTAAGGCACAAGCAAAAGGATGACCGGACCGAGCAGCCAGACGCGCGACCGCAAAGCCCGGATTTGGTCGAACGGAAAGGCCATCGGAAGACCGAACAGTTGAACGCGGCCGGCGCTATAATCGCCGATCTTGAAGAAGCGCTCGAGGACCGAATAGCCCGTGGCCGTCATTACTAGAATCGCCGCGCCGAACACGGCCGCAGCTCCGGCGATGGAAGCGAACTCGTAATCGCGCTGGTACTTGCCCGTTGGCCGCCAGAAGCGCGGCGACAGGAAGAACGGTGCCGCGATCAGCGCCACCGGCTTGAACAGCAGCGACGCCGCGAACAAGCCGCCGAAAAGGTAATTCTTCCTCCGCCCCTCCGCCTCATCGTCGCGAACGTGGAACGCCAGCACCAGGAAAAACATCCAGATCGGGTCCCACTGGGCGTGAAAGCAAGTGATTAGGATCGCAACCGGCGAACAGGCGTAAAGGAGGCCGGCCGCGAAAGCACGATCCGGCAGTCGGTGGCGCAGAATGTCGTAGACCAGCACGGCGAGAAGACTGTCGCATAGGATCGGGAACAGTTTGTAACCGAGAGCCAGAGGCCACGGCGTCTTCAGGGCCAGGGCGCCGCCGAGCCAGAGGAACACTGCCATCGTCGGGAAATAGGGAACATCCAACCACTGGCCGCCGGCCAGAATGTTCCGCGTGCTGGTCAAGCTATTGACGAGATCGACGCTGCCGAACGCGGCCGCTCCACAGAGAAGGCGGAGCGCGAGAGCGACGGCGAAAACCGTCAGCCGCGGCCGGTGCGAGACGGTCTGCGCCATGAACGGGTCCTCACCGAGCCGCGCGCAACTCCGCCACTCCTTCAGCCGGGAGCGAAACGTCAACATCTCGCGGAAGCCGCGCACGCAGACTTTGAAGAGTTTCCAGCGGCGAATCGACACCACGCCGGTCTGCCGTTCAGCGTGCGGCGTTTCGGTGCGATAGACCTTGAACCCGCCGGCTTGCAGAAAGATGGAAAGGAACAGCGATGGGGCGAGAACGTCCGGCGGAATCAACGGCGCAGCCTCTTGCCACACGGACTTGCGCACGATCTTGAACGGCACGTTGGCGTCGTAGATCGGTACCTGGAACAACAGGCCGATGCAGCGGCGGACCAGCCAAGTCAAGCGCAGCCGCAGCCACGGATCATGCCGTCGAACGCGCATCCCCATCGCGGCGTCGAGGGTCTGTACGCGCTCCCAGAGCGGCGGAAACGCTTCCAGTGGGATCTGGCGGTCGCTGTCGATCAGGAAAACGAACTCGCCGCGGGCGCTGTCGAGGCCGGTGCGCAGGGCCGGGCCGTGACCGATCGGCGGCTGGAGAATAACGCGGATGCGGGGATCGGCGGCCGCAAGCGTCTTGAGAATCTCCGGTGTGCGGTCCTTGCTGCTGTCGATGACAATCAACTCGGCGTCGGGAACCGTGGCGAAGACCGCCTGCTGCACTTCGCGGACCGCTTCCTCGATCGAGCCTTCTTCGTTGAAGGACGGCATGATGACACTGAGGCGGAGGGAAGCCATGCGGTCACGTGAGGATCAGGGAATCATCGGGGCGAGAGTTTCTCGTGTCGCTCTAACCTAAGAGGTGAGCGGGCGACGGTCAAGACGGGCGCTAACAGACTCTGCGAGCCCGCCGCGCCAAGCAAGGGCGAGCGACACGGTGCTCAGCGCTATCCTGCTCGCTTTTGCTTGGCGCGGCGGGCTCGCAGACTGCGCGTCCTATGAAACAGGTGTCATTCGTCATGGGCCGTTCGCCGCAACCGTTCGCAGTCGTAGATGTAGTATTTCCCATCCGTCGCGCTCCACAGCCCCGAAAACTCCTGCTGGATGACGATGACATCGAGGATGGGATCCGCGGCCAATCGCAGCAAGTCGGCGCAGCGTCGGTGCCGGTTCGTCGGGACCGATCTCGAAGAATTCGTTGAAAGCATCGCGCCACCCGGGGTCCGACGGCGGGCAGCGGCGCAGCTTATCGGCCTCGAAGCACCGCACCAGGTCGCGGCGGCGCCAGCCTTCGATGGCGGTGTCTCGCTGAAAAGCATTGCCGCTCATCTGCATCGTGTTGAAATAACTGCGGCTACCGAGGTCGAACCAGATGTAGCGTAGGTCGGTGGGCCAGTAGACCGTCACGGACCGCCCGGCTGTGCCCGCGCGGGAATCGAGGAAGTCGCCGACGAACGCGGCCCGTCGAGCCGCGCGATCGTAGGATATGGCGTAACCCGGCGCTGCCGCGACGGCGGTCACAAGGCCGTGGTAAGCGATCCCGACGAGCGCTGCCGCGACGCCGAAACGCAGCCCCGGTGCGGTCGGTGTCACGATCCACAGCATTCCCATAGCGAGGGCGGCCAGCGGCAGCTTGAACAGCAACAGATTGGCATTCCGCACCAGTAGGATCGGGTGAACTTCCAGGTCGTCCGGAGCACCGGGAGATGCGGCGGCGAGCTGGACCACCACCGCCAGATCCCAAAGAGTAAGCAGGATGGCCCCGACGACAAAGGCGCCGACGGCGGCACGGTTCAGCCAATCCATCCGCGCTGGCTGCGTCCCTAGCCCCCGAAACCATACGACCAGCATGGCGAAGATCAGGGCGTAGCCAGCAAGCCCTCGGCCCGCAAAGGGTATGTCGGCATCGACGGAAGAGAAAACCAGGACGGCCACCAGCGCGGCCCAGCCCTTTTCGCCGCGGCGATGGAGCCGTACCGTCCACGCCACACCGAGCGGGACCGCCAGGAATTGCAACGGCCACAACGTGCGATAGCACGACACCTGGATCAGCAGCAAATAGTGGGACTGAACCGCGATCACGGTGCCGACCAGGCCGAGAAGCCCCACTCCTGCAACGGCCAGCAGCAGCCGGGCGGCGCGCGCGCGAAGGTCGCGGCAGCAACCCCGACGACGACGAGAGCAAAGCCGAGCCGCAGCCAGTCCGCCAGCGTCCAGAGCGCTGGCCGCACGAAGAAGCAGGTGCGCAGATGGATGTCGCGCCAGTGATCGTCCATGTGCCCGAATAACTTCCTGCCAAGCGGTTCCCAAGCCAGCGTTCCCACTGCCGCCGCGACGCCAAGAACCGACACGGCAACCAGTACGCGCGGCCGCTGCGTCAGAGGTGCCGCGACGAAGAGGAATACGCCGGCGACGGCCATCAACGGGTGCAGCAGAAACGCACCCACGGTCAGCACGATTGCCGCGATCAGCCGCCCGGCCAGCAGCTTCTCCATTTGCAGCATGACGAGGGCTGCCGCGGCCGTGCGCGGCGTCAAGAACGGCTCGTTGATCTGAAAGATGTCGTTGCCGCCGAAGGGGAGCGCGGAGACGGCCACGAGCAACCCGCCGAGAGCGAGAGCGGCTCGGTCGGCGATGAGGGCCTGCATCAGCTTCAGGGCCGATGCGAACAGGAGAATCTTGCTTGCCAGGAACAATACGAAGAAGGCCGGTGCCAGCCCGAGGACCGCGACCAATGGCGCCGCCGACGGGCCGAACAATGTGAAACGATCCTGCGAGCCGTACTTAAAAAAGAGGTCGTCGTCCAGCAGCCCCGGTTGAACGCGCTGCCGAACCTGGGCGGCGTAGAGGCGGGCGTCATGATCGAAGCCCTGGTAAGGATGGACGAGCGCGTTCAGCACCACCATCACGCCGAGCAGCGCGACCGGCGACGCTCCCAGCCTGCCGAGGACGTCGCCGAGCGTGCGGCGGCTGGCACAGCGGGGCGCAGGCTGCGGCGACAGGAGTGGGGGCGAGAAGGGTGGTTGCGCTCATCCGATCCTCTGCACGACTTGCGATCTCAGCCCGGATTATTCACCACAAAGGCACAAAGGACACAAAGAAAAACAGAAGAAGCAGATCGAAAGTCGTTGGTTAAAAAAACTGTCAACAGGCTCGGACGAGGTACGAATGGTAATCGTTTCTCCGATTTCCTTTGTGTTCTTTGTGCCTTTGTGGTGAATAAGGGGGTCAGCTGTCCGCGTTCAACCGCTCGGCCATCTTCATCGCCCGGTGAATGCACTCGTCGGAGTTGATGTAATCGAACTCCGCGAAGCGCCCGAGTTGCTCGACGCCGAGCGACGCGAACCAGTCGCGCAACACCTTCGTGTTCTTGCCGTAGTCTGCGGTCGTAAACGGGATAGGCGTACTCGATGCGCTTGGTGTCGGTGACGATCACGTCCTGCTTGCGGATGATGCCGGCGCGGTCGAGGTCGCCGACGACCAGGTCGATGAAGTCGTCGTCGCTGAGCTGATCCGTCGGCGAACCGGGCCGCACCGTCGTCTCGGCGACCAGCGACGACGTGCCCGGCCGCACCATGTTCGGGCTGAAGAAGCCCATGTAACAGACGCGGTGCGGCTGGACGGTCGGGTCGGGAATGTAGACGGCGCTCTTGTCCATCAGCGATTCGTTATTGACCGCGATGAACGCCAGCCGCAGGGCGTTGTAGCGCAGCCCGCGCAGCGGCTTCCATGCACCTCCGCCGGCACGTCGTCGAAGCAGCGAATGGCGTGATGAATCGGGAACGCCGAGACGAGGTGGTCGAAGCGCTACGTCTTACTCGCCGTCGAACACGACCCAGCGGCCGTCCTCCTTGCGGATCGAGCGGACGCGCGTGTTGTAGTGGACCACGGACGTCCGGCTTGATCATCGCCTTGACGAGCGCCTCGAAGCCGCCGTGCAGCGGATAGCGGAAGTGCAGCTGGTGCGTGTAGCCTTCCGTCTCGATGCCCATCGCCGACTTGACGACGTCTTCCATCGGCGGCTTGGGAATCCGGCCGACCCACTCCAGGCCCATCTCGCGCGGCTCCATCTTCCAGATCTTGCGGTTGTACGGCAGCAAGTACATGTCCGCGATGGAGCGGCCGAAGGTGGCGTAGGCCCATTCTTCGAGGTTCGTCGGCTCGCCCTGCCAGTCGTTCTTGAGATAGTCGATCAGGCACTTGTAAGCGTCCTGCTTGTCCAGGGCGCCGAGGTCGTTCTCGAAGGGATACTTGACGTAGCGGCCCTTGATGAGGATCTTGTTGGCCCGCTTGCAGTAGTTGATGTTGTCGCCGAGGACCTGGTTGACCAGGTCGGTGACGTGCTGGTGCTTGGAGAAGAGGATGTGGCCGCCGATGTCGAAGCCGAAGCCGTCCTTCCAGAAGGTACGGCACAGCCCGCCGGGCACCGAAGCCGCTTCCAGCACCTCGCAGGGATGCTTCAGAAAGCGCTGCAGCGTCAGTCCGCTGATGCCGCCGCCGATAATGCCGATGTTCATGGGGAGATCTCCAACTTTAGTCGCGAGCTTTGCGAGCCGGGGTCACGTCGCAAGCTCGCGGCTAAACGAATCACGAAAACCGCACGTTGAGGATGCGCTTCGCCGTCCACCAGGCGCTCTCCAGCGGCCGCATCGTCGATTGGCCGACGCGCTCGCGGTAGTCGATGTAGACGACCTTCAGCTTCTTGCCCATCTTCAGCGGCCGCAGCAGCAGTTCGACCGGCAAGGCGGCGCCCTGTGCCTGGTACTTCAGCTCGTCGATCAGCGTCTTGCGGTACGCCCGCATGCCGCTGTGCAAATCGGTCAGGCGATTGCCGAACAGCATCGACGCGATCAGGGCGAAGCCGTAGTTCGCCATGTAATTGATCCACGGCATCGCCTCGGGCTTCTGTCTGCAGCCGCGAGCCGTCCACGATGTCGTAGCCGTCCTCCAGCACCAGCCGGGCCAGCTCGGGAATGCGCTCGGCGGGATAGGTGTCGTCGCAATCCAGCGTGACGACCACCTGGCCGTTGCGCGGAGCGCAGGGCCGTGTCCATCGCCGGACCGTAGCCGCGCGGCGGAAACTGCTTGATGACCCGGGCGCCGAGTGCCTGCGGCGATCTCGGCGGTGCGGTCGCTGCTGGAATCGACGACGAGGATCTCGGCGTGCGGGCACGGCCCGCTGGATGTCGGCGATGACCTTGGCGATCGCCTTTTCCTCGTTGCGCGTGATCATCGCCACGGTCAGGTTGTCTTTGTTCAAGGGTGCGCTCATGGGGAGACCTCCATTCTCGTTTAGCCGCGAGCTTTTGCGAGCGCTGACCCGAGCGCTCGCAAAAGCTCGCGGCTAAACGGCAGTACGAAATGATCCGGGCGCTCCTCGAAATCGAACTTGAAACGCATCTCCGACAGCCCTTCCGCCGCCATCGCGCGGCGGAGACGCTTGGGATCGTCGGCCATGAACATCAGGAAGCCGCCGCCGCCGGCACCGATCAGCTTGCCGCCGATGGCGCCGTTCTCCCGCGCCACCTCGTACTAGTGATCGATCTGCGGGATTGGAGATGCCCTTCGAGCGCTGCCGTTTCCGCTCCCAGTGCTCGTGCAGCAGCCTGCCGTAGTCTTCGAGCTTGCCGGCTTCCAGAACCGTCTTGCTCTCGTAGCCGATCTGCTTGATCTGGTGCAGGTTCGAGATCATCTCCTGGCTGCGTTTCTTCGTCTTGTCGTCCTGGTCCTTGAGGATCTCCGGCGCCTGGCGGACGATGCCGGTCGAGAACATCAGCACGCGATCTTCGAACTTCTCCAGCGTGTCGTCGGTCAGGTTCAGCGGCGTGACGGCGACCGTGCCGTCGGCGCGGAACTCATAGCAGTTGATGCCGCCGAACGCCGCGACGTACTGGTCCTGCTTGCCGACCGGCTCGTTGCAGGATCTCGATCTCGATGCGGCAAGCCGCCTCGGCCAGGGTCTGCGGCGTGATGGCCTTGTTGCGGAAGCGGTGCAGCGCCTTCAGCAGTGCGGTGCCGAAGCTGCCGGACGAACCGAGACCGGTGCCGGCCGGAACGTCGGCCATCGAGGTGATCTCGATGTTGCGATCGGTGATGCCGAGGCTGTGCAGCGCCTCGCGGACGATCGGATGCTGGACTTCGCACGGATGCTGCACGCGCTCGATCTGCGAGTAGCGGACGACCATTTCGGTGTTGAAGGTGTGATGGACGCGTGACGTAGACGGCCTTGTCGATCGCCGCCGCGATGAGGAAGCCGCCGAACTCGCGGTAGTACGACGGCAGATCGGTGCCGCCGCCGCCGAGGCTGATGCGCAGAGGACTTCGTGCGATGATCACGAGTGCTGAACTCCCTTTTCCGTCTATTTCTCTGGTGAGCCGGCTGCGTCAGCGGCCGGTTCGCCGAGTGTGGGTTCTTTTATCTCATGCGTTTATGAGGGCCGAGGCGGACGGTATCGCCGCGCCGGCCGGATCGAGGCCGGAGCGGATGTCGGCGAGCATGGCCAGCATCGCCTGCCGCAGGGCCTCGCGCGAGGTGCGCGTCGGCCGCCAGCCGAGGCCACGAATCTTGTCGGTGCTCAGGCGAATCACCGGCACGTCGCCCTTCCAGCCGCGGTCGCCGCCGGTGTATTCGTAGCTGCACCGTTTTCCGGTCGAGGCCGACGCATTCGCAGGCCAGGTCGGCGATCTCCGTCACCGTGATGTAATCGCCCGTGGCGACGTTGAACGCCTCGAACGGCCGCGTGCATCTCGCATGAGCGAGCAGCACGGCACCGACGACGTCGGCGACGTGGACGTAGCTCTTGCTCTGCTTGCCGTCGCCGAGGATGCGGAGGTGCGTCGGGTCCTTGAGCAGCCGGCGGACGAAATCGAAGCCGACGCCGTGCGTCTGCCGCCGGCCGACGACGTTGCCGAAGCGAAACGCGCGGCCGCGCAGATCGAACATGTACGCGTAGGAGGCGATCAGCGCCTCGCCGGCCAGCTTGCTGGCGCCGTAGGTCGAAACGGGCATCATCGGCCCGTGGTCTTCCTTCGCCTCGACCTCGCCGAGCTCGCCGTAGACGCCGCTGCCGGAGGCGTAGAGGATCGTCTTCGTCCCCGTCTGCCGCATCGCCTCGACGACGCGCTCGGTCAGCTGCGTCCCTTCGCGGAAGTCGATGTCCGGCTCGGTGACGGCGCGGGCGATGTCGGGGTTGGAGGCGAGATGGATGACCGTGTCGTGGCCGGCCATCGCGGTTTTGAGAGACGCGAAATCGTGGATGTCCGCCATCGACGACCTTGAGCCGCGGATCCTCGACGTGGTGGGCGAAGTGCCACGCCCGGCCGGAGGAGAAGTTGTCGTAGATCGTGACGCGGGCCGTGTTTTGTGGAGGCCAGCAGCCGGTCGAGGAAATGGCTGCCGATGAACCCGGCGCCGCCGACGATGAGGTAACGCTCGGACATTGAAGTTTGCTCCTCGTCTGAGCAGCGCACGACGCAAGCAAGTGACGACGCACTTCGCTGTCGCGATCGGCGTGCTCACGGTCACTTCTGCCGACTCCCACTTCGTCGCCGCCATCTTCAGCGCCGGATGGCTGACGAGCAGATGCCACACCACCGCACACAGGCCTTCCGTGTGCGGCGTGATGCGCTCGGGAAACAGCGGCGGGACGACGACGCAGGCGTCGGCCGCCTGGGCCGTGAAGCCGCCGTCGCGGCCCACGATGCCGAACACCTTCGCTCCGACTTCCTTCGCCAGCTGGATCGAGCGGACGAGGTTGACCGAGATGTTCTTCTCCTTGCTGCCGCCGCCGACCGAGAAGATCAGCAGGCAGTCCTTCGCGTTGCAGCGCGAGGCCAGCAGCCAGTTGGCGAAACACGTCTCCCAGCCCTCGTCGTTGATGCGGGCCGTCAGCTCGGAGACGTTGTCGGTCGGGGCGTAGGCCTCGAAGCCGCACAGCTTGCGGAAGTCGTTGACGGCGTGGCCGGCGTGGCCGGCCGAGCCGCCGACGCCGAGCAGGAACAGCCGGCCGCCGTTGTCGCGCACCGCGCGCCAGACCGGCGGCCAGGCGCTCGATCTTGTCGGCGTCCAGCGCCTCGACGAGGCGGCGGGTTTCGTCCAGGAAGGTATGTGAAAACTCATGGACCCCCACGGCTTCGTTTAGCCGCGAGCTTTTGCGAGCAGGAACGCTCGCAAAAGCTCGCGGCTAAACGATTATAGCGTGTACCCCGCGCTGTCGGCGTCGCGCTTGAACATCTGCACCGTCTCGCGGCTGAAGTCGTCGAGGTTCTTGCCGATCAGGTGCAGCTTGGTGCGAATGGCGTCGGTGACGGTGATGATGTCCACGCCGATCTCGTCCGCCTGAACGACGTTGAAGATCTCGCGCGGACTGGCCCAGAGCAGCTCGATGTTGCTCTCGGCGGCCCGGCACATGGCGAGGGCGGCCCGCATGATCGGCACCGGGTCCTTGCCCGCGTCGGCGATACGGCCGGCGAAGACCGAGACGACCGACGGCGCCCCGCCCTTGAGCGCCCGCAGCACGCTGGCAACCTGCTCCAGCGTGAAGACGGCCGTCACGTTCACCTTGACGCCGCGGTGCGACAGGTCGTGGACCAGCGCGTGCAGCGGCACGCCTTCGGTCGTGGTGATCGGAATCTTGACGTAGACGTTGTCGCCCCAGCTAGCGATCTCCAGCGCTTGCCGGCGGATCTCGTCGGCCGTGTCGGCGATGACCTCGAAGGAGATCGGCTTGTGCGGGATGGCGTGCAGGACGTCGCGGCTGAACGCGGCGTAGTCCTTGACGCCGCTCTGCCGCATCAGTGTGGGGTTCGTCGTGAAGCCCTTGACGAGTCCGTCCTCGGCCAGCTTGCGCATCGAGTCGAGGCTGGCGCCGTCGGCGAACACTTTCACCCGCAACGCGGTGCCGGGATGTTTGCTCATGTGCTTTGTCTCCCTTATATTTCTGTCTCCCCTCTCCCCTGTACTCAAAGGAGAGGGGTCGCTCCGGTCTCCCCTCTCCCCTGTACTCAGGGGAGAGGGGTCGCTCCGGTCTCCCCTCTCCCCTGTACTCAGGGGAGAGGGGTTGGGGGTGAGGGGTGGGACGCTCTATCCCCTCACCCCCGACCCCTCTCCCCTGAGTACAGGGGAGAGGGGAGAAAAAGACGGATTCGCATCGATCCAGGATTCAAAGTCGGCCAGCCCCGCCGGCGAGCCGATCTCGTAGAAGCGCTCGGTCGCCTCGAAGCCGGCCAACCGGTCGGCGACGCTGAGCCGGTGGTACACATCCGCCAGGTCGGCCTTCACCCCGGCCGGGACCTGTTCGGCGATCGCCCCGGGCGTCAGAGCGGCGATGCCGTAGTCGATGAAGTCGAGTGATGGGTCGGCCTGCTCTCCCGACTTTACCTTGCGATACAGCTGGACAACGCCGTTCGAGTAGCGAACGTTGCCAGTGTCAAATCGATTCTGATTGCGGTAGACGGCCATCATCGCCGGCCGCCGCTGCGCTGCAAACACCTCATCGAGAAGGCGACAATCGAACGGCAGAAACGAATCGCCGTACAGCACCAGGAAGCGAGCGCGGAGCAGCCCGGCGTCGAGGACGCGCCGCAGTGCGCCGGCGGTGCCGACCAGTTCGTTGCCGTCTTCGACGTAGTGGATGCGGAGTTTCCAGCTGCGGCCGTCGCCCACGAAATCGCGCACCATTTCACCCTTGACCGCGATGCTGTAGACGACCTCGGTGACTCCGTGTGAGGCCAGCCAGGCGAGCTGGTAATGGGCAAACGGCACGTCGCGCACGGGAATGAGCGTCTTCGGGAGATGGACGGTCCAGGGCCGCATCCGCGTGCCCAGTCCACCGGCGAGGATCACACACTGCATGCGCCACTCCTCGTGAATCGACCGCTTGCGCCGCGGAGGTCATTCCTTCCTGCGAAAGCGCTGTTGCGGCCGAGGCGCGGTTTGCCGATCGCCCGCTGAACTATAGGTCATGTTTTCACGGGAATTCATGTTTTGCGCGAATATTCTCCCAAACGGAAGTGATCCGGGATTTGATCGAGAGTCAGGAAAGATAGGTCCGCTCTGCGGCGTGGTCGGAGCTAGAGAGATGAGCCACGGCAAGCCCAGAGACAGAAAATCACTTCGCTTCTCAGAACGGGCACTCATCCTCTACCTGGACGAGGCCGCGCGTGAAGTGGTGCAGCGGGCGGACGAGACGGCGAAAGACGGCGTTGGCCAGCGAGACAGTGCCCCAGCGCGGACTGCGCACGCGCATGTATTCGCGATAATCGCTCGCCGGCACGGCCCGGAGCAGGTAGCGCCGGCCACGCCACGGCCAGAGGTCCTCGGTGTCGTCGGGCAATTCGACCGACGGCAAGACGTGATAGGCGAAGACGAGCAGACCCTGGTAGCCGGGGCCGAAGCGTTCTGTCCAGCGCTGCAAACCGTCGATGTCCTCGCGCGTGGACCAGCACTCCCAGACGCGCCGCGGCCGCTCGGGCTTGCCGCCGGGGAAGCGACGGCCCTTCACGTCCACGAGCAGCCGGGCGCCGCCGTCGCCGTGAACGATGAAGTCGAGGCTCTTGACGCTCTCCTCACCGAGCATCGACCGCCGCGTCTCATCGACGGCGACGTAGCAGAGACGATGCCATTGCAGGTACGCCTCAAAGGCCGCTTCGTAATGGTTCGCGCGGTCCATGGGATGTCCGTCCCCGTATGCTATTTCGTTTAGCCGCGAGCTTTTGCGAGCGCTTGACCAGCGCTCGCAAAAGCTCGCGGCTAAACGGTCGTTCCGATTAACCGCCGTACCTCGGCCACGACCTCGGCCGTGGCGACGGTGGTTTCCTCGCGTTTCGCCAGGTCCTTGACCTTCCACACACCGTTGGCGAACTCGTCGGGACCGGCGGTCAGGGCGACGCGGAAACCGCGGCTTTCCGCGTACTTGAACTGCTGGCCGAGCTTCTTCGCCTCGGGAAAAACCTCCGTGCCGATGTCCTGCGCGCGCAGCAGCTTCGCCATCCGCTGATAATCGCCCAGCCGATCGGCCGCGAACTGCACGATCAGCACCGGCGCGGGCGTCGCCACCTTCGGCAGCAGGCCCATGTCTTCCATCGCGGCGAGCAGACGATCCAGACCGAGCGAAGCGCCGACGCCGGGCAGCTGCTGCTTCGTGTACAACTCCGCCAGGTTATCGTAGCGGCCGCCGGAACAGACGCTGCCGAATTTTGGCCGATCCAGCAAGAACGTCTCGTAGATGGTCCCGGTGTAGTAGTCGAGGCCGCGGGCGATGGAGAGATCGAGACGAATGCGCGCCTCGGGAATGCCGACGGCGCGGGCCACGTCGAGCAGCTCGCTCAGCCGGGCGGCGCCTTCCGCAACCTTGGCGTTGCCGCCGAAGTCGCGGCGAACGCGCTCCAGGATCTCGGCGTTGGTCCCCTGCATCGCGGCCATGTCCGAGAATGCGCCGAGCCTGATGTTCCGTCACAGCGGCTTCGCGGACCATCTCGACGCAGACTTCCTCGGCGCTGATTTTTCCGAGCTTGTCCAGCGCCCGCAGACACGCCGCCGTCTTGCCCGCCAGCGCACAACTCTTCGAGAAACCCGTTGAGCAAGAGCCGATTGTTCAGCCGCACCTCGAAACGCTCGAAGCCGAGCGCGACCATCAGGTCGTGGATGACCAGGGCAGTCTCGATGTCGCTGGCGTTTGACGTGGTACCGATGGTGTCGAAGTCGCACTGCCAGAACTCGCGGTAACGGCCATGTCGATGTGTTCTCGCCGCGCCAAACCGGTCCCATGTGATAGCGCTTGAACGGCGTGCCGAGCTTGCCGATGTACTGGGCCGCGAAGCGCGCGAACGGCACCGTCAGGTCGAAACGCAGGGCCACGTCGCGGTCGCCGTGATCCTTGAAGCGGTAGATGAGACGGTCCGACTCGTCGCCGCCTTTGCCGAGCAGGATCTCGGCGTATTCCAGGGCCGGCGTGTCGATGGGAGCGAAGCCGTAGGAGCGATAGACGCGGCGTGCCTTCTCCAACAGAGCCTCACGCGGAATCATCAATTCCGGGGGATAGTCGCGGAACCCCTTGAGGGTGCGCGGCTCGATGAAGTCGGCCATGACAATCCTGTGGTGAGTGGTGAGTGGTGAGTGGTGAGTAAAGACCACTCACCACTCACCACTCACTATTTTCGATTCTTGTACCGGTCGCTGAACTGCTTCATGAAGCGCCGCTCTTCCTCGGTGAGCGAACCCATTCCCTGGGCGGAGATCTTTTCCAGCAGGCTGTCCATGCGGCGTTCGTCGGCCTCGCGCGTCTCGAGCTCGCGCTGCAGCTTCTTGGCGGCGCGGGCCTGCTGCCAGCGCTGCCACCAGCTCAGCCGCGGCGGCGGCGGCGCGGACGGCTGTGACTGCTCGCGCTCCAGGCTCGTATAGCCTTGCGAGAAGTCGTAGCCGAACACCGACTCGTCGCCGCCCGTCTCCAGGACGAAATACTGATGCTTGCAGTTGACGTAGATGAAGAACGCCAGGCAGAGGGCGATCAACTCCTTCATCACGATGCCCCACAGACCGATGACGAATACGAAGAAGAAGCCGAACAGCACCGCCACGAACGTCGCCTGCCGATAGCCGACGTAGCCCCAGAGGACGTCCCGGAACATGCATCCCCCGTCGAGCGGGAACCCGATCACGAGGATGTTGAGCAGGAAGAGGACGTAGTTAACGTAGAAAAGCCGCAGCAGCCACGCGGCGGCACTGTAGGTTGAAACGGGGTCGGCTTGGCCGCCGGACCAGAGAGAGAGACCTGGGATATTGCCGGTTCCATCGCGGCCGGGATAGCCGGCGAAGGGGTTCCAGCCCGGTTGCAGCGATTGGTCGTGAACGAGAGGCAGGATGCCGACGGCCAGGATGCACAGTCCAAAGTTAACGAGCGGCCCGGCCGCGGTAGTAATGAAGTCGGCGCGAGCGGTATTGGGAATGTCCACACGGGCGAGACCGCCGAGGGGCCAGAGCAGCACCTCCGAAGCGTCGCCGTTGACGTGGCGGGGCCGAAGCAGTGGCCGAACTCGTGGAGCAGCACTGAGCCGAACAGCAGCAGCATGACCATCGAGGCGTCGATCCAGGTGCCGGGCGGCGTGTCTTTTTCGCTGGCGGTGCGCAGGATCAAAGCCAGGGCCACGAAGGGAAACAACCAGTGGACGCGAATGGTAATGCCAAACAGCCGTCCAATTGGCATCGACCAGTAAAACGGATCGCGCATCGGTCTCCTCGCTATGCGTGAACGCGCTCCAGCGCCGTGTGATAGATTCTACCACCCGACTCGGAGGCACGCAATCGCCTGGCGAAATCCGAAAATCCGAAATCCGAAATCCGAAATCCGAAAAAAACCTGCCACTCGTTCGGATTTCGGATTTCGGATTTTTCACTGTTATTTCTGGCATGGTTTGACGCGGACGGCCAGGATCAGCACGTCCTTGTTCTTGGTGCGATACTTGGTGATGATCGTGAAAAAGCCGCCGCAGGTGGTTTCGTAAGTCACCTCGCCCATCTGGGGCGGCGTCAGCTTGATCTGAATGGGAGTGTCCTTGCCGCCGGGTTGGAGCAACGTCAATAGAGCGACCTGATCGTCCACCATCTCGAACGTTTCGCGGACCCCGACCGTCAGGTCCCGCTTGTGTGTCTTGCCCACCTTGAAGCCGGTGAGCTGCGGGACCGCCTTCTGGACTTCCTTACGGATGCACTCCAGACACGGATCGACTTTCTCATCCCGGTTGTGGCCGAGGATCGCCACCACCGACACGGTCACCTTCTCGGGCGGCGGCGGCTTCGGCGCCTCGGCGGACACAGGCACGACGGCCAGAACGATCGGCAGCAGCAGCGCGAGTCGGTAGCGTTTCAGCGAGATCATGGCTCTCCCCAGCAAATCGTCGTCCCCGGTCGAGTCGGTGCCCGTTAGGGATGCCAATCCTTTGCCAGCACCTCGGGATCGACGATCATCGGTACGTCCCAATCATCAAAATGCCAAGTCGGATCGACCCAGCCGATCATCCGCGTCCGTTCGAAGCTTGTCGGCAACAGCAGCGCGTCGGGCACGGGCGGCTCGCCCACCAGCAGCGTTTTCACCATCCGCCCATCAATCTCGACATGCGCATCATCGCCATCCATCGACAGGACGCGCAGCTCGTCGGGGGCCAGGAGGGCGAACACTTCCTGGCTCGATTCTTCTCCCTCGGACCCGGGCGGTTGCTTTTCCGGCGGGTTGACGACGACTTCCGGAGTTGCGTTCGGCGGATCCTTCTTCGCGGGCCACAGTGTGCGCCCGAGGAAAACGAATGCGAACACGGCGGCAGCTGCGGCAATAGTCCAGACAATGAGGCCGGCGCGGCGGTGGCGGTGGTGCAGCGGCGCGGCGTCCGGCCTTAATTTGGAATCGCCGATGCGATCGAGGACTCGGCCCCAAACCTGGGGAGCCGGATCGGCCGGCTGGCTCAGCTGCCAGGCTCGCATCAGGTCGTCGTCATGATCCGCGCCAGGGGCCTCGGGGTGGTCGGCCAGCCAGGACTCGATTGCGGCGCGTGCGGGGCCGGTCAGTGCGCCGTCGAAATACGCGGCCAGCCTGCTCGGGCGTCGGCTCCAGGGGCGGTCGGTTCCAGTCGCGAGTCATCACGTCGTCCGTTCGTTCAGAAAGGCCCGGAGTTTCTGACGGGCGTAGTAAATCCGACTCATCACGGTGCCGATCGAGATTCCCAGCGCGTCGGCCACCTCGCGGTAGCTCATCTCGGCATCGGCGTGGAGTACGAAGGTCTGGCGCATCGCCTCGGACAGCTCACCCAGGGCATGGTCGAGAAGCAGACGGAGGTCGGCCCGCTCCAGCCCTTTACCCGCTTCGTCGGCGGATAGCAACCGTGAGGAGGAAGCGGCCTCGCCGTTCTCGGAAACATCGAGGCGAACCGCTTCACGTCGGCCGCGCTGCCGTCCGAGATCCAAAGCGGCGTTGCTGACCACGCGCAGCAGCCAGGTCTTGAACGAGCTGCGTCCTTGGAAGCCGTGCAGATGGGTCAGCACCTTGACGAAGCCTTCCTGCACCGCATCGAGGGCGTTGGCTTCGTTGCCGAGAAGCCGGTACGCCACCCGATAGGCCGGCTGCCGATAACGGCAGAACAGCTCGTCGAGAGCCAGCCGATCGCCCGCCGTGAAACGGCCGAGCAGTTGCTCGTCGCTGGGCACAGCCGGACAGGGTGCGGTACAGGCGGTCATGACTCGGCGTAGACTCCCGGTGTGCAGACGTCCTGGCGGGCGCACTTATTCACCGATTCTACCCATTGTAGCCGCGCAGAGCGAGGGGAAACCGGAAGGACCAAGAATGTTGCTCGGATCGGACCATCGTCATGGAGAGCCCACGAAGTCGGCACCGCACCCACGCATTTCCCGGCTGAGCTTTTTTTTGCGATTCTCGTGTCAGGTTCCGCGGCCGGCTGGGCATTCTTACGATAGACCCACCGCGTCGTCGAAAACGAGAGTCATGGGCGCTGTCGCCCATCCCGTGGAGATCGTGTCATGCGTGGAAGCCACCGGATGATGACCCAGACACTGGCAGCCGGTTTGACGCTGCTCACGACCTTCGTCGTCGGCGCCGCCCCCGCAACCCCGCAACTGTCCGATCCGCCGGGTACGGAAGTGTACATGGCCCGCTTCCGGCTGCTCTTCGACCAGTGGGATCTCGACAACAATGACGCGCTCGACAAGACCGAGCTGGCCAAGGCGTTCCGTGGGCCTAATGCCAAGCCTTACGACAATTTCGCGCCGAAGTGCCGGTTGACGACGTGCCGAAGGATCCGCTCAAGCCGGACATCGAAGCGGTCAAGGACACGAAGAAACCCGACTACTCGGCTTATCCCGATTACAAGTTCCTCGTCCAGCTCGATCAGGACAAGGACGGGAAGATCAGCCGCGACGAATTCATGGCCTGGGCGCGCAACATCGCCACGCAAATGCGCGACCAGGGGGCAACACAGCGGCAACTGGCATCTTTGCAGCAGCAGGTCCCGATGCTGGAGTCGAACCTGGGACAATATGCGGCCCAGCCGACTTCCAACGACTACCTGAATGCCCAGGCAGCACTGATCCGGCTCCTCGTCCAGCAGCAGACGTTGCTGCAACAGCAGCTTACCCTGGCCGAAGCAAGTATGCTGTCTCAGTACATCAACCAACGGACCTCCCTGGAGTACCGGAACGCCGAGGCCGCGTTGAGGAGAGCGCAGGAATCGTATCGCCGAATCAATACCCAGCTTGCGAAATACCCCAGTCATTTGGTGAGTGCCAATTCCTCAACCAAGCCGGTAACGGCCAGCCAGACTGAAGCCCAGAAAAAACAGGAACAAGCCGCGCTGCGGCAACAGGGAGAGGTTCGAAAGCTGCTGGAGCACGCGCAACAGCATCAAGCGGAACTACAGAAGAAGATCGGGCAGCTGGGACAGCAGCAGTCTCAGGCGCAAGCAAAACTGGCCAAGTTCGCCAACAAGCCGAACTCCAAGGAACACAAGGATGCCCAGGCCGAGTTGAAGAAGGCGGCGGAGGAGTTGAACAAGCTCGGCGGCCAGATGGCGAACAGCGAGAAAGAGATTGCAACGTTCCACAAGCAACTTGCGACGCTGGCCGGGCCGAAGAAGTAGTTCAGTCTGTACGACCAGTAGGAGGAAACTTGCCGCCTCGGACGGCTCTTCTGCCGCTCGCCTTACCAGCCGCGATCGTAGGATCGTGCCGACAAGCCCGGACAAGTATATCCGTTCAAGCGTCACGCTCGGGAGGGACACGATCCCCCTGGCGCGAATCGCCCAATCGCAGGCGCGGTCGTTCGACCGGGGTCGGCGGTTGCGCCACGGCGGCGCTGAGCCACAGCGCTCCCGGAACCCAGAGTACATCGAGGACGCGGCGCGGCTCGATTGGTATCGCGCGGGCGCTGAACGGATTGTCGCCGGCCGCTCGATCGGCGACTTCTGCTCCCCGTTCGGTAATTCGCTGCGGAGATTCACCGCCGGACGTGTCGGGAGACAACAAAAAGTCCGTCGTCAGGAAGACCCTGTCGTTCGTCGTTCCGGCTTCCGGTTCCTCGGGCACCGGCTCCGGACCGTTCGTGTCTCCCGTGCCGGGCGTGGTCGCGCCGGGCGTGGTCGTCGTCGGGGTTGAGATCGGGCGGAGCAAGTCCAGCGGATCGCTCAGTCCCAAGAGCCGCGCAAAGTCGTTCGCCATCTCGCCGCCCTGTTTCACCAACCGCGTCAGGAACGCCGCCCCTGTCGTGGTGGAGTCTTCCCCGATCGCTCCGCCGGAGGTCGCCCGCGCGGTGTCCTGGACCGATTGGACGCCGAACGACAACTCGCCGCTCGCCTGGAAAGTCAGCGGTTCCGCCGCTGCTTCCGGCACATCGGTGAGCGGCGCCGGCTGCTGAAGCGGCGGCGTGGAGGTCAGGGCCAGCGCTTGCGACGGAGCCACGTTCGCCTGAACTTCGACGGGTGCTCCCTGGACGGCGATCGTGAACACCGTCCCGGTCAGCGCCGTCAACTCCGGAAAACTGGTGCTGTCGAAGATCACCGTAATCACGTGGCCGGCCGTGTCGTTGACCAGCGTGTTCGCGTCGAACTGGCTGCCCACGACCGGCACGAACTCACTCAATGTCGGATCGAACACTTTCAGAATCACTTTGTCGGGGTCCAGGGTGCCGTAGTTGAAGTTGACCACGAGCCGGCCCTGGGCGTCGGCCCCGGTGACCCGCACGTCGTCGAACGTCTGTCCGTCCGTCGCCGTCGCGGTCGGATTGTTGCCGTAGGATGCCACGAACAGTGTCTCGTCGCAGCCGGCGACCATCGTTTGGATCAACTCGGCGGAGGCCCCGCCGCTGCCGGCGGCCAGCACGCCATTGGGGGACTCGTCGCAGTCGGTGAAAGCGAACGTCTGCAACTGCACGTCCTCGTCAACGTCCAGGACGATGGCCGCGGTGGGTGCGGATTGCTCGACCGTGTTCTTGATCCGATCGGTCACGGTCACCTGGACGAGGAACGTCGTCACGTCGTGGAAGCTGTGCGTGCCAACGACGTTGAAGCCGCCGTTGCCATTGGCGACGATGGTGCCGGAGGTGGTGGTGTCGTCGTCGTCCCAGTCGATCGTGGCGGTGAAGTCGTTGGCCGCGGCGGGGAATGCGGCGGTGAACGTCGCCACGGTGGCGGTGAACGATTGATCGACGAGCGCGGTGAAGACAGTACCGGTCACGTGTACCAGCGGGGAGATTTGAATCCCGGATTCGCTGCCCGTGATGCTGGGGTCGATCGAATCGGCGGCGGTGATGGTCTTGGTGCCGCTGCTGCGAAAGACGGCGCTGAACGTGCCGACTCCATCCGTCAGGGAGGATGCTCCGGGCAATATCGTCAGCGCGTCGTTGCTCGACAACACGACCAGGCCGTCGTAAGCAGTGGCGACGTTGTTGAACTCGTCGAACGCGGTGACGGTGAAGTTGTTGGGCTGAGCCGCGGCGCTCAGGAGGGGATAGCCGGTCACCGTGAAGCGCACGGGGGCAGCCGGGTCGTTTGTGACAGAGAACGCGGCCGGATTGCCGAGACCGCTGACCGTGGCCGTGACGTTGTAACTGCCTGAGACAGTGCCCGCGGTGGCGGTGACGGAAACGACACCATTGTTATCCGTGACGAAACTGGAGTTGTCCAAAGCAGCGGTGGCCCCGACCGTCGGCGCGGCAAACGATACGGAGATACCGGGCGTCAGGTTGCCGTAAGCATCTTCGACGGTAACTTGCAGCGGGGCGGTGAACGCGGTGCCAACCGTTGGATTTTGGTTGTCGCCCCCGATCTCTTGAATGCTTACAGGCGGGCCGGGAGAGAACTCCGAGGTATCGCCCGTGACGTCATTCGTTGCCGTCGCCGTCACCACCTCGTCGCCGGCGGTCGTCAGGCCGCTCAGGCTGAAGGTGGCCAGGCCGCTGCCGTCGGTGGTCACCGTCAAATCTTGCAGCAGTTGTCGCCCTGTTCGGCCGGTCCCGACGCCGGGCTGACGAACAATTGGATGTCGTAATTCGTGTTCGCCGCACCGAGGAGGTAGCCGCTGACGGTAGAACTCGTGGCCGCGGTGAGTACCGGATGGTTCTGGAAATCGTTCGGACCAGGCGGCGCGGTGCCGTTGGGCGTGATGCCGTCATCGCCCAGGTCGATGCCGAGGCCCGTATTGCCGAAGATCGGGTTATTCAGGATGGAGTTGCCGGTCGTGTTGTTGCCGGCGACGACCACACCCTCGTCGTTGAAATCGATGTGATCGTTCGTGATCAGGCTGTCCGAGGCACCATTGTCGATGCGGACGCCGTCGTTGGCGTTGCCGAGGTCGTTCACCTGCGTGGCGTCGGTGCCGATGAAGTCGCCTTCGACAACGTTGCCGACCGCGCCGATGCCGGTTATCTGCACGCCGTTGTCGGAGTTGCCCGAGATGAGGTTGAAGTCCGGCAGCCCCGGGCCGCCGATGATGTTGTTCACGGCCGGTCCGTCCGAACCGTCGATGAAGATGCCTGTCCCGTTGCCCGGCCCTGCCGCTGTGCCGGCCGCGTCGGTGCCGATGAAGTTGCCCACGATCGTGTTATTGGAACTATCGACAAGGATGCCGGCGCCGGCCCACTGGTCGATGATTAACCCCGTAACGGTGGAGTTTCCGACTTCGAGGTCCAGTGCGGAAGCGCCGGCAGCGGCGCCGTCGAGCTGGATGAGGAGGTTGGCGTTGTCCCCGGTCGTCGCCGTGTTCGGCGAGGCGCCCGGCTGCGAGTAACCGTCGATATCGACCGGTGTGGTGATGGCCGGCAGCGGCGACTCGGGCGTGATGGTTTGGACGCCGGAGCCGGGAATGCCGAACTGAATGACGTTTGGTCCGCCGGCGAGGTTCGGCGCTGCGTCGGCATCGAGGAGTGCCTGGCGGAGTGAGCCGGGGCCGCTGTCGTCCGTGTTGGTGACGAGGAAATAATTCTGCGTCGCCTCGAAGGCGCCGATGTCCACGATGGCGCCGAACGGCCGGGCGATGCCGCGCTGGTCGGTGGCCGGCGCGCCGGAGTTATTGCCTGCGTCGAGGGCGGGACTGCCGAACAGCAGCGGGATGGTTGGCGTCGGACCGCCGTTGTCGCCGCGCAGGCCGAGCCTGGGGATCGAGTGGGGCGTCCCCTGTGCCGGTGAAGTCGCCGTCGCCGAAGCCGCTTGAACCGTCGGTGATGCCGATCAGGTTGGCGCCGAGCGAATTGAAATCGCCGGTCACGTCCGGATTGAAGTCGGCGCTGTTCCCGGCGATGATGGTGTTTTGCGCGGCGACCGTCCCATTGACCAGGCTGACGCCGCCGCCGACGTTGCCCGCGCTGTTGGCCGTGATGGTATCGTTCAGCAGGTTGTACGCGGCGTTGAACCCGTCGAAGATGGCACCGCCTTGATCGGCAGCCGTGTTGTCCGCGAAGGTGCTGTTGGTAATGTCCACCACGGCGTTGGTGCCCAACGAGACGGCTCCGCCGTCGTTCGCCGAATTACCGTCGAACGTGCTGCCGGTGATGGTCACGTTCCCGGTCGGTCCGTCGATGGCGCCGCCGTTGCTCAATCCCGAGTTGCCGCTAATCGTGTCGTCGGTGAGCGTCAGGCTCGAGGTGTTGAAAGTGCTGCGAATCTCGACGGCGCCGCCGTTGTTGCCGGCAGCGAAGTTGTTCTGGATCACATCGTCGGCCAGCGTCAGATTCACGCTGTCGGCCACGATCGCACCGCCGCCGCCGGTGGCCGTCGCTCCTTGCAGAGCCAGGCCGTTGATAACGACGGTGTCTTGCGGGTGCCCGGTGGCGTGGCGATGTTAAAGAGATGGCTCGTGCTGCTGGTTGCCATGCTGCTGCCGTCGATGCTCAGGACGTTGGCGCCGGGGCCGGTGATGGTGAGATTATCGTTGATGTCCAGCTCACCGAGGGTCAGCGCGATGGTGCCGGTCAGGCCGGGAGCGAAGTTGATGATGTCGTTCCCGGTTCCTGTCTGACCCAGGTCGTCCATCGTGTGGTTGTTGGAGGCCAGGATCGCTTCGCGCAACGTGACCAGACCGTCGCCGGGCGTAGTGTTGTCGAGCAAGCTGTTGACCAGGAGAGTTGCAGGCGCAATCCGCCGTTCGAGAGCTTCCAGCAGAGGCGTTGTCCAGCGCGAGCGCTGGCGGAACCGTCTCGGCTGCAGATAACGCCGCCACCAGGAGTAGAGCCTGTTGACCAACATGCCTCGTTCCCTTGCCGAATTGACGCCGCTCTCACGGAATGGTTATTTGGCTGAGAGGATAAGGAGCGAGACCGTTGGTTCTCCGTCTACTTACCAGGTCGCCTGAGTTTGCGTGGTCCCAGCCAATCTCTCGCCTTCTCTCGTAAGCTCGACGTAATTGGCCTCTTGATGCCTACCGAGATCGGAACCGGGAGAAGTTGGGTGGAACGGGTCTTCTTTCCACACGGGCTTCTCTGGTAGCGGATCGGATGACGCCAGGGGAAATATCGACCGAAAACACCGGTTGCACTAACTTTGCCGGTAAAATCGTGAAATGACACCCATCGGGAATGCAATTCACTCCAGGCACCGTTTCCCGACCGTCATGCTCGGGTGCATTCCCGTTATTGCGAAGGACGAGTGCGATTTTCGTAGCCCGACGCGTTAGCGAGGGTTGCGTCACAACCCTCGCTAACGCGTCGGGCTATGGAAATTGCTTACGCCGCAATAACGGGAATGCACCCGATGTTGGCTGACGACTCGACCCGATTGTGACGGAGAGCTATAATACCTTGGCAGGATGCTCGCTAACTAACTTCCTCCCGCACCCCTGACAGGATGGCCATGTCCTCCCCGTTCGAGCCTGCCGACAACCTCCGTTCGCGCACCTTCCTCGGCCTGCTGGTAGCCCAGTTCCTGGCGGCGTTTAACGACCAGGCGATCCACGCCTCGGCCATGTTCTTCGCCATCAACCAGGGAACGCTGGATGAGGCCCAGGCCATCTCGTTGATGCCGATCCTCTTTTACGCTCCGTGGGCCATCTTCTGCACCCTGTCCGGCTACTTCGCCGACCGCTACAGCAAACGCAACTCGCTCGTCGCCTGGAAATTCGCGGAAATCCTCATCACCGGCGTCGCCCTGCTCGGCTTCTGGATGGGGACGCAGAAGATGACCGCGGGAGCGTGGGTCGTTCTCTCGACCGTCTTCCTGATGGGCATGCACAGTGCCTTCTTCGTGCCGGCTAAATACGGGGCCATGCCCGAGATTCTCAGCACGCGCGCATGTTGTCGCGCGGCAACGGTCTTCTCGAATCGCTGTCGTTCCTGGCGATCATCCTCGGCACCGTCTTCGGCGGCGTGCTGTCGGATCAGTTCCGCGGCCGGGAGTACGTCATCGGCGCCATCCTGTTTGGTCTCGCGCTGATCGGCTCCGTCGCCAGTTTGCTCATCCGCAAAATGCCGGCCGCCAACCCGGACCGCGGCTTTCCGCCGCTGCTCTACAAGCCGCTATGGGAGAACATTCGCGTCCTGCTGAAGTCGCGGCCGCTGGCCTTTGCGGTGCTGGGGATCGCCTTCTTCACGTTCATCGTCGCCTTCATGCGGGCGACGGTGTACATGCACGGCGAGTCGCAGATCCCGCGCTGGTCGGAATCGCACACGAGCATGATTGTCGGCATGGTGGCTCTGGGCATCGGCCTGGGTAGTCCGCTGGTCGGCTTCCTATCCGGCGGCAAGGTCGAGCTGGGTCTGCTGCCGATCGGTGCCGTGGGCATGATCGTCGCCGCCGTTGTCGCCGCTCTGAGCTTGCAATTTGTGCCGGGGCTGGTCGCCTGCATCATTCTGATCGGCTTCTTCACCGGCTTCTACATCGTGCCGTTGTTCACGCTGTTGCAGCACCGCGCGCCGAAGACGAGCAAGGGCGATTCGATTGCGACCAGCAATTTCATCAACGTGACGGGGGCCATCCTGGCGTCGCTGGTGTTCTTCGGCATGGACTGGGCCGCCCGCAAGACGGGACTCGCTCCGGAGCTGCCGCAGGAGGACGTGGGGCTGCTTGCAAAGCAGATGAATCTTCATGTTCTTGCTGCGCAGACCGTTACGTCGTTTATGAGGCCGCAGCTGGCGTGTGGTATGCCGCAACTCCTAACTCTGAAACGTGTTCAAGATGCGTTTGCCCTGGGGCCGCGCGGCCGCCGGATTCGGGAAATCGAATACCGTGAGGGCCGGCCGTACAAGGTCATCCTGGGCCGCAGCCTGCGCGAGATCGAAGAGGGGCCGGGCGACGCGATCGAGGTGAAGGCGGACTCGTTCATCGACGCCTTCAAGACGCCGTTGAAGCCGGGCGACCGGGTCATCGAGAGCGTGTACCGGCGCGGTCGCATGACACATCATCGTCTGCGCCGCGAAGAGGAGCCGTTGACGCCAGTCTATGACAAGCAGAACATGCCGCGGCTGCTTTTCCTGAGCGCCGGCGGCATGACGCTGGCGACGCTGCTGCTGCTGTGGTGGCAGATGCCCGACCTGTTCCGCCGGACGGGTCTGTGGTTCCACTGGCTGCGGCGCTGCCGTCTGGAGCCGGTTGGCCTGCATCACCTGCCCAGCGACGGACCGGTGCTGCTCGTAACGAACGCCAAGGGAGAGGACGGTTGCCGTCAGGTGCTGTGCGCCACCGATCGGCGGACGAGCATCATCTCGGCGGCACGGTCCGGCGAGGTCGCGCGCACCCTGCGACACGGCGGTGTGGTACTGATGCCGGCCGGCGACGCAGAGGAGGCGGCGAAGCAAGTTCAGTGTACACCGGCGCCGGTGCTGCCGGTGTGGGTCGAGATCGTGCCGGATGGTGACAGGCCGCGGGTGTACGTCGTCTTCGGTCCCCCCGTTGCGGAACAGAGCGCCGCCGCCATCGACGAGGCGCTGCGTCAGACCGGTGTCGAGTTTCGGACGCGGTTCAAGGGGGGCGCGCTGGCTGTGCAGGAAAAGGTTGCGGGAATGCACTGATTTTGTCGGCCGGTATCCGATTGACAGAGAGTTCGAGCGATGTTCCAATCGTCGGCGGATACGGAACTGCGCGTCAACCGAACGGCTCGGGATGCGCGGCAGCGGATTGCCAGGCTGAGCAGCCCTGGACGTTGGTGTGCGAGTCGGGTCGGTGCGCTCTATATCAGATGGACGTGGAGAGACGGAACCTGTCTCGACCATGTGTTGCCGCAGCGATTTCAGCCGTCGGGCCACTCATGTCATTAGGGGATTGCACTCCGCAACCAGGCTATGCGCCTTGAGCGTGGCAAGCACCGAATTCATGTAGAACGGCTCAACCTGGTCGTTCGGGTTACGCTGGGGAAGGATGATCATGGCGTTCGGAATGGTCTTGTGCTCAAAGACGTAGCGCGGCTTCCCGTACATTTCGATGTCACGCTGGGTGAAACCCAAGGCGCGTAACTTGTCGCCAAGTTTCCCGTAGGTGAGGGCTGGTGTCATTTTCTCAACGCTCCTTTTGGGAAGGCTCGCTCGGTTGCTTTCGGCAATCTTCGAGGAAGCCTGCGTTTCTTCCCCATTTCAGCCACGCCTCCGTCATGGCGGCCATGTCGCCGGCAATTTCCTTCGTTATCGGGTTCTCGTCCGAAATGGCCGTCAAAGCCCAAAACCAGTCATCGGGACCGTTCTCCGCTAGGTCTTTGAGAATAAGCGGAAGCGCCGGTTCACCCATGCCGATGATTTTTTGATAGGCAGGATGAAGGATTCGTTTGGTTACTTTGGATACCAGCTCGGTTTCCGATTTCCAGGTTTTGGCCAGCTTGTTGAAGCGCTGCTCGGCGGCGATGCTATTCGTTCTCTCGATTGCCGTCATCGGACTGATCTCCATTCGCTGTCATGCCCCAGTACTGCTGCCTCTGCTAAGCCGCAAGCGGCGATCGCTCCCTCAGCGCAGCGAATCCAGCACCTTCAGCCGGATCGCCGACAGCGCCGGCAACAGACCGCCGATGCAGCCCATCAGCAGCGAGAAGCCCAGGCCGCCCACCGAGAATGCGGCGGTCGACCACCAGCTTCAGCATCACGCTCTTGCCGCCGCCCTGGCCGTGCGCCATCTGACTCGTCGCCGACAAGCCGTCGCACGATCGAGCCGATCGCGCAGCCGAGCAGGCCGCCGATCAGCGCCAGCAGCAGCGATTCCAGGAAGAACGACACCAGGATCTGCCAGCGGGCAAAGCCGAGGATCCGCAGCACGCCGATGTCGCGCGTCCGCTGGGCGATGGCCGCGAACATCGTGTTCATCACGCCGAAAATGCCGCCGATCGCCATGAACACCGCCACGACGATGATGGCGATACAGAAACGTCTTGTTGGTCTCGTTCAGCGAGTCGAAATAGTCCGCCTCGGTTCGGGCCTGATCGCGGGCTCTTGAACTCGGCGGTCAGTCCTTCGCGACCTGCGTCGGGATCGAGGCCGTCGGCCACGCGAAACACGGCCGTGCTGCGCGTGTCCTTGCGGAGCATCTCGCCGACCACCTTGCGCTTCGCCCAGACTTCGGAGTCGAACGTCTTGCCGGCCGACTTCATGATGCCGACGACGACCCACTGCCGCGGCCCGAGCTCGAACGTGTCGCCGACGCCAGCGACGGCTTGCCGACATCGTGGCCCATTTCGCGGGCGATGCCTTCGCCGAGCACGCGCCTGGACGTACTGTCTCGTTGCCGCCGCCGGCGACGGCCTGCACGCCGGCCCCGTTGTCGAACCAATTGCCGCCGTCGTGCAGCGTCAGCTCGTGAATCAGCCCGGAGATCACCGGATCCTCGACGCCGCGCACCTGCACCAAACGCCGCGTTGCGACCGCCCGGCTTGGGATGGGGCATCGGCTGGTTGACCACCTGGTACAGTTCCCAGCTCACCATGGGCACATCTTCTCCTCGCTCGCCGCGGCGGACCTGCACCTTCTTGACGTACTCCTGGTTCGCCAGCATGCCGATGTCGCCGTAGCCCAGGTCGCTGAAGACTTCGTCGGTGGCGCCGTCGGACAGGACCATGACGTTGCCCGGGCACGGCACTGCCCTTGGTCAGCGCGTACATGCCGTTGACGAAGGCCAGCATGACCGTCATCAGGCCGACGACGAGCGTGAAGGCCAGGGCGGTGAGCAAGCGTGGTGCGCCAGCGGACCATCAGGTTGCGGAAGTTGTAACCCAGCGGAACACGCGGCGCGAGGCCGACCGCCTGCAAGAACATCAGCACGAACAGAAACGCGCTGACGAGCAGCACGACGACCACGACCAGCACCAGCGGCGAGCACGAGGGCCAGGCCGGCGTATTTGAACAGCAGCAGGAGGATGGTTTTCATCAACGGATTATTCGAGCCGGAACGCCACCGCAGCTCATCGCCGCCTCGCCACTGGTACTCCGGCGAGAGGGCGTCGAGGATGAGCGGAGGCAAGAGCGAAACACGGTTCAGGCAGTCGCACCCTTCACCTCATCCCCGACCGCTCTCGCCGGAGTACCGGGGCGACGGGCGGTCGAGCGTTCACGCCACCTTGGAAAACACTTCCGACACCTTGACCGAGCGCGCCGACCATGCCGGCAGCAGGCTGCCGACCAGCGCCGTCCCGGCGCCGATGCCAGGCCCCACCACGGCGCCGCATCGTCGATGAAGAACTTGCCGAAGAACCCGATCGGCAGCGCGATGCCGCCGAGCAGGTCGTTGACCAGCAACCACGTCGCCACGGCGCTCACCAGGCCGCTGACGCAGCCGATCAGCAGCGCCTCGCCGAGCACCAGCATCAGGATCTGGTTCGGCGAGAAGCCCAGCACCTTGAGCACCGCCATCTCCACGCGCCGTTCGCGGACGCTGATGCTGATGGCGTTGGCGATCACCAGCGACATGCGTCACCAGGATGGCCGGCACCAGCAGCCAGCGCATGCCGAACAGCAGATCCTTGTAGGCATCGAGGAACGACGCGATGCCCGACGAGGCCGTTTCGCATCTTCACCGCCGGCGACGTGTATTCCGGCGACGAGCTGATCTGCTCGGCCACCTTCTCGAAGGTCGGCATGTCCGGCACGCGCAGCCACATCAGGGCCAGCGTCTGCTCGGTCATCGGGTGCTGCTGGTCTTTCGATTTGCCCTTGTTGTAGCCTGTGATCGCCTGGTCGAGATAGTCGTAGTTCATGATGGCGCTCTGCTCGTAGCGGCCGCCGGGCAAGATCGCCGAGGATCTCCATCTCCAGGTCGATGCCCTTGTAGTTCATGCTGGTGACCTTGATCCGCTCGCCGACCTTCTTGTTGATCGCCGCCAGCCGGCCTGACCGATGATCACCTTGTCGGGTTCTTCTCCATCTCCTGGCAAGCGGCCAGCAGCGTTCGCTTGTCGTCGTCGGACACCTCGTCGATGTCGTCCATCATCGTGATGTACTTGCCGTTGGCGTCGATCGACGATGAGCTTGCGCGGCTCCATCGCGAAGAAGAAGACGATGCTGTCGCGCGTCTTGCTTGGCCGGATCGAGCGTGCCGACGTAGAACGACCAGGCCATGGCATCCTGTGTTCGGGTCGACGCGGTAATCGCCCGTTCTTGCGGGCCGCTCCTTCGGCCAGCGTGCCGGCGTAGGCAAAGGGCATCTGGCTGGGATTCTGATATTTCTCGGTGACGATGGCCTTGAGATTCTGGCTCTTGGCTCTCGGTTTGCTGGTCGAGGAACGCCAGGATGCTCCAGACCAGCGTGACGACCAGCACGAGCACGAACGTCGCCAGGCCGTCAGGATGCTGCGCAGCAGATTGCGGCGCAGGCTCTTGAGCATGAAGCGCGTCTGCTCCGCAGTACAGGCAGCGCCACGAACAGCAGCGCACGCAGCAGGGCCGAGGCCGACCGGGTTGCGCCAGTCGTCCGTGAAATGCAGCAGCCAGTCTTATCGAGCGAGATCTCATGCGCGATGGCTCCGCGGAATCAGCTGCTCCGATGACGCGCGTGCGACGCGGTCGGCCGGCCTCGCCCTGCACCGTTTCGCGCACGAGTTGCCCCTTCTCCAGATGCAGAATCCGCTCGGCGCGGGCGGCGGCCTTGGGGTCGTGCGTCACCATCAGGATCGTCTTGTTCAGGCTGTTTTTCAGCTCGACCATCAGGTCGAGGATCTCATGGGCCGATCTTCGTGTCGAGATCGCCGGTCGGCTCGTCGGCGACGATCAGCGTCGGATCGGTGACCATGGCCCGGGCGATGCCGACGCGCTGCTGCTGGCCGCCGGAAAGTTGGCCCGGCCGGTGACGCATGCGGTCCGCCAGTCCGACCAGATCGAGGGCCGTCGTCACCTGCCGCTTGCGCTCGGCCTGCGTCATCGGCAACAGCAGCAGCGGCAACTCGACGTTCTCGTAGGCCGTCAGCACCGGCAGCAGATTGTAGAACTGGAAGATGAAGCCGACGTTGCGCGTCCGCCATTTCGCCAGCTGGGCCTCGCTCATGTCGCTGATGATGTCGTCGCCGACGCGGATCGTGCCCTCGCTCGGCTGATCGAGGCCGGCGATCAGGTTCAGCAGCGTCGTCTTGCCCGAGCCGGACGGTCCCATCAGGGCGAGGAATTCGCCCTCGGGCACGTCCGAGGCTCAGGTCCATGCAGCACGTCGATCTGTTCGCTGCCGCGGCGAAAGAACTTATGGACGTTGCGCGACGCGGACGATCGGTTCGGCTGCCATCAGTGGCATTCCTTTGGCCCGTTGATGAGCACGCGAGCCGCTGGCAAGTGCAGTACTCGCTGAGCGCTCGCGTGCTCAGTGTCGGCTCCTACTTCAAGAACGACACCAGCACGCCCATGTCCGGCAGCAGATATTGGCCGCTCTTCGATGTCCTGTCTAATCGAGAAGCCCAGGACTCGTGTCACCTCGACCGTCGGGAACTCGACTCGGCGCACCGTGACGGCGCCCTTGGAGCGGTTGGCCACCGGCATGCGGCGCGAGACGTAGCCGTAGTAGCCCTCGGGGTGCGTCTTGAGGAACTTCGTCGTCGCGCTGGCCGGCCTCGGGCATGATGCGGCAGCGTTGGCCGATCGCGACGCGGCTGATGTCGCGCTCCTGAATGTCCAACTCGACTTCGAGGTCGTGCAGGTCGGCCATCTCGCACAGGTAGCCGGCTGCAGCCGCCGAATGCCAGCGGATTGACGTAGCCGCCCAATTCGGCCTTCTTGGTGAGGATAATGCCGGTTGTCGGCGCGGCGACGATGCAGTTCTTCAACTGCTTCTCGGCCTGCGCCACCGCGGCCTCGGCCACCTCGATCTGATCCCGGTTGGTACGCACCAGTTCACCCCGAAGAATCTTGAGCTTGGTGACGAGTTCCCTTTGATTCTCGGCTCCGGCCTTGTCCACCTGGATCTGGATGATGGCTTTCTCCAGATCGTCGTTGGTCGTGCTGGCGCCGCCGCGGCGCTTGTTGCGTTCGTCGATCTGCGAGAGCTCTAACTTGGCTTCCATGTTCTTCAGCGCTAACTCCGCGGCGGCGATGTCGTTGATGGTCGAGCCGGTGTTCACCTGCTCGAAATTGACCTTGGCAATGCGTAACGAGGCGTGCGGCACTTTTAAGCTGGGCCTGGAAGTCGGAGAGGGGATCGATCTCCGCCAGTTTGGCTCCTTTCGGGTAGATGGCCCCTTCCCTGAATTCAGGGTCGAGCCAAATGATCTCGCCGCCTACTTGCGGGCTGACCTGGATCGTGTGCGGCGAGATGACATAGCCCTTGGCGTCGAGCACCACTTCCTCGGCGGAAGGGGACGACGATCCCGACGGGCCAGCCGAATCATTACTCGGCGCACCGGGAGAGGCGGCGCGATCGGCCCGCCAGCCGAAAACGCCCGCGGTCGCAATGGCAATGATCGCCAGCCCCCACGGCAGCCAGGTGCCGCGGGATTTAGGGGCGGGACCGCTGCTTTTGAGGCGCAGCGAGCGGACGCGGTCGCTCAACGACGCCTGACCATTGGGGATCGACGAGGCGGCTTCGGGGGCCGCCTTCGCGTTGTCGTGCGTGTCATTCATGGTTTCACCCGTGGGGTCCTGGACGATCGCGCGGTCCTGGTTCTGGACGACGAGTCGTGACCGTTCGGCGGCGCTCTTCAAGACCGCGCCGCTTCCTCGGCCGCGCCGAGCGGCTTTTCGGCCGAAGATAATTGCTCAGCAAGGCGACGAGCAGATCGAGCATCTCCTGGCGGTCGTAGGCGTCCGGGTCGGCGGCGCGCTGCATGGCCAAACCGTGCAGCACGGCCTGGACCAGCGTAGCCAGCGTCCGCGCCGATGCCCTGGGTGCAGTGCCGCCCCGAGCAATTTCCGGCTCGAAGTCCTCGGCGATGTGCTGCCGCCACTCCTCATAGAGATTCGCCAGCCGCTGCCGAAAATCGGCGCGATGACCGATTTGCGACAGAAAAGTGTATTGCAGCGAATGGAATTCCGTGGCCGGCGGCGGTTGCAGCAGCAGCAGCGTCAAGAACCGCTGGGCTCGCTCCCACCCATGAGGCATCTGCCGTGCGGAATCCATCGGGCATTCGCCGCCGGCCCGTGATCGAAGCATTTGCAGCAGATGATCGAACACCGCCAGCAGGATGTCCTCTTTCGTGTGGAAGTAATAGGTCAGCTGGCCGCGGCTCATGCCGGCACGTTTCTCGATCGACGACAGGGAGAGATGATCCAGCCCCTCCTCGGCGATGATCGCCACAGACGCCTCGACGATCTGCGCGGCGGAGAGAACCGATTTCAGAACGCGGCTTCTTCATGGTGGGGAGAGTCACCGGAGGAGGAACGACTCACTAGACCGTTCAGTCTAAAAGAAGATTCTAGTCCGATCGGTCTAGGCGTGTCAACAGGGAAAGTGCGAGAGAAGAGGAGAAGTGTGCGGCGTGCAGCTGGCGAACGAGCCTCGGGCTTGTAGGGTGGGTCGAGTCTTCGAGACCCACCCTACGCGGCGTGGTGGGTCTCGAAGACTCGACCCACCCTACAAGCCGATTCCCGAATCAGTCCGCTCAATGGAAATCAACAAGCTCGATCAACTTCGTGCCGAACCCCTTCTCCGGCACGATGCCCGTCGGCTGGTCCTTACCGGCGTGCAGTAGGTAATCCTCCCACAGTTTGGCGTCGGGGCCGAAGCTCTGGCCGGTGCTCGCTTGCAGAGAGTCATTGGCACGATTGCGCAGGGCAATGTCCTTTTCCGATTTCAGGATGGCGACCAGGGCCGTGTCGGCGGCGCTGCCCTTGAAGTTGCCCAGGGCGCGGGCGGCAGCGGTGCGTTCGTTGATCTTCTGCTGCTTCTCGGCCTCGGAAGCCTCTCCGGCGACCGGCGGCTCGCGCAGCACACGCACCAGGATGTCGATCGCGGCCGGCTGTCGGCTTGTGCCCAGTGCCTCCAACGCCACACAGCGAACGATGGAGGCCGTGTCAGGCGCGAAACTGGTGGCACGGTAGTAGGCCTCTTCCAGACCCTTGACGATACGCGGGTCCTTGAAGGTCTCCAGCGCCTCGATGGCCGCCATCCGGCACAGGGCCGATTGCTCGGTCGCCGCTGCATTGTTTAGCAACTGGACGACGAAATCCTGTTCCTTGTCGGTGCCGCCGTGCTCCTTCGGTTCGTGCAGCGCCCGCAAGGCGCGGGCGCGGCGGTCGCCGTCGGTGCTGTCCTTCAGCACAACCAGGGGATCGGGCGGCGTCCACCATTCCTTGAGGCTGAAATCGCGGCTCCACACCTCGTCCCAGGTATTGGCGCATCCAGACGGACCGAAACACACGATGGCGTACACCATCAGTAGGACGCCCCGCGTCCATGCTCGTCGTTGCCCATTGCCGTGAGCGTGCATCGGGGGACCTCCCTTGCCTACGCCTCGTATCCTGGTGCCGCGCGCGTTCCGTGCGCTCGACGAACCCTCGCCGGGGGCGTCCGCGCGGCGGCGACCAAGAGGTATCAGGAGGCAGGCGTATAACGTTCGGGGACGAATAGAACAAGTCCAATGTGCTGCTTGCGGCTTGGCAACCGATCCGTGCTCAGCCGCTACTGGCGGACGCGGTGGAGGGTCCTGCGATGAGTGAGCGTGTTGGCCGGCCGTTGCGTCCCGAGAGGCTGCACAGCGCCGTCAGCCTCCTCGTGTCGTTGGCCCTGGCGTTTGGCGCCCTGTGCCTGTTCCACTGGGCGTGGACCGGCTGGCATCTCCTCGCCGCATGGTTGATCGGCGTCAATGCGACGACGTTCGGCTACTTCGGCTTCGACAAGAGACAGGCGAGGAAGGGCGGACGCCGTGTGCCGGAGGTCGTGCTGCACGGACTGGCCTTCGCCGGCGGCAGCGTCGGGGCCTTCGCCGCCATGGGAGCTGTTCCGGCACAAGACGGTGAAGGGCCGCTTTCGTCTCGTCTTTTTCGCCATCGTCCTGTTGCAGGTCGCGATTGTCGTGTGGGTCGTCCACACCCTGTGGAAGTGACGGGTCGATTATGAGCGCGAATCGTGAATGCGCGATGAGAAACCCGGCTTCTTCTTGGCGCTCGGTGAAGACCGGGTAGAATAGGGATTGATGACGATCCAACGAGTGACGGGCCGGTAGCCCGGGATTCCCCAGCGGGACCATGCGATGGACAAGCCGGACGCCGCCGAACTAGGAAAACGAGCGATCAAACTCGGGTTACTGGACAGTAACCAACTGGACGACGCTCGGCAGGAAGCGGGAGTCAAAAATCCCGACCCGCAGGCACTGGTCCGCGTTCTCGAACGCAAGGGCATCCTCACTCCATTTCAGAGCAACAAGCTCCTCAAGGGCGAGACGGACGGCTATTTCCTCGGCGGCTACCGGCTGCTGTACCGCATCTCTTCCGGCAGTTTCGGCCGGGTCTTCCGCGCCGAGGATCCGAGCACGGGCCGGGTCGTCGCCGTCAAGGTTCTCCGCAAACGCTGGAGCGAGGACCCCAAGGCGGTCGATCTGTTCTACCGCGAGGCGCGTCTGGGCATTTCGCTACAGAACCCGAACATCGTCGAGATCATCACCGTCAACCAGGATCCTGGATCGAAACAGCACTACATCGTCATGGAGTTCGTCGAGGGCGGCAACCTGCGCGAGTTCCTCCAGATCCGCAAGAAAGTCGCGCCGGCCGAGGCGCTGCACTTGCTCGAAGATGCGACCAAGGGCCTGGTCTATGCTTTCGCGCGCGGCATCACGCATCGGGACATGAAGCTGACGAACATCCTGATCTCCAGCCAGGGCACGGCCAAGCTGGTGGACTTCGGCCTGGCCCTGGTGTCCGGCACGCTGGCGGGGCGCGGCGCCGGCGGCAGCGAGGACGGCGACGACCAGGTGGACCGCACGGTTGATTACGCCGGCCTGGAGCGGGCCTCCGGCACCATGCCCGGCGATACGCCGCAGCGACATCTACTTCCTGGGTTGCATCCTCTACGAGCTGCTGACCGGCCGCTCGCCGCTGGAGATGACGAAGGATCCACGGGCGCGGATGAACCGGCAGCGCTTCGACAGCGTTAAGCCAATTAGTCCCGGCGAGATCGAGGCGCCGCCATCGGTCTACAACCTGGTCCAGACGATGATGGCTCAGTCGCCGCAGCGCCGCTATCAGACGCCTACACAGCTGCTGGAAGCGATCAAGACCGCTCGGCGCGAGATGGAGGGCGGCAGTACCAGCCCCGCCCGCCCGAAGAAGAAGACCGGCGGGACGGGACTGGGCCAAAAAAACGCCCCGGTCGAGGTCAACCGATCGATCTTCATCATCGAGCGGAACGAGAAGGCGCAGGAGAAGCTGCGCTCGGCCTTCAAGGAACTGGGCTACCGCGTCTTCATGGCCGGCGATCCGATGCGGGCGGTGGAGCGCTTCCGCACCATGCCCTACGACGTCCTCGTCATCAACGCCGGCTCGGTCGGCGAGGACGGCCTGTTCGCATTCAACGACATCATGGACGAAGCCAAAGCGAAGACCGTGAAATGCTCCGGCGTGCTGATCCTGTCCGCCGACCAGGCCGAATGGCGGGAGCGCGTCGGCGATCGACCGGGCGCGCTGGTGTTGCTGCCGCCGGTCACCATCAAAGGGCTGTGTGCCAAACTCGACGAGTTGATGACGGTGTAGGCGACAAACGCTTAGGCGAGCGGCAGCATTAAGCATACCCGTTAGAGCCGCGCACGAAGTAAGCGGGCTGCGAAGACCGCTTACTCCGTGCGCGGCTCTGACCCATCGAACAGCTGCCGTTTATGAGGGCGAGTGTCCAGCCGCTGCCGCTCGAGGACGCGGCACATCTGCTTGCCGGTGATGATTTTCACGGGGCTCCCCTCGCCGTATCGCGGGCGAGGGCATCGTCGTGGGCGACGGCGAGCCACCCCTCGGCGGCCTCGCGGAGGTTGGCTCGTACCTCATCGAGGGTTTCGCCCTGTGTGTGACAGCCGGGAAGTGCGGGGATGGAGGCGGAGTAGCCGCCGGCTTCGGGTTCGGGACGGACAATCGCGGTGAGGATCACGGCGACATCAACAGCAATGGGCGGGGCAGAGGTGATGGCCTGGCTCATAGTCGAGTTCCTCCCTATCCTTGTAGTCTATCGCAGCGCCGGGAACGAGGTCGAGGGAGCGGGCGCATCAAGGTTTGCAGTGTTGTGACGCTTTCCACCGACCAGGCCGAACGGCAGCAACGCGTCGGCGATCGACCCGTGGCGCTGGTCCTACAGCCGCCGGTCACCGTCAAGGGACTCGTGCCGCCAAACTCGATGAGTTGATGACGGTGTAGGCGACCAGTGCTCGATGTCCTCGTTTACATCTCGTTTTTTCCCGGTGGCTGCTCCTCCAGCTCGCGCAGCAAGGCCTTGAAGTCGTCGCGCAGACGCAGGTCGTCGAATGCGGAGCTTGTCTTCAACGATTCAAAGTCCTTGTATCCCACCGCAATGGCTCGCCGCAGCATCTCGAGAGCGCGGAGGGCATAGCGTTCTTTCAACTCCGGTTTCTCGGTCAGCCCGATGCACTGGGCGTACCTTGTCGCGGCTTCGTAGCGCGTGTCCGGCTTTTCCGCGGCCTCGGCGAGTAGGTCCACGGCGATTACGGCTTTGACGTGATGCCGTTCGCGGAGCAGCACTTTCGTGACCGTGAGCAGCAAGAGAACACGAACAGCCTCCGGCTCCTCGGCGACGGCCTTAGGCGCGTTGAGATACTTCACAATCCGCTGACAAGCTCGCAATCGGAGTGCCAGCTCGCGCATCACTTCCGTCGGGAAGTCCGCATCTACCAGTCGCTTGTGCCCCTCCAGCGCATTTTCGTACCAGAAAGCGGCCAGTCGATATTCGAGACTTGCTTCGTACAGGTTGCCGAGTTTTCCGTACTGTTCGAGGATCTTGCGCGATGTCTGCCTGTCACTCGGATCGAGTTTGGCCAATCGTTGATTGGCAGTTATCGACTGGCGATATGCCTCCACCGCGCCGTTGTCGTCGTGCAGTCGGTGATAGGTATCGGCAAGCCGATCAAAGCACTCGGCCAGATCCCGCAATGGCTGGGCAGCCTGCGGTTCGTCATCGGCGATGCTTTGGAGGTAGCGGGAACACTCGTGAAAGGCGGCGGCGCCTTTCTGAAGTGCTGACAGGTCCTTCTCCTGTCGCAGGCCATCCCCCTGAGATCGGAGAAGTGCCGCGAGTTGCAGGCGCGCGGACGTGATTCCGTTCCGCGCCTCGGTCTCACCCGTTATTGCCTCAGCCGATCGCAGCCGGACCTCCAGAGCCTGCCGGTACTCCTCAAGGGCAGGTTCGAGACTTCCCAGGTCGAGTTGGACGTCCCCCGACTTTTCGTGTGTCCGGACCAATTCCAACCATATTGCGGCGTTTCGTCGGTCCGTGTCGATGATTTTCAGAAGCACCGTGCGAGACGATCCGTACTGGTCCAGGGCGGCGTTCGCGTCACCATTCCGGCGAAAGGCGTCGCTTAACTGGCCGTGAGCGGCAGCCAGGTCGCGGAGTGCTGGTTGGCCATTCCGGGAGGCATGGGCGAGGTGTCGCCGGATGCGTAAGGCCTTGAGGAATTCCTCGACAGCGGCACTCGGTTCAGCAAGTCGTAGCTGTACGTCTCCCAACTTCTCATGGGACATGGCCAAATCGCGCTGCGCCGCGTTGTCGTGCGGGTTCGCGTTGGCCAGCTCTTGCAGCAGCAATCGCGCCAGACGGAACTGAGTCGCAGCGCGATCGTGGGCACCCGATTCTCTGCTAATGTCACCCAGCTTGATGCGGGCAATGGCCACGTCGCGCCGGCCGACAACGTCCTCGGGATGGGCTTGTTCGACACGGCGAGCCAACTCGAACGCCTGTTCGTAGAGCGGCCGCGCCCTGTCAACACCGGCCTTCCCGGTCGCCAGGAACTCGTCGCCAAGTTCAAGGGACATGCGGATTGTTTGCTGGCTCAACTCCTTGGCGGCGTTCGACCGGACATCCGCACTACGGACCAGTTCCTGCAACCCCGGCAGCGCAAGTCGTCAAGAAGTGCTTGCGAAGATCGCCCGAGTCAGGACGGTCTTTCATCCGCGCGTGCATGTCGTTGACCAGGCGTCCCAAGGTCCCCAGGGCAATTTGTCGCTGCTCGACGGCGGCTTGTTCCGCCCGTCGCACTCGTTCCGCCGTGGCCCGCTCTTTCTCCAACGCTGCGCGCGCTTGCTCTGCCGCTCGATTCGCGAGCCTGGCCCGATCGTCGGCCTTCTCCGCATCCGTTCGCTGATTCTGGGCCCACTGTCGCCAGTTTTCGACCTGAAGTCGAGCCACCTGGATCTGTTCGTCGGCGCAGTTCCTTTTGCTCGCGGAACTCATCGGCCAACGCCACCGCCTCCTTTCGGTGCTTGCGTGCATCGGCGAATTTCCACCCGATGCCGGTGACTCCGAGTACGATGGCAGCGACCAGTCCGGCGATCAGTCCAGCAACGGCCGGGCGGCGCGCGATCCACTTGACGATGCGCTCGATGCCGCCGATAGGTCGCGCCCGAATCGGTTCGCCCACCTGAAACCGGCGCAGGTCGTCGGCCAGTGCTTCGGCACTGTCATAGCGCCGGCCTGGGTCTTTGTGCAGACATTTCAGGCAAATCGTCTCGAGGTCGCGCGGCACCTCGGGTCGAAGCGCCGTCGGTGGGACCGGTTCGCGTTCCAGAACGTCCACGAGAACGACGGCGGACGATCCCTCGAAGGGCGGCCGGCCCGTAAGCAGCTCATACAGGATAGCCCCCAGGGCATAGACGTCGGTGGCCGGACCGATGTCGTCGCGGTGGCCGGCGGCCTGTTCGGGCGCCATGTAACTCGGCGTCCCGACGATTGCTCCGGATTGGCTCGCGCCGTCGTCGGCATCCTGACACTTGGCCAGGCCGAAGTCGCTTACCTTCGGCTTGCCGTCCGCCGTCAGCAGCACATTTGCCGGCTTCAGATCGCGATGGATCACGCCGCGCGAATGAGCATGATGAATCGCCCGCGCCAATTTTTCGGCCAACAACGCGGACTTCCGAGCCGACGGCCTCTTGTCCTTCAGGTAGCGAGCGAGCGTTCCTCCCTCGCAATATTCCAGCGAGAAGAAGGGCAATCCCTCGTGTTCGCCGATTTCGTGGAGATGGATGATGTGCGGGTGATGCAGCCGGGCCACGGCCTCGGCTTCGAGCTGGAAGCGAACCTTTTGCTTCAGCGACGCGTGTTGCTTGGTCAGGATCATCTTCAGGGCGACGAGACGGTTCAGCTTCGTCTGCCGGGCCTTGTAGACGACGCCCATGCCGCCGCGGCCAAGCTCACTGAGGATTTCATAACCGGGGATTGTCGGAACATGCCGCGGCGATGCGGGGATCGGAGATCGGTTGGCCGGTTCGGCCTCCGGGTTGTCGGCGTCGTAGATCGTGTTGGATTCGTCCACGGCTTACCCTGTCGCGTCCCGGTTAGATGTGGGAATGCTCGGACGCCGCCTCGGTCGAACGCGACGGTGATGACACCACGCTATTGTAACTGGACCGCCGCGGAGATGACATTGTATTCGCCTAACGCGGCCGAGCCACAACCCTGTGGTGCCGGTTTTCAACCGGCACGAGTAGCCACTCGTGCCGGTTGAAAACCGGCACCACAACTTCTCCACAACTTGCGGGGAAGCTCAGAGGTAAGAAACGGACGACGCCGCGTTCGACGCTGGCGGCGCTACCCCGTTTGGGCTATACTCATCCCCGCGCCTGACGTGTGACTTCCAACCTCCAACCCCCATCCCACCATGCTCCCGCGTTGGTCCTGTCTGCTGTTGCTCCTCGTTCCCGCCGTTCGTGCCGATGAGCCGAAACGGCCGGCTTATCCGCCGCCGGCCGAGGTGCGCGAGGCCTTCCGCAAACTGCTCGATCGGCCCGCGGTGCCGCTGAACGTCAAGATTCTCGACACCATGAAGGACAACCAGTTCATAACCGAACATCTCACCTTCGCGTCGGAAAAGAAGGCCGACGGTGCCGAGGAGCGCGTGCCCGTGCTGCTGATCCGGCCGGCGAAGGCCGACAAGAAGCTGCCGGTCGTCGTCGTCCTGCACGGGACCGGCGGCAACAAGGAAAGTCAGCGTAATCTGCTCTTCGACCTCGCCCGGCGCGGCATCATCGGCGTCGCCATCGATGCCCGCTACCACGGCGAGCGCTCCGGCGGGGCGAAAGGGGCGGCGGCTTACAACGAGGCCATCGTCCGCGCCTGGAAGGCCAAGCCGGGCGAGAAGCAAGAGCATCCGTTCTACTACGACACCTGCTGGGATTTGTGGAAGACGGTCGATTACCTGCTGACACGTCCCGACGTGGACGGGGACAAGATCGGCATGATCGGCTTCAGCATGGGCGGTATCGAGACCTGGCTGGCCGCGACGGTCGATGAGCGCGTCCGCGTCCTGGTGCCGGCCATCGGCGTGCAGAGCTTCCGCTGGAGCCTGGAGCACGATCGCTGGCAGGAACGCGCCAACACGATCAAAGCGGCCCACGAAGCGGCGGCGAAGGACCTCGGCGAGCCGGCTGTCAATCAGAAAGTCTGCCGCGCCCTCTGGAACAAGGTCATTCCGGGGATGCTCGATCAGTTCGACTGCCCGAGCATGTTGCGTCTCGCCGCCGGCCGGCCGATGCTCATCCTCAACGGCGAGTTCGACCGCAACTGTCCGCTGGAGGGTGCGAAGCTGGCGTTTGCCGAGGCCGAGGCGGCGTACCGTGCGGCCGGGGCGTCGGACAAGCTGAAGATCGACGTGGCGCCCGGCGTGCCGCATCAGGTGACAACGGTGCAGCGCGACAACGCAGTGAAGTGGTTCGAGAAATGGTTGAAGTGAACAGGACCGGCGAACCGGCCGCTGACGCAGCCGGTTCGCCAGGACGTTAGCCTATCTCACCGCATCGCCTTCACCTTGCGAAACTCCACGTCAAACCAACCCTGGATGTGCATCGACCCCACCTCGCCCCGCGGACCCGGCTTGAACAGCACCGGCGGGCTCAGGAATATCGTCGGTTCGTGGAGGACGAAGGTTTCGTAATGGAAATGCTCCAGCGGGCCGGCGAAGGAGTTCCAGCGCCAGGTCAGCATCTGATTCTCGACCGTCACCTCGGCGGTGCCGTAGACCGGATGTTCGTACCGGCCTGAATATTCCGCCAGGGCATGTGCGGGAGTCGTCCCCTGCACCTGCTTGTCCCGCCACGCCTTCGCCCGCTCCGCCGCCTTCTCCTTCTCACGCAGTAACATGCTGATGTAGAGGTCGTTCCAGTCCTTCTTCGGTGCTTCGAGCAGGTGATCGACGAGAGTGTTGCTCAGGGCGAGGTTCATGCGCGTCCCCTGCATGTTGGCGAGGATGACGAGGCCGATCCGCCGGCGCGGCAGCAGCGTAATGTGGACGCGGAAGCCGTCCAGCGCCCCGGCGTGCGAGACCAGTTTCTCGCCGCGATAGTCCTGGACGACCCAGGCCATCGCATAACTCATTTGCACCGTTTCGGGGTGCGTCTCGCGCTCGGTGCCGACCAGCGGAATCACCATCTGCGGCGTGTGCGTCTCTTCGAGGTTGCGCTCCGACACGATCCGTTGGTCGCCGTTGCGGCCGTCGCCGAGCTGGAAGCGCACCCACCTGGCCATGTCACGGGCCGAGGAATGCGCAGTCCACGCGGCGTCGGGCGTCGCCATCGGGGCGGTAGGCATGGTCTCGACTTTACCGAGATGGTTGAAGCGATGTCCGACAGCGCGGTCGAGCGCCTTCTCGGCATCGGTCGAGGTGAAGACAGTCGCGCGCATCTCCAGCGGATCGAGCAGCCGTTTCTTGACGAAGTCGTGCCACGGCGTCCCCGCCGCCTTCGAGACGGCAAGGCCGGCCGCGGTGAACATCGTGCTCTGATACTGGAACGCGGAACGAAAGGGCCGGTCGAGCGGCAGCAGTCCGGCACGGCGCACGGCCTCCTCCGGCAACCACGGAGCGCGATACCAGAGCAGATCGTGGCCGCGCAGCCCGGTGCGATGACACATCAGGTCGCGCAAGGTCACCTCGCGGTCGGCGAGTGGATCAGACAGGCGGAAGAACGGCACGTGTTTACGGACTGGGTCGTTCCAGGTCATCTTGCCTTCATCGACGAGGATGGCCGTCGCCGTCGTGATGAACCCTTTGGAGCAAGAGGCGAGCGGAAAGACGGTATGGGGCGTAACCGCCTCCCTTTTGCCGAGTTCGCGGACGCCGTGGCCTTTGAGGTAAACCACGACGTCGTCCCGAACGATGGCGACAGCGACTCCCGGCACGTGCCAGTCGGCGAGAGCCTTCTGGATGAGGAGGTCGATGGGTTTGGCGTCGAGAGGTTCGGCGGCGAGAGCGGGATGGAGCGACAACCAAGCGGCGAGAACGATACCCACGATTTGATAAAGCCGGTGCATGGATTTCTTCATTGGTTGGAGGCGTCGGTGTCAGGTTCAATCATTCGCTTACCGGATCCGAATGCCGGTATCAGAAACTACGTAAAGATGCCCTGAAAGCGGGCAACTCAATAGCGAAGGTAAGTGGTTCCGAACGAAGATAAGAGTATCTCCCGGAGCCGGTGAACGTGGACGGAAAAGAACAATCCCGGCGGTCTGGTTGGGTGGAAACATGCGGACGTCTCCGAACCCCTTGTCCTGTGTGAGAAGGACACGACCTTCAGCTTGGGCGTGAGCGAAGACCGTAACGTCCGGTGCTCCCACCAACCCCTCGGCGAACACGGAATCGGCATCATGGCCCATGGCACGGAGGTCGCCAACGATTTCAGTTGGTAGGTTCTCGTCGATCTTAAACTTCATGGCATCGGCAGGGGCATCAAGTCCTGCTCCTGGGATAACTCTGCGGCATACGCCAGAGCGGCGTCGATATGCTCCGGCCGGAGTGAGGGGTAACTTTTCAGGAGTTGCTCTCTGGTCGCTCCCTCCGCGAGACCGGCCAGGATGATGCTGACAAAGACGCGCGTGCCTTTGGCACAGAGCACACCATTGCATCGGTCCGGCTTACTGTCCAAATGTTGGCGCCAATCGATCATGGCATTCTCCTTACTTTTACTGTATCTATATGGCGGACCGGCAGCATAAGCTGTCAGGTTTTGATCCGAAACCCGGCAGCAAGCGCTAGCGGTTCTCCGTGTTTGTCGTTGTTCGACGCAGACTGATCGGCGTCATTCGTCCGGCTCGCCGACCGTCGCCGCCTCGGCTTCTCCTGTCGCGGCGCTGGCTGCGACAGCCTGTCGCACCGCCTCGATCAGCGCCGCTTCCTGTTCCGCGAACACCGTCCGCACGTCCAGCAGCAGCTTACCGTCGCGCAGCCGGCCCAGCACCGCCGGCGTCCCGGTACGCAGCCGATGGGCGAACACCGTCACGCTGATTTCTTGCGCCTCGACCTCGACGACGCAGGTCTTCATCGCCTGGTCGGGCAGCGAACCGCCGCCGACGAACGCCTCGTCTTCCACCGCCTTCGCCGCCTTGATGCCCGGCAGCTCGCGCAGACCGGCCGCTAGCTTCTCCGCTCGCAGCCGCAGTTCCTTCAGCGGCGTACCAAGCATCCGTAGCACGGGTACCTCGCGCAGCGCTCGTTCCTCATCGAGATAGATGCGCAGCGTCGCTTCCAGGGCGGCGAGCGTCATCTTGTCGAGACGGAACGCCCGCATCAGGGGGTCCTTTTCGAGACGCGCGATCAACTCCTTCTTGCCGGCGATGATGCCGGCTTGCGGACCGCCGAGCAGCTTGTCGCCGCTGAACAGCACCACGTCCGCCCCCTGCCGCAATGCTGGCCCGCGCTATCGGCTCGCCCTGGAAGCCGAAACGGGCGAAGTCGAGCAGGGCACCGCTGCCGATGTCGTCGATCACCGGCAGATTGTGCTTCCGGCCCAACGTCGTCAGGTCCGCCAGGGGGACCGATTGCGTGAAGCCGGACACGCGGTAATTGCTGGTGTGGACCTGCAAGAGCGCCCCGGTGTTCGAGCCGACGGCGCGCCTCGTAGTCGGCGAGGCGCGTGATGTTCGTGGTGCCGACTTCGAGCAGGATCGCTCCGCTGACGGCCATGATCTCGGGGATGCGGAAACTGCCGCCGATCTCGATGAGCTGGCCGCGCGAGATGACGACTTCCTTGCCCTGGCAGAGGCGCACGGAGAACGAGGACCGTTGCGGCGGCGTTGTTATTGACCGCCGTCGCCGACTCAGCCCCGGTCAGCCGGCACACCCATTCGCGGATGACGCTCTGCCGCGACGAGCGCTTGCCGCTGTCCAGGTCGAGTTCGAGGTTGAGATAACCCCGTGCCGCCTCATACGCCGCTCGGGCGGCGTGTTCCCCGAGGGGGGCGCGGCCGAGGTTGGTGTGCAGCACAATCCCCGTGGCGTTGATGACCGCCCGCAGTTTCGGCCGTAATTCGTGGGTCAAACGCACGACGACACGAGCGGCGAGGGCATCCGGGCCGGCCTCTCCGTCCACCGCCTCACCCTTCGTCAGCCGCCGCCGCAACTGGTCGAGTTCGTCGCGGATCGTCGCCACCAGGGCCGCGCGCGGATACTGCGTCAGCGCCTCGCCGAGTACTGCCGTCGCCAGCACGTCGTTCACCGCGGGCAGATTGCGGAAAGGGTTCATGGCCGTCTCTTGGCGCGTTTTCGGCCATTCTAGGTGGTCGTCCAACAAAAAGTTCCCCGTTTAGCCGCGACTCGATAGGGGAGCGCGGGCATCGCAGCACTCGCGCTCCCCTATCGGGTCGCGGCTAAACGGAGTTTATTCTTGGACTCTTAACCCGCAAGTGGCCGGCATCTCACGAACGCGGCAGGCTGGTGAGAGACAGCGCACCACGTCGCCGTTCGGTTTACTGCCGTTCCCCTCACTGTCCCGCGAGCTGATGCTGCCGGGGGGCATGGTCCCAATGAAACACGCGTTGGCCACAGCTGTTTTCTTGCTCAGGTCGATCACGGTTACCTTGACGTGATGCTGATATCCCGGCTTGGTGCCGTAGATCATCCGCTGGATCTTGTCCCACTCGAGCCACACAACCGTACCGACTTCATCGGGCGTCGTTGCCCGAAGCTCATCGGGCAAATCCCAGTACGCGGAGTCGATGTCTTTCTCCCTCAGATCGATGACGATCATCTTCTTCTGAATCGGACCCGGCCGTTGATAGGCGATCGGTTGGCCCATCGGGTCGACCTGAATCGGCTCGTAGTTGTCCGGCCGAGCGAGATACGTCTGCATCTTCTCGCGAAACGGGGCGGTCTTCTGGTTGCGTAGCAGCTGCCGGACGCCGAAGAAACCGGCGATACTCAGCGCGATCGCACCGAGGATGCTCCAGAGGATGATCTTGCCTTTGGTACTCATGCGTTCTCTCCGCGATGATTGGTGTAGCCGCGAGCGTCCGGCGAGCGCTTCACAAAGCGCTCGCCGGACGCTCGCGGCTAAACAATAAAGATCACACACCCGCCAGCAGACGAAGGTCGCCCTCGCGGCGCGTCAGACCGACACGGTCGAGATACTCGCACAGCGGCACGGCGAACTTGCGTGTCGTACCTAGCAAATCACGGATCTCGGCCACCGTCAAGCCCCCGCCTTGCTTCAGGCGCTCTTTCAACAGGCGGCGCATCTCGGTATCGGCGTCGACGTGCAAATAAATGTCGGGCGTCACCCGGACCAGAAAACCCTCCACCACGCAGACCTCGAACAGATCGTTGAGACTTGCCGCGTTGCCGCCGGCCGCGCCGGCGAAGCTCGCCGGCTCCGGCGGCTGAAAGCGCGCCTTCTGATACGTCGAGGACGAGCTTGTCCTTCAGCTTGCGCAGGTTGCCCGACAGCTTCGGCTTGAAGTCGGCCCGGCCGACGCGCCGCAGGTCGCCGATCAGTTGCTTCGCCGTCAGGAGCCGGTCCACGGCGGCGTGGACCAGTGGATCGTCGCCGACGTAATCGAGGTGCGATTGCACCTTTTGCCGGTCGTGCGTGGACATCAGCGGGAATTGCTCGTGCAGCCGGGCCAGGACGGCGAGGATGCGTTCCTCCAGTTCGGTCACCAGATCGCGGTGCAGCAACAACTTGTGGGCCGGGCCGAGGACCACTTCCACGAGCTCGCCCTCCGCCTTGAGCTGGTCGATCAGCGCCGCCGCCTCGTCCGGACCGACGTTGGCGCCGCGCACCAGGTCGGCCTTGGTGAAACCGCCGAAGCCGCCGAACCAGGCGACGGTCAGCACCCGTCTGCGCGGATCGCCGGTCCACAGTTTCTCGATCCGCTCCAGCACCTCGAGGTGACGGCGGCGAATCTTTGCGGGCCACGGGCTGCAAGCACCTGGCCGCCGCCGAGCGTCTGCGTCGCCGACGATTCGCGGACGACGAACGGCTGGCCCCACGTCGCCGTCGCCGGTTCGTCGAGGAAGAGCTGGGCCAGACCCCACTGGCCCGGCTCGATGGCGTCGCAGTCGAGCAGGGAGACGGTGCCCATGATCTCGGACGTGCCGACGTGGAAACGCACCGGCAGCCGATGCTTGATCGGCCGTTTCATGTCGGCGAGGCAATGCAGCCGCACGGTCAGCACGCGGGACGGCACCAGGTAGCCCGGCGTCGCCAGTTCCTGGCCGCGGAGCACGTCCTCATGGCGGACGCCGGCCAGGTTGATCGGCCGCCCGCATGCCGCGCTGCACCTCGTACACCGCTGTGTCGTGGTTTTGCAGCGAACGGACGCGGACGCGCTCGCCGCGCGGCAGCCATTCCACCTCATCGCCGACCTTGAGGCTGCCCGACGTGACCGAGCCGGTGACGACGGTGCCGTGGCCCTGCACGACGAACGAGCGGTCGATGGCCAGGCGAAACCAACTCGGCGATTGCGATTGCGGATTGCTGATGGCAGATCGCTTCTAATCTGCCATCAGCAATCCGCAATCCGCAATCGCGGATGGCCGCCTTCAGCTCGGCGATGCCCTGCCCCGTTTGGGCCGAGGTGGGAACGATCGGGGCGTTTTCGAGGAATGTGCCCTGCACCAGTTCGCGGATTTCCAGTTCGACGACTTCGCGCGTCGTGTCGTCCACCAGGTCGCACTTGGTCAGGGCGATGACGCCGTGACGCAGGCCGAGCAGACGCAGGATTTCGAGATGTTCGCGCGTCTGCGGCATGATGGAATCGTCGGCGGCGACGACGAGCACGGCGAGATCGATGCCGGTGGCGCCGGCCAGCATGTTCTTGATGAAGCGCTCGTGGCCGGGCACGTCCACGATGCCGAGGCGAAAGGGCGGCAAGTCGAGGATGGCGAAGCCGATGTCGATGGTGATGCCGCGGAGCTTCTCTTCGGGCAAACGGTCGCAGTCGATGCCGGTGAGCGCCTTGACGAGCGAGGTCTTGCCGTGGTCGATGTGCCCGGCGGTGCCGAGGATCAGATCGCGAGTCATGGTCCAGTCATCCTTGTTGCGGAACCGAGGTCATCGGCATTGTAGCAGCAACGGGGATGGGAATGGAATGAGGAGAGACGACGAATCCCGTTTAAGTTTCGCGGGGAGAGACCGCGAAACGTACGCGGGTTGGCGTGGAATACTGCAATTTCCCCCCACTCCACTGTACTCAGGGGAGAGGGGGCGGGGGGAGGGGTAAGGACCAGAGCATTGCTCAGCCGCTTGCCCCTCACCCCCGACCCCTCTCGCCGAAGTACCGGGGCGAGGGGAGTAGCCCTTCTCGTGTCAGAACTTGTACTCCAGCCCGACGGTGAGGCCCTGCACCCAGAAGGTCGAGCTGGCACCTGCCGGCTGCGTCGGCTGCGTGGGTGCTGGTAGAGCGTTCGGGACAAACAGGGTCGAGCCAAAGACCTGCCGGCCGTCTACGCCCTCGATCTGAGAGCCGACGCGGTAGACGTTGTTCATATAGAGGAAGTTATAGCCGACAGTCGCCTGCAACCGCGGCGTAATGTGCCAGCCGAAGTTGAGCGTGATCTCCGGAACGAACTCAAAGTCGTAGTGGTTGGTGTGGCCGATGTTCGTTGGCTGCGTCAAGACACCGCCGGGCCGGGTGACTGTCGTGCCGATGGCGCCCGCGGGATCGACCAGCGTCGTCGAACCGTTGATGGTGACCCCGTCCTGCATACCGCCGAGGGCGAATTTCCCGATCAGGTCCAGCGTGAACGGACCGATGTCGGAGTGCGAGGCGAGACCGATTTGCACCCCGTAGAAATCGTTGTGAACGCCGAACTGGTCGAAGTAGCTGACGACTCGTGCGACCGGGTCCACGAAGCCTGGATCGGCGGTGTGCATCCCGTTCACGTCCAGCCCCTCATTGAATTGCAGATACCGGAAGCCAACCAGAAAATCGAGGCGGTCGGCGAAGAAGATGGCCGGTATTTGCCGGCGAAGATTGAGGTCCGCCCCCCATAGCCGGTTGCTCTGCTCGGCGTCGAGCTGGGCCGTGCGAGCCGTGGGGATAGCAAACTCGAGGATCGTGTGCAGGCCGGTGAACGTGTCGTTGAAGACGGGACCGATGACCGGATCACCGCTTGACGCGGCCTGAAAGCTCTTCGACCCATTTTCCAGCTGGAACCAACCGCCTGCGATCGACCATTCGCGGGCGCCGTCGAGGTAATAGCCGGCCTCAATCCGGACGCCGTTTTGATCGCCGTAATCGAAACGCGATGGGTCCTTCCCCAGAGCGGGAGTGATCGAGCCCACCGGCAAGAGGCCCATGCCGACCAGTGACGTCGGAATCGTGCCGAAAAGAGGGTCTGAGCCGGCGTGCCCGGTTTTCACCTTCCAGAGCAGGTAATCGGCCTGGAACCACAGGCCCGGACCGTTCGCAACGCCGCAATCCGTCCCCGTGGCGATCGGGGTCGTTGCAGCGGGCTGCGGCGCCGGCACCGGTGTGGGCGGCGGCGCTTCCGGTTGGTAGACCACGGGCTGGATCGGTCCGTGAATCTCGGCAAAGGGGCTGACATTTGGCGTCCACGCGGTCGGCGAATAGCCCTGTCCCAGGGCGATTCCCGCGGTCGTGACCAATCCCGCGATCGAGCCGAGCCATTTCCTGACCATTGTCGATCTCCCGAAATCAAAGGGACCTTCCCGCCCACGCACGGCAATGACCTCGCCAAGCGATTTATCGGCAGAAACGGCGAGGAAATACAGTCGATGCGATCCGGGAGATCGGAATATGACGGGGAAACGGAGCGAGGTTGGGGTGAATGGTGAGTGCCGAAATCCGAAATCCGAAATCCGAAACAAATCCGTTTCGGATTTCGGATTTCGGATTTCGGCACTCACCGATACTCATAGCCGATGTGAAACGTGATGCGCCCGTCCGGCAGGCGGCGGATCTCGGTGAGATGCACGGGTAAGCCGCCGCCCATCGGCGATCGGCTCGACGGCGTCGTCTCCGGTGTGAAGGCGTTGTTCGACGGACTCGGATACGGCACGGAGCTGAGATACACCGTCGGTCCCGTCGGCCCCTCGACGCCGTGCGATTCTTCCAGGATCGGTCGATCGTGGACCACGCGCCAGATCAGCAGCCCTTCACCCAGCAGGTCGGCGTCAAAACCTTTCTTGCCGCGGTTCTCCAGCAGGAAGTATTCGCTGCCGTCGGGGCGGACGAGGACCTTGTAGCACTCCTTCGGCGAACCTTCGATGGGCGCGAGGATGAGTTTCTGCTTGACCGTCGGATCGATCGCCACCGGCTTGATCCAGCCGAGCTTTTCCTTGGCCCAGGCGCTGAGGTGCTGCGGCCGGGAGGTCGAAAACGGATTGGACATGGCACACCAGGCCCCCAGCCCTTCCGAACCGGGATTTTCCGGCCGGGCGGCAAGGTCAGGAAGTCCGAGGAGCTGTCCGAATTCCTTGACGCAGGCGCCGAGGGTGAACCCCTTCGATCCCCCCTCGGCGACGAACAGATACGGCGAGCGCTTCGACTGAAATGAAATCTGCCCGGCGTGCGGGAAATAGAGTGTACCGCGATTGCCGCGGTCGCCGAGACGGTCTCCGGCGTAGATGAACAGAAAGCCGTCGAAGCTCTTGAACGCGTCCTTGCCGTCACGGGCGGCGATCTTCTCAAGTGCCTCGACCAGCGGCACGGTCTTGTTGCTCGTGCCGGATCCCTGAACGTACTCGCCGCGCTTCTTGCTCACCTCGACCCACTCGAAGACTTTACCCTCGATGTGGAAAGCACCGCCCGATTGCTCGTGGAAGTAATCGTTCAGGCTGCCGTGAACGGCCTGGCCGGTCGCGCTCATCTTGCCGGTGTAGCTGCCGCGGCTGAACAGCGCCTGCTCCAACTCCTTCGTCGTGCACCTTGGCGTTGTGTTTCACGTCGGGATACTCAATGCCGACCACGGCGACGCGGAACACGTCTTTGGTCCACAAGGAGGGCGGACCGCTCTCTCGACTGAAATCGCGGCCGCCGCCATCCCGACTGCGCTCGCCGAGTTTCGCCTTCAGCTCGATGTCCTTGCCGTCGCGGCGAATGGTCAGCAGCAGCGGATCGCCCGGCTTCTTCTCGGCCAGGATGTCGTCGAGGCGCGTCGACCGCGTAAAGTCCGCGCCTTCGAGCTTCACGATCCGGTCGCCCGATTTCAGCCCGGCGGCCTCAGCGGGCGAGCCGGTGGTCACTCGTTCGAGCGCCACGCCCTCGCCTTCCTTCGCTTCGCCGAGCTGGACGCCGAGATAGGCGGGCCGCTCGGCGGTCTTCATCGGCCGGCTGGCGGCCGCCAGTGTCGCGGTCAGCTCGACCTTCGCGCCCTTGCGCCTCCACCCCACAGTTTGACCGTCTCGCCGGGGCCGTGGGATTGCAGTCGTTCGCGGAACACCTCGGGCGTTGTCACCGGATGCTGTTCGAATTGGAGGATGGGATCACCCTTCTGCAAACCGGCCTTCGCCGCCGGTGAGTCCGGCTGCACTTCCTCGACGACGACCCGGCCCATGTCGCGCGCCGACCGAGACGCCCAGGTAGCCGGTCTGACCGGAGCGGGTCGCCGCCGACGGTTTCATCTTGGCGGCGACGGCGCTGGCGACGGTGCGATACTCTTTTAGGTCCGGCTCGGCCGCCAGAAGGCAGAACGTCATAAGGAAGGCGACACCGCCGAGCAGGTTGCGAGTCGATGAATGCGTCATGGATCGAATCTCCCGAACCCGATACGTTTAGCCGCGAGCTTCTGCGAGCGCTGAGGCAGCGCTCGCAGAAGCTCGCGGCTAAACGGTTGGAATCATTGATACTCGTACCCGATCTGGAACGTGATGCGCCCGTCGGGCAGACGGCGGATGTTCGTGATGTAGACCGGCGCTCCGCCGCCGAGCTGTGAACGGCTCGACGGCATCGTGAACGGTGTGAACGAATCGTTCGCCGAACTCGGATACGGCACTGAGTTGAGGAACACGCGCGGTCCGCTTGGCCCCTCGACGCCGTGCGACTCTTCCAGGATCGGACGATTGCCGACGACGCGCCAGATCAGCAGTCCGTGGGCCGGCAGACTCGTGTCGAAACCCTTTTTGCCGCGGTTCTCCAGCAGCAGGTATTCGCTGCCGTCGGGCCGCAACGGCACCTTGAAGCACTCCTTCGGCGAATCCTCGACCGGCGACAGGATCAGCTTCTGCTTGACCGTCGGGTCGATCGTCGTCGGCTTGACCCAGCCCAGCTTTTCCTTCGACCAGGCGCAGAATTGCTGCGGCCGGCCGTTGCCGACCTGGTTGGCCATCGCGCACCAGACGCCGACGCCTTCTTCACCAGGACGTTCCGGCCGGGCGTAGAGGTCGGGCAGGCCGAGCATGTGGCCGAACTCGTGGCAGAAGACGCTGATGTTCGCCATGCGGACGCCGCCCTCGGGACAAATGAAGTATGGCCACGACTTGCCCTTGTAGTTGACGCTGGCCCGATGCGGCCAGTAGAGGCTGCCGCGGATCGCCGGGGTGTAACTGGCTCCCGCATAGATGTAGAAGACCCCGTCGAAGTCCTTCAGCGCGTCCTTGCCGTCGCGCGCCAGCAGCTTGTCCATCGCCTCGGTCAGCAGAGCCGAACGGTCGCCGGTTGCATATTCGCTGCGTTTCTTGCTGACTTCGACGTACTCGAACGCCTTGCCCTCGATCTTCAGATTGCCGTAGGACTGTTCGAGATAGTAGTCGTGCATGCTGCCGTAAACCGTCTGGCCGGTGATGCTCGTCTTGTTGTACGTTCCCTTGCTGAACATCGAATCTTCCCACGCCTTCACCGGGATTTTCTCGTTGTGCTTGGTGTCGGGGTACTCGACGCAGATGATGGCGATCCGGTAAGCGGGCTTGGTCCAGTAGCCGGCGCGGCGGTCCCAACCGGCGGGTCGTCCCTCGCCGGCCAGCTCGGCACCGAGCTTCATCTTCATCTCGACGGTCTTTTCGGCGAGGAGGAGCGTCAGCGTTACCGTGTCGTCGGGTTTCTTGTCGGCGAGAGCGTCGCGCAAACTGACCGCGCCGGCGACGGTCGTGCCGTCGATCTTCAGGACCACTTCGCCCACCTTGAGCTTGGCGTGTTCGGCGACCGAACCGGGCAGCACCTGTTCGATGACGACGCCAGGTCCGTCTTTCACCGCCGCGACCTGGATGCCCAGGCCCGCGCTGGCGGCCGGAAGGCAGCGGTTTGCTGAGCGCGTCCAGTGTGGCGGTCAGCTCCATCGGCTTGTCCTTGCGCGACACGCTCAGCTTGACAGTGTGGCCGGCGGATTTGCTCCGCAGCAGATCGTGGAAAGCGTCTTCCGAGCCGACGTCTTTACCGTCGAGCTTGAGAACGACGTCTCCGCGCTGCACGCCGGCCTTCGCGGCGGGCGAATCGAACGCCACCTCGGCAACGCACAGTCGATTCCCGGTTCCAGGGGCAACCAGCAGCCCGAGAAACGCGGGACGTGGCGCAACGGGCAGGCCGCCCTTGACGGTTTTGGCCGCGATGGCCGTCTCGACGGTGCGATACTCGGCGAGGTCCGGCTCGGCAGCGGAAAGGCAAGTGACGACGACGACGGCGAAGAGGCAGCCCAGAAGGCGCAGCGTTCGAGACACGATGGAGACTCCAGTGGTCGCGGTCGGTGGTTGAGGTTTCGGTTTTCTACCTCATAGAGTGCGCGATCGACCGGGTGTCTGTCCATCTTTTTCTGGACGGGTTTTAATGATTGCAGAGTGGATCTGGCGTGGACCGCGGGACGAGGGACGGTTACTTCACGATGGACGTAGCGATGTTCGGACTCGCCGGATTGACGTCCAGAGTCCGGGTCTTCGGGATGAGGACCAGGTCCATGTCCTGCATCGGGATGGCACCGAGAAGGACTTCATCTCCCTGCACCAGGGCGCCGGCGAACCCGACACGATTTTTGAAATGCAGCTCCACCGGTCCCACGTAGGGAACGACTTTCTTATCCCCATCGGCGAGGGTGATTTCTTTCTTCTCAATTTCATCCAGGCCGAGCTCGAGTTGCACGTCGGGCGGTATGCAAAGATGGACCGCCCCGGAATCGGCGAGGGCGTCCACTGCAACAGGTTGCAGGTCTGGTCTACGTGGGTTCTTCAGCACTACCTTCGCGTTAATCAGTCCCATAGGTTGCTTGGCTCCCAATCACCTATCGGCCTCCGCCACTCGGCCCATCGGGTCGATACCCCGCAGCTCCGCCGGGAACAAGGCTTTCGGTGATAATTTCAATGTATCCATGCGGGCGGATGACGAACACGGCTTCGGAGGGGGCGAGGATTCATACTCTCGGTGGAACGCACATCCCGTGAACCCGCCTTGTGGCGCCGGACGGAAGCCGTTACCATCCGACCCTCATGAGCGATAGCGTTTCGCCACATCTCGGCAAGCAAACACCACCACGACCCGGCAACCACGTTTTGTGGCTGGTGCCGTTCTTCGGCGTGGTGATCTGGCAGGTCTGGATGACCCTGGGGCTATTCGGAGCACGCCAGGAGCCGGCCCGGTTGTTCGACGATAGGCCGTTGGTTTCGGGCCGGCATCCTCTGCACCTCTATCACGGTTATCTCGGCGCCGCCAGCTTGCTTCAGGGCCGCGGCTTGTCGTGCTACGATCCGAACTTCCACGCGGGTTATCCCAAGACGCCTGTCTTCGACTCTGGGAGTCGGCCGGCGGAGCTGGCCCTCGCCCTGGGCGGCGGTCTGCTGCGGCCGGGGGCCTACAAGCTGGCCGTGGCCCTGGTCTGCGCCGCGGTGCCGCTGCTGTTGTGGCTCGGCGGCGCGGGCTGGGGCTGTCGCGGTCGGCTGCTCTGTTGGCAACCACCTTCGCCGTCCTGGTGTGGTGGGGCCGGCCTTGCCGCGAAGACCTCGAGGCCGGCGACGTCGATCTGCTACTCGCCGCCCTGCTGGTCGTGGCCCAGTCGGGATTGCTCATCCGCTTTCACCGCGCCGGGGCCGTGGGTTTTCACCGGCCTGGTCGTCGCCGGCTCACTGGGATGGTTCACGCATCCGCTCTTGATGGTGCTCCTACTGCCGTCGTTCTTCGCTTTTTACCTCGGTGCCGGCCGGCGTCACCCCCTCGCCTGGCACCTCACCCTTTTCGGCGGACTGATCGGGGCCATCGTCGCCAACCTGTTCTGGCTGGTCGACTGGGTCCGCTACTGGTGGATCCGTGTGCCGCTCCGGCTCGACATGCCGCTGCTGGCGCACCGGACGTTCCGCACCATCTGGGAGGCGCCGCTGTGGGGCGGGGAGAGTGACCGCGTCCTCGGCGTGTTGCTCGTGGTAACAGCGCTGATCGGCCTGGCACTGTGGAACCGGGGCGGACAGCGGCCGACGGCTCGGTTGTTCGGCCTGTCCTTGCTGGCGCTGCTGGTCCTGGCGGTGGCAGGGATCGCTACCGAGCAGGTCGGTCGGTTAGGCGCCGCGCGCCTCGTGGTGCCTGCTCTGCTGTTCGCCATTCTGCCGGCAGCACACGCCATCAGTGCCGCGATCGGTCGGATGCAGCATGTGGCCGCCTCGGGAGTAACGGCGGCGTGTGTTGTCCTGCCCTGTCTCGCGGGGTTCGCCGGGCCGTCCGTGGGAACGGCGTGGTTTTCTCGGCTGGGGAATCCGGTTCCGCTCGAAAGCGGCCTTACTGCCGACCGGGAGGCGATCGTCAAGTTCCTGAAACACGAGACGACCGGCGAGGCGCGCATCCTGTGGGAGGACCGCCGCGGCGATCGGCTGGCGTCGCGCTGGACGGCGCTGCTGCCGGTGCTGACCGGACGGAGCCTGATCGGCGGCCTCGACCCGGATGCCGGCATCGAGCATGTCGGGACCGGGTTAGTCGATCAGACTCTCTGCGGCCGGCCGGTGCGCGATTGGACCGACGACCAGTTACGCGGCTACTGCGAGCGGTACAACGTCGGCTGGGTGGTGTGCTGGACGGCGGAGTCGACCGAACGCTTCGCGGCCTGGTCCGAAGCCGAGCCGATGGCCGACCTGCGAGACGGGTGCGATGGCCGCGTTTTCGCCGTCCAGAGCCGCCAGTTCGTTTATCGCCGTCATCCGAGCTTCGCGCTGACCGGCTCGGCCCACTGGGTCCGCGCCGACTTCCGCCACATCGTTTTGGAGGACGTACGGCCGGACAACGGCGAGGTGGTGCTAAGCCTGCACTACCAGGCCGGCCTGCGTGTCACCCCAAGCCGCGTCCGCATCGAACGAGCCACGGATCCGCGCGATCCGATTCCGTTTGTGCGCCTCCTCGTCAAGGATCCGGTGGCGCGCTCACCATCGTCTGGGAGCGGCGCTGAGCCGGATTTGCCGCAGATGCTAGCCCGGGTCGGGTGCAGGCGAGGCAGCTATACGAGGCCGGTGCGAGCAGAGCTTCGCTCACCCTGGTGTTGGACCTGGTGCAACTGCCGGCAATCAAATGCTGAACCGCGGACCTGGTGGCTTTCTGAGGGAAAAATGAAGATTTCGTTTGCATCGACACAATCTTGGCGATAGAACGTTTCATTGACTCTGTTTGCTCTGGGGGAGTGTGCTGCGTGGCGAGACGGGGATCGGTTGAACACCAACCTCCCTGGGAATGATTCTGACTTACCCGTTCCATATCCCCTCCTCTCCTGCACTGTGATCGTTCCGCGCAGGAAGTTCCTGTGCGTTGAGAGGTAACGGCTCGCTGAAGGAGTCGTCTTCGTGAGAACCCCGATACGCCGCTTCGGCTTCACGCTGATCGAGCTGCTCGTGGTGATCGCCATCATCGCCATTCTGATCAGCCTGCTGCTGCCCGCCGTCCAGAAAGTCCGCGAGGCTGCGTCGCGGACACAGTGCCAGAATAACATGAGGCAACTCGGCCTGGGGTTGGCAAACTACCAGGAGGCGATGGTTCTGTTCCCTGTCGGAACCACCTGGAACATCAATCCGAGTCCCATGACTACCGATGCCGGCGGCAATTATCAGAACGCAACCTGGATCGGGCTTCTTAAACCGTACATCGAACAACAGCACAACATCTCCGAGAATGCGATCAAGATCCTGTACTGTCCTTCCGAACCGCGTGGCAACCTTTCCTGGGGCGCGGGGGCGGGTTTCGGCAATTATGGTTTAACCTGGTATGTGGCGCTGCACTCGTCCGTCGATTGGGTCAATGACGGAGCTATCCCCCTCTTCGACAATACGGGAGCGTACGCATCGGTTGGCCACCAACCCGGGGACATCAAGGATGGGCTGAGCAACACGCTCGGAGTGGGAGAACGGCCTCCGAGCTATGACACATTCTGGGGATGGTGGGACTATCCCTCGGAATGGGACGCCTCGGAGTCCGGATCGGTCACCGCCGGCGGCGGCGCCTATCTCTACAGCAACACGGGGGAGGGGAATAGTCCGGCTTGCGTGTTTCCATCGGTGTACGGTCAGTACGTGACCGATCCTCTGAATCAATGCAACTTTAACGCAGTCTGGAGTGGCCACCAGGGAGGTGCCAACATGCTCTTCATGGATGGCTCGGTTCACTTCCTCGCTTATTCGGCCGGCGCGACGGTCGTCACCCCTGGGAAGACGCTGCCTCGAGGCGCTGATTACCATCGAGGGCGGCGAAATCTTCACCGCGAACTACTGATCGACGGCCTTTCTGCGTTCTCCAGAGGATCCGGTTTCAACCCATTGGCTCGTCCATCGTCAGAGACGCCAGCGAGTACCGCCGATGCGACTTCTTCTCCGGACTGTCCTGCTCATCACGTTGGCCCTTTTCGCCGCCGGATGCGGTGCCGCCAAGGGTCGGGTTTCCGGCACGATCAAGTACAAGGACAATCTGGTGTCCACGGGCACCATTACCTTCTTCGTGGTAGGTGCGCCACCCGTCTCCGCTACCATCACCGACGGCCGCTATGAAGCTGTCGATGTGCTACTCGGCCCGGCCGTTATCACGGTCTCCGGTCCGCCGCCTGTTACGGATCAAACTCCGAAATCGCGGAAAAATCCAGGAGAAAGACCGACGCCCCCCTCGCCGCCGCCTTCCGCGTCGGGATTGCCAGCGAAGTACGGTGACTCCACCACGACCCCTCTCAAGTTCCCCGTCGAGAAGGGAGCGAACACGTATGACATCACCTTGACCGATTGACGCCAACGGACTCCGGCAGAGGCGATCCGAGAAGCGGGAGGACCAGCCAGGACGTTCCGGTTCTTTGCGCGTTTCGTGGTGCGTGTACCCGCCGGCCTTTTTCGCCGATGAGCCAGACCCCGAACAACGCCGTCCCGACCGGCAGCGCCGTCAGCAGCACCGGCAGCGTTTCGAGCCAGGGCCGCGTCAAACTTCCCCAACCCAACACCATCACCAACCCGAACGACGTGCCGATCAGCACGCGCTGGCCGGTCGCGCGGCCGGCTGCCAGCACGGCCCAGCAGAGCACCGGAGCGAGCAAGACGTAGGTGGGATGTTCGACCGCGGGGCCGAAGAGCATCAGCCACGCCAGACCCGCGGCCAGCGTGCAGCTGACGAGTTCGCGCTCCGGGACGCCGCGGCGCCGCAACCGCTGGCTCCAGACCAGAACGGCGAACGCGGTCAGCAGCTGGATGGCGCGATACACCGATGAGTCGAGTGGTTCCTTCAGCCAGGGCACGCCGCTGACCCCGGCCGCGTACTGGCGCAGCACCTGCCAGACTGTCCAGGCGTCGCGGAAGCCGGGCCAGCGCTCGTGCGCCGATTCGGTCAGATGGACCGCCCATTCGCGGTAATGGTCGGTCGCCACGGTCGGCGGGCGCGTCAGAAACGGCACGGCCGCCAGGACCGCGAGAGCAACAGCGAGGCGCGGCGTCAGACGGCGCGGCCACAGGGCACAGAGCAGCAGCACCGGGGCGATTGGCGTCAGCTTGAGCATCGTGGCCCCGGCGAGGAAGAACGCGGACTGCCACCAGCGGCGGTTGACCGCGGCAGCCGTGCCGAGCAGCAACAGGCCGATGACCAGGGCGTTGCTCTGGGCGTTCCACAGTCCGCGCAGCCCGCCCAACAGGCCGAGGCAGAGGTAAACGGACAGCCGGGAGTCGGTCCAGCGAACAGGCAGCACGCGGCGGGCGAACTCCCACAAGCCGGCACCGTAAACGGCGAGGCTGAGCCAGGCCCACACCACGCCGCCGGCGCGCAGACCGAGCAGGCTCAGCGGTGAAAAGAAGACCGCCAGGGGCGGAGGATAGCGGAAAAAGTCGAGCGGTTTGTAATCGGCGTACAGCGGTCGATCGCTCCACCAGTGTTCCACGCCGCCGGACAGGATCGGGAAGACCGTGTGGCTCTCGGGATTGATCAGTGTGCGAACGCTGACCGCGACGCCGACGCTGAGCCAGATCGCCGCGGCAATACGAAGAGAACGGGACATGCGCGATCCTGTGGTAGCAGCGATCAGCCCGGAGCGCGAGCGACGGGTTTGACGAACCCGTCGCTCGCGCCTCCGGGCTGGTAGACGCTCTTACTTCGGCGGCGCCTCGTTCGGTGTCCCGCGCCGGATGGTTGACCCGATTGAACTCATCCGGATCGCACACTCCCGGCGACGCTGAACTTGGCGCAGCAGCCGACGGCTGCGGCACGGCCTGGACAGGCGTCGGCACCGTATCGTCCCGGTGTGGCAGCGTCGTCGCCTCGGTTGCCGGTGTCTCGGGCTTGCTCGGCACCACCGGGACAGAGCGTGGCGCCTGGGCGGGCATCGGCTCGGGTGTTGGGGCGGCGACTTGTATTTGGACAAACTGCGGACTGGTCGTGACGGCGAGTCGGACCCAGTCTTCCAACGCACGAAAAGCAGGAGCATTGCGATTCTGAAACGGCGGTTGCGAAGGATCGCCGGCCGCGAGTTGCATGCCCTCGGGTGTTTGCTTCCACCAATGGACCCCGATCGCCTTGGTCAGGAACGGACTGGCCGGCGGTTGGTCGATCTGGACATACGCGAGGACCGCGCTGACGTTCTGCTGAAGGGTTGTGCGATTGCCGACGCCGATCTCGTAGGTTCGGATCAGGCGAAAAGCGGTGCCGCGGGTTTCGTTGTGGCAGCTGGCGCAGGCGTTCATCAGGATCGGTTGAATGCGGTTCCCGAACTGGATGAGTGCCTCGGCGGTGAGGTCAAGTCGCGGAGCGGGCGGCGGCGTGGGTAGAACCGGTGGGGGAGATGGCTCGCGCACCCCGTCCCCGGTTGGGGTTCCAATCTTGCCTGGATGCGAAGTCCCTTTGCGGACCGGGAGTCTCTGGCCAACACGGCACGTGTCTCGGCGAGCGCCTCGCGGTTCATCCCGTGATCGAGGCACCATTCCGCCAGGCGCAGGCGGCCCTCCGAATCGTCCACCTTGAGATAGACATGCAGGAATGCGTAGGCCTCGTTCTTGTCGGCGCACAGACGCAATACCTTGTTGCCGGGTATCCACGCTTCGCCAACGGCGCGGCACACGCGGTACTGATCGCCGATGTATTCGACGTCCCCTTCCACCGTGAGCTGATTGGTCAGGACGAGTATCTTCCCCGTCAGCGGCAGATCCGCCTCCGGAGCGACGGGGACGGGCGCAGCGGGGGGAGCGGACGGCATCAGAGCCGCGGCACTCAGCACGGTGATAAGGATGGTGTTCATGGCGGCCCGTACATACGCCAACGGCCAGCACGGGTCAAGACGAGTCCGACATCGGGGTATTCCCGTTATTGCGGAGGACGAGTGCGATTGTCGTAGCCCGACGCGTTAGCGAGGGTTGTGACGAAACCCTCGCTAACGCGTCGGGCTACGACAATCGCACTCGTCCTCCGCAATAACGGGAATACCCCCCAGGAATTCTCTGCCCGTTGACACGTCGCGTCACGCCTTGATCATCTCGCGCACCGTCTGACCGCTCGGGATCATCGGCAAGACGTGTTCCTGATAGGGCACCATCACGTCGAGGACGTACGGCCCCTTGCTGTCGAGCATCTGTTCGAGAGCCGCGTCCACGTCGGTTTTCGCGCTGATGCGCCGGGCGCCGCAGCGGAAGCCTTTGGCGAGTGTCACGAAGTCGGGATACGGCTCCTCATTAAGCCCGGCCCCCAGGTAGGTGTGAGCCCGGTTGCCGCCGTGGAAGCGGTCCTCCCACTGCACCACCATGCCGAGGTGCTGGTTGTTGAGCAGCAGCACCTTGACCGGCAATTTCTCGGTGAAGCAGCAGGCCAGCTCCTGAATGTTCATCAGGAAGCTGCCGTCGCCGTCGATGTCCACGACGGTCTTGCGCGGATGGGCCGCCTGGGCGCCCATCGCCGACGGCAGGCCGAAGCCCATCGAGCCCAGGCCGCCGCTGGTGATCCAGCGGCGCGGCGCGTTGAAGTGGAAGTATTGCGCCGCCCACATCTGATGCTGGCCGACGCCGGTGGTGACGATGGTCTCGTCGAGCTGGCCGCGATCGCGCAGGATCTGCCACAACCGTTGAATCGCGAACTGCGGCAGGATGGCGTCGTCGCGGTCGGCAAAGCGCAACGGATCGGCCTCACGCCACTCCTCGATCTGCCGCAGCCAGTCGTTGAAGCGAGCGAGACGGGGAGCGCCGTTCGCCGTCTGCTCCTGCTCCTCCATGATCTTGCAGCATGTCGCGCAGAGCTTCGCCCACGTCGCCGAAGATCGGCAGATCGGCGACCTTGTTCTTGTTGATCTCCGACGGATCGATGTCGATATGCACGATCTTGCCGTGCTTGGCGAACTCGCTCACCTTGCCGGTGACGCGGTCGTCGAAGCGGACGCCGAGCGCCAGCAGCAGGTCGGCTTCATTGATGGCGTAGTTGGCGTACACGGTGCCGTGCATGCCGAGCATTTGCAGGCAGAGGAAATGCTCGCTGGGGAAGCCGCCGAGACCAAGCAGCGTCAGGGCGACGGGGATGCCGGCGCGCTCGGCAAACGCCTTGAGGTGTGTGGCCGCGTTGCTGGCGATGATGCCGCCGCCGGCGTAGATGATCGGCCGCTTCGCCTGGCGGATCATCTCCAGCACCTTTTCCAACTCGTGCGCGGCTGGCCCGGCGATGCGGCTTGTAGCCGGGCAGGTTCATCGGCGGATCCCAGTTCTCGACGACGATCTTGCTCAGCTGCACGTCCTTCGGCACATCGACGAGCACGGGGCCAGGCCGGCCGGTGCCGGCGATGTGGAACGCTTCCTTGAAGACGCGGACGATGTCTTCGGTGCGCGTGACGAGGTAGTGGTGCTTGGTCACCGCCCGGCAGATCTCGACGATCGGCGTTTCCTGAAACGCGTCGGTGCCGATGACGGCGGTGCCGACCTGGCCGGTGATGGCGACGAGAGGCGTCGAGTCCAGCTTGGCGTCGGCGAGGGAGGTGACGAAGTTGGTGGCGCCGGGGCCGCTGGTGGCGATGCAGACGCCGACCTTGCCGGTGGCGCGGGCATAGCCCTCGGCCGCGAAACCGCCGCCCTGTTCGTGCCGCGGCAAGACGGTGCGCAGTCGATCGCTGACGCGCGTCAGCGCCTGGTGAATCGGCATGCTGGCGCCGCCGGGATAGGCGAAGACGACCTCGACGCCGTGGTTCAGCAAGCACTGCACCAGGATGTCGGCTCCGGATTGCGGCGTCGGCGTGTTCGATGTACCCATGTCAGCAAGACTCCCGGCACCGGGCGAACTTCAAGGGGTCAACAGTCAATCTTACAGAGGGGAGCGGGGTTGGGACAAGCGAAGTGCGTGGCGCCCTCTGCCGCTTGCGGCTTAGCAGCAGAAACGCTAAGCCGCAAGCGACAGGTTCTGTTGACGTCATGGTTCGCGCCGATAACCTGACGCCATGAAACACGAACACGGCAAAGCGCAGCACCTGCTCCATCAGATCAGCCAGAAGCGCATCGATCCGCCGGCGCTGACGGGCCAGACGCCGCTGCCGAAGATCATCGACGAGGCGTTCCTGTCGTACAACGCCGGCCGGCTGCGCGAGGCGTGTCGGCTCTACGCGGCCAAGATGCTCGCCGACGACGCCACCGTCGGGCTGTCGCTGTCGGGTGCGTTGACGCCGGCCGGACTCGGGATCTCGGCGCTTGTGCCGCTGATCGAGGCTGGATTCATCGACTGGATCGTCAGCACCGGCGCCAACATCTATCACGACACGCACTTCGCCCTGGGCATGGACATGCATCAGTCGCGCCCCGGTCTCGACGACCGAGCGCTGCGCGATCATCAGGTCATTCGCATCTACGACATCGTCTTCGACTACGAGAACCTGCTCGGCACCGACAAGTTCTACCGGACGCTGTGCCGTAGCGAGCCGTTCCAGAAGACGTTCGGCACCGCGGAGTTTCATCATCTCGTCGGCAAATACCTGGCGGCGATCGAGGACGAGAAGGGGCGGAAGGGCAAGAGCATGCTGGCCGCAGCGTACCGGTGCGGCGTGCCCGTGTTCACGTCGTCTCCGGGAGACAGCTCCATCGGCATGAACCTGGCGGCCTTGCAGCTGGAAGGGGGCGCACTGCGTATCGACCCGCTGCGCGACGTGAACCAGAGCGCGGCCATCGTCTGGGACGCGAAGAAGTCGGGCCGCAGTGGCGTGCTGATCCTGGGCGGCGGTTCCCCGAAGAACTTCATCCTCCAGACAGAGCCGCAGATCCAGGAAGTGCTGGGCCTCGACGAGAGCGGTCACGACTACTTCTTGCAGATCACCGACGCCCGCCCCGACACCGGCGGCCTGTCCGGCGCGACGCCGCAAGAGGCGATGACCTGGGGCAAGGTCGATCCGGATCAGCTGCCAGATACGGTGACGTGTTACGTCGATTCGACGGTGGTGCTGCCGCTGCTGACGGTGTATGCGCTGGCGTCGCGGCCGGCTCGTAAGCTGCGCCGGTTGATGGATCGGTTGGGCGAGCTGGCGAAGGCGCTGGAGGAAGAATACCGGGCTGGGCGTGGGAAAGAATAGACGGTGGCAGGGGGGAAGGGTAGGATGCCCACGGGTTGCGGTGAGAGGGTTGTACGGGCAGCTGTAAGAGGAAGCGGAGAGAGGTGCCGATGGGCAAGTCGAAACCAGAACCGGAGCAGGGTTTCGGGAACGTGGTGAAGGCCATGAGTTCGGCCGGCCACAATATTAACGCATTTGCCCGCACGGTACTCGCCGGGAAAGGCACTCCCGGGCAGATCATCTTCTTCGCGGTTGGAATTCTCGGGTTCGCAGCCATCGTTCTCGGTATCACCCTTGCAAGCGCAAGGGCGATCCGAACTTGCTCCTTTGGATGTTTGTCGGGCTGGCCATTGTGGTTGTCGTTTTGATCGTGGCGATGACCGGCAAACTGAACCCGAGTACCGGTACACGAGCCGCCTCCGCAGCCGAAGTTCAGCTGCAAATGCAATTGGATCGGGTCCAGCACGAATGCGACGGCCTCAAAGCCACCATCGCCGATTTGCAAGCCCAACTCCACAAAGCCGAGGGGGATAAAGCGCGACTGAAGAAGGGTCTCGCCGAGATTAACACCGCTTGCACGCAAATCTATCTCCAGATGACGAAGGAACCACGATTCCCTTCCATCCTCGAAGAATTTTTTACGCTCAGCATCGAGGCCGATGGGACCATGATCGGTGAGAGACACACCCAGATTCAAGCGACGACCGACTATCCCCAGCAAATACTCGTCTACAAACTGTCAGGTGACGCCAGTGTGGAATCGTTCTGGGATCTCGGGATCCGAGTCAGTTCCCTCTTGGATGGGAACGAGATCGCCGTGCTGCCGGCTCACGACGCTCCCGGCGAGAAACATGCCTTGTTATTCTTCTTACCCGAGATTCCAAAGGGCAATCGTGCCGCTTTCATCTTTCGCTGGCAATGGACTGGTTTTTGGAAGCCGCTCCTCAACAACCTGGTGGATGAGTTTCGGTGGAAGGTCTCCTCCGCCACTCCCGTCCCCAAATTGCGATTCCGATTCCTGCTCGATCCGCAGATCAAGGTCGGCAGCCACCTCGACCTTAAAAGCATTGGGCTGAGTAAAGGAAATCAGGTCCACCCGCCGATTAAGATAGATGCCAGGGGATACCGCGTTTTCGAGTATGAGGCCACGCCCTCGGAAAAAGAATCCGAACTTGTTATTGCGCTCCGAATCAGCTAGAATGGAGTGTAGGAAAGGAGGTGTTTGCAATGCATATTTACGCAACAACCGAAAACGCATTCACATTCGGCGGAGGTGGCGGTCTCGTGGGCGGCGGTTAAGCCACTCCCATTCACCACCACGCTGATAGCGAAACTCCACGAACGGGCCGCGAGCATAAGTCTCGCGGCCCGTTCCACTTATATCATTAAGTTCCAATTGTTGCCGACCTGGTTCAAACGGTGTACCGGAGGAGCAACACAATGGTAGGACGGATTTACAATCCGTCCCCCATAGCCCGGACGGATTGCAAATCCGTCCTACCACGGTGCTACCCGCCTTAGAACCATGCCTTCTTGTCGGGCCACCGCGCATCGGTCTGGCATCGCCGGCGCGATTATGGCATCATGCCGCCTCGCCCGCGGTCACGGTACGGACCAGGGAGGGGCCGTTACGATGCCGGACGCCGCCAGTTCCCCGCGATTCCTGACGCGCCGCGCCGTCCTGTACGGCATCGGCGTCGGGCTGGCTTGCGGCGTCGCCTGGGAGACCGTCGATCTCCTCCTCGGCCCCAATTGCCACATTGTCATCCCCGGCGCCGTTTATCGCTCTTCCCAACCTTCCGCCGAGCGCCTGGAAGACCTCATCAAGAAGTACGGCATTCGCACCGTCGTCAATTTCCGCGGCGTTTCCGAAGAGGCCGCGTGGTATCGCAAGCAGTGCCGCGTCACCAGCCGGCACGGCGTTTCGGAAGAAGACCTCAACGGCTCCTCGGCCAGTCGGTTGCCGTCGGTGCATACTATCCGCGAACTGGTCGAAATCATCGATCGCAGCGAATACCCGATCCTCTTCCACTGCAATCGCGGCATCGACCGAACCGGCATGGCGTCGGCCATCGTGCTGATGCTGAAGACGGATACCTCGGTCGTCGAGGCCCGCAAGCAGCTCGGGCTTCGCTTCGGCCATCTGTCGATCGGCAAGACCGGCAACATCGACCGCTTTTTTGACCTATATCAGGAATGGCTGGCGCGCGGGAAGCAGCCGCACTCTCCCGCGGTCTTCCACCGCTGGATGATCGAGGAATATTGCCCAGGTCCATGCCGGGCCACGATCGCCGCACTCGATCCACCAACGCTGCCGGCCGCAACGCCGTGCGGTTTCCATATTCGGTGTACGAACACGTCAGTCCAACCGTGGCGGCTGCGGTCCGGCAACAACGCCGGGATTCACGCAGTCTTTTTCGTGGATGACGAAGACGGCAAGTGTGTCGCGGGGGGACGATCGGGCCTGTTCAACGCCGTGGTCGCTCCCGGCGCGAGCATCGATCTGACGTTGGCCATGCGGCCGTTGCCGGCCGGCAACTACGTCTTGCGAGTGGACATGACGGACGAGCAGCAAGGGTCATTCCTGCAATTGGGGTCCGAGCCGCTGTTTTTGCCGATGGAGGTGCGGTGAAGAAGAACCTACGCATCGTGGGGTGTCTGGCCCTGGTGGCCGTCGTTGCCTGGCGGCTCGACTGGAGTCGTTTCGGCCAGGCGTTCGCGCGCCTGGATGTCACGATGTGGCTGCTCGCGGTAGGTCTCTACGTAGCCGCACAGGTCGTCAGCAGCGTGCGCTGGCGGCTCCTGGCCGGGGCGCTCGGCTTCTCGGGATCGACGCTCCGCTACCTCGGCTATTACTTCATCGGCATGTTCTTCAACCTCGCTCTGCCGTCGTCCGTCGGCGGCGACGTGGCTCGCGGGTTGTACCTGGCGAATCAGGAAAGCGAGGCGACCGGGCCGCGCCGCCTGGAAGCGTTCCTCACCGTATTCGCCGAACGTCTGAGCGGCGTGCTGATGCTGGTGGCGGTGGCCTGCGTCGCGGCGCCGTTCTGTCCCGTCCCGCTGCCCAAGGTGGGTGACGGTGAGCGTGGCCCTGGTGGGTGCCGGAGCACTCGCCGGCGTCGGATTGATGCTGCTGCTCCCGGCAAGAGCGGGCGGCGAGGGCATCTTGGCCCGACTGGCAAGTGTGGCGGCCGTGTATCGAAGCCGGCCGCGTCTGCTGTTGGGGACGGGGCTGCTGTCGTTCCTGGTCCAGGCGGCCAGCGTCGCTCTGGTCGCGGCGTGTGGGGCGGCGCTCGGCCTGCCGGTGCCGCCGCTGTACTACGCGGTCATGGTGCCGCTGGTCACGCTGCTGACGCTGCTGCCGATCAGCATCAACGGCATGGGGCTGCGTGAAATGGGCTTCACCCTCTTCCTGTGTGCGCCTCATCCGCGCTGGGGATCGACACGGCTTCGGCGGTCGGCCTCGGGTTGCTGTCGTTCGCCGCCTCGGCACTGCCGGCCCTCGGCGGCGCCCTCGTGATGATTTTTGGCCGCTTCCCGCCTCTCGATGCGCGGGCCGGCGGTTCTTCCGTGGAGGTCGGACCCGATGACGAGCTTGTCGGTGGTGATCCCGATCAAGGACGAGCGCGACAACCTAAAGCCGCTGCATGAACGGCTGCGTGCGGCCCTCGACCCGTTGCTGGGTCGAACGGACGCGGCGGGCTTGAGCGGTTACGAGCTTCTCTTTGTGGACGACGGCAGCGGCGACGGCACCTTCGCCGTGCTGGAGCAGCTTGCCGCCGACGATCCGCGCGTCAAGGTGCTGCGGCTGCGCCGCAATTACGGCCAGACGCCGGCTCTTCGGGCCGGCATCGACTATTCGCAGGGCGACGTCATCGTCACCATGGACGGCGACCTCCAAAACGACCCCGCCGACATCCCGATGCTCCTGGAGAAGCTGACGGAGGGCTATGATGCCGTGCTCGGCGAGCGCGAAAAACGGCAGGACGCCTATCTGCATCCGCAAGCTGCCGAGCAAGTTGGGCAACTGGCTGATCCGCAAGGTGACCGGCACGAAGATCCGCGACATGGGCTGCACGCTGCGGGCCATGCGCCGCGACGTGGCCGAGTCGCTGCCGCTGTACGGCGAAATGCACCGCTTCATTTCCGGTGCTGGCCGAGAGCCAGGGCGCCCGGCTGCTGCAAGTGCCGGTCCGCCATCATCCGCGCGTCGCCGGCAAGACCAAGTACAACCTGAGCCGCAGCGTCCGCGTCGTCCTCGACCTGATGACGGTCAAGTTCATGCACACGTACCTGACCCGGCCGATGCACGTCCTCGGCACCGCCGGCCTGGCGTCGATGGGTCTGGGCCTCGTCAGTCTGCTGGCGACGATTCTGGATGAAGTACGTCCACACCCCGTCCGTTTTCATGACCGGCAACCCGCTGCTGCTGTTGAGCATGATGCTGGAACTGGTCGGCTTGCAGATGATCTCGATGGGCCTGCTCGGCGAAGTGCTGTCGCGCACCTACTTCGAGAGCCAGGGCAAGTCGGCGTACCTGGTACGGACGGCGCTGAACCTCGACGATGCCGAGAAACGCCGGGCGGCGTGACGGTTTCCACCGTCAAGATACTTGGGACACGTTGCGTGATCGAGCTGGTGTTTGGCTGAAAGCTGACAGCTATAAGCTGTCAGCTTTCAGCCAAACTCCTCTCCCCACCAGTGGATTTCGATAGAGCAATACTGCTTCTACTCACGCGTTCATTGCCCCTCGCGCCATCATCCCGTATTCTGGCGTCATAGGTTATCCCTGCTCCACACCCCCGAGACGTACCGATGACGCGCATCCTCGTTCTCGCGCTGACGCTAGCCGGCGTAGTTGCCTCCGACCCGCTATTCGCTTGGGCCGCCGATGAAAAAAATCCTCTTGCCGGCACCTGGTCCGTCGTCAAGTCCGAAGAAGACGGTAAACCGTCGGTCGAACTCGTCAAAGCCAAGCTGACGTTTATGGACGGCGACAAACTGTTCATCAAGGAGTTGGACAAGGCCAATCCGCTGGAAGTCACGTTCAAGCTGGACGCCGCGAAGAAGCCGAAGCACATCGACCTGACGCGCACCATAGACGGCCGCGCAGAAACTGCCACCGGCATTTGGGAACTGGACGGCGACAAGCTGAAACTGTGCGTCGCCGAGCCGGAAGTGAAGGAACGACCCACCGAGTTCAAGTCGAAGAGTCGCAAGGTCATTTATCTCGAATTGACGCGCGACAAGCCGTAAGGCGAACGCCGGGAAATGATTTACCCGTAGCCGAAGTCGCCAGACTTCGGGTGGGGCGTCCAAACCCGAAGTCTGGCGACTTCGGCTACGGGAACTTAGAACACGCCGCTCGCCTAATCGTGCCTCGAATCGTCTGATTCTCCCGCGGAGATCATCATGGCCAAACGCCAAGGCCGGCCCTCGCGCTCCGGAGCGAATGGCGGTGCGTTGCCGCAGCACTCCGACGTCTGGCAAGTGGACACGCGCCAGCTGCCCGAGGTCAATATCGGTGGAATGCCGGTCCGTCCGTGGGCGGGTGTCGTCGTCAGCCTGACCGACGGTCTCATCCTGGGCCTCCGGATCGCCGAAACTCGTCCCAGTGTCACGGAAATCCGCACTTTGTTCACGGAGACCATGAGCGCACCGGACGCGGGCACGCCCCACCGGCCGACGGCGGTGCAGTTTTGCTCCGCCGAATTGGCCAACGCGCTGCGTGCCTGGCTCGACACACTCGGTATCACATGCGACGTTCACGAAGAATTGGAGGCGGTGGACCACCTTATGGCCTTTCTCGGCGAGAAGGTTTCGTCGAGTGTTCAAGCAGAGAGCGACCTCCTCGACGTGGAGGGCATGACGCCGGAGATGGTCGGCAGCTTTTACGATGCTGCGGCACTCTACCACGAACAGACGCCGTGGAAGAAAGTGGGCGAGCGCCCCATTCGCGTCTCATGCGAGCGCTTCGGCGGTGGTCCGTGGTACGCCGTGCTGATGGGCCAGGGCGGCATGACGAGTGGGTTGGCGCTGTACGACGATCTGGAAACGCTCGATCGGATTCAGCAGGGCGACCTGCCTCCGGAGGAGATGGCCAGCATGACGGCGGGCTGGGCGGTCGTCTTCGGCGACGTCGGGGACCTGTCGGAGGGCGATGCGGCGGCGGCGCAGCGCTACGGCTGGCGCGTGGCAGGACCCCAGGCGTATCCCTCGGTGTATCGCACCGACGCCGGTATGCAGATGCGCCCGCCGACTCCGGACGAACTACTCCGGTTAGAGGCGTGTTTGCGTGCCGTGCCGGAATTCGTCCGCAAGAAGTCGCGCCGTACCGAGCCGACCACCATCACGGTGCCCACGGCCGCCGGCGAAGTGCAAATGGGCTTGTCGTGGGTGGACTGGTGACAGCTGCACCGGCCCCAGCGAATCGGCGGTTATTTCAACACTTCCTCGATCACCTTCTCACCTTTGTTCACGATGCGCACGGGCCGGCCGCCGGACGGCGTCACCGTTTTCGTGTAGTCGATGCCCAGCACCTTGCACACCGTCGCCATGAAGTCGGTCACGGCGATGGGCCGATCCGCGACGGTGCTGCCGTCTTTGTCGGTTCGGCCGATCGCCTGGCCGCCCTTGATGCCGCCACCGAAGAGGGCCGTCGTCCAGGCATGGTGAAAGTGATCGCGGCCGCCGACGTTGCTGAGACGCGGCGTGCGGCCGAACTCACCCATCCACACGATCAGCGTCGAATCCAACAGCCCGCGGTCGGCCAGGTCACGCAGCAGCGCCGACAGGCCGACGTCCACCTGCGTCATCAGGTTCCGCGTCTCGTCGGCCACCTTGCGATCGTGTGAATCCCAGTTCGCCAGGTAAACCTCAACGAACGGCACGCCGGCTTCGACCAGACGCCGGGCCAGCAGACAGCCGCGGCCGAAGCCGGTCTCGCCGTAGGCCTCCCGCGCCGCCGCCGGCTCCAGCGCGATGTCGAACGCTTTACCCTTGCCGGAGCGCATCAGCTGCAAGACCCGGCCCAGCGTCGCGCGCCGTCCTTCGACCGAGTCGGCCCGGTGCGTCCGCGCGAAGCCGCTCTCCAGCTCTTGAAGAAGGTTGACCCGCTCGTCGAACTCTTCTTTCTTGACGATCGGGGCCAGGTCTTCCAGGCCTCCGGCCGAGTCGGACAGAGCGAGCGGCTCATGCACTGGACCGCGGTAGCCAGGGTTCGTGACGAAGTTGTGCTTGTTCAAAGGCGTGCCGGTGACGACGAAGTTCGGCAGCGGGGCATCAGGATCGCCCAGCTCCGCGGAGACGATGGAGCCGAGGCCGGGATAGACCGTGGCGTTGCCGCCGGGCCGGAAGCCGGTGTGCATGTAGACGTGCGCCCGGCCGTGGTCCGCTTCCTCAGTACACATGCCGCGCAGCAGCGCCGCGTGTTTCATCAGCCCTGCGAGGCGCGGGAACTTCTCGCAGACGAGCAGGCCGGGCACCGACGTCTGAATCGCCTTGAGATCGCCGTGGATGGAGGCCGGAGCGTCGGGTTTGGGATCGAACGTCTCGACGTGACTGGGGCCGCCGTCCATCCAGAGGAGGATACACGACTTGTGCTTGGCGCCGCGCGCCGCCTGCTCGGCGGCCCGTGTGGCCATCGGGGCGAACCAGCCGGACAGCGACGCGGCGCCGGCGCCGGTTGCGGCCAGGCGCATCACTTCGCGGCGAGTGAAAGAGTGATGGTGCATGAGGAGTGCTCCTGATTGGCGTGCCGTTTCGCGAATCGCCAAACGAATCGGCGGCGTGGTTAATGATTGAGCAAGAACTCGCTGCTGTTCAGCAGCACCCACAACATTCCGGTGTAGCCGTCGCGCGGCGACGGTTGCTTCGCCAGATACTTCGTGAACAACTCGACCTCGGCCGTTGTCGGGCGCCGGGCGTAGGCCACCAGGAGCAAGGTCTCGATCGCCTCACCTGGGCTGGCGGCGCGGGCTACCAACGACTCGATGACCGGGGCGCCGGCGTTCAGCGTCGGGCCGTTCATCAGCCGCAGCGCCTGCGGAATGCCGCGCTTCAGCCCATTCCCCTCCGTGTCGTTCTGGATGCGGAAGAAGCGGACGAACTGCTCGCGCGACTTCCGCAGATCGGAGTCGTTGACACCCGGCCAGCGCCCCGCCGCCGGATCGTTCTTGTCCACGAACACCACCACCTGAAGCGAGTCGAACAGCGCCTCCGGGCCGAACGACTTCACGGCCATGCGGCTGAAGAGGCCGTCAGCGGCATCGTCCTCCGCTCGGGTCCGGCTGGTGCGCTGGTACGCCTGGCTCAGACACAGGCAGCGCAGCAAATGTTTCACGTCGTAATCCGACTCGGCGAACTCCTTCGCCAGCAGGTCGAGCAGTGCGGAGTTGGACGGCGGATTGTTCTCGTCGAAGCCGTCGAGCGGCATGACGAAGCCGCGGCCGAACAGTTGCGCCCACAGCCGATTGACGGCGGCGCGGGCGAAGTACGGATTGTCGCGCGCCATCATCCAGTCGGCGAGGCGCGGACGGTACGGCCCCGGCAGATCCGAAGCCAGCTCGGCGCTGCGCGGGAAGCGTGCCCGGATCACCTTGCCGGCCTGGCGTCCCGTCTGGGCCGTCACGAAGATCGCTGGACCCGTAACCTTCGGCCGCTTCTCACCCTTCTTCTCGCCGTCCAACGGCGCGTCCAGCTCGCCGATCTTAACATTGGGTCCGCCCTTCACCGTGTCCGGGTTGACGCGGCCATAGAACGCGGCCAGCCCCCAGAAGTCGGCCTGTTTCCAGGCGTTGAAGGGGTGATCGTGACACTGGTGCAGCGCAGCTCGACGCCGAGGAACAGGCGCGACGTGGCGTCGGCGAGCAGTTCCGGCTGCGGCCGCAGCACCTCGCCGTTGGCCAGCGTGAACGCCAGCTGCGGTGTGCGCTGGGCCGGTCCCTCGGCGGTGACCAACTCGCGGACGATCTCACCCCAGCCGCGATTGTGATTGAACTGCTCGGCCAGCCAGGGCGATAGCATGTCGGGTTGCGGCTTGACCCCGTCGTCCGGCGGCATAATGAGCCGGCGCCAGTGGCCGGCCAGGTGTTGACCGTAAGCTCCGCTCGCCAGTAGCTCATCGACCAGCCGGCGCCGCTTGTCCGGTTCCTTGCTGTCGAGAAAGGCCCGGGCGCGTTTCAACTTCGGCACACGGCCGGTGAGGTCCAGCGTGACGCGCCGCAGGAACTCGGCATCGTCGGCGTCGGCCGCCGGCACAACCTTCGCCGCATCCAGGGCGCGGCGCCATTCGCGATCGATGGCGGCGACGACCGGAGTAGTGTCACGCACCGGCAGTGGGAACACCGGTTCACCCTTCACGCCTTTCTTCTCCGGCTCAGGCTTTTTCTCTGGCTCGGGCTTGCCGGGTTCCTTCGTCGGTGGTTTCTTGTCCGGATCGGGTTTGGTTTTGCTCCCCGGCAGCGTGAACTGAATGCCGCCGGCAACCTCCCGGGAGCCGTGCTTAAACCACACCTTCGCCTCATAGCCGACCGTCGGTTTCTGGGCACTCTTGTCGGTGTCTGAGTAAACGAGCTTGGCGCCTTCGGCGATCTTCACGACGACCGTATGCGGTTTCTCCGCGGCGACCTCCAACGTGAACGATTTGCCGTCCACGGCTACGGCGGTAACGCGGCCTTCGAGAATCACTTGCACCACTTCGAGCCGGATGAGAGCGGCAATGTCGGTGCTGCCATCGACCAGCCATACGGTCGCGGCATAGCCGACGGTCGGCTTTTTTCCGGCCCTGTCCTCGACGTTGCGGTACTCGAAGCGCGTCCGGTCGTTGATCTTGACGACGGTCCGCGTCGGTTCGCCGCCCGGCTTCGACGGCGGCGTTTCGAGTGTCAGCGCAGAGCCGTCCGCTGCAACGACGACGACACGGCCGCTGGCGTTCGACTTGCCGGTGACCTCCTTGCCGTCGGCCGCGAAGGCCCGAGTCTGGCCGGCGCCGGGGATGTAGCTGCGCACGTCCACGTCGCCGACCAGCGCCGCCATGACCAGAAGTATGCTGACAGTACTCCTCATGACTTCCTCCTCGCCATCCGACGATACACTCGGCCTCACGACGCCGCCAGCGCCTTCAGCGCGGGGCACAGACGAGACAAGGACTCTTCCAGCGCGATCAGGGCCGGCGCGGCAGCACTCAGGTCGCCGCTTTTGCCCATCGCCATCAGCTGCGCGGCGGGGGCATACGTTTCTTCCCGACCGAAGACCGACATGGCTCCCTTGAGAGTGTGAGCGGTGCGCAGCACACCGACGGTGTCGCCGCGTGCCAGCGACTCGCGCAGTTTCGTCAGGTCCTCCGGGTACTGCTCGAAGAACAGTCCGATGAGCGACTTGAGCAAAACCGGATCGCCGCCCGCACGGTCCAACGCCCCGGTCACGTCGATCAGCCCGTCCGGAACCGATCCACTTCCTCGCGCCCCCGCTTCGGCGGAAAGGGGAGACGGTCCGAAAACCCCGCTTTTCCCGCCCGCCCCATCACCCCGGGACGGGACGAGGGGAGAAGCACCAGTCGCCGTAAGCCGGGCGATGACGGCGTTCAGTTCCGCCGGCTGGATCGGTTTGGAGACGTAATCGTCCATGCCTTTGCTCAGGCACATCTCGCGGTCGCCCTTCATGGCGTAGGCCGTCATCGCCACCACCGGCACATGACCGCCCGTCTGCCGCTCCCAGGCCCGCAACCGTTCCGTCGCCTCCAGGCCGTCCATCTCCGGCATCTGCACGTCCATCAGGACCACGTCGATACCAGACAAGGAGACCGGGAGACAAGGAGACAAGGAGCCGGAGAGGCTCTCGTCTGTCTCCTTGTCTCCTTGTCTCCTTGTCTCCTTGTCTCCTTGTCTCCCGGTCTCCCGGTCTGGTATTCCCAGCGCCGCCAGCGCCTCACGACCGGTGCCGGTGACGATGACTCGATGGCCGCGCTTCTCCAACAGGGCGATGACCAGTTTCTGGTTGATGACGTTGTCCTCCGCCAGCAGAATGCGCAGCGGTCGGACCGGTTCCTTCGATTCGACGTCGTCCGGCAGCTCCGGCTTCCACTGGTCGTCGCTCAACGTCGTGAGGATGACGTCGAGCAACTCCGACTGTTTGAACGGCTTCATCAGATACTTGCGGATGCCGACCTTGCGGCAGTGGCCCACGTCGTCCAGTCCGGCCGAGGTAAGCATGATGAGGGTCGTGCCGGCCAGGGTGGGAATCTCCTGGATGCGCTGAGCCAGCATGAAGCCGTCCATTTCCGGCATGTGGCCGTCGAGCAGCACCAGCGGGAACGGTTCGCCGGCATCGACCGCTTCGCGCAGCGCCGCCAGGGCCGCTCGGCCGCCGTCCACCACCGTCGGCCGCATCCGCCAGTTGGTCAGCACTTCGCGCAGGATGCGCCGGTTGGTTTCGTTGTCGTCCACCACCAGCACCGGCAGACCTCGAAGCCGTGCCGACCGCGCCGGGGCGGCGAAGACGGCTCCCTCCGGCGGCAGGTCGAACCGCGCCGTGACGTGAAACGTGCTGCCTTTGCCCGCTTCGCTCTCAACCCAGATGCGGCCGTGCATCAGATTGGCGATCTGCGTGGCGATGGACAGGCCGAGGCCGGTGCCGCCGTATTTACGCGTCGTCGAATGGTCGGCCTGGGCGAATGGCTCGAAGATCAGAATCTGCTTATCCGGCGGAATGCCGATGCCGGTGTCGCGCACGGAGAAGAGCAAATAGGACGTAGAGGACGGCTGGGACGTAGAGGACGAGGCGACGTCGGCTTTCGCTGGCTGGTTTTCTCCGCTGGCATCTGTGTCCTTTAGGCCCTCTTCGGCCCATCTCTTCACTTCAACCACCACCTCCCCTTGCTCGGTGAACTTGATCGCGTTGCCGATCAGGTTGACGAGGACCTGGCGCAGCCGGCCAGGATCGCCGAGCAATACGTCCGGCACGTCGGCGGGGACGTGGCAGACGAGTTCGAGGCCCTTCTGCTGCGCCCGCACGGCCAGCGCCTTGACCGTGTCGCCGAGGTGGTCGCGCAGGGCGAACGGCACGGTATCGAGTTGTAGCTTCTTGGCCTCGATCTTGGAGAAGTCGAGAATGTCGTTGATGATCGTCAGCAGCGATTCGGCCGACACTTTGACCATGGTCAGGTATTCGCGCTGCTCGCGCGACAAATCGGTGTCGAGCGCCAGCTCGGTCATGCCGATGATGCCGTTCATGGGCGTGCGGATTTCGTGGCTCATGCTGGCCAGGAACTCGCTCTTGGCCCGGCTGGCCGCTTCCGCCGTTTCCTTCGCCTGGCGCAGTTCCTCCTCTGCGCTGCTTCTTCTCGGTCACATCGCGCGAAACGCCGAAGGTGCCGACGATCCGGCCATACCGATCGCGCAGCGGCAGCTTGGTCGTGGACACCCAGGTGACCCGGCCGTCGGACCAGGTTTCTTTCTCCTCCTTGTTCACGAGTGGGACACCGGTGCGAATCACTTCCTGCTCGTCGCGCAGTGCTTCGCTGGCGTGTTCCGGCTTGAAGAAGTCGGCATCGGTCTTACCGCGCGCCTTGGCCGGGTCGTTCACGCCGAACCCGCGGGCGGCAGCCGGGTTGACGCGGATAAAGCGACTCTTATCATCCTTGAAATAGATGGTATCCGGCAGATGGTCCATGAGGGCGCGCAGCAGGTAGCGTTCGTATTCCAGGTCATCCTGTGCCCGTTTGCGATCGGTCACGTCGTCGGTGACGCCGTCGAGCAGCCAGGAGCCGTCGGGACCCGGGGCGGAAGAAACGCGGTCGCGTACCCAGCGAATGGCGCCGTCGGGCCGGCGAATGCGATACTCGGTCTGACTCGCCTGGCCGGCGCGGAGCAGGCGCAGGGCATCGTCCCAGAGCGGTCGATCTTCCGTAAGGACGATGGCCCGCCACTGGTCGAGGCTGCTACGGAACAGCTCCGGCGCCCGGCCGGTGATGCGCGTGATGACGGGCGAGAGGTAGCGATAGGTCCAGCGCCCATCGCGCGCGATCTCGGCACTCCACAAGCAGTCAGACACCGAGGACAGGACGCGGCTCAGCTCGGCTTCTTTCTCTTCGAGGCGTTGATGGGCGTCGCGCACGGCGCGATGTCGCGCGCGGTGATGAGGGCCAGCGTCTTGGGCCGGACGTGCAAACGAACGGTGGTCAGGTTGACCGGCATCCAGACGTCCGGATCGGGGGTGCGGAGCTGAAAGCCTTCCTGCGAATGGAAGACGACCGTCTGGACGGCTGCCCGGCGCAGGTTGCCGGCGTGGTTACCGCCGCCGGCGAGGGCTCCAGTCGGGTCGGCGAAACGGAAACACTCGCTGGCCGGCAGGGCGAGCAGGTCCTCGCGGTGGAAGCCGGTCAGTTTCAGGGCCATGCGGTTGACGTCCAGCAGCCGATCGGTATCGGGGTCGAAGAGGAACAGGGCGTCGCCCGCCTCTTCGAACAACGCCCGTCCCAGGCCTTCGATGTGATCGGTGGTCATTGGCTGCTTCCGCGCTCGACGCCGAACGTTCCGCGGTAGAACGGACACCCGCGGCCGAGTCTTGAAGGATTGGGCCTGGCCGGACTCGAACCAGTAATCAAGGATTATCAGGACTCTGGGAGGAGAATTCAACACATTCCCGACAAAGCTCGGAGTCAACCCCGATTGTTCGGCTCGCTTATTGCGGTGTCCGCCTCCTGATGCAAGAGTTGCAACTGCCGCGGGGTGCATAGCCGTATCTGCGCGGCCGCTCCGTCGCTCTCGTTCCCACGCTCGGGGAAGACCTGAACTTCCAGTCCAAGGCCGCCAATCGCATCGAGCAGATGCTGGCCAGGGCTAAGCTGATCGTGATGGTGAATCACGACCTGAAGATACTGGAGAAGGTCTGCGACACCGACGTGTGGATGGAGTCCGGTGCGGTACGGCTGGTCGGACCGATCCGAGAGATGACGGCGGCGTACACACGGCACGTCGAAGCCCAGAAGCGGGACGGCATCACGCCGCCGGTGGGAGCCGACCCGGCGCATCAGGCGGCCGCTGCTTGAGCGGATTGTCGCTCAGTTGAATTCGCTATCTTCGTCGTACCCGCCGAACTCGTGAGCCACCAGTTCTTCCCACACGGCTAAGAGTGCAGCGTCGGCCCCGCCTGCGAGGAGGCGTTCGCGCACCGCTCCCTCCTTGCTCTTTAGTTCCGGGAAGGATAGGAGGAGCATCCCCACGTTGCGCCAGTCGGTTCCCGATTTAGGCTTGCCGCGGCGACCATGAAACGACAGAACTTTCGACGCAATCAGCTCCGCAGGCGAAATAACCAGGACACCTGCAACGCGCTGTGTTGGTGGGAACTCGCCGACCGGCCGCACATCGACAAGGTGCCTGTTGATCGGCTTCTGCACCTGGTAAATGCGATAGCCGATCCCATCCCGGATTTCCCGCACTTGAACAGCGATAACGAACCGCTTGTTGAGATACGTCCGCAATTCTTCCGCCAGTTCGATCGCCTTTAGCGCGAGGATGTCCACGTCCTCTGTCTGGCGTTTTTCAGACACATACACATTGACGGCGTGCGCCCGAACAAAACGGCGTCTGTACGGCCGCGCAGGAACTCCAGCACAGCGGTGTGAATTGTGGCCAGCGGTAATGATTCTTTCATAGCGAACTCGTGAAAGGTCAGCGACCCTTCGCCGAAAACGGCCAGATCCTCGGACATGATGATTGCCTCGCTGAGAGCCAGGGCGTCCTGCGGTGATTATAACATGCCGCGCACTGTAAACACGGTTCAGCGACCAAAGAAAAAGAGCAGCAGCTTGTCGAAGCGTGCGGCCCAGGCGGCCTCGTTGTGTTCGCCGCCGGCCACCTCCCAGTAGCAGTAGTCGCGTCCCGGCAGCAGTCCCGCCGCGTCGAAGCACGCCACCAGCCGCCGCGTCCGTCCGATTTCCGGCGTGAGGTGCCCGCCGCGCTTCCCTTCGCGCGTGCCCATGTCGAGCCAGAGACGCATCCGCCGCAGCCACGAGCCGTTGGTTTCCACCTCGTGCAATTCCTTGCCGCGGCCCCACCACAGCGACGGCGACAGCACGCCGCACAGTCCGAAGCGCTGAGGATGCAGTCGAGCCATCGACAGCGTGATGAGGCCGCCCAGCGATGAGCCGATCACCCCGGTGTGGCGGCGGTCCGGGGCCGTGCGATACGCGGCGTCGATGAAGGGTTTGACCTCGTCGAGGACGAACCGGGCGTAGAGCTTGCCGCTGCCGCCGGCGTTCTCTCCGGTGTCGAGTTGGACGGTATATTCGTCGGACCGTTGCGGCGTGTGGTCGATGCCGACGAGGATGACGGGACGAAGACGGCCGGCGCGGATGAGTCGGCCGGCGGTGGTGTGAGCATCCCACGAGACGCCAAACGTCGCCCGCTCGGCGTCGAAGACGTTCTGGCCATCGTGCAGGTAGAGGACGGGGAAGCGTGCCTGCGGATCGTCGTCGTAGCCCGGCGGCAGCCAGACGGTCAGCGTGCGGCGATTGTCGAGGACGGACGACACGAAGTCCGTGTGGATATGGAACCGGCCGTTGGTCCCTGCGGCGTCGTGCATGCGCGTCGTCCCCGGCCGGTCAGCGCTCGAACCCTTTACGGAAGAGTTTATGGGCTGCGCAGAAATTGTTTAGCTGCGAGCGTTCCGCGAGCGCTGATCCTCGACGCTCGCGGCTAAACGGAGCCGAACAACGATTTACCGCTTCGTGGGCCTGCCCTCGCGGTCCACCCACGGGAACGGGTTGACGATCTCGACCGGCTTGGTCGAAATCTTCTCGCCCAGGATGCCCTCGAAAATCGAGGCGTATAGGTTCTCGATCTTGCCCATCGAGTAGGCGGCCATGATGAGGTGGACGCGGCCCTGGTTGCCCAGTTGCCAACGGCCGCCCTTGCGATCCATCAGGTCGCGGGCGCCCAGCATCTTGGCCTCGGCTGCCTGCGTGGCCCGCAATTCTACGTCGGGACCGTCCACCGGCGGTATCGGCAGTTTCGGAGCCAGCGGCCGGCCCGTCGGATCGTTGTAGGTCAGCGCACTCTTCGGGTCCTGCTCGACCGACGGCGGATCGAACGTCACCGGCTCGACGACGATGCCGTGTTCGTTCTTGAGCCGTTCAGCGTGCGCCTTGCGGAAGTAAGCCTTGAATTTCGAGCCGTCGTCCTTGCTGATCTCCATGGCCTTCTTGGTGGTCTCGACGACCCATTGGGCCTCGTGGATCAGGGTAGCGGCGTCAACCGGGCCGGCGACGCAGTGGAGAACGCGGCCGTCCGGAGCGCAGAAGTAGGAGGCGACGTTGCCGCCCTGTTTCTGATTGCCGACGATCTTGAAGGTGCCGACTTTCTGGAAGCCGGAGACGAAGTACTCATTGAGGTATTTTCCCACCTCGGGGTTGTTCAGTGCGTTCACACGGAGCGCATCGGCGTTGTTTCAAAGGAAGCGCGGATCTTCAAAGTTGCCGCTGACGTGCAACACGAAGACCAGCTTGCCTTCCTTCTTGGCCAACTTCGCAGCCGCGGACGGCGTGTCCGCGAACTCGATGCTGGTGCCAAAGGTGCAGGTGCCCTCGGTTTTCTTTTCCGGCGCGGGCGGCGGCGGAATGGGTTTGACGGCGGGCGGCACCGCGGCGGTGCTCGCCAACTCCGAGCCGCACACGACGCCCAGCCCAAGCAGCGGCGCCAGCAGTACGGCCTTACTCAACCATAGACGACGCATCGACCGACCTCCCTGGGGGACAGTACCCCCGTTGACGATTTCCGCGAGGATAGACTCCAGTTCTATCGGATGGTTCTATCTATCTTGACGGATCGAGAGGGGGAAAAGATTGCTCGTGGCGACGGACGTTACAAGAATATCGGAACAACCGTCCACCAACGTTGCTTGGGTTTGCCGGAGTTCCGATCGGCGATGAAGGATCTGTTTGTGCAACTGCCAACGATGCCGGTGCGGCCGCGTCGAGGATGCCGGTGGAGCAAATCTCTGTCTTCCGCCGACGCGGTGATTGACCCCGACGTGCGGACCGCCGATACTGTCTCGAATGAGATTTCGCACCGTATCAACCGGCACGTCCACTCCGAGTCGCTGCGGGTTGCTCAGGAGACCACCGATGACCACGACGCATGGAAGAACCTGCTTTGTGATTGCGACCGTTGTTGTCACGGGCGGGCTTCTCCCTTTCAATCCTGCGGCAGCTGCCGAAAAAGAACAACGCCCCAACATCGTCATTCTCCTCGCCGACGACATCGGCTACGGCGATCTCAGTTGTTACGGGGCGACTCGCATCAAAACACCGAACCTCGACAAGTTGGCCGCCAAAGGCATGCGGTTCACCGACGCCCATGCTCCGTCAGCGGTCTGCACGCCGACGCGATATGCCTTAATGACCGGACAGTACGCCTGGCGTCACCCGCCAGGCTCGCGCATCCTCAGCGGCGTCGCGCCGCTTTGCATTAAGCCGGGGACCGTCACCGTTCCATCGCTTCTCAAACAGGCTGGCTACGTCACCGGCAGCGTCGGCAAATGGCACCTCGGGTTGGGCGAAAAAGAGCCTGATTTCAATTCCGAACTGAAACCGGGGCCGCGCGAGGTCGGCTTCGACTACTCGTTCATCATCCCCGCTACCGGAGACCGGGTGCCGTGCGTCTATGTGGAGAATCAACGCGTCGTCGGCCTGGACCCGAAAGACCCAATCCGCGTCAGCTACGGCAAGAAAGTCGGCGACGAACCGACCGGCGCCGACTCGCCCGAACTGCTCAAGCTCAAGCCGAGCATGGGCCACGCCGACACGATCGTCAACGGCATCAGCCGCATCGGCTTCATGACCGGCGGCAAGGCCGCGCGCTGGAAGGACGAGGACATGGCCGATGAGCTAACCCGCCGGGCCATCGCGTTCATCGAGAAGAACAAGGCCGGACCGTTCTTCCTGTACTTCGCGGCCCACGATCCCCACGTTCCGCGCGTACCGCATCCGCGCTTTCGGGGGAAGAGTGAATGTGGCGTCCGCGGCGATGTGATCCAACAGTTCGACTGGTGCGCCGGCGAGGTGTTGGCGACGCTGGATCGACTCGGTCTCACGGACAACACGCTGGTCCTTTTCAGCAGCGACAACGGCGGTGTGATGGACGACGGCTATGCCGATGGTGCCGTCGCCGACGCCAAAGGCCATCGGTGCAACGGTCCGCTGCGCGGCTTCAAAGGCGGGTTGTACGAAGGCGGTACGCGCGAACCGTTCATCGCCCGCTGGCCGGGACATGTGCCGGCCGGCAAGACCTCCGGGGAACTGGTCTGCCTCGTGGACATGCTGGCGACTCTGGCCGCCGTGGCCGGGCGCGAGCTGCCCGCCGATGCCGGCCCCGACAGCTTCAACCTGCTGCCTGCCCTGCTTGCCGAGCAGCCGGCCCGAGCGTGCCGCGACCACCTCGTGATTCACGGGGGTGCCGTACGTCTGGCGATTCGCCAGGGACCGTGGAAGCTCATCCCCGGCGTAATGGGGAATCCGAACGAACTCTACAACCTCGCCGACGATCTTGCCGAGACGAAGAACCTCGCCGATAAAAACCCGGAGAGAGTGAAGGACCTGCTCGCGCGTCTGAAGACGGTGCGCGAATCCGGCCGCAGTCGGCCCTGAGTGGTGAGTGGTGAGTGGTGAGTGGTGAGTGGTGAATACCCAGTCCTCGAAACGCAGCAAATACGTATCCTCTACCACTCACCACTCACCACTCACCACTCACCACTCACTACTCACTCAGCATGAGATTTAATCATGGCGAAATCGAGCGGCACTGAAGTACTGGGGGAAGGACGATTCCTCCGCCTGGTTCGGCGCGACGGGTGGGAAATCGCCGAGAGGACGAATCACGTCAACGCGGCTTTCATCGCGGTGCTCACGAAAGACGATCGGCTCATCCTCACTAAGGAGTTCCGTATTCCCGTCGGCAAGATCGTGGTCGGCTTCCCGGCCGGCTTGATCGGCGACCTCGACAAGCAAGAAACGCTTGAAGAGGCCGTGAAACGAGAACTGATCGAGGAGGCGGGATATGAAGCGAGGAAGGTGACCTTTCTCACCGAAGGACCGACCTCGGCGGGGCTGACCTCGGAGTTGATCGTCATCGTTCTCGCCGAGGGTCTGAAAAAAGTTGGCGCGGGGGGCGGCATCGAGGGAGAGAACATCGCGATCCACGAGGTGCCCCTGGCGAAAGTGCATGGCTGGCTTCAGGCACGAGTGCGCGAGGGCTGCCTGATCGATCCGAAGGTGTACACGGGGCTGTATTTCATCGAACGCCGCCGACGGCGAGCGAAAACCTAGCCCGACGCGCAAGCAAGGGATTTCGCGGCAACCCTTGCTTGCGCGTCGGGCTATTATGTCGCGGATCGTAATCGTTAACGTCGTTCCATCCGAGCCAGGGCCGCCTTCGCTTCACGCGTCAGGAGCGCATCCATTTCCCCGTCTGCCAGTCCATGCAATAGCTGCCGCGCTTCCGTCGAAGCAATGGCTTCCACCACCTCAACGGCCCGGATCGTCCGCAACTCCTCCGCCGTCAGCGCCGACTTGGACCAGCGCCTCGAGCAATACTGTGAGACGACGGCGTACCTCTGCCGATTTCGTCTTCTGCAACGTGGCCCGTAGCAGCGGAGCGATCTTGGGTCCGATCTTTTCGAGTGCAACTGCCGCTTTCTCGCGTGTATCGAAGTCGTCGTCGTCGAGCTGGGCGATCAGCTTCACGACCGCTGCCTCGTCGAACCCCTCCGCCTTCGCAGGCTTCAGGCGCTCACGCAGTAGAGGCAATGTCTGAGCTGGGGCCGAAGCGAGCGTTCGCAGGGACCGAAAAGCCTTGTCGGCATCGACGTCGGTCAGGGCCGTCCAGTGCTCGGCGACTTCCTTCGCCGTTAGCTTCATCGCTTTTACTCGCAGGTCCTTCCGCAGATCGCGGACGTCCCAGATGTGGATGGATCCGTTGGCATCGCCCGAAGCAAGAGTCCGACCGTCAGTCGAGCAGGCCACGCTCTGCAACTGCGCGTCCGACTTGATCGTGGCTTTCTGGCCGCTCCAGGCGTCCCAGAGAGTCACGCCATTGGGGCCGACGCCGATCGCCGTGCAACCGTCCCCGGCAAAGGCGATGGCCCAACCGCCGCCGCCGCCGCCCTCGAAGCTGTCGCGCAACTGTCCCGTCGCGGCTTCCCACAAGCTCACCGTGCCATTCTGCCATCGGACCGTGGCGACGCTCCGGCCGTCCGGCGAGACTGCGAGCGGCCAGATTCCGCCATCCGCCCCCGACCATTGTGAGCCTTCGCGCCAGGTGCGCGTGTCCCAGAGGTGGACGGCGCCGTTATCAAAGCCAACAGCCAAACTCCGCCCATCCGGAGAGAAAGCGAGCGTCCACGGCCCGGCTGGCCCCTTCAACTGGTTGATTTCTTTCCCCTTGATCGCGTCCCAGATCCGAACCGTGCCGTCTGTACATGCCGAAGCCAGCGTTTTGCCGTCCGCTGAAAAAGTCACGGCCCAGACGGTCCCCGTATGGCCCACGCAGCTCCGCACCTCACGCCCCGTCGCGGCATCGAAGACGCGGATGCTGCTGTCCTGAGCCGGAAATGCCAGCTGCTTGCCGTCAGGTGAGAACACGACCGACCAGCTCGAAGAAGCCACGTTGCATTGATATTTCTCCGTCCCCTTGGCGACGTCCCAGACGCGGACAGTTGTGTCGGCACCGGTGGAAGCGACCAGTTTGCCGTCGGGTGAGACGGCGACGGAGTTGACCGCCCCGGTGTGGCCGGTGAAGGTACGCGCTTTCGGTTCGGCGGCCCAGGTTAAACCACTGAACGCGATGAAGCCGAGAACAACGAACAAGGTGCGACCGGACATGACTTTGCCTCCAGCCGTCAGGGTGAAGTTCAAAATAGATCGACCTGTAACGTACTCTGCCGGTACTGATCCGGTCAAGGGGCCACCCCGCGATTCGTTACAATTTTCGACGGAAGTGCCGCACACGCTTGACTCCGATGAACCGCCTGCTGAAAGTGAGAAGAAGCAGTGACATCGGATTATCGAGGTGATCCATGACGACCGTCGGTCAAGTTCGCAGCGCAGCGGGATGGTTGGCCCTCCTAGTGGGAATGGGATGGTCCGGAGCGGCCCGGGCCGACAAGATCGCACTGGTCGCCGGCACGCGGCGACGGCGGCTCGGGATCGGAGGCGACGAAGGCCAAGTTCAACGGTCCCTTCGGCATCATTTCCGATGCCGTCGGGCAATCATCTACCTCGTCGAGCTCGACCGGCCATCGCGTGCTCAAGGTGGACGCCAAGGCCATTCTCACCACCGTGGCCGGCACCGGCAGCAAGGGCACATGGCGGCGACGGCGGACCGGCGCTGAAAGCCGAATTCAACGCGATGCACAGCCTTGCCATCGCGCCCGATGGCGACGTGTTCATTGCCGATACTTTGAACAACCGCGTGCGGAAGTACGACCCCAAGTCCGGCGTCATAACCAACTTGGCCGGCACCGGCGAGAAGGGTTTCGGCGGCGACGGCGCCGCGGCGGACAAGGCCGCGTTCAGCGGCATCTACTGCATCGCCCTTGATCCGCGCGGCGAACGTCTGTACCTGGCCGATCTCGAAAACCGCCGCATTCGCATGGTCGATCTGAAAACGCACGTCGTCACGACGGTGGCCGGCAATGGTGAGAAAGGAGTTCCGCAGCGACGGCGCCGACGCGATCGAAGGCTCCGCTCGTCGATCCACGCGCCGTCGCCGTCGATGCGAAAGGCAACGTCTACATCCTCGAACGCAATCGGACATGCCTTGCGCGTGGTCGATCCGCAGGGAAGATTCGCACCGTCGCCGGCACCGGGATGAAGGGCGCGACCGGCGACGGCGGCGACGCCCTCAAGGCGACCCTGAACGGACCCAAGCATCTGTGCATCGACCGCGACGGCAACGTGCTGATCGCCGACACCGAGAACCAGCTCATCCGCAAATATCTCCCGGCAGAGGGGAAAATCGTCCGCGTCGCCGGGACCGGGAAGAAAGGCACGGCCGGCGTGGGCGGTCCGCCGGAGAAGGTCGAGCTGAACCAGCCGCACGGCGTCTATGTGCACCCGTCCGGAACGGTGTACATCTGCGATAGCGGCAACAATCGCGTGCTGCGGATTGAACGCGGCGAGTGATGCCGCTCGACATGCCGACTTCGCCGTCACGGCGAACTGGCGTTATCCGGCGCATCATACCGCGGGTCGCGCTTGTACTCGGCCGGCCGGCCACGGCGCAACCGCCGGTCCGCGCGGGGATCGTCCGGTGCCAGGAGTTCCCCTATGAATTCCTGCAGGTCCGCCCCGGATTCGGTGTCTGGTTGATGACCTGGCCTGTTCGGCTCGGCATTCATGGACATGGACGAGTCTCTTTTTCAGTGATGCGATCGGATGCGCCTATTTCTGCTTCCCCGGCTGATAAGGATCGGCGGTCCCCGGCGGAATCGGCGGCTCCTTGCGTAAGCTCTCCTGGAACTCGCCGACGATCTTCCCCATCGGGTGAAACACCCAGCCGTTGATCTCCGCGACGTTGTTCCGTTCCCGCGGATCGACAAGCAAGTTGTGCAAGCGCGGCCGATCGTTGCCCAGGCGCTGCGGCGTGTCGAAGCGGTATTCCTGCCAAATGTAATGAGCCTTCCAGTTCCGCCATTTGATGGCGTACAGGGTGTCGTTGACGTAATAGAGGAACCCTTCGCGGTTCGACTTCTCCCGCTTTCCCAGGAAAAAGTCGCTCTGGTCCACGCCGTCGATCATGCGGTCGCCTGGGCACCTCGGCCCCCGCCAGGCGGGCGAAGGTGGTGAACGTATCCACTTCATGCACGATCTCGTTGCTCACGCGGCCCGGCGGCTACCTTGCCGGTCCAGCGGAAAATGAACGGCACGCGCAAGGAGCCTTCCATCGCCGTGAAGTACGAACCGGCCCACGGTCCAGCCCAGCCACGCCACGGCAGCAGCTCCTCCGGGCCGTTATCGCTGGTGAACACGATGATGGTGTTTTCGTCGATGCCGAGCTCCTTGACGGCGTCGACGATTTCGCCGACGTGATGGTCCAGTTCCACCAGGCAGTCGGCAAAGTCGCCGTGACCGGTCTTGCCGGCGAAATCGGGATGCGGCAGCGTCGGGTAATGGACCTGCGTGAGGGGCACATAGGCATAGAACGGCTTGCCGTCGCTGCACGCAACGTTTCATGAAGTCGATGGTTCGCCGGGTGATCTCGCTGTCGATGAGTACGGCGCGTTTTCAGGTCGTAGACTTCCAGGTTGCGGGGTTTTTCGCCCTTGCGCCCTTCCATGATGTGCCCGACGGGCGCGACTTTCGGGTCGAACTCCGGCGAAGAGGTGTACAGCGACACGTCGGTCGTGTTGGGGATTCCGTACCATTCGTCGAAGCCCTGGTCGGTGGGATAACGTCCTTCGCGATCGCCCAGGTGCCATTTGCCGAAGATGCCCGGTGGCGTAACCCTGGCTGGAGAGAAGCTTGGCAATGGTGATTTCCCATTGCGTCAGGCCGTAGGGCTTGCCGTCGGTCGGCGGCACGCGCATGGTTCCGGAGCGGATGGGGAAGCGCCCGGTCATGAGTGGCCGAGCGGCTGGGAGTACACTGGTTTTCGACATTGAAATTGAGCAATCGCAAGCCTTCCGCCGCCAGCCGGTCGATGCGCGGCGTGGGCGCTCCACGCAGGATGCCGCCGCCGTAGCAGCCCGGCTCACCGTACCCGAGGTTGTCGGTGAGGATGAACACGATATTCGGCTTGCGGCCGCTGGGGGCCTTGGCGTCGGCCTTGCCGTCGTTGGCGGCAGGTGCCGCGGCAAGCACGTTCTCCGGTTTCCGCGGCGTTGTCTGGGCGGCGCTGGACGGAACCAGGCGGACATACGCCGAGACGCCGCCGGCACCGAGCGCCATGCCCAGCAGCAGCACCGCCCAGGTGCGTTTTGAGCTTTGGACCATGAGACGATCTCCTCTCTAGCAATGCCGCTGCCACCCTTCGGTCCCAGTTCCATGACCAGCCGGCACAGGCCGCGGCAGTTCGGGCGAGGATTTACCGAACGAACCCTTACCAGCGCGTTCCGTGTGCGCCGAAACCGTTGAGTTCCTCGCCGGTCAGTCTACGCACAACGGACGCAGCCGGCCGATTCGGACCAGCATGAAGCGAAACTCGCCGCCCGTTCCAGGACGTTCCCGCGCGCGAGGGAGAACGCTGGGTCTGAATGGTCAAAAATGCCAATCGAACTCCTTCGCGCGAACCGGCAGCGCATCCGGCGGTGGGGCGCGAGCGGAATTACCGAACGAACTCTGGGAAGGTGCCGAGCAGTGCTGCGGCTTGCTCCTTCCGAGAAAGGGGATAGGCGCCGCGCCGGCACGGACGGGATTGGCGGTTGACCGAAAAATGCGAAACGAACTGGGCTGAGTACGCGGCGCAAGCGGGTTGGAGGTTCCTGCTGATTCAAGCGACAGCAACGACCAGCCGTTGCGGTCCGGAAAAATGCAAAACGAACTCCACCGTGGCGCAGGCGGCTCGCCTGCACCCGCTGAGGGCAGGTGAGCCGCCTGCACCACGAAAATGCAAAACGAACTCGGCGCGATGTGGCTGCCGCGAGGCGGGGGTTGCTGTGTGGCTGCGGTGGTTGGAGCGCCGTTGCGGGGCGGAGCGAGAACCAGAGCAAGAACGACGGGGATGGCCGGTGCCGTGGAAACGAATCTGAACATGGCTAATCTCGGGTCAGTGGGGGAAGGGCGACAATCCTCCGCAGGGTACCAGAGGCGGGTACGTTGGGCAGAGAGGAAGATTGTTCCGTCCTTTCGGAGGTTGGTCGGCTGCTCGAGGAAGGGCATGAGGCCGGTTCGTTCTGATCCGGGGTGAACAGCTCGTGGGCGTACTTCCCACCTGGGACGCGGCTCGTGCGGCTGGATGGCGCCGGAGGCGAGCACCGAGGCGTCCGGCTCCTGATGCCCGACAACAGCACAGCGTATGGCCCACACTTTGCAAGAAGTAGAATCGTTAACGCTGGCACAGCCAGCCAAGTTCTGCGAACCTTTCCGCAGTCCCGATATTCCAAATGAACACGGATGCGTTTACGATGAAGGAGTCGTGAAGAGGGGCTGTCCATGTGAAGGTGTTTCCAATATGTTGCCCTTCTCGACTGCCAACTCGATGACCAAACAGCCGAGGTGTACCATGCCTGCAAGTTCACATTCGGGCGAGAAGCCGATCACAAAGACTTCGTATCGCGGCTTCCGTGAGGAGCAGTTCTTTCGCATCGCGGCCACGACTGCTGGCGGAACACTTCTCGGCGGTCTAGTCGGTCGAGCTACCGAAGCGTACTGGTCGAGCGGCGTCCTCATTGGTGCGGCAATCGGATGCCTCGCCAGTTTGGCGTTTTCGATCTATCTGGCGGTGCGCGATTGCAAGTGCTGGCGAGACAGTAAACAAGCAGATCAGTCGTCGGCCAACAATGCGGCAGGGGGCCAAGTGTGAATGTCCATTTGGAAGAGTTCGTCGTTGCAGCGGTTGGGGCTGTGATTGGCGGTCTTCTTTACGGGCTTGCGTGCCGTCGAAAGCAAATAAGCCCCACACTCCATCTAATTGAGGCAATCCTGTCCGGGTGCGGTTGTGCCACAGGATTGCATCTCTTGTTCTGCGCGTGGTTTCCTTCGCACCTCGTCGAAGTTCGCAACCACGACGGCAGCCGCGTTGACACAGGGATCCACGTCGAAATCGGCGGCATTCATCGGCTTGAAATCTTCGTCGGCGGCGCCATTCTGGCGTTCGTCGGTGCCAAGAGTCTGTACTCTCTTTGCTCACGAGCTGGCAATCCGCCGCATTAGCGCGGCAGTAGCATCCGTCACCGGAGCGGGCAAGTTTCCGGCCGATGAAGGGCAGGGTCCGCTGGACGCGCCGCGCTCGCCCAAGGCTCCGACACGTGGCGTCACATCTGCCGACGAGAGACGGTGGAATCGAGCCGTTGCCGGAGCGCAGCAATCAGTCTTACCTTATCCCGCAATCACCGTTCAGCCGTGCGCAGGAACAGGGAACCAGGATTGAAGATGTCAGGTTTGATTTCGGAGGCAACCCATGATCCGCGCAGACCAGTATCCGCGGGCATTGCGTGCGCTTCAGCGGTTGATCGTTCAGGCGAAAGCACAGGCTAGCGAGAGAGGGGAAAGCCGCGTCGCCGAGCTGTTGAATGACGTTGAGCTGCTTCCGGAGTACCTCGCGGATGAGCGCGATCGGACAGGCGAGTTCGTCGAAATGCTGCAAGGAATCGCTCAGGTGCATCCACGCTGCCGGTTTATTGTGGATGAGTTCGAGAATCCGGTGGAAGGGCCGCGACCAAGACCGGACAGTGGTGGGCCGCAGTCTGCCGAATAAATGATCTGACACCGCTTTTGCCCCCGCTTTTGCCCCGAATGGTGAACTCGTTCTGGCCGAAGAGGTGCTGATCGTCGGTGGTCAGGAGATGGCGGGCGAGTTCGTCGATCTCGGCGTCGGTAGCCGCGCGGATGGCTTGGGCCAGTGCCTGAACCTCGGCGAGTTTTTCGGGCGACAGCGTCATGGATGACATGGGTGGCCTCCGTAGCGAGGGGTGGATTTCCTTCCGGTGCAGCAGCTGTCGCCTTTGTGTACAAACATTCCACCAACTTTCAAGACGCCCACCGGGCGCGATGAGTGCCAGGCGAAATTGCTTGCGAGCAGAGCGACAGACGAACTACAATCTGTTTGTTCCTCATCACGAGCATACCACCGTGAACACACCGTCACCGCCTCGAAAAAGTCGTGCCTGGCTCCGATGGCTGAAGCGGATCGGCTTCTGGACGGCGGTGATCATCGCAGCTGTAGCGGTCGTCGGGTTTGGTGTGCGTGCGTACTTTGTGCATAAGGCAGAGACGGATTTTGCGGGCGCGGTCGCCGATCTGGACCGAGCCGACCCGAGATGGCGGCTTCAAGAAATCGAGGCTGACCGCGAAACGGTAGCTGACGACCAGAACGCCGCTGTAATCATTTTGGCCGCGTCCGATCAAATCCCGCAACTCTGGCCGGAAGGTTCTCAATACCCGAGCAGGATAATCCGAACGACCCCGTGCAATCAGCGACTCTCGATAACGCTTGCCCGTAACCTTCACACCAATTTGAGCAGGATTGGCGCCTCGCTCGCCCAGGCGCGTACGTTGATCGATTTCCCCAAAGGCCGATACGTCGTCACTTGGCCAGCCGACCCGTGGGACACCAAACTGGACCATCTGGAGCGGCTGAGTAGAGTGGCAGTGGCGCTTTGCGGCGACGCTGTCCATCGAGCCGACGAGGGCGACGCGGACGGCGCCTTGGCGTCCGTCTGCGGAATCCTGAATGCTGCTCGGTCTGTCGGCGATGAACCATATTTACAATCTCAATCGAGCCGCAAAGTCCACTGGGAACTTGCCGTCCGTACCCTTGAGCGAGTCCTGGCCGAGTGCGAGCCGTCCGCCGACCCGCTGAAGCGTGCGGCTGACCTTTTCGAACTCGAAGAGGGCCAGTCGGCGCGTCTTCTGCACGCGGCACTGCGTGGGCAGCGAGCGTATGAAATTGAGCTGCTCGACCGCATAGTTGGAGGCGCACCGCTGCACGAATCCTCTGCCCCCGCCCTGGTCGTTCGTCGTTTCTGGGAGTTCGCCGATTGGTGCTATTATCGGCCGCTCGTTTCAAGCCGCCGTGCCAAGGCAATCCAGTGCATGACAAGGCTGATCGAGCTTTCTGCACAGAGCCGCAGCGATCGCCGCGTGCCGATGGCATCCCTCGATGCCGAGCTGCGCGATGTTCGTAAGGCAATTCCGCGCCTCACAGTGTGGGACCTGCTTGATCCCAATCCGCAACGCCTTCTCGACATGTGGGAGCGAGATCTTGCCACTTTGCGATGCGGTAAGGTCGCGATCGCTGCCGAGCGATTCCGCCTTGAACGAGGCACTTGGCCGCAAACCCTGGATCAACTTTCTCCTGCATTTCTCCCGGGCGTTCCAGTTGATCCCTTTACCGACACGCATCTCGTATACCGGCATGTGGAAGATGGCGTCGTGATTTATTCTGTGGGCATCGACGGTGAATACAATAACGGGATTATTGACCGCGCCGCTGCCTTTTGACGAGCCCGGTACCGACTTGGGCATCCGTCTCTGGAACCGTGAGAGCCGCGGGCTTCCTGCCGATTAGAGGCTGAGCGGTTGCCCGCCGGGCGTCGATCCAATCTGGCACATTGACAGGGATGCGGCGGCGGTGAGGATTGAGTCGGTCTACCGATCGCTGCGCTAATGGCGCACGATGAAAAACCCCTCGCTTGCGCGTCGAGCTAACGATCCTGGTTGTTCTATTCGCTCAGTGATCGGTAAGGCGACGGCCTACTCCCCTCCGATGTGCTCGCCCTTCTCGGCGGGGTGGCACCCTAATCAGGGAGTCCGCCCACCCCTGGCGAACAGTTCCGCCACCGCCTTCCCCTTGCCGTCCTCGGTGGCGTAGAACGGCCGTTTCTCGATGTCGAACGCCGTCTTCGGCGAGATGCCCATCGCGGTGAAGATCGTGGCGTGCAGGTCGGGAATCGTCACCGGGTTCTTCGTCGTCAGCAGCGGCCGTTCCGTCGCCGTCTCGCCGTAGAGGAAGCCCTTCTTGATGCCGCCGCCGAACATCAGCACCGAGCCGGAGCCGGTGAAATGCCGGTGCAGGCCGTAGTGGTTCGGCTCCTTCATCACGTCGGTCTTGGCCCGCGACTGGTCGACGCGCCGTGCTGCCGGGCACGCCTTCGATCATCATGTCGCGGCTGAACTCGCTGGCGAGGACCACCAGCGTGCGGTCGAGCAGGCCGCGCTGCTCCAGGTCGAGGATCAGCTGGGCGATCGGCCGGTCGATCTCCTTCTTCATGTCGCTCGACGGTCGTGTGGCCGTTCTCGTGCGTGTCCCAGTGCACGAACGGCACGTACTCGGTCGTCACCTCGATGAAGCGCGCGCCGGCCTCGGTCAGCCGGCGGGCCAGCAGGCAGCCGTGGCCGAAGCGGCCGGTGTTGTACTTCTCGTAAGCTCTCCTTCGGCTCCTTGCGTGAGGTCGAAGGCGTCGCGCTCCTTCGAGCCGAGCAGGCGATGGGCGTTGTCGATGGCCCGCAGCATCGACTCCTGATGGTAGTCGCTGGCCAGCTCGCCGAGCGGGCTGCGCTTGACCAGTTCCTTGTAGCGTTTCTGCCGGCTCTCGAAGCGCTCGCGGCGTCATCCCCTTGGGCGGCCGGACGGCGGCCGACGGCGTCGCATCGGGATAGGGCAGATTGAACGGGCCGTACTCGCTGCCGAAGAAGCCGGCCGTGGTGAACGCCTTCAGCTCCTCCGACTCGCCGACGCCTTCGAGCCGCTGGCCGATGTTGATGAACGCCGGGATGGCGGGATTCTTCGGACCGCGCACCCTGGCGATCCACGAACCGAGGTGCGGCGCGGCCACCGTCTGCGGCGGAACGTAGCCGGTGTGCCAGTGATACTGGTGCCGCGAGTGCAGGATGTTGCCCAGGTCGGCGACGACGTGCGAGCGGATCAGCGTGCCGCGGTCCATGACCTTGGCGACGTTCTCCAAGCCCTGCGAGATCTTGATGTTGTCCACCGCCGTGTCGATGGCCGGGAACGTGCAGAGGATCTTCTCCGACGGGCACGCCGACCTCGAAGGGGGTGTAGCGCTTCGGGATCGAACGTCTCCGGCGCCGCCATGCCGCCGGCCATCCACAGCAGGATGCAGGTGTCGGCGGTGGCTTTGGGGTGCTCGACCGGGTCGGCGGCGCGCAGGCGCGGTTCGCCGAGGCCGAGGGTGGCGGCCGCGGCGGCAGACATGGCGCGGAGGAAATCGCGGCGGCTTGCGGGCATCGAGCTGTTGGGAGCTGTATTCATCTTGCACCATTTTGGGTGACATAGAGCCAAAGGATTCACCAGTTGTACGGCAGGCGACTCAAGAAAACATTGAGGAACGCCAGGGCACTTGCGAAGGGGATGTTTTGCGGTTCTTCACTGCCTTCGTGGACGAGAGAGTTCCGGTAGATCCGGACCGCGTGCGCGTTGTCGATTGCGTCCTGGGGAATCTGCCGCCAAGCACCAAACCCCTCCATCAAGTCGCGCATTGGCGGAGTCGTGGTCCGATGGTATCCGTGTTCCCAAGCATCGCGGAGCCCCGCCTCGAACTCGGCGAAGAGTCGGAGCAAGTACGTTGGTTCCAGATTGGCGGTCACGCTCGCCGCATCCGTGGGACTGAGCCGGTGAGGTCGGAGCATACCAGGGTCGGCACGCAACCCATTCTTCAGGAGTTCCGTAGCGATTCTCGCCGCCCGGTACTCCCGCTCGACTGCCTTCATCCGATCCTGGCGTTGCTTCCTCTTGGTCATGTACTCTCCACCAACTCCTTTATCGCGTTGGTGAATGTCGTCTCTGACCAGGGTTGGCTCGGGCGATCTTCGCGGACAGGGTGGACGTACCACTGACCGTTCGACCGCGTAATCATTGAGGAATCAAACGATGGCAGCTTGCACATGTCGATCAGACCCGAAGCGCCGGGGACAAAGCCACGCAACCGGGTCGATCAGCATTCGGGCTTCCGGCAGGTGGATCAGGAGACGCGGGACGATGTAGCGTCCGAAAAACCATTCCGATAGTTTCTTGTCCTCGCGTTTGAAATCCCACCCGACGTGTTCGGCTGCTCTCTCGGCTGCCGTGATGAGTTCGCCGACGGCTCGAACCCACTCCTCCTTTACCAGGTCTTGCACGCTGCGCACAATGGCGAGGAAGAGAGGCTTGGCTTCCTGAAGCTGTGCCGCGGTGGGCGGTCCGTCCTTGGGAACTTTCCGTGCTATCTCACGGAACCCTTCCACTGCCTCGCGCAATTCCTGCTGCTGGAGCGGAGGCAGATCGACGAAGTCGCACGGATCGTAGCCCTCGACGGATTTCGGAGTGACCCAGATCGCGGCTCGGTCCAATTGTTTGGCTAGATCATCCGGATTTAAGTAATGGTTATCCGCGGCGACGACCGGCAGGAGGAACCGTGCTGCCGTACGGACGCTGTCGAAAAACACTTCTTTCGCCATCTTCATAACCCTCCTGCGTATCTACCTTCTACTATACCAATTAACCACCGGACTCCATCGGACGCAATCGCACTCGCCTGGTCGCTTACCGCACCAACTGAAACTCCGGAAGCATAAACACCGCCCACAGCAGATCGGCGAGTGTTTCCTGCGTCACCGTTTTGCCGACGATCTCGAGAGCTGTCGCCATCTCCTCGGCCGTCGGTTTGCGACACAGCGCCTGCAAATACACCATCTCGACGAGCGTCTCGCCGGAAACTTTTGGATGCGCCTTGAGGATGTTCGCCGCACCGCGCGTCAACGTCTCGGCGAGGATGTGGCCGTTGGCGAGGTCGAGCGCTTGCAGTGTCGTCAGCTGGTTCTCGCGCGTCGTCACCACCTGCTCCCGGTTGGGCCGGCCGAGCGAACGCATCAACAAGTCGGCATTCATCAACGCGGCGCGCACGAATCGGCGTCCCGGCGGCGTTGACGGCGGAAAATCGGGCAATTCGAAGCGGACCGTCGCGACGGGCTTGGCCGGACCGGCGCGCGTGATCATCCACACGCGCATCCATGAACTGCTCGGCCGTCATGCGCTTGACCTCTGGGCCGCGGAAAACGTACTCGTCGCCCTGCGGCTCTTTCGTCAGAACGGCGTGCCGGGATTGATAGGCGCGCGAGGTGAGAATGTGTTCGATCAGCTTCTTCATGTCATACTTCTGATCGACGAGGTAGACGGCCAGATAGTCGAGCAGATCCTCGCTCCAGGGACGGTTCGCCATCACATCGACGGGATGGACGATGCCGCGGCCCATCAGTCGTTGCCAGATGCGGTTAACGATGGTGCGCGTGAAGCGGCCGTTCTCCGGATGCGTGACCAGGGCGGCTAGCTGTTCCAGTCGCTTAGCCTTCGGCTGCTTCGGGTCGATGTCGCCCAGCTCGGGGAAGATGAAACGCGGCGACGCCTTCTTCCCGGTCGGTTTGTCGCAACGGTGTATCTCCGGCGGCTGGTCGGCGATGACGGCCGCGAGACCGTAGGCATCCTCCAGCTTCCATTTGTCGATGAAGCTGTCGTGGCACGAGGCGCACTTCAGGTTGGCTCCAAAGAACACCTGCGCGACGTTCTGGGCGAACTGAACCTCACGCACCTGGCTGGCGTTGACCCGGCCGCGCCATTTGATGCCGTTGATGAATCCGTCCGATGCCGACGATGGATTTATCAGTTCACGCGTGAACTGGTCGTAAGGCTTGTTCTGCACCAACGAATCGTAGATCCAGCCGCTGATCTGCTTGCGGCCGCCGTCGATGTAGCCGGTTCCTTGATAGTCGTTGCGCAGCAGGTCGTTCCAGAACGTCAGCCAGTGGTCGGCGTAGGCGCGGTTGTCGTCGAGCACGCGGCGGATCAGTGTCGCGCGCTTGTCCGGGGCGGTGTCATTGAGAAACGCATCGAGTTCTTCACGGGCCGGCAGCAGGCCGATGGTGTCGAGGTAGACTCGACGTATGAAGGCAATGTCGTCGAGCGGTTCCGGCGGGGCGATTTTGGTGCGAAGATGATAGGCATCGACGATGCGGTCGATCGGGTGATCGCGTCCTTCACGGGCAGGAGGCAGCGTCGGCCGGCGCGGCTTGAGCGGGGCGACGTAGGTGCCGACCTTAAACGTGAAGCCTTCCTCCCATTTCAGCCCCTCGTCGATCCATGCCTTCACCAGCGCGACTTCCTTGGCGCGTGAGCGGCTCGCCCTTCGATGGCATCCGCGTTTCGGGATCAGTGCTCGTGATGCGTTGAAACAACTCGCTCTCGGTGCTCTTGCCGGGGACGACGTTCTTCGACTTCAGGATCGACGTCGCGCGTGTCCAGGGAGAACGAACCCTTGTACTCGCCGTTGGTGTGGCATTTGGCGCAGCGAGCCTTGAGCAGCGGGACGATGTCGTGCGCGAAGTCGATCAGCTTCGGCTCCGCCGCCAAGCTGGACCCGGTGATCCCCAACCCGACAATTGATCCGGCCAGCAAAGCGATGGCTCGCATAACGCTCTCCCTTTCCGCAAGGATGTCTACCTCGACAGCTTACACCGAACGGGAGCGGGACGGAAGAAGTGACGCTCAGGATTTCGGTAGTTGCAACGTCCCTCGCCCGGCAATAGTCTACTCAGGGATCGGTCACCGCGTCGTTCACCCGTATTCTCCTGGAGCATCGGCCCATGCTGCATTCGATGGTCTTAGCCGTGGTCTCGATGGCGCCTGCGGCACCCTTGCCTTCACGCGACGTGAAGCCGCCGGATGGACCCGCACCGAGTCTCGCCGCGGTTGTTTCCGTCGATCCCGCGACCGGCCAGGTCATCTATTCCGACACGGCCCAAAGGCTGGTGCCCGAAACCGTCGAACGGGTGGTCGAACGCGACGGAAAACGTGTGACGGAGAAGATCACGGTATACAAAACCGTCCATGAAACCGTCCATCGGCTCATTGAGATCAAGAACACCAAGGCATCCACGGCGGACGGGAAACCGTTATCCACCGACGAGGCGTTGAAACACATCGCTCCCGGCTCGGTCGTCGTCATCTTCCCCACCGCCGCGAAGCTCGAACCGGCGTATCTCAAGCTGTTCAAGGCGGAAACGGTGATCGTCGTACTCGGCGGGAAGTGACGTATTCCAGTAAGGATAATCCCATGAAAATCCGATTGTTCGTTGCAGCGGTGTTCCTCGCAATCGTTGGTCCGATCCTGGGCTTTCAGGACCGCGCGCCTTCCCCGCCGGCGCCGACCATTCACGCTGTCGTGGAATGGAACTTCCAGACGAACGCGCTGGTCTACGAGGCGATCGTGAACCAGGCGGTTCCCGTCACGAAAGAGATCGTCATCGAGATGGACGGCGTCAAACGGAAATCCGTGGTCACCGAATTGCAACTGCGGACCGTGAAACGACAGAGTTCGCGTTCGTTCAAGGAGTGCAAATTCACGACAGCCGAGGGAAAGATCTTGACCGCGGATCAGGCGAGCAAACTCGCACCGGGCGGCACGTTGGTGATAATCGCAAGTTGGGGGGAGAAAGTGGACCCGGCGTATCTGAAGATCTTGAAACCGGATACGCTGGTGGTGCTGACGAACTCCGCGGCGGTGCCTCGATGAGCGCCGACGTCGAAATAACTTCGTCCGCCGCTTGCGGCTTAGCAGCTAGCTGCTAAGCCGCAAGCGGCAACAATCGTCGATCACTCGCCGACATACGGCATCAGCGCCATGAAGCGTGCCCGCTTGACGGCGTCCTTGACGGCACGCTGGAAGGCGGCGCAGTTGCCGGAGCGCTTGCGGCTGAACAGCTTGCCCTGGCTGGTGCAGAGCTTCTTCAGAGTTTGCACGTCCTTGTAGTCCACGAATGCCGGCCGCGGACAGCCTTCTTTCGTGCAGAAACGGCAGCGATTCTTCCTGCCCCGTCCGAGCTTCTTGCGAACCATCTCGATGACGCCTCTAACGACCAGGGTTGGAGATACAGTACAGTGAACTCATTACCATAGAAACCGCCCAGTCCGGCGTCAACGTCTTGTGGGGCAGACATTCCTGTCTGCCGGCGAGGCTGGGTGAGGATGGCAGACAGGAATGTCTGCCCCACCGGGCACGTCACGCACCGCGCCGTTTCCCCTCGACTTCGGGATTAACCCAGGCCGTCAATTTCTGTCCCGCGGTCCCGGCGATCAGGTTGGCCGCACAAATATCCGCCATCGCATTGCGGGTCCCGACTGTCGCACTAGCGATGTGCGGTGCCACGATGAGGTTCGGCACACCGTAGAGCGGACTGTTCGGCGCGGGCGGCTCCGGATCGGTCACGTCCAGGCCGGCGGCGAAAATCACACCCGTCTTCAGCGCCTCGACCAGGTCGTGTTCCACTACGATCGGACCGCGCGCCGTGTTGATGAACACCGCCGTCGGCTTCATCTGCCGGAAGCGCGTCAGGTTGAAGAGGCCGCGCGTTTGATCGTTCAGGTCGGTATGCACCGACACGAAGTCGGCTTCCTTCAGCAGCGTGTCGAGGTCCACGCGCGGGCCGCCAGACTCCTGCTCGGCCTTGGCGTTCGGATAGGTGTCGTGATATAGGATCTTCATGTCCCAGCCAAGGCGGCAGCGTTTGGCCATTGCGTAACCGATGCGGCCCATGCCGAGGATGCCCAGGGTGCGGCCGGCCAGGTCCTGTCCGAGATGGCCCAGCGGCTCCCATGTCTTCCACTGGCCGGACTGCCCGTACTGGTGCCCATCTACTAGACGGCGTGCCGCGCCGATCAGCAGACAGAACGCCATGTCGGCCGTGGCGTCGGTGAGTACGCCGGGAGTATTGCCAACCGCGATGCCGCGCGCCGTCGCGGCCGGAATGTCGATGTTGTTGAAGCCGACCGCGTAGTTGCTGACGACCTTCAGCCGCGGAGACGCGTCCATCAAGGCGGCGTCGATGCGGTCGGTTAACAAGGACACGAGGCCGTCGCAGCCGGCTGTCTTTTGGCGCAGCACGTCGTAGGACGGCGGCAGCTGCTCGGGCCAGACCTCGGCATCGCAGGAAGCCAGGATTTTATCGAGCCCCGCGGCAGGGATGCGGCGCGTGACGAAGACTTTCGGCTTGACGGCCATGACGAGTTCCTCGGCTGCGGTTCGAGATTGTTAATCCTGCGAGTCCGCAGCGCCAAGCAAGGACGAGCAGTGCGGTTTCCAGCACTGTCCTGCTCGTCCTTGCTTGGCGCTGCGGACTCGTAGGAGGGAGGCCGCACTATTTCAGAAACGACCCAACTTCTTCGAGAAATGACGCGTTCGATTTGTACTCGCCCAATTTTTTGACGAGCATCTCCATCGCCTCGATCGGTTTTAGCTTGACCAGTCCGCGCCGCAGCAGCGTCACACTGTTGTACACGTCGGGTTTCAAGATACGCTCTTCCTTGCGCGTGCCGGACTGCGAAATGTCAAGGGCGGGATAGACCCGGCGCTCGGCGAGACGGCGATCCAGCACCAGTTCCATGTTGCCGGTGCCCTTGAACTCCTGAAAGATCACGTCGTCCATCCGGCTGCCGGTTTCGATGAGGGCGGTGCCGAGGACGGTCAGTGAACCGCCTTCCTCGAAAGCGCGGGCGCTGCCGAACAGCCGCTTCGGAACTTCCAGCGCGCGACTGTCCACGCCGCCGCTCATCGTCCTGCCGCCGGAGTTGACGTTCTTGTTGTAGGCCCGCGCCAATCGCGTCAGACTGTCGAGAAGCACGAAGACCTGCCTGCCCTGCTCGGCGAGGCGCTTGGCTCGTTCGACGACCAGCTCGGCCGTCCGCACATGGCTGATCGAATCCTGGTCAGAGCTGCTGGAAATCACCTCGCCGCGCACATTCCGGCGGAACTCGGTCACCTCTTCCGGGCGCTCGTCGATCAGCAGCAGGACGAGGTGCATCTCCGGATGGTTCTTCGATACGGCCTCGGCGATGTGTTGCAGGAGGACCGTCTTGCCGGCGCGCGGCGGCGAGACGATGAGGCCGCGTTGCCCCTTGCCGATCGGCGTCAGCAGGTCCATGACGCGCGTGGTCAGCGGTTCGCGGCCGGTTTCGAGGTGGATCGGTTCGGTGGGATCGACGGCGGTCAGGTCGTCGAATTTGCGCTGAGAGAACGCCTCCGGTTTCTTGCCCTCGATGTGATCGACGCGGAGCAGACGCGGTCCGCTGCCCTTGCGCGGCGGCTCGACCGGTCCGGCCAGCAGCAGCCCTTCGCGCAGGCCGAGCTTCTGGATCATCGGCTGCGCCACGTAAGCGTCGCCGGGCTGAGCCGTGTAATTGCGTTTGGGATCGCGCAGGAAGCCGAAGCCTTTGGGGTGCATTTCCAGCACACCCTGCGCCGGTTGGTCGTCGCGGAGGGACATCAGGAATCTCGATTATCGTTTAGCCGCGAGCTTTTGCGACGCTGTTCATCAGCGCTCGCAAAAGCTCGCGGCTAAACAGTTTTAAACCTTGCGGTATGGTGTCGTTGCCTCGAAGGTGCCGTCGGGCAGCGGCACCAGTTCGTAATCGCTGAAGAGGTTGGGCGACTCCTTCTGCATGATACGCAGCACCTGGACGGCCAGCTTGCGGATCTCGACTTCAGCGTGACGGCTGGCCCGCATCTCGATGAAGTGCCGTAAGGCACGGGCGTTGGCGGTGACGAAGATCTTCGTCTCGGTGGCATTGGGCAGAATACTCCGGGCCGCCTGACGCGCCAATTTGCGACGCAACGTCTTGTCCGGTTCCTCCTTGAACTTCTCGGTCAGTCCCTCGACCAGCTTCGTGTAGGCCTGGTGCATGGTGGCCACGGCATCGAGCCAGAGGGCGTGCAGCGCGGGATCGTCGGCAATGCAATCCGGTTCGACGTACTCGGCGACCGATTCATCGACGTAACGCTGACTCAACTGAGAAAATCCCCAGCCGGCGCGGTGCCGGACCAGTTCGTGGGTGAGCGAACGGCTGATACCGGTGAAGACCATGTTCCAGGCCGCATGTTCGAGGACGGAACCGTGGCCGACCTCCAGAATATGGCCGATGTACGTCTTATTCCCACCGGGACGCGGACGGGCGAACGACATGTAACAGATTCGTCCAGCCGTCTCCACCAGGTGCTCGCCGGCTACCTCCGTATCGGTCTGCCAGCTGATGCCGTGGTCGGTGAGGAACCGTTCCACTTCTGCGTCGCTGACGATCTGTCGGCCGACCAGGTACACGGTCGGTTCGCGCAGCAGACGGATCGACTTGGGGTCAAACAAGGCCGGGGCTCCTTCCCCAAAGACTGAACTGCCCGCCATCGTTTTGGAGGAAGGCCAATCCCCAGAGAGAGTGTCAGATCGCATTTGGGCGGGGCGTTGGACCGGCAGGAGTGAGGTCTGTGTAGACGGTTGTATCATATCTCACCCCGCAGCAGAGTCAATGACGGCTGCCGCGCGGCTCTTCGGCAAACCGCCTCTCTCCGCTATTCGTCGGCCGTTCTCGAATCTTGCCGCGGAAGGCGTTTCCGGCAACAACAACAAAGGAGGGTCGCTCGCTTCCCCGGAGGCCGATATGGAACCGAACCTGAACCCCGACCCGCCGCCGCGTGAAACCTGCCTGCCGTGGATGCTCGGTTTCTTCCTGATCGGCTTCTTCGTGCTGATGCTGATCGTGGCGACCGGCGGTTTCTTCGTTTACGTCATCGGCGTGGTCGTGGCAACCGCGCTGGTGGCCGGGATGCACTACGCCTTGTGGGGGCGCGGGCTGGATGAGACGGTCGCTGGGGAACGGGAGGAGTTCGATTACGACGCGGAGGATACATTCGGCCAGGGCAAATCGGACAATATCTTTCGCAAGTAATCGCGGTGAAGCGGGCATCCAAGCTTGTGGGGCAGACATTCTTGTCTGCCGGCAGACAAGAATGTCTGCCCCACGAAGTTAGCCCTTCTTCCGCAGCGGGTTGCGAAGGAACTGCATAAACGCGGCTTCGTGGTTGATCTTGCCTTCGTCGTAGTGCGCGATTTCCTTGTACGTCCCGTCGGGCAACGGCTTCAGGATGACGTAATACGGCAGCTGCTCCGTGTTGAACTTCTCTTTTTGAAAGGCCAGGTTCCGCGCGGCGTCCGCTCGCTGTTGCTCGACGCCGCCTTTGAACTGTTCGCGTTCCTTGTCCGAGTACAGCTTGTCGGGCACGATGTCCGTGTAGAGTTGGACCAGCGTGTACTGCTTGAACAGTTCCTTGAACTCCCGTTTGGAGAACACGTCGCGCTCATTGATTTTGCAGTTAGTGCAGGTCTTGCCCGTGAAATCGACGAAAACCAGGCGATCCTTCTCTGCCGCCTCTTTCAGGCCTTTCTCCAGATTCCCTCCCCAGGGCAGGTCGGTGGCCTCGTCGGGCAAGAGGAAAGAGTCCAGCCAGGCGAAGACGACGCCGCTGGGCCGCTGTTTCGACCCGTCTGCATCCGGGATTTTGAAGAGTGCCGGCACCAGGTATACCGCCAGGCCAAGAAAGAACATGCTGAACAACATCTGCACGACACCGAGATTTTCCGACACTGTATCGTGTGGTAAACGGAACAGGTTCAGCAAGTACAACCCACACAAGACACAGATAGCGACGTATAAACCAAGCACGAAGTCGTAGGTGAAGAAGACCGGCGTCGGCACGAGGACCAGCTCGCCGGCACGGAAGAATTTCAGTGCCGCGGCCAGTTCGAGGAAACCCATCACGACCTTGACGCTGTTCAGCCAGTTGCCGCTTTTCGGCATCTTCTTTATCAGGCCGGGAAAGAGCGCCAGGACGAAGAATGGAGAGGCGAACGTGACGGAAAAAGCGAAGCCGCCCAGAATGCGGTGGCTCCACGGCAACTCGCCTGTCGCTGCCGTGCCGCCGAAACCGCCGAGGAACGGTGCGACACAGGCGAAGCTGATGATGGTGAAGGTCAACGCCATAAACATGGTGCCAAGCAAGCCGCCGCGACCCTCGCGGGATGACGTGAAGTTCGCCAGGCCGCTCGGCAGTTGAATCTCGTACATGCCGAAAAGGCTCAGGGCAAAGACGATGAACAACCCACCCAGGCCGATATTCATGATCGGGTTGACGCTCAGCCAGCGGAAGAACGACAGCAATGCGGCGGCGGCAATGGTCAGGACGACAACAATGGTGAGCGAATAGACGGCCGCCATCGTGAGTGCGCGATGTTCCTTGTGTTCCGACTGCTTGAGGAAGAAACTTACGGTGATGGGAATCATCGGGAAGACGCAAGGGGTGACCAACGAGATGGCTCCCCAGAAAATACCCTGGAGGATGAAAGCGAAGAGACCGCCGAGATCGGAGGATGATGTTGCTTTCTTGAAGCCTTCCGGCGGCTCGACCACAATCACTTCAGGTTTGGTCTCTAGCCGCTTGCGAACATCGTCGGCGAGCGGTTGTCTATCTCCAGGGGACACATCGACGGTCGCTTCGACCCAGAGAGTGCCGGGAAAACACTTCTGCTCGTTGCAAACCTGAAGATCGATCTTCCCGCGCAATGTCGCATTACCCGGTACTGCATCCGGTAGGATTAGTACATCTTGAGACCAACTGAAAATCTCTTTGTGTTCTAACAAGACGCCAAGATCTTTTCCCTCGTCTACAAATACCGGTTCGGTTTCGGTAGCTGGCCAGATTGGTTTCAGCACGGGTGGATTGGCGACGTATTGGATCCGACTGATGCCCTCAGGTTTCTGATCCGGAGTTCTTTTCGTTAGCGGATAGGTGTGATAACCGGCCTTCGGAGTACCGGTGATCGTCAACCGAACGGTCTGGCCCGGCTTGGCCTTACCGGGAGAAACTGTAGCCGTGAAGCTGATAAGATCTTTGATCTCGACGTTCAGTGCTTTATCCGGTGGTCTGACATCCCGTGCCGCTTTCAGCGGATCGGAAAGGAAGCTTCGGAACTTGGCATAGTCCTTTTCCTCTACCAGACCGAGCTTGCGATCAACAACCTTGAACTCGTTCCCCTCCATCGGCTGAAGAATGACGTACAAGGGCAGTTCTTTCGTACCGAATCTGTCGGCCTCCAGCGACTGGTTAGGTTCAGCGTCTTTACCCCTTCGCTCGAAATCCCCTTCGATCTCCTTCCATTGATCGGGAGGATAGAGTTTTTTCGGCAACATGTCGGTGTACAGCTGTAACAGGGTGTAATCCTGTAACAGTGTCAACACCTCCTTGTTGGTAAAGACTCCCGCTTCGTTCTTCCTGCAACTTAGGCAGGCAACTCCCGTGAAGTCGATGAAAACAAGCCGCTTCGTTTCCCGCGCAGTCCTTGCAGCACCTCGTCCCAGATTGTACTTCCACCGGAAGTTTCTCAAATGCGGACTGCTCGGCTGCAGACGTCGCATTCACGCAGGGGAGAACTGAGAAAACGAACAGGATAAAACTCTGCCCGCAACGTCGTACCGCCGCCTGCGATAACGAGTTCATGTCAGCCGTCCTCGTCGTAAGGCTCTCGCAATTTCTGCGACGTTTAGCCGCGAGCTTTTGCGAGCATTCAGGAAGTGGCGCTCGCAAAGAAACTCGCGGCTAAACAACGTGTAGAAGTGCGCAGCCGCTCGTCACGGTTTCGCCAGCTTCGGCGCCTCGACCCCTTGCAGCTTCAGCGTCGAGACCGCCTTCGTCTTCAGATCGACCACGCGGATGCGATGCGCGTTGGTGTCGGCCACGTACAGCTTGCCGCCGCGATGCTTATGCCGGCCGGCTCGCTGAAGAGCGGGCCCGCCAGCCAGCCCTCCGGCTCGCCGCCCAGGTACGTCGTCGCGGATCTGCTTTGTCCGGATCGACGACCTTGATCTTGCTGTTGTACGTGTCGGCGACGTACAGCTTGCCGTCGTGCGAATGCCACGCCCAGGGCGTGTTGCAGACGCACGTTCTCGCCGACGCCGTCCTTGTCGCCGAACTGGAACAGGTTCAGGCCCTCGACGCCGACCACCGTCGTGACGTCTCCCTCGCCGTTCAGCGGCACGGCACGGACGGCACTGGCCTCGCTGTCGGCGACGATAGAGCGTCTTGCCGTCGGTCGCCAGGCCGCTCGGCTGGGCGAAGCAGGCGCCGACGCAGGCCGCCGTCGCGGATGTGCTCCATGCCGTTGCCGGCGTAGCGGGCCAGCTCGTCCTTCTTCAGGTCCAGCGTCCAGATCTGGTGGTGCCCGGCCTGGGCGATGAAGAGGCGATCGCCGAGCAGAAGCAGGTCCCACGGGCTGTTCAGAGCCGATCTTCAGGGCGGGACCACCCTCGCGGCGGTTGTGGCCCTGCTCGCCGGTGCCGGCCACCGTCGCCACCTTCAGCGTCTTCAGGTCGAGGGCGCGGATGGCAGATGGTTCTTGCGGTCGGCGACGTAGAGCGTGTCGCCGTACAGGGCCATTCCTTGCGGATCGTTGAACTTCGCCTTGTCGAACGCGCCGTCGGCCAAGCCGGGCTCGCCGACGCCGGCAACGGCGATCTTTTTGCCTTGCAGGTCCGTAATGACGATGCGGTGATGCGTGCTGTCGGCGATGAACAGCCGATTGCTCGTGGCGTCGGCCAGGACCTTGCCGGGGAAGAACAGCGGGCTTTCGCCCGTCTCCTGGATAGCGGGCCAGCTCGAACTTGAGCGGCTTGTCGTTGAGCGTCTTCTTCGCCTTGTGCATCTTGATGAGCTTGGCGATCGCTTCGATCGAGCACATCGTACATTGCCCTTCGCCGGAGCCGTGGGCCGACGAGGTTGCCCTCCGGGTCGATCAGCCAGAGGCGTCGGCCACGACTCGCACTTGTAGGCATCCCAGATCTCCCGGTTGGCGTCGTTGACGACCGGATGGCTGATCTCGTAGCGGAGGATGGCCTTGCGGATGCTTTCGGTGTCCTTCTCGTTCTCGAACTTGGGGGAATGGACGCCGATGACGACCAGCTCGTTGGGTACTTCTTCTCCAGCTTGGCCAGGTCGGGCATGGTGTGAATGCAGTTGATGCAGCACAGGGTCCAGAAGTCGAGGACGACGACCTTGCCGCTGAGATCCTTCAGGCGCACCGGGCCGGCGGTGTTCAAGCCAGGCGACGCCGCCGTCCAGCTCCGGGGCCTTGACCACATTGCGCTCGTTCGGCTCGTCGGGCCGTGCCGCGCGGCCGGCAGCCCCGCAGTTGAGGAAGAGAGCGGCCACGGCCGGCAGGAGAAGGAGCGGCAAGCGAAAAACTCGTGCGGGTTTGTGCGAAGGCTGCGACATCAGCTTTCTCCGTCCCGAGGTAGGGAAACCGAGTACACGGCTTTCTTATTGTAAGTGCCGCGCCGACCGTGGGAACACCAGTTTTGCGGCGCGGACGAAGGGAGGACGGATTTGCAATCCGTCCGGTAAAGCGGACGGATTACAAATCCGTCCTCCACTCGCCCCCTTCAAGTAGACGCTGCGTCGGCGTCCGACTTTGCGGCGCGGACGAAGGGAGGACGGATTTGCAATCCGTCCGGTAAAGCGGACGGATTACAAATCCGTCCTCCACTCGCCCCCTTCAAGTAGACGCTGCGTCGGCGTCCGACTTTGCGGCGCAGGACGAAGGGAGGACGGATTTGCAATCCGTCCGGTAAAGCGGACGGATTACAAATCCGTCCTCCACTCGCCCCCTTCAAGTAGACGCTGCGTCGGCGTCCGACTTTGCGGCGCGGACGAAGGGAGGACGGATTTGTAATCCGTCCGGTAAAGCGGACGGATTACAAATCCGTCCTCCACTCGCCCCCTTCAAGTAGACGCTGCGTCGGCGTCCGACTTTGCGGCGCGGACGAAGGGAGGACGGATTTGTAATCCGTCCGGTAAAGCGGACGGATTACAAATCCGTCCTCCACTCGCCCCCCTTCAAGTAGACGCTGCGTCGGCGTCCGACATTCAGCGGCTTGACCGAGGTGCGCCCAGCGTTTAGGTTGACTGGGAACAGGTTCGGTCATGCGATCTTTCCTCCGTCTTCATCAGGATACCGTATCATGTCCGCCGATTCGCCGATCACCAACTCCCTGCCGGCCGAACCTGCGGCGGCTCCACCAGCGGCCCCGGCAGCCAAGAAAGTGCCGCTGTCTCCGGAACAACTCCGCGCCCGATTGGCCCGGCTGGACGCAGTGCTGATCGTGCTGGTCGTCGTGGAAGCCTTCTTGCTGGCATCGTTCGCGGCGACCAACAGCGATCTGCTCCAGTACCTTGCCGTCGGCCGGCTCCTCGTGGAAGGGAAGTACCAGTTCGGCGTCGATCCGTTCACCTTTACCACCGAGGGCGTCTACTGGGCGAACCATTCCTGGCTGTTCGGACTGATCGCCTACGGCCTTTATTCGATCCCGTCGATCGGCGGCGCGATCCTGGTTATCTTCAAAGCGCGTGCTGATCGTGCTGCTTGCCGTGGTGATGCTGCGAACCTCGTGGCGGCCGGGTGAACGCTGGTGGGTGCCGGCCATCCTCACGGGGCTTGGTTTGCTGGCCGTGGCGACACGGTTGTTGCTGCAATCCGTCGTCGTTTCCTATCTCTTCCTCGGTCTGACGCTCTGGTTTCTGATCCGCCCGGCGCCGCAAAAGCCCGCGCCTGGAGACACTCAGGACCGAAAGAAAAAAAGAGGAAGACTAGCAGGTGTCCCGATCCCACTCAAGGCGTACTGGCCGCTTCCTGTCCTGTGCCTGTTTTGGGTCAATCTCAATCAATGGTTCTTGCTCGGCCCGTTGACGGTCGCACTTTATCTCCTGGGCATCGTGCTTCAGGACCTATTACAACCCTGGCCGCGCACTGCCGACCAACCGGCCGAGGAACCGAAAACGCTCGCCGTGGTGCTCGTTGCCTGCGTGGCCGTCTGTTTCATCAATCCGCATCTTGCGCACGTGTTCGTCCTGCCGCCGCAAGCTCGGCTTCGGTCCGGCGGCGGAAGCCGTGCAGGAGGAGCCGGCGTTCGCCGGCATGTTCCTGTCGCCGCTATCCTTGCAGTCGGGGAATCACCCCAGTTATTTTTCCGAGAACCAGGGCCTGAACGTCGTGGGGCTGGCGTACTTTCCTCTTCTGCTGGTCGGCTTGCTTTCGTTCATCCTGACCGTCGGCAGCTGGCGTTTCTGGCGATTCACCGTATGGGTGTTCTTCGCCGGTCTGAGTCTGTATCACGCACGGGCCATCCCGTTCTTCGCCGTCGTCGCGGCCCCGATCGCCGCCCTGAATCTTCTCGATTACGCGGGACTGCGCTTTGGTGCGACTTACCTCGAAGGCGACCGGGCGCGATCCTGGGCGGTGAGTGGGCGAGTGCTGACGCTGTTCTTGACCCTGCTGCTGGTCGCCGCCACGGTGCCCGGTTTGACCCACTATACGAAGAACCAGGTTTACCAGGTCGCCTGGCGTGTGGAGCTCGACCCGTCGCTTCGAGAGGCCGCGCTCCAGGTCGCCGCCTGGCGAAACGAGAACAAATTGCCGGCGAACACGCGCTGGTTCACGACCAGTCCGGAAATCGTGCATTATTTCGCCTGGTTCTGCCCGGGTGAGAAGGGATTCTTCGACCAGCGCCTGGCCCCGTTCGACAAGGTCGCGGCTCGATTACGTGAACTTCCGCAAGGCGTTGCGCCCTACGCTCGATCCAGCCCTGGCTCGGAGCAACGATCAAACGGTTGCCGGAACGTTCGACAAGTACCAGATCGAACTCGTGGCCTGTTACGAATTCGACATGGTTCGGGCGCACGGGCTGCCCTTGTTCCTGGCAAACCCGAACTACTGCTCGCGGTTTTACAGTCGAGGCTCGACAGCCTTCTTCCACCGGATCGATGCTCAGAACGCTCGTGGTGATGATCCGTATCGTGTACTGGCCCAGGACGACGCGAGTCGAGCGTTCTCCACCGACGCCCAGCCGGCTCCGCCCCGCCGTCCCGCCCGGGAACCGGAGCGGCGCGAGTGGTTCGAGACGCTGTGGAAAAAACCGCCTCCCTCCTTTAATCCGGACGCCGATGACGCCTGGATGAACTTCTATATCTTCGCAGCCCAAGTGCGCAGCTTGGCGGCGCGAGCATACCCTTAGGTTCGGAGCAGCCCTCGCCGTTTCTTTCGTTGGACAGTTACAGTTCATTCCCTCAATACAGCAGCTCCACTCATCGATTCTTCTGGCCCCCGTCTTGTCGCTTCCGTTGAGACAGGGCGAGCAGCCAACTTTGCGGCAACTCGTCTCTAGCAATATCCAACGGTATTATCTGCGGCCCGGCTCGCTCGATAACGGCCCCCCCGCTTCGCTCTACCTCGCCCTGCCGCGGCTCGCCGTGCCGTGCATAACAACCCGGACGACGCGGCGGCCTACTTGCTGCTGGGCAAACTCTACGTGGACCTGCGCGACGACACGCGCGAAGGCGACTTTACGCCACTCGAACTCCGTGACATCCGCCGCGCCCAGATCTGCGGTACGTTGCAGCAGGCTGTGCGTCTGAACCCGGATCTCGGCGAGGCTCACGGGTTGCTCGCCAATCAGTATCTCCAGTTGGGTTACCTCGATCTGTATCTCAGGCATACGGGGGAACAAATTCGTTGTATCCGCGAAAGTCCCGCACTGGCGGCGAAGTCCGGGGAGGAACTTGCCAAGCTGATTCAAGAGCAGGACGCGCAGTTGCGGAATGTGGAAGCCGAGGTGAAGGATCGCCAAGATAAATTTCTGGTGAGACACGGAAAAAGGCCGCCACTCGAGCAGGCCGCGTTCGCTCTCAGCACCACCGGCGAAGGCACCACCTTTGGGCTTGCCGAGACGGCGTTCGAGCTGCTGAAACAGATCGATCTGAAGAAGCTGGGGGAAGAAAATCCCGCGGCGTTGAACGAGGCCGTTTCGATGCTGCTGAACGTGCGGTTCTTGTTGGGGACACTGGAGGAGATCCGCGAGGGCGTCAAGCAGGACGTCGATAGCTTGCCGGGAGAAGGGGCACAATCGCAGCTGCCGGCGATCGAATGGAGCCGGCTCCGTCTGGCCGCGGTCAGCGGCGATTATGCGGAGGCGGACGAGATTCTGAAGAAGCGCATCGAACAGGTTGCCGCGATCAATAACGGCCCAGGCGTCGCGCAGATCCTGAGTACGATCTGTTTGCACGATGCAGTACGCACGTCTGCGGGCAGCATGGGCGGTCCGCTTACCTACGCTGCACATGGCGGTCTGGAATCTCGCCCTCTTTCCGAGGCACAACCTCCTTACTGCGCGCGACCTCGTTCTCGGTCCGAAGATTCGTGAGGCGGAGTTTCGTGTTCTCCGCGGTTGGTTGGCCCTGGAAGCGGGCGACAACCAGACGGCTGCCGCGGAGCTGCGCGGCGGCTCTCCCTGCGGTTGCCGCTCGCTCGTGTTCAGTTCTCTCTACTGGCCCTCGGTGCGACGAATCCCGTGGATGCGATCGATTTGCTCCGTGTCGCGGTCACCTCGGCACCGCTGTTCGATTTCAACGGCCGGCGCTTGGCCATGATGGGCTTGCAGTGGTTTCAGGAACAGGAAAAGAGACACTGACGACTTCTCCGATCCCACCCATCGTTGCCACTCTTGATTTGTTCAATTTTTGTGCGTGGTGTGCGGCCCTTCCCCCAGGATCGACCGGCGCGGCGGCGACGTGGGCGGCGTCCCAGCGCGGCAGGGGTGAGCGGACCAAATCAGCGATCAGTTCCGCTCCTGAGCGGATCCGCACGGTCTGCCAGTGCGTTGTCGGGAGCGCGAAGACCGGAATGCCTTGCTGTTGGAGGTCCGCCGTCCATTGCGACCCGGTCCCGACCAGACCATCGCCGAACACCAACCCGTTCGCAACGATGCAGGCAAACTCGATGTGCATGGGAATACGCCGGTCGCTGCGCCCGGCCACGGCCAGACGCCGTACCGGCTTCGTCAACGACTCGAGGAAGTCGGCTTCTTTCGGCTGGATGATCTGCCAGGTCGCCCAGGGCGAGCCGCCGTTCGGCGCACTGACCTGGATGACCTTCGTCACCCCCGCATCGGGATCGTCCTCGACGAAGTGCCGGGCCACGATGCCGCCGGCACTGTGTCCGACCACCACCACGGAACGATAGCCCATCAACCGCAGCCGCCGGATGCCGTCACCGAGGAGGGGCGTGGAGCAGACGTCATCCAGCCCACCGTTGTAGCCGTAAGCGAACGCGAACACGTCCGACTCGCGCCGAGGTGAGTCACCATGAGGCTGTCGGGCTTCTGCCATTCGTGCAGGCTGGCTTTCCCGACCTTGTCCGCGTGGATGGGATGCAAGCGCAAACCGTGGATCAGGACGACGGCACGATCGTGCCCCGGAGATCGTACGGATTCGGCCAGTTCACAGTAGACCGGCGCGACCTGCACGAACAACGTCTCGCGCGGCGCAGCGGCGACGCACAGTAACGACAGGAACGGCCAGGCGGCTCGCATGGCTTCCTCCCTGAATTCTTCTTAATGATCACTAAAACCACAGCGCTACTCGCTGGAATCACGGCTTTTCCCCCCTCTCCCCGGTACTCCGGGGAGAGGGGTCGGGGGGTGAGGGGTGAGCGACCAGGCTGTGATCTGCCTCTCACCCCTCACCCCCGACCCCTCTCCCCGGAGTACCGGGGAGAGGGGGGTAGCGCAGTAGTGGTATCGGATCGGGCGGTCTATCGCTGAACGGCACGTGGGTGTCAAGGCCGAACGCCGAGGCGCCAAATCCCCTTTCTTCTACCCCGCTTGCGCAGATACTGACGCTTCACATGAAGGTTCCCTCCGCGGAGCAACCTGGACCAACTGTATCATGCCCCTTTCCTACCTGGATTGCGGAGTTCAACTCTTGCCCTCGGGACGTCTGACACGCAAGATGATCTTGGTTGCCATTCACACCATGTCAGGAGCGAGGGAACAGCGATGGGCGTCTTGCCGGACTGGCAGATTCAGCGCGACATCAAGATCGAACCGTTCGAGCCGGCACGATCGCGGGCCGGCGTGATCTCCTACGGAGTGACCAGTTACGGCTACGACGTGCGCGTCGGCCGGAATTTCAAGGTCTTCACCAACGTGCGCTGCACGGTCGTCGATCCGAAGAACTTCGACTCGGGTTCCTTCGTGGACCTGGACGCCGACTACTGCCTGATCCCGCCGAACAGCTTCGCCCTGGCCGAGACGCTCGAATACCTGGAGATCCCGCGAGACATCCTGGCGATCTGCGTCGGCAAGAGCACGTATGCGCGGTGCGGCATCATCGTGAACATCACACCCCTGGAACCCGAGTGGCGCGGTAAAATTACTATCGAGATCTCAAACACGACGCCGCTGCCGGCGAAGATTTATGCGGGAGAGGGGATCGCCCAGATCGTATTCTTCCGGGCTGAGGCTCCGTGCAACGTCAGCTACGCCGACAAAAAAGGTAAGTACCAGGACCAGAAGGGTTTAACGCTGCCGTTCGTCACTGGATAATGGCCCCACGCAGCTGCGAGACGCCGTCTTTATTTGACCAGTCGATTCTTTTTCCTGGACAGGTTCTTGCTTTCTTTTACAGCGGTGGATAGTTAACTGGACGTGAGTTCACAAAACCAGTCTTCTCTCTCCGTGGAACATCACCAGCGGTCAGGGCGGAAACGGAAGCCGGATTGAGCCATGCAGATTACACGACGCTACACTACCGAGGGGCGCGACCCCTTCGATTCCTTCACCTTCCTCGCGCGAACCTCGCGCATCGCCAACCCCGACGGGTCGGTGGTCTTCGAGATGAAGGACGTGCTGGTGCCGGAATCGTGGTCGCAAGTCGCCGTCGATATCCTCGCCCAGAAGTACTTCCGAAAAGCCGGAATCCCGGCGCACACCATTCGTGTCGCCGAGGACGGTGTGCCGGCGTGGCTCCAGAGGAGCGCGCCGGCTCAGGACGCCGCCCGAACGTGCCAGGAAACCGACTCGCGCCAGGTGTTTCGCCGGCTGGCAGGATGCTGGTCGTACTGGGGCTGGAAGGGCGGCTACTTTTCGGCGGAGTCCGACGCTCGGGCGTTCTTCGACGAAACGTGCTACATGCTGGCGGCGCAAATGGCGGCGCCGAATTCGCCGCAGTGGTTCAACACCGGCCTGCACTGGGCCTACGGCATCGACGGTCCGGCCCAGGGACATTACCGCGTCGATCCGGCGAGCGGCGCGGTGAAACGGTCGTCCTCGGCGTATGAGTATCCAGCGCCGCATGCTTGCCTTCCGTACCACGCCCTGGTCACGACTCCTGCCGGTCCGATCCCGATTGGTGCAATCATCACCGGGAACATGATCGGCTTGCCGGTTTACGATGACCACGGCGTCACCCGCGTCGTCGCGGTGAAAGCCAATGGGATCAAGGCGGTTTACCGGGTGCGTCTCGCCAACGGGACTGCCATCGAAGCCACGACCGATCATCTCGTCCTGGCATGTCGCGGTCACAAAGGCAAACAAGAGTGGGTCGAAATCGGTGACCTCGAACCGGGTATGCGCCTAATCCAGCGTACCGACACTTCAGTCCAGTCGAACGGCACGGCGGATGCCGAATCCGAAGCTGCTCTCGCCGGTTGGCTGCAGGGCGATGGGTTCGTCGGCCAATACGCGCATGGAACCAACCAGAGTCTTACCGTCGAAGCGATGACGATCGATGCCGACGAACGGGCCTACGTCGGCGGTCTACTGGAGAACATCTTCTCCGGCGTTCACATGCACGAGCGTCAGGTCGAGGCGAAGACCGCGACACTGTCGATTCGGCGGATGCGACTCTACGGTGAACCGTTGCGGGATTTCGTCGAACGCTACGGACTTCTCGACCGGCGTCTGGACATGCAAGTCCCCGATCGCGTGTTGAGCGGGGGGAAGAACGTCATCGTCGCATATCTGCGATCATTGTTCCAGGCCGACGGTTGCGTGCGCATTCGCCCTGACCGGCAAAGCAGCGATATCGTCTTCGGGACGATCTCACCCAAACTGGCCATCGGTGTCTCGAACCTACTGTTCAACCTGGGGATTTACAATCGGATCATGCCGTGTCGAGATGCCCGGGCAGATCGCCAGGACTATTACCAGGTCGTGATCGCCTGGGGCAGTGAACGGCAAAAGTTCGCGGATCTTATCGGCTTCGTATCCGCGAACAAGCAGGCCAAATTGGAAGAATCATTGCTCCAACCCGGCCGCAGCGTGGCCAAACTTCGCGATGAAACCATCGAAGCGATCGAGTACGTTGGTGAGATGGACGTCTTCGACATCGAAACGGAAAGCCATACGTTTCTGACGAATAACGTCGTCGTCCACAACTGTTTTATCCAGTCGGTCAACGACGACCTGGTGAACGAAGGCGGCATCATGGACCTGTGGGTCCGCGAGGCACGCATCTTCAAATACGGCAGCGGCACCGGGAGCGATTTCTCCGCCCTGCGTGGGGATGGGGAACCGTTGTCCGGCGGCGGCAAGTCCAGCGGGCTGATGAGCTTTCTCAAGATCGGCGACCGTGCCGCCGGCGCCATCAAGTCCGGTGGAACAACGCGCCGGGCCGCGAAGATGGTCGTCCTGCAACTCGATCACCCGGACATCGAAGAGTTCATCAACTGGAAAGTCGTCGAAGAGGAGAAAGTCGCTTCACTCGTGACGGGCAGTCGGCTGCTGAACCGGCACTTGAACGCCATTATGAAGGCCTGTCATCGCTGGCCGAAAGTCGAGGAGCGGTTCGATCGCGGTCTCAACATGGACCTCCGCAAGGCCATCGCCGACGCGCGGTCTGTCCTCGTGCCGACGAACTACATCGAACGCGTCCTCCAGCTCGCGCAGCAGGGGTTCACGGGGCTGCGCTTCGAGGAATATGACACCGACTGGAACTCGAAGGCGTATTACACAGTCTCCGGCCAGAACAGCAACAACTCGGTGCGTGTGCCGAACGGCTTCATGGAAGCGGTGCAGAACGACGGCCCGTGGCACCTCTACTGGCGGACGGAAAAAGAGAAGGCGGTGGCGGAACATCGGGCGCCGAAGCCGCGGCGGACACTGCGCGCCCGCGACCTGTGGAACCAGATCACCGCCGCCGCCTGGTCCTGCGCCGATCCCGGCGTGCAGTTCGACACGACGATCAACGAATGGCACACCTGCCCAGCGGACGGGAGGATCAATGCGTCGAACCCGTGCTCGGAGTACCTCTTCATCGATGACACGGCGTGCAATCTCGCAAGTCTCAATCTGCTCAAGTTTTACGCCGCAACCACCGGCCGGTTCGAGGTGGATTCGTTCCGCCACGCCACGCGGCTGTGGACGCTGATCCTCGAAATCTCCGTCTACATGGCCCAGTTCCCGAGCGTCTCGGTCGCGCAGAAGTCGTTCGATTTCCGCACGCTCGGCCTCGGCTACGCCAACATGGGTTCGCTGCTGATGGTGCAGGGCATTCCCTACGACTCGGCGGAGGGCCGGAACCAGTGTGCGGCGATCAGCGCTCTGATGCACACCGCATCGTACGTGATGTCGGCCGAGATGGCCGCTGCGGTCGGGCCGTTCCCGCGTTACCAGGCCAATCGGGACGCCATGATGCGCGTCGTCCGCAATCACCGCCGGGCAGCTTACAACGCACCGAAGGAGGATTATGAGGGGCTGACGATCACGCCGGTCGGCATCGACTCCCGCTACGCGCCGGAATTGCTCCTCCAGGCAGCCCGGCAGGAGAGCGACCGCATGGTCGAGATGGGAGAGGCTCACGGCTTCCGCAACGCCCAGGTCACATGTATTGCCCCGACCGGCACCATCGCCTTGGTCATGGATTGCGACACGACGGGCATCGAACCCGACTTCGCCCTGATCAAATTCAAGAAGCTGGCTGGCGGCGGCTACTTCAAGATCATCAACGCCTCGATCCCGCCGGCCCTGGAACGGCTGGGTTACTCGAACAAGCAGATCGAGGAGATCGTCCGCTACTGTCGCGGTGCGGGAACCCTGGCCGGCTGCCCGCACATCAACCTCGAATGTCTTCGGGAAAAGGGATTCCCCGACGACGTCTCGCAACGTATCGAGGCGATGCTGCCCGGCGTCTTCGAGCTGCCGTTCGCCTTCAACCGCTGGACCGTCGGCGACAACGTTCTGATCGACCAGCTGGGGTTGAAACGCGAGCAGATCGAGGCGCCCGGTTTCGACCTTCTGACCGCCCTCGGCTTCTCGAAAGAGCAGGTCGCCGCGGCCAACAATTTCGTCTGCGGCACCATGACGATCGAGGGAGCGCCGCACCTTCGGCCCGAACATCTGCCGATCTTCGACTGCGCGAACAAGTGCGGCAAGACCGGCAAGCGCTTTCTCTCGGCCGAAGCGCACATCCGCATGATGGCGGCCGCACAGCCGTTTGTCTCCGGGGCGATCTCCAAGACGATCAACATGCCCCACAATGCCACGATTGACGACGTCAAGAACGCCTATCTCCTCAGCTGGCAGCTCATGATCAAGGCCAACGCGCTGTACCGCGACGGCTCGAAACTGAGCCAGCCGCTCAACACGATCGCCGACGTCCCGGACCTGGAGAGCGACGTCGCGGCCGATGAGGACGCCAAGGCGAGTCCGGTTCGTGTTGCGGAGAAGATCGTCTATCGCTATATCGCCAAACGCCGGAGCCTGCCCGATCGCCGGGCCGGTTACACCCAGAAGGCCCGCATCGGCAATCACAAGATTTACCTGCGCACCGGCGAGTACAAGGATGGCACGCTCGGCGAGATCTTCCTGGACATGCACAAGGAAGGCGCCGCCTTCCGCAGCATGACGAACTGTTTCGCCATTGCGATTTCGCTCGGACTGCAACACGGGGTGCCGCTCGAAGAGTACGTGGACGCTTTCCTGTTCACGCGCTTCGAGCCGAACGGCAGCGTGCAGGGCAATCCGCACATCAAGATGACGACCTCGATCATCGACTACATCTTCCGGGAGTTGGCCATCACTTACCTGGACCGTTCCGACCTGGCCCAGGTTAACCCGGAAGATCTGCGCGGCGACGCCATCCACAAGGACGAGACGGAACTTGCGTTGGACCATGATGAAATCGAAGAGGAGACCGGGGCAGTGCATAAGCCCTTCTCACCGCCGCGGAGCGTGCATCTGAATCCTTTGGCGGAAGCGCCGTTGACCAACCCGACCAGCCCGAAGTCGAATGGCTCCGGCAACGGCTACAAGAACGGCAATGGTTCCAAGGCGACCCTGGTGCCGCAACCGCTCGATGATCGCATTCGCATTGCCCGGCTGAAGGGTTACGAAGGCGATCCCTGTCCCGAATGCGGCCAGCTCACCCTGGTTCGCAGCGGGGCATGTGCGAAGTGCGATACCTGCGGCACAACCTCCGGATGTGGCTGATCGTGGAGAACGGCTTTGCGGCTAAACTGGTTGGAGGACGAATTTTCAATTCGTCGCTCCAACCAGGACGAATTGAAAATTCGTCCTCCAACCAGAAAATTCGTCGCTCCAACCAGGACGAATTGAAAATTCGTCCTCCAACCAGAAAATTCGTCGCTCCAACCAGTTTAGCCCTGGAGAACCATAAATCCGAAGAAGTTACCAAGAACTTTCTTGACATCGGGAGCGTGCCGCATCATAAGATTAGATAGCGAGGAATTCGTGAAGGTCCGTTTTCGGGCGGAAGCGATCGGGGCAAGAGCCGCGGAAATGGACCGGATATTGAACGAACCCCAGCCGACCCAGATCACCCCGACGTAGCAAGGATGCCCGCGAATCCGGGCCGAGCGTCAGCGAAAGGAGAGCGTCGCCATGATCTATGGCGAGCCGGAAACTTCAAGGTTTCTGGCGGCAGTGCAGCGGTTGAAACGCGAACGGCGCAAACGCGAAGAGCGAACCCGTCAGGCCAAACAGCGGGTTCGCCAGGCACTGCGCAAGATGCGAGCTTGCTGATCGCCCTCCACCCAAATTCTCGGCCCCGGTCCCGGCCTTCGACGCCGCGACCGGGGTTTCGTACTTTTCCCCCGCGCATCAAGGTCGGCCGAGAACCGAGGCACCGGCATGGTCTACCTGTCCCGTATCTACACGAAGACCGGCGACCAGGGTGATACCGCGCTGGGAGACGGCACGCGCGTCCCGAAAGATCATCCCCGTGTGACGGCCTACGGCAGTGTCGATGAGCTGAACGCCATCCTCGGCCTGTTGGTCCTGAACGATCCGGACGCGGTCCAGACCGAGTTGCTGCGCGGCATTCAGAACGATCTCTTCGACGTGGGGGCCGATCTATGCGTGCCACCCGCACCGGATGAAGCGCCCGGCTCCCGACTGCGGATTCGCCCCGAGCAGGCGGCGCGGCTGGAGTCCGCCATCGACCGGCTCAATGCGAACCTGCGGCCGTTGACGAGTTTCGTCTTGCCGGGCGGTCGGGCCGCCGCTGCCTGGTGCCACTTGGCTCGCACCGTCTGTCGCCGTGCCGAGCGCGAGGTGGTCACGCTGTCGCACAGCGAATCGGTCAACCCGCAGGTCGTTATCTACTTGAATCGACTTTCCGACCTGCTCTTTGTGCTGGCCCGCGTCTACAACAATGGCGGACAGGACGACGTCCTGTGGCAACCGGGAAAGACCAGCAGTCAGGAGTCAGGAGTCAGGGGTCAGGAGTCAGGAATCACCCCTGACTCCTGACTCCTGACTCCTGACTCCTGACTCCTGACTCCTGACTCCTGACTCCTGACTCCTGACTCCTGACTCCTGACTCCTGACTCCTGACTCCTGACTCCTGACCCCTGACCCCTGACCCCTGACTCCTGACCCCTGACTCCTGACCCCTGACCCCTGACCCCTAATTACCATGTTCACCCTCAGCGCCTTCGCCGACGAGATTTCCCCCGATCCGCAAGAGCAGATCGACGTTCTCACTCGCTGCGGCGTCAAGCATATCGAGTTCCGCTCGATCCTGAAGACCAACGTCCTGGATCTGACGGACGCGCAAATCGCGGACTTCAAGTCGTTGCTCGACCGGAACGGTTTTCGACTCAGTGCCATCGGTTCGCCGATCGGCAAGATCAAGATCGATCAGCCGTTCGAGCCGCACTTGAAGCGCTTCGAGCGGGCAATCGAATTGTGCAAAGTCTTCGGCACCCCGAACATCCGCGTCTTCAGCTATTACAAGCCCGACGGTACGACCTGGGAACCGTGGCGCGGCGAAGTCCTTTCCCGGATGAGCGAAAAGGTGCGCCGGGCGGAGAAAGCGGGCGTTCGCTTGCTACATGAGAACGAACACAACATCTACGGCGACGATCCGAAACGCGTCGTCGATCTGCTTCAGTCGATATCCAGCCCGAGTCTGCGGGGCGTTTACGATGCCGCGAACTACGTCTTCTGCGGCTACGATCCGTGGCAGGGCTGGCAGATGACGAAGATGTGGACGAGCCATTTTCACATCAAGGATTGGAAGGCGGGCGAGACCCACGGCAGTCTCGCGGGAGAGGGTCAGGGGCGTATTCCCGAGGTGATCGCCGAAGCCGTCGCGGCGGGCTACGACGGCTTCGCCACGCTGGAACCCGCATCTTCTGGGCGGCGGCCCAACCGGCGGCGTGACGGGACCTGAGTTGTTTCCGAAAGCTGTCTCTGCGTTCACCGGCATACTCGATCGCCTCGGCGGTACATACCGATAGGCGCCGACATGACGTAAAGCAATATCAACAGAGGTAGTTCGAGCATGGCTTGACGATAGTCATATCGGTCCCTAGAATTGACCAAGAAGAACTCTCGATGGATCCTGGACAGGAACTCGACCTGGTCAAGAAAGCTCTCGCCCGCGCCATCGAAGGTGTGAGCAACTGCGTGGAATGGTTCGATGATCGAACGGTCCTGCGTTCTCGGTGACACGGCTAATCAGGGTTTGGAACCGAAATACATACGAAGTCTGCTTCTCAATCATGTGAGGGCGCACCCGGAAGCTGTCGAACAGCGGCGGGAGCGTCGCGGTTATCCGCGGGACTACTGGTATTGTGTAGTCGTCCCGGTCGACGGGTTTCGGCATGGCCTCTTTGTCGAAATCATCTTGAGCGACACAGATCCGGATTACCCGTGCGTCAAACTGGTAAACGCTCATCCACAGAGGCGTTGATGAGGTTCATCGATCATGCCATCCCTTCCCTGGAAGTGCGGTAAGTGCGGACAACGCGCCGTCGTGCCTGTCGTGATTCCTTATGAGGCGGACGTCGAACACGACGGTCGTGCATATCGGCTCGTCTTTCCAGACCTATCCGTTCAGCGTTGCGAACGGTGCGGCACCATCATCCTCGATGACGCGGCCGGCGATCGGATCAGCGCGGCACTACGCCGCGAGGCCGGGTTGTTGACGCCCGAGGACATCCTGGCCCATCGCCAGGCGCGCCGTCTGACTCAAAAACAACTGGCGGGTTGCCTTGGGATTGCCGAGGCGACCCTGTCCCGCTGGGAGACAGGCGCTCAAATCCAACAGCGTTGCCTCGATCGCTTCCTGCGCGTCCTCTTCGCCTTCCCCAGCGTGCGGGCCGTATTGTCGCGGCCCGCGCCTCCCCAGCCCGAGACGGGGACAAATCCCCGGTTTCGCTCTGTTCCGGTAACGCCCAAACTTCTCGATCGCGCACACCGTTTTGCATTGCGACGGGCGGCGGCTCCTGAACCGGCGAAGGAAGAAAATTCTGTTCCCGCAGCCAGCTTAGGAACGCTGACGAAATAACTTCCGTGCCAAATGAAATCTTGGCCGGAGTCTTTCTCGGTCGCGTAGCGACCTTCTGACGGTAGCCGGGCGTTTCAACGCCCGGTTCCGATCAGCAGGAGAAGTGTGTGTCGCGTAGCGACACGTGAGCAGCCCCGGCTGGTGCGACGTCTCAAGCGTCGCTACGCGACGCCACCGGATGGCTCGATCGAACTACCGGCCTTGAAAGGCCGGTCTACCGTCAGAGGGTCGCTACGCGACCGAGAGCGTAGCGTTTGGAACGGAAGTTATTTCGTCAACGTTTCTTAGCGAGTTCCCCAATCGAGGTGTGAGACCTGTCATGGACCAGCAGCCGTTTCATATCACGTTTTACTCGTACCGGGGCGGTTCGGAGCGCACATCGGCTTTGGTCAACGTGGGCTTTGAACTTGCCCGCCGCGGACGCAAAGTGTTGCTGGTCGATTTCGACCTGGAATCTCCAGCCCTAGCCGTTTTACCACCCATTCGGACCGAGCAACCGCACTCTGGGTTAGTCGAGTACGTCACCGAATACCTGGACACGAATCAATCACCGCCCATCAGCGACTATCTGTACCACGCCGTTTCCCTCGGGAAAAAAGGTGGGGAGGTGTGGGTGATGCCGGCGGGACGAGAGGACTCTGACTACTGGGAGGCGCTTGGCCGGCTCGACTGGCAGGCACTGTATCTCTTGCACATGGGCTATGTGTTCTTCGAGGACACACGGCGCAATGGCAGCAAGCAGTCGAGCCTCACTACATCCTCATCAACGCGCCTGCCGGAATCAACGATCTCACGGGGATTTGCACGCGTCAACTCCCGGACCTGGTCGCAATCCTGTCTGGATTGGACGGCCCAGACAAGGCTGTCTTGCGACGGATTTGCGCAGACATACAGGACGAACGACATCAGGGAGGACGGGATATTTCTCTGTCGCGCGTCCTGGCCGCTGTGCCGAACTCGCCCGATGAGATCCCGCGCTTGTTAAAGACGACCGCTGCCGGCGCATTGGGTTGGGACTCCGTCGATGCGCTGCTCCATCGGGAGGACAGACCTTGGCCCCATGACGGACGCCCCATCGTGCTCGCTCGGCCGCGCTGCCGGTTGGCCCGAGAATACCGCCGATTCACCAGGTTGTGTATGAAGTGGAACGCCGAATTCGACCGCGATGGAGCATTGTTCAGACAAAGAGAAACTGCCGCCAACAAGCAAGGTTGATCGAGGGCGAAGCAAGTTCCCGGCCATCCACGCTGCGTCCAGAGACCGCCGGAGAAGAGCCGTGCCAGCACCGATGTCCGTCCCCGAGATCGAATATGCTCACCGTCCACGTCCGCATCAACGACGCCGCCACGGGCAAGCCGACGCCGGTTCGTGTGCGTTTCCTCGATTCGACAGGAACCGCGCACGTCCCATTCGGTCGGCTAAGCGACTTCTCCATCGCCGGCGGTGTCGAAGTCGGCGGGCAAGTTCAGATCGGCACCGGTCGCTTCTCGTACATCGACGGCACGTGTGAAGTGCCGCTGCCGGCCGGGACGGTCACGGTGGAGGTCCACAAGGGACCGGAGTATTCGCCGCTGCGCCGCGATGTGACGCTGGGGCCGGGCAAGATTTCACTCCGTCTCGCCGTCGAACGCTGGACCGACTTGCGTGCGGAGGGATGGTATTCCGGCGACACCCGCTGCCTGTATCTGCCGCCGCACGCCGCGCTGCTCGAAGGCGCCGCGGAGGACCTCGCCGTCGTCAACCTGCTCGCTGTCGAGCGACCGCCTTCTCCGGGAACGCCGGCCTGGGTGTCGAACCTTCTCGCCTTCAGCGGCACGCAGCCCTGCCTCGATACGGCGGGGCATCTCGTCGCCGTCAACACGCTCAATGCGCATCCCTTCCTCGGCACGATGTCACTCCTCGACTCGCACCGGCCTGTCTTTCCGCTGCGCTTCGGTGAGCCGGATGGCCTCGATAACTGGTCCGTCGCCGACTGGTGCGATCAGTGCCATCGCAAGCGCGGCCTCGTCGTCTGGCCGCATTTGCGCCGCCTGAGGCCGGAAACGCCGCAGGGTGAGGCACTGGCTGCCGTCCTACTCGGCAAAGTCGATGCCTTCGAGATCAGCTACTTCGACGATCCGGAACCCGAGGTGCTGGGCGATTGGTATCGGTTGCTCGACTGCGGACTGCGCGTGCCCCTCGCCGGAGGCAGCGGCAAGGATCGCAACTCCGTCGCCCTGGGAGCCGTCCGCACCTACGCCCATCTCGCCGAAGGGCAACCGTTTGGCTATACGGCGTGGATTGACGCGGTGAAAGCGGGAAGGACGTTCATAACGAACGGCCCGCTGTTGACGATAATCGCCGACGGTTGCGGGCCGGGTACTACCCTGCGACTTCCGCCGGAAGGAAGACGCATTCCCGTCCGCATCGAAGTGAAGAGTACGGCTCCCTTCGACCGTGTGGAACTGCTGCTCAACGGCGGCGTCGTGGCGACGAAGGAGGCGTCCGGCAATCGGCAGTACGCTCTCCTTGAAGTAGAGCTGGAGCCAAAAGAGACCGCGTGGCTGGCGGCACGCTGTTGGGGCCGCGACCGGCTGCCCGACGGCCAGTATGTCTACGCTCATTCCTCTCCGATTTATTTCAAAGCGGAGGGATCGCCCCTCGCGCCGTCTGCGGAGACCGCCGCGCAGCTGCTGACCATCCTCGACCGCACGATGGAGTGGGTAACGAAGGAGGCCCGCTGCGAGACGGAACAGCAGCGTGTGCATCTAACTGAGGTGTTGAAAGCGGGACGGGCACGACTGACAGGGTGACGGATGAACCAGCTCTAGCACTCGGTCGAGAGAGGGAGAGTTCATGCTCGTCGTACCGCGCCGCTACTTGCTGCTGATCCTCGTGCCGATGGCTCTCGTGGTGGTGGGGACACTCGGCTACTGGATCCTGGAGCCAAAGTACACGTGGTTCGACGCCCTGTACATGACGATCATTACACTGACGACCGTCGGTTACGCCGAGGATCCTCCGCTCCACTTCCAGGGCCGAGTCTTCACGATCTTCCTCCTGATCGGCGGCGTCTTCACCCTCTTCTATTCGGCCAGTGAAATCATTCGCAGTGTGGTCAGTGGAGAGGTTCAAGGTGAATTCGGGAGGCGGCGAATGGAACGGAGCCTGGCTGGTCTGAAGAACCATCTCATCGTCTGCGGTTATGGGCGGATGGGGAGATACGTCTGCCAGCAATTCTCGCATGAGAGTCTTCCGTTCGTCGTCATCGACCGGACGCCGGAACTGCTCCAGGGCTTCGACTTGCCGCACGGCATCGCGCTTCCTGGCGATGCGACCCTCGACGAGATCCTTCGGAAAGCCCGCGTCGAATCGGCACGCGCCGTTGTGGTTGTGGCGGCTTCAGACGCCGACAACCTCTACATCACCCTGAGCGCCCGCCTCCTGAATCCCGGGGTGTTCATCGTGGCACGGGCTGAAGGGGAAGTGGCAGAGCAAAAGCTCCGCCGTGCCGGTGCGGACCGCGTCGTCTCACCCTATGCCATTGGCGGTTACCGGGTTGCCCAGGCAGTGATGCGGCCGGCGGTCGTCGATTTCATCGAGCTGGCGACGAGTACCGAGCACCTGGATTTGCAGATCGAAGAAACGCGCGTCGAGAAGGGAAGTCAGCTGGACCAGGTCAGCTTGAGCGCGAGCCGAATGCGGCAGGATCTCGGCGTAATCATCGTGGCCATCAAGAAAGCGGCCGGCAATATGCTCTTCAATCCGCCCAGCGATGCGGTCATGGAGGCCGGCGACACGCTGATCGCCCTGGGACGCCGACAGCAGCTCGACCAGCTCGAACAACTCGCCACACCCGGCGGTCACAGCATCACCCCTTGAAAGACTTTCCCGAAACTCACCACTCACCACTCACCACTCACCACACGAACCACACGAACCACACGAACCACACGAACCACATATAATGCGTCAAAGGACAATTCCTCACGGAGCTCCCTCATGCAGGACCGGATCGCTTACCAGGGCATCACCTTCGATGACGTCCTTCTCGAGCCGGCCTATTCGGACGTCGTGCCGCGCGACGTGGACGTCAAAACGCATCTGACCGCCCGCATCCGCCTCAACCTGCCCATCCTTTCGTCGCCGATGGACACCGTCACCGAGAGCGACCTGGCCATCGCCCTGGCTCAAGAGGGCGGGTTGGGCGTCATCCACAAGAACCTGTCGATCGCGGATCAGACGCGCGAGGTGGACAAGGTCAAGCGCAGCGAAAACGGGATCATCACCGATCCGATCACGTTGCCGCCGGACGAATCGGTCGGCACCGCTCGCCGAATCATGGAGCAGAACAAGATCAGCGGCGTGCCGATCACGGTGAACGGGTTTCTCAAGGGCATCCTGACCCGCCGCGATTTGCGGTTCCTGCAGGACAACAACCAGCGTCTGGCCGAGGTGATGACGCATCACAACCTCATAACGGCCCCGGAGAACACGACGCTTGCAGCGGCTGAACGGATTTTAACGGAAAATAAGGTCGAGAAACTGCTCCTGGTGGACGATAAATTTAAACTGAAGGGGCTGATCACCATCAAGGACGTGGACAAGATTGCCAACTTCCCCCAGGCTTGCAAAGACCCCAGGGGCCGGCTGCGCGTCGGTGCGGCGATCAGCGTGCATGAATACGAACGGGCCGAATCGCTGATCCGGGCGGGAGTGGATGTGCTGGTGGTGGATTCGGCCCACGGCCATTCCGGCAACGTGGTGGCCACGGTGACGCGGCTCAAACGCAGTCACGACATCGACGTGATTGCCGGCAACGTCGCCACGGCCGAGGGGGCCAGGGCATTGGTGGAGGCTGGGGCCGATGCCGTAAAATGCGGGATCGGGCCGGGAAGCATCTGTACCACCCGCGTGATTTCCGGCGTCGGCGTGCCGCAAATCACCGCGATCTATCAGACAACGAAGGGTGTCGCCGGCGCGGTGCCGATCGTCGCGGACGGCGGGATCCGCTACTCCGGCGACGTCACGAAAGCCCTGGCCGCGGGCGCCCACTGCATCATGATGGGCAGCTTGCTGGCGGGACTGGCCGAGAGTCCAGGGCAGACGATCATCTACAAGGGGCGCAGCTTCAAAGTGTATCGCGGGATGGGGTCGATCGGCGCCATGGTCGCCGGCTCCAAGGACCGCTACCGTCAGGGCGACGGCGGGCGGGACAAATTGGTGCCGGAGGGCGTCGAGGGCCGGGTGCCTTACAAGGGGCCGCTCGCTCCGTTCATCTACCAGCTCGTCGGCGGACTTCGAGCGGGGATGGGCTATTGCGGCACTCGGAACATCGAGGAGTTGCGCACCTGCACGCGCTTCATCCAGGTGAGCGCGGCGTCGGTGCAGGAGAGTCATCCACATGACATCGCTATTACGCAGGAAGCGCCAAACTACAGTTCGCGGGCAGAATACGCGAATTCGGATGGGGTCTAATCTTGTAGGACGGATTTCAAATCCGTCCCACCGACTCCAACTCGTAGGACGGATTTCAAATCCGTCCCACCGACTTCTGGCTGGCCTACTGGGCCTGCTGCTCTCTGCCGGATTGGGTGGGGTGGGGCGGGCCCCCGCTCAGCAGCCCGGCGGAAATCTGCCCTATCCCACTTATAATCCGGCGCCAATGCCGATACCGGTGAACTCGGCGCCACAATGTTTGCCCGCTGGAATGAACGCCAGGCCGCTGCCGCCGGCTCCGGTCTCCAGCACGGCTCCCGCCGCCCCGATCCAGAGGACGTTCTTTCAGCAACCGGGCATGGGCTACGGCACAGGTGATACCCCGTCGGTGAAGATCTCGCTTGACCCGCCTGGCTTGCAGCGGCTGATCCAACTCCAACCCGAGCTCGATCTCTTTGAGACCTGGCGCATCCAAGCTCTCAATGATCGTGGCGACCACATCAAGTTCCCGGAAGCTCCCGTTCTGTCGCGCAGTGCGTACCTTGGGCGGTCCTGGCCGGAGACGAGCCTGCAAGCCGAACCAAACTACGTCAATCATGAGCGGCTGCTCTTCGAGGAAGCTGAACGCGGAACGCTATGGCTGGGACCTGGGTGTGCTCGGCCCGGTGGTTTCGTTCAGCTACTTCATGAAGGACACGGTGCTGTTCCCGTACCATTTGATGACGGACCCCTGCCGGAGGTTTGACAGCAGCGCCGGCAAGTGTCTGCCGGGCGATCCCGTGCCGTACAAGCTCTATCCGGAAGGTCTGAGCACCACCGGGGCGCTGGCGAAGCTGCCGCCATCGTGACGCTGTTGGCGATCTTCCCGTAATCTGTCTTCGCCGCTTGCGGCTTAGCAGTGTGGGGCAGGCATTCCTGCCTGCCTGAGATGTGGCAGGCAGGAATGCCTGCCCCACACTCCTAGACCGCCAGCGGTATGATCTCTCCACATCCAATCTCCGCAGTTTACCACCGCGATGCAGGCGTTCCGTCAATACGTCATGCTGTGAACCCCGATCTACCGATAAATGGAATAGTGACAGTCATTCGTGCCGCGACTGCGATTGACAGCCTGAAACGGCATTGCTATGCGGGGGAGTTGGGTTAGACGGAGGTAAAGTATCATGAAGACGGAACAGAAAACACGAAGGTTCGCTCGCCGCGGCAGCCTCTGGCTAGGGGCTGCCCTGGTGCCCGTGCTGTTTCTCAGCGGTTGCGCAACCAATGCGCAAACCGGGACCCTGGTCGGCGCCGGTGCGGGCGGTGTTGCCGGAGCGGCTCTCGGTTCTCTGGCTCATGTTCCTGTGCTGGGAGCGGTGGTCGGTGCCACCGCCGGCGGACTCATCGGCAACGCAGCGGGTGCCAATGCCGATGCGGCCGATCACAGGAAGGCCATCGAGGCTGACATTGCCGCCCGGGGTGGACCGGTGAGCCTGGAACAGGTTCGAGACATGGCGGAGCATAACGTTCCCGATAACTTGATCATCGACCAGATTCGGGCGACGCATACGGTGTATCAGTTGACGCCCGAACAGCTCGTGTGGCTGCGCGAGCAGGGTGTTTCCGACTATGTGATTCACTACATGGAGTACACGCCGCGGCGTGTCGTGTACGTCGATCCGGGCGCGCCGCCGCCGGTGGTTGGCGTCGGCGTCGTTTATGGTCGCCGCTGGTGAGAATGAATGGAACGAAAACGCCGCTTGCGATTCGCCGTGGAACCGGCGAATCGCAAGCGGCGTTTTTGTGCGGTGTCGTTCTGACTACCTGTTCACGACCAAACGTTCACGTCCTGCCGTCAAGAACGCCCGCACCTCGTTTACGTCAATCGATACCGACAAAGACCGTGCATTCTCCTTCGCGGCGTGGATCGCAACCAGTTCGCCGCGTTCGTTCAAAACCGCCGCTCCGCTGTGGCCATTCGTCCCGGGCAACTCGCTGACCACGGCCGTCGCTGCAACGTGTTGCTTGCTCGGATAAGTCAAATCGACCTTTTTCAACTCCCGGACGTTGCCCTCAGTCTGCAGCCAGCATTCCTGATCCGCGGACGGACTGCCTACACGATAGATCCGCTCGCCCACTTTCGGCAATTTCTCGGCAAATGTAACTGGGCTGGCAGTGCGCGGCAACGAGTCAACCTGGATCAAAGCCAAATCGCGCGTCTCATCCCGGAAGATCACTTTGGCGCTCACGGACAGGATCTTCCAGTTCTTCCAGTAGAAGTCCCGATCGGCGACAAGCATATCGCCCACAAAGACCGGAAACGCCACGGACACCTGGTCCTGGTCTTTCACAACATGATAATTGGTCACCATGAGTCGGTTCGGCCCATCCACGAGACAGCCCGCCCCGGCCGACCCCTTGCCGATGACCCAACCGCTGCTATCCAGTGCCTTGCCGTACAGCCGGGCCGCGGCGTCTTCGGCCTGAACTCGCGCCGGCAGTGCCAGGGCCAACCACATTCCCAGAGCAACCAAACCGCGTGATCGAGCAAACATTTGAGTCCCCTGTGCGTACCCTGGGCTGGCAGAGCGTTGAAGGCCGCCTCACCTTTGAGCCTGTCGTTGTTTGGTTGCCTTACACTAAATCAATGCGGCGGAACGGATGAAGGCGGACAAGGACTTCGCCCAACCGCGAAGGATTGAGCCGCGTCGTTTACATGGTACGTTAGCCTGAGATGCGTACGACCCGGCACCAGCCTGACGCGCAAGCGAAGGTCTGGCAGGTAGTTACCTTCGCTTGCGCGTCAGGCTGGTGTGAACAGCCTGACGCGCAAGCGAAGGTCTGGCAGGTAGTTACCTTCGCTTGCGCGTCAGGCTGGTGGGCACGGTTCAAAGGCGGGTAACACCGTGGTAGGACGGATTTGCAATCCGTCCGGGCGATGGCGGAGGGATTGCAAATCCATCCTACCACGGTGTTACCCCTTCGGTGCCCCGTTTGAACCATGCCGGCTGGTGTCAACAGCCTGACGCGCAAGCGAAGGTCTGGCAGGTAGTTACCTTCGCTTGCGCGTCAGGCTGGTGGCATGGTTCATATCAGGGTAACACGGTTGTAGGACGGCCTTCCCAGGCCGTCCGCTCCGCCTCGGACGGCCTGGGAAGGCCGTCCTACAACCGTATTACCCAAGCTGGCCTGTTTTTGAACCATGCCAGGCTGGTGTCAACAGCGTGCCCGCAACCCGCGTCGAACCATGACGGTTCGGCGATCCGAGGAATGGGAGGCCCATCTCGTGCGACCGATTTTCAACGCTGTTTGGCGGCGGCGGGCACTGAGCGGCGACGCCGATGCAGTCCGGACCCTCGCCGACGAAGTGCTGACGCCCCTGTATCACTTCTGCCTCTACCGCGTCGGCCGAGATGGCCACCTGTGCGAGGAAGTCGTGCAGGAAACGCTGGTCCGTGCCCTGCGCGATCTGAGTAATTACGACCCGAAACGCTGCGGCGACAACATCTTCCCCTGGCTGACCGGTCTCGCCCGCAATGAGATCAGCCGTGCTCTGACCCATGCGAAACAGACCGTGTCGCTCGACCTGCTGTGGGCGCGGGTGGATAAGGAACTCGCCGCGGTGTTCGAGCGCATCGAAGCTGAACCGTTCGACGACGAGGTATTGCGGCGTGAGGAGACGCGCGACCTGGTGAACGTGACCATGTCGCAGCCTGCCGTCTCACTACCGCGAAGCACTGGAAGCGAAGTACGTCAACGGGCGAAGCGTCCGCGATCTGGCCGGTATGTGGCACCAGAGCGAAAAGTCCGTCGAATCGCTGCTGACCCGTGCCCGCAAGGCATTTCGCGCCACGTTCGTCGCCCTCAACCGGACCCTGGGAACACAACCGTCGTGACCTTCTCCGCCGCTTGCGGCGACTTCTCGAATAAGGATCTACCATGAACGCCTATGACCCCAGTTCTGCCGCGCCGCCGCATCCCGGCGACGACAACGTGGTGCGCCTGCTCGACCAGTCGTATGATCCGCCAGCGGTGCCGGCTGAGTTCGCCGACCGCGTCCGTCAGCGCATGCTGGCCGTCGCCGCGGTAGGACGGATTTCAAATCCGTCCCACGATTCGGTAGGACGGATTTCAAATCCGTCCTCCACCCCGCGTCGTCCCTCCATCTTCCCGCGCCGCGTTGCCTGGGTGGCAGCTGCGGCGGCCCTGCTTGCCAGCATCGCCGCGGGATTCCAGTTCTTCTCGAACCATCGGGATGCGGGAGATGGCTCCTCCGTCCGCTCTCGAAGCCACGAAGACGGGCCAGGAGCACTCGATCGCCGAACGACTGCCCGGCCGCGCCCGGTGACGCCGGCGGTTCCCGTTCTCCTCCCCGGTCAGTCCCTGGCTACGAATGCCAAGGAGCGTCGCCGTGTCCAGCTGCCGGATGGTTCCGCTCTCTATCTGAATGAGAACACCGCCGTTCGCTGCGATGCCGAGCGCAAAATCACGCTGAAACGCGGCGAAGTCTTCGTCGAAGTGGAGCCACGACCGTCTTCAAATACCGATGCGACTTTCGTCGTGCAGACACCGAAACGCGATGTGACGGCCCTCGGCACCAAGTTCATCGTCCGTGCCGACGACGCCGGCACCAACGTCGCCGTCACCCAGGGCAAGGTGAAGGTCAGCGACTTCGACGGCGTGCTGAGCGCCGGGCAGCAACTCCTCGCCGACACGACGAAGATCAGCATCGCTCCCCGCGCCTCGTTTCTTCTGGAGTGGGCGCGCGACCTGATGACGGTTGCGGAAGGCGTTCTCGTTCCCGCCGCGCGGTTCCAGGGCGGCGCCCTGGTCGTCGTCGATCCCAACGGGCAGGAGGCGACGCTTACCCTGCGCGGGTTCCATCTGGACGTTCATATCGAGGACGGCTACGCCCGTACCACCATCGACCAGACCTACTTCAACCACCTGGCGAGCCGTCAGGAAGGCACGTTCTACTTCCCGCTGCCGCCCGACGCCTCGCTGTCGCGCCTGGCCATGTACGTCGATGGCAACCTGATGGAAGGCGGCATGGTCGAACGCAACGAAGGCCGAGCGATCTTTGAGAGCATCGTGCGCCGCCAGAAAGACCCGGCCCTGCTGGAGTGGGTGGACGGCAACACGTTCAAGATGCGCGTCTTCCCGCTGGAAGGCTGTCAGGAGAAGCGAATCGTCCTTAGCTATACGCAGAAGCTGAACGGCCTCTACGGCAAGGCCCCGTATCGCTTCCCGGGCGGACACAGCCTCGAAGAAGTCGGAAAATGGTCGTTCCATGCACGCATCAAGGACGGCGCTGCCACGGCCTGGCAGTGCGAGACGCACACGCTTCACGCAACCACGGACAAGAATGATCTCGTCCTCGATGCCGAGGCGCGCGGCGTCCATCTGGGCCGCGACGTGGTGCTGGGGCTGACCGACGTCAACACCGGCCTGTCGGCGTTGGATGCGGCGAAGTTCGCCGAGGCCCGGCATGATAACGCCCGTTACCTTCAGGTCCGACTGCGGCCCGACCTACACCACGACGCTAAACGAGAGCGGCGCGACTGGCTGTTCGTCGTCGAGACGTCCGCCGAGCGCGATCCGCTGCTGGCCCGGACGCAGATCGAGATCGTCCGCAAACTCCTGTCGCAGGCCGAACATACCGACACGTTCACCGTCGTCGCCGCCTCGGCCCGGCCGCAGTTCCTCACTACCGAGCTGCGACCCGTGACGGCGGAGAACATCGCGGCCGCGGTTGCCTTCCTGGAGAAACAAAAGCTCATCGGGGCGCTCGATCTGGAGCGCGCCCTGGAAGCGGCCGCCCCACTGGTGAAGGACAAAAAGAACCTGCACGTCGTTCACATCGGCTGCGGCCTGACCAGCATCGGCGAGCGCCGGCCGGAAGTGCTGGCCCGGCGCATCCCGGCCGGGGCGAGTTACATCGGCGTGGCCGTCGGCAAGAAGTGGAACCGCACGTTCATGAAGCTCGCCGCGGAGAAGACCGGCGGTTATCTCACGCAGATCAATCCGGATGAGCAGGTCGCCTGGAAGGTGTTCGAGCTGTATTCCACGCTCAACACACCGCGGCTCCTCGGCGTGAAAGTCGCCGACGCCGACGGCAAACTGACATTCCTCTGTCACTCGACGGCTGTGGCCCAGGGTGAGGAGTTGTGCGCCGTCGCTCGCAGCACGGAGGCCGACGGTCCTCTGCCGGAGAAGCTGATCGTCACCGGCACGCTCGGCGGCAAGGACTATCGCCGCGAACTGAAGGTGGAGCAGATCAAGAAAGACGCCGACTATCTGCCGCGCACGTGGGGCCGGCTCGAAGTGGAACGCCTGATCGCCCAGGGTGCCGAGCAGAACAAGGCCGCCCTGATCGCGTTGAGCAAGTCGCTGTACGTGATGACGCCGTTCACCTCGCTCATCGTGCTGGAGAACGACGCGATGTACGCTCAGTACAACGTGGACCGCGGCCGCAAGGACCACTGGGCGCTCTATCCGTGCCCAGACAAGATTCCGGTTGTGTACGAACCATTGCCCGGAATGCCCGGTATACCGACCGTGCCCGCGCCGCAAACCGGGAAGACGACCGCGGAACAGCTCATCGGCACGATTGCTTCGCGTCAGCCGATTACATTGCTAGCTAATCCCACAGACGGCGACCAAAAGGCTACCAAAGACGCCCCGATCCCGGTGAACCCGTATGGGATCACCCCGTATTCGCAGTATGCTCCGGGGACCTACTATCCGTATTTCAACCCGTACCTGGCGCCGTACGGCAGGACGTATTCGGGGCCGACGATGAATTACTATTCGATGGCCACTTCCGGTTCCTATTCGGGATCGTCGGGGTCTGGGGGGGGCGGGATTTCAACGCTGGGCTGATTCCGTCTATGGGCATCTATAGTGGTCTCAGTACGGCGCAAGTGAGTTCAGCTAATCCCGGCATCTTACGCTCCGCGACGATGGGCTCCGGCGGGGTTATGGATTCGAGGGATCGAATCGTACGGATGCAGAGCCGGCAAGGCGTCGACCCGGAGGTCGTTCAGCAGGCTCTGGCCGCCATTCGGGGGAATGCCGAGTACGATAAGATTGTCAAAACTCGGCAATTCGATTTGGCCAAGAATCCGGAAACCAGGAGGGTAATCAAAGCTCGGCTTGACGAAGAAATCACGGCCAATCCGCGGCTGGAACCGTTAGGCGACAATCTCCTGGCACGGGTGAGCCGGGACAACGACGATCGTTCCGATTTCCGTCGGCAGAGGTATCTGGACATCGAAACCAAGACCGACCTCGTAGTCCGAGATGATCTGAAACGCCGCTACTTCAGAGATATTCGCGATGTCCCAGCACAACAACTGGAGCAGTTCGATAACGGCAAGACGGCTAAAGACCTGGTTCCTCAACCGCCCCGGCTCAACCCGCACCTGATCTACCGACGGCCGCAGATGAACAATGACCTGAACGTCTTCCGCGACCTTGCCGGCTATGCCCCCGGTCTGCGGGCCAACGAGATGGACCTCCTGGCCCTGCTGGAAGCGGAGGGCGCCGAATCGGCCCCGCGCCTCGGCAAGATCGACCCCCGCGCTCGTGTCCTGATCGACCGCGCCCGTTCCGCCGGCTGGCAAACCGTGACGATTCCCGACGCGGACTTCACGCTGGTCTGCAACGGGGCCGGGTCCTACCGTTACGAACGCATCCTGTCCTCGGCCCTGCGCGAGGTCGTGATCTGCGACGGCACGGCCCTCTATCACCTGTATCCGGAGCTTGGGCTGGGCGGACGCCGCACTGTGAGCCGCTATCACCGCTCCGAATTGTCCGAATTGGTTCCCTGGTCGCTGCCGCCGGCTGAAGACCTCGCTCGTGGTGCGGACCTGATCCGCGTCGATGAACGAACCGTTGCCGTCGTCGCTCCCGGCCGGCTGTGCGTGCAGCTCGTCTTCGCGGAGGATGGCCGACTGATGGAACGGCAGATCACCGACAAACCGGGCGGCAAGGTGCTGTCCCGCGAAATCTACGACGCCGACGGTGCGGTGCGACGCATCGTCGAGGGCAAGGAAATCCTCGTTGGCACCTGGAAGATCAAGGCGAGCGCCGCTCCCGACCTGAAGCCGGATGAGAAGGAGTTCGTCCTCCTGCCGGTGCCGGCCCGGACGCGCGAACATGTCATGCAGGTCCGCAAGACGACCGATCTCGGCGACTATCAGAAGATGGATCCCGCCCTCGCCCTGGAACTGATCGCCGGTGAATACGCCCAGAACCGCGAACTGTTGTTGTCTCTCGTCACCCGGCGCTTCCTGTACGAAGGCGACCGCCGCCTCGGCTTCTACGTGCTTCTCTACTCGGCCGGCGTGGAGCTGAACACCGTCCCGACGCCGAACCGCGACAAGAAGCTGCTGATCGAGGCATACATGCACAACACCGACGCCGGCGCGGAGGGCTGGAAGGGCGGCCCTTTCGACAGCTTTACGTCGCAAATGTCCGTGTTCCGCTCGCTCTCGCAGAAGCCGGATTTGCGCCACACCGACAAGCTGCTGAGCTTCGTCAAGGAGTGCCGTTCGCCGGTGATGGTGTGGGCGATCGCGTTGCGCGGCTGGGGCAAGTCCCTGGAGGGTGACGGTCGGTCGTTCCTTCAGGAACTCTTCACGGCGGTGCTTCCCCGAATGAAGGGTATTCCCGCACTGGAATATGCCGCCCGGTACGAACTGGGACTTGCCCTGCTAGGAAGTGCCGAACATGAGAAGGGCAACGCGGCTCTCCTGACCCTGTACGAGGACACGCTCAAACAGGGCCTGATCCCACCGGTCGATACCTCCTTCGTCACGGCTTTCCTGAACGGCACGGCGAACGGTCCCCGCGCCCGCCAGACGGTCGCCGATCTGGTGTCGAAGGGCTACGGGTTGGCTCTCGTCACACTTGCGGAGCAGTGCAAGCAACTTCAGGTTCCAGACGTGGCGGAGATGATTCTCGACACGCTGGCATCCTCCACGAACAAGGGGGCCGATCGGATCGAGCTAACGCTCGCTCTTCTCAACGATCGCGTCGAGCGGCAAAAGTGGGAGGAAGCCGACCGCTTGCTCGGCGAACTGCTGGCCGATCCGAGGCAGGCGAAGCGTTCCATTCTGTGGCGGGTCGGTTACACCATCGCGGTGAACCGCAAGCAGACGGCCCGTGCCATCGAACGGCTGGAGCGTGCTCTCGATCTGGACTACCATCAATTCTTCGGGGTGCTTCACCTCGAAGAAGTGCGGAGGGAATATCAGATTTTGGCGGCTCATTACGCACGGCAAGCGGAGGCGATGGCGGTCCTCGATCAGAAGGCATCACCCGAGTTCCTGGCCAAAGTGATGCGGACGGCAGACCGTTGGCGGTCGCTCGATCCGGCCGGCATGGAGGCGGCCTGTCCCGTCCTGATCGCGCCGCTGCTTCGGCAGGCGGGTGAGCGCAATCTCGCCTGGGACTACCAGACGACGCCGTTCGCTCAGGCGACGACCGACTTGAACCAATGGTTGCAGTTGGCCACTCAGCTACTCCAGATGGATGAAATCGAGCAGGCCGACCGAGCCTACGCCACGGTCTTCGCCCTCGATCCGACCAACGCCCAGGTTCTGTGGAATCGAGCGACTAACCTGCGGAACAAGGAAGGAATGACGCCGAAGGTGCGCGAACTCTACGGCGAGATTGTCGAAGGACCGTGGCAGCCGCAGTATCAGCCTCTGCAAGCGCAGGCGAAGGCGATACTGGACGCGTCGCGGTAATCAGAACGCGTTCCCGTTTAGCCGCGAGCTTTTGCGAGCGCTGGTCAAGCGCTCGCAAAAGCTCGCGGCTAAACGGGGCGTGGTTTGGTGGTGAGTCTCTCCCCCGTTTCATCCCCAACACACCAACCCCGGCTCATACGGACTGGCAAGGTCCTGATTCCGCGGCAAGACACGGACCGCGAAGCCGTGCTGACCACTCGACCGGAACGGGATCTTGCCCGTGAAGAGCCAACTCGACCCTTCCGGATGGCCATTGTGCGACAGCGGAATGGTGCCGGGGTTCGGGATCTCGCCGAGCGAATCGACCAGGCCGTGGAAGAGCTGCACTTCGATATCTTCGGGACGGACCTTCCCCAGCCGGACACGCACTTGCACACCCATTTCGTCGCCGACGTGCATCGGATCGGTGCTCTGCGTTTCCACCGACTCGACCTTGACATCGTTCCAGCCGTGCTCCAGCGTGTGCCTCCAGCTCGCAAGGGAACGGGCGCGGGCCAGGTTATCGGCGGTGAGGCTCAGGAACCGGGCGGCCGAGGGGCCATAACAGCGGGTCATATACTCCGAGACCATGCGGCCCGGTGTTGTAGACCGGACTGAGGGTGGCGATGGAGCGTTTCATCTTCCGCACCCAGCCGCGCGGCAAGCCGTCGCTGGAGCGCGTGTAAAACAACGGCACGATCTCCTGTTCCAGCAAGTCGAAGATCGCCCGGCTCTCCACGTCGTCCTGGTACGTCAGATCGGAATACTCCTCGCCCGCACCGATCGCCCAGCCGTTGTCGCCGTCGTACCCTTCGCACCACCAGCCGTCGAGGATGCTCAGGTTCAAGCCACCGTTGGCGGCCACTTTCATGCCGCTGGTCCCCGACGCCTCCAGCGGTCGGCGCGGATTGTTCAACCACACGTCCACCCCTTGAACGAGATAGCGGGCCACGTTCATGTCGTAGTCTTCGAGGAAGAGGATGCGGCGGCGAAACTCCGGCCGGCGGGCGATGTGCTGGATCTCGGCAATCAGCTCCTTGCCGCCGTGATCGCGCGGATGCGCCTTGCCGCTGAACAGGATCTGCACCGGCCGATCCTTGAGATTCAGGATCGCGCCCAGCCGTTCGAGATCGCGGAAGAGAAGCGTCCCCCGCTTGTAGGTTGCGAAGCGCCGGGCGAACCCGATGGTCAGCGCTTCGGGATCGAGGATCTCGTCGGCACGGGCGATCTCGGCCGGCGGAGCGCTGCGGTGCCGCAATTGTTGCTTGAGCCGGCCGCGGGCGAAAGCGACGAGACGTTCCCGGCGCCGTTCGTGCGTCCGCCACAGCTCGGCGTCGGGGATCGTTTCGATTCGCTTCCAGACGGGTCGATCGGCGATGAGGCCCTCCCAGCGCACGCCGAGGTAACGGTCGAAGAGCTGGATCATGTCGGCCGACAACCAGCTGCGGGTATGCACGCCGTTGGTGATCGACGTGATCGGTGCTTCGGCGACCGGCAGTTCCGGCCAGATGTTTTTCCACATCTTGCGCGAAACGGAGCCGTGCAGCTTGCTGACCCCGTTGGTCGAGTTGGCGAGCCGAATGGCCAGCACCGTCATCCCGAATAGCTCATTGTTGTCGTCGGGATTCTGACGCCCCAGACCGAGGAATTCGTGCCGGTCGATTTTCAGATGCGGCAGATACGAGGAAAAGTAATGCTCGACGAGCTGCGGGCTGAAGACGTCATTGCCGGCCGGAACCGGGGTGTGCGTGGTGAAGACGGCGCCGGCGGCGACCGCTTCGCGCGCGGCGCCGAAATCGAGGCCCGTCTCCTCGATCAGCGTCCGGATGCGCTCCAGACCGCAGAACGCACTGTGTCCCTCGTTCATGTGGCAGACCACGGGCTGTTTCCCCAGCGCTCGCAAGGCCCGCACGCCGCCGATGCCGAGAATCATCTCCTGGCGGATGCGCATGTCGATGTCGCCGCCATAGAGCCGGGCCGTGATGGTCCGGTCCTCGGCGTTGTTCTGCGGGATGTTCGTGTCAAGCAGATAGAGCGGCACCCGACCGACCTGTAACCGCCAGATCCGCAGGAACACCTCGCGGCCGGGGAACTGGACGGACACCAACAGCGGGGTGCCGTCCTTCTTCGTCTCCGGATTGAGGGGCAGGTTGAAGAAATCGTTCTCCGGGTAGCGTTCCTGCTGCCAGCCGTCCACGGTGAGGTACTGGCGGAAGTACCCCTCGCGGTACATCAGGCCGACGCCGGAGAGCGGCAGCCCGAGGTCGCTGGCACTTTTCAGGTGGTCGCCGGACAGCACGCCGAGGCCGCCCGAGTAAACCGGGACGCTCTCGTGCAATCCAAACTCCGCGCTGAAATAGGCGATGCGCAGGTCGTCGACGGCCGCTCCCCCTTTCCCCGCCGTCTGCGGTCGGGAAGAGTGCGTAGCGGGCCCGTTCGATGCGGCCCGGTACTTTGACTGGAACACTTCGTCGAACCAGGTTGGGCCGTTCATGTAAGCGTCGAACGCCTCCTCGACACGGTCCATGTGCGCGAGAAAGCCGTCGTCGGCGAGCAGGTTTTCCAGCCGCGCTTGCTCCGTGGCGCCGAGGAGCTTGACCGGACTATGTTCGACCGTCTCGAACAGGTCGGCGTCGATGCGCCGGAACAGGGCGATAGCCTCGGGGTTCCAGCACCACCACAAGTTATAAGCGAGCTTATGAAGAGGTTGCAGGCGTTCGGGGAGATACGGCAGGACGGTGAAGGTTCGGATCGGTCGGCCCATGGACGCATCATCTCCTGTTTATCCGAGGTGGGACGGACCTCAAATCCGTTCTTCGCTCACGCTGATTGCAGCTTGTCCACCGGGAGAGGAGAGGTTCGCTCCTAGCGGCCATACACGAAGGTCCCGGCCTTCGGAAAGGATAGCAAAGAAGGCCGTTTTTTTCAATTCAGCTTGCCCAGCTTATCGGACCCATACCGGTTGTTTACGATTCGCGCGAATCGTAAACAGAACATGGACGGTCGCGGCTCTATCTCATTTGGCCGAAACGGCGCTCGACTTCTCGCCCGTGGGGAAAATCCGATGCTCCTCTCTCTCGAATCCGACTCGGTCAGCCGATGGCAACGACCTTGCCCGTCGTCACGGACTGGATCTCCTTGAAACACAGTGCCAGGGCGTCGCGCGCGAGCTGCGCGCTGAGGAGCGGCGGAACCTTGCCGCCGCCGACACCCGCGACCGCCGTCTGGATCTCCGCAGTGAACGCGCTCAACTCGCCGGCCGCTGTCAGCTTCACCGTCTTGGGTTGTCCCTTCGCCGGCAGCAGCGTCAGCGACGATTGCGCGGCGGGTTCATAGACGAGCGTTGCCTTCTCCAGATAGATCTCGTAACCGTGCGTGAACGGCCGGCTGCTCATGGCCACCGCCCCGCTGGAACAGGACAGGGCCGGCCCTCCTTCACCATACAAATAGTTGGTCGTCAAGTATTCCACGCTGCCGTCCGCCGCGAGGACGCCGGAGGAGAAGACGCGTTTCGGCACTCCCGCGATCAGGCCGATGAAGTGCGTATCGTGGATGTGCAGATCGACGGCAGGACCGCCGGTTTTGGCTGCGTCGCCGATGTCATCCGACCAGTCCGGCCTGGAAATCACGCGCAAAAATGCCCGCCGATCAGTTTGCCGTACGTGCCATTCCGTATCAACTCCGCGGCCCAGGCAAAGTCGGGGAAGAACGGCAGAACGTGGGCCACCATCATCAGCCGACCCGTCTTGGCCGCCATCTTGAGCATGGCGTCGGCACCTTTCACGTCGAGCGCGATCGCCTTCTCGACGAGAACGTGCTTGCCGGCCTTCAGCGCCGCGATCGCCATCGGTTCGTGAAGGTGCGTGGGCGTGCAGACGTCAACAAGGTCGATCTCCGGATCGGCGAGCAGGTCATCGAAGTTGGCGTAGCGCTTGATTTTGCCGAGGTCCATCTGCGTGCCGGCCGGCCCGAAGTTGCCGCGAATGCCGCGCCAATCGCCAGCCAGCTTCTTCGGATCGCGGCTGCAGATCGCCGTCACCTTCGCGCCGCGCAGTTTCGCGGCGGCGAGATAGTGGATCATGCCCATGAACCCGACGCCGACTATTCCGATCCTAACCATTACCGTATCTCCGCTATTTGTAAGGCTTTGCGGTATTCCATGTTTCCCACCGTTTCCATCGTTTTGGCCCGGTTTTCCGCGTTTTCGGTGACTTCTTTTCGCACTTCTTTTCGCATGAGCCACTGAAAAACACGGGATTTTCAAGGGGCATTCTAGTGATCCTGGACACTTGGTCGATGGGTTTGGCGGGGCGAGCGGCTCCATCGCGGCTGGCCAGTAGCCAACTCAAGATGCGAGTTCTGACCAGCTGCGGCAGTCAAAGCAAGTCGATGAATTCGCGTAGCCGAGAAACAGATTGGGTTAGCCCCTGGCTTTCCAACGTGGCGAGGAGTTCCTGAGCTGTCTTGGGCGGGTTGCGGAGACTCTCACGCTGCCGTTTGACGGCGGCGCAAACCATGCCTGGGGCCTGGTCGAGGAGGCTAACCAGAAAGTCGTCTGGATGCTGTGCCTCGATGTCGAATCGGGCGAGAGTCTCTGCCGGAAAGTCCTTGAGATTGTAGGTCACGATGACGGCGGCACCGGCGCGTATGGCAGCGGCCAGGACATGGCGGTCGTCCGGATCGGGCAAGGAAAGGGATGCAATCAAGTCTTCGTAACCAGTCACGAGGCAATCACGAACGGCCTCGTTCATCAGGTTGCGGGTTCGTGTCAGGCGCTCGGCGGACAGGCTGCGGATTGTCCTTGAGGACATTGCGAGTCCATTCATCATGGATCGTTTCGGTCCATCTTCCAAGCACAAGCCCTGCTTGCGCGATCCGGATGAACAGGTCACGCAGAGGGGCCGGGTAAAGGATGTTCGCGTCGTAGACGGCGATGACGGGTTGCTCCATCAATAGCCCATCCCCAGTTCCTGGGCTTCGGCCGTAAGCTGATCGAGAATCTTGGCCCTGGCCTCGTCATCTTTCCGCTTGTAGGCCATCAGGTCGTCGAAGCGAACACGGCGGTACTTGCCGACGGTTCGGCACGGGATTTTTCCTTCGTCCAGCAGCTTGACCAGGTAGGGGCGCGAGACGTTAAGCAGATCGGCGGCTTGCTGCGTGGTCAGTTCGGCATGGGTGGGAATGAGGGTCACCGCGTTGCCCTGGGACATTTCGATCAGGAGATGCAGGAACAATCGCAGTGCGGACGCTGGCACCGCTACCGTTTCGGCTTCCTCGCCATCGTCGAGAAGCTGGATGCGGATGCTGGACCGCTTGCCGAGCTTGTGGGTTGCAAGGCGGCGGCTGGACTCGCGCGCGAGCAGAGCATCGGCCTCGCTCGGTGCAACCGTCTCAAAGTTCTCGGAAATCAGTGTGGTCATGGATTTTTGCCTCCGGTTTCGTGACATGAGTATTCTAGCACATGCTCGAAACAGACGCAACAGTCGAAATGCTCGAAAATGACAAGACGGAGCGTTTGTCAAGTTTTACTGCAAAAAACGTCCCAGTCTACCTCGGCTGCCAGGAGCCTTGTTTCTTGCACGGTGCGATTTCCCGGCAACAGAGAGAGGCTAGCCGGGGGTCCGGGGGACGGCAATGAGTGCCCCCGGTCGCCAGCATGGAAGCGGCGAAATCTTGCACGGATGCGGCCCGGCGCCATGAATGCTCCAGACCACGGGCCTCTAGCCGGCCGTCTGACAGAGTTGGAACAGGACTACCGAAAAATGCAGGGGCTGATCTGCGGAGAACCGCCTGATTTCCAGCGTCTGCTCGAATTCTTGCGGGAAATCGAGCGAGAAATCAACGGCGTTGTCGGTGGATTACCGCGAAGCCAGCTTCGCCCATCCAGACGGGTGCTCGACAATTCACTAAAATGCCTATGAAAACCCGATTTGCGAGCAACGGCTTGAATGCAGAAATTCTGCTCCTACCGACATGGAACAGGCAGGGAGGGCGCGGTACGCTTTCCCCTTCTCAATCCGTTGCAGGGTTTCGTGTGGTTGAAGACATGGACATGACACAATCAACCAGCCAGGAGAGTCATTTCGCCTCCATCTTCAGGCAGGCGACGGGGAATTCCTCACCGTTGCCGTATCAGAAGTGCCTCGCGTTGGCTGACACGTTTCCCATGCTCTTAGATGTCCCGACCGGCTTGGGCAAGACGGCCGCAGCGATTCTGTCCTGGGTCTGGCAGCGACGCTTCGCGGAGGAAGCGATCCGTACAACCACACCTCGTCGGCTTGTGTACTGCCTCCCGATGCGTGTCCTCGTTGAACAGACGTTCACTGAATCAGTGAAATGGCTCGACCGCCTCGGTCTGCTCACCGGGTCAGCGGATTGGACCGAAACGGACGCAGGTGGCCTGCCGACGAACTCGGCTCAGTTGAAGAGGGCAACGGACGGGGTGGGCCGTGGATACCGAGCAGAACCAAACCCTCAACGAAGCAACGGTTGGGCCTCGACGAGCGGTGACCACGGGCAGCATCTGATTGCTATTCACCTCCTGCTCGGCGGAGAAGAAAAATCGGATTGGGCACTGTGGCCGGAACGCGACGCGATCTTGATCGGCACGCAGGACATGCTTCTCTCCCGCGCGATGAACCGAGGCTACGCCGCCGGCCGCGCACGCTGGCCGCTGGAGTTCGGTTTTCTGAATAGCGACTGCCTGTGGGTCTTCGACGAAATCCAGATCATGGACACCGGGCTTGCGAGCAGTTTACAATTCGACGCCTGGCGTCGAAGCCTCCGACTGCGGCCAGAGCGGGATCAGTTCCCCAAAGAGACGCAGTGCCACATCTCGCGCCCATGCCACTCGCTCTGGATGAGTGCGACGATGGCGAAGCACTGGTTGGAGCGGGCGGTGGACTGGTCGCCTCGTGTTGAGGAAGCCTGGAACACCCGCCATCAGCTTTCGGAAAATGAAGGAACGGATACTACGCTCCGCAGCGGGCAACTATTTCAAATCGCGAAGACCGTCATCCAACCACCGATTGCGGCTCTCGAAAAGCCAAAGACGAAAGATGGTCGAGCGGACAAAGCCGATGCGGAACGGAAACAAGCAGAGTACCTGAAGAGACTTGCCGATCACATCGGAAAGCCTCAAAACCATACCCAATCTGGTTTGACGCTCGTCATCGTTAACACTGTAGATCGGGCTAGAAAGCTCTACGAACTCCTCAAGAAGCAAGTGAGTCTCGCTCAAGTTCCGATCAAGTTGATTCACTCACGGTTTCGGCCACTCGAACGCGAACAATGGGGCGAATTCCTCGGTCAGAAGGATTCAACTCGCCGTATTCTGATTTCGACTCAGGTCGTTGAAGCAGGAGTCGATCTGTCAGCGTGCGTCCTGTACACGGAACTCGCACCTTGGGCGTCGTTAGTGCAGAGGTTCGGACGATGCGCACGTTATCCAGGGGAAGCCGGCAAGGTAGTCTGGTTGGATCTGGATGTCGGCAAGGATAATCAGCCAATCGATCATTGGGCAAAACCCTACGACCGAGCGGAGTTGGTTGCCGCGCGAGAGAAGCTGAAGACGCTCAGTGACGTTGGTTTACAGACGTTGACGAAGATTAAGACTGAAATCGATGAAGAAACATCGGGCGAACAAGCGAAGACTCTCTTCCCCTACGAGCCGCGGTTCGTTCCCCACGACAAGGATCTGTTCGATCTATTCGACACCACGCCCGACCTAACCGGGGCCGACGTGGACATCTCGCGGTTCATCCGCGACGGCGAGGAACTCGACATTCAGGTTTTCTGGCGTGAGTTGCCGAGCGGCGACACACCGCTGAAGAAGGACCGCCCACATCGGCGCGAACTGTGCTCGGTGCCGTTCCATCGCTTTCGCGAGTTGCTTCCGGCACTCCGGAAGGCGGGCCGCATTTGGCGGCGGAACTACCGAAAAGGTTGGGAAGGAATCGACCCGCGCGACAGCGAGACAGGTCTATCCGGGGCAAGTCTTCCTTCTGGAGAAATCGTGCGGGGGTTACGACCGCGATCTCGGATGGACCGGGGTTCCCACGGATCTCGATTTCGATTTGCCCACTCCCATCGAGCCTACGAAGGCGACGGCTCAGGACGACGAAGATGAAGCGGATGACCTTTCCCAAATCAACGCGTGGCTGACGGTCGAGGAACACACCCTTGACGTTTGCCGAAAGCTAGACGAACTTCTCGCATCATCGGGATTAACAGATTCACAAATCAAGGTTCTCCGGCTCGCGGCCCGAGTTCACGACTGGGGAAAGGCTCACGCAGCATTTCAGGCGAAGCTGTTGGCCCTGTCAGTCGCGGACACCCGGGTTCAGCAGAAGTTGAACAAACAACCGGCGGCAAAGGCCCCTGATGCAGCGTGGCGAAAAGACAAGATTCGCCGTGCGCCCAACGATCAGTCTGACAGTCGTCGCCCCGGCTTCCGACACGAGTTGGCCAGCACACTGGCGATTCTGGAATCCCTCTATCGGGCCAAACCAGACCACCCATCGTTTGCGTGGCCCGATGGCCTCGACAAAGCTAGCTTCGGCGAAGTGCCAAATGAGGTACTCTCGCCCGGCTTGGCAAATGATCCATTGATGAAGGAACTCATCGACCTGACTGCCGATGAACTCGACTTGCTCGTCTACCTCGTCGCGGCCCACCACGGCAAGGTGCGGATGTCGCTTCGTAGTTCTCCGGACGATGACCGCGACAACGTGCCCGATCCTTGCCCGAAAGATAAACGTCAGGCTCGCGGAGTTCGGGACGATGACGCATTGCCCAGGTGCCGGATACCATTGGCCGATCTGAAATCGTCGAACGAGACACCAGTGGTGACGTTGTCACTCGACGTGATGGAACTCGGGTTGTCCCCACGATTCGGTGCGTCGTGGCGGGAACGAACGCAATTGCTTCTCGAACGGCTTGGCCCGTTCCAACTCGGTTACCTCGAAGCTCTCCTCCGGGCCGCGGATTGCCGGGCCAGTGCCGAGGAAGACGAATGCGGAAGGGGAAGCAACTGATGGCCGGACACATCCTCGAACTTCGGGGCTGCACTCCCGAACCGCTCGGCAATTACCTGAAGGGTCTGGGCGTCTTCCGGCTCATCGCCGAGCAAGCCGACCCGCAGGCGCGGGCCTGGTGGAAGGATGGTGTGTTGTGGCTTCACACTAAATGGTCGCGGGACGAAGTGGTGAGCTTCTTCCTTCACGGGATCGGTGAGAAGAAAACCCCGATCTACAGCCCCACGCCAATCTTCGCTCCGTGGGGTGGCCGGCCAGGTTTCTTCACGGACGGCAACGAGAAGGCCAAGAAGAGGTTGGGGGTTCTCCGCGATTTGAACCCACCAGGCAGGTTTGCTGCCTCACAACAGGTCGTGAAGTTGACCGACAAAATCCTCAAGAGCCGAGGATGGACGAATGTTGCGAAGAAAAAGCGAGCGGCACTGAAGCCCGTCATTATTGCTGCAATGAGAAACGGCTGGGGCGACTCCGCCATCGACTGGTTTGATGCCAGTCTTTCGCTTGAAGAAGATGCCAGGTTTGGCTTCCTCTACGGGACTGGTGGGAATGAAGGCAGTGCCGATATCACCAACAACTTCTGGGAATTGATCGAGGAGACAATCGGCCTCACCACACCTGCGGTAGATACTGACGAATACCTGATTGCCGCACTGTTCAGCAGCCCACGAATCGGCGGCACTTCAAGGACTGCCGGACAACACTTCCCGTTGGCGGCAGGCTCGGCGAACTGTGGACAGGATTTCTTTTCCTCGTCGTCCACGAATCCTTGGGACGTTCTGCTCATGATGGAAGGGGCGGTTCTCTTCGCAGGTGCTACAACGAAGCGATTGTCTCAGCACGGAAAAGGCAAAGCCGCGTTCCCATTCATGATCGATCATCTTGCGTCGGACGAAACTTCCACCTCGATCAAGGATGAAGCGAAACAGGACACTCAGGTCACCCGCTGCCGAGCTGAGTTCTGGATGCCGCTGTGGACGAAGGCCACATCGTTACCAGGAGTTCACGCACTGCTTGCAGAAGGGAAACTCCAGCGTGTCTCTGGTGAACGAACCGAGCATACGCTGCACGCGATGGAAGCAATCAAGACACTGGGTGTCGCGCGAGGCGTTGATACGTTTCATCGAGTTGCATTGTTTGAGCGACGGGGTAAAGGGTACTACCTCGCTTCATCCCTCGGTTATCACTCGACAGCACAAGCACCTGATTCGCTGGCTCCCCAACTCGCCGAGATTGAAGATTTCCGCCAGCGAGTCTACAGCAAACTCCGCGAGGGTCCGGGTATTCCTGATCGCGTGATGCGCGCCCGTCAGTCACTTCACACGGCGCTAGCTACATTGCTGACACGCGATGAGCACAGGTCGATTTCGGTAGGAGAGACCCTCGTCGATGTCCTCACGCGGGTGGCAGGCGTCGAGCGAGAAGTCAGCCTTCTCAAGGATCACGAGCAGTTGCTCAACCCATGTCCGCCTCTCTCTCGGACATGGATGCCCGACGCTGCGAACGATGCTAATCTCCGACTCGCTCGTGCCATCGCGGGCATCGCGGCCTGGGGTGAATCGTCCGATCCGTATCGTCCTGCCGTCGATGCCATCCGGTCGAACTTGCTGCCAGTGAGACGGCGCGGTCGTGCATGGCAGTGGGACGAAATCAGTCGGAGTACGGTCTGGTCTCGCGGGGCATCGTTACCGGCGAACTTGAATGCGGTTCTGCGTCGTCGGCTGATCGACGCTCAACGCGGGAAGGGCGACGGGTTGCCACTCTGGAGTCCGCAGGGGGCGACCTACGCCGACCTTCTGGCCTACTGGAACAGCGACATCGACGAAGGCGCGACTCGCGGAATTGATTCACGGTTTCGCGTTGATCGATTCCGGGCAATGGACTCAGGCTCGCATCGACGACCGACAAGCCCGTGAAGAAACCCCAGACCTGAGAACGTCCGCCGTCTGGTTCCTTGAAGATGAACCGCGGATTTCCCTCGATCTTCCCAATTGGTTGAGCGAGGACGAACTCCGCGACGCAACAGCACTGCCTCGGGTCTACCACTTGTTGAAGCTCTGCTTCGTCGGAGGACGACTCCCGCGACGGCCGGTTGAAAGGGAATCCGTGCGACGAACCGGCGACGAGCCGTTCTCACCCGATTGCTTGGACGTGCTGTCGCTGCTGGAAGCCGGGAGACTGGCCGACGCCGTTCAACTGGCCGCTCGCCGCCTGCGGGCGAAGGGCTATCCTGCCGTTCTGCGCGACGTGGACTTGGCTTCACTTGTCACGAACTTCGATTGCCGGCGTTTGGCCGGCATGATGCTCATCCCCGTGCAGCACCCCGGAGTTTCGGCCGCACTCGCCATCAAACCCGAATCCACAAACTCGTAAGCGGAGACCATCCATGCCGATCAATCTCGCCCCGCTCGATAAATCCTCGCGTCTGCTCATCGAAGCCGAACTCAAGGTTGCCACCGGCGGCGGTGGGCGATTCCAGCCGACGGGTTTCCCGGACCTCGGTCCCGCTCTGTACAAGGGAGTTCGCAATTCACCGGACATTGACAAGACGAAACCGAACCGGACCGAAACGGTGGACATGCTGCTGGTCGAATCGGTCCAGTCGATGGCCAACAGGCTCGAAGAAGTATGCCTTCAGGGGGAGGACTACAACAGCGATTGTCAGGGTATCCCATACGTCCGGGTGCTCGATGGGCACCGCAACAACACCTTCCTGACATCCTCAGTTCGAGAACCGCATCGCTTGGCATCACCGTATGTCCTTGGAGCCAAACGTAACGAAGCGGTGTACCGAGACGAGATGAAGAACGCACTCGGAGCGAACAAGCAGCGGCCCGTTCACATCTGGAAGATGGTGCCGGCGATCTTTGACCGCGATCCTGGCTGCGTACTCCACGGCGTGTTTCTGGAAGAAATCGACGGGCGCATTCGTCTGCCCCGACTGGTCTCGGCATACATCGAAGCATGTTCACCTAACCAGGCCAACTCAGGTGGAGTCTATCGCGGCGAGGTGACCGCGAAAGACAATATTCCATATCCACGCCAAGAATTCACTTCCACGAGCATCTCGGCATCATTTATCGTCCACCTCTCGACGCTCAAGGGGTACTGCTTCGATGAACCAAAACGACGGTTTCTCCAGTCGTGGGCGCTCTACAAGATCGATCGGTTTCTGAACGAATACCTCCGTCTGCGGACCGCCTGTGAATTCGATGTGGCGGGTGTCGTAGTGACGCTCGATGGCAAGCCCGCCGACCTCGGAAGCGGCGCGGGAAGGTGGCCAGCAACAGGTGACATTACGACCGCCTTCACCGCCGCTCGCAACGTCTGTTTCCCTCGGCACACCGAAGGTGACGAGTGGGCGCAGAGGCGAGTGTCGGTCGTTACCTATGCCGTGGATGTAGTCGGTAAGGAACCCCTGCCAGACGGAACCACGTCTGAAGCGATTATCTTGACTGGCTTCACAGATCGTGCCGAAGTGAAACAGGTGACCGAAGGCAAAGGAGCCAAGAAGAAGACTTACACCGCGCTCATCATTACGGGTGAGTGGCCGGAAGAAGACCAAAATGCACTTCTCACTCAAAACCCTGAGAAGCGAGACGACGACGCGGGTGAGGAAGTGGACAACCCCGCGCACGATGTCGTCAAAAAAGCCCTCAAGAAGTGGAGCGATGCTTGGAAGAAGCTCCAAAAGAAGATGGCAGGCACCGAGGAAGCCGAGGTGCAGGAATGAGTCTTTCCATCGCCATCCGCTTCCTGACCGGCAGAGCGCACCTGCACCAGTGGCAGGCACACCACAGCGAAGGCCGTGTCGAGTGGCCGCCGTCGCACTGGCGGTTGCTACGGGCGTTCGTGGCCATCGCGGGGCGAGGGCTGACGACGCTGCCGTATCCGGATGAAGGTCCGCCACCGAAGCCGGAACCGAAAGCTACGGTCGAGGGAATTTCTTCGTTGAAGAAACGAGGGGTTCCCATAGACGCTCAGAGCAAGCTGTCACTGTCGAAAGCCAATGTATTGTCGCTTAAGGAACCACTCACCGACGCAGAGGCGGACGCTTGGAAACTCGCGAATCCCGGTGAGTCATTTTCTACCGCGATTGACCAAGTGAGGGTTTTGGCGTCCGCCCCTGAACCAATTGCTTTGGCGGATGTTGAAGGCGATGACATTCCCTTCTCGCACCTTGCTGCAACTTCTCGCAATGTTGGCTGCAACGCCGTCCATTTGGCTGCCGAAGACCGCCGGTGGCCACACTCGGCAGTACTTCCCAATTCATGATGCCGGGATCGTCAAGAACTCCGGTTCGGCGGTATTCGACACCTTCGCCACGGTGCGTAAGGACCAACCCCTCGTGTTCCACTGGGCCAACGTCGATCTCGATGCGCAATCGCTCCCTGATCTGAAGCTGATCCTCGGTCGTCTGACCTACTTCGGCCGGGCCGAGTCGTGGTGTCGAGCAGAGGTACACTCATCGCAGTTGAAGGACATCCCGGACGTGGTCCCCCAAGGAGACAGGCGAACACACTGGGAATGCGTCTGCATCGAAGATGGTGGAAACCCTGTCGGGAAGGAGTATCGGGACTACACCCTCGAACGTCGCCTGGCTCCATGCGGCGATGTGAAATCCGAAACCGTTTCGCTGCTGCCGCGAACCAAGATCATCGCCACAGACTCCCGTCCAACAGCCAAAGAAGATTTTCGGTCGATCCTCAATACTGAACGATCTGAGGTGTCGCTCCTTCGCTGTCTGCTCCGCGAATCGGGCCAGGACATCAAGGACGGCCTAGAACGGCCTATCGGCACTCGCTGGGTTCACTACGCCGTTCCCCGTGCGATCTACGATGTACCTCGTCCTTCTCCCCAGCCGAAACCCCGAGACCCTGAAGCAGTCGATCTCGTGGTATACGCCCTCAACACCGCCACCGTTCACCGGCCCGTTCTTCCAGCGCTGACCGATACGCTACTCGTGGCTGACCGGTTCCGTTCGGCAGCGATGGCCCTTTGCAGAACCCCCAGTCGCTCGCTCAGCGGTCACGAGGCTGACGACGAACCCTGCTAAATACCATGACCACGCCTTTTGGTGGCCGCGGGATGAAGACAACGACGGGTTCATCGACCACGTCTTCGTTCATGCTCGTGGTGGCTTCCAACCAAACGAAGTGGATGCACTCCGGCGTTTGAGTCGATTGCGGCAACGCGGCGGTCGGCCCGATCTACTGGTGACTCCGATGTATGTCGGACGAGCATCCGAATACAAGCCGTGGCAAGGATGCTGTACCACAACATTCGTGTCCGCCACGCCCTATTATTGTCCCCTCAGTTTGTCACACGGTAGAACAGGCGGAAGCCGTCTGCGCCCAATCACCCGCGTGATCCGAGAAGGCCTGCGACGCCAAGGTATCACCGAAGATATCGAAGAGATCGCCGAGATCGTGTTTGACTATGCTCCTGAAGAACTGACGCTTACCTTGGAAGCCGTTGCGGCTGGTGAGTTGCAGGAACCGATCTCTCCTCGACAATACTTTCCAGTTGTCGAGCAGCCAGCGACTTATCCGCCCTTGCCTCGACAACACGAGATCGTTCTTGACCGATTTCAGGGGGCATTCCTGAAAGATCCAGATTCCGGTTATCCCTTTGGATTGTCGGTGGGCTTACACGTTGATTGCGGAACCCGCTTTATCCGCGCGATGAGTTTTTGTCGGCGACGGCGGCAGTTCTCCATCAAAGCTCATGGGCGCATGTTTCTGATTCGGTTCCGCGCTCCTCGCCTTCCGAAACCGTTCGCCATCGGAGACCAATGTCATTTCGGTCTTGGGTTGTTCCTTCCCATCGCTGAATGCCTTTAATCAGCCTCGGGCTGAATCCCGTGGTCGGATGCGCGCGGTGACGGGCTCCTCTGCTGAGGAATTCTATCGCGGTTGGACCTCTGTCGGTCTGCCATTCACGATGGAGAGGGAGGGGGAGGCGCGATGTCAAGAATCTGCCCTTCCCGCCACTCCGGGTGATGCGAGGCAACGATTACGGCTCCGAGCCGGGGGTCGTAAACGGCGATGGCCCCAGCCGGTGATCCATGGAGCCGGTGAAATGCCAGCCCATATCTCCAGATCGGCGCCCGCCCCTCGATCACCACCAGCGCCGCTGCGCGGGATCGCAGGAACGGGCGGCAGTGGCTCGTCAGGGGTAGTAGGGTGATCGACGCCGATGGAGTAGAAGACGGTATCGCTCATGTTATAGCCCTATTGCGAAGAACTCCCGCCCAGAATCAGCTTGCGAATCGTTTCGACGTTGTCCGCCTCCTGAGCCAGTTCACGTATCTCATCGCGGACCAGGATTCGGCACTGATAGATGTCGGCCCGTGTTCGCAGTGATGCCTTCACCTTGTTCTCTTTGTCGAGAACATTCGTTCCGGTCGTCGCCAAGTAAGATCGGACCCGTAAGGCTCGGAACTGTCGAGTGACGGCCTCCACCTTGTAAAGAATGTCGCTACCGGGATCGTGATCTTGTGAACCTGACTTGCACTCGACCATAGACAAGCCGTGGTTTTGCATAAATGATACATCGAAGTCGTTACCTGACGGATCACCGCATCGCCCGACTTCCAGACCAAGCCGGACATCCCAAATCCCAAGGGCATCGGCATGACGCATCAGTACGTTCCAGACGAATACCTCTAACCAGCCACCAGTGAGGAATTCGGCCTCATATTTGGACAGTTTCCGAGTCGATTCCCCATTTAGCCAAATCTTGCTCAGTTCGTCAGCCGGAAAGGCGAAACGGCCGGCCGGCAACTCGATGCCCTTATCCCGTGCGCGCTTCCGTTCCTGCTCGTCAAGTACCAGAATGTCCTTCTCAGGAGCATGCTGGGCCAGCAGTTGTGCGGAGTCTGCCCACTCGCGTGCCCGCGCTTCCGCCTCTGCCAGCTTGTCGTCGGCCTTTCTTGATTCAAAGCCGTAGCCCGCCAGGAACTCTTTGATCGCTAGCCGATGGACGCTGTCTTCGGTTTGGTCACTGTTCATGTCGATGAGTCGTGCGGGATGCGCGACATTGGTATACACCAATTTCCCGCCCAACGCCTTGAAGAATTCGTAGGTCGCGATGCTCATGGGTTTAGTGCCGCCCGTGAGGTTGGCGATCCACTCACCACTCGAAAACTTGCCGTAGGCGCATTGCATTGCTCGTCTCACGGCGGAAAGATTGTCCTCGGCATTCAACGGTTGGATGTGGTGCCGAGCGTCGTAATCGAGATTGCCGAGCTTGAGTGCCTTCAGAAAGTGGCTGGCCACTTTCCGCGATTCCATCTGCGTCGATTCGACCAACACGAGTTGATCGGGTACGTAATGATGCACCGACAGCAAGTTGGGAACATGCTGGTCCGAAAGTAAGCAAAGAAGAACCTTCATCGATCACCCACTACTTCTTTGGAGACTGCGGCCACTTGTATTGCGGTTTCCGGTCCTCATCGACATGAACCAAGACATCTACAACCGCTCCTGGGTTCGTGTCCGTGCCGGCCGGCGGTGTCCCAAGCGTGAGCGTTCCAGGGTTGCGTCCCTGTTCGACATCTTGAACGTCAAAGCCGACTTTGGATCGCGGGCCAACGATCTTCACCCTGGCCTTGTCGCCCGAGGCTCGCCTTTTCGGCGGCGGAGGTGGAGGCGGGGGGGAGGAACGGCGAGCCGTCCATACCCGCTGGTCGTCTTGCCGCCGATGCCCCAATCCTTGAGAGCATCGCAGAGGAGCGATCAGCGCCAATTCCGTCCAGTTCTTTGCCTTTTCGCTGGTCGGCCCGTGCCACGATATCACCGCACGCGGAACGTCCCCGTCACCGACAAGAACGGCACCGGCGTAGGGCTGTCGAAATCGGTCGGCGCGACGGAGCCGTCAAGCCATTTCGGGTGGTGCGGGGTCATTACGTCGAGAACGAGCGGTTGAGGCGTTGAATCAGGACGTACCAGGCATCGTGGAAGGTGATGCAACCGCTATCGTCGGTGGTGCCGAAGAGCAGTCGATGGAAGTTGTCCTTCGGTTTTGGTCCCTTTCCCGCAAGGAACTTTCGGTACGTCTCGTCTTCGGCTCTTGTTGGCTTCTTGAACTTCTCGTCCGTCGGACCCCAGACCTGATCGCAGTAGTGGGCGGCCAATCCTTTCAGGGCCGAGCCGGGAATGATCGGCATCCCGTAGGTATGGTGCAGCCGGATGCCGGTTTCGAGGACGTTCTCCGACCCGAGGCCGACGATCAGCCGGCATTCCGCTCGGGGTAGCGAGGTCGACGTGAGTCGGATCGCGTCGGTAGCGACGCTGACCAGCGGTCGAACGCGAGTCGGTACAGCACCCGAACATCCTCATTCACCGCTGCATTGATCGCGGCTTGCAGGATGGCCCGTTTTTCCTCTGGGTTGCCGTCCTCGCCAGTGGCGTTCTCGCAAAGGTAGCGCTGAAGGAGAAGACCCGGATGCTGGCCGCGAGCCACTCGCTGACTCCGCAAGGCGATAATGAGAGTCGCGCATTCAGTCGCCCTCCCCGGCCGCCTCGACGTATCGCTTCAGCCAACCGGCCGCGTTGATCGCATCGCGGCTGAGTCGGAGATAGCCGCTGAGTTGCAGCGTTCGCGTATGTTCGTGGAGCGTCGGTGCGGAAGTTATTTCGGGATGTCCGCTCCCGTTCAGCACTGCTGCGAGGTCTTCGACATACCCGGTTTCCTTTTTGGCCAGCGCGAACGCCACGGCCTGCGCCAATCCGCACGTGTGGATCAGAGCGGGGAACTTCTTGGCGAACGACTTGTACTCGTCGAACCCCTTTTCGCTCAGTCCCTTCTTCCTCTCTTGAATGCGAGGAAAGGCCGCCTGAGCAAGCTTCTGGCTTCGTGTATGCAAGCTCATTGGCCACCTCCGTTCACCGGCGTGAACACGCAGCGCATCTGACCCCGGCCCACCGTCGCCTTGCCGCCGATCTGGAGGGTGAGCGCGTCCTTGGCGAACCGATCAAGCAGACCTTTCGGCGTGACGTCTTCGCCGTTGCGGCCAAACACCCGATCACACTGGACGATTCCGGCCAGGATCGTCTCGGCGGGCAACGATTCTTCGGTCCAAAGCGCACCCTCAGCCACGGTCTTGGTGTCGTCGTTGATCCGAACTCGCGTGTGGACTTCGGTGCCGGTCTCGCAGAGGAAGTCGAAGGCGGTGTCGGGCAGACACAACGAATCGCTTCTTGAACTGCTCTTGCCAGGCGGTGTCGCCGGGAAACACCCAGGCTGCGATCTTCGTCGCCCAGGCCCCGGCGGTCGCACATTCTTGTGCGAGGAAATCGAGGTCTTCGAGGAAAATCTGCTTCCCTTCGACGAGCGACGTACCGGCTGCGTGATGGGCCTTGTCGTCAGCCAATCCTGTGGGGGCGGTTGGAAGCTCGCTTCACGCCCGCCAGTTCGCAGCGTCCGCCGCAGCATCTGCAAGCAAAGCGGCGAGGTACACCAGGCGAACGTGCCGCGAAAACTGCGCACTGGCAGGCAGACGAGTGTCGCGTCCGTCGGAATCAGCGCCCCGGCGTTGGAGTTGTTGTCGTCGCCTGCGATGCCGAACGCGGCGCATAGGGTAGCATCGCTCCGGCGGGCATCAGTCGTGGCTCGATGGTGATCGGCCCAGACACCCTTGAACGCTGAGCCGCGGATGATCGGCCAGCCGGTGACGCCGTCGCGGTCGATCGGCAGGTCGATGTAGCCGACCCCTCGACCGATCCCCGCGTGTGTCGGGCTGAGAGCATGGAGCCAGTAGATTCGTGTATTGGGCATGATGTCGTTCCTCTGTGTCTTGTTCGCTACCAGATGCCCCAGACGGCCAGTCCGAAGCCGTCATTGCGATCTTGTGGGGCATCGCTGACCGGCCGGAGCCAGCCGTTCGTTGCCAGAGTGCGACCTTCACCTTCGACCTTCTCGAAGAAGTAGACGCTGCCGGCCGGAACCATGCGGCGAATCGCTTTCGGCCCTGGCTTGCCCCTTGGGTCGAGTTCGCCTTTGTCGTTGACCTTCGCCAACGACCAGCCGGAAACGGCCTTCCAGCGGCCACTGCTGACGCCGACGAGTCTCAACTTGATGCTCGTTCCTGGCGGCTGTCCCTTCCAGGTTGATCGTTCAACCAACCCGGCCTCCACCCATCGGCGAAGATCGCCGGCGTGGCCAGGACCATGCGAATCCGCGTCGCAGTTCCGAGAGCGGACTTCACACCGTCCGGGCATGTCCACAAGTCCGCGGCATCGCTGTCGTCGCCAGTGGACGAGCCGCCGTTCGCCGCCGAGCGGGTGCCAGACGTTCAGAGTCTTCACGTGCTCGAACGCCTTCTCGGTAATCGTCACCCGAGCCGATAGCGCGATCTCGGCGAACCGCTCCTGAAATGGTCTCGATTCCGCCACGCCGTAGCGTGGCAGATGTGTCACGTTCAATCCCGCCGTGGCGAAGATTTGTCCTTCGGCGGCTGCTCCGGTGTCCGCGTCGAGGCAGACGTGATCGCGGGTTTCTTGAAGTCCGGCGTTGAGGAAATGGGCATCGAATGACACGGATTTGCCGAGAAGCCAGTCCGTCAATTTGCCAACCGGCCACCACGCCGGCACAGGTTTCGGTTTGAAATCCGGCTTCGTGGTGTCATCGGAATACAACACCGGCCGAAGGCCATTGATCGGGAAGTCGCAGCCGCCTTTGTCGAACGGGAAGGGCTTGGCCGCGTGAATCTCGCCCGTCTCGCCATTCCACACACAATCATTCGGCGCGGGCAGATACAATACTTCGCCTGCGGTCGGGAGTACGCCCGCCACTTCGATTGCCATCAACCGCTGTGGCATGTCACCGCAGAAGTCGAGGTCCGGATGCGCCTTCACCAACGCGGTTCGGAACGACCCTGCGACGACGGAGGGCAGAGGCCAGCCGAGGCCGCGCATCCGGTTCCCTTGACCGGCTCCGAACGGCCGTCCGTCGCGGGCCACGATGGGGTCGCGAGCGGTGAGTTGTAGCGTGACCACACTCATGACGCCACCTCCGTGGCTCGGGCCGTGGGCTCACCGGCTTGCCGAAATGCAGAGGCAATTTGCCGGGCCACCAGCAGTTCCTCGGCGAAGTGATGCAAGCTCGTTGCATCTGTTACTCTTGACCTCAGTGCCTCTTCGATCTGGGGCATGTACTGTCGGCCAGAGCGCGGTTGCTTGTTGCGGACAATCCGGAGAATGTCCTGCCGAATGGCATTTGCCACTGTCTCGGTCGGCCAAGTTTCGTAAAGGATCGGCGAGCGTCCGCAATTCATAAGGCAGCTTGCTGGGGATCGCCTCAGCCAGCATCAGGCGGGCGTAGTGGATGAGCCGTTCATCAGGAGACGGGTTCTCCGTCCACTTCGCGCGAACCCGGATAGGCGAGCCGCCGCGCTTGTGCAGATGCACGGCCAACCCGTCGCGATCTGGCTGTTTGGCGGCTTTCTCGGCGGCACGACCATATTCCAGCAGATCTTCCAGGTTCTCCATGAAGTGGCCGATGGCCAAGCCCACAGAGAGGGTCGGCGAGCCATAAACTTTCAACTGTTCCGCGAACTTGTCGTGCAACTTCCGGGCACAATCCAGGCACTTGTCCACGGGCACGAACGCCAGCACGTCGTCACCGCCAGCGTAGACCAAGACGCCGTTGTGGGCGTTCGCAATCCTTCGGGCTTCATCCGCGAACCCGGCCAAGGCTTGGGAGAATTCGCGGTGTTTCTGTGGGGAATCCAGCCGCGAAATCGCCTCGCCCATCTTGTCGCCGTCAGCGATGAGTACGGCGAGATACGGTTCCGGTTGCGCCAAGCGAGCGAGGGCATCCCGAAGCTGGCGAAGGCGGTCAGTCGCGACTTCTGTTTCTTCTTCCAATTCGTGATGCCGGCTCGTGAAGACGGCCGTGCCTTCAAATGGGAACGCCGCGAATTGGGGATGTGTGGTCGTGTTGAGCGGTCGAATGACTTGGTCGCCGAGTTGCCGGCACGCAGAAAGCACTTCTGTGAGTCGAGCGTGGTTACCCCGCACCCACGGGTCTGCCGCAACACGGGCGACCGACGGATAGGGCTGCGTTCCGCCAGCGACACGCTTCACCAGGCCAACGACATCGAGTTGCTCGCCGTCTCGAATGCGTAGTCGGGAACGAAATCGCGTAGTCCAATCGGTGGGTGGCTTCAACACGGATTCGCGTTTCCCATCGAGGGACGACTTCGGCACTCCGGCGTGCCCCCTGGCCGCTAGGAAATCGCGGCAATTCTTTCGGCCAGCCAGCAGGCGCATCACGCGGGCGCGGTCGAGTTGGTAGTTGTCGGATCGAGGCACCCAGGCGGCGTAGAACTCGATCACGTCCTGAACCTGGTCGTTCCAGATGTCCGTTCGGATCACCCCGGAAGCCTCACTCCGCGCGTCCACGGCGAATTTCAGCCATCGCTTCTGCGCGGCTTCTTTGGCCTGCTCGGCGACCTCCTTCGGATCGCCGGAACCCAACTCGGCCAGGATCACGTTGGCGACGTTCTCTGCATCCGTGGACGCCGGGAAGATCAGACAGCCGCCCTGATTCTCGACGGCCTTCGCCACTTCTCGGCTGATTTCCGAGAGCAGGTACGATCCGAACCAGAGGTCGCGGGTCCGCCGTGCCGCCACGATGAACTCCTGCACCGGCCCGACGGAGATGGCAAGAAGGTGGCTCATCGGGTCACCTCCGTGAACCCTTCCGAACGGGCGAAGGCAAGGAACGCATCGAGGGCGGAACCGTTGGGCGACCCAGTAAGGGGTGAATCACGGTAAGTTGAGAGTCGGGTATCGCGGACCACTGTTGACGGCGCGAGCGGAAGCGACGTATCGCCACTCCGCAAATCAACTCCCGCAAGTGGCATGGCTTTTAACTGCATGACGAGCGGAATCGCCTGGCCGTTTGCCAGAGCCAGAGCCTTGAGGATCAGCGGGCTGGCCATGCGCTCTCGCCGCTTGCCATCAGTCCCGTTGGAGGGATAGAGAACGCTTTGATCTGGTTCGCCTTGGCCCTGAAAGTGGAACACGATCGGTAATCCGAGTTCTGCTCTCGGAAAGGCATCATTGGGAATGTGATCGAGCCGGTCGTGACGCCAAGGCCGGCTTGGATCATACATGATCGTGCGAATAGTCTCTGGTTCTGGATAATGCGACCGCCCCGGACCCGGATTGCGGGCGAACGGAATGCCCTGGCGGAAGTTTCTGAACACCCCGATCAGCCAATCCCAAACCTGGATTGGATTGCCCGGTGGGTCAACCGTCCGGACCAGCACACATTCGGCAATCGTAGGCCATTCGCGAAGCTCCAACTGCTGGGGTGCGAATCGTTTCAACTGTTCAGCCAGATGGGTGTGATCCCCTGGGGCAAGAGCTTTGCACCGGATTGCCCCGCAGCCGCGCCGCGTGCGACCGCCCAGCCCTCCAAAGTTCACCCACGCCCACATCGCCGGCTCGACTTGCGGCCAGAGGTCATTCGGACAGCGAAGGTGCAACCGACACTTGGCCTGATGGACGCAGCACGCAGGATCAACCTGCGGTCCTTTCTTGTCCGCCGGTTTTCCTTGGAACGGAAACAACACATAGGGCAACGCATCATCTCGCGCGTCTTGCCGAATGCGAAACGGAGGTTCCCAGTTGATTCGGTCCTTCCCTTTGTGATCCGGTTTGATCTTGCGCAAGGCACAGGATCGCTCGACTTCCCGATCAACTCCACCAGCACCTGCACGCGACTCGCATGTTCCGTTGAGCCCCAGACTGCCGATTGGGCCGCCCGCAGCTTGGCAAGGGTGGCGTACTGCGCCCCCACGGTCGCTCGCCACCAGAACTGAAGTTGCCCACGGATCGTTGTCGGCCGGATCGGAAAGCTCGGGTCGTTGACCCTCGGCTCAACTCCGCCGCCAAAGATCGGCGTGATCAGTTCGATCTCGTAACTGCGGCCAGCCTCTGCGGTGGGGTTCGGCTTCTTCGGGCAGTCGGGTATCTCTCGCGGCATGGGCCACTCCCCGCTTTGCTGATGGCTGACTCTTCACATTTCTTGCAACCCGTCGGTCGGCCATCAGGAAAACGAACGACTACAGAGATTGACTCCTCATTCAATTCTCAGGTTCGCCCCCCTGTCATCGGGCAGTGCCGTTGTGGTCGCCATCCGTGCGGCCGACCCCTCTTCCTTGTCCCAGCCCAAGGCGACGGACGGAGGAATTCAGCGGCTAGCGTTTCGAGCAGTTTGAATCAGGAACTGCTCAAGGTCGCGCCGGAGGAACAGTCGATACCCGTTCGCCGGGTTGCGGCGCATCGGAATCTTGCCTGATTCCGCCCAGGCGCGAAGCGTGTTCTGCGATACACCGAGAATCCGGGCGGCTTCCGCCACTTTCACGTACTCGTTGAGCTTGGTCATGAGCCGCCTGTCTCCAGCGCACGGCCAAAAGTCTACCAGAGTCTCCATGTCGATGGAAGCATTGTAGAAGAAGGGCCATCGGAGTCGATGGTTGAACTGCCGTTATCCGGTGACAGATTTATAATGTGTTTTCCGGCCCATCGTTCCGTCGCCGTTCCATTGCAAGGCGTTCCTGGAAGGTCATCTGGGGCCTGCTGGATGAATCTTGGGTCGATTCGGGCGGCAGGGCTGCCCCTGCTCCTGGTGCAGCCTCGGGCTGAATCACTGGCTCGGATGCGTGAACCGCTTCCGTCCGGCGGCGGATGCGAGCGGTGACAGGCTCCTCGGCGGAGGAGTGCTTTTGCCGGACGCGCTGCGGCGTGGCCTCGATGCTGTGCGCGGCCTTGAGCGCCTTGATCTTCCCGGCCAGTTCGGAAACGCTTGGCGCCTCGTCGTTGTCTGACTGATGGGCCGCACTGGAAAGCCCGATCTTGAGCTGGTCACGCAAGCTGGTGAGTTCCGACAGGTAGGTGTCGTGCAAGAAGGGCTTGCCGAGGCGGGCCTGATAGTCGCGGAGCTGGGATTCCGCGATGGAAAGGTCTTGCTGGACGCGGCCGCATTCGGAGCCGTAGGCATTGGCCAGGCGTTCCAGGGCATTGAGGACGGCACGCGGTCCGTGATGATCGCGTGATAACGTGTCCAGGCGGGTCGTCGCTCCTTCGAGATACACCTCTGGCGCCCATTGCGGGTTGAGAACCATGCCGAATCGCAGGCCGCGATAGGTGCCAAGCGGGAAGCGTTGCTTCTGCATGACCCTTTCCGGCAGGGTTTGCAGGGTGTCGCCGAGTGCAGCTGATGTATCGTCGCGGGAGTAGGAACGCTTACCGATAGTGACTCGGTCGTCCGCATGAGCGGTGGCCGTGGCCTGGTCCGCCGTGAGTTTGGACAAACGCTCGGACAGGCTGGCAATGGTCCCCGGCAAATCACGCACGCTGCGGCGGGCGACATATTGTTCGTCGAGGTGGTTCTTTTTCAAGAGGTTAAGCCGTTGCAGCTCGGCGTCGGCCTCGGCCAGGGTCAGAACGGCCGGGTTGCCCGACGCAATCGCCTTGACCTCGGCATAGGAGAGTTCCTGGCCGCCGATGTCCTCGGCCCGGCGGGCGGCGTTGTCGCCGGTGATGACCTGGCCGATAAAACGGGCCTTAGTTTCAAGTGCCTGCCACATGTAACTGTCGAAGGAACCAGTAGTTACGTAGCGGTAGATCGCCACTTCCTCGTTCGTGTTCCCCTGGCGCAGAATGCGGCCTTCGCGTTGTTCGACCTCGGCCGGTTTCCAGGGTGCGTCGAGGTGATGCAGGGCCACCAGGCGTTTCTGGACGTTGGTGCCGGTGCCCATCTTCTGGGTGCTGCCGATCAGCACGCGCACCGAACCATTCCTGACCTTCTCGAACAGAGCCTGTTTCTTGGCGTCGGATTCGGCGTCGCCGATGGCGGCGATCTGCTCGGCCGGAATGCCGGCAGCGATTAGTTTTTTGATGATGTCCTGGTAGGGCGAGTAACCCCAGGCGGTTGGATTGACACCCATGTCGGCAAAGATCATCTGGGTGCCGCGTGTCGCGGCCGTCTTATTCCAGGTGGCGACGACGTTCTCGACGAGGCGGTTGACCTTCGATTCCGAGAAGTCGGGCGCCGTGGGGGAGAGCATCCTGGCGTCGGTGGCGAGCTTGCGTCCGTCGGTGGTGATGTTCAGCGCGTTATCTACCCTTGGATCGACTTTCTGTGACCGCAAGCGTTCGTAACGCTCCACCAGCTCCTGCTGGAGTTCGTGCTGCTCCTCGGACATCGGGCAGGCAACGATGATAGGCTTGCCACTTTCCAGGCGGGGACGCGGCAGGTCGAGCATTTCTGCCGTCTGCACGTCGGAGAAGGCCCGGAACATCTGCTGGAGTTCCGGCAGGTTGGTGAAACGGGCGAACCGGCTTCGCGGCCGTAGGCTTGCGCCGTCCGGCGAGATTTCCATGGTGTCGATGACTTCGCCGAACGTGGCCGCCCAGGCGTCGAAATGCTCCAGCCCCCGGCTACGCAGCCCCTCGGGGTCGAGGAATTTCTGCATGGTGAACATCTCTACCATCGTGTTGGAAATCGGCGTGCCGGTGGCGAACGTCACGCCATGCCCGGCATGTTGTTCGTCGAGGTAACGGGCTTTCATGTACACGTCGAACGCCCGCTCGGAGCCGCCGGTCTGGATGCCGGCGACGCGCTCCATCTTGGTCGGCGTCTCCAGGTTCTTGAAGTAATGGGCTTCGTCGATGAAGACGTGATCGACGCCGAGTTCGTCAAAAACCAGCCCGTCGTCTTTCTTGTCCTCGGCAAGCAAGTCTTTCAGGCGTTCGGCTCTTGCGGCCTTCTGCTTCTCGATGGTCTTCATGAGGTTGCGGTTGGCACCCTTGGCGCCCGCGTGTTCGCGCAGCAGCTCGTCGTACTCGGCGATCTGCTCCAGGAGGAACTTCTCCTGGTAATCCCGCGACATGCCGATCCGCTCGAACGATGAATGGGTGACGATGATGCCGTCCCATTCGCCGCTGGCGATCTTGGCGGTCAAGAGCTTGCGGCGGTCCCGGCCAAGTCCTCCTTGGCGGCGACCAGAAGCTTGGCATTGGGGTAGAGCTGCATGAACTCGCGGGAGAATTGCTCCAGCAAGTGGTTAGGAACGACAAACATCGGTTTCTTGATGAGGCCCGCCTGCTTCATCTTCATGCCGGTGGCGGCCATCGTAAAGGTTTTGCCGGCGCCGACGGCGTGGGCAAGCAGCGTATTGCCGGAACTCATGCCGCGCCAAACGGCATCGTCCTGGTGGGGCCGCAGCTTGATATTCTGGTTCATGCCGGGAAAGTCGAGATGCGAGCCATCGAACAGGCGGGGACGCAAATTGTTGTAGGTGTCGTTGTAAATCCGCACCAGCCGCTCGGTACGCTCTGGATCGGTGAACACCCAGGAGCGGAAACGCTCCTTGATGAGTTTCTGTTTTTCGCGGGCGGCCATCGTCGCTTCCTGGTTGACCACTCTCTCCTCGCGGTCGCCGTTTTGGATCGTGTCGTAGATCGTCGGCGTCTTCATGTTCAGTGCCAGTTCGAGCAGCCAGGTGCCGTTGGCGCGTGCCGTGCCAAACTCGGAAGTAGCGGCGACCGAAGCCTTGGCGGCGTAGCCGGGATCGATGCTCCAGACGGCGTCCTTCTTCAAATGACCGACGGGGACCGCGTCCCCATCGACCTTGAAGAGGTCGGCAGCGAATGCCTGGATGTCGCTTTCGCGGTATCCACGGCGCACCGAGATTGGCGTCGATGTCGCCGGGCAACACGTCCTCGGGCTGCACGGCTCGTAAGGGCGTGACATTGCGGGCATAGGGCGGGCCGGCGGTCTCAGCGGCGGCGAGTTTTTCGCGGACGTTGCCGGAGAGATAGGCGTCGGCGGTTTGCCAGGTCCTAGACTGCGGGTCGGGAAAGATCAAGTCGCCCAACTCGGCGACAATCTCCGCTTTCGTGCTTGCCGTAAAGCTCCCCAATGAACGGCAGATCGACCGCGCCGTGCTGGTTGAGGGAAACGAGCAATCCTTCCTCGGCGCTGCTTAACGTGGGTGATGGGCGGGGTCTTGCCGACCACGTCTTTGGTCATGATGGCGGCCTTTGCCGCTTTGCCGGTCATCTCGTCGTAGTCCTCCAGGGACATGACGAGCATGGCGTCCGGGTCCTCCTTGAATTTCACAAGGTTGGGCATCCGGCGGATGATGCTGCCGTCGGCGGTCTCGCCGAAGGTGGTCTTGTTGATCGGGCCATAGGTGCGGGCGAAACTGTCGTAGGCCCTATTGAGATCGCCCCGCGCGTCGCGGCGGTTCGAATCGGGCCAGCCTTCGTTCTGCGATTGCAGAACGCGGCGGGCGCGGTCGCGTAAGCCGACCAGAGCGGCAAGGCGTTTGCCGGTCAGCGTGCCATCTGCCTTCAGGGTCGTGCCGCCGTAAACGACTGGCACTCCTTGCCCGCCCTGAGACTGGTAAATGACGCGGTCCTCGCCGACGAAGAAGCTGCCTTCGCCGATGTGCCGCTCGGCTGGCGGTGGCGTGAAAGGCCGGGGCAGGCTTATCATCGACTTCCGGATGCCTGGATCGGAGCAAATTCCGGCAAGCGGTGGATTGCTTCCTTGAGTTGCCCGGCCAGGTCGCCGTTGCCGAGGACGCTGTAACCCTCGCCTCCGTAGAGCGTGTCCTTGCGGGTCCAGGTGCCCAGGACCATTTCGGGATGGTTCAGGAAGTAGCGGTTGATGGGAACGTCCATGCCCTCGATGGAAAGCGGGGCGACGCCCAGCCAATCAGGATCGGCATGGTGGGCCGGCTCGCCAGGTGCCCGCTTGCGTAAGAAAACAATATCGGTGACGACGCTCGTCCCTTCGCGCTTGAAGGCATCCGACGGTAGCCTGATGGCTCCCAAAAAATCGGCTGCGCCTCCGAGGCGCTCGCGGATGGCGGCATTTTGCTTGTCGAGCGTGAAATGCGTCGTGACCAGGGCCAGCACGCCGCCGGGCTTCAGGGCGTCGATGGATTTGGCGAAGAAGTAATCATGCAGGGACAGCTTCTGCCCGCTGGTAGTCGAGCTTGAGGTCGGCGAACGGCACGTTGCCGACCACGGCGTCAATGCGGTCCTCGGGCAGCTTCGTGTCGCTGAAACTCTCGATGCGGATGTCCTGGCCGGGATGGAGCGCTCGGGCGATACGCCCGGAGATGGAATCCAGCTCGACGCCGATAAAGCGATGTCCATGGCTTCCCTGGCTCATGAAATTGCCGATGCCGCAACCCGGCTCCAGGATCGTGGCGTTGCTGGGCACGCCCAATGCGGGTGATGGCCTCGTGGATGGAAGCGATGACGGTCGGGGACGTGTAGAAGGCGTTGAAGGTGGTGCGTTTGGCGCTGTCGTATTCCGCCGGGCTTAGCAGCGATTTCAGCTCCTCGCCCACGGCCTGCCAGCCGGCATCCTTGTAGCTGCCGGTGACCGGATCGGGAAAGATCGAGAGGGCAACCGGCCCGAAGCCGGCGAAGCGGGCGAGCGTTTGTTTCTCTTCCAGTGTGGCAAGCCGCTGTTCCTGCTCGATTGTCTGGAGGGTGCGGATGGCGGCGATGATGTCGCGGGCTTTGGTTTTTTCGCCGCTGGCGATGGCTGGCGTGGCGGCCGGGTTTTCTGACGTGTGATTAGTGGTTGTCGGGTTCGGCTTGGTTGGGGGGCCGGGCGGCTCTGCTGGCGGCGGTGTTTGCGTCGGCTCCAGTGATTCCGGCTCGGCGGAAGGGGGATTATCGGATGAGAAATCAAACAGCGTCGGCTGCCTTCGTGACGCCTTTACCCGCGCGACGTGTGACTGCGGATGAAGGCCATTGCTGCGTCGAGTGAAAGCGGTTCCTTGTCGCCGCGGAAACACGGTCGGCAAACGATCCTCCAGTTCCTTGAGCGCCATCTCCATCGCCTCGCTCGCGATCTGGCTCTGGTCGCTGCCCGGCCTCGCCCCGAGAGGGTTTCCTTCCAGGCTTCGTGGCTGGTCTTCAGTTCTCTGGGCGTAGAGCTCCATTGTCGGGAGCAGCTTCCGTCCTTCCGTAGCTGTTCGTGCATCTGCGGTCGTTGTTGCAGGAGTTCGAGGATGATCGTCTTGTACTGCATGGTGGTCTCCTTCGGGTTTGATAGGGTATTTCGTCTTGAAAACCAGGCGGTTCGCCTGGATCGGGCGGGAATAACGAGGGTTGTTGCGGGGGGCGTGGTTTCCGGGCATGGTCAGGAACAATCATTGCTGCGTTGTTCCCGGCCGTTCGCCCCGGCCATCGGGTCGTGTTCCCTCGTTCTCGGTCGTCGGAAGCTGCCCGGCATGGTCATCTTGACCTGCCGCGTCCGTGATGGCGGTGAACCGAAGGCATCTTTCAGGACCTGGCTTGCCGCGACCCCGGCCATGATAATCATGGAGCCGACGGCGACATACTGCAGAACCATCGCCATGCGCTCGTTGCCGCAATTCCTGGACATCATCTGGGCCTGGGGGCCGAGGTCGTGGAGATTATAGGTTGGCGGTACGGTCATGGGACCACTCCGACAGCTCGTGATTAGAAAGGTACTTCTTGTCCCGCCTCGATCCCCTTCTCCTGCCGGATCATCTGGCGGACTTCCTGGTAAAGCCTTTCAGCGTCGATGCGGGTGCTCATGGCGGAATCAGACCTGACCGGGTGTGCCCATATCCTGTCTGCCGGGTTCCACCGGTATCCTGCTTCCTTCATCGTGTCGATGACGGCCTGGCTCGGCTTGTCCTCGGGGCGGCCTTCGCCAAACTTGATCGCCATCTGGCGGTCCTGCTTGCTCTCGAAGAGGCGGACACCGGCGAGGTTGTCTGTGGCGATGCCGAACGGATCGGCGGCGGGAACCCATTTCCTTTGTCCAACCCTCTCGGCGAAGCTCTGGCCTTCCGGCTTGGCTTCGGCTGCCGGCGGTTCGGCGACTGGTCTGTGGTGGTTTCTGTTGATTTCTTATCTGGTGTGCGTTTACGTGATGACATGTTAACTAACTCCTTGTCGATATGCGGGCTAATCATTAACCCACATTAAGGATTTTAACACATTTATATATGGCCGCGCAATAGGCTGAGTGCGGGTTTGATGGTGTTTTAGTGGTGTTTTTAGGGCATAAAGTGAGGTTTTCCGCGCTTCTTTAGGCTTTGCTCGGCTCATGAAGTGAGGAAAGCCGCCGGTTTTGGCAGCAATCTGTTCCTTGCCTTTTGCGCCGTTTTCGTCGATCCCGGCCTGTCCCCTCGCCCCGAATATCTAGCAGGAGGCCCCTTTCGCGCCGCAGTCCATAAAGGTCCCTAATACAAGTGCCCTGGGCGGTCGGCGAGCAGTGCAGGGTATGTGCCATCTGTGCCGGTTCGTTCTGCACTTGAAATATTCCTCCCCTGCCTTTTCGACCGTCGCCATCGGAGTGTTTCATCGCGGGGGTTCGCAAGCAGGGGGTCCCCGCGATGAAATGCGTAGATGAGCGGCGGTCATGGCTCTGGGGTTCGACCGTTCACTTGAGCCGGAGGAGGATTCGGAGCGGCGGGTTCGGCGACGATTGTGGTCGTTTAGAGCGACTCGATTGCCCTTCGCGTAGAATTTTAACCATCTCTGAGATGGCTCCGGGATGCTGCAAGACTCCCTTCTGGTAGCCGGGGGAGCCAGAACCCATCCTTCGCTTCTCCTGACCCTGTTTGCGTGCCACGTAGGGTCAAGTTGCCGGTAGGATCTCACAAGCCCACTTCTCTTCCCTGCCGAGCCGGGCCGCGTTAGCGGCGTTCGCCCATATATAATCTGCGCAGCGGCGTGAGCTGCGCTCAGTTTACTTTCTTGTCAGGCAGGATAGCACAAAGGTGCAAGGATACGACCAACGGCCCGCCTTTCCTTGATCACAATGTATTTGCAGCCCTCTTGGGCTGCTCAGTTTGGGGAGCGTAGCGAACTCTTGTTTTGATCGGAGTGTGCATTGGGTTATCCACAAGGAGTCTTCGCAATCATCGAGAGTTAAATACTTGTGTTAAATGAAGTGTTACGCTGTGGATAACCGTTTACAACATCATGTTTTTATTGAGTGATTCAGAAAGGCCGGTGTGTAAACCATCGAAATTCGGTGTGTAAACTATCGAAAAACGGTGTGTAAACCATCGAAGCGGTCCACGGGTGTGTGAACTATCGAAAACCGTAAAATTGGTGGGTGAAATATCGAATCTGCTTGACTTGGTGGGTGAAATATCGAAAGATCCCGCTGATGACAGTAGTTGCCAAAGAACGCCCTCCCCTACTTCCAGAACGTCGCCGGATTCCGGATTTCTTTGTGTGCGACTTGATCGATGCCGCGCCAAAGGGCGACATGGCATCGATGGAGCATCCAATCTTTTCGTTGTCAACGAAGCCCGATCACCGAATTCGCCGCTATGAGCATGGATCGGCCTACGTCGAGATCAAGCCCTCGGCGGACGGCCTTGCCACGGTTCATGACCGAGATGTGTTGATCTACTGCATTAGTCAACTGATGGCGGCGTTGAATTCCGGTCAGGAAGTCTCTCCGGTTGTGCGATTCAAGGCTCATGACTTGCTCAAAGTGACCAATCGCATGACGAACGGCCAGGGTTACGACGCTCTGAAAGCTGCCTTTGAGCGGTTGGCCGGAACCAGGATCAGCACGAACATTACGACTGGTGGCGAGGAGATCTTCGAGACATTCGGGTTAATCGAGCGAGCCAAGATCGTCCGGGAGACGCGGGATGGCCGCATGCAGGAGGTTGAGCTCAAGCTGTCGGACTGGGTGTTCAACGCTATTCGCCAGCATGAGGTACTGACCCTGCACCGTGACTATTTCCGGCTGCGAAAGCCGTTGGAGCGGCGCATCTACGAAATTGCTCGGAAGCATTGCGGCAAGAAATCCGAGTGGCGAATCTCCCTGGCATTGTTACAGAAGAAAAGCGGTTCGGCATCGACGGAAAAGGAGTTTCGTCGGTTGGTCTCCAAGATCGTGGAAGAGGATCAGCAATTCCAACATATGCCAGACTACGCAGTGTCACTGGAAGCCGACGACATGGTTGTCTTCCGCAACCGGGGTAGCGTTCCCAACTCTGTCGAAGATACGAAAGGATCGCTGGCGGGCAGCTTGAAAATGGAAACCTACAACGACGCTCGCATCGTCGCTCCCGGTTGGGACGTGTATCACCTGGAACAGGAATGGCGGGCCTGGATCACGGAAGCCCCGCGTGATTCCGACGCAGCATTTATCGGCTTCTGTCGGAAATGGTATGAACGGAGAGGATCGCCATAGCGTCCGTTCGGCTCGACTGCGAACGACCGCCGCGTACCGTCTTAACCGCGTATCATGGCATACGCGGATACGCGGTCACAATCGCACGCGGGTCCGCGTCAACTCGGAGATGCCTGGAAGTCCCCGCTTGGTAAAGACCAGCTCCAAACCTTCGATGAGCAAGTCGTGCATCTTCGCATGTTCCTCGAAGGCAACCCTTCGCAATTGTTCGTGTACGGCCAAGGGCAGGTACACGGTTTGTTGTTTGACTGCGGGACGGCGCTTGTCCTCCAGAACAGGCAGATTGGGCTGTACAAGCGGGGCACTGGAGGCGGGGCCTGAGCCGGGCCGAAGACATCTTCAAGCGACGTGCGTTTCTTGTTCACGGTTCACCTTCTCCATCTTACGTTTGATCCATTGCCAGAGGGCCTTGATCTCCTCGGCAGCCTTTCCGTCGGGGTCGAACTCTTGCACGCCGAGACCGACGCCGTGAGCGTCCTGATAGACGTTTCGGGAAACGATGCGAATGGGGCACACGATTCCCAGTATTGAAAGCCCGGCTTCCGCCTCCCGCAACCGGCCTCCGCGTGGCGGTGACTGAGTGAGTACGAAAGCGGCCGGTTTGCTGAGTCGGTTGATGGTTGCAACCGTTGGCGGCGTCGCCTTCATGTCGGCCGGTGTGGGTCGGCACGGCACGACGCAAAAGTCAGCGATTCGGATAGCAGATGCCGTCAATGGCTCGTCGCGTCCGGGCGTGTCGATGATGACCAGATCGAACCCATTCTGTTCGGCTCCTTTAACTCGCCTTGGCGAGTTCGGCCCCTGAAACGTGAGCCAGCTTGGGCGTCTCATCCTCACGGTCCTGATACCATGCCTCAGCGCTTCCCTGGGGGTCGAGGTCTAGCACGAGAGTCTTCAAGCCGGAGCGTTCGGCGGCCACGGCACAGTTAGTAGCCAGAGTCGTTTTTCCAGAGCCGCCTTTTTGGGTCACGAATGTAATTGTTTTCATGGTGTCCGCGTATCATGTTGCAAGCCGACACTGCAATACGCGTATGCCATTGTCAAGAAGGAAGTTGAGCGATGGTCCTCGATGGCAACGTTAGGAGCTGTGACGCTTATTGAAAAACCGTACCCGCGTATCATGTTTGCCGCGTGTACGCGGATGCCATTTGTCAACGCGCACGGAAGGCGACTTACCGCAGTTTCCCCGGGAAAGTCGGCCTATGCAGTGCATAGGGAAGACGCCTGGTGCGTCGTGAAGAAAGGTGACGATCCTCAGCAGGTGCAATTCCTGCCCGGCAACTGGGTCGCTCCAGCCGGTAGCTAACGGAGCGGCGGTGGAGGTAACGAAGCCGTCGGAGCCTTCGTGACAACACCTCGTTTAGCGGGGTGGCGAGTCCGCGGGTCGTAACTTACGTGAACGCCGAGCAAGCCCCGAAAGTCCCAAACGTGGGAGCCGACCCTCTCAGGCAATGGGGAAGGCCGCCGGCGCTGGCGAACAGGGTAACCGGCTGGAATATGCCGGCCCACGAGCGATCAGACCCAGCGTTCCCACCGGGGTATTGGCGACGACACGCGGACACAGGGGGATGGTCGCAACACGGGAAGCCCCAAGCGGTGGGAGGACGGTACTCCCAACCGGACGCCCGTGAGGGACAGGCCGGGCCGCCTGGGGTGACGGACAGGTTCGTAGTACCGAAGAAGCCGGGTAATCACCGGTGGAGGGAAGGGACCTGAGTTCCAGATCAGTGTCCGTGGGGGCCGAGAGCCAGGAGAGTGGCGATGAGCCTAGCACCTCCGGAAACGGTTCGGAAGCTCCAGGCGGCACTGCACGCCAAAGCGAAGGAAGCGCCCAGCTATCGGTTCTATGCCCTGTACGACAAGGTGTGCCGTCGGGACGTTCTGGCCTACGCCTACGAGCGCTGCCGGCAAAACGCCGGCGCCCCGGGGTGGACGGTCAGACGTTCGAGGACATCGAGGCGTCGGGCCGGGACCGTGGCTGGACGCACTGATGCAAGACTCTCCAGGATCGAACGTACCGTCCCAGCCCGATTCGTCGGGTGTTCATCCCCAAGCCGGACGGCAAGCAACGTCCGCTTGGGATCGGCACGATTCGGGACCGCGTGGCGCAGATGGCGATGGTGGTGGTCTTGGAGTCGATCTTCGAGGCCGACCTCCCGCCGGAGCAATACGCCTACCGGCCGGGTCGAAGTGCGCAGGACGCGGTTCGCCGCGTTCATGCGCTGGTGAACGCCGGGTACACGGAGGTGGTGGATGCGGACCTGAGCGGGTATTTCGACAGCATCCCTCATCCGGAGCTTCTGAAATCGGTGGCCCGTCGCGTCAGCGACGGTCACGTCTTGGCACTGATCAAGGCGTGGCTGGAAGCACCGGTGGAGGAAACCGACCGGCGTGGGCGGGTGAGTCGGACGACTCGGAATCGGGACGATCGGCGTGGGACGCCGCAAGGCTCCCCGCTGTCGCCGCTCCTCAGCAACGTGTACTTCCGTCGGTTTGTGCTGGGCTGGAGTTCGCTGGGGCATGCCAAGCGGCTGGCCGCTCACATCGTCAACTATGCGGACGACTTCGTGATCTGCTGCCGCCGGAACGCCGAGGAGGCGCTGGCGGTGATGCGGGACATGATGTCCAAGCTGAAACTGACGGTGAATGAGTCCAAGACCCGCGTGTGCAGGCTGCCGGCGGAGACGTTCGATTTCCTGGGCTACACCTTCGGCCCTTGTTATCGGCCGACGGACGGGCACGTGCTATTTGGGCACGCGGCCGTCCGCGAAGCGGGTCTCTCGCATCAAGCGGGAGATCAGTGCGGTAACCGGGCAGTCGTTGGGTGTTGCTGCCCGGTCGAGGACCAGGTGGCTCGGCTCAACCGGCTGCTGATCGGTTGGTCGAACTACTTTCTGCCTCGGCGCGGTGACGGCCGCGTATCGTGCCGTGGATTACCACGTCCGGGAGCGGCTGCGTCAGTGGCTCTGTCGTAAGCACGGAGTCGATTCTCGGGGATCCATACCAGTTCCCCGACCAGCACCTCTACGATGAATTGGGGCTGGTACAACTCTGTGCGCAAGACGAAGAGCTTCTCGTGGGCGAAGGCGTGATTTCTGGTCCGAGAGCCGGATGCGGGAAAACCGCCCGTCCGGTTCGATGAGCGGGAGGTGGAAACGGAGCATGGTCTGCGGTTCTAAGCCACGAAGGGGAAACCCCGATACTTGGACATACCGCGACCTAAACCACCGCGCCACCTCTCGACTCTACACAACTTAAATGCTGTTTCAACCTTGCAGAAATGTGTGCTTGCCACTTGCAGAAATTCGCGGCTGTATAGTGGGAAACTGGCCTGGGAGCTGGATGCAGTTCCTGGCGGCGAGAGTTCGTGAGCCTGACCGGAGACTGTGGGTTCCGGTAGGCAAACCGCCGACACCAGATTCGGCGGTCACGTTGTATATAAGGAATGATAATGCAGCCGACCGGCAGTGTCAACTGGTGCTCGGAATCGTGATGATTGTTGATTGGCCCCGTTATCAGTCGCGTGGCGCAGGGATAAGTCGGACAGGGAAGTCCACGGAAGAGCGGAAGCAGGTCAGATGCGGGATGGAATTGAAGCGGGTCATTGTGGAGAATGCCGGAGCCTGACGGGCAGGCCCCGGCAGTTGCTCAGTGGGGAACTGTATCCCGAGCGAATTCCTCCGGTGTCTGCCAGTGAATCTGGTTATGCCACTGGTCGGCACCAGCGATGTGCTGATCCATTCGACCCCAGACGCCGCTGTCATCCACGGCGGTCACTACTCCCTTCAGGTCGGCAGGAGCCAGAAAATCAGGGAAACGGTCAACCTGGCGGAAGAGCTTGAAACGGTATCCTGCCGCTATGTCACTCTCCTGGGTCGTGACGTTATTGGCGATCCACTCTTTGATGGCAGCTTCGGCCGCTTGATCCAGGTGAAAGGTTGCCAAAGGTGAAAGGTCCCCAGTGGTTGCTTGGGGGAAATGCGTCACGATCACTTGCCAGAAGGCATTGAGGGCTTCGTTTGCGAGTTGCGGGGTGTTCATGCTGCCCTCCCGGTCGCCTCGGCGATCACAGTGCTGGCCTGTTCGAGTGCGTCTGAGAAATGGCGGCTCCGGTATTCGGCAGGACAATCTTCGTCAGCTTGCTCTGCCATCTCCTTTAGAGCCGTCAGCAACTTCTGCCCCATGTGCATGACCCGTAGGTGGGCATCAGCGTTGTAGGAGCCAGTGAACTTCAGGCCGGTAATCTGGAAGAAGACTTCCTCGGCAGCTTCGCGGTTGGCGAAGTCGCCGATGGCCTGCACGCCTTCGTCGGTGATATGACCGTAAAGTGTCCAGACGTCGGCTTCGTGCGACTCGCAGACCTCGAAGTAGAACTTTCCCGGCGAGTCTGGCTCCTCGTAACGTCGGCAGGGGCTGATCTCGTAGTTGTCGTAAACCTTCATAGAGCGATTCCTTTCGATTGTGAAGCCCCGCCAATCGGGGCCTTTACGGTGTGCGACCGAAGCCGCCAGAGACGGCAGCGCAGCGTCCATGCCAAGCGAAAGACGGAGGCTCCCGCAGGGAAACCGTCTTGGCAGCTTGCACGGGCCGGCTGCGGCTTCAGCATGACCGGGTTAAAGGACCGCCGGGCTGAAGCAGAGAGGTGAGGGGGAAGGGGGACGGGAGAAGGATATAGGAGGAGCGAAACGGTTGAGAGCTAAAATGCTGAGCAACGGGCAGGCTGTTCCCAGGCCATTGATTGGCTCGGTTCACTGCGTTGAGTTCAAGCCCTAATGGTTGCGGGCTTGCCAGAAATGCGGGCTGCGGCTCGGGTGTAGGACGGCGACAACCTGGATTGCCTCCACCTGGCTTCGGTAGAAGACGCCGTGTGGGAAGCGGCGGAGGAATGCCCGGCGAAGGCCGTGTGCAACGAGGGCATAAGCATTCGGGCGGTCGGCGATCCTGCCAAGAGCGTCATCCAGTGCGCTGCGGAAATCGGGCGCCAGTTCCGGGCTAACGGAGTTGTACCAGTCGCGCGCCTCGGCAATGTCCGCTTCGGCCGCAGGAGTGATGATGACGGTTGGGTTCATCGCCCCCAAAGGCGTTCGCGGACGACTTCCCACGGCTCGCCAGGTTCCATTGTTCCTGCGTCTAGGGCGTCGAGGCGGCTATTTAGTTCTTCGCGTTGTGCGGGCGTAACAGGAATCGCCTCCGCGTGAGCGCGGGCTTGCTCCCATAATTGGTCGGCGAGCAGGATGCACTCGGCCGGGCTAAGGTGGGTTATGTCGATGTCGTGGGTCATAGGACGATCCTAGCGCATTTCGACGGCGATGTCAAAAACCGTACCGTCTTTGTCTTCGTCCGATAACATGGGAAGGTGAACCTGGATGGTGACGTGCGCCGGGATTGGAACAGCACTCACCAAGTACCCGACGCGGTTCACGAAGTGATAGCCGCTGAGCAGGTTTATATCGCCATCGTCGCCATCCATGAGGGTCCAGACGGTGCAAGGGTCTTGCTGCCTTACGAAAGCGAGTTCTTCGCCGTAGGTCTGGAACAGGCATCCGCCAGCGTCCCCTATGGCCCACCCAGCCGAAGGATTGAGATGATTGGGCTTCAACGTGTAGCGGTCGTCGAATTCGTCTTCTGCAAGTTCGATGAAATTGTCGGACATGGCTAGACTCCTTTCCGGTGCTTGGTTGCGTAATCCATTGCGGCTTGGAAGGCGGCTTCGAGAGCATTTTTGACACACCATACGGCGATGTCGTGAAAATCGAGGCTGTCGCTGCGGCGCGTTTCCAAGGTTTCAAAACGCAGCTTGTCCTGTGCGATTTTGAGTAATGTGGCTTCGATCTGCTTATTCATGGTTGGGCTCCTTCTTCCGAAGGCGAGGGCCGGCGCTCGAAAACCATGCAGGTGTCGTGCAGACCCGGGTATGAAGGAAGACCGATAGACCTTCTTCGAGCTGCTGGCACCGTGGCTAAAGCGGATAATGTCGGTGCAGCACTGCCGCAGGCCGGAATCGAACGCCAGCCGCTTGGTGTGATAGGTGAGGGGAACGAATCCTTCGTCTCTGTCGCAGTAGTCGCCCATCAGAATCGCCAGCTTGCCGCCAGGTTTCAGGGAACGGGCGCAGTTGCGGATGAATTGCCTGTAACGCCGCAGGAAGTCTTCCAGCGTCGGTGCCCTGGAAAGGTCCCGGTCATCCAAAGCGTACAGCTTTTGCCGCCAGTAGGGCGGGTGGGCCCAGATGAGGTCGAACATCTCGGCGGCGCCGAAGCCCTGCGGATCGCAAGCGTCGAAACCTTCATGAATGTCGAAGTGCATGCACGGGACCCCGAGTTCCTGGCACACGTCGAGGCATGTCCCGCTGCCACTCATGGGTCCAATATTAAGCCAGGCTTGAAGTAGAGTAGCAAATCCTTGATGAGGTTGCCGCCGCAATTGCCGGGGTAGCTGCGGTCGCCGTACTCACCGGCACGGTGGAAGTGGTAAAGGCTGGTGAGGTGAGGGACGGGGCTTGCATTTCTGGGTGCCAATGGCAGCCGGGCATAGACGGGTCGGTCACGCTCCTCGTTGCGAGGCGTGACCCGCTGCAGGCGGCTGGCGTAGAAGGGATTGGCGGTGTGTGTGGCATGGTTCATGGTATCATTCTCCTTTCGTCTTGTTGTTGGTCGTTGAGTTCGTGGATGTAGTGCCGGCAAGCCTGGGCGAGGGCGATATGGAAATCCTGTCCCGTTCCGTCGCACTAGTGCATCGCGTCGGCGAGAAAATCGACGAGGTTGGTGAAGCGTCGTCGTCGGAGTAGGCGGTGATCGCCTGCTCGCAGCGATCTGCCCGTGTCTGGTTGCTCCGGGTCATGGCTGCCTCCCATCGCTGTCGGCGAGGTAGCCGCCATAGGCTTTCCAGCTGAAATCGCTGGTATCGACGGCGACGATGCCCGCGTTGCCGGGGCTCTCCTCTTCCATTCGGTCCTTGCTCCGAACGTCCGCCTGAGAGAGGTCATTCGACGAAATCCCGAGGCTCAGGTTGCCGTCGATGTTGGCGTGGCAGATGCCGACGAACCGGGCGGCGGCATAGGCCGCGTCCGAGAACCGTCCGTTCATCCGCTCCTTGAGTTGGTCCAGCCAGGCCGGCACGGCGTCGCCGTGCCAGTGGAGATAGACGGTTGGGGATACGTGGTTCCGGTCGAAGAAAACGATGCAAGCTCGGTTGCCCATGTCAGGCTCCTTTCCGTGTTCGGTGGTTGCTGAAGAGATGCGAATGGCCTTGCGAAGAGATTCGCTCGTAGTGTCGCCTCGCCAGGAGTTGGAGCCGAAGGCGATGTCGCCGTTGGCCAGCTTGTCCACGTCCAGAACGGCACAGTGGTGCTGCTGCTCGAACAGGATGGCAACCTTGCGGCTGCCCTCCGCGCCGTGGTCCTCGAACAGCACCAGGGCGAAGGGAGCGCCGCAGATGCCGTTGCGATGGTGTGCGATAGTCGATGATGGTGAGCTTCATGGTGGATTCCTTTCCGGTTAATTGTGGTCGAGGGTGAGGCGGAGTTCGGCGAACTTGCGTTCGAGCGCTTCGTAGGTCGTTGTCGAAGTCGGGGTCGCAGCCGGCCGTGAACGTCTCGAAGTCGGCCATCAGGGTGAGAAAAGTGGCGTTCGTTTCAATGCGAGCGGTGTTTTGCATGGTCTGATTCCTTTCAGGTGGTGGGCGGGCACTGCGGCCCGCCCGGTTGCGTTAGTCTTTCTTTTCGGTGGCGACGCGGAGCGTGATCCGGCCGTCGAGCGGCACAACGTCGAGCTGGATGTTGAATCCCTTGCCGTCGGCGTGTGGCCATACGCTGCCGATTCGGGTCCAGAAGCCTTTCTGTCCCTCGCGGTCGCGTACCTGGTAGGCGATGTGGCTCGGGGCTTTCGGTCGTGGTTTCGGTTTGTTTGCTGTCAGACATGGTGTGGTTCCTTCTCTTTGTTTTTCCGGCCGCGCCCATCGCGGCCTGATGGCACACGCGAACAAAGCCGCCGCAGTCCGGGGCGACTGCGCACCGGTCAAGCGAAAGGCCGAAGGCTTCCGCTAGGGAAAGCGGCCTTGGCAGCTTGACCGGCACCGGCGGCGGCTTTAGCGTGCCCATCGAAGAAGGCCGTGGGGCGGACGGCATCAAATGGAGGAAGGAAACCGGCTGATTGAAGGCAAGAACAAACCAAGCATCATGAAAAGACTCGGTTATTGCCGTGCCTGGTTGAATACCGGCGAGAGCGGGAAGGCTCGACGCGGGATGCGATGTCACGCCATGCCGACGACAGATGCTCCAGCACGCCGATGGGAAGCGGCGGCCACGATAACCGTCCGACATTGAAGAAAAAAAGCAACGGCGGTGCTCCGCCCAAGTGTCCGTCAAGGGGGAGCAAGGAATTGTCGAAAAAAAACCGCCGCTGGGATGAATCGGTCAGAGCTTCGGAGTGACGATTCGGTCGCGCAGCGGTGACATTGACGAAAGTGAAAATCGCGGACACCGAGGCTGACTGCGGCTTAGCGCGAGATTGCGTTAGCAAATAATTAACCAATGTGTGATAGCCTAAAATAGAGGCATGATCCGCGTCACGCAACAAAATAGTGCGGCGGCCGCCAAGAAATACTACGCGACGGCCGATTACTACAGCGAAGGCCAAGAAATAGTCGGCTCCTGGGGCGGCAAGGGCGCATCCCGGCTCGGGCTGGAAGGGATGGTGGACAAATTCTCCTTTGAACGGTTGTGCGACAACCTCGACCCACAGACCGGAAAACCGCTGACGGTGCGAACGCGCACCGAGCGGAGGGTGGGTTACGATTTCACCTTCTCGGTCCCGAAGTCGGTCTCGCTGCTGTACGCGATGAGCGGCGACCAGGACATCCTGGGTGCGTTCCGGGAGTCGGTCGATGAGACGATGCGCGAGATGGAAGCGGAGATGAAAACCCGCGTCCGCATGGGCGGCAAGGATGAAGACCGTGTTACCGGCAACATGGTCTGGGCGGAATTCATCCACACCACCTCACGGCCCGTTGACGGCGTCCCCGATCCGCAATTGCACGCACATTGCTTCGTTTTCAACACGACCTGGGACGAAGAGGAACGTCGCTGGAAAGCCGGCCAGTTCAGCGAGCTTAAGCGGGATGCCCCGTACTTCCAGGCGGCATTTCGGGTGCGGCTGGCGAACAGGCTCCAGGACCTCGGCTTCGGCGTTGAGCGGAAACGCGACGATTTCGAGATTGCCGGGATACCGAAGGATGTGCTGGGACGGTTCTCGCGGCGTACCGCCCTTATCGAGAAGGTGGCCGAGGAGCGGGGCATCACCGATCCTGACCGCAAGGCGGAACTCGGGGCGGAGACCCGCGAAAAGAAAGAACCACGACCTGACCTGGGAGGAACTACGCAAGGTCTGGGATACGCGGCTGACAGTACAGGAACGCCACGTTCTGGAAGGGACGTATCGCCACGCAACGTCGTATGCCAGGCCGGTAGCGTGGCGAAGGAATGGCGGTCGATCATGCCATCGAGCACAGCTTCGTCCGCGAGGCGGTGGTGCCGGAACGCAAGCTCGCTCACCGAAGCCCTGAAACGCGGGATCGGCGCGGTCACGGTCGAGGACGTGACACGCGAGATGCGTGAGCGTCCCCTGATCCGCAGCGATGTCGCCGGTCGCAAGATGGCGACGACGAAAGAGATGCTGGCCCTGGAATCGCGGCTGATCGACTTCGCCCGCCAGGGGCGTGGGCGTTGCCGGCCGCTTGGCGACCCGGAGCGGCCATGCTCGCGGGACTGGTTCAACGACGGGCAGAAGGCGGCCGTCCGCCATGTCCTCGGCTCCCGTGACCGGGTGATGATTATCCGCGGTGTCGCCGGAACGGGGAAAACGACGCTTGAACAGGAGATCGGCGAGGCGCTGGCCGAAGCCGGCGGCCGGTGGTTGCCCTGGCCCAGTCGGTGAAGGCCAGCCGGGAAGTGCTGCGTGAGGAAGCCGGCTTCGCCACGGCCGACACGGTGGCGAGGTTCCTGAAGGACGAGGAGATGCAGGAATCGGCTGCGCGGCGGCGTCGTCCTCGTCGATGAGGCCAGCCAGCTCGGCACGCGGGACATGCTCCAGCGTGTTCGACGTGGCCGAAGCCGTCGGTGCCCGTGTGGTACTCGTTGGCGACCGCCGGCAGCATCGCAGCGTCACGGCTGGTGAACCGCTCAAGCTTCTGGAGGAGCAGGGCGGGGCTGCAAGTGGCCGAGGTGACGGAGATCCTTCGGCAGCAGGGCGATTACAAGAAAGCGGCGGAGGCGCTGAGCGAGGGCAGGACCGAGGAGGGTTTCGCGGAGCTGGACAAGCTCGGCTGGATCAGGCAAGTGCCCGATGCCGACCGCTACAAGCAGCTGGCCGACGCCTACCTGTCGGCCGTCGCTGAAAAGAAGCAGGACGGGCAGGCCAAAGTCGGCGCTGGTCGTGTCGCCGACCCATGCCGAAGGCAACCGGATCACGCGATGCGATTCGCGACGGCCTCAAAGCGCAGGGCAAGCTTGGCGAGGAACGCATCGTCAAGGCATGGGTTCCGGCTCACCTGACGGATGCCCAGAAAGCGGACGCCGACCGAATACGAGCCGGGCGACCTGCTCCAGTTCCACCAGAACGCGCCGGGCTACAAGAAAGGATCGCGGCTGATCGTGGGCGAGGGGGTCAAGCCGCCGACGGAGCTGGCCAATCGGTTCGAGGTGTACCGGCCGACGCAGTTTGCCCTGGCGGTCGGAGACCGCGTCCGCGTCACGGCGGGCGGCAAGACCAAGGACGGCAAGCATCGCCTCAGCAACGGGTCACTGTTGACCGTCCAGGGATTCACCAAGCGCGGCGACATCATCGTCGATCACGGCTGGGTCATCGACCGCGATTTCGGCCACTTGACCCACGGCTATGCGGTCACAAGCCATGCCAGCCAGGGCGTGACGGTGGACAAGGTCTTCGTCGGCGTGTCCAGCGAGTCCTTCCCGGCGACCTACCAGCGGACGGCCTATGTGGCCGGTGACGCGGGGGAAGGAACAGGCCATGATTTTCACGGACGACAGGAAAGAGCTGCTGAAGGCGGTCAGCCGGCCGGACGATCCGATGTCGGCGACGGAGCTTTCAGAGTCCACGCAACAGAAACCGACATTGCGGGATCGGCTGATGAAGCAGCTGGCGTTCGCCCGCGGCCTGGCCGTGTTTGGCGCGGCGATTGACTCAGCCGGGTGGGCAAGAGACGCGAGGCGATACGAGGAGATGGACCATGGCGGATGACAAACCGACCCATCAGGAGCGATTGACAAGAGCGATTGAAGGGAATCCTCAATTCGGAACGGCCCGCCGCGCCTTCGCCGAATAAGGACAGTGAAGCCGAGGGAGCGGAAGCTTCGTGCGCCGCGTTTGGGTATCTGCGGGGCATCCGCGACCGGGCCGACTGCGGTCGAGTTCCGCTTCCGGGATGGCAACAGCACTGGTTCCCTTACAGCTGGCTGGGAACCTGGCAGTACAACCCATCCGAGGGGTTGCTTCTGAAATTCTCCGGAGACCTCGTTTACCTGGTCCTGATCCGGGGAAGCAATCTCGACATGCCGCTGAACGAAGGCACCATCAATCTGACCACTGCCGGCTGCAACGGCATCGGGTGATTGGATTCGCGAGATGACCGAAGAGGAAATCCGGCAAGTCGGCGAGACGGGGCCGACCATCGACAGCATCGAGGTGGCGGAATTCGAGTCGCAGGCCGCTCTCAAGGAATGGCTCAGCAGGAAAGCCCCGGCATTTCTGCGTTGACGCTCACTACTTCATCGTTAAGACATCGGACATGACCTGGACATGACCGCTTTTTCTTTACTCAGCCACAGCATTGCCGGTTAATTGCTAGAGGCGCATGCCATTGAGCGATTTGCGTTTCAGCATTGCGACGATGTCCCCAATGCGCATATCTTCCTGCTGCTTGAGAAAGGTTCCTTGTTCTTTTTTTATGTCATTCGCCAATGTAGTCAAAAAATTATCATCGCAGTCGTAGTCCCGCTGCATTTCCTCTTTGATGGAGTCCGGGACTTGTTTGTCAAACCCGTATTTCAGGATGCTCCCGTAATCGGTAAGGATGATTGGCTTATGCTCAGCGGTGATGCATTTGAATTCCTTGTGCTTGCTAGGCTTGACAGCAATATAGGCCCAATAAAGTGTGCCATCTTCCAGTGCGCCACGATCAAGCTCAATCACAGATGAATGAGCATCCGCAGCTAGCAGTTCCTCCTCGGTCATGACCTTAAGTTTACCGGATTTGTCAAATTGGTAGGTCATCAGTGGTTCCTTATTTAGGGAGTTCCAAGGCCGCTATCTGTTGCAGGTCTTGGTCCAGTTGTTACTTGTGAAGTTCCTCCCGGACCCGTTGTGGTGGTGGCAACGAGTGGCCGAGGCGCCGGTGGAGGAACTGGGTCCACGCCGTTTCCAGCCGCGCCGGTCTGATTTCCTGCTGGACCGGCGGCTCCTGTTGTAACACTTCCGGCGGAAACAGTAGCGATTAATGCCGGTGGTGGTGCGGTTAATTCAGCAGGATTGATGGCCCCAGCAGTTACCGGCATCGTCGCGCCAGGTCTAAATCGTGTTTGATCCGCCGGTAAAGCTGTAAGGGCGCCGTCTTCACCTACCGTATAAGCATTAGTGACCGTAAACGTATCACCGTTCCGAATACCGGCAATGACAACCTTATGTGGAGGTGTTCCTTCTTCTGTTACAAACAACCTATTGGGAGGGAGAGTAGCCGCCATATCAGCAGCAGGAATTGCGTTGGAGATAACCTTGTTAGGTTCAGTCCCAGGCGACTGGCTAATAACATATAGATGATTTTGAGCAGGAAAGTTATTGACTGCACCAGCAACTCCAGTGTTTGCTGCTATATATTGTTCTGGTGTTTGTTGAGTAACTTCACCGTGCCTAACGGTTCCGCTCCTCAAGGTTTCTACGACTAGCTGTGTTTCACTGGGCACGAATAACCGCCGGCCATCGGGAAACGTCACTGAAGTAAAGCTTCCAGCATGCCCTTCCCATGTTCGGTTCTGCTCTATCACTACCCGATCTTCAGGCCGAACCACTATCGCAAGGGCGCCTCCGGGGCGGCCGGTGCTGGGATCTGTCACATTCAGAGTAAACCCTTGATCGCCGCTTCTGGCTACGTCTGAAGCTAATACCCTCAGGTGGTGACCTGGAGCGACCGAGACATTAACCTGTGTTCTATTGGGATTAGAGGGCGTAAAATCGACTTCTCTGCCGTTTTGGGTTTGGTGGCTAAAATCCAGTAAGATGGCATCCTTAGGTTCAAACGTATGGTTCAAAGACCCGTCAGGGTTTCTTCGGCGTTGGTTGGCCTGTACACTGACATCATAGTCGATGGAGTTTCCTGTTTGCACATGACCATTTGGCCCATCTATACGCCAGCTGCCCCTTCTATCAGCCGTATCCGTATTGATCGTAGTGCCGTCCCTGACATAGATCCCAGTCTCTGTTCCAGTATAGGCAGCAATTGCGGGCGGTGCTGGTGGCGGCACTACAGGGTCCATGAGCCGAGGTGGCGGTGGCCTGACTGTGGTTGGTTCTGGTATGGCTTCCAATACCGTTGGTGGTATCACAGGTTCAGTAACCTGAGGTGGCGGTGGCCGCACTGTGGTTGGTTCTGGGATGGTTTCCAATACCGGCGGCGGAGTTGTGGTAGGCATTTCTAGAGGAGTGTCAAATACCCGAGGCGGCGGTGGCCGCACTGTGGTTGGTTCTGGTATGGTTTCCAATACCGGCGGCGGTGGTGGTTCTTGAATTACCGGAGGAGGTGGTTCTTCGCTCCCCGCAAGACGTCGTATTCCGTCTCCTTGTCCTTCAACTTCCACTAGGGGAGCCGGTTCTGGCGGTTGGGGTGGTGGTCCAGCGTTCGCTGATGCTGCGGCATGGTCCGCTTGCATGCGTGCTTGTACTGCTGTTGTTTCTGCGGTCTGTTGGGTTACCAGGCATTCTGATTCTGCTTGTCTTGTTGCTGCTTCTGCTTCTGCTGCTTTATCTAATGCATCTCTTGCTCTTACTTCTGCTGCTGCTGCCGGTGCTATTTGAGCTGCTGCTGCATTTGTTGTCGCTGTATCTGCTGCCGTCGATCTTGCTTCTGCTTCTGCTAATTGTTGTACTGTAAATTCAGAGGGATATCGCTCATTCAGGTCGCGTGCATTTGCTAGTGCATCTTTTGCTGCTACTGCTGCTGCTGCTGTTGCTTCTACTTCTGCTGCTGCTCTTGTTACTGCCTCTGTTGCTGCCGTTACTGCTGCTTGAGCTGCTTCTGTTGTTCGTACTGCATCTGCTGTTGCTACTGCTGCTGCCTCTGCTGCTGCTCTTGCTGCCGTTAATTCGGCTTCTGCTGCTTGTGCTGCCACCTCGAATGGGTTGGGTGTGGATTCGCTTGGTGCAGGTGGTACAGGTGCCATGGTCGTTGCCCTTTATCGCGTTGTGGAAGCAAGTATTAACAATACTAATTCACTTTCATTACTAAATAGTAAATGAAAAAGACGGCGAGAAGTGTGAACCTTTTGTTAAAATTCCTTGTTTGGACCCCGTCCTGATCCGGTGGAGCAATCTCGACATGTCGCTAACTAAAGTAAGCAATCGGTCATGACCACCTAGTCAAGTCAGTCGAGAATGGTAGTGTGTCCACACTTAAAACTGTGGACACACTTTTTTTATGACTGATCGTGAGAACCATGCCCGGAAGGGTGAGCGGCACCAGAAGCGGTGGCCTATCGCTAAAAGTACCGGATTGTGGAAGAAACGTTTGTGCCTGGTGCGTCGGTAGCAATTGTGGCTCGGCGTAATAACGTGAACGCAAACCAGGTGTTTGGGTGGCGCAAGAAGTATCGGCAAGGCAGGCTGGTAGATAAGAAAACGCCCAGCCAGGCGTTGCCTGGTCATGACCTCATCCGTGTTGGCGTTGTCGATCATGGTGGAGATATCCATCCGCTGCCGGTGCCTTCCGTCCCTGCACCGCATGATCCAGTCAAGGTGGTGGCGTTACCAGAGTCCAGGCCGTCAGGCTTGATCGAGATTGAACTGAGCGGAGGGATTAAGCTGCGCGTGGATACAGGTTTTGACGAAGCGGCGTTGCGGCGAGTGCTGGCGGTGATTATGGAGGCGACATGATGCAACTGGCCCCCGGCACGCAGGTATGGCTGTCGTGCCGCCCAACGGATATGCGAAAAGGCTTCGATGGTCTGTCGGCACAGGTAAAGAACGTACTCCTGGCCGATCCGTTCTCCGGGCACCTCTTTGTGTTCCGTGGCAAGCGGGGGGATTATATCAAAGTGCTGTTCTGGGACGGATCGGGCCTATGCTTGTTCGCAAAGCGGCTGGAGAAGGGCCGGTTCGTGTGGCCGCCTCTGATCGACGAACGGTTGCACCTGACACCAGGCCAATTGAAGTTGCTGATCGAGGGAATGGACTGGCGGCGGACGGTGGCGATGGAGGTGCATCCGCGTCCCTCGGCGGCATGAAAAAAATGCTGTAAAAAACGAGGAAATGCTGGTGTGAGCAGTAGTTTTGTGCTACACAATACCATGTCAATTGCTACTGCTCCATTGCCCTCTGATTTTGCCGCATTGAGTGCGTTTGCTGCATCGCTGCAAACGGAGATCGCCCGCGCGCGATGCCGAGCTTTACGCCAAAACGCTGCATATCGAAAAACTGAAAGCGCAATTGGCATTGTTACGCCGTGCGCGCTTCGGGCGCTCCTCTGAAAAACTTGACCACGACATCGAACAACTTGAGCTGCTGATCGGCGATCTTGAAGAAGGCCAGGCAGAGAGCGATGAACGGACTGATGCCGTGAAGCCTGCGGCAGCCTCGCTAGAGCGGAAAAAGTTACATCCGGTGCGCAAGCCGTTGCCGGATCATCTGCCCCGTGAGCGGGTGGAGCATCCAGCCGCCTGTGTCTGCCCCTCCTGCGGTGGCACGTTGCTGAGCAGGATCGGGACCGACGAACGCGAGCTACTGGAATACGTGCCGTCGCACTTTAAGGTCATTGTCCATGTCCGCCCAAAAATGAGCTGCCGGGTGTGCGAAACCATCACCCAGCCGCCGATGCCAGCGTTACCGATTGAGCGCGGACGGCCCGGCCCTGCGCTACTGGCACATGTGCTTGTCGCAAAATACTGCGATCATTTGCCGCTATACCGGCAATCGGTCATCTATGCACGCGACGGCGTGGAACTCGATCGCACGACTCTGTGCGATTGGGTAGGGCGGATGGCCTTTCATCTCGATCCCCTGGCCCAGGCAATTGCCAGCCATGTGCGTGGCGGTGTTGCCATCCATGCCGATGATACGACGGTGCCGGTGCTTGACCCCGGACGCGGCAAGACGAAGACCGGGCGATTATGGGTTGCGGTGCGTGACGAGCGCCCCTGGGGTTCCGCTGTTCCACCAGCCGTATTCTATCGTTATGCCCCAGATCGCAAATCCGAGCAGGCGGCGGCGTTGCTTGCGGGCTGCCAGGGCTTCCTGCATGCCGATGCCTATGCCGGGTTCAGTGACCTCTATCGTCCTGATCCGCTAACCGGCATTGCCCGGTTGGTTGAGGTGGCGTGCTGGGCGCACGCACGCCGTAAGATCTATGAGGTGCATGCGGCAACGCAGTCGCCCGCCGCAAAGGAATTGCTGGAACGCATCGGCGAATTGTTCGTCATTGAGGCTGCTATCCGTGGCCAGCAGCCACAGGAACGCCTGGCCGTGCGTATCGAACGGTCGGTGCCGTTGCTCGTGCAGATAAAATCCCGGTTCGAGGATACGCTGAGTAGAATCAGCGGCAAGAGTTCGCTGGCTAAGGCGATCCACTATTCACTATCTCGCTGGGACGCCATGACGCGCTATACGACCGATGGTCGCCTCGACATCTGCAACAATGCGGCTGAACGCGCTATACGCCCTGTGGCCATCGGTCGCAAAAACTGGACATTCGCTGGCTCTGATAGCGGCGGAGTTCGCGCCGCCACCATGTACACCCTCATCGAAACCGCTAAGCTCAACGGCATTGACCCCGAGGCGTATCTCCGTTCCCTCATCACCCGCATTGACAATCATCCAGCCAAGCGCATCGATGAGCTAATGCCCTGGAATATCAAGCTCTGATTCTATGGTCGTAAGCTCTCGCTTACTGCAAATGGCGTGTTTTGGACCCTGAGAAAGCCATAGTAGGGGCAGGACCGCGACCGATGCACCAGCCATGCATTCTCGTGCCGCACTTTGTTTCGGCGAGAGTCTAACCGCCACGTTATCATTTCATCGGGTCGGCTTCGTTTGTGACGGTATTTCTTCCAGTACGTCAAGCGGTGTGCGCTTGCTGATCTTTGTGCGATAAGAAGGGTTGATCTGTTTTGCTTTGTCGTCTGAGTCGCCAAGCATCTTCATGCCAGCAGACCATTTCGCTGATTTGTCTGCGTCAATCTCTTCCACGGTAACCAATTCGGCTTGACGGTCAACCATTTGCCTATTATAGGCCGTCACTTGCGGGCCGGTATCGCTAAGTTCAGCAGCAAGCTTGCCAAGAAAATTGGCATCGCATTCGCCTGAATCATCCGTTCTTTGTTGTCGGGGATAATTTCCACCCCTTTGACGAACGCGTCAAGCAAGGCCTGTGCCTGTCCTAATACCTCTGGAAGCGCGGCGATCTGTTTCCTTTCGTGCTCGTTCAGCTTCCGATGATCCATATGCACCTCATGCGCCAGTTTGCCGGCCATTTCAAGGGTATCAACCACATGGGCAACAATATGGTTCGCCTCCGCCATTGCCCTGTTGCTGATGGCTTCATACTCGCCGTTTTCAATGCCACGGTTGTTGTCCACTCTTATTGTTGCGCCATTGATCAGCAGTTTATAATCATTGTCATCTCTCTTTCGCTCTATCTTGATTCCTAACGCGCTTTGCTTAGTGCTTGGGGACATGAAATGGTCAGCTAGTTTGAGATTTGCCGCGGTCTGCTCCAGCATATCTGCATTCAGGGCTATGGTACGAATACCCTGTTTTGCGTTTTCCTCACTATATTCAAAGTCTCCTTGTACTGGTTCCACCATAAACGCCTCCTTTTGGTTGTGTCGCAGTCATGCTGCGTGGTCAATATGACACATTAGAGCGGTGGAGATAAGTTAAGATTTCGTTACAATACTAACCGAACGCTAACTAACTAAATGAAGGAACCATCAACTTAACCACTGGCGGCATTCAAAGGCAACGGGTGATGTGGATTCGCGAGATGACCGAAGCGGAAATCCGCTTAGTCTAGACGGGGCCTACCATCGACAGCATTGAGGTAGCTGAAGTCGAATCACAGGCCGATGTCAGTGAATGGCTCAGTAAGAAAGCCCCGGCCTTCGTGCGATGAATGAAGGTGCTATTCAATTTATTGCCTTGAATTCTTACCTGGCTCAGCCGCCGCTTGATTTTTGTTTGAGCATGGTAACGATGTCGGTGATACGCGTTTCTTCCTGTTTCTTGAGAAAAACCCTTTGTTCTTTTTTTAAATCATTCGCCAATGAAGTCAGAAAATTATCATTGCAACCGTATTCACGATTCATTTCCTCTTTGACGGAATCAGGGACTTGCTTGTCAAAGCCATATTTCAGGATGTTCCCATAATCGGTAAGGAGGATAGGCTGATGTTCAGCGGTAATGCGCTTGAACTCCTTGTATTTACTAGGCGTAACAGCGATATACGCCCAGTAAGGGGTGCCGTCTTCCAGTGTGCCGTGGTCAAATTCAATCACGGAGGAATGAGCATCCGCCGCTGCAAGTTCCTCAGTAGTCATTTCTTTTAGCGTGCCGTCTTTTTCAAATTTGCAGGACATATGTTGTTTTTTACTTAAGCTCCCTGAACACGGCCACCAGCAGGACCAGCAGGTATTGCGGCGGTTAGAGTCACTGGGCCGGGGTTTGTCACCGTGGGGAGTGGCTGATGTGGTACCGGAAGAGATGGTTGTTGGCCATTTACACCTGCTACAAGCACAGTCACACCTTCGCCAGCAGTTCCTGTTGGGTGGTTTCCGCTGGATCTAACAAGAACCAAACCTCTCTCCGTAGGGGAAAGAGTATTGTCTGGTTGTCCTAAATTGCTCGATATATCTGTATTCGATATTCCTTCCTGTCGCCCATTGATAGTTCTTACACTCCGAAGAGCATTGTTAGTATAATCAACTTCCAGCGTTAACGTTGCAATCCCAGTTTGCCTGCCTTCCCTGTCCACTATTCTGTCAGTTACAACAATAGTATTTACACCGGCTTCATTGACGGTACTTAATACATTACGCTGGGTCCCGCCCGTTGCCGTTTGCACGCAAGTACTATAGCCTGAACCAACGGTTTGACCCGCTGCATTCGTTATGGAGATTTGGGTTGTATCTATTAATTCCACTCCAGCTGCTGTAAGTGTCGGATTTCCCTGCCCTCGTGTTGTGCTGTGCGCCTCATGTACAGTCGTACCCGTTCTTAAAGCCTGCGGCACACCAAAATTCTGCAGAAGTGAAACTCTATCATCGCCAGTGCGTTCTCGTTGTACTGTGCGGAGGTCTTCAGTGCCAGTACGCGCCAAATGTGAGAATTGCCCAGCAGGAATGTTCAATTGATTAAGGGGCAATCGCCGAACTAATTCCTCATGAACAGCTTGTACGTTTGCTGAAGTGCTAGGTTGTGGCCAAGGTGTAACTGGCATGGTGCCTCCTGATGATTCTGTCTTATATTACTCTGTCTTATCGTTAGACCAGTATACAGGAAAAAGGTTAACAAAAATATGACAGTTTTGTGAACTTATCATTTTCCAAAGCTTGCTTGACGTGCCGGTCTTGGAAAATGATTCGAAGACTTCAATGGTTAGCACCGATGATGGACCTGGGAACTCGTGCGCAAAAAGAATACCACGTGTCTCGGCGGGCCGCAAATGGCTATCGGTTGCGCTCGAATTGGCGGGCAAGCATGCAAATCGGCATATCGCTTTCCCTGCCTGACTCTTGCTTTGATGAGTTCCCCGTCCGCAGGACCGCAACGAAGCGAAGCCCGGAAGCACGTGGTCGCTCGGATGGCTATATACGTGCCCAAACGAGCGGCAAGGGGATGGACCCGGCGAAAGAGCGGCGTTTGTTCGTGGTTAATACGCGAGGATGTACGCCGGCGATTTGGTGAGCCTGTCACGACTCCTTATATAGGTGAGCGTTGTTCGTGGATCGGCGTGCCCGGCGAATTCCTGCAAATCAATGATGTCCGATCCGCGCTCGCGGGCGGTGGTCAGGGCCGTGACCCGGAAAGAATGCACGGTGACGTTCGGGTCGAGCTTGAGCCGGAGGACGTAAGCCGCAACCAGCTTCTGCACGGCGCGGCGGGTCATTGGCTTCGGAGAAAACCTGCTGCGAGCCTTGCCCCACGCCGCCGTTGCCGGGCGGAAGAGGGGCCCGGCCCGGTCTTCACGGATTCCGGCCATGTTGAGCCAGGATTCAAGCCGTTCTGCGGCTTCCGGGTGCAGTGGCACGACGCGCTCCTTGCCGCCCTTGCCGTGGATTTCCAGGAGGCGGTGGACGCCGTCGAGCTTGTAACTGCCGACCTTGAGCCGGGTCAGCTCGCCGACGCGGCAGCCGGTATAGGCCAGAATGGAAAAGAGGGCGCGGTCCCGAACCCCGGCTGCCAGGGTGATTTCTTCCTCGGTTCCATCCTTACGTTTGTTGGTCATCGTCGCCTTCGGGGCGTTGAGCAGCAACCGGCAATTCTCAGGGGAAAGGCCGACGGTCTTGCCGTCCCTGGGCACGGACGGGGCCTGGGCGAGTTTGCCATCGGCCGGGTTTTTCCCGGTATAGCCATAGCTCTGGAGGTAGGAGAAGAGCGACCGCACCGCCGTCATTTTTCTCCGAATCGAGCTGTTGGTGAGTTCCTTAGCTGCCAGATGGTCTCGCCAGCCATTGACGTGGTGCGGGCGGATGGCGCAGAGTTCCTCCTTCTGCTGCGTCGGCACGCCGGCGAACGCCAGGAACTGGCCAATGTCCCGCTGGTAGTTGCTGCGCGTGTCGCGCGAGGGGGACTTGCCGAGCCATGCATCGTATGCCTCGGTCATCGCCTGGCGGAGGGCAAGATCGGCGACGGGTTCGTTAACGGCCGGTAAGGATTGGGCCGGGAGGATGGTGAGAAATTGGGCGGTGTCCTGGGTGGTCGTCATAGTTCGCCTAAAGTGGGTTGAACTAAACCGCTACGCGGTAGAAGGGGTTCAGTCTCCGCTCAGCTCACCACGCGACGGACCGAGCTTCTGCTGATCCCCAGTCTCTTCGCAATCGCTCGCTTGCTCACGCCCTGTTCCAGTAAACTCTTCGCCTCTGCGGCATGCTGTCTGGCTGTGGCCGGTCGCCCGTGCGGCTTGCCACTCTGCCGTGCCTGCGCAATCCCCGAACGCACTCGATCACGCAATATTTCCCGCTCAAACTCGGCGAACACGGCCAGCATGCCGGCCATGGCACGCCCGCCGGGAGTCGTCAAATCGAGCGCCTCGTTGATCGAGGCGAAGCCCACTCCCAGCGCCGTCAGTTCCTGAAGCGAGTTGATGAGATCGAGCAGCGACCGCCCCCAGCGGTCCAACCGCCAGACCAGGATCAGGTCGATGTCTCGCCGCCGGGCGGCTTGAAGCAACTCTTCACGTCGAGGGCGGACGGACGCCCCAGAACCGATGTCCTCGATCTGCACGGCGATTGTCCACCCGCGGCGTGCGACATACTCCGTCATGGCGGCCTGTTGCAGGGGCAGCGTCTGTTGGTCGTGGGTCGAGACGCGGGCGTAAAGACCAACACGGACCGGCACCCCCTGGCCAAAAACCCCTCCGAATTCACCCGTCATCACGCCTCACTTTTCCTGACCATTGTCCGGCGCGTTCCGCTATGGCCGAAAACTATACTTTTTGGCCCTACCACGTCCGCCTGCTGTTGGCAAGTTCTTCAAGCCGCGACGCCAAGGGGCGTCCGCGCCCCTTACTTTCGCTACAGACCGCACGACCGGCCGCCCCGCCTCCGGGCCTCGGCTTTCGATCCGATCCCAACTGCGGCAAATGCTCTCTCGGGCAGGGAGGATGAGGGAGTCGTTCGCCTCCCGTTTCACCCCTTCTTTTGGAGGAGCAACATGACACCTTTGCGTCAACGCATGCTCGACGACATGCGTATGCGGAACCTGTCCCCGCGCACCCAGGAAGCCTACATCCGTGCGGTGGCCAAGTTCGCCCAGCATTTTCGCAAGTCCCCCGATCAACTCGATCGCAACCAGGTACGCGAATACCTGCTGCATCTCGTCCGTGCCAAGGCCTCGTGGAGTCTGTACAACCAGGTCCGCTGTGCCCTGCACTTCTTTTACCGCGTCACCCTCGGCAAGGACTGGCCCAAGGAAGAGATCGTCTGCGCCAAGAATCCCAAGCGTCTCCCGGTCATCCTCAGCCGTGACGAGATGCGTCAGTTCTTCGCCGCCATCAACCGGCTCAAGACCCGCGCCATGCTCATGACCCTGTACGCGGCCGGCCTGCGCGTGTCGGAACTCGTCAATCTGAAGATCAGTGACATCGACAGCAAACGCATGGTGATTCGCGTGGACCAGGGCAAAGGCCAGAAGGATCGTTACGTCATGCTTTCTGCGGTACTCCTCGGCATCCTGCGCGAGTACTGGAAGAAGTACCAACCCACGTCTTGGCTGTTCCCCGGCACCGATCTCAACCAGCCTCTGGAAAAGCGAACCGTGCAAAAGATCTGTGGAGAGGTGGCCCGACGAGCTGGATTGCGGAAGCACGTGTCGCCCCACACGCTACGACACACGTTCGCCACGCATCTCCTCGAAGCGGGCACCGACATCCGCACCATTCAAGCTCTGCTCGGTCATCGCAGCCTGAGGACCACGGCTCTGTACACCTATGTGTCACCCGAAAAGATCGTCGCCACACGCAGCCCGCTCGACACTCTGGAAGAAGTCGCCGCCTCGACGACGCCGACCGGAGCGGCTTCGACTCCTCCCTCCGAAGGGAGGGGCGAAGCATGAACCGTCCAATCCACGAACTGGCCGACGTGATCCGAGCGTTTGGTCCTGCGTTCGAGGAACGGTATGGTCACACCGTCTCGTCGGCGCAACGCCGGGCGCTGCGCGATCTCGTGCGCTGCCGCACGGCTGCTCTCGGCGGTCATGTGGAAGCCTGCGACGCCTGTGGGCAGGTACGTATAGCCTACAACTCCTGCCGCAACCGGAATTGCCCGAAGTGCCAGGCGGCGGCGCGGGCGGAGTGGCTGGACCGGCAAGCGGCCGACTTGCTGCCCGTTGACTATTTCCACGTCGTCTTTACTCTGCCCAACGCCCTCGGTCCCCTGGGGCTGCAAAATCCGGCGCTGGTGTACGGCGCGTTGTTCCGAGCAGCGGCGGACAGTCTGTCGGAATTGGCCGCCGACCCGAAGCATCTCGGGGCCGAGATTGGATTCCTGGCTGTGCTGCATACCTGGGGACAAACGCTGACCTTGCACCCGCACCTTCACTGCGTGGTGCCGGGCGGCGGACTGTCGTTCGATGGCCAACGGTGGGTGCCGTGCCGGCCGGGATTCTTTCTGCCGGTGCGGCCGCTGAGCCGGTTGTTCCGGGGAAAGTATCTGGCAACGCTCCAGCAGTTTCATCAGCAAGGACGCTTGGTTCTCGCCGGTTCACAAGCGCCATTGGTCGATCCCACGCGGTTCACCCAGTGGCTCGACGAGTTGCGTGGCTCGGACTGGGTGGTGTATGCCAAGCCGCCGTTCGGCGGACCCGAACAGGTCCTCAAATACCTGGCCCGTTACACCCACCGGGTGGCGATCTCAAACCATCGCTTAGCGGCCATCGAAGGCGGCACGGTGTCGTTCCACTGGAAGGATTATGCGGACGCCAACACCCCGAAGGTGATGACGCTCGACGGGGTCGAGTTCCTGCGGCGCTACTTGCAGCACGTGCTGCCCAGTGGGTTTGTCCGCATCCGTCACTTCGGTCTGCTCGCCAATCGGCATCGAGAAGAGAAGTTGTCCCGGTGCCGAGCCTTGCTGGGCCAGACGCCGGCAACGGGCAATCTCACGACGCCGCAGAGCGAACCGAGCGAGGCAATGCCAACGGCAAGTGGGACCGGTGCAGTAGACGCCGCCTCCGAGCCGAGCAGGCATTGCCCGGTATGTGGGAAGGGTAACATGGTCGTCATCGAGGTTCTACCTCGATCCCTGACGGGGCCGCCTTCTGTCCCAATGGCAGTTGGCGATACCTCGTAGCAAGGGTCACAACGTATCAGTGAACTTCAAACACTCGCTGGCACCTCGTACACGAGGTGGGCGAAGAGGGTCCGTCTGATGCTGCGTTTTCAAGTGGAATCGAAGGGCTGACGGATGTAACCACCACAATAAAGAGGGGCTGCAATTGCTGATCGCCGTGTCGAACCAGATCCTACGCAACATCATTTCACGAAACTGCTACTCCTGCGCTCGGCCGCATCCATTCAATGCCCATAGGGTGTGACGTCGCTCCGTTCAACGAGTTTTATCCAAAATGCTCAGGTTTTGCACGGGCGACGGTCCTGCGCACTGTACGCATTTCGGATAAAACCCTCTGCGTTAGGCGAACTATAGGCTGCCCCCGGAAATGGCGCAAGCGAAACCGCAATGGTTAATAGAGAGTGTTATTTAGCGTTAAGTGACACAGTGTGCCACAAACGTCATTGTTGACAGCGCAACTGTTTTGTGTCACCGTAATCTAAGTTGTCACGTCTTACATTAACGGTCATCTTATGCATCATGTCATTCACACCAAGATGAGCGATGGCCGTCGGATTGCCATTCCAGCCGATCTATGTCAGGAGTACGGTCTCAAGCCCGGTGCCCCCGTCGTTCTGGAATCCTCCGAGACGGGCATTATGGTCCGGCCCCTGGAAGACGTTGTCCGCGACGTGCAAGCCTACTTCGCCGATGTCGCTCCGCCGGATGTCCTTGTTTCCGACGAACTCCTGCGTGACCGTCGCGCGGAAGCAGAACGGGAAACGCATGACTGAGGTCGTGCTCGATGCCTCGGCCTTGATCGCTCTCTTGCGCAATGAACCTGGGGCTGCAAAGGTCACGGATGTGCTGGGCCGATGCTGCATTTCCGCCGTCAATCTGGCCGAGACGTTCAGCAAGATGGTGGAGTATGGCAAACCGCTCGACACGATGGCTTACCAGGTCGAAAGGCTCTGCATCCCCGTAATCCCGTTCGATTCCGAACAAGCACAGATCGCCGCGTCCTTATGGCCGCAGACACGCCCGATAGGCATGTCGCTCGGAGACCGGGCCTGTCTGGCGCTGGCACTCAAAAGGCAAGCACCCGCCCTGACGACCGAAAGCGCGTGGGAGAAGTGCAATCCGGGGGTCGAAATAGTCAAGATACGCTGAGAGAGGGAATGATAGGCGCGTCCAACGATTCGTGCTGGCCGCGTAGGAAGCGTCTCTTCCGTTCCCGGATTGTGACACACCGGTTGTCACTTGGTAGCCAGCTCGACTCTCTAAAGCAATTCTTGAAAATCCATAAGTCATTGCCATGTAAGATGTTATGACATATGACCTATCGAGGTATGGCTGGGAGGTGGTCCGACGCACATGAAGTGTTGAATCTTGCGATTCAACGCATTCCTGGCCAGTCAAAAGGCGGGGTGACGGCCAACATCACCAACGACGTATCTTACGACAGCTATTGGTTTTACGCGACGAAAAGAGTCCGCTGCTGGCATCAACGGCTGGGCGGGCCGCGATTACTAATTGCCTGTCATGTTGGTCAAACTTTCACATTTTTTTCCGATTGGACTCGTCCAGACGCAACTACCTGCGGTGAAAAGACTTCGCGAACAATTGTTATGAATTCTGACCTTTCACAGCCAGCTAAATACGGGAGCACGACTTGCGGAACGGGTGCGTTACTAGAAGTCTTTCGGTGGTTGCAGGGAACGGTGATTCAAGCAACGAGGTTCAGATGAGCAAGCGGCGTGAACGGGGAATGATCGAAATCGTCCGCTTCGGTTGCATCCGGCGGGTCCTGGCACGGCGGCTACGCGAGATGGTGGCCGGAGGAAGGTCGGAAAGAAAACCAGGCACCCCTGAAAAAAATCTTTTCGGCCGTGTCATATCGATCTGCCGGTGGGGTTAAGATTCCAGCGGGAAAAAAGGATCGTGCAAGCCGACTAGCTCCAACCAACTGCGGCGGCCAGCTTCGACTCTGGCTACGCCGGTCAAGCAACCAAGATACAGATTCAGATTTCCAGGCAAACATACCCAGGCCCAGGATGCGTGGAAAGTACGCGTTGATATCGCAGTGAAGCAGGAAAAGCGGAGGCGGACCTGAACCAGGAGAATCACATGAAGATTTTTTACTCGCTGATTTGCGTGGGCTTTTTCATCTACGTGCCGTTCGCTCTCACCTACCGACTGCACGAGGATTTCTCGCATACCGAGAAATGGGGGAAAGACATTAACACGGACCCGCGCGTCTATCTCCCGGTGTTGGGCCTGACCGCTGTCCTTATCGTCGTCGGTGTGCGGCGTGTAATCCGGGAGTCGCATCGGCAGGAAAACATTAGGCGCCGACTGGAAAACGCGGTTCACAGCCTTATCGAGGATAGGCGGCGAGAGGACAAGTGAGAAGAAGCGGGGAAGGCGTTGCGGTATTACGAGTCGAAACCACCCACAAGAAAAAAGGGGGCCAGTCATGGCCAGGAAACACGGCATCGTGAAGGCGGGCAAAATTAAGCACACCGCGGGCTACATCCGCGACAACATGGGGACGGAGGAAGAATTGCGGCAACTCGGCCGCTCATACCTCCATCGCCCGCTAAATCCCATCATCTGCCGCCAGGACCGTGATGTCCTTGAGGTCTTGGATGGCAACCGGCGGTTGGAAGGCGTGCTGCTGGTGGGCGGGCCGGATGCCGAAGTCCCGGTCTGCACTACTGACGAGCCGGTGGACGAGATCGCGAAGCTCGAAATCATGATGGAGTCCGCGATTCATACGCGGGGCCTGAGCGCTTACGAGGAGTATTTTGGCGCCAGCCAATGGATGGCGCTGAACCCTGGGGCCACTGCTGAGGGACTCGGAGAGCGCATCGGCCGGAAGCCGGCGATGATGAGCCGCATTCTCTCCCTGGGCCGGTGCATTCCGGCGGTGAAGGAAGCGGCAAAGGCTGGATTGCTCGGCGTCACCGAATGGAACGAATTCTCGAAGTGCTCCGAGCAACAGCAGCAGGAATTGCTGGCGGCGCGATTGTCAGGCCAGGTCAGCAGCCGGGACGAACTGACCCGAGCCGCTCGCAAGGGCCGAAGTGGAAGCGCTCCAGCGGTGAAGCTGTCGAGGGTGAAGATCGCCATGCCGCAAGGGGCAACGGTGGTCATCAGCGGCAAGGAACTGAGCATGGCCGGGGTCGTGGAGCTGCTCACGGAAACGTTGAAAGAAGCTCGCAAGGCGGCTGAACAGTACGACGTGAAGACCTGGCAGAGCATGATGAAAGACAAGGCCAAGGCGGGATGAAGCGGGTCTCAATCGGATGTTGCCGGCATTGGATGCCGTCACGGAAAAACCAGGAAAAAGCGTCGATGGGAGCGGGAAGCGCTGCTCCAACGATTCTCGAACCGGAGGGATTTCAATGTACATGTTATGCCGACTCATGCTGATGGCCGCCGTGCTGGCCTTTATCTACTGCGTGGCCATGCTTGCCGTGCAGTTCGAGACAGCGGCCGTCTGGTTCGTCATCGGCACCATTGTGCTCGGGTTGCTGGCCAAGCGTGGTTACGGGGCACTGACGGCCTATGGCACTGCCAGATGGGCAAGCGCTGACGATTTGCGAAAGGCCGGGATGCTCGACGCCAGGAGCGGCCTGATTATCGGGCGGCTGGCTGATGGTGGAAAGCCTCCGCTCCTGAAGTCGGCAGCCGGGCTGTTCTCCTTCTGGGTGAAGTCGAAAGAAGCGTGTGAACGCTTCCTGGATGCGATGCGGTTCGGCAACAGGGCAAAAGCTTACCCGGCCTTTGTCAAACTGTCGAAGGCCGTACATACGGCGGTGTTTGCCCCGACTGGTGTGGGCAAGGGCGTCTCCTGCGTGATTCCCTTCCTCAAGACCTGCCCGGAATCGGTCGTGGTGGTGGATTTCAAGGGCGAGAACGCCCAGCTCACGGCGAAGCATCGGGGGCGGGCTTTTGGCCAGCGGATCGTGATGCTTGACCCGTTCAAGATGGTCACGCAAAAGCCGGCGACACTGAACCCCCTGGATTTCATCGACAAGGATTCGCCAACGGCCATAGACGAGTGCAGGGACCTGGCCGAGGCTCTGGTGGTGTCAACCGGGCACGAACATGACCGGCATTGGGTTGAATCGGCTGAGGCGTGGATCGGGGCAATGATCGCCCTGGTCGTGCAGTATGGCGAGCGCAACGACAGGTCGTTGCAAACCGTGCGGACGCTGCTGACAAACCCCCAGAAGATGCAGATGGCCATAGAGCTGATGTGCCAGTCAGACGCATGGGGTGGGATGCTCTCACGCATGGGAAACCAGCTGACGCAATACAAGGACAAAGAGCTTGGTGGGGTGCTCACCACAGCCAACAGGTTCTTGCGATTCCTTGACACGCTGCCGGTCTCGGCGAGCACCACAACCAGCAGCTTCGATCCGGCGGAATTGCGAAAGGGCAAGATGAGCGTTTACCTCGTGCTTCCGCCGGAACACATGCGGGCACAGTCGCCGCTCCTTCGGATGTGGATCGGCTCCCTGCTGCGGGCGGTGGTGCGGGGAGGCTTGCAGGAAAAGAACAAGGTCCATTTTGTCCTGGACGAAGCCGCAAGCCTCGGCCACATGCAGGCGCTGGACGATGCCGTGGATAAGTACCGGGGATACGGCATAAGGCTGATTTTCCTGCTCCAGTCCCTCGGCCAGCTCAAAATTGGCTTCCCGGACGGGCAGGACCAGACGCTGCTCAGCAACGTAAGCCAGGTGTTCTTCGGCATCAATGACTTGCCGACAGCGGAGTATGTGAGCAACCGGCTCGGAGAGACAACGATTGTGACCAGGAGCGGCGGGACGAACACCGGAACCTCGCATTCGTCAAGCGTAGGCGGAGGCAGCCACGGCTCTTCGTCGGGGAGTAACGATAACTGGCAGCAGACCGGGCGGCGGTTGCTCAAGCCCGAGGAAGTTCTGGCCCTGCCCGAGCGCACGGCCATCACCTTCACCCCCGGCGTCCTGCCGATCTGGACGACGCTGATCCGGTCCTACGAGGAGCCGCGTTTGGGACGTGGCTTCGGATTCCTGGCGGGATTCAAGACATGGCTCGGTGTGTTCATGGGTTCGCTGCTGGTGCTGGCGGGCGCTGGTTGCCTGGCCCTCGTGGTCTCCCAGAACGTTAAGGGCATGTCCCTGGGAAAACAAATGCCCGTCCCTCATGAGCCAGAGTTTTTTCTTCCCCAATGAAAGGTAGGGTGCGTCATGAAAGACCGTGGATTCTTGGACGTGATGAAGGAGGCGCTGCTGAGGTAGCGCCAGGACTAAAAAACATCCTCCCGGAGATCGGGGCAGAGCTGTCCCGGCTCCACACGCAGGGAACGATGGAACTGGCTTCGGCCTTGTTCGGCAACAGTGCCTTCGTCCCCTACGGCCCTGGCCAATACACTCCCACGCCGGAGGCAGGTAAGGGACTCCAGGAACAAGAGGTTCAGAGAGCCGAAACGCAGCAGGAACAGGAACGCGGCGGCAGGGAGCGGTAGCAAACGACAACGGAATCATTTGCTACGGAAGGCAAAAATATTCACTCGCCCTTACTTCAATGCCCAGAAAGGAGATGCACCATGTTACTCGCAAACTTTGTACGTGACCAAGCCAACGAATTCGGGACATTCCTCTGCTTGATGGCTGCGGGCCTCGCAATCGCGATCCACTACGGGAAGAAGTACGGCGACGCCAACCCGAATGTCAAGGATGCTGCGAAGAAGGCTGTGGCTTCCTCGGCGATCAAACTGATCGCTCGGATCTTCAAGAAGTAAACTCGGCGGGCGGGACTCGCCCTCCCGCCCCCTCCTTTTGTCGGAGACGGATCATGCTGCTAATCTTTGTGACGTTCATTCTGACGACGGTCCTGTATGGCTGCTTGCTATTCCTGGCTTGCCGCAGGGTCGCACGGCATCTGCAAGGCAACCAGGAAGCGGTCAAGGCAGTGACAGAGCATGTGCTGGTGCCCGTGCTGGGGCGGCAGACCGAGCAAAAACCGCCGGTGCAAAAGACGAAGGGGACATTGGTTTAAGAGCGGTGTGAATTGCCCATGTTTTAAGATCAGGAACCCGCCTGTGTGCTGGGGGAACTGCGATGGACAAGGAGAATTACACTGCCGGAGAGCTGGCCGCCCTCTTCAAAGAAATGCGTGCGGACTATGCGGCCGGAAAGCGTGAGGACGCTCATTGGTACGGGATGGAAGCCTTCCAGAGGATTCTCGACGCGAAGACGAAACCTCCGGCGGCTGAGAAGGCCAAAGACAATGGCATCGAGAGATGAGGAATAGCCATGACCCTGGAACAGAGGCTGGAAAAGATCGAGGAGTTGCTCCTCACCCTGGTCGAGCGGCAGGCTGTGCGGGAATGGTATACGACCCACGAGTTTGCCAGGACGGTCGGCAAGGCGGAGTTCACCATCCGCGAGTATTGCCGGCTCGGTCGGCTCAAGGCCGAGAAACGAATGTCGGGCCGTGGGGCATACCCGGCATGGATTGTCAGCCATGCCGAGCTGTTGCGGTATCAGCGGGAAGGACTCGTGCCTTTCCGGCGGCCTGCCTGATCGTGGGAAGCCGGATGCGGCTTGCTCAACAGTCTGGCTTGTTTCGATGCGTTAAAGGCTGATTTCGGAATTCTGGCGGAGACGACCTATGAACACAACCCTGCAACCCATTGTTGACAATCACAGCGCCGTCCCGACCACAATGAATCTTCAGGGAGAAGGATTGGACAATGGCAATGTAACCAAACGCACGAAACACGAATCGCCAGTAGTGTTTTCAGCTTTTCTTGTGCTCAGCGGTTTGCTGGTCGCGCTTCTTGTGGCCCTGGTGGCCTCGATGGCAGACCTTACCATACCATTATCATTCGTCGCTGACGCTTTTGATTGCGGTCAGCCAGTGACCCACGTTCCAACCGCAACTGACACTAAAGCCCCGATTCCCCCTGACTTTACCAAATACGCTACATGCCACAAGAAATATGCGGGAGACACGTATAACTGCGTGGATTTCACCAATGATTTCGCTCGTGAAGCCGCTGGCAATGGACTTGTGACCTGGGGCCTCACGATGGGGTTCACTCGAAGCACCGAAGTGCCGGCAGAGTGCCAGCTGGCCCATGCGATAATCATCACCGCCGATTGCAATGGTCGGTATTGTGTAGTCGAACCTCAGAACGGTTCCATATACGGAAGCTGGCAGCAGCCTGGTGGAGGAGACCCGCGGATACCACTGCTTGTTCAGGCCGATATGTTTCAACGGCTCGGCGAGCCATTCAAGACGGGTTATACCAAGCTCCCGAGGTCTCAGCATACTTCCAAGAACATATACATCACAGTATTCCCAAAAGGAACGCCTGTTTCCAAGGATGGCGTCGCTCCCTCCGGGTCAATGACCTATTACCCATGAACAACGTGTTGATGAATAGGGACGACACCGGCAAACGCTGAAATAAACGGGCGGGGAATTGCTCTCCCTGCCACGAAGTCTGGAGGGCGGGGACTTCCAACCCGCCCGTTCTCGCGGGGAGGGGACGGCGATGATGACGGTAAAGGCCGCAGCAGAAAGGATGAGCATATCAGACTCGCTGGTTTACGAGCTGTGTGCCTGCGGGTCCTTGCCGCACGTTCGCATCGGCCGGCCCGGTTCGCGTGGGTGCATTCGTATAACCGATTCCGACATTGAGGTATTCCTCACCAGTCAGAAGGTCGGAGGCGAAGCACCGGCAAGGGCACAGCCTCGACAGCAAAAGAAAACGTTCAAGCATGTTGTGATACCGAAGTAACAACCCCGGCCAGAAGCGCGGGGTTTTTCATGCGATGAGAAAGTGCTTGCTGTGCCTGCGCACATTCTGCCTAGCCGTGCAGCGGCTGAGCGCTACTGAAACCGAATAGCCAGCCCGCAGGACTGGTCGATGCTACCGATTGTAACAAAAGTTTAACACCAACCTACGGACCTGTGTGATATAAATGACTATACACGCGCTTTAGTCTATTTGAATTACATAGAAATAAGTAAATACTATGCCTCCAGCTATTCAGCCAGCAGTGTCAGCACCGGCCGTTACAGTATCAGAGGCTAACTTGCCAACATTTGGTGGCTCAGATTTGGTGACTCGATCATGGGCACTGACTCCGGCAATGGCCGAGCGATTTGGACAGGAACTTTTGAGTGCAGGTGTGCGTATCACGCCGGAGCAATTAAGGGCCGTCATTAATAAAATACCAACATTGACAACAGCCGCAACTACCCCAACGGAGTTGGGCAACCAGTTCGTAGCTCTCCTCAATCAGGAAGGTGTAACGCTTAGTCTGAGCCAAAGGACAGGTTTTCTTGAAGCCACCGTACCACGGCCGCCACCTGGTGAGGAGCGTGGACGTTTACTTATAGATCGTATTAGGTGGATGAATGAACCGCGAGCAAATCCAATATTGACCAACAATGAATTTGGAAATATCGCCCTTAAAACTGGCTCAACTACTCTTAATGATTTGAGTGACGAAGAATTTAGAACGATGGTTGCTGGGCTCAATCCAACGGCACGCGCTACATTATCGCCCACACCGATGAAACTATTTTGCGACGAATAGGCTTGCCGGGACAGAATCAAGCACCAGCCATGACACCAGCAGTGACCTCGGCAGTTGCCCTGCCATCAGTAGGTCAAGGTCCGGTGACTCCAACAACGGCCAATCGATTGGCAAACGCTCTGGCGGGCACAGGTGTGCGGATCACACCGGATCAATTAAATGCGGTTATTCAGAGAATGCCAAAACTGGCAACAAATGCATCTGTCACTCCGGAAGAAGCCAATCAGTTCATAATTCTCCTCAGAGAGCAAGGCGTGGAAGTCAACCGGAGCCAGGGGAATGTATTTTGGGCGACGGTATCAGAACCGCCATTCGATGAGTTTCGTGGAACTCAACTTCGGGCGCTAACCAGCTGGATAAACGAACCGCGATCAAACCCAGCAATGAGTTTCGATCCAAATCTCGCAGGGGTTGACATTACCATGCGTCAATCAGGTAGCGAAGTTAAGTGGCATTTAAGCGATGAAGAATTCAGGACGGTGGTTGCTGGGCTTACGCCAACAGCACGGCAATACGTTATTGACCACACCCCTCCCCAAATGATGCAACAAACGGGTTTATTAGATATGTTGCGACAGGGGCATGCAGCACCTGCGATATTAGCGGGAACACCAGCAGCACCATTACCAAATCCGTTGCCTGGCGCTACCCCAGGGTCATGGCAGGCTGCTGCAAATTCTGCGATACGCTTCGCTAGCGCTGTTAGAGCTGGGACGGGACAAGCGGCAGCAGCCACAGAGTTTGGGACAGCTTTGCAGGCAATTAATGGTAACACTGCAGCCACAGACGCCCTCACTAGCTGGTTAAATGCAGGAGGTAGTAATGTTAGAGATACACTACAGGGTGCAGGGACAGCATTGCCAGAAAATATACGGAGAGCATTGCCACCGGCAACAACACAGGCGGGTCAAAGGATATCGCCACAAGGTATGATGGGGTTCTTGAATGCACTGATTCAGCACTTAACCGGGCAGCCAATTACTATGCCAACGCCAACGCTGACGCAGACTCAGCCACCGGTCACCGTCGCACCCAGCGGTTCAGTTCAGATTGGAGCTAACGCATTAATAGGTATGCATGGAACTGATAACGACGGCATCAACATAATTATTCAAAAGGACCCGGGGGGAATTGTGCGGGCTATGCGACATCAGGGTAATAATAATCCTAATTCTCCGCGGGTTAATTATACGCCTCCATCTGGTGCATTACAGCCAGGTGCAGTAGGAGGACAACTGGTGGGGCTTTCTCAGACGCCTGGTGGCCCGACAACACGTACTGTGTTGATTGCAGCGGATGGTACAATTCCATCCGACCACCTCACGGCACAAGCCACACCGGCTGGACCAGTAGGTGGTCGTACAGGGTATAATGTATGAGCAGAGCAATTGGCTGCTCGCCTTTCTGCTGACCGCGACATCTACAGAGGCTTGAAGTCTTTCAGCACGTCGTGCATGGCGGCATGTTCATCGAACAGTTTCGAGTAGTGCTTGCGGATCATCTTCAGGTCTTTGTGTCCGAGCAGTTCCCGGAGGTATTCCAGCTTATCGGGATGCTTGACGATGAACTGCGTGGCGAAATGGTGACGCAGGTTGTAGACGATTAACCCGTCCGGCAGCTCGATCCCCTTGTCCTTCAGCCTGATCCTCAGCTTGTACATCGCCATCGTGATGACATCGCCGCTGTAAGGCTGGCCGGACCTGCCACGGAAGATCGGGCCTTCGGGCCATTCCTTGTTCAACCGCTCGACCATCTCGATCATCTCCGGCGTGAGCCAGACGCGCTTGACGTATTTCCGCTTCGAGACGCGATCCCGATAGAGGTCTTCCACGTCCCAGAGTTTGAGCTTCGGGCGGTAGTGCCGGGCCTCGACGTTGCGAATCGTGGACGGCCTGGCCCCGGTCCATGCGACCGCTCGAAGGAAGTCGGCGAACCGCTGGTTGACGTTCTCGGTGACGATCTTGAAAAGCTCCGGCGTCCAGACGGCGTTGCCGCCACGGGAACCGCCCTCGGGTAGGTCGAGCTTGCCGCGGAGTGGATTGCTGACGATCAGACGTGCCTTGCCCGATGCCGCCCAGTTGAGGCAGGCCAGGATCATCGCCTTGTACAGGCGGCGGGTGCCGTCGCTTTTCACGTCGGGCTTCGACTTGATCCAGTCCTCGATGTGGCGGGGCCGCATGTCGCGCACCTTGATGTCCCTGCCCATAAAGGCGAGGAACTCGTTGATGCGGGCCTTGCAGAGCCGGAAGCGCTCAGCGTCGTGGATCGTCTCGATGTGCAGCAGCCACGCCTCGGCCACTTCACCGAAGGTGGGGCTGCTGTTTATGACTGGCTCGTCCAAATCGTGCTTGGCGAGCAGAAAGCGGAACTGCTTCTCGGCTTCATCCTTGTCCGTGCCGAGGCGGTGCAGCTTGCCTTCGATTGTGACCGTGTAGTTGTTGAGGGAGGGAGTCCAGTTGAGTTTTCGCGGTCGTCCCATCATGGCTGTTGTCCTCGGGCCGGCGGGGACATCTTTTCGACTTCTTTTCGCCAACCGACTTCTTTTCTGACATCCTTTCGCCGGTAGTGTATTATAACGAAAAGAAGTGCCGGGACAAGTGCATGAAATGGCTTATTTTACAGGGTTTTTGAAATTGTCGTGGAAATAAGGTGGCGTTTATGCCCATGAAGCCGACGCCCACTATGCCGATCCTTACCATTGCGGTTTTCTCCGTGTTTTTGTTGGTTTTCGTGTTCCATGCCGTCCTCGCATTCCTCGAATTCGACCCGTTACCGACCATTCTTTGCGCCATTCTTTACGCGTTCTTGGACCGTTTTTCAGAGTGTGGCGGGTCATCCTGTAGCAGTGCGTTTTATTGTTTTCGTCTTCTTGCCGACAGCGGGCGGATCAGAAGGGCTGGGTTAGGCACATCAACGTCACCGCGTCACGGCCTACTTCCTCCTGACGCCCCATTGCGAAGGGGGTAGCCTCAAGGTTGTGGAGGATTTTTGGAATTGAAGGACGGCGCAAGCATGCGGGGGCATGCGGTTCGCCGAAATGGGCATCGACCCGACGAATGACTACATATTTGAACAGATGTGGAAGATAAAGGCTTGCACCGCCCAGTCGCCACCTGCGCCACATTACCTGCACGGTGTGGGGTTTCAGCGAGGAAAATCGCAGCCCCTTCGAGTCGCCGTAGGTGGCGTCACCTTGAGGTCGATGGAAAGGATCATAAACTGATGAGGTAGAGATAGTTGAGATGAAAAAGAAGAAGGGAAGTAGGTACGGCACGTCCGGGTTGCCCCTAAGAGTGTGCTTTCCCTGCCTTCCCATTTGTTCGCATCGACAACTGAAATTTACCCCCTGAGCCCCCAGAAGTCAAGGTAGTTATCGTCCATGTTCGTGATCGACTCCAAGAAATGGCTCCCCGCACTCGCATCCGGCCAAGAGCGGCTGCTGATCGAATTGTGGCTGGAGACGCTGGCCTCGGACACATCGGCCCTTTACTGGCCTCCGGTCTGCTCGACCTTCCAGACCCTCCGTAACCTGATGACCACGTTGCAAGAGGTTGAACGAGACATCCTCTACGCTTACCACGTCCGCCAATTGGCAGATGAAACCCTGGACCGGCTGGCCGATTGTGGTTGGCTGAAATCAGGCTACGCCGACGACCTGATCGTCCTCCGCGACCTTCTCGTCCGGCTTCGCGACATTCACAAGAAGGACGAGAAACTCGGCAATGACGAGGAGCGTACCCGAAAGGTCAGCCAAGGTGAGGCAAGGAAAACGGCGTCGAGCTTTTTCCGCGCCTTCCTCTCGAAGGTGGAGAGAGACGGCCTGATCGGGCAACAGGTAGATCACGTCAAACAGTTGACTGCGGACGCGGCGACCCCGTTCGATGTCCTCAGTCGTGCCGTTGGCGAGTTTGCGAACGACCTCGTCCACCTTGGACATTCCCGCGACCACCTGCACGGCTGGATGCTGGGAACCGTGCTGAAGCAGCCCGTCGCCCCCCTCCCAAACCCGCCGCTACTCGACCGCTTCGACACGGCCCGTGGCCTCGGGCAGAGGATGGCGGGCGGGTGCGAGGTTCTGTTCATGGTCGCCGCCCCGGCAACTGTGCCCGATGCAGACAACATCCGGTTCCTAAATAAAGTGCCGGCCACCTTTCCCCTTCTCGCTGGGTCGCCTTTCTTAAAGACGCAGAAGCGGTTCGTCGTCGTCAAAGTTGAAGTCACTCTCGACCGGCGAGCCGCGACCGAGCAGGCTTACCGCCATCTGCTGAGGTATTTGCACTCCACCCGGCTCGACCACCTTGAATTCGAGCGATCTGTTGTGCGGCGGGCGGCAGTCCGCGTCGCTTCCGGCAGCACCCAGGAAGTCACGGGAAGTTGGGGGTTGCCGCACTGTGAACTGCACAACGACGATCTTTTCTACGCCATGCCAAAGGAGAGCAGGAACGAGAGCACGTTCGCGGAACTTGACCGTGTCCTCTACTGGCTCGAACAGGCACGCCGCTGGGATGACGTAGGGCAATTGATCGCCCTCTGGACCGCCTTGGAATTTCTATTCTCGAAGACCATCCAGCCAGCACCGGAGTCGATTCAGGATCTCATGCCGGCGTACCTCGTCCCGAACTACGCGCGTTCCCTCCTCCTTGACTTGTGGGCATTCATCGAGCATGTGCCCGCCGTCACGCTTCCGCCAGACATGGAGACACGACTGGAGGTGCAAGCGACGGGTATCGGAATACGGCGGAAGGTGAACCTCGTCAGACTTCTCGAAGAATGCCTCAAAGCAGATCTGGCGTGTCGGCCCTCTGCTTGTTGACTTCAAACGCGACACGGCCAAGAGCGACCGCAAGCGGTTGGTATTCCACCGGCTTTTTGAAAACCGAGACAACTTCGCCGACAGCGACATCGAAATGGTTGTCGCGCCATACGCCTCGGAGCGAGTTCGCCTGCTGTATCCCGACAAGATCGACGCCGACAAGACGCGGCTCAAGCGTGAGGTTGCAGAATGCTGGCCGTTCGCCCCGGAACTTCTCGATCTGATCGACGATCAGATTCTGATGGCTGCCGCTGCTCAAGACACTCGGGATCTCATTCGCATCCTCGCTGAAGTTTTTCGTGCCCGAGGTTCCAAGACGCCGTTGGTTACTGTGGCTGACTTCCACGTCGATGACGATACCTGCGGCGTCACTTCCTTGCTGGACTCATTCGCGACGACAGCCGATCAGGAACGGCTCCGCGAAACGGCGCAGCGAAACCTCGAAGCAATTCGCCAAACCGGGCTCGACGCGCCGAATGCCAGGTCGGTCATTAGTGCGATCTGGATGCGTTCGTTGGCCACGACAAACGCACCCGGAGGTTCACGGGCGGAACTTCAACTCGACATCGTCAAAGATTCACCCGTCGATGACAACGCCTTCACCGCCGAACTGGCGACGATCCTCGAAAACAGCTTCAACATCCATGAGGTCGGGACGCAAGAGAAGAAGCTGTGCTTCAAGTTGGAAGAGAACGCCGCGGTCGAAGTTGAAAGCGTCGGCTCGCAACGACAAGCTCTTCGAGACTCAGACTGCCGTGCCCGCCGGGCTCCTGGCCGTGCGAAAGGATCAGGACTTCCTGCTGAAGACGTTGGCGCATCTCCTTCGCTCTCCAGATAGCGTCTCTGAGCCCCCGTCTCGCCCGATTGTGCTCGATCCGAACTGGGAGCGAGCACCGTGGGCAAACTGCCCGCAGCAAGATCTGCCGCAACACTGGGACAGGCCAGTGTTGCTGGTCGTGCCGGCGTCGTACTCAAACGCCAAACTTTCCGAGATCATGGGACCGTGGCTTGCGGCGAACGTGACGTTCAACCGCAACATGGTCCGCTTCCTGCTCCAGAAACCGGAGCTGCCCCGACTCTTCGATGACAAGGATCTGCTGATTACGGCACGCTGCGCCCTGCTCGCAAAGGAATGGAAGGAATCCGAATCCAAGTACAGCGACCTTTACAAGCAGTTCGACAGGGAGTTGCGGAAGGAACTGGCATCCCGATTTGATCGCTATGCGTTTCTGTCCGTCTGGAATTTCCAGAATCCTAAAGCCTGCGACTTTCACACTGAGATTCACGGTGCTTCGGGGGGTGCAATTCCCGCAGCCGTTGAGCAGCACATTAAGGCCAACTATTTCCCCACAGCCGAGGGAGAAGACTTTGAGCAATTCATCGTTGCTTGTGCCACCCGCAACGAAACGATGAAACAGGTTTTGCTTCTGCTTCGGAATCCGAGTGTTGACACGAAGCTGATTCCATACCTCGGCGAAAGCGCAATTTACGAGCAAGTCTTACGAGTCGCCGCCCAAGATCGAGTCGCCCTCAACGTCAACGGAACGTGGTTTCGGCGCGAAGCCGGACAATCCGAAGAGAATGCTTTGCGGTTTTTCAAGCAGCGGGCCTTTCGCACCGGAAAGGAACTGCACGATGTTCAACTGGGCGATCCCAGCAAGGTTGGCAGCACCGGCTTCACAGTGACCGCGCTAACCAATCCGGGCCTCTTTCCGACACCTAACCCTGCCGTTTCCGTGGGCGATGGAGCGATGACCCCGTTGTCGTCGGCGAAGGCGATGCGACTTCCACCACGGTGATTCTGACGACAGGCACGGATGACGCGGACTCGCTGGCCACTCCGGTCATCCGGCGTTCGCTGGGGGCCAAGAGCGGCGTAAATCTTCTCGGCGAACTGGAGAAGTGGGCTTTCGCGGACGCCCAGAAGGTGACGCAGGCCAGCCTCACATTGACCGGCATCTCCATCAAGGACTTACGGGATCTGTGCATCAAGTTGCCGCCCAAGCTCCTTGCCGAGTTGCAGATCATCCTGCCGCCGGAAGGAGGTAAGCCCTCATGAACACCACGACGACGCCGGCTGACTGGCTGGACCTGCTTTTCGATCCGAAGGACGCAGGCGAAGTGTGGACGGAGGTCTTCCGTCGCCTCGGCGCACTGGCGATGAGCACGTTGAAGTCCGCAGCCTTGCACCAAGAGACGGTCGTTCCAGATCGTCTTCTGGCCGAGAGTGCCTGGAATCTGTGGGAAGAGTTTCCGTCGCACGCACCGAGTGTGATCGATGAGTTGAAGGAGTTCTGGGTTGCCGGGAGTTCAGCGGGGACGGCGGTTCTGATCCTTGACGGCCTTTCCCTGCGTGAGTTGTCGCCACTGATGACGGCGATGAGCGACCGGGGCATCAACCCGGCTCGGGTTGTCGTCCGAGGCGTAGAGATTCCCACAGAGACGGATCGATTTGCAGCGGCCTTGGGCGTTGCTGGCCGCTCGAAGCTGTCGAACAACCAGCCGCCCTCGACATTCATCTTCAACGGCACAGACGTGTACTGCGATGTGCTGGAGGCTCCATTCGCGGATTGCGTCGGCTCCGTGCCCGCGACGCCGCGACTGTTTCTCTGGCACACCTGGCCCGACGAAGCCCTGATCCATTTGCACGAAGACAACCCTCAAGGGCCAGTGATCGTGGCCGAGGAAACGTCCAAGCAGCTTTCCGGCGACGGCTTCTGGAACCTTGTGAACAGGATGCGAAAGGGAAGGCGGTTGGTCATCACCAGCGACCACGGCTATGCGACCAGCAAGTGGTTCTCCAGCAAAGTGACCGACGAGGACAGTGTGAAGCTGCTGCGACAGTTCTTCGGCGCCAAATGCTCTGTCCGCGAAAGCCCGGATAACCTGTGGCCGGGCCGTCATCTGCCGCCGCTGGTGTGTCGCCACAATGGCTGGCTTTCGGTGATGGGACAACGCAAGTGGGACGTTCAAGGGGGCTTCCCGCATTTATGCCATCGCGGGCTTTCACTGCTGGAAGCGGCAGTGCCCTTTGTCGAACTACCACCCCTAAATTGACGCCAATGGATGAGGCAACATTGTGGACGTGCAGAAGCCGAAGCAAACGGAACTGTTTTCCAACGACGCCGACGAGCAGGAGAAAGTCGCGGCCCCGGAGAAAGTGCGCAAACCGAAGCAGCCAGCGAACGAACACCAGCCGCCAAATCTTGGCAAGCCGGTCAAGGTCAACGTACCAAACTTCGATGATCCGAAGCGACCCAAGACATGCCTGGAGGTCGATTTTCCTCTCGTCCCCATCAATGCCCTGTCGGCCCTGGAGAGGAACGCGGGCAAGCCAATTTATCAGATGAGCAAGTGGTGGGCGCGGCGACGTGGCTGCGTGTTCCGGTCGATGCTGATCGCCGCCGCGATGGAAGCCCCGCGCCACAAGATGACGCCTGACGGCCCGATGGAGCCCGACGAAAGCGAGGCAAACAAGGCCGTCTGGGATGTCTACTACGCCAACCACCAGAAGGCCGGGACTTCAAGCATCTCAAGGTACTCGACTGCTTCATGGGCGGCGGCGTCACATTGGTCGAGGGTTCCCGGCTCGGGTTTCAAGTCACAGGTGTTGACCTTAACCCGGTCGCTTGGTTCGTCGTCAAGAACGAGATGGCCTGCACCGATCCCGCCAAGGTCAAGAAACTCTTCGATCAAATCGAAGCCGAGGTCAAGCCGCAGATCCAGCCCTTTAAGGTGGAGCCATTCTTTAGCAACTCGAACTATGCCCCAAAGGCTCGTTATGTTGAAAACGGCGTTTTTGGTTCGCTCGGGCGCGGGAATTGGACAAGCACTATTGAAGGCATCGTCGAGGGATTGACCTGGGTAAGCGAGCCTTGGGAAGTGTCGCCGCCTGAATACCGCGACATCACGGGTGAGTCACGACTTTCCCTCGAAGATGGCGTAACTCCGGGGGCTGACCTTCATTGCCGATCCTCCACTGACTTGTCGTGCTTTCAAGATACTTCGTTCGATCTGGTCATAACCGATCCTCCATTCGGTGACAACATCTACTATTCGGATCTGGCGAACTTCTTCTACGCATGGCTTCGCTTGCCTCTGAAGTCAAAATACCCAGACATCTTCGACCGCAAGCTGACCGACAACAGCGGCGTGGAGAACGCTACCAAGACACCCAGCACACAGGAAGCGGTCAAGCCACGCTGGTTGTCCGAGGAAGAGGGCAACGAACGCTATCGGTCCCTGCTTACAGGTTGCTGGATTGAAGCCCATCGCGTCTTGAAGGACGGCGGGCTTCTTGCCTTCACGTTCCACCACAGCGAGGACGAGCAATGGGCCATCGTCCTTCTGAGCCTGTTCGACGCCGGGTTTCTCCTCGAACAGACATTTCCTATTGCGAGTGATGAATCGAAGGGCGAGGGAAGTTCGTTCGGAGCGAAGGGCACGGAATACGACATGATCCATGTCTGCCGCAAGCGGCTGGAAACACCGACGCCGGTGAGTTGGCCGAAGATGCGGCAATGGGTGAAGGCTGAGTTGCACCGACTGCGGCAGTTGTTAGAGTCGTACAAGGAACGCGAACTTTCCGTGTTCGACATTCGACTCATCTTGCGTGGCAAAGCCCTGGAGTTCTACAGCCGCCATTACGGCCAGGTGTTCACGGCGGAAAACGAGCCGTTGTCGATTCAACACGCCCTGCTCGGGATCAACCAGTTACTGGACGAGGACACCGGCAGCCCCGAGGATCGCCCGCTCGGCGTAAAGAATCCGGTGGCCTACGAGTTCTTGCGGCTCTTCGGAAGCAAATCATCACTGCGGCGGGACGACGTAGGCAAAAGCCTTCGTGGAACTGGGATCGTGCAGAAGGAGTTTGAGATTCGTGGTTGGACGAAAGAAGAGAACAAGGTCGTCCAGCAGGTTCCGATCAAAGCCCGGTTCGCGGCGGCGCGGCTTCGACCTCGCAAGGAGATGAAGACGGAGATCAACCAGGCCCACTTTCTGATTGGAGCCGCATTGCCTGGCAGCGGCGTCAATCTGGAAGAAGAACTCGGTAAGGACACATGGATGATCCGCCGCAGCGTCGAGGCCGTGATTCAGTGGTACGCCAAGACCGCCGCCGAGACGGACATCAAGCAAGCAGCCGAACGAGCCAAGTTCATCCTGGCTCGCAGCATCGAGCAACGCAAGACACAGATCAAGCCCGAACAACGCACCTTGTTCGACGATCTGGATGATGATGTTCTGGAGTGAGGTAGATCGCATGAAAGACATGACCTCAAAAGCCTGGCAGCGTTCAGGGAGCAGCATCATTTGGTCGCCCGACCTTCTGGGACCACTTGTTCTCGCTGGCGAAGCCGTCCCATTGCGCGTCGCACTTGGCTGGACGAAACATGGCTTCCCAGAGTCGCCACCGGGTGGCCGATCCCCGGTCCTTGTCGGGGCTTGCAAACGGTGCTGGAGTCGCTTCCTCCCCAGGAAAACGACATGGTGTTTAAGTGGTTGCGGCTCAACATCAAGCCTCTGGTGCGTGCGTTCCAGAGCCACTGGAGCAACGTCGGGCTCGTTTTCGCAATGGATGGACCGGACAAGCTTTTCAGTTTCAACGAGGCTGATGAGATCGTTTACTTCGGTCGGGCGAAGGACCGCTCGGAGCAGTTGAAGTTGACGCTCGGCACATGGAATGGGGCGGCGACCGGCGAGGGCTCGTTCCGCCTGCTTGTGGCCGAGACAAACGAACTAACGAGGCTCCGCCTCAGACCGACAAGGCGTGTGCTCCTTGGGCGTTGCGGTGAATACAAAAGGCTCCGGTTGAGCCAAAGCGAGGTTGCCGAAGCAGCCTCTTTTTTACCGCGATGCGGTGGTGGTCCCGTGGGACCGATGTCAACCGGAGCCAACCATGAGTGTACCACGCACAGTTGCCGAAGTCATCCGCGAGCATGTCACGCTGGAAGTCGAGGGCATCGACCGCATGTACCTCAACGTCTACCAGCCGAAACTTCAACACGACCGCGGGGTCGTCACGTTCTTTCGCTTCCATCGCCAGCAGCCCGTGGTCTCGTCGGCGCTCATGGAACCGATCAGCACGGCCTTCATCAAGAACCTCGAAGCCTTTGCCCAGGAAAACGACGTTCCGTTGTTTACTTTCGACAAGGGCGTACGCAAGGATGATGTCGCCGCCGCCTCTCTGGCGAATTTTCCTGGTAGCGAAGGGGTGCTCTTCATCGGCAAAGCGCAGGAGAAGGTAGCGGTCTTCCGCACCGAAAAACGGACCAATGCGGACACGGGCACGAAGTACCCCTGGATCGTCAAGTCCACGGCCATGGTCAACCAGTATTACTGCTACTGTGTCGATGACGACTTCGGCCCGTTCTTCCTCAAATTCTCCAGCTATTTCCCGTACAACGCCAAGCTGTGCCTCAACGGCCACGAATACGTCAAGCGGCAACTGGTCAAGGCGGGGATTGCCTTTGAGCCGCTGGACAATGGCATTCGTTCCTGCGCCGAGCCGCAACGCTTACAGCAGATCTGTGCCGGTCTAACCGCCGACAAGATTGACGCCCTGTTGCGCAAGTGGCTGCAGTGCTTGCCGCATCCTTTTCAGCGCCGCCGACCGCGCGGCGGGCTACCGTTACGACCTGTCCATGCTCCAGACCGAGTTTTCCCTGACGCAGGTTCTGGACCGCCCCGTGAGCGGCCGCATCTTCTTTGAAGAAGTCATTCGGGAAAACCTCGACCTGGGCCGTCCCGACAAAGTGCAAATGATTGTTGACCGCCGCGTCACCCAGCGCACGCCCGGAACCTTTCGCACGCGCGTGTTGACCGCGGGCGTGACCCCGTCGCTGCACGTGAACTACAAAAGCACGGGCATCAAGCAATACCACAAGGAAGGCCGGGCCCTGCGCACCGAGACCACCATCAACAACCCACGCGACTTCGGCATCGGCAAGCGGCTGGAGAATCTGCCCGCTCTGCGGGCGATCGGCTTTCAAGCCAACCGACGTCTGTTGGACGTCCAATGCCTCAGCCACGACTGCACGATCGGCGAAGACGCGTTCCGGCACGTGAACGAACCGGTGGTGGTGAACGGTCAACGTGCCAGCGCCCTGCGTTTCGCCGACGTGGCGGTGCAAGCCTTGTTCAGCGCGTTGTTGGTGTTTCGTCTGTTACCTCGGGGTTTTTCCAATCGCACGGCTGCCCCACACTCATCGTTACCGCGTGACAGACAGCGGCTGGCGCACGGCGCTGTTCTGCACCCGTTGCTATAGCCGCCTGTTACGTCCGGGATTGGCGCATCATCCCGGAAGAAGCGCCGGACGACTCGCCTTTGCGACGCCGCTTCGACGAGCTCGACGCGGCGATCGACCGCTTGATGGAAGAGCAGAAATTCGTCGCATGAAACTTGACTCATGCGCTACGGATTTCGGGATACAAGGAGCCTAGGTAGTGCCGGGATTCCATCGCACCGTCTTTCGCCATAACGAGTTTGGCCCCCGGACTTCGCACTTGATCTGGCCAGCCTTCCGCCTTGCCTGCAGGACGCGCCGGATGAGATCGATGCCCACTCCCGGGCAGTCGCGGCGCAGGTCCGACGCCTGAAAGGGACCGTTCCTTCGGTCGATTGCACTCAGAACCAGGGCCGTCTTGGAGCCTCGCGGTGCGGCCATCTCGCCGACGCGGCGCTCCAGTTCCTTGAAAGCGTCAAGCAGTGTGTAGAGCAGGAAATTGGCGTAGTGCCACGGCTGGTGTTTCCCCGCGTGCCAGCCCTCCGAACTGAGGTTCAACGTCTCGTAGTAGCGTTCTTTATTCTGCTCGATGAGGCGTTCGAGGCTGATGTACCGTCCCACCTCTAACCCGGCGTGGTAGCACTGGAGCAGAAGCGAAACACGGCCGTTTCCGTCGCGGAACGGGTGGATGCAAAGGAAATCGAGGCTGAATGTTCCGAGGGCGATTAGCGGATGAACGGTCCGCAGCGCCATGATTTCTTCAGAATGTTGCACCAACTCGCGCATGGCGGCAGACGTATCTCGCGCGGAGGGTGCGGAAACGGACCGTACGGCGACCGTCGGGGTACACCTCGATAATGTCGTTTTCCTTCTGCTTATACTCTCCCGCATCACCGCCGCCGCACGACAGCGAATGCAGGCGCCGGATCGTCTCTTCGGACACCGGCAATCGCGCCCGCTGCGTGTGAATCAGGTCGAGGGCCTGGCGATAACCGCGCACCTCCTCCTCGTCCCGGTCGCGGAGCAGCGATTTGCCGAAGACGATGGTTCCGATGCGAGCAGGTTCGACTTCGACGCCCTCGATTCGGTTCGACGAAATGGCGCTTTCGATCAGGGCATGCTCGCGCAAGGCACTCAGTTTCTGGGCGCTTGATGTGTGAATAACTCCTGCTTCCCCAACGCCTGCGCCAGATCGGCCAGGTACCATGACGTCGCGGCCGGGATACTCGGCGGCTCGACCCCAAAATTCCTTAACGTCATCATCGGGCGTCCTCACCCTCGCAATCCCGCCTTCTGCATCAGCGCATCCGTCTTGTCATACGCCTCGCGCACCCACTCCACGATCTTCGCCGGCTCCGGCGAATACTCCAGTTCGATGCTCACTGCCCCGTCGATGCCGAGGTTCTTGATCTCGCGCAAGTACGGCGGGAAATCGACGACACCCCGGCCCGGCGGCAGATCGCCATGAACCTTGCCGTCGCAGGCACTCAGATGCACGAGCCTTGTCAATCCGGAGCTGCGGGCGAAGTTCAAGTGATGAACCAGTCGTGGATCCGATGGCCGAGGCGTAGCCGTCGGCCGACGTTCATAACAGACGCAATCCGTCGCCGAACCGTTCGCGCAACAGCGCACGTCCTTCGCATGAACATGTTCTCCGGCCAGAGTAACCTCGCGCAGATTCGGCAGGCATTCCGATTGGACCAACGCCCGAATGCCGCGGCGGCCCAGTTTGTTGTCGTCCAGGTTCAGTTCGACCAGTGCGGCCAACTGCGGCGACTCGGCCAGGGCTCTCACGCCGTCGGAGCTGATGCCGCAATTGGAAGCATCCAGGCGGCCAAGTTTGGAGCATATCGGTGAGCGCACGATCGCACTCAGGCCGGTGTCGCCAATAGGGTTGTGCGCATGCGCAGCTCGCGCAGGGATACGCCCTGCTCGGCGGCGGCCAGAGCATGAGCGCCGGCGCGGGTGATGTCGTTGCCCCCCAATTCCAGGCGCGTGAGACGCTCAAAATTCGGTGACGCTGTCAGAGCGCGGACACCGATGTCCTCAATGGCATTGGAATCGAGGTCGAGGTCGGTCAACTTGGGCAGCACCCCTGGGGCAGCCAGCGCGGCGGCGCCGTCGGGGCCCAGTGCATTGCCCTCCAGATTCAGAACCTCCACTCCATACATGTGCGGTGCTCTCATAAGGAGTTCCGCGCTTCCGGACCGAGATCACCGCTCGAGAGATTCAAATGGCGCAGCGGCATCGGCACGGCCACTAGCTCTGCAAGGCCTTCGGGCCCGATGTCGGAGGAAGGAATACTCAGCCGCGAGAGGCGGCGGACATTTGGGCTCGCTGCCAGCAGTGCTGCGCCGCGAGGCCCAATCTTCGAACACCAGATTTCGAGCTCGGTCAAATCCGGTAGGTTGGCGTCGGCGAAGGCGGCCGATCCCACCGAACCGATCTCGATGAAACCAAACTCGAGATTCTTCAACCGCGAGAGATGCGGCGAACGCATGATCGTGCAGAACGTCGCGCTGTCTATTACGTGCAGGTCCGTCTCGAATTTCAGGTGATCGAGGCGTTCAAGCCAACGCGAGGCGGCCACGTGCAGCGCTTCCGATTGGTCGCTGATCGCAACGCGCATTCGGTGCAGCAGTGGCAGCATGTCGAAGAGCGTGCGGACGCGATCCGGAAACCAGCCCTTTGCCGGAACTGGGACCCATTCCATGCAGCCACGTTCGCACGATTCGATGCACTCGCGGCATAGCTCTTCATCCAGGCCCGCAGCGGCGAGCGGCGCGGTCCAAGTCTTGCCGTGGTCCTCCAGAAATTGCTTGCGCTGCCTTTCAAGCTCGGCGTGGCGGCGATCGAAGCGGTCGAGCCTATTCTGCTCGCATCCGAGACGAATGAATGCGCCGAGCGGGTCACGGTGGCTCGACAGCCAGTTGGCGTAGGCAATACGCGGTGCATCGCTGTCGGGATCAGCGACGATGGCGGCGAGAAACGGCTGCTCGTCCAGGCGCGAATCAGACATGATCGACTCCCCCAGGAAACTGGGTTATTCGATTATCGTGAGGCGCGGGCCAAATCGGTGGTAGAGCGCCGACTCGCCGCCTTCGCCGATATCTTCCTTCCCTACCTTCACTTTCTTGATGTTGTCGAAAAACTTGGACTCCGCGAGTGCTCGGGCGCCCTTGACGCCAATGGGACAGCTTATCAGGTCGAGGTTCTCGAGCCTGGCCAGATACGGCGACGCGGCCAGTGCGTTCGCCCCTTCGTAGCCGAAGGGGTTATTGGCTAAGCGCAGATCAGTGAGGGTTGCCAGCGTCGGCCATGACGCCAGAGAGTGCGCCGGCATCGCCGATGTGGTTATCGTCGATGTGCAATCTTTCCAGCCTGGGGACGGAGCGTGCCTTGCTCAGTTCGGCAATGCCTGCATCGCCGAGCCGATTCTTCGATATTACCAGGGAGGTCAAGCTGGTGAGGGACGAGGCTTGCACGACCGCTTCCGCCACCTCGGGTCCAATTCGATTCCAACCCAGGCGCAGCTCCGTCAACTGCCCCAGGTAGCGCGAGGAAAGTAACAAACACGCACCCTCGGTGCGAATCCAGTTCGAAGAGAGCGAGAGTTCCTTCAATTGCGCGTAGCAGCGGCGAAGCTGCGAGGGCGCGAACGCCTTCCACGCGAATTCGATTGAAACCGAGATCGAGGTCGGCCACGCGCGTCAGCAGCGCTGAGTTGGCGAGTGCTTTGGCGAAGTCGTCGCCGAATCCACTATTGCTGAAGCTGAGCTTCGTGACCTTGTCCCAGCGCGTTGCACCCGTGAAGACAATGCCAATTTCATCCCGGTCGGGAAGTCCATTAAGGCTCGGGTGCTCTCTCCATCGAAACGAAAACGTGCAGAGTCGCGATCCCGCGAAAGAATCGACGATGAGCCGCGCGCCGTCCACGTCAATGGGCACACGGAGATCGAGTTCGGTGAGTTCATCGATGCGTTTCTGGGCGAAAATCTTGCGCAAACGCGAGTTGTTGGGCGCTCGAATTCAACGGTCAACTTACCATCGGCATCGATCGGGAATCTCTCGTCGATGCGCTGCCGTTTCCGCGCCGTGCTGGATTTGGGAATGCTCGGCGTTGTCGCAGCAAGCTGGACGCCCAGCGCGAGCAGTTCCGGTATCACGCTCGGATGGCGATAGGGCGTCTTTTGCTCGTACAGCTTCTGTTGATCCTGGAGCCGCTTCCGGTCGAGCGGAGATGTCTGAGGCAGGAAATCCTCGACATCGGCCGCGGCACGTTCAAACGCACCCTGGTCGGCAAGCGCAATCGCAGCGGCCTCACGGGCACACGATTGGTAACCGAGGAACAGCATGTTATAAGGTATGTCGCGCATCAGCGAAGGCTCGGCGTCACGCCTTATGGCCTTCCTCGCCAACTGGCGTGCCTTGTCTGCGTCCCGAAAGCTATCGTCCGGACAGGCGGCGATCATGGCGCAGCGTCGGCGTAGGCGTCGGGGTCGCGCGGTTTCAGGGCCATGATCGCCTCGTAGTCCTCCAGTGCTCGCTGGTACTGGCCTACTTGCTGCCAGCTTTCCGCACGCTTGCGCAGGCGCGTCGGCGTCCTCAGGACTGTCTTGCAGCAGTTCGGTGAAATGTGGGATCGCAATATCGGGATCGGCGTAGCCGCGGGCCCCGAACTCCTTCAGCACGGCGCGCATATCCTTACGCTCGGAGCAGGCGTCCAGATAGGCACCGTGCTCGACATCCTTGTTAGGATCGCCGCCGCGTTCGAGAAGGAGGCGAAGGATCCCGGTGCCCTGAAGCTTCAGCGCATATCTCAGGCCGGTCGTAGGGTCGGCCCCCTGGTCCAGCAGGCACGCTACGACCGGCAGCAGCGCCGCGAGTGCCCTGGACGCTGTGTCGTCGGAGGCGCTCTGATAACCATCATGCGGCTTCACTCCGAGGTAATAAATCACATCCTCCAGCAACGTATCCCGATCCAGGGCTTGTTCAAAAGCACTTGTATCAGATTGGATCCAGTTCTGAGCTTCTGAGACGTGGCCCAGACGAACCAGCGAATGGAGATCGAGCGGCGCACCGTTCTGCTCCAGCCGCCACGCCGCTTCGCTTGCGGAGTTCCTTGTGGCGAGATAGATCGGCGTGTACCCGACTTGATCGTGCGCAGCGATGTCCGCGCCGTGATCGAGCAACAATGCCACTGCGTCCGCGCGATTGCTCGCTGCCGCACAGTGCAACGGCGTCCACCCATCGCCGCGCCACGCGTTGACGCCGGCGCCGTGCTGCAGCAGAATCTCAATCACATCGACATGGCCGAACGCCGTCGCCTCGTGCAGCGGCAGACTCCCATCGTGTTCATCGACGGGCAGCGCCACCCGACGCGGATCTTTGGCCAGGAATTGCCGCACAGATTCCACATCTCCGGCACGCAGCGCGCGCCGAAACGTCACCACGCGCCGCCAGACTTCGCGGAGCGCATTTGCGACAGTTTCGCGGACAAGCGGCACGAGAACGACGCCGTCTGTGGGCACAGTGAATTCCGCCGGAAATCTGCCCTCGAGATACCAGAACCAGACCGACGAGTCTGCATCGGTCATTTCCTTTACCGAATCCCGCAGCGACGATTCGGTGATCTGCAGAACAAGGCCGTACAGATCGTCTAGCGACCAGCGGGAGTCGAATGCAATGGCCACCGTGTAAATCGGCTGCGGCAACGCTTCCCGATCAACCGCGACGATGACCAGTTCGTGTTCGAATATCTTTTGGTCGGACAGGAACGACCACCGCTGATTTTTGGCAAACGGCATGGCAGGCGGCACCTCGGCCATGGTCAACTCCTAAAACGCGCCGATCGTTGGTGAGAAAAGAAGCGGAAACGAGCTATCAATGTTCTATCGCTGCAAAGCGAGGATGGCCTGTTGGCACCTGCGGCAATTGCCGCGACGACAGTGTGTGTTTGTGCCTGCTGCAGTTCCTCCACATCGTAGCCGCTTGCGGCTTCGATTCAAAAGGTGACTTAACCGCGCAATCCCGCCTTCTGCATCAGCGCGTCCGTCTTCTCATACGCCTCGCGTACCCATTCCACAATCTTCGCCGGTTCCGGCGAGTACTCCAACTCGATGCTCACCGCTCCGTCGATGTCGAGGTTCTTGATTTCGCGCAGATATGGCGGGAAATCGACGACGCCCCGGCCCGGCGGCAGATCGCCGTGGACTTTGCCGTCGCAGTCGCTGATATGAACGTGCGTCGCTTTGCCCTTCAGCCGCCGCAGCTCCTCCGGCTTCGTCGCCGAGAGCTGCAAATGCGACACGTCGATGTTCGCCAGCACGGCCGGATGGTTCACATCGTCGATGAAGCGGACCATACTGTCCACGTTGTTCAACAGCGACAGCTTGAACGGCTCCAGCTCCAGGGCAATCTTCAGGCCGAAGTCGGCGGCGTACTTGCCCAACTCGCGGAGGTTGCGGACGCCGACCTGCCATTGCTCCGCCGGCGGAATAACCTGCTTCTCCCAGATGTACTCGCCGATCACGAGCAGCACGTTTTTCGCCGCGTATTCGTAGGCCAGGTCGAGGTAGCGCCGGCAGCGGTCGAGGTGAAAGCGCTGCACGCTCGGGTTGAAGTCGATCAGCCCGACGGCGACGCAGGCGATGCTGACGATCGGCAGTCCGGCCTTCTCGCACTCGGTGCGGATGAGTTTGCGCTCTCGAGCGTCGAGGTCGAGCGGATCGGCGAAGATGTCGATGGTGTCGAAGCCGATCTCCTTCGTCATGCGGATGCCGAAGGCGGTGTCGCGCCCCGACTGGGCCCACGCCGAGTTGATAAGGCCGAGCTTCATGGCTGATCCTCTGAGGAGAGTGCGTAGTCCGTGAACTGCGGGACATTCTATGTCGCCCACAGGTTAACGGGACTATGCGGCGACTCGAAGAGGAGCAGCCGCATCGGCCCCTGGCCATGCGCGGCGTATCTGCCAGGCACGCTGGGCGAAGCGCTGGGCCACATGGCGCACGACGTCATCGGGAGGAGCGCCGGGCCAGCGGCTTTGCACGTCCACATCGCACTGGTCGTTCAGATAGTCGATGGCTACGACGGGACGGCAGCGGCCATCGACCCCGGTCACCGTATACCGGCTCCGCTCCGGCCCTTCGCTCAGGCAGAGTTCGGTCGAGAACCATTCCAGCCCGGACAGATCGGCCAGGGCCTGTGCGTACGCCAGCATCGGTTGCAGATGATGCCGGCGAATATCTTCCGGGACGACCCGGCAGTAGCAGGGCCGGTTTGAGGCGCGATCGAGCGGGCTCCACCAGAACGGGATCAGATCGCCCAGGCATCCCAGGACGCGCCAGTACGCCGTTCGCTCCACTCGATCGTCGCATCGCAGTATCGGCGAGCGCACTTCGCGCTGGACAAGATACGAGTCCTGACGATCGTATTGCCGGGCCGCGGCGAGGACGCGGACGAAGCCGTCGGAGTCCGAACCATTCACACAGGAAATTCCCTTGCCGCCGTAGCCGTTCGCCGGCTTGATGTAGAGGCGGGCGCCCGGCTCGTCCAGATGGAGGCGCCGCGCGTTCGTCTCCGGTCAGAGGACGATCCGCCGCCGCGGGGCGAATGATGAGAGTGGGTGGGACACCGAGGCCGGCGCGCAGCAACTCGGCATGGACCGCCGCCTTGTCGGTGAAGGCCCTCGACCGCGCCGGCGCGTTGACCGGCCAGCCGCCGGCATCCTGGATGGCCTCCGCGAGACGTGCATACGGATCGTCGGGCCGATGCCACAGGGCATGGTAGTCGAGGTGATAGCCGACGGACAATTCGCCGCGCGCCAATCGGCGAATGGCCTCGCGCACGATCCCTTCGTGGATGAGGGCACAGGATAGCCCCAGCCGCGTCGCCGCGCGCGCCAACCAGCGCTCGAAGGCGGCATAGGTCACGGCCTCGATCTCCGGATGGCTGATGGTGAGATCGTAGTGGCCCACCAATTCTTCCGGCCGCTGAGGGACAGGCATCCGCGCTGGCTCAGGATTTCCTTGCTCGACCACTGGGTCGTCCGTATCTTCGAACACAAGTTGCATCGGAGGCCCCTCCCAGTGTCCGTCCGGGCGACGAAGGCGGCGAATGGTAAGGCGACGGGCAGGAGCGGTCAAGAGGGATCGTCCAAAGCGTGTACGACAGCGATGGTAACCCCACCGCCGTACACATCGAATACTGCCCGGTTTGTCGAGCTTGCCTACGCTCCCCGCGATGTCGACGGTTCGCGTTCCTGGACGACGCCGGAGTGGAAGGTATCCCAGGCGGCGGCGTCTTCGCAGGGGAGGACGGGGCGTTCCGAGCAGAGGCCGTGGGTAGCGGCGTTAGCGGAGGAGCGTTCCTTGCCGGCGTCGATGCGCGGGCCGGTGGGGTGGGTGGACATGAGGTGCCTCACGGTTGGGGGTGGCGGGCGACGGTTTGGGGTGGAGAATACCGGAGGGGCGTAGGTTGGGTGGAGAGCAGTAGCGGGGCGAGAATGTGTGCGAGTCAGCGGCGTTTTGATTAACGGACTGGTGCCACTGGGGTACAAGAATGGTGCCAGGCTCGTGTCAGGCTCCTTGTGTCCGAGTGGGCCGTATTGCCGCCCCGCGATACGATCCGGTCACCGGCAAGCGGACGAACCGAGGTCAGCGGCTGGACCAAGACGGACGGCCAACCAACAGCCACGACAGCGGCGACAGCGTCTCGTACTGAATCATCAAGGCCAGGAAGGAAGCCATCGAATGGATTACCTCCGACTTGGGCTTGGGAATGCTTCCTCGCTCGTCCAATCTGTCCGGATCGCTGACTGGGGCACGATTGTCCTGGTGGACTGCATCTACGACCCGCTGGGGGAACGCAAGCCTTATCAGTTGTCCTTCCGGGGCTGCTTACAACTCAGGATCGACATAATACCCGACGCAGATGTTCAAGAACAGGAGGCGGATTTTATCGGCATCAGCCTGGGCCAAGAGGGAGGTCGCCAACCCGCAGTCCTGACGACGGACCTGTTTGAATTGAATGTCACTTATCAGCAGTTTCAGTGCATCAAGGAGGGGGGAGCAGAAACGGAACAAAGGGCAGGTTCCTTCTTGAAGAAGGAAAAGGACGGAATAGGGGTCAGTTAAGGAACAGGGGACATCGTTGATTGTTTCATGGGAAATGTACGATGTCCTCTTTGGTTTCTCCAGGTCGCCCCAGCTGGGTGGACCGGGGGGACGCGATGATGGAGTTCGTCCACTCGCGCGCGGCGGCTCGTTCCAGGAGTGACACCCTTCATGTGGCTACTGCACGGAACGACACTCGCCCGCGCGGCGAGCATTGTTCAACACGGTCCCGACATCAGTTTCGTCGAGCCGGGCGGGTTAGGCATCGCCGAGAACTTCTCGTTCACCGCTGAGGGCACGCCGTCTGCTGTTGGCGACTCCCTCGGCCTACGCCCGCGGCAAGGCGATTGCCTTCCCGAACGAACTCGGCCCGGCGGTCGTCGCGGTCGATGTGCCGGAAGAAGTGGTGCGGATGGCAGCGGTCGAACATCTCTCCCTGTTCGTGGGCCTGATCGAGTAGGATGAAGGGGCAGACGTGGGCGAACTCGTCGCCCTCTGCGGCGGTGTGATCCAGTTCGACCCGGGCCCCGCGCTGGACAGCCTGTTGGCGAGGTGGGAGTCGCTCGTGAAAGAGATCCGAGGTGTGCGGTGATCCCGTCCCAGACAGTCCATGATTGCCTGCGACGTGCCTTCGCGCCGACGCAACGCGGCATCGTTGGGTTAACCGAGCAGTTGCTCGCGGCCTGCGTCGCCGTCGACGTTGAGTTCGAGCGGGTCGAGGACCGCTACGTTTGCCGCTGGACCGTAAGCGGGGATATCCAGGAGGCTACGGTTCCTCTCCCGCCCGCCGCCTTCCGGACAATACTGGCCCGAATCGCCGTCCTCTGCAATGAACGCAGTCCCAACTCTGTCACTCCATACGGTGGAGAAGGTCTGCTGGCTCTTGAAGGACAATCATCGACGGTCTTTAGAGTCGCCTTCGTGAACACCCCAAATAAACAGCAGATGAAGCTGAAGAGTTTGGCAGTGATTCCCGCCGAACTTCTTGGGACTTTGCCCCATCCGGTCGAAGGAGAAAAGATGTACCGATGAATGTCAAGAGTATTTTTACCGTCGCTTGTGATGACGGCAACCGATTTTCTGACAGCTCTGTTCCGTTGTTCGCGGCGCACCGTCAGCGGACGCCTCCACGGCCCAGGTCTTAGCGCTATGGCCTGGCCTGAACGGATTCGAGGAAGCACTGGCTGCTTGGAATGATAGGGTCCCGATGCCACGTCGCCCCACGCTCAACGGGTTCCTCCGACGGGTTCCTCTTCTCTGTTCCGTGGCACCTGGAAGGTCGCCGCCATTGCCAGGGCGGCTTCGTAGAGGGGCAGCTTTTGCACTGCTGCCCACAGGTCCAACACATTGCCCTGGGCGCGGCAGTCGGCAGCGAAGCACTGGAAGATGTGCTTGCCCAGGTGCGCCGAGAAGGTGGGCTGTTGGTCGTGTGGCTGACCGTGGATGGGGCAAGACCCGCGGCGTTGCAGACCCCGGCCACGCAGGGTGTCGAACAACCCCAGGTGCCGCAAGACCTGTTCCATGCTGACCTGCTGACGGAGGAAGGCGAAGTCGACCTTGGGACGAGCGGCGCGGCCCGCCGGCGCTGCCGGCTTGACAGGCGGCGGCGTGGGCGCTACCGTGGCGTTGGCCGTGGTGACCACTTGTTCCGCGGGCACGTCCCGTTTGTAGCCCACGGCCGTTTCGTTGCCGGCAGGTGCTGCGGCGCTGTTGGGTGCCTGGCGTTCGGAGCCCGAGTTACCGGTCGAGGCGGCGGCGCCCGTGACGACGCGGGTTGGCGTCTCGTCGCCGCCGACAGCGGGGGCGACGGCGGCGGTCGCAGTCTGGGCGTCGGCGTTGGACGTCTCCCCAGCGCCCTGTTTGTCGTCAAAGGGGCGATTGGTCTTCCAGACGGCGTAGGCCTGATGGAGCAGTTTACGCATGCACTGGCCCAGGGCGACGTCGCCGCGTTTGCCCTTGGCTTTGAGACGCCGATAGAGGCGCCGATGGCCGGATTGTGGACGATGGCCGACCGGGCGGCATTCCACAGATAGGAGCGCACCAGGTCGTTACCCTTGGGTGACATGCGCAGGGTGCCGGGCGGCACGGGGTTGCCGAACTTATCGACGCCGGAGCTGTTTTCCTCGGGAAAGACGCCAAAATAGCCGACGAAATGCTCGGGCGTGGCGAAGCGGTTGATGTCGACGGTTTGGGCAATGAGCACGGCGGCGGTGGCCACGCCGATGCCGGGAATGGTCACCACCTGCCGGTACGCCGCCTCCGGCAGCGCGGCGTAGGCATCACTCAACAAGTCGCGCATCTGCTCCTCGGCCTGCTGGGTGTGGCGCACCTGAGCGGCCAGATCGCGCACCAGCGTTTCGGCAACCGTGCCGGAGAGACAGGCGACCGATTGCTGGGCGACGAGGTGGAGTTGCTCGGCCAGTTCGGGAGCGAGATAAGGAATGTTCTGCAGGGAAGTGAGCCGGGCCTGGCCAATCCGTTGGGCGGTGGGATACTTGTCGAGCAGACGCAACACCCAGGAGGCGCTGAGGTCGTCGGTCAGGTTGGCCAGCTCGGGAAAGACGCGGGCCACGAGGTTGTGCAGTCGATTGATGGCCTGCGTGGATTGCTTGACCTTGGCCTGTAGTCGGCCGACGACTTCGCGCAGCATGGTCATGTCGGCGGTGGCGTTGGGGAGTTCCACGACGGCGAAGCGCGCCATGGCCTGGCTTTCGGTGTCGTCGGTGGTGCGTTTGGGGAAGTGGGCTTTCTGGTAATCCTTGTTGCGTTTGGGCTCGCCGATGGACAGGGTGAGGGGCAACGGCAGGCCGCGGAGGAAGTGTTCGAGATTGGCCGCATACTGACCGGCGGCATCGATGCGGATGTGGAAGTGCGCCTGGGGATGTTGGTGGTGCAGTTGTTCGAGGCGTTCGTGGAGGGCCTGGTAGCCGGCTCGGCTTTCGAGCACGGTCATGGGCTTGGCGGCGGATTGGCGATCGGGGCGCAGGAAGGAGACGCGATGGCCGTAGCGTGCGGTGTCGATGCCGACGCCGATACGGTCGAGCGGAGTGGGACTGGACATGAGCATGACCTCGCAACGATAGCGTGACGCCAGCGCGCTGGCCGGCACCGTTGGGGAGTAGTCATCGGGGCGGGCGTTGCGAGAAAGTCCGTGAGCCTCCTCCGGGAAATCTTCGGCCAGGCGATCCTCGTGATAAGCGGTCGGGGCCGCAGGATGTACCAAAACCTTGAGCCAAAGCCGGAGGGGACAATCTTTTCTAAGAGGTCAGAGCCTCAGGGGTCGGACAGAGCTCCTCACGACGCAACCACCATTATGACAAGTGGTCGAATCGATCATACGAGGGGTCAGCGTACATTATTCCGCTTGAGGATCGTCTCCCAAAAACGACTCGGTGTTCGCGGGTGGTTTCCTTGGGCAACCAAGAGGCCGGAGACTCGCCTCCAAGCCTAGCCGGCGAGCGGTCTGGCTCATCCACGACAAACTGCCATACGGGCGACCGCGGCGGGTACACTCGCGCAGTCGCTCCACCTCGGCTTCGGTCTGCGGCTCGTTGACGTGCTGCAGCCACGGCGCGGGTCGCGGCACCGGGCCCGGATCGAGCAGGGGCCTCGGCCGGGTGTCGGCTTCGGGCCCGGATGCGGCACTCGACCACACCCAGTCCTGGGCGCTGGCGACGAGGTTGGCACGCACGGGATTGCGTTCGATGTAGCGCAACACAGTCAGCAGATGATCGTCGTCCTCGATCGGGAAACTTTTGAATCGGCCTTGCCAGACGTGTCCGCTCGAATGGTAGTGCTTGTGGTAGCGTCGGACATGAGCGGTCAGCAGCCAGGCCATGTAGTTGCTGAGCTGGCCGTCTTGGCGTGGCCAGAGCGCGAGATGGAAATGGTTGGGCATCAAGCAGAAGGCCAGGAGGCGCATGGGCACGTTGTCGTCGGCGGCGCGCAGCAGTTGGAGGAAGGCGTGGAAGTCGCCCTCTTTGTGAAAGACGGCGCGTCGGCCGTTGCCACGGTTGAGGACGTGGTAACAGTAGCCGCCCAGGGCAACGCGGAGGGTACGTGCCATCGGGCCGAGTATGGTCAGGCTCAAGGGCATGTCAACAACAATAGACTTTATCCGAATTAAGCTTTCCGTTAGGTTTTTCATCGCCTAGGGGCGTTTTTCAACCCGAAGATTGTGCAACCCACAGGCTGCCTCCATGACCGAATCGGATACACCCGCTGCCGTATTCCGCAAGACATCTTTTACGATGCGGCAGCGTTTGACTCCGGCCAAGGCGTGTTCGACGCGCACGCGGCTGCGACTCAATTTTCGATTGGTGCGTTTCTCAGAGGCCGTCAACTCGCTGCCGGCTACCTTTTTTTTTCGCCTGGCGGGTTTCCTCTACCGCTGGCTCGTATCCCTGGAAACCACTATCCTTATATAAGACCGTCCCCGGTGAATAGGTGATGCCTTCGTGGTCGGCGATGCCCTTGTCGGCTGCCTTGCCGACGTAGGTGCCGCTCAACAAACCGACGCGCTTGCTGCCCACCTCCACCACGACCATGTTCTTGTCGCTGTGGGTCTTCTTCCGTCCGCTGTAGTGCGCCTCCTGTTTTTCAGGGTTTTTGGGCCTTTGGCGGCGACGCTCGGTGCCATCAATGATAAGTTGCGGTGCCTGACCGTGCCGACTCAGTTCGGGCGAAGGCTTGGGCATCGCGTTCCGGCAGCACGTTCAAATCGTTAAGGGCTTCGCGCAGGACCGGCAACAAGCGTCGGAGCCAGTAGTTTACCCGGGGTTGGCTGAGAGCGAAGAGTTCGGCCATGACGACTTGAAGGGGATAGGTCTTGAGGTAGACGAGCAAGAACAACAACTTTTGTTCCGGCTCATCCAGAACCCCCGATACGGCCACCGCCAGCCGCCCGTTGGCGGGGTCGGTTCGCCGCAGTTCGATCCGCGGGGTAGAGTCGCTGGTAAGCGCGCACGAAAGCAGGGAGTACGATTTCACATTCTGGCGGCGCGAGGCCGGGCGGATTGCCGCCAAAACCCATTCAGCCCGTTGGCGATCTTCTGCAAGTGACGGGCTGCGCTGGCCCAGCGGTGATTGCGGCGGCGAATCGGGCCGGGGCTGAAGTCGTGATCGCGCAGCGACCTCTCAAGTAGTTCGCGCACCTCAAGGACCTGTCCCTGGTCGAGCAGGTGTTCGGCGAGCAGGCACTCATGTCGCAAGATCGGCGCCAGCCGTAACAGTTCCCGGCAGGAGGGGAGCGTGCCGGACTGGTCGCTGCGCTGGCGGCACACCTCGATGAGCAGATACCAGGCGCCGTAGTTCGACCAGCGCGGATCGCGGGCCAACAGGCGCTCCAGCAGCGGCTGGGCCTCTTCCGGCCGATTCAGCCGGGCCTGGCAAAGGGCCATACAGTAGAGGATCTGGCTGTGGTCCGGCTCGGATTTCCGCGCGGCTTCCAGATACGGCAGCGCCTCGCCGTACGCACCGTCCTCGATCAGCCGAAGGGCCAGAGCCAGGCGATTGACCAGAGTCGCCATGTGATCGGCCTTATAGCGCAGCTCGTCGAGCGACACGCGGGATCGGGAGAACGACCATCCACGACCGCTGCCAGCGCGGAAATCCGGAAGTTTGTAGAGGAAGAAATAGGCCCAGGCACCCAACGGTTGGAAGGCGATGATGAGCCAGAACCAGTAATACTCGACGCGGCGCCGGCCCGCGTCCACCAGCATCCAAACCGTCAACACGGCCTGGAACAGCGACAGGACGTAGAACGCTGCGGCGTACTTCTCGCCGAGCATTTCGCGTAATTCATACAACAACGGCATGGCAGACAGCCCACCCGATGATCGAGCAGGGGCTACCCTGCTCAAAAAACCCGACCCATCCTATCACACGCCGCCCTTCCGTCGCAAAGCCCAAAAGGTCTGTCGAGGAACACTCGGGGATTAACAGATTGGGCTGGGAGGATGGGTGATCGCACCTGCGCAACCGCCCCGATCCCTCACTACGATAACAGCCTGGAGACGAGGAGCGTTTCGACGGCCGCGCCTTGGCCGCAAACAGTACATCCGAACGGAGTCCGATCATGACGACACCCCCGCCCCACATCCAGATGCTGAACCTTCTCACCAGCTACTGGGTCTCGCAGAGCGTGTGCGTCGCAGCGGTCCTCGGCGTGGCGGATCATCTCAAGGATCAATCCCGGAGCAGCGCCGAGTTGGCGCAGACAACCGGCACCCATGCCCACGCCCTCTATCGGCTGCTGCGGGCGCTGGCGAGCGTCGGCGTCTTCGCGGAGGAAGGGCACGACCGCTGGCGACTAACGCCGCTGGCCGAGTGCCTGCTCAGCGATCGGCCCGATTCGCAGCGTTCGTACGCCATCATCAACGGCGAGGAGCACTTCCGCGCCTGGGGCGATCTGCTGTATAGCATTCGCACCGGGAAGCCGGCCTTCGACCACGTCTTCGGAAAGCCGGTCTTTGACTACATCGCCGGCAATCCGCGGGCGGCGGCGCTCTTCGACGAGGCCATGACCGGCGTGCATGGTGCCGAGACCGCGGCCATGCTGGACGCATTCGACTTCAGCCGTTTTGGCACCGTCCTCGACGTGGGCGGCGGCAACGGCACGGTGTTGACTGCTATCCTTCACCACCATCCGGCGCTGCGCGGCGTCCTGTACGATCTGCCGCACGTCGTCGAACGGCGCCCGGCCGCGCCTCGACGCGGCCTGGCCTCGCCGACCGCTGTCAGACCGTGGGCGGCGATTTCTTCCTTTCGATCCCGTCCGGCGGCGACGCCTACCTGATGCGGCACATCATCCACGACTGGGACGACGACAAAGCGCGGACGATACTCCGCAACTGCCGCAAGATGATGGCGCCGTCTGCCCGGCTTCTTCTTGTCGAGACGGTCATTCCGGCGGGCAATGAGCCGTGCTTTGCCAAGCTCCTCGACCTGAACATGTTGGTCCTGCCCGGTGGTCTGGAACGGACGGAGGCGGAGTATCGCGTGCTATTCGCCGCCGTCGGTTTCCGGCTTGAGCGGATTGTGCCGACGACGGCGGCGGTGAGCGTCATCGAGGGCGTACCGGTGTAAGCGGCCCGCCCGTTCGCCGTGGGTTTTCCTTGACCCGTCGGTTGCGCACGGACATACTCATCTCGACCCGCCCCGTGCCGCTCGGCTTGCGGCACCAACGGTAGGGGCCGTGGTGTCGTCTTTCGCGGAGACTGTCTTATGTTCGATCCGTTCGCACTGCTCGGCATCGCGCTGCCGTGGACCAGGCTCAACTCACCGGCGAGCGCGAGGAGTCGGAGCGCGTCATCGACACCTTGGTGGCCCGGTTGTCGGAGCGCGGTTCCGCCGAGCCGGTGTCCTACGCGCCCTTCAGTCTCGACAATGCCGCGGCCGTGACGGCGTTCGGCCAGTGGCTTCAGGGTTTGAGTTTCGTCCCGGCCCAGCTCAAACGCACCGCCGATCTCGGCTCTCTCAAGAAAATCTACGTTCCCTTCTGGGTGGTCAACGCCGTCAGCTTCGGCTACTACGTCGGCGAGCGCGGCCAGCGTCATTCGGAACAGGAGGCGTACACCGACGCCGCCGGCGAGACGAAGACGCGCTCCGTTCAGAAGACCGCCTGGAAAACGACGTTCGGCACCGTGCAGAAGCGCTTTGAGCAGCTGTCCGCGTGCCGCGCTGCCGGAGCTGGTGCCGAGCATCGTCGCGCTGCTGGAGCCACAGCTATTGCCCGGCCGGCGGACCACCGCGGCGCGGGACGTGACCGACGCCCCGGTGGAATCGTTCGCTCTCGATGCGCACACCGCTTTCGAGCGGCTGCGGGCCAACATGGACCAGCAGATGCAGAGCCAGGCGAAGCACGACATTGGCGGCGACGAGCAGAAGGTGAACTTCTTCCAGTCGCGCCACACGGCCGTCACGATCACTCCGGTGCTGGTGCCGGCGTATCTCGGCACGTATCAATTTCGCGGTAAATCGTATGCCGTGGCCATCCACGGGGTGACCGGTAAGGTGGCCGGCGAGGTGCCGCGCAGCGTCGGCAAGATCCTGTTGTTGGTCCTGGCTATCGTGGGCGGAATCGCGGCGCTGATCGCGCGTACTGGTGTACACGTTCCACCATTGAAGTTCGGCAAAAGAAGATCGCCCGATGTCCACCTCACACCCTACGTTTGCCGCAGCTCGAACCGATCCGGAGCGAACCCTCTCCACGGCTCGCCTCCTCGCGGTCTGGTCCGTTCTCCTCGGCGGCCTGGTCGGCTTCTGGCTGCTGCGGCCGTACTTCGACGCGCGGACGTGGAACAACGGCCAATTCCTGGTTCTGTTCGCCACGTCCAAGCTCGCCACCTGGCTGGCCCTCTCATCGGCCGAGCGGCGCGCGTTGCCGTGGCGCCGTCTCGTTGCCTACCTCGTCTGGCCGGGGATGCAGCCGCGGCTCTTCCTGCCGGATCGCTGGCCCAGCGCTGCGGACATCGTACCGACGCTGCGCGGCACTGCGCTCAACCTGCTGGCCGGGGTCGCCTGCTTCTGGCTGCTGCCGGCACTCCTCCCCGAACAGACGCCGCGCTGGATTCGCGTTTGGCTCGGCCTGATCGGCTTCGGCTTCCTGTTCCTGTTCGTGCTGATGGACGCCTGGGTACACTTCTATCGCCGCCTGGGCATCGCCGTTGAAAAGTTGTGGGTAAATCCGCTCGCGGCCACGTCGCTGCTCGACTTCTGGGGCCGGCGCTGGAACCGCATCTACTCGGGGATGCTGCGCGAGGTCCTCTTCCTGCCGCTGGCTCGCCGGGTTGGCGTGCTGGGTGCGCTGTTCGCCGTCTACCTCTATGGCGGCCTGCTCCACGAGAACCTCAGCGTGGCCGCGTCGTCCGGGTACGGCGGACCGCTGCTCTACTTTTTCCTCCAGTTTGTGGGCGTTTCCCTGGAAAGCACTCGCTTCGCCCGGCGCCTGCTTCAAGGCCGTCCTGTGGCAGGTTGGCTGTGGACCGTCGTCACCGTGGTCGGCCCCGCTCCGTTGCTGCTGCACGCCGGTTACATCGATCGCGTCTTCGTTCCGTCGCTCGTGGAGACTGGGCGTGCCGGGTCTGTGACGCCTTTGCCTTGACGGAACCGAATGTTACGCTGTATGCGGCAGCGGGTAGGTTCCCGGGAAGGATCCGGCAACGTATCGACCGAGGGAGTACCAATGATGACGAAACGAACGCGGAAAGCTGTGAAAGCCCTGGTGAAGCCAGCAGCGGCCGCACCGCCTCGGGATTACGGGGCGCTGGTGGCGGCCATTGGCCAGGCGCATCAGACGGCGCAGACGCACGCTGTTCAGGCCGTCAACGTGACGCTGACCCTGCGCAACTGGCTGATCGGCTACCACATTTTCGAGTACGAGCAGCACGGCAGCGACCGGGCCGAGTACGGCGAGCGGTTGCTGGAACATCTGAGCCAGGACCTGCGAAGCGCGCTGGGCAGAGGCTTCGGCAGGCGTTCCCTGGAGATGTCGCGTCAGTTCTACTCTGCGCTACCCAATTGCGAAATCAGTGATTTCGCAATTCGGCTCGACGTCTGCTCCTCGCGTCCAGTGTCCTCGTCACGCCCCTCGACTGGCAGGACGACGCCTACTTCGCCAGGCTGTTTCGGGAGTTGCCCTGGACCCATTTCCTCGAGCTGATCCGCATTGACGATCCGCTCAAGCGTGCGTTCTACGAGGTCGAGACGCTGAAAAACCGTTGGTCGGTGCGAGAGTTGAAGCGTCAGCTGGACAGCCTGCTCGTACGAGCGCGTGGGCCTGAGCCGCGACAAGGAGGGCGTCTTGACTCTGGCGAAGGAAGGCGAGTCGATCGCCACGCCCGCCGAGATGGTGCGCGATCCTTACGTCTTCGAGTTCCTGGGGCTCAAGCGCGAGGAACTGTACACGGAATCGAAGCTGGAACGGGCCCTGGTCGATCACTTGCAAGAATTCCTGCTGGAAATGGGCCGCGGTTTCTGCTTTGTGGCCCGCCAGCGGCGCGTCACGTTTGACAACGAGCATTACTGGATCGATCTGCTACTCTACAATCGACGGCTCCAATGCCTGGTGGCCCTGGACCTGATCCTGGGCCGATTTCGCCACGAATACGCCGGCGCGATGAACTTCTACCTGAACTATCTCAAAGCCGAGGAGATGGAAGCAGGCGAGAACCCGCCGATCGGCATCCTGCTGTGCTCGGCAAAGAACGAGACGCACGTGGAATACGCCCTGGGCGGGATGAGCAATCGCATCTTCGTTTCCCGCTATCTGCCGCACGTGCCCACGCAAGAAGAGCTGGAAATCTTCGTGCGGCAGACGCGGCACCGGCTGGAGAAGTGAGGCGTCGCCGCGGGAAATGGTCCGCAACGGCGCGCGAAACGGAGACAAAGAAGCGGCGAAAACACTGGACAACCCACCAGCCATCGTTAACAATCGACCATCCAGTACGAATTAGCCCTCTCCCAGGCCGGGAATCTTATGCCTGTAATTCTCACCTGTCCGCAGTGTCAGAAGCGTCTCCGCCTACCCGACGGGTTCGGCGACGGTCTCGTTCGTTGTCCGGCCTGCCAGGCAAGTTTCCCGGTCGCAGCCGGCAGCGCTAATGTGGCAGCGCTCAACCCCGAGCCGACACCGCTAGCTCCGAAAGCGCCGCCGCGGATAAACCTCGATTACGACGACGATGACGAAGAGCGCGATCCGTGGCGAGAGCCGGCGCGAAAGCGCGCAAGAGAAGACCACAGGAGACGCGCTGGGGTCTCGTGCTGCTGATCGTAACGGCCGTGATCCTCGTATCCGGCCTCGGCGCGGCCGGCATCTGGTTCGTCATTCGCCAGTCCGCACCTGCTACCGGTTCGCCCACAGCCGGCGTCCGGGAAAATCTGGAAGATCGGCGTCAGGAGATCAAGAAAGCTCTCGTCGATCTCAAGCCGGTGGATGAGAAGGAAATCGCCGCGGAATTGCAACCGCTGTTTACCGACCTCGGCGCCGCGTTTCGTGCAGCCAACGCCGACAAGCTGGAACTCTATTTTGACGTGGAACGACTGGCCGAGGAGTTCTTTGCTCTCGCTCCCGGTGCCCTGCCGAATGCCAATCAGCGGCGTGGTTTCGTACGCGGGATGCAGCTAGGTCTGAAGCAAGGCCTGGTACGGCAGGCGGCGCTCATACAGTGGAACGGGTTCGAGATCCGCAATGTCAAGAAGCTGAACGACAGGGAAGCCGTGGTGATCGTTCGCCACGCGCACCCCATGAATGGGACGCTGAAAATCCGCTGGTGGGTGACCCGCCGGGAGGGAACCTGGAAGGTCTTCGATTTTGAAGACCTCGATTCGGGAATGCGAATCTCCACCGTCATTGCCTCTGTAACACAGAACGGCTTGGGCAACGTCTCGGCGCTCAGCCGGGCAGCAACTGCCCTGAGCGAGGCGATGCAAGCCCTCCAGGCGGGAGACCTCGATACCGCGGACAAGAAACTACAGCTGATGGCCGGCTTACCGTTGCCGACAGAGTTTGATGCACTACGCCACATGTTGACGGGCGCCATTCGCATCCAGCGCGGACTGTTCCAGGAAGCGCTCGGTGAACTGGATCGGGCGAACGCTTTCGCCCAGACATGCCCGCTCTCGATGTGTTACGTGGCATCGCTTTCAACAAGTTGGGTCAGTACGCCACGGCCTTGAAACACCTGGAGGCGTACCGCGACTTGCTGGGAGACGACGAGATCGTCTGTGTTCAACTGGCCAATGCTCTGTATGGGCTGAAACGCTATGCCGATGGCGCCCGGGTTTATCGACAGGCCCTGGATCTCAACCCGAAGAACGTCGAAGCTTTTCAGGGGCTTCTCCACTGCATTGGCGGCGGGGACAAGCTGGACGACGTTGGGGCACGTTTCGCCAAGCTGGACAACCTCCGTGAGAATTTCGACGTGTTTGTCGCGGATTGTGAGCAGCGCCAGTTCCCCGCTCTGCTGGAGCCGATCGTCCTGTCGATGCACCGGATCGATCCTGATTACCCGCCGGTGGATTACTACCTGTCCCTGACGAAGGCGCGCGCCCAGCAGGTCAACGAGGCAGTTCGGTTGTTCAAGTCCGCGCTCGCCCGGCAACCGGACGAAGACAAACGCAAGCACTATTGCGATGGCTTCGTGAAGGCGATGGCGTCGGTCGGCAAGCTCGAAGACGCTTACACCGCCGTGCCGGACGCGCGCTCGGCCTTCCCCGTCCTGGTCGCCGAAGCGCTGAAGCACTATCGGCTCGACCAGTTGAAACGACTGACGGCTGTCCACGCCCAAAAATTCGCCGACGATCCCCTGTTGCCTTGGTGTCAGGCTGCGGTCCAAGTCTCGGAGCGCCGCTATGCGCTCGCCGATAAAACCTATGCCGCCGCCCTGGCCAAACCGCCGGATGATGAGACGCTTGGGTTGTTCCGCTACAGCCGCGTCCAGGCGCGCTATCAAACAGGTCAGATCCTGTCCGCCTATCGGGACATCGGCCCCCGCGGCGAGACGTTCTCTCAACTCGCCAACCTGTGTTTGCAGGAGGAACGCTACGACCAGTTGCAGCTCCTGCTTGACGTCCATGCCACGGACGAGCCAGAGAGTATCGAGGCCCTCCAATTCCGCCTGCGCTTGCTATGCCGCCAGGATAAGGTTCCGGACGCGATCGCGCTGTTCAAGATGGCGCTGGCCAAACCCTTGCCGATGGAACAGTGCCCCGTGGTCGTCAGCGTACTTCTCTATGAGGCCGCCGAAGCCGGCAAGTCGCTGGAAGCGTATCGAGCAGCACCGGACGCTAAAGCCGCTTTTCGGCAACTGGCCGGCATTTTGCTCGACTCGGGCCAGGTCGAGGAGCTGCGCCGGATCATGGACGTTCACCGCCTGGCTCACCCAGCCGACTCGTGGCTCACCTTGTATCAAGCGGACCTGCACCTGCGCGAAGAGGCCTGGGACAAGGTGGTCGAACTCCTTGCGGCACGGCGGAATTCGGCACCGAAGGAGGTTGCCGAGGATTTTCGCTGGCGGTACGTGCTTGCCCTGTACAAGTCGGGCCGGGCCATGCAAGCGTATGCCGAGACCGAGGCCGCAGCACGCAACCAAACCTGGAACCAGTTGGCGAACCTGATGGATGGGGACAAGAAAGAAGCCGAGCTACCCGCGCTGATCGCCGCCCATCGGCCGCACGCAATCAATGCCCACCAACTCGATTACTTCGAGGCCCGCGTTGCCGTGCGGGCCAAGCAGCCGGTAGAGGCGATGGCCCTCCTTCAGAAAGCGTGCCGGAACCCCGTGGAAGAATGGGAACGCAACATGTACGTCTCCGGGATTCTGACCGAGATGATAGAAGAGGGATTATCCCTGGAGGGTTATCGCGCGTGGCCGGACAAGGCTGCGGCGTTCGAGACGTTGGCCAACTCGATGGTCTTCCAGAAGAAGGCGGATGCGCTGGCGGCCCTGCTGGAGGAGCACGGCAAGGGTCGAGCGGCGGATCCGTTGTTCCAGTATTACACGGGGGAACTGCACCTCCTGCGCGGCGACGCTCAACAAGCAGAACCCCACTTCACGGCAGCGGTTGCCGCGGCATCGCCCCAGGACCCGGAGCGTTTTCGTACCGCCCTGTACCGAGCCAACGTCAAGACCGGCAATGCGGTCCGCGTCTATCAGCAGAACGGCACGGGATCGCAGTGGTTCGAGTACCTCGCTTATTACTGTGTGCAGGAGAAAGACGGCCGCCAGCTGCAAGCCCTGATCGACGCGCACCGCAAGGTCTGTCCGGACGATCCGAACCTGCCGACCTGGGACGTGGAAGCCCGCTGGCTGAACAAGGACTATGAAGGAGTGCTGAAGTTGCTGACCGCGAATCGCGCGGAGTTCTTCGCCGCCAGCCAGCTTCCCTGGAAGTGCGAGGATTTCCTGGTGCGCGGCCTGGTGAGGCTGAAGCGAACCGAGGAAGCCATCCGGGAGGCCGAAACGCTGTCGAAGAAGCGCTCCGCCAACCGCGCGTTGCTGATCCTCGCTCATGCCGCCGCCGGCGACGTGAAGCAGACCCTCGCCGTTGTGCAGAAGCTGCATCCGAAGGCCTATGAGCTGACGTCGTGCTACCAGGACGAAGACCTGGGACCGATGCTGCGGAGCGCGGCGTTCCGCGAGGTGCGCGAAAAGTTTCCGGAGCCGAAGCAGCAGCAATGGCATCCGGATGATGACTGACGCCTGAGGGTGATCGAGGCTGAATCCTCGAAGCTCCGGATTGCCGCTGCAAGCGGCTCGTAACCGCCGCCGCTTTTACTCCGCGAGTTTGATCTGTTTCGCGTCGTCGATCTCAATGCGCGGCACCTTGTCCACCTCCTTGACGGTGCCGGTGGCGCGGATTTTCTTGTCCTTGAAGTGCTCCGCCGGGTCGTCGATCCCGGCCGCCTTGAGCGACGCTGCTCCAGCTTTCGTGATGACGACCGCGAAGTTTTTCTCGTCGCGGAAGTCCGGCTCCGCATCGAGGTAGATTTCGCCTCGCTTCTCCAGCCGATCCTTCGCGGCACGAACGGTCATTTCGACGGTGATCGGCTCGCCCAGCTTCTTACGCGCTTCGACGGGACTCAGCGGCTTGTCTTCAACGGCGACAGCCGCGCCGGTACCGACGGCGAGCGTGACGAAGAGCGGGAATAGACGATTCATGGCGTTCCCCTGAAGCATCGAATTAGGGTCGGCGGGGCTTCGCTGCTAAACTGCCTGGAGGACGAATTTTCAATTCGTCCGGATCGTGGACGAATTGAAAATTCGTCCTCCAGGCAGTTTAGCCGCGGAGCGGATCGGCGGCCTACTGCGTTACGGTTGCTTGCCTTTCGCGATGAGCTCTTCCACGTTCCAAAGCGTGATATTACGGTCGATGCCCCCTGTGGCGAGTGTCCGGCCATCGGGCGCGAACACTACCACCTGAAAACCGAGGACTCCTTCCTTGACCGAGGCCAGGATTTTGCCCGTTGAGAAGTCCCAGAGGTTCAAGGTCCCGTCTCGTCCAGCGGAGGCCAGCAGCTTGTTGTCGCCAGATAACGCCAGGGAGCGAACCAGCCCATCATGCCCTGAGAGACGGCGTTCAAGTTTTCCGGATACCACGTTCCACAGTCGAATGACGCCGTCCTTGCCGCTGGAGATTAACGTCTTGCTGTCGGACGTAAACACGAGGTCGCGGACGAACTCGGTGTGTCCTTCGAGAGTTGCTCGGCTCTTGCCCGTGAGGGGATCCCAGAGGCGAATCGTGTTGTCCCAGCCGGCGGAAGCCAGCGTTTTGCCGTCGGGGGAAAACCGCACCGTGTTGATTTCCGCGGTGTGCCCTTCCAAACGATGGCGGAGTTCTTTACCATCCGCCCAGGCCCATACTCGGAGGATCTTGTCGCTGCCGCCCGAGGCCAACCATTTTCCGTCCGGGCTGAACGCCAAGCCGCGCACGTCCTTGTCGTGACCTCGTAACGGCTCCAACTCCTTGCCGGAGGCGGTTTCCCAGAGCCGAATGCTGTCGTCGTGACTCGCCGAAGCCAGCGTCTTTCCGTCCGGCGTGAATGCCGCCGCCGTCACCATGTCCTTGTGGCCGCCGAGTGTGGCCCGGATCGCACGCTTCTCCACGTCCCAGAGAATTACCGCACCGTCTTTGCCGCCCGACGCCAGGGTTTTGCCGTCGAGTGTGAACGCCAAACAGGTGACCGTATTCTTGTGTCCTTTGAGCGTCGCCACAACCTGGGCTTCGGTGCTGCTTGCCAAGCACAGAAGCACCAGGGAGACAGGCGGTGCAGTGAGGACGCGTTTCATGGCGAGGACTCTCCGTTGATAAAAAGCCTGCAAACAATAAACGCCGCAAGAGCAAGGGGCTGTCTCCAGTCCGCTCGACGGGCCTACTTCTTCGGATACGTCGTCTCCGCGACGGGGCTGTCGGCCATGCCGCTCTTGAACGCTACCGCCTTGAAGGTCATGCCCGGCCGTACACTCACCACGCCGCAGTACAGGTAGCCGCGCGTGCGTGTCGGCTCCGTGCCGTCCAGCGTGTAGCGGAACCACGCTCCCGGCGTTGCGGACGACAGCGTCACCGGCGTCACCTTGTCTCAGCGCGGCCGGCGCCGGCGCGAACTCCGGCTTGCCGACCGGCTTCGTTCCATCTTCATAAAGCCCGCAATCGGGATAGTTCTTGACCACATCCCACGCCAACCGCTGCATGGCTGTCGCCTGCTCCGCCGTCAATCCGGTGTTGACGGGCAGCATCTTGCCTTCCGGCGATTCGCGATAGAACGCGGCGTACCACGTCAGATCGACCAGATAGCCGCCCTTGACGTTGGGATGAACGCTGTCGCTGAACAGCAGCGGATAGAACGAACCCGGCTCGGCGCCGGGGAACTTGCCGTTGTCGATCATGTTCTTCACCCAGCCCATGGCGACGGCACTGGGCAGAACGCGCGGCCGTTTGCCGTCCTTGTAGGTTTCGCAAACTTTGCGTTGCAGCTCCTCGTTGTACAGCAGCATGGCGGCCATCGACTCCTCCCAGGTGAGCGCGGGATAGAGCGTCTTCATTTGGCTGCTGGGAACCTTGCCCTGATCGGTGGGCCGGCCGCGATTCTTCTCGACCCATTCGGCGTAGAACCAGGGCTGCACGTCGGGGAATTTCTGCCGCACGGCGTTGAAGAAGCGAATGTCGTAATCCGCCTCCTCCGCCACGTCGAAGTCGCGCGGCTGGACCGTGAAGTGGTCGATCTTCTTGTACGAGGCGAGCAGTTTCTCCCAGGCGTCCTTCCGCGTGGCCACATCGACGTCCCACAGTTTTTTGGTCAGCGCGCCGCCCGCGGTGAAGCTGCGATATTCATGCGGATAGCCGGCCGTGTGCGCGAAGGCGGCGAACTGGCCGGTCGTATTGGTCAGACTGTTGCCGACGTGGAATGTACTCAGCCCCGGTTTGGCCGCGGCTTCGAGCCAGTAGGTTCCGGAGGCCGGCAGACTCGGAGCCAGCCCCTCCTTGAACGAAACGGCGGTGAGCGTGGTGATCTTGTCCACGGCGAGCGGCTCGGTGTAGACCGTGCCGTCCTTGGGACCGGGAATGGTTCCGTCCAGCGTATAGCGAATGACGGCGCCTGCCACACGGCACTTGAGCGTGGCGGTGAGCGCCTTTTTGTGATCGCCGGGCTTGGGGTCCATCACCGGCGTCCCGGCAGTCGCCCGGTCGCCGAGGTCGATGCCGACGTACTGCTTGTCGGCCGTATCGGAATCGAACCAGGTCGCGGTGTCGCCGTCGAGAGCCTTGTTCCACGAACGGCCGGCCCGCGCGCCGAGACTGCCGTAGCCCTGCCCGGCGAGTTTCTTCTCCCCGGCGTAGAACTCTAGCTCGGCGACGTTGCCGTGCGATCCGGGCGGTGCGTCGTAGCGAATCCAGCGATAGACCTTGTCGTTTTTGAAGGACAACTCGGTCCACTTGCCGGCGGGCGGTTCGGCCGTGATCTCGGCCAGGACGGTGAAGCCCGCGGTCGGTGACACGTTGGAACCGCTGAATTTGCCGCCGACCATCGCCTTTTCGCGCTCGGGAGCAGGATAGAAGCGGACGCGGTTGCACACCAGGTTCGGGTCGGCCGTGTCCGCTTCCTTCGTCTTTCCCGCCTGAAGAAACAAGACGGCCTGACACGCCAGAACCGCCGGCACAAGCACACGGATGGGTTTCACAATTGCGTTCCTTTACCTAGTTGGCGTCGGCGCGGCGAACCGTTCGGTTTTCGCGCTCGAACACGAACTGTGAGCTTGCACTGGGAAGGGAGCGGTTGCAAGCAATTTCACTACGGATTGGTGTACACCGGTTTGAGGACACGGCAGCCGCATCCCCCTACGCGGCGAGCAAGGCGGCGTTGAATTGCATCACGAAACCGCTGGCGCGAAGGTGTCACGAGGACATGGTGCAGTCATCGTTAAAGCGCGCCGCAACGCCGGACGACGTGGCGGATGTGGTTGTTTTCCTCGCTCTCGGCAACAGGTTCATGACCGGCCAGGTCGTCGTGGTAGACGGGGGCAGGACGATGTGACTATTTGCGATGACGAATCCGGGCGGCATGCGCCGTTTCTTCCGACCGACCTTCCGCCGTCCGGTTCCGCGTCTGTTGGCCATATTTGCTTTCTCCTGTTCGATGCCGAATCATGAAAGGCATTCCGGTTGCACCGGTATTAGCTCTTCCCACCGGAGTGACGGCGGTGCCACTGACTTACCCTACATTTGGAAGGTTCATTGTAGCGCCCTATCACGGGATGACAATACCTGCTTCCCGTTATGATCCCACCAGCGTCAACTGAGAACAAGTGGACCGCTCTCCCCGAATCGCTACCATGCTCTGAATAACATCCATTCAGGAGGAACGGACGTGCGCACGCTCATCACTGGTGGAGCGGGATTCATCGGCTCTCACCTGTGCGACCGCTTTCTGGGCCGCGGGGACGAGGTCGTCTGTGTCGATAACCTCATTACCGGCACGCTGGCCAACCTCACCCACCTGCGCGGCCACGAACGCTTCACCTTCATCCGCCACGACATCAGCCACGCCCTGGAAATCGACGGCCCGATCGACGTCGTGCTGCACTTCGCTTCCCTGGCCAGTCCGGTCGATTATCTGAAACACCCGATCCAGACGCTGAAGGTCGGTTCTCTCGGCACGCACAACACACTCGGCCTGGCCAAGCTGAAGAACGCGCGTTATCTGCTGGCCAGCACGAGCGAGGTTTACGGCGACCCCGCTGTCCATCCGCAGCGCGAGGACTACTGGGGCAACGTCAATTCCGTCGGCGTGCGCGGCTGCTATGACGAGAGCAAGCGCTTCGCCGAGGCCATCGTCATGGCCTATTACCGAACCCATCATGTCGATACGCGGATCATTCGCATTTTCAACACCTACGGCCCCCGCATGAGGCTCGACGATGGCCGTGTGTTGCCCAATTTCGTCGGTCAGGCGCTGTCGCGGCGAACCCCTCACGATCTACGGCGACGGTTCGCAAACCCGCTCCTTCTGCTATGTCGAGGATCTGGTCGAAGGCATCGTCCGTCTGCTTGACGTGGACTTTCACGAACCCGTGAACCTCGGCAATCCGAGTGAGATCACCATTCTCGAGTTTGCCCGCGAGATCCTCGCGCTGACCGGCAGCAAGAGTCCCCTCGACTACCGGCCGCTGCCGCAGGACGATCCGAGAGTGCGGAAGCCCGATATCGGCCGTGCCAGGAAGCTGCTTGCCTGGGAGCCGAAGATCGACCGGCATGAGGGGTTGGAGCGAACCCTGGCGTTCTTCCAGGCGCAGCTCGCCAATCGCACCGTTTAGCCGCGACCCGATAGGGGAGCGCGGGCACTGTGACACCCGCGCTTCCCTATCGGGTCGCGGCTAAACAAGTGAGGTGTTGCCTTCCGCGCTCTCGTCGGCGATGATGATGAGTGTAGCCCGACCCGAGCCGCGAGAGCAGCAATGTCCCGTATCACCAAGAAGAAATCACCTGCCCGGACGAACGTCATCGCTACTTCCTCTGCCGGCAGAAGCATCAAGGCAGCGCCTCTGGTTGCTCATCCACGGTGGCGGACGTCCTGGCTGATTCTCGGTCTGGCCATCGGCATCGTGATTGCGATCATCTCTGCCGTCCTCTCCGATAAACCGGATAGTCCTCCGACGAGCAACCGCGAAGGGATTGTCGCAGCGCCTAGTGATGCGGATACCGGCCGAATGATCCGCATCGCCGGCGGCACCTTCACGATGGGGTCCGACGAAGACCGGTCGCTGGAGTGCGATGCCGCAAACTGTTGCGGGAAGAAGGACGCATTGCCGTTGCACACGGTCGAACTCTCGGGCTTCTGGATGGACGAGACGCCCGTCACCAACGACCAGTTCCGCCGCTTCGTCGAGGCGACCGGCTACATCACTCGTGCCGAACAAGAAGTGGACAATCTGCCGCCTGGATCTTTCGTGTTCCTGCCGCATCCCGGCATTACAAGCTTGAAGGATCATCGGGAATGGTGGAAGTTCATTCCCGGAGCGAACTGGCGTCACCCCGACGGCCCAGACAGCAATCTCGACGGCAAAGACGATCACCCCGTTGTTCAGGTCTGCTACGACGACGCGCTGGCATATTGCAAGTGGGCCGGGAAACGGCTGCCTACCGAAGCCGAGTTCGAGTATGCGGTGCGCGGCGGACTGCACCAGAAGCGTTACGTCTGGGGCGACGAGCTGACTCCCGGCGGTAAGTGGAAAGCCAACATCTGGCAAGGCAAGTTCCCCTACGAGAACACCCAGGCGGACGGTTTTCGCACCACGGCACCCGTGAAGGCGTTCGACGCCAACGGATACGGCCTCTTCGGCATGAGCGGCAACGTCTGGCAGTGGTGTTCTGACTGGTATCGACCCGACTACTACGAAAAAAGCCCGCGGCTCAACCCGCAAGGTCCGGAGAACAGTTACGACCCGGCCGAAAGCGAAGAGGTTCTGGGCGATCCCAAGACGCGCCAGCTACGCATGGACCCCAGAACGGGGCGACCGATCGTCAAGCGGGTGCAGCGCGGCGGCTCCTTCCTGTGCAGCGATATGTACTGCAAGGGCTACATGCCCGGCTCACGCGGCAAGGGCGATCCTGGCGATGCCGCCAACCACATCGGCTTCCGCTGTGTCCGGTCCGCAGACTGAGTACGGAGTTTTCGGAGTTGATGATGGGTGGCGAAGATGCCTGTCCGGAGACGGTTTCGACAACTCCGCAATCCAGACTCCGCACGCCGCATTTGCTTCGTACACGTCTCGCGGTGCTGATGTTCTTGCAGTACGCTTTTCCGGCGGCGCTGCTGCAACTCTACAGCGTCCACCTCGACCGCCTCGGCTTCGACGTGTTGACGATCGGCGTGTGCAGTGCCACGCAAGCACTTGGCACGGTTCTGGTGGCACTCGTCGCGGGGCAAGCCGCGGATCGCTGGTTCGCGGCAGAACGCTGTCTCGCCTTCTGTTCCTTCTTCGCCGGCATCTCCTTGCTGGTCTTGACCCGGTTGAGCGATGTCACGGAAGTCTTCCTCGTCACGGCGGTTTTTTGGTTGCTGGCCGCGCCGGTGTTGCTGCTCGGCACGTCGATCTGCTTCCGACACCTTGCGCGGCCGGACCGCGATTTCGGCTCGGTTCGGCTCTGGGGGACAGTCGGCTGGATGGTGCCGGGCTGGCTGCTGCTCGGCTGGCGACGCCTCAACGGCATGGAAGGCGGAGCCGCACCTGGTTCGGACATGTTCCTTGTCGGCAGCGGCTTCGCGTTCCTCCTGACCATCTACGCCTTGACTCTCCCGCCGACGCCGCCGCAGCCCGATCCGAGCCGCCGAGCTTGCCCCACTCGCCGCCCTGAAGCTGATGCGCCGCCGGCCGTTCGCCGTCTACTGTGTCAGCGTCTTCGGTGTCTGCGTCGCCTTCCCGTTCACGAGCCAGGCGACACCGCTGCTGCTCAATCGACTCGGAGTGCCGGGCGAATGGTTGGGGCCGACTCTGACACTGGCGCAGGTGAGTGAGATAATCGTCCTGGCGCTGCTGCCCATGCTCTTGTTGCGGCTCGGCGTCCGCGGGACGATGCTGCTGGGTCTGGTAGCCTTTACTACGGTCCTGACGATCCTTGCAATCGGCCAACCGCTCGGGTTGGTGATCGGGTCGCTCGGCCTAAACGGCTTCTGCGTGGCCGGCTTCCTCGTGGCGGGGCAGGTATTCGTCAACCGGCTGGTGGGCGACGGACTGCGGGCCAGTGTGCAGGCGCTCCTGACGTTCGTGAACGGTGCCGGGATGTTGGTCGGCCATGTGCTGGTCGGCTACCTGCGCCACGTTCACCACGGCGCGCTGCCGCAGGCGTTCGCCGTTGGAGCGGTAATCACGGGCTGCATCCTCCTGTTGTTTCTGGTGGGATTCCGGGAACGGGATACGTAGCGATCTCCCCTCGCCCCGGTACTCCGGGGAGAGGCGAACAATCCCACTCCCCTCGCCCCGGTACTCCGGGGAGAGGGGTCGGGGGTGAGGGGCGGGACCAGCACATTGCTCAGGTCGCTCACCCCTCACCCCCGACCCCTCTCCCCGGAGTACCGGGGCGAGGGGAGAAAGTTGAACTCGACCCACGCTACGAATCCCCATCTCCGCGCCAATCCTGCTCTTCCTCTTCCTCCTCCTCCGTCACGATGCGTTCGGCGAAATACTCATCCGGCAGAGAGAAACTGCGCAGGATGCCCAGTCCGTCGTTGGCCACCATGCCGCTCTGCGTGGCGGCGGTGTGCGGGATGAGGTTGACGATCACGCCGACAGCGATGGCGATCGACAGGCTCTGCAAGGCTATCATGCTGTAGTCGGTTGTGCGCGTCAGCAGTCTCTCCGGCCCGATCAGGGCGACGATGAGAGCGAGCAGCACGATTTCGATGCCCGGTCCGGCGAAGTAGATCAGGGCGTTCTTCAGCTGCGGCGAGCGCAGGTTCGTCGGCACCGGCACCATGAACCCTTCAACCGGGGCAATGCGAATCTCGACGCGGGTCCGGCCGATCCGGAAACGGCCGACGATCCGGCCCATCCCGATCACGACACGGCGGACGCGCCAGCCGAGCATCACGGCCATGACGGCGTGCCCGGCTTCGTGCAGCGCCAGCAAGAGTGGCCAGAACAGCACGAACAGCAGCGCACCGAGTTTGCCCGGCTGGTAGTTCGTGAAGACCTCTGCCCCGAAAAGGCCGAGGAGACCCAGGAAGAAAATGCCGTAGCCCCAGCGTTCGCCGGGCGTCAGGGGTTGCGCGTCGGTGTTGGGTGGAAGTGGGATCATCGAGCTGTCCTGAAGAATGAGCACGCACCGCCAGCCGCCTTTCTCCAGGTCGCGGCCGGGATCAAGCTGAGCTGGAACAGTCTCTCAAATCGCGCAAGCCTCCCGTTCCAAATGAATTTCACAATTTCGGCTTGCCTTGTGCGTAGAATCAAGCAGCGGCGCTGGCCGCAGGATGAAACTTATCCTATAGTTCAGCGGGCGCCTGCTCCGCGGACGGTCGCAAGGACCACGACCTCAATCTCTGCCCCGATCATTACGAGGATGTTGAAGTGAGTTCCCAGAAACTGGCCAGTCATCTCCAGGTGGACCGTTACGGCGACTTCGTGCTGACCGATGCCGTGCGACCAGGCCTGCGCCTGCCCATCGTGCCGCGGGAAGCCTACCGCCTCGACGTATTCCGGGACAAGCAGACCAGGGTTCAGGTTCCCGTGCTGGCGGCAGCCGTCTCGCGCGATCAGCTGTTCGACGTCTTCCTCGCCCTGCTGCCGCCTCTCGGCGAAACGGTGGACGTTGTACTGGAAACGAGCCACGACCACGACGGCGATTCACACCGCGATCTGTACCGCGAACACATCGACCTGCCCGTGTTGATGAGCTACTTCTGCGATTACGAGGACCTGCTGCTCAACGACGGTTGTGCCGGCACCGCGGTCATCGCCACCGGCGCGCCGATGGAAGTTCAGTTCGACGAACACAAGCTGCTGGTCGTTTACGCCCGCGATTTGAGTCCGTTCGAGAACATCCTGCGCGAGTTCGGCATCCCGCGCGACGACAAGCTGAAACTGATCACCGAAGGCGAACACCTGCACAGCACCGACCCGCGCCATCTCGATTCTTTCGAGCAGTTCTGCTGCCGTCTCGGCATCGGCGAGCCGGCGGAGCATGTGAACTGGTGAGTGGTGAGTGGTGAGTGGTGAGTGGTCACTCCTCGCCGCCTTGTTTGGTTTTTCTCAAGTACGCGATATAGCTGTTGATCCTGCGGATGAGGTCGTAGGCTTCGACTTTCAGTTGCCCAATCAAACTCTGGTCTCCATATCTTTCATCTGCGCACGTGTTGAAGTCGTCGATCAACTCGTCAATCGAACCGCGTGATATTCGGCAGAATTGGATGTTTTCCTGATAGTGCCAGCGACCATGCCCTTCCGCGATGTTATTTGTAACCGAAACAGCCGCCCGTCGCATCTGGCTGGCCAACGCATACTTTTCTTCCGGCGGGAGTTGCTTGACAACAAGGTAAACTCTCTTCCGGAATTCCCGAGCGACTTTGTACAGTTCAAAGTCATCCAACTTGAACCGCCCTTCCTCCATTGACGAATCTCCTCACCACTCACCACTCACCACTCACCACTCACCACTCACCACTCACCAAGCTACGGCAGCGGCAAATCCTTGAACTCAAAATTGATCTGGTGCTGAACTGTCTTCCAACTCTGGAAGATGAGCTTGCCCGGCGCCTCGGCGTTGGCGAGGCCGCCGAAGTTCAGCGTCATGTTCACCGCCGCGGGGCCGCTGCTGCTCCAACCGCTGCCGAAGTTGGAATACTTGTTCCCCTTGTTGTCCTGCAACTCGAAGCGCTGATACAGCGTGTTCGTCCACGAATAATCGTTGCCGTGGTTCTCTTCGGCAACCGTCATCTTCACCTGGACCTGCTTGTTCGGCATCAGCATCACGTCCTCGATGGCGATGCTCATGCTGCCGAACTTCGCCTTGGTGCCCTTGCCGGCCATGATCTTCTCGGCGACGACCACCGGCTTCACCTCGACCAGCAGATGAACCGGAATTGTGCCGCGCAGCAGTTTCACGGAAGACGCCTTCTCCGACGAGCGCACTAGCTCCACCGACGTTTGCTGCATGAGCGAACGATTGGCGCCGTAACGGCCGCTGTTCCAACGGCCGCGCGCGCGGATGCCGGGTTGCAGATCCTCGGTCGGTCCGGAGGGCGGCAGCATCGAGTTGCGCTCGGAGTCGTAGGCGGCCAGTAGTTTCACCTCGCCCATGCCGAGGATCGGCAACTTCGGCTCGCTGCATACGGTGAACTGGAAGGTCAAGGTTTCGCTATGAGCGACCGGCCCCGGGGTGTTGCGCGCGATGCTCAGGTCGATCTGCTTTAACTGCTGAAAACCGGTGGCAACGAAACGGAATGCGCCCTCGCGGGTGATGAAGCGGGCGGAGCCGTCCATGTGCTGCAAACGCACCGTCTGGTTGCCATAGGTCTGCTGCAAGACCAGGCCGGCGTCGTGGTTGATGCGGTCGATGGCTTCCCAGAAGGGCACGTCGACCAGCTCGAAACTGTACGGCTGGCGCGGATTGGGGGAGTAGCACTCGATCTTGTAGCCGGTCTGTGCGGCGACGTCCTTGATGATTTCGTCCAGCGGCTTGTTGACGACCTTGAGGGTGACGCGCTTCGGGGAAAGCAGGACGACCGATTCGATCTCGGCCAGCAGATCCTTGACCTGACGGGCGACCTCGGCGTCGTCGTGATCGAGGTGCTTCTTCAGGACGGGAAGCGCCTTCGCACCAGCGGCCCGGAGTTGCTGGGCGGCCCGGTCGCGGACGGCGTAGTCTTCGCTGCCGAGCTGTTCGAGGACTCGTTCGAGGGCGGGGTCAGGTTTTTCGGCGGGCTGCTGCGCCCGCGGGCCAGCGGCCAACCCGATAACCGACAGAGCCGCCACGATCATCAGGTAGCGCACGCGCGTAACCTCCCGGTTGCAGAGCGATGGAGCCTCTCGAATGCTGCTAAGAATATTACCCCGAGAGCAGTCCGTCCGCAAGAACCGATTTGCCGCTTGTGGCTTGGCACTACAGCGCGACTCCCCTCGCCGCGGCTCACCCCTCACCCCCCAACCCCTCTCCCCGGAGTACCGGGGCGAGGGGAGAAATGCTGCTCCCCTCGCCCCGGAGTACCGGGGCGAGGGAGTAGCGCTGTAATGGTCGCAGCGGATTACCGCAGCGATTCACGGATACGGCGTTCCATGCGCCGCGTCGAGCCGGCGTATTCGACGAGGCGGAAACCGTTGCGCCAGTGCCACATCACGCTCGCTTCGTTGGTCGGCAAGAAGGTGCTGGCCATCGCGTGGTAACCGCGTTGACGCAGACTGCGGACGGCGCCGATCAGGAGGGCGGTGCCGATGCCTCGGCCTGAACAGAATGGATGCACGAAGATCCACGTCAGGTGCGGCCGGCCGAGACTGCGTTCGACGGCGTCGGCCGGCGGCGGCTCGTGCCAGTAGAAGCTGCCCCACGCGCACGGGTCGGCGTCGGGAAGCAAGGTGACCAGGATGGCGCCGACCGGGGAACCTGCCGGACCGTCGAGAGCGATAAAGCCGGCCGACTCAATCAGCGGACCATCGCCGCCGGAGCGCGTCCGCTCCAGCGACCGTCTTGCGGCCGCTTGCCGTTCATCCCGCTCCAAGCCGCCGAACGGTTGCTGCCGCTCGAACGCTCCGGCAAACAGGGGGACCATCGTCTCCCAATCGTCCACCTGGAGCGGGCGCAAACAGATGCTCGGATCGACTCCTTCCGGCGCGGCGGCAAAGGCGTCGAGGTCGAGCAAGGCATGGTAGTACTTCGGCCGCGGCGTCAAGTGGGCATGGCCGTCGAGGTACTCGTACTTGTAGGCGTTATTGCGCGGTCAGCGCATGAAACTCGGCGATGCTGATCGCCAGCGTCAGCGGCCGCATCCACTCATCACACATCAGGCGGCACCTCCCCACAGACGGACTGCGGAACGAACGCCCGTTTGCCGTACCCTACAGGCGCAGCGGGGCCAGCGGCAAGGGGGCGGGAATAGTGAGCACGCGGCGCAAGCAAGTGCGCGAGCTGCTGCACTTGCTTGCGCCGCGTGCTCAGAGCAGCTCACGAAATGAATGGTGAACCGCTCCAGCACCGAGTATGATGATGCCATCGCTCCGGGAGTACCGCCATGAGCCAATCGCTGAACCGCCGGCATTTCGTTCAGGGAGCGGCCGCTACAATCGCCACGGCGGCCAGCGCCCGGCGTGTCTGGGCGCCAATCGAGCGCGTCGGCGTCGGGCTTATCGGGTTCGGCCTGATCGGCAAGCAGCACGCCACGACCTTCAAGGAGCTGGCCGGCGCCGCATCGTTGCGCTTGCCGAGACACACCGTGGCCGTCTCGACGAAGGGGCCGGCTTCATCGGCGGCGGCGTCCAGACATATCGCGACTTCCGCCGGCTGCTCGGAACAGCGCGACGTGGATGCCGTGGTCGTCGCCACCCCCGATCACTGGCACGCGCTGATGACCATGCTGGCCTGCGCCGCCGGCAAGGACGTCTATGTCGAGAAACCTGTCACGCTGTTTCCGCGTGAAGGTCGTTGGATGCTCGAAGTCGCGCGCGGCACAAGCGCGTCGTGCAGGTCGGCACGCAACAGCGCTCCGGGCCGCATTACCAGCAGGCCCGAGAGATGGTACGTTCCGGCCGGATCGGCCAGATCGTCGCCGTGCGCATGCAGTCGTACCGCAACATCCTGCCGGGCTTCGGCAACCCACCCGATAGCGATCCACCCGCCGAACTCGACTGGGACCTGTTCCTCGGTCCCGCTCCGTTGCGAAAGTACAACCCGAACCGCGCCCTTTATCACTTCCGCTGGTTCTGGGACAGCTCCGGCGGTCAGATGACGAACCTCGGCCAGCACTCGCTCGACCTCGTCGATTGGTTCCTCGGCGGCAGCCCCGCGCACGGTGACCAGCGTCGGCGGCCGCCTTGCCCTACGCGATAACGGTGAGACGCCCGACACCCAAGACGCGCTCTTCGAGTTCCCGGGTTGGTCGGCGGTCTGGTCGCATCGGGAGGTGGCGCGGGGTCAGTCGGCCGGCAGCGGGATCGAGTTCTTCGGAACGAAGGGGAGCCTCGCCCTGTCGCGCAGCGGCTTCGTCCTGACGGCAGATCGGAAGATTCCCCCGGCCAACGCCATTCCGCAGTTCACCGGGCCGCACCCGGTCGGCGGTCCGACGACGGTGAAGGAAGAGGGGCCGGCGCAGTTCTGGACGGAGGCCGTCAAGGACGAATCCGGCAAATCCAAGGACCAGTTCCAGCGGCACGCCAAGCAGTTCATCGACTGCGTCAAGACGCGCGAACAGCCGATCTCGGACCTCGAAAGCGGCCAGCGCGTCTCGACGCTCTGCCACCTGGCCAACATCTCGCTGCGCCTGGGTCGCCAGCTGCGCTGGGACGCGAAGAACGAAACGATAGCCGGCGACGAAGAGGCCGCGCGGATGCTCACCCGCTCGTACCGCGCCCCGTGGGACGCCGTGCTGAAGGGACTGCTCGGAGAATGAACGACATGCAACCGACACGACGCGAACTGTTCGCCGCTACCGCCGCGGCGGTGCCGCTGCTGACCGGCCTGGCGGCTGAACGCGAAGACGGTCCGGCCCGGCCGAAGTATCCGCTGGGCATCGTGATTCACAGTTACGGCGTGCGCGACGCCGACTCGCGCCGCCGCAAGGAAGAGGTGCCTTTCGCCGACCCGTTGCGCTTTCTGGAATTCTGCCGGGAGCGCGGGGCGGCCGGCGTCCAGGTCGCGCTCGGAAAGCACGACAAGGAATATACTACCCGGCTACGAACGAAAGCCGAGGCCGCCGGGATGTACCTGGAAGGGAGCATCCGGTTGCCGCAGGACCGCGCCGACGTGGAGCGCTTCACGGCGGAAGTGCGGACGGCGAAGGACGCCGGCGCGACGGTGCTGCGGACCGTTGCCATAGGCTCGCGCCGCTACGAGGCGTTTGACTCGGCCGAGTCGTACCGGGACGCCGCCAAGCGGGGCTACGAATCGCTCACCCTGGCCGAACCGGTGGTCGCCGTTCAAGGGATGCGCCTCGCGGTGGAGAACCACAAGGATTTTCGCATTCCGGAGCTGCTCGACGTCATCAAACGGCTGAGCAGCAAGCACGTCGGCGTCTGTCTGGATACGGGGAACAGCATCGCCTTGCTGGAAGATCCGCAGACCGTTCTCGATGCTTACGCGCCGTGGACGTTCACCACTCATCTCAAGGACATGGCCGTCGCGGAATATGACGACGGCTTCCTGCTGGCGGAAGTACCGTTCGGCACCGGCTTCCTCGACATGCCCGCTATCGTCGCCGCGCTGCGCAAGACCCGGCCGGAAGTGCGCTTCAACCTGGAGATGATCACGCGCGATCCCCTGAAGGTGCCGTGTTTGACGCGGAAATACTGGGCGACGCTGGACGGCGTGTCGGGACGCGAACTGGCGGAGGCACTGCGCCGCGTGCGGAAGAACAGTACACGGCAGCCGTTGCCGCGGCTGAGCGATCTTCCCTTGGAGAAGCAACTCGCGGCGGAGGACGATAATGTGCGGCGCTGCCTGGAATACGCGGGGGAGAGGCTCGCGGCTAACCCTGTGAGCGCTACGCATTGAATTTTCGGTTCTCGCCTCTCCCCGGTACTCGGGGGAGAAGGGTCGGGGGTGAGGGGCGAGCCTCGTAGCGATGTTCTGGTCTCCGTCCCCTCACCCCCGACCCCTCTCCCCGGAGGGGAGTGGCATCAGCCCGATCGCTCGTTCTGTAATGTGGATTTCTTCGGAGGTCAAGCCGATGATGCGCATGAACGTGTGGATGATCCTGGTCCTCTTCTCCTCTCCGACCTCGTCGTTTGCAGGGGAGAAGAAAGAACCTGCGCCTCGTTCCCTGGCCCAAGACGCTGCGTTTCTGGTCGAAAAGAGTGGGAAGGCGGGATGGGCGTCCGAGGAAGTCACGGTCACGATGAAAGAGGGAGCGACCAAGGCGAAGGGGAAGCTCGTTCTGCGAATCTCCGCCGCCGCCGTCAAGGATGCCCCGAAGGAGAAGTCGTTCGTGGGAATCTCACTGGGGGTCGATCACGGGAACTCAGCGGTCGCCTCGTCAGGCGGCATGTTCGAGTTGATGGAAAAAGATGGCAAACGGTACATCAAGACTGTACCGGATCCTCGCGCCGTGGGGCCGGAGATAACGCTGGAGTATTCGATCAAAGGGGATGAATTGATCGTGAAGGGGGGAGTAGTCCGCAACTGGGCTGGCTGGGACGCGGATCTCACGAAGGCTATTCCATTCAGGCATGGCAAATAACCCGCGGAAGAGGTCTTTGCCGAGCCGGAAGCGTAAGCGACGGTTACGCTTCAACCGTCGCTCACGCTTCTCCAGCTCGGAAGTACAAATCACTTTCGGCGGAAGCACGTCGGGTCGAGCAACAGAGCCGCTTTCGCGAATTTCTTCGCCTCGTCAGCGCGGCCTTCGAGGCACGCCTTGTCATACGCCTTCAGCAGTTCAGCGATAACCTTCGTCGGACGCGGCGCCGGCTCTGCTTCGGGTCCGTAACAGCCGGAGCAAGCATTTTCCGCCTTTTCGCCGTGCGGGAATGCTCCGAGCTCCACCTGCTCCGCTGCCTCGTAAGTAACGATCCGAGCCGTCACCAGCACGAAAACCTGGTGTACCTCCTGCTCGTAACCGATGTTCTTGAACAGGCGATTCAGGTACGGGATCTTGCTGAGAAGTGGTACAGCAGTTTCACACCGGACCTCGCTGATCTCTTTCCACCCGCCGATCAAGGCAGTACGGCCGTCGGGAATGACGACCGACACCTGGACGCCCTGTTTGTTAATCGTTGGGCACTGCATGATTTGTTGCAATGATTTTTCTACATCCCCCGGACAGGCGATCAAGATCGGCTTTTGCTCGATCGGACCCGCAACCTCCGTCTTGTCAATCGCCAGGTCTACCTGGATGGAATGTCGATCAGCAGACACGATGGGTTTGGCAGAAAAGAGTTTGCCGATCTCCAAAGGTGTCATGTTCGGCGTATGAATGCAGACATTGCCCAGTACGATCTGCATGCAGCACTCGTCGTGTGAAGTCGCGGCGGCCACAACGGCCTGGCCGTCCGAGACTATTATTTTCGGCGCCGCCGGGGCTCGAGTGCGTGTATCGCCACAAACAGTTTCAAGCAGTTGCATCGCCTGCCGGTCGTCGAGGAAAAGCGGCTTGCCGGGCTGCTCGATGACCGTTTGAAACCACTTCTTTTCTTCCTGGAATTCGACATTCTTCGCAACTGTCCCGTTCCTGAATTCCACACCGATCCTCTCGAACAAAAAGTCTTCGGCGACGGTCAGAATCCTCACCTCAAGAGAGACTCCCACGTTCTGTTGCCCGCTCATTTGACCTTTCGGCGGATCGGCCGATAGCCTTGGCACAGCGAACGACAGGAATCCAGCCGCGAATAGTGCGGCCGAGGCGAAGAAACGTTTCGGCATGAATCGGTCCCTCCTGGTCCGAAATGACAGTCCGCCAGATGCGCAGAGCATCTCCCGCGCGGAGGACCGTATAGCGTTCTGCCAGTAGGAGAGCAACCGGAACCTCGGGACTACGCGCGGACAAACGCGGCTCGGACCGGACTACGAAAACAAACCCGGCCCGGTGGATCGCGTGGAACCACCGGGCCGGAGCTGTACGGCGACATCGGTTCGCTGACGGTCACCAACCGCTAGGGTCCGGCGTCTCCCCATCGTTAATTTTACACAGTCGATAAAAGGTGGCCTGGCTGATCGTGTAACTGATGGAGTGAACGGCACCGTCACAGAACACGGACTGAATGGCCGAGTCGTGTGGGCCGCCGAAAAGGAAGCCGCACGTACCTACTTGACCATCCGGAACGGGTACATCCGAGGTATCGACACCGGTGGCGGAACCCGATCCCTGCGAAAAGGTAATCATGTCATTGTCCCAACCGTCCGTCCAGCCTTGATCGTCATTGCAATCGGACGTGGCCGTTGCGATCGACCGATCGACATATTTTTCAGCGACCAGCAGCGTGTACGTCGGTCCATCTAAAATGTCCGTGAGCCGGATGGTCTTGCTCAAGCCCGATGGGATAGGGGCCGGGACAATCGGCCCGTCGTAGCTGCCTGAGTACGTGCCGCCGTTTCCCGTGTAGTCTGCCACGGCTCGTTTGCCGACGGTCGGCGACCAGCCGGATTGACTGTAGGGGAAGACCGTCGGACCGCGGAGGGACGGGCAGTTGTACATTTTGATAGGAGTGGAGGCCACCTCGATGTCGCCGGTCGGTCCGGAAGTCGCATCAGAGGGCAAGGAGCCGGCGGGAGTGGCCCAGAGGTTCGATTGTTCGATGTAGGGCAGGATTTGATAGCCCCAGCCCCATGTTTGCTGATCGTAGACGGCAGGTGTACCGTTGGACAGGAAAGCGCGATTATCTTCCCAGCTCCAGCCTCCCGTCGGGAACACGCCGAAGTTATCGTGGTGGTTGTGAAAAGCGATCCCCATCTGCTTGAGGTTGTTCTGGCACTGGGTGATCGAAGCAGCCTCGCGCACCTTCTGGACGGCCGGCAACAGGAGACCGATGAGCACGGCGATGATGGCGATCACCACCAGCAGCTCGATCAGCGTGAAGCCCGAACGACGGCGATGCAGCACTTTCACGACATTCTCCTTTGAACTGAGCCGAAAAGCGGATGACAAAGATCAGAATGGAAAAATGTATCCCTCCGGCAAGACAGAGCCTTTCAGCTCCTCTTCCGTGAGCAAGACGACATCGGCACGTCCACGCAGCACGTGGCGTTTCCCACCGATCCCGCGCTTCTCGAAAGCGACTACGGGTTTCTCGCTCCCTTTGGCTTTGAGCTTTCGCAACTCGACGTTCCAGACGGTCACGAACTCCTCGCCATCGTTGGGAGAACGGAGGATTTCTTCAGGGACACCCTGCCGTTGCAAAGAAGGCAAGTAATCATCAAGGCTCATCGGTGGATGGTTGAGCTGTTCGGTCGCCATCGCGTAAGCGGCACCAATTTTTAATAGCTTGAGTTTGGTCGGCGTAGGGGGATCTGGTGGGCCACGAGACCCACAACCGAGAGCGCATAGAGATGCGGATAAGATGGAGTAGATACCAGTCAACTTCCCCCGAGAGAGATGCATACGAACAGATCCACGGAGAGTAAAGGGAGTTTTTCCCGTGTACTCCTCATGTTAACGTCTTGCACCGGCAAGTCAAAGAAAAACCTCACTCGTCCGATTTGCACTACATTCCGGATGTTTTTTCAAAACCCGTCTTGAGGGCGTGCCGAATCCTGCTGCGACCGGGTCAGGGCAGCGGTTGCTCGCCAGGGACGCCGATACAGACCGACTCCGAAAACAAACCCGGCCCGGTGGATCAGCATGATCTACTGGGCCGAGTGGGGCGCGTGGTATTCAGCCAGTGTTGGTTAAAAACGCGTGAGGTCAACAATTTCACCATCTGTCGCGCTGCAAATTCGGTAGAAGGTGGCCTCACTGATAGCGAAATTGATGCTGTGGACGGAGCCGTCACAGAACACGGCCAGCATACTGTCGTGCGGACCGCCAAAAAGCCAGCCGCACGTTCCGACGGCTCCATCTGGCTGGGGAACGGACGAGATATCGACGCCAAGCGAGGCGGTCTGACTCCCCTGCGAAAAGACGATCGTGTCATTATCCCAGCCGTCCGTCCATCCTTGATCGTCATTGCAATCGGACGAGGTGCCCGCAGTCTGCCGATTGAGGTATTTTTCACCGACCAGCAGCGTGTTCTCGGTCCCGTCGAGAATGTCCTTGAACGTAACCGTTTTGTTGCTGGTGGTGGACGACGGGACCAACGGTCCATCCAAACTGGCGCTTCCTAACGTCATCCCGTTATCGTTGCACCAGGTTCCACCGTTTGCGGTGTAGTCCATCATCGCCCGGTAGCCGCCCGGACTCAGCGACGACCAGTTGGATTGGGCATAAGGGAAGATCGTCGGCCCGCGCAAGGAGGGGCAGATGTAGGTAGAGATCGGGGTCCTGGCAATGATCAGGTTGCCGACGGTTGGGGTAGTGCTCGCCCCGGGGGCAGGACCTCCGTCCGGAACATCCCAGAGGTTCGTCTGTTCGATGTACGGCAGGATCTGATAGGCCCAGCCCCAAACCTGCGACGTGTAGTTGTTCGGCACGCCGTTGGTCGTAGTACGATCCGAACTCCAAGCAAGCCCTCCCGAGGGGAACACGCCGAGAGCTTCGTTGTGGGCATGAAAGCCGAGACCGATCTGCTTGAGGTTATTGCAACATTGGGTTCGAGCCGCCGCCTCGCGCACCTTCTGCACGGCAGGCAGCAACAGGCCGATGAGGACGGCGATGATCGCGATCACCACCAGCAGTTCGATCAGCGTGAAGCCCAACCGCTTCCGAGGCTGCCATTTCATGTCCATCTCCTTCTTCAACGGGCCGAGGAACGATGATAAGAGTCAGAACGGGAAGTTGTAACCGGCCGGGAACGTGGCCGACTTCAGACTGCTCTCGGTGAGTTCGAGGATTTCCGAACGTCCCCGTAACACGAAGCGTTTCCCATCTTTCCCGCGTTTTTCGTAGGCAACTACAGGGATGTCGTTACCTTTCGCTTTGAGCTGGCGCAACTCGACGTTCCAGACGATCTCGAAATCGGCGTCGTCGTTGGGCGAGTGGAGGATTTCCGCCGGGTTACCCTGCTGCTCCAAGTAGGGCATGAGCTCTTCGAGGCTTAGTGGAGGATGACGCAGACCAAAGGTGGCCCGCATGTAAGCGTCGCCAATCTTTTCCAGATTTCGACCAGTCGGAGGAGGTGGTTCTTTGGGAGCTTCCCGACCACACCCCGCGGCGCACAAACAGCCCATAAGGAAGCACTGAAAACCAGCCGACTTTACCCGCCACGGCAGCATGTGGCCAGCCTCACGAGAGAGAATGAGCCTGGAATCTCTGTGTGATTTTACCGCTTCGACGGGAGTTGTCAAAGTAAATCGCTGGGACGTTCCGGTTTTCCGAATTTGACGAGCCTGCGCGCGTCGGATACGCTGGGCCTGAACTCTGGTGAACCAGGGTAAACTCCATGAAGCGGAAGCTCGGGGAGAGAACCGCGCGCCGTTCGGAATCCGCGGTGACTGGGGAGATATTTCCATGAACCGGGTCGTCGCACAATTCGAGCGGGCGCAGCAGTATCTCGCCGGCGGCGTCAGCGCCTCGACGCGCGTCAACCGTGCCGTCGGCCACGCCATGCTCTTCGACCGTGCCGACGGTTGCCGCGTCTGGGATCTGGACGGCCGTGAATACCTCGACCTCTGCTGCAGCCACGGAGCGACCCTGCTCGGCCACGGCGATGAGCGCGTGCGCCGCGCTGTCGAGGCCGTGCTGGCGCGCGGTGCCGCCTGTTCCTACGAAAACGAGCTGCACACCGAGTTAGCCGCAGCTGCTGTGCGAAACGGTGCCGTGCCTGGAGCTGGTCCGCTTCACCGGTTCCGGCAGCGAGGCGACGATGCACTGTCTGCGCCTGGCCCGCGCCTTCACCGGCAGAACGAAGCTGCTGAAGTTCGAGGGCAACTTCCACGGCTACCACGACCAGGTGATGTACGCCATCGGCACCCCGGCCGACCGCCTCGGACCGGAGGAAGCGCCGACCGTCTATCCCGGCTCGACGGGTCTGCCGGAGGGGTTGGATCGCAACCTGGTGATCGTGCCGTATAACCGCACCGACCTATTCGAGGAGACGTTTCGCCGCCACAGCCACGAGCTGGCCGCCGTCATCATGGAACCCGTCTACTACAACGCCGGCTGCATCGTACCGGACCGGGAGTTCATCGACACCGTCCGGCGCAGGACGCATGAGGCCGGCGTATTGCTCGTGTTCGACGAAGTGCTGAGTGCCTTCCGCATGGGGCCGGGCGGGGCACAGGAGTATCTCGGCGTCATTCCCGATCTGTGTACGCTGGGCAAGGCGGTCGGCGGCGGCTATCCGCTGAGCGTCTTCGGCGGCCGGCGCGACGTGATGAACAAGCTCATGCCGGTCGGCGATTGCCAGCACAGCGGCACGTACAACGGCCATGTCGTCGCGGTCGCCGCCGCACTGGCTGCCGTTCGCGCCTATCGAGAACCAGGCTTTTACGACCACATCCACACGATCGCCCAGCAACTTTACGCTGGGCTGAATGCGATTTTCGAGCGGTACGGTATCCCGGGCCGTGTGCAAGGATTGGGGGCGCGGTTCGGCGTCTACTTCGGTGTTGACGGACCGCCGAGGAATTACCGCGATGCGCTGCGGCACCAGCGCGAGACGATGCTGCGCTTCATCGCATCGGCGATCCGCCACGGCGTCTATTTCCACGATTACGGTGGAGCCGCGTGCCATCACGGGTTCTGTGCAGCGATGTCGATGGCGGACGTGGACGAGACGCTGAAGCGGCTGGATGCAGCGGTCAGGGATCTGAAGGTGTAGCGTGCCCTTAACCCGTTAATAAAGCGGAAAGTGCGAATTCCATCCATGTTTTCCGTGCCCATGCCCATGCCCATGCCCGTGCCCTTGCCCTGAATCGGGCAAGGGCACGGGCATGGGCAAAGGGGATTTCAAGGGGCCGTAGCGATATAATCTGGGTTGGACGTGACAAAACGCTCGCGGAGGAAACTGCCATGCCGATTCACGATTGGACTCGCGTCCAGGCGGGTATCTTTCACGACTTTCATCACGGCTGGATCACCGAAATCGCACGAAAGCTCAATCAGGGACTGCTGCCACCGGACTATTACGCTCTCGTCAATTGGACGTCTGATGGATTCGGTCCCAACGGCCTCACCTTGCAGCGGCCGACGCTCAACGCAGTTCCCCCGCCGGATCCCTATTGGCTGCCCGAACCCGACCGATACGCCGTAAAGGCCAAGGCCATCGTCGTCCGACACTCCAGCGACCACCGCTTAATCGCCGTCATTGAAATCGTGTCGCCGGGAAACAAGAACTCGCGGAACGGCCTACGCTCCTTTGTGCGGAAGTCGGTGGAAATGCTGTATGGCGGCATCCATTTGCTGATCGTGGACCTCTTCCCGCCAGGGCCGCGCGATCCGCAGGGCGTTCCCAAAGCGGTCTTGGACGAATTGACCGAATTCGACATTACCTTGCCAGCGGACAAACAGCTCACCGTCGCCTCCTTCGTCGGCGATCCCGTTCCGGACTTTTTCTTGGAACCGATGGCAGTCGGCACTCCGGTGCCGGAAATGCCACTGTTCCTGACTCCAGAAGTGTACATTCAGGTACCGCTGGACACGACTTACCAGTCGGCCTGGGAAGCGGTGCCGTCGTTTTGGCGTGACGTGCTGACAGCGCCGCACACAACAGAGCCCGAGGCGTAATCGAGAGTTGCGACGTTTTCTCGTTCCCTCGCCAACGCGTCGGGCTTTTTCGGAGAAGACGCAGCCATGCGCATCGCCATCGGCCAGCTCTGGCAGGAAACGAACACGTTCAACCCGCTGCCGACGACGCGCGCCGACTTCGAGACGTTCGGCGTCCTGCGCGGCGCCGAACTCGTTGAACGCATGGCGAACACCAACGAACTTGGCGGCTTCATTCAATCGCTGGGCATGTGGCCGGAGCTGCCGGAAATCGTCGGCCTGGTGCGTCTGCCGGCGTGGCCTTCCGGAGCCGTCACCGCCGATACGTTCGCCTGGCTGCGCGGGGAGATGGTCGAGGCACTGCGGCACGTCATGCCGGTGGACGCCGTATTCCTCGCTCTGCATGGATCGCTGGTCGCGGACGGGACGCCGGACGTGGAAGGCGCAATTCTGGACGCGGTGCGGAAACTGATCGGAGCGGACCGGCCGCTGGTGGCGACGCTCGATCTGCACGCCAACGTCACCGATCGCATGGTGCAGGCCGCCGATGCGTTGGTGCTGTACCACACGGCGCCGCATATCGACGTGTTCGAGACCGGTCAGCGCGGCGCAGGCGTTCTACGGCGGATTCTGATCGACGGCGTTAAGCCGCTGACCACGTTTCAGAAACTGCCTCTCGTCGTTCCCGCCGAGCGCGCCAACACGCAGGACCCGCAAAGTGTCAGTTACGTCTTCCGCGCAATGTTGCAAGCGTTGGAACGGGAGCCATTCGTCCTGGCCGCGGGATTGGCGACGGTGCAGCCGTGGCTCGACATTCCCGAGCTGGGATCGGCGGTCGTGATCGTCACCGACGGCCACGCCGACTTTGCACGGGAAAAGTGTCTTGAACTGGCCCGGTTCGTCTGGGCGCGGCGGCATGAGTATCTGCCGGAGCTGGCCTCGATCGAGGAGGGCGTGCGGGCCGCGTTTGACGAGAAAAACGGCCTCGTCGTCCTCAGCGACAGCGCCGACTCGACGACCTCCGGCGCTCCTGGAGACAGTAATCATCTGCTGCGCGAGATGCTGAAATACGACTGGCCTCGTCCGGCACTGGTTACGCTCGTCGATCCCGAGCTGGTCGCCGAAGCGGAAACACGCGGCGTCGGGGCGGAGTTCACGACCGCGCTGGGCGGCAAGCGCGATCGACGCTTCTCGACACCGCTGAGCACCACCGTCCGAGTCGTGCGGCTTTTCGACGCTCGTTTCGTGATGAGCGGCCACCTGGCGAAGAACCTGGCGATCGACATGGGACGCTCGGCGGTGTTGCGCATCGGCAATATTCACGTGATCGTCACGTCACGGACCGGCCCGCATTTCGCGCCGCAACTGTTCGAAGCGGCCGGCCTTGATCCGTTCGCGGCCCAGTTGCTCGTCGCCAAGAGTCCGTGCGGCTTTCGGGCGGCGTACCAGGAGCGAGCAGCGAAGATCCTGGTGGTTCGCGCTCCGGGCTGTGCGCCGTCAGACTTCTGGCGATATGAATACCGCCATCGTCCGCATCCATTATGGCCCTGGGAGGAGAACTTCAGATGGTAGCCCTGCTCCCCCGTTTATGACTTGCCAACACACGGAGATCATTCCGGCGCTGGCGTCGAGAGCAAATAGGTGGCAAACGAAGCCAGCCAGTGCTCGCCGGCATAATCGCCGCTGGCGACGTGTTCGAGGGCCGCTGCGGCATGACGTTCCGCCGCTGCCGCCAGCACTTTCCGGGCGGGATCGTTCATCGGCAGCGCCGCCGGCGAGGTTGCGCATGCACCACGCCCGGCTCAGATTGAGGCCGTCCAGATGCACGATCTGCGGATCGGTGCGATCCGTGACCGTAGCCGGCGCGAGCAGCGTTTTCGGCTCCCCCTTCGCCAGGTCCGGCAGGAAGCGCGCAACCACTTCTGGAACTCCGCCGGCGGCAGCACGCGCCGCATCAAGTCGGCTTCCATCAAGCTCGGCGAGAAGAAGTCTGCGCCGTCCGGTTCCCAGCGCGCCGGAATGCCCGCGTCGTTGCCGTAGTAGGTCCGGCTGCGTTCCTCCAGCCGTTCGCGCATTCGCGGTGTGGCCCACTGTCCGAGCGTAATCGAGGGCGAAGGCCAGTCCGAAAGCCGTGTTCGGATGGACGCCGCTGCGAATCGGATACGTCTGCTTCGGCAGAAAGGCGAGGTAACGCTCCACGATCGTATCGGCCAACGGCTGCAAGTTCTTCGACCATTGCCGGGCGTCGGGATCGTCCCAGGCATGGAGTTCCTCCGCCAGCTTCAGCAGCCAGGCCCAGCCGTAGGTCCGCTCGAAGGATTGGTGATTCGGCTGCGTGTAGTAGTCGGCTTCGGCCTTCAGGTTTTTGGCGGTGAGATGATCCGCCAGCACGGCGCGAATCTGCTGCTTTCTCGGGCAGGTCCGGGAAGAGACGGAGCAAGCGCACCAGCATCCAGTGGCCGTGAACGGACGAATGCCAGTCGAAACAGCCGAAGAACGCGGGATGCAGCGCCCGCGGACTCTTGACGTCCGCCTCGCTGTTCAGGACGTCGCCTGGCTTGTTCGGATACTCCTTGTTGATGCCCTTGAGTGCGAGGAGTGCGAAGGCAGAGGCCTGTTTTTGCGTCATTATGGGTTTCTTCGCGGGTTCACCACGGGCTGGCGAAATCACCGTGAGCATCAACAACGAGGAGATGGAAAGGCGGTTCATGTGTGCGATCTCCTGATGGTTTCGTCGCGTCGACCCCTGCCGGCTTGTCCGGCAGGTGAAGCAGTTCGACGGCTACACGCGGGGCATTACATCATTTATACCCCGCACCGCTAGCCGTCGAACTGCTTCACCTGCCGGACAAGCCGGCAGGGGTCGAGACGGTTCCCTTCGTCGCACCTCCGCACTACTAGCCCACGGACAACCGCTGACGCCGAGCAGCACGAAGGAGACCAGCACCGCAACGCCGCCGAGAAACCGCCGGTTAACCCGCCAGCGAGTCAGCCAGAATCCGGCCGTCACCATCGACAGCGTCAGTGCCAGCCCGGCCATAATCATCGACGAGCGCGTCGGTGCCAGCCAGGCACCGTGTGTTTGCACCTCTGTTTGCGCGGGTAGTTCTTTCAGCAGCGTCGAAGGGAGGCGCAGGCGCGTCTGTTGGTCGGGGCCGTCGAATCGAAAGATCAGTCGGGACTGCTTCGACTCCGGCCGGGCGAAACGCGCCGGGAGCGGCGGCAACGGCACCTCCTTGCCCGCCTCTACCGGGGGCGGAGGCGGAACCATGTCCCGGCGTGGCGACGGTCCCGGTGGAATGTCAGCGCAGTGTACCCGCCAGGGCGAACAGCGCAACGGCGACCCACAAGAGACGTTTGGCCATCGGCTACTTTCCTTTTGGCGAAAGGTGCTGTAGCCCCACGGCTTGTCGGGGGATACGGTGTTACCCCGTAATCCGAAGGCTATAGGGTGCGGAGGAAGTGAGAGGAAGCGGACGGGGCCGATGCCCCGTCCGCTGCAATCGTTGTGTCTTGCGGCGGTTTACATGACACCGGCGCCGAAGTTGTCGCCGCGCTTCTCCTGGCGAACACCGGCGTCGGTGCCGGTCGAATGCGTGGAGCGCGTGGTGTGGGCGCCGTGCGTCCGGTAGCCGCGGCCCATCTCGCCGACGACTTCGCGATAGCTGGTCGGCGCCATCGTAATCGCTGTCGTAGTCGTCGTAAGTGCAAACGTAGCCGGGCTGCTTCGAGCGTTCTTTTTCCGATCTGGAACGCCTTAAGCACGGCAGACTGGATCACTTCGCGGCACGCCGAGTTGATCGGGTGGGCAATGTCGGCGTGCAGCTTGACGCGGCCGTCCGCATCGCGGGTGGCTCGGTCCTCGTCGAGTTTGCTGCCGCATGCGTTGCAAAACCGCGCCCGCAGATGGTTCTTGCTACCGCAGCCGGGGCAGCGGTCGGTCAACTTGCGGCTCGGCATGGCCACGAACGAACCCTTGGTCCCTTCGATGATCTTCAGGTCGCGGACGACGTAGGCGTCGTCGAACGTCACCGAGCAGAACGCCTGGAGGCGCTCGTTTTCGTTTCCGTCATCCATGAGCTTGATCCGGACTTCGGTGATGACCACAGCTGTTCTCCTTTTTTCTGTGGCACACTCTAAATGCAACTCCGCACGCTATGAATTCGCGGCCCTTCCCCTTCCTCCCATCCGGAGAGAAGGCCACGGCTTACGCCCAGGGCCTCGTCGGCATCCCGGCAGAGAGCGAAGACGGTGCTGCCGCTGCCGCTCATCAGCACGCCGGCCGGGCTTCAAGGCCGTCAATCGTTCGCGGAGCCGGGCGACCGCGGGACACAGCCGTTCCGCCACGGGCTGGAGACGGTTGTGCAGCCGCCGGCCGATCGCCTCCACGTCGCCCATTTCCACCGCCCGACGGATGTCGTCTCCGGCAAGCGGTTGCATCCGGCACCGTCAGGTTCCGGAAAACCTCGGCCGTCGACAGCCCGACGGGTGGGCAGTGAGGACCAGGTACAGCGGCCGGCTCAGCCGCAACGGGCGAGTGATCTCGCCGCGCCCGGTACACCAGGCTGCTGGCGCCGCCAGGAAGAAACTCACGTCGCTGCCCAGTTCAGCGCCGAGGCGGGCCAACGCCTCGTTCGACAAACCCAGCCGCCACAGGACGTTCAACCCGGCCAGGGTTGCGGCGGCATCGCTCGACCCGCCGGCCAGTCCCGCCGCCAACGGGATCCGCTTCCACAGGCGGATGGCCGCGCCTCGCCGAGGACCGCTGTCCCCGGCTTGCCGCGCAGCAGTTCAGCCGCGCGGCAGATCAGGTTGCTCCGGCCCGGTTGCGAGATCGGGCCGATCGCAGCGGCAGATGCACGTCACCCGTGGAGTCGTCCTTGAACTCCAGGGTGTCGTACAGGCTGACAGCGACCATCAGCGTTTCCAGGTCGTGATAGCCATCGGGCCGGCGGCGCAGAACTTCCAGGTGCAGGTTGACCTTGGCCGGCGCCGACACGAACACGGACGATCCGTCACGGCGAATAAGCATGGTGTGGTTTCAAGATGGGAACGGTTCCCTCCGTGAGGCAACATCCGGTCCGCCCTCGCCGGCGAACATCGTCTTTCGCTCCGGCACGGGGATGGCAACCTGTCGCATCCGGCTGGGACGGTTTCCCGTACCGGACCGCGGGATATTACCGCGTGAACCGGGCGAAGGTCAAGGCGGCTATTCGCGCGAATTCTTCTTCGTTTAGCCGCGAGCTTTTGCGAGCACTGAATTCAACGCTCGCAAAAGCTCGCGGCTAAACGGTGGGTCACGCATCGCCCGCGCCATATCGTGATCTACGCCCGATTCTCAACCAGGTTTCCGCGACATGACCAGCTACGTCACCCATCTCGAAAGCGCCCTCGACGGCACACGTTTTGCCGCCGGGCAGGTCCACACGGTCCACCAGGGCCGGCCGCTCTGGGTGCGCTACGACCTCGCCGCCGTGCGCGCGTGCCGTCACGCCGGCGCAGCTTCGCGCGCGGCCGCCGACGCTGTGGCGCTACCGCGAGCTGCTGCCGCTGCCGCTCGACGCCGAGCCGGTCACGCTGGGCGAAGGCATGACGCCGCTGTTGCCGTGCCCGCGCCTGGGCCGGCGCTCTGGGCCTGACGCGCCTGTTCATCAAGGACGAATCGCAGCTGCCGACCGGCAGCTTCAAGAGCCGCGGCATGACGGCCGCCGTCAGCATGGCCCGGCACTTCGGCCTGAAACGGCTGGCCATCCCGACGGCCGGCAATGCCGGCGGCGCCCTGGCGGCCTACGGCGCCCGCGCCGGCATGGAGGTCTTCGTCTTCATGCCGCGAGGACACGCCGGTCATCAACCAGATCGAGGCGCACCTGGCCGGGGCGAAGGTCTTCCTGGTCAACGGCCTGATCACCGATTGCGGCCGGATGGTCCGCGAAGGGACGGCCGCGACTGGGCTGGTTCGACATGTCCACGCTGAAGGAGCCGTATCGCCTCGAAGGCAAGAAGACGATGGGCCTGGAGCTGGCCGAGCAGACCGGCTGGCGCCTGCCCGACGTGATCCTCTATCCGACCGGCGGCGGCACCGGGCTGATCGGCATGTGGAAGGCGTTTCAGGAGCTGCGCGAGCTCGGCTGGCTGCAAGACGGACCGGCTGCCGCGGCTGATCAGCTGCCAGAGCGACGGCTGCGCCCCGATCGTGCGAGCGTTTCGAGGCGGGCGAGCGCTTCGCCGAGCCGTTCCCGAACGCCCACACCGTGGCCAGCGGCCTGCGCGTGCCGGCGGCGGTCGGCGATTTCATGATGCTCGACGCCATCCGCGGCCAGCGGCGGCTGTGCCGTGGCCGGGCGCGGAAGGCCGCATCGTCGAGTGGATGCAGCGCGCCGCATCAGCCTGGAAGGCATCGTCGATCTGTCCGGAGACGGCGGTCTGCTTCGACTGCCTGGAAGCGTTGGTGCGCGACGGCAAGATCGGGCCGGACGAGGAAGTGGTCGTCTTCAACACGGGGGCGGCGCAGAAGTATCCGGAGGCGGTGCCGCTGAACTTGCCGCGTATCGACAAGGAGAAGGCGGTGGATTATGCGGCGATGATGCGGTGATCCGCTTTGGCGTGGAGATCTCGTAACGCATAACAGTGTGGCGGCGCGGGTCAAAACTGTTATGCGATTTGCGTGTTTCCTAGATTTGGCGCATATTCATTAAAATCGTATAACCGTTTCGGGCACGTTTTCGGCCACCTCGTAACAGACGTTCAAAGATGATAAACTTGGTAATCGTTCGACGCTTTTTCGTGTACGTGCGGATCGAAGACCCGGTCGACCCAGACCCACTGCCAAAGTGATGTCATGAGCACCGATCAACGTCTGAACCAGGTCGCCGAGAGTTACAAAGCCCAAGGTTATCAGGTCGTTATCCGACCCGGCCCCGAGGCCCTGCCGCCATTCGCGAAGGACTTCAAGGTGGAAATTCTGGCCGTGCGACCTGACGTGAGCGTTCTAGCTTCGGCCAAAGATACCCCCGCAGACCTGGCAGACGACCCTAACGTACCGGAGTATGCGGAGATTACCGGAAAACAAAAAGGCTGGAGGTACGACCTTTTCATCATGGGAGGGGACGGTCCGCCGCCGACCACCGAGAAGCGAAAAGTCCCTGAACTGTCCGAAGATGACATCGTGAAGGCGCTGGACGAGGTCGATCGGATGCACCAGGCAGGGTACGTCGCTCCTTCGCTGGGCGCTGCCTGGGCCGCGTTGGAAGCGGCGATGCGCAGGAGGCTGCGGGCAGAAGGACAGAATGCAGGGTGGGGGGCCTTGCCTCGCACGATGCTCAACGAACTCTATTCTGCCGGGGTTTTCTCGAACACTACCTTTCGGAACCTCGAAGGACTTTTCCAGTTGCGGAGTGAGGTCGTGCATGGATTCGCGGCTTCGGTTATCGAGCCGAGCGCCGTGCGGTTCCTCGTCGATACGGCTCGTCGTCTCCTCACCGAGTCGCAGCCGAAAAGACAGACCGCCTGAATTACACAGAGGTGGCGTTCCCAAACGGAGTCTGGGCACGAGGAAAATCATGTACCCGTGGGACCGATGGCCAATCCACTCTCACACTCCCACTTGCTCAATCTACACGGGTAAGGTGATTGTCGCCGATCGCCTTAGCCGCGAGCGCCGAGTAGCAGCGCTCGCGGCTAAACGAAGATGGCGCGTTACGCCGGTTGAATCGCGGTGGGCGCGTGCTTGCTCTTCCGGTCTCTCTTGCCGGTTGAAGGCGGCGATGGCTCCTCGGCCTTCGGTGCTTCGGCGAAGCTGGCCCACATTCGAAGCGGTAGGGTGCCGATGCCGATCACGGCCAGATTGAGAAAGACCCAGCCGAGGAGCCAGAAAGCAGCTCCGTTCAGGAATCCATAAGCGTGCAGGCCGACACCGAGCAAGTTGGTGCCGAACCACGACCAGGATGTGACGATGTTTCCTGCTATGGCAAGTACCGCCATCCCCCGCTGTTTCACCATGCCGCCCCAACGGGCGTGCAGGAGCAAGGCGTTCCAGATTACAATGAGCATCGCTCCATTTTCCTTCGGGTCCCAGCCCCAGAAGCGGCCCCACGACTGATCGGCCCAGATGCCGCCCAGCACGGTTCCCACGAAGCTGAACAGCATGGCGAAGCAGATAATGCCGTACAGCATCTGCGACAACGATTTCATGAGCGGTGGGGTGAGCGATTTCGTCATTACTCCGCGGATTACGAAGACCAGCCCCAAGAAGCCGGCGACAAATGTCGCTGTGTAGCCGATGGTCACGCAGCTGACGTGAGTTGCCAACCAGAAGTTGGTGTCGAGCACCGCCTGCATCATTCCCAGTGTGTCACCCCCTGGGGAGAAGACGATGACGTTATGGGCCACGATCAACGAGAGAGCACCCATCGCCGCGCCGACCGTGATACCAATGCCGTTGCGGAATAACCGCTCCAGCAACAGCCCGAGACCGACGCAACCCCAGCCGATGAAGATGGCGGATGAATAGAGGTTTGTAACGAAGACAAGCGGCCGAGCCATCAAGAACATGCGTGCGAGCAACGCTCCGGTATGCGCCACCAGGGTAACGACGGTCAGCCAGAACGCCGCTCGTGTAAGAGTTTCCGGCCATGAGACCCAGCTCACGCAGGCGAGCAGGAAGACGATCGTATACAGGAGGCAGCAGACATAGAACGGCTCGAACTGGTTGAGCCACAATTCCAAGCCGACCCGGTCATTCTCTTTCGGCGACAGTATCGCAGTGACACGCTTGCCATAGTCGGCCACTGCATCGTTGAACCGGTCAACCTGACCGGCCAAATAGCTGTGGCGCACCTGGCGAAACGCAGCTGCGGCCGGTCGTTGTGGGTCGGTGCCAAGCTCGCGGCCTGTCGAATCCACAATGAGCGTCCCGCGGGTGGAAGCCCATTGCTGCTCCTCTCTCTCCGGCGGTGCCACCAGCGGTACGCGGCCGGTTTCCATGGCGCGGAATGTGTTCAGGTTGCTCACCAGCGACTGCAAATCGTTCTCGAAAAGATCGAGCGTCTGGGCGAGCTCTTGCTTCTGGTTGATCCGTTCGGAAGCCTCATCCAGCCGTTGTCCCGTATCCTTCCTGGTGTGGAGAACCTCGATGAAGGAGTAACGGAGACCGGGCCGCAGTTCCAGACCGAGAAAGCCCAGCAACTCATCGTTGGTGATGCGGAAGACCTGGTAGGTGTGGGACACCGGGACGCCGTTCTCCAAGCGCCGGCTGCTGATCACGTCCATCGCCCACTTGACTGCCGCTTGCGTCGTCTCGTTCTCATCGACGTAGGTCTGGCGGTCGCTGAGGACGAAGAGCGTGGAGCGCGCGAAACTGTCGAACGGCTTGATCCGGCCGTGGTCCACCACGGGGATCGCGCCGAGTTCCGACAGGTGCATCTGGTCGGCCGGTTCAGCGGCCTGCGGGAGCATCGCATAACCCAACGTGAGGACGCCGATGGCGACACCCAACCAGGGAGCGTAGCGAGAAAAATCATTCATGTGCCCCTCCTCCGACTCAGAAAGGCCACCAGGTACACGCCGAAGTGCAGGATCATCCCGAATCCCACAAGGCCACACGAAACGTAAGGCAGCAGCCAGCCCGGGTTCTGGACCACTTGCAGCACCGTACCGGTGTCGCCCTTGAGGACGTCGGCCTGGAAAAACGTCTCGCCCCGGTACCGTAACGGGTTATTCATCGAGATGACGACCTCGCGGTCCACGCCGCGGTCCGGATCGGTGAGGCGCACCCGGCTGGAGTAGTTCTTAGCCGTGCTGGTCCCGATGTAACGGTCGTGGTTGAACTCCAACAGTTGCACCTTGAACGGCTTGTACTCACGCTTGAAGCGTAGGCTCACGTCGTATGTTTTGTCCCCAACTACCACCTTTTGCTCAGACAGGTGGATCGAAAACAGGTAAGTTCCGAGCGAGGAGGCGGAGTCCCGGGGCACCAGCTTGACATATACCGAGGCGATGTCGCGCTGCGACTTGGTCCCGACGACTTCCGGCAGCTCTACCGCGCGGTTGACTTTCCCTGCGCCGGCCGTTGCCGGGTTGTTGGCGGCAGCAAGGCCGGTCTCGTCGAGCGTCGAGTTGACCATGTATTTGACAACCTCGACGTCGAAAGGCAGCAGGTCGTTATGGATGCGACCCCGCTGCCGAAGGACGCCTTCGGGAATGATGATCTGGTGGTCCGAATCCGGGGCGGACGGGTCGATGACAACCAACTCGACTCGATCGCGATGTTCGACGTAATTGGCGTACTGACCTTCGGGGATGACCATCGTTTTCTCAACGGCGAGCAATCCGGTGACCAGTTCGCCACTCATCAGGAGAATGATCCCGGCATGAATGAGAATGATTCCGGAGCGTTTCATCGTGTAACGGAAGCGGATGGCATGGGCGGCGAGGACGTTGATAAGTAACAAGCTACCCAGCAACCAGCCGCCGGGGAACGGGAAACCGCCGGGGACTTTCCCACCTTTCGGGTCATTAGGAAAGAAGACCTGGAAGGGAATCCACACGGCGAACGAGCGGAAATAGTTTTTAACCACGGTCCAAAGGCCAGTGTCCTTTTGCGCCAGAGTGCCGCAAAACACCAGGACCAGGCAGAGCGCAAACAGCACGACCGTCAGCCGCAGCGAGGCCACCGCCAGCAGGGCCTTGCGCAACGGGCCGGCCGTGCGGCTCCGTGCGTCGGCCTTCGCCTCTTCCGCCGCCTGATCGCGTTCGCTGTCCCGTTCGCTGAGCCCTTGCCCAGCCGCAACCCGAACAGGGAGAGCAAGGAAAACCAGATCCGCGCGGTCGCTGTGCTGTTCCGATGACGGGCGAAGGCACCCCCGGCATTCCAGAAGGCGGAGCAGTGGGGGCCGTCGTTATCCTCTCGGTCTGAGGAATCGTATTGCTCATCAACGGCCTCCCTCGAACTTGACGGACTGCACGAACTCCAGGAATGTTTTCTTCTGACGAGTGACCAACTCGGACGGGCCAGTCATCTTGAAGACCCAGACCTTGTCCGAGAGCGGTACGAGGACGGCGAGCATCTCATCCTTTGGTCCGACCAGGTCCACCGTGATGCACTGGTCGATGCCGTCCACACTGATTTCGTTAATCAGATCGGCAATCTGTTTATCGGTTAGATCCTTCAGACCGACCTTCTTGGCCCAGCGGTTAATGTTGGCACGCAGGTCTTCGACACCGGCCGTCTCCATCGGAATGACCGTCACCAGGGCCTCGCTGCCACCCTCGGAAACCTTGAAGGCAGCCGCCCGGTGGACGATGATGCCTCCCTCCTTGGGAGCCTGCTCCTCGGTCTTGACCCAGCCGGTCGGCGGGTCGAACGGTTTTAGCGATGAGGGAGTAACTTCCACTACCTCTGGCTCATCGGTTGGTCGATCAATCTTGCCGGAACCGGAGCCTGTCAGATCGATGAACGGTACATCCTTGCCGTCGATGAGCAGGTTGCGAGTATCTGGGCCAGGCTGGCTTGATCGAGCGGTTGACGGTGCATCAGGCGGCGCCAACGATTGACGTTGTTAAGCAGGTTGATGTCGCCCTCTACCGCGGGTAGCGGGACAACCGTCAACTCAAGGGCAGCAAGCCCTTTCCCGATCAGGAATGCAGCGAAACGGCTCCGGCGGTCAGGCTCACGCTCCCAACCGTCGGGGATTGACCAGGTGGGTTTCCCATCCTTGTCAAACCGCACCGAGTTGAGGAATTTGAGAAACTCGCGCTCGTGTTCCCCCATTTCTTGCATCGGGCCGACCAGCTTGAAGTGCCAGGCCGTTTCATTATTGAGAAAAACGGCAGCGAGGAGACGATTCTTGCCTAGCGTCTCCTGGTTGTCGATCTTGGGGACATCGTAGGCCGTCACATCTTCCGGCTTGTTGCATCCAGCCGGAATCAGGACTGCGATAGCGAACAGGGCCAGCCCGAGTTGACGGAATGCAAGCCCGCCACCAGGCAATCGAAATCGGCAAAGTTCGGAAGCCATACGTCAACCCGTGTGAGGAATCGTCGTCCCGAACCGGCGTTCGGCGGCGAAGGTTCCCTTCATGGTTACATGGGGGGCACAAGCCGTCAAGACCGAGGTTGCTCGCTACGGTCGTTTGTGGGAGTTCGTCGGGCGGTGTTCGGACATTCGACCGCAAATTGCGGCCGAGCGGGTGGCAGGATCGTTCTTCTCTGTTACTATCGCCGAGCGGCGAGCGGGATGCAAGAGGAAAAGTGGAGGAATTGAGTTCGCCGGTTGCGGCTTAGGAACGTTGACGAAATAACTTCTGTGCCAAACGCTACGCTCTCGGTCGCGTAGCGACCCTCTGACGGTAGACCGGCCTTGAAAGGCCGGTCTACCGTCAGAGCCATCCGGTGGCGTCGCGTAGCGATGCTTGAGACGTCGCACCAGCCGGGACTGCTCACGTGTCGCTACGCGACACACACTTTTCCTGCTGATCGGAACCGGGCGTTGAAACGCCCGGCTACCGTCAGAAGGTCGCTACGCGACCGAGAAGGACTCCGGCCAAGATTTCATTTGGCACGGAAGTTATTTCATCAGCGTTCCTTAGCAGTGGCCATTGCCAAGCCGCAAGCGGCGGAAGATTTACCGCAGCAGAAAACCGCACAGCCCCACGGCGAAGAAACCGAGGACAATCGCCGTCCAGACCAGCGGTCTGCCGGAACGGGCGGGTAACCGCGCAGGAACGGATCTGGTCGGAACGCGTGCCGAAACCGTGCGGACACGGCCGGAGGAGGGTCGTGGCGTTGACGCCGAGAGGACAGGCGGATTCTGGATCGTGAGGTTGATGGCGGACTGAGTCAAGTTGTGCGACGTGATCGTCGAGCTACTGCGCGCGGACGGCAGGACAGAAGCGCGGCATTTCCTCCTCGCTGGGCGGGGCGATAGGCTCCTTCGTCCACGGCTCCAGCGCGTGCCGCACCTCGGCGGGGGTCTGATAGCGGTCGGCCGGGTTTTTCGCCAGCATCTTCATCAGCACCGCGGCCAGTTCGTCCGGCACCTCCGGCCGCAGTTCGCGGATCGGCTGCGGAGCGCGCGTCTGATGGGCCATCAGCTTCTGACCCAGGCTCTTGCAATCGTGGAAGGGCGGGGCGCCGGTGAGCAGGAACCAGAAGGTGCAGCCGAGGCTGTAGACGTCGGCGCGAATGTCGGCGGCGTGGCTGTCGAGGGCCTGTTCGGGAGCGACATAGTCGGCGGTGCCGATCACGCTCTTACCTTCGGACCGCCGGGTCAGATCGTCGGCCTCGTCGCGGAAGAAGCGGGCCAGGCCGAGATCGAGGACCTTGACGACGCCGTTGCGATCCAGCATCACGTTGGCCGGTTTCACGTCGCGGTGGACCAGGCCGCGCTCGTGCGCATGCTGCACACCGGCCGCCGCCTGGGCGATATAGTGGGCTGCCCGAGCGACCGGCATTGGGCCGCGGCTGGCAACGATCTCATGGAAACTGCGGCCGTCCACGTAATCCATGACCAGGAAGTGCATATTGCCGTCGCGGTCCATATCGTGGATACGGACAAGATTGGGGTGGTCGAGCGCCGCCGAGGCCCGCGCTTTGCGCCGGAAGCGCTCCAGGGCCGTCGGAGAGTCGGCCTGGGCGGTGGGCAATACCTTGACTGCTACTCGGCGGCGCAGCACGAGATGCTCGCACAAGTAGACGAAGCCCATGCCGCCGCTGCCGAGTCGCTCCAGCAGCCGATACTTCCCGCTCAGCGTGAACGGTTTGTATTTGCCGCCGAGTAGCTGCTCGGCCTGAAATTTGGTGAGCAGGCCGTCCGTGATGAAGCGGTGCGCGAGTTTCCGCGGCGCGGCCGGCAGCGCCGGACCGGTGGACCGGGAGTTGAGGTATGCGGTCAGTTGTTGCGGGTCGATCAGCGCGCTTTGCGCACGAAGTCGAGAAAGTTGTCGGTCGTAGCGGGCGCGGCCATGAGCCACCTCTAGGCAAAGGCGCTCCATCCCAGCGGGTCGAAGAAGCTCGACGGGAAGGAGCTTCGTCCATGTCGTCAGCGGAAAAGTAACGCGGGCGGCGAGGGAGTCATTACGAGCATAGCTCATTATTATGGCCGGTGCGGAAATGCTGTTGTTAGCCCGACGCGCAAGCAAGGGATTCTGCGGAAAACCCTTGCTTGCGCGACTGCGCAAGCAAGGGATTCTGCGGAAAACCCTTGCTCGCGCGTCGGGCTAACGAGGGATCAGTAAACTACGAACGGTAGTTAACCGACTTCCGAGGTCCTCCATGTCCGAACTCTGTCTCGTCACCGGCGGCGCGGGTTTCATCGGCTCGCACCTAGTCGAGGGGCTGACCGCCGCCGGGCGGCGCGTGCGAGTGCTCGACGACCTCAGCACGGGTCTGCGGACCAACCTGGCGAGCGTCTCGCCCGCGCCGGAAATCTTCGAGGGCAGCGTCGCCGATGCGGAGACGGTGGGGCGGGCGATGGCGGGTGTCAACGTCGTGTTCCACCTGGCCGCATTGGCATCGGTGCAGCGCAGCGTCGAGAAGCCGACCGATACCAACGCCGTCTGTGTCACCGGCACCTTGAACGTGCTTGACGCCGCGCGCCGTGCCGGGGTGCGCCGCGTCGTCTATGCGGCCAGTGCCAGCGCCTATGGGCTACCGAGCGGCGCCGTGCAGACGGAGGACGAACCGCTGTCGGCCCTGTCGCCCTACGGTGCCGCCAAGCTCGCCGGGGAATTTTATTGCCAGGCGTTCGCCAACACGTTCGGCCTGGAGACGGTGCGACTCCGCTTCTTCAACATCTTCGGCCCGCGGCAGCGCGCCGACAGTCCGTACTCCGGCGTCATCGCCCTTTTCGTCGCGGCTCTTACTTCCGGGCGCACGCCGACCGTGTTCGGCGACGGCCTCCAGTCGCGCGACTTCACCTTCGTAACCGATGTGGTGCAAGCGCTGCGACAGGCGGCAGAAGTGCCGGGCGTTTCCGGACGTGTTTATAACATCGGCACCGGTCGCAGCGTCACTCTGTTGGAACTGATCGCAGCAATGAATCGTCAACTCGGCACCAGTCTGACGGCCGCGCACGCTCCACCCGCGCGGCGATGTGCGCTTTCGTGCGCCGACATTTCCCGCGCCCGGCGCGATCTCGGCTACGAGCCACGAGCGGCCTTCGAAGATGGTCTCGCGGAGACGCTTCGCTGGTATCGCAGCCAGAGTGGAATGGCAAGCGGGTAAGCAGTTCTGCGAGCCCGCAGCGCCAAGCAAGGACGAGCAGAAACGTTTCTGCTCGTCCTTGCTTGGCGCTGCGGGCTCGCAGAACCGCGTTTCACCGTTTGATCGCCGACAGCTGCTCCAGGGCTAGCATCAGCGCGTGTGTGCCCTTGCGGCTGTAGCCCTGCGCTCGCACGGCTTCGTACAGCTGCTTCGCCAGTGCCAGGCCGGGCAGGCACAGGTTCATCGCCTCGGCTTCTTTCAGGGCGATGCCCATGTCCTTGATGAAGTGCTCGACGTAGAAGCCCGGCTCGAAGTTGCGGGCCATGATGCGCGGCCCAAGTACTTCCAGCGCCTTGCTCCCCGCCGCCCCGACGGAGACCGATTGGAACACGGTTTCCAGCTTGAGACCGGCCTTGTAGCCGTAGAGCAGCCCTTCGCAGACGGCGACCATGTTGGCGGCGATCAGGATCTGATTCACCATCTTGGTGTGCTGGCCCGCGCCGGCGGGGCCTTGGTGGACGATCGTCTTGCCCATGCACTCGAACAGCGGCTTGATCGCGTCGACCGTCGCGGCGTCGCCGCCGATCATGATCGACAGGGCGGCGTTCTTCGCTCCCACGTCGCCGCCGGACACCGGAGCATCGACGGCCGCCACGCCCTTCGCCTTTGCTGCCTCGTAAATCTCTTGCGCCAGCGCCGGCTCGCTCGTGGTCATGTCCACCAGCACGGTCCCCGGCTTACTGCCCGCCAGCGCTCCCTGGGTGCCGAGGAAGACCTCGCGCACGTCCTTCGGGAAGCCGACGATGGCGAAGACTACGTCGGAGCGCTCGGCGACGGTCCGCGGCGTGTCGGCCCAGGCGGCGCCGGCGTCGAGCAGCGGCTGGGCCTTCTCTTTCGTGCGGTTGTAGACGGTTGCCTTGTAGCCCTTCGTCATCAGGTGCTGGCACATCCAGCGACCCATGACGCCGGTGCCGATCCAGCCGATCCTCGTCTTGCCGGGTTCCGCCTTGCTGACCGTCATGGACGCCTCCAAAATCAGAAGTCAGAATGCAGAAGTCAGAATGCACAAATCCAGGCAAAAGGCAATTGCTAAAATGGAGTTGGCTTCTGACTTCCGCATTCGGACTTCTGACTTCTGGTTTTCCATGCTTCCCGTACCGCGTTTGCGAACACCGATTGTCCTCGTCCACGGGCTGTTCGGTTTCGACCGGGTGTGCCTGGGGCCGTTCACGGTCTTCGAGTACTTCCGCGGCATTCCCCAGGTGCTACGCTCGGCCGGCAACCGCGTTTTCGTTCCCAGCCTCAGCCCGAGCGGCAGCATCGCAAATAGAGCGGCCCAGTTGCGAAAACTGATCGAGTGCGCATCACCTCACGAGCCGGTCCACCTCATCGGCCATAGCCTGGGAGGTCTGGACAGCCGTTACCTCGTATCACGGCTCGGCATGGCGGACCGGGTGCTGTCGGTGACGACCGTGGGGACGCCGCACCGGGGTACCCCGTTCGCCGACTGGGGCGTCCGCCGACTGGACCGCATGATACGGCCCGTTCTCGACTTCCTGGGCATGTCGCACCATGCCATTCACGACCTGACTGTGTCGAACTGCCGCCGTTTCAACGCCGAGGTGCCGGATGTGCCCGGCGTGCGCTACTTTTCAGTGGCGGGTCGTCTAAGCCACAGCTGGCGGACGCTGCGGTGGTGGCTGCCGTCCGGAGTCGTCGAGCGGGCCGAAGGGCCGAACGATGGCGTGGTCTCGGTGATGTCGGCGGCCTGGGGGGAAAGTCAGGAAGTCTGGGACGGCGACCACCTCGAGCTGGTGAATTGGCCGCGGCCCCTGGCGGCACGATCGCGCTATGAAGAGCGTATCGCCGCTTTCGTCGGCCTGGTGCGCCGGTTGGCGGATGAGGGGTTTTGAGGTTTATCACATCTGCTTGGCGAGCTGCAGCGCTGCCACGGCTTGTTCGCGGAGAACGCTAGGGAAGTCTTCCAAGAATTCGTTGAGCGAGTCACCCGCTTCGAGGTAGTTGATCAAGGTTCGGACCGGGACGCGGGTCCCGACGAACACGGGGGTGCCGCCCAGGATGTCGGGATCACTGTGTACCACAGATGAGATTGCAGCCATGAAATACCTCCGTATCCCATTGTACCACGATTCGAATCGCAAACCGACGCGGATCGTGCCAGTCGCGTCCGCATCCCATAGGGTAGACGACAACAAGAACCGTCTGTCATGCGAGAAGATCGACCGCCATGAACACTCGTCAAGCCGTCGTTTCCGAACCGTTCCAGACCGCTGTCCGTGAAGTGCAGCTGCCCGCTCCGGCACCGAATCAGATCCTCGTGCAGACGGCGGTCAGCGCCGTCAGTGCCGGCACCGAGTTGGCCGTCTACACCGGCACGCATCAATGGCTGAAGGACCCCACCCTGCCGGAGTGGAAGTTCCCCTTCAAGCCGGGTTACAGTGCTGCCGGGACCATCGTCGCCGTCGGCTCGGATGTGACGGAGTGGGAACCGGGCGACTGCGTCAGCTACCCCGGCAACCACGCCTCGGCCGAACTGCTGACCCTCGGCCACGAACGCGGCCGGCTGTGGTGGATGCCCGCCAACCTCTCTTTCGAGAAGGCCGCCGTGGCCTGCATCGCCCGCTACGGTCTCGGGGCGTCGATCCGCGCCGGCCTGACGCTCGGCCGATCGGCGGCGGTCCTCGGCCTCGGCGTGATCGGCCAGTTCGCCCTGCGCTGCTTGATGGCCGCGGGGGCGCATCCGGTCGTCGGCATCGACGCCGTCGCCATGCGCCGTGCCGCCGCCAAGGCCGCCGGCGCCGATCACGTCCTCGATCCGACCGCCGGCGACGTGCGCACGCAGCTCAGCAATGTCCTGGGACGCCGCGGCGCGGAGATCGTCGCCGATGCGACGGGTGTGCCGGACGCCATCCCCGTGGCCATGTCGCTGGCCTGCGACGCCGGGCAGGTCGTCGTCGTCGGCAGTCCGCGCGGGAAGGCGAAGGAGGTCAACTTCTACGACGATCTGCATCGCCGGTACATCGAGGTGACCGGAGCGCACGGCAACATGCTGTTTGAACCGGCCCACACGCGCCTGGCCGGGGCATGGGACATCGACAAGGCCCAGAACTGGCTACTGGCGACGCTCGCTTCGGGCCGACTCAACCTCGACGGCTTGATTACGCATCGCATCCAGCCGGAGCAGCTCGGCGAGGCGTACGAAGGACTGCTCAAGAAGAAGGAGGAGTACCTCGGCGTCGTGGTCCAGTGGCGATGAGGGATGCGCGGCGATGTCCGACGTCTGGATCTACGTGCTGCTGTGCCTGTTCGCGTTCGCCGCAGGGATCATCAACGCGGTCGCTGGAGGCGGCACGCTGCTGACGTTTCCCGCGCTGGTCTGGCGCTGCATGGCCAACAGAACGCGGAGGCGGTCGCCAACATCACCAGCACCATCGCCCTGGTGCCGGGTTCGGTGGCCGGGGCGTGGGGTTATCGACGAGAATTGCAAGGGGCCCGGCCGTGGTTGCTGCTGCTCCTCGGCCCCAGCCTGATCGGCGGCGTGGTGGGATCGCTGTTGCTGATCTATCGGCCGGATGCCTTCACCACGGTCGTCCCGTGGCTTCTGCTGACGGCGGCATTGCTCTTCCTCGCTCAGCCGTATCTCAGCCGCTGGCTGTCCACCACGGACCAGTCGGCGTTGCCCTCGGCGTGGCTGTGCTGGATGGTGGTCGGCTTCCAGTTGCTCGTCGGCACCTACGGCGGCTACTTCGGCGCCGGCATCGGCATCCTGATGCTGTCGGCGCTGGGATTGATGGGATTGCACGACATCCACCGGATGAACGCGGTGAAGACCGTGCTGGCGGCGGTCATCAACGGCGTCTCGGTCGTGGTGTTCGTCCTCAAGGGCGAGATCGCCTGGCGGTACGCCCCGCCGATGGTCGCCGCCTCCATCGCCGGTGGTTTCGCCGGAGCGCATTATGGCCGGCGCTGCCGCGCTGGCTGATTCGCTGGACCGTGATTGTGCTTGGCTTCGGCCTCGCCGTATATTATTTCTGGAAGTAACGATCCGTATAGCCGCGAGCTTCTGCGAGCGCTGCGTAAACGCTCGCAAAAGCTCGCGGCTAAGACGCGGTTTCAAAACCCCGTACCGCCGGCATTCCTGCCGGCCCTTGCCGGCAGGAATGCCGGCGGTACGGGGTTTTGAAACCGCGTCTAAACAACCAACAGGAAAGGACCACGTCATGAGGAACGGTTTCTCTACGGTGCTGGCACTGGCCGGCTTCTGCCTGACAACCCTGTTCGTTGCGCCGACCCCGGCGCTGCGCAAGACAAGGAGAAGAAAGTGGTAACCACCGCGTCGGGTCTGCAATACGAAATCCTCAAAGAAGGTGCCGGCACCGCCGCCAAGGCGGGCGATCAGGTCGAGGTCCACTACACCGGCACGTTCAAGTCGGACGGCAAGAAGTTCGACAGCAGCGTCGATCGCAACAAGCCGTTCGCGTTCAAGCTCGGCGCCGGCATGGTCATCAAGGGTTGGGACCAGGGTGTCGCCGGCATGAAGCCAGGCGAGAAGCGCAAGCTCACCATCCCGTTCAAACTGGCTTATGGTGAGGAGGGCCGGCCGCCGGTCATCCCCGCCAAGGCCGATCTGGTGTTCGAGGTAGAATTGCTCAAGATCAAGTGACGAAGCGCCGCTTGCGGCTTGGCAAGAACTGACTGCCAAGCCGCAAGCGGCGGAGGGACGCTGCCATGAAGTCGTTTGCGATTGTGCTATTCCTCGGCAATCTCGCCGTCGCCGCCCCGCTGCCGAAGAAGGAGCCGATCGTCGTCACCACGGCGTCGGGTTTGAAATACGTCGAAGTCAAGGCAGGCACCGGGCCGACGGCAGCGAGCGGTCAAACGGTCGAAGTCCATTACACGCTCTGGCTGAAGTCCGACCAGAAGAAGGTTGACAGCAGCGTCGATCGCAACAATCCATTTGAGTTCAAGCTCGGCGCCGGCATGGTCATCAAGGGCTTCGACGAGGGCGTGATCGGCATGAAGGTCGGCGGCAAGCGCACATTGACACTCCCCGCGGCTCTGGGGTACGGTGACAGGGGGGCGGGGGACCAGATTCCGCCGAACGCCGATCTGGTCTGCGAAATCGAGCTGCTGAAGATCAAGTGAGAGAATCGATGAGCAAGCACTACGTGAGCCTGGCAGCCGGTCTGTGTCTGTTCGCAGTCGGCTGCGGCGCCGACGATGAGAAGAACGCCAAGAGCACCGAGTCGGGGATTCGCTACATCGACCTGACCGAGGGCAACGGCGAACCGGCGAACGCCGGCGACTACGTCGAGATCCACTACGTCGCCATGTTGCGGGCGGATGGCTCGAAGTTTGAGAGCACGCACGACCTCAAGCAGCCGGTCGTGTTTCAACTCGTTCCGGGCGGGTGGATCAAACGCTGGGATGAAGGCATTGTCGGGATGAAAGCGGGCGGCAAGCGGAAGCTCATCATCGCTTCGGGACTTGCCTACGGCGAGAGCGGCAGAGGTAAAGACGTGCCGCCCAATTCCGACATTGTTGTCGAAGTGGAGTTGGTGCGGATCCTGACAGAAACCGTTCAAGTCGATGCCGTGCGCGAGGGCACCGGTGAGGCAATCAAAAAGGGCAACAACGTCGAGGTCTTTTATACCGGTCGCTTGAAATCGAATGGCCAGATGTTTGACAGCAACGTCGGAGGTAATCCATTCACCGTGGAGAACGTCGGCGCGGCGAACGTGATCAAGGGTTGGAACCAGGGGTTGGTTGGCATGAAGGTCGGCGGCAAATACAGGCTGACGATTCCCGCGCACCTGGGATACGGTGCCCGAGGAAGTGGCGAGAAGATCCCCCCAAATGCCGACCTCGAATTCGACATCGAGGTGGTGCGAATCAAGTAAGGAGTCAGGACGATGATTACGACAGGAAGGATTCCGGCCATCATTTTTGCCGGGTGGTGCCTCTTCGCGGCGGGTTGCGGTGAGAAGATCGTCGCCACGCCGTCCGGGCTGAAGTATGCCGACCTCGTTGTGGGGAAGGGCACGGAGGCGAAAGCGGGCGACTACATCGAGGCGCATTCCATCGGCTGGCTTCAAGCCGATGAAACGCGCTTCGAGAACACCCACGAAGCGAAGGCCCCGATTCTCGTCCGGCTCGGCACCAACGAGCGGATGAAGGGCTGGGAGGAAGGCATCGTGGGCATGATGCCGGGCGGCAAGCGCAAGCTCTACGTTCCGCCCGCCCTCGGTTTCCGCCCGAACGAAACCAGCCTGCTGCGGCCGGCGAACGCCGAACTTGTGTTCGAGGTCGAGTTGCTGCGCGTCATGGACGGCTTCAAGACGGAAGATGTGAAAGTCGGGGTCGGTCCCGAGGCGAAACGAATGGACTGGATCGAGATTAGCTATACCGGCGAACTGAAGGACGGCAGCAAGAAGTTCGATAGCAAGCGCGACCCAGGCGTCCTCCAGGACATCTTCCAGATTGGCGGGCAGTCGCCCCAGGTCATTCGAGTCCCGCGCGGCCTGGAAGATGGCGTAATCGGCATGAAGTTAGGAGGCAAACGCAAGCTGTTCATCCCCGCTGAACTCGCGTATGGTTCCCAGGGCCATGTCCCCGTCATCCCACCCGACGCCGACCTGATCGTCGAGGTAGAGGTTCTGAACATCACACCCGGACAGCAGTTTCCCGGAGGAGCGATGCCGTGATGCGACGATTCGTTGTGAGCGTCGTCATGGTCTGCTGCGTCTCGGGTCTGGCTGAGGCGCAGCCGGTGGGGAATTACGTCGTCGTCCCCACTCTCTCGGGTCTACAGTTCACGCCGGACGGCAAAACGATCGTGTGGTCCACATCCAGCGGCCGCGCGGCGCTCTCCGACGGCGTAACGGGCAAATTCCGCAAGTGGCTGGATGTAAACCAGGTCCACATCTATGGCATGGCCCTGTCGCCGGATGGGAAGCAGCTGGCGACCACTTCTCTCGATAAGACGGTACATCTCTGGAGCTTGCCGGAAGGCAAGGAATTGCGGGTCCTGCACGGCCATACCGAGTCGGGAGCGGCCGCCTTTACTCCAGACGGCAAGACGTTGGCCTCCGCCGGCATGGACGGGATTCGGCTCTGGAACGTGGCCGACGGCAAACAGCGGACGTTCATTCCTTTCTCGGAATCGCGCATCACCAGCATGGCGTTCAGCCCGGATGGGAAGACGCTGGCGACGTCCGGCGTCGGCGGAGCAGGCGGTCCGGGGCCGCTGGTGATCGAAAGCGATTGGGCCCGACTTTGGGACGTGGAGACCGGCAAGCAGACCGCGCTTGCCGATCAAGGGCCATGGTATCTCCTTCTCGGCGGACGGCCGGTACCTGATGACCGGCGGTTTCGGTGTCCGTGATCGTCCGACGAATCGAAAACCGATGAACCGCGTCGTACTCTGGGACCTGGCTCTGGGCCGGGAGGTCACGGCAGTCGAAAACCTCGGCAACGCCTTCGCCCTGTCGAGAGACGGCCGCTTTTTCGCGGTCAGTCGCGGTGAGGAGAGCCATCTCAGTCGTCACCAGGGCGGCGGCGTTTTTCTCGGCGTGGAGGATTCCACACGAACCCTGACCGTCCGCGAGGCGCTGACGGGCCAGGTTATCCATGCGTTCCCAGCCACGGAGGGCGCGACGATCCTGGCCCTGTCTCCGGACGACTCGCGGCTTGTGGTCGGAAAGGCGGATGGCAGCCTCGCCGTGCTGGATTTGATGCCGAAGGCCGACGAGAAGCCTCCCCCCCTGGAACCGGCGGATTTGGAGCGGTTGTGGTTACACCTCAGCAGTGAGGCCGCTCCCGCTTATGCTGCCGTGTGGAAGCTGGCCGGTGCCGCGGACCAGTCCGTGCCATTCTTGAGGTCGCGGCTGACGCCGGTGAAATGGGATCGCACCAAGACCAACAAGTGGCTCAACGATCTCGACAGCGACGATTTCGAGGCACGCGAGGTTGCGGCGAAGGAACTGCGGCGGCTGGGTGCCGAGGTCGAGCTGCAACTGCGCGGACGGATGAAAGACGACGTTTCGCCGGAGGTCCGCCGTTCCCTCACGGAGCTGCTCGACGCGGTGGAATCCCGCTCGATCCCGCCGGAGGAGTTACGAGCCATCCGCGCCATTTGCACCCTGGAGCGCGCGGCCACACCCGCTGCGCGCGACGTGCTGAAGACGCTGGCCGGCGGTGAACCCGAGGCACGCACCACCATCGAGGCGAAGCAGGCGCTGGCGCGTTTAGCCGCGACCCGATAGGGGAGCACGGAGCCGCGCTCCCCTATCGGGTCGCGGCTAAACGATCGGTTCCTCCTCTTGCAACACGTCAAGCCACGGCCGATCGCGCCCAGCACGGTGGACGCGCAGCACCTCGCGCAACACGTCGCGGCCCAGCGCCGCATAGGCCGCGTCCAGCAGCTCAAACGCGTATTCGGCTCGCCGTTCCTCCACGATCGGCCACATCTCTCGACCCAGCTTTACGCGCTGTGCCGGGATAGCCGTCGCGCACCGCCTGGCGTGCTTCCTCGACCAGCTCGATCGGGTCGTCGTCCTTCCACAGGCGCGACCACAGCTTCTTGTCCGGCAAACTCAGCGGCCGATACAACTCGGGATGTACGACGATGCCCATGCCTTCGCGCGTCGGCGTCGTGATCCGCTTGCGGCGCACGCGCGCGGCCTGGGCCAGGTATCTCTCGACGTACTCTTCCCCCGCCTCCGGCCGATCGTCCGTCGCAAAGCGGCGCAGCACCGTTCGTAGCGCTCCAGCTTTTCCAGCCGTTCGTTGTAATCCGCCTCGTGCTCCGGGTCGTCCTCGAGATCGTCCTCGCAATCGCTGACGAGAGTTTCCAGATGGAAGCGCCACCGACTCGAACAGGCTGTCTCCGTCGGCGGACATCTCGAATTCATTGTCGGCATAGTACGACGCCACGCTCCCCTTCCCCGCTCGCGGATCGTCGAGCCAGTAGCCCCAGTGCAGTCCGTCCACATCGCCGGTGAGGACGGTGAAGAACTCGGGTGGATCGAGGTAGTAACGCCAGTGCAGCAGGATCGAGTGCCGCGGTGTGCGTCCGTCAAAGCGGCCGGCCAGGACCTCGAACGGCCCGGTGAGCTGCACGTGCAGCATGTCGAAGAGCGCTTGGAGCGGTTCCAGCGGACGGAGACGGTTGGCGAACTCCCAGAAGCGAAACAGGTCCTCGGGGAAGTCGAATCCGTAGAGGGTCCGGAGTTGGTCGCGGCGCTTTTGGAGATGAGGGGACATAATGACCTTGTTTAGCCGTGGTTCGCAGAACCGCGCGGTTCGGGATTGCGGCTAAACAGCCGCAGCCATGCCAGTTTGGCCGCAAGCACTTGAGTTTGGCCGCAAGTTATTTTACCAAGTGCGAGGCGGACAATCGGGATGCAAAAAAAACTGTATTCCGGTCGCGGAACGTCAAAGTCGGATTCGGCTTGACATTCGGCGAGCCACGGGCGGATAATCCCAGGGGTGGCGTCCGGGGGCAGAATTTGCCCGGCGGAGATGACGGACATTTTCCAGGACGGGCGAGCCGGTCTTTCGGTTCGGAGGTTCGGCCGTGTACAAGTTCAAACTGGACAGCAGAAAGGCGATCGAAGCCGTTGCGCTCCTAGCAAGCCTGTCACCGAGCCGCAGGATCGGACGCAAGCGGGTGCTTGCCCTTCTCTACATTGCGAGCAGGGAAACTCTCAAAAAGTCGGGACGACCGCTCCTCGGCGGCAACCTCGTCGCCTTGCAATACGGCCCCGTCCACAGTGGCGTACTCGACCTCATTAACGGAAAGGCCACCGAAGGGTCCGCCGAGTGGACGCGGCATTTTCACAACGACGGTTTCTACGTCACCCTCGACGAAGACCCTGGCCTCAACGCCCTTTCGAGGTTCGAGGTGCAGGTGCTGACTGAGACACTAAAGAAAAATGAAAACGTTGAGGACTTCGACCTTGCGCGTTTGACACACAAATTCTCCGAATACGGGACTAACTACCAGAAGGGCAGGGCGCGACGGATAACCCTCGAGCAGCTGATTTACGCCGTGGGTGGGCTCGCGCCTATGGTCAAGTCCATCGTGCGCGACCTCAAAGAAAAAGACGAGCTTGACGAGATGTTCGCTTCGGCCAGGGCGGCGTCCAAAGATTAGGGAAGCGGCGAGCGTCAGGAAACCCACGACGATGAGCCGAAAGCGGGTTCAGGAAACCGTGACCAGCGGCGACGTTTTCCTAGTCGTCCCACCGTACAACCACCTCTACATAGTCATTTCCGACCCCGTTCAAGACCAGAGCCAAGTTCTGCTCGTCAGCCTCACAACCTTCAAACCGAAGGAAGAGACGTGCTGTCTAATCAATAAAGGCGAGCACCCTTTCGTCCAACACAGGAGTTGCATCCGCTACAAGGACGCGAGAATTGCATCTGTAAATGATCTGAAGCGACTCCTGGAAGGCGGCCAGCTGACGAGGCGTGAATCTGTTTCAGCGACGTTGCTTGCCCGTATTCGCGCAGGCGCTCGCCAATCGGAGTATCTGCCCGAAGAACACAGGAGACTGCTTCAAGAACAATCTCTCATCGAAGTAGAAGGGCCGGAGGTCCCGCCTCCGGCCTGATTCGTGGCGTAAAACCGCCGCCCGCTAGACTGAGTTTGTCTGCGGACCAGTCTGTTTAGCTGTTTAGGAACGCTGATGAAATAACTTCCGTGCCAAACGCTACTCTCTTGGTCGCGTAGCGACCCTCTGACGGTAGACCGGCCTTTCAAGGCCGGTATTGCGATCGAGCCATTCGGTGGCGTCGCGTAGAGACGCTTGAGACGTCGCACCAGCCGGGACTGCTCACGTGTCGCTACGCGACACACACTTTTCATGATGATCGGAACCGGGCGTTGAAACGCCCGGCTACCGTCAGAAGGTCGCTACGCGACCGAGTAGGACTCCAGCCAAAATATCATTTGGCACGGATGTTATTTCGTCAACGTTCCTTAGCCGCAACCCGGCCGTTTGGCCGCAAAGCCTGCGCGGTTGTACGAACCGCGCGGCCAAACGGTTGCGTCGTTAAACCAAAATTCCCGTCACCGCCTCGCCCTCGACCAGCTGGCGCGGCTGGTTCAGGTGATTGTTGACGATCGTCGCCGGGTCGATGCCGACGCTGTGATAAATCGTCGCCAGCAGATCGCGCGGATGGACCGGGTTCTCCAGCGGGGCCGAGGCGGTCTTGTCCGACTTGCCCCAGACGAAACCGCGTTTGACGCCGGCGCCGGCGATCACGCCGGTGTAGCAGTATGGCCAGTGATCGCGGCCGTCGTCCTGGTTATCGTTGCCGGAAGTGCTGACGCCGCGCTGCGGACTGCGGCCGAACTCGCCGACGGCCACCACCAGCGTTTCGCTCAACATGCCGCGGCTGTCGAGGTCGTTGATCAGCGCCGACAGACCGCCGTCGAGCATCGGGGCGGACTGGTTCTTCATGCGGGTCGACAGCCCGGCATGAACGTCCCACGAATGATTGTCGGAATTGGCGACCTTGGGCCAGATCACCTCGACGAAGCGCGTGCCGGCCTCGACCAGGCGTCGGGCCAGCAGGCAGCACTGGCCGAAGGTGTTCTTGCCGTAGCGCTCGCGCACGGCCGCCGTTTCCTGGCCCAGGTCGAACGCCTTCCGCGCCCGGCCGGAAATAACCAGGCCCAGCGCCTTGCCATAGTATTCGTCGAGGTCGTACTTCGCCGTCGCCTTGTCCAGGTCGGGCATGCCATCTTCGATAAGCGTGCGCAGCTTGGCCCGGCGCTCGAGGCGCGGGGCAGATACTTCCTGTCGCAGCTGGAGGTCGTCGATCTTGATGCGCTCCATTTTGGCGATGTCCATGTCGTCGCCGGACGGATAGAGCGTGTACGGGATCGTAAGCCCGGCCGAGGAAGCCGGCGCTGCCGCCCTTGCCGACGACGTTCGATTCCTGGAGCGGCCGCGGCATCATCACGAACGGCAGCATTGGCACCGTCGGCGGCCGGAGACGGGCGATCTGCGAGCCGACCGTGGGGAAGTCCTTCGGCGTCGGCGGTTCGAGCTGGCCGGAGGGGCTGACCTTGTCGGCGGTGTAGCCGGTGTGCATCTGATAGATGGCCGCCGTATGGTTGAACAGGCCGACCGGGGTGTAGCTCATCGAGCGGATCATCGTGAGCTTGTCGGTGACCTGGGCGAGCTTCGGCAGCAACTCCGTGAACTGGAGGCCGCTGGTCTTCGTGGGAATCGCCTTGAAAACGCTCTTGACGTTGGCGGGAACATCTTCCTTTGGGTCCCACAGGTCGAGGTGGCTGGGGCCGCCCTGGAGGTAGACGAGGATGACGCTCTTGGCTTTGCCGAAGCCGGGACCGCCGTAGTTCTCCTTGGCAGCAGCCGCGGCAGCCTGAAGCTTGAAGAAGCCGCCGAGACTGAGGCCGAGGACCGACGAGCCGCCGACGCGCAGCAGATCGCGGCGCGTCAGGCCGTCACAGGTATCTTTCCCGGGCCGACCTGGGATCACGAGCATGGATCAGTACCTCACCGTTGGAATCTCAAGGATGGCAGGAACGTTGGGCGGTGCGGAATCGAAGCGGGGGCGGATGGATGTATCCTTATTTACCCCACTATAGCGAGGCATCAAGGGGATAGTCAAATAACTTCCGGTGCGATTTGTGGAATGTTTTGGAGGACGGAGATAGCCCGCCGCGCAAGCAAGGGGACTAAAAACCCCTTGCTTGCGCGGCGGGCTATCTCCGTCCTCAGTTTGACATCCCTCCAAACACCACCTACATTTGCAAGCGACCCCATGTGATGCCCCGCGCCTCGGAACGCGCGGCCCCGTCTCGTCCATGCGGTCGGTGACGAAACAGAGAAAGAGGAGATGCCACTGGTGACGAACTCACTCGTCTCGGGGAGAGCTTGCGCTTCGACGGCCCTACCCCGCGAAGAACCACCCACCATTGAAACCGCGTGGGACATTCTCGAACGATTCGGCCAGTCGATGCAGTCGTGCAACGAAACGGCGCAGCAGGTCCGTCTCGTCCTGACGTCGGTGCGCGAAAGCCTTGGGGCCGACGTCGTCTTCTGGCATCCCGGTGTGACCGCCGACGACTTCCAGACGGTCGGCAATCCGGCGCTGAACCTCGCCTGGTGCCGGGCCTTCACCGAGCAGGTTCTCGGGGAGACGCCGTCGCCGCAGGGCCAGCTGTTGCGGCCGTTCCTCGATCCCGGCGCCAAGCCGATGTCGCCCTGGCCCAGCAGTGCCGCGCTTGTCCGTCTGAGCAAGTTGCGCCAGGTGTGGCTAGCCGCTCTCAGTTTCAACGCTGCGCCGGCTGTTCCGCCCTGTCGATCTCAAGGTGATGATGCTCGCCCGCCGCATGTTGCTCAATCACCAACGGCAGACCCAGACGCACGAACGGCTGCGCGATTCGCTGTTCGGGTTGATCCGCTGTCTGACGGCCGCCATCGATGCCAAGGACCCGTTCACCTGGGGACACAGCGAACGCGTGGGCCGGATGGCAGCACGGCTCGGCCAGCAGATGGGTTTGCCGGCAGGGTTCCTGAGCGACCTCTACCTGGCCGGCCTGCTGCACGACGTCGGCAAGATCGGCATCCGCGAATCCGTCCTGCAAAAGCCAAGCGATCTGACGCCGATCGAGTACGCGCACATTCAGGAACATCCGGTGATCGGCGATCGCCTGGTGTCGAACGTGAAGGCCTTGCAGCACCTGCGTCCCGGCGTGCGCAGTCATCACGAGCGCTGGGACGGCCGCGGCTACCCCGACCGCTTGACCGGTGTGGACATCCCCCTGATGGCGCGTGTGCTGGCGGTAGCCGACTCCTGCGACGCGATGTTGTCGGCCCGTCCCTACCGTCCCGCCATGCCGACGACGCGCATCGACAAGATCATGCAGGAAGGCGCCGGCTCGCAGTGGGACCCGAACGCGATCGAGCATTTCTTGGCATGTCGGCAGGAACTGTACGAGATCTGCCAGCAAGGCCTCGGCGACTCGGTGGTCGCGGCCGTGGAGCGGGCGATCGACCTCGGGCAGGCGGAGAGGTGACGAACTACCGTCGCTCGGTTTCCCTGCACTCTCTTGCGCCGATCGGCGCGTCAACGTCATTCGGCAGGTCACTTCTACCGGGAGCGGGTACAATCAACTCAGGTGGCAGTTCGCCAGCAACTCGCCGGCTCCCAACGGAGATGGCAACGATGTCTGCGCTCCCGAAAGAAGACTCGCCGGACATGCCGGACGATGAAACTGTGGAAGAGCGCTTCCGGCGCCTGGAAGCGGCGTGGATGGCTGCGGTCGGGTATTCCTCATCCAGCACCGAACTCCGCAGCCACTCTGCTTTTCAGGAGATCATTAGTCTGGGCGACGCGGTCGTTCCGCTGATGCTGCGCGACCTGGCAGAAAGCCCCCGCCTCTGGGTCTGGGCGCTCCCGCGGATTACCGGCGCGAACCCGGTGCTGCCAGCGGACCGCGGCAACATCGCCAAGATGAGCGAGGCGTGGCTGCGCTGGGGGCGGGAGCACAATTACCGATGGTAGGGCACCGACTCGAACAGGCCTTTCCCCGGCTGGTCGGCTCCGGCTACCAGGTAACCAGTCCGCAAGCAGACCGTTACAACTGTATTGCCTGGGCGGCCGGCGATCCGAGCAACTGGTGGTGGCCGGATGAGGCCGGTCAGCCCGACAGCTCTTACTGGCCACCCAACGTGCCCCGCGCGATGACGCTGGATGCGTTCAGTCAGGCGTTCGCCTCACTTGGTTACGCGATCTGTGACGACGAGCAGCCGGAGGAGGGTTTCGAGAAAGTCGCCGTATTCGCCCTGGCGGGCGTTCCGACACATGCGGCCCGGCAACTTCCGAACGGCCGCTGGACCAGTAAGCTCGGCCCGATGGAAGACCTCGAACACGCGCTACACGACCTCACGGGTATGGTTTATGGCTCGGTTGCTCTGATCATGAAGCGGCCACTGTCAGGACCAACGGCTGTCGGTCGTACCTGACGGCTCGGACTGCCGGATTCGCCGGAGTAAGTGAAAGAACGAAACTGTCACCGTCGCCCAATCAATCCTGGCAACTCAACCAGCAGGTTCCCAAACAGAATTAGCCCGCCGCCAAGCAGCAATGGCATCGTCACGGCATCGTAACCGAGCACCACCGAACAGATCGACGCGAACACCGGTTCGAGCAGATAAATCAACGCCGCCCGGCTGGGTGACACCAGCGGTTGATAGGCGTTCATCCAGTGAAAGCTCAGCACCGTTGGCAGCAGTGCGAGCAGGAACAGGTCGAGCAGGATGGGTGGACGACTGAGCAGCGCACCGGTCCAGTTCGCCCACTCCCACAATCCCGGTCCCGTCAGCGCCGTCGTGAGAGCCCCAGCCAGCGCGAGCAGTCCGGTGCCGGCGAAGAAGCCGGGCGTCAGATGCGCGGGGGCGAAGCGCCTGCCGAGACAGTCCAACATCAGGATCTGTGCCGCGAAGGCGAGCGATGCGACGAGGGTCAACCATTCGCCGTAGCGGAGCTTCCAGTCGCCCTCGACAAGGACGGCCATGCCGGCCACGGCAACGCCCAGACCGAGCAGCGTCAACCGGGCCACCGGGGTACGAAACAGCCCAGCCCAGCAGCGGCGCCCAGGCACAACCCAGTCCCGTGAAGAACGCCGAGAGCGCCGGCGTCGTGTACGCCAGACCCACCGTCTGCGGCAGAAAGCCGGCGAAAAACGTCAGGCCGAGCAGGGCGCCGGCGCCGTGTTCGCGCATCGTCGGCCGTCGATAAAGGCCCGGCTGCCACGCCGCCAGCAGCACCATCGCCAGCGGCATCCGCACCAGGATGAGCGTCAGCGAACCTTGCAGCACGCCGCCGGGACAGTCCTTCGTCGCCTCCTGCCAGTGCTTCGTCCACGGAAACGACAGGCCCCAGAAGAGCGTCACCAGGACGAGCATGAACTCGGCACGACCGAAGCGAGGGCCCTTGCTTGCGCAGCGGGTTGGTGGGAGAAGGTCGCTCATGGTTTACCCAGCGCTGCCAGCACCTTGCGCAGCCCAGACGCGGTCGAGTTCCTTCATGTCTTCGGACAGCTCGGCGTAGGGAACCCAGCACGCTTCCCAGCGCCGCCGCCGCGCCTCATCGACCTCGGGCGCGACCGACTTCGACCAGGCCACCCACTGCTCGTGTTCCAGTTCCGCGATTCGTTCCAACATCTCGTCCATCACGTCTTCTCCAAGATCTCGGCCAGGTGCATGGCCCGGATCGCACTGCCGCGCCGCCGCAGACAGCCGGCGATGTTCATCAAGCACCCTGCGTCCGTGGCGACCATCGCGGTCACACCGGCTTTCTCGATGAACGCCGCCTTATCCTGCACCATCGCTCCGCTGATGCCGGGATAGCGCACCGAGAACGACCCGCCGAAACCGCAGCACTCATCGGCTCGTTCCAACGGCACCAGCTCCAGACCGCGAACATGCCGCAGCAGCCGTTCCGGCTCCGTCATCAGCCCGAGGCCGCGCAGGTGGCAGGCCATGTGATACGTTACGCGCCCGTCGAAGCGTGCGCCGACATCCTCAATGCCCAGCACATTGACGATGAAGTCGGACAACTCGTGCGTCTTCGTTGCCAGATCCAGCGCCCGCTTGTGCCAGACGGGGTCGTCGTGAAACAACTCGGGATACTCCAGCTTGACCATCGCCGTGCAGGATCCGGAGGGCGACACGACACGGGGTGAACCGGCGAACGCCTGGATCGTGTGGCGGGCGAGGTCACGGGCATCGTCGTGAAAGCCGCTGTTGAAGTGCGGTTGGCCACAGCAGGTTTGCGCAGCGGGAAAGTCCACTCCGACACCCAGTCGGCGCAGCAACCGTACCGTCGCCACGCCGACGTCGGGGAACAGGGCGTCGCCCAGGCAGGTAATCATCAGGCTGACGTTCATCGTGTCCCCATGTTCGTTTAGCCGCGGCATTCTTCTCCCCTCTCCCCTGTACCCAGGGGAGAGGGGTCGGGGGTGAGGGGTGAGGCACGTGACTGAGTTCTGCCGCTCACCCCTCACCCCCGACCCCTCTCCCCTGGGTACAGGGGAGAGGGGAGACATTATTTTGCCGTCCGTTCCAGCGGTCGCGGCCAAACTTTACAGCAGCCGCCGGCTCTGCTGATCCAGCCCCGCGTGCAGAAACCGCAGTACTCGCTCCGCCATGTGATCGAAATACGCCCAGGAATGACCGCCGGCCCGTGTCGTCAAATCGACCTCGTGCGGTACTCCCAGGGCGTTGAGCTTCTCGTGCAGTCGGTCGTTGCCGCGCCACCAGTCGGCGTCGTCGGGGTCGATGCCGAAGAAAAGGTGCAGCGGAAACTTGCTGGGACTAATGTGCATCGGCACCGTGTCCTGCCGGCATTGCTCCTTGCTGTCGTACATCTCGTCGATGAGCGTCCCCTGGCCGTACAGCTCGTGATACTCGATCGCGGAGGAAATGCCGGCCACCACGGGGAACGCATCCGGGTGCCGAAACGCCAACCGCAGCGCCCCTGGCCGCCCATGCTGACGCCGAACAGTCCGACGCCGCGCGCGTCCAGTCCCCAGCGCTGGCGGAAGAACGGCACGACCTGATCGAGAAGATAGCGTTCCGGTGTCAACTTCGCGTCGAACTCGGCACAGACGCGGTTGCCCCACCACGAATGTCCTCCCGACGGACAGATACAGGCCAGCCGAAGTTCGTCGAAAAGCGCCGTGAAGGCAGTGCGGCCGCGCAGCGATTCGAGACCGTAGGAGTGCAGGTAGATCAGTCCGAACCGCGGCCGTTCCGGCGGATCGTACACGTCGGCGGCTTTTCCAGCGAGATCTACAAGGGTCCAGGTGCCGTTCACAAACGTCTCCTTCGGTCAGGGCGAGTCCATTTTACGGAAGGGATAGGAACTTTGCGCGAAACGCTGAATCGGTTCTCCTTGACTCCGACAACCGCACCGCGTATCCTTTATTTAGACATCGGTCGAACTATCGAACAAGGGTCGGAGCCGTGTCGGATGAGAGTGCCTTCAAAGCGATCGCCGACAAGACGCGGCGCAAGATCCTGCGCCTGCTCCGCGGCGGCGAGATGACGGCGGGCGCGCTGGCCGAGCGCGTCGGCGACACGCTCACCAAACCGACGCTGTCGCACCATTTCGCGGTGCTCAAAGCGGCCGACCTGATCAGCGCCCGACGTGAGGGACAGCAGATCTGGTACTCGCTCAACACCACCGTGGTGCAGGACCTGCTGACGGTTCTGATGAACCTGTTTTCGGGCGATGGGAAGGAGAGGGCATCATGAACCGCTGGCGATTGGTATCCGTAGCGGCAACGCTCGCAGCTTTGGGCGCCTCGCTGTACCTGTACTTCTTCCGGCTCGACGCCCTATCGGAGCGTGTGCCGATCCACTGGAACATCGAAGGCAAGCCGGACGGCACGATGGCGCGCGAACCGGCACTGTTCCTGCTGCCGGGGTGCATGGCCGGTTTCATCGGCCTGACGCTGCTGCTGCCCTGGATGTCGCCACGGCAGTTCTCGGTCGAGGGCTTTCGGCCGACCTATGAGTACACGATGGCGCTGGTGGTCGTCTTGTTCGGCTACATCCATGCGGTCACGCTCTTCGCCGGGCTGCGGCCGGACATCGACAGCGGCCGCTGGCTCCTCGGCGGCCTGTTCCTGTTCTTCGCCCTGCTGGGCAATGTGATGGGCAAACTGCGCCGCAACTTCTGGGCGGGCGTCAGGACACCGTGGACGTTGGCGAGCGAGAAGGTCTGGAACAAAACGCACCGGTTGGCGGCGTACCTGTTCGTCGGAGCGGGCGTTCTCGGCTTCATCGCGGTGGTTGCGGGCGTGAACCTGATCGCGGCGTTCGTCATGGTTATGGCGGCGGCGTTGGTGCCGGTGTTTTACTCGCTGTGGTTGTACAAGCATCTTGAGAAGTTGGGGCAACTGGATGTGACGCCGGTGGGGGAGCAACGGGAGGCCGTGATGTAGGGCGTCCGTCCTGTGCAGCGATGCGTCTACCGGCGTGGGAGCCCTTTGTTATCCCGCCTTAAGGAGCCAGAGACATGCCAGCTCCAGAGCTTGAACAGCTGTGGCACGATTCGCGGCATTGGACCGCGGGCATCATCTACCACTGCGCCGCCGACGCTCGCGTGATCGTGCCAAAGCACTGGCGCTGGGGCGGGTGGACTCTCAACTTTGCTCACCGATCGGCGTGGCTGGTTTTGCTCGGTGCCATAGCGATCGCCGCTCGGGCCCACACTGATCGTCGTAGCGACGGGTTACGCCAGCGCGCTGACGGTGTTGGCCGCAGTCGCGCTATCGTTCGTCGTGCTCTGTGTGTGCGCTGCTTGGGAGTCTGATGCGCCGGCGATAGATGTGGTTGGCAACGGCGGGATAACAAAGCGTTGCACTTGGCCGGGCCGGCATGACGGTTTTTCGAGACATCACGTTCCTTGCAGCCGGCCCGGCAACTGAACGCAGGCGATGGTGACTCTACCGCCGGGACGGATGTCCATTGTCAGTTTGTGGCCCCTCAAGAGTTCCAGGCCGATCAGTGGATCGCCATTGGCTTCGTCCACGAGAATCTTGCGTACTTTTCCGTCTCACCCCGCCTTGGCCTCGTACAGCTTGAAAACGACTTCGCTACCGTCACCTAGCGTGGCGACGTCTGTGGTTTGCCATCGCAAACCCAAAGCAGCGACGACGGCGCGAGGTAGTGTCAAGGCTCCCGTAAATCCCGTGTCGATGACCGCGTCAACCTCCTGTTCCAGTCCACGAACTCCTTTCACCTTCAATCGAACGCGGCCTTCGTCGGATTTGACAATACCGGTTATCTTGGGATTTCTCGCCGTACATCCCGACCGCCGAAGCGGAATATGGGGCTGGCGCGTCGGGCTAACCATGCAACAGCCTGACGACGATAGTTTCGTTCTTTGCGCAGCGATCAGTAAACGATCCTTTCCACCGAAGGCTTCGCCCCGTCTCCTACCTGAACGCTTCGGTTGCTACGGGCTAAAACGACAGTTGCCCGGTGGGATTCGGACCCACGGAGGACTCACGACTATCACGGCGCACCGCACCGGCTGCGTCAGCGGTCGGTTTTGGGCCGTACCCGGCCGCTGACGCAGCCGGTGCGCCAATCGCGGACTTCAACCAAAGAGCCGACATGAAAATCTCCTACGACGCCGAGGCCGATGTTCTGAGCATCCTCTTTCACGAGACGACAGTTACGACGCAGGACTTGGCGGACGGCATCACGGCGGAATACGACGCCGACGGCCGCCTCGCCGGCCTGGAAATCCTGGACGCGTCGCACCGCCTCCGTGGTGCGGAGCCGTTTCGACAGATCGTTCTGGAAGGCGTCGGCATCCCGGCAGCTGTCTGACGCCGACAAACCGTTCGTTTTCTGCTGGCCGCGCGGCCGGTTCCTGGGGTAAAACGGAGGAGGCCAACTCCCTTGCCCGAGGTACACCGTGGACGAAACGCGTTCCCTCTCTGGTCTTCCCGTTCCTCCTGCGATGCGTGCCGGCAGTCCGTCGGAGCCGGTCATGGCCGATCCAATTCCCGAGGCACGCCTGGTCACTCGGGACACTCGCGGCGTTTCGACGGGGCTGACGCCGGGCGAGAGCCAGGAGTATCCCGAGGTGCCCGGCTACGAGATTCTCGGCGTCCTCGGCCACGGCGGCATGGGCGTCGTCTATCGCGCCCGGCAGCTCAAAGCCAATCGTCTCGTCGCGTTGAAGATGATCCGCGCCCTGGATCATGCCACTCCGCAAGATCGCATGCGCTTTCAGATCGAGACCGAAGCCATCGCCCGCTTGCAGCATCCGAACATCGTCCAGCTGCACGAAGTCGGCGAGGTGCGGAATCAACCGTTTTTCTCGCTGGAGTTCTGCGACGGCGGCACGCTTACCGATCAGCTCAAGAAGAAGCGCCCGACACCGCGCGAAGCGGCCGAGCTGATCGAGACGCTGGCACGGGCGATGCACTATGCGCATCTGCGCGGCGTGGTGCATCGCGATCTGAAGCCGGGCAACGTGCTGCTGTCTGAGCACGCAGCGCCAGCAAGTGCGGCACTTGCTGGCGCTGCGTGCTCAAAAGACCACGTCCCCAAGATCACTGATTTCGGTCTCGCCAAGCGCATCGACGACGAAGCGCGCGACGTCAGCAAATCGGGCGCGATCATGGGCACTGCCTCGTACATGGCGCCGGAACAAGCAGCGGGTAAGGTGCGCGACACCGGACCCGCCGCCGATGTCTACGGCCTGGGAGCGCTGCTGTATGAGTGCCTGACCGGCCGGCCGCCGTTCGAGGGACCGCAGCACGTCGTTCTCGTTGGCGTGCTGCACGACGAACCGGTGGCGCCCTCCCGTCTCATCTCCGGCCTTCCGCGCGACCTCGAAACGATCTGCCTGAAGTGTCTGCACAAGGTGCCGGAGAGTCGCTACGCCAACGCGGAGGCGCTGGCCGAGGACTTGCGCCGCTTCCAGGCGGGCGAGCCGATTGCGGCTCGGCCGGCCGGTCGGTTGGAGCGTGCGGCCAAGTGGGCCAGGCGGCGGCCGGCACTGGCGGGGCTGCTCGGCGTGATCGTACTGGCCCTGGCGGCACTGTCCGTCCTCTCGGGATACCTGGTGAAGCTGGCGACAACTGCCGAGAACGAGAAGACGGAAGCGGTGAAGCAGAAAGGCATCGCCGAGGGCAAGGAAGCGGAGGCACTCAAGCAAGCCGAGAAGGCGACCAGGGCACGCGACTTTCTCGTGAATATCTTCCGCATCTCGGAGAAAAATACACAATCGGGCAACATGACGGCGCGTCAGATTCTGGACAAGGCCGAGCGGGAAATTCCGCGGGATTTCGAGAAGCAACCGGACCTGCGCGATGAGCTGCTGGCCTCGATCAAGGATGTGAAGCGCGGCATCGATCGGACCATTCCGCTGGCGATGATTCTGGAGATGAAGGGCACGGTTGCGTTGCGCTCGTTTGACGGCCTGACCAAAGTTGTTAAGGCGCAGGTTCTGTTGCAGGGCGACGATCACTTGACCCTGGGAGCGGACGCGCACGTCAAAGTGGTAGTTCTCTCGGACCTTCATCAGGAGCAGCTCCTCCCGGGTCGGGAGATCACCATTGGCCGTCAGGGCTGTGAACCAACCGACGCCGTCAAGCGGAGCGATGATCTGCTGATGACGTTCGTCCACCTGCCGGCTGCGACGTTCTACATGGGCTGGGACGGAAAGGAGATAGGAAAGAAGACGGAGATCGAGAAGGATTTTTACATTGCCGTCCACGATGTGACGCAGGGGCAGTGGGAAGCGGTGATGGGTACAAACCCGAGTTGGTGCTCGCGCAAGGGGGGTGGCCGGGGCGATGTTTTAGACATTTCCGATGAGGAACTGAAGCTGTTCCCGGTGGAGAACGTATCGTGGAACGACGCGCAGGAGTTCATCAAGAAGTTGAACGAGAAAAAGCGTGGTAGTGGCTATGTGTACCGCTTGCCGACGGAGGCGGAATGGGAATATGCTTGTCGCGGAGGGGCTACTTCTGAGGAAGAATGTTCGTACCACTTCTACTTCGACAAACCGACCAACGAGTTGTCCGCGGCTCAGGCGAACTGCAACGGCAACTTTCCGTTCGGCAACGCTCCGAAGGGGAAGTATCTCGAGCGAACATCGCGCGTCGGCGCATACCCATCGAACAAGCTTGGCTTGTGCGACATGCACGGCAACGTGTGGCAATGGTGCAGTGATGAGCTCGATGGAGGCGGGGCCCGGCCCCTCCGGGGCGGCTGCTGGCTCGTGGACGGCCGGTTCTGCCTGGCGGCGTACCGCCACAGGGACGCGCCGTCCAGCCGGGACGACAGCGAGGGCTTGCGGCTTGCCCGAGTTCCCGTCGAGTGAAAAGTCGGGCAAGCAGGAGCACTGCCGTCCGCGGAGGCCGAAAGGCGGAGCCGGAGCGGAGGCGGTAGCCGGAGCGCAGGCGCAGGCCTTTCGTGCCGGAGCGGCTGCCGGGGCGGGCAGTGTGGAGGCGCTCTGCGAGCGCAGCGAGCACGATTTTTGAAATGACAGCGAAGTGAACACACGTTCACTTATTGTTCAACTGGCCGAGATGGTGCGTCGCTGGCTCAACACGATGGTGGACGTGCAGAGTATCGTCGGTGTTGGTGAAGCTCGACTCACCAAATATGGCCCCGGAGGCCGCCGAGCCGGAGCGGAGGGCGGAGCGAGTGTGAGCGGATTACGGCCGTATCGCGTCATGGCACAAGAAAGCGGCCGATCGCCACGCCGAAGGCCAGGACCCCAAGGAACGCCGCCCCGAGCAGCAGGAGACGCCGTCGTCGCTCCTCGGCTTCGATTACGTGCATCCTCTTCCCTTTCGGTCGACTTCCCGGCGGAGGATAAGTCGCCTTGCCGGTGACGACTATGACGTTTGGACGTGGACGAATTTTAATCGGCTTGTCCATTCGAGCCGCCCTCCTCTTCGATCAGGTGCAAAGCGCGTTCACCCACGATTTTCCCATCGAATTTCACCTGTACGTAATATACACCCGGACCGGAGAAGGTACAATCGGCAAAAGGAAAGAAGAGGTGGAGAAAGTCAAGCGGACCCGTGAACGTGACGAACTGGGACTGTGACGTTGCAATTTCATTGTCGTCGGAATCGTAGATCACAACGCGCCCTTCGGCGGTGCTTTCGTGTCCGGTCACCTGAAGGTAGACCCACAATTGCGGATGCTCGTACGGAAATGCCGGCGCCACGATATGAGTGCGAACGCCGATCAGATCGAATGCGGCCGCGGCGTCTTCGCGCTCCGCTACGTCATCGCACAGCACCATCACGTGAACGCGCGGCAATATCGACTTCTTGGCCATGCCCGCCTCGACGAAAAGGAACTCGGATGGTGGGGCAATTGTATCCGGCGTGCAGAGTCGTGTTCGCCGTTGTATTCCGGCCCGCTATGCGGCTACCATAAGAGAGTGAACCGTCGGATCGCCCCGAACTGATCAGGAGGTATCATCATGTCCGCACAACCGAGCCGCCCCCGTTTCCGTCCCTCGCCGGAGGACATTCGGCCGCTCACCACGGAAGAGCTGCGGCAAATCCACGATCACGACTGGCTCCTCCGCGATCCGCAGAGGCTCAAGCAATATGCCGGTAAGATCGTGGCCGTGTACAACGAAACCGTTTGGGGAGTCGGTCGCGATGACGCCGCCGTTTTTGAGAACGCAACCGAAACGCTCCGACAAGCCGCCGGCAAGCCCGGTACTCCTTCCATCGACGACTTGGTTATCGTCGTCGTGCCGGACTGGTTCACCGAGAACGTACCAACACCAGTCGGTTGAGCGATTCGTATTCATCGCCCGCGTGCAGAGTCGAGGAGCCTTCATGCAATCTCCGTCCTCGCCCCTCTTTCGCTCCCCGCTCTCCCCTGCCTTTGTGCATGAGGAGGGTGAGCGTGTTGGCAGGTTCCTCCTGGGCACTCGCTGGCAGGTTCGCCGCGCTGGCAGACCAGGCGTGCAAGGCGTCCCCTTCCATCGTGACTCCTTATTCGTCCTCGATGACCTGTTCTTCTCCGTACTCCCATACTCCTTCTGCCAGACGTGGAGGATCCATACTCGACCGCTTCTCGAATTGGGTTCGGCTCCGCCGTGGCGCGGCATACCCTGTACCTTTGCGTTGGCTGACATCTGGCTGCTGCATGCCGAGCAACCGACGACCATGCGTCTGAACCTGACGGTCCGTTTACCGGAACGACCCGCCGATCCCGACCCACCGTATCCGTTGATCGGCTTCGAGTTCTTACGCCACTACGAGCCGCGCCTTCTCCTGGACTATGCGGCCTTTCCTCACACCATCCTCCTCGACTCGACTGCACAGGTCGGCAGACTGGAATGGACTTGAAATGAAGCGTCGGCCAGCGAAAAGGCCACACAGTGGTTCGCCGCCGCGTTCCAGCTGCGGCAGCCGATCGCCGCCAAGGAAGCCGACACCGACGAGTTGAAGGCGCGTCGGAAGCGCTGCGAGGACAAGCTGAAGCAGCCGTGAAGGCCGCGGACTCCCATCGGCCGAGTCACCCTTGTTCGCGTTGCGCGGTAGCCCATGTGCCCCGAAACGTAACCGGGAACGAACTTTTTGTTGGACAGCACGCAACCTCATTGCGTATGGTATTGATGCCCGTCGTTCGCCGTCGGAGACGAGAGACATGCGCGTGCGATTGACCGTCGAACGCGGCAGCGCCGATCCGCCTGTGTTCGATCTCGCGCCCGATGCCGTGGTGCGCCTTGGCCGCAATCAGGGCAATACCATCCAGATCAAGGACCAATACGCCTCGCGCCAACACGCCGAGATCGTGCGCGATCACGACGGCCGTTGGCTGCTGCGCGAGTGCTCGACCACCAACGCCACCTTCATCAACGGCCGGCGCATCGACGGGCCGACCCCGTTGGAAAACGGCAACTTGATCGACATCGGCGACACGCGCCTGCGCTTCCGCGTCAGCGCCGACGATTGCACTCCCGACATTCGTATTGCCGGGCTGGAGGTCGGCGCGGGTCCGGGGGCCGACGACGGCACGGCCCTGATGACCGACGAGCTGTCGGCCCTGGTGCAGTTCATGGAACAGGCGTTGGAGGAAGAGACGCCGCAAGCGCTAATCCGGCTGGCCCTGAACGCCGTCCACGGACTGACCGGCGCCGACGTGACCGGCTTTCTCAGCCTCGATGCCGACACCCCGGAGCCGCGCATCGTCGTGCCGGCCCGGTCGTCGGTCAACGCCAGCCTGAGCCGGCAGCTGACGCGGCGGGCACTGGAAACGAGACACGCCATCTGGCTGGGGACCGGCGAGGGACGCGTCGTCGAAAGCGAAAGCCTGATCGGCTACTGCGACGCCGTGTGCGTGCCGGTGTTTGCCCGCCGTGCCGGGGAACCGGCCGCCGGGGCAGTGCATGTCTACCGCGCCAGCCGGCCGTTCAACGCGCGTGAGTTCCGCTTCTGCGAAGTGCTGGTCGGCCACCTGGCCGCCAATCTCCTCTCCCTCCGCGCCCGCCTGGCGCTGGAGGCGGATAACCTGCGGCTACAAAGCCAGTCGCCGGTCCTCGACGATTTGCTGATCGGCGACAGCCCGGCCATGAGCCAGCTGCGCGACCTGGTTCAGCAGCTGGCCGACGCTCCCTGTCCCGTGCTGATCCTCGGCGAAAGCGGCGTGGGCAAGGAACTGGTCGCCCTCGGCCTGAATCGCGGGGTTCGCCGCAACGCGCCGCTGGTCAAGGTCAACGCCGCCACCATCAGCAGCACCCTGGCTGAGTCGCAACTCTTCGGCCATGAACACGGCGCCTTCACCGGTGCCGATCGCCGCCACCGCGGTTGCTTCCAGCAGGCCGACGGCGGCACGCTCTTCCTCGACGAGATCGGCGACCTGCCTCTGGACTGCCAGGCCAAGTTGTTGCGTGTCCTCGAAGACCTGACCTTCCTGCCGGTGGGAGCCGAGGCGCCGGTGAAGGTGAACGCCCGCGTGGTGGCCGCCACCAACCGCAACCTGGACGCGGAGGTGCGCAGCGGCCGCTTCCGCAACGATCTCTACTTCCGCCTCGGCACCAAGCTGCGCGTGCCGCCGCTGCGCGAACACCGCGAAGACGTGCCGGCGCTGGCCAATCATTTCCTCATCCGTCTCAACGAGGCGCACAAGAAGGACGTTCGTCTCGCGCCGACGGCCGTGGATCGACTCCGGGCGTTCGACTGGCCGGGCAACGTCCGCCAGCTGCGGTCGGTGCTGGAAACGGCCTTCTACATGGCCAAGAAACCGGACCACGTCATTCAGCCCGGGGAGATTCACCTCGACGAGCTGGTGGTACACAGCGGCGATGGTCCGGCCGGTCTGCGGTTGGAGGAAGTGGAGGCCTGGGCCGTCCGCAAGGTGGTCGCGGCGACGCGCACCAACGTCGAGGCCGCTCAGCAGCTCGGCATCAATCGCGATACCCTGCTGGCGAAGATGAAGAAATATGGGATCGAACGCGATCGGGGATGAGGAGAGTTACTCGAAGCAGCTCACGAGCCGCACCCACCATTCTGCGGAGTAGGGGCTTTTCTTTCGCATGGGCTATCGCAACCTCCGCGCCTGCGTCCACGACCTCGAACGCCACCGCCGGCTCGTCCGCGTTCGGGTGGAGATCGATCCGCACCTCGATATGGCCGAGATCCAGCGGCGCGTCTGCCAGGCCGGCGGTCCGGCGCTCCTTTTCGAGCGCGTCAAGGGCTGCGACTTCCCGATGGTCGGCAACCTGTTCGGCACCCTTGATCGCACTCGCTTCCTGTTCCGCGACGCCCTCGACGCTGTGCGCCCTCTCGTCGAACTCAAGGTTGATCCGTCGGCGTTCTGGCGCAACCCGTGGCGCTACCGCGACGTGCCGCGGACGCTCTGGCACACGCTGCCGAAGCGCGTTCGCAGTGGGCCGATCCTCGCCCACCAGACGACTGTGAGCCGGCTGCCGCAGCTCGTGTGCTGGCCGCGCGACGGCGGGGCGTTCGTCACGCTGCCGCAGGTCTACACCGAAGACGTCGATCGTCCCGGCTGGCGGCACTCCAACCTCGGCATGTATCGGGTACAACTGTCGGGCAACCAGTACGAGCCGGAGCGCGAAGTCGGCCTGCACTACCAGATCCATCGCGGTATCGGCGTCCATCATGCAAAGGCGATCCAGCGAGGCGTGCCGTTTCGGATGAACGTGCTCGTCGGCGGCCCTCCTTCCCTCGCCGTCGCGGCAGTGATGCCGCTGCCGGAGGGGTTGCCGGAACTGGCCTTCGCCGGGGCGCTCGGCGGCGCGCGTCTGCCGCTGGTTATGCCGCCGGGTTGGCCGCTGCCGATCCCAGCCGAGGCGGACTTCTGCATCTGCGGCACCGTCGATCCGGCTCGTCTGAAGCCGGAAGGGCCGTTCGGCGATCATCTCGGCTACTACAGCCTGGCACACGACTTTCCGGTGCTGAAGGTGGAACGTGTCTACCACCGGCCAGGAGCGATCTGGCCGTTTACTGTCGTCGGCCGGCCGCCGCAGGAGGACACCAGCTTCGGCGCCTTCATCCACGAGCTGACCGGGCCGATCATTCCGACCGTCGTGCCCGGCATCCACGCCGTCCACGCCGTCGATGCGGCCGGCGTCCATCCACTGCTGCTGGCGATCGGCAGTGAACGCTACGTCCCCTACGCCGCGGAACGCCGGCCGCAGGAGCTGCTGACCTGCGCCAACGCGGTGCTGGGTCAGGGACAGCTGTCGCTGGCGAAGTACCTGTTGATCGTCGCCCAGGAGGACGTGCCGGACCTCGACATTCACGACATTCCCGCATTTTTCCGGCACCTCCTGGAGCGCGTCCGATTTCTGCCGCGATCTGCACTTCCAGACCTGCACGACGATGGACACGCTCGACTACTCGGGCACAGGATTGAACGCCGGATCGAAGCTGGTGATCGCCGCGGCGGGGTCGAAACGGCGCACGCTGCCGACCGAAGTGCCGGCGGAACTGCGTCTGCCGGACGAGTTCGGCGAACCGCGCGTCTGTCTGCCGGGAGTGCTGGCGGTGGAGACTGCGAAGCCGCAAGCGGCGGACCTATTCTGCAGCGCTCTCGGCCCGACGATGCGATCAACACGTTTCCGCTGGTAGTGCTGGTGGACGACAGCGCTTTCACGGCGCGGACGCTGAACAACTTCCTGTGGGTGACATTCACGCGTTCCAACCCGGCGGCCGACGTGTACGGTGTCGGCGCCTTCACGCAGCAGAAACACTGGGGCTGCACCGGGTCACTGGTGATTGACGCCCGTATCAAGCCGCACCATGCGCCGCCGCTGGAGGAGGATCCGGCGGTGGCGCGGCGGGTTGAAGCGTTGGCGGCGCCGGGGGGGCCATTGTATCGGATTATTTGACGGGCTTCACGTATCGCGCGGGGGACAATAGAGTTATAATAAGGCAGATCCTTGAAGAGGCACGAACAGCAAGAAGAGTTGCAGGCTCCAACCGGCGGGCTGACGCCGCGCCGCTCTTCAAAATGTTGCAGCTCCCGAAGGAGGAGCAGAACCGTGGCAACCCTCGTACTCGAAAACATTCCCCCGCTTATATTCGAGCGCATCCAGCGAATGTCGGAAATTGGAAGCAAACGCCTGAGCAAACCGCGATCCGCATTTTGGGTAGTATTGAGTACCTTGACGAACCGCCATTGCCTTCTCCATTCGTGCTGACAGAAGAACTCTTGGCACCGTCCTATTCCCCCTTGCCGGAAGAGGAATTTATCGAGATTCTGCGTGTTTGCTCGCCGCTTCCCGATGCACACGATCTGCCCAAAGAGGACTAAACCATGCCATCCGTCTCAGCCGCCGATCTGGAACTGCTCCGCAAATACGACACGCCCACGATCTGCAACGTCGTCGAACTGTTCGACCTGCGGCCGCGGCACAGCGGCTACATGGACGGCCGTATCCAGGCCTGCTATCCCAAGTTGCCGCCGATGGTCGGCTTCGCCAGCACCGCCACGTTTCGCTCCGCTGCCCCGCCGCGCTCCGGAAACGTCTACGCCGGCCTCGATCAGCAGGTCGCGTCCTTCGCCGACCTGCCGGGACCGGCCGTCGTCGTCTTTCAGGACCTCGATAATCCGGTCGCCTCCGCCACCTTTGGCGAGGTCATGTGTACCACCTACAAGACCTTCGGCGCCGTCGGCCTCATCACCAGCGGCGCCGGCCGCGACCTCGACCAGGTCGAAGTGCTGAACTTCCCCTGCTTCACCAGCGGCACCATCTGCGCCCACGGCTACTGTCACATCCCGTCGATCAACGTGCCGGTCCACGTCGGCGGCGTCATGGTCCATCCGGGCGAACTGCTGCACGGCGACCGCAACGGCGTCACGGCGATCCCGTTGGAGATCGCGTCGGCGGTGGCCCACGGCTGCGCCGACTACATGGCCGCCGAGGCGATCGTGATGGATTACCTGCGCTCGGGCCGCGTCGATCCGAAGGGTTTTGCCGCGGCGCGCAATGAGTGCAAGGCGCGAATCGATGCGCTGGCAAAGCGGTTAAAGAAGTGAGCACGCAGCGCAAGCAAGTATGCACTTGCTTGCGCTGCGTGCTCATCAACGGAGCGGCAAACCGGGATCACTCTCCCGGATCGGCATACCACGACAGCGGCAGCGCGACCTCTTGACCGTCCGCGTCCGTCACGCTCCCGTCCTCGAAAACGCGGTCGGCCAGCGCCGCTCCGCCGCCCAACCCCAACCAGTTGGCCGCTGCCCGCGATGCCTCATTCAGCTGCGACAACTGGAAAACATTCCCCTGGAAGGCAAGATCCGCAGCCGTCATGTTTGGCGCGATGACCAGCGTCTGCATCGGGCCGGCGTTGAAGCCCGTCAACCCCATCGCCAAGGCCTCCTGGCCGGTGCCGGTGTCCACCTTGACGAGAGAGGGCGGCTGGTAGCCGTACAGCAGGGCGGGAGCGATGGAATCCAGCTCGCCGCCGGTGCTCTGCAACGGGCTGCCGTTGGGTGTCTCTGTGTCCGGGATCGTCACCGCCGGGCTACTGCCGGTGCCGGTGTTGATGGTCAGCGCATAGGCGCCGGTGCTGAACGCCGTCGTGTCGGCGCCGATCACCTTGATGTAATAGGTCGCTAAGGGCGTGATGCTCGTCGTCACCGTCAGCGTGGTGCCATAATCGTCCAGGCCGCTCTTGAAGGTGAGCTGCGTATGAGCGGAGTTGTAGACGTACACCTTCGGCGACAGTAGGCTCAGGCCTTCACTCTGCACCGAGATCGTTGCCGTCGAGGCACTGAGGAGCGGGGCCGTGAACTCGTAGTAGTCGTTGTCCGCAACGGTCGTGATGTCGGCGTAGAGCTGCACCGTATCGGAGAGCGGACTGACGATGACCGGCGTGGCCGTGGCAAAACTCCCGTTCGAAGCGATCGCGTCGTAGATGTCCGGCGAACGGCCGCTGCCGCCGCTGTAGATGGCCTGGATACCGGAGATGTCGTCGCTGTTCAGGCTGGTGAAGGTGTTGGTGTAGGTCGAGTACATGATCGCGGAGGAGTTAAGGCTTTCCTCCAGGCCGAGGGCATGGCCCATTTCGTGCGCGGCCACCGTGAACAGGTCGTAGGTGCTGCCGATATTGAACGCCTGGCTGGTGTTGAACGTCACGTCGCCGGCGATCGAGTAGTTGTTGAGCTGCGGCGGCATGTACGTATACGCCAGCGGGAAACCGCTGCCGCTGCCTTCCTGGTAGCCGCCGATGCGGATGTCGCCGTAGTTCGGGTCACCCTGCTCGTAACTGCCGCCGCCGATGGGCGCCCCGTTGTCGCTGACGACGGAGAAGTTGATGTTCGTCTGTTGCGCCGAGACCTGCGCTCCCTTCAGAATCTGGTTCTCCCAGGTTGTGGCGGAGCCGAGATAGCTGAAGTTGTTGAACAGAGTGCTGGTGATCGCTTGCCCCTGGCCGTTGTAGCCAAGGATCGTGCCGTCGGGCACGAAACTGATGGTGATGAGTTGGGGATAGACCCAGCTACCACCCGAGAGGACGTAGGGGTTAATCCGGCTTTCGAGTTCTTCCAGCCGGGGGCGAACAGTTCGGGGTGCGCGGCGCAACTCGTCTGCGTGCGCCAGTGGGGAGAAAGCGCATGGGGAGAAGCCTCGTTATAGAGGACGCTACGACAACAATTCCGGACAGGGACGCTACAACCGGCCAATCCGCGAGAAGATAGGGAGACGTTTGCATCCGGCGAAACGTCAACCCAGTTGTACACGTCTTCGCAGCCGGAATCATGCCAGGGATTCGGCGCATTTTCCACGGCACGGACGATCCCCATCCGCGTGAACCGGTATGGTTGGTTCAAGGATTTTCGTGTCAGCCGGAAGTCGTTTCCCTACAGTATCCACCCGTCACAGAGGGGAGTTTAAGTTGCCCCTGCAATCCCATCAATAGAGAATTGAGGTAGAATCCGAAAAAAAAGACAAATAGTGTTAAGCTTTTCTACTGCTACATGAATATTATTGTGTCGCAGGAAGAAAAGTTTACCCAGGCCGCAAAGTCGGAGCGACAGACTCTCGTTGGGAAGACGGCTTACCTGAACAAAAAGTAGCTGAGCCGCCTACACAACGACCAACTGTCTTCCAGCTGCAATCTTTTCCTGTCCGACCATACGTGCGCTCCCGACAATGAGGATTATGAAACGGAACGTGGATGCGCTCACGGACGGCGAACTCGACCTACTCGTGCTCGGCGGCGGCATCACCGGGGCAGGCGTGGCTCTCGACGCGGTGTTGCGCGGTTTGCGCGTTGGTCTGATCGACCAGGGCGATTTCGGCGGCGGCACCAGCTGCGCCTCGTCGAAGCTGGTTCACGGTGGGCTGCGTTACCTCGAATACGGCGAAATCCGGCTGGTCTACGAGGCGCTGCACGAGCGCGGCCGGCTGTTGCGCAACGCCCCACACCTGGTGCGCCCTCTGCGTTTCGTGCTGCCGTTCTGCACCGGCGACCGCGTCCGGCCGTGGAAGTGGCGGGCCGGTCTGACGCTGTACGACCTGCTGGCCGGGTCCGCGAACATCTGCCGGGCCAGGCCGTTGCCGCTCGGCCCGTTGTGCCGCGAGTTTCCCAGTCTGCGCCGCCACGACCTACACGGGGCGGCGGAATACCACGACGCGCTGATGGACGACGCCCGCCTATGCCTGGAGGTGATCCGCTCGGCATCGCTGCACGGAGCGCGCGTGGCCAACCACGTCGAGGCGGCGGCGATTGAGCGAAACAGCGTGCGGGCCGTGGATCGCCTCTCCGGAACCGAGTTCCGCATCCGGGCCAAGGTGATCCTCAACGCCGCCGGGCCGTGGGTCGATACGGTGCGCCGCCTGGCGGGGGAGACCGGCGAGCCGTTGCTGGCGCCAACGAAGGGAATACACGTGGTGGCGCCGGGGCGTGGGCTGACGGCGGCGTTTCTGCTGCTGCACCCGGCGGACGGCCGCGTCTTCTTCGTCATCCCCTGGCTCGGCAAGACGCTGCTCGGCACCACCGACACCGAATGGTCCGGCGACCCCAACGCCGTCCGCGCCGCGGACGATGACATCGCCTATCTACTGGCGGGCCACAACCGCTATTTCGATCCGCCGCTGGCAGCCCACGACCTGCTCGGCGCCTTCGCCGGTTTCGCGCCCACTGCTGCGGACGGCCGGCACCGACCCCTCGGCGCGGTCGCGCGAATACCGCATCGTCGAGGGGCCGAACGGCCTGCTGACGGTTGCCGGCGGTAAGTACACGACGTATCGCGCGATGGCCGAGACGATCACCGACGTCGTGGTGCGCCGCCTCGGCTTACGTCGCCGCTGCCGCACCTGTGATTTCCGCCTCGACGGCGCTCCGCCGGGAGAGTGGCCGGCCTTCGTGGAAACCGCCCTGTCTCGATTATGCTCGCGCCACCATCTCGGTCCGGCGGCGGCGCGGCACCTGCTGGACCGCTACGGCCGGCATGCTTTCGACGTGGCAGCGTACCTCGACCTCGACCCGGCGCTGGCGAAGCCGGTCATCGAGAGCGAGCCGGACCTGCGGGCGGAGTTGGCGTACCAGCGCGACCACGAGATGGCGATGATGCCGACTGACTTCCTGCTGCGGCGCACGCGGTTGGGATTGTTTCATCCGGAATTGCTGAACGATCCCACCGCCACAAACATCGTCCGTTTCCCTGTCGTTTAGCCGCGAGCGTTCCGCGAGCGCTGGACAATCCAGCGCTCGCGGAACGCTCGCGGCTAAACGAGCAAAAATCCCTATCGCCGAACGCCCTCGGTATGGATAATGGATATACCCAGCGAGGTCCACCGCGATGAGCAAGACCGTCGTGACCGTATTCCTGTGCGACGGTAAGGATTGCGCGAAGGCGTGGAAGCACGTTTGCAACAACTCTCCGGGCAAATGGCTGAAGCACCGCGTCGAGGACGCCGGCCTGCCGTACAAGCTGAACGTCATCAAGACCGAGTGCATGGACCGCTGCGACGACGCCGCGAACTGTTGTTTCGTACACGGCGAAGCGGCGGAGTCTGTGGAGTGCGTGCGCAGCGAACATGACGCCGACCGGCTACTGGCGGCACTGCGGGCGTGTGTAGAGCGGGCGGCGGAGATCGATGCCTGCGCCTGTCTGCACTCGAAAGCTGATAAAACGTAGGGCAAGCTGCCAGCTCGCCCCATGAAACGAGGGACCTCCATGTTTCAACGCTTCTTCCTCTCTCTTACCGTCCTGCTCGCCCCGTTCGCCGTCCGTTCCGAGGAGAAGCCGAAACCGGTCGATCCGAAGGCAATCCAGAAGTTCGTCGAGCAGCTCGGCAGCGACGACTTCGATACCCGTGAGAATGCTGTCAAAAGCCTCCTCGAAGCCGATGAGGCTCTGCCGCTACTCAAAACAGCCCTAAAGTCGTCCGACGCCGAGGTGCGGCGCAGAGCGATGGAATTGATCCATATCCTCACTCCACTTGCTGCGGTGCGAGGCGATATTGAAGAGATCTCAAGGAACGGGCTAAACGCCTTCCTCGACAGCAAACATGACCAAGAAACCACATGGAAGGCATTGGCGGGCATTGGCAAATTGGTGATGAAGCGGACGTGCGCGTATCGGCGGACCTTCTTTCGCCCTCCCAGAAGTAGACTTAACTCGAGCGATGATCGCATATAGAGTCGAACGCCGCAGAACTTACCGGCCGCTCAAAGCTGAGACTGACCGCATCGTGCTGGATCAAGGCGACCAATTCGACCTCATTAACCGATGCCTCGTTATCAACTACAACCCTGTCCAAAAAGCTCGGTCGCTGCGCGGTTCTTTCGTTATCGTGCGCGGCGACCTCGACGGATGCACACACATCGTGGATAGCGTCGTCCTTTGCCTCGGCGACCTTAAGCAATTACGGGCAGCAGAGAATAGCGTCATCCTTGCCACAGGTCGTATATCCATTGGCAATCTCGACCGCTGTCTGGTGCAAGCAAATGGCGACGTGACATGCGATCATTCGGAAAAAAGCACCTTCGTGAACCTGCGGAAAAGTCCGGCCCGCGAGTCGAAGGACGACCGGTGTGTGCAAATGGCGATCGGGCCATTGGACCTATTCCACGCCGAGACGCCAAGCGCGGAGAAAAAGTGATCAAACACCATTGCTGCGCCATTGAGGTCTAATCGGCTTATGTAATGGTTATATAACTGGCACTGTCTTTCATTGCCAAGCGTTGCGTGGAATCGGCTTACATTAGCTTGCAGCACCTACACTTATGACGATCCGGCTTATGTAATGGTTATGTGATTGGCATCGTGGGTAAAGATGTGCCATCGTATGTCATTGTGTTCCATCGTGTGGTAGTGTAAAGAGTTACGACGAATCGCCTTATGTGATGGTTATGTGATTGGTAACGTGTAACGACAAGAACAGCAACCCCAAAGAACATGCTGCCCGAGAGTTCCCAAGCCGAGGTTCCCATGTTTCACCGCTTCCTCCTCTCCCTCACCGTCCTGCTCACTCCGTTCGCTGTCCGTTCCGAGGAGAAGCCGAAACCGGTCGATCCGAAGGCGATCCAGAAGTTCGTCGAGCAGCTCGGCAGCGACGACTTCGATACCCGGGAGAACGCCGCCAAAAGCCTCCTCGATGCCGACGAGGCCGCGCTGCCGGCATTGAAGGAAGCCAAGAAAAGCACCGACGCCGACGTGCGTCAGAAGGCTGGCGAGCTGGCCGCGACCATCACGGTGCGCGTCGAAGAACGGGCCGAGCAGAAGATCCTCGCCGAGGTCAACCGCGAAGGACTGGAGAAGTTCATTGAACGGTTGGCGAAGGAAAAGGACTTCGCCACGGAAGAGCGCTGGCAGGGAATCGCCCATCTCGCCGCGGCGATCGAGAAACGCGCCGGAGAGGTCGCCGATCGCTCGTTTCGGGTCACGAAACTCGATCTCGCCAAGATGACCACGCTGCGAGCCATGCCGGAAACCGACGCCAACACGGCCCGGCTCCTGCTGAATAGCGACACGAACAGCATCACGGGGCTGTACAACTGCGTGGTCGTCAGCAACGGCTCCATTGGCCGCGTCGGCACGTTCACCAACTGCATCGTGATCGTCAAGGGCGACATCGACGGCTTCAACATCATGCGCAACTGCGTTGTGCTGTGTCACGGCAGCATCGGCCGGACGCGGCAGATCGATAGCTGTGTGGTCCTAGTAACCGGCAGCCTGAACAGCACCGACACCATTCACGGCAGCCTGATCGAGATCAATTCCGTGGGTCGCTGCACCAAGTCGATCAACAGCGTTTATCTGAACCACACGCAAAGCCCGGCGTTCACCTCGACGGACGATACGTGTCTCCAGACAAAGCGCGGGCCATTGCAGATGTTCAACTGGACGCCGCCGGAGCCGAAGAAGTGAGACTTGTTAAGCCGCGAGCTTTTGCGAGCGCTGCGTCCAGCGCTCGCAAAAGCTCGCGGCTAAACGTCACCTGGCGTCGCAGGCCACCCGCAAGACCGCCTGCCTGTCAGGCCTTCTTCCGGCGATGGTCGTTCTTACGGCCCTGCTCCTGCGGCCTGCCGCCGTGCGCCGGTCTGATCTTGATCGGTTTCGGCGGTAATTTCTCCGCTGGATTTGGCTCGCTCTCGCGCAGCGGGGTCTTCACGTCAACGCGACTGACCGCCTCTTCCAGGAGCTGGGCGGCGACCTGCATCGGGCTGACCTTACGGTTGCCGGTGCTCATCGCCTCAGCCAGCTCCGTCAGTCGTCGGAGCGTAGCGTCGGTCATTGGCACCTTGCAGCGTGTGACCCAACTCGGGTCGGTCGGCCGGCCGGGCCGCTCTCCGCGGCCGGGGATCAGTGCGCTCGTGCATGATGTGAGCCAGCCGGGCCATACCGAATGGACCGCCTCCCACGTCGGGAACCTCGCCGACGATCTCGGCTCCGAGCAACTGCGCGAATTCCCGTGGGTCGATCGTCATGACTAGGCTCCTTGCTGAAGGGGGAAGTTTATCTGATACATGATCCGGTCGAGAACGCACGCTACCGCCCCCTGGTTGGTCGCCGTCCCCATGTTGTGGAGAAACTCGCGCAGGGCGGGAGTATGTTCCCGGATAGCGGCCTCGCTCGTGAAGCACTGGATCAGCACTGGCCGGTCCCAGACAATCCGACCGCCCTGGGCGTCATCTCGCCAGGTGCCCCAGCCGCGCGGGAACGCTGTCGCACCGCTGAAACGCTGGCCCAGCAGCTTGCAGGGCCTTGCGCACCCAGCGCTTCTGCTGTTTCTTGCCGAGCGTGTCCCCTTCGCGGTCGGCGCTCGGGATGAAGAGCACCAACAGGCTGGCGTCGCTGGTCGTGGCCTCGAGTAGCTCGCCGAAATCGGGCATCATTCCCTCCCGTGGTATCGTGCCACTTTCGCACCCAAATGTCAACGGCGCGCACGCAGCTTCTGGGAGCGAAGATCGAACCCGCTGGCCGATTTTCGTTGACAGCGGGCGGGGATAGGATTAGAAGTGAATTCAGCCGCGGAGGTATCAGCGTTGTCCGCTCCGGTGTTAATCTTCCTTCTCCACTGGAGAGGTCATGTCCCGAACGATTGCCATCGAACTGGAACTGCCGGATGACCTGGCTGAGTTCCGCCTGCCAGCCGGCGTGGACGCGCGCCTGCAAGATCTGTTGGACCGGCAGGACAGCGGCATCCGCTTATCCACGGCAGAACGCAAGGAAGCCGAAGGACTGGTCGAGATGGCGGAGTTTTTGTCCCTGTTACGGTTGCGGGCCGAACGCCGTCCGTCCCAAAGGGCGACCCGGGCATGAACGGCATTCCCGCCCGGTTGCGCCGGCATGTCGTGGCCCGAGCCCGCGGCCGTTGCGAATACTGCGGTCTTTCCCAGGCAGGGCAAGAAGCCTCCTTTCACATCGACCACATCGTACCCCAGACCGCGGGTGGCGGGACGGTAACGGGCAACCTGGCCATGGCGTGCGTTTCCTGTTCGCTGCGTAAGGAAGCGCGACGCTCCGCGGCTGATCCGCTGACTGGTCGCAAAGTGCCCTTGTTCCATCCCCGCCGTCAACACTGGGACCGGCATTTTCACTGGGAAGGCGTCACGATGATTGGGCTGACGCCAACGGGACGAGCGACGGTCGTAGCTCTCCGGATGAATCGCCCTTCGATTCTTGCCATTCGCGAAGAGGAAGCGCAACGCGGTCGCCACCCGCCGCCGCGGTCATAGCGGTGCAGCGCGTTCTGCTTGAACGGAAATTGACGGCTTTTTCCCTCTGCGATTTTCGTTGACGGCGGCGGGAGATAGGATTAGAAGTGAATTCAGCCGCGGACGGATCGAGACGCAGCCCCATCGCCGAATCGGCAGCAAGTGGCCATCATTCCCACGTTGGCAAAACTCTTGGCTGGCTCATGCTCGCATCCCAGACCTTCACGGTATTGTCCTCGCTGAAGCTGACCATGCGTTTGCCATCGGAGCTGAAAACGACGCTGCTGACATGGGTCGTGTGTCCTTTCAGGGCCAGAGTTTCCTGACCCGTGGTTGCATCCCAGACCTTCATGGTCCCGTCGCCACTGCCGCTGACGATGCGTTTGCCGTCGGGGCTGACGGCCACGCAGCTAAGGTAGTACGTGTGCCCCTTGAGGGTCATAATCTCCTGGCCTGTAGCCGCATCCCAAACTTTCAGGGTCTCGTCTCTGCTGGCGCTGACGATGCGTTTGCCATCGGGGCTGAGGGCCACGCCATTGAGGCCCTTGTTTCCGGTATGCCCGTTGAGGGTCAGGATTTCCTGGCCCGTGCGCGCATCCCAGACTTTCACGGTACCGTCCCAGCTGCCGCTGACGATGCGTGTGCCATCGGGGGTTACGGCCAGGCTTGTCACGGTGTCGGTATGCCCGTAGAGGGTCAGAGTTTCCTGACCCGTGTGAGCGTCCCAAACCTTCACGGTCTTGTCCCAGCTGCCGCTGACGATGCGTTTGCCGTCGGGGCTCACGATCACGCTCTTGACCCTGTCGGTGTGCCCCTTGAGGGTCAGGGTTTCCTGGCCCGTGCGCGCATCCCAGACCCTCACGGCCTTGTCCTTACTGCCCGTAACGATGTGTTTGCCATCGGGGCTAAAGGCCACGCTATCGACCCCGGTGTGCCCTTTGAGCGTCAGGGTTTCTTGGCCCGTGCGCATATCCCTCACCGTCACGGTCTTGTCCTTACTGCCCGTGACGATGCGATCGGCGTCGCCCAGGGGGAATCTGTTGACCCAGTCCGGGTCCCCCTTGAAGGTCAGGGGCTCCTGCCTCGTTGTTACATCCCAAACCTTCACAGTACTGTCCCAACTGCCGCTGACGATGCGGTTGCCGTCGGCACTAACGGCCAAGCTGACGACTCTGTCGGTGTGCCCCTTTAGGGTCAGGATTTCCTGGCCCGTGCTCGCATCCCAGACCTGCACGGTCCCGTCCAGACTGCCGCTGACAATGCGTGTCCCGTCGCGGTTCAGGGCCACGCCGGAGAAAGCGGCCGTCTTTCCCTGGATGGTCAATGGCACCTCGCCCGTGTGCGTATGCCAGCGCTTGAAGGTGCCGTCAAAACTGCCGCTGACGATGCTTTGGCCGTCGAGGCTCAGGGCCAGGCTGAGGACTGCCCTCTTGTGCTCCTTGAAGGTCAGGGTTTCCTGGCCGGTGCCGGCCTCCCAGACCTTTACGGTCTTGTCCTCACTGCCGCTGACGATGTGTTTGCCGTCGGGGCTAAAGGCCACGCCGCTGATATAACCCGTATGCCCCTTGAAGGTCAGGGTTTCCTGGCCCGTGTCCGCCTCCCAGACTTTCACGGTATGATCAGAACTTCCCGCGGCGATGCGTTTGCCGTCGGCGCTGAGGGCCACGCAGCCGACGAATTCCGTATGCGACAGGGTCAGCAGTTCCTGGCCCGTTCGCGCATCCCAGACTTTGACGGTCCTGTCCTTACTGCCGGTAACGATTCGTTTGCCGTCGACGCTGAGGGCCACCGCCATGACCCCGCTTGTGTGCCCCGCAAGCGTCAGGGTCTCCTGGCCGGTGCGCCCATCCCAGACCTTTACCGTCCCGTCAAAACTGCCGCTGACGATGTGGTTGCCGTCGGCACTCAGCACCACGGCATTGACGTGGTCTTTGTGCCCCCGAAAGGTTCGCTGGTTCTTGTTGAAAAGAGTATAAAGGTAATCGTGTTCCCAACCGCGGAAATCCCAGCGGCAAGCATCAAGATAGTGGTGGGCCACGCGGGCGTTGCTGGCTTCCCATTCCCCCTGCGCCTTGTAGATATTACCGGCGTAGACCAACCACTCGGCCTGCAGCAAGAACTTTTCTTTTTGGCCTTTTTCTTCCTCGGCCTGCTGGCGGGCAAGGTCAGCGGCTGCATAGGCGGTCTCCGCGCGTCGCCAGAGCGAGAAAATGCCTCCGCCGACAACGCCCAGGACCACGACGATCAAGACAAGGGCATACACCGTCGCCGCGGCCGGATGGCGGCGCACCCATTTCAGGGCCCGTTCCCAGCGGCTGACCGCACGAGCCGCAATCGGCTCGCCGGCCAGGTACCGCGCCAGGTCGTCAGCAAGCGCTGCGGCGTCGGCATAGCGGCGCTTCGCGTCCTTCTCCAGACACTTCAGGCAGATCGTTTCCAAATCGCGCGGGATCTTCGGATTGAGGCGCGAGGGCGGCAGCGGCTCGTCATTCAGGACCTGTCGGATCGTGTCAAACGCCGTCGTTCCTTTGAAGGGCGGCCGACCGCTCAGCAGCTCGTAGAGGATGGCACCCAGCGCGTACACATCCACGGTCGGGCCAATTTCGTGGACCTTGCCGGCGGCCTGCTCCGGGGCCATGTAGCTCGGCGTGCCCATGATCGTGCCGGAGCGGCTTACGTCGCTTCCGGAGTCGGTGCGCTTGGCCAGGCCGAAATCGGTGATCTTCGTCTCGATGGCGGCAAGCGAGATTGTGTTAGCGCCCCGAGCACCTCCCGGCGCTAACGCGACCGGGCTCACCAGAAGAATGTTCGCCGGTTTCAGATCGCGATGCACCACACCGCGCGAATGGGCGTAATGCATCGCTCGCGCCAGCTTCTGAATCAGCGCGGCTGCTTCTCGGGGGAATACCTGCTGACCCTTCAGTAGTGTGTCTAACGAGCCGCCCTCGCAGAATTCCAGCGAGAAGAACGGCATGTCGTCGTGTTCGCCGACCTCGTGGAGTTGTACGATGTTCGGGTGCTGCAAGCGCGCGATCGCCTCGGCCTCGATCTGAAAGCGCATCTTGTCTTGGAGGTCAACGTGCCGGCTGCCCAGGATCATCTTGAGCGCGACGACGCGATTCGCCTTGATCTGCCGCGCCTTGTACACAACACCCATGCCGCCGCGGCCCAATTCGCCGAGGATCTCGTAGCCGGGAACGGCGAGGTTCTGCGGCGCCGACGACGCACCGGCCTGGATTTTGGACCCCGCCGTCAACATTGTGCCCGTGCCGGGTTCTCTGGTCGCCGGCGCTATGGCACCGTGCGTCGAGGGCGCAGGGGAGGCCTTAATCGGCAACAGACCGTGATGGGTATCAAACGTGTGATCGGGCGTGCCAGAGGGCGCTGGGATGAAAGGGAGTTTGTCAAAAGCACCCGGCTGATTCGCGGGACCGGGAGACGCGTTCGATTCGTTCACTGGGCACCTTGTGCTGCTAGGGTAGCGATTGCAGAGCCGTGGTTTCCCTCCTATACCGTATGCTCTTGGCACGCCAGCGGAAACCTACTTGCGACGATGCAGCCGCGGCTCTCCTGATGGATCGCTTGTGTTGCAGCAGGCCGACCAGCACCAGCACCACCGCCGCACCGCTTTCGCCCAGCGTAGGCCGCCGGCGATCCAGGCGCTGGTGCGATTGCCGCATATACAACAACATTTGGCCATTACCATTTGCCAGACGCCGCGGAGCCGGAACCGCCACAATGATCACCGACCCGATTTTCTATCGACTGTTCGAGACCAGCCCGGAGACCTTCTTCCTGTTACTGGGGATGTCGGCTGACGTGGCCGCGGACACGGCGGCGCGCTACGAGTACAAAGCCCTCGAGTTCAAGGAGACGTCGCACCGCGTTGACGGTGTGTTCCTGCCCAGAGAGGCCGGATTGCCGTTGTACTTCCTGGAAGTGCAGTTCTATCCATTGCCCAGTGTCTTCGCCGACCTGCTGGCCAAGGTCTACACCTATCTGAAGCAACACGATCCGGGCCAAGCGTTTTGCGGCGTGGTGCTGTTCGCGAACCGCAACCTGGAGCCGAAGGCATTGACGCCCTATCAGCCGCTGCTGGACGCTGGGCTGATCCGACGCTTCTATCTGGAAGAGATGCCGGAATTGGCGAACGCGCCGCTGGGCTTGTCGATTCTGTACTTGATTCGGCAAACGGAAAGCCAGGCACCGGCGACAGCTCGTACCCTCGTCGCGCGTGCCAAGACGGAAATCGGGGATGAAGCGCTGCGGGCTGATCTGATACAATTGATCGAAACCGTGATCATGTACAAACTGCCCCGGCTGAGCTGAAAGGAGATTCATGCCATGTTGCAGATACACGACATTCGCGAAAGCCGCGCCTACCAGGAAACCAGGGAGGAGGGTCTGAAGGATGGCCGGGCGGAGGGCCTGAAGGAAGGTATCGAGAAGGGCGTCGCCATTGCGAGGTTGGCTGCTGAGAAGAAGTCCGTCGCGGAGATCGCCGCTATCCTCAAAGTGGACGTTGAACTGGTGCGTCAGGTGCTGGCGCAGGTAGATCGCAATTAGCTTGGCCGAGCGTTTGGAGAAAAAAGGCGTCAGGAACGAATGGCACTGTCCAGCGCCTCTTTCCGGACACAACTGTTTATCCTGCCGTGCCTTCGGTTATTCGCTCATCTCTTTCCGGTTCGCCAGACGTTTACGCACCCCGAACGCTGGCAGCGCGGCTTGCTGCTCCCCAGCCGTTGCAACCAACAGCTGCTTTTTCCCCTGGTTTTCAGGCCCTTCCTTGCCTACACTGCTGCTATCGCAGACCTTCCTTGTATCCTTCGCGCTCTTGGTTTGGGACAAGGAAGGTCGCGATGTCTTTCTATCAAAATCATCCGCCTTGCTCCTTTCCTCCAGGCCGATGATCTACCCTTCGCCGACGTTCTCCCGGCTCACGACGTGCAACAGGTTTTCGACGACGCCGGGATCCACTTCGGCACTTCGGCACGCGCCGTGTTCAACCCAGCCCTCACCCTGTGGGCTTTTCCCTCGCAAGTCCTGGGGGTGGACAAATCCTGCCGGGCCGCCGTGCTGCGTGTGCTCGTCGTGGTGGTCGCCCTGGAACGCGGGCCCTGTGCCAGCGACACGGCGGCTTATTGCCGGGCACGGGCCCGCATCCCCGCCGCCGTGCTACGCCGCCTGGCGTTGCAGGTCAGTCGGCAACTCGATGACACCATCCCTACCTCCTGGCTTTGGCAGGGCAAGCACGTCCACTTGGTCGACGGCCTGACCGTGTCCTTGCCCGATACGCCCGCGAATCAACGAGCGTATCCGCAACCGCCGGCCCAAAAGCCGGGGCTGGGCTTCCCCCTGCTCCGCCTGGTCGTACTCATGTCCCTGGCCACGGCGACACTGCACGGCATGGCCTTCGGCCCTTATCAGGGCAAGAAGACGGGCGAAACCGCTCTGTTCCGCCAGTTGCTCGACGACCTACGACCCGGCACCGCGCTGCGGGCCGATCGCTATGACTGCTCCTACTTTTTGGTGGCCTTGGCGTTGCGTCGCGGTGTGGAGGTGGTGTTTCGCCTGCACCAGCGGCGGGGTGTGGATTTCCGGCGTGGCCGGCGGTTGGGAGTGGATGACCACGTGGTTACCTGGCAGCGACCGGCACGGCCGGACTGGATGGACGCCGCCACTTACGCGGCGTTACCACCGACGCTGACCGTGCGTGAAGTCCGGACGCAGGTACGCCGGCCAGGCTACCGCATTCGGGAACTGGTGGTAGTGACGACCCTGACCGATGCCGAAACCTATCGCCACGATGCGATCACGGATTGGTATCACGAGCGTTGGCATGTGGAACTGGATATCCGCTCGCTCAAACAATATATGGGGATGGACCAACTGCGTGTAAGACACCAGCAATGGTCGAGAAGGAAATCTGGGCGCACCTGTTAGGTTACAATCTAATCCGCAAGGTGGCGGCCCAGGGAGCGTTAGCCGCGGGGTTGAGTCCGCGGGGTCTGAGTTTCACGGCGACGCAGCAAGCGGTGCGGGCGTCGTGGGACCGGTTGACGACGGCGTCGGCAGCGGGGCGGTCCACGTTGGGTGCAGCGATCCAGCGTGTTTTGGGGCGTGAGGTGGTCGGGGATCGGCCGGACCGTTGCGAACCGCGTGCGGTGAAACGCCGTCCCAAGCCGCATCGCCTGCAGACGCAACCGCGAGCGGCCGCGCGGGCGGCATTGCTGAATCAGTCGTAGGTTGGTCCTGGACAGGTGCGTCGGTGGGTCGAGAGGGGAAGGGCGGTACAAAGGTCCAAGGCCAGAGGTCAGCAGCGTGCAGGGACAGCGGCCAGCGTTCGGGTTGCGCGGCGCTGGGCTGATGGTGCCGGGAACGGCTGCCTGAGGAGAGTGCCCAAGCCGAGGAGCGACCGCGCGAAGCAATAGAGAGATATTAAAGAGAGGAAAAAGATGTTAAGTAACCGGTCGATTGCTATAACTAATGTGCGGTAAATATGTTACGCTGGACAGTGCCATTCGTGCCTGTCCCCTTTATCAAGCCGAGGTAGTTCAGCATTTCTTGCGGACTCCGCAGCCTCTTTAGCGAGTCGAACCACGGCATGGCGGCACCGTGATTGGCCATTCGTAGCCACTGCTTCAAGCGGCAGACGGTGTAGGCGGGAGACTCGTTCATCGCGGAGCTGATTTCGACGAAGCGCCGCACCAGGGGCAGCCACTCCGCGGGCGTGCTTCCGAACAACTCGGTCTGAGCCGCGCCGGGAATATCCAGTTCTCGCGCCGCGGCACGCGCCAGCCACGGAGACGCCAGTGCCCCGCGGCCCAGCATGAAGTGCTCGCAGCCGGTCGCCTCTCGGCAGCGGCGCAGATCTTCGACGGTGGCGATATCCCCATTCGCCACGACGGGAATGGCCAGCCGCGCCCGCACCGCGCCGATGGGCTGCCAGGACGCGGGAGGTTGGTAGCCCTGCACTTTGGTCCGCCCGTGGATCGTGATCCAGGCCGCGCCGCCTGCGGCTGCACAGTCGGCATTGACATGGATCGCGCGGGCGTCGTCCCAACCCAGCCGGAGCTTGGCGCTGACGGGAATTTCCGAGGGAAGGGCCGCACGCACGGTCCCGACAATCGCGCGGATGCGCTCCGGATGGTTCAACAGGGTAGCGCCGCCATCGTGCCGATTGACCGTCGGCGCGGGGCAGCCGAAATTGAGGTCCACCGCGCCAGCCCCGGCCTTGACGGCCGCCAACGCCGCCAGTGCGAGTTTGTCGGGGTCGCCGCCGAGGAGCTGGATTTGCACCGGCAGACCCGCCGCCGTGCAACAACCGTTGGCAAGTTCCGGCACATGATCGCGGAAAGCCCGCAAGCCAGGAATGCTCTGGCTGACCCGTAAAAACTCCGTCACGCAAAACGTGAACCCGCCGAGCTCCGACATCAGGGCGCGCATGGGCGCGTCGGTGACGCCTTCCATCGGCGCGAGAACGAGGGCAGGGACGCCAGCTTGGATCACGGGGGTAAGCGTCTTCCGCATCGCACTCTTTCTAAAATGGCCGGTGCGCTGTTCACACCAGCCTGACGCGCCAGCGAAGGGGGAGGTAGTTCCCTTCGCTGGCGCGTCAGGCTGGTGTCGGTCGGTGCGAACCTTTGGTCGATGGTCTCGCGCGCTCCATTGCCCTCGGGATGCCGCTTATTAAATAGGGACCCGCGCTCCCGAACAGCCGGACCAGCACCGGCGGATAATATCGCGTCCACAAGTATCCGTGAGCACTGTTATGACATCATGCGTCGCAATCGAATCCCGCACGCCGGAATGCCTCGATCGTCGGAGCCTCCCACGGCGCCGAGCCAGAGGAGTTGCCCGCTGCCGGGCGGCGCACCAACCGTTCGGTCGCGGCGTGCGTGCCCGGCTGGTGGACATTTCTCCGGATGGCATCGGGATCACGGCCTCGGAACCGTTCCCCGTTTCCTCAACCATTGAAATGGAGTTGGAGGCGGCGGCAGGAAATTACAGGCTCGTCCGGATGGCTGAGGTCTGCTGGGTCAAACCCGAACTGGACGGAACCTATCACCTCGGCTGTTGTTTTTTACACTGGTTGGGATTCGCCGAAATGCAACGATTCGTCTGAGAAAAAGGGTCGGCGAGCGGCGGTCTGCGAGCCCGCAGCGCCAAGCAAGGACGAGCAGAACAGCGTCGGAAATGGTTCTGCTCGCCCTTGCTTGGCGCTGCGGGCTCGCAGGCCCCTGATTCCGTCAACTTTTTTCTTGTCAGCCGATACTCCATCGACTATCATGGTGTTGGATAGGGTAGTATCGATCTCTCCACAGTACCACCCCGCTTCGCCGTCCCGCCAGCCAACCTGCCTGCCGCGCCCTCCCACCTGCAAGGATAGACGACCCCATGAGGTCTTTTTTTGTGCGCACACTATCCCCACTGACCGTGTCCTGCTTTATGCTGCTGAGCTTTCTCAGCCCGGTGGACGCCGAAGAAAAAACGCCAAATCTCAGTGTGCGTGTGGTTGCGCTTCCCAGTCCTTCCGCGCTGACCGTCACGCCCACGGCGGTAACCCTTGACGGTGTCGATGCCTCGCAGCGCCTGCTGGTCCTGGGGACGGCGGATGGCCGAACCTTCGATTACAGCCGAAAGGCTATCTACACCAGCTCGAAACCCAGCGTCGTGACGGTCGGCGCCGATGGCCTGGTGACGCCGCATGGCGACGGCACGGCTGAGATCCGCGTCGAGTGTTTCGGCCGAACTGCCGTTTCGATCATCACCGTAAAGAATTTCACGGTTGAGGCGCCGGTCAGCTTCCGCAACCAGGTCGTGCCGATCTTCACCAAGCTCGGCTGCAACGCCGGCGGCTGCCACGGCAAGGCCAGTCGGGCAGAACGGCTTCAAACTCTCGCTGCTCGGCTTCGACGCCGACTTCGACTTCGCCGCCCTCGTCAAGGAAGCGCGCGGCCGGCGCATCGTGCCGTCGTCGCCGGACCGCAGCCTGCTGCTGCTCAAGGCGTGCCGGCGCGGTCCCGCACGGCGGCGGCAAGCGGCTGACTCGCCGACTCGTCCGAATACGCCTTGCTCCTGCCGCTGGATCCGCCAGGGCACGCCGGCCGGCTCCGACAAGGATCCCTTCGTCACGCGCATCGAGTGCTTCCCGAAGCTGGCCGTCGTCGGCCGGCAGCGCCGAGCAGCAGGTGCTCGTCACCGCGTTCTACTCCGACGGCAGCCGCCGCGACGTGACGCGCGAGGCCCAGTTCAAGAGCAACGAGACCAACCTCGCCACCGTCGACGCTGGCGGCCTGGTCCACACCGACGAGAACACCGGCGACACGGCCGTCATGGCCCGCTACATGGGTCAGGTGGACGTCTGCCGCATCTGCATCCCGCTGGCTGGAGAGCCGTCCGTCGGCGCCCACGGCCTGCCCGGCCGAACGGAACTACATCGACGAGCTGGTGCAGGCCAAGTGGAAGAAGCTGAACCTGGAGCCGAGCCCGCTGTGCGACGATGCCACGTTCCTGCGCCGGGCTTACCTCGACGCCATCGGCACGCTGCCGACGCCCGCCGAAGTCCGCGAGTTCCTGGCCGACACGCGACCCGGACAAGCGGGCGAAGTGGGTCGATCGGATCCTCGCTCGCAACGAATACGCCGACTTCTGGGCGGTGAAATGGGGCGACCTGCTCCGCAACCAACGCAAGGGCCAGAAGGAGCAGCAGCGCGGCACCTTCGCCTTCCACGCCTGGATTCGCAACGCCTTCGCACCAACATGCCCTACGACCAGTTCGTGCGCAACATCGTCGCCGCCCAGGGCACCGTCGATCAGCATCCGCCGGTGATCTGGTATCGCACGGTCCGCAACCTGACGCATCAGACCAACGACACGGCCCAGCTGTTCCTGGGCACGCGGATCAACTGTGCCCAGTGCCATCATCATCCGTACGAGAAGTGGAGCCAGGACGACTACTACAGTTCCAGGCGTTCTTCGCGCCGCATGGGCCGCAAGAGCGGCGAGATCTCCCAGGAGCCGGCCATCTTCGTCCGGCCCGACGGCCACGTGCGCAACCCGGCAGACCGAACAAGATCATGCAGCCGCGCGGCCTCGACGGCCCCGAGTTGACGATCAGCGAGGACGAGGATCCGCGCCAGAAGCTGGTGGACTGGATGGTGGCCACCGACAACCCGTTCTTCGCCCGCGCCATCGCCAACCGCTTCTGGGGCCACTTCATGGGCCGCGGCCTGGTCGAGCCGGTGGACGACATGCGCGTCACCAACCCGCCGAGCAATCCCGAGCTGCTCGACGCCCTGGCCAAGGACCTGGTCGAGCACAAGTTCGATCTGAAGCACCTGATCCGCACGATCATGACCTCGACGACCTACCAGCTCTCGTCGGAGCCGACGCCGGGCAACATCCACGACCAGCAGAACTACGCCCGTGCCTATCCGCGCCGGCTGCTGGCCGAGGTGATGCTCGACGCGCATCTGCCAGGTGACCGGCAGTCAGGAGAACTTCCCGGCCTGCCGAAGGGCACGCGGGCGATCCAGTTGCCGGACGAGATCGGTCGCCTCGTACTTCCTCGACGTCGTTCGGCCGGCCGACGCGCGAGACGCCCTGCGAGTGCGAACGGCCGCGCGAGGCCAACCTGGCCCAGGCGCTGCACCTGCTCAACTCCACCGACGTTGCAGAGCAAGGTCGCCGATCCGCGGCGGCCGGCTCGCTGCGTGCTGAAGGCGAAGAAGACCGATGCGGCGTGATCGGAGGAGCTGTATCTGCTGGCCTTCGGCCGCATGCCGCGGACCGACGAAGCGAAAGACGGTGCTCGACTACGTCGCAGCAGCAGAAGGATCGCAAGGCGGCGTTCGAAGACGTGCTCTGGGCGCTGCTGAATACCAAAGAATTCCTGTTCAACCATTGACTCGTTTAGCCGCGAGCTGCCGCAAGCGTTGCACGGCAGCGCTCGCAGCAGCTCGCGGCTAAACGATCAAGACGGAGACCCTGACCGTGTTATCGATCACCGGCGGCCGCTATTCGAGCTGCGACGGCGTGACCCGGCGCAGCTTCCTCCAGGCCGGCGTCCTCGGCCTGGCCGGCCTGACGCTGGCCGACGTGCTGCGTCTGCGTGCGCCGCGCAGGCCGAAGGCAAGCCCGTCAAGGACACCGTCGGTCATCCTGATCTGGAAGGGCGGCGGCCCCAGCCACATCGACACCTGGGACCTCAAGCCGGACGCCCCGGCCGAGTATCGCGGCGAGTTCAAGCCGATCGCGACCAACGTCCCCGGCATTCGAGATCAGCGAGCATCTGCCGCTGTCGGCCAAGCAGATGGACAAGTTCTCCATCCTCCGCTCGGTGACGCACCCCGACGCCGGCCACGAGTCGGCCAGCCATTACCTGCTGACCGGCTACAAGCCGACCAACGACATTCCCTCGCAACGAGATGCCCAGCTACGGCTCGATCGTCGCCAAGGAGCGCGGCCCGCGCCGTCCGGGTCTGCCGGCCTACCTCGCCGTGCCGAACGCCCCGCGCAGCACCGCCGCCGGCTTACCTCGGCGTGGCCTACAATCCGTTCTCCGTCGGCGCCGATCCGAACGCCGCCAACTTCTCGGTCCGCAACCTGACGCTGCCCAACGGCATCAGCATGAGCCGGCTGGAGAACCGCCGCAAGCTGCTGCAAGTCGATCGACACGCTGCGCCGCGACGCCGACCAGACCGGCCTGATGGACGGCCTCGACGCCTTCACGCGCAAGGCGTTCGAGATGGTCGTCAGCCCGGCCGCCCAGAAGGCGTTCGACATCAACCAGGAAGACGCCGCGACGCGCGACCGCTACGGCCGCAACAGCCTGGGCCAGAGCATGCTGCTGGCGCGGCGGCTGGTCGAAGCGGGCGTGACGTTCGTCACGGTCAACGCCGGCGGCTGGGACACGCACGCCAACAACTTCGAGGCGCTGAAGAAGACAGAAACTGCCGCAGTTCGACACGGCCTGGGCGGCGCTGATGCAGGACATGCAGCGCCGCGGCCTGCTGAAGAACACGCTGGTGCTGGTCTGGGGCGAGTTCGGCCGGACGCCGCGCATCAACAAGGACGCCGGCCGCGACCACTGGCCGGGCGCGCATGTCGGTGGTGCTGGCCGGCGGCGGCCTGCAAGATGGGCCAGGCCATCGGCGTCAGTCCGACGCCAAGGCCGAGTATCCGAAGGAGCGGCCGCTCTCGCCGGAAGACGTGCTGTCGACGATGTACAACGTCCTGGGCATCGACCAGAACCATCGAGTACCTCAACGAGGCGCAGCGGCCGCTCAAGATCCTCAACAGCGGCGAGCCGATCAAGGAACTGGTGGGTTGAGCGCAGTTCGATCGTTTAGCCGCGAGCTTTTGCGAGCGCTGAGGCGCTTCGCGCTCGCAAAAGCTCGCGGCTAAACCATTCCTAGTCACGAGTATCCCCATGTCCCGCATCTGCCTCCTGCGCTCTGCGCTGGCCGTTGCCTTCACGCCGCCGGTGCATGCTCAACTCCCCGTGCCGCGCCTCAACAGCATCTTCCCCTGCGGCGCCCGCCAGGGCACGACCGTCGAATGCGTCATCGCCGGCGGCGAACTTGACGGCGCGACCGGCCTCTACTTCAGCCACCCCGGCATCACCGCCGAGTCGCTCGGCAACGGCAAGTTCAAGGTCACCGTCGCCAAGGACGTCCCGCTCGGACCATACGACGTCGCGCGCCGTGACGCCGCTTGGCGTGTCCAACTTCCGCGCCTTCGTCGTCGGCGATTGGCCCGAAGTGCTGGAAAAGGAGCCGAACAACGAGCCGGCCCAGGCCCAGCGCGTCACGCTGCCGGTCGTCGTCAACGGCCGCATCGACAAGCAGCACCGACGTCGATCACTACGTCTTCGCCGCCAAGAAGGGCCAGCGCGTCCTCATCAATTGCTGGGCCGTGGCGGCTCGACAGCCAGCTCGACGGCACGCTCTGCCGTTTTCGATGCCAAGGGCAAGGAACTCGCCTACAGCGGCGACTACTACGGCAAGGATCCGTTCATCGACTTCACGGCTCCGGAGGACGGCGACTACACCGTCAAGATCTGGGACTTCGTCTACGGCGGCGGCGGCGACTACTTCTATCGCCTGCACATCGGCAGTCTGCCGCACCTCGACGCCGTGATGCCGGCGGCGGTACGCGCCGGCGAGAAGACGACCGTCACGTTCTACGGCCGCAATCTGCCCGGCGGCAAGCCCGCGCCCGGCGGTGCCAGCATCCAGGGCCGGCCGCTGGAGATCATCACGCGCGAGATCGAAGGCCCGAGCGATCCGCAACGGGCGGCGAGCCTGCGCGACGGCGAGGCGATCCGGCCGCCTCGGGCCGCGCTCGACGGCATCGACTACCGCCTGACCACGCCGGACGGCAGCTCCAACCCGATCTTCCTCGCCTTCACCAACGATCCGATCGTGCTCGAGCAGGAGCCGAACAACGACCTGAAGACGGCCCAGCGCCTGCGCGATCCCGTGCGATCGTGACCGGCACCTTCTCGCCAGTCAACGACGTGGACCACTACGCCTTCACCGCCAAAAAGGGCGAGAAGATCGTCGTCGAGATCTTCGGCGAGCGACAGTCCGGGACTGGTCGATCCGTTCCTGACGGGCTTCGACCCGACGGGCAAACGCATCTTCTCGGCGGACGACGGCGGCCGCAACATCGGCCAGTTGCGCTTCACGACCAACACGCGCGATGCCCGCTGGGACTTCACCGCCGCGGCCGACGGCGAGTACTTCGTGCAGGTGCGCGACCTGTACTTCCAGCAGCGCGGCGAGCCGCGCTTCATCTATCGGCTGAGCGTTCGTCGGCCGACGCCGGATTTCCGCCTGATCGCGGTGCCGACCCACGACACCCAGCCCGACGCCACGGTCGTCGGCCGCGGCGGCAAGCACTGGATGGACGTGCTGGCCTTCCGCAAGGACGGCTTCGACGAGCCGATCCGCGTCGAGGCGACGAACCTGCCGCCGGGCGTGACCTGTGACCCGGTGGTGATCGGGCCGGGCAAGACATCGGCCCCGCTGGTGTTTCAAGCGGCGCCCGAGGCACCCCTCGGCCACGCCGCGATGCGCGATCATGGGAAAGGCGACAATCGACGGTGCCGAGGTTATGCGAGTAGCTCGCGGCGGCGGCCTGACCTGGCCGACCGTGAACACGCCCGGCATCGCGCGCATGAGCGATAGTATCGTGCTGTCGGTGCGTGAGGTGCCGCCTTTCGCCGTGACCGCGACGCCGCTGAAGACGACGGCCGCTCCCGGCGAGAAACTGTCGATCGCGATCAAGATCGACCGCGCCGCCGACTGGTCCGAGCCGGTGCAACTGGCCGGCTACGACATGCCGAACAACGCGACGATGGCGCTGGTGAATATCGCCAAGGGCAGTGCTACGGCAACGGCCGAGGTAGTCTTGCCAATGAACCTGCGGCCCGGCACCTACACGTTCACCGTCAACGGCGCCGGCCAGGTTGCGCGCGACTACGGCCGACCACCGGACCCGAAGCGGCCCAGAGGTAACAACATCCGTCAAGTCTATCCGTCGAACGCCATCACGATCACGGTGGCGAAGTAGTCTTCGTTTAGCCGCGAGCTTCTGCGAGCGCTGGGTCAGTGCTCGCAGAAGCTCGCGGCTAATCGAGCAATTGAGGTTCGTCATGCGTTACCTCCTGGCCCTGATTCCGTACGCGGCCCTGACCTGCGCCGCCGAACCGCCGAAACCGCCGGACAAGATCACTCCCGGCAAGGCGATCGTGCCGCTCGATCAGATGCGCCGCATCTGGGGCGAGCTGGTCAGTCTCGACCTGAAGACGCGCACCGGCACGTTTCGCAGCGAGAGCAACGACGAGATAGTTCCCTTCGTCGTACTGCCCTACGCCGAGTTGCTGCACCATGCGGCGTTCGGCGATTTGCAGGATTTCCGCGTCGGTGAGCGGGCCATCTTCCACTTGCACCAGAACGAGGAGGGCAAATGGATCTGGCTGACGTATATCCAGGACGAGATGAACTTCCTGAACGGCCACAAGGAATATTACTGGGTCGATCGGATTGACTCGGACAAGGGGCGGATTGAATTCACGCAGGCCAACGCGGACCGGAGTTTCGTGCGGACGAAGGGCCTGGTCCTGGAGACGGACGCCCAGACGCGGTTCTGGAAGGACGGCAAACCGGCGAAATTCAGCGACGTCAAGATCGGCGACAAGCTGCGCACCAAGACGCACGGCACCGGCAAGGGCGCGTGTGCGCGTCTGCTGGGAGGTCTTTCTCGATGACGCTAGTCTGATGAAGTTCCAGGTGGAACAGCAGGCCGTGCATCGCAAGCGCATGACCGAGGAGGGACTGCCGGGTTACGTCGATGCGGTGGACGGCGAACAGGTACGGCTGACGCTGTTCCAGGAGGCACGAGAATCGGCCCGCGAGTTGAAAAATGGCGTTAAAATACGGCTGGCCGCCGCCGGAACAGACCGGAAACCGATGGCCTCCGTGGACGGCATGGTGACGGAAGTGAAGCCGGTCGGGGCGTTGACGCAGGTGACACTACGATTAACGGGGAAGGCGGACGAAGGATTGCGGCCGACGGCGGTTGCTCGGGTGTGGGCTGTGCCATGAAAACGCCCCACTTTCTGTTCGATCGCCGCCGCATCATCAAGCCATTGGACATTGCAACCGTCGAGCGTGTGAGGATACAATAACTTATCGTTGGGCGCGCGACTCCCAAGTGCCATCGTGGGCGGCTCTGATAGAGAGGGAGGAACATGGACTACCCCCACATCGTCAAAACGCCGGAAACGTGCAGCGGCCTACCACGCATTGAAGGCACTCGGATTACTGTCAATCTGATTGTGCGCGAGGCGGTTATCGCCCGCAGGACACCGGACGAAGTGTTGATGGCCCACCCCCATCTGACGCTGGCTCAGATCTATTCGGCCCTGGCCTATTACTTCGACCATCGCGCTGAAGTGGACGCTTCCTTGCAGGAGGCCGATCGGTTGGGAGCAGACCTCCGCGCTCGGTTTCCTTCCCGTCTGACGCCAGCTGCAACCGGCCAAAATTGATGATCTATGCCATTGCACTTCTTCTTCGATGAATGTGCGGACGAAGACGTGGCAAAGGCCCTGCTGGCGTTGGGCCTCGATGTCGTTACGGCATCCGGAACAGGGAGGAAGGGACTGACAGACCAAGATCAACTCGAATATGCACGACAGGAAAACCGCGTGGTCTATACCATCGATGATGATTTTCTTCGTCTTGGTGCCGACTGGCTCACACGAGGTGAATTCTTTACCGGCATCATTTACCACGCACCATTCGCAAGAACCACACGTGAAATCATCGACGCTCTGGTCCTTTGCAATGGAGTGTTGGAGCCGCCGGATATGCACAATCGCATCGAGTACATCTGACGGATGATGTCATGCAGACACCTGTGGTAATTGCGTTTGAATTCGGGAGCGAATGTCACCCGAAGGGAAGTCGGCTCACTCGACATCGATCCCCTCCCAGAGGCGTTCGATCGGCAACGTTTCGCCGCGCTGTGCCTCCTTCCAACCCCGTCGAACGCTGGCTGCCGCCGGCTGGAGAAGCACGCTATCGCGATAGGTGCGAATCATCTGAAGCAGCAAGGGATAGTATTCCTCCAGCAGACCTTCCAGTTCGGCGAGCAACTGTCGCTGATTCGCTGATAACGAGATACGCATAAAACCCTCCTTTTTATTGCTTGCCGAGCAACTTCTGAAGATTGGCGCTGCTCTCGGCGTTGCGCGGTCCAGCTCCAGCACGGAACGCAGTGCCTCTTCCGCAACGGCCGACAACTCGCGCCACTCCTCCATCAACACCCGACTCAGGGTCAAACGCAACGGCAGTGCCTTCGGCGCCTGGACGAGGGCACGCTGCAACGTCGCTCGGGCGGCGGCATATTCCCTGCGCATCGCCTGACCGCGGGCTCGCAGCAGCGCCGCGTCCGTCGCGCGCCGGGAGTCGTGTTCCTGTGCCGCGATCGTAGTTTCCAGATCGGACCAGCGGCGTTGCGTCAGGTAGAGATTCGTCAGCGCCAACCACGCCGGCACAAAGTCCGGACGCTCCGCCATCACCGTGCGGAACTGCGCCTCCGCGTCGGCAGGGCGGCCCTGGCGTTGATAGACCACGCCCAGATTCTGCTTCGCCTTGAAACCGCACAGGCTTGCGTCCTCGTGAACGAAACATGCCCCGGGCCGCAAGAGTTCGAGCAGGCACGCCTCCGCTCCCTTGAGATCGCCGGTCTCGTTGCGCAACATGCTCTCCAGGAATAACAGCTCGGCGTCGTCCGCAAAACGCTCCCTGCCTTTTACGCACATCGCCAGGGCCGCGTCGCGATTCCCTTTCTGGTAATACCCGCGCGCCAGTTGGGCAAAGAGTTTCCGCATGAACGGCACGTCGGGATGGGCCAACTCCAGGCTGCGGCGCAACAGCGGCAACGCCTCGTCGGTCTTCTCGAACGCCAGGCTGGTTCGACCGAGGTAATAGAGCATGAATGGATCGTCGGGATATTCCGCAACCGCGGCCCGCAATAGCCGAAGGTTCCTCTCCAGCTTGCGGCGCATCATGTTCGGATCCTGGTAGCCGTGATGGTGGATCACAATGTCCGTGGAATGGATCGCTGCACCGAGGCGCACCAGCGCGGGGATGACCTGTTCATGGACATGGTACTGCCAGCGAACCTGGGGATGATTCGGGAAAAGCCGCATCATCTCGATCGACGATTCGCCGCTGCCGTCAGGCCCCGGCGGACAATGGCGGATCATGTTATACCCGGCCAGGCCGTCCGGAAGTTTGGCCAGGAGCGTGCGCAACTTGGTGCGGTTGGCGGCGTCGAAGTAGTCGTCCGCGTCGTAGGTGAACACCCATTCGCCGGTGGCGTGCCGCAAACACTGATTGCGTGCGGCGGCGAAGTTATCGCACCAGGGGAAGTCGAAGACCTTGGCTCCCAGCTTCCGGGCAACCTCCTTGGTACGGTCCGTCGAGCCGGTATCGACCACGATCAGCTCGTGGAACAAACCGCCGGCCAATGGCTCCAGACAGCCCGTTAGGTTCGCCTCCTCATTCTTGACGATCATGCACAAAGACACACGTTTTGACATGGCTTGGTTCCGTTCCAGTTCCGATCCGAGTAGAGCCGCGCGGTTCTGCGAACCGCGGCTAAACTTGGAACTTACAACGTCTGCACCAACCGCGCCGAGAACAGGTGATCGATCCACAGCGAAGTCAGTTTCTCCGCGGCGCTGTTTTGGCGGAGCCGGGTGTTCAGGTTGGTGAAATCGACCGATTGCAGCAATTGATCCTGGTTGAAGCAGCTGAAGACGAAGGATTCCTTCTTGCGTTTCCGGGTCCACGTGGCGCTGTAAACATTGGGCGCAGATTTCTTTCATCATGCACTGCATCGGCGAGTTGATGGAACCGATGGCCGTGGGTTGGTTGGGGAAGTGCTTGCTCAGTTTGTCGGCGAGGGCGTGCTTGACGGCGGCCATCATGCGGTCGGAGCCGATGGCGATGATGCGTTGGGCGTCGGCCAGGGGAATCGGTTGCTCGCCCAGTTGGCCCGAGGCGTAGGCTTGCATGGCCTCGACGATATTGCCCAGGAACGTTCGATCTTGCGGCCGGGCGGGCTGGATGCACGGTCCGCGGTCGGTGCTCCACACCACCACGTCGCAGGCCTTTTCGATCTCCTGGCGTTTGAACAGGTCGGTGGGGGCCCGGTAGCCCGCGAAGTAAATCACCTTGTTGTTCTTCTCCTTCAAAGCCAGGGCGATGGAAAAGAGGACGGCGTTGCCCAGGCCCCCGCCGGCGAGGACGACGGTCTGATCGTGCGGGATCTCGGTGGGCGTGCCCGTGGGCCCCATGAGGACGACCTTCTCGCCCGGTTCCAGCAACGAGCACAGCCGGCTGCTGCCGCCCATTTCCAGCACGATCAGCGAGATCAAGCCGCGCTCGCGATCGACCCAGGCCCCGGTGAGAGCGATCCCTTCCATCGTGAGCTTGATGCCGTCGACCTCCTCCGCGAACGTTTCGTAGTTCTGCAAGCGATAGAACTCGCCGGGATGGAAATTCCGGGCGGCGAGCGGGGCGCGCACCACCACCTCGACGATTTGATGGGTCAGGCGCAGGGCATCGACCACCTCGGCGACGAGCTGCTCGTCCAGCGATTCGGCGAACATGACCCAGTTCCGTTCGCGCTCCGGCTGGTCCTCGGGTTTCAGCCGGGCGAATTCGTCCTGGAAAACGCGGGCGATTTCGGGATGGCCATCCTTGGCGGAGGCCATCGCCTTGACCACGTTGCCGGCGTAGTGGGGGTGATTGTCGCCGAAGAAGGTGACGTAACGGCCCTGTTTCTCGTACGAGGTAAAGAAGCCGATTTCCGAGCGGCCCAGCGGGCACGAGCTGCTTCACGCCGTCGATATTCTGGAACTTGTGGCCCCGATAAAACTCGCCCTTGTCGTCGAGCTGGAACGTGCCCGGATGTTCGCGATCGTAGGTGGTGTTGGGGTGCGTGCCCGCGGCGATCATCACGGCGCGGGCGGGCAGCGTCACGAACTCGCCGGACGATTTCCAGCGGCCATCCTGTTGCACCTGATATTCGCAGCGTAGTTCGGCCACCGCCCCGTAGGCGTCGGGAATGCACTCCACCGGGTTGAGGCGTTCGGCAAAACGAATGCCCTCTTCGAGCGACTTGATGACTTCCTCATGGTTGAGGCGATAAGCGGGCGAATCTTGCAGGCGTTTGCGATACACGATGGTCACGCCGCCCCAGGCCCGCACCAGGCGATTGAAGTCCGGCTTGCGTCCGGCGGCCGCGGCGGCGGAGCGTTCCGCGCGAATGGCGCGACCGTGCTTCAGCCAGGTCTCGATGATCCCCCGTTCTTCCTCGTCCAGCTTGGCCCAGATCGCCTCTTCGCCGATTTTCGGAACCAGGCGGTCGTAGCGGTCCAGCGCCTTTTCCACCTGCACCACATAGTAGGCTTGCATCTCGGTCGCCGTGTCGATGGCGGTCAGGCCGCCGCCGATCACGACCGCGGGAAGCCGGAGTTGCAGGTTCGCCAGGCTATTCGCCTTGTAAGCGCCGGTGGCCTGAAGACCCATGAGAAAATCGGAAGCCAGGCGCACGCCGCGCAGCAGGTTGTTTTTCATGGGCACCAGGGTCGGCTTGCCGGCGCCGGCGCAGATGGCCACGTGGTCGAACCCCAGGTTCCAGGCGTCGTCCAGCGTCAAGGTGCCGCCGAAGCGGATGCCGTCGTACAGGCGGAACTTCTTGCGCCGCATCAGCAGCAGGTAATTGATGTCCAGGAAGTTCTTGTCCCAGCGCACGGTGATGCCGTATTCGGAGACGCCGCCGAAGCCGAGGATGATGCGGCGATCCAGCGGCCCGGTGACGTCGTTGATGTCCTTGATCGGTTGGGGCACGCGCCGCTTGGCCCCGCGCATGCGCACGGAAAGCGGTTCGATGCGCAGCCCGTCGATGCCGACCACGCCGAAGCCTTCGTTCAACAGGTGGTGGGCCAGCGTGTAGCCCGCCGGCCCCATGCCGACCACGAGAATGTTCTTGCCGTTGTAAGGAAGGGGATAGGGCCGGCGGAGATTGAGCGGGTTCCAGCGGGCCAGCAGCGAGTAGATTTCGAAGCCGTAGGGCAAATGCAGCACATCGGACAGGATGCTGGTTTCGATCTGGGGAATGTTCACCGGCGTCTGCTTCTGGTAGATGCACGACTTCATGCAGTCGTTGCAAATGCGGTGGCCGGTGCCGGCGCACAGGGGATTGTCCACCATGATCATGGCCAGCGCCCCGATGCCGTGGCCTTCGCGCTTCAGCAGGTGCGCTTCGGAAATCTTCTCCTTCAGCGGACAGCCCGTCAGTTCGATTCCCAGGGGGTTTTTCTTGGCAGAGCCGTCTTTCTCCGCGCAGCCCCTTGGAACAGGAATCCTTGTCGCGGGGATGACAGATGATGCAGTAGTGCATCTCGCGGAGGGCTTCGCGCGGGGCCATGCGCAGGTCGGTGAGGCCGAAGCCGTCGCGGTGGCGCCGTCCCTCGGCCGGTCCTTCGAAGAGCGTGGGCAACTCCGGATCAGTGAATTCGCGGGCCACCAGGTTCTCGAAGTCCAGCTTCTCCGGATGGACGAAGGAGGCGAACTGCCGGCGCCGCTGTTTCAGCTCGGGGTGAAAGGCCAGCACCCGCGCCCAGGCCGAAACGTCGCGCAGCAGCTCCTCGCAGCGTGCCGATTCCGCAGCGTCTCCCCTGGTTTTGGCGGTCGCCTGGCGGTCGAGCAGCTTGAGGACAACCTCGGCCAATTCCCGCTCGGGATCGTTCGCCCATTCGCCGCGCGTGAGGATTTCCGCCACCCGTTCCCGGTAACGAAACTCGACGTCGGCGATGTTCATGGCCGCCAGCTCCTGCGGAGCAGGAGGCGTTTTCAGCACCAGGCGATCCAGGAAGCGTTTCTTGAATTCGTAGACGGTCCGGTCGTCGGCAGTGCGCCGATTCAGGTCGTCGACTTCCTTTTCGATGTGGAATAGGCGGGCGATGAAGCGATCCAGGTGCCGGGCGACGTCGATGAGGAGTTGCGAATCTTCCTTGCCCTCCCCGCGGGCATACTGGTCGCAACGCTGTTCGTAGCGCTCGGCGAGAGCTGGGTCCGCCGACCGAAGGTCCGTCGCGAAACACCTGGTAGAGGGCCATCAGCCGCCGTACGCGATTGAGGTCGGCGTAGCGAAAGCCCTCGATCCCCAGCGGAAAGTTCCACGCCGTCGCCATGCTCCGCGAACTGGAAGGCAGATGCAGATTATTCATGGTCGATCCTTATCGGAGGCGAAGCCGCTTCAGTTCGTATGCCGGCGCCGCTCCCGCTCGATGGCAGCGCGGAACCACTTGTATTGTTGTATGGCACCGGGTTGTTCCGGGACGTTCCGGCTCGGTATTGTCCGAATGTTTCGCGGGTTCTGACCCTGATGACCGGTCCGAACGGGGCAGCGAGTAAGCGTTCGCACGCCGGGCAGGGTTGATGACGTGGGTCGGCCGGCGAGGCAGGTACGATGGTTTGGGTCGTATCGTGCGGAGCGCGAGGTGCTGGAGCCGATGGAGTTGCGGCGTTTCTCAGTAATAGCTCGAGTTCACCTCGCCGCCATCGTTGATGGCGCAACAGGTTGTGCCAGCTCGTGGGATCGATGTTGTAATTGACGAAGTGGACGGAGCCATCGCAAAACACCGCTGCGAACCCGGTTGAATGGGCCGAGCCGAAAATGAGACCACAGTCCCACCCGCTCACAGTATCCGATTGCGGAGGTTGATTGGTCCCCGGAGTGGCACCCGATTGACTAAAACAAATCCCGTCATTGTCCCAGCCATTGCACCAGCCCTCGTTGTCGATGCAGGTCTCGGCGCCGGTGGTTCGGAAATCGTACCACTCGAAATAGAGCCATTTCTCCCCAACAAGCATCGTGGTTGACGTCCCGTCCGTGATGCTCGACAGGTTGACCGGAGGGCCTCCCGTGGGAGTGAGCGGGCCATCGAGACTGTTGGCAGGTTTCGTCAAAGAGGACCATGTTCCAAAAGTGCCGCCGTTGCCGGCGTAATCGTTCACTCCGATACCCTGGACTACCGGGTTCCGCCCCCTGCTCGGGCAGAGATAGAGTTTGGGGGGTGAGGCGATAATGGTGGCCTCCTGTCCGGCGGGGAGATCCCACAGATTGGTCATTTCGATAAATGGCAGGATTTGGTAGCACCAGCCCCATCCCTGAGTGAGGTAATCGGCGGGCGACGCACCGTTGAAGGTCCGTCCATTCGTGGTCGATGGTCCCAGCCCTCCGGAGGGAAAGTAGCCGTGCGCCTCGTGGTGGCCGTGAAAGGCAATCCCGATCTGCTTGAGGTTGTTGAGGCACTGCGTACGTGAGGACGCCTCGCGCACTTTCTGGACGGCGGGCAGCAGCAGGCCGATCAGGACGGCGATGATCGCGATCACCACCAACAACTCGATCAGCGTGAACGCCAGGCGTCCGACCGGAGTGCGCTTCATGATCCAAACCTCCGTTGGGAGAATAGATTGTCTCTGCAACAAACAGCGGCGCAGGATAATCAGCAGGAATCTCGATCAATCGGGAGCCAGATAACCGCGCGGGAAATTGGCCTTTTTCAAGCGCTCGTCCGTCATCCGCAGCACTCCCATGGGAAAGCGGAGAACATAGCGCTGACCATTTACGCCGGTCTTCTCGTATGCGCCGACGGTATATGGATCGCTGCCCTGGGAGGGAAGCGTGGCGTAATCCACACCCCACAGGATCACGAACTCTTCCCCATCATTGGGGGACCTGAGCAAATCGGTCGAGACAGCGCCCCCGAGTTCGGGCTTCATCTCTTCGATGTTCGTGGGAGCGCGACCGAGACGGGTAATGGATTGCAGATACGCATTGCCGATCTTGTAGAGGCGCTCTTCGGTTGGGTCGCGCTGCTGCTTCACTTCCTTCTGGGAACAACCAGCCAGGATCGGCGGCCCGAAAAGCAACACGAACCACCTCCAGGCCCCGCCACTCCTCTTCATCGTATTCTCCCGAATACCCGCCTAACTACTGAGGATTCCTGATTGTCAACCATAGATGAAGCAACTGGTTCGATCGGTTCTTCGTGGATTTCGATGGAATGATGAAGAAGGAGTATAGCATCCAGCATGCACGTCCCCCTTTCCTCTCCGCGTTCCACCCTCGTCCTGACGATCAGACCGGACTCGCGTAGGGGTTTCGGCCCATTTCCTTGGTGTCCTGATAATCGAAGAAGTAGATTTCGCCATCCCCGTCAATGAAACCAGCGGCGCCGCCGTTCCAGGACACGACATCCGGGCAATCAACGATGAACCGCAACCCGTACAGTAGCTCCACCTCGAATGGGATGCGGAAGGCGGTGCAGAAGTCCGACAAGGCGCTCTTGGAACTCTTTAGCGGTCATCAAAAGCTCCCGCGATTGCAAGCGACGAGCCTCACGTGGCGGCGGCCGCGGACAACATTTTGAAGCCCTGCGTGGCGCGTGTAGTCGAAGAGGTAGATTTCGCCATCGGCGGCGATGAATCCGGCGGCGCCGCCTCCCCAGGAGACGGCATCCGACCGATCGACGACGAACTTGTCCCCGCATAGCAATTCGACCTCGAAGGGGACGAACGGCCGCTTGTGCAGCAGACTGACAAGACGCTCCTGAAACTCCTTCGCGGTCATTTCGAATCCTCCGTCGCCGCAGGGGCGTTGTGGGAAAGATCCAGCGGTGGCAAATCATACAACTGGCAGACACTCGTGCAATCGAACAGTCGTTGTGTCGAGTCGGGAGCAGTAAACGTGGCAACCTCGCCTCGCAGGATGAGGGCCTCCGGATGGGGAACACGAAGCAACGTCCCACTGTTCATCTCCACCAGAAATGGGCTAAATGGCCTCCGAGTGCAGAACGCCCGCAAAATCCGGACGAAGTTGTTGAAGGTCATCTCTCCCCTCCGGGAACTCTTTCTTATCCCCACTATACCGCCTGTCCGTGGTGAAAAGCAACTACTCTCGTCTCGGTCCCCGCCCTACAATCGCCCCTATGACCACTGTCTGCATCACCAACGGCCGCGTCATCGATCCGTCGCAAAACGTGGACCGCGTCGCCGACGTCTGGTTGCGCGCCGATCGTCTCCTCGGCGTCGGACCGCAGCCGGCACTCAGCGCCGATCGCATCCTCGACGCCAGCGGCCTCATCGTCTGTCCCGGCCTCATCGACATGCACGTTCATCTGCGTGAACCGGGCCGCGAGGAGGACGAGACCATCGCCACCGGCACGGCGGCGGCGCTGGCTGGCGGTTTCACGTCCGTCGCCTGTATGCCCAATACCGAGCCGCCCATCGACGGCCAGGCCGCGGCCGAGTTCGTCTACCTCCAGGCCGAACGGGCCGCCAATTGCAACGTCTTTCCCGTCGGCGCCGTCACCAAGGGACGACAGGGGGCCGAGTTGGCGGAGATCGGCGGCCTCGTGGACGGCGGGGCGGTTGCCTTCAGCGACGACAACTCTCCCGTCGTCAGCGCCGAGATCATGCGGCGAGCGATGGAGTATTGCCGTATGTTCGACAAGGCCGTCCTCAGCCATCCGGAAGACCCAGAGCTGACGCGCGGCGGCGTCATGCACGAGGGCTTCGAGTCCATGCGTCTCGGGCTACGCGGAATGCCAGGGGCGGCGGAAGAGGTGATCGTCTACCGCGACATCGCGCTGGCGGAGCTGTCCGGCGGCCGGGTGCATCTCTTGCACATCTCGTCGGCCGGCAGCGTCGAGCTGATTCGCCGCGGTAAGCAGCGCGGCGTCCGCGTCACCGCCGGGGTCTGTCCGCACCACTTCGCCCTGACCGACGAGTGTCTGCGCAGCTTCGACAGCAATTACAAGACGGTGCCGCCGCTGCGTTCGGCCGCCGACGTGGAAGCGCTCCTTGCCGGACTGCGCGACGGCACGCTGGACGTGATTGCCAGCGATCATTCGCCGCACGCGCCGGAGAAGAAGATGCGCGAGCTGGACCAGGCGCCGAGCGGCGTCATCGGCATGGAGACGCTGCTGCCGGTGTGCGTCCGCGCCCTGATCGAGCCGAAACACCTGACCTGGCCGCAACTGATCGAGAAGCTGACGATCAATCCGGCGCGTCCTCGGCATCGACCGCGGCACGCTACGCTCCGGAACCCCCGCCGACGTGACGCTGATCGACCCGAACGTCGAGTGGACCATCGACCCGGCGCAGTTCCGCTCGAAGAGCCGCAACTGCCCGTTCGCCGGCTGGAAGGTGCGCGGGCGGGCACAGACGGTGATTGTGGGCGGGCAGATCAGGTTTACGCGCGTCCACGAGCCGCGACCGTAAGGGAGCGCTCTCAGAGCGCTCCCTTACGGTCGCGGCTCGTAGTCAGCGCCGGTCCGCCTGTTCCAGGGGCTTTCGCGTTTCCTCAACCTCCCGCCCAAGGGATAATCCTGGCTCGTGACGCGGCCACCAAATGCTGGCTCGGCACTCACGTATCGCCGAGCGGGTGTTGGGCCACGGAGTAACGTGACCCGGCCACCCGGCCGCACGGGGGGAATGTACGATGTCCCCTTTCCTCTTTCCCGGAAAGACTGGCGCCGCGAATTGCCAAATGCTGTGTAAGGACGACAACCGGAGGAAGTCGGGTAAGTAGCAGGCAACGACAAAGACCACATTGGGGCAAGATCAACGCGATGCTAGGGCGTTACCCACAATGTGATGGCTACACATCCGTCGTGAAGTCCGTTTGCTCTACTACGTCGGGAACTGGCTCAACCTTGATCTGGCCGTAAGCCAGTCTCTGAAAATCGGGGTCGTTGCTGATGATGCAGTCGGCATGTCGCATGATCGCGATAGCGATAATCATTGCGTCAACCTTCAACTTGTCTCGATCGCCTCCTTGCTTCACCAAGTGGCGCACCAGGTCCATCTCCTGAATCTCAGCCGTCTTGTGCGCTGCCGGAGCGTCCAACGGGTAGATAATAAAACGTCGCCTGAACACTTCCTCCAACTCGGCTTTCCTCTTCTTAGCTGTTTCGCTGCCGACGAGATATTCGGCCAAAGCCGGGGCTGGAATGGCGATTTTCTCCTTTTTCTTTTGGAGGTATCTGATGAACTTCTGTGTGCGGAGTATCATGCCTTCCTGGCCTTCTTCCGCCTGTCCACGAACACCCCAGATTAACGGCGACGTGTCGAAGCAGATCATTGCTTGTTTCCAGGCGACCGCAAGTTGTGAACATGTTCATCGGCATCGACGCCACGCCATCGGTCCGCATCGATTTCGGCAAGCTCCTTGAACGCTTGAACGATTTCCGATGATTGATAGGCAAGGATGCTAGCGGCGCGAAACGACAGCATTACCCAAGATTCGGCATCCCAAGTCGCCTCGCCTTCAAGCCCTACTTCTTCGTAGAGTCTGTTCGCGAGGCTCTTTGCCATCTCTCGCGTGACATCGACAGTCATGTTGCCGCCCTCCAAAAGCCGGAGAGCAGCCGTCGCATTTTTCTCGCCGCCTACCCGGTAGCAGACGCCATAGATCACGGTGTTACCGTTCGCGATTGGCAACGGCGGCAACTCTTCTACAGGGTTGTCGGACGAAATGACGGCGCGTTCGACTTGCAATCTGGGGGACGGCTCAATTTCGATCTCCCAGCCGTGGGTAATTGCCTGCTTCGAGATTTCGGACAAGGCGGCATGGGCGGCGCGTGGCAGCTTGTCGTACCTTCCCGAAGCAATAGCCTTTGAGATGGCCGATGGCGCGCCGTTCACGATGGAGTCAACGACAAACGTCAGGCGACTGCTCCTGCCTCGTTCGATGCCGACAAGACTCAGAAACGGGAGATCGGGCAGTTCGACGCCTTGCGCAGTAGCCGTCTCGCGAATGGCCTTCTCGGTTTCAAGAAGGAATTGGGCCAAGTCGCTCGCCTTGACGGACTCTGGCCTTTCTACGCTGCCGGCCATGCGGACACGAATCTTTATTTTCGACACGGGCTACACTCGCATTGTTGGCGCCAGGGCACTGGACAATTGTATCCTTCGGCGAGAGCCTCGTGCAACGTCAGCTGCAAACAGTTGCTTTGCTGACCATGCCTCTGGGGTGATGATTGTCAGGCGCTGGCGGACGGAATGAAAGAGAAAAGGCGACGAAGAACTGGTTTCTTCTGGCGCACTAGCGGAATGTTCGATTTTCCAGGAACGCGATGCCGTGCCCGTGGGGCAAAGCCCATCCGGCCGTATACACTGAGTTTAGCCGCAGACCGCGCCAGTTTAGCCGCAAGTGGTCGCGCGGAGGCAGTTTAACCGCAAAGCGGTCAGCAGCACATTACCCGGCTTCACGTCCTGATGGATGAACCCGCGCATGCACAGCCTGCAAGCCCCAGGCAAACTGGATGGCCACGTCGAGGATTTGCACCAGGGTCAGCAGCAGGCGCCGTTCGATCCGCTCCTTCAACGTGCCGCCGTCGATGTAGTCGGCGAAGACGAGAATGTTGTTGCCGTCAGTGCGACAGAAGCGGCAGGCTACGACGTGGGGATGTTCTGGAATATCGATCCAGGTTTGCAGCTCATCGAGAAACAGGCTCTGGTGCATGTCCTCCAGGCTGATCGTCCGCTTCACGGCGAACTGCCGGCCGTTGGTTCGGCTCTTGACCTTGTACACGACGCCGAACGCGCCGCGGCCGAGTTCGCCTTCAACCTCGTAATCGTCGAAGAGAACCTTGCCGATGGGCCACTCGCCGGGTGCCAGATCGGGCGGCTCGAAGCGAAAGCCGTGGGAGCAGTGCGGGCACTGGACGCGAATCGCGGCGCTGCCCTCCTCGGCCTCCAGCTCAGCGGCACAGCGCGGGCAGAGGAAATTCACCTGGGCCATGACGAACTCCGGTAACAAGGGTTACCGGTCTATTGTCACGCGGCCCGTGCCGGCGGTCAAGGCGCGAGGTACCGTCCAAACATCAAACGGCTCCCCTATCTTCGCCTGCGAAATCCGCAATACTCGCCTTCCCACAACGTGCCGCGCTTGCGGTAGCCTGGCTCCACAACTATCGCCCGTCCGCTCTGCGCCGAGGTCCGCCATGCCTATGTCTCTGATTCTGACGCTGATCGCCGCCGTCACGCTGCCGCGCGTCGTCCCCCGGCGCAACCAGCAAAGCCGGCGGTCCGGGGCGAGCGCACCCAGTTCGTTTTGTAGTTTCGATCCGATAACCGCGATGGCTTCCTTCGGCAACCGGTCCGACGGCATCGTGGGGACTTCGTTTGGCAGTTTCAACGCCACAACGGGACAGACTGGGCCGGCCGAGCGCCCAACGGCGCCGCAGGGACTTCGTTCGGTAATTTTGCCATCGCGCCGCCTACCGGCGCATCGCACAGCAGTCGGCGTGTCCGGCCGGAGTTCGTTCGGCAGATTTCCTCCGCTTCTCCCGGCAACGCCGCTGTCCGCAACCGCCCGGTCAGCACGTCATGGGCCGCACCGCGCGCCGCGGCGACAATCCGGCTTGATCTCACGCATCGAGGCTTCTCGACTTACGGCGATTTCCCTGCCTCAGACGGGCTGTTACGAGATGTCCCAAAACGACCGAAAGACTGTTATGCGATTCTAATGAATTCGCGCCAAATCTAGGAAACACGCAGATCGCATAACAGTTTTGCCCTGGCCGGCGCCCCGCTGTTACGCGTTACGGAAGGAAAAACGGGACGTATCTCAATCCCATTCGGATAGCGAGCGGCCTCCACGGCTGCCGGTTGTGTTTCCGCTGGACCCGCGGGGGGTGTGGGGGAGGCAGCGGAAACACAAGCGCGCAAGGCCACGCTCGCAAGGGGGTTACGCCGATAGTTTGTGTTTCCGTCGTTCACCCCGGCGGAAGACACAGCAGGGGGTTGCTGACCGCGAGCGACCGTGCGTGCCGACCTGCGTTTCCGCGAAGACGGCATTCACACCACGGTGACGCTGGAGCGTAAGCCGGCAAAGTAGGACTGGTCGTTCCCGTGGTTTTCTTCGGATAACTCATGGCGTCGCGCTCCGCGATAGGTTATCCTAATGCGGTTAGTGGCCGTTCTACGGACCGCCGCTAAACGACCGAACCACGGGAGTTCTCACCATGACCAAGCGCACCACACGCCGCCATTTCCTCAAAGCCGGCGTCGTCGCCGGCTTCGGTCCGCTTATCCTCCGCGCCGACGACAAGCCGCCGAGCGAACGCATCCGCATCGGCATCATCGGCGCCGGCGGCCAGGGCGGCGCCAACATGGGCGCCTACCTGAAAAACATCGTCGCCGTCTGCGACGTGGATAAGGAGCGTGCCGGCAAGGCGAAGGAGCGGGTCGAGAAGGCCGGCGTCAAACAGTGCGAGGTCTTCAGCGACTATCGCAAACTGCTCGACTTGAAGGACGTGGACGCCGTCGTCATCTCGACGCCGGACCACTGGCACGCTCTGCCGACGATCCACGCCTGCGAAGCCGGCAAGGACGTCTACACCGAGAAGCCGCTCAGCCTGACCGTCGCCGAGGGACGAGCGATGGTCAACGCCGCGCGCAAGCACAAGCGCATCGTTCAAACCGGCAGCATGCAGCGCTCCGATGCCAAGTTCCGTCTCGGCTGCGAGCTGGTGCGCAACGGCCGGATCGGCAAGGTTCAGACCATCCGCGTCGGCTTGCCCGGCGTCAACTTCAAGGGGCCGGCCGTCGCCGACTCCGATCCGCCGGCCGAACTCGACTACGACTTCTGGCTCGGCCCAGCGCCGAAGAAGCCGTACAACAAACTGCACGTTCACTACAACTTCCGCTTCTTCTGGGACTACTCCGGCGGCCAGATGACCAACTGGGGCGCCCATCATCTCGACATCGCCCAGTGGGGCCTCGGCATGGACGAGAGCGGCCCGGTCAGTATCGAGGGCAAGGGGCAGTATCACAAGGACAAATGGTACGAGGTGCCGGAGAAGTTCGAGATCGTCTACAAGTACGCCAACGGCGTGACGATCCTCTGCGGCCAGGGGCAGAAGGGCGGCACCACCTTCGAGGGCGACAAGGGCACGATCCACGTGAACCGCGGCGTCCTCGAATCGACGCCGGTCGAGATCATCAAGGAAAAGCTGGGCGAGAAAGACGTGCAGCTCTACGTCAGCGGCAACCATCACGGCAACTTGCTGGACTGCATCAAGAGCCGCAAGCTGCCGATCTGCGACGTGGAGATCGGCCATCGCTCGGCGACGGTGTGCCATCTCGGCAACATCGCCGTGCGTCTGGGTCGTAAGATCACCTGGGATCCGACGAAGGAAGAGATCGTCGGCGACAGCGAGGCCGCCGCGATGCTGAGCCGGCCGTGCCGGGCACCGTGGAAACTACCGATTTAACCATCATCGTTTAGCCGCGAGCTATTGCGAGCGCTGGGTTGTCCAGCGCTCGCAAAAGCTCGCGGCTAAACAACTCTCCGAGGAACCACCATCATGCTCAACCGAGGAAACCTGTCGCGCCGCGGCTTCTTGCAGCGGTCGCTCGCCGGACTGACCGCCACCGGTCTGCCGGTCTGGTACGCCACCGAAATCATCGCCGCCGAGGAGAAGAAAGCCGCTGAAGAGAAAAAGCCAGTCGCCGCCAACGATCGGCTCAACGTGGCCAGCATCGGCATCGACAACAAAACTCGCCGCAATGTCGCCCTGTATGGCGAGGCGAAAAAGCTGAAGGGCATCAACTTCATCGCTGCCTGCGACGTGGATGCTGGCCATCTCAAGAACGGCCAGGAGATGATGAAGAAGGACAAGTTCGAGACGAAAGGTTACAAGGACTTCCGCGAGCTGCTGCAGAACAAGGATGTGGACGCCGTGCTGATCGCCGTGCCCGATCAGTGGCACGCCCTCATTGCCGTCGAGGCGATGAAGCAAGGCAAGGACGTGTACGGCGAGAAGCCGTTGACGCTGACCGTCGACGAAGGCAAGAAGATGGTCGCGGCGCAGAAGAAGTACAACAAGGTGTTCCAGACTGGAAGCCAGCAGCGCACGCGAGATGGGCGGCAAGTTCCGCCTCGCCGCCGAGGTCGTCCGCGCCGGCCGGCTCGGCAAGATCGGCCGCATCGAGTGCCGCATCGGCGACAACCCGAAAGGCACGTTCAAGACGGCCGCGGTGCCGGCCGAACTCGACTGGGACATGTGGCTCGGTCCGTGTCCGAAGGTGGAGTACGTGCCGCAGCGCTGCCACTACGAATACCGCTGGTGGTACGAGTACAGCGGCGGCAAGATGACCGACTGGGGCGCCCATCACCTCGACATCGCGCAATGGGCACTCGGCATGGATGGCAACGGCCCCATCGAGGTTGAAGGTCACGGCGAGGAGCCGAGCAAGGCACCGAACTCGTACAACTGCCATCCGACCTTCGAGGTGACCTACACCTACGCCAACGGCACCAAGGTGATCGCCGTCAGCCACGATCAGAAGAAGGACAAGCGCTTCACGGATGGCAAGTACGGCAACGGCCTGATCATCGAAGGCGAGGACGGCAAGTGGGTCTTCGTCAGCCGCGGCACCATCGAGGCGAGCGATCCAAAGCTACTGGAGTCGCCGAAGGACATCACGCCGCTGTACGAATCGCGGCCGGTCAGCCACATGGCGAACTTCGTCGAGTGCATCAAGAGCCGCAAGCTGCCGATCTGCCACGTCGGCATCGGCCACAGTTCGGTGACGGTCTGCCACATCGGTACGATCGCCACACGGCTCGGCAAGAAGCTGCGTTGGGACCCGCTGAAGCAGGAGTTCCTCGGCGACGCCGACGCCAACAAGATGCTGAGCCGAGAGATGCGGGCGCCGTGGAAGCTGGAGGTGTGAGAGAATGCTTTTTCGCCCGCCGTTTTGGACTGCGGCGATTCCTCGCCGCAGTCCAATAGAGGCGCCGAACACCTTGTGCAGACCCATCTGATTCCCACGAGCAATGCCATGACCGACTTCGACGACATCGTACTTTCGTGTTCGCGCCTGGATGAGTTCTCGATGGTGTTCAATACTGTCCGTCGTTCGTTGCCGTATGAAAGTGGGCAACATCTGGTGCGGATCCTGAAGAACTATTTTGCGAGATATGGGGTTGAGGGGGCGTACAAACGAATGAACGACCGGACCGTTGCTCAGGTTTTTTCCGAGTTCGACGAGGAGGAGGTAAAGCCCATTGCTTCCGGCGAGGTCGATGGTGTACGCTACGCTTTGTACGATGCTCCTAGCCCGCCTGCGACTGGTGCCGAAGGCGAGCCGAAACGATGACTTCGAGGAACTATCAATGAAGCAACCAATCGCCGCCCATTTTGATGGCAAGGTGATCGTCCCTGACGAGCCGGTTCAACTCCCCGTCGGGAAGCCGTTGCGCATTCGAGTGGAGTTAGCGCTCACTCCAGCCGAACTACCTGAACCGAGGGATGACTGGGAGCGACTCCTACGTGAAGCCGCAACGGATTGTGGTGTGTCCTTGTCCGACGAGGATCTCAGTAGTGAAGGGATCTACGAATAGTGACGATTTTGGTTGATACGAGCGTCCTCGTTCGCCTGGCGAACACCGCGGACCCATCGTATGCCGTCGCCGACCGTGCCGTGGTAACGTTGCACGGTCGCGGGGAAATGCTGCACCTCGCGCGACAGTGTCTCGTCGAGTTCCGTAACGTGGCCACGCGGCCGGTAGCGGTGAATGGTCTAGGGTTGGCCCCCTTGGCTGCAGAGGCCAAAGCCGCGATATTTGAAGCAGTTTTCTCAATGATGCCCGAGACGCCCGCTATCTACGCGGTGTGGAAGGCACTTGTGAACGCCACAGCAGTCATCGGCAAGCAGGTACATGATGCACGACTGGCGGCAATCTGTCATGTGTGTGGTGTAACGCACCTCCTCACTTTCAACTCGCGGCATTTCGCGCCATTCGCTGGTTTCGGACCCGGCCTGATTGTGATTGATCCTGCGACGGTGTGAGCCATCATTCGGACGCTCGCTTACTCCTCATATCTCCCCCACCGTTCCCGATCACTGAACCGGTTCGTCCCACTCCGCCGCTGTACATACGCCGGCAGTGTGACGTCGCTGTGCGCCAGCGCCTGAAGAGCACGGCCGTTTACCTGATTGATGAACGGATTGACCTGGAGCGAACGCCACTCGCCGCTCTGCCACACGAACTGCAACGCCGCCGCCGCGGTCTTCAGGAACGGCCAGCGCATCTTCGTGCATTGCACGATCTGCTTGAACGGCAGTTCCGGGTGTTTCCGCAGGACACGCCCAGCGGTCTGCACCGTGACGCCCTGGCACGACGGCCGGCAGAAGACCGTTTTCAACTCCGGGCAGTCGAACCCCTCCGCCAGCAACAGACAGTTGCTCAGCACTTCCAACTTGCCCGACCGGAATGCGTCGAGTTGTGCCTCGCGGTCGCTGTCGCCGGTCACCACATCGGAGCGTACACCTGCCGCCTTCAGGAGCGCATCGGTTTCAAAGCACTGGTTCAACGTGTGAAACGACAGCAGTGATTTGCCCCAGCGCTGCCGATCGCGCAAATAACACTCGGCCACGTCGGCAGCTGTATGGCGCGGGATCGTGTAATGGTGATACGGACTCAGGTAGCCGTCCTGGATCAACGCCTGGATGCCGGCGTCCTTGATGACCGTGTCGAAGCAGAGCTTGACGCGATCGGCACGATACGGCGTCGCCGATAAGCCGAGGATGAAACGCGGCCGAACCTGCTGGTGCAGATGGGCCATGCTCGCCGCGGCGTCGTGCTGGGCCTCATCGACAACGAGCAGATCGAGTCCGCCCGGCGGATCGCGGTCGAACATCGAGAGGAACTCGGCCTCGACGCCGATGCGGCGCGTCTCGTTCTCGGCGCGGGCCTGGTCGAGCAAGTAGCGGCGCATCGCCACCCAGCCGACGCGGACGCCGAGAGAATCTTGCAGCGCCCGGGCAATGAGCAGGCCCATCACAGTCTTGCCGCTGCCGGTCGGGCTATCGATCAGGATCGAGCGGAGGTCGTGGTTCTGGAACAGATCGACGGCCTTGGCGACGATGCGCTGCTGGTAAGGTCGCGGTTGTATTGCGGTTTGTGCGATCAAGGTTGTGACGTCCATCTACCTTCCTCACGGAGATCGAGTGAGTGAGAAAGGGTTGTAACAGCGGGGAGGAGAGGATGGTAGGTTGGTAGGAACCCTGTCTAACGACCGACGCCTTTCACCCCGACGTACAGCGTCGCAATCCCGAACGTCATCGGATGCCACTGCACCTCGATCAAGCCATGTCGCCGCAATATCACGGCCAAGTCCTCGCCGTCGGGGAACTCCATCACGCTGGCCGGGAGATAGTCATACGCCCGATCGCGGCTGCGCGACACCATCCGGCCGACCAGCGGCAGCACGCGGCGGAAGTAGAAGCGATAGAGCCGGCCGAACAGCCAGTGCCGCGGCCGTGAAAACTCAAGGATCGCCACGCGCCCACCGGGTTGCGTCACACGCACCATTTCGGCGATGCCCTGGTCCGTATCCGTGACGTTCCGCAGACCGAACGCCACGGCCGTGAGCTGAAAGGTGTCGTTCGGAAACGGCAGCTGTTGCGTGTCGGCTTCGAGGAAGCGGACGCGAGCCGAGGCGCCGGCACGATGCGCTTTCGCGGTCGCCGGCACCAGCATCGGCAGACAGAAATCCGTGCCGACGATCGGCACCCGTCCACCCGCCGCCCGATCATAGGCCAGGGCCAGGTTGCCGGTGCCGGTACAGACGTCGAGGATCGGAGCGTCGCCCCGCGGCGGCACCCGGCGCGTTGTTCGCCAACGCCAGTAGCGATCGACGTTGAGGCTTAGCAGGTGGTTGAGCAGGTCGTAGCGCGGGGCGATGCCGCCGAACATCTGGCGGATGCGGGACTCACGCTTATCGAGCAGGGACGTGGACACAGAGGCTCCGGGTCAGGATCGCCGAGGGACCGCCGCGCTAAGAACCGCTGACGGTCGGGGATCGTAACAGAGAGGCGATCGTTCGCGCAAGGACTAACCTAACCAAGCACCGCCGTCCATAAGCCGCCTGCCCCCGCTTCTCGGCTATCATTTTCCGCTTTCCGGTCGTGGCGTGGTTGATCGTTCTTAGCGGACGGGGAAGAAGAGACGCAGCAAAATGCCGCCGCCAATGACGATGAGCGCGCTGATCATCCACTTGATAAGATCGAACTTCGAGCCCAGTCGTTGCTCGACCTCGCGCAGGTCGGCCTTAAACTGGGTGCGCAGCAGGTCGATCTTGGCATCGAGTCGTGCGCCCAGTGCGTCGATCTTGGCGTCGAGTCGCGCTCCCAGTGCATCGTTCTTGGCGTCGAGTCGCGCTCCTAGTGCGTCGTTCTTGCTGTCGGATCGCACCACGAGGGCGTTGATTCTCGCTTCGAGCCGTTCCTCGGTCGCGGCCAGATCGTCCTTCGTGACCAGGTCTTTCAGGTTGACGGCTAGTGCGTCAAACAGGACGCTCGCTTGTGCGTCGGCCTGCTTGTCGGGGACGCCAGCCTGTTTGAGCGTGTTGGCGTACTTCAACGTGTCGAACGTGGCGATGGTCATGGCTGGGTTCCATTCCGAGAAGGACAGCACCGCTTCCCTGCTTCTCAGATCGGAATCGGCGGTGCTGGCCACAGGACGTTGCTCATTGTAGCAAGACGGCGTCCACGCAGCGTGCCAGCCAGTTCGTATTTGGCGACCGTACTACTCTATCTTTTCTCCGAATTTTCGTTTGCGTCGATCCGATTTTGTGTTAGCGTGGTTGAATTGAGAGGAGCCTTGAGGCAAACTCCCCTCGCCCACCTGCCAGTGCCTCACCTACCGAACTGACACCCTGCCTTCAGGACGAAAGACAGCACAGCCCCATGCACCCGCGTCGTGCCACCAGAGCGTTGGCCGTCCTCGGCCTCGTCCTTGCCCTGCCGTTCTTCGCCCTGTCCGCGAAGATACCGCACAAGGAAAGTACGGACCAGCCAGCCGAATCGACCTCACCGATGCACTCAAGAGTCGAGGTACGGGCGCCGACGGGGCCCCGCCAGCCGATGACTCTTGGCCTGCGCTGGGTGGCGAGACGCCGCCGTTGACGCCGGCCTGGCCGGATCAGCCGCGGATGCAGTACGACGCCGCAGGTAAACCCGTCCCACTCGGCAACCTCGTCCTGCTGAATTCGACGCGCACCGACAGCGTCACGGCTTACGATGCCGGCACCGGTGTCGAAGTCTGGCGGTTCCTGGCCGACGGTCCGGTTCGCTTCGCTCCTGCCGTCTGGAATGGCCGGGCGTATGTCGGCTGCGATGACGGCTTCCTCTATTGCCTCGACGGCCCAACCGGCAAAGTCCTCTGGAAGTTCCGCGGCGGACCGACCGGCCGCAAGATCCTCGGCAACGAGCGCATGATCTCGACGTGGCCGATCCGCGGCGCGCCCGTCGTCGCTGCGGAGAAGGACGGCAAGGGGACGGTCTATTTCGCAGCCGGCATCTGGCCGTTCATGGGTGTCTTCCTGCACGCTCTCGACGCCAGGACGGGCGAGGTGATTTGGACCAACGACGGCGACGGCTCCCTGTTCATCAAGCAGCCGCACCAGGCCGACGCTTTTGCCGGTGTGGCACCGCAGGGCCAGCTGGCCGTCGTGGAAAACAAGCTGATCGTGCCCAGCGGCCGATCGGTGCCTGCGTGCTACCGAGCGCTTCACCGGCAAGCTGGTCCACTTTCTGCTGGCCGACAACTCCAAACTCGGCGGCGGCACCGAGGTGGTTGCGACCCCGCACGTGTTCTTCAACGGCGGCGGCTGCTTCGACATTCGCTCGGGCGCCTACCTCGGCAAGTATCCCGACCGCGTCGTCTTCGCCGACGGCCTGGCGCACGTCTACACCGCGACGACCTGCACCAGTTACATCCTGCGCGGCCAGCCGGTCGTGACGGAGTCGAAGGGGAAGAAGATCGTCGATCCGGCGTGGAAGCCGCCCGTCCTGGCGACCACCACCTTTCCGGTGAAAACCGACGTTCTGATAAAGGCCGGCGATCGCCTCTACGGCGCCGGTGAGGGAAAGGTCTTCGCGCTGACGATTCCGAACCCCAAGAAAGCTTCGCGGCTAACCTGGCAAGCGGACGTCTCGGGCCGGCCTGTCTATCTCGCTGCCGCTAACGGGCGCCTGTTTGTCTCGACAAGGGAAGGCCGGCTCTTCTGCTTCGCCGGCGGTTCCGGACCTGTCCCGACCTATTCCTTACCGGCGCCGCCTCCCGAGACACACGACGAGTGGACGGCGAAGGCCAACCACATCCTGGAAACGACCGGAGTCCGTTCTGGCTATGGCGTCGTCTGGGGCGCGGGCACGGGCCGACTCGTCGAGGAGCTGGCGCGGCAGAGCGAGCTGAGGCTGATAGTCGTCGAAGCGGATTCGCAGAAGGTTGCCGAGCTGCGCGAACGGCTACACGCACGTGGTCTGTTCGCGGAACGGATCAGCGTCCGATCCGGCTATCCGGATACCGTTCAGCTGCCGCCCTACTTCGCCAGTTTGATGACGACGGAGGATCTTGGCGGTTCCAACCTCGGCGGCGACTTCATCCACACGCTCTATCCGTCGCTGCGGCCTTACGGCGGTGTCGCCTATTTTCCGTCATCGGCCGCCGACTTTGAAACGACCGTTCACTCCGCTCTGAACGCAGCGCCTGCCGAGTTCATCCAGGCACAGCTCACGAAGACGGATGAGGCGCTGTTGCTGACGCGCGCGGGGGCATTGCCAGGTGCCGCCAACTGGACCCACGAACACGCCGACGCCGCCAACACGCGCGTCTCGAAGGACTCCGTGGTCAAGGCGCCGCTGGGTCTGCTCTGGTTCGGCGGCTCCTCGAATGAAAACGTCCTGCCGCGTCACGGCCACGGTCCGCAGCCGCAGGTCGTGGATGGCCGGCTCTTCATCGAAGGGCCGGACATGCTCCGCGCCACCGACATCTACACGGGCCGGACTCTGTGGGAGGCGAAACTCCCCGGCGTCGGCAAGGTGTACGACGTCCTGCCGCACCAGCCCGGCGCCAACGCCGGCGGATCGAACCTCGTCTCGACCGCCGACGGCATCTACATCCTGAATGGCAAGGTTTGTGTTCGCCTCGATCCCGTTACCGGTCAGCGCCTCGGCGAGTTCGCGCTGCCGCCGTTGCCCGGGTCGAAGGAGCCACCCGCCTGGTCGTTCGTCTCGGTCGCTGACGATTACCTCGTCGGCGGCTGCAACCCCGCGGCGGAGGCGGGGAAACTCAAAGTCGTGTCGTCGAGTCAGCGATTGACGGTAATGGATCGCCGTGACGGCCGGGTGCTCTGGTCGGTGACCGCGGAGAACGGTTTCCGCAACAACGGCGTCTGCATGGGCAACGGCAAGCTATTCGCCATCGACCGGCCGTCCGCCGATCATCTTGCTTTCCTTCAGCGGCGCGGTGCCGCGGACAAGGTTGTCTCGCGCTGCTGGCGCTCGACCTGGCGACCGGCAAACCGAGTTGGACGGCCACGACCGGCGTGTTCGGGACCTGGCTGAGCTACTCGGCCAAGCACAACGTTCTCATAGAAGCCGGCCGCAATGCGCGGGATACGCTGTTCGATGAGCCGAAGGGCATTCGCGCCTACCGCGCGGCCGACGGCAAGGAGTTGTGGTACAAGCCGGATTACGTCGGCCCGGCGATGATCCACGGCGACCGCATCCTGAAGGACACCAGCGCCTGCGAGTTGCTGACGGGCAAGCCCATCTTGCGCGCGATCCGCTGACGGGCGATCAGGTCGAGTGGACGTGGACGCGCACCTACGGTTGCAACACTCCGTCGGCATCCGAGAATCTGCTGACGTTCCGTTCGGGAGCGGCGGGCTACTTCGACCTATGCAATGACGGCGGCACCGCGAACCTCGGCGGCTTCCGCTCCAGCTGCACCAACAACCTGATCGTCGCCGGCGGCCTGCTCAACGCCCCCGACTACACGCGGAACTGCACCTGCTCTTACCAGAACCAGACGTCGGTCGCCTTCGTGCCGATGCCGGAGGCGGAACTGTGGACGTTCCGCGGCGGCAGCAAGGACGTGAAAGGCGTGGTGCGCCAGGCCGGCCTTCTGCTCGGAGCACCCGGCAGCCGCAAGGCCGACAATGGCACGCTTTGGATGGAGTTCCCGAGCGTCGGCACCCCGTCGCCGCATCTCGACGCGAAGACTGTACCGGCAAGCGCCGACTACTACCGCCATCACTCGGCGCAGATCGAAGGCGAAGTGTCGCACTGGCTGGTTGCGTCCGGCGCACGCGGCCTCAAGTCGCTAACGCTGCCGTTGGCCCCCACCGGTACGAAGACGCGAACCTACACCGTCCGGCTCTACTTTGTCGAGCCGGATAAGCACGCGGCCGGACAGCGGCTATTCGACGTGAAGTTGCAAGGCCGGGTGGTGCTGCGCACTGGACGTCAGCAAGGAGGCAGGTGGACCGAGCCGCGGTCTGGTGAAGGAGTTCAAGGGTGTGTCGGTGGGGAAGGATCTGGTGATCGATCTCAGCCCCGCGGCGGGGAGTCAGGTGAAAACGCCCGTGCTGAGCGGTGTCGAAGTGCTGGCCGAGGGATGGTGAGTCGATCATGCGTCATACAGCCCCGATCCTTGCGATCCTGGCCGGCCTGCTCGCCGTCGGCTCCGTCCGCGCTTGCAATGTGCCGGTGTTCCGCTACGCACTCGAACACTGGCCCGCGGAACCGTATCAGGTCACACTCTACCATCGCGGCCCGTTGAATGCCGCCGACCTGGCACGCATCGACGCCCTGGAAACGGCATCGCCCACACAGATCAAGTTTCACAGTATCGATCTCGGCCAGCAGACCGTGGAGGATGCTCCGACCCAGTTGCCGTGGCTGATCGTCCGCTATCCTGCCTCGGCGAACATAACCGCGGCGATCTGGCAGGGACCGCTTTCGGACGCCACCGTACCCGAATTGCTGGAATCGCCGCGCCGGCACGAACTCACCCGACGGCTTCTAGCCGGCGACACGGCGGTCTGGGTACTCCTGGAGAGTGGGAACGCCGTGACCGACGCCGCCCTCGCGGCCAGCCTGGAGGCGTGGTCACGTCATATCGAGACGACGTTGAAACTGCCCGTGTTGTCGCGTTCCGCGGAGGATCGCATCCGCGACGATGTGGTACCGCTGCGATTGTCGTTCTCGGTGCTGCGCGTGGCGCGGACCGATCCGGCCGAGCAAGTGTTCGTGCGGATGTTGTTGAGCAGCGAGCCGGACCTGGACGCCATGACGGGGCCGCTAGTGTTCCCGGTGTTCGGCCGCGGACGGGCTTTGTACGCGCTCGCCGGCGCCGGCGTCAGTCAGGCCAACCTGACGAAAGCCGCCGAATTCCTGATCGGTGCCTGCTCGTGCAAGGTGAAGGAGGCGCATCCCGGCGTCGATCTGCTGCTGTCCGCCGATTGGCCTGCCGCACCGGATGTGACGACGCTCCCCGGCAGCGGGAGCGGTGAAACGTCGGTGGATTCGGAGGAGCCGCAGAGTGTGCCGCTGCCGTCCGCCAAGCCCAAACCGGCGGCCGTCGCTGCCTCGACACCAGAATCCACCAGTTCGGAAGGCCGGCATGGTTGGCTGCTCGGCGGGATTCTCGGCGCGGCGCTGCTGACGCTGGTCACGGGACGACTGGCGTGGCGCAGGGGTTGAGCTCGTGCGATCGTGCAGGAGGTGTTGTTAGCCCGACGCGCCAGCGAGGGGGTGCTGCACCGGTCCTCGCTGACGCCTCGGGCTAACCAAAATGCACCAATTCTTATTTAGGTGCCGCACCGCTTTCGCTGGCGCAAACACCACCCGCCGAACCGACATGGTGCGCCGCGGCGTGTCATCTTATAATCCACCAAAGTAACCAAGCGGCCGGGAAGGGAGGTGCGTGTGCCGGAACTGCCGGAAGTCGAAACGGTGGTCCGCGATCTGCGCCCCTTCCTGTCGGGACGCCGGTTCCAGAGCGTGCGGACGAGCAAGAAGGCACTGCGGAAGCCGTGGCGGCCGGCCTGGAGCGCGAAACTCGTCGGCCGGGTCGTGGAAGCGGTGCGTCGCCGCGGCAAGTGGATCATCATCGACTTGCGCGACGCCGGCCACCTGATCGTCCACCTCGGCATGACGGGCCAATTTCGGGTGTTCGATGCGGGAGCTGCGGTCCAGGACCACACGCACCTGGTCTTTCGGCTGGACGACGACCGCGAGCTGCGGTTCCGGGACATCCGCCGTTTCGGCAGCGCGACGTTTGTTGGCTCGCTTCCCCACCTCGATGCCTTCTTCGCGGCGGCGAAGCTGGGTCCCGAGCCATTCGACCTCGCCGCGGATGCGTGGCGCGCGGCCCTGGCGAAGACGGAGCGCAGCCTCAAGGCCGTGTTGCTGGATCAGCGCGTCGTCGCCGGCGTCGGCAACATCTACGCGGACGAAGCCCTGTTCGAGGCGAAACTGCAACCGGCCCGGATCGCCAGCAGCCTGAGCCCTGCCGAGGCCGATCGTTTGCGGAATGCGGTCGCCGTCGTGCTGAAACGAGCCATCGAGCGCCGCGGTTCGAGCATTCGCAATTATGTCGGCGGCTCGGGCCTCAAGGGCGCGTACCAGGAGGAATTCCGCGTCTACGGCCGGACCGGAAACGCCTGCCGACGATGCCGAAAAGCAATCATTCGCATCCGACTTGCCGGCCGATCGACGCACTATTGCCCCCAATGCCAGAGGATTTAACGTTTAGCCGCGACCCGAGAGGGGAGCGCTGGTCCGCGCTCCCCTCTCGGGTCGCGGCTAAACAAACGAGACCTGGTGAGCCGTTATGTCCTACCGCGCCTTCAAGCGACTGCTTGGTGAAACAAGCCTGGAGCGGAAATGTCGTTTTCTGCTCGGCGGGTTCATCTTGGTGCTCATCACCGCCAGTTTCTGGTGGTACGCCAATCAGACAGAGCACCTGGCCTACGAGCAGATCGTGACCACGTGCCGACTGCTCATGATCCAGATCGTGGACAACGAGTTGGCCACCAAGTGCCTGAGGGAACCGCAGCCCAAGGGCGACCACAAACAGGCCGCCGATGAAAAGACGGTCATCGAGGAGTTCCGCATTAAGTGGCAGGAACACTGGCCCGCCAAACTCAAGAACTATAGCTTCTACATCTTCCGTCCCGAACCCAGGAACCCAGTTAACCGGCCCGACGACGCCCTGAGCATCAATCGATTCAAGGAATTTCAGGAGAACAAGAACCGACAGGAAGACAATTATCTCCTCCTGGACAAAGGCTCCAATTACTACTTCGGCGCCGTCCGTGCGACGAAAAGTTGCATTGCCTGCCACGCCCACGCCGATCTCGCCGAAGACGATCTGATCGCCCTGGTCAAGATCGAGGTTTCGACGGCCGTCATCAAAGATGGTGTCGATCTTAACCGCGCCGTCCTCATTTCCACCGCGTTCGTCACCGCCATTCTGATCATGGGCGCCAGCTACCTCATCGTCCGCTACGTCATCGTCAAGCCGGTCAAGCATCTGAAGGAAGTGTCGGACGCCATCAGCGCCGGCGAGCTGAACATCCGCAGCGAAATCCAGACCGGCGACGAGTTCGAAGACCTCAGCCACGCCTTCAACCGCATGTTGCGCAACCTGGTCAACATGCAGGAACGCTACCGCAAGGTGAACGCCGACCTCGACCGCAAGGTGGACGAGTTGGCTCAGGCCAACCTCGCCCTGTACGAGTCGAACCAGCTTAAAAGCGGCTTCCTGGCCACCGTCAGCCACGAGTTGAAGACGCCGCTCAACTCGGTGCTCGGCTTCAGCGAAGTGCTGCAAACGAGCACCGGGCTGAACGACAAGCAACTACGCTGGATCAGCAACATCCGCAGCAGCGGCGAGCAGCTGCTGAACCTCATCAGCGACATCCTTGACCTGGCCAAGATCGAGGCCGGCAAGATGCAGGTGCGCCCCACGGAGTTCAGCGCCCTGGACGTGTGCGAGGGGCTACTGGCGATGTTCCGGCCCGTGGCGGAGAAGAAGAACATCGACCTGAAGAGCAACCTCTCGCCGGACGTGCCGTTGCTGCGTCAGGACGTGGTGAAGTTCCGCCAGATCCTGTCGAACCTCCTGTCGAACGCCATCAAGTTCACGCCGGAGGGAGGCCGGGTGCAACTGAAGACGGAAGCCCTGAGCGGCTACATCGTGCTGACGGTGAGCGACACCGGAGTAGGCATCGCGCCGGAGGAACAGGAGTTGGTATTCGAAAAGTTCCGGCAGAGCGGCAATCCGTTGACGCGCGAACACGCCGGCACCGGCCTGGGACTATCGATCGTGCGCGAGTTGTCGAAGCTGCTTGGCGGCGACGTGTCGTTGCAAAGCGAGCTGGGCCGAGGCAGCACATTTACCGTGCGCCTACCGCTTCAGCTGAGCATCGGAGCGCGGCTGGAGTTCGACCTGGCCCACGAAGGCATCGACCTGACGAAGGCGCAGCGCATCGACGCCCGCCTTTACGCCACCTCAACGCCGACACGCCTCGAAGCGCCGGAAACGCGGGTAGAATCGCCGTGAGGGCCGCCAAAAACGAATCACGAAAACACGAACGAACGAAAACGCGAAAGCTAAACATAACCATTGCTTTTCGTGTTCTCGTTCTTTCGTGTTTTCGTGATTCGTTTTTGGTATCCTGGCAGACGACGTTGCGGATCGTCCGCGACGACTCTCCGCGTCTCAGGGGGCATTTGTCATGCTGCGCCGTATCGGGTTCGTCATGTGCGTCAGCGTTTTCACCGGGGCCGTCCTCCACGGCGAGGGCGCCAATCCTTGGAAGATCCTGTTCAACGGCAAGGACACCGCGGGCTGGAAACTGCGGGCCGAGAAGACCACCGTCACCAAGTTCGTCGATGCCGACGGCAAGGCGCTCGCCGACGCCAAGATGGGCAAGGTCGAGCAGAAGGAAGAGGTCCGCGACGCCGCCAACAAGGCCATCGCCGACGCCAAGATCGTCGAGAAGGACGGCAAGAAGATCGTCGTCGATGCCGGGGGCAAGCCGATCGCCGGCGGCAAGATCGTCAAGGCCGGCGGCCGCGACGCCATCGTGGACAAGGCCGGCCAGGAGATCAAGGGCGCCAAGGCCGTGACGGAAACGGTCGCCAACACCAGCGGCTGGACCGTCGAGAACGGCGAACTCGTGAACAGCAAACCGCACGGCGGCAACGACCTGCTCACCGAGGAGAAGTTCACCGACTTCGAGCTGCACGTCGAGTTCCTGGCCACGAGCAACAGCGGCGTCTATCTGCAAGGGCGCTACGAGATCCAGGTCATCGACTCGTTCGGCGTGAAGCCGAAGGTCGTCGCGAAGGACGGCAAGAAGGTCGAGGAATTGGACAGCCACCAGTGCGGGGCGATTTACGGCAAGATCGCGCCGAGCAAGAACATGGCCAAAAAGCCGACGGAATGGCAGTCCTTCGACGTGGTGTTCCACGGCGCCACGGCGGCCGACGGCAAGGTGGTGAAGAAAGCCCGCGTGACGCTGGTGTGGAACGGCGAAAAGGTCATCGACAACGGCGAGATCGACGGCGTGACCGGCGCGGCCCTGGACAATAAGGTCGGCGAGCCTGGCCCGCTGCTGCTGCAAGGCGATCACGGCAAGGTGACGTTCCGCAACATCAAGATCAAGCCGCTGGTGGGGGAGAAGTAACGACTTCAACTTCCGTTGTACCGCCGGCATTCTTGCCGGCAAGAATGCCGGCGGTACGAAACAGTAATCGTTCCGTGGGGTTCAAGAGGCCGACGCACTGGGTCATCCGGCATTCACGCTCGACGTCCGCTGATAAGCCGCCGGACCGGTTTTTCCCCTCAACAGGAGATCGTCATCATGATTCGTCGCACACGCCCCGGCTTCACACGAGTTGATCTAACCGTCGGACTGACGGTCGTCGTCGCCGCCCTCTGCGTACTGGTGCCGGCCTGCAGCAAAAGCCGGACTTCGGATCAGGAGGCGCAGAGCAAGGACAATCTGAAGAAACTCGGCGAAGCGGACAAGAATCGAGACGACCGCGGCGATACCGATCCGATCACGGCGATGCGGCAAGCGGCGGGGCGGGCACAGTCCACGAACAACCTGAAGCAGATGGACCTGGCCATGCACGGCATGGCGGGTCGCAACAACGGAGCGCTGCCGCCGTCCGTCGGACCATTCCCCACCGGCAGCACGGTCAACGCCTCGGTCTTCTTCCACATGCTGTCCGACATCGAGCAGGACAACGTCTACAAGCAGTACTCGAACGACCCGAGCAGTTGCAAGGCAGTCATAAAAACCTTGATCGCACCACTTGACCCGTCGAATGACGGCAAGCGGCCCCTGACGAGCTACGCCTCGAATGCCGCCGTCTTCGGGATCGGCGGCGGCTTCAAGACGGTCGCCTATCCGTCCGCATTCAACTCGAAGGGCACCTCGAACACGATCTTGTTCGTGGAGCGTTTCGCGGTCACACAGATCGACGGGAAAACCAACACGCATCTCTGGCCCGCAATCAAACCGGCTCACGTGAACTACCTTTACGACGAAGTGCTCACTATGGGCGGCCAGCCTGCCTCAGTCATCAACCTACCCGATCCGATCTTCGGCGCCACGCCCGAAACCGTAACGAATGACAACACCGCTCACGCTTTCACCGCCAACACGCTTTTGGTCGGCCTTGGTGACGGCAGCGCCCGATCCATAAGCCCCACCATCACGGCGAAAAACGTGGTCTCAGGGCCGGCCGCTTTTTCGAATAATACGATTTCCGTCTGGACGTGGGCCTGTCTCATCAGCGGCCCGATCGGCGCCTCGCCGATGCCGAATGGGTGGTAGGTGAGAACCACATGCTTCTTGCATTTCCCGCCCTGTCTGGTCTACTGAGGGAAGAAAACGACCCGCCCGCTCCCACTCAGAGGGCGCGGGCGGGATGTCTTGTTAGTCGAGTCGGGTTGGATGAACTGGCCGGCGTGGTCACAGGATGTCGTGGTGAAAGGCTTGAAAACGCACAGCGAACGACGAAAAAGGTGTTGTAACATAGAGATTGATGAACAACAACGCTCCGAGCAGCGCTCGTGGTGGAGGCGATCCTATGACGATAAAGGCTATCATCCGCAATGGGCGAATCGAACTCGATGCGCCGATCGATCTTCCAGACGGGACAGAGTTGACCATTTCGCTTCCTACCCTCCCTCTGCCTCCTGGCATCCGCGATGAAGACGATTCCGATACTCCGGAAGCCATCGAAGCCTGGATTCGCTGGTATGATGCGCTCGAACCGCTCGACTTCAGCCCCGCGGAACGTAGCGCCTGGGAAGCCGCCCGCCGCGAACAGAAGCAATACGAACTGGCAGAATGGGAAAAACGCTCCCAGTCCATTGAGGATCATTTCCGATGAGACGCTACCTGCTCGACACTAACATGGCAGGTGATCTCATTGAGAAGCGCGGGAAGGTGCCGGAGAGCGCCCGCGAAGCCCGCCGCAAGGGGGGCCGTATCGGCATCGGCATCCCCGTATTGGCGGAGCTTTACTACGGTGTGGAGTTTACGCCAGCCGCGACAAGAACCTGCAAAGACTACGGCGAGCGCTGTCCGGCTTGACGATCTGGCCGTTCGAAGAAAAAGCCGCCGCTGAATTCGGGCGGTTGCGGGCCGAACTGCGTCGCCGCGGTCGGCCCATGCAAGTCCTCGACATTATGATTGCCGCTACCGCCCTGAGCCTGGGCAACTGCACGGTCGTTTCCGCCGACAGTGACCTTGTCGCGGTTCCCGGATTGACGGTCGAAAACTGGAGTGCGTAACTCCCAGTCTGGTTCGCTGCCGACCGCACCGCCACCATCTGGGCCTGGGCGTACAGCCTCGACGGGCCGCTCGGCAAGGCGCCGACGCCCTCCGGCTGGTGAGCGCTTCCCCCTGCCGCCGCTCTCGGAAAAAAGGTTGCCTACCCGCCCGGTTTTGCGACAATCAACACCGTTCATTCCACGACCGCACTCCGCTTTCGGGAAGCGCTATGCCTGATTCTTCGCAGCCGGATCAAACTCTGAGCCTGCCCTCCGACTCGAACGTGAACGCTGCCGAGATGAAAACCATCCCGCCGCGCGCCGTACCGCCGTCTGGCTCCGCCGACGAGATGAAAACCGTCGCACCAAGTGCCGCGGTGCCGCCGACGAATCCCGGCGTCACCGTGCAGTTCGAATCCTCCGGAACTCAGCGGCATCTTCCCGGGGCGAACTACCCCACCCTGGACGGCTACGAGATCCTCGGCGAATTGGGCCGCGGCGGCATGGGCGTCGTCTACAAGGTGCGCTACCTGTCGCTGGACCGGATCGTCGCGCTCAAGATGATCCTGTCGGGCGGCCACGCCTCGTTGGCCGATTTGGCGCGTTTCAAGGCCGAGGCACTCGCCGTCTCGCGCTTGCAGCATCCCAACATCGTGCAGATTTTCGCCACGGGTGAACAGGACGGACGGCCCTTCTTCTCGCTGGAGTTCTGCGGCGGCGGTAGCCTGGAAGGGAAGCTCAAGGGACAGCCGCAGCCGCCGCGCGAAGCCGCGGCCCTCATTCAAACCCTGGCCCTGGCCATGCAAGCGGCCCACGAGCGCGGCATCGTTCACCGCGACCTGAAGCCGGCCAACGTCCTGTTAAGCCCGAAATCCGAAACTCGAAATCCGAAAACCGAAACCGAGGCCGTTTCGGATTTCGGATCTCGGTTTTCGGATTTCGAGCTGAAGATCACCGATTTCGGGCTGGCCAAGCGCATCGAGGACAGCCGCAGCTCCGGGCAGACGGCGAGCGGCACCATCATGGGCACGCCGAGCTACATGGCCCCGGAGCAGGCAGCGGGCCAGGTTCACGAGATCGGCCCGGCCGCGGACGTCTACGCCCTGGCCGCCATCCTCTACGAGCTGCTAACCGGCCGGCCGCCGTTCCGCGCCGACACGATGATGACCACGGTGCTGCAAGTCATCCACGATGAGCCGATCCCGCCGAGCCGGCTGCAGCTCAGGGTGCCGCGCGACCTGGAAACTATCTGTCTGAAAAGCCTGGAGAAAAGCCAGGCCAAACGCTACGCCAGCGCTCGGGATCTGGCGGACGACCTGGGCCGTTACCTGGCCGGCGAGCCGATCCTGGCCCGGCCTGTGAGTACACTGGGTCGGCTGGCCAAGTGGGCACGGCGGCGGCCGGCGGTGGCGGCGCTCAGCGCCCTGGTACTGTCCGTGGCGGCCGTCGGTTTCGGGCTGGTCACCTGGCAGTGGATCGAAGCGGAAGCCGCCCGACGGAAGGCCGAGACCCTGGCAACGTCCGAGGCCGCCGCCCGGCAGACGGCGGAGGAGCGCGAGAAAACCGAGGCCGAAGCCCGCCGTCAGGCCGAGGAGGCGAAACAGCAGGCCCGTGACGAACAGGCGCGCGCGGAGCGGATGTCGGCACGCCTGGCGTTTCAGCGCGGCTCGGCGCTGTGCGAGGAGAAGGACCAAAAGCACATCGCCAGCGGTTTGGTCATGCTGGCCCACAGTCTGGACCTGGCCAGCCGCAGCGGCGCGACTGAGTTGGAACCCGTCATTCGCTCCAACCTCGCCGGTTGGTCCGCCCAGATCCACACGCTCCGTCAGCGGTTCAGCCATCCGCTGCCCGTCGTGTCCATGAAGGTCCTCGGCAACGGCGACGTCGTGGCGACCAGCTGCGTCGATGGGAAAATCCGGCTCTGGGACACGCACAGTGGGACTGAAACCGTTGTCCTGTCGAACGACAAACCGATCCGCGCCCTGGCCGCAAGCCCGGACGGCCGCACACTCCTGGCCGGCTCCACCGACGGCAAGGTCTGGTTCATCGACGTGGCGACGCGCAAGAGCGTTCCGGCGCCCGGCCACAAGAACAGCAAGAAACCGAACGTGCGGGCCGCCGTCTTCAGCCGCGACGGCAAGGTCGCCGCCACCGGCGACAGCGCGGGACACCTGCAATTTTGGGACGTAACCGACGGCAAGCCCACCCAGCGCGGTTCACAAGATACCACTGCCGAGGTGCGCACCCTCGACCTCAACCAGGACGGGAAGGTCCTCGCCGCAGCCCTGGCCGATGGCGTCGTGGAAATATACGACACGACGGCAAAGACCAATGCACGGGTATCGTTCTTCAAGCATGGCGCGCTCATCGAGGCGCTCGTCCTCCACCCCGACGGCAAGTCCGTGCTGACCGGCGGCCGGGATAAAGCCGCCCGTCTCTGGGATGCCGCCAAGGGAACGCTCCGGGCACGGTTCGTCCACAATCATGCCCAAGTGGTTTCGGTCGCCTTTCACCCGAAGGACGACACGACGATCCTGACCAGTTCCTGGGACGGCACCGCCCAGCAGTGGACCATCCCGAAAGATGCCGCCGCGGGAATGCCCAAGGTGCCGCGCCCGATGGAACGCCGAAGGGACCGGCCCTGAAGCACGAAAGCTGGGTCCTGGCCGCGACCTACAGCGCCGACGGCCAGCTGATCGCCACCGCGAGCCAGGATAATACGGTCCGGCTCTGGAGAGCAGCCGACGCAACCGCACGGCCCCTCGGTCCGCCGATGCGGCAGCAAGGCGCGGTCCTCGGCGTATACTTCACCAACGACGGCAAGACGCTGGTGACGCGCGGTGCAGATCGGGCAGTCCGCGTCTGGGACGTCGCCTCGCCGCCGATGGCGGAAACGCTGTTCGAACATACCGCCCGGGTTTCCCGGCTGGAGTTCAGCGGCGACGGGCAAACGCTCCTCAGCGGCAGCTGGGATCGAGAGGCCCGGTTGTGGACGAAGAAGGACGGAAAATGGGCCGTTTTCCGTACCTTCACCCATCCCACGCTCAACCGGGTCCAAGCGGCCGCTCTAAGCCCCGACGGCGCCCGGCTGCTGACCGGGAGCGGTTTGCACGACCGCAACACTGGCTCCGCCTGGCTGTGGAATGTCAACGACGACAAGAAGCCGCTCGCGCATTTGACTCATCCCGGCGTGGTGACGGCCACGGTTTTCAGCTCCGACGGCAAGCGGCTGCTGACGAGCTTTGCCCACGGATTCGGGATGGGCGAAGGCCGGCCCACCGCCGCCTACCTGTGGGATGCCGGCGACGCTCCCAAGAAGGTCCGCGAGCTGCCGCATCCCGGCATGGTTTACACGGCCGTCTTCAGCCCCGACGGCAAGACGCTGCTGACCGGCGGCTCCACCGAAGGCGCGGCCGGTGTCGTCCATACCTGGGACGCGGAGACCGGGAAGGAAATCCTGAGCCTGGAGCACCGTAGCGCGGTGAACGGAGCGGCCTTCAGCCCCGACGGGGAGCTGATCGTAACGAGCACCCTGGACGGGACGGTGCAACTCTGGAACGCCCGTAATGGCGAGAAAGTTGGAGCGTCGATCCATCACGACGCCGCCGCGCTTGCCGCTTTCAGCCGCGACGGCCTTGCAGTGATAACGGGCAGTGAGGACCGGACCGTGCGCGTCTGGGACGTTGCCACCGGTCTCTCGCTCTTGCCGCCGTTCCTCGCCGACGATCAGGTCTTCGCCGCGATCTTCACCCTCGATCGCCGGGCTTTCCTGTTCGGGACCGGCAAGGGGAAAGTGGGGCTGGTCAACCTGCCCGAACCACTGAAGGGCAGTCCCGAGCGGATCGTATTATTGACCCATCTGCGGACCGGAATGGAACTGGTGGAGAAAACATCGGGTGTCGCTGTGATGAGCGCGGCGGCGCACGAGGAGTGTCGGCGCCGGCTGTCGAAACTCGACCGGGCCGCTGAAGCAGCGAACGACAGCCGGTAGCGAGGGCCATGCCGACGGAGAACGATTGTGATGAACTCCCTTTTCCTCGGCGGCCCGAGGACCTATCTGCGTCCGGTGGATAAGGCCGACGCCCCCGCGCTCGCCGCCTGGTTCAACGATCCGGATGTGACGCAATTTCTCCAGCGCTATCGGCCCATGACGGTCGGCCTGGAAGAGGCGTTCATTGAACAGGTAAACGCTCATGAGACAGACCTGCATCTCGGCATCGTGACGCGCGAGGGAGACCGTCTCATCGGCTGTCTCGGTTTGCATCACGTAGACGTTCGCTGCCGTCACGCTCTCTTCGGCATCATGGTCGGCGTCAAGGATTTCTGGGGGAAGGGCCACGGCACCGAGGCGACGCGGCTACTCCTCGATCACGCTTTTCTGACATTGAACCTCAACCGCGTTTGGCTGGAAGTGTACGAGTTCAACCCGCGGGCCGTGCGCTGTTATGAAAAGCCCGGCTTCCGACATGAAGGCCGGTTGCGCCAGCATTGCTACCGCGAGGGACGCTACTGGGATACGCTGGTGATGGGCATGGTTCGGTCGGATTGGGAGAAAGGCCGGTTGGGAGTTGACGCTCCGGTGTGAAAGCCCGTCACCGGCATGGGCAACGCTCCATCATTATCCGGGAATCGGTTGGGGAACAAGGGCCGCCGCCGTGATACAGTCATCGCGGAGTCGGCTCCGAGAGTCGGCCTGAGCCATCACAGAAGCGGGTCGCGCTTTTCTCATACCCACCCCACCTGTAAACGAGCGTTCAACTGTTCCGCTTGTTCCTGGCGTCATCCCAAATCGGCCCATACACTTCCTTGTCGAACGGCGGGCACCCTGTCGCAAATTGGCCCAATTCGTTGTGCTTGGCGCGCATCAGCGCCGTGCAATAGCTGAACGTGCGGCAGATGCGCTTGCGGTCGAGCCGGCCGTCTCCTGAAGCTGGCGGGCGAAATCGGGCATCGGCAGCGCCGCCCGGCCGACGCCGACGAAGGTGATGCGGCCGTCGCGCACGTTGGCCGCGCCGGCGTGGAACAGAAACTCCTGCAAATAACTGTAGCCGCTGCCGACCATCGGCAGCTTCGGATACGCCCGCTGAATCTGCGCGGCCAGGCGGAAATGCCGATCCACGCCGATCAGCGGATGTTCCGGCGTTTGGTAACCGTCCGGCGGCGGATACTCGAATGGCCGAATGACGTGCGGCATCGCGTAGGGATTGCCCATGCTGACGTTCACCAGTGCCACGCCCAGCTTCGCCATTTCGCCGACCCACCACAGCGGCTCGGTCAGGTCCGGCGTGAACGGATCGTCTTCGCGCGTGCCCCACGCACTGCGCACCGGCGGCGTCCACGGGCACGGCTCGCCGTCGTCGTTTTCCGCCTTTGTCCTGATACGGAATGCAGTCGAAGACGTTCAGCCGCGTGGCCACCACCAGGCCCGGCACCTCGGAGCGGATGCCCTCGATGATCGTGCGCGCCAGGCGGGTGCGATTCTCCAGGCTGCCGCCGAATCGGCCCGGCCGCGTCTTCGCCGCCAGCAATTCGCTCAGCAGATAGCGATGGCACTGCTTCAAGTCGACGAACTGGAAGCCGATCTTGCGCCGCCAGTTTCGCCGCTGCGACGTAGTGATCGGCCAGACGCAGAAGATAATCGTCGTCGAGCAGCGGATAACTGGCATCGACGATTTGGCCCGTCGCTTTGTCCGACGACAATGCGCGGGTCGAGGATCGGATCGTGGAACGCGAGCAGCGGCCGGCGGTAGCTGTAGCGGCCGGAGTGCGTCAATTGCAGGCCGACGACGAAGTCATCGTCGGAGCCGCACGCCTGCCGATGGGCCGCGCGGCACTGGGGCAACATGCGTTCGATGGCCGGAGCCGTCTTGTCGCCGAGGAGCAGCTGCCGCGGATTGGCCCGGCCCTCTTCGAGGACGGCGGCGGCCTCGCCCCAGATCAGCTTCGCTCCGCCGGCGCCGAAGCGCTGATAGCGGCGATAGGTCAGCTCGTCCGGCTCGCCGTCGAGGGTGCCGTCGCAGCCTTCCATCGGCTGAATGCACAGGGCGTTGCCGGCCGCAGCGGGCCGACGCGCACGGGGCGAAACAGCGGGCCGAAGTCGTCGCTGAAACGCAAGTCGAGGCCGAGCTGTTCGCAGGCGGCCTCGAGTTCGGCGACGGAGTGGAACTTGAAGAAGCGTGCCACGGCGGAAACTCGTCGGGAATTGCGGGAGGGCGGCACTGGTGTCTTAGGGCGCGGTGCGGGGTTCGTCCCATTTCATCCACCGCTTGCGGCTTAGGAACGTTGACGAAATAACTTCCGTGCCAAATGATATTTTGGCTGGAGTCCTACTCGGTCGCGTAGCGACCTTCTGACGGTAGCCGGGCGTTTCAACGCCCGGTGCAGATCAGCAGGAACAGTGTGTGTCGCGTAGCGACACGTGAGCTGCCCCGGCTGGTGCGACATCTCAAGCGTCGCTACGCGACGCCACCGAATCCCTCGGTCGAAATACCGGCCTTGAAAGGCCGGTCTACCGTCAGAGGGTCGCTACGCGACCAAGAGCGTAGCGTTTGGCACGGAAGTTATTTCATAAGCGTTCCTAGCAAAGATTGCTAAGCCGCAAGCGGCCAAACCGCTATACGCCCACGTCCCAAAGCACCACGCGCGGTTTCTGCCCAGCGAGACGGCCGCGGTCAGGCCATCCGGCGCGAACGCCACCGCCTCGATCGGCCCCTGCTGCCAGTTGTACGCCGTCACCGCACGGCCGCTTGCTGTCTCCCATAACCGCACCGATCGATCGGCGGCGCCACTCAGCAGCGTCCGGCCATCCGGGGCGAACGCCAGGGCATGCACTTCACCGCGATGACCTTTGCAAATCGCCTTCGGGAGCAGCGACGGCAGCCGGCACACCTCGACCGTACTGCCGTTCGCCAGCCCCAGGATTCGGCCGTTTGGAGCGAAGGCGAGACAGCTTGCCCAGGCCGGCAACCGTGCGTGCGACCAGCGGCCGATCCAGCTCGGCATCCCACATCTCGACGTCGTGATTGACGGTCGTCACCGCGATAACAGCTCCGTCGGGAGAATAGACGGCCGTCTCGACGCCGCACGGCCACGGATAGCGCCCGGCCTCGCGGCGCGGATGGACGTCCCACGTCGCCGGCCAGCCCCTGATCGCCGAGCAGCCGTTCCGGCCGCAGTGCCGCGAGCAGCGACTCGCCGTTCGGTGAAAACGACAGCGACAGGATCGGCCCCGCGAAGGAGTAGACGCCCCACTCGCGCCGCCCCTCGGCGACGTTCCAGACGTTGAGCGTCCCCTCGCGGCCGCCGCTGGCCAGCAGCTCGCCGTCCGGCGAAAAGGCCAGCGCCAGCACCGCGTCGCTGTGACCCTGCAAGCACTCGCGACGCGCGCCGCTGCCGCAGTCCCAGAGCAGGACGTTCCGATCGTCGCCGCCCGACGCGAGCAGCGACGGATCACCCGGCGCAAATGCCAGACAGTGGACGGCACGGCGATGTCCTTCGAGAAGACGCATGGGGATATCGTAGTCGTTTAGCCGCGAGCTTTTGCGAGCGCTGCGTCAGCGCTCGCAAAAGCTCGCGGCTAAACGTGGGCGAACCAAACCGCTATCATGTCCCCATGAGTATACCTCTCGTCGAAGTCCGCGATCTGCGCAAGCGCTACGGTGCGACGATAGCCCTGGATGGGGCTAGTTTCCACGTCGCCGAGGGGGAGCTTTTCGGCCTGCTCGGTCCCAACGGCGCCGGCAAGACGACGCTGCTGTCGATCCTCTCCTGCCTGCTGACGGCCGACGCCGGCGAAGTCCGTCTGCTCGGCAAACCGCTGCGAATGCGACGACCGCGACGTCCGCCGGCTGCTCGGCATCGTGCCGCAGGAACTGGCCGTCTACAACGACCTGACCGCGCCGCGAAAACCTTCTGTTTCTCGGCGAACTCTACGGCCTGAAGGGCTCGGCGCTGCGCGCACAAGGCCGCCGAGGTGCTGACGGTGGTCGGCCTCACGGACCGCGGCGACGACCGCACCGCCACCTTCTCCGGCGGCATGAAACGCCGCCTGAACCTCGGCGCCTCGCTGATGCACTCGCCGCGCCTGCTGCTGCTCGACGAACCGACCGTCGGCGTCGATCCGCAGTCGCGCAACCTCATCTTCGAGGAGGTGCGCCGCCTCAACACCGCCGGCACCACCGTCATCTACACCAGCCATTACATGGAAGAAGTGCAGGCGCTCTGCACGCGCATCGGCATCATGGATTGCGGCCGGGTCGTCGCCTGCGATACGGTGCCGAACCTGCTGGGACTGAAGAACGGCTCGGTGCGCTTCCGCGTCGCCAACCCATCGCCGGAGCTGCGCCAGAGATTGGAAGCGCTGCCTGACTCCCGGCTGAGCAACGAGGTCAACGAACGGCTGCGACTGACGTGCCGCGACGTGAAGGGAACCCTGCTGCGCCTGGGCGTGCTGTTCCGCGACACCGGGACGGAGCCGCTGGATCTGGAGGCGGATGAGCCGAACCTGGAGAGCGTGTTTCTGCATTTGACGGGGCGGGCACTGCGGGATTGATCCAATTTGCAATTTGCAATTTGCAATTTGCATTGAACTCGGCCCGTCGCGCGGGCAGTGGACTCGATTGGTTTCATTTTGCAAATTGCAAATTGCAAATTGCAAATTGCGAATGGGAGATAGCGATGTCCATCTGGACTCTGGCCAAAAAGGAAATGCGCGTTCTGGTCCGCGACCGCATGGCGACGATTGTCCTGCTCGGACTACCGATCGTCTTCATTCTCGTCCTCGGCATGATGACCGGCGAGAGCTTCGGCGAGAAGCCCGACGAGCGCGTGCGCATCTCTGTCGTCGATCTCGACGCCGGGCCGTGCGGACTGCCTAACGAGAAGTCGTGGGCGCAGGTCGTCATCCGCGATTTGGCCGAGACGGGCGAGATCAAGGTCGAGACGATTCCAACTCTGGAAGAGGCGAAAGACCTCATCGCCTTCCGCAAACGCGCCGCTATCCTCGTCTTCAATCGGGACTTCAGCGCGAAGTCGTCGAACTGCTCCTTCCTTGCCGAGGGCATCAACCCGTTCCACCGCGACGGCGTCGATCTGCAGCGCGTCGGCGTCGAGGTGCTGGTCGATACGCAGCAACCAGCCCAGGCGGCGATCGTCCAGCAGGTGGCGCAGGTGTCGATGCTGCGCGTGCTGCTGCCGTGGATGATCAGCCGGGCGTTCCAGAAACTGAGCGAGGACGATTTCATCAGCATTCTGACGATGAAGATCGACCTGCCGCTGCCAGAGAAGGTCCCGCTGCCGGAGCGCGTCCCGCTGCCGGAGCGCGTACCGGTCACTCCTCTCGCCAAGACCGGACTGAGGTTCTTGCAAATCAAGGTGGACGATGAGGGATACGCCAAAACTAAGGATCTGTTGACTCTGATCAACTCCAAGATCGACATCGACAAGAACGGCATGGCCCGGACGCTCGACCTTCTGGCCGTGGCGAACGTCAAGCTGAATCTCGACGATAGCGGCCGGGTACGGACGAAGGACCTGCTCGACCTGACGGGCGTCAAGGTCGAACTTGACGAGCACAACCAGGCCAAGCTGAGTTACGTGATCCGCCTGTCATCCGACGACGACGAAGCCCGGATCAAGGAATATCGGTCCAAGATCGGCCTCGGCGTGCGGGAAGCGCTGACCCAGCAGTTCGTGAAGTACGATCTGACTGGGGGGACGTGGGCCGCACTGACCAAGTCGCGCGAGGCGACCCGGCCGGAAGGGGACGCAGAGACGGAGAAATACCACAATCGAGGCGGCACCGGCCTCCTCGACCGCGGCGCGGCGCGCTATCAGGTGCTGGTGCCGTCGTATACGGTGATGTTCGCGTTCTTCCTGGTGATGATCGTCGGCTGGGTCTTCGTGGCCGAGCGGCAGCAGGGGACGCTCGAAGCGGCTGCGGGCGGCGCCGATCACGCGCGGCGAGATCGTGCTCGGAAAACTGGTGCCGTACTTCCTGCTGGCGCTAGGCCAGGGGGCTTTCCTGCTGATCGCCGGTCGGTTGGTGTTCGGCATGCGCTGGGGCCCGGAAAACTGGCCGCTCTGGGAACAGATCGCCTTCCTCACGCCGGTCGTGTTCGCCACCGCGCTGGCGGCGATGGGGCTGGCACTGCTGGTAGCGGCCGTGGCACGGACCGAGATCCAGGTGGCCCTCTACGGCGCGGTGCCGGTGCTGGTGCTGGCGTTGATCGGCGGCTGCGTGCTGCCGCGAGAGATGATGCCGGAATCGGCCCAGGCGTTCGCTCTGTTCACGCCGCACGGTTGGGCGCTGCGTGCCTACCGGGAATTGCTGAACGCCAGTGTCACCGCCCAGCCGAACCTCACGATCGTGTTCCGGGCGTGCGGCGTGCTGGCCGGCTTCGGGGCGGCGTTCATCGGAATGGCGTGGGGGCTACTGCGATTGGATTAGTTTAGCCGCGACCCGATAGGGGAGCGCGTTGAGCAGCGCGCTCTCCCTATCGGGTCGCGGCTAAACGAAAGCAGCGCACTGCGCCATCTCTACGGTGCGCTCGCACTCCTCCGCCGATGGCCGCACACCAGCGAATTTGACCAGGTCGCAACGCTCCAAAAACTCGCGCAGCTCCTCCGGCGGCGGCACTCCCCGACGCACCGCGTCCAGAAACTCCGACGTCGTCTGATGCGTCGCCGGCAGATGGTAACGCTCGCCGAGGAAGCCACGCACCGCCTCCGCCATGCGCTCGTGAGCCGCTGCCACATCGATCGCCAGTAGTTTGACCGCCGCCGTAATTACCGCCGCCGCGCGCTGTTCCGGCGTGAGCGGCGCTGGTCGCGATCGTCGTCGCCGCAGAAGCAAGACGACGCCGGCACCGAGCAGCACGTCGGCTACGATCAGACCGCCCGCCGTCCAGCGGCGCCAACGACTTGGGATCGCGGGTGGTTCGGGCACCTCGGCCGGCTTCAGATCAACGCGCACCTGGCGGAGCAGGTCCGGCCACTCGACCGTTTCCCACTTCGCCTCGGGGCTGGCGCGGAACCTCACCGTGACCACCGGCAGGGGTATATGCCCCGGTTTCGCCTGCTTCAACGCGAACGTCTTCGTCCAAAGGACTGTCTCTCCCTCGCGCCGCTTCTCCACCGGCAGGGCCACGCTCCAACCGGAGACGGTGTCGTTGATCTCGGCCCTATCCACCTCCAACCCCGGCGGTCCCTCGACGGAAAGGACGAGCATCACTTCGGCGACGCCCTGCTCCTTCGGCGTCGGGATGGACACGTCGAGCCAGGTCGTCACACGGCCTTTCATCTCGGGTTTAGAGCGGAAATCGGCACCGGCGGCCTCAGCGATGAGGAGAAACACAACACAATTGCAAATTGCAAATTGCAAATTGCAAATTGCAAATTGCAGAAGCCGGCCATACCCATTGCGATAAGCATGGCGGCGTCTCTCAATTTGCAATTTGCAATTTGCAATTTGCAATTTGCAATTCTTCGTCCCCATGCTTATCCCCTCCTCTGCTGCCTCTCGCGCAGCCGGAAAAAGCGCACCAGCGCATCGAGATGTCCGCCGTCGGTCGTTACCTCGATGAGATCGACACCAGCCGACCGCGCGAGCTGCCGTGTCGCCTCGCGCCGCGCCGTGCACTGCGCTGGAAGCCGTCACGCACCGCCCGGCTGTTCGTGTCCAACAGCAGATCGGGCGCCGCTCTCCGCGTCCTCCAGTTCCAGCAGACCGACGGCCGGCAGCGTGTCCTCGCGCGGATCGGTCAGGCGCACGGCGACCAGATCATGCGCGCTGCCCGTGCGCTTGAACGCCTTCTCGAAATTGCGATCCAGGAAGTCGCTAAAGAGAAAGACGACGGCCCGGCGGCGCTGGACGCGATTCAGGAAATCCAGCCCCTCGCGCAGCGACGTGCCGGGGCGCTGCGGCTGAAAAAACAGCACGTCGCGGATGAGACGCAGCACGTGGCGCGTTCCCTTGCCCGGCGGCACATATTTTTCGACGCGGTCGGTGAACTGCACCAGGCCGACGCGATCGTTGTTGCTGATGGCGCTGAAGGCGAGGACGGCGGCCAGCTCGGCCGCGACCTCGCGCTTCTGCTGCAAACCGCTGCCGAACTGGTTGCTGCCGCTGACGTCCACGGCCAGCAGCACGGTCAGCTCGCGCTCCTCGATGAAGCGCTTGACGAAAGGATGGCCCATGCGGGCGGTGACGTTCCAGTCGATGGAGCGCACGTCGTCGCCGGGCTGATATTCGCGCACCTCCTCGAAGGCCATGCCGGCGCCCTTGAAGACGCTGTGGTATTCGCCGCCGAGAATGTCCTCGACGGCACGGCGGGCCTTGAGCTGGAGACGGCGGATCTGGCGCAGCACTTCGCGCGGCAGCATGGGTCGCTCACGGGTTAGGCACGGCGACGGTCGGCGACTCGGGAATGGATACCGCCCCATTGCCGGACTCCTGCGCCGCCGACTCGGTCGAGGTGAGTGCTTCCGGCCGGTCGTCCACCAGGTCGCGGAAGAGGCGGAGAAGCTCTTCTTGCGGCAGCTGACGGAGTGTCATCTGCCGCGGTTGCGTCAGAATGATTTGATTGGCGCGCGTATCGACGAAATGCTGCAAATCGGCGAGGGTGTTCATGTGTTCGGCTTCGATGTGCAGCAAGCGGTACTGGATACCGTCCGCATTTTCCCAAACCTCTTCTTCATCGACTTCCGGGCCGAAGAAACGCACGGCACGATCAAATAGAGCGGTGATCTGAACTCCGAGATACGAGAGTTTGGGGCAGAAGAGAACAACGCCGACATTTACACCCTCCATTCGATCCTGTTCCGGGGTGTATTGGATGATGCAGTAGTATGCGGGTTGCGAGTCGAACATGATTGGACCCCCATCTAAGTATCGTTTACACCATCGACCGGATGCGTTCTCCCAACCGCTCGGCCAAGTAAGCCGCTCGCTGGACGATTTGCTCTGTCAATTTCTGCCGCACCTCATAATCGACTTCCCATTCCTTCGGGATCGAGGTGACGATTGGTTCCACGATGGCGCGAGTAAGTTCGCTTAAACGTTGGCAGGCCGCGTCGATCTCATCAGGATCGACATGGGGTGTGAAAGCGGGGAAGAAGCCGAAAACCCGATCGTCGCGGATATGGTCGAGACGATCGATCCGCTTCGACAGTTCACCCGCCCGGCAGCCGAAACAGTGCGTGTGATCCATCGCCTTCAGCATGTAGCGGCCGCGCGCCGCCCCTACCTTGGATAGAAACACGTTGTCGTAATTCGGCCTGCGCGAGTTGTCTGGCGGATGACGATCCCAGTTCAGCACCCAGGTATCAAAGACGACGAGCCAGGCGAGGTGCTCCGGGTTATCGAGTTTCTCAAGTGTCTGTGGGTCGCCCTTCCAGGTCATGCCTTTCTCGGATCGGGTGATAAACGCAGGACCGGCGGACGCCTGACCGCCGCGGACATACGGCAGATGGTCTCCTTCGCGCAAGTGCAGGATCGCGAACTCGAAGGTCGGCAGTCCGAACCACCTTGCGAGGTTCGACCCCACCCACTCGCTGGCGAGGTGGTGTGGACCACCGCGGTTTCCCAGCGCTTTGACATAGGCCCGCCCAGCGTCCGTGAGAACACGAGCCGTTCCGACGCTCGTATCGTACCCACAGATAATGCGGATGAATTTTGTCGGCGGCCACAGTTTGTATTTCGCCATCGCGCAGCCCTTGTTTGGCCTCCGTAGATTCTACACGGTCGGCGTGGCGAGGGCGATTTATCGTTGCGCGGCGAAGGCTACGGCTTCAGCAACTCCGGCGGCACCGGCAACAGGATACCGAGATAGACCAGGACGAATCCGCCGATGTAGATCAGCGCAAGCAGCAATGCGATCATGGGAATGAGCGAACTGCTCTTCTTCGCCGGCGGCGCTTTCCGCGAGGATTGGACCGAACGTTCTTCATTTTCATTCTCCTCGGCGTCGGGTTCGTCGTCGGGGATTTCAGGAGCCATCGGCGCCGGCATGACGGGCGGCGGCGGCTTGACAGCTGCGGCCGGCTTCTTCGCGGCAGCAGGAGCCGTCGGGGCCGCTTTCGCTACCGGAACAGCCTGGCTTTACGGGCGCGGCAGCGGGTTTGGCAACCGCGGCGGGCTTTGCCGGCGCGGCGCAGACGCCGCAGCCGGAGCACTCGCCGCGGGCGCAGCGCCGCAGCCGGAGCACCCGCCGCGGGAACCGGCGCGACGGCGGCACACTTGGGGCATTTGATCTTTTTGCCGGTAAGTGCGTCGTTTACCTTCAGCACGGCCTTGCAGCCAGGGCAGGCAAACTTGATATCGGGCATGTCAGTAACTCGGGTAAGAGATAGTTGGTCCTGAAGCGGCCGCGATCAATCGTCCTCGAAGGTGGTTTCGTATCCGACCTTGGGTTCCACACGGGGCTTGCGCACAAACAGCGAGAGGAAGCCGGCAATCGGGAGGAGACAGGAAAAAAGAAACAGCAGGGGGAAGATAAGGCCGGGTATAACGCCGCTCAGGATCAGCAGCAGTGCGCCGCTAAAGCCGTGGCCTTTGAAGCTTGCGATGGTCCCAAACAGTCCGAGAATTAGGCCGCCAAGCAAGAACGGCATGACACGCTTGTTGCCATAGTCGATGGCCAAAAGGCCCTTCTGCTTGGATACCTCCGCCTCCAACTCAAGTTGGAGGGCAGTCGTCCCTCCAGTGTTTTTGGCGAACGCTTTCAGTTGTTCCTGATTTTTTTTGAAGGTCTGGATATTCGCCTCGAGAACCTTGCTGGCTGCGAGAAAGGCCATTCCCGCGATATACGTTCCGGTGCCCAACAAGGCGACGCCAAGTATGCCGATAATCAATACCGCGATGCGCACGATGGACTCCTCGCATGATTCGTACACGCAGTTCCCGTTGGACCTGCACTGTTGGAAAGACCTACACCCTATTTTCCAAAGCCGCGATGCCAAGTCAACGGGGGCCGGCACGAATGAAGGCCCATCCACTTTTCCTACTCGGAAAATCCAGCACTCTCGCGACGGCAGCCCGATTTATGAGCTAAATAGTTACATAGGGGTTGAACTTTGACCCCACCGGAATGTTCCCTCGGAATGGGGACGTTGCCGACACTCACCCCTCCTCCGTCGATATTCTCGACCCCGAACGCTCGCGCCGGGCCAAGGCGCTCACTCCAACGGGAGACAGCTGTGCGGAAGCTCTTGGTCGCAAGCCAGAAAGGCGGCGTGGGCAAAACGACCACGTCAATCAACCTCGCCGCCGCCGCTGCTGCCGCTGCTGGCCGCGTCTTGCTGCTCGACGCCGACCCGCTCAGCAACGTCAGTACCGCCCTCCGACTCGCCAATCATCCCAGGCGCCAGTCGCTCCGTGGGGCCGGCTCGGCTGTGCCCGGCAGCCTCGTTTCCGACCTGGTGCCCGGCCTCGACGTTTTCAGCCCGTACGAGGACGCCGGCTGCTCGGACGACGATTTCGAGAACGTCATCCGCCTGCTGAAAGCACCCGAGATCCGCGACGGCTACGATTGCGTGATCGTGGACGCACCGCCATTCCTCGGAGCCAAGCCGGCGCAGCTGCTGGCGACGTGCGAGGAGTATATTTTGGTGATGCGGGCCGAGGCCAACGCCCACCGGACGCTGCCGGCCCTTCAGGAGTTGGTGCAGCGCTCGAAGCGCGGCGGTAAAGCACCGCAAATGCTCGGCATCTTGCTGACCCTACCGGAGGGCGAAACGGTGGGTGGTCGCTGGGAGCGCGAGTTGCGCGGCCGGCTCGGCTCGCGCGTCCTGACGGACGTGATCCCGTTCGATGGCCAGGAGGCGGAGGCACGTGACGCCGCCCAGATCCTCCTCCAGAGCCATCCGGAAGCGCCGTCGGCGACCGCTTACACCAGCCTGGTCGAAGGCCTGGCGCTGTCCAGCGGCACGCGGGCAGTTCGCTCGGGAGAGTCGCCGATCCTGCGTGCGGCAGCTGTATTCAAGCTGGAAGCTCCCGTGGCAGCGGACGTCGTGGTCGCAGCTGCGCCGCAAGCCGATGTGTCCGAGAAGACGGAACTCCCAGCGATCATCCGGAGGGCGCTTCCGCCGGTCCGCAGAGCGCCGCCACCGCCGGAACCGGCGGAGGAGCCTGAGTTGTCCACGGACTACGGCAGCATGATGTCCATGCCCGAGATTCCCGTACTGCGTTTGCCGCGGTCGATTGCCGACAAACCCACAGCCGCCGTTGGCCCGTCGCGGCGCAACGCATCAGAGCCCTCGAAGAAGCAGGCAGATCGATCGGCGCCGGAGCCGAAGCGACCCATCAATCCCGCGCCGCCGTTGATGTGGATCGGCGCGGCGATGGTGATGGGCTTCGGACTACGTTTCGTCTACATCCCGCCGCGGCTAGTGCCGCTGGTGATCGGTGCGGCGGTAACCGCCGCCGTGCTGCTGGTGCTGCGCCTGCTGCTGACGCCCAACGAGCCATCCGCCCCGGTCGCCACGTCGCGCTCCAGCACCCCGCGTCGGTCGAATGAGTCGAAGAAAACCGCCGCGCCGCCGAAGGAAGTCAACGCCCGCCTCGCCGCGATCGCACGACGACCACGGCGAGAGTAGGAAGACAAGGAGACAGGGAGACAGGGAGACAACAAAGGTGTTTTGTCTCCCTGTCTCCTTGTCGCCCTGTCTCTCTGTCGCCCGCTGTCACTTCTTTTCGACGATCTTGATATCATCCGGGTCGTCAATGATGATCTCCGGCTTCTCCTTGTAGAGCTTGACGGTCCCGGTGACACGGACCGTCTTGTCCTTGTAACGAACGGTTGGATCGTCGATCTTGGCCTTCTTCAGTTTTTCCATCGCCTTCGAGCTCAGCATGATGGTGAAGTTCTTCGGCGACTTGAAGTCCGCTTCCGAATTGAGGAAGACGACCTTGCCGCTGGTGGCCATGCCGACGGCCTTGACTTCCATCTCAATGGTGCATTTCTCGTTGACCTTCTTGGCCGCCTCGGCCGGCGTCAGTGGTTTCACGGGTTCGTCGGCATGGACGGCCGTCAGAACAACAGCGGCGAGCAGAGTAGCGCACGAACGCATGGTGGTTCTCCTGAGGGAGAGTGGTGGGTGGAGAACGGTATTGTAGCGGAATTGTTTAGCCGCGACCCGATAGGGGAGCGCGCTCTCAACGCGCTCCCCTATCGGGTCGCGGCTAAACGATCCGTCGATTTCACCTTTTCTCCAGATTTGCCGCCACGGTATCCACCGCCGCACGCAGCTGGGCGTCGTTGCTGAGATCGTCCAGCGGCAGGCGTTCCAGCGACGGACCGGGACGCAAGGTTTGTGCTTCCCACCATGCCTTCAACTGCCGGCCAAGCTGCGGCGACACGCGGAACTCCACGTCGGGTTTCACACCCCAATCGTCGCCGGGCTTGCTTTCGGGAAAGCGGTGCAGGTTCTTGCCGCTCGGCCGATAGAACGTGCCCGCCGTCAGCTTCAGCTGCACGCCCGGCGGCGGATTTTGCAGCGGCTGCTGGACGCTGGCTTTGCCGAGTGTCCGCTGACCGACCACTACCGCTCGTTTGTGGTCCTGCAGCGCCGCCGCGATCAACTCGGCTCCACCCGACGTCTCTCCGTTGACCAGGACCACCATCGGCAGATCGAGTCAGCGCGCTCTCCCCGCCGCCACGGAAAACGTCGTCGTTCTGGGTGCGATACTTGACCGTCGCCACCGTTACATTGCCGAGAAATAGCCCGGCCACAAATGTCGAGTCGGTGAGATAACCGCCCGGCGTCCAGCGCAGATCGAGGATGAGCCCGCGTACCTCCTGTCGTTGCAGCTGGTCCAACACCGAAGCCAACTCGTCGCCAGTGCCTTTCGCTAGCATCGAAACACGAACGTGGGCGATGCGTTTCTTGTAGTCGGCCCAGTAGTGCCAGTGGTGGCCGTCGTCGCGGCCGGTGCCAAGCACGGTTTCGACGCGGAAAGGCATTCGATCGAGTTCGACAGTGCGCGGCCAGCCGCCCGACCCGCGGAACGTGACCTTCACACTCCCTGCCGCGAAGTCACCGAGCTGTTCGCCTGTAAGCGGGTCGAACGGCACCGGTGAGCCCGAGATGCTGGGCGGCGATTCTAGGAGGATTCTTCGCAGACCGGTCATTTGCTCAGGACCGATTCCGTTTTTCTCGACCGCCGTTCCTCGAATGTGCGTTATCCGATCGCCGGGGCGAATGCCGGCGCGCTGAGCAGCGCCACCGGGAAACACGGTCTTGACGACAAGCGGACCGGAGCCGGTGTATTCTTCCAGATCGATGCCGACGCCCTGGGCCGTCTGGTCCAGCGCCACGTTGCGTTGCTGGTCTTCCTTGCTGATGACGCCGGAGTACGGATCGAGCGACCGGAACAACGCCTGACAGGCGACGGTCATAGGATCGCGGCGAAGTGCGGTCAGGGCGGCGGCGGTCCGTGAGTGCGTTTCCTGAATGACAGAGATCAGATCGTGGCGGGCGGCGGCTTTGTCGATACGTTCGGTTAGATCGGCGGGGACCGTCATGCGGGCGGCTTCGTAGAGACCGGCGAGCGCAGCCTTGAGCAACTCTGGCTCCGGCACCGGACGGATGTATTGCTGATTGACCTGCTGGACGACGTTGTAGAGTTGGACGGCGAATTCCGGCGACGACGGACCCAACGACGGCGGCGAAATCGGCCGCGGGGCGCCGAGGACGGGACCAACGCCGAGCAGCAACACGGACCAGAACAGGATGCGACGCATGTGCGGATCCTCCTTACGACCGTGTACTGTAAAGGAAGACGGCGGAGGGAAGAAGAGCAAACCGATTTCACGGCAATGAGTCTATGCCGCTGATTGTGGTTTCGCGATGGCCTGGTTCAAACGAGGCACCGGAGGGATTAACACCGTGGTAGGAATTGCAATCCGTCCGCTGTTGCCTGGACGGATTGCAAATCCGTCCTACCAAGATGTCATCCGCCTATGAACCATGCCATAGATCGGGAAAAGATGAAGGGCTTCTGTTCGTCTCTAGCGAAACGCAACCGCCAGGTCGAGAAATGCCCGTCTTCCATCGGCCGCGTGCCGTTCCGGTTCCAGGTCCCACAGTCGGATCGTGCGATCCGCACCGGCCGTCACCAGCGTCTTGCCGTCCGGTGAGAGTAGGGCGCGAACGACGGCTCCTCGACGCACCTTCACGGTCAAGATCTCACGACCGTTCTCGACCTGCCACAACCGGGCCGTCGCGTCATTGCCGCTTGTCACCAAAAAGCGACCGTCTTCGGAGAACGCCACCGAACGCACCTCGCGGGCATGGGCCGTCAGCACGCGCAGCTCCCGGCCGTCGGCCGCGTCCCACAACCGGGCCGTGCCGTCCACGCCGGCCGAGGCAACCCGTCCGCCGCGCGCGGAGAGGACGACGCACCGCACCTCGCCGCCGTGGCCGATGAGTGTCTGCCGTTCCTGTACCGTCACCCGATCGGCCGCAGCCTGCGCCGTCACTCCCCATAGCCGCACCGAGCCGTCGCGGCAGCCCAGCACCAGCGTTCCGCCGTCGGCGGACCAGTCGAGCGACAGGACCTGGGTGTTGGCCACACGGATCGCGCCGATTTCCTGGCCGGACGCGGTCTGCCAGAAACGCACCTCGCTGCCGTCCTTGGCGTTGCTGAAGACGGTGGCGAACACTCGGCCGTCAGGAGAGAATGCGGCCCCGTCCACGTCGCTACGATGTTTGCGCAGCGCCAACTTCTCCTGGCCGGTCGCGGCGTCGAATACCTTCGGCCGGCGGTCGTTGCTGTTCGTCAACAGCAGCCGGCCGTCGCGTGAAAACTCTACGTGCCGGATCGCGCCGGCGTGGGCCTTGAACGTCCGGCTCAGCGTGCCTGCCGGCATCTCCCAGAACTTGAGCGTGCCGTCGGCACCGCCGGTGACGAGCGTATGGCCGTCGGGGCTGAAGGCCATCGCCAAAACCAGGACCGTCGCGTCCGGCAGCGTGGTGCGCGGTTCGGTCAACGGAGTGGTCCGCGAGCGTGGGGTGAATGGGTCCACCGCACCCTCGGGTAAATCGGTGGCGACGGCATAGAAGCCGGTGCGAACCTCGATGGAGCTGCCGTCGCTGTTCCGCGTGAAGCGGACGCGCCCTTCTTCCGGTTCGACACGGGTGGCAGCGGCGGCGCTGGAGCAGATGAAACGGCCGGCGTCGGAGCGCACCTCGGCGTGCGGCGTCCCCAGCGACATCGGCCGGGCCACCACGGCGGTCAGCTGCCCCTCGTCCACGAAGACGCGATTGCCGGGGCCGCCCTTGACGGCACCGTCGGGGCGCAGGTTGCTGACCGTCGTGTGATCGCCAAGGATGATTCGAGTGTTGTCGGGGTAACGGAGGACGACGGAACTGTCGTCGCCGCCGGTGCGAACGATCTGGCCGGGAAGCACCTGCTGTCCATCGGCGATGGCGACGTCGCCGTCGATCGTCTCCAGCGTCACGTCGCCCTGGACCGTCTCGACGACGACAGCCGCCGGTGGGAAGGACGGCCGCTCGCCGCTCATCCGGTACGCACCCCAGACAACGAGAACAACGGCCGCCGCAGCGGCCCAGCGCGCAATGACGCCGAAACGCAACCGGCGAGCAGCGGGGTTCATCTCCGCCAGGCTAATCCCGGCGGCTCGCCGAGATGTTTCGACCGCTGCACCCGCCGAACTGTGCGCCCACTCGGTGAGGATGGATTCTTCACGCGCCAGCAGAACGAGGGCGTCGGCGAGGGCGGGTTCGGTCTTGAGGCGCACTTCGAGGGCGGCAACCGCGTCGGCCGGCAGCTCGCGGTTCAGATAAGCCATCAACAGGTCGTGTTCGTTGGGCGTCATCGTGTACCTCGGTGATTGCCGCTTGCGGCTTAGCAGCAGGCAACTTGCTAAGCCGCGAGCGGCGGTACTACACCGATTCTTGCGAATCGGCGATGTCCAGGCGTTGTTCGACGCAGGAACGCAGAGCCGTCTTGATCCGTTTGATCTGGGCATAGACCGCCTGCACGGACCGGCCGAAGCGACTGGCTAACGTGGCGGCATCGACGCCGTCATAGCGCTGGGCGATCAGTCGCCGGCTGGTCGGCGGCAGCGTTTCGAGACAGGCCATGAGGGCCGCCTGCTGCTCCGACGCCGGCCGCCGTTCTTCGACGCGATCGGCGGCCTCGGCGAGGGCGCGGAACCACTTCGGGATCGAGCGCCACCTCGCGGGCGCGCTGCCGGCGATGGGCCAGGACACGCCGCCGGGCGATCTCGCGCCGCAGGGTAAGAAACCGCTCTCGTCACGCAGCTGGTCGAATGATTCCATGACCGCGACGCAGACGTTTTGCAGGACGTCCTCGGCATCGGCGTGGTTGCGGACACAGGCATAGAGGTAGCCGTACAGCGACGTGCGGTGCTGCATGAGCAAACGGGCAACCTGACCCTGGTTGAGGGCTGTGTGGCTCATTCGCGTCATCCTTCCCACAAGAAGAGGGCGCACCAGCGGCGGATTAGGCGGGAGAAGCTGGCCCCGTCCGCCGGCCCAGATACGCTTCGGCCCCGACCCTATTATGAGGGAGGACCGCATTCGAGGACCAGCCCATGAGCGATGTTCGGGAAGCAGCGGTTCCAAATCGCCTTACCCCGGTGTCAGGTTCTCCCGCAGCATGTTACAGAAGAGCGCCCCCTGTTCGATCGCATCGTCGAGGGCTCGGTGCGTATGAGGCAAAGCGTCGAACCAGCGACGCGGCATGTTACGCTTCACCGACTGCCGATACTCCATCTTCAGCATCGCCATTGCATAGGTCTTCACGTCGAGCGCCGAGAAGGAGAACGGACTCTCGCCGGCAAAGCGGATCAGATACCAGTAGACGAACAGGAAATCGAAGCCGGCGGGGTAGGCCACGAACACCGGCGTCCCCGGCAGCGACTTGAGCCAGCGGACGTAGTCCGGCATCGTAACGGCGGGATCGCGGGGTTCGCGCGCGCAGCGGCCCACGCCTCGGGCTGGGTTTTCCACCAATCCAGCGTGCGCGGATCGCCGACCGCTCCCGGCAGCGTCTCCAAATTGGCTTCAAAGGAGCCGAGCAGTATTTTGTCGGCTCGATAAGCCGCCGAGGCAAAGCTGAGCATCGAATGCGGACCGGGGATCGGCCCATCTGTCTCGACGTCGGTGCTCACGTAGATTTCGGACATGACGTGTCTCCTTTGCCGGTCCGTCAGCCATGATCGCAGTGCTAAAACGGCAATTCCTCCCCTCGCCCCGGTACTCCGGGGAGAGGGGTCGGGGGTGAGGGGTGAGGGCCAGAAGACTGCTCCGCGGCTCACCCCTCACCCCCGACCCCTCTCCCCGGAGTACCGGGGCGAGGGGAGCAGCGATTTGCTGCTAAGCGTCTTTACGCTTCATAAACCACCACGTCAGCACCAGCAGCGCGGCACACTGAATCAGCAGCGCCCGGCACGGCAGCGCCAGGTCGTTGCCGTGGGACACCCAACCGGGGAATCCCTCGGGCAACTGATGGGCGTTCAGATGGACGGCGCGAAACGCCCAGTAGACCGGCGACAGCGCCCAGGCCAGCGCGTGCAGCAACCCCTCGTTCACGTCGAGGACGCCGCCGCCGAGGATGATCTGCGGGATCAGCACATACGGCAGCAGCGAGTTGGCCCGCTCCGGCGTCGACACGCACGCCGACAACAGCAGCCCCAGCGCCACGCCCGTCATCGACAGCAACACCAGCACGCCGAACAGCGCCGGATAGCCGAGGATGTAGCGTGGGTACGGAGCGGAATACTCCTTCGGATACGCCCATTGCAGCACCTCCATCGGCCCGAAGATGAGCAGCATCAGCAGCAGCGCGTGAAAGGTGGTGACGACACTCAGGATCAGAAACTTGCTGGAGAGGTACGGAAGGATGCCGAGATTGACGGCCCGCTCGCGGGAGTAGATCGCTTCTTCCTTGACGATCTCCTTGGCCGCGTTGTTGCAACCGAACCACAACACGATCATCACCAGGATGAACAGCAGCATGTAGGTGTAACGCGGATTGACGCTCGGCTTCTCCGGCACGACCGGCCCTTCGATCGCCAGCAGCTGCGCCGGGATGTTCGACTGGCGAAGCTGCTTGTGGATCGTCCGCAGGTCGTCTGCCGTGAACTCGACGGGCTTTCCCGAAACCTCGAACTGCATCTTCGCTTCGTCCAGGCTCTTGCGCAGGGCCGGATCACCCGGCCCGTCCAGGGCGCGCAGCAGCGTCAGCACCTCGGCTGCGTTGGTCTCGTGCGGTTCCTTGCCGAGGTCGAAGTTCAGTTTCGCTTTTTCCAGCTTCTTCATCCGTGGATCGTCGGGCTTCAGCGTCTTGATCTCGCGCAGGGTCTTCTCCAGCTCCGGGTTCGCCAGTTTCTCCACATCCGCCAGATCGAGCTGTCGCGCCAACTTCACCACCACCGGTCCTTTCAGGGTTACCGGGGCACCGTCCATATCGACCTGCAAAGTCGTCTTGTTCAGCAGCGTCGTCGGTCCGGCTTCGTCCGGAAGCAACTTTAGCAGACGCACGAGTTGGGCGCCGGTGATCTCGCTCGGCGGTTGGATCTCGAACCGGATCTTTTCCAGTGCCTTGCGCTGCTCCGGCGTCAGTTCACCCGTGAAGAGGGTGTCCGCGTCGGTCTCCGTCAGCTTCTGGAGCGCTGCGATCATGCGGCGTTCGTTTGGTTCGAGCTTCCGGGGATGCGGCATCGGACTGTGGTAGTCCTTGTCGAGGAAGCCGACGAGCAGGAACAGGCCGACGATCGGCGCCTGAAGCAAGAGAAGACGCAAGCCGCGGTTGTCGCCGGCGATCAGCTCGACGTAACGCCGGGACAGCACCTTGAACTGGTGCCACATCTCGGCGAGCGGATTCAGCCACTCGCGGAAGCGCAAATAGCGGGCCGTGATGTCGCGGAAGCGCTCGGCCAGCGGCGGCTGTTTGGATAGCCCGACGAGCTGCCGGCTCTCCGACAGCTCGGGCGGCAGCACCACCGGCTTCGCCGGCGGGGTGGCGGCAGCCCCGCTCGGCTCGTGGGATCTGTTCTCCGCCGGTGTCCCGGCCTGACCGCGTTGCGATTCGCCGATCGCGTCCTGACGGTCCGTGATGAACGCACGGTGAAACGCGCTCTCCTCGTACTGCCGCACCCAGTCGGTCAGGTCGCACTCTGCCAGCCGATCGTAGATTTCGCTGACGCGCTTCACCTTGAAGTAGTCGGGCGCCTCGCTCGGCGGCCCATAGAACACGATCCTGCCCCGCGCCAGCACCAGGATGAGATGGCATTGATCGACGTTATCCACGTTGTGCGTGATGCAGATGATGGAGCGGCCCTCGTCGGCAAGGCGGCGGAACAGGCGCATCATGCGTGATTCGGTGCCGGCATCGAGGCCGCTCGTCGCTTCGTCGATGTACAGCAGCGACGGCTGAGCGAGCAATTCGGCGCCGAGGCTCACGCGCTTGATCTGTCCGCCGCTCAGGTCGGCGACCAGAGTCTCCCGGTGCGGTCCCAACTCCATCAGGCGGACGACTTCCTCGATGCGCCCCTTCAGCTCCGTGGGGTCGGTATCGGTCGGCAGCCGTAGCCGGGCCGTGTAGTACAAGGCCCGGTACACGGTCAACTGCGTGTGAACGATGTCTTTCTGCGGGACGTAGCCCAGCGACTGGCGGAAGCTGTCGAAGTGGCGGTAGAAGTCTTCGCCGTTGGCCAGGACCTTACCGCCGGTGGCGCGGCGCCGGCCGTTGAGGCAGTCCATGAGCGTGCTCTTGCCGGAACCGCTCGGCCCCAGCAGGGTCACGAACTCCCCGGGGTTGACGACGAGGTTGACGTCGTCGAGCAGCTTCCGCGGCTTGCCGTCGGGCAGCACGACCACTTTTTCGAGGTGTTGCGCTTCGAGGCGAAGGCTGCGGCTGCTATCGACCGAGTGGACGACGCCCTGGCGGAGGGTGAAGAGGAACGGCCCGATGCCGACGCGGGCGCCATCGTGCAGAAGGACCGGTTCGGTAATGCGCCGGCCGTCCACTGCGACGCCGTTGACGCTGGCGAGGTCGCGCAGCCGGAGTCCTTCGGGAAGGCGTTCGATCAGCGCATGGTAGCGCGAGATCATCGGATGCGGCAAACTGATGTCGCAATCGGGCGCGCGGCCGACGACGAGACGGGTGCGTTCGCCGAACAGATCGTCGACGGCGACGACTCGGCGCAGAGCGCGGGCAGCGGGCAAAACACCGCCTTTCCAGCGGACCGTGGCGTCGTCCGGCGTCGTTGGGTCGAGTGTGCGACCGCACTGCTGGCAGAATTTGTTCGTGTCGGCGTTGTCGGTTCGGCAATGGGAGCAAGTTTTCATGCGTCGCGCGTCCGGCATGGGAAAGGTCAGCGTTTGAGGGTAGTGTATCGGATTGCCGAATCTCGGGCGCATTACCGCCTGCGAGTCCGCAGCCAAGCAAGGACGAGCGGCACGGTTTTCTGGGCAGTCATGCTCGTCCTTGCTTGGCGCTGCGGACTCGCAGGCCGGGCGCTTACATTCTGAAACCGCTGAGGCGAATGAGTATAACGATCCCATTGGACCGCCCGCTTCTCGCCTTCGCGGCGGAGGGAAGGGGAAGACATGGACGCTCGTCTGCGAACTTTCGCGTGGATCCTGGGCAGTGGTTGCTTCGGAGCTATGGTAGGGATCGTGTTCGGTGCCCTCGCGGGTGCGCTGTATTGGCGCAGCGGTCGGGCCTCGGGAACGCGACTGGGACTGTTGATCGCCGATGCGTTCGGTCGCTTCTCCCGCCGGCCGTTGTCGCGCACGACGAGAGGCAGTCTGATTGGAGCGGTGGATGGATTGCTTTTTCTGGGCGTTGTCGGCACGCTGCTGGGGGTGGCCGGTGTCGCCTCGGGTCGTGATCTGGAGGAGATCCTGCGGCCGGCACTGTGGCTGGCACTGTTGCTCGTCGGCGGAGCGATCTTCTTTGGTACGTTGGCCTACACGCTGACCCGTGCCGGAGTCCGCGCCCTGGCCGCGGTTGGCGGAGGCGGTATCCTTGGGGCGGCGCTTGGCTCTTACCTGGCCGGAGTGGGTGGGCTGCTGTTCGGCAGCCTCGGCGGTCTCGTCGCGGGCAACGCGCTGGGCTTGTTATGGCCGGCGCGCTATGAGCCGGAGTTTCTCGAGCCGCAACTCACTCGAGGAGCCGCCCGACTTGCTCCGGGCCGACGACGACGGCTTCCAACCACCGGGGGAATCGAGATGATTCGGCGAACGGCGAGAATGGTTTTACCCACACGAGGCCGGCATGGTTCATATCAGGGTAACACTGTTGTAGGACGGCCTTCCCAGGCCGTCCGAGGCGGAGCGGACGGCCTGGGAAGGCCGTCCTACAACAGTGTTACCCAAGCTAGCCTGTTTTTGAACCATGCCACGAGCCCGATGCGTCAGCGAGGGTAACTCCAATCCTCGCTGACGCTTCGGGTTGGTGTGTGGCCAACGACCCGTCAACGATCAGAACTGATCGAGCCAGAAGTGGAATCCACGGTGATAGCGCTGCGGCTGCCAAAGGTCGTACCGCCAGCCCTGCTCCTGAAACGCCGGGTACGACATGTACGCCGGTGGACGCATGTACGGCATCCCCGGACGCTCCGGCCATTGCGGACCCATCGTCGGCCAGTAGTTGTGCGGGAAGTAGTAGTAGGGGTAATAAGTGAAACGGCCGGTCGAGGTGTCGTCGGCCTTCGCGGCATGAGAACCGGCACTGACCGTCAGCGCCACCACGCCGAGAACCATGCCTAGCAGCCATTTGCGCATCGTTGGAGCCCTCCTGACTGGTTGCGGGCGCGGTGCGCCCATTCATCCACTCTCCACTCTACCCGCCGGATTGGCGCGCCGCAGCGACGATTCGCTTCTCACGGCATAAAAAAGAGAGGACCGGCGCCCGCCTGCACCGCTCCGGTTGGCGCTGCCCGACCTGCCAGGACTTCAGCCTTCCCCTCGCCGACCAGAAAGAAAGTCGCATGGATTCACTTCAGGTCTACGACAATCCTCTTGTGACTCGCTATGCCAGCCCCGAAATGGCCCGTCTCTGGGGACCACAGCGGAAGTTCTCGACCTGGCGGCGCCTCTGGCTGGCACTGGCCGAGGCGGAACACGAACTCGGTCTGCTAACAGACGATGGCCAAAGGCCGAGAATCAGTCTCTCCCAGCTGGCGGAACTGCGGGCCCACCTCGACGACATCGACTTCGATCGGGCCAATCAGCACGAACGCCGGCTCCGTCACGACGTGATGGCCCACATCCACACCTACGGCGAGGCGGCCCCCGCTGCGCCGCGACGTCATCCATCTCGGTGCCACGTCGTGTTACGTCACCGACAATACCGACTTGATCCTGATGCGCGAGGGACTCATCCTCATCCGCAACCGGCTCGTCGGCGTTCTCGACGCGCTGGCTCACTTTGCCGAACGATGGAAAGAACTTCCAACGCTCGGCTTCACGCACTTCCAACCTGCACAACTGACCACCGTCGGCAAACGGGCCTGCCTGTGGTGTTACGACTTCGTTCTCGATCTCCACGAGATTGAACATCGTCTCGCGCAGCTGCGGTTCCGCGGCGTGAAAGGGACGACCGGCACCCAGGCCAGCTTCCTCGCTCTGTTCCGCGGCGATCACGCCAGGGTTCGCCGGCTGGACGAGTTGGTCGCGCAGCAAGATGGGCTTCGACACGGTCTTCCCGGTTACAGGACAAACGTACAGTCGCAAGATCGACAGCCAGGTCCTCGACGTTCTGTCCGGCATCGGTCAGTCGGCGCACAAGTACGGCACCGATCTGCGTCTGCTGGCTCATCGGCAGGAGATCGACGAGCCGTTCGAGGCGGAACAGGTCGGTTCGTCGGCGATGGCGTACAAGCGCAACCCGATGCGCTGCGAACGGATGTGTGGCTTGGCCCGTTTCCTGAACAGCCTCGTCGTCAGTGCCTCGGCTACCGCGGCGACGCAATGGCTGGAGCGGACGCTCGACGACAGCGTCAACCGCCGGCTGACGCTGCCCCAGGGGTTCCTGACCGCCGACGCGGTGCTGAAACTCGCTCTGAACATCAGTGCCGGACTGGTGGTGAACGAAGAGGTTATCAAGGCGCAGGTGGACCGGACCTTCCCGTACATGGCGACGGAGAACGTGATGATGGCGGCGACGGCAGCGGGAGCTGATCGGCAGGAGGTCCATGAGTGCATCCGCCGCCATAGCCATGCCGTGACCGCCGCTCTCAAGTCGGGAGCCGGCCGCAATGACCTGCTCGACCGTCTGCGCGCCGATCCGCTGCTCGCCGTCGTGGACTTCAATCGTGTACTGAGTCAGGGCTATTTCGTTGGCAGGGCGCCGCAACAGGTGGAGGAATTCATCGCCGAGGTGATTGCTCCGATCCGCGGACGCTATGCTGAATCGCTACGCCAATCAGCGGAAGTGTCAGTATAATAGTCGCTTGCGGCTTGGCAGAAGCAATTGCTAAGCCGCAAGCGACCGCGCCATTTCTGTATATTTGCACAAAATGCGTTGATCGCGTTAACTGCGCAAATATTCACGTCTACGCAAATTTTTGAAGATGGGTAATTTGTCATTGCTTAACGACTGTGAACATCTTACAACATGTGTTCATGCCAGGTTACGTATGACCTGGCATTGTGTTCAGAGGTGTTGACAAGATGTTACAGGAGGAATTGCAATGTACACCTCTCTGATGGTGGTCGCCCTGGTGGGTTCGGCGGACGTGAAGGCTCTGACCTGGCAGACGGACTACTCGGCGGCGCAGAAACGCGCCCTCGAGCAGAAGAAGCCGTTGGCCGTGGTCATCGGGCGCGGGGCGTCGGGCTGGGAAGCCGTCAGTCGCGACGGCAAGATCGATGCGGCAACCGCCGAGGCGCTGCAAACTCACTACGTCTGCGTCTACATCGACGCCACGACGGAACGCGGTGAGAAGCTGGCTGATGCCTTCGAGATGAAGAGCGGCCTGGTCCTCAGCGACCGCAGCGGCGACAAGCAGGCGTTCCGCCACACCGGCACGCTGAGCAACGGCGATCTGGAGAGCGTCGTGAAGCGTTACTCCGATCCCGAGCGGGTCGTGACGCGCACCGAGACGCACGGCCAGCCGGAAATCCGGTACTATCCGTCGGAGGCGACTCCGACGAGTGGCGGGGCGCCGTACTATTTCGCACCGAGCGGCGGCAGCTCCTGCCCCAGTTGCGGCCGGCGTTAAAGTCCTAAGGACGGGATACCGGTCGGTGTTCTTCGCCAGGGGGGAGGTCGGACGGTCGTCCGACCTCCGCCCGTTTTTTATTCGCCGAATCCAATTCTTCTGCTGTCGATTTGACCTCACGCGCCGAAATAAGCCATACTTGGCAGGGTACCGTAGCGGTTCCTAGAACCCAGCATGTGGACGAACGATCATGCAACCACGGTTGATGCCAAGACTGAGCGGACACCGTCTCTCGCTGCCGATCACCTTGTTTCGGTTGTCGCTCCTATTTTTGCCCCTGGTCCTGCTCGCGCTGGCCGGCTTTCGATACGCGCACGACTTCACGGACCTGTTCTGGCTGGGTGCGCTGTTCCAGGGCCTGGTCTGCTTACTGTTCTTGGTCGAGGGTAGAGGCTCGCGGAAGCCGTTGGGCCTGCCTGTGGCCATGATCTATGTCATCGCTCTGAGCTGGCTCGTCCTGGCGGCGCCGGGAGTCCACGACGGCTTCCTGTACGTCTCCCGCGCACTGCTTCTCATCATCCCGCTCGGTTTCTTCGCTTCGCAGTGCCTGACCGAGTCGGGAGCACAGGAATTGCGCAGCGCTCGCCAGCTGGCAGACCGGATCGCGCAAGACGAACTGGCCCGAGCAACTCGATGCCTGCCGGCTGGTCCCGGAGGTACGGGAACTCCGCGAGGTGTTGCAGCTGGATGCTGGACCGGCCTTAACGCTTTTCGCTCATCCGCTGCCCCAGGTTCGGATCGCGGCGCTGGCCGCACTGCGCGAACGGAAGCGCTGGCTACCGGGCCAGCCGGAGACGATCCTGCACCTCGCCAAGAACGCTCCCGAGCCTGAAATTCGCACTGGCGCCGTGAACGCCCTGGCTGCCTTCGAGGATCGCCACACCGTTGAGTCGCTCACCATTTTCCTCCACGATTCCGATCGCCAGGTGCGCGAAGCGACTGCGGACGCGCTGTTGGCGAACACCGAACGACGCTGGGCCTGGATCCGAGAACCAGTCCGCAATGCGCTGACCCACGCCGCGGGAAAAGACGACGGTCCGCTCTGTCCCGACGGCCATGCGTTCTCGGACGAAGCCGTGGCCGACCTGACCGCGTGGGCCTGTGAAAAAGGCATTCTGGCTTTGCGAGCGGCGCTGACTCTCGGCGTCCATGCCGAACAGATCCTGTCGCAGGGACAGGAACCGAAGCTCGCTCAGTCGCTGCGCGATCAGGTGGTTGACGTCCATGCTCCACCCCTGCTTCGCCTGGAGCTGGCACGGGTGTTGCAACGCCACCAGGAGTTGGACGACAAGGTGTTGCGCGGGCTGATCGACCCGTCCACGCCGGCGCCGCTGCGGTTGATCGCCGTCGAAACTCTATTGATGCACGGCGACTCGCCGGAAGCGACCGCCGCACTGTACGATCTGGCCCGTTTGCCGAACCGCGAGATCGCCCTGGCAACCGCCGAGGTGTTGCAGCGTCGCCTGGGGATAGACGTCGGTTTGCCGCGCAACCAGCCGCTGCCGCCCGTCCACAGCCGGCTCGCCGCAGATGTGGCCCGGAAGGTCCAGCTGTGGTCGTGCCACCAGGAGGTCACGCAGGGCGACCGGGTCGAGAACGAAGGGTGGTAAGGCGGGATGTAGATGGTCCGCGCTGCGTAGGGTGGGTCGAGTCTTCGAGACCCACCGGGAGCGATATGGTCTCTGGTGGGTCTCGAAGACTCGACCCACCCTACAAGAACCGGACCAGCCATCTTCGTTAAACTGCCTTAACCCTGCCACGTCCGCCAACCGTCTCTTGCAGTTTACCGCGCCAATTCTGTAAACTTCCTCCAGGCACAAGGCAGCGCCTCAATGGGGGGGAAGCGCCCATGGCATTCACGCCGATGCATCTGTACTTCGACGACGTCGCGGTCGGTCAGCAATGGCAATCGCTGGGCCGTACCATTACCGAAGCGGATATTGTCAACTTCGCCGGGCTTAGCGGCGACTTCAACCCAATCCACCTCGACCATGAGTTCGCGAGTTCGACGCTTTTTCGCCGGCCGATCGCTCACGGTCTGCTCGTGCAGGCCGTCGGCAGCGGGCTGGGACTGTTCTCCCCGCCGATGCGCACCCTGGCCATCCTCACTATCCAGGAATGGAACTTCCGCGAGCCGGTCTTCATCGGCGATACCATCCACGTCCGCAGCCAGGTGCTGAGCAAGGAGTTGCGCGGCGCGGAAAACGCGGCGTCATCACCTGGCAGCGGCAGATTCTCAACCAGAGCGGCAAGGTTGTCCAGGAGGGTATCACCGTGACGATGGTCGAGAATCATGGGCCGAAACAGGAAACGCCCGCCATAGCACCGACTACGCCGTCGGCAGAGGGGGCGAGCTGAGTTCTACCGAACAGGAAGCGACATTCCCCAAGAATCGAAATCGACCTTGGCTACAGGAGAGTAGCACCATGTACAGCATTGTCCTGATGATGGCGATGACGACGAGCACAGAAAGCCCGAGCTTTTTCTCGCTCAGTCCGACAAGCATCCTCATCCTTCTCGCAGGAACGGGAGGCGGTTGGGATCACGACCTTGTTTCGTCGATTGCCCCGGACCCTTATTTTCGGGCGGCAAGGTTCCTGTGAATGCGGCAGAAATGCTGCGACGTGCCGGCCAGCAACCGAAGGATGGCAAGTCCCAGATCGAGCAGCTGCTGAGCCTGCGCTGGCTGGCGGACAATCCCGAGATGACCCGAACTGCCCCAGAGGCGCGAGGTATACTGACGGACGTCGCTCAGGGAAAGCGCGGCCAGGATCCGCAAGGGTTCGCCAAAGCGTATGCCGCGCGTGCCCTGGCAAGTCTCGACGGCAAGGAGCCACCGCTGGCTCCGCCGATCCCTACTGACAGCCTGCGCTCGGAGGCATTCGCGTGGTTCCCCCAACGGACCGGCGGCGACTGGTTCCTGGCTGGTATTGATGTGCGTGCCTCGGGTGCGCTGAAGCTGCCCGAAAAGAATCCGCTGAGCATGCTGGTGCTGAAAGACGCCGATCGCGATTCGCTCTACGACACGGCGGAACGGCTGGGTAACATTCGAGTGGATCGCGCGGCGTTCTCGGTCCAGCCACCTGGCGGGAAGGGACGCGAGTATGTCCTGCTTCGCGCCACGGGAAGTTTCGACCACGACCGCATTGCAAAGTTGATCGGCATGGACCTCAAGGATCGCAAGGAGATGAGAGGAGCGAAGGGCGAGCCAATTCTGCTGTTTCGCTTGGGAGGATTCTTCCAGGTTAGTGGGGCGCTGGTTGGCGACACCGACTTGATTGCATTCTTTAGCCCGCCGGCTGACCCGGCGCAACCTTTTGCCGAGGTCGAAGAGGTACTGGATGTCCGGGCGAAGAAAAAGGCGAGCGCTGTGGAGGGTTCGCTCTCCGACCTGCTGAAACAGGCACCGGATCAAGCGGCGGGTCTCTTAGTCGGTGAAATCTCGAAGGGCACACGGGAGAAGGCGAGATTGGCAGCCGCCAAAAGCGACCCTCCGCTGCCCCAGCGCTTTCAGCTGTTCCTCATACGTGACCGGGCGGTTCGGCTGAGCGGCAAGGCAACCTTCACCGACAAGGAAGAGGCGAATGCGTTCGAGACCACCGTCCGGATGAAATTCGGAGAAGCACGCGAGGCGCTAAAGCAAGTGCCGCCCGAGGTCAAATCGTACAAGGAAACGATCGAGTTGCTGAACAAGGCGCTAGCCGGCATCAAAGTGGAGAGTCGCGACGATAGGGTCTCACTCGACGCCGAGATTTCTGCCGAGCTCATCCGCGCGGCGCAGAAATTCTTCGTGGAAAACTTGAATAAGTAAGTGCAGCGTGAGCGACCTCAAAACCAGGACGGAATCTGCATGAAAGAATTCGACCTCTGCGGCCTGGGTAACGCCCTGGTCGATATCTTCCTCGACCTGACGGACGAAGAATTCGCCGCCCTGGGGTTCGAGAAAGCGAGCATGAGGCTCGTCGAGCAACCCGAGCAGCAACAGCTGCTGGAGCGCTTCCGCCAACGTGAGCCGCGGTTGGTCAGCGGCGGGTCGGTCGCCAACTCGACCATCGCCCTGTCGCAGCTCGGCGGCCAGGCGGCGTTCCTCGGTTGCGTGGGCGACGATCGTTACGGTCTCTTCTACGAAAGCGAATTTCAGGAACTCGGGATCGACATCGGCAATCCAATCATTGTGGGCGAAGCGACCGGAACGTGCCTCTGTCTCATCACGCCGGACGCCGAGCGCACGATGCGCACCTGCCTGGCCGTCTCCAGCCACCTGTCCGCCCGACACGTGGAGGAACGACGGATCCGCGAGGCCGAATGGCTGTTCGTCGAGGGCTACCTGTTCGCCAACCCGAACAACGGCCAGGGGGCGATCCGTGAGGCGATCCGGCTGGCCAAACGGCATGGAACCAAGGTGGCCATCACCTGTTCCGAGGCATTCGTCGTCAGCGTCTTCGGCGACGCTTTCTTTGATGCCCTGAAGACGGCGGACCTGTTGTTTTGCAACGCAAGCGAAGCGTGTGCCGTCACCGGCGCCGCGACCGCCGAGGACGCCTTCGCCAAGCTGAAAGACCGGGTGCCGTCCGCGGTGGTCACGGCAGGACCGCACGGGGCCTATGTACGTCATGAGGGAGTGGAGGCACACGTCGCAGCGTTTCCGTGTGTGCCGAAAGACTTGACCGGGGCCGGCGACATGTTTGCCGGCTCATTCCTGTATGGGATCACGCACGGAGTTGCCGCGGATCGGGCCGCGCGGGCGGCGGGTTACCTTGCCATGAAGGTTATCACCCAGGTCGGCGCCCGCTTGCACCACGGCACCCGGCAATTCTGGGACGAAGCCCTGACCTTGCCATGAGTCGTTTACGCACTTTTATCGCTGTCGATCCGGGGCAAGCGATCCGCGCCCGCCTGCTCGCGCTGCAGGAAGCGTTGGCGCGCACCGGCAGCAGCATGAAATGGGTCGAGCCGGAAAACCTGCACGTGACGCTCCTGTTCCTGGGCGAAGTAGACGACCGCGAAGTGCCGGACGTGTGCCGGGCCGTGATGGACCGCTGTGCCGGGATCGACGCCTTCACCATGACCGTGGCGGGAGTCGGCTGCTTCGGCAGTCCGCGCCGGCCGCGGATCGTGTGGGCCGGCTTGACCGAAGGCGGTCCGGAGATGGCGGCGCTGCACGACGCGCTGGAGCCGCCGCTGCTGGAGTTGCGCTGTTACCGCCGCGAGGATCGGCCATTCACCTCACACATCACCCTCGGCCGCGTCAAGGGTGAACGCGCCGACGACCGCCTGGCCGCCGCGCTGCCAAGGTATGCGGAGTGGCACGGCGGCACCGTCGAAGTGCGCGAGGTGCTGGTGATGAGCAGCGAACTTCGGGCCGCGGGTCCGCTCTACACGGTTCTGAGTCGGGCGCGACTGAAACCAGAGCGCGTTCCGTAACCGAATGCCGAGGTCAGCCGTGGATATCCGCGTAATCTGTCCGCACTGCCAGATGACTTGCGTGGTGTGGAAGCAATTCCTCAACATGACCGTCCATTGCGCCCACTGCGCCCGCACCTTTACGCCCCAGGCTCCGGTCACGACCGTTCCGCCCCCTCTGCCGCTTCCGGTCCGGACGTCCCTCTCCGGGCCGCGCCTGGAGATCGGCAGCGCCACTTCCCTCGGCCGGGTTCGCAATCGCAACGAGGACAGTTTCCTGGTGCAGCATCTCGTCTGGTCCGACGTGACTGGACTGCGCGAGATGGCGCTGCTCTCCATCGCGGACGGGATGGGTGGATACGACGCCGGTCATGAAGCGAGCAGCCTGGTCATCCGCGCGGTGGCGCCGCACTGCTACCGCTGCTCTCCGGCGCACAGAGCGGTGCGATCAGCGGCTTCACCACCGACGTACTCAAGGGAGCGGTGGGCGGAGGCGCTCAAGAAAGCGAATCTGACGGTTTACAAGCAGAGCCAGAGCGGCGAGGCGAACAAAGGCATGGGCGCCGCCGTGGTGCTGGTACTGATCTGGGAAGATCAGGTGCTGATCGGCCATGTCGGCGACTGCCGCGTCTACCTGCTGCGCGCCGGTCAGATGGCCCGGGTCACGCAGGATCATACGCTCGTGGCCCGCATGGTCCAGCTCGGTCAGCTGACAGCGAAGGAAGCCGAGAGTCATCCGCGCAAGAACGAATTGACGCAGGCTGTCGGCCGGAACACCGAACTCAAACCGGACCTGAACCACTTGCGGTTGACGCCGGGCGACGGCCTGGTACTGGCCTGCGACGGCCTGCACGCCGATCTCGACGAGCGCGCCCTGGTGCAGGAGATGCTGCGTCCCGCCGCAACCGCCGCCGAGCGAGCCCGGCGTCTGGTGGAGGCTGCCAACGACAAAGGTGGGAGCGACAACTGTACCGTGATCGCGGTAGGATACCGATAAAGCTCAGCAAGTCGGCCAGCGCGCGAGGGGCCGTCAGAGCGTGCGAAACAATGAGTCGGCTGGCTCGCCGGCTGTAGGACTTTTTTCGGCCCGACTCTGTTCCTCCAGCCGAGTCTGGCTCAGTCCGCAATGTGCTGCCCGATGCCGTCTAATCCACACCAACGCCACGATAAGGCCCGCTGCCACGCAGGGTGCAACGTACTGCCACTTGCGATGAAGTGAGCGGCGGGTTTTATGCAACTGATCGTTCCACCATGATCCGCTGCAGAGATCGGTTCGCGCGCTGTTCAGCCTATACTGCCAGCCCTCCAGCCGGTATTGCCACAAGCCGGGGTGGAGTTGTTTGCCCGAAACGTAGCCACCCGGCCCGAGGATAACTTCAACTTCCTGGCCGCCTCCGCTACAGATAGCCATCTTGCAGTGCGTAATTTCTTCTGGTGCCGGCAGGTCGTCGAACAGTGGTCCATTAAGGTCGGGTCTGGTCCACGTCCGGCCCGCCCTTGGTTTCCCCTTCGCAGTAGACGTCCTCGATGCTGTCGTGGGTTCGCAAGACCGCGACGGCCTCATCGCGGGTCATGCCGATTCGGATGCGTCCGTACACTTCCTCTGATGAGCCGGGTTTGGGAACGAGCCATCGTAAGGCGAGCCAGGACCCGATCGCCAGACTCAACACCAGCGCAATCCACAGGAACTTCCAGCGGTAGCGTCCTGCTCGCAATGCCATGCGTGGTTCTCCTCCCGACCTTTTTTCAGCGATGACCTTTATCGCAAGACCCGACTTGTCACGGTCCCGACGAACCTCCGATCTTCGGCCGCACCACTGCGGGAACACCATCGACGCGGGCCGCCGTAACCGCCCTTCCCTCACAGTCGGTCCAAAAGATGAATCTCGATTTCCCAACTAATTCAACGCGCCATCCCATGGCTTTGAAGTATTTCCGTATTCCCTCAATATCATTCAGTCCACTCCCCACTCTAAAGCACCACTTATCGTCTGTCAGCCCGTCGCGACGGACCATGAGATCGATGTTGGACTTCTCCTGGTTGGGTAGAACAAGGAAGTCGATCACCACGGGTTCGTGTGTTTCACCGGCCGATCGATCCTGTGATTCGGCCGATGAAACGGGTGCAATCGCTCCATTCCCTGAAAAACTTCGAGAAAATGGGCAATCTGCTTCAAGAAACCTCTTCACTTGGCTTAAACACTAGCAAAAAACGGCGTGTTTTTATTCTCTTGGGCACGCGATTTCCGCATTCCTACCGTGGCGGACAGCGGCTTTCGTGTGCCAGCCACGGGATTGGGCACTGAACAACGTCAGTATTTCGTTCGCCCGCTTGGAGATGGCACCCCGAAAAATGCTGCATTTTCCAGGTGAATGGCACACGATTCACCCGGAGCCGATGTAAGTCATCGTGGTTTTCCTCGAAAAGTTGTCGTTTTTCCCGAAATTGCCAGGGAATGGAGCGACGGCACCCGATGAAACAATCAGGACGGTTGCCAGTAGACAAGTAGACATGATGGAGTCCCTTCCAGGTTTATGCCGCGTTCGTGCCAATCCTAACTCTCGATCTACTCCGAGGACAAGGGCAACCTGGAACAGCCGACGTGACAATGGTCAAAAGCCCTCCCTTAACAGGCGCCTTTTCGGCTAACGAGAAATGGAGCGCCGCGATATCTGGGAAACCGATTGTCCCTCACGCTAACGTCTTCCCCTTCCCATACCGCCGCACCCTCACCAACACAACCAGCACCACCATCAGCAGCGACACGACCACCGCCGCACGAAGCTGCGAACGACAATGGCGGCAGCGACAACTGTACCGTTATCGCCGCCGGCTATCGATGAGCGGACCACACCTCCGAACACCGGTCCGCGCTCGCGGCCGAATGAACCCCATCTCGTCAATGCGGCAGGAAAAAGACGCCAGTGATGAACGTGCCGGTCCAGAGGACGCCGAACACCGCCGCCAGCGAGAGATGAGTCCGGCGGTGCTGCTTCAGTCCGGTGTAGAGCATAACCGGCATCAGGAGTGCCGACGGTATCGAAAAGCAGAGGTGGATGTTGAGTGCGCGACTGAGCTCGGCGTTGTTCCGGATGTAATCGAACACCTCCGGATTGACCACGCGGATGATGAGTTCAAACCCGAGCAGCGCGCTGAGCGTGAGGACGAAGAACGCCAGATTGATGCGGCCGTGCAGGCGGATGTTCCCCTTCGCCAGCGCGGCCAGTGACGCCAGCAGCAGAACGGTAACGGCACCGACGGCGCTCTTCAGAATGAGGATGACGATCGGACCGGTGAGCACGGGTTGGATCCTCGGTGGGGGCAAAGCAGGTAAGGGCCGGAAGAAGGAGAGGAGCCGGTTCGGCCGTCGGGGATAATGCTACGAAGCGGGGGCGGCTGCTGAAAGGACTCGCCCGGCAGTGGATCACGCCGCCTTCCGGTGCTTCCCGGATTGCGGCTGGTTTTTCCAACGCCGATGCAGCCAAAAATACTGCTCGGGATGCCGGCGGACCATACGTTCCAGGGCATCGGTGTAGCGCTGGGTGATGGCCCTGGCGGCGTCGGGCCGATCCGCGTATTCCTCGGGAAGGATGACGTCCTCCAGGTAGACGCGGTAGCGCATCGGACTGCCGACGTGCGCCGCCCCGGTAACGAGGATTGGGGCGTTATATTCCAGCGACAACAGGGCAATTGACTTGAAGGTCGAGGCCGGCCGGCCGAAGAAATTCACGAACATTCCACGGGGACCGGCATCCTGATCGCCGACGATACCGAGGCCGATCCCCTGCTGGAGCATCTCCAGGATTCGCGGATAGTCGGCGGATTTGTCCAGCAGGGTCAGACCCGTCTTGCGGCGGAAGTGCGCGAGAAAGCGATCCAGGTACGGATTGTCCAGCCGGCGGGCGACGACTCCGCCGCGGAATCCGGCCAGGCCGATCACATAGCCCAGAATTTCCCAGTTGCCGAAATGCCCTGTCAGCACCAATCGTGGGCGTCCGGTGGCGACCAACGCGCGGATTCGGGCCAGATCGTCCGGATGGCCATGTTGCACGAACGCCGTCCGGTTGCTGCTGTTGAGGATTCGGGGCAATCGAATCATCTCAACCACCATCGTGGCCAGGTGAAGGTAGCTTGCCTGGACGAGGCGGTCCAACGCTGGCTCATCGAGGTCAGGAAATGCACAACGCAGGTTGTCGGCGGCGACGAGGCGATGCCGGCGATCCAGGCGATAGGCTAGCCAGGCCAGCCCGCGAGCCAGCCGAAGCGCCCACGCCCAGGACAGAATCTGCACGATACAGACCGCGCAGCGGACCAGCAGATACACTGCCAGATCGGTCCTGGACGAACGCTTTTTCGCCATGATAGACCCTCTTCTCGGGGTTCGCGCGGATCGGCAGTGCGCTTATATTCTGCAAGGGGCATTCAGCGGCGGAACGTGGTTATTCGGACAGGTTGAGCGTCTGATGTGGCTTCGGTTCAAGCGTGGGCCAAACCAGACCGACCGCTTCGCGAATACGAATATAGAGATGTTCGGATTGGCACAAGACGGCTTTCGCCGCTACGGACGATAGCGAGGTGAGTAGGTCCCGCCTGCCGGGCGGGACCTGGACAGTTTCAGGGTCCCGCCTGCCGGGCGGGACCTGGGCAGTTTCGAGGTCCCGCCCGGCAGGCGGGACCTACCAACGGCGGCTACGTTCTCGTAATCACGCAAAAATCTCCGTCGCCACCTTCCCCGCCACGTCGGTCAGCCGGAAGTCGCGGCCGGCGTAGCGATACGTCAGCTTCTCGTGGTCCAGCCCCATCAGTGCCAGCAGCGTGGCGTGCAGATCGGTGGTGTGCATGCGGCCGTCAACCGCGGTGATGCCGTACTCGTCGGTGCCGCCGAATGAGAAGCCCGCCTTCACGCCTGCTCCGGCCAACCACATCGGGTAGCCGGTGATGTTGTGATCGCGGCCGTCCGGTCCTTGCGAGGTCGGCATCCGCCCGAACTCGCTGCCGAAGAGGACCAGCGTTTCGTCGAGTAGGCCGCGGCGCTCCAGGTCGGCCAGCAGAGCGGCGGTCGGCTGGTCGGTCATGGCGGATTGGCGAATCAGGCCCTGGTGCAGACCGGTGTGATGGTCCCAGCCCGATTGGCAGACCTCGACGAAACGCACACCGGCCTCGCTCAAGCGCCGGGCCATCAGGCACTGGCGGGCGAAGCTGCCGGCGGGGCCGTCCTTCACACCGTAGGCGTCGAGAACGGCCTTCGGCTCCTTGCCAATGTCCAGCAGCTCCGGCACCTTGCCCTGCATCTTGAAAGCCAGCTCGAACGACTGGATGACGCCCTCGACCTGGTCCGGAGCGCCGGGTGTGGCCGCCAGGTCGCGGTTCATGGCCTGGATCAGGTCGATCTGCTTGCGCTGCAACAACGGAGCGGTCGCCGACTTCAGATTGGGCAGGTGGCCGGTGTCGTTGATGCGCGTGCCCTGGAAATGGGCCGGCAGGAACGCACTGCCGTAGTTGATCGCCCCACCGAAGTTCGGCGGCGGGTTGATCGTGACGTAGCCGGGCAGGTCCTGGTTTTCCGTGCCCATTCCGTAGAGGAGCCACGACCCCATCGACGGCCGAGTGAGTTGGGCGAGGGCCGTGCCAGTGTGCAGCTGGATGACGGCTTGCGGGTGTGCCGGTGTGTCGGTGTGCAGACCGCGTATGAAGCAGAGCTTGTCAACATGACGGGCGACGTTCGGATACAGGTCCGAGACCCACGTGCCGGTCTGGCCGTGCTGGCTGAATTTGAACTTCGACGCGGTTAGAATGCCGCCGCCCGGACCGACCTTGCCGCCGTTCTTCTGCAACTGCGGCTTGTACTCCCAGGTATCCATCTGCGACGCGGCGCCTTCCATGAATAGGAAGATGATCCGCTTTGCCTTGACGGGGAACAACGGCGACTTCGGGGCGAGCGGTTTCTGGACGGCGGCGCGCGCGGCATTCTGGCCCATCATACCGGCCAGGGCCAGGTAACCGAACCCGGCGCTGGCGCTCTTCAGGAGCTGCCGCCGGGAGAACGGAAGGTCCAGCGTGGTCGGAACGGTCGATCGGTTCAACATACCCGTATCCTTATTTATCTGAGAAACCGGAACTCCGCCGACGCTAGCAGCGCCTGGCAGAAGCTCGCCCACGCCGCCGTCTTCGCATCGGCCGGCTTCGTTGTACCATCGGTCTGTTCTCGGGCGGCGGCTTCATAGTCCGTGAGATATTTCCGCGCTCGTTCGATTTCCTTCGTCGTTGCCGTTCGCCCCATCGTCAGGCGATAGGCCAGGTGGATGCGAGCGGCATCATCCATCTCGGATCGAGAACGCAGCCGGTCAACCAGGGCCGACGCCTGTTGCCGCACGAAGGGATCGTTGAGCAGATAGAGAGCCTGCGGGGCGACCGTGGTTGCGTCTCGACTGCCGGTGACCATGCCTTGCTCGGCAAAATCAAAGACCTCCAGCGCTTTCGGCGTCAGGGTGCGCACCAGAGGCAAATAAACGCTGCGATATTTGCTCGTCAGCGACTCGTCTTCGAGACGTTTCGCCAGCGGGCTGTTGTTGCTCATCTCCGTGACTTTCAGGTTCCCGGCCGGCAACCCGGTGGGCCGCGACAGGATCAACTTGCCGGCGGCAGCCAGCATGGCGTCGCGGATTTCCTCGGCGCCGAGCCGGCGCGGACTGATGCCGCCAGACGAGGCGATTGGCCGGATCGATGGCAAGGTTGGCAGCCGCGGATTCATGACCGAGTCGATACGCCCGACTCAGTACCAGCGACCGCACCAGCTTCTTCACGGACCAGCCGTCGCGGACGAACCTCGTTGCCAGGTGATCGAGCAGCTCCGGATGGGACGGCCTCTCGCCAGTAACGCCGAAGTTGTCCACGCTGCTTACCAGGCCCTGCCCGAACAGATGATGCCAGACGCGATTGACCATCACGCGCGGCGTCAGCGGGTTCGCTTGGGTGGTCAACCACTGGGCCAATTCCAGACGGCCGCTCTGGTTCGGGCTGATTTTCGGGGCGTTCGGCACAGCGACCACCGAGAGGAAGCCGCGGGGAACAACCGGGCCGAGCATCTCCGCTTCGCCGCGGATGCGAACCTCGGTGTCGCCGATGCTCCGCGAATCGCGCACCCCCATCGCCACGGGCCCCCTTGCCGCGGGATCGGTCAGAGCGAGCAGCTCGGCTTGCAATTGGTTGACCCGTTTGCGGGCCGCAGCCAGTTTTTCTTCGCGCTCGGGACCGGCGGCGTTCTTCTTCGAATCGGCGTTCAGCGCCATCAGTTCGGCGCGGGCCGCGGCCAGTGCCGCGCGGGCCTGCGCGATCTTTTCCGTCTCTTTGGGGTCGCGGTCCGTCTCCGACCCAACGGAAAGGAGCAGCGACGGATCGTAGTAGTCCAAGCCGCCGCCGCCCATTTTGTTGCGCACACCGGCGCACAGGTCGCTGCTCTGGAAGATGCCGGCCAGGGCGTAATAGTCGGTCGTCGGTATCGGATCGAACTTGTGATCGTGGCACCGCGCAGCAGCTGGCGGTGAGGGCCAACACGGAGCGCGTGACCGTGTCGATCTGTTCGTCGATGTTGTCCATGATGAACCGGACCTTGAAGCGCTGGTTGACGTCTTTCACGCCGAGCGCCAGGAAGCCGGTCGCGATCAGATGCTCATCCTTCTCCCGCGGTGTCTCCGCCGGAAGCAAATCGCCGGCAACCTGTTCGCGCAGGAACTGGTCGTAGGGCTTGTCGTTGTTGAACGCATCGAGAACGTAGTCGCGGTAGCGCCAGGCGTGCGGATACGGGAGGTTCCGCGCCGAACCGGTGGACTCGCCATACCGGGCCACGTCGAGCCAGTGACGGCCCCACCGCTCGCCGAAAGCCGGAGAGGCGAGCAACCGATCGACCACCTTCTCCAGGGCCGCTTGCGGCTGGGCAGCGGAGTCGGCAACGAAGGCCTCGATCTGTTCCGGCGTCGGCGGCAAACCGGTCAGATCGAACGTCACCCGCCGTAGCAAAGTTACCCGATCGGCATCACCAACCGGCTTCAACCCCTTCTCTTCCAGCCGGGCCAGGATGAAGCGATCGACGTCATCGAAGCCCCATGCCATGTCGCGCACGGCCGGAGCCTTCACCGAGCGCAGTGGCTGCCAGGCCCAGTGCGTGCGCCGACGTTTCTCGATCTCGGGATTCGGCTTGCCGATCGAGAGCGGAATGCTGACTTTCGGCCACGCGGCCCCGTCCTTGATCCAGGTCGTAAGGTCGGCGATTTGCTCGCCGGTGAGATGCTTGTCCGGCGGCATCTTCACCTTGGCGTCCGCGTGCTGCACCGCTGCAGCAGCAGACTTTTTTCGGGCTGGCCGGGGACGATCGCCGGGCCGCGACCGCCGCCGTTGATGAGGCCGTTGCGATCATCGAGACGCAGCCCGCTCTTGGCGTTGGTATTGGCGGAATGGCAGTTGTAGCAGTTTTGGACGAGGATCGGCCGGACCTTCTTCTCGAAGAATGCGATCCGGCCCGCCTCGTCGCTGGCGGTAGGAGGGGCCGACCATGCGGGGACGGCGAACACGGCGAAGCAGAATGCTCCGAGGAGTCGTTGGCTATCCGTCATGAGAGAAGCTTCCTTACACTTGCGGCAGCTACTTAGGCGGGAGAGACCGATGGCAGATAATGACGACTAATTTACTCCTCTCGCTTCACGTCTGCAAGCGAAAAGATGGTTTTTTTCATAATCGACTTAACGCAGTGCGGCCGCAAAGACGTGGTTGTAAGACTGCCGTTCGTGTCTCGTACCGCCGGCATTCTTGCCGGCAAGAATGCCGGCGGTACGAGTTGTTGAAAGTCTAAACCGCCCGCGGCGAAGAATGCGATTTTTTTCCTGTTCACTCTTCGTTATCTTCTGGTATGATGTTCCCTGTGCGGTGTTCGCGCCGCAATCTCTCCTGCCTGCCGCCCTCCTACCTGAAACGCCCGCCGACTGTCTGAGGAGCCAATTCCATGCGACCCTGGCACCTGGCCGTCTTCTGTGGCATCGCTCTTGGCCTGCCCCAAACTGCCGTCGCCGCCGACATTGACTGGGATACGGCTCGCAAGTTCTGGTCGTTCCAACCGGTGCGCAAGCCGGCACTGCCCGCGGTGAAAGACGCCGGGTGGCCAACCACCGAAGTCGATCGCTTCATCCTCGCCCGGCTGGAAACCGAGGGGCTGAAGCCGGTCGCTCTCGCCGAGAAGCGCACGCTGATTCGCCGGGCCACTTTCGACCTGATCGGCCTGCCGCCCACTCCGGAAGAGATCGACGCCTACCTCGCTGATAATTCGCCGAAGGCTTTCGAGCGCGTCATCGACCGCCTGCTGAACTCACCACATTATGGCGAGCGCTGGGCACGGCATTGGCTCGACGTGGCCCGCTACGCCGAAGACCAGGCCCACACTTTCGGCGTCAAGCCGAACTCCGAGGCGTATCGCTATCGCGACTGGGTCACCGACGCCTTCAACGCCGACATGCCCTACGACCGCTTCGTCAAGCTCCAGATCGCGGCCGATCTGATGGACCACAAACCGGACCGCGTAGGCGACAAGGCGGCTCTCGGTTTCTTCGGGTTGGGGGCACAATATTACAAGGGCAACGACCGCGCCGCGGCCGACGAGATCGACGACCGCATCGACACGATGACCAAGAGCTTCCTAGGCCTCACCGTGTCGTGTGCCCGCTGCCACGATCACAAGTTCGACCCCATTCCCACGCTGGATTATTACTCGCTCGCCGGCGTTTTCCAAAGCACGAAGCTCGCCAATGTGGCGCTCGCCACGAAAGAGGTGACCGCTCGCCTCGAAACCATGCTGAAGAAGATCGACGACACCGACAAGCAGATGAAGGAACTCGTCCGTCAAGCGAAACTGCAACTGGCTCAACCCCGGATGGACGAGATTGTGCCCTACATGCTGGCCGCCTGGCAGGTGCGGGCGCATCGGCAGAGTAACCCGAAGTACAGCGCTGCGGAACAGGCAACGCTCGACAAGCTCGATGCCGCCGTGCTCGACCGCTGGCTCAAGGCGCTCGATCCGAACAGCAAGACGGCACAGGGCATCCCGGCGCTCGACACATTCCGCAAACTGCCGCTGCCGGCGAAGGATAAACCGGTTGAGGTGACTGCCGCGGTTCGCAAGTCGGCCGAGGCGTTTCAGACGGCGGCCAAGACGGGAATGGGCACGAACGATGCCCTGGCTCCGATCGTGAAGAAGAACGCCGTGGGCAGCCCCGAGCGATTACGGCAGGATATTCTCCTCTTCCTTTTCGGCGATAACGGCGTCTACCCAATCACCGACACCAGTATGATGGCCCGGCTCGACGTGGAGAAGAAGACGAAGCTGGAGACGATGAAGACCGAGCTGGAACGGCTGAAGAAGGACTTGCCCCCGACCCCGGCGACCGCCCACGGCATCGCCGAGGGAACGCCCGCCGACATGAAGGTTCTCGTTCGCGGCAACCCGGCGGAGCTTGGCGAACTGGCCCCGCGCCGCTTCCTGCGTATCCTCGCCGGCGGTAATCCGGAGCACTTCACCAAGGGCAGCGGCCGGCTGGAACTGGCCGACGCCATCGCCAGTAAGGACAACCCGCTGACGGCCCGCGTGATGGTGAACCGCCTCTGGCAGTGGCACTTCGGCCGCGGCATTGTCGGCACGCCCTCCAACTTCGGCCAGCTGGGCGAACGGCCCACGCATCCCGAGCTGCTCGACTACCTGGCCGCACGCTTCGTCGCTTCCGGCTGGTCCATCAAGGCGATGCACCGCGAGATCATGCTGTCGAAGGTGTATCAGCTCTCGTCGAATGCCGATGCCAAGCCGCAATCGGTCGATCCTGATAATCGCCTCCTGTGGCGAGCCAACCGCGGCCGGCTCGACGTTGAGACCTGGCGCGACGCTCTACTGGCCGCCTCGGGGCAACTCGATCCGAGCTTCGGCGGTCCGACGACGGACCTCGGCTCGCCCACGAATCGCCGCCGCACGCTTTACGCCAAGGTGAGCCGACACGAACTGAACGGCTTGCTGCGGCTGTTCGACTTCCCCGACGCGAACATCTCCAGCGAGCGGCGCGTCGATACCACGGTGCCGCAGCAGCAGCTGTTCGTGCTGAACAGCCCGTTTTTCATCGGCCAGGCGAAGGCGCTGGCGGCGCAGCGTGCAAAAAGAAACGCCCGACGAAGCGCGCCGCATTCGCCTGGCATACTTGCTGACGTATGGCCGACCTGCGACGGAAGCCGAGGTCGCGCTGGCGATGCGGTATCTCAGTGCCACGGACGAGCCGGCCGATAGCGGTCGCAATCAGCTGACACGCTGGGAACGCTATGCCCAGGTGCTGCTGGCGGGGAATGAGTTTCTGTACGTTGACTAGGAGCCTGTCCGAATTTCGCGCCTCACCATGCATGAAACGCTGGTGCGGTGCCGTTGGCACGGCGATTTTTCCTTATGCTATGCCCTGACGCTCCCTCGACACGGCACGCAGGAGTCCGATCATGGACGATCGTCGCAAGAACTACCGCGCCTGGGATCGCCCAGCAGAGCAGCCAGGAGGCCGTTTCGCCACGCGAGGCGTTGCCCGAAGACGACCTGGTGTTCTTCCTGCTCGATCTCATCCCGCAGTTGGACCTCTCGGCTTTCCACCAGTATTACGCCCAGGAGATGCGCGGCCAACCGCCCTTCGACGTCACCATGATGGTGACGCTGCTGGTCTACGCCTACTGCGTGGGCGTCTGCTCCAGCCGCAAGATCGCGGCCGCCTGCGAACGCAATCTGGCTTTCCGAGCCATCGTCGGCGACGATCGGCCCGACTTCCGCACCATCAGCGATTTTCGCAAGATCCACCTGGCGGCGTTTCGGCCCCTGTTCCTTGAAGTGCTGCGTCTGGCCGGCGAGATGGGGATGGTCAAGCTGGGCAATCTGTCCACCGACGGGACGAAGATGGGAGCGAACGCCTCGCGGCACAAGGCGATGAGCTACGGCTACATGAACAAGGAAATCGAGCGGCTGGAAGCGGAGATCGAGCAATTGCTGAAGCAAGCCGAGCAGATCGACGCCGAGCAAGACGCGGCGCTGGGCAGCCGTCGTGGCGACGAACTGCCCGCGGAATTGAAGCGGCGTGAAGATCGGTTGGCGAAGATCCGCGAGGCGAAAGCGCGTCTGGAAGCCGAGGCCCGCGCCAAGGCGGAAGAAGAACAACGCCGCCGCGACGAAGAGCAAGCCCAGCGTGAAGCCGAAGGCCGCCAACGCCGGGGCAAAGAACCCGCCGCCATCGACCCGACCCCCGAGGACAAGGCGCAAACGAACTTCACCGACCCCGAAGCGAAGATCATGAAGCAGAGCAACAAGGGCTTCGATTATTCGTACAACGCCCAAGCGGTGGTGGATGGCGCGAACCAGATCATCGTGGCGGCGGAAGTGACCAACCAGGCCAACGACAAGCAGCAGGCCGTGCCGATGGCGCAAGCGGCCCTGGACAACCTGGACGCGGCGGGGATCGAGCGGCCCAAGGCGGCCGACGGCACGCCCGTGCCGATTCCGAACACGGCCGACACCGGCTACTTCAGCGAAAAAGCGGTCGAGGAGTTGGAGAAGATGGGCATGGATCCGCACATCGCCATCGGTCGGCAGAAGCACCACGAGCCTCCGCTGCCGGCCGTAGCCGGGGAAGCCGGCGCCCGCAGCGAGTGTCAAGGAGAAGATGCAGCAGAAACTGCGTTCGGCGACGGGCAAGCTCTGTACGCGGCCCGCAAGCACATCGTCGAGCCGGTATTCGGCCAGATCAAGTCGGCGCGGGGCATCCGCAAGTTTCTGTTGCGCGGCTTGGAGAAGGTGTCAGCCGAGTGGCAACTGATCTGCTTGACGCACAATCTTCTGAAGATTTGGCGCCGCGTCAGTGCTGCCGCGGCATGTTGAGGGGGACAGTGCGCGCCGAGGGCTGGGCTGAGGCCGAAAAGGCCAAAGCCCAGCGAAATCGAGAGCCATTGCGGGAGCACGGGCGAATTCTCGGACGAACTCCTAGTACCAAATGGTGTTTGGGGCCGTTTCTGACAAGAATACGACGCGACACTAACCCGACGCGCTAGGGAGGGAGCCCCCAAACCCCTCGCTAGCGCGTCGGGTTAGTGTCGCTTCTCAAAGTTGACACGAACGCCCCGGTTTACCGTTTGGTGCTAGTGCTTCGCCAAGGCCAGGATTTTGGATTGTCCCGCTGAGAGCTGAGAGCTGAAAACTGATGACTGTGTTCAAAAAGAGCTATCAGCTCTCAGCGGGACAACTGGCAGTCTGTCTGCCAGAGTGAAACAAGGACGCGACCATGGCGCGTAGCAGCTGCAACAACCAGCGTGCCTGGCTTGCTATGAGAGAGGCGGAACATGATCACTAGCCGAATGCCGCCGAACTGCAACCAGCTGGACTACTCGAACTGCCTGCGCAGAACCCGGCTGTTCGGGATGTGTGTGCTGATCGTGGGACTTGTCTACGGAGGAACAAACGGACCGGTGCCGCGGAGTTCCGGCGCGGACGCCAAGCCGGCAGACGACCCGGCCCGGCCCTTTTTCGCGCAACACTGCCAGTCCTGCCATGCAGGGCCAAAGCCCAAGGGCGACTTCCGCCTGGATAGTCTCTCGCTGGACTTCAACGACAAGGCCAATCGAGAACGGTGGCTGGCCGTGTTGGAGCAGGTCAAGACAGGCGCCATGCCGCCGAAGGAGAAACCGCGTCCGCCGGCACAAGACGTTCAGAGCCTTGACGGACTGGATTGGCGGGCGAGTGGAAAAGGCCGAGGCCGCCCGGAACTGCCGCCCAGGGCCGGGTCGTCTTGCGCCGCCTCAACCGGACCGAATACGAGAACACCGTTCGCGACCTGCTGGGGGTGGACGTCGATTTGAAAGACCTGCTGCCTGCGGACACGGCGACGAACGGCTTCGACAATCGCGCCGAGGCGCTGCACGTTTCCTCCTTCCTGATGGAGCAATACCTGGAAGCGGCCGACAGCGTCCTGGACGCGGCCATCGCCAACGGGCCCCGGCCGCCGCTGATCAAGAAACGCTTCGACATCAAGGACGAACGGAGCCGTCAAACCGAAGGGCAGCGTCTATCGCCATCTGGACGACGGCGTGGCGATCTTCAGTTCGTGGGTCTCGGCCAATATCCAGGTCACGCTGTGGAATTTCCGCACCCGCGACCGGGGCAATTATCGCTTCCGCATTTCCGGCTACGGCTTTCAAACGCACGAAGCCCGTCACCTTTCACGTGATGGCCGGCACTCTGAAGGAGGTGACCGAGCAGCATCTGGTCGGCTACTTCGAGGTTCCCGCCGGCAAGCCGACCGTGGTGGAGTTCGTCGAGCGTCTGGAGGCGAAGAACACCATTCGGATCGTCGTGGACGGACTGGGAGTGACCCCGCCCGTTGTCGAGAAAGTGGGGGCGGAGAACTACAAGGGGCCGGGGCTGGCCGTGCAGTGGGTGGAGATTGAAGGACCGCTGCACGACTCCTGGCCGCCGCCGAGCCATCGCCGCCTCTTCGGGGACCTGCGCCAGGCGCCCGTCGCCGACGACCGCAACCGCCTGGAGGTCGTCTCGAAGCAGCCCCTGGTCGATGCCGAGCGCATCCTCCGCGACTTCATGCGCCGCGCTTTCCGGCGGGCGGTGACCGACGAGGACGTCAAGCCGTTTCTCGCCCGCGTGAAGGCCAAGCTGGACGCGAAGTTCTCGTTCGAGCAGGCGATGCGCGTCGGCCTCAAGGCCGTGCTGGTGTCGCCGCATTTCCTGTTCCTTCGCGAGAAGCCCGGCAAGCTCGACGACTTCGCTCTGGCCAGCCGGCTGTCCTACTTCCTGTGGAGTTCGATGCCCGACGAGGAATTGCTCACTCTCGCCGAACAGGGCAAGCTGAGCCAATCCGGACACGCTCCGCCGGCAGGTCGAGCGCATGCTTCGGGACCCCAAAGCGGCGGCCTTCACGGAGAACTTCGCCGGCCAGTGGCTCGGCCTCCGCGCCATCGACGCCACGGCGCCCGATCCCACCCTCTATCCGGAGTACGATGACGTCGCTCAAGCTGGCGATGGTCAAGGAGACGCTCCTGTTCTTCGACGAAGTGCTGAAGAACGACCTGAGCCTGACGAACTTCGTGGCCTCCGATTTCACCATGCTCAACGGGCGGCTGGCCAAGCACTACGGCATCCCCGGCGTGACGGGCCAGGAGTTCCGCAAGGTCGCCCTGCCGCCGGACAGCCACCGCGGCGGCGTGCTGACGATGGCCAGCGTGCTGAAGGTGACGGCCAACGGCACCACGACCTCGCCGATCCTGCGCGGGGCGTGGGTGCTCGACCGCATCCTGGGGACGCCGCCGCCCAAGCCGACCGTGGACGTCGAGGCCGTCGAGCCGGACATTCGCGGCGCCACGACGATCCGCGAACAACTGGCCAAGCACCGGCAGCGCGCCGAGTGCGCGAGTTGCCACGCCAAAATCGATCCGCCGGGATTCGCCCTGGAGAGCTTCGACGTCATCGGCGGCTGGCGCGAAAACTACCGGAGCGTCGGCAAAGGCGACGCCGGTGGTTGTGGACGGCCGCACGATGAGGTATCTGAAGGGTCCTGCCGGTGGATGCGGCCGACGTGCTTCCGGACGGCCGGCGGTTCCGGAACATCGACGAGTACAAGCAACTGCTGCTGAAGGACAAGGACCAGCTTGCCCGCGCCCTGGCGGAAAAACTGCTGAGCTACGCCACGGGCGGACCGCCGGCGAAGTCCGATCAGCCGGAGATCGAAGCGATCGTCGCGCGGATTCGCGACAAGGATTACGGGTTGCGAACGCTCGTCCACGAGATTGTGCAGAGCAAGGTGTTTCAGCAAAAGTGACGGCAATACACTGTCACGAAACGCATCCAAGATGCATTTGGCAGAGGAAGTGGTAAAATTGCGCAGATATGGTGAAGCATCCCAACAAGCACATCCGCGAGGCCGTCAAGTATGCCCTGGCAAAAGGATGGACGTTGAGCCGGCCTTGCAGTCATGCATGGGGAATGCTGTGGTGCCCGCGCAGGGCGGGACGGCTGCCGTCAAGCAATCCATTCCACGCCGCGAAACCCGGAGGCCCACGCCCGGGACATTCGCCGCGCGGTGGACCATTGTCCCCACTCGTAAGTATGAAAGATGACGATCATGCCGGTGAAAGCAAAAGCCCGAATCCATGAGTTCAGGTTGATCCTGGCCGAGGTGGCGGAATTGACGCCCGACCTCGCCGATGCGCTTTACCAGGTGTTTGACGACGGCACTGCGGGCTCTTGCGCTGGAGAAGTCACGATCGATTTTCATCGAGAAGCGCCTTCATTCCAGCAGGCCGTGCAATCCGCCATTGAAGATGTCCGCAAAGCGGGGCTGAAATTGGCCCGTGTTGAATCCGAGGAATCTCGCCTCCTCGAACGGATCAACGCAGCATTGTGATGGAAAGAAAAAGGGACGCGAACCATTCGCGATATGTTATCCTGCAAGGGTCACCAAGCATAACGCCCGCCAAGGACCTTCCCATGAAACTTCCTCGACGGCATTTCCTCCGTGCCGCCGGCGTCTCGCTGGCCTTGCCCTGGCTCGACGCCTTCTCTCCACGCCGCGCGCTGGCCGCCGACGCCCAGCCGAACCGGCGCATGGTCTGCATCTGCACGCCACTGGGATTGCACCCGCCCGATTTCTTCCCGGAAAAGACGGGCAAAGACTACGAACTGACGCCCTACCTGGAAGTTCTCAAGGACTTCCGCAGCGACTACACGGTCGTCTCCGGCTTGTCGCACGCGGGCATGAGTCCGGGGTTCGCCCACCAGGCCTCGGCCAGCTTCCTGACCGGCGTGCCCGGCGCGGGCCGACCCGGTTTTCGCAACGCGATCTCGCTGGACCAATTCGCGGCCGAGAACATCGGCGGCCGGACGCGCTTCCCCAGCCTGGCCTTGTCGGGCGAGGGCGCCGGCCTCTCCTGGACGCGCACCGGCGCGCTGGTGCCGGCGTCCACCTCGCCGTCGCGGGTGTTCGCCAAGCTGTTCCTCGACGGCCGTGCCGACGAAGTCAAGGCCCAGGTGAGTCGTCTCGAAGACGGCCGCAGCATTCTCGACGACGTCCGCGACCAGGCCAAGAATCTGCGGTCCGGCCTCGGCTCCGACGATCGCGACAAGCTCGACGAGTACATCACCAGCGTCCGCGAGCTGGAGCAGCGCCTGGCCCGGGATGAAGGCTGGTGCAAGACGCCCAAGCCCAAGGTCGACGTCCAGCCGCCCAAGGACATTCCCAATGCGGCCGACCTCATCGGCCGAACGCGGCTGCTGTTCGACCTCACCCATCTGGCTCTGCAAACCGATTCGACCCGGCTCATCACGATCATGCTGGCCGGCTCGACCTACGTTCCGCCGATTCCGGGCGTGACGCTGGGTCATCACGACCTGTCGCACCACGGCAAGGACCCAGGCAAGCTCGCACAGCTCAAGATCGTTGAAGTGGAAACCATGAAGACCCTGCGCGACCTGCTGGCCAAGCTGAAACAGACGAAAGAGGACGGCGCCAACTTGCTCGACCGGACGATGGTCTTCCTCGGCAGCAACCTGGGCGACGGCAGCAGCCACTCCGTCAAGAACCTGCCGGTCCTTCTGGCCGGAGGCGGTTTCCGGCACGGCCAGCACCTGCATTTCGATCCCGCAGAACCCGCCGCCGCTGTGCAATCTCTACGTCAGCATGCTTGCAGCGACTGGGCATCGAGACGGACAAGTTCAGCACCAGCACGGGGACGCTGACGGGGCTGGAGGCGGTTGGTTGAGGAAATTATCTCGACGCGAAAGTTCAGCACGCCGAGCTTTAGCCGGCCGGCACCACGCGGCGGAGCCAACTATTTCTGAAAAAAATGGCGAGGAGCAAATCTCGTAACGCGTAACACGGGGTCGGAGGCAGGGCGAACGCATCAAACTCCACCCCAATTGTTGCAGGAGGCTTGATTCGGACAAGTGTACAGCCTTACGATTCTCCGGAGATTCGCCCGTTTCACGGAGGAACGCATGGCCGCTCTTTCGCACACGGGGTCGATCAAGAAGCATTAGACGTTATCAGTAATAAGGATTTCGTTACGAATGGCACTTCCAGCTGCTCCTGTCACTGCTGCTACGGACGACGAACGGCTCCCCTCCACTGCGAGGAGATTTTTGCCGTTTCTTTCGCTCCGGCTCCTTGTCCTCTTGTAACCGGCACCGCCTGTGTCTATACTTTGCACCGGTTTTCGGCCGTCTGTGTCTCGGTTTCGCATTCCTTCTCGACACGGACGGCCGATGCCATCTTATCCACTCATCACCCTCGGGTCTCGTTTTACCACCATCCTCAAGACCTTCTCCACCGGCGACGCCGTCGGCGAGCAGACGCTGTCCGCAGCGCTGATCCAGCGCGTCGCCGACGACCAGCAGGTCCGCTTTGCCGGCGGACCCCGCGACATCTTCACACCCGCCCTCACGCTCTGGGGCTTTCTCGCCCAGGTCCTCAGCGGTTCCAAGTCCTGCGTCGCGGCCGTCGCCCGCATCATGGTTCTGCGCGTCGGCTTGTCATTGCCTCCTTGCTCCGCCAACACCGGCGCCTATTGCAAGGCACGCCACAAACTGCCCGAACCCTTCCTGCGCGAACTGACCCACACCGTTGGCGCGGCCGTCGAGGACCAGGCCCCGGAGTCCTGGCGTTGGCACCGCCAGCGCGGTGCTGCTGGTCGATGGCTTCACCTGCACCCTAGCGGATACCAAGGACAATCAGGCGGTCTATCCGCAACCGTCCTCGCAAAAGCGTGGCTTGGGTTTCCCCATGATCCGCGCCGTGGTGCTGCTGACCTTCGCCACAGCGTGTGTCCTCGATGCGGCCGTTGGACCCTACAAGGGCAAGGAAACCGGTGAGACCGCTTTGTTCCGGCAACTCCTCGACCGTCTGCGGCCAGGGGATGTGGTGGTGGCCGACCGCTACTACTGTTCGTACTGGATGATCGTCTTGTTGCAGCAGCGTGGCGTCGCCGTCGTGTTTCGACTGCACCAGTTGCGGCACTACGATTTCCGTCGTGGCCGCCGCCTGGGTAACGACGATCATGTGGTGGTCTGGACCAAGCCGCCACGGCCCAAGTGGATGGACGCGCAGCAGTACGCCGCGTTGCCGGACACCTTGACGGTGCGCGAACTGCGTTTCCGCGTCACGCACAAGGGTTACCGCAGCAAAGAAATCGTGGTGGCGACCACGTTGTGCGACGCCGTGGATTACTCCAAGGAAGAGTTGGCCGACCTGTATCAGCAGCGTTGGCATGTGGAACTGGATATCCGCGCCATCAAACAGACATTGAAGATGGACCAACTCAGCTGCAAGACGCCAGCGATGGTGCGGCGTGAGTTTTGGGTTCATCTGCTGGGCTACAACCTGGTGCGCAAGGTGATGGCGGAGGCGGCGTTGACCAAGGGTCTGTGTCCGCGGCAACTAAGTTTTGCGGGAGCGCTACAGATCCTGGAGCAGTTCCGCTGGCTCCAGTTGTTTGGTTCGGAGGAGATGCGTCGGGTAGTGACGGTGGTGCTGTGGATGGCGGTGGCCACACACGAGGTAGGTAACCGTCCGGGTCGTGTGGAACCGCGTCGTGTCAAACGGCGGCCCAAGTCGTATCCGCCGTTGACGAAACCGCGGCAGGAGGCACGCGCGGAACTGTTGAGCCAGTAAAGACCGAGGTGTTCGCGCTGGTGGGAGAATGAGGAAGAGGTGGGGAAACCAGGCGTGGCAGGCGCAGACCCAAGGGGCCGACGGAGAGGTTGCGCGCCGCGGCGGACAGCGGGAGCGTCGGGGCTCGGCCCGGCGACCCTGCGGACAGGAGCGAGTCGCCAGCCGCAGGCTCCAGCTGCAAAACCTTGGCCTGGCAATAATTGCAACGGAAGTGCCATTCGTGCCCGTCCCCTTTCTCAAATCACCCCGATTCTGCTCTCCCCACAACACACGCGCCGGCGGTAGGCTGCAGGATGGTCGTCGCCCGCTGTCTCGTTTCCGGTGGGAAAAGGGGACGCAGCTCATTTCCTCCTGTCCAGGTAGGAAAATGAGCTGCGTCCCCTTTTTCGGTCCCGTGTAATTTTGGCTCCGAGTTTTTCCAGTGCCGCGATAGCACTTTTCTCGTCCGCACATGCAGACATTGACAGGACCAGCAGAACGACCGGCGAAATAACCCCGAGAATCCTCATAGCGCTCCTCCGAACGGTAACTGAGACTGTAGACACAACTTGCGAAAAATATCGATCAATGTTGCCGGTCAAAGGAATGCCTGTCGTAACCTTTCCATCTTTTTGGGAGCATAGTAGCACCTGTCCCCACCGCGTCGCCGAGCATCTCACACTGCAACCGCCCAGGGCTGTTTCGTGTTAGAGACGGGGCAAGATTGGCGTCAAGTGCCGCAAGATAGGCAACTACCCAGCCCCTCCAGTCACTAACCCGAAACAGCCCATATTCCGCGGAATATGGGGCTGGCGCTTCGGGCTGAGTGTGAGCCGCAGGTGTGGACGGCTCAGTCTTAAACGGTGCGGTGGTCTGGCCACACCCAGGCCACTTAATCCTACCCGTGCGGGGCCGTCCCCGTGCGGAAACGCTTGCTCGAAGCTCCCGGAAGGGAGCCTATGCAGCCAGCAGCGGTCGGCAACGGCCGCTGACGGAGGGGCCAGGCAAGCGTAGCTCGGGAGGGGTCACGTTTCGGCCGGGTCGGTAGGCCACGCTCTCCAGCCTGCCGAAGCCTCGCGGAAGAGGGATCGCCCTTTTCCCCGCGCAGCGTCTGCGACGGTTTGGCGCTGCGAACCGACACGGTGACTGGTGATCTCGCCTGGGCACAACGGCTGACCACACTGACCGGTGAAAGTCCCACGCCGTCCCGGCTCACGCCGGGTAAGCCGGACCCATAAGCACTGCGAAACGGTCCGGGCACGCGGCGGTGCGAGCGTCTCTCCCCAACGAGACGCCGCTTCAGGGATGGCAGCATCTCCGGAGTAGCCCGCCCAGGGGCGAAAGGAGGTTCCGTGTTCGCGGAGGCACACGCGCAGGACCATGAGGACAGTTAGCCCCTTCGGGACGGCACGATGACCGCTCGGCCCTCTTCCGAAACCCGCTGGGCTGGCTAAGAAACATCCTCCACGGGCCTGTAGGCCGAACGCCTCCAGGGTCTCGGTTTCATGGGGTTCCATCGGAAAGGGCCTAGCGTGGCCAAGATCAAGCACCATTCGTTGACGGGACGGATCACCCTGCCTCTGCTGCACCGCGCCTTCCGCAACGTCCGGCGGAATCGGGGGGCGGCGGGAATTGACAAGGTGAGCATCGCGGCCTTCGAGATCAACCTCGAAGACAACCTGCTCGCCCTGATGCGGCGCTTGAAGGATGGGTCTTATCAACCCCTCCCCTTGCGGCGTGTCCATATTCCCAAGGGGCCGGGCCAGACACGCCCGCTGGGGATCCCCGCCGTCCGCGACCGGGTGGCCCAGGAGGTGGTTCGCCTCCTCCTGAGCCCGCTCTTCGAGCGGCTGTTTCACGAGGATTCGTATGGGTTCAGGCCGGGCCGCAACTGCCATAGGGCCGTGCGCAAAGTCCTGGAACTCCATCAGCAAGGGCACACCCAGGTGCTCGACGCTGACATCAAGGGGTTCTTCGACAACTTGCCGCACCCCGTCATCATGGCCGGCGTGGCCGCGGAAGTGGCCGACGGCACCATTCTCGACCTGGTCGAGCGATTTCTCAAGGCCGGGGTGATGGAGGAGGGCGTGTTCCAACCGACCACGGGCGGCACGCCTCAGGGAGGGGTCATATCCCCCTTGCTGGCCAACATCGCTCTCAACAGCCTCGACTGGCAGCTCCACGACGCTGGCTACCGCTTCGTGCGTTATGCCGACGACTTCGTGGTCCTCTGCCGGACCGCGGTTCAGGTCCAAGAGGCACACGCCTTGGTGCAACGTCATCTGACCTCCCTCGGACTCACCCTGAGTGCCGAAAAGACCAAGACGACCCAGTTCCGGGACGGCTTCGCTTTCCTGGGCTTCGCCATCTCGGCCTGGAGTGTCACGATGCGTCCCAAGTCGGTGGAGAAATTCAAGGGCAAGGTCCGCGAACTGACGCCCCGGCACCACAACCTGGACGCATCGGTCATCAAGAAACTGAACTCGGTCATTCGGGGCACGGCGAACTATTTCGCCACCTCGTTTTCCCACGTCGGCGACCTCTTTCGCGGCTTGGACCGCTGGATGCGCATGCGTCTCCGGTGTATGAAGTACCAGCGTAAAAGTCGCGCCGACAACGGGCGGTTTCGGCTGGTCTATTTCCGTCGCTTGGGTCTTGGTTCCTTGTCCGAGCCTCCGGCCTGCTCCGTTGTAGGAGACCGTGCATCCTCCCCGCAAGGGGCAAGCGTCATGGCGTCGCCCGGTGCCCGAAAGGGGCACGCCGGTAAATCGGGGGAATTAACCCCCGTGCGACAACGGGGAGGGAGGGGAATGGCCCCCTCCCTTACCCACTTGTCGGACGGTGCGCAATTCAGGCTAGCGCGCGTTGCGGCAGCAGTGACAACGAGCAAGCCGATCACAATAGCTCGCTGATCGGCTCGCCGCGCGTCAGCGGCACCGGGCGGTTGGCGTGCAGGTACTCACGGTGGTACGCGATGCCGAGGTAGTGGTAAATCGTGGCGAGGAAATCGTGCGGGTCGTAGCGCCTGGTCGCGGGATGTTCGCCCTGGAGATTCGTGGCGCCGATGACGTCGCCGCGTCGCCGGCCCCCGCCCGACACCAGGATCGACATCGCCTTGCACCAGTGATCCCGGCCGACCTTGTTGTCCGCGCGATCGATGCGCGGCGACCGTCCGAACTCGCCGGTCACGATCAGCATCACCTTCTCGTCGAGCCCGCGCTCATGGATGTCTTCGATCAGCGTGGCAACAATGTGATCGTACCAGGGGAGCCGCGCCTTCATGGCCTCGACGATGTCCCAGTTGACGCTGTGGTCGTCCCAGTTGAAAGCCGGCGTGTTCGATGCCGGCGGTTTTCCCGAGACAAAGATCTGCACCAGGCGGACGCCTGCTTCCACCAGCCGACGTGCCAGCAGCAGGTGCTGGGCGCCCGGTCCATACTTGGCACGGACCGACTCCGGTTCGCGCGTCAGGTCAAACGCCGTGCAGGCCTTGCCGCTCGCGATGACATCGATCGCTTGCCGGCGGAATACGTCCAGCGAAGCCATAGTGGCAGTCGAATCCATCTCACGCCGTACCTGGTCCAGGCTCGCCAATAGATGCGCTCGACCTCCAGCCGGTCGACGGACAGATCGCGGAACGGCTTGATGCCCGGCAGTCCGGCGCATTCGCCGTAGCGTCCCCCAGTGTGGTTGAACTGAACGTCAGGCGGCTGATACCGGCCGCCGCCCAGTCCGCCGCCTTGATAGACGTTTGAGCCGTTGCTGCAGAGGGCGACTGTCGGCACGCCGTTGTTGAACTGGCCCAACTCACGGTAAACATGGCAATCGACGCTCGGATACCAGGGGCGGCGATTCTCGCCGCGCACCAACTCGTCGCGGTAACCGGTCAGGAAGCGGCGCGAGCCGAAGCCGTGATCCATCTCGTCGTGCGCCACGGAGCGAAGCAGCGTGAACTTGTCGGCAACGGCGGCATGCTTCGGCAGCAGCTCGCAGACGTCGATGCCGGGCACCTTGGTGCGGATCGGCTTGAAGAAGCTGCGTGTGGTGCTCGGAGCGTCCGGCTTGAGGTCGTAGGTCTCCAGGTGGCTCGGCCCACCGCCGATCCACAGGAGAATGATCGATTTGTCGTTCTTCGGGACCTGCCCGGCCTCGGCCCGTCCGCGGAACAGGTCGCCGAGGGTGAGGGAGCCAAGCCCGATGGCCCCGGCGCGAAGAAGCTGCCGGCGATTGGGGTGCGATGTGCCCGGCGCTGACACGGTGAGCATCGGAGGGGCCTTTCGGGTGGTGTGTCGCGGTGGCAGATCGCCGACGAGCGCGACACGGTAGGAGGACGAATGAATAGTCTACACGATCCGCGCGTTCTCTGTCCACTGCCGGCTTGATAATTACCTGTCGACGAGAGTAACGGATGAGCCGAGTCGGGTGTGATGAGCCTTCTGATCCTTAGGTCGGGTAGGCGCGGTGTGACAAGGGGCGATTCGGTCCCATCGCCCGCGGGTGCCGGATCGGCCTCCGCGCAGTGTCCCTCTCGGGGCCTCCTCCCTACAACAGATGTTTGACCCCGCTTTCTGCGAAGGCGCGGAAGCCCCACAGCACACCCGTGCCCGACGCGCGGTCCCGAGAGCCAAACCTCTCTCGGCGGGGCGCAACCGTTCGAGGGATGAGCCATGACGCCGTGCCGACCGTGTGGCAAGTGTTTTCCCGTCTTCCTGTTGGCAGCCGCGGCGCTGCTACAACCCGCCTCCTCGGCCTCGGCTGAACAGTTTGTGCTGTTCGACGTGACCTTCACCTTCACCAAGGACGACGCGGACAACTCCAAGCCGAGCAAGTCGCACTACTACGTCACCGGGAAGGTGCTCAACCCCGATCGCCCCAGGGATTGGACCGGTCCCGTGGACTACCGCACCGGCACCGTTCACATCCGTACGGAGGTCCTCTCCAAGCCCGCGGGCGACGAGCCGACCACCTGGTCGCTGTGCTACATCCCGAACAAGGGCCAGAAGAACGGCTACGGCTGTACCGGCACCGTGGTCTACCGCAAGGAGGGCGTTTACGAGCAGGACGTGAAGATGACCTCCTTCTGGCAGAACGACTCCATCGTCTGGTCGGAGGGCATCAAGGAGATGCACCTGGTCATGAAGGACGGCAGCGGCGGCAACGGCCACGCCCACAAGCGGACGGACCCGGAAAAGTTCTTCCCGACGCGAGTGCGCATCATCATGGTGCAGGTCTCGGCGGGGTCCACCTACGACCCGACCAAGGTTCCGAACTTACCCGCCAAGAAGTGACGGGACGGGGCGGCGGTGTTATATGGCCCTTCCCTCGCCGATGCCTCAAGCCGAAAGAGTCTGCTCATGTCTGCATCACTACGGAAACACGCCATCGTGCTTTTGCTGTTGGTGAGCTGCGGCGCCGTTCTGGCCGCGATGCTGAAGTGTATCTCGGCGGCGGAGTCGGCCAGAGAGAAGCCGGACGCGAAGGAACTCGTCGTTCTGCCCGATCCCTTCGAGGACGGTGCGCCGCAGCAAATGATGAGCCGCTATCTGCGCGGGCTGGCTCAGAAGGCGTTCGATCGCAGGCTGAAATTGATCGACGGGCTCAAGACCCCGGACGATATTCGCGCCTACCGGCAGCGGCTGCGGCAAGTCTTCCTTGAACAGCTCGGCGGACTCCCGGCGCGGACGCCGCTGAATGCCCGGGTCGTCGGCAAGGTCGAAGGCGACGGCTGCCGGATCGAAAAGGTCCTTTTCGAGAGCCGGCCCAACCACTTCGTGACGGCAAACCTCTTTCTGCCGCCCGGCAAACCGCCGTATTCCGCCGTGCTGGTGTCGATGGGGCACTATGAGGTCGGCAAGATGGGACATCAGGGGATCGGCATCTTCCTCGCCCAGAACGGCCTGGCGGCGCTGGTATTCGACCCCATCGGCCAAGGCGAGCGCCATCAACTTCTGACGCCTGAAGGAAAGCCGCGTTTCCGCGGGACCGACGAGCACACGTTCCTCGGTATCAGCAGCATCCTCGTCGGCCAGAACACCGCCACCTACCGCGTCTGGGACGGCATACGGGCGCTCGATTATCTCGACAGCCGCCCCGACATCGTCAAGGGGAAGTATGGCTGCACCGGCGTCTCCGGCGGCGGCACGATGACCGAGTACTTGATGGCTCTTGACGACCGCATCGAATGCGCCGCCCCGGGTTGCGCACCCACGACCTTCGCGCACCGCCTGGTGAAACTCGGCATGGGCGATGCCGAGCAAAATATCTGCGGCCAGATCGCCCTCGGTCTGGATCATCCCGACTTCTTTCACCTGCACGCGCCAAGCCGACGCTCGTGCTGGCCGCCAGCGAGGATTTCGTCGACATCCAGGGGACATGGGACCTGTTTCGCGAGGCGACGCGCATCTATGCGCACATGGGACATCCCGAGCGTCTGGCAATAGTCGAAGCGGACGCCAAACACGGCTACTCGCTGACGCTGCGCGAAAGTATGGTCCGCTGGATGCGTCGCTGGCTGCTGCACATCGATGACGCGGTGTATGAGCCCAAAATCAAGACGCTGCCGCTCACGGACATCCTCTGCACTCCGAAGGGTCAGACGCAATTGCTCGATGGTGCGCGTTCGGTGCTGGACTTCAACCAGGACCTCGCTGACGAATGGGCGCCGCAGCGTAAGAAACTGTGGGAGCCGGGGAACCGTCCGCAAGCCCTGGCGACGGTCCGCAAACTCGCCGGAATCGCACCTCTGGCGGACCTGCCCCGGCCGATGGTCCGCCACGTCGGCAAGATCGACCGCCCGGGCTATCTCATCGAGAAGCTGATCCTGGAAGCTGGTCCCGGCATTTGGCTCCCGGCCCTGTATTTCAAGCCGGCGGAGGTGAAGGCCGAGCGCGTCCTCTATGTTCACGGCCTGGGCAAACAGGTTGACGCCGGGCGCGACGGGGCGATCGAGCGGCTCGTGCTCAACGGCCATCCGGTGCTGGCGTTCGACCTGCGCGGCGGCGGCGAGACTAGCCCCGGCCCCAATAAGCAATGGGGCGGAAACTATAATGACATCTGCCTCGCCTACGTCCTGGGGAAATCCTTCGTGGGCATGCGGGCCGAGGACGTGCTGATGACGGCGCGTCTCTTCGCGGAGTTGGACACAGAAAAACCGCAGCCGATCCGCCTGATCGCGGTGGGGGACGCCGGGCCTCCCGCCTTGCACGCGGTTGCGCTGGAAAAGCAGCTCTTCCGCCATGTGCTCCTCCGCGGCGCACTGGCGTCCTGGCTTCCCACCGTTCGCGATCCGACACAACCTGGGCAGCTGCTCCACGCCGTCCACGGAGCCTTGCGTGCGTACGACCTCACGGACCTGGCGCAGTCGTTGCCGCGCGAAACGATCGCGGCCGAGGAAGCGCGTGGGAAGTGACGGGAGTGCCCTGGACTTCAGGAGGGCCACGTCCACACCCACGGAAGGGGTTCGTCCCCGTGACGACCACGCGCTATGCCCAGATCGAGGGAGGCGGCATGGAGTAGTGGGAAAAACATGGCCGAATGACGACATACCTGTACGACCCTACCGAAAACTCCCTGTGATAGGCTTTGTAGAAAACCTGGCGAGGGGCGCGGTTTTCTACAACGACCCTGTAACACCGTACCGTTATATTCAGAGCACCGACGTAATCGACTTGGCGATTTACTTGCACCACACCGGGTGGTAGAGTTGTTTAAGAAACCCCGCCTGCCTTCCGCAACACCGCCTTGAAGACCGCTAGTCGGTTCCGCGTGACTGAACCCGAAACCATTCCGAATTCGCTCTTGAGGTGTCTACCATGTTGCCGCTTCGATGCTCGTTCATGCGATGGGCTTTCGTTGGCGCGGCGCTGATCGTCTCGATCGCGCCTGCCGCGGCCGAGGAGAAGCCGCTGTTCCAGGAAAGGTTCTCCGGCAAGCTTTCGGCCGGCTGGACATGGGTCGATGAGCTGCCAGGCACCTGGCAGATCGTCGATGACTCCCTCGATCTCAAAGTCGTGCCCGTCGGCGAGGGGCTGTGGGCCAGCGGCCGTAAGCACCCAAACCTTCTCCTGCGCGACCCGGGGACCACGGGCGACTTCGCCGTCGAGGTGCATCTCAAGAGCAAGCCCACGTCCGAGTTCGAGCACGCCGGACTGCTCCTCTACGTTGACGGCGACAACTACGTCGTGATCAACAAGGAGATGTTTGCGAAGCCCGAAATCGTTCTGGTCGCGGAAAAGGCGGCCAAACCGACAACTGTGCAAAAGCCGTACGAGCACGAGGAAGTGTTTCTGCGTTTAGTCGTGACCGGCAAGAAGGTGAAGGGCCAATATCGGCACTATGACTCGGACGAATGGCAGTCCGTCGGCGAGTTGGATCTCCCGGTGGCTCGCCCCTTCAAGGTCGGCATGTTCGCCGGCCGCCCGCCCAAGGACGCCGACCATCGGGTGCGCTTCAGCCAGTTCCGTATTCTGCCGATTTCGAGTACCACGGCCAAGGAGGCTCCGAAGCCCTCCACACCGACGGCGGCGCCGACGAAACGCCCCATTCGCACCGACATTTCGCTCGCCGTGCAGGCCCGGCAGACGGCCGAGCGCGCGATTCCCTACATCGAAAAGCACGGCGCGGCCTGGATCAAGGATCGACAGTGCCTGTCCTGCCATTATTCCGGTTACATGTTCTGGTCGTTGCGCGACGCCAGCCAACGCGGTTTTGCTATCGACAAGGACAAACTCGCCGTGACGACCAACTGGGGGTTGAGCCAGCCGAAAGGACACGGTCTGGAAGGCGCGGCGCAGATGCTCATCGCGCGCGACCGAGCCGACCGGAGTGAAAAGACGTTGAAGCTGATTGCGTCGCTGCGCGATGCGATCATCGCCGGGCAGGAGAAAGATGGGTTTTGGAAAGCGGGTGGCCAACTCCCCGATCAGAAGCGGCCGGTGACCGAAACGACTCAGGTGAGCACGATGCTCTGCTTGCTTGGCCTGGACGCGCTCGACCCGCCGAACGACAAGGGCGTCGAGGCCCGCGACAAGGCTCTGGCGTGGCTCAAGAAAAACCCGCCGAACGGCAAGAATCCGGCCGCGAGCAGCGAATGGTACGCGCTGCGGTTACTGATCGAGAAAAAGTTTGGCGACCCCAAGCAGGTTGAAGCACTGCGCGACCAGATACTGTCGGCTCAGCAGTCCGACGGCGGTTGGGGCTGGCTCTGGGCCGACAAGAGCGACGCCTTCGGCACAGGCCTGTCTCTTTACGCACTGAGCCAGGTTGCGGTACACGGTTCCAATCCAGCTGTTGAGAAGGCCTGGAAATTCCTCATTGAGACGCAGACCGACGACGGTTCCTGGACCGTCAACGGCACCAAGAACGCCACAAAGGGTAAGCCCCATCCTTTCAGCAGTTACTGGGGTTCGACCTGGGCATTGCTCGGCCTGAGCCATTCGCTGCCCGTTTCACCCAAGCCTTGAATTGCCCGATAGTGGTGCCGGTTTTCAACCGGCACGAGTGGCTATTCGTGCCGGTTGAAAACCGGCACCACAGGGTTATGACTCGGCCGCGTTAGGAGACTATTTCAGGGGGAAAGCTCATGAAACGGTTGTTACTGGCGGCCACGCTGGCCCTGGGAGCTGGAGTCGCAGTTGGCGAGGCTCCGAAAGAGAAGGTCCTCTTCGAGGAGAACTTCACCGACACGCTCGGTAGGGACTGGTCCTGGCTTCGTGAAATCCCCGGTCATTGGAAAATTGACAAGGAGCGGAAGGAGCTGCTCATCCGCCCGGTCTGGTCGGAAGGCAACTTGAAAAACTTGCTGCTCCGGACGGTCCCCGACATCAAGGACGGCCCGATCGCCGTCGAGGTGCATCTCAACCTCGTGCCCAGCGGCGATTACGAATACGCCGGGCTGATATGGTATTTCGACGACAAGAATTTCGTGGCCATCCGGAAGGGACCGCATGGCGGGGATGGGACCATTTTGTCCCTGGTGCGGCGGAAGGAGGGCAAAGGGGATGGACCACCCTCCGCGCCCAAGAACGTGGTCTATAACGATCCGAGCATCGACCTGCGAATGGTTGTCGCCGGCGCGAAAGTAACGGGTTGGTATCGGGCATCAAGCACGGACAAATGGCAGTCGCTCGGCGAGGTCGAGATGCCGAGCAGCGGCGCAGCGAAGGTCGGCTTTCGCACCGGTAACGGCGACGGACCCAAGCCGAGTTGGGCGCGGTTTAGCAAGTTTCGCATCTTGCAAATCGGCAATTGAGTGGCTCTGTAGAATACCGCGCCGCTCGCCATCAGCCTGTGTTCAACCGAGCACCGTGGAGAGCACTTGCCCATTGAAAGAAACGACGAGGGTATTTCATGTTCAAGCCGCAGACGGTCATTTTGATCACAGTTCTCGCATGCTCCTGTTCAATTGCAGCACCGCCGGTGCGCAAGTTCGATGCTCCCGGTTCTCCGCCTTTCAAGGTGCTGAAAACCGGTGAGAACCCACCGCTCGACGTGGATGGCAATTTCGTCATCGGGCCGGAGTACGTGCCCGCCCCTGAACGCAAAACGGTCGAGGGTGTCCCGCAGGGGAAGGTGCAGCAGTTTGTGATCGATTCGAAGGAGACCAAGCTCCTCAATCCCGGAATTGCCCGCAAGGAGTTCGGGAAGGTGGACCCGAAGAACCCGAAGACGTTGATCGTCGAGACTCACGACATCGACTACAAGCGGAAGATCACTGTCTACATTCCAGCGCAATACAAACCGGGCGATGAAGCGCCGTTCATGGTCATCCACGACGGTCCCGGGGGGGCTCCCAACATGGAGCTGCCGCGCATCCTCGACAACCTGATCGCCCAGAAGCGTGTTCCTGCAATGATCCTCATCATGATCGCCAACGGCGGCGGTGATGCCCAGGGGCACGAGCGTGGCAAAGAATATGACACAATGTCCGGCGTATTTGCCGAATACATCGAAACCGAGGTGCTGCCGCGCGTGGAGAAGAACTGCACGGTCAAGCTGACCAAAGATCCCGACGGTCGCGCGGCGATGGGCAACAGTTCCGGCGGCTCGGCCGCACTCATCATGGCCTGGTTTCGCACCGATCTTTACCATCGCGTCCTGACCACGTCCGGCACGTTCGTGAACCAGCAGTGGCCGTTCGATCCCAAGATGCCCGACGGCGCGTGGGGCTTTCACGAAACGCTCATTCCCAACAGCCCCAAGAAACCCATCCGCGTGTTCATCTCCGTCGGCGACCAGGACTTGCTCAATCCGAACGTCATGCGCGATGACATGCACGACTGGGTAGAAGCCAATAACCGCATGGCCAAAGTGCTCCAGGCCAAGGGCTATGAATATCAATACCTGTTCTGTCGCGGATCCGGCCACGGCGTCGGCAACGCCAAGGCGCAGTTTCTCCCGCACGCCATCGAATGGGTGTGGAAGGGGTATGCTCCAAAGAAGGGCAAGTAGTCGCCACGGGTGAATACTCGGCATGGTTCAAAAGCGGGTAACACCGTGGTAGGACGGATTGGCAAATCCGTCCGCCATCGCCCGGACGGATTGCCAATCCGTCCTACCACGGTGTTACCACTCCGGTGTCCCGTTTGAACCAGGCCGAATACCCTCGCTCGAAGACAACGCAAACTCTCGCAGAATTCATCACGAAGAGTGCTGCGTTCACCGAGGGAGGTGCAGCGGACACCACCTGCCAAACCGTAGAGGTCACATCCTTCACACCATCCCCCACCGCCGGCGTAGCAGCCATTCGCCGGTCAACACCGCCACAAACGCCAGGTAAAAGAACACCAGAAACGGCGAGGTCTTCGTCGTCCGCCAGTCGGGCCAGTGGTGTTGACGGCCCTTCGTCTCTTCGTGCATCTGCTTGTGCAGGTCGCGCAGGAAGGCCGGCAGCTCCTTGCCCTCGCGGAACTCGCCGTTGCCGGCCTTCGCCAACTTCTTCAGGAAAGCGTGGTCGGCGGCCTGTTGCGACGTTTCCAGATCGTCGTCGAAGACGTAGAACTTCACGGCTTTCGGCTCCTTGACGTCAATGAGCTTGCCTTCCGCATCCTTGCCCGAACCGGTCGCTTCCAACGTGTAGAGGCCGGGGCGTTTCGTCATCTCGCGATCGATCACGCCGCGCCGACCGTCTTTGCCGAGCGTTGTCAGCAGCGTCACCGACTTGCGGTCCGGATCGTACAACTTCACCGTGAAGTCGCCTTCGGACACGTCGAATTCGCCCTTGCGGATGCCGACGCCGAAACCCGTCTCGCCGCGCACCGGCAGCCGGCGCACGTCCGGATGTACCCAAATAGTCCCTTCCGGATCTTCCTGCTTCGCTAGCCACAGCACCGTCTGCTTCCAGAACCGCGTGTGCATCGCCAACGTCTTGTCGTCCTGAATCCAGCGGTGCGTCGTGTCGCCGGCAAAGGCGAGGACACGGCCCTGGAAATCCCCCGTACCGCCGTAGACCCCAGAGACCAGCAGCGGCGCCTTTTTGTCGTCGTCTGTCACGGCCAGCACCGTGGCATTCTTGGGACTGCCGAGCTTCGTGTAGCCGTCCAGTTCCGTCAATTCCCCCCAGCTCTCGGCGTTGTCCTCTTTGCGATCGCTCAGTCTCAGCGCGAAGTTTCGCAGGCCGTCGTCCGTCGGCTTCATTCGCACTTTTTCCTCAACCTGGCCCTGTGCATCGAGGAGCCGTACCGGCAGCAACGTCTCAATCGGCGTGTTCTTCCAGGCACCCGGCGAGAAAGACGAATAGCCGCCGATCATCATGAAGCCGGCTCCCCGTTCGCCGACGAGCTTCAAAATCTCTTCCAGCGCTTTCGGGTTGACCGCCTTCATCTGCTCCGCCGTCACGTCGCCGAGAATGATGACGTCGTACTGCTGCTTGTCGAACTGGAACAGATCGCCGACGTTGGCGTCGATCGGTTTGCTGCCGCGCAGCCAGACGGTGTTGAGACGGATGCGGCGGTCTTGCAGGGCATCGCAGATCGCTTGCGGCTCCCAGGCACGCTGCTTGTCCACGAGCAGGACGCTGATGCCTTCCTTCGCCACGGTCACAAACGTGGTCAACTCATTGCGGGCGGTGCTGACCTGGCCGGGCGGCGGCTCACCGGGGCGGCGCGGATCCTCGACGCGAATCGTCAGATCGTACTCGCCGGGTTTCGCCGGAGCGGTCGTCTTCAGCAGCACCACATTGCCGCGGGCGTTCTCCAGTTCGACGTCCTGCGACTTCACTTCCTCGCCGTTGAGGATCAGCTTCACGCGCACCACCTTGCCGACGAAGCCGGGCGCGTCGATGGTCGTGCGGACGGTCAAATCGCCCTTGGCCATCACGACCGGCGCCTGTTCGACGATCGCGGATACCACCGAGACGGCCCGGACGTTGTTCGGCGTGTTCGGGTTGCCGTAGGCGAAGGCATGAACGGGACAGGAGAGGGCGCGAAAACGCCGGGCCTCATCGAGCGCGCTGTACGGACCGCCGGTATCGGCGCCGTCGGTCAGGAGGAGGACGGCGAGCGGTTTTCGGCCGGCGAACTGCTCGTTCAGTTTACGCAGTGCGCTGCCGATGTCGGTCCGCGGATCGGTCGGAGGCAATGGATTGGCGGGATCGAAATCGACAACCTCGGCCCCGAACGCGCGGAAGACCACGTCGATCTTGTCCTCTTCGTCGAGCTGTTTCACTTCCGAGGCGGCTTCGTCGAGATGCTGCAAGAGGGCGCTCCAGCGCGACTGGTCCTTGCCGTGGTCTTTCACGTCGCCCATGCTCCGCGAGCGATCCAGGGCGAGGATGAGCAACCGTCGCTCCTGGTTCTTGTCGCCGAACGCAAGGGACGGCCGCAGGATGGCGAGGGCAGCCAGGGCGAAGGCAGTCAGCCGCAGGGCCAGGACGCCGGCGAGTTTCCGCAGTGTGATGCCGTTGGTGCCGAGATAGGCCCAGACCGTGAGGGCGACGAGGGCCAACGGCACCAGGACCAGCGCCGCCATGCCCAGCGGCACGGCGTTGGCGGTCCGCGCCCAGAGCCAGCCGAGCAGCACGGCGAGCAGCAATCCGGTGCCGCCGAGCAACCGGCCGGTGCTCACGCCGCCCGGCCGTTTCCAGAGGAGCAGCGGCAGCAGCAACACGAGCAGCGCCGCAACGGCCAGGGTCGTCTGAACGGTCGAATCGCTCTTGTCGAGGAACGGCTCCAGCAGTTTCCACGGCCAGACGGGGCTGAGATCGGATTTCATGGCACGACTCGCTTCCAGCGCTCGAGAAGACAGAAGGGACGGACGCGCCTGCCTGATAGCAGTGTACCGGAGGAGGAGTCCGATAGCGAGGGGAGAGCGGCGCAACTACGGTGGAGCGAGCGCTGGCGGCCGGCGTTCTGACCGCCGACGAAGGCCGGGCATGGCTCGCCGAATTGGCGGTGGCGGAGCGGGAGGGTCGGTTCTTTGCGACGCTGGGCGGATATCTGGTGGCGGGACGGAAAGCGTTGAGGCAGGAGGTTCCGTAAACCTCCGTTCATTTCCGACATGGCCGTGCAGAATCCGTACTGGCTTCCGGCGCCGCGCCGTGCGACAATCGCGTTATATCGAGCGCTCTCTCACGGGAAGAAACCATGCTCACGTCGTGCCGCGCCGCCGTTTTCCAGTCACTCCTCACCGTGTTGTCTCTGGCGCCGGGTAGCGCTACTCCGATCACCACGCGCCCGCAGCCAGCCGATGACGAAACACTACCGGCCAACCGCCGCGCCGCCCTTCAGATCGAGGCGGCGACGAAAGCCATCGAAGCGCGCGACTGGAAGACGGCTGTCGAGCTGCTGCAAGGCCTGATCGACCGCGATGAGGACATCGTCTTTGCCGTGAAGGACAAGGGGCCGGATGGGCGCGAACGGCAGCGCTTCGTGGGCGTCCGCAGTGAGGCGCTGCGGTTGTTGGAAGCGTTGCCGGGCGAGGGACGGAAACAGTACGAGGCGGCATTCGGCGTGGAAGCGGCGAAGCTGCTGGCGGATGCAGAGGAACGGAAGGACGGCGACGCCATTCTCAAGGTGAGCAGGCGTTTTCCCACCACACGCGCCGGGATCAAGGCGACGGAAGAGGCCGCGGAGTGGTTCACTCTCAACGATCAATCGCTTCTCGCCAGCCTTCTCTACGAGGCCTTGCTGCGACACCGGCCCGTTGCGGAGTGGAGCGGGGAGACGTTGCTCGAGGCCGTGGTTCCGCTTCGCCGCATTCAGCATCCCGCCGCGGCAGCGATCGAGGCGGAACTTTTCCGGCGGCTTTCCACGGACGGTAAGGAACTGAAGGCCGACCTGGACCGGCGAGTGAAGCTAACCGCGCTTCTGCCCGGCGAACGGCGCTCCTACCACGGGGAAGTAATCCGCCCTCTTCCGGAACCGAACCGCGCCCCGGTTCTGGAGCGGATGGCGGCGATGCCAACCGTCGACTCGAACGCTTCAATCCGCGAACGTCTCAAGACGGTGGTCGAGCAGATGGCGATGAAGGGAGAATTGGTCCTACCCGCATTCCAGCCGAGTACGGTCGTTTTGAACAGACCGAAGGATGGCCGCCGCACTCCCATTGCGTTCTACCGCAGCCATTGGGGACTGCACGCCTACGATCTGCTCGACAAGAAGATGTACTGGAAGACGTCGATGAACTGGAGCCTCGAAAAGACCATCGGCGATACCAAATACTTCGCCGCGGTCAATTCCTGGCTCGACTGGTTCCGCGATCAGGGCAAGATGCCCAATATCTTGTTTGAGAATTCGACGATCGGAAGCATCAGCACCGACGGCAACCTCGTTTTCGCCGTCGATGACATTGAAGTGCCGCCGCCGCCAATGCCGGGAATGGGCATCATTGAAATCGACACGCGGTATGATTCCAGGCCCAACCCGAATGTCAACGAACAACTCAGGGGAGCCATCTTTCACAGTGAACTCCGGGCGTACAGCGCCGCCAGCGGCAAACTCGTCTGGGAGCAGGGCCAGAAACCCGCGGAAGACGGCAAGCCGAGCAAGGGCGCGAAGGACCTGCGCGATTCTTACTTCCTCGGCCCACCCCTGCCGCTCGAGGGGCAACTTTATGTCCTGACAGAGAAGGCACAAGTTTTCCGCCTCATCACTCTCGATCCGAAAAGCGGAAAGTTACTCAGCGTGTTGCCGCTCGCCAAAGCCCACACCGCATTGGCACTCGACCCGCTCCGGCGTACCGATGCGATCCCAATGACCTACGGCGACGGTGTTCTGGTTTGTCCGACCAACGCGGGCACCATCTTTGGCGTCGATCTCGTTACCGGCAATCTCCGCTGGTCGCATACTTACGTTGAACCGCTTCCCGAAATTCAGGGTCCGCCTACGCCGGTTGATCCACGTCGAGTCCCAGTCGTGGAACCGTTGATCGCCTCGAACTGGAAAATGGCCGCCTTCGTCGTTCGCAATGGCAAAGTCGTCTTCACCGCGCGCGATTCCGACGCCGTCCACTGCGTCAACCTGCGCGATGGTACTCCCGTATGGACACACAAGCGCCAGGACGACGACTGCTACTTCGCGGGCATCGACGGTGACAAGGTGCTGATCGTCGGCAAGAAGACGGTCCGCGCTCTCAGCCTCGACAAGGGCGAAACGGTCTGGAAACTGGAGACGGGGCTGCCGTCCGGCCGCGGTGTGTTTGGAACCGACGGCCGCTATTACCTGCCGCTGAAGGAATCGGCGAAGGACAAGAAACCGGGGGTCGCCATCCTCGACATGGCAAAGGGGACCATCGCGTCGCTCGTCAACTCGCCGAAGGACGAAGTGCCGGGGAACCTGATCTTCTTCAATGACATGCTGCTGTCACAAACGGCGACGGAGCTTGTCGTCTATCCGTTGGCGAAGTGACGCAAATCGTGCGGAATGCGTCGTTCATAGCCCGACGCGCAAGCAAGGGTCGGGCTCTGAAAATCGCCAATATCCTTGCCTTCGCTCCGGCGCGAGGGTAAGTTGACTTCCTGACCCTCCCTCCTCCCGAAGGCTCGAACCCGCGATGTCCCGAATCTCTTCCTTGCCATTGGTTGCCCTCGCCCTCCTGCTTTGTCCCCCGATCGCGTTCGGTCAGAACCGGGTGGCCTCGTTCAAGGACAAGGTCGCACCGATGCTGGAAGGCTACTGCGTTGAGTGCCATGGGCCGGATACCCAGCGAGGAAAATTGCGGCTCGACGGCCCCAAGCCCGACCTGCATGACGAGCAAACCCTGGCGAAGTGGACCCGCGTCTATGACAAGCTGATGGCCGGCGAGATGCCGCCGCGGAATCACGAACGGCCGACGGCGGACGGATTCCAGGCCGCCACGACCTGGCTTCAGCGCGAGCTAACCGCGGCCTCGCTCGATCGGCAGCAGAAGAAGGGCCGGGTTCTTATCCGTCGGCTCAACGGCACCGAGTACGAGAACACCATTCGCGATCTGCTCGGTGCGCGCGTCAACCTGAAGGAGATGCTGCCTGAGGACAGCTCGATCGCGGGCTTCGACAACATCAGCACCGCACTCGACGTGTCGGCCACGCATCAACTGCTGTATCAGGAAGCGGCGGAGAAGGCGGTCCTGGCGGTCATTCCGCCGCATACGCCCATCCCGTTCAGCGATCAGCGCACCGGCAGGGAGATCTCCACGAAGGGGCCGAACTTCCGGGAAACGCTGACCCGCAGCTGCGTGCTGAAGGATGACGCCCTGATTTTCTACAGCAAGCTGCCGCGCTATGGCCTCTGCTCCACGGCGTCGGTTCCCGCGGTGGGGCGCTACAAGGTGCAAATGTCGATCGCCGCGGTGGGCGCGGCGAACAAGGCGGTTCCCGCGGCGTTCATGGTCGTCAATCAGCAAGGCCGGGAGGACGCCGTCCTCCGCGACATGCGCGACATTCAGCCGGGCAAACCGCAGCTCGTGGAAGTGGAGGTCGATCTCGAACGCCGGCAAGCGTTCGTGGTGAACTTGCTCAGCTACTGGGACATCCGCGTTTTCAAGAAACCGATCGAAGAATACACGGGGCCTGGCCTGCTGGTCGAGTGGCTGAAGATCGAAGGGCCGATCGACCCCTGGCCGCCGCCCAGCTATCGGCGCCTTTTCGCCGACGTGCCGTTGAAGCCGCGGTCTGTCGCCAAGGCGGAGAGCGAGGGTAAGACGCCGCCGAAGATTCCCGCCGTTCGATCCGAATACGCCTGGGCCACCGACCCGCTCGTTCCCGCCTCCGCCAATCCGAAGCAAGATGCCGAGCGCCTGATCCGCGCTTTCCTGCCGCGCGCCTTCCGCCGACCGGTCAGCGAGGACATGACAAAACAGTTCGTGGTGCGCGTGCATGACAAGCTGGACAAGGGCTACACGTTTCTCGACGCCATGACCTACGGTTACAAGGCGATCCTGTCCTCGCCGCATTTCTTGCTGCTGGTTGAACCGGGTGATGCGGCGTCGGTCATCAAGGACAGCGACTTCCGCGCGACGAAGCTCGACGATTATGCCCTGGCAGCCCGGTTGTCGTACTTCCTCTGGTCCACGCTTCCCGATGAGGAGCTGCTCAAGCTCGCCGAGAAGGGCGAATTGAGCCGGCCGGCGGTGCTGCACGCCCAGGTGGAGCGGATGCTCCAGTCGCCCAAGGCGCACCGGTTCACCGAGAACTTCGTCGGTCAGTGGCTCGACCTGCGCAAGATCGACGCCACCATCCCCGATCCGCAACTCTATGGCGACTTCGACGGCACGTTGCTCTGGGCGATGCCGCGCGAGACGCGCCTCTTCTTCGAGGAAGTGCTGAAGCATGACCTGAGTCTGCTCGAGTTCGTCGATTCCGATTGGACGATGCTGAACGAACGCCTGGCGAAGCACTACGGCATTCCCGGCGTCATCGGCAACGACTTCCGCAAGGTGAAACTGCCGCCCGGCAGCCACCGCGGCGGCGTGATGACTCATGCCAGCGTCCTGAAGGTTACCGCCGACGGCACGCGCACCTCGCCGGTACTGCGCGGCAAGTGGGTCCTGGAGCGGATCATCGGCAAACCGCCCGCTCCGCCGCCGCCCGATGTGCCCTCCCTGGAACCGGACATCCGCGGCGCGACCACGATCCGCCAGCAGCTCGACAAGCACCGCACGATTGCTGCATGTGCCTCGTGTCACGTGCATATCGACCCGCCGGGGTTCGCGCTGGAAAACTTCGACCCGATCGGCGGCTGGCGCGATTACTATCGGGCTACGACACGAACCAAGGCGGGCATCGTCAACATACCAGGCTACACGGGTCGTGCCTTTTATCGCGGTCCCGACGTCGAGCATGGCGGCGTGACACACGATGGCCGCAAGTTCGAGAATATCGACGATTACAAGAAGCTCCTGCTCGCCGACAAGGACCAGCTGGCCCGCAACCTGACGCAGAAATTGCTGATCTATGCCACGGGCGCCGACATCCAGTTCGCCGATCGCGAAGTGGTCGAACAGATCGTGGCGAATCTGCGCGGCAAGAACTACGGGTTCCGGACGCTGGTGCATGAGGTGGTGGGAAGTCGAGCATTCTTGAACAAGTGAGTTTCATCGATCCCCCTTGATGGTATACGGCAATGCCGTATAATCACTCCGGCCCGAGTATTGAGGCAGATTCGCAAAGAGGTGGAAAATGCCTGAGAAGACACGGAACATCGGCGCCGAGATCCTGGAAGGTCTTCGGGAGATCAAACGCGGTGTAGTTGGCCGCGTGATCAATGTGCCCGACGTTGCCAAGACGCGCGAAAAGACAGGACTTTCCCAGGCGCGATTTGCTGAGTTGCTCGGCGTCTCTGTACGGACACTGCAAGATTGGGAACAGGGCCGCCGAGCGCCTTCCGGAGCCGCTCGAACCCTCCTGATGATTGCGGCCAAGAATCCCAAGGCGCTGCTCGAAGTTGCTTGACGATGGGTTGCATACGTTGACCTATGAAGTGGTGCAGAGCCGGGTGTTTGTGAAGAAGTGATGACCTTTGCACTCCCGTCCCAGGGTGTTTTCGTGCAAAATACAGGTGGTGCATCGGGTCAGCCGCGCTGGCGGCTCGGCAGCAATCACACGCCGGAACAGTGGCTGAAGAGGATGCAGAAACGCGGCTGGACGCCGGACCAGATCAGCGAGGCGATTGAGCATGGGGCGCAGTTTCCGGCCGTAAACCAGGTGACGCCGGGCCAGTCGGCGACGCGCTATGCCCATCCGACGACCGGCCGCTCCGTCGTGGTCGATGACGTAACCGAGGAGGTGATCCATGTCGGCGGAGATGGATTCGTCTACTGACACCATTGAGCTTTACGTCTGCTTGCTCAACGAAGGAACGGACGTGTTGCGTCCGACGCAGGGCGTCCGTCTCGAAAACGATGAGGTCCGAATCCTGCCCACCAACGACTACGATCCGTCGATTGAGGAATGGGAATTCCCGCCGGGCAGCACGGTGAAGTGCCGCTCGGAAGTGCGCGACGGTCGAAGGTTGCTCGTCGCGCGGCAGCGGGTTGCTTGAAACAAACAGATCGTGGCGACGTTACGCGGCAAGCACTACGGATTCCGAACGCTGGTGCAGAGCCGGGCGTTTGTGAATAAGTAGGTTCGGCGGAGAAGGCGTGTTTTCGATGAGGCTCCTATACCAAATGGAGTTCTGTCATGCGTTATCTGATAGTGCTCGCGGTAACGGCGTCCCTGGGTCCGACGTCCGCATCGGCCGAGGAAACCCCGCGGAAACTCAAGCCCGTGATTACCTTGACGGGGACCGACAGCAAGCAGATCAAGGAATCGTTTGCCCGATGTGGTTCGCAGATGGAATGGGTAGATACCTGGCATAAGCACAAGGGTGGCGACGCGGAGGTTGACAGGCGAACTTGCCCGGTCGTCGATTTCGAATCCTACATAGTCGTCGCCATCTTTCACGGAAAGTCGTCCGTGAATGAAGGCATCACCGTCATGGCCGTCACCGATGAGACGGATTGCGTCCGTGTCCGTTATCGCCCGTCGTGGTTTCAGACCGCATTTTCCAGTAAGCCGAAGAGCTATGACACCCAGAGTTACGCTTTTGTCGTGCTGCCTAAGTCGCCGAAGGTACTCGTGCTGGAGGAAGATGTCCGAGACAACCTCCGCGAGCCGCCAATCTGGAAAGAGCGGGCCAGGTTAGCATCGGAGAAGAAGTAGGTGTAGTTCTGAAGGTTGGGTCAAGCGTACTCGCGCAGACCCATCGCATCACCGGCGATCCTTGCAGCTATTGGTGGGTCTGCGCGAGTACGCTTGACCTACCCTACGTGAGGATTCTCATGCCACTCAAGCGACTTGACCGCCGTACCTTCCTCCGCTCCGCCGGAGTCGCCATCGGGCTGCCGTTCCTGGACGCGATGCTACCAGCGGGCGCGGCGGAAGCGAAGAAGGCCCAGACCCAACCGCGGCGCATGGTTTTGGTCGGTCGGCCGCTCGGCTTGTACACGCCCTTCTTCTTCCCGGAAAAGACCGGCAAGGACTATGCACCGAGCCGCTACCTCAAGGTCCTGCAAGCGCACCGCGAGCACTTCACCGTGTTCTCGGGCATGTCGCATCGCTACGCCGCCGGCCACTTCGCCGAGGTCGGATTGCTGACCGGCGTCCATCCCGACAATATCCGCCCGAACGAGATCCGCAACGGCATCTCGCTCGACCAGGAAGTTGCCGCGCACCTGGGCGGCCAGACGCGTTTCGCCTCCCTGGTGATCGGCGGCGGCGACGTCGCCTGGAACCGCCGCGGCGTCCGCATCCCGGCGCAACAGCGGGCCACGCAGGTCTTCAAGCAACTGTTCATTCGCGGAACCCCCGAGGAAGAGGTCCGCGAGCTGCGCCGCCTTCAGGACGGCCAGAGCATCCTCGACGACGTCCGCGGCCAGGTGAAGTCGATCAGCAACAAACTCAGCGATGCCGACCGTCAGCGCCTCGATCTCTACCTGTCGTCCCTTCGCGAGGCCGAACAGCGTTTGCAGCAGGACGAGAAGTGGAGCAAGACGCCCAAGCCGCAGGTCAAGGTCCCGGTGCCGACGGTCGAGTTCGGCGGACCGCAGCTCCTTCAACGCAGCCGGCAGTGGTACGATATCGTCCACCTCGCGCTGCAAACCGATTCGACGCGGGTGATTTCTCTCTGGCTCGGATCGCAGGAACGGCCCGAAATTGAGGGCGTCACCCTCGCCCACCACGACGCCTCGCATCACGGTCAGGAGCCGACCAAACTCGAGCAACTGGCCATGATCGAAGAGGCGGAACTGAAGGTCTTGGGCGAATTCCTCGACAAGATGAAGAAAAGCACCGAAGGCGAGCAAACGCTGTTGGACCGCGCCATGATCTTCTATGCCAGCAACCTCGGCAATTCGTCGTCGCACGACAACACCAATCTGCCGATCCTGCTCGCCGGCGGCGGCTTTGCGCACCAGGGCCACGTCGGCTACGACCGCAAGAACAACACGCTGCTGTCGAACCTGTTCGTGCGCATGATGCAGCAGATGGGGATCGAAGCGAAGTCGTTCGGTGCCAGCAGCGGAGTGGTGAGCGAGATATAGAAGTGGGAAAAGTAAAAGGGTCGGGAGTCGTCTCCGGAATCGACTCGCGACCCCTTTGCTTTTGCCAGACGCGATACAATAAAGTGCAAGGAGGTATTTTCCATGACCGCTTTACTCCAGCGGGCATTCACCGAAGCCGCCAAGCTATCCGAGTCGGAACAAGAGGTGCTGGCTTCCCGATTGCTGGCCGAACTGGCCGCCGAAGACGATTTTGACCGCGCCATCGCTCGCTCGTCGGATAAACTCGCAGCCCTGGCGCGAGGGGCGATTGCCGAGCACCGCGCCGGGCAGACGGAGACTCTGGATCCGGAGCGGTTATGAACTCGCGAATAACGCGACGGTTCCGCGATGGCGCGGTCGTTGTTCGGTCTGCTCGTCCTGTAATGTCAAGAATCAGGAGCGACACTTGAGCGAGCCGCCGGGCTTGTCCCGGCGGTCTGGACGGCGGGGACAAGCCCTGCCGCTCGCTCGATCGCTTCCTTCGTGTCTCTCAGCAGATGTGCGCTCCAATCGCTTCGACGTAAACCGCATACAGCGACTGGCTGGCGCACATGAACAGGCGGTTGCGCTTGGGGCCGCCGAAGCAGATGTTGGCGCAGATCTCCGGCAGCAGGATCTGGCCGATGCGCGTGCCGTCCGGGGCGAAGACGTGGACGCCGTCGTAGCCGTCGCCCACCCAGCCGGCGCCCGCCCAGATGTTGCCGTCCGTGTCGGCACGAATGCCGTCGGCGAAGCCGGCCTTCGTCTTGCCGCCGCAACTTCCATCTCCATCGAAGCGTACTGCCGGCCGTTCTTGACCTTCTTGCCGTCCTCCACGTCGTACACCCTGATGTTCTTCGGCGCCTTCTCGTAGTGCGATGCCCCGGTGTCGGCGATGTAGACCTTCTTGTAGTCCGGCGAGAAGCAGAGGCCGTTCGGCTTGAACATCTCGTCCCGACCGATGACCTTCTCCATCTTGCCGGTCTTGGGGTCGATGCGATAGACGGCCTCCTTGATCTCGAGCGGCGCCTTGTGCCCCTCGTAGTTCATCAGGATGCCGTAGCCGGGATCGGTGAACCAGATGCCGCCGTCGGGATGGACGACGCCGTCGTTGGGGGCGTTGAGGCGTCTTGCCCTGCCACTTGTCGGCCAGGACGGTGACGGTGCCGTTGTGCTCGTAGCGGACGACGCGGCGGGTGCCGTGCTCGCAGGAAATCTGGCGGCCCTCGAAGTCGAAGGTGTTGCCGTTGCTGTTGTGCGACGGGTTGCGGAAGACGCTGACGTGGCCGTCCTCGTTCGAGCCAGCGCATCTGCACGTTGTTGGGGATGTCGCTCCAGACGAGGTATCGGCCGGCGCCGTTCCAGGCGGGCCCCTCGGCCCAGAGCATGCCGGTGTGCAGACGCTGGATGGCGGTGTTGCCGATCTTGTACTTGGCGAAGCGTTTGTCGAGAACAACGATGTCGGGATCGGGATAGCGGGTGGGAGGGGCGGTCTTCCCGTAATCGCGGTCGTGAGCGATGGCTGTGGCTGCCGTCGCGGTGACGGCGGCGGCGGCGGCCAGGAAGGAGCGGCGGTCAGGGGTGGGTTGGTTCATGGGTCAGTCCTCTGTGGGTGCGGTAGGAAAACATCGAACGGAATAGCGACAGGATAATGCCGCGCGCCGAGCTCGGCTACAGAATTCGCCTTGAACATGCGGAATCGTATGTTTTCTCTGGACTGCTACGCCGGGGTGCCGCTCGGCTCGCGGCACCTACTTTCGTCTTTTTGGAGCATTCCGCCATGAATCCCACCTGGCTCGACTCGCTGCTGTTAGCGCGCGTTTACGATCTGGAGCAACCGCGTTTCCGCGGGATGCCGATCCATCCCACGCACCTGCCCGGCTACTTCTACGCCCTGCACCGCCGCCACCGGGACACCTACCGCCCTGCCGAGCATGGCCCCCGCAGCGGTGCCTCGGGTGTGCTCACCATGATGGAACATTCAGGGACGCATCTCGATGCACTCTGCCATCAGGCGAACTGCCTCACGCTTTTCGGCGGCATCCCGACCGACGCAGCGGAGACGCCGACCGGCTTCACGAAGCTCGGAGTGGAGACCGTGGCCCCGCTGGTGAGGCGCGGTGTGCTGCTCGACGTGGCCGGCTGGAAAGGACAGGTCCCGCTGCCGGCGGCCTACTCGATCGGTGAAAACGATCTGGCCGGCTGTGCGGCTGCGCAGGGCGTTGCGGTACGACAGGGAGACGTGCTGCTGGTGCGGACGGGTTATGCGCCGTTGTGGAACGACGAAACGGCCTACCTGCGGGCGGCGGGAGTGGGCAAGTCGGGAACGTTGTGGGCAGCGGAGCGCGGCGTGGTCGCGGTGGGAGCCGACAACATGGCCTGGGACGCGCCCGACGACCGCGACCCTGAAACCGGCGCCACGCTGTTTGCGCACCTCTACTTACTGCCGCAGAAGGGCGTGTACATCATCGAGAACCTCAACCTGGAGGAGTTGGCGCGCGACCGGCGATGGGAGTTCGCCTTCATCGGTGCTCCCCTCAAGCTGCACGGTGCCACCGGATCGCCGCTGCGGCCGCTGGCGCTGGTGTAACGGCATCTCTGGATACGGACGGGAGGACGAATTTTCAATTCGTCCACGATCCGGACGAATTGACGATTCGTCCTCCCGTCCGTGTCCAGGCAGTTTAGCCGCAAAGCGCAGCTGCTGACTCGCGCTCGTCGTCGGTTTTCTCTCGGGATTCCAACTTGGAGTGAAAAAACGAAGCCGTTCTGGATGCGGATTGTAGCGGTTTTAACGATTATGCCGGGGAGGTCGCCTGTGCAACCTCCCCGGATTATGGCGACAAGGCCGGAGAAAACGTCACGGAAATGCTTATCTGTGGTCCTTTTGGACTATAATCATAGACGATAATAAGCAGCAGGGAGCCGGGCTGGTCTGGCTCACTTGGCACGGACGCCTCCTCATTCCCGGCACGCAACGGAAGGGGGCGACGACGATGCGCCGACTACTCACGGTCGGAGCCTTGCTGCTTGCGGGTTGTCAGTCCGTCAATGGACCGGTCAAGCGGAGTGTCAATCCGCCGCCGCCGGCCGACGACCCGCGTTTGAGCATTGGCGACCAGATGCGCAATGGCCGCGACCAGCTGGGCTTCCCTGACGGCTCATCGGTCGTGGGACCGCGCACCGGCGCCGAGATCCCGAATGCCAACGGCCGCTAGGATCGTCCCCAGCGGACGGAGGCCCATCGTGAGGTACACCATGCGTCGTTTCTTCGTACCGGGACTGATCCTTGTTACCCTCGCCGGCTGCCAGGTTCCGCAGGATCGTTTGCCGCCCGATCTGCCGGAAGCCGTCGGTCCGCGTCCCTACGCCGAACTCCTGACGCGCGCTCGCGCCAGGCCAAGGTCGCCACCGAGGCGTTCTACATCAACAAATGGGGCGACCTCGAAGACGCCGCGCGCGGCCTGGAGCAGACGTCTCGCTATCTCGCCAAGGCCGAGGAAGTGCCGTCCGCCCGTAAGACCGCCCTGGCGATGCTCTGCGACGAGTTGGGGAAGGAAGCCCGTAACCTCCACACCGCCGCCCTGAAGAAGGACGAGAAGGAAACGACCGCCGTCCTGACGCGCATCAACTACCAGGTGCGTGCGCTGCGGCCCGATGAATGAGACGAACGCGAACCGTTAACAGCCGCGACCGTAGGCAAGCTCTGGGCAGAGCGCTCCCCTACGGTCGCGGTTCGTCAAGCCACAGCAGAGGAAGATTGCGAATGGAACCGATCCTTCCGTTCTGGTTCAAACAGCGGCAATGCAAGTTCGACGCGGCGGGTGACAACACCTTCAAGGTGACCGCACCGAACCTCGGCGAGAATTATCTGCGTGTTTTCGCCGAGAATGACCGCTGGAAAGCCGCGATTCGCCCGAGCGCCGACGGAGCCGACGCGCACGTCACCACCGACACGTTTGCCACGCCGAAGGACGCGTGGGAAGCCGCCTTCGAGCTTTACCGCAATCACGTTATCATCTGATGTGGTCTGAAGCTGCGCATTTCTGACTGGTTCTAGTTCATTTACCATTTCGCCTTCAAGGCCGATTCCCTGTCGCCGTACGATGGAATCGCGCGCAGCGACGGCATGTCCTGGATGGTGCTGCGCAATTCGGGCCGCAGCCGGCACATCGCCATCCTGCCGCCCGACCGCCGCAGATGACCGGCCAACTCGGAGATGATGTCCGCCGCCTTGCTCGACATGCGCCGGACGTTTTTCAGGTCCAGAAGCACTCTCAGGTTCGGAGCGTTCAGGTTCTCGTACAGTTCCTTCTTGATGAACGCCAGCTCCGAATCTTCGACGAGGTACTGGTCGTTGATGCGAACGTGCGTCACATCGCCTTCGCGGCCGACGCGCAGGTGCCCCTTGACCAGGCCGCGTTGTACCGACAGCTGTTCGAGGATGGAGTTCGCCGCGGAGGCCGCATTGTCGTAGGTGCGGCTGCTCTGGGCTAACACTTCGTCCAGTTCCTCGACAGCCGAGCGTTTCTGCTCATGACTTTGGTCGAGACACTTCAACGCCCATTCTTCCATGTCCCGCTGAGACAGGGCCTTCTCGGTGAACTGGATCATGAACTCGAGTGGGCCGACCTCAATGATGTCTCCGGCATGAAGCGGCCATTCCTGCCCGGTCGGCACGACCTCGGCGTTGACCAGGGTCGAGAATTCGCTGCCCAGATCGCGGATAAAGACCTTCTTATCCCGCATCACCAGCGCACGATGCTGAGCGCCGATCCCGTCCACCTTGGTTCGCATCTGGCACATCTTGCTCGACCCGATCATGAACAGGTCGATCGTGATCGGAATGGGCATGCCCTGATGTTTACCCGTGGCGACGATGAGACAGTATTCCATTCTCGCCTCCGGCAGAAATGAGGGAAAAAACAGGAAAAGATCGTTGTACTCTAGCTTGATCGGATAGGAGACGCAAGAAAAGAAACAGAGGACGCGGAGGCTATGTAGAAAACCGCGCCTCTACGGCGCGGTTTTCTACATAGCCTCCGCGTCCCGTTTTTCCCACCTTTCCCCCCACCGGCCTCACCGACCTGGTTCCCCCGGCTTGACGGCAATCATCTCCTCAGCCGTATTCTTCAATCCCGATTGCAGCCACACGAAGGTGATCTATCCGACCGTCCTTTTCTATTTCTTCGTCCTTGTCGAACCTTCTTTCACTTTTTCTTGGAATTGAGCTTGCTCATTACTCCTCCTTGCTGATAGACTCCCGTGATTGGGTCTTTCGGACCGCGCCGTGGTCGTGACGCTTTTTGCCTCATCCCCTGCCGCCTTCCCTACAGTCCCAGACGAACCCAGAATCCCAGGGGCTACTTCAGCCGCCGGGAACTCGGTTCACCCTTTTCAGGATTCTTCGATGGGTAAGAAGTTGTACGTGGGCAACCTCGCCTACGGCGTCACCGACAGCGACCTGCAGACCATGTTCGCAGCGCACGGGACCGTGACCTCGGCACAGATCATCATGGACCGCGACACCGGCCGCTCCAAGGGCTTCGGTTTCGTGGAGATGAGCAGCGACCAGGAAGCTCAAAACGCCATCAAGGCTCTCAACGGCCAGCAGTCCGACGGCCGCGCTCTGACCGTGAATGAGGCCCGGCCGCGCGAGGACCGCGGCGGCGGCGGCGGCGGTGGTCGCTCCGGTGGCGGCGGGTACGGCGGCGGCGGTCGTTCCGGCGGCGGCGGCGGCTACGGTGGTGGTGGCGGCGGTGGTGGTGGCCGGCGCTACTAAACCAAATCAGACTTCGTGTCCCCGCTCGTCTCCCAACGAGCGGGGATTTTTGTTCGAGATCGATCGATCACTTTCCCGGTTCGGAACAATTTATGATCCTCAAGAAAACCCTGGAGCAGAGACAAAAAGAACTGCAAGCCCTCCTTACCAACTCGGCAGGCAAGGACACACTGCGCGACCTGGCGGCCCGCTATTCCGCTGCGAGCGACCGCATGAAACCCGAACGCACGTCCGTCGTCACCTACATTCTGGTCTACGAGCGCGAACACGGCCTGATCGACGGTTAATGGCAGCGGCGACTTCATAACGCGATTGTCGCCGGCGATCCCGTCGTGATGGGCAAGCACGGCTGCACGCGCCTCGCAGCGGACGAACTGGAATCCTTCCTTTCAACCTGTCGGTGGGAAGTCCGTCCATCGACTGTTAATCCACCGCTCAAACCCATCCGCCGGAAACGTTTCGTACAACGACGCCGCCTCGTGCGTGTTCAGGTTGTCCACTCAGCGGCTACTCGATTAGCGGGCGTACTGCTTCACCTGCCGGACGAGCCGGCAGGGGTCGAGCGGACACGGTTTCCACGGCCGATTAGCTGACGAACTGCTTCACCTGCCGGACGAGCCGGCAGGGGTCTCACTTCCTCACCTCGGGTGCTACAGTCTCAAAAGGTTGGGAATAATGCTTGCATGTCTTTCGTCGAGTGTTATCTTAATTTCACCTCTCTGAAGAGGGACAACTCCATCGACGACTTCAGCATTCATCTCGGAAAGGAGCCATCATGGCACTGGTGCGAGACATCTTGGCGCGGAAGGGTTCGCAGGTCTGGACGATCGGTCCGGAATTGACGGTGTTCCAGGCCGCTCAGGCGATGAACGAGCGCAAGGTCGGCGCGATCGTCGTGCTGGACGACGGCCGACTGGTGGGCATGTTCTCCGAGCGCGACCTGCTGCGGCGCGTGGTCGGCGAACAGCGCGATCCCGCAACGACCCGGGTCGAGGATGTGATGACCACGGAGATCGTCTGCTGCACGCCGCAAACCAGCCTGGAAGAGGCCGGCGGAGCCATGAAGAATCGCCGTATTCGCCACCTCCCCGTGGTGGACGACGAGGGTAAATTGCTGGGCCTCATCTCCATCGGCGACCTGAACGCATTCCATCAGGCCGACCAGGAACACACGATTTTCCAACTCAACGAATACCTGTACGGACGGGTGTGAGAAAGAAATCCGAAATCCGAAATCCGAAATCCGAAAAAAACCCGGCCGTGGCGGGATTTCGGATTTCGGATCAATCTTTGAGACTCCCCTCTTCGCGATACGCTTGCCCGCTCTCAAAGAGGCGCAGCCGGGTTTCGTAGTCGGCCTTCTCCTCCGCGCGGCACATTTCCAGCACGCGCCGTTGCCAGTGCATCGCCTCCTCGAAGCGACCGGCGGCGGCATAGGCGACGGCCAGGGTGTCGAGGTAACCCGGCTCCTGCCAGTTCGTCAATTCGCACGCCTTGCGGGCTTGTTCCACTGCTTTCTCGGCGTCGCGCAGCTCCTCGCGCGGCGTCGTCGCCCACAGCCAGGCCAGGTTGTTGCAGGTGCGGGCGTCGTCGGGGCGGAGACGCAGCGCCTCCAGATTGTCGGCGATGGCTCCGGCGTGGTCGCCGATCCGGGCGCGAATCCGGCCGCGGTTGTGCAGGGCGGCCACGTCTTCGGGAGACAGCCGGACCGCTTCGTCGAGGTCAGCCAGCGCTCCCGCATCATCGCCGAGCCGTGACTTGGCGTTCGCCCGGTTGAACCACGGCATTCCGAACTTGGGATCCAGCTCGATGGCGGCCGTGAAGTCGGCGACGGCCAACTCGATCGCGCCGCCACGAACACGAGCGTTGCCTCGGTTGTTGAACGCTCCGGCGTGGCGCGGCTCCAAACGAATCGCCTCCGTGTAGTCCGCAATCGCCTCCGCATCCGCGCCGCGGTCGAGGTGGGCGTTGCCGCGGTTGTAGAACGCCGGCGGCGTACTGGGGATCGAGGCGGATCGACTCGGTGCAGTCGGCGATGGCCTTTTCGGATTCGCCCAGGGCCACATGAACGTTGGCGCGATTGAAAAAAGTGCGGGCGAACAACGGATCGAGCTTGATCGCCTCGGTGTAATCGGCCAGTGCCTTTCGGTGATCGCCGCGCTCGGCGTGCAGGTTGCCGCGGGCGTTGAAGGCACGCGCGTTCTTCGAATCGAGGCGCAGGCCGGCGTCGTAGTCGGCGAGGGCCTTCTCCGGTTCGTCGAGACGAAGATAGAGGTTGGCCCGGTTCAACAGCGTCAGCGCGTCGTCTTTCTCGATTTCGAGGCAAGCGTTGTAATCGGCCAGGGCGCTCGGGAATTCGCCCAGTTGCGTCCAGGTGTTGCCGCGGTTCGTCAGCGCCGCCGTGTCGCGCGAATCCGCGCTCAGCACGGTGGTATAGTCGGCAACGGCGTCGTCCAGGGCGCCGCGTTCGGCGTGGACGTTGGCGCGGTTGAACAGCGCGGAAGTGTAGTCGGGGTTCAGTGCGAGAGCCTTCGTGTAATCGGCGATCGCCAGGTCGTGGTTGCCCTTGCGGCGTGGACGTTGCCGCGGTTGTAATAGGCAGTCGGCGACTGCGGCGCGAGGCGCACTGTCTCGTCGAGGTCGGCGAGCGCCTTGTCCGGTTCGCCGAGGTCGAAGTAGGCGTTGCCTCGGGATTGGTGCGCGCTGACGTTCTGGGCATCGCGCTCGATGGCTTCGGTGAAGTCGGTGACGGCATCCTCCAGGTTGCCGCGGCGCGCCTGGGTCAGCCCGCGATCGAGAAACAGGCCGGCAACCGGATCGAGGCGAATGGCGGCACCGTAGTCCGCCAACGCCTTCTCGAACTGGCCCAGGTCGGCATACGCCAAAGCCCGGTCCCAGAATGCCTTGACGTTGTCCGGTTCGAGTTGGAGGAAGCGGGTGAAGTCGGCGATGGCCCGCGTGGAGTCGCCGCGCAGGGCGTGCGCCTTGCCGCGGTTGCCGACGGCCCATGAGTGCCGCGGATTGAGACGGATCACCTCCGAATAGTCGGCAATTGCCCGTTCGTAGTCGCGCTGGACGAAATGGGCGTTGGCGCGATTGAACAGCATCGCCTCGTCGCGCGGATTAATGCGGAGCGCTCCCCGAAGTCGGCGATGGCGTTCTGCTGATCTCCCTTCTGGACGTGTGCCAGACCGCGGTTGCCGAGCGCTTCGATGTCGCGCGGCTCCAACCGCAGCGCCTCGGTGAAGTCGGCGATGGCATCGTCCGTGGCCCCGAGCCGGACGCGGGCCATACCGCGGCGGCGGAGGGTCGCGGCATCGGGCCGCACGCTCAGCGCCTCGGTGAAGTCGGCGACAGCTTTCTCCATCTCGCTCTGACGAAAGTAGGCGTTCGCGCGGTTGACGAGAGCATCGGCGTCGTTCGGAGCGCGATCGAGGATAGCAGTGTTGCGCGCGACGGCCTCTTCGTAGACGACTCGCTCGGCCCTGTCGATGCGCTCCCCCGAACCGGGTAGTTGCGAAAGGCGGTCGAGAACCAGGCTGATGTGCGCGGGCCGACCGGACTGGATCCAGTGCGTGCAGTCGTCGATCAGCTGCCGCCAGAAGTCGTTGAGGATGACGCGGTCGCCGGCGTCGGGGTCGGCCTTGCCGGTCAGGGCGAACAGCGCCAGTCGTCCGAACGCGAAGACGTCCGAGTGCGGACCGACCCACACCTGTCCTTTCGGCCGGGCGACGACCTCCGGCGGTGCGAACGGCACGAGGCGCGCCACGCTGCGGCCCAGCGCCGTCTGCGTCCGCGCCGCGGCGTGGCTGGCATAGGCGTGGATCACGGTGCGCTTCAGCGACAGGGCGGCGTCCAGAAGCTTGACGCGCCAGCGGATCTTGCCGTCCGCTGTCTTTTCTTTCTGGACCATCACGGCGTCGGGATTCAGACTGCGGTGCAGGACGCCCCGGCCGTGTAGTGCTTGCAGTGCCCGCGCGAGGGGCCAGGCGAGGTCGAACCAGTCATCGGGCGCCAGCGGCCCGAGTCCGATGATGTAGTCGCCCAGTGTCTCGCCTTCGAGATAATCCGTGACGATGAAGGGCCGCGCGCCGTCCGCTGTGTTGACGAAATCGCGCACGCGGACCAGTACCGGATGGTCCAGATCACGGATCCAGCCCAGTTCGCGGAGGATCGTAGTGAGATCGCGGTCGAGGTTTTCCGGCCGCAATGCCCGAACGACGACCCGCTCGCCGTTGCTCTTATCCTGGCAGAGAAACGAAGCGCCGAAACCGCCGGCACCGAGGATACGGATCGGATCGTAGCGCGCGAAGGGAAACGGCTCGAAGGCGTCGGCGTCGAGCTCCACCGCGCGGCGGAGAGCGGCGAGGGCGTCGTGCCAGTCGCTGCGTTCCAGGGCGGCGCGGTAGACATTGTGATGCGCCTCGGCCTGCGAAATCGGATCGGCGACGAGGCGGGCGACCTCCTCGAAATCGTGCTGGCCGGATTCGAGATCGCCGACGACGATTTCGAGCTGGGCGAGACTGTTGAGAAGGGCCGGGAGCCGGCGCTGCTGTTCGCCAGGCAGATTGCGGAAACGCTTGAGGAGTTCCTGCACTACCTCGCGCTCGGAGTCGCGCCGCAGCGCGAGCCCGTCGCGCGGCCGTACCGAGCAGGGATGCAGGTCGTGCCGCCGCTTCAAATCGCCGACGGCCTCATACAGATCGAGGTACGCCTGGCCCAGTTCATGTTGCTCTGCCTGGATGTCTAGCACAATCGCTCTCCCACTTCGGCGAACCGTAATAACTTCCGTTTAGCCGCGAGCTTCTGCGAGCGCCGGGTCACGCACTCGCAGAAGCTCGCGGCTAAACAGGGAACGAATTCCTGCACCCATGCACGTCATGTTTGACAACGCGCGGCCACGGTCTATAGTTGCGTGACCGCGGCGGCAACGGCCCCAGACGAAATCGCCGCGGTCATTTACCTCGGAACGAACGCCTTTGGGGAGAGGCGTTGTTCACCGGCGAAGGAGGGCGGCTTGGAGCCGCGAGGGGATCCTCCTTCGCCTTTATTCTTTCGTCCAGCTTGTACGGCGGTCCGGAAGATTCGTCTTCCGAACCGCCGTACCCGTTTATTGCCCAGTTTAGCCGCGAGCTTTTGCGAGCGCTGACCCAGCGCTCGCAAAAGCTCGCGGCTAAACAACTTGTCTATCTACCCTCCGCCACGTTATCATTACGGGGTCGATTCGTCAGTAGGGATTGGCAGACCGATCCGTAAACCCCGGAGTCCATCCGATGCGATGCTTTGGCCTTTCTCTGGCGCTGGCCTCGTTCACCGCCGCCGTCAGCCTCGCCGACGATAAGCCCGAGATCAAGAAACCCGACGTGGACCAAGGGAAACTCGTCATTCGCTGGTACGGCCAATCGTTCTTCCAGATCACCACCTCGAAGGGCACGAAGATCGTCATCGACCCGCACGGCCTCGAACAGTACCGCATGAACCTGAACGAGGAGATGATCGAAGCCGACTTGGTGCTGATCTCACATCCGCACAGCGATCATAGCAATATTGCGATTGTGAAGGGCTACAAGGACCCCAAGAAGGTCAAGCAAATCTGGGCCGTCAAACAGGAGACGCGCGACTGGAACATCGTGAAGGAGGAGTTCAAAGACGTCAAGATTCAGACGGTGGGGACGTACCACGACACGGAAGGCGGGATGAAGCGCGGCAAGAACGGCGTGTTCATCATCGAGGTGGATGGTATGCGTCTGGTGCATATGGGAGACCTGGGTCATGTGCTGACACCGCGGCAGGTCAAGAACATCAAGCCGGAAGGGAAAAATGTGGACGTGCTGATGATTCCCGTCGGCGGCGTGTACACGATTAACGGCCTGGTGGCCAAGGACGTGGTCGGACAACTCGAACCGACGCGGAACATCATTCCGATGCACTACGGTACTGTGGTTTACAGCTGGTTACTGGACCTCAAGCAGACGCTCTTCCTCGACGGCGTGCCGCCCAAGCAGATCGAGGAGCTGAAAATCAACAAGTTGGTGATCGACCCGAAAGCGGAGGCGCCGAAGGAGCCGAAGTACACGATTCTGCACTTTTTCGATGATGCGAAGTGAGATGCTGATCGCCGCTTGTGGCTTAGCAGCTGTTTCAAAATCGGCGAGCCGAGCTGCGTAAGCAGCCGGATTGCGGCCTGCTGTCATCTACCCGGCCCCTTACGGGGCTCGGCTCGCCTGTTTTGAAATAGCTGCTTGGCAGTGCATTAATGCTAAGCCGTAGGCGGCGACCAGGAGCTACTCAAGCAAATCCATCCGTTCCGCCTCCTCCAAAACACGAGTCGCCCCCGGCGCCAGATCGCCGAGCCGCAGCGCCCTGATGGCGACACGAACCAACTTCCGTACCTTGTGCCCCACCACCGCGGTCATACGCCGTATCTGCCGATTGCGTCCCTCGGTCAAAACAATCTCCAGCACACTCTTCTTCTCTCCCGCACGCAGCAGCCGCACCTGAGCCAGTCGTGTCGGTCCATCGGACAACTCGACCCCGTCGCGCAGACGTTGCAGCGTTGCTTCAGTCGGCCGGCCTGTGATGGTGACGTGATAGGTCTTCGGAACGGCGTGCGCGGGATCGGTCAAACGGACGGACAGCTCCGCGTCGTTCGTAAGGAGGAGCAGTCCCTCGGAGTCGGCATCGAGGCGGCCGACGGGAAACAGCCACGGCAGTCCCGGCGGTAACAAATCGTAGACGGTGCGGCGGCCGCGCTCGTCGCTTCGTGTGGTGACGACGCCGCGCGGCTTATGCAGGGCGAGAACGAGCGGGGCAGCAATCGGTGCGTCGCGGCCGAGACGGGTGACGCACTGCCGGTCGAGATCGATCCATGTCAACGGGTCGGTGACGATGCGGCCATCCACACGGACCTCGCCGGCGCGGATCCATTCCTGTGCCTGGGTGCGCGAACCCCAGCCCAGTTTTGAGAGTGCCCGGTGCAGCTGTACCCGCCGGCCCGGCCGGTCGTGATCGTTCACGATTCCCCTTGCGTATTGGCCGCTTGAAGTTTAGACGTGGTTTCAAAACCTCGTACCGCCGACATTCCTGTCGGCACAGGCCGGCGAGAATGCCGGCGGTACAGGATTTGAAACCGCGTCTTAGCAGCTGCCTACTGCTAAGCCGCAAGCGGCGAAATCAGAAGCGTTCGATACGGAGCGTGTTCGCCTTGAGAAAGTCTTCCAACTCCTGCCGCGTGAAAACACCCGTCGTCGTGCCGATGGCGCGAACACAGCTTGCCCCGACGGCGCTGCCACGTCGAAGACAACCCTCGGCGTCCTCTCCCTGCAACAGCCCAGCCATGTATCCCGCTGCGAAGGCATCACCGCCGCCGCTGCCGTCCACGAACGGCACGGCGAACGTCTCCGATCGCAGCCGAACACCATCGGTCACCAGCACGGCCCCGCGGTTGCCGAGGGTGATGATCGCCGTCTTCACGCCCAGCCGGTGAAAGCACTCGGCCTGGCTCGCCGGGTCGTACTCACCGGTAATCAACTCCGCTTCGTGATTGTTCGGCAGGAAAACGTCCACGTGCTGCAGCAGCGGTTCCAGGCGCCCGAGGTAATCGCCGGCCGGCCCCGGCGTCACCACGTCGAGAACAGTCTTCGCTCCCGCCTGCCGCGCTGCGGCGAAGACGGCGGCCAGCTCGTCGGCCTTCACGCCATCCATCAGCAGATAACCGCCGAGGTAGAGGATGCGGCAGTGGGTCGCCCGGTCGAGTGGAATGTCGGCGGCGCGGAACCGCGCGTTGGCCCCGAACGTATGGATGAAGCGCCGATCCTCGCCGGCGACATTCACGATCATCGTCTGGCTGGTATCCACACCCGGCGTCACTTGCACCAGCGAGACGTCCACCTGGTGCTCGCGGAGCATGTCGGCGACGACCCTGCCGAAGACGTCGCCGCCGACGCGGCCCACCACCGCGGTTCGCACGCCGAGCTTGACCAGATCGACGGCGACGTTGGCCGCACAACCGCCGATGGTGAGCAACAGTTGGTCGGCCAGCACCAGCTCCCCCGCTTTCGGCAGATGCGGGATCGGCGAGCTGACGTGATCGGCGACGATGATGCCGGCACAGAGGACATCGGTCATGATGATCTCGAAGGGGCCGCGTGTTAATGGTGCAGCATACCGTACCAGCGTCCGTGCTTCCAGTGTGGCGTCCGGCAAGTTATGGGAAAGCGATTGGCGAGCGTGCCGGATCAGTGATAAAGTCCTAACGATCCATCATGGCGCGGCCCTGTCCTCAGCGGTGACGAACCACATGACTTCCCTCTTCGGCGACTTCGACCCGGAATTGCCCCTCGACCGGGCGCGCACCATCCCCGCCTCGTGGTATCAGCATCCGCGCTGTTACGAGGCGGAACGCGCTGCCGTCTTCGGCGATACGTGGCTGGTCGCCGGGCGGCGCGATCTCGTGGCGGCACCCGGTTCCTATCTCACCGCCGAAATCGTCGGTGAGCCGATCCTCGTGGTGCGCGACCTGGACGGCACACTGCGGGCCTTCGTGAACGTCTGCCGGCATCGGGCGGCACTGGTCGTCACGGAGGAATGCGGCACGGCGACGCGGTTGCGCTGCCGCTATCACGGCTGGACCTACGACCTCGCCGGCCGGTTGCGCGGCGTGCCGGAGTTCGACGGCGTTGCGGAGTTTTGCCGCGAGGAGCAGGGATTGCCGCCGCTCGCCGTCGCCGAGTGGGGACCGTATGTCTGGGTTCACGGCGGCACGCACCCACCAGCGTTAACCGACTTCCTCACCCCGCTGCCGGAACGCACCGCCGGGCGCCTCGATCGGCTGCTTTTCGCACAACGCCGCTCCTACGACCTGGCCTGCAACTGGAAGGTGTTCGTGGATAACTACCTCGACGGCGGCTATCACGTCAACACGGTCCACCCCAGTTTGGCGGGAGTCCTCGACTACAGCCGCTATCGCACGGAGGTCTTCGGCCACACCAGCGTTCAGATCAGTCCGCTGAAGCCGCCGGACGCGGCATCGGCCGTACCGCCGACATTCTTGTCGGCACAGGCTGAGGCCGACATGAATGTCGGCGGTACGATCGTGGCCGGCGTTCGCAGCGGCACCGAGGCCGCCTACTGGTGGGTGTTCCCGAACTTCATGCTCAACCTGTACGACGGCCTGATGGACACGAACCTCGTGCTGCCGTTGGGGCCGGCTCGCTGCCGTGTAGTGTTCGACTTCTTCTTCACCGAGGGAACCGCCGAGACGTTGATTCGGGACAGCATCGCCATTACGGATCGCATTCAGCAGGAAGACGCGGCCATCTGTGAGGAGGTGCAGCGCGGCCTCGGCTCGCGGTCGTACAATACGGGACGATTCAGCGTGCGGCGCGAGGCGGCGGGGTATCACTTCCATCAGCTGCTGGGGCGGCGGTTGCGGGCGACGTTGTAGGACTGCGGATCAGTAGTAGTAACGGAGAATACGCATGATGAAGAAGAGTTTCTGGCTACGGGCCGAGCAAATCCGTGCGCTCATCCCGAACCGCGGCGGTTGCATCGCGTCCGACCGGATCACGGTGGACGGGCAATTGGTCGGGTATATGTACCGAGACAAGCCAACCAACCAGTTAGATAATGGCTGGCGGTTTCTTGCTGGTGATGAATCGAACGAATACATGGCCGATAACAGCAACCATACAGTCTACGACGTTAACACAATCGCCAATTATGACACGGCGATTATCCCATTGCTGCACTCTCCCGAGGGGTCCGCATTCGAGCGGGATTGGGATACGTTCGAGTTCGTTAAGATCGAGGATTAGCGGTTCGCGATTAACGGTTACAAGGAGAAGCAAATGATTACCGGCGTCCACACCATGTTCTACTCGTCGGAACCCGAAGCCCTGCGCGCGTTCATCCGCGACAAGCTGCAGTTTCCGTGTACCGACGTAGGCGAAGGCTGGCTGATCTTCGATCTCCCCGAAGCGGAGATGGGCTGCCATCCGGCCGATCCCGCCAAGGGGGCGTTCTCCGGCACGCACGACATTTCCTTCTACTGCGACGACATTGAGAAAACCGTCGCGGAACTCAAGGGCCGCGGCGTCGAATTCACCGAACCGGTTGCCGACCACGCGTACGGCCTCGTCACTCATTTCAAGATGCCGGGCGGCCTGAACGTCCAACTGTACCAGCCGCGATATTCCAAGAAACCGGCGAGGAAGTAAAACGATTTGTGTCATCAATCCGCACAATTCAGCGGTGAGGTATGAAGTAGGCGATCGCCGCCGCAATGAGACCGCCGATCACGGCAGCAAGGAGGTTTGGGCCGAACGCCCATAACCTGCGACTCCATTCTTCGTCTTGCTTCTTGCGGTCGGACTTCCAACTCTTGAGTTCCTCAATTTCCCGTTTCAGCAAGGCGATCTCCGTCTCGTGTTCCCTGCGGACGTCGGCGAGTTCGCGGTCACTTAGCTTGTGATCGTTGGAGAGAGCATCCAGTGTCCGATCGGCGACGTCCAGCCGCGCCAATAATTTGGCCGCAGTCTTTTCCAACTCCGCGACTCGATCCCCGAGCGCCATTATCAAGCCTCCTCCTTGTCCATATCGCGAAGTTTCCGAAGATGCCGGTGACTCTGGTCTCGGAGCAAGGCGGCCCAGAGGCGAAGCATGCGATAGCGCCGATCAGACGGAGATTGGAGCTCCTCCGGTGTAAGTGAAACGGACGCTTGATCCGTCCCGTCGGAGATTCGCAGTCTGTACAGTGTTCGCCCCCGGTCATCCATGGTTCGGTCCCATTCCGCTCGCACATCTTCGGTGGGCGACCCGATAGCGTCCTCCAACTCGACATTCACAGGTTGAAGTACCTCCGCCCCCTCACGCCACGGTTTGCCCCGGTCGGTGTAGATGACATTCATGGCAACCTCCTCGTCTGGTTCAGTAGCGCCCCCAGGCTTCGCCACACTACGCCCATTATAACCGCCTACTCGGCCCCTTCGACGGATGTCCGAAGATGATCTTGCAAGAACGCAAACGCCTCACGCTCGCGCGGTCCGCCGGTTTTCTCCACCAGCACGGCCAGTTTGCGATACTCCGCCTCGACTTCTTCACGCGGCAGCAGAAAAAGCCGCGTGGCGAGAATGGCCGCCTCGACGACGGCGTGCATGGCCCGGTTCAGACCGAAGAAATCGCGCACCCGGCCGCAATGGACCACCTCGGCGTCGAGCCGGGCGCGATCGGCGCTGTCGTCGCGCGCGGCGACACGGAATTCGTACCAGCGGCAGCAGTCGCGCAGCACCTGGCCGTGAATGTGCGCCGCCGGCATCAGCGGCGGCAGCGGATCGAGCGCGCCGACGGCGGCCCGGGCCAACAACAGCACATCGTCGGTGACGTGCAACACGCCTTCGGGATGGACGACGAGGTTGCGATAGGTCTGAGTCGTCTGGAACGGACGCAGCACGAAACGCCGCCAGTCCACCACGCCGGCTACCGTTTCGACGAGCGGTCCCATCGGGGCGATGTGAACCGTCCCGTCCGCGGCGACCGTCGTGACAATGCCTTCGAGGATCATGGAGCAGCGTGCCGAACGGCGACGGCGCCGTCGGTCGGCGCCTGTCCCGACTTGTTGGCCGGGCCTTGCTTGATCTGCACCAGCGACAGAACGAACAGCGTGATGCCAATGGCCAGCGATCCGACCAGGGCGTCGAGGAGGGCCTGCGCGGTGGACGTGAAGAAGCTCTTCTTCAGTGATACGGACAGGACGAGCGCATAGACGCCGGCACACACGATCCAGAAGATGGCCCCGCTGGCCAGGAAGGCGACCATGTACAGCGGAATGCCGTGCAGTTGCGCCTGCAACAAGTCGAAGAAGTATTTCGCCGTGAGCAGCCGGCCGGCGAAGAAGGGTAGAACGATCAGGAACGACACTAGCCACGAGGGATCGTTCACGTCGGCCAGGGCACAAGCACCCTTGAAGAGCAGCAGCTCGACCAGCAAGGCGATCGCGGTGCCGACAATGAACCAGGTTAACGTCGTGCCGGCCAGTTCCAGTCCGAACATGAATGGTGCCTCCTGAAAGCCTCACCCTAGAGCGCGGCGGAGTGGCTGTCAATCGAAAAGGGCGTCGGCCCACGAAGCTGCTGCGTCAAACAAGAACCAGTGCGATCGTTTCGCACTCAAGAGTGCGAAACGACAAATCAAGCGAGTCCATCGTTTTCCCTCATTTCGGTTCCGCTTTCTCTCGCCCGTTCTCCTTGACCCGGAACTCCTCAAATTTCAGCGTGAACGACTCGCTGCTCGAGTTGATCGCGGCCACGCCAACTTGCAGCTTCTCCGGCCAGGTCGTCTCGATGGTTTTGAGTTCTTTCCAGGTGGAACCGTCGCTGGAGATGGCTCCCGTGATACCCTTACCCTTGCGCTCCAAGCGGAGATAGCACGTCCCCGCCGGAAACGCCACGCTATTCACGACCCCGCGCTTGCCGCCTGTTCGCTCCTCGAAGCCAACATAGGTCGTGACTCGGCCGTTGCGCAGCACGGCGGCGCGCTCCAACCGGATAAAGTTGGCCTCGTCGATCCAGATCAGGATACCGGCGCCGTTGTAAGGGATGCCCCGCGGATTCGTGGATGTGCCGCCGGGTTGAAAATCGCCGGTGACTTTGACGTTCAGGACGAAATTGCCCTCGATCGCCTTCATGATCCGTGGTGCGTTGAACTTGCCAAGATCGGGATGCAGGTCGTGCAGCGTGCCCGGCACCTTCACGGACAGCGTCTTGTCGTCGGGACGAAACTCGCAATCCTGGTCCGGGTCGATCACTCGACCCCAGCTCGCCAACTCACGGCCGCGCGGTTCAGGCGGTGCTATATCGACACGAGTTTTGCCTTCGCCAATCGCCAGCGAGCTAAGAAAACGCCCCGTATCATCCGGCAGCTCGGCGTCCGACGCCGACATGACCGCGACGATGTACACCGCCTTGCCAGCCGCGTACTGCCGGACGCGCAGCATGACCACGCCGGCGCCTTCGGGCAGATTGGCCCGGATCGTGTACTCGCGCCCAATGATCCCGTCGCCGCGGAGCTTCTTTTCGCCGATCAGCCGTCCGTTCCATTCCTTTACCAGGGCGTCGCGCTCGGCGTCGAGGAGGTGATCCTCGGCTCCCTTGACGACGGCTGTGGGGTAAGCGACCCTCAGCGCCAGGTACGTTCCGTCTTCCGTTTCGCAGCCGATCATCAAGATATCCACGCTGCTGCCGGGTTGGCCGCGGGTCTTCGACTTCTTGATCTTCGGTGGCGCAGGCATCTCGACGGTGAAGCCGCCTTCCTTGGAAGTGACCACCTCCCAGGGGGTGCCCTGCCCGGTCTTCAAGTCGGCCGAACTCACGACACCCGGCGCGGCGAAGTTGATCGCCTGGTACAACGGCTTCACCGCGACCGGTTTCCCGTCGCCGTTGGTGCAGACCGCCTGGAACGCATAGTCGATCGACTTCTTCTCACCCTTCAACCGCAGCTTGACCGTGCCTGTCCCGCCTTCCAGTTTCAGCGCAGCTTTCTCCGCGCCGGGCAGTGCGGGCCAGATCCCCTCTTTGTCGGGCTGCAACGCTTCCTTGAGGGCATCCTTGCGCACGTGACGCACTTCGATCGCTTTGATCCGACGGAGCGGATCGAGGTAGGGAACCTCGATCTCTACTTCCGCCTCGCCGTTTTCCTCGACGCGAATGCTGCGGATCAGCAGCGCCGCGGGACGGCCGTTGAGCAAAGCGCTTAGCTCTTCCGACGGAATGGCGAAACTGATTTTGGTGCCCACAATCTTGGAAACCGCGATACCGATCAGTTTGCCCTCGGGGTCCACGACCGGCCCGCCGCTATTGCCGGGATTCAGCTCGCCGTCGAGTTGGACGCGCTTGAGCTTGCCGTGCTCGTTCTCACGGAGACTGGAGATCGTCGCCTTGCCGATGGTCATGGCCGGATTGGTCTTGTCCGGCGAGAGCAGCTCCCCCAGCGGGAAGCCGAAGGTGTAGACCGTCATCGTCTCGCGCAGTTCTACTCCCAGGCCGATGTCGAGCGGGGTGGGCAGGTTCTTGGCGGCGACCTTGAGCACGGCGAGATCGGCTTCCCGATCCGCCGCGACGACCTCGGCCGGCAGAATCCGCTCGTTTTTCGTGCCGCTCCCGAAGACAAGCTCGATCTTTTGCGGGGTGAATCGGCCGCGAACTTCACGAATGACGTGCTGATTGGTGACGACCAGGCCGGTGTCGCCGTCCACGCGGATCAGAAAGCCGGAACCGGTGCCGGTGCCTTCCTTCGCTTCCACCTTGACGTAGACGGTGGCCGCTTTGAGCTGGGCAAGTTTCTTCGCGGGGATGCCTTCATCCGCTGCCAACGCCGAGTAGGGCAGTGAGAGGAATGCGACCATCATTCCGACGCAGCGGTTCATGAGCGTGTCTCCTGGAAGAAGGAGTTGGCGAACAGCAGAAGTAGTGCAACGTCAAGCTTAGGATGATAGGTTCGTGGTACAGCTGGCACACGGACTGCCAGTTGTCCCGCTGATAGCTGAGAGTTAATAACTGACAGCTTTTATTGAACACAGCCCTCAGTTCTCAACTCTCAGCTATCAGCGGGACAGCCCAAATTCCTAGCCCTGACGAAGCAGTAGCCTATTTCTCGGGTTTCCTCGTGAATTCCTCGAAACGCACCGAGAACGGCTCACTGCTGGTGCTGATCGCCTGCAAGCCGACCTTGAGTTTGCTCGGCCAGATGGTGTCGATAGGTTTCAGCGCATTCCAGGTGGTGCCATCGCTGGAAATGTAGCCGAAAACACGGCTTCCCTTGCGCTCAAGGCGCAGATAACAGGGACCGTCCTTGAACCCCACGTTGTGAACGGCGCCGCTATACCCGCCTTCTTGTTCCAGGAAAGCAACGTGAGGAATAATCTTGTTCGCTTTGAGCATGGAAGCACGTTCCAGACGAATGAAATTCTCCGAATCGCTCCAGATGAGAATTCCCGCAGCAAGGTAGGGGACACCTTTGGGGTTGGTCGATTTGGGACCCGGTTTGAAATCGCCGACGACCTTCACCGTGATCGCAAAGTCGCCGTCCACCTCGCGCATGATGCGGGGAGCGTTGAACTTGAGCAAAGGGCCGCCGAAGTCGTGCATGGCAGCCGGGATGTCGAGGGCAAGGCTCTTGCCTGCGGGCGTGATCTTACAATCCTTGTCCGGGTCGATCGCCAGGCCCCAACCGGCCAGCTCCGTGCCCGTCGGTTCAGGTTCGACCTTGCCGGCGGCCCGAGTTTTTCCCGTTCCAATGGCGAGCGAACCGAGAAACTTGCCGGTATCCGCGGGTAGCTCCCGGTTGGGAGCCGACACCACCAGGACGACGTACATCGACTTCTCGAAGAAATATTCGCGCACGCGGATCGTCAAGATCCCGCTGCCTTTCTCCGGTTCACCGCGAATCGTGAAATCGCGGCCGACCTTGTTGATGGCAAGCACCTTCTTCTCGCTGATGACCTTGCCGTTCCATTCCTTGGCCATATAGTCGCGCTCCTCGTCGAGCTCCTTCTCTTCGGTGCCTTTGACGATCGCCGTGGGAAATTCTATTTTCCTGGCGATGTACAGACCGGAGGCGGTCTCGCAGCCGACGATTACCATTTTCACCGTGCCGCCCGGTCCCTTGCGCGCTTTTGTCGATTCGATCGTCGGTTTCACCGGCATTTCGACGGTGAATTGTCCCTCTTTCGAGGTGACCGCTCCCCAGGCAGTCTGGGCGGAAACCTGGGGACACCAGACCGCGGCCAGAGCGAGGGTGAGAGAAGCCAGGCGCATCACTGCGTTCCTCCGAATGAGAATACGGACTTCCGAACACCGGTATGGCCCGACACGGGAAGTAGTAGGCCGACGGTGCAACGCTTCTTCTACACGTCGCCGGATCGCCGGTCAATGAAATTCGCATTTTTCATCGAGCCGTCACCGAATGGTTTAGAGTCGGATGCGTCGGCGACCATTGCACGCCGCGTGCGGCGAGCCGGCTCGGTTACGGTCGCCGCCTCGATGGATCGACAACCCGATCGTGGGCGCTTAACTGGTTCGTTCTACTGTGCTTGGGTAGAGTCGAGGAATGGTGCGGTGGAGTAGGTGAGGTCTTGCGTGTTGCCGCCCCTTTCGGTTACCGGTGCCCGAATCACCCACCTTGCCCCGTTTCCACTCCCCGCTCATCCTCATCGTCAATCTCCCGGCTGTCCGCCCCTTCCCTCCACCAGCATTACCCGGCTTCCGCGGTACTACGAGCCTCTCCGCCACCCCGGGCAGCCCAGCCTGTTTCTCGCGAGACGCCGGTTGCTGGTCTGGACCATCGCTAGCCAGGGCTTCCCGTGTTTCGTGACGTTCCCGTCCTGCACACATGCTGTCGCCACTACCCCGGCAAGTCCGTCGTTGGCTTCGTTCGTCCACAACGACGTCACTGGCCTTCCCCACGGTTCGACTGGGTCGGCTCTCGCATTACGCGTTTCGAGGCTTACTCGGCGTTCACTTGCGTTACGGCCTGCGTGCTCGCGGGATCGCTACGCAAAGAACTAAACTCCTCTGCGTGCCTTCGTCGCGGAGGTTTTGTTAGCCCGACGCGCCAGCGAGGGTTTTCCGCAGCAACCCTCGCTGGCGCGTCGGGCTAACCATGCAACAGCCTGACGACGATAGTTTCGTTCTTTGCGCAGCGATCAGTAAACGATCCTTTCCACCGAAGGCTTCGCCCCGTCTCCTACCTGAACGCTTCGGTTGTTATGGGCTAGAACGACAGTTGCCCGGTGGGATTCGGACCCACTGAGGACTCACGACTATCACGGCGCACCGAACCGGCTGCGTCAGCGGCCGGGTGGCGGTGGGAAAACCAGGCCGCTGACGCAGCCGGTTCGCCAATCGCGGACGATGAATCGCGTTTACAGCATCTGAAACGGATCGACGTCCAGCGTGAACTCGACGCCGGACGGCGGGCGCAGCGTCGGCGCGACGGCACGCAACACCTGATGCAGCGTCGCGGCACTCGGCGATTGCAGCTGGAAATGATAGCGATAGTACCCCTTCAGCCGAAACACCGGCGCCTCCGCCGGCCCTAGCAGACGTACCTCGATCGGCCCCTTCGCCGCCATCGACTTCAGCGCGGCGTTGAAACGCGCCGGCCATCCGCTCGGCAAACTCCGCGGCGACGAGTTGTTCCCGGCCGCGCACGATGACCCGGGCCAGGCGCTGATAGGGCGGATAGTTGTGCGCCTTGCGGTGCGCCAGCTCGCCGGCCACGAAGCCTGCGTAATCGTGCGCGGCGGCCAGGGCGATGGCGGGGTGGTCCGGCGTGAACGTCTGCACCAGCACCTTGCCGCCGCTCGTCGCCGCGCCCGGTCCGGCCCGCCACCTGGGCCAGTAACTGGAACGTGCGCTCCGCCGCCCGGAAGTCGGGAAAGTGCAGGCCGATGTCGGCGTTGACCACGCCGACCAGCGTCACATTGGGGAAGTCCAGCCCCTTGGCGATCATCTGCGTGCCGAGCAGGATGTGGATCAGGCCGGCGCGGAAAGCGCCGAGGACGCGGGCATGGCTGCCCGGCTTCTTCATCGTGTCGCTGTCCATCCGCCGCACGACGTAGCCGGGGAAGCGCTCCTGGATCTCCTGCTCCAGCTTCTCCGTGCCGAGTCCCTGGTAGCGCACCGTGCCCTGGCCGCACTGCGGGCACTTCTGCGGCGGCTCCTGTCTCGTAGCCGCAGTAATGGCACAGCAGCACGTCGCGCTGCTGGTGATACGTCAGGGCCAGGTCGCAGAAGCGGCACTGCTCGACATGGCCGCACGCCGGGCAGTGGATGTGCGTCGAAAAGCCGCGGCGGTTGAGCAGCAGCATCACCTGGCCGCCGTCCTTCAGGGCTCGGTGCATGGCCTGTTCGAGCGGTTCGCTCAGCGCCCGGATAGCGGCCCTGCGGCGGATCCGTGATGACGGCGATCGATCAGCGCGACCTTCGGCATCGGGCGATCCAGCACGCGCTGCGGCAGCGTCAGCAGCGTGTACTGGCCGCGCTGGGCGTTGTGCCAGCTTTCCAGCGACGGCGTCGCCGAGCCGAGGATGATCGGGATGTTCTGCAAGCGCGCCCGCATCACGGCCACGTCGCGGGCATGGTAGCGCGGCGTCGATTCCTGCTTGAAGGTGGCCTCGTGCTCCTCGTCGATGACGATCAGGCCCAGGCGGCTGCGTCGGGGCGAAGACGGCGCTGCGGGCGCCGACGACGACCTGCACTTGCCCCGCCGCCACGCGCCGCCAGTGGCCGCCGCGCTCGGCGTTGCCGAGATGGCTGTGCAGCACCGCCACCTCGCCGCAACGGCCGCGGAAACGCTGGATCGTCTGCGGCGTCAGGCTGATCTCCGGCACGAGGACGATCGCCTCCTTGCCCTGGCGCACGACTTCCTCGATGGCGCGCAGATAGATCTCCGTCTTGCCGCTGCCGGTGACGCCGTGCAGCAGGAATGGCGTGGAAACCGCCCTGCTGCAACGCCGGCTCGAGCTTGCGCCCAAACGCTCGAGCTGCTCCGAGTTGAGCACGATCGGTCCCGCCGGTGCATCCGCCTCGGGACTGGTGTCGGCCCACTCATCGACGCGCTGGATCGACTGCCGGATCAAGCCCTTGAGGATCAGCGCCTCGCACCGGTCCCGGTCCGCTGAGCGCCAGGTGAGTCAGATCGCGCATCTCGACCGGCCGTTTGATCTCGCGCAGTTTCGCCAGCACTTCCGCCTGCTTCGCCGTCAACTCCGGCGGCGACGGCAACTCCTTCTCCGGCACGGCTTCGAGAAACGTCTTCGTCTTCGTCCCGGACTTGTCGCGCGCCCCGGCAGGAATGACGGCGTTGAGGACCTGTCCCCAGCCGCAGAGATAATAGTCGGCCATCCAGCGCGTCAGGCGCAGCAGGTTGTCGTCGAGCAGGGCCGTGTCATCGACGACGCGGTTCAGCGCCTTGACGGCACGCTCCGGCGCGGTTTCGGTCAACCGGACGCAGTAGCCGATGGTCGCGCTGATCCCCTCTGCCGAACGGCGCGAGGACGCGCTTGCCGACGGCGATGCTGGCCCGGAGGTCGTCGGGCACGGCGTAACTGAAGGCATGATCGAGCGGCCGATCGAACACGACGTCGGCGAACAGCCCGATGGCCGGTTTGGTGGACAGCGGTTCGGCGTTGAAGAGTTCGCGTTGCATGGTGGCAGTCACAGGCGCCTCCGGGTGAGAAGCCGGGCATTCGATCTATACAGAATTATACCCGTGTCATCCCCCGAGAAGCGAGGTCCGTAGTCGGCTACGTCCTCAAATTCTTCGGCAAAGTCGAGGTCGGGGAATGAGCCGGACCGCGACAGCTGCAACCTTACCGATCTTGACGCTCTTGATTTTTTGATTCCGAAATGGCCATAACACCCCGCAGCGGGGAAAAGCGAACGATGGTAACAATTCACCGCGGAGCCGGATGAAGAGAAGATCGGATGGCCATGCTTCCCCTCCCCACGACAAGTCCCCAAAGCGCCGTACCACGCGGGGACTTCCGGATTCCAACACGAGACGACACGGCTGCCGTCCAAAGACGCAAAGACCGCTGGGCGGTGATTCTTCTCCTTCTCGGCGCTTGGATTCTGCACGGCAACGGTCTGACACTCGGTTTCTGGTTCGACGATCACACTCATCTGGAGCTGTGCAGCAAGAACGGTTTTCGCGACCTGGCGGGCGGCAATCGGTTTGACTGGAACGGCCGGATCGCACACGCCTGGTGGGCACAGAAGGAAACCGGCTGGGCTTATTATCGTCCGTTGACGGTGGCGGTCCGGACCGGTCTGTTTCAGCTGTTCGGGTTGAATCCTGTTCCCTTCCACCTCGTGCATATCGGGCTTTATTGCTGGTCCGTCGTGCTGTTGTACGTCTTCCTGCGGCGCTGCGGTTGGGAGCCGGTCTTTGCCGCGACCGCCGGGCTTTTCTTTCTCGTCCATCCGGTCAGTCCTTTCGCCACGGCGTGGCTGGCCAGCGACTGCACCGTCCTGGTCGGACTGTGGGTCGTCACGGGTTTGTTGCTTTTTCACGCCTCGGCGCAAGCGGGCCACCGCCGCCCGCTGCTGTTAGCCGGGGTGTTCCTCTGTTATGCACTGGCGATGATGAGCAGGGAGAGCGGCATTATGCTCGGACCCTTGCTGGTCCTGTTCGACTTCCTGGCCGCCTGGGGAAAGATCCCGGACACGGTCCGACAGGCAACGCGGCGCCGACGCTGGTTGATCTACATTGCGCTGGCCCTTGAAGGAGTGGCGTACCTCCGCCTCCGCGCCTGGTCCCTGGGAGCAGTGCCTTTACCGCGCAACCCCTATTTTCATTGGCCTTCCGAACCGGGATTCCTCGGCTGGCTGCCGTACAAGATCCTCAACGATCTCGTCTGCTTGCCCCTGGGTTTGCCCTTTATGCCGATGGCGGAAGTCCCCTGGTGGCAGTCTCGACCACTGACGACGGTTATCGCGCTGCTGGTAATCGTGCTGCTGGTGGTCGTGTTCCTCGTGCCATTGAGGCGGTCGCGGGTGCTGGGGGGAGTCTTGGGAGGCATTCTTCTGGCCCAGGCCCCGACGCTGCTGGTGTTCTCCGCGCCCTACAACTATTACTTGGCCGCAGCGGGTTGGGCCGTACTCCTGGCAGCCTGGACACGGCACTTCTGGCCGACGCGGCCGCGCCTGGTCCTGTGTACCACCGCGATACTGCTTTGTTGGTATCTCGTCGGGTTGTGGGGCACCTCGTGGATGCTTCACTCGGTGGCGACCGCCGAGAGACAGGTGCGTGAAGATGTACTGGCGACCAGGCCGGAAGACTACCCGCACGGGACGCGCCTGTTCTTCATCAACATGCCGTTTTTCGCGGCGGAATCCGCGCCCGCCCTGCGTCTCACGGCCAACCGCCCCGACCTGGAGGTCTACCCCCTAACGTTCACTTCCGAGATGTTCTTCCCGAAGACCCAGGTGGAGGTCGAGCCGGAAGACGCTCATACCTTGCTGCTGCGCACGAACGGTAAAGTCCTGTTCGCCGGTGCGTTTGGCGATCTGGTGGAGCTGGGTTGGTTCGGTGCGTCCCGCGGCGGGCTGCACCTGGGTCCCCAACACCTCGATCCCGCGGCCGGCCCGATGCCCTTTCGGATCGAGGTGGTCGAGGCAGACAGCGAAGGCATCTCCGTCCTGCGCGTGGTGTTCGACCGACCCCTGGATGATCCCGGCTATCGTTTCTTTCTGGGTTCGCCTCGAGGGTTTGCGCAAGAACTGCGGTTTACCCTTTCCCCATCCTCCGACGGAATGCCGTTCCCGACACACTCGGATAGTGATCTGATTCCGGTCGTTTGCGAGTACCCGAGAGAGAGGAACATCGTGGAGGAGAGAGAGTTTCAGCGGGTGCGACGGATGCAGATGTCCTGCGATCTCATGGTAAACCTGCTCACGAGTTGGCCGTACTGACGACCCTTGCTGGCGCTGCGGGCTCATCTTCTGCGCCGGACATCGCTCAGACGCCCTCGTTCCACAGCCACGCCAGCAACCGTTCCTGCCGCCGATATTCCGGAATGACGATGTCCGCGCCGGCCTGGATGAGACGGCCGCGTTTCCACGCATCGACGCCGCGGCGGTTCTGCTCGTCACTAGCGACGGCCACGGCGACCCCGCCGACGCGCTTCACGCCTTCGATCTCCACGAAACCATCGCCGAAACCGAGCAGCTGCTCGCCTTTCAACTCGTTCTCGCGCAGGATGCGTTCGATAATCATCTGCTTCGAGAAGCTCTGATAGTCGTCCAGCGCCCCGTAGATGTGTTCGCCGAAGAATTCGGCCACGCCGAGCAGCTCGGCCTCGCGGCGGACGTACTTCAGATCGGTGCCGCTGGCGAGGTACAGTGTCAGGCCGCGCGCGCGCAGCGCCTTCAATAGTTCGTGGCTGCCGGGCACGGTCCAGTCTGCGGCCGTCGCCGTGCCGGCCTCCAGCGCGTCGAGCCGGCCCTGGATGCGTTCCATCAGTAAGTCGTGGTAGCGGTGCTTGTAGGCCAGCGGCTCCAGCGGCGCACCGCCGCGCCGCCGCACTTCCTCGGCGAGCTGGATCATCTGGTAGATCGTCTGCCGGCCGTTGAGGCGCATCACGAACTCCTCGACGGCGGCGGTCAATACCGGCTCGCTCTCCGGCGTGACCGTGTGCTTCAGCACGTCCACCATCATCGGAATCATGACCTGCGGCCAGCCTTCGCGGATCAGCGACAGCGTGCCGTCGAAGTCGAACACCACCGAGCGGAATCGGCCGCGCGGCAATTCGGGACGGAGGATTTCGATCTCTTCATCGAGGTACATCGGTGCGTTCCGGTAAGTTCGTGATCTTCCTCACAACCGCCCCGTTCGTCGCGGCAAGACCGGCAAGGCGGCGAGAGTCGTGAATCTGGGCAGACTGGGCGTGCGGCAACCGTCCTTTCGATTTTATACTTTATCGCTCCGCGTTTCGGAACTGTCTTCTTGTCGAGGGTTGGGTCATGCGTATCGCCTCCTTTCTGGAAGATCAGCGGGTCGAGTTCGAGTCGCTGCCACATCCGCCGGCGTTCTCGGCGCAAAAACTGGCGAAGTACCTGCACGTACCGGGCCGGCAGGTCGCTAAAACTCTTCTGCTGCGCGGACCGCAAGACTTCGTCCTGGCCGTGCTGCCCGCCACTCTCCAGGTTGATGCGGAGCGCCTCGCCGCGATCCTCGGTGGACCGGTACGCCTTGCCGACGACGCGGAAATGACCGAGGTCTTCCGCGACTGCGAATGGGGCGTCGTCCCGCCGTTCGGCACACTCTACGGTCTGAGTACCCTTCTCGACGACTCGATCGATCCTGAGACCCTGATTGTCTTCGAGGGGCAATCGCATGTCGAGGCCCTCCGCATGCGCTGCGCCGACTTCGAGAGCCTGGAACGACCGTTGCGCGCGAAGTTCGCGGTGCCGACGCGTTGAAAGTCTGTCCCAAAAGCCCCTCTCCCCTGTACTCGGGGGAGAGGGGCTTTGGGGTGAGGGGGTGAGCACCGTAACGGCTCTAACCCCCTCACCCCCAACCCCTCTCCCCCGAGTACAGGGGAGAGGGGAGAATATGGGACAGGTGCAGACGCTGCTCAGCCGCCCAGCAGTTCCCCGAACTTCTGCCGGCGGAACGCAAACAGGTTCGACAATTCGCGTTCCAGAAACGCGGCCGTCACGGTCAATCCCAGCAACCCGCCGGGCGGTTCGTAGTCGATGCGCTCGCTGAGGCGCGTCCCTCCCTCCGGCAGCGGTTCGAGATGCTGCGTGTGCGTCCAGCGGCGAAACGGCCCGCGCCGTTGATCGAGGACCAGCAACGCATCCGGCTCGAACCCCGTCACCTCACTCTCGACGCGCTGCGGCAGTCCCCAACGCCTACCGCGCAACACCAACCGCGAGCCGAACTCCAACTCATCGGGACCGCTCTCGAATTGCAGGTGCATCTCCGGCGGAGTTAATTGGACCATGACGGCCGGTCGGCGCAGCAAGGCGAACACCGTCGCCGGTGAGGCGCTGAAACCTACGACGAACTCGAAGGACGGCATGGCGACCTCTCGAACGATCCGCGCTCTTGGCAACCCCGCTTCCATCGATTGTAATGACGAGATGCTCCCCGAACCGTTCCAAAACGCGTATGTCCTTACCGGGCCCACCGCCTCGGGCAAGAGCCGGCTAGGTGTCGAGCTGGCTCAGCGTCTCGGCGCGGAAATCGTGTCGATGGATTCGATGGCCCTGTACCGCGGGATGGACGTCGGCACCGCGAAGCCGACGGCCTCGGAGCGCCGGCTCGTGCCGCACCACCTTCTCGACGTGCTGGAGCCGTGGCAGTCGGCCAGCGTGGCGTGGTGGCTGGAGCAAGCGAAGGCGTGCGCGATCGAGATTGCAGGGCGCGGCCGTCGCGTCCTGTTCGTCGGTGGAACGCCTCTCTATCTAAAAGCGCTGTTGCACGGGCTTTTCGATGGTCCCCCTGCTGACCTTACCATCCGCACGCGTCTCGAAGCGGAAGCGGCGGAACAGGGCCGCGAGCAGCTGCACGCCCGCCTGGCCAGCGTCGATCCTGTTACGGCGACCCGGCTGCACCCCAACGATCTGCGGCGCGTCGTCCGCGCCCTGGAAGTGTGGGAGACGACCGGCCGACCGATCAGCGACTGGCAGCGGCAGTGGTCCGACTTGCAGATTGCAGATTGCAGATTGAAAGAAGAATCCACGGTCCTGTATCTCGACTTGCCGCGCCCGGTCCTCTATGAACGCATCAATGCGCGGGTTTCGCGGATGCTGGCCGAGGGACTCCTCGACGAGGTGCGGGCGCTGCGGCGGTTGGAACGTCCGCTCAGCCGGGAGGCGGCTCAGGCGCTCGGTTACAAGGAACTGTTCGACCACCTCGCCGGCAAGAGCAGTCTGGAAGACGCCGTCGTTACGATCCAAACGCGCGAGCCGGAACCTCGCTAAGCGGCAACTCACCTGGTTTCGGAGCCTGCCGCAGTGTCGTCCGGCCACCGAACAATTGACATTTGCCCTGTGGGGATTGACAATGGATGAAGAAGTGCAGTGACCGGTCAAGGGCATTATCGCTTTTCACCAGCAGGCGCTCTATGCTATAAGACCAGATAAGAGACGTACGGAAGGCACTGTCGTTCCGGCCAACACGGCCGCCAGGGTTATCGACGGCCGTCCCATCACGGGAACGGCGTCGCGGAGGAGTCATCGATGCCGGCGGTAACCTTTCAGATTATCGATGGAATCGACAAAGGCCGCGTCTATCGCGAACTCGCCACCCCCGTCACCATCGGGCGCGAGGAAGGCAACTTATTGCGACTCAATGACGAGCGCGTCAGCCGCTATCACGCCAAGGTCCAGTTCGATAACGGCGAAGTCATCCTGACCGACCTCGAAAGCACCAACGGCACCCGCGTCAACGGCAACGTCATCACGATCCGCCGTCTTCGTCCCGGCGACCGGATCGGCGTCGGCCGTTCGCTGCTGCTGTTCGGTAACGAGTCCGAAATCGTCGCCCGTCTGGCGACGCTCAGCGGCGTGACTTCGGGCGGCGGTCCGGCGGGCACGTCCATCTCGGCCACCGTCCACACCGCCGCCGTGGCCGCGCAGTTCGATCACGACATCGACTTCATCCTCGATGCCAAGGACAAGATCACTTTCAACAACGGCAATCTCTTCGCCGGCAATCGACCGCTGCCGCCGCTGCCGCAGAAGATGACGCCCTCCCAGGCCGCCCGCCTCGCCGAGCTGCTCGAGTTCCTGCACAAGCAGATCACCCAGGCCACTGAGAACATTCAGACCAACGAAGAAGCGACCCAGGTCACACTGGCCTACGGCGACTGGCAGCGCGTGCTGGCCGTGCAGATGCTGCTGGCACGATACACCCGCGCGGTGAGCGATCCGGATTCGTTGGATGAGTAGGCGCGATCGCTTCGGGGGCCATACCATACCGCCAGAGGGCGCGGTAATTCGTTTACCGACTCTTTCACCATTGCACCCTCGTCGCATCATGGCCGTTCGCGGTCGTAGTCCAGATACCCTTGCTGCGCCACACCAGCGAACGATCCCGCGTCTTGCTCTCCAGTCCGGTTGCGTCCGTCGTACAATGATGGCGGCGAGGTTGGAAACCTACGCTCTCGGCTGGGTCCGCCCTTTACAAGGAGATGTGGAGATGGGACATGCAGTTCATATTCAGAGCCGGGAGCAACATATCCAGGCACTGCGCGTGCTCGACAAGGTGGGCGGAACGTGGCAAGGGATTGGGACGTCGGACGATCCCATCTTGTTGCTCACCGACGCTCAGTACAGCGCGCTTGTCGAAGCGGGCGTCATCGCCGCTGTCCGCGCGGGCCGAGATGGCGATAATGAACGACAACGTCTGCCCTTGGGGTAGGAATCCGCGTCCTTGGGGAGTCATCGATGGCCGAGCGTCCGTTCGTGCATCTCCACTGCCACAGCCATTACAGCCTGCTCGACGGAGCCAGCCGCATTCCCGAACTCGTCGCCCATGTCAAAAAGCAGGGCATGACCGCCATCGCCCTGACGGATCACGGCAATCTCTTCGGCGCCATCGAGTTCTACAAGGAAAGCAAGGCCGCCGGCCTCAATCCGATCATCGGCTATGAAGCCTACGTCGCCCCGGCCAAGCGCACCGACCGCGAACCGCGCAAACGCAACACCGAATCCGACGACGCCATCTACCATCATCTCACTCTGCTGGCGCAGAACGCGACCGGGTTTCAGAACCTCATCAAGATGTCGTCGCTGGCGTTCCTCGAAGGCTACCACTACAAGCCGCGCATCGACAAGGAGCTGCTGGAGACGTGCAGCGAGGGCATCATCTGTCTCAGCGGGTGCGCCGCCGCCGAGTTCAGCGACTTCATCCTCAAAGACCGCATGGACGAGGCCCGGCAGCTGGCGGAGTATTTCGCCGGGATCTTCAAGGAACGGTTCTTCATCGAGATCCAGAACAACGGCTTGCAGATCCAGAAGCTCTGTGCCGAGGGGGCCATCGACGTCGCCAACAAGCTCGGTCTGCCTCTGGTGGCGACCAGCGACGCCCATTATCTGCGGCAGGAAGACAGCGTCGCGCATGACGTCTTGCTGTGCATCAACACCGGCCGGACGCGCGACAACCCGAATCGCTTCAAGTTCGACGGCAACCAGTTCCACGTCCGCGGCCCGGAGGAGATGTACGAGTTGTTCCCCGGCCATGCCGACGCCGTGAAGCGCAGCCAGGAGATCGCCGATTCCGTCCACATCGAGCTCGAACTTCAAGAAGCGGCATTTCCCCGTCTTCACGCCGCCCGAGCAGAAGACGCCGGAGCAATACCTGCGCGAACTGTGCGAGCGCGGCCTCATCGAACGCTTCGGCACGGAACCGTCGCAAACGGTGCGCGACCGGCTCGAACTCGAGCTGGACATCATCTGCCGCATGGGTTTCGCCAGCTATTTCCTGATCGTGAGCGACTTCGTCCGTTTCGCCGTGGCCAACAACATCCCGGCCGGAGCCCGCGGCTCGGCGTGCGGCGCCCTGGTCAGTTACGTCCTGCGGCTCAGCCATGTCGATCCGCTGGAGTACGATCTGCTGTTCGAGCGCTTCCTCGACCCCAACCGCAGCGAAGCGCCCGACATCGACATCGACTTCTGCCAGGATCGCCGCGACGAGGTCATCGCCTACGTCAAGGCGAAGTACGGCGAGGCGAGCGTCGCCCAGATCACGACCTTCGGTACCCTGGCCGCCCGCGCCGCCATCAAGGACGTCGGCCGGGTGCTAAACATCCCGCTGGAGCGCGTCACGCAGCTGACGAACATGGTGCCGCAGCGCCTCGGCATCACGCTCGACGATGCCGTCAAGGAGAGTCCGGAGCTGCAGCAGCCTACGAAGCCGACCCCGACGTGCGCGAACTGATCGACATCGCCCGAACGCTGGAAGGCACCAACCGCAACGCCGGCACCCACGCCGCCGGAGTCGTGATCGCCAACGGGCCGCTGACCGATTACGTGCCGGTGCATCGCATCGTTCGCAAGTCGGACGATTCCGGCTCGAAGAACGAGTCGATGCTGACGACGCAGTGGGTGATGGGCGACCTGGAAACGGTCGGCCTGTTGAAGATGGACTTCCTCGGCCTGCGCACGCTGACGCTGCTCGATAACTGTGTGCAGCATGATCGAGAAGACGCACGGCGTCAAGATCGACCTCCAGAAGCTGCCGCTGGACGATAAGCAGACGTATCAGCTCCTCCAGCGCGGCGACGCCAAGGGGGTGTTCCAGCTCGAATCCGACGGCATCCGCGAGCTGCTGAAGCGGCATGAAGCCGGACAACATCCGCGACATCATCGCGCTCATGGCGCTGTATCGTCCCGGACCACTCGAAGGCGGGATGGTGGACGATTACGTGAACTGCAAGCACGGCCGGCAACAGCCGTCCTACCCTCATCCGGTGATGCAGGAAGTGCTGAGCGAGACGTACGGCGTCATGGTCTACCAAGAAGAGATCATGCGGATCTTAAACCGTCTCGGCGGGATCGACCTGGCCAGCGCCTACGCCTGCATCAAGGCGATCAGCAAGAAGAAGCAGGAGACGATCGACCAGCGCAAGTCCGAGTTCATCAAGGGTGCCGGGGAGCGCGGCATGGCGGCGGAGAAGGCCGAGGAGATCTTCGGGCTCATCGTGAAGTTCGGGGGCTACGGCTTCAACAAGTGCGTGGTCCAGGACACCATCGTGATGGATGCTACTACCGGGGAGCGCACCACGGTTGGCGACCTATTCGAGAACAGACGACCATTCATCGTCCATGCACTCGACGCCACTGGCAAACTGGTGCCGCGTCGTGTCACGGATGTAGTCTGGAATGGGCGGAAGCGGGTATTTCGGCTACAGACGACCCTGGGAAAAAGGATCACGGCGACGGCGAACCACCCGTTCTTCACGCTTACCGGTTGGAGGAACTTGAGCGAGCTAAAAGTCGGTGACCGTATCGCCGTCCCCCGGGAACTCACCATTTCAACGCAGGAGCGCTGGCCGCGCCACGAGATCATCGCGCTCGCCGGTCTTCTCAGTGAGGGGAACACGTGTCATCCGACGAGCCTCTACTTCTTCAATCGTGATTCGAGATTGATCGCTGATTTCGCAGATGCGGCTGCTCAGTTCCCCGACACTGTCGTCCGCATCCACACGCGCTGCAACGGAGCGATGGAGGTGTGTGTCAATACGGGGCGCGACGATTCCATCCGGCGCAGGCTGAAGGAACAGAACTCGGAAGGGGGCGTTCTTCTTGCTGGCCGGACGATTCGCTCGGGCGCCTTCCGTTGGGCAGAACGTCTCGGCATCCTGGGCAAAAAAGCGACAGAAAAAGCTGTCCCACAGGCTATCTTTCGCCTTTGCGATACCGATCTGGAATTGTTCCTCGGTCGACTCTGGGCCGGGGACGGGTTCATCGCCACGGATGATCTCGCCGTACCCTACTACGCAACCTCGTCTCGGCAACTTGCAGCGGATGTCCAGATGCTTCTATTGCGGCTGGGCATCGTAGCGCGTGTCCGCCAGACGGGGTTTAAATACCGCGGCGGAATAAAAACCGGTTATCAGGTCCATCTCCTTGGCTCGGATTCGGTGGAGTCCTTCCTGAGCCGCGTTGCTCCGCACTGTCTCGGCCGCGAAGAGGCAGTAGCCAAGCTGGCTCGTCATCTCGGAGAAACCGAGCGCGGCATGACGAGCAAGGACACGATTCCGGTAGAGATCCGGACCTGGGTCGCCGAAGAACGTCTTCGTACCGGCCTGCTCTGGTGCCAGGTGGAACGCCAGTCCGGAGTGTCGGTGAGAGAGTTCTATGGTAAGGGCGGCAAAACCAAACGTGGTTTCCGCCGCGCCACCATTGGCCGGATCGCGCAGTTCTTCGGTTCGCGCCGTCTCGCTGACATTGCCGTGTCTGACATCTACTGGGACACCATCGTCGCCATCGAGCCAGAAGGGATTCAAGACACCTACGATCTGACCGTCGCCGAGGATCACAACTTTGTAGCGGACGGCATCATCGTCCACAACTCGCACTCAGCCGCCTACGCCCAGATCGGCTACCAGACCGCCTACTTGAAAGCCCACTACACCGCCGAGTTCATGGCCGCGCTCTTGTCCAGCGAGATCGAGGACGGCAACAAGCGCGAGAACATGGTCGAGCACATCAACGACGCGCGCCGGCTCGGCGTCGAGGTCATCGCTCCCAGCGTCAACCACAGCGAGGTCGAGTTCGCCGTCAAGGACGGTAAAATCCTCTTCGGTCTGCTGGCGATCAAGGGCTTCGGCCGGCAGGCGGCGGAGTCGGTCGTTCGTGCCCGGAACGAGGGCGGCCGCTTCAAGGACGTCTATGATTTCTGCGAGCGCGTGGACCTGCGGCTCGTCAACCGGAACGCGACGGAACGGCTCATCAAGGCCGGCGCGCTCGACTGCCTTCAAGCGCATCGCGCCAGCTGATGACCATCCTGCCGCGGGCGATCCAGGCCGCCAGCGAACGCCAGAACGATTTGCGCGTCGGCCAGCGCAACCTGTTCGAGGCCGTGGCGAGTGACGAAACTACGGCCGCAGCTCCCGCGGCCGAGGCGTCGATCGACGTGCCGCTTTGGCCGGAGACCGAGAAGCTGAAGTATGAGAAAGAAGTCCTCGACTTCTACTTCTCCAGCCACCCCCTGGCCGAGAGTGAGAAGCAGCTGCGGCGCTACGCCGCCCGGGACGTCAACCAGCTCCGGACGCTGCCCGCGGGGGAAGTGGTGACCCTCGGCGGGATGCTGACCCAGCTCCGTTACATGAACACGAAGAAGGCCCGCAACGGCAACACGCGCTACGTTCGCTGCAAGCTGGAGGACTTCACCGGTGCCGCTGAGTGCGTGATGTGGCCCGACGATTACATTCGCTTCAAGGACGTTGTGGTCGAGGACACGCCGCTGATCGTAAAGGCGGCCATCGAGCGCACGCGGGAGGAGCCGGGCCTGGTCATTCAGCGCATCTTGACGTTGGAGCAGGCTGCGCAGGAAATGGCGAAGGAGGTTCGCATCCTGGTGCGGCTCAATCGCAAGGTGTCCACGATCGACGCCCTCGGCGAGATTCTGGGCGCACGCGCGGCAACTGTCCCGTGATCCTCGTGGTGCGCGACGACGCCGGCCGCGATTGTTTCCTGAAGCTGGGCCACGGCTACAGTGTCAACGCGCACACGATCGAGCTGGAAGCGCTGGAAGGATTGCTGGGGCCGGGGAGCGTGAAGCTTGTTTAGCCGCGAGCTTCTGCGAGCGCTGCGTCTCAGCGCTCGCAGAAGCTCGCGGCTAAACGACGTCCGCCCGTTTCCTCTTGGCACCAACCCCCCTTCCTGCGATATTATCCCCAACCTGCGCGGATCATCTCCGCGTCGTCTCTGACCACAAGGAGCAAGACCATGATTCGGAACATTCGCGGCTTCGTCGCAATTTTGGCGTGTGTCGTCGGCAACACCGTCGTCGCCGCCCCGACGTCCGAGGACAACGTCAAGTTCACCGTCAAGGCCGACAAGCCGGTCAACGGTAAGCAGGTAGTGACGTTGACGATGGAAGTGGCGAACGGCTGGCACGCCTACGCCAACCCCGTCGGGCCAGAGGCTTTCGCGTCGATCCAGACGACGGTGACCTTCACCTCTGGCGGCAAGCCCGTGGCGGCCAAGATTGTCTATCCCGAGGGTAAACTGGTCAAGGACAAGGACGTCGGCGATTACAAGACCTACGAGGGTACCGTGACCATCAAGGCCACCATCGACCGGCCTCCCACCGGCGCTGTGGAAGCGAGCGTCCTTGTTCAGACCTGCACCGAGACGAAGTGCCTGCCCACGGCGAAGATCAAGCTCAAGGTTGAGTGAGTTGCCATTTTCCCACTATCTGAGCACGCAGCGCAAGCAAGTGCCGGCACTTGCTTGCGCTGCGTGCTCATCGATGTAATTCTCCCCCGAGGTTTCCCACCGATGATGCACCATCTCCTTCCAGGTTTCGTTCTCATCCTCTCGGCCTCCTACGCCGCCGCGGAACCTGCCAAGCCCGAGCCGCCGAAGGGCAAACCCAACCGCCTCGCCCGGGAGATCAGCCCCTATCTGCTTCAGCATGCCCACAACCCCGTGGACTGGTATCCGTGGGGCGAAGAGGCGTTCGCCAAGGCCAAGAAGGAAGGCAAGCTCGTCTTCCTGTCGATCGGCTACAGCTCGTGCCACTGGTGCCACGTCATGGAGCGGCGAGTCGTTCTCCAACCCGGAAGTGGCGAAGATCCTCAACGAATACTTCGTCTGCATCAAGGTGGACCGCGAGGAACGGCCGGACATCGATCACGTCTACATGACGGCTCTCCAGGTGATGAACCAGGGCGGCGGCTGGCCGTTGACGATGTGGCTGACGGCCGACGGCAAACCCATCGTCGGCGGCACCTACTGGCCGCCCGACGACAAAGAGGTCATGGGCGAAAAGGTGCGCGGCCTCAAGACGATCCTGCATCTCATGCAGAAATACTGGAAGGACGATCCGAAATCTATCGAGGAACAGGCCGCGAAAGTGGCCGAACAGACGACCGACGCCTTGATCGGCGCCGCGCGCGGCCTGGCTCTGGTCGAGTTGAACCGCGATCTCGTGACGGAGGTCGTCGATGGCGTGAAGGAGCGTTTCGACCCGGTCCACGGCGGTTTTGGCACCCCGCCTCGTTTCGGCAGCACCAAATTCCCCATGCCGCCGACGCTGTTGCTGATCCAATACGAAGCGGCGCGAATGAAGTCGCGGGAGCTGGACAACGTCATCAAGGTGACGCTCGATCGCATGGCTCGCGGCGGCATCTACGACCATCTCGGCGGCGGCTTCCATCGTTACAGCACCGAGCGCACCTGGACCGTGCCGCACTTCGAGAAGATGCTCTACGACAACGCCCAACTCTGCGAGGTCTACGCCCGCGCTTACCGTGCGACGAAAGACCCGCTCTATCGCCGTGTCCTGGAACAGACGCTCGGCTTCGTGCAGCGGGAGCTGACTTCCCCCGACGGCGCCTTCTACTCGGCCCTCGACGCCGACTCCGAAGGCGAGGAGGGCAAGTTCTATGTCTGGAAGGCCACGGAGATCGACACGATCCTCGGTGACGCCGACGCCAAGGTGTTCAAGCGCGTTTATGGTGTCGATGCGGGGCCGAACTTCGAGAAGGAGTTCTCGATCTTCGTCCTGAAGCTGCCGCTGAAGGAATACGCCGAGGAACTGAAGACGACGGAGGAGGACCTCGAAAAACGGCTTTCGGCGATGCGGCAGAAGCTGTTCGACGTGCGCGCCAAGCGTCCCCGGCCGTTCCTCGACACGAAGGTGCTGACGGGGTGGAACGGCCAGATGATCGCCGGCATGGCGCTGGCCGGCCAGGCGCTGGACGACAAAAAGAGTATCGCCGCGGCGGCGAAGGCGGCCGACTTCGTGCTGAAGAATCTGCGCAAGCCCGACGGCCGGCTGTTCCGCACCTACGGCGCCGCTCCCGACCAGAAGGCCGAAGCCCGGCTCAACGCCTATCTCGACGACTACGCCTATCTCATCCACGGCCTGCTCTGCCTGCACGACGTCACCGGCGAGGAACGCTGGTTGAAGGAGGCGATCGCGCTGGCTGACGCGATGATCGAACACCATCTCGACAAGAAGGATGGGGCGTTCTACTTCACGTCGCACGATCACGAGAAGCTCTTCGCCCGCGCCAAGGACCAGTACGACGGCGCCCAGCCGGCCGGCAATAGCGTCGCTGCTCATGATCTCGTGCGCCTCTATCAGAAGACGAAGAACGAACGCTACCTGAAGCTGGCGGAGAAAACGATCAAGGCTTTGTCCGCTCCGCTGAAGGGGGCACCGACCAGCCTGACCGGGCTGGCGGAGGCGCTGGGGATGTATCTGGATGTCACAGAGAAGAAGTGACTACACGCCTCAGTAGATTTCGGTACATCTCCAATCCGTCCGGCGCAAGTCCCATTCTGAGACCGAGGGACACTCCTACATCCGTCGTCCGTCCAGACCAGCGCGCACCGCGGACGCAGCCGTTTGGCCCGATCACCGCTTGATTCCTTCCTCGGTCGCGTTTCATGAGGTATCGAAACGCCAAACGGATGTAGGCACCCGGTTGGCGTGCGCGACCGAAAAATGCCGAACGAAGTCGGCAGCGCCGGTCGGCGGTGTCGTGCGGGCAAAATTACTGAACGAACTGGGCACGATCGCGCCAGTCAAATTACCGAACGAACTGGGCACGATCGCTGCGACCGATTCGCTGAAACCGTCCGGTGCGATCGCGCGGAGCAAATTACCGAACGAACTGGGCACGATCGTATCGAGCCACGGCCGCAGTGGGTCGCGCATGGCCGGCGGCATCAGCATGAAGACAAGTGCCAGTGTGGCGTGGTTGGACATGGTAAACCTCGTGGGAGAGAGAACGGGCGATAATCATCGGGGAGACTACCGCGAGGGCGTAGGTTGTGGGGAGAGCAGAGTAGCAGGAAAAAGGGGGGGATAGAGATGAAGGAACTCGACCCTCTTCCCTCCCCGCGGATGCGCTTGGAAGCCCAGGGCAGTCCTGCCAACGCGGATTCATTGCGGCTTGCTTTCAGGGCTGAAGGCGTGAGAGAATAGGAAGAGAAAGGAGAACGAGCCATGCCGTCGCCGTTTCCGGGAATGGATCCTTACTTGGAAGATCCCGACATCTGCCCAAATCTGTATCACAATCTGAGCACTTGCATTCAAGCCGAGTTGCAGCCACTTCTTCCATATCCTTTTTTCGCGGCGACCAACTTTCGAGTTTGGTATGAGAGTCCCGAAGAGGAGGTGCGCGAGGCGTATGTTGAGATCCGCACCCGCCAGGAACGTGGCGAGACTCTCTTTACGATCATTGAGCTACTGAGCCGCGCGAACAAGACGCCCGGCTCACATGGACGGGAACTTTATCTGCGAAAGCAGCGAGAAGTGAGGGCAAGCGAAACGAATCTGATCGAAATCGATCTGCTCCGCGCAGGAATGCACACAACAGCCGTACCACGGCAGTTTCTCGACAAACAAATCGAGCATTTCGATTTTCATGTTTCTGTTTGGCGACACTCCGATCCCGGTGAGTTCCATGTTTATCCGATTCGCCTCGAACAGATCTTGCCAAAGGTTGCCGTTGCACTCTCACACGACGCGCCGCCGGTTCTTCTCGATTTGCAAGCGGCCTTCAACCGCGCCTATGACGCTGGACCCTTTCGCCGCCGCATCCATTACGACCGTGATCGCATCATCCCGCCGCTCACACCCGAACAGACCGCCTGGGCGAACGACCTGTTACGCCGGCAGGGCCTGTTGCCGACTTGATGCGCCTCAATCAAACAGCGTCCGCCCCGCCTCGCCCGGTGGTTTCATCGGCTTCCCCAGCAGTTGAAATGTCCGCGGTGTCGCCACCCGGCCGCGCGGCGTGCGGATGATGAACTGCTCACGCAGCAGGTACGGCTCCACTTCATCGGACAGCGTGTCCGACGGCAGGTTCATGGTCGCCGCCAGCGCCTCGACGCCGGTCGGGCCGCCGTCGAAGACGCCGACCAGCGTCTCCAGATAACGGCGATCCTGCTTGTCCAGTCCCTCGGGGTCCACCTCGGCCATCGCCAACGCTTCCTTCGCCAGATCGAGGGTGATCCGGCCGTCGGCCTCGCTGGCGGCGTAGTGGCGCGTCCACAGGAGCCGCGTGTTGGCGATGCGCGGCGTTCCACGGCTGCGGCGGGCCAGTTCCAGGGCGGCGATGTCGGTGATCTCCGTCTCCAGCTTGCGGGCGTTGACCTCCACGATCTGGGCCAGCTCCTCGACGGTGTAGAACTCCAGGTGCTCGTGCTGCTTGAAGCGATCGCGCATCGGACCGGACAACATGCCGCTGCGCGTCGTGGCGCCGATCAGGGTGAACTTCTTGAGCCGCATCGTGATCGTCCGGGCGTTGACGCCTTCGCCGAGGATGATGTCGATGCGGAAATCCTCCATCGCTGGGTAGATGAACTCCTCGACGACGCGCGGCATCCGATGAATCTCGTCGATGAAGAGGATCGAACCCTCTTCGAGATTGGTCAGAAACGGAAGGAGATCGGCCGGCTTGGAGAGGGCGGGACCGCTGGTCATCTGGATCGCCTTGCCGAGTTCGTTGGGCAGCACGGTGGCGAACGTCGTCTTGCCGAGGCCGGGTGGGCCGTCGAAGAGGATGTGCGGCAGCGCTTCCTTGAGTTTGCGGCAGGCGTTCAGCACGATGCCGAGCCGCTGCACCACCGCCTTCTGGCCGATGACTTCGCGCAGCCAGCGCGGCCGCAGAGCCGAGTCGCGCTCGCGTCCCTCGTCGCCGCCGCCGGACTGGACCACGGCTTCACGGGCCATGCGGTCATCCCTCCAACCGTTTAGCCGCGAGCTTCTGCGAGCGTTGCGGGACAACGCTCGCAGAAGCTCGCGGCTAAACGAATCACTCGCTCTTGTAAATCTCCAGCAACACCTCTTCCACCGACTTGAACGCCTTGCCGGTCGCCATCGCCTTGTCGAGACGATTGCGCGCTTCGGCAGGACTGTGGCCGACGCTCATCAGGGCCTGGTAGGCGTCCTCGATGACGTTGCCGTCCACGACGACCGCGGCGCCTTCCTTCGGCGGCGCACCGTCGGCGGTCGGCGGGGCGGCCATCAGGGCGAAGCGCGTCACCTTGCGGCGGAGTGTGGCGATGATCTGCTCCGCCGTCGCCGCGCCGACGCCGGGCAGCGTCGTCATCCATTTGGCGTCCTGCCGCTGGATGGCGTCGGCGATCTCCTTGACCGGCCGCACCATCGCCTTGAGCGCCTTCTTGGTGCCGACCTTGTCCACAGTGCAGAAGAGGTCGAAGAAGTCGAGTTCCGCCTCCGACGGGAAACCGACGAGCCGCGGCACGACGCGTCCCTGCATCGGGTTGCCGTCGAAGTAATGGCTGGTGTGCAGCGTGATGTCGTTGCCGATGCGGCCCTGCACGGCCCGGCGGACGAACTCCGGCACCTGCACCGCATATTCCAGCGCTCCGACCTGGAGACGTACCTCGTCGTCGAGAACGCGCGTCAACAGGCCGGTGATTTTGGTAATCATGCATACCTCTTCGCTTCAATCGTTCTCCCCTCGCCCTGGTACTCCGGGGAGAGGGGTCGGGGGTGAGGGGTGGGCGGCATAACACAGCCAGTTTCCAACCCCCTCACCCCCGACCCCTCTCCCCGGAGTACCAGGGCGAGGGGGGAAGACAATCAACCGTTACGTTTATCGATGTAGAACTGACACAGCGCCGCCGCCAGCGCGTCGGCCACGTCCGGCGGCTCCGGCATCTGGGCCAGTCCAAGCTCGCGCTGCACTGCCATCTGTATCTGTTCCTTCGACGCCCGCCCGCTGCCGGTGATCGTCTTCTTGATGTGCGTGGCATTGTAACTGCACACTGCCAGGTTTCGCTGTGCCGCCGCCAGAAAGATGACGCCGCGCGCGTGGGCCATCAGGATTGCCGTGCGGGGATGGTCGTAATGCGCGTACAGCTGTTCTACTGCCATCGTCTTCGGATGGAACTGGTCTAACACCTCAACGATACCATCGTACAGGATGCGTAAGCGCGGAGCGAGGTCGGTAGTGGCGCGGCCCTCGACGGTGCGGATGACGCCGGCCTCGACGACAGCCGGCGAAGAGCCCCGAGCTTCGAGGACGGCGTAGCCGGTGACCTGGAGACCTGGGTCGATGCCGAGGACTGCGCGGTGATGACATGGGAATAGGGTATCGTGGCGGCGGCATCGGAAAAAGAGCGAATCGGTGGAACGTGAGGTGTCCACTCTGGTATGATAGCAAGTGACCGATCAGCGGCCTGATCGAAACTTCGGCGGCAAAGATGAGCAAGCAGTCGAAGGCCAAACGCGTCCCTCTGGGGCCGAAACACCCGCCCGATTCGTTCACGCGCACCGAACTATTGAAGGCGATCAAGAAGGTCGTCGCCAACCGGAGCGGTCATCAGCAACCGTCGGTGTCCGATGACTCGAACCGGTGAGCGACGGTTTTGCTCGAAGAACTGGCGGACGATAGGATGGAGGAATGGAGACGGCCATGATCGAACTCACCGCCGAACAAACGCAGGCCCTGGACGCTCCGCAGCAACCCGCTGTGGCCGTCGATCCCCGCACGGGGCAGGAGTATTTGCTGATTCGCAGAGAGATCTACGATAAGATCCGGTTGATGCTGAAGCCCTTCGGGCGTGCCTGGGATAACCCAGCGGACGACGACCTCATCCGGAAGGATGTATGAAGCGCGGCGACGTCGTCGAAGTGGACTGGCAGTACACCGACATGAGCGGCAGCAAAGTGCGCCCGGCGGTCGTAATCCAGGCCGACTTTCTCAATGGGATGATCGACAATACCATCCTGGTACAAATCACCAGCACCCGCCACGGTCTTCCCGGTACGGAAGTAGTTCTGGACCCGACGGTCGAAACCGGCTCGGGATTCGGCAAGGTCTGTGCGGCTTCCTGCATCAATATCACGACCTTCGATCAAACCCTGGTTCTGCGGACCATCGGGTTCCTATCCGATGCGGCGATGCAGCAGATCGAGGCGTGTCTGAAGGTGGTGCTGGAGATCCCGTGAACGCCCCTGGGAACAAATCCGCCGCCACATGTGACAGCGGCGCGGGGGTTTCTTTTCGGCGAAGCCGTTACACAACATAGCCGGGGGGTCGCGTACTCGCGCAACCCCGGACAGTGGTCCCGCAAGCCCGTCGGCGGAGAGCTGTGGGGAAGCCCTTATTTGCCGGGTGGAAGCCAGTCGATGCGGTTGTGCGGATGAGCTTTCCGCAGGCCCTCGACTCCCTCTTGCGTTACCTTTGTCGCTGTCAAATTAAGATTTTGTTTTCTGGCACCCCCCGATTTGAAAGCACACCCTCTCGCGGCGCGCCTTCACGAACGCATGATGCCACAAGAGATTTGATAACAATCGCTTATGGCCAACAACAGCCAGACAACGTCTAGTTGGACCAGCACTTTCCGGCACAGGCTCCCAAGCACTCTCTTTGGTCGGCCCGGCTCCGGTTACCCGGAAGTTACCCCGGTTGAACCATTTTCCTGACAGGATCGGCCGTCTCCTGCACTGTATAGAGTAGTTCTCTCGTCTACTGTCCATGTATGATGAACCGATTGCGTCAGCGGCTGGGTTATGCAACATCCACCCGGCCACCAACGCAGACGGTTCGCCCTGGTATCCACTCGGCTACTGTTTTTTTCAGAAAGGAGAAACCATGTCTCTGTTCCGCCACCTCGTGATTGGTCTGGTCCTGCTCGGCCTGGTCAACACCGCAAATGCCCAGGACGTGTCGTTCGCCGGCAAGTGGGTCGGCACCTGGAAGAACAGCCTCAACGAAAACGGCAACTCCCTCCTGGTGCTCAAGAATGATGGAGGCAAATTCACCGGAACCTGGGACGATACCGTCGTGACAAGCGGCAAACGGATCAACAAAAACACCGTCGAGCTGCAGGCGAAGTCCTCGGAACACACTTACCAGATCACGGCCACGATCAACGACAAGGGCGTGATGAATCTGAAATACCTGGCCACCCACAAGGTCAAAGGGTCGTACACGGGAGAAGCCAAGCTCGAACACAAGAATTAGGGTCGCTGGCCGGTCTACCCCGGAAAGAGCGGCAATACCACAAGACAGACTGGAGCGAGTTTCATGTTCCACGGCTTGATTCGGTTGAACGGCCTAATGGCTGCCTGTCTGGCGGTCGGAATTGGCGCCGCCCTTCCAAGCATCGGGAATGCGGTCGAAGTGAAGATCGTAAACAGTACCAGTGAAACGATCTTCGTGGCGACCGCTCACGCGGCCGGGGTGGGCCTTAACTGTGAGGGCTGGCATCCGGTCAAGCCGCGGGACACCCTCACGTGCCGGCCAAGGACGCCGATCAGTTGTATTTGAGCATCGAGGTGAAGGGCAAGGAGAAGACGTTTCCGAGCCACAAGACCATTCGCACTTATGCAGCTCTGGCTACGAAGGAACGTTTCGTCGTCACCGACTATGCCAACGGCGGCTATTTGATGTTGTGGGGAGACAACCTGGAAAACTCCCACATCGTCAAAAAGGACGGCAAGTCTCCTGTCGGGTGGGAAGACCGGCGCTTTTTCGAGGTCGGGACAAAAAACATTACGCTGGATGTCAAACCGTAAGGAATCGTGTCCCTTCGTGCGAGGTATGCAAGCACAGCACATTGCTGTTGGGTCCCTCAGTGCCCTGGGCGACAAGGAAGAGTCGGTCGCGAAGGACCGATCCAGGCGTTCTTATTGGACGCGGCGGCGAGTAATACGGGAAAGAAGCAGCTCCGGTGCATGGTGATGGGCGAGGTTATGGGGATAGCCTCGACAGGAGCCTGCGGAAACCAATTATCCCCGTTCTTGGAGAATCGTCATGAAGAAGTATTCGCTCGTGGTCGTGGTCATGTTGCTCTGGGTAGTCGCTCCCGTCCGGGCAGCCGATGAATTCACAGGGACCTGGAACACGACCTTTGGCGTGCTGACCATGAATCAGAAGGGCAGCAAAGTGACCGGCTCTTACTACGAGGGGAAGGCCAGCCTCGAAGGCGTTGCCGAGAAGAATAAGCTCGTGTTCACCTACCTGGAAAAGGGGGAGAAAGGCGAAGGCGAGTTTAACTTGGCTGCGGACGGTAAGTCGTTCGTGGGCAAGTACCGGATCATTGGCGCCAAGAAATGGATCGAGTGGAAGGGGAGTCGCAAGTAATCGCCGAACGGATGTCCCATCCGGCTGACAAGAACGAGTGGACGAAGCCAAGCGGTGTAAGGAACATTCCTTACACTTTTTTTGCGCAAGCATCAAGAGGTGAGTCAACCAATGACGACGATCGTTCGACAACAGAACGGGTGGCGGACAACCTGGGCCTGTCTGGCTGGCCTCTTCCTTCTCGCCGGCAACTGCCAGGCCCAGGACAAGATTGAATTGACGGGGACCTGGCATTACACCGATGGAGGGCATACTGTCTCCATGCGGCAAGTCGGGACGGAAATCTGGTGGGTAGGCAGGAGTTCGGACGGCGGCAAAAGCTGGACGCATTCCTTCCACGGCCACATCAAGGACAAGCAGCTGATAGGAACCTGGGCCGACGTGCCCGAAGGAATCAACCGAAACACAGGGACCGTGAAACTGAACCTGATCATCGAGGGAAACAAGGTTACGAAGATCACGGACCCCGCTGGGGAATTCAACCTGCAACGCAACAAACCAAAGAAATGACCGCGGAGAAAAAAGCCTTGGAGAGATAAAAGATATCAGGAACCTTTTCAACCAAACTAGAGAGAAAAGGTTCCTGACTCCCTTTTCTTCGTCAGAACAGCCGCATTCGGGTGAACTCAACTTCAGGAGGTGTCGGCATGAGACGGTCAATCATCGGCAGTGTGGCGCTGCTGTTCCTCGTAGCGATCTGGTCTACCCCAGCAGCGGCAGCCGATCCCCCCAACTTCGCGGGGACGTATAAGTGCGCCGGAGTGACGGGGGACGGAAAGAAGTACGAAGAAACGATCGTCCTCACCAGCAAGCCGGAAGGCGGCTACCACATGAAGTGGTCGAACGGCAAGGCAGAAGCCTCCTGGGTCGGCGAGCGGCTGTTGATAACCGACGGGCGCATGGTGGGGATTTACCAACGGAAAATGGATGGGAAGCTGGTCGGGTCGCAGTTCGAGCCAGGCGTCAAGGGAGAGGGGAAGGAAACCTGGACGCCGATCAAGAAGTAGCGCCGCCCCGATAAGGGTGAGACAAAAGGTGGCAGGAACCTTTTCAACGAAATTTGAGAGAAAAGGTTCTTGTCACCTTGCTTTCGTCCTTTCCCATCTCCGGCGAATCGCCATCGTGTCAGTCCAGAAACCGCGACATACTGGCCTGTTTTTCCCACTGCGGAGGGTAACCCTATGTTCCGGTCCCACTCCCATGGCGTCGCCGCTCGCCTGCTCGGCTTGGCGGCCCTTTTCCTGTTGCTCGATACTGGCTGCGGGTTCTTCAAAGGAAAAAGTGACACCACCGCGCCCGACAAGGACAAAGACAAACCTACCGCCAAGAAGCTCGCCACGCCCCGTGAAGCCTTTCACCAGGCCAATGAGTCGCTGGTCCTTGGTGACGAAGCAGCCTACTTCAAGGCCGTCAAGGCCGACGATCAGCAACGGGACTACTTCACGACCATGCTGGCCATGAACAAAAGCACCCGGGACTTCCGCGAAGCCTTTCTCAAAGCCTACGGAGAGGCGGCCTGGAAACGATTCAACGACCCCAACATCGACCCGGGTAATGGCGAAGGCAACTCCGCGCCTCACGGTGCCTGACTTCGACAAGGAGACGGCGGCGCGTCTGGATAAGATGACCTACGAGGAGAAAGGCTCTGAGGCCTTCGCCAACGGAACCAACCCCGACGGTAAGCCGTCGCGCTGGCGGTTCCTCAAGGTCGATGACGGCTGGGTCGTCGACGGGGCGACCATGATGCCGCCAGGCGGCATCGACGTGAACAACGTGAAGACGGTGAAGATCATCACCGCCAACGTCAAGAAGTATCAGAAGGCCATCGGCAAACCGGGCATCTCGGCCGACAATCTGGACGTTCAACTGGGCAGGGCCGTCGTCAGAGAGCTCTATGGCATGGAACCGAACGGTCGAGATCGCTTCGACATCAACGCCATCAAGGATTGAGCCCGCCGTTGAAATGTATCGTTCTGAGAAAGGCGACCCATGCCGCTGCTGGATCAACATCCCCCCTGTGAAGATCTCGAAGCGTTCGCCCTGGGCCGGCTCGACGACGCTCTCTTCGACGCCGTCGAGGCGCACGTGGCTGGGTGTTCGGCCTGTGAGCAAATCGTCTCCGGCATCTCCGGCGACGAGTTCACCGCCCTACTCCAGTCGGCGCGCTCCCTGTCGGAGACGCCGCGGCCGGTCGCCGCGGCGACCTACGTCGAGCCAAGCCGTGGCGAGAGTGCGGCGACCACTGCCTGGCCGAAGGCAAGAGACCAAGGTCTCCTCGAACGACCGGCGGCGCTGGTGAACCATCCGCGCTACCTGCCGGTGCGGCTGCTCGGCCACGGGGGCATGGGCACCGTGTGGCTGGTCGAACATCGCGTGATGGGACGGCAAGTCGCGGTCAAGGCGATCCGGCCGGAGTTCATCGCCCGGCCCGGCGCCGCCGACCGCTTCCGCCGTGAGGCTCAGGCCGCCGCGCGCCTGAGCCATCCGAATATCGTTGCCGCCTTCGACGCCGAACAGGCCGGCGATACGCATTTGCTGGCGATGGAGTACATCGAGGGCGTCAACCTCGCCGACGAGCTGCGCCAGCACGGTCCGCTGCCGGTGGCCACGGCGTGCGACGTCGTGCGCCAGGCGGCCGTCGGTCTTCAACATGCCTTTTCGTGCGGCCTGATCCATCGCGATCTGAAGCCGCACAATCTCATGCGCACCGCCGACGGCACGGTGAAGATCCTCGATTTCGGCCTGTCGGTCTTTGCCGATGCGGGCGAACGAGAAGGCGGACTGACGGGGCAAAACGTCGTCCTCGGCACGCCGGATTACATCGCGCCCGAACAGGCCGAGGATTCGCACGCCGCCGATGTGCGCAGCGACATCTACTCGCTGGGCTGCACGCTTTATCACCTGCTGACCGGCCGTGTGCCGTTCCCCGGCGAGTCGGTGCTGCGCAAGCTCGACGCCCACCGGACACGCGATCCGGAGCCGCTAAGGACGTTGCGCCCCGAGGTGCCTCTCGAACTGGCCGCAATCGTCTCAAAGATGATGGCGAAGAAACCGGCCGATCGCTACCAGACGCCGGTCGAGGTCGCTCGCCTTCTCGAGCCGTTCGCCGCCGGAACGCAACCGCTTCGCAAACGCCGCCGAACCTGGATCGCCGTCGTCGCCGCGCTGACTGTTTGCTGGCATCTTCGCCGGAGGCGTCGCCATCTATCGCTTCCAGACCGACACCGGCGAGCTGGTCATCACAACGGCCAACGACGACGTGGAGGTCGTCGTCAAGGAGAGAGGCAAAATCGTCCGTATCATCGACACGAAGACGAACAAAAGTATCACGCTGCGCTCCGGGGTGTACGAACTGGAACTGAAGGATGCCGGAAAAGGGCTGAAGTTGAACGTCGACCGGGCGACCTTAACCCGCGGCGAAACGGTACTGGCGAAGATCGAGCGAATTGAGAAGATTCCGTCGGAGACAGCTGTTACCATCAACCCCGGCAAGATCGAGATGGTTCGGCGGATCCCGACCCTGGGCGCGGGCAACCTCTTTTACTACACTTCGGTGAGCCGCGGCGGGAAATACGCCCTGGTGACGAGCGACACCGGCCAGGGAGTCCGGGTGGACGTGTACAATGCCCAGACGGGCGCGGTGGTTCTCAGCAAAATGGGGTATCAGGCGGAATTCATCGCCGGCGGCGATCAGGTCGTGGTAGCGTATGACAACAGCTTCCGCGTGTACGAGCTGCCCGGCGGCAAGATGTTGCACGAATCCAAGCCGTTACGCGATTACGTGGGCATGCGCGTTGCGCCGGGTGCGCAGCATCTGGTGTACTGGTTCACCAAGGGATTTGTGCTGTACGACTTGATCGCCACGAAGGAGGTGCATGTCTGGCACGAGAACCCCTTCGCGGGAGGGGATTCGTGGGTTCACTTTTCCGCCGACGGCAAGCGCCTGGCGCTGCGCCTCCGAAAAGATGCACCCTGGATCGCCTGGGACGTAGAAAATAATCGTGCGGCCGACGACCTGGCGGGCCTGGCGGCCGCGGAAATAATTTACGGCTTCTTCCCGGACGGTAAGACGGCCATGGCCGTGCGCGGGGGCAAGCTCGTTCGGTTGGACGTGAAAACGGGCAAGGCCGTCGAACCGCTGCGCGGCCTGGCAACCCGGGGAGGACTGCACGGCATGTATTCGGTCCCGTTGCATTGCTTTCTCGTCTGGTGTAAAGATGGCAGCGTGAGCTTCCACCGCGTGCCGTTTGAGGAGAAGGAGCTGGGCGCTACCAGTTGCCCGCCGACGATGACACGCCGCAGCGCAACTCGTACGATCACTCCTCGCTGTCGATTTCGGAAGATGACCGGTACGCCACGGTGGTAACGAATAAATCGCTCTACATTCTTCGGCTGCCTGTCGTGCCGGCAGACGCCAAGAAAGCACCGTAACCTGCCTGGATTGTTCGCATGGAAACTTCCGTCAGCCTGCTGGCGCGCCTGACCGACCGGCCGTCGGAAGCGGATTGGCTGCGGCTCGATGAGCTGTATCGACCCCTGCTGCGCGCCTGGGCGCTGCGGGCTGGAGCGACCGACGCCGACGCCGACGATCTGACACAAGAGGTGCTGACGGTCGTCGTTCGAGAGTTGGCCATCTTCGATCGCGGTCGTCCGGGCGCGTTTCGGTCGTGGCTGCGGGCCATTCTCGCCAATCGGCTGCGCGACTTCTTCCGTGCCCGCCGTTCACGCCCCGTCGCCACCGGTGCCAGCGACTTCCTCGATCGGCTCGACGAATTGGCATCGCCGGACAGCGCGCTCACCAAGCAATGGGATCGCGAACACGATGAACACGTCGCGGCCAAGGCGATGAAACGAGTGCAGGGCGAGTTCGCGCCGGCGACGTGGCAGGCGTTCCGCCGTCAGGTGCTGGACGGAGCCGCGCCGGCGGAAGTGGCGGCGGAACTGGGCCTGTCGCAGAACGCGGTGCTCTTGGCGAAGAGCCGTGTCCTCAAACGCCTGCGGGTCGAGGTGGCTGAGTTCGTGGATTGCTGAGGCCTGGCCCGTCACTCGGCTCGCCTAAAGGCGCCTGGGAAGACTGGGAACGAGCGTAAAAAGTGTCCTGTGTCGTCAATCTTTTTTATCCGGCAGTTTCTCTTTGAGAATGCGCGTCACTTCCTCGATTTGTTTGCTCTGCTGTTCCATCCGCTGTTCCAGCTTGTCCATCCGCTGCTCCAACTTGTCCATCCGCTGCTCCAACTTGTCCATCCGCTGCTCCAGTCCACTGACTTTCTGCTCTAACCGGCCGTTGGCCGCAGAAAACTGCCAACCGAAACCGATCAGGGAAATGATCACCAAGGCCGCAACCGAGCCGATCCACTTGGCGATGTTCAAGCTCGTGATAATGGAACCCTGGAAATGAGCCAGCTCCTTTTGAAAGTCATTCAACTTCTGGTCGGACTGTCGTCCGTGCTCCTGGATCGCAAGCTTCAGGCTCGTAATCTCCGAATGGACGGACCGCTCCAGATCGTCGATCCGCTCATCGAGGCTCCGGACTGTCGGTCCAACGTTCGGCATGGTTTGTCCTCAGAAGACTGTTCACCTTCTACACTGGCCGACGGAGAGTCACCAGAGCGTCCTGATCCGGTTTACTCTTCGGATCGATGTCGATAGGGTTCCGTGTCTACCGCGATCGTCTACTTCACCGCCGCGCGTTGCCGTAGCGCCTCGACGTCTTGACAGAGTTGACGCCAGGCGGCGCGTTCGGTCTCGGGTAGTTGGTCGATGGCATCGCGCACCGTGGCGAGGTCGGCATCCTGCTGCCAGCGGAGGACGCTCCGTCAGCGCACGTCCGCCGGCTGAATGGCCTTTCGTCGGCCGCGGGGCAGCGGCGTGGCTTTCGCCTCCAACAGCGCGATCTCTGGGGGGAATTGCAGCCCGGTCACCAGTTTTCGGATCATCGTCAAGCTCAAGGGCCGACGTCCGCTCAACACTTCCGAAACCTTGCTCTTGCTGCCGAGATAGGGAATCAGATCTTTCGGTTTGAGATCGGCTTGCTCCATTCGGAACCGCAAAGCCGCAATCGGGTCGGGCAGGTTAATCGGGTACGCCTTATCTTCGTAGGTTTCCACCAGGAGCAGCAGCAACTCCAATTCGTCTCCCCTGGGGGTTCCGGGCCTGGCGTTGAAGATTGTTTCGATGCGCGCCAGAGTTGCCTTGTGTTCCGCGTCCGATTTGATGACTTTCGGTTTCATGGTTCGCCCCTCGGTCAAATCGTTTGGGCATCGATGGCATCATATTCCTTGTGAGTTCCCACGAATCGGACATAGACCGTGAAGAATTCGTAGTTGATCCACACCACCAGACGATATTTGTTGCCGCCGATATTGAACACGACCCGGCCATCCCTCAAGATGCTTGCCGTGGCGTAGCGCTCTTTGACGTCATTGGGCGAAGCCCACGCAGCGTTCCTGGCTTCCGCGTGCCACGCTTCCAACGCCGTTTGAGCGGCCGGTTCCTTCTCCCAGTAGTCTTTGAGCGTCTTCTTGGCGATGATTCGCATTGTCCTTGTACCGTGTGCCAGCGCTCAGGTCAAGAGCATTGTTCCCATTTTGGGAACCTAGCGGCACTTCGTCAATCTTGTGGAGCGGACCCTTATGGCGGCTCTCGTTGCTCGTCTTCGCCGGTGGAGGACGCTATTTCGGCGCGGCGGTGCGTTTTCGCAGTGTCTCGACGTCCTGCCACAGTTCGCGCCAGGCGGCGCGTTCGGTCTCGGGCAGCTGGTCGAGGGCGTCGCGGACGGTGGCGAGGTCGGCATCCTGCTGCCAGTGCGCGAGGCGTTGCCGCACGGTTTCCCGGCCTTGTTTGCCGTTCAATAATCCGAGACTAACTGGCCACGCAGCTTTCGCTCGTAGTAGCTCTGGGCAATTCCGTCTGGTCGGGAATTGCCGTTCGGAGGGCGGTAATGAGACAACATTGGAAGATTCTCGGGGAAGCCGAGATAGTGTTGCAGCAGGGCAGCCGCTCTCGGAGTTCCGGCTTCCCGCAACGCTCGGAACAAGTCGAACAGCCGCTCGTGCGCCTGGGTGATTCGCGGCCGATCCAACTGGCAAATCTCGATGAGTTCTCGACCCTGAACGGTCAGCCCCCGGATCGTGCCGTTAGCAAGAACCTGAAGGTGCTGGCCAAAGGCTTGCTTGCAAGGATCCAGGACGCAGTGAGCGTCCGTTTTCACTGAATTGCAACGGCAACAGGCATAAACCAGGTTTTCGTAGTCGCTGATGCGGTCGGGAGCCGCCGCACGAGAGTGCAGATGTTCCACGCTGAACGCTGCATCGCCCACCGAAAGCCAGCGCTCACGCCACAAACAATAGACACACCGAAACGAAAACTCGTCCCGCAGCCACGGCTTGTACGACTGGTAGTTGGCATATCTCAGTGGGCCGTGGCGCCGGACGTGAAGTTGTTGCGGATACTGGAAAACCAGAAGTGGGACATCAAGAGGTTGCGCCATCGAGAGCTTCCGCTGCTACTTGTTCCATCTGGTTAATGTCGTTCAGCATCTCGGAATCCAGCGACTCCAGATGCCGGTCCGCCTGACGTTGGAGTTCTTGCAGCTCAGCTGCCTCTGCCGCGGTCAAGCCATCGGCAAATTGCTGCCGAATCAGTGCCACGCGCCGCCGATTGGTACTTGGCCAATCCTGTTTTTGCACGGCCTGGCCAAGAATTGCAAGAGCGTATTGCTCAACCGAAATCTTGTGCAGGTCCGCTGCGGATTGCAGCTCCCTTGCCAAAGGCTCTTTCACGGTGATCGTAAGCGGCATCGTCAAATCCCTCCTCGCAGGGGGTTGCCAACCTGAGTTTATCGCCCAGGCGCTTATCTGTCGAGACTTCGTGGCCCTCCCCTATCCGGAAGCGGCCAAATGATTACTTCGCTGCAGCCGCGCGTTGCCGCATCGCTTCGACATCCTGCCACAGTTGACGCCGCCAGGCGGCGCGTTCGGTCTCGGGCAGCTGGTCGAGGGCGTCGCGCACCGTGGCGAGGTCGGCGTTCTGCTGCCAGTGCGCGAGGCGTTGCCGCACGGTTTCCTTCGCGGCTGCCTGGTCGCTGACGGCGATCTTGGCGTACAGAGCGAGGTCGGCGCGTAGGTACAGCAGCGCCTGGCGGCGCAAGCCGACGCGGAGCTTGTCGGGAAGGTTCTTCGCGTCCTGAGCCTGTCCCGTGACTATGCGAGTAAAACCCACATGCCAGGGGTCACGAACCGGCCTGGTTCACACGGGGCACCGGAGTGGTAACACCGTGGTAGGACGGATTTGCAATCCGTCCGGGTAATATCGGACGGATTGCAAATCCGTCCTACCACGGTGTTACCCGCCTTTGAACCATGCCCACGAACCTGCCCTTTTTTTTCGTCTGTGTGCGCCTCAATCCATCCATTGTATTGCCATTGACCGCTCCCAAAGAGACTGGATAATTGCAGGAGATACCTTCAAACGCAACAGGAGAAGGCAAGGATGCCGTCGTTGTCCATGCAGAAATGGTTCACCGAACGGGCTCTCACACTTGCCGACATCGAAAGCGCCCACCGTTCGGTGCGCGATTCTGGTCCCGGTGCGCGGGCGGTCGCGCAGCAGATCAACCAGGCCTACGCAGTGCTCTTGACGGCCCAGTTCCAGGGTTTCTGCCGCGATTTGCATTCGGAATGCGCCGATTTCTTTGTCCTGCCCGTGACCGACCCGGACCTGCGCGAAATGTTGCGCGACAATCTTCTCTTCGCCCGTAGGATTGATCGGGGCAACCGGAACCCCGGCAACCTCGGTTTGGACTTCAACCGCTTCAACCTGGCCTTCTGGTCTCTCGTGGATGCGCACCGGCCCCAGAACCCCGGCCGAAAGTCTGCCCTGGAGGAAATGAACTCCTGGCGGAACGCCATCGCCCACCAGGACTTCACTTCCTCGATGCTCAAGGCCGGACGGCCGAATCTGACCTTGGCGCAGCTCCAGACCTGGCGGAAAGCATGCGACGGCCTGGCCCGTTCGTTCGAGGACGTGCTGCGCGGCCACCTTCACACCTTGATCGGCACCTTCCCGTGGTGAACAGGAGCAAACGCGATGAACCCTCTGATGCACGTCCCCGACAAGACGCCCGGCAAGTTCCGCGTCGGCGACCGCGTTCGCATCCGGCACGGCTTCCGTGGGATGCTTGCAGAAGTCATCGAAGATCGCGGCCGGATCGGCATCGGCGGACGCCGGCTGTACACGGTGAAGCTGCGCCTCGACGAGTGGAACGACCATACCACGGAATTACCCGAGGACTCTCTCGAAGCATTTGCTCCATGAGCGCGGATATCTGCGTGTTCGCGCTCCCCTACCGAATCGAGTGGAAACGATAGGAGCGGCTACTTCGGCGCCGCCGCGCGTTTCAGCAGCGCCTCGACGTCCTGCCAGAGTTTATGCCACTTCGCGCGTTCATCCTCGGGCAGCTTGGCCAAGGCGTCCGCGTCACGCACGGCAGCGAGGCCGACGTCATTCTGCACGTACCCCAACTTCTGGACCACGGTGGTTCGGTCCTGGGGCTTCTCGGAAGCGGCTTGCTTCTGCAGCAAGATCAGGTCGGCACGGAACCAGTGCAGGGCCTGGTTCCGCAGATCGGCGCGTTCGGATTCGGAAAGTGCAGCGGCATCTTCTCCCTGGCCGGAGCCGGCCCGTGCTGCGGAATATGCTGCGACACTTCGATGGCCCGCAGACAAGTCATCAGCAAGGGTTGGCTTGTCTCGAAAACCCTTTCGGTAAAACTCGACGGACGCGGCATAGAGACTGCTTGTACATACAGAGCCGGCCAAGTTCCATCTGTTCGTTGGCGTCGGCGGGTTTGGTTTCCCCTTTGCGGAGCCCCGGCAGCTTGCCCTCCAGTTCGACAAGGCGTTTGGCTTCACGCACCGCCAGGGCCGTTTGTGCCGCGGTGATATTCCACCGCGTGCGCGGGCCCAATTCCTCGGCGCGGAGAAAGGACGCCAGTGAGCTTGCGAACTTCCCTTGCAGCCTAAGAACCCAACCCAGGCTGAAGTGCGGCAAGGCGTGTTCTGAATTGAGACGGATCGATTCGTTGTACTCCGCAGAAGCGTCCGCCAATTTCCCCTGCTTAGCGAGGGCCTCGCCCAGATTGTTACGACTGATGGTGCTGTCCGGCTCGAAACTCAGGTGTTTCCGGCAGGCGACCTCCGCTTCACCTGGTTTGCCCTGGCTTAACAGAGCCGAACCAAGGAAGAAATAGGCCGAGTTACAGTCGGGATCGATGCGAATGGCCTCGTGCAAGGCCGCAACGGCCTCGGGCAACTTGTTCTGATGCCGAAGCGCATTTCCAAGTTCAGAGTACACCTGGGCGTTGCTCGGTCGCAGAACAGTGGCGGCCGTGTAGTACCGTGCCGCCTCATCGGGTCGAGATGGTTTGGCATCATAAAGATAAGACCGGGCGAGTTCAACGTTCAGTTGGAAATCATCCGGATGCCGTCGTTGGACCTCTTGAAGGAGGGCCACTGCTTTCTCACCCTTGCCTGCCAAGCGCACACAACCGGCGATGTGCCAGGCCGTCGATGGCGAAAGTTGCGCGGGATCGGTTTGCTCCGCCAACTGAAGGACGGTCGCCCAGTCCCTTTTCTCCATCGGCTCAACAAACTGCTTCCGCCAGGGGTCCGGATCATTTTTTTCTGCGAGGTGAACCAATCGCCAGCCGCGCGGCGTCGGTTGCCACGCTCCACTCCGGAACTCGAACGTCGCCCCGGCCCAGGCATACAATGCAGCAACTAATTCCTCCCGAATGGCACTTTGTCGGATCTTCTCGCCGGCGAGTTCTGGAGTGAGGTTCTCAACATCCAGTCCATACTCGGCAAATGCCTCACGAAATGCCGTATCTGCCGCATTTCCACTCGTTGGCACGTAGTAATTGATTCCCGAGACTTTCAATCTCGCCTCGACCAGGCGCGCAACCATTATTTGGTCCTTGCGCACCTGTTCCAACTCCGCGCGCGCCTGCCGCACGCGTTCGCGCAGCTCCTCGGATCCGCCCGACGCCAGCCGCTCCTCGGCTCGCTCCACGGCCTTCCAGGCATCGGGCCACTTCTTCTCCTGGCGGGCCAGGGCGGCGCGGCCCAGGTCGTTTTCGGTCAGGCGGACCAGCTCGGCCTCCTGACGCAGCCGGTCCGACTCGCGTTCCAGCCTTTGCTGTCGGATCCACGTGAAGACACCGCCGCCCAGCACCAGCAGCAGCACAAACGATGCTGCCAGCGCCAGCGCCAACCGCCGCCGCTTCCGCTCCTCTTGCGCTTCACGGTCGCGGCGGTCCGTTCCAACTCGGAGGTCCGTAACCGTTCCGCGACGCCGGCGCGGTACGCGGTCACCTGTGCCGCCACCTCGCCCCCATCGCGCGGTCGCGCCGCCGCCTCGGTAGCCAGACACGTCTTCGCCAGCCGCACGAGTTCGGCATCCGCCCCGCTGCCGTCCAGCCGTGCGTACGTCTCCGCCAGATCGCCACGCGCCGCACGGCCGAGAATGTCCGCCACGGACGCACCCGTGAATACCGGCTGGCCCGTGAGAACCTCACACAGAATGGCCCCCAGCCCGAATACGTCGGCGCGGGCGTCGAGCCGGTCGATCTCGCCGCGCGCCTGCTCAGGCGGCATATAAGCCGGCGTCCCCATCACCGAACCGGCCCGCGATTCCGAGCCGCCCGAATCGACGTTTAGCCGCGAGACTTCGGCGAGCGTTGCGTCAGCGCTCGCCCGAGTCTCGCGGCTAAACGAAAGCAGCTTAGCGAGTCCCCAGTCCATCACCTGGACCTCGCCGAAGGCGCCGACCATGACGTTCGCCGGCTTCAGGTCACGGTGGATGACGCCGCGCGCGTGCGCATACGCCAGCGCCTGGCACACCTGCTCGAAGATGGTCAGGAAGCGCGGCAGGTTGTCCGCCGGACTCTTGCGTTCCTTGAGTAGCGCGGTGAGAGTCTGGCCGTCCACCAGCTTCATCGCAAAGAACGGCCGGCCTTCGCAGTCAGCTCCCATCTCGTAGACGGGGACGAGGCCGGGGTGTTGCAACTGACCGCCGATTTGCGCCTCCTCGCGGAAACGCCGCGTCGCCTCGACGTTCCCCTCGCGGCCCGCCAACAGCACCTTGATCGCGAGGTCGCGCCCCAGCGCCGGATCACGGCCGCGCAGCACGGCGCCCATGCCGCCGCGGCCGATCTCGCCGTGGACCTCGAAACGGCCCAACCGCTCCCGCGCAGGCAGGGCGGCTTTGCGTTCGTCCGCATTGTAGCGCGTCTGCGGCGCATCGGAGCTTGGCGGCGCACTCAATGTGACCTGTGGCAAGGGCGACGAACCGGGCAGTTGTGATTCGCTCAGCGTCTGGTCGGGACGAGGGACGGACTGGTCGGACATGAAGGCCTGCTTCCAGTGCGTGGGAAAGATGGCGGCCGTGCTACTGGGAACGCTTGCCTATTGTCCGCGAGCGGACCGGGGCTGTCAACAAGGCCTACCGCCGTGCATGATTTGGTAGCATTTGCATCTGTGAAAACGGCCGGAACGCTACTTCGCTTCACCGGCCCGTTGCCGCAGCGTCTCGACGTCCTGCCACCGTTCGCGCCAGGCGGCGCGTTCGGTCTCGGGCAGCTGGTCGAGGGCGTTGCGCACCGTGGCGAGGTCGGCGTTCTGCTGCCAGTGCGCGAGGCGTTGCCGCACGGTATCCTTCGCGGCCGGCTGGTCGCCGTCGGCGAACTTGGCGTACAGAGCGAGGTCGGGGCGCAGGTACAGCAGGGCCTGGCGGCGGAATCCGGCACTGACCTTGTCAGGGAGGTTCTTCGCGTCGTGTGCGTGTCCTGCGGCGACGATGGTGGACTTGCCGGCCTGGCACGAGCAGCAGAGGAGGAGGAGGAGGACGAAGTTGTCGGTGGCCGCAGGGTGGATGCCATTCATGAATTGGTCGATCTGAAACTGTTACATCTCGTTCGCTCTTGCGTCGCTGTTAGCAATGCGCCAGGGTCGCCTGTTTGAGGCGTCCATGCTGGAACTTAGTTAGTATGCCGGTTCACGAGCGCCCCGGGGACTCACCATTGTCGAGTTTTGGAAGCCGAAATCGGACGAAGTGCTTCGCAAAGTGTCTCTCATTTTCAATCCTGATGCTCAGATTCCGGCCTCGCCGGAGACGGGCGGAGATGGTCTGTGGTCAAGACTGAAGGGGACAGAGGTCGTTGTTTGTGTGAGGACAGCTCCAGACCTTCTCGTCGTTCGAGAACAGCCTACCTTTAGTAGGTCAGCAATAACCGGTCAGCGACAACCTCTTTCTCAAGCGATTTGCCACACATCTGAAACCGACGAAGCATGGACCTTCCGCAATTCACGAAAATCTCGCGCTCAAAGAGGCCGTCGGGGACAGGCAGTTTACAGAGCCGATCGCCTGAGCGCTTTGTGCCATCGATGCTGAGCGCGACGTAAACTCCACGATCTTTGCACTGCTGAATCACCTCAAACAACTTGGTGAGGCTAAACGTCTGCGCCGTAGAGAATGCTTTGTGTTTCCTTGTAAGGGGGATCACAATAAATCAGATCTCCCTTCTCCGCCATCTCCATAACTTCTTTGTAGTCCATTAAGAGAAAATCCGTTCCCTTTGTCCGTAACTGCCACTCAGCGACCCTCTTGGCGAATGCCGCGGCGGGTATCGGGGTATGCACGCCGCAAGGAGTGGACATGTAGCCATCGATTTTCCTGAAGCGGACCACACCGCCGTAGCACGCACGGCAGAGGAAGACGAGGTCAGCACCGTTTGGCTTGCGGTTATACGAAGTCTTTATTCGCTCGAACTCGGCAATCTTATCGCCGATCATCATTGCGTCCCGGCGTTCGGCGTACCACGTCACGAGCAGGGCAGGGTCATCGTGAAGTGTCTTCCAGATTTCCATGAGCGGCTTGAACACGTCGGCAGCGATCGCAATTTCTGGCGCGAGCGTGCCGAGGACGGCACCACTGCCAAGGAACGGCTCGAAATACCGGCGCATCCCGGACGGAAAGAACGATGCAATCGCGTGCGCATCGTTGCTTGCTGCCAATCCATTTCAGCAGTTGGGCCTTGAAAGGCGCGACCTGGCCGATGTCGCCGTCAACGAAGGGCAAGTAACCTTGCCGTGATTTGCTTGACATGGGCCGTTCCTCGATTGGCATCGGACTCGTCCATCTTACTCTACTATTCCTGCGTTCACGTTCTAGTGGTTTGGTTCATTTTCGCCACAAGTAACTTTTCCAGTGATACTAGCGGCAATTCACGCTCATGTCAATATGTAATTTTTGCATACGCAGTCAGTAATGGTCCAATGGTAGGATGGAAAAGAGCATCTTCACCCCGGACCACAAGCGGCTGCAGGAGTTACTGCGGCAACTCCGGCTCTCTGCTGGACTAACTCAGGAAGATTTAGCCACGCTTCTCGACGCGGATCAGTCGTTCGTCAGCCGGTACGAAAGCGGCGACCGATGCCTGGATCTCATCGAGTTGCGGAGATTTTGTCAGGTAATGGGGATCTCTTTGAGCGAATTCGTGAAACGCTTCGAGGAATCCTTGCTATGAAACCGGCTACGCGCTTCGTCAACCAGTCGACGAGCTTCTGGGCACACGTGCGCACCATCAGCCAGCATGTGAAGTACACTGCAAGGGGAACGGGCCAGATCAAGATTCCGACGCTGGCGGAGATTCAAGCTGCGATGCAAGCCCTTGAGCTGAGGTGGTCCCATCTCGTCGGCGACGACGCAAAGGCCACAGAACTTGGCCAGCGCCTGGTCGATTACTTCGACTATCGGGCTACGAAACTAAACACTTACGTCGCGTCCTGCCTGATGACTAAACAACAGGCACTGACGACATTCGAGAAGCTGAAGAGGCAGTGCCGTCCAAAGTGCCCGATCCCGATGAACAAACAGAAGGGAGACAAAAAAGCGCCAGCATTCTTTACCGCCATGATTAACATGCTCATCGAGGCGAATGTCGATGGGATGCCGTGCGACTACGACCCGCGAGAGTTGACGACCTTTACGAAGGATGGCGTCCCGGTGCGTACCTTAGCCCGGCGCGTTGACGGCGCTTTCCCGCGGCCGGTCAACCCCATTGCCGTTTGGGAAATTAAGGAATACTACTATACGACAACCTTCGGAAGCCGGGTCGCAGACGGAGTCTACGAGAGCCTCTTGGACGGGATGGAACTTGAGGAACTTCGGCGGGACGACAAAATCCCGGTTAAGCACTACCTGATGGTTGACGATCACTACACGTGGTGGGAATGCGGGCGCTCGTATCTCTGCCGTATCATCGACATGCTGCACATGGGCTACGTCGATGAAGTTCTTTTTGGAACGGAAGTGATGGTAGAGCTGCCGCGCATCGTCAAGGAGTGGGTCGCCCTAGCCCGGAAACGTAAGTAGAAGCAACCGGTCCACGCTCCTTTGATGAGTTGCCATAGTTATTCATCCGCGGGCACCGGATCGACGGCGATACAGCATCGTGCCCGATCATTTATCCGGCAACCGGCCGCGCACCTGGAACAGGTGAATCAGCGCCCGGTCCATCATCTTTTCGCCGGCGCCGATCTCGACCGGTGCGACGGTCATGTCCGCTCCGTAGCCGCCTTCGGCTGCGGCCTCTATGGTCGGGAAATATTGCTGATAATCGTTGCAGTAACCGAGGAAGAACAGGTGATCGAGGCGGGCGCGTCGCTTCAGAGAGAGTGCATGTCCACAGAAGAACTCGCCGGAGACGCCGACGAAGCCGATGCGGCCGTCCAGCAGCGCCGACGTCAGCCGCGGCCGAATGCCGCCGCGATATTCGCGCTCGTAGAAGGCGATGAGAGCTGGAAAGAAGGCCTGCGAATAGAGCAGGTTGATCGCGGGGTTGCTGAGGTCCATGCGCGACGTGAACGTGAATTCCTCGTCGCGGACAGCCCAGGTCGGCTGCGCGGCGCGGCACAGCGGATCGTCTTGCCCAGGGTGAGGACTTCGCCGCCGAGAGCACGGCCGAACGCCTCGTGACCGGCGCCGCGCGCGGGTCGGGCGAGAGATCGCCCGCGGCGCCTTGCAGAAACAGACACGGGCGCCTGTCTCCTTCTCGACCAGCGCGGCGAGTGTACCCGGATAATCGGCAGAGAACTTGTGACCCTTCGATTCGACCATCGTGGCGTGAGCGGCGAAGTTCACGGCGTGGGCGATCGTCTTGCCGTCCGTGTCTTCGATGCGCAGGACGAGCAATTCGCGGTCCAGTGGCTTCTCGGCACGCTTCGAGTGGCGATTGCGATTGAACGGCACCTCCTTCGCCGCGACGCCGTAGCGCCGGCTTCAGCGCCTTGGCCGCGTCCACGATCGCATCGCCGATCTTCTGCTCGAGTTGCCGGACATACGAGGTCTTCTCGGTCGGCCAATCATCCAGCTCCACGCACGGTCCGTGGTGCGTGTGGGTGGCGACGAGCATGACGTGCTCGACGCCAGCGGCCTTGGCCCGCGCCCGAATGACGGCGAACGAGGCGCGCGTCGGTGGGCGGCCGAGGTCGAGACTGACCAGGGCGAGACGATCCTTGCCGGCCGCAAGGACGAGGGCGCGGGCCTTGAGCGGATCGAGGACGCCGTCACTGGGCTGATCCTTGCGGACGGCGTAGCCCCACAGCGGAAAGCCGGTCGGCGGTGTGATCTCGACGACGGCGGCGCCGGCTTGCAATCCTTGAGCAACCGCGAGGCGTGGCATGATAGCGCCGAGCAGGACAACGAGCGAGGCAACCCAAGACCGCATTTGCTTTGTCATCACCGAATACCTCCTCCTCGAACAAGGCGACGGGCAGGAAGAAGGATAACCGTAGTCGCAAGCTTCAGCCTGCGACCGCGACGGATTCCTCACCACCTAATCCCATGACATGAACACCATCCGAGCAGACCCCGGCCAGTGACCATGCCTGTCGGGAAAGCCGTCAGGGCGTCGGACTTTCCGACAATATCTGGATGGCTGACGGCCCTTCGATCTATTGCCGCTCATTGTTGCAACACGTTCGGTGTCATCATCTTGCGGCGAATCGGCAGAATGAGCGTCTCGATGGCACGTCGAATGCTATGGTAAGGATCGCCGTCGCAGTTGCCCATCGCCTTTCGCTCAGCCCATCGCCCTCGCTCTGAACGCTCCCAGACCGCCCAGTCTGGGAGCGTTTTTTTTCTCGCTCTATACCGATACCTCTCGCCTCCGACACATCCTGCTTTCTCTCTCCGTCCGCTTCGGCGCGTGCATCATTTTGGATGCGGATGACCGGATCACTATTGAACCGACGACACCCGTTCGGCAGGGAAGATCGTCACGCGGGAGCCAGGGAAGGCAAGAATAGACCGCCCGCGTTTTTTCTTGACGAGGCCCGAAACGGGCTGTAGAAGGAGGGAAAAAGAGGGATCAGCATGGACATGTTCACGATTGTGCCGGTCTTCATCGGCGTGGTGTTCGTGATCGTCATCGGCACGATCATCTTCCAAGCCGCCAAGGGCGTTCAGGAGTGGTCTCACAATAACAGCCAGCCGGTGCTGTCGGTCCCCGCTTGTGTCGTGTCCAAGCGAACTGCCACGAGTGGCCATGTGTCGTCCAACTCCGGCGGGCACGTATCGACTTCCTACTTCGCCACCTTCGAGTTGGAGTCGGGCGAGCGGCTGGAATTCTCTCTACGGCAAAGGGTACGGCCTGCTCGCGGAGAGAGACGAGGGGATTCTAACGTATCAGGGCACGCGGTATCACGGGTTCCAAAGGCATGCTTAGTGCTACTGTCCGCGATTGGCGAACCGGCTGCGTCAGCGGCCGGGTTTTGCGGCTTTACCCGGCCGCTGACACAGACAGTAGAAGTAGGTAGTCCGAGCTTATTGTTTCTCAGCCGCGTTATCGATCACTGCCGCGCCCCACGCTTTCATCTCCACGATGATCTTCTTCTTTCGGTCATAGCGGAGGTTTAGTCCGCCGTTGAACCCCTTCGGCGTCGAGACGTGTTCGATGAGAAACATCTGGCTGTCATCGGCTCCTTTTGCGGCTACCGTATAATGGGTGAACCCCTGCTCGATGAGCAATTTCTTCACTTGCGGCGCGGCGAGCTTCTCCTCCAAATACTTGAACGCCGCCGACACGGCCGCCTCATCCTTGCCACGGCTCTTCCCGGCCCGATCCACAACCACCTTCTGTGCGCACCCGAATGGTTTCGTCCTTGCTCTTGTCGGCCAACGCTTCGATCTGCTTGATCTCGTCGTCCGTGAACTTCCGCGTCCCGGACGTCTCGTAAAAGTCCTTGGGATTGAGGATCTTTTCGACGGAAACCTTGTCGTCCGCGGCGCGGCCAGCGGCGAGCAGTACCGACACCGCAAACACAGCCGCGAGGGAGGACAGGATGGGGCTGAGTCGGATCATTGTCTTTACCTGCATTCGGAGAGGCTTGTAGTTTCTGCCGGCACCGTTACCGGACCTTCAAAGGACGATCAAGCCTCTGGCGAATAACGTCTCGGGTCGGATGGGGGCGAGGCCGGCTTGCACGCGCCGACTCTGACCGAGTATCGCCTTCCGTCTTTCGATAAAAGCGATTCTCCAGTAGCATCCGCCGCGTCATCTGGTACACTACCTGTACCTGCCGAACGTCGCCTGCCGACCGAAACCCGCCGATCCGCACGATCCGTTTATCTGGGGGCTGGACCGTGACACAACGCAAAACCTTCTGCGACGGTATCGCTCGCCGCGATTTCCTGCGTCTCGGGGCCGCCAGCGTCTTCGGCTGCGGCCTGTCGCTGCCGCAGATCCTCGCGGCCGAGACGGGCAAGACCCGCGACGTGTCGTTGATCTACCTCTACCTGCACGGCGGACTCAGCACCATCGACACGTGGGACCCCAAGCCCGACGCCCCGGCCGAGTTCCGCGGCGACTTCAAGACCATCTCGACCAGCGTCCCCGGCGTCCAGATCGGCGAACACACGCCGAAACTGGCACGGATGCTCGACAAGCTCGCGCTCATTCGGTCGTTCCGCCATCACAACTCGGACCACGGGGCGGCCGACCATTACATGCTCACCGGCTACTTTCCGCAGGCCGGCTTCAACCCCAGCCTGAAACCCAACAACCAGAAGCCGGCGTTCGGCTCGATCATCTCCCGCAAGCTCGGGCCGCGCGGCTCCGTGCCGCCCTACGTCTGTCTGCCGAAGATGCACCCGAGCTGCGGCCCCGCTTACCTCGGCGCGGTCGCTGCTCCGTTCGTCATCGACGCCGACCCGAACGCTCCCGACTTCGCCGTGCCGGACGTGGTGCCGCCGCCGAGCCTCGACGCCGCCCGGCTCGAGGACCGCAGGATCCTGCTCGGCGAAGTGGACCGCTTCCGCCAGGCGGCCGAGGCGAGGGTCAACAAGCACGCCAGCGCCGTCAATGTCTTCCAGCAGAAGGCGTTCGACCTGATGACTTCCGCTGAAGCGAAGAAGGCGTTCGACATTCATGCCGAGTCGGACAAGCTGCGCGACGAGTACGGCCGTAACTCGCTGGGACAGTCGTGCCTGATGGCCCGGCGGCTGGTCGAGGCGGGGGTCCGCTGCGTCACGATCGACCACAGCAACTGGGACACGCACGACGACAACTTCAACACGCTCAAACGGCAGCTGCCCGTGGCTCGATGCCGGCGTGGCGACACTGTTCCGCGACCTCGCCGATCACGGTCTGCTCGAGCGGACGCTGGTGGTGGTGACCGGCGAGTTCGGTCGGACGCCGCGCATCAACAAGAACGCGGGCCGCGACCACTGGGGACCGGCGTTCACGGTGCTGCTGGGCGGCGGCGGCGTGCAGGGCGGCCGCGTCCTCGGCAAGAGCGACGCCCGCGCTGAGAAGCCGGCGGGCGATCCCTACGGCCCCGAAGACCTCGCCGCGACGCTGTGCCGTCTGCTCGGCATCAACCCCGAGGACGAGTTCCACACGCCGGACGGCCGCCCGGTGAAGATCGTCAACAACGGCAAGGTGATCCAGGATCTGCTCTGATTGGTTTCACCACAAAGGCACAAAGATCACAAAGGAAAACCAAAGCAGAAACGAGATGTAACCATGTTTGTGCCCTCCTATCGCGGCCGCGAACGGTTCTTCATTTATCTTCTCTCTTCTTTGTGTTCTTTGTGCCTTTGTGGTGAATCCGCTTTTGCTAACCCACCAGTGGCGTCGTACCTTTTCCCCGCTGGTGGGCAGCGCGGCACAACGGTGCCGGTGCGCATTGGCGGTCTGTTCCTCTACAAATCCTGCAATTTCGAGCTGCTCGGCCCCGGCGTGACGGCGACGAAACAGGTCCGCAGTACACGCACGGTCTGGTTCGAGGGACCGGTGCTGCCGCTGCCGGATTCGCAGCAGGCCGAGGATTATCCGAAGGACATGGCCGGCGAAATCCGCATCGCTGCCGACGCCCCACTTGGTTCGCGCCGCAGCCGATTGTGGACCGCGGAGGGGGCGGCTTCCGGTCCGACGTTTGTCGTCGGCGAGCTGCCCGAGATCGTCGAACAGGAGATCGACGGCGATCCGGTTCCGGTCGAGGTGAAACTGCCGCTCACGATCAACGGCCGTATTTTCCCACGTGGGAATGTCGATGACTGGTCGTTCGCGCTGCGCAAGGGGCAGACCGTTACCTGCGAGGTCAACGCCGCCCGCCTCGGTTCGCCGCTCGACTCCCGCCTGCAACTCTTCGACCCGCACGGCCGATCCGTCGCCGAGAACGACGACCAGTTCGGCACCGACTCGTTCCTCCGCTTCACCGCGAACGAAGACGGCGTCCATCGGGTGCGCATCGCCGACGCCAACTTCAAGGGCGGCCAGGCGTATGTCTACCGTCTCACGTTGACGACCGCGCCGTTCGTCGAGCCCAAATCTGTGCCCCAAGTCGCACCGACCGCGCCTGGGTTTCGGCTCTCTTTGGCGGAGGCTAATCCGCGCGCGGCACAGGCGGCCGACGCTGTGACGCTCAACCACGGTGGGCAGGTCAAGATGCGTGTCGCCGCTGAACGCTTTGGCGGGTTCGCCGAGGCCATCCCGTTGACCATCGACGGTCTGCCCGACGGTGTCAAGGCGACGAACACGATCATCGCCGCGAAACAGAATCAGGTCGATGTCACGCTCACCGCGGAGAGAACAGCGGTCATCGGCGCGGTTCATCTGACCGTGCATAGCGGAACGCAGACGGCGGTGATTCGCAGTCCCTCAGGACAGTCCGAGGTCGATTCGGTGCTGCTCGCCATCGCGTTCCCGGCGCCGTTCAAGATCGTCGGTGACTTTGACATGCGCTGGGCGGCGCGGCAGCGTCTATCGCCGCAAGTATCGCCTCGAACGCAACGGCTTCGACGGTCCGATCGAGATCAGCCTCGCCGACCGCCAGGCGCGGCATCTGCAAGGCGTGACAGGCCCGATCGTCACGCTGCCGCCAGGGGTCAGCGAGTTCGAGTATCCGATCGCCCTGCCGCCGTGGATGGAGACGGGCCGCACTTGCCGCGTCTGTGTTCAGGCAGTCGGCGTGTTCAAGGAGGGGACGGTCGAACACGTCGTCGGCTTCAGCGCCATCGGCAACAACGACCAGATGATCGCCGTCGTCGAGACGGGCCGACTCGGCATCGAGGCGTCGAAATCGTCGCTGGCCGCAACCCCCGGCGGCAGCGCGACGCTCACCGTCAAGGTGGCGCGCGGCAAGGGCCTCACGGGGCCGGCGAAGATCGAGCTGATTCTGCCGCCGCACGTCCACGGCGTCCGGGCCGATCCGGTCGTGATTGCCGTCGATCAAACCACGGCGGCGTTCACGATCCGCTTTGACCGCGAGAAGACGGGGCCGTTCAACGTCCCGGCTATCGTGCGGGCGACACTCCAGGATGGCGGCGACGCCATTACCGCCGAGACGCCGGTGGAGATCGCCGCGGCAGACGAAGCGCGACGGAGCCGACGATGCCCGACGAGCCGAAGCCGGACCAGCAGCTGTTCACCATGCGGATTGTCCACGTCGCGCTCTGCATGGGCGTTGTGATGGCGACGGCGATTCTTGCATCGGTGCGATTGGCCGGCAATCAACCTCCGCCTCCGCCGACACCCCTCATCAGCTATGTCGCTCTCTCCTTCGCGGTCTTGGCTCTCCTCCTCTCCTTCGTCGTCCCCAAGGTTATGGCAGCCGGCTGGGTGCGCGAATTTGCCTCCGGCAAACAACCCGTCCCACCCGTCACGGAACCCGGCAATTTGGCAGGGTGGTTGGGGATGTACCAGATTTATTCGCTTATCGGCATGGCGCTGTTGGAAGGGGCGGCGTTCTTCCAGCTCATCGCCTATTTCATCGAAGGGCAGCCGTGGAGCCTCGGCATCGGATTGGGGCTGCTCGTAGTCATGCTCACGCGCTTCCCGACACAGTCCGGCATCGAACGCTGGGTCACGGCGCAGCGCGAGAAGATCGAAATGATGAACAGGATCAGGCGTGACCTGCGGCCCTCCTCTCACTTCGAGAAGAAGAACCGTTCCGCCGTCTTGCCCAACAGCCACTCTCGGTCGGTGTCGCTGAGAAAGTCGAGTCGTTTCCGGATCAGGTCGATGCTGTCCGCGTAAGTGTGCTTCCCCTGCACCTGAAAGGGACAGTCGCTTTCCCACATGCAGTGCTGCGGGCCGAACGCCTTCACCACCTTCTGGATCAGCGGCCCCAGGTCCGTGTAGGCGCTGCCTTCTTGCCCAGCGCGTAGAAGTCGCCGATCTTGACCATGATTTTCTTGTGCTTCGCCAGGGCACAGAGGCTTCGACTTCCTTATCGCGGATCATCCCATCGGCGCCGATGCGGGCGAGGTGATCGATGATGACCGGCGTGTCGCTGTGTTTCGTACACATCCGGTCCAGTTCCGGCAGGCCGTCGGGCCCGATGAGGCAGCTCAGCGCCTGGTTGTTTCGTGCCCCAGCGGCGAACATCTTCTCATAGCCGTCCGGCGTCAGCCACTTCTCCGCCGGCTGCTTGCTCAGCCTCGGGTGAATGCGGAACGCACGCACTCCTCGCTTCGCCAGTTCCCCCATCAGGCGTTCCGGCTCCTTCGCGTGCGGATCGATGACGGCGGTGCCGGCGAAGACGCCCTCGTGCAGTTTCATCATGTCGAGCATGTACGAGTTGTCGAATCCGTTCACCTTTTCGCTAGACGTGTCGCGGGGGTAGTAATAGCTCATCTGGATCAGGACGAAGCGCTCGACTCCGGCCGGCTTTGCGTGCTTGAACAGGTCTTCGGGAGTGAACCGGCGCGGGTTCATGTCCTCGGGCTTGTAGCCTGGGGCGAGCGGGTAGTGGGCCGTGTCCTCGGTCCAGACGTGAACGTGTGCGTCGATGTGTCCCATGATGGCTCCCCGTAATCGCCCGTGACAACCCGCTGTCACTGCGGGCGTTTCTTTCGCTTGCCCTTCGCTGAGGCGTCGGCCCCAGCTGCCGGCGACGGTTCGGCGTGGGGCAATTCTGCGGCCGCCGCCATGAAAATATCCGGGTCCAGGATCATCGGCTGCGGCCGTTGGCGCCGCTCCTCCATGGCGCGTGCAAGGATCGGGTCCAGTTCCGCGGCGCGGCGCGTGTTCTTCGCCTCCGCGAACCGGTCGTCCGTTTTCTGGCGGCGGGCCTCGTCGGGTTCCACGGCCCGCAGATTCCGTTGCCGCTCGGCAAGGGCGCGCTCAGCCTCTTCGATCTGTCCGGGCTGCAACAGCCGCGGCCGTTCCTGGAGGAGCCACCGCAGATAATCGCCCGGCAGCTCGTTCAGCCGCTGCCCCTTGTGCTTACCGAACGTGATGATGCTGTACGGCACCCGGCTCGGCTTCGGCTGAAGGCGGAACGCTCCGGACACGTCGGCGCCGGCGGCGAAGGCGTTGGGCTTGACGCCGAGAGCGACGGCCAGCCGGCAGACGGCCTCGAAGGTCGGCGAGCGCTTGCCCAGCTCGTAGTCGCGCACCGCGCCCTCGGACAGTCCCGCGGCCTCCGCCAGCTCCCGGCGTGAATAGCCGTCGCGCTCGCGGTGCGTACGCACCAACAGACCGAAATGTGTGGCCATCTGTCTACACTCCTCCGTCAGGAGCAATTGCTGCTGAGGGTGGCATGGATCGGCTACAGCGATTGCTGCTCAGGCGGTCTGACTGAGCAGCAATCGCTGTAGCGCAATCGGGGGTGTGACGGCAGCGATTGCTGTAGGCGGCCCATCACTTCTTCCGCTGCGGCTTCTTCGCCTTGACCGGCGCCGCGGCCTGCTTGGACGCCTCGGCCTTCCGCGGCCGGCCTCGGCCTGGTGCCGGGCGATCGGCGGGCGACAAGGTGAACGCTTCGCAGGACACGCCGAGTGCCGGCCAGGGCAAGGACGCTATCCCATCCTGGCGTTCGCCGCGCCTGCTCCAAGTTGGCTACGGCACCTAACGACAGCTTGGCCGCGTCCGCTAGTTGCTGTTGCGTCCAGCCCTTCGCCTCTCGCAACTCCTTCAGCCGTTCAGCGAACCATTCGTGATTCATCGGAATCTGTCCCCCGAAAAAATACGACAACTGACGTTGACAACGGCCCTACAGTTGACGTATTATATATGCGTCGGACGGAAAGAGCAAGCCGGGAGTCAGGCTAGAAACGACCGGGCTGGGAGCGGTGCCTTGAACCGCCTACCGAGCGAACCGGGGAATCAGGTGAGGTCAGGCAGGCTCGACAGAGCAGCTACCGTCCCGCCGGGGAATCAGGCGGGTAGCCAGGGCGACCGCAGCGAAGTGGCGGAAGTACCGAACGACGGGGAATCCAGTCGAGACAGCCCGCAGAGACGGGCACCTTACAAACGAAGTGGGCCGCGCGGTGCTTGTAACACCCGCGGCCCTGGCTCTCACCCGGGTTAGGAGTAATTGCAATGTCCAGTGTCACCACTCGCCGCCCCCGCGTCAAGCCCGCCGTCTCCCGTCTCGCTCGCCTCGAAGGCAATTTCCTGTGGGACGGCTTCGGCCTGCTCACCCTCATCATCGGCGGCATCGGCACCGACTACACTCTGGAGCGGATCGGCTCCGACTTCGGCGATGGCTTCGCCCTGGTCAAACACATCGGCAGCTCGCTCGACGACTGCGACATTTACCACGTCCACCTCTCCGACGAGGGGCATACCTGCGACTGCAAGGGCGGCACCTACTCGACGCCGCGGACCGGCAAGCCGTGTAAGCACACCGCGGCCCTGGTCGCGCTGCGGGAAGCCGGCCGCATCTGAAGTCACGCCGGGCCGGGGCATGGTGGGAGCGTTTCTCATCCTGACTTCCTGGCTGGGTGTCAACCCCCGGCTGAATCACCCTTCCCTTTTTCGCCCCTCACCTTTCGCCCCTCACCTTCGCCCATAGAGGAGATTGTCGCATGAAGATGAGTCACGGTCCGGCGGTTCTGCCCTTCACCCGCGGCCGACACGGCACGACGACCCGGCAGCTGGAGGCGCGCTTCCGGCGTCTCGGCTTCGTCCCTGGCGCCCGCTGCACCAACGCGGCGCCGTCATCGACGCCGATCTGTGCAAGCGGCGCCAGTGCGTGTGCGGCAAGCGGAGGATGAAGTTCAAGCCGTTCAGCCAGGGCCAGCGTTACCGCGGCCTGGCCTATTGCCCGTGCGGCCACGGTGAAGAGGTCTAACGAGTCCGGCCGGGGGCAGCTGTTGCCCCCGGCCGTTTCCATTGGAGGAAACCAACGTGCCAACTATCACGAAACCAACACGACCGCGAACGCTCTGTCGGCACTGCAAACGGGTCTATGCCAACCGTCCGCGCGGCTTGTGTTGGTCGTGCTACTATCAGCCCGGCGTGCGCGAACTGTTCCCCTCCACCAGCAAGTTCGCGCGGCTGGGCGTGGCGGACAGCTACGGCAGTCGTGCCCTGCCGCCCGAACCGACTTCGGCGGCGCCGGGATCCCCGGCGAAGGTCCGGGTACTCGCGGAACGGGCCGCCCTGGGTGTCGCCTTGTGGCATCCACTCGACGTAAGCAATAACAGGAGGGCGACCGAATGACCGGCAACGATGAACTGCTCACGCTCGCGCAGGCGGCGCGACGCATCCCGATGAACAACAACCGCGGCCATCTCTCCGCCGACGCATCCGGCGCTGGATCGTCCATGGCGTCGGCGGCGTGAAACTGCGGGCGGTGCGTCGGGAGAGACGTTGGCTCGTGCGCTGGGCCGACGTGGAAGCGTGCATGGCGGAACAGGCGGCGCAGAGTGTGCGGGCTGGCACGGCGCTGTAGAATCGACTGCGAGGTGAACGGAGGTGGGGGCGGGCTTCGGCTCGCCCCTGCTTTTTTCACCCTACAATCTCACCATGAAGCCGACGAAGGGAAAGCGGCGCTCGCGCCGTCCGCCGGGATGGTTCGCCGTCGCCGGCCTGGCCGACGCGGCGGAGAAGGCGATTGCCGAGCTGGCGGAACTCCATACCCAGCACCCCAAGGCGCGGCAGCTGGATGACCTGCTGTTGAACTACTTGCGGTTGCTCAATGCGGGGCGGTGGTGACGTGATAGGTTTGGCGACAACCTAACGTTTAGTTTCGCCCGGCGTGCAAGCGCGGTAATCTTCTGCTACGCGGTCCGCAACGTCGGCGACATAGGCGGCCTGGAATTCAAAACGCTCATCGAACTCCGCAACGATGCGGTTGAATCCCTCCATGATCGTAAGCAACTTCGCGGCTTCCTCCGGATAGGCCGCGGCCGCCGCCGCGCGCTCGATACCGGGAATGCGTTCGCCGGCGTTGCCGCCAACATCGAACTCGATATGAGTAACGACCCTGTTTTCCATGTTGACTTACCCTCTACACTCGAACGACCGTCGGCCCTTCGTCCTGCGGCGGCCGGAACACGTCCAGCGATTCCGCGGCCCATGACGCCAGGGCCACGGCTAACACAAGGTCATCATGGTCCCGCTCGCGCCACGACTCAAACGTCTCATTGCCGGAGTCCGTGATCTTCACGGAGAACGTCTCCAGCTCGCGCTGCACGCCGCGGGCCTCAGGCAGTGCCGCCGCGACCTGCAACCGGCGGTGTCCAAGCAGCACTTGCAACACGCTCACGAGCTGCTTTTTGGCCACGCGCCAACGGCCTTCCCCCGCCAGGGTGACGGCGCTGCCGGCGGTGATGGTGACGCCGACGAAGGAACAGTTGGCGACGTTGGCCCGAATCAACTCGGTCACGACCATCTCGAATACCGCCTCGCCCACGCCGGTAGCATCAACGACCAGCAGCGGATTCGCTACTCCGGGGACGGGGCTCGTCTTCAGCCACTTCGCCAGGTCCGCCACGATGTTCAGGTACGGCGTGCCGAGCTGCCAGCGGAAGAGGGTCGGCACCTCGTAGACCGGCCCGGGCGGCGGCGACGGCGGCCAGGCGTCCCACTTCAGCATGGCCAGGGCGGAGTAGTCCGTTTGCTTCCCAAGGTCCAGCCCCAAACAGCAGTAGCGGACCGATTGCCGGCGATCGCCTGGACTCATGGGAAGGACACCACTTTCACGGAGGGCACAACGGCCGCGTCGATGTCGGCGCCGCTGAACACGCTGCCGATGGACTCCAGGAACTCGCAACCGTACTCCTGCTGAAACCAGCGTTCCCCGATGGTCCGCCGCTCGGATGCCAGGAAGGCCGGGGAGATACGCGGACAAGCTTCCGCCGGGATCTCGACCCTGTGCCAATCGTCGGGACCGTGCCAGGCTTCGTAGAACCAACCGCGCCGGCCGAACGGTGTGGAGAGAGCCACGAGTTGGCCGCGGCTGACGGCCAGCATCGGCCGGACCGCATTGTACAGGGCGTCATCGACGCGGGCCGCCTCGTCGATGACCAGCAAGCGGACGCGCGAGTAACCGCGGATGGTGCCTTCCTCGCCGGGCAAGCTGACGATGCGTGAGCCGTTGGCCAGCTGCATCGTGAGGGCTGACTCCTGCACGGTCGGGATCGGTCGTCCCAACGCATCGTAGAGGCGAAGAACCTTGTCCCGGAAGAGTTCACCCGATTGCCGCTGTGTCGGCGAAAGCAGGAGCGTCAGGGAGTCGGGTTGCAGGAGCGCCGTCCGCAACGCCAGACCGGCCGCGACCTGGCTCTTGCCGGTCTGCCGGGAACAGTTCAGGAGAGCGTTACCCTGGCCGCGGAGGACGTCAGCTTGCCAAGGATCGGGCATGAGGCCGCCTTCGGAGAGAATGAGCGTCGGGTCATAGCGCAGCCTTTCCAGCAGCGGCAGGGTCGGGGCCAGACACTTTTCGATCCGCTCCCGTATGCGTACCAGTTCCGCTCGAAGGGTTACCGTCGCCATGCTCGATCTCCTCCAGCTTGGCTTTCAGGGCTTCCACTTCCCGGCGGAGGGCGTCCTCGGGGTTGGGGAAGAGGGCCAGCAGCTTCGCCTCGCTGTCCTTGACGGCGAGTGCGGTTCTTACGTCTCCCTGGCTTACCGCTCTGGCGAAGAGCTTCCGCCGCTGTGCCAGGTGCAGCTTCAGGAGCCGTTTTCGGCTTGTGAGACAGCTCTCCGCGATCAGGGCCTCGGCGCGCTGGACATACCGATACAATTGCGGCCTGGAAAGCGGCTTTTCGCCGCGGCGGACATACCAGACCGATTCCTTGTCCGTCTCACAATTTCTCACATACTCGATCAGGTCCAGGGGCCAGACCGCGCCGTCCAGGATGACGTGGGCAAGGGCCTCCACGCGGACGTTGACGGTCGCGTTACTCGCTCTCGGTTTCTTCTGCTTCGCCTTCATGCGCGCTCACAAGTTCGTCGATCCAAGCCGCGTGCCAGTCGTGCAACTCGGGGTCGCGGAACAGGGCGAATTGCTCCCGGTTGCTGTTCGTGCGGAGGTTGGCGCTGCCTTCCATCGTCCAGCGGTCGCTGCCGGCCGTTGCCAGCGTGATGACCTTGCAATGCGACCGGGCAGCTGCCGCGCGCTGGCCGCGCTCGCGGAACTCGGTGAGCGTCTCTTCCCAGAGTTCCTTGTTGTGATCGCGGAAGAAAGCGGAACAGAGGAGAGTGAGCGTCTTGACCTTGCCGCCGTCCAGCAGTGCCAGCATCTCGACAAGGTTCCGCCGGTTGTAGCTCAGCGTGGCGACGCGGGCCTGGTCGATGGTGCCGAGCCGGTCGATCAGCACAACCAGCAGCTGCATGAGGTCGTAGCGGCCGGTCATCACGGCGTGGAGCGATTCGCCGTCATCGGGGAGAACCGTCAGCACGTCGGCGGCCTCGGCGAGCTGGGCGGTGCGCTTCGCCGCGGTGCGGTCAGCCAGCAGAGGGGCCGGGACCATCCCGGCGGAGGATTTCCCTTGCTGCCGGCCGAACGACACACGGGACCCGGAAAAGATCAACGGTTCACTCCTCAATGATTCGCGTCATATTACCCTCAGCGTCGCGCTCGATGATCTTTACCGATCTATGGGGCTGGGGTTGCGGCGCGGGTTGCTGTCGGGACTCAAGCAGCCGTTGCCGCTGACTGAGCAAACGGCATTCGAGCAATGACCACGTTGTGCGGAAATCGAGCTCGATTTCCTTGCTGTATTACGCCGGCTTGAAATAAGATCAAAGTTCAATAGGCGCGGCGTATTGAACACTAGGGTGGAAAAAATAACTGATAACATGTTCGGGGATGTGGGCTAAGCAGTCCATAAAATCCAGGATACGACTGGCTAAGGTTCCTCTGTCGTTTGGCAGGCCCGCCTTGTTCACCGCACCCTTCATGTCATCATTGAGGTATTCCACTGGGTTCATCTCAGGCGAGTAGGCAGGCAAGTAGAACACCTCGATCTGGTCCTTGCGCGCCTCCAGCCAGGCAATCACCTCAGGTGTCTTGTGTGCTTGCAACCGGTCTGCGATCAGGAGGACCTTGCGGTTGGCTCCCTCGATCAGCTTCTTCAGGAATACCAGGAACACCGCCGCGTTCAGCGATCCCTTGTAGGTCATGAAGCGCACCGTTCCCTCGTTGCTGATGGCGCTGATCTGGTTCACCCGGATGTGCGGTCCTGGCACCTCCATGGTGGCGCGCTCTCCTTCACGCGCATAGCCGTAACCGGGGTGGTGATCCGCATCGACACCCACCTCGTCCGTCCAGAGAATCTCTGCATTCTCCCTGTCCGCCTGCTCTTCGATCGCGGGGTACGTCTCCTCCAGCCACTGTTGGACCTCGTCCGGTTCCTGCTTGCGCGAATGCCGTGCGGGCTTCTTGGAGGTGTAACCCCAGCGGCGCAGGTACTGACCGACCGTTCGTTCCGCCAAGTCGATGTCGAACTCCTTGCGGATCAGTTCTTGGACGGCGCGACGAGTCCACAAGGCCTGAACAATCCCCAGTTGTTCCGGAGAATGGTTGTCGATCAACCCCTGGATGCGGTCGGCCTGCTGCTCAGCCAAGAAGCGTCCAGAGCCCAAAGGTCTGCCCGTACGACCCCCAGGCAGCGAATGCAGGCCATGGGCACAATAGGCAGTCCACCAGCGACTGATGGTCTCGTGGCAAACACCTAAAAGGTTAGCCAGGTCCGTCTCGGAAAAGCCCAGTTCGATGCCATGCAAGGCACGCAGGCGAATGACCTGGAGGGACTCATCAGACAACTCGCGGGCGTCAGGCAGTTCGATTGCCATGACTGCTCTCCCTCTTGGGTTTTCTCGTCCTCTTGCTTTCCCCTTTAGCATTATTGAGCAACTTTCGTGCCGGCGTAATAGCGGTCCATCAACCCCGCCCTGAAAGACCGGCAATCCTGTTGCACGTCTCGAAGTTTTTCCTCTCGTAAAGGCGTCCCGTTGGCGACGTAGCTTGCGATCAATTCCCGATAGGCATGGGCGGCCTCGGATACAAGCTCAAGCTCGCGTTCCAACGATACCGCCTCGCGGCGGGCGGCCTCCAGAATCGCGGCCCGCTCTTGTTCCTCAGTCCGGGGTGGAAACAGTGTCGGCATTCGCCTCTCCTCCCTTGCCGTCAGCTGCCGAACGACCGACCGCTGACTTTGCCGCTCTTGCTCTTGGCCTTTTTGCCCTTCGCCCTCTTCGGCTTGACGTTCGCGCCGAAGTTGAAGGACGTGCCTTTGAACTTGGTTTTCGGCATGGACCTTACCTCAGAACGGGAACTTGATTGAAGCCGCGATCGGCATCCGGCGACGGCCGTTTCACGCCGTCGGCGCCAGCTGGCCCGGCGCGGCGGCCTTCTGCCGCTGGAGTGCTTCGTCCATCTGCTCCGGCGTCGGCCGGAACTCGCGCGGATACTCGCCGTTGGGCAGGTCGGCGGACAGGCGCTCCATCGCGATTTCGGCACCCTGCATGGAATGCCGCGGGGCAAACTCCTTCTCGATCTGCGCGGCCGACAGTAGCGCTACCAGACGCGGGGCAACAAAGGCCGCGATCTCCGCTTCGATGCGGCCGCGCATCGCGCTGGCGATGGCCCGCAACTCGGCGGCTTTTGCGTCCAGCAAGCGCCGTAGCTCCTGGCGGGCCTGGCGTTCGGCCTCGGCGATGAAGCCGCGGAGGTGCGTGCAATGGCCTTCCGCGATCTGCTTTTCCATGGTCGCCATGCGGAAGCGGCCGTCGGCCTCGGTGGGATCCTCAATTTGGGCCAGAGCGGTGCGCGCCTCGGCCTGGGCCTGGCGGGCGGCCGCCTCGCAAGCCGCGGCCCGCGCCTCGCGCTCCTGAAGCTTCGCGCGCAGCCGTCCCAGACGGACGTAAATCTCGGCGGTGCGGAACCCCTCTCGAATCTTCTCCAGCTCAACGGCGACTCCGGCGGCGGCGGCCTTTGCCTGGCCCTCCAGCGCCGTCAGCAACTCCGGCGTGAGCAGTACAAAATGGAGGTGCGCACTGCCCTTCAAGCGCGGCGAGCTGAAGGGTTGCAAATACGGGGGGCGCTTCCCGCAGCGGGCGTCGAACATTTCCAGGGTCGCAAACTCCACGGGATTACTCCTGCTGGGCAATGAGAAGGCGGTCACGCCGCGGGCGATTCCTCAATCTGGTACTGCTGGAGCGTGTGACAAACGCCGCTGTAATGATCGAACAGCCAACGAGCCTCGGCCTGGTCTCGCGCCCATACCGGCAGCTTGTCGAGGTGGTAATGCTTCTCCTCGTAGACGACAAGCGATTTGTGTCCGGGAAGACGCACCAGAAATAGTTTGTCCTTCGGGTCGTCACTGCGGCCGCGCGACGGCTTGCCCGTCGCCGGGTTGATCGTGCGGCAGATCGCGGCGACGTCATCCGGCAGCGTATTCGGCGCAGCGGGCGGAACATTCTCAAAGGCGCCGGGCCCCGGTGGGTAACTCTGCAACATCGCCGTGCGGCTTTCGGTCGCGGCAAGGCGCGACTTCATCTCCATGTTTTCCGCGCGAATCGCGGCGAGTTCGGCCGCGATCGCGGCCAGTGAGTCGGCCGGCAGCGGTGGGGTCGGCGCGGCCGCCGGCGGTGCCTGGTCAGCTGCCGGGGTGATTGTCTGTTTGGCCATGTCGCTGTGCCTCCTTTTTTCGGAATCGCTCCCATGCGGCGGCTCGCTGTTCGGGCGTGTCCTGCGTGTCGCCGTGCTCCTCGAAGAAGCGGTCAACTTGGTCCATGTTCTCCTGTGCCGCAGCTTGCTGTTCCGGCGTCGCCTGCTCAATCTGGTACTCGTCGTTCGACGGCCCGGTGAGCAGGCGCAGCGGGAACGGTCGGTGTCTGAAGCGGCGGCCCATGACGTAATCCTCGCGGGCGGTCAGCGGGTGTTGCGGAGGAAGGCGATTGTCTCCTGAACGCTGCGTTTCGACGGCGGCGTACGCTGTTCGCGCAGCTGGCCGACGAGCTTTCGACGGCGCCGCCCTTCTTGCGTGTCTGGACTCATCAAGCCGCTGTCGGCACCTTCTTCGCCATCGTAATCGGCGCCCTCGGCGTCCGTGTCCTCATCGTCGTCGGGGTCGTCGATCATGCCGAGCAGCTTTTTGATCTTGCTCAGCTTGGTCGGCGTGTCGAGTGAACTGTCGCGGAGGCAGGCTTCGCAGGCGTCCAGGATCGCCGCCTCGTGGCCGGCGTCGCCCTTGCCTCCACCCAGCCGGCCGGGGCTGGCACAACCGCGACCCATCGGCGCCGGATCGTCGTAACTCGATCCGTCGTCGCCGCCCTTGCCGCCGCGGGCCTCCCGGATGAGGCGAGCGCGGATGTCGGCGCTGCGGTGGTAGAAGCTGGGCCTCGGTGAGTCGTCCCGTCTTGGTCTTGGGCATGGCGTCTCCGTATCTGGACTCGAATAGTCCGTTGGTGGTCGCTGGTCGGGAAACGAGGTCCACCGAGTCCAGGGAGTCAATGGCCTCAACTATCGTGTCGTCTCCGTCGCGCCGCTTTTGGTCGCTGTTTCCGTTGATGCTGTACCCCACGTTGTTGGGATTGGCCTCGGCATCCCAGAGGATGGATTCCGTCAGGCTGTGTGCGGGGTTTAGATGGTGGTCGGCCCGGATGCCTTCCGGCGTGTTGCGAGCGTTTCGCAGAACGCCGTTCTGATCCTGATACGGCCGCGTGTCCGTCATTCGATCACGCGGGGGGTGGTTGACGAACACCGCGCGGCCCTCGAACAACGGCACCGCGGCCTGGCGCGTGGCCGATGGATACACGTTCCGGCCTGGCGGCGGATTGGCCGATCGCGGGCCCAAGACGAGAACGTCACGCAGAATGCAGTTCTTGCGGTCCACCTTCAGCGCAGCGGTCTGCTTGGTCGCGCTCTCGACAATTTGCCTGCCCATCGTCTTGCCCTCGTCTCTGTTCACGGCACCGTTGCCGCGTCTGATTGAATTGAATCGTAGCAGCGTCAACGGCCGCTTGTCGAACTCAACGACCGAATGCCCCCGACCTCCTCCCTGAGCGAAAGCCTGATGGCTTGCCATGCCCCTTGGTGCTTCCGCCAGGTCCACAACTCAACGTCGGCGCCGGCCGCAATCCAATCACGCACGGCCGGCAGTTCGCTTGCGGTCCGCAGCTCCGCTGAGGCGTTGCCGTCCCGGGTGTCGGCTACAAGAACGGCGAGGATGCGACCGGGCGCGATGCAGAGTAAATCCGCGAACCCGAACGGGCGGTACATTCGGCGACGATAGCCGCGGAGGTGGCGGACCTTCTCGACGGTCCAGCCGTCGGCCTCAAGACGTTCGATCGCGCGTCGGAGGGGTGTCTTTCTCATTCCCTTGAACTCGTTTGGTGGAGGTGCGGTCGTCTGCACCTACGCTCCCGCAGCCGGCAGGCGTCTCGCGATCTGCAGACGACACGTCGAATGCAGATGCCGGCGACGTCACAATCTCCCCTCTTACCGTGGTCATCTAATGGGGAGATTGTGAATTGCGTTAAAGAACCGACGAAGCGTTCTTAGTTCCTCTTCTTCTGCCGCTTGCCTTGACAACGGACCGCGGCGCGCACAGCGAACGAGTGCAGATCCACGGCCGCGTCGATTGTTGTCGTTCGTCACCAATCCATCGCAAGCGAGCGTGGCGGTCCAGCGTCATGCGGCCGCCGATCTGCTTATCCGGTTGCGGCGTTGGCTGGTTCCGTGTCTTGTGTTTTCGGCTGCCGACCGAAACTAAACTCGACACCAAAGTAAGAGTCGCCGTCCACGTTTTGCATTAGATCGGCTTGCATGGCGCGGCGGTCGTCTGCGTCCAGCGGCTCGCCGGTTAGCGTGCGGAATCGCCATTTCGCCAGGGTGCGCCGCCTGGTCGGGTCGGTCGCCGATGTGATACGTTCGGCGATACAACCGTGAGCCGCGGCGACGGCGTCGATGACCTGGGCGACGTTCGCCGCCGCTTTGCCGACGCGGCGGAATTTCGGTTTCTCCTTCTTCTTCTTCTCGGCCCATCCGCGCGAGCTGGAGACGGAGCGCACGTGGCCGGCATAGGCATTCAGCAGCGCGGTGGCGTGTGCGATGGCCTCGCCGGGACTGATCGGCTTCGGCGCGGCTCCGGCCAGTGACTTGACCGGCGCCGACGTTACTACCCAATAGGCTGCGGTTGCCGCGTCGTCGGTGCAGTCGGTGCGGATGCGGATGTACTCGCCGTCTGCGAGGTTGATGCGCTTGCGGACGGCGTTCCACTCGGCGGCAGCGCAGGTCAGCTCGTACAGGGCCGGCGCGGTACCGACGTGAGCCCGCAGGTTGCCGACGGCGCGGTCGATCATGTAGCGGCGGCAGCCGGGGCAGTCTGCGCCGCCATGACTCACAGCGGAACGAGTGGACGTGAGTCTCGGCGTCGGAGAGGCGCTCAAGAACGACGTTGTACGGGCGGCAGCATCGGTAGGACTCATGGCGGTCTCGCTCGGCCTGCTGCGCCGCGGTGTCGGCGGCGGCCTCGGCAGCCTTTTTTTGTTCCGCGTCCTTCCTTCGGTGAGCGTCCTCAAACTCGGCGGCGTTGCGAGCACGTTCTTCTGCGCGGCTCGGAGATCCCGCAAGGAGTCTCTCAAGCTCGCTGATGCGACGCCTCAGCTTTTGACCGTGGCATTTCGTTTTGCGGAGCTTGCGGCGACTCCTCCGCCGCTCTTCTTTTTCGTCGGCGTTCGCAATGAAGAGCCGCAGATCATGAATCACCTGCTTCTGACGGCCTAGCTTCTGTCTGAGCTTGGCTAGCTCGATCCATATCTCTCTGGCATCGCGGAGTTGCTTTTCCTTCTTTTTGTCGGCCTCCGCTTGAGCTTTGGCGGAGGCCTTCGCTTCTTGCCCCCTGGTTTTGGCGGCCTCCGCTTGAGCTTTGGCGATGGCTTCTGCTTCGGCGGCGGCATCGGCTACTAGTGTGATGTGCCCGCACTTGGGGCACTTGCCACGCTTTCCGGCTTGCGTGCGCGGCACAGGAGCTGAATAAGAGCAGCCGGCGCACCGAAAACAAAGAAGCGGTAAACTGTTGACGGCGCTGGCGGTTGGGTTGATAGGTCTATTCTCCACTGATATAATCTCCACGGGCGATAGGTTTCGGTGACGTCCGGTCTGGCGGCTGGACGTCACCTTTTTTTGTCAGCGTCCCGTCCATTTCAGACAGGTATCCGTACCGTTCCGCGTTTTCCTCTCTCGCTCTTTTCTGGGCGATTCTTTTTCGTTTGGTTTTTTGGCGGCGCTGCAATCTGGTCATCGGTGGCGACTCCCTTACGCGGTTTGGCGGCGCTCATCTCGGTTTCCGCGCCTTCGCCGCCGCCCCTTCGCCGCCGGCACGCTCGCCGCGCCCTCCGCATACTCGCCCTGGTCTGCCAGCGCCTGTAGCCAGGCGCGGACTGCGGGGTCCGTTGCTTCTCGCGCGGCCCGCCGAACGAGACCGCGCAGGGTCTCTCCGGTCCGGGTCGGCGCCGCGGTGGTAGTCGATGCGTGTTGTGGCATAGCGTGTCCTCGCTGGGCGTGCGAGGAAGGTTAGCAGAGGTGTTTTTTTTGTGTTGCGAAGTGTCGGTTGTGTGTCGGAAATCGAGTGAAAATGCCGCTGAAAACCGGGCAAAAAAATACTTGTGTGTCGGTTGTGTGTCGCCCTCAGCGACCCAAGAGGCTGTTGACGACAGGCATAATCAGCTTGGTTCGGTAAATGATCCGCGTCTCGTTACGCCCTGGTTTTCGAGTCGATCCATGCAATCAGGGTTGTTCTCTGCGAAGCGTCTGAGCGCGGATACAACTCGGTGGCGTGGAAGGCCAAGCACTCGGGCAAGATCGGGGCCGGAAATCTTGGTTGGCAGGTCAGGCGTGCGGAGCGTGGCGACTGTCCCGTTTCTCGTATCCGTGGCGTCTCCAGAATTCGTGGCGTCTGACTCTTGGTCGGCGGCCGATGGGTCGATTTCGCTGATCGTTCCCATACTCCGCGCGATCTGTTCCAGTTCCGCGACCGGCGACTTCCACACCATCATCAGGCGGTTGCCGACACCCCCGCGGCCTTTCAGCGTCGTCTTAAACCTCTTCGCGCTGATCGTCTTGCCGTCTAGGTGGGGACACGGCTTGTTCCGCCAGTCGGACACGCGTGGTTGTGGGATCCTGTACGTTGTTTCTGCCTCCCGGTTGCTCATGTATCCTGGAGTCTCGTTGACCTTGCTGCCTAGCGCCATCACGGCCTTGATTTTGTCGAGTTGCTCCCGCTTGTACCTCTTGCGGTGAATCAGAACGCGATGCGTCTTGCCCTTGCGGACACGCTCGACAAGTTCGGGCGTATAGATCGGCGTGAGCGGCTGCCCGTCCAGATAGGCGCAGCCTTTCTCCCATGCGTAAAGAGTTTGCCGTGGGCAGTCATACTCGGCGATTGTCTCGTCTTCGGTTGGGTCATTGCCCGCGTACGCTTTAAGGCCGGCGGCGATGTCGAGCAAATCGGATTGGTGGTAATAGACGCGGGTCGGACTTCCTCGGACGCCGGCAACCGACGGCGCGTTCACGATCTTCTGGCGCACGTGCTTGCCGGCCAGCATCGGGCATTTCTGCGCGGTGTAATAGTGGGCGATAGCTCGGGTCAACGGAGGCACCAGCTTAGACACTGCGTCGCCCAGATCCATGTGCCGTCCTCGTCTTTTATCAGTTCGCCGGGATCATTGGCGTTCTCGATTGTCGCCACGTCCTTCGGACTAAAGCGGCGCACCTTGCGACCTGCCGCGTTCGTCCAGAGGCGTGAGTTGATCTTGCGGCCAAGAGCGGGACATGTCTTTGTTGCCCAGTTGGTGACCGTCATTAGGGCCACGCCGAGACGCTCAACGAGTTCGTCCGCGGTCGGCCAATCTTGGGGCCAGCGGTACGTTGCCGTCATGGTTGCCATCGTAGTTTCTCCATCGTTGATGTGCGGGCCGGCGTCGGCCTGGTCGCGGCGGCTGATGGAGTAGTCGCCACGGCCCGGCCGTCCGCCTGTTCGATGGTCCCGCGGCGTTGCAACGCCGCAGGTCCGCCCGTTGGGTTGAATTATCACCTGGCGATGGGCGCGGTTCAAGGGCCGTAGGCGACGTCTACTCCAGTTCCATCGCCAGCAACACCTTCTGCAGTTTGGCCGCGTCGGTGGCCTTGCGAAGGTCCAGCGGGGCCTTCTGTGGCATCGACAGCGCTTTCCAGCGGCCTTCCGAGTACCGATTCCCTGGCGTGTGCAGAATCAGGTAATCGCGGTGCCGCTCGCTGTTGCGAAACCACAGTTGCACCGCAGCCAAGCCCTTCGCGCCGCGTCGGACGACTACAACCCAGATTTCTTTCACCAGTTGCCGGATGCGGCCCTTCAAGCGCCGCCTTACCTCTTCACGCTGTTCAGGCGGCGTGTTGTCTAGCATGTCGATCAGGGATTGCGTCTCGCCCAGATCGGCAGATGACCTGCTATCTCGGTCTTGCTCCAATTCGGCGCGGCGTGCGCTGACCTGCTTCCGCTCGGCTTGCAACTCCTCGATCAGGTCCAGGAAGACGTCGAAGTCCCCGGCGGTCCGGGCGCGCTGCTTGGTACGCGCCAGGCGGTCGTCGATGTCGAGAAGTCGGCCCGACAGCCGGGCGATCTCCGCTTCGCGGCCGTTGGTGTGCTGCCCTTCGGGGGCAACGTCGGCCGGGGTCAGTTCCTTCAGCAGCCGCAGTACGGCCCGCTCGAAAACGCTGTAGTCGATCCGTAGGCCGCCCGGCGGCTCCGGTTTCGAGCGACGCCACGAGATAGCGATACCGCTTTCGCTCGCCTTCGCCCTTCCTACCCATCGCGTTGACAACGTGCATTCGCTCGCCATTCGTCGCGGAGTGAACCAACCCCGTGAAGAGATTGGTCTCCTCGGCGCCCTTGCGGCCGGCTCGCGGCTCGCCTTGCCGCCCTTTTTGAACTGGCCGTTTTCGTCGAGCTCGCCCCCTCGCGACTGGATCGCTGCTTGCGTCTCGTTCCATTCCGCCTCGGTCACGATGGCGGGATAGAAGCCGGGGATCGGCGGTCCGTCTGGGGCCGATTTCTTTCCCTCGTTCCGCATGGGCTGATAGGTTCCCATTGCCGCCGGCGAGGTCAGAATCTTGAAGACGTATGCCTTGACCCAGCGGCCGCCGTTGCCGATCGGTGGTACGCCGTCCCGGTTCAACCGATCCGCGATGCGGTGGACGCCCAAACCGTCTCTCGCCATCGCGTGGATGCGGCAGACCGTTTCCGCCGCGGCGTGCTTGACGCGGAACCCGTCCGCCGTCACATCCAGCCACGCGGGGCAAGTCTTCATCATCGGCTTGCCGTCCAGGCGCGCCCGGTCGCGGGCCTGCTTCCACCCGTCGCGCCGGCGATGACTCTTCATCGCGCTTTCCTCGTGGGCACGCGCGAACACGATTAGCGGGTTCGATCAGTTGCAGGGCGTCGGCGCCGTCGGGCGAATACTCGCGCTCGGGCTGCAAGGTGACGATGGTGATTCCGAAGTCCTGCAACCCCATGAACAGTTGCAGTGCGGGCCGAATCTGATCGCGGGAGAGACGGTCCAGGGATTCGACGATCAGGACGCTACCCTTCGGAACCCGCCCCATGCGGCACGCTTCAAGGAAGCCGGCGAGCGCGCCGTCCTTCACGTTGTCGCTGCGGAAGGCAGACACACCGAGGTCTTGCAAGGTCAGCGTGTCGTCCAGGTACAGGTTCTTGCGTTCGCAGTAGGCTTGCGATAGAGCGGCCTGGCGGAGGAGGCTACCGCCCTCGGCTTGCTGCGCGGAAGAAAAGCGGATGTACGAGAAGGCGCGTCGAGTGGTGGGTTTCGGCATGGTGGTAACCCCGGAAAAACGCGGGTTTCGCGGCTGCCGGGACATTGTAACCATGTCGATCTAAATTGTCAACTCATTATCGAATCCGTAGAAGCTCATCTGAATGAGATTGATGCGCTCGACGCCGGCCGGCTTCGCGTGCTTGAACAGTTCCTCTGGGGTAAAGGACCGCGGTTGCATGTCCTCCTTCTTGTAGCCGGCGGCCAGCGGGTAGTGGGCGAGGTCGGGTGTCCAGACGTGGACGTGTGCGTCGATATATGCCATTAGTGAACCGTCCTCAGTTCGTGTATAATCGAGGCTGTTCTCGCAGTGTACCGCTCCCTGCGTCGAGGCAAAGGAGAAACGACCATGAAAATCGGGGCTCGGAATCGGATCGAGGGCGAGGTCGTCGGCGTCAAACGCGGCTCGATCATGTGTCAGGTGCTGGTGCGCATCGGCGGCGGTGCCCAGATGGAGTCGGTGATGACGATCGACTCCCTCGATGAGATGGGCCTCAAGGTCGGCGACAAGGTGCGCGTCGCCGTCAAGGCGGTGAATGTGTTGCTCATCAAAGAATGATCGTTTCTGTGTACGCAGCGCAAGCAAGTGGACACTTGCTTGCGCTGCGTACACAGAAACGATCACTCGGTCGGCGGCGGCTGATAGCCCGGCGGCGGCTGCACCACCTCGAAATCCGACCCCTTGAGCTTCCGCAGCTCCTCGTGCATCGGCTTGATGCGTGGATCGGGCGCGACGGAGATGGCCCAGTCGATGCCGTTGTCGGCCACGAACATGCCGTACTTCTTCAGTCCCTTCAGGATCGCCTGCACCTCCGGCGAGAAACCCGTAGACGTCGAAATCCTGCCGCAGCCGCAGCCGTTCGCCCATGCGCGGCAGGTTCTCGTCCGTCAGCTTGCTGGCGAAGTGGCGGGCGGGGTAGACGTATTCCCGCTTCGTCTTCACCACCGTGACGCGCAGGGCGTGCTCCACGATGCCGCGCTGCAACTCGTCGTAGCGCACGCTCGCCGGAAAGATCGGCAGGCCGGCCGCATCGGACGACGTCCACTCTTCCGGCCGCATCTTGTTCGATCTTCAGGTCGAAGATCGGACGCCTGGGCCGCCTGCCAGCCGGTGTCGGTCTTGCGTAGCTGATAGAACTCGTACAGCATGCGGTTGACCGGATCGACGACCAGGGCGTGCCGGTCGCCGCCCTTCTTCATGGCATCGCGCTGCACGTCGTCCAGGGTCATTTTGTCGCCGCCCGGTTGGCGCTTGTAGTCGGCCGGCCAACCTTCGATCGGGATGTTGTCGGGCACCGGGAACGGCCCCTTGTCCGACTCGCCGGCATAACCCACGAGCTTCACGTCCACTTTCTTCTGATCGGGCGGCACCAGGATGAAGCCCATGTCCGGGTTGCAGCGGAACGGCTTCTCGGCGCCGATCGACGCGACGATGTTCTTCGAGTTGGGATGAAGCGGCCAATCGGAGACGACCAGGTTCCACGGGTTATCGGGCGGGAACACCTCCAGGGCGGACAGAATCGCGTCGGCCTCGGGGGTGAAGAACTCGACCGGTTTATCGATCTTCGGCATCGACGCCGCCTTGATGCGGGCGAGACGGGCAGGGTCGCCGTGGACCTCGGCCCGTGGGGGCGCGGCCGGGCCGACCACGAACGGCGTCACCGTCAAGTCGATGTCAAGCGTGCCGACCTTGCCCTTGACGTGATAGCCGACGAGCGGTTGCGGTCCGGCGGCGCCAGGAATGGGTCCGGCCGGGGCGTCGCCGCCTTCCAGCCAGATGTCGCTGAAGTACACGGTCGGCCCCTTCTTATCCAGGTCGAGGATGTACCACTTCGTCACGTTGGCCAGGTCCGGGGCCGAGCCGTTCTCGTTGGTCATCTCGTCGATGCCGATCTTGATCTCGTTCTTGCCGGGCTTGAGCTTGATGAGGTGGGCGATGCGGGTATGAAAGTTCGTGGAGGCGCATGGGCGACAGCCAGTTCGAGATTGACCGTCTCCTTGGCCGGGTTGAAGGCGTCGAAGCGGAGCATGGCGAAGCGCTTCCAGTTCTTGTTCGCGCCCGCCTTGCTGCCGAAACTATCGCCCCTGGCGAACGGCACCTTTAGGACCTTGCCGGGAAACTCGGGAACATTGTCCACGATCTCCGGTGTGGTCTTATCGTCCAACCCGGTATCGCCGGGGAGCTGGCCCTTGCCGACGTTCAACAGCACGACCTTCTGGGTCGGCGCTTGTCCCGCTGAGTCGGTCAGCCCGAGAGCCAGGCAGCCGCCCAGCAGGATCGCTCCGATCGACGCTCGTTGCCGGATCATGATGGTTTCTCCACAATGCGGGTGCCTTTGCCACTTGCGGTTTAGCAGTCGCTTTCTGCCAAGCCGCAAGCGGCAATACCAATCTATTATTTCTTCGGTATGTTCTTCCAGTCGATCGTCTCCGCCCCGTTGCGCGTGCTGAGGGCATGTAAATCACGGGGTGTGATGGTCCGCTCAATGGTGGCCCCCATGCCGTCTGCGAACGACACGCCAAAGCCTCGTTGCGGGTCGGCTCCCAGTGTCGGCGGCGGTCCTTTGGGATCGTAGGTCACGTCCTCGGGTGATGTCCACGGCACGGGTTTGGCCGCCTCCACGACCAACAGCGTGTTGCTTACACCATCAGGGAAATCTTGTGCCAGACGCAAACCTTCCTTTCCCTCGAAGGCGGTGCCGGGGCCGACCAATACCTGAAAGTAGGTGTGATCCTTCGGAGGTGCGGCCACCCCCACCCCCGGGAAGGACGGAGGTTGATACATAGCAGGGATTTTGTCGAGCAATTCGCGATTATGCGGGCTGTTCCACGGCTCGTCCAGCCTGAACTGGTCATAGAGTTTTTTTTCGCCGATGTAGGGTAATAAAGCCACGCGCCAACTCAACAACTTCTTGCCTTCCGGACTGAGGATGGCTGCGGGCGGCAAGTGTCCGTGAGCCTGCTCATAGTTCCGTAAATCCGTGCCCAGAGCTGTCATTCTCGTACGCAATATGGGTAGCAGCATGGCCTTGCTGGCTTCTTGCTGCGTTTTTATCAATTCTGCGATGTCGATGCGAACGCGGAGTTGGACCGATAAGTGAGTGCCGTCCAACTTGATGTCCGCGGTCTGCAAGGCGACCTCCAGCTCCGTGACCAACTTGATTACAATCGGCGTCATGGGAGCTAACGTTTTGTCCGTCTTCTCATCCATGGCGCTTTTTTGCATAAGGGCGCGCATTTCGGCGAGTTTTATCTGCGCCTCCTGGATCATGACCTGGAGAGCTATTTGTCCCTCACGGGCCTTAACTTCGTCGGCAAAAAGGAGATGGAACTCGGCCTTGATGGATTCGCCGAGCGCAGTGCGCAGTTTAATATCCACGGCCATGACCATCGTATCGGTTTCCGCGAGAGGCCGCAGGGCCGGCTCCAGGTTACGGACCAATTCCTGACGCATCTTCGCCGATACATGCACGGCCATCACCAGCGGCGTGCTCTTCGCCTGGAGCAGAGCAAAGTCGAGAGGGCTGCGCTTTCGTGCCCCATTCTGCCCGTCCACGTAGCGCTTCAACTGTGCTTCGCCTTCCACTTGAAAAAATTGGTTGTCGGAAAGGAAACCGAGGCACGTCTGCTTTTTTTGTTTGTCCGGCCCTATTAGATAGGTTTTCCCGCCATACGTTTTCTCTTCGGGCGGCTTACTGAAAATCTCTCGGAATTTCGCGCGATCGTAAGCTGTCCTCGTGGTGACGAGGAACAAGTCCAAAGTAGCATCGGTGAAAGAGAAAGTAAGGAAGGGCTTGTGCCCCGCATCCGCAGGCGGTTGAGGTTGATCGGCGTCGGGCGGATCCTGCAGGACGATCGTTACCCGTGACACCGACAACGGCGTGACCCCGGTCTCCTTTTCCATTTCTTTGGATCTCTTGTTGAATTCGTCGTCGATCTGCGGAAAAACCTTCTCCAGCTCCTTTTTCAGATTGAGCATTCCCTCTCGTTTGAACAGGTCCTCCACGGAAAAGGAGATGAAACCCAGAGCATCCGGCGGTACGACGGCCAGGTCGGCCGGAAGATCGACGAGGATTTCGTTCGGAGGTTCGACCTTGATTTCCTTCGTGTCTTCCTTCGGCGTGGGTGCCGTGGTGCGGGTGCTCGGCCAGAAGCGGGCACCCAGCAGGATCATCAGGGCCAGTGCGCCGACCGTGATGGCGATGGTTTCGCGTTGCCGTTTCAGCAAGCGGCGCATCCTCTCCCAGGTCGTCGGCGGCCTGGCCTGAATCGACTCGCCATTCAGGTAACGGCGCAGATCGTCGGCCAGCGCCTCGGCACTGGCGTAACGCACTTCTGGTTCTTTACGCAGACACTTGAGGCAGATGGTTTCGAGATCGCGCGGCAGGTCCCGATGATAGCGCGACGGCGGAACTAACTCCTCGGAGAGCAACTTGATGACGGTTTCCAGCGGCGTTTCTGCCTGGAAAGGCGGCCGACCCGTCAGCAGTTCGTAAAGTGTCGCGCCCAGGGCGTAGACGTCGGTGGCCGGACCGGTCTTGCGCTTTCTCGAGTCGGCCTGCTCCGGAGCCATGTAGCTGGGCGTGCCGAGGATGGTGTGGCCAGAGAGAGTCACGCCCTGCCCGCCGAGCCGCTTGGCCAATCCGAAGTCGGTAATCTTGGGCGTACCGTCGGCCATGAGGAGGACGTTGCTGGGCTTGAGATCGCGATGGATGATGCCGCGCTGATGGGCGTGATGGACCGCTCGGGCCACGATTTCGAGGAGGCGTGCGGCCTCGGTAGGAGACATCGGGCCGGACGCCAGCTTCTGACTCAAGGTGCCGCCGTCCACGAATTCCAGGCAGCAAAACGGCGTGCCGGCTTGTTCGCCGACCTCGTAGATTTGGACGATGTGCGGGTGCTGCAAGTGCGCGACGGCCTCGACTTCCACACGAAAGCGGGCGCGTTCTTGTACACCTGCGCCGGCGCCGCCGTGCATCATTTTCACGGCCACCAGACGATTCAGACTGATCTGTCGCGCCTGGTAAACGACCCCCATGCCGCCGCGACCCAGCTCGCTTTGCATCTCATAACCGGGAAGGCTGGGAAACCCGGCCGGTGTGGGCTGAGATGTTCCCTGCTCGGTCTTCGGGTCAAGCGCTACGGTAATCCCCAGCGGTCCTGTCGCCTGCGCCGGAGTCGGTCTCGCAGCAGCTGCTCTCTGCTGAACGCAGGCAGGACATTCCAGGTTTCGGCCCGTCGCTTCTTCCTCGGCGGCGACCTCCCACTGATGACCCAGGGGACAGGTGCGACGGGGCATGGCGGTCCTCAAGGTTAGAACGACGAGGATCAGAACTTTGTTTACGATGCGCGTGGACCGTAAACAAGCACCGTCACTCCGGCTCCGGATCGACAGGCGGCACCGGCACGATCGCCTTCGATACCAGCAACGTGAGCTTTTTCCGATCGATCGGTTGCCCATCCGCCAGGGCGGCTTCAGCCCACAGCGAGACGGTCAGCGGGAATTCGCCGGCCTCGATCTCCTGTTCGGCTGTGTAAGGGAGGATTACGATGTCTTGCTTCGGCCGCAGCGGATGGTTCCTCGCGCCATGCACGCTCAGCGGCAGCCCGTCGATCTTGAGGACGAGTCGGCCGGTGAAAAGACGCCGATCAATCTTGACGGTCACCTGAGCCGCGTTGCCGCCGGCCAGCTCGATTTTTTCCGGCGAACACGACTGAATGCGCGGCAACTCCGATCGACTGGAACCGGCGTCGGCCGACTTGCTCTTCGGCCATAGCCCCCACACCAGCAAACCGACGAGCAGGAGGGCGATAGTTCCCCTCATCCCCCAGTACACCATCGGCTGGTTGCGCCAGTAGCCATAGTCATCGTCGTTGTCACCCGCGCCGTGTTTCTTGGAAGAGGAGGAGCGTGACCGACGCGGAGTCGGAAGTTTCGCGATCGGTCCCGGCGGCGACGCCGGCAACGGGTCGTTTTGAAAGGGAATCGGCAGGAACCGTGGCAACTCTGGAGACGGCTGCGGGGGCGGTTCGGCGGGCATCATTTTCGTCCCGGTGCGAAGCGCCGGCAGCGGATGCGGCAGCATTTCGGGCATCCGCGGCGGCCGGAGCGGCAGCGGCGGCGGCACCCCGTTCGACACGACCGGCTCCGGCAGGGGCGGCGGCACCGGCACCGCAGCCATGACGGGCAACGGCGGTGGAACCGGTCCGGTCGGCAACGGCGGCGGTATCGAGACCGCCTTCAGCGCCGGCGTCGAATCGAGCACTTCCGACATCAGGAACGGCGCACGCCGGCGCATTTCGTCAGTCGGCGGATCGCGGACCAGCTCGGTCTTCGCTCCCGCGGAGGATCCCGAATCGGTCTTCTGCCCCCTCGGGTCGAACTTCGACCGGCGCAGCGCGCTGGGTCGTGCGGAGAGCAGGCCCTCAACGCGCCCTTCCTCCGCCTTGCTCAACGGCCGGACCGCGCCGCTGCTAACAATCTCGTTCAGCAACGGCACGTCGGATAGCGGACCGATGCTGGCCAGCACCAGGTGGCCCGTCAGCGCCTGCGCGTCGTGGTCCGGCAGCGCCCACAGGTCCTTGAGCAGCGCCGACCCGGCCGGCTCCACGAAGTCCTGTTGGCGGAACAGCAAGTTCTCCGGGTCGCCGTACTTCGACCACAGATCGGCCGACACCCGGACGTTGCGCAGGGCGGTGTAAATCGCCAGGTTGGCGAAGCGGTCCATCTCGGGATGGTAGGCGTCGCCGTCCTGGCGCTTCGGGGTGCTGATAGTTGCGGTGCCCCAGCTCGCCGGAAGGTTTGTCGGCGAGGGAAGGGACGAACATGCCGTCGTAGTCGATCAACTTCAGGGACAGCGCGTTGGCCTTTGTGCTGGGGACGAGCAGGACGTTGCCGTGCTGTAAATCGCCGTGCGCCATCCGGGCATCGCGGAGCTGGACGGCCAGTTTCACCCACAACTCGGCCAGGCGTTCGAGGACGTTCGTTTCGCCGGAGTGGTCGGCGACGAACTGGTTGAGGGCGAAACCTTCGACCCAGCTCATCTTGACGAGGGGGAACCACGCCCCTTTGATCTTGATGCCCTCTTCCTGATACTGGAACTCGACCATGAACGGCCGCGACCGTTCCTGAAGATGATCGCTGATGGCCTGGTAGCGCGCGTGCAGCCCCTGCACCTCACGAGTAAAGCACTTGACCGCCCAGTTCTTGCCGTTGCCGCCGAGCATCTTGTAGACGTCGGCGAAATTGCCGGAGAACGGCTGCGGCAACCCCATGAGGCCATCGGCTTGGCCCTGGCGCAGGTCGGCATCGGCGAAACAAACCTGGGGGTTCTGAATCGCTTCGTTGTAGTCGGTCGAGGTCGGCCAGGGCATGTTCTGACCTCCTACTCGATTCGTTATCAGTACTCGGTACTCGGTACTCAGTACTCGGTACTCAGTACTCAGTACTCAGTACTCAGTACTCGAGTACTCAGTACCCGGTACTCAGTACCCGGTACTCAGTACTCAGTACTCAGTACTCAGTACTCACTCCAGCCACACGGCCGCCAGGGTCACGTCGTCGTTGCGGATCTGTCCGCTTTGGCGCAGTTCGGCGATCCAGTCGTCGAACGACTCATCGACAACCATCGGGTTGAGGAACGGCTCCAGCTCCTCCCAGGGTTTCTCGTCAACTTCCCAGCGCAGCAGAAACCACTCGGCCAGGGCGTCGGTCATCATCCAGATGACGTCCTCTGGCCAGCTCTCGCCGGCGCAGGTCCGGCCTCGATCGCGGCGTACCTCTTCCGGCGTGGTGTGCGAGCCGACCAGCCAGGGTGTACTCGTGAATTCCTCCTGGGCGGTTATGGGGAAACGCTCGATCAGAACTCCCGTGCGCACCTGGAACAGGCAGCTATCGCCGACCGCGAGCGCCTGCCAGCGCCAGGGAGTGTCGGGGGCGGCGGCGGCGTGCATCACCAGGCCGAGGAAGGTAGCGAAGGCATCGTGATCCCGGGCGCGGGCGTGTTCCGCCACGTACCAGGGCATCTCCGTCGGGGCGGCGGCGGCGCCAGCTTCGGCGCGCCAACGTTCCTGCAAAGGCAGCAGCGACGCCGGCCACGGATCGTGTGTCTCCTCCGCACGAACGAAATCGTCTACGAGGAATCGGGCCCAGCGGCCGGAGTCCGGGCCGCCTTCGGAGGCGCCGTCGGCAATGGCGAATCGGCCGCGCAGCAGGTCGCCGGCCGAGGCGTCCAGACAATCGTTGGGACCGAAGCCCTGACGCGGCACGCAAAATTGGCGGAACCGCAGCAGATGCGCGCCAGCCGTGGATGCCGGTGCGTCTTCTCATGGGTCACCGCGACAGGTTCTTGAAATCGACGCGGGTGCCGATGTCCAGAAAGCGGACAACCGACGCAAGATCGGCGTTGAAGACGAAGCCGCGCGTGTTGCTGCTGACCGCGAAGCCGGCTTGACGTGCCTGGGCGTGCATCGGCGGCGGCAAGGGACTGGACATGCGGAACAGCCGGCGCGCGAAGTCGTCGGGTAGGCCGTTTTCGTGGTCGGGGAACTCAATCGGTTGTTCGCCCTTCGACGACAGGTGCAGGTTGAACAGCAGCACGGCCCCGTCTTCACTGTTCAGCTGCCGCACGCGCGCGGCGGAGATTTCCGGGTTGCCGTCGTTGGCTTCGCCGTCGGTCAGGTTGAGCACGAGCGGCGGGAAGCAGCTCGGATGTTCGGCCAGGAAGCCCGCAAGGACGGTATCGGCTTTTTCGAGCGTGGCACACATCGGCGTTTTGCCGTCGGCGACCGGCTCGAACCAGACGGGAAACTTGACGGTCTGCTGCACCTTGCCGCCCTGGCCGTCGTCCACGAGGTTAACGCGCTGCTCGACCCGCAACGGACAGCGGGCGACATCGCTAATCGGCACCAATTCGCGGCCGGCCAGAGCGCCGCCGAGACCACTGCGCGATCTGCTTGCCGTAACCGAGCACCCCGACGTGAAAGCGATCGAGGACGTTTTGCCCCCAGACACAGCGCAGAACCAGCGTGTAGATGAGGCGGTTGATCGTCTCGGCGACGGCGTCGGCCTTGCGTTTGTCGGGTTGACCGCTCATCGGTCCGAGCATGGATTTGGACTGATCGATGAGGAAGAGGAAGCAGGTTGGATTGGCCCGGCTGATTTCGGCGGAATACGGCATCGGTGTCGTCTCACGGGTGGTGAACCGCCGGAATACGGCGGTGGACCGGATGAAACCGATTATACTCCGTGATGGCAGGCGTCCACAAGGGTCCTCCATCGTTTAGCCGCGAGCTTTTGCGAGCGCTATCCCCAGCGCTCGCAGAAGCTCGCGGCTAAACAATCGAAACGACAACGCCCCGCTGGTGTTGCCAGCGGGGCGTTGATAAACCCCGGCGATAACCTACTCTCGCCCTCGACGGACTACCATCGGCCTCGGATGCTTAACGGCCGTGTTCGGAATGGGAACGGGTGTGGCCATCCAAGTTTGCTCACCGGGAAGCTTGGTCTCTTGCCGCTGGCGGCTTAGCAGAGGATGCTAAACCGCCAGCGGCGAAGAGTGTATCAAAATGGCAGCGGCAGTTGTCACTCATCACGATCGCCATCTCCTGCACGACCTCTTGGAAGCGAGGGCAGGATCAATGCGGCGAAGCGTTCGACTGTTAGTACCGGTTAGCTAAGGCGATTGCCCGCCTTACACACCCGGCCTATCGACCCGGTAGTCTTCCGGGAGTCTTCACCCCTTGCGGGGAAGGAGGCCTCGTCTTGCGGGGGGTTTCACGCTTAGATGCCTTCAGCGTTTATCCGGGCCGTACGTTGGCTACCCAGCGCTGCCGTTAGCACGACAACTGGAACACCAGAGGTACGTCCCTCCCAATCCTCTCGTACTAGGGAGAAAACCGCGCAAGCCTCCTGCGCCCACAACAGATAGGGACCGACCTGTCTCACGACGGTCTAAACCCAGCTCACGTACCGCTTTCATTGGCGAACAGCCAAACCCTTGGGAGCTTCTCCACCCCCAGGATGCGATGAGCCGACATCGTACGGATTCCAACGCTTTCGCGGCGTAGACTATGTCTTCTTCCTGTCGTCGATTTTAGGCCGCGTTCCGGCCATGATCTGACTTGTTGCAACCTCTCGCTTGCACGTCGGGTTAATGAGACAGGAGTCGGCGTATTGCCCTGGTCCCATGACCAAAGCCTTTCCTTTCGGATCAGTCGTTACGGGGTTCCGACACATCGAACACACGATTGGCAATCGCGCCTTCGACCGAGGAACTTCCCACGGCGTTGCCGGGCGGCCACGGAACACTCTGCTTGCGCATCATGTCCTTCACTGGACCGCTGACGGGTTCACCGTTATAAGCCGATTTGTTGGTACGGAATTACTTCCGCAGCACCCCGATATGTTAAGGTGCCAAACCTCCCCGCCGCTGTGAACGCTCAGGGGAGATAAGCCTGTTATCCCCGGAGTACCTTTTATCTGTTGAGCGACGGCCCTTCCATCCGGCACCGCCGGATCACTAAGTCCTGCTTTCGCACCTGCTCGTCTGATGGGACTCGCAGTCAAGCACCCTTCTACCTTTACGCTCGCTGCCCGATTGCCGACCGGGCTGAGGGTACCTTTGAACTCCTCCGTTACCGTTTAGGAGGAGACCGCCCCAGTCAAACTGCCCACTTAGCACTGTCCGCCGCCCGGATTCACGGGTCGGGGTTAGAATTCAAGCACAACAAGGGTGGTGTTTCATTGGTCGGCTCCCCTGGCGCCGGGACGCCAGGTTTATCGCCTCCCACCTACGCTACGCATGCTGGGCCTAAACCCAATACTAAGCTGCAGTAAAGGTTCACGGGGTCTTTCCGTCTAGTTGCGGGTATGTTGCATCTTCACAACAACTACAGTTTCACCGAGTCGCTGGTAGAGACAGTGATCCGGTCGTTACGCCATTCATGCAGGTCGGAACTTACCCGACAAGGAACTTCGCTACCTTAGGACCGTCATAGTTACGGCCGCCGTTTACCGGAGCTTCGGTCGCGAGCTTCACTCTTACGAGTTAACCCCCTTCCTTAACTTACCGGCACCGGGCAGGCGTCAGTCTGTATACCTCCGCTTACGCGTTCGCACAGACCTGTGTTTTTAGTAAACAGTCGCCAGATCCATTTCTCTGCGGCCCCCCAGAGCTTTAACACCCCAAAGGGCACCCCTTTTCCCGAAGTTACGGGGTTATGTTGCCGAGTTCCTTTACCAGCGTTCTCTCGAGCGCCTGAGAATATTCATCTCGCCTACCTGTGTCAGTTTTAGTACGGGCGGCCCACATCAACCTACGCACGGCTTTTCTCGTCTCCACTTCCGATGGCTTTGGGATCGTAAATGCCCTCGCCCTTGCGGGACGCCCGCATCTAATGGGGCGCCCACCTTCCGTGAAGTGTCACGCGCATCGTCCGTGGGACCGGTGCAGGAATATTAACCTGCCGTCCATCGACTACGCCTTTCGGCCTCGTCTTAGGGTCCGACTAACCCTGGGCGGATTTACCTTCCCCAGGAAACCTTAGGCTTTCGGCGACAGGGATTCTCACCCTGTTTATCGTTACTCGTTCCGGCATGATCACTTGTGCTTCGTCCAGGGACCGTCGTCCGTTCCCCTTCACTCTATGGCACAACGCTCTCCTACCGTAATGCTTGCGCATTACCCGCCGCTTCGGTATCATGCTTAGTCCCGTTCATTATCGGCGCAGGACTCCTCGACCGGTAAGCTATTACGCACTTTTTAAATGATGGCTGCTTCTAAGCCAACATCCCGGCTGTCTCGGGAGACCAACTTCCTTTCGCACTGAGCATGATTGAGGGACCTTAGCGGGCGGTCTGGGTTGTTCCCCTCTCGACGACGGAGCTTATCCCCCGCCGTCTAGCTGCCGAGACTTGGAATCACGGTATTCGGAGTTTGGTTCGGAAGGGTAGCCGGGTAGGCCCCCTAGCCGATTCAGTCGCTCTACCCCCGTGCCCAACTATCTCGACGTTAACCCTAAAGTTATTTCGGAGAGAACGAGCTATCTCCACGTTTGATGATACTTTCAATCCTCCACACAGGTCATCCCATAGTTTTTCAACACTAATGAGTTCGGACCTCCATGGGGTGTTACCCCCACTTCATCCTGCCCGTGCGTAGTTCACGTGGTTTCGCGTCTACCGCCCCTAACTGTACGCCCTATTCAGACTCGCTTTCGCTTCGGCTCCGGTGCAGAACACCTTAACCTTGCTAAGAACGGTAAGTCGCCGGATCATTATGCAAAAGGCACGCCGTCACCCTGTCGTTAGACGTAGGGCTCCGACCGCTTGTAGGCATGTGGTTTCAGGTTCACTATCCTCCCCTGGTAGGGGTTCTTCCCATCTTTCGCTCGCGCTACTTGGTTCGCTATCGGTCGCCAGGGAGTATTTAGCCTTGCGGGATGGGCCCCGCAGATTCGGACTCACTTTCACGTGTTGAGTCTTACTCAGGTGCCAGCTAGTCTTCTTTCCCTGCCGCGTACGGGACTATCACCCGCTATGGTCGAGCTTTCCAGAACAGTTCCGCTAGGGTCCAAAGTACATGATGCTGGTCCTACAACCCCACCCGGACGAGTCCGGGTGGTTTAGGCTGGTCCGCGTTCGCTCGCCGCTACTGACGGAATCGCTTTTGCTTTCTCTTCCTCGGGGTACTGAGATGTTTCAGTTCCCCCGGTTAGCCACGCACACCTATGGATTCAGTGTGCGCTAATTCGGGTATCCCGGGATCAACGTGCGTTTGACCACTTCCCCGGGCTTATCGCAGTCTTCCACGCCCTTCATCGCCTCCTGGCGCCAAGACATCCCCCACATGCCCTTAGTAGCTTGGCCGCATTGATCGCACCCTCGAAACCCATGGGAACAGGCATCGCGTGTGAGATCGACCAACTACTGGCCCGCACGCCTGGGAAGACGCGCGGGCAGAGTAAACGATCCTACTCTCTCTCAAGGCTCATGCAGAGATCGCAAGAAACTACTGCCGGCCGTCGCCCCCTCACCCTACCCTCTCCCCAGAGGGGAGAGGCAGAAGCGGACGCCGTTCGGCTGCAGTTGCTCGTGATTTGCAACTTCTACCGCTGCCAAATTGTCAAAGAACAGCCGCCGACCAAAGGTCGGCTAGCCCTCTCGCTCACATCGTTATACGGATGTTCGCGATTATGGTAAAGAGTTCGACGCGCATTTTTCTGAAAGATTCACCGTTGACCCATCCGCGAAACGGCAAGCTGGCGGCAACCCCTTCTCAATCGCTTTCGGATCGCGTACCATGTCAACGAGTCGCCAGGATCGGTGGTTCTCAATCGGAGGCGTGCCGTGGCATATCCGCAATTCGTTCGCATCCGTCAGTCGTTCGAGAGGCCGCGCGTCGAGGACATTCCGGGCGCAGTCGCGGCCTCGCTGGAGAAACTCGATCTCGGCAAGCGCATTCGGCCGGGCCATACCGTCGCGCTGACGGCCGGCAGCCGCGGCATCGCCAATATCCCGATCGTCCTCCGGGCAGCTGCCGACTACCTCGAAGAAGCTCGGCGCCAAGCCGTTCCTGGTGCCGGCGATGGGCAGCCACGGCGGCGCCACGGCCGAGGGGCAGAAGCATCTCATCGAGAGCTACGGCATCACCGAGGCGTTCGTCGGCGTCCCGATCCGCTCATCGATGGAGGTGGTGTCGCTCGGCAGCACGGCAGAAGGCTTCCCGGTGTTTCTCGACCGCCACGCTTCGGAGGCGGATCACATCGCCGTCATCGGCCGTATCAAGCCGCACACCGGCTACCACGGTCCGGTCGAGAGCGGGCTGCTCAAGATGATGATGATCGGCCTGGGCAAGCATACCGGCGCCCTCGCCTATCATCGTCTGCTGCTCGATCAGTCCTACGATCTCGTCGTTCGCTCGGTGGGACGAATGTTGCGAGCGAAGGCCCCGATCGCCTTTGGCCTCGCCATCGTGGAGAACGCGTTCGATGAGACGGCGGTGGTCGAGGCCGTGGTGCCGGAGCGGTTCGAGCCGCGCGAAGAGGAGCTGCTGGCCCTGGCGAAGTTGCTGCTGGCCCGGTTGCCGCTCGCTCAGGCGGAATTGCTCATCATCGACGAAATCGGTAAGGACATCAGCGGTTCCGGCATGGACACGAACGTCGTCGGCCGTAAGCGTGCTTTCCGCGGTCAACAGGGGGGTGAGAGCCAGCCGACGATGCGGCTGATCTTCATCCGTGGACTCACGGAGAAGACGCACGGCAATGCGACCGGTCTCGGCCTGGCCGACTTCACCACGACGCGGCTCGTGAAGCGCATGAACTACAAGGCCACGGTCATCAACTGCTTGACGGCCGGCTATCCGGAAGGGGCGTTTCTGCCGGTGCATTTCGACACGGACCGCGAGGTGATCGACGCCGCGCTGAAGATCATCGGCAGCCGAGAGCCGCACGAGGCGCGGGTGATGCACATCAAGAACACGTTGATGCTGGAAGAGCTGGAAGTGTCCGAGGCCTGCCTGAGCGATCCGAATCCGAAAACGCGGTTTACGCCGATCGGACCGGCGCGGCCGTTGACGTTCGATGGAGAGGGGAATGTGCGAAACGTTTAGCCGCGAGCTTTTGCGAGCGCTAGTCACTCCAACGCTCGCAAAAGCTCGCGGCTAAACAAGTCGTCAAATCTTCGCCGGCACCGCAAAGCCCTTGCGGTATTCGCGGGTCAGCATGGCGTTGGCCGCCTTGTTATCGAGGAACGTCTCGGTCTTGGGGTTCAACGCCAGCTTGGGGCCGACGCGATAGTTAAGCTCCTCGACCTTCAGGCTGTTGTCCTTCAGATGATCGACCATGCGTTCCAGGGTAGCGAACGCTTCCTTGTCATCGCCGAAGGCACCGCGCGTCTTGTCAAAGGGCTGCTCGCTGCCGAGGCGGTAGCTGATGTTGGCCAGGTGGCACATCGCGCTCGAGAGGTGGCCCTCTTCGATCTCGCCGTTGAGATCCTTGTAGTTGCGGCTGCGCACGGCTTTGATGAAGTTGCCGAAGTGATCTTCGCCGCCGCCCCACGACTTGATCTTCTCGTTCTTGAGATTGTAGGCCGTGGCGCTGGAGTAGTTCGGCACCACCATGTAGCCTTCGGTGCCGTAATAGATGTTGCCGACCTTCGCTCCCATGAAGTCGTTGGTCTTGAGGCCGCGCACTTCGAAGATCAGCTCGCAATCGCCGTAGTCGAAGACGGCGATCTGCGTGTTGGCCGTCTCGCCGTCATCGACGTAGCCGAAGCGGCCGCCGAGGCTGACGACCGACTTCGGCAGTTCGTTCTTGCCGAGGCCCCAGCGGGCCTTGTCCATCTCGTGGATGCCCTGGTTGCCGAGATCGCCGTTGCCGAAGTCCCATTGCCAGTGCCAGTCGTAGTGCAGCTTCTGGCGCATCAGCGGATTCTTCGGGGCCGGGCCGCACCAGAGATCGTAGTCGATCGACTTCGGAATCGGCTGAGCGCCCGTCACTTTGCCGATGCTGCCGCGCGGCTTGTAGCAGAGGCCGCGGGCGACCTTGATCTTGCCGAGCCCGCCGTTGTGCAGGAAGGCCATCGCCTCGCGCAGGCCCGTGCCGCTGCGGCTCTGCGTGCCGGCCTGGCAGATCCTGTTGTACTTGCGAGCGGCTTCGACGATGCGCCGGCCCTCACTAACGTTGTGGCTGACCGGCTTCTCGACGTACACGTCCTTGCCGTTCTGCATCGCCCAGATGGCGGCCAGGGCGTGCCAGTGGTTCGGCGTGGCGATCGAGATGATGTCGATGTTCTTATCTTCGACGACCTTGCGGATGTCCTGCTCGAACTTCGGCGCCTGGCCGTGCTTGCCCTCGACGGCCTTCATCGCCTTGCCGATGACGGCTTCGTCGCAATCGCAGATCGTGACGATTTCGCAGCTGTTGGCGTTGTTGAAACCGCCGACGTGGGCCATACCGCGGCCGTTGACGCCGACGACAGCGACGCGCAGCCGGTCGTTGGCCGCAGCCTTCTTTTCCGCTTTCTTCTCTTCCGCGACCGCCGAGGCAATCGGGCCGGCGGCGAGCAGGGAGGTGAAAGCAGAGGTGTTCTGGAGAAACTCTCTACGATCGAAGAAACGCATGAATGCAACTCCTTGTGGGGCGGTGGGTGGGGAGATATTCGGGTCTCTCTAATGTATCCACCCGATGTGGCGCCGGTCAACCGTCAAGTTGCGTCTTTTTTGAGTTTAGCCGCGAGCTTTTGCGAGCGCCTCGAAGCGCTCGCAAAAGCTCGCGGCTAAACGTGGAAGGGAAAAAACCAGAAGCGCTCGCAAAAGCTCGCGGCTAAACGTGGAAGGGAAAAAACCAGAAGCGCTCGCAAAAGCTCGCGGCTAAACGTGGAAGGGGGAAAACCAGAAGCGCTCGCAAAAGCTCGCGGCTAAACGTGGAAGGGGGAAAAAACAGAGGCTCCGCCGCCGCTAGGGTGAACGGGAACCTCTGTCTCGGTGGAGGATGCCGACCGCCATGGCGGAGAGCCGAGACCGCCGGGACACCGAGTCTCCCGGACGGAAAAAAACCGATTGCGGAGCGCCGTCGGGGAAGTAGGTCCGACGGCGGCACGGATGACTGTCAGCCCACGTCGGCGTACAGCGATTCGTGCGGGGCTTCGGCCGGGTCGGCCGCCACCCAGAGCATGTACGCCACGCGCTCGCACAGGAGGCGCTGCTTGCGCGTCTCTACCTCGATGAACATCTTCCAGGTGTAGAAAATGAGCGCGACCGCAAGCGCGGCTACGTTGCCGAATATTAGGTGCATGGATGTTGCCTGCTGGATTGGTCCTCGTTCTGTTCCGTGCCAAAAATGTAGCTCACAGGGTGGAAGGAAGCAACCCTGTTACGAGCCGAATTCTCGGTATAAAGCTTAAAATCAGCAAATCCCTTACAGACGCTACGGTGCGGTATAATGACCCTGGCCGGAAGAAGGCCGAGGGGGCGTCATGGGTGCCGCGGAAGGATTGCTGGAGAGGAAAGCCCTGCTGCTCGTGGCCCACGATGCTTCAGGACGGCGGGCCATTCTCGACCGCGATTCTGGGCTTCCCGTCGGCCTGTGTCAGCTTCGACCGCGCAGCGGTTGGCGGTCGTGTTTCACTCGGCGCGTTCTCGAAGTTCGTGAACAGGAAGACGAATCGCTGCTCTGTACCGTGCGCCGTTGCTGGTCGATCTTTTCCTGGTACGAAGTCTGGGACGCGGACGACCGGTTGGTCGGCTGGAACGGCGGCCCGCTCCTGCTGAACCGAACGGGCCGGCGCCTGTCCCTCCGCGAGGACGAGCTGCGAACGCGGACGAGTCGGTTCGTGGATGGGCAGGGTCATGCGCTGGCTCAGCTGGCCTGGCACGACGAGGATGTGCGTCTGACGTTCGCCGACGAGATCGCGGATGAGCCGTTCGTCAAAATGCTGCTGCTGGCGGCTTCGCTGCGCTGGTGAGGGCCTGTATCCGGCCCTCCGGTTGATGCTGAGGATCATGCCCGACGTTTGCTTCGTGTTCATTCGAGTCAAGTCGTGAACACTCGCGTCCTCATGGGAATATCGCCGAACTCACACCAACTCCTTGACGACGCCTTTCGCCAGGCCGCCCTGGAAGTTCTCGGGCAACGGCATGCCGATCTTCTCCACGATCGTCTGCCAGACATTCGCCACCGGCATGTCCTTCTGCACGAGGTGCCCCTGATGCTTGAGCCCCAGCGCCGTGCCGCCGCAGAGGATGAGCGGGAGCATGGTTCGAATCGTGCGCGTTGGGGCCGCCGTTGGTGGTGGCCCAGGCGGCCATCGTGTTGTCGAGCAGCGTGCCGTTGCCTTCCTTCACGCCCTTGAGCTTGCCGAGGAAGTAGGCCCATTCGGCCAGGTAGAGGGCGTCGAGTTGCCGCCAGAAGACGAGCTTGTCTTCCTGCTCGTTGTGATGGGTGATGGTGTGCAGGTCCCACTTGCTCTTGGTGAGGTAGCTGTAGCACGTGGCCTCGTCGCCTTCGCGTGCGGGGGATGTGGCTGACGACGCGCGTGCTGTCGGTCTGGAACGCCAGGGCGATCATGTCGAACATCAGCCGGGTGTATTCCGAGTAGCCGCGGCCGTCGCCGGCGATGCGGTCGCGCGGCGAGCCCTGGCCGAAGTCGGGGCGCGGCACCTTGGGCTTGGGGCGGTCGATCCATTCGCCCTCGACCTTGATGCGTTCTTCGAGGTCGCGGATGGAGGTGAAGTATTGCTCCAGCCGCTCGCGGTCGGCCGTGCCCACCCGACGCTGCAGCGCGGCCGCCTGTTCCTTGATCGAATCGAGCAGGCTGCCGCGCTGGGCCATCGCCTGCTTGGCCGCCGCCAGCGTGTTGTTGTCCTCGCTGCCGAAGAGTTTTTCGAAGAGCACTTCGGGCCGATTCTCCGGCGTGATGGGCGTGTGGTTTCGGCTCCACGACAGGGTCATGGGGAAGGGCCCGCCGAAGCCCGTCTCGCGCACCGTGCCGAGCACGAGCGAGGGAAAGCGCGTCGCGCTGCCGTGATGGGCGGCGAGCTGCTGGTCCACCGAGGTCAGCGTCTTGGCGTTGCGCACCGTGTTGACGCCGGTGAGCAGGCAACAGCACGAGCCGTGGCCGCCGGTGTAACGACGTCAGGCCCGTCAGCACCGTGCAGTCGTCCTTGAACGGCGCGAGCGGCTGGAGCGAGGGCGTCAGCGTGTAGTTCTTCCCGGTGTCCGGCGGCGTGAAGCCGCGAATCTCCACGCCCAGGCCCCAGTAGGTGAACATGGCGCGGCGCGGGATTTCATCGCGGCGCCATCGAGCCGGCGGTGGTGACCGATCTTCGCGTTCGGCGCTCATCACTTCGAGCCAGGGCAGCGCGACCGTAGCGCCGAGACCTTTGAGAAACGTGCGGCGCGGCATGCGCCAGTTGTTCGTGTTGATGTTCATGACGGTCTGCTTCCCGGCGGTTATTTGGTTTGGAAAAAAGGGCTGGCCACCGTGGCCTGGATGATTTCTTGCAAGCGGTATTCGTGCTTGCGCGGCATGCGCCATGATCTGCTCGACGGTGAGATGATCGCCATAGCCGATCGGGCGGCCCAGGGCGTAGCAGAGCAGCTTTTCCGTGAAGCCCTTGACGAAGGTTTCCTTCTCGGCCAGCAGCGCGGCTTTGAATTCCTGCACGCTCTTGAATTCGCGTCCGCTCGGGCAGCTTGCCGCTCACGTCCAGCGCGGGCGAATTCGTTGTCGCCGCGCATCCCTTCGCCGTTCTGGCGGTCGCGCCACATGCCGGTGGCGTCGTAGTTTTCCAGCGCCAGGCCGAACGGATCGACGCGGCTGTGGCAGCTCGCGCAGTTTTCCGAGAGGCGATGCTGGTCGAGGCGGGCGCGGACGCTGAGTTTCTTGTCCTTGATGGCCGGCAGGTCGCCGGCGTTCGGCGGCGGCGGCGGCACGGGCTGATTCCACAACGTGTCGAGCACCCAGGTCGCGCGGCGCACGGGAAGCGTTCGCGTGCCGTCCGCGAGATAGGTCAGAATGCCCGCCATGCCCAGCACGCCGCCGCGCCGGTCATCGGCAGGGGCGGGCACGCGGCGGAAGTGTTCGCCCTCGACGCCCTCGATGCCGTAATGCTTCGCGAGGCGTTCGTTGATGACGAGGAAATCGCTGTCGAGAAAGCTGGTCAGCGGCAGGTCCTTGCTGCAGCACCTCGCTGAAAAACTCCAGCGGCTCGCGCTTCGAGCTGTCGCGCAGGGCGTCGTCGTAGTGCCGGTAGAAATCGCGATTCGGCGGATTGCCGTTGTCGAAGTTGCGCACGCCCAGCCATTGCCCGGCGAAACTGCGGACAAACTCCGCACGCCTTGGGATCGGCGATCATCCGCTTCACCTGCGCCCGCAGCACGGCGGGGTCGCGCAGCTTGTTCTGCGCGGCCAGGCGATACAACTCCTCGTCCGGGGTGCTGCTCCACAGCAGATACGACAAGCCGGCTCGCGAACTGCCAGCCATCCACCGGCTGCGGTCCGGACGACGGCTTCGCCGGAGCCGTCGACGGCATGCGCCTCGCTGCCGAGATAGAGAAACGTCGGGCGAGCAAAGGACGTTCTTCACGCCCTCGCGCACGGCCGTGCGTGAACGACAGGCCGCGGTCGGCCTTGGTCTTGCAGCGTCCAATTCACGACGCGGTCCAATTCCTCCGGCGTGACCGGCCGGCGGTAAGCCAGCGGCAGGAACTTCGCGAAAATCTCCCGCAGATACGCGTCGTCGTCGCGCTCCTCGCCCGCGAAGAACAGCGTCTTGCGGCCCTTGGGCGGCCATTCGACGATCGGCCCTTCCCATTCCATTTTGCCGAGCCAAAGCCGCGGGCGCTTGGCGATGTCGAGCTTCGGGTCATAGATCCAGTAGGGCCCCTCGAACGTCTTGCGGTTCTCCGTCGCGGCCGCGATGCGCCTCTTCCGATTTCTTCTTCAGAGCCGCGATTTCCTCCGCGGGCTTCTTCTCGCTGATTGCGCTCGATCGATCTCGCCGGCGATGGTCACCTGCTTCCACTGCACGTCCCAATACAGCGGATTGATCGATGACCACGTCCTTGTCGCCGTTGTCCCAACCGATGCGCCACGAGCGATTCATGCCCGGCGGGCCGGCTTGCAGATACATCAGGAACTCGTATTCCTTCGGGGCATCGAGCGGAGCATCGATCACCGCGCTCTTCACCACCTCGATGGGGCTGCCGTAGCCGTATTCCACGACCAGCCGCACTTCCTTCTGCGCCTCCTTGCCCTCGCCGCTGAACGCGCCCGCCTGGACCCGAAAGCGATACCAGCCATCCCGCGTCACGCCCTTTCTGGCCCCAATCCTCGGCGAAAAACGGGCTGCGCAGATTGCCGGGCTTGCGGTAGTTGTTGCCGCCGGAGAGGTATTCGATGCCGCCGTTCTTCATGCGTCCAGTCGAACGGCCCGTGCGGCACGTAGCGTTTTTCCTTCGCATTCCATTGCTCGAAGCCGTCGATCGGAATCATGCTCAGCGGCTCTTTGAGGTTCGCGACGAATCCCGGCGTGGGGTTGTCGTCAATCGATCTTGCCGGACTCGTCCTTGTAGGCGACGCCGATGCCGTGGACGTACTTCTCCTCCGTCGCGTCCCAGGTGAACTTCTGGACTTCCGGCTTGTTCGTTGAAAACGCGCTTCGTCGAGCACCAGGTCGGCCACGGCCATGTATTGATCGAGCTGGCCTTCGTCCATGAACAGGCTGGCCGCCCCGCGGTCGAACCCGCCGACCTTGCCGTCCGCGGGCAGTTCCTTCTCGATGCGCCGGGCGAAGCCCTCTTCCAGCGAAAACAGGTCGCGCACCGTGTTCGCATACTCGACGCGGTTCAGCCGCCGCATCGGCACGCGCCCGCCCGCCCCCTGCGCCGCCTTCGTCGTTTCGTCGCAGTTTCTGCGCCACCCACGAAGCCACGGCGAACGCCTCCTTCGCATCCGGGCCGCGGCTTCTTCTTGGGCGGCATCTGCGCCGGAGTTGATCTTGTCCATCACCTCTTTCCACAGGTCGGCGTTGTTGCCGGCCGTGAAATCGTCCGTGAGCAAATCGATGCGGAAGCCCGCCCGCGCCGAATCGGCATCGTGGCAGTCGAGGCATTGAGCCTCGATGAACGCGCGGATGGGCTTCGGCAAACCAGACGCGCGGACGCATGTCGGGACGTACAGCAGAACAATACTTGCAAGAAGGATGAGTCTCATAGGCATCAAGTTAGGTTAGGGGCCAGTGGTGAACCGACGGCGGCAACGACGAACGCTCCTCTCCGGGCCGGCACCGTATGTTGTACCGGGCGCTGCGGGAGTGCGTCAAGGCGCCGACGGCAGTGGTCGTCGCCTCGACGAAACGCACGGGCCGACAGCACTTCTCCGCAAGCTTTCAGCGTCTCCAGCCGGTTCCGCTAGAATGCTTCTTTCGTCCGTGCGTGTAGGGAGTCGGAGGAAAATCGTATGAGCCCGACCGAGCCTTACCGCCCACCTAACCCCGACGGCGGGGGACATCGTGCCGCGGGAACGCTCGGCGCCCGCTACCAGGAGATCACCCACGCCGTCGAGCTGTGCTGGACCACCCGCTACCGCAAGTCCCGGCTCCTGGGGAGCGGCGGCCAGGGAGCCGTCTACCTGGCCCAGCGTCTGGGTGCCGACGGCTTCGCCCGGCCGGTGGCTCTCAAGGTCTTCTCACCAGAGTCCTACCGCGACGAGCCCTCCTACCAGGAGGACATGGCGCAGCGTCGCCCAGGTTGCCGCCCGCGTGGCCCGCATCCAGCACGACAACGTCGTCGACGTCCACGACTTCATCGACCAGGGCGGCATCCGCGTCATGGAGATGGAGTGGCTGGACGGCTACGACCTGCGCGAGCTGCTCAGCCCCGCCATGCTGGAGCGCAGCCGGGCGCCGGTCGACCCCGGAGCGCTGGCAGTACGTCAACCGGGTGATCCTGGCCCCGGGCCCGGCGCAGGCCCGGCTGAAGCCGGGCGTGGCCATCGCCGTGCTGCGCGACTGCCTGGCGGGGCTGGCGGCGCTGCACCGCGAGGGCATCGTCCATGGCGACCTCAAGCCGGCCAACATCTTGCTCAAGCGATCCGGCAACGCCAAGGTGATCGACATCGGCTCGGCGGTCGACCTGCGCGGCGAAGGGCCCCGGCGCATGTGGTCGCCGGCCTACGCCGCACCCGAGGTGCTTGCGGGGAGAGCGAGAACACGCCGCGCTCCGACCTGGCCAGCCTGGGCTATGTCCTGGTCGAGATGCTTGCCGGCCGGGCTCCCTTCGAGGGGCTGACCACCTACGGGGAGCTGGTTCAGGCCAAGGAGGTCCTGGAGCGGCGCCTGCCGGAATTGCTGCCGCCGGAGGTGAGCGGCAACGAGCTGTTGCTGAGCCTGTGCCGGCGCCTGGTGGCCGCGGACCCGGCCCAGCGCTTCGCCAGCGCCCAGGCGGCCGATGTGGGCCGCAAAGGGGCGGCGGACTTCCACCGCCAGCTGGTCAAGGGCGACCTGGCCAGCGAGTATGAACACGACATCCGCGCCTGGCTGGAGCAACTGGCGTAGGTCAAGGGGGTCGAACCGATGACTCGAGGCCCGTGTTTCAAAGGCGGGTACCACCGTGGTAGGACGGATTTGCAATCCGTCCGCCATCGCCCGGACGGATTGCAAATCCGTCCTACCACGGTGTTAGCCGCCTTTGAAACAGGCCAGCCTTGTGTCAACACGCTGGCAACTCAATCGCTCCGTGGTTCGTTCGGCAAATTATCCCAGCGCCGTGCGGTGAAAGTGAACGTGCCACCACCTGCCGTCGCGGCGCTGCCAGATGCGCGTTTGGCGCGCTGGCGGCGGTGACCGGTGCGCCGTTGTTGCCGAGCTTCTGCACCAGACGGACATACGCCAGGACGGCCACGTCGCCCAGGATGCGCATGTGCGGCGCGGTAATCGTCGTCTGGTGCCGGCCGCGGACGCCGCCGAGCTCGAAATAGAACTTGTGGAACGACAGGCCCTCGACAATCTGCCCCGGCGCTTCCGGTTCGATACAGGTGAGGGAGGGATCGCACAACTCCTCATAGGTCTTCCAGTCGCCCTGCGTGATACTGTCGAGCAGGCGCTGGTTGAGTTGCAGCAATTCCGTCGTCAGGGTGTCGGTCATCGGAACCTCATCTCCGCGGGAATCGGCATCAGGACAGCGCCGGGACCGGCTCCGCTGGGACCGGCTCCTCCGCCCCCACCGCCTGTTCGAGATCGATCGCGGCGGCGAGGTGCTGCTCCGTCGGGTCGGCCATCCCCTCCGGCCAGATGTGAAAGCCGCCGTGCAGGTCCGGCGCAACGTTATGGCCGGGTATCTCCCAGACGCCCCAGATCCCTTTCCCTTCGTTGAAGCCGTTGTAGAAAACGTCGTGCCGGCCGATGTAACGCTTCGTCCAGTGACAGCGGCCGTCGCCCACGTCGTATCGGCCGGTAATGAGGAACGCACCGAGCAGTTCGCGGCCCTCGCCCTTCATCACGCCGGCATTGAAGGTCAAACGCAGCTCCATCGACTGGCGGCCCAGCGGCGGATACTTCTGGACGAAGAAACCGACCCAGGGACCGCTCGGAAATCGCGGATCGGTTTCGAGATTGCTCTCGGGTCGTTCGTCCATCGGTGCATCCCGTGGCCAGGAGACAGTGCATCTCTATTGTAGGAGACTCCCCGGTCAACGTGGGCAGCGAAAATGGTAGGCATTGCCCGTGCCTCGCTTCCGGTAAATGCCGGCGTCGGGCAATCGGAGGCACTACCGAAAATCGGCGGTACTCCAAGATGTGCTTGAGTCCCCGTTGATCTTGACCTACACTTCTTTTATCCTCTGTCGTTTGTGCCTGCGGAATGAACCGGCGCACTCGTCGAATCAGTCCTGCGCCCTGGCTCCCTGAGATGATCCGGCTATGCCGCAACAAGTCCAACCGACCGTCCCGGCGAACAACCCGACTCCGCTGCCAACTCCCGCGCTCGCAGCCATCGTCGGCCGCACCCCCTTCGTTTCCATTGCTGCCGCCTCTCCTTGTGGATTTCGCTCATCGTCTTGCTCGGTCGTGAATCCACTGACCTGGGTGCGCCGGTTCCTCGTCGCCCTGGTTCGTGCCGGCCAGCGTTGCGTTTGTCGCGGTCTCCTGGTTCGGCCTCGGCGTGCGGCCGTGGCCGTGCTCGTGGCGTCATACTTTGGCCGTCGGGCATCGCCTGGTTATCGGGATCGCTGGTCCTTTCGGGTGCGCTTGCCCTGGCCTGGGTGGACGTGCCGCTCATCTGCGGCGGAGGCCGTCGTCGCCTGGCAAGCCTATCGGGGCGCACGGGGAGTGCGCAGCCTTGCCGATCCGCGCTCCGCCATCCTGTTTTTGCTGCTGGTGCCAGGAGCCGTCGCCTTGCTCTTTGCCGCGGTGCGCGCGAGCCTCTGCCTGGGATTGGCGGCACGGCCGGAGGCATGCTTTCGGCATCCTGTCTCTGCGATTACTGGCTGGGCCGGGCACTGGCCCTGGCATCGCTGGCGCCGCCGCTGCTGATCGGCCTTGACGCCCTTGCTGGTGCAGCGCGGCTGGACGCCGGGCGAGGTCGTCCACGAGGCACCGTCTCGCATCAAGGGATCTCCATTACCGCCCTGACTGCGGCGACCTGGTGGAGGTCATGCTGGGCTGGCCGTCGGGGCCGGCGTGCTGAGCCTGTGCTCTGCCTGGGGCCGGGTGCGCGGAGCCGTCTTCGTGGCAGCTGTGGGGACCGCCGCTGCTGCTGATCGTCTGGGCCGCGGTCCGCCAGGGGCATGCTCGGCGGCACCCTCGCCGCCGGCGCGGCCACCACTCTGCCGTTGCTGGCCCTGTCCGGCGCCGGCTCGACCCCGGCCCTGTTTTTGCTCGAAGCCAACCTCCTCGCCGAGTGTGCCGCGGCCTTGCTGGTGTCCGCCTCCTCCACCTGGATTCGGCTGAGCGAGGCCCGCTATCGCCGCGTCGTCGGCCAGGTGCCGGTGGTGCTGTACAGCGCCCGCATCGTCGCCGACCCTGCCGGGCGACCGCTCCCCGAAGGCCGAGGTGACGCTCGTCAGCGCCGCCAGCCAGGCCGTCCTCGGCCTGTGCTCCCGAACAGCTGCTCGGCGATTACGAACTATGGCTGGAGCGCGTCCACCCGCGACGACCGCGAAATCCTCCTGGCCGCCGTCAGCCAGCTCGCCCGGCAGCAGCAGCCCGTGTCCTGCGAATACCGCCTCGTCGTGCCGGACGCCAAGCGGATGCGGCCCGAGGCATCGCACGAACCCGGTCCGTTCCCTGCCCACCGGACCGCTGCACGGACGCTGGGTGCGCGACACGCTGGCGCCGCAGTTCGATTCGTCCGGCCAGCTGATCGGCTGGGAAGGCGTGGTGATCGACATCGTCCGAACAGCGCGCCCTGGCCGACGACCTGCGGCGAACGTCGACCATGTTCCACACGCTCGTCGCCAACCTGCCGGCCGGCGTCGTCTTCGTGCAGGGGTCGGCGGGCCGGCCGGTGCTGGTCAACGCCCGCGCCCGCCAACTGCTGGGCCGGCGCGAGGACGTGTCGGCCGGCGTCGATCACTTCCCGGAGGTCTATCGGCTGCAACGGCCGGACGGCACGCCTTATCCCGCCGAGGAACTGCCCGTCGTCCAGGCCCTGCGGCAGGGGCGGTCGGCGTCGTGCGACGACATCGTGGTCCTGCGCGCCGACGGCCGGCGCGTGCCGCTGATCACCTGGGCGGCGCCGGTGGACCTGGGCGGCCACGGCCGCGATGCCGCTGCCGTCTGGGTGATCGAAGACCTGACCGCGCTGCACCAGGCCGAGGCCGCCCGCCGCGACAGCGAGGGCCGGCTCCGCGCCGTCGTCGAGGCGATGGCCGAGGGCCTGATCGTCCTCGACCGGCGCGGCCTCGTCATGGATTGCAACCCGACCGCCTGTGCCCTCCTCGGCGAATCGCCGGAAGCGCTGCGCGGCCGGTCGCTGGACGAACTCCCTGGCTGTCTGGGCGAGGACGGCTCGCCGTTGCCGGCCGAGGAACGGCCCTGGCACGTCGTCCTGAAGAGCGGCCGTGCCGGTCCGCAATCTCCTTCTCGGCCTGGCCGCCCGAGCGAGCGACCGGCTCGAGCGCGGCATCGCCGAGCCGGCCGTTCGCTGGGTGCTGGTCAACGCCATGCCGCTGGGGACGGGAACGCCGAACGGCGGCGCCGTGACGACGTTCTCCGACGTGACCGCCTTCCGCAAGGCCCAGGAGGGCATCCGGCTCTCGGAGGAGAAGTACCGCACGCTGGTCGAGTCCATGCCGTTCATGCTCATCCAGGCAGACCGGACGGGGCACGTGATCTACGCCAACCCGGCGACGCGCGTGCTGAGCGGCTACGAGCTGGAAGATTTCGCCGATCCGTCCCAATGGGAGGTCGCTGATCCTGCCGGAATACGTGGCGCTGGCCCAGGCCATGCTCGCCGACGGACTGGCCGGCCGGCCCAGCCGCGGCGAGCTGCGTTACCGCGACAAGGCGGGCAAGGAGCGCGTGGCCTATCTGCGTCAGTCAACCGCTCTGCAGCGGACGGCGCCGTGGTGGGCGTGACGGCGCTGCTGCTGGACGTGACGCGCGAGCGGCAGCTGGAGCAAGAACTGGAGCGGGCCCGCCGGCTGGAGCTGATCGGCCGGCTGGCAAGCGGCGTGGCGCACGACTTCAACAACCTGCTCAGCGTGGTGCTGGGCGTGAGCCGATTTGGCCGGGCATCGCGCTGCCGCCGAACCATCCGGTTCACGACGATCTGCGGCGCATCACCGGCGGCCGGCGAACAGGCGGCGAGCCTGGCCAGCCAGCTGCTGACCTTCGCCAAGCAGCAAAAGATCGCAGCGCCGTCCAGTGGACGTCAATGCCGTGGCCAGCCGAACTCTGGACCTGCTGCGCTCTCCGTGCGCAGCAACATCAAGGTGGAGGCCGATCTGGAAGCCGGCAACCTGGTCATCGATGCCGACTCGACGCAACTGCAACAGGTGCTGATGAACCTGTGTCTGAACGCCCGCGACGCCATGCCGCACGGCGGCCGGTTGCGCGTGCAGACAGCGGCATACAACTCCGGCGAACGCGGCCCATGGATACGCTTGACGGTGCAGGACGAGGGCCAGGGAATGACGGAGCAGGTGAAGTGTCAGCTGTTCGACGCCTTCTTCACGACCAAGGAGACGGGCACCGGCCTGGGATTGGCGGTCGTGCAGCAGATCGTCGAGAGTTTCGGCGGACGGATCGAGGTGAACAGCGAACCGGGCCGCGGAGCACGGTTCGACATCTGGCTGCCGCGTGCTGGGGGTTAGGGGCACGGCAGATAGCCGGGGGGTGCGGAGCGATAGCCGGGGGTGCGCGAGTACGCGACCCCCGGCTGGGGTATGCAACCCGTTCGGGGTAAATGCCGAGCAATCCGTGGTTGTATTTACCCCGAAGGGGTTGCATAGCTCAGACGGGGGTCGCGTACTCGCGCAGCCCCCGGCTTTCTTTCGCTCGCGCACCCCCGGCTTTCACGTACTCGCGCACCCCCGGCTATCACGTTCCAGCCGAATCGCCGAGCGCTCGGATGAGCGGTGTGAGATGGGAACGATAGCGCCGCCAGCGTCCGACCGAGCTGGTCGAAATCGGCTTGCGAACCTGGAGAGTGCTGGCCGTCCGCACCGACCGTCGGGTCTTGAAAAAGTCCCGGCAGTCGTCTTCCCACTCTAACCCGCAAAAGGCCAACATCCGGCGGATCGCGGGATCGGGATCGTGGACCAGTTCTTCGTAGCCCACCTCGAGCACGGGCAAGGGCAGGACCTGCCTCCAGTGCGCCATGAGCCGTTCGTACTCCCGATAGTAGGCGCCAATGTCCTCCAGCGTGCAGGTGAAGCTCACGCCCTGGAAATTCTGGAAGAAGCAGGAGAGACCTACATCGAGGGGATCGCGCCGGCAGTGAATGATGCGGGCATGTGGGAACAGCACGGCGATGGTCCCGAGGTACATGAAGTTTTCCAGGGTCTTGACCGTTACCCGGGAGGCCGCGCCGCCGAGCTGCTTCAGTCGCGCCAGGCAGTCGGCGGCCAGGGCTTGTGCTGCGGCCCGATCGCGCGGGGGCTTGGAACCTGCAGCAAGGTCGGTGCCACACGCCCTGCGCACGGACGCGGCGATGAGCTGCGGCAGTTTCCCGAGTTCGCCGGCGCCGAATACCTGAGTGTGGCTGGCGAGGATCTGTTCCACCAGGCTGCTGCCGCAGCGGGGCATGCCGACAATAAAGACCGGCACTTCCGAGGCCAGGCCCCAACCCTGAACGCCCTGAAAATAGGTTCGGTCGAAAGCGGCGATCACGCGGTCCACCTGCGTCCGGTGGGCTTGGAGATCGAACGCATTGTTGTGGTCCTCGTGGTAGCGCCGGCGCAGGTCATTGGCTCTCTGAAACCAGCCGAAAGCCTCGTCCGCGCCATTCTGCCGGTCCAGGACGCTGCCGAGTGTGTAGCAGAGCAGGCTGCGGTCGAGCACGGGAACGCGTTCGGAGACGATGAGGCTCTTGATGCGTTCGAGATCGGCCAGTCCGAAGTGACAACGTCCTTCCGCCGCGAACTGACTCAGGTTGTAGAGGGTCAGCGCATGGTCGGGCCGGTAACGCAAGGTTTCCCGGTACTGGGCCAGCGCCTCGTCGAGCAGCCCTTGTTCTTTCCAGGCCGTCGCCAGGTTGTTGGACGCTTCCGCATAGTTCGGCTTCAGGCGTAAAGCCCGCTGGTAGCAGTCCGCGGCTGTGGCCAAGTCGTTGTCTTCGTGCCGCAAGATCCCGAGGTTGTTCCAGGCTTCGGCGTAGTCCGGTTTGAGTCGGACGGCTTGTTGGTACGCCGCCGTTGCCCGTTCCCGTTGTCCCAGGGCGGCCAGCGCGACCCCCTGGTTGTTGCACGCCTCGGCATACGCGGGTTTTTGACGGAGGGCCTGTTCAAAACAGCTCACGGCCCGTTCCAGCTCTCCCAGGTGGGTGAGGACCACACCCAGGTTGTTGCAGCTTTCGGCATAGTCCGGCCGCAAGAGCAGCGCCTTTCATAGGCCGCCACGGCTTCACGGAAGTTCCCGGCGATCGTGAGTGCCACTCCGCGGGCGTTCCAGTAGGCCGCGGTGGCAGGGTCGCCGACAGCGACCGGAGTCATACCGGGGGCGGCCGACTGCCCGCCCCGTCCCCTCCCGGCGTTCGAGTCGCCCTGATGCGGAGTGACGGCGCTATTCGGGGCCTGGACGGGGCCGGACGCGCTCGGTTTCTCGGCCGGGGACTGTTGTTCCGCGGCACAACACTGAATGGCCCACGAGTTCGTAGGCTCAGCAGGTATGTTCATAATACGTAGACGCGACTATACTACGAGCGACGACGGTTGGGGCGAGACGCAGGCAAGGTGGGACGGAGTTTCCACGACGTTCTGTCGAATCGGGCGGGAATCCTATGTAGACGTAATCATGCAATAATAAGTTCCACAATTTCGAGAGCTGTCCCTGGTTCGGCTGGGGGGCCTCTCCCTCCCGAAGGGTGGAGTTGTTTTTGGATGACAACTGAGGCGAGGACGAAAACGAACGTCGCCGGTGCAGCGGCAGGGGGAATGGGCCGCAACTTCATTCATCTATCATATGACGTTATGCAAACTTGTCAATACGTTACTGGTGTTTTTCGCCCCAGGCGGCGGCGACTTTCGTGTCGCTGCGGCACCGACCGCGGACGAGACGGCATGGTTCAAAGCGGGTGGCGCACGGCGGTAGGACGGATTTGCAATCCGTCCGTGCGCAGCCAGGGTGATGAGGTTGCTCTCTTTGAGCCTCGGCAGCGTTCCGCGCAACGGCGACTGGACTGGGCCGCGCTAGAATTCGATTTCCATATTTTCTCGGGCAAGGTCAACATTGGGAAAGTGCTTCTTGCACTGTTCTTCGACCCGCAACAGAAACGCATCGTTATGGTCCGGATCGTGGTGGGTCAGAGCCAGTCGTTTCACTCCGGCCCGTTTGGCGACCTCGATGGCCTGCTCCCAGCTGCTATGGCCCCAGCCTTTCTTGTGTTTCAACTCTTCAGGGGTGTACTGGGCCTCGTGAACGAGCAGGTCCGCCTCTGTCGATAGCTTCACGATGTTCGGATCGATGCGCTCGCCGTGCTCGATGTCCGTGCAGAAGACGAACACCTTGCCCCGACTTTCAACGCGATACGTGTAGGCCCCACCGGGATGATTGTGCTTGTACGAGATCACCCGGGCAGGACCAACCTCGAACTCGTCGCCCCCCGGTTCGAGAAAAGCGAACGTCGCCCCCATTTGCTCCAGCGGAATGGGGAAGTACTCCTTCTGCATTTGCCCTGCGAAGATGCTCTTCAAATCCTTCACTTCTCCCGTGCGGCCGAAGGCGCTGATCGTGAAGTGGCGTCGGGGATCGTAAGCAGGCGCGAAGAACGGGAACCCCTGGATGTGATCCCAGTGAAAATGAGTCAGCGCGATGAATATGGTCTCCGGTTGCGGGTGGCCGCTGGCGATCAAGTCTCGGCCCAAATTGCGAATGCCGGTGCCCGCGTCCAGAATCGCCATCTGACCGTCATCGCCGCTGAGCAGTACACAGGTCGTGTTCCCGCCGAAATCCTGAAAATCGCGGTCGCAGATCGGGATCGATCCTCGGGTGCCGTAGAACTTGACTTTCTTGGTGGCCATTGTTTGCGTTCCTGATTGGGTGGGAGATTAACTACAGTTTTCGCGAAAGATCGACAAGGGAAAATGAATGGCTCAGGCGAGCGCGTTTTCCAGGTGATCCGTACGATTGATCCTAACAACCGAGAGGCGTTTCATGCAACGGGCCGGCCTAATCGAGACCCTTGCCGACTCCGCCGCCTATCCCTGGCGGCACGACGTTTGCTCTCTCCTTTTTCGGCGGCAGACGGGTGCCCTGAAATCAATGCGACGGAGGCTTACCGTGAACGCAAACGAACCGGTGGAAGTGTACGCGTCCAAGACCCTTGCCGACGCGGAGATCGTCAAAAACTACCTCGAAAGCGAGGGCATTAAGTGCGTGCTGGAAGGAGAGAACCAGGCCAGCCTCAGTGGTCTTCTCACCGTCAGGATTCTCGTCCGCGCCTGGGACGAAGAGAAGGCTCAGCGGATACTCGCGTTGCACATGCACCTCCCCGCAGTTGGCCTCGGCGAACACGCACGGCATTGACGCAACAGAACGCCACAACTCAGCAGCGGAGCGGCCTGGGGAACCAGCGCGCCCTGGCGCACCAGACTGCCCGCCCCGTCTGCGGGAGTGTCTGGTTCGGCCTGAATCTCCCTCTCCTGACCTCCACAATGAGGCGACGGACGCCTCTCACTTCTTCCGCCGCGGCTTGCGCGAACTGGTAGCCTGCCCTGCGACTCGCTGGGCCAGGTACTGCCGGATTTGTTCGGTGGACAGATCCGCTAGGCGATCCTCTGGCGGCAGCGCTTGGAGAACTTCGCGGCGTTGCTCAGGCGAGAGGCGTTCGAGTGCCTTGCGCTGCTGTTCCGGAGTCAGCCGGGAAAAGTGTTCCAGGGTGTACTCGCGATTGAAGTCTTCCATCGTGAACGACACGGCAAAGCCCTCCCCTCGAAGTTTCTCAAACAGCTGGTTGAGTAATCGACTCGTCTGCTCCGACCGGCGTTGGTAGGTGTTGCCGCCGAAATCAACCAAGTTCGGCGCGGCGCTGAACAGGTGCAAGGGTGCGTTGTGCGCCTCCTGCGGCAACTCACCCGCCACGACCACACGGATCGTGTCTGTACCCCAGCAGCAATCATACACGCCCGTCTGAACCCTCTGCCAGGGGACTTGCCCCGATAGGTTGTGCGGGAAGCGGGCGGTCACTGCATACAAGCCGAACTGGTCCTCGGGGAGCAAATCCGAGGGCGAGGGGCTGACGAGCTTGCGGTAGGCCACGTCCGAGCCAACCAGTTCCTTCATAGCCCAGCTGTCCAGCGCCTCGTGGTGCGACTTGAAGGTCAACAGATTGTGCGGCCGCAGACCCTCCAGCCCGTCAGGCAGGCGGCCGGCAAACCGCCCCCGGCCGCGACGGACTATCGTCACATCAAGCAGCTGTTGCTGCACGGATAGGTCGCGCTCGACCTCGACGCGAAACGGCGAGCCGGTGAAGAAGTCGGTCAGCAACAGGCCGAACAGCCGGTGCCAGTCGCGTAACGCCGCGCGCTCGTCAGTCATCGGACGGCCCTCCCTGGGTCACGCCCAATTGTACCCGACAGCCGGCTCATGCGGAACTGGCGCTGCCATAGGAATGACGGTCCTTCCCGTGGTCGGTCCGTGCAGAGTGGCTTCTTTGGCCCGGTTTGGCTTCAATTCAACTCCCGACCAGCTCTGTAGAAAACCTCGTCCATCGGGCTTGATGGGGAGGGCGAGGCTCCGGCCGAGCCGGGAATAAGAGGCTCGGCCGGAGCCTCGCCCTCCCAAACGGCAGCTTTTCTACAGAGCCACTCCCAACCCCTTTTGTCTCCTCCATCAAATTGACCGCCGACCTGTACAACGATCTGAGTCTTGAAGACATGGGCCAGACCGTGTGGAGCCTCCCATTCCTCTTCCCTCCCGCTGGGCCTCCCGCCGGTCCGGAAATGCAAAAAGGACTTACGGGATGAATCGCCGTAAGTCCCTTCGCAGCAACGGAGAGGGCGGGATTCGAACCCGCGGTGGGGTTTGACCCCCACGCCGCTTGAGCAAAGCGGTGCGCGGACGAAGCAACGAACGACCCCGCAATGACTTCGGGCGCGACCCAACTGGCGCTTACACACGACTTACACACCGACCCCGACCTGGCCCGCGTCGTCGAGGCGTGGCCGGACCTGCCCGAGCCGATCCGCCGGGCCGTCTTGGCCCTGATCGGCAGTGCCTCCCCCGCTAACTGACCAGATTCCGCCGTAACACCATGGCGCAACCGAGAATGCGGTCGTTGCGCTCCACGCCAACGGTTAGCGCCAGGAGTCAGCGCGTTGGGCCCCCGACCTGTCACCCCCGCCGCTTCCTTCCCTTGCCCTTTCCCCGCCCCACGTTGGCCACGCCGCCTGCTTGCGGCACCCGAGCGGAATCGCCGGCAGGTTCCGCGGAAGACGCGCGCAGACGCGACTCCAGGGGCTTTCCGCGGACGGCCTGGGCCTGGTGCCGGCCGATCGGCCGGCGGCGTGGTGAAGGCGTCGCATCCGACGCCGAGGGCCTGGCACAGGGCGACAACGCTTTCCCAGCTCGGTTTGCGTCGCCGAGTTTCCAATTGGGCGACTCCCTCTCGGGTCATCCCAGACCTGTCCGCTAGTGCCTGCTGCGATAGGCCAGCCCCCTCTCGAAGTTCCTTCAGCCGATCCGCAAACCAATCCGGATTCATCTGTCGCACTCCTACGAATCGCCACGCCGGGACACTTCGTCAGTATACGCATCTCTCGAAAAATTGTAGTCAACTGACATTGACAATATGTAGTCATATGACTACAATTAGGGCAGATCAATGAAACGGGCCGGCGGCGTCTGATTCACGCCCCGGCCCCGGAAAACCCCAACAAGCGAGGTCTTCAATGTCCACTCTCACCACTCGCCAGCCCCGCGTCAAGACTCCCGTGTCCCGGACGCTCCGCTACAACGCGGCAACCGCGACGCTCACTCTCACGGTCTCCACGGGCCGCAAGGTTGTCGAAAACGCCTACTCCCTGGAGCGGATCGGCAGCGACTACGGCGACGGCTTCCGCCTCACCAAACACGTCGGACACCCCGGCGACGAATGCGACGTCTATCATGTCAACCTGTCGGATGAAGGCCACACTTGCGATTGCAAGGGCGCCAGTCGGCACGGCCACTGCAAACACATCGACGCCGTGGTGAAGCTGATCCAGCTGAACCTGATCTAACCTGCCCGATCTCCCCCAGCGCCCCGCCCGGCGCTGGGGAGCGTCGCCCACAACCCGCATTCGGAGGAACCTACCATGACGAATCAGACCAATCCCGCCGCCATTCTCTCCGCCCTGGCCGCCCCGTTCGACCGTTCGGAAGTGAAGTTCCGGCCCGGTGCCGTCAGCGGCGGCCGGGCGCTGGCCATGCCGTACATCGACGCCCGCGCGGTGATGGACCGCCTGGACACCGTGGTCGGCGCGGCCAACTGGCAAGACCAGTACGATTTCTTGGCCGACGGTTCGGCACAGTGCCGCCTGCAACTGCGGATCGACGGCGAATGGATCAGCAAGGCCGACGTCGGCGGCCCCAGCGAACAGCCGGACGAAGGGGACCGCCACAAGGCCGCGGTGTCTGATGCCCTCAAGCGCGCCGCCGTCAAGTGGGGCATCGGCCGCTACCTGTACCGGCTGGCGCCGATCTGGGCCGACTATGACCCGGCGAAGAAGCGTTTCGCACGGCTACCGGAACTGCCGAGTACCGCGCCGACCCCTGCCGCCCCGCCCGTTAACGGCAAGCTTCTGGCGCTGCCGACGGCCGAACGGCCTGCGCCAGCGACACCGGCGGAACTGGCGGACCGGCTACGGACATTCGGGGAAGCGCTGGTCAAGGCCGGGTTGTGCAAGCGGCCCGAGGAACTGCTGACGTTCGTGAGCGGGCAGCTGGGCACGGAACGGGATGACCCAGCCGCGTGGCCCACCCATCTCATCGGGCAGGCGATGCGAGCGGCGAAGTCGTTTGAAGCGCAAGGCAGATCGCGGGCGGGCGCAACTGAGGACTACACTGGGCCGACCGCGGCCCGGATTCAGAAGAGCAAGCAGGTTATTTTCAGATTCCGACGCAAGAGGAGAAATAGCTGCGTGCAATCCCACATCGGGTCGGGTAGACTCATTCACACGGGACATGGCCGCGGAAGCCCACCAGGGAAGAGGGCGAAGCAGACCGAGACCCGCGACGATGACGCCGGAAGAGAAGGCACGCCAGGGAATCGACCGACAGTTCGCTCAATGCGGCTGGGTCGTACAGGACTTCCGAGGCATGAACATCTCGGCGGACCTGGGCGTTGCGGTGCGCGAGTTCCCGCTCACCACCGGCGAGGCCGACTACCTGCTATACACCGACGGCAGGGCCATTGCCGTTGTCGAAGCCAAACCGGAGGGACACCCCCTGATCGGCGTCGAGCCGCAGTCGGCGAAGTACAAGACCGGCTTGCCCGCCAATCTACCGCACTACCACCTTCCTCTGCCCTTCGCCTACGAATCCACCGGCAGCGAGACGCGCTTCACAAACGCCCTGGAACCGCACGCACGAAGCCGGGAAGTCTTCACCTTCCACCGACCAGAAGAGCTGATCCGACTCGCCACTCTCGATAACCAGGTTCGGACTCTGCTCCGGCAGATGCCGGCACTGGATGTCAGAGGTCTTTGGCCGATGAAGATTCAGACAATCTCGAACCTGGAACGATCGTTTGCCGACAACCGCCCACGGTCTCTCATCCAGATGGCCACCGGCAGCGGCAAGACACTGACTGCCGTTATCGCAGCCTACCGCCTCATCAAGTTCGCTCATGCCAAGCGCATCCTGTTTCTCGTGGACCGAAACAACCTGGGCAAGCAGACGCTGAACGAGTTCCAGCAATACGTCAGCCCGTACAACGGCTATAAGTTCACCGAGGAATACACCGTGCAGCACTTGCGACGGAACCTCATCGACCCCGCGAGCAAGGTGTGCATCACGACGATTCAACGGCTGTATTCGATCCTCAAAGGGGAAGAGGAGTTCGAGGAAGAGAACGAAGAAAGCTCGCTGTTCGAGGCGGCAACGTCGCTCATCCACGAGCCGCTGCCCGTTGTTTACAACCCGCGCATCCCCATCGAGGCATTCGATGTGATCGTCGTCGATGAGTGCCATCGCTCGATTTACAACATCTGGCGTCAAGTGCTGGAATACTTCGACGCCTTCATCGTCGGCCTCACGGCGACGCCGACCGCTCAGACCATCGGCTTCTTCGCCGGGAACCTCGTGCAGGCATACACCCACGAGCAGGCGGTCGTCGATGGGGTGAACGTCGGCTACGAGGTGTACCGGATCGAGACCAAGATTTCCAACTCCGGCGCCAAGCTCGTTCGAGAACCCGGCGTCTTCGTCCCACACCGGGACCGGCGCACCAAGCTCCGGAGATACAAGGAACTCGACGACGACCTGACCTACGCGCCGAGCCAACTAGACCGAGACGTTGTTGCCGAGAATCAAATCCGGCTCGTGATTAGCACGTTCCGGGACAAGCTGCCGACGATCTTTCCGGGCCGCAAGGAAGTGCCGAAGACGCTCGTCTTCGCCAAGACCGACCTGCACGCCGATGACATCGTGCGCATCATCCGGGAGGAGTTCGGCAAAGGCAACGAGTTCTGCCAGAAGATCACGTCGAAGACAACCGGCCGCAAACCCGAAGAATTGCTGTCGGACTTCCGCAACGCTTACAACCCGCGTATCGCCGTCACGGTGGACATGATCGCGACGGGGACGGACGTCAAGCCGCTGGAATGCCTGCTGTTCATGCGAATGATCCGGTCGCTTTCCTACTTCGAGCAGATGAAGGGCCGCGGCTGCCGCGTCATCAATCCGGACGCCTTGCAGAGCGTGACGCCGGACGCGACGGCGAAGACGCATTTCGTCATCGTCGATGCGGTAGGCGTTTGCGAGGGAGAAAAGTCGGCGACGGCCCCGCTGGACCGTAAGCCGTCGGTCGCCTTCGACAAGGTCCTGAACATGGTCGCCTCCGGCGCCGCCGACGCCGATCTGGTATCGACCCTTGCCGCGCGGCTGACCCGGCTCGACCGGCAGCTGGACAACGACCAGCGCGAGACGATCGCCAGGGCCGCCGACGGCGCGGAGCTACCGGCACTTTGCGCCGCGCTGCTCAAGAGCATTGACGATGATGAAGTTCATCAGCGCGCCGTCGAGAAGTTCCAGCTTCCGCCCGATCAAGAGCCGAGCGAAAAGCAGTTGCAGCAGGCCGAACAGGACACGATGCGGGCGGCGCTGAAGCCGTTCCACGATCCGAAGCTTCGCCAGGCGATCCAGGGCATTCATCACGCGGTGACTCAGGTAATCGACGAGCAGACGCCCGATCAGCTGCTGCGGGCCGGCTTTCTGGAGGCGTCGCTGGAGAAGGCGCGGTCGATGGTGACGAGTTTCCGCCAGTTCATCGAGGACCACAAAGATGAGATCGAGGCCCTGAAGGTGCTGTACAGCCGGCCGCGTCGCGCTGGGCTGCGGTACGCACAGGTGAAGGAGTTGGCCGCGCAGTTGAACCGGCCGCCGTTCGGCATCGACCCGGCCCACCCGAAGACGGTCGGCGGCTTGTGGCAGGCGTTCGAGATGGTGGAGCCGGGCAAGGTGCGCGGCAGCGCGTCAGGGCTGGTCGATGTGATTGCGATGGTGCGGCACGCGCTCGACCCGAACACGCCCCTGGCCGCCGTCGGCCTGACGGTTCAGGAACGATACGTCCAGTGGCTTGCGGAGCAGACCGCTGCCGGCATCGCGTTCACGCCGGAACAACGGAACTGGCTGGACGCGATCAAGGACCATATCGCCACGAGTCTGCGGTGCGAGGCGGAGGATTTCGAGGACGTGCCGTTCAACCAGATCGGGGGGCTAGGGCGTGCGCATGAACTGTTCGGTGAGCGTCTTGGTATAATACTCGACGAACTTAACGCGACTTTGGCTGCATAGGAGGGATCGCGATGAAAACGATTCACGCCGTTTACGAAAACGGGGTCTTTCGTCCTTCGGAGCCGGTCGAATTGCCGGAGAAATGCGAGGTCGAGTTTGAACCGAGAGTCATTGACCCCCGTGTGGCCGTGGGACTGGCCGAGATGGCCAAGACGGACCCGGGCCTGGCGGCAATTTATGAGGTGCTGGCACGACGCCACAACAGCGGACACCACGACACGGCCGAGCGGCACAATGAGCATCAGCCATGAAACCGGTCTTTCTCGACACGGTGGGCCTTCTTGCGCTTTGGGACGAAGCCGACCAGTGGCACGCCGTCGTTCTGCCTGTCTTTTCCGCGCTGCTGCTTGCGCCGAGCCACGGTGACCACGACCTGCGTGTTGCTCGAATGCGGCAATGCTGCCGCGCGGCGGACGTATCGCACGGATGTTTGCGATTTGCGCCAGACCCTGTTGACTAATGGGAGTTTGATCGAACCGACCGCGAGCGACATCGATCAAGCCTGGGCCGACTACGCTCAAGGTCTGGCCGGCTCAGCCGGCATCGTCGATCACGTCTCCTTCGCCGTAATGCGCCGCCTCGGCATTACCCTCAAGTTTACCCACAACTTTTCAGAGCTTCCGCACCATCGACCATGTGTTGCAAGGCCATCCAGCCGCGCCACAGGATCAGCCAGCCGGGGCGATGGTCGCGTTTGCGGTTCTGATGGCCACCCAGGCGCGCCAAAGCATAGAAGAAGTCATGGATGCTCAACTCCGGCCGTACCTCTTTGTAACGCCACGCACTCAGCACGGCCACGTAGCGTGCATCCACCACCTCCGTCGCTGGCCGCTCCTTGGCATCCGGTCGCCGACTGGCTTCACGCAGGTTCAGCAACGCCACCGCCACCACCGACAGCAGCGCGATCATCGGTTGCAGGGCCGCCGACGTAGTGAACTGCAGATCTTCGATGGCGCAACCGCTCTTTTGCGCCTTGTGCAATTCCTCAATGATCCAGCGGTCGCCGTACCAATCCACCCGTTCCCAGGCGTCCGCCAGCGTGCCCACCTTGCGGTCGGTCAGCAGGATCCACTCCACCGGCGCGACGCCCTTGGGCGGCTTGATTTCGGCCACGCGCACGACCCACAGCGGCAGCGGCCGCTTCTCATACAAGCCGCGACGCACGTGCGGCGGACTGAGCAACACCGGCGCGAACGACACGGCGACGACCGCCTTGCGTTCGGGCTGGCCCGGCCGTGCCGACACGACGATTTCCCGGTGTCCCTGCAGCGGCAGCGTGCGTGCATAGGTGTGCAGATGGTCTTTGGGACCCTGCGGGTCATGGTGGCCGTGGCGGATCACGCGGTTGACCTTGGAACGCATCACGAACCCTTCGTGTGGCCCCCAGGAGCGGGCGAGAAACTCGAAGGTGTCGGCGCCGCGATCCGCGACATGCACCCAGGTGCAGCCGTCCGGAGCGGGGCCGACCGCCGCGACGCCGTCGATCCACAGCCGGCTTTCGCGATCGCGGCGTTCGCGTTTGGCCCGCACTTTTTCGTGGCAACCGACGTGGCGGCGCCGATGCAGGATTTGGTTGGCCAGACCGAGGACTTCGTGTCGCTGCGGGTCGAAAGCCAGGCTGTTGTGGCACAAGTAGCCACGGTTGAGGCCGCCGCCGATCGGACCCAGGTCGGGGATCGAACGCAGCCCCGAGTAGTCGAGTTCGGTGGTGTCATGCAACACCAGGACCACGCCGGGAGCCAGACGCATCTGTTGCAGGGTCCGCTGGCGGTGCGGCTCCAGCACGGCGGCGTGCGTCACCTCGGGGCGGTTCATGAGCCGGTCCATCGCCTTGTAATCCTTGGGCTCGTGCAGCTTGGCGGGCAAGGTCCCGCCGGGATGACGGTAAATCTGGTGTGCGATGCGCACCAGACAATCGGTGCGCCGTTTGTGTCCCAGAAAGGCCGCGCCGAAGTTATGTTCGCCGAACCGTGCGTCTGTCGTCATGACCGTGCCCTCGTGACCAGTGCAACCCTGCCGTCACTTTCAGGATGGTCGTGTGGTCAAGAGCGGTGCGGTGGTCTGGTACGTGATTGCAAAAACTACCAGAGTACAGAGGCTCGGAAAGCTGCGGGCACAGCCGCAAAGGTTCGCCAGCTTATGCCCAGGGGGCGTCACGGCGCTGCGGTGGAAAAAAATACAATCACGTAGAGACACAGACCTCCTGTCACGCGATGGTAGAATGTTCCGGGTAAACTTGAGGGCATTACCGAAGCGTTCACGAACGATCGCCATTTCGTGGCGGCCGGTTTCAAAACGCTGTTTTAGACCAGTCGTGCCGCGACCGGCTGCCGGCGATCCTGGACGAACTGAACACGAGGCTGGCGGCATGAGCGGGCAAAACGGACATCACGGCGAAAGGGTGATCGACGACATTCGGTCCTTGTCGATTCCACCGGGTTGGGAGAGAACTAGGGTGGGAGAAGTAGGGGAGGTGCGCCTAGGACGGCAGCGTTCTCCCAAGAATCGCTCAGCCAACTTCCCGACCAAATACATCCGTGCGGCCAACATCACCTGGACCGGGTTAGACTTGAGTGATGTTCTCGACATGGACTTCCGACCACAGGAACGGGCCAGTTATCGGCTCCAGCCTGGGGACGTGCTTTTGTCGGAAGCATCTGGGAGTGCAAGCGCGGTTGGCAAACCCGCGATCTGGAATGGCGACCTCGAAGACTGTTGTTTTCAGAATACGGTAATTCGGTTCCGCCCCAAGGCTCGTTTATTCCAAGTTTGCGCTGATTACGTTTCAACATTTTGCGAGAAATAACGTATTTGCTCGAGTTCAAAGGGCGTCGGCATCCACCATTTGAGCGCCGACCGTTTCGCATCCATGCCGTTCTTGCTTCCACCCCAAGAAGAACAACACCGCATCGTAGCGAAAATCGAGGAACTATTCTCGGACCTCGACGCCGGGGTTGCCGCGCTGGAGCGCGCGAGGGTGAACCTGAGGCGCTACCGGACCGCCGTGCTGAAGGCCGCCGTCGAAGGCCGGTTGACCGCCGCCTGGCGCGCGTCGCATCCCTGCGTGGAACCGGCGTCCAAACTGCTCGAACGCATCCTGATTGAGCGCCGCAAGAAGTGGGAGGCCGACCAACTCACAAGGTACGCCGACGCTGGGAAGACACCGCCGAAGGATTGGCAGAAGAAGTACGTCGAGCCGACGCCGCAGGATTCGGGCGGGTTGCCGGAACTGCCGGAGGGCTGGTGCTGGGCTAGCGTGGAACAACTCGGTGACGTACAACTTGGTCGCCAACGCTCCCCAAAGAACCGAAGCGACAGGTATCCCACGAAATACATTCGTGCGGCAAATCTAACTGAGGAGGGCCTGGACATCACCGATGTTCTCGACATGGAGTTCCAGCCGAAAGAGTTGGGAGCGTATCGCCTTCATCCAGGGGACATCCTGCTATCAGAAGCGTCGGGAAGCCCGGACCAAGTGGGCAAACCCATCGTGTGGAATGGAGAAATCGAGGATTGCTGCTTTCAAAACACGGTGATCCGGCTTCGTCCGACGGGAATACCGAGCGAGTATCCACTGACCGTATTTCGTCATTATTACCGAAGCAAAATGTTCGCTAAGGTTTCTGCCGGTGTCGGCATCAACCATCTGAGTGCTGCGAAGTTCTCAGTCCTACCCTTTCCGCTGGCTCCGCTTGTCGAACAGAAGGAAATAGCTTCAGAAGTCGAAGAACGGCTTTCCGTTATCGCCGTGAGCGAGCAGCAAATTCAAGCCAATCTGAGGCGTGCAGCACGCCTTCGGCAGAGCATCCTGAAACGCGCATTCGCGGGCAAGCTCGTTGCCCAGAATCCGGCGGATGAACCGGCGTCCGTTCTGTTGGCCCGCATTCGTGCCGAACGACAAGAGCGGAATCGCGTCGAGAACCGGGAACCGACGGCGCCGGCCGCGAAGCGAAAAGAACCACGAGGCATCATCTTCCGGCGCGGAGCCGTGGTCAGTTACATCGTGCGCTCCCTTTCCGACAGCCTCGACTTCGGCCGCACACAACTCGAAAAGGTGCTATCGCTGACGCAGACGCACCTGGACATCGACCTGGCACTGGAACTGAAGCGCTACCCGGCCGGCCCGTTCGACGAAGCGATCTACAAGTTGGAAGGCTTCGCCCGAAAGCAGGGCTGGTTCATCACGAGCGGCAAGCGGAACGAAAAGGCCACCTACCGCCCTGGCCCGAATATCGAGGAACGCTGCCAGGCGGCCGTCGCCATCATGGCGCGAAAAAAGCCGAGATGGACCGCCTACTCGGTTTCGTCGCCCAGATGAAGACGGACCAGGCCGAACTGCTGGCGACGGTGTACGCCGCATGGAACGACTTGCTCCTCGACGGCCGTCCCGCCGACAACGCGGCTATCACGCAGGAAGTCTACGGCTGGCACGAGTCGAAACGGAAGTTCCCGCCAAAGCGAATAGCCGAGTGCATCCGGTGGATGCGTGACAACGGCTACGTCCCGAGTGGTGCCGGACAGCGAACGCAGGTGGTGGAAAAGAAAGTTCATGCGAGAGTTCCCAAGAGACGAACGCCAAGAACGCCGTGAACAAACACACCTTGCAGGGTGTCGAGAGTTTGCGGCAGTAGTCGTCTTCGGCGGAGCAGTCGGAAACCCTTTTTTTTCCGGTCAGACGGGCGAGAACAAGGAAAAGGCCGTGAACCTGACAGCGTTGCAAGCGCTCGTCGCTGAAGGCGAGTCGGAGCGTCTGGAGTTCAAGAAATCGACCGGCGATTTGAAAGGCGGCATGGAGACCCTGTGCGCGTTCTTGAACGGCCAGGGCGGAAAGGTGCTCTTCGGTGTCACGACAAGCGGCAGAATCCAGGGACAGGATGTAAGCGACAGCACGCTTCAGGACATAGCGAGGGAGATCCTGCGCCTGGAACCCCCTGCCACACTATCCCAGATGCGTGTGCCGGTTCAGGGCACGCGCGAAGTTCTGGTGGTGGAGACAACCGACCATTCCCTTGCTCCTTACACCTACAACGGCCGGCCGTACCGCCGCATCGGGAGCACTACTTCCCAGATGCCGTAAGCGGATTACGAACGGCGACTACTGGAGCGCGGACATCCCCAGCGCCGCTGGGAAAACCAGCTGGCCGAGCACTACCGGGTGAAAGACCTGGACACGAAGGAAGTGCGGCGAGCCGTCGCCGACGCCGTGGACGCGGGACGATTGGAAGCTCCCGTGACGAATCCGTTGGAAGCCTTGCAAAAGCTAAAACTCGTCGAGAACGGGGCGACTGCTGCAAGCTGCCGTGGTTGCGTTTCCCAAGGAGTTGTTGCCCGACTATCCGCAGTGCGGCCTGCGCATGGCGAGCTTTCGCGGCGTCACAAAGGATGAGTTCCTCGACCAGCGGCAGCTGACGGGCCATGCCTTCGAGTTGCTCCGGGAAGCGGACCTGTTCTTGCGGCGTCATCTGCCGGTTGCCGGCCGATTCAAGCCGGGTGTCTTGGAGCGGATCGACGAGCCGCTTTTCCCGCCGTTGGCCCTGCGCGAAGCCCTGGTCAATGCGCTGTGCCATCGGGATTACTCCATCGCGGGCGGAGCCGTCAGCGTTGCGATCTATGACGACCGGCTGGAAATCAGCAGCACCGGCCTGCTGCCATTCGGGCTGACCGTGGCCGATCTGAAACGCGACCACGAATCGTATCCGCGGAACCCACTACTCGCCAACGTGTTTTACTTGCGCGGCCTGATCGAGCGCCGGGGTCGGGGCACGCAAAAGATCGTCGAATTATGCGTCCAGGCCGGGCATCCGGAACCGGAGTTCGAGCAAAGCGCCGGAAGCGTGACCGTCCGTTTCATCCCAAGTGGGTACACCCCGCCACACCGCGTCAGCCATGATCTGACTGAACGGCAAAGACGCATTCTGCATACGCTTCGCGACGGTGAACGCCGTCCGTTGCGGGAGATCCGGAAAGCCGTGGGTGGCAATTTGCCCGCAAGCACGCTTCGCGATGACCTGAATCTTCTGCGGAATCTGGGTCTGGTGGAGTCCAGCGGTTGGGGAGTCGGGGCTACTTGGCGGCGGAAGCCTCAGCCGGGAAAGTGATTGCGGCGAATAGCACGGAATAGCACGGAATAGCACGGGATGGCACGGATTGACACGGGTTGACACCGAACTGGAGCAGACACGAAGCCGATGAGCACCGACACCCAGCAGATCGTCAACAAAGCCTGGAACTTCGCCCACGTCCTGCGGGACGACGGCCTGTCGTACATGGCCTACACCGAGCAGATCACGTTCCTGCTCTTCCTCAAGATGGCCGACGAGCAGACCAAGCCGCCGTACAACCGGCCGCCCATCGTGCCGGCCAAGTACGGTTGGGAAAGCCTGCTGAAGCGGGAGGGCGACGAGCTGGAAGCCCACTACCGGCACATCCTCGAAGAACTCGGCAAGCAGCCGGGGATGCTCGGCGAAATCTTCAAGAAGGCCAGGCCGGAGATCCAGAACCCGGCCACGCTGCGGCGGCTGATCGTGGACCTGATCGACGTGGAGAAGTGGTCGTCGATGCAGGCCGACGTGAAGGGCGACATCTACGAGGGGCTGCTCGCCAAGAGTGCCGCCGAGAGTCGCCGAAGGGGGCGGGCCAATACTTCACGCCCCGTGAACTCATCAAGGCCATCGTGGATTGCGTGCAGCCGACCGCCGACGACACCGTTTGCGACCCGGCGGCCGGCACCGGCGGCTTTCTGCTCGCCGCCTACGATTACGTCGTCAAGCACCAGGGCAAGAAGCTCGACAAGGACCAGAAGAAGCACCTGCGGACGAAGTTCGTCAAGGGCTGGGAACTCGTGCCGAACACGGCCCGGCTGTGCATCATGAACCTCTACCTGCACGGCATCGACGCCGATCCCTGCCCGATCAAGTCCGGCGTGGACAGCCTGGCGCAGCGACCCCGGCGAGCGGTTCAGCGTGGTGCTGACCAATCCGCCGTTCGGCAAGAAAAGCAGCATCGCCATCGTCAACGAGGCGGGCGACCTGGAGAAGGAAGACGACGTCCTACGAGCGGCAGGACTTCTGGACGACGACGAAGAACAAGCAGTTGAACTTCCTCCAGCACGTCAAGACGCTGCTCAAGATCAACGGCCGCTGCGCCATCGTCGTGCCCGACAACGTGCTGTTCGAGGGCGGGGCCGGGGAGACGGTGCGCCGCAAGCTGCTCAAGCAGTGCGACGTGCATACGCTGCTGCGGCTGCCGACCGGCATCTTCTACGCCCAGGGCGTGAAGGCGAACGTCCTGTTCTTCGACGCCAAGCCCGCCCAGGAGAAGCCGTGGACGAAGAAGCTGTGGGTCTACGACCTGCGGACGAACATGCACTTCACGCTGAAGACGAACCCGCTGAAGCGTTCCGACCTGGACGAGTTCGTGGAGTGCTACCACCCGGCGAACCGCCACCGCCGCAAGCCGACCTGGAGCGAGACGAACCCCGATGGCCGCTGGCGTTCGTTCGAGTACGACGAACTGCTGAAGCGGGACAAGGTGAACCTCGACATCTTCTGGCTCAAGGACAAGAGCCTGGAAGACTCCGACGACCTGCCCGATCCCGACGTGCTGGCCCAGGAGATCGCCGACGACCTGCAAACGGCGCTGGAGCAGTTCTCGACTATCGCCAGCAAGCTCAAGGAGTAAAACGGGGCCGCCGCGGATATCAGATGCAATCCCGAGACCTCACACCGGGCCGGCGCCCCGTCGAGGGAACCGGCCCGGTCGCTTTTCATCAAACCCCCGGAGTCGCATAGGATCACGTCTGACGCGACCAGTCCCACAAACCAAGAGGCGTTGCATTCCACCGCCCGAGCGGCCCTGCTGGCGTCTCCAGTACGCCGCCGGATCAGGTGAAAACGGCCGACCCCTCTCCTTGACACATCTTTACACGACCGCGATGATGACCGCATGGCGAACGTAAAGGTAACGCCGGATGCCCTGGAGCAACTGGCCAACCTGCCGCGTCATCCGCGAACAAATCGGCAAACTGTTTGAGCGCCTGGAAGCCTGGGCCGCCGTCAGCGGTGCCCAGTCCCTCTCCGGCATCCTGGCCCGCTGGTATCGCTTGCGATCCCGCGTCGAAGTCGAGGCCGTCTTTGTGGACAAGTTCGGCCATCGGAGCGAGTTCTATGAAAACTAACCCCCCGCAGCACGACAACGGCACCCCGGCCGTCCGGCGCGTGCGCGTCAAGGGCAAGCACATGGTGATGCTGGAAGAGGCGGCCTACGAAGCGCTATTACGCAAGGCGGACCTGGGGGAGCCGGCCCTCCCCGCGCCGGACGCGGACGGCAACTATCCGGCCCTGGCGGCACTGGCCGTCATCCAGGCCCGCGACATCCTGCGCACCGCCGCAAGGCCGGCCTGTCGCAAGCCGAACTGGCCCGGCGCGCCGGCATCCGCCCGGAAACGCTCAACCGCATCGAACAGGGCAGGAACAAACCAAGCGTGTCGATCATCGCCAAGATTGACCGGGCGCTGAAAGCGGCAGAGGCAACAGACCGAGAATAGAATCCGAGTAGCGGAGGATAGGGCCGATCACCCGAACTCCAGGTAGCCTTGCCGGGCTTCCCCCGCGTATTATTCTCAAGGCGCCGACAAATGGCATCGGCATCATGGCTTCGCGCTTACCTGCACCCAGCGGTCTGGACCTGTCCAACTACACGCGGTCCGCAGCCCACGTAGAACCACCCTTAGTGTCCGCACCCTACGAAGTACAAGAAGGGATAATAGAGGGATGGTTCTGCACGTTTGAGTTGAATCACTGGATGGAGGCCAATCCGGGCAAGTCCTTGTCGAAGGTAGCCGAGCGACTGTATCTCAAGGCGTGTCGCAAGTCTCCACAATCCGAGAAAGCAAAGCGCTTCGCGGCCCTGTCGCGCGAGGAGAAGATACGCTATATCGACGACAAAAACAGGGCGGATGGAGAGGCCTACAAAGAGAAGGCTGCCACGAAGGCTGCCGCCGATCGCGCTTGGTTCGACAGGCAGCTGGGGACGCGGTGTCCACTCCTGCAACGAGCGCTATTCTTCGCGCTGTGGTACGAGATTGCTATCGACGTGAAGTCGCTGGTTGAGGTGATCTACGAAGCTGAATGGATACCACGCGAGAAGCGTGAACCAAAAAAACGTTACATCGTTGGAAAACGTGAGTTGTGTCAGTACATTGCGCGACTTGACAAGCATAAGGCGGCGCTAAACCTACGGCTATCCAAGAGGAAGTCCCGATACACGGTGGACATTCCGTACAAAGGCTGGCTCGCCCTAAAGAGGCGAGACGACCCGGCCTACTGGGCCGAAAAGAAGGCATGGGCAAGAAAGGAGGCGACAGCCCTCAATCCTGAACCAGAGCAGTCCCACCAATCCAAACCCATGTATCCGACCGTCGAAGAATGTATGGCGCTGATCCGCGAGTATCTTCGGACAGGTAACGACGCCGAAGAAATGCGTCGTTATTGCAAGGATCGCCAATGCCGTCCTAACACTATCCGCCTCGCGGGAACAAAACTCGAGCTGGTGTTTGTTCCGGTTGGGTTCGGTGACAACAAGCGCTCTACCGTGTACCTACCTAGCCGGACTTCAGAATCGTGACGGCGGGCGCACGATTGGACGAAACCGCGGAAAAACCCTCACTTTTGGCCGCTCGGCGCGGAAAAAACGCGCGCACACATCAGACCGCATGGTAGAGTTGCCCCCGGTTTTTCGGAGGGCAAACCAATGCGACGACAACGACCGCTCCTAATCGACATGATCCCGCCGCCGCAGGCGGTCGCCATCCGTCTCGGTGATGCGCTGCGCGAGGTGGAGCTACTCCGGCGCCTCCAGCGCCTTGCGGACATCGCGGAGGAGTACCGGGAGTGCGACCGGCAGCGCCAGAACTCGCGCACTGCCGCCGAGGAGGACGCTACCCATGTCGAGTGACCTCCTCCCCATTCATCCTGCTGCGCCCGACCCTGGTCCTGCCGATCATGGCGAGGGGCGATGCGACCACCCCGCCGCCGGCCGTCCCGCGTCACAGGCAGCGACCGTTGCGCCGCTGTTGATCGACCGCCGCGAACTGGCCCGGCTGCTATCGGTCGGCGTGGCCACGCTGGATCGAATGCGCGCCGCCGGCCGCATCCCGCCGCCGCTGACCCTCTCGCCGGGCTGCGTCCGCTGGCGACTCGACGAGGTGCGCGCGTGGCTCGACGCTGGAGCGCCAACGGCCAAAGAGTGGGAGGCAAGGAAGGCGGCCGTTAACGGCCGCAAGTGAATTCGGCGGAGCGGGTCGCGGTCGCGGGGTAGGGTTGTCACCCCAGCCTTTCGGGTTCAACTCCCGACCGCTCCACCGAAAAACGCAACCGCCCGGCAACGGATTGCCGGGCGGGTCGAATCAAGCAGGGTTGTCACCCAAAAGCGAGTATACCAGAGTGTCTAACACAAGCAAATGGGTTAGCGCGTCGAGAACGTCGCCCTGTCCGATTTGCAAGGAACCCGACTGGTGTTCGCTCTCCACCGACGGCACACTGGCGAAGTGCATGCGCGTCGCGGAAGGCGCGTACCGCACGAAGAAGGATAAGAGCGGTGCGGAATACTACCTACACCGCCTCGACGGTACGGCCGTGGCAGCTGCAAACCCGGCGTCTCCGCCGAGCGGACCCGCGCCGGACCGGGCCGACGCCGACACCCTTCACGCCGTCTATTCCGCCTTGCTGGCTGCCCTGCAACTGACCGCCACGCACCGCGACAACCTCCGCGACCGCGGTCTGACGGATGACGAGATCGACCGCCGCGGCTACCGCACGCTTCCCGTCCGCGGCCGCGCTGCCCTGGCTTGTGCCCTCCGCGAGCGGTTCGGCGACAAGCTGCTATCCGTGCCGGGGTTTATCGTCAAGGAAGGTGAGCGCGGCCCCTACGTCACCATCGCGGGCGCCGCCAGGCTGCTGGTGCCGGTCTGCGACGTAGCCGGCCGCGACGACGGCGGGAACGGCCCGCGATACACCTACGTTTCCTCGACGGTGCAAGGCGGCCCCGGCCCCGGTTCCCCCGTTCACGTCTCGATGGGAGTGACAGGACCTTGCCAGTACGTGCGCGTCACCGAGGGCGAGTTCAAGGCCGACGTGGCGACCGTCCGGAGCGGGTTGCCGACCGTCTCGATTCCCGGCGCCGGCAACTGGGGGCCGGTCCTGCCCGTCCTCCGCGAACTGGGCGCGCAGACGGCCCGCCTTGCTCTCGACATGGACGCGCGGGACAAGCCGCCCGTGGCCCGCGCCCTGGCCGCCGCGGGGATCGCCGTCGAGCTGGAGCGCTGGCCGGCCGAACACAAAGGCATCGACGACGCGCTGGCGGCCGGCGCGACCGTCGAGATACTGACCGGCGCCGCCGCCCGTCAAGCCATCGCGGACACGCTCGCCGAGGCGATGGCCAGTGAAGCGCCGCAAGAGCCGTCGGCACTGGACCGCCTCGACGCCGTTGTCGCCGAGGGCGGCGCCGCGGCCCTGTTCGCCGACCGGCCGCTGCTGGAAGCTCTCGCCGCCCAAGCGGACGCCGACCCCGCCGCGTTCGCCGCTCGCCGTGCCGCACTGAAGGGACGGGTTTCCCTTCCCGTCCTGAACGCCGCGCTGGCGCCCCTCCGCCGCGCGCAGGCCCGAGAGCGCCCGCCCGTGCTACTGGCGGAGGCTGGCTACCGCGTCGAGGCTGGGCGCCTCTGCCGCGTCCGCGGCACGCCGGACGGTGGGACCGCGCTGGTGCCGCTCTGCAACTTCACGGCCCGCATCGTCGAGGCCGTCACCCGCGACGACGGCGCGGAACAATCGACCGTCTTCACCGTGGCCGGCACGCGGGCCGACGGCCGCGAGCTGCTGCCCGCGATTGTGTCCGCCGCCGACTTCGCCGGGCTGGGCTGGGTAACGAATGCCTGGCACGGCGAGGGCGTCGTCTACGCTGGCCAGCGGACGCGCGACCATCTCCGGGCCGCTATCGAGTTGTTGTCCACGGGCCGCGTAAGACGGACCGAGTACACGCATACCGGCTGGCGGAAGATCGGAGCTGCCTGGCACTACCTGCACGCCGGCGGCGCGATCGGTCCGGACGAGGCGGCCGCGCAAGTGGCCGTCGAGCTAAACGGGCCGCTTGCTGGCTACGTCCTGCCCGTCCCGCCCGCCGGAGCGGACCTGGCCGCGGCCGTGCGCCGAGCCTGGCGTTGCTCGACGGGTTGGCGCCGGACCGCATCACCTTCCCGCTCTTGGCGTCCGTCTACCGCGCCGCCCTCGGTGAGGCACCCGGACCGATCGACCTGTCCCTTCTCTTGGCCGGTCCGCACGGCGTCGGCAAGAGCGAGCTGGCGGCCCTGGCTCAGCAGCATTTCGGGGCCGGCATGGACGCGCGGCACCTACCGGGCAGCTGGTCCTCGACGGCGAACGCGATGGAGGGGCTGGCCTTCGCCGCGAAAGATGCGCTGCTGATCGTCGATGACTATGCGCCACGCGGAGCGGCCAGCGACCGGCAGCGGCTGGAGCGCGACGCCGACCGCTTGCTGCGGGCACAGGGCAACCGGTCCGGCCGGCAGCGGATGCGTGCCGACGGCAGTCTGCCGCCGCCGCGCCCACCGCGCGGCCTGATTCTTTCGACCGGAGAGGACGTTCCGCCGGGGCAATCCCTGCGCGGCCGGATGCTGATCCTCGAAGTTTCGCCCGGCGACGTGCCGCTGGTCCGTCTGACGCCGCACCAGCAAGCGGCCACGGCCGGGAACTTGGCCGCGGCCCTGGCCGGGTTCGTTCACTGGCTGGCGCCTCGGTACGGCGAGTTGTGCGGCCAGCTGCCTGGCGAGTGGGCGGGGTTGCGCGACCGAGCGCAGACCGGCATGGGTTCGGCCCGAACACCCGGCATCGTCGCCGATCTGGCGTTGGCGCTGAAATGCTTCCTCGACTTCGCCCTCGCCGTCGAGGCCATCACGGCACCGGAGCGCGATGATCTGGCCCGCCGCGGCCGGCGAGCGCTGCAGACGGCAGCCGCGGCACAGCGCGAACACGTCGAGGTTGCCGAGCCGTGCGGCCAGTTCTTGCGGCTGCTGGCCGGCGTCCTCGCGTCGGGCCGGGGTCACATCGCCGGGCCGAGAGGCGACGCCCCAGAGGATCCCGAGCGCTGGGGCTGGCGAGAGGCAACGGTCGGGGCGGGGGAACACGTTCGCCAGGAGTGGCGGCCGCAAGGACACCGTGTCGGCTGGGTTGACGGCTTCGACGTGTACTTGGAGCCGGACGCGGCCTACGCCGCGGCGAACAACCTGGCTCGCGAACAGAGTGACGGTCTGGCCATCTCGGCGCGCACGCTGCGGAAGCGTCTTCACGAGCGCGGCTTGCTGGCCAGCACGGACACGGAACGGGAAGTATTGACGGTCCGAAAGACCCTGGAAGGCAAACGACGCGAAGTGATGCACTTGAGGGCTGCCTCCCTCTATGCTGAAAAACCCGACCAACCCGACCAAACTCGCGCGGAACCCGAAGAAAATGGTCGGGATTGTGGTCGGGTTCCCTCTTGCCCAACCCAAAACCCGACCACAAAACCCGACCAATTCCCCGCGGAAACTGACGAATTGGTCGGGTTGGTCGGGTCAGATACAGGGATAGACGGACCGTCGGCGAACGAATCGCCGTTCGTCGTCGAGGCGACGGCCCCAAGCCCGAACGGTTCTGCCGGGCCGCACTTCAAACCACGCTGGAGGGGCACGCTATGACTCTCGCCGCCGAGTTGCTGGCTCGTCCTTCGGTGCCGCTCTGGGACGCCGACGCGGCAGACGCTTTGCTTGCCGAGCGGCGGGCGGAGGTTGCCCGCGTCGTGGAAGCGTTCGGCGGTTGCAGCAAACTGGAAGCCGGGCGCCTGACCGCACGGGTAGGCCGCATTGAACAATTTCGGGAAAATGTTCAGTCGCCGCTAACTTCGCATAACAGCACAGAAAGCGAACTGACATGATCGAGGATTGGCGTCGGCAGAACCTGCCGGGCAACAATAGGTCAGGGGCAAAACGGTCCGAAGGGGTGCAACACTATGCGACGAAACAAGTCACTTCCGGCCGAAATGCTGACGGCGAATCAGGAGCAAGCCCTCGCCGCCCTTCTCACCGGGTCGAGCGTCACCGATGCCGCCGCTGCTGCCGCGGTGGACCGGACGACCGTCCACCGATGGCTCAAGGACGATGTGCAGTTCCGAGCCGCGCACAACCGAGGCCGGCGCGAACTGTGCCAGGCGACCGAGGGAAGACTGCTGACGCTGGCGACGAAGGCGATGAAGTGCGTCGAAACGGCATTGGACAGCGGCGATGGCAAGGTAGCCTTGGCGCTCCTGAAGGACCTTGGCCTTTTGCCCGGCGTGCTCCCGAGCATCGGCAGCGATGACCCGGCGATCCTGGCGGAGAACGACAAGGAGCAAGAGCGGGTCCGCAAGGAGAAAAGGGAGGACCGCGCCGAACAGGCCGCGGAGCGGAAGCTGGCACGGTCTCAACGGGAGTTGGCACGATCCCAGCGGGAGAAGGACCAGAAGCATGAGGCAGAGCTTCAGAAGCTCTTCTGATTGTCATTGCTGCCAACGGCGGTGCCGATGTTCGCAAAACAGGGAAAATGCGAAATGACGGCGCGACTTGAACAGGCCGGAGGCTATCACTGGGCGCCGATAATTCCGCGACCGATGCCGCAGTGCCGTGGAGAGTCCGGGAGTGCGAACAATGGCCCACTGGACAGGGCCGTAACCACAAAATCCGAATCGCCGGAGACGGACTCCGGCGTGCGAACAAGTTATCACTGGGCAGGTTATAACGAACGGTCCCCAGCCACGGCCAGCGTGCGAACGATTAGCCACTGAGCGTTAGCCGGGGAGCGGCGCTTCCGTGCCAAGGCCGCCGTGCGAACGATTTGGTACTGGGAATTAGTGAGGAGAAGCTAACATGAACCCGGCCCCTCTTTTCGAGCCGCGGCGCGACCGACCGGCTGTCATCGCGTGGTTGCTGGCTGCCCGCCAGTGGCGCCTGAAAACCTGCTACTCTAGGGCGCCGATAATTCTGTGCATTTCGCTTCTCATTCCTGGCTTCCGGCACAATGCCGGTCATGTCCGAAAGAAGCGCGATCAGCCCAGAGCGAATGAACCTGTTGCGGTGTCGCACTGACGTTGCGTCGAGATACCTGCGCGGTCAGACAACGTGCGAACAATACATCACTGAGCGTGCATAACGAGCGGCATCTGCTACGGTCGGCGTGCGAACTGTTTGTCACTGAGAGTTAGTCGGAGAAGCAGACATGACCACCGATTCCCTGTTCGAGCCGCGGCGCGATCGTCCGGCCATCATCGCGCGGCTGCTGGCGGTGCGCAGGACGGGGCAACGCTCCGCCAGGCCGCGACCGCCGCTGGCGTTCACGTGGCGACCGTCTGCCGCTGGCAGTCCCGCGACCCAGACCTGGCAGCTGCGCTTGCTGCTGCCGAACGACTGGCCCGAGACCGGCGCTTCGCGTCCCGGCCCTCTCGACCCCCACGGATCGACCCCCCTCGACGTGCCGGTGCATCCGCTCTGCCCGGATTGTGACGGCCCTGTCGAGTTGTGCCATAGCGAGTCCGGCAAGCTGTTCTACTGGAGCTGCCCCTACTGTGATTGGGCGATGTGGCGGCCGCGCCATCCGCTCGATTGCTCCCGTTGCGGCGGCCCGCGCTTTTGGTTGCACGACCGGCGGAGCGTTCATTGCCCCGATTGCGGCCTGCGCATGCCGGCTTAGAACTGCTGACCTTGATTTCCTCCCTGCGTGGTATACGATCTGTGCAGCTGACCTTTGGCCGCGTCGCCGTGCGTTGCGAACTGAGAAGCGCTCGCACGGCGACAGGCCACCTTCTCAGAAAGGACCGGCCCCCATGTCCCGCGTCTTCCGTCAGCAATACACCCGTTCCATCCCACCGAACGCCGAACGCGTCACCCTCAAGGGCAAGAGCGGCCGGACCGTCGAGGCCGTGCGCTTCAAGGGCGACGACGGCAAGGTCGTCGTCGCGCCGCTGACCCGTACCGGCGACCGTTGCCGCGTCCCCTCCCCCGTCTGGTACGGCCAGTTCATCGACACCGACGGCATCTGGCAGCGCGTGCCGTTGTGCGAGAACAAGGCCGCTTCGGAAGCCATGCTGGCGGAGATGATCCGCAAGGCCGGCATGGGACGCGCCGGCTTCCGCGATCCATTCGAGGGACATCGCAAGCGCCCCCTCGCCGAACATCTCGCCGAATGGGAAGCGAGCCTCCGCGCCAACGGGCGGAGCGACGAATACGTCCAGTTGAAATTGGCCCGCGTCCGGGCCATGCTCGACGGCTGCAAGTTCACGTTCACCGCGGACCTGTCGGCCGACCGCCTGGAATTGTTCCTTGACCGTTTTCGCCGGGAAGACGGGCGTAGTATCCAGACGAGCAACGACTGGTTGCAAGCGGCGAAGCAGTTTACCCGCTGGCTGGTCGAGAACGACCGCCTGGAGCGCAGCCCGTTCGCCAGGGTCAAGGGCGGGAACGTGCAGCTGGACCGCCGTCACGGGCGCCGTGACTTACCCCCGGCCGAGCTATCCCGGTTGCTGGACGCGACCCGCGCCATGCCGGCACGTTCCGTGGCCTGTCGGGAGAGGACCGCTTCCACTTGTACCTGACCGCGTGCGGCACCGGCTTCCGGGCCGCGGAGATGGCGGCCTTGACGCCCGCAGCCTTCGACCTCGACGGCGACGTTCCGACTGCGACCCTCGGCCGGAGTACACGAAGAACAAGAGGCCGGCGAAACAACCGCTGCCCCCGGAAGTTGCCGAAGCCATGCGCGACTACCTGAAGGACAAGCCGGTTGAGCTTCCCATCTGGCCGGGGACCTGGGCGACGCGGTCGGCGGATATGTTCAAGCTGGACCTGGAACGGGCCGGCATCCCCTACGCCGTCGAGGGGCCGCACGGTCCCGAATACGCGGACTTCCATGCCTTGCGGCACTCGTTCATCACCATGCTGGAACGGGCCGGCATCTCTCCGAAGACCGCGCAGGCGCCAGCCCGCCATTCCGACGTTCGGCTGACGCTGCAGCGCTACACCCACAAAACGCTTCACGATCTGGGGACCGCCGTCGAGGCGTTCCCGTCCGTGCTGCCGACAGTCGGACGGAACCGACAGGCGCTGTCGGCGACGGGCACGGAGGGCGCGAATTCCCTCAATCGCTTACACAGCACTTACACACCACTTACACAAACTCCTGATAGCGGGGCAGGACGGATGAGGACAGGTGAGAACGGCGACGGGTCGAAGGCTGACCCCTCTGGCCCGTCCGAAGTCGTGAAACTGTCTACAGTTGAGGACGGGCGAGGGCGGTTGAGGAGTCCTGAAACGGAGAGGGCGGGATTCGAACCCGCGGTGGGGTTTGACCCCCACGCCGCTTTAGCAAAGCGTTCGGCGGGAGAGGGAAGGGGAGAGCGAGAAGATGAAAAATAAGCCTTTTTCCCATAGAAAACCGCGATTGACAACGGCTTGTCAGTGCAAGCAGGAGAAGCCGCGGGAGGGCCGTTCCCTCCCGCTATTATCGAAATACGACAAGCCGGTAATTCCACATGCAAGAGAAATGCGGATACGGCCCGCGAAAAACCAGGTAAAATGGCGAACGCCTGCCGGTTCCAATGAAGTTTCCATTGTATACTTTTGAAAGCCTAAGCCATTAGTCCGTTATGGTGGAAGTCGAACAGATAGCTCCCGCTATCTGGCGCGGCTAGCCGGACACGGGGGGCGATGGACAAGGTGGTTTATCCAACACCTGAATCCGGAGCCACCGCCTATGTTGAGTACGCTCCCACCAGCGTCGCAGACCGCGATTCCCTTCCGGCCGTTCTGGTCTCCGAAACAACTAGCCGAGCTGCTCGGCGTCAGTCGCCGGACGATCTGGACGTGGGTCGCGGCCGGTAAACTTCCACAGCCGCGGCGCATAAGCCATAACGTCGTCCGCTGGGACCATTCAGCCGTTTCCGCTTTCATCCAGCACACTTTGCCCCCATTCATCGCCGCGAGCAACGATCAACCCGTCGCAACGGAGGTACGACCATGAACCAGCCGACAACTTTCAAGGCTGTAAGCCGTGGTCGTCCGTGCCCTCTGTGCGACGGTAATGACGGTTGCAGCATCGGTGCGGACGGCCTACATCTGTGCCGCCGTCGTGAAGGTCCACAACCGGGCTGGCTCTACCTCGGCAAGTGCAATGGCGACCCGCAATGGTCACAATACCGCCGGGAAGACGATCTGCGCTTCAATCGTTTACCTCCGTCCTCGCTGCCCAATCACGTCGAGTCGAATGGCGTTGACTGGCAATCGAAGGCGACAGAGTTTTCGGCTGCTTTGACGCCCGCTCTCCGCATCGAGTTGGCCGACAGCCTCGGCTTACCCGAAAACGCTATCGACTCGCTAGGCGTGGGCTGGTGTTCGGCCGAGTCGTGCTGGACGTTTCCCGAGACCGATGGGTCACAAAGAATCATCGGCATCAACCGGCGCTTCCGTGACGGATCGAAAAAAGCAATGTCCGGGTGTCATCGCGGATTGACAACGGCGTGTCACTGGCGAGAGCGAGAGGGCGCCGTCTTCTGTCCTGAAGGGGCAAGCGACGTTCTGGCCTTGACCGTTATGGGTCTATCGGCCGTGGGCCGGCCCAGCAATACCGGTGGCGTCGAGTTCCTGGCCGAGTTATTCCGAGATTTGCCCACCGATCGGCACATCGATCGTCATCATGGCTGAACATGACTCCAACGACAAAGGACAGTGGCCGGGGCGCGACGGCGCCGTGAAAACGGCCGCCGAGTTGCAGCAACGCCTCGGCAGAACCGTCGAGAGGGCGTTCCCTCCTGCCCATGCGAAGGACGTGCGCGCATGGGTGCAGTCGCAGCAGCTATCGAAGGTCGGCGAAAGTATTCTCGACGACTGGCAAGCTGCCGGGCAAGTATTCGTCGATGCGGTTCTCCAGAAAGCGAACACAGCGCCAGAGTCGGCCAATAATATCGAGAAACTGGCCATGTCTAACCAGCCCTTTCCCCTCGAAGCGCTTCCGCCGGTCATCAAGGAATTCGTTGCTGCCGTCGCCGAGGCCATCGGCTGCGACCATTCCCTTGTTGCCCTGCCCGCTCTAGCAGTCTGCGCCGGCTGCATCGGCAACAGCCGAACCATCGGCCTCAAGAACAACTGGGGCGAACCGGCCATCCTCTGGGCGGCGACCATCGGCAAATCTGGTACGTGTAAGTCCCCAGCGTTCGCCGCCGCGGTGGACCCGCTCTACGAGATTCAGGCCGCCGACCCGAACAAGATTTGCCTCGTGACCGCCGACAGCACCGTTGAAGGGATGGCCCTCCTACTAGCGGCCAATCCGAAAGGCATCGAGCTAGCCCGCGACGAACTTGACGCCTGGTTCACCGCGCTCTCCGGCCGTTACCGTGCTGGCAAGTCCGGCGCGACGGACAGACCGCACTGGCTCGAATTTCACCGGGCCGGCACCGTCCGCATCGATCGGAAAACCTCCGAACCACTCACGATTCGGCGAGCCGCCGTGTCCGTCATCGGCACCATTCAGCCGAGCGTATTGGCCCGTGCTTTCGACCAGGATGCCACCGGCGCCGGGCTTGCCGCCCGATTCCTCCTCGCTTTTCCCGCCCCCACGAAGCGTGTCTGGCGCGATGCGGACGTCGAGGATCACGTTCAAGCCGAGTACGCCGAGTTACTCCGTCGCCTGATCTACCAGCTACACCTGTCCGATGAGGAGCGACGCATTCCCGTTCGGTTGCAACTCGACGAGAAGGCAAAAGCCCGCTGGGTCGATTGGTTCAATGAGTGGGGCGAACACCAACACACCGCCGAGGGCGAATACGCCGCCGCCCTGGCAAAGCTCGAAGGTTACGCCGCCTGCCTCGCGCTGATCCATCATGTCGTGGCGAACGCCGCCCAGCGAGAGTACGGCCCGGCACCGATCAGCACATCATCCCTGAATGCCGGCATTACCCTCGCCGAATGGTTCGCCGACGAAGCCCGGCGAGTCTACTCAACACTCCGTGAGACCGACGAAGAGCGAGGCCGCCGCGATCTTGTCGAGTGGATTCAGGCTCACGGCGGCAAAGTCACCGTCCGCCAACTCCAAACTTCAAACAGCGCCAAGTGGCCGTCGAGCGATTCAGCCGAGGTAGCCCTCGACGACCTCGCCCAGCATGGACTCGGCACCTGGCACGCTGTAGAAACCCCTCCCCACGGCGGACACCGCCAACGATACTTCGTGCTTAACGAAAAGCGCTCCGACACTTCCTACACTCGGCCACCACCAGGTTCGAGTGTAGGAAGTGTCGGAGGCAATTTCATAGTCCCTCTATCCCTAACGTGAAAGGAGGCGCCACGTAGATCCGCCGGCTGGCCATGATTTCGCTTTTTCTCGACGTCCCCGCAAGCATTGTGGACGCCGAAAAAGCGTCTCCTTGAGGTGAAATCCTTACGTCTACACGCCGAGAGTGAAGGCGCTCGCACCATAACTCGTCGTAAACGAGTACGACCCCTGATCCAACCCGTTGATCGTCGCGAAGCTGCCGGTTTCCGACGAGTACGTCAGCAGCGTAAACGTGTCATACGCACCCGGTGTATAGCCGCTCGCCACGGCGATGTTCAGGGTGCCGTCCAGACTGGCGGTCCCGCTCACCGTCAACTGGTCGTAGTTGGTGCCAGGGGTCGTGCCGCCGATCTGGATGTTGAGCGTGCCGGACGAACTGTTCGTGAAATCGCCGACGATGGCCAGCGTGCCGTAGCTGGAGCCGGTGCCGCCGACATCGATAGTGCCGTCGTTGGTTATTTCTGCGGTCCACGTCCCACTGGCGATCACTTCGGCACCGCTCTCAACGGTGATGCCCGCACCGGCCGAGATCGACCCGGATGCTGTGATGGTCCCGCTTTGGAAGTCCACGGCGCCGGAGCCGGAGATGGCTGAAGCGGAGGTAAGCGTGTAATCGCCGTCGATGGCAAAGGTGGTGCCCGATGAGACCTCAAGGGTGCCGTCGGTGGTTCCGCCGCCCTGCACTTGGAGCGTGCCGTGTTGGACCTGCACGTCGCCGTGGTTGTCGAATTCGATCGTCCAGCCGAACGTCGCCGTAGTGCTGCCGGACAGTTCCAAGAATACGCCGTCGTTGACAAAGCTGCCCGTGCCGGAACCGGAGACACCGGTGAAGCTCCCATCCACGTGCAGGTCGAGCTCGCCTGTACTCAGATTATGCCACTCGGAATCGCTGGCGAACAGCACGTTCCCCGTGCCGGTCACGTCCGTGACGCCGCCGGTATTGAGATTCCAACCGTCCAGCGTCACGTCGCCGCTATCCAATTCGAGGGTAGCGCCGTAGGACACGGTAACCGTGCCGCTACCCGTCATCGTGCCGCCGGTCCATTCCAGCAGAGTGCCGATGGTTACAGCACCATCGCCGGAGACGGTGCCGCTGAGACACACGTCGTCCCAGGTGTTCGAGCCGGAGATGGTGGGACTGGACAGGATTAACGTGCCGCCGCCGTCCAGCGTGGTATCCGTGAATGTTGAATCCGTGATTGTCGCCGAGTTGCCATTCGCCAGGTGCAGCGCTTCGTCGTCGAAAGTGTCAGCATAGGCGGACGCCCCATTGAGGAGCGTGAAATCGGCGTCCTCAAACGTGAGAGTACCGTAGATTGAACCGGCATCTGTAACGGCGACACTCACCATGCTGCCGCTAGCGCCCCAGATGGATCCTTCGTTGTAGATCGAGCCATTGTCGGTTGTCGATGTCACGGTGCTCGAAAGTGAGAAGACGAAGTCGCCGGTATTGACCAATGTGGCAGCGTCGTTCAGCTCCAGTGTGCTACCGTAATAGGCCAATTCGGTGCCGTTGTTGGTGAACGTAAGGCCGTCAACCACCTGAGAACCAACGCCGACTACCGAGTTGGAACTGGATCCCAGCACGAAGTTGCCACTGCCCGCGATCGTCCCACCAGCCCAAGTGAAGTAAGAGGTAACGGTGAGAGTCCCGTCGGTTGTTAGGACGCCAGTGCCGCTGATGTTGAGAACGTAGATGCTCGAATCGTGGGCAACAGACATCGAACCGCCGGAGACCGTCAATGTACCATCGACGGTCAGGCTGTACACGCTGGCTGAACCCGAACTGAGGGTAACGGAATCATAATAATAAGGGATGACCACAACATCCCAGGCGGTGGGCAAGATCCCGGTGCTCCAGTTGGCGGCATCGTTCCAGCTGCTGCCATCCCCAGCCCCTGTCCAGGTCTCTGTGTTGTAAGTGAACTGGTCCGCGCCGGAAGTCGTGGACGTCCCAGTGTAGGTCGTCACCCTTATATCGACCGTGCTGGACACCTGAGCCGGTGTCACGGCGAAAATCGTAGTAGGCGAGACAACCGTAAAGCTGGCCGCTGCGACTGAGCCGAAGAGAACGCTGGTTGCTCCCGTGAAGTCGGTCCCGGTGATCGTGACTGTTACAATTACTTTTCAACGAGCTTCATAATCAACTCGAAGAAATCAAAGTCAGAGGGATCTTCGCCGAGTTCCCTTAATCCAGGAATGGCCTTTTGAGCGGCCGGACCTATTTTAACTAGAACCCTCTTGGCTTCCATTTTCATATTCCTATCACCTTTCCCATCTCTCCATACGTCGATGAGATAAGGAATGGCAGGCTCCGAAAGAGGACCATAATTCGATAAACGGCGAATCAGAGCATACTTTAGGTACATTTCGTCTGGTTTGAACGGATAGGTCTTGATGAGTTGGACGACGATAGGGACAACCTTCTCTGGTTCTCTCCGAAGCACAGAAAATGCACCTAAAGTGCTTTCTTTGACCCTAATATCGTCGTTGGTAAGAGCCTTCATCAAGGCCGGTACGACACTCGGGTCATCCTTTCCAAGCCCACCCAAAGATTGAGCCGAACGACATTTCATTGCAGGCTCGTCGGTTTCCAAGATTTCGAGAAGGATCGGAATCGCCTGACGACCCTTTGGCCCGATTTGTTCCAAAGCTTGTATTGCGCGCATGCGCAAGTTCGATGCGCCAAGCTTCTTATCCTTGAGAATGGTCAACAGCTTTGGAAGTGCCATTTCAGCATCTCTCCCGGCGAATGATAGGACGACTACAGCCCAGGTTCGGACTTGATCGTCGGTATCGTCCAATTTGTCCACAAGAGCTGGCACGACTTTCGCCAAGTCGGGGCCGAGATCGATAAGACCTCTAGCAGCCGCCTGGCGTTCTTCTTCTTTCGTTGATCGTAATTCGCGCAGCAACTTCGCCACTTTAGTTTTGTGATTGATCTTCTGGCCGCATTCCGTGGCTAGACGCATGACCTCGGCATCTGGACTATTTGCCGCCTTTTTCAGTGCCTCCAATGCCAGAGGTCCGATCTCCACCAATTCCTTGACGGCCTTATCACGCTCTTCGAAGTTCTCGGAGGCGAGAAGGCGAACGAGAGCGTCGATGCGCTTATCGTCACGAGCGACCGCAGAACCGCACACTAATCCCATGGCGATGACAACGAATGCGCACCGAAACACACCACGATTAGTGATGCCAGCACCGAAGAGTAGGAAGAAAGCGTATCTCATGTCAAGCCGCTCCTGATTAGCCGCAGCCACGCCGAGATAATGGTGACGCTAACCGCCGCATTCCCCGTTGTCAAGCGGCAAGTGCCAAAAAAGCGAAATCTTCACTTCGCCATCTCGCCGCGGTGAAATCGGTGCCGGTGACGGTGACGCTGGTGCCGCCCGCCGTCGTGCCGCTGCTCGGACTCAGGCTGGTGACGGCCGGAGCTGATGCCAGCGTGTAAGCGAAGCGGTCGTAGGTCGTAAGGGCCGACGTGCCCGACCAGGTGCTGACCGTGACGTCCACGGTGCCGGCGTACTGCGGCGGGGCTGTGGCGGTGATCGACGTGGACGAGTTCACCGTGTAGCTGCTGGCCGGCACACCGCCGAAGAACACTCCGGTCGCCCCGGTGAAGTCGGTGCCCGTGATGCTCACCGAGGTGCCGCCCGCCGTCGTCCCGGTGGTCGTTCCCAGGCTCGTCACCGCCGGCACCGTGGCCGCCGTATAGGTGAACTGGTCGTATGCCGACGTGGCCGAAACGCCGCTGGGCGTGGTCACGGTCACGTCCACGACACCGGCGGCCTGCGGTGGGGCGGTTGCCGTAATCGAAGTGGACGAATTGACGGTGTAGCTGCTGGCCGGCACGCCACCAAACGATACTGCGGTCGCGCTTGTGAAATCCGTGCCGGTAATCGCTACCGAGGTGCCGCCCGCCGTCGTGCCCGTGCTGGTGCCGAGGCTGGTCACGGCTGGTGCCGACGTGCTCAGGTAGGTGAATTCGTCCGCGCCCGACGTGGTGGAGGTGCCGTTGCCGGTCGTCACCGTGATATGCACCATGCCGGCCGATTCTGCCGGGGCAAGTGCCGTGATCGAGGTGTCGTCGTTGATGACGTAGGACGTCGCCGCGGTTGAACCGAACAGCACGGACGTCGCTCCGGTGAAGCCGGTGCCGGTGATGTTGACCGTCGCGCCGCCGCTGGTGTTCCAGGTGGTCGTGTCGAGGGCCGTCACCGTTGGGGCCGAGCCGCTGACGGCGTTGGCGGTCCACTCGTCGGCCGACGATGTGGTCGAGGTGCCGCTCGGCGTTGTGACCGTCACGTCCACGGTGCCGGCCGGCAGCGGCGGCGCCGTGACGGTGATGGACGTGTCGGAGTTCACCTCGAACCCGACCGGCACGCTGCCGAAATCGACCGTCGTCGCTCCGGTGAAGCCGCTGCCGACGATGACCAGTGCCGTACCGCCGGCCGCGCTGCCGGAGGACGTGGACAGCCCGGTCACCGACGGAGCGCTGGCCGCCGAGTAGGTGAATTCGTCCGCGTAAGAGGTGGACGATGTGCCGCTGGGTGTGGTCACCGTCACATCGACGGTGCCGGCCGCCTGGCTCGGGGCGTAGGCGGTGATGGTGTCGTCTTCCTGGACCGTGAAGGCCGCGGGCACGCTGCCGAAAGCGACGGTGGACGCTCCGGTGAAATCGCTGCCGGTTATGGTAACGAGGGTGCCGCCTGCGGTCGAACCGCCGATGGTTGCCAGGCCGGTCACCGCCGGTGCCGACGCGGCGTCGTAGGTAAACTCGTCCGCCGAAGCGACGGCCGAGGTGCCGGCGTAGGTCGTCACGGTGATGTCCACGGTCCCGGCGGCCTGCGGCGGAGCGAAGGCGGTGATCGACGTTGCGGAATTGACCACGAAATCCGCCGGTGTACTGCCGAAGTTGACGGCCGTCGCACCCGTGAAATCGGTGCCGGTGATGTTGACCGTGGTGCCGCCGCCGGTGCTGCCGCTGCTGGTGTCCAGGGACGACACGACAGGCACCGAGGCGAGGCTGACGCTGAACTGGTTCGACGACGACGGAATGGAAGTGCCGGCCGCGGTGGTGACGGTGACGTCCCAGGTGCCGGCGGGTCCGGGCGGGGTGAGGAAGCTGAGTTGGTTGTCGTTATTGACGGTGAAGTCGAAGACGGGCGTGTTGCCGACATCGACCTCATCAGCATCGGTGAAGCCGGTGCCGGTCAGGACGACGTAGGTGCCCCCTTCCGTGTTACCGGAGGAGGTGCTGAGGCTGGTGACGGACGGCAGCACGGCGGTGCTGTACGTGAACTCGTCGGCCGAGGACGTGGTCGAGGTGCCGCCGTAGGTGGTGACGGTGACGTCCACGGTGCCGGCAACTCCGGCGGGAGCGATGGCCTGGATGGTGTCGGCGGACAGGACGGTTAAGTCGGCGCTGACGGACCCGAAATCGACTTCGGTCGCTCCGGTGTAGCCGGAGCCGGTGACGGTGACCACCGTTCCGCCGGTGGTGGGGCCGCCGGCAACGTCGAGAGCGGAGACAGTGGGGGTAGAGGCGCTGCTGATGGTGATTTGGTCGGCACTGGACGTGGCCGATGTGCCGCTGTAAGTCGTGACCGTGATGTCGTATGTCCCCGCAGCCTGGAGTGCGTCCGTAGCGACGATGCTTGTGTCCGAAAGTACCGTAAAGCTTGCTACGGGAACAGAGCCGAAGGAAACGCCCGTGGCCCCGGTGAAATTGGTGCCAGTGATGGTCACAACGTCGCCACCAGCAGTCGTGCCGGTGGTCTGGCTGAGGCCAGTGACCGTGGGCGAAGAGGCGTTACTGTAAGTAAACTGGTCGCTTGACGAGGTTGCAGAAGTTCCGGTCGGCGTGATAACGGTGATGTCCACGGTCCCGGCGGCCTGAGCAGGATCGATGGCGGTGATCTGGGAATCGCTGTTGACGATGTAAGATTCCGCGGGAACGGCGCCGAAGAGAACCTCACTGGCCCCGGTGAAATAGGTGCCCGTAAGCGTGACAGCGATACCGCCACTGGTATAGCCGGAAGTAACGTCAAGGGAACTGACGATAGGTGCTGGGGCGGCGTCGTAGGTATAGCGATCGCCTGAGACGAGCGCTGAACTGCCGGTGTTGCTGGAAACCGTCACGTCCACCGTGCCTGCCGTCTCCGGCGGTGCGGTAACGGTAATCGACGTATCGGAATTGATCGAGTCGATCTGAGCGGCAACGTTGCCGAAATCGACAATGGTTGCGTTTGTGAATCCCGTTCCGGTGATGGTCACTGTGTCGCCGCCGCCGGTGCTGCCGGAAGTCCAACTGAGTCCGCTCACTGTTGGTACAGGAACATCGTCATAGGTGAATTCATCGGCGGAGGAGGTCGCGGACGTACCCGTCGGCGTGGTGGTCGTGATATGGTAAGTACCGGTCGTGTCCTCCTCCGGAGAATAGGCCAGTACCTCAGTGTTGGAGAGCACTTGAATGTAAGGCGACAGCTCGGTCCCAAAGTAGACAGCGTTCGTGCCGAGCAGATTTGTCCCGGTAATCGTCACCGCTTCCCCGCCCGGCGTGTAGCCAACGGAACTGCTAAGGCCTGTCACGGTCGGGGAGGACGCCGCAGTGTATGTGTACTCATCCCCCAAGGATGTCGGCGACGTTCCGTATAGGTTCGTCACTGTAACATCGACGTTCGTAGCGGCCGAATGTGGAGGCGAGATCGCGGTAATTTGCGTTGCGGAGTTTACGATAAACTGCTCGGCAGCCAGGCCGTCGAAATCGACAGCCGTAGTTCCCGTGAAGTTTGTTCCGGTGACGACAACGCTCGTGCCACCACCGGTCGGGCCCGTCGACGTTCCCAGCCCGGTCACCGTGGGTGAACTGCTCGACGTAAGTGCGACCACAGCAAGGGTGACGTTATCAGAGTTGTACTCGATCTGATATCCGTACGTCGTGGCACCACTGACAAACGTCGGATGATCAATATTGACCGACCCGAATGTCCCGCTGTAACCGCCGGGAAGGGCGAGGAGCTCGAAGGAGTCTCCAGGCGAAGGCACATAGCTGCCGAAATCCACATCGAGAGAACCTGCGAGAGTCGCAAACCCGTCAACTTCGACTTGGTCATATGTTGTTACCGCGGTGGTCCCGTCAATGTTTAGCTCCACCGACGCTGTCGTCTCGAGGTCCAGGCCCCCACTGACTTCGATTGCTCCGGTGGACGGTGAATCACCTGCGGCGACGACTCCCGATTCAACGACAGCAGTCGACACGATGTCGCCGTCGCCAGCCAACTCCGACCCGACTGCAAAACTGTCTACGGGGGCGTCGATATCGAAAGGCCCGCTAAGGTCGAGCTCATCATCAGGCGCTTGCTGATTCGGCGTGGGTGTAAGAACGGTGTTGCCCCAATCAAGACTCGAATTGCCGAGCCGAATGATGTGATCAGGCGGGCCATTTCCGTTCGGGTTTCTGATTGATGCATCAATAATTGAAAGCCCGGAACCGCCGGCCTTATAAAGCACTGCATTAAAAATGTTCAGAATCGCGCCTCCCTGCCCAATGTTCTTGATGTTCACATTCCAAGCCAGACTCATGGATCCGCCATTCAAAATGATCTTAGCGTTTGTACCCATCCCAAAGTTGTAGGAAGCGCCCGTTCCCAGGGCCCCTCCTGGACCCGTGAGAAGCAGCTCTCCACTGTTAACAATAACCGAAGCACCCCGAATAATCTCCGGCAAAAGCTGAATCTTGGTACCCTTTGGCGTATACGGGCCGAAGTTGATAGTACCACCGGCATTCAACTGCACCGTCACTCCAGTTGTGTAATATGCTGGGTTCGATCGTTGCTGCGCATTATATCCGCCAGCGAGGTGAGTGCCCTGTAGGCTAGCATAGCCACCATTAATGTTAATTGTGCCGGGGCCCCAAATCGACCCACCGCGGCCGATTAGAGTAATCGACGGATCGAACGTGACAGTCGTAAGAACCTCAACGACTGCGTCCTCCCTTTTGCCGGCCGTGATCCCACCGTTAACGATTACGGAGCCCAATCCCTGGAACTGCGTCCCGCTCCCCCACGTATAGACGGTGTCGGTGGTTTTGTTCTGAAAAAGGTTAAATGTGATCGCTGCAGGCGTCGCATACAGCGCCAGCCCAAACACCAAGACTTGGGATCCTAATGTGATGACGCCAACGTTGTAGCCACCGCCATACAGAGTGAAATCCCCGGTAGCTACATCTACTTTACCAAAGTGGGAGTTCGTAAAAACCGGCTCCATATCGAACTCCGACGCTGACGAGTCAACGCGAAGAACACCGGCATTAACAAAAGATGTCGTACTATTCAACTTAGCCAGTCTCGTTGCACTAATTGCCGTGGCATTCCCCCCAACCAGGAAATACCCATTGTTATAAATACTTGACGTATCCTGCAACTTAAGAACCCCGCTTATGATCTGAACTTGGAAAAGACTCTGGTAATTGGTAGCGTTCGTCGAATAAGGCGGCGGCAATGGAACCGGGTTCCGATCAACCAGCAGAGACTGGTTGATGAGGTAAGGAGTAGTGGTTGTAGTCTCGCCCGACCCGTTTATGATAAGCCTTCCAGTGGCCTCAACAACGATTCCTTTAGTAAAGTTAGTCGGCGGTGCCACACCCACGAATTGACCGGACGTCCAAGTGAATGTGCCGTTCTTGATGTCGAATGGCCCGTTTTCCGTCGTGATCTGCGCATCGGACTGCATATACCCACCGGACACAATCAGTCCATTCTCGATTGTGATTGTTGACGTGTAGCCGGACTGAATCTTAAGATTAAATCCGACGTTCGCGGTGCCCATCCCATAGTCGTCTACGGAGTTCGTGTTTGCGCGATCATTGAATGTAAGTGTATCACCATAGGAAAGCCTGTCAGCCCCCCCCGCGAAGCCGACGGGGCCGTACGCTGCATGCGGTCCAATAAGTTGAATCCAGTTGTTGCCATTGCTCCAGAGTCCCCCCGCTGGACCTCGCCATAGATACGTGGTTGCTGGTGTCACTCGATCCTCGAGAACCTCAAGCGACAACCTATGACTCCGGCCTTTTTTTGAATTCCTCCGATGGGACTTGCCGAGAAACTTGCGTACGAGCGCGACTAGGCTGCTGAGAAATGCCATTGGTAGTCTCCGTTGAACATCGAGAAGTAGTTAGTTATGACGACACTCACACGTGGATCTTTGTAGACGAGCGTTACCGCTTTGGTAGTTTCTTCGCTTCACTGCCTTCCTCCCGCTGTTCGTCAACCACGCTAGCCGCAGCGGCTGAATCAACGCGCTGCAGTGCCCGAAGAGCAGCAGTCGAGGCTGGGCATGTCGAGTTCTTCGCCAGACGGAGTAGACACGGCACAACGCCTTTCGCCCGAGGGCCTAAATTGCCAATCGCTGTGATTGCAGCGATTAGAATGTCGAAATCGCCCATTTCGGGTGACATACTTTCTTTCTCGACAATAGCCACAAGTGCCGAAACAACTTCAGCCACTTCTTGTTCCGTGCCGCCATACGTGCCCAGACCTGAAATGGCCAGGAGCCGGACGGATGCCTTTTCATCGGGAGCGGTCATATTGAGAAGAAGACGAAGGACTTCGGGCTTTCCTTTCCCGATGGCAGCGAGGGCTCGAACGGCTGATACCCGTTTGCCAGGGATTGTTACCGCCCTCAGGAAATAGGGAATCGCCGGCGCACCTTCTGCACCAAGGTAATAGAAGTATTCCTCGCACTCCTTTATGACCGTGGGCTCGGGGTCGTCTAAGGCTCGGAGCAGTTCGGGCAAGAGACTGGAAACTTCACGTGGCGGCGTTTCTTTCCCAAATCCTGTTAGGAGCACAGACCTTACGGCAGTAGCTCGAACATGTGCATCGTTGTCCCGTAGGGCCCTAGCGAGAATACGTCGAACCGCTGGGTCAGCCAGCGAAATCTGCATTGTCAGGATGGGCACGACCGTCGCCCTTAGGTGTGATTTCGACTTACCTTCTTGGCTTTCATAAAGTTCAACTAAACTAGGGATCGCAGCTCGACCGCATTTCGTTAAGGCCTGAGCAGCCGCCCACCGAATTGCATCATCTTTGTCGTTAAGCCGATCAATGAGCTGAGGGATGACCCTGGACACCCAAGGACTTGTCACGAGAACGGCGCAGGCCTCTTGCCGAACGAGGGGAGCGTCGTCCGCCAGACACGGCAGAATCGCTTCCAAGGCCGTCGGGTCCGGTTGGGGCAACACGGCTAGGCGTTGTAAAGACAGGGCGCGTACAACCGGGTCACGGCTCTTCAGGCCAAGCAAGCGCCTTTCCATTGAATCCAAATCGCTACATGCGGTTGTCTCGCTGCCGAAGCCCAGTCGCAAGAGAGGATGTATGACAATGGCGCCGACTCTACCGGCGTACGCTGACTCCCAAACGGTTCGTCCCTGGGAGTCGAGTTCGGCGAGGCGATGGATTCCACCGAGGCGCCCATTCTCAATCGCGACAACACGATGGTCAGCGATCCGGGCGACGATTTGGGGCCGGAATTCCCCCTTCTCGCTCCCGTAGTAGCCGTATTTCTCCTGGGGCAGAATGCCCAACTCCAAGAACTTGCCGACGACGGCCACACCGCTGGCAACGACGTTGCGTGAACTGGTGCGGGGCAGATGCTTTGTGGTAAAGTCGGCGAAAGTGTATGGACTAAAGCGAGGTTGTCCGTCTGAGCCGCACATCCAGACGCGTATACCATCCGCAGATTTGTCCAGTTTGGCTGGTTGAACTTCCTTTGGGGATAACGCCTTGAGGCCGTCCGTTTTAGGAATTGCGAGTGGTATAACGGGAGTCGTGGGTTCCTCGAGAGCCAGAATCAACAGGGGCATGCACGTCCCTTGACGTGGTAGGCTCAGGTCAAGGTCTTGTCCATTTTTTTTCCACCATTGGTCCCACTGCGCACGACATGTTCTTGCTTCAGTGATCGTACCACGGCCTACAGTTTCTGGGGGCGAGCCTTGTCCTGCGGTGTAACGAAGCAATTCTTCAGCTTGCCATGCTAGGTCAAGTGGAGCGGTGTCCAGGAGAGCAATGAGAGTGGGAAGGCTGTCTTTGTTCTTTGATGCGAGCCTCCCCTGTGCCGCACGGAGCCGCACATTTAGATCGGGATCGTTGAGCAGGGGCTTGGCAATCTGAACTGTGTCATTATTGCCATAGCGCAAAACGAATAACGCAGCAAGGGCGCGCCGCTTCGGATCTACGTCTCGCAGAAGCGGAAGCAGGAGTCGGGCGGCCCGAACGTCCTTCTCTAGGATGGCATTCAGCCCGAAGAAAATATCCTCTTCAACCGTCCAATCCGGGGCAAACGGGAGAAAACGGGCCAACGTTTCGACGGTCCCCGGTGGGTTGGTTTTGAGGAGTCGCTGGACAGCGTCTGATGCAGAATACGGTTCCGGTTGGTTCTTTATCTCAGCAACGCAGAGCCGGGCTCGCCGGACAACTTCGGTATCTTCGCGCTTACAGGCGTTCTCCAACGCGGGCAGGGCTGGTGTGCCAAGGGCGATTAACTGCCGTGAGGCATTTTCCCGCCGTTCAAAATCCGGATCGGCCAAGTCGTTAACGAGCCTATCGAGATTGCGCCGCGAGTCGGCATCAGGCGTATGCGCCTGAATAAACCTCAGCAGGGCAGCGTCAGCGTCGGTCAATTTGGGTGGTTGGGGTACTTTCTTATTTGGCGTTTCGCCGGATGGCGCGACAAGGCAGTATTGGAGAAGGCAGGCACACGAAACGAGTCCGACGCCGATTTTGTGAAAAGTAGACGTTTTCACGCGTGGATCCTCCACTTTAAGCGAAGCTTGACACCGGGCAATAAAGAGAATCACCGACCCTCTTACCAGCATTTTGACGTTTTCTTAGGCTTTCTGTCCAGGCGAACCGCATGGCGCTGCATGAATCCTCTGCCTGCGGACGTGTATGCTGTACTCAGCAACCTTTATCTTCCGTTCGACGGCGCCTGTCCGCGACCGGCGTGCTCCCGCGCACCAAGTGAACGCCGGCGGCCTGCGCAACGGCTTCAGCGCATATACGGCGCAGTTCTGCCATCAATTCTCCGCTCGGATCGAGACGCGCCACCACCTCGCGCACATTCTCATTTGCGACCAGCGCCCACACCGCGGGAGCGTTGAGGAAGTCCGCCCGCCGTCGTGCCTCTTCCCGCCATGCAAGCAGCATGCGCGTAGCCTCCGCCGACAGTTCGGTGGCGGTGGTGAGATTGCGAATGGCCGCAAGACGCTTGTGGTTGCGGCGGCGAGTGCTACGCGTTGACATGGCATGACCCTCAGCGTGCGGCTCGAATCCTCAATTCGCCGATAATTTCTCACTAGCTTCCATTCCGAGCAGCCCTGCCATCTCTCGTAGCACCGCCCGAGCATGGTCGTCCCCCTTCTTTTGGAGGCGAGCGACCAGCACCTGGGCCACCACCCGCGGTTCCTGTGCCGCTAACTTCTCGGATCGACCGGCCCGCGGCAGTTGGCCGTCCTCTAGCAGTAGTTTCACGGCGGCCTTCCGCACCTCCGGAGACATCGCGAGCAACCGCATCGTCAGTCCGTGCGTGAGCTTCACGTCCGCACCGAGCAGCTGCCGTTTGGCGTCGAGGCTCCCGTATTCGTCCACAATCTCGTCAACACCGCGGGGAAAGACACTATCGCGCTTGATGGTCTTATCCGAAACTCCGTACTGGTCGCCGAGACGCTGGGCCGTGCTTTTCAAAGGGACAAATTGACCCTTTGAAATTTCGCCTCGCCGATTGCCGCCGCGCATCTGTTTGACGGCATTGTAGTCCGACCCTCGAAAGTAGCTCATCGCTTCGGGTGTCAGGTTGCGCCGTTGCCGCTGAAGATGCAGGATATAGTCGATGGCCGCCTTCTCGTCCGCCAACTCGACTTCCGTCACCTTCACCAACTTCTTGTGATTGATGCACAACTCCCGCCGCGTGTGCCCATTGAGAACGACATGATGCCCCTTCCAGACGAACAACGGATCGCGGCAGCCCTCATCTGCAATGCTGACGCTCAACGCCAGGTATTCGCCTTTCGACTGAAGAGGGATGAGCCGTTGAAACTCCGGATTGACCGTGAGCGTCTGCGGCTCAACCCAAGTCCAATCGCCCTGGTCGAGCGGCGTCGGCAGCGCGTTGTCGGTGTTGGTGTGCCCATTGCGTGGTTTCGGTTTCACAGACGTCTTCACGGCTGCGTTCCCCTTCAAGCAGCAATGACAGGCGCTCTCCCACCGTTGTAACAGGGCACCGCACGACCCTCAATGCGCAATCCGATCACGGCAGGTTAGCGCCGTCCCACTGCCGCCGACTGGCGACGTGCCCAGCGCGAATCGTAGGGAGCGCGCTCGACGCAGCGCGCCCGCCATCTCGGCGAACAACTGCATCAGGGTGTTTATGGCACGAGATACGAATCAGCAGATCCGAGCAACGATGAGGAGATGTATCTCAATGCCAACCCGATCCTGAAAAACAGCGGTCGAACTGAGATAGGGTGGAGGCTACCCATGTCGCCACAGCTTGTCAAATCTTTTTTATTCCGATTTACGATTTTCATTTATCGGCCACGAGCCCACCGCGCTGCCGCGCATCGATTTTCTGGGAAAAATCGCCTCAATTGTCCCGTTTACGTCGCCAACACTTAGGGCATTTCCACCGTCGCCCCTGTGAAATCGCTGCCGTTGCTCGTGACGCTGGTGCTGCCCGTCTCCAGTATTCCAGCGATTGGGGTTGACGCCGGTTACTGTCTGTCCCGAAACACTATCCCCTCAGGAGCGAGGGGATAACCTTTCGGAAGTCGTTCAGTCTCTCGTCCGCAAAGGTCTGTCGCTCGATACGATTGCCTCGGACGTCGGCCAGTTGATCCCGGAAATTCATCCCCTCGATCCCGACCCGTGGTATCGTTGTTTATCGGCCGAGTTCAGGTCGCGTTTGGCTCGGGAGAATGTAATCTCTAATGCGTGATCGCGGTTCTGTAGTGGCCAAGTCCGTCGATTGCGGCGGAAGTTGTGCCCCCAACGGCGATTCAGCGATGACGTCTTCGTTTGCTACGTCGGAAATGGGCGCCATTGATGTCTCGGTCCGTCGGCGTATTCGTGCCGTCACTGGTTCTTCTGCCGCCGCTCGGCGTTTTCCAGTACGTTGCGGAGTGGCCTCGATGGTCTGACCGGCCTTCAGTGCCTTGATCTGTCCGGCCAGGTCGGAAACTGTCGGAAGCGTCTCTATGCTCGACCCCGCCGCTCCGCCAGAAAGCCCGGTTTTAAGCAAATCACGCAGGGCGGATAGCTCGGTCAGATAGGCGTCATGCTGAAAGGGCATTCCGAGTCGGGCTTGGTAATCGCGAAGTTGAGCCTCTGCTATCGCCAGCTCCTTCCGGACCGAATCGCACTGCGAGCTGTATGTTCCAGCCAGTCGCTCCAGGGCGTTCAGTACAGCACGCGGTCCTCGATGGTCGCGTGAAAGCTGCTCCTGCCGCGTAGCCGCGCCTTCGAGGTAGACCTCGGGGGACCAACTCGGATCGAAGGAAAGAGAAAAGGGGACATCGTACTTTTCCCCTTGCTTCTCTCACCGCGTCCACGATAATCGTCTCCATGCCACGCACAGCACGCGCTTCTCAGGGCGGCTATTGCTACCATGTCCTCAACCGGGGCAATGGCCGACGCACGGTCTTTCACAAGGACGGCGACTTCGCCGCATTCGTCAAACTCCTGCGCCAGGCGGGTGAGCGGATTCCTGTGCGACTGCTCGCCTACTGCTTGATGCCCAATCATTTCCACCTTGTCCTTTGGCCACGCGAGGACGGCGACCTGAGCGACTACATGATGTGGCTGCTCACCGCCCATGTCCGCCGCTACCACCAGCACTACCACAGCAGCGGCCACGTCTGGCAAGGTCGCTTTCGTGCCTTTGCCATCCAGGAGGACGTCCACCTGCTGACGGTGCTCCGCTATGTCGAACGCAATCCCGTCCGAGCCGCCCTGACCGAACGCGCCCAGGATTGGCTCTGGTCAAGTGCTTCATCAAAACGGGATGGGGCGCCCATCCTCGATCCGGGTCTCGTCGTGCGTCCCGAACTATGGCTACAATACGTCAACGAGCCACAGACGGAAGTCGAGGTTGAGCGCCCTGCGCGAGAGTCTACGCCGCGGCCGTCCCTTTGGCGATTCCTCATGGGTTGGCGAAACCGCCAGCCGGCTGGGCGTGGAAAGCAGTTTACGTCCCCGCGGCCGTCCGCCAAAGCAACCCGCTGGCCCGCCGTCCCTTTTCGACGAATAATGTACGATGTCCCCTTTTCTCCTCTGATCTCCAGAAGAAGTATCGCCGATTCGGTTTTATGCACGATGGTGCCGGGCACCGAACATGGTCTCCACACTATTGTTTCATCCGCTCTAGAGAACGTCTCGCTAGGGCTGTGATCAATCCTTTTGACTCACCCTTCGAAAGATGATCCAGTAACGCACGACAATCACGGTTGCCGATTTGTTCGAGGAGAACGAACGTCCTTTGGAGGGCACGTTGCTGAACTGCGGACAAACTTTCCCTTCCTTTGCTTGGCGCGGATTCTCCTCGTGCCAAAGCTCCCAATTCTCCTTTGGTGAGCTTTTCCCCTCCAAATGGCACTTTGTTTCTGTGTTCCTCCCATTTAATAAGAATGGCTTTGACACGCGAATGCACTTCAAGAGGCGGATCCTTATGGAGGATTTGTTCGAGGGCGAATGCGGCTTCCGTTCCGATATTCTCTACGTCTTGGGCAGTCCTTTCGCGAACCTCAAAAACGTCATCGTCAAGGCATAATGCCAAACGAACAACGCGGGATTCTAAGGACGCCAAGCGATTCAAACGCTTCTTCAGAAATGACGTGGTTTCATGTGGGGTTGCAATTAGAATACTCGCGATTTCACTAGCGTCAGTATCCGAGGCGACAGCAAGCTCAAGCCACAATGATTCGAGACACGTTTGCGTGAGATCCCATAATATGATCGAATTGACCGCCGTTACAGCGACCGCTAGCAGTCCGTTGTCAGGAGAAAGCGCCAACGACTGTACACCTCCCCTATGCCCGCCAAGATGGCAAAGGCGCTTCCTTCGCGACAAGTCCCAGATGTCAACGAAGGTATCGTCAAACCCTACCGTTGCGAGGATCATGTCATTTTGCGACCGTGCAATGTATCTGATATCGTAGCCTGGCGGGAACCGAAACGAACCGATTTCCTTCCAGGTGCGGACAGAGAATTGTCGGACGGTATCAATCCAAGCGCCGTCGGAAGGTTTTTCAGGTGGCACCCCGCTTCGATCAACGACTGTCAGGTTCTCTCCGTCCTTAGAGAACCACGCAGACAGAACTCGCGCAGTGTAGGGAAGCGGTAATCTGTGTTCTTTCATTTCCAGATGCCAGCAACCAAGCTGGCCCGTTTGACTCACGGCTAGAATCTTCTTTCCGTCAGGAGAAAAGCTAACGGATATTATCTGATCTTCCTGAACATTGCCAATCGACAGGCGGAATAACTCTTTCGCTGTGGCTGTTTCCCAGATCTTGATTATTTCATCACCACCGACGGTGGCCAGGAGTTTCCCGTTGGAAGAAAAAGAAAGACTGTAGACGCCGTTTCGATGTCCTTCAAGTTCCTTTTGAAGTTTACCTGTTCCGGTACTCCATAATCGAGCCGATTCATTTTTTGTGCCGCCGGAACCTCGCACCCCGTGCCCTGTCGCAAGAATCATGCCATCCGGTGAGTAGGCAGCATTTAGCACAAATAGCTGACCTTTGGTCATTTGGAATGGTGCGTCGTGCTTGTTTAAGTTCCATATGACGACAGAATGGTCCTCGGATCCTCCAACGCATAAACTCTTCCCATCTGGGGAAAAAGCGAGGCAGAAAAACGGGCCGCTGTGACCCCGGATCCCCCGGACGACTTCCGTCGGATCTATGCGCCACGCCTTGGGCTGATCTTTCAACTCCCCTGGACGGAGTTGCTGGATGAGGTCAGCTACAGGGTCGTTAGCCTTAACGTCGGGTGATATCGGGTCCGCATCTGCCACCGAAAGCGCGATGGAGATAGATAGGACCAGGCAAGCAAGGCTCCCAAGAAAAGGCATCGCACGACCGATTAACATTGACAGTGACGATCTCATGGCAGCATGCTCCAAAAATGACCAAGCCGGGGCAAGTGACTAGGTGGGCACTTGTGGTCAGTTGACTGATTTCCCCCAAGTAACGTATGCTGGCGGCGGCGAACATTTGCGAGATGGCATGGGATAACCCTCTGCGCAGACTCGAATCGGGCAAGGTAGCGCCATCCCACTGCCGCCGACTGGCGACGTGCCCGGCGCGAATCATATTGAGCGCGCTTACACAGTGCGCCCGTCTCCCCTTTGTCAAACAAGCCCATGTCCAATTCGTTGGCGACTACTTGGCCGCCTCGATGCCGAGCAACCGTGCCATCTCCTGAAGCACCGCCCGCGCATGGCCATCCCCGTTCTTCTGGAGCCGCGCGACCAGCACCTGGGCTACCACCCGCGGTTCCTGCGCCGCTAACTTCTCGGATCGACCGGCCCGCGGCAGTTGGCCGCTCTCCAGCAGTCGTTTCACGGCGGTCTTCCGCACCGCCGGAGACATCGCGAGCAACCGCATCGTCAGTCCGTGCGTGAGCTTCACGTCCGCACCGAGCAGCTTCCTTTTGGCGTCGGGGTCGCCGTATTCGACCACTATCCCGTCAAGAGCGCGGGCGAAGGCACCGTCGCGCTTGATCGTCATGTGCGAAACCCCGTACTCTGTTGCCAGCTGTCCGGCGGTTGACTGCCCCGCACCAGATGAACACCCGCCACTTCAGCCGCCGCCTCTGCACAAACCCGCCGCAGTTCCGCCATCAATTCACCGCTCCGATCCAGCTGCGTCGCCAACTCCTGCACCGCGTCGCTCTCGGCCAGTGCCCACACCGCCGGCGCCCCCAAGGAATCCGCAAGCCGTCGCGCCTCTTCACGCCACGCCAGCAGCATCCGTGTGGCCTCGGCGGAAAGCACGGCGGTGGTACTCAGGCTGGCGACCGACGGCAGGTCGGCGGTGCTGTAAGTAAATTCGTCGGCCGACGTCGTCGTCGATGTGGCGTCGTGGGTAGTGACGGTCACGTCCACGAAACGCTCCTTCTGGCGGAGGCGAACATTGTGAGATGGCATCAGACGAACCTGAGCACGCAACCCGATTGTGGTGGGTTAACGCCATCCCACTGCCGCCGACTGGCGACGTGCCCGGCGCGAATCGTATCGAGCGCGCTCACGCAGCGCGCCCGTCTTCTCGGCGAACAACTACATCAGGCCGTCTATGGCCGGAAATCCCACCGACATGCCCCCGGTATTGTGCCGAGGCCGGTCACGCCAACGATCTCGTAGACGTGCCCTTGTTTTTGTTGTTATGCGGAGTTTACGGACACTCGTAACCGGTTGTCAATGGTCGAACTGGGGAAGCTCTGGGGAAGCTCTTGTGAAAGGCAGCCGTCTCTTCTCTCCCGCCGGAAGACAACCTCGGCAAAAGGGCCGCAGTCTGGTGCGCCGAAGTCTCACGAACGATAAGACTTCGGGAGGATGCGTTGCACGCCATCGTCTGTCCCTCTTGCTCCGGTCGAACGCTCCCATCAATCCTTCGTTTCACTCGAAAAAAGTGGAGAACGCTGCACACGACGACATTGCGGCGAGCAAGTTTTCCCGGCATTCACCAGTATCGCCAGCCGATGCGCGTGCCGGTGCCGTCGCCGGTGAATCGGATCAGCGGCTCTTTCTGATGCAGGTTCAGGTACTTGATGGTGTCGTGCAGCCGTACTTTGGCTCTGACGCCGGGCCGTCGGAGCAGCGGGTCATCCAACCAACGCGGCCAGTTCAGCTCTTCTTCGGCACACAGCACCAGCTGCTGATTCCCCGCAGGCTGGTAGAACTGTTTCAGCAGATGCCGGCCCCAGCCGAAGACGTGCTCCTTCTGATCGAAGTACGGCACCAGGAGGCCCATACGCAACTTGGACCACAGATCCGTCATGATCCGATCGCTCCCCGGTACCAGTGCGTCCGAAAAGAGGTCACCCACGAAGGCTGATCCCAGTTCGGTCAGCGCGAGGGAGCTGCCGGGGGACAACAGCAGGCTCATCCCCACGGACTCGCCGGGCCCTCTTCGGAGTGGGCAGGGACTCGGCAGAATCGGCTCGATATGACCCTGGTAGAGCATCCAGAGCAGGATATAGTCCTCGATCTTGCTCTCCCGGAGACCGGAAAGCGGAACGGGCCTGGAGCGCGGAGCGCAGCCGAGATCCTGGGCCTCTTCGTAGGCGTTGAACAGGCGGAGGTAGGCGATGAGGAAGGAGAGCCAATCCAGCTCGGTGGCGTAGCGCAGGTCAGCTCCTCGTGGTGGAAAGAGCATGGCGGCGGTGCCTCCGGGGCGGTCGGAAAGCAGTCGCCTCCCGAGTCGTTGAAGATCCGGTCGGCGGCCCGACCCGCGTCGACCGGAGTTGATTAGAGCAGATCGTACCCGGAATGCAAGAGTCCGTCCAAGGAGACGAGCACGGGACGGGCACCTTTGTTATTGACCGATTATTCATTTCGATAGCTCGACTACCGCGGCCGGCCTATGACATCGCGCGCCTTGTGCCGCGATTCCTCCGGCGACTCGGCGTCATCGGCCGGGTCTTCCGGTACGGGCCGAGAGTTTGTCGCCGGCGGCTGCCGCTGCTGCTGATCGCGCACAGCACGGTCTGCCACATACCACCAGGCCAGCGCCGCCACCACCGTCAGCCAAGCCGCGAAAACCCACGCATTCCACACGCGCTCTCGGCGGGTCAACGGTGGCGCCGTTTCCGCCCGGCGGATGGTCAGTTGCCAGAGCCAGGCGAGCAGCAGCACGGCGGCTCCGAACGCGAGGGTAACGAGTGATTGCAGCAGTGACAGCCCGTTGACAGCGAGGCCAAAGACGACCAGGCCGACCAACACGGCGACCACACCGATTGCAGACCAGTTCAGCGGTGGAGACTTGAGGGTTGGGGCCACGGCCCACCCAATAAAAATGGGGAGCGCCGGTAACCAGGCCGCTCCCAGAACCCCAGCCACGGGGCCAGTCGAACGGACCTGGCCCCGTGCGCTCCCCGGACGGGGAGCGCAACGGTCCAGGCCCACTTCGACTGGATACAAGGGCCGCGAGGCCCAGGGTGGCTGTTCTCTGAGAAGCGAGTATGGACGCACTTGCACGTCGTTCAGATTGTCATGCAGCCCCGGTGGGGGCTGCGGTCATTGCCTGGTTCCTCGGCTGCAAAATAGTGGCGGCCGACACGGCGTCGGCACGCAACTCTATGAGCTTACACCGGATGGAAAGCCGTCGCCAGATGCTGGGTACAAAATTGCGTCAGGTCTGCCGGTTCTCCCTTCCTGCTCTTGCCGATCATTTCACTCAGCAAAAGGATCGGCCGTGTGGGGCGACCTACGTTCGCCGTGCAGACTGGAAGGGAAGAACTGAACATGCCGGACAGAGCATGGACCGAGCCAGACGGTGCGAGATGACAGATGAGATCGTAGCGTCAGGCGAAGCGGCCCCTATCGTTCGCCGCCGCCAACGAAGGCGGCATGAGGCACACAATAACCAGGCTGACGGCAAGCTTCCGGTACATCGGAAAGGGCATGAACAAAGGATTTTGTTAAGAAAATGACGGTTTACCCGACTTCGGCAATCGGCTTGACGTTTGAAAGAAAAGCTGATTTTTCAGGGCTTCTCCACCATCCATCCAGAATTTTCACCGCGACTATTCGCAACTCCGCGGGCTGATCGTCGATAAACGCTAGCATGAACACACCCCGCCGCCGCAGTACGCAACACCGCTTCCTTGTCCACAACGCTTTCACGGACCTAGCCCAGCACGCACTGACACCGGCAGCCGTCAGCACGTGGTACACGCTGTGGAGAGACACCAAGCCGAACGGCGTTGCTCAAACGTCACAAGGCGACATTGCCCATCGCACCGGCTACACAACCAGGATGATCCGCCACGCCATCCGTGAGCTTGTGCGCTACCGGGCTCCTACGCATCATCTATCAGGGCGGTCTCCCGACGCGGGTATCCGTCTACAAGGTCATTGCCCCGAAACGATGGATCGAAAAGAAGAGGAAACCCAGTGGCCAAACTAAGGAAACCGATTACCTACCTCCCATAAGGGAGAAAGGGGAACCGCGGACGGTCTCCCCTTTGTCCTCCCGTAGGTCGGACAAAGGGGAACCGTCCGCGGTTCCCCTAGCCGGCGTGGAACGGGATCAAGACAATACAGACCCAGCCGCCCTAGCCGAATTTATCGAGCGCCACTTCAGCGAGACTCCCCGGCGGGAATGTGACGTTCAGCACGAATACAATCCGGAAGACAGCGAGGACATGTTCAACCAGTTCTACCGCCTCTGCGCCGAGGCGCTTGCCGAGGGCCTCCTCTTCGAGTGGTTACCACTTCCCAAAGACGCAGAACCGCGGTTTGCAACCGTCCCCCAGCCAAACGAGGACGAGGCTCTGCATTGAATTTCAGTCGATCCAATGTCTGAACGGCGGCATTTCCGGTGACGGAATCGCCCACTTTGCAACGCAAAGCGACAGCGACGGTACAACATCGTTATACCGTTGCGCAATCCGGCAGATAGGCGATCGCACGCTAAACCGGTACATTCAGCTGACGCCCGTACAGTAAAACGAGCGTTTGAATGATGCTGGGCTTATAGTCTGCGTGTGGGTTGGTGCGGTTTTCTGCGGCACGGCGGTTGTGCGGCGTGTGCGGTCCGGTGCGTCGGGGCGGCATCGGCGTCAGTCCGGGTTGTGCCGGTTCGTGTCGGGCTTGTGCGGCCTACCGGGGGCCACTCCACCGCCCTGTGCCGCTGCACTCCGGCCCCCTGTCTGGATAGCTTTGAATGTAAGGCCCCCTACGGGGCCGGAGTGCGACGGCACAGGGCGGTTGCGTGCCCCTATTCGTACAGCCCGGAATGGAGCCGCCGCGGACCGCGTTTGTGGTGGCCGTCCGGGCCACCCCGATCATCCGCGGGCCTCTGCGGCCTTCGCGATTGGCGGCTCTCCGTGGGCCTACGCGGTCCCGCGATACAATCGGAGGCAACGGTACAGCACGGGGCGTGTCGGTCCTGCTGCCGTGACGGTCGCTGCCTTGCTCGACGCTGCTCCGGCCGGCTCGGCGGCCGATCCTACTGGCACGGTTGCCGCCGCCGCTGCCGGTCCTGCCGATGGTCCTAACGCCGCTCCGGGCAGCTCGGTGCGAAGGTTTTTTGGAGTTTCCGGCGCAGCGTGGTCTATGTGCAAGCGGCGCGATTTGCACGTCAAGTAGCGGAGTGTGTCGTCCAGCCCGCAGGCGACCGCTCCAGGGCGAAGCCCTGAACCCAGCGCGGGCCGCGGACAGCGGGCGTCGGCGTCCAGCCCAGCGCGGCCCGCTGCTGCACTGCCGGCCATTTCGCGTTGATCGCGTCAGAGGCCGGCAATGCAGCAGCCACAACGCCGCCCTCGTCGGTGCAGCCCATGTCGGCGGTTGGCAGCGGCTGCCTCGACGGTGCGGGCTTCAGCAGACGGGGCCGGTGGCAGCTCGAACCATGTTGCAACGGACCAGCGCCCCGCTACTGAGCCCCGCGCTGCACCAGACCGGCGGCCGGCGGTTGAGCGGCACTGCAACTCGACCGGCCGCCGGCTGGTGAGCTGCTGCTGGTGTTATTGCTGCTGCTGGTGTTATTGCCGCTGCTGGTGTTGCTGCCGGAACTGCTGCCGCCGGAGCTGCTGCCGCATAGACTGCCGTTATCGCCGACTAGACGCCGAGGACAACAACGATGCGCAACGACGTAGCCCTGGCCCTTGCCGAGGAGTTGATCGAAGAGTTGATCCGCATGGAACCGAGTGCCGAAGTGCGGAATCATCTGGAAGCCGCATTGGTCGGGATGCTGGCGATTGCCGAGAACGACAGCCCGCTCCTCGGCGTGGAAGTCCCGCAGCCGGACATGGGCCTCGGCTCCGACTTCACGACCTCGGCAACCGAGTTCGCTCCGTGACGCGCCATCAATCACGCTCATCGCGGCCACGCCATCCTGGCTGTCGCTCAGCCGTCCGTGGTGGCGGCTACTGCCGCTCCTTCGGCCGCTCGGCGCGGCCACCCGCTCGCCGCAGGAGGCCCGCTCGCCGCGGAGGCCATTGCGAGGCAGGATCATCCCCGCGTCTCTCGCGTCCCCGTCTCGGAGTCGCTGCCACTCTCGGCAGCGTCGCTCGGATTCCTGAACCGGCGTTAGACAGACTAGGTCTCGCTATTGGCAGAGCCTTCCGTGCGAGACAGTAGATTTTGATGTACGTTGCTCCTTCTGCCTTTGCTCGTACCTTTTTGGCCCTTCCGGCTGCATATCTCCCACCCAGCCGCCCACCGACCCTATCAAGTCAAATCAGTTCGTAGGGCACGCTCTTCCGGCCGCTCCCCCCGTTGCTGTTGTTCATCTTCATCCCGCTGTTCATCATCCTGCCCGTGCGGTTCATCATCATCTCGCAGACGATCATCCTCATCATCCAGTTGCGGCTTGTCTTGTTCTTCATCATGTAGTGCCATGATGAAGAACAAGACAAGCTGCAACTGTCGGCCGCCCTATTTCATACGGGCGGCCTGATGATGAGGAGCCGCCGCCTATGTTCATACGGCGGCGGCATGATCGAATGCCCAGATGATGCGCGTGCGCGAAATGAACCGCAACCCGCCCTCTCCACCCGCAGGATGAAGAACAGCGGGTACGGCGTTTTCGCTCCGTACCCTCGCGAAAACGCCATGAAGATGAACAACAGCCCCCCTCGCCCCTCGCCCAACCGGCCGCCTAAACTGTTTTTGTGCAAGTCATCTTCCATCCCAAATCCGGTATGAGTACATACCGGATTTGTAATGGAAGATGAGATGCACAAAAACAGTTTAGGATCCCGGCCGGTTGGTCGGGGCGATGGCACCGGTCTGCGGGGGGATCAAAAGCGGCGGGAGCCGCTGGAAGAGCGAAATGCGCACAGCATCGCTCGTCGTCTCCGCGCCTCTTCTCTGTTCCGGCCCCGCCGCTCGCCCCCGACCGTGCTGGGGTTCCTTTTCCTCTCGGGGCGCCTGTCGCGCCGGCCGGCAGTCTGTCGCGTCCTGCCGTGTCAGTTCGCTCAGCGGCCGGCTTTTCCTCCCATGCGGCTCTCAGTATTTTCGGCCTTTTTTCCAGTAAAATCGTCAATTTCCGGTTGACAAGCATGCCTGTTTTTTGGTACACTGGGCGTGCCCAGTTCGCTCAGTTTTCGGGGTTTTTATCATGCTACCTGCTGCTCTTCGTGTCCTCTGCCCGTCATGCGGTCGCCGCCGTTCCGGCGGGTCCGTTGGTTGTCAGTGTGCTGCCTTCAGCGGCCGCCGCTTCGCGGCTGCCCGTTCCGTTCTCTCCCGGCAGCTCGCCGCCGTGGCCGCCGCCCGCTTCGCGGCGCGGGCCGGTTCTTCCCCGTTCGCCGCGGCCGCAGCCGCTCACTTCGCGGCCCTGGCCAAGCCGCCCAGCGTTCAACTTGTGTTGTTCACATAAACAAGTGTTTATGTGTTCTTCTATCAAATGGCCACCGCGTTGTTGATAGCAACCGGTGGCCCGGGTCAACCCTGCTTAGGAGGGTCAACATGTCCAAGCGTAGCAACCGTCAGCCCCGCCCGTCAATCCCTCTCCGGTATTGCTCCCGTGTCCGTGTTCAACACGGATGAAGAGATCGAGGATGAGGCGTTCTACCGTCACGAATACGAGCGCCGGCAGGCCGCGCGCGGCAGGCCATCGCCCTTCGGGCCAAGCGTGCCCGCAAGCTGTTCGGCAATCGTTCCAACGTGGCGTAGCGTCCTTATTCGGGCCGACCGGGAACCGGTCGGCCCCCTTCCTCCCAATCATTCAGGAGCAATCTCCATGAACCGTACCGTATCTCTCCACCTGGCGATTTCCCTCGACAACGGTCATACGGCCAAGTGGTATCGGGTGCGGCCCCAAGCCGCCACCCAACTCACTGGCGACTTCTAGCGGCCGTGCAGCTCACCGGTTGCGATACGCAACCCGCTCCCGTCTACCTCGTCACGCTGCACAGCAGCGGTTCCGTAACCTGTACCTGCCCAGCAGCGCAGAAACAGCAGACCTGCAAACACGCCGCGGCGTCGTCGCCGCCGGGTTGCTCCCGGTCAATCTGGCCTTGCGGGTCGGTGTCGCCGAGGCATCCGTCAAGGCAGCTCAAAAGCAGGCCGCCGCCGTCCTCGCCGATGCCGAGGCCGTTGCCCGCGAAGCGGCAACGCAGCAGGCCGTTCACCAACACGACATGGACGCCGCCGAGACATACGCTAGCAATCTGCAACTCACCCTGAACGACGTTTCCGCCCGTTGCCAGGCCCTTCAAACTGCTCTGGATGCAATCAAGGCAGCTCCACCCAAACCAGGCCCCAAACCGCGGCGCTACCGCCGCAAGGAGGCACCACCTTGCGCCGCCTGATCCGCTGGGTCTGGCGGATCCTGGTCCCTCCGGCGCTGGTGCCGGAGGGACCGGGCAATCCTTGCCTTCCGCCTCTGCCGGGCGGCGTCACCACCGCGATCCGCCGAGGTGGCCCGGTTCGGCTCTTTTCTTCAGGAGCAACCCGTGAACATCCGCGATGCTTTCCCATCGAACTACCTGAAAGCCGCCGAGCTACGGCGCGAGCTGACCGTCACTATCGAGAGCCTTGCCCTTGAAGCAGTTGGCAGCGATCAAAAGCCCGTCCTACGCTTCAAGGAGATCGCGGCCAGCCTTGTGGTTAACCGCACGAACGCCGCTTTCCTCGCAAGCAAATTCGGCCAGGAAACCGATATGTGGAGAGGGAAGCTCATCACCCTGTTCGTGGTTTCCGTCCCGTTTCGCGGTCAGACGGTTCCCGCGATCCGCATCAAGGCCGCCGCCCAAGCACTGAGCCGCCAACACCAGCAGCCCCCGGACGACTTCAACCCGAACGAATCCCAGGATTACAACGCCGCATGATCCGCCGAGGAACCTCAAAATAGGGAGGGAAACAACATGGCATCTGTATATAAGCCGAAAGGGCGGAGCATCTACCGCATCGAGTTCAAGGACCAGCATGGACAGAACAAGAAGATCAGCAGCGGGACCGTTGATAAGCGCGTCGCCGAGTCCCTCGGCCTCAAGATCGAGGAGGACGCCGACCGCATCCGTGTTGGGATGGCACCGCTACACCCCCGAGCTGACCGGCCCGTACCTCGGCCTCATCCAATTCAGCAGTGGTGAAACGGTTGTACAGCTTGTTGACCGCTTCGCTGACGAGCTGGTTCGCCGAGGCAGCCCCGCGGGCGGAAAGCACGTGAAGGAGAGCAAGCGTATCCTCACGACAATCATCAAGGCCTGTAATTGGTCCCGATCTAAACGAAATCCGAGCCGACACATTCTCCCGCTATCTCTCCGATCTTGCGAAAGAGGGCAAAGCGCCCGGACTCAACACGGACACCAGGCAAAGTTCGGCGCCTTCCTCAATTGGTGTGTGCAACAGAACTGGCTGGCGAGTAACCCCATTGACCGGGTTGTTTCCGTCAAGGTGGGACAGAAGGGCCGTCGCCGATTACGCCGCGCCCTCACCGAAGATGAGTTCCTCCGACTTCTCGCCGCAGCATCCGAGGATCATCAACGCTGTTACCAAGTCGCCGCCTACAGCGGCTTCCGCCGTGGCGAGCTACGGCAGATGATACGCGGCGATGCCGATCCCGAGGGAGATCGGCCGCGCTGGCACGTCCGGCCCGCGATCACCAAGAACGGGCGGGGTGCCGAACTTCCCATGCTTCCCGACTGCGCCCGTGCGTTACTGCCGCGGTGGTCCGTCCTCGCGCCCACGGCTCCTATACTCATTGTCCCCCACATCCAGACCTGGCACGCTCACCTGACGAAAGCCGGCATTCCGGAGCAGGACGAGCGGGGACGCTGGGCCGACTTCCACAGCCTGCGCTACACCTTCTGCACCTGGATGAGCCGCCGTCACCCTCTTGAGGTTGTGCAACGCCTCATGCGTCACAGCACCATCAAATTGACTGCCGACCTGTACAACGATCTGAGTCTTGAAGACATGGGCAAGACCGTGTGGAGCCTCCCGTTCCTCTTCTCCTCCCGCTGGCCCTCCCGCTGGTCCGGAAATGCAAAAAGGACTTACGGGATGAATCGCCGTAAGTCCTTTCGCAGTAACGGAGAGGGCGGGATTCGAACCCGCGGTGGGGTTTGACCCCCACGCCGCTTTAGCAAAGCGGTGCTTTCGGCCACTCAGCCACCTCTCCAACAAGCCGTTTCCTTTTTATCCGTGATACTTTACGTCGATTTAGGAAACCGGCACTCCCTGGCTCTTCGATCGCGTTACGACCCCGTGTACTACCTTTACAGAAAAGTTGCCCGCGGCGATCACTACCCATCGGAAGGCGACGCCGCCCGACCTGTAGCAGAGGAGGTAGCGCCGCGTCGGATCATTCTACCCGAAAGCCCCGTCCCCGTAAAGCCTCTGACCGCCCGCAGAAGCCAACCGGGGGCATGGTTCAAACGGGGCACCGTAGGGGTAACACCGTGGGTAGGAGGGATTTGCAATCCGTCCGGGCTATGCCGGACGGATTGCAAATCCGTCCTACCACGGTGTTACCCGCCTTTGAACCGTGCCCCAACCGGACGGACGGGATGAGCGTTCAGTTCGGCGACCTTTCAAAGAGGGTCGGTCGGTGAGACTGGGCAAGGATTAACAAGCACCGGGGAAAACAGGCGGATGACAGCGGGACGCGGCGACGTTATGTACGATTGGGCGTCGAAATCGTCATTCACCGAGCAGAGTGATGGAGGTCTACTCATGGGGTTCTCTCGCTTCCTCTTGGCATCCTTTCTCATCACCGCGCTGGCCGGGGCGCTGGCTTCCCTCGGTGCCCACTGCCGCCGCGGAAAGGTCTTTCGGACGGCCCGCTGAGGATGAAGTTCGTGCGCCTGCCGAAGGGTACATTCTACATGGGCTGGTACGGCCCCGACAAGCCGGGCAAGAAGACGGAGTTGAAGGAAGACTTCGAGATCGCCGTCCACACGGTCACTCAGAGCCAGTGGCAGGCGCTCATGGACAACAACCCCAGCTGGTTCTCACGGGACGGCGGGGGCAAGGAGAGCATTCAAGACGTTTCGGCCGATGCCTTGAAGCAGTTCCCGGTGGAACACGTGTCGTGGGAGGACGCGCAGGCGTTCATCGAGAAGCTGAACGAGCGGGAAAAAAGGAGCGGCTGGTCGTACCGCTTGCCGGCGGAGGCGGAATGGGAATATGCTTGTCGCGGCGGGGCTACGTCCGAACAAGAATGTGCGTATCACTTCTACTTCGCCAAGCCGACCAACGACCTCTCCGCCGAGCAAGCCAACTTCGGCGGCGTCGCCACCGACACCGATGCCCCGATCGAAAAACACCCGGAACGTACGACCCGCGTTGGCGCGTATCCGCCGAACAAGCTGCGGTTGTGCGACATGCACGGCAACGTGTGGCAGTGGTGCCAGGATGCCTACGAGAAGAAGCGCGCACCGGGTGATCCGGGGCGGCAGCTGGCAATATGGAGGCTCTCAGTGCCGGGCGTCGTACCGCGCCAATGCTCCGCCGTCGTTCCGGGGCAATAACGTGGGTTTCCGACTGGCCCGAGTACCGTCCGGAGGCAAGTGAGGCGACCCCTTTACTCGTCCGGCTGCGAGGCCATACCGCCATCGCGCCGGACAATCACCGCAAACGTCGGCATCCGCCGCATCAACGTCCAATCCGTTAGCATCTGAAATTTATTAACTGTCCCATTTCGCGGGAATGGCACGGTAATTCCATGTGGGGAGTTCTTCGTCGAAGCGGATTTTCATCGTTTCGGGGTAGCCTTCTGGGTAACCTTCTTTGAGCGGATACTCTCCGTCCAGCACGTGGACCGTGGTTTTTAGGCCGGTCTTGGTGCTTGTTTTCCCCATGGCGTCGACGGCGACCTTCAGGGAAGTCAGTAGCAAGCCCTGGCAGGCACGTGTGACATGTGGAAACAGACGGTGCTCGATAGCGTTGTACTTGGAGCAGTAAGGCGGGTAATGGGCGACGCGCAGTTCCAGTCCCGTGCGGTCGGCCAGCTGTTCCAGGTGGTACTTGAAGACGTAACGATTGCTGGCGTTGCTGCCGCCGCCGTCGCACAGAAGCAGCAGGCGACGTGCCTGGGGATAGGCGGAACGACCATGCGTCTGCCACCAATACGCGATACTGTCGCAGGCGAACCGGCTGGTATCGTGGCTGAGGCCCAGGTTCAGGTGCCCGAGGTTTCGTTTGACATCGTAGAGGCCGTGCGGATAGATCACACCGGTGGCCGCACTGGGAAAATCGTGGTCGAGAGCTTTCTGGGCATGTCGCGCGTAGAGTCTGCCAATGCGAAACAACAGCCCCAGGAATTCCTTGTGTTTCGTGTCGATGCTGACGATGGGATCGGACGAATTCATGAAGTTGCCGCGGTAGCTGGTGATGATCTGAAACTGCCGATCGCGACAGGCATGTTCTCCCAAGGGCAGCGTTTTGCGGGCCTTGCGCCGGCCCAGGCGATGCCGCTTGAGGAGCTGTGCCACGACAGGAACGCTGACGCGAAAGCCAAGCTGCCGCAGTTCCAGAGCGATTTGCGCACGCGAGAGATTGGTCCACAGGGCGCCTTCTTGATCGGGATCGCCTGCGGTGCAGGGATCGACGATTGTCAAGAAGGCTTCGTCGAGCCCGGGGAACAGGGACAAACAGGAACGCCGACCACCCCTTTTTTTGCGCCTGGTTGGGCGGCAGCAGCACAGCGCCACTTTGCAACTCCGCCAGGCCCCGCTGGATCGTTTTGCGATGGCAGTCGAAGAGTCGAGCGTTGTAGGTGATGCCGCCGTGTTCCAGTTTGAGAGACTCCGTGGCCGCATAGAGACGCCGCTGACGTTCATTGAGAGAGGCATAGGTAAAGCGCATCGCCTGTTTGACGGCGGCGGAAGGAAGGGTAAGCATGACGGCGTCCTGCCAGGTGAAAATCAGTTTTCCCAGAGCCGCCTAGCTTATCCACCTCATTCCGTGCCGAAAAGGTCAAATGGGACAGTTAATAAATTTCAGATGCTTAGCGTCCGGCGAACCACGTCCGCTGGCCGGTCGCGTGGCTTGCCCCCACTTGTATCCCGACCGGTCCGTGGGCACTGGCCAAATCTCCCAAAGGCACACCGGCGGCGAGCAGGACCCATGCAGCGGCCCACTCGCGCTTCAGTCCACCGCCTGATACACCTGTGGAAAATGACCGATCAATCACGCCTTATCGGGTACTAATAGGTAGAGGCCACAACAACGAGGGCGAGGCAATGGCGACCAACCAACTCAGGCAAATCTTCCAAACCCTGTGCGGGGCCACGCTTCAGCACGAGGAAGCGGGCCTGACCGATGGGCAACTGCTGGAGCGCTACGTCCGCAGCCACAAGTCAACAGCGCTGGCCGCTCTCGTATCTCGGCACGCCCCGATGGTCTGGGGAGTCTGCCGCCGTGTCCTTCGTCGTCACCAGGACGCCGAAGACGCTTTCCAGGCCACCTTCCTGGTGCTGGTTCGCAAGGCGGCTTCCATCGTGTCAAAAGAGCTGGTCGCTAACTGGCTCTACGGTGTGGCACACCAGACGGCAGTGAAGGCGCGAGCGACCACGGCCAAGCGGTATACGCGGGAGAAGCAGATGACGGCCATGCCCGAACCAGCAACCGAGCAGCAGGAACCTGAGGACGACCTGCATTTGCTGCTGGATCGAGAACTGAGTCGCTTGCCGGACAAATATCGTGCGGTCCTCGTTCTGTGTGATTTGGAAGGGAAGACTCGCAAGGAAGCGGCGCGGCATTTTCGCTTGCCTGAAGGCACAGTGGCCAGTCGGTTGGCGACGGCGCGGACCATGCTAGCGAAGCGGCTCGCTCGACAGGGTCTACCCGTGTCGGGCGTAGTAGCGTTGGCGGCGGTGCTGGCGCCGAAGGGGGCGTCGGCGAGTGTGCCGTCCGCGGTGACGGCGAGTACGATCGAGGCCGCTGCTCTCTTTGCGGCGGGACAAGCGACGGCTCCTGGCGTACTCTCGGTCAAGGCCGTCGCGCTGGCAGAAGGAGTGCTCAAGACGATGTTACTGACCAAACTCAAGATCGCCACGGCGCTGCTGCTGGCGGTCGCCTTTATCAGTGCGAGCACGGCCGCTCTAACCCAGCGGGTGCTGGCCGACAAACCGGCGGTCGCGGTCACTCCCCAAGTGCCGGCCGACAAAACGGCCGATCCGCCAGTGAACGAGAAAAAGGCGACCGACCTGCTGGTCACGGTGAATAAGGCGGACGACCCTCTGAAAGCGAAGGAAGGCCCGCTGGGCATGAAGTTCGTGCCTCTGCCGAAGGCGACGTTCTACATGGGCGGCGGCAGAGGCAAGGCGGGGAAGAAGACGGAAATCAAGGAGGAGTTCGAGATCGCCGTGTACACGGTCACCCAGGGACAGTGGCAGGAGCTCATGGGCAACAACCCGAGCTGGTTCTCCCGCGGCGGCGACGAAGATCTCGGTGCATCGCGAGGGAAGGACAAGCTCAAGGACATCGCGGATGAGGATCTGAAGCAATTCCCGGTGGAGAATGTGTCGTGGCACGATGCACGGAAGTTCATCACGAAGCTGAACGAGCAAGAGAAAGGCAAGGGTTGGTTGTACCGCTTGCCGACGGAGGCGGAATGGGAATACGCCTGTCGGGGCGGGGCGACATCGGCGGAAGAATGTTCATACGACTTTTACTTCACCAAGCCGAGCAACAACATGTCTCCGCAGGAGGCCAACTGCAAGGCCGCCGACATGACAGCCAAGGGGTGGTTGGAACGGACGACGAAGGTGGGTTCGTACGCGCCGAACAGGTTGGGGCTATACGACATGCATGGCAATGTCTGGCAGTGGTGCGAGGACCTGTTCGAACCGCCGCCGGGCTCGAGGGACAAGGCCGAGGTCCGGGTGTACCGGGGCGGTGGCTGGTTCTGGCGTGCCGACCAGTGCCGCGCGGCGGACCGCTACGGGTACACGCCGGACAATCGAAACTACGACGTGGGGTTTCGGCTTGCCCGAGTTCCGACCGGAGGCAAGTGAAGCGACCTTTTTAATCGTCCGGCTGCGAGGCCATACCGCCATCGCGCCGGACGAATAGAAACACGCTGGCCCGGTGGAACAGGGTCTCCGAGTGCAATTCCCACTCCGGCCGCGAGAAGGCGGACAGTACGGCGGCGCGGGGGTTCTCGATAATCGTGTGATCGATCGGTACCCAGACGCGCTGGCCGATCTGACGGGCGGACCGAGCGGCATCCGATAAAGAACGCACTTCCCCGAAGAAGAAATAGGTGTACGTCCCTCCCTCGGTAGCGACGAGGTTGCCCGGTTGGCGCTGCTCCTTGACAAAGCGAGCGGTGCCCGCGCTGTCGGACTGGTCCCACGGACTGTGGAGGCGCAGGAGAGCGAAACCGATCTCCGGCAGGATCAGGAACACGATCAGTCCCGCCATCACCCATTTCTTGCGGCGCCGCCATGAGTCGAGGGCGACCGACACGCCCAGTCCAGTCATCAGGCCGATTCCCGGTGCGGCGAACACGATCAGACGATTGTTGCTGTACGGATACGCATGCGGCAAACGCCGCGAGCAAGCAAGCCGCGACCGGGCCGAGGCAAAGACAAACCAGGTCGTAGCGTCCATTCCGCAGACACCACCAGGTTCCGGCGGCGACGAGGAACACGCAGCCGCTGCCGATCGGGTTGTAGCAGTAATGGAAGACCAACAACGTGTTCCCGAGAACCCAGCCGGGAATCGACGCCGGCCGCGTCGCGTCCGGGAATTTATTCATCCAGCCGGCCACCAGACCGGGCACACGCTGGGCATGGATCGGACCGAGGTACAAGCAAACCGCCGTCGCCAGTACGACGGCGGCCAGGCTCAGGTAAGCCGTCCAGCGGCCGGCCCGCGGTTGCCGCCACACGACCGGCAGAAACGCCAGCAACAGCCCGGCGTACAGGAAGATCATCGGGTAAGAGACGCCCAGGAGCAAGGGCGCCGCCGCCGCAAACGTCAGCATGCGCCGCGTCGGCGTCCACTCCGAAGTCTTGGTGTAGACGTAGAGAACGCCGGCAGCCAGGAAAGCGTCCAGGATGTAAGGCTTGACGTTGCAGCCTAGCCAGACAAACGCATTGGAGAACGCCGCCAGGCCAACCAGGAAGGCGGCCGGGGCCGGTCGTAACAACCGTCGCGCCAGCGCCGCCATCAGCACGAGCGTCAGGCAACTGATCGCGAACGACGGGAACCGCCACAAGTATGGATGATCGCCGAAGAGTACCGCGATGGTGCGCAGCCCCCAGAGATACAACGGCGGCGCTGCCACTTCATAATCGAGCGGCCCGAGCAGCCGAAGGTAGTCCTTATCGAGAACGTTGGCGAGCAGTACCGCTTCGTCGTACCAGATCGTGTGATTGCAGAGGAAGTGAATCAGACGCAGCGCCAGCCCGAGGTACAAGAGCCAGCCGGTCGCACGCAGCGTCGCCCCGACGATCCGACGACGATCCGAAGCGGCTTCCGGGCACGGCAGCACGATCGTACTCATCCGGTCATTTCTCCTGTCGCAGATCGCCCGAGAGCTACCGGGGCTGGAACGTGAGGGGCGGGGCAACCCAAGGGGAACAGAGGTATTACCGGCTCACAATGCGGTTGGCGAATATACCCCAAGAAGCTGATCGTGCTCAAGGTCTACTTGCTATCGCTCCACACCGGTCGTTTCCCTTGCGGCAAGAATTGCGAGACATGGTATAATGGCGATCAGGACACGCAGCTTATCGAGGCGTTGAGAAACGACCGTCCGCTGGTCGTAAAGCAGAACGGTGCGATCCGCATTGCAAGGAGAAATCATGCGTAGCCGGGAGGAGGTTGAGTACACCGTTGTTCTCATTTTCCCAGGCTTCGGCACGGAGCGGGAAAATGCCGAGACGATTGTCGAGAGCGCGCTGCAATGGCTGAACACCTTCCGGGAGAACCCGGGGTTCCGCTTTGCGCCGTACGTGAGCGCCCACCTGGAAATGGTTCAGGACGCCGACGAGGCCCGCGAGCGGATCGAGTCGGACGACCACGTGGCGATGGTCCTCGTCCACGACCTACCCGACGACGAGCGGGACGACCTGCTGCGCTTCTGTGAGGCCCGGCACATTTCGGCCGGTCACACCGTGGACGTACCCCGTCGTCCCGGCCCGCGGAAAGGGCCGATGAAGATTGTCTTCGGCCGCACCCCCTCCGATCGACCGCCCGCGCACCGAGCTGAACGCCGAGACGCTGACACTTCCGGTCGACGAGGATGAAGAGACCGAGGGACGCGTGGGCGAAGTGATCGCGGTGCTGGCACTGGGGGTGATGAGTCATCATTTTGGCCAGAAATAACAACGTAGGACGGATTGCCAATCCGTCCCACGGTGTGATTGGGCGTGATCGCTCAGGCTACTGGGCACGCGGCGAACGATTGTTCTGCGCCGGAGCGCATGCGTTTCACCTCATGGCACCACATACTCCTAGGGGTGGCTCGGGCCGTGGTCGCGCTCGCTCACCAGTCGGGCCGCGATGATGTGTTTGCACAAAAGCGGCTGACGGAGGGACCAATCCTCACAGGTGCAAGACGGGCGCTCGCCGAAAGTGCAACGGTATATCGTCGTCGGGCTGGACTGCGAGGGCACCAGCCACGCGGAACCGTCGAAAGTGATCCGCGACCGTGCGGCAATTTCCAGGGCTTTTGCTCGCACAGGTCCACGGTCGCATCACAAATTGATGCCTTGACTACGTTTATTTTATACTGACAAAATATACACGTCACAGGTCGATAGGTGTTGACGTGCAATTTTTTGTCGCTACAATTGATGCCATGAAAACGAAACGAGGCCGACCGCGCAAGTGCGATAACGAGGCAAAAAAAGCCGTCATGCAGGTTCGCGTCGAAACGTCGGAAAAGGATGGATTTACCACAGCGGCGAAGCTGTCGGGAATGGAGTTATCCGTCTGGGTGCGGGACCGGCTGCGCAGCGCTGCGGTGCGAGAGTTGACAAACGCGGGCCGGAAGATTCCGTTTATTGACTAGGAAGACGATTAGGTTCGCTTGCCGACAGGGCGAAAAAGGACTACTGCTATGACTAAAGCTCTTGACGTTGCCCGTTATCTTCTTCGGATCGCGGCGCCAACAGAAGACGAAGACTCTGACTATCTCACTCACCTGCGCTTACAAAAACTGCTGTATTATGCGCAGGCTTGGCATCTAGCCGCCTACGATAAGCCGCTTTTTGCAGGGACAATCGAAGCCTGGCGAAACGGGCCGGTTGTCCGCGAACTCTACCCTTCCTTTTCGCAGTACAAATCGAACGTCATCCCGCCCAGCGAAGGTGACGATGCGCCCGAGCTTTCGGAACGGGACAAGTTCTTCATTCGGACCGTTTGGGGCGAGTACAAGAATTACTCGGCCTCAGCATTGCGCGACATGACGCATTCCGAGAAGACCTGGCAACAGGCATTCAGCGCCAGTAAGAGTTCAGGCACCGACGTCGAAATCACGCACGACGCCATGCGGGACTTCTTTTCGCCCAGGCTGAAAAAAAAGCTGCAGCGCAGCGATTCCCGCGTCAATCTGACATTGTGGGACGCAGCAGAAGATGCCATCCGGGAAAATCGCGTGCGCACTGTCCAGGAACTTCGTCGTGAACTACAAGATCGCAGTACCGGAACCGATCCAGGATGAAATCCGTGGATGGGGTCTCTCGATAGAGGCAGAGGACGAACTCTACGCCAGCCTTGAACCGGGACTCACGAGTTCCGAGTTGGACAAATGCTGGCGCCTAGCTGGCCCCGTGCCGATTTTTATTCGCTACGTCGATTTTCAAGACCCGCTTCTTCTCGGCATCACTCACGACTTCACCTTCTACTTGGAGTTCGGCGAAGAGGCAGATATGCTCTACATCGTCGATGCACACCATAAAGCAACCGAGAACTGGAGTGAGCCCGATTCCGATGACGCACCGACTCCATAGAAGTGGTTTCGTTACAGACCGGCCGGGATTTTCCCGTTTCATATCATTCGGGCACTACGTTACAAAGCCGCCGTGCGCCGGACACTCATGCACAAACCTGTTATTGAGGTTTGGATCGGCTCTGTTGGCGAGGTGTGGCCGTGCGCTCAGCTTCGGATCTTCCGCTCCTTCGAGCGGCTGGCCTTCTGTGACCATCGCCAGTCGAGCCTGTGCCTGCGCGGCATAGTTCGGTGACAACTCGAACCCCATCCACCTACGGCCGAGCTTCTTGGCCACCACGAGCGTTGTGCCGCTGCCCCCAAACGGGTCCAGTACGACCTCGCCTGGATTGGAACAAGCGCGAATAATCCGGCCGAGGAGTTGCTCCGGCATCTGACAGCCGTGCCAGCCGGCGCGCTCCTTGAACGTGCCGCAAACCCGGCTGAAGTACCACGTATCTTCGTCAGGTTGGAATCCGGCCGGGAGATCCTGTGGCCGAAGGATCCAGGTATCGTCCGGCAACCGACCGCGCAAATCGGCACGCGCATCGGCGTATACCAGTTGCCGAGCCGACGGCACTCGGATCGCCGGATCGAGGTTGTTAAACGTAAAGCGCTTCGGGTTTTTGACAAAGTGGAACAGGTGTGCGTGGCTGCGACTGAACTTCTTGATGCAGTTGACGCCGAACGTGTAGTACCAGATAACCCAACTCCGGCAGGTGAAGCCCAACTCTTTCTGAAAGAGCAGTTTCAGTTCCGCAGCGTATTCGTCACCGATCGCAAGCCAGAAGGTGCCGTCCGCTTTCAGCACACGGTGAATCTGCTCGCCCCAGCGCTTGGTCCAGGCGAGATAGTGCTCGGTTTCGTGGTTATCCTGGTATGTGTCGTAGTCGTAGCCGATGTTGAAAGGCGGATCGGCGAAGGCAAGATCCACCGAACCGGCCTCCAGTTGTTTCAGGCCTTCGATGCAGTCACCGTTATGAAGGCGATTCCACTCCACACCAGACATCCTCTGTTGAGTGAGTCAGGGACCAAGCTGTGCATGTCTCTTCTGGGACAACTCTTCGCTAATATACGAACACCGGATTGGATGTACAGTAGTCAAGGAATTTCGGCACGATAACCGAACAGGAAGAAGAAATCCCGGTCATTCAAACCTGAGCCTACGGCATCCGGCAGTATTCGCTGCCTCCGCCCGCACACCAGCTGAACGCCGAGACGCTGACGGCTCCCGTCGAGGAGGATGACGAGACCGAGGGGGCGCGTCGGCGTGGTGATTGCGGTGCTGGCGCTGGGGGTGATGGGTCATCACTTGGGAAGGTAGTCCGTTTGCGCAAGTTCCCCGGCACGCGGCGTTCTAGTTGAGATACCGCACGCATCTCAACTCACGGAATGACCACATGCGCCTACCCCGCCGCAGCCTGGCACATCTTGTTTGTTTGCTGTGCGGTTTCGGAGCTTCCGTCCAGGCCGATCCGGGACCGGAGACGCCGCGGCTCGATCGCCTCGGCAAGCCGTTACCGCCGCACGCCGTCTGTCGCATCGGTGCGGATGACTATGCCAATGACACGTTTGAATCCCATTGCACCGTGTCGCCGGACGGCGTGTTCGCGGCCTACGTTTCTAACAAAGAAATCCACGTCTGGGACGCCCAGACGGGACGTTCCTTGCGCACCCTGCAATGTGCTACGGTAATAACGGCCATCGCATTTTCTTCGCACGGGAATGTACTTGCTGCGAGCGAGCAGGGAGGCGGTGTCGCACTTTACAACGCGCGTACTGGAGCGATGTTACGACGCGTCGATACCGGCAGTGATACCCGTGGCGCCGCGACGTTCTCCTCCGACGGATCGACATTGGCGAGCGCAGCGCATTCCAACGAGCAACCCCTGAGTGTTTACGTTTGCGACGCACGGACGGGCTTGCTCCTCTGTCGGATCACAACGCCACATTTCGATCGGTTCGGTTTTGACCTGTCGCCGGACGGCCGACGACTTGTTAGCTGGGGAGTGCCGTGGGTGAACCATCGTAAACCCCGAAACCCGCTCCCGAACGAAGGGCCATCACTTCTGGTTTGGGATACCGCCACCGGTGAAGAATTGCTGCGCCTGCAGCCGAAATCGGATCCACTCGCCGGCGCCGCCTTCTCCCCAGACGGCCGTCGCCTGGCGGCCGTAAGCGAGAAAGCGACTCTGCAAATCTGGGACGCCGATTCGGGCCGTTTGCTGCACCAGCTGCAAGGGAAGAGCGGCGTCGACTCTTTCCTGGCCTGGCTCCCGAACGGTCAGTCGCTGGTTGCCGGTTCGCGGGAGGGTGTCGTTCAGCGCTGGCGGACCGACACGGGTGAGCGTCTCGAACTGCCGAAGGCTCCCATCTCACAGATGTTCGCCCTCGCCGTTCGGCCCAGCGGCGAGGTCGTCGCTTTCGGTGAAACCAACAAGGGCCGGCTTTGCTGGAACGTCCTGACGGGCAAACCTCTCGGCCCGCTTGTCGGCCCCGTCCGTGGTGCCGTGACGTTTTCGCGCGATGATCGCCAGCTCTACACCGCAGGAGGCGGAACGGGCGGACGGCGCTGGCATCCCCTCACGGGCGGAGTTGGGGGCATTGCCGGAGGAAGGACCGCCCGATCTCGGGCAGCCGTTTGCCGGCGAATCCAATGTCCGCTTCTCGCCGCACGGCACCTACCAGGCCTGCATGGATAATGGCGAGGTTCCGGCGCGAATCAGTGTAACGGCGACAGGGAAAGCAATCTTGAAGATTGTCGACCAGTACGAAAAACGTCTTCATGCCTTTTCCCAGGATGAAACGCTGTTCGCGACCACGCAATTTCCCCGCGAACAGGCTAAAGATGGTTGCCCCAGGGTCCTCGTTTGGGACCTCGAAAAGGGTCAACGGTTGCCACCCATCTACTGCCTCTCCGACCTCACGTTTGGTTTCGCCTTCCTACCGGGAACACGGCTGCTTGCCGTCGGAACTCAAAGCGGTGAACGTCCCATCACACTGGACCTTTGGGACGTGACTACAGGTACGAAAGTGCGGCGCATCCTGGAGTCGATTGGCGAGGACTATTTCACCGGGCATTTCACCTTTTCGCGGGACGGAAAATTGCTGGCCGCGGTAATGGGGCAATGCGTTTCAATCAGAGACGTGGCGACCGAGGAAGAGCTTTGTCGGATTCCCGCCGTAGCGGACAGTACCTCGCTGCTCTTCTCTCCCGACGGACAGATGCTGATTGTCAGCGAGCTAACACCGAAATTTGGGCAAGTGCTGTCCGTGTGGGATGTGCATACCGGCGAACCACGGCTGAAACTTGCCGAAGCGCAACGAAACTTTCAGCAATGCGTGTTTTCTCCCGATAGCCGCTTGCTGGCAACCGCGATGGATGAAGGGAGCGTCCTGGTTTGGGACCTTACGGGCCGGTACAACTATCCGTTCGCGCGGTTGGCGTGGGATTGTGAGGAGTATCTCCGATTTTCAGCATGGTGGTTAGCACAATTCTACGGCCGCGTCGCCGACGTAGGTGCCGCGAGCCGAGCGGCACCTATCCCCGCCGAGCCACCATTGCCGCGTGGCGCCGTCGCACGGTCTCGGCTGCCTGCGCATCACGACCGATGCGACCCGGGGCGGCCCCTATCTGTCTGCGGACGGGCGGCAAATCGGCTTTTGGAGCGATCGCGAGCTGCAGTTGTACGATTCTCAGACCGGCAAGAAGGTCCGCGGGCTTCCTCGCGCCGTGGGGTTGTCCGCGTATCGAGGCGAACTCGACATGCAGTGTTTCGCGTTCGCGCCGACCGGCAACCTGGCTGTATCGGCGGATCACTGGACCAAGGGCCTCGATTTTTGGGACCTCACGATGCGCAAGCGGATCCGACACATCAAAACTGCGCATTCGGTGCAAGGCGACATCCGCTTTTCCGGCGACGGCACCCTGTTGGTCAGCACCCCGTCGCGCTTTCGAGAAGCCGACGATGTGTTGCAGACCTTCGACGTAGCAGACGAAATGCACCTCGCGACGATCCCGTTGCCGCAACACACTTCCTTCGGTCTCGCCGTCAATCGCGATGGTACTCAACTGGCTTGGTGGGCGACGACCGAATACGCGGTTGCCGATGCGGAGTACCTCGTCCCGGCCAGCACGGTGATCCTTTGGGACGGCCGAACAGGAAAAGAGCGGCGCCGAATCGCCTGTGGAATTGACGCGGTGATCGCGGCGGCGTTGTCGCCCGACGGCAACATCCTGGCCGTGTCAGACGCCGGCGCCGCGATTCAGGTGCGCGACACCCAGAACGGCAAGCTGCTGTACACAGCCCAGGGTCGAAGTGAAATGGGCCGATTCCTCGCGTTTTCGCCGGATGGAAAGACACTCGCGGCTGCCGCGCCGGACGGACAAGTGCAGCGCTGGAACGTCGCTTCAGGCCGCCGCCTTGACACACCGGACGGGCCCAAAGCAGTAGTGCTGTCAATGTCCTTCGACGGCGACGGCCGACTGCTCCTCTGCGGCATGATTGGACGGACGGTCGTCGCCTGGGAAGGCGCAACGGGAACCGTCCTCACGCCCAACCAGGAAGACCGCGGCGGCGTGACCGGTCTCGCCTTCGCTGCCGACTCGCACACACTGTACGTCGTGGACGAGTCGGGAGGGCTGGTCCGATGGGACGTGCAAGACCGCCGCGAAATGAGCGTCCTCACCCGCCGCCCTTCTCACGAGGCGCCGGCCGATGAACGCCAATTTTCTCCGGACCCCCAGTACTGGGAGTTCGCGCCCTCCGCGACTTCAGTCATTCGGCAAGGTCACAACCTCATTCCTCTCATGCACGCGCTTCCCGGCGGCGAGGAAATGATGCGCCTCCCGGATGACTGGGCATATCCGGGCTCATATTCGCCGGACGGCAAGTTGGTTGCCCTGTTTGATCGAGAGGAAAAAAGCGGCACTACTGCAAGGCTTAACATTTGGGATGTGAGGGCGGGCAGAAGGATTGCCCACCTGGAGAGTCCGGAGATTCCACCCGATGTGATGTGGCTCAGGTTCAAACCGGACTGCAGATCGCTGTTGTTAGGCACATGGACGAGTACTCCTGCCAGTGAGACCGCAACCGCGGAAGTTTTTCTCTGTGATTTTCGTGCCGGAAAGGTCAGACCGCTGTACCAAATGAAGTTTGGTGCGGGCAACCCGCCAGTGTTCGCCTGGTTGCCGGACGGTTCGATTTTCGCGGTTGGTCAGGTCGCGGCCCCCGTGATGTTGTGCGATGGCGCGACGGGTCACTTATTGTGTCATCTCGAAGCGCCGCTGGGTTGCGACCGCTTGCTCTTTTCGCCGGACGGCCGGACGCTGGCTGGAGCGTTCACCGAATATGCTCAGGCATATGTTCTCGGTGAAGTGCCGGGCCGCGTCGTTCTCTGGGAAGTGGCGACCGGACAGATTCGCCGCCAGTTCTCCGGGCATGTTGGCGTCGGCAACGCCCTCGCGATGGCCTTCTCCCCCGACGGCAAGTTGCTCGCCACCGGCAGCAAGGATACCACGGTGATTTTGTGGGATGTGACAGGCACCGCGACGGAACCAGCACCCGTGCGGCGATCGGAAGGTGGCGCTACGGAAACTCTGGGATGGTTTGGACGGAAGTGCCCGGCGAGCCGATGCGGCGCTCGCGAGTTGGTGTGCTCACCGGCGGACACCGTCGCACTATTCCGGAAGCACCTGCGCCCCGAGCCGGACGATTTGCTCGACGACGCGGGCCTTCAACGGTGCATCGCCGCACTGGACGACGACAGTTACGACGTGCGCGAAGCCGCGGCCGCTTCTCTGCTGCGTCAGGGTGTATCGGCCGTTGCCCCGGTGCGACTCGCCCGTTTGGCACATCCCTCGCCGGAAGCGCGACGGTCGCAAACGCTGTTGCTGGAGGCACTGGAGTCGCCGTCCCCGCGTCCCGAGCAGATCCGCCCGCTGCGGGCCGTGGAAGCGCTGGAGCGGATCGGCACTCCCGAGGCACGACGACTGCTCGCCGAGTTGGCACAGGGCCGTGCGGATGCGCTTCTTAACCGATCGGCCCAAGCAGCGCTGAAGCGGCTTGGCTCCTCGGCCGCATTACTCACCACAGAGGGCGCCGAGGAACGCAGAGGAAAAAAGGAATAGAAGTGTTTCTCTGCGTTCCTCGGCGGCCTCTGCGGTGAGTAAGCTACGCCACTTCCGCCGCCACCAGCCGCCGATCCAGCGTCGCATCATGCGGATGCCACAGCGATTGCCCGAGGCGCGCTCGTTCTTCCAGCACCGACACCTTCTCCGCCGAACCAGGCGGCGCCGCCGTCGGTTCCGCGGCCTGGGCGGTGCGGCCGTTGAAGTCCAGGATGCCGCGGCGGGCGAACTTGCTCGTGGACGGGAACAACTCGCGCACCCCCGGCGTGTAGTAGCACGACCAGCACAGGCCGCGGGGACGGTTCGACTTCACTCGCTGGCAGTGGCGACACATCATGGCTATTTCTCCTTCAAGCTAAGCCGCAAGCGGCATTTGTTCACTTTTCGTCTTCTCTTCGTTCCGGCCCCGTCAGGCAGCCGCGGTGTTGTCTTTGGGGATCGGCTCGTCGTCGTGCCGTTCGACCAGGGCACGGCTGACCTCGGCCAGCAGATCAGCGGCGCATCTCGTCGCGCGGCGTCTCGTCGAACCAGTTGAGGAACCAGCGGCAGCCGGCCGGTTCGCCGAGACGGTTGTCGATCTCGAAGCACATGCGAGCGAAGAACTCCTCGACCTCGGCGACCGTGTCCAGCCCCTCGCCCTGCCAACCGGCGTAGCCCAGGACGCACGCCGCCTCGACCGGCCAGTCCTGCACGCACTGCAACGGCGGCGGAGTCGTCGTCGCGCCCTGCTGCAACCGCGGATCGTCCGTCGTCAGCGCCCGCCGCAACGCGGTGAGGCTGTTCGTGGACAGCAGAGGAGCCACCCCTTCCCGCCACACTTTCCGCCAGCTTTCCATCGTTCGTCCTCCCCGTTCCTCAGGTGTGTCGTCTCGTCCCGTTCTGGTTCGTTAACGGCCCTCATAGCCTTCTATGAATAATATACGTCCGTTCATGTTGTCAATCAACGCTTTTTGAGCGATATTATCTGATAAATTTGCTGTAGATGGAATTATTTAGACAGTTAACCTGGCAATATCGGCAATTTAATAGACTTTATTAGACATACGAGTAGGGTGGGTTGAGTCTTCGAGACCCACCGGGCCGCCGTCCCCCCGGTGGGTCTCGAAGACTCGACCCACCCTACAAATCGCAACCGCAAGCAGCAGACGTGAAAACGAAACCGGCCGGGGCAGGATTGAACCTGTCTCGGCCGGAGGGAGGGAAGCGGGGCAATGCGCTCAGTCGGCGGCGAGAACGGAGCCGCGGTGAATCTGGCCGCCGCGCAGGACGTAGAACTTCAGCGGATTGAACGTCGGCAGCTCGGAGTTGTTCAGCACCCAGTTCACGCTATCCAGGTTCAGCGTCTCCCACTGGTGCAGGCCGATGAGGATGTCGCCGCGTTGTAAGCCGGCTCGGCTGGCGGTACTGTCCGGCCGCACATCGGCGATGAGCAGGCCGCCGTGCAGTTGCGGTTGGGAGCGCGTGATGTTCTCGGCGGCGACCGGCTGCAAGCGCAGTCCGAGGCGGCGCCAGACGGGGTCGCCGGTTGCGGAGGCCAGACGTGCGCCCTCCACTACCAGTTCGGCCCGCTGTTCGGCCGCACCGTGCCGAAAGACGAGGGGCACGCTATTGCCGGCGGTCACGCCCAGCATGGCCCGCTCCAGGTCGAGGCTGCTCAGAATCGGCATGTCGCCGACCTTCACCAGCACGTCGCCGGCCTGCACGCCCGCCTTGGCCGCCCCCTCGCCGTCCACACGTTCGACCACCACGTTGCGGATGAAACCTTCTTCCCGGGAGGGCCGCACGTCGTCGCGGACCACCAGGCCGTGCGACGCGCCGCCGGCCTTGCGGGCCATCATGGCGGCGGTGACGCGGATCATCGTGTCCACCGGGATGGCGAAGCCGATGTTCTGCGCCGCCGCGCGGATGGCCACGTTGACGCCGATCAGGTCGCCGTGGACGTTCAGCAGCGGCCCGCCCGAGTTGCCGGGGTTGATGGCCGCGTCCGTCTGGATCAGCGACTTGTACGACATTTCCTTGTTCAGCGTCACGTCGCGGCCAATGGCGCTGACGATGCCGGAGGTGACCGTATGGTCGTAGCCGTAAGCGTTGCCGACGGCGATCACCTTCTCGCCGACCATGAGGTCCGAGGCGGTGCCCAGCGGCATGACGGGCAGCGGCCGGCCGGCGTCGATCTTGAGCAGGGCCAGGTCGTTCTCCTGGTCGCGGGCCACGATGCGGGCAGCGATCACGGTGCCGTCCGCCAGGCGGACGCGGATCGAGTTCACCTCGTCGATAACGTGGTGGTTGGTGACGATGTAGCCGCGCACGTCGATGATGATGCCGGTGCCCATGCCGTTGATGCGATGCTGCGACGGCGCCAGGGCGAAGAAGTCTTCGGTGGGGGCGCCCATCGCGGTGCGTTCGCTGTGGATGTTCACCACCGCGTCACGGACGCGGCGAGACACCTCGACCTCAGGCGTCACACGCAGGTTCCAGTCGCGCGTTCGGGCAGGGACGGTGGAAGGCGACGGCAAGGCGATGGGATCGGCATGGAGGCGATAGCCGAACCAGCCGAGGGCGCCGCCAGTCAATAACGCCGCCACGAAAGGAGAACGCCGGGTCATAAGGGTGCCTCACGGATTCGTTCGCGGTCAAGCCATCGGCTCCCCGCGAACACGAGTTCGAGTTCGGGTTGGGAGGCTTGCAGCAAGGTTCGCTCTATTCTTCGTCTTGCGCCGTCCTGCCGCCTGTACGCCGGTCCGCGCACTTCGCCATTCCCTCCAGACCGCGAAGGCGAAATCATCCACGGACGCCGCGGGGGGGGATGATGCCGATGGTGACGACCGCGCCGATCGTGACGGGGGTCGATAGAACGACATCCCCCCTCTATCCGGAGTACCGGGGCGAGGAGAGCAGCGCTCTCCCCCCCTCGCCCCGGTACTCCGGGGAGAGGGGTTGGGGGTGAGGGGTGAGGACCAGAACAATGCCACACGGCTCGCCCCTCACCCCCAACCCCTCTCCCCGGAGTACCGGGGCGAGGGGAGTGAACCGAGGAGCACCGTCATGGCCAAATCGCGCAAAGAGCAGATCGAGGCAATGCTGGCGGACGATCCGAACGACCCGTTCCTGCGCTACGGTCTGGCCATGGAGCACGCCAGTACCGGCGACGCGGCGACGGCTGTTCGCTGTTTGCAAGAATTGCTTCAAGTTGCGCCGGACTACGTTCCCGCTTACGTCCAGGCGGGGCAGCTCTGTGCCCGCCTAGACCGTGAGGACGAGGCGAAGGCGCTGTACCGCACCGGTATCGCCGTGGCCCGCCGGAAGGGCGACGACCACGCCGCGGGCGAGATGGAAGGGTTCCTCATCGGCCTGGAATGAAGACGAATGGCCACGAACGCTACAGAAGGTCTGCCAACGTGAGCAAGCGCGCGAACAGCGCCGACACGCGCCGCACCGCTCGCTCCCGTTGCCAGCACGTCCTCGTGACTCAGAGTTCCGGCCGACAGACCCGCCGCCTTGTTCGTGATAAGCGACACCGCGGCGCACTCCAGACCCGCTGCGACGCCAGCCTCGACCTCACGCGCCGTGGACATGCCGACGGCGTCCGCACCCCAGGCCTTCAACGCCCGGATCTCGGCAGGCGTCTCGTAGCACGGGCCAGTCAGTTGTGCGTAGACGCCCTGGCGCAGCGTCAGCCCCATCGTGTCTGCGGTGCCGAAGACAGTCCAGCAAGCGCGGCGAGTAGAGCGACGACCGCGGTCCACCGAGGCCGCCCGGCCCCGGTCGGCGCCAGCTGGCGGGATAGGTCCATTCGATGTGGTCGTGGATCGCCATGAGAGTGCCGGGTTCGAGACCAGCGCCGATGCCGCCCGCCGCGTTGGTCAGCACCGCCGTCCTGGCTCCCAACTCCGCTGCGAGCCGGATCGGCCGCGTCACCACGTCCCAGGAATGACCCTCGTAAAAGTGCAGCCGGCCCTCGAAGAGCAGTACACGCCGGCCGGACCAGTCGCCGAGCGTCAAACAACCCTTGTGTCCGTGAACGCCGGTTCCCGGTAGTCCCGGAATCTGCGAGAACGATACACGGAAGTGCCTTGCAGCTCCTGTGCTACCGTGCCCATGCCGGAGCCGAGCACGAACACGAGTCGGGGCGGCGACCGGCGACAGGCATCGGCGAGGTCGGCGAATGACTCCATGTGAACCCGTCCTTTCCGCGCTGTCCTATATGATCTGGTTTGTCTCGACAACGCGGAGTGTTGCGATGGATTATCCCACCTACGCCGACGTGCTGGCCGCCGCCCCGGTTGTCCGCCGCTGGATTCTGCCGACGCCGCTGTACGAATATCCCGCTCTCTCCTCTCTACTCGGTTGCCGATTCTTCCTCAAGCACGAAAACCACACGCCGACGACTGCGTTCAAGGTGCGCGGCGGCGTTTACCTGGTGAGCCGGCTGACGGAGGAACAGCGGCGGCGCGGCATCCTCGGCTGCACGACCGGCAATCATGGTCAGTCGCTGGCCTACGCATCCCGGCTGTTTGGTGGCCGCTGCGTGCTGATTGTACCGCAGAACGCCAATCCGGATAAGCTCGCCGCCATGCGTGCGCTGGGTGCGGAGTTGATCGAACACGGCCGGGACTTCGACGATGCCCGCGAACATTGCGAGGCCATCCGTCACCGTGAGGGACTGCGCTACGTCCATTCGGCGAACGAGCCGGACCTGATCGCCGGAGTCGGCACCTTCGCCCTGGAAATCTTCGACGCCCTGCCCGAACCGGACGTGATTCTGGTGCCGGTCGGTCTCGGCAGCGGCATCTGCGGCACAGCCCTTGTCGCCGCGGAACGCTGTCCAAAGACACGCGTCGTCGGTGTCCAGTCGGAGCTAGCGCCGGCCGTCACGAAATCATGGCGCGAGGGCAAACCAGTCGAGACGGAAATTCCTCGCACCTTCGCCGAGGGGATGGCGACACGGATGCCGGCCGAGATGACCCTGGCTCTGATGCGGCGCCTGGTGTCCGACATGGTCCTGGTGAGCGATGATGCGCTGCGTGAGGCGATCCGCCTGTTGTTGCGGGTGACGCACAACCTTGCCGAGGGAGCTGGTGCGGCGACGACAGCCGCGGCGTTTCAGATGCGCGAAACCCTGGCAGGGAAGACGGTCGTCGCGGTTCTGTCGGGCGGCAATCTCGACCTGCGCGAACTGGCGCGGATCCTGTCTGCTGTTTAGCCGCGGTTCACAGAACCGCGCTGCCTATGACGGTGGCCGGGAGTATGAGCGCAAAGCCTCAACACCAGTCGCACACCCGCCAGATTTCGCCCTTCCCAGCACTAGGGTATCCTTTCAAATCGCATGACCAGCAAGAGCAACCGCTGCCGCGGCCAATCCGTTACGGCGGAGAGCATCAAGATAATCAGGAGCGGATAGTGGCGGGCGCTGAAGCGTTGCTCGGTGTTCCGCAGCAGCAGCGACGACAATTCCACGATCGAGAAGCGAACAAATAAAACTGTCCGGTGTTGCAGCGATCACGCCAAAAGGACGCAGAACGTCGGGTGGAAAGTCGCTGGTATTGAAAGTCACAATCACGTCGGCCACGCAGGCCAGCGCGGCGGCGAGAACGTGCCGATCGTTTTCATCCGGCAGCAGCAGACGCCGCTCCCACCGCTGATAACCATGCACACGACAGCCGCGGACATGCTGATCCATCAGACGACGGGTCCGTAATAAGGCCGAGCGCAAACCTGGACGTTGGCGGAGAACCGCGCGCATCCATTCGCGGTGAATACGCCCCGTCCACTTGACGCGCAGCACGCCTCGCCGCCGGCCATGGATCGCGAGCCGAATCAGAAAGTCTCGCAAAAAGTTCGGGTACAGCACGCAGGCATCGTAGACGACGACCAGGGGATCCATACTTGGTCACCGTGTTTTCGGAGTGGGTCCTTCCGCTTCGTAAAGCCCCAGGTCTTGAGCCGTCTGCGCCATTTCGTCCGCCGCGTCTTTGCGCGCTGAAACATCCTCTCGCGGTATTCTACTAGAGCGGTGCTCGGGATGCGGCGATGCGTTCCTACCAGCCGGCAGGGCAACTCTCCGCGCTGGACGAGTTTGATAACGAAGGGACGTGACACGTCCAGGAAGTCGGCAGCCTGATTGGTCGTCATCTCAGTCGGCAACAATTGGCTCTCAAACTGGTACGCTCGTTGTACAGCAGCCTCCAACTCGGGCGAAACATCGACACGAATGCCGTTGATCGTGATCTCGATCCCGCTGGCCGGCGCGGCGCATCCGTGGTGGATTCGCCGTTCGACCGCTGGGTCGCAACGACTTTTGGTGCTGAATCGGACATGACCTCACCTAGCTTGGTACGCAGTGGTGCGAATTTCCACCTCACCATATCGGCCAAGTGAAACAAATGCAACAGAAGAAACAGGGCGATCGGTGACCGATCTGGCCTTTTGAGCACCTGCGGCGATCTTGCAGTCCGGCTCACTTGCGCAGTACTCTACCAGCGCGGTAACTCCCGTGAGAAACCCGCGGGGAGCCACGGTAACCAGGTGGACGGAATTGCGCGCAGCTTACGGTTCGTCTGGTGGAACGTCCACTCGTTCGCACATTACGATCCCGCATGGGTAACGGAGCCGCGCTACCCGCGCTCACCAGCCGAATACGCCGCCAAACGCGAACGCGTTGGTGGCGTACTGCGCAATATCATAGAAGATGGCAGACTTGACCTGATTGCCCTGGCGGAAGTGACGCACGAGGCCGCGCTCGATTTGCGGCAGGACGTCTGCTCGAACTTTGAAGTCTTCGCCGTCGATGAGCTGTATCTCGGTAGGCCGACTTCCCAGGTGGCCTTTCTCTACGACCTGGCGGTCGGCCACGTCAAACCAGAGTTCCTCTGCCCGATAAACGTCTCCGAGCCAGCGCGACCTATCGCTATCCTCGAATATGCTCAGCCCGATGACATCTTTCGGGTTTACGCTTGCCATTTCCCATCCCAGATCGGAGGTGCAATCAGCGCGAGGAACCGCTCGGAAATAGCACGGCAGCTGAACCGGCATGTGTATGATTTCCTGGGGGCCGTAGAGGGGCCGAACACCCGACGGCACGTCCTCATCATGGGTGATTTGAATGAAGAACCGTTCGGCCTTCTTGAAGAGGATCTGTTCGCCCGGCGAGACCGCCAGTGGGTTCGGTCTGCTCATGCTTCCGACGTGCCCATACGGCGGGCTCGTCTGTATAACTGTGCTTGGCGTCTCCTCGGTGAACGCGCTCCGCACTCCAGTCCCGGCGTTCAAGGGCACGCCCCGGGTACTTATTATTCAAGGGACAGGAATGCGTGGCACACTTTCGATCATGTTCTCGTCTCGGGTTCGCTGCTGACGGACAACTTTCCCTTCCTGGATGAGGAAAGTGTCCAGGTGGTTTGTTACCCGCGTCTGGTCGAGGCAGATGGTTGCCCGGCGAAGTTTCGTTTCATTGACGGGCAACCAGAGGGCCTCTCGGATCATCTTCCGATCCGGGGGCGACTCTTGTTACCTTGAAAGGGCACGGACTATGTCCGAGTTTGAGAAGAACTTGAAAGCGATGCTGCAAGGCGCTAATGAAGAGTTTCGGCAGGCCAACGCCGACCTCCATCAAGAAGTCGCTGCCGCCAGTGAGTCCGTCTCCCGACTCACGGGAGGCACCGCACGACTCACGCTCAAGACTTCGCGGGAGTCGCCTGTAGAAACCACTTACGATCTCTGGCTGGAGACCTCGCCTCCCATCGGATACCAACTCGGAACAATTCGCGTACCTTCCACGGGTTACCCGATCGTAGCGAACATGAATCTGGGTGATATCCCGTTAGCGGACCGGAATGCGATCACGACCTTTTTTGCGGATATGGCCAGCCGCAAGGATTCGGCCCTCGTTCTCTACTTGGCCTTCCTCTCACGGCGTCAACTGCAGAAACAAATCTGAAGCGACTCTGTGAAATTTCGTTCTTGACAAGGCCAATCTCCCGAGCAGTTGTAACCCGCACTCCGAAACAGGCAAGGACTATGCGAGATCGGCGGTGACATGCCGCCTTCCCTACTTCTTGTACCCCTCCGCCACCTCCGCCAACATCTTCGCCAGCGTTTCCTTCCCCTGCCACTGGCCGTTGACCACCACCGCCGCGATCTTCCGCGTGTTCTTGATGTCCGCCAGCGGGTCGGCTTCCAGCAGCACCAGGTCGGCCAGCTTGCCTTGCTCGATCGTGCCCAGGTCTTTCAGCCGGTCGAGATAGCGGGCCGGGTTGCGCGTGGCACACTGGAGCGCCTCCAGCGGCGTCAGGCCGGCGGTCACCAGCAGTTCCAGCTCGTCGTGCAGGCTGAAACCGGGATAGCAATATGGGTTCGGCGTGTCGGTCCCGGCCAGGAGATCGACCTTCGCCCGGTGCAGGCCGGCCACCAGCTCCAGGTACTTCTTGTACAGACGCCGCCGGACCGCGAACTCCGCCGCCGGGCCGCCTGGCTCCCTCGGGTAGAGGAAACCTTTGACGAACGGCGACACGTACTGGAGCCGCGCATCGTTCGTGAAGGTCTTGTCGTCGAGATGGGCGAACGCCCGCAGCACCGTCAGCGTCGGACAGTGCCAGGTGCCGTTCTTGGCGAAGCGAGCGAACAGCGCCGCCGCAAGTTTCTCGTCGTAGCTATCGAGCGACTTCACCTGGACGCGAATGCCGAGGATGCGTGCCGTGGCTTCGTCGGCCTTGCCGCGCACCTCCTGCCATTCCTTGCGCAGCTCGTCCTGTTTGTTCGAGCAGGCCGTCAGGACGCCCGTCAGATGCTCGATGCTCTTCTGGCCCGCATCGGACGCCTCGGCGGCGCTGACGGCCAGCGGCACGTGGCCAGCGAACACCATGCCCTGCTTTTTGGCCTCGGCGGCGATGGCGAAATAGGCCGCGCGCGGCAGCATCGAATAGACCTTGATGAAGTCGGCGCCGCTCGCCGTCTGCTTCTGTACCACCTCGCGCCCTCTTTTTCATTGGCGACGGCGATCGAGAACGGCCAGGCTGGCTTCGGTCCATCGACGATCATGCCCGCCGCCACCATGCGCGGACCGAGCAGGATCCCCTTGGCGATCTGATCGCGGAGCGGGAAGACCAGCTGCGGATAGTTGGCCATTTCGCGGATGCCGGTCACGCCGTTGGCCACGAACAGGGCGAGCGTCTCCTTGCCGATGACGTGCGTGTGCATGTCCCACAGGCCGGGGATCAGGAACTTGCCGGTGGCGTCCACGACCCGGACGCCGTCGGGCAGCGGCACCTTGCCGGTCTTGCCCAGCGCTGCAATACGGTCGCCCTGAACGACGACGGTCATGTCCGCCTGGGCCGCGGCGCCGGTGGCGTCGATGACCGTGACGTGGGTGATGGCGAGCGGCGGCGAGACGGGCTTCTCAGGTTCGGCGTAACCGAAGCCTTGCGATGTCAGGAAGAACCAGAGGGGGAGTAGCGGGAGTGTGTTTCGCATGTTGGAATATCCTCTCACTCCCCGACGGTGAAGCGGTTGTGGGCGGCAGCTTCGATGAAAAGGGTTTCCTCATTCGTCCCGTAGACAGCCTGGAACAAAAAGTGATGGACTGCGAGGCGATTCACTGGGTCAATGATATCGAAAGACAACACCATGCCTTCGAAGGGCTGCTCTGCCCGAACCAATTGCCTGGCGGGAAAGTCAGATAATGAATTGATGCGGAGATAACACTCCACAATAAGGGTATCGGGCATCGGCCAATGGGCGATTTGCCGGCGGATGCGCGGTTGGATAATGACGTGGTACGGCACGACTGCCTCCGTGTCTACGCACCTTTTCGTTGCTGTTCGCGCGCCTGAACCCGTGTCAGCCATTCCTCTTTCGAGCAGCCGGCGATTTCCGCGAACGCGTCGTCCAGTTCCAACCCACCGCCCGCGGCGATTTCGGCCCGTGCGGCGCGAATCTCTTCTTCATTCCGCATCGGAAAGTTTTCACTGAACTCCTCACGGATTTCACGGACTTGTGCCAGCGTCTCCCGCAGCGAACTCGCCTCGGCAACAAATTTCCCCTTGATCGTGGGCGCCTCGACAAAGCCGCTACACAGTTCGATCACCGCGGCCAGCGCATCGAGGAGTTGTTCCGATAGGCGGCGCCGTTCCAGCATGGGCGTGGCATCGAAGGACGAGCCGGGCTTCAGCGCCAGCAGTTCGTCCCATGCCCGCTTGCTGACCTCCGTCGCCATGGCGCGGCAGTCTTCCGGGAGATGCACACAGTCGCGCACGAACATCCGCAGCGCGGTCAGGTGACCCGGTTCGGGGCGCACCTGATCCGCATGGCGGCGCAGCGATTCCGCGCGGTCGTGGAGAATTTCGTAGGTCAGCGGCATCGGCAAGGTGGGGGACATGCTCGCGGCTCCTTTCACCCTGGTCTACTCGGCATCGTAGCCCAAAGGATGGGAGTCCGCAAGCGTCCGTCTCCGCCGAACCGCCGACGGTTCGCGCCGTCTTCTCCCATCTTTCCCTCTTCTTCAACCCTGCCGCTACATTTGCCATTTTGTGCCGGCGGAACCTTGTTGCCAGCGCCGCGGCCGCTATAACAGTAGACAGCACAACGACTCGCGTTTCTTTCCCGGCGGATCGACGAGCGACAGCGGCCTGGGTTCGGACTGTAGCACATAAGGCGAGGCTAACGACCTTGCCCGGCGCAGGAGGGTGCCTCCCGGCGAACTGGTGAAAATAATCTCGAAATACTGCGGCCGACTCCCCGCCATCGGATAAGGTTGGAGCAGACGCGGGTTTTGGAGAAACCAGGTAACCGGGGAGGATTGCGGAGCATGGTGCGCGACCTGCAAGGCCGGCGCCTCCTGATCACGGGAGCCTCGGAAGGGATTGGCCGAGCCGTCGCCTATCTGGCGGCCCGTGCTGGTGCCCGTCTTGCTCTCGCGGCTCGCTCGGCGGACAAGCTGAACGCCCTGACCCAGGAACTCGCCGCGCGCGGCGCCGAGGTGATCGCCGTACCCACCGACGTCGCCTCCGCTGACGATCGCCGCCGCCTGATCGATGCCGTCGTCCAGCGCTTCGACGGCCTCGACGCCCTTATCAATAATGCTGGTGTTTGCAGCCACGGCCATTTTGCCGAGAGCACGGAAGCCATCCTGCGGCAGATCATGGAAGTGAACTTTTTCGCCCCGGCCGAACTGATGCGGCTGACGATTCCGGTACTGGCCCAGGGCCGGGAGCCGGCCATCGTCAACGTCGCCTCGCGCTGCGGACGCTGTGCCCTGCCGGCTTTCAGCGAATACTCGGCCAGCAAGTTCGCCCTGTGCGGTTTGACCGAGGCACTGCGGGCCGAGCTGGTCCGCTTCGGCATCGACGTCCTGCTCGTTTGCCCCGGAATGACGCATACCGACCATCCGCGGAACTTCCTCCGTCGCGAAGGGCGGATGAAGCTTGACTTTTCCCGCGGTATGCCGGTCGAACGGGTTGCTGCCGGGATCCTGCGTTCGCTGTGCAAGAACCGGGCCGAGACGGTGCTGGGTCGCGACGCTCGCTGGATGCTGTTGGCGAAGCGCTTTTTTCCGCGGCTGGTCGATTACCTGCTGGCACGGCGTGTGCGGCAATTGTACAGGTGACTGGTGTTTGTCTCCGTTTAGCCGCGAGCTTTTGCGAGCGCTTGACGCTGCGTCAAGCGCTCGCAAAAGCTCGCGGCTAAACGAAACAGGACCCGATTGATGTGTGGCATTGCCGGTATCATTGATCTCTCCGGTGGACGGCGGCCGGCGCCGGCGGGGGCGGTCCGCGCCATGGCCGATGCCATCGTCCACCGCGGCCCGGACGAGGACGGCTACCTGGAACGGCCCGGCGTGGCGTTGGCGTCACGGCGGCTCAGCATCGTCGGGCTGTCCGACGGCCGGCAGCCCATCGCCAACGAGGACGGCACCGTCTCCGTCGTCTTCAACGGCGAGTTGTTCGATTATCCGGAGAAGAAGGCCGCGCTGGAAGCCCGGGGCCACCGCTTCCGCACCCACTGCGATACCGAGATCATCCCGCACACTTACGAGGACCATACCGACGCGCTGTTCGAGCATCTGCGCGGCCAGTTCGCCATCGCCCTGTATGACTCGAAACGGCAGCGCGTGCTGTTGGGCCGCGATCGCTTCGGCATCTGTCCGCTCTACTGGACGCACCAGCGCACACCGGAAGGCGACTGGCTGCTGTTCGCCTCCGAGATCAAGGCGCTGCTGGCGTCGGGCCTGGTTGAGGCGAAAGCCGACCCGCGCGGTCTGAACCACGTGTTCACGTTCTTTGCCATGCCGGGGCCGTGGACGTGCTTCCAGGGCGTGCAGTACCTGCCGCCGGGGCACTTCCTGCGCGTCGAACTGGGCGGCACAGGCTCGGCGGCGGGGAAGATCAGCGAACACACTTACTGGCAGCCGGACTTTCCCGATCGGGGCCAGGAAGATCGCCGGCCCGTGGAAGTGCTGGTCGATGAGTTCGAGCGGCTGATGTTGGCGTCGGTGGAGCGCCGGTTGCGGGCCGATGTGCCGGTGGTGTCGTACCTGTCCGGCGGCGTCGATTCCAGCCTGGTCGTGGCGATGGCCAGCAAGGTCCGCGGCTCGCCGATCCCGTGCTTCACCATCCGCATCAAGGCGCCGAAGCTCGACGAGACGAACGAGGCCGCCGTCGTCGCCCGGCACATCGGAGCCGAGCCGATCGTGGTCGATTGCGGCGCCGACGAGGTGTTGAACACGTATCCCCGGCTGATCGAGGCGGCAGAAGCGCCGGTGGTCGATACGTCGTGTGCCGCCCTGCTGCTGCTGGCGCAGGAGGTCCATGCCCGCGGCTACAAGGTGGCGCTGACCGGCGAAGGGGCCGACGAGTGGCTGGCCGGTTATCCCTGGCACAAGATCAACCGGGTGGCGGGTTGGCTCGACTCCATCCCCGGCGTGCCGGTCAGCACCTGGCTGCGCCGGCTGTTCATGAAGATCAGCAAGGCGCCGACCATCGATCCGCAGCACTGGCAGCGCACCCTGGCGGCCGTCGGCGGTCACAACGGCTGGCTCGACCTGTATGGGATGATGACGATGGCCAAGCTCCGCTTCTTCAGCCCCGAGCTGATGGAGCAGCTCGCCGACCACGTGCCGCACGAAGACGTGGCCCTGAACCGCGACCGCCTGGGCCAATGGCATCCGCTCAACCGCGAGCTGCATTTCGGGGCGCGGGCGCACCTGGCCGGCCTGCTGCTCAACGCCAAGGGCGACCGCGTGGCGATGCACAACTCGGTCGAGACGCGCTATCCGTTCCTCGACGAGGACGTGTTCCAGTTCCTGGCCAACGTCGATCCGAACTGGAAACTGCGCGGGCTGCGCGACAAGGTGCTGCTGCGAAAATTGGCGTCGCGCTGGCTGCCGAAGTCGATCGCCTGGCGAACCAAGGCGATGTTCCGGGCGCCGTTCGATAGTTTCCACCTCGACACGGCGCCGGCCTTCGTCGAGCAGCTGCTCAGCCCGGAGTCGCTGCGGAAGACCGGCTATTTCGACGTGGAGGCGGTGCAGCACTGGCGGAAGGCGTACAAGTCGCTGTGGAAAGGCGTGCAGCGCGTGTCGGTCGAAATGGGCCTGGTCGGCGTCTTCTCGACGCAGCTGTGGCACCACACGTTCATCGACGGCAGCCTGGCCGATTTGCCGTCGCGGGCCGGCACTCGGTCGGTGGAGCCTGGCCGAAACGGCACGGCGGCGCACAGGGCTTTCCTGGCGGCGGTATGATATAAAGTGTCTCCCCTCGTCCCGGTACTCCGGGGCGAGGGATATTCTTTCTCCCCTCGCCCCGGTACTCCGGGGAGAGGGGTCGGGGGCGAGGGGCGAGCCGCAGAACAGTGTGCTGGTCCTCCTCCCCTCACCCCCGACCCCTCTCCCCGGAGTACCGGGGCGAGGGGGGCAGACCGAGAACCGAATAATGTCCTACGCACTGCAAACCCTGTGGCACGAACGCCAGCGCTACCTGCCCGGTGTGCTGGCGGTTGCCTTCAGCGCGCTGCTCATCGCGCTGCAGTGCGGCCTGCTGCTGGGACTGTTCTCGATCACGTCGATGCCGGTGGATCACACCGACGCCGACGTCTGGCTGGGCGCGCCGTCCGTGCTCAGCGTGGACCTCGGCCAGTCGATCCGTGCCGAAAACCTGTTTCGCCTGCATGGCCAACCCGATGTCGAACGGGCGGAGATTTATCTCCAGGGCTTCTCCTACTGGTCCAAGCCGGGCGGCGGCCGGGAGTTGTGCATGGTCATCGGCTCGCGGCTGGAGGACGATGCGCTGGGAAGGGTCAAGGAGTTGACGCCGCAACTGCGGTCCATGTTGACGATCCCCGGCAACATCGTCGTCGACCAATCCGACATGAACCGGCTCGGCATCAAGAAAGTCGGCGACACGGCGGAGGTGATCGGGCCCAGGTGCGCGTCGTCGGGTTTACGAAAGGGGTTCGCAGTCTCGCCGGTCCTTACGTCTTTTGCTCGGTGACAACGGCGCAGCGGCTGTTACGCCTGAACTCCGACCAGGTGACCTACATCCTGGCCAAGTGCTACAACCCGACCGACGCTCCGAAAGTAGTCGAGCGTTTGCGGAGCGAGTATAAAAACTTGTCAGCCTTCACGAAGGACGAGTTTTCGCTGCGATCGCGGATGCACTGGCTGACGAAGACGAAGGCGGGTATCGCCCTGGGCTACGCCGCCCTTCTGGGCCTGTTGGTCGGTGCGGTGGTGACGAGTCAAACGCTGCGGGCCGCGACGCTGGCGTCGATCAAGGAGTTCGCGGTGCTGCGTGCCCTGGGCATCCCCGCTGGCGCATGGGGATGCTGGTCATGGGCCAGGCGTTCTGGGTCGGAGTCATCGGCGTCGGCTTGGCCCTGCCGACGGTGTACGGCGCGGCCAGCTTGGCCGACCGCCTGGGCGCGGACGTGCCGCTGCCGTGGTGGCTGCTCGTGATCGCCTCCGGAGTGACCCTGGTGATGGCGATCCTGTCCGGGCTGTTCGCCCTGCGAGCGCTGCGGAACGTGGAGCCGGCAACGCTCTTGCGTTAGTGGATTTTGCCGCTCTTTGAGCCCGCAGCGCCAGCAAGGGTGGCCCTTGCTGGCGCTGCGGGCTCGAAGAGCGGCAAAAGAATTGCACGAAGAGGGACCTGCCATGACGCACGACGACGATCCGCTTGAGCCGACGGTCAAGGCGCGGAACTTGTCGCGCAGTTTCGGCGACGGCGAGACGCGGGCAGTGGCCGTCAACGACGTGTCGCTCGATCTGCACGGCGGCCAGGTGGCCCTGCTCATGGGGCCGTCCGGCAGCGGTAAATCGACGCTGCTGGCGGTGTTGTCCGGACTGATGCAGCCGGACGGCGGCCAGGTGTTGACCCTTGGGCAGGACCTGTGGGCGCTGTCGGAGAAGGAGCGCGAGCGCTTCCGGCTGCAGCACTTCGGCTTCATCTTCCAGGGCTATAACCTGTTCCGCTCGCTGACGGCCCGCCAGCAGCTGGAGATGGTGGTGCGCTGGGGCGAGGGCGCCACGGCCCGCGATGCCCGCCGCCGTTCCGACGAGATGCTGGAGCTGCTCGGCCTGGCAAAGAAGGCGCATCTCTACCCGGCTGAGCTATCCGGCGGCGAGAAGCAGCGCGTGGCCATTGGCCGGGCGCTGATCAAAAGCCCGCGGTTCTGCTTCGCCGACGAGCCGACCAGCGCCCTGGACTGGCACACCGGCGAGCACGTGATCGAGCAGCTGCGCAACGCCGCCCACGACCGCGGCGCGACGGTGCTGATCGTCGCCCACGACGCCCGCATCATTCCCTACGCCGACCGTGTCTTCTACATGGAAGACGGCTGTCTGCGTGAAACCGAAGACGAGGCCCAGGCGCGCCAGCTGGTCCTTCGGCACCGCCCCCGTGTGCCGGAGAACGGCGATCTCGCCGGGCTGCTTTAATCAACCGTACCGCAGTGAGCGGTGAGAGGTGAGTAGTGAGTGGTCTTTACTCACCACTCACTACTCACCTCTCACCGGTGACGCGGATATGGGAGAACGACCATGACCTCTCCTCAGACACGACCTGCGACGCCGCGCCGGCATACAGCGTGGTTCGTCTGGTTGGGTGTGACGCTTTTGGCTGTGTCGGTGCTGGGTGCCAGCAAGGGCCTCCAATCGCCCTCTCCAGGCGAGAACGTTGCTCATCCCACCAAGTCGTCCGATTTGCACGCCGGCGGCTTCGGCTACATCGACATCGTGGGCGGCGTCACCAACATCTTCGCGCTGCAGCCCGGTGAGGTGGTCGCCGTGCTGGCCCAGGACGGCGACGACGTCGAGAAAGACGCCCCGCTGTTCCGTCTGGACGACACCATGGCCCAGAACGATCTCGACCGCGCCAAGAAGGCCGTCCGCGAAGCCGAGTTGCAGCTCCGGACGGCCCAAGCTGGGATCGAGCAGCACGCGGCGACGCTGGCCGGCCAGCAGAAGGTCATCGAGGCGAAGCAGGGCAAGGTCAAGGCCGCCGAGGCACAGCTTGCCGAGGCCCAGCGATTGCACAAGGCCGAACAGATCGGCAAGGAAAAAGTGCAGCAAGCCGAGGAGGCCGTGAAGGGTTTCAAGGCGGAGGTTGAAGCCGAGCAGCAGACCGAACGCCGCATCAAGGCCGTTGATCCCACGATCGCCGTTCAGAGGGCCGAGAACGACCTGGAGGAGAAGAAGCTGCTGGTGAAGAAGGCCCAGTTCGGTTTCGATAAATGCACGTACAAGGCCCCGCGCAAGGGCAAGGTGTTGCGCATGTTCGCCGTCGTCGGCGAGACGCTCAGTCCGATGGCGCACCAGCCCGCGGTGCAGTTCGCCAACGCCGATGAGAACGGCAACCTCAAGCTCATCGTCCGTGCCGAGATCGATCAGGAGTTCGCCGACCTCGTCCTGCCGGGCAACAGGCACCAGACCGCCGAGATCCACGACGACGTTCGCAGCGGTTCACCCTGGACCGGCCACGTCGAGCGTGTTTCCGACTGGTACACGCACCGCCGTTCGATCCTGCAGGAGCCGCTCCAGTTCAACGACGTGCGAACGCTGGAGGTCCTCATCAAACTCGACAATCCGCCATCGGAGCTGCGAATCGGGCAGCGCGTGCGGGTGACGTTGAAGTGACCTGTTTAGCCGCGAGTTTCTGCGAGCGCTGGATGCCAAGCGCTCGCAGAAGCTCGCGGCTAAACGAGAGTGAGATTGACCCCCCGCGCCGCTCTGTTATGCTCATCACCGCGCCCCCGGACATGGAGGTTCGGATCATGCTGATGATCGAGTGGCTATTGCTGGCAACCGGCTTCACCGGCGGCCTGACGCTGATCTACCTGGTCCGCCTGCCTTACCGCATCTGGGCGAAACCAGCGGCGTACTCCGTTCACTTCTCGCCCAAGGGCGGCTGCACCGAGGTGGTCGTCCAGGAGATTCAGAAGGCCCGTCACGAGGTTCTCGTTCAGGCTTACTCGTTCACGTCGGAGCCGATCGCCAAGGCGCTGGTCGAGGCCAAGCTGCGCGGTGTTCACGTCGAGATCGTCCTCGACGTCAGCCAGGAAAAGGAAGCCCACACCGACCTGCACTTCTTCCAGGAACAGGGCCTGGCACCGCGCATCGACGCGCATCACGCCATCGCCCACAACAAGGTGATGGTCCTCGACAGTCGGACCGTCCTGACCGGCAGCTTCAACTTCACGAACCAGGCCGAGGAACACAACGCCGAGAACCTGCTCGTCCTGCGCAACTACACCGACCTCGCCGCCGTCTACCGCCGCAATTTTCTCGCGCACAAGGAACACAGCCGCGACCCCGACCCGAAGGCGAAACCGGCGGAGCCGCGGCGCGAAGGCGGCGTGATTATGACCCCGTTTAGCCGCGAGCTTTTGCGAGCGCTCACCGGCGCTCGCAAAAGCTCGCGGCTAAACGGGGACTCACGCACCTCCGAACAACTCATCCGTTTGCAGCAGGTTCGACACGTCCACCACCGCCGTCCACAGGGCGCTCAGCGTGGCGAGGTAGGTCGTCACCGACTGAGCGAGGAGCTGCTGGGCGTTGACCACGTCTTGAAAGTTCCCAGGATCCGAATCGACGCGGTAACGCTGATAGAGCGCCCGGTACGCCCGCACCTGGTCGGGCAGAATGCCGGTCTGGTAGTACGTCAGAAGCCGGCGGTTGTTGTCGTAGCGCTCGAACGCTTCGGCCACGCGCGCGGTCAGGTCGTTGTGGACGCGGGCCGACTCCTGCTCGGCCTTCATCAGCGCCGCGTCGGCCGCCTTGATCGCCCCCTGGTTGCGGTCCCACAACGGGATCGGCACGCCGACCTGGACGTTCGTCGTGGTCAGGTTCGGCGCGATCGTGTAGTCCCGCTGGACCGCGAGGTAGACGTTCACGTCCGGGACCGGGATCACCCGTGCCAGCTTCAGGTCGATCTGGGCTTTCTGCATCGCGTTGAGAGCGGTGCCGACGTCAGTGTGCGACTTGAGCACGCGCTCCAGGACGACAGCATGGTCGTACTGCGGGGCGGGCATGTCGGCGTCGCCGCTGAGGTTCCCCGGCGGCATCTCGGGCAGTCCGAGTGTGCTGACAAGCTGCTTCCAAGCCGTGACGTAGCGATTGCGGGCCTGGAGGAGACCGCCGCGGGCCTGGGTGGACAGAACGCGGAGCTGCAAGGATTCGTAGGCCGGCGACTGGGCCGCCTTCAGCAGCTCGACGTGCGTGCGGTAGATTTCGTCGGCGAACTCGGCCAGCGCCCGCGACACCTTCACGTTCTCGCGCACCACCAACACGGCGAAGTAGCCGCCGCGTACCCGGGCAACCACGTCCGCCTCGGTCCTGCGGAGGGCCAGCTCGGCGTTCAGCACCTCGATCAGGGCCGATGCCCGCGCCAGCTGCGGCTTGCCGGCCGTCTTGATGGTCTGGGTGATGAATCCTCCGAGCTGCCCGGCCGTGCCGCCGGAGTTCATCGTGTCGCCCTCGAAGCCGACAACCGGATTCGGCCATAGACCCGCCTGAAGAGCGACGCCGCGGGCAGCGTCCACGTCGGCGGCAGCCTGCCGCAGCAGCGGGCTATTGTCCATCGCCAGCCGCTGCAGCTCGGCCAGCGACAGCGGCTCGCCCTTGGGTAAGGGATCGGCCTCCAGCGGCGGCAGGTCCGGAAACAGACGGCGAATCGCCTCCTCGCACTCCTTCCGCTTGGCCGGACCGGGCGCCGGCAGCTCCAGCGGCGGCACTCGGGCACGGGTAGATCGGCCGGGATCTTCAGCCGGTCGGTCGTCCGTTCCTTCGGCACAGGCTGTTGGGCCGAGACGAGCAGCGGTGCGGTTTGCACCGGCGCCGGAGTGGACCATGGTGGAGCGAGAGAATCCCGTGGAGCGGAACGAACGCTCGGGACCAACAGCGGCAACGGGTCGGGCGCCGTCGTCGCCGCTTGTTTCACGTGAGGATCGCTCGGCATGGAGAGTGGGCGGTCATCGCCGATCGTCAAACCGTAATCCGGCAGCGCGGAGGCCGGCTGAACGACGGCTGTGTGAGGTTCCGGCCGCTCCGCGACGACGGTGCGGGTTTCGTCCGGTACCGAGGAACAGCATCCCCCGACCAGGAGCAAACTGCACCAGCACAGCGCTCGTTTTACAGTCGGCGTTCGCATGATGTTCTCTCATCCTCGCTGCGCCGCCGGCGGAGACGCCGGGACGCTATCGGATATATCGGTTGTGCGGAGATTGAGGATTAGTCCGAATGAAGGGGAAAGGCCGAGTTGCGCGGCTCCGGTGGGCCTGAGATGCAACATTAGGGCAAATGGGAAAGCGGAGGTAGGTTGTGCCCCGTTGTTTTCAAGGTTCCGTTGCCAGGTCTGCCTGCTCTTGCCGCAGTCTGTCCCGCTCTTGTCGGATGCGTTCGTCAAGCCAGCGTTTCACCAACACCTCGTAGCCGATGCCGGCTCTCCGAGCGAACTCCTTGAGGATTTCGATCATTTGGCGGGGTAGACGAAGGCTGATCTGCATCGACTCCTTTGCGCGGCACGGCATCGGGAGCATCCTCCCAATCGGCAGGGGTAACCTCGCGCACGTCCCAGTGCCGTGCCTCTTCCGCCAATTCCTCATCGGTCATGCGTTTCTCGGTCATTGCTGCCCTTCCACGCCGGGGGTGCGCGAGTACGCGACCCCCGGCTGAGATATGTAACCCCTTCGGGGTAAATGCAGAGATACCCGCGGTTATATCTACCCCGAAGGGGTTGGATAGCCCAGCCGGGGGTCGCGTACTCGCGCACCCCCGGCGACGGTCTGCACTCCAGCTACTTCTTCTTCCCCAGCAGCTGCTCATCGAACCAGTCGGCCACCGTCGGCATGTCGTTCAAGATCGTCAGCCAGCCGTGGCCCATGCCTTTCTTGACTTCCAGCCGCACCGGCACCCCGGCTTGCTTCATCCGGGCCGCGAACGTCTCGGATTGCTGCAACGGCACCAGTTCGTCCTTGTCGCCGTGGATCAGCAGCGTCGGTGCCGAGCGCGGCGTCACATAGTAAATCGGCGAGATCGAGCGGTAGATCGCCCGTAGTTTCTCCTTGTCGGTGACACGCTGGTACAATCCCTGTTTGGCATCGAACTCGTGGAAATCGTAGGGGGCACGGATGTCCGGCGGGTGCAGGTTGATGTCGAGCAGCTCCTTGCCGGGGGCGCTGTAGTTCAGATAGTCGGTCGGTGGAAAAAAGGCGGCGACCGCCCGCACCCGGCTCGACATGCGCTCGACGGGATCGGCGGCGTCGGGATTGCCGTCCGCCGCCCGCCGTGCCGATCAGGAGGGCCATCAGGCCGCCCGACGAGGCGCCGCCGATGCCGATGCGCTCGGGGTCGATGGCATACTCCTTCGCCTGGTGACGGATGAAGCGCACGGCCCGGATCACGTCCTGATGGATCTCCGGAACGGCGAACTTCGGCTGACTGCCATGGACGACGGCGAACACAGTGTAGCCGCGCTTGAGCAGCTCCTCGCCGAATGGCGGCGCGATGCGCTCCGGAGTCGAGACGAAGCCGCCGCTGACGACCATGATGACCGCGGCTCCGTTGGGTTTGGCCGGCCGGAAGACGTCCATCGTCAGGGCGAGACCAGACCGGCGGCCGTAGATCACATCGCGGACGCGCTGCGGCACTGCATCTTCGCCGCGCACAACTCCGGTTGCGGAGAGCGCCAGGACAGCGGACAGCAGACAATCGGGCAAGCGATTCATCGGCGGCTCCTTTCAAGGATGGCGGCATTATATCGTTTAGCCGCGAGCTTCTGCGAGCGCATGGGTCAGCGCTCGCAGAAGCTCGCGGCTAAACAACAACCGGCCGCCTATTCGGCGAGATGATTGTGCAGCGGATGGATGCGCCCGTCGCGCGGCCGGCCGACCACCAGCGGGCCGTCGAACAGCGGCAGCTTCTGCTCGGCGCACGGCGCAAGCGCATCAGATGCGCCTCGAACTCCGGCGTCCAGCCGCGCCGCCGCACGTACAGCCGGCGGATGTTGCGCTTTGATCGACAGCGCTCGCACAGACCGAAGCGGCTCACCGCCGGAGCCGCCTGGCAGTGCAGACACCTCTGCGGCACTTCGGCCGGCGCCGCCGTTTGCAGACATTGAAGATCCGACATGGCGCTTTTCCCCCGTGACTCGCACCACCGTATCAGGGGGTGGGTGGGAGCGCCGTTGAGCGCCGGTGTGGAATCGGCGCGGCGTAGCGGAAGATAGGCTGATTCCAAGATTTGCGGCTGAAATGCGGATCAGGGTGGGAGCCGGGGTGAGTGGTGGGGTGAGGAGTAAGGGGTCGGGAGTACCCGGTACTCAGTACTCGGTACTCAGTACTTGTCTCCCGACCCGTGACTACGCACCACAATCATTGGTCCATGTCGGATGAATCTTCCTCGCTCGATGGTTCCGTGCTGGGCACGGGCGGAAGAGTGTAACTGCCCGGACTACGGCCGTGACGGATGAGCTTGCCCCACGCCGGATGATTGCGGAACAGGTCGTGCAAGCGCGTGCCGTCGGAGTCGGCGGCGCACAACAGCACGGCCTGCGACACTTCGAGAAGGCCGTCCTGCTGGGCGTTCCACAGGCAGGCGATCACCGCTTGTTGCTTGTCGCCCTGGAAGTAGTAGGTGCCGAGGTTCGGCCAGTAGACGCGCACTGAAGTTATCCGTGTGCTTCGGCACCGGCCCGGCGCCCCAGGCGGTGACGGTCCGCGGCGGCGAGCGGGTATCGGCGGCATCATTGGACGGAAACGGTTCGTAGTGGCTCTGGCGACTGCACGGCAGATAAATGGTGATGCCGGCGGCCCAGTCGCCGTACTTGCGCAGGGCATAGCGGCGGATGAGCCGGATAATCTGGTCCCAATCGTCGGCAGGTGACATGACAGTTGCTCTCGTTGAATGCTGGCTGGGATAGGAGAATGATACTGTACCGATGTTCATGTAAACAAGGTCGGTAGTAACGGAATGTTAGAGGGTCCGAAGCCCTGGCAGGATAGAATGGCGACAGACGTACTTTGGAGGTTTTGCACATGCCCCTTCACGATTGGACGCGCGTCGAACCTGGCATCTTCCACGCTTTTCATGTTGCCTGGATCCCCGAGATTCAGAAGACCCTGAACGACGGTTTATTGCCGGAAGGTTACTACGCCCTAGCCGAGCAGCACGCTGGCCGCTCGATCCCCGATGTGTTGACGTTGCACGCCGGTCCTTCGTCCCCGGAACCGATGCCGTTGCCCCCGGCGACCGGCGGGATCGCGGTAGCCGAGGTGCCTCCCCGAGTACGACACAAGCAGACGGTTGAACCTGCCGCGCTGACGCGCCGGCGCACACTCGCCATTCGCCATGTCAGCGGCCATCGCCTCGTCGCGCTCGTGGAGATCGTCTCTCCGGCCAATAAGGATCGCGCCCGGACCGTCGCAGAGTTCGCTTCGAAAACCGTCGAAGCCCTGGATGCGGGGATACACGTGTTGATGGTGGACCTGTTCCCACCTGGTCTTCACGACCCGGAGGGAATGCACGGCGTTATTCGGCAGCGGCTGGATGGGTCCGATGAACCCTACAACCTGCCCATTGACGAGTTGTTGACCCTGGCCAGTTACGCCGCTGGCCCTCAGGTCGATATTTACCTGGAACACGTCGCCGTCGGCGCCGCTCTACCGGAGATGCCGCTGTTCCTGCGTCCCGACCGCTACGTCAACGTGCCTCTGGAGCCGACGTATCAGGCTGCCTATCGCGGTATGCCAGCGTTCTGGCGCGATGTGCTGGAAGGCCGGCCGCCACGTTCTTGATCGATGAAGTAGGTCTGTTTCCTTTCCCCTCTCGGAGAACGTTCATGAAGCATCTGCGATTCGCTCTCGTGCCGCTGCTGGCATTTGGCCTGCCCCTGCGTGCCGACGAAGCGGAGGACAAGGCCGTTGCAGCGATCCAGAAGCTTGGCGGCAGAGTCGAGCGCGATGAGACGAAGCCGGGCAAGCCAGTGATAAGCGTGAGACTCGCTTATACCAAAGCGACAGACGCGGGACTGAAGGAGTTGAAGGAACTCCGGCAACTCACGAAATTGGAGCTCTGTCGTACCCATATCACGGACGAGGGGCTGAGAGAGCTGAGAGAACTCAAGCAGCTCACGTCGTTGAACCTTTCGGGTACCGCGGTGACGGATGCGGGGCTGCAGGAGTTGAGGGGACTCAAGCAGCTTAGACGGTTGATACTCGATGATACCAAGATCACAAACCTCGGGCTGATAGAGGTGAAGGGTTTTGACCATCTCACGACTCTCGCGCTGGGAGAGACCGCAGTAACGGACATGGGTCTGAAAGAACTGAAGGAACTCAAGCAGCTCACGTATCTGGACATTTCGAGTACCGCGGTAACGGATGCGGGACTGAAGGAGCTGAAAGCACTCAAGCAGCTCGAGTGGCTGCACCTTTCTGAGACCAATATCACAGACGTGGGGCTGGGGGAACTGAAAGAACTCAAACAGATCGCATGGCTCTACCTTGACGGGACCAAGATCACGGATGCGGGGCTGAAGGAGCTGAAGAACTTTCAGCAGCTCACGTGTCTATTGCTCAGTGGAACTCCGATAACGGACGTGGGACTGAAGGAATTGAGGGAACTGAAGCAGCTCACGTCTTTGAACCTTAACAACACTTTCGTGACGGACTTGGGGCTGAATAACCTAGCTGAACTCAAGCAGCTTGAGTGCCTGGGACTCTTGGGCACTCGGGTCACGGATGCGGGTTTGAAGGAGATACAGAAGCTCAAACAACTCACAGAACTAAACCTCAGTCTCACCGCCATATCGGATGCAAAACTGAAAGAGCTGGCAAAACTCAAGCAACTCAGGGTTTTACTCCTCGTCGGCACCAAAATCACCGACGTAGGGCTAAAGGAGTTGGCCGATCTCAAACGGCTCGAAGTACTATGGCTCGACGGTAGCCAGGTTACGGACGCAGGCGTCGCCGAATTGCGGAAGGCGCTGCCGAAATGCATGATCTCCCACTGAGAAGAAGCGGACCGCGAGTTGCTATGGCGATCGGCCCCTATTTGAGCAGTCGCACAAAACCAGCTTGCTCGAAGTGGTGGTCCGTCGTGATGGCTTCCGACAAACCGCGCTGGTGCATGACGACGAAGCTGGCGCAGTCCACCAGGCTCCATTCTTTGTCCGGCGCGATTGCCAAAGGTTCCAGGCAGCGGCGTTTAGAGCAGAATCCACATGAACCACTTTAACCCAGGTTGCCGCTCGGAGTGCTTTGAGAAACTGAATTTGTAACGGTCGAGAAATGTGAAGTGGGCTGGTGAGCAGGGCAACAAGTTCTGCCAACACGTAGTTCGTGGTGAGCAGCCGACCTCCCGCCTGACGAGTTTGAGAGACCAGAGCAACGGCCAACGCATGATGGGGTTCCCTGCGAGCGAGCCAGGATGCCCAGCCCGAGGTGTCTACGAACCGGTCATTCATGCGTGCTGCCCCGGAGTTCGTCGGCGAGAGCCTGACCGAGGTAGAAATCGTGGCGCTCCGCTACGTCCGAGATCTCGGAATCAATGAAGCCAGCCCACTTCAGGAGTGGATCCTCGCTATCGCCGCCCACGCTGGCGACGACCCATTCGGCCGCCAGCGCTGCCGGTGTTTTCCCTTGCTCTGCCGCGCGCTTTTCCAGGGAGCGATAGACGGCTTCGGGGATTTCAATGGTTATTGGATGGTTCATGCTCTGTACCTCCAGTGCCCATTCTAAGCCGTTGACCTCTTCCATGCACCGCAATTTTTCTCCTGTTTCTTCTTTCTGCTATTTACCATTCGCCCGCAGAGTTCACGGCTGCCCCAGCCGCGCCGCCGCCCCTTCGCCCAGCGCGTGCCGCTGCCAGGCCACGTCCAGGTCGTCGAAGCTCTTCAGGTTGTAGAACTTCCGCAGCGCCGCCTCGTAGCCGCCGCGCATGCCCTCGGCGACGAACTGGGCGAAGACCGGCGGCCCACGCAGCCGCGACAGGTAATCGACCAGCGACACGCTCTGGGCGTAGAAGGCGCCGATGCGCTGCGGCTCGGGATATTTCTTGTCGAACTGCTGCATCAGCTGGCCGATCGGGAACAACTGCTGCTGCTGGGCATGGTTCGGCAGGTTGCGCAGATGGCGCTCCACCCGGTCGCGCGGCTCGCTCAGCACAGCCATGCCTTCGTCGGCCCAGCGCGGCAAGGCGGCGGGGAAACGGCCGGCCAGGGTGACGTGCGTCACCTCATGCGGCAAGACGCCGACGCTGTAGTTCGGATCGTCGCAGTGCAGGTCGATGCGCCGCTCCAGGACGCGGGCGCCTTCCATCGGCATCGTCGAATGGCCGGGGCACTGCGGCGACTGACTGGTTGCCCGGCTGTAGTCCTCGGCGGTGTTGAACAGGTAGATGTCGCAGCGCGTCTCCCACGGCGGCAGTGCTTCGCCGAACCACTTCTTCGCCGACGCCAGCCGGGCGCTTTCCGCCAGCCGGGCCGCCTTCTCCGCGACCTCGGCCGATTGAAGGTGCAGGATGCGGAAGTGTTTCGTCTCGGCCATTGCCCATCTGTCGCCCTGGCGCGGCGTGTGCTTCACCTCGATGACGGCCTCTTCGACCGGCGGAGTCGCCGGCGCCCCGGTGCCGGGTGTGGTCCCCTGCCGCTCCTGGATGCGCCGCAACAAGTCGCGGCCGATGCCGTCCAGTTTCGGCGACATCGACTGGGCCAGGCGCACCTCGCGCTCCAGGTCCTGCGCCGCCGCGAGAGGGCCGCTCTGGCGGTTCAGGTCGTTGACGACGCCGTGAATCTTGCAGTACGCCCAGCGCTCGCGCGCTGCGCCGACGGAGCCTTTCAGGGTCTTTTCGGCCTGCTCGAAAAGCCGGCCGGCCGCCTCGTAGTGGGCCGCACGCCCTTCCGGTGCCGCGGCGCAGGCGGCGTCGAACTCGCGCTCAGCCTTGTCGATCAGCTCGCGCACCGTCTGTGCCGCCTTGCTGTTGGCGTCGTCGAACGGATCGACCTTCGGCTCCTCCTTTGGCTCCTCCTTCACCTGGCCGCGTGCCGTCACGGTCGGCGTGCTCTGGGCCAGCGTGAGGGGAATCAGCGACACGGGAGCGGGCGGCGGCGGCAGGAGCGGCTTCGACCCGGGAGCAGCCGCCACGGCCGGCGCGCTGGCCGAGTTGGCGGCGAACGATCCCTTCAGCTCCAGCAGTGCGCCGGGATCGATGTTGGCGAGCCGGCGCTGATAGACGGCGGCCTCACCGAGCTGGTTCGCCTGTTTCAGCTCGGTGACGTAGCCGAGATACGCCTCGCTCAGCGCCCGGAGGTAATCGCGGTTCTCGAAGGGGTTATAGCCTGTGGCGAGTTCACGTTCGAGGATATCGACGGCCGCCTTGTAGTGGCCGTGCTGCAGATGCTCGCGTCCCTTGGCGAGGGCGCGTTGCACGCCGAGCAGCAGCTCTGTCTTGCGGGCCGATTCGTCCTCGGGAGCGGCGGGCAGGAAGGAAAGCACGCCAAGCAGAATGCCGGCGCAGAGGAGAGAACACAGGCCGGTTCGAAGCATAGTGCGTCCTTGCACGATAGTGGGGCGATGCGGAAAAGAAAGGGCCGCGGCCTTCACCATCCTGGCGAAGGGGGTCCCCGCGACGGGAAACACACTAATCGGGAGGGGTGGAAAAGACAAGACGAGGTTCGCGCCTGGCGTCTCGCGCAACCCGCAGTGAGTCGGGACATAGAGTTGCGTCTCCTATTGCCTTCCGCTGCGGCGACCATGCGTTGACCGGGCAGCGGCGGTGGCGTTTAATGGAAGGGGTGCATCGCAGCGCACGCTGGAAGGAGGAGTGTCATGGCCCGAAGGCCGAGTGAGCCCCTCGTCGTACCCCTGAATTATTCCGGCCAATGGATTGCATGGGATCGCCAACAGGCGAAGATTGTCGCCAGCGGTCGAACTTTCGCCGAAGCGAAGGAGCGGGCCGTGGCCGCCGGCGAGTCGGACCCAGTCATGGCTAAGGTTCCGAAGGCCGACGTGCGTTTCGTGGGGCTACGCCGATGAAATTCCCCTATCAACGTTATGAAGTTGGGCCATCGCCCACCGTCCCAGGCGGCGTTCTCTATCGATCGGAATTGCCCGTCCGTGTCATCGGCCAAACCGGTTCGGTGCTGCTCTTAGCGTTGGCAGACACCGGATCGGATGACACGCTGCTGCCGTTGTCCGTCGGGGAAGCGATCGGAGCCACTATTGACGAGTCGATCGAATGGCGCATCGGTGGTGTGGGTGGCCAGGAAATAGACGTTCGGCTGGGAGACGTGGAACTGGAACTTGCGAGACACGCAAGAGTTCGTCGCTGGCGGACGAAGATCGGTTTCGTCGCGTTCGCCTCACCCGAAGATGAGGTGGCCATCCTGGGACACAGCGGGTTTTTTGATCATTTCGCCGCCCATTTTAATACGCGAGATCGGATCACGACGATCACACCGTATCGCTAGCCCTTCTGCATCTCGCACAGGAGAGCTACGAAGGACCGATTGACATTATTCCCTTCGCGCGACAAAATCCTACCTCGATCAGCGATCGCTCAACTCCGGCGAGCGCATCCAGCTCGGCAATGTAGTACCGAGAGCAGAAAAATAGTGCATAGCCGTGGGCCGCGAAAAGGCCAGAAAGCCTGCCACGTTATGGCAAGGACAAACTATTTTTGCTCCCTGTGATTACTTAAAGGAAGGAGCGGACGTGTTGATTTCGCACAAACATCAGTTTCTGTTCATTCATATTCCGAAAGTGGCTGGCATGAGCCTGACGGCCGCCCTCGAGCTGGCCATGTACGGGCCCGCCCGGCGTTTTGTCAACCGGCTGGCCAAGAGGGTGGGCCGGCAGACGAACTGGAAAGTACGCTGGCCGCTTGCTCTGCTCAACGTCCACCCGCCGCATGTGAGGGCTTGGGAGTGGAGCCGAAAGCTCTCTCCGGACGTCTTCGATTCGCTGTTCAAGTTCGCATTTGTACGCAATCCGTGGGACTTGCAGGTTTCCCTGTACCATTACATCCTGCAAGATCCCACACATCCCGAAAACGGATTGGTCAGGTCGCTGGGAAATTTTAACCAATACTTGCTGTGGCGCGTCACCGAGGGGATGGAACTGCAACAGAGCTACATCACCGACGCCCAGGGCCGATTCCTGGTCAATTTCGTGGGCCGGTTCGAACGCTTGACTGAGGATTTTCAGCGCGTATGCCGGATCCTGAACCTCCCCGGTGCGTCTCTGCCGCACATCAACGCCTCGGCCCATCATGACTACCGCAACTATTACAATGCCCGCACGCGCACGTTGGTAGAGGAACACTTCCAGGCGGACATCGCGGCGTTCGGGTACACCTTTGACAACGAGACGCCGCTCGGTCAGGTGACCTTAGCGGCACCTGATGGACGACAACTCTATCTCACGCCCGCATTGACTCCGTGATAGGGCGAAGAGATTGCCGTGCGGCCTTATAGCCTCGGGTCTACCGGCTCGCTCTCCAGGGCCAGGACGCCGAAGACGCACTCATGCACCCGCCGCAGCGGCTCGCGGCGGACGAACCGCTCCAGGCCTTCGATCCCGAGGGCGAACTCGCCGAGGGCGAGGGACCGCTTGTGGCTCAGGCCGCGGCTCCGCAGGCGGGAGAGGTTCCCCTCGGCGGTGTAGTCGGGGCCGTAGATGATCCGCAGGTACTCTCGGCCCCCGGCACTTCACGGCGGGCTGGGCAAGCCCCCGCTTACCCCGGAGGATGAAGTCGTGCGGCTTGACGACCATGCCCTCGCCGCCCCGCCCGGTAAGCGTCGCTCCACCACTCGACTCCTGCCGCCTGGCTGGCCGGGTCGGTCACGTCCACGAGCTTGGAAGAAGTCGCCAGCAGCAATTCGGGGTCTTCCCGGCAGACTGTCGCCAGTGTGTCCATGTGCCACGTGTGGCTCTTGTCTGTGTATACGCGGCCTTCCGACGCCAGCAAATGAAACGGGGCCAACTTCAGGTCGGTCAACGACGCCACCGGCCAGCAATACTGACGGTAGGCGGCGACGAACTTGCCGAGATTCTCCTCGCGGCGTTGGCACTCGGCCATGACCTGTTCGGCCTTGCCTCGTTCGTCACCGTCCGAGCCGCCCAGCAGCTTCCGCCAGCGATGCGACCGCCCGTGGCAGGGACGCCTGCCCTGCGGCCCCGACCGCCGCGTACTGCGCCTTGAGAAGCTCCTGCGCCTTCGCCGACCACGGCATCAGTTCGCAGTCGAGGCAAACCCACGTCGTCTCCAAGGTGGTCCACAGGTCCGCAGCCGTCAGTGCATCCCGCAGCCGGTCGAGGAACTGCCTCTCCAACTCCGGATCGTTGAAGAACCGCCTGCCGGTGCGGGTGTAAACGATGCCGATCTCTCCCTCAGTAACGCCGAAGCGCTCCCGCGCCGCCTGTTCGTCGCGGCAAACGACCACCACAGCCCGCGACCCCATGTGCTTCTCCTCGCAGATGACCTGCGCGGCACCCTGGCTGCGGTAGTAGGCGAACGCCTCGGCGGGATGCTCCAGCAGCCCCGGCTCGCCGCTCGTCTCGCACGGCGACATCGTGGGCGGCAGGTAGATCAGCCACTTCGGGTTGGCCGCGAAACGGCTCATCACTTCCAGGGCCGCCGTGGCGTGGGCCTCCCGAATAGTGACGGTGCCCCGCAGCCGGGTCGAGACGATCCGCTTGCCCAGCACATCCTCGGCGTCGAGTACTTCGTCGTGAGCCTGCTGAGCGGTGAGCTTGGGGGCCTGCTGTTCTTCGGGCAAGAAGGGCCGCGCCGGTTCGCAGTAGGTGCGAGCCGCCGGCACCGAAACGAACTCCTTCTCCGGGTAGCGCAGCGCCGTCAGCTTGCCGCCGAAGACGCAGCCGGTGTCGATGTTGACCGTGCGGTTGAGCCACTCCGGTTCGGGGACCGGCGTGTGGCCGTACACGACCATCGCCGCGCCCCGGTATTCCGCCGCCCAGTTGTAGCGCACCGGCAGGCCGAACTCGTCCGTCTCGCCGGTCGTCTCGCCGTACAGGGCGAAGTCGCGGACCTTGCCCGAACCGCGGCCTTGCATCTCCGCCTTCATGCCGGCGTGGGCGACAACCAGCTTGCCGTCGTCGAAGACGTAGTGGCTGACGAGCCCGTCGAGGAACTCGGCCAGTTCCTTGCAGAACGGTCCACGAGCATCGTCGGGCAGGGCGTCGATCTCCGCGAGCGTGCTTCGCCAGACCGTGCGAGATCTGCACGTCCTTGCCGCGCAGCTTCCGCATCAGCTTCATGTCGTGGTTGCCGGGGACGCAGAACGCGGACGCCGGACGAGACCATGTTGCGGACGAGCCGCACGGTGTCCAGGATGCGCGGACCACGATCGACGAGATCGCCGACGAAGACCGCTTTGCGACCCGCGGGATGTGCATAGGCTGGGCCCGGCCGGAGCATGACGCCACGAGTCTCGTAACCGAGTTGCCGCAGCAGTTGTCCAAGTTCATCGCAGCAGCCGTGGACGTCGCCGATGATGTCGAAGGGCCCGTGCTCCTGCCGCTTGTCGTTGTACAGCGGCACCCGCTCGACGGTGGCGGCTTCAACCTCCTCCGGCGTTTCCAGAACGAAGACGTGGCGGAAGCCTTCCCTGGCGAGGCCACGCAGCGATCGGCGCAGTTGCGCCTGCTGCTGGCGAACGACGTGCGGCCCGAAGTCCCGTTCGTCGCGAGAGCCGATTGCGTTCGTGACAGAGCTTCTCGGGCATGTCCAGCACGATGGCGACCGGCAGACAGTGGTATTGCCGAGCCAGTTCGACGAGCGGCTTGCGCGATTCCGGCTGCACGTTCGTGGCGTCGATGACCGTCAGCCGGCCCAACGCCAGCCGCTTGGCCGCGATGAAGTGCAGCACCGCGAAGGCGTCGTTCGTGACGGTCTGGTTGTTCTCTTCGTCGCTGACCATCGCCGCGGCAGGCATCCGAGGACAGAATCTCGGTCGGGAGGAAGTGCTTGCGCGCGAAGGTGCTTTTGCCGGAGCCGCTGGGGCCGATCAGGACGACGAGGGACAGTTTTGGGATGGAGATTTTCATGCGCTAACTCAAGGAAGCCGTTCCTGCTTCAGAAGATGATGACCGAGCAGATTGTTCACATCGTTGAGAAACTGGCGAACCTCCGATAATTCCGCTCCTATCCGAGTGGCGAACTCAGGCACATCAATCCCGTTGCAGACTTCGTTCAGGACGTTATTAAGGATCACCAACTCCAGCTTGGATACTTGAACCGTTGCAGAATCTCTTCGCACTTCGATAACCTGCATGGATGTCTCCACAGATGCGGTGAAACCTCCGAGAGGATGAATGTTTATGATAATCGCAGCCTCACCAGAAGTTCGTGCAGCGCCGCGCTTGCACGTGGAGATTCCGGCAATCCGCTTGCCTCATATGCCTTGTGGAGCCTTTCCCGCAGCCGCTCGTACTCGCCACGGTGAAATCCCAGGTCCGCCTCAGTCAGTCGTTCCTTCTCCGCACCGCCAACCTTCCGCTGAATCAGGTCATCAAGGTACGCCAGTTTCGCCGTCTCATTCAGACGAACCAGATTCGCCTCGATCACGCCGGTCTGCATCAGGTGAATGCCGGTCAGCAGCACGCGGTACACGTACAGGAGCGGTTTGACGCGCGGCGGGTTCTCTTTCTCGAAGAGTTTCCACTGCGTCTCCGCGAAGCCGAGGTAGTGATGAGCATGGTGCTTGGTGACACACTCCTTGGCGATCTCGATCAACTCCGCGTGTTCCGGCGTCGTGTGGACGACCAACGGAGAATGCACCTGTTCCAGCACGTAGCCGTTCTTCTTGAGCAAGAGGCTGAAGAACTTCCTGGCGTCGTGCGTCACCAGGTCGATTTCGAGTCCGTCGTGGATGCCCGACTTTTCGATGGTCTCAGGGCCGGTCTTCAGGCCGACAACCTCCTTCAGCGGTAACAGGTGGACGCCGCGCAGGTCGTAATCCGAATCCGGCGACGGAAAGCCGTACAGGTGCGCCCCGCTGATCGTGGCGAACATCAGCGGGTACGGATGCTGTTCGACCTGTTTCTTCAGCAGCGGCAATGCGTTCATGGAAGCCCCTCCGTTATCGCCGTCCGTCGTGCCTTGATGAGAAAGGCGTTCGCCTTCTCATAGTCGGGGCGATCCGGCAATTTCGTCTCCGCAAGCGCTCGGTCGAACTCGGTGTGCAGCGCCAGTCGCCATTTCTCGGTTTCCTGCCACGGCATCTCACCCCGCTTGATGGCGAGAAGCGGTTCGCGGTGACCCTCAACGCGAACGGGAACGAAGCCGTGCTTGAGCACGCTGATTCCCGAAATCAGCAGCCGGATCAGGTGCATCACGTGCTTCCACTTCACCGCTCCCTGGTTGCGGATGTCGGCCTGCATCTTCTTGAACTGGCTCAGCACGTAACCGTTGAACGTCTGGTAAACCACCCGCGACAGAAAGCTCGAACGCATCGCCAGCAATTCCTCGGCCAACGGAGTCGCCTTTTCAACCAGCGGCGTGTAGAGGCATTCCAAGATATTCGGGTTCGCCTTCAGAGCGAGAACGAGGAACTTCTGAAGCTCCCAGTACGCCTCCTGCGTGGCTTCGTTCTCTAACTGTTCGGGAACGCCGAAGAGCGACCAGTGCAGATCGGCAGTGGGCAGATAGATGCCGCGCCGATCCACGTCCGATTCGGCGTCGGTGAGGCCATACGCCTGCGAACCAATCACGCAGCGATAGATCACTCGTTCGTACAGATCCGTCCGGGCGGTGAGGATGCTGCTGTCGCCGATCTCGCCTTCCTTGAACTGAGCCAACATCGTGACCTCGTTGCGCTTGAGCGAAACTTCCAATCCGTCGGCAAAGCGGACGCGGTAGGAATGCTCGTGGTCGGTCGGCGCTTTCACGACGACGCCGACCGTGCCCCGATGATGGAGGACGAGGCCAGCGGCGGCGGGGATGTCGATCAGGCTGACGACCTTCGTACCCACAGAGAAGATCAGGTCGGGATGGAAATGCACGCGATCAGTCATGGTTCTGTTTTCTCCGAGGCTTTGCAGCGACGAAGCGCAAGATCTCGAAAGCATCGTTCGTGACCGCCTGATTGTTGTCTTCGTCGCTGACCATGGCGCGGCAGGCGTCCGACGACAGAATCTCGGTCGGCAAGAAATGCTTGCGCCGAAGGTGCTCTTGCCGGAACCGCTGGGCCCGATCAGGACGACGAGGGACAGGTTGGGGATGTTGATCTTCATGGGCAGTTCAGGCGTTGTTAATCTGCTCAGTCAGCCAATCGGTAAATGTTGCGAATCGCGGACAACGGGCAGCCACTTTCTTCGGGTCGATCAATCCAAGGAGCTTGCTGGCGTGCTTGATTTTCGCGTACGCGCCTTTGCTGGCCTGCTTGGTCGCATTCTCAATCTTTGCGTAGAGTTGGAGCTTGGGCTCGTTCTCCAGATTGGGACTTGCCGGTAACTTTTGGGCGTTGAATCCCTTTCCGTAGTAATCCGCCAGCGCCTTTGGGTCGGCAGCAATCCATGCCTCCATACACCGAACCATGAGATGCACGCATACCGGCGAGACGTTCTTCAAGTCCCATTTGTCGCGGGTGACGAGATGATCCTTGCGCGCTTGCGCATCGTTAAGCAGGCGCTGGCTCTTGGTTTGAGGTGTTTCCTTCTTTGGTTGAGGTAATTCCGCAGGAAGTCCCTCTTCTGAGTCAACCAGCAAGACCACAACGGTATCGTTCGTTGACTGCTGGACCCTATTGATGAAGGCTTTATGTGCTTGATCGCGACCCCCGCAGGGAACGAGTTTCCATCCGAGTTTCTTCAGTCGCGCAGCCTGTTTCTGCTCATCCAGCAACCCGTCGAGGCCGTTACGAATCTCGCTTTGAAAGGGTGCCGTCGCTCCATTCCCTGGAAATATCGGGGAAAGAAACGACTTTTCGCGGAAAACCACGATGACTTACATCCTTTCCTGGTGAATCGCTTGCAATCCGCCAGGAAAATGCGGCGTTTTTCGGTGTTCAATCTCCAGGCAGGTGAACGAAATACTGGCATATTTCGGTGCCCAATCCCGAAGATGGCACATAAAAGCCGCTGTCCACCACGGCAAGAATGCGGAAATCGCGTGCCAAAGAGAGTGAAAGCACGCCGGTTTTTGCCAGTGTTTCTGCCAAGTGTAGAGGTTTTTTGATGTAGATTGCCCATTTTCTCAAAGTTTTTCAGGGAATGGAGCGATTGCACCCCTTTGAAACTGAACTGTGTCACCGCCGCCTTCAACGTAGATGGCAATTTCCTTCATGGATTGCCTCCCAGTTCGCCAATTCGCCAGATCTCGCCCAGGCGGTATTTGTTCAACCAAACTCCCAGCTTGGCAGGATCGACTCGCTCTAATTGCGTTCCCCCCGATGCTCGCAAACCAAGACAGAGTCGGCATGGTCCGTAAGCGCCGAGACGAGTGCGTCGGAATGCGTGGTGACGATGAGTTGGGTTCGATTCGACGCAGATACCAAGAGATCGGCCAAAAGGCCCACTGCATCGGGATGCAGCCCAAGTTCCGGCTCCTCGATGCAGATGAGAGGAGGCGGTGCGGGCGAAAGGAGTAGCGCCAGAATCGCCATGAACCGGATCGTCCCGTCCGAGTGTCTCGTGGCCGGAATGGGCGTTTTCATTCCCGCTTCATGCAAGTAGAACTGCACCGCATTACCTTGAATGCGCGTGCTGAATCGTTGAAAACGCGGCAGGAATCGGGACACCATTCGGTTGAATTCGGCGCTGGCATCCGTGTGTTGGAGTTCGTTGAGGACAAGCCCCAAATTGTCAGAGTTTGCCACCAAAACATCAGGAGGAAGGTCTGATGGTTGAGCCCGTCGCAAGGGCGCGGACCGTCCGAAAGTCCAGTCTCGGAACGTTTGGATTCGAGCAAACTGCTGCCCAAGCCATGTCACTTCCGGATAAATGTCTGGGTCTTTTCGTTGAGAAAGGACCGATTCGTCGGCTGCAAGGTCCTCACGCTTGAGTTTGCGTCGTGTGTAGTTTCCGGAGACATCCCTAACATTCAGGGCCGGGTGCCCTTTTTGGAAGCGGTAATAGAAAAAGACATCCTTCTCGTTGGGAAATCTTTTCTCAGGCTCTTCGATCACCTCATCGAGGACTTCCATTCGCAGACCTGCAGGAGCAAAACTCAGGCTATAGCGTAGATTCGGTGTTTTCTGATGGTGCGCAATAATGGCCTCGACCGAGGCGGAACTTGCAGGCGGATCACCCTTCCAAAGCCATTCCTGAGCCGTTCCTCCCTCGCGAACGAGGGCCGCGAGAGCAGTCGGGGTTGCGTGCAAGACCTCAATGGCCTCAATCAGGTTCGATTTTCCAGAACCGTTCGGCCCGATGAGGACATTCAACGACGTCAGTTCAACGGCCTTTGAATCGGGCGGGAACGAGAGAAAGCCCCGGAGTTTGATCGACTGAAGAAAGGTCATCCATTTATCCTCTCGTAAGCATCAAGAGCCCGATCGCCCTACCAAGATCAATCACTTATGGTCGATTTGCATGTTGCATCGTCTCTATTTGCACCGTCTGTCCCGAGAGAGCGAGTCGAGCATTCACCGCTCACTGTTCGGCTTCATTCTATCGAAGATCGCCATCTGCGTCGGCGCTCCCAACTTCGCGTCTTCCGGTCCCACACCCAAGAACCGCACCGCGTACCCAAATCGCTCACCGATGCCGGTCGCCCAGCCCTGAAACTCCTGCCGTGTCCACTCGAAGCGGTGATCGGGATGCCGGAACTTTCCGGCGGGGAGGGTCTCCCACGTCACGTTGTACTCCCGGTTCGGCGTGGTCAGCACCACCGTCCGGGGTCTGGCGAACTCAAACAGCACCCGCTCGAAGGCTGACAACCGCGGCGGATCAAGATGCTCCACCACCTCGACGACCGCCGCGGCATCGAAGCCCTCCAATCGCTTGTCCCGGTACATCAACGACCCGTGGATCAGTTTGACGCGGTTTGCTTGCGGCGTCGGCAGACGTTCCAGCCGTAACCGCCGCTGGGCCGCTTCGAGGGAGCGGAACGACACGTCCAAGCCGACGATCTCGCCGAACTGCTTGTCCTTCAGCAGTTCTCGAATCAGCGACCCCGCGCCGCAGCCGAGGTCGAGCACCCGGTTGGCACCACTGGCCCGCAGAGCCGCCGCGACCGCCCCCAACCGCAGTTCGTTGAGGCTGAGCGGTTTCTCCAGGGCTTCTTCGGCCTTTTCTTGTGGCCGCGGTTCGTCCTCGTCGCCTTCACGCGGCTCTTCTTCTTGCACGAGGCGGGCGAGGGCCATCCGATACAGGCTCGGCTGGAACCGCAGGTAGCGGCGGGTAATCTCATCCTTCTGCGGATGGCGAGCCAGCCACCCTTCGCCCTTGGCGAGCAACTTTTCCATCTCGTCCTCGCCGACGAAGTAGTGCTTGCGGCTGTCGAACACCGGGATGAGGACGTACAGGTGCGTCAGCAGGTCGGCCAGCGCGGTCGTCTTCCGAACGGCGACCGAGAAATACGGACTGTCGCCCCACTCAGGGAAGCGTTCGTCCAGCGGGTAGCGGACGGCATCGACCTCGTACCCCAGCGGCTCAAACACGCCCCGCAGGAATGACTCACCCCCGCGAACCGGCAGCACTTCGATCCGGGCGGCGAGAGGGATCGCCGTTGCCGCCAACTCAGGCCGGTCCTTGCAGCGTCCCTGAAGGGCCGAGCCGAAAACTTGACTGATCGCCACGCTCATGAACGACGAGGCGGCATAGGGGCGGTCGTTGACGTACTGCGCCAGCAAGAAGTTCTGGTCGGGGTTCTTGCCACGGACCATGCCCACGGGGTCCACGTCGAGCAGCAGGCAGGCCGTACAGCGCTCGGCGCCGACTTCGGGGTAGTAGACGTGCGCCTTGCCGAAGCTCAGGTCGAACGACTGCAAGCGCTCCGTGTGCTTGTGGAGCAGATAGCCCAGATCGTTCGCCGGTTGGTGGGTCGTCGTGATCGTCAACAGCACTTGCCTGCCCTCTGGGTAGCCGCGAACCAGCGTTGGTTCTCCCGTGTAATTTTGTGGGTCGCCTGATACACTGACCTGGTTCAAACGGGCAGCGGAGGGGTAACACACTGGTAGGACGGATTTGCAATCCGTCCGGGCGATTGCGGACGGATTGCAAATCCGTCCTACCACGCTGTTACCCGCCTTTGAACCATGTCGATACACTGACCATGCAACGAACACATCCTTCTCATCTTATTTCGGAAACGACACGATGCGGTCGCCGGTGGTTCAGCCTAATTCGATCCCGTGAAGGCGACGAACAGAATGAAGAGGGTTCTGCCGGACTGGCGCCGGAAAGCTGGAGAGGACCATGACCACCCCTTCCAACCTCTTCGCTGCTTTCCCCCAGCGCTTGCCTGAAGAAATGGTCACGACGCTGCTCGAAGCTGCCGACGTGCGGATCGAGCGGATCGTCTCCCACGGCCACTTCTCACCCCCAGGATTCTGGTACGACCAGGATCAACACGAGTGGGTCGTGGTGTTGAAGGGGGTAGCGAGACTCCGCTTCGAGGACGAGGACAGCCGGTCGAGATGAAACCCGGCGTTTTCATCAACATCCCGGCGCACAAAAAGCACCGGGTCGAATGGACGACGCCGGACGAGCCGACGGTGTGGCTGGCGGTGCATTACGGGGATCACGAATGATCGATCTCGGCCCTCAGCGCCTCATGCTCTTCTTCGCCGATTTCTTCTTCGACCGCGGCCTTTCCTCGTCTTCTTCGCCTTCGCCGCGCAGGTAGATCACCAAGAACACTCCGGCTCCCAGAAGCAGCAAGGTGCCGACGACGAGCAGGATATACGGCCAGGCCTTGCGCTTCTCCTCCGGAACCGCAGCCGGTGGAGACGACGCGCGATCTGTCGCCGTCTGCTTCTCGGACTCCGGGTTCGATTTCGTCTCCTTCTTCTCCTCCGTTCCCATTTTCGGGTCCGTCATCGGGGACGGACCAATGATAGGCGAGGAGCCTTCCGGCATCGGCGAACCCTTTTTCTCATCGATTGGCTCGGTGCCGTTCTTCTTCTCCGTGTCCTTCCTGGCCTGGTCGGTGACGGCGGTGGTCAACTCCAGCGGGTTGAACGGCAATTTGTCGCCGAGGTCCTTCGCCAGGTTCGCCCGCTGCAAAAACAGCAGTGCCAGGCAGGTGTCGATGACAGGCGATGCGCCGTGGTACTTGCCGTCTTTCCAGTTGCCGGCCGGCTGCTGGTTGGCGACGAGGATCTCGGCCCCCCAGCGATACCAGTCCTTGCCGTCGATCTGGTCAATGTTGTACAGCACCGCGACGCGCTCCAGCGACCACAGGAAATAGAGGTTGGTCTGCGGGTGGCCTTCCATGCGTCCGGTGGGCCGACCGATGTGCTGGTTCAGGGCGATGAAGCCCTTGACGATCGAGGGGTCTTGCACCTGGCGGCGGATGCCGGCACCGCGGTTGGGAGCAGCCAGGCCGTGGCCGACCGCCATGCCGAGCAGGCCGACGGCCGCCATCTGCGGCGATGCGCCGGGGCCACGATTGGCCTGGTTGTCGCCGCCGCCGAGGAAGTACCAGTAGTCCCAACCGCCGTTGGCGTTCTGGGTGACCTGGAAGCGGCGCACCAGCAGCCGCAGCGTGCGGTCCATCGGTACGTCGTAGCGCTGCGCCGCCCACAGGGCCAGGAGGGCGAACTGCGTGTTCGAATTGTCCGTCTTGAACTCCGGATTCAGGTCATCGATCATGACGAGCCTTTGCAGATCGATGAAGATCGGCAAGCCGCGCAGACGACCCGGGATGACAACCGGCTTGCCGGGCTTGTCGTCAACCTTGGCGACGCGCGTCGCTTCGGGGGGCACCGGCTCCAGCGACTTGATGCACCGGTTCTGCTGCGAAAGGTGGACCGACGCCGTCTCCAGGGACGACATCGAGTCGAGGAAGCTCTGGTCCGATCCGGTCCCGTTCTCACCCGGCGAGGAGCCGGTCGATCCAGCTATGGAGCCGGGCGGGACCTGATCGTACGGCGCCTTGTACGAGAAGGTGCCAAGCAAGGGCATGTTGATCGACACCTGGACGGGCTCGGCGCCGAGGTTGATCTTGCCGGTCTGGGCGTCGGTGAAAAGTGGCGGCAGCGTCGGCAGTCTCTGCAAAGTGGTCAGCAGGTCCTTCTCGTCGCTGGGACCGAGGGGCGGACACTTGTAAGACCAGCCGCCGGTCGCCCGCTGTCCGGCGATGAGGCGCAGGGCTAGCGTCTGGATGATCTTCTTGTCGTCGGGGTTGCCGAGCCGATCGAGGAAGAGGATGCTGAGGGCAAGCTCGTAGGTGCCGTCAACGCGGCGGTATTGTTGGCGGATCAGCACGGCGATTCTTTTGATGGCCGGATCGTTGGCCGGCACGCCGCTTTCCAGCAGGGTCAGGCCCGGCAGCGTCGCGTAGCCGATGAGGTGGTCGTTTTTCGGCGAGAAAAAGGTGCCGTTGGCAAACTGCTGAGATTTCAGGAACTCGACGCCCTTCTTGATGGCATCATTGACTTTGGCCTGCTCGTCCTTGTTGAGTTCGCCGCGCGCGGACGGACCGGCGGACAGCAGAAGGAGCGACAGCACCAGGAATAGCCCAACCCCCCGCCGACCAGCTGGCCGCAGCGGGTTGAAATGAGAACGACACCGGCGATTCAGCAGGAGCGCAGTGTTCATTGCGAGTCTTCTGTCGGTGAAGAATTGCGATTCTCAGAACGTCGGGCATTTTACTATCGCGCCGGAGCCGAGCACAAGGAAAAACCAGAAAAATCATGGGCGAGCCGAGAGCGTCAGCGACCGGAGATCGACGCCACACTCCGGTCGCTCCCGCTCCCGGCTCGCCAATCCGTCACGTTAGAACTATGATGACCGGGATCAGACTCCTCTCCGGGTGGGCCTCCAATCATGCTGCGACGGAAGTATCTCTTTCCGCGCGTCATCGAGATGAACTATCAGGCGGGCCGACGCCTGGGAGTCAACGTCTACCTTCTCGACGGCGGCAGCGAGTTCGTGCTCATCGACGTCGGCTACCTTGACAGCGTGGACGAGATCGTCGAGCTGATCCGCCAGATGGATTTCAACCTGTCCACCTGCAAGATGCTCATCGCCACGCACGCCGACGCCGACCACGTCCAGGGCATCGCACGGGCCAAAGACCTTCTCAAGGCGAAGATCGCCGGCCATCCCGCCACCGTCGAGCCGTTGGAGACCGGAGACCCGATCCTCACGTTCGCCTCCATCAAGGCGCAGGGCATCGAGATCCCGATGCCGCGCTGCAAGATCGACATTCTCCTCAACGAAGGCGACACGATCGCCGTCGGCGATTTGAAGGTAGCGGTCTGGCACACCCCGGGCCACACGTCCGGCCAGCTCAGTTTTAAGATGGGCAACCTGCTCTTCAGCGGCGACAACATCTACAAGGACAGCCTGCGTCGGCGTGATCGACGCCCATCACGGCTCGAACCTGCCGGAATTCATCTCTTCTCTGAAGCGCATCCGCGACGACGACGCCGAGTATCTACTGCCGAGCCACGGGCCCGTGTTCCGCAAGGATCGGGCGATTCTCCAGAAGGCGATCGATCGTCTGACGGAGTACCAGTACATGGCCGATTTCGGCACCTGCGCCGTCGGCTGGCCGCTGCTGGACGAGTGGGAGAAAGACGTGAGCGCGGGGAAGATGCCGGAGTTTCGGAAGTAGGGAGCAGGCGGTCGGTTTGTGTTTCCGTGACCGTGGTCTATTCCATGACGTTGAAGCTAACCAGCCTTCCCGAGCTGAACCGCCGCGCTTACGCGATCCTTAGCCGTGAGCTAGGCGTCCTGGACACGGTGCGGTTTTTCGGACAACTCGGCCTTGGTACGGGCAATTACACCGAAGAACGGGCGCACCTTGTTCGCGGAATTGACCCTTGAAGATTACCGCGCCGCCCTTGAGAACATGAAAGCCGGTTCGAGCGCGGATAAGGGGACAGCGTGAAATTCGGCCAGGAATTCACGCTGACCCCTTATCAAGGTTTCCTCAAATTAGCAACCACTTACGTCAAATTTCGAGGAAACGCATAACAGGTAACAGTGGGGGGCACCTCGACAAGCAAAAAAGTTACAAACCTCCTGAAACGCGGGGGTTTTTGAAATCGCGTAACAGTTTTCGGCAGCGCGAAACAGTTTTCGGGGTGATTTCGGGCATCTCGTAACAGCCCGTTGCCGCATTCATATTTGACGTAAGTTCGAAACAGTGGGTACGCTACAGACGCGGTAGCCGTTTCGGGCTAGCGCTCCATGGCCGTTTCCCACTCACCACGGCGGTCCAGCGACGTCTTCCAGGCCGGGAATCTGCTCCTTCGGGACCACCACGCGGATGGAACGAGCTACCCCCGGCTGGCGCGTGATCAGCCCTAATTCCTCCAGCTTGACGACCATCCCATGGACGGAAGGGGGCGTCACGCGGAAGTAGCGGACCATGTCCAGCTCGGCCGGCGCTCGCCGATGCAGGGTCTGGTAGAGGTGAATGAACGCCAGGAACTGACCCTGTCTGTGCGTGAACATGGCTGTGGCTCCCGATTGCCGTGAAGGTGCTAGGGTCTGTCGCTTACGGCCGCCACGAGGGGCCTGGTCAAGGGCCGCCCCGTCGAGGCCGAAGGTATCGCGCGAGAAGTCCACAATATCCTGAAGGAGCGGGACCGACGACGGCGTCAACCCGCCGGAATGGTAGGAGTCGGAGCGCTCGGCGTAATCGCGCACCATCTGGTAAGCCCAGCCGCCGGCCTCCTGCGACTGGTCGAGCAGACAGTGGAGGGCACTTTCGAACATCAGCAGGTCCCAGTCGCGGATTATTCGCACGGCTCCCCACTTGATGCGTTTGTATTCATTCTGTTCGTCGCGTATCCGTCCCAGCAGTTCCAGCAGCAGATGACGCTGCGCGTCGGTCGGCCGGCGCATCCAGGCGTCCATCTCGGCCAGCGCCTCGGTCATTAGCTGTCGGTGAGCACGTTGCCAGGCCGTCCGAGCCTTTCCGGAGCGACCCTTGCCAGCCTTGACGCGCTTCAGGGTCTTGCGGGCGAGGTAAACGACGAAGCGGTGCGCCCGATCCGGGTCCTGACAGAGACCCTTCAGGACGGTCAGCCGCGTGACCGCGCAGCCCCAGCGGCTCTCACGAGACTCGTCGCACAGCCGCGTTAGCTTGCGGATTCTATCAAGGTCGGCGGGCGACGGTGTTGGTGGCATGGTTACACTGGGAAGGGTTCCTGGCTGCGGGACAGCGGTTCGATCAGGACAGTGATCGACGTGACGAGGATTCCCGTGTTCGGTGGTCCGCTGGCATTCTACAGCGCTGCGCGAATGGGAACCGAGATGTTCGCAATGTTCGCCTCGCCCTGTTGAAATCGCATTTCGCCGTTTATAATGTGCCTGGCTCGTTACCGGATCGGCCGTTTCGAGTAAGAATCGGAGAGCGCGTCGTGCAATTACCTGTCGTGATCGAGCCGGCACCGGATCGGAGCATCTTTACGACACTCTGGCCGCGTCGTTCGAGCTGTCGGCTTAATTAGATGGAATTCAGATGTCTATCGCCTCCTGTCCGTTTTGTGCCTTTCCTTATCCCGGTTGGGGACTCTTTTGCGCCCGCTGCGGCGGCGAACTTCAGGAGCCATCGCCCCTCGAGTGCATTCTCTTCCAATTCCGGACCGTGCGCACGCTGATCCGCAACAGGGTATGGGCGGGCACGATGGAGCGGGTCAAGGTGATCCAGAAAACACTGGCGGACAACCCGTCGCTGGCCAGTCCGTGCAAGAAAGCGCTGGTTTGGCTGGGACAGGAGACGAAAGACGTCCTCAACGCCGCGGTCAACCTGCCGCGCTCCCTCAATGTGGCCAAAGCCGTCGTCGGAATCTTGCCGACCAACACGTTTCCCAATTTCCGTACCCGCGTTGGCCGCCTAAGCGCGTTCATGGACGCCCTACTGCAAGCCGAGAAGGAGTGGAAGTCGGCGAAAGCTCCCGCCACCAAGAAGGTGAGGGCCTGGTTTGACGGCCTCCTCGAAATGGCTCATCTGGAACCGGACGATGCCCACGCCTGCGTATATGCCAACTCGCACCGTTGGCCGACCGTCGCCACCGCCCTCGACCCGGCCGCGTACCAGGCCAACCGGATACCGGACTATCTCGCCTTCGGGGTGAGGAAGCACAAGGAGAAAAACTACGGATCGGCCCGCAAGCAGTATGAAGCCATCCTCGCCAAGCACCCCAAGTGCATTGAGGCCCTGGAAGGTCTCGCCCGGGTCCTAGTGGCCATTGACGACAAGCCGAAGGCTATCGAGTGTTACCGTGAGGCAATCCGCTTGGGGACGCGCGAGTCAGCCAGCTACAACAACCTGAGCTGGTATCTATGCACGTCCGCCCGGCCGACGGACGCCGACTTGGAGGAAGCGGTTTGGGCGGCGCGGCGGGCGGTCGAAATGGCGCCCGTTGCTTCTTTCTGGGACACACTCGCGGAAGCGCTGGAACGCCGCAGGAACAGGGCATAGGCTCGACCGAGTTGGAAGATTCCGAGTTTGAACTGGATCTGGACGGGGATGCGGAGGCGCCGACCGACGACGAGACGGGCAGCGAGGACTTCGCTTCCGAGGAAGAAGAGCAGGCCACGTGCGAAGAGGACGAGGAGCCGGCCCCGCCGCCGAAGCGGAAGACCCAGATGACCCGCCAGGCCGCGGACGACGAGGAAGACGAAGAAGGGCTGGATCTCTCCCTCGACACGGACGCGGACGACGAGGAAGAAATGGAGGAACCGGCTGTCGCTAGCGCTCATCCCGCGTCCACGGAAGAGGAGAAGGGATGGTCGTGGTGGCCCTGGTCGAGGAAAAAGCCCCGGTCAAGGACGTCTCCTGAACGAACCACAGACGCGGCGAAGACGGAGTTGCCGCGTCCGGTAACTGATCAGGTCCATTTTTCCGTATCGGCCCCAGCGTTACTGCTCGCTGGCAAGTCCTACATCCTGGATGTATGGGCGCACTTCGGCGCAACATCGGCAGGAGGTGCTTGAGCGCGCACGCCAAGCCCAGCGCGGGAAGGAGATCCATGTCCGCAGCAAGGGCGGGGTAGCCGTCGAGCGGGGCACTACCTTGATGGTGCGCTTGAGTATTCCGGATTTCGTCGTGGACGATCCGGAAGACGTCCTTGTATGGGAGGGCGACATCGGTAACGCCACGTTCCCATTCCGGGTGCCCAGGGACACGGTGTCGGGTTCCTTCAATGGCTTGGTATCCTTCCGTGCCGACGGTCTGGAGATCGCCAAGTTGCACTTTGACCTAGTGGTCGGCCAGCACGAGGCACCCCAGCAACCGCTCACGGTCAAGGAGAAGCGTTTTCGGACCGCGTTCGCCTCGTACGCCAGCGAGGATCGCGACGCGGTGCTGGCCCGGGTCCAGGGGATTCAGAAAGTCATCCCACAACTCGACATCTTCCTGGATGTGGCCTCTTTGCGCTCCGGACAGCGTTGGGCCGAGCAACTGGTGAACGAGGTCACGGGGCGTGACATCTTTTATCTCTTTTGGTCGGCACACGCCCAGAAGTCGGAGTGGGTGCGGCGCGAGTGGCAGACGGCTTTGCAGGCGCGCGGCATAGATTACATTGACCCAGTTCCGCTGGCCCCGCCCGACGAAGTGCCCCCACCGCCCGAACTGGCCGGTCAATTGCACTTCAATGACTGGGTGTTGGCGTACATGCGCGGTCGATAGGCATCGCCGGTACGGCGGGAGACGATACCGATCGGTCTGGGGACCGACGAAAAGGACGGAGTAATGATAACGCCGAAGTGACGTTGATGAGCCGCAGCCAGGGTAGAAAGTGGCATCATACCTTCTTACCGACAGGCGCGCTCTTGCTGCCTCACGCCGTCTTCTCCGCCCCCAGCAGCGTCGCGTCGAAGTCGTCGGCCTCGATCACGCCGCGTAGATCGAGGAACTTGCGCGTACTGACCAGGTCAATTGGCGCGACCGTTTCGTCATCGCGGTAGGAACGAAATAGAAGCAACCCCTCGCGCGGATGCTCAAACACGCGTCCTTTTGGGACGCGCTTCTCGACGTAGCCCAGGCCATGGAGAAACGTGCGAAACTCAGTGAACGGGATCGGCCGCGTCTTCGTCATGGATCACCTCTTTCGTCTGCGCGACCACCCGGTCGCGGAAGCGCGCGAACTTCCGTACGGCCGCGGGTGTGAGGACGTTCGCGGCCGGAACATGTACCGTGACGGTCTTGCCAGCTGTAAACAAGCTAAAGTCTCGCAAGCGCCCGAAGTAGCTCTGGACATAGAGCCAATAGGCGATGTCCTTCCGGGCGTCGTACAGGATCAAGATAACAGGCCGCAACTCCGTGAGCCAGAGAATTAGGTCGCTCCTTTCAACCCGAAACGGTAAGGTGTTCGTATCTCGCTGGAGCCGCAGCCGATCGCTCGCCTTGACTTGTAGAACCACTTCTCCGGCCTCGACTTCACCGTGACGGTTGAAGGTCAGGAGCCGGAGGTCGATCCCGTAGTCGTAGACCACTCGCTCAACGACCCAGCCGCAGCGCAAGATGTGGCCCTCGACATGGTGGACGCTGAGATCTGCGATAATGTGTTCGCGCGTCCGGCGCTTGCGGCGCAACCGTGCCACGGTCCGGCCCTCCGACCCATCCCCAGAGCGGATTTAGATACCGTGCATTCTACCGACACGCGCCCCTTCGGGACGCGCTTCTCGACGTAGCCGACTCTCTGGAGAAATGTGCGGAACTCAGAGAACGGGATCGGCCGCATGTTCGCCGTCCTGTTGGCCAGGTCAAAGGAGGGTTCTCGAAGCGCGGAAGAAGAATGGGAATTGAGCCAGTTCGGCATTTTTCCTGCAAGCCCGCAGCGACAACCCCTCACTGCATAAACCCCGTCAGCCGATCGCGCAGCTGATTGCGCGCGCGATACAACAAACTCTTCGCCGCTTTCGGCGTCATCTCCAGCTCGGCGGCAACCTCGGCGTAGCTGTGATCTTCAAATTGGTGCAGCTCGACGGCGGTGCGCTGCCGGCTGGCCAGCTCCGAGACGGCCTCCCGAACCACGCCAGCCAACTCCTTGCGCTCCAACGGCCGCGACGGCGAGTCGCCGCGGTCGGCACGCATCACTGCCGACAGACGATCGCCGTCCACGCCGGGCATCAGGTCGAGACGCATACACGGACGCCGACGCCTGGTACGCAGGGCGTTGCGCAAGACGTTCTGGGCGATGTGGAATAACCAGGTGCTGAAGCTGGCCTTCGGACGATAGCGGAGGCGCGAGCGGTAGAGACGCAAAAAGACTTCTTGTGTCAGATCTTCCGCCTCGGCCCGATCGCTGAGTTGTCGGCAGAAGTGGCCGAAGACGCGCGGTGTGTACCGACAGACCAGATCGGCGAAGGCCGGTTCGTCGCCCGCCGCGACCCGTAGCATCAGCACGACTTCGGGGTCGTCGCGCCAGCGGGCCGGCACCCGGTGGCGGCTTGGCTTCGTAACGATGTTCTCCGGTCGCATCGGCATCCCCGACTCCCATTCGTGCCGAAATGGTTTTGCTGTCTATCTAGTTGCGGTTTGGAGCCCAAAACCGCCGCGCCGCAGTGGATTTACCGGCTGTGGGCTGGCTAAGCCGCGAGCGGCGTTGTCGCCGGCAGGCTGATGCGGAAGATGCTTCCCTGGCCCACGGTGCTCTCCACGGCGATGGAGCCACCCATCAGATCGACGTATTCCTTCACAATCGCCAGTCCCAGCCCGGAGTGGAGACCGTCGGCGCCGCGCGACGGATCGGCTCGGTAGAAGCGCTCGAAAATGCGCTCGCGCGCCTCCGCGGCGATGCCGATACCCGTGTCGCGCACCTCGACCTGAAGACGATCGCCGGTCAAGACGACGCTGAGATCGACGGAGCCATCGGGGCGATTGTACTGGACCGCGTTGTGCAGCAGGTTCGTCACCACCTCGCGCAGTTTGTCGGGGTCGGTCATCAGCGGCAGGGCGCCGTTGCGGTGGACGTTCAGCGTCAGATGGCGGGCCTCGGCCAGGGGGCGGACGAGGGCGGCGCACTGTTCGGCCAGGTCGGCGGCGTCCACGGTTTGCGGCCGGAGACGATCCACGCCGGCATCGAGCCGCGCCAGCGTCAGCAGTCGTTCGACGATCTGGTTCATCTGCTGGGCGCTGAGCCGGCAGTCCTCGAACAGCTCGCGGTATTCCGCCGGCACGCGCGGCTTGCGCAGGGCGATTTCGGTTGTCGTCAGCAGGGCGGCCAGCGGCGTGCGCAGCTCGTGGGAGATGTCGGCCGTCGCCTGCTTCTCGCGCTCGAAGGCACGCCGCAGCTGTTCCAGCGTTTCCGTCAGCCGGGCGACGATCGGACGCAATTCGACCGGCATTCTCTGCGCGTCGATCGGCAGTTGCAGGCGTGAGGGGAGACGCGGCTGACGGCGTCGGAAAGGCGGCGCAGCGGTACGAGGCCGAGCCACACCAGCACGAAACTGCCGACGACCGCGGCGGCGAAGGTCAGCGTGCCGATCAGCAGCAGGCGATTGCGCAGCGCGGTCAGCGATGCCGTGGTTTCCTGCGCGAGGTCGGCCAGCTCTTCGTCGCGGCGGGAAGCGAACTTCTGGAATGCGTTGAGCAGACGAGTCTTGTCGAAGGCACATTGGATGTAAACGGCCGAATTCCGCGACTCGCGCGGGTTCATGCTCCGGTCCGAGCGGGGGAGGCGAGGTGGATCGGTCGCCGTCGGGGTGCTGTCGGGTCGCGGCGATTCACTTGCCGTGACGTCGCGCTCCGCGGAAGAGGGCGATGGGCGTGGGCCAGGCCGGAAAAACGGATGCCGCGGCACGGTCTTGAGGATAACGCGATGAACGATCAGGCCCGGCTCCACCGTCACGTCGTTGAACTCATGGTGACCAGGCTTGTCGGGTGCGAAGGCCGGCAGGTCCAGCGGCAGGCACCGGTCGATGTCCTCCTCGGGGTTTTCCAGCATTTGCGAGCGATAGCGGCTGTACCCTTCGGCGTCGACCTGGAAGAACTCGGCCACCTGACCGTCCAGGTGTTCCAGCACGTCGATGTCGCTGTCCTTGAAGCGGATCGAGGCAACCGTGGTCCGGAGCGGATAGTCCCGTAGCCGGGACATTTCGTCCCAGATGGCGTTGAAACCGCCGGGCCGCGGCATACCCGGAGGGCCGCCACGTGGTCGAATGCTCTCGGCCATCCAGACCGGGGCCAGGAAGTAACCACCGGGCACCGTGTCCATGCCGATTATCCCGAAAAGATTTAGCGGCCGAACGTTCAAGATCTGAGGCTGCACCATGGCGGCCAGGCGCTCGGCCTGGGCCAGCAGGTCCTTATTAAGGCGTTGCTCTTCCTCGCGGCAGCGGTCCTTGTACTGGGCCTCGATGAGCTTCTCGGTCGTCTGCTTCTTGGCGGTCAGCGTCTGCTGCCCGGTACGATACGCCAGCACCGACGCCGCCCCGAGAGCCAGCGAGAGCAGGCCGAGGAAATAGATCAGCAGCGAGAGACGGATCGACCGCATGGCTCACCCAAGGAAAATGCCCCGTTTAGCCGCGAGCTTTTGCGAGCGCTGTTGTTCAACGCTCGCAAAAGCTCGCGGCTAAACGAACTCTCATTCTTCTCCGCGCAGCATGTAACCTTCACCCCAGCGCGTCATAATCAGCGGTGTCTCAAATCCCTTGTCGATCTTATTCCGCAGGTAGCGGATGTAGACGTCCACGACGTTGGAGGTGTTCTCGTCTTGCTCGTCGTAGAGGTGGTTCCAGATCATGGTGCGCGTGACGACCTTGCCGCGGTGAAAGGCGAGGAACTCCAGCAGGGCGTATTCGCGCGGCGTCAGGTGGATCGTCTGGCCGCCGCGCTTGACGGAGTGGCCGGCGGTGTCGATCTCCAGGTCGCCGATGCGGAGGATCGGGTCCTTGATCTGATGACCGCGGCGGATCAGCGCCCGCAGCCGGGCCAGCAATTCGTCCAGCTGGAATGGCTTGGTCAGGTAGTCGTCGGCCCCCTGGTTGAGGCCGGCAACCTTATCCGCACCGCTGTCGTGCGCCGATCAGGATGAGGACGTGCGTCGTCACGCCGTCTTTGCGCCAGTGCTGCAGCAGTGTCAGGCCGTCCACCTTCGGTAACATCCGGTCGAGGATGATAACGTCGTACGACGCCGTGCGGGCCTTGAAATCGCCTTCTTCGCCGTCGTAGGCGACATCCACGGCGAAGCCTTCTTCTTCCAGCCCCGGCGCAAGGAACGGACGAGCGGTTTATGGTCCTCGACGAGCAGCACGCGCATGAGCCAATCCCTCCCCGGAAGACGAACGCCGGGCCATTGCTCATTCTATGGCAGACGGGGTGAGGGCCGCGGGTGCGAGTAGGGTACCGACGTCTCGACACCCGCGGACCCTCGTCCGGCTTCGTATCCGGAACAGGGGGAACCTTATGAGAGATCGTACCTATGGGGCTATTAAAGGGAGATGAGAGGGGAGGAATGCGTTGCGGCGGTGTGCGGACGAGGTACAATGCGGGGGGTTCTTGCGGCTTAGCGGATCATGTGCGAGGTGCAATGATGTCTGCCCCGGTTGAAATCGACCTTCCGCCGTTGGTGAGAGGCGATAAGCTGACGCGCGAGGAATTCCTGCGCCGCTGGGAGGCGATGCCGAACGTCAAGTTCGCCGAACTGATCGGAGGGATCGTCTACATGCCGTCACCACTCAGCCTCGGGCACGGAGACAGAGATAACAGCGTCGGCACCTGGTTGGGGGTGTACGCCGCTTCGACGCCGGGATGTCAGGCGAGCAACAATGCAACGTGTCTGATGGAGGACGACGTGCCGCAGCCGGACTCGCACTTACGCCTCCTCGCGGACTACGGCGGCCAATCTTGGGAAGAAGGGCTGTACTCTGCGCGGCGCCAGAGTTGGCGGCGGAGATATGCCTGTCGAGCACGGCGTACGATCTCCACCAGAAGCTGGGCTGTACCAGACAGCGGGCGTGATCGAATATGTGGCCGTATTGATGCGTGAGCAAGAAGTGCGCTGGCATCGGCTGCGCGGCGACGCGTTCGAGGTAGTGCCGGCATCGGCGGACGGTGTGTACAAGTCAGAAGTGTTTCCGGGGCTGTGGCTGAACGCCCCGGCGCTGTTGGTCGGCGACATGGCGCGCGTCCTTGCCGTCCTGGCCCAAGGGATCGCATCGCCGGAACATGCGGTATTTGTGAAAAGGTTGGAAAGACGCTGATATCCGAGCCGGAGGCGTGTGCGACGGAAGAACCGTCGCTCACGCTTCCGTCTCAGGAAGATATGCACAGTCACTCACGCCGCCGCACGCTTCGGCCGGTTCTTGATGTCGAACAACCCAAACACGTCGTCCTCGGTCAGCCCCAGCGACGGCGGCGAGCCGTTCTGCTCGATCAGCTCGGCGAATAGCCGCCGTTTCCTCTCCAGAATCTCCGCGATGCGGCCCTCGATCGTGTTCTGGCTGATGAAGCGCGTCACGAACACCGTGTCCTTCTGGCCCAGACGATGCGCCCGGTTGATCGCCTGGTCCTCGACGGCCGGGTTCCACCAGCGGTCGAACAGGAACACATAGTTCGTGAATTGCAGATTCAGCCCGACGCTGCCGGTGCCGTAACTCATCAGGATGACGTGCTTGGTCGGGTCGGTCTTGAAGCGATCCAGGATCGGCTGACGCTCCGCTTGCGGCACCCGGCCGTGATATTGCAGCGGGCCGAACTCGCGCAGCGCTCGCGCCAACCGTTCCAGCGGCTCGACGTACTGCGAGAAGATGATCGCCTTGCGGCCGCTCTCCGCCACCTCGGCCATGTCGGCCAGCAGCTGCTCCAGCTTGGCGCTCTGGCCGGTGCGCGGGTCGAAGTTGCAGATCTGCTTCAGACGCATCACCAGCTCGAAGACGTGCTGCACCGTGATGGTGTCGCCCAGGGCGTTGAGGTGGACGACGCCTTCCTTCTCCGCCAGGTCGTACGCTTCGCGCTGGCCCGGACTCAGCTCCAGATGGGCGTCGCGGATGATGCGCGGCGGCATGTCGGTCGCCACGTCTTCCTTGGTGCGGCGGATGATGCAGTCGGCCGTCAGCGCCGGCAGCATCTTCGCGGGCGTTTCCGGCGGAATGCGGTCGGGATCGACGAAGGCGAAGAGTTGACCAGGTCCTCCATGCGGTTCTCGATCGGCGTTCCCGTCATCGCCCAGCTGCGATCGCGGTGGATGCCGCGCACCACCTGGGCCGTCTTCGATTCCTGGTTCTTGATGCGCTGTGCCTCGTCGAGGACGACCACGTCGAAGTGGACCTTGTCGTCGAGGACGAAGTCGGCGTCGCGGGTGAGCAGCTCGTAATTGACCAGTTTGAGCGGGCATTTGGAGACGTACCAGGTCGCCTTGCGCGCCGCCGTGTCGCCGCCGACGACCTCGAACGGGATGTCCTCGCCCCAGATGCGCAGCTCGCGCGTCCAGTTGATGACCAGCGGCTTGGGACAGACGACGAGGGCGTTGCGGATCAGGCCGGCGTCGAAGAGCAGCCGGAGGGCGATGATGACCTGGCACGTTTTGCCCAAGCCCCATCTCGTCGGCGATGAGGGCGGCGTGGCGCGGCATCAGGAAGGCGATGCCCTTGAGCTGATACTCGAACGGCTGGAACGGCAGCACCACCTGTTTACCGGCGAAGATGTCTTCGAGCGGCGGTTGCAGCAGATAGAGGAGACGATCCTTGAAGACGGCCGTTTCCGACGGCGGCCGAATGCGCGTCTTGTCGTTGGTCGTTTCGCGCAACGGCAAACTCGGCGGTTGCTCCGGCCGGACCGGAATTGGTTCGCCTCGCGGTGCGGCTGCTTGAACCAATTCCGGCGGCACGGGGAACTTCCAGCCCTGCGTCGTGACGTCCATGCCGAGTTTGCCGAGCGAACGGACCCAGGGCGCACTGTTCAGCAGCGGTGCTTCGCGCACCGTCGGCTGCATGGGCCGCTCGAACCGCGGCAGCGAGCCGCACCTCGACGCGCGGCACGAGGTCGAGGGAGTCAATCTGGGGAAGCGGGAGCGGCTCGGGCACGGGGCACGTCTCCGGGAGTGGGGCTGTGGGGCAGTTATCTAATTCGGGTAAGTGGGGGAAAGACTTTAGAGGGCTCGTTAGCCCGACGCGCCCGCAAGGGATTCCCAGATTCCCTTGCGGGCGCGTCGGGCTAACCGATGCGGCAAGGAAAAACCCTCTCGCCCGTGCAGAAACACGGGGGTCAAAGAGGGTTTTAGGGGAGGCGAACCGGGGACGTACCGGTTAATGGTTGGTTGCGTCGGCGGGCTTACCCGACGAAGCGGCGACGGGAGTGTCCTGGTCCTTACCGTGGATGGCGTCGAACACCTCCTGGCGGTGGACCGGCACTTCCTTGGGAGCCACGATGCCGAGACGAACCTTGTCGCCGCGGATCTCAACGACCGTCACCGTGATGTCGTTGTTGATGACGATACTTTCGTTTTTTTTCCTGGACAGTACGAGCATCGCCGCCTATCCTTTGCTAAGTCCAGTTGGGTTGATGAAGTGGGGTTCTCACGTATCGGTTTGGGAGAGAGCCGACACGCCGGTGAAGATCCGCTTCTCCTGCTAAGTTCCCCGGGAAGTCTCGGCGGGCGGTGTTCCGTCGTTTTCCGCCTGGCACCCATCTCTGCAAGGTGCGACAAGCCTGAATTCGTGTCGCGGCAGAGACTTCACCACATTCCAGTTTATCGGTCTTGACACGGTGAGTCAAGGGCCGGTAGTCCATTTTTTCCCGACAATGCGGATTGTCCTGAGCTTTCATGCCGTTTTCGGGCCGAAAAAGATGCGGTCGTGACAAGCAGCTGTCATATAATGGCGGCGCGGAGCAGGCGGACTGAATACCAAGTATTCAGTATCCGCGATCGTCTTTCGGCACTGGGACACTCGGTTCACGAGACAATGCACCCGCTACTCGGTACTCAGTACTTCCCCTCGCCCTGCCTCAAGAGAAGCCGTCTCATGAGCATACGTCCGCTGGTGGTGGTGACCGATCATCTCGCCGAAGCAGGCGTCGAGCGGACCGTCTTGGACCCGTTCGCCGACGTCCGCCTGCTTCAGACGCACGACGAGGCGGTGGTGGCCCGCTACGGCACCGACGCTGACGTGTTGCTGGTCTTTCACGACATCTTGCTGACCGAGAAATCCATTGGCCGGCTGAACCGCTGCAAGGGCATTATCCGCTGCGGCGTCGGCTACGACAACGTGGACGTCCGCGCGGCCGGCAGTCACGGCATCGTCGTCTGCAATGTGCCCGACTACGGCACGGAGGAAGTGGCCGACCACGCCAGCCTGCTGCTGCTGGCGATCGCGCGCCGGCTGTCGATCTGCGAGCGGGCCATCCGCGCCGGCGGCTGGGACATTACAACAGTGTTCGGCGCCCCGCGGCTGCGCGGCCGCACCCTCGGCGTGATCGGCTGCGGCCGCATCGGCACGGCGATGGTGCTCCGGGCCAAGACGTTCGGCCTGCGCGTCCTCATCCACGATCCGTACCAGCCGGACGGCATCGAGAAGGCGCTGGCGGTCGAACGCTGTGCCAAGTTGGAGGACCTGCTGAAGCAGTCGGAGTTCATCAGCCTGCACTGTCCGCTGACGAGCGAGACGCGCCATCTTTTGAATGCCGAGACGCTGAAGCTGCTGCCGCGCGGAGCCTATGTGGTGAACACGGCGCGCGGCCCGTGCATCGACAGCGCGGCGCTGCTGGACGCGCTGGACCGCGGCCACGTCGCTTACGCCGCCCTGGACGTGCTGGAGCGCGAACCGCCAGCCTCGGACGATCGTCTGCGCCCGCACCCGCGCGTCATCCTGACGCCGCACGCTGCGTTCTACTCGGTGGAAGCCTTCGCCGAGATGCGCACCAAGGGGGCGGAGGAAGCACGGCGCATGATCCAGGGTGAGCCGGTACGCAACCCGGTGAACCTGCCGTCTCTGACGAACCCGCGTGCGGTGTTGCCGAAATTGCCGGCGGTGTAATGACTTTCGTTTAGCCGCGAGCTTTTGCGAGGCTTCCGAAAGCGCTCGCAAAAGCTCGCGGCTAAACGAACCGAAGGAAAGGCACGATCACCGTTGGCCGGACTCGGCGCGACCAATAGAAAGCAAGGAAGCGGCCCTACGGACGGGTCGTCGTCTTGCGTTCACCATCCCGATCCGGAGAGACCGCCATGAAAGCAACGGACGTGCTCCAGAACACCCTCGCTTCGACGCAGTTCGTCCTCTCGACGTACCTGAGCGACCTGTCCGACGCCGATCTGCTGGTGCGGCCGGTGCCGGAGGCGAACCACCTCGCCTGGCAGCTCGGCCATCTGATCGCCGCCGAGGTCATGCTCGGTAAAGATGTGCCCGGTACGAACTATCCCGCGCTGCCGCCCGGATTCGCTGAGCAGCACAGCAAGGAAACGTCGAAGCAGACCGACGCGAAGGGCTTTCTGACGAAAGCGGCCTATGTCGATCTCTTCACGCGGGTTCGCGCGGCGACCAGCGCCGCGGTGTCGGTCCTGTCCGACGCGGATCTCGACAAGCCGAACACGGGGAGGATGGCGCAGTTCGCGCCGACGATCGGGGCGCTGGTAGTGCTGATCTCGAACCACACGCTGATGCACGGCGGCCAAGCCACGGTCGTCCGCCGCAAGACCGGCAAGCCGGTGCTGTTTTGAAGCGAAAAAAGCGGCGAGTCGAGCTGCGTAAGCAGCCGGGTTGCTGTACCCAGCCCCTTACGGGGCTCGGCTCGCCGGATTTGTTCTGCTCACCAATCCAGCACCTTCCCCACGCCTTCCGCCACCGCGCGGCATGGACGCGGGCGGCGACGGCCACGTCCTCGACGGCGATGCCCAGCGACTTGAACAGCGTCACGTCCTGCGGCTGCTTGCGGGCGGTGTAGCGGCCGACGATCACCTGGCCCAGTTCGCGCACGTCTGGCCAGTGCAGCGAGCCGTCTTCGAGCGCCTGCTGAAAGTCGCCGGCCTCGATGCGGGCCTGGTCCTTGCTGTCCACCACGACGGCGTTGCAGCGGCGAATGGCCACGGCGTCCAGCTCCGCCTTGCCGAGGAAGTTCGAGCCGATGGCGTTGATGTGCGTCCCCTGGGCGATCCAGTTGCCGTTGAGCACCGGCTCGCGGCTCGTCGTGGCCGTGATGATGATGTCCTTGTCCTCGGCCGCCATCTTCGGGCCGGTCGACCGGGATCACCTCGGTCTGGCACACCTCGCTCATCTCCGCGGCGAAACGGCGGCGGCGTTCCTCGTTGGGACTGTAGACCATGACGCGGCGCACCTTGCGCACCTTGCAGACGGCCAGCAGCTGCGTGCGGGCCTGCTTGCCGCTGCCGAAGAGGCCGACCTCGGTGGCGTCGGGCCGGGCCATGTACTGCGTGGCCACGCCGCTGGCCGCCCCGGTGCGCATCTGGCCGAGATAGTCGGCCTGCATCAGGGCCAGCAAGCGCGCCGGTCTTGCCGTCGTAGAGCAGGACATGGAACTGGCCGGCGCCTTGCGGCTGGTGGCGTAGACCTTGGCCCCCATGACGCCGAGCGACTTGACGGCCGCCGACATGGTGTGCAGCATGGCGTGGTCGGTCTGCGCGCGGCGCGCGGGACGTTCTGCGCCTCGTCGAGGGCCATCTTGCGCAGCCCCTGCTCGACGGCCTCCAGGGCCATGTCCATCGTCAGCAGACGGCGAACGTCGTCTTCGTTCAACAGCAGCGTGGGCATGGGTGTCCTCCCCGAACAGAGGATCTCGATCATGCTCATTTGCATTGCATGCAATCGCATCCTATCGCTTAATCCGGGTGAGGAATCATTGCAATCGCAGATCAAACTGCGATTCATTACTTGGCGGCGGTTGCGAACCGCCGCTCACGGACTATCTCTTCAGCCACTCTTCCAGTCGATCCAGCCCGCGCGTTCAGCTGTTCGCGGCTGGTGGCGTAGGACAGCCGCACGTAGCCTTCCGCGCCGAACGCCGAGCCGGGCACGACGTTGACGTGCGCCGTCTCCAGGGCCGCGTTGCAGAAGCTCGCCGAGTCCGTCACCTTGCGGCCGCCGAGCGTCCGGCCGAAGTAGGCCGACACGTCGAAGAACGCGTAGAACGCCCCCTCCGGCACCGGCAGCGCACGCCCGGCATCGCCTGCAAGCGCTTGCACACCAGATCGCGCCGGACCTCGAACTCCCTGCGCATCGTCTCGACGCACTGCTGATCGCCCTCGAGGGCGGCCAGGGCGGCGTACTGGCTGATGCTGCACGGGCAGCCGGTCTGCTGGCTCTGCACGTTGCCCATCGCCTTGATGACCGGCACCGGCCCGCACGACCAGCCCATGCGCCAGCCGGTCATGGCGTAGGTCTTGCTCGCCCCGCTGATGGTGATGGTGCGCTCGGCCAGGCCCGGCCGCAGCGTGGCGAAGCAGGTCGCCTTGGCGTCGCCGAAGACCAGCTTCTCGTAGATCTCGTCGCTGAGGACGCCGAGGTTCGTCTCCAGCACCACGTCGGCGAGCGCTTCCAGTTCCTGCCGCGTGTAGACGGTGCCGGTCGGATTGCTCGGCGAGTTGAGCATCAGCAGCCGGCTCTGCGGCGTGACGGCGGCCTGAGCTGGGCCGGCGTCATCTTGAAGCCGCTTCGAGCGTGGTCGGCACCAGCATGTACGTCGGCGCCGGTCATCTGCACCAGGTCGCTGTAGCTGACCCAGTACGGCGTCGGGATGATGACCTCGTCGCCGGCGCCGACGGTGGCGGCCAGGGCGGTGTGCAGCGAATGCTTGGCGCCGTTGGAGACGATGACCTGTTCCGGCGCGTAGCTTGATGCCGTAGGTCTTCTCGTACCAGCGGCCGACGGCCTTGCGCAGCTCGGGGATGCCGGCTGGCGGGCGTGTAGCGCGTGTGGCCGTCCTTCATGGCCTTGACGGCGGCGGCGCAGATGTGTTCCGGCGTCGGAAAGTCGGGTTCGCCGAGGCTGAAGTCGAAGACGTTGATGCCCTCGGCCTTCATCTGCTTGGCCTTGGCGCCGGCGGCGAGCGTGGCGGAGGGTTGCACGGCGGCGGCCATCTTCGAGAGACGTAACATGGTCGGTAATCCGTGGTCTTGCCGCTGTCTGCTCCCGTCTCGCTGAATAGAGGGCAGAGGGGGCAGACAAGCGGCTTGCTGCTTTACTTCGCATTGCATTGTATCGACCGCCCCGCGGCAACGGGAGAGCGAACCGCCGATGCCGGCGCAATTGCGGATCGCACATTTCGTTCAGCGCTATCCGCCGGCGCTGGGCGGCTCCGAGGCGTACTTCGCGCGGCTGAGCCGCTACCTCGCCGCGCGCGGCCATCGACGTCACCGTCTTCACGACGACGGCCCTCGACCTGGAGGCGTTCCGTGGCCCCGGCCGCTGCCTGCCGCCCGGCATCGACGATGGAAGACGGCGTCGAGGTGCGCCGCTTTCCGCTCGCTGCGCTTGCCCGCCCAGCGCTGGCTGCTCAAGGCTGGCGTCGCTGCTGCCGGTGCGCGCAGCTGGCAGGCACTGACGCTGCCGTGGAACCCGCTGTCGCCGGCCATGTGGCGCGCGGCGAACGGCAGCGAACCGCTTCGACGTGGTCCATGCCACGGCGTTCCCCTACGGCTGGCCGCTGGCCTGTGCCCGGCGGCTGGCGCGGCGGCTCGGCGTACCGCTGCTGCTGACGCCGTTTCTGCATACCGGCGACCCGGACGATCCGCGCGACCGCACGCGCCGCACGTTCACGCATCCCGCGCCTGCTGGATCTCGCCCGTTCCGCCGACCGCGTTTTCGTGCAGACCGAGGGCGAGCGGCAGGCGTTCGATTCGCTTGGCGTTCCGCGCGAGCCGTCTCGATTCTCCAGGGCCTGGGCGTCGATCCGGCCGAATGCACCGGCGGCGACCGGCGAGAAGGCGCGGGCGGCGTGGGGCGTCGGTCCCGAAGACGTGGTCGTCGGCCATCTGGCGAACCTGAGCGCGCGAGAAGGGAAGCTCGACCTCTTCAGGCGGCGCGACGGGCATGGGGATCGTGCGTGGATCGCCTCGTCCTGGTCCTGGCCGGTCCGGAGACGGCGGCCTTTCGCCGTGATGCGCCGGAACTGCCGTACCTGAAGCGTGCCCGCTGTCTCGGCGAGCTGGACGCCGAGCAGAAGCGCGACTTCTTCGCCGGCATCGACGTGTTCGCGTCTACCGAGCCGGGCCGACTCGTTCGGCCTGGTGCTGCTGGAGGCGTGGGCCAACGGCGTGCCGAACGTCGCTTACCGAGCCGGCGGCGTACCGTGGGTGCATCCGCAACGAGAGCGATGGGCTGCTGGTGCGCTGCGGCGACATCCACGGTCTGGCGGCGGCGCTGTGCCGGCTGGCGGACGATGCGGAACTGCGACGCCGCTTGGGGGAAGCAGGACAGGCGCGGACACGGACGGAGTTTTGCTGGGAGGAGAAGTTGCGGATTGTGGAGGATGCGCTATCGTTCAGCCGCGGCTGAACGATAGCGCATTGCGCTCCTTTCCGCATCGGACCCTGGCTGCAAGGGGTCTTGAAAAACAGTTCCGCGATGGCCATAATTATGGCCATCATGGCGCGACGGCAAGCCTATACCCTGGCTTTCGCTTCCGAGGTCACGAAGCACTTTCGGGCCATTGACGAGAAATACCATGCCTTGATTCGGGAGAAGATCGGCGAACAGTTACGCTTTGAGCCGGCCACCGAAACGACCAATCGCAAGCCGTTGCGGCAACCGGCACCATTCGGGGCCACCTGGGAGATTCGCTTTGGTCCCGACAACCGATTTCGCGTCCTGTACGACATCGACCAGGAGGCTCGGGTGATTCAGATCATGGCAATCGGCGAGAAACAAAGAGAGCGCCTGTTCATCGGCGGAGAGGAGGTGCAGCTATGAAGATCGCATCGGTCGCTGAGGTAAAGTCTCAATTCAGCGCATTCCTGAAGGCCACCGAAGGCGGACCGGTGGTTGTGACGCGCAACGGACGTCCGGTCGCGGTCATTGTCGGCGTACAGGACGAGGACGAGATCGAACGGCTCCTGATGGCGTATTCGCCGCACTTGCGTGCTATCCTTGGATCGCTCGCGCCGGCAATTTCGCGAGGGGAAATGGCTCGGCGAAGAGGAGTTCTGGTCGCAATTCGAGAATGCTCAGCCGCCGAAAGGGTCGGCCAAGCCCAAGAAGAAACGGGAGAAGCAAAAGAGGACTGCGTAGAATGCAGTTCGATAGGCAGCCGCTTGGCCGAGAGACTCCGGCGGGCGCGGACGGGGTTTCGCTGGGAGAAGTTGCGGATTGTCGAGGATGCGCTTTAGCGGGTACCGCTGGCCGAGTCTCGTCCTTCGTGGGCTGCGGCACGAGCTACCTTTTTCTTGGTTCTGCCGCGAGCGTTCCCGCTGGTCCGTGCTCCAGCGTACTGTCTAGAGAACCGGCCAGGGCACGGGCCGCTCGCCTGCCCTGGCAAAACAGCACGGCTATGTTTACGCGACGACATAGTTTTTCCTGCAACGGGTTGTTCAGCGTCCGCCTTAAACGCTCGCGGGATCGACCACAACAACACCCGGTCCAAATCCCGCCATACGAACGAAGTCTGAGACATTGAGCGTCAGCAGGTGCGTCACCGCATGCACATGGCAGACCGCAACAAGACGGGTATCATGGACCTGCTTACCGATGATCCCCAACGCGTTCACCAGGTTTTTCCACGCAGGATAAATATCCGGCGTCTCTGCCAGCAGCGGAAACGACGCCTCGAACCCTGCTGCCTGCGTCTCGACGTCCACGGTCGATAGTCCCAATCCGTTCTGAGCGATCGGACGGGTTGCCAGGCTGCGGAACTCGACCAGGACTTGCGGCGTGACATGCAGCACTTCGCCACGCTGGTGCAATTTCACCACGGCTTGAGAGGCCACGCCATACTGCGGGTCCGTCTTGTTCGCCAAGCGAGCCAGAATGTTTGTGTCGATCAAGTAAGCCATTACTCGTACAGCGCTTCCCTTCTTAATGCCGAGTCAGGCAGAGCTACTCCACAGTCCTTCGCCAACCCGAGCAGCCGTCGCTCCCATTCGTCTTGTGGCTGCACCAGCGAGGCGGTGCCCAGGAAACGCTCCTGCAAGACGTTGAGCGCCAATCCCTCAGGAGCAACGCCTCGGAGACGGGCCGCCTCGTTCAAGGCAGCCTCCAACTTTGGACCTAGCGTGATTACCATTGTCGTCTCCTTTCTCGCTCAAGAAACAGATCCGCCGGGCCGGCGCTGACGCCGAGGACGGAAGAGATCGTTTCCAGAGCGAAATCGTTTTGGGCGTGGGCACTTGCTATCGAGAACGTCCAGTCCTCGCAATGCTATCTCCACGCAACGCCTACTGCCGCAGCGAAATCGTAAGGTATCTTGTTGGCGGCGAGTCGGGACCATATATGACCAAAGTCAATCCAGAAGAAACATCAAGATCATCGATTATCTCCCATAATTGCGATTCCGTCTTGGAAATAACTGTGGGGATCATGGGAGAAAAACCCTCGTGGTGAGGCTTTTGAATTCCGAATGTTAACCGGGTGTCGAACCCCGTCAATGTCGATATATCTCTGTTCAGATTGACACAAACAACTCGACCCCGCTTGGGCTGGTAATATTTCCACCACACCATGAAATATTTCTCTTCACTCTCGATTTCCACCCATACTTCTTTGATTTCGACTTCGTCACCTTTCCAGGGAATCTGCCGCTTATCAGGGAACAACTGGCATTCGAATACCCCTCTCGATTTCGCCTCAGCCATCGAGACAGCATGATCGAGTTGGGAAGGAGGGCGCGACTGATTTACGACCAGCTTTACAATAGTTGCGCAAACGCCAAAGACTATAACCCCGAAGACAGTCAACGTAATCCGTTTCCTTCTGCTCATGATTGGCTGCCACGATGTTATCGTTAAGTGTATACTGATCGAGTGACGTTTCTGAAATCGCTATCTCCACAGTACCCGTCGGACGCCCTGGTTTAGCAAAATCTCGCCGCCGCTCGCGGCATGCTCACGCCAACAAGAAGGGTGACAACCGGCCCGTCCGGAGTCAGTTGCATCGTCACGATTGGCATAGCGGCGTAACATCTCGCGTCGTGTAATGAACGAATTCAACCGCCTGGATCTGCTTGACGAGAAACGGCTTGAGTTGGAAGAGCCGATAGCCTTCCTGCAAAGCGTCCTGGTACGTCTCCCAGGTTCCGGCAAGATGGTCCTCGTGAATGACGACGTACTTGCCGGCATGGGCCATGAGGTTCGGCAATTCGCGGCGGTAAACGGCCAACTCTTTTTCCAGCACCATGATACACCTCGGCCGAGAAAAGGAACGAGAGCTTGAACACGGTCCTCCCTCGTCGCTGTTGTTACCTTCCCCGACTTTCGAATATCCGACAAGCCAACCCGGCATCCGAACGCATTGCATCTTTCCCCGCCGCAGATACACTTCCCCGTCCGCGCCGCCGGGTAACGCCCGGCTCGACTCACAGTATCGCAAGAACTATCCTCAAACAGTCCTCGCTCTGCCGCATCGCCGCGCTGGACAGGAAGCCGATCGTCTGGTCGATCAGCGCCTGGTCGCCCGTCATCAAATTCGTGCAGGAAACATAAGAGATTTTCAGCAGGCCGGAACCCGTCTCCAGTGCAGGGTCGATCTCCACCTCCGTGCCGGGGATGCCGTGTTTGGAGCCGGTGATCTGTACCAGGATCGTGTCGTCGATCAGTCCGTTGAGAAAATCCGCCTGGACTACTACAGCCGGCCGGAGCTTACTACCTGTCTGGTCAGTAAAGTACCAATCCACGAGCACGACATCTCCGCGGTTCATGGCTTCTTCCGATAGCTCTCGTAGATGTCCAGTTCCGGGTCGTCCCATCCACGCCGGTTGGGACCTTCGACGATCTTTCGCACCACCTCGTAGACCTCCCGCCTGACGAGGACGAACATCTCCCCGGTGACGGGATTCCTCACCTGCGGCGGCGTCTCGTCCTTCAGGGCACAAAGTTGTTCTTCGTTCAGATCGATCATGGCTGTCTCCTTTGCTGCATCGTACCGTTCGTTCTCCCGCCGAGCAACTCAGCAACTGTCTTTCCGGTCTCATTGCGGCCCCTCCCCGCCGCGGATACACTTCCCCCGTCCGCCCGCCGCGACTTCCGAGGTCCGTCTCATGCGTCCGCTTCTCTTCCTCGCCTCTCTCTTCCTTTGTGTTCTTTGTGCCTTTGTGGTGAGTTCCGCCGCCGACACGACCCCCAACAAGCCGCCAGCCGGCCCGCTGTCGCCACGTGAAGAACTGGCTTCCTTCAAGGTCGCCAAAGGCTTCAAGGTCGAACTGGTCGCCTGCGAGCCGGACGTTGTCGATCCGGTGGCGATGGCGTTCGACGAGAACGGCCGGCTCTTCGTCGCCGAGATGCGCGGCTATCCCAACGACGGCGTCGGCACCGGCGATGTCAACTCCGGCCGCATCAAGCGTCCTCGAAGACCGCGACGGCGACGGCTTCTACGAAACCAGCACCCTCTACGCCGACGGCCTGCGCCTGCCCACCGGCGTGATGCCGTACAAGGGCGGGCTGCTCGTCGGCAACGCGCCGGACATGCTCTACCTGGAGGACTCGAAGAAGCGGGCAAGGCGGATCGCAAGACGTGTCCTCTACACCGGCTTCGACCTGGCCAACATCCAGCAGATGCTCAACAGCCTGCAATGGGGCCTGGACAACTGGGTCTACGGCGTGCGCCGGCGCGAACGGCGGCACGATCACCTCGCCGCAGAAGCCGGACCTGGCCGGCGCTGACGCTGCGCGGCCGCGGCATCCGCTTCCATCCCGACGTCCCCGCCAGCCTCGAACCGACGTCCGGCGGCGGACAGTACGGCCTCGCGCCGGACGACTGGCAGCACTGGTTCACGTCCACCAACAGCCAGCACCTGCGGCACATCGTCCTGCCCGACCACTACCTGCGCCGCAATCCGCTCTTGCCGGTGTCGGCCGTCACGCTCGACATTCCCGACCACGGCGCCGCCTGCAAGGTCCACCGCATCAGCCCGTTCGAGGCGTGGCGTGTCGAGCGGACCACACGGCGGGCCGCGGGGCCAGACGCCAAGCGCTTCCCCACGACGGAACTGGTGCCCGGCGGCTACGTCACCTCCGGCTGCAGCCCGATCGTCTACGCGGCCGACCTGTTCCCCGAATCGCACCGCGGCAACACCTTCGTCTGCGACCCGGCCAACAACCTCATCCACCGCGACGTGCTGGTGCCGAACGGGGCGACGTTCACGGCGAAGCGCGGCGACGCCGACTGCGAGATTCCTGGCCTCGACCGACACCTGGTTCCGGCCGGTGTTCCAGTACCTCGGGCCCGACGGCGCGATCTACGTCCTCGACTTCTACCGCGAGGTCATCGAGACGCCGCTGTCGCTGCCGGCCGACATCAAGAAGAAGATGAACCTCGAAAGCCGGGGCCGCGGCCGCATCTGGCGCATCGTACCGGAGCTGTGGGATGCAGCCGAGGCGGCGAAGCGGCGCAAGCCGGCTCTCGGCAAGGCAACCACCGCGGAGCTGGTCGCGCACCTCGCCGACGGCAACTTATGGTGGCGGCTGACGGCCCAGCGGCTGCTGGTCGAGCGGCAGGACAAGACGGCGGTGAAGCCGCTGGAGGAACTGGCCCGCACCTCGAAGTCAGCAGTCGGCCGGGCGCATGCCCTGTGGACGCTGGACGGACTGAAGGCGTTGGACGAGACGCTAATCGCGGCTGCGCTGAAGGACGCGGAAGCCGGCGTGCGCGAGCAGGCGCTGCGGCTGTCGGACTCACGGCTGAAGGACTCGGCACGGCTGCGGACGGCGGTGGCGGCGCTGACCGATGATCCGTCGCCGACTGTCCGCTTCCAACTCGCATTCACTCTCGGCGAGCCGGGAGCGTCAGCGACCGGAGACTGTGTCCGCGCCCTGGCGAAGCTGGCCCGGCGCGACGACAACGACACCTGGACGCAGACGGCGATCCTTAGCTCGGCGTACACCGGTGCGACGGACCTGTTGCTCGCGCTGTCGTCCGACGCCTCGGAGGTGAAGTGGACACCGGCCCGGCTGGAAATGCTGAAGCGCGTTGCCGCTCTTGCCGGCGCCCGTGCCGACGATGATGCACTGGCTGCCGCTCTGGGTCTGCTCGGCCGGCACAGGGAGGGCGAGGCTCCTGCCGAACCGTGGCAGGCGGCGCTGCTGGAGGGACTGGCCCGCGGCCAGCAAAACAGCTCGCGGCCGCTCGCAAAACTTTGGGATGAACCGCCGCCGGCGCTGCGTGTCGCCGTCGCCAAGGCGCGGACTATCTTCGAGCAAGCGGCGAAAACCAGCGGCGAGGAAAAACGTCCGGCGGCAGTGCGTGCAGCGGCGGTGCAGCTGCTCGGATACGGGCCATTCGCTCCAGTGGCCGACGCCGCACCGGACCTCCTGCATCCGCAGACGCCGCCCGAAGTGCAACTCGCCGTCATCCGCGCCCTGGGCCAGCATCCCCGGCCCGAAGTGGCCGCGCTGCTGCTGGCGGCGTGGTCCGGCTACAGTCCTGCCGTCCGCCGCGAAGCCCTCGAAGCGCTCGTCGCCCGTCCGGAGCGCGTCGCCGCTCTGCTGACGGCCGTCGAACAGAAGAAGATCGTCGCCAACCAGATCGAGCCGATCCGCATCGACCTGCTGCGCAAGCACCCCGATGCCGCGCTGCGCAAACGGGCCGTCGCTGCCTTCGCCGGGCAGATCGCGCCGGATCGGCAGAAGATCGTCGAAGAGCACAAGGCCGTCCTGGACTTGAAGTCGGATGCGGCCCGCGGCAAGCTGGTATTTGCGAAGACGTGTGCCACCTGTCATCGGCTGGAGAACGTCGGCTTCGAGGTCGGTCCCGATCTCCTGTCGGCCCTGCGCAACAAGTCGCCGGAGCAATTGCTCATCGACATCCTTGATCCGAGCCGAGAAGTGGATGCGCGGTATCTGAATTACGTGGTGCGGACCAAACGCGGCCAGGCGGTGACCGGCATGATCGCAGCGGAGACGTCGGCCAGCGTGACGTTGCGCCGCGGCGAAAAGGCCGAGGACACGATCCTGCGCGATCAGATCGAGAAGATCGAAACGACAACGAAATCGCTGATGCCGGAAGGGCTGGAGATGCAGCTGTCGAAGCAAGACCTGGCCGACGTGATCGTCTATCTGCAAGCGGCCGCGGCGCCGAAGAAGTGAAGGAGAATGGCCAGGAATGATCGGCCGGTCACGGTGCCGGCTGAGCTAGAAAGATCGCACGGAATCCGGCACGACGGTTGTGCCCAGCTCCGGATCCTGTTCCGGCCCGCGCAGCACCGCACGGGCCTCGGGCACGGCGAAATAGACGCGCAGCAGATTGTCCATCGCCCGCGGCTGAATCAGCGCGCCCTCACCCACCGCGAGACCGTCTCCGTGTCCACGCCGAGCCGTTCCGCTAACTCCTGCTGCTTGAGGCCAAGCTTCTCGATACCTTTCCGCATTTGCTCCGGCGTCAGCAAATGGAGTTTCGGCGCAGGGCGTCGTTAACGAGTTCATCGACGGCAGTCGTGACGATTAGCTCACCACAGGTCTGGCAGCGCGGAACCTCGATACCAGGAAGATGCAATTCGTGAATGACACCGTCTTGCTTGACCTCAATTGTGTAATCGATCACGGTAGGTACAACCGTCAGCGTGTAACAGTCAGGGCAGAGCCAGGGGAAAGGTCGGCCCTTGGGCATTCGCGTTTCTTGCGCGGGCATAGCTGTACTCCACAATCACGCAGGCTTGATCTGAACAACTAAAATCTTCGGATCCTCACGATTACTGAACGATTCGGGAGAGAGTCTTGTCTCGACGTAAATCTTCAGCCCGTTGATGGTCGGACGTAAGTCGTAGTGCCATTCCCAATTGTTACGCCACGGCTCGCGCTCTTCCTTGACCTGATCGATCTCCCCATTCTCCAAGCAGACGTATTGATAAAGTGCTTCTTTGAAACACGAATCCGTCACGCCCGGAAGCGTTGTCCGCAATCCCTTGAAAGCACGTCCCAGCAGCTCAATGGCTCCGCCCAATGCCCATTCGGTCAAGGCGTGCGTGTACCGTGCCAGAATATCAGGATCAGTGAGCCGGGCCATCTGCGCGGTTCCTTTCGCAACTCACCATCCCCTATCGTAGCCGGGCGATTGTTCCACATCAAGGAAAGCTGCCGCTGTTCGCCATCCGACGGTCCCCAAAATCGGCCCTGGGCGGCGGTATTGCTCTACCTACCGCGACTGTGTATTTAGGGTGTAGCCCCTTTGCAGGTCCGATGAAAACGGCGTGCAGTCACCCCGCGAGAGCAGGGGTGCTTCGTGCCAGACCCGTATCGATAAGGAGAACCCATGCGGCGAGCTTCGATGGTTGCGGCCGGCCTGTGCGTTCTATGGACGGCTTCCGCCGCGCCGACGCAGCCCGGCGGTCAACCGGGCGTCTTTCCCGGCGGCCCGTTCCAACCGCCGAAGCCTGGAGAAATCCTGCCTGGCTTTCTCCAGGATCAGCTGAAGCTAAGCGCGGAGCAAAAGAAACAGCTCGCCGATCTTCAGAAAGAAGTTGACGCCAAGGTGGCGGAGATCCTGACCGCCGAACAGAAGAAGACGCTCGAAGGGATGCGCCCCGGCCGCGTCGGTCCCGGCGGCTTCGGTCCGGGTCCGATGGGTCCCGGCGGCTTCGGTCCGCCCGGTGGATTCGGCACCTTCGGAGCGGGCAGCCTCGACGACGTCAAGAAGAAGCTCGGCGCCACGGACGAAGAGTGGAAGGTTATCGGCCAGAAGCTTCAGAAGGTCATTTCCGGCCGGCAAGTTCTCAATGCGGAGGGCAGTGGAACCGACCGCGGGCTGCCTGGCTTTGGCGGTCCCGGAGGAAGCGGCCCACTCAGCCAGGCGCAAAGCGAGCTGCGCACGGTTCTGGATGACCCCAAACACACAAAGGCCGACGTCGAGGAGAAGGTCGCCGCGGTTCGCAAGGCACGGCAGAAAGCGCGTGCCGACCTGGAAGCCGCGCACAAAGACTTGCTGCAAATGCTGACGGCGACCCAGGAAGCTGTTCTGGTGAGCCTCGGCTATCTGGAATAACGAATTAGTTCCCCGTTTAGCCGCGAGCTTTTGCGAGCGCTGGCCAGCGCTCGCAAAAGCTCGCGGCTAAACGGACCAGGGTTCAACGCAGGAGAGAGCAATGCTTCGAGCCAGGGTTTGGCTGCTGGCCGCGGCGCTCGGCTGCTTGTTGGCCGCGCCGCCGGCGTGGACCTATGTGGACCTGGCGCCGACGCTGGGGCGCATCGTCCGTGAATCGAAGACGATCACCCTGGCCGAGGTCGATCGCTTCAGCCGCGATAAGGGGGCGGTGCTCCTGAAGAAAGTCCGCGATCTCAAGGGCGAGACGGGGGCGGATCTCCTCAAGCACCAGCTCGTTCGCGCCAACGAGTCGGAGATGGATCGGGCGCTCGTGGACTGGGCCGAACCCGGTCAACGCTGCGTGGTCTTCACGACCAGCAAGGCGATCGTGGTTTGCGTGGGCGAGGGCTGGTATCAGGCGACCGCCGTGGAAGACGGGTGGTGGCGGATCGGCTCGCCGCGGCCGGACCTTCCCCTCGCCTACTACGGCACCGTGTCGCGGCTCGCCAACGCCGTCGGCTTCATGGTCGCCGGCAAGAGCGCGGAGATCACGACCCTGCCGCACGGCGCCGACCAACAAGGCGCGAGCTTCGACCTGGCGCTGAACCGCGCCGCCCTGCCGGGGCTGGTCAAAGTGCAACGGGTCCGCGCCAGCCTGCGCATGCCGGACATGGCGATGGGCGTCGGCTCCAATTCCGCCTTCGTGCAAGGCATGGGCAGAGCGGGGCGGGACGATTTGGCGGCGCTGCGGGAGAACACCCGTTCGGCCGATGTCGTGGTGCGGGCGGAAAGCGCGGCCGACATCGGCTTCCTGGGCGTGGACGCGGCCGACGCGGCCGGCGACCTGGCGAAGTTGCTGGACGACGAGTCGATCGTCGTGCAGCTCGCCGCGGCGTCCGCGCTGTTGCGCCTCAAGCCTGCGGACACCCAAGCCGCGGACGTGCTGGCAAAAGGGCTGAGCAGCACGGCACCGGGGACACGGCGACGGGCGGCGCGGGCCGCGGGGTTCGCTGGTCCGGCGGCGGCTTCCCTGGCCGGCAAACTGGGAAAGCTCCTGACGGACTCCGATGCGCTCGTCCGCCGTTCCGCGCTGCAAGCGCTCGCCACTCTGGGCCCTGCCGCTGCCGGCGCGGGAAGCGGTGACGGCGCTGCTCGCACAGCACGAAACGGTCATCGACGCCGCCGACGCCCTGGGTCGCATGGGGCCGGCGGCGCGTCCTTCGTTGAAGATGCTGGCGCCGCTCCTCACCGCCGACGCACCGGCCGAACGCTGGGCAGCCGTCCGCGCGATGGCCCAGATCGGCGGTGACGACGCGGCCCCGGTGGTCCAGTTCATGATCCGCGAATTGCCACGAGCCTCCGATGTCGACGGCTATAACATGCTCATCTATCTCTCGCTCCTCGGTCCTGTGGCGAAGGACGCGCTTCCGGCCGTGCGCAGCTCACGGGTCAAGAACCCCTTTCTCCGCCAATCGACCGCCTGGGCCATAGACCCCGGCGAGGAGATGCCCTGGCTCGGCTCGATGGCCCAGCTACCGATCGCCCAGTACATCTTTGAAGCGTACGTGCAGGAACTGGGCGATCATCTCAAGCCGGTGGCGCACTCGCTGGCCAAGAAGATCATGGCCGGCACAGCCGGCAACGTACCGGCCTGGGGTTACAAGCTTTTGGCGCACCACGCCGAGGACTCGCTCGCCGTTTTCGCGCCCGCCCTGGCCGACAGGGACTTGGCCGTGCGCGAACGGGCAACGGTGGCGCTCGGCTACATGGGCCGCGCTGCCGGGGCAGCGGAGCCTCACGTTGCCCAGGCCCTGAAAGCGGCGCAGGACGAACGCGAACAGCGCCTGCTGAAGTGGTGTTTGCGCGCTGGTCCAATGAAAAAAGAAAACCGGCTCAGGTTTCTTTGGAGCCGAGAAAGCCAAGAATGGGATTGGGTTCCGGCCTGGTTCAAACGGGTCACCGGAGGGGTAACACCGTGGTAGGACGGATTTGCAATCCGTCCGCTATAGCCCGGACGGATTGCAAATCCGTCCTACCGCCGTGCCACCCGACTTTGAACCACACTGCCCTTGCGGCATGGTTCAAAGGCGGGGTAACACCGTGGTAGGACGGATTTGCAATCCGTCCGCTATTACCCGGACGGATTGCAAATCCGTCCTACCACGGTGTTACCCCTCCGGTGTCCCGTTTGAACCATGCCGCCCTTGCTGCATCTCGGACAATAGAAGTACTTCCCGTCGCTCGCTTGACGAGTTCCTCTGTCGGCCCACCTTGACCCCCAACCGTTGTCTGTGCTATACCCGCTTCGCCCACCCCCCGCTCGCCGTGCGCTCCGGGTGCGGGTTCGCCTCTGCTGGAGGGGCGGCATGCGCATTGTCGTCTTTTCCGACCTCTACCCGCCGCTGTTCCTCGGCGGCTACGAGATCGGGGCTGCGTCCGTCGTCGAGGAATTGAAGCGGCGCGGCCACACCGTGCTGCTGCTGTCGGCGCGCGAATACTTCCTCCAGCAGGAAAACGGCTTCCGCCATGCCGGCCACGACGGCACGGACCGACCTGCTTTTCTCGATGCCGGTCTCTGCGTCTTCGGCTCGCTGCCGCGTCTGCTCCGCACGCATCCGCTGTGCTTCCTTCGCCGGGCGGCGGCTTCGCTGCTGGCGCGGCGCCGCTATCGCAAGGCCGTCGCGGCGTTTCGGCCCGAGCGTGTGCTGGTGTTCAATCCGCTGGGCGTCGTCGCGCCGGTGCTGCATGACCTGGCCGAGCTGGCCCACAAGGCCGGCGCTGAGGTTCACGCCTACGTCAGCGATGATTGGCTCGCGCTCTGGCCGGCTGTCAATCCACTGTTGCGGCCGCTGGATCGGCTGCGCCAGTCGCCGCGCCGCGTCTTGCGGCTGGCGTGTTCGTTGTTGGCGGCGGCACTGGGGTGGACAGGTTGGGTGCCGTCCGGGCCGTTGTCCATCGACCGCTTCTTTTGGTGCAGCGATCACATTCGCCGGCTCAGTCTTGGGAAGATATGGGGAGCGAAAAGTCAGGAAGTCGTGCCGTGGGGCCTGGCGGGTGTGGAGCGGCTGCCGGAACCACCGCCGGGCCACTTCCACGGCGGGGCGCCGCTGACGCTGCTGTTCGCCGGCCAGATCCAGGAGCGCAAGGGCCTCGCCGTGCTTCTGAAGGCCGTGGCCGACTGTCGAGCGGAGCATCACCTCGTCGTCTTCGGCGACGACACCACCACGCAGGCCCAGGTCTGCAAGCGCCTCGTCGCCGCGCTGGACCTGACGCCGCGCGTGCATTTCCTCGGCAAGAAAACGCACACCGAGACGCTGGCGCTGTTGGGGAAGCTCGGCCACGTCCTGGTGGTGCCGTCGCTGTGGGACGAGCCGTTCAGCGTCGTGCTGCTGGAAGGCATGGCGCTGGGGCTACCGGTGGTCGCCACCGACACGGGCGGCACGCCGGAAGCGATCTGCGACGGCGCGACCGGCTTCCTGTTCGCGCGCGGTGCTTCGGCAGAACTAACGGCGATTCTCGATCGTCTGGAGAAAGACCGCGACCTGTGCCGTCGAGTCGGTGCCGTCGCTCGGCGCCTGGTGCGGCAGCGCTTCACGATTGAGCGGATGGTGGACCGACTGCTCGGCGATGCGTCGGTTGGGACGCCGCGCATTCGGCCGCAAGCGGCTTAGACATGATTTCAAAACCAACCCCGAGCACGGCGAGGCGTCGAAAGCCGGCCCCCTCGCTGGCGCCCGGGGCTGGTCAGGAGGTTTTGAAACCTCGGCTTCGCAACCGCCTTCCTCCCAGCCGCCTGTGGCGAACAAGGAGAGTAACGACGTGCGTGCGATTATCAATCAGCTGGCGGCTGCGGGACAGCCGACGGGCGTCGGCCATTATACGGTTCAGCTGGTGCGCCAGTTGCGCTCTCTGGCAGGCGTTGCGGTCGAGGACTTCCCAGCCGCCTGGCTCATGGGCGCCTTCGGCCTGGCCCAGCGCGGCCGGTCGCTCTTCGCCATCGGCAAGCGCTCGCACGGACCACAGCTTGCCGCGGAAGCGAAGCCACCTCGGCCGTCGTGGAAAAAACGAGTGGTTGGACTGCTGCGCCGCGCCGGCGGCCGTCTCCTGGAACGCCGCTTTCGTGCCGTCTGCGCCCGTTGCCGGCCCGACGTTTATCACGAGCCGAACTATTTTCCGCTGCCGTGCGACCTGCCGACCGTCGTCACCGTCCACGACCTGTCGGCTCTGCTGCATCCGGAATGGCACCCCGCCGACCGCGCGGCCGCTTTCGAGCGCCGCTTCCGTGCCGGCCTGCTCCGCACCAGCCACGTCCTCACCGATTCCGACTTCTCCCGTCAGGAGATCATTCAGACGCTGCACCTTTCCCCCGACCGAGTGACACGGACCTACATGGGCGTGCGCTCGGATCTGCGGCCGCTGCCGGGGGAAGTGGTGGCGGCGCGATTGAAACACCTCGGCCTGCCGCCGCGCTATTTTCTGCACCTGGGAACGCTCGAGCCGCGCAAAAACGTGCTGACGTTGCTCCGGGCTTACTGCGGTCTGCCCGGCGCGGTGCGCGAGCGCTATCCGCTGGTCCTCGTCGGCGGCTGGGGCTGGAACGCGGCCGACGTGGCCGACTTCTTGCAGCACAAAGGCCGGCAGCACGGCGTCCTGCACCTCGGCTACGTGGCCGACGAGCATCTGCCGGTCCTGTACAACGGCGCACGCGCCTGGTCTTTCCGTCGCTGTACGAGGGTTTCGGCCTACCGCCGGTCGAGATGCTGGCGTGCGGCGGCGCAGTGCTTGCTTCGACCGCCGGCGCCGTGGCCGAGACCGCCGGCGCCGCGGCGCACCTCATCGATCCGCTGGACGAGGACGGCTGGCGTCGGGCGATGCAACGGATCGCGGAAGAAGAGGAATGGTGGCAGTCGTTGCGCGCCGGGGCGGTGGCGGCGGCGCGGCCGTTTACGTGGCAGCGCTGCGCCGAGGAGACGCTGGCCGTCTATCGCCGGGTGTGCGGTGCGGCGGTGCGGCTGGCGGGGTGATGGGATCAGGATGCGGCCAAAGAAGCCGGGACCTTGAAGGAACCTCAGACCGCCGCGACGAATGCGGAGTCAGATCAGTGAATAGCAAGCTGCCGCTCAACCTCGAGGATCTGCTGCGACAGCGGACTGTCGAAGGGGACCGCATTGAGTACAAGCGGGGATGGAACCCCGATGCCATCATCAAAACCTTGTGCGTTTTGCGAACGATTTCGAGAACCTGGGCGGCGGTTACGTCGTTATCGGGCAAGACTGTGACGCCAACGGCGAACCCACCTTTCCGCCGGTGGGTTTACCAGCGAACCAACTTGATAAGATTCAGCAAGAGCTGCTGAGATACTGCAACCTTATCCAGCCTTCGTACTTCCCGATCCTCAGCGTCGAACAGTACGAGGGCCGGAACCTGATCGTGCTTTGGGCGCCCGGTGGGCAAAACCGCCCGTACAAGGCTCCGCGCACCGTCACCGCCAAAACGATGGAGCACCATTATTACATCCGCCGTTACTCCAGCACGGTGGAACTCAAGGCGAACAGCGAGGACGAACAGGAACTCTTACGCTTGACGGCGACGGTTCCGTTCGATGATCGGCAATGCCATCAGGCAGATTTGACGGACTTGCGTCTCCCGCTGATCCGGTCGTACCTGAAGGAAGTGAGGAGCGATCTGTACCGCGACTCCGGCAAAATACCGCTGGTGGAACTGGCGCGGCAGATGAACATCATCGAGGGGGCCGATGAGTACGTGAAGCCTCGGAATGTCGGGCTTCTGTTCTTCCACGAGGAACCCAGGAAGTTCCTCTCCGGTGCGCAGATCGACGTGGTGATCTTTCCCAAGGGACCGGGCGGCGGCGATTTCATCGAGAAAAGCTTCTACGGCCCACTCCACGAACAGGTCCGTGACGCTCTCCGGTATCTTCAAAACAACGTCCTCCGCGAGAAAGTCAGCAAACACAAGGATCGTCCCGAGGCGACCCGCATCTTCAACTACCCTCTTCCAGCCGTTGAGGAAGCACTTGTCAATGCCGTGTATCATCGCAGTTACGAGCAACGGGAGACCGGTGGAAGTACGGGTCGATCCCGATGGCATCGTAATGGTCAGCTATCCCGGCCCCGACGCTTCCATCCGGGTCGAAGCCCTGAATAGCGACAAAATCATGGCTCGGCGGTATCGCAACCGACGCATTGGAGAGTTTCTGAAGGAACTCGACCTAACGGAAGGGCGTTGCACGGGAATCCCCACCATCCGCGAGGCAATGGCCAAGAACGGCTCGCCACTACCCAAGTTTTCGACGGACGAGGGACGGACTTACTTCCTGGCGGAGTTGCCGGTCCACACGCAGTTTGTGGGTGTCGGGCAGGTACATGATGAGGCGCATGATGAGGCGCATGATGAGGCGCATGATGAGGCGCATGATGAACTGACGGAAACCGAGGCCCAAGTCCTTGCCTTTGTGCATAGCCAGCCCCGGAACCGTCCAGAGATCGCCAACCATCTCGGCCTGAAGAGCCGAAGTGGACATCTCTATAAGGCACTTGACCACCTGCGGAAATGCGGCTTCCTCGAATTGACCATCCCCACCAAACCGCAGAGCAAGAACCAGAAGATGCGAATCACCGAAGCGGGTCGGACATGGCTTGTCAAAAGAGGAGACTTGGAAACGTAGCACTCGTCCTCCGGTCGCACAGGCTCTCACCGGATAGTCCGGAACAGACGATGCAACCCGTTCCAACAGCACTTGCCGGCCCGGCGCAGCCCTTCCACTAGCGACGGCCGCACGGCCCGCAGCCGCACCAGGCTCCGCGCCGCCGGGGCCAGCTGCGCTTGTACGGCGCATCGTCGGCGAGCAGGTCGAACTCGCGCCGGCCCGCTTCGATGGCCCGGCGGATGGCGTGGATGAGGAGGACCGTCCCCGGCCGCACGGCCGGCGGAAAACCGGTCAGCCGACCCGTCTGGTAAGCATACACCTTGCCGCCCCAGGCCATGCCATACAGGGCCGCCACGGGTTCGCCGCGCACGCTGAGCCATAGCAGCTCCAGCGAGTTGGGTTCCACCAGCGAACGCATCATAGCGTCGTGAAATTGCAGATACAGCGGCGAGCGAAAGACGCCGGCCTCGTCGGCGCTTATCCAGCGCGCGCGGTGCAGCTGCACCAGGACCTCTTTTCCCTTTTCGAGATCGGCGCGACTCGTCACGCTGTCGAACCGGGTGGTGCCGCCGGCCCACTCATCGAACGCCTTCAGCGAGCGGTTGACCTGCCGCCGGCCGTTGGTGCTAAGACTCTTGAGGTAGCCGTCCCAGGTCGCGGGCAGTGGGATATAACGGGCGCGCACCGTCTCGGTCAACTCGGCGTGCAGGCCGGCGGCGCGGAAGGTGTCGGCGAGAAGGGTGGGCATCGGACCGTCGCCGGACATCATCGGTAGCACGACTTCGTCCCACGTTCCGAAGTCGCCCGCGGCAATGGCTTGCACCAAGCGCCCGGCTACGCGCTCCTCGGCGCCGCGCTCGGCCAGAATGTTCAGATGGTTGGAATAAATGCCGTCGGTGGGACGTTCACCGGATGCGAGGAATTCGAGACGCCGAAACGGCAGCCCGCCGCCGTACCAGTGCCGGCGGCGAAGCAGCGGGGCCAGGCCGATGAGACGGCCGGCGTCGTGGAAAAGCCCCAACCGCAGCTGCCGGCCTTGCAAACCGCCGTAGACGCGCCACCACGTCAGCAGCCAGTCCGGCGTTTGCGTCAACTCCGGCTGCGCAGTGCGCCCCAGGAGCGCGTTCCAGTCGGGGCGCAACCGTTCAGCCTCGGCGAGGTCCGAGACGATGGCGCAAGACAGCGGCAGACGGAGCGGGTCCGTCGGGGCGGAAGTCAATGCGCCGCCGTGTGCCGTTTCCAGGGCAAGCACCATCTGAGGCCACTCCATAAGCGATAGCCGTGGTGTTTCACGAAATCGCGCACAGCGGAATAGCCGAACGGCTTCGGCTTCAGACCCAGGCGGCGCAGGTAGTGATTGAAGGCGTAGATGTTGCTGCGCCGCGTCGTCTCGGCCGATTCCAGCGTTAGGGCGAACGAGATCGTCACCTCGTTGTCGGTCGTGACCCAGTGCGGATGGTTGACCGGGATATGAACGCCGTCGCCGGGCGACATCTCAAAGGGAACCGCCTTGCCCTTCCACTCGTTCTTGAATGGTAGTGACGCATGCTTGCCGGTGTAGAACAGCTCGATGTCTTCTTCCGAGAGGATCGACCGATCCTCGCCGGGCAGGACGAAAAAGGTCTTCTTGCCCCGGATTTGCAGCAGAAAGTTGATCTCCGGGTCCATGTGATAGGGCGTGGTCTGTCTCGGCGCGGAGATGAACACGTAGCCGACCCTGGCCCAGACGCCGCGGGTACAGGGATGGCCCAGCACTTCGAGTTCGCTGAGGCAGCTGTGCAGCAGGTCGCGGTAGACGGGGTCCAGCTCGATCTTCTTGAGCATGATCCGCGTGTTGGTTTCCTCGATGCGCTGAAAGCTCTCCTCCATCGACAGGCCGTTGCCCGGGATCTGGTCCGGCGTGGCGTTCACAGGCACGGCGCCGGAGTTAATGCGCACGTACTTCGGCGGCAGCCGTTTCGCCAACTCGACCAGCGCCGGGATCTGCAACAGCGGGTGTTCACTGAGCCGATGATGGACCCAGCAGGCCCGGCTATTGAACCGCTGCTGAAAATCATCGTCGAGGATCAGGAACGGGCCTTGCGTCGCGGAGCAAACTGGCGTCTGGCGAGAGGCGGTAGTGAGCGTTGGCGTCATGGTCGGCCCGGTGTGGTGGGTTGCGAGAGTCCAACGGAACTTCGGCGCAAGTATAGGTCAAGAAAATGATCGAGACAATCTTGAGCACGCAGCGCAAGCAAGTGTCCACTTGCTTGCGCTGCGTGCTCAATTAGAAAGGCGCCGTCACTCCGCCCGAATGACGTCGCGCTCCGTAAGGTGTCGGAGGATCCGATCGGCCGACTCTGCCGCGACTGACAGAGTGGTGTCAATCGTAATCTCGGGGTTCTCCGGTCGTTCATAGTCGGAGTCGATGCCCGTGAAATGTTCCAGTTCCCCGCGGCGTGCCTTCTTGTACAGCCCCTTGGGATCGCGCACCTCGGCCACGGCAAGCGGCGTATCGACGAACACCTCGATGAATTCTCCTGATTCCACCATGCCCCGGGCCATGCGGCGTTCGGTCCGGAATGGGGAGATGAACGAGACCAGCACAATCAGCCCCGCATCGACCATCAGCTTGGCGACCTCGGCGACCCGGCGGATATTTTCCACCCGGTCCGCATCGGTGAAGCCCAGATCGCGGTTCAGTCCGTGCCGCACATTGTCGCCGTCGAGCAGGAAGGTGTGATAGCCCAGCGAATAGAGCCGTTTCTCGACCAGGTTGGCGATGGTGGACTTCCCGGCCCCGGACAGACCCGTGAACCACAGGATGCACGCCTTTTGGTTCTTGATGGCCGCATGAGCCTGCTTGTTAATCTCGAGCGTCTGCCAGTGGATGTTCTGGGCGCGGCGCAGCGAACTGGATCAGCCCGGCACCGACTGTGACGTTGGTGAGGCGATCGATCAAAATGAAGCCGCCGGTGTCGCGGTTTGCGCTGTAGGGATCGAAAGCGAGGGGCTGATCGAGACTCAAGTTGCACACGCCGATCTCGTTGAGTTTCAGCGTTTTCGCCGCCAACTCCTCAAGGGTGTTGACGTTGACCTTGTGCTTGAGGTCGGTGACGGTCGCCAGGGCCGACTTGGTGCCCGCCTTGAGCCAGTAGGGCCGGCCGGGCAGCAGCGGCTCCTCGGCCATCCAGATGATTGTCACCTTGAATTGATCGGCCACTTCCGGCAGCGCATCGACGGGAGCCAGGACGTTGCCGCGGCTGACGTCGATCTCATCGCGCAGCACCAGGGTGACCGATTGATCGGCGACGGCCTCATCCAGATCGCCGTCCAGGGTCACGATGCGCGTGACCTGACTTTCCTGGCCGGAGGGGAGGACGCGCAGACGATCTCCCGGACGAACGGTGCCGCTGGCGATGATGCCGGAGAAGCCGCGAAAATCCTGGTTCGGCCGGTTCACCCACTGCACCGGCAAGCGGAATGGGGCCGACTGGCGTGAATCGTCGATCGCTACCGTTTCCAGGTGCCCCATGAATGTCGGGCCGTTGTACCAGGGCATGTTCGGCGACAGCGCGGTGATGGAGTCGCCGCGCAAGGCCGACATGGGGATGGCGACGATGGCGGTCAACCCGATCCGACCGGCAAAGTCACGATAGTCCTTCACGATGTGGTCGAAGGTGTCCTGGGAAAAGCCCACCAGGTCCATTTTGTTGATGGCCAGGACGATGTGGCGGATCCCAAGCAGGGAGACGAGATAACTGTGCCGGCGCGTCTGGGTCAGGACGCCCTTGCGGGCATCGATCAGGATCACGGCCAGGTCGGCTGTCGAGGCGCCTGTCACCATGTTGCGGGTATATTGTTCGTGCCCCGGCGTGTCCGCGACGATGAATTTGCGCTTGTCGGTCGAGAAAAAGCGATAAGCCACGTCGATAGTAATGCCCTGTTCGCGCTCGGCGGTCAGGCCATCGACCAGCAAAGCAAAGTCCAGTTCACCCCCCTGCGTTCCCACTTTCTTGGAATCCGATTCCAGCGCGGCCAGTTGGTCCTCGAAAATCATCTTGGAATCGTAGAGCAAGCGGCCGATCAGCGTGCTTTTCCCATCATCCACGCTGCCGCACGTGATAAAGCGCAGCAGGCTCTTGCGTTCATGCGACTTGAGATATTGCTCGATGTCCGTGCCGATGAGATCGGAAATATGTGCCATGATGTCAATTACTTAATGAGCACGCAGCGCAAGCAAGTGTTCCCACTTGCTTGCGCTGCGTGCTCGGATGTTTAGAAGTACCCTTCCTGCTTCTTCTTCTCCATAGAACCCGTGGAATCATGGTCGATGACACGCCCCTGCCGCTCGGAGGTCTTGGTCAACAGCATTTCCTGAATAATGGCGGGCAGCGTGTCGGCCTCGCTTTCGATCGCCCCCGTCAGCGGGTAGCAGCCGAGCGTGCGAAAGCGGACCTTTTTCATCATCGGCTTCTCGCCCGGACGCAGCACCATCCGCTCATCGTCGACCATGATGAGCGTGCCGTCCCGCTCCACCACCGGCCGTTCTTTGGAATAATACAGCGGGACAATGGGAATGTTTTGCAGATGAATGTACTGCCAGATGTCCAGTTCGGTCCAGTTGGATAGAGGAAAGATGCGGATACTTTCGCCCTTGTGCATCCGGGCGTTGTACAGGCGCCATAATTCGGGACGTTGCTGTTTCGGGTCCCAACGATGCTGCTGCGAGCGAAAGGAGAAAATCCGCTCCTTGGCCCGGCTCTTTTCCTCGTCTCGCCGGCCGCCTCCGAAGGCGGCGTCGAAGCGATATTTGTCGAGCGCTTGCCGCAGAGCCTGGGTTTTCATGATGTCGGTATGCACGGCCGATCCGTGGGTGAACGGACCGATGCCGGCCGCGAGACCTTCCGGATTGGTGTGTACCAGTAGTTCCAGGCCGAGTTGCGCCGCCATGCGATCGCGGAACGCAATCATGTCGCGGAATTTCCACGTCGTATCGACGTGCATCAGCGGAAAGGGCGGTTTCGACGGGAAGAATGCTTTCATGGCGAGATGCAGCATCACGGCGCTGTCCTTGCCGATCGAATAGAGCATCACCGGACGCTCACACTCCGCGACGACTTCGCGCAGGATGTGAATGCTTTCCGCCTCCAGACGCTGCAGATGCGTCAAGGTCGTCATGATCGGCGGTCCACGGGTTCCAATCTGAGCACGCAGCAAGTGCCCACTTGCTTGCGCTGCGTGCTCAAATCTGATACGACAGCGTCGACGTTTCGCGCGCCCGGCGGCCGAGTTCGGCGAGCGTCAACGCTTCGAGGATACGCTGCTCCTGCGCCTGAATCTCGTTCCAGACGGAGTGCAGCGCCTGGACGACCGGCGCCGGCGTCTCCGTCGGGGAGCGCGTGGCCTGTTCGCGGCAGACGGCGTTGAGGACGTCGGCGAGCGAGATGCGCTCCGCCGGCCGGGTGAGTTTGTAGCCGCCGGCGGCGCCGCGCACGCTGGCCACCAGGCCGGCCGTCTTCAACTGCAACAGGATCTGCACCAGGAAGCGCGGGTCGATGCCGTGCGCCTCGGCGATGGTCTTGATGCGCAACGGCTGCGGCTCGCGGTAGTTGGCCGCCAGCTCCAGCATCGCGACACAGGCGTACTCGGCCTTGGCGGAGATTCGCATCCTGATCCCTTCGTTAAGCCGCGAGCTTCTGCGAGCGCTTCTGCGCGCTCGCAAAAGCTCGCGGCTTAACGTTAAATCCCGCTTCCTCCCTGATGCTCGATCACATGCAGCCCGCATTCTTTCTTGCGGGTACCGGCCCAGCGGCCGGCGCGCTCGTCTTCGCCGTTGGCGACCGGCGCCGTGCAGGGCCAGCAGCCGATGCTCGGATAGCCGTGGTCGTGTAGCGGATTGTACGGCACCTCGTTCTTCAGAACGAAATCCCACACGTCCTTCTTCGACCACGCCAGCAGCGGATTCACCTTCACGAGACTGAACTTAGCGTCCCATTGCACCACGTCGGCCTGGCCGCGGTCGGTCGTCTGATCGCGCCGGATAGCACTGATCCAGGCGTCGTAGCCGATCACGGCGCGGCGCAGCGGCACCATCTTGCGATCGAAGCAACACTGGTCCGGCCGATGACGGTACAGCGGACCGCCGTGTTCGGCCTCATATTCCGCGACCGTCGTGTCCGGCCGAACGTACTCCACTTCAATGCCGTAGCGCTTGCGGATGCGCTCGCGCAGCTCCAGCGTCTCGGCGAACTGGTAGCCAGTGTCGAGGTTGAACAGGCGCATGCGCGGCTCGATCTCGGCGAGCATGTGGATGAGGCAACAGCCCTCGGCTCCAAACGCCGTCGCCATCGTCAGTTTCGGAAAGAACGCATCCACCGCCCAGCGCAGAATGGCCTGCGGCGTGGCGTGGCGCAGACTTTCACTGGCGGCGGCGATCTGGTTGGGGGTCATGGGCGCTGGCATCGCGCTCCTTCCAGAGCAGGACCGAGGGGACGATACACTATCATTATCGGCATAGTGATGATTTCGTCAAGGGTACCCGATCATTCCCCAAATGGCTCGGCTAGTGGCGAGGAGAATGGACAGGATTTAGGTGATCGGTTAATATCCACGAGATCAGATGGCCGCAAACAACTCCCGGAGGTCGGGTCATGACTGTGAGACAGCCGCGCTACAGCAAAGAGGAATTTGCTCGACGCGCGAAAGAACTGTACGAACAAAAGATCCGTCCGCTGGTGGAGGCAGGCAATCATGGCCGAGTCGTGGTAATCGACATCGAGACGGGCGACTATCAGTTGGGGGATGATCCCCTCGACACATGCCAGCCGTTGATTGCCAAAAGTCCGGACGCACAACTCTTCTGCATTCGCATCGGTCATCGAGCTGTGGAGCGCTTCGGTTTCCATTCCACGGAGGAAAAAGCATGATTACGGGTGTCGTGGATTCGCGTTTGGAGCCTCGAATACCACTGTTTATTGACGACACTACCGGACAAACACATCGGATCGAGGCTGTCGTTGATACAGGCTTCACCGGCTTTCTCTCGCTGCCATCGGCTCTCATCACATCGCTGGGATTGACGTGGTTATTGAAAGAACAGGTCATGCTTGCTGATGGCAGCATTCAAGAGTTTGATGCCTATTCGGCGTCGGTCATCTGGGATAGTCAGTCGCGCACGATTCGAGTGTACGCCGTCGATTCGAGTTTCCTTGTCGGCATGAAATTACTCGTCGGCAATGAGTTGCGCATTCGAGTCGTCGCAGGCGGATTGGTGCTAATCGACGCTTTACCGTGAACTGAACAACGCGGCTCCTTGAAATGACTCATGGTAGGAACCCGAAAACGCCCGAAGGGCGAGACCGCGTTGCCGCCGTCTCGCCCTTCGAGTGTTTGACCCCGCAGTCCCTTGCTGGCGCTGCGGGCTCAGGTTGTTGTTACTTGCAGCAAGGCTGCGAGCACGGATCGCAGCCGCAGCGGCGCTTGAACAGGTCGCTCAGCCAGTCTCGACTTGCACGAGTCGCAGCAGCCGCAGGTCGGCTTGCAGGTCTCGCAGCAGGTTTCGCAGATCGGAACCTTGCGCGTCCGGCAAACCGCGACTTCCTCGCAAACCTTAACCTGCACGCGCTTGCAGATCGTCACCGGCACGCACTCGGTCACCTGGTAGGGCACCTTCACCGTGACGGTGTACGGCACCTGCTTGCAGACCGTATACGGCACCTGCTTGCAGACCGTGTAGTGCTCGATGCGGGTCGTGCAGTACGGCACCTTCTTGCAGTGCTTCTCCGTGACCATCTCGCAGGTCGTGTACCGGCACGCATCCTCTTGATGGTGTGCGGCACCATCTTGGTGACCGTGTACGGCACCTGCTTGACGCAGTCCTCGCTCACGGTCTTCCACACGGTGTATTGCACCTTGCTGGTGTGCGTCTCGGGGACCATGCGGGTCGTGGTGCTCGTCGTGGTGTACTCGTAGGACGCACCCTCGACGAACTGCCGGCCCGGACCCTCGCACGGATAAGCGGTACCATGCGGACCGCAACCCGGAGCGGCCGAAGCGGCTGCCGGAGCAGCGGCTTCCACATAGGCTCCAGTAACCACACGGCTCACCGTGTACGGAACCTGCTTCTTGATGATCTCGGTCTCGTAGCGGGTGACGGTGTAAGGCACCTGCTTGGTGATCGTCTCCTTGACCATGCGGGTGACGGTGTAGGGCACCTGCTTGATCACGGTGTACGGCACCTTCTTGTGAGACGGTGTACGGCACCTGCTCATGCACGCATTCCTTCACGATGCGTCTTGCAGGGGACGGTTTCGCACACGCACTCTTCCTTCCAGACGCGCTTGCAGCAGGTCCGGTCGCAGTCCTTCTCGCAGCACTTTTCCAGGTGGCCCGAATGCCAGGTGCTCTTGCAGCCGCACGGGTCGAAGCAGCAGCAGCCGTCCACCCAGACCCAGCGGGTGTGCGTCTTGCCGGGGACGCAGTACTGTTGCGTCTCCCAGTGACCGCACTTCTTCATGACGGTCTTGTTCGTCGCAGACCTCACGGCAGACCGTCTTCACGCAATCCTGGTAGCAGGTCTCGCAGACGTCCTTGCAGCAGGTCGTCGCAGACGTCTTGAAGCACGTCTCGCAGACCGGCTTGCAGACTTCGCAGCAAACCGTCTTGACGCAGTGTCTCGCAGACCGGCTTGCAGATCGTCTCGCAGCACTCACGGCAGTGTTGCTCGCAGATCGTCTTGGAACCTGGTCGCAGGCCTTGTGGCAGTGGACTTCGCACACCGGCTTGCAGACGGTGTAGCAGACTTCCTTCTCGCAGCACTCCGGCACGCGCTTGCAGACGGTGTAGTGGCACTCCTTGTAGCAGGTCTCGCAGACCGGCTTGCAGCAGGTGTCGCACTCTTCCTTGTAGCAGGTCTTGTAGCACGGCTTGCAGGTCGTGTACTCGCAGTCCTTCCAGCAGGTCTCGTTGACCTGCCGGCAGCAGTCCTGCTGGACCGTCTTGTAGCAGGTTTCGTAGCAGTTCTTGAAGCAGGTCTTGCACTCTTCCTTGTAGCAGGTCTTGCAGACCTGCTTGTTCACGGTTTCCTGCACCGTCTGGTAGCAGGTGTGCCACCGCTTTTCCATGACGGTGTCATGGACCAGCTGGTAGCGCGGCCGCAGCAGGTTGCTGACGGCGGGGAAACAACACTGGGCGTCACAGGTCGGCTGCGGGCAACAGCTATAGCTGTCGCAGCCGCAATTCGCCGCGGAAGCCGTGCTGACTGAGCCGAACAGCCCCGTCAGTGCGACCAAGAGCGGCGCCGCCAAACGTGTCCTCATCGTGGTACTCCTCATCGACTCGAGTGTGTGGAATCCAGCGGAGACTGTCGCCGTCCTCAACCGTCGCCCCGCCTTCCGATTCCCTGAAAGGACGGGACACCGGCGGGCGAACGAGGACGAACGTCAACCGGGGCGATTCGACCCCGGCACCGGGCGTCGGCCTGACGTCCGCGGCTTCTCTAGGTTTCCTTATCGGCCCCCTCTTTGGCAGGGCTTCAGGACGTGGTCAGCTTGCGGCTCTTGCCAGGCCCCCGCCGCTTCCTCCGGCGCCGGACATGACGGATATACGGTCGATGGTTGTGTCGATAGTGAATGGTCAGTGGTTGACAGATGGTGGTAAGGATTATCCAGAGCAGGTACAGAGAACCTATCGGTCGACCCCTGCCGGCTCGTCCGGCAGGTGAAGGAGTTCGGCGGCTAGCCGTCGTGGCCCTACCACTTCTACGACCCCTGCCGGCTCGTCCGGCAGGTGAAGGAGATCGGCGGCTAGCTAGGGGGGCGGCAAAACCCGGTTCCTTCCACGCCGTTAGCCAGCGAACTCCTTCACCTGCCGGACGAGCCGGCAGGGGTCGAAACGCGCGTGACGCCACGCCTGAGCTATCCGGTGAATGACGGCAAATGACGGTAGAAAAAAAAGAGGCCGGCGACGTTGCGGCGTCGCCGGCTGATTCGGATGAGTCGGATTTTGATCTGGGTCTTGGTATGAGGCCACCCACTCGGTCGTGCGGCGCCATCACGGCGCGATCCAACCGAGCAACCTCTTGCGGAGAGGCGGCAGCCAGGGGGTGTGCGGGTAAAAAGGACTTCGTTCAGTTCACATTCACGGCTTTCACCCGCCGGTGAAGGCCGTCACACATTGGCTTACTGTTAACGGTTACAATCGCGTTTCCATTCTCCTGTTGTTGTTCCTTCGTGTCGTCGTCGCATGATTATGCAAGGACCGTGCCAGGGGCGGACAACATTTTTCAAACTTTTTCCCAAGATGTGACTGGAAAACCGGTTGCGCCGATTTCCGCCCCGGCCGCCGCCTGGGGGAGTGAAATGCGTTTGTATTTTTTACTACGGTTTGAGCCGCTGGGTTGTAACAAAGTGGCGCAAGACGGTCGCTTGCTCCCCTCTCCCCTGTACTCAGGGGAGAGGGGTTGGGGGTGAGGGGCGCGAGCCAGAATACTGTCCCGTCGCTCGCCCCTCACCCCCAACCCCTCTCCCCTGAGTACAGGGGAGAGGGGAGCAAGATGCGACAATGGTTTTGTCGTTGTTCTTCTCCACCCCCTGAGTACAGGGGAGAGGGGAGCAAGATGTGCGACCCCTCGCCCCAGACTACCGGGGCGAGGGGAGCAGACGTCATTTTCGTTGATCCGTCTTCGTCGCCCGCCGTGGTCCCTTCCCGCGCCGTTTGGAACGGCGGTAAATCGGCGGCTTGTCCCAGTGGTGCATGCGCTCACGGTCCGTCACACAGTCGGCCGCCCAGTCGAGCAGCTTGCGCGAGAGCAACCAAAAGGCCGCGGCCAACAGGCCGCAGACCGCGATGAAACACAACGTCACAAACGTGTTCATGCCCCGGGCCGCGAAGTTCGCCATCCGTGAGCCGAACAGCGCATCGCCCAGCCTGAGCAGTCCGTACAGCAACGCGGCCGGGAAGACGCTCAGCACGCCGGTCGTCAGGAACACCACGGCCCCGCCGCCGTAGGCCATCCCCAGCGTCGCCAGCAGACTGCGGCCCGACGACGAGGACCGTGCCGAGCAGTACAGGCCCGCCGCACCGACGAAGTACATCGCCAGCACCGTCACGCCGAGCCACAGCAGCGTCCAGAACAAGGCCAGGGCGCCGCCCAGCACGGAGAGCAGCGCCGCCGTTGCGCCGTAAGCGAGCAGATACCAGTAACTGGCCCCGGTCACGCCCCACAATTTGCCCTGGATCAATTCCTTGCCGGACAGCGGCGCGGTCAGCAGCGATTCCCACGTCTGCTTTTCGCGCTCGCCCGTCACCGATCCCGAGCAGCGCACGCCGACGACCAGGCCGGCCAGCAGCAGCACGACCATTCCCTGGATGAGAAAGCCGGTCTCCGCCCCCGGCACCAGCGCCGGAGCCGCGCCGTGTCAAAACGCAGGACCGCCCCCGCCGCGTCGCCAATCGAGGCCCCGGCCGGCAGGGTAGCCCACAGAATCGCCAGCGACGAGATTGTTGTCGCCAGGATGATGGCGAGGACACCGAGCCACTGCGGAAAAACGGCGCAGTCTCCGCAGCGGGGCCAGTCCCTCGACATGGCGTTCGCGCCAGTGGACCGGATCGTCGGCCACCGGCTCGCGCTCGACGCCGTACCAGAAGGAAGTGCCGCGGCCGTCGCCCTCTAGCTGCGCATGGTTGCCGGCCGCAGCCGCCACACCGCCAGGCCGAGACAGACGCCGCCGAAGCCGATCCACAGCAATGCGAACGCCAGCAGCCGGCGCCCGACTTCGCCGAGATCGGTAGCGGCCCACAAGCCGCGCGAAGGTTCCAGCACGAACAGCGGATTGAGTGCCGCCAGGCCGAGGCCCCAGACGAGCAGGCCGAGGACGATTTCCAGGACGTAAGTGCCGATGACCGCATCGACGGTGGTACGGCTCCAGACGGAGAGGAGCAGAGCCGCGGCGGCGAGGGCGAGAAGCGGCAGCACGAGGACGACGGGTACGAGAAGCATGGCGAGCGGTTGGACGCCGCCGAAGCCGCCGAGAAAGGCGAAGAGCGGCAGCCCGGTCAGTGCAAGCAGGCCAACGACGGCGGATCGGGCGAGCAGCTTGCCGAGGATGATGTGCCGGCCGTCGAGGTCGGCGGTGAGCAGGTACTGGAGAGTGCCGCTCCGTTTTTCATCGGTGACGGCCCCGGCGACGAGGGGCGGGATGGCCAGCGCAAGCATCAGAAGCTGCTGATAGAGGAAGAGGTCGGCGAACCGCGCCCGACGACTTCAGGCGAAGAGATGGGCGGAAGGGAGAACTCGAAGGGTTCCGCTTGGTTGAGGAGGCGATAGCGTTCAACTTCACGGTTCTGGAATTCGGCGAAGCAGTAAATGACGAGAACGACGAGCCAGCCTGCGTAGATCCAGCGAAAGACGTACAGCCGTTGACGTCGGCCGCCGAGCAACAATTCCTGGCGCAGGACGGGGCCAATCATCGGCGGCGACCTCCTGCGGATCATGGTAGCAAAGTCGCCGTTTGCGGCTTAGCGAAGACGGCCGCAAGAGAGCTCTCCGTCTCCGATGTCTCCCGACATCTTCCTGAATCGTTGTTCCGAAACGTGCCTGAGTGTGGTAGAATCTGGATATAAATAAACGGAGGAATCCAATGACGCCCATCCGTATCAAGACCCGAATAGAGTCGGACACGCTTGTTTTGCCGGAACTCCGGCCTTTGGTCGGCAAGACGGTCGAAATCCGCGTGACCGAAGCGGGGGAATCGGCAGTGGATCGGCTGCTCGATTCCGACTACCATGCCGATTGCGAGGCCGACACTTCGCCCGAAGTCCCGCTGGCCGACGTTCGCGCTGGACTGGCGAGTATTCCGGGAGACATGACTGCCGACTTCACCGACGAGCGGGATGAGCGCTGAAAAATGCCCGTACATTTCTTCGACACGAGCGCGATCAGCAAGCACTACCACACCGAGACACGGACCGTGAAGGTCGATGCGCTGCTTGATTTGGCCAATGCCACGCAAGTTATTTCCCGCTTGTCGGTTGTTGAGTTGCATTCGGTGTTCGCCAAAAAGGTCCGAATCGGAGAACTCAACCAAGCGGATTTTCAGAAATTGACGCGCCGGTTTCGGGGCGATGTGGCGGCGCGACGCTTGCGAGTCATCCGGTTAACCGCCGCTCACTTCCAGTCCGCCGAGCGGCTAATTCGCCGAATCGGTCTGAGCAAAAACCTCCGAACGCTCGATGCCCTTCAACTGGCCGTGGTGATCAACCTCGACGAACCCGCTCAGCCGATCGAATTCGTTTGTGCCGACTATGCTCTTGGCACCCTGGCTGTCGCCGAGGGGCTTTCGGTCGTAAACCCTGAGGTGATTTGACGGCCACAGCACCCAATGCCCCAAGATGCGCATTGGGTGACGGTCCGCACCGAAATGATCGGCGAGGCCTTCTCCAGCTCGACTTCGGAGACCTTGTTCGGGCCTTTGTCTTTTGCGCTGTTTCTGGTAGATTGGCGAAAAGAGAGCAGATCCCCGTATCGGTTGGAGGAAGAGCTTATGATCTTGATCCAGTTCCCGGACCGAGAAACGGAAATCAAGGGGCTTGCTTTTCTGCTCGGGCGTTTCTCCGGCAAAGTGCTGCGCGGCGGCTTGCACATCGTTCCCGAAAGTGCGCTGCCCGCGTTGGCTTCGCAGAACATCCCCTATTCCGTGAAGGGAAAAGCCACTTATGAGCAGCAGATGGCGGCGCTTCGAGGTGATGCTGCCGCGGCAGTTCAATGACGGCCGCGAAGTGCCCGGTGAATGGATCGCCAGGGCCGTCTTGGAAATCGGGGACCATTTCGGCGCCGTCAGCTATGAAACGCAAATTATCGAGGGGCACTGGCAGGAGGCAGGCGTCGTTTATCGAGACGATTTGTCGCGCATCATCGTCGATGTCCCCGACACGAAGGGAAACCGTGCATGGATGAAAGCATTTAAGGCGCGATGGAAGAAGCAGCTTGAGCAACTCGAAATCTGGATGGTCAGCTATCGCATCGAGATCGAATGAACCCTCTACCGACCTGCGGTTCGTAGGGCATTCAAGGCGCTATAGCGGCTGGCGTGCTTCGGCAGCCGGGTACCAAAGTGCGACCGGGAATTGCCGAAGGAACCAGGCAGCGTCGGATGGGGTATGCTGGACGACGCGGCGCTGGAATTGTCGAAGGGCCTCGACCGCTACAAGCGGGCGTTCATGAGTACGAAGGGAACGCGGACCTGTCCCAGAAATGAGGTCCCAAGCGTGAGAGCGAGCCGATGCTGGATACGAACGAAACTGCCTTCCTTCAATCGATCGCTACAAACCATGCTGACAATGTCGCGCGCTTGGTGTTCGCCGACTGGTTGGAGGAACGAGGTGAAAGTCCTCGTGCGGACCTCCTTCGCGTCCAGTGCGAGTTGGCATCGTCCAAGATTTCCGATGATCGCCGCCACGAGCTTCGGGTGCGCGAACGCGAATTGCTGGACGCGCATCGGCAACCGTGGTGTCAGGCGTTCGGACTCCCCATCGAAGATGTGTGTTTCGAGCGCGGCCTGATCGGCAAGATGCGGCTTTCAGAGTGGGCCGGCGGGAAACTGCTCGGTTCTGCGTGCATGCCGCGGTTGGCGACCGTTACGGAACTGGACCTGTCGGCACTCGAACTCGGCGATGCGGAGATGAAGGCCTTTGCGAAGACGGCCCATTTTCCGGCTATGCGTAAGCTCATCCTCAGTGATAACAGCATCACGAACGTCGGCGCAACCGCGCTGGCTTCGGCGGCGGGATTACCGCTGTCTCGACACGGTCTATCTCTTTCAGAACCCGCTCGGCGACGGCACTCAGGCTGTGTTCGAACAAGCCGCACACTTCCATTTGACGAACCTGGACCTGGGTGTGCGGGCCGAAGGCTACAGTTATGAGCCCGGGTGAAGTCGAAATGGCACGGCGACAGTTCGTCCGCCGCATTTGTTGCCAGTCGTTTCGCAACACTTTGAGACCTACCAGCGCTTGCAGTCCGCGATGTTGTGCGTGGCGCAGTACTGGGCCGACGAGGCCGATGATGCCGTGCATGGGACGCTTATTGTGAGCGAACTCTTTGAGCCGACCCTGGAAGGACTGGGGTGGTGGCAGGATGAATCCGAGGTCGATCCCAACTTGCCCAACACGTTCATCAAAAGAAGTATGGCGAACGTTCGAGTTCGGCAATCAGCCTCTGGGACACGCAGGCTCATTGGGATGAAAATAACGGTGCCATTCCGCTTGTGGGCCGCGTTTGCCGCCGAGGAAGGAAGCCAGGAGCATGAGGACCGAGGAAGTCTACTCGCCGGCCGTGATGTTCTATCGGCACGGCGGCTACGAATTCTTGCCGATGGCACGGCCGCACCTCGACGGCATTCGTCCCGAATGGGAGTTGCGGAAGATTGAGTTTCCCATTCAAGAAACGAAATCGCGTTCGTGGACAACGCGGCCTGAGAAAGGATCCTTCATGCTTTACCTTGCCCTGAGCTGTTTTCAAGGCCGGCGGATGAGCGATGCCGCGGAGACACTGGCCGCCCTGGCGCCCGGACGAGTGGGGCTACAGTTGACGCCCGGTTGCGCTCCGAGTCCCATCGACGTCCAGTGCCCCATGCGCACGCATCATGGCTTCACTTACCAAGCCCTGCGTGCCCGGGTTTGGGATAGCGGTACGTTGGTGTGGCACGGGGACAGTGTCCATCCCCCGCGGCAATGCGACGTGCCCGACGACTGGCAACCGCCGGACGATGTCGTCATGGAAACCATGTATCCCGGCTACGCGGCACTGGCGAACGGAGACCAGATTGCCGCGGCGATGGATGCGGGCCGCTGGTTGGCGGTCGATATCGCCCACCTCGGCATTCAAATGTATCACGGCATCCTCGCGAAATCCGTGCTGCACCGGCTCATGAATTACGAACGCATCGCCGAAGTCCACGTCTCCAGCAGCCACGAAGCGCCGCGACACGCACGCCAGGCTAGCCCACGCCACCTGGGGAATTGAGTGGGCCCGCGCACATCTTGCCGCGGGAACTCCGGTCATTTTGAATGCTACATGCACAAACTTTCTCACGAAGAACGCCTGGAACAAATCGCCTGGATGAGCTAGACGGAACAGGGGTCGGTAGGTCGGGAGTCGTTTTCCGAATCGACTCCCGACCTCCTGACCATTTTTTTCTTCTTTTTACCCGACCACAATCTCGCCACTCACACCTTTGACGCCATCAAGGGTAGCCGTCAGCTGGATCGTGCCCGCTTTGGCAAGCGTGACCTGGGCCGAGCCGACGCCACCGGTCAGCGCGACGGAGACCGGCGTCACCGCCTGGCCGTCACTGCTGGTCAGGAACGCCGGGCCGGTGAACGCGGTGACCGTGTTGCCAAAGGCGTCCTGGGCCGTGATGGTGACGGTGAAAGCGGTTCCCGCCGTCACGTTGCTCGGAGCGCTGATCGCGAACGAGGCCAGACCTGCCGGATCGACCGTGACGGTGCTGCTCCCCTGAGCGGCGCCGGCCGTGGCCGTCAGCGTGGTAGAGCCCGCGTGATCCAGGGTGACCGCGACCGTGCCGACCCCGTTGACCACCTTGACGACGACCGGCAGGTGCGGCTCGGAGTTGCCGCCGGACACTTGCACCGTGCCGGTGACGAGGTTGCCGAACTGGTCCTTGACGATGACCGTGACGCCGAAAGCAACGCCCGCCTCCACCACCGTCGGGGCCAAAATCTTGACGCTGCTGGCCGATGCCGCAGTGATGGTGATCGCGCTGCTGGTGCCGCCGATGCCGCTGCCGACCGCCGTCAGGGCGACAACATTCGCTGTGTCCAGCGTGACCTGGGCCGTGCCGACGCCGTGGGTCAGCGTGAGCGGCCCGGACAGCAGGACCTTTTGGCCGTCGCTGCTGAAGAGCGTCACGGGGCCGTTGAACGCGGTGACCGTGTTGCCGAACGCGTCGTGGGCCGTGACCGTGACGGCGAAGGGGGTGCCGGCGGTCACCTTGCCGATGGAGCTGACGCTGAAGGCCACGGCCGCCGCCGGGTTCACTGTGATGCTGTTGCTGGAACCCTGGCGCTGCCGACGTCGGCTGTCAGGACGACCACGGGGTCGGCGGTGTTGAGATCGATGGCGGCCGTGGCAGCGCCGTTGACCACCTCGACGCCGCCCGAAAATACCTTCTGCCCGTCGCTGCTGAGGAGGCTCACGGGGGCGGTGACGGCGTTTCCGAAAGCGTCCGTGGCCTTGATCTGGATGACGAAGGCCGTGCCCGCCGTCGCCGTGGTCGGAGCGCCCACCGACACGATGGACGGGGCGCCGGGACTGACCGTGATGCTGTTGCTCACGCCCTTGAAGGTGCCCGCGACGGCCGACAGCGTAACCGTGCCGACCTTGTCGAGCGTGACCGAGGCCGTGGCGACACCGTTGGTCAACGTGACGGTGCCGGGAGCAACGGTCTGACCGCCGCTGCTGCTGAGCGTGACCGGGCCGTTGAAGCCCGTGGCGACGTTGCCGAAAGCGTCCTTGGCGGTGAACGTCACGTTGAAAGCCGTACCGGCGACGGCCTGGAGCGGGGCGCTGACGGCGAACGAGGCCACGCCCGCCGGGTTGACGGTGATGCTGTTGCTGACACCCTTGGCTCCGGTGACGAGGGCCGACAGCATGACGGTGTCCGCCTTGTCGAGCGTGACCGTCGCGCTGCCGACGCCCTTGACGACATTCACCACGCCAGGGCTGGCCGGCTGACCGTCGCTGCTGATCAGCGCCACCCCGCCGTTGGCGGTGGTGACGACGTTGCCGAACTGATCCAGCGAAGTGACGTTGACCGTGAACGGCGTGCCCGCGGTCGCCGTGCTGGGAGCGGTGACCGTGAAGGAGGCGATCGCCCCGGGCAGGACCGTGATGGAACCGCTGGCGGCGCTGATCCCGTCCACGGTGGCAGTCAGCGTGAGGTTGTCCGTCGTGTCCAGAGTGATGGCGAAGGAAACGACACCGTGAGAGACGTTGACGGCGGATGGCGTCAGAATCACCTTCTGGCCGTCGCTGCTGGTCAGGGTGACCGCACCGCTGAAGCCGTTTTGGAACTGATCCACGGCCGTGACCGTGACACCGAAGGCAGCCCCCGCCACGACCTCCGTCGGCGCGAAGACCTTGACGACCGGCGTCGCCGGGTTGACGGTGATGGCGCTGCTGGTGGCTGGGGTCAGGCTCGTGGAGACGGCAATCAAGCGGACGTTGTCGGCGAAGTCCAGGGTGACCGAGCCGGTGCCGACGCCGTTGGTCAGGGTCAGGGCGGATCCGGTCACCTTCTGGCCGTCGCTGCTGACAAGCGTCACGTTGCCGTTGAAGCTGGTGACCGGGTTGCCGAACCGGTCCGCGGCCTTGACCATGACGGTGAAGGGAACGCCAGCAGTCGCGCTGGCCGGGACGCTGATGGCGAGTCCGGACAGAGCGGCGGCGCTCACGGCGATGGAACCACTGGTCCTCTGCGCAGTGCCGGCGGCTGCCGTCAACGTGACGGTCCCGGCGGTGTCGAGGGTGATTGGGGAGCTGATCGTGCCGTGGCTCAGCGTGAGGGTGGCGGGCGTCACCGTCTGGCCATCGCTGCTGGTGAGTGTGACCGGGCCATTGGCGGGGTTGCCGAAGGCATCCGTGGCGGTGACGGTGACCTGGAAGCCCATGCCGGCGACTGCCGTGCCTGGAGCGGTGATGGAGACCGCGGCCGCCGCCGCCGGGTTGACGGTCAGCGAGAAGGCCTCGGTGCCGCTCACCCCGGTCAGGGTCGTGTCCGTGGCCTTGACGGTGAAGGGGGAAGTCCCGGCGACGGTGGCGGTGCCGGTGATCACGCCGGCGCTGCTGAGCGACAGGCCGCCGGGAAGGGAGCCGGAGAGCAGCGTAAAGCTGGTGTGGCCGGAGCCGCCGGTCGCGCTCAGTGTCGTGGTGTAGCTCACGCCAGCCGTTTCCGCCGGGAGAGTCGGCGCACCCAGGTTCAGACTCACCGTATCCGTCACGGCCGACGTCGAATGCGAGGCCGCGAAGTTCGCGCTGCCGCCAAAGCTCGCGGTGATGGAGTTCGGCCCGCCGGCAGCGAAGCGATGCTGAGCAGGGCCACGCCGGAGCCGTTCAGGGGAACCGTGCTCAGCGGCTTGCCGTTGTCGAAGAAGCTGACCGACCCGATCGGCGTGCCGCTTCCGGGCGCCGCGACAATGACACTGGCCGCGAAGGACACCGTCTGGCCGAACACCGATGACCCCGCCGATTCGTTCAGAACCAGGGTGGTGACGTCCTGTGCGACGGTCTCGCCGAGCGCACCGCTCTGGCTGGCGGTGAAGTCCGCGCTGCCGTTGTAGTGGGCGGTGAGGGAGTGCGAGCCGGCCAGCAGCGTAGCGATGTTGAGCAGGGCGTCTCCCTGCGCATTCAGGTTGACCGTTTGCAGCAGGTTGCCGTTGTCGAAGAAGCTGACCGATCCGCCGGGAGTGCCGAGCCCGGGCGTCGCGGGGTTGACGGCGGCCTCCAGGGACAGGGACTGACCGAACACTGAGGTGGGCGACGATTCGGTGAGGGCCGTGGTGCTGGCGGCCGGTGCCACCGTCTCGCCGACTGGAAGGGACGGCTGACTGCCGAAGAAGCCGCCCAGACCAGTTCCGACGTACACCGCCGTGATGCTGTGCGGCCCACCGCTCAGGGTCTTCAACGTGATGCTTGCCGTGTCGGCGAAGGGGAGCCCGGCCTGGCCGGCGAGTGTCCCGTCCACGAAGAACTGGACTTCGCCGGTCGACGGTTGGATGGTCCCTGGCAGCGATGTGACGGTCGCCGTGAACGTCACCGGCTGACCGAACGTCGAGGTCGCCGTGGACTCGGTCAGCGCGATGCTGGTCGGGTTGGTGAGCGCCAGCGCCTGGGGGACGCCTGCGGCGACGAAGCTCAACGAGCTGCTGTCGGGTTTGAAGGTGAGGCCGCTGTTGATCGCGGTGAAGGGGCCCGCGCCGGCGTCCGCAGATGGGAGCCCCAGCGGGGTGAAATTGAGCGACGTCTTCCCCAGGGAAATATCGGTGACGACTATCCCTTGTGGAGTCAAGGCATCGAAAGCGAGGTGCTGACTGTTGGGGCTGAACTCGAGGGTGAAGACGTTCTCAAAAGGGCCGGCGACGATGTTGCCGTCCTCGATCACCACCAACGACCCTGGGCCGGTCGTGGGGGCGATGGGCTGGGTCGAACCCACGCTCGCCGTGTGCAGGCCGTTGGGGCTGGTGATCGCGTCGAACGTGTTGAAGACCGTCGGCACGGCGCGTTCTTCGAGGTACTCCAACGCCAGCCGAGCTCGCCGGAACGACTGCGGCCGGGGTCGGGAGCGGGTCCAGGTCTTCAAGAAGCGGGCAATACGTTTCAACGTCAGGAACAAGGTGCAACTCCGTGCTTGAGGTTGGGGACTGACCGGCAGACTGCCGGTCACCGATGTCTGGTGATATTGCGGCCGGACCGCTGCCGTCGTGACAGCTCCGATGTCGTGTTTTCCTTGCATTTCTCGAATCCGCGTCGTCGTCGATGAGTCGCGAGTCGTTCGGCGGGCCACCTCTTGTCGCCAGACTATGCGTGTCTCTGGCGAGCGGCGGACAAAAGTGGTCGGGAATGGGTCGGGAGTCTTTTTTGTTGACTCTTCATCGCGCTGCTGAAGCGGAGTTGGCAGCGTTACGGCGGTCGGTGCTACGAGGTTGCCCATTTGGGAGCCGCCGTGGGTGGAGTAGACGGTGGAGAAGTTGAGGTTGCTCACCATGCTGCGGCTACGCGGGCGGCCCCGAAACGAGAGGTCCGGATTCAGGAGCTTATCTCTCCTGAAATTATGCAGAAGAAACCGCTATGGCACGGTTCTGGCCCAGCTGACGCAGGGGGCCAGCAGGCGGTGAACAAATGGAATCGGGTTTCACGACGCACGCCCAGCTCCAGCTGTCGGGACGCTGACGGTCGGCCGTCCTCCACCTGATCGTCTTGATGGCTACGTAGACGCAGGAGCGGGACTCGAACCCCCGCGCTCCCGGTAATCAGCGATGCGAGGTGGCCGCTCCTCAACCTTGCAGCTGGAATGGGGGTGACCGGGAGGGGCGAGATTGGTGCAGGGGGAAGGGGGAGAGGAATTTTTGGGTGTGGGTACTTGACAGGGGGTGCAAGAGCGGGTAGCGTCGTTGATGAAAGTGGTAGCGAAGGCTCGGAAAAATACGAGGAGGGCAACGGCCTGCCCGGCACACGGTCTGAGATGCCCTCATGAACCTTCAAGAGTTATCTGAGTACATATCAAACCTGTTTCGAAGTGAGCCTGCAGTGATCGCCTCCTTCTTTATGGGTGTTTTTCTCACATGTATGTTGGTCTTTTCGCTCCGTCGTTGGGTTTTTCAGGGCCGTGAATCCAAGAAGAAACTTGCCAAAAAGGATGCGGAAATCGCAAGAAAAGACGCCGAGATCGCGAGGAGGGATGCTCAGGTCGCCGGAGTTGAAGCGAAGCTTGCGAGCTTGGAGAGGAAATTAATAGAGAAGGTAGAACTCTCCAGTAGCGTGCCGCATGAGAATCAGACATTATTAGCATCTCCGGTAAGTGCTCCTTTTTTACCTTCTATTTCCCACACTGCGGCTCTGGCGCGCTGTTCACAGTTGGAGGCTGACAATCGTAAACTCGTGCAGATCAAGCTGTCCCTTGAGGAAACCATTGAGACTCTGCGCATTAAGTTGGCCCAAGTCTCCGATGAACTCAAACACACGTCTAAGTGGTTGAAAGCTTTCGACGAAGAGAACGCCCGTCTCTCTGAGATCGGATCGCTTGCGAAAGAGTAAAGCAGGAATATCTCCCCAAAGAGCAAGCGGAGTGGGGACCATCTTGGAACAAAGAATCGAATCAATAGGTGCCTTATGACGACGATGGCGGAAGATTTGAGGGAGGGGACGTAGGGGAAATGTAGGAAGAAGGGTCAAGCCAGTGATCGCGGCAGGGTAGTCAACCACCGCGAAGCGGTTTAGTTCAACTCTGGCATGAGTCGCAGATCATAGCGCGTCGGCTAGCATCCGAGGATGGGCAGTGGCCCTAAATCCTTCGTCAGTTCTCAGTTCAAGAGGATGTTGCCAAATCCTTTTCGTGGTGATACGCTGCGCTTGGTAACGGTTTTCAGGCCACAGGAGATGAACCATGTCTGCTATTCATACTGTGCGAGAACTCAACGAAGAGCTGGCCAATCAGATCAACCAGGAGGCGCTGAGGAACCCGCAATCGCCGTATGCTAACAAATTTGTCGGCATTGCTAATGGCAAGGTCGTGGTGGTATCGGATGACCTGGATAAGATGATTGAGCGTCTTCGCCAGATTGAACCCGATTCAGCCAAATGTTTCTGCGTCGAAGCGAGCCGGGACTATAGCGAAGTGATTGAACTCTGGCATGAGTCGCAGATCATACGCGCGTCGGCTAGCATCCGAGGATGGGCAGTGGCCCTAAATCCTTCGTCAGTTCTCAGTTCAAGAGGATGTTGCCAAATCCTTTTCGTGGTGATACGCTGCGCTTGGTAACGGTTTTCAGGCCACAGGAGATGAACCATGTCTACCGTTCGCACCGTGTCGGAACTCAACGAGGAACTGGCCAAGCAGATCAATCAAGAGGCGCTGAAAAACCCACAATCGCCGTATGCCAACAAGTTCGTAGGCATTGCTAACGGCCAGGTCGTGGTGGTCGCGGACAGCCTGGATGAAATGATCGATCGTCTTGAGCAGATCGAGCCTGATCCTACAAAGACTTTCGGCGTCGAAGCAAGTCGAGACGATAGCGAAGTGGAGTACATTTGGAGTCTGAACTGATGCCGCGAGTTCAATGGCCGCTCCAAAATGGTCGCCCAGCCGTGCAGGTAATCCTCAGTTTAGCCCAAGGGGGTAAGCCGCTGCCGCGAACCCTGCTAGCTGATACAGGCGCTGGGTCGCGAAGAGCTGGGTTCAACCTGATTTTGCTTGAACAAGATTGTCTGCTTTGCGGTGGTCACAAACTGGGAGCCGTAGGTCTCGGCGGAGCCTACACTGGTTCTTTTCCCACCTATTCTATCGCCATTCGAATTCCCGCACTCGGATTTGCTCAGAGACTTCGCGTTGTGGCTGTTCTTTCCGTTCCTCCCGGTTTTAACGGCTTCGCCTGTTTCGGTTTCCTCAACCGCTTCACCTATGGCAATTTCGGCAACCCCGGCGAGTTTGGTTTGGAGTGCTGACCAGCAAGCCGACACCAGAACCGGAACATGATCTCCGACCTCGACCACAGTGCGAATCAGCCACAGACTGACTCTGGCACAGAACCGGAGTCTCTCTGGGCCCGCGTCCTGGGCGGTAATCCGTTCACGGACAATCGCAGCAACGGTCCCGCGGCGCCGACCAATGCGGACGTCGCCGCGGTTCACGGCGGCGTCTTCCAGCGCCTGATTGACCTCGCCACGGAGGCGCTCCAGGTCCGCCGCGGGATCGGCGCCGTCCTCTGGGGCGAGGCCGGCATCGGCAAAAGCCATCTCCTCGCCCGTCTCGGTCGGTGGGCCGGGGGCAGCCCCGAAAACAAAGAGCCGCACGCCGCCTTCGTCTTCCTGCACAACCTCCAGTCCGCGCCGAACATCTGCCGCGCGTCGCTCTCCGCACAGCCGTCGGCACGCTGACCGCGAGTCCCACGCCGGCGTCCCGGCACACGTCGCTGTTCGCGCTGGTTCACGCCGCCCTCTGCCGAGCCGTCAACGACGATCTGAAGCACTACTCCTGGGATGAGTTAGAACGGGCCTTTCTCCGCTGGGCCAGGCAAGCCGCGCATGACAGCCCCGTGCCGGGCGATACCGTTCTCTACCGCGTCCTGTTCCGCTACTTCCGTTCGAGACTCCGCACCAGGCATGCGCAAGGAAAATGGGGCCGACTTCCACCGGGCCGTGCGCTGGCTGTCCGGTCATCCCCTCGATCCCGATGAGGCCCGGCTGCTCGGTTTGCCTGTTACTGGCGCCGCGGAGCCGACCGTCCTCGCCGACAACCAGGCGATCAAGGAAGTCCTCGTCGCTCTCTGCCGTCTCGCCGCCGCGCTCGGCCAGCCGTTCATCCTTGCCTTCGATCAGGTCGATAACCTCGACGACGAGCAGTTCGCCGCCCTGGCCCGCTTCCTGGAGGCGTTGATCGACGCCGCTCCGAACCTGTTCGTCGTCACCGCCGGCATTCAGACCACGCTCCTGGAGTGGAAAGAGACGAAGGTCATCCAGGAATCGGCGTGGCATCGGCTGGCCCAGTTCGAATTCCAGCTGCGGCGGGTCTCTCCTGAACTGGCTCTCGAACTTGTGCGGCAGCGCCTCGATCGCGTCTTCGCCGGCTGCACCGCTCTGGCCCCGCTCTTTCCGCTGGGGTACGGCTGGCAACACCGCTTTTGCGACGGACGCCTCGATGTGCGGCCGCGCGACGCCATCAACTCGGCCCGTGAAGCCTGGCGCGCCGAACAGGATCGGCTACGCGAACAAGGCGGCCCGGAGTGGCTGCGGTCCTGGCCGGAGAGGCAGCAGACGAACGCAATTCGACAGGAGGCGCCGACCGCGGTCGAGGTGCAGATGGCAGTCGATCGGAAGGTGGCGGAGTTCCTCGCCGAGCACCGTGCTCGCTGCCAGGACGATGCGGCTCTGCTGCCGGACGGCGATCGGCTGGCGGGCTTGATCTTCAACCTCTTGAAGCAGTGCCGCGATGCCAGCGCGGACTATCGGCTACTCAACGTGGAGCGCGTGTTGCCGCGGCGCGCGTCGGCCGGCCGGGTTTCGACGTGATCTACGATAGGCAAGACGGCGCGAGCGACCCGGTGCTGCGGACCGGCCTGGTCGTCGTGGTCGAACCGAAGGCCGTCTCGGTGACGGCCCGCCTGCGCCGCCTCCTGACCGATGTGCCGCCGGTGCAGCGCGCCGTGCTGGTGACCGACGAACGCGTCGGTCTGCTGCTGGGCAAGGCCGGGCAGGATTATTTGAACGACTTGTCGCGCCGCTGGCCGAGAGCGCTCTCGCGCATCCGGCTGACCTTCGCCGACCTCGTTGAGTTGGAAGGCTTGCAGGCCGCGGTCAGCGCCGCCCACTCCGGCGACCTGGAGGCGCGTCCGGGGCCTGACGTGCCGCATCTCATAACGCCGGCGGAGGTGATCGCAGCGCATCAGCGTCACGGCCGTTATCGCGCCAGTCCGCTGCTGCGCGAACTGCTGACAGCGGATCGTTCTGTTTAGGATCCGCGCAACAATAACCTTGTCAATTCTCTGTAGGACGGATTTGCAATCCGTCTGGCCCGTGCGGACGGATTACAAATCCGTCCTACAGAGATCGCACCACTTATTCATGCGCGGAGCCTTAGCCGCGACTCGACAGGGGGAAACGAAAGCGGGGACCGTCCGCACCCTTTCGCAGGTGCGGACGGTCCCCGCTTCGATTCGCGTCAAGACGTTGCGGGTTACATCTTTTCCCCTTCCTCGGGGCTTTCTTTCTCCTCGTTCTTCGAGTCCTTCCCCTCAGCGGAATTGCCCTGGTCCTTGCTGCCCTGAGCCGCGTTCTTGGCGACATCGACGATGGACTGGGCGAGATCCTGCCCGTCCTGACCGGAACCGCCCTTGTTCTGGGAAGCCTGGTTCTTGCCCTGCTTGGCCGCATCCTTCGCGTTCGTAGCCTTGTCCTTCTGGAGTTGAGACTTTTCCTTCTGCAATTGACCCTGGTCCTTGTGAACCTGCCGATCAGCCGTGTCAATCCGACGCTCGCCTGGGCGAACGTTCGAATTTTTGGCGCCCGACCCGCTCGTGCCCTTGGTGATCGGGACCGCGCCCTTCTTGCCCGGTGCAGCCTGGGCTCCGGGCGTGAACAGCAAAGCGACGGCGAGGGCTGCCAGGACCTTCGAGAACCGCTTCAGGAGCGACACCGTGGCCACGTGCGAGATCGAGCTGTTCATTGGAACCCTTCTAGCTGCCTGGCAGCTTGCTGATTGAATGCTCAGAGGCAAGTCTTTTTCCCACTTCTGTTGAACACTCGGAAGGATGTGTTCTACCAAAGAATGCACATTGAGCGTTCGACGCGGACAATGCTGACATGAAAATTCATCCCTGATGCGAAAGAAACGGAGACAAGCGTTCGTGTATGCGCCTTGACCGGGTCGCTGCTACTGAGCACTGCGCAGGCACGCAACAATCTCGTGCCCAAACTCTGTTTGGGCACGCACCTCTGGAAACTCTGTTTCCCGTCCTCGGTGCGGTGAAATGTGCCGCGTTGACGCGAAACAGAGTTTCGAGAACGCGCGTGCCCAAACAGAGTTTGGGCACGAGATTGTTGCACTGTTTGTGCATCGATCAGTGAACAGGTCGTAAAAAACGAAAGCGGGGGCCATCCGCACCCTTTTCCAGGTGCTGACGGTCCCCGCTTCGTTCCGGGTCAAAACGGTACGTTCAATCGTCCGACAAACCTTGCCGTTTCAAGTTACTTCTCTTCCTTGTTGCTGCTCTCTTTGTCCTTGTTGACCTGCCCCTTCTCCTTGTTGACCTGCCCCTTCTCCTTGTCGGCCTTGGTTTTGTCGGCTTCGAGCTTCTTCTTGTCCTTGGTGACCGCGTCCTTGTTGCCGCTGGCCTCATCCTTCTTGAGTTTCTCCTTGTCCTTGGAGACCTCGCGGTCGTCCTTCTTGAGTTTCTCCTTGTCCTTGTTCAGATGCTGCTCGTCCTTGTGATCCTTCGCCTTATCGGTGCCCGACTTGTGCATGTCCTTGCTTTGGGTGTTGGAGCCCTTGCTCTGGGTGTTGGAGCCCTTGCTCTGGGTGTTGGAGCCCTTGCTCGGCGTGCTCGTACCCTTCTTGGCCGTGCTCGTGCCCTTCTTGGTCGGAGCAGCCTGCGTGTCGGCGCGATCAGCAGAGTGACGGCGAGGGCCGCCAGGACCTTCGACAACCCCTTCAAAAGCGACACTGTGTTCACGCACGGAATCGAGCTGTTCATTAGAACCCTTCTAGCTGCTTGGCAGCTTGTTGGTTGGGTGTTCAGAGGAGGGCCTTTTTTCCCATCCTTTTTGAACACCCGGACTGTTGTGTTCTACCAAGCAATGCACATCGGGCCGCAGACACGGACATCACATGCACGACAATTTTTTATCAGCGCGCAAGGGAAATGACGACGAGCGTTCATCCATGCGGCCCTGTGGAACAGGCTTTTATGCACTCGTCACTGCGGCGAGGAGCTGCTCTTTGATCGGCGACCGGCGACATGCGCTCGGCGACCAGGGCCGGCGCGTTGTCCTTGCCCCAGACGCCGGCGGCAGTGAAGGCACCAAAGTACGTCCAAATCGTTTCATGTTCGGAAGACTCGCTGGAGGCCGGCTGCCAACGCCGATCCCAGAGGCGTGTGAGTTCACGGACCGTGGCGAGGTCCTTCTGAAGTCGGGCCAGCCGATTTTGGAGATCGTCCGGTCCGTCGGTCCCCAACAGACAGGCATCGCCGGGTCAGGGCCAGCAACTCCGGGTCGGCTCCGCAGCTGTCGAGGCGCTGCGTAGCGTCGGTCAAATCGACCGCCTCCGCCAGGGCTCGGCTCCTGCTGAAGATGCCGGTGTAGGGCGGCTTGCCGGTGAGCAGTTCGCGCAGGATGGCGCCGAGCGCAAAGACGTCGGCCCGGCGGTCGATGCGGGCAATGTCACCGCGGGCCTGTTCCGGCGGCATGTAGGCCAGGGTGCCGAGGATCGAGCCGCCCTGGGCGAGCGTGTAGCGCTCTCCGGGGATACCGGCAGATCCGCGGGATGGCCCGGCGTTGGCCGAATCGACGGACGTCACCGTCCGAGGGACATCGGGACGGGCGCAAACGCCGCGGTCCACTCGTCGGAAACGGGAGGCCGCGTGCGGTTGGTGTCCTCGGCCGACGAAGACGACATGTGTCGGACTCCCACGCGCTCGGGAAGTAATGATGGTGCCGCAGCCGGTTTCCTGGGTTGGAAAACCGCTTCTAAGCCGGCGGTACGGTCTTGCCGTTGCCCTGGCCTGCCTGTCCCAGAAGTGCCCTCAAGCGCGTCACTTCCGCTTCGGCAGCATCGGCACGGCGTTTCTCGTCCTCAGCGCGACGTTTCTCATCTTCCGCCTTGCGCAAGGCCGCTTCCTCGAAGGTTGCCACGACGGAACCTTTCTGATCGTAGAACCGCAGCCAGGTCGCATGAGTGCGGTTGTATTCGCCCTCCCAGGTGCCGAGCCACAGACGCAGCTCGATGCACCAAAGCCAACCGTGCTCATTGGGCGTCAGTGGCTGATACTGCCGGTTGCTGTCCAGCTCCCAGCCGTCAAGGCGTCCGCGGATCGGGTCGTAAATGAAGTAGTTGCGCGTGCGGAAGGTCTGCTCGTAAATGCGGAACTTCGTGGTACGATCCTCGCGCTCGTGGACGGCGAAGCCAGCTCGACGATGACGTCGGGCAATCGGCTGTTCTCGAACCAGGTCACCCAGTAGGGCCGCTCCGGCCGCAGGCGCACCCCGCCGTTGACGACGAAGAAATCCGGACCGCGGTAGTCGCGGTTCATCGCCTGCTGCTGGTTGAAGTAGATGAACGAGTTCCCGCTGACGTAGAAGTCCTCGCGGTCTGCGCCACCAGTACAGGATGGAGGCGATGAGCAGCATCATGCAGTCGCGGTGCCAGGTGGAGTCCAGCGGCTCACCGTCCGTTTCCACGAAAGGGAAGTCCTGGATCTGCTTGAGCACTTCGTCGCTGCCCGCCAGCTGTGTCGCAGTGGACATGAGGGGTTCTCACATCATTGGTTACGATGTGCGCGCATCGTCAACGAAACCTGCTGGTGCCGATTTGCGCCGCTGCCCTTCTCGGCCCGATTTGAGCGAGATTCGATTGTACCCTGGCAAGGTGGGCCAGCAAGCATATTTCCGGCTCGTGCGCGCAGCACGGATCAATCTTACGCACTGTCCAGGTCTGATTCGGCGCGATCCGTGCTCAATGGCGGAGCACCTGACGAGCCACGGATGGTACGCCAGACCGCCGCGCCACCAGCCACCAGTGCGACCAACACGAGCGTCTGTACGACCAGCGAACCGAACTGTCCGTGGGGATATGACGGGGACGAGCGATCGGCGGCCCAGACCCAAATCAGTAGCCCGATCAACACCGCGATCAGGAATAGCAATCGCCAGCGCGCCAAAGCGACGTCCTCCGAGCGCATCTACACCGTACATACGAGTCATGAGCAAATATCAGGTGCCGTGTACAGACCACCACATCTTGACCACCACGCCAACCCCGTTGTAGCCGGCCCATCGCACCAGAGTCAACGGAAAACCCCATCCGGCGCACGTCTTCCTCTTGACTTTTCCCCCGCTTTTCGTCATCTTATCGTTCTACACTGGACACCCAAACCAAGGAGGGTTTGACCCATGTTCTACCAGACCGAAGCGAAACCGCAGGGGTGGCGCGCGGTGGCCGTGTTCGATGACCGCACCGACCGTCTCGTCTACCTCGGCCGCTCCTCCACCCAGGTCCGCGCCAACTTCGTCACGGCGTACTTTGAAGTCCTCGACGACGAGGAGCGCGATCACGTCCGCTCCATCTCTCTCCAACGTTGGCACGGCGCTTCCGACTCCGGCCGTTGGCTCCACCAGACCAATCTCAATGTCCCCGTCAAGGCCAAGCTGGCTCGCAGCGCGTGAACCTGTAGCCGACTCTCCGCGTCTGATCGAATATACCTCGGTCGCTGTCTCGTCTACCCGCCGAGCAGGACCGAGGTTTTTTCGTGTCGTGCCGCTCTTCTCCCCTCTCCCCTGTACTCAGGGGAGAGGGGTCGGGGGTGAGGGGTAAGAGGCAGCACACAGTCTCGTATCTCACCCCTCACCCCCGACCCCTCTCCCCTGAGTACAGGGGAGAGGGGAGAAGGTCCGCGCCGGAAATCTTGCTGCGGCCCTTGCATCCGCCGACGAAAAACCGAACAATGGTTGCAGGGGACACCTCCTCGTTTGACTCGTTTACGTTTGCGCCCGGCGTAAACGAAAGGACCTTGCGATGAACCCGTATAACTCCGTGTGCGATGACTTCGGCGTCTATGTCTACGTGAACACCAAGATGCCGCTTCCGACCACCCGGGAGACCGTCCTGCACTTCTTCGACGGACTGCGGAAGACCTATCCGCAGATGACCGATTTCGACTGCCGGGAGAACGGCGATTTCGTGCTGGAGGAAGACCGCGAACAGGGCAGCTACCGCTGGGTGACGCTGGAGCAGAAACGGCTCTGCTCCGGTTACGTCAACCCGCCGGAGCTGGAAAACGCCGACAATCTGCATGAGCACCTGCTGGAGGTCGCCCCGTACCACCTCGACTTCAACCCGCTCGACTGCGAAGCGCTCGACGTGCTGTTCGCCTTCGACTTCATGTTCAACGGCAACCACGACGAGGTGGTGGCGGAGGCGCTCGGCCTGAACACGACGCTGGAATCGCTCTTGCAGCTGCCGGGGTCGCGCGTCATCAACTACGAGCCGTCGCTGATGCTGGCCCTGGACGAGGCGTGCCGTTTGCAGTGCCGGCTGAGCATCGAAACGCGGACGAATGCCTACCAGATCCGCACCGGCCAGTTCCCGGAGGCGCCGATCAGCGTCTATTTCACGGTCCGGCAGTACTGGGGCCGGCAGCCGTTCAAGGAGTTCGTCGAGTCGTACCGCAACCAGCGCCGCGTGTTGCAGGAGCTGGTCGACTCCCACATCATCCCCGCCGTGGTCCGGCCGCTGGCCCAGACGATCGCGGCGAAACAATAACTCTCGTTTAGCCGCGAGCTTTTGCGAGCGTTTGTTCGAGCGCTCGCAAAAGCTCGCGGCTAAACAATTTCCTACCGCACCATGACCGCCACCCTGAGTCAATTCGCCGCCGGCTTGCGAGCCGAAACCGCCTTCGATGTGCTGGCCGTCGCCAAGAAATTCAAGGCGGCCGGCAAGGACGTCATCGAGCTGCAAATCGGCGACAGCCCCTTTCCGACCCCGAAACACGCCCGCGCCGCCGGTATTGCGTCCATCGAGGCCGGCGAGACGCACTACTGTCCGTCGCCCGGCCACCGGCGCTGCGCGAGGCCATCGCGCGCAACTACCGGCGCGAGTACGGGGTCGAGATCAGGCCGGAAAACGTCGTGGTCGGCTGCGGGGCCAAGATCTTCGAGCAGTTCTTCTGCGAGGCGTTCCTCGAACCGGGCGACGCGGTGCTGGTCTTCACGCCGCACTTCCCGACCTACGGCCCGAACATCGAACGCCGCGGTGCCACGCCGTCTTCAGTCCGCTGCGGCAGGCCAACCAGTTTCGGCCCGATCTGAACGACGTCGAGCACTTCCTGAAGACGCCGCGGGCCAAGGCGATCTTCCTCAACTCGCCGCACAATCCGACCGGCGGCGTCGCCACGGCCGAGGACCTGAAGGGCCTCGCCGACCTGGTGCGCGGCCGCGACGTGGCGGTCTTCAGCGACGAGCCGTACTGCCACATGGTCTGGGACGGCCAGCACGAGCCGCTGCTCGCCCAGCCGGGCATCCTGGATCAAACCGTGGCCGCGTACACGTTCAGCAAGTCGTACAGCATGAGCGGCTGGCGTCTCGGCTATGCCGTCACCAGCCCGCGCGTCGCCGATGTGTTCAGCAAGCTGATCAACACGTCGCTGTCGTGCGTGCCGCCGCTGGTGCAAGCCGCCGGTGCCGCGGCCCTGGAACATGACGCCGCCGAGCGCGACGAGGTGATGGCCCGCTTCCATCTCAAGGTGAAACTGCTGGTCGAGGAGCTGCGCAGGTCGAGGGCGTGACGGTGCTGATGCCGCCGGGCACCTTCTACGCCTTTCCCGACGTGTCGGCGATCTGCCAGCGGCTCGGCATCACGTCGCACGGCCTGGCGCTGTTCCTGCTGGAAGCGGCGGACGATCGGCGTGGCGTGGCGTGCCTGGGCGGCGAGTGCTTCGGCGCGGCCGGCCAGGGCTTCCTGCGCTTCAGCTGCGCCGAGCCGGACGAACGGTTGCGCGAGGCCGTCGCCTTCCTCGCCGAAGCGATTACCCGCACCGAGCGCGTGGGGAAGTTCCTGAATGAGCGGCCGAAGTATCGCCTCACGATGTAGCATCCCATCTGCTTGCGTTTCGCACGGTTCATCTTCCACGACCCGACTCGGCGGAGTAAAGTAGCGGCGCGCCCGTCTTTGCCAGGAGGAAACCCATGCCGACGAAGGTTCCCCGTATCCTGCTCGATCTTCGCTATTACGAGGCGGAGCAAGCGTACCTACGGAGCCTGCCCCCGGAGCATTTCATGGAAGCTGAACCGCAGGGAAAGCAACGCGAAATCTTCCTGGAGAGTTTCGCGCTCGTCAAGGCCCACCGTTCCGACGTCCATGTCTTCAACGAGATGTTGGTACAGTACGAACAGAAGGGTGAGAAGAAGCTAAGGCAGGTCGTCCCCGACAACATGGTGGTGATCCACGCCGGCCCGATCAAGGTCGAGGGCAGCTACAACCTGCCGCTGCAACCCGTCAAGCCGTTCATGATGCTCGAGTACGTCTCGAAGAACAGCAAGCGCAAGGACTACGACGACAACATGGAAAAGTACGAGCACGAGATCAAGGTGCCGTACTACCTGCTGTTCTATCCGGACAACCAGGAGTTGACGCTCTATCGCCACACTACTCGGAAATTCGTAAGCGTTAAGCCGAACGAAAATGATCGCCGCGAAATCCCGGAGTTGGAACTTGAGGTCGCTATCCTCGACGGCTGGGTTCGTTTCTGGTTCCGCGGTGAGTTGCTGCCGCTGCCGGGCGAGCTGCTCCACCAGCGCGACGCGGCAGAGGCCGAAGTCGCCCGGCTCCGCGCCGAACTGGAACGGCTGCGCCGGCGGTCCGGAAACGGCAAATGACACCGAGCGGCCGCGCGATAGACTGATAGAACCTCCGGCAAGCCGGGGGTTTCGCCATCTCGCCCCCGGCTCGCCGGGGGCTATATCACCCCGGACGTTGCATCATGAATCCCACCGTCTACGATGAACTCGAACGTACTCTCGCCGCGGAAGGTTCCAACGCCGCCGTCGCGCGTCTCTGTGACACGCTGCGGGAGGAAAAGGATTATCACAATCTCTTCTACGCCCTGCTCCTCCGTAAACGGCACGAGCTGGGCGTGTCGCCGATTCCAACCGGGCCATCCACTGAGCTGCCGGACGCCGTCGTCGGCCCTTACGAAGAAGGCATCCGCTCGGCGGTGCGCGAGATCGGCGGCCTATTCCTCAAGGCCGGCAATCTGCCGCAGGCTTACGGCTACTTCCGCATGATCGGCGAGACAGCCCCGATCCGCGCCGCCCTCGACGTCCTCGAACCCGGCCCGGACGACGACATGCAGCCGCTCGTACAGATCGCCTTCTACGAGGGCATCCATCCGCGCAAGGGCTTCGAGTGGGCGTTGAATCGCTTCGGCATCTGCAACGCCATCACGACGCTCGGCGGTCAGGAGTTGCCGCACACGATCGAGGACAAGCAGTATTGCATCCAGCGGCTGGTGCGCGCCCTCTACGAGGAGCTGCGCCAGCGCCTGGTCGTCGAGATCGAACGGCATGAGGGCAAACGGCCGGAGATTGCCGACGCTCCGCCCGATTCGCCCGGCGTCGTCCTGAAGTTGATCGAGGGCCGCGACTGGCTCTTCGCCGACGACTTCTACCACATCGACATGTCGCACCTGAGTTCCGTGGTGCAGATGAGCGTCCACCTGCCGAAGTGCCCCGAATTGGCCCTGGTGCGCGAATTGTGCGCCTACGGCCGGCATCTGTCGAGCAAGTTCGTCGGCTCCGGCGAACCGCCGTTCGAGGACCAGTACAAGTCATACGATCTGTACGTCACGATCTTGCAGGGCGAGGACGTCGAAGAGGCGTTGAACTATTTCCGGCAGCGGGCTGATGAGGCGAACAAAGAGGAGGTCGGCACTTATCCGGCGGAAGTGCTGGTGAACCTGCTGCTGCGGCTGGAACGGCCGAAGGAGGCGCTGGCCGTGGCGCAAGCACCTGGTCGGCGTCGATAGCCGGCGGCTGACGTGTCCCGGCGTGGCGGAACTGTGCCAGAAAGTCGGCGATTATCGCACCCTGGCCGAGGCGGTGCGCGAACAGGGGGACGTGGTGCATTTCCTGGCGGGGATGCTGGCGGCGCGGAAGTGAGGGAGACACTTACCAGAGGCTGGCGAAGATTTTCGATGAAGTCCTGCGGCGGCAACTACACCAGTTGACAGGTTCAGTCCCCTGGTGAGAGGAGAAGAGCCATGAGTGCGGCGAAAACGCGGAGCGCAAGGATCCGCGTCGGCGATTGGGTGACCTATGCCGAGCGCGGTGGTCTCGAACCGAAAGCCATGCAAGTCATCGAAGATCGCGGGCGGCTTGGCGTTAGAGGCCGCCGTATTCTTCGCGTCACGATCGAGAATTACGAATGCGAGCCGACGGAGACAGAGATTCCTGAAGAGGAACTCGTCTCGATGCGGCGTCCGGATTCCGGTGCCCTCGTGCGCTACTTCACTAGGGGTGGCTTGTTGGATATGCTGCGACTGCACATCGTGAAGACCGATCCCGCTCCGCGTGTCTGGCTCACCTAGACGCGGAACGGCGAATTGACGCACACAATTCAGCGCTACCGCGGCATCCTCGACGGTGTTCGGGTGCCCTACTTCGCGCTGTTCGAGGACAAGGTATATGCCGGGAAAACAACGGCAGTGCTCGACTTCCTGACGCAGTTCGGCCTTAGCGCGGCCGAAGCGGCGGAGGTCATCAAGACGGTTGGAACAGCACCGTAGCACGGCGAGATGTCGTGGCCGCGGCGGTGCGCGAACAGAACGACGTGGTGCATTTCCTGGCGGGGATGCTGGCGGCGCGAAAGGGAACGGCGAATTGATTAGCTGTGGCACTATCGGCTATCTTGAATGTAATCCGTCACGATTCGGAGATGAACCGATGGACATCACCATGCCACCGGATCTAGTTGAGATCGTCGCTGACATGGTCAGGAGGGGCATCTACCCAGATCCTCTGACCGTAATCCGAGCAGCCTTGTACCGCCTGAATAATGAAGAAGATGAACTGGACTGGGATCGCGAGGATCTGCGTAGGGAGATTATGATCGGGATAGAGTCACTGGAACGCGGAGAGCGGATCCCCTTCAACGAAGCAGAGGTCGAGAAAATCCTTGCATAAGGACGAGCACGGAGGGCAGCGACAGGCAACCGGCACCCGTGATCGTTCGCCCGTTCAACGAGCCGCGATGGTCAGGGAGCGCTCCCTGACGGTCGCGGCTCGTCGTTATCTTGTCACCCCTTCTCCAGCGCCGCCGCGACTTCATCGCTCAGGTTCATCGACGTGTACACGTGCTGCACGTCGTCGTGATCGTCCAGCGCCTCGCTCAGTCGCATCACCTTTTGCGCCGCCTCCAGGTCCACGTCGGTCGGTGCCTTCGGCATCTGCGCGACGTCGGCGCTCAGCACGGTCACGCTGGCTTTCTCCAGCGCCTCCTTCACCTTGTTGAACGCGGCAGGCTCGCACAGGATCTCGAAGTTGGGACCGGCCGGTTTCATGTCCTCGGCGCCGGCGTCCAGCGCGAAGCCGAGAATCGTGTCCTCGTCCTTGCCGTCCGGGGCGACGAGGAACACGCCCTTGCGCTCGAACAGGTAGCCGACGCAGCCGGCGCTGCCCATGTTGCCGCCGTTGCGCTCGAAGATCTTGCGCACCTCGCCGGCGGTGCGGTTGCGGTTGTCGGTCAGCACGTCCACCAGCACGGCCACGCCGCCGGAGCCGAAACCCTCGTAGGTGATCTCTTCGTAGATCAGGCCTTCCAGCTCGCCGGTGCCGCGCTTGATGGCCCGGTCGATGTTGTCCTTCGGCATCGACACTTCGCGCGCCTTGTCGATGGCGTAGCGCAGCTTCAGGTTCATCGTCACGTCGCCGCCGCCGTGCCGCGCCGCGATGATGATGGCCCGGCTCAGCTTGCTCCAGAGCTTGCCGCGCTTGGCATCGACGGCCCCTTTCTTGTGCTTGATCGTGGCCCAGTGGGAATGGCCGGACATGGCTTCTCCTTCATGCAGACAACGTCAAATGATGATTTGCGTTACCGTAACTCTCCCCTCGCCCCGGTACTCCGGGGAGAGGGGTCGGGGGTGAGGGGAAAGCGGCCAAATACTGTTCTGGCGCTCGCCCCTCACCCCCAACCCCTCTCCCCGGAGTACCGGGGCGAGGGGAGAAGAACGCTCGCGGCTAAACGTCACCGCCCCAGCAGGCGAAGTTTCTCTTTCAAGTCCTCGACCTGCTTCGTCTGGTGCCGGCGAACGCCGCTCTGGTACTGCTCCAGCGCCTTCTGCCACGCCTCGCCGGCGGCCTTCTTGTCGCCCTGGCGGAAGCGCACGTCGCCGAGATGGTCCCAGACAACCGGATCGTCGGTGCCGCCGGGGAGCGTCGGCACACGCTCCATTTCACGGCGGGCTTCGACCAGCTGACCGCGGCGGAACAGCACCCAGCCGAGACTATCCACGAAAGCGGCGTTATCCTTGTCGGCGTCGGGCTGAACGTCCGGGCCTTCCGTCCGCTGCTTGTGGTCCAGGTCCAGCGCCTTGCGGATCAACCGTTCCGCCTCGGCCAACTCCTTGCCCTGGTCCGCCCAGAGGTAGCCCAGGTCGTTGCAGGCCGAAGCATCGTTGGGATCCGCTTCGAGGATCAGCTTCAACTGCTCCTCGGAATGGGGCTTATCGTCGAGCGCCGAATAGATGCCCGACAGCGCGTAGCGGATCGTTCGCACGTCCCCCGGTTGATTATACTCTTTCAAGAGCGCCTGGCACTCCGCAAGGGACTTCTCCTTGCGTTCCTTGTCGGCACACTCCGCGAGGATGCGGGCGCGATCGAGCCGGCAGCGCAGCCGTTGCTTGTCGTTGGCGATGTTGACCAGCTCGTCGGCGGCCTCGACTGCCTTGTCGTCCTCACCGAGGCCGGCGTGGGCGAACATCAGATGGCGGAAGAAGAGGATGCGGCTCGTCGCCTCGGCCTTGTCGAGGCCCTTCTTGCATATCTCGACGACATCCGCGTTCTTCCGCTGCGCCGCCAGTACCTGGAGCAAACCGAGGTAGACCTCGCCCTCCACCGCCGGCGGGAGGTCGCGGCGGTTGAGCAGGCTGCGGTACAGCTCCTCGGCAGCTTCCGCCTGCTCGCCGCGCACGGCGAGGTTGGCGAACAGCGCGTGCGTCTGGTACGCCAACTCCTTCCCGCCCTGGAGGCGCTGGCGGATGACGGGTAGGATGCGCTTGACCAACTCGGGGTCGCCGCGCAGGGCGCCGAGCATGGCCCGAGCCTGGGCGGCCTCGGCGGCCATGTTTTCCTTCTCGGCCTTTTGCACCGCGGCGTCGAACAGGTCCAGCGCCCGGGCGGCGCCGCGCGGGCCGTCGTCCTTGCACAGGTCGAAGATGCCGCGGTAGACTTCGACAGTCGGGTTCTCGCGGCTCAGGCTGGTGTAGATCGCCTCGGCCCGCTCCGCTTTCCCAGCCTTGCGGCACTCCCGAGCCAGCAGCAGCTTCAGCGACAGGTTGTGATGGTCTTTGGCCGCGGCGGCTTCCATCTCCGGCACCACGTCGCCCGCTCGGTCCAGCTGCTTCAGCAGGGTGATCTTCATCTCGTAGCCGTCCATGCCCTGCGGCTGGGTGCGCAGAAATTCGTTGAGGTTCGCCAACGCCTCCCGCGGCCGTTTTTGCTTGGCATAGACCTCGGCGAGGTGCAGCGACAAGCGCGGGCGCGGCTTGGGTCTTTCTTGCGTGCCTCCTGGAAGTCGGCGATGGCCCGATCGATCTTCCCCGCCTTGAGGCCGACGCTGCCGAGCCGTTCGTACACTTCGGCGGCCCGTGAGCGAATGTCTTCCGCGGTGAACAGCCCTTGATCGAGCAGGGCTTCGGGATTGTCGAGTGCGCCGGCGGCCAGACGGAAGGCGGCCTCGGCGCGGGGCAGATCGTTGGCGGCCTCGTACAGGACGGCCAGGTCGAACTGCACCTGGATGTACAGATCCGGCCGATCCTTCAGGGCGGGCAGCGCGGCCACTCGAACGAGGACAGGCAGAGCGTCGGCTTCCTTGTTCTGAAGCCGCAGATGCCGGGCATAGAGGTAGCCGGTGCCGTAGTCGTCGGGGTCGAGATCCAGCACCCGGCGGCAGGCTTCGAGAGCGTCGTCGAGGCGATCCAGGCCGGCGTACAAGCTGATGAGGCCGCGATGGATGGCGGCCACGTCGGGATCGAGCCGGCGGGCGGCCTCGTAGGTGCGGACAGCCTCGACGAGCCGGCCCTCGTGTTCTTCCGCCACGGCAAGGGCGTAGAGCTGGAGCGCTTCGAGATGGTTGAGTTCCTGCCGCGTGGTTGGGCGCGGGGACGTGAACGCGCGGTTCGTCCTCGCCGATCTGGTGCAGCTGGGCAGACAAGGCACCGGCGGCGAAAAGCGGCGCGGCAAGAGCCAGGAATGTGCGGACGGATCGAGGCATGGTTCCGATCACCTCCCGTTCCGTGAAGGTGGGCGCCCGCGGATTGTACACGGAGAGGCGAAGATTATCCAGAGTGAGGTTTCCTCGCTTCGTCTCTCCGCTTTGGAACGCAACGAGGGTCTTCTAATAGGTCGCAGAGGTCCTCTACGTCCTATAGCGCGGAAGTCGCGGCGAAACGGGATTCTTACGCCCCACCACCAGATACTGCGACGCAAGGAACCCGTGCGCCCGCCCCGCGGTCAGAAAACACATCAGCCGGCGCCAGAGCGAGCGGCGGTAGCGGTGGCCGACGTGGGCCAGCGTCAGCCCCGCCGTGGTAAACAGGTCGCGGATCGTCTCCAGGGTGAAGAATCGCAAATGTCCGCGGTCCAGAATACCGCGATCACGGTATTTCCAGCGGCCGCGCACCAGCCGCCACAGTATGTGGAAGTTCTGCACGTTCGGCACACTGGCCACGATACACCCGCCGTCGGACAGCAACTCGACCGCCTCGCTCAGCACGCGCCACGGGTCGATGAGGTGTTCCAGGACGTCGGCGAAGATTACGCAATCGAAGGAATTGGGAGCGAAGGGGAAACCCTTCTCGACGTCGGCGATTTCGACGCGATCAATCCAGCACCGGGCTTCGTCGGCTGCCTCATCGACCAACTCGACGCCGGTGACGTAATGGCAGCGCTCTTTCAGGAGTCGGCCGAGTTGGCCCGTTCCGCAGCCGACGTCCAGCACACGGCGACAGTCGGCCGGCACCAGCGCCGCCACCTCGGGACGGTCACTTTCGTAGTAACCCGCAGGTCGGCTACCGGCCTGGACTGCGCTTCCGGTGCGCATGGATCCCTCCGTGGATCGACATACACGTTTAGCCGCGAGCTTTTGCGAGCGCTGAATTCAGCACTCGCAAAAGCTCGCGGCTAAACGGTGCGTTTGTCGTCAATTCTTGCTGAACTCGAACTTCTGGGCGGCAGCCTCCCGGGCGAGGGGGGCGCGTTCGTAGCGTTTGCGGCACTCGGGGCAGAGGTCGAAGCGGAAGTTGCGAGTTGAAGGCTCGAGGGCAGGATCGTCGTCCTCGTCTGAGGTCTCCTGAAGGTGCTGGGCAACGGCTTCCAGGTTATCCTGATCCAGGTCGGCCTCGGTGATCGCGGCTGGTTCGCCGGCCGGGAAGACCTCGATTTTCACGACGAACCGCTGCTGATCGTCGTCCATCTCTTTGCCGCAGAGGTCGCAGGAGAAATGCACCATGAACCATCCCCTTGCAGAACTCGATTCGGTCCGCCCCGCGGCGCCGCCGAACTCTTCCTCCCACCCGCCCAGCGCGGGCGGTTGCGTAAATGGTCTCTCTATTCAACCGTCGCAAGTTTTCGGGTTGGTGTCAACAGGAAAGTTGAGGCGATTGCGGGTTCGTGCGGCTTCGTGCGCCCTGCTGCTTTATCGCGTCCCTTCTCCTTCCCGAAGTCGGCGGCCGGCTTGCCGTTGATCGCCCGCAGGGGATGTCCTTCAGCACGGCGGAAGGGCCTTCGGCAGCCGCAGCACGTCGAGGGTGAACAGGCGGCTGCTGTCGTGGGCCCATGATCGCGCAACCGGACGACGTTGATCCAGGAGAGTCCTTTTGTTTTCAACGAACCGGCAGAAGGCTATTGCTCGTCACAAAAGTGATGCACGGCGAGCGGCGGACGATAGTCCGCCGTGAACAGCGTGCATGGCGGACTTTTGTCCGCCGCTCGCCAGAGACACGCATAGTCTGGCGACAAGAGTTGGTCCGACGAGCGACTCGCGGCTCATCGAATCCGAGAAATGCAAGGGAAAACACGGCATCGGAGCGGCAGCGGTCCGGCCGTAATAGCACCGGACATCGGTGACCGGCAGTCTGCCGGTCAGTCTCCAACCTCAAGCACGGAGTTGCACCTTGTTCCTGACGTTGAAACGTATTGCCCGCTTCTTGAAGACCTGGACCCGCTCCCGTCCCCGGCCACAGTCGTTCCGGCGATTTCAGCCGGCGCTGGAACACCTCGAAGAACGCGCCGTGCCGACGGTCTTCCGAACGCTCGGCACGATCACGAGCCCCAACCACCTGCACACGGCGAGCGTGGGTCAACTCACTCCCATTGCTCCCGTGACCGGCCCGGCAGCGTTCGCGGTCATCGAGGACGGCCAGGTCGTCAGCGGCGTGTTCGAGAACATCTTCGACCTCCAGTTCAGCCCCAACAGCCAGCATCTCGCCTTTGAGGGCCAGACTGCACAAGGGATCGGCGTCACCGATATTGCTCTCGGGGCGACGTCGCTGAATTTCACCCCGCTGTCGAGCCCGACCGTCGACGCCGGCTCGCCCACCTTCAACAGGATCAACAGCGGCCTCACCTTCAGTGCCAACAGCAGCTCATTGAGCTTCGACGCCGCGGTCGGTTTTAGCTCAGTGCCCGAGACGCTGGCGCTAACCAACCCGACCAGCATCGCGCTGGCCGAGTCCACGGCGGCCTCGACGTTCGGTCAGGCGGTGACGTTCACGGCGACCGTCACCTCGCTGCCAGGGACCGTCCAACCGACGACCGGCGTCGTCCAGTTCTTCGTGGACGGGACATTCGCCGGCCAAGCCGGGCTCCCCTTCTCCGACACGGCAAGTATCACGTTGAAGACCTTGAGCGCTGGGACGCACAGCATCACGGCGAAGTATCTCGGAACTGGTCCGGGCGGCTTCTTCGCCAGTCAGCAATCCCTTCCCGTCGGCGAGAAGGTGGCACCGGCCGCCAGCACCACGGCCCTCACCGAATCGTCGCCCACCTCGGTGTTCGGTAAGTCCCTGACCCTGGAGGCCAGCGTCAACTCCGCGACGCCCGGGCTCGGCACTCCCGGCGGATCGGTCAGCTTCTTCGACAACGGCAACCTGCTGCAAACGGTCAACCTGAATGCGCAGGGAGACGCCCTGCTCAACATCGCGACGCTGCTGGCCGGCTCGCACTCCCTCACCGCCCACTACAACGGCAGCGCGGACTTCACCGCCAGCCAGAGCGGTGCGCTCGGCGAGACCGTTGCACAGGACGTCACCACCCTGGTTCTGAACGAATCGGCGGGGTCATCGGTGTTCGGCCAGACGGTGTCCTTCGCGGCCAGTGTCATTGTCGCGGCGCCCGGAAGCGGCACGCCGATCGGGTCGGTCAGCTTCTTCGACAACGGCAAGCCGCTGAGCACGGTTCCCCTGAACGGCTCCGGCGTGGCCCTGCTCAGCATCGCTTCGCTGCCGGCGGTCGAACTCCATCACCGCGAGCTTTGGCGGCCGCGCGAACTTGGCGGCCTCGCACTCGACGGCCGTGACGGTTACGGTGAGTCTGAAGACCAAAGAGGGGTCAGTTTAACCTGACCCCTTTTTCTTTCTTAAGGCGGACCGGCGGGGTCAAATGTACCCACTGATGGCATCGCGTAACACGTAACACGGGGGCGCCTGCGCCCGAAAACTGTTATGCGATGCGCGCCTTTTCTAGGTTTCGCGCATATTCATTAATATGGCGTAAGAGTTTTTTGGTCGTTTTGGGGCATCTCGTAACACCCGCCCCACCTTGCGTTATACTCCGTATTACTACCCAGGCTCTGCACTCGCGCCGGTACTTTTTGCCAAGCGGATCTACGCCGAGCAACTGCAGGCCGTGCTGGAGCCTCAGACCTGAATCGGTTCGTCGTGATCGAGCCTGAATCTGGCGAGTATTTCCTGGGGATACGCTCGACGAGGCGGTGAAGTCGGCCAGGGCCAAGCACCTCTCCCGCATGTCGCACATCATTCGGATCGGACATCGTGAGGCTTTTCACATGGGGGCATGCAGCGGTGAACGGGGGTATGCAGCGGTGAACGGGTTCGTGGATGATCAGCTGCGGGCATAGTCCTCGAACGTCGCGATTGACAGCAGGTCAGCGACGCACTAATGTTGATTTCCGGCGGTGCTTGTTATCTCTCATCGGCCCACCAGGAAGCCGCGCATGAACATGCAAGTCTATCTCAAGAATCGGGTCGCCTTCCCGCTGGAGGAGTTGGCCAAGCACCGGGGCGAGTGGGTGGCGTGGAGCTCGGACGGCACCCGGCTCGTCGCCGCGTCCCGGAATCCGGAAGCCCTGGATGAGCTGATCCGAGCTGCCGGCGAGGACCCGGAAGATTGCCCCATCGAGGGCATTCCCGAAACGGATTGCGTACTCGGAGGATTGAACCTGTCGTGATCTTTCCCTACCTGCCTTTGCCGACCAAGGGTCCGGTCCCTTCGCTCGGCGGCGCTACGGTGCGCTATCGCCCGATCGTTCCCATCCGCCTCTTCGGATCCCTGGGTTCGCGGCTTTACGACGGCTGCCTGGACTGTGCCTCGGACGACACCATCTTCCCTCTGTTCCTCGCTCGCCTGCTGGGGATTGATTTGCGCGGCGCTCCCCAGGGAGAGGCCCAACCCGTGGGCGGGACGATTATCCCCTATTCATATGCTGCCGTCAGGCTCCGCTTAACCGACGGTGTCGAGACTTGTGAATGGAAGGCGACCTTGGGCTTCGTGGATCTGCCTTTGCGATGGGCGCTGCTAGGCCACGCAGGATTGCTGGACTTCTTTGATACCGACCTGCACGGCTCCCGGCGCGATGTTGTCATGACCCCCAATAGCCCGTTCCCTGGCACACACACGATCCATCAAGCACATTCCCCGTGAGTCCCCTTTTTGTCCCCGCCGCGTCCAACAAGTCGCCATTGGACAGTGCCGGCCAGCCCATCTCGAAGGCTGTGGAGACGACATGCGCCGCCAGGGAGCCCCGCAACGGAGCCGGAGTGCCCTGGTCCAACAGCACGCGCATGCTTTCCTCCCGTCAGGGCGTAGTCAGGCTCTGTTCTGCGAACGCCAACACGGCCAGGTCTTGCTCGCGGCCGACGCCCGGAAACCACTCGAGAAACTCATCGACCGTGGCGCCGTCCTCGAGGTTTCCGAAGAGCGACTTCACAGGCACACGAGTCCCTCGGAACGCCCACACGCCACTCATTTTGGCGGCGGAGCGTTCGACAGCTGAACAATGACTCCAATCGAGCATCGTCATGGGACACCCTCCAGTTCACGCGGCAGTGGGAGAAAAAAGGGGTCGGGAGTCATTGCCGGGCATCGGCAGCGCGATGAAGAGTCAACAAAAAGACTCCCAAAGACTCCCGACCCCCTTTTTTGTCATTCGTGGATTCATCCACAAGGAATGCCCACGCCCTTCGCGCCTGAGCACGCAGCCATTCTTGCGCAAGTGTTTCAGCAAGCCGGTTCGTTTCATCCAATCGTTACGGTCTAACGGATGGCGTCGGCTGGTACGCCGCGAAGACCATCTTCGCGGCGGTTCTCCAGGATGAGGGCGATAGCATCCGCCAGACTGGCTCGGCATTCTTCGATCGTTCGACCCTGGCCATTAGCGCCGGGGATCTCCGGGCAGTAGCCAATGTACCAGTCGCCGTCGTGTTCGATAACTGCCGTGAATTCGTTGCGCATAGCTGCCTCCAGGGGAGAAAATCGGAGGGGAGAAAATCGGTGTCAGTTCATCATTTCATCCCGAAAAGTTGAACTGACACCAATTTTTCCTGGCATCGGCACCGTGTTGCTGTGTTGGTGATGATGATCGAGATGATTGTCGCCTCGCCTCATGAACCTTGCAAGGGACCACCGTGGCGGCGGCTGGCGGTTCCGGGCGGTGTTTTCGTCTTCCGCTTCAGTCGCTTGCGCATCCGATCGATGGCGGCTTGCTCGGCCGAGTCGGTAATGGGCTCCGCGGTAATGCGTTGCAGCGGGGCGGTATGCGGCGGTCGGAATGGTTTCTTGGCCATCGCTCAATCCTCGTGTAGCGGATGCTTCGGTCCGAAGCGGACCCAAGCCCTTGCAGCCAGGCGACCGCCGGTGGATGGCCGCGGAGGATGTCCACCGCCGCGTCCGTATCGAGCAAGATCATGGGGCACGTCTCCGGCTTTGGGCTTGCTCCCGCAAGCGACGGGCGAATTCCCGACTATCGCCGATGTCGGAGCGGTCGGCCCACATGCCGATCAAGCCGGAGTGCAAAAGGTCGGCGGCAATCATGGATCGCTTGCTGCCGGCCGCTGACGGCGCAACCGTGTGCAAGGAACGAATGTAGGCCAAGACTTCTTCCCAGCGATCCTGCGGTACGTGGTGCAATTCCGCAAGGATGGTCTGTTCATTCACGGTTTCGGTAGCCACGACGGTTCGCCTCCCTTCCTTGACTTCATTCAGGTTTTCGTCTGCCTGTGCAAGATTGCTGGATGATAATCTACGGTGTCCGCTTTTTCCAACTAGCACCAAACGGTAAACCGGGGCGTTCGTGTCAACTTTGAGAAGCGACACTAACCCGACGCGCTAGCGAGGGGTTTGGGGGCTCCCTCGCTAGCGCGTCGGGTTAGTGTCGCGTCGCATTCTTGCCAGAAACGGCCCCAAACACCATTTGGTGCTAGGGGACCTGCCAGTCCTCGATCACGAGGCCAACAACCCGGCTGAACTCAGCCGTGTTGTGGGTGACCAAGGTGCAGCCCTTTGACAGCGCAATGGCGGCGATCAACATGTCATTGCCGCCGATGAGCAGTCCCCGCCCGGTCAGGTCCGCGCGAATCCGACCGTACTGTTCGGCAGCGGCATCATCGAACGGCAACGAGGCGAACTGCTGCCGTAACTGGTCGACACGCACGCCAGTATTGGCCCGATGAACCGGGTCGGATCGTTCGACACCGAACAACAGTTCCCCGACTACCACCGAACACAACACGATGTCGGTCTGCGCTTGAGCCTGAATCCGGGCAACAATCTGCGGTTGATTCTGCCGCAGCCAGCCAATGCAGGTGTTGGTGTCGAGCAGATAGGTCACGATAGCGACTCCCGCACTTCCAGGGGCAATTGCGGAGGCCGCTCAAAGGTCGGATCGGTGATGCTCCCCGCCAGCGACCGCACGAATGCTCCCCACTCCGCTCGCGTCATCGGCTTGCGGGCCGCTTCGATCACCACACGCACCGGTTGATTGGCGTTCTCAATGCCAATTGTTACGTCCAGATGCAGAGTGCCATCGGGACCGATGACGGACTCCACGACGATGTTACTCATGGTGTTTCTCCTCTTCCGGAAATCGTCTCGGTACGTTTTCGACTTCTTTGGAATCGCCATCGAAGCGCCCTTCGCTCTAGCCGCCGAACGACCGGCTCTGCTGCCTGGCCGCCTAGGGAACGGTCACTTCCCGTCGTTAAACCAGGGCGGGCATTTCCACCCGTACTACTTCGAACCCGGCTGCACGCACGTCGGCGGTCGCTGATCGAATCGCCTCTTCCAGCGAAGCCGCTTTCCGGTCGAAAGCAATGAAGGTAACGCGGTTGCGGGTCACAATGGTGCCATCGTCGCAACCGGCTTCATAAAGCGCCTCACACTCTTCAACACGGAGAGTGCGTGCTGCCAAGATCACGGAAAATCCGTAGGTCTTTTTTCTCTTCATCGTTTGGCTCCTCCCGTCCTTGCTTCAGGCGTGCGGACAGTTGTCGACTTCGTCGCAAATCCGTCGGGCGTGGTTTTCCGGGTTTCTTGGCGTAGAGAAGACCCGAATGATGCACCCGCCTCGACGGGCGAACGGACAGAATAACTGTCCCCAAACATGGGCTCGCGGACCAGCTTTGAGCAAACGCCAACCTTTTTTCAGGGCGTACTTGATTGCTTCCCTGATGTGCTAGTTTGGGTGTTCGATCATTTCTGCTCGCGGGCAAATTATGCGTGGTTGAACCTTTGCTGATATGAAAAAGGTTCCTGACACCTTTTCTCCGCCCCGATAGAAATCAGAATCAGCCCACCTGAGTCGGCTTGATCTTATCGAGTCATCGAGAAGATCACCGGCTCGATTTCCTCCTACGTCGAGTGCCATCTCCACGGCTTTGCGCGGGCACGGGAACCACGAAAATCTGGAGACAGAATGGAAGGCCGGGGCAACGAGCCCCAGCCCTGTCGTCGGTGGTGGAAAACAATTACTTTGAAACGGCCTTCTTGAGCGTTGCGATTGCGTCAGCGACAACCGGAATCATCTTCTGACGGGCTTCCTCCATCGCGACCTTCAGTGCGGGGAAATGCTTTGCCAGAGCGATCCGGTCCTCCATCGGGCATTCAGCGACGGGCCTAGCGCTCCATCCGTCCTCGCAGTTATGGACGAGATCGCGATGAACGGTGCTGAGACTAAGCCGCCATTCATTATCCGGCTTGCACCAGGAGAGGAAATCCGTCTTCTCCCATTCTGGATCGTCAGGCGTGCCGCCACCAAAACGTTTCAGCGGCAAGGGAACCTCGACGCGGGCGGAGACGCGCATTGCTGCGAGTTGCTCTTCCGCCTGCTTCCATAAGGCGTTGAGTTCCTCGTATCCAGCGATGAGAGGATCGCGGTTAGTGGCTTGCGGGGGTTTCGATGATGGGAGAACGGGTTTGTTGCCGCCGATTTGCGGGGGCTTGGACGATGCGAGAGTCGGCATGATTACCTTCTTTCCCCTCCCATGTAGGAGGTTGTTGGAAAAAATGACAAACGCCTTTCCCCCAATCAGGGGGTGGGAGTGTCATCGTCGTTTATTCCACCGACGATAGAATTTATTATACCAGGGCATAGGAGCCCTTGTCAAGCATCTTCTAATTCGAAAACCCTTGTCAAGCATCTTCTCGAGAACTCGAAAACCCGCTTTCCCCTCTGCACCTACGGCGGCTCCCAGATGGGCAGCCTCGTAGCACCGACCGCCGTAACACTGCCATCTCCGCTTCGGCAGTGCGACGAAGAGTCAACAAAAAGACTCCCGCCCCTCCCGACCTCTTTTATTGTCAGTCGCGTGGCTGGGCAGCACCAGCGAAATGTTCGGCTCGACTATTCAGCACAGCGCGAGCCTCCGCCAGTCGCGCCTTGATCGTCGCTTTTGTCCATGGCCACGTCGGCGGTTCGGCGGGCGGCGGTCCCACGCCTGCGGCCCATTGTTCGGCCGGATCGGGGATCGCAGCTGCGATGATCTCCGCAAGGTTCGCGGAGATCGCCTGATGCTCGCGCTGGAGTTGCTTAGCTGGCCCACTCCCGCTCCTGGTAGTGCATCTCATCGTACATCCAGTGGCGGAGGAACGACACTTCCTCAGGGGACAATTTCATTAGGGGGTGCTTGTTCCGCATAGATGTAGTTCCCAAAAGGCGGATGGCTGCCGGGGCAAAGAAAACGACAACGCAATGCCCAATCCGGCAGTGTGGTCGTCGACGGCTCGCCGTCTTCGTCCCGTTTTGACTCCAATTCGGCGCGTCCGTAGCGAAAGACCGGCCAACCAGATTGAGGGGCTGAGGCTGCCCCTTTTCGTCGAAGCCGATCAAGCCATTGCAGTATGGACAGCCCAGTGCCGCGCCCGGACGCGCAAGTACCAGGAGGAGATATGCCGGATGGGCGCGGCTCTGGACCGGAATGCACTCCAGAAGTGCATCCGCGATGTAACCGTTGCACCAGAAGCAGTAGATGCTCCAGTACGGCACTTCCACTCCGTCACGCGATGGTCGGTACTACAACACCCTTGACTTTAGCCAGTTTTCCTTTCATGTTCAAGAAGGGGCCTGTCTTTTCCGCGGTTTCTGCTCGCCCTTGCTTGGCGCGGCGGGCTCGCAGGCCGCTGCTAGCTCTTATCCGAATGCCATTCCTAACTGACCCCTATTCCGTCCTTTTCCTTCCTCAAGAAGGAACCTGCCCTTTGTTCCGTTTCTGCTCCCCCGTCCATGATGCACTGAAACTGCTGATAAGTGACATTCAGTTCAAACAGGTCCGTCGTCAGGACTGCGGGTTGGCGACCTCCCTCTTGGCCCAGGCTGATGCCGATTAAGTCCGCCTCCTGTTCTTGAACATCTGCGTCGGGCATCATGTCGATCCGCAGTTGTGAGCAGCCCCGGTCGCCAGCTGCTCCAGCGGCGACGGGGACACCGCGCTGCTGGTCGCCGCGGCAGCCGCCTGCTGCTCGGCCAAAATGTCCCGTTCGATGGTACGCAAGCCCCGGACCTTGCGGCGCATCTGCACCTTGGCATGGCTATCGGCGGCCAGCATGGGTTTGGCCACGTCACGCAGAAAATGATTCTGGCAATAGCGGTGCGGCACCTTGGGAAACTCGGCGGCCATGGCCTGCACGAACGCCTCCTGTTTGTCCGACATCCACAGGACCACCGGTTTGCCCAACTGCTCGGCCCACTGTTTGGCCTGAACGATCAGCCGTTGGATCTCGGCCGTGGTGCTGGACAGCAGTGGTTCGGCGAACCACACGCGTTTGCCTTGCAGTTCGCGTACGACGTAGAGGGTTTCGTGTCCCTTCTCCGGTTGCAAGCCATCGATGGTCAAGACCAGGGCGTCGCTGTTCTGGTAGGCGGCGGCCAGTTGGGAGGCATCCTGGTGGCGTGCGGCGACCATGGTCTGATAGCGGCGCAGATAGCCAGCGAGAGCATCCTCGGACAGGGTGATGCGATAGCTGTCACGCAGTTCGTGGCGCAGTTGGGGGATGGACCAGTGTTGTGCAAAGCGGCGATAGCCGAGCCAGCAGAAGACGTCCCAACCGATGGTCCACCAGGGCAAGGTGATCTGGGCTTCGGCCTGGGGACTGAGCGTATGGGCATGACCAGAGCAAGCAGGATCGGGACAGCGGGCCAACTTGCAGATCCGTTCGACTGGACCCGGCAGGGTGAAGAGGCGGTGACGGCGATGATCGCAGACATGAAGGGTGCGTGAGCAGTGCGCGCAGGTTTGCTGTTCGACCGTCAAGATACGTTGGGTGAACGGCGTGTCAGCTGGCCAGGTAAAACGCATCGGAGTCCATCCCGAAGAACAGGCGATCAGAGTCTATCCCAGAGAGCAGGCGACATCAGTATAGTATAAGCGCACGGTCGTCCAGTGGCTTTAGCCTTCTACCGGGTCATTGAAAAAAAAGCAACCATGTTGTCGGACAGCGGTCGTGATGCGTAGAATCGAGAGCGAGAAAAAAACATCCCTCGCGCGAATGGAGCCCCGACGACCGGGGTGCGGAATATGGGGCTTGCGCGTCAGGCTGGTGTGAACAGCGCGCCCGCCATTTCGCTGGGCCGTGCGCAATCCAGGCTAGAACTGTGCTCGTCACGCACCTTGTTTCGCCGCGACTCGAAAGGAGAGTGCGGGCATTAAGATGCTCGTGCTCCCCTTTTCGGGTCACGGCGAATCGACGTTGATTGCTCCAAAAATCTGCTATACTTGCAACCGGCATCTTTATAAACTGGTAGTGAAACCTTCGCAGCGACATCGACGACAGGACGGTTGACGACGCCATGAATCTCTCTCCGTTCACCGGGCGGCGAACACTTCCCTGGCTTCTCGTCGGTATTGCGCCGAGCTTTCCCTCGTCCGGGTGCAAACGGCGAAATGGGCCGATCGAAACCCCCTCCGTCGATCCGGAAGGTGCCGCCCAGGCCGCCATGACCGAGTACGACACGAACAAAGACGGCGTTCTGGACGAACAGGAATTCAGCGCCTGTCCCAGCTTGAAAGGCTTGAAGAGCAGGGATAGCAACGGCGTCACCAAAGCGGACATCGTCGCTCGCCTGACCGCCTACAAGAACAGCGGGGTCGGGTTGCGCGGCAACGTTCCGGTGCGGGTATTCTGGAACGATTCGCCGCTGGAAGGCGCCACGATCACGCTTGTCCCCGAAGCGTTTCTCGGTTCGGCATTCAAGGCCGCCTCCGGAACCAGCCTCGCCAGCGGTCACGTGTCGCTCAAGTGCGAAGACCAGGATATACCCGGTTGTCCGTGGGGCTTCTTCAAAGTCCAAGTGTTTAAGAAAGACGCTTCCGGAAACGAAACCATCCCGGCTCGCTACAACAGCAGCACCACCCTGGGATGCGAGGTGACGCCGAAAAGCCCCCTGAATGAACGGGATTATACGTTCTATCTCACCGACTAATCGGGATCGTATAGGGGCCTTCCCGTGGGACGGCTCTCGTCTTCATCTGCGATAATCGAGGGTTCCTCATGTTGACCACACATTCAGCGTCTGCGAGCGGCCGTGGTTTTACGACGCGGCACGGCTTCACGTTGATCGAGCTGCTGGTGGTGATCGCCATCATCGCCGTCCTCATCGGCCTGCTGCTCCCTGCCGTGCAGAAGGTCCGCGAGGCGTCGTCCCGGATCAGCTGCGCCAACAATCTCAAGCAGATCGGCCTCGGCTGCCACAGCCACGTCGATGAGCTCGGGTACTTCCCGTCCGGCGGTTTCGGCTGGGATTACTGCGGCTATCCCGGCGTCGTTGGGAACCTTCAGCCAGGAAGCTGGTCGTACAGTCTCCTGCCCCATATCGAGCAGACGAATGTCTACGAAGTGATGGGCACCGGCCAAAACGGCGCTAACGCCTGCGTTGCCACCTCCATCAAGACCTACAACTGCCCCACGCGGCGGATTGCCGCTGCCTTGCCGAATACGAACAACTACGCCTATGACGCGGTTGCCGCCATCCCCGGCAGCATCACTTTTACTCCCCCCGTCCAGGCCCGGGGCGATTACGCCGCGTGCGTGGGCAACAACCCGAACAACACGACGTACCAGGAAGGCGGACCCCAAGCGACTGGAACAAATACCTCCTCCCAGTACCTCAGCGTTATCTACCAGCAAAGTCAAACCCGGATGGAGGAGATTCAGCGGGGGACCAGCAATACTTACTTGATCGGTGAGAAATACCTGAACCCGACCGATTACCTTACCGGTGAGGATGGCGGCGACAACGAGGGCCAATTCGCCGGCTTCGACAACGATAACACGCGCCGGACCCTGATTACCGACATCCCGATGCAGGACACTCCCGGTTTTGCCAGCGACGTGCTCTTCGGCAGCGCCCACTCCCAGGCCTTCAACATGCTGATGTGCGACGGTTCGGTCCAATCCGTCTCCTATACCATCAACATGACCATCTACAGCGGCAACGGTAATCGGCAATAGAGGAGCCGAACTCCGCTGGTGCGCGGACAACCGCTTCTGAGGCCAGGACGGTCGGCTCGCCCAATACGTCAAGCGGCGCGGCGGTGCGACGAATCGCACCGCCGGACCGCTTCTGTTTGATTAAAGATCCCCCGGTGTCAACAGAGCGGCCAAGATACGCCTCGCCTTGGTGGTCGGCCGCTGACTCACGGTTTCACCGCAAAAACGCTGTCCATCTCGGGAACACTCTCGCCATGCTCTAACCGCTCGGCCAGGACACGCAAGCTCAGTACTTGTACCCGTTCTGTCGCCTCCCGGCGCGACTGACCGTAAGCGAGCACACCCGGCAAATCGAGGACCTCAGCGAGCCAACGACCGTCGTCTTCTTGCTGAATCTCAATGGTGAAGGCCATGAGAATTCTCCCCCCTGTTTAGCCGCGACCCGAAAGGGGAGCGTGGCCTCCGCGAAGCCCGCGCTCCCCTTTCGGGTCGCGGCTAAACGGAATTGCCTCACGCCCCATGATAGTCGATATCCTTGACCTCCAGCGCGTACTTGGTAATGAACTCCTTGCGCGGCTCAGCGAGGCACCCGTTAGTCAGCCATTATCGTCGGGTAGATGTAGGCTTCATCGACTTCGAGCGGCCCGAGTCGATCACCGCGGAACCAGCAGATCGAAACGCGGCTCGAACAGCGGTCCCTGGCGGCGATCATGGCCTGGGCAATGGGATTGTGCGGACCGATCACCTTGACCTCGAGCGGACCGATCCCGAACCTTTCGTTACGGATCAGTTCGTTCTTGCGCCGGTACGCCGCTCGGGTCCCCGTGTTCTCGCCCACGAGAGGGGTGGCGAGGTACAGATACCACCGCCCGCTCTCGGTCTCCTTCAACCAGGCCGCGGCTGTCACGGGAAACCCCCCGCGCATGAGATGCTCGATGAAGAGTCTTCCTTCTTCAAACTGCTGCCCTACCACCACCTTTTGATCCATGACAGCACCCCGTGTTTCTTGTCGGCGATGGCGTCGTGAAGAACCTCCGCCTTATCTCTCGTTGTACGAGTATAACGACTCGATTCGCTCCAGTCTTTGACCTCTTCCCAATTACCAAACACGTCGGCATCCGCTTTCATGGCGTTGTCGAGTTCGGCCGCGAGCCCGGCCAGACTGACCAGCTGTTCCAGATTATGCGTCCAGCACTGCTCGGAATACCTCTTTTCGGGAAACCGGTCGGTCTTCATCAAGTAAGCGATGACGCAAGACTTCAAGGCACACTCAACGGCGTATCCGGCCAGGTAATAGGCGCCCGCCCAGCGCTTCGCCGCAAGCAGCACCTTCGCGTCGGCGAGGCGGTCAATTGCCAGTTTCTGTAAATCGTCCCTGTTCATCTTGCCTTCTTGCCTCCCTTCTCACGCCCCATGGTAGTCGATGTCCTTGACCTCCAACGCATACTTGGTGATGAACTCCTTGCGCGGCTCGACCTTCTCACCCATCAGGGTGCGGAACATCTCGTCGGCCTTCAGGGCGTCGTCGAGCTGCACTTGCATCAGCGTGCGCTTGGCCGGGTCGAGTGTCGTCTCCCACAGCTCCTCGGGATCCATCTCGCCTAGACCTTTGAAACGCGTGATCGTCAGGCCACGCTCGCCGAGTTTGCGCAGCTCGGCGACCAGCTCGCGCAGGTTGGCCAACGGCTTGTGCGAATCGCCGTTCTCCAGTACGAGCCGGGTGTCCGGTTCGCGGCCGGCGAGGCGCTTCGGCGGCAGCAGGTCCGACACCTGCAAGCCGAACGTGCGCAGCTCTTCCAGCGCCTTGTTGATCTTGCGCACCTCGTGGAATTCATGCTCGCGGTAGCTGTCGTCGCCATGGCCGTTCGTGCCGCCGCCGGTCGTCGGCGCTTCGTCGGCTACGACCAGGTCGCGCTTCAGCTCCTTCTGTTTCTCCTGCCGCCAGGCATCGACGGCCTCGCGCGTGGCGAACCACTCCTCGTGGCCGGCGTGGACGACGCGGTAAACCGGCAACCCCTTGTCACCGGCGAGCGGCAGAAAAGCGTTCAGGTTCAGGCCGCTGCGTTCGAGAATGACGAGCGAATCTTCCAGCCGGGCGGCGAGTTTTAGAAGTGCGGTCAGGCGCTCGCCGTCGAGCACCTGGGGCTGGCTGCCGTTTGGCGGAACGTCGAACACCTGCAAGCGCGTGTCCTTGAGGCCGCGCTCCATCAGCTCGCGCGTCATCTGCTCCGCCGTCTGTACGAAGCGCACGTGCTTCTTTTGCGTCACCTTGAACAGCGGCGGCCGGGCGACGAAGATGTGGCCGCGCGACACCAGCAGCGGCATCTGCCGATAGAAGAACGTCAGGAGCAGCGTGCGGATGTGCTGGCCGTCCACGTCGGCATCGCTCATCAGAATGATCTTCGAGTAGCGCAGCCGCTTGAGATGTTCCTCCTCGTTCTCGGTGGGACCAATGTCGATACCGATGGCCGAGATCAGACTGGTGATTTCCGTGTTGTTCAGCAGGTTTTCCATGCGGGCCTTCTCGACGTTGAGCGGCTTACCGCGCAGCGGCAGGATGGCCTGGTAACGCCGGTCGCGGCCTGACTCGGCCGACCCACCGGCCGAATCGCCCTCGACGAGGAACAGCTCCGAGCCCTCGCGCTCCTTGTTGGTGCAGTCGAACAGCTTGCCCGGTAGCCCGCCGCCGCTGAGGATGCCCTTGCGCTTCCTCAGGTCAGCCTTTGCCTTTTGCGCCGCCTCGCGCGCCTCAGCCGCCACCGCCACCTTCTTGATGATCTGCTGCGCGACCTTCGGGTTCTCTTCCATGAACTTGGCCAGGTGCTCGCTGACGACCCCCGAGACGATACCCTCGACTTCCAGGTTGTTCAGCCGTTTCTTCTCTTGCGAATCGAACTGCGGCTCCGGCACCTTCACCGAGATCAGGACCGTCAGTCCTTCGCGGAAGTCCTCGCCGATCGGCGTGGCGTTCTTGAACAGCTCCTGTTTCGTGCCGTAACTGTTCAGCGTCCGCGTCAAGGCAGTACGAAAGCCGACGAGGTGCGTGCCGCCAATGGAATTGAAGGCGTTATTGGTGTAACAGCGAACGCGCTCTTCCTCGGTACGCACGTACTGCATCGCCGCCTCGACCTCGACGCCGTCCACGCTCTTCTCAAAGTAAATGGGCAGGTGCAACACCTGCTCATCGCGGTTGAGGTACTGCACGAATTCGGCCAGACCGCCATCGTACTTGAACGTCTCCTCCTTGCCGTTGCGTTCGTCGTGCAGGCTGATGCCCAGCCCCTTGTTGAGAAAAGCCAGCTCGCGCAGGCGGCTTTCGAGTGTGTCATAGTCGAACGTGCCGTTCTGGAAAATCTCCGGATCGGGATGGAACCGGACTGCGCGTGCCGCTATGCTTGGACGCGCCAATGTCCTTGACGGGCGTGGATGCCTTGCCGCGCTCGTAACCCTGTTCGTAGGTGCGGCCGTTGCGCTGGACCTGGACGTCAGTCCAATCGCTCAGGGAGGTGACAGCCTTGGCGCCCATGCCGTGCAGACCGGCCGACATCTTGTACGTCCCCTTGCCGAACTTGGCCCCGGCGCCGACGGAGGTCATCACCACTTCCAGAGTCGAACGCTTCTCCTTGGGATGCTCCTCGACCGGAATGCCGCGGCCGTCGTCGGCGACACTCAGGCTGCCGTCGGCGTAAATGCGGACGTGAATGGTCTTGCAAAAGCCAGCCAGCGCCTCATCGACGCTGTTGGCGATCAGCTCATAGACGAGGTGGTGCAGTCCCTTGGGTCCCGTGTCGCCGATGTACATGCCCGGCCGGTGCCGGATGTGTTCGCTGTCGCGGAAGACATCGACGCTATTCTCGTCGTAGGTGACCTCGATGTCGGCCGCCCCGCCGATCACCGTTCCACCCGCGGCGACGATAACAGGTTCTTCGTTCATGGCAGTATCCTTCTAATATCGTTTAGCCGCGAGCTTCTGCGAGCGCTGGGTGAGACGCTCGCAAAAGCTCGCGGCTAAACAGATTCAGATCACCCCAGCGCGGAAGCGCAGGTCGTTCAACGGGATGTTCGTCAACTTCTGGCGCAGCGCTTCGAGAAGGCGGCGTTTGTGATAGTGAGCGAGTTCTTGCAACAGCACCGCGTTGCCGACCAGGATCTCCAGCACACCGCGGCGCAGGCCGTTGACGCGCGTCTGGGCGGCGATGTCCGGGCCGGCCGCCTCGTTCCACGCCTGTTCCAGGTGCAGCTGCCCCTGGCGACGACCCCAACCACGGGCCGTGAACAGCCGGCTCAGAATCTCGCCGAGCAGTTCTGGACCGCGTTCGCCGGGCGGCTTTTTTCGCGGCGGTGGGGGCATAGGAAGTTACCTCGTTTTTGTTTAGCCGCGAGCTTTTGCGAGCGCTACGCATCAGCGCTCGCAAAAGCTCGCGGCTAAACAATCATCACGACAACGGCATCACCAGGTACTGATAATCCGCTCCGCTCTTGAACAGGGCTGGGCTGTTACCGTCGTTCAACTCCAGGATCAGGTCCGCATCGGCCGGCAGGATGCGCAGCATGTCGGTGACGTACTGCGGATTGAAGTTGATCGTCACCGTCTTGCCGTCGTACTTGATCGGTAGTTCGACCTTCGAGCGGCCCGACGTCGGCCCCTCGGCCTTGAGCGTCAGCTTGTCCTTCTCGAACGAGAAGGCGACTTTTTTGACCTCGTCGTCGGTCATGACGGCCGCCTGGCGCACCGCGGCCTGGAACGGGGCGACTTCCAGCGTCGCCTTGGGCAGCGTGTTTCTTCGGCAGCACCAGCCGATAGTCGGGAAAGCGCCCCTCGACCAGGCGCGTGTACAGCATCGCCCGACCGGTGCGGAACAGGGCATCGTTCGACCTGAAGCAGACTTTCACCAGCTCGCTCTCATCGTCCTGAAGGTTGCGCTCCAGCAAGGTCATCGCCTTGGTCGGAACGATGGGCTGCTGTCCCTTCGTCGAGTGTCCGCCACTGGCCGCGGCTGTCCCCTGACAGAGAGCCAGCTTCTTACCGTCCGTGGCGACCAGCTTGACCGCTTCGCCTTCCAGCTCCCACAAGACACCGGTCATTGAATAACGGCCGCTCTCCGTCGAGGCGGCGAACACAGTACGGCGGATCATCTCTCGCAAGGAACCGGCCGCGATCTCGTGATACGTCGTATCCTCGAAGGTCGGCCACTCTGGGAACTGAGCCGGATCCTCGCTCGGCATCTCGTAGAACAACGATGCTCCCTCGACGGTGCAGGCACTGGGATCGGCCGAAAGGACCAACTCCTCATCGCGGGCTTCACGGAGGATATTGATGAGCCGTGCTGCCGGCAGGATGGCCTCACCCGGTTCCTCGACGGTCAGCCCACGGACGTCAAGCCGGATACCAATCTCCATGTCCGTGGCCATGAGCGTACAGCGATCCTCCGTCGCAACAGCCTTGAGGTTGCGCAAAATCGGTTTAATGTCCCGGCTCGGTACGGCAACACTGGCCAGCTGGCAGGCCGCGAGCAACCCTTCCCTCGGACAGCGTGCTTTCATGATTTCCTCTGCGAGTGTATTACTGCTTACGGCTCAGCAGTAACATCTGCCAAGTCACAAGTAGCAAAAGCGAGATTTAATAGATACTCGTAGATTATCTCTACAGTAGTAGTAGTTTAACGGCGCCCATTTCTGTTGATCGCATTCAGAGAAAAACCATATCTCGTGATTGCGTCCGATAATCCATCGCGCCGTCCGTTGTGGAAAACCTGTTATTCCATTGTTACTCCGTTGTTACCAACTGCTGCGCAATTGGCGTCGGATCCTCCATACCACTGCTTCTTCGTGAAACGCGCATCGGGATGCCACAAGCTGTTGACGGTTGCACAACAGGTTTTCCACACGGTTTACGTTGTGCGAAACGTAAAAGGGTTCACATTAAATCTGCCTGCAACTGGTGGACGGCCCCTGACAGCACGGCGTCGTGCGTCAAGGCTTCCTCAACCTTGCGGCAAGCGTGCAGCACCGTCGAGTGATCGCGGCCGCCGAAGTACGAGCCGATCTCCTGTAGTGATAACGGCATCAGCCGGCGAGCGAGGTACATGCCGACCTGACGCGGCACCAGGGCACGGTGACCGCGGCCGCGCGACTGCAACTGGTCCGGTTCGACCAGGAAATAACGCCCGAACGCGCTCGGCGATGTGTTCGACCGTCAGGCCACTGGCTTCACAATCGGCCTGGAAGTGTTCAGCCAGGACATCAATCGTGAGCGCTGAGCTGGATAATCGGCTCAAAGTTTCCAACTTGGCAAGGGCTGCTTCGAGTTGGCGAGCGCTGCCAGGCAGGTGGTTTGCCAACCACTCCAACACGTCGAGAGGGACGACCTGTCCGAGCCGGTCGCTCCGGTCGCGCAGGAACGCTAACCGACTTGGCGGCGACAGTGGATCAAGGCGGACGACAAGGCCGGAGCAGAGCCGTGTCGTGAGGCGGGCTGGCAGACGATCGAGCTGGGCCGGCCCTACCGCAGTGGTGACGATCAGCTGCTGCCTGCGCGTCCGGCATCGGTCCACAAGCTGGACCAGCACTTCGATCGCGGCGCCAGCCAGGTGCTGCAAATCCTCAACGACGATGAGATCGGCCGAGCGTGGGATGTCCGGCGCGTCAGGCGTTAGGACCCCCGAGGGGACGAACTCGCGCGCGGCGAGAACGGTGACGATGAGATCGAGAACGTTCTGGGTGACGTGGGCGAGAAGGGCGTTGACCAGATGCGTTTTGCCGGTGCCGGCGGGTCCGTGGAGGACGAGCGGATTGCAGCCGGAGTGTGGTTGGTGCCGCCGAACGCTCTGCGCGACGCGCTCGACAGCGGTCCGCGCGGAGCGGTTTTCCGGCAACGACACCCAACCTGCGAAGGTCTGCATGGCCTCACGTTTCCGCCCGGAACACAACGCCGGAGCTACGTTGTATTCTAGGGAAGAACCCCTCCGGCAACAAGGGTAATCGGTGCGACGGAAGTTTAGTCAGGACAAGGAGATAGATGCAAGAAAAAGGGGGTGGCGGTGAGAGTGTTTGTGTCGTGTTTCACCACGGCGGTTGCAAAGCCCTTCTTGGGGCGATATGCTGCGCCTGGTACGGTTTGTAGACCGCAGGAGATGATATTCATGTCGTTGAACTGAACCGCGTCACCCGTTGCCCCGCTATGGGAGTTCTAAACACGCTGCTTCAGAGCGGAATCATTGTACGATGCGTTCCGCTGCCGTCGCAAGCAGAATAACTCCTCTTTTCCCAACCAACTGCCCTCACGCCGCGACGCCTGCTTCTCGACACAGCGCCGGCAACCCCGCCTGCTGCTTCCCACGCCGCGGCCGCTCTACTCCTCGGCGCGCACCCCGGAACCATCGGGCCACCAGTCATCAGCCAACGCTCAGCACTTCAGGGGCAAGCAGACAACGGGACGCTTAACTGCTATCCAGCGGTTGCAGCACCGGCAGCGGCATCGCGCAGACTTCCGACACCCGCGGTCGCGGTACACGCTCCACCACCTGCCAGATACAGCCACCGCAGTGCGGGCACGGCGTCGCCGCCGCGGTGCCGGCACTCGACCCGGCTCCGAGCAGCGTCGCTACCGTTACCAGCACCAGCAACGCGCGGCACACGCGCAGGTTCGCTGCCCGGTAGCGATTAGCCAGCAGGCCGTAGTGCCGGATCTTCACGAAACCGCTCGGCAGCACGTGTTGCAGAAAACGCCGGATGAATTCGTGGGCCGTCAGCACCATCGTCTTGGGCCGCCGGTCGTCGGCATAGTCCTTGTAGCGGAACGTCACCTGGTCGTTGTCCAACGCCACCAGCCGGCTGTTGCTAATGGCCACACGATGCGTGTAGCGGGCCAGGTACTTCAGCACCTGCTCCGGTCCGCCAAACGGCGCCTTGGCGTAGACCACCCAGTCCTGGCCGTACAGCGGCGTCAGCCAGGCGGCAAACGCCGCCGGCTCCGCCAGCGCCGCCAACTGGCCGTGACAGCCCAAGGCGCCGCGGTCGTAGGCCGCACGCAGACCGGCCAGAAATTTGCCGCGGAACAGCCGGCTCAGCACGCGCACCGGCAGGAAGAACCCCGGCCGGCACGACACCCAACGCGGCGGTTCCTCCCTCCGGCCGTGGACGTCGCAGGCCAGGCCGCCGCCCGTGACCACGCAATGGACGTGCGGATGCTGGCACAGGGTCTGGCCCCAGGTGTGCAGTACCGCCAGCAAGCCGACCGTGGCTCCCAGGTAGTGCGGATCGCTGGCCAACTCGCGCACGGCCTCGCCCACCCTTGAACGATCCAGGTCGTCCGCAGCAACAGGTCGTACAGAACACGCGGGTTCTGCAAGGCCAGCGGCCCCAACGCCGCCGGCAGCGTGAACACCACATGGTAGTACTCCACCGGCAACAGCGACTGCGCCTTGCGCTGCAGCCAGGCAGCACGCGTGTTGCCCTGGCACTTGGGACAGTGGCGGTTGCGGCACGAATTGTAGGAGACACGCCGGGTGCCGCAGCCGGCGCATTGCTCCGTGTGCCCGCCCAGCGCCGCCATGCGGCACAGGGCCAGTTCCTTCACGGCCCGCTGCTGATCGCGTGACAGGTGCGCCCCTGGGCGGCCAGGTACGACGCCCCATGGGCGCGGAGCACGTCGGCCACTTCCAGGGCCGGATGCGGCGCGACTGGGGCCGTCATGAGCGCACCGCCGGCGGCGTCGCGGCCACCCCAGCCGGCGCCGGCCCACCCGGCGGACGCGGTGCGGCCACCAGCGTGTCCAGCGGGTTGGGCAGCCGCTGCAGGTGCAGCGTGCTGACATGCAGGTACCGCGCCGTCGTCTCCAGGTCGTTATGCCCCAGCAGGTGCTGCAACGTCACCACGTCGACGCCGGCTTCCAGCAGATGCGTGGCATAGCTATGCCGCAGCGTGTGCAGACTGACGCGTTTGTTCCAGCCCAGGGCACGCACCGCACGCGTCACGCGCCGCTGCAAGCCCCCGATGCTGCGATGGCCCCCGGAGCCGACGCCGGGAAACAGCCAATCCTTGGGCCGGTAGCGCCGCCAGTAGGCCCGCAGTTCCTGGAGCAGTTGCGGCGACAACGGCACCTGCCGGTCCTTGCGTCCCTTGCCCTGACGCACCACGAGCACGCCGCGGCTGACTGTCGATGTCGGCCACGCGCAGCCGGTTACTTCGCCGATGCGCAGGCCGCAGGCGTAGGTAGTCCGTACCAGCAGGCGGTCGGGGTCGGTAGGAAAAGCGGCGAAGAACTGGAGAACCTCCGCGCGGCTGAGCACCGACGGCAGCGTCTTGAGCCGTTTGCCGAACGGCAGGGCCGTGACCACGTCGGGCCGGCCGAGGCAGGTGCGGTAGAAGAAGCGTAGGGCGCAGACGGACTGGTTGTAGGCGCTCCAGGAAGCGTGCTTGACCTGAAGCAAATGCAGTTGCCAGGTACGGAGGTCGTCGGCGCCGAGTTGATCGGGCGACCGGCCGAAGTGGCGAGCGAACTGGGCCACTTGCAGGACGTAGCTGGCGATGGTTTTGGGGGCGTAGTTGCGGCGCTTCATATCTTCGACAAATCGTTGACGCAACGGGGTCATGGCGGTCGGTCTCCGGGTTTAGTGGATAGCGCGGCATAGGGCCGAGCAAGCATTCCCCACAAACGCGGAAAGCGCAAGTCCGCACAATCGTCAAAGGCGATAGATCCGGATCAGGTGGAAGATTTGAGGGAGGGGACGTAGGGGAAATGTAGGAAGAAGGGTCAAGCCAGTGATCGCGGCAGGGTAGTCAACCACCGCGAAGCGGTTTAGTTCAACACCGCTCTCGTTCCCACGCTCAGAGGCTGTGATTTTATCCCCTGGCCGCGAGGCCAGCATGGCGCTAAGCCTAAGAGCATGATTCCTCTCGCACTATTTCTGGGAGCCTGCTCGATGTCGGATATCTCTCAGCCCGCGTTGTTTTCCGCCGCCGAACTCGAGTTGGCGGCCGTGGCTCCCCCCGTGGCGGCGCCGGCTGCTCCGAAGCCGGCGCCACGCATCAATAAGCCCGAACGCTATCAAATGCGGATGCATCTCGAATCGCTCGATCAGCGACTCGACGCCGATCACAGCGCACGCCTCGTCTGGAAGTTGGTGGAAGGGCTCGATCTCACGGAACTGTACGAACGCATCGAGGCGCGTGAAGGCTCGGGCGGACGCAATGCCAGCGATCCCCGTGTGCTGTTCGCGCTCACGCTGTACGCGGCGGTCGATGGCGTGAGCAGTGCGCGGGAAGTGGCACGGCTGTGCCACGAGCATCGCGCCTACGAATGGTTGCGTGGCGAGGTGCCGGTCAACTACCACCTGCTGGCCGACTTTCGCGTCGCGCATGGCGCATTGCTCAAGCAATTGCAGACCGATTCGTTGGCGGGCCTGCTGGCGGAGGGGCTGATCGATCTCGATTGTGCGGCCGTGGATGGCATGCGCGTGCGGGCCCATGCCGGCAGCAGTTCGTTTCGCCGTCTGCCTACACTGGAGGAAGCGCAGCAGGAGGCCCGCGCGCATTGGGAGCAGCTCGAACAGGAAACGGAAACCGAGGCGGGCACAGCGACGCTGCGTCAGCAGAAGGCCCGCGCACGTGCGGCCCGCGAAAAGCAAGAGCGTGTCGCCAAGGCCATTGCGGCGGTCAAGCAGATCGCGGCGCAACGCGAGAAGCGCAAGAAAGGCGACGGCGTCCAAGCGCGGGCCTCGACGACCGATCCCGAGGCACGCACGATGAAAATGGGCGACGGCGGCTTTCGACCCGCCTTCAACGTGGTGATGACGACCGCTACGGAATCGGGCATCATCCTCAATATGGATGTGGTCAACGAAGGTTCCGACGCTGGCCAGTTGCAGCCGCAGATGGCCGCGATCAAGAACGATTTGGGCAAAGCTCCCGACAAGGCGTTGGCAGATGGCGGCTTCGCGACGGTGAAGGATATTGAGGCGACGACGCAGGGCGGCACAACGGTCTACGCGCCGATCAAGGAAGAAGCGAAGAAGCGTGCAGCGGGCCAGGATCCCTTCGCGGCTCGGCGTGGCGACAGCGCGACGATCGCCGCATGGCGTGAGCGCCTGGGGACGGAAGCGGCGCAGTGCTGTACAAGTTGCGCGGGCAAACGGCGGAGTTGTCGAACGCACGGTTGCGCAATCAAGGGATCTATCAGTTGCGTGTGCGCGGCCTGCTGAAGGTGAAGACCGCTTTGTGGTGGCATGTGCTGGCCATCAATTTGTTACGTGCGGAGAGTCTGCGTGCCGCCAAAATCTTGGCGTCGAAAACGGCAGAGATTCCCTGCGCGGAGCGCAAGTAAGACGCGGAGGGCCGAATTCGCGGGCTTTCGGCAGAACGCCCGCAGCCAGGGACCGCTCACGGAGCTGGGGTTTTGCAAATTCACCCCTCGCCGGGGAATGGGGAGGCACGGAGGTTCGATAAACTCACAGCCTCTCGGCGTGGGAACGCACGTTCCGGGCCGCTCTGCGGCACGTCCCGCGTGGTGCTTGACGCGCCGCGGAGCGGCCCGGAACGTGCGTTCCCACGCCGAGCGTGGGAACGAGAGCGGCGGTTCCCAGCGTTACTTGTTCTCGGCGAACTTCAGCGCCTTTTCGAGGTGCTCGACAGCGTGGCGGAGCGACCGGAGCGCCTCTTCCTTTTGCTTGCTATCGCCGAACTCGTGCTTGGACTGCTCCACGTACTTGTGCGCTTTCCTCAATTCATGAACGGCGGCGTGGAGGCGCGGATACTTCTCGCCTTTGACCTCGGCCCTCTTTTCATCCTTGAACTCCTGCTTCAACTCCTCCTTTTTGTGTTCGCGCACCCAGCCCAGCATGCGCTCCAGGTGTTTGATGGCGTGCTCGGTGGACTTGAGCGCCTCTTCTTTATTGCCGCCGAAATCGTGGCCGGCCCTCTCCATCTCCCGTTTCGCCTCCCGAGCCTCCTCCAGGGCTGCATGCAGGGGATGACGCGGCCTGTCCTGTCTCGCTTGTGCTATCGACGGCGTTAGCAACCACCAGGCTGCGATGCCGACGCCCAGGAACAGACCGGCCGCCAACAGGGACCGGGTGTGCGTACGCGCTGTCTGCATGGACTTTCTCCAGAGTGAGGTGAGAGAACCGGGTTCCACTGCCGCGAGTGCCCCGTGACCGAACTTTCTCGGTGGGATGTGTTCCGGGAACCGCGCGGCTTTTGCTTCCGATAGCTGAATTTACCTCCGGAAACAAGCGCTGGCAACCATTTATGCCTCGTTTCTGCGCTACGAGGCTGCTGGCGTTACTTTTCCACCGTCTTGGTAAGCTGTTCGGACAGGAACTTGGCTCCCCGGCGCAGCGACGGGCCGAAGAACGCTGTGTCGTGCTTGCCGTCCTTGACTTCGTTGTAGACGTGGTCGATCGCCGTCTTTTGCAGCACTTCGTGCAGGAACACGCTGCCGGGATAGCAGCCCATGTCGTCGGCGGTGCCGACCTCGATCCACAGTTTCAGGCCGCTCGCCTTGATCTTGGCGGCGTTCTCCTTGGCGATGGCGGCGGGGTTGTTCTTCGTCCAAAAGCCGTCGGCATCGACCGGCTTGCCGAAGATGCCCTCCTGGAACGCCAGCGGCCGCGACGGCATGTATTTCGCCGGCGGCACGTCTTTGAACGTGAGGCCCGCCTCGATGCCGGGCGCACTGGCTGCCGCGGCGAGGAACAGGTCCGGCCGCTTGAACGCCAACCGCAGCGTCCCCAGGCCGCCCATCGACGGCCCCATCACCACCAACCCCTTACGGTCGGCGCGGACGTTCAGTTCCTTGCGCACTGCCGGCAGCAACTCGTCGAGAATCATGGTTTCCCAGTTGGCCTTGCCGTCGAAACGGTTGACGTACAGGGAGCGCGCGCAGCTCGGCGTGACGACGACCATCGGCGTCAACTCGCCGTTGTCCATGAGGTTGCCGAGAAGGCGCGCCGCCGGCGCCATCTGCCGGGCGCTGCCGCCGCCGCCGTGCAGGAGCAGCAGCAGCGGCAGTTTCTTGCCCCTGGCGTCGTAGGCCTTGGGCAGCAGCACCGAGTATTCGACGGCGGCGTTGACTTGCTTGCTGTCGAGCTTGCGGTAGGAGAGACCGGGGGCGGAGGGCGGTTCGTCGGCGCGGGCGGCGGTGGTGAGGAGGCCGAGGACGACAGAGGGAAGCAGAATTCGCAGGATCATGCGGTGTTTCTCATGGAAGCAACAGGAAGGCCAACCAGTTAACGGCGACGGCTGGATGGCCTTTCCTATTTGGGAAGTTGTTGCAGGATCCATTCGCGAATGAATTCTCCCTCGGAGATCCCTTTAGATCGAGCGATCTGCCGGACTGCTTTCGCTTCGGCGGATTGCAAGGGGACGCTGATCGGCGTACTGCGCTGGAATACCGTCTCGCTGACCTCTTCCAGGTCCTCTTGAAAATCAGTCAAGTCATGGGTGTCCCAGAACTTGGCCAATTCCGAGACGGAATCCGTTCGTGGCATTTTGCTCGTCTTCATCGCTTTTTCCATTGCCGGTAGCGGCGTTTCTCTTTGGTGGTCATGGGTCGTGCGGTCACAGGATAGCCCTTCCCGTCGGGAAATCGGATGACTACGCATAACAAGTAACGGCCGGCGTCGGTCTGTCCAAGAACATAGTATACCGGATTCTCACCCTCCGATTTGGCCCGTTGCACAAGCCGCTCGGCCGAAACAGACTTGCTCGACTTCGTCCGGCGTCACACCATGACCGGCGATGTGATCGATTCGCTCCTCCGGCCAGACGAACTCGTTGATCTTCATGGCCTCAACTCCACCGCCCCGGCGGCTTCCCCTTCCATAGCCAGATGATCCAGTCCACGTTCTTCGGTTCGCCGCCGAAATCCTTGAGCCGCGTCATGCACTGGCCGCGATGATGCTGCGTGTGCATGGCCACCTGCACCAGCGCCTCGGCGATCGTGAGGAGGCACGGCGGGTCCGGAAACCACGGGATGCGCACCTTGCTGCGCCAGCATGGCGGGTTCCAGATCGGCCGTGTAGGTGCGCAAATCGACATGGCAAGTTTCAGCGCGCGTCTTCAGGTCGTCGTAGGATTGGGGCGGCCCGCCGGGTGGTCCGCCGGGCGGCTCGCCGTGAAATATTGACAGAAAGCCTTGCTGCACGCCGAGGATGTGGCCGACGCGCTGACGCAGCTCTTCGTGAGCGCGCGCCGGCGATTTACCCCATGTATGGAAGAACACGGCGTCGGCCCATTCGGCGTGGGCCATGAGGTCGCGCAGGAAGGTGAGCATGGTTACGCCCTCATAACGAATACTCGGCAGCTAACGCAGCCGATTGGCCGGGAGCAGCATTACTCTCGCGGCCAGGTTTGATCGATGGCCGCGAGCAATTTGTCCGGAGGCAATCGAACGACGATTCGGTCCGGCCGGAAAAACCAGCGCACCTTGCCGGTGCCGTCCACAAGGAATGTCGTGGGCGCATTGGTGTCGCTATGATTTTGCCCGGCTCCGGAATGAATCACCTGGATGGCTTTGGCCATGTTCTGTTCCGCGTCCGAAACCACCACCAGGTGCGGGAAGTCGGCCTGGGTGGCGCGGGCGGTCGGTTGGTCGTCGTTGGAGATCACGATAATCCGCACGCGGCGCCTGGCAAACTCTTCGTGTTGCTTTTCGAGCTGACCCAGCTCGACCATGCAGATCGGTCACCACCGACCGCGGAAAAATAACAGGACCGTGGGAACCCCATTCTCAAGGTCGTTGGTGGTAAATTCTTCACCGCTGGCAAGCGTCGTGGCAAACGCAGGGATCGTATGGCCTGGTTGAGCAGGTCCCGTGTAGGTCGGCGTTGCGATCCCAATCACCACCATGAACCATTCAAACCCGCATAGCACCACGAACAAACCGAGACCGACACTTCGCCAGATGCCGCGCCGCTGCCAGGCCGATGCGGCCATAAATAGTACGCCGGCGGTAGCCAGGATCGGAGCGTGCCAGGGCGTCTCAAGCTGGTGCGCGCGGAACTGGAGCGCATAGATGACCGGTCCCAGGAAGAAGAGCAGAATGCCCGCCGCGAAAAGCGGCCAACGGCGCGGCGGAGCGATTGGGCCGGTCGTCTCGGGTTGATGGTTTTCCACGATGACCTCCGCGATAGAAGACAAGCAGTCGTCTGGGGAATCAGGCCCGGCGTCGTTTCATCTTGGCTTGCCGGGGCGGACACGAAGGAGTTCCTTGCAACATTCCACGCGCGCTGATGTCTTCGTCGATGTCCGGCCAATGGATGCCTTCGCCGCCGCCGATGATCTCAAAGCGGCGGCGTTGCGCCGGCGACGCCTGCATTAACCGCCAGGACCAGGCCAGGGGCACACTAATTACCCGTCCGTCGGCGAGCTGGGCGACGATGGCGTCCTCCGTAACTTCGAGTACGACGATACGGGGTTCACTACTGGCCACAGTGTTCATCCCATGCCTCCAGAACGCGCTCCAGATTATCGAGGATAATCTAACGTGCCTTACCGCTTGCGTCTTAGCAGCCGCTTCCCGCAAAGCCGCAAGCGGCAAGACATCCCCTTTCATCTCGCTATTCCAACGCCTTTTTCGCCTTCTTCGGATCGTCCGTGGCGAACGCCAACTCGACAAGGTCGCCGTCCAGGCCGATGACGTACAGCGCGTTCACATTGACGCCGGCCTTGGACAATTTCATGGCGACCTCGGCCAGCTCGCCCGCCTTGTTCTCCAGCATCACGGTGGCCAGTTCGCATTCCTCGAAGCGGATGTTGCTTTCCTGGAGAGCAGTCCGGGCCGCTTCGACGTCGTCGGCAATGACGCGCATGATTCCCTGGTGCTGAAAGTTCATTCCGGACATCGACTTGATGTTGATGTCCTTGCGGGCCAGGGCGTCGGCTACCCGGGCGATCTCTCCGGGGCGATCCGTCACATGGATGGCAAAATCTCGCATGGGACCTCCCTTGATGAAGTGGGGCGTCGCGGGCGCTGCTTCGCCGAAATGGATTTGATGATGAGCGGGCCGGGAGCGCTGGCGTCGATCGGTAGGGGCGAGCGATCGAGCGCGGCCGCGATGAGTTCCCGGACCGCCGGTCGATCGAGAGTATCCGGCTCGTCGAGGCGGATATTGCGAACCTGTTTGCCGCTGCCTTTCAGCAGCCGGTGCGGATCGGGCAGCCGCGCCCCGTGCAGGAAGAACAGAGTAACCCAGCGCGGATATAAGGCGATGGAAAAGACGACTTCCGACGGCCGCTCCGTCGGGCCGAAGCCGACGACGAGGGCATTGTAATTGTCGTAGACCATCTGGACCGCGCCGGGAAGACGCGCCCGCATCCAGGCCAGCACGGCGTCGGCCTCGGCGCGGATTTCGGGCGTGTACTTGGCCATGAAGCTGGTTAGTTGGGTTTCGAGGGATTGTTTTTTCATGGAGCGGCTGCCTCGAACAGTGCCTGTTAATTCGAGTTGTTTATTTGACCGTCTTCTGCCGCTTGGCCTTGCGTTTCGTGCCATTTTGCTCGCGTTCCATTTCTGCCCAGAATGTCTCGTTGGGTATTCCCTGTCCGGCTTGAAGCCGTTGTCGGGCCGCATCCAGGATCTCTTGAAGTCGTGGCGAATGGGCCATCAGCAGGCGTTCCAGTTCCTCCTCATCGCTAACCGCCACGAGAGCTGCGACGGGTTTGCCATTCTGGGTGACGACGATCGGTCCCAGCGCGATGGCTTTGACGTAGGCGCTGAAATGAGCCTTCACGTCAGCCACAGAAGCGATCTTCATAGCTGCACTTCCTCTCCACCGATGATGAGTCGGTTTCTGTCTTTGATCCCGATTGCCAGTAGAAGCACTTCCCAACGTTCCAGATCCACGGTGTAAAGGGCCCGGAACCGATTGTCCGGCCCAAAACGGAGTTCCCAGTTTGCTCCAAAAGTCGTTGGTCGCTGCAAAGGTTTGCGGTTCCGCGATTCGGTTTCCGGCTCGAACAACAGCTGCTCGTCGAGGATCTTACGGATCAGCGGGTGATACTTGCCTTCGATGGATCGCAAGTGGTGCTTGACTTCCGGGTCAAAGATCAAAGTAAAACCCTGCTTGCGTGCCATGGTGACTCTAATCGTTGTCACATTACGACGGTTTGTCAAGTAGCGTCCCGGCCTTCAGTCAAGGGTATTCCTCAAGAGCCAGTCCTCTGTTCTCCCTCCCCTGGCAGCGGCAACATCCCTTCCTTGTCAACGGCTCGCGCTTGCGCGATGCGGCACACCTGGCCGAACGGACATACGTCGGTGCAGTGCTCCGAGCGCGGCGCCAGCGGGAAATTGCCGCGGCGGATGTTCGCCGCCAGCCGGGTTACCCATGCCTCCAGCTGCGCGCGCACCTCGCGCCAGTGCTTGCCTTCGTCCAGCCATATCAGTGGATTGCGCGACGCCGGTAGTGCGACCTTCGGCCCGGTGTCGGTCACCAGCCAGTACGCCAGACCGAGCGGCCGAGCCTCCTGACCGGCGAGCAGCACGTCCTGCACCGCCAGGGCGTACAGCGTCAGCTGGAGGCGGCGGAACTCGGCGAGGTCCGGACTCGTGTAATGACCGGCGCGGCCCGTCTTATAGTCGATGATCCAGAAGCCGACGCCGCCGGCCATCTCGGCCACGTCCACCCGGTCGATGCGGCCGCTGATGCGCACCTCGATCTCCTCGGAGCGAATGACGAGTGGACCGTGCGGCAGCGTGCCGTCCGGAGCGGGTAGGCCGAAATCGACCTCGAAGAAGTGCGGCGTCGGCTGCACGCCCTTCTCCAGCCACGGGCCGAGGAATCGGTCCCACTGGTCGCCGTAGCGTCCGGCCACGCGCAGCAGCCGCCGGCCTTCGATCCGCCACAACTCCTTCGCCGCCGGACTCGGGGCACGGCTCACGTCTTCCTGCACGGCGGTGTCGATCTCGCGCAACACCTGTTCGCGCACCGCGGCGTCGGGCCGTTGGATGCCCTGTTCCTTCAAGCCGCGATGCAGCCGGGCCAATGCTCGATGGAACGCCTGGCCGCGCCGCGTCACCTCGATCTCTTCTTTCGGGTCCTCGATCGGCTCCAGACGGAGAACGTGGCGCAGGAAGAAGCGGAACGGACAGGCGACGTAGTCCTCCAGGGCCGTCGGGCTGAAGACGCGCTCGGGACCGAAGAGCCGTGCCACGTCGCCGATTACCGCGGGGTCGCGGAAGGAGCCGTCGTAGGGGTTGTACTTGCGGTCGAGGAAGCGGCGCTGGAACAGCTCGGCAGCGTCGCGCAGGTTGGCGTCCATGTCTGAGCCCGCAGCGCAAGCAAGGGCCTCCCTTGCTTGCGCTGCGGGCTCACTGTTGCGGGCTCGGATAACCCGCAAATCCGCTGGCGACAACGGCTCGTCGCGGTCGTATCCTTCGGTCAACATGCGGCGGCGCTCGAGTCGGGATCGCCTTTTCCTTGAAGCAGTCGAGAACAGCGAGGAAGAACGAACTCGGGAGCAGCGCCTGGCCGCGTTCGTCCACGGCGGCATAGCTGAGGACGAGGCCGCGCCGCGGTTTCGTCACGAGCTGATAGAAAAGCAACATTTCGGAGGGCAAAAGGTCGTTAACCGTGGCGAGATCGATGCCGGCCTGCTGAAATGCCTGCCGTTCCGATTCGTCGAGAAGCGTCGGCGGCAGGGCGAGGCGCGGGAAGCTGCGTTCGCCGAGACCCATGAGGAAGACGTAATCGGCGTCGAGATGCCGGGCCATTGCGGCGGACAGGACGCGCACTCTGCCCGGACCGCGCGGCGTCCTGGCCAGTCCGGCGCTGGACGCCAGGGCGGTGAGGCGGCGATGAAACGTCTTGCGATCCATCGGCCGGCAAGGGCGTGCGAGCCAGCAGTCGATTTCCTGCCACAAGCGGGCGAGAATGGCTGTTCCGTTTAGCTGCGACCCGAAGGGGAGCGCATGCTGCGGCATCAGATCATCGGCGAAGCGCCGCAGCCAGGCGACATGGTCGGCGAGCGGGGCCGTGCCGGGGGCGCCGTCCCAGGCGTGAAAGAAGCGCCCCAGGAAGGCGGCACAATGATGGGCCAGCTCGTGTGTACGGCGGCGGCGCGACTCCTCGGCTTGCTCGTCTTCGAGGCCCGGCTGGATCTGTTCGGCCCAGCGCCGCGTCGCCGCAAGGTAGGCGTCGCGGCCGCGCGGTTCGCCGAGCAAGCGCAGCAGCGCCTCTGCCTTGTGCGCCATCTCCGGATCGTCCGCCGTCTCGGGCCACTTCGGCTGAAAGCAGGTGTTACGCAACAGCGCCGTGACACCGGCAAAGGGCCAATCCTCGTCCGGCAGCCGCACCGCCCGCAGCAGTGCCGCGACGGCCCCATCGCGCAGCAGCGGCTCCGTACCCTCCACGTCGATCGGCAGACCGTACTCGGCGAACACTTCGCGCAGCAGATCGGCGTTTGGCTCAATGTCGCGCAGGACGACGAGAATGTCATCGGCCGGTACGCCGTCGAGGAGCAGTGTCTTGATGCGGCGGGCGATCATGCGCGCCTCGCCGAGGACTCCGGGCGCTTCGACGAGCGCGATGCCATCGGCGACATCGGCGACTTCGACGCTCCGCAATGGGCGAAATAGCTGGCGGGCGAGGTGGGTGAGACCGCTCGGCGCATCTTCCCCCTCTCCCCGGTACTCCGGGGAGAGGGGTTGGGGGTGAGGGGAGAAAGCCGATCCCGCAGTCGCCGCAGCGTCTCGCGCGGCACCCGGAACAACTCGTCCCGCTCGTCGTCCGCATCATCCGGCAGCGCGATCCACATCTCTTCGACACGAGCGCACAGCGCGTCGATCAAGTCGTACTGCACCGCGGTGAAATCGGTGAAGCCGTCGAGGAAGACGGCCTTCACGTCGAACGGCTTGTCGCGCAGCAGAGCGGCGGCGCGGGCGGTACGGCCGTCGGGGTCGAGGAGATGAAGACGGTGCAGCTCGCGCAGATAGCGGGCATAGATGCCGGCACACTCGCGCTCCTTCGTGCTGTGTTTGGCCGCTTGGCTGAACTGCGACGGCGTCACGCCGAGTCGTTCCAGCTCGGCAAGGAGGTTCGTCAGTCCCTCCGCAAAGCCGCGCGTGTCGCACACCGGGCCGAAGTGCTTCAGCTCGCCCTGCTGATACAGCTCCTGCACCACGTCGTCGGCGACGAGGCGACGCTGGGCGGCTGACAGCGGCCGTGTCTCCGGGTCGAGGCGACGCACCACGTCGTCAGCGAAATCGGCGATGGTCCACATGCCGGGGCTGTACGGATGGCGCGCCACCGCACGGCGCGTCGGCCCCAGCCACAGGGCGGCGGGCAGCGCGGCACGGAAACGGTCGAGCAGGGACACGGTGAGGCCACAGACGATGTGGACGCGAGCCGGCATGGAGGATCGCCCTGGTAATTACCCCGAAGGGGTTGCATAGCCCAGCCGGGGATCGCGTACTCGCGCACCCCCGGTTTCGAGCGTTAGCCCTAACCTATCTACCCCGAAGGGGTTGGATAGCCCAGCCGGGGGTCGCGTACTCGCGCCACCCCCGGCGGTGCTGCCGCGTACCCCCGGGGGCGAGTCAACCATGCAACCCCTTCGGGGTAGGTCGGTTCGTGGTGTTGCCTCTGTCCGGGGGTGCGCGAGTACGCGACCCCCGGCTGGGCTATCCAACCCCTTCGGGGTAGGTCGGTTTGGGGTGAGGCCTCTCTGCGGGGGTGCGTGTCCCGCCGCCGGGGGTGCGCGAGTACGCGACCCCCGGCTGAGCTATGCAACCCCTTCGGGGTAAACACCACGCAGACTGCTCTTCCGCCACCCCGCCCCGCCGGTCTACAATGCCGCCGCGTCGGTCGTTCGGAAGCGCTGATCCCGTTCCACGGAGGGAACGATGTCCTCGACCCCATTTCGCTTCGGTGCCTGGAAGCGTAGGCACCTCGTCGTTCTGGCCCTACTCCTCGTCGCCTTGCTCACCTTCGGCATCATCATCGGGTGCAGTACGTCCAATGATCTGCAGATAGGACACGGTTTCGACACGTGGCATAATATCCCGCCTGGAGAGCAACTAACATACGATCCGATCCACGCCTCTTCTCCCACAGCGAATGCCGTTCTGGGTGTAACACCGGCCCTTGTAATATCGCCGGACGTTGTAGGGGCCGGGATCATGGATGACCTCTCAAGCCCGAGCGCCGTCCCTGGCTCGGCTGTCGGTATTTGGAATGGAGCGTCAGAGACCTCGGAAAGGTTTAACACCGCTCCGAAACCCGCCCAGCCCGACCAACCGCCGCAGGTCTGGAAGCGCAACCGCGCTCAGCCGACGATGGCCCGCGTCTACGTCGGCGACGGCAATTCGCTGGAACTGGTGTCGCTCCAGGTGACGACGACCATTGAGGGGCCGCGGGCGCGCGCACCGTCGTCGATCACATCTTCCGCAATCCGCACGACAAACGCCTCGAAGGCACCTTCGAGTATCCGCTGCCGACCGGGGCCAGCGCGAGCTACTTCGCCATGTTCCTCGGCCAGACGCGCGACACCGTACCGAGCCGCTTTGAATCCAGGCATGGTCTGATCCAGCCGCGCGACGGCCTAATCCGACAGGCACCGGAGCAGATCGTCAAACAGATCGATAGCTCTGATTGGGGAGAGCGGCGCGAGGGACGCATCGTTAACAATCAGAAGGCGCTCGAGACATATGAAGATGTCGTTCGCGGCCAGATCGATCCAGCGCTACTGGAGTACGCTGGTGGCAACACCTTTCGCGGCCGGGTGTTCCCCATTCCGTCGAAGGGCTACAACCGTGTGATCCTCGCTTACGAGGAAACGCTTCCGATTATCGGTGATCGGATGGTCTACCGCTTTCCCCTGCCGGGACGCGAGCTAAAAGAAATGAAGTTCGGTTTGGATGCTTATCCCGGCCTTAAAAACCCTCGGATTGTACCTGAAATGAAGGCGGAGGTAGATAGGTCCATGTCGTTCACGCGCATTTGGACCAACGAGAAACCGAAGGGCGATATTGTTTTCAGTTGCGAGCCCACTGACATCCGGTCCCAGGCAATCAGCCGCCAGCAAGGCGACAACGGGCCGCAATACGTCTACGCTCGGTTGAGGCCGAATCTGCCCGCCGTCGAGAAGGGCGAACCGTTCGCGTCGCAGGCCGTCTTCCTGCTCGACACGTCGCTGAGCGAGCATCCCGATCGCTTCGCCGTCAGCATGAAACTGCTGAAACGCATCCTCGAAGACGACGCGGACATCAAAGACTTCAACATCCTCGCCTTCAACGTCGGCGCGTCGTGGGTGTCTCCCGGCGGTTGGCTAGCGAACACTCCTGCCGGCCGTGAGACGGCGTTCGCCCGGCTCGACGGCCTCGTGCTGGAAGGGGCGACCGATGTGTCTGCGCGCCCTCGATCTGCTGGCGAAACCGAGCTGGAACGTGGCGGCCGGGACGAACCTCAACTGCTTCGTGCTGTCCGACGGCAACCTCAACTGGGGCGAGACCGACGTCGCGCCGCTGATCGCTCGCTTTGCCCAGCGCTGCCCGTTCAACTGCCGCTTTCACTGCTACCGTACCGGGCTGGCGGCCGAGAATCTGGAGCTGTTCGAGGCGCTGACGCGCAAGGGCGGCGGCGTCTTCAACTGCTACGGCGACGCCGACGTCAAGGCGGTGGCCCAGGCGCATCGCAATCACTGCTTGCAGGTTGAGCACGTCTCCATTCGAGGCAAGATCTCGTCGGTTGATGACCTTCTCGTGGCCGGTCGGCGGTCAGCGGTCTACCCCGGCGGCGAACTGATCGTAACCTGTCGTACCGCCGACATTCCTGTCGGCCAGCGAGGGGGTGCCGACAAGAATGTCGGCAGTACGGGCACCATCGTCGTCGAGGGCACCTTCCGTGGCAAGAAGATTGTCGAGGAGTTTCCGCTGGAAGTGGCCAGCACCGGCGAACTCGCCCCGCGCGCCTGGGGTGAAGTCGCCGTCGCGTCGCTCCTGGCTCTGAACGATCCGAAGCTCGACGAGCTGGTGACAGCCTACTGTCAGCAGTTCGGCATCGCCAGCCGCGTCGCGTCGTTTCTCGTGCTGGAGAACGACGCCGACTACAAGCGCCTCAACCTCGAAGCGGAGCGCGGCAAGACGCTGTCCGGCGACATGGGCGAGTATCTCGATAAGGCCTGGGCGGCGCTGGGCAAGATGATGACGGCGCGCGAATCGTTCCAGCGTTTCCTCGACCGCGTGGATGACCGGGTCAAGCTGCTCCAGGGCGAGCAGGGACCGCACGTCCGCAAGCTGCTCGAGCTGCTGTCCGACAAGGATTTTGCGCTGCCGGGCAGCGAACTCAACGGCGGCCTCACGCAGAAGAAGGACGTGCCGGCCGCGTATCTCGAAGGACGCAAGAAGGACCGGCGCGAGGTCGGCACTTATCTCACCGAGGCGCGGCGGCGCGCCGAGGCGGGCGACGTGGCCGGGGCGGTGTGCGTCCTGTCCAGCGTGATCGAGGAGCATCCGGGCCGCGGCGACGCGCTGCGGCTGGTCGGCTATCGGCTGCTCGACATGCAGCAGCCGGGGCAGGCGGTTCGCCTCTTCGACCAGGTGCTGCGGCAACGGCCGTTCGAGCCGCACAGTTACCGCGATCTGGCCCGCAGCCTGGAGGAGAGCGGCCTCTACGGCCTGGCCGCCGTCCACTACGAGATCGTCCTGGCCGGCACCTGGCACAACCGTTTCCGCGGCGAATTGGCCCTGGTGGCGCGCGAGGAGTACGTCCGCATGATGCAGGAGGCGATCCGCAAGCAGGCCGTCAGCAAGGCGCTGGCCGACCACTTCGGCGACCGGCTGGAGAAACTGAAGGAGGCCCAGAAGCCGGCCGACCTGCGCGTGACGATCTCGTGGAACACCGACGCCACCGACATCGACCTGTGGGTGATCGAGCCGAACGGCGAGAAGTGCTTCTACTCGCATAACCGCACGGCAAGCGGCGGCGAGCTGTCGGCCGATCAGACGCAGGGCTACGGGCCGGAGCGCTACCAGATCGCCAAGTCACAGGGCGGGACGTACACGGTGCTGGTGCATTACTTCAACAACAATCCGAACCTGCTCGGCGGCGAGACGCACGTCAACGTGGTGGTGACGCGCTACGCCGGGACGCCGAAGGAGACGATGGAGCGGCGGACCGTGATCCTCAAGAAAAAGGATGAGCAGGTGGAGGTGTGTAAGGTGAAGTATTGACGTGGGGATTGCCGCTTGCGGTTTAGCAGGGGGGCGACTGCGAAGCCGCAAGCGGCGCATCGATTCAACTGCCTTTAGCCGGTAACTTCATGTGCGGGCTGCACCAACCGCTAAGGAAGTCCATCGCGTCCATGACGGCATCCTCATCGCGCTCCCGATTGGCGGCGCGAAGCTCCCGACGGAGTTGCTCAAACGCTTCCAGCACCGCCGCTTTATCCGTTCCGGTGGCGAGCCGTTCCGTGGCCAGACGACGCAGTTCGCCGACGGCATCGGTCGATTCCAGGGCGGTTTGCAGCATCGTTAATAACTTCATCCAACATCCCCCTGCCCACTATGGAACGACCCGTTTCCAGAGTCTCTGCGTCATTGCGATCGCCAACTCATATTCCTGAAGAGTCATCGGACGGGACGGTTCTAGGAAACCGTGGCTCGGCTTGGTCGGATCAGGGCGATAACAAAGATTAGGGGCGAGATCAGCCTCGTCGATTGTCCACAGCGGATCGCGGCCCGTCCCTTGAAATTCCGGAGGCCGGCGGTAGATCGGCAAGTTTAAGGGATCGTCCGGACTGACCGAAACTCCTCCCTCACCCGGTCGAACCAAATCACCCGCTGCCACGGCAGGAACATCTCTCCCAGGGCGAACACCGAGTCCTCGCGTGCTCGCTTCGAGCCGAGGAAACCCATTGTCTTCCTTCATCCCGCGAAAGAGAATGGACATCGGTTCCCAACCCGCGCACCATCCGCAAAGAAAAGAGGCGCGACCGACACGCTGACATTCTGACGGAAGGCGAGGAGGAACGCAACTCCATCACCTACTCGAAGAGCGCAGGAGAAGCCGATGGATGAATCGCGGAAGGCCGGACCCAAAACGGCGGGCTACTCGTTTCATTGCAAGGCGATCAAGCCGCCGCCCGGAACGAAAAGCCGGTTCGGAACCCATCATCGCTTGGAGGAAGCAGTTCCGCCCGGACCCAGCCGAATCCTCATCGTCGGAATGGTGGTCGCTTTGCTGGCCACGGGCATGGCGATTGGACACTTTTTGCTGCCTTGACATGTGGTCCGCCACCAGCGGCGATTCTAATTCCCTCCGCGCAGCGCTCCACCAGCGCCTCCAAATCCGCCGGCAGCGGCATCGACCAGTGCAGTGTCTCGCCGCTGACGGGGTGCGTGAAACCCAGTTCGGCGGCGTGCAGGACCAGGCGCGGTGCGCCGCTCTCATCCGCGAACAGCGTGCCGTCGCGCTTATGCGCATACACCTTGTCGCCGCACACCGGATGGCCCAGCTCCGCCAGATGAATGCGGATCTGGTGCGTGCGGCCTGTCTCCAGGCGGCAGCTCAACAGCGTGTAGCCGTTCAGGCGCTCCACCACGTCAAGGTGCGTGATCGCCTCCTTGCCGATCCCCTCACCCTGCCCTCTCCCCGTGTGGGGCGCGGGTTGGAAGGGGGTGCTGCCGCGCCGGCCGTCGCCGCGGTCGCGGATCAGGGTCGTCGCCACGCGCTGCGGCCGGACGTAACCCGGCACCAGGGCGAGATAGCGGCGCGTCACCGTGTGGTGACGGAACTGCAAACCCAGGCCGCGCTCCGCCTCGACGCTGCGGGCGAACACCAGGAGGCCGCTCGTCTCCTTGTCGAGCCGCTGCACGATGCGCATGCGCGACCGCGGGTCGTAGCCGACGCGCTTCTCCGGCCGGGCAATGAGACGCGGCACAATGTCTTCCAGCGTCGGCGACAGTTCCTTGCGGCGCGCGTTCCAATCGCGCTCCGACGGATGACGCACGGTGCAGATGCCGCTCGGCTTTTCGACGACGACGAGATCATAATCGAGATGGCGGATGACGATCTGTTCCGGCTGGCGCGGCTTGATGACGGGCCGGTCGAGCAGCTCGACGGTTTCGCCGGCATGGACACGGCGCGCCGGATCGAGGCACAGGTCGCCGCCGATGCGGACGTGCCGCGTTTCGATGAGACGCCGTACCTGGTTCCACGATTGGCCGGGAAGGCGCAGCCGCAGCAGCGCGGCGAGGGTGACGCCGTCCTGTTCGGCGGAAACGACGATGGTGTCGGGGGGGATGGACATGCGGTGACTCGGAGACGGTAAACAAGCATCTTCCCCCCTCTCCCCGGTACTCCGGGGAGAGGGGTCGGGGGTGAGGGGTGAGCCGCGGACCAGTGTTCTGGTCCTCACCCCTCACCCCCGACCCCTCTCCCCGGAGTACCGGGGAGAGGGGAGACAGTCAACTCACAGCGCCTTGCGCAACGCCTCAATCGCCTTCGGCACCGCGATCTTCGGCTCCTCAGCCGCCTCGTACTCCAGCGCCACGTAACCGCGGAAACCCGCCGCCTTCAGGATGTCCAGCAGGCGCTTCAGGTCCGCGTCTTCCCTCTTGCCCTTCGGATGAATCTCCGTCTTGATCTGCGACACCACCGCATACGGCGCGATCTTCGCCAGGTCGGCGTAGGGGTCGTCGGTGTGGAAATTGCCGGTGTCGAAGTTGACGCCGAACGCGTCGCTCTTGACCGCCTTGATGATCGACAGCATCTGTTCCGCCGTCCCCGTGATGCCGCCGTGGTTCTCCAGGGCCAGGAGGATGCCGTACTTGGCCGCGTAGGCACACGTCTCCTCCATCGCCTCGACGGCACGGCGCGGGCGGCGTCCTCCTTGTCGGTCTTCTCGACGTTGCCGGCGAAGATGCGGATCGTCTTGCCGCCCAACCACGACGTGTGTTCGACCCAGTCGCGCACCATCTTCTTCTGGACGGCCAGCTTGTCCGGATCGGTGACGCAGAAGTTGTTGCCGACCGCGGTGCCGCTGACGTCGAGGCCGAGTCGGGTGCATTTGCTCTTGAGATGGGCCAGGTACTCCGGCGTCGTCTGCGCGAAGTAGTAGGCCGTCAGCTCCACGGCATCGAGGCCCATTTCGGCGCACTGCTCGATGAAGCCGTCGAGGTCCATCGTCGGCTTTTTGAGGTCGAGATACTTGCGGTAGCTGTAGGCGGCGCAGCTGAGGCGGATGTTCGATTTGCCGACGCGGCGGATCGGCTCGATGGCGGCGGCGGGTGTGCCGGCGAGGCTGTAGGCGGCCCCGGCGGCGACGGCGGTCTGAAGAAAACGACGACGAGACGGAGGGGTCATGATGCGGGTCTCCACGTTTAGCCGCGAGCTTTTGCGAGCGCTTCCAGCAAGCGCTCGCAAAAGCTCGCGGCTAAACGTCAATATAGCGACCCGCTCAAAAGTCGATCTCGCCGCGGAGGAAACCACCCTGCGTCGTCAGGTCCAGGCGCGACCCCTCGACCGAGCCGAGGTTGAACCATTGCTCGTACTGGTAGCCGACCCGAAAGCGCAACCGCTCGAAGCTCGGCGGCGAATAGCTGAGGCCGATCTGCGCTTGCAGCGTCGGCACCGCCAGCGTCTTGCGCATCGGCGACGTGATAACGTCGTAGGAGCCGGCGACATCCTCCGCGAAGTGCTGATCGACCTGGCCGATCAAGATGGCGCCGTCCACCGAGGCGAAGGCGCCGAAGCCCATGATGAGCTTGCGTTCCAGGTCCAGGGCGATATGCGGGCCGGCGCCGACGAAGTAACTGCTCTCGCGGTCCACGGCGCCGAGGGCGTCGGGGCTGGTGCTGGTGTCGTAATAGGTCCAGCTCACGCGGGCGCCGATGCGGGCCTGGACGAACCAGCGCGGCTCCGGATCGTAGCGAGCGGTGGCGTAGTCGAAGTCGAACTCGTTGAAGTCCAATCGGCTGCGGACGTTCGCGGCGATCCCGTCCACCGTCTCCGCTTCCTTGCCATCCGTCGCCAGGAAGCGGTAGCCGAAGATGAACGCGCCGAGCTGATCGGGCAGGCGGTAGCCCACCTCGAGTTTCGGCGCGATGGTGAAATCGAGACTGGCGCCCGGAATGGCGATGTTCTTCGTGCTGCCGTCGGGCAGGGTGACCGAGTTGCTCATATGGTTCGACATCGTCGGGGCGGTGAGCTGCAATTCCCAGTTGAAGAAGATGAGCGGCTCGTTGGTGGAAACGCCATAGGGATTGCCGTAGACCTGCGGCGACGGTCCGGGCGGCGGCGGCGCGAACGGCGGCGGAGCGACCGGTGCCGGCGCCGGCGGCACGGCTGCCTGCGGGATCGGCCTGCTGATGACCGGCCCCGGTGCCGCGAAGGGAATGGGTGTGGGATCGGGCGGCGGCGCGATCGGCACCGGGTTGGGCGGCGGCAGCGTTCCCTGGGCGGCGGCGCGCCCGGTCAGGCCGAGCGTTCCGAGAATGGCCGCGACCAGCAATCCGCGCCTGTGCCGTACATGCCGTGTTCTCCCTGGCCGGGGGGGCGATCCAGAGAGGGGGAATAGCGGGACGGCGGCGAGGGGTCAAGAGCAAGCGCGATTGATAAAGGATGGCGTCGCAGGAACTACTCCCCTCGCCCCGGAACTCCGGGGAGAGGGGTGCAGCGCTGTAGTGTTACAGCCCATCCGAGAGATTATTACTGGCCCAGGTCTAGCGCTTCACCTTCGATACCCAGAAATGCCAGTGCTTCGCCCAGTGTCCGAAAGACGCCGACTTCCTTGGTGCTGGACTCTTTCAAGCCACGATATGTCTGGTACATGCGACCGAGTCCGAATGCCACGTCCTGCGGGGCGACGATCGCGAACTTCGAGGCGCGGCAGTTATCCATCGAGGCGGAGAGCGCCGCCAGTTGCTCGACGCGGTTAGCAGACGGCACGGCGAGGCGCTCGACCGCGCTCATGTCCATTAATTCGTCGTAGCCAGCCAGCTCGGGGAGCGACCAGACGTCGTGTTGATAATCGAACACATCCTGGTCCGACAGAACGCCACGCCCCTGGGCCATGACCAGCCTCCGAGCGTGGTCGATCCGGTACTCGATTGGCATCGTACACCGCTGGTTTTGGGGATCCGGTGTCCAGGATTTGCTTCAAGCGCTCCCCTTGTACCGGGCTGTGGCAGTTACTTCCGATCCTTGTTGGTGACGGTTTTGCCGTTGATGGTGGTTGAAATTATCGGCTTCGGATCAGAATCGTCAAACTGGTACGTGAACTTTTTCTTCTCTGAATCCACGATCTCTTCCTTGGTCAGGTACGGGCCGCCTTTCTCGCCTTTCTGAGTCAGTACCTCGAGACTATCGGGATACTCACCATATGCGATCTTGTAAGCTCCGAGAGCCGTCGTAATCTTTTCGATCGCCCGCCTGGCTTCCCTGATCTTGGCGTCGTCCGCGTCGCCGAATTGTGCCTTTTTCACGTCGGCGAACTCCACGATCCGGAACGATCGAAACCGCACGTAGCGCTCGGCGTCCTTCGGGGCGCCGCCGGCCATGACGCCGACGCGGGCGGCGCCTGCCGATGGAGCGTCGGTCTTGCCCACGGTTTTCCACTCCTCTTTCTCCGACGGCCGATACTGGGTGGTGATCTTTCCGTCCGCGATCAGCAGCCGCATCCAGACACCTTTGGCGTCGTGCTTGACGACGGTGGTACGCGGCTTGGCGTCCTTCTCCGTGACCATTTGCAGCTCCACCTTGCCGCCCAGGACCTCCTGAAACAGCGAGACGTAATTGTCGTCATCGACGTACCACACGATGCCCGCGTGCTCGAACTGGACCTTCGGCTCGCCTTCCACGTAGACCTCGACCACCAACGTCTTGTCCGATTTCGGCAGCGGGCGGAGCAGGACGTTTTTGGAATCGTTGGACTTGGCATGGAGATAACCCGGCAGGGTACGCAGCACGAGAGCTCCCTGGTCGATCTTCCAGGCCTTGGGGTCTTCGCGCACCCAGGACCAATCCTTGCCCAGCTCGCCGGTGAACTTCGCCTCGAAAAGGACTTTCTCGGCCGGGGGCTTGTCTGCCGCGAGGGCTGCGGCGGCGAAAGCCCCGAGCATGGCGGTGAGCAACAACTGTTTCATGGACTTCTCCTGTTAGAGAAAGGGTGCGGGAAACACCCGACGCGCCGGCGATGGGTTCGTGCTTGCCTCACACCGTTGCGGGATCGACCACCACCACACCCGGCCCAAAGCCAGCCAACCGAACGAAGTGTGAGACGTTAAACGTCAGAACATGCGTCACCGTATGCACATGGCAGACGGCAACCAGGCGGGCGTCATGGACCTGCTTGCCAACTACGCCCAGTGACGCGACCAGGACCTTCCAGGCCGGGTAGATGTCCGGGGTTTCGCCCAGGAGCGAGAACGTCGCCTCAAACGTCGCTGCCAGGCCCTCCGCCGCGGCGGAGGCCAGCCCCAGACCGTTCGCACGGACTGGCCTCGTGGCGAAGTTGCGGAACTCGATCAGATTCTGCGAGGTAACATGGAGCACTTCGCCCTGGCGGTGAAGTTTCGCGATGGCCGATGTGGCGACCAGGTGAGACGGGTCAGCCCGGTTGGCCAAGCGGCCCAGGATGCTGGTATCGACGAGAATTGCCATTATTCGTACAGTCCGTCGCTGCTTAGGGCCTCATCGGGGACGGCCACACCGCAGTCGAGAGCGGCCCCAAAGAGTTTTCGCTCCCAGTCATCCTGGGGCACGATGGTGTGCATTTTGGTAAAGAACCGCTCCTGCAGCACCTCGAGAGCCAGGATCTCCGGGGCTACACCGCGTTGCCGAGCCTGCTCCGTTAGCGCGGTCTCTAACTGCGGGGTGAGATTGATAACCATCGCTTTGCACTCCTGCCGGGCACCTCATCTGTAGCGTCGGGCCTACCCTCATTCTACAGCTGCACATCTTTTTTGGGCCAAAGGAAAAGCCTCACCGTGCGGCTCACCTGGGCCTGACTGTGTCAGTCGAATCACCGTGTTGCCGTGGCTGATCTGCTGTGGCAGATGGCTGGGCAGCCTTCACTCCAGGTGAACGACGTAGGAAGGATAAGCCTTCTCGAAGGCGTCCCTTGCCCTTGCGACGCGTTTGTACCAATCAGTGCGCGACATTAGCACGGCACCAAGCACGAATGCTAAGGCGACGGCCATAACGCAAAACCGCGCGGTCCATGTTAGCGCGAAAAAGGCAACCAGTGACAGGATCATGCTGGCGACCGCGCAAGCCGCGATGTAGCCGTGGATGTCCCACAAGCGCTTTGCTTTTGTCCCTGCCTGTGATAGCAACCACGATTCGTAAAGACTCTCCGGAATGTCAGTGTGATAAATGCGTGCCGAGTACGTTCCTTCAGGGATGCTGACTTGCTCACACATGGCTGGATACTTCTTGACGAAACTGGAATCGTGTTTGAACATGCACTCCATGCCGCCAAAAAATCCGATGCCCCGAACAAAAAGCCTGGGGACAAACTCTTCGTCCCTGCAATGCGCGATCAGGTCATCGGGCATTTCGCTGCGCACAAATACAGCGACGGAATAACCTCCGTCACCATCACAGGGAAACCAGATTAGCTTGCCTTGGTTGCGCAGACTCTCGACAAGGCTGATGGGGTCGCTTTGGAGCATTGCGTCGGCCTCGTCCGGCAAGTTTTCTGGCCAGAAGAGAACGATACTCGCCCCATCCGTACCACCGCTTGCTGTGATCTTCATGCTCTCGTGGGATTGCCGCCGAACATGGAATTGAAATGCGCCGCCGGTCGACTCTCACGGAACTTTCCGCGACTCTGCGGCCGGCGCTCACTTCTGCGCTGCCGTTCGTTTCTTCAAAATGACTTTCACCTGAAGCACGGTCTTGCCGATTTGAATGTTGTCCTCGGCCTTGAGCGGGAAGTGCTTGCCGGATGGGATCCGCGTGCCGTTGAGGCTGGTGACGCCGCGGCCGGTGTCGGCGATGCCCAGGCCGTTCTTGTCGTTCCAGATCAGGGCGAAGCGATTGACCTTCACCGCCACGCCGGGGTTCTCCTGCTCGGACAGGTCCACGTCCACCTGCATCGGTCCCATGCGGCCGAGGTAGGTGGCGCCTTCCTTGAGCGCATAGTTCTTGCCGACGCGCAGGCCCTTGGTGACCGACAGTTTGACTTTCGAGCCTTCGGGGAGAGGTGCGGAGGGGGACATGGGAGGAGCCTTTCTGAGGCGATTCGTTTAGCCGCGAGCTTTTGCGAGCGCTGACCCAGCGCTCGCAAAAGCTCGCGGCTAAACGACAGTCTTATTTCTTCCCTCCCCTCCTGGCCATCAATTTCGCCAGCATCGCCAGTGTCTCATCCGGATGCTGGCGGGCCTCCGTCACACAGCCGCGGCAGCACAGGAACACCGGCTGACCCTTCACCATCTCCTTGAAGATCGGCCCCGTCGAGCCGAGCAGGCTCTCCTGATCGACAGCACAGAACAGCTGCGACTCCGCCAGCCGGCGATCCTCGGCGCTCAGCTTGGCCATCTCCGCCTTGATGCGCACCATGTCGCTCGGCGACATCGCCGGCATCGCCGACAACGCCGGCGCGTTCGGAGCCGCTGAGGTGCTGCCGAGCGAGCCGGCGCTCTGGAAACTGCTGATCGTCATCTGCCGATCCAGCTCCAGCTTGAAGCCGTAGTTGATTGCCAGCGCTTTCTCCCCGGTCGAGGCCGGTTCGACCGTCACGTCCCAGCGCAGCAGGTTGTTGGGCCGCTGCTCACGCTGGTAGATGGCGTCCTTGCTCATCTCCGGCGTCGTCTTGAGCAGGCTGACGTTGACGGTCTCGTTCTCCGCCATCGGCAGCCGATCCCACACTTGCAAGCGCACCTTCTCCGATTTGTAGCTGCTGATGAGGATGCGGTATTCAAAGCTCAGCGCCTGGTTGCCGCCGTTAGTCGCGCGCGATTTGTCCGTCATCTGCCGCTGCACCTGCAGCTGCGGATCGACGCCGAAGCCGGCCGTGAACTGCTCACCGATGGCCACCAGCGGCATGCTCATCTGGCCCACGAAATCGGTGCCGATGTACATCGTCGCCTCGCCCGGCAGCAAGATGTGTTCGCTCTTGTTGGTCAGATCGGCCTGGCGATAGACGTGCTGCGACAGGATCGGCACCGCCTTGTAGTAGTAGTCCGGTGCCAGCTCAAGGCGGGCCACTTCCAGCACCTGCTCGTCGTTGCGCGACGGCACCGACAGCCTGGTGTTCAGGTGATACGTCACGGTCGGCCCTTCGGTGACGGCCAGCAGGCAGCCGCGCTTCATCGCGGCGTCCGGGTTGAACAGCTCCCACGACTGGTCGATGGCCGCCGCCGTGTTGACCAGGCCGGTGCCGCTGGCTCCCTTCTTCTCGTTGAAGTCCTTCTGGGCCTTGGAGCGCAGGCCCTTGACCTGTTCTTCCAACTCCATCATGTTGGGCCGGTGGGCAGCCGGGGCGTTGGCCTTGGGGACGACGGTCACTTGCAGGGTCTGCAATTCCGGCGGCGCGGCGTTGAGGGTCGGCTGGGCGGTGGACAGCACGAGCTTGACGTTCGACCAGTCCTCGCCGGTCTGCTGCTCGACGGCGGCCTGGTACTCGACCTGCACCTGCTCTTTGGCCGTCTTGCCGGCCCGCAGCTTGTACTGCGGCCGCCACTTGACCGATTCCACCAGGTAATTGAGGCGCACCTTGCCGGCCGCGGCGTTGGTCTTGTCCACCACGACGACGGCGTCGCGCTCGGTGCGGACGATGCCGGAGGTCAGCTCTTGCAGTTTACGCTGGGCGAACTCGGCGCTTCTCCTGGTTGGCCTGCACCTGCTGCTTGAGGGTGACCAGCTCCTTGGCCGAGGCGAGCCGGGTATCGCGGATGTGCTTGGATAGCGTGATGGCCGAGTCGCTGTTCAGCGCCCCCTTCTCCGTGGCCTGGATCATGGTGACGGCCATGAAACCTTCCATCTTGGTGACCGTTTTCTCGTTCTCCTGGATCGCCTTGATCTCGGCCTCCAGTTGTTCCCTGGCCATCTGGAGCTGCTTCAGCTCGTCCTGGAGTTTGCGGACGTCGGCACGGGTGTCTTCGAGGATCGGCCGGGTGCGGAAGCGCGTCGTCAGCACGCGGATGCCTTCGGTGCCTTCGGTGTAGAGCGAGCTGTTGACGGTGGTCGGCGGCAGCGGCGAGACGGTCAATTCGAGCGTACCCTTGCCTTCCGGCACGTCCACCTCGCGGGTGACGAGGGCGCTGTTCGGATAGACGGTGACGGCGGCGACGTGGCTGGGCGTGATCTTCATCTGCCGTGTCAGCTCGGCGGCCAGCGCTTCGCCGGAACCCTTGTCGAGCGTGATGACACGCTCCCCTTTGGGGGCCGGCTCCTTCAAGCCCGGCGGTTCAGCGGGCAAGTGCGTCGCCACAGCCACCAGGATCGTCGCCAGGCCGAACGCCGTGAACGACACGATTGCGCGTCTCCGCATTGCCATGCTCCTTTTTCCCGGAAGAGTTGGAGAGTTCATATTGTTGCCGCTGGCGGTTTAGCAAAAGGCACTCCTAAGAGGCTATTTCAATATCGGCGAGCCGAGCTGCGTAAGCAGCCGGGTTGCGGCCTATTGTCATCTACCCGGCCCCTTACGGGGCTCGGCTCGCCGGTTTTGAAATAGCTTCTAAACCGCCAGCGGCAATCTATTTCCGCCACAGCGCATTCGCCAGCATACCGAAACCGAGCGCGCCGGCGATCAGACACAGGCCGGCGCCCACCGCGTTGAGTTCATGGCCCGGCCGTACATCGGCAATCATCACGATGCAGCCGCCCACGCCGATAAAGCCGGCGGCCAGGCACCCGTACACGGACAGTAACGGCAGCCAGCCGCCCGAACTGTCCGCCACGTCACGAGTGGGACGGGGTGCCGAATCCGAGGTCATCTCGGGATCATTCGCCATGCGGCTTCTCCGTGGTCCCGGTTCGCCGGACGGCGCTGGAAGCATTAACGCAAACGCTCGGCCGCAGCGGACACGGGCTTTCAGGGTGCGAACATCTCCTGCAAAACGTCGAGGACGGCCGCCGTCGTCTTGCTATCCAATCGCCCGAGCTTCTTGACCAGACGTGCGCGATCCACGGCACGAATCTGATCGAGAACGACCTGACTGTCCTTGCCCTTGAACCGGCACGGAACGCGGGTGGGATAGGGCTGTCCCCTGGTGGTCAGCGGAGCGACGATTGCGGTGCGGATGTTGTGGTTCATTTCATCCGGCGACACCACGAGATAGGGGCGCGTCTTTTTGATCTCGCTGCCAACCGTCGGATCGAGATTGACCAGGTAAACGTCGAAGCGGTTTATCGCCATTCCCAGGAGTCCTCATCCCAGTTGGACGAGAGCGAGACGGTTTCGTCCAACAAGGCATCGTCGCCGCGCTGCGCCATGTCTCGGAAGGCCTCCGCCCAACCGTCCCGCGGATTCGCGGCCCTTCGGATCACCAGGGAACCGTTGTGAACGCTGATCTCGACCTCCCCGCTCAGGCCGGTTTGTTCGATCAGCGGTTTGGGGATACGAATGCCTTGCGAGTTGCCGATGCGCACAATACGTGTCTTCATGGCTGGGACCTCCAGGTGATTACATTGTAGTTACTCGGGAGAGTGCCGGCAACGCGGCCTCTGCATAAGACGGTTCGGCTGCGTCGAGAAAAAGGGGACAGGCATCTTTGTTATCGCAGCCGGACAAGAAGTAGCTGCGATGCGCGGAGCCGTTGACGTTTCGCGGCACTGATTCTCAGTTTTTCGATCCGCGCGGCACGTTCAGGAATTGCAGCGTGTCCGTTTGCAGATTGAGCAACGCCACGGTGAACGCGGCCGCGCGGTGCAATGCTCCCGGGTTGATCCGCCGCGTCGGTCCGATGCGCTCGTCTGAGGCAACGTGGGAATGACCGGACAGCAGATAGTCGGGCCGTGCCGCCAGCAGCCGGCGAATGTCGGTGTGCATGTGTCCGTGGGCCACCGCGATCCGTTTGCCGGCCAGAGTTACCTCGCCGGCCCACTCCAGACAGACGCCGCCAACCGCGTCGATGGCCTCGCGCAGGGCGGGGACGTTGTCGTCGTCGTTGTTGCCGAAGACGAAATAGGCCGGCATGACGCCGCAGGCGCGTACCACCGCGGCGTTGGTGAGGTTGCCGCAGTGGATCAGCGTCTCGGCCCCCGCCGTGCGCAGCAGCTCGACGGCGGCGGCGGTTCGTGCCGATTGGTCGTGGGTGTCCGAGAGAATGCCGAGGAGCATGGTGTCTTCGCCGGGGAGAGCAAGCGGTTACGGGCATTCACATTCTATGTCCATGCAGCCGTACCCTTACTCATGATAGCCCGGAGAAATAAAGGGGACGCATCTATTTTTCCTTGACGCACGGCCGCTCGACCGTTCACTTCGACCGATGCCATGAAGTGCGCGTCACACGCCGGGCGGCTATATTTACCACGGCCGAAAAATAGATGCGTCCCCTTTTTTCTTCCGACGGCTGGCGGCGGAAGTCCGGCTGCCTACAATGATTATTCGGTCAAGATAAAATGTGCCCGGCCCGAGCGCGTCCCCTTTTTTCTTTCCAAGTACAATAGATTTGCCCCTTACGGGTAACGTAAGCCGCGAAGGAGGAATATCTCGTGCCCGTGACACACGAATATGTAGAGAATTTACCGCCCATTTACCGCGACATCCTTGCCGCCTTCCCGCAGTTCGATTCGACAAGGAAAATCGGCTATGGCCTCTCCTATCAATCCTTGTATTCGGCCTTGAACGGGAAATACACGCTCGGCCAGATTCGACTGGCGTGTGAAGAGATGGCGAAAGGGGGAGCCGTGGAGATCAAGAACGAAATCTTCGTTCATCCGACGGCGCTCGGGGAGGAGATGATTGCCGCCGTCACCGGCGGCGCGGTGCCGCAGCCTGCCGTGCCGCCATTCAAGCCGCCGCCCAAGTGAGTCACTTGAATGATCGGCGATTGGAAGGTTCGGCTGTTTCCGCGTTGCACGCACCATGTGTTTCTATCGCATTGTGCTGAGAACCGTCTGCGTCTGGTGCAGCCCGTCTATGCAGCTTTGGAAGCCGCAAAGTACCAACCATGGCTCGACCGGCATCACTACCCGCTTGGTCAAGGGGCTTTTGAAGCCCTCCGGGAGGAAATCCTTCGCTGCCGCCACGTTGTTTATTTTGTGACAGCGCCATTTCTCTCCCAGGGACGAGGATGGAACAGTGCCGAAAATGCCTATGCCAACCTCCTTCAAGAGAACTTGCGTTTTGAGTCGTATGAATTATGTCATGTCCAATTGCCACTGTTTTTCGTCCGGCGTGAAAATGTCACTTTGCAAAGATCGGCGTGGGCGCCACTCATCAACCGGGGCCGTTTCTACCCGGCAGCGCGAGTCGATAGCGGCGCTGTGAATTGGGCAGCGAAAGAGATCGAGGCATTCATCCAGCAAGAAGAAAGGCGCGGGGCGTTCCTGGCGGCTCAAGTCGAGAATGATCCCAGCTTCAAACCACTCTTGACGGCGGAGCCAAATCTGCTCCGCAGGATTATGTGTGCCGATCCGTTGCCCACGCCCTGAGTCGCATCCCACCCGGCCATGACGATCCCACGGCTGGGAGCGAGAAGGGGACGCAGCTCGATAATACGAATTTATAGATTCGTAATATCGAGCTGCGGCCCCTTTTTTTCCGGGAGAATTTTAAGGCTACCACGGTGCCATCCGCCTTTGAACCATGTCCTGCACGGTTACCTCACTTTTTCACAAACCACGCACTGGCCAGCGCATCGGTTTTGAAGAACTTGAGGAGCATCTCCGCGACCTTGCGGCGGCCGCTGTCGCTCGGGTGGGTGCCGTCCGGCCCCAAATCGCTGCGCTCCCAGACCAGGCCGTCGCTCTTGCGAGGCGTGGTGCCGTCGCCCCACAGGTAAGGCCCCCACAGCAGGAGCGGCGCTTTCACCGCGCCGTGCGCGGGGTCGTAATTCAGCTCGGCGGCGCCCTTGATCTGGTCCTGGATCAGCCAGCGAACGGCAAAGGCGCCCTCGTAGGCGTAAGGTTCGGGATTCAAACGGCCGTTGCTGTAGCCGCCGTAGATGCGGCTGCCGAGATAGGCAATGCGCACGTTCGGGAAGCGCGCCCGGGCGTTTTGCAAGACGGCGAGCGTGTCCTTCTGGAGTTTCTTTCCGTGTTCGGAGAGATCGCCGCTCGGGCCTTTGTTGGCGAGCTTGACCCAGATGATCTGCACCTGTTTGGGGCTGACCTTGGCCCGTTCCAGCCGCCGCTCGGCCTCGGCCCAGGGATTGGCCTTCGGATCGACCCATTCCGCCATCGCCTGGCCGCCCTGGGCACAGTCCACGATCGTCAGGAATGAGGATTTCTGCGGGTCCTTGTCGGCAATCTGCTTGAAGAACGAGAACTCCTGCGTCGCGTTGGACATGCTGATCGACACCAGGCCGATCGTACCGTTCGCGGACGGTTTCCCCTCGGCGTCGACAGGAACGATCTGCGCGCTCTCCTTCCTGGCCGCGGCCTGGTGCGCCTCCGGCGGCTCGTTCCGGCCGGCGCCGTAGAGGCCGCCGTCTTCGCCCTTGTACTTGTCCGAGGCCGTCATCTCGGTGAGCGGTTTCAGGCCAACGGACGGCTTGCCGGTCATCGGTTGGACGGCGGTCTGCTTGCCCAGGCGGATGGCCTTGATGATCGGTGCGCCGTCTTCCTGCTCGACGGTGACGGTCACCTCGGCGCCTTCCTTGAATTCCTTGGCCTTGAGGCCGTCGGCCAACGGTTTGCCGTCGGTGCCCAGAAACTTGGCGTCCTTGGCGACCTTCACCATGCGGTCCTGACCGCCGGCGTGGATGAACAGGATGCTCTTCTCGGCATCGACTTTCTTGATAATACCCACGGCATCGAAGGCCGCTGCGCTGCCGGCGCAGAGCATCAGCCCGAGTAGCACGGTCAAACCTACACGCCGCATGGTTCTTCTCCTTCGGTTCAGCGCTGCGTCACGGAATGGGCTGCGCATGTCGCCAGTATAACCCCCGGCGGACCGATGTCCATGACGACGAAATTCGGCAACGTCAGCCTGGCCTGGATTGCGCACCGACCGACACCAGCCTGACGCGCAAGCGAAGGTTGGCGGGTAGTTACCTTCGCTTGCGCGTCAGGCTGGTGTCAACACCGCGCCTGCCATTTCTCGGGGCCATGAGCAATCCAGCCTTGCGGCGAATGCTGCCGCTCGATCCAGCACGTTGCGAAATGCAACCCTATGCAGGCTGATCCCGCCGACGGTCTTCGTTCCTTCAACGCTCGGCGGCCCTGTCCCATTCTTGCAACCGGCGCCGGCACTTCTCGTGCTCCGCGGCGTTCATCACCCGCACGAGCGAAGCGTCTTCCACCAATTCCAGGCCGGTGCGCATCTGGACGCGGAGCATGGCCTGCTCGGCGTCTCCTTCTTCCGCGGCGGGGATGACACGCATGCCGCCGAAGCCGCCGTCGCCGCCGAACAGAAACGATTTGCCGTCCGGCATGAAGGCGACCCCGGTGACCCAGTTGTTGCTGTTCTCGCTCGGTTTCACCGCGAGATAGGCCGGCCCCAGGGGTTGGCCGGTGGCCAGGTCCCACAGGCGCACCGTGCCGTCGGTGCAGCCCGTGAGGACGCGACTGGCGTCCGCGTTGAAAGCGGCCGTGCGGATGGAGCCGTTGTGAACGAGGGGTCGGCCGACCGAGGCTCCCGTGTCGACACGCCACAGCCGGGCCGTCCGATCGGAGCTACCCGTCAAGAGCAGGTTGCCCCGGGGACTGAACTGCAGACAGTTGGCCGTGTCCTGGTGTCCCGGCATCCACCGTGGCTCCGCGCCCGTCCTCCCTTCCAGACCGGCCACGTCCCACAAACAGAACCTACCGCCCAGGATACTACCTCAAGTTTACCCACAACTTTTCAGAGCTTCCGCACCATCGACCATGTGTTGCAAGGCCATCCAGCCGCGCCACAGGATCAGCCAGCCGGGGCGATGGTCGCGTTTGCGGTTCTGATGGCCACCCAGGCGCGCCAAAGCATAGAAGAAGTCATGGATGCTCAACTCCGGCCGTACCTCTTTGTAACGCCACGCACTCAGCACGGCCACGTAGCGTGCATCCACCACCTCCGTCGCTGGCCGCTCCTTGGCATCCGGTCGCCGACTGGCTTCACGCAGGTTCAGCAACGCCACCGCCACCACCGACAGCAGCGCGATCATCGGTTGCAGGGCCGCCGACGTAGTGAACTGCAGATCTTCGATGGCGCAACCGCTCTTTTGCGCCTTGTGCAATTCCTCAATGATCCAGCGGTCGCCGTACCAATCCACCCGTTCCCAGGCGTCCGCCAGCGTGCCCACCTTGCGGTCGGTCAGCAGGATCCACTCCACCGGCGCGACGCCCTTGGGGGGCTTGATTTCGGCCACGCGCACGACCCACAGCGGCAGCGGCCGCTTCTCATACAAGCCGCGACGCACGTGCGGCGGACTGAGCAACACCGGCGCGAACGACACGGCGACGACCGCCTTGCGTTCGGGCTGGCCCGGCCGTGCCGACACGACGATTTCCCGGTGTCCCTGCAGCGGCAGCGTGCGTGCATAGGTGTGCAGATGGTCTTTGGGACCCTGCGGGTCATGGTGGCCGTGGCGGATCACGCGGTTGACCTTGGAACGCATCACGAACCCTTCGTGTGGCCCCCAGGAGCGGGCGAGAAACTCGAAGGTGTCGGCGCCGCGATCCGCGACATGCACCCAGGTGCAGCCGTCCGGAGCGGGGCCGACCGCCGCGACGCCGTCGATCCACAGCCGGCTTTCGCGATCGCGGCGTTCGCGTTTGGCCCGCACTTTTTCGTGGCGACCGACGTGGCGGCGCCGATGCAGGATTTGGTTGGCCAGACCGAGGACTTCGTGTCGCTGCGGGTCGAAAGCCAGGCTGTTGTGGCACAAGTAGCCACGGTTGAGGCCGCCGCCGATCGGACCCAGGTCGGGGATCGAACGCAGCCCCGAGTAGTCGAGTTCGGTGGTGTCATGCAACACCAGGACCACGCCGGGAGCCAGACGCATCTGTTGCAGGGTCCGCTGGCGGTGCGGCTCCAGCACGGCGGCGTGCGTCACCTCGGGGCGGTTCATGAGCCGGTCCATCGCCTTGTAATCCTTGGGCTCGTGCAGCTTGGCGGGCAAGGTCCCGCCGGGATGACGGTAAATCTGGTGGGCGATGCGCACCAGACGATCGGTGCGCCGTTTGTGTCCCAGAAAGGCCGCGCCGAAGTTATGTTCGCCGAACCGTGCGTCTGTCGTCATGACCGTGCCCTCGTGACCAGTGCAACCCTGCCGTCACTTTCAGGATGGTCGTGTGGTCAAGAGCGGTGCGGTGGTCTGGTACGTGATTGCAAAAACTACCAGAGTACAGAGGCTCGGAAAGCTGCGGGCACAGCCGCAAAGGTTCGCCAGCTTATGCCCAGGGGGCGTCACGGCGCTGCGGTGGAAAAAAATACAATCACGTAGAGACACAGACCTCCTGTCACGCGATGGTAGAATGTTCCGGGTAAACTTGAGGGATACTACAGGCGAGCGTCTTGCTGTCTGGGCTGAAGCTAAAAGCGTAGAACCGGCCGGGCAGCTCGAGCTGACAGAGCGGTTTGTCGAGCGCGTCCCGATGCCACACACGCAGCGTCTTGTCGCCGGATCCAGTGGCCAGCATTCGGCCGTCCGGACTGAGGGCAACCGCCAGCACGGGGTTGGGGTGAGGCAACGTGACCACTTCAGTCTTGCCGTCGCGGGTCGTGCGGACTGTCGCCCCGCCGCCGGGCCGACCGGCTCTGTTCTGCCAGCCGATCAGGAGCGTCCGGCGGTCGGGGGCGTCGTGGAAAGCCGCGCCGTTGAGCCGATGTCCTTCATCGAGGATCTCCTCGGTTTTCACCCAGTCGCCGCCCTGTCGCTTCCAGAAGCACGCCGAGCCGTTCTGCCAGCCGGTCAGGAGCGTTTCCCCGTCGCGGCTGAGCTGGAGTGCGCGCAGGACGACGTCCTTGCCGAATGCTCTCTGCTCGTCCGGGGGTGCCATGAGGTCCCAAACGCGCACGGCCATGTCCGGCGAGCGCGTCAGGAGCATCCGGCCGTCTTCCGAAAACTCCGGGACGGACGCATCTCCGCCGCCGCCTTGAGGCAACGACGAGCCAACCTGCTCGCCCGTGTCGGCCCGCCAGATCCGCACGGCGTCGCGCGTGCTGGTGGCGATCGTTTTCCCGTCCGGGCTGTAGACCGCGAAGAAGACCTGATTCGCGTGTTTCAGCAGCAGGCTCTCACCCGTTTTCCCTTTCTCGGCGTCCCGGACCCGGGCGGTGTTGTCCCCACTGCCGGCGAGGAACGATCGATCCCTGTTCGGCCGGAAGGCGACCGTCCACACGGTGCCACCCTGCGGAAATTCCTGGTATCCGCTTGTCGGGAGATCGAAGAGAAACACCCGGCCAAAACACCCGGCCACCACGGACTGGCCGTCCGCGCTGACGTCCAGAGACTGGACGACGCGCCGAGGGGCGCCGTCCATCCGTTTCGGTAGTAGCTCCTTGGGCGGCATCTCAGCACGGGTATTCCACACCGCAACGTTTTCGTCGAGCGCCACGGCGAGAATGCTGCCGTCCTTGCTGAGCGCCAGGCGGTGGCGGCCGCTTTTATCGAGCTGGGCCGTAGAAACCTTCACGGCGAACGTCTGCGCTCTGAGCGGCAGCCGCGTGCGTGGATCCCAGCATTGCACCAGGCCATCGAGATCGGCGGTGACGGCCAGGCTTCCGTCGCGGCTGAACAGCGCCGCGTCGATCCGGGCCTTGTGGGGCGACGCGGCGGCGACTGCCTCGGGCCGGGCGACGTCCACAAACCAGACCGTCCCGTCGTCGTCGCCGGCCAGGAGAGTCTTGCCGTCCGGACTGAAGGCCGTCGCCCGGATCGGGTGCGTATGCTTATGCTCGAAGAGCGTCTGCCCGGTCTTCGTGTCCCAGAGCCGGAGCTTGCCGTCGTCGCAGCCGGTGGCCACGTGGATTCCGTTGGGTGCCAGGGCGGCGGCGTGAACCGCCGCCGGGTGATCCAGCCGCCAGCGCAGCGGGTGGAGTTGGCCGGCCCACGCGCCGAGATTGGCGCGGATGACTGGTTCGAGCTCGCTCGCTTGGTACGCAACGGCCTTGTCGAGACTGCGTGCCATGTGCAGCATCCCGGACGGCACTTCGCCCCGATCGCACAATTCCAGCCCCTGCTGGAAGGCCAGGCGGGTGGAGAGCAGCTCGGCTTTCCTCTGCTCGGCCAGGGCATGTGACTTCTCCTCATCTGCTTTCTGCCGCGCCGCGTCCGCCTTCGCGCGCTGGTGGTCCGCCTCCAACCATTTCCAAGTCACGAGGCCGAAACCGACCGTGGCGATCAGCAGGATGACGGCACTGAGAGCGGCCACCGCCGGCCTGCGCCGCGCCCACTTAACCAGCCGGCCGACAGTCCCGACCGGCCGGGCCAGGATCGGCTCGCCCGCCAGATAGCGGCCCACGTCGTCGGCCAGCTCCTTGGCGCTGGTGTAGCGCTTCCTCGCCGGCTTTTCCAGGCATTTGAGGCAGATGGTTTCCAGGTCGACCGGCACCTTCACTTGCAGTCGCCGCGGCGGCACCGGCTCCTCGTCGAGGACCTGGCGCAGCGTGTTCATCAACGTGTCGGCCCGGAACGGCGGACGACCCGTCAGCAACTCGTACAGCATGGCGCCCAGGGCATAGACGTCGGCGGCCGGACCGATCTCCTTGACCTGCCCCGCTGCCTGCTCGGGCGCCATGTACGACGGCGTTCCCACGATCGTGCCGCTGGCGGTCTGCCCCGAGCTGCTGCCGTCGGCCTCGACCTTCTTGGCGAGGCCGAAGTCGGTGATCTTCGGCACAAAATCCGAAATCCGAAATCCGAAATCCGAAACGGACGCGGTTTCTGTTTTCGGATTTCGAGTTTCGGATTTCGGGCTTAGCAGGACGTTGGCCGGCTTCAGATCGCGATGCACAATGCCGCGCTCGTGGGCGGCGTGCATGGCCGGGGCCAGCGTTTGCAGCAGCGCGGCGGCCTCGCGCGGATGCTGCGGCTGGCCCTTGAGCTTCCCTTCGAGACTGCCGCCGCCGCAGAACTCCAGAGAGAAGTACGGCTTGCCGTCCTCTTCGCCCGTGCCGAAGATCTGCACGATGTTGGCGTGCTGCAAGCGCGACACGGCCAGCGCCTCGGCCTTGAAGCGTGCCAGGTCGCTCGCCGACGCATGGCCGCCCGCCAGGATCATCTTGAGGGCGACGATGCGATCCAGAGCGACGTAGCGTGCCTTGTAGACGACGCCCATGCCGCCGCGGCCCAATTCGCCGAGCAGCTCGTAACCGCCGATGGACGGAAACCCCGTCGGTGCCGGTGCCGCGACGTCGCCGTTCGACTCCGGAAGACAATCTGTGGTCGAGCTGGGTGGTTCGTAGTCATGCCGCGGCGGCAGGGTCGAGGCGCTGGCGTCCAGCGAGAGATTTTCGCCGATGGGGGTGGGTGGCGCCCCGTGCAGAGTGTTCAGCGTCTTGTCGGAATTAGCAGAAGCGGCAGCGGGTGGGCGAATCGACGTTTCATCACTCACGGTCTACCTCGGGCAAGAGAATCAGTTTCTCTCGTTGTAACCCGAGAACAGGCGTCATGGCCAGCAGAAAACGGGGCATGGTTCAAAGGCGTGTGGCAGGATGGTAGGACGGATTGCCAATCCGTCCGGGCTAGAGCGGACGGATTGCCAATCCGTCCTACCACGGTGTTACCCCTCCGGTGCCCCGTTTGAACGAGGCCCTTTTTCGCTGTCCGCCTGCTCCGGCACGAGACCTCTTTGCGAAGGCACGCGCTTCTGATACCATTCCGCCATGAACCCGAATCCTACCACCTGGAAGCACCTGGCGCCGAACCCGAAGTCGGCGTACAAACAGCTTTTCATCAAGGGCCGACGCATCCGCGCCCGTGATCTTTACGGCATGTACATGAGTGCCGAAGAGCCGATGACGCCGGCGGAAATCGCGGCCGATTACGACTTGCCGCTCGAAGTGGTCGCGGAAGCGATCGCCTACTGTCAGACCGACCCGCCGGAGATCAGGGAGGATTTCGAGCGCGAAGAACGCATCATGGCAGCGACCGGCATGAATGATCCGGATTACAAATACGGCGGCAAATATCGAGTTCTTTCACCGCAGGAACGCGCGCGGCTTGGAATATGAGGATTTACCTGGACGAAGACCTGGCTTCCGGGCTGTTGGCTGCGCTATTGCACAAGGCGGGGCACGATGTCGAGACACCCGCCGGAGCGAGGCTATTGGGACGGGCGGACGCCGTGCGGCTGGCTTGTGCAATCCGTGAGAATCGGGTTTGCTTATCGCGGAACTACGAGGATTTCGAGGAATTGCATTTGCTCATCGCCGAGGCGCAAGGACGCCATTTCGGAATCGTGGTTGTGCGCCGAGAAAACGATCCGACGCGCGACCTCACCCCCAAGGGCATCGTGGCGGCGCTTCGCAAATTGGAGGCGGCCGGCGTGCCCGTTGACAACGAGTACATCGTGCTGAACCATTGGCGCTGATGCTAAGGCCCTTGCGCCGGCGGGCAAGCGTCCCTGCTTGCCCGAACAGCCGACAAGTCAATCGACGCGACCCCTTTTGTTCATTTCTCCTTTACTCTCCGTGCCGGTGCGAGTAGGTTTGACGATCAAGTGGCACCGCACCCATCGAATTCGCCGCTCGCAGGAAAGGGATTCAACCATGACTCGCACGGCACGTCGTCGTCGGTTCTTCGGGCACGTTCTGGCACTCGCCCTGATCCTGTTGGCGAGCGCGTCTCCGATCGCCGCCGCCGATAACCGGATCACCCATCTGGACGGCAGCGATCCGTACTACGTCGGCCGGCATTATCCCAAGCTCATCACGCCGCAGTGGGTCGGCGAGGAGGGCGTCGAGGCGGTCGTCATCCTCGGCATCGACGACATGCGCGAGCCGAAGAAATACGAGACCTTTCTGCGGCCGATCCTGAATCGCTTGAAGAAGATCGACGGCCGGGCGCCGCTCAGCATCATGACCTGCCAGGTCAAACCGGACGATGAGCAGCTCCAGTCCTGGCTCAAGGAGGGACTGAGCCTCGAAACGCACACGATCGATCATCCCTGTCCGCTGCTGACCGGCGGCGACTTCGGCAAGGCGAAGAGCACGTATGACCGCTGCGTCGATCTGATGAACGAAGTGCCGAACAGCAAACCGGTCGCCTTTCGCACGCCGTGCTGCGATTCGCTCAACACCGTCAGCCCGCGCATCTATGCCGAGATCTTCAACAAGACGACGGCGAAAGGGCGATTCCTGACCATCGACACGTCGGTCTTCAATCTCTTCACCGCCAACGATCCCGAATTGCCGCGCGACCTCGTGCTGGAGCCGAACGGCCGCGAGCGCTTTCGCAAGTACCTGCCCACCGACCGTGCCTTCGTCAACTACGTCGAGGACTATCCGTACCCCTACGTCATCGGCGGGACGTGCTGGGAGTTCCCATGCGTCGTGCCGAGCGACTGGTCGGCCCAGCACTACCACAAGCCGAACAATCCCGTCACCGTGCGCGACTGGCAGGCCGCGCTCGACGCCACGGTCGTCAAGAAAGGCGTGTTTTGCCTCGTCTTCCACCCGCACGGCTGGATCAAGAACGAGCAGATCGTTGACCTCATCGACCACGCGGTGACGAAGCACGGCAAGAAGGTGAAGTTCCTGACGTTCCGCGAGGCGCAGGAGCGGCTGGATAAGAACGTGCTGGGCGGGTTTCCGCTGCGCGATCCCAAGACCGGGGCTACTGCCGAGATTGGATTGAGCGGACTTGACGGCCGTATCATGGTGACACGTCGGGACAAGGTCGGCGTGCAATTCCGCGTCTGGAAACCGGAAACCGGCTGGAGTGAAATCAGATCGGCACAGACGCCAAAAGGCGACGGCAAGACGTTCGTTGGCCAATTCATCCATCTGCGCTTGGGCGACAAAACGGTCATCGCGACTTGCACCGGCGACAAGACCGACTTCGACGTTTTCGATCCGTTGAAACGAGAATGGAGCAAGCCCGCGATCTCGCTGCCGCCCGGCGTCGTTCTCGGTGACGGGACAAGGGACGCAGGAGTCCGCTTCGTCGACCTCGACGAGGACGGCTCCGACGACATCGTCTTCTCCAACGAGAAGGAATACGGCGTCTACCTCTTCACCGACATGGAGCACGGCTGGTCGCAGAAGGTCATCGCCGGCAAGGCGGGCGAGCCGGGAGCGCTGCCGCCGATTGCCAAGAACGGCACGAACAACGGCTTCTTCGTCCATTCGCGCTCGCTCTGGTGGCAGAACGAGAACACGAACCTGCTTCCGGACCATCTCGACCGGCGCTCGTTCAACGACCTGCTGATGACGGTCGAGCCGACGGCGAAATCGCCGGAAGCGTCGCTGCGCTGCATCAAGACGCGGCCGGGCTTCACCGTCGAGCTGGTCGCCGCGGAGCCGTTGGTGCAAAGTCCCATCGCGTTTGCCTGGGGGCCGGACGGCAAGCTCTGGGTCGTCGAGATGGGCGATTATCCGCTCGGCGTCGACGGCAAGGGCAAACCCGGCGGCCGCGTCAAGTTCCTGGAGGACACGAAGGGCACCGGCAAGTACGACAAGGCGACCGTCTTCCTCGACAACCTGCCGTTTCCCACCGGCGTGCTGCCGTGGCGCAAGGGCGTGCTCGTCACCTGCGCCCCAGACATCTTCTATGCCGAGGACACGAAGGGGACCGGCAAGGCCGACCTGCGCGTGCCGCTGTTCACGGGCTTCCGCGAAGGCAACCAGCAGCACCGCGTCAACGGCCTCGTGTGGGGCCTCGACAACTGGATTTACGGCGCCAACGGCGACAGCGGCGGCCTCGTTGTGAGCACGCAGCGCAAGCAAGTGCCGCCTCTCGACCTGCGCGGCCGCGACCTGCGCATTCAGGCCCGACACGGGCGAGATCGACCTCGAGACCGGCCAGACGCAGTACGGCCGCAGCCGCGACGACTGGGGCAACTGGTTCGGCAACAACAACAGCTGGCCGATGTGGCACTACGTGCTCGACGACCACTACCTCCGCCGCAATCCGCATGTCGCCGCCCCCGACCGCGCGTCCAGATTTCGGAGACGCCCGGCGCCGTCGCGCGTCTATCCGATCAGCCGCACGCTGCCGCGGTTCAACGATCCGAAGGCGGCCAACCACTTCACGTCGGCGTGCAGCGCCATCGTCTACCGCGACGAACTGTTCGGGCCGGCGTTCGCCAACAGCACGTTCGTCAGCGAGCCGGTCCACAACCTGGTTCACCGCGAAATCATGCGGCCCAGCGGCACGACGTTTACCAGCCGCCGTGCGGCCGACGAGCAGCAGTCCGAGTTCCTGGCATCGAGCGACAACTGGTTCCGGCCGACGACGATCCAGACCGGCCCGGACGGCGCCCTCTGGATCGCCGACATGTATCGGGCCGTGATCGAGCATCCCGAGTGGATCCCGAAGGACTGGCAGCAACGGCTCGACCTGCGCGCGGGCCAAGACAAGGGCCGATCTACCGCGTCTATCCGGTCGGCACGAAGCCGCGCGCGATTCCCCGCCTCGACAAGCTCGACACGGCCGGCCTAGTCGCCGCGCTCGACAGCCCGAGCGGCTGGCAGCGCGACACGGCGCAGCAGATGCTGTACTGGAGCCAGGACAAGGCCGCGGTGCCGCTCCTGGAGAAACTGGCGGCCGACAGCGAACGGCCACTGGCTCGGCTGCACGCGCTGTGTACGCTCGACGGCCTCGATGCGCTTCGGCCGGCGAGCGTGAAACGTGCCCTGGCCGACGCGCATCCTTCGGTACGACAGCACGCGGTTCGGCTGTGCGAGCGCCATCTTGCCCAGTCTCCGGAATTGGGCGCGGCGCTGCTCAAGTTGATGGACGACGCCGATCCGCATGTGCGTCTCCAGTTGGCGTATACGCTCGGCGAGTGGGCCGATCCGCGTGCCGGCGGTGCTTTGGGCCGGTTACTGCTCCAGGAGCCGAAGGACCGCTTTCTCACCGCGGCCGGGATGAGTTCGGTGAACGCCCGCAACCTCGACGCCGTTCTGCTGGCGGTGCTGGCGGGCGATCCGCAGAGCGCAGTCGTCGGCCGGCCTCGTCGAGAACCTGTTGCGGATCGCCTTCGCGGAGAAGCAGACGAAGGCGCTGGTCGCGCTGCTCCGCGCCGTTTCCGCTCCGCCAAAGGATAAAAACGCGGCGTGGCCCTATGTCGCCCTCGCCGGTCTCCTCGACGCCCTCGACCAGCGTAAGACCTCCCTGGCGAAGTTGCGCGACGAGGGCGACACCGATCTGAAGGCGGCCGTGGACCAGCTTGGCGACCTGTTCAAGACGGCACGCATGAGCCTGACCGGCACTGACGCGGCGAAGGAATTGCAGCTTGTCGCGGTGCGGCTTCTCGGTCGCGGACTCGATCGGAGACGCGAAGACGTTGACCTCCTGGCTGGCCTGCTCGTGCCGCAGACTGACCGCGACATGCAAGCGGCGGCGGTAGCAGCGCTGGGAAAGCTCTCGGACGCGCAGGTGCCGGAAGTGCTCATCCGCAGCTGGAAAGGCTATTCGCCGGCCGTGCGCTTACAAGTCTTCGATGCCCTGCTGCTCCGCGACGACCGTGTACTGGCATTGCTCGACGCTCTCGAACGCAAGAAGGTCCAGGCTTCCGAGTTGGACGCCGTGCGGCGGCAACGGCTGCTCGACCACAAGGACGGCCGTATCCGCGAACGCGCGGCCAAAGCGCTGGCAGACGCGGTCTCTCCGGATCGGCAGAAAGTGGTGGACGCCTACCAGCCGGTGCTGAAGCTGCAAGCGGACACGGTGCGCGGCGGCAAGGTGTTTGCCCGGACGTGTGCGACGTGCCACCGACTCGGCGACGTCGGCCACGTCGTCGGTCCCGACCTCGCCTCCGTTGGCGACAAGTCGCCGCAGGGACTGATGATCGCGATTTTCGACCCGAACCGCGTCGTCGAGGCGCGGTACGTCAACTATCTCGCCTACATGAACAACGGCCAGACGTTCGCCGGCGTCGTGGCCAGTGAGACGGGCAACAGCGTCACGCTGATGGCACCCGACGGCCAACAGAACGTGCTCCTGCGCACGAATCTCGAAAAACTGGTCAGCACCGGCAAGTCGCTCATGCCGGACGGGCTGGAGAAGGACCTCACGCACCAGGACACGGCCGACCTGATCGCGTTCATCCGCGGCTCCGCGCCGGTCGCGCTGCTCAAGAAGTTCGAGGGCAACACGCCGGCGACGGTGCGGTCCGACGCCGGCGGCGCGCTGCTGTTGACCGCGGCCAACGCCGAGATTTACGGCCGCACGCTGGTTTTCGAGAAACAATACGGCAACCTCGGCTACTGGACGAGCGACGACGATCAGGCGATCTGGACCATCGAGGTGCCGCGCGCGGCCGCTACGCCGTCTCGCTGGACTGGGCGTGTGAGAACGCAGCTGCCGGCAAGCTCTACGTCCTGGAGATCGGCACCGCGGAGCTGAGCGGCAAAGTGGACGGCACCGGCAATTGGGACACGTACCGGCAAGCCAAAGTGGGTGAGCTGACGCTGGCGGCGGGGACGCAACGGCTGACGTTCCGGCCGGGCCAATCGCTGCGGTCCAGTGCCCTGATCGATCTGAAAGCGATCAAGTTGGTGCCGATGAAATAACCAGGGGACCGCGCCGCAAAGCATGGCGGGTTCGCGACGTTTTGGAGAAGCGCGTGATTACGTCCATGCTATTCCAGCTGCGGACACTCCCATGTGAGTGGGATACTGAACTTTGAAGTTAACTCGGTTTGTCGACATGACAGATGTACTGACGATCCTCGGGATGGTTGTTGGGATTTCCATTCTGGCCGCATTCTTGCTGGGCGTACGGGATGCCCGGCGACACCGGTGTCAGGAGGGAAAGCGCCCTGTCGCTGAGCGGATAGCGAACATTTACGACGATGCGTGTTTCAAGATGGAGCAACTGCAAGCAATTCTGGAGCGCAGAAGTTGAATCGGTCCGAGGCGGTCGTGTTGATTCCCCCAGTCCTCGAATATTACCGCCGGCTGGTAGCACTGGCGTCAACTCCCGAGTCTTCACCGGCAGAAGCCGTGTGTCTAGCCGAGGAATCGTCCCGGTACGTCCGAAAGCACCGGATCAAGGGTATCGTTGTCGCAGAGCAGGCGCAGCAGCTGGCCGATCTCCTCCGGCGACGTGACGCGACATGAAGTCTCTGGAATAACTGCTGTGCCGCACGTTTTTGGTGACGCGCCTCAGGGTGTGGACATGAAAAGCAAGAGGGCCGGAACCATGAAGGTTCCGGCCCTCTTGCTTGTTTTTCTGGGAGTGACGACTCACCACCGGCAGTAACGGACCGTTACTGAGCAGTGCGCACGCAGCGCAACTGTCTCGTGCCCAAACTCTGTTTGGGCACGCACCTCTGGAAACTCTGTTTCCCGTCCTCGCTGCGGTGAAATGTGCCGCGTTGACGCGAAACAGAGTTTCGAGAACGCGCGTGCCCAAACAGAGTTTGGGCACGAGAAGGTTGCGCTGTTCTGCGCATCGATCAGTAGGTCCTGTATCCTGTCCGTTGCCGCGTGGTTACTTGTTCGGCTTCAGGAGCTTCTTCTGCTCATCGGTCAGCAGGTCCGTTTTCTTCTTGTTGATCTCGGCCATCAGCTTGCCCTGGGCGGCCTTGGTGTCGGCGAGGTCCTTGGTCTCGGCTTCGGTCAGCTTGAGAGCGGCCTGCCCTGCCTCGGCCAGTTCCTTGCCCTTTTTGCCGTCGCTCTTGGCCTTGTCGATCGCCTCTTTCTGGGCCTTGACGCGGTCGGGCGTCAGGATGGTGTCGGCCTTCTTCTTCAGCTCCTCGAGCTTCGGCGTGTATTCCTTCTTCAGATCGTCGATCTTCTTCTGCTGATCGTCGGCCAGCGTGATCGTCTTGGGGAAGGTGAACACGTTGGCGAACGGGACGGGCTTCTTCTCGTCGGCCTTCGTTTCCTCTGACGAGGCGGCGACGGCAAAGCCGAGGGTGAGGACGGAGACGGACAGGCAGCGTAGCAGGGACTTCACGAAACGACCTCCACAATAGGTGGAAACGGAGAGTGTGACGCCGCAAACAGTGCGGCTTCGGTAGGTAAGGTGGAGTATATCCAGGGAAATTCCTTCCGCAAGCACTTTCTCGCCATTTCTTTCTGATTCTTCCTTGGAATCGTCAACCTTAACCGTTCAATGTTCGCAGGCTGCTGTCCGAAAGGGGCGATTCGCGCGATCAAGGTTGCGGCTTGATGCTTGCCATGCTTCTCTCACAGGGCTATCATCGCACGTGCCGTCATCCTTCGAAGTGGTAAGGCGAACGGCGGGAAATGATTTACCCGTAGCCGAAGTTGCCAGACTTCGGGTGGGGCGTCCAAACCCGAAGTCTGGCGACTTCGGCTACGGGAACTTAGAACCTGCCGCTCGCCTAAGGAGCAGGCAGGGTTCGTTTAAGCATGGACTACAGCAGTCTTGCACACACCAGCCGCATCGGATGGATGCGAATAGTCAATGAGCGATGCGAAGGAGAGGCTCGTGAATCGCAGCTGCATCTTGTCGGCAATCCTGATGACCGCCATCCCAAGAACGATGGCAACGCGCGCGGCAGCAGCGGACTCGATCCCGACTCTCGCGCAGCAACTTGCGAAGGAAGACGCCGAGGCGCTTGCCAAGGCGGCGCGCGCGCAAGGCGACGCCGAGCCGAGGTGCGCTTGTCTTCTACCGCCCCGAGCTCGTCTGCACGCGCTGCCACAGCCGTGGCGAGAGGCGGACGCCCGTCTCGGTCCCGATCTCGCCAAGACCGGCAAGGAGGCGACGGACGTCTACCTCGTCGAGTCGATCCTGCTGCCGTCGAAGGTCATCAAGAAGGGCTTCGAAACCGTCGTCATCACCACCAAGGCCGGCAAGACGCTGACCGGCCTGCTCGCCGAGGAGCGCGCCGACGCGGTCGTGCTGCGCGATGCCGCCCAGGACGGCAAGCTGATCACGATCGCTGAAGAAGGACATCGACGAACGCAACGACAAGGGGCCGTCGCTGATGCCGGAAGGGCTGGTCAACGTCCTGTCCGGCCGGCAGGAGTTCCTCGACCTGGTCCGCTACCTGATGGAGATTGCCGAGAAGGGGCCGGAGCGCGCCCGTGCAACTGCGTCCGGCCGCTTCGCTGTTCGCGCCGCCGCCGTTGCCGGAGTACGAGCGCGACCTCGACCACGCCGGCCTGATCCGCTCCCTCGACGGCCAGAGCCTCAAGCGCGGCGAGGCGATCTACGTCCGCGTCTGCGCCAACTGCCACGGCACGAAGGAGCAGGCCGGGTTCGATGCCGACCTCGCTGCGCTTCGCCGAGGGCAAGTTCAAGAACGGCGCCGACCCGTTCCGCATGTACCAGACGCTGACGCACGGCTTCGGCATGATGACGCCGCAGACGTGGATGGTGCCGCAGCAGAAATACGACGTGATCCACTACATCCGCGAAACCTACCTGAAGCCGCACAACCCGAGCCAGTACGTCGAAGGTCGACGACGGCTACCTCGCCGGGCTGCCCAAGGGAACGAGCCGCGGGCCCGAAGCCGTCGAACATCGAGCCGTGGGTGAGCATGAACTACGGCCCGAGCCTGATGGCGACGCTCGAAGTCGGCGACAAGGGCAACTTCGCCTACAAGGGCATCGCCGTGCGGCTCGACAACGGGCCGGGCGGCGTGTCGCGCGGCCGGCACTGGATGCTGTTCGACCACGACACGCTGCGGGTGGCGGCGGCGTGGAGCGGCGAGGGCTTCATCGACTGGAACGGCATCAACTTCAACGGCCGGCACCAGATCCATCCGCGCGCTCGTCGGGCACAGGTGCACTTCGCCAATCCGGTCGGCCCCGGCTGGGCGAACCCGGAGACCGGCCGCTTCGACGATCCGCGCTTCCAGGGCCGCGACGGCAAGCCCTACGGCCCGCTGCCGCGGACCTGGGCGCAGTACCAGGGGCATGTACCACTACGGCAACCAGGTCATCCTCTCCTACACCGTCGGCGACGGCGAAGGTCCTGGAAATGCCCGCCTACGAGCTGGACGCCCGGCGGCAAGGTCGTCTACACGCGCACGCTGAACATCGGCAAATCGCCGCGCGACCTGCTGATGCGCGTCGCTCCCAGCGGGAACGGCGCGTCGGCGTGGTCGGCGACGGGCGACGCTGGACGGAGAAGGACGGCTTCACGCTGCTGCGGATCCCGGCCGCGGCGACGCCGCTGGCGCTGAAGTGCTGCTGTCGGACGGCGACGCGCGACGCGTTGCAGGCGTTCGCGAAGACCGTCGCCGCCGGCCGCGTCGCTGGAGCCGTTCACGAAGGGCGGCCCGCGACGCTGGCCGGAAGTGCTGAAGACGCAGGCCATCGTCGGCGGCGACGACGCAGGCCTTCGCCATCGATGTGCTGACGCATCCGGCGAACAATCCGTGGAACTGCCAGATGCGGCTGACCGGCTTCGACTTCTACGCCGACGGCCGCCGCGCCGCCGTCTGCACCTGGGACGGCGACGTCTGGCTGGTCGAGCGGCATCGACGCTCCCGGCAAGGGACTGACCTGGCAGCGCATCGCCTCGGGCCTGTTCCAGCCGCTGGGGCTGAAGATCGTCGACGGACAAGATCTACGTCTGCTGCCGCGATCAGATCGTGATCCTGCACGACCTCAACGGCGACGGCGAGACCGACTTCTACGAGTGCTTCAACAACGACCATCAGGTGACGGAGCACTTCCACGAGTTCGCGATGGGCCTGCAGACCGACGCGGAGGGCAACTTCTACTACGCCAAGGCCGCCCGCCACGCCCTGAAGGCCGTGGTGCCGCACCACGGCACGCTGCTGCGCGTCAGCAAGGACGGCTCGAAGACCGACATCCTGGCGACGGGCTTCCGCGCCCCCAACGGCGTCTGCGTCAACCCGGACGGCACGTTCTTCCTGACCGATCAGGAGGGCTTCTGGGCTGCCGAAGAACCGCATCAACCTCGTGGAACGCGGCGGCTACTACGGCAACTTCTGGGGCTATCACGACGTGACCGACCCCTCCGACGCGGCGATGAAGCAGCCGCGTCTGCTGGATCACCAACGCCTTCGACCGCTCGCCGTCCGAGTTGCTGTGGGTGACGAGCGACGGCTGGGGGCCGCTCAAGGGGTCGCTGCTGAACTTCTCCTACGGCTACGGCAAGGTCTACGTGGTGCCGTACGAAAAGGTCGGCGGCCAGGTGCAGGGCGGCATGTGCGAGCTGCCGCTGCCGCAGTTTCCGACCGGCGTGATGCGCGGCCGCTTCCATCCGGACAACGGCCAGCTCTATTGCTGCGGCATGTTCGCCTGGGCCGGCAACCAGACGCAGCCCGGCGGCTTCTACCGCGTCCGCTACACGGGCAAGCCGGTCCATCTGCCGATCGGTCTGAACGCGACGAAGAGCGGCATGACCATCACGTTCAGCGGCGCGCTCGATCCGAAGACGGCCGGCGACCCGAAGAACTACGCCGTGCAAGACGTGGTCCCTGAAGCGGAGCGAGCAGTACGGCTCGAAGCACTACGACGAGAAGCCGGCCAAGGTGACGGCCGCGAAGGTGTCCGCCGACGGCAAGACGGTGACGCTGGAGATCGCCGACATGAAGCCGACGTGGTGCATGGAGATCAAGTACAACCTCAAGGGCGCCGACGGCTCGACGGTGCAAGGCTTCCTGCATAACACGATCCATCGACTCGGCGAGTGACGTTGGGTCATCTAGGATAAATTCGGTGTGATACCTAACACGGCCAAGCCGCAACCCTGTGGTGCCGGTTTTCAACCGGCACGAGTAGGCACTCGTGCCGGTTGAAAACCGGCACCACAACTTCTCCGCATTTTTCGGGGAAGTTCAGAGGTGAGAAACTATGACCGATCGCAGTAGCCGCGAAAGCCGTACCCATCAGACTGTCATCGCAACCGCGATCCTGCTCTTGCTGGCGCCGCCCGCTCGCAGTGCCGATCTCGCGGTTCGCGCCCAAGCCTTCTTTGCCAAGCATTGCATCGACTGCCACGACGCCGATACGAAAAAGGCAGGCCTCGATCTCACCGCACTTCCCTGGAAACCGAACGACCCCAAAGTGTTCGATCGATGGGTCAAGGTCTTCGACAAGGTCGATAAGGAGAAGATGCCGCCCCCATCCAAGAAACGCCCCGATCCCGCCGCGCGGGCGAGAGTTTCTGAAACTGCGTGCGCACGGAGCTGCACGCCGCGAACCTCGCACGACAGCAGGCCGAGGGACGCGTGGTGCTCCGCCGCCTCAATCGTGTCGAGTACGAGAATACGCTCCACGACCTGCTGGCGATCGACCTGCCGTTGCAACATTATCTTCCCGAAGACGCCTCGACGCACGGATTCGATAACGTCGCCGAAGGCTTGCGGCTTTCGATGCTTGCACATGGAGCAATACCTGGAAGCCGCCGATGCCGCGATCTCGGCGGCGATCGACTTGCGACAACGTCCGGCCGGGGTGCAAAACGCGCTTTCGCTATCACGACGAAGAGAGCGTTCTGGACGACGTCAAGAAGAAGGAAAAGAAGACCTTTCGCGTGTTGCCCGACGCGGTCGTCATCTTCGACGACAATTCGCCCACGGTGCTCCACCGATTCCGCGGACACGAGCGCGGACGCTACCGGATCCGGATTTCCGCTTCCGCCTACCAGGCGGCCGGACGCCCGGTCTGGCTGAAGCTGTACGCCACCGACTTCAAGACCAAGCGCTTGCTCGGCTACTTCGACTTGCCCGCGAACGAGCCGCGAAGTCGAGGTGGTCGCCTATCTCGCCCAGGGCGAGTTGCTCGAATCTCAGCCCGTTCGACACCAACTACGACGATAAAGGCCGGGAGCAGCTTACCGACATCGGCGCCGAGGCGTTCACGGGCCGCGGCATCGCCATCGAGTGGGTCGAGGTCGAAGGCCCGCTGGTCGACACCTGGCCGCCGCCGAGTGTCGGCCGCCTGTTCGGCGATACGCCGCATCGAGCCGGCCAAGCCAGCCCGATCCGACCGGCAGGCCCCGGCGTTCACGATCGCGCCGGACGACCCGCGATCGGCCGCGGAACCGCTGTTGCGCGAGTTCGCGTCCCGGGCGTTCCGGCGCCCGGTCACGTCGGACGAGGTGCGGTCCTATGTCAAACTGGCGCATCGAGGGCTCGACGACGGCCTGTCGTTCGAGGACGCGATGCGCGTGGCCTTCCGCGCCGTGCTCACGTCGCCGCGGTTCCTGTTTCTCGAGGAACGCCCCGGCCGTCTCGACGACTGGGCCTTGGCGTCCCGGCTGTCTTACTTTCTTTGGAGCTCGCTGCCGGACGAGCCATTGCGGCAGCTCGCGGCCAACGGGACCCTGCACGAACCCGCGATCCTGCGCGGCCAGGTCGAGCGGATGTTGGCCTCCCCCAAGTCGCAGGCGTTCGTCGAGAACTTCGTCGGCCAGTGGCTCGAGTTGCGGCAGATCGACTTCACCCTGCCCGACCGGAAGCTCTACCCGGAATTCGACGACATCCTGAAAGCGTCGATGGTCGGCGAAACGCAGGCGTTCTTCGCGCAAATGCTGCGCGACGATGGGAAGCTGAACAACTTCATTCATTCCGACTTTCTGATGCTCAATCGCCGGATCGCGGAACATTACCAGATCGACCGGCGTGACCGGCGAAGAGTTCCGCCGCGTGCCGCTGCCGCCGGGAGTCCATCGCGGCGGCGTGCTGACCCAGGCGAGCGTGCTCAAGGTGACGGCCAACGGCACCGTCACGTCGCCGGTGCTCCGCGGCGCCTGGGTCATGAAGCGGCTGCTCGGCGAACCGCTGCCGCCGCCGCCCGCCGACGTCCCGGCGTTCGAGCCCGACACGCGCGGCGCGACGACGATTCGCGCAGCAACTCGACAAACATCGCACTCTGGCATCGTGCGCCTCGTGCCATACCCAGATCGATCCGCCGGGCTTCGCGCTGGAGAACTTCGACGTGATCGGCGGTTGGCGCGAGCGCTATCGCGCGGAACGAGGCAGCTCCGCTCAACCGAGCGAGGTCCCCAAAATCAAGTTCCGCGGCCGCGACATCTGGGAGTACAGGCTCGGTCCCGCCGTCGATGCGTCGGGCAAGTTGGCCGACGGCCGCGAATTCAAGAATATCGACGACTTCAAGCAACTGCTCATGCAGCGCGAGGATCAGGTGGCCCGTAACCTGACGCGAAACCTACTCACCTATGCCACCGGCGCGGGGATCCAGTTCGCCGATCGCGACGTGGTGGACGCGATCCTCGCCCGTGTCAAAGCGCGGGAGGGCGGCCTGCGGACGCTCGTCCATGAGATCGTCCAGAGCCAGACGTTTCAATGCAAATAGTGGACCGCCTCCTGGGCGATGAGATACATGTGGGTCCCCGGCAGGCCGGTCAGTGCCTGGATGACGCTCCTTGACAGCTCAATTCCCTTCACCCCCGGCGCGACCTGTTGCTTCGGTCTCGGCTCGCTGTGTGGGAGCAAACCACGAAAGAGCCGCGTGCTGCTGCAAGGTAGTCCCGCGATCCGGGAATCTCATTTTCTGCGCAAGTTCGCTCTCCGCGCACGTTGAGATTTCACCCAGCAATTCGAGTGCAAGGGGACGATGCAACGGGGGTGAGAGTTGGCATTCACATGATCCCTCGCGTCGTTCTTCGATCCGGGAAGAGTGCCACAACGAGGGGAGTTTCTGATGCTGTCTCCATTCCGCTTTGCCGGGATCTTAACCGTGATCTTCGCTGTCTGCGGCTCCGCGAGCGCTCAAGAACTCGCACCGCCGGGTTCTGGTGTCAGCATCCACAAGCTCGTCATTTCGACCAGCTCCTCCCACACCGTCAGTTATTTCGTCAAAGGCGGGTCTCCGCGGCTTCAGGCCCTGGTCCGCCGCGTCGAATGGGCTGAAAACGAGTTAAGCGTGATCGAACAACTGCAACTGCTGAAGCTGGATACCGTCGTCAATGAACGGCGCGTCGCGGCGTTTCGCACCGCGCAGCTAACCAATCCCGGGTATCCGCCCGGTTTCATTCCGCTCTCCAGCACCACCGGCAACGGCGCAAGTTCCCTCCAGAGAGCTTTTCAGAGGCAGTTGGCGTATGAGGCAACTCCGGAAGCGGCCCTGCAACTGATCGGGTTCCTGGAGCAAATGCAGACCCAACTCGATGCGGAGTTGAAGGCACTGACGCCGCAAGAGAAGGAAGCAGCACAGGGTCCCATTGACGCCCTGCGGGCGAGGGTGGCTGCCTTGCCTCGCTGCGCTGTTCCTCCACCGCCGCCCCAACCTGTCGTGCCCGGGCAGGTTAGGTTTCCCGCACAAGCGGTCCCGCAGCAGCGCCCGATGCCGCTGGATCCCGTTGCGTTTCCGCAGGGGGTGTGCCAATATCAGACGGAAGTGGAGTGGCACGGAACCTGGTGGGCGGCCGAAGTCGTGCAGACGAACGGCAACCGTTACTACATTCACTACACCGGCTGGGCCAATTCCTGGGATGAGTGGGTGGGACCCGACCGAATACGGCTGCCCGTGGCCAAGTAATGAGGCACGGGCGGGTGCAGCCAATGCGCCAGCGAAGCTTGGCAATAGCTCTCGCTGCCGCGTCGGGTGGCGAAGCGGGAAAGGAGGGGACGCAGCTCAATAATACGAATATGTAAATTCGTGTTATTGAGCTGCGTCCCCTGGTATGTGGGTTTTACTGAAGAAATCAACCTCTCTGTTTTTCCCTGATTGGATGACTACTCAGCGATTGATGCGTTCAATTGCTTCGGCGGCCGCCTTGGACAGGTCCAGTCCGTAAACAGCAGGCCTTGCAGCGATGGTCTTCAGGGCGACAAGCGCCTCCTTGGCGGGTGGACCGATAAGACCCGTAATGCGGATCGCAAGCGGGAGTTGCTTCGGGTCGGTGCCTTTCAGCATCAGCACTTTGATCAGGGCCGGCATCGCGTCTTTGCCGATTTTGGCGATGGCCTGCTCCATCACCTCGGGCTTGTCCTCCTGAATCGCTTGCTTCAGCAGTTCCGGAATCGCCTCGGCGGCCGGTTTGCCCATCGCTCCGAGGGCGATTGCCGCCTGAGTGCGAACACCGCTCGACGGATCCTTCAACGCCGTTTCCAGTGGCTTCAGCGCAGGAGCCGCGTCCGGACCCATCTGCGCCAGGGCCTTGGCAATCGCCATCCGGAAGTTGTTCTGCGTCATGTTGCTCAAGCCGGAGCGCGATGCCGATTCCTTGAAGTTGCCGCCTTTTTTGCTGAAGTATTCTTCGAGAAAGAGGTGAATCTCCTTGACGCTAACGGCGGCAGTCAGCGGCTTCGACATCTTCTTGTCCGGACCGATTAACCGTGCGGAGAACGATCCTACTGCGACGAGGGATCCTTGCTCATCCATAATCGGAAACCCATTGTCGGTTTCACTGAGCAGGCTATCCATGAGTACGAAGCGACCTTCCAGGCCTTCGTCCTTGTTAAAGAGGCGAACATCCAAAATCTTACCGGAGCGGAGCTGCCAGAGGTTGCCGGTTTGAGCATTCAAATCGATAGGCTCCGCGGCCAGCGCAGCTACCTTGGTGCCGATCGCAGTATCCTTCGGGGCCACTGGGAGGGATTCAGTTCCCGGCGGCAGACGCGATAGCTTGATGAGTGCCAGTCGCGTGAGGGGATCGCTATGCACTACCTCTCCGGCGATGACCATGTTGAGGTTAAGGTTGACGACATTGTTGATGTAAAAGCTGGCCTGAGTGATCAGGTTGCCCCTCTCTCGGAACGGAAAGAAGACGGCAACCTCTTTTCGTCCCTCGACGCTCGATATTGGCGCGACAACGAGACGTTCGCCGACGTGAACGAGAAATGCACTCCTGGGCATCCGAATCTGCTGAACTTTGCCGTCTAACTTGCCGGACATAATCATGCACGTGCTACGCACAAGAAGCTCGCGCATGCGCTTCGCCGACAATTTCGGGCGCGATTTTGGTATCTCCCGCGTCCTCCGCTTTGATGGTCTCGCCTAGCATGTCGGCGAGTTGGGGGACAAGTTCCTTGGCTTCCGACCCCAGAACACCAGCGAGCGCGATCGCCGCCATACGCAGGCGGATCTCAGTGTCTTTGTTGAGGTTCTGCTGTAAATGAGGCAAGGCAGCCTTGGCTTTCGGTCCGAGCTTGACCAACAATTCGAGGCCCACGGCTCGCTCCATCGCCTTCTTGCCCTGCAAGGTCTTGAGTAGCACAGGCAGGTCCGACTCTGCCGGGTTGCCCATCCGTGCGATGGCGTTGCTGCTCGCCAGGACCACGGTGGCGTCGTCGTCGCCCAGAGTTTCCAGCAGCTTCGCCAGGGCGTCCGCCTTGATTTCAGGCCCTAATAGCCCAAGCGCGACGGCCGACGCCGAACGGACCGGGGGGGCGTCCTGGTCGGCGAGGCATTCGACCAGCACGGCCGCGGCTTCCTTCTTGTTGACGGTGCCGATCGTGCCGAGGCCGACCACGGCCTTGCGCCTGGTCTCGGCGTCGCCGTCCTTGGCCAACTTCAGCAGCGCCGGAAGGGCCTTGTCCTTCTTGACGAGGTTCGGCGTGGCGAGCATCTCCGCGGCGTAACGCTTCTGTTCGGGCACGCTGCTATTGACAAGGTCGAAGAGCATCGAGGCCGCCTCCGCCGCAGGGGGGCCTATCTGTTCGAGGGCCTTGGTGATGGCGATGCGGAGCGACGGGTTGGTGTCCTTCCACGCCTTCACCAGAGTCGGGATGAGGGCACGGGCTTCGGGGCCGAACTCGGCGATCGCTCGTATGGCCTGTAGCCGAATGCTTTCGTCCGGGTCTTCCAGCTTTTTGGAGAGCGCCAGAACATCGCTCGGGTCGATGTCGTCGAGCTTGGGTGGCTGGTAGGTCTTGCCCTTGCTCCGGTAATACTCGCCGAGGATGAAATGGATTTCCGACACGTCCACGTTGTAACTGACGACACGTTCCCGGTCAGCGGGATCCGCATTAACACCGCCCTGCACAATGCCTACGAGCTGGCCCTTGTCGTTGACGATGGGGCCGCCGCTGTCGCCCCTGTTGGTCGGCGCGTTGGTCTCGAGCCACTGGCAATTGACAAGCTGGTCCGGGAATTGCTTTTCCGCCTGGTAGACATTGCGCACGGCACCCCAGGTATAGCGCCACATGCCGCCGTCGTTGATGCCCGAACTGCCGATGGAATGTACGGACTCGCCCACCTTGGCGCTGCGGGCGAGCAGCGGCACCGCTGCGATTTCCGGAGGAATGTAGTCGAGCTTGACCAGGGCCAGGTCGCGTTTGCTGTCTTTGAAAACGACAGTGGCGTGAATAGCGGTCTTGGTGCGGTTCTTCGGGTCCATGTACCAGTTCGGGTTAGTTAACGGTTCGCGGCGCGTATTGTCTTTGAAGGCGGGGAAGAAGACGGTCACGCTCGGAACCTTGCCCGCGATATGGAAGTTGGTCACGACCAGCTGCTCCTCGCGGTCGATCAGTGCGCCGCTGCCGTCGCCCGTATCAAGCTGGATCCAGGCGGTGGACTTCAGGAGTCGCCGATAAACTTCCGGCTTGGACTCGCCGAGCCCGACCCTCCGTAGCGGCTCGGGTTTCGGCTTGTCCCCGCCTGGCTTAACGGGATCGGGGCGTTTGTCTTTGTTGTCCGCGTTCGTGCTGGCGGTTGACGTGTTGTTGTCCGCGGGTTTCTTGGGCCACAAGACGATGGTCAGGACAACAGCGAGGATGGCGACTCCGCCCGTGCCTAGGCCGAGGATCAGCGGCAGTTTCGACTTCGCGGCTTTCTTGCGAATGCGGCTCTTCGACCCGCCCTTGCGAGCCGGGAGGTCGTCATCATCATCGTCGTCGTCGTCACGCGCGTTCGCGCTGCGCGCCGCGGGTTTGTTGCCGGCCGTGACGGCGCCGTTGTCGCGGGACGGTTTCGGCTTGACCGCGCTGACCCGCGCTCTCGGTTCGGGAACCCCGATGACCGCCGCGCAACCGGGACACTTGATCTTTTTACCGGCGATTTCGTCCTTGACCTTCAGGGACCTGTCGCACTCGGGGCAGGAGAAGTCTATCGGCATGGGGGAACCTCGTCTCGGGCGCAATTGCGAATTACCAGCCGTAGGGAAATCGTTCGGCTTGGCGACGAAGGGCAAGCGGGGAGGTTGCCCCACAGGGGATGAAACCAGGTTTCGGCGCAGCTCAAGCAGTCGCGGTCGTCTGCCGGCGAGTTCATGCCGCGAGTCAAGCGGAACCGCAGTCGCCGTAACGCAAGCCATCGTTCGTGGCCTAGAGAGCAGATAGTGTAACACGAGAGGAGTCGGAGGATCAAGGAATTGGCGGAAAAAAATTCGGTGCTGATGGGGTCGCTGTCGGCGTCCTCGACCGTCGCCGTCATCAGGTCGCCGAGGTTGCCGTGCAGTTGGCTGCCGTCGTAATAGGTGTAGGCCACCTGCTGGATCGTGGTCCAGGTGCTGCCGGAGTTGGTCGAACGCCGCAACGTGACATTGCTCAGCAAGCCGGCGTTGGGGTCGTCGCCGTCACAATGAGTTATGGTCGAGGAAGAACTTCGAGACTACCTTTTTGTCTTTGTCGAAACCAACGTATATCTTGTGATTCCTCTGGTCCCAAACATAAATGGCATCACCACGAACCACTGGTTCAAATGGAGCGCCATCTCGTCGTTCTACTGATTGACGAGTCGGCAGCTTTGAGGGAATGATCATCGTGCCAGGTCCCAATAGTTCTGTGACCATTTGGAGACTCCAATCTTTTTCGATTTTCTTATATTTGTCGTAATCAATACTTGCGCGATCACAGCCCAACAAAAAGACGAGAACGAGTGCGACAACTACTCGTTCGGAGATCGTGAGAATGTACTGCATGAGTATCACTTCCCTTTCGGTTCGGGCGCACCTTTCATACAGGGGCCGTATCCGCTAGCTTTCCAGCCAATCGCATCCCACGGCATGTCCCAGTATATGGTGTGGGCCGGAGTCCAGACAACGCTACCACGTGGGGAACGCGAACGGTCAATGCCCCAAGCGCCTGCGACTTCCAGTGGAATTGGTGCCAGTCGCATATGCGAAATAGTCAGAAGAGCATGTGCATATGTGTTGGAATTGGGACCATTGCTCTCGTATGGAAGTTGCCAAATATGATCGAAGGCATACTCCAATGCCTTCAGCTCTTGCTCAGCTGTCTCCCAGTCAGTGTTTACTGCGTAGTCTACCTCCTCGGCTCCTAGATCCGGCAGCTTGTCAAGCACCACTCTGGTCGGGATGGGTCTTCCGTCCGCGTCAACTGATGTCAAGCCGCTACCATCGTACTTAATCACCTTATCACCCACTATGATGAATACTGACGCGTGCTTGCCGACTGTGACACCACCTTTCCCGGAATCGGAAGTTTGGACCGGTGACATTCGCACGATGACCTTTAGCCCTGTCGGGTCCGTCGCATTCATCGGATCATTCCCGACGAACCGCCCGATATTCACATCCCCCGCCTCCTCCCCCAGCGGATCGCGCTCCAACCACTGCCCCGTCGTCGGCCGGTAATCGCGCGCATTGAAGATGTAGTCCCCCGTCGCCGCGTCATACCGGCCACCCTGGAACAGGTACAGCCATCTGTAATCGCTGCTCCCGCGCGCACTCCAGTCCGGCGCCAGCACCGTCGCCACGCCATACGGGCTATACACATAGCGCTCGACCACCGCACCCGTCGTGTCCACCAGCCCCGTTACGTTCCAGTTGGCGTCCTGCATCACGTACAGCCGCTGGTCCAGATCACCGTCGCCTTCGCTCGACTGATCGCGCAGCACCAGGGCGTTAACGTACACCGGACTCCACACGTTCCGCGCCTGTGTCACCCCGCCGACTTGCTCTTCCAGCACTTGGCCAGCAGCGGAGAAGTACAGGTCGGTCGTCGTATCGCCGTGCGTCTCGGTCACGCGCCGCCCCAGGCCATCGTAACTGTAACTGGCCTCGACGTCGCCGCTCGAATCCTTCACCGCGACCAGTCGGTTCCACGCATCGTAGACGTACTGCTGCCCGGTCTCGTCCGTTGTCATGTTGCCGTTGGCGTCATACGTCGGCGTCGCGCTGCCCAGGGCCGTGTACTCGTTCTGTTGGTTCGCCGTGTTGTCTACCGTCGTGCCATTCGTCGTCACGCTCGTGAAGTTGCCGAGGGCGTCCAGGTCCCACGATTGGCTCGCCGTCGGGGTGCCGGAAATCGCATCGAGCGGGCTGGTCAGCGTGCCGCGCTCGAAGCTCGTTAGCTCGTTCAGGTTATTGTAGGTGTACAGTTCGCTGAACACGGCATCCACCAGGTTGTCGCTATAGTAGACTTTATCAGTAATAAGGAAAAGAGCGTTATAGGCATCGCACGGTGTGTGAAAACAGCCACTTTTTCCTGGGAAAATTGCGCCTTATTGGGGTCTGTCAAGGGCGATCCCCTTATTACCGATAAAGTCTAATGTACGTTGCCGTCGGCGTCGTAACCGTATTGGTAATAGGCCACGGTGGAACTGGTCGTCGTATCGTACCAGTCCTGGACCGCAACGCGGCCGAAAGCGTCGAGCGTAACGATCAGATTGATTCCCGTCTGCGGATGATCGCGCTCGACCACCGTGTCGAGGCCCTGGTACACGTAGCTTTCCAGCGTTCCCGTGTCGTCCGAGATCGAAGCCAACCGGCTGATGCTATCGTTCAAGCTGCCGCTGCTTCCGTAGTTGTAATCCAGCACATAGCCGTCCGGGTAAGTGATGCTCGTCAGCCGTCCCGTCACGGCGTTATAGGCATACTGTACCGCCGGGGTCGTGTCGGTGTCAACGGCGCCGCTCACACTCTGATACTCCGCCGTCATCTGGCCGAGGCTGTTGAACTGGCGCAGCACCTGGTTGACGATGTCGCCGCCCGAAGCCGCATCGTAACTGGTGATGAGCGCGAGGATTCCCAGGTCGTCGTACCCGTATTCGATCCGCCGCACGCTGCCATCGACGCCGCTGCCCAGCGTCGTCACCGCGTCGGACGTCAGCCGGCCCAGCACATCATAGCTATACGGGGAAAAGGGGACATTCATGTTTTCATGACAGCTTTCGAAGTGTCGACGAAAGACATGAATGTCCCCTTTTCTTCTCTTGACCCTTTTTCCCTGTTAGGGGAAATGTACGATGTCCCCTTTTCCGTTTTCCCCGATTTTCTCGCGATGGTTTCCGTGATCGCGCCGGTAGCCGTGTTGTAGGCGGTGTAGGTCAGGTAGCCGCACGAATAATTGGTGTCAGTTCATTTTTCCATCGGTCGGGGCTTTGTAACGTAACGCAGCTGCGTCGCCGTAAGTCCTTATTCCTCGGTCGCGGATTCGCCGTAAGTCCTTATTCCTTTGTCGGCGACTTCAGTTACGTTACAAAGCCATCGGTCGGGGCTTTGCCACGAATTGCAGCAGCGTCGCCGTAAGTCCTTATTCCTCGGTCGGAGATTCGCCGTAAGTCCTTATCCCTTGGTCGGCGACTTCAATTTCGTGGCAAAGCCATCGCTCGGCGACGGAAAAATGAACTGACACCAATTATTCACCCCTCGCAAAGTTCAACACTCCGACATATCCATAGTTGCACAGAGGGAATCGGTGTCAGCAGAGGGAATCGGTGTCAGTTCATTTTTTCGGGAAGAAAAAATGAACTGACACCGATTTTTCCTTATTCTTCTTCTCTTCCTATGGCTATTGAAATGCAAATTCCCTAACCACTAATCCTTGTTTTACGTCAATTGCCAATTGAATGGATTTCCCACCTCCTGGTCTGTCGACCTTCAGATCATCATGATGTACAACGGTCACTAAGAGGTTCCCATCGGCGGTCGTCTTAGGATTCGGATCTATATCATAGGCGTCGACGGCCCATTGCTTATGGGTTCGGATGTAGTTCTTTACTATCTCGACACTTTGATCGGAAATTGCCACTTTGTTCTCATTGTTAGAGGGATTGGGAGTCATGTTTATAGTCCTGTGTCCGATGACGATTAGTAAGGCAGCTGTTGTAAATCCAGTCAAGGCGATAAAAATACGCCTGTGTTTCATAGCGGTTTGCCTTCATACTGTAAAAAAAGAGAAGAAAAGGTGTCAGGAACCTTTTCTGAAAAAAGGTTCCTGACACCTTTTCTCCCCTCTCGGAGGGTGGAGTTGCGGAAGGCCGGCCACATGTCCATGACGGCCAGCCGGATTTTCCTGCATTTTGCCGGCCCCAGCCAGGCGAAGAATTCGTCCAGGCTCGCTTCGGAGCGGTCGCGGCCGCCGAACCAAATGGCCCGGCGGCGTTCCAAGTCGCTGACGATGATGCGGTACTGGTGTCCCTGAGCAATGGACATCTCGTCGATGCCGATCACCCGCGGCGCGGGGTTGCCGGCGCGGCGGAGTTGCTCGGCCATGTACTGCTTGTCGAGTTCCTTGACGGCGTGCCAGTCGAGGAAGAGTTCTTCGGCCACCTCGGTGACGGTGGCGGCACGGCAGCGCCGGCCGACGCAGAAGGCGAACCGCTTGGTGTACAGCGGGTTGTTGGCCAGCCAGTCCAGGCGCTCGCTCTTCACGCCGCCGCACCGCCAACATTGGACGCGGCGCAAGGGGTAGGCCAAGTAAATCCGCTTGTCCCCGCAGGAGAGATCGCGGGCGTGCCGGCGGCGCGTGTCGTAGTACGTTCGGCACATTTGTCCGCAGGTGCCGCACACCGTTTTTTTCGGCGCCGGACCAGAGTGATGACCACGGCGTGAGAATCCCCGAAGATGCCTCGGATGCCAAGCTGAGGAACGAACCCGGGGAAGCGGTACAGGTCGCGGAGTTGTTTGAAAATAGCCATCGCGCCAGCATGACAGCTTTTCCGATGGAAGGAAAGAGTGTTTTCCCTGGAAAATACCGGCTATTCTCGGCAACGAGAGGCAAAAGTTACCCACTCGAAAACGCGAAGAGCCTATTTTTATTTTTCCTGGCGCGACAGCGCCTTATGGCGATATACGACGTAGGTGGTCGATTGAATGCCGAGAGGAAACCAACCGGCCGCATAAAGGCCGAGCAATGGCTGGAACGGATTAGGAATATCACGCTCAAGCCGAAGCAATTCCCAAATGAGAGTATTCCAGATATTCTCTTCCGCGTCGCACAGAAGAGTCCAAGCAACCTGCCACTGTGGATCAGCCGGAGTGATTCCCAGTGCCGATTGAACGGTCTTCCGATGGGCTACAAAAGTCACGCCGCAAACACTTAGCGTACCGGGGAAGGTCCAGACGGGCGGCTTGACTAGCTCCCGGAGTCGCGGAAGGGAAAGTACGTCCGTCCGTCCGGTGCACCGAAAGCCTCGAGACGAAGTTGCCATGACGGATCTGCTTGCCGCGGGACGGTGGTTTCCAACGGCCCCTCAATCCTTGTGACTCGCACGGCTTCTGCTACGCCGAGGGCGCGGAGATGCGCCTCTACGTGGGGAATAGGATCGTTGTGGCTCGGTGTAAACCAGTTAATCGCTTCGACTGTCTCTAGAATAGTGCGAAACGAGGGTCCAACCGGCCCATAGTTATCGGTTGCGATCATGTGATGAATTGCTTCTCGCATCGAGTTCAGAACAAGCGGCCGATGACCTCCCACGTGCCATCGGCAAGTTCTCGAATTACAATAGTTACCCCGTCCACCTGCGCGATGCCAACTCTCGATATCAATGAGCCCCAGACCTCGCATTCCTTAAAGGTCCCGATTTTATGCACTTGCCCACCTGGAATCACTCGTGCGGTTGCATTTCCCAGTTGCAGGATGTGCTGTTGGAAGCTTGGCAGTCGGCTCAGGGCACCCTGAAGCGGTTGGTTGCGGATCAGGTTTCCTGCCGCCTCGATAACCTGCCTATCCTTACCCGCCAAGCGTTCCGCGGCCAACTGGAGCCGTTGCCATTGCGTTGCTGCCCCCGCTCCCGCCGCTGCAATTCCTTTAGCCCCGGCGCGTGCGGCAGCCATACCTATGCGTCCCGCGCCGGCACCGATTGCTGGTAGGTACGCAGCGACGATAACAGCCGCTGCCCCGGCAGCACCGCCGATTAATTCGGCCGCGTCTGGGCCGTTTTTCAACTTGTCCCGTGCGATATCATTCCATAAGGGCGTGTTTGGGAATGTTTGCAGTGGGTTGATCTGAAGTCCGCTTGGGTCAGTCGCATTCGTCGGATTGTCCCCCACGAACCGCCCGATATTCAGATCCCCCGCCGCCTGCCCCAGCGGATCGCGCTGCAACCACTGCCCTGTCGTTGGCCGGTAATCGTGCGCGTCGAAGATGTAGTTCCCCGTCGCCACATCATAGCGTCCGCCCTGGAACAGGTACGGCATCGCGTAATCCGTACTCGGCGGACCGCTCCAGTCCGGCGCCAGCGCGGTCACCACGCCGTAGGGGCTGTATTCGTAACGCTCCACCACCGCCCCCGACGTGTTCACCAGGCCCGTCACGTTCCAGTTGGCGTCCTGCATGACGTACAGCCGCGTCGTCGTGCCATCGGTGATGCCGTCGCGCAGCACCAGACCGTTGACGTAGACCGGACTCCAGACGTTGCGCGACTGTCGTGCCGCTGACGTCCTCTTCCAGCACCTGGCCGCCCGCGGAGAAGTACAGGTCGGTCGTGGTATCGCCGTGCGTCTCGCTCACCCGCCGCCCGAGACCATCGTAGCTGTAGGTGGCCTCGACGTCGCCGCTGGAATCCTTTACCTCGACCAGCCGGTTCCACGCATCGTAAACGTACTGCTGCCCGGTCTCGTCCGTTGTCATGTTGCCGTTGGCGTCATACGTCGGCGTCGCGCTGCCCAGCGCCGTGTACTCGTTCTGCTGGTTCGCCGTGTTGTCCACCGTCGTGCCGTTCGTCGTCACGCTCGTGAAGTTGCCCAGCGCATCCAAGTCCCACGATTGGGTCGCTGTCGGGGTGCCGGAAATCGCATCGAGCGGGCTGGTGAGCGTACCGCGCTCGAAGCTCGTTAGCTCGTTCAGGTTATTGTAGGTGTACAGTTCGCTGAACACGGCATCCACCAGGTTGTCGCTATAGTGTACGTTGCCGTCGGCGTCGTAACCGTATTGGTAATAGTCCACGGTGGAACTGGTGGTGGTGTCGTACCAGTCTTGAACCGCAACCCGGCCGAAAGCGTCGAGGGTGATAATCAGGTTCACGTCGTCCTGCGGATGGTCGCGCTCGACCACCGTGTTGAGACCCTGGTACACATAGCTTTCCAGCGTTCCCGTCTCGTCTGAGATCGAAGCCAAGCGGCTGATGCTGTCGTCGAGGCTGCCGCTGCTGCCGTAATTGTAGTCCAGCACGTAGCCGTCCGGGTAGGTGATGCTGGTCAACCGGCCGGTCGTGGCGTCATAGGCGTACTGTACCGCCGGGGTCGTGTCGGTGTCAACGGCGCCGCTCACACTCTGGTACTCGGCCGTCAGCTGGCCGAGGCTGGTGTACACGTCCAGCACCTGGTTGACGATGCTGCCGCCGCTGGCCGCGTCGTAGCTGGTGATGAGCGACACGTTGCCCAGGGCATCGTAACCGTACTCGATGCGGCGCACGCTACCATCGACGCCGCTGCCGAGCGTGGTCACCGCGTCGGCGGTCAGCCGGCCGAGGACGTCATAGGTGTACTGGTGGACGTTGCCGTCGCGGTCGGTCATCGACGTAACCTGGCCCAGCGCGTTGTAAGTGTACGTGTCCTCCGAGCTGCTGCTCGGTGCGCCAGTGCTGGCGTTGGGATATTCGACGGCCGCCAGCAGGTCGTTGCTGTCGATCGCGCTGCCGCCGCCGGTCGTCACGCCGTAAACATACTCGGTGGTCTGATACGCGCCGCCCGGCTCGTCGGCGGTCACGGTCAGGACATTGTTGTCGCCGTCATAAGTGTACTGCGTCGCCACGTCGGAATCGGCCGTTTCGGCGCTGCCGGTATAGTTGGCGATGGTCTCGGTGGTGCGGCCCAGGGCATCGTACTCGGTCCGCGACACGATCCCCATCGGGTCGGTTACGTCCTCCACGAGACCCGCGACGTTGTAGCTGTAGCTGGTCACCAGCACGTCGTCGGAGCGCGACGGCACATCGTCGGGCCGCGTCCAGCTGCTGCCACCGTTGGTGCCGACGTTGACATCAGCAATGGGCCGGTCGGCGGCGTCATAGTAGGTGGCCGTGTAGTAGACCACGGCCTCGACACCATCGGTTGCTGGGGCCAGCGGTCCGGTGCCGCTGGCGTCGGGGCTGCGCTGGCTGTCGATGGTTTCGATCACATTGCTATTGGCGTCGTAAACTGTTTGCGTCTGCTCCAGCACGTCATCGCTGGCCACGCTGATTGCATCGGCCCACGTCGTCCCGCCGGCGCCGTCGGTGGTGTACTCGGTCGTCAGCCGGTCGGCGCCGTCGTAAACGTCCTTCGTCCACAGACCGCTCGGGTCCTGCTCGGCCACGAGATCGCCACGGTGGTCGTAATAGTAATTCGTGGTCAGCGCCGTGTCGGACACCGAACCGTCGCTTTGATCGACGTTGTAGACCTGGTCCTGGTAGACCCGACCCTGGTCGTCGTAGCTGATGATCTCTTGGGAGCGCAGCAGCGACGAACTCGGCGCCACGGGCACGCCGCCGCTGAAGGAAATCGTCACGCCGTCGCCGTCGTAGGTCTGGACTTCCGTCGCTTCATCGAGATTGTCATAGGTGGTGTAGGTGATCGGCCGGTTGACGCCGGTGCTTTCGCTCGATTGCACGCCGTCCTTTTCAGCCACCAGCCGGTCGCGCCAGTCGTAGTAGTAATTGGTGACGCGGTTGGCCGAGCCGTCGTTGGGGTAGTCGGTTTCCTGCGTCAGATTGCCGTCGCCGACGCCGCCGTTGTCGTATTGAGAAGAAAAGGTGTCAGGAACCTTTTCTGAAAAAAGGTTCCTGACACCTTTTCTCCCCCGCCATTTTCATTCCAACGGGCATCTACCCGTTTCACACCGCGATTTCAGCAAGTAAAACGTATCGGCCAGGCTTTCGTTTTGTCGAGAAACTTGAAACCCCGGCCAACCCGGGAAAAGAGCCTGGCCCATCAACCAATACTCTTCCAGATCCGATACCGGACACCTAACGATTAGGGTAGTTCGATATCGAAAAAGATAGCGCATACACCAACTCACCTCCGCCGGGACAAACCTATCTGGAGCGGGGACTTCATCACTCCAAATGAGAGCATCGGAAAGGACATCATATTGTACCTCAGCGGTAGGGCATAGGGAGAGTTCATTAAGTGTCGTGGCGGCGCCCTGAAGAAGCTCATATTCTCGCTCTTGCATAATGATGGCCTCCAATGTGTCCCTGCGCAATGGCTCAGGGAAGCTTATCAAAGATAAGCTCGAATGACGGGAATAGATTTCCTGGGCACGTGACTTCCTTTATCCTGCCGCCGAATAGAGCCTCGCCCGCGGCAGCCATGCGCTGTAACTTCGCCGCGAGTTCCGGACTAACTACGGGACCAGATTGTACGACAGCAGAGCGGGCGCCATGAGCTTGTGCTGCTTGGAACACTTGTCGCAGGAAATCAGCAGAAAAGTTCTTGATGAACTCGACTTTTACGGTGGCCTTACCATCTTTCACGACCATCTCTAGGCGGTTCGAGAGGCTTTGTTGAAATCCCGGAATGACTTGTTGGACGCGGATTATTACAGCGTCGCCGACGCGCTGCACGGTAGTAACGATCTTCTGAACTGCGACCGCCCCTCCTGCACCTACTGCCACCACCACTTGGGCTCCGACCTGTACACCTTTCACTGCTAACCCGGGCCCAAATCTGAGTCCCGCTCCCATGGCACCACCGAAGAGAGCGCCCTTAATCGCATTACCTGCCTTTGGATTCACCTCTTGTCCTGGGGCGGGACCTTGCGCTTCATCGGGATAAAACAGCCATGCCCCGAGAGCTGCTCCGCCCCAAATCAACGGAGAAGAAAAGGTGTCAGGAACCTTTTCTGAAAAAAGGTTCCTGACACCTTTTCTCCCCCGTATCTGTAGGTGTGCGTGTTGCCGTTGCGGTCAGACAGGGATGTTTTTTAGTAAATGTACGATTTCCCCTTTTCTCTTCCTTTCTCCCTTTTCTTTCTCCCTTTTCTTTCCCCTTTGATTTTTCGTTTTCAACTAAGCAATAAGTCAACAGCCTCCTTTAGCAATTCCATACTCTTTCGAGGACGTTCGGCGGGCAAAAGCAATAAGCAAATCTCATATGCCTTCGTCTTATTTCCTTCGCCGCTAGAGATACCAATGCGCGAATACCCAAAGGCCCCAACTACCTTATTGACATCTGCTGGGGCGTGTGGAAGTGCTATGCCATTGGCAAGAATGGTCGGGCTCTGTCGCTCACGGACGAGAACGCGTTCTACGGATTGATTAGCTTGTTCCCGATTGATATCCCCTTGCGCGAGTAATTGGTCTACGAGGTAATGAACTGCGCTATCAATTGACGTTGCTGCGGCATCCGGAATCTCAAATGTGGGAAAACTGTGTCGCTCACGAAGATCTTCTATCATGAATGTGCTCCGAAGGTTCAGTCGTGTCTTGCCTTCATTACGCGGCTTCGACATGCGGTACTTTTGCACCGAACCTCCGCTGGCGACGGAGGCCGGCATTTGCCAGGGTAATCCAAGCTGCGCAATAATGTCATCTATGTACCGGAAACTCGGCGCCTCAGTGTCTCTCAGTTATTTCTGAACAAGATCGGCTGTGATTGTTACTAATCGCTCGGTTACATTACCGATTGGGACCTCTAGCGTCACTTGCATTTTGACATTGCTACAACCACCGAACAGCCACTGAACGTAATCAGGGCGCTTCACCATCAGATCACTCAGTTTTGTATTGAATAACCACGCTTCGATCTCAACAGATTTTGCGCCCTGCCGCCTTAGAAAATCGACAAGCAATTGAAAATCATCCCGACTGAGCTTGTTTGCAAGTCCGGCTTCAAGCTTCGCAACTCCATTTTGGATCTGAATCTTATCCAGATTGACACCGATCCGAGTCATCGCCTCTTTGAGGCGATCGGCTTGGGCCGCTGCCGCTGCCCCCGCCCCCGCCGCCACTCTGACCACTCCACGTCCGAGCCCTATGGCCCCACGTCCTCCGGCCGCTGCAATAGCTGGGCCCTTCAATGCTAACAGACCCATTGTTGCACCGGCGAGCGCGCCTAAGATCGGCTGCCCTGCCTTTGGATTCACTATTTGACCTGGAGCAGGAGCTTGAGCCTCATCAGGCCAAAATAGCCACGCCCCCAGGGCCGCCCCTCCCCAAATTAGTGCGGGAATTATTTCTCCAGACGGGTCGAAGTAATTCGTAGGACTATCAGCGACGAACCGTCCTATGTTCAGATCATGAGCCGCTAACCCCAGCGGATCGCGCTCCAGCCACTGCCCCATCGTCGGCCGGTAGTCGCGCGCATTGAACTTGTAGTTCCCCGTCGCCGCATCATAGCGCCCGCCCTGGAACATGTACATCCAGCTGTAATCGCTGCTCCCGCGCGCACTCCAGTCCGGCGCCAGCACCGTCGCCACGCCATACGGGCTATACACATAGCGCTCGACCACCGTCCCCGACGTGTTCACCAGTCCCGTCACGTTCCAGTTCGCGTCCTGCATGACGTACAGCCGTTGATCCAGTGTGCCGTCGCCTTCGCTCGACTGGTCGCGCAGAATCAGCGCGTTGACGTACACCGGACTCCACACGTTCCGCGCTTGCGTCACGCCGCCGACTTGCTCTTCCAGCACTTGACCCGCCGATGAGAAGTACAGAGCCGTCGTCGTATCGCCGTGCGTCTCGGTCACGCGCCGCCCGAGACCATCATAGCTGTAACTGGCCTCGACGTCGCCGCTCGAATCCTTCACCGCGACCAGTCGGTTCCACGCATCGTAGACGTACTGCTGCCCGGTCTCGTCCGTTGTCATGTTGCCGTTGGCGTCATACGTCGGCGTCGCGCTGCCGAGGGCCGTGTACTCGTTCTGCTGGTTCGCCGTGTTATCCACCGTCGTGCCGTTCGTCGTCACGCTGGTGAAGTTGCCCAGCGCGTCCAGGTCCCACGATTGGCTTGCCGTCGGCGTACCGGAAATCCCGTCCACCGGGCTGGTGAGCGTGCCGCGCTCGAAGCTCGTTAGCTCGTTCAGGTTATTGTAGGTGTACAGTTCGCTGAACACGGCATCCACCAGGTTGTCGCTATAGTGTACGTTGCCGTCGGCGTCGTAACCGTATTGGTAATAGTCCACGGTGGAACTGGTGGTGGTGTCGTACCAGTCTTGAACCGCAACCCGGCCGAAAGCGTCGAGGGTGATAATCAGGTTCACGTCGTCCTGCGGATGGTCGCGCTCGACCACCGTGTTGAGACCCTGGTACACATAGCTTTCCAGCGTTCCCGTGTCGTCCGAGATTGAATCCAAGCGGCTGATGCTGTCATTCAGGCTGCCGCTGCTGCCGTAATTGTAGTCCAGCACGTAGCCGTCCGGGTAGGTGATGCTGGTCAACCGGCCGGTCGCGGCGTCATAGGCGTACTGTACCTCCGGGGTCGTGCTGGTGTCAACGGCGCCGCTCACACTTTGGTACTCGGCCGTCAGCTGGCCGAGGCTGGTGTACACGTCCAGCACTTGGTTGACGATGCTACCGCCGCTGGCCGCGTCGTAGCTGGTGATGAGCGACACGTTGCCCAGGGCATCGTAACCGTACTCGATGCGGCGCACGCTACCATCGACGCCGCTGCCGAGCGTGGTCACGGCGTCGGACGTCAGCCGGCCGAGGACGTCATACGTGTAGGTGTGCGTATTGCCGTCGCGGTCGGTCATCGACGTGACCTGGCCCAGCGCGTTGTAGGTGTACGTGTCTTCCGAACTGCTGCTCGGGGCGCCGGTGCTGGCGTTGGGATATTCGACGGCCGCCAGCAGGTCGTTGCTGTCGATCGCGCTGCCGCCGCCGATCGTCACGCCGTATACGTACTCGGTGGTCTGATACGCGCCGCCCGGTTCGTCGGCGGTCACGGTCAGGACGTTGTTGTCGCCGTCGTAAGTGTATTGCGTCGCCACGTCGGAATCGGCCGTCTCGGCGCTGCCGGTGTAGTTGGCGATGGTTTCGGTGGTGCGGCCCAGCGCATCGTACTCGGTGCGCGTGACGATGCCCATCGGATCGGTCACGTCCTGCACAAGACCGGCCGCGTTGTAGCTGTAGCTCGTCACCAGCACGTCGTCGGAACGCGACGGCACATCGTCTGGCCGGGTCCAGGCCGTGCCGCCGTTGGTGCCGACATCGACGTCGGCAACCGGCCGGTCCGCGGCGTCATAATACGTCGCTGTGTAGTAGACCACGGCCTCGACACCGTCAGTTGAGGGGGCCAGCGGTCCGGTGCCGCTGGCGTCGGGGCTGCGCTGGCTGTCGATGGTTTCGATCACATTGCTATTGGCGTCGTAAACTGTTTGCGTCTGCTCCAGCACGTCATCGCTGGCCACGCTGATTGCATCGGCCCACGTCGTCCCGCCGGCGCCGTCGGTGGTGTACTCGGTCGTCAGCCGGTCGGCGCCGTCGTAAACGTCCTTCGTCCACAGACCGCTCGAGAAGAAAAGGTGTCAGGAACCTTTTCTGAAAAAAGGTTCCTGACACCTTTTCTCCCCTGGTGCTGGCGGCCCTGGCGTTGTCGTTAGTTAGCAAGATCGTCAACACGGTTTTTGTTGAGCGGCACAACGGCAGTGATCGCAATCGGAATCGGCGCAAGGTACGCAAGACGTGTTGCTTTTCCAAGGATTGGCAGGTGCATGAAGCCATGACGTACTTCACGATGTACAGCTACAACTTTTGCTGGCCGGTGCGGACGTTGCGTATGAAGGTGGGCAAGAAGGAATATCAGCAGCGGACACCGGCGATGGCTGCCGGGCTAACGGATCACATCTGGACTATCCAAGAGTGGGCGAGCTATCCGGCTGTCGCGCACATTAGAGATACGTAATATAGCTTGAAAGCCTGGCAAGCCTCATAGGACACGACCGAAAAAACGTGCCCGTCCCTTTTTTCGCTCCCGGAGGACATCATGCGAAAATCGGGGTTACCGGTCGAACTTGATACTCGACACCAGGAATTCCGACCCGCCTTTCGTGTTCTTTGCAACCTCCATCTTGACTTGTATACCAAAGTCGATGTACACCAGCCATTTATGATCGAAGCCACCGTAGGCGAGATCCGGTGTTCCAAGGATCTCTAAGACTGTGGTTCGCGTCATGCCTCGCTGAACCTGGCTCGCAAGGACAATTCCCTTAAGGCGCAGGGTTATCTTTGCAAGTCTCTCGGTGAATGCTGAAACGGTCCCTTCGCACACGTTGTCAAGATCCATGCAAAGTAAGGGTCGGCCTCCCGAGAAGAATAATGTCGCCAGGCCAATAATCACGCCGTATTTAGTCACTAGAACATCTCCTTAAGAAAAGACTAGCCGTGTCAGAACGACATCGATACAGGTGTCCGTTATTCTTCGTTGAGACCACGACGGACCGACGCCCTCATAGCCGACCGGCGGTCCCGCCCATCAGTATATTTTCTTTGCCATGAAATGGACGTTATTGATGAACATGGCGTCAGCACCCCACGCCACCGCGCCTACGATATCGAAGTACCATAATTCGGCAAGGAGCGAGTTGTTGACTCTTGAACGAACCTCCACAAGGAAATTCGTCTTAACCAGCACTGGGAAATTACTCTCCTTCGCATTGTCGGGGCCTGGGCCATCAACAACTATGAAGTGCGCTTGCGAAGAAGACACCCACAAGTTCTGGGGCGTAGGTACGTCATTCTCGCTGCCTCTCGCACTGGAGAAGAAAAGGTGTCAGGAACCTTTTCTGAAAAAAGGTTCCTGACACCTTTTCTCCCCTGCCCTTGCCGCATAGAGGGCGAGCGGTTACGATCTATTTTATGTCCCAGGCTTCAGAGAAATTGAACCAATAACATGTGCAAAATCGAAACCGGCATTTTCCAGTCTTTGCCTCGAAACCTTCAACGTACATCCCATGCGATTCGCATCCAAATACTAGGACATCATCGCCATTGCACCGAATCTCTACTGGACTAACTTGCTCACCGCCAGATGAAGTGCCACGACGAGACCGCCCAAACAAGGCTTGACCAGAGTTCCTTTCCAGATTTCGTCTCCACGCATACGATGCGAAATGGGTATCCCCTTCCGGAGGTTCTGGAGTAGTATGATTGTTCCATTCCTAACAGGGCATATGTTTGCCTATCACCTTTAGGAAACGATGCTGCCTTTTCAAACGTACTCTTGCTAATTATGAATACGTTCGGAGCCGACCCAATGGTAACATCATTCCTCCCAATTGTTACCTTAGCTGGAGATGGAAAGTCTCCTTCAATATCGAAGAATCCATGGTGTTGGCCAGGAAAAACATCTCCCTTAGACAAGGTCTTAGTCCACCAATCGGGGGGATCGACACCAACTCGCTTCCCTAGAAACGCGACGAATTTGCCCGATGTTTCACTGTCAAACACCCAATCAGACCGATGGAGGACCGTCGGGCTACGGCGAACTGGCTTTCGAAAGTTCTCCCATGCGGCTTGGAGAGCAATGCTCGTGTCGTTATCATCCATCAACTTCGGGATGTCGCTTTTCCCGACGAACTCAAAAAGCCGCCTATAGGCGGCGCTGGTGCCACGCGAACTATCGATCGCGACTCGAATGTTCTTCAGGATCTCCTCTCTCAGAATCTTGCGTTTCTCGTTCTCTGGCGCTTCCCGAGAGCAGCAGAGGTTGGACGCCAAGTCAAGTGAAACGAAGAGAACAACTGCGTTTCGAAAAGTCATCTTTCGGCCTCCGTCTCCAAGCCTACGGCGAATGTTAATTGGACGACATACCAACCTATAAGCGCTGATTATCAATCCTTGGGGATTCTCTCTACGATCTTCGTATCGCCGGACTTGTCCCAGGACAGCTTAATCATCCGTATCAGTGGGGCGGTCCCCAGCTTCGGATCAATTTTGGGATCGGTAGCTGTCGAAGGCAAAGTTCCAGCCTCTGTGACGTTCCCAGGCTTGAATGATGCGGGCATAGTCATTCCTTCATAGAATATCGCATCACCTTTAATCATGTATTTGGCTGTGCCATCCTTAATCTTGGCCTCGTCCTCTACCCAGAATTTGTCCGTGTAATTGAGGATAGTCTCGGGAGAAGAAAAGGTGTCAGGAACCTTTTCTGAAAAAAGGTTCCTGACACCTTTTCTCCCCCTCCCCTAAGAAAAACACGTTGGTCACCCGCCTTTGGATACGTCCGCCGACCCCAGTTGTCGCTGAACAAGTCACCGCCAGCCATAGGTCAGGATAAACGTAAGTGAGGCTGGCACCGCGATCTTCGCATATTCCGGCATTCTTAGGACCCAATATCGCGAACACTTCTTCCTCGGTCATTCCTTTGCGAACGACGCCGGATAAAGCGAGACCCTTGAAACGCATTGCAAGCTCACGGACGTTCTGAGCAGTTCCGCGAGTCGTCAGACAGGTCTTGCCCTGAACCGCCGCACCTGATTCCCGGTTCAATTCCGAGCAAAGCATTCCGAGTGCGATAATCAGCAGTTTCGTCATCATTGAAATGTCCCCAGTTCTGAGAATCTTTGACTGACATAATTGATTACGGGGAAGCCTTTGTCACAGGGACCTTGTTCTCGGCATCCGACTTGCTCTTCGCATCCATGATAACGTCATACCAAATTTGGGCCTTGATCTTCCCGTCGGCCTTGGAGGTGCCGACCAAATAGGGAGAAGAAAAGGTGTCAGGAACCTTTTCTGAAAAAAGGTTCCTGACACCTTTTCTCCCCTGCCCTTGCCGCATAGAGGGCGAGCGGTTACGATCTATTTTATGTCCCAGGCTTCAGAGAAATTGAACCAATAACATGTGCAAAATCGAAACCGGCATTTTCCAGTCTTTGCCTCGAAACCTTCAACGTACATCCCATGCGATTCGCATCCAAATACTAGGACATCATCGCCATTGCACCGAATCTCTACTGGACTAACTTGCTCACCGCCAGATGAAGTGCCACGACGAAGCCCGCCCAAACAAGGCTTGACCAGAGTTCCTTTCCAGATTTCGTCTCCACGCATACGATGCGAAATGGGTATCCCCTTCCGGAGGTTCTGGAGTAGTATGATTGTTCCATTCCTAACAGGGCATATGTTGGCCTATCACCTTTAGGAAACGATGCTGCCTTTTCAAACGTACTCTTGCTAATTATGAATACGTTCGGAGCCGACCCAATGGTAACATCATTCCTCCCAATTGTTACCTTAGCTGGAGATGGAAAGTCTCCTTCAATATCGGAGAATCCATGGTGTTGGCCAGGAAAAACATCTCCCTTAGACAAGGTCTTAGTCCACCAATCGGGGGGATCGACACCAACTCGCTTCCCTAGAAACGCGACGAATTTGCCCGATGTTTCACTGTCAAACACCCAATCAGACTGATGGAGGACCGTCGGGCTACGGCGAACTGGCTTTCGAAAGTTCTCCCATGCGGCTTGGAGAGCAATGCTCGTGTCGTTATCATCCATCAACTTCGGGATGTCGCTTTTCCCGACGAACTCAAAAAGCCGCCTATAGGCGGCGCTGGTGCCACGCGAACTATCGATCGCGACTCGAATGTTCTTCAGGATCTCCTCTCTCAGAATCTTGCGTTTCTCGTTCTCTGGCGCTTCCCGAGAGCAGCAGAGGTTGGACGCCAAGTCAAGTGAAACGAAGAGAACAACTGCGTTTCGAAAAGTCATCTTTCGGCCTCCGTCTCCAAGCCTACGGCGAATGTTAATTGGACGACACACCAACCTATAAGCGCTGATTATCAATCCTTGGGGATTCTCTCTACGATCTTCGTATCGCCGGACTTGTCCCAGGACAGCTTAATCATCCGTATCAGTGGGGCGGTCCCCAGCTTCGGATCAATTTTGGGATCGGTAGCTGTCGAAGGCAAAGTTCCAGCCTCTGTGACGTTCCTAGGCTTGAATGATGCGGGCATAGTCATTCCTTCATAGAATATCGCATCACCTTTAATCATGTATTTGGCTGTGCCATCCTTAATCTTGGCCTCGTCCTCTACCCAGAATTTGTCCGTGTAATTGAGGATAGTCTCGACCTCATGTGTGTTTGGCTTGATCACCCAGGCTTCCCAGTATTCCTTCTTGTAGGGTTTTTGACCTGGGATCATCCGCTCGATGACTACATGCTGAATGATAATCCCACCCTTAGGGGAATTCATGGTTAGTATAAATACGACCGGCCAATCGTATTTGCCGAACGCCTCGACTTGCGGGCCCTCATCTGTGGTGATTACCAGTTGTTGTTTCTTCTCCTGTAGAAGAACGATGGTCGTAACGAGATCCGCCGGCGAGAGAACTACCCATCGAATTGTAACGCTTCCGCTGAATGTACCGTTGGTTGCTGTGACAGTGGTAAAGTACACCCCTGTTAGCACCGACGGGTCGATTGTCCCGGTAATCAGACCCGTACTGTGATTGATGCTTAACCCCGCAGGCAGCTCAGATGCAACATAATTAATCGTGCCTCCATCTGCATTACTTGCATTGACCAGCAGGGCAGTAATCGCTTCACCGGACACTCCCACTTGGGAGCTGGGCGGAGTTGGGAACGCAATTGGATTGTTTACGGTCCAGGTAAATGTCTGGCTCGCGCTGTATGTCCCGTCACTCGCAGTAACGGTGACGTTATACGGCCCATTGGCCGAGGCATTGACAGAAATCGTTCCGGTAATCGCACCCGTGGAGGTGTTGATGCTCAATCCGGCTGGCAGCCCCACGGCCGAGTACGTCATCGTCCCGCTCGACGAATCGGTGGCGCTTACCGACAGGGACACCGTGTCCAGCTCGTAGTTAGGCTGGTCGGCGATCGGCGCAATCGTAATCTGCCCACCCACATTGATCGTGAACGTCTGGCTCGACGAATACGTCCCGTCTCCGGCAAGGATTGTCACCGTGAACGTCCCCGCGCTGCCGAGCGCCACAGTACCCGTGATGTCACCCGTTGTCTTGCTGACCTTGAGTCCCGCAGGCAACCCTATAGCGCCGAACACCAGTGTGCCGCTGCTCGAATCGCTGGAAGCGACCGACAGCGACACCGATCCACCCTCAGTATATGTCTGAGTGGCAATTGTGTCGATGCTGACCGGGCTGCTCACCGTCCAAGTGAATGTCTCGCTTGCACTTGCGGAGCCGTTTGTGGCGATGACCGTCACCGTGTACGCACCATAAGCCGCGTCGTTGACCGCCACCGTGCCCGTGATGTCTCCACTCGACGGATTCAGCGCCAAGCCAGGCGGAAGATCTAACGCGAAGTACGTGATCGTGCCGCTGCCCGATGCGCTGAGGCTCAGCGTGGAAATGGTGTTGCCTTCCACGCTCGTCTGATTGCTCGGCGTCGCCAGCGTAAGGGAACCAGCCGCCGTGATGATCCAGGTGAACGAAGTGCTGGCGCTGGACGTGCCATCGCTGACCGTTACGGTCGTGTCGAAGGTGCCGATGGAAGCAGCGGTAGAGGAAATCGTGCCTGTGATCGCTCCGGTCGTCTTGTCGATGCCCAGGCCCATCGGAAGACCAGTGGCGGCGTAGGACAGCGTTCCGCTCTCGGTGTCGAGCGCGACGACGCCAAGGTTCACCGTGTCGCCGACGACGTTCGAGAGTTCGCTCGGCCCGGAGATGGAGAGGGAGACGACGCCGTTGACATCCCACTCGAAGCTCGCGCTGGTAGCGTAGGTGCCATCGTTGGCGATAATCGTCGGCTCGAAGGTGCCGATGCTCGAATCGCCGACGATGATGCCGCCGGTGATGGCACCGGTCGAGGAGTTGATCGTCAGACCAGGTGGCAGCCCCACAGCGCTGAAGACCACCGTGCCGCTCGTCGTGTCGGTTGCCGAGACCGCCACGGAGATCGACGCATCGCCGTCATTGTTCGTCTGCGTGTCCGGCACGTTGATCGTAATCGGGCTGTTCACATTCCAGTTGAACGACATGGTGGCGGAGTTCGTTCCGTCCACTGCGAGAATGGTAACGGAATACGGACCATCCGCCGCACTGCCCGTCGCAATCGTGCCAGTGATGGCACCCGTACTCGGATTGATCTTGAGACCAGGCGGTAATCCGAGGACAGCGTAGGAGGGCGTCCCGCCACAAGCGCTGATCGAGAGCGATACCGTGTCACCCTCATTGTTCGTCTGATCCAAGGGCTGTACGATGCTGATCGCGCTGTTGACATTCCAATAGAATGTCTGCTCGGCGGAATAGGTGCCATCATTCGCCACCAACGTAACCGTGTACGGACTCTCCCCTGAGTCGCCGATGGCCACGGTTCCCGTAATCGCTCCTATCGCGTTGATCTTGAGACCGGCGGGCAGGCCGAAGGCCACATAGTGCAGGGTTCCACTGCTGGCATCGCTGGCGCTCACAGACACGGAGACCGAATCACCTTCGCTGTTAGTTTGATCGCCGGGGTTGACCATCGTCACGGTGCCGGCGGTATTGACCGTCCAGGTAAACGAGGTACTGGCGCTGTTCGTGTTGTCACCCACCGTGACCGTCACGGTGTACGGCGATCCGGTATCGGCACTGCTCGAAATCGTGCCGAAAATGAGACCCGTGGCCGGATTGTAATTCAGCCCCGCCGGCAGTCCCGACACGGCGTAGTAGAGCGTCGCGCCCGCAGTGCTGTCGCTGGCCTCGATTGGCAGAGCAACCATGTCGCCATCGGCATTGGTCTGGCTACCGGGGTTGAAAACGACCACCGGATCGGACGGGTTAACGTACCAGGTGAATGTGTCAATCGCCGTGTTCGTGCCGTCCGTCACAGTGATGACCGACGTGTATGGCGAGCTGGTGTCGGCACTACTGCCCACGGTGCCAGTAATCGCGCCCGTACTGCTGTTGATCGACAAGCCGCTCGGCAATCCGGACGCGGAGAAACTCACCGTTCCGCTGGCGTTGTCGGTTGCGCTGATCTGAACGGATACGCCGGTATCGCCATCATTATTCGTCTGGTCGCCCTGATCGGTGATGGCAATCGGGCTGCTGACAGACCAGTTGAACGTCGTACTGCCAGTATAGGTTCCGTCCGTTGCGGTGATCGTGGGCTGATAACTGCCCCCATCGCTGATCGTGCCCGTGATCGCGCCCGTGCTGGTGTTGATGCTGAGGCCGCTCGGCAAGCCGGTCGCAGAGAAGGTGAGCGTTCCGCTCGCCGCATCCGAAGCACTGATGGCCAGGGACACGGTATCGCCGGCGTTGTTGGTCTGGTCAGGCGGCGTGTTGATGGTGATTGGGCTGTTCACGTTCCAGTTGAACGAGGTCTCGGCAAAGGTCGAACTGTCGGTCACGCCGATGGTCACCGTATACGGCCCGTTGGCGCTGCTGCCGGTAGTGATGGTGCCGGTGATCGTTCCTGTGGTGGGGCTGATGACCAAGCCAGGAGGCAACCCGAGCGCGGCATAGACCATCGTTGCACCGCTGGTTGCATCCGAGGCGCTGATCGAGAGCGATACGGAGTCGCCTTCATTGTTGGTCTGATCGGCCGGCGTCGTGATCGTGATCGCACTGTTGACCGTCCAGTTGAAGGTCTGTGACGTGCTGTAGGTGCCGTCCTGGGCCAAGACCGTCACGGAATACGGCCCATCCCCGGCGTCCCCAGCGGCGAGGGTGCCGGTAATGTGGCCCGTGCTGGGGATAATCTCCAATCCGCCAGGCAAGCCCTCCGCCGCGTAGGTCAACGTCCCGCTCGTGGCATCGGTGGCGCTGAGCGAAAGGGAGATAGATGCCCCCTCGTTATTGGTCTGGTCCACCGGATCGGTCAGCGTGATCGGACTATTCACAGTCCAGTTAAAGGATTCCTCGGCCGAGGAATCCCCTGCTGCGGCAATCACAGTCACGTAATACGGACCGTCCGCCGCCACCCCGACCGCTACCGTTCCCGTGATGTCGCCGCTCGACGCACTGATCTTCAAGCCCGGCGGCAGGCCGAATGCTGCATACGACAGGCTACCGCTGCCCGAGTACGTTGCGCTGAGCGATAGCGACGCGCTGCCGCCTTCACTGCTCGTCTGATCGGCTGGAGCGGTCAATGTCACCGCACTGTTGATGTTCCAGTTGAAGCTCTGGCTGTCGGCGTTGGTTCCATCCGTTGCGGTGACGGTCACCAGGTACGGAGCGAACCCTGCATCGCCCAGGCCGACCGTGCCGGTAATGTCGCCGGTTGCCGGATCCATCGCCAGGCCAGGCGGCAACCCTTGCGCCGCGAAATACATGGTGCCGCTGCCGGTGTTTGTGCCGCTGACGCTGAGGGAAACCGTGCCGCCTTCCGTGTTGGTCTGGTCGCCAGGGTTCGTGACGGTGATCGGGCCGGAGGGCGCAATGACCCAAGGCAGCGTGTAATCCGTCGTGTCGGTGCCATCCGTGACAGTGATGGTGCTGGTGATATTGCCCGCGCTGAGCGACGAGGGAGATCGTGCCGGAGATCAGTCCGGTCGAGGAGTTGATGGAGAGGAGAAGAAAAGGTGTCAGGAACCTTTTCTAAAAAAGGTTCCTGACACCTTTTCTCCCCCAGAATCGGCTTAGCCCGCTCGGATCCGTCGCGTTGGTCGGGTTATCCCCCACGAACCGCCCGGTGTTCAGATCCCCCGCCGCCTGCCCCAGCGGATCGCGTCCAGCCACTGCCCCGTCGTCGGTCGGTAATCGCGGGCCATTGAAGATGTAGTTCCCCGTCGCTGTGTCATACGCGCCCGCCCTGGAACAGATACATCCAGCCGTAATCGCTGCTCCCCCGTGTACTCCAGTCCGGCGCCAGCACCGACGCCACGCCATACGGGCTGTAGACATAGCGCTCGACCACGTTGCCCGACGTGTCCACCAGTCCCGTCACGTTCCAGTTGGCGTCCTGCATCACGTACAGCCGTTGGTCCAGATCACCGTCGCCTTCGCTCGACTGGTCGCGCAGAATCAGCGCGTTGACGTACACCGGACTCCACACGTTCCGCGCTTGCGTCACGCCGCCGACTTGCTCTTCCAGCACTTGACCGGCCGCGGAGAAGTACAGGTCCGTCGTCGTATCGCCGTGCGTCTCGGTCATGCGCCGCCCGAGACCATCGTAGCTGTAGCTGGCCTCGACGTCGCCGCTCGAATCTTTCACCTCGAGAAGAAAAGGTGTCAGGAACCTTTTCTGAAAAAAGGTTCCTGACACCTTTTCTCCCCCGTGTCGTCCGAGATCGAATCCAGCCGGCTGATGCTGTCGTTCAGGCTGCCGCCCCTTTTCTTCTTTCCTTCCCTACTTGTGCCCACCGCACTTAAGACAGACAAAACCCTTATACCCACTGAGTCGATGGTCGCCGCGGTAACTCAATCGAATAGTATATTCCTCGGATTTCTTTGGAACGAATGATTTGCCCAATTGGTAATAAAAGCAATGACTCCTAGATGACACTGACATTGACAGCGATGTAATATCCCCACTTATGTCGACAACTGACGATTCCTCTTTTCCCGTCACCTTGATTGAGATACGCGGGGCGGCTCCTGGAACCAAGCGAAAGGAATCTCCGTCTTTGGGATGTTGGATCGTGATGCCAACGTAGCATTTCTCACCAACTTCGGCCAAATTAGTCACGTGGTACTCCGCTTCTCTATCTTCAGATACATCGAATTGGGGCAAGTCAATTTGATAACCGGGAATGGCATAAAACGAATTCCGAAGAGACGTATTCTTGAAGACACCATCGCCGATATGGGGAACGATTTCAGGAAGGAGGAAGATCTTGACAATGGTGAAATAACAAACCAAACAGCAACCCGCGACGAGAAACAGAATAAAAATGATTCGAGCGTTCATCGGAACTCCGGCTCTCCTTATCGCTGAACCTTGAGCGGGTATCTTTTTAGCCGGTTCTCACTTGCCGGTAACATCCGAGAGAAGATCGCTAGAGAAGAAAAGGTGTCAGGAACCTTTTCTGAAAAAAGGTTCCTGACACCTTTTCTCCCCCGGCGTCGCGCTGCCCAGCGCCGTGTACTCGTTCTGCTGGTTCGCCGTGTTGTCCTGCGTCGTTCCGTTCGTGGTCACGCTCGTGAAGTTGCCCAGCGCGTCCAGGTCCCATGATTGGCTCGCGGTCGGCGTGCCGGAAATCCCATCGACAGGACTGGTGAGCGTTCCGCGCTCGAAGCTGGTCAGCTCGTCCAGGCCGTTGTAGGTGTATAGCTCGCTGAACACGGCATCCACCAGGTTCTCGCTATAGTGTACGTTGCCATCGGCGTCGTAACCGTATTGGTAATAGTCCACGGCGGAACTGGTGGTGGTATCGTACCACTCCAGGTCCATCACCCGGCCGAACATGTCGAGGGAAACGATCAGGTTCACGCCGTCCTGCGCATGATCGCGCTTCGACCACCGTAGCGAGACCTTGATAGACGTAGCTTTCCAGCGTTGCCGTACCATCCGAGATCGAATCGAGCCGGCTGATCGTGTCGTTCAGGCTGCCACTGGTGCCGTAGTTGTAGTCGAGGACGTACCCGTCCGGATAAGTGATGCTCGTCAGTCGGCCGGTCGTGGCGTCATAGGCGTACTGTATCTCCGGGGTCGTGTCGGTGCCAATGGCCCCGCTGACGCTCTGGTACTCGGCCGTCAGCTGGCCGACGCTGTTGTACACGTCCTGCACCTGGTTGACAATATCGCCGCCGCTGGCCGCATCGTAACTTGTGACGAGCGACACGTTGCCGAGTGCATCGTAGGCGTACTCGATGCGCCGCACCGAGCCATCTACGCCGCTGCCGGGCGTGGTCACGACATCGGAGGTGAGCCGGCCGAAAATGCCTCGATATTAAACGTGCCTGTCCCCTTTTGCCTTTCCGTTTTTCATCCAAGAGCGTGTACGAAAGCGGTGCAGGTGTCGAAGCGTGCTGCGGATCGGCCGACATGGCCTTCACAACAGCATTCTGCTCGACTGTCGTAAGAGTGCCGAGTTCCAGCCCCGAAAAGGGCCCGTTCGATTCGCGCCTGTCTATGCTGGTTCCACAAGGAATGCTCTTTAGCTGGACATAAGAGTAGGCCAAACTAAACTGGTCGCTTTGCACTGTCGAGCATCCGCGGTAGACCTCTGGAGCTAGGTACGCTGGCGAAGCATTTCGCTCAATCCACGCTGCGTCGGCTTCATTGATTGATTGAACAAGATCGAAATCGCCAAGTACAGTGCGGTCTTGGATGATGAGCATGTCGTCGGGTTTCACGCAGCCGTGAACCAGGCCGCGCTCATGCAGGTAATCTAGTGCCCTGGCAATGTCGAGGATCCGAGTACGGAGTTCGGCGACAGTTAAAGCCCCGCCGTGGGCGGAGCATCGTTCAACGCGGCTCCGAAGGTCTTCCTCCGCCAGCTCCATTGCGACGAAGAGCCAGCCTCCTGCCTCGCCATATGTGTAAACCCGTGGGAGACAGGAATGAACTAGGTTCCTTATCAACTCTAAGGATTTGACCACATGCCGAGATCGGTCGCTGTCATAGGGATCGGAGCTAACTTTTAGTCCTACGAGGCGCGTCTTGCTTGGCCGCGGAGTGGCCACTTCAGCCCGCCACACCGTCCCGAATGTGCCCTTGCCAAGCTTGTTCAGAGGTTTGAAACCCATCTGGCTCATCGGCGTTCCTTAGGTCTAATGCGAGTTCTTTGCGCGATTCAAACTGAAACCGGGAGCGCAAGAGTCCCTCTCTCATCATGGGCGAGGAGGACCGCCCTCCCATTCCGGAGGATAAGGAATGTTAGGATACTGTTCCTCCCACCACTCTTTGCACATCCATCTCGAGGTATAGTTCATCCTACCGCCCGGCGCGTTGTACCCAGAAGGTAAGCGACTTCCATCCGGAAGAATATCTCCAGGTCGTGGCTGGGTCGGACCACCGCGCGGGTTCTGACTGGTCGCGCCGGCAGGCCCTCCACTCGGTCTGCCAGGTGGGTTCTGTGTCGTCGCTGCGCCACCTCGCGGGGACTTGGGCAGGGGCTCAGGCGAGGTGCTCTTGGCGACCTTCGCAAGAGCTAGAGTTGCGAGATACCCTCCCAGGTAACGCCGAAACGGTTGCCAGTCCCCCGTGGTAAAACCATGGTAACCGGTCATGGCAGCACCATATAACCCGAACGAAATCGCGTTAGCACCAACCTCGGCCGAGATTTGGTACCAGGGGAGAAGAAAAGGTGTCAGGAACCTTTTCTGAAAAAAGGTTCCTGACACCTTTTCTCCCCCCAGTTGAAGGTCTGTGACGTGCTGTAGGTGCCGTCCTGGGCCAAGACCGTCACGGAATACGGCCCATCCCCGGCGTCCCCAGCGGCGAGGGTGCCGGTAATGGCTCCGGTACTCGGGTTTATCTTCAGGCCGCCCGGCAAGCCGATCGCCGAATACTTGAGCGTACCACTCGGGAGAAGAAAAGGTGTCAGGAACCTTTTCTGAAAAAAGGTTCCTGACACCTTTTCTCCCCAGTCCAGCGGAAAAGTACGATGTCCCCTTTTCTTTTCCCCCTTTTCTTTTCCATTCTCTTCCTGGTTATTCCTCGCGAAATGCTGTCCCGTTCTCGTATAGCTTTAGTCGCTGTTGAGCATTTTCTTTGTCGTAGCTGTTATCAACCATAGCAGCTTCGAGGGCCTTTTTCTGCCATTTGACCGCAGAAATAAAGTCCCTGACTTCCGCGTAGGCTGCAGCCAAAGTGTCTATGTAGTATGGGTTCTTCCATGCAGACAAATCACACGCTAGCATTGCGGAATCAACAGCTCGTTTGCCATTACGGTATTTTTCCATTGGACATGTAGCCCATAGGCGCGCCCTGGCGTTGTGCGGCCAGGCATCCTCGGGGGCAAGTCGGATAGCTACACTGAAATCATCTATTGCCTTACCATATTCTTTCTTCCACCGCCATGTGTTGGCTTTAAGATTGGAATGCAGACGAATTCTTTGGATTTAGTCGTATCGATTCATTATAATCTGCCAGAGCTTTGTCGTATTTTCCCTTATAGTGCCAGGCAGTGCCTCGAGCCTGAAATGCGCTCGCATCTTTGGGGTCAAGCCGTATGGCTTCGTTCAAGTCACTTAATCCTTTGTCGTAATCGCCTTTCATCACTTGGACATTACCTCTATTTCGATAGGATGCTCCATCTTTTGGATTTAGACCGATGAGAGCGCTGAAATCGGTTAATGCTTTATCATAGCACCCTTTCATGACCCAAATTGCGGCTCGATTTTCCAGAGCAAAAGAGAATTGGGAATCAAGCTCGATCGCTGAATTAAAATCAGCTAGCGCATTATCGATTTTGTCTTGTCTCATCCAATTGAGACCGCGCCCGGCGAATGCCTCATCATTTTTTGGATCTAGGTGAATCGCACGATTGGAATCGCTCATGGCTTTCTTGAATGCACCTTTTTCGAGCCAGACCTTGCTTCTCCAGTGATGCAAAAGAGAATCGTTTGGGTTAATACGAATGGCCTCGTTGAAATCCACTAATGCACTGTCGAAGTCCGCTTTCGCCATATGGATGTTACCTCGAATCCGAAAAACAAATGCGTTCGCAGGCTCAATCCGAAGTGCTTGGTTGCAGGCCGTGAGCGCTTTGTCGTATTCTTTCTTGGCGAGCCAAGTTGCTGCAAGGCAGGTGTAGGGATGATGGTTTCGTGCATCTTTGCGGGTCAAGTCAGTAAAATATTGGACAGCATCTTCCGATCGTATTACATCGGATTTTTCTAACCAGACAGTGGTACCTCTTTCGTACACACCGATCCGGGGACCGTGCTCCTCTCTGACGAAATAGATAATATCTCTCAGTACGGCTCCATCTAAATCCTGAGGAGAGAAAGACAAATAACACTTAGTTCCTGGCTTCTTGACGAGAACCGCCTTGTCAACCCAGGATCCCAACTCGGGGCTTTGCCCAGACACGGCGAACACAGCCAGCAGTAGCGATAGATAAGGAACCACCTGAAAAAAACCATTCCGTGCCATAACTGCTTCTCCTTCAATAATGATAGTAAGTCATACACATCTACCGGGACATTCCCGATCGATTCTGAACCGTCTCTGACATAGAAATTGCTGGATCAACCATCATCGCATGGGTGACACCAATGTCCTACTACTTGGGAGTTTTGTTTTTTGGAGCGACTATGATTGTTAATTGTCCAGTATAGCCCGGACCTTTTCCAGATTGATTATGTGAGCCAGTTCCGCCGAGAGTCCATGTAGCACCGGGTGGAGAAGAAAAGGTGTCAGGAACCTTTTCTGAAAAAAGGTTCCTGACACCTTTTCTCCCCCGCCGGATTTCGTGGCCACCAGGCGGTCGCGCCAGTCGTAGTAGTAATTGGTAACGCGGTTGGCCGAGCCGTCGTTGGGGTAGTCGGTTTCCTGCGTTATATTGCCGTCGCCGACGCCGCCGTTGTCGTACTGATAGCTCGCCACCTCAGTCATACCGGCCGCGTTCGACGGCGACCACCAGCCGCTCGTCGGCGTGTCGTCGGTGCCGAAAGGAAAAGTGGATGCAATTCTTTTCGTAATTCTAATGGCCCGAAAAGAGCTGCGTCCCCTTTTCCTCTTCTTTCCTCTTGCGTTCTCGAAATCCTGGATTGATGGCAGACTTCCTGATTGGTGCTTCGCACGCGCTTGCAAGATTTTAAGCAGATCTTGTGCCCTCGCATTTTGTTGTTCGAGTTCTGGCTGGATTGTTGACCCCGGGGGTAGACGATTAATCAAATCGGGGGAGGAAAAGGGGTCGGGAGTAGTTTCGCGAAACGACTCCCGACCCCTTTTCCCTTTCCACCTTTTCCATTTCCTTTGATTTTCCCGATGATTTTCCTCCTCATTTGCCGATAAGAGCGTCTACGACCCAACAACCTCTCACATGTACACTTTCGTTCCGGCAATGGTCGAGAATCCGCGAGTCCCGGCAGCCAGTTTCTTCGAGGGCGGTAGCTAATTCGCGCATTCGCGAGAATGCTCTTTCATTGTAGATGGTGTACGCGAGTTTCCGGACCTGGTCAGTAAGCCAGGAAGTCTGAACACTCGCAGGATCATACGGATTGTCAAAGACATCTCGAAACAGGTCTGCAAGTTGTGCAAGGTATTGGCCCGTTGGTCCGGATCCGTACGCGCGAGCTAATACCCAGGCGACAGGGTAATAGACATCGCTTGGCGTGCGCAGTGCCATTTGAGCTGCGTACGCGGCAGACTCCTTTATGGTTTGAGGATATGATGCGATGATTTCGTCACATGCTTCTTCCACAGCGTCGAAAGCGGAGTCGAATTGCTGTTCCGTGGCAACCCCATCGGAATATAGTTCTGCAACTTCCACCGCCGTACGACACCGTGGGTCTTCGATGTAGTCCCAGATCTGGCGGCAGCACCCACAAGCGAAAAGGCGAAGCTTCCGCTCTGGCCTGGGAACCAACCCGAATCGGTCCCGATACAGTTCATCGGGATCCTTACTGGCAAACCACTGCGATTCCGTCATAGCAGTGTTCTCCTCCACTACCAACCGATACCGAGCGCATTCAACACGGTCTGACAGAACGCGCACGGATCGGCAATCGTACCCGCCTTCGGGTTCCCGGCAGGACTCACATTTACTGTGACAATGTTGCCACCCTGAAGGGGTCTACCCGCTGCTTCAGCATTGTTAAGAGCGTCAATCTCATGCAGGCCCCACGAACATGGCCAGGATCGAGGGGCTGTGGAACACGATTCTGAAGAATTGGGCCCGCCGTAGGTCCTGGTCGGACAATGTGGTTTGGCGTGGAACTCTGCCCGATCACTGGAGGGCCGCCGTCCGCTGGCGTGAAGACCGAGACTTTCGCAGGACGAACTGCTTTCGGAAGCAAGGCAGCGGCGGCGGCCTCCTGCTGAGCGATCTCAATCGGCAACGTCGGCGGCTTGACCACCGCTTCCAGAACAGGAATCCCTTTCTCAACTTTGGCTGCGTTTGCGAAGATCTTCGCGCCAAAAAACTTGACGGCGAGTCCACCAACTACGAATGTGCCGACATCGAGAACGATTCCCACCTTCCGATAGAAGATATCGTCCGGCGTCAGTGTCCGACCAAGATCCTTTCCGTGCAATGACACCCCGTCATAGAGCTCTGAAACCGGTCACCACGGAACTCAGTAGCGGAGCATGATTCGCAAGGTTAACGAAGAAACCGGCGACAGTAACGCCAGCAGCGTTGTAGCCTGCCTGTTCCTGGCCCATCTCGAACCCCATATTCATTGCCGCTCCGCCGGGATTAAGGAACCACTCGAGGATCAAACCACTTGGGTCTGTCGCGTTGGTAGGGCTATCCCCCACGAACCGCCCTATATTCGGGTCCCCCGCCCCTTGACCCAGCGGATCGCGCTCCATCCACTGCCCCGTCGTCGGCCGGTAATCGCGTGCATTGAAGATGTAGTCCCCCGTCGCGACATCATACCGCCCGCCCTGGAACAGGTACATCCATCCGTAATCGCTGCTCTCCCGTGTGCTCCAGTCCGGCGCTAGCACTGTCGCCACGCCATAGGGGCTGTATACGAAGCGCTCGACCACCGCCCCCGACGTATTCACCAGGCCCGTCACGTTCCAGTTCGCATCCTGCATCACGTACAGCCGTTGGTCCAGCGTGCCATCGCCTTCACTCGACTGGTCGCGCAGAATCAGCGCGTTGACATAGACGGGACTCCACACGTTGTGCGCCTGCGTCACACCGCCAACTTGCTCTTCCAGCACTTGGCCCGCCGCGGAGAAGTACAGGGCCGTCGTCGTGTCGCTGTGCGTCTCGGTCACGCGTCGCCCCAGGCCATCGTAGCTGTAACTGGCTTCGACGTCGCCGCTCGAATCTTTCACCGCGACCAGCCGGTTCCACGCATCGTAGACGTATTGCTGCCCGGTCTCGTCCGTTGTCATGTTGCCGTTGGCGTCATACGTCGGCGTCGCGCTGCCCAGCGCCGTGTACTCATTCTGTTGGTTCGCCGTGTTGTCCACCGTCGTGCCGTTCGTCGTCACGCTCGTGAAGTTGCCCAGCGCATCCAAGTCCCACGATTGGGTCGCTGTCGGGGTGCCGGAAATCGCATCGAGCGGGCTGGTCAGCGTGCCGCGCTCGAAGCTCGTTAGCTCGTTCAGATTGTTGTAGGTGTACAGTTCGCTGAACACGGCATCCACCAGGTTGTCGCTGTAGAGCACATCGCCGTCGGCGTCGTAACCGTACTGGTAATAGTCCACGGTGGAACTGGTGGTCGTATCGTACCAGTCCTGGACCGCCACGCGGCCGAAAGCGTCGAGGGTAATAATCAGGTTCACGTCATCCTGAGGATGATCGCGCTCGACGACCGTGTCGAGACCCTGGTATACATAGCTTTCCAGTGTGCCCGTGTCGTCCGAGATTGAATCCAAGCGGCTGATGCTGTCATTCAGGCTGCCGCTGCTGCCGTAATTGTAGTCCAGCACGTAGCCGTCCGGGTAGGTGATGCTGGTCAACCGGCCGGTCGTGGCATCATAGGCGTACTGTACCTCCGGGGTCGTGCTGGTGTCAACGGCGCCGCTCACACTTTGGTACTCGGCCGTCAGCTGGCCGAGGCTGGTGTAGACGTCGAGCACCTGGTTGACGATGCTGCCGCCGCTGGCCGCGTCGTAGCTGGTGGTTAGCGACACGTTGCCCAGGGCATCGTAACCGTACTCGATGCGCCGCACGCTGCCATCGACGCCACTGCCAAGAGTGGTCACCGCGTCGGCGGTCAGCCGGCCGAGGACATCATAGGTGTACTGGTGGACGTTGCCGTCGCGGTCGGTCATCGACGTGACCTGGCCCAGCGCGTTGTAGGTATACGTGTCCTCCGAGCTGCTGCTCGGTGCGCCAGTGCTAGCGTTGGGGTATTCGACGGCCACCAGCAGGTCGTTGCTGTCGATCGCGCTGCCGCCGCTCGTCGTGACGCCGTAGACGTACTCGGTGGTCTGGTACGCCCCGCCCGGCTCGTCGGCCGTCACGGTCAGGACGTTGTTGTCGCCGTCGTAAGTGTATTGCGTCGCCACGTCGGAATCGGCCGTCTCGGCGCTGCCGGTGTAGTTGGCGATGGTTTCGGTGGTGCGGCCCAGCGCATCGTACTCGGTGCGCGTGACGATGCCCATCGGATCGGTCACGTCCTGCACAAGACCGGCCGCGTTGTAGCTGTAGCTCGTCACCAGCACGTCGTCGGAACGCGACGGCACATCGTCTGGCCGGGTCCAGGCCGTGCCGCCGTTGGTGCCGACATCGACGTCGGCAACCGGCCGGTCCGCGGCGTCATAATACGTCGCTGTGTAGTAGACCACGGCCTCGACACCGTCAGTTGAGGGGGCCAGCGGTCCGGTGCCGCTGGCGTCGGGGCTGCGCTGGCTGTCGATGGTTTCGATCACATTGCTATTGGCGTCGTAAACTGTTTGCGTCTGCTCCAGCACGTCATCGCTGGCCACGCTGATTGCATCGGCCCACGTCGTCCCGCCGGCGCCGTCGGTGGTGTACTCGGTCGTCAGCCGGCCGGCGCCGTCGTAAACGTCCTTCGTCCACAGACCGCTCGAGAAGAAAAGGTGTCAGGAACCTTTTCTGAAAATTTTCTCCCCTGAAAAAAGGTTCCTGACACCTTTTCTCCCCCCCAGTCCTGGTCCATCACGCGGCCGAAAGCGTCAAGGGTAATGATCAGGTTCACGCCGTCCTGCGGATGATCGCGCTCGACCACCGTGTCGAGGCCCTGGTACACGTAGCTTTCCAGTGTTCCCGTCTCGTCCGAGATCGAAGCCAAGCGGCTGATGCTATCGTTCAAGCTGCCGCTGCTTCCGTAGTTGTAATCCAGCACATAGCCGTCCGGGTAGGTGATGCTCGTCAGGCGGCCGGTCGTGGCATCATAGGCGTACTGTACCTCCGGCGTCGTGCTTGTGTCAACGGCGCCGGACACACTTTGGTACTCGGCGGTCATCTGGCCGAGGCTGGTGTACACGTCCAGCACCTGGTTGACGATGCTACCGCCGCTGGCCGCGTCGTAGCTGGTGATGAGCGACACGTTGCCCAGCGCATCGTAGCCGTACTCGATGCGCCGCACCGACCCATCGACGCCGGAACCGAGTGTCGTCACCGCATCGGAGGTCAGCCGGCCGAGGACGTCATACGTGTAGGTGTGCGTATTGCCGTCGCGGTCAGTCATCGACGTGACCTGGCCGAGCGCGTTGTAGGTGTACGTGTCCTCCGAACTGCTGCTCGGTGCGCCAGTGCTAGCGTTGGGGTATTCGACGGCCACCAGCAGGTCGTTGCTGTCGATCGCGCTGCCGCCGCTCGTCGTGACGCCGTAGACGTACTCGGTGGTCTGGTACGCCCCGCCCGGCTCGTCGGCCGTCACGGTCAGGACGTTGTTGTCGCCGTCGTAAGTGTATTGCGTCGCCACGTCGGAATCGGCCGTCTCGGCGCTGCCGGTGTAGTTGGCGATGGTTTCGGTGGTGCGGCCCAGCGCATCGTACTCGGTGGCGCGTGACGATGCCCATCGGATCGGTCACGTCCTGCACAAGACCGGCCGCGTTGTAGCTGTAGCTCGTCACCAGCACGTCGTCGGAACGCGACGGCACATCGTCTGGCCGGGTCCAGGCCGTGCCGCCGTTGGTGCCGACATCGACGTCGGCAACCGGCCGGTCCGCGGCGTCATAATACGTCGCTGTGTAGTAGACCACGGCCTCGACACCGTCAGTTGAGGGGGCCAGCGGTCCGGTGCCGCTGGCGTCGGGGCTGCGCTGGCTGTCGATAGTTTCGATCACATTGCTATTGGCGTCGTAAACTGTTTGCGTCTGCTCCAGCACGTCATCGCTGGCCACGCTGATTGCATCGGCCCACGTCGTGCCGCCGGCGCCGTCGGTGGTGTACTCGGTGACGAGTTCGCCGGCGCCGTCGTAAACGTCCTTCGTCCACAGACCGCTCGGGTCCTGCTCGGCCACAAGGTCGCTGCGGTGGTCGTAATAGTAATTCGTGGTCAGCGCCGTGTCGGACACCGAACCGTCGCTTTGATCGACGTTGTAAACCTGATCCTGATAGACGCGACCTTGAGAAGAAAAGGTGTCAGGAACCTTTTCTGAAAAAAGGTTCCTGACACCTTTTCTCCCCCCAATAGTGTCAGCACACGACCCAATGGAACTGTTCGGGATCGTGACTGTGATAGGAGGTGGTTGAATCGTCCCATCCGGAAACACATATGATCCATCTGGGCGGAATCCCGGGACGATAGGTTGAGGAGAGATTGGTCCCGAACCAGGTCCACCGGGCGGACGGCCACCGGCACCTCCTGCCCCTCCCGCCGCGCTCGCCCGACTGAGCCACCAGAGCCACCCTCCAGCTGCAAGCGGTATTCCAATATCAGCGATCGTGCCAGCCGTCTTTGAACCAGTTATTTTCGTCACTGTCGATGCCGTGACGGTGTCCGTATCTCGCCAGCCAGCCTGAATGTCATCCGCGCCATGGAGGAGAAGAACCCCCGCTGGAGAAGAAAAGGTGTCAGGAACCTTTTCTGAAAAAAGGTTCCTGACACCTTTTCTCCCCTTCACCAATCTGCGCCCCACCTCGACCGAAACACCGAACTTCTCCACGTCATCGACGCCGGAGGAAATCGCAATCAGAGCGACCAGCATCTCCCGTTCCTCCTTGATGGGCAGCATCTTGGTCCCCAGGAAATCCTCGTGGTACGCCAGCCAGCCTTTTGCGATCCGGCACCACACGGCCACTTCGCGCTCCGGCGGCATGAGGCCGACGCAAGGACAGACACTGACGCTGGCTGTGAAGATCGTGAATGTGGTTCGTGAACACTGAGCGTGGGCGCCGAGCCGGCTTGCGAGCGGTTAGCCGCCGGAGAACTGAGCCGAGAACGCGCCTATCGACCCCACAGGGTAAACCACAGGGAAAGCTTGTCGGAGCGAAGCGAGGTGTGGACTGTTCCAAAAATACGTGCGAATTCCGACAAAGTGTTTCCGTGATGTCGTCTACATCAATTCCCCGTTTCTCAAGCCTTCTGGCCGGATTTCACGTTTTGCCTGCTGGCGATTGATTGGGGATGGAGTGTTGAGGATGCGGCTGAGAGGTTAATGGACGAAAGTAGCAAGGCCAGGGTCGAGGGCGAGCGGTACGCGATGCGGACGGCTAGGGCGGCGGGGAGGGTGGTGGAGGGGAGGGGTGGGCGATGGTAGATTGTGGGCATTTCATTGGGAGATGGGGTCTCTCGAAATAATCCGCTAAGCCGTCCGCCGACACCAAATGCATGCATTTGAGCATAGACAATATCAAGAAGAATGTTCAATAGAAACAACTGATTCTCTTTAACGAGACAAGCTTCTTGGTACGATCAATGAGGTGCAATTCAATGGTTTGCCTGATCTATCAAGAAAACCAACGAGGCGGTTATCCCGATCAAAATCCAAAGAAAAACCTTGTTGAAAGAGTACGATACGATAACCTAGGTCCGGCTTGACCCAGATACATCTTACCTCACCGACCGCTGCAAAAACGGCCTCCAACTTCATTCCTTTTTTTATGGTGATGAATGGAGTTGTCCGTACCATCTCCACTTGCGCAGAGTTCTCCGTTGTCGCACCTTGCACGCGCATGGATGAATGTAACGAGAAGAAGAGCGACGATAAAGTAACGTGTTACTTGCATAGCGTCATCCTCATTAATTCCGCAGCGCACCTTTTTCCTTGATTCCAAGTTCTGGGGAAGTAAGACTCCAGGCACCGTTCCTATTGATAATGAAATCCACCGTGATTTGAACCTGCATACTGCCCGGTGCCACGCTAGTCATATTGTTTACTTCGTTGTTGAGTACTCCGAGGGAGTGTGGCTGGTCACCTTCGGATGGCACGTTCTGCCTATCGAATAATCCGATAGCAGCAGTGCTCCCTCTGAATTTGCGCTGTTGTGGATCCTTGGCGTGCTGATATATAGTCATTCTAAGACCAGTCGGATCTAGCACGATACCATCCCTTGGGATTGCCCATCCTTCAATAAGGCCTTCCGGTCCATGCACGCTATCCGGTACTACGTTGCCGTCATTGTCGCCATCTTCAGTAGTAATCGCGACACTCTGTATCAGGCTAAAACCAGCAAAATCCCTGGCAGTGAATTCGATCGCGATAAAATAGCGGAAAACATAGAAAAGGCCAAACTCATTCTTGCCCGCTGCAACTTGAACAAGCACCTTCGGATCTTTGACGGTAAGTGTCGTCCACTTTGCGTCCGAACCGATGTCGAAATACCTCTTACTGTAAGGTAAATCTTTAGCTTTTTTCCAATCCACTAGCTTAGCCGATAGTTGTGGGACTACTGCCGGTTTCTCGTCGGTGGCAGCAGCTACGAAAAAGTTGGTAGTATCAAGACCAAGGCTTGTGCATCTGATCCTCATGCCTAATGCTGACTGCTGGCTAGACTCGCCATCAGACACGGTGACCGTTACCGAAAATGCCCCGACATTGCTCAGCACGTTGCTGATCGTTCCCGTAATATCCCCCGTCGTCGGATTGATGCTCAACCCCGCTGGCAACCCGGTCGCAACGTAATGCAGCGTCGCGTCCGGAATCGTATCACTTGCCTGAAGCTGTAGATTTACCGTCTGCCCGACACTCCAATCCTGCGTCGCCACGCTTTGGATCGTAATCGGATCGTTCACATTCCACGTCAACGATTGGCTTGCACTGTAGGTTCCATCGCTCACCGTGACGACGACATTGTACGGCCCGTATGCCGATGCCCCGTCTGCAACCGTTCCCGCAATCGCGCCTGTCGTCGTGTTGATGCTCAATCCTGCCGGCAAACCCACGGCGGAGTACGTGAGCGTGCCCATCGAGCTGTCCATAGCACTAACCGACACGGACACCGTATCCAACTCGTAGTTCGTTTGAGCCGTGATCCGCGCAATCGCAATCTCGCCACCGACGTTAATCGTGAACGCCTGGCTGGTCGAATACGTCCCGTCGTTGCCGATGACGGTCACGGTGAACGGCCCATCGGCGGCGTTGCCAAGTGCGACGGTGCCAGTGATCTCGCCCGTGCTCGTGTTGACCATGAGTCCTGTCGGCAGACCGACCCCAGCGAAAACGGGCGTGCCATCCCCAGTGTACGTGACGCTGGGCGTCAGCGACACGGAGCCGCCCTCGGTATACGATTGGGCGGCGATGGAGTCAATGCTGACCGGGCTGCTCACCGTCCAAGTGAACGTCTCGCTGGCACTTGCGGAGCCGTTCGTGGCGATGACCGTGACGGTGTACGCACCATAAGCCGCGTCATTCACCGCCACCGTACCCGTGATGTCGCCGCTCGACGGATTCAGCACCAAACCGGGCGGCAGACCCTGCGCGAAGTACGTGATCGTTCCGCTGCCGGAGGCGCTCAGGCTCAACGTCGAAATCGTGTCCCCTTCCACATTGCTCTGGTTGCTCGGCGAGGCGAGCGTCAACGGAGCCGGCGGCGGTTACTGTCCAGGTGAAGGTGTCGCTGGCGCTATAGCTGCCATCGCTCGCCGTCACCGTGGTCGTGAAGGAGCCGATGGTCGCGGAAGTGGACGTGATCGTCCCGGCGATGGCGCCGGTACTCGCATTGATGCTGAGACCGGTCGGCAGCCCAGATGCCGTGTAAACAAGCGTTCCATCCGTGAGATCGGTCGCCGGCACCGGAACCGTTACGGAATCGCCAACGACGTTGTATTGCGAACCGGGATCAGTGAACGTGATCGGACTGTTCACGTCCCACTCGAAGTTGGCTGTTGTGGTATAGGTGCCGTCGCTAGCGACGATGATGGGTTCGTAGGTGCCGATCAACGAATCGCCGGTCGCAATCGTGCCCGTAATGGTGCCGCTGCTCGCGTTGATGGCGAGGCCAGGCGGCAGACCTTGCGCAGCGTAAGTGATGGTTCCGTCCGTGAGGTCGGTTGCCGACACACCCACGGAGATCGACGCATCGCCGTCGTTGTTCGTCTGCGTGGCGGGCACCGCAATCGTGATCGGGCTATTGACAGTCCAGTTGAAGCTGGTCATCGCGGATGACGTGCCGTCGCCCGCCAGGATCGTGACGGAGTACGAACCGATCGCCGCATCGCCGGTCGCCACGGTTCCCGTAATGTCGCCCGTGGACGGACTGATCGACAGCCCCGCGGGCAAGCCAACGGCGGCGTAGACGACGGTGCCATCGCCGCTGTATGTGTCGCCGGTGGACACGGAGACGGAATCGCCCTCATTGTTCGTTTGGTCAGCCACGATGTTCAGTGACAACGGACTGTTGACATTCCAATAGAAGGTCTGCTCGGCGGAATAGGTGCCGTCATTTGTTACCAGCGTCACCGTGTAGGGACTGTTCGCGGCATCGTCGATGCCCACGGTGCCGGTGATGGCCCCGCTGGAAGCGTCGATCTTCAAGCCGCCCGGCAGACCGTAGGCGACATAGTACAACGTGCCCATGCTGGTATCCGCAGCACTGACCGCCACGGAGACGGTATCGCCTTCGTTATTAGTCTGATCGCCAGGGTTCACCATCGTCACGGTGCCGGCGGTATTGACCGTCCAGGTAAACGAGGTACTGGCGCTGTTCGTGTTGTCACCCACCGTGACCGTCACGGTGTACGGCGATCCGGTATCGGCACTGCTCGAAATCGTGCCGAAAATGAGACCCGTGGCCGGATTGTAATTCAGCCCCGCCGGCAGTCCCGACACGGCGTAGTAGAGCGTCGCGCCCGCAGTGCTGTCGCTGGCCTCGATTGGCAGAGCAACCATGTCGCCATCGGCATTGGTCTGGCTACCGGGGTTGAAAACGACCACCGGATCGGACGGGTTAACGTACCAGGTGAATGTGTCAATCGCCGTGTTCGTGCCGTCCGTCACAGTGATGACCGACGTGTATGGCGAGCTGGTGTCGGCACTACTGCCCACGGTGCCAGTAATCGCGCCCGTACTGCTGTTGATCGACAAGCCGCTCGGCAATCCGGACGCGGAGAAACTCACCGTTCCGCTGGCGTTGTCGGTCGCGCTGATCTGAACGGATACGCCGGTATCGCCATCATTATTCGTCTGGTCGCCCTGATCGGTGATGGCAATCGGGCTGCTGACAGACCAGTTGAACGTCGTACTGCCAGTATAGGTTCCGTCCGTTGCGGTGATCGTGGGCTGATAACTGCCCCCATCGCTGATCGTGCCCGTGATCGCGCCCGTGCTGGTGTTGATGCTGAGGCCGCTCGGCAAGCCGGTCGCAGAGAAGGTGAGCGTTCCGCTCGCCGCATCCGAAGCACTGATGGCCAGGGACACGGTATCGCCGGCGTTGTTGGTCTGGTCAGGCGGCGTGTTGATGGTGATTGGGCTGTTCACGTTCCAGTTGAACGAGGTCTCGGCAAAGGTCGAACTGTCGGTCACGCCGATGGTCACCGTATACGGCCCGTTGGCGCTGCTGCCGGTAGTGATGGTGCCGGTGATCGTTCCTGTGGTGGGGCTGATGACCAAGCCAGGAGGCAACCCGAGCGCGGCATAGACCATCGTTGCACCGCTGGTTGCATCCGAGGCGCTGATCGAGAGCGATACGGAGTCGCCTTCATTGTTGGTCTGATCGGCCGGCGTCGTGATCGTGATCGCACTGTTGACCGTCCAGTTGAAGGTCTGTGACGTGCTGTAGGTGCCGTCCTGGGCCAAGACCGTCACGGAATACGGCCCATCCCCGGCGTCCCCAGCGGCGAGGGTGCCGGTAATGTGGCCCGTGCTGGGGATAATCTCCAATCCGCCAGGCAAGCCCTCCGCCGCGTAGGTCAACGTCCCGCTCGTGGCATCGGTGGCGCTGAGCGAAAGGGAGATAGATGCCCCCTCGTTATTGGTCTGGTCCACCGGATCGGTCAGCGTGATCGGACTATTCACAGTCCAGTTAAAGGATTCCTCGGCCGAGGAATCCCCTGCTGCGGCAATCACAGTCACGTAATACGGACCGTCCGCCGCCACCCCGACCGCTACCGTTCCCGTGATGTCGCCGCTCGACGCACTGATCTTCAAGCCCGGCGGCAGGCCGAATGCTGCATACGACAGGCTACCGCTGCCCGAGTACGTCGCGCTGAGCGATAGCGACGCGCTGCCGCCTTCACTGCTCGTCTGATCGGCTGGAGCGGTCAATGTCACCGCACTGTTGATGTTCCAGTTGAAGCTCTGGCTGTCGGCGTTGGTTCCATCCGTTGCGGTGACGGTCACCAGGTACGGAGCGAACCCTGCATCGCCCAGGCCGACCGTGCCGGTAATGTCGCCGGTTGCCGGATCCATCGCCAGGCCAGGCGGCAACCCTTGCGCCGCGAAATACATGGTGCCGCTGCCGGTGTTTGTGCCGCTGACGCTGGAGAAGAAAAGGTGTCAGGAATCTTTTCTGAAAAAAGGTTCCTGACACCTTTTCTCCCCCAGGCGAGGTGCTCTTGGCGACCTTCGCAAGAGCTAGAGTTGCGAGATACCCTCCCAGGTAACGCCGAAACGGTTGCCAGTCCCCCGTGGTAAAACCATGGTAACCGGTCATGGCAGCACCATATAACCCGAACGAAATCGCGTTAGCACCAACCTCGGCCGAGATTTGGTACCAGGGTGTTCCGTTAGATTGCTTTGTCAGAGAGGATTGGCCGAAATAACTAATCGGTTGATAATTTGTGGTCTCTCCGGTAAAGTAAATTGAACCAGCGTCCCATGCTGTGCCAACTAGATCAATCGGCATTGTAACAACGTCGTGGGCCACATCGTAGGCCCCATCCGTCAGATCTCTGAACCAACCCATTACTCGGATGAAGCCCATTTCCCCAGTCGGGTCGAGCTCGTTGGAGGGATTATTCCCCACGAACCGCCCGATGTTCAGATCCCCCGCCGCGAACCCCAGCGGATCGCGCTGCAACCACTGCCCGGTCGTCGGCCGGTAATCACGCCGACCGAGGATATAGTTCCCCGTCACCGCGTCATACCGCCCGCCCTGGAAGAGGTACGGCATAGCGTAATCCGTGCTCGGCGGTCCGCTCCAGTCAGGGGCCAGCGCGGTCACCACACCATATGGACTGTACACGTAGCGCTCGACCACGTTCCCTGACGTGTCCACCAGGCCCGTCACGTTCCAGTTCGCGTCCTGCATCACGTACAGCCGTTGGTCCAGATCACCGTCGCCTTCGCTCGATTGATCGCGCAGAATCAGCGCATTCACATACACCGGACTCCACACGTTCCGCGCCTGTGTCACCCCGCCGACTTGCTCTTCCAGCACTTGACCCGCCGATGAGAAGTACAGAGTCGTCGTCGTATCCCCGTGCGTCTCGGTTACGCGCCGCCCCAGGCCATCGTAACTGTAACCGGCCTCGACGTCGCTGCTCGAATTCTCGACCTCGACCAGCCGGTTCCACGCATCGTAGACGTACTGCTGCCCGGTCTCGTCCGTCGTCATGTTGCCGTTCGCGTCATACGTCGGCGTCGCGCTGCCCAGGGCCGTGTACTCGTTCTGCTGGTTCGCCGTGTTGTCCACTGTCGTGCCGTTCGTCGTCACGCTCGTGAAGTTGCCGAGCGCGTCCAGGTCCCACGATTGGCTCGCCGTCGGGGTGCCGGAAATCGCATCGAGCGGGCTGGTCAGCGTGCCGCGCTCGAAGCTCGTTAGCTCGTTCAGGTTATTGTAGGTGTACAGTTCGCTGAACACGGCATCCACCAGGTTGTCGCTGTAAAGCACATTGCCGTCGGCGTCGTAACCGTATTGGTAATAGTCCACGGTGGAACTGGTGGTAGTATCGTACCAGTCCTGGACCGCCACGCGGCCGAAAGCGTCGAGGGTAATAATCAGGTTCACGTCATCCTGAGGATGATCGCGCTCGACGACCGTATCCAGGCCCTGGTACACGTAGCTTTCCAGCGTACACGTCTCGTCCGAGATCGAAGCCAACCGACTGATTCTGTCGTTCAGGCTGCCGCTGCTGCCGTAATTGTAGTCCAGCACGTAGCCGTCCGGGTAGGTGATGCTCGTCAGCCGGCCGGTCGCGGCATCATAGGCGTACTGTACCTCCGGGGTCGTGCTGGTGTCAACGGCTCCACTCACGCTTTGGTACTCGGCCGTCAGCTGGCCGAGGCTGGTGTAGACGTCCAGCACCTGGTTGACGATGCTGCCGCCGCTGGCCGCGTCGTAGCTGGTGGTTAGCGACACGTTGCCCAGGGCATCGTAACCGTACTCGATGCGCCGCACGCTGCCATCGACGCCACTGCCAAGAGTGGTCACCGCGTCGGCGGTCAGCCGGCCGAGGACATCATAGGTGTACTGGTGGACGTTGCCGTCGCGGTCGGTCATCGACGTGACCTGGCCCAGCGCGTTGTAGGTATACGTGTCCTCCGAGCTGCTGCTCGGTGCGCCAGTGCTAGCGTTGGGGTATTCGACGGCCACCAGCAGGTCGTTGCTGTCGATCGCGCTGCCGCCGCTCGTCGTGACGCCGTAGACGTACTCGGTGGTCTGGTACGCCCCGCCCGGCTCGTCGGCCGTCACGGTCAGGACGTTGTTGTCGCCGTCGTAAGTGTATTGCGTCGCCACGTCGGAATCGGCCGTCTCGGCGCTGCCGGTGTAGTTGGCGATGGTTTCGGTGGTGCGGCCCAGCGCATCGTACTCGGTGCGCGTGACGATGCCCATCGGATCGGTCACGTCCTGCACAAGACCGGCCGCGTTGTAGCTGTAGCTCGTCACCAGCACGTCGTCGGAACGCGACGGCACATCGTCTGGCCGGGTCCAGGCCGTGCCGCCGTTGGTGCCGACATCGACGTCGGCAACCGGCCGGTCCGCGGCGTCATAATACGTCGCTGTGTAGTAGACCACGGCCTCGACACCGTCAGTTGAGGGGGCCAGCGGTCCGGTGCCGCTGGCGTCGGGGCTGCGCTGGCTGTCGATAGTTTCGATCACATTGCTATTGGCGTCGTAAACTGTTTGCGTCTGCTCCAGCACGTCATCGCTGGCCACGCTGATTGCATCGGCCCACGTCGTCCCGCCGGCGCCGTCGGTGGTGTACTCGGTCGTCAGCCGGCCGGCGCCGTCGTAAACGTCCTTCGTCCACAGACCGCTCGGGTCCTGCTCGGCCACAAGGTCGCTGCGGTGGTCGTAATAGTAGTTCGTCGTCAGCGCGGTATCCGACACCGAACCGTCGCTTTGATCGACGTTGTAAACCTGATCCTGATAGACGCGACCTTGATCGTCGTAGCTGATGATCTCTTGCGAGCGCAGCAGCGACGAACTCGGCGCCACGGGCACGCCGCCGCTGTAGGAAATTGTCACGCCGTCGCCATCGTAGGTCTGCACTTCGATCGCTTCATCAAGGTTGTCGTAGGTGGTGTAGGTGATCGGCCGGTTGACGCCGGTGCTTTCGCTCGATTGCACGCCGTCCTTTTCAGCCACCAGCCGGTCGCGCCAGTCGTAGTAGTAATCGGTGACGCGGTTGGCCGAGCCGTCGTTGGGATAGTCGGTTTCCTGCGTCAGATTGCCGTCGCCGACGCCGCCGTTGTCGTATTGGTAGCTCGCCACCTCGGTCATGCCGGCCGCGTTCGACGGCGACCACCAACCGCTCGTCGGCGTGTCGTCGGTGCCGACCCAGAGGCTCACCGCCCGGCCCTGGCCGTCGTAAACCGTCCGCGTGATCGTCCCCGTCGGGCTGACAACCTTGTCCAGCAGACCCATGTCGTTATACGCATACGTGGTCTGGTAGTAATTCGTCCCGGCCGTGCCCATTGCGCCCGTGCTGTAACTCAAACCTGACAGGTCGAAGTATTGATCGACGGTCACCACCTGCCCGGCGTCGTTGGCATAATCCCTTTCCAGACTCTGAATATCGCTAATAGCTTCGGTGCCGTTCGGCACGCCGCTCGTGACGCTGGGCGTCGCCGACATCGTCAGCGTTTCCGTGTAGCCGTCCGCCCAGTCTTCGCGGGTTACCAGTGTCGGCCCCGTCGGCATATCGGTGCCGCTGTTCCAACCCTGGTACACGCGTACTTCGTGATCCACGTCGTCGTAAACCGTGTACGTAACGTTGCCGTTCGGGTCGGTTTCCTTCGTCGTGCGGCCCAGCGCGTCCACCTGGTACGTGGTCACCAGGTTCAGCCCGCCGCCCGTCGGTGTGGTCCAACCGCTCGGCTTGTTGCTGTAGTCGCTGCTGTCGCAGGTGTCCACGTCCGTGATGGTTTCCGTGACCGCGCCGGTAGCCGTGTCGTAAGCGGTGTAAGTCAGGTAACCGTCGGCGTCCTTCGTCCAGATCGGATTGCCGTAGCTGTCGAAGACGACGGTGGAAACGTCCGCGGTGTCAGGCCCATTCTGACCGGAGCTAATGACCGGCAGCGACACGGTCACCGACTGCGGCTGCACCGTGCCGCTGAACCACGTGTAGCCGAAGCTAGTGGTCTCCGCCCCGGTGCCGTCATCGTTGCGGTAAACGGTGTCCGTGGCCACGGCCCCGACTTCCACGCTGCCGCCGGTGTGCGTGAAGTACGTCCACGTCTCCTGCGGGATCGGCGTGCCGGACTGGCCCTGTTCGATCTGCACGTCCTGCTGGAACCCGGCGATGCCGCCCGCCGTCGTCGCCGTCGCCGTCGTGCTGGTGTAGTAGTCGTACAGCGTAATCAGGCCGGAGCTACTGCTCAGATCGGCGTAGCTGCCGCTGACGTTGTGCAGCAGGTCCGCGTAACTGTCGTTGTAGCCGGTGACCGCGGACGGATCGGCCATCAGGATGCAGCGACCCTGCGAATCGTACTCATAAAACGTGTCCCACTTCTGATCGGCCGTGGTGTCGTCATAGACCGACAGCATAACTTCGCCATAGGCGTTGGTGTACACGATGTTCTCGTTCCCGTCCGGCAGCGTCTCGACGGTCTTCGTGGCCCAGCTGTTGTAGCCGGGCGAATTGCCACTCGCCGTGTAGCTAAAAGTGAACGTCCCCAGCCCGCCGGCGCAGGTGGAACAGCCCGTGCCCTGGGCGATCTCTTCGGTGACCCGCAGCTGGTCGTCGTACTGGAAATAATTGTCGGCGTAGGGCGCCACCTCAGTGTTGCTGAGCGCATCCACGTCGGTGCCATAAGCCGCCACGAGCCGGGCGTAGGATTCGGTCGTGAAGACGAACTCCAGCCCGTGCGTGTAGCCGTTGGCGCCGCCGGCCACCTCGGCCGCGGTGTAGTAGCGGTAGTAGTCGGTGCTGATCGGGTTGCCGCTGGCGTCCTCGACCGTCGCCGTCATCAGGTTGCCGAGGTTGCCGTGCAGTTGGCTGCCGTCGTAATAGGTGTAGGCCACCTGCTGGATCGTGGTCCAGGTGCTGCCGGAGTTGGTCGAACGCCGCAACGTGACATTGCTCAGCAAGCCGGCGTTGGGGTCGTCGCTGCCGAGGTAGGAATACAGCCACGATTCGACCAGGGAGCCGCTGGAGCGTTGGATCTCGGTCATCTCCCCGGCGGCGTTGTGCGACGTGACGGCGGTGACGTTGCCGGCCGGGTCGGTGAAGGACGCGAATTGCCCCTGCTGCCCGGCCGCCCAGGTACTCGTGAAATCGTAGAAGGTGAGCTGGTCGCCGGTCCCGTCGGTGAGCACGTATTCATTGGCGGAGCTGTTGTAAACGAGCGTGTCCTGGCTGAAATAGCGCGGCACGTAGCTGCCGTCCACCAGGTCGAAATCCTCGGCCGTCATGCCGTTGCTGATCGCGGCGATTGTGGAAGTGCCGTTGACCTCCATCAGGGACGGCATGTCGGTATCGACCCAGCCGACGCCGTCGGCGGCGTAACCGGGGCCGTTGGTCCAGGACCGCGTCTGAGGAAAGTAAAGGGGACCACGTACATTGTTCCAGGGGAAATGTACGATGTCCCCTTATATTTTCTCGACTCTCTTATCAAGCCGTTCGTGGACGGTGGCGTACACCGTCCGTAGATTCCGGGTCATCTCATTGGGGCATGGCACTCTTTTCTTCCTCTTTCTTGCTCAAGGACATGGCGACGGGTAAAACGCCGTGCCTACCCCCTTACTTTTCTCATAGCTCGCCCGCTTGCCCTCCTCGAACAGCTTAATGCGTTCGCGACACGATTTCACGCCGATCGCATTCTTCTCGCTCACCAGCTCCATAACTCTTTTCTGCCATCTAATGGCTTCCGTAAAATCGCCGGCCTCTGCATGAGCGGCCGCCAACGTGTCTATAAACCCGGGCTCCGCCCACTCTGCTATCTGGCACGCTTTGGTCGCGTATTCGATGGCTTTCCTTGCATTGCGAAGCTCGGGCACCGGGCACGTGGCGAAGTGCCAAGCCAATGCGTCTGCCGCAGGGGCAAACTGTGGAAAAAGCTCGCAAGATGCGCTCAGGTCGGCGATGGTCTTGGCAAAGTCGTTTTTCTTGCGGTAGGCCATCGCGCGAAGGTAATAGCCGAGAAATACCGGCTGAAGCCGGATACCTTCGGTAAAATCGGCTATCGCCCTATCGAAATCCTCGACGCTGGTGTAGACCTGAGCCCTGCTGTAGTACGCTTTCCAGTCGCCCGGGTACAGCTGAATGAGATCGGTGTACTCGCTGATCGCGCTTTTGTACTCAGCCCTGTCGGCGAGAACCATGGCGCGGCACCGTCGCGCCTCATTGCACTTATTATCCAGACGAGTCGCTTCGTTGCAATCCTCAATCGCGGCGACGTATTGCTTCTTCATCTCGTAAGCCAAGCCTCGGAAAGCGCAGGCGCGCGCGTCTTTTGGGTGGTCCTTAATGTACAGTGTGAAGTGCTCAATCGCCCGATCGGCCTGCATGTTCTTTAGGGCCTCATAGCCGCGGTCAAACTCCGTAGACGTCGCCTGAGCAGGACATAGCCCGATCAGTAGACAGATCCAGTAATCTGTAAGCACGTCTCCTCCTTCCGTGTGTTAACGGCGCATGCCCCTACCAGTTAAACCCCCATGTGATCTTGCAGCCTTCATTGAGCTTCCCGTCGAGGACGTCCTTGATCTTATAGTCGGGCTCTGCTTGAAGTTTGAGCGTTCCCAGATCGTATTCGGGTAATCCGACGAGATTGTGAAGCATTGTGCCGACCGGAACGGTGTAAGTTGGCCTGCCGTTCTGAAGGTTAAAACCATTCACACCATGTCCGAAAACCTTTTGAACCCACAGCGGTACGCCGAAGGAGCCTGCCCCCGTGGCATCGGACACCACCGGCGTAACACCGTTCAGGATTTCTTCCGCGGTGGAGTTTTCGGTGCCTGGCGGGATCCCAATAAGGGCCTTCATTTCGTCGGTAATGAACTCTTGAGGGATCGGGAATGGGTTTAATATGGGTATAGACCCTGGGGGCGGGGGAGTTATCACGACACCTGGGATCAGAAGGTCCTTCGCAAATGGTGGCAATAAGTCAGGCAGTCCCCCAAGCGGATGAGACGGGTCGTAGATGACGCCGGGCGGCAATGGTTGGCAATAGTACCAACCGGGGATGATCTCAATGGGCCGATACCCGTCCGTTTTCTTTTTCTCCTCTTCTCCCCCTGGATCGGTCGCATTGGTCGGATCATTCTTTACGTATCGCCGCAGGTCCGCATCCCCTGCCTGGAACATGAGCGGATCTTCCTGCATCCACTGCCCCGTCGTCGGTCGGTAGGCTCGCGCGTCGAACTGGTAATCGCCCGTCGCCGAATCATACCGCCCTCCCTGGAACAAGTACAGCCAGCCGTAATCGCTGCTCTCCCGCGTACTCCAGTCCGGCGCAATCACCGTCACCACGCCGTACGGGCTGTACATGTATCGCTCGACCACGCTCCCCGACGTGTTCACCAGTGCCGTCACGTTCCAGTTCGCGTCCTGCAACACGTAGAGCCGTTGGCTGATGCTCCCGTCGCTCAACGTGTCGCGCAAGACCAGCGCGTTGACGTAGACCGGGCTCCACACGTAGCGTTCTGTGGCGCTGCCACTGACGTACTCTTCCAGCGCCTGGCCTTGCGACGAGAAGTACAGGTCCGTTGTGGTGCCGCTTGCAGTGTCAGTGATCCGCCGGCCGAGGCCATCGTAACTGTAGCTGGCTTCAACGTCGCCGCTAGAATCCTTTACTTCCACCAGCCGATTCCACGCATCATACACGTACCGCTGCCCGGTCTCGTCCGTCGTCATGTTCCCGTTGGCGTCATACGTTGGCGTCGCGCTGCCGAGGGCCGTGTACTCGTTCAACTGGTTCGCCGTGTTGTCCACCGTCGTACCGTTCGTCGTCACGCTGGTGAAGTTGCCCAGCGCAGTCCAGGCTCCAAGATTGACTCGCCGTCGGCGTGCCGGAAATCGCATCGAGCGGGCTGGTCAACGTGCCGCGCTCGAAGCTCGTTAGCTCGTTCAGGTTATTGTAGGTGTACAGTTCGCTGAACACGGCATCCACCAGGTTGTCGCTGTAAAGCACATTGCCGTCGGCGTCGTAACCGTATTGGTAATAGTCCACGGTGGAACTGGTGGTAGTATCGTACCAGTCCTGGACCGCCACGCGGCCGAAAGCGTCGAGGGTAATAATCAGGTTCACGTCATCCTGAGGATGATCGCGCTCGACGACCGTATCCAGGCCCTGGTACACGTAGCTTTCCAGCGTTCCCGTGCCATCCGAGATCGAATCCAGCCGACTGATCCGATCGTTCAGGCTGCCACTGGTGCCGTAGTTGTAGTAGAGGACGTAACCGTCCGGATACGTGATGCTCGCCAGCCGGCCGGTCGCGGCATCATAGGCGTACTGTACCTCCGGGGTCGTGCTGGTGTCAACGGCTCCACTCACGCTTTGGTACTCGGCCGTCAGCTGGCCGAGGCTGGTGTACACGTCCAGCACCTGGTTGACGATGCTGCCGCCGCTGGCCGCGTCGTAGCTGGTGATGAGCGACACGTTGCCCAGGGCATCGTAACCGTACTCGATGCGCCGCACGCTGCCATCGACGCCACTGCCAAGAGTGGTCACCGCGTCGGCGGTCAGCCGGCCGAGGACATCATAGGTGTACTGGTGGACGTTGCCGTCGCGGTCGGTCATCGACGTGACCTGGCCCAGCACGTTGTAGGTATACGTGTCCTCCGGCTGCTGCTCGGTGCGCCAGTGCTAGCGTTGGGGTATTCGACGGCCACCAGCAGGTCGTTGCTGTCGATCGCGCTGCCGCCGCTCGTCGTCACGCCGTATACGTACTCGGTGGTCTGATACGCGCCGCCCGGTTCGTCGGCCGTCACGGTCAGGACGTGGTTGTCGCCGTCGTAGGTGTATTGCGTCGCCACGTCGGAGTCTGCCGTCTCGGCGCTGCCAGTGTAGTTGGCGATGGTCTCGACGGTGCGGCCCAGGGCATCGTACTCGGTCCGCGACACGATCCCCATCGGGTCGGTTACGTCCTCCACGAGACCCGCGACGTTGTAGCTGTAGCTCGTCACCAGCACGTCGTCGGAACGCGACGGCACATCGTCTGGCCGGGTCCAGGCCGTGCCGCCGTTGGTGCCGACATCGACGTCGGCAACCGGCCGGTCCGCGGCGTCATAATACGTCGCTGTGTAGTAGACCACGGCCTCGACACCGTCAGTTGAGGGGGCCAGCGGTCCGGTGCCGCTGGCGTCGGGGCTGCGCTGGCTGTCGATGGTTTCGATCACATTGCTATTGGCGTCGTAAACTGTTTGCGTCTGCTCCAGCACGTCATCGCTGGCCACGCTGATTGCATCGGCCCACGTCGTCCCGCCGGCGCCGTCGGTGGTGTACTCGGTCGTCAGCCGGTCGGCGCCGTCGTAAACGTCCTTCGTCCACAGACCGCTCGAGAAGAAAAGGTGTCAGGAACCTTTTCTGAAAAAAGGTTCCTGACACCTTTTCTCCCCTGTCGGTATCGACCCAGCCGACGCCGTCGGCGGCGTAACCGGGGCCGTTGGTCCAGGACCGCGTCTGAGGAAAGTAAAGGGGACCACGTACATTGTTCCAGGGGAAATGTACGATGTCCCCTTATATTTTCTCGACGTACAGCCGGCGCGTCAGTCCAGCGGAAAAGTACGATGTCCCCTTTTCTTTTCCAGGAAGAATGAAGAAAATATGAACTGCTCTGAAAATAAGCGGCCTCAAATGTTCGCCCGTCCACTGTCGGCCGCCATTTTCATGATTTCTGGGTGAACGAGAGTTCATGAGCGGCTGACACCGATTTATTCCCCTTCTGGTTTCGGTGTAGGACGTGGAAGTTCCTTAATGCGGAGAAACCGGATACTCCACTTTCCGCCGGGTATGTCCCGTGCCACTCGCAGTGTAAATTCACCCTGTGCGTCCTTCCCAGCTAGCTTTCCCTTGATAATGGCCTCGCTTTTGTCAAAGGCCAATTCATCTGTTACAATAGTCGCCTTGACATATCGCTGTCGGATAAAAATGCGGAAATATGTCACTGGAATGTCTTCGTTGTACACTTTGCCCAGTGACTTCGCAAGTTCTGGCGTCAGTAGCCCTACAGCCTCAATTCCGTCTCCGCCGAGTACTGCGTCGAAGAAGTCCGTAGCGATGTCTCGTGCCCACAGAAGTTCCGGCGCGGCCGTTGCGCGTGTTTCTGAAGCGCCCACCATTGTTGGGAAGGACATAAGGCAAAGGATAAAAGCCAACTGATTAACCAACATGGTTTCTCCCTGGATAAATCATACTGATCGCGTACTCAGTAGTGAGTCACACAACTTAGATGAAACAACCCCAGCTCCTTGCGATACGATGACAGATTTCGGAGTTGTGATAATGCATTGAACTTAGAGACTGTCCGATAAGTGGTCTCCAGCTGCACAGCTGCGTAGAATAGGGTATGCGAACCCAGCAATACCCTAGCGACTTGACCGACGCGCAGTGGTCGCTCGTCAAGCCCTTCATCCCTGTGTACCCAGGTGGCCGTCCCCGTAAGACCGCGATGCTTGACATTGTGGATGCCATTTTTTACATCTTGCGGACTGGTTGCCAGTGGCGCTAGCTGAATCCGAGTCACCAATCGCATGTCGGGCTTTCTTTTCAAGCTGTTCACAGGCCAAATAATTGGCTAATCACTGGGGTGATGGAAAGCAGGTCTTAGCTGGAAGAGTCACACTTGATCCAGGATTAGGCTTCCCATCGGGACCGGCTGTATTGATAGTATCACCTGGTTCGAAAGTAACTGTAGATCCAGCTGTGAGCATGATAAATTTTACGCCTCCCTTCCTAAATACTGGGATCAACCCCTTATTCGGGAGGAGGTTCTTACCTAGAAGGGGAAATTCTCCCACAGTTCCAGGTGGAACAACGAAGCGATCAGTTGGATCGATCTGGATTTGGAAATTTGTGATGGGTCCAATCCTTGGTAACTTACCAGTTATCTGGATTGTGATCCGAATTTTTCCTGTCGCCCAACCTCTCCTTCCTATTCCGGTCTTCACATCGTAAATCACAGGAGAAAACACCTCGACCTGCGGCTTGACATCTGTCAATCCGATGAGGGTTAATAGGTCGGTATTTAACCCGCGAAGCGACGCTGTTATTTGGGGCTCTTTGGCGCCACCTTCGGGAATTAGAATTACATCGTTATCCATGACCTTGGAGGCGACCGAAAGGTTAACAACTGCTTTACTGTTAACCAATGAACGGAGCAAGAGCAACTTGATTAGATCTGGAGAGTTGGTTAATGTAGTGATGATACCTGCTTCTTGCTTATTTAACCAGTCCAGGATCTGTCCGGACCCGGTTATATCTGTGAAGAGCTTAGCAAGCGCTTGCTTTTCTCCTTCTAGTGAGGCGATTATTCTTTGGATTTCAAGCTCTGCAAGGTACGATAGTGGGATCGATACGTCAAGGCCCGATGGGTCTGTTAGGTTAGTAGGGTCGTTCCCCACGAACCGCCCGATATTCAGATCCCCCGCCGCGAACCCCAGCGGATCGCGCTCGAACCACTGCCCTGTCGTTGGCCGGTAATCGTGCGCATTGAAGATGTAGTCCCCCGTCGCCGCATCATAGCGCCCGCCCTGGAACAGGTACAACCAGCCGTAATCGCTGCTTTCCCGTGTGCTCCAGTCCGGCGCCAGTACCGTCGCTACGCCATACGGGCTATACACATAGCGCTCGACCACCGCACCCGTCGTGTCCACCAGCCCCGTTACGTTCCAGTTGGCGTCCTGCATCACGTACAGCCGCTGGTCCAGATCACCGTCGCCTTCGCTCGACTGATCGCGCAGCACCAGGGCGTTAACGTACACCGGACTCCACACGTTCCGCGCCTGTGTCACCCCGCCGACTTGCTCTTCCAGCACTTGGCCAGCAGCGGAGAAGTACAGGTCGGTCGTCGTATCGCCGTGCGTCTCGGTCATGCGCCGCCCCAGGCCATCGTAACTGTAACTGGCCTCGACGTCGCCGCTCGAATCCTTCACCGCGACCAGTCGGTTCCACGCATCGTAGACGTACTGCTGCCCGGTCTCGTCTGTCGTCATGTTGCCGTTGGCGTCATAGGTCGGCGTCGCGCTGCCCAGCGCCGTGTACTCGTTCTGCTGGTTCGCTGTGTTGTCCACCGTCGTGCCGTTCGTCGTCACGCTCGTGAAATTGCCGAGCGCGTCCAGGTCCCATGATTGGCTCGCCGTCGGCGTGCCGGAAATCCCATCGAGCGGGCCGGTGAGCGTGCCGTGCGCGAAGCTTGATAACTCGCCCAGGTCGTTGTAGGTGTACAACTCGCTGAACGCCGTATTCACCAGGTTTTCGCTGTAGAGCACGTCGCCGTCGGCATCGTAACCGTACTCGTATTCGTCCACGGCGGAACTGGTGGTGGTATCGTACCAATCCTGGACCAGTACCCGGCCGAAAGCGTCGAGGGTAACGATCAGGTTCACGCCGTCCTGCGGATGATCGCGCTCGACTACCGTATCCAGTCCCTGGTAGGTGTAGCTCTCCAGCGTCCCGGTCAAGTCGGAAATCGAGTCGAGCCGGCTGATCGCGTTGTTGATGCTGCCGCTGTCGCCGTAATTGTAGTCGACGACGTACCCATCTGGGTAGGTGATGCTCGTCAGCCGGCCGGTCGCGGCGTCATAGGCGTACTGTACCTCCGGGGTCGTGCTGGTGTCAACGGCGCCGCTCACACTTTGGTACTCGGCCGTCAGCTGGCCGAGGCTGGTGTACACGTCCAGCACTTGGTTGACGATGCTACCGCCGCTGGCCGCGTCGTAGCTGGTGATGAGCGACACGTTGCCCAGGGCATCGTAACCGTACTCGATGCGGCGCACGCTACCATCGACGCCGCTGCCGAGCGTGGTCACGGCGTCGGACGTCAGCCGGCCGAGGACGTCATACGTGTAGGTGTGCGTATTGCCGTCGCGGTCGGTCATCGACGTGACCTGGCCCAGCGCGTTGTAGGTGTACGTGTCTTCCGAACTGCTGCTCGGGGTGCCGGTGCTGGCGTTGGGATATTCGACGGCCGCCAGCAGGTCGTTGCTGTCGATCGCGCTGCCGCCGCCGATCGTCACGCCGTATACGTACTCGGTGGTCTGATACTGCGCCGCCCGGTTCGTCGGCCGTCACGGTCAGGACGTGGTTGTCGCCGTCGTAGGTGTACTGCGTCGCCACGTCGGAGTCTGCCGTCTCGGCGCTGCCAGTGTAGTTGGCGATGGTCTCGACGGTGCGGCCCAGGGCATCGTACTCGGTCCGCGACACGATCCCCATCGGGTCGGTTACGTCCTCCACGAGACCCGCGACGTTGTAGCTGTAGCTGGTCACCAGCACGTCGTCGGAGCGCGACGGCACATCGTCAGGCCGCGTCCAGGCCGTGCCGCCGTTGGTGCCGACATCGACGTCGGCAACCGGCCGGTCCGCGGCGTCATAATACGTCGCTGTGTAGTAGACCACGGCCTCGACACCGTCAGTTGAGGGGGCCAGCGGTCCCGTTCCGCTAGCATCCGGGCTGCGCTGGCTGTCGATAGTTTCGATCACATTGCTATTGGCGTCGTAAACTGTTTGCGTCTGCTCCAGCACGTCATCGCTGGCCACGCTGATTGCATCGGCCCACGTCGTGCCGCCGGCGCCGTCGGTGGTGTACTCGGTGACGAGTTCGCCGGCGCCGTCGTAAACGTCCTTCGTCCACAGACCGCTCGGGTCCTGCTCGGCCACAAGGTCGCTGCGGTGGTCGTAATAGTAGTTCGTCGTCAGCGCGGTATCCGACACCGAACCGTCGCTTTGATCGACGTTGTAAACCTGATCCTGATAGACGCGACCTTGATCGTCGTAGCTGATGATCTCTTGCGAGCGCAGCAGCGACGAACTCGGCGCCACGGGCACGCCGCCGCTGTAGGAAATCGTCACGCCGTCGCCGTCGTAGGTCTGGACTTCCGTCGCTTCATCGAGATTGTCATAGGTGGTGTAGGTGATCGGCCGGTTGACGCCGGTGCTTTCGCTCGATTGCACGCCGTCCTTTTCAGCCACCAGCCGGTCGCGCCAGTCGTAGTAGTAATTGGTGACGCGGTTGGCCGAGCCGTCGTTGGGGTAGTCGGTTTCCTGCGTCAGATTGCCGTCGCCGACGCCGCCGTTGTCGTATTGAGAAGAAAAGGTGTCAGGAACCTTTTCTGAAAAAAGGTTCCTGACACCTTTTCTCCCCCGCCATTTTCATTCCAACGGGCATCTACCCGTTTCACACCGCGATTTCAGCAAGTAAAACGTATCGGCCAGGCTTTCGTTTTGTCGAGAAACTTGAAACCCCGGCCAACCCGGGAAAAGAGCCTGGCCCATCAACCAATACTCTTCCAGATCCGATACCGGACACCTAACGATTAGGGTAGTTCGATATCGAAAAAGATAGCGCATACACCAACTCACCTCCGCCGGGACAAACCTATCTGGAGCGGGGACTTCATCACTCCAAATGAGAGCATCGGAAAGGACATCATATTGTACCTCAGCGGTAGGGCATAGGGAGAGTTCATTAAGTGTCGTGGCGGCGCCCTGAAGAAGCTCATATTCTCGCTCTTGCATAATGATGGCCTCCAATGTGTCCCTGCGCAATGGCTCAGGGAAGCTTATCAAAGATAAGCTCGAATGACGGGAATAGATTTCCTGGGCACGTGACTTCCTTTATCCTGCCGCCGAATAGAGCCTCGCCCGCGGCAGCCATGCGCTGTAACTTCGCCGCGAGTTCCGGACTAACTACGGGACCAGATTGTACGACAGCAGAGCGGGCGCCATGAGCTTGTGCTGCTTGGAACACTTGTCGCAGGAAATCAGCAGAAAAGTTCTTGATGAACTCGACTTTTACGGTGGCCTTACCATCTTTCACGACCATCTCTAGGCGGTTCGAGAGGCTTTGTTGAAATCCCGGAATGACTTGTTGGACGCGGATTATTACAGCGTCGCCGACGCGCTGCACGGTAGTAACGATCTTCTGAACTGCGACCGCCCCTCCTGCACCTACTGCCACCACCACTTGGGCTCCGACCTGTACACCTTTCACTGCTAACCCGGGCCCAAATCTGAGTCCCGCTCCCATGGCACCACCGAAGAGAGCGCCCTTAATCGCATTACCTGCCTTTGGATTCACCTCTTGTCCTGGGGCGGGACCTTGCGCTTCATCGGGATAAAACAGCCATGCCCCGAGAACTTGCTCCGCCCCAAATCAACGGAGAAGAAAAGGTGTCAGGAACCTTTTCTGAAAAAAGGTTCCTGACACCTTTTCTCCCCCCAGCCGCTCGGCAGGCCGCTGAAGTCGCCGGTGTCGGCGGTCTTCACGTCGTCGAAAAGGCGGAAAAGGGGAGAGCGTAAATTTTAAAATGTACGATGTCCCCTTTTCCTTTTCGATGTCCCCTTTTCCTTTTTGCGAGAGAAATGTACGATGTCCCCTTTTCTCTTCCTGGCCGTGGAAGAGGTCGATCATGGGAGTTTTATCTCGACGAAGCCATCCATTCTTGGCATAGACACATTTTTTACCAGCCCTTCTAGCGTGATGGCGATGTACGCCGTTTTGTTGTCCTTCGTGATGTATCCCACGACGACGGCTGGTTGGCCCTTGTCCTGCCCATCGACACTCCGTAATGCCATCGACCATTCCGCATACTTATCGAGAATGTATAATGCTTTATAACTTGACCGAAGATCCTCGTCGATGTAAAAGCTTTCCTTTGCGGTCTTACGCAGGAAGTCTCGAAAGCTCCTTTCATTGTGTTTCTCAGCGGAGATCTCCAATTCAATGTCGAGCCAGAGCGACTTAGCACGATCGGCGATCACAACTTCGTCACTCACTCCCTTCATATTCTTTTCCCCATGCCGATGAAAATGCACGCTGAATCCGAGAACCGCGCCTAAAGCCACAGCTACCAACAAGACCCATAGCAGTTTTCTTGGAGCGGTCAATACGGGTTTGTATGAACTTCGTGTAGTTTCGATTAATATCGTTTTCATTGTGTCGACTCACTTCTTTTTCCCGCCGGATGGGATAATATTCCCAGTGTTAATGTCCCAGATGCAGTTTGTTACAGGTCCAGACACGTTCCCCTTTCCGAACACCCCTTCAAGCCTCCCCTTAAGCGCTTCCCCTTGTGGCCCTTTGAAGATCTCACAAACGGGGAATTCGACCTTTCCATTCGGAGCCATCTTCTTGGAAATCCGGATAAGTGCTTGCACACGCTCATATGCCGCCTTGTGGTCCTTCGACATGAATTTCAAGTAAAAGTCGTACGCCTTGAAATCGGTGAGCGACAGCACGATTTTGTCCCCACCGGCGTCTCTATCGGCGGTGCTCGCGATAAAACCGCCCCCCGTACCATGCCCGCCGATCTGAAGAAGCCTGATCGTGTCATCGGGATCAAGGTTTTTGTCGATATCTTCTGCGATCTCCTCGATAGATTTTAGGATTTTTCGGTCGTTTGGACCAGTACTTTTGTCCTCGGCCAGATCGTACCTTCGTCGCACCTCTTCCAGACCGGATGCGTCGAAGGCATCCGTCGGATTGTCCCCCACAAACCGCCCGATATTCGCATCCCCAGCCCCCAACCCCAGCGGATCGCGCTCCAGCCACTGCCCCGTCGTCGGCCGGTAATCGCGCGCATCGAACTTGTAGTTCCCCGTCGCCGCATCATACCGCCCGCCCTGGAACAAGTACATCCAGCCGTAATCGCTGCTCCCCGCGCGCTCCAGTCCGGCGCCAGCACCGTCGCCACGCCATACGGGCTATACACATAGCGCTCGACCACCGCGCCTGACGTGTTCACCAACCCCGTCACGTTCCAGTTCGCGTCCTGCATGACGTACAGCCGTTGATCCAGTGTGCCGTCGCCTTCGCTCGATTGATCGCGCAGAATCAGCGCGTTGACATACACCGGACTCCACACGTTGCGCGCTTGCGTCACGCCGCCGACTTGCTCTTCCAGCACTTGACCCGCCGATGAGAAGTAAAGTGCCGTCGTCGTATCGCCGTGCGTCTCGGTCACGCGCCGCCCCAGGCCATCGTAACTGTAACTGGCCTCCACGTCGCCGCTCGAATCCTTCACCGCGACCAGTCGGTTCCACGCATCGTAGACGTACTGCTGCCCGGTCTCGTCCGTTGTCATGTTGCCGTTGGCGTCATACGTCGGCGTCGCGCTGCCCAGGGCCGTGTACTCGTTCTGCTGGTTCGCCGTGTTATCCACCGTCGTGCCGTTCGTCGTCACGCTGGTGAAGTTGCCCAGCGCGTCCAGGCTCCAAGATTGACTCGCCGTCGGCGTGCCGGAAATCGCATCGAGCGGGCTGGTCAACGTGCCGCGCTCGAAGCTCGTTAGCTCGTTCAGGTTATTGTAGGTGTACAGTTCGCTGAACACGGCATCCACCAGGTTGTCGCTGTAAAGCACATTGCCGTCGGCGTCGTAACCGTATTGGTAATAGTCCACGGTGGAACTGGTCGTCGTATCGTACCAGTCCTGGACCGCCACCCGGCCAAATGCGTCGAGGGTAATAATCAGGTTCACGTCGTCCTGCGGATGATCGCGCTCAACGACCGTGTCGAGGCCCTGGTACACGTAGCTTTCCAGCGTTCCCGTGTCGTCCGAGATCGAAGCCAACCGGCTGATGCTATCGTTCAAGCTGCCGCTGCTTCCGTAGTTGTAATCCAGCACATAGCCGTCTGGGTAAGTGATGCTCGTCAGTCGTCCCGTCACGGCGTTATAGGCATACTGTACCGCCGGGGTCGTGTCGGTGTCAACGGCGCCGCTCACACTCTGATACTCCGCCGTCATCTGGCCGAGGCTGTTGAACTGGCGCAGCACCTGGTTGACGATGTCGCCGCCCGAAGCCGCATCGTAACTGGTGATGAGCGCGAGGATTCCCAGGTCGTCGTACCCGTATTCGATCCGCCGCACGCTGCCATCGACGCCGCTGCCCAGCGTCGTCACCGCGTCGGACGTCAGCCGGCCGAGGACGTCATACGTGTAGGTGTGCGTATTGCCGTCGCGGTCGGTCATCGACGTGACCTGGCCCAGCGCGTTGTAGGTGTACGTGTCTTCCGAACTGCTGCTCGGGGCGCCGGTGCTGGCGTTGGGATATTCGACGGCCGCCAGCAGGTCGTTGCTGTCGATCGCGCTGCCGCCGCCGATCGTCACGCCGTATACGTACTCGGTGGTCTGATACGCGCCGCCCGGTTCGTCGGCCGTCACGGTCAGGACGTGGTTGTCGCCGTCGTAGGTGTACTGCGTCGCCACGTCGGAATCGGCCGTCTCGGCGCTGCCGGTGTAGTTGGCGATGGTCTCGGTCGTCCGGCCCAGCGCATCGTAATAGGTTCTCGTGACGATATCCATCGGGTCGGTCACGTCCTGCACTAACCCCGCGGCGTTGTAGCTGTAGCTGGTGACCAGCACGTCGTCGGAGCGCGACGGCACATCGTCAGGCCGCGTCCAGGCCGTGCCGCCGTTGGTGCCGACATCGACGTCGGCAACCGGCCGGTCCGCGGCGTCATAATACGTCGCTGTGTAGTAGACCACGGCCTCGACACCGTCAGTTGAGGGGGCCAGCGGTCCGGTGCCGCTGGCGTCGGGGCTGCGCTGGCTGTCGATGGTTTCGATCACATTGCTATTGGCGTCGTAAACTGTTTGCGTCTGCTCCAGCACGTCATCGCTGGCCACGCTGATTGCATCGGCCCACGTCGTCCCGCCGGCGCCGTCGGTGGTGTACTCGGTCGTCAGCCGGTCGGCGCCGTCGTAAACGTCCTTCGTCCACAGACCGCTCGGGTCCTGCTTGGCCACGAGGTCGCCGCGGTGGTCGTAATAGTAATTCGTGGTCAGCGCCGTGTCGGACACCGAACCGTCGCTTTGATCGACGTTGTAGACCTGGTCCTGGTAGACCCGACCCTGGTCGTCGTAGCTGATGATCTCTTGCGAGCGCAGCAGCGACGAACTCGGCGCCACGGGCACGCCGCCGCTGTAGGAAATCGTCACGCCGTCGCCGTCGTAGGTCTGGACTTCCGTCGCTTCATCGAGATTGTCATAGGTGGTGTAGGTGATCGGCCGGTTGACGCCGGTGCTTTCGCTCGATTGCACGCCGTCCTTTTCAGCCACCAGCCGGTCGCGCCAGTCGTAGTAGTAATCGGTGACGCGGTTGGCCGAGCCGTCGTTGGGATAGTCGGTTTCCTGCGTCAGATTGCCGTCGCCGACGCCGCCGTTGTCGTATTGGTAGCTCGCCACCTCGGTCATGCCGGCCGCGTTCGACGGCGACCACCAACCGCTCGTCGGCGTGTCGTCGGTGCCGACCCAGAGGCTCACCGCCCGGCCCTGGCCGTCGTAAACCGTCCGCGTGATCGTCCCCGTCGGGCTGACAACCTTGTCCAGCAGACCCATGTCGTTATACGCATACGTGGTCTGGTAGTAATTCGTCCCGGCCGTGCCCATTGCGCCCGTGCTGTAACTCAAACCTGACAGGTCGAAGTATTGATCGACGGTCACCACCTGCCCGGCGTCGTTGGCATAATCCCTTTCCAGACTCTGAATATCGCTAATAGCTTCGGTGCCGTTCGGCACGCCGCTCGTGACGCTGGGCGTCGCCGACATCGTCAGCGTTTCCGTGTAGCCGTCCGCCCAGTCTTCGCGGGTTACCAGTGTCGGCCCCGTCGGCATATCGGTGCCGCTGTTCCAACCCTGGTACACGCGTACTTCGTGATCCACGTCGTCGTAAACCGTGTACGTAACGTTGCCGTTCGGGTCGGTTTCCTTCGTCGTGCGGCCCAGCGCGTCCACCTGGTACGTGGTCACCAGGTTCAGCCCGCCGCCCGTCGGTGTGGTCCAACCGCTCGGCTTGTTGCTGTAGTCGCTGCTGTCGCAGGTGTCCACGTCCGTGATGGTTTCCGTGACCGCGCCGGTAGCCGTGTCGTAAGCGGTGTAAGTCAGGTAACCGTCGGCGTCCTTCGTCCAGATCGGATTGCCGTAGCTGTCGAAGACGACGGTGGAAACGTCCGCGGTGTCAGGCCCATTCTGACCGGAGCTAATGACCGGCAGCGACACGGTCACCGACTGCGGCTGCACCGTGCCGCTGAACCACGTGTAGCCGAAGCTAGTGGTCTCCGCCCCGGTGCCGTCATCGTTGCGGTAAACGGTGTCCGTGGCCACGGCCCCGACTTCCACGCTGCCGCCGGTGTGCGTGAAGTACGTCCACGTCTCCTGCGGGATCGGCGTGCCGGACTGGCCCTGTTCGATCTGCACGTCTTCCTGATACCCGGCCACCCCGCCCGCCGTGGTGGACGTGGCCGTGGTGCTGGTGTAGTAGTCGTACAGAAAGGGAAAAGGGGTCGGGAGTCGATTCCAGAAACGACTCCCGACCCCTTTTCTTTTCCCCCGACCCCTTTTCTTCTCCAATTATTTCTGAATGTCGAGACGATACGGTTTGGCGTCCTGATACAGTTTCAGCCGTTCGCGCATCCCTGTTGATGCCACCAATTTATTTGGACCGCTTTTGATTTCCATATTTTGTTGTATATTATCTACTATCGACATAGTCCATGTGATTGTTGGTGGAGAACTCTCGGCGACTTTTATGGCCATCTTCGACCATCGAACCGCCTTATCAAACTCTCTAGATTCTGCGTATGCAGCAGCCAGAAGATCGAGGCATGCGGGATTCTTCCATCCAGTCAATTCACATGATCGAATAGCAGATTCGACAGCACAGCGGCCATCTCGGTATTTAGCTTCAGGACATGCAGCCAAAATCCAACCCTTGGTGTAGAATCCATAGGGCCAATTAGAATCTATCCGAGTAGACTCATCGCAGTCAGTAAGTGCCCGTGTATAATTTCCTTTCGACCCCCATATTACGGCTCGATTACTGAAAGCTGAAGCTTCTTTAGGATCAAGATCAATTGATTTATCGAGATCCGATAACGCCTTGTCGCGATCGCCTTTTCTTGTCCAGACACATCCCCGGAGTTTCAACGCATAAGCATCTTTTGGGTCGAGACGAACGGCCTCGTTCAAGTCAGCTAGGGCTTTGTCTAACTCCATTTTCAATAGCCAAACGTTGGCCCGGCTGCTAAATGTGGCTGCTTCGCTAGTGTCGAGTCGAATAATGTCATTGTAGTCGTCGAGTGCCTTTTCAAGGTTGCCCTTCATGATCCAAACCACAGCCCGATTGGAACGTGCCGCATTCGCGGACTTGCCGGGATCTATTCTGATGGCACTGCTGTAGTCGTTCAACGCTCGATCTATATCGTCTTTCGCAATCCATGTAGTGGCCCGGTTTTGAAACGCCTCCGCATTTGTAGAATCTAGGCGGATTGCCTCATCATGGTCGGATAATGCCTTATCATATTGACGTAGGATGTGCCATGATACTGCTCGACAAGCATAGTTGCGTGCGTCCCGCTTACCGCTCTCGATCAATGAAGTGAAGAAAAAAACTGCCTTGCTTGCCTCTAAGACATCCTCTTTGGCCAGCCAGACTGCAATCTCATTCTGGCTGATGCGAATTCTATCTCCTTGCTGTAACAACACCTGGCGAACAATCCAAGTTTGGATAGGTCCGGATCGCTTTTTTGCATCAGAAGTAGTGTAGCCACGAATTCCTGCTTCTTTAAGTAGGACCAGGGTTCCGATACAAGGAGCTTCAGCTCCCCTGATTTGCGCTGTAGGCATCAGGAGAAGGGAGAGAATAGTTACTACTGACGCGCAATTCTGCAACATATCAAGCCTCATTTTTTCATGGGAAAAAAATGGAATTGCAAACCATTTTTGATTTGCAAACTGGACTGAACGACGTCATTTACCGAAGTTGATTTTACACTTTATCCCAATTGAATTCAATCCAACATTGGCATCGGTTTGAATGATACCCGGAATATTCAACCCTGGAAGTGGAATCAAAGCTGGATTGGGTGATGGGTTGCTCACCTTACCTAAATAGTTGACGCCCTGAAAACTGAGATCCGTCCGGGCATTAAAGCTGCTACCTGATGCGGAAGTAATCGTCAGGCCATCGAAAAGCCCGATCGTAATGTTCGTTGTGGGGCGCCATAGCGGCCCATTCCTCTCGAGAGTGGTTATCAGATCTTGAAAATAATGATCAGACATCGCACTCGGCGATTGAGTAAGTAGCGAACCCAACACTTCGGGTGGGATACTGGGGGCCATCGATCGAGAAGTACTTGCGAGAGAAAATTGAAACCCGAATACTAATCCTTGAGGAAGAGCAGTGGAAAAACTGATCAATGATGGTGCAGATGGAGGAGGATTGGGGACATTGATAAACCCGTGTTGCTGTGCGTACTGGTATGCTTGCTTAATTTCGTTTATCGCTTGGTCATAGCGAGCTTGCTCGATCAGAAGTAATGCTTCTAAGTCATCATTAAAGAAATTTGCCTGATGAATCCCAAGAACATTGAAATAATGATTGTCGGCTTCTTGATGTATCAAGGCCAGGTAAGAGAGACGGAGGGGGTCATACGATCGAGACATTTTTTCGAGACCAGTTGGATCGATTTCGTTTTCCGTATTATTCCCCTCCATCCGCAGGTTGTTTTGATCCCCAGCCGCCAACCCCAGCGGATCGCGCTCCAACCACTGCCCCGTCGTCGGCCGGTAATCGCGTGCATCGAACTTGTAGTCCCCCGTCGCCGCGTCATACCGGCCACCCTGGAACAGGTACAGCCATCCGTAGTCGCTGCTACCCCGTGTACTCCAGTCCGGCGCCAGCACCGTCGCCACGCCATACGGGCTGTACACATAGCGCTCGACCACGTTCCCCGACGTGTCCACCAACCCCGTCACGTTCCAGTTCGCGTCCTGCATCACGTACAGCCGCTGGTCCAGTGTTCCGTCGCCTTCGCTCGACTGATCGCGCAGCACCAGGGCGTTAACGTACACCGGACTCCACACGTTCCGCGCCTGTGTCACCCCGCCGACTTGCTCTTCCAGCACTTGACCCGCCGATGAGAAGTACAGAGTCGTCGTCGTATCCCCGTGCGTCTCGGTTACGCGCCGCCCCAGGCCATCGTAACTGTAACCGGCCTCGACGTCGCTGCTCGAATTCTCGACCGCGACCAGTCGGTTCCACGCATCGTAGACGTACTGCTGCCCGGTCTCGTCCGTTGTCATGTTGCCGTTGGCGTCATACGTCGGCGTCGCGCTGCCCAGGGCCGTGTACTCGTTCTGCTGGTTCGCCGTGTTGTCCACCGTCGTGCCGTTCGTCGTCACGCTCGTGAAGTTGCCCAGCGCATCCAAGTCCCACGATTGGGTCGCTGTCGGGGTGCCGGAAATCGCATCGAGCGGGCTGGTGAGCGTACCGCGCTCGAAGTTCGTCAGCTCGCTCAGGTCGTTGTAGGTGTACAGTTCGCTGAACACGGCATCCACCAGGTTTTCGCGGTACGAGACGTTGCTGTCGGCATCATAGCCGTATTGGTAATAGTCCACGTCGGAAGGGAAAAGGGGACGCAGCTCTTATTCCTTCCTTATTCCTTCAATCGGGAGCGAAAAAAAGAGCTGCGTCCCCTTTTCCCTTCTCGATGGTGCGGCCCAGCAATCGGAAAAGAGCTGCGTCCCCTTTTATTTTCTTCCGTTTTCCCTTTTCCGTTTTCTTTTTTTCGTTTCATTTCTGCGGAGGCTGAAGGCGATAGGGCTCACCCCGTTCAAATCGTCTAAGATGTTGTTCATACTCATTTCGATAGCCTGAGTAAGGGCCCATCAATTCCAAAGACCTTTTAGCAAAGCGAACCGCATCTTTGTAATTCCCGCACTCGGCTTGGGCAATAGCAACCGTCATTCCTGACCTCCAGAGCTCCCACGGCGGCACGCCGGGGTTCTCATGGCTCTTTAAGGCCAACTCCAGAGATTGACGCCCATTGCGTGCCTTTTCATCTGGCGAAGAAGCAAGTAAGAGAGCCTTGGAGCGTAAAGCCCAATGATGCATAGGATCTTGCTCCAGAATCTTGTCATAATATGCAAAGGCCAATGGGTAATCGCCGAGGGCTACATAGACCTCTGCCGCTAAGGAAAGCACTGTCGCATCATTCGGCGACAATTTCACTGCCTTCTCTACTGTAGTTCTGGCCTCATCTTTCTTTCCTATATGAGCGATTGATTGAGCAAGACAACACAGACTCTGAGCATCATTGGCGTCTATACGTGTGCAGTCACGAGCTAGTTCAAACGCAAGGTGCCACTTGCCGAGGTCAGCGTATGCCCTCCATAGCCCCCATGTATTGCTTAGCGAGGATGAGTTGATTTGTCGCGCCATAAGGAAATTAGGAATCGCTTCTTTCGGTCGTTGAAGCCAGAGCAAACACATTCCGCGCATCGCATATAGTTTGTCCGTTTCAATCGGACCGGCGAATGGTTGCAATTCGATTAACCGTGTGATATCCTGCAGACAATGGAGTGCGTCCAGCTGAACATAATATAGGCTCGCACGAACATAATGAGCCATCGGCTCCTTTGGGTCCAGTGAAATAGCCTTGGTAGCGTATCGCATACCTCTTTCTACGTCGCCGGAAGCACTAAAGACCATTGCGCTGATTGCGTATCCCAATGCCGAGTCAGGAGCCAGATGGATCGCGTTGGTCCCTTCCTCCAATGCTTGCTCTTTAAGGCCCAGTCGTAACGCAGTCAGTGCTAACAAGCATCTCACATTGGCGTCTTCTCGGCGAAGTTTGACGAGTTCTTCCAAGTCTTCTTTGGCAGCTTTATATTTTTCCTGCCGAATTAAGGCGCGCGCACGAGCTTCATAGGCCTTCTCTACCGATGAGCGCGGCTGTTGGTCCTTTTTCTCCAGGAGAGCGGAACATGCTCTTATGATAGTTTCCGGTTTAATGCTGAGACTATCCTCTGGCGTCAGTTCAAAAACAGCCTGGATGTCGATGTCATCAGCGGCCATAGCATGGCTTGTGATCGAAAAGTCGGCACAGAGGACCATGAGTGAAAAAAGGGTAACTCCAGGGTAAGCGATACCTGGAGTAGGACAAAATCGAATGTACATATTTGATCTCCGCATTAACGCCCTGGACAAGACGGCCCGTTATATGGCGAATAATAACGATTGAATTGAATACCGACCCCGTAGGGCGGAAATGTAAACGCTCCTGGCCGTGTGTAGTCCGCCGGATATAGACCTTCCGGCGCCGTCGTATTGTAGATAATAACCCTACCGCCGCTCGGGAACGTGTAAATGGGTACAAGAACTTCAGAACCAGGGTATTGACCGGGCCCATATGGGAATGTAACATATGGGAACGTACCACCGGGTCCCTGATATACAGGAGCAGGTTGTAGGAACCAGGGCTGCGTATCCTGCCAGCGGGGCGTCAAGGCCCCTGGCGGAATGATCGGGTTGGCTGGCAGTATGGGAGGCGGAATATAGTACGGCGGACTGGAAGGGAGTCGCTGGGGCGTTGCTACCGGGGGCCCGATTGTGGCGGGTGGGGTATACACCGGTGGCGCCGTAGTCCTGACCTCAACTGAAGGCGATCGGCCCTGATTCCCAATCGGTGGAGGCGGTTTTACTGGTACGGGCGAACCAACAGTCTGAATTACTCTCCCATCAGGGGTCTGGATCCAGGTCCCGACGGGGAAAGGCAGTGGTTGTCCTGGCTGGCTATCTTGGGGCAGGATGATTGGGTTAATAGAACTGCTCCCGGGAGCCGTACTTTCACTGTCTGTTACTGTAGGTCTTCGCTGTAATCCACTCGGATCAGTCAAATTCGTCGGGTTATCTCCCACGAACCGCCCGATATTCGCATCCCCCGCCCCCTGCCCCAGCGGATCGCGCTCCAGCCACTGCCCCGTCGTCGGCCGGTAATCGCGCGCATCGAACTTGTAGTTCCCCGTCGCCGCATCATACCGCCCGCCCTGGAACAAGTACATCCAGCCGTAATCGCTGCTCCCCGCGCGCTCCAGTCCGGCGCCAGCACCGTCGCCACGCCATACGGGCTATACACATAGCGCTCGACCACCGCGCCTGACGTGTTCACCAACCCCGTCACGTTCCAGTTCGCGTCCTGCATGACGTACAGCCGTTGATCCAGTGTGCCGTCGCCTTCGCTCGATTGATCGCGCAGAATCAGCGCGTTGACATACACCGGACTCCACACGTTGCGCGCTTGCGTCACGCCGCCGACTTGCTCTTCCAGCACTTGACCCGCCGATGAGAAGTAAAGTGCCGTCGTCGTATCGCCGTGCGTCTCGGTCACGCGCCGCCCCAGGCCATCGTAACTGTAACTGGCCTCGACGTCGCCGCTCGAATCCTTCACCGCGACCAGTCGGTTCCACGCATCGTAGACGTACTGCTGCCCGGTCTCGTCCGTTGTCATGTTGCCGTTGGCGTCATACGTCGGCGTCGCGCTGCCCAGGGCCGTGTACTCGTTCTGCTGGTTCGCCGTGTTGTCCACTGTCGTGCCGTTCGTCGTCACGCTCGTGAAGTTGCCGAGCGCGTCCAGGTCCCACGATTGGCTCGCCGTCGGGGTGCCGGAAATCGCATCGAGCGGGCTGGTCAGCGTGCCGCGCTCGAAGCTCGTTAGCTCGTTCAGGTTATTGTAGGTGTACAGTTCGCTGAACACGGCATCCACCAGGTTGTCGCTGTAAAGCACATTGCCGTCGGCGTCGTAACCGTATTGGTAATAGTCCACGGTGGAACTGGTGGTAGTATCGTACCAGTCCTGGACCGCCACGCGGCCGAAAGCGTCGAGGGTAATAATCAGGTTCACGTCATCCTGAGGATGATCGCGCTCGACGACCGTATCCAGGCCCTGGTACACGTAGCTTTCCAGCGTACACGTCTCGTCCGAGATCGAAGCCAACCGACTGATTCTGTCGTTCAGGCTGCCGCTGCTGCCGTAATTGTAGTCCAGCACGTAGCCGTCCGGGTAGGTGATGCTCGTCAGCCGGCCGGTCGCGGCGTCATAGGCGTACTGTACCTCCGGGGTCGTGCTGGTGTCAACGGCGCCGCTCACACTTTGGTACTCGGCCGTCAGCTGGCCGAGGCTGGTGTAGACGTCCAGCACCTGGTTGACGATGCTGCCGCCGCTGGCCGCGTCGTAGCTGGTGGTTAGCGACACGTTGCCCAGGGCATCGTAACCGTACTCGATGCGCCGCACGCTGCCATCGACGCCACTGCCAAGAGTGGTCACCGCGTCGGCGGTCAGCCGGCCGAGGACATCATAGGTGTACTGGTGGACGTTGCCGTCGCGGTCGGTCATCGACGTGACCTGGCCCAGCGCGTTGTAGGTATACGTGTCCTCCGAGCTGCTGCTCGGTGCGCCAGTGCTAGCGTTGGGGTATTCGACGGCCACCAGCAGGTCGTTGCTGTCGATCGCGCTGCCGCCGCTCGTCGTGACGCCGTAGACGTACTCGGTGGTCTGGTACGCCCCGCCCGGCTCGTCGGCCGTCACGGTCAGGACGTTGTTGTCGCCGTCGTAAGTGTATTGCGTCGCCACGTCGGAATCGGCCGTCTCGGCGCTGCCGGTGTAGTTGGCGATGGTTTCGGTGGTGCGGCCCAGCGCATCGTACTCGGTGGCGCGTGACGATGCCCATCGGATCGGTCACGTCCTGCACAAGACCGGCCGCGTTGTAGCTGTAGCTCGTCACCAGCACGTCGTCGGAACGCGACGGCACATCGTCTGGCCGGGTCCAGGCCGTGCCGCCGTTGGTACCGACATCGACGTCGGCAATCGGCCGGTCGGCGGCATCATAATACGTCGCCGTGTAATAGACCACAGCCTCGACACCGTCGGTTGCCGGGACCAGCGGTCCGGTGCCGCTGGCATCCGGACTGCGCTGGCTGTCGATGGTTTCGATCGCATTGCTGTTGGCGTCGTAAACGGTTTGCGTCTGCTCCAGCACGTCATCGCCGGCCACGCTGGTCGCCTCGGCCCAAGTCGTCCCACCGGCGCCGTCGGTGCTGTACTCGGTCGTTAGGCGGTCGGCGCCGTCGTAAACGTCCTTCGTCCACAGGCCGCTCGGGTCCTGCTCGGCCACGAGGTTGCCGCGGTGGTCGTAATAATAGTTCGTCGTCAGCGCCGTGTCGGACACCGTGCCGTCGCTTTGATCGACGTTGTAAACCTGATCCTGATAGACGCGACCTTGATCGTCGTAGCTGATGATCTCTTGCGAGCGCAGCAGCGACGAACTCGGCGCCACGGGCACGCCGCCGCTGTAGGAAATCGTCACGCCGTCGCCGTCGTAGGTCTGGACTTCCGTCGCTTCATCGAGATTGTCATAGGTGGTGTAGGTGATCGGCCGGTTGACGCCGGTGCTTTCGCTCGATTGCACGCCGTCCTTTTCAGCCACCAGCCGGTCGCGCCAGTCGTAGTAGTAATCGGTGACGCGGTTGGCCGAGCCGTCGTTGGGATAGTCGGTTTCCTGCGTCAGATTGCCGTCGCCGACGCCGCCGTTGTCGTATTGGTAGCTCGCCACCTCGGTCATGCCGGCCGCGTTCGACGGCGACCACCAACCGCTCGTCGGCGTGTCGTCGGTGCCGACCCAGAGGCTCACCGCCCGGCCCTGGCCGTCGTAAACCGTCCGCGTGATCGTCCCCGTCGGGCTGACAACCTTGTCCAGCAGACCCATGTCGTTATACGCATACGTGGTCTGGTAGTAATTCGTCCCGGCCGTGCCCATTGCGCCCGTGCTGTAACTCAAACCTGACAGGTCGAAGTATTGATCGACGGTCACCACCTGCCCGGCGTCGTTGGCATAATCCCTTTCCAGACTCTGAATATCGCTAATAGCTTCGGTGCCGTTCGGCACGCCGCTCGTGACGCTGGGCGTCGCCGACATCGTCAGCGTTTCCGTGTAGCCGTCCGCCCAGTCTTCGCGGGTTACCAGCGTCGGCCCCGTCGGCATATCGGTGCCGCTGTTCCAACCCTGGTAGACGCGCACCTCGTGGTCCACATCGTCGTAAACCGTGTACGTAACATTGCCGTTCGGGTCGGTCTCCTTGGTGGTGCGGCCCAGCGCGTCCACCTGGTACGTGGTCACCAGGTTCAGCCCGCCGCCCGTCGGTGTGGTCCAACCGCTCGGCTTGTTGCTGTAGTCGCTGCTGTCGCAGGTGTCCACGTCCGTGATGGTTTCCGTGACCGCGCCGGTAGCCGTGTCGTAAGCGGTGTAAGTCAGGTAACCGTCGGCGTCCTTCGTCCAGATCGGATTGCCGTAGCTGTCGAAGACGACGGTGGAAACGTCCGCGGTGTCAGGCCCATTCTGACCGGAGCTAATGACCGGCAGCGACACGGTCACCGACTGCGGCTGCACCGTGCCGCTGAACCACGTGTAGCCGAAGCTAGTGGTCTCCGCCCCGGTGCCGTCATCGTTGCGGTAAACGGTGTCCGTGGCCACGGCCCCGACTTCCACGCTGCCGCCGGTGCGCGTGAAGTACGTCCACGTCTCCTGCGGGATCGGCGTGCCGGACTGGCCCTGTTCGATCTGCACGTCCTGCTGGAACCCGGCGATGCCGCCCGCCGTCGTCGCCGTCGCCGTCGTGCTGGTGTAGTAGTCGTACAGCGTAATCAGGCCGGAGCTACTGCTCAGATCGGCGTAGCTGCCGCTGACGTTGTGGAGCAGGTCCGCGTAACTGTCGTTGTAGCCGGTGACCGCGGACGGATCGGCCATCAGGATGCAGCGACCCTGCGAATCGTACTCATAGAACGTGTCCCACTTCTGATCCGCCGTGGTGTCGTAATAGACCGATAGCATGACCTCGCCGTAGGCGTTGGTGTAAACGATGTTCTCATTCCCGTCCGGCAGCGTCTCGACGGTCTTCGTGGCCCAGCTGTTGTAGCCGGGCGAATTGCCACTCGCCGTGTAGCTGAAGGTGAACGTCCCCAGCCCGCCGGCGCAGGTGGAACAGCCCGTGCCCTGGGCGATCTCTTCGGTGACCCGCAGCTGGTCGTCGTACTGGAAATAATTGTCGGCGTAGGGCGCCACCTCAGTGTTGCTGAGCGCATCCACGTCGGTGCCATAAGCCGCCACGAGCCGGGCGTAGGATTCGGTCGTGAAGACGAACTCCAGCCCGTGCGTGTAGCCGTTGGCGCCGCCGGCCACCTCGGGAGAAGAAAAGGTGTCAGGAACCTTTTCTGAAAAAAGGTTCCTGACACCTTTTCTCCCCCTGAGCGTGGGCGCCGAGCCGGCTTGCGAGCGGTTAGCCGCCGGAGAACTGAGCCGAGAACGCGCCTATCGACCCCACAGGGTAAACCACAGGGAAAGCTTGTCGGAGCGAAGCGAGGCGTGGACTGTTCCAAAAATACGTGCGAATTCCGACAAAGTGTTTCCGTGATGTCGTCTACATCAATTCCCCGTTTCTCAAGCCTTCTGGCCGGATTTCACGTTCTGCCTGCTGGCGATTGATTGGGGGTGGGGAGTTGAGGAAGCCGCCTCGCGGTTGATGCAAGAAAGCAGGAAAGCCCAGGCCGAGGGCGAGCGGTACGCGATTCGGACGGCCAGGGCGGCGGGGAGGGCGGTGGAGGCGAGGGGCAGAGGCTGACTGGCCCCGGGTAATCCGTGGCGAATCAAGAGTGAGGCATGGCCGACCGAAGCAGAATGTCAGGAATTGAGAAGGAAGGTAAGGGGGATTGAGACGCGATTGTCGATCAACGAGTGATATGTAATGATGGACACTTCTCAGTTAAGAAATCAATGGACTCGGGAGAAACCGAAATACCTCTTAGGTCCAATTCTCGCAATGCGGACAATTCCTGTAGGCGAACAACGCCGCCATCGGAAATCCTAGTTCCACTGAGATCGAGTTGTCTAAGGCATTGCAATTCAAGAATGGCTTCTATGCCGTTATCGGTAAGCGAAGAATTCTTGAGTGACAAACTTTCCAAGTGGCGTAAGTGCTTCAAATGGCGAAGGCCACTCCCGAGAATCAAAGAGTTGGCCAACGAAAGACTTCTTAGCTGATGCAGGCTGCTTAGATACTTTAGCCCGTCATCAGTAACAGATGCGCCATCGATATTCAGATATAATAAACTTGTCATGTCTCTTAGAAAAACCAAGTCGTCGTCAGTCAGAATACGGCAATTGAGGTAGAGGTGCTTCAGCTCCTTGATGTGTTTCAAACTATTGAGAACATCGCGAGGTACGGCCGAATTGAAAAGTCCAATCGACGGGTACACACCAGGCTCGTCGGCGAACTCCACTATAACAGCATTATTCCTTCTAAGCGATTTCAATGCCGCATCACGCAGCTGGTGTTCAATCAATGCAATCAACTCTCGTGTTCGCCGTCTGACCTCAAGATCAGGATTATTGGCTTCCTTATGCAAGTATGACAGCGCTGAAAAACCAGCATTTGCGATGAGAGAACTAGCTGCCTCTCTGTCATGATAATCTTCGCTGCCTAATTGCTTGATCGCTTCGATAATCACGCCTTCCACCGATTCTGTAAAGGAAGCAAAATGCACCAAGACAAGGAATGGAACGCAAACAATTGGAAAGTTCATGTCTCGGGCCTCTCATTCACGGACATTGTGTTCTGACATTTTGGTTATAACTCGACAGCCTCTCCCTAGAGCCTGTTGTTGATCTTCCTCTTGAAGCCTCGATTTTTCGCTGGTCCCTGTGACCGGCGGAGTTGGATGGTCAGGCACCCGAGCCTGAAACCCAGCGAATACTACCGCCCTTTTCGGCTTACGAAGCCAACAACAGGCCCTAGCTAGAGTGGGCGCAATTCTTGATATTTCGGAAGCTCCGCTAAATAATCGTTCTCAGTTCGGAGCCCACGAAATCCCGTTCTTTGGCACCGTGATGACGGGGACCCATTTCGTCCCTTTCAGTTTATAAGAAAGAGTGAAGCTCCATGTCCATACTCCCTTGACGATTGGCTCAGCCATTACGCCGTTTTGGTACAGCACTTCCGTCTTGAAAGAATATGTCACGGAGAGCTTTTTTTGACCACCCCAATACTCATCCACGGCGTCACGATATGCATCATACCAGTTCATCGCAGGTGGAATAATCCGTACCGTGGTACCATCATCTGCCACCATTTGCATTAAGAGGTCAGCATCGAATGATGTGTTCCTAGGAAGACCAGGACTATCAGACATCACCCGTTCATTTAACCACAGTGAACTCGGATAAGTTGGACCCCCATCGAGATGTGGCGCCACTGTATACATCGCTTTTGTAACTGCGTCAGGCGACATTGCAGTTGACGAAACGGTTTGTCTGAACGAATAGAACGCCATCTCTGAGGGATCATTGAGCTTCAAACTAATCATGGCGCCAAGTCCGGAATAGAAACTCAATTTTGTATTTCCCCCATCCCTGCCGAAGACCGTCGAACTCATTGTAAACGGGCCACCCGGTATACCGAACGAGTTGGATCGCGGAGTGCCGCCAACACCGATCAATGTTCCGTACGTCAGTGGCATTGTCGCGTTCACGACTTGCAACGCATCCTTGATATCCCAGCCAAGGAAGGTTGTAGTTCCCCCCGTGAATCCCTTATTCGAGACTGTGTAATCTGGAGGTATTGTCCCCTTTGCCAGAGCCGACACTAATGTTGTAACTTCCGAGGAAACAACACCCCACACTCCGGAGGCGATGTTCCATGCTATGGTCTCGATTTCATTGGGATCCCCATCTGTAACGGTTACTGTCGTTGAAATCGCTCCGAGGTTGCTCAATACATTGCTGATCGTCCCCGTGATCGCCCCCGTCGTCGGATTGATGCTTAGCCCCGCCGGCAACCCCGTGGCAACGTAATGAAGCGTTACGTCCGGGATCATGTCGGTTGCCTGAATCTGGAGATTGATCGTCTGCCCGGCACTCCAATCCTGCGTCACCACGCTCTGAATGGTAATCGGATTATTCACATTCCACGTGAACGCCTGGCTCGCGCTGTACGTACCATCGCTCGCCGTGACGACGACATTGTACGGCCCGTTCGCCGACGCACCATCAGCAATCGTTCCCGTGATCGTACCCGTAGCCGTGTTGATGCTCAATCCCGCCGGCAGCCCCACGGCCGAATACGTCAGTGTTCCACTCGATGAATCGGTCGCGCTCACCGATAACGAGACCGAATCCAGCTCATAGTTCGTTTGAGCCGCGATCGGCGCGATCGTAATCTCGCCACCGACGTTAATTGTGAACGTCTGGCTTGACGAATACGTCCCGTCGCCGGCAAGGATAGTCACGGTGTACGTCCCCGCGCTTCCAGCGCCACACTCCCCGAGAGGTCACCCGTCGTCTTGCTGACCTTGAGTCCCGCAGGCAACCCTATACGCGCCGAACACCAGTGTGCCGCTGCTCGAATCGCTGGAAGCGACCGACAGCGACACCGATCCACCCTCAGTATATGTCTGAGTGGCAATTGTGTCGATGCTGACCGGGCTGCTCACCGTCCAAGTGAATGTCTCGCTTGCACTTGCGGAGCCGTTTGTGGCGATGACCGTCACCGTGTACGCACCATAAGCCGCGTCGTTGACCGCCACCGTGCCCGTGATGTCTCCACTCGACGGATTCAGCGCCAAGCCAGGCGGAAGATCTAACGCGAAGTACGTGATCGTGCCGCTGCCCGAGGCGCTGAGGCTCAGCGTGGAAATGGTGTTGCCTTCCACGCTCGTCTGATTGCTCGGCGTCGCCAGCGTAAGGGAACCAGCCGCCGTGATGATCCAGGTGAACGAAGTGCTGGCGCTGGACGTGCCATCGCTGACCGTTACGGTCGTGTCGAAGGTGCCGATGGAAGCAGCGGTAGAGGAAATCGTGCCTGTGATCGCTCCGGTCGTCTTGTCGATGCCCAGGCCCATCGGAAGACCAGTGGCGGCGTAGGACAGCGTTCCGCTCTCGGTGTCGAGCGCGACGACGCCAAGGTTCACCGTGTCGCCGATGACGTTCGAGAGTTCGCTCGGCCCGGAGATGGAGAGGGAGACGACGCCGTTGACATCCCACTCGAAGCTCGCGCTGGTAGCGTAGGTGCCATCGTTGGCGATGATCGTCGGCTCGAACACACCGATACTCGAATCGCCGACGATGATGTTTCCGGTGATGGCACCGGTCGAGGAGTTGATCGTCAGACCAGGTGGCAGCCCCACAGCGCTGAAGACCACCGTGCCGCTCGTCGTGTCGGTCGCCGAGACCGCCACGGAGATCGACGCATCGCCGTCATTGTTCGTCTGGGTGTCAGGGACATTGATTGTGATGGGGCTGTTCACATTCCAGTTAAACGACATGGTGGCGGAGTTCGTTCCGTCCACTGCCAGAATGGTGACGGAGTAGGGGCCGTCTGCTGCGCTGCCCGTGGCAATCGTGCCGGTGATGGCACCCGAACTCGGATTGATCTTGAGCCCTGGGGGTAATCCCAGAGCCGCGTAGGAAAGCGTCCCGCTGCTTGTGTCCGTAGCGCTGATGGAAAGCGACGCGGAATCACCCTCGTTGTTCGTCTGGTCCAGCGGTTGCACGATCGTGATCGCGCTGTTGACATTCCAATCGAACGTCTGGGTCGCCGAGTAGGTCCCGTCGTTGGCCACGAGCGTGACCGTGTACGGACTCTGGCCCGAGTCGCCGATGGCAACCGTTCCGGTGATCGCACCCGTCGCCGCGTTGATTTTGAGACCAGCGGGCAACCCGAAGGCCACGTAGTACAGGGTTCCGCTGCTGGCATCAGTGGCGCTGACCGAAACGGAGACGGTAGCGCCTTCGTTGTTGGTTTGATCGCCGGAGTTCACCATCGTCACCGTTCCGGCCGTGTTCACGGTCCAGGTGAACGACGTGCTGGCGCTGTTCGTGCCATCGCCCGCAGTCACTGTAACGGAGTACGGCGATCCGGTATCCGCGGTGCTCGAAATCGTGCCGAAGATGAGACCCGTCGCCGGATTGTAATTCAGCCCCGCCGGCAGTCCCGACACGGCGTAATAGAGCGTCGCGCCGACAGTGCTGTCGGTCGCCTCGATCTGGAGAGCGAGCATGTCGCCATCGGCATTGGTCTGACTGCCGCGGTTACTGACGACCACCGGATCGGATGGGCTGACATACCACGTGAAAGTATCGACGGTGGTGTTCGTGCCGTCGCTGACCGTGATGACCGACGTATACGGCGAACTGGTGTCCGCGCTGCTGCCGACGGTGCCGGAGATCAGGCCGGCACTCGAATTGATAGACAACCCGCTCGGCAAGCCGGACGCGGAAAAACTCAGCGTACCGCTGGCATCGTCCGTGGCGCTGATCTGCACCGATACGGTGTCGCCATCGTTGTTCGTCTGATCGCCCTGATCGGTGACGGCAATCGGGCTGCTGACAGACCAGTTGAACGTCGCGCTTCCCGTGTAAGTGCCATCGGTCGCGCTAACCGTGGGCTGATAACTGCCGCCGTCGCTGATCGTACCCGTGATCGCTCCCGTGCTGCTGTTGATGCTCAGGCCGCTCGGCAGGCCGGTGGCGGAATAGGTCAAGGTCCCGCTCGTCGCATCCGTGGCACTGATAGCCAGTGACACGGTATCGCCCGCGTTGTTGGTCTGGTCAGAGGGAGTGTTCAGGGTGATCGGGCTGTTGACATTCCAATTGAACGAGGTCTCGGCAAAGGTCGCACTGTCGGTGACGCCGATGGTCACGGTGTACGGCCCGTTACCACTCGCGCCCGCCGTGATCGTGCCGGTGATTGAGCCGGTTGTGGGATTGATGAGCAGGCCAGGCGGCAACCCGAGGCGCAGCATAGACCATTGTTGCGCCGCTCGTCGCGTCGCTGGCGCTGATCGAGAGCGCCACGGAGTCGCCTTCATTGTTCGTCTGATCGTCCGGCGTGGTGATCGTGATCGCACTGTTAACTGTCCAATTGAAGCTCTGTGCCGTGCTGTACGTGCCGTCCTGGGCCAAGAACGTGACGACGTACGGCCCATCCCCGGCATCCCCGGCGGCGAGGGTGCCGGTAATGGCGCCGCTGCTGGGATTGATCTTCAGGCCGCCTGGCAAGCCCACGGCCGAGTACGTCAGCGTACCACTCGTGGCGTCCATTGCAGTGAGGGAAAGGGAAACCGTGCCGCCCTCGTTACCGGTCTGATCGGCCGGAGCGGTTAGCGTGATTGGGCTATTGACGGTCCAGTTGAAATACTGGGTGGCAGACGAGTCGCCCGCCGCCGCAACCACCGTCACCGCATACGGACCATCCGCCGCTGCTCCGACCGCGACGGTTCCGGTGATGGCGCCGCTCGACGGGTTGATGGCCAAACCCGGCGGCAGGCCAAACGCCGCATAGGACAGAGTGCCGCTGCCGGAATACATCGCCCCGGTCGACAGCGATACGCTATCCCCTTCGCTGTTCGTTTGATCGGCCGGAGCGGTCAGCGTCACTGCGCTGTTCAGGTTCCAGTTAAAGCTCTGGCTGTCGGTGTTGGTTCCATCCGTTGCCGTCACGGTCACGAGGTACGGCGCGAACCCCGCATCGCCCAGGCCCACCGTGCCGGTAATGTCGCCGGTGGTCGGGTTTATCGCCAGGCCCGGCGGCAAACCCTGCGCAGCGTAATACATCGTGCCGCTGCCGGTGTTGGTGCCGCTGGTGCCGAGCGAAACCGTCCCGCCTTCCGTGCTGGTTTGGTCGCCCGGATTGGTAACGGTGATCGGGCCGGAGGGCGCAATGACCCAAACGAGGGTATCTTCCGTCGTGTCGGTGCCATCGGTGACGGTGATCGTGCTGGTGATATTGCCAGCGCTGAGGGACGAGGAGATCGTGCCGGAGATGAGACCGGTCGAAGGAGCTGATGGAGAGGCCCGTGGGCAAGCCCGAGGCCGAATAGCTCAACGTGCCGCTGCCAGTATCGGTAACGGCGGAGAAGAAAAGGTGTCAGGAACCTTTTCTGAAAAAAGGTTCCTGACACCTTTTCTCCCCGATCTCTTCGGTGACCCGCAGCTGGTCGTCGTACTGGAAATAATTGTCGGCGTAGGGCGCCACCTCAGTGTTGCTGAGCGCATCCACGTCGGTGCCATAAGCCGCCACGAGCCGGGCGTAGGATTCGGTCGAGAAGAAAAGGTGTCAGGAACCTTTTCTGAAAAAAGGTTCCTGACACCTTTTCTCCCCCACCTTTTCTTCTCGTCGAACATAGCTACCTGTGAATGATATCCACAGTTTGCACCACTCCATTTTTGAAGCAAACAATTACTCCAGCCGCGTGGTAGGTAATCGGTGTGTAGTCCAGTAATACCGGCCCGGACCTGAAACAATCAGCGAAATCGTAGCCCAGGATTTCATTGACCTGCGTCAGCGTCATTCCGGGCCGCACCCGGGACGCCTTCTGGAGAGGATTGTCCCGAATGACCTTGGCCCGAATGGGCACACCATCCGCCAAAGCAGGCCTAGGAAAGCTCAACGACCACAGAAAAGCAGCCGTCATGGCAATTTGAATGGTTAGGAATCTCGCCATCTACTTGTACTCCCCTTCGAGGATCTTCGATTCACGACGCCGACGAAGAACGAGCAACATTCCCTTTGCCTGTTCTATTTGGAGATAACATTGAATTTGCCCTTCCAGTTGATTCCGGCGGTTGGATCCTCCCATATCCACGTTCCGTCGGAATTGAGAGTGAACCAAACTGTATATGTCGTGTTCCTTTCCGGGTTGCCCTTCCATATCACTGCGGTATTCGGGTTTGCCCCTGGAAACACGTCATATAAACCAGGAGCCGATCCGCGATTACCGCTGGTGCCAGTTATCAAGGCGTTGTTGACGAGTCCAGCCCCGATCACAGTGGAAAACTGGAACGTGACAGATTTCGTTTTCTTCGGGTCAATGATTATCGGTGGGAAGCCCGAACCGTGAGCGTCATACGCTGCTGCTTTGCCATCGATAACCACCCATCCTTCTACCTTGAACGGAGGGCGGTCGTTCTGAATGTAGAACGACCGCCCTCCTAAAGGTCAAGGATGGGTGGTTATCGATGGCAAAGCAGCAGCATATGACGCTCCACGGTTCGGGCTTCCCAGCCAATAATCATTGACCCGAAGAAAACGAAATCTGTCACGGTTCCAGTTTTCCACTGTGATCGGGGCTGGACTCGTCAACAACGCCTTGATAACTGGCACAGCGGTAATGGCGGATCAGCTGCCTGGTTTATATGACGTCCTTTCCAGGGGCGAACCCAAATACGGCAGTGATATGGAAGGGCAACCCAAAAAAGGAACACGACATAATACAGTTTCGTTAGCTCTCAATTCCGACGGAACGTGGATATGGGAGGATCCAACCGCCGGAATCAACTGGAAGGGCAAATTCAATGTTATCTCCAAATGACGGGCGAAGGGAATGCTGCTCGTTCTTCAGTCGGAATTGAGAGTGAACCAAACTGTATATGTCGTGTTCCTTTTCCGGGTTGCCCTTCCATATCACTGCGGTATTCGGGTTTGCCCCTGGAAACACGTCATATAAACCAGGAGCCGATCCGCGATTACCGCTGGTGCCAGTTATCAAGGCGTTGTTGACGAGTCCAGCCCCGATCACAGTGGAAAACTGGAACGTGACAGATTTCGTTTTCTTCGGGTCAATGATTATCGGTGGGGAACCCCCGAACCGTGAGCGTCATACGCTGCTGCTTTGCCATCGATAACCACCCATCCTTCTACCTTGAACGGAGGGCGGTCGTTCTACATTCAGAACGACCGCCCTCCGTTCAACGTGAGAGGATAGGTGCTATGATGGCAAAGCGAGCAGCGTATGACGCTCACGGCTGGGCTTCCCACCCATAATGATTGACCCGAAGAAAATCAGGGGCCTGCGACCGGTGGACAATGGCCTGATAACTGGCACCAGCGGTAATCGCGGATCGGCTCCTGGTTTATATGACGTGTTTCCAGGCGACCCAAATACCGCTGGTGCCAGTTATCAAGGCGTTGTTGACGAGTCCAGCCCCGATCACAGTGGAAAACTGGAACATGACAGATTCGTTTTCTTCGGGTCAATGATTATCGGTGGGAAGCCCGAACCGTGAGCGTCATACGCTGCTGCTTTGCCATCGATAACCACCCATCCTTCTACCTTGAACGGAGGGCGGTCGTTCTGAATGTAGAACGGCGGACCAACGAGGGTGTCCGGGTAGGGTTGCGGAGGCGTGACATAGATTGTCGGTTTCATCACTTGGACGATACTGGCAGCCACTCCGTTGAGGTTCACCGAAAACCAGGTGAAACCGATAAAGTTAGCGACGAGCCTTTCAGGAAGGGGACCCTCGGCGGGGACGCTTTTGACCGAAATCAGGCCTGTGTTTCCTGCGTACTTGGCTCGCTGATCGGCATTGTCGAGGTCCACACCGTAGGCGTCTTTGATTTCGGCTATCTGCTGATTCCCGAAAGCCGGGTCCTTCCTGACCTTGCGCTGATCTAAAATCCAGTCGTACAATTGGCCGAGGGTCAATGGTTTGTAGGTAACTGGATCTGCCAGTGCGGGCGCCGCTTTAATGAGGACCAGACTATTCAGTAAATCGGCGACGCGACAGGACAACCCATTGGAATGTAGTGTTCGCACTGTAAGTCCCGTTAGAAACCGTGATCGTGCTTGTGTAGATGCCACTAAGAACTGAGCTGTCGATCGTGCCACTAATGAGACCTGATGAGTTGATAGTGAGTCCAGCCGGCAGGCCGGATGCGACATAAGCCAGCGTCCCACCAGCGGTGTTCGTGACGTTAATCTGCAAATCAGCAATTTCGACGCCGGCAACGCCTTTTTGCGTTCCGGGATTCGTGATGGTGATTTGGCCGGTGACCGTCCAGTTAAAGGCGATGCTCGTGCTATATGTCCCGTCACTTGCCGTCACCGTCACCGAATACGGTCCATTCGTGGCGCCGCCACAGCGACCGTGCCACTAATCGTGCCGGTCGTTGGATTGATCGTGAGCCCACCGGGCAGTCCAGTCGCGCTGAAGCTCAGCGTTCCGCTACTCGAATCGGTTGCACCAATCAACAAGGACACGGTGTTCCCTTCGACATTCGTCTGATCCGCGATCGGCGCAATCGTCACCATCCCGTTGACGTTGATTGTGAACGTCTGGCTGGTCGAATACGTCCCGTCTCCGGCAAGCATAGTCACGGTGTACGTCCCCGCGCTGCCGAGCACCACATTGCCTGAAATGTCACCTGTCGTCTTGCTGACCTTGAGTCCGGTAGGCAATCCGACCGCACCAAATACCAGCGTGCCGCTGCTCGAATCGCTGGAGGTGATCGACAGCGACACGGAGCCACCCTCGGTATACGTTTCGTCCGCAATCGTGTCAACGCTGACCGGGCTGCTCACCGTCCAAGTGAAAGTCTCGATTGCACTTGCGGAGCCGTTCGTAGCGACGACCGTCACGGAGTACGGACCGTAGGTGGCGTCATTTACGGCGATGGTACCGGTGATGTGACCGTTCGACGGATTGATGAGGATGCCAGGCGGCAAGCCTTCCGCGAAGTACGTGATTGTGCCGCTCCCCGAGGCACTGAGGCTGAGCGTCGAGATCGTTGTACCTTCCACGCTCGTCTGGTTGTTCGGGGTCGCGAGCGTCAAGCTGCCGGCGGATGAGATCAGCCAGGTGAACGAAGTATTGGCGCTGGACGTACCATCGCTGACCGTTACGGTTGTGTTGAAGCTGCCGATGGAGGCGGCGGTTGATGAAACGGTTCCCGTGATCGAGACCGGTGGAGGAATTGATGCTCAGGCCGGTCGGCAACCCAGCGGCCGCGTAAGACAGTGTGCCGCTCTCGGTATCGAGCGCGACCACGCCCATGTTCACTGTATCACCGACCACGTTCGACAGTTCACTCGGCCCAGAGATGGAAATCGGGCCGTTCACATCCCACTCGAAACTCGCGCTGGTAGCGTATGTGCCATCATTGGCGATAATCGTCGGCTCGAAGGTGCCGATGCTCGAATCGCCGACGATGATGCCGCCGGTGATGGCGCCGGTAGAGGAGTTGATCGACAGACCAGGCGGCAGTCCAACCGCGCTGTATGCCACCGTGCCACTCGCAGCGTCAGTGGCCGAAACCGCAACTGAGATTCCCGTATCGCCGTCATTGTTGGTTTGCGTGTCGGGGACATTGATCGTAATCGGGCTGTTCACATTCCAGTTGAACGACATGGTGGCGGAGTTCATTCCGTCCACTGCCAGAATGGTAACGGAGTAGGGACCATCCGCCGCACTGCCCGTCGCAATCGTGCCAGTGATGGCACCCGTACTCGGATTGATCTTGAGACCAGGCGGTAATCCGAGGACAGCGTAGGAGGGCGTCCCGCCACAAGCGCTGATCGAGAGCGATACCGTGTCACCCTCATTGTTCGTCTGATCCAAGGGCTGTACGATGCTGATCGCGCTGTTGACATTCCAATAGAATGTCTGCTCGGCGGAATAGGTGCCATCATTCGCCACCAACGTAACCGTGTACGGACTCTCCCCTGAGTCGCCGATGGCCACGGTTCCCGTAATCGCTCCTATCGCGTTGATCTTGAGACCGGCGGGCAGGCCGAAGGCCACATAGTGCAGGGTTCCACTGCTGGCATCGCTGGCGCTCACAGACACGGAGACCGAATCACCTTCGCTGTTAGTTTGATCGCCGGGGTTGACCATCGTCACGGTGCCGGCGGTATTGACCGTCCAGGTAAACGAGGTACTGGCGCTGTTCGTGTTGTCACCCACCGTGACCGTCACGGTGTACGGCGATCCGGTATCGGCACTGCTCGAAATCGTGCCGAAAATGAGACCCGTGGCCGGATTGTAATTCAGCCCCGCCGGCAGTCCCGACACGGCGTAGTAGAGCGTCGCGCCCGCAGTGCTGTCGCTGGCCTCGATTGGCAGAGCAACCATGTCGCCATCGGCATTGGTCTGGCTACCGGGGTTGAAAACGACCACCGGATCGGACGGGTTAACGTACCAGGTGAATGTGTCAATCGCCGTGTTCGTGCCGTCCGTCACAGTGATGACCGACGTGTATGGCGAGCTGGTGTCGGCACTACTGCCCACGGTGCCAGTAATCGCGCCCGTACTGCTGTTGATCGACAAGCCGCTCGGCAATCCGGACGCGGAGAAACTCACCGTTCCGCTGGCGTTGTCGGTCGCGCTGATCTGAACGGATACGCCGGTATCGCCATCATTATTCGTCTGGTCGCCCTGATCGGTGATGGCAATCGGGCTGCTGACAGACCAGTTGAACGTCGTACTGCCAGTATAGGTTCCGTCCGTTGCGGTGATCGTGGGCTGATAACTGCCCCCATCGCTGATCGTGCCCGTGATCGCGCCCGTGCTGGTGTTGATGCTGAGGCCGCTCGGCAAGCCGGTCGCAGAGAAGGTGAGCGTTCCGCTCGCCGCATCCGAAGCACTGATGGCCAGGGACACGGTATCGCCGGCGTTGTTGGTCTGGTCAGGCGGCGTGTTGATGGTGATTGGGCTGTTCACGTTCCAGTTGAACGAGGTCTCGGCAAAGGTCGAACTGTCGGTCACGCCGATGGTCACCGTATACGGCCCGTTGGCGCTGCTGCCGGTAGTGATGGTGCCGGTGATCGTTCCTGTGGTGGGGCTGATGACCACGCCAGGAGGCAACCCGAGCGCGGCATAGACCATCGTTGCACCGCTGGTTGCATCCGAGGCGCTGATCGAGAGCGATACGGAGTCGCCTTCATTGTTGGTCTGATCGGCCGGCGTCGTGATCGTGATCGCACTGTTGACCGTCCAGTTGAAGGTCTGTGACGTGCTGTAGGTGCCGTCCTGGGCCAAGACCGTCACGGAATACGGCCCATCCCCGGCGTCCCCAGCGGCGAGGGTGCCGGTAATGGCTCCGGTACTCGGGTTTATCTTCAGGCCGCCCGGCAAGCCGATCGCCGAATACTTGAGCGTACCACTCGTGGCGTCCGTTGCACTGAGGGAGAGAGAAACAGTGTCACCCTCATTATTGGTCTGATCGGCCGGATCAGTCAGCGTGATCGGGCTATTCACCGTCCAGTTGAAGGATTGCTCGGCCGAGGAATCCCCTGCTGCGGCAACCACCGTCACGTAATACGGACCGTCCGCAGCCGCCCCGACCGCTACCGTTCCCGTGATGTCACCGCTCGACGCACTGATCTTCAAACCCGGCGGCAACCCGAATGCCGCATACGACAAGCTACCGCTGCCGGAATACGTCGCGCTGAGCGATAGTGACGCGCTCGCGCCTTCACTGCTCGTCTGATCGGCCGGAGCCGTCAACGTCACGGCGCTGCTGATGTTCCAGTTGAAACTCTGGCTGTCAGTGTTGGTTCCATCCGTTGCCGTGACCGTCACCAGGTACGGGGCGAACCCCGCATCGCCCAGGCCGATGGTGCCGGTAATTTCGCCGGTTGCCGGGTTCATCGCCAGGCCCGGAGGCAAGCCTTGCGCAGCGAAATACATCGTGCCGCTGCCGGTGTTGGTGCCGCTGGTGCCGAGCGAAACCGTCCCGCCTTCCGTGCTGGTTTGGTCGCCCGGATTGGTAACGGTGATCGGGCCGGAGGGCGCAATGACCCAAACGAGGGTATCTTCCGTCGTGTCGGTGCCATCGGTGACGGTGATCGTGCTGGTGATATTGCCAGCGCTGAGGGACGAGGAGATCGTGCCGGAGATGAGACCGGTCGAAGAGCTGATGGAGAGGCCCGTGGGCAAGCCCGAGGCCGAATAGCTCAACGTGCCGCTGCCAGTATCGGTAACGGCGACGGAGTAAGAAACGACATCGCCGGCGTTGTAGGACGGAGCGAAGGCGGTGCTGACGCTAAGGGTGCTGCCGACCGTCCAGTTGAACTGGGCGCTGGCGGAATAGGTGCCGTTCGTCGCTGTCACGGTGGGCGTAAACGAGCCGCCGGTCGTGATCGTGCCTGAGATGACGCCCGTACTCGAATTGATGCTCAAGCCCGACGGTAACCCGGTCGCCGAGTAGCTGAGGGTGCCACTGCTGGTGTTGGTCGCGGTTACCGCCAGCGACGAGACAGTATCTCCCTCATTGTTCGATTGGTCGGCCGGGGCCGTAATGGTAACGGGAACCGTGACGTTCCAATTGAACGACGTGGTCGCGGTGTAGGTTCCATCGGCGGCGTAGAGCGTCACCGCATACGGGCTGTCGGCTGCGGCGCCGCTGCTGACGGTGCCGCTGATTGCTCCCGTGCTGGAATTGATGCTTAGGCCCCCAGGAAGGCCGGCTGCGCCATAAGCAACCGTGCCGCTGGCTTCGTCCGTCGCGCTGAGGGTCAGTGAGCCGGAGCCGCCTTCAGCCGTGGTCTGATCGGTTGGCGTGGCGAGGGCGATGGGATCGTTGATGTTCCAGGTGAACGACTGGATGGCTTCGTATGTCCCATCATTGGCGACGACCGTAACGCTGTAGGCGCCAGGGCCGCATCCCCAGCCGCCAACGTGCCGGAAATCGTGCCGGAACTCTTGTTGATCGACATGCCCGGCGGCAGGCCCTCGGCGGTGAAGACAGGGGTGCCGCTGGTGTCGCTGGCATTGACGGTCAGCGTGGGGCTTTGGCCTTCGTACTGCGTCTGGTCGGGCAGGGCGGCCATCGTGACCGGATCGGCGACCGTCCAGTTGAATGTTTGCGAGGCGGAATAGGTGCCGTCGCTGGCGGTGACCGTGACAGAGTAGGGGCTGTTCACGCTGTCGCCGACCGCCACCGTTCCCGTGATGTGGCCATTGGACGGGTTAATCACCAGGCCATTGGGCAAATTGACGGCGGCATAGCTGAGTGTGCCGCCGAAAGAGTCCGACGCCGACAGCGACAGCGTCGAGATCGTCTGACCGTCCGTGGAGGTCTGATTGCCGGGGTTGGTCAGGGAAATCGGACTGGTGACATTCCAGGTGAAGGTCACGGAGTTGCTGTAAGTGTCGTCACTGGCGGTGACGGTAGTGGTGTAGGGGCTTTTGGCCGCCGAGCCGATGGCCACAGTGCCCGTGATGTCGCCGGTGGTAGGATCGAGCACCAGACCCGTCGGAAGGCCGCTTTCGGCATAGACGAGCGTGGAGCCGGAAATCGAATCGCTGGCGCTGATCGCCAGGGACACAAAGCGCCCTCAGTGGTGGTCTGCGTGCCCGGGTTCGTGATGGAAATGGGCGTGAGGATTGACTGCACCAGGTCGTCGGCACTCCCGAGGTAGGTGCTATCGCCGCCGTAGGTGGCCGTAATCAGATGATAGCCTCCGACAAGCGAAGACGTGGTGAATGTTGCGGAACCACTGACGAGCGTTTCGGTGTCGAGCGTGGTGCCACCTTCCGAAAAGACCACAGTGCCTGTCGAAGTGCCGCCTGGCCCGCTAACCGATGCAGTGAACGTCAGCGAATCACCGAACGCCGATGGCTGATCCGACGAAGTTAGAGACGTCGTGCTGTTGGCCTTGTTCACGACCTGCGACGTTCCTGACGAGGTGCTTGCCGAGAAATTGGAATCGCCACCGTAATCGGCAGTAATGGTGTGCGTGGCAATGGACATCGCCGAGGTTGTGAATGACGCGGAACCGCTGGAGAGCGTTTTTGTGGAGAGAAAAGTGGAACCATCGTAGAACTCTACGCTGCCCGTCGGTGTGGCACCCGCGCCGCTGACACTTGCGGTAAAGGTCACGCTGTCATCGTATTGCGACGGATTCTCCGACGATGCGACTGTGGTTGTGGAATCGGCTTGATCGACCGTCTGGTCCACCTCATTCGATGTGCTTGAATTGTAACTTCCGCTGCCGCCGTAGACGGCCGTGATGGGATGCGAGCTGCTGGTCGTCAGGACCGCCGTCGTCAACGAAGCATCGCCGGAACCGTCGAGGGTGTTACTGCCCAGCGAGGTACTCCCGTCATAGAAAGTGACACTTCCCGTTGGGGTGCCAGCCCCCGGCGACGTGGCGCTTACGTCCGCCGTGAACGTCACCGAATCGCCAAACACAGATGGATTCAGCGACGACGAAAGCGACGTACCAGTATCGGCCTTGTTCACAACCTGATCGAGGTCGCTCGACGTACTGGTGTAGAAATTGCTGTCCCCGTCGTAAACCGCCGTGAAATCGTGCGTGGTGGCGCTGAGCGCGGATGTCGAAAAGGAGGCGTCGCCGGAGCTATCGAGGGTTTCGGTGTCCACGGCGGTGCTGCCGTCATAGAAAACGAGGCTCCCCGTTGGCGTCCCGGACCCCGGCGACACGGCGCTTACCGACGCCGAGAAAGTCACCGACTGCCCGAAAACCGACGGGTTGGGCGCTGATGACTCCATGGTCGTCGAGGTGGCCATATCCACTACTTGCTCGACATTGCTGGAAGTGCTGGGGCTGTAGTTCGATTCACCTCCGTATTCAGCCCGGACGTCGTGACTGCCGAGGCTGAGGGACGATGTGCTGATCGAGGCATCGCCGGAACCGTCGAGGGTCGCGCTCCCCAGTGATGTGGTGCCATCGTAGAAGACGACGCTGCCGGCAGGCGTACCGCCACTGCTGCTCACCGACGCCGAGAACGTTACCGACTGGCCGAATACGGAAGGATTGTTCGACGACGCGACCGACGTGGTGGTACTGGCAGCATTCACGAGTTGCGAAAGATCGCTGGAATTGCTGCTGTTGAAATTGCTGTCGCCGCCGTAGGATACTGTGATATCGTAAGTGCCTGCGTTCAGCGCTGCCGACGGGGTGTACGACGCATCACCGGAACCGTCGAGGGATTCAGTGTCCAGGAAACCGCCGTCGTTGTAGAAGGAAACGCTTCCCGTTGGCGTGGCCGACGCTGGCGACACCGCACTCACCGTGGCCGAGAAGGTCACGGACTGTCCGTAGGTTCACGCATTGGGGCTGGAGGTCAGGGCGGTGCTGCTATCCGCGTTATCAACTTCCTCTGTCAGGTCGGACGAAGTCACCGACGAATTATTCGAGTCGCCGGAGTAGGTGGCAGTCAGGTCGTGGTCGGCGATGGTCAGCGACGATGTGGTGAACGTGACGGTATCCGACGACGACGCGAGGGTTTCGGTGTCGAGGGATGAACCACCGTCGTAGAAGGTAATCGTGCCGGTGGGTAAAGTGCTGTAGCCAACCAGTGTCGCCGTGAGAGTGACCGATTGGGAATACACGGCCGGGGTTGCCGAACTGGTCAGGTTCAGCGCCAGGGTGGGGACGATGCGTCCTTCGAGGGTTTCCAGCGCGAGATAAGCGGTACGGCGGCGCGTCGGCTGCCGATCGGCGAAAAATCCCGCGATCCGCTGGAAGAACGATTTACCGGCCCGGCCTGCCGAGCGACGGCTGGACGCCGACGGAGCGCCGTTGGCAAACAGCCGCCGGCAGAGCGTCCAGGCTTTCAACAGCTGGGTCGCGGTCTTGCGCAGAGTCGAACCGAGGAGAGACAGAGCGCCGGGAGAGTGGCTCGTCATGGTGCGAACATCCTATCGCCTGGCCTGTGCGCTCCATCATCCCGATGTATGCGCAGGACCGATCTGCGGACTTCTTCCCTGCATATTGCAAAGAATACATCGACACCGTTCGAGTGGGAATGCTCTTGTTCAGAGCAAGAACAATGGCGATTATGAGCAGGCTAGAACTAATTGCAAGCTTATTCTGGTCATAATTCCTGGTTTTCGCCAAATATTCTCGTCAAGATTATTCTCGGGAACGAATTTTATTGCCGAGGAATAATTGACGACGGTTCAGGGACAGGCGCCTTTAGGCGAGCGGCTGATAAAAATTACCAGCGGAAGAGGCACCCGAGAGGTAATATGGAGAATAATGCATGGCGGCGTAGTTGTTACGAGATGGCCCAAAACGACCCAAAAACTATTACGCGATTCTCATGAATACTGCGCGAAACCTAGGAAACACGCAGATCTCGTAACAGGTTTGACCGGCTCAGCGCCCCACTGTTACGTGTTACGAGATCGCAGCAAATTTGGGAGTCGGAGAAGGAGGGTCAGCCTACGCTGCCCCCTTCTACTCAGCTTGGATAACTACTTAGCCGGCTCGGACTCATACCGCCCGTTGCACAGTAGGATGGAGTATTTATCCCCGCGGCGGCTTTCGCGGACGGCATCGAGATTATAGGGCTTGAGCAGGTCGATCCGCCGGCGCCGCTGTTGCTCGTCGTTCCACCAGGCCAGGCCCGCCTTGACGTAAGTTTCCAGATGATCGAACGCCGTCTCGAGCAATTGTCGGGCGTCGCTCGGGGTCTGCGCCATGCCGGCTAGCCACAGCAGCGAGTCCAGGCCGCCCTTGCCGGTAGGCTGCCGCACCTGGCCGCCTGCCTGGTAGGCCTTCAGCCAGGCGTTCATCCTGGGCAACCAGTCCGGTTCTTTCGTGTCGAGGACAATGCGGATCGCCGGCTTGCCCGCCTGGAGATAGCAATCCAGCAACGTATCGAACGCTTCAGAATCGCTATAGGGAACGTCGAGCCAGGGATACCCCGGCGGCGGGGGTGGCTGATAGCTCCGCTCGGCCCGGCTTGGTTCCCCAATGAGGGACCAGGGCGGAAACGAATGGCAGCCGACGGCCAGGATCAGCAGCACCGGGACGACGAGCAGGCGCGACGCGTGCATGGCTTTGCTCCGGACGAGGAGGCGACTCGCTCAGAATGACAGGTCCAGCGCAACGAACAAGCTGTGGCCCGTAAGCAGCGACCCGATTCCCGCGTCTCCGCGATTTTGGAGGAGGAAGAAATTCTCGAACGAGTACCCCAGCCGAGTTTCCAGGCCGGCATAGAAGGGAGCGCGATAGCCTACTCCCACTGTCCCGGCCACGTCCAGCAGAGAGGTGGCAATGTTACTATTGGCTTGCACACCCGAGTTTGCCAGATAGCTCGTGGTACTCGCGATGTTGCCGTACAGCCCGGCGGCACGAAGCTGGGCAAACGCCGACAGCCCCGTGTCCGCAAATGATCGTTCGCAACCTAGCCCGAGTTCTCCGCCGCCGCCGGCGAAAGTGGTCGTCAGATGCAGCCCGGCCGTATTGCTGATCGGTGTGATCGTGGTCGATGAGGTTTGCGTGGGCAGGAAGGTCACGGGATCGGAGCCGTTGATCACGGTGTTCGTGGTCGTGGTCGTCACAACCGTGGCACTGCCGCCGTTGATGTCCGAGCCGGTAAACAAGCCGCGACCCGCAACCAACAGGCTCAGATTCCATTCCTCCAACGAAGTGTGAAAAATCCAACCCAGCCGCGGATCGCAAAAGTAGGCGAAGCCCTCTGGACGCGATCCTTGCAAGCACCGCACGTCGAAGACGAACTCGGTTCCCGTGTCGTAGCGATAGCCGATCGTGGCCGTGCCGCCGGAGAGGATAAAGTTATTGATCGACGACGGCATCTGGACGTTCGGAGCGAGGGTGGTTGCGGTCGTGGTTGTCGTGTTGATGTTGCTCAATCCATCGCTGGAGATCGAGCTGGAACTGCTCGGGAAGGACAACGGAAATGAGGCCGCACTGTTCGGGGCGAACACCGAGCGCACTCGTGCGTCCATGACTTCGCCCTCCGCTCCGAAGAACCAGCACTCCAGCGGTCGGCCCGTCAGGTGCATTTCTTCATCGATGTGGAGGCGAACCCAGGTGGTCAGGTCTTCTTCCGGGGTCGGCTCGATCGATCGGACCACGCTCGCCAGCGCCAGGGTACAGCACAGCGCAATGAGGAGACGCATGAGCGGCAGCTCCGGAAAGACCGGGGTAACGAGATTGGGAGGAAATGCCATACGCTTTCCTGTCGCGCCTGTCAAGGCCAGAGGCTGCCCTGGACAAGATGGCCCTTCTGTGGTATTCCCCGCCGCCAAATCACTTTCGGAGGAGGAGCGCTCATGACCAAACAGGCCGTGGCTGTGTGGGTATGTCTGCTGCTTGGCGCGACAGCTACTGCGGCTCCTGAACCGCCCACGAACCGGCGCTGGGCCGTGGTCATTGGCGTGCAGGAATACAACGACGGTCTGTTTCGTCGGCTGGAGTACAGCACGCACGACGCCAAGCTCATGTATCGGCTGCTGACGACCCGATGTCAGTTTCCCGCCGAGCAGGTAGCGCTCATGGTCGATGAGGCAACCGACAAACGCATGTTGCCTTTTCAACGACAGATCATGGCCGAGGTAACCCGGGTTGCCGCTCTGGCCCAGCAGACCGACACGGTGTTGATCTACTTCTCCGGGCATGGAGTCCCCAACGGTGCGGGCGGCGTCGTCCTGGCCAGCCGCGATTGCGACAAGAAGCAGCCCATGCAGACGGGGATTCCGGTGGCCTGGCTTCGGGAAGTCCTGGAGAAGTGCCCGGCCCGACAGAAACTGCTCGTGCTGGATTGCTGCCACGCCGGCGCGGGACGGGGCACCACCGACACGATGCGACTGGCTCCCTGCTTCGACCAGGCTCAGGGTCTGGTGACGATAGCGAGCTGCGGTCCCGACGAGCTGTCGCGCGAATGGCCGCGCGTCGAGCAGGGGCTGTTCACGCATTTCCTCCGCTGTGGTTTGGAGGGAGCGGCCGACCTGGACAACAATGGCGTTGTCGATGTCGAGGAGCTGTACAAGTACGTCTACAATCAGGTCAGTGCCACCGCGTTGAAGGAGCTGAACACCGGCCAGCATCCGCAGATCTACCGCGCTGCCGATAGCTCGGGAGTGATTGCCCTGGCTCGACTGGATCGGCCCGACGCGCCCTACCCCATTCGCCGGAAGCTAGGCGAAGTGTATCAGCGGGAAGTTGGCTACACGGAGAAGTTCCTGATCCAGCGCTCCGGCCATGCACCGCTCGAGGCGGAATACTCCGAAACGCAGCTGCAAGAGGTCGAAGTAAAGCAGGTCGATCGGAGCAGCCGGCCAACGCACCTGGACCTGCACTGTTTGGTTCACAAGAAGAAGACCCAGGGGCAGCTGCCCGGTCGGACGCGCTTCTGCCAGATTCGCGGTCCGCTCGAAGGCAAGACGATCGCCCAGGAGATGCGCCCCGAGGCGCCATCGCCTACCTGGTTGATGATCCCCAGACGCGCCTCCTATCCCACTTACCGCATCCGCTGCTGCTGGAGGAGTGCCTCATCCCGGACACGGCGCTCAAGAACGGGGAAGCGACGACCGATCCAGGCCGGCTGCTGTCGCTGCTCGAAAGCCTCCTTCCCGAGGCCCGGATCAGCGCCGACGCCCCGCCGCGTATTACACTCGACTGCACCCTGGAGGGAGGGCACGTACTGGTCTTCAAGGGACAGGTAAGCGGCATGGCGTGTTTCTCGACGCCAACCCCGGCGCGCTTCGAGGTGCGCTGGACGGCGGAGTACGTTCCCCAGGACATGTGCCTTCGCCATGTTCGCTTCGAAGCCGATTCCGCCCGCGTGGAGCGCGGCAGCCAGGAAATGACCTTGCACATCCTCTGCGAGATCGACACACGACTGAATTTTAACACGGGTCATTCCGGGACCGAGAAATAACCCGAGGGCTCCCGCCCCGCGCGTTTCGAGCGGCTTGATTTATAAAAAGAGATGCGTCCGGCTTTGTAGAAAACCTGGCGAGCGGCGCGGTTTTCTACAGAGCCGATGCGTCCCCTTTTTTCTCTTGCTTCCTGAGTCTGGACCGACCGCGACAGGGAGATGTCGGACGCTGCGGACGATGACGACCGTGCCGCGGTGATGGTGTCGGCGATGTGCGGCAGCTTGCAGTAGCCGGAATGGCGTCGATGGTCCAGGTGCGGTAAGATATCCCCGGTCACCGGCACGGCGACGCAGGCGGAGGCTGGCATGTCGAGGGAGCGGCGCGACGCGGCACGGAAGAGGCGAACACGCGCACACATCATCGCCGACCTGGGAGTTCACCATGTCGAGGGACCGATCCTCCGCTGCGGCTTCACGGTGGAGCGCATTCTCCACGACTACGGCCTGGACCTGTACATGACGACTTACGACAGCAACGGAGAAGTGGAAAGCGATTGGGTGTTGTTCCAGGTGAAGGCGACGGACTACCTCAAGCGGACGGCGGACGGCGGCACCGTTCTCTTCCCGGTCGAGCGCATCGACTTGAACCGCTGGATCGCCGAAACCTATCCGGTAATCCTGGTTGTCTACGACGCTCGGGCCGACGTAGGATACTGGCTCTATGTGCAAGCGCACTTTGCCGACCGACGGATACGAGCTGGCACCAGTGCGACGGTGACGGCTCATATTCCGGCGGCGAACGTGCTGGACGAGGCGGCGATTCGGCGGTTCGCAGCGGCGAAGGCTGCCATCCAGAAGCAGACGAAAGAGGTGCGTCATGAGTAGCCCGATCTGTTATGGCGATCTGTGGGCGCTGCTGCGGCGGTTGGGCTACAACTGCGACCGGTTGATCGACGAAAACAAGCACCGCGTCTGCGAACACTCGGCCGTGGAGTCGCTGTTAACCCTCGCTGACTACGCACCCGACCAGCCCGTTCACCCACAAACCCTGTACGGGGTGCGGCTGGAACTGGACAACTTCGGCCTCTTGTCCCGCGCGGAGTTCGATCGCTGGGTGGAACGAGGAACGAAGACCAACGCGCCGAAGGTGAACGGCAGCAACGGCATGAAGGGAGTGCGGAAGCCGCGCAAGGGCGTCACGGGCAACTCGCCGTGATAAGCGGCGGCATCTCGGCGCCAGGCACGAAGCGGGATGCTTCCGGAGTCGGCACGGCCATGTCACGGCGAGGTCGGACGCTGCGGGCGATGACGATCGTGCCCCGGTGACGTTGGCGGCGACGAGCGTGAGGCGCGGCTGGTGGGACAACATCCATTCTCTACGGATTCGCCGCTGGGATGGGGCGCTTAACAACGCTGACGACGATCCCGTAAATGTCGCCCTCCAAATCACGGAGGTCGTGTTCAATGTCGTCCAGTTCGCCGAGTTTGCTCGTCCAGCGGCCGGAGACAAGTTGTCGGGCTGCGTGGGTCGAGACTCCGTTCGCATCGGCGAAGAGGGCTACTTTCTCGAAGCCCGGCTCTCTGGTGGGGCTGTCGCAGCGGATGTATCCCAATGTGGCGAATGCGGCCTCGAAGGCGGCAGGCGTTTCTTCGCGGGCAACGCCCGGCGGCCAGAAAAACCGGCTGTGACCGACGGGCCACCACCAGCGCACGTTATCGCTGGCGGCCCAGGCGATGCAGTTGTAGCGGTTCGTCGGCGAACTGGTAATGAGATAGTTCCCTGGCCGCAGCGCCGGAAAAGCCGCTTCGAGAGGGTTCACCATCGGTAGCCGTTCTCGCGTGCCCAGTCGAGCCAGGCTTTCGACATGCTTGGGACGTTGCCTGCGTCGGCATCCGGGACCGGGTTGACGCCCGTGATGCGCGAAAGGGCCGTGAACCAGTGCGTCTCATTCGCTTCGAGGTCGCGCAGTAACAAGGGCACGACGGGCGGACCCAGGGCGATGATGTCGAGATACGCCGGATGGCTTTCACGGGCTCGACTGGAGGAAAGGAGGGCGACGGCCTTCTTCCAGGTCGCGGCCAGGCGGTGAAACTTCGCCTCAACGGATTCGCCGGAAGGAATTGGCGAGGTTCCGAGAGCGGAAGGCACGGTCGCAGGAGTGTCGCCGGCTGCCATTGAATTGCCTCCGGTCAGAGAGCTTAAACCAGAGAATCACCTTTCGGCATTCTATCGGTGTCCGAAGGCAGTGAGAAGGCGGGAACAGTGGGTAGCCGGCCAGCGTGGAACCGACGGCATCTCGGCAGCAGGTACGCAGCGGGATGCGTCCTGAGTCGGCACCGACCGCGTCACGGCGAGGTCGGACGCGGCGGACGCTGACGACCGTGCCGCGGTGCCGTTTCCGGTTGCCGCCTCTACTCTTACAGCCAATTCTCCGTCTGAATGTCGGGCAGCGCTCGAAAATCCTGATCCGTGGTCAGCAAAGTTGCGCCCAGGTGCCGAGCGAGCGCGGCCAGCATGATATCGACTTGAGACAAGGCACGTCCCGCTCTTTGCAGCTGGTGGTACACTTCCGCATAACGATCGGCAATGGCGAGGTCGATCGGCCAGACGCGGACCACTTGAAGCAATCCCTCCAGCCGACGGCGCACTGCCGCCGCATCTTTTCGCTTGACGACTCCAACCAACAACTCGCACAGCACGGGTCCGCAAGTGCCGAATACTACTCCTTGTCGGTGCAATTGTTGGAGGCGATCGCGCACGACAGAGACGCGGCCGATGGCTTCCCCGATGTGATTCGTGTCCAGCAGATACCGCTTCATGCCGGCAGTCCCATTTCACGCAGTGTTTGGGTCTTGGCCTGCTGACGATGTGTTTCAATGGTGTAGCGCATCACTTCCTCGTCCTCTACGGGACTATCCGCGCACAGTTGCTGCATCGACTTCGCCCACACGTCGATATCGACTTCGGGCACTTCAGCCCTGGCCACTTCCAGCGCAGCGCACTTCCTCCCATTCCAGCGGCAACGGTTCGAGCGGTACAATGACGCCTTTTCTCAAAACGGCTCGGCACATCGCGGCACCTCCTTTCTGCCCATTATACACGGCAGCTTTTGGATAATTGAAGACATCCCTTCTTTCTGGTGATCGGGGCACCGGCGGCGGCATGAAGCGGAATGCGTCCTGAGTCGGCACCGACCGCGTCACGGCGAGGTCGGACGCTGCGGGCGCTGACGACCGTGCCACGGTGACGGTGGCGGTTCGGCCGCTCTCGTCTTATACTGAAGGAGTAGGAGAATCCCCATGCACACGACTGAGCCCACCACCGGCGCGGACGCGGACCTTCGAGACGCTATCCGCCGGGCCATGTCCGGGGTCCGCGATCCAGAGATCATGCGTCGTGCTTGCGCACACATGGATCAGGTGCGCGAAGAGATTCGCAAGGAGCATGGCCTCCTCGACATCGGTGTGCCCGCCATCCGCGAGTTGCGCGGCGAACTGCCTGACGCATGAAATACGTCATCGACTCCTCCGTGGCCTTCAAGTGGGTGGTGCCGGAAACGGACACGGACAAAGCAGTGCGACTTGCGCGACGCTTACGCCAATGGCATTCACGAGCTGATCGCTCCGGACGTGTTCCCGATCGAAGTCGCCCATGCCCTGACCCGCGCCGAGCGTCAGAAACGCATCGCTGTCGGCCAGGCGAAGGTTCTTCTGGCCGACATCATGAATGCCGCGCCACAGCTTCAGCCTTCGCTGCCGCTCCTCGTTCAGGCCTGCGACATTTCCTCGGCAATGCGCGTCGGCATTTACGATTGTCTCTATGTCGTCCTGGCTGAGCAGGAGAAGTGCAAGTTTATCACCGCGGACAACAAGCTGGTGAACAACCTTCAGAAAACCTATCCCTGCATTGTGCCGCTGGCGTCAATGCCGTAGTGGGGCGGGAGGCCGGCGACGGCATCTCCGCGGCAGGCACGAAGCGGGATGCTTCCTGAGTCGGCACCGACCGCGTCACGGCGAGCTCGGACGCTGCGGGCGATGACGACCGTGCCGCTGTGCCGTTGGCGGCGGCACAGCGTAGAGCGCAGCCGGAGGTACAACACAGGTTCCTACCACCTTCTCCCGGCGTAAATGCCGTAATCTACAATGTCCCCTTTTCGTTTTCTAAGGTGAACGACTTCCTTGCCGCCGTCCCTCCTGACTTTGACGGACTCTGGTTGTCTGGCCAGCATCTTGCGCCGCCCGTCCCTGTCGTTCCTGGCGTTGTGCGTTGCATGAATACTCAACGGACTAGCTCTTACATTTGCCGAGGGACGTTCATGCGGGAGTTGTATTCATTGTGGGCAAGCCCGAAAGTGAAGGTACATATCGACTGGTTGCTAGGTGAGATACAACCCCGGTTCAATGTCTACTCGCCCTCCCCGTTCTTCATGGGACAAGAAAAGGGGCAGAGCGATATATCGGGGGCGTTGTGTCCACGCGAGCTTATGGAACTCGACACGGCAGGACGTTCCTATCATCATTTATCGCGGTCTGCCCTCGATAGTCAAGGAATTGAGAGGCCGAGGTTATCATACAGGCTATTGGCGGAACAGAGACGATATTGACGTTGGCTTGGCCAAGTGTTATGCGGGCGAGGTCGCGGCAGGACTTGAAGCGTGGTGTTGGGAACTGGCGGGGGAAGTGAGTAACGACGAACGGTTGATAGCGGTCCTTGTCTGGCATCCGCGAGCGAAGTTAGATGACTTCAAGAACGTACCTTTCCCGGTCCATGAAATTGAATCGTATGAAGTTCAGGATACGGTCTTGCGTCTTCGGGGTATCTGTCACAAGTCGGGTAGCTCTATTGACGCATCGTAACCGTGGATTTTGTTCGCCCGCTCAAAATGGCAGTTCCAACTATCGGAATGCCGGGGCATCGTTTCAAGGACGGTATTGGTCTTCGTTCCCTCTGCGATCCAATGGCAAGCTGACTGATTTCCGATGAACCATTCACCGCCTTTGATGACTTCGGCAGCGCAGAGTAGGGAAGGCGTGTAATAGTAGCTTACCATTCCGAAGCGATCCACAAAGTCAATCCATTCACTTTTCAAGCCGATGAAGACAGCTTCCGGCCCGTACTTCTCGACAACTCGCTTCCACGGAAAGGCGTCATTGTGCCAGCGCGGACAACGGTTGATGATGACCCTGGCAACTTGCTTCGGGTTCGGGACCGTCAACCAGGGTTCGTTACGGTCTGGGTACGGAAGCCCAAGCCATCGACACGCCATGTCCGTCAAGTTGAGGTTGTTCCGCCAGTGATGCCTTACAGCGTGAAAGTCGATTGCCCCAGGAGTAGCCGAACCCCATCCACACTTTTTGATATACGGTTGGCATTCGAGCAGGGTTAGGAGTGAATCGCCTAGCTCTTGATTCAGCCGCATGTCGGGCCGTCTATACAGGTAGAACTCGCCCCCGCCAAGCTGTTTGAAGGGTTGCAGGTGAGCAAGACAATCGCCTATCTCGCCATCGTGAAACGCTATCATGCCCTTATTTAGTTGATCTTGTGTCATCTCTCCTGTACCCTAGTTGCAACTCGCCCGCACTTACAAGGGAGCGTTGACGATGGCGGACAAGGTGACAAAGGCCAACGTGATTCGCGCGGGTCTTGCCGAACATCCCGACATGACGCCGATGCAACTGGCCGAGCTTCTGAACGGCGAGAACAAGGCGAAGAAGTGGGGACTGAAGGAAATCAAGCCGGTTGAAATCAGCAGTTACAAGACGAAGATGAAGGGGAAGGCGGCAACGAAGACGGCGGCAGCTTCCGAGGCGGCAGAGACAGACGGAACACCTACGGCAGTGAAGGCGGCGAAGGAAGTCAAGGAACTGGTGGACAAGTACGGAGCCGACACCGTGAAGGGACTGGCGGGGCTGTTCGGTGGGAAGTGAAACAACCCCCGGACATCGTTCGTACTCTCGATTCAATCCTTCTTATCCATCGGCTTGCCACAATTCGGGCAAGTCGTCCGATCTTTTTCCACTAAGAAACACCGCTTGCAAGACGCGCAGATTCGTGGCTCCGATGGCGACGGACGACGGTTGTTCCCGCAACCCGATTGGTGAAATACCCCTTCGTCATAGATGGGACAACCGCACTTTGCAGGCCCTCTGTACATGGTTCACCTCGTTTGTCCTTCACGCAATGCGCAAGAAGACAATCATTTTCTTAGCTTTCTTTAGGGGATGTTCGCCGGTATAGTTCGCCCCCATGAACACGTCCTTGATCTTCACACCATGATAGTTCGGGTCTAACGCTTTCTCGAATGCAACCATGACGCGAAAGGCGTCCCCTACAGCACCCGTAATTGCCTCTTGCCCACCGATGATGTGGTAGAAAGTCGAATCGCACAAGTTGGGTTGGCCGTGTGTGAAGTAGAACGGAATGATTGCGTTGTCCTCGTCATAGAACCGATGAACGATTCCCCGATCCTGACTGAACAGAGATCCCTTCAAGTTGCGCAATTCGGTGATGCCAGCTTCATCCGCAGTGAAATCCTTCTCGAAAACTAGCAGATACTTGATCTCGACACCGCACATCTTTTGCTTCTTATCAGGCTCATACACACTTTCGGTGAGTTTTAGCGAGAACGATTTCATCCTGACGCCAGGGATGCGGCACACTCCTCGTATCCCTGAGTCCTTGTCCATCACATCTTTTTCGGTTCCAGTGGACTCAGGCACGGACGCGCCTTCCGTCGTGATAATCGAGATCGATTCTTCGGACACGGTTCGTCTCCTGATTTCCAGCGTGTTAGCCTTGCGCTCGGCTATGATCGTCAGGACTTCCTCGATGATGACGCCTTTGAACCATTCGCCTTCCAACCTGTGTTCAGCGAACTTGCCGTGAAAGGAATGCTCGTCTGCTTCTGTACCCTTTACAGTCCCGACGATAATCAGCTTGTGCGGGTTCCCCGTCTGCAACTCGCCGAGCCGGCTTTTCGGCTTCTTGGAATAGCCGATCTTGATTGCCTGACTCACAGTGTCCTTGATGAAGTAGATCACTTTCGCCTTACCGCCTTCATCAAGCGGTACTCCGTGAAGGCCGGAAAGACTGTCCCCATGTCGCCCACCGTCCTGGGATGATACAGGACTTGCAACGTCGCCTCCACCGTCATTTCGTCTTCAACGTCCTGCCCCCGGTACAACCAGACGGTTCGCGCCGTTCCGTCTTCGCTCTTGCATTCGTACAGGAGGAACCGCCCGTCCCGTTCCTCTGGTGAATTGAGAACGATCCGGTACATCAGGACGGATGCCTCGGCCCGCGTCAACTTCGCCAGAGTGAAGGTACGAACAAGATGCACCGGGGGAGTTCTGGCGTCACGGCAGACGAGGACGAAAGCCAGTAGGACCGTCATGCCGATAGACTAGCCGAACGAATCGAGATGGCCAGACAGGAGGAGGGCAACAGGACGCCAGGGAGGAAGGCAAGCGTTCACGGCAAGATTTTTCTCTTTTAGCTTCAACGACTTATGGACAATCCGCCTGAAAAACGCTTGACGGTTTAATTGCTGCCCCCTAGACCATCGGCCCGTGCCGTCGCAGCAACAGCTCGAACGCCGCCTCATCGCGCTGGGCGACGAACCGCCGCAGGAGCAATGAATCGGCTATGGCCGCTTCATCAGCACACGCCAGCCGGTGCAGATGCCGAACCACACCGCGAAGCTGTCCGCCGGCCATGATGGGTTCCTCCGTCACAACACAACCACTCTCTATGGTAGTAGTGGCGTCCCGCGACGGTTTGCTTTCGTTTTTTTGGCGTCTGTTCCGAAAGCGGCGCGATGACGGGCCCAGCCGCCGGCGAGCAATACCACGGCAACGAGCCCATCTTGCTCCAGCAACCGCAACCCCTTCTATTGCCCTCCCTCGATCGTACACGCCTTCGGTAGTCTCGGCGATGATTGTCGCTCCTGGTCGTCCTCCCCCGAGGTGCGTCATGCTCGACTCTGCTACCATCCCCGCCCGCGCACCGGCTTGCACTAAGTTGGTGATCGCGCTGCTCCTGCTGATCGGAGGTCTCACGGCCGATTCGACCCTTCCGAGTTCGTTCGGTAATTCACTCGTCCGAGCCTGGCGAACCGGCTGCGTGAGCGGCCGGGTAGTTCAACGTCACCCGGCCGCTCACGCAGCCGGTTCGCCAGGCCCTTGCAGCATGGGTTCGTTCGGTAATTTCGTTGGGCCGGCGGCGCACCTGCGCGAATCGCCAGACGGCTCGCTGGCTGCCCCACGAAGGAGTTCGTTTGGTAATTTCGACGGTGCGCCGCGCCGCCGCGCGACTAACGACGACTTCGTTCGGCAATTTCTGCCCGTGCCGCCGCCCGATACCTCCTGACACGCGCCCACGGCAGTGCGCGGCGATCGGTTCACCCATCTGCGTCCGCGGTGCGCGCCGAGGCAACGGCCATTACTTGCTCGTGTGCCGCAGCACCTTGCCGGCCAGTGCGTCGGTGTACTTTCCCTCGGCAATCGCCAGCTTGCCGTTGACGAACAGGTACTTCACGCCCGGCGCATACTGGTGCGGCTTGTCGTACGTCGCCGTGTCGCGAAACGTCTCCGGATCGAAGACGACCACGTCGGCGTACCAGCCGGCCTTCAGATAGCCGCGCTCCGGCAGCTTCAGGATGTCGGCGGGCAATCCGCTGGCGCTGCGCAACGCCTGCTCCAGCGGCAGAACCTTCTCGACGAGGGCGTAATGGCCGATCTTCCGCGGGAAACAACCGTAGCTGCGCGGGTGCGGCACCGTGTCGGGCGTCGGCACCTGCGAGGAGCCGTCGCTCGCCGTCGCCACCCACGGCTGCTTCATGATGAGACGCACGTCCTCCTCGCTCATGCCGAATTTGACGACGCCGGCGCCGCCGTTGCGCTCGATCTCCAGCACGATTTCCACCGCCGGCTTGCCCTCCAGCTTGGCGATGGCGGCCAGGTCCTTGCCGTGCCAGGCGGGATTCTTTTTGTAGGACGCGATGCGCACCGTCTTGCCGCCATCGCGAGCCGTCAGCGCCGCCTCGATGGCCTTGCGAATCTTCGGGCCGACCTCCGGATCGTCGAGCCGGGCCTGGAAATCTTCTTTACTCCCTTCCCGATAGCGGGCCGGGATCACGGTGGCGGCCAGCGACGTGCTGCTGGCGACGTAGGGATACTGGTCGGCCGTCACCACCTGACCGGCTTTGCGTGCCTTCTCGACCAGCGCGATCTGGTCGGCCGACTTGCCCCAGACGCTCTTGCCCGACGCTTTCATGTGCGAGATATGCACCGGCAGCCCCGCCTCCCGGCCGATGTGAATCGCCTCCGCGGTGGCCTCCAGCACCTGCGAGCCCTCGTCGCGGATATGGCTGGCGTAGAAGCCGCCGTGCTTCGCCGCCACCTTCGCCAGAGCGATCAGCTCGTCCGTCTTCGAGTAAGTGCCGGGGGTGTAGATCAGACCGGTGGACAGGCCCCAGGCGCCGTCGCGCATGGCCTGGTCCACCAGGTCCTCCATCTTCTTCAGCTCGGCGGTCGTCGGGGCGCGGTTGGCGTTGCCCATCGCCTTCTGGCGAATGTCGTTGTGCGGCACCTGGTGGATGACGTTGGTGCCGACGCCGTTCTTCTCCAGCTTGGCGAAGTACTCGGCCACGTCTACCGGCCCGGCGCCGCAATTGCCAGTCACCACCGTCGTCACGCCCTGAAAGAGATAATTGCGGTTAGCCCGTGTCGCCGCTCGGAGGAGCGGATAATCGCTGTGGGTGTGCAGGTCGATGAAACCCGGTGCCACGACCAGACCGGTAGCGTCGAGGATCGTCGGCTTGCCGGCGACCTCGAAGCGGCCGACGGCGACGATGCGTTCGCCCTTGATGGCCAGATCGCCTTTGACGCCGGGAGCGCCGCTGCCGTCATAGAGTGTGGCACCGCGGAGGACGAAATCGGCCGTGAGGGGCGGGTCGGCAGCGGGAAGGAGGGGCGCACAACACGAGGGGGTGGAGGAAGCTCATGGCAGGAATCCGTGTTCGCCGCTTGCGGCTTAGCAACCCCTGCCAAGCCGCAAGCGGCGGAGTGATTGTATTGTTGTTGCCCGGTTGGCAATTGGACCAGCTCATCATAAGGTTTCTCTGGAAATGGAGACGCGGTGCCCATGTGCGCGGCCGAAGTGTTGTTCCGCCGGCGCGATTGGCTCCTCCTGCGATAACAAGGGAGACGCACATGCCTGGCCGTCTGACGACGTTGCTGTTGAGCGTGTTCTTCGTAGCTGTCGTAGTCGGGCAGGACAAGGAGCCGGCCGAACGTCCCAGGAAGCTGAGCGACTGGATCGCGGACCTCAAGGACGAAGACGCGAAAGTGCGGATCCGAGCTGCGGTCGCGCTGCGCGAACTTGGGACGGACGGAAAAGTAGCCGTCCCGGCTTTGGCCGAGGCTCTCAAAGATAAGGTGCCAGCCGTCCGAGAATTCGCTGCGAAGGCACTGTTGCGAATCGGCGAGCGGAAAGTTGATGCCCGGGCCGCGTTAAGCCAATTACTCAAGGACGCGAATGCATCCGATCGTCACCTTGCTGAGGAGTTAGTCGGCGGCGAAGACCTGTCAGCGGAAGCGTTGGCTTCCTTGACCGCCGACCTGAAGGACAAGGACGTTCGAGTTCGCGAGTCGGCAGCGAGTTACCTTGGGGACCTGGGTCTAGGAAAGACAGCGCTGCTCACATCCCTGGTGGGTTGGCTGGACGACGAAGACCCGAGCGTGCGCGACTATGCTGTCGTGATGTGGAGCTTCTACTTGACACGCGAGAAAGCGGGCGTGCCCGCGCTGATCGAGGCGCTGAAGAAGCAGAAGCGTGTCGAACGCTATTTCATAGCCAAAGCGCTTGGCGAATTCGGACCTACAGCGAAGTCAGCGGTCCCTGTCCTCATCCGGGCCTCGAAGCTATCGGATGGGCCCACCTGTTGCCAGATTATGATCGCCTTGGGCAAGATTGGGCCGGGCGCGAAGGCGGCGGTTCCCGATCTGAGGAACGCTCTCGATGACAAATCGGAGGACATACGGCAGTCGGCTGCCGTGGCGCTTGTGCAGATCGGCGAAAAGGACAAGGAGCTTGTGGGCATTCTGACGGAGGCGTTGAAGAATCCGAACCTACGCATTCCGGCGGCGGTGGAATTGGTACGGCTCGGAGAAAACAAGGCGGCTGCCCTGGCCGCTTTGAGTGACTCATTGCGAGATAAGGATGAATACAAGCGCAGCGCCGCTGCTAAAGCCTTGGGCCGCCTTGGGCCGGAGGCACGGCCTGCCGTTCCTGCCCTGTTGGCTTGTTTGCAGGAAAAGGACTACTCCGCTCGATACGACGCCGCGATTGCCCTGGTGCGGATTGGAGAGACCAAAAAGGAAGTGCTGGACGTGGTAATCGGCCCCGTCAAGACTCACAGCAACTACGCGATGATCCAAGTGTTCCCGAAGCTGGCCGACATCGGCGCGCCGGCGGCACCGTTTGTCCCGATATTGACAATCGCGCTGACCGAGGAAAACGCCATGGTGCGCCGCGACGCCGCTGTTGCACTGGGACGAATTGGCTCAGCGGCCAAACCGGCGGTTCCCAGGCTCGCCGCTGCGCTGAAGGATGCCAACGAGATTGTGCGCCGCGCGGCGGCGATTGCCCTGCTGCGGATCGGTGAGCGGAAAGCGGAGTCGCTGGCAATCTTGACTGCGGCCTTGAAGGATCCAGATGGCCTGGTACGAATCGAGACCGCGGAGCTGCTCCTCGAATTCGGCGAACGGAAGGCGGAAGCGATGGCTGTGCTCGGTGCCGGCTTGAAGGACCGATACGCCGTTGTTCGTGCTGGGGCAGTGGTCTCGTTGGGTTTGCTTGGGACGGCGGCGAAGCCGGTCGTGCCCGCGATCGTCGAGACCTTGAAGGATGAAGACGCGCGGGTTCGCGCTGCTGCCGCGGAGGCGCTGAAGCTGATCGACCTTGAAGCGGCGCGGAAGGCCGGTGTCTTTCCGCCGCAAGAGGAAGTCATCTACGAGCGGAAGACGCTCGAGGAATGGATCGGCGAGCTGAAAGATCGAGACTCGTATGTGCGCCGCAAAGCCGTCCACGCATTAAGGATGATCGGCCCTGGCCAAAAAAAGGTCATCCCGGCCCTCATCGGAGTATTGAAGGATTCCAGTTCCGAAGTGCGCAGCGAAGCGGCATTCGCATTGGAATGGTTCGGGCCAAGGGCGAAGGAAGCCGTGCCGGCAGTTACGGTGGCTTTGCAGGATGAGGATGAATCGGTCCGCCTCCAAGCGGCACTGGCGTTGGTGGCCATCGGCGAAAAGCGGGCGGAGGCCGGCGCCGTTCTGGCCCGTGCCTTGAAGAATCGCAGCCCTGGACAACGCAAAGCCGCCGCCAAGGGATTGGCTGGGGTTCGCCAGGACGCCAAGTCAGCCGTGCCCAGGCTGGCAGAGGCGTTACGGGACGGCGACGACGAAGTGCGCGCCGAGGCGGCAAAGACGCTGCAAATGTTCGGCTCCTCGGCGAAGGAGGCCGTGCCCGCCCTGATCGACGCCTTGAAAGACAAGAACGGCCACGTGCGTTATTTAGCGGCCAATGCGCTCGCCAGTATTGGGGAAGGAGCAAAGGAAGCGGTGCCCGCGCTGATTCTCAGCTGGCAGGGCGCGAAGGAGACAGACGATTCGGCGGTAGAGGCATTGGGCCAGATCGGCACGGCGGCCGTGCCCGCTCTCCTGGCAGTCCTGAAAGATCCCGATGCCAACGATCGTTGGCGGGCGGTCGCAGCGCTCGGAGAGGTCGGTATCGCTTCAAAACTGGTGCTGCCGGCCCTGATCGACGCGCTGAAGGATCGGCAGGACGCCGTGCGCTTTGCTGCCGCCAGGGCGCTGGAGAATGTCGGCCCTGCGGCAAAGGCGGCGGAGCCTGCCCTGGTTGGGGCCTTGAAGGACACCAACGACCGCGTCCGCGATGTCGCTGCACGCACGTTGATGCAGCTTGAACAGTGGAAATCCGATGCGGCGGACAACGTCTTCGACGGGTGGAAGGACAAGTCCGCGGAGCAGCGCCTGGCGTCGATTCGGACGCTGCAATGGAGACCCGCGCAAGCGAAAGAAGCCGTGCCCGTGCTGATCGATGCGCTGGCGGACTCGAAGATCGAGTTGCGCACTGCCGCCGCCGAAGTCTTGTTGGAGATCGGCCCGCCGGCGAAGGCAGCAGTGCCCGTTCTCCTCGACCAGTTGAAGGACGACGATGATCACCACCGCAGTGTCTCGGCCCTCGCCTTGCGCCGTATCGGCGTGCGCGGAGCAAAGGGGATCGTGCCCACGGCGACCGAGCTCTTGAAGCACCGGAAGACCGATGTGCGCGCCGCAGCGGCCGCGCTGTTGCAGGACGCCGGTTCCGAAGCGAAAACGGCTGTACCCGCTCTCGTTGAGGCCTTGAACGATCGCGATTACGCGGTCCGCCTGGCTGCCGCGGAGACGTTGATTCGCCTTGGGGAGCGCAAATCGGAAGCACTAAATACTCTGATCGACGACATGAAGAATGGCATTGGCATTTCCGCAGCGCGGATGCTCGGACAGCTTGGACCGGAGGCGAAGGGCGCGGTGCCTGCTCTCGTCCGAGTCATGCGGAAAAAGAACCGCGCAGCGGCTCTCTCGCCGCCGCACAATTGTTGATAAAGCTCGGCGAGCACAAAGAAGAGGCAATGGCAGTCACTGTGGACTTATTGCGAGCCCCTCTGAGTTGGGAGACCCATGAAGCCGCCAAGCTGATGGTTGAGATCGGCGCGCCGACGCGCGCGATCCTCTCCGTTGCGACCGAGGGCTACCTGCATGGGCAGGCCGACGATGAACGATGCATTTCCCTGAAAATGATGGGATTGCTCAAAGCGGATGCAGCGGAGGTCGTTCCACTGCTCGTGGAAGCGCTGAAGGAGGATACGCTGGTGCGCCTCTTCGCTGCTGAGGCACTGGCTGATCTTGGACCGGCGGCGAAGGCGGCCGTTCCCGCGCTGCTGGAAGTAGCGCAGGCGCCTGGAGCTTCGACGAGATGGAATGCCATCGATGCACTGAAACGAATCGACCCGGAGGCGGTGAAGAAAGCCGGATTGCCGTAAGGACCGCCGGGACTTCTCCCGGCGGCGAGCCAATTCCGATTCTGCAACATTATGCAAGTTGAAAATGACGGAAATCCTGATTGCGGTGGTAGATGAGACGATAGACGCCGCATCTTAGCCAAAAAGCTCTTGATATGCAGCTTAACTATCTTTACCATGTCCCCTGAAACACCTGCCTTCTCATGGTTATCCAAGGGTGGCACTATCTGTTGGCCACAGGAGCATGGAGGTTGCAGTTGCCCTGGGTGGGTTGCTGCGCCTTGATGCTCGGCCAATAGCGCTTCCGTCGGTCGGAACGGGGACGTGAGGAAGGTTGCGGGTACCGCACAAGTCCTGCTTGCCACGCAGGGAATAGGCCCACTGGGGGCTGACTTGGCATAGGTGGGGTGACCTCTCAATAACGGAGGGTTGGGAATGTATTCAGTTGTTCTGATGATGGCGATGACGACCAGCGTCGACACGCCGGACTGCCACAAACAGGGGTGCTGTGGCTGCTCAAGCTATGTCGTCGTTGGTTGCACCGGCTGCACCGGTTGCACCGGCTGCCACGGCGGTCATCGGCTGTTCGGTGCGCCATGGTTGCCACGGCTGCACGGGTTGCACGGGCTGCACCGGCTGCTCGGGTTACACCGGCTGCACCGGCTGCATCGGCACCGTGGTCGTGCCGCCGCCGCCCGTCATGAAGAAGGAAGAGAAGAAGGAAGAGGCGTATCGTCCCGCTCCGGCGACGATCATCGTCAGCCTGCCGGTCGATGCCAAGCTGAGCATCGATGAAGCCGTCACGACCTCGACCTCGACGCAGCGCGTCTTCCTGTCGCCGGAACTGCCGGCTGGCCGCGACTTCAGCTACACGCTGAAGGCCGAGTTCCAGCACGAAGGCAAGCCGGTCGTCGTCAGCAAGAAAGTGAATGTCCGCGCCGGTATGGAAAGCCGCGTCACGATCGGCTCCGCCGACCTGACGGGCATCGCCAGCCGCTAACTGTGAAAAGGTGAGTGGTGAGTGGTCTTTACTCACCACTCACCACTCACGCACTCATCCCGGTAATGCCGCCGGCAGGCTGGTACCGAACAGGTTGTTCGACCATTGGTTGCCGACGCCGTGGCCGTCCCAGATCAGGTCGGCGCCTTGCGGCAACTTCGGCGTCATTGAATAGAAGCCGTTGTCCAGTGCCCCGTTGCCTGTCACATCGGTATCGTTGGCCGCTACCACCAGGCCCGGCGACGTGGCTCCATAAGCCCTGAACAGCTTCGACATGTTCAGGACGCCGATGCCCAGCGTCTCATTGCCCATCACCAGATTGTCCTGAACGGTCGTCTGGTTCGTGCCGAGGATCAATATCCCCGTGCCCTGGACGAGGTCGGCTTCGGCGCTGCCCGGCGCGGCGAAGTCGGCAAGGTTGTTGGCGGAGACATAGTTCTCCGCAATCAGGACATTGCTTCCCGTAGCGCCCGGCAGCAGGGCGGCGACGATGCCGGCGGTGTTGTCGAAGACGTCGTTCTGCTCTACCTGCACGCTGGTCGAGTTCACCACTTCCACGCCAACGGTGTTGGCGTACGACCGGTTGTACTGAACCAGCACGTTTCTCGACCCTCGAACGGCGAGACCGGCCATGCTCTGGCCGCTCTCCTCGGTGTACTGGATGGTGCCGTTCGACGAATAGGCCGTGGCGATGCCGGAGCCGTTATCGACGAGCAGCAAGTGCGTCAGGTGGAAGCTGTTGACGTCATACAGATCGACGCCGTCGCCGCTGAAGCCGCGGATTTCGAGGTAGCGCATGGAGAAGCCGGTGCCGGGGGCATCGACGTGGACGCCGACGCCGCCCTGACCGGGATTGACCAGCACAGCATGGCTGCCATCCGGCCCCATCAGGCCGACAAGCTCGATGTCGGCGGTGTGGACTTGCAGCGCTTCCGAATAAGTGCCAGGCTCGATGAAAATGACGGTGCCCGGCTTGGCCGCGTTGATGGCGGCCTGGATGGATTGACCGTTCTGGACGAAGACGCACGGCCGGCCGCTGCTCGTGCCGCTGGACATGGCCTGCGCCAGCGTCATCGGCTGTTCGCCGTCGGACGAGGCGCCGAACGGCGTGGCGGACAGTTCGCTCAGAAGTGCCGTGATCGGCGGCGGCGCGGTTCGCGCGGCAACGAACCGAACGACGCCGAGGGTACTTCGCGTGTTTCGAGCAGTTCCAGAAACGGGCGGAAGCGGCGAATTGAAACGGAGACCCGGCGCGCATGCCGGCCTTGGTGCCCCAGGCGATTGAGCCAACGGGACAGAAACATATGGCTAACATCCCCTTTCGGTAGGCAGGGGGTCGAACGATTCCCCGATTTGCCTCCTGCCAAGATTGGGCGAGATTGCGAGCAATCGGCTCGCGTACTGGATATATCGGCTTTTACCGATTTGCGGTTGAAGCAGGTCGTAGCGGATTTAACATGGGATAAGCTGGGCGAACGAGAGAAAGGCTCAAAGGTAAGTAACGTGCCGGCTGCCGCGGATCACGGCGCACTGCCACGCCGTCAGCGCGGTGCCGCCGAGGAACGGACACATCAGATTTTCCCGATCGCGCCGGTGCAGCAGCCCGAGCGCGTGGCCGATCTCGTGGGCCAGCAGTCGCGGGTCGTCGAGTGCCTTGCCTACCAGGGTCACGTAGTCCGCCGCGGCACCGAGCGAGCAGCCGATGAAGCAGCCCGCCATCGACCGCACCACGAACGCGAACAGCGGCGAACCGACGCCGAGCAGCCGCAGCAAAGCCGTGTCGGCGGCATGACGCTGGGCGGCCGTCTCGAAGAACCGTCCCGGCGTCCACAGGTCCTCCCAGTAAGCCCGTGCGTTGCAGCCCACATCCAGGACGGTCGGCGGCGCATCGCGGTTATCGAAGTGGATGCGGGCTTTCAGAACGATGCCCGCGGCGGCGAGGGCGAGCTGGACCGTCTCAATCTGCGGTTGCAGCGCGTCCTCCAGCACAACGGGGACCCCTCGATCGCGCAGGACGATCAGATGCAGCCGTAGCGTCTTCTGCAACCGAATGCCGGCCGCACGCAGGAAGAGATCAGCGACATTGAGCAGATGAGAGAACGCTTCTTGCAGGAGACGACCGCCCTGGCCGAGAAGCCGGCCGAGCAGCGGGACGCGGAAGAGGAGCAAGATGAGAGAGGCGGCGAGGTTCAACGGCAAGGAGACGAAGGGCGGCACGGGGGTAGGATCTCGTTCAAGGGAGTTCTTCGATTTCCACCGCGCCGCCGACTTTGACGTCGATGCGGAGCCGGTAGCCGGTCATCATGCGCATGCCGACGAGTGGAAAGACGTCGCTCTCATCGACTTCGATGGTACGGTGTCGTCCATTCCAGTTTACCGTTGCTTCATAAACATCGAAGTAAGTGAGCGTACCGTCCGCGAGCGTCAACTGGATTCTGGACATCCGGAGCAATCCCAGCGGGCGGATCAGTGCAGGAGGTAGTGTCAACCATCGCGTAAATCCCGAATCGACAACTGCCTGAATGTCATGCCATTGCCCCTGCAGGTCCTGGATGGGGAAAGAAATCGTGCCTTCTAACGCCGTATTTACGGACCCAGTGATCATTCCGTATCCTCCGGTACATGGCCCGCGAACGAACCAACGGCCTTATATCCAATCCGTTCACCCCACGGTTGCGCGTCGGGAAGACGGGCGTACAGCGCATGACAAGCCGCCAACAACTCGTCGGCGATCGCATATTCGCCCGTCTCGATGTCGATGGCGATGTACTTGCCCTTGAGTTCCAGACCGAGTTTGGGACGAATAACGCTACGGTACCATTCGATGCCGCGCCGCGCGTATTCTTCCTTGCCATATCGTGGTTCTCGCACGCTCATGGCGGGCACTGCTCCTTTCACTTGTCCGTGTTCCCATATCGCATGTTAACGCCGCTTCGACCGGCCCGGAAAGCCCGATCTTCACGGCGGTCGGGAAACCGATCCGTTCGATTCTCCTTTTTACCATTCGGCCAGCTCCGTTGATCCACCACCGATTGAACCAGTGGCACGATGACCGATTCGCTCCATCCATATTTCCACGTTCGGCTTCCGAGCGATTAGAGCGTGAGCCGCTGATAGCGACTCATCGGCGGTTTCGTAGTCACCCGTCTCGAAGTCGATGGCGACATACTTGCCCTTGTGTTCCGGCCCCAGTTTGGGACGGATGATGGAGAGATACCATTCCCGACCGCACCGGAACGCTTCTTCCTTGCTGTGTCGGGGTTGTCGAGTGTTCATGGTGGTCCTCCGCAATGCCCCCGCGTGGATTATAGCCATCACGTCCTTTCTCACGCCAGCAGCTTTGCCACCACCTTGCCCGCCACGTCCGTCAGCCGGAAGTCGCGGCCCTGGAAGCGATACGTCAGCTTCAAATGATCCATGCCGAACAGGTGCAAGATCGTGGCGTGCAGGTCATTCACGTGGATCGGGTCCTCGACGATGTTCCAGCCGATCTCGTCCGTCTTGCCGATCACCTGGCCGCCCTTCACGCCGCCGCCGGCCATCCAGAGCGTGAACGCGAACGGATGATGATCGCGGCCGGTGACGGTCGTGGTGCCGGACCGGTTCTCGCCCAGCGGCGTCCGGCCGAACTCCGACAGCCACAGCACCAGCGTCTCGTCGAGCAGGCCGCGCTGCTTCAGGTCCTTCAGCATGGCCGCGATCGGCTGATCCGCCATCAGGCAGTTCTGCTTCAGCTCGGTGTCGAGGTTCGAGTGATGGTCCCACGAGGCGTGATAGAGGTTGACGAAGCGCACGCCGCGTTCGATGAGCCGGCGGGCCAGCAGACAGTTGGCGGCGAAGGCGTGGAACTGCCCTTTGCCGCCGCCGCGTGCGCCGCCTTGATGTCCGGCTCCGTGCGGCCCAGACCGTAAGCGTCGAGCGTTGCTTTTGTCTCCCCCTTGAGGTCGATCAGCTCCGGCGCCGCCGACTGCATCCGGAACGCCAACTCATAGGCGGCGATGCGGCTGTTGATCTCTGGATCGCCAATTTCTGCGTGCCGCTGGGCATTCAGGTCGCGCAGCGCTTCGACCGTCTTCTGCTGCATGGCGTCGGACAGGCCGGTGGGGTTACGAAGGTTCAGCACCGGCTCGCCCTGGTTGCGGAAGAGGACGCCCTGGTAGGTGGACGGCAGGAAACCGCTGGTCCACGCCGTCGCGCCGGCGCTGGTGCCGCGGCCGGCAGTGAGGACGACGTAGCCGGGCAGGTTCTTCGATTCGGAGCCGAGACCGTAGTTGAGCCACGATCCGATCGACGGCCGGCCGAACATCGGCACGCCGGTGTTCATCATCAGCTGCCCCGGATGATGGTTGAACGCCTCGGTATGCATCGAGCGAATCAGGGCGATGTCGTCGGCGCAAGTTGCGAGGTGCGGCAGGAAGTCGGAGAAATCCATGCCGCACTGGCCGTGCTTGGTGAACTTGCGCGGGCTGCCGAGCAGGCGAGCGCCTTCTTTCTGGATGAAGGCGAAGCGCACCTTTCTCGGTCATCGAGTCGGGCAGTTTCTGGCCGTTCAGCTCATTGAGCTTCGGCTTGGGATCGAAGAGGTCGATCTGGCTCGGCGCCCCTTCGAGATAGATGCAGATGCAATTCTTCGCCCTCGGCGCGAATGCGGCGCCTTGATGGGAGAGCCGCCGGGTTCATCCCCGCGGTCCGCCGCGAGCAGGCCGTTCTCCTTCAGCAGTGCGGCGACAGCGAGCAAGCCGACCCCGCTGGCCGAGGTGGCGAGGAAGTTGCGGCGCGATTGCAGGAGGGCGGCGTGGGTGGGATGCATGATGATCTCCGGTATCATTTCGCGTCTTGGCGGGCCAGACAGAATGAGTTACCTGTTCAGCACCTACCCTCCAAACGGAGAGTCCGGCGGGTGCGATGGCGACGACCGCACTCATCCGCTTGGCCTGCGTGTTGAATTCGGGGTGTCGGAGAAATCGCCGAATATACTCTGCGGCCTCGACTCCTCGAACATTGAGCCAGACAAGACAATACCTATCATGACGCAGACTCGGCCAGTAAAAGTCGGCGTCCAATGTGAACAGCGTCGGTCGTCGAAGTTCCAGAAGCAATGGAATGATATTTTCGTCCGACATGCCCTTTACCCCAAGATCCACGCCGATTTGGCGTGAGGGGATTCTCCAGCGCCTGAGTATGAGCCGTTGGTCTGCAAACACATTCGCATCGAGAACGTTCATGCCGATGCCGCCTCCCGAACATATTCATCGAAGTGATCAGATCAGGGCGCGCCCGGCGAGTTCCACCGCTTCGGCGATCGCATCGCGGCAAATGTGTCCATGACATTGCCGGATAATCTCTTCCCAGGCCATACCCTCCGCCACCATTTCGAGTACGGACCGGACAAAGATCCGAGTGCCGACGAAGGTAAGTTTGCCGTGGCAGATCTTCGGATCGGCGACGATGTACATACCGTATTGTTTTCGCACGGCTGCCATGTTTATGCTCCATTTCCCAACTGCTGCTCACGATCCCGTCACGTGTTCCTGAATCCAGACGCGAAACGCCCGCACCATCACCAGATCGCCCTGCGTCAGACCGATGGTCACCACTTCATCCAGGTTAAGCAACGCCGGCCGCATCCACTCTACCAACCGCGGCTACATCGGTTCACAACCCCATACAGTAGCGGAGCGCATCTTCAACCTGCATGAGAGCCGCGGGCGACAGTTGGCCTGCCGGTCGTGCGGAGAACCGCCGCGGGTCTAATGCTCGCACCTGAAAACAGAGGAAAACTGTTTCCGTTGGCAGACCACTATCGGAAACCGGCACCCGAACATTGGTGGGGTAATCCCGATGAACATTGGAACCATCTGTTCCTGGGACGACGATCACCACGAGCGGTAATTGGTTAATCGGCCCGATCGACACCACGACAACCGGTCTTCGCCCGGCTTGTTCGCGTCCGAAGGCGGGATCGAGGTCCACGAAGTAAATCTCTCCTCGTTTCATGCAGCGGGCTCCGTTTGTGACGTATTTCCGGTCGGAGCCAGATCCTCTCCGCGCAACACTCGTTGAATGTCCGGGTCGTTCGCCATCTCTTGCAGCGCGCGCGCGGTGGCTGCCTCATTGACAGTCCCTTGCCGAATCCGCCGTACAAACCGCTCGATGAGCAAAAGCTGATCGACGAGCGGGAGTTGGTCGAACACTGCCTCCACACTGCGAAGATCGTCCGATTTCATGGCACTCACTCCCGTGTCACCACTTCATCCAGGTTCAGCAGCGCCACCCATGTCGCCGGTCACGTTTGCGTGACGTGTTCCTGAATCCAGACGCGAAACGCCCGCACCATCGCCAGATCGCCCTGCGTCAGACCGATGGTGACGAAGGGTGCCAATTCGGCGACAGTTACAGACGGAAACACTTCACTGCGATCCTGGATCTCGTACTCCCCTTGCGCGTTCAACCGATGAACGCGGAACGTCTCGCCGTCGTAGCGCCACATTTCGGGAACGCGCAAAGCCGCATAGATCGCCAACCGATTGAGAGAGTTGCGGCTGACGTCGATCTCGATAGCCAGATCCGGCGGCGGATCGCGTGTCAGGTCGATGCGCTCCAGCCCCAGGACGCGCGGCAGGTGTTGCACGTAATAGCACTGGTCCGACTCCAGGCCGCGCTCGAGGTCCTGGCGCTGCTGCGTCATCGAGCCGAAGCCGCCGACTTCGAGGTCCATCTCTTCCGTCTGCACATCGACCAACCGCGTTAGGAGACACTTCAAGTGCTCGTGCAGGGACGACAGGGTCATGAGTTCGAGCCTCCCACGATCAAACGTCATGCGAAGATTGGGCCGGTCGGACAACGCCGCCCCGAGGGCGATGTAGGACTGCCAGCTAACGCTTTCCAGGACGAGCCGTTGTCCCGGTTGCGGAAGTACCGGGGTCGCGGTCGATCGAGTCAGCGGCTCGGCAATTACAGTCATAATGATTCCTCCTCACTCCCTTGTCACCACTTCATCCAGGTTAAGCAGCGCCCGGCTCAGTGCCACCCAGGCCGCCGTCTCGGCGGTCGCTTCATCCGCCTTCACCTTGCCGGCCAGCTTCGCCGCTTCCGCCGGATTGTCCTTGCACAGCGCGAGCAATTCATCATACAGCCGCGTCAGCCGTGCCAACTCCGCCAGCGTCGGCTCGCGTGCCACACACAGCTGGAAGCCGTAGCGAAGCCGCGGCATCGTCACGTCCTTGCTGGCGCTGCGGGCTGGGACTTCGGTGAGAATGCGCCGCCCCAGTGCCTGCGCACATTCCACGAACACCGCGTCGTTCAGCAGCGTCAGCGCTTGCAGCGGCGTGTTCGACTTCTCCCGGCGAACGACGCATACGTTCGAGTCGGGGGCGTCGAACGTCATCAGCATCGGGTAGGGGCTCGTCCGCTGGAACCAGATGTACAGGCCGCGGCGATAGCGGTCCGGCCCAGTGCTTTCGACCCACTTCGCACTGTTGGCGTAGGTCAGCTCCGAGATGCCGGGCGGCTGCGGCGGCCGCACGCTCGGACCGCCGACGGTGCGCGTCAGCAAGCCGCTCGCCGCCAGTGTCACGTCGCGCACCGTCTCCGCCTCCAGCCGCAACCGGGCCTGCCGGGCCAGCAGCACGTTGAGCGGATCGCGCTGGGCCAGCTCCGGCCGCGACTTCGACGCCTGCCGATACGTCGCCGACGTGACGATCTGCCGATGCAACGCCTTCAGGCTCCACCGGTGGCGCACGACCTCCGTCGCCAGGAAGTCGAGCAGTTCGGGATGCGACGGCTTATCGCCCTGTGTGCCGAAGTCCTCCAGCGTCGCCACCAGGCCGCGGCCGAAATACTTCTGCCAGACCCAGTTGACCAGCGACGCGCGTCGTCAACGGGTTTTCCGGAGCGACGATCCACCTCGCCAGATCCAGCCGGTTTGGCGAGCCGGGAGCGTTAGCGACCGGAGCCAGCGTCGGCAGCACCCCAGGCGTCCCGTGCCGCACTTCGACCCCCTTGCGGAGAAAATCGCCGCGGATCATGACGTGCGTCTGCCGCGGTTTGCCCAGTGCCAGCGTCTGCGCCAGCGTGCCGGTCGGTGCGTTCTTCTGATGATCGGCCACCGCCTTCGTCAGCTCCGCCAGCTTCTTGTCTCCCTTGGGAAGCGGTTTGGCGGCCTTCGCCTTGTATTCCTCGATGGCCGCTTGCAATCCCTTCAGCTTCTTCTCGATGCGCCGCCTTCAGCGCCGCCAGCTTCGGCTCCTCGCCGGGCAGCGGAGCGGGCAGGTTCACTTCCGCGTCGCTGTTGAAGAAGGCGAAGAACTGGTAGTACTCCGTCTGCGCAAACGGATCGTACTTGTGATCGTGGCACTGGGCACAACCGAGCGTGACGCCGAGCCACACCTTCGCCGTCGTGTTGACGCGATCCACCACCGCCTCGACGCGGTACTGCTCCTGATCGACGCCGCCTTCCTTGTTGGTCAGCGTGTTGCGATGGAAGCCGGTGGCGATCTTCTGCTCGAGCGTGGCATTCGGCAGCAGGTCGCCGGCCAGCTGCTCGATAGTGAAGCTGGTCGAACGGCAGGTCGCGGTTGAGGGCGTCGATGACCCAGTTGCGATAGCGCCAGGCGAACGGCCGGCCGGTGTCCTTCTCGTAGCCGTCGCTGTCGGCGTAGCGGGCCAGGTCGAGCCAGTGCCGGCCCCAGCGCTCGCCGTAGTGCGGCGACGCCAGCAGCCGATCCACCAGCCGCTCGTACGCACTCCGCCGATGTATCGTTTCGCGCAACGTTCAATCTCTTCCAGCGTCGGCGGCAGACCGATCAGATCGAGGCTGAGCCGGCGAATCAACGTGACGCGGTCCGCTTCCGGCGACGGTGCGATGCCCTCCTTCTCCAGCCGGGCGAGGATGAAACGATCGAGGTCGTTGCGTACCCACGTCTTGTTCTTCACCGGCGGCAGTGCCGACCGATGGATCGGCTGAAACGCCCAGTGGTTGCTGGCGTTCGGGCCGGGTTCCGTGGCACCGGCGGAAGCCAGGCACAGCGACAGACCGAGTAGGGAAAGACAGCGGCGCATCATGGCAGCAGGCTCGTCCAGTGAAGGGGTGAGTACGGGCGTGGTGGGACGAAGATTATCGTACTCCAGCAGGCATGGTGGAGAAAGTGATTTTCCGCCGAAACCGCTCTGTTCCCAGCGAGCGTGCGCCGGAATGCCGATCGCGGCTAAACGGAAGATTCAGAATTGGCGGAGATAACTCCGCGGATCGTGCGCACTCACCTTCTCTTCCCAGAAGCTTGCCGTGTCGGGATTCGGCCGTAGCGCGAGAACATTGCGCCGAAATAGACGGAAGCACACACCGAGCGGCGTTATCAGCAGGTAGAACAATAGCGCCAGCGTCAACTGCGAGACGAGCCAGCCGATCGGAAAGCTGAGCATCGACCAGCCGACGAAGATCGGCCGCACCGTCTGCGGCCACACCATTCCAAGCGGCCCAAGCGCGAGAGCCAGTCCCGCCAACAGCCAGGCCAGAGCGAGCCGATCGTGGTGCAAACCGTGCCAATAGGCCAGACCGCCGAAGAAAACGAGCCACAGGCCGGCGAATTCGCGCAGCGTGCGTGAAGAGGGATGACGCGGCAAATCGGCCCAGAGCATCGGCGATCTCCGTCTGAATTGCTGCTTGCGGCTTAGCATCTGATAATATTCAAGTGCTACGCAGCGTAAAAGCGGCTGTATTCCCCCCTCTCCCCGGTACTCCGGGGAGAGGGGTCGGGGGTGAGGGGAAGAAGAGCCAGACGCTGTTCTGCCCCTCCTCCCCTCACCCCCGACCCCTCTCCCCGGAGTACCGGGGAGAGGGGAGTAGCGTTGTAGTACTTAGCCGCCGGCGGCAAATCTCAGTCAAGCTGGAACTGCGCCAGGTATTCCTGCGCACCCCGGATTCATCCTGGCGGGAGAAGTCGTCCCGGTGCAGCACGACGTCGCCCAACACCAGCGCGTCCATGTCGGTCCCGAGAAAACAGCGATAGGCATCCTGCGGAGTACAGACGATCGGCTCGCCGCGGACATTGAAGCTGGTGTTGACCAGCACCGGACAGCCGGTCAAATCCAGAAAATGCTGCATCAAGCGATACAACCGCGGATGCCGTTCTTCGTCCACCGTTTGCAGTCGGGCGCTGTAATCGACGTGGGTGACGGCGGGGATCGTCGATCGCACGACGTTGACACGATGGCACAGGTTCGGATCGCCGTTCATCACCGTGCGCTGGTCTGCCGGGATGGCGGTTCGATGCGCCGGCCGCACCGGCGCCACCAGCAGCATGTAGGGGCTGTCCTGGTCCGGCCGGATATCAAACCAACGGCTGGCGTGGTCGGCCATCACGATGGGCGCGAAGGGCCGAAAGCTCTCGCGGAACTTGATCTTCAAGTTCAGCGTCGCCTGCGTTCTCGGCGACCGGGGATCGGCGAGAATGCTGCGCGCCCCAGGGCGCGGGGACCAAACTCCATGCGACCGTGGAACCAGCCGACGACCTTCTTATCAGCCAACAGTTGCGCGGTGTGGCGCAGCAGCTCGTCCTCGTTGGCGAAGCGTTGGCAGGGGGCCTCGACGCGGTTGAGGAAGCGATCGACGTCCGCGGCGGAGAAAGCCGGCCCGAGCAGACTGGCCTTTTGCGAGTCGGCCGGAGCCGCCACCCGCGGCTTATCGAGCAGCTGGTGCCAGACAAAGAGGGCAGCGCCGAGGGAGCCGCCGGCGTCGCCCGCCGCGGGTTGGATCCAGACGCGCTCGAACGGCCCTTCGCGCAGCAGCCGGCCGTTGGCCACGCAATTCAGGGCCACGCCGCCGGCCAGGGCCACGTTCTTCAAGCCGGTGCGGCGGTGCAGGTCGCGGGCCGTGCGCAGCACCACCTCCTCGGCCACCGCCTGGATGCTGGCGGCGAGGTCCATGTGCCGCTGCTCCAGGTTCGACTCCGGCGGTCGCGGCGCTCCGCCAAAGAGCCGATGGAAGCGCGGCCCGGTCATGGTCAGCCCCTGGCAATAGTTGAAGTAACCCATGTCGAGCCGGAAGCTGCCGTCGTCCTTGAGGTTCATCAGATATTTCAAGATGGTTTCGACATAGATTGGATGACCATAGGGTGCCAAACCCATGAGCTTATATTCGCCGCTGTTGACCTTGAAGCCACAGTACCCGGTAAACGCCGAATATAACAAACCAAGCGAGTGAGGAAAGCGCAGATGATGGCTCAGCGTCACCTGGTTGCCCCGGCCGACACCCTGGCAGGTGGTGCTCCACTCGCCGACGCCGTCCAGGGTCAGGAGAGCCGCTTCGTCGAATGGGCTTGGATAAAACGGCGCTGGCCGCATGGCTTTCGTGATGGTCGAGAAAGACGATCGGCGCCCGACAGCCGCCCAGCTGTTTCCGGATGGTGCGGCGCGTGAACAGCTTGTCCTTGAGCCAGACGGGCACCGCGGTGCAGAAGCTACGCAGGCCGGAGGGCGCGAACGCCAGGTACGTCTCCAGCAGCCGCTCGAACTTGGTCAACGGCTTGTCGTAAAAGGCGACGTAGTCCAGGTCGTCGGCCGTGAGGCCCGCCACGCCGAGGCAGTAGGCAACCGCGTTCGTGGGGAAGCTGGCGTCGTGTTTCTTGCGGGTGAAGCGTTCTTCCTGACAGGCCGCGACGATGTCGCCGTCTACCACCAGGGCCGCCGCGCTATCGTGATAGAACGCCGAGATGCCGAGAATCGCGGTCACCGGCTCACCTTCCTTTCCGGAGGAGAACTCTACTTGAACCAGCCGTGGCGTGCAACCCGAACCCCTCTTTTATCCGGTCCCGCAACGCCTACAATTCCCCCGGTCCCAGAACGGAGAAAACCGATGACGGACGACTTCATTTCGCTGTTTGCCTTCAACCGATGGGCCAACGCCAAGATGCTCGAGGCCTGTCGGAAATTGACCCCGGAGCAGTACGCCGCCGAGCCGATCCCCGGCTGGCCTTCCGTCCGCTCGACCGTCTACCACATCGCCATCGTGACCGACGGCTGGCTGCGCACGTTTGCCAACGATCCAGACCAGAGCTTTCCGGCCGAGGCGGAAGTCGTGACGGTTGACGACGCGGTGCGCATCCTTGATCGGGCCTACCAGACGCTGGACAGTCTGCTGCCGACCCTCACTCCCGAGTTGCTCGCCACGCCGCGGACGTTCAGCCGGCGCGGACGGACGGCGGTTTTCCCGCCGTGGGTGGTGCTGCGCCACGTCGTCAACCACACCACCTATCATCGCGGCCAGGTGGCAGCGAAGCTCAAGCGGTTCGGCGTCCAGCAGGCGGAGACGGACCTGGTGTACTGGGCGCTGGAACAGGTGCCGCAGAAGACGTGAGGAGTCGTTGTCCATGGTCGGGTAAGCGCACCAATCCGGAGGCGAAAACGACGGCAAGGGCATCCGTTGCTTGCGCTGCCGGTTCGACGGCGATACAATGCACATCATGAGTGCGAAACGAGCGGTCAAAACCGAGTCCCCGCCGGAGCGCTGGTATCGTGGGGCGAACATACCGATGCGGCTGATTCGCGCCTTCGCTCGCCAGGTGGCGGAGCGCTTCCAACCGGAGCGGATCATCCTGTTCGGCTCCTATGCCTACGGCACACCGCACGCCGACAGCGACGTGGACGTCCTGGTCGTCATGCCGGCGCGGAACCAACTCGATCAGGCAGTGCGGATCGAACTGGCCTGCGACCCGCCCTTTCCCCTGGACATCATCGTGCGAACGCCGAAGAACCTGGCCTGGCGTTTGGCGGAAGGCGACTCGTTCTTGCGCGAGATCGTTGGGAAAGGGAAAGTGCTGTATGAAAAGAGTGAAGCAGCTTAGCGTGTTGGATGTGCCGGAAGGTGGTATTTTCCAGCCGACTATTACGCCTGATGGGTTATTCCTGGTCGCCTTGTGCTATAACTCTGCAGGAGAGCGTGATGGCAAGCCGTTCACGCGATAATTATCGATCCGAATTTGGGACGTTGCATCCGGAAAGTACTTTGCTTTTGGCTTTTTCCCTCTACTTGGTTTTATGGTATTTATCGACAACTTGATCGTTAGAAAAACCTACAAACACACACCCAGAAGAATCTGGAGGAATATTTTCGAAGAACAAGATTTTGTCTCCACGAATCTCACGAAAGCCGTTCGGAGATCCCGAATCGCGTACTTCGTGCCTTATACACTGGTATCCAGTCATATAGGAGGAGCCAAGCAGCCATCTAACCTGTCTCTCTGACATGCCCTTTCGAATGAGCATGTAGTTGAATCTGTTCACGTGAGAAGTGAAAACAATATGATCCAACACGAAAAGTAGAATGCCACCCATAATGATGGCAATACAGAAATAAACGCATTTCTTCATTCGGCGTTTCATTCGTTTTGAGCCTCGATTGTTGACAAGCATGTTCGTTGGCGTAATCGGGCCGGGTCGCCGGGGTGGGTAACTGCCCCGGCGACCCGGCCCGATTATCCCGATTGTCCATGCGGCGACATGGATCGACACTCGCGAATCAGTGCGTTGCCTTCTCCTTCATCATCACGAACTCGACGCCATGCTGCTGCGTCTGCACCTTGAAGAGCACGCCCTTGTCCAGCGACGCATTCTTCATGGCCGTCTTCGCTTCATCGGCCGAGCGGATCGGCGTGTCATCAACTCTGCGGATGAGGTCACCGGCGTGCAGGCCGGCGTCGGCTGCGGGGGTGCCCCGAGTGACGCTGGTAATCACGACACCCGTGGTCTGCGGATCGTAACCCCACTCCTTGGCGAGTTGGGGAGTCAGATCCGCGACGGTGATGCCGATGGCTGCGGTCTCAGGCAGCTTGCTGTTGCTTTGCGGCTCGAGCGGCTTTTTCGGCTCGTTCGCCAGTCCGAAGTTTTTCGGCTGTTCCTCGATGGTGGCGTGCAGCGTCATCGTTTTGCCGTCCCGCAGGACCGTGACGTCGGCAGCTTTCTTCAGAGGAAGGCCGGCCACCAGACGTTGCAATTCCGCGGTATCTTTCATGGGTTTTCCCGCGACGAGTGTGATAATGTCGCCCGCCTGAATACCAGCCTTGGCGGCGGGGGTGTCCTCCTGGACCCGCGCAACGAGCACACCCTGGTCATTGGGCACCCGAAGCCGGGCGGCCACATCCGGGTCAAGAGCGCGGACCTCCACCCCCAGATAACCGCGATGCACCAGGCCGTACTGTTCGAGCTGCTCGGTAACGTTTTTCGCCAGGTTGCTGGCGATCGCCAGGCCGACTCCCTCGAAACGGCCGCTGTCCGTCTTGATCATCGTGTTGACACCGACCACCTTGCCGTCCAGGTTGACGAGCGGACCGCCGCTGTTGCCCGGATTGATCGCCGCGTCCGTCTGGAGGAAATCGTCGTAGGTGTTCACGTTCAGGTTGCGGCCCTTAGCGCTGACGATACCCGTGGTCACCGAGCCTGTCAAACCGAAGGGAGCACCGACGGCCAGTACGCGGTCGCCGATTTGCTCGTCGTTGCTGTCGGCAAATTCGAGATACGGCAACGATTTCTTGGCATCGATGCGCACGATCGCCAGATCGGTCCTCGGATCGCTCTTGACGTCCGTGGAAACGAACTTGCTGCCGTCGTGCAGACGGACAACGACCTCCTGGGCGCCCTGGACAACGTGCCAGTTGGTCACGATGACTCCCTTGCCATCGACCACGAATCCCGAACCCAGGCCCGAGCGCCAGGTTTCACCGGGCAGGTCGAACGGCAGGCGTCCGAACGGTTCCAGGGTCTTGCCGAACTCCTGCGGGAATTCGGACTCGTTGATGAAGGGCTTCCAGGAATGCGCCGCCATCTTCGTCCGGGTTTCAATGCTGACGACGGCCGGCAGCACTTTCTTGACCACGTCGCGGTACGACGTGGGTTCCGCGACAGTTTTCGCAGCAGCGGCCGCGCGCGCTTGCGGCGACAGCGGGAACAACAAGCATCCCCAGGCAAGGCTGAGATGGAGAATCCACTTGTGAAACATGACCGACTTCCTCCGATCTGCTCGGAACGCGCCGGAGTTGATGTGAATTCGGCGAATCCCGAGACAGAAGAAATGTGGAGCAGGCCGACTGTGGTCCTGCTGAAATGGAATTGGAAACCGACTGGGTACGGCATCGCGTCGCCGTCAAATCATAGACACCACCTCTTTTCAATTGCAGTGCGACACCAGTACCCGCCGGAAATGCGTCTCGTTCAAGACGTCTTGAATGCCGGGTCAACGTGCCGAATACTTGCGCTGGTCGCGCCGGCGCATGAACTCACGACTGATTGACGGCCCGATCTGTTCTGCCGCGCGATTCAACGCAACATGAAGGTCCGCGTCGGCGACCTCGACACAGACCCGTCCGGGTGGCGTCAAGCGGGCAACGATTCGGCAGCGCTGGGTCGCACTCCTGTTCCGATCGTCGAGGCAACTCAAGTGAATCGTTACCCCGACGACCCGACTTCCGAATCGTCCCAGGGCGAACCGGAGCTTGCGGTCGATCGAGTCGCAGCCCCGGACCGACATCAAGACCTGGGCAACAGAGTTCCAACCGCATGATGCATCTCCCTGTTCCCGGACGCTTCTCGGACGAACGGCCCGACGAGCGGATCGTAAATCTCCTCACGAGCGATGGCAACGTGAGCCGGGGCGTCGAAGCCGATGCGCACCCGGTCCCCTTTGACCTCCAGCACGACGATGGTGATGTCGTTGCCGATCCGTACCTTTTCGCCGGGCTTCCGACTGAGAACTAGCATGGTCATTCTCCTCCTTGAAAGAGAGTCTTCAGGATGTTTCGGAACTCAGGAGCCTCTTCTCATCCGACGATGTATTTATACCCTGGAAGCGTTTTGCGGACTAATTGAAGATTCGAGATTGAAGCATCGAAAAAACCGATGTAAAGTGTAAGCCATGACCTGGCTCAACTACCACCATTTGCTCTATTTCTGGACGGTGGCGCGGGAAGGCAGCATTGCGAAGGCCTGTGCGCAACTGTACCTGACCCAACCGACGATCAGCGGGCAACTGCGCGCCCTCGACAAAGCCCTGGGCGCGAAACTCTTCGAGCACTCCGGCCGGAATCTCGTGCTGACCGAAACCGGGCGCGTCGTGTTTCGTTATGCGGACGAGATCTTTTCCCTGGGTCGAGAGCTTCAGGACACGCTCAATGGTCGGCCTCCGGGCCGGCCGCTCCGGCTGCTGGCGGGTGTCGCGAACACCTTGCCGAAGGAAATCGCTTACCGACTTCTGGAGCCGGCTCTGCTTCTTCCGGAGCCGGTGCAGATCATTTGCGAACACGGCATGCCCGAAGCCCTGCTGGCACAGCTTGCGGTAAATGCCCTGGACGTCGTGCTGGCGGATGCTCCGGTTAGTCCTACGACCAAGGTCCGAGTGTTCAATCATATGCTGGGCGAGTGCGGCGTGTTGATCATGGGTACGCCGAAGCTGGCCGCCCGCTATCGGCGCGGCTTCCCGCGCTCCCTGGATGGTGCCCCGTTCTTATTGCCCGCGGAGAACACGTCGCTGCGCCGCTCGCTCGAGCAATGGTTTGATGCCGAAGGGATTCACCCGCTGGTACGCGGTGAGTTTGCCGACCCCGGCTTGCTCAAGGTTTTTGGTCGGAATGGAGCGGGCATCTTTGCCGTGCGGACGGTGGTACAAAGAGAAACGCAGCAGCAGTACAAGGTCGGTTTGATCGGCCAAGTCGAGTCGATCCGCGAGCGGTTTTACGTCATTTCACCCGAGCGGAAGCTCAAGCACCCTGCCGTCGTCGCGATTACGGAAGCGGCCCGCGCGAAGCTGTTTGCATGATACGTTTCGCGGTCACTTTCAAACCGCGAAACGTATACATCGAAGCATCTCTCAGCGAATCTCGCTCTTGCGTTTCCGCAGCCGGCGCACCTGGACCAGGCCCCAGCCCAGCGGCAGGAGAAGCAGCGAACTCATCAGCGTCGGCACGCTCGCCGGCTTGTCGCTCGCTTCTCCTGACCCGTCCGCCGGAAGCGACGCGGTCTCTGTGGCTGCGGAGGAACCGGCCGCCATCGGATTGATGAGGAGATGATTCAACCGCTCGTCCGCCGCTCCGCTGGAGCGGGCCTCGGCGGTCGTGTCGTCGCCGAGCAGAGTGGCGACTGACGCCACGGCCGAACCTTGCTGTGGCAACACGTCCGCACGCCGTCCGGTCAGCTGGCTCATCGCGGTGGCCGCACCCAGCGAAGCGTCGTCGGACACCGAGAAGCCGACGTCGTTGAGCGACTCCAACCGGGCGAACACCGCGGCATCCTCCGTGGCATCGACCTGGCCCGAGAAAGATGCACGGGCACCAGCTCTCAGTCCAAAGGCGTCGAAGAGCCGGCCGGCCATGAAGTCCGAATCCCGCGCCGGCATCAACGGGAGATAGCTGTTCGCCGAGTTCCCGTTCTGGCCCGCGATCGTTCCCCAGGCGTCGGCCAGTGCGGCGCGGTCGTTCTGGGCCGCGTTCACACTGGTTTCGGTCTTCGCCGCTGTTGTGGCGATCGCCATCTGCTGATTGGACGAACTCACGTCTCCGTCAGCGATTACCTCCACAGCCGGGGAGACGGATGCGTCAGGCATGGACGATTCGACCTGCATCGGACTCGTGGACTCGGCCGAGTACACCAGCGACGACTTGGCAGCCACGGTCGAGGTGCTGGAGGTTGCGATGGCAGTGCTGGCGTCCGCCTTTGCCTGCTGCGTCACAGCCTTCGTGGTCATTTCCTTCGTCTTAGTAGCGATGTCGTTCGCGATTTCCGCGGCGGTCGAGGTCGCCTCTGCCGGCGAATCCGTAGTCGCGGCCGGCTGTGTGGTCGAGTTGGAAACGGCGGCCGTGCCGGTCAGAGCGGTGCTCTGGGCGTTGTCGGACTTGGTCGTCTGCACGGTGGACTCGACATCTTCGACCAGGGCCTGAACCGCCTGCACGATGGACGGCACATCACCGGACGTTGCTGACGGCGCCGACCAAAGCGACGAATTGACCGGGTTGAGAGTCTGCACCACCGCCGGCGCGACGGGAAGCGGAACCGGCACGGAGATGAGGGCTGACACCGACGGCAGGGCACGGTCTTCCAGCACCTCCAGTTGAGGCCGATGAGGAAGATGCGGGATCGAAGTGGGACGGGAACGATTCAGCATGGCAGTTATCCTCGAGAACCTCGGATCAGGGGAACGAGCCGCGACCGTCAGGAATTTCTGCCTGCCGAGCGCGGCTTGTCTCAGTTCGCCGGCGGGGCGAAGTCGTGTTGCAGTTGGCGGAAAACCGGTGTGGACCGCACAGCCGCCAGGGCACGATCACGGGCCGGATGCGACAACCAGAAGCCGGCGCGTTGCTCCGGCGGCAGGGCGAGCAGGGCGAGACGAACCTGGCTGAGCGCGCGATCCTGATAGAGCGACCGGGCGCTGATCTCCTCGCGCGTCAGAGGACGTTTCAGCTCGTCCAGGGAACCGACAGCCAGGGCGAAGACGGCGCCGGCGCGGTACATCTGGAGAGGTGAGAGGTCTTTCAGGTTCAGCGCCGCTTCGGCGTCCGCGGCAGCGCTGCGGTGGCGGCCGAGATGGACGTGAGCGTGCGCCCGGCCCAGCAGGGCGGCGGCGGTCGGTCCCTTTGCCAGCGCTTCCTCGAAATCGGCGAGAGCGGCGTCGTATTGTTCGAGGGCCAGGTAGCATTGTCCACGCTGGGTGCGGTATCCGGCATTGTCGGGCTCGATGGTCAGTGCGAGCGTGAAGTCCGCGACGGCTCCGAGCCGGTTCGGCGGTTCCTGGTTCATCTGAGCGCAGCGCGCGTCCCGCCAGGTGTTTCGGTTGCACCGTGGTGCCGGGCCGGACGAGATCGTCGAATGCGTGTACTGCATCCGTCCACTGCTCCAGCTTCAGAAGACACTGGGCGCGCAGGGAGGGTACTTCCGCCAACTCCGGGTTTAGGCAGAGAGCTTCCTCGTAGAGGGCCAGGGCGTCCGCAAAGCGGTGGTTGCGGGCGTTCACGTGGCCGCTCTCGACCAGGATCTTTGCCTTCTCTCCGCCGTCCTTTTCCAGCAAATCGGCCGCGATCCGCAGACTCGCAAGGGCCGCCGTCGCGTTCTCCGTGGCCTCTTGCCAGCGGGCACGATTGCGGTAGAGCAAGGCGAGCGTATCCGGCTCCGCCTTCTGCTTGCGGGCGAGCGCGATGGCTCGATTTATTTCCTCCAGAGCTTTCCCAGGCTGGTGCCGATCGGAGAAAGCCTGGGCCAAAGTCACGAAGGCGTGATACTGCTCCGGCTTCAGCTCCATCGCGGCGCGCAGGTCGGTTCGTGCCAAATTGAACAACTCATCCGCAACCTTCTCGGTGTTGCCGTTCTGGCTGAGGCGGCCCAGGCGAACCACCGCGCGGTTGTTGAGCAGGACATAACGGGCGTCCAGATCGTCGTGATCGTGCAGCAGGCGGTCGGCGGTGTCGAAATCCGTCTCGGCAGCCGGATAGCGATGGAGCTGGCCATTGACGAAGCCGCGCAGCAGATAGGGCCAGACCACGTTGTTCTTGTGCGACAGGGCGGCGGTCAGGCTCAGCTCCGCTGACTCCATTCTCCCGAGGCGAACGTAGCACAGGGCCCGATAATACCATGCCGAGAAGTCCGCCGGCTCCTTGGCGACGGCCTGTTCGAATGATTGCAGGGCCTCCTGCATTTGGCCGGCGAAATACTGCTCCCGTCCCATCAACACCAGATCGAAGCCGGACTCAACGGGACAGAGGTCGGCCAGTTGTTGCTCGTGTTCCGAGGATTTGGCGTCGATCCCTTTCAGATAGAAAGCACGGCGGAGGTGAATCGCCTTCGTGTTCAAGCCGAGGGGCCGCGCCCTATCGAGAATGGCAAGCGCCGGTGGACCGCCGCCTGGTCGGACAGTCCGGGCAGGTCGAACGGTGCTTCCGCCTCGGCGAGAACCAGCAGCAGTTCCAGACAGCCGTGCGTGATGGCCTTCGCCTGTAAGTCCGTGAAGAACTTACCCCGCTTCCAGCCATCCTCGGTCAGACCGACGAGCTGCAGCGCCTCACCGGCTTTTTCGGCCGCCATTCGATGATTGTCCGGAGCAGCAAGGAACAGCGCTGCGTCGCGCAGCGCCAGAAACCGGGTGAGCGTGACACGGGCCGCGAGGATGCCATCGACCTCTGTGGTGAGGCGCGCCGTGGCGTGGCGCAGGTCGTCGGGGACGTCGGGGACGTCGGTCAACGTTAGCCGGGCGAGCTTATCAAGATGGTTCCGAGCCTGATCGTACTGCCCCGTCTCGGCGTCCGCCTCCGCCTTAAGGAACAGCATGGCGGCTTCCGCGCCAACCGCCTCGCGCTTCTGACGGGCGTTGACGAGGTCGCGCACCTCGACCGCTCCGAGAGAGACGACGGCCACGAGCAGCCCCGCAGCTAGGCCGGCCCAGGCGGGATGACGCCGCACCCACTGCACGCAGCGTTCGCGTGCCGACACGGGACGAGCCAGGATCGGCTCATAACTGAGAAAGCGGCGCAAATCGTCGGCCAGGTCGGCGGCACTGGAATAGCGCCGGTGCGGTTGTTTATGCAGACATTTGAGACAGATAATCTCCAGATCGCGCGGCGTCTTCGGCCGGTGCTTGCGCAGCGCTTCCGGCTCCTCGCGCGTCACTCGCAGCAGGAGATCGATTACCGATTCGCCGTCGAAGGGCGGTCGGCCCACGAGCAACTCGTAAAGAATCGTGCCGAGGGCGTACACATCCGTGGCGGGGCCGATCTGGTCGCGCTGTCCGCTGGCCTGCTCGGGCGCCATGTAATGCGGCGTACCGACCACGGCGCCGCTGCGCGTGTACGACTCAACGCGGTCCAGGTCCTTGGCGAGACCGAAGTCGGTGATCTTTGGCTCAAAATCCGAAATCCGAAATCCGAAATCCGAATCGGGCGCGGTTTTCGGATTTCGAGTTTCGGATTTCGCTGAGCAGGACATTGGCCGGCTTCAGGTCGCGGTGGACGATGCCTCTTTCGTGGGCGTAGTGAACGGCGCGGGCCAGCGTCTCCATCAACTCGGCCGCTTCGCGCGGCGGCAAGGGGCCTTGTTCGATCCGGTCCGCCAGCGTACCGCCCTCGACGTATTCGAGAGAGAAATACGGATGGCCGGCCTGTTCGCCGACCTCGTAAATCTGCACGATGTTCGGGTGCTGCAACCGGGCCACCGCTTCGGCCTCGGCCCGGAAGCGGGCCAGTTGTCGTTCACCGGCGTGCCGGCCGCCCAGAAGCATCTTGAGTGCGACGGGGCGCTTCAACTTGGTTTGCCAGGCCTTGTAAACGACCCCCATGCCGCCGCGACCCAGTTCACCAAGGATCTCGTAGCCGGGCAGCGTTGGCGGCGACGTCCCGAGTGCAATTTGCAACTCTTCGGTCAGTATGGTTGGGCGGTCTCGAAAGGCACGCACGGAGGCGTCCTCGGAGGATGGGACGGCGTCCGGAACGCTATCGACCTGCGGTTCCGAGTAGGCTTCCTCGATTGAGTACGGGCCGCAGGATGGGCAGACAATGCGGCCGTCCACCATCGACGGCACATCGTCGAAAGCGTCTTCCCATTCGTGACCGCGAGGACAACGGAACTGGCCCGCCATCAACGATCCTCCCTGTTGCCGGATTGTAGTTGCGGGTCCGATCCTCCGTGCCGGTTCCGAGATGGAAGCGGCTTGACACCCGACCGTTTTCTCCCAAGAAAGGATGGGGGGAGAGTCCGGTTCGGTTCCTGAATGTCGTACGGCTCAGTATCCCTCCGTTCGCCGCTCGATTCAACCGCGCTTCGCCGCGTCCGGTCAATCCCAGCTGCGCTCGACCCTGCCTGGGAAGGATCAAGATGGCCGCATTCATTCGAGTGTAATCATAGATCACGATTTGCGATGAGGATGGCATTTTCAGAAAAAAAGTTAAAATCGTCACAACCGGAAGATAGACAATGACTTGAGAATTCATGCGTGGCCTGAAATGGGCATGGTTCAAAAGCGGGTGGCACGGTGGTAGGACGGATTTGTAATCCGTCCGCACTAGCTCGGACGGATTACAAATCCGTCCTACCACCGTGCCACCCGCCTTTGAATGATGCCCCGCGTTTGATATTACCTTTTCCAAAAACAGCTGCCGGAAGGCTGTTACGAGATGCCCAAAAGGGTGTTACGAGACAGGTGTTTCTGTTGCGAGATCAGCGTATTTCCCGCATTTCAGATGGCTCATAACAGTTTCTGCGCAAGAACACCCACCCGGTGTTACATGTTACGAGATGGTCTAACCTTTTCAGCTCCCTTTCTCGTACCGAAACACCACCATCCCCAACGGCGGCAACGTGAGATCGACCGAGTGCCTACGGCCGTGACACGGCCACGGCTCGGTGCGCACAGCACCGAGGTTCCCCTGCCCGCTGCCGCCGTAATACGGGGAGTCGCTGTTGAGGACCTCGGCCCAGCCGCCGGGGAACGGTACGCCGACCCGGTAGTGATCGCGCACCACCGGCGTGAAGTTCAGCACGACGAGGATGCAGTCGTCCGCCGTGCGTCCGCGCCGCAGGTAGCTGAGTGCGCTCGTGTCGCCGTCGTTGCAGTCGATCCACTCGAAACCCGCCCGGTCGCAGTCGAGCTGGTGCAGGGCCGGCTCGTTGCGGTACAGAACATTCAGATCGCGCACCCAGTTCTGCAGGCCCTGGTGAGAACCCCATTGCAGCAGGTGCCAGTCGAGGCTAACGTCTTCGTTCCATTCGCGCCGCTGGCCGAACTCGCCGCCCATGAACAGCAGTTTCTTGCCCGATTGCGTGTACTGGTAACCGTACAGCAGCCGTAGGTTGGCGAACATCTGCCAGTCGTCGCCCGGCATCTTCTCCAGCAGGGAGCCCTTGCCGTGAACGACCTCGTCGTGCGACAGCGGCAGGATGTAATTCTCGGCGAAGGCGTAAAGCTGGCGAAACGTCAGGCGGTCGTGATGATAGCGGCGGTGAACCGGGTCGTGGGCCAGGTAGCCGAGCGTGTCGTGCATCCAACCCATGTCCCACTTGTAGCCGAAACCCAGTCCGCCCAGGAAAGTCGGCCGCGATACCATCGGCCAGGCGGTGGACTCCTCGGCCACGGTGAAGGCGCCGGGGAACTCGCCGTAAACGCGCTCGTTGAGCCGGCGCAGGAAGTCGATGGCTTCCAGGTTCTCCCGGCCGCCGAAACGGTTCGGCACCCATTCGCCTTCCTGGCGCGAGTAATCGAGATACAGCATCGAAGCGACGGCGTCCACGCGCAGACCGTCGATGTGGTAGCGATCGAGCCAGAACAGGGCGTTGCCGATCAGGAAGTTGGCGATCTCCCGCCGGCCGTAGTTGAAGATGAACGTGCCCCAGTCCCGATGCTCGCCGAGACGCGGGTCGGCGTGTTCGTAGAGGTGCGTGCCGTCGAACCAGCCCAGGCCGTGGCCGTCGCGCGGGAAGTGGGCCGGCACCCAGTCGAGAATGACGCCGATGCCGCGCCGGTGCAGGGCATCGACCAGGTACATGAAATCCTGCGGCGTGCCGAATCGGCTCGTGGGAGCATAGTAGCCGACGGTCTGGTAGCCCCAGGAAGCATCGAGCGGATGCTCCGAGACCGGCAGCAATTCGACGTGCGTGTACCCCATGTCGGCGACGTAGTCCACGAGCTGCACGGCCAGCTCCCGATAGCTCAGCCAGCGATTGCCGTCCTCGGGTCGCGCCGCCAGGAGCCGAGATGCACCTCGTAGGTGGACATCGGGGCGTCCAGCGCGTTGGCCTTGCTGCGCCGCTCCATCCACTCACGATCGCCCCAGGTGTAGCCGGACAGGTCCCAGACTTTGGAGGCGGACAGCGGCCGAATCTCGGCGGCGAAGGCGTAGGGATCGGCCTTCTCGGCGTGGCGGCCGTCGTAGCGCGACGTGATGGCGTATTTGTAGAGGGCGCCGCGGCCGACGCCGGGAATGAAGCACTCCCAGATCCCGGACGAGGCGACCGGCGACATCGTATGTTGCCCCTCGCGCCAGCCGTTGAAGTCGCCGACGACGGACACGTGCTCGGCGTCCGGTGCCCAGACGGCGAAGCGCGTGCCAGCCACGCCGTCGCGCTCGGCAAGGTGGCGCCCAGCTTATCGTAGGCCCGAAAGAGGCTCCCCTCCGCCCAGAGGTAGACGTCGTAGTCGGTCAAGGTCGCGCTGCTCACGAGGTTGGCCTCCCAGCCGCAATGCAGAAGTCAGAACGCAGAAGTCAGAATACAATGCAGTGTACTCTTAGTTCCGTCCTTCGACTTCTGCAATCGGTGTGGAGCCATGCCCCGTCTGCTGCGCTGTGTCAACGGTCACGAATGGGAGGCGTCCCTCGACCAGACCAGCGCGGTCGGCAGCGTCAGCGCCTCGTGTCCGGTTTGCGGAGCCGTCGAGAAGACCGCTCGGGAGTCGCCGATCGAACCGACGATCACCAATCTCACCCCGCCGTTCTTCTCGCCCACGGTAGCCTCGGCTGGGCGGCCGTCCAGTTTTCCCGCCGTCGCCGGTTACGAGATTCTCGAAGAAATCGGCCACGGCGGCATGGGCGTCGTCTACCGTGCCCGCCAGGTCGAGCGCGACCGCATCGTCGCGCTGAAGGTGATTCGTCACGAACGCTTGGCCAGCGCGGACGTGCTCAATCGCTTTCGCCGCGAGGCCCAGGCGGCCGCGCGCCTGTCGCATCCGAACGTCGTCTCCGTCTATGAATCCGACCAGGACGGCGACACGCACTACCTGGCGATGGAGTACGTGCCCGGCATCACTTTGCAAGAACTGGTCGATCGCAACGGCCCGCTGCCGATCGCCCAGGCGTGTGACTTCGTCCGCCAAACGGCACTCGGCTTGCAACACGCCACGGAACAGGCGCTCGTTCATCGCGACGTCAAGCCCGCGAATCTCATGGTCATCGTCGCGGTGTTGCCGGGCCAGTCGGCGGTGACGCGGCCGCTGGTCAAGATCCTCGACATGGGCGTGGCCCGGCTCTACCAGCTCGCCCATTCTCCCGAAGAATCGCTGACGACACTGACCCGCGACGGGGCGGTTATTGGCACGCCGGACTACATCGCCCCGGAGCAACTGGAAGACCCGCACGGGGCCGACATCCGGGCCGACCTGTACTCGCTCGGCTGCACCTTCTACTTCCTACTCACGGGCAAGGTGCCGTTTCCCGGCGGCACGTTGATCCAGAAGTTGGATCGACAACGGCAGGAAACGCCGCCGTCGGTCGATCAGTTGCGCGCCGAAGTGCCGTCGGCCGTCGCTGCCGTGGTGCGCCGCCTGATGGCGAAGGTCCCCGCCGATCGTTACCGAACGCCGGGCGACCTGGCTGCCGTCCTGGAGCATCTGGCTCAGACCGGCCAGCTTCCCGGCGGCCACCAACCGGCACCGCTGCACGAGGAAAAGAAGATCACCGGGCACACCGGGTCGGTCGCCGCCGTGGCCTTTTCGCCGAGCGGGCAAACGGTGGTCAGCGGAGCGCTGGACCGCACCCTCCGTGTCTGGGACGTGGTGAGCGGCAAGCAGCGGCACCGCTACGGCGAGACGGCACCGGAGCCGGCCTGCCTCACGGTGATCCCGGCGACAGGCCACATTCTCGCGGGACACGGGATCGGCGTGCGGCTCTGGGAGGCGGCCACGGGGCGCGAGCTGCTGCGCTTGACGGGCCACACCGACACGGTGCGGGGAGTGGCCGTATCGCGCGACGGCCGGGCCGCGCTCAGCGGCGGCGACGACCGGACGCCGCGGCTCTGGGACCTGACGAGCGGCCGCGAGTCGCAACGGTTGCTCGGACACAAGGGGCGCGTCACGGGCGTGGCGCTATCCGCCGATGCGCGCCTGGCGGTGACCGGCGACCGCGATTCTTCGCTCCGGCTCTGGGACGCCAAGACCGGGCGCGAAGTCCGGTCGTTCGCGGTGCCGAAGGGAGCGGTGCTGGCAGTCGCGCTGTCGCCGGATGGCCGCGCGGTGCTCTCGGCCCACTTCGATACGACCGTGCGTCTGTGGGACCGCGACACCGGCCGCGAGCTGCGCCGGTTCACGGGCCACAAGCAGATGGTGGTGTGCGTGGCGGCGGCGCCGGACGGATCACGGCTGGCGTCGGGCAGCCATGACGGCACCGTGCGCGTGTGGGACCCGGTGAGCGGGGCGGAGCTGTGCTGCTGCGAAGGACACACGGGGCCGGTGCTGGCCGTGGCGTTCTCACCCGACGGCAAACGGCTGGTTTCCGGCGGTGCGGACCAGACGGTGAGGCTGTGGCAACTGCCGGAGTAAGGATCCGCGCAACCTTTGTAGGACGGATTTGCAATCCGTCCGTGTGGGCCGGACGGATTGCAAATCCGTCCTACAGAAGTTGCACCTCTTGTTCTTGCGCAGCCCATCAGGATCTGCCCGAAAAGTCTGCTTTCGGGAGCCGCTCATGAAACTGGATCGGCCTCGACGCAGCGCTCGGCCGGATCGATCCACCACCAAAGCGCCGCTCCGACCAGGCAAACGACACTGCCCAGGCCGATTCCCCAGAACCAACTGGTGTGACGGCTGATCCAGGGGGTGATGACGGGAGCCACCAGTCCGCCCGCATTGCCGCCGGTGTTGCAGATACCGGCTGCGGTGCCGCCGCGCGCGCCGCCCAGCTCGATCGCTGTCGTCCAGAACGGTCCCTCGCACATCCCAACCGAGCCGACAGCGAGCGAAAACCAGGCGACGATCCACCCCGGCTGCGTGGCTGCCAGGCCGGCGACCAGAAAAACGGCGCTACCGATCATGCCGAAAACGGGGACGATGGCGCGACCGCGGCGATAGCCGTATCGGCGCTGCAAACGGTCCGAGAGCCAACCGCCGAACGCCATGCCGAATGCCTCCGCCAGGTGAACGATACCGGCGTAGTACCGGCTCTCCGCTTTTCCCATCTTGAGCACCTCCTCGAAGTAATGGTGCATCCAGAAGCTGAAGAGGTATTCAAAGTAATTGACCGCACCATAACTCAGGGTGAGCAACACGAGACTGCGATTGCGCAGCAGGATTCTCCAACCGCTCACCGCGCCTTGCGAGGGGCTTGTTACTGCATTCCAGAGCGGCTCATCCTGCTCGATCAGGCGCACCTCGGCTGCGTTGACGCCAGAATGTTCTTGGGGACGGTCGGCGGCCACGATCGTCCACAGTAGGGCGAGGACCGCCGTGAATCCGCCGGTGAGTGCGAAAGCCCACGGCCAACCGACGGCGTCCATCAATGCTCCAAAACCAACGAATGTGAACGCGATCCCAACCGGAGCCGCGCAGTTGACCATGCCGTTGGAGAAAGCACGCTGCGGATAAGGAATCCATCGGGAAACGACCCGACCGCAGGCGGGATAAATGGAAGCGCTGCGACAAGCCCATCAGCGCACGAATTATGAAGAGCGCGGGGATGACCAGTCCGGCGCCGAACAGCGCGGCAGAACCGGTCAACATTCCGAATAGCGCCGAGCCGAAGCCCATGACGACCAGTGCCGTCCGCGCCTCCAAAGCGGTCGATGAACCAGCCGCCGGGCGTCATGAAGATTGCGTAGACGAGGAGAAAAGCCGAGTAAATCGCCCCCATCGTTTCTTCGGAAATGTGGTAGTCGCGCATGATGTGCTCATCGCCGGCAGCGGCCATGCTTATGCGATTGAACCAACTCATGAAGCTGTACGCCAGGAGCAGGGCCAGGATGCGCCAGCGTACTCCGGTCGGGGGAACGCTCCCCCGAATGTCGGATGGCTTGTCGAGGGTACCCATCAAAGGCCTCGATAACTTCTCGTTTGCGGACCGCTGGGGCGAGGTATTTAGGCGCAAGAGGTGGCCAGCATCTGGACCGGAATTGAGGAACGCAGGAACGTCTTAACGGGCTTTGGTTCTTTTCGGCTGATTTTATCAAGAACGGTGACGTCGCACGGAGCGAGGATCTCGACCCCGAGCAGGCTACCATCCGCATCGTAGTCGGCAATGGCGTTCCCATCGGCAAATTCTCGCGTCTCGGCCGACTTGCCGGGTCGTACGCGGAAATACACTGCCAGAACGCCGCCTGTTTCCTTGTCCAGTGAGATCGACGTATGCAGCGTGATCCGTTTAGCACTCTTCATTGTCGTCGCGGCCTCCGGAGGAGGCTCCTTTCGACAAGTTCCTTACCCTGCACCTTCTCCGTCAGGACAAGCGAGTCGTCTCGGTAGCCGGAAGATGAAGACGTTGTGGCGTCAGACAAGGTCCATTCTCTTCCCACTCAGCGCAAAGAGGGTTATCCGCTACGGGATGATTCGCGTCAAGGGAATTCTCTTTGCGCTATTATATCAGAATGCTCGCAGTTCGTAAAAACCCCTGGCAATCCGCTCGGCTCTACTGGATAATCGCTGAACAATCTTGATCCTCGATCCTTCTTTCGTCTCCGGTCATTGGGGGGGAATATATGAGAACGACGCGCGTGGCCGCGGTAAGCATGAACGGCTTCCTGGGCGAAACCGAACGGGTGCTGTCGGCCATCGACGGATGGTGCGGCAAGGCCGCCGCGGAGCAGGTCGAGCTGGTACTCTTCCCGGAGCTGGTCGTTCACGGCCACTGCACGCCGAACACCTGGCACCTGGCCGAACCTGTCCCCGACGGACCCAGCGTCGCCCGCCTGGCGCAGATCGCCAAACGCCATCGTCTGGTGTTGTGCGCCGGCATGAGCGAGAAGGAGCGCGACATCGTCTACAACACGCAGGTGCTGGTCGGATCCGGACGGCTACCTCGGCAAGCAGCGCAAACTGCACCTGTCGCGGGACGAGTCGTTCTACTACAAGGGCGGCCGCGACCTGACCGTGTTCGACGTCGGTCCGTGCAAGGTCGGCATCGTCATCTGCTACGACAACCAGTTCCCCGAGATTGCCCGCGTCCTGGCCCTGCGCGGTGCGGACGTGATTCTGATGCCGCATGCCGCACGCTTCAAGGTCTGGAACGACACGCCGGAAAGCGAAGCGAAGGCTCGGCGTTTTGCGCACCAGTTTCTCGGCAAATACGCTCTGCGCGCCCGTGAAAATGCGTGCTTCGCCGTGCTGACCGATCAGGCGGGGCGCGCAGGCTACGTCGATTACTGGCCGCACGACAGCGAGAACCAACCGCACCACGCCGGCGCCGCCCTGATCTGGGGCCCGGACGGCGAGTTGCTCGCGTCCACTCAGCAGGAGCGCATCCGCGAGGAAATGATCGTGGCGACGCTCGACGCGGCCCTTCTGGCACGGGAGCGCTCCCTGGCCAACTACATGCTGCGCACGCGCCGGCCGGAACTGTTCGGCGAGCTGGTGCGGGAGCAGGTCAGTTGTTAGCACAATAGCGCTACTCCCCTCTCCCCGGTACTCCGGGGAGAGGGGTCGGGGGTGAGGGGTGAGCGACAGAGCAGTGTTCTGGCCCTCACCCCTCACCCCCGACCCCTCTCCCCGGAGTACCGGGGAGAGGGGAGCGAAGAGCCCTCTCCCCGGAGTACCGGGGAGAGGGGAGCGAAGAGCCCTCTCCCCGGAGTACCGGGGAGAGGGGAGCAGAAGAGCCCTCTCCCCGGAGTACCGGGGAGAGGGGAGCAGAAGAGCCCTCTCCCGGAGTACCGGGGAGAGGGGAGAAATGGTTGTTCTGGCAGGGAGTAGCGCTATAGTGTTGGACATCGGCCAGGAAACGCTCCGGAGCCGCGACGTCCATACCCCGAATGGACTTGACGACCGGCACCCGTGCGGATGAGATAGAGGCTGGGACGATGGGGCCGTCGCCCTGTCGCCGGGGGGATTTCGTACCCGAGCTGGCATGAAACCGCAAGAGACTACACCCGCCGAAGCCGCCGCCGGCAGCGCTGCCCGTAATGGTGTACCCATGAGCCGACCCAAGCGCGGCGTGCCGGAAGGTCTGTGGATTCGCTGCCCGCAGTGCAAGGCCACCGTCTTTCGCAAGGAAGCGGAGAGCCGTTTCAACGTCTGCCCCGAGTGCGACTACCACTTTTACCTGCCGGCGCGCGAACGCATCGCCCAGTTGCTTGACGAGCAGAGCTTCGAGGAATGGTTCACCGATCTCCGCCCGTGCGATCCGCTGGGCTTCAAGGACCGCTTGCCCTACGCCGACCGCCTCAAGGCCGAGCAGGCAAAGACCGGCATGTCCGACGCCGCCGTGGTGGGCCGCGGCTACATTCGCGGCCGGCCGGTCGTCTTCGGCGTCACCGATTTCGCGTTCATGGCCGGCAGCATGGGCTCCGTGGTCGGCGAGAAGCTGACGCGCGCCGCCGAGGAGGCGACGCGCATGCAGTTGCCGCTCATCATCGTCAGCGGTTCCGGCGGCGGTGCGCGCATGCAGGAGGGCATCCTGTCGCTGATGCAGATGGCCAAGGTCTCGGCCGCCCTCGGCCGGTACGACAGGGCCGGCGGGCTCTACATCTCCATCCTGACCAACCCGACCATGGGCGGCGTCGCCGCCAGCTTCGCCCTGCAAGGCGACATCACCCTGGCCGAGCCTGGCGCCCTCATCGGCTTTGCCGGCAAGCGGACCATCTGGAACACCGTCCGCCTGGAGCTGCCCGAGGGGTTTCCAGACCAGCGAGTTCCTGCTCCAGCACGGCTTCGTCGATCGCATCGTGCCGCGCAAGGACCTCCGCACCGAGGTGGCCCGGATCATTGATTATTGCGAACATTGATGAAGGACATGTCCGTGAGCATGCTGCACAAGCAAGTTGACGAACCTGCTTCGCCGGCAAGACGGGAGAGCGTCGTGGGTCTGCTGGATTGGCTTGTTCGGGGCGTGGAGGCGGCAAGGACGGGGTGCGTCTCGACGTGAAGAAGCGCTTCGAGCTGATCGGCCGGACCGGGCAGGGCAGCATGTCCAAGGTCTGGCGGGCCCGCGACCGCAACCTCGGCCGCACCGTCTGCCTCAAGCTGCTCGACAAGGAGAAGACCGCCAAGTTCGAGGCCCGCTTCCCCGGCTTCGAAGAAGCCGAAGGAAGGGGCCATCTGCATCGATCTCAAGCACCACAATATCGTGCAGACGTTCGAGCACGGCATTACGACCGAGGGCGAACCGTACCTCGTCATGGAGCTGATCGACGGCGTCGGCTTCAATACTCTTGTGGAAACCAAGGCCGCCCAGCTCAACGGCAATCGCGTCAATTTCTCGCTCAGCTCGCCGATGTCAGTCGAGTATCTGCACAAGCAGGGCTACCTGCATCGCGACATCTGCCCGCGCAACGCCATGGTGACGAAGGACGGACGTCGTCAAGCTGATCGATTTCGGCCTGGCGATCCCCAATCAAGCCCGAGTTCCTCAAGCCCGGCAACCGCACCGGCACGCCCGATTACCTCGCTCCGGAGATCATTCGCCGGGGCACGACCGACCAACGCGTCGATCTGTTCGCGCTGGGCGTGACGGCGTTCGAGGTGTTCACGTTCAATCTGCCGTGGGAGAAGCACCCGGGTTCGATGCAGACGTTTGTCAACCACATCAACTCGCCGGGCCGCGATCCGCGCGAATTCCGCCCGGACCTCGACGCCAAGACGGTCGCGTTCCTCACCAAGTCGATCGAGCGCGATCCCGCGCGATCGCTTCCAGACCGCGGCCGCCTTCCGGGACGCCGTGCAAACGCTGTCGAAAAAGCACTGAGGTCCAACCGAAAGTGCATCCGCGGTCGGCCACGGAAGTCGGAGGCCGATGGACCGTCACTTTTCAGCGGCGATGAAGGGGAATAAAGTACGCTGTCCCCTTTCCTCTTCCGAAGGGAAATGACATGCCGACCATCAACGACTTGGTTCCGACGTTGGCCAAATTGCCCCGACACGAGTATGCCGACCTCATTAGGCAGGTTGACGAACAACGGCGGCAGGCTGCGGTAAACGCGGCGCAGCAGAACCCGCCGCGTCGCGGGATGAGCAAAGAAGACTTCGTCGCGTGGATCGCTCGCCAGCACTTCGCCATTGACAAGGGAATCACACGGATTCTCTATCTTCCGGCGGGCGCTCCGCCCGAGGAGGTCCGCTTGCTGGAAGTGAACGTCTTGGCGAGTTTGCCGGAGAATGGGCCAGTCGACGCCGTCGATTTCATGCCTGATATCGACGGCGTCCCTTTCACACTGTTCGTGGCGGACGTTACGCCGCGCCAGTTCGAGGCCATCATGAATCGTCAACTTCCATTGCCAAGCGGGTGGCAACTGGATGGGGCTCAAGAGATTCCGGTAGGCGGCCGATGAACGAAAAGCAGCGTCTTCATTTTGTGCAGGCGCCGTCCGATTGGAAGGTCTACAAACTCCTGAAGTCCCAGCCAATCTGTCATCGCCTGCACTATTTCCAGATGTGTACGGAGAAGCTGGCCAAGGCTTACTTCTGGAAAAGCCCTGGTGCAGGCAATCTCGGACATGCCGCCTTCGTCAAGTTTGTCCGGGCGATGGCGACCAAGCCGAAGGTGGCGCACAAACTCGGATTCGACAACACGATTACCTTTGGAGAATGGATCAAGGATATCTCGGCTTTGGCCTACGAGCTTGAACGCCTTGCTCCCGCTCTCGCGGCCGACGGTCCCAATCCCGAGTACCCCTGGCCGCGGCACAACCCGGAACACGCTCCGGTTGAACACGAGTTCGAGGCGTGGCAGCACTTGCAGACTCCGAACGGCCGCTGCTTGTGGACCATGATTGACAAGGTTCTTGGGAACTTCGACGAGTGGTTTTGAATGCGGGTCGCCATGCCGGAGCCGTATCCCACCCGGTCATGACGGAGCCAGCGGCTCGGAGCGGTAAGGGGACGCAGCTCGATAATACGAATGAACAGATTCGTATTATCGAGCTGCGTCCCCTTTTCTTCCTGCTGGAAGCGTGCCCCACAAGATCACCAGTGGCGGCGGACTTGTGAAACAGTCATCTAGCCGAACAGCCGGGCGAATTCTTCCTTGACGACCCGGTAGCACTCGCAGGACGTGGCTTCCAGGCCGGGGCGGTCAACAATCTGGATTTTGCCCCGGCCATTGAGGATCAAACCCCGTTCTTGGAGCGGGTGAAGAACTTCCGTGACGCTGGAGCGCTGCACGCCGAGCATGATCGCTAGGAACTCATGGGTGAGCGGCAGCATGTTGGACCCGACCCGATCTTGACACATGAGGAGCCAGCGGCAGCAGCGCTTTTCAATCTTGTGCAGCCCGTTGCAGGCCACGGAGTATGAAACCTGCGTGGAAAACGCCGTGTTGTACTGGATCAGCAGCCGACGCAACGGGCCGTCTCGCTTCGCCTCTTCCTTCAGCACGTCCGCACTCATCCGAATCCCTTCCCCCGGAACTTGCACCATGACTTCGTTTGGTGACGTTTTACCCCCGATAAAGGCTGAAAGGCCCGACATGCCCTCGTTGCCGATGGTCGCTACCTCAATGGCAGCCCCGTTTTCCATGATCGTCATGGCAGAAACGATGCCACGGCTGGGGAAGTAGACGTAGTTGATGGGCGAGCGGGCTTTGTAGAGGACTTGTCTAAGAGCCAGCGTCACGGTTTGCAGGTGGGGAGTAAGACGTTGGTACTCGGCTTGCGGCAGAAGGGCCAGAAGGCGGTTTGCGGGCTGCGCAGGGGGAGGTTGCGGTTGCGGCATTGATGCCTCGGTTGTCCGTGAAAGGACCACCGATGGCACCGACGAAGACCCCCCAAGGACCATCCGGGTGTCAAAAGGGTGATGATTTCAAGCCAGACGGCAATGGTCAACCCCCGATTTGAGGCTATTCCGCCGTCTTCATCACTCTACACGGCAGCGGGCTTTTTTGCAACGGCGTCTTCGGCAGCCACCCTGGGATGACGTATGACCGAGGCGGGAAGAGGCTTTAGGCGAACGGCGGGAAATGATTTACCCGTAGCCGAAGTCGCCAGACTTCGGGTGGGGCGTCCAAACCCGAAGTCTGGCGACTTCGGCTACGGGAACTTAGAACCCGCCGCTCGCCTTAGAGCGTCGGGAAAAATCCGCTGCTTGGTCGGAAGTCCGACAGACAAGGAAGGCGCTTCCTGCAAGAATAGCAAGGTATTTACCGGGAACAGACAGCGTTCAGGAGTCTGTTACGATGTTCACTACATGGGCGGAAGAAAGGACCATGACCACCCCCGTCAACGATGTCGGGCTGCACATCCTCATCGTGGAAGACCAACCCGACTGCGCCGAGAGCATGGCGTTGCTGCTCCGCATGTACGGGCACGAAGTCGAGTGTGCGGCGAACGGCCCAACCGCTCTGGCGAAGGCACGGATCGACAAGCCGGACGTGGTTCTGCTGGACCTCGGTTTACCGGGGATGAGCGGCTTCGACGTGGCCCAGCAGTTGAACAGCCAGCGCCCTCGGAAGACACCGCTGCTCATCGCCGTGACCGGCTACGGGCAAGAACAAGACCGGCGACATTCCGCCGAGGCAGGGATGGACCTGCACCTGGTCAAGCCGATAGACCCGGAACAACTTCGGGTCATCCTGGAGAGGTTTCAACAGGTAATTAGCGGTTGATGGCCCTGGGGGTGCCGAGTACAGTGGATGCCAACTCTCCTGTTTCGCAGCTTGAAACCATCGAGTCGGTCGAACGCTGCTTGCGAAGCAATTCGTATACGGCTCTGAGACATCTTTCATGTGAATACCACAACGGCGTGTTGGTACTGAAAGGCAGCGTTGAGAGCTACTACCTCAAGCAAGTTGCCCAAGCCGTCGTAAGCCAGTTAGAAGGAGTTGAGAGAGTCGACAATCAGCTTGAAGTTGTAACCCCGGTTGGCCGATCACGGCGCGACTGAGTTCAAGCAGTTTTGCCCAGCTTTTTTTCATGCCCCGCCTACTTTTCTAAGGCATGAACATCGTCGTCATGGGCGGCACCGGCTTCATCGGCCAGGCCATCGCCGACCTGTACATCAAGGCCGGTCATCACGTCGGCATGGTTCAAACGGGACACCGGAGTGGTAACACCGTGGTAGGACGGATTTGCAATCCGTCCGGGTAATAGCGGACGGATTGCAAATCCGTCCTACCACGGTGTTACCCGCCTTTGAACCAAGCCCAGCTGCGGGCATGGTTCAAACGGGACACCGGAGTGGTAACACAGTTCTAGGCTGCGTGTTCCGCTCAGCCAGTCCTGGGCACCGCGGCATGGTTCAAAAACAGGCCAGCTTGGGTGACACTGTTGTAGGACGGCCTTCCCAGGCCGTCCGAGGCGGAGCGGACGGCCTGGGAAGGCCGTCCTACAACAGTGTTACCCTGATATGAACCATGCCGGCACCGCGTGCTGCCTCAGAACGGCGGAACACGCAACCTAGAACTCAAATGTTCGGCGGCGCGCAAGAGATTGCCGATGTCAATCAATCCGGACTTCTGGGAATCCCACGATGTCGATGGCATCACGGGACCCCCTCTGACCGCGGAAATGATTCACGCGGCCGAAGCAACGCTCGGCTACAAACTGCCGGAATCGTACCTCCGGCTGCTCCGAATCAAGAACGGCGGTACGCCGAAGTGTAGGTGTTACCCGACGGGCCGGCCAGACTGGGCCGATGATCACGTCGAGATCACCGCCCTTCTCGGAATCGGTGGCAAACGGGCCATCGACTCAACTTCCTCGGGCAGCCAGTTCATGATCCGCGAGTGGGGCTACCCGGATGTGGGAATCTATATTGCCCACTCACCTTCGGCAGGCCACGATGGTATTATGCTCGACTATCGTTCCTGTGGACCGGAGGGTGAGCCCTGCGTCATCCACGTCGATACCGAGGCGGATGAACTTCAAGTCCTTGTCTTGGCACCGAACTTTGAGTCGTTCGCCGTTGGTCTGGTCGATTGTGGGCCGTTTCATGAAAGAATGGACCGGGCCATGGAGGATCTCTGACCACTCACCGAGCGGCGAATGAGAGACAAGAGAGAGACTGGCAAATCCGCGCCGAACCAGTTGCTGGTGCGACACGAGGTCGCTGACGTAACTGCTGTGCTGCATGACACGGACACAGCCTCCTGTTCTACCAGGAGTTTGCCACCGCGACGTGCGTCGCTGGTAACGGCGAGGTGCGAAGCTTGCGGGACCCTGTTATCGGCGCTGAATTACGACCGCGCACGGTGATGGCCGAGCGAAGTGCGGAGGTGCGTGGTTCGCCGCGTGCGCCAGCCGGGACCCGGCCACTTCTCGGCGCCCAATCTGTCTCACTCGCCCGTCTGACAACGCATCGGACGTAATCGATTCACCACCTCCACCAGACGACGCGCTGCTTCGTCCACTTCTTCTTCCGTCAGCAGAAAACTAAGGCTAAAACGCATTGCCGAGCGCAACACGTCGTCGGCGACGCCCATCGCCTGCAGGACCGGCGACGGCAGCAGCGAACCGCTGGAACAGGCCGAGCCGGTCGAACAGGCGACGCCGGCGAGGTCGAGATTCATCATCAGCACATCGGCCTTCACGCCGGGAAACGACAGGTTGAGCGTATGCGGTAGGCCGTCCGCCGACCCGTTCACCACGACCGGCACCGCTTGTGTCCGTAGGTGGTCGAGAAAGCGCCGTCGCAACCGCACGACTCTTGCATAGCGCGCGTCCATCTCGTGTACAGCCAGGTCCAGTGCCGCGGCGAGGCCGACGGCGAGGGCGACCGGTTCGGTACCGGGTCGTCGTCCCTGCTGCTGGTGGCCGCCGAGGAAGAGCGGCCGCAGCTTCGTCCCACGTCGCACTAGCAGCGCGCCGATGCCTTTCGGCCCGTGGAACTTGTGGGCGCTGAGCGACAGAGTCGTCGCGCCGAGTTCGTGGAAGCGCACCGGCATCTTGCCGACGGCTTGCGTCGCATCGCAATGGAGTGCGGAGTGCAGTGCAGCAAGCGGTTGGATCGTACCGGTTTCGTGATTCGCCAGCTGGATGGCGAGCAGGCGCGCGTCATCGTGCATCTTGGCGGGAAGAGCGATGATCCCCGCGGTATCGACCGGCAGCCATTCGACGGCGAAGCCCCGCTCGGCGAGGCGGCGCAGCGGTTCGATGACGGATGGATGCTCGACGGAACTGGCGAGCAGCTGAGCCGGCGGATCACCTGCGAGACTGAGAAGAGCGAGATTATTGCTCTCGGTCGCGCCGCTGGTGAAGACGACTTCGTCGGGGTGGGCGTCGAGAAGGGCGGCGACCTGTTCGCGGCTGTCTTCGAGGGCACGGCGCGCACGGCGGCCGGCGGCGTGGGCGCTGGCGGGGTTGCCGAAGGCGTCGAGCGCGAACGGCCGCATGGCGTCCCAGACGGCCGGCAGCAGCGGCGTGGTCGCGTTGTTGTCGAGATAGATCGGTGCCATCGAAACCGGCCTCCCGATGCAATTGTAGCGGCTGGCAGCGCCGGTATAATGGGGGACACATTCGCTGTAACGGAGGGTCGAGTCATGTCGCAGGTCACGCTGGAAGCTCTCGCGGAGCGCATCGAGAAACTGGAGCAAGCCATGAGTCGCTTGCTTCAGAAAGAGGGGCATGGCGAGATAGCCGCACAGGAACAGCCGAAAAAGGCGCCGGAGCCGCTGGTATTCAAGGATTGGCGGAGGGCGGTCGAGCGCATGGCGAACATGCCGCCGGGTAATGAGGAGTTCCGCCGAGCGGCAGAGGAGGCCGGGCGGCAGTGGCGCGAGGAGGGACGCCGAGCGGCCATCGAGGAAGCGGATCGAGAAGATGCTGCGAAGGAGGGTCGGGGATGATCCTTCTCGATACCGATCACTTCTCTATCTATAAATACCCGCAGAGTGCTCGATGCAAGAATCTTCTTGCTCGCGTGCAGAAATCGGAAGAAACGGAAATCGGGACGACGATCATCACAGCCGAGGAGGAGATACGCGGTTGGATGGCGGTCATCGCAAGGGAACGGCAAGTTTCGCGTCAAGTGATCGGTTATCGAGACCTGCTCGACCTAATAATGTCTTTTGTCGGATGGACCTTTGCTCCATTTGATGAACGTGCGGCCGAGGAGTTCGAGTCGTTACGGAGGTCCGGTGCTCGTAGACTCTCAGCGCATGATCTGAAGATCGCCAGCATCGCCCTGACGCGCAACGCCAGCTGCTGCTGTCGGCGAACCTGCGCGATTTCCGACAGGTGCCGGGATTGCGCGTCGAAAACTGGATTGACTGACTGACCAAGCAGGGCGCACCGCCATCCTCGGGCTGGCGACACATACGGAGATCGTTACATTGCGCGATGGCCCTGGTTCGACGGGGTAAGACGGGAAGGCAGGGAGGGGGAACGGTGTTTCGGACGGACCGTGTCCTGCCGCCGCTTCGGCCATTCGTGCTTACGATTTCGGTGCCTTCTCGGCCCGCACCCAGACGAAATACATCGTACCGACAAGAATGGTCCCGAGAGCCCCCACCACGACGCCGATCAGCATTGGTTCCATGACGGACATCCTCTTGTACCTGGAGATGGGCGAACGGTTTGCACAAGCATAGGTCAGAAATCGCCGCCGTGGGGGCATAATCGCGCTGCCTCCGTGGCTTATAACTGGCTCCGCTGCCGTGCCCGTGTGTAGGTCGCTTCCAGCTCGATCGGCACCGTCGGACCGCCGCGCAACGCCAACCGCATCGTCGGCAGCTCCCGGCTCACGTCCAGCCCCGTCGGTCGGACCTCGATCCGGTCGTCATTCACCTTGGGACGGAAGGGACGGTACGACACGGCATAGAGCAACGAGTCGAGCGGAAAACGATAGTCGCCGTTCAGTCCCATCAGCTCCACCAGCTCGTCGTGCAGGTTGGCCCGGCGTTCCGTGACGATGTCCACGACGAGCAGGCCGATGCCGCTCTGGAGATAACTGGCGCACTTGGCCGCGAATGCGCGCCGGCTCTCTGGACGGTCCTTGTTTGCGGGGCTGACCAGTTCGATCGCGCCGACGAGAATAAGTCCTCCGGAACGGTGAAAGATGCGAACCTCGAATTCATCGGGAAAGATGGCCGGCAGTATCATCGTACCGGTTTCAACAGTCGGTTGGGCCACCGTTTGAACGGCAACACCGCCGTTGCTTTCCTCGGCCGGAGAGTACGGGGCAGAACTCGGTTGTTCGAGCGTGGCCACGTCTACCTCGACGCTGTCCGCCGAAGTTTATCTGGGTCTCTGCGTGATATCCGGACGGAAGCCCACCCTGATTGAGCGCTGCCGTGATTTCGGCGAGCCACATGGTGTGAAAGGATTCCCAGGCTCTCGCGGGGAAGATCGGCGGGTGGAAATGATCGAGCAGCGGCATCGGCGGTTCCTCCCTTCATGGGACATAGAGTCGTCCCGTTCCACGCACGCGGTCGATGTCGAACAAATAATCGAGTAACCGGATGGCGGTCCGGAGGACATAAGATGGTTCGCGATCGAAGCGATGGATGTCGGCCACTGTGAAAACGGGCAGACTCCGCGGCGTATTGCGGCTTCTCAGCGTTTCTTCCAGAGAATCCGGTCCATCGTCGTTTCGATTCGCGGTGACCAGTACAACCTCACGGTCTTGACACGCTTGCCAAACCAAAGAATCGACTGCTTGGTGGTGGAGTCCGAAGTCGGCAAAGGTGAAATAGGATAGCCTCAGGCTGTCCCACATCTCCCGCCAGGCCGGACTTTGCCAGATCAGCAGCAATTCCTCCACTTGCCCCCGGATGTTAATGTCGGCCATTATTCCTTTCACGTAACCATTCCTCCGAGCGAGCGATGCGGTCCGCATACTTGGCCTCGAACTCAGCATGCATGGCGTCGAGCTTCGCCTGCAACTCCGGCGGATTGCCGCGTGCGCAGCGATCGAGGATGATCTGGTACTGAGCCATCACCTCTTCCTTGTGTGCCTCGATGTACTCGACGGCAGCTAGGACTTCGGCGGACGAAATCCGAAAATGGGCCGCGATAGTTGTGTGGTGCCAGTCCTGCGTGTAGTAATCGAGAATGTCGTACACGGTGATGCGCGTCCCCTTGATCTCGGGACCGCGGCCACGATCGATGATTTCCGGCATCGGCGATTCCTCCTGGGTCTTTTCCCTCTATCATCTTACCCTACACCGGTACTCTCACGCCACCTCGGCCAGCGCCTCCTTCGCCGCCGCCAGCGTCTGCTCGATCTCCTTGTCGCCGTGCAGCACGGAGTTGAACGCCGCCTCGAACTGGCTGCACGGCAGGTACACGCCGCGGTCCATCATCGCCCAGAAGAAGCGGCCGAACTTCGCCGTGTCGCTCGTCTTCGCCGTGTCGTAATCGGTCACCGGCCCGGCGGTGAAGAACAGCGTCCACATGCTGCCGACGCGGTTCAGACAGTGCGGCACGTCCGCCGCCGTGCGCCGCCTTCGTCAGCCCGTCTGTCGAGCTTCGCCGCCAGCTGCTCCAGCTGGGCGTACGGCGGCCGATCGCGCAGCTCCTGCAAGGTGGCGATGCCGGCGGCCATCGCCACCGGGTTGCCCGACAGCGTGCCGGCCTGGAACACCGGACCGGCCGGCATCACGTGCTTCATCACGTCGGCCCGGCCGCCGTACGCCCCGACCGGGAAGCCGCCGCCGACGATCTTGCCCAGCACCGTCAGGTCCGGCATCTGCTTGAACAGCTGCTGCGCTCCGCCGTAGGACAGCCGGAAGCCGGTCATCACCTCGTCGTAGATCAGCAGCGCCCCGTGCTTCTCGGTCAAGTCGCGCAGGGCCGACAGGAACTCGTCGGTCGGCGTGCACCAGACCCATGTTGCCCGACACCGGCTCGACGATGACGCCGGCGATGCGGTCGCCGTGGGCCGCGAAGGCGTCGGCCAGGCCCTGGGCGTCGTTGAAGCGCAGCGACAGCGTGTCGGCGGTACACCCTTTCGGCACGCCGGGGCTGTTGGGCACGCCGAGCGTCGTGGCGCTGGAGCCGGCCTGCACGAGCAGGCTATCGACGTGGCCGTGATAGCAGCCGGCGAACTTGACGATGACGTCGCGCCCGGTGAAGCCGCGGGCCAGGCGGATGGCGCTCATCGACGCCTCGGTGCCGCTGGACACCATGCGCACCATCTCGATGGACGGCACCGCGGCGATGACGAGGTCGGCCATCTGCGTTTCAGCCTCGGTCGGCGCCCGAACGACGCCCCGTGCCGCACCGCCTCCTCGACGGCGGCGACGACGCGCGGGTGGGCATGGCCGAGGATGAGCGGGCCCCACGAGCCGATGTAATCGAGGTACTGGTTGCCATCGACGTCGAAGAGATACGGCCCCTCGCCGCGGGCGATGAAGATCGGCTGCCCGCCGACGGCGCCGAAGGCCCGCGCCGGGCTGTTGACGCCGCCGGGGATGATCCGCGCTATGAGCGCTGGAACGCCTCACGGCTGCGAACGCGGCTGGGTTTGGTCATGGTTGAGACTGTTGTAAAGGGAGGATGGCGGCGATGGGGGTAACGTAGGGACAAACGGCTTGTTCGAGTATCTCGCAACACCTGAATACCGCCCGGTTCGATCGGCAGTACGCTGAACAGGGCCATTTGTTCCGGACATGTTTCCTCCTCGATCACAGCTTCTGGCGTCCTCCGCCGGCTGACCGGTCCAGGAATTACTTGAAGCCCACCGCCCGTCTGGTATAACCAGGCGAGCGTTGTCCGTTTCCGCCGGGGAGCGGGACGACGGTCCCAAGATGTATCCCGGCCCGTCGATCGAGGATCATCACGATGAACAATTGCACTCTCCGTCCGAGCCGCAAGTTCGGGTTCGCGCGTGCCGCGATGAGCCTGTGTTTCGCTCGAACTTCGCTTGCAGCCGCCGAGCCGGAATGGAAGGTCGGCCTGGCCCAGGTCAAGATCACCCCCGAACAGCCCGTGCCGATGTCGGGCTACGCCGGCCGCACCAAGCCCTTCGAGAAAGTCGCCGCCGACCTGTACGTCAAGGCCCTGGTCCTGGAAGATCGCGACGGCCAGCGCGAGGCGTCATCGTGACCAGCGATCTGCTCGGGTTCCCGGCCGACGTGGCCGAGCCGATCTGCGAACGCATCCGCAAGAAGACCGGGCTGAAGCGCGAGCAGATCCTGCTCAATTCCTCGCACACCCACGCCGGCCCGCTGCTCAGTCTCAAGGCTCCCGCCAAGGACGACCCGAACCGCGGCGAGGCCCTGCGCACCGTCGAATACACGCGCCAGCTCCAGGACAAGGTCGTCGAGGTAGTCGTGCAGGCGCTCGGCACGTCTGGAGCCGGCCCAGCTGTCGCTGGGGCAGCGGCGTGGTCCATTTCGCCATGAATCGCCGCGAGTTCACGCCCAACGGCATCATCCTGGGCGTCAATCCGCGCGGGCTGGCCGACCGCAGCGTTCCTGTGCTGCGCATCGACGGCGCCGACGGCAAGCTGCGAGCCGTCCTCTTCGGCGCCGCCGACACACGGCACCACGCTTGGCGCCGGACAACTACCAGCTCTGCGGCGACTACGCCGGCTTTGCCCAGGCGTTCGTGCAGGAGCACTATCCCGGCGTGCAGGCGATGTTCATGCTCGGCTGCGCCGGCGACTCGAATCCCTATCCGCGCGGCACCATGGAGCTGACCGCGCAAGCACGGCAACACGCTCGGCGAGGAAGTCTGCCGCGTGCTGGACGGCAAGCTCCGGCCGGTGACGGGACCGCTGCGGATCGCCTTCGACCAGTGCGGACCTGCCGCTCCAGGCACCGCTACCTCGTGCGGAATTGCAGAAGCTGGCCGAGAACAAGCGCAATGCTCAATCGTGGGGGCGGCCCAGATGCTGGCTCTTCTGGATCGAGGCGAGAAGCTGCCGACGCATTACACCGTGCCCGCTTACCGTCTGGCAGTTCGGCCGCGACCTGACGCTGGTCGGCCTGTCGGGCGAAGTCGTGGTGGATTACGTCGCCTTCCTGGAGAAAGTGCTCGGCCCGAACCAGCTCTGGATCGCCGGCTATTGCAATGACGTGTTCGGCTACCTGCCGTCGGCCCGCGTGCTGGCGGAAGGCGGCTACGAGACGCGCGGGCTCTATGCCGGCGGTGCCGGCTTCTTCGACCCAAAGGCCGAGGAGGTCGTGGTCCGAACCGTCCGGAAATTAGCCGAGCAGGCGGGCCGAAAGTTGCCCGACTGAGCCTCGAGTTCTCGATCGACTCCGCAAACAGCAGAAGCGGAAGGCGAACTCACGGAACGCAAAGACTGGCCGCGGCGACGGGAGCAGGAAGGGGACGCATCTCGATAATACGAATCTATAGATTCGTATTATCGAGATGCGTCCCCTTTCCTGCTCCTCAGATGCGTCCCCTTTCCTTTCCACCAGCAAATGGTTCGGCCCGATCGCGGTCAACGGCCATGAACGTCAACGCAGCACCCGATTGGCGCTGGCCTCGCACGAAAACCTGAGATCGCTATTTCTTCACCTCCACGATGCGCCACTGGCGGTTGGGGCGGTCTGTGGTGTCCTTGCCATACAGTTGCACCTTGGTTCCATCGCGTTTGATGGTGTCGGTGTCGGCGTCCAGGAGTCGGTCGCTCTGGAAGTTGACGATGCGGATGCTTCCCTCACCGTCCTTTTCGATCTTCCATCGGCGGTTGGGGCGATCTTTGGCGTCGGTGCCAAACAACTGAACCTTGGTCCCGTCGTCGTTAATGGTGTCGGTGTCGGCGTCCAGCACGCGGCCGCTCTGCACGTTGACGATGAGAACGGTTCCCTCGCCCGCCTTCACGAATTTCCACTTGCGGTTAGGGCGGTCGGTGGTGTCCCGTCCATACAGTTGTACGGTCGTCCCGTCGTCTTTGATGGTGTCGAGGTCGGCATCCAGCAGGCGACCGCTTTGCACGTTAATGATTATGTACTCGGCCCCTTCCTTCTGCGCCATCGCTCCCGCTGGCATGACGATCAAGGTAAGGGTCGAGATCAAGGCCGGAATACTGAGCCGATTGGTCATCTTTTCCTCCGTATTTGGTGCGTTGTGAGCGGGAGATAAAAGGCGTTGGGAGTCGTTTTCTGAAACGACTCCCGACCCCTTTTATCCTCCCCATTGCTAGCTCCCGACCACGTTGCTGCTCACAGTCGCGGTTTCGGCTCACGCCTCTGCCGCCAGCCCGAAGGCTGAGGCTACATTGTCCCGCAAGCTTCGCACCCCGCCGTTACCAGCGACGCACGTTGCGGTAGCAAACTCCTGGCAGAACAGGAGGCTGTGTCCGCATCATGCAGCACAGCAGTTACGTCAGCGACTTCGTGTCGCACTAGCATCCGGTTCGGCGAAAACTGCATCCTTATCCCTCATCGCATAATCTGCTTGATAGACTGGATGCGGTTCTTGCTCAACATGCAACGGAGGCAAGGGTTGACATGCATCTCGGAACTGTAATACCACTCGACCGTATCCCCCTTTATGGCGGTCGGGGAACCGAGTAGCGCCACGGCTTCCTCCAAGCTCAACCCCTCCCGGAGAACCTTTGTTCCTTGCAGGATGCCCCAAGAAAAGTAGAGTCCAGCGTGGGCTTGGTGATGGTAATTCGCGTCTCGTCTCTCCTCTTTCGGCGTAGCTCGCATCAGGTCGGTGACACTTGAGTACTTACGAGCCAAGGCAATCGCCTCCAGACGGAGTTCATCCGCTTCGCTCAGCCGAGGAAGGCCGTCCGACAGCTTAGCGAACGCAACGCTAAACTTGATCGCTATCTCTCCTGGTGGCTCTTTGGCGACATCCCACCTCAGATACTTCGACACCACGGACAAGCTCTCGCTGATTTGCTTGCGGTCCACAGGCTTGGGCTCATCAGTGCCGTTGGCAGTGTTGCTCCACAGAACGGCCCAGGCACAAGTAACTGCGATCGCGAAAGAGATAGCATCTCGACTCATAAAGGATCTCCTCGAACCGGAACCACTCCGCGTCCGCACCGTCGAACGCCAACGCTCCCAAGGAACAGGTCTTTTACGGGAGCGGCACCTTCTGCGGTTTTATACCTCAATTCTGCCGGCCCGTCTACAACCTCCCCCTCCTCTCACGGGCGTGACGTCTTTTGGGGGGACTGCTAATCGGGTCGCTGCGCCGCGGGCGGCCGGCGCGGCTGACCGCTCTTACTGCGCCATCGTTTGCGGCACCAGCGTGTAGCCCAGGCTCGCCGCTTTCTTCGCCAGCGCTTTCTCCTGACGCAGCCGATACGCCGCCTCGTAGGACTCCGCGCTTTGCCGCACGTACTCCTGTCCATACTTCAGCAGCCGATACACCCGCTCCACGATCTTCCGCGCCGTCGCCACCACCGCTTTCGCGCCGCCGGACCGTGCCTGAATCCGCCGGTAAAACGACCCCAACGCATGCTTGGCGTGATGACAGCCCTGCGCCGCCATCCGCAACGCCCGCGCCGCGCGGTTGGCCCCACGACGCGTCCGACGCTTGAAGATTTTGCCCGCGCTGCCTCGATGCTGCGGGCACAGGCCCAGCCAGCTCACGAAATTCTTCTCGTGCGGAAAGGCGTTCAGGTCCGTGCCGATCTCGCTCAGAATCACCAGGGCCGTCGTCTCGCTGATCCCCTCGAGCCCGTCAACAAATCCACCACCGCCATCTTGAACAACAACGCCCGCGCACCGAAACGCACCTCATTCTTCTCCGGCTGCCGCCGACGCTGCCGTGCGCTCTGGGGCAACGGCGCCCCCCGGCTCTTGTCCTCCAGGCCACGCAGGCACGTCTCGATCTGCGCTCGCACTCGCGCAATTGCTTCTGGTAAAACTCGTACATCTGGTCGGGTAGCAGGGAAGCATTGCTGCTTCCCCGCCCCCTCAGAATCGTACATGCTGGTTTCGTCGCATACGGCTCAAGCATTGGACAACGCACCTGCGAAGGCACGCGGTTGTCCGCATTGGTACTGGACCTCACGGGTTTGTTGCCATCCTGGCGGATGAGGCTACGTTGTGCCGAGAGCTTCGCACCTCACGGTTACCCGCGACGCACGTCCCGGTAGGATGCTGCGGGCAGTACCGCAGGTCATGTCGCTTATTGAAGAGTATTGCCCTCCGTAAAGTGCATGACAGTAACAGCGACAGCATCGTGTCGCACCCGAACGCCTAAGCTCAGCAGCGGCGGCCGCGCTGAGTGACACTAAACTCCGAGGAACCAGCATCGCGGCCGCCGTCTTCTGAAGCTCATGGTTCGGCGCGGACCTCCATTCATTCTCACTCCCGAGGGCTACTTCTTCTCCACGCTGTTTCGCTCGCCCAAGACCTTCTTGAGCTGCTCCTCTCGCTTTTGCCAGTCGCGGGCTTCGTCCTCCGAATCGATGCGCTTGGCGGGGAGCCAAATCGACTGGCCCTCCACCGAATGGGTCAACACCCACGTCTTCCCGGACTTGGTGTCCAAGAGGACTGCGGACTGCCCAGCCGGGGAAACGACATAGGGTCCGCCATCGGGTGCAGGGGCCTTCGCAGCGGGGCGTTCTTGCTGCTGCCCCAAGGCCCACCCGCCGACGGCCAGCAGCCCAGCGACGAGGATACCGATCATGTAACGATGCGACATGGAAACCTCCTTCGGATTGTGGCAGACGACTCCTGCGCCGCCGAACGATTTAGCTCTGCGGCGTTGGGGGCCATGAGAGACGCCAACTCAGCCGAACCGTGATGGCCCCCAACGTCCGCAGCAGCGGTTAGTTCGCCTGGGCTAAGGTAATCCCAAAGCAACTTTCAGACAGCTGTCGATTTGCCGCACCATCGTCGGCGACAACGAACCGAGCGTTTGAGCGACGGCATTCGCATAAACGGTAGCCAGCGCCAGACAGGAGACCACGGAATTGCCGAGGAGGCCGGTGGCTTGTCCTTCTGGCGTGGCCACATCGATGAACAAGCATGCGGGATCACCCGCCAAGGCCAGATTGGTGGTGATCTCCGCCACTACGAGCGTATGCACCACTGCCGAGCAATTGTCAGCCTGCACCACGACAGCGGGGCGCCTCTTGCCCCGAACCCCGGAAGGGTGGGGAAAGCGGACCAGAACCACATCGCCTCGAGTCATGACTTCTCCGGCAGTCGGTCGTATTCGTCCATTTCCTCCCAACCAATCCCCATACCCGTTTCCCAGGCGAGGGCTTCGAGTTCTTCGCGCGTCCACGGGCTGTCGTCGTACTCTTCCGCCGTCAGGCGCTCGTACTCCTCGACCCGAAGCAAAACGAAGGTTTCCATCGTCCGGGGGTTCCGCGCGCGCGGCGGGGAACCTTTGGGGGTGTTCAGTAATCCGATCTGGTCGTCGGTCAACTCGATCATGGCCAGCTCCTTTCTCGCTTTAAGGTACACCACCACCAGCAGCCAGCACGCAACCCAATCGATCGCGGCTGTCGACCGCCCTCTCTCACCGAATGGCCCAACTCAGCTGCCCCGGCAGTCGGGAGGTAGAGCATCCACCAAGGCGGGATGCCGCTGTGGCCCGGTGCAGCGCAGAGTTCAACTCTGACCGCGGCCCTCGGTTCGCTGTGACACTTGGGCCTCTGCAGGATCTGCATGGCCGTCAGGGTACGCGCTGCTGAGTGCGAATTCGATATAGATACCCACGTTTTCAGCCGGGTTTGGGTTTGTATCAAGGGCAGCAGCATAATGAAGCCAGATTTGCTGTGTACCGTCCATCCAGAAGAGCTTCACCCAGCCATGATTTGGTGGCGAATACGTCACTTCGTCATTAAAGTGTGCATACGTCCCGACCTCATACTCGGCCCAGACATCCGCATACCCATACTTTTTGGTTTGGAGGTTATACCAACCAACGCAGGCACCATACCCACCTTGTGAACCGACACGCAGTTTGGAAATGCTCAAGGGATAATTATCGGGAAGCGACAAGTGAACGCCGGAGCCGATCGCTTGGTCCACGTGACCGAGGAAATCGGCCCTCACGATCGGGTATTGCGTGAGAATGTTTGCGGGAACAACGAACCCCAAGAAGATGTATTCCCCAATTGCTGGGTTTGACTGATACCCATCGAATCCTGGACCAGGCAACCAGCCGGTGGTGGGTATCAGGATTCGGGGTTCTTTTTTCTGGTGCTTGCGATATTCTCTCTCGTGCATCGATAACTCCCTGTGTCTGCGTGCTATGTCGAAAACTCAACAATACAGCCACCTTACCAGGACTTGAACATTTGAATGGAGTGCGCACCCGCCACTCATGCAAGGCTATGCGCAACCCTGCAAGACCGTGCGCAACCTAGCACGACCGCTTAAATCGCTTTTACCGCGTGCCTCACGTCATCGCAAGGAAAAAAACCACCGTCAATTTTTTTTCTGTACTCCCTGCCGTCCGAATTACTATACTTTCGACCAGTAACGCTTTCTTCGTCAGGAGGCCGATCACGTCCGCTCTTCCTCCGTCCGCGCCGCCGCCCCTCCAAAACTGCTCGACCAGCTACGACAGGCGGCTTGCTCACACTTCGGTCGCAGTGAACCGGCCGAACGCTACGTCCAGTGGGCGCTGCGCTACATCCTCTTTCACCAAAAACGTCATCCCCGCGAACTGCGTGCGCCGGAAATCCGCAGCTTCCTCGAACACGTCGCGCGCACCAAGAAAGAGCCTGTCGATGCCCTCAACGCTGCGCAGGAGGCGCTACTGTTCCTGTATGCGCGGCCTCCTCGGTATCGATCTGGGCGAGATTCCGTTACCCCAGCCGCCCCGACTGCTCGACCGTATGACAGCGACCTGGCGCACGGCTGTGCGCGCGTCGCACTCCCCGACGCCCTGGCTCGCTAGTTTCCCCGCGCCGCTCAGGAGTTCGGCTGGCAGTTCCTGTTCGCCTCCCGCCAGCTGTCGAAGGATCCGAAGACGGGTGACGGCGGCCGGCACCATGTCCACCCCGCGGCGCTGGCACGGGCCGTCGCCGCGGCGGCCCGAAAAGCCGGTATCCTACGCTCCGGATTGAGGGTGTAATTGCAATTACAGGGTTGTTATGTGAATATAAGTATACTACACGATCGGCGTGTGAATTGCCAGTGTAACACGATCAGCCAGCGATGTCCGCCGTTCAAGCGCGGACCACAGATGGCCGAATGAAACTTTTTCGGACAATCTCATTGCGTCAGACCGCCCAGCCTGATACTCTTTCTTAATCCTGCCGACCGCTTTCCCGAAACTCCTGCCCGCCCGCGCAAGGAAATAGCTCATGCTCACCATTCTCGGCCAGACCGACAAGCGCCAGCGGTTCTGCGACGGTCTCTCGCGGCGGAACTTTCTGAAGATCGGCAGCCTCGGCGTCGGCGGCCTGACGCTGCCGCAGCTCTTCGCGGCCGAGGCGAAGTCCGGAGTGCGTTCCTCGCACAAAGCGGTTATCATGATCTACCTGGTCGGCGGTCCGCCTCACCAGGACATGTTCGACCTCAAGCCCGACGCTCCGAAGGAAATCGCCGGTCCGTGGAAGCCAATCCGCACCAACGTGCCGGGCATCGACATCTGCGAGGCAATGCCGCGCCTGGCGGGGATCATGGACAAGCTCGTGCCCATCCGCTCGCTGGTCGGCACGCAGAACGATCATACGGCCTACCAGTGCTACACCGGCCGGGTGCCCGTGAAGAACCCGCCGCCGGGCGATTGGCCTCAGTTCGGCTCCACCGTCGCCAAGCTGCAAGGTCCGGTGCGCACGGAAGTGCCGCCGTTCGCCAGTGTCTGTTACACCTGCACGCACGGCCCTTACAACGAGCCGGGGCCCGGTTTCGTCGGCATCTCGCAGTCGCCCTTCCGGCCGATGGGACCGATCCGCGACGACATGACACTCAAGGGCGTCACAGTTGAACAGCTCAACGACCGCAAGGCACTCCTGACCGGCATCGACCGCTTCCGCCGCGAGCTGGATGCGAGCGGCACCGCCAAGGGGATGGACGCGTTCGCGCAGCAGGCACTGGGCGTGCTGACCTCGTCGAAGCTGGTCGATGCGCTCGACCTGTCGAAGGAGCACCCCGCCGTCGTCGCCCGTTATGGCACGGGCAACCCGAAGATTTTCATGGACAGCAACGGCGCGCCGCGCGTGCCGCAAAGCCTGCTGCTGGCGCGGCGGCTCGTCGAGGCCGGGGCACGGATCGTTACCCTCAACTACAGCAAGTGGGACTGGCACGGCGGCAAGAACGTCGAGGGCCGGGCCGATAACTCCATCTTCGTGCGGGAGGCGGAGGACTTCCCCTTCTTCGACCAGTGCGTCAGCGCGCTCGTCGAGGACCTGCATCAACGCGGCCTGGACAAGGACGTCACCGTGTGCATCTGGGGTGAGTTCGGACGCACGCCGCAGATCAGCAAGCAGGTCGGCCGCGATCACTGGCCGCGCGTCGCCTGCGCACTTCTTGCCGGCGGCGGCATGAAGACGGGCCAGGTGATCGGCGCAACCGATCGGCTCGGCGGCGAGGCGGTCAAACGGCCCGTCACGTTCCCGGAAGTGTTCGCCACGCTGTATCACAACCTCGGCATCGACGTGCGGACGACGCAGATTAACGATCTGAACGGGCGACCGCAGTATCTGGTCGATGCGTCGGCGGAGCCGATCAAAGAATTGGTCTAATTGTTTAGCCGCGAGCGCTGTCAGAAAGCGCTCGCGGCTAAACATCACTCCACGGTCTGCACACGCCCCGTCTTCGCCGCCTCGTAGAAGGCGAAAATGCTCTTGAGAACGTGTAGCCCCTCGTCCGCGGAGATCGGCGGTTCCTCCAGCCCGGCGCTTGCCCGCACCGCCGCCTTCAGGAAATTCAGGTAGCCGCGCTCCCCCTTCGGATACTCAAACCGCTCCACCTTCGGTTCCTTCACGTCCTTGCTGCTGTACCATTCCAGCGGCAGCTCCTCCACGGCCGCCAGCCGCAGCCAGCCGTGTTCGCCCCAGATTTGCACGTGGGAGTGATAGCCCTTGTCGAGATAGTAGCCGGACGTCATCGCGCCGAAGCTGCCGTTATCGAATCGGATGCTGAGGGCGGCCGAGTCCTCGATGTCCAGCGGCTGGCCGCCGACGACGCCGGCGAACCCGGCCACCTGCTTTACCTTCAGGCCGGTAATGTAGAGCATCATGTCGAGCCAGTGGATGCCGACCCAGATTAGCTGGCCGCCGCCGGCGCGGGCCTTGCTGCAAAACCATGACTTGCGATACGCCTCGCTCGCAAGCCGCGTCTGATCGGTGACGAGATGCGCCTCCACGCCATAAACCTTGCCGAGCTTGCCGGCCTGGACCAGCCGGCGCGCCTCGCGCACCGGCGCATGGCTGCGGTTGGCCATCGCCAGCATCAGATGGCGATGAAGCTGCTGCGACTTGCGCGTCAGCTTTTCGTAGTCCTCGGCGCGGATGCACGACGGCTTCTCGGCGAAGACGTGACAGCCGGCGTCGAGCGCGGCACCGATCACCGGTGGCGCGGCGACCGCTTCCAGGCTGACGACGGCCATCTGCGGTTTGAACTTCGCAAGCAAGTCGGCGGGGGTTTTGAACACCTCTTTGAGCTTGTCGCCGAGTGCCTTGCGTGCCGTGTCCACCGACTCCCCGCTTGGGTCGGATAAGGCTATAGCGTCGGCTTCTTCGATCTTCGCCAGCGCTCCGAAATAGTCCGGCAGGTGGGCACCCTCTGCCTGCGTGATGACAGCGACCTTGATCGGTTTCGCCATTGGATGATCTCGCTCGATGAACAACCCTGGCTGGCCGTCGATTATACTCTCTCGCGGCGAACAAGCATGTCGGAAAAACTCCAGGGATCGGAATGAGGCTCGCTACGGTCGCATTGTACCGGGGTTGATGCCGATGGCGAAGACTCGACAAGAGAGGGCAGAGTTGACATAATACCGTAAACGGTATATTGTGTACTTGGAGCGAGTCATGTCCAAATCCAGGGATCCTGAGGAGGAAGTGCAGCGCAAGCGCAAGCCGGTCGTCTGGTTGCACGGCGAAATCAAAACGCCTCCGTTTACGGAGGAAGGTAGGAAGGAGGCAGGCGACTTGCTCCGCCTACTGCAGGAAGGAATGAGACTGGGGATGCCTCAGGCAGAACCTCTTTCGATCGTCGGGCCACGCTGCGGAGGGTTGCGCGTTCGAGATGGCGAGCACAACTGGCGGATCATGTACCGCGTGGACTCGGACGCTATCCTGATCCTCGATGTATACGCAAAGAAGACGAGGAAGATTCCGCAAGAAGTGATCGACCGATGTCAGAAGCGGTTGAAGGAATACGATGATGCCGTTAAGAAGGCAGCGAAGGAGTCCCGAGAGAAGGGCAACCGACTGTAGGATACCGAGCGTATCTGCATTTGGTTCACGTCACTCATTCCAGGTGAGAATCAGATATGAATGCTGCGAAACGTCAGGCACTGGAAGCGGCGGGATGGCGGTTTGGGGATGCCGCCGATTTCCTCGGCATGACCGATGAAGAGAGGCAACTACTTGACGCTCGGATCGAAGCGGCCCTGGCAGTCCGCCGGCAGCGGAAAGCACTCCATTTATCCCAGAAACAACTCGCCAACCGGATCAAGACAAGTCAGCCCCGCGTCGCCAAGATCGAACGTGCGGCTCAAGATGTGTCTTTGGATCAGATCTTGCGGGCATTCACCGCAACGGGTGGGCGCATCGTTGTCAAACAGATCGTCGCATCCACGCACGGGGCGGGACGGAAAAAGGACCGAACTGGGTCGAAAGCCCCGGTCGCCGAGGTGCAGATCGAGTTGCTTGGCACCGGGGATTGAACAGCGAGAATGTCGAGAGGTCAGCTGTGGAGCCGCGAGCGCTGAACAGTTGCGCTCGCGGCCGAACTACGCATCATTCGTTCACGCCAAGATACCCGTCACGACGTTGCCTTTCACATCGGTCAGGCGCATGTCGCGGCCGGCATAACGATACGTGAGCCGCTCGTGGTCGAGGCCCAGCAGGTGCAGGATCGTCGCGTGCCAGTCGTGGATGTGGACCTTGTTCTCCACCGCTTCGTAGCCGTACTCGTCGGTGCGGCCGAAGGAGAGGCCACCCTTCACGCCGCCGCCGGCCATCCACATGGTGTAGCCCTTGTGGTTGTGGTCCCGGCCGTCGCCGTTCTGAGCGTACGGTGTCCGGCCGAACTCGCCGCCCCAGATCACCAGCGTGTCTTGCAGCAGGCCGCGGGTTTTCAGGTCCTTCAGCAGTCCCGCGATCGGCTTGATCCACGCTGAGGCATTTGCCCGCCAGATCCACCTTTAGGTTGCGGTGGTGATCCCACTGGCGGGCTGCAAACTTCGACGAAACGAACGCCGGCCTCGACACAGCGCCGCGCCAGCAAACACTGCCGGCCGAAGTTGTCGGTCGCCGTGCTGCCGACGCCATAGAGGGTCTTGGTCGCCGCCGTCTCGGTGGACAGGTCCATCAGCTTTGGCAGGTCCTTCTGCATCCGGAACGCCAGCTCGAACGATTCGATGGCCCCTTCCACGCCGGGGTTGTGCGGATCGCTCTCCAGGTTCTCGCGATTCAGCGACTGGATGAAATCGAGCTGCACGCGCTGGGCCGGCGTGGACTGCCTCGGATTCTTGATGTTGCTGACGTTGGCCGAGGAGAACGGGCGGAACGAAGTGCCGATCGGGGTGCCCTGGCAGGAGGCCGGCAGGAACGCGCTGCCGTAGTTGGTGGGGCCGCCGTTTTGCAGCGGCGGGCTGATGGTGATGAAACCGGGCAGGTTCTCGTTCTCGGTCCCGAGGCCGTACAGGGCCCAGGCTCCCATCGACGGCCGCTTGAACTGGAACGTGCCGGTGTGCATCTGCGCGAAGGCCTGCGGGTGGGCCGGGACGTCGGTGTGCATGCTGTGCAGGACACACAGGTCGTCGGCGATGACCGGCAACTTCTGGGAACAGCTCGGAGACCCACTGGCCGCTCTGCCCGTGCTGCGAAAACTTCCACGGCGAGGCCAGCAGCTTGGCGAACGGCGTTCGCGCCTTGGTCAGGGTCTTGCCGTCGTCCTTGGCCAGTTGCGGCTTGTAATCGAAGGTATCGACGTGCGACGGAGCCCCTTCCATGCACAGGAAGATGACGCGCTTGGCCCGGGCGGGAAAGTGCGGCTGCTTCGGGGCCAGCGGATTGCTTTTCTCGGCGGCCCAGGTGGACAGACCTGCAAAGGCCAGGTAGCCGAACCCGGACGAGGCGGTCGTCAACACTCTGCGGCGCGAGAACATGCGTGGATCTCCTCAAGCGCCGTTTAGCCGCGAGCTTTTGCGAGCGTTGACCCTCAACGCTCGCAAAAGCTCGCGGCTAAACGGATCGCTAGCGATGGCTGAATTCCGAACTGGCGAACAGCGACTGACAGAGAGCCGACCACGCGCCCGGCGCGGTTGGCCCGGCAATCGCCGCTCCTCCGCCACGGTCTTCTCGTAGCGGTTGAGGAACTCGAGCGCCGTGCTCTGCTCCTTCGCCGAGGGTGAGCGCGACAGGAACAGGCGATACGCGCCACCAGTCGTTCGGCGTCGTTATCGCCGGCGGCGAGCAGCTTCTCTGCCGCCGAGTCCGCCTGGCGGATGACGAACGGATTGTTCATCAGATAGAGTGATTGTGCGGGGATGGTCGTCGTGGCCCGTTCGCCCGAGATCAGGGTCGGATCGGGGAAGTCGAAGAGCGTCAGCGCCTCCGGCAGCATGTCGCGGACGATTGGCAGATACACGGAGCGATACGGCTCGCCGGTATACGTGTCGATCGGCCGCTGCCGGAAGGTGAAGTTGACGTTCCCCTCGCCGTTCTGTGCCAGGATGCTGCCCTTCGGCGGCGTCAGTTCGAGCCGGCCGCCGACGGCCAGCATGGCGTCGCGCAGCGCCTCGGCTTCAAGGCGGCGGCGGCTCATGCGCCAGACGAGGACGTTGTCCGGATCGGCCTCGTAGTTCGCGGCGACAAATTGCGACGATTGCTGATAAGCCCGGCTGAGGACGAGCGTGCGGATCAGCTTCTTGACGGACCAGCCGTTCTCGGCGAACGACACGGCCAGGTGATCCAGCAGGGCAAGATTGGACGGACGTTGGCCGGAGTTGCCGAAGTTGTCCGGAGTCGCCACCAGACCCCGGCCGAACAGGTGCAGCCAGACGCGGTTGACCATCACGCGGGCTGCCAGCGGGTTTTCGGTCGAGGCGATCCAGTTCGCCAACTCCATCCGCCCGCTGCCCTGGGCGAGGAGCGGTTGCTTCGTCGTCAGTACCTGGGGGAAGCCGCGTTTGATCGTATCGCCCGGCTGGTCGAGCTCGCCGCGAACGTAGAGCTTGCTATCCACTGGGGCGAAGCAGTCGCGCACGCCCATCGCCAGCGGCTTCGGCGAGGCGTCGGCCTCGTAGAGGTCCAGGCGGCTCTGGATCATGGGGATCTGGACGCGCAACCGCAGCGCCATCATCGAGCCCATGCGTTCCATCGGCGTCAGTTTCTGGAACTGTTGCCGTAGGTCGGTGAGTTGCTTCTCCAACGCGGTCCGCTTCTCCGCCGTGAGCGGTTCGAGCGCGACGGCCATACCGGCATACTTGGGCAGTGTCAGCAGCGCACTGGGATGGTTGCTTTGCACGACGCGGATCGTGCCGTAGCAGGTTTCCGTGCTGCGGAAGATGCCCGCCAGGGCGTAGTAGTCCTTCGTGCGGAATCGGGTCGAACTTGTGGTCATGGCAGCGGGCGCAGGCGACTGTCAGTCCGAGAAAGGCAACCGAGGTGGCGTCGATCTGCTCGTCGGCCAAGTCCATCTGGAACTGTCGCGGATCGCGCTCGTTGTGCAGCTTCGGGCCGACGGCCAGGAAGCCGGTGGCGACCAGCTGCTCGGCTTTCTGTTTGCTGTCTTTGGCAGGAAGCAAGTCGCCGGCAAGCTGCTCGCGGATGAACTGGTCGTAGGGCTTGTCGGCGTTGAAGGCGCCGATGACGTAATCCCGATAGCGCCAGGCGTGCGGATAGGCGAAGTTCGCCGCCTTGCCGCTCGACTCGGCGAAACGGGCGACGTCCAGCCAGTGCCGGCCCCAGCGCTCGCCGAAGCGGGGAGAGGCAAGCAGGCCGTCCACGACCGTCTCGAAGGCGTTGGGCGACGTGTCCTTGAGGAACGCCTCGACCTGTTCCGGCGGCGGCGGTAGACCGATCAGGTCGAAGTAAACGCGGCGGATCAGAGTGTTCCGGTCGGCGTCAGCCACCGGCTTCATCGCCCTGGCCTCCATGAAAGCGAGGAGAAAGCGATCGACGTCCGAGCGCGGCCAGGCGGTGTCCTTCACCGTGGGCGCCTGCACTTTCACGGGCGGTTGGAAGGCCCAGAACCGCCGACCCTTCGCCAGATCGATCTCGCCGCGAGTGATCTTCACGCCGCCTTCGCGCGGATCGGGCGCGTCCCATCCGAATCCACTGCTCGAAGTCGGCGATCACTTCCTCCGGCAGTTTCTCCTTCAACTTAGGCATCTTCAGGCGCTCGTCGGTGTGCCGAAGCGCCTTCACGAGCAGGCTCTTCGCCGGATCGCCGGGCACGACGGCGGGCGTTCCGGATTCGCCGCCTTTCCGCAGCCCTTCGCGACTGTCCACTAGCAGCTCGCCGCGCACCTTTTCCGCGTCGGCGGCGTGACACTTGTAGCAGTGCGTGGCCAACACGGGACGAATTTTCTTCTCGAAGAAACCGAGCTGTTCCGCGGTGAGCGACGTCTCCGCGGCAGCGCGATTGATTCCCAGGAGGCAGCAAGTCACCAGTCCGAGAGCGTGCATCAGACGCTTCATGACCGTCTCCGTTCGATTCGCCTGGTTGGTTAATCGGGTGGTCCGGCACTGTCGATTGTTGGAAGTATACCCCGGTACAGAGTCTCCCGCAACGGGCTACTTCTTTGAAACACCGTGGGCGGGCGGAGGTGTCATCCAGGGACTGAGTGAGCCATTGGTTTCCCGGCAATGTTTCACGACCCAGCGAACCGGCTGCGTCAGCGGCCGGGTTGGAGTGTAAACCCGGCCACTGACGCAGCCGGTTCGCCCGGGCGTTGGGCGGTCGTTGCAACCGGCACGGCGGGAGAGTTCTGTCCGATTGGCCCCCTCCATCTCGTGTTCATCTCAGCGGACCGTGGCATCTCGTTTGCAGCAGGAGGTAGAATTGCTTCACGGCCGCATTGATGTGATCCTCTCTGGGAAGCATCCACTGAGCGGCCGTACCGGTCAAAGGAGTCCCATCATGAAGCGTCTCGGCCGGTTCCGTTTCGTCGTTTACGCGCTCGTTACGGTGCTGCTTGTCTGCGGCGCCGTTCGGCTGTTCCTGTCGTCCTCCTTCGTTGCCGCCCGAGTAGCAGCCAAACTCAGCACCATGCTCGGTGCGCCGGTCCAGGTCGCGGCGGTGGACATCGCACTCCGCGGCGACTCGTCTCTGAAGGTCGTCAAAGTTCTCGAATCGGACGGTGCCGCGTCTCGGGCTCCGTGGTTGACCGCTCCCGTTGTGCGGGCTGACGTCTCGGTCGCGAGCTTCTTGCGCGACGATACCGATCCACGGGAAGTGACGCTGGTCGCCCCGGCCCTCGTCCTGCGCTTCGACGCAGCCAACAACCTGCTGACGCAGATGCCGAAACCCACCGGCGGTGCGCCGCGGACCTTGCCGGGAGTGCGGATCGAAAACGGCACGCTCACGCTGTCTCAGGAAGGGCACGTTCGGCCGTTCGTCGTCGAAAACATCAATGGCTCGGGAGATAGTGCCGGTCGCGTGCTGACCTTTGCCGGGGACGTCCACGATCCGTATTGGGGCGACTGGACCGTCACCGGCCGGTTCGACGCCAAGAACTCCCGCTGCGTCCTGCGCCTCCACACAGACCGGATCGAGGCGACGCAGGAGAAACTGGACCGCTTGCCGTTCGTCTCCGCCGGCGTCTGGGAAGAGATTGGTATCGAACAGGGCGTCTCCAACGTCGATTTGACGTTGACTGTGCAGTCGGAAAGCCCGCGCTTCAGCTACCACATCGAGATGGAACCGCGAAACACCCGAATGCACATCGCCGCCATCGACCTCGATGCCGATCAGGCGCTCGGTAAAGTCGTGATCGACAATGAGTTGGTCGAATTGCATGGTGCAACCGCCCATACCGCGGGAGGCACGGTCTCTACCGAGGCCAAGCTCGATTTCCGCTCGGAGCCTTCGCGTCTGAGCTTCAGTCCGATTCGCCTGGACGGTGTCGAATTGCAAGACTTACCGGATTCGTGGAAGCTGAAAGAGTACGAAATCGCAGGCAAATTGACGGGCCAGGCCAAGCTGGATGTCCGCATCAAGCCGGGAGGTAAGGGCATCGAGACGAGCGGTTCGGGTGAGGGCGTCATCACGGACGCGACTTTCCGCAACCTGCCCCTCTCCGAACCCATCAAACTCCGCCTTCATCCGGTAGGAAACAAGTTCCGGTTCCAACCGGAGAAGCACCCGATCGGACGGCTATTACCCTTGCAAGGATGGTTTTCGTCACTAGCCCGGAGCGCAAGCGACGGGTTCCGTCGCTTGCGCTCTCGATATGCTGGTGCTGGCTTGTCTCGGGTTGGTCGCGGCGCCCGAATCTCCGACGCAACAGGAGGGGATGAAGCACGTAGGGGGATGGCTTCAGAGCGGTGCCAGCGCGGCGGCGTCCGGCGCCGCTGAGATCGCGCGACAGGCAAGCGGCGCCGTCAGCGCCGCTACCGACCGGATTGGCTCGCTCATGAATCAAACCAAGGTGCAATCCAACCCGGAGCAGAATTATCTCGACGTTAACCTGGCCCTGAAGGACGTGGACCTGCGCAAGACCGCCGAACAACTTGGGTTGCAGCTGCCATTTCCGATCTCCGGACGAATGACCCTCCAGATCCAGATGGGGATGCCGGTCGATACGCCCAAGGACCTCAAGACGTACCGTGGACGAGGTACGGTCGATCTGCCGACGCTCAGCATCGCCGGGCTGGATTTGACGAACGTCCATGCCGCGGTACGTCTCGACAAGGGCGTGCTGCGTCTGGACGAGTTGAAAGCAACCGTTCAGGACGCCGCGTTAACCGGCTATGCCGAACTGACGGTGGACGGCGACTACCCGTTCCAGGGCAAGGCCGACGTTACCCGATTCAACCTCGACACGTTGCAGCACTTGTCGCCGGGAGTCCGCCTGCCGGTTACCGTCCAGGGCAATTTGACGGTCTCGGCGAACGTGCGCGGCGAGCTGCGCACACAGAAGTTCACCGCGTCGGGAAATCTGAAGGCCGCGGATCTCGTTGTGGAAAAGGCCCGCATCGACACCGTGTCGTGCAAATGGGAAGCGACTCCCACCAATGTGCGTTTGCGCGATCTTCAGACCAAGCTCTACGACGGGGAGGTGACCGGCGACGCCACGCTCCCTCTTCGCGATACCAGCGAAGGGAGTGTCGATCTCCGTATCCGGGAAATGGATACCGTGGCTCTGACGCGGGCGCTTCCCTCGATGCCGGTGAAACTGGAAGGCCGGGTGTCGGGAACCGTGAATGTGTCGGTGCCGGCGGCGGCGGCGGAAAAGCCCCGCGAACTGTCGGCACGAATCGACTTGCAAGCGCCAATGTTGCGCCTGCAGAACATCCCGGCGCAGCGCGTGCGCGGCAGCGTTTCGTATCGTGCCGGAAAGGGCGAATATCGGCTGGAAGGCGAGACGCTCGGCGGCACGTTCAAGCTGGAAGGACGTCTCCCGCCGACGGAAGGCGAGAAAGACTCCGGCAAACCCGCGGACAAGGAGATGGGTCGAAGGCTTTCCCCCGACGCCTCGCCGGCGCTTCTCGTCTCGCTCCCCCCTGTCGAACCGCCCGAAAAGCCGGATGGCCAGCTGACGATCGAAGGCGTGCGGCTGAATCTTCTCGGTCCGCGCTGGGACGCATGGACACGCTCGGTCCGCTGGGCGGCCGGCTGTCGGTGAAATTGTCGTATCGGCACGTCGGGCCGAACCGCACCCCGGTCGGCTCGGGTGAGCTGCGGCTCCTCGGCTTGAGCTGGGCGCGCGCGCGATCGCCGATGAGCTGCGCGCCGGACTACGGCTGACCGAGACGGAGCTGCAGGTGCGCGACGTCAACGGTCTGGTCGGCGAAGGTGTGCTGCGTGCTCTCGTGCTACTTAACCTGCAGCACCTGGACCGCAGTACCTTCGCCGTCAACCTGGTCGGTGCCGAGGCGAGCCGTATTCTCGCTCCCTTTTCCGACCTGGCCGATCTCGTCGATGGACCGATGGAGGTCGATCTGCGCGGGACGTTGGGTCGTGAATGGCGCGCAACAGGATCGGTGGCCCTGATGCGCGGACGGATTGCCGGACTCGAAGTGACCGACTGGCGCATGCCGATCGGCCTCTACTATTCTCTCGGCCAGGAGCGCGGCGAGTTGGTGATCCGCGACAGTGCGGCCCAGGTCGCCCACGGTCGTGCCACGGCCGCCGCTCGGCTGACGTGGGGCACGTGTACGCGGATTGAAGGCGGCGTGCGTTTCTTCGACGCCGACTTTTCCGGTCTAGCCGCGCGTGCCGGATCGCTCCGTTCCTACGCGGTCGGCAAAGTGACCGGCCACTTCGACTTCGGCTCCAACGACTTCCGTACCCGCGATGATCTGAACGGCACCCTCGTCGCACGGCTAGCACAATCGCAGGCGCTGGAAGTGCCCGTGCTGACGTCGCTGGTGCCGTTCATCGCTCCGGGGCAGTCCGCGCTGACGTTCCAGTCCGGCGATGTGCGCGCCATTTTGGCGGGGGGCACTTTCCGTCTCCAGCGCCTGGCGCTGATGAGTCCGGCCCTGAAATTGGTCGTGGAGGGAAGCGTCGGACTGAACGGCCGTCTCGACCTCCAGGCGACCGCCCAGTCGGGTAACAACGGTCTCAATGTGGCCGCTCTGCGTCTGCTTGCGGCCCGAGTGCCGACGATCGGACCCATTCCGGTCGGTCTGGTGGCGGAGGCCAGCACGCTGCTTGCCTTCCGCGTCGTCCACATGCGGATCAGCGGCACCGTCCGCGCTCCCGTAACGCGCATCGATCCGGTTGCCTTGCTGACGGACGAATCGATCCGAATCCTGGTGTTGCAGTATGTGCTGCCGATACCCGGCGCGACGCCCCTGCCTTGACGGGACTGTGCAGAAGTGGGCATGGTTCATATCAGGGTAACACGGTTGTAGGACGGCCTTCCCAGGCCGTCCGAGGCGGAGCGGACGGCCTGGGAAGGCCGTCCTACAACCGTGTTACCCGAGCTGGCCTGTTTTTGAACCATGCCCAGAAGTGTCTGATTGACCGCGCGTCCCACTTTCCTTGCCCATTCCAAACTACCGCCATTCTCACACCGACCCCCTTTTTCCTCATTCCGTGAACTACCGCAACCGATACCATTCTCAGCGACGGATCGCTACCTCGGATCACGAGGATCCAAATCATGCGTTCTCGGCAAATTGTTCAAAAGATTCTTCGGGCAGGTCGGTCGGTGTGCCGATTCTCCTGGTTGCTCCTCGCCGTGGGTTGCACCAGCGGGCCAGGCGGCCTCTTTTCGGAGGGGCACAAGATGATCCCCCCCGCCGAGGAGTTGAAGAGCGCCTATCCCCAGCCCGTGGCCCTGCCACGCGAGTTGGACAAGCGCTTCGCCGGAGCTTACGTCGTGGAACCGGGCGACGTTCTCATGGTGCAGCCTGCCGACCTCGATTCGCCGGTTCGTCTGCCCGGCGATCAGCCCATTCTGCTCGACGGCACGATTCAGCTTGGCAAATACGGCCGGCTCCACGTCGCCGGTAGGACGATCGAGGAGATCGAGGCCGTCGTCAAGCTTCAGATCGCGGCTCAGACCAAGGACGCCGGACCGATCACCGTGCGCGTGGTCACTGCGCGTCTCGAAGGTCTTCTATGTTCTAGGTGAAGTGAACGCACCGGGATCCTTCGCGCTGAGCGGGCGCGAGACGGTCCTGGATGCCATCATTGCGGCGGGCGGCCTGACGGACCGGGCGTTGCGCAACAACATCATCCTGAGTCGGCCGACCGCCCCTTGCAGCTGCCGTATCGTCCTGCCGATTTGCTATAACGAGATCGTGCAAGTCGGCGACACGGCTACGAACTACCAGCTTCTGCCCGGCGACCGGATCTACGTAGCGTCGAAGACGTTCTGCGAGAAATACTTCGGTAGCTCCAAGAAGACCTGCGCCCCGTGCGGTGGGCCGCAGAAGCCCTGCGCCTACCACCGGAGAAGTGCGGCGACCATGCCTTCTGGGCGCCCACTGTGACGATCGAAGCCCCGCATCAATGAGTCGATCCCTCTTACCAATCCAGCGAGCCAGCGACGGGTTCGCAGAACCGCGCGGGCTCCGCGGTTCTGCGAACCGCCGCTAAACGAGAATCACTTCTTGAAGTCGCCCGCCCGGATGATCGACCAGCTTCTTCGGATCGATGTACTTGCGGAACGCTGTCCGTCACCTCCTCCGGCGTCAGCGCCGCGATCCGCTTCTCCATGTCGCTGGTGTGCGCGAACTTTCGCCCCAGTTGCAGGTTGGTCGACGATCTGGCCGGCGATGGCGGCGTCGCTGGTGCGGCCAACCTTCTGCGCCTCCAGGTACGCCTTCTTGGCGTCGGCAAGCTCCGTCCGCGCGACGGGCCGTTTGCGAGGAACTCGGTCAGCTCCTCGATCACGGCCTTCTCGACGCGGTCGATGTTCAGCGGGTTGGTGATGGCGCTGACGATGAAGGTGGCAGCCGGATCGCGCGGCGAGGCGGTGAACGACGACGTCACGCCGTAGGACAGTCCCTCCTTCTGGCGGATGCGGTTGCCCAGGCGCGACGACAGCGTGCCGCCGCCGAACATGAAGTTGCCCAGCCGCAGGGCCGCGAACTCGGGGTCGGTCTCCTTCAGGCGGAAACGCCAGGCCGGCCAGGAAAGACGGCGTTCGCCTTGTCCGGCGTCAGGATGTCCTCCTTAACGCCTTTGACGTCGGCGGGAGCGGCGCGGTCGATGCGCTTCACCGGCACGTCGGACTTCCAGTCCTTCAGAATCTCGCGCACCTGGGCCAGCGTCGGCTCGGGATCGAAGTCGCCGACGATGGCCAGCTCGCCCACGGTCGCGCCGAGCTGCTTCTGGTAGAGGGCGATCACCTGGTCGAGCGTGACCGCTTCCAGCCGCTTCTGCGCTCTCCTCGGCGGTCGGGCACTAGCGGACGTCGGTCGGGCGAATACGGCGACAGGGCGCGGTCGAGCCGATTGGCGGCCAGGGTGCCGGGCTCGGTCCGACCTGCTCCGGACAGGCGCGCGAGCGGCGCTTCATCGACGTCGAACTCTTCGCCGGGAAAGGCCGGCTCGCGCAGGATTTCGCCGAGCAGCTTGATGGCCGCGGGCAACGTCGTCGCGCTTGGCCTCGACGGAGAAGGTCAACTGGCCCGGCGTGCCCGCAGCCGCCGCCGCCACCGCCGCGCCGGCCGCCGCCGCCAAGCCGCCCAGCGCCCGGCGAGATGCGGATGCCGAGCGCGTCGAGTTCCTCGCGCAGCGCCTGCCGGTCGTGCTTCTTGGTGCCGGCCATCATCAGCGCCGGGCAGCAGCGCCGGCCGCGGTCGTGTGGCCCTTCAGCGATTCCTCGTTGCCGTAATGCAGCGTCAGCACCAGCGACACCGTTTCGCCGCGGTTCTTCTTCGTCAGCAGCCCGGCCTTGATGCCGCCGATCTCGACGAACTTGGTGCGGGCGTCGAGGTTCGCCGGCGTCGGATCGAAGACCTCGCCGGCCTCCGCCACGCTGCCGCCCTTGTAATCCTTCACGATCGTGTCGAGCGGCGGAGCCGGCGCGATCGCCAGCCGCTGCGGCTTCTCCTCCGGGATGTAGATGCCGACGGTGCGGTTGTGCTTCTGGAAATAGGTCCGGGCGACGCGATTGACGTCGTCCGCGGTGACGGCCGCCAGGCGGTCGCGCTGCAGGAACAGCAGCCGCCAGTCGCCCAGCGCCGACGCCGAGCTGAGCGCCTGCGCCATCGCCGAGCTGTTGGACTGCATCATCTCCGCATTGCGGCGGCTGCGGACCTTGGCCTTCTCGACCTCTTCCGCGGTGAACGGCGCCGTTCGCCAGGCTCTCCAGGGTCTTCAGCATGATGTCGCGCACGGCGTCGAGCTGCGCCGGCTTCGGCCTGGGCGGAGGCGGTGAACAGGCCGGGGTCGTGGTCGTTGCCGGCCCGGGCGTTCGCGCTGGTCGCCTTTTTCGACTCGACGAGCGCCTTGTACAGCCGGCCGTTGGGCTGACTGCGAGATGATGCCGCCCAGCAGGTTCAGCGGCGCCCAGTCGGGGTGGGCCGCCGCCGGGATGTGATAGGCGGCGCCGACCGAGCCGACGGTGCCGACGCGGCGCAGCACCACCTGGCGCTCGCCGTCCTGCGGCGGCTCCTCGGTGTAGGTGTCGTCCAGCTTGCCGCGCCGGCTTCGGGATGCGACCCGAGGTACTTCTGCACCAGGGCGAGCGCCTTTGCCTCCTCGAACTTGCCGGCGACGATGAGGACGACGTTATCGGGCTGGTAGTACTTCTTGTAGAACGCCTGCAGGTTCTCGATCGGCACGCGCTCGATGTCGGAGCGGTTGCCGATGGTCGATTTGCCGTAGTTGTGCCATTCGTAGGCCGCGGCGTGGATGCGCTGCATGAGGATGCCCTGCGGACTGTTCTCGCCGCGCTCGAACTCGTTGCGGACGACGGTCATCTCCGAGACCAGGTCCTCGCGCTTGACGAAGCTGTTGACGAGGCGGTCCGCTTCGAGCCGGATGCCGAACTCGAGGTTCTCGTCGGTGGCCGGCATGGTCTCGAAATAGTTGGTGCGATCGACGTTGGTGGTGCCGTTGAAGCTTGCGGCGCCGTGGTCGCGCAGGGCCTTGGGAACGTCGGGGTGGGTGGGCGTGCCCTTGAAGACCATGTGTTCGAGCAGGTGGGCCATGCCGGTTTCGCCGTAGCCTTCGTGGCGCGAGCCGACCAGGACGGTCATGTTGACGGTGATCGTCGGCCGCGACGCCTCGGGGAACAGCAGCACGCGGGCCCCGTTCGGCAGGCGGTATTCGGTGACGCCTTCGACCGTGGCAATCTTCCGCGCGTCCTCCGCGCGGACCGGGGCGATCACGAACAGCAGCAGCGACAGAGCGGACCAGCGACGCATGACGACCTCGGAAGTGATGGAGGATGAGAGACGCGGAACCGTCCGCGCGGTGTCGGATTCGACAACGATACGCTCAGGGTATCTTCCTGAACCACGACGGCAAGAAAAATCCTCGCTGTGTAGTTGAACTGAATCGTGCCGGCGTGGTACTCTGGATGATATATAACAGCTTCGCCGCACGATCGGCCCTTTTCGCATCGGGCGCGCGATAGTAACGGTTTTAACCAGATTGCGGTCGATTCGTAGCAGCTCCGACCGAAAAATGAGAATGATGATAGGCACGCGCTAGTCCGCAACTCTCTGCGAAACCATCGCGACGAAACGGGCAGAGGACTCGTGAAACGAGCATCCCGCCCTGACGCCGGAACCAAGAAAGTGTCGTTCGGCGAGGCGACCGAAATGCAGGCCGATTAGCGACGGTGGTGGTTTTCACCCTGCACGGAACGCGAGCCCCGCAACGGAGGTTTATCCGTGCCCCGATCTCTGTTGTTCTGGTGGCGACACCTTTTTGCCCCGGTGCGGCGCCGGCCATATCGCCGGCCGCACCTGGAGCGTTTGGAGGATCGCACGCTGCTCAGCGGCGACACGCTGCTAACCGCCGCGGCGCTGCCGTTCACCGCTTTCGGAACGGCCCACGCCGCCGGCTTCATCGCTACCGCGAACGCGGTCGATCTCTACGAGGTACAACTGGGCGCCGGCGACCGGATCACGGCGGCAATCAGCGCCGAGTCGACCGGCAGCGGCCTGCAAAGCCTGCTGCGCGTCTTCGACAATCAGGGTAATCCCCTGGCCCTCGACGATCAGGAAGGCGGCGACCCGCAGTTGACGTTCCAGGCCGCCCATGCCGGCGATTACTTCATCGGCGTGTCCGCGGACGGTGACGACGCCTACGATCCGACCGTGGCGAACAGCGGGCAGGGCGGCTCCTCAATGGGCCTTTACGCGCTGAACCTGCGTTTAACGGCCGATGCGCCCTGCTGGCGGACGTGACGGGTAGTGCGTTTCGCCTGACGTCGGGAACCACGGCAGCGTATGGCGACACGATCGCGGGCACCTTCACGATCGACAACCGCGGCGGGGCCGACTCAACTGGGTTCAGCGTTCAGCTGGTGTTGTCCACCGGCACGCGCTTCGACGGCTTCGACCCATCCGTGACCTTGCCCGTCGTCCTCTCCCCCGGACCGCCGACGGGGCTGGCAGCAGGGGAAGCCTACACGGCTGACTTCACCGCCACCTTGCCGAGTTCGGCGCCAGCGGACTTCCCGTCGGCGTCCGGGCCGGTGTATGTCGGCCTGCTCATCACGCCGAACGATCCGGCTCAGGACGCCGGCACCTTCGACAAGAGCGGCGTGCATCGCGGAGCCGATTTCGAGAACCTGACCCTCGTAACGCAAGCGTCTCCCGGCACTACCGACCTGTCCTCGGTGGATGCCAGCTTGAACGTCCGGGCCGACGGCACACTCGACATGGCCCAGATGGACGCTTATTCGTTCACGGTCACGCCGGCGATGGGTACAGGGCGGTTGACGGCGGCGGTCACGGCCACCGCCGGTGCGCTCGATCCGCAGCTCGCGCTCCTCGGCTCGAATGGACAGGAAATGCCTGACCCGCTGATCCAATCCGACGCCGGCTCGATCGTGCAGTACCTGCAACCGGGAACTTACTCGCTGGTCGTCTCCGGCCAGTCCGGTGCGGGCAGCTACCAGCTGACCACGGAATTCGTTCCGGCCAGTCCTCCGTTCGATCCGCTCGTCGTCGGCGTCAATCCTCGAGCCGTGGCCGTGGCGGACCTCAACGGCGACGGCATTCTGGACCTGATCGTCGCCAACGCCGGCACTGGGGCCTATCCGGGCAACACCGTGAGCGTGCTGATGGGCAACGGCGACGGCACCTTCCAGCCCCCGGTGAATTATGACGTCGGCTATCGCCCATCGGGTATCGCGGCGGCGGACCTCAACGGCGACGGCCGACTCGATCTCGTCGTCACCAACTACGGCTCCGACACAGTAAGCGTGCTGCTGGGCAACGGCGACGGCACCTTCCAGCCGCAGACAACGTTGGCCGTCAGCTCGAATCCAAGTTCCGTGGTGATCGCGGACGTCAACGGCGACGGCATCCCTGACCTGGTTGTTGCCATCTCCGGGACGCGCGCCACGCCCGACGACCTTGTGAACGTCCTGCTGGGCAACGGTGACGGTTCCTTCCAACCCGTCTCGAACAGCGAAACGTTTAACGTCGGTTATCTTCCCGAGTCGGTCCGCGCAACCGACCTCAATGGCGACGGCATTCCTGACCTGGTCACCGCCAACTATGGCGACAAGACCGTGAGCGTGCTGCTGGGCAACGGCGACGGCACGTTCCAGCCGCAGCAGACGCTGCCCGTCAGCTCGAACCCAAGTTCCGCGGCGGTCGCGGATCTGAACGGCGACGGCATCCCCGACCTGATCGTTTCCATCTCCGGGTCGCGCGCCTATCCCGCCGGCCTCGTGGACGTTCTGCCAGGAAACGGCGACGGCACCTTCCAACCGCTGTCCCCCGAGGAAACTTTCACCGTCGGTGAGGGTCCGACCGCGGTGATGGTCGCGGACCTCAACGGCGACGGCACCCCGGATTTGGTCACCGTCAACTATGGAGCGAGCGACGCCAGCGTGCTGCTCGGGATCCCTCAGCAAGGCGCGGGCGAAATCACTTTCCAACCGCAGATGGTTTTCCCCGCCGGCACCAGCCCTTACGCCGCCGTGGTGGCCGATCTCACTGGCGATGGCCGACCCGACCTCATCGCCGCCAACTTCGGCGCCGACTCCTTCTTTGCCGTGGGCAGCCGCCAGGGCGATACCGTGAGTGTGCTGCTGGATAATAGCGACGGCACCTTCCAGGCGCAACAGCATTTTGCGGCCGGCATGTGCCGCGCTCCGTGGCGGTGGCGGACCTTACCGGCGACGGGAAGCCCGACATTGTCGTCGCCAATTACGTGGGCAACACCGTGAGTGTGCTGCTGGGCAACGGCGACGGCACCTTTTCGACACAGGAAACGATTCCGGTGCCCCCCGGCCCTACCGCCGTGGCGGTTGCGGACGTCAACGGCGATGGCCGGCCGGACCTGGTCGTGACCAGCTACCAGCCTGGCAGCGGCCAGGATGGCAGCGTGAGCGTGCTGCTGGGCAACGGCGACGGCACCTTCCAACCGCCGTCCGCCGAGGACACCTTCACCGTCGGTCACGGGCCGTCCGACCTGGCCGTGGCGGACCTCACCGGCGACGGCATCCCGGACCTGATCGTGACCAACCGGTATGACAACACGGTAAGCGTGCTGCTGGGCAACGGCGACGGCACCTTCCAGCCGGCTCGGACTTTCGCCGCGGGGGCCGGGCCGGTTACCGTCGCCGTGGCCGACTTCAATGGCGACGGCATCCCGGACCTGGTCATCGCGGACGCCGGGGGGCGTTATTCCCCGGCCAATACCCTGACCCTGCTGTTGGGGAATGGTCAGCGGGGCGAGGGCGACGGTACGTTCGCGGTCCAACCGCCCATCACCGTCGGTACGCGCCCCTCCGCCGTGGCCGTGGCGAACCTTACCGGCGACGGCATCCCTGACCTGGTTGTTGCCAACGCTTACGACAATACCGTCAGCGTGCTCCTCGGCAACGGGAACGGCACTTTCGACGCCTTGCCTCCCATCGCGGTTGGCATGCGCCCCGTCGCTCTGGCGGTAGCCGACGTCAATGGCGACGGCATCCCGGATGTGATCGTCGCCAATAACTACGACAACACGGTCAGCGTCCTCCTGGGTCAGGGCGACGGCACTTTCCTACCGCAGCAGACCTTTGCGGTCGGCGTGGCCCCCGTCGCACTGGCGGCGGCGGACCTGAACGGCGACGGCAAGACCGACCTGGTTACCGCCAACTACGGCGATAACACCGTCTCGGTCCTCCTCGGCAAGGGCGATGGTACGTTCCTCCCGGCCACGGTGGCGAGCGGGGTCGGTGAGCGCAACACGCCCTTCCAGGTTGACCTGAATAACGACGGCATTCCGGATAGCGTCATTCTCGACCACTCGGGCAATATCCTCTTCCGCCAGGGACTTTCGGGAGCCGATCAGTCCTTCGCCCCTCCGCAGATCATCAATGCGTCCGTCTTCAATCCGCAGACACAGTCCGACGAAGAACTCACTGCCCGCGATCTGACGATACTGAACAGCGCGAGCGGCCCGGCCATCGCCACGGCCGATGCCATCCCCGCTCCCAACGTCCTGAACGCCGATCATCAGTTCGCGTACACAGTCTCGCTCTACACCTTCACCGATGGTTCGTTCGCCCGCACGACGGCTTTTTCCACCTCCCTGCTGCCGACGAGCATCACCGCGGGCGACCTGACGGGCAACGGCCTCGACGACATCGTGGTGGCCGACGCGCTGGACAACAGTATCCAGATCGCCTTTCAACAGCCCGACGGCACGTTTAGCTCTCCCATTACCTTGCCCGTGGGCATTGCGCCCTCCGGCGTCATTCTGACGGACGTCAACGGCGACGGTTTGCTCGACGTCGTCGTCAGCGATCAGGCCAGCGGCGACGTGTCGGTCCTGATGAACCAGGGGAATGGGTCATTCGCTCCGTCAGTCCTCTTCCGCGCCGGCATCGGCTTGTTCGGCCTCGATGCCGCGTCGCCGACGGCCCAGGTCAGCTCGCTCGTGCAGTCGATCAGCCTTGCCGCGGGCGATTTTACCGGCGACGGCCGCAACGACCTTGTGATCGTTGACGACGGTACGCACAGCTTCAGCGTTCTGCAAAACGACGGCAACGGCGGTTTCAGCGACCCGCAAGCAACCCTGACCACTTCGACCAGCGACAGTCTCGCTCTCGCCGCGATGCTGCACGACAGCAATAGCAACGGCGTCAACGCCAGCCCGGCCCGGTCGTCGCCGGCTATTTCGACGGTCCGAACCAGCCGCTCGACCTGGCCATCCTCATGCTCGACACGGCCCAGGTCTGGATCTTCACCGGCGACGGTCACGGCCATTTCACCCACACCGAAACCATTGCCGCCGGCACCTCGCCCACCGGACTGACGCTGGTTCTTGACCCCGTTACCGGATTCGACGATCTGCTCGTCGGCGACACGTTCGGCGACATCCTGCGCCTGGTCGGCAACGGCGACGGCACGTTCCAGCCGCCTCCGCCCCTTACCGGCGACTTCTCCGCTCTCGACGTCGTCTCTCTAAAGGGCAACGGCACGCCCGACGCCATCGTCGCCAACCAGCAGGCCAATTCCGTCACCATCCAGGCTCCGGTCGCCAACGACCAGTTTGCCCCGGTGACCACGCTGTCCGCGACCGATCCCGCGGCCCAGCTCGCTCCAGGGTCCGTCCAGTTCGTGAAGCTGGAAGGGCCGCAAAGTCCCTTCTTCGACGCCGTCGTTGTCTCCAGCGGCGCCAACAGCGTGCTGATTTATCACGGCACCGGTTTCGATGCCGCCGGCAATCCCACCTATGACCCGCCCACGGTCATCCCCGTCGGCAGCGACCCGGTCGCCGCCACCATTCAGGACATCAACGGCGATGGTGTGCTTGACATGCTTGTCGCCGACAAGGGGTCCAATGACGTCGCCGTCCTGTTCGGCAGCATCGTCGATGGAGAATGGACGGCCACCCCCGGCCCGCGCTTGAACTCGCATGGCACGGGTCCGATTGCGACTAGCCTGCTGCGCGATGCCAACGGCGCCATCCAGGACCTGATCGTCTACAATAGTGACGGCACGGTCGCCGAATCTGCCCTCCCGCGGCCAGGGTTTCTTCGATGATCGGACTCCGCAAATCCTGAACGTTCCCGACGGCAACGGCCTCGGCGCGCCGTCTTTCGCCGGCGACATCGGCTTCGCCACCACCGGCGACGGGACTATTGTCCAGATCAATCTCGAGAGCTTCACCGCCGGCATCGTCTTCCTGAGCGCGGCCGGCGCGGACGTCAACGCTCTGGAAGCCATGTCCGCGGACGAGGCCATCGCTGCCTTCAGCAACGGCACGGTAGCCGACCTGCGTGCCGATTCGTCCGGCCAATTCGGTGTGGCGGCCATCTTTGCGCCGCTGACGGGAGAAATGACGGACCCCAGTGCCGTGCAGGCCTTCGATTCGAGCGGCAGTCTGCTGGTCTTCGCCACCGAGTCGGGATCGAGTTCGCTGTTCGTGTTCGGCTTGCTGCCCTCGGCGTCCTCCTCGACCGGCGTCTCGACCGAGGTGACGGCGGGCCAGGGCGCTTTCAGGTCAGGATTCGTTGACGCTGGTCGTCACGATCCTTTTCGGCGGGGGAACCAGCGGCACGCCAACCGCATCGACCGCCGCCGGCGCTGCGAGCGAAAGCGGAACGACGAACGGAGCCAACGCGGGAGCGGCGCGGACCGGAGACATGCTTACCAGCGGCGCCGGCGATTCCGCGGACGTTGAAGCCGGCGGTGGCGCGTCGGCCGGAGCGGTCGGCGGCGGCATCAGCGCGGTTGAAGAAACAACGACGCCCGTCGAACCCGAAGAGGTCGAAGTGCAGGCGGTTCACCTGCCAGAAGTGCCGGTGAGCCGCCTGCCGAACGCTGTCCCGACCATCATGGGAGCCTTGATCGGGGAGTCATCGAGCATCGCCGAACGAGGCGATGCCGCTCCGGAGCTGTCCTGGCCTCTCGATGCGGTCGCATTACAACCCGCAGCGCCCGCAAGGGATGCCCCGAGTTGGCCCGCTGAGCTGGTCGCCGTTCATGCAACGGTGGAGGTGTGCGCCGCCGAGCCGCCGGATCCCGCTCAGCTGGCGAGACCTACACCCACTGGAGACGACGAAGCCGCGCCGCCGATCGTCCTGTGTTCCGCGGTTGTCAGCGACGAAGCTGTAGCGCCAGTGTTGCCGAGGACTGACGGAGACTGGGAGCGGCCCTTGCTGGCGGTGGCGGCGCTCGCCGGTTTGTGGGGCGACACCTGGCGAAGAGTCAACTTGGTCGATGACGGACCGGAAGGGTACGAAACTTGCTCCGATCACGATCGAGAAAAGTGCTGAACCAGCGAAACGAGTAGGATAGAAGCCGATGAGCGCGATCGGCATTTGCTGCGACGAGGTTTTAAGATCAGCCCTGACACCAGCGTGGGGTTGAAAGCTGGCCCCTCGCTTGCGTTCGGGCTGGTCAAAAATTTTGAAACCATGTCGGACCCGAAGAAACTGAACGCAAGGCTTTCAACTCAGGTTGCTCATGGCCCGATCCCTCTTAACTTGGTGGCGACGTCTGTTTGCACCGGTCCGGCGCCGGCCCTATCGTCGTCCGCGCCTGGAGCGGTTGGAAGATCGCACGCTGCTGAGCGGCGATACGCTGCTGACCGCCGCGATGCTGCCGTTCACCGCCTTCCGGACGGCCCACGCCGCCGGCTTCCTCGCCACCGCGAACGAAGTCGATCTCTACGAAATACAACTGAACCGCGGCGACCGCATCACGGCGGCCATCAGTGCCCAGTCGACCGGCAGCGGTCTGCAAAGCCTGCTGCGTGTCTTCGACAATCAGGGTAATCCCCTCGCTCTCGACGATCAGGAGGGCGGCGATCCGCAGTTGACGTTCCAGGCCGCCAATGCCGGCGATTACTTCATCGGCGTGTCGTCGGACGGCGACGACGCCTACGATCCAACCACGGCGAATAGCGGTCACGGCGGCACCTCAACGGGCCTCTATGCACTGAACCTGAACTTGACGCCCGATGCGCCGCTGCTGGCGGATGTGACGGGCAGTGCGTTTCGGCTGACGTCGGGAAACACCGCGGCGTATGGCGACACGATCTCGGGTACCTTCACGATCGAGAACCGCGGCGGGGCCACATCGACCGGCTTCACCGTGCAGCTGATGCTGTCGACAACTGCTCTCTTTAACAGCAATGCCATTGCCGTTCCGCTGACGCCGTTCCAGCTCGCCTCGGGTCCGCCCGCCGAGCTGGCCGCGGGGCAGTCGTACACGGACCAGTTCACCGCCCAGTTGCCGAGCACCTCTCCGGAGAATTTCTCGAGCACATCGGGCCCGCTGTTCGTCGGCCTGGTTATCACGCCGAACAATCCGGCTCAGGACGCCGGCACCGTCGACAAGAGCGGCGTGCATCGCGGCGAGGACTGGGAGTCGCTGACCATCGTGACCCCCACCGTGGACACCGGCGGCAATAACAACCTGACCGACGCCATCGTGCTCGGTGATATTAATCTCAATAATCGAGTGGACGGCGTGCTGACGGCGGGACTACCGGACTTCTATGAGTTGGAGGTCGGGGTACCTGGACTGCTGCAAGTGAGCGTGGCGGCGACGGACGGCAGCACGTTTGTTCCCCGGTTGACGCTCCTCGGATCGAACGGAGAGGAATTGTATCAGTCTGACCAAGGCAGTATCGATCAGCAGCTGTTTCTGGGGAGCTACTTCCTGGAAGTTTCCGGGGGATCGACCGTAGGTGCGTACCGGCTGGTTACCACTTTCGAGCCGACCAATTCGACGCCATTCGCGAACCCCGACAATACTGGTCCGCAACCCATCGCGGTGGCAGACCTCAACGGCGACGGCATTCCCGACATGATTGTCGTCAGCTCCTCCACGAACGAGGTGACTGTCGAGCCGGGCCTCGGCGACGGCACCTTCGGCCAAGGCATGAGCTATACGGTTGACTACTACCCTGTAGCCGTGGCGGTGGCAGACCTCAACGGCGACGGCAAGCCCGATTTCATCGTCGCCGACTATGGCACCGGGTTCGAGCCGGGCAATCGGTTGAGCATCCTGATCAACAACGGCGACGGCACCTTCCAGCAGGCGGAGAACATCATCCTTCCTCACCGCGGTCCCGTAGCGGCGGTGGATTACGGTCCGAGGTCGGTGGCCGTCGCGGACCTCTTTGGCGATGGCATTCCCGACTTGATCGTCTCCAACGGGAAGTACTCCTACCAGCCTCCCGGTGCTTCGTCGAGTTCTACCTACTATCCCAACACCATCAGCGTTCTGCAGGGCAACGGCGACGGCACCTTCCAGAGCCCGCAAAACTACGTTGTCGGCCCGAAACCAGCAGCCGTGGTTGCGGCGGACCTCAACGGCGATGGGACGCCTGACATTCTCGTGGCCAACTCCGGCGGCGACATGATCGGCGTGTTGCTCAACAACGGCGACGGCACCTTCCAGCCGGTCAAGCAGACCGTCCTCCCCGGGGGATTCACCAACGCGATCGCGGTAGCGGACCTCAGCGGCGACGGCAAGCCCGACCTCATCGTTGGCTATAACCAAGAACACACGCTGGGCGTGCTGCCGGGCAATGGCGACGGCACCTTCGGAGCCGCTCAAACTATCCCGATTGGATTCGATCCCGATTCCGTCGCCGTGGCCGACGTCAATGGCGACGGCAAACTCGACCTCATCACCGCCAACTATCTCGACAACTCCGTGAGTGTTCTGCTGGGCAATGGCGACGGAACGTTCCAGAACCAGCAGACCGTACCCACCGGCAGAGACCCGACCTCCGTGATCGTGTCCGACCTGAACGGCGACGGCAAGCCCGATCTTGTCGTGTCCACCAAGTACGACTTCAGCAATCAGTTAACCGACAATTTCAGCGTGCTGCTGGGCGATGGCGACGGTTCGTTTCAATCCGCACCGATGTTCGCCACGGGATCGGAACCTACTGCCCTGGCCACGGCAGTTCTGACCGGCGACGGCAACACCGATCTCGTCATCACCAACTTTAACAGCGATGACGTGAGCGTGCTGCTGGGCAATGGCGACGGCACATTCCAGAACCAGACAGCCTATCCCCTCCCCGCCGGTCAGCATCCGGTCGCCGTTGCCGTGGCTGACGTGAATGACGACGGCAGGCTCGACCTGATCGTCCTCAACGACTTCCTCAGTGTTTCAAGTCCGTATAGCACCGTGAGCGTACTGCTTGGCAATGGGGACGGCACTTTCCAACCGCAGAAGACAGTCTTCAAGGGTGATGGTCTCTACACATCGTTGGCCGTGGCGGACCTCAATGGCGACGGCACTCCCGACATCGTCGTAACCAACTTCACCAAGAACACGATCAGTGTGCTGATGGGCAATGGGGACGGCACCTTCCAAGCCCCGGAAATCATCGCCGTCGGCAACGGCCCCGACTCGGTGGCGGTGGCCGACCTGGGTAACGGCCACCTTGACCTGGTCGTGGCCAACGAAAATGACGGAACGCTGACCGTGCTGCTGGGCGATGGCCACGGTTCCTTCCCGACGCAAAAGATCGTCTCTCTCGAAGCTCCCCCGCTATCAGTCCAGACTGCCGACGTCAACGGCGATGGCATCCCGGACCTGATCGTCGGTGAGTATGATTCTTACTCTTACACCGGAGGTGTGCAGGTCCTCCTGGGTAAGGGCGACGGCACTTTCACTTCCTCGTTCGACTATCCGAACCTCTTCGGCAAACCCACGATCGCGGTGGCGGACCTCGAAGGCGACGGCATTCCCGATCTCATACTGACCAACTCCTATTACAGCACGGTGAACGACATGGAGGGCAACGGCGACGGGACTTTCGGCCTTCCTACCCTCATCACCACGGGTTCAACTCCTGTCGCTGTCGCCGTCGCCGACGTGAACAATGACGGCCGCCCCGATCTGCTCGTGGTCAATCAAGGCACCGACAGCGTCGAGGTCCTGCTGGGCAACACTAGCGGCTTCGAGACCCCGCAGACCTTAAATGCCGGTAATCATCCCAACGCCGTGACGGTGTACGAGAACTTCGACGGCACGTCGGATATCTTCACGGCCAACCCAAGTACCAACTCCGTGAGCGTGCTGCTGGTTAGTCTGGACGGCACCTTCCAGGGCCCGATCAGCTACCCGGTCGGCCCGGAACCGGTCGCTGTCCAGGCAGCAGACCTGAACGGCGATGGCTATCCCGATATCGTCACCGCCAATTTCTATAGCCCCAACGGCTACGGCACCGTCAGCGTCCTCCTGAACAACCAGGACGGCACCTTTGCGGCCGCGGAGACCTATGATGTCGGTTTTGAACCGACCTCGGTCGCCGTGGCCGACCTCACCGGCGATGGCATCCCCGACCTCATCGTCGCCAATTCCAACTATACCGTGAGCGTCTTGATCGGTAACGGCGACGGCACCTTCCAGCCGGCGGAGACCATTCCCACCCCGCGGCTTCACCCTCTGGGAAACAACTTGTCCGAGAGCCACGTCGTGGTCGCCGACGTGTCCGGCGATGGCAAACCGGACTTGATCGTGACCAGTGCCTACTCCAATAGCGTGAGTGTGCTGCTGGGCAACGGCGACGGCACGTTCCAGACCGGGACGGTCTATCCCACCGGCTCCGACCCGGTGTCCGTGGCGCTAGGGTACCTGAGAGGCGACGGGAACCTCGATATCGTCACCGCCAATTACGACAGTAACTCGGTGAGCGTGCTGTTCGGCAACGGCGATGGCACCTTCTCAACTGGGGTACAGTTAGCGGTCGGCGTGAATCCCTCCGCCGTTCAGATCGGGGAGTTTGAGTACGACAACAACCCCGAACTGGTCGTCACCAACGCTTCCAACAATACCGTGAGCGTTCTACTCAGTAACGGCGACGGCACCTTCCAGCCACAGCAGTTTCTGGGCGTCGGCAAGGATCCGACGGACGTTGCGGTGGCCGATCTCAACGGCGACGGCCTGCCCGATATCGTCACCGCCAACTACTCCGGGAACTCGGTGAGCGTTCTCCTGGCGACCGAGAGCACGTTCACTCCAACCACGCCGCTCACGGGAGTCAGTGTCACCGACACGCCCAACCTGGCTGACCTCACCGGCGATGGTATTCCTGATAGCGTCATCCTCGACAGTCTCGGGCAACATCCTCTTCCGCAAGGGATTGCCCGGCCCCGACAACCAGTTCGCGCCGCCGCAACAAATCAACGACACCATCGTCTACAACCAGGTGCAGACCGCGGCCATCCAGGCTGCGGGCGATCTCGCGGTGCTGCCCGGGTTCAGCATCAATCAGGCTACCGGCGACCTGGAGGGAGAACTCACCGCGCGCGATCTGACGGTTCTGAACACCGGGGCCAGTTTCGCGGTGGCGACGGTCGATGCCTTCCCCGACCTCGACCTCTTGGCGACCCAACACCAGTTCGTCTACAGTATCTCGCTGTACACTTTTGATCCCCAGACCGGCACGTTCAACCGCAGCACGGCCTTCACAACCAACTTCCTGCCGACACGCATCGCCGCCGCCGACCTTACCGGCAATGGCCTCGACGACATCGTCGTAGCCAACTCGCTGAACGATAGCGTCACGATCGCCTTCCAGACGGCTCCCGGCGTGTTCGATCCTGACGATATCGTCACTCTGCCGGTGGGGATCGCACCGAACAACATCGCTCTGATGGACGTCACCGGCGGCGGTCTGCCGGACATCGTGGTCACCGATGAGTCCAGCGGCGACGTGACCGTACTGCTCAACGACCCGACGCACTCGTTTGTGCAGAGTCGAGCGCTTCCTGACCGGCACCGGCCAGTCTGGGACCGACGCGACCGGCGGCTTCGGGTTTTTCACCCTCCCGACACTTAGCGGCGCGAACCAACTCGCCTCGCTGAACCAGCCGGTCAGCCTGACGCTGGGCGACTTCACCGGCGACGGCCGCAACGACCTGGTTGTCGTCAATCGCGGCACCCACAGTTTCAGTGTCCTGCAAAATGACGACACCGGCGGCTTCCTCAACCCGTCGGCGGCACTGACGACCTCGACCAGCGATGGCTTCGACATCAACAACCAACCCGGCCCTGTCGTCAGCGGCGATTTCAATGGTCCGAACCAGCCGCTCGACCTGGCCATCCTCATGCTCGACACCGCAGAGGTTTGGATTTACACCGGCAACGGCCACGGCCAGTTCACCCACACCGAAACCCTCGCCGCCGGCACATCCCCTACCGGACTGACGGTGGAGCGCGACCCCGTCACCGGACTGGACGATCTGCTCGTCGGCGACACGTTCGGCGACATCCTGCGCCTGGTCGGCAATGGCGACGGCACCTTCCAGCCGCCGCCGCCCCTTACCGGGAACGTCGCCGCGCTCGACGTTGTCTCGCTGAAGGGTGATGGCACGCCCGACGCCATCGTCGCCAACCAACAAGCCAATTCCGTCACGATCCAGGCTCCGGTCGCCAACGACCAGTTCGCCCCGGTGACCACGCTGTCCGCGACCGACCCCGCCGCTCAGCTCGCTCCAGGGGCTGTCCAGTTCGTGAAGCTGGAAGGGCCGCAAAGTCCCTTCTTCGACGCCGTCGTTGTCTCCAGCGGCGCCAACAGCGTGCTGATTTATCACGGCACCGGCTTCGATTCCGCTGGGAAACCAACCTATGATCCGCCCCAGGTGATCCCCGTCGGTACCGACCCGGTGAGCGTCACCATCGGCACTCTGGCGGGTCAGACGGTGCCGGACTTATTCGTGACCAACCAGGGTTCCAACGACATCAGCGTCATCCTCGGTTCCGTCCCCACCGTCAATGGCGTCATGGGTTCGTGGCAGGGCACTCTCGGCCCGCGCTTGAAATCCGGCGGCGTAGGCCCCGTCTCCACCAGCCTGGTGAGCGACCCGAACAGCCCTGGTGGTTTCGACCTGGCCGTCTTCAATTCCAACGGCACCGTGGACATGCTGCCGGGCCGCGGCCAGGGATTCTTCGACGATCGCGATCCACAAGTTCTAAACGTTCCCGACGGCGCCGGCATCGGCGCGCCTTCGATCGTCGGCGGCCTGGGCTTCGCCACGACCGGCGGCGGCAACGTCGTCGAACTCAATCTCCTCTCCTTCACCGCCAACGTCGTCTTCCTGGGCGGGGCCGGGGCGGAGGTCGACGCCGTGGATGCGCTCGCCCCGGATGAGGTTGTCGCCGCCTTCAGCAACGGCACGGTTGCCGACATGCACGCGGATTCGTCCGGCCTGTTCAGTGTGGGAGACATCTTTGCACCGCTGACGGGAAACCTCACCGACCCCAGCGCGGTGCAGGCCTTCGATGCGAACGGCAGTCTGCTCGTCTTCGCCACCGAGTCGGGATCGAGTTCGCTGTTTGTGTTCGGACTGTCGTCATCCTCGCCCAGGCGAACCGCCCGGGTCACCGCCGGGTCCGGGCGGTCAGGGCCAGGAAACATTGCCGCTTGTGGTCACGATCCTTTTCGGTGGGGGAACCGGCGGCACGCCAACCGCATCGACCGCTGCCGGCGCTGCTACCGAAAGCGGAACGACGAATGGAGCCAACGCGGGAGCGGCGCGGACCGGAGACATGCTCACCAGCGGCGCCGGCGATTCCGCGGACGTTGAAGCCGGCAGCAGCGCGGCGGCCGGTGCGGTCGGCGGCGGCATCAGCGGCGGTTGAAGAGACGCCGCCGCCCGTCGAACCCGAAGGGGTCGTGGAGCAGACCGCACGCCTGCCGGAAGTGCCGGTGAACCGCCTGCCGAACGCTGTCCCGACCATCATTGGGGCTGCAATCGGGGAGCCACCGAATGTCGGCGAACGATACGATACTTTGGCACTGCCCTGGCCTCTCGATGACGCCGCGTCACAGCCAACAGCGCCGGCAAGAGACGAACCGAACTGGCCCGTTGAGCCGATCGCCGCGTGTCCAGCGGAAGAAGTGCGCTCCCTCGACCAACTCGGGCCCGCTCGGCTCACGGGACCTACACCGACCGGCGACGAAGAGGCCGCGCCTGCTGTCGTTGTTTGTGCCGCGGATGCCGGCGATGTGGCTCCCGCGCGATGTTGCCGATGACGGACGGAAACTGGGAGGGGATTTTGGCGGCGCTGGTTCTCGTGAATCTGTGGGAGAAAACCCGAGAAGAGATTGAGGAGTAGCTGCTGGGTCGATTCAGTCGGAAGGTGCGAGCATAAGGCGACCGGCGTGTTCAAATCTACTCGCCGAGGGCATCTCATAACACATAACAGGGGAGCGCCTGCCGATTGAAAACTGTTATGCGATTTGCGCTTTCCCTAGGTTTCGTGCATATTCATGAGAATCGCGTAATAGTTTTTGGGTCGTTTTGGGCCATCTCGTAACAACTACGCCGCCATGCATTATTCTCCATATTACCTCTCGGGTGCCTCTTCCGCTGGTAATTTTTATCAGCCGCTCGCCTAAAGGCGCCTGTCCCTGAACCGTCGTCAATTATTCCTCGGCAATAAAATTCGTTCCCGAGAATAATCTTGACGAGAATATTTCGCGAAAACCAGGAATTATGACCAGAATAAGCTTGCAATTAGTTCTAGCCTGCTCATAATCGCCATTGTTCTTGCTCTGAACAAGAGCATTCCCACTCGAACGGTGTCGATGTATTCTCTGCAATATGCAGGGAAGAAGTCCGCAGATCGGTCCTGCGCATACATCGAGATGATGGAGCGCACGGGCCGAGCGGTAGGATGTTCGCACCATGCCCTGCGTTCTTTCTCGCATCGGTTCGACCCTGCATAAGACCGCAACCCATCGGTTAAAATCCTGGACGCTCTGCCGGCGGTTGTTCACCGTCCGCGCCGTCAGCATCCAGCCGTCACCCTGGATCATTCTTCCAGCGGATCGCGGGATTCCTCGCCGATCGGCGACCGGCACCGACCCACCGCCGCACTGCTTACCTCGCGTTGGAAACCCTTGAAGGACGTATCGTCCCCACGCTCACACTGACACTGGGGAGTTCACTCAACCCGTCCGTAGCAACAGCCCCGGTCACTCTCACGGCGACGCTGGGTGATTATGGTGTTCTGCCCACCGGGACGATCACCTTCGACGACAACGGATCATCCATCGCCGTCGAGACTCTCGCGTCTTCCCCTTCCGTGACCTTCACCACTTCGTCCTTGGCCAATGGCGACAACCTCACGGCTTCCTATTCTGGCGACTCGAATTACCCATCTTTGACTTCGTCGGACCTGACCGAAGTCGTCAACAGCGCGGATGCCAGCACTGGGCTGACTTCCAGCGCCAATCCTTCAACTTTCGGGCAGTCCGTGACCTTCGCGGCCACGGTAAGTGCTGTTTCACCTGCGGCCAGCACCCCAACGGGAAGTGTCTCTTTCTACGACGGCGGCACTTTTCTGGACACTGTAGGCCTCAGTTCAGGTGATGCCTCGTACACGACGGCAGCGCTCAACACGGGCAGTCCCCGATGTCACAGCCGTCTACAGCGGCGATAGCAATTTCAATAGCAGCACGTCCAGCGATCTATCGCAAACCGTGAACGCCGCCGATACCACCACGACGCTCTCATCGTCGAGCAATACTTCCGTATTCGGCCAATCGGCGACTTTCTCGGTCTCGGTTAGCGGCACCACCGCCACGCCGACGGGAAGCGTCGTCTTCTATGATGGCAGCACGGCGCTGGACACCGAGACGCTCGATGGCTCCGGCAATGCCTCGTTCGCAACCTCGGCTCTGGCCGTCGGTTCGCACACCATCACGGCTGTCTACGGCGGTGACTCGAACTACAACTCCAGCACCTCCAGCGCCGTCGATCAAGCGGTCGATTTTGCCACTTCGACCACCATGGCGTCGTCAGAGCCCAACCCGTCGGTGTTCGGGCAGTCCGTAACCTTCACGGCAGGGGTGAGCGCCGTGTCGCCGGGGTCCGGGATCCCCACGGGGAGCATTGTCTTCTACGACGGCAGTACCGCCTTTGGACACCGAGACCCTGAATGGCTCAGGCGATGCTGCGTTTACTACTTCGGTCCTGACTGGCGGATCGCACACCATCACGGCTGTCTATCAGGGTGATGGGAACTACAATTCGAGCACCTCCAGTGCCTTGGACCAGACAGTCAATCAAGCAATATCCACAGTAACATCGTCGGAGAATCCGTCGATTTACGGGGATTCAGTAACGTTTTCAGCCGGAGTGAGCGGTACTGGTGTCACGCCTACAGGAAGTGTCACTTTCTACGACGGCAGCACCGCGCTGGACACCGCGACTCTCGATGGATCTGGCGATGCCTCGTTCACGACCTCCATCCTGACCGGCGGCTCGCACACCATCACGGCCGTATATGGGGGTGATGGGAACTATAATTCGAGTACGTTGAGTGCGGTGGACCAGACCGTCAACCAAGCCGCATCGACAACTGCATTAACTTCATCAGAGAACCCTGCGACGTTCGGAGACGATGTGACGTTCACGGCCACGGTAAGCAGCTCGGCAGGCACCCCCACGGGCACCGTTACATTCATGGACGGCGCGTCAACCTTGGGCACGGGGGCACTTGGCGGAGGGGGAGTCGCTACTTTCAGCACCACTGCCTTGACAGAAGGTCCGCACACCATCACAGCTGAGTACGGCGGCGACACTGATTTCGCCGACAGCGAAGAGAGCGCAGCCCTCCCGGTGAACGCTGATGATACGGTTTGGACTGACAAGACCGGAGACGGGAAATGGAGCACGGCCGGCAACTGGGACAACGGCTTGCCCAACGCCACGAACATCGCCGTCTTCAATGGCGACATGTCTCAGGCGATTTGCAAACTTGACAATAGCGTCAGGCTCGCCAATCGGATCGTCGCCGGGCTTCAGACCGATAATGATTACACGGGGACGCTGAAAATAGTGGGGGTCGCATCGTTGACAGTCTCCTCTACTAGCGCCGCCAACACTGGCTTCCAGTGGGATACAAATGCTAAGATTTACCAATCCAACGCCTCTAACGTACTGATTATCACCGGTGGCGGCTCGGAGACGAACAACGTGTGGAGCAACGGGATCATTGGCAGCGGTTCTAATCAAAGCAACCTCTACATCAACGGCGGCAGCACGCTGCAAATCACAGAAGGCGCATTGGCGCTCGGGGACAACATCATCATCGGACAGGACACCAACGGCGGTAGTACTCTCGAATTCTACAACCAGTCTTGCACTCTCCAGGTCAATAATAATTCGGGCATCAAGGTCAGCGATGACTTGAACTATGAGAATCCTCTCAATCAAATCCTCTTCGACACCAACACGACCCTGACCGGCCATATAAACCAGGGACTCGGCACCACCAGCGCCGATTCCTTCATCGACAACTACGGGACCATCATGCGCAGTAACGCGGGGACTTACCAGACGGGTCTGCCTATCAGGAACGAAATGGGGACATATTACCCCGGCGTGTTGGATTTGCAATCCAACCTGTATGTCTCGGGATATTCTGCTAACAAGACTGCGAACAGCTCCGTGGACCAGGAGGGCGGCACAACCATCCTAGAGAACGGCGCCACTCTTCAAACCGGGAGGGGCTTCCTCCAGAATTCCGGGCAATTACTGACTTACGGCGCAGATACCGCTACTATCTCGACAAGCGGCGGTGTGGCGTTAACTATTACGGGCGGCTCGATCGATATCTCAGCCGACAATCATGCCCTCTATGGGAAACTTGCCGTGAACGGCGGGATGTCCTGGACCGGAGGCACCTTTTATTCCTATGTGAATGGCGGAACTGCCGGTCAACAGACACAACTGTCGGTCACCGCAGGTTCTATCACTCTCGGCACTGGCGCTCATCTGCAGGTGACTTCGGTTGGAGCGCTTACTTCTAGCCTTACTTGGAGCCCGGTCATTGATAATTCGTGGATCTTGAATACTCTCACATTTGATTCAGGCGCCGAGTTCTCAAGCGCCTACACCCCGGGAGGCAACCCAACGTCCATCCAGGCAACATCGAATTGAAAGATCCAAGCGCGCCGCATTATTAGCGTAGCGCGCTACACTTACTTACTAATCGTTCATTCGTACAATGGGATAAAAAAGGGGACACAGAACGCAGTTCGTTTTTCTTGCAATTGAACACGTGGGCGCGCGGCCTGCTGCGCGGTACGCCAGCCTTTCAGGGATTTGTTTCCTGGCGAAAGTGACGTAAATTCACCTGACTCCGGGGTGATAATGCGGGTGTTATCACTCTTCTTGCAAGGGGTATGTTCATGTCAACCATCTACCTATCGTTAGCGCTCAGTTTTGGCATTGGAATAGCCGCCCAGCCAGGTGTCCATGTCCGTCAAGCTCGAGGTGAAGAACCAGCTGAACGAGGTCAAAAGCCGCCAGACGACCGCGATTCCAACTCCTTACCCCGCGGGGCCGTGGCTCGGCTGGGAGTTGCGCAGTTTAACCGGGAGGCCTGGTCGACGGTTACCTTCCTTCCAGATGGGCAGACCCTTGTGACAACCGGGCCGGATCGTAATGTCGGACAGGTCACATTCTGGGACATGAAAACCAACAAGGCGATGCGCCGGCTGCAGGGCTATCTGGTTGTCGGCTTTTCGCCGGACGGGAAACTGATGGCGTGTAGAGAGACCCGGTCGGGAAAGCTGATTAAGTTGATCGAAGTCGAGACCGCCAAGGAAATCGGACATGTCCCTTGCCCCGACAATTACCATTCACTCAGGCCAGATTTTTGCTTCTCCCCTGACAGTCGGCATATTGCGGTGGGAGGAGGGACCGATCACAGACGTGATGACTCTCCCCCTCTATGTCTTTTTGAGGTGTCAACGGGCAGGGAATTGCGAAAGTTCGACATTCGGGAGAGGCTTCAAACACTCGCCTTTTCACCTGACGGGAAAATGTTGGCAACTACCAACTCATTCCAGCCGCGCAATAGCCCCATCCAAATCTGGGACTTATCTAGCGGTAAAAAACTTCGGGACCTCGAAGGCAACGACAGCCCTTTCCGCGCGACAACAATTGCCTTCGCGCCTGACGGGAACTACTTGGCTGCCGCCGGAAACGGGCCCAGTGTTATTCTCTGGGACATACATACCGGCAAGCAGCGCTGGCGGCTTCTTCACCTTGATTATCGACAAGGTTTCTCCTTGGCCTTTTCTCCCGACGATCGCACCATCGCAGTTGCGACATGCAGCGTTAACGGTCCCGATGGGCACGGGAATGTCTACCTCTTGGAGGCCGCCACAGGGCGGGAGCGTTGCCGTTTCCAGGGCCACTTGGGAAGCGTCATGTCTATCGCGTTTTCTCCTGATGGTCTAATGTTGGCATCCGCGGCCTGTGACGGTGCCCCGCTGGTCTGGGATGTGACAGGCCGTATACTCAGTGCCAACCAGAAAATCACCCCCCTCTCGGCCAAAGAACTGGATGCCGCCTGGTCGGACCTGTCCGGCGCGGATGCGGCCAAGGCGTGGCAAGCAATCTGCGGCCTGATCGTCCGGCCGGAACAGGCAGTTCCGTTCCTTAAGCAGCGTCTTCCCGCCAATCTTCCGTTGGACAAGAAACTTCTAGCCGAACTGTTCGCCAAACTGGATCACGACGATTTCGAGGTGCGCGAACAGGCATCCAAGGATCTGGTGGCGCTCAGCATCGCGGCGATACCGGCTATCCGCAAGCTCCAAGATTCGACGAAATCTCCTGAGGTGAGAATGCGGGCTGAAAAGTTACTCGCCAAAATTATCGAAGGTGGAATCCAGACCCTGGAGTTACGCTGTGGGCGCGCACTAGAAGTCCTGGAGTTCGCCGCTACTCCCGAGGCGATCAAATTGCTCGAAACAGAAGCAAAGGGCGCAGCCGAGTCCGTCCTGACGCAAGGAGCCAAAGCCGCCCTTGACCGGCTCGCCAAACGTCAGCACGCCAAACCCTGAATCTGGGTCCTCCGGAGGGAATAAAAGGGGAACAGCTCATTTCGGAATTGAGTAGCGTCCCGTTTCACTTCTCAGCGGCCGTTTTTTATTCCCGTTGACGATCTTATAGCCGTAATATACTGCGCCCGCCGCTGATGCCAGGCAGGGAATCAGGCCAAGAATAATGCCCATCCTTTTTGTGCATCGGCTCATTTGCTCGAAGGTGACCACTTGTTGTCCATTCACATCGACTCGCCACGGCGATTGTGAACAGTCGCAATCAGGATCAGGTGGTAATACCCAAACGGTTACATCCGCGCCTGAGATGATTCTTCGCTGCATCGTTTCATATCGAGGATGGGACTCACTATACGTGTACGTCCCCGGTGCGTCCGCGAGGGTGAAATTGATGCTGCCGAAGTTCGTTAATCGGACCTCCGTCTTAACCGATGCGATTTTACCGCGTATCGGCATCAAGCTCTGCTCGTTGGGGGGCTCACTTGTGTGCCAGAAGATTCCGAAGAGGAATGCGACCAGAAGCCACGTCAGGAGCGCGATGGAATCCCTGAGCCTGGAGGACCGAATAGTTGGCGTTCCGGCGGATGTCATCGGACCCCTCCCACCTGGATTGCAAGCGGCCCGAGAAATGGCGGGCACGTTGTTCACACCAGCCTGACTGCGCAAGCGAAGGTAACTACCTGCCAACCCTTCGCTTGCGCGTCAGGCTGGTGTCGGCCCCGCGGAGGGGAACAGACTCGCTGGATTCGTGGCGGGTGAACTCGTCGTGGAAAACGCGCAGCAGCTCGGATCGGGGAGCGTCCAGCAAATCCGTCAAGGGTCCAGCTTCGACGATCCGGCCCTGGTCGAGGACCACGGCCGAGCGGCACAGCGACATGGCCTCCGAAGGATCGTGCGTGACCAGGATCACGGTCATCTCTTGCAAGGCGGCGAGCGCGCGGACTTCCGGCAGCAGCCGCATCTTGAGGACGAGATCGAGACCCGCGTAAGGCTCGTCCATGAGCAGGAACGCCGGGCGAACGGCGACGGCGCGGGCCAGTGCTACACGCTGCTGCTGGCCGCCGGACATCGCTCCGGGTTTGCGCTCCGCCAAGTCCTCGATGCCGCAAAGACTCAGGGCTTCCCGAGTCCGCTCCCGTGCTTCCGAGCGTGACAACGCCAACCCCGAAAGGCCCATCATCACGTTGGCGTGCGCCGACAGGTTGGGCCACAGAGCCAGATCCTGAAACACCATCGAGATACCACGGCGGTGCGGGGCAAGTAAGATCCGGCCCGGCTCCGAAACGGGAATATCGTTCAGCAAAACCAATCCGGCGTCCGGAGCTTCGAGGCCGGCCAGCAGCCGCAGCACGGTTGACTTGCCGGAGCCGGACGGACCGAGCACAGCGAGATGCTCCCCGGCCGTGACGGCGAAGGAGACGTCGCACAACGCCCTGGTTGCCCCATAACTCTTGCTCAGGGAACGAACCTCGAACCGTGTGCCGTTCATGGCCGCTCGCCTCCCATGGCTTCGATTCGCTTACAGCACCTGAAAAGTCTTGTCATCAAGATATAGCACCTGGATGCGCCGGCCGCGTCTGGGCAACAATTCCTTACGGGGACGTGGACCACTCTGCGTGGTGCCCTGGATCGCCTTGCCGGTAGGACTGACAAACTGATAGGTCAGTTCAACCACGGTCCCATAGTTGTGAAACCACTTGCTCTGGGCATTTTGGACCACCCCGTCGAGCAGTTGCCCCGCCCGCTTGAGGCGTCGGATTTTGCGATACCGGAAAAGCAGCGCGGTGCCACAAAAGCCGCCCATGATAAGGAGCATCAAGCCCAGCACCGCATATCGGCCGGGAGTCGATCCCGCCACCGAGAGTGCCTCATAGCCTCGCCAGAGAAACATCAGGCCGAAGAAGAGGCCAAACAACAATAACGCGCCGAGTTGGCTGTGCCGCGGGTTGAGCCACTTCAGATAGCGACGATCGCCGTCGAGGAAACGTTGGTTCTCAGGATAGAGCAGGAACAGTTCAGTCAATTGGGTATGTGCCATGAGCTGGCCTCTGTTGGAGGCTGAGATAAAGTTCCCGACACTCTTTTCATAGCACAGATCAGGGCGAGCAGACCGATGGCCAACGCCAGATCGACCGCGCACAGGGCGGCCAGCCGGGACGACGGCGCGGGGTAGCCGATGATCTGGAAGATGTGCAAGGGTAACGATTCCTCGCCCGGAGGGTAGAGGAGCAGGACCATGCCGATTTCCGCGGTGGCCAGCAACCCGACCAGCAGCACCGCCGTCACGACGGCACGGCGCTGAAGCGGAAGCACCACGCGCCAGAGATAGCGGCCGAGCGGGACGCCGTGGACACCGGCAGCCCTGGCAAGCGACGGCGACATCGTTCCCCACGAGCGCAAGGCCAGCAGCGCCGCGACGGGAAAGAAACGCATCCCGAGCGCCAAACAAACTCCCAGCCGGCCGCGCAGCACCGGATCGGTCCAGGCGGGCATCCGGGCAGCTCCACGGACGAAACCGAGAGCCAGGAGCATGGGCGGCAACGCGAACAAGTGTGAGACAGACGCCGATGGCGAGCCGGCGCAGGCGTTCCTCTCGTCCGGCACAGAACGCCAGGGCCAACCCCAGGCCCGCGGCGAAGCAAGCCGGCTCCCGCCGCATAGAAAAGGGTGTTCATGCCCGTATGAGCCAGATCGCCGCACGCACGCACCACATCGACCCAGCGACGCAGCGGCAAGATCAATCCCAAAGACGGGGAGCAGCGTCAGCATCAGGACCAGTGCAAAAAGAGCCGCACCAGCCGCTTTCCCCATCCCTGGGATGGCGGCTGCGCTGCGCCGGCCGAAACTGCCGCGCCGACAGCTCGGCAACCAGACGCGGAGCGGCGAGGCAAGCGATCGGCAGCGCGGCCGTCAGCACGAGCAGGGCGAGCGTCAGGCATTGTCGTCCGGCGAGGGCGTAGTCGTAAAAGGCCGCGAAGCTGATCAGAATCTCCGACGAGGCCAACGGCAGACCGACCGCGAACCCCGCTCCCGGATCCGACAAAGTCAAGATCCCCGCCAGCACGGCCGCGAGGGCGGCCGGGACCGAAGCGTGACGGCAGGCCAACCGAAACAGCGTCCTTTCGCCTCCCGCCAGGCGGGCCGCTTCCACTTGCGACCCGGACAGCACCGCCATGGATGCGGCAGTGGTGAACAGGACCAACGTGACCGCCCCGGGGAGGAACATCAGCACACAACCGGAATAGCCGGAGATGAGGGGCAGTAAGGATCGACCGCGATGCTCCAGGAGCCAGCGCCAGCCGAGCGGCCAGAGGAACGAGGGGGCCAGCAGCGGGAGCAGCGACAGGGGCAGCAGAAGCCGGCGGCCCCGGTAGTCGTAGAGCGCGTTCAGGACGCCGATCGGCAGACCCAGGGCGAACGATCCCAGCGCGACCAGGAGGGCCACGATCACACTGTTCGCCGAGCGCGTGTTCAAACGCGGCGCCGCCGTAGGAAAACCGGTCGCCGGAAAAAAGGGCGAACCACAGCAGCGGGAGGGTGGGCAGCAACGGCAGCGCCAGCAGGACGGCCATGCTGCCCACCCGCCAACGGCCCGGCCATTCCAGAACCATGCAGCTGGTCATCGATTCTTATTCCGATCCGCCCAATCCTTCAGGTAACCCTGCACGAGCTTGTCGTGCAGGTCCGCCAGCTCGTTGTAGTCCACCTTCATGCCCCGCATTTTTTCAAACGGAGGGTACGGGATATTCCTTGGACGGCGGCAGGTCCGGGCGCAGACGGAATCTGCGAGGGGATTTTGGCCAGCTCGACTTCCGTCTCGGGCCGCAGCATGAAGTCGATGAACTTCTTGCCGTTCTCGGGATGGGGACCGTTCTTGATCAGCACGGGGGCATCGGGGGCCAGCAGCCCCAAGCCCTTCTCGTCCGGAAACACCATCGTCATCTTCTTGCCTCGGCTCTCGCGCACCGCCGCCATGCCATCGTCGTTGTCGGTCAAGCCGAACGCGAAGTCCCCTTTCTCGACCCGGTCTTGCACGTCGCCGTCGGACGGGACGATATGGACCTCGTTCTTGAGCATGTTTTCAAACAGCTCTTTGGCCTTGTCCTCGCCGAGATGGTGGAAGATCGCCAGGCAGTGCAGGGTGGTTGTGCCGAAGAGCGGGTTGCCGATGCAGGTCTTGCCCTTGTAGCGCGGGTCGGCCAGGTCATAGACGCTGGTGGGCAACGGCTCCGTTTTGAAGAGCGGATGTTTCATGTTGACCAGCAGGACGCGGACGCGCGCCGACATCCCGGTCCAGTGGTGGTCGGGGTCGGAAAACTCCGGCCGCAGTCCCTTGGCGGCGGGAGACTGGTACGGCGCGGAGAGCCCTTTTTTCTTCAGGACGGCCGAACGCACCGGGTCTTCGCTGAGGAAGACGTCGCATTGGGGTCGCTCCCTTTCCTCGAGCAGTCGGTTGAGCAGACCGCTGCTCTTGGCTTTCTCCGTGTCGGAGATGAGCTTGACCTCGATGCCGGTTTCCTTCTCGAACTGTTCCGCGAGCGGCCTGGCGAACTCCTCGTCCACGGAGGAATACACGACGACGACATTCTCGGATTGATTGTCGCTGGCACTGCATCCGCTCAGGAAGGGGAGCAGTGCCAGGATACCGACAAGCATCAAAGAAGAGAAGGTTCGCATCCATGTCTCCTTCATCGTCACGCAATCGCCGCGGCGAAGATTGAACCGGAAAGCCCGTAAATTGTCCAGCGAGCTTTGTTGGCGAAGGTCTGGAATAACCTTTGCGCGGAAGTTATCATGGTGAGCTGACCACATACCCCGAGAACGCGGATGATTATGACACGTTACACCGCAGCGATCGCCGCTCTGCTCGTCAACACCGGCTTCTCCTCAGCAGGCGAACGGCCGCCGACTCCAAAGCGGGACTACCGCGCCGCCATGCGGCAGTTCGTGCAGGCGATCAGTGCCCAGGCGAAGAAAACCGACCCGGCGTTCCTCGTCGTTCCGCAAGGCGGCATCGCCCTTCTGACCGACAAGAGGGCAAGCCCGCCGCCGACTACCTGAAGGCCATCGACGGCGTCGGACAGGAGGAAATCTTCTACGGCTTCGACAACAAGGACAACCGCAAGACGCCGAAGAAGGAAACCGACTACTTCCTCAAGCAGCTGGCGGTGGCGAAGGCGGCCGGCAAGCCCGTGCTGTCCATCGACTACGCCAGCAAGCGGGACCTGATGGACGACGCCTACGCCAGGAACGCGGCCGCCGGGTTCGTCCCCTTCGTGGCCGACCGCCGCGGTCTGGACAGCGTCCCGAGCCTACCCCGAGAGGCCGGTCGGCGAAAACGCCGACGACGTGAAGTCCCTCAAGGACGTGAAGAACTTCCTGTACGTGATCGACGGCGGCAAGTTCGGCTCGAAGGAGAAGTACCTGGCCGCCCTGGCGAAGACGAACCATGACCTGCTGGTCGATCGACCTGTTCGCCGGGAGACTGGGCAGCCGCCGCGGACGACGTGAAGCGATTGAAGGCCAAGGCGAACGGCGGTCGGCGGCTGGTGCTGTGCTACGTCAGCATCGGCGAGGCGGAGGACTACCGCTTCTACTGGCAGAAGGGCTGGAAGCCGGGCAGCCCGGCGTTTCTCGGCCCGGAGAACCCGCAGTGGAAGCACAACTTCGCGGTCGAGATACTGGGAGCCGGCCTGGCAGGCGGTGTTCCTCGGCGGCAAGGAGTTCGTACCTGTCACGGGTGCAGGCAGCAGGGTTCGACGGCGTCTACCTCGACAAGGTGGACGAGTACGAGTGGTTCGAGGAACACGGCGAGTGAGGCGAGGGGCCTACTGCTTCGTCAGGGCTAAGATTTTAGGTTGTGCCACTGAGAACTGAAAGAAGTTTTTGAACACAGCTCTCAGTTATCAGCTCTCAGCTATCAGCGGCACAACTACCGGACCGGCTCCTTCAGCCACTGCAGCGCCGCCTTGAGCAAGTAATGGGTCGCATCCGTCTTCTCGGGATGGGGGCTGAAGCACAAAACACGGCCCTTGCCGAACGTCCCCGCCGCGATGGCCACCGTGCTTTTCATCACACCCTTCGGGGCGCTCGTTCTCCGCGATCTCGGTCTCATAGCGGGCCAGGGTCGTAAACGGGCAACATCCTTGGCGTCGCCGGGGGCCAGCAGCGGGCCTTGCCAGTAGACGATCTCCGCCTGGTCGTCCTTCGTGCCGAGGACCGCCTTGCCGCTGTCGGTGAAGGCGATCTGCACGGGGCCGTGGCCGCGGGCCCAGTGCTTGCGGTCCACTACCTTCGCATTGAGGATGCCGAGCGACCACTCGTAATCGCTCGTCGCCAGGTAGCTGCCGGCACAGATGCCGACGTAGTTGCCGCCGTCGCTGACAAACGATTTGATTTCCTCGCGGCCCTTCTCTCCCAGTGCCTTCGCCTCGGCCGAGCCGGAGCCGCCCGGCACGATCAGAACGCGGTAGTCCTTCAGCTTGCCGTCACGAATGTCCTGGGCCTTGACCGTGTCGGCCTTGAAGTCGCCGAACTTCGCAAGAGTTTGCAGGACGGTATCCTTACCGGCGCTGGTGCCGCCATCGACGTAGACGGCGACGCGGACGGGTGGTTTGTCCTGTGCCCGGGCGCACGGAACGAGGAGGAAGACGACGAAGGTCGCAAGGCACTTTCGCATCGAGATGGCTCCACGGGGGGTGATCGGGGGACTTCGATTCAAGACTATCCCCTGACACATCGTACTCCGCACCATTCGGTCGGCCAAGTCGGCGGCGCGGGTACGTGGGGCAGACATTCCTGTCTGCCGGATGGGCGGACAGACACGAATGTCTGCCCCATGGGTTGGGCACGGTGCGACCAACTGCTTCTTGTCGCGGCAACTGTTGCCGAATCGTCAGGCAATGACGGCGTCTCGGCTTGCATCTGTGAAAACGAACGCTATTCATTTCACTATCCTCTGCCGAGAGTTATGTCGAAAAAAGAGAAATCGCAACCAGAGGCATCAGACTTGCTTGGATACTTGAACATTCGTGCGCTACCGTTGCGCGGTTCATGGTGGTCGTGGTACCAGGCTGTACCTCCACGGAAGTTGTTCGCCCCCGATGTCGTGGATCGGCAGGGAGAGAAACATGCTCCAGGTGCTCAGCAACGGACAGATGCGGCAGACGATGTTGCAACAGCGCGACGGGCACACGCACCTGTTTTCCGGCTATTCGCGCCACGAAAGCGCCTGGGACGAACTGTTCGCCGCCGCCGGCCAACCGCATCCGTATTGCTCCGCCCTCGTGGAACGCCTCGGACTGCTGCGGGTCGATGAGTTTCAGCAGCGCCGCGCCGCGCGGACCTGACGTTCGTCAATCAAGGCATCACGTTTTCGGTGTACGCCGACCAGCGCGGCGTCGAGAAGATCTTCCCCTTCGATCTGATACCACGGCCGGTTGCCGCCGCCGAGTGGGCCGTGCTGGAAGCCGGCTTGCTCCAACGGATCACGGCCCTGAACCATTTCCTGCAAGACGTATACCACGAACAACGCATCCTGAAAGCCGGCATCATCCCGCCGGATCTGGTCGTCGGCTCCAAGGGGTTTCGCAAGGAGATGATCGGCTTTACGCCGCCCGGCGGGCAATACCTCCATGTCGTCGGCACGGATCTGGTGCGCGACGCGGCGGGTGAGTTCCGCGTGCTGGAAGACAACGGCCGTACCCCGTCCGGTGTCAGCTACGTGCTGGAAAACCGCGTTGTGATGAAACGAGTGTTCCCGCAGCTGTTCCAGCAGTGCCGCGTGCGCCGGGTGGAGGATTATCCGCAACGGCTGCGCGACGCCCTGTGGTCGGTCGCTCCGGCGGGGGCCGGCGATCCGCCGTGCCTGGTGCTGCTGTCGCCGGGGCCGTACAACTCGGCGTACTTTGAACACAGTTTTCTCGCGCGCCACATGGGCGTGGAGCTGGTCCTCGGCCAGGATTTGTTCGTCCATGAAGACGTCGTTTATCTCAAGACGACGCAAGGCCCGCAGCGCGTGGATGTGATCTATCGCCGTCTGGATGACGATTTCCTGGACCCCGAAACGTTCCGGGAAGATAGCGTGCTGGGCGTGCCGGGCCTGTTCCGCGCCTATTGCGCCGGCAACGTGACTTTAGCCAACGCGGTCGGCACCGGCGTTGCGGACGACAAGGCGATTTATCCCTTCGTCGAGGACATGATCCGCTTTTACCTCACGGAGGAGCCATTGCTGCACAATGTGCCGACTTACATCTGCGCCCGGCCTGCGGATTGCGATTTCGTGCTGCATAATCTTGATAAGTTGGTGGTCAAGGCGGTGAACGAATCGGGCGGTTATGGCATGTTGATGGGCCACACCGCCAGTGCGGCGCAGCGTGCCGAGTTCGCCGTCAAGATCCGCAACGAGCCGCGGAACTTCATCGCCCAGCCGGTCGTCACCCTATCTGCCTGCCCGACCTGGACCGACGACGGCCCGGCACCGCGCCACGTGGACCTGCGGCCGTACATCGTCAGCGGGGCAAGTTCCTGGGTTCTACCCGGCGGTCTGACCCGCGTGGCCCTGGTCAAGGGATCGCTGGTAGTCAATTCCAGCCAGGGCGGCGGGAGCAAGGATACGTGGGTGATGGAGAATGGGAAATAGTGAGTGGTGAGTGGTGAGTGGTGAGTGGTGAGTGGTGAGTGGTTGACGTTCCGCGAAACACAAGCAGTCGCCGCATCTTTTTTTCTTCACCACTCACCACTCACCACTCACCACTCACCACTCACCACTCACCACTCAGTGGAGTTGGCTTTGATCTCCCGCGTTGCCGAGCACTGTTACTGGCTGAGCCGCTACCTGGAGCGCGTCGAGGACACCGCGCGCATCCTGGACGCCAATCAAACGCTGTTGCTGGATTTTGACGTGGCGCCGGAGCATCGCTGGCGGCCGTTGCTCATCATCAGCGGCGTCTATGATATGCCCGGCGAGCCGGAAGCAGAGGCCGTGCAGCGCTATATGACCTGGGAGACGGACAACCGCTCCAGCATCGCCGCCTCGTTGGCGGCCGCCCGCGAGAACGCCCGCATCATCCGCGAGGTCATCAGCGCTGAGATGTGGGAACGGCTCAATTATTATCATCTGTGGTTCAACGGCGCGGTGGCGCGTGTCCTGTACGATACGAACCGCAGCGAGTTCTACGCACAGGTTCGCCGCATCAGCCAGTTGATTTACGGCATCGCCGGCGGCACCATGTCGCACGGGGAGCCGTGGGAATTTTTCCAGCTGGGCAAGTCGCTGGAACGGGCCTGCCAGACCGCCCGCACGCTGGACGTGAAGTATCACATCCTGTTGCCCACGCCGCAGCACGTCGGCACGCCGGGGGACCATGCTCAATGGGTAGCCATCTTGACCAGTTGCTCGGGCTACGAACCGTTCCACAAGAAAGTTCGGCCGCCCGTGGACATCGGCAAGGCGGTGGCCGACTTCCTGATCTTCGACGCCCAATTCCCCCGCTCGGTGGCGTTCTGCCTGGCTTCCTGTCGTGAGGCAGCCCACGCCATTTCCGGCCGCCCGCTCAGCGCAGTGCACAACGACGTGGAGCGCCGGCTGGAGGAACTGGTTTCCTGGCTGAACGGGATGGACATCGCCGGGGTGATTCAGGCCGGGCTGCACGAGGTGCTGACCCGCGTTGTCGATACGGTGCATGAGATCGGTTCAGCCATCAATCACACGTATTTCGATGTGCGTGTGCCGTCGCGCTCGCCGCAACCCGCGGCGGTCACGGCGAACCGTGAATAAGAGTACCACTCCGGCATGAAAGTTCCTCATTACCAGCCCCGAGCGCAGCGAAGGGAACCCCTCGCTGGTGCTCGGGGCTGGTAATGGAGGAACTTTCATGCCGGGCTGAGAACGCCATCCGTCACGAAAGGGTGTCATGGGCATTCGCGTTGCGCTGAACCACAAATCGGTTTATTCCTACGACCGGCTGGTCACGCTGGAGCCGCACGTCATTCGGCTGCGGCCGGCCCCGCATTGTCGCACACCCGTCGTCAGTTATTCGCTGCGGGTTGCACCGGAGCCGCATTTCCTGAACTGGCTTCAAGACCCTCACGGCAATTACCAGGCCCGCGTCGTGTTTCTCAAGCCGGCCCACGAGCTGTGCGTGGAGGTCGATCTGGTCGCGGAGATGGTCGCGCTCAACCCGTTCGACTTCTTTGTCGAGCCGTCCGCGGAGACCTATCCGTTCGTTTACGAGCCGACCCTGGCGCAGAGCTCCGCCCTACCTGGAAATGGCTCCCGCTGGGCCGCGCTTGCTTGACTTCGCGGCGGGACTTATCCGCCGCGATCTGCACATGGTCGATTACCTGGTGGAGATCAACCAGCACGTCCAGCGTGAGGTCCGCTACACCGTGCGCATGGAACCCGGCGTGCAGACCGGCGACGAAACGCTGACACTGGCCCGCGGCTCGTGCCGGGATTCGGCCTGGCTGCTGGTGCAGACGTTGCGCCGTCTCGGCCTGGCCGCGCGGCTTCGTGTCGGGCTACCTGATCCAGCTGGCGGCCGACGAAAAGTCCCTGGACGGTCCTTCCGGCCCGGCTACAGATTTCACCGACCTGCACGCCTGGGCCGAGGCGTATCTGCCGGGCGCGGGCTGGGTCGGCCTGGACCCGACCTCCGGCTTGCTGGCGGGCGAGGGCCATTTGCCGCTGGCCTGCGCCGCCGATCCAACCGCCGCCGCCGCCATCACCGGCGCCTACGCCTGGACGCCGGACCCCGCTCTACCCGAACGCTGTGCGGAAACATTCGCGTTCCAGATGGCCGTCACGCGCATTCACGAGACTCCGCGCGTCACGAAACCGTACACCGAGGAACAATGGGACGCCATCGACGCGTTGGGCCAGCGCGTGGACGCCGACCTGCACGCCGGAGACGTGCGGCTGACGATGGGCGGCGAACCGACCTTCGTTTCCGTGGACGACCGCGATTCGCCGGAATGGACCATCGCGGCGCTGGGACCGGACAAGGAGCGCCAGGGCCGCGACCTGTTGCTGCGGTTGCGCGACCGGTTTGCGCCGGGGCGCTGCTGCACTTCGGCCAGGGGAAGTGGTATCCCGGTGAGTCGCTGCCGCGTTGGGCTTACGGTTGCTACTGGCGGCGCGACGGTGTGCCAGTGTGGACCGACCCGGCCCTGATCGCCGACGGCCCGGAGATCGCTGGCATCCACGGGCCGGTCGAGGCGGCACGGTTCGTGGCGGCGCTGGCCCAGCGTCTCGCCGTGGACGCGGCCTGCGTCGTGCCGGCCTACGAGGATGCCTGGTATTATCTGTGGCGCGAACGCCGGATGCCCGCCAACGTCGATCCGCTCAAGAACAATCTCGACGATGCGGAGGAGCGGCGTCGGCTCGCTCAGGTCTTCGAGCAAGGTTTGGGCCGCGTTGTCGGGTACGCATTGCCGTTGCGCTGGCAGGCCGATGCCCCGGGCTGGGAAACCGGTCGGTGGATCCTGCGCTCCGGGCATCTGTATCTGCTGCCGGGCGATTCGCCGATGGGCTATCGGCTGCCGCTGGATTCGCTGCCGTGGGAACCGCCGGAAACGCGCGAGGTCGTTCGTCCCTTGGACCCGTCTGCGCCGCGCGGTGCGTTGCCGCTCCGGCCGGAGATCAGGAGTCAGGAGCCAGGAATCAGGAGCCAGGAATCAGGGATCAGGAGTCAGGGATCAAAAGTCGGAAGTAACGGGATCGGGTCGGCAGATCGGTTCACGCGAACCGAGAGATGCCCCATCCTCGGACTCCCGTCTCGGAACTCCCGATTCCCGGACCGCGCCGCTGGTTCGCACCGCCCTGTGCGTGGAGCCGCGCGGCGGCCGGTTGCATATCTTCATGCCGCCGGTTGAGCATCTGGAGGAATACCTGGACCTCGTCGCCGCGGTTGAAGCCACCGCCGCCGCTCTGGAGTTTCCCGTCCGGATCGAGGGCTACAAACCGCCGGCCGACCATCGACTCAACCATTTCCAGATCACGCCTGATCCCGGCGTGGTGGAAGTGAACCTTCAGCCGGCCCACGATTGGGAAGAGTTGGTGGCGAACACCACCGCGCTGTACGAAGAGGCCCGGTTGGCCCGGCTCAGTACCGAGAAATTCATGCTCGACGGCCGGCACACCGGCACGGGCGGCGGCAACCACGTCGTCATTGGCGGTCCGACCCCTGCCGACAGCCCGGTGCTGCGCCGGCCCGATGTGTTGCGCAGCCTGGTCGCCTACTTGGCACAACCACCCCGCGCTATCGTACCTGTTCTCATCGCTGTTCGTCGGCCCCACCAGTCAGGCGCCGCGCGTGGACGAAGCCCGCAACGATAGCCTGTACGAGCTGGAAGTCGCGTTCAACCAGGTTCCCGAGGCCGGTCCCTGCTCGCCCTGGCTGGTCGATCGCATCTTCCGCAACCTGCTGGTGGACGTGACCGGCAACACGCACCGGACCGAGTTCTGCATCGACAAGCTGTATTCGCCGGATTCAGCCGACGGCCGCCGCGGTCTGGTTGAGCTGCGTGCTTTCGAGATGCCGCCGCACGCGCGCATGAGTCTCGTGCAACAACTGCTGCTGCGCTCCATGATCGCGCGCTTCTGGGAAACGCCGTATCGACAACGGCTGGTGCGCTGGGGAACCGAGCTGCACGACCGCTTCATGCTGCCCTATTTCGTCGAGCAGGATTTCGCGGACCTGCTGGCCGAGCTGCGTCAGGCGGGCTATCCGCTCGAATCGGATTGGTTCGCGCCGCACCGGGAGTTTCGCTTCCCCCTCCTGGGCGAGGCGGTCCACCGCGGTGTACACGTCGAGCTGCGCCAGGCCATCGAGCCGTGGCACGTGCTGGGCGAGGAAACCTCGTCCACCGGGACGGCGCGCTACGTCGATTCGTCTCTGGAGCGTCTGCAGGTCACAGCGTCCGCGGCCTGACCGGCACGCGCCACCTGGTCCTGTGCAACGGCCGGCGCGTTCCGCTGCACCCGACTGGAGTCAACGGCGAGTTCGTGGCGGGTGTCCGCTACCGTGCCTGGCAACCGCCGTCTTGTTTGCACCCGACGATACCGGTCCACGTGCCGCTGGTGTTCGACATTTTCGACACCTGGACGGGGCGCTCCATCGGCGGCTGCCAGTATCACGTGGCACATCCGGGCGGTCGGGCCGACGAGGATTTTCCGGTCAACGCCGTCGCGGCTGAGACCCGGCGCCGCGCGCGCTTCTTCGCGTTCGGCCACAGTCCCGGCCGGCTCACCGTGCCGCCGCCGGAAGAATATCCCGAGTGTCCGTTCACGTTGGACCTGCGCCGGCCAGCGCCGCTGCCGGTTCCTCCAACCGGCGGCCAGGCCCCTTCCCGCACGAGTTGACGTCGCCTACGATGGCGGCAAATGGTACATTACAATCGAGTTTAGTTGATCGTCTCTCTCAGCCCGTGGTAAAGTCCTAAGTTGGGAGGGCGAGGCTCCCGCCGAGCCTGGTTGTCCGGCTCGGCCGGAACCTCGCCCCCCATGTCAGGACTCCACCCTGCCAGTTGAGGATCACCTCGCACGATGACGGGAAGCCAAGAACAGATTTCTGCTCAGGCGAAGTTGCGCTCGCCCAGCACCGACTGGATTCTGTATCCGCCCTGCCCCGGCACGCCGGACGAGGCGTTTGACGAGCAGGGCGAACCGCGCTCGCACTGGCGTGACTTTCTTTCTTCGCTCGAAGGTTTGGGCCTGCCGGAGCTAACGCGCCGCTGGGAAGAGGCCAAGAACCTGATCCGCGAAAACGGCGTGACCTACAACGTCTACGGCGATCCGCGCGGGATGGAGCGGCCGTGGCAACTTGACCCGATCCCGTTGCTGGTGCCGCCGAACGACGCGGCCATCCTGGAAACGGGGTTGGCCCAGCGCGGCCGGCTGCTGGAAGCGATCCTGCAAGACCTGCACGGCCCGCGCCGCTGCCTGACGGCGGGACTGTTGCCGCCGGAACTCGTCTTTGCCAGCCCGTCCTTTCTGCGCTCCATCTACGGAGTACCGCCCCCCGGCCATCGCTACTTGCATCTCTACGCCGCCAATGTCGGCCGCGCCGCCGACGGTTCCTTTTGGGTCTTCGGCAACCGCACGCAGGCGCCGTCCGGAGCCGGCTACGCTCTGGAAAACCGCATCGTCCTGTCGCGCATGTTGCCGGACACGTTTCGCAATTGCCAGGTCCACCGACTGGCCCGGTTCTTCGGCACGCTGCGCGACACGTTGCGCACCATCGCTCCGCACAATCGCGACAACCCGCGCATCGTCTTGCTGACGCCCGGGCCATTCAACGAAACGTATTTCGAACATGCGTACCTGGCCCGCTATCTCGGCTGCACGCTGGTCGAAGGCGGCAACCTGACCGTGCGCGACAACCGCGTTTTTCTCAAGGTGCTGGGCGGGTTGCAGCCGGTGGACGTGATCTTTCGCCGCCTCGATGACGACTTCTGCGATCCGTTAGAACTGCGGCCCGATTCGACGCTGGGCGTTCCCGGCCTGGTGCAGGCGGTCCGCTCCGGCAATGTGTCGGTGGCCAACGCGCTGGGCAGCGGCCTGCTGGAAACGCAGGCGCTGCTGGCGTTCCTGCCCGGCCTCTGTCGCCAGCTGCTCGGCGAGGAGTTGCGCTTGCCGTCCGTGGCGACCTGGTGGTGCGGGGAGGAGAAAGCGCGCGAACACGTGCTGGCCAACCTTGCCGGCATGGTTATCAAGCCGGCGCTGGCGGGCAGCCGCATGGAGCCGATCTTCGGCGGCGAACTGAGCCGGAAGCAGGCGGCCCAACTTGCCGATCGCATCCGCGCCCGGCCGCGCGAGTTCGTCGGCCAGGCGCGGCTGACCCTGTCCACGACGCCCGTGCTGACCGGCGGCCGGCTACAACCGCGGCACCTGCTGCTGCGCCTCTATGCCGTGGCCCATGACGATTCCTACTCGGTCATGCCCGGCGGCTTGACGCGCGTCAGCGCCGCGGCGGACACCATGGTCGTGTCGATGCAGCGCGGCGGCGGCAGCAAGGACACGTGGGTGCTGTCGGCCAAACCAGTGAGCAACTTCAGCCTGTTGCCGCCGCCCGGCCAGCCGGTCGAGCTGAGCCGCGGCGGTCGGGATTTGCCCAGCCGTGTGGCCGACAATCTCTTCTGGCTGGGCCGCTACGCCGAACGGACCGACGGCCTGGCCCGTTTGCTCCGCGTCATGCTGCAACGGCTGATCGACACCTCCGGCCTCGCCGAGGTGCCCGAATTGCCGGCGCTCCTTCGAGTCGTCGTCCGACTAGGACAAAGTCCAGGCGCTGTGCGGAATCGGCGCTCCAGAGCCCCGCCGCGCCGGAGGAGGAGCTACTGGCGACGATTCACGATATCCGGCGGCCCGGCAGCCTGGCCGCCGACCTGTATACGCTGGCGCGCGTGGCCGGCACGGTGCGCGACCGCGTCTCGACCGACATGTGGCGCGTGCTGGGGGAACTCGGCAGTCTCTGTCTGGTGCAATGGGAGAACAATGCTCCCAACGCGGAGGGGAGCCGCACACCGGGCAACCGGCCGCCCACGCTCAGCAGCGCGCTGGAATTCCTCGACCGCGTCGTCCTGGCGCAGGCGGCGTTCGGCGGCTTGGCCCAGGAGAGTGTCACGCGCGGCGAAGGCTGGCGTTTTCTGGACATGGGCCGGCGGCTGGAGCGGTCCCTTTATATCATCACGCTGCTACAACAAACGCTGCTGCGCGTCCAGCCCGGCGAAGGGCCGTTGCTGGAAGCGTTGCTTCAGATCGCCGACAGCTCGATGACCTATCGCCGCCGCTACCAGGGCAGTCTGCAAACGGCGGCGGTGCTGGACCTGCTGATGGCCGACGAAACCAACCCGCGTTCGCTCGCCTTCCAGATGGCCAACCTGTTCGACGACGTGGAACACCTGCCGCGCGACGAGCCGCGCCCGGTCGCAGCCCCGAGCAGCGCATCATGCTGTCCGCAATGGCCGACCTGCGCCTGGCCGACGTGGAGCTGCTGGTGCAGGCCGAGGGCAGCCAGCGGCCGCTCCTGGCGGAGCTGTTGTCCCGGCTGGCTGCCGCCCTGCCCGCCCTGTCCGACGCCCTGACGCAGACCTATCTCAGTCATTTACAGACGTCGCGCCACCTTTCCGTGACCTGTTGAGGGCTCGACGAGGCGACTCTTGGTCGCCGGTTGGGCCGATGAGGCCGATAAGACGAATAGTGCATCGATAATAAAGTGCGCGGCGCCGGCTAACCCCGCCCATCGAATAGAGGGGAATGGAACGCCGACACCGTCTCTCATCCGCGTGGTTCCGCCTGCCGAACCGCCTCCGTCACCTGTCCCGCATAAGCCTTGAAGTTGTCGCGGAACAGCCCCGCCAGATGCCGTGCCCTGGCATCGTAAGCCGCCCCATCTTTCCAGGCGTCGCGCGGCCGCAGCACCTCCGGCGGCACACCGGGACAGGTACATGGCACATTCACGCCGAAGACCGGGTCCGGCACCATCGGCACGCCGGCCAGTGCGCCGCTCAGGATCGCCTGGACCATCGCGCGGGTATGCGCCAGCTTGAAACGGCTGCCGACGCCGGGAGGGCCGCCCGTCCAGCCGGTGTTGACCAACCACACCTGGCTGCCATGCGCCGTCAACCGCCGCCGCAGCATCTCGGCGTAGCGGCCGGGGAACAGCGGGATGAACGGCGAGGCGAAACAGGTGCTGAACGTCGCTTGCGGCTCAGTCACGCCCTGTTCAGTACCGGCCACCTTCGCCGTGTAGCCGGACAGGAAGTGATACAGCGCTTGCTCCGGCGACAAACAGCTCAGCGGCGGCAGCACGCCGAACGCGTCGCACGCCAGGAACAGCACCGTCCGCGGATGGCCGCCGCGACTGCTCGGCTCGGCATGGTCGATGTAACCCACCGGATAGGCCGCGCGGGTGTTCTCCGTCAGGCTGACGTCGTCGAAGTCCGGCCGGCGCGTCGCCGGATCGACAACGACGTTTTCCAGCACGCTGCCGAAGCGGACGGCGTTCCAGATCTGCGGTTCCCCGGTGCGCGACAGGTGGATGCACTTGGCGTAGCAGCCGCCCTCGATGTTGAAGACGCCGTCGGCCGACCAGGCGTGCTCGTCGTCGCCGATGAGCCGGCGGTTCGGATCGGCCGACAGCGTTGTCTTGCCGGTGCCGGACAGGCCGAAGAACAGGGCGGTGTCGCCGCCCGCTCCGATGTTCGCGGAGCAGTGCATCGGCAGGACGTCCCGCTGCGGCAGTAGATAGTTCAGGAACGAGAAGACCGATTTCTTGATCTCGCCGGCGTATTCGGTGCCGCCGATGAGGACGAGCCGCTGCGCCAGGTGCAGGACGATGAACGTCTCGCTACGGGTGCCGTCGATCGCCGGGTCCGCCTTCATACCAGGGACGGCGACGATGGTGAGGGGCGGGTCCGCTGCTAAGCCGCAAGCGGCGGATCGGCGCAGCATACACTGCGCGAACAGAGCGTGCCAGGCCGCCTCGGCTACGACGCGCACCGGCAGGGTGTGAGCGGGATCGGCGCAGGCGGCGCCGTCGCAGACGAACAGTTCCCGGCCCTGAAGGTAAGCGCGGACGCGGTCGAAAAGGCGGTCGAAGGCGGCCGATGACAGCGGCTGGTTGACCTTGCCCCAGTCGATCTGCGCGCGACGACGGTTCCTCGACAAGATAGCGGTCCTTCGGCGCCCGTCCGGTGTGTTTGCCGGTGCAGGCGAGCAGGGCGCCGGTGTCGGTCAGGGTGCCTTCTCCATGACGCAGAGCGTGCTCGACGAGGGCCGGCATCGACAGGTTAGCATGGACGGTGCCGGTATGGCGAATGCCGAGACTGCCGAGATCCAGGCCGGCGATCGCGACTGGAGCAGCCATGCGGGGAACCATCCTTTCGAGCTGGAAGGGGGCGCCGAAATCGTCTCGCCGAGGGAATACCACATTATACGAGGCGCCGTAGTCACGGCCGCCAGGTCACATCACGAAGGACATCACGTTCGTAGACCCGCATGGTCGCGGTGATTTGAGCGAGGACGTGCGGCGTTGATTCGACGGTTTCCAGCAGGTCGATGACCGAGGAAGCGACATTCACATCGTCGATTGCGAAGCTTTGCGAGAATGGATCGGCGAGGTCATAATCGGCATTATTGCGATCACCTCGCAATTCACTCAGGTTGAGACCGGCAGTGATTACGTCTTTATGACCAGAGTTGACCAATCGCAACCATAAATACGCATGCGATTGCTCTCCCCGGGGCACGGCGAATCCTGCCTTGCGGAACAAGCGTCTCGCTATATGAAACGCGGCGTAATAGGCCCGACTGACAGCGGAGCGCCACTCGGCTTCGCATGTTCCGGCCGCCCAATCGGCGGCAACGTTGAAAAACTCGCGCGGATCCATTACGGCACTCGGGTTAGGATTAATCGGAACGTACAGATCAGAGGGGCCGGGCAGATGCACAATGATTCCTCGTGCCAGCGCCGCTTCGCGACCAAATAATCCGGCACATCCGCCTTAGGTACTTCCATCTCGAATACGATGTGCCAATCGTCGCGGATCTCCGGATCGAGTTCGAGAGCCACTTCGAGACTGATCGCAGTCGGGAACAGCTTGCGCAGGACGTTTAACAGTGGGTCGAGGTACGCATCGACCTTGTTCCGAGTCGCAAAGGCCAGCAGATCGGCCGGCCACGGGTAGCTCAGCGGTGCGGCAGGTACGGCAGACATGCGCAGAATCTCCGGATTCGTGTCGGCTCAACTCAACATACCTCACCGAGGGACCGAGAGTCAAGCGAGCCGTCCACCTTGACGCCGCAGCCGAAAGGCGCTACCATGCCGCCCGCCGGGAAGCCCTTTTCGTCCCCTCGGAGGCCCTCATGGACGAGCGCGTCACCGCCACCCCCGACCTGCCGCCGCCGCACCTCGACACCGTACCGATCAATCGCCGGGCCGATCTCCTGTTCCTCGCCCTCCTCGCGCTGTTGACCATCGGCCTGCGCTCCTGGCAGCTGACGCATACGGAAGTCACGGCCCGCGACAGCATCGCCTACATCCGCATCGCCTGGGAACTGGAGCACGGCAACTGGACCGAGGTGGTCAAAACCGCCTCGCAGCACCCCGGCTATCCCGTGGCCGTCCGCGCCCTGTCGGTGCCGGTTCGCCGCTTCGTCCCCGACCTGGCGACGGCGATGCAGCTGAGCGCCCAGTTGACCAGTGCGCTCGCCAGCGTGCTGCTGGTCGTGCCGCTGTATTACCTGGGCCGCGAGCTGTTCGCGCGGTCCATCGCTTTCTGGGGCGTGCTGCTGTTTCAGTGTCTGCCGTCGTCGGGGCGCGTCATGGCCGACGGGCTGTCCGAGGGGCTGTTCTTGCTGTTCGCGGCGTCGAGCCTGGCCCTGGCGCTGACGGCGCTGCGGCGGCCGTCCGTCGCGCTCTTCGCTCTTACCGGTCTGGCCAGTGGCGCCGCTTACCTGACGCGGCCGGAAGGAGCCTTCGTGGCGGCGGCGACCGGCCTGGTGCTGCTCGTCCAGCAATTGACGGCGGGTCGGCGCCGCCCGTGGTGGGTCGTGCTGAAATGCGGCGCCTCCCTATCGGTCGCGGTCTTGTTGCTGGCCGGTCCGTTCATGTACCTGATTGGCGGATTGACGCTCAAAGCCTCCGGCAACCGTATCCTGCGGCAGCGGCGCCGACGAGGAGGGAGCGCCGTGGCTGCGGTCGAGCCACGACAATCGTCCGGTCGCGACGTCCTCGCTGTTCGCGTTCTGGTGGAGCAAGAATACGGAGTTGTTCGCGCCCGGTAGCTCGGCCGCACGCCGGGGTTGGGCGGTGAAGGTGCTGGGCCAGTGTCTGGCCCGGGGGCTGTTCTACGTCGGTGTCGTGCCCGCCCTGGTGGGGTTCTGGGCCTTCCGTGGTCGCTTCCGTCTGGTGCCCGGTGGGCCGGCGCTCCTGCTGGTACTCGTGTTGCTGCTGGCGACCCTGTACCGGTTGGCCGTGTTCGCCGGCTACCTCTCCGACCGGCATCTCTTGCTGGTGACCATGTGCAGCTGTTTCTGGATGGCAGCGGGCACGGTCGTCGTCGGGCGCTGGTTTGCCAGGTGGGTTCGCGATCCACACGCCGCGACCGCCTGGGCGACGGCCCTGTTCCTGTTGTTGTGCGGCGGGTCGGCCCTGAAGTCGATGGAGACGCTGCACGCCGATCGGGCCGGGTTCCGCGCCGCGGGCTACTGGCTGGCGCAGAACGCGTCGCCCGGAGACAAACTCGTCGATCCGTACACCTGGGCTGGCTATTACGCCGGCCGCGTCCTCCAGAAAGACGGACCGCAGTCGGCTCAGCAGCCGCCGGTCTGTTACGTTGTCGTGGATGTATCGCCGAACAGCCATTCCCATTTGGATGAGGTAGAGCAGGCGAAGAAGCTCGCGGAAACCGGCCGCGAGGTGCGCCGCTGGGACCTGTCGCGCAGCCATGTGGCGATTTACGAGGTGGGGGAAAAGACGCATTGAACCGCTACTGAGCACGCAAGTGGCCACTTGCTTGCGCTGCGTGCTCACGCCACCAGCGCGATCAGGTCGCCGGCGCTCTTCAGCTTCTCCAGGCTCCAGCACGCCGCCAGGATTTTGTCCGCCTTCTTCTTGCCCAGACGCGGTTCGACGATCGTGCGAAACTTGTTTTCTACCTCAGCGTCGGTCATCGGATTGTGCGCGTGGCCGCGTGGGAACTCGACCTCCTTCACCAGCGTGCGGCCGTTGTCCAGCGTCACCGTCAGCCGATTGGGGATGCCGTGCGGATAGCGGGCGTTTAGCTCCGTGTCGCGGTGCAGCTTGATCTTCGCCACCAGTTCCAGCAGCGCCGGATCGGTAAAGCGTTTCTCGTCGAACGAGGCTTCGCTCACGTCGCCATCCACGAGGGCGACGGCGGTGCAGTACGGCAGGCTGTGATCGGCCGTCTCGCGCGTCTTCGGCCGCCATTTCTCCGGGTCCTTGCCGATGATGTCCACCGCCGCGTTGAACGTGTGGATGTCGAGCGCCTGGATCTTCTTCGGATCGGGAACCTGGGGCCGAAGTTGCAGCGCGGCGTCGATGGCGCTTTGCGAATGATACTCGGCGGGCCAGAACTTGATGTACGTCTCGGTAATCATGAACGGCACCGTTCCCGCCGCGCCGCACCGGGAGAGGATTGAGGAGTGGGCGTGCCTCCCAGCGGGGCGAGGTCGAAGGTCTCGCGCGTCACCAGCTTCATGAAACCCAGCTCGCCCTCGAAGATCGGTGCCGGACCGGTCATGCCCTCGGCGGCGAGTTGGGCGGCGCAGACGCCGTTGCGTGCGGCGTTGGCGAAGGCGCAGCCCTTCCACATGCTCAACTCGCCGGCGCGTCTGCCGCAGCGCGACGTTGCACACACCGGCAATCCCGAGCGCATGAGTCGTCTTCGTCGCATCGAGTCCCATGAGTTTGCAAGCGGCCGCCGCGGACGAGATGGCCCCGTAAGTGACGTGATCGACGCCCTGCTTGCGGAGACTAGAGGCGTCGCAGAAACGGCACTGGATCTCGTAGGCCAGCACCGCGGCGGTGATGAGATCAGGCCCGGCGGCGTTGACCGTGTCGCCGACGGCGAGGACGGCCGCGAGGTTGTCGCTCGGATGGGCCGGCTCCAGCGACAGGTACGTATCGTTGAAGTCGAGATAGCGGATCAGGAGACCGTTGACGAACGTCGCCCATTCGGCACTGCTGCGGCCGCCGCCGAAGAGACCGGCGCCGGGATCGCCCTGGACGCGCAGGGCACAGCGGCGGCAACGGCATAAGCCTCGGCGCCCATCGCACCGACCGCGGTGGCGATGGAGTCGAGGAAGCGCCGCTTGGCCTCGTGAACGACCGCGGCGGGCAGCTGGTCGAAACGGAGCGACACGGCGTAGTCGGCGAGGCGGTTGGCGAGCGGTTGGGTGGGCATGGCGAGTTCTCCCATACGATTCACCACAAAGGCACAAAGGACACAAAGAAAGACACGAGAGAAAGGAGTAGTGGACCGAAACATGAGGCTTGGCCCGGCCCTCTCATTTCCTCTTTATTGTCTTTCTTTGTGTCCTTTGTGCCTTTGTGGTGAATCCCTTGTTACTCGTTCGCCTTGATCTTCTTCTCGGCCTCTATTTTCCGCGCCTTGTCGCGCTTACTGCTGCCGACGTGTTCCAGTCCCTTCTTCCAGAAGCGAACGGCCTCGGCCTTCTCGCCCAGCGCCAGGCAGGTGTCGCCGAGGTGGTCGTAGATCTCCAGCACCGCTCCTTCCTCTTCCTCGGTCTCGCCCTTCACCGCCTGTTGCAGGTACTTCTTCGCCTCGGCATACTGCTTCTTCTTGTAAAGCACCCAGCCGAGACTGTCGAGGTACGACGGATTGTCCTTGTACTCCTCCGGTTTCAGATCGGGGTCGGCCTTCAGGCGCTGCTGCTTGTCGTCCGCCAGCGCCTTGCGGATCATCTTCTCCGACTCGTCCAGGTTCATGTCGTGGTCGGCCCAGATGAAGCCGAGATCGTTGTTGTACGTCGGGCTGTCCGGGGTCGCCTCCAGCAGTTTCTTCAGCTGCGCCGCCGCCTTGTCGATCTGCTTCAGCTCGACGTACACGCCGCTCAGCGCGTAGCGAACGTCCTCGGAGTATTCCTCGCGCTCCGGCTTGGTAAAACGGTCGTCCTTGAGGATGGCGTCCAGCACTTTCTCGTAGGTCTTGGCCGCGTCCTCCACCTTGCCGACCTCGCGCTGGACGCGGGCCTTCAGCTCCAGGTTGAGCCAGTTGTCCGGGTCGGCGCGGACGACGTTATTGAGGATCTTCAGCGCCTCATCCGTCTTCTCTTGGCGGACCAGGGCCACGATCATCTCGCGGAAGATGACGTTCTTGGCGTCGGAGATGGCATGGTGGGTGCGGCGCTTGTCGGGATTCTCCTCGAAGGCGTCCTCGTCGTCGAAGTCGTCCATCTCGATGAACTTGCGACATTCCTTTTCGCACTCGGCGTATTTCTTGGCGCCGAGGAGCACCGTCGTAAGCCCGCCATAACCGTTGGCGACCTTGGAACCGCTGCGGAGTTTCTCCGCCTCGACGATGTAGGCGCGATAGAAGGCCGCGGAGGCGTCGTAGTTTTTCAGCCCCTGAGCAGCGCGTGCGAGGATGAGGAGAGCATTGAGACCGAAGGGGTTTTTCTCCTTGAACATGCGGGCGGCAGCGGCGACGACCTTTTTGCCGTCCTTGTCCTTGAGCAGGTCTGCAATGTCGCCGCTCATGGGTTTGTTGCCGGTGACCGTGTTCAGGCTCAGCGCCTTTTGCTGCAGAACTGCGTCATCCGCAGCCTCTGCCCGGCACCACCACGCCCCGACCGCCGCGACCACCAGCGCCGCGGCGCTCCACCGGATCGACTTATTCCTTCTTGTCATTGCTTGATCTCCGACCTGGCGCCCAGGAAACCTCCTCTTCCCCTATCTTCATTCCATCCTAACCAAACCGGCCGTCCAACGCCACAGGAAGAATCGTCACAATCAGAACGCTACGCTACTCCCCTCTCCCCTGTACTCAGGGGAGAGGGGTTGGGGGTGAGGGGAGAGGCAACTTGACTGTTATCTGGTCCTCGCCCCTCACCCCCAACCCCTCTCCCCTGAGTACAGGGGAGAGGGGAGAGTGTCGCCTCACCCGATGCGCGGAAACAACGGCTTCACCTTGCCGTCCAGCAGCTCGGCGAGGACGCGCAGATCCTCGAGCCTGCGTGCCGGGACCGGCGGCGTCGGCGTAGGTCACCTTCTCCCACGGCGTCGGGAAGTTGAAGCTGCGGTAGATCACCTCCGCCGAGCGCGGGATGAACGGCTTGAGCAGGATGCTCGCCACGCGCAACGGCTGCACGAGGTTGAACAGCACCTCCTTCGTCGCGTCCTTGTCGGTCTTGACCAGCTTCCACGGCGCCTTCTCGTCGGCGTACTGGTTGGCCGGATTCAGCACCTGCGTCCAGATCGCTTGCAGCGCCTGGTTGTAACGGCATGCCTCGACGTGGCCGCGCACCTCGGCGACGGCGGCGGCCAGCTTCTCGACGTTCGGCGAACCGCGCCCCGCCGTTCCCGTCAGCCGTGAATCGTAGTTCGCCGAGATCAGCTTGACGGCCCGGCTGTAGAGGTTGCCGAGGTTGTTCGCCAGGTCGGAATTGTTGACCTCCGCGAACCGCTGATCGCTGTAATTGCCGTCGCCGGGGAACGGACATTCGCGCATGAAGAAGAAGCGAAACGCATCCGCCGACACGTTGAACTTCGCGATGATGCCCAGCGGATCGCGGACGTTGCCGAGCGTCTTGCTCATCTTCTCGTTGTCCACCTGCACGAAGCCGTGGCCGTACACCTTCTTCGGCGGCGCGATCCCCGCCGCCAAGCACATCGCCGGCCACAGGGCGCAGTGGAAGCGCGTGATGTCCTTGCCGATGAAGTGGACGTCGGCCGGCCAGTACTTGCCGAACGTCGCCTCGTCGTCGCCGTAGCCGATGCCGGTGATGTACGTCAGCAGGGCGTCGAACCAGACGTAGATGACGAACTCCTCGTCGAACGGGATCGAGATGCCCCACTTCTGCCGCAGCCGGCTGATGTTGACGTCCAGCAAGCCCTCCGTTCTCGATCAGGCTGACGATCTCGTTCCGCCGCGTCTCCGGCTGGATGAAGTCCGGGTTCTCCTTGAAGTACGCCAGCAGCCGGTCCTGAAACGCGGACAGCTTGAAGAAGTAGCACGGCTCGCTGCGGCGGATGTACGGCGTCTTGTGGTTCGGGCAGACGCCGTTGTCGGCCTTGTGGTCCTGGTCGGTCTTGAACTCCTCGCAGCCGTCGCAGTACCAGCCCTCGAAGCTCGACTTGTAGATGTAGCCCGTCGTCGTACACCTTCTGGATGAACTTGCGGCAGCACTGCTTGTGCCGGTCGTGGCTGGTCTGGATGAACGTGTCGTAGCTGATGTCGAGCGCGTCCCAGACCTCGCGGAACTGGCGGGCCATGTCGTCGCAGTATTCCTGCACGTCGCGGTTCTGCTTCGCCGCCTCGTTGGCCACCTTGTTGGTGTTCTCGTCGGTGCCCATCAGGAAGAAGACGTCGTAGCCCTCCATGCGGCGATAGCGGGCCTGCACGTCGGCGCCGATCTTCTCGAAGGCGGTGCCGATGTGCGGCCGGCTGTTGGGATAGTCGATGGCGGTCGTGAGGAAAAAGCGCGTCGGCGTGGCCATGATGAGCTGCGACCCTCCATTCTGTCGTGGGGCGACGTCTCCGTCACTGTTCTTATTATTCGAGACGGGGAAAGGCGGCGTATCGTTCGTTCAGCCGCGAGCTTCTGCGAGCGCTGATTCCAGCGCTCGCAAAAGCTCGCGGCTAAACGGCGAATCGTTGTCGCCTTGACGCCGTCGCTTCCACCGACTACAAACGGTGTCCCCGGATGGAGTCGGGAGGTTCGATCCGCATCACGGAGGCCGATCTCGTGCTGATGTCGCTGCGCCGATCCGGCGTCCTCAATGCCGCGCCTGCCTGGCGCTGTCGCCTGCTGGCGGCCTTCCTGATTCTCGGTGCGACCGCCGCCCACCTGCTGTACCTGACCATCGACTGCCCGCTCGACCTGGCCCCCGACGAGGCCCACTACTGGGACTGGTCGCGCCATCTCGACTGGAGCTACTACAGCAAGGGGCCGCTGGTCGCCTGGCTGATCCGCGCCAGCTGCGCGCTGTTCGGCGACCTGGTCGCTGCACCTGTACCGGCAACCTCATGCCCGCCGTGCGCCTGCCGGCCGATCGTGTGCGGCACGCCTGCTCCTCGTCAGCCTCTACGTCCTGACCGTGCAGACCTTCCGCAGCGAACGGCTGGCCCTGGCCGTGGTCGCGCTGGCGCTGACGCTGCCGGTCATCTCGGTCGGCGCGTCGATCATGACCATCGATGCTCCGTACACCTGCTGCTGGGGCTGGGCGCTGGTGTTCGCGCATCGGGCCGTCTTCCACGGCACGAGCTGGGCCTGGCTGGCAACCGGGCCTGATCGTCGGGGCCGGCATCCTGGCCAAGTACACGATGGTCCTGTTCTTGCCGTCGCTCGGCCTGTTCCTGCTGACCACGCCGGCCTATCGCCGACTGCTGCGCTCGGCCCGGCTTCTGGATCGGCGTCGTGCCGTGGCGGCGTTCTGCTGTCTGCCCATCCTCATCTGGAACGCCCAGCACGACTGGGTCACCGTTCTGCCATGTGTCCGGGCTGGCCGGGCCTTGGCAGCGATGGACCGCAGGAACCGTCCGAGTTCACTGGCTGGGGCCGCTCGTCCTGTTCGGCACGCAGGCGGCCCTGCTGCTCGTCTACTGGTTCATCTGCTGGCTGACCGCCATGATCGTCCACCGCCCGACGAACGAGCAGGACCCGGACCTCCGCTACCTGTGGTGGCTGTCGGCGCCGATGTTCGGCGTCTTCCTCGCCTTCAGCTTCAAGACCGGCGGCGGCGAGGTGAACTGGCCGGTGACCGCCTACCTGTCCGGCATGGTGCTCGCCGGCGCCTGGCTCGGCCGCGCATCTGCAGTCGCCGCGGCCGCTGGTATTCGCCGCATGACCTATGCCTTCTCATCGCTCACCTGCACGGTCGGCCTGTCGCTGACGTTTCTCATGCACCGCACGCGACTACCCGTATCCGCTGCTGGCGAGACTGACCGGCGAGCCGACGCGAGAACACTCCGTACCCGCTGCGCAAGCTGGACCCGAGTTGCCGGCTGCGCGGCTGGCAGGACCTGGCCGCCGACGGTGGATTCGCCTGCGCGAACGGCGTTCGAGCAAGAGGGCGTCGAGCCGGTGCTGGCCGGCTGTACTGGAACATGCCCGGCGAGCTGGGCTTCTACTGCAACGGCCATCCGCAGGCCTACTCCATCGGCCTGCCGCATCGGCGATCGCCACAGCCAGTACGACCTCTGGCACAACCCGATTGACAACGTCGCCGCTTTCAAGGGGCGAACTTTCCTCATCGTCGGCGGCAAGAGTCCGGGCCTGTGTGCCGCCTTCGAGCACGTCGAGGACGCCAGCCGAGTGATTCACCGCGTCCACGGCAACCCGATCTCGGAATGGACGCTGCTGATCGGCCGTGGCTACAAGGGTATCGCACCACCCGCCGGAGCGCGGCATTGACCCGGATTATGCACCGCAGTGGACGCGGAGAGACGCAGAGGGAAATCAGAAAAAGAGCCGCATAAAGGGGGTCGGGAGTCGTTGCAAGGAACGACTCCCGACCTCTGTTTGTTTGGTGCTAACAATTGTGCGACGCTCGGATTTTTCAAAATAATGCTTGACACGCCATTTTTTCCCGCATACGATCCGGCGGCAGCGCGTGAAGCGAAGTCACCGCTGCCTGTCTCCATTCCTCTCCCGAACGCTCTCGCTACAAACCATGAGAAACCCATGGCACGTCACCATGCGTTCGATCGTCTCGCCGCGTTATTCCACCGCTGGCACCGCAAATCCCGCGCTTCCAGGCGCCGGGCGGATTCTGCCCCCCCCCTGTGTCTCGAATCCCTTGAAGAGGCGCCCTGCCGAACAGCCTGTCCGGGCTGACGGATGCCGCCAGCGCTCCGGCCGATGAGGCGATCGTCTCCGCGGCGACTCCCGGAATGGATGCCGCCTCCGTGCCTGAGTTGAACCAGGCCACGACCGCGGATGCCGTCCCGCCGCCGAGCGCCACTGCCGCGGAATTGTCGAACGCGGTCTTTAGCCCGTGTACCACGACGGCGCCGGACAACACCGACGATCCCGCTCCAACCAGCCTGCAACCGCCGCCCGACCAGCTGCAAGCGCAGGTCTTCGACCCCGGTCTGAATGCCGAGAACCTGTTCGCCTTCCGCGACGCGATGCCGGTCGCCGCCTCCTCTGAAAGGATGGCCGATCCGAACAAAGGCCCGCTTACCGATGGCGCGGACGGAGGTTCGGGTGGTGGCGATACCGGAAGCACAGGTGCCGGCGAGAACCCGATCACCCCGCCGTCCTCGGCCTCTGCGGAAAACGGCGAATCCGGTAGCGGCTCAAGCCCGGCGCTGCCGGCGCAGCCCACAGTTCCCCCATCGCCGGCCGGTAATCCGAGCGCGTAACGCCGCGGCACCGGCGCCGTCTAGTCCAGTGAGCGGTGTTCCCACGTCGTCGCAGCTCGCGCAAATCCAGACGCTGAACTTCGAGCCGCCAGCCTCGCCCACAACCCCAGCCGCGCACGCCATAACCGCGCAGGCAGCAGTGCCCCCGGCCAGTGCGCACGGCGGCAGTTTGACCAGCAGCCCCGACCCGACGTTCACGTTCCAGGTCGGCGCCAGCAGCACCTACCAGCTGGAGACGTTCTACGATTCCGATGACCCCACCAGTTACAGCGCGTCCGTCGACTGGGGCGACGGCAACACCAGCGCCGGTTCGATCACCGGCGGCAGCTCGGAGGGGTTCCTGGTCAGTGGCACCCACACCTACACCAGCACTGGCACCTACACCATCGCGACCACCTTCACCGATTCCAACGGCACCCTGACTGTCGATGACACGGCGGAAGTAGACCAGGCGCCGTCTTCACCAGCGCCGCGTCCACGACCTTGACTGCGGGCCAGTGGAACACGGTTACCGTCACAACCAGTTCTTTCCCGACCGCGGCGATCACCGAGAGCGGCTCCCTGCCGAGCGGCGTCAACTTTATGTACAACGGCGACGGCACCGCGAATTTAACCGGCACGCCGACCGACTCCTCGGGCGGCGTCTATAATCTGACGTTCACGGCGACGAACAGCGATAGCGACGACGCCTACGCCGCGCAGAGTTTCGTCCTTACGGTCGATCAGTGCCGGCCATCACCAGCGATGTGTACACAACGTTCAATGTGGGCACTGCCGGCGATTTCCCCGTCACGACCACCGGTTTCCCGACCCCTACGCTGTCCGAGAGCGGCACCCTACCGAGTGGCGTCACCTTCACGGACAACGGCGACGGCACGGCAGCGCTCGCCGGCACACCGGCCACGGGCGCCGGCGGCGTCTACGACGTGACGCTTACAGCCACGAACGGCGTGGGTTCCGACGCGACCCAGAATTTCGCCGTGGACGTCGAGGAGGCGTCCAGTATCTTCAGTGCCGCGTCCACGACTTTCACCGCGGGCCAGTCGGGCACCTTCACGGTCGAGACGGCCGGTTACCCGACCGCCGCCATCGCCCTGGCCAGCGGCAGCCTGCCGAGCGGTGTTACGTTCGGGGACAATGGCGACGGCACGGCAACACTTGCCGGCACGCCGGCTGCCGGCACGGGCGGTGCGTATAACTTGAACCTCACGGCTACCAACGGACTCGGGTCGGGTTCCCAGAGTTTCGGTCTCACCGTGGACGAGGCGCCCGCCATCACGAGTGACCCCGCCGCCCCGTTTACGGTGGGCAACCCCGGCGCGTTCGCAATCCTGACCACCGGCTTCCCGGCTGCGACGGTCACCGAAAGTGGCACGCTGCCCAGCGGCATCACATTCACGACCGACAGCGACGGTACGCCGGAACTCGTCGGCACGGCGAACGCCGGCACGGCTGGGAATTACGACCTTACCTTCACTGCCGACAACGGCGTCGGCGCCGACGCGACACAAAACTTCACGCTGGTGGTCGGGCAAGTGCCGGCCATCACCAGCGCGGACAACGGCACGTTCGCCATGGGTAGCTCCGGTACATTTCAGGTGACGACCCTCGGATACCCGACGGCGACAATCTCCGAGAGCGGCACGCTACCGGCCGGTGTCAGCTTCGTCGATAATGGCGACGGCACGGCTACCTTGAGCGGTACACCAGATGCTGGTTCAGCCGGTCTCTATGGCATCACCCTGACCGCCAGCAACGGCACCAGTCCGAATGCCACTCAGAGCTTTATCCTCGCCGACAGCCCCATCCTGCTCGATAGTCTAAGCGATCAAACGAACCTGGAAGGTGACTCGGCTTCCATCCAGCTGATCGCCGTCGATGCGACAGGTGGTTCGCCCACTTTTAGCGCGACAGGTCTACCGTCCGGCATCTCGATCGATGCCAGTAGCGGCGAGGTTTCCGGCATTCTTAGCGCTGGAACCGCGTCATCTAACCCCTATACCGTAACGGTAACGGCTACCGACGGCGCTTATAGCGATGGTCAGACTTTCGATTGGACCGTGTCTCCGCGCATTAGCATGGATCCGATCGTGGATCAGTCCAATGTCGAGGGCGATTCGGTTACGTTACAGGTTCTGGCCAGTTCTCCCGACAACAACACGCTCGCCTATAGCGCTACCGGATTGCCCTCTGGACTGAGCATCGATCCGCAAATCGGTCTGATCACCGGCACTATCAGCGCCGGGGATGCGGCGAATGGACCGTATCAGACCACCGTCACGGCGACCGACGGCACCTACTCCGGCAGCCAAACATTCAATTGGGATGTGGCGGTTCCTAACCCCATTACCATCACGAATCCCGGCGATCAATCCAATCTGGAAGGTCAGGTTGTTTTCTTCCAATTGGCGGCCAGCGATAGCAGCAGTGGAACCCTGACGTATAGCGCCGCCAATCTGCCTTCCGGTATCTTGTTTGACCCCAATGCGGGCATCTTGATCGGCACGATCGCGCAAGGTGATGCGGCGGCGGGACCGTATGATGTAACGATTACGGCCACGGATGGCACCAACACCAACAGCATTTCCTTCGGTTGGGAAGTCACCGCGGCCAATCCGGTCTTCCTTTCAAGTCCGGGAGACCAGAGCAATCTGGAGGGCGACGCCGTAGCGCTGCAACTGTCCGGTGGGGATGCTTCCGGCGGTACACTCACATACAGCGCGAGCGGGTTACCCGCCGGACTCAGCATCGACTCCGGATCTGGCCTGATAAGCGGCACAGTTAGCGCCGGTGCAGCGGCAAGCGGTCCCTATTCGATCACAATTACGGATACCGACGGCACCAACTCCGCCAGCCAAAATTTTGATTGGGATGTGTCACAGCGCATCGCCGTATCGGCCATCGCCGATCAGCAGAACGTCGAAGGCGACACTGTATCGCTGCAAGTGGCGGCAACCTCCCCAGATGGCAACACCCTGACTTACAGCGCCGATGCTCTGCCCACGGGCCTCAGCATCAATTCCGCCAGTGGAATGATCACGGGCACCGTAAGTGTAGGTGCCGCAGCTGACGGACCTTATCAGACCACGGTCACGGCCAGCGACGGCACCTACTCCGGCAGCCAGACCTTCAACTGGACTGTCACGGCGGCCAACCCCGTTAGCGTGACCCTTCCGGCCGATCAAACCAACATCGAAGGCGATACGGTCTCTGTTCAGGTTGTGGCGACCGACGCAAACGGCAACACGCTAACCTACACCGCCGACGGATTGCCCAACGGACTTGGCATCGATTCCGGCAGCGGCGTTATCAGCGGAACTATAGCCGCCGGTGCGTCCGAGGACGGCCCCTATACCGTCACCGTGACGGCAAGCGATGGCACGGCTTCGGCCAGCCAGGTATTCACTTGGAACGTTGCGCGCGAATCGACATGACGGCCCTGGACGACCAGCAGAATTTCGAAGGCGATTCGGTTTCGCTACAGGTGACGGCCAGTTCACCGGATGGGAATACGCTGACCTACAGCGCAACCGGTTTGCCCACGGGTGTGACTATTGATTCCGGGTCGGGCTTGATAAGCGGCACGATCAGTAGTGGCGCCGCTGCCGGCACGCCGTATGAAACCGTCGTCACAGCCACCGACGGCACGTACAATAACGACATCATGTTCCAATGGGCGGTCGCCGCACCGACGACGGTTTCCATCACAGCCCTAAACGACCACAGCAATCTCGAAGGCGACTCGGTGTCGCTGCAAGTGTCCGCCGCCGACTCGGCCAACGGCACACTAACCTACACCGCCGACGGCTTACCAGCCGGCCTGAACATCGGTTCGAGCAGCGGCCTGATCGCGGGTACCATCACGGCCGGAGCGGCCAATAGTGGGCCTTACGCGGTCACGGTCACTGCCAGCAACGGCACCGACGACGCCAGCCAATCCTTCAACTGGACCATATCGCCGCGCATCAGCGTAACGGCCATCGCCGACCAATCGAACGATGAGGGGGATGAAATCACGTTACAGGTGACGGCCAGCTCGCCCGACGGCAACACCTTGACGTATAGTGCCGACGCGCTGCCCCCGGGCTTGATGATTTCGCAGAGTACGGGGCTTATCAGCGGGAACATCAGCGCCGGGGCGTCTGATGATGGACCGTATTCGGTCACCGTGACGGCGAGCGACGGCACCTACAGCGCTAGCCAAACTTTCAACTGGAATGTCGCGACCGGCCTGACGATCAACTCCATCAACGACCAGCAGAACATCGAGGGCGACTCGGTATCGTTCCAGGTAATCGCCAGCGCCCCGGACGGCGGCACACTTACCTATACAGCCAGCGGGTTGCCGGCTGGTCTGAGCATCAACTCGACGACCGGTGCGCTGAGCGGCACCATCAACACGGGCGATGCAGTTGATAGTCCATACCAGACTACGGTAACGATAAGCGAAGGGGCGAATCAGGTCAGCCAGTCATTCACTTGGATCGTCTCCCCCGCCAATCAAGTGAGCATATACAATCCCGGAACGCTGAACAATGTGGAAGGGGCTACGGTATCTTACCAGGTGTCGGCCGGCGACACATCCGTGGCCACCCTGACTTATAGCGCTACGGGTCTTCCTTCCGGGTTAGGCATCAGTTCCTCCACGGGGTTGATTAACGGAACGATCGATTCCGGCGCAGCGGCTGGCGGTCCGTATAGCGTTACGGTCACGGCGACGGATGGTATCGGCAGTGCTAGCCAGAATTTCCTGTGGAATGTCACCACGACAACCAGAACCGTGATGGGGTTCATCGTGAACCCTCCGTCGGTCGCCGGACAGGGTCTGACGAATGCGCAGGTCGGGGAGTTCACTGATTCGAATTTGAACGACACGGCCAGCAATTTCACGGCGCAGATTAACTGGAACGATAACAGTACGACGACTGGAATGGTTGTGTCGGCTGGCGTGGCGGGACTGTACCACGTACTTGGGAGCCATTCTGCGGCGGTTCAGGCGCTGGTGCCGCTGGTGGTGACCGTATTCAGCACGGGTCTTGCAGTAGTTCTCGCGCCCGATGCCGCGCCGATGTATAATATCCTCTCTATTCAGACTTTACAATTCAATGGCGGAACTCAAATCCCATTAACGCCCGCTGCTTCTTACACACCCAGCCCACTGACAGCACAGTTTCCAAAATTTAATTGGCAACGTGGACCGATAAGCCATCCTTATCTCTATTCCATCGGCGAACAGTTAAATATAACTGCCTCTTTCAATGCGGGCTCTACTGCGGTTCCAGGCAATTATTCGGTCAGAGGAATTGTTAGTGGGCCTGGAGGCAATATCGGCATAATCCAACAATCTATCTCTATAACTCGTGCTAATCAAAACGGTATTAACTTTACCGCTCCTGTGATTGATCCGAGAACCGGAAATCCATACACATTCAGCCAAGTTACGATCATCAATCAACTTCAGATTCAGTGGGAAATTGGTCCCCCCGTTACGGCTTCTCTGCTTGGGGGATCGGTTTCCACAGTTCTTTATCAGAACTTCGGAACAACCGCGATTACAATCTACGTCGGCTTCGCCAAACCGGGTGGTCCTGGATGGGCTCCTAGATTACTGCGTGAAACGATGTTGAATGTGTCATGCCAGGCGGCGATCGATGCGGCACAGGGTCAACCAGCGAATAATAATGCTCTAAATAATCCCAACAAGCTGTTTCAAGCTATCTGGAGCACTTTCGCCCATGGCGTGCTGCCTGGAGATCCGATTACTAATATGCAGGGCACGGCCATCAAGTATTATGGTACTTGGGCGATAAAGCCTGCAGCTATCCAACAAACGGTACCCGGTGCTAATGTAGCAACAGATCTGGCGAGCGGCGCCGAAATGCTGGACAACACTATCCTGGACGGTCAATGCACGGCCTGGTCTGCATTTTTCATGCTTGTCCTGGAGGCTCAAGGCATAGCTGCTGGAAACAAGCTAACGATCGGCAACGCGCAAGTCGTCGTGATATATCCCACCAATCCTCTGGAACAGCAAAGGCTCGGCGCTATTGGCGGCGGATTATTAATCGGTGGCTGGACTCTCCACACGACGAATAATCCAGCCAACCCAACGTACAAGTATCTCAATATCCAAGCCGCAAATTTCATTACAAGAACCTCGACGAATTATTCCTGGTACTCGAATCGTAGAATCCCATTGTCCGCGCCTGGTGCCACCTATTACCCAGGTTACATGGCGGGTCAAGGGGCAACCAAGCCACAGGGACTTTTCCCCAATCATATCGTCGTTCAAATTGGTACGCTGTACTATGACCCTAGCTACGGCAGGAAGTATATTAGCCTCGACGATTTCCAGAATCAAGCGGTTGCTGGATTCTATCAGAACGCGACATATACGGATCCATTAACCGGGGTGGCATACAACGCTAATCTCATAAGGCCTAAAACGCAGGTTTTGCAAATCGCCAGCAAGACCATCGCTGACTATGTGAAAGATATTATTCAACAACCACTCCCATAGGGCTACTCCGTCTTGTCTAGTGTACAGGAGCAAGAAACGAAAATCAGGAGATTACAATGGTCCGTCGAATTGACTCTCTCATCTTAATCGTCATCTCGCTAATTCTCAGCCCGCTACCTGCCGTTGGCGAAAGTGTGAATCGCCTCCCTATTCAGCAAGCCGTGATTGACGAAGGCTCTGTATACTGCGTCACCGAATTGTCGGAGAAGAGAATAAGAACCTACGATAATAGTGCGATCTGGTATAAGTTCTCGATCTTCAAGGCACCATTAAGCGGCGCAGCAATTCGGAAAATAAACACTAATGAATATTGGTATTCCTTACTTGTGGGAGCGAAGGACGAAGAACTATTCCATTGGCGCGTCTGTCATGGTCACTTCTGGTGCTCTCCGCAAGGGATCGGTACACAACGCATTCACACAGATGAGCTACCGCTATTCGACACTGATGGAGGCGTGTTTGGATCCAAATACAGGGCGCGGCATAAGGACAAGGATACCTCCTGGCATTTCGGGCCTCCTGAGCTAAACGGAAAGGCCGATAATGAATTGTTCACTGATTTTCTACCGACAGGACCAACTACTGGGCTGATGTTCGTACGCCTCAAGACCGAGTTGCGAGTCTGGGAGGGCAAAGCGATACCCAACGAAGACCAAACTCAATCTCGGGAGTGGATCCTTTCGTGGAAAGAACTTAAAGAACAACGATTACCTGCCATCCAAGAGCCGTTCCAGGTCTATGCCGGCAAGGATCACTGGTTCTTTCTTACACGCTCAAGCAAGCTTTTCGTCTCCCGGAATGAAAAACAAGGCGGCCCTGGCATGGCCCTGCTCTGGAAGGACGAGGACTCGCCGATCAAGGCCATGATAACAGATAATGCCAGCAACAAGACCTACGCTTTCACCGCGCCGCGCCCGGTACCAAGGCGGGCCGATCCGTCTACTTCGAGTTGGCCGAACCGCCGGACCCGAAGCCGTATACCGTCAAGCCGGTCGAGGGCGTGAAGTTGGAGCAACCGCTCAAGACCGTATGGGAGCTGGCCCAGGTTCTCGTGGCCGACGGTAAGGTCAAGGTGACCGGGAAGAAAAGGTGTCAGGAACCTTTTTCCGTTGACAAGCCAGACGACCGGCGTTAATGTGAGGACATGGGTCGAGCATTGCGAGCCGCTGCCGGCGGACTGGTCTATCACGTCCTTAACCGGGCCAACGCGCGTCTGCCTCTTTTCGAGAAGGACGGAGATTATAAGGCATTCGAACGTGTGCTCGATGAGGCGCGCAACTATTGCGACGTGCCGCTGCTAACCTACTGCGTTATGCCCAATCATTGGCACTTGGTCGTGCAGCCACGTGCCGACGGTGACTTGTCCCGCTTCGTGGGTTGGCTGACACTGACGCACACGCAGCGCTGGCATGCCCACTACCACGCCGTCGGGCTGGGCCATTTGTACCAGGGGCGTTTCAAATCCTTCCCGATTCAGGAGGATGACCACCTGGTGACCGTCTGCCGCTACGTCGAGCGTAATCCGCTACGTGCGGGCCTGCTGCGGGCGCGGAGGACTGGCGCTGGGGCAGCTTGTGGCGCCGCGAGCGCGGAGGTGCGGATGCGCTCGCCCTCCTGGCGGACTGGCCCGTGCCGCGGCCGCGCGGCTGGCTGAGTTTGGTGAACGCGGCACAAAGCCTTGGGGAAGAGGAGGCGATACGGCACAGCATACGCCGGGGCACCCCCTTCGGGATCGAGGGCTGGGTCAAGGACACAGTCGAACGCTTGGGACTGGAGATGACCCTGTGCCCGCGCGGTCGCCCGAAGAAACCCACAGAAAAAGGTTCCTGACACGAATGGCACTTCCAGCTGCTCCCGTCACTGCTGCTACGGACGACGAACGGCTCCCCTCCACTGCGAGGAGATTTTTGCCGTTTCTTTCGCTCCGGCTCCTTGTCCTCTTGTAACCGGCACCGCCTGTGTCTATACTTTGCACCGGTTTTCGGCCGTCTGTGTCTCGGTTTCGCATTCCTTCTCGACACGGACGGCCGATGCCATCTTATCCACTCATCACCCTCGGGTCTCGTTTTACCACCATCCTCAAGACCTTCTCCACCGGCGACGCCGTCGGCGAGCAGACGCTGTCCGCAGCGCTGATCCAGCGCGTCGCCGACGACCAGCAGGTCCGCTTTGCCGGCGGACCCCGCGACATCTTCACACCCGCCCTCACGCTCTGGGGCTTTCTCGCCCAGGTCCTCAGCGGTTCCAAGTCCTGCGTCGCGGCCGTCGCCCGCATCATGGTTCTGCGCGTCGGCTTGTCATTGCCTCCTTGCTCCGCCAACACCGGCGCCTATTGCAAGGCACGCCACAAACTGCCCGAACCCTTCCTGCGCGAACTGACCCACACCGTTGGCGCGGCCGTCGAGGACCAGGCCCCGGAGTCCTGGCGTTGGCACCGCCAGCGCGGTGCTGCTGGTCGATGGCTTCACCTGCACCCTAGCGGATACCAAGGACAATCAGGCGGTCTATCCGCAACCGTCCTCGCAAAAGCGTGGCTTGGGTTTCCCCATGATCCTGCGCCGTGGTGCTGCTGACCTTCGCCACAGCGTGTGTCCTCGATGCGGCCGTTGGACCCTACAAGGGCAAGGAAACCGGTGAGACCGCTTTGTTCCGGCAACTCCTCGACCGTCTGCGGCCGGGGGATGTGGTGGTGGCCGACCGCTACTACTGTTCGTACTGGATGATCGTCTTGTTGCAGCAGCGTGGCGTCGCCGTCGTGTTTCGACTGCACCAGTTGCGGCACTACGATTTCCGTCGTGGCCGCCGCCTGGGTAACGACGATCATGTGGTGGTCTGGACCAAGCCGCCACGGCCCAAGTGGATGGACGCGCAGCAGTACGCCGCGTTGCCGGACACCTTGACGGTGCGCGAACTGCGTTTCCGCGTCACGCACAAGGGTTACCGCAGCAAAGAAATCGTGGTGGCGACCACGTTGTGCGACGCCGTGGATTACTCCAAGGAAGAGTTGGCCGACCTGTATCAGCAGCGTTGGCATGTGGAACTGGATATCCGCGCCATCAAACAGACATTGAAGATGGACCAACTCGAGCTGCAAGACGCCAGCGATGGTGCGGCGTGAGTTTTGGGTTCATCTGCTGGGCTACAACCTGGTGCGCAAGGTGATGGCGGAGGCGGCGTTGACCAAGGGTCTGTGTCCGCGGCAACTAAGTTTTGCGGGAGCGCTACAGATCCTGGAGCAGTTCCGCTGGCTCCAGTTGTTTGGTTCGGAGGAGATGCGTCGGGTAGTGACGGTGGTGCTGTGGATGGCGGTGGCCACACACGAGGTAGGTAACCGTCCGGGTCGTGTGGAACCGCGTCGTGTCAAACGGCGGCCCAAGTCGTATCCGCCGTTGACGAAACCGCGGCAGGAGGCACGCGCGGAACTGTTGAGCCAGTAAAGACCGAGGTGTTCGCGCTGGTGGGAGAATGAGGAAGAGGTGGGGAAACCAGGCGTGGCAGGCGCAGACCCAAGGGGCCGACGGAGAGGTTGCGCGCCGCGGCGGACAGCGGGAGCGTCGGGGCTCGGCCCGGCGACCCTGCGGACAGGAGCGAGTCGCCAGCCGCAGGCTCCAGCTGCAAAACCTTGGCCTGGCAATAATTGCAACGGAAGTGCCATTCGTTCCTGACACCTTTTCTCCCCTGGTCGTTTCGGCTCCGCTGCCGTCGTCGTTGCGGTAGACGGTGTCGGTCGCCACCGGGTTGACGGTTACGCCGCCGGCCGTGACGTTGAAATAGGTCCACGTTTCCTGCGGGATCGGCGTGCCCGACTGGCCCTGCTCGATCTGCACGTCCTCCAGGTAGCCCGCCACGCCGCCCGCCGAGGAAGCCGTCGCCGTGGTGCTGGTGTAATAGTTGTACAGCGTGATCAGCCCGGAATCGCTGCTGAGGTCGGCGTAGCTGCCGCTGACTTCGTGGAGCAGGTCGGCGTAACTGTCGTCGTAGCCGGTGACCGCCGACGGATTGGCCATCAGGATGCAGCGGCCCTGCGCATCGTACTCGTAGAACGTTGCCCACTGCTGGTCGGTCAGACGAGAAAACGAGGCCTGCCCTCTTTTCGTTTTCGGCAAGCGTCATGCGACACGACCGATTTTTCCGACATTAGTTGATAATTCGACAATTCGCAACCTTCTTATACCCCTCGAACAGCTCAAACTGGACACCCTCAGTTAAAAGATGATGAGGGGCCTCGTTGACGAGGAAATGGACCTCGGCAATCCACCTCGCTGGCTCTTCTAGGGCAGAAAGCTTTCTGACGACAAGCGACCACGCCACAGCTGGCGGCCACGATTCTCCCGAGTTTGGAAACCGCACAGTAGTGGCATACGGAGGTTCTCCTAACCCCAACGGGGGCTTGTTTCTGCCGCCTGCCTCTTTTGGAATCCACTCGATGACGGCTTGTTTCGTTACCATGCGGTTGGCTCCACGGGGCAAGGGCTAACGTCGCCTAGATCACTCAAGTGTGGAAGAAAAGGTGTCAGGAACCTTTTTCCGGGAAGAAAAGGGGACGCAGCTCTTTTTCACTTCTCCCGTTTTCCTGAACTTGTGCTCTCCCCATAACCTACGCGCGTCCAGTAAACTTATGACCGATGTCGCCCTTGCGCTAGCGTTGCGCGCAGGCAAGCCGACGCGCCAACACACGCCATCAAGCCGAGTTCGTTCAGCAGTTTTCAGTGTCCAACTGGGCGCGGCGCCGCAACCGGAGTGTCCGTATCGCGGCCGGGGTTGTGGAGTTCGTTCTGTACTTTTACCTGCTGCGCCTGGCGCTGAGCCGGAAGCAGTGAAGCTGCGCCGCGGAAGGGTTCAGGAGTTCGTTCGGCAGATTTGCGCAGCATCGAAGTCCGCAGTTGCCGGAGCCAGACCTTCGCCCTCCGTCCCAGGGCGAGGTGTTCGTTCGGTAATTTCCATTAGGCAGCCCGGACCGAAGGCGGCGCAGATCCCTTTGCGGTGACTGATCCGGACAGCGCGCCAGGTCAGTCGATCGTTGCACCGCTGAGTTTAGCGATGCGCTCCAGTCTCCTTGATCAGAGCGGCGGCGCTTTGGTAGCGCTGCTCCGGCTGCTTGGCCAGGAGTTTGAGTACGACGCCCTCGAACAAGCCGGGGATGCTCATCTGGAACTTCGTCGGCTTTTCCGGCGTGCCCTGGCGGATCCGCGTGATCTTCTCCACGAGCGTCGTCCCCGTGAACGGCGGCCGGCCAGTCAGCAGGGCATAAACCGTGGCGCCCAGCTCGTACAGGTCGGAGCGCTCGTCCAGATCGGCCGTGCTGCGCGTGCGTTCCGGCGAGATGTAAGCCACATCGCCGAGGATCGCGCCGGGGCGGGTGATCTGCTTGGCGAGAGGACCTTCCAGCGCCTTGGCCAGCATCAGGTCGCCGAGCTTGACGACCTTGCTGGCGGCATCGCGCAGAATGTTGGTCGGTGTGACGTTGCGATGCAGGATGCTGTTCTCGGCCGCGTAAGCAATGGCTCGGCCGACGTGCAGCGCTACCCGGAAGGCGTGCTTCCAGTCGAGCATCCCGGCCACGCCGATGCGGTCGATCACCTGCTGCATGTTCTCCCCGGCCACGTATTCCATCGCGATCCAGCAGTACGGGGCCGACCTTGCCGGCGCCGTACAGCGTCACCAGGTTGGGATGCCGGAGCGGCAGCACGGTCTTCATGCCGCGCACGAACCGCTGCATCTCCTCCTCTTCTTTGGAGAACTCGGGATGGAGGACTTTGAGAGCGACCGGCCGATTGTCCTTGGTGTCGGTGGCGTGGAAGACGACTCCGGAATGGCCGGAACCGATGACCAGGTTGATGGCGTAGTGCGACAGCGCTTGCCCCACGAGAGAATCGAGCTGCCCCGCCGTACACGGAGCGGCCGGCGTCTTGGCACCCGCCGACTGGGCCAGGGCGACGTCGAGGGGCAGGTCGCCGACCTCGAGGCGCAGTTCGGTGTCGCCGACCTTGATGGTGTCGCCCGGCTTGATCCGGTGCCGCTTCACCTGCTGCCCGTTGACGAACGTGCCGCCGGACCCGCTGTTGCAGATTACGGAAATGACGTCGCCTTCGAGCACGATCTGGCAGTGGTTGCGGGACACGCGCGGATCCGTCAACGTGTACTGGGTCTGGGTGCCGCGGCCGAGCATCAAGTCCGGGCCAACGTTCAGCGTGAACGAGCGCCCCTTGTCCGGACCGGCGATGACGGCAAGTTGCAAACTCATGCCCCCTCCATTTCAAGGATACTGCCTGGTGGTTGCGGATCGGAGCCGCAAGGAAGGTGGAGAAAGACAGAGCGGCTGCGTTCTCCGTTTTCTCTCCGTAGTGTCGCGATCGAGAATCAGGAATCGCAAGGCTCTGGCGTAAATCATCTTGACGAGGCGCGACGACTGACCGGCTGGCGTGCCGTATCGTCGACCATTTACAGTTTTGGCGTCCTGAACGTCCCGTTGTTATGTGTTACGAGATTGCACGTCCGCCGTCCGTTGCCGTCCCGCGCGCTCTCTCCGACAATAACCCCGGACACGATTCCACCCCGATCTTCGTAGGAAGGGTCCGCTCATGGCCAATAGCTTCGGCAGCCGCGCCACGCTTCGCGTCGGCGACAAGGACTACACCATCCACCGCCTCGACGCCGTCTACCGCAAAATCCCACAGGCGGCGCGGCTGCCGTTCTCGCTCAAGATCCTGCTCGAAAACCTGCTGCGCACCGAGGACGGCCTGGCGGTGGTGCCCGACGACGTCACTGCGCTGGCCAACTGGAACCCCAAGGCCGAGCCGAGCCGCGAGATCGCCTTTACCCCGGCCCGCGTCCTGCTGCAGGACTTCACCGGCGTCCCGTCCATCGTCGATCTCGCCGCCATGCGCGACGCCATGGTCCGGCTCGGCGGCGATCCGAAGAAGATCAACCCGCTGCAACCGGCCGAGCTGGTCATCGACCACTCGGTGCAGGTCGATGACTTCGGCGGCCCCCTCGCCTTCGCCAACAACACCCATCTGGAGTACGAGCGCAACCACGAGCGCTACGTCTTCCTCCGCTGGGGCCAGACGGCGTTCCGCAACTTCAAAGTCGTGCCGCCGGAGACGGGCATTGTCCACCAGGTCAATCTCGAATACCTGGCGCGCGTGGTGTTCGTTGCCGAGCCTCCCGTCGCCCTCGCAGGAGTGGGTGTCGGGGGCGAGGGGGCCGGGGGTGAGGGTCCAGCGGCTTATCCCGATACCCTCGTCGGCACCGACTCGCACACGACGATGATTAACGGTCTCGGCGTGCTGGGTTGGGGCGTCGGCGGCATCGAGGCGGAAGCGGCGATGCTCGGGCAACCGGTGTCGATGCTGATTCCGCAGGTGGTCGGGTTCCGGCTGCACGGCAAACTGCCGGAAGGGGCGACGGCGACCGACCTGGTGCTGACCGTGACGCAGATGCTGCGGCAGAAGGGCGTCGTCGGCAAGTTCGTCGAATTCTATGGAGAAGGGCTGGCCGACCTGCCGCTGGCCGACCGCGCCACCATCGCCAATATGGCCCCCGAGTACGGCGCCACCTGCGGCATCTTCCCCGTCGATGCCGAGACGCTGCGCTACCTCCGCGCCACCGGACGGCCCGAGCAATTGGTGCGGCTCGTCGAGGCGTACAACAAGGAGCAGGGCCTGTTCCACGACAAATCGACGAAACCCGCCGATTACTCCGACACGCTGGAGCTGAACCTCGCTACCGTCGAACCGAGCCTCGCCGGCCCGTCGCGGCCGCAGGATCGCGTCCGTCTCGTCGATGTGAAGAAGTCGTTCGCCGACGCGCTGCCCAAGCTGCTCAGCGCGGCCAAGCCGAAGGCCATGCCGCTGCCCGTGGAAACGGAGCCGACGGCCGGGGCTCTCAAGGAGATCGCCGAGGGCGGCCCGGCCGGTAAGCCGGCGAATGGCCTGCCACACGAGGAAGTCAGCGCCGCGGACGCCAAGAAGTTGCAGCACGGCTCCGTCGTCATCGCCGCCATCACGAGCTGCACGAACACGTCGAACCCGTCGGTGATGCTGGCGGCCGGTCTGTTGGCGCACAACGCCGTGGCGAAGGGGTTGATGGTCAAACCGTGGGTCAAGACGAGCCTCGCTCCCGGCTCGAAGGTCGTTACCGATTATCTGACCGAAGCGGGATTGCTGAAGTCGCTGGAGCAGTTACATTTCCACCTCGTCGGCTATGGGTGTACCACCTGCATTGCTGCAGGTACGCCGGTGCTACTCGCCAACGGCACGGCGCGACGCATCGAAGAAATGCCGATTGCGGGCGGCGCCGTAGTCTTCAGCCCCACACCGGACTGCAAACTCAAGCTGGCGATGCAAGCCGAGGCGATGCCCAGGGGAGTGCGCAACTGCGTCACACTTGTCCTGCAAGATGGTCGCACTCTCGACTGCACGCCGGACCACGAGGTCTTGTGTATGGACGGACGTTGGGTCCGCGCGGATCAGCTGATGCTCGGCCAAGATCGGGTCGTCGTAGGCCTGGAAGCGCCTCTGGACGAGCCTGACGCGGACGAGACGGACTACACGTTCGCAGCGGGGAACCTGACGTTCACAATGCACACTCCACAGGAGCGCTTGCGTACTCTCGCGTTTGCACGCCTGCTCGGTCATCTGCTCGGCGACGGATCGATCAGCGTCCTGAAGCAGGGGCGGATGCACGTCGGACAGGCTGTGGATCGCGAGATCCTTCTGAACGACATCGAGGTACTCACGGGTAAACGGCCCGCGGCTTCGCAATATGACGAACGCAAGTGGACCATCGTCTTGCCGGCGGATCTGACGAACGCGATCGCCGCGTTGCCGGGTGTTCGCGTCGGTCAGCGAATCCACCAGTCCCCGACGTTGCCTGCCTTCGTACTCGACGCGCAGTGTCCGATGGCGGTGGTGCGCGAATATCTGGGTGGAGTGTTCGGTGCGGACGGGCAGGCGCCGATTCTTCATCGGTTAAGCGACCGCGCCGAAGATGCAATCCTCGAACATCCGGCGTATTCTCAGAGCACCAAGCCCGAACACTTAGAGCAACTCAAGACCATGATGAACGAGTTGCTCCGACTCCTGGCTCGCTGCGGAGTGAATATCGATGGTGCGAATGTCTACGAGTACCCTACACGCCGCTCGGTAACATCCTATCCCGCTGCGCGAGACGGTACACCGCGCATCGAAGTCCGACTGAAATTGGCAGATGGACTCTCTTTCGTGGAGCGAGTGGGGTTCCGCTACTGCATGGACAAGGTTCTGCGTGCCAGTGTGGCCGCAGTCTACTGGCGAACGGTGGCGAAGATCAACGAGCAGCGCCTGTGGATGGCCGCCCGTCTGGAGGAATTGCACGCACTTCGCCCCGAACTCTCGTTCCCCCAGGCCCGCGAGGTGGCGGCAGCGGAACTGAGGCAGCGCGAGACGATCGTGTTCCCTCACTACTCGCTACTGGAGGGAAGCGATCGCTTCGGAAGGCTCCCTCAGCGATCGGATCGCAAATTCCAGCCGTTGCATCGGGAAAGCTGCGGCTTCCCTTCCCCTGTCGAATTGTTCGAACAACTCGGTGTGCGGGACTGGTTCGCTCCGTTACAGTCCCGCGCGGAGACGGACTACAGCAAGCGCTACTGCGTGAAGAAGACCGATGAGTTACTGCCAACCCTGTCACTCCGCGTGCTGGACCGCCGCCCGGCGGGTGAACAGGTAGTGTTCGACCTGTCGATGGGAGAGGCGGATGCGTTCGTGGCCGGAAAGTTCAGTGTCCACAACTGCATCGGCAACAGCGGACCGCTACCCGAAGTCATCTCGAAGCAGATCAAGGACGGCGGCCTGGTCGTGTCGGCGGTGCTGAGCGGCAATCGCAACTTCGAGGGCCGCGTCCACGCCGAGGTACGGGCCAACTACCTCGCCTCGCCGCCGCTGGTCGTCGCTTACGCCCTGGCCGGCCGCGTCGATATCGACTGGCAGACGGAGCCGATCGGCAATGACTCCAAGGGCAAACCGGTTTTCCTGAAAGACGTCTGGCCGAGTCAGAGCGAAGTCCTGGAGTCTGTCAACAAATCGCTGAAGAAGGAGCAGTTCGAGCGCATCTACGGCAAGGTGTACGAGGGCGACGACAACTGGCGCAAGCTGACGGTGCCGGCCGGCGACCTCTTTGCCTGGGACGGCAAATCGACCTACGTCAAGCATCCGCCGTATTTCGAGGGCATGAGCCTGACGCCGCCGCCGGTCCAGGACGTGAAGGGGGCGCGCGTCCTGGCCCTGCTCGGCGACAGCATCACGACGGACCACATCTCACCGGCCGGTTCGATCAAGGAGGACAGCCCCGCGGGGCAGTACCTGAAAGCCAACGGCGTCGGCAAGAAGGACTTCAACCAGTACGGCGCCCGCCGCGGCAACCACGAGGTGATGGTCCGCGGCACCTTCGCCAACGTGCGTCTGAAGAACCACCTCGCTCCCGGCACCGAGGGCGGCGTGACGCTCCATTTTCCCTCGCCTCCGCTTCGGGGGAGAGGGGTAGGGGTGAGGGGGAAGCGATGTCGATCTTCGACGCCTCGGTGAAGTACGAGGCGGAGGGCGTCCCGCTGCTGGTGCTGGCCGGCAAAGAGTACGGCAGCGGTTCGTCGCGCGATTGGGCGGCGAAGGGGCCGAAGCTGCTCGGCATCCGCTTTGTGATCGCCGAGAGTTACGAGCGCATCCACCGCAGCAACCTCGTCGGCATGGGCGTGCTGCCGTTGCAGTTCAAGCCCGGCGAGAGCGTGGCGAGCCTCGGCCTGACCGGCGAGGAGGTATACGACCTGGACGGCCTACCGGCGCTGCTGGGCGACGCCAACTTCGCCCCGGGACGCGAAGTGACGGTGCGGGCGAAGGGCGCGAAAGGCGAGAAGACGTTCCGGGCCGTGGTGCGCATCGACACGCCGCAGGAGGTGCGGTACTATCAACATGGCGGGATTTTGCAGTACGTGCTGCGGCAGCTGGTGGGGCAGAAGTGATATGTTCGTTTAGCCGCGGCCCGGTAGGGGAGCGTGTGTGTCCCGTAGGGTTCGGGTGAATCCGATGTTCCAACTTGGGTTCAGACCGGAGGCGCTGGATGATCTGCGACAATACCGCAAGGTCGATCAGCAAAAGATCATCCAGGCCATTGAGGATCAATTGCCTCATCAAGCGGACCAGGTAACGCGGAACCGCAAACGGTTACGTCCGAACAATTTGGCTTCGTGGGAGATGCGAGTTGGCGATTTCCGCGTGTTCTACGATATCGCCATAGACGGCACGCAGGTCCAAATCGTGGCCATCGGTGAGAAGAAGGGCAGCAAACTGTTCGTCCACGGAGCGGAGTACGCGTTATGAAAACATTCGAAGTGCCAGTTCAAGCCACGGAAATCAACCACCTGCTCGAGCAGGCGGGTAATGAAGATCTTCTCGTCCAAACCGCGGATGGTCGTCAGTTCATGCTGGTCGCCGTGGACGAATTTGACCTGGAAATTGCTCGGACGCGTCAGAACGAGAAACTGATGGCCCTGCTCGACGCCCGCGCCAAGGGGACCGCGTCGCTGTCGCTGGACGAGGTGAAGCGACAGCTGGGATTGTGAGAGCGGTCGGTTCTGACGCTCGTCGTCCACGAGTACATCGTCGCGAAGTTGGGGCGCATCCTGGGTGTTCTCAGTCACCGGCCCCGTGCCAGCCTATCGAACTGCCGCACGTCATGCTCGAGTCGCTTCTCATGGTCATCGTCGCAAAAAACGAACTCCGGATTCCCCAGCGCCTCGCAGATCAGGCGCAACAGTGCCGGGTCGTGGGCCTCGCCGTAGTAGACCTTGTTGCCGACGATTCGCGCCCTGCGCTGGCAGTAGGGGAGGTTGGCCAGCCTCTGCGGCGGAATGCCGAAGTGGCGGGCGACCAGATGGCAGACCGTTTGCTCCCAAAAGTCGGGATGGGTGAGGTCCTCGCTGTTGTCGGGGAAAACGATCTGGATGTTGGGGCCGAGGTGTATGATGTAAATAGGGAAGCATTTAGAGTCCGTAGGTTCCTTGCCCGCTTCTATTGACGATTTATCGGCGGTAGTTCCACCTAGAGCGATCGCCTTCTTCACCTTTCTTAAGTCATTTCGCATTCTTATTTACTGCTCTCCCTAGGGCCGCGTGATTTGCACATCGTTGCCCGACACATTGCACCACGGGAATGTAGAGCATCCGGTGCTGCTCTCCCGTTGGAGCTTTGTTTCCCAATGAATCAAGCGCTTGTAATTCGCACGTAACCGCCACCCTTGATTGGGTCAGGATCGCCGAATTCCTTCTGCAGGTGATTTTGCCAGTATGCGTACCAGCATTGTTCTTGCTTTAGCGGCTGTGGGAATTCGTTTTCATCAAATCCGACGTCAAGCGCCCATTGCTGCAGCACCCGGCTTACGCCATCGGAACACTCGCCAAGGATATTTCCCAAGTCTTGGTGGAATATGCCGCGAGCATTCCCTTGGGATTTTGCTTCAGATAGTAATACGTAGTGCGGTTTCAGTGTCCGAAGCCGGCGCCTGATTGCTTGCAGCACTGGGTGACCTTTCACCCGGAGAATTCCTAATTTTACAAGGCCATTGTTGCTGATAGTTGGCCCCGTAATCACCTTGTGAGGCACTCCTATAGTCTTTCTGGTCCTCAGCGCCTTTCTTCAACGCTTGGTAGAAAAAATGGAATCTCGCCATCTGGAGCAACGAGCGTTCCAACGCCGGGCAACCGGTGCGCAAGTTGACTGCCGTTTCGACCTCAAACCAGAAGCTGTAGTCGCCGAAGAGAACAAGGGCATCCGGTTCGCCGAAGCCGTGCCTCCGCCCGAAGTTCGGGAATAACCAGATTTCAGGTTCTTCGATCTGGCTGATGTCGAGATTGAAGTGGTTCCCGTTTCCGAACTGCAAGAGCTGACTTAGGAGATGGCGAAAACGACCCTGCGGAAAAATCTCCGTCCGACGCAGGGCCTGAAAGAGAAGGAATGTAAAGGAATTCTCCCCATAGCAATGGAATTTTTCTGGCATGCCGTTCTACTGTGACGCCTCCTGATCGTATTCTAAATTCTCTCACGACATTCGCATCCTCGGCATTGCGAAAACGTGAATACCCGAACCAACCCTGTTGTCTTCGTTTCCAGGTATCGCCGCAATCCAGAAAACTCCGGTGACTCGGTTATAAGAAAGCAGATTTCTTGCCAGGACAGATGGACGAAACGCCCGTCAAACAAGAGGTTTATGAGCCTGTTGAAGTGCTCGCAACTCTCGTTTTCCTCGCCTGCCATGGTGAGGTTGGCGTGGTAAGCCTGTGTGCCTTTCCCGTCAGCGAGGGCCATCCACTCGGCGAACACCATATTCCGCCAAAGCTGGTAGTAAACCCGCTCGGCCCGCCGCGCCTTCTCCACGTCAAGGATGTACAGCGCCGAATCCTGGTAGATGTCGAGCAGTTCATCCTTCGTCAGCGACTTCGCATCTTTGCGCGGCCCGTCGACGTAGAACGGATTCGAACTGGTGAACTTCGCCTCGATGAGGATAAGGTAGTACCCAGGCAGATGCAAGGCAATGTCCGGCTCCGTCAGCGGCCGTTCCACCGGCAGGTTGCTCTCGAACCGCTTACGGGCCGCTTTGAGGAGGTCCCACAGCTCCAGCGTGTTGTCGGTCAGACTCAGCCCCCAGAGGTAGAGTTTCGGCTCGGCGCGGATAGCCCGGCCCGTGATCTGCTCTGCCAGCACGTTCAGACAGCCGGCTTTCTGCAGTGACCGGAAGACGTTCCAGGTGAGCGTATCTTCAGAGTTCTCGCCTACGAGTCGGTCGGTCTCGTACTTGAAGGGATGTCCCACAAGCCGTTCGGCCACGAGGTCCGCATCGACAATGATGTTCCGTCGGACGTCATCGTAAGAATACGTGCCGGAGGTATGACAGCGGATGCCGTGGACCGGGCAGATTTCGCCGCCGTAGCCCTTTTCTGGCGGCCGGAGCAGCTCCTTGCAGCCGCGGACGTAGCAGCGGATACGCCGGGGCGGACCGGCCACGATACATGGGCGTGGGTCAAGATCGAGCGTTCCGAATGGGAGGGGAGAGGCTGGTGTCATGGTTCGCGTTCTCAGTGAGAAAAGCTTGGCTCCCGGAGTGCTCTGGTTTTTCCAGGCGTTCGCGCCGGCCGTGGTCTTGTATTGCAAGCTGAGCCTCTGCGGGCATTGGGCTTTCTGGCTTCGACAGATGCCGAGCCTGCCTTGCACCTGGTGCAGAGGGGGCTTGCGACCGTGAAACCGGCTGCCACCCCTTCGCGGGGCCTGCGTCACTCCGGGAGCACAAGCTCTACCATGTATAGACGCGACAGCTCTGCCAACAGTGGGTCAGCGGGTCACATTTGTTTTCGATGAACGCGGATTGTCCAGGAAATGCAATTGAGGCAGCCGCCCTTCCTGGCCAGCGCGGTACAGAGAAGTGGAACGATCCGCGTGCCGGAAAACAGGCTTTCAAACCGCCGCAACGCCGCGTCGTCCCGCGCCACGCCGAAGACGGGCAGGATGAGCAGCTTATCGGTGCGCAGATAGTTGATGTAACAACCTGCCGCTGAGGGAATACCGTCGGTGGCGCGGTCCTCGTAGAAGTACGGAACCGGCGCGTAATCCAGGCGGTGCTGCCGAAAGACCGATCGGAGCCTTCTACCGTAAGCTGCCTCCAACCGCTGATGATCGTTGACCACCACGGTATCCTCATCGAGGAACCTCACGACGCCGTCTGCGTGGCCGATGGGATCCTTCGACGGACGCGGGATGATGATGCACTCCGCCTGGAGCGCTTCTTCCAGCACGCGGCGTACTTCCTTCTCGCTCCTGGCCGGGTTTTCCTCGAAAATCTTGTCGGTCAGGATGACTTTGGTCACGGCCGCGACGACATTGCCCCCGTCGAGGACCAGGTCCAAGCTACGGCAATTGGTCATCGTCTTCAGACAGCACGATGCCGCCGGCGTCTTGAGATCGTCGTATCCTTGCAGATAATCCGGATCGTACGTGAACTGGCAGAACGTGTCCTCATCCACCTGGACGGGCATGAAGTCCCGGCACCAGATGTCCTTCGTGTTTGGAATTGTCGCAACAGCCGTGTCGGTCCGCTTCAACATGGATTCCAGGGAGGCCGACACCCTGGTATAACGTCGCCGCAGTAGGCTGGAGAGGTAGACATGGTTGGTTTGCCAGTCAGGAATCACGGGCAGATACCTCGGAGTCGGTGCCTCCTACGATCCTACGGCAAGCCAGTGCCGCCTGTGGGTCAGTGGTCCAACCGGTTCAGAGAAAGGTACGCATCTATCCTGCGAGTCCGCAGCGCCAAGCAAGGACGAGCGGGATTCCACTGGAAACCGTGCCGCTCGTCCTTGCTTGGCGCTGCGGACTCGCGGACAGCCGTCCGTCTGGAACAGGCTCTCAAGATTGGTTCATTTGCACCGCGGCGCGGAGTTGTTCGAGGACCATTTCACGTAACTCAGGCGGATTGATCACCCTGGCCCGTCCCGACCAGCCGAGGACCCACCACAGAATCTCCTCCAGGCCATCAACCTTGAAGGTGAGCGTCCCAGTACCATCCTTGTGCCGGCGCACCTTCTGGGTGTGATGCCAGGTCGTTTCCGAGACCAGCGCGGCATCTTCTCGGGTAAAAGCGACTTCCACGTCGTAAGACGTGGAACCCCGATAGACGCCCCAGGCGTTGCCGAAGTAGGCTTTCAGGTCGAAATCGGCCGGTATCTCGGCGTCGAGTTCCGTCATCCGGAGCGACCCGAACCGCGCGACGCGGTAAGTGTGGGGAACGTCCCTGTCCGCCGCTCTGCCGATCACATACCACGCCTGCTTGACCAGGCACAGACGATAGGGGTGCAAGCGAAGCGCCACCGCTTTTACTTCATAGGGGCTTTGGTAACGTCCGATAAGTTGCTTGCGTTGCAGCAGGGCCAACTGGACGGAGCGAATGATCTCTTGGTGGCGACCATGGTCGGCGAGCTTCAAGTCAAGGACGGTGACGAGCTGGGAAGCATCTGCCAGGATTCTTTGTACGGTGTCCGTGGAAAGCGACGCTAGCTTCTCCGTCGTCGGCCTGGCCCCAGCCCCGATGTTGAGGCCAGTTGCATCGGCCAACGTCGTGGCCACGGCTTGGCCGAGGACTTCCGCCTCGGTCAGGTTGAGGACCGGAAATCGGAAATCGGGGCGCACGCGGTAGCATTGCTGCTGCTGGTCGAAGTACCAGGGAACGCCTGCGACCGAAAGCACCTGACGATCGCGGAATAAGGTGCGCTCGGAACATCCCAGCTCTGCCGTGATGGTCTTGACGTTCCAGTTACCCCGGCCCTGGATCAGCTGGAGTAGACGCAGCAACCGCGCCAGTCGCATGCTCTGGCGAGCACGGCGCTCGGCATCGGAACGCTTTCGCTTCATCGCGCGCCTCAACTGGGGGAAGAAAAGTCATCTCAGCGCCGCGATACGACATGCTGGACCTGTTCAGACAAACGGGTTCACGATCGCGAGTCCGTCGTAGTCGGTTCCGGTATCCATGTCTTCAGAGTACAGGGTGTTGACGCCCGCCTCTTTGCAGGCCGCCAAAAGCATGCAGTCCCAGTGCGAGAGACTGAAGCGGGAGAACCAGTCAAAGTATTTCCGGAACACCTGGGTATTCGGTATCACCACGGGAAATATAGTGAGGAAAACGCGGAAATGCGCTTCGACATCGGCCGACGTGATCCGGCCGGCCGACTCCCACTTCCGCAGACGATTCAGCACCTCACCGGCGACTTGCCAGGGCAAGAGCGTTTCGAGCGGTCGTTGCGCCAGCCCGTCGAGCAACACCTGGGCTTTGGCCTGTTTGACGGGCTCGCTCGCATCCAGGGAATACACGAGTACATTTGTATCAACGGCGTTCATGAAGCTCATCCCGTGTATAGCGCACGCCGTCGCCATGGATCGGCCTCTCCCGTAGCCGTGCCTTGAGAGCTTCCCACGCTGCCGCTGCCGTGGTCGGCGTTTCCTCAATCGGCTCGATCGTTAATCGAACCCGGGTTTGGTCCGGCAGTCGCGATGGTCTCGTCCGGCTTGAGTATGCCGTCGATCAACGTCGCCGAAACTTGGGTGGTCATGGCTCGTCCTTTCAACTGCGTGGGGAATACGATATCATCATTATAAACGGGCTGTTCCTCTTCAGGTAGTCTCCGCGTCATTCAACCGCAACTCTCCCGCGAACAACCGCGCCAACAGGACGGCCGGCAGTTTGGTATTACCTTTTCTAAAAACCGCTGCCGAAAAACTGTTACGAGGTGCCCAAAAAGGCGTTACGAGGCAGGTGTTTCTGTCACCAGATTTGCGTATTTCCCGCGTTCCAGATACCTCATAACAGTATCTGAGCAAGACCCCCCACCCGATGGAACGTGTTACGAGATGGTATAACCTTTTCAACTTCCTTTCTCGTATCGGAACACCACCATCCCCGACGGCGGCAACGTGAGATCGACCGAATCCCTGCGGCCGTGACACTTCCAGGCCTCGATGGCGTATCCCCTTACCGAATGGAGCCGCGCATCTCCGCGAACAAGCGAGCCAGCTCCCGGGAGCTGATAGTGCCCATTGAGTCCGCTCGGGTTCGGCAGCACCCACACCGCCGCGTCGGCCAGGCGCTCCGTCTGCAAGCCGAGCTGGGCGTCGGGCCGGGCGAACGCGGCACGGGATGCCGTCACGCCGAGGACGGCGACGACACGCGGTCGATGCCGGCGCTCGACGTCCCCAAGCACTCCGTGCCGGCGCTGGGTATCCGCAGTCACATCATGCGGGTTGGCGAACAGTGACTTTCCGCGCGGCGCTGAGATCTTCTCGCCGTCGCCTTCGATGAGACTACGATGAGAAGGATGTTGCGGCGCGCAAGCTGCGAAAGTCCGAACGTTATTGGCACGAGCAGATCGACCATCGTGGCCGCATCTGACTGCCGTACCGGCTCAAGCTGTACGGCGTTTCCGTGTTCCAGAGGAGGATCGCTATGAGGTGGCTCTTCACCGCTGTCCTGGGCTTCGTACTGTGCCCACAGGCTCCGCTGTTCGCGCAGTTGCGCAACCCTTTCGCCGTCCCCGACGTCAAGGACCCCAATAGCCCTGACGTCCGGGATTTCGCCAAGGGGGTGAAACTGCCGGGCGACGCCAACGACGCCAACGCCGAGCAGTGGGTCAAGGAAGCGAAGCCGGGCAAGAAAGGCTCGCTTGACGGCCACTGGTCCGATCGCTGGAATACCAATGGCGGCGACTGGAACTACGGCAAGGCGGCCGCCCAGATCAAGGTGGTCGGCGATCGCGTCTACATCCTGGTCAACGCCTCCAACGGCCGCTTCCTCATCGACACGAAGCGCGAGAAGAACCGACTGGTGGGCAAGTACCAGGGAGTCGATAACCCGGACGACACCGGCGCCATCGTGCTTCAGGTCGTGGGTGATGAAAGGATCGACGGTAACTGGGCGGGTCAGGGGCGCTGGGATTTCCGCCGGATGCTAAAATAGAGGAGCAGGCATCCCGCCCACGACACGTTTCCAATCGCATCTTCGCCGCGAGCGCTACGCTTCACGCTCGCGGCGAATCGAACAACATTGAGGGCCATCGCTCTTTGAGGTTTCCACCATGCCATTCAAAACGAACTGCCCCGGTTGCGGCAAGGATATGGTGATGCGCGAGAGCATGTTCGGTAAGCCGAAGCGCTGCACGCACTGCTCGAAGCTGTTCCGCGTCGGCGGGGGTCCGGTCCCGACGGAGGCCGAGCTGGCCGCCTATGAAGCGGAAACGGAAGGCACGACGACGGCGCAACCGGCCAGGGCGAAAGCGGCCCCGGTCCGCATCGTCGTCGAGGAGCCGATCGCCGACGTGATTCCGCTCGCTCCCGATCGGCCGGCGCGGCGCTATGCAGAACCGCCGCGCCGACCGCCGAAACGCGGCGCTCCGTTGTGGCTGGTTCTGCTGAGCCTCGGGCTGCTGCTGGTGGGGATGGGTGTCGCCGGATTCCTCGTCTGGAAAGCGGTCGCGGAGCGGGACGAACCATCCTCGTCCGCGGACTCGAAGAAATCGAACGAGACGAAAGACGCGAACAAGCGCGAGGATGATGCCAAAGACACGTCCAAGCGCGATGAACGTAAACCGCCTGTGGATGGCGGCCGCGAAGATCCGGTCCGGCCTAACCCGAATCCGACCCAACCGAATCCCAACCCCATGCCGAAAACGTCTCGGCTGACTACGGAGAAATTCCGCCAACTCACGCTGGGTATGTCGGAATTCGCGGCGGTCAATCTAATCCGCGGTCCCTATCAAAGTATACCAAGTCGTATACCCGATCCAATGAAGCCCACACGGACTCTCACCGTCCACACTCTTACCTGGACGGAGGGCGCCGACACCATCCAACTCGTTTTCGTCAGCGGCAAGCTCGCCAGCGGGGGAGCCATCCTCGGCGGCATGATGCTGAAGCTCGGCGAGTGACGACCGCGGCACTCGTTCGCCGCTTGCACCTGAGCCCGCGGCGCAAGCAAGGTCCGACCTTGCTTGCGCCGCGGGCTCAGGTGCAAGCGGCAGTCACGGTCGCGGCGTCTCCCACATCCCTTGCAGCAGTCCCCACGTGTACGACTGCTGCAGCCACCTCGCGGTGGAGTGTTCCTGCTCCTCGGCCATCGAGACGCGCAACCCCATCCGGTGCTCATCGCGACCGGTGCGGCCTGCGTGCAGCGTCGCGATGGTGAGGATGCCGTCGCCTTCATGGTGCCGATGGCAACCGCTGCACATTCCCATCAGCCGTTCCGGTTGTTCCGGCTTCTTCCCCTCGAGCGGATCAGCCGACCGGTAGCTCTTCGGCACCGCCACCTGGAAATCGAAGAGGGATTCCTCCTCCGGCCCGACTGCGTGCAGACCGCCGGCGCGCCCCGCGAACAGGTCGCCGCGCCGCAAGTGAAACGCGAACGGATGGCCGACGTCGTTCTGATGGTAGACGCGCAGCTCCACGCTCTCCGTAAGCCGGCTCTCGTGGAAGCGGCCCTTGTCGTCGATCAACACCATCCGCCGCACGAGGGCCGTTTGTGCGTCTTCCGGCAGCGGCGGCAGTTTATCGCCTTTGCGGGCCGCGACGTCCACCTCCTTGATAAAGGCCTCGGTCGCGGCGCGTCCTTTCGGCAGGCGCAGCAAGACGAGAAACACCGAGCGTCCCTTGGTGAAGGCCATGTGCTCTGGTGCGGCCAGGCCGTCGTCGCGCCGCGAGCTGGTGATCGGCACCCAGGGACCATCGGCCGCGAGCAGATCCGGCGGCAGCATCGGCCGTTGAGGTCGGTCCGGATCGAACGCCGCCGCGAAGGTTCTCGCTCGGACCGCGGCGTCGAGGTTGTCCGGCAGCGCCTGGATCTCCTCCGGCGTCAGCGCGACTGCAGCGCAGCGCCCGCGCGTAACCGGCGCTGTAATTCTCGGCGCTGCGGGAGCCGTTCGAGGTCGGCGTCGCCGGAATCGGAGAAGCGTTCGGTGTGGGCGTAGATCTTTCCCGACGCTTCCGAGACAAATTCCGGCCCGGCGGTCCCCGCCGTGACCGCGAACACGCCCCACAGGTCGCGTTGCAGGATGGCACGCCGCAGCGGGTCCTTGATCGGGTTTTCGGCCTGCACCTTGACGAACTCGTCCAACAGAGCGAGCGCCTGCCGGTGCGAGTCGCCGTCGGTGAGGAACTTCGAGTGCTGCACAAACAGCGGTTCGAGGCTCTCTGCGTCGAACGGTTTCCCCTCTTGCGTTGTGCGCGAGTAGAGGTGGCGGATCAGCCGATTGGCGATGTGTTGCGGATCGTCATCGAAGGACGGTGGTGAGAAAGACAACACGGCGAAGGGCACGAGGACGACAGCCAGGATGGCGAGACTGCGGCGCATGGCATTTCCTCTATTGTGCCAGTGACGACCCCTTTCAAGATAGAAACGCAGCAGAGTTGTTGCAGCGGACAAAAAGGGGATGACGTGCAGAATCGGCGCCACCGGAGAAGTGGGCGCGCCGTGCAGCTTTCGCACCGATTTCGGAGGGATCGACCTCGATCCGCCGCGATCGAGCCGTCGATACACCAGACGGGTCCGTTATTTCGTCCCGACTCACCTGGAGGTTTCCGTCATGATCCGGTCGTCGCTTCGGCGTTCACTCGTGGCCACCCTGTTCGCCATCGTCGCCTGGACCGGCGCGGCGCGGCGGAGGGACCGCCGTACCCATATCCCGCCGCTCCGTACTCGCCCGCACCCTACACGGAAAAGAAGCCCTTGCTGTACCGAGCGCTCCATCCGCTTGAGCAGCATACCTGTTGGACGCATTACGACAGCGATTATAACTTCGGCACCTTGCGCTCGGAGTCGGCCTTCATCTTCGACAGTTCCCGGACGTTTTTCAACGAACCGTGCTACAAGGGCGGACCTCCCGGCCAGGCGCCCTGCACCGATGGCAGCTGTTGGAAAAACCGCTGAACCGAACGCGCCGCTTGCGGCTTCGCAGTCTTTGCCAAGCCGCAAGCGGCGAGACGTCTCAGTGAACCGACACTTCCTCCGGCGTCGCAATCCCCGCCTGCCGTGCCGCGATCTCGTCCCGAAAGACCTGCCGCACCTTGCGCCGGGCGATGAAGTCGGCCAGCCGCGGGAAGAAACGGCAGACCCACACCAGCAGCTTGCCCTTTAACGTCAAGGTTACCTCGTTGCGGCCCTTCGCCAGCGATTTCAGCGTGGCCTCGGCGACCGCCTCGGACGTCATGCCGCGCAGGTGATCCAGCTTCACGCGGGCTTTCTGCTCGATCATGTTCTTCGAGAAGTTCGTCTGCGTCAGGCCGGGATTGACCACCAACACATCGATGCCGAAGCGCACCATTTCCGCCCGCAGCGCCTGGCTGAAGCCGTCCACCGCGAACTTGCTGGCCGAGTATTCGCTCCGGGCTGGAATGCCTCGCTTGGCGGCGATGGACGAGATGTTGACGATGGCCGGTGTCTTGCCCTGCATCAGCAGCGGCAGACAGACGCGCGTCATTTCGGTCACGCCGAAGAAGTTCACTTCCATGATCTGCCGCAAGCGCTCCGGACCGGCCTCGGCGAAGTGGCCCGTGGCACCGATGCCCGCATTGTTAATCAGCACGTCCAGGCCGTGGAAGTGCTGCTGGGCCGCCTCGACCATCGCCTTGCGGCCCTCGGGATCGGTCACGTCGGCGACGACGGTTTCGAGGATGCCGCCGCTGGAATGGACGTGGCGCGCCAGTTCGTCGAGTAGTTCGGCCGAGCGCGCGGCGGCGAGTACCCTGGCCCCACGCCGGGCCGCCGCTTCGGCCAGGGCACGGCCGATACCCTGCGATGCGCCGGTGATAAGAATGCGCAAGCCCGCTATGTTGCGACGCTGACCCATGATTGTCGTTCCGCGGATTCCGACGGGGAATGGAAGATGGCAAACGCCGATCTCATTCTGACCTGTTGCGTCAATCTGAGCAAGATGGGAAAGATGAGTAGCGCGCGGAATGTTGCGCGAACGTGCCGGATTTGCAGCTGCGAGATACGCATAAGCATCTGAAATTTATTAACTGTCCCATTTCGCGGGAATGGCACGGTAATTCCATGTGGGGAGTTCTTCGTCGAAGCGGATTTTCATCGTTTCGGGGTAGCCTTCTGGGTAACCTTCTTTGAGCGGATACTCTCCGTCCAGCACGTGGACCGTGGTTTTTAGGCCGGTCTTGGTGCTTGTTTTCCCCATGGCGTCGACGGCGACCTTCAGGGAAGTCAGTAGCAAGCCCTGGCAGGCACGTGTGACATGTGGAAACAGACGGTGCTCGATAGCGTTGTACTTGGAGCAGTAAGGCGGGTAATGGGCAACGCGCAGTTCCAGTCCCGTGCGGTCGGCCAGCTGTTCCAGGTGGTACTTGAAGACGTAACGATTGCTGGCGTTGCTGCCGCCGCCGTCGCACAGAAGCAGCAGGCGACGTGCCTGGGGATAGGCGGAACGACCATGCGTCTGCCACCAATACGCGATACTGTCGCAGGCGAACCGGCTGGTATCGTGGCTGAGGCCCAGGTTCAGGTGCCCGAGGTTTCGTTTGACATCGTAGAGGCCGTGCGGATAGATCACACCGGTGGCCGCACTGGGGAAATCGTGGTCGAGAGCTTTCTGGGCATGTCGCGCGTAGAGTCTGCCAATGCGAAACAACAGCCCCAGGAATTCCTTGTGTTTCGTGTCGATGCTGACGATGGGATCGGACGAATTCATGAAGTTGCCGCGGTAGCTGGTGATGATCTGAAACTGCCGATCGCGACAGGCATGTTCTCCCAAGGGCAGCGTTTTGCGGGCCTTGCGCCGGCCCAGGCGATGCCGCTTGAGGAGTTGTGCCACGACAGGAACGCTGACGCGAAAGCCAAGCTGCCGCAGTTCCAGAGCGATTTGCGCACGCGAGAGATTGGTCCACAGCGCGCTTTCTTGATCGGGATCGCCTGCGGTGCAGGGATCGACGATTGTCAAGAAGGCTTCGTCGAGCCCGGGGAACAGGGACAAACAGGAACGCCGACCACCCCTTTTTTTCGCGCCTGGTTGGGCGGCAGCAGCACAGCGCCACTTTGCAACTCCGCCAGGCCCCGCTGGATCGTTTTGCGATGGCAGTCGAAGAGTCGAGCGATGTAGGTGATGCCGCCGTGTTCCAGTTTGAGAGACTCCGTGGCCGCATAGAGACGCCGCTGACGTTCATTGAGAGAGGCATAGGTAAAGCGCATCGCCTGTTTGACGGCGGCGGAAGGAAGGGTAAGCATGACGGCGTCCTGCCAGGTGAAAATCAGTTTTCCCAGAGCCGCCTAGCTTATCCACCTCATTCCGTGCCGAAAAGGTCAAATGGGACAGTTAATAAATTTCAGATGCTAAGGCGAGCGGCAAGTAACAGCTACCGCGGCTAAAGGGTCGTTATGGTATCGTCTATTCGACCCCTGCCGGCTTGTCCGGCAGGTGAAGGAGTTCCGCGGCTAGACCGGGGATAAGAACACTCGCTTTATTTCGGTCTTCTAGCTGCCGAACTCCTTCACCTGCCGGACAAGCTGGCAGGGGTTGAGACGCAGGGGCTCTGCCATCTTCTAGCCGCCGAACTCCTTCACCTGCCGGACAAGCCGGCAGGGGTCGACTCAGCTCGTTACCAGCTCTCAGACGGCAAGGTCGTCGGCCAGCTGGGCCAGCGCCTCGTGGGTCAGGGTGAATGCGATCTGTTTGCGTTTGCCGCCGCCGCGCTCGGCTTCGTAGCGCCGGGCGTTGGCGCTGCCGTCGGCGCCGAGCAGCACTTCGTAGTAGAACAGGCTGTCGCCGGTTTGCTTCGGCGCCTCGCTACGGAGCAGCGCCTTGGTGCGCGGCGTGTCCACCTCCAGGAGCATCAACGGCTCCAGCAAGCCGGTGACTGTTTCGGCGACGTTGCCGGCGCGGGCCTTGAGGTCCACGCCGACGGGGGGGTTGGCACGGCTCAGGGCGACTTCCCAGACGTGGCAACCGACGGTATCGGCGCTGTCGGCATGTACCGTGGCGGTCCAACCGTCGTGGTCGGCGGTCAGGCTGCGACGGTCGCCGAGCGGAAAGCGCCATTTAGCGAGATTTTGCAGGAGCTTGTCTTCGAGGGTCATCGATCTCTCCTCCGGTCTTCGTCGTGTGTTCTGTGCCGTCGAAGGAAAGCATGGTGGGCTTGCCGTCGACGAGCGTATGCAGATGCACCGGCCGGCCCCAGATGAACTGGACGTTGGTCAGCACGTCGGCGGCCAGATCGGTGCGGATCTCGACGCCGTTAAACTGATGCCGCAACAGCAACTCACCGCGGTTGCGGAAATTGCCGTCTACTACATAGATCCACGGTTTTCCGAAATTAGTCAAGCTGAACAGGAGCCTTTGCTTGATTTTTTCGAACTCGCGTGACTCGATGATGTACTGCCCGCCCTGCTCCTGGTAGGCGAACGAGAACAACTTGTGGCGGACGCAGAACTCGGGCGTCAGGAAGGTGTCGATGAAGGTGATGTCGTTGTGGACGCGGCGCACCTCAAAGATCTTTTTGCCTTCCCAGGCCGAGTTGGAGATCCCACTTACGCTTCTTGTCGAGGTCGTCGCACTCGTCGTACTCCTTGCCGAACTGGCCCTTGTTCCAGCGTTCCTCGATGTCGCGCAGCAACTCGATGCCGAGCTTGTACGGATTGATCCGGCCGCGCTGCATCGCCATCGTGCCGCTGTGGTGATCGGCGAAATCGATGACCTCGGACGGCTGGAGGGCTTTCTGGGTCATGATCGTCGAGTGCCAGTAGCTATTGTGGTTGATGAATCCCTGGGCGGCGTAGCGGTGCGTCTCCTCGACGGAGATGTCGTAGACGTCGGCGCGACGACGCTCGATGGCGACGATTTCGTCTTCGTCGCGTTCCTCCTTGAACCAGTGATGCTCACTGATGTAACTCCGCAAGCGCTTGCTGCTTGCGCTCCAGGCCGAAGCCGATTTCGCGCAGAAAGACCTCGGCCGACTTGCCCAGAGTGTGGACGTGCCAGCAGCCGTCCTTGTGCGGTCGGCGCGTTGAGAGGATGCCGAAGTTGAGCAGGAGCAGCTGCACCGATTTGCTCATCTCTATGCTCGACGTCGAGAGGATGACGCCCGCCTTCCCGGCATAGCCGTCGCAGTCATACAGGGCGCGAGGAAGGCGACCACGACAGGCTTCGGTGAGCGGAGGATAGCGTCCGGAACGGTCTTTTCACGGGCACAGAAGCCGGTCTTCAGCCCCAAATGCACTAGCAGGTCTTGCACCTGCCGCGAACTGAACAGGATGCGCCACTTCGTCTGGTCCCACTTCTTGCGCGGCGTGATGCCGAAGAGTTCTTCAGTCAGACGGGCAAAATCGTCAGCCTGGCTCTCGTCGCCGGTGGTCAGGCCGATGACGCGCTTCTTCTCGCTGATATGACCGTCACCGATCAGGTAGCCGAGAAACGCGCCGAAGGACTCGTTGATGATCGACGGAATGCGGATCGCCGTCCTCTTGTTCTGCATGAACGACTTTGTTTTCAGCTCCGCGTCATAATGCGTGAGGAGTGGAACGAGTTTTGCGCTCGATCGGGTACGCTGTCCTTTCATGTGACGAAGAACCGTCCAGATGCTCGTACCGGCCTCGACGGCGACGTTTTCGAGCGTTATGCGTTTCTGCGGCTGCCAATCGACGGGAACGAACTCACTAGCCCAGAGGTTCGCGCCACGGCCAACCGTCACATGGTCGCCGAGCTTCATCTCATCCAGCCGCCGCCATGAACCGTCGGGCATCATCAGTCGATGCGTGACAGAACCTTCCAGTTCCAGTCCGCGCCGTGTCTTGACCCACACCGTTTCTCGGTCGGGGAACTTCGCCCAGTCGTAGACTTGTCGGAACTGCTTGCCATCACTAACCAGCACGGGTAGTCGCTTCTGTACGATCTCACCCATGCGCAGAAGACCCTGATTTGTGCCGACGAGGCAGTGGAAATCCGTACAGGCCCATCCTTCATTCAGTACCTTGGTCTGCCCCTGCGGCGTGAAGTAATACGCCTCGTTGCGGACGATCTCCAGGATGTCGCGCTGCCAACCTTTGAGCGGGGCGTACTGGATCAGGAACAGCAGCACGTCCTTCTCGGGGTGTTCGGGGAAACTGCGCGCCGCCAACTCTCGTGCCTTGCGATTTTCCTCTTCCTCGGCCTCCAGCACCTTGCGCGGGTTGATGAACTCGTCCATGTAGTCCTTGCTCTTGAAGCGCGTCGCCCGGATCGGATCGGCCTCTTCCTCGGGCTTCAGGTCGGAACGGATGCCGTCGTCGCGGCGGCGAATGGCCGTCGAGTGAATGTCGATCAGATCGTCGATCGACATGCAGCGATCGACGAACGTCTCGACTTCATCCTCGCCGTACTTCTCGGCATAGCGGCGGATGCGCGTGCCGTGGTTCGCCATCTCGTCCATCATCTTGCGGTTGGTGTGCGCGAAATAGGCGTTGTTCTTGAAAAAATCGCAGTGCCCATACACGTGGCTCATCACCAGCTTCTGATCGACGTCGTGGTTGCTGCGCATCAGGTAGGCGTAGCACGGATCGTTGTTGATGACCAGTTCGTAAATCTTCGACAGGCCGTAATCATAGCCCTTGTGCAGTTCCTCGTACTGCATGCCGAACGACCAGTGCGGGATAGCGCGTCGGGAAGCCGCCGTAGGCCGCGATCTCGTTCAGGTCGTCGGCGTCCACGACCTCGAAGATCGTCTCGAAAAAGTCCAGTCCGTAGCCGCGCGCATAGCCTTCGATCTCCTCCTTGAGGGCTTGCAGGTGCGGCGGCAGTCGGGTGTCATACGGCGTCGGCATGATTCAATTCCCTGTTTAGCCGCGAGCTTTTGCGAGCGCTGGTCATGCCAGCGCTCGCAAAAGCTCGCGGCTAAACGATCATCGTCCCGTCCCCAGAAACTCCTTGATCGATCCCAGGATGGCGTCGCGGTCCGGGATACGGCTGCACACCAGGTTCTCGCGCTCGGCGACCAGCTCGTGGACGTATTCGTAGAACTCGCCGCTGCCGTAAGGGCTTTCCACCTGGCCGTAGCCGAACAGGTTGACGCGCGGGATCAGCTTCTCGGTCAAAATCTCGACGCAGGTCGGGATGTCGTCGCCCCAGTTGTCGCCGTCGGAGAAGTGGAAGGCGTAGACGTTCCACTGGTCCGGCGGATAACGCTTGGTGATGATCTGGTCGGCCAGGAGGTACGCCGAGCTGATCTTCGTGCCGCCCGACTCCCGCGTATGGTAGAACGTGTGCTCGTCCACTTCCTGCGCCGCGGCGTCGTGAATGATATACACCGTCTCGACGCCCTTGTAATGGGCCTTGATCCAGGTGTCGATCCAGAACGACTCGATCCGGACGATCTCCTTTTGCTCGTCGGTCATGGAGCCGGAGACGTCCATCATGTAGATGAGGACGGCCACGCTCTGCGGCAGTTTCACTTCCTTCCACGACCGGTACTGCTTGTCAGCCCGGATCGGCACGACAACGGGCCGTCCGGGGTTGTAGGTGTTCGACGAAATCTGCCGCTTCAGGGCGCGTTTGAAAGTGCGCTTGAAGTGGCGCAGCGACTCGGGGCCGGTCTGGCGGATGCCGGTGTAGCGGTCGCGGGTGGTGACGATGTTCTTCTTGCCGCGTGGCTCGATGCGCGGCAGGGCCAGTTCCTCGCCGAGGATCTCGGCCATTTCCTCCATCGTCAGATCGACTTCGAGGATGTGTCCGCCCGGTTGATCGCCGGCGCCGCCCTCGCCGTCGCCGGCCGTGAGCGCGATCGCCGGGCTGTCCCGCGCCCTGACCGACGCCGCCGGAGCCTTTTTTTCCGTAGCGGAACTGCGGAATGTCGATCTGCGGCAGCGGGATGCTGACGAGGTCCTTGCCCTTTTTACCGATCATTTCGCCGCGGCTGATGTACTTCTTCAGGTTGCTCTTCACCTTGCCGCGGACGAGCTTTTTGAAGCGCTGGTGATCGCGTTCGATTTTCTGGCCCACGGTTATCTCCTCAGTCCGCGATCTTGTTTGGCTGGACTTCTCCCTCCCGCAGCTTGCACAGCTGTGGGCGGATCAAGTAGAACTCTTTGCCTGAATCCATGCGAACCAGGAACAGTGATCCATCGGACGATGTTAGAATCTGCTCTATCACACCAAGTTCACCCGCCTGGACAGCTGGCCGTCCCCAAGAAACCTGCGAGTGACCACTGAGTCACCGACCTGCAGTTCCTGCCAGCAGAAGAAACACCTACCTGGAACCAAACTCCCCGAAGGAAGTTGTGGATGGTACTTCTCGAACCATTCTTTGACGTCTCCAACGGAGATGTGCGATACCACGCCGCACAATGGGCATGTTGTGTAGGGCATTGACGCCTATCTCCGCTATTGCGCAACCGATAGGTCGCGACCCGTTGAAATCTCCTCCGAATTTCCCTGGGCTCCTTGTGAGTTGTTTGAGGGACTCCATTTTTCTCGGGCGGCGTTGATACGAGCCAGAATAGCGGCGTCGATCTCGCCATCTCCCACCAGGCCGGCGAGCCATTCGCGTATAAGCAAGACGTCAGGCAATCGCAGCGAAAACGCTTTCATGAAGTACCACAACACGGGAAAGGTCGGGTCATCCTTCCAACCCAGACGGTTCCGCACTTCAGCCACCAGATTACGGACGGTCTCACCTCTTGCTGCGGACGCACGAAGTGCTGAGAGGACGTCGGCACGCGGTTCTTGACTGGAGGCAACATCGTTCATTTCCGTCATCCCTTGATGGCTATTTTTCGATCAAGACATCAATCTGTGAGTATATCCCTGGCTTGCCTACCGGCTGTTTCAGCAGACGTACCTTGTCATACCCCAGTTTTCGAGCACGTGTCACCCTCCATGTGTGCTGGATTGCCTCCTCAAGCGGCACACCCATCGCGGTCAACTCATTGACTTTGTCGATGTTCGTACTCGGATACCCGAGAGGCCCCTTGACCCACTGCCCGTGTATTGCGCGAACCTGATCACCAAAGAACTGCATCATGCGGTTGAATAACTCTGTACCACGGATCGATGACCCTTTCCCGGCCGATATGACGAATGTCACCACACCGGATTCGTCCATGCTACCCAGGATCCCTTTATTATCCGGAATAGAGTGTTCAAACTCTCTGGGGATCACGCTCACCGCCTGCGCACCTCCTGCCCGCGGCTTAACGGTCACTTCTTCGTATGCCCCCGTGCAAAGATTCTCGCCACGAATGTCAGCACGTCCGTTGCTCTTCACCTTGCCACGGACGAGCTTTTTGAAGCGCTGGTGATCGCGTTCGATTTTCTGGCCCACGGTTTATTCTCCCAGGGCCGATGCCCCGTGTCTCTGTTCAAGCCGCGTCGCTCGCGGTTTGTTCAGGCGGCGATGCCATGATCTTCGTCAGGATGCCGAGAATCCTGGCTAGGTCGTTGATGAAGTACCGTTGCGTGTCGATGAAAAGCTGCTTCTCTTCCATCTCAACAAACTGCCAGGTTTCTCCCGTAGTGACGCAGCCGTACAGCTTGCTGATGGGAGTCCGATGTCGCTCATTGAACATGCGTGCGGCCACCAATTGAGCAGCGCACTGGCCAAGCCCTACCTCGATGTCGTTTTTCTTGGCCTCGACTATGACCATCAAGGGTCCCTGGAACACAAAGATGGTGGGCGAACGCGAGAGGATGTAATCGCATTCGCCCCGCAAGCCGAGGTCTGGGTCCACGTTCAACGGCGTGCCGGAGTAGATCACGAAAGCATCGGACAACAGCTCGCGGGAGGTCAGCAAGATAGGCATGACGATCAACTCACCGCGTGCCTTCTCGCTCTGCGCAGCCAGACTTTGACCCCGGCGCAGCGTCTCCAGCAACCACGGCGTCGGGTTGACTGGCTGTACGTCCGCAAACAACGGCCGCAAGACAACCGATAGACCGAAGGTCTCCTGAACCCGCTCCAGGCTAAAGTCGGCGTAGGCCATCGGTCACCTTAGCCCTGGTGTTCCGTGGCGACGAGTTTACCGCTCTCCGCGCGCCCCTCATCGCCGTTCGGAAGATTCTCAGTGTCCCATTGAGCCATTGTGCCCCTGATTGCCGGAAGTAGCAATTCGTTGATCTCCTCGTCCTCAGTACTGCCGCACCAGCCTTGCAGCGGTAGGAGTGTCACCAGTGGCAAACAATAGGCGTGCTTGAAGTACCAAATCACGCCGATGACGTTGTCGGGGCGGTAACCCATTCGACTCCGGACCAGCGCATCGAGTTCACGCACGGTGGCACCACGACGTGCCAGCGCCGCAATTCACGGATCACATCGGCCCGCGGCTCGGGGTTTACCTCGAATGAGTTCGCCATCAAACACCAACCCTCTGGCTTACATTTCGATCAGCACGTCGACTCTCCTGTAACCTCCCGGCACGCCATCAGGAGTTCCCATGACGCTGGCCCTGGAGAATCCACGCTTCTTTGCCCGCGTCACTGTCCAAGCGTGCCGGATCGCATCGTCAAGGCTTACGCCAGTGGCTGTCAATCCATTCACCTTGTCGATGTTCGTGCTGGGCAACCCTGCGGCGTTCCGAATCCAGACGGCATGAATCGCAACAGCGTCGGCGCCGAAATCGTCCATCATCCGGTTAAACATTTCCGTGCCGCGGACGGACGATCCGGCACCCGCTTGAATTACGAACTCAATGACACCAGCATCGCTCAGAGTACCAACGATGCCCTTCCCTTCCGGTGTCGTCAGTGAGAACTCTTTGATTTCCAAGGGATGTCATCCATGACTTGTTTCTTCGTATGAAGGGCAGCTTGGCCTTCAGGCTTTGACCTCCACACGGCAGGACTTCACGGTCAGCGGTAGGCCTCGCTCGGCCCGTACTTCCAGACAAAGGCGGATCGCTTCTCGGATGTTCCCTATGGCCTCCGTCTTGGTATCGCCCTGGCTGATACAACCGGGGATCGACGGACATTCCGCGATCCAGATACCGTCCTCGTCGCGATCCACCGTCACCTGGAACATCATGAGACACCTTTACGTCTTCGCATCAGCTCGCGCAGACCGACGCGTGTGGCAGGTCTGGAATTCTTAAGACACTCTCTGTCTGTCAGAGGCAGGTAATCCCGTTCTGGGGCTGTTGCCAGGGCGGCGAGATTAACTCTTCACCTGGCGCAGTCTTTGCCGCGTTCCGCGAGCGGCTCGGGCACGTAAACGTGGCCGCCCTTGCTCACGCTTAGGCCTTGCGATGGCCGCACTCGGTCGTCGCCTCCTCCCGGCTAGACCTAAAAATGAATGGGATGCCTGCGGACAACAAACTCCTATCGCCTTCCGAGACGCTTGGCGTCTACAACCGTTTTTTGTTAGTCAATTGGTTGTGTCGCAACAGCCCTACTACAAAAACAGTTTGAACAACTGCACCTCCTCTCGCGGACGATGATGTCAGGGTCGGTCAGCTACTTCTTCGTATGCCCCCGCGCAAAGATACTCGCCACGAACGTCAGCACGTCGGTCGCACTACTCTCATTGTAGCCGTAATTCCGGATCAGGCGCGACTTGACCACGTCGATCTTTTCTTGCGTCGCCTTGTCCACCACGTTGGACACCAGGCTCGTCAGCTTGATCGTGTCCTTCTGGTCCTCGAACAGCTTCAGCTCCAGCGCCTTTTGCAGGCGCTCGTTGGTCTTGTAGTCGAAGCGCTTGCCGTCGAGTGCCAGGGCGCCGATGTAGTTCATGATCTCGCGGCGGAAGTCGTCCTTGCGTCCCTCCGGGATGTCGATCTTCTCCTCGACGGAGCGCATCAGGCGCTCGTCCGGCTCTTCGTAGTTGCCGGTGTACTTGTTGCGCACCTTCTCGCGCTGCGTGTACGCCCGGACGTTGTCGATGTAGTTGGAGCAGAGCCGGGCCAGGGCGTCCTCGTCGGCGGCGATGGTGCGCTGCACTTCGTTTTTCACGATGTCCTCGTACTCTTCCTTCACGACCGAGAGCAGCTCGCGGTAGTGCTGCAGCTGCTCCTGGCTGGTGATGAGCGAGTGGTGCCGCAGGCCGGCCTCCAGCTCGTTCAGCACCATGAACGGGTTGACGCTGTCGGTATCCGGATGGGCGACGATAGCGTTGCTGATCTTGTCCTGGATGTAGCGCGGACTGATACCGTGCATGCCCTCGGCCACCGCCTCGCGCTTCAACTCGACCACGTTGTCCTCGGTGAAGCCGGGCAACGTCTTGCCGTTGTAGAGCTTGAGTTTTTGCAGCAGCGTCAAGTTGGCGTGCTTGGGCTGCACCAGCCGCGTCAGCACCGCCCACATGGCGGCGATCTCGATGGTGTGCGGTGCAATATGCTTGCCGCGCACGCGGTCGGTGTTGAAGTCCTTCTCGTAGATCTTGATCTCTTCCTTGAGCCGCGTCACATACGGCACGTCGATCTTCACCGTGCGGTCGCGCAATGCTTCCATGAACTCGTTGCTTTGGAGCTTGCGATATTCTGGCTCGTTGGTGTTGCTGCAAACCACGTTGCCGACGCCGCAGAGGAAGTTGTGCAGGCCGGCGCACTCGATGTCGTACATCCACTCGTTCTCGATGTTGCGCTCGTGTAATCGAGTCTTGAAGGTCGTGTGCCGGCCGCCGCGCTTGCCGGCGCCGGAGCAGAAGCGGACGCGATAGGCCGGCTTCTTGCCCGCGCGCTCGAAGTGGCCGACCGCGTAGTCCAGGCCGAGCAGGCTGGCGAGCGTGCCGACCTGAGCGGCTAGCAACGGCGAGATCGTCTTGAAGTCGAAGTACTTTTCGCGGTACTCGTCCGACGCTGTCTCTTCGAGGATGCTGCTCAGCTTGCGCGAGCCGTCGGTCCGCATCAACTCGTCGAAGGCGTGCTGCATGTAGGCCGTCGGCAGGCGGAAGAGGAAATCGGGCAGCCGCTTGTTGACGGACAGTTCGCCGCAGTGATGCTTGACCAGGCGGGCGACGGCCATCGAGCCGAGGTACAGCCGCCACGCCGAATCGGTCTTCGCGCCGGCGTCGATGCTGCCCTTGCCCGTGGTGATGTGCGCGTAAGCCTGCCGGACGCGCTCCAGCTCATCGCGGTTGGCCTGGGTGATGACGATGCCGCCGTTGCGGGCGTTGACATGCCCTTCCGTGGCGTACCACACCAGAACAGTGATGAGGTCCTTTAGCGGCTGCACGTCAATGATGGGATCGTAAATCGCCTGCACCGCCGTGGCGTGGCGCGGCAGGTCGAGCCGTGCCCAGCCTTCGACGCATGGCTTGGTCATCGGGCCGCCGGCCGCCGTCACGCGCACCACATGCCGCACGAAGCCCGGCACGTCTTCCAGCACGTCGATCGTCTCGACGCCGTCCGGCGCGAACAGGTTGCCGAGGCCGCGCACCGCCATGATCTCACGCCGCTCTTCCGGATAGAACTTCTCGCCGTTGCGGTCGAAGATCGAATGGTTCGGCGTCGTCTCCACGGCGCCCCACTTCTGCGACGTGGTCAACAGCTTGCCGCTGAAGCGATGCCGGAGCAGCGATCGCACCGGCGTCCAGACGGTCTGCTTTGTGTCGAAATCGAAGGACAACACGTCCAATCCGGACGGATCTTCGACGAACCGCTCGTACAGGCGCTCCATCGTCGTCCAGCCCGGCGCGCCTTCGGCGCGGTACGGGATCGGCGAATTACCGGAGACAGAGTGTCCGAGAATAACTTCGTCAATATCCGTCTGCGCGAACTTCTTCGGCTTGATCTTGTGTTCCTGCGACGCGCCGAGCAGGTCGTAGAGGAACGCCACGTCGAGCTTCAGCACTTCGATGAACTCGACCAGACCGCGGTTGGCGATGTTCAGCTCGCCGTCGAAGTTGAAGGCGCGCGGGTCCGAATCGGTGCCGTACTCGGCGATCTTGCGATAGTTGATGTCGCCGGTCAGCTCGGTCGAGTCCTGGTTCTTCTCGTCCTTCGGCTGGAAGGTGCCGATGCCGATGCGGTCTTGCTCGGACAGCAGCAGCCGATAAACCTTCACCTCTTGGAGCATGTCCGTCCAGTCGCCGCCATGCTCGGCCAGGCGCTCGTTGAACATCTGCCGGCAGAACGGGCACATGTCGCCGCGGAGGGCAACCTGGTAGTCGTTATGGCCGCGGCCTTGATTGAGCTGAGAGAGTAGAGCACCGCGCAGGTCGAGGGGAACGAGGTGCAGCGGCTCCTCGTGCATCGGGCACTTCTGGCTGGAACCGTCCGGCATCTTCCAGGCGTACGAGAAGAGCATGCCCTCGTCGGTGCGCGCGTAATCTTCCAGGCCGCGCTTGATGAGGCGGGCGATGGTGCTCTTGGAAGAGCCGACCGGGCCGTGAAGGAGCAGTACGCGCCGCTCGGTGCCGTAGCCCTTGGCGGCCGACTTGAAGGCGTTGACGAGCTGCATCAGCGGCCGATCCAGGCCGAAGATGCCATCGCCGTGCTTCACCGCATAGTCGGTGAAGAAGCGGTAGCGGTTGATCTTCTCCTTGTGCTCGAACACATCGTCCGTGCCGTGCGACAGGATCATGTCGTAGAGGCGCTGGTAGGCCGTCCGCGTGACCTCGGGGTGATCGCGCACGATGTCGAGGTACTCGGCAAACGACCCTTCCCAGTGGATCTTGCGGTATTCGTTGAGATTCAGTTCCTGGCGGATGCTGGCGAGGATCGCCTGTCCTGATGACATCGTTATCACCTCCTCCGCGGACGGTGCCGATGGGCCGCACCGACCGTGTCAAATCATGGGTGACGTCGGCTCCGAAAAAGGGGTCTGACCCTCTCTCCTCAAAGGGTCAGACCCCTTTTTCGGAGCCGTTGGCCGGATGGGCCCGACCGACGGGAAGGAACACTGTTGGGGCGCGGCTTCGGGAGAGGACCGTTCGCCCGCGGACGAGTCTCGAAAGGAGAGAAAGGGCCGCAAAGGTGCCGATCCCTCGGAAAGAAGCATCGCTCGGGAAGTACGGAACCCCGCGGTTTGTGGAGATAGCCGGATCGTGTTTCTCTCCGCCGCCCCGGATGTTCCATTGTATCCCGAGCGGAGGGACGCCGTCAAATCCGACCTCAGCTGCCGCACATAGCACCGTGGGCGCTGCCGGACCGTGAGGACTCTCACCGTCAGCATACGCTTAGGAACCGGGGTTCTGTCAAGACCGGTTTTGCGGTCTGTGCGTTGTGAAAAGAAACCGGACGTGCGCAATCTGCGGCCCGGAGCCGATTTCCGCGTGGAAATCGCCCTACGATTGCTCTGGACCGGGCGGCGGGGACCGTGGTACACAGCGTTCTGTTTCTGTCTGCGCGCGGGTTGCGCGCTGCGGAAACGAGCACCGCGCCGAACGGAGAAGGAGAAGAACATGCGCAATCTGCTCGCGTTTTCGATGGCCCTGCTGCTGACGTTAGCCGGCGTGGGCTGGTATCTCGACTGGTTCCGGATCCAGACGACGGCCGGGTCGGACGGCCACTCGCACGTCAACCTGGACGTGAACACGGTGAAGGCCTACCAGGACGTGTCGAAGGCCGCGACCAAGGGGGCCGAGTTGCTCGACAAGAAGGCCAAGGAAGCGACGGATACTGCCGAAGCCGACAAGAAGGCCAAGGAAGAAGCCGACAAGGCCACGGTGAAAGAGCCGCAGTCGAAGACGGGCGGCGGCTGGCTCAATTGACTTGGCTTCGCCGCCGGCGGCTCAGCAGAGGCACCTGCTAGGCCGCCAGCGGCGGGAAGCAGTACGATAACCTCCAGGGACACTTGGGGGACCGTCGATGCCGATCAAGACCAAGCGCTGGAACGATCCTCGGAAAAAGAGCGATGGCTTCCGCCTGCTGGTCTGCCGTTATCGGCCGCGCGCGCTGAAGAAGGAAGACGAGACCTGGGACGCCTGGCAGCCGGACCTCGGCCCCAGCCGCGAGCTGCACGCCGCCTACTACGGCAAGCACGGCCAGGAGCCGATCGGCTGGGAAGAGTACGAGAAACGCTACGTCGCCGAGATGCAGGGCGCGGAGCAGCAGCAGGACATCGCCACGCTTGCCGAGAAAGTCGCCGCCGGTTCGACCCTCACTTTGCTCTGCTCCTCGGCGTGCGAGACGGCGTCGCGCTGCCACCGCACACTTCTGAAACAGCTCATCGAGCAACGCATCACCCAGCTACAACCTGCAACGACAAAGGCCGCTGGCGGTGCGGAAGCCGTTTCCTGAAAGTGCGTCGCCGAAATCTGTTGAAGCTCCCCCAGTCTGCGGGGACTATCTTCTCTTAATTTCGGGACCGATTTTACCGGTTAATCCATTCGATCATTTCCAATCCCTTCCTTCCTCGCGCTCCAGGAGTTAGCTTCCCATTTGCGCCGACAAAAGTTATTGGGGAAACAAAGGGAGGAAACACCGACGTTCGTAGAATCAGATAGGACGATGGCCGCTGGTGCGAGCAACAATATGTGGATGGCAACTCGTTCCGGATTCTTCGAGAAATCACGGAATAGAGGATTTCATCACTGCATTTCGTGAGTTTTGCACTTGCAACTGAGAATGTGTCCCGGCTCTTTGGCGCATTTGCTTTTGCACCGTTGCGGCTCTTTGCTACCGCTGACGTAGGTGCAAATCTTATCGCAGCGGACAACCTTCTTTTTGGGCGCACTGACAGGTTCTTTCTGATCTTCCGCCATTGGTAACGTTCCTCACAGTTCGGTTCGCGTCAACATTGAGAATAGAGTTCAGCATAGCCTGATCGAACCGTCCCGTCAAGCAGGATTGGATCGTAGCCAAGCCAGGAAGCCAGGGGTGTAGCCAAGTTCTCTGGGGGTGGTCAGGTGAGCAGTATTACCTTCCCTGGCGTCGATGTCGGAGATTGAGTAAAAGAGGGGGAGCGAAAAATTCCTTCATTCCCTGCGAACAAGGATGTTCCATGTACGGCAAAGTCACCATCGAAATCGCTGCCAAGGACGAAGCGATCGTCCGTCAGCTTCTGGCCATGGCGCGAAGAATTGGAGCAGTTGGCACTGACGGCCGCCGACGGGACCGTTTTCCACGCCTGCGAAAAAGCGGTCATCGAGACCGGCCGGCGGTTGCAGTGTGCCATGCTTGGCGACGCAGTGGCACAACGGATCGAAACCGTCGAAAAAAAGGGGCTCCCCTACGGCACTGTACGTGTGCGACGTCAGAAGGAAAACAAGGGCCCCCAGGAACGCCAGTTGCTGACGGCCGTCGGCAACGTCCGGTACACGCGGCGCTACTGGAAGTGCGTCTGCGGCGCCGACGGGGCCTATGCGGCCGACGCGGTCCTGGGCGTGGAAGGGCAACGCTACACCAAGACGGTGCAGAAGCATTGCTGTCGCTTGGCGGCGGATCTGTCCTGTGCGTTGACCAGCGACAACCTGGAAGCGCTGTTGGGGGTCAAGCTGGCACCGGAAACCGTGCGTGTCATGGTCGAGGGACACGGCCGCGCGATGGCCCGCTTTCAAAAGGCCGACGCGGCGAGCGAACAAGCGTTTCAAGAAGCCACGGGCGAGGTGGAATTCACGGTGGATGCGGGCAAAGTGAATACCCGCGAAGAAGGCTGGAAAGACCTGAAAATCGGCGTGCTTTCCAAGCGTGAGGCGGGTGAACCGACCACGGTGGACACCTGGGAAAAGCAGCACAAGCAACGCTTGCCGACGGTGGTGATCGCGCTGGCGTTTGCGATGATTGCGCCGGCGAAGGAATTTCGCAAGAGTTGGCGATCGCGTCTGAAGCGCGTGGGCGTGACGTGCCTGGCGGGCGTGCATGTGTTGGCGGACGGGGCCAGCTGGATCTGGAAGGCCGTGGGTCGGGTCCTGACGGGCTGCGTGCAAACGCTGGATTTCTATCATGCGAGCAGCCGCGTCAGCAAGTGCGCGAACCGCATTTACGGCGAAGGCACCGCCGCAGCCAAGGCGGCGTTTGAGCGCGGCCGCAGTTTGCTGGCGCGTCAGGGATGGGCGGGCGTCTGTCAATGGGTCGGGGAGTTGCTGGACGTTGCGGACGAGAAGGAGCAAGAGCGTCGCCGCTCAGCGACGGATCGCTTGCTTACCTATTTCTCGAAACACACCGAGCGTTTGAACTATGCGGAGCGTCTGGCCACCGGTCGAGCAATCGGCAGCGGCCAAGTCGAAGGCGAAGCGAAGACGTTGGGCCTGCGTCTGAAGCGTCGCGGCGCCCGTTGGAACCGAATCATCGTCCAACCGATGGCAAGCCTGGTGTGTGTGCGGCACACATGCCAATGGGAGCCCTATTGGGCCATGGCCGCCTGATCACCCCCAGAGAACTTGGCTACACCCCGCGCCAGGCTTATTTTATCCAGGCCTGTTGCGCCTGGGTCTTGTTGTTCCGCAGCGGTCGGTCTTGGACAGGGGTTTTCCGCCATTCAGTCGAATGAGTTACGGCGATCGTCACGAGCGGATTCTGGGCGCACCGCTTTCGGACGCACGAGTGCATCGGACGGCGCAGCGTGCCGGAAGACGTCATCTTATGCACGAAATCTCAGGCCGCGCCTCGACGAAGACGCGCGCGGAGCCGCCTTCACGGGGACGCCGTTGTGCGGCGGGGTCAAAAACTGCGGAACGAACTCGCTGGCGGCGGCGCTGGAGCCACTGGGAGCGCCCCGTCCGGCCACGACTGGAAGCGCGGCGGCAGGGCGAGGGACGCCAGCACGTCGTCGTAACTGCGGAACGAACTCGCTTCGCCCGGGTGCGACGGTATCTGTGACCGGCGCGTGATGGCTTCGGGGACCGACGCTGGTGCGGCCGCGCTTTCTACCGAATCCGGGTCGAGCACGGTCGCATCGGGGAGTGCCGGCAACTGCTGGATCAGCGTGCGCGCCGTTTCCAGTTCGGCCAGGTCTTCCTTCGGAACTATCGAGATCGCGATGCGCCTGGTACAGCGCCTGCCATTGGGGATCATCCGGACTGAGGCCGATCATGGCGCCGGCCGCCTTGCTGGTGGCGGCCTGGTACAGATCGTCGCCGACGGTGGCCTCGAAGCGCGCGACACGGCGAAGACGCCAGTGATGCAGGGCGATGCGGTCGGCCAGTTCGGTTTCAAGGATGCCGACCGGTTCGAGCTCCTGAACGACGCCGTCGTGGAAGGCGTCCCAGGCGGCGGGATCTTCGCAGGGGAGGACGGGGCGTTCGGAGCAGAGGCCGTGCGTGGCGGCGTTGGCGGAGGAGCGTTCTTTACCGGCGTCGGTACGCGGGCCGGTGGCTTGGATGGACATGGGGTGCCTCGGGGTGTGGGGTGGTGGGCGATGTTTACCGGGCAGATTACCGGAGGCGGGTGCGTTGGGTGGAGAGCACAATCGGGGTGCGGTGGTATGCGCTGCGCGGGCGGTTTTTTGTTGACGGAGCGGTGCGGCGAGGGTACAAGGAGGAGAGACAGTTGACGGTTCGGCGCCGAAGTCCTCGTCTCTTTGCCTTCGGAGATACTTGACATGCGACGAAAGCTTGGCATCGCCTTCCTACTGTCTCTTTCCCTTTCCCTGATCGCAACGGCTCAGGAAAAGAGCAAGCGGCATTATTTCCACCTTGCAGAAGTGCTTGTCTATGTCAACGGGATTGATCAGGAACTGAAACTCTCCAAAGCTGAATTTGTGAAGGTCAGGGAGATTGTCGATCAGGTTTGCGACAAGTATCAGGCTGAGCTTGACCATGCCCGAAGTGACAAGGGCGGAAGGAAGTGGCGTCCTGTCGTCGACAAGGTTGTTGACGAAACCAACAAGGCTCTTTCGGAAGTTCTGAGCGCAAAGCAGATAGATCGCTTGAAACAAATCCTCCGGCAGAGGTACGCCCTTAACACTCTCGAAGAAAATGCCAAGATGCTTGAGCTGAGCGGAGAACAGCAAAAGCAGATAGCCGCGGTCTCAAAAGAGGAGGTACCGGGCATCTCTACTGAGCAGGAAAAAAAGATCGTGGATCGTGCAATTTCGGTTTTGACGCCCGAACAGCGTAAGAAGTGGGAATCTCTGGTGGGAACGTGGTATGTTCCTCCCGCCAGATAGCAAATCGGTAGAAAAGCGCCGGAGAGAAAAAGGAGTGCCCTGCTCCAATGAGATGTCCCGGCATATCATTGGAACATGGCACTCTTTTCTTGAGCGTTGGCGTTCGGCGATAAGGAGCGGACCAGTGCGATGAGACGGTATTATCGACTCGCTGTTGTACTCCTGCTGACGGCCATACCGTGGATGTGGTGGTTCGGGGACTTTAATCTGTACCTCGGTCAGGGAACTGATCGGGAGTTCAAGGCGTTGGCGACGCCAGTGGAACGTCTCCTCGGTGCCCTTTGTCTTGGTTCTCTTTACTCCGGGATCGTTATCTTTGTATTTTGGGGGGTTGAGTGCGCGGCAGCTTGGTTCGACAAATCGGCTCGCTGTCCTCTCGACAGCAATACCGCCGAACCAAACGTTGCAGATGTAACGATGAGAAGCGAAGCAGGAAGCGATTAAGGCCGAAGAGAGAAAAAGTTGACGCAGCTGAATGGCATTCGGTTAAGGCATTCCTGCGAGCCCGCAGCGCCAAGCAAGGGCGAACAGAAGTTGGTTGGCTGCACCAGGGGAAATGAGAGTTCCGCCAGACAGAAAAACAGGACGCGGTTCGAAAGTGTCTCTTTGATCTGAGCCGTTCGCGGCATATACCACAACCAATTGGCAATTGGTTTTGCCAGACGCGGCGCAGCTGGAACCGCCACGATGAAGGCCGACCCGCTTTTCTATCGACTGTTCGAGACCAGCCCCGAAACCTTCTTCCTATTGCTCGGAATGTCGGCTGACATGGCTGTGGACACAGCGGCGCGCTACGAGTACACGGCGCCTGAGTTCAAGGAAACGTCGCACCGCGTCGATGGTGTGTTCCTGCCCAGAGAGGCCAGCTTGCCGGTGTACTTCCTGGAAGTGCAGTTCTATCTTTTGCCCAACGTGTACGCCGGCTTGCTAGCGAAAGTCTACACCTATCTGAAGCGGCACGATCCGGCCCAATCGTTTCGCGGCGTGGTGCTGTTCGCGGACCGCAGCCTGGAGCCGAAGCAAGTGGCGCCCTATCAGCCGCTGCTGGATGCGGGGCTGATCCTGCGCTTCTACCTGGAAGAAATGCCGGAAGTGGCGAACGCGCCGCTGGGCTTGTCGATCCTCTACTTGATTCGGCAAACGGAAAGTCAGGCTCCGGCGACGGCTCGCAACCTCATCGCGCGTGCCAGGGCGGAAATTGGCGATGAAGCATTGCGGGCGGATCTGATAGAATTGATCGAGACGATTATCATCTACAAGCTGTCCCGGCTGAGCCGGGAGGAGATTCAAGCCATGTTGCAGATAAACGACATTCGCGAAAGCCGGGTCTACCAGGAAGCCATGGAGGAGGGCGAGAAGAAAGGAATGGCGAAGGGTGTCGCCATCGCGAGGTTGGCTGCTGAGAAGAAGTCCGTCGCCGAGATCGCCGCTATCCTGAAAGTGGACGTTGAACAGGTGCGTCAGGTGCTGGCGCAAGCTGAGCACGATTAGCCAGGAGCACGATCAACTCACGTGATGGTCGGACGCTGTTGATCGGAAAGCAGTGTCCGTTGAATACTGTCACGAACTAACGGCTTGAGTTGACCGGGGCCGCCTTCCGGTTTTTCCCCGATACCTTGAATTCACAGGCGGCCCCGGCAACTCAGCCGCGGACGTTCGCCGGCCGGGTTACCTACCGTGAGGAACCGGACGCTGCCGGAGTTGGACCGATCTGCTCGGCATCCGACAAGGCGTCGGGAGTCGTTTCCCGAAACGACTCCCGACGCCTTGTCGGTTGCAGCCCCTTTTGCTTCCCAAAGGATCTCTGAACAACGGCACACCCTCTCGATTGTGATTGTCGTCGTGATTTTCTCGTGCAATCGGAACCGTTGAGCAAGTTTCCGGCAATTCATTCGATAATACCCTCGAAACCGTCGGCCCTCGCTCTGGCAACCCGTTCGAGAATCGCTCAGGCGCGATGCCGCGGTCCGCAGCGGTACCGGTGGGGCAACTCATGTTGAACGCTTCAAACGATCGGACAAACTCGGCGTCGCACCGCGGCGAGGAACGGGCGCCGCTCGATCCCGATCCGGCGTCCTGTTCCACTCCGGCCGCGGCGGCCCTTCCGGCCGGTCTCCGTCTCGAAGCCGCCCAATGCCACGGGGATATTGCGCGCGTGCTGAGTCCATCCAAGTACATAGCCGGCGGCAATAGCTGGTCGGGTGTTTCGAAGTGGGAAGCCGTCAATTGGGAAGAGAAGTATCAACGACTGGTTCGTAACGTTCCGGATGGCATTTTTCTGGTTGCTCCGGACTGCACGATAATATCGCTCAACCCTACGTTCGAGGCGATCACGGGATGGTCTCGGAGAGACTGGCTCGGGAAATCAATTCGGAACCTGATCGACCCCGAGGACGTCTCCAGAGTCCTGGCAGCTTTGAGCAGTTCGGCGCGCGGTGAGGAAGTCCCACTTTTCGAGGCACGAATCCGGCACAAATCAGGTCGGACACGCTTGATCGAGTGTTCAATCACTCCCGAGGTGACGGACGCGGGAGTCATCGCCGTCCTCGGCATCGCCCGCGACATCACCAGACGACGAGAGACCGAGGAGACTCTCCATCGAACGCAATCGCAGCTGTTGCACGCGCAGAAAATGGACGCCGTGGGTAGACTGGCAGGAGGGGTCGCCCATGATTTCAACAACATGTTAACGGTCATCTTGGGGTGCGGCCATTTACTGTTGAACGGCAGTTCGGTTGGCAATGCGCACCGAGATTTGGTGCGTGAGATAATATCGGCTGGTGAGCGCGCGGCCGGTCTGACCCGACAACTTCTGGCTTTCAGCCGCAAGGACGCGCCGCACCCGAAGATCGTCGATCTTAACTTGGTTGTGACCAATTTGAAGGAGATGCTCCGAAGATTACTCGGAACACAGGTCGAAATCCAAACATGTCTGGAACCCAAGATCGGCCGTGTGAAAATCGATGCAGGTCAGATCGAACAGGTCATCGTGAACCTGGCGATAAACTCTCGTGACGCCATGCCCACAGGCGGCACCATCGCGATTCGCACTGCCAACGTCGTATTTGACGGGCGTGAACCGCAAATATGCCCGGAGTTGCCGCCCGGTCCTTATGTGGCGCTGACTTTGACAGACAATGGGTTGGGAATGGACCCGGAAACCAAGGATCATCTTTTTGAGCCATTCTTCACCACCAAAGAGCTGGGTAAAGGGACGGGTCTAGGGCTCGCTACCGCGTACGGGATCGTGAGACAAGCGCATGGCGCGATTCGGATCGAGAGCGAACGGGGACACGGAACCGCGGTGACGATCTACCTTCCACAAACGAGGGAGGAGATCGCGCTGGAAACCAATTCGCAGAAAACCCAAGCTCCTGAGAGCGCGGCTGGCACGGTCCTGATCGTCGAGGATGAGGATTCTGTCCGCGCCTTGGCGCGTCACGTACTCCGGTCCGCCGGTTATCGCGTCCTGGAGGCTGTCCGAGGAGAAGAGGCCGTCCGACTCTGCGAACGACACGCAGGGCCTATCCATTTGTTGCTGTCGGACGTCGTGATGCCGCCGATCACGGGAACTGAATTGGCCGATCGGCTCAGCGCCCTGCGCCCGAACTACGAGTGGTGTTCATGTCCGGGTACCCCAATGATGATATGACGCGCAACGGCGTCCTGACAGCGCGAGCCGCGTTTCTCCACAAGCCGTTTTCCCCCACCGAACTACTCCGGAAAATACACGAGGTGCTTGAGGACAGTGTCGATACGTCCAAGGCTGGTACATTGGCGTGTCCAGCGCTATCGGGTCGATGTTGAACTAAACCGCTGCGCGGTGGTAGATGCGGTATCTCTCCATCTACTTCTACTGTCCGCGCTTGGCGAACCGGCTGCGAAAGCGGCCGGTGGCGGTGGAAAACCCGGCCGCTGACGCAGCCGGTTCGCCACGCCATCGCTGCATCTCGCCGAGGGCAGGTAAAGGGGACGCAGTTCATTTCCTCCCGTTCATGGAGGAAATGAGCTGCGTCCCCTTTTTCCAGTCTCATCCCAACTTCCACGGCGCCCGATACTCGCGTTCCAGCAGCTTGTTCGCCGCGTCGTTATCGATGAAGCGTTCCTGAGCCGGATCCCAGCGCAGCGCCTGCCGCAGTCGATAGCCGATGTTCGCCAGGTGGCATACCGTCGCCGAGCGATGGCCGATCTCCGCGGTGCAGATCGTGTCCTTCTTGCTGCGGATGCAGTCCAGCCAGTTCTTCCGGTGACTGTTCGAGGGATAGACGCGGAAGCCGCCATCCGGCAGCGGCGTTTTCAAGACCTCGACGGGATCGCTGTCGATGCCGCCGCGGCCGACGTAGATCGTGCCGTCGCTGCCCTCGAAGACACAGTCGTTCTGCATTCCCTTCGGTGTGCCGTCGGCCCCGTGGTACATCACGATGCCGTTGGCGTAGGTGAACTTCAGCCCCTTGTCTCCCTTCTCCGGCGGCTCGATCTTCACGGGGCCGCTGCCGTCCATGTCGAGCGCCCACTGGGCGATGTCGAAGTGATGGGCGCCCATGTCGGCGAGGTAGCCGCCGCCGTACTCGCGGTAAGCCCGCCAGCGTGGGAAGTGGCCGTGGATGCCCTTCGGACAAAGCTCGACGTTGTAGCCGCGCTTCGGCGCCGGGCCGAGCCAACGATCCCAGTCGGTTCCCTCCGGCACGGGCTGCTCCGCCAGATCGCACGGGATCGGTGCGGAGCCGACGCCGTCGCCGATACGGATCGTCTTCAGCTTACCGATGCGGCCGTTGCGGACATACTCGACCGCCTTACGGAAATTGCCGCCGAACTCGCTGCGCTGCTGGCTGCCGGTCTGGAAGACGATGCCCGCCTTCTTGACTTCCTGGACGATCTTACGGCCCTCGCTGATGCAGTGCGTCAACGGCTTTTCGCAGTAGATGTGCTTGCCGGCCCGCGCCGCTTCGACACAGGGAATGGCGTGCCAGTGATCCGGCGTGGCGATGACGACGGCGTCGATGTCCTTGCGGCCGAGGAGCTCGCGGAAGTCGATGTAGGTGTCGCAGCCTTTGTAGGTGCCCTTCTTGACGGCCTCGGCGTATTTATCTTCGACCCGTTTCTTGGCGTCGTTGCGGCGCGTCGGCTCGACGTCGCAGATGGCGACGACCTGGACGTTCGGATCGCCGAGATGGCCGCCGAGGTGGCCGCGGCCCATCATGCCGACGCCGATGAAGCCGACGGTGATGCGCTCGTTGGCTGCATAAGCGGTGGCGCGGATGTTGGTGAAGACGAACGGTGCCGCGGCGGCGCCGCGGAGGAACTGACGGCGATTGGTGCGTGACATGCGGGGTATCCTTTGAGGGAGAGCGGGAACCCATCGTTCCCGACAAGCTCGCAGGATACCCGAGGAGAGGGCCGACCGCAATCAACTTGTGCGATGAAATTTGCGGGAATCAGCGCTTGCCGCGACGGCGTTTCGATGGCTTCTGTTCAACCGGTACATTGGCGAACAGTTTGCGCAGCGGCAGTTTGAAGCCCGGCAGGACGTCGCCGCCGTCGAGCGTTTCCTCTTCCGTCAAGGTGACGAACTGATCGGGAGCGGTATAGACCTCGACGACGCGCCGCGGAGGATCGACGATCCAGACGAGACGCGTTCTGGCGAGGAAATACTCTTTCAACTTGAGTTCCATTTCCTCACGGGTGTTGCTATCGCTCAGAACTTCGACCGCAAGAACTGGGGAAAGGCCGGTGATCGGTTCCGTCGGGCGCTCGCGCTTTGGCACCTGGTACCAGGCGATGAAAGACACGTCGGGCATCCGAATTCGACCGGGCCACAAGCGCATGATGCCGTCCGGACCGGCGAGAAATCCAAGCGGATGATCGTCGAGGAAGACACCGAGGAACTTAATCAGGTCACAGGTCAGGAACGATTCGGGTGATCCCACGGGTTTCTCTACGAGGATGCCATCGACGAGTTCAAAGTTGCGATTCGTGTGATCCTGGATGCGGAGCACATCTTCTTCGGTGGCAGTTCCCGGTTTGGGCTTGAACCGAACTCGGTGCGCCGGGACGTTGCCGAGGCGTTCGAGGATGTCGCCGAGTGTCTCGAACGACGGCCGTTTTGTGCGTACTGTCATGCCCGAGTCTCCCTTCCTGAAGCATCATACGCCGGACCCGATCGGTGATTCCAGAGCAACACCCAGAATCGGAAGCGATTAGCCTGGATTGCGCACGGCCCCGAGAAATGGCAGGCGCGCTGTTCACACCAGCCTGACGCGCAAGCGAAAGTAACTACCTGCCAGCCCTTCGCTTGCGCGTCAGGCTGGTGTCGGACGGCGCGCAATCCAGGTCAGGGCACCGATTCGCCGCCGCTGCCCGCGGGAGGCCGGTCGCCACGGTCTGGCCCGCCCTGTCCTTCCGGAAGGGTTTCCTTTCCGCCGCCGGCCGCTCCGGCAGCCGGCGGCGTCAGCTTCGCCAGATGGTCTTCCTGCTCGGCGAGCAAATTGCGCAGGACGACGACCAAGATCTGTCCGGCCTCTTTCGGCTCCAGGCCGGAGAAATCGCGGAAATCCTGGCACACGCGCTGCAACTCGAACCAAAGCTGTCCTCGCGGTTGCATGGTTATTTCTCCAGGCGTCGGCGGCGACGCATTCACCTGGGCGACCCTGCCTTATTATGGCACGATACGCCGACCTTAGTCGAAGCGGCCAGCTGTCTCGACGCACACGGCCTCCCGCGCAACTTCGGATTTGTAACGTCGAAGCACCAATCCCTTGTCACGGCGGCATGGCGAGGGTACACTGCACGTCTGTTCGACTTCTTTCTTCGCGGGAGATGAACCATGCACCGTCTTGTTGCGCTCTCACTCCTGACTCTGCCCCTGCTGGTCTGCGCCGGTCCGGCTGCGGACGACAAACCCGTCGCGCTCGGAGGCGAGAAGAAGCTCGCCCCGGCGTCGCATCCCGTCATGGTCCGCCTCGGCGATGGGAGCAGCGTCAAGGTATCGCTGACGCAATCCCATGTCGAGGTCACGACCAAGTTCGGCAAGCTGTCCATCCCTGCGAACGAGATCCGCAACATCGACTTCGCGCTGCGTTACCCGCCCGGCGTCGCGGAGCGTCTCGCCGCCGCCGCCACCCACCTCGGCAGCGACGATTTCAAGCAGCGCGAGGATGCCGCCGCCGATCTGCTCGCTCTGCAGGAGTTGGCCTATCCGACGTTGGAGAAACTGACGAAGAACAAGGACAAGGAAATCGCCCGCCGCGCCGAGGAACTGCTGGTGACGCTGCGCGAGAAGATACCCGAGGAGAAGCTGAAATTCGCGACGAAGGATTCCCTTGTTACGGATACCTTCACCGTCGTCGGCTGGATCGAAGGCTCGTCGTTCAGTGCCAAGTCGTCGTACTTCGGCCAGGTAACGCTGAACCTGGCCGATCTAAAAAACCTGCGCCGCGCGTCGAGCGAGGGAGCGGACCAGGAATTCGTCCTCGACCTGGCGAAGCATGGTGTGCCGCAGCGAGTGTGGCTGAACACCGGCATCGAGGTGCGCCGCGACACGGTCCTGGAAATTCGCGCGGTCGGCGAGTCGGACCTGTACCCCATCGGCGCCGAACTCGGCGCCTATAAAACGACTCCGACCGGCAGTCGCCAGTGGGGTCCGAGCCGCGATCAGAAGACGCCCGGCCAGCTCCTGGGCCGCATTGGCGAGCGGGGCAAGGAATTCGAGATCGGCGAGCGCTACGACGGATCGCCCGGCGTCGAGGGCAAGCTGTATCTGCGTGTCGCCAGCAGCCCGTGGAACGTCGTCCCCGCCGGCGAGTACCGCGTCAAGATCGCGCAGCGGTGAGACAGACTGCCTGGAGGACGAATTTTCAATTCGTCCCACAAGCCGGACGAATTGAAAATTCGTCCTCCAGGCAGTGCAGCCGCGAGGCCGTTGCGCTCCATATCGAGTCGCGGCTAATCGATAATATGGCCCTGGAAGAGCGATCCGATGTCAGCAACTCAAGACGCTGCAGTGCCTATCCTCGCCGGATACGCTCCGGTCTTTCTGGTCGATGACGTCCGGGCGGCGGTTGATCATTACGTATCCGTGCTGGGTTTCAAACAAGACTTCCTCTGGTCCGAGCCGCCGACTTACGGCGGTGTGAGCCGCGACAACGTTACGCTCCACTTCGCGAAAGCGGACCAGCCTGGCCGGCTCAACTCGGCGCGTGCAGCCGATACGATTACCATGGCCGACCTGAATGTCTTCGTCCGAGGAATCCACGCTCTGTACCGTGATCTTGTCGGGCGCGGTGCGCGATCGACGGCCCGCCGATCCAACAGCCGTATGGCATGACCAATTTTCATGTGGATGATCTCAACGGCTATCGACTCTGCTTCGGTCAATCCACATCGACTTGCGAGCCGTGAACATCACTCGCGGCTCATTTCGATCAGACGCCGCACCGCCGCTTTCGCCTCGCGCGTCAGTTGCGCATCGGCTCCGCCGGCGAGTGTCTCGAGCAAGGCCCGGGCCTCGTTCGAGCCGATCCGTTCCAGCACCTCGATGGCCCGCAACTCGCGCATCTGGTCCGGTTGGATTGCCGGAGCTTCCACCTTCTCGATCAACATGCGCAGGATGCGCTGCGTCTCGGCGCCGGCCGCCTTCTTGAGCGCCTGCGCAACGCCGCCTCAACCTGCACATCGAGCGCCTCCAGTTCCCTGGCTGCCTTGTCGCGCGTGGTGAAATCGTCGTTTTCCAGGTCCGCCAGCAACCGCTCGACGCGCTTCGACTCCATCGCCTTGACGGCAGTCAATTTGCCCTTGAGAAACGCCACGCTCTCGGCCGGCTTGTGGCGCAGCGCGAGGATGGCCCGGAACCGCCGCGCGGCGTCCTCGTCGCTGAGATCGTGCCACGGGCTGTCCGGTGTCGTCTCGGAATCGCGCGCTCGGAGCGGGTGCAGCGGATTAACGGCGTCCCAGACCAGCGCGGTGCCGTCCTGGCTGACCGTGACGAGCGTTCGACCGTCCGGTGCGAATACCAGGTCGTGAACGGGGCCTTCGTGACCGCGGAAGGTAACCAGTGGCTTGCCCTCGGCGTCCCAGAGACGGACCGTGTCACCCGCCGCCGCGGCCAGCCGTGAATCGTCCCGCGAAAAGGCGAGCGCGTGCAGTTCCTTCTCGCCGACGGCTAACTCCAACGGGCGCCCTCCGCTCCCAGTCGAAAAACGTGAATCGTACCGCTCACGCTGCCGACCGCCAGGCGCCGGCCATCCACAGCGAAGGCCAGCACCGTCGCTTCCTTCGTTTCCAACGTCTGCCGCTTTCGGCCGGTTGCCACCTCCCAGACGGCGACTTCCTCCTTGCCGGCATTGGCCACGGCGAGCATCCGGCCGTCGCGCGACCACACCACGCGCGTTTCTCCGTCGCCGCTGACCAGCCCCTGCCGCCGCTTCCCCGTCGCCGCGTCGAACAGGATGACGCCTCCCTGCTGACAGGCCGCCAGCGTCGCGCCGTCGGGGCTGAACCGCAGCTGCGAGGGGATTCCTTCCTCGGCCGCTTTCGCCTTCCAGAGTTCTTTTTTCCCTTCCAGCACACGGACCGTGCCGGCCTCATCCGCCGCCGCCACGCGCTTCCCGTCCGCGCTGAGGTCGCTCACTATGGGTCGTGGCTCATCCGCGGCGAGGAGAGTTACGATCTTCGTCCCCGCGCCGGTTGCCGTATCCCAGTAACGCAGCGAACCATCCTCGCCGCGGCAAACCACCTCGTTCTTGCCGAGCAAGCGTACCTGAAGCAGAGGGGTCCGCGGCTCGGCCTGTTCGTGCAGGAGCTTCCCCGTGTGCGCGTTGATGAGATGGATGGCCGTCTCGCGGACGACGGCCGCCAACGATGTACTCGGATTGAAGGTGCCGATCCCTTCGTCCTCCGCGAGCAGCGCCTTCTCGGTCTCCGCGATGGCCTTCCCGGTCCCCGCTTCCCAGCGGAAGACGCGGCCATCGGTGCCGATGCCGACGAGTTGTTTACCGTCCGGTGTCCACTGAATGCAGGCCAGGTTCGCCAGCGGACTCGTGAAGTCGGCGACGGCTTTGCCCGAGACCACGTCGAACTGGAGGACGTGGTCGTCGGTTAGCACGACCAGCATCCGGCCATCCGGAGCGAAGCAGGCCCCACGGAAAACGCCTTCCGCGCCCTTTTCCGACGGCAGCGTATGCAGGCGCTTTTCTGGCCCACGTCCCAGAGGCGCACCATGCCGTCGTCGTAACCGACCGCCAGCCGGGAGCCATCCGGCGTGAAGGTCAACTGGACGATCATCCCGGCGTCCGCCGGTGCTTCGAGAACCGCCTTTTCCTCCCCCGTGGCCGAGTCGAGCAGCACAGTCGCACCGGATTCGAGACCGACCGCGAGCGTCTTGCCGTCGGGCGAACCGATGACGGCGCAGCCGGCATCATCGCGCTCCTTGGCGAAGAGCCGGCGGCCCTTCTTCAGGTCCCAGGCGCTGAACGCCGGCGCTTCGCCGACGACGAACAGTGTGCCGTCCGGTCCGAACGCGGCGGCGAGCGGCGCTTCGTCCTTCTGCACCGGGACGCGGAACAGGAGCTTGCCCGAGGGCACCTCCCAGACGCGAACGGCCTTGTCCTCGTCGCTGATGGAGACGAGCTGTTTGCCGTCGCGGCTGAAGGCGACGTTGACGACGAGAGTAGCGTGGTGGAGCCGCATCGTGCCGTAGCGTGCGAGCGCGCCGTCCGGCAGCTCATCGCCGTTCCGATCGAGCCGCGGCTTAACGGGCTCGGCACCGTGTGACGTTTCGCCGAGGAGACAGCACGCGCCGAACAGGGCGACAGTCAGCGACCGAATGCGATCCATGAGGTGGCTCCCGATTGGCGGACGGCGCTCGGACCTGGACGAACGAGACGTGCGCATCCTTCTGAAATGCCTATGGGATGCGCGGCGATCCTTCAACGGTGCCGCCTTTGGTGGGGGGACTGCTGCCGGCGTTGGACCGTGGTAGGACGGATTTGCAATCCGTCCGAGCTAGCCTGGATTGTGCATGGAGGCGGTCTGTGGGGCACGCTTCCAGCGTGCCCGGCCCCACGGCCACGCTGGAAGCGTGTCCCACAGTCTCCGTGCGCCATCCAGGCTAGCTCGGACGGATTGCAAATCCGTCCTACCAGTGCGTTACTCCTCCGATGACCCGTTTGAACCAGGCCCCGAAGCTCAGCGCCCGCTCAACGTCTGTGCCGTTTCGCGGACCGGCTTACCGGCCTTGTACAGCTCCCGCTCCCGCTTGAGCTGGTCCGCCATTGCAGCGTCTCCGAACGGAGAGACGCCCGACAACAGCCGTTCCATTTCCTCTGCGGCCTGTAGGTATTGGCCGGCTTCAGCCAGGGCGGCGGCCAGCAACCGAAAGCTCGGCGGCCATTGCCGGCGCGTCAACTGACACGCCCGGTTCGCCAACTCGAGCGCCTCGGCGGCGTCCCGGAACCGGCCATCCTCGTGAGCCGCCCGCACCCACGCCAGACCCACCACGGCAGACACCGACTCCGGATCGTATTGCAGCGCGTACTGGTAATGCCGCACGGCGTCCGCCGTCTCGTTCAGCCGCAGCAGGCTGCGGGCCAGCGTGGCGTGCAGGGCCGAGTTCGTCGGCGACAGCCGTAGTCCCTCCCGTGCCACCCGGACGGCTTCCGCGGGATCGTTCTCCGCGGCCAGCGCCGCCAGCAGCAAGTAAGGCTCGCCGCAGTCGGGATTGCGGCGGATCATTTCGGCGAGTTCCGGCATCGCCTTCTGTAAGTCCCGCGTCCGGCACAGTGCCAGGCAGAGGCCGAGCCGGGCATCTCGGTCGTCGGGCCGGGCGTTGACGGCGCGGCGGTACTGGTCCACGGCGTCCGCGGGCCGATCGGCATTGAGCAGGAGTTTGCCGAGCAACGTCCGTGCCGCCGGGTGGTCCGGGTCTGCCGCCACAGCCCGGTTTGCATACGCAATCGCCGCCGGGATGTCCCGGCCCGTCAGCTTTTGCAGCCCCATCCAGGTCAGCGTGTCGGCGGACGAGGGATCGACCACGAAGGAGGTAAACGCCGTCAGCCCCCACGTTCCGAGGGCGACACCGAGGGCGTAGCTGGCCCAGATCCCCGCGCCGCGGCAGCGGGTGAGGAAGTCGAAGCCGTGGGCGACAAAAGCACATGCGGCGAACACCGCCGGGAGAGCATAAAAGGCCTTGATGTGGCAATAAAAAGGATAGCGCACGTAGTGGTACACCAGCGACAGGAGAGCGGCCGCCGGCAAGGCCAGCAATAGCCCCCAAACGGCCGACGGCCGACGGACCCACTCGGCGAATCGGGCCACCCAGCCCACGGCGAAACAGGCCGTCGGCACCAGGGCCAGCAGATAGCCTGCCGCCATCAGCTCGTAGTTCCAGGGCGTGCGGGTCTGTGCGGCCCGCCCACCTCCACACCAGCCGCCATCGCCCCAGCAGGTCGAATAAAGCCCGTCGGGGAAGCCCGCGCTGGCCGCGAGGTACGGGTCGGTCAAGGCCCGTCCGAAGCGCCGGAACTGGCCAGCGCTCGCGAATCCCGGATCCTGCCACCAGCGGAAGCCGGAGGCCGGGTCGTGGGTGCCGACAACCGGCCGGCCGAAGTGCTGAACGTTGCGGACGAAGTACCAGCCGCAGACGAGCAGACAGATGGCGAGCGGGATACCGGCGTTCCGCACGAGTGACCGCAGGGAGCGGTCGCGCACCACGGCGGTCGCGGCCAGTGTGGTCAGCACGACGGCCGCCACCGGGACCACGGTCAACTTGGTGAGGACGCCGGCGCCCAGCACCGCGCCCAATCCGACGAGCCAGCGGGCTGTGGCCGACCGGTCCTGCAGCACGACGAGGGTCATGTACACCGCGGCCGTGCCCAGCGTCCCGGCCAGCAGGTCGTTGCTCAGGTAGTGGGCGAGGTAGAGGTGCATCGGCAAACACGCGGCCAGCAGCACTCCGACTGCCTGAGGGGCGGGGCGGTCCGGAAAGAGCCGGCCAAGCCCGCGGCAGACGAGGTACACCCCGATCAGCCCGACCAGAAACCCGAAGGCGCGGAGCAGGAAGACGCCGCCCGGTCCGCCGTCCGCCGCCACACCGAACACCCCCAGCAGTCCGGCGGACGCGAGGTAGTAGAACGGGGGCTGCTGCATCTCCGCTCCTTCGTTCGCCAACGGGATCGCCCCGCGCTCCTGGATGTAGCGGACGTAGTCGAGATGCGGTTTCGCGTCGAACCCTATGTCGAACGGGAGCGAACCCCAGTTGAATGCGAACAAGAAGAGCCAGACGACGACGACGAGGGCAAGCGCCGGAAGCCGGGGAGCGATTCTCGGCGCCACCGCGGCAGCCAACCGCAGAATTTGCTTTCGGCCCAGCACTGCCGCGGCGGCCAAAACGGCGAACAGGAAGAGCGTACCGCTCCGCGCACGCAGAGAATCCACGCTCCGTTCGCCGCCGGCTGAGAAGTTGCCGGGTCGCAACTCGGGCGGTTGACTGTCCGGCCGGGCCGGCTGCCACACCGCCCCGACCAGAGACGACTCCCATGAAGCATCGGAAACCAGCCGTTCGCTCCCGACAGCGAGGACCAGCCACAGAGCCGGCGGACCCAGGTCGTTGCTGACCTCGGCGACCAACCGATTGTCGCCGGCCTGAAGGTACGAGCCGATGTCAATCTCGATCTGCCGTGTCCAGTTCGTCTCCGGCTGCGGGAGCGGAACCGCGCGCCCGTTCACTTCGACAGCAACGTGGTGGTAGCCGCGGACGGTCAGCAGCGCCGGCCCGGCCGCCTCCTCCAGGTGGATAGACCGGCGGAACACGGTCGTCTGGGCAGAGGCCGGATACATAAACGGGTTGAAGGCGGTCGGATAGACGATCCACTCGGCGGGTCCGTTCGCCGCCAGATAGCGGTTGCCGGCCTGACGGGTCACCAGCCAAAAGCCGCCAACCGCGGCGGCCAGCAGCGTTGCCGCCACGGTCAGCTGCTGCCATCGGCCCGACCACGGCGCCGAGTACCCCGCCGCGGTTTCCGTGCTAGGTGACCGTTTCACAAATTCACCGTCCGTGTCCGGACAAACGTTGTTTGATTCCAAGTTTAGCCGCGGTTCGCAGATCCGCGCAGCTCTGCGAGCCGCGGCTCAACGGAAGGTTATTGTGGGATTTAGTGAAGAAATAACGAGATGTTGAGGGCTGTGCTTCGCGGGCTGGGCTAAGGTAGGCGACAATAACGGGAATGCAACCGGGGGCGTTTTCCGTTGACGTTGCTGCGCCGGGCCGGTTACAACGGGGTTGGCGTGATGGTCAACCGGCACGGGTGATCGTCGGCGCACGGCGCGTGAAACTTGCGCACGACACCTATCTTTAACGGAAGTGAGTTGCTGGTAGTCATGACTTCCTTCGACAAGCCCGGCTATGTGTCCCTGTGGCTGTTTCGGGAGCCAGAAGACCCAGCCGATGCCGGGAAGAATATTCTGAGAGACTTCTGCGGGGTGGACTCCTACGATCTTGACCAGACGGAGGGCGTAATCCGAGAGATTCCAGCGCCTATCCGCTCGCTGGTTGAACCACTTTCATACTCGGTGTCATTCCTCGATGAGGCTCTTGCAGCGGCTCAGCGGCTGGGTATTACGGCGGCTTTTGGCGTCCTGGCGCAGTTTGACTTTGCTTACAACCCCGTGGATGTGACTCGGACGGTCGCGCGCGACCCAATCTTCTTAGGGTGCTTTCTGTGGCACGAGTAGTCCTCGTCTGCGAAGAGGACAAGGCGGCTGCGGATCATTTCGGCTGTTGACGCGGGTACGACGGGCCGGCTACAACGGAGTTGGCGTGCTGGTCAACCGGTGAAGGCTCGATGGCTGGCAATAGGGGCAGACGCGGACATGATGGACCCCTCTCGCTTCCTCCGCTAGCGGTCTGGCAGCTGGTCAGGTCCCTATTCCGTTCGGACGGCGACTCGCGCCTCACGCTGGACCGCGGCGGAGCGCGGACACAATGTTCGTCGCGTAATGGGAGACGCGGCTCATCAGCTTCTGGAACTCTTTCACTTCAGCTCCAGAGAAAGAATCTGGGGCGGCCGGGTAGGTCCAGGCGCCGCCAGTGTTGAAGGGGTATTCGGTGTTCCGCGAGTGAGGATCGCCCGGCGCTGGCCTTCTTGCGCAAGATTCTCCAGGTTCCTGATGCTGTTTCTCGTCGGAGCGTCGAGAAACTCGATTAACTTACTTTGGATCGAACGGCCGGCCCCACTGCCCGGAAGCCTTCTCAGCAGCCGCAGGTGATCCTGCACGTGGTGGTCATAGCCGGTAGGAGGGACGCCCCGAACACCACATTCGCGGAGGGTAGCCACAATCGACTTGATGGACTTCTCGACAGCCTGTTGGTACTTGGCGACCGTATGGCACCATAACGGTGGTTTCGTCACCAGCCTCGTCGTGTACTAACGCTTCTGCTTATCCCCGAGAACGATGATTATCATACCTCATTTCGCAGTATAATCAGCAGCATAGACCGGCCCGGTCGCGGCATCGAGTTGAAAGACCCACGCCACAAGGGCGGCGGACTGCACTACGTCATCGACGCGGTCACGGGTGCTATTCTGTCCAAGAGGTATGACAGTAGTCGGAGAGGACAAAGGGCCGCGGATCAGTTCGACCGTTGACGCTGGTGCGACGAGTCGGTTGCCACGGTATTCGGCGGCAGAAACCTTCATTTCCAGCTACTCGGTCGAAGAAGCCGGCTCAGTTCTGGACAGTGCGTAAGATTGAAGAGGAGTCCAAGCGGCTGCTGTTCGCTGTGTAGGACGCACGGGCTACAAGAGGCAACCATGGCAGAGCGTCTTCCACGATTGACGATCCAGCGCGTTGAGATAGCCGGTTACAAGTCGATCGCGGAAACGCAGCTCGACCTACGTCGAATCAACGTCCTGGTGGGGGCCAACGGCGCCGGCAAGTCCAACTTCATTTCCTTCTTCCAGATGCTCGCCGCGTCACTGGATGCCCGCCTTGACGGCTACGTCGGCGCGCAGGGCGGAGCGGAAGCGTGTCTGCATCAGGGAGCGAAAGAGACACGGCAGATACGCTGTGCCTTGCGGGTGCATACCGAAGCGGGTATCGGCACGCTCCATCAGAAGCTGGTGTTCCGCCCTCCCGACACGCTGACCTACGGGACTTCTCATGCGCGGGACTGGGTAAGCGAGACCGCTCCCACGCACTGGTTTACGATGACCTGTGCGCGGTGGTTGAAGAAGAAGGCCGCTTCCACCCCGGGCAATTGGTCTACCACGGCCTCAAGGACGGCATCGGCGTCTACCACTTTCACGACACGTCTCTGTCCGGTCCGATGCGCAAGTCGGCAGAGATTGCCGATAATGCCAGGCTTCACAGCGACGCCGGCAATTTGCCGGCCATGCTTTACCTGTACGGCGAACTGGAAAAGAAACAGAAGCGCGACAGCCGAACAAGCGGTATCTCGGCTCGTCGTACGGGCGGATCCGGAGGATGGTCAAGAAGTTCTTTCCCGCGTTCCACGATTTTGTCCTTGAGCCAGAACGATTGAATAAAAACCGCGTACTGCTGCGCTGGCGTCAGCAGAACAGTGAGCATGTCTTCGGTCCGCACCAGCTGTCCGACGGGACGTTGCGGGCCATCGCGCTGGCGACGCTGCTGGAGCAGCCCGAAGAAGACTTACCCAATCTGATCGTGATCGACGAACCCGAGCTTGGCCTGCATCCGCTGGGTATCGAGTTGATAGCCGGCCTGCTGCGCACGGTCGCGCTCAAGTGCCAGGTGATTCTGGCAACCCAGTCCACGACACTGCTCGATTTCTTCGACCCGGAAGACATCCTTGTCGCCGACGCCGTGCGCGGTGTTTCGCGTTTTCGGCGGCTGGAGCGGGACGAGTTGGCCGAGTGGCTGCGGAGTTACAGCGTCAGCGAGTTATGGCAGAAGAACGTGATCGGTGGAGGTCCGCTTTCGTGAAGACGCTGTATGTCTTTTGCGAGGGGAGGACAGAGCAAGGATTTTGCACGCAGGTTCTGGCCCCTCATCTGGCCGGCTTTGGCTTCCTGCACGTGCCTTCGGTCAAGGTGGCGTTCAGCCGGAAGAAACAAGTGATCCGGCGCGGCGGCATTCGCAGTTACCAGCCGATGCGTGACGACATCCTGAACACCATGAAGAGCCGACCGGACAAAGACGTGTTCTTCACAACAATCCTCGACCTGTACGGGCTGCCGCGCGGCTTTCCGGGCAAATCCGAGAACACGCGCAATCCGGCCAATCCGGCTCCGTACGTTCGGGCTTTGGAGAAGGCATTTGCCAAAGACATCGGTGATTCGCGTTTCGTTCCCCATCTTCAGCTTCACGAATACGAAACCCTGCTCTTTGCTGACCCAGCGGCGTTCGCGATCACCTTCGAAAATTGCCAGGCAGCGATTACTGCGCCTGAGTGCGATTGCAGATTCCGTTTCTTCGATCGAGCACATCGATGATGGGAAGACGACAGCACCCTCGAAACGAATCATCCGCGTGCTGCCGGCCTATGAAGGGAGCAAGGCATCCGCTGGGCCGGACATTGCGGAATGCATCGGCCTGGCAGTGTTGCGCCGGAAGTGTCCGCACTTCGATGCCTGGGTGAGCCGGCTGGAGCAGTTGTAAAGTGGACGAAGGAGAAGCCCGGATCATTTCGGCTGTTGACGCTGGTGCGACGGACCGGCTACAACGGGGTTGGCATGATGATCGACCGGCGCAGGCGGCATGACGGTTCGGGTGCCGAAAGGGACTCCCACAATGGCGAAACCGATCTTGACCTTTGAGACGCTGCAGAGCGAGGCACGACGGTTCGCTGTTACGGAGTCCACACATCCCGAGCCGACGATCTTCGGCGTCACCGACGGAAAGGCGATCGGAACATACTTGGAGCACAAGTTCCAGGAATACCTCGAAGCCCGGTACGTCCACGCCCCCGGTAACTCCGCGCTGGGCATTGACTTCGCTGGCCTCGAAACGGACATGAAGGTTACGAGCATCAAACAACCGCAGTCGTCCTGCCCGTTCAAGCACGCCCGCCAGAAGATTTACGGCCTCGGCTACTCACTGCTGGCCTTCGTGTACGATAAGTCCGACGACGCAGCGACACGCACGGCGAAGCTGAATATCCTGCATACGATCTTCATTCAGAAGCACCGGACAGCAGATTACCAGATGACACGCGGTCTTCTGGATATTCTTTCGCACGACCCAAACGAGGACGATCTGATCGCATTCATGAGTGACAGGATGCTGCCGGTTGAGGAGAGCGAGATGCAGCGTCTCGCTGAGGAATTGATGAAGAAGCCCCCGGAGTTGGGCTACTTCACCATTTCCAACGCGCTACAATGGCGATTGCAGTACGGCCGCGTCATCCAGCAGGCTGGGAATGTGGATGGAATCATCCGTATCGGTTGAGGTCGAATGAGCATCGCAATGAAAAAAACGCGGGTCCGACGAGTTCGGTGACTTTCAGACCCCGCGAGCGCTGGCTTCTGATGTGTGCCGGTTCCTGGCGGAGCGCGGAGTGCAGCCCGCAGCAATGGTGGAACCGACGTGTGGCCTCGGGAACTTCGTGCTCGCCGCGCTCGACCGCTTTCCTTCCGCGAAGTGCATCGGTTCCGAGATTAACCCGGTCTATGTTGAGAAGTTGACGGCGACACTGGCCGCCAGTGACGACAGTGCGCGGTGCCGGGTGACCCGCGATAGCTTCTTTGACATGGACTGGCGTGCGGTGTTCCGCGATATGCCGGAGCCGGTGCTCGTACTCGGAAACCCGCCGTGGATCACGAATGCACAACTCGGCGTGCTCGGCAGCACAAACTTACCGGAAAAGTCAAATTTTCAGAGGCACCTGGGCCTCGATGCGCTAACCGGCAAAAGCAATTTCGACATTTCGGAGTGGATGATTATTCGCCTGCTGGAGCGCTGGCAGGTTGCCGCGGGTGGTTGGCGATGCTTTGTAAGACGGCGGTGGCGCGGAAGGTGTTGTTGCATGCATGGAAAAACGGGATTGCCATCGACTGGGCAGAGCTGCGGGGGATAGACGCCAATGCGTTCTTCGGCGCCGCAGTGGATGCTTGCCTGCTGGTGTGCGCCGTCTCTCCCGAGGGGCAAAGAACAGACTGCGGCGTCTTCTCCGGTTTCGCTGCCAGCCCGCCGTCAAGTGTGATCGGCTGGCGCAACGGCCACCTCGTGGCGGATGTGCCGGCTTACGAACGATGGAAGCATCTGGCCGGGGACGGGCCGTACCAGTGGCGCTCCGGGGTGAAGCACGATTGCTCGAAGGTGATGGAGCTGAGGAAGGAGGCGGCGGGTTATAGCAACGGACTCGGAGAACTGGTCGAGCTGGAAGACGATTACGTCTACCCAATGCTAAAAAGCTCCGAGGTTGCAAATGGTCGCGTCGATCACCCGGTACGGTGGATGCTGGTGCCGCAGCGGGCAGTGGGTCAGGATACGGGGAGACTTAGGAAGTGCATGCCGAAGACATGGGCATACCTTGAGCGGCATGGCGATGCGTTGGACCGGCGTGGCAGTTCGATCTACCGCAACCGGCCGCGTTTCTCGGTGTTCGGCGTGGGTGACTATACCTTCGCGCCGTGGAAAGTCGCCATTTCTGGCTTCTACAAACGGCTGAGGTTCACGGTAGTTGGGAACTCGGAGGGCAGGCCGACCTTGTTCGATGACACGGTCTATTTCGTCGCTTGTCAGAGCGAACCGGAAGTCGCGGTTCGTCGCAGCACTGCTCAATAATCAGGTCGCCAAGGAATTCTATTCGGGGGTTCACCTTCTGGGACGCCAAGCGGCCAATCACGGTCGATCTGCTTCGGCGGCTCAATCTTCGGGCGCTTGCCGTTGAGCTGGGAATTGAAGAACAGTGGCCCGTGAGTATTGGGTCGCTTTTCGACAACATATAAGCGCGTCGAGCACAGGAAAAAAGGGTGACTCGAAGCGATCCAGAAACGCCAACAGGCTCGACGTGTCGTCGAGCCTGTCGCGCTTGGATTCGTCCGTGCGGCCGATCCGCGGGTCAGTAGTTCCCCCCGCCCCCGCCGCCGTAGCCGCCACCCCCGCCACCATGGCCGCCACGGCCTCCCCCGCCATAGCCGCGGCGGCCGGCACTTCCCCCGCCATAGCCGCGGCCGCCTCCCCCACCGCCGCCGCCATAGCCGCGGCTGCCGCCGCCGCCACGAGTGCCGCCGCCCTCTTCACGCGGACGGGCCTCGTTGACGGTCAGTGCCCGACCCCGGAACGAGAAGTCATTCAAGGCGTCGATCGCCTTCTGGGCCTCGGCGTCGTTTTCCATCTCGACGAAGCCGAAGCCGCGCGAGCGGCCGGTGTCACGATCCATGATGACCTGTGCCCGTGCGACCTGACCGTGCTGCCGAAACAATTCCAGCAGGTCGTCGGCGGTCGCGTCCCATACCAGATTGCCGACGTAGATGTTCTTCGCCATCTGCTCGAACCTTTCCGCGCCCGGTCCCGTCCGCCGCGGACGCCGCTGCTCCCGGAACACCAGGCATTCGCCAGGAAAATCACACCACGGACCGCCGCCGGCCCACGGACCGCGGCGCAATGATGTTGTTTGACCCAGAAGGGAGGCAGGGGCGAACCGCTCCCGCGGGAACAGGTGAGGGTCGGATACGGCAGGGTTAAGGCCAGGGCTGATCCGGCTTGGCCTGTCCTCTCGGGATCTTTCGGAAGGGAAGTGCCACTCGAAAAATGCTGAGAAGGATGGGATTTCGCCGCGGATTTCGGGCTTCTGGCTCTCCTGACGCGATGCGATCCTCAACCTGATTGGTGCGCGGAAAATCCGCGCAACCGGATTATATAGCAGGCCGGCGCGCGTGAGTAAAGGGGTTTTTTCGGAAAAAAGTTGTCTAGGCGAACGGCGGGAAATGATTTACCCGTAGCCGAAGTCGCCAGACTTCGGGTGGGGCGTCCAAACCCGAAGTCTGGCGACTTCGGCTACGGGAACTTAGAACCTGCCGCTTGCCCTATCCTTTACCAGCCCGAAGCGCAAGCGCGGGCAGAGAACCGTCGCTTGCGCTCTTGGGCTGGTAAGAATGCGTCACCGCGATTTCGGCCGGTGCGTCCGCGGCGCGGCCGGTTGCGGCTGGCGTTCCAGACCGCCTTCCTGGGCCGTCGTGCAGTCGCTGGACAACGGGCAGCTGCGGCACTGCGGCGTTTCTTCCAAGCAGTACTCCTCGGCGATGTAGCTCAGCGCGTCGGTGAACTGCGGGCCGTCGTTCTTCGGCACAATGTGTTCCAGGCTGCCGCGCGCCCCTTCCAGGCTCTCCGCGGCGCCGTCCAGCAGGCCCAGCCGGCGGACGCAGCGCAGCGTCGGGGCGTCCAGCGGAATGGCGTGGCCGCCCAGCGAACGCTGGACGACCCAGGCGCCGACGAAATCGTCCGCCGCCTGGTAGCGCAGCAGCTGCCGGGCCGCCTGCTTCAGACCGCGCTTGTGCAGACCGTCGAGGTCGAAGGAGAACTCGGTCTCGAACACTTCTTGCAGGAACGACACCAGCCGCTGGGCGCGGCCCTCGGCACCGCTCATGCCCTCGAACGCCTCTTCCAGCTCGCGGATCGAGCTGACGCGCACTTCGTTCCAGTCGAAGAAGCGCTCGCGCAGGAAGAGGAAGGCTCGATCCGCCTGCTCCGGCGTCGCGTCTTCGCGGCACAGGGCATAGATGAACTGCTCCAGCACGGGCTGCATCTCCTCACCGGACCCCGAGGCCGTCTTGGCCCGGGTCAGGACGTGAGTCAGCAGTCGCTTCTTGTTGATCGTGGTCGCCATGAGATCGATCACTCCATTACGAGGATGGCGAAAGGGTCACGGGGCCGCCGGACGGTCCGGCGCCGATCCCTCGGCGCTAACGTCCGGCGATACGGTTGCTTCTTCGTCTGCTTCGTCGTTCGGCTCCGTCTCCTCAGTTCCGGGCTTCTTCCCCAGCGCCTCGTTGATGAGGCGCGTCATCTCGATGCTATTCTTCACGCCCTTGTCCACCACGAACGTGATGATGGGCGTGAAGCGCGTCTTCATGCGCTGGGCGAGCCTCGACTGCACGAACCCGGCGGCGCTTTGAGGCCGTGCATCGTCAGGTTCTGCTCGGCGGCGCTGCCCATGATGGACACGAAGACCTTGGCGTGCTGCAAGTCGCCGGACACCTCGGCTCGGGTGACGGTGACCAGCTTCACGCGCGGGTCGCTCAGCTCGAACAGGATCGTCTCCGCGGCCACCTCCCGGATGACCTCGGCGACGCGGGCTTGGCGGTGCATTTTCATATCGGTCGCGTTCTCTCGTGGCGAGGCACAGGGGATTTTACCCATTTGTTGCCGGATCGACCAAGATCATCTAATGGGAAATACCGGCATCTGTCGTTGTCGGAACTCTCGGAGCGTCTATTCTGGTTGCATGGCGAAAGCTCTTTCCGCAGCCATGGCGCTTAACCAAGCCGTCTAGCGCAATGCCGACCGCTTCCCATCCGATTTCGCGTTTCGCCTTTCCCAGCATGAGTTTATGACTTTGAAGTCACAAATTGTGACTTCAAGTTCGGGCCACGGAGGTCGATGTTTCGCCGTTGGCGGCTTGGTAACGAGCAACGGATGAGCCGCGCGCGGTGAACTCAAACCTCCATCTCAAAATCGAGGAACTCGGCCACGGGATGGCTGCGGAGAGCGTTGACAATCTGTTCCAGGCTGGTGCGTACATGACGGACCTCGTTGCCGACCATGGCCACGCCGAGGACGACCATCTGCCGGTGGTCTTGGGCTTCCACCTCGGCGACCGACACGTTGAACGTATTGCGAAGGCGATCCTTGACGCTCTGGACCACCTGCCGCTTGTCCTTCAGGCTGCGCGAGTCGCGGATCAGCAGCCGGATACGGAGAGAGCCGACGATCATATTGTTTCCGTGAGCCCGCAGCGCGAAGCAAGGGCGAGCGGAATGGTTACCGACGCGGTCTCACTCGCCCTTGCTTTGCGCTGCGGGCGAAGGGCCGCTGATTTTCCAACCTCGTTTGCCCCTCACCAGGCCTCATTCATCCAACAAATTCGGCGGTTGGCGCTGGCACGCTGGGCCGGCTTCAAGAATGTCCTGCGACAGCCGCAGATCGCTGAACAGCTCGATTGGATAAGCAACATCATTCGGGTCTGTTGCATCCAATTCAATGAAATACCGGCCGTGGAGAACACTCGTATCCAGAGTGCCGGTAGCCTTCTGAACCGGGTGCCAAAGATCATCCACCAACCAAATCGCTGTGTTCGGATCGGCCACAACGACCAGTCGGTGGTAAACACGATGGCAGGTCGCGACTGTCCTGTACTGCTCTGCGGCGGTGCTGTTCTTTCCTCGGGTTGCTTCATTCACCGCGCCTACCGATTGCGCTCCCCGCCCGGAGATCTTCTCAATCGTCTTGATTTCATGGATCCTGAATTGGTACTCGCTGTCTCCATCAACGTGGGTCGAATCGATCTGCTTCAGGAGTTCGGCAGGGCTCCATCCCCGAGGTTGCCCATATTTGTACTCGTAGTAGGTGAGTTCCCACCAAAGCTTAGTTCGCCGTAGGAACGGTTCCCAGTCGTACGGGCGCAGAAGAATATCTTGGGCGATGGCAATTCTCGAATCTGCCTCCACCAGTTTGAAGCCGGACTCGTAAACGCCTTCGTCACAAACTGAGGTTATGAGGAACAAGGGCATGACAGATACACCTCTCGGCATCGCGCCTCATCGAGCAGGGAAAAGGTTCCTGACACCTTTAGTTCTCCTGGCACCATTTATTCTCCAACCGCAAGGTGCTCCGCCCCGACCTGTTGGTACAGCTCGTGCAGTGCCGAGGCGGCCTGTTCTGCAAGCGCATACCATCCGGGGCGGGCGATACATGCCGGATGAGCGACAATATGCCGCTCCAACATGTCGGCTACCAGCGCCGTCCGATCCAGAAGTTCGTGGCACCCCGCCGAGCCTGGCTCGTACTCGGCATTCCACATCGGCCCGGACTCGGCGACGAATTCTTGGACGAGTCTCTGGCGATCTTGCTCGACCTCATCGGTGGTCAGGTTTTCCACGTTCATCGCCTTACTCCTGGAGACCCGCCTGCCGCAGGATGCTCCGATAGGTGCCCTCGGCCAAGTCATCGGAAGGCTTGCCCGGCACCGTAACCTTACCGGGCTTGGTGGGGTGCTTGAACTGGCGATGGCTCCCTTTCTGAGTGACTTTGATCCAACCGTCGTCCATCAGTCGCCGGATGACGTCCCTGACCTTCATTTGCGGCCTCAACCGTCGCCTGTAACTTGGCGGCGGTTACGGGCTGTTTGTTTCCGACTGGCACAAAGCTTCTTGTCACCGACCGTTTTTTGTCAATAAACCTCATCGTGCGTACCGACCGATTGGAGCAGAATACCCTCGGCACCTTCGTGCTGGATAAACTCGAACACAATCCGTAGGTCATAGCCGGCGCTACAAGCCCACAATCCTGCCAAATCGCCCTTGAGTTTGTGCGTCTTCAATGCGGGGGCGAATGCATATTCCGCAAGCACTGCCAATGCCGTTTGCAGACCTGGGGCGAGGTTCGGATTTCTCTTGGCCAGGCTCCGTGCCGCCCTCACGAAGGCAGGCGATTGCAGGAGAAGGCGCCTCATTTCATGATCTCGCGCATGATCTCTTCCGGTGTGGCAGGGGAACACCGCCCCGCCGCGAAATCCCGCCGAGCTTCCTGGACGTCAGCTATGATCCGCTGGCGCTCCGCCTGAGCTAGCCGACGGCGCAAGATGGCGATCAATTCCTCCTGCTCATCTTGGGACAAATGATCCGCGGCTTCCAACACTTCAGCAAACGCTGGCGCTTGTGTCATGACCGAACCTCGTGCGTTCAGGTTGCTTCGATCTGTGGTGCCGAGGCGCGGACAAGCTTCCTGACACCTGATGTTCTCCCGACCCACAGTATTCTTCGCACTGTGGTTACTGAATGCCTAATTCACACCGCCGCCAGTATCCAGCCTGGCAGGCAGCAATCTTGGCATTGCGTTCTTTGAGGCGACGCACTTGACAAGGCTTCACGTATTCCCAATGTCGCTTGCGTAAGTGATGGAACGTTCCCTCGTAGTATAGGAGCTTCATTAAGCGCCGGAGGGCCAGTCCAATTCGCTCGCCTTCCTCGATCTCGACACGAACACCCATCGCGGTGCGTCTTGTACGGCTGACGCGGCGCCGGTGGAAACGATAAACCGCAGAACAGAGGATAGAGACTGACCACGGCCGGCTTGGTTCACGACGACGTCCGCACTATTCATACACCTCGCTGCGATGCGCAATCACCACAACGTTTACACGGTTAACAGCATCGTCGATTCGGTAGATCACACGCCAGTCACCGACTCGGTAACGCAGGTACTCCGACCAATCTCCTTTGAGACGCTTGACGTTGTTGCCGCTGCGTGGATCGGCCTCCAATCGGGTAAAACAGCGGGCAAGCTTCAAGGCTAATGGCCGATCTGCCACTGCGTAGAACTTTGACGCCTCGGGCGACAGGACGACTTCAAACATCGTCCCGAATCTCCCGCCAATGGACGCCCTTGTTAGCCTTCAAATCACGCTCCGCTGTTTCGATTCGTTGTCCCAGGGTCGGGCGAGTCAGAAACGCGATGTAATCGGCTACGGACGGAAGGCGATCAACCGGCAACCGGTCGATCGCCTTCTTGATCTCACGTCGTAAGATTGTCTCGGTCATGGCACAAAGTCACCTTCCGGCGGGCTTCTTCGGTGCCGCGCTCGCCGGAGTCTCGCGGCTAAATAATGTTACGACAACGTCCGCTGCACCTGATCGATGCGATACGCCTCGATCACGTCGTCCACCTTGATGTCGTCGTAGCCGGCGATCTTGAGGCCGCACTCGAAGCTCTCGCGCACTTCGCGCACGTCTTCCTTGAAGCGTTTCAGCGATTCGAGGCTGGCCGTCCGATCTGCCGGAGGGTAGATCACCATGCCGCTGCGGATGACGCGCACCTTGGCCGAGCGCTCGATCGTGCCGGAGGTGACGTAACAGCCGGCGATGGTGCCGATCTTGCTGATCTTGAACGTGTCGCGCACAATCGCCCGGCCGAGGTGGACCACCTCCTCGCGCGGCTTGAGTTTGCCTTCCAGGGCCGAACGCACATCGTCGGTCAGGTTGTAGATGATGTTGTACTGGCGGATCTGGATACCACGCTCGTCGGCCAGCGCCTGGGCCATCTCGTCGGGAACGACGTTGAAGCCGAGGATGAGCGTGTCCAGCGGCGAGGCCAGCGCGAGCCGCACGTCGCTCTCCGTGATGCCGCCGATGGCGGCGTGCAGGATGCGGACGCGGACTTCCGGGTGGACCAGCTTCTCCAACTCCTTGCGGATGGCCTCGATCGAGCCGCGCGCCTCGGCCTTGAGGATGACCTTCAGTTCGGTGATCTTGGCCTCGCTGAGCGTCTCCAGGCTGATGGCCTTGCGCGGCGCCAGGGCCGCTTCTTGGAGGCGGCGCGTGCGCTTGTCGGCGATTTCGGCAGCCTTGGCCAGGTCGTCGACGACCAGGAACGGATCGTCGGCGTTGGGCACTTCGTCCAGGCCGGTGACACGTACCGGCACGCCCGGCCCGGCCGCCGCCAAGGGCTTGCCGAGGTCGTTGTACATGGCGCGGACGCGTCCGGAGGCATGGCCGCACAGGATGATGTCGCCGCGCTTCAGCGTGCCGTTCTGCACCAGCAGCGTCGCCTGCACGCCTTCGCCCTCGGTCTTGTAGGCTTCGAGGCAAGTACCTGTGCCGGGTCGGTTCGGGTTCGCCTTCAGCTCGCGCAACTCGGCCACCAGGCTGATGGCGTCGAGCAGGTCGTCGATGCCCTTGCCGGTGGCGGCGCTGGTCTGCACGAACGGCGTGTCTCCGCCCATGTTGTCGGGCAGGACGTTCAGGCTGTAGAGTTGCTGCTCGGTCTTCTTGAGATTGGCGTTGGGCAGATCGATCTTGTTCAGGGCGACGATCATCGACACGCCCGCCGCCTTGGCGTGGTTGATCGCCTCTTCCGTCTGCGGCATGACGCCGTCGTCCACCGCCACGACGATGACGGCGATGTCGGTGACGTTGGCGCCGCGGGCGCGCATCTTGGTGAACGCTTCATGGCCGGGCGTGTCGAGGAACGTGATCGGGTGGCCGTGGTGATCGACGCGCCAGGCGCGGATAACCTGCGTGATACCGCCGGCCTCGGTATCGACGACGCGGGTGCCGCGGATCTTGTCCAGCAGCGACGTCTTGCCGTGATCGACGTGGCCCATGATCGTGACGACCGGGGCGCGCGGCACCAGTTCTTCCGGGGTGTCCGGCTTCTCGGCGGCGGTCAGCGCCTGCTCCTCAGCGTCGGGCGCACGCTCGATCACAACATCGACACCCTGTTCCAGGGCCAGTTCCTCGGCCACTTCCGGCTCGATGATCGTGTTGATGGTCACGGTGGGCAATTTGCCCATGAGCTTCAGCAGGACCTGGGCCGAGCGCACACCCGTGGCCTCACAGAAGGAGCGGACAGAGATCGGCACTTCGAGCGGCACCTTGTCCTTGCGCTTTTCAGTGGGCAGCTGCGTCGGCTTGCGGAGCTTCTGGCGGATCTTGCGGATGCGCGTCGGCTCATCGTCTTCGAGCAGGTCGGTGCTGCTCTTGACCTTGAGGGAGCCGTCGCCGTGCGACTTGCGTTTTTCCTGGCGGGCCTGGCGTTCCTTGTGGCGGTCCATACGGCCGGCCAGTTCGCCCGGCTTCTTGACGCCGCCCTTGGCGCCCTTCTTGCCCTTGTCGAGGTCTTCGTCCTCTTCAATCACTTCCGGCACTGCCGCGGTGACGCCGCGGGACGCCTCGCGCTGGTGGTCGAGGATCTTCTTGATGTCGATCGGCCCCTGGCCCTCAAGCCCCTTGGGGATCTCGCTGAGCTTCGTGACGCCGCCGATGTTCTGGGGCTTCCTGTCTTCCGGCTTGGGCTGCGGCTTGGCGGACGGTCCCTGCGGCGGCTGCGTGACGCGGTGGGTCGGCGGCTTCGGCGGTTGGCGGTGGCGCCCTTCGGTCCGCCCCGACGTCATGCCAGGGGCGGGACGCGGGGAAGTCGAGCCGGGACGTGGTCCCGAATCCAGTTCGGGACCGCGGTGGGGTTCTGCGTGGGCCGTGGTGGTGCGGACGGCGGCGGCGCGGTGGGCGGTTCGGGAGCCTTGGCGGCGGGAGCGGGTTCCGGCTGGCGCTGGGGCTGTGGCACCGGCTGCTGCGGCGGTCGGGGCGCTTCCACTGGTTTCGGCGGCGTCGGCGCACGGCTTCCAGGCCCGAGCGTGGGCGGTTTGGCGGAAGGCAGGGTCGGCAGGCGCGACGGTAGCGTTGGCGGCTTGCTCGCGGCAGGTGGTTCGGGGATGGGTTCGGGGGCCTTCGGGGCAACGGCCTCGGTCGGCTCGGCGGCGGGTTCAGCGTGCCGGATGATCGGCGCTTCCGCGGGGGCAATAGCAACAGCAGGAATTGGGGCAGCCTCTTCTTGAGGAGCGACGGCCGGGGGCGCGGCTTCGGCCGCGGGGGCCGTCGCGGGTGCAGGGGTTTCGGGCAGAACAGGTTCCTTCGGAGGGACCACGAGCGGACGGGGACGGCGTGAGTCCAGGTTGACGATCTTCTTGTCAACTTGCGGTAGGACTGGGGGCTTCGGCGGCGCGGCGGTAGCAGTCCCGCCGCCCTTTTGGACCAGCGCTTTGATCTGGTCGCAGAGTTCGGGTTCGATGGTGCTGAGCTGGTTCTTCACGTCGATGCCGTGTTGACGGCAGACGGTGAGCAGGTCTTTGCTCTCCATGTCCAGCTCGCGCCAGCGCGAAGATGCGAACCTTTTCTTTCTGCAAAACGAAACTCCCTGTTGTGGAACGTAGTAGACACTTCCGCCCTCACGGGCTGAGTCGTCCTTACCGGAACTTTCATTCTACCCGGATCACGCGTTGTGGGAAGAGAATCTGGCGGATTCTCGTCGTTGGGCGGTCTGCCTTCGTTTAGCCGCGAGCTTCTGCGAGCGCTGGTTAAAGCGCTCGCAGAAGCTCGCGGCTAAACAAATAAGATGCGGCACTTACGGTGCGGGTTCGGTCGGCGCGGGTTCGGTCGGCGGCGTTTCGACCGCGGCCGGTTCCGCTTCGACGATCGCCGCCGGCTCCGGAGGCGCCGCAGCTCCCGGCTCTTCCGGCGCAGCTGTTGCCGCGGTTTCCGGTCCGAAGAGCGACTCCACGGTCGGCTTCGGTGCGTCCGCCTCGCCCGCTTCGTCCGGCTGCTCAGGGAACAGCTCGGCCAACCGCTCCGCCGCCGTCGGCTTCGACGGTGGTGGAGCGTGTGCCCGTGCTTCGGCCTCCGCCTCCTTTTGCAGCCGCGTCTCTTCCTCGACGCGTTCCGACGCTTCCTCGGCGTACTCGATCATCTCCTGGGCCTGCTCTTCCGTGGTGCCGGACAATTCGGCCAGCTCGTAGGTCTCCACGAAAGTCAGGTCGTCGTAGGACAGGAAACCCTCCTCGATGAAGGCTTCCACTATCTCGTCGGTGACGTTCGGCACCTGGTGGAACCAGCCCTCGGCCCGTTCGATGCCCTCGTTCAACTCGTCGTGGGTCATGATCTCGATGTCCCAGCCGACGAGCTTCGACGCCAGGCGCACGTTCTGGCCGCGGCGGCCGATCGCCAGCGACAGCTGATCTTCCTTCACGAGGACGATGGCCCGCCCTAACCGCGGATAGAGGAACACCTCCTCGACCTGGGCCGGCTGCAGGGCATACGGGATCAGCACCTGGAGCGAGTCGTTCCAGCGGCACGATGTCGATGCGCTCGCCGCCGAGTTCGTCCACGATGTTTTTGATACGGCTGCCGCGGACGCCGACGCAGGCGCCGACGCAGTCCACCTTCATGTCGATGCTGGAGACGGCGACCTTGGAGCGATAGCCGGCCTCCCGGGCCACGGCCTTGATCTCGATGGTACGGTCCTGGATCTCCGGAATCTCGGTCAGGAATAATTGCCGAACGAACTCCGGGCTGTTCCGCGACAGGATGATGCGCACCCGATGGCCGTTCTTGCGCACTTCCAGGATGACCGCCTTGACGCGCTCGCTGGCGTGGTGCGATTCACCGGGGATCTGTTCGCCGCGCGGCAAAAGGGCCTCGGTCTTGCCCACCGAGACGATGGCGGCCCCCCCCTCGAAGCGCTGGATGGTGCCGAGGATGAGATCGCCCTTCTTGGCGAGGTACTCGCTGAAGACGGCGTTGCTCTCTTCCTCGCGGATGCCCTGGATGATGAACTGCTTGGCCGCCTGGGCGGCGATGCGGCCGAGTTCATCGGGCGTGAGCACCTTCTCGCCTTTGCGCACCGTGATGGTGCCGCTGGCGCGATCGACAACGACCTCGATGCCTTCCTCGTCCTCGAACTGCTTGTGGATGGCCAGGCGCACTGCCTTCTCGATGTTGAGGAAGATCACCTCCTTGTTCACAGCCTTTTCGCGGTAGAGAAAGTCCACCGCCCGCAACAGATCCGCGCCGTTCATGGTGTCATTCCCAGTTCGTTTAGCCGCGAGCTTCTGCGAGCGCTCGCAGAAGCTCGCGGCTAAACATGAAACAAAAACAGGTGGGACGGATCCCACCTGGATGCCGCTTTTTCGCGGCGAACCCGTGGTTGGCGTCGGCGCTATTGCACCGATGCGCCATGGGCCAGCGCCTCGCCCGTCGCAGCATCGAACAGGCAGGCACTCTCCCAGTTCGGCAGCGCCGTCACGCGCTGCCCCTCGGCCGGAGCCACCTCCGGCGGGATGACGGCCGCCAGGCACCAGCCGTCGCACTCCAGGGTGACCAGACATCTGGAGCCATGTCGCTCGACCAGGCGAACCTCGAAGACCGGCGAATCTTCACGAAACGGCACGTCTGCGTGAAGTCTCACCGTTTCGGGTCGCACGGCGATGGTAACCGTCCGTCCGATCCAACTCGACCAGTCGCGCCGGCTGGGCGGAACACTCCAGCGACCCGCCGGTCCGACGAACTCCAGCCGGCCGTCGGTCGCCTGGAGTTGGCCGTCGAGCAGGCTCGCGGCGGCGAACCGAGGAAACCGGCAACGAAGCGATTCGCCGGACGCTGGAGCAAGGCGGACGGCACGTCCACCTGCTGCAGCTTGCCGCGGTCAAGGACCGCGACCCGGTCGCCCAGGTTGAGCACCTCGTCCTGGTCGTGGGTGACATGGAGCATTGTCGCCCGGAAGCGTCGGCGCAGCAAGAGCAACTGGCGGCGCAATTCGATACGGAGCGTCGCATCGAGGTTGCTCAACGGCTCATCGAGGAGCAACAATCCCGGCTGGCGCACCAGCGCCCGACCCAGGGCGACGCGCTGCTGTTCGCCGCCGGACAGCTCGGCCGGCTTGCGGTCGAGCAGTGTGCCCAGGCTGAGCATCCCGACGACGGCGGCGATCCGTTGACGATCCGCTATCGGCAGGGGGGGATCGCCGATCGGCAGCAGATGTCGCCACCAGGGAACTCGTTGGGCGAGGCGCAGTCCGAAGGCGAGGTTGTCGTGGGCGCTGAGATGGGGGTACAGCGCCGGCCGCTGAAACACCAGGGCCACGTCGCGCCGCCGTGGCGGTTCACGGTTGACGATGCGTCCTGAGAGGCGAATGGTGCCGGCAGTCGGTTCCTCCAATCCGGCGATGAGCCGCAGCGTCGTCGTCTTGCCGCATCCCGACGGACCGACGAGAACCAGCAATTCGCCGTCGCCGACGCTCAGGTTGAGATCGCAGACCGCCATCGCGCCGGAGGGATAGGTCTTGGCAACCCCCTCCAGCTGCAGATCCGCCATGGTCCGCACTCCCCTGATGAGGCCAGATTATCGCAAATGCGGGGGTTTCGTCAAGCGTCTGCTTTGCGGATTCTTGCGATTCGTGAAACGCCAAGCGTGGCGACGACTTCCCGTATGCAGTGTACTTTAGTATAATAGTGATAGGGGGGACACTCTCATGGACAACGAAACAATCGCCAAACGATTGAGCGACTACGCTTGGAGCTGTATCGTTCGCGGTCGAACCTCTACCGGGCGCGCGCCTACAGCAACGCCGCCTGGTCGGTGCGCCCCCAGGATCGGCCGCTGGAGGACGTGCTGGAGCAGGAAGGCCGGCGCGGTCTCGCGGCACTGCCCGCCATCGGCGCACACCTGGCGTATACGATCGAGGAGCTAATCCGTAGCGGCGAGTTCAGGATGTGGGAGGAGCGTCCGCGCCGCGTTTCGTTTAGCCGCGAGCGTTCCGCGAGCGCTGGATAACGCCAACGCTCGCGGAACGCTTGCGGCTAAACGAAGATGAGTGTTGCGTGCCGGCCCCCGTCGCGGTTGATAGGACAACCGACGGGAGGTCCGCCATGTTTCGCCGTCTGCGTTCGCTGCTGGAGATGATTCGCTTCAGCCACACGCTCTTCGCTCTGCCGTTCGCGCTGACCAGCGCCGCGCTGGCATGGAAGAAAAGCGGCATTTTTCCTGGCTACAACTCACCGGTATCTTGCTGTGCATGGTCTGTGCCCGCAGCGCCGCGATGGCGTTCAACCGCCTCGCTGACCGCCGTCTCGACGCCGCCAACCCGCGCACTGCCGGCCGACACCTGCCTGCCGGTTTGCTGTCGCCGGCCGCCGTTTGGTCGTTCTTCCTCATCTCTTCCGCGGGTTTCCTGGCCGCAACGCTGATCTTCTACTTCAGCTTCGACAATCCCTGGCCGCTGTGGCTGGCGCTGCCGGTGCTGTTGTTCGTCTGCGCCTATTCTTACACGAAGCGCTTCACGGCGCCTGGCGCATTTCTGGCTGGGCGCGTCGCTGCTGCTGGCTCCGCTCGCGGCCTGGATCGCCGTCCTCGGTATGAACAATCTGTTGACGCCGCTCGTCCTCGGCGGCGCGGTGTTGTGCTGGGTGGCGGGGTTCGACATCCTCTACGCCTGCCAGGACGTGGATTTCGATCGCAAGGCGAAACTGCACAGCGTTCCGGCGGCGCTCGGCGTGGCGGCGAGTCTGCGCGTGGCGCTGGTCTGTCATCTCGTGATGCTTGGGCTGCTGCTCGCGCTCTTCTGGATCGGTGGCGCCGGACCTCGGCTTCATCTACCTGGCCGGGGTTGTGGCCGCGGCACTGCTGCTAGTGTACGAGCACTGGTTGGTGAGGCCGGACGATCTGACGCGGGTCAACCAGGCGTTCTTTCAGGTCAACGCGGTGATCAGTCTGGGTCTCTTCGGTATCGTTCTCCTTCAGATCGTCTGCGGCGGTTGAACGGCTCGTCGTCATTGTCGTCGTACCGCGGCCGACGGCGATCCGAATCATCGTCGTCATCGTAGCGGCGGAACGGGTTGTCGTCGTCTCGGCGATCCGGACCAGAGTTGGTGCCGCTGACGATGGCGGTGATCAGGCCCATCAGCATCAGCATGAACATGCTGACGACCCACACGAAGAAGCCCTCACGGACGCCGCTCGGTCCGACAGGTTGGCCGAACATGGCCGTGGCGATGTTCGTCAGCACTGACAGGAAGCCGACGCAGATCATGATTTGCACCGAGAAGAGCAGAGCGACGAATCCCAGCACCGCGGCCACGATGCGCGCCCAGGTTTTCGGCACGGCAAGGAGGAGCAGTCCCGAGCAGACGATGAGGTTGGGCAACAGCACCAGCATCGGGGTGACGAGATCGCCGTTGCGGGCCGCGACGTCGAAGCTCTTCTGGAGCGTTTCGTAGCCGAAGTAGACGCTGTTGGCGTCCTCCCAGGCCGGCAGGCAGAACGAGAGGAGATACACGAAAGCGACCGGCAGCGCGAACAGGCCGGCACAACGCCAGGTCATGGGGATGTCTCCTCAAATAGCGTCCGGATTGACGCCGAGTTCGCGCAGCTTGGCGGCGAGTCGATCGGCGCGTTGCCCTTGCTCGTCAGCGCGTCGGCGTTGTTCGTCGGCCCGCCGTCGTTGCTCATCGGCGCCTGCCGCTGCTCGTCAGCCAGCTCATGGCCCGTCGGTAGCGGCATTCCGCGATCGTCGAACCACCGCATCCAGGGCAGCGTGGCGTTCATGAAGAACCCGTTCCAGATACCGAGTTCGACAACCAATTCTGGGATCGGCAAGTGCCCGCGTTCGTTAGCCTTCACCGGCTGGAAGCCCATGCGAATATGCTGAAACAATTCGACTCGCCCCGGATTCACCTCGTAGATGCCGTAGTAGGCGGGCCGAATGACGTGTTCGTAAATCCAGAATTTGCCTTCCCACGGCGTGGTGTCGCGCTCCTCACGTCCATCGCCGGAGACATACTCCAGCAACACCATCGGCGGAACCAATTCTTGCCACAAGACGTAAGATCGTCGCATCACGCCCTTGAGAAGCGGGTCCACATCCGGCACGTAGAACCAGTCCGGCCTGATGCGCCGCGCTCCGGCGGGTCGGTGTTCCACCAGTAGATCGCGGTATCCTGCCCGATGAGAAAGCGTCCGGTCGAGTGACGACGCTGCAAGATGGGGAGGAGCGGCTCGGTCGTCAAGACGCTCTGCGGATGCTCTTGGGTGTTATGCACAAGGATCTCATCCAGTTCGGGAAGCTGGGTGTGGTCGGGCCACACCACGGGCTGGACGGGGGGTGCGATAACCGACATGAGACGAGTCTCCTCTCCAACTGTCCGTTGACACTATCCGCAAGCAGCTAGGGATTATCCCGCGCAGTGTGGGTCGTTTCAAAGACTATTTTTACGTGGGTTTACTTTTTCCTCTCGTCCCCAAACTCCTGTTTGGGGACGAGAGCGAGTTGATTGCTGCCGTGAATTGAAAACAGCGAAGAGGGGCGCTCAAAGTTTCGCAGCCGGCTTCTTGTTCTCGAGCCAGAACTGCTTCACGTCGACGCCGTTGATCTGCTTCAAGGTCTTGATCGACTGTAGCACATCCCCGTCGCGCTCCGGGACGTAGTCGCACCACAACATCTCCAGTTTCGGCAGCTCCTTCAGCGGCGACAGATCGTGAATCGCGTTATTGCTGATGTTGAGGCGCAGAGTCTCATGCCCTTCAACGGCGACAGGTCGTGAATCGCGTTATTGTTGATGTCCAGGCGCAGGAGTTTCATGCCCCTGAGCGGTGACAGGTCCTCAATCGCGTTATTGCTGACGTCCAGTCGCAGGAGCTTCATGCCTTTCAGCTGATTCAAGTCAGCGAAACTGCCCTTCCCCGCAGCGCTGCCGCTGCACCAGAGGACGTCGAGATGCGTCAGCGCGCAACGGCGTCAGGTCGGTCACCTTGTCGGTGCGCAGGACGAGACGTTTCGGATCGGGATCATCTTTTGGATTGATTTTCTGGTAGTTGTACGAACCATCGAACGCGGGATTCAACTCCTTCATTTTCGCGGCGACCATCTGCATCTGGCGATTCGGTAGACATTTCCCCACGTCCTTGATGAACGCATCATCGACCGGCTTGGGCTGCGGTTTCGGAGGCTCTTCGTTGGCGGATTTCTCCTCAGCGACGACCGGCGGCTGCTCCAACTCTGTCGGCTTGTCGCGCTCGCGCTGCCAGAGAACGATAGCCCAGATGCTGCCCGCCAGAAGGGAGGCGATCAGACATATCCCCATAATCAGGGACAGTTTGCGGCGCGGACGTGCCGCCAGGGCAGTCAGCTCCTCGACCACCTTGCGAGCCGAGATCGGCCGTCGGGTCGGATCCTTGTCGAGGAGCCGCTGGATCAGCGCGGCCAGGCGGTCGCCGACCTGGGGGTTGCGCTGGCGCGAGCGGCTTGGCCTCCAGCTGGGCGACGGCCAGCATGGTGTCGAACGGCGTCTCGCGCAGGAAGGGCGAAGTGCCGCTGCACATCTGATACAGCACGGAGCCGAGACTGAAAAGATCGCTGCGGGCGTCAATCGGCTGACCGCGCGCCTGTTCCGGAGACATGAACGCCGGGGTGCCGACCACATCGCCGACCCGTGTCAAGCCACTCTCCTCGCTGGCCGTGTGGACCAGGCCGAAGTCGAGCAGTTTGACCCGGCCGTCCTTCTCCTCCAGCCAGACGTTGGCCGGCTTCACGTCCCGATGGATCAGACCGCGCTCGTGCGCCGCCGCCAATCCCTCGGCAATCTCCCGACCGATACGCATCGACTCCGGCAGCGGAATTTTGTCGCCGCGCTCAACCGCGCTTCCAGGGTTTCGCCGCGCAGCAGCTCCATGACCAGGTACGGCGTTCCGTCCTGCTCGCCGACGTGGTGGATGGTCACGACGTGATCGTTGCGCACGGCCGCGGTGGCACGGGCTTCGCGCAGGAACCGCTGCCGTGCGGCGTCATTGCTCGCCAGCTGTGGCGACAGTACCTTCAGGGCGACCTGACGCCGCAGATGAGCGTCTTCGGCGAGGAAGACGACCCCCATGCCGCCGGCGCCGAGTTCGCGCAGGATGCGAAAATCCCCGAGCGAACCGAGTTCGTCGTCCCGCTGAGGCGGGGCCAGGAAGCCGTAACCGGCGGGGGCGCCATCACGGTCACTTCCGACGATGAGGTGGTCAGGCTTCCCAGCATATTGTGCAGGTTCGGCTCGCGTTCAACCGGATCGGCCCGCAACGGTTCGCGCAGCCGGCGGAGCAGGGCGTCGGTGTGGTGATCGAGTTCCTCCAGCCGGCGGCGGCATTTGGAACAGGTCTCCGCATGGGCGATGACGCGCTCCAGCTCGAGTTCTTCGAGCCGGCCCAGGACGAACGAGGCCAGACGGTTTTCCGACGGACAGGCGGATGACTTCATGGCGGTGTCCTCTTCTCTACCAGGTCCATCGTAAGGGTATAACACGAAAATGATGGAGGGCGCTTTGGAGAAAGAGGAACGAAGGATTCCGCGCTTCCGATTGGCGCGAATATGAGGGCGCAAACCGATTCCAGGCGGTGAGATCGTGCCTGCGGATGCCGGTGAGCAGGGCCGACTCGCCGGGTGAATCGGACATGGCAGGGGGCTATTGGGAGATAGTGATCGAGCGTATTTAGGCAAGCGGCAGGTTCTAAGTTCCCGTAGCCGAAGTCGCCAGACTTCGGGTTCGGACGCCCCACCCGAAGTCTGGCGACTTCGGCTACGGGAAAATCATTTCCCGCCGTTCGCCTTACTTGAAGGAGATTATCGGATTGTCAATCGTGATCGTGACAACCTCGGCAGTATCTTCATTCGATTTCGATTGGATAGCTCACCATCCACAGCTCCAATTGTTCGAGTCTTTCCTTCCATCTCAGTTTGAAGGCTTTCATCCACTTCTGATTCTTGACGGTATCGGGAACGTCAACCACGATACAGGCAAGGTCATCGCGATACAGAGTGCCGCCATGCTCCCAATGGCCTTCGATCGCCTGCTTGTAAAAACTCGCGGCTCCGAACTGGCTCACTATTTCATTGACGGCTTCGCCCAGCAACTCCTCCGGAACGTCCCGTCCGTCATTGAACCGCACCGGAAGCAGCACTTCGAAGCGCCGCGATTTGCTGCGCATAGGACGCCTTTCCCTGCACTGTGAAGACGATGTTCTGCTCGGCTAAGGCGGCTAGAGCAGATTCAGGAACGATGTGCTCGCCGGTTTTGAGGACCCTCCCAGAAAACCTTCCCAGAAGAAAACCGAGTGCGCGTTTTTGAGTGTTGATGTCCGGGAAAGTGATGATAACCATGCTCCAACCCCTCAACGAAGCTGGTTTTCGATGTCAGTAAATCGGGGCGACAGGATTCGAACCTGCGACTTCGTGGTCCCAAACCACGCGCTCTAAGCCAGGCTGAGCTACGCCCCGTAATGGATCTCTGCATGACAGTTACGGCAGACCAACAGACACTTGTCTAATTCATCCTTGATCCTCTCAAATATCCAATTCCGCATCAGTCGCCAATTCGGATCTTTCTCGGCGGGATTCCTGTGGTGAAAATCGAGTGCGGCCAAGCACTTGTTATAGCCGCAAATCTCACAACACCCGCCCTTGTGAGCTACGGCTCTCTGCTTGTACCGCTGAAATCTCGCCGTTTGAAGCCGATTCCGACACTTCCGGCAATCTCTATATCTTCCTGCGGTGAACTTGGTGGGGTCCGCCTCCCCGCAGCACATGCACCGATGTATCCGCTGCGTCCCCAGTTGGTACTAGTGGAGCCAGTAGCGAACCGTCGTTTGGGACCTACCCAGAAACAGCGCAATCTTGTACTGGGAATATCCGTCTTTCCTCAGTTGGACAAGAAGGTTTCTATCCATCCTGTTAGCAATCCCAGATCCCGCGGGATCAGTTCGAGAGGCAATCCGGCCCTTATATCTTACAGATACACCAAGCACCACTCAGGTTCAAGCCCGCGAAACGTAAACGAAACCGTCACCGCCGCAACACCTCGATCAGCCGCTCGAAATCGTCGTTCGACTCGAACCCCAGCACGATCGACCCCTTGTCCTTCGCTCGCACCTTGATCTCCAGCTTCACGCCGAGCTTCTTGCGCAACTCGTTCTCGATGCCCTGGACGTGCTTCGTCTTGAACGACGGTTCGCGGGCCGGCTCCTCTTCGGCTCCTTCGGCCGGCGGCTGCGCTTCGGCGGCCTGCTGCTTCAGCATCGCCTCGACGGCGTGGACCGACAAGCCCCGAGCGATGATCTCCTTCGACAGCGACACCTGCCGCTCGCCGTCCGTCACGCCCTTCAGCAGCTTGGCGTGGCCGAGCGTCAACTGACCGACGCGCACGGAGTTCTGGATCTCCAGCGGCATGTCGAGCAGGGCGACCAGGTTCGTGATCGTCGAACGCGCCAGGCCGAGACGCTGGGCGAGCTGGTCGTGCGTCATGTGAAAGCGGTTGAGATAGTCCGCAAAGCCGTGCGCCTTCTCGATCGGGTTGAGGTCGGCTCGTTGGATGTTCTCGACCAGGGCGGCCTCGACGGTCTGCTGGTCGTCGAAATCCACGACGCGCACCGGCACCGCCGACAGGCCGACGGAGCGGGCAGCCCTCAAGCGGCGCTCACCGGCGATGAGCTGAAACTTGTCGCCAACCTGCCGAACCACCAGCGGTTGCAGCACGCCATGCGTCCGGATGCTGTTGCACAGCGAGGCCAGGTCGTCGTCGTCGAAAGTCTTCCGCGGCTGATACGGATTGTTCTCGATCGCCTCGACCAACACCTCGTTGGGCGGTGGAAGGGTGGCAGTGTCGCCGTTCTCCGCGCTGCCGAGAAGGGCGTCGAGTCCACGGCCGAGGCGTGCTTTCTTTTCCATGTCCATGCGTCCCTTGGTCTGCCGGGCGGTGCGAATCCCATCGCAGCTGCATTCTAGCATCCTCGGTATCGGCGCGACAATGCGGGTTCCAGCTGTGACGGATGTTCCGCGCGGAACCTCTGGTCGATCCGCGCGGAATGTTCCGCGCGGAACCGCCGCCGTCGATTGCGATTTGTCGCTCGTTAAAATGTTGAACCTGAACTGCCGCTTTGATATACTTCCTTCTTACAACTCATGCCCCGTGCTCCGGGGATAGAGGGAGCAATTTACAACTCAAGCCTCACGCATCGGGGCGAGATGGTGCGACAACCTACCCCTTCGTCGTGGTCACTTCCTTCTTACAGCGGGCCTACCAGGCTCATTGAGAAGTCGCCCGATGTTGGCAGGCTGAGAAGGTCCAACTATGATTATGCCTATACAAGCTGTGCCTGTTCCGTTGTTCGATGACGGCCACGGCGGTCTGCGTGTTACCGGTACGCGCGTTTTGCTGGAGCGCATCGTCCATGCCTTCGAGGACGGCGCGACCCCGGAGGCAATCGTCCAGAGCTACGATACACTCAACCTGGCCGATGTCTACGCGGTGTTGACGTGGTATCTCCGACATAAGACGGAAGTGGAAGACTACCTGCAAAAGCGGGCGGAGGAAGCTCAGGCGATCCGGAGTATCATTGAGGCAAATCAACCCGACCGGACCGAGCTGCGAGCCCGCCTGATGGCTCGTCGGTCCCAGAAGGAAGTGGTTCATGCTCCGCCTGGTGAGTGACGAGAACTTCAACGGCGACATTGTCCGCGGTCTGTTGCGCCGCCATCCCGAACTTGACTTTGTCCGCGTCCAAGATGTCGGCCTGATGGAGACACCCGACCCTGACATCCTGGAGTGGGCGGCCGGCCAGGGACGCGTATTGCTATCGCACGACGTCTCGACAGTCCCGCCCTCTGCATTTCAACGTGTCTGTGACGGGAAACCGATGCCCGGTGTCTTTATCGTGCCGGATCGAATGCCGATTGGCCTGGCCATCGACGAGATCCTATTTTTGTCGATCGACGCCGAAACTGACGAGTGGAAGGATCAGGTGCTTTTTTTGCCGCTTTGACCCGGCAGGAGGTCGAATCCATGCGACGATTCTCTCTCGTTCTGGTGGTGCTGGCCGCCGGCGATCGAAGCCGCGCCGCGGATCCCGTCTGGACCAACCCGCCCGAGTTCAACTTCATCGACAAACACGTCCACGCCAAGCTGAAGCAGCTGAATCTGCCGCCTTCGGACCTCTGCACCGACGCCGAGTTCCTTCGCCGCGCCTCGCTCGACCTGTGTGCGGCTCTGCCGATGCCGAAAGAGGTGACCGCGTTCCTCGCCGATAAGGACCTCGACAAGCGGGCGAAACTCATCGACCGCTTGCTCCTCAAGGCGGACTTCGTGGATTTCTGGTCGCAGAAATGGCTGGACGTGTTGCACAATAGCCGCCGGACGCTCGGCTCAACCGGGGTAGCGGCGTACCGATCCTGGCTGCGCGACCATGTCGAGAAGAACACGCCGTTCGACCAAGTGGTGCGCGAGCTGTTGACGGCGACCGGCAACAATCGCGTCAATGGCGCGGCGAGTTATTTCATCGTTTCCCGGCAGCCGCAGGAGTTGGCCGAGATGACCTCCGCGGCGTTCCTCGGCGTCCGGTTGCATTGCGCCCGCTGCCACAACCATCCCACGGCCAAGTGGACGCCGGACGACCTGCACCACCTGACGCGCCTTCTTCGCCCAGGTCACGTCACGGACCACGCTGGGCAAGAAGCCGAACCCGAACAAGCCGGAAGCCGAGATCGTGGCGATCACGGCCGAGGGGGAGTTGCTCCATCCCAAGACCGGCAAACCGGTTGTGCCGCGCTTCCTCGGCACGAACATCCTGGTGCGCGAGGCCGACGATCGCCGCGATGCGCTGGCCGTTTGGCTGACCGATCGCGCGAACCCCTTCTTCGCCCGCGCCGTCGTCAACCGCGTCTGGGCGCAGCTGCTGGGCCGCGGCATCGCTGAACCGGTGGACAACTTCGGCGAAGGAAATCCGCCGACGAACCCCAAACTCCTCGATGCCCTGGCGAAAGACTTCGCCGAGCACGGCTACGACATGCGGCATCTGATCCGCACCATCATGCTCTCGCGGACCTATCAGCTCAGTGTGAAGCCCAACGACTTCAACAAGGATGACGCCAAGTAGTTCTCGCGCACCATCCCCCGGATGATGAAGGCCGGTCAGCTGCTCGATGCGATCTGCCAGGCGACCGAAGTGCCGGAGAAATACGAGGGAATGCCGCTCGGTACGCGCTCGATCCACGTCCCCTACAGTGAAGTGGCTCCCGACTTCATCGGTACAATCAGTCGACCGGCCCGCGCAAGTCAGTGCGAGCGCGACATCGAGACCGACTCGGACGGCGACATGACGATGGCTGGCGCGCTGCAGATGATGAACGCGCCGGGAATCCAAGAAAAGCTCGGGTCTGCAAAGAACCGCCTGTCCCGGCTCGTGACGGCAAAGGCGACCGACGAAGACATGGTGAACGAGCTGTACCTGGCCATGCTGTCGCGTCCGCCGAAGGAGACGGATAAAAAGACCGTGCTGGAGTACGTTCGCCGTTCAACCGACCGCCGCAAGGTCTGGGAAGACGTTCAATGGAGCTTGCTGAACAGCAGGGAATTCATCATGCGGTAATGCGTCTTGGCGTCCTCGCTGGCGCGTCGGGTTAGTAACGACACCAACCCGACGCGCCAGCGAGGACGCTAAGATGCACCCGTCATGGAGCGAGAGAATGTTTCGAGTTAGTTTTCTGGCTCTCTGTCGTCATTCACACCACTAAGACATTCCGACTGAGTGTCGGTTCCCCAGGAAGTCGATGTTCTCGATCCACACCCGTACTGACGAAAGGCTGAACCCATGTTGACGTCGTTCGCACTGACCGCGCTGTTACTCGCCGCGCCGGCTCAGGAGCCGGCCAAGGAAACGCCGCCGCCGGTCAGGACCGCTCCGATTTTGGTCGGTCCGAACGTGGCTCCGGGCGCGTTCCAGGCCGAGCCGGCGCCGCGGATCCTCGAAATCAAGCCGGACCCGGACGGCAAGGTGCGCGTCATGGTGCTGCGGCCGAAGGCTCCTGCGCCGATCGGTGTGGCGCCGGGCGTCGCCCGACCGGCGATCATGCGTATCGCCTTCGAACGCGTCGAGCTGACCGAGGTCAAGGATCTGAAAGTGGCCACCGTCGGCGGCAAAGAAATCAAGACGGAAGACGCCATCGCAATGCTGGCCAAGGGCGGCACGGTCGTGATCCCGGTCGACGGCAAGGCCATTCCGGCCAATTTCCTGAAGATTTTCAAGGACGACGTATTGATCCTCACCTCACCCGAACTGGTGCAGCGGGGCAATGCGGTGACAATCATCGCGCCCGTTCCGGCCAATAAATAACAGACCGGATTGCTCACCGCGGAGGACGCAGAGGACGCAGAGGAAAAACCAGAATAAAGCAGGGCGACTGGCCGAACACACGGTTGTTGTGAACGGAAATCAGAGAACGGTCTTTCGCTTGGTTTTCCTCTGCGATCCTCTGCGTCCTCCGCGGTGAGTTTACTCTGACCGGTACGAGCCATACCGCTACCGGCGCGGGTGGAATACCGCTACCGGCGCCGATCAGGATCGATCATCACCAGTTCGACTGCGTGGAGGACAGTACGGCGGAAGCGATCTCCGATAACCCTTGGTGGCATGTCGTTTGGGTCACCCGTAGCGCCTGGCCACCCACCGACCAACGCAGTGATTGGCGGGCGTTAGGTTCTCTGTACGATCACCTCGCCGAATCGGGTGCCGCAGTCGAGTTGTGCGCCGCCCTACCCCGGCGCTGGCAATCCCGCCCGGTTCCGGAAGGAGCTGTCCGGCTCTCGTCAGCGGCGATGAAGTTGCTGGCCGAGGACCTCCGGGAATTAGCGTCTTCCGATCGGATCGCCGGCGGAACACTAATTGCGGCGCTGGATGTCAGTCCGACCACAGTGCAGTTGCTCCTCGCCTGTCAGGAAGCCGTTCTGCACCAGCGAATGGGGCGACTGAAAAGCCGGAGTGCCACGTTGCTCGGATTTGTACCGGATTTGGCCGTGGGCGGCCCTGGAACGTGGTGCAAAGGCTTTTGGTGGGCGCGGCTCTCGAATCAGGCGACGATTAGTTCGGTGGCGGCATTCATCGAAGATTGTGGCCGTGTCGAACCCAAATATGGACACTAAAGTCAAGGCGCGCACCCCGGAATTCCCGACTTGACGCACTGCGGTTTTGAACGGTTATTCGCGGAGAGGTGGTTGATATGTTTCGCTGCATTCATGCTACCGTCCTACTCACGGTGCTCGTCGTTACTGGCGGCGCGAAGGCCGCTCCCCTGCCGGAAATTATGGTCCTCGACACATTCCAGTACACTTTCGTCACGAAGGTAATGACGGATAGCGTGCTGCTCACGATCACGAGAGACGGAAAGGTCAACTACTTCTACCAATCGGCCCCGGGCACCGACAGCGGCGGCGTCAACGTCGGGAAAAAATGGGAGATCACCAAGAAGGACGCAGCCGCCCTGCTCGACGGTTTGGTGGCGGACGGCCTGCTGAAGATGAAAGACAAGGACGGGAAGGACCTGGATCTCGGGTTCCACCGCGTTACCGTGAGTTCCGGCCGCCGGGAGTTAGCGATCAGCCCGAAAGAGTTGCCCGAGAAGGTGCTCGCGCGGTTGCTGCCGTTGCTCCAGGAGGCGCATCCGGCGAAGTGGAAGGCAGGCCTCCCCAGGCGGTAGAGTGCAGCGTCGAACGAACGCCCGATCTCACCGATCCGAGGTGTTGATGGTGCGCAGGTCTGCCGCCGCCAGCAGGCGTCCGTCCTGCGACCGCAATTCCAAGGGTTTGACCGGCTGGCCGCTGTCCCGGTCCACCAGAAGCCAGTCCAACTCCCCTTTTTCAAACAGGTTGTTTTCTCCCCATTGCCGCAGGGCGACGAGGACGATGTACAGGCTACGCCCCTTGTCCGTGAGCCTGTACTCCTGGTAAGCGCTGCCATCCGCAGCCGGACCGGTTTCCAAGATCTCGTGCGCCACGAGTTTTTGCAGCCGGACGCAAAGGATATTCTTCGCCAGCCCGAGGCTCTTCTGAAACTCGCCGAACCGACGCTTGCCCAGGAAGGCATCGCGTACAATCAGCAACGACCACCAGTCGCCAATCACATCGAGGGTGCGCACGATCGGACATGTTGATGTATCTAAGCACTTATGTCTCATGCTGTTACCTCCTTCCAGGATCGGAATGGGCGCGTGGTTCAAACGGGGCACCGAAGGGGTAACAGCGTGGTAGGACGGATTTGCAATCCGTCCGCTATGGCACGGACGGATTGCAAATCCGTCCTACCACGCTGTTACCCGCCTCGGAACCATGCCGAATGCGGAAAATAATCGGCAAGCGGTTGCCTTTTGCAACCATTCCACCCTATTATGTCATCAGTTGCATTATGAAACCAGTCCTCCTGTCCTGAGAAGGCAGTCATGACAACGACAACTTATTACGCGGGAGGCTCGCCAGTCGATCACAGCAGAACTATGTTCGGAGACACGTTTCCGAAGTGAGCGCGCATGGACGTCGATGGAACGCGCTTTGCGGCAGGAGGATTCGTCGTTTTTGTCGATCCGTTTTCGCCCTGACTCAATCACGAATCGGAGACTCACGTCATGTCGTCCGCACTGGTCACCGCCCTGCTCGATACCCTCGATAAACGGTCTGGCGGAGTCCACCCCGGCTTCCGGCCCGTTCATGCCCGGGGCATGATGTATTCCGGCACATTCACCCCCTCACCCGAGGCGGCGAAACTGACCCGGGCGCCGCACGCCTCCCGGCCGTCCACTCCGGTCACCGTGCGTTTCTCGCTGTCCGCGGGGATTCCGAGCCTCGCTGATAACGACCCGATGGGAGCCAGCCCGCAGGGGATGGCGATCCGCTTCCACCTGGCCGAGCACGTCCACACCGACATCATCGGCCACTCGCACAACGGGTTCCCTACCCGCACCGGCGAAGAGTTCCTGGAATTCATCCAGGCGGCCGCTGCAAGCGGGCCCGACAGCCCCACTCCGCCGCCAATCGAAGCGTTCTTGGCCGCTCACCCGGCGGCGAAAGCTTTCGTCGAAGCGCCGAAGCCAATCCCAACGAGCTACGCGCGGCAGGCATACTTCGCCGTCACCGCGTTCAAGTTCACGAACGCCGACGGTCAACATCGGTTCGGCCGGTTCCGCCTCCGCCCCGAAGCGGGGACCGAGTTCCTGACTCCCGAGCAGGCCCAGAAGAAGACGGCCGACTTCCTCGCCGCCGAACTGTCCGCGCGGCTGAGCAGGGAATCGGCGCGGTTCCGCGTGCTGGTGCAAGTGGCGGAGACGGGAGATGACGTGACCGACTCCACAACTCCCTGGCCGGAGACCCGGACCATGCTGGAGTTCGGCACTCTCGCCGTCACGGAGCGCGTGGACGAACTGGCCCCGGAGCGCCGCAAAATCATCTTCGATCCGCTCCCCCGCGTGGACGGCATCGACTCGGCGGGCGACCCGCTCACTGCGGTGCGGTCGGATCTCTACCTGCTGAGCGGCCGGCGGCGCCGGGCTGCCGCAACCAATTGAGGCGGAACGATACCAGCCATTTTCGTCAAGCCGCCCAAGTGAAAGAGAACCAACTCAAACCCAGGAGACTCAGATGAACCGCTTGAAGGGAAAGGTCGCCGTCGTCACCGGGGCATCCAAGGGGATCGGCGCCGCGATCGCCGAGCACATGGCAGCGGAGGGCGCGGCCGTTGTCGTCAACTACGCAAGCAGCAAGGCCGGCGCGGACGCCGTCGTCAAGCGCATCACCCAGAAGGAGGGCAAGGCGGTCGCCGTTCAGGCCGACGTCTCGAAGGCCGAGGACATTCTGCGTCTCTTCGCCGAAGCGAAGAAAGCGTTGGGCAAGCTCGACATCCTCGTCAACAACGCGGGTATCTACGATTTCGCGCCGCTGGAAGCGATCACGGCGGAGCAGTTTCACAAGCAGTACGACCTCAACGTGCTTGGTTTGCTTCTGACGACGCAAGAGGCCGTCAAACATTTCGGACCCGCGGGAGGCAGCATCGTCAACATCAGCTCCGTGGCGGCGAGTCTGGCGCCGCCGAACACTTCCGTCTACAGCGGCACCAAGGCCGCCGTGAATGCGATCACCAAGTCGCTTGCCCAAGAGTTAGGGCCGCGCAAGATCCGGGTGAACGCGATCAACCCCGGCATGGTAGAATCCGAAGGGACACATACCGCGGGGATCATGCAGAGCGATTTCCGGAAGGAAACCGAAGCAGCGACGCCGCTCGGCCGCATCGGACAGCCGCAGGACATCGCCCCGGCCGCGGTGTTCCTCGCCTCGCCGGAATCCGCCTGGATCACCGGCGAAACGCTTTACATCTCGGGCGGCCTGCGTTAACATCGGTGTGAAACCGTTCAATGGGTCCCAGCCCGGGAAATAAAGGGACAGGCCTCTACATTGAGCATTAACCGAGGCCTGTCCTCTTTTCTTTCATGTGTCGCTCACGCACGGAGGTGCCCCATGTCCCGTCAATGGTTACCGATCAGTGTCTGTGTCTTTCTGCTGGCACTAACTGGATCGGGAAGCACCCGCGAACACAAACCGCCGGCTCCCGACGCCAGGCAAGTCGAAAAGCTAATCAAGGACCTTTCCGCCGACGACTTCGATATCCGCGAGGCAGCGGCGCAAACTGACCGATCTGGGCGAAGCCGCCGTCAGCGCGTTGGAGCAGGCCAAAAATGCGGACGAGGCTGAGACCAGGCGCGCGCAAAGGAAATCCTTTCGGAGTTGCACAGGCGCCGGGAGGAGCGAGAACTCAAGGATCTCCTGGCAAATCTCGACAAGACGCCGCTGGACAAGCTCATTGCCCATATCACGAAGAACCCAGAGAAAATCACCGATGCCGAATGGAAAGCGTTCGGCCATCTCGTCGAAGCCGCCGTAGCGCAGACGAACAAAGCTGCCGGGACAGCATTCAAGGTGCCCGTTGACGTTGCGGCGCTAAAGACCGACACCAATCCGCATGGCACCGGAGGTAGCAACATTCGCTTTGTCACACCCGGGTTCGCCCAGGGATACACCAGCTTTCGCGGAAGCGTGATCATTTGTGCTGGCGACACAAAAGGCATCACAGTGGTGAGTAATTCCGTGGTGGTTGTCGATGGTGATTTTGAAGGTGCCACCAGCATCACGAACAGCATCATCATTTGCCGGGGAAGTTTCAAACACGTGACCTCTCTCCGGAATTCGATCGTGCTGTGCGGCGGGAGTTTCGATCGTGCGAATGGGATCGACAAGTCGGTCATCCAGGCAGCCAGTTTTGGCCGCTGCACATCGACACGGGATAATGTCTACCTAAACCTTCCGGAAGTGGCGGCTACCAGCAGCGGGGCGATCGTTATGTCAGATCGAAGGGAGACGCATTGAGCCTTCTCCGTTTCACGGCGAAAAAATCAGACAAGTAGGCAGCGATCCAGCTCAGTCCCACAGCAGATGGCAACGTGTCGTGTGCCGCAAGCTCGTCAGCCCCGCGCCATCCGAACTGCTCCCCGAAGACCGGTTCGGCTTGTATTTGGAAGTCTTCAATCCATGCGCACTCTTGCGATAGGCGATGTTCACGGTTGCCTGCGGGCACTTGACGCGCTGCTTGAAGAGGTTGCTCCGCAGCGCGACGACGTGGTTGTCATGCTCGGCGATTACGTCGATCGAGGCCCCGACTCGAAGGGTGTCCTAGACCGATTGCTGGCGCTGGGAATGCACTGCCGGTGCCTGACTCTGAAGGGTAACCACGACCTTATGATGCTCGCCGGACGCGAGGATCTGGAGCATTTTAGCGAGTGGCTCAAATGCGGCGGTAAGCAAACGCTGGCGTCCTATCAGGCCAAAGAGGATTTGGGGAGCTTCGCCGAAGCTATCCCACCACGGCATTGGCGTTTTCTCGAAGACGATTGTGTGCCTTATCATGAAAACGGTACTCATTTCTTTGTCCACGCCAACGTCTATCCCGACCTCCCGCTTGGGGAGCAGCCTGACTACATGCTGTATTGGGAAAAGCTGGAATCCGCGACATGGCAACCCCACGAATCGGGTAAGACGATGATCTGTGGCCACAGCGTGCAGCGCTCCGGCCGCCCGCTCGTGCTGGATCATGCAATCTGTATTGACACCTGGGTCTACGGCGATGGCTGGCTTACCTGTTTGGACGTGGGGTTAGAAGTTTACTGGCAGGCGAATGAGCGCGGCGAAAAGCGCATAGGGACTTTAGGGTTTCGTGTTCGCTAAAGTCGGCGGCTAACCTGCGGTGACTATCGCGGTCAAGGGAAACCACACCCGGAGGTTCTTCATGCGTTTTGGAACCCTATTCGCCGTACTCGTGCTGACCCGCGGTATGCCGGCTCGCGCCGCCGAGGACCCCTGGCACGTCGAATACGAAAAGGCGCAGGCTGAGGCCGCCCAGCTCGACAAGGACCTTCTCATTGTCTTCGGCGGCAGTGACTGGTGCGTGCCTTGCCATCACCTGAAGACCCGCATCCTGAGCCGCCCCGAGTTTGTGGAGCACGCCGGCAAGCGTTTCGTGCTGCTCGATATCGACGATCTGCGGCGAACGCCCCTGCCGGAGGGACGTAAGGAGCGCTATCACAAATTGCAGGAGCGCTACGGTATCGAGGCGTTCCCCACCGTCGTCCTCGCCACACCGGAGGGGCTGGCCTACGCGCAGACGGCCTATCGGCCGTCGATCCAGGACCCGACTGCTTACTGGAACGATCTCCAGCCTCTCTACGAGCGCGGGCAACAGTTTCGCTCGGCTTTGCAGCGATCCAGGAAGCTGGAAGGACGAGCACGCGCCGAGGCCCTGGCCGCGGCACTGTCGCAGATCCATCCGGATTTCGTCGTCAAATTCCACACGGACCGCGTCCAGGAACTCGAGAAACTCACGCCCCGCGATGCCACCGGCTACCTGGCATTTCTTGACGGCCGCAAGGCCGTGACGGCGCTCCAGGATCAGGTCAAGGATCAGGCTCTTGCCGTGACGAGCGTCAAGGCGGTTGATGCGTTGATCCTCAAGAACAAGCTGCGCGGGGAGGCACTCCAGGATGCCCTGGTGCTCCGCGCCCTGTGCCAGCTGGAGGCGGATCGGCCCCTGGAGGCGCTGGCTACACTCGCGGAGATGCTGGAGGCTCAGAAGACGCGCTCGGCCTTCGATCGCGGCGACTTCATACCCCTCGACGACAGAGCGATTGAGGTCGTCCGCAAGCGCATCGAGGCAGGCCGCAAAGACGCGAAGGATCGGGTGGCACCGTATTACGCGCTGCATCGCATTTTTGAGTTCGAGCTGCCGGATCGATTCGAGAACGGTTGCGGTCACGGTTATCGGCCGAAGATCCTGGCACGGGGTGTGGTGGGCGAGAGCTACGGCAAGGCGTTGATCGCCGCGACGGCGGACTTGCAGGGCGAGGTGCGGGCCAAGGCCCTGGGTCGGGGACTGGAGGGCACTCGCTTCTTGCGGCAGGGTTCCATCAAAGAGATCATCCAACAGCTCGTCCCCGCGTTGGTGGGGCCGAAAGAGGCAGCAAAGTACCTACCTCGACCTTACGGCAGCGGGATGGCGCAGTTGAGGCGAGCGGCAGGAATTGTCCTACCCGTAGTCGCAGGCTTTAGCTCTGTCTATTACCAACAAGTCGCAAGCCCAAGTGGTCCAAGGGCTTGCGAGTACCCTGGGTGGACCTACGGCCGGAGGGGCCGGCGGCTACGATGCCCGTATTTCCCGAGGTTTTTGGCCTCCTGCCCCTCCAGCCCCCGACTTGTTGGTAACAGACAGGGCTTTAGCTTGCGACTGGTATCGTTCTTCCTGCCGGTCGCCTAAGCGGCCGTAGGGAGACATAAGGATCGGTCGCGCGATAATCAAAGACACGACGGGTGAATGACAGCGGCTGACTTGCAATTTTGCTTGAGAAGGGGGCGCGGCATGTCGCAGAGTAAGCCTGCGGTGCGACGGTGGACGGTGAAACAATATCTGCGGCTCGCGGAACTCGGGGCGTTTCGCAATCAGCGCGTCGAACTGATCGAAGGAGTGATCATCAAAATGCCGCCGATGCTCAGTCGTCACGCTGGGACGATCGGAAAGAGCCAGCGCGTTCTCCAGGCAGTTTTCAGTACCGGGTATTGGGTGCGGATCCAGATGCCCTTGCAGTTCGGTCGAAGGTCGGCACCGGAACCGGACCTGGCGGTCGTCGTCGGCTCTGCGGATAACTACATGATCGCTCACCCAACTACTGCCCTGCTCATCGTCGAGATCAGTGAATCGTCGCTCGCTTATGATCGCGGCCGCAAGGCGAGCCTCTATGCCCGGGCCGGCATCGCGGATTACTGGATCGTCAACCTCGTGCAGCACCAGCTGGAGGTCCGACGCAACCCCGTGCCCGATCCGTCGCAGCGCTTCGGCTTCGGCTACGCGGACGTGACGATTCTTTCGTCAATGGATCAGGTCGCGCCGTTGGCCGCCTCCCAGGCGACGATCGCTATAGCGGATCTGCTGCCGTGATCTAACGATATGGCACACGGAATGTGCCTGCTACTTTGGGTAGGACAGGCATGGTTCAAACGGGACACCGGAGGGGTAACACCGTGGTAGGACGGATTGGCAATCCGTCCGGGTAATATCGGACGGATTGCCAATCCGTCCTACCACGGTGTTACCCGCCTTTGAACCATGCCGTAGGACATTTCCTGCCGCTCGCATAAAAGTGTGCCTACACTTTAGTTAGGACATATCCTGCCGCTCGCATCAATCTGTTAATCTGGAATCTACCCGCATTCCCCTGTCCACCCTTCCATCCGCACGAATGATCGGTCATAATCGGAGCATCCCAACGCAGCTCAGAAGGAGGGGCACGATGAGCACGGTTCGCAAACCACAGCGGCGCCCGCCCGCACCCAGGGACGATCCATTTCGCCTCGGCTGGCGCTTCGTCTGGCGCACGAGCACCAACGGCCGGCGCCGGCAGGTGCAAGTCGGGCTGACCGAGGAGGACGTGCTCTTCCCCGAGGAGGGGGATTTCATCGTGAACAACGACCCCCACTGGCTCGACTGCCGTTACCTCGCCGACGTCTTCACCGCAGCCCTCGCGGCTGTCCTCGGCGCCATGGTCGTCGGCGACTTGCGCATCGCCTGGGGAGTCGGCGGCGTGCGTCCGATGGGTCCGGACGTGGCCGTCATCTTCAACGTGCGCGAGCGCCGCCGTTGGGGAACCTTCCACGTGGTCGAGGAAGGCACGCGCCCCGAGCTGGTCCTGGAGGTCACGTCGCCGACGACACGGCGCAACGACTTGACGCGCAAACGCCAGCTCTACTATCGCGCCGGCGTTCCGTTCTACATCATCGTGGACGAGCTTCCGGAATATAGCGGACCGCGCCGGTTGCGTCTGATGGGCTACCGCCGCGGCCGCTACGGCTACGAGCGGATCCAGCCGGATGAGCAAGGCCGGTTGTGGCTGGAGCCGGTCGGCGTGTGGTTGAGCACCGAGGATGGTCGGGTCGTGTGCTACGACCGCGACGGCCAACGTATTCTTACGGCCGTTGAAGAGCGGCAGGCTCGCTCTGCCGCCGAGGCACGGGTGCGTCAGCTGGAGGCAGAGCTGCGCCGCCGCAATGGGCGCTAGTTGGCGCAAAACGTAAACAACATCAATGCCCCGGCCCCACCACTTTGCCTGGATAAGGCGCCGGCGGGTCCTTCAGGCCGCTGCCGGGTTTCACCACGCCGCCCAGACCGATCGACTCGGGATGCCGCGCCAGTTTGTCGGCGAACGTCTCGACGTCCTTCAGGATCCGGTCCACCCGCGGCATCGCCCGGCAGATCGTCAACACAGCATCGTCAAGGTGGTTGTACAACGCCGGATCGGTCAGGAAGCGGCGGAAGGTGCCGTCCGACTCGCCGACCACGCGCATCAACTCGCGCACGTCACCGAGCACCTTGTTCAACCGGTCCAGGGTTTCGTCGAGGTTGCGCATGATGTTCGGCCCGCGCTCGGCCAGTGGCTTCGTCACGTCGCGCACGTTCGTCAGCACCTCGTCGGCCTTCGTCATCGACTCGCGCAACCGCTTGGACGTCTCTTTGATTTCCTTCAGCGCCTCGTCGAGGTTCTTCGACGTTTCCGGCAGCCGATCCGAGGCATTGCGGAGGTTGCGGATCGTGTCGGTGACGTTGCGGCGGTTCTCGTTGCTGAGCAGGTCCAGCGCGCGATCCAGCGTGGCGTTGACATTGTCGATGATGCGCGACACCTTCGCCTGGTTGTCCTTGACCAGCTTGTCGAGGTTTTCGCCGAGTTTGTTGTACTGCTGCGCCGCTGCCCCGAGGTCGCGCACCGTCGTCTTCACGTCCGGCATGACGTCGTTGGCCGACCTGACGAGGTCCTGCACGTCCTTGTTCGTCTTGCGCAACTCCGGCATCGCGTCGTTGAGCGACGCCAGGAACTTCTGCATCTCCTGGATCGCTTTGCGGGCGTCGGGAAAAGCGTCGTTGGCCGACTTGATGAGCTTCTGCAACTCCCGGTTCGTTTCCAACACCTCGGGGGCGGCTTCGTTCAGCGCGGTCGTCAGCTTACGGATCTCCTCGGCGGTCTTCTTCACGTCCGGCATGACTTCGTTGGCCGACTTGACGAGTTGCTGAACCTGTGTGTTGGTCTGCTTCACCTCGGGAACGAGAGCGCGGGCGTCTCGCGCCAGGTCGCGGTATTCCTTCATCGTGTCTTCCATGGCCGGCGTCAGCCTCTCCAGCGACTGGAGCGACTTGCGAATGTCGTTCATCAGCTCCTGTGTGTTGGGCACCACCTCGGAGGCCTTCGATAGGAGCGTACCGACGGTGGCCTGGACCTCGCCGGCGATTGTTGTGCCTGGCGGCACCACGTCCTTGTTCGGCTCCTTGGGCCGCGGGATGAAGTCGATGACCGAGTCGCCGCCGATGACCGTGGCGCTCAGCGTCGGCTTCTCGTTCATGCGAATGGTGAAGCGCTTATCGATGGCGATGCCCACCTTCACCTGGCCGGTCTCGTCGTCGAGGGTCACGTCGGTGACCTCGCCGACGCGCACGCCGGAACGGCGGACGGGTGTGCCGGGCGCCAGTCCAGGGGCCTCCGAGAAAGTGACGATGTACGACGTGGTGCGCCGGAACCAGCGGGCCGTGCCGAAGCTGCCGAACATGATGACCATGATCGCCATGAGCACGAGCGCCAACAGGACGAACAGGCCAAGACGGAAGCGCAAGCCTTTTTCACTCATGGGTGTGCATCCTTGGTGCTAAGCCCGCAGCGCAAGCAAGGGTGTAGCCCTTGCTTGCGCTGCGGGCTTAGTGCTGATCTTCGCCGCGCGGCGCCTCGCCGGCCACAAACTGCCGCACGCGCGGATCGGGACACGCCGCCATCTGGTCCGGCGGCCCGTCGAACAAAACCTGGTTGTCGCCGGCCAGCATTCGGGCCAGCGGGTACAGCATCACCACGCGGTCGGCGACCTTGTGGACCGTCTTCATCTCGTGCGTCACAATCACGCTCGTCACCGGCCGGCGGCGGCGCACTTGCAGGATCAGCTCGTTGATCACGTCCGTCATGATCGGATCGAGACCCGTCGTCGGCTCGTCGTAAAGCATGACTTCCGGATCGAGGGCCAGGGCACGGGCCAGGCCGACGCGCTTCTTCATGCCGCCCGACAGTTCCGCGGGCTTCTTCTCCAAAACCGACTCGCGTCAAACCGACTTCTTGCACCCGCTGCCGCACCACGTCGCCGATCTCCTGTTCCGACTTGTCGCGGGTGCGCGGACCGAAGGCGACGTTGTCGTACACCGTCAAGCTATCGAACAGTGCCGCCGCCTGGAACAGGAAACCGAAGCGCAGGCGCTGCCGGATCTGCTCGGCCTCCGGCAGATCGTTCAACACCCGGCCGTCGAAGACCACCCGGCCGACGGTCGGTTTCAGCAAGCCGATCATCAGCTTCAGCAACACCGTCTTGCCGCAGCCGCTCTCACCGACGATGGCCACTGTCTGCCCGCGCTCGATCCCCAGGTCAATGGCGTGCAGCACGCGATGACCGTTGAACTGCACCGTTACCTGTTCCAGGGAGATCAGCATAGAGGTCAGGAGTCAGGGGGTCAGGAGTCAGGGGCCAGGGGTCAGGAGTCAGAGGCCAGGAGCAGGGGTCAAGATTCGATGGTCTTTGCTTCAGACCCCTGACCCCTGACTCCTGACCCCTGACTCCTGATTATCGCGACCACAGCGTGTCGCGCAGGTTATTCAGCATCAAACCCAGGAAAAAGTCCAGGGTAAGGATGGTCACGAAGGCGGCGACGAAGGCGCGCGTCGCGGCTCGGCCGACACCCTCGGCTCCGGCTTCGCTGTTGAAACCCCGGTGGCAACTGATGAGCGCCATCGCGGCACCGAAGCACGACGCTTTCGTCAAGCCGATCAGGACGTCGAACAGGTCCACGAAACCCTCGGTGTTCTTCCAGTAGTAGTGGGCCTCGACGTGGAAGATGTGGATGGTCACCAGCGCACCACCCATGATCCCCATGAAGTCGGCCACGATGGTCAGCAGCGGGATCAGCAGCACGCAGGCCAGGAAGCGCGGCACCGCCAGGTAGTGGATCGGGTTGGCGCCCAGGCACGACAGGGCGTCGATCTGCTCGGTGATGCGCATCGTCGCCAACTCGGCGGCCATCGACCCGCCGACCCGGCCGGCCAGCATCACCGCGGCCAGAAGCGGACCCAGCTCGCGCACCACCGAGATGTTAATCATCGCCCCGAGGCGCGTCGCCATGCCGAACTGGTTGAACGACGAGTACGACTGGACCGCCAGCACCGCGCCGATGAACATGCCGTTGAGAGCGACGACCGGAATGCTCAGCACGCCGATCGAGTAGAAGATCGGCAGCAGGGTGCCGCGTCCCGGCCGGCGCGACGTCGCGCACAGGACGCGCCAGACGAAGAGACTCAGATCGCCGAGGTCGTTCAGGGCGCGCTCGAACAGGTGGCCGAGTTGCCGCACCAGGCCCGGGGCAGTAACGTCGGCCGTCGCCATTGCCGTCTCTCCTTGCGCCGCTTCTCCAGGTTGCCATTGCTCCTCATCGGCAGTCCCGGACTGCGGGAGCGTGCGGACTTAATCTGCGTTGTGAATTTTAGGGACGATGGGGTCCGATTGTGCGCGATTTGCCAAAACGGACGTTAGCGTCTGGCTCAACGATGCAACCAGTTCGGCGTAGGCTGGACGACAACGGCCCCTCTTCCGGGGGGTGCGCGAGTACGCGACCCCCGGCTGAGCTATCCAACCCCTTCGGGGTAAACACGACTTGTGTTCAGTAGTTTTTTCCCCACTAAAGCCGGAAGGATCTTCTTTGTTGGGACGTAGTTTGAGCAAGATGTGCTGCGCAGGCGTGTGCATTCCGTCCTTGCCGAACCTAGCGATGTTGCGAAGAGCAAGGGAAATGAGTGTTTTTTGCATGGTTGCAAAGATGGGAAGCAAGGATAAGGAGGGTCGATTTGTGGAAAGCGCTTCTTCCGTGCCGACTGTATAAAGCAGACGGAGGGAAGAAAGTGGTTTGGCCAGGGCTGTCTACCCGGGCAGAGCGCCACCTCTCCCCCGCTCCCTGTGGTGAACGGAATCACCACCCCAGGGCCGAAAACCAGGGCGACCGCGAGTATCCCGGATAAACAGTGGCACGAATGCTCTGAACTGGGTGGATACGCATGGTTGGACCCGTTCCAAACACAGGATCAGGAGGAGTCCATGAACCGAATTACCCGAACGGCCGTAGTTCTCATGAGCGGGTTAGCGCTAGCCAACGGGGCACGCGCCGATTTCTTCCTCTTCAAGAAGACACCACCCGCAACCAGCTCCACCCCGGACCAAGCCCAGACCCTGCCCGCGTACCAAACCCAGCCGCCTCCCCTGGCCGCTGATATGCCGGTTCAGGGGTCGGCCCCCATGCCGATTTCGTCCGTGGCTCCGGTCTCCGCACAAGCTCCGGCCACGGCGCCGCGGACGGTTCCTCCCGCGACTCTGCAAAACAACGTGGTCAGCGGTGTCACCGAGAACGTAGTCGTCGGCTCACAGGCGCTGCGGGTCTCCCGAGTCAACTCCAAACTCGTGCAGGTGGGCTACGACATCAAGGACTACGGTCCGTCCGGCATTGCCGGCGTTGAGGTCTGGTACACCCGCGACGGTCAGACTTGGCAGAAGTTCGATGGGATCCAGCGTGAAAACCCCGCCTGGGTGGAACTGGAGGAAGGGACCTACGGCCTCACGCTCGTGGCCAAGACCGGGTTCGGCGGCGGTAAGGAGCCGCCCGTGGCCGGCGATCAGCCGCAGCTCTGGGTCGAGGTGGACCTGACCAAACCGGTCGTGTTCCTCAACGGTGTCAACCTAACGAACGGCACCCGCACGCTGAACATCACCTGGACGGCCCGCGACGACCATTTCGGACGCCAGCCGATCAACCTGTACTATGCCGAGCGGATGCCGGCCCGTGGCTGCCTATCGCCCTCGGTGTGGAGAATACCGGTGGATTCGTGTGGCAAATCCCGCCCAGCATCCCGAGCACTTTCGTGGTACGCATCGATGCGAGTGACCTGGCAGGCAACGTCGGCAGCGACACCTCGCCTTCGCCGGTGCAGATCGACCTGGCTCAGCCCCAGACGAACATCATCCGACTCACCACGCCTGGCAGCAAGTAGAAGAGAAAGGGGGCAGCGTAGATTTGCCAGGAACTAATCTACGCTGTCCCCTTATTATTTTCAACGACCCGATAGAAGGCTAAGGGGTGAGAGCGCCGAAAGTTCGGTGCTCGATTTTGCAACACTTTTGAGGGTGATCTCTGGCCAGAAGCTCACAGCCGTCCACTAACCTTAGCCTTTTATCGGGTCATTGATTATTTTTATGCCTTATGCCTCAGGCTCGGGCTCCGCCAGAACCCACGGCACCCGGGTCTGGAACTCTAGCTGCACCAGCGGCAGCCCAGCAAACACTTCGCGCACCAGCGCCAGCCGAACTGTGAAGCCGAACTCTAATCCGGATACCAGTTCCTCAAAGCGAAACGTACCGGTGTTGTTCTCCCAGTGCATGGCGTCTTCGCCGGCAAGTATCGAGCCGACGAAGTGGAACCAGCCTCCTGTCAGGTACAGTCCGGATGGCTCGCGGTACCAATGGCACAGTTCCACCGGCTTGGTCGCGTCTACGCCCAACGCTTCGACCAGTGTGACGAACTCCGATGGGAAGGTTTGTCCCGCCGCCGCGTCGAAGTTGCGGCACTGATTGCAGGTGCAGCCAGTGCCGACCGGAAGTTGGGAGAAGCAACGGCGGGTGGCGTCCGGGTCATCGTCAATGAGCCACCGTGCGACCGTTCGCGGCATCCGCGCCCCGCTTTCTGAGGCATAACGACACCGTTCACCTGCCGCGGCGGCTGGTGAGACGCTGACTGTTAGAAAGCCGTAATGCCGCCGAGGTCAGGTGCAACGGCTGGTTCGGCGCCTCTTGGGCAACTTGATGTTGAACAACTCCAGCCTGACCGCCTCCCGAAGTTCGCCCCGCCCGTAGGCGTCGAGCAAAAACCCTGGAAAAGCCATCCTGCCCTGGATCGAGGACCGTGTGCCACTATTCAAACACCTTGAGCCTCGGTAACGCCTTTTTCAGGTCGTCCTTTCCTTGTTTCGTGAGCTTGTCGCAACCGCCCAGGTAGAGCGACTGCAGTTGCTTGAGAGCGGCGAGTTCCTTCAGCCCCGCGTCCGTCACCTGCTTACAGCCGGGCAGGACGAGCGAATGGAGTTGCTGGAGAGCGGCGAGTTCCTTCAGCCCCGCGTCCGTCACCTGCTGGCACTGGGCCAGGACGAGCGACTGGAGCTGCGGGAGAGCGGCGAGTTCCTTCAGCCCCGCGGCCGTCACCTTGGTGCAGCCGGCCAGGTCGAGCGACTGGAGTTGCTGGAGAGCGGCGAGTTCCTTCAGCCCCGCGTCCGTCACCGTGGCGCAGGCGTGCAGGCTGAGCGACTGGAGTTGCTTGAAGTGCGGCGAGTTCCTTCAGCCCCGCGTCCGTCATCTGCCTGCAGTGGGCCAGGTCGAGCGACTGGAGGTGCTTGAGTGCGGCGAGTTCCTTCAGCCCCGCGTCCGTCACCTTGATGAAGCCATGCAGGGTGAGCGACTGGAGTTGCTGGAGAGCGGCGAGTTCCTTCAGCCCCGCGTCCGTCACCTTGGGGCAGTCGCCCAGGTTGAGCGACTGGAGTTGCTTGAGTGCGGCGAGTTCCTTCAGCCCCGCGTCCGTCACCTTGTCGCAGCCGCGCAGATTGAGCAACTGAGTTGCTGGAGAGCCCCAAGTTCCTTCAGCCCCGCGTCCGTCACCTGGTTGCAGTCGCGCAGGTTGAGCGACTGGAGTTGCTTGAGTGCGGCGAGTTCCTTCAACCCCGCGTCCGTCACCATGGTGCGGTTGGAGAGGTCCACGCCCCGAACCGGCTTCCCTTCGGCCTTATCGTCCCGTTCAACCTTTCCACCCAGTGTCTTGACAAAAGCGACCGCCTTGTCTTCCGCGTCGTCAGCAGCCCGGAGGGACGACCAAGGCAGTCCCAGCAAGAAACCCGACAAGACCAAGGGCACGTACGGCTTCATCGGAAATCCTCATGAATCGGAGTGGGCAGGGTGACAAAAGCATGGTAGCCGGTCAGGTCTAGCTGGTAGTTTCTCACCTCCGAACTTCCCCGCAATATGAGGAGAAGTTTTGGAGTGCGGTGGCTTGACACCGCTTTCTTTCGTTTTTGCTTGGCGGGTGCCAAAGAAAGAAAGCGGTGTCAAGCCACCGCACTCCAAAGTTGCGGCTTGGCTGCGTTAAGCTTGGGCACCGGTGAAGAGGCTCTGTATCACCTGGCCACGATTGAGCTGCGTCGGCCGGCCCAGGCGGTCACGCACCTCCGCCGCGGGATCGACGCCGAGGACGTGATAAACCGTCGCGCCGACATCGTTGGGCGAATAGGGCGTGGTGATCGGATAGGCGCCGATCGAATCCGACTTGCCGATCAGCTGGCCGCCGCGCACGCCACCGCCGGCAAACAGGCCGAAGAAACACGACGGCCAGTGCTCGCGGCCGGCGGTGGTACCAATCTTCGGCGTCCGCCCGAACTCGCCGAGCAGGAGCACCAGCGTGTCGCCGAGCAGCCCGGTGGCCTCCAGGTCGTCGAGCAGAACGGCCACGCCCTGGTCCATGGGCGGCAAGAGTTGCTCCTTGAGTTTCCTGAAATTGTTGGTGTGCGTGTCCCAGTCCAAGACGCTGCCCATGTTGACCTGAACGACCGGCACCCCCGCTTGCACCAGTCGGCGGGCCAGCAACAACGATTGGCCGAAGGTGTGCCGTCCGTAAAGGTTGCGGACGGCTACGGGTTCGCGCCCCAGGTCGAAGGCTTGCGCGATCTTGCCCGAGGTGAGGATGGAGAACGCCTGCTGCTGCTGATCCGACAGGCGCCGGCCCTCGGCCGTGCGGGCCAGGTTTTCACGCTGCCCATCGATGTTTGTCAGCAGCGTCCGGCGATCGCCGAGGCGCTCCACGCCGATTTGTGGATCGAGCCGCAGCCCGTCCACGCGGAAGCCCGGCGCGTTGGGGTTGCCCGTGACCTGCAAGGGATCGTGCCGTGGCGCCAGGAAGCCGGCATGCTGTCCCGGAATGAGCACGCCTCCGCCCAGCATGGACGCCGGCAGGTTGACGCCGCTGGGGATGCCGTCGTTGCGCGGCTGCAGATAGCTCAAGGCGGACGAGTAGCATGGCCAGTCGTTGCGCGATGCCTGCGCCTTGCCGCCCGGATGGCGGTAGCCGGTCAGGAGGTGGTGCGTGGCCGCGTTATGTTCAGTCTCGCGGTAGGAAAGGCTGCGCACCAGGGCGTACTTGTCGGCGCGGGCGGCGAGGCGCGGCAGGTGCTCGCAGATCGTCAGTCCCGGCAGACGCGTGGCAATCGGCTTGAATTCCCCACGGATTTCCGCCGGCGCTGCCGGCTTCATGTCGAACGTATCGAGTTGGCTGGGGCCGCCCGTGAGGAAGACGAGGATTACCGATTTCCGCTTCCGTGAAGCTTGCGGCGTTGCCGACGAAGCGCACACCGGCAGGGCGGACAGGCCCATACCCAGCAGACCGGAATAGCCGACCTGCATTACTTCGCGGCGGCTGATGCCGATCGTGTGTCGATAAGCAGAGTTCATGGCGGGGTTCCTTACGGGTGGGTGGGGGAGGATAAGGTGAGTATAGCGCTCCGTGGTCCTTCTGGCAAGTTGCGTGATTTCACGCCCGGCTCTAGACGCGGTGGCGACGGCCCGTCAGCGGTGCTGGCGTTCGGACTGGTTTGGAGCAACCGGCAAATAGGGCTGATGCCAGTACGAACGTCAACGCTCAGCAGCGGCCTCACGCGGGCTTGACGTTGTAGCTCGAAAAACCGTGTTCGCGTGGGCTGTCTGCTGGCCGGGTAGCAGGAGGCCATCGCTGGCCTCCCGCCCCCTCGGAACCGGACGTGAGGGTTTCCCCTCATACGGCTCGGGCATTCCCCAACGCCTCTCGCGAGACGCGGTCGGGGCCGTCCACAACGCTACCATAGTGAATCTGTCGGTGGCAATGATCGTGGACTAACTCCAGGTTGTCCACCGTGTCCGCTCCTCCGTGACTACGCCACTGCCGATGATGGATGTGCCACGGTTTCTCGCTGGGTCGCAGCGCCTGGCCACAACACACACAACGGCCACCCTGTACCTTCCATAGATACGCGATCCGACCGCGACCTGCAAGGGTTCCTTCCAGCTGCCAGTACAGCCGCTCTTCCAGGTACAGTTCCCACTCCGGATCGTAAGGATTGGCGTCACTGCGTATCTTCACAAAACGCCGGATGGCCACACGGCTCGCTTCCAACAGCGCGATGGGAATCTCCTTTCCTTTGCCGTCGGGCAGTGTGCCGGTGAACATCCAATGGCGGTGCCCGGACGCGCGGAAATACTTCCGGTTGATCCACGTCCAGGATTTGTTCCGGTGTCGATGCCGACACCAGTGCCGCAGCATTCGGAAGATATGTCGATCCACCAAGTTAAAGGTGCGCTTGCTCGCCACATGGCGGTGATACATGGTCCAACCTTTGATCTGTTGGTTCAAACGCTGGATCAATTCCCCCGCCGTCCAACTGCCGGCACCGTCAATGGTTTCCTTGATCTTGCCCAGGAACGTCCGCACGTTCTTGCGCGACGGCACAATGTAAACTTTGCCGCACGCATAACGCCGGATGGTTTGGCCCAGGAAGTCGAAGCCGTCGTCGATGTGTGTGATCCTGGTCTTCTCGTGGGAGAGTTCGAGACTCCGCTCACTGAGGAAATGGGCCACGAGAGGCATGACTTTACGGCGCAGCAGTCCTTCGGACCTGCCGGTAATAATAAAGTCATCCGCATAACGCACCAGGTGGACCTTGCCCCGCCGTGGGCCGTTGCTGGGGAAGTGTTCCGCCAGCAGCGCTTGTAGTCCATCCAGGGTTCGGTTCGCCAGGACCGGGGAGATGATCCCGCCCTGGGGTGTGCCCTCCGTGGTGTCGAACCGGACGCCTTCTTCCAGGAAACCTGCTTGTAACCAAGCCCGCAAGATTCCCTTGTCCATGGGAATGTGTGCCACCAGCCAGGGATGGCTGATCCGGTCGAAGCACGACTTGATGTCCCCTTCCAAGATCCATCTTGGTCCGTGTGGATTGCCAAGTAAGAGATGACATTGTGCGATGGCATCCGCACAGCAGCGCTCCAGCCGAAAACCATAGGAATGGCCGTCAGCCAAAGTCTCCGCGATCGGATCGAGTCCCTGCAAGTAGATCGCTTGCATGGCCCGGTCGGTCATCGTCGGAATACCCAGTGGACGCTTCTGACCGTTGCTCTTGGGAATGTACACGCGCCGCAGTGGTTGCGGTCGATAACCGTGCCGGTGCAGTTCAGCGAACGCTGCCCCGCGGTCTTCCGCACGGAGCCAGCAGACGTTGTCCACACCGGGAGTCTTCGCACCTTGGTTGTTGACGACTCGCAAGATGGCCAACGCGCGGCCACTAAACGAGTGGGTGAGCAAATAAACCAATGCTCGGACCTTATGCCATTTGCCCGCCCGCACTGCCTGCACGATACGCGCCTGGAGCCGACGAACCGTGCGATAGACCTTGCTCCACGGTATGGAGTTCCAGTCCACCGCCGTGTTGGAAGCCGCACCAGCAGTGTGAGCTGCCGACATATCTGCGTCGCTCCCTCAGGTCGGTTGGCCGAGGCTCTCTCGTGCGGGAACACTTGAGGGAAGTCTGCCTGCTATTACAAGAAGTGATCGCTCGATGACTTCCTGTCTTCGCCTGGAAGGGATGTTGTTGGTGGGACCAACTCACCTTCTATCCAACCCATTACGATTGGCGTTCGCTTGCTCCCTCATCCCCTACCCGCCGCCCCGTAGGCGTTTCTTGCAAAACGCTGTCCGCCTCAGTGGTGTATAAGGTCGGAGGACTGCGGGCTTACTTCGTTCACTTTCATACTCGTTGCGGGGTTTAGGTCGTGCCTCTCAGCCGGTGGCGCAACATCCGTGGCGGGGCAATGCTGAGACCCCGCACCTGGCCACTTACCTTTTGGTCCAAGCCTATCAGCAGCTTTGGCTTGACGAACATCACGGCCTTTATCGGCACTTCACCTGAGTTGACCATGCCCCGCGTTCCTAGCCCCCGACCGCCTGATGCTGCTGGCAGTCGCCGCCTCCGCTCGCGCTTTGGCGACCGATCCCGAAGGATCGAGGTTACATTGTCCCACGGGCTTCAGACCAAGCAGTTACCTGCAACGCCTGCCGTGGTGGGAGACTCTTGACGGAACAAGAGGTAACAGCAGAAGTCCTCCTTACTTAAGTGTTACAGGGTATGAAAATGCGACGAATCGCATAAGCACATGGTTCGGCTTGAATATCCTGTATATCCCGTTGCCGCGCAAATGTTACGAGGCCGCTGGTTATCTGTTATCCGGGAAACCGCCTCGGCGTTTGAACCTCTGGCTTTCGTTTCCTGAATTCCGCGGCGATCTCACTGCCGAAGGCGTCTTCCAGGGCGCTGACGTACTCCAAGCGCTTCAGCATGAGCAACGGCTCCCAGACTCCGTCCTCGATCTTGGTTCGGTCCAGAAACAGTTTCTGAAGCGACTTCGCCCCGACGATTCCCGTCAACGAGGGCCATTTCCGCAGGTTTCTCAATGCCAACAACTCGAGGTGCGGGAGGGCCTTCAAGTCAACGTAGCATTTCAGATTGGGCAAGTTACGCAGGGACAATTTCTTCAGCTTCTTACAAGCACCGATGGTAGTCAGGTCCGTCAAGGATCGATGGTCGGTCAGCCAGAGGCTGGTGAGAGTCTTGGTCGCGAAGGAGAGATCGCACTCTTTCAAACTGCCAATACCATAAATGAGTTCTTCGAGCCGATTCATGCCGGCGATCAACGAGAAATCCGTGAGCTTCGTACTCTGCATGCGCAACTCGACGAGGTGCGTCAGCGTTGACAGAAGGTTCAGATTGGCCGGCTTCCCGTAAACATGGAGACGCTTGAACGTCCTGCCGGCGATCGCAGCCGCGAAATCGATCGGCGGTCGGTAGCCCCCGTTGAGGACAAGGAAATCGTTATGTTGAGTCACGGTATTCGAGAAAGACACGGACGGGCTCTCCAAACGAGACACTCGTTTATCGCCAACGGCGAGGGCGTGTTCATTGTCTGGTTGGCCGAACGCACCAGTTCACCCGCCGGGGCCGCGGCAACGGCGTGGTGGCGCGCGAAACAAGAATGCGGCCCCGGTCGCGGTGCAACGCCTGGTTCGGCGCGCCCGCTTCAACCATGGCTGATGACTTCGCCATCGGCATCGAGCCAGTAATCCACATACCAATCAAGAACGAACCGGCCCTCCGCTCGCCACTCCGCAATCTCTCCTGGAATATGCTCCCGTTCTTCGGGGGAGGCCGACCCCGGAGATTCCAGGAACTGCTGGTACTCGCCGGGAAGGTCAGCTATGGTCGCCTCCTCGGACTCGAACGCCTGAACGCGGATATCGGCCGGCTGGAAGCCAAGCCGCTGCTTCACGGCGGCCATTTCGGCATCCACGGCCCGCTGATATTCGCGTTCGGTCCGGTTGAGCGTCGTGCCGGGGAGGCTCGGCGGATCGATGGCCATGCGGAAACGCTCCAGCCCGATGAACTGTCCGGCCATGTCAAACCAATGGGCGACGATTTCGTGGACGGTGTTGCCGAGCAGCACCTGCTTACCGTGCGCGAGCCCCGTCTCGAAGTACCCCTGGTCGTGTCGGAGAATATAAAGGCGTTCGCCCATCACCCACTCCTGTGGCGCCGAACGACCACGCTCTCTCTCTCTCAAGGAACCTCTGTCTGCCAATAGCGGCCCATCACGGCATTGTATCCCATTTTTCCCGGCCGCGGCCAACAATTTCCCCCTCCCCGCCTTTCGCACGACGGGCCGCTGCTTCGGATTGGGACAGCACGGGCGCTGCGGCGTGGGCGGCCGACGCGCGCAACGCCGACTCACGGACTCGTCGTCTCGGGCACCAGCTTGTAACCCAGACTCGCCGCCTTCTTCGCCAGCGCTTTCTCCTGGCGCAGCCGATAGGCCGCCTCATACTCCGCCACGCCCTGACGCACGTACTCCTGGCCGTACTTCAGCATCCGGTACACGCGCTCCGCCAACTTCCGTGCCGTCGCCACCACCGCTTTGCAGCCGCCCGCCCGCGCCTGGATGCGCCGATAAAAGGCACCCAACGCATTCTTGGCGTGATGACACCCCTGCGCCGCCATCCGCAACGCCCGCGCCACCCGATTGGCCCCACGCCGCGTCCGGCGCTTGAAGATCTTGCCCGCGCTGCCGCGATGCTGCGGACACAAACCCAGCCAACTCACGAAGTTTTTCTCGTGCGGAAACGCGCTCAGGTCCGTGCCCATCTCGCTCAGGATCACCAACACCGTCGTCTCGTTAATGCCTTCGATCTGCGTCAGATCCACGCCGCTCATCCGGAACAACAATTCCCGCGCCCCGAAACGCACCTCGTTCTTCCCCGGCTTCTTCCGCCGCGGATTCGGCGGCAGCGGCGCCCCCTCGCTCTTGTCGGCCATGCTCCGCAAACACGCCTCGATCTGCTCCTCGCACTCGGCCAATTTCTTCTGATAGAACTCGTACAGCTGCAACGCCTGCTTCAACGCGAACAGGTGCTCCGCACGCCACGTGCCCTGCAGCGCCGCGGCGATCTCCGCCTCCGTCGCCTGGCAGCAGCGTGGCGATGCTTGGCCAGCTTCTGCGGATCACGCACGCCACGCACGATGTCCTTGATGATCGCCATCCCCGTCTGGCCGACGATGTCCGACACCACCTCGGTCAACTTCACGTTCATCTCTTCCAGCGTCTTTTGCAGGTGCTGAATGTGCATGGCCGCGTAACGGATCAGCATCTCGCGCTGCCGCTGATAGCCACGCCAACGCACGATCTCGTCCCCCGGCCGAAACGACGCCGTCAGCAGGCCGTAGCTGTGCAGCCGCCGAATCCATTGGCAATCCAGCACGTCGCTCTTGGGCCGACCCGGCGCGTGCTTGGTTTGCCGCGGATCGACCAGCAGCACTTCGAAGCCCTGACTGGCGAGCAGGTCGTACAGCGGAATCCAGTAGACGCCCGTCGATTCCATCGCCACCGTCTGCACGTGGCACTCCTTCAGCCACGCCGCCAACGCTTCCAGATCGCCGGTGTTGGTGCCGAATTTACGCACGCCGGCCGGCAACTGCACGTCCGGATTGATGAAGCCGGCCGGCACGGCCTCCGCCGCCACCGACACGAAATGCACCGCCGCATGCACGTCGATGCCGGCCGACTGCCGTTGCCGCACCGCCAGGTCGTCGGCCGCTTCCGACGTGCGAAAACCTTTGCCCGCACGAGGCGTCATGATGCAGCCCTCCCGTAGTTGGAAACACACGCGTTGTGGAACAAAGCCGCGCGCGGGAGTGCGTGATGTGAAACAGACTCTCAAACGGGGACAAGCGCCGCTTGCGCGACGCCGCCGCCAACGAGGTGATCGCAAGCTCCCGGGACCAAGCTCAGCAACGGGTATAAAACACCAGAGTGTAGTCGGCCACTACAACGCGCGGCCCCGATAGGATAACATGGAGATGCCGCGTGAGGGAAGATCCCGGGCCCAAGTACCGGCTTCGAGGTCTTCGTGCCGGGGCGTCAGGGCATGCACGCTTGCCGTGCCACCAATCTCGTGTACGGGAGCGCCGACCTCTTTGGGACTCCCTCCGCGGCCTCTTCTCTCGCTCCAGGTTCCTTCCTCGTGGTGTCGCGGCAGGGCCGCGTGAATGGTTCAGCAGCCGGCTCACGCGGGCTTGACGTTGTGACTCGAAGCGCCGTGTTCGCGTGGCCGGTCTGCTGCAGCACCTGGTTAGCAGCCCTCAGCTACTTTTTCAGAATCAGATCAAGAACCCAACACCCTCTGTAATGCGCCGTGTCTTCTCGACAGTGGTTGAGAATGTCAGGGTCCGAACATTCTGCCTCTTCCAGTGCATCTGCCAAAATGGACATCGCGGTAAAGTCCTTGCGTTGATAGATGGCCTGTGCCATGCCCGTAACGGCCAGGCTCCTCCATTTTCCGTCGAAGGCATGTGGGGCGGAAATATCACCCATGATCTCACGCAGCAAAGGTCGGAATTGTGTCTGTTTCAAGAAACCCTGCACGGGAGGTACAATCTTCGAGTCAGCAGCACAATGGACTGACCATCGGGCCAGCCAGTCCGGCATCGAACCTGCCCCTGGGTGAATACGCTTCGACCACCTCCCGACGACGCGGCGCAAACGTTTGACCTCCTCCGCGAGTTCCGGGTTATCGGCCCATTGTTCGACCACTTCCAACAAGTCCAAGCAGTCCGCGTTCGATATCAGCGGTCGTGATTGAAGACAGCACGCCACACAGAACAAGCGACACTTGCGTGGCGAAGTTCCTGATTTCTTGATTCGGGAGCTGATAATCGTCGGACTGCCCTTGGTCCAGTCGGTAGTCGTGGGCATCGGTCATTACCTGAGGGACATCAACATGATCGATCAACTCGAAGGAAAGCTGCTAACGATAAGGATAAGCTGCCGGGGCCGCCTGCAACACCTTCACGCCGCGCGAAACCAGGATGGCGGCCCCGGTCAGCTTCATCCGTTGCTTCGCTACGGCCTATGTCAGCGGCTGGATAGCGGGAATCAATTTCTGAAGCCTCGCATACTGGATACGGGTAACACACCCGATGATACAGTCTTGGCCGCCAAGATCATAGTAAATGAACAGTTTGCCCGGATCACACTTCGCGAGAAGCTCAACGAAATGACCGAACAGGCCGGTATCGACCCAATCGTCCTGGATCTCGCAATCAATACGGATAGGCTTGCCCTGGCATTTGAAACCTACCCACGCTTCTGCCGCATCGAGGTCAACGTGATCCTCAATATCAGAAAGCTGTAACGAGCCCTGAGCCATCTCCGCCAAGCGCTTCGCAATGCGAGCGTAGCTCCCGTGCCCTTCAATGCATTCGGTGTCGAAGTGCCAGAGATTATCGCAATGAGGCGTCCAGGGCGGCTCCTCCTGCGTCATGCCGAGACAAACGAGAGCGAGGTTCCAGCCCGGTTCGTCGAGGGCTTCGCGCCCCCAGCTGTCCACGAGGTCCGTGACACCGAATTGGTCCTTGAGCTTCAGATCGCATTCGGCAAGTGCATCGAGCTTTTCTTCGATGGTCATGCATTGTGCCTCGGAATAGCAGCGAACTGGTGATTAAGCGGACCGGCGCCGAACCGGTATGGCTCCCGCCGATTCACTTATTTCCTCCACGCCGAACCGGTATGGCTCCCGCCGATTCACTTATTTCCGCGCCGAACCGGTATGGCTTTCGCCTGTTCACTTATTCCATCGCGCCAGTAGAGCAGGTGGTCTTGCCGCAATCAAGCAGTTTCTTCATCGATTCGTCGATTTTTTTTCTTGACAGCTCCGTGCGGCAACTGTACATCGGAATACGGAACAGGTGTCTACATCCTTTCGGAGGATCTGACCATGTCCGCCTCGGCTCCGCACCCTTCCAGCCCAGTCGCTCAACCGCCGCGCCTCCTGGATCAGTTCCGCGCCGCGGCGCGTGCGGCCGGTCAGCCCGAGTCCTGGATCGAGCCGCTCACCCGCTGGGTTCTCGCCTTCATCATCTTCCACGGCAAGCGGCATCCGCGCGAACTGGGAGCGGCCGCCCGAGACGCCTTTCTGCATCACGTCGTCCAGACGCGCAAAGATCCGCTCTCGGCACTCGATGCGGCACGTACCGCGCTGCGGCTCCTGTATCAGGACCTGCTCCAACAACCCATCGGCGAACTACCGCAGCCGCGGCCGCCGCTGCTGCTCGATCAATTGCGGCAGGTGCTTCGCCTCGGACACTACGCGATGAAAACCGAGCAGAACTACGTCCAATGGGCCACACGATTCATCCTCTTCCACAAGAAGCGCCACCCGCGCGACATGCGTGCCCCGGAAGTCGAGCAGTTCCTGACCCACCTGGCGGTCGATGGCCATGTTTCCGCCAGTACGCAAAACCAAGCCCTCAATGCCCTCGTTTTCCTCTACGGCCGGGTGCTGGACATCGACCTCGGCCGTATCGACGCGCTGCGAGCGCGGCGCGGCAAACGGCTGCCGGTCGTGCTTGCCCCGGAAAAAGTGGCGCGTCCTGGCTTGCATCGATGGGGCCGACGGGGCGTTTCGGTTGATGGCCCAGCTGCTGTACGGAGCCGGACTACGGCTGATGGAGTGCTGCCGGCTGCGCGTGCAGGACGTGAACTTGGATCGGCATGCCATCCACGTCCGAGCCGGTAAGGGGGACAAGGACCGCATCGTCATGCTGCCGCGCACGGTGCGGCCGACTCTGGAAGGGTTACTCGCCAAACGGAAAGAACTGCATGAGCGCGACCTGGCGCGCGGCGTGGCCCGCGTCGAATTGCCGGACGCGCTGGAGCGGAAATACCCGCGGGCGGCGCAAGAGATCGGCTGGCAATTCGTGTTCGCCTCGCGGCAGCTGTCGCGCTGCCCGCGGACGGGCCGCCCCGGACGGCACCACATCTACGAGGCGTCGCTGCAACGGGCGGTGGCCGAGGCCGGCGCGGCGGCGAGGTTGGACAAACGCGTCCACTGCCACACCTTCAGGCATAGTTTCGCCACGCATCTCGTCGAGCGCGGCACTGATATTCGTTCGATTCAGGTTCTGCTCGGCCACGAAAGCCTGGAAACGACCATGATCTACACGCACGTCGTGCGCAAGGGCGTGATCGGCGTGACCAGCCCGCTCGACCTGCTCAACGATGTGAACGCCGACGAAGTGCAAGCGGCCGTCGAGGCGACGCGGTCACTGTGTGGGGCGCGGGAACGCGAGCCGGAACTGGTGTACTAATCACCAAGCGACCTGGCCGCGCTTGTCGGGATGATGCAGACGGGGTACTGTGGAGTCGTTGTATCGAGATTGGCGAACCGCGGTTCGCCGGGTTTGCCGCCGCCGAGGACGAACCATGCGACCGACCGCGCGAACGACACGCCCGCTGCCGGGGACGGTGCTCGACCCGCTGTACCCCGACTCGGATGGGAAACCGATGAGCGAAACCGATTTTCACAGAATCGCGCTGGTTCTCCTCCACCAGGGGCTGAGCGACTTCTTCGACGCCGACCCGAGCGTGTACGTCGCCATGAACCTGCTCTTCTACTACCAGCGCGGCATTCCGCGCGGCCGGCGCGATCCGGATGTGCTGGTGGCGCGCGGCGTCGTCAGCAATCACCCGCGGCGGTCGTATCGGCTGTGGGAAGAAGGCGTGTTGCCCTGCACGCTTTTCGAGATCACGTCCGGGCGCACCTGGCGCACCGACGTGGGTGCCAAACGCCGCCTGTACGCCCGGCTGCGAGTGCCGGAGTATTTCCTGTTCGACCCGGAAGGCCAGTTTCTCGACCCGGTGCTGCGCGGCTTCCGAAACATCGACGGCCGCGCGGTCGAGATGACCCCCGCCGCGGACGGCAGCCTGGACAGTGCGCAACTCGGATTGCGCCTGACACCGGAAGGGACGATGTTGCGGCTGCGTGATCTGGCCACCGGGCAACCGATCCTGACGCGTGCCGAGCAGATCGAAGCCGATCGCAATCTCATCGCGGCCGATCGCAATCTCATCGCAGACAAGGATGCCGAGATCGCGCGCCTGCGTGACGAGTTGGCCAGGCGAAGTAAGCGGAAATAACTGGGGTGAACCCGTCTTGTCCGCGTTCGATCCGCCGCAGCCAGCACCCGGCGATCTTCACCCTCGCGCAGAGAAAACCAATCGCCCTGCCAGATTGTCCGCGCACCGGTTTCGTCACACCTGCCGTTCTGGCAGTATCTCTCGTCCGCACGCACATTGGACCTGACAGCAAGATCGAGTCTTAACCTGTTACATGTCAAATCGTTGTGCCGTGAGTCCATCCTCCCAATTGATCGGCACACGAGTTGCTCTCGAAAAGGTGCGAGATTGAGATTAACCTATCTGGAGAACCTCGGTTCTTCCTCGAATAAGGAGCAGCGCATGGCTGACAGCAAATCCGACACCATTATTGGCATCGACCTGGGCACGACCAACTCCGTCGTCGCGGTCATGGAAGGCGGCGAGGTCAAGGTCATCGCCAACCAGGAAGGCAATCGCCTGACCCCGAGCGTCGTCGCCTTCACCGACAAGGGCGATCGTCTGGTCGGCGATCCGGCGAAACGACAAGCCATTACGAATCCGCGCCGCACCATCTACTCCATCAAGCGCTTCATGGGCCGCCGTCACAAGGAGATTCACGGCGAGGAGAAGCTGGTGCCGTACAAGATCGTCGGCGCCGAGGACGAGCCGGCCAAGGTCGAGATCGACGGCAAGATGTTCACGCCGCCGGAAATCTCGGCGATGATCTTGCGCAAGCTGAAGGAAGCGGCCGAGTCGTATCTCGGTCACCGCGTCAACAAGGCGGTGGTCACGGTGCCGGCGTACTTCAACGACGCTCAGCGGCAGGCCACGTTGGAAGCGGCCAAGATCGCCGGTTTCGACACCGATTGGGAGATCGAAGATCCTGCGACCGGCAAGAAGACCAAGCAGCGGATGCGCATCATCAACGAGCCGACGGCCGCGGCACTGGCCTACGGGTTGGACCGCAAGAAGAACGAGAAGATAGCCGTCTTCGACCTCGGCGGCGGCACGTTCGACATCTCGGTCCTCGACGTCGGCGACGGCGTCTTCCAGGTCGAGGGCGTCAACGGCGACACGCACCTCGGCGGCGACGACTTCGACCAGGTGCTGATCGACTACATCGCCGAGGAGTTCAAGAAGGAACACGGCATCGACCTGCGCAAGGACCAGATGGCGTTGCAGCGTCTGAAGGAAGCGGCCGAGCGGGCCAAGAAGGATCTGTCCGGCCAGACGACGACCGACGTCAACCTGCCGTTCATCACCGCCGACGCCTCCGGGCCGAAGCACCTGCAATTGTCGCTGACGCGGTCGAAGTTCGAGCAGCTGGTCGATCACCTGATCGAGCGCTGCCGCGGCCCGGTGCTGAAGGCGCTGTCCGACGCCAAGATGAAACCGTCCGAGATCGACGAGATCGTCCTCGTCGGCGGCATGACGCGCATGCCGAAGGTGCAGTGGCTGGTGCGCGACATCTTCGGCAAGGAAGGCCACAAGGGCGTCAACCCGGATGAGGTCGTGGCCATCGGCGCCGCCATCCAGGGCCACCAACTGTCGCTGGGCAGCAAGTCCGATGTGCTGCTGGTGGACGTGACGCCGTTGACGCTCGGCATCGAGACCGAGGGCGGCATCCTGACGCCGTTGATCGAGCGCAACACGTCGATCCCGAAGGAGGCGAAGCAGGTCTTCTCGACGGCCAGCGATGGCCAGCCGGCGGTGACGATCAGCGTCTTCCAGGGCGAGAGCAAGCTGGCCCGCAGCCCGAGCAATCGGCTGCTCGGCGAGTTCGACCTGAAGGGGATTCGTTCGGCGCCGCGCGGCGAGCCGCGTATCGAGGTGACGTTCTCGATCGACCACAACGGCATCCTCGAAGTGAAGGCGAAGGACCTCGACACGAACGTCGAGAACAAGATCGAGATCAAGGGTTCGTCAGCGGTCTCGATCAGTCCGAGGTCGAACGGATGCGCAAGGAAGCAGAGGCGCACGCCGACGAAGAGAAGCAGAAGCTCGAAGTCATCAACGCCCGCAACGAGGCGGAGCATTCGGTTTACGCCATCGAGAAGGTGCTGAAGGAGCACGGCGACAAGATCGGCGCCGAGCGACAAGGCGCCGATCCAGGCGGCGGTGGAGAAGACCGCGCACCGCGATGAAGGGCGAGGACGCCCAGGCGATCCGCAACGCAACCTCGGAGCTGCAAGCGGCGTCGCAAGCGCTGGCGCGGTTCGTGCAGCAGGGCGGTCCGACTCCGGGAGCCGAGCCGGGGCGACCGCCAGGCGGCGGCAAGGACGACGTGATTGATGCGGAGTTCGAGGTGAAGAAGTAACGCCGCTGTCTTCCCTCTTCGCCGCTTGCGGCTTAGCATGGCTCGTGTGCCAAGCCGCAAGCGGCTCTTTCGTTTCTGGCGTCCACCCAATTGCCGGATAGGGAACATGACTGCGAAGGAGCAACCCGATCACGATCAGCGGCTGAAGACGCTGCTCGTCGAGTTCTTCCGTGAGTTCCTGACTTGCTTCTTCCCGGAATGGGCAGCGCGCTTCGATTACGAGGCGATCGACTGGCTGCCGCAAGAGATCTTCCCCGACCCTCCCAAGGGCGAGCGCCGCGTCCTCGATCTGGTGTGCCGACTGCGCCTGAAGCCGGGAGTGTCGCCGCCCTTCTCCGGCAGCGAGGAGAGCGGCCTTATCCTGATTCATCTGGAGATTGAGTCGAACGACCGCATCGCCGGTTTCCGTCGTCGCTTCTTCGAATACTACGTCGAACTGCGGCGTAAGTACGATCTGCCCATTTGGCCCATCGGTCTCTTTCTGCGCGTCGGGCTCGACGGCGTGGGCTGGACACATTACGAAGAGACCTTCTGGGATCGGCGCGTGCTGGAGTTCAACTTCGCCTACGTCGGTCTGCCGGCGCTCAATGCGGAGGATTACCTCACCGGCGAGAACCTGATCGGTGTCGCGCTGTCATCGCTGATGAGGATACCGCGTGAGAGGCGCGTTGAATTACAGGCGGATGCACTGGACCGAATCGCCCGCAGTGGGCAAAATGACTGGAGACGGTTCCTGTTGTCGGAGACGCTTCAGGAATACTCGGGCCTTGACCCGACCGAGTGGGAACGGTTGCAGGCGCTGATGGTGACCGAGAAATATCGGGAGGCTCGACCGATGACGCTGACTTATTATCAACGCGGAAAGCTCCAGGAACGCCTGGAAACAGCCCTGTTACATTTGGAGGCCCGGTTCGGATCGCTTTCTCCCGCAGTCAAGACAAAGGTGGAGGCGATGTCGCCGGATCAGCTGCGGGAGCTTCTCCTGGCGCTTCTCAGCGCCCACACGCTCAAGGAACTGGGTCTGGAGGCATGACATCTTCGCGATGAAGCGCTAAAGCTAAATTGAAAGTGCGAGAGGGTTGATCCGATTATGCTGACATACTACGAACGCGGGGAACTAATGGGACGATTCGAAGCGCTGAAAGAAATTGCGCTATTGCAACTGGAAGCCCGGTTTGGCTTGCTTTCACTGGCCGTCAAGCAACGGGTGGAGGCCATGTCTGAGGAACAGCTGAGGGATCTTCTCCTGGCACTTGTCCGCTCCCAGACGCTCACGGACTTGGGTCTGGACTCATGACGTCATTCGCGATCATGCGCAGAAACGATTTGCTGAGTTCGAGGTAGAGAAATAACGCGAAGTCTCTTCCCTCTGCGTCGCCAGCGGCCTTTGCGTTTCCTCCCTCCGCACGGAGTCCGACGATGTGGTCCTGGCTCCGACGGCTCTTCGGTGGTCGGCGGCCGGCCGTCTCCCTCTCGTCGGGATCGGCCCGTCCGCCGCAACCGGTCGCAACCTCTCGGACCCGTCCCTTCACTCCCACCCATTCCTTCCAGTTCGGTGTCGAGCCGATCCTCGGCATCGACCTGGGGACGACGCACGCGGTCGTTGCCGTGGTCGCGGACGGTCGCCTCCAGGTCATCCCCAGCCGCGAAGGCGACAACCTGACGCCGAGCGTCGTGGCCTTCACCGACGGCGGCGAAGTCCTCGTCGGCGCTGCCGCGTTGCGCCAGGCTGTCGCCAACCCGCGCCGCACGGTGTTCTCGTTCAAACGCCTCATGGGGCGGCCGTTGCAGGAAGTGGCCGGCATCCGCCGACCCTACCGCGTCGTCCGCGGCTCCACGCTGACGGAGATCGAGATCGACGACCGTTCCTACACGCCGCCGGAGGTTGCGGCGCTGGTGCTGCGCAAACTGAAGCAAACGGCGGAGACACACCTGGGCCGCCGCGTCAACAAGGCGGTGGTGACGGTGCCGGCGTATTTCAACGACGCCCAGCGCCAGGCGACACTCGAAGCCGCTAGGATCGCCGGTTTCGACACCGAGTGGGAGATCGTGGATCCCGGCACGGGCAAGAAGACGCACCAGCGCACTGCGCATCATCAACGAGCCGACCGCCGCCGCCCTCGCCTACGTGACGACCGGCTCCGCCGCGAAACTCGTCGTCTTCCACCTCGGCGGCGGCACCTGCGACGTCTCCGTCCTCGACGTCGGCGACGGCGTCTTTCAGGTGGAGGCGGTCCACGGCGACACCTGCCTCGGCGGCGACGACTTCGATGCCGCGCTGGTCGATCACTTCGCCGAGGCGTTCCGCCGCGAACACGGTCTGGACCCGCGCGACAACCCCGTCGCCCTGCGGCGGCTCCAGGAGGCCGCCGAGCAGGCGAAGAAGGACCTGTCCCAGCAGACGACAACGCAGCTCATGGTGCCGCATCTGCTCTCCGACGCCGCGGGATCGAAGCACTTCGAGACGTCGCTGACGCGCGGCGATTTCGAGCGCCTCGTCAGTCCTCTGGTGGAGCGCTGCCGTGCGGTCATCTTGCACGCGCTGACAGACGCTCGGATGAAGCCAGGGGAGATTGACGAGGTGGTGCTGGCAGGCGGCATGACGCGCGTGCCATGCCTGCAACGGCTGGTGCGCGAGATGTTCGGCCGGGAGGGGCGACACGGCGTCAACCCGGACGAGGTGGTTGCCATCGGCGCCGCCATCCAGGGGCACCAGCTCTTGCGGGGCAGCAAATCTGAAGTGTTGCTGGTGGACGTCACGCCGCTGACGCTCGGCGTCGAGACGGAGGGCGGCGTCCTGATGCACGTGATCGAGCGCAATACGACGATCCCCATGACGGCGACGCAGGTGTATTCGACCGGAGTGGACGACCAGCCGGCGATCGGTGTGCGGCTCTTCCAGGGCGAGGGGTCGCGGGTCCAGGCGGCCGAGAACTGCTACCTGGGCGAGGTCGTGCTGGGCGGCATCCGGGCAGCACCGAAGGGACAGCCCCGCATCGAGGTGACGTTCTCCCTCGACCACAACGGCGTCCTCGAAGTGAAAGCGAAAGACCTCGACACGGGAACGGCCGCCACCGCGCATGTGGTCGGCGCCGGCAGCGTGCGCGCCGGTGGTGAAGCATCGAAGCAAACCGAGGCCGGCATCACCACCGCCTCACCCGCGATGGGAGTGCGGCGCGCCGGCCCTTGAGTGAGCGGTGGGGGAAGAAATAGCGCGAGGTCTCTTACCTGTGCGTTGCTTGCGGCTTAGCATGACTTATGTGCTAAGCCGCACAAACGGCGATGTCGTTTTGGGCTTTCCAATCCGCGCACCGCACGGTATACGGCCGCTTCGCCAGGTGAGAGGAAATCGTATGGCGAACCACTACCGAAGTGGGATAGCTCTTATCGCTCTGCTCACTCTCCGTATCTACTCAGCTCAAGCCCAACTCGTGGCAACTCCCCCATTCGTTCTGGACCCGGCACAGGCGACTGCTGCGTCGATCGACTGTTCGCCGGTTCGAGGAGTCCAGGTTCCGCTCTCCCAGGACCCGGCACCAGCGCCTACCGCGGCGATCGAGACTCCGCCGCTGCGACAAGTCCAGGTCTGGGGAAAGGCGGAGTTTCGCGGATACGTACTAGGCGATCAGGTCGCTCCGAACGGGCAAGAATACAGCGCCCTGTTCCGGCTCGATCTGGATTTCAACCTCTGGCTGTGGCGTTCGCAGGGTCTCTATCTATTTCTCGATACCGAGTTCTGGGGCCAGCGGGCGACACCTGGCGTGACCAATGCCAGCCAGGGAGCGTTCGATTTCAGCAAGCGAGAATACGACTTGACCGTGGGCCTTGCCTGGAACTACGCCAGTTCCCTGGAAGCCAGGTTCTTCGCCTATTCCTTCAACAATCTCAATCGCGGCGACTCGCCGACGGCACCGATTGGCTACGCCGACGGTGTCGGTTTCGAGAATCGCTGGTATCTCAGTCCGATCTACGCTGAACTCGGCACTGAGGCATTCGATGTGTCTCGTGCCACTTTCCTGAGCGTCGGCTTCTACCCCACCAAGGACCTCGTGGACAGTCAGGGACGGGACTTCAAACCTGGACCATTTGCGGAGGCCAATCTCACGCTGGACCTATGTGGCGAAACGTGTTACCTTTACGCCGACCTGGAATTCATCGCGACGAAATCATGCACGCCTCGGATGTTTACGCTGGACGCGGGTGTGGCGATCCGGCCCTGGTCATTTCCGCCGCGGGTGGAGTTTCGCCTCGGCACAACGGAGGAGTACGACCTTCCCGGACGGGAGCTGGAAACGACACTGTACGGAGCGGTGCGCATCCTGTATTGAATCGCATCGATCGGCCGGGCGACAACTCCTTGACTCGACGCAAACCCGGTCATAGCACAGCAGCAGGAACCCGCCTGGAGACCGCATCATGCCGCACCCCACCCTCATGTCGGCCGGCGACACCGGACTGCTCGTCATCGACGTACAGGAGAAGCTGCTCCCGAAGATCCTCCACGCCGAGCGCCTGGTGCGCAATATCGCCTTCCTGATCGACGGCGCCCGCCTGCTGGAAATGCCGGTGCAGGCGACGGAGCAGTATCCGCGCGGTCTCGGCCCCACCGTCGCCGAGTTGGCCGGCCGCTTGCCCGACCGTCCCGACAAGGTCAAATTCAGCTCCTGCGGTGTGCCGGCCATTGCGGACAACTTCCGTCGCGCAGCGCGGCCGAAGCTCGTGCTGACCGGCATCGAATCGCACGTCTGCGTCCTGCACACCGCCCTGGATCTGCTGGCGCTTGACTTCCGCGTCTACCTGCCGGTTGATGCCGTGAGCGCCGCGTTATACCGTGGACCACGACACGGCCCTGCGGCGTCTGGAGCAAGCGGGTGCGATCCTCACCACCACCGAGGGCTGCCTCTTCGAGTGGCTCGGCGGCTCCGACCATCCGCACTTCAAGGCCGCCAGTGGACTGGTGCAGGAACGCATGAAACATTTGTAAACCACCTCGTTTAGCCGCGAGCTTCTGCGAGCGCTGGAGTGTCCCGCGCTCGCAGAAGCTCGCGGCTAAACAAAACACGGAAATACCATGACCCTCCCCGGCCAATTGAACCCGCCGCCTCGGCTTTTGCTCGGTCCCGGCCCCTGCGACGTGCATCCGCGGTCCTCAGCGCGATGGCCACGCCGCTTGTCGGCCACCTCGATCCGTACTTCCTCCAGGTGATGACCGAGGTGCAGGACATGCTGCGCCAGGTCTTCCGCACTGCCAACCGGCTCACCTTCCCCGTCAGCGCGACGGGCATGGCCGGCATGGAGACGTGCTTCGTCAACCTGGTGGAACCGGGCGACAAGGTCGTCGTCTGTGCCAAGGGCTTTTTCGGCCAGCGCATGATCGACGTGGCCGGCCGGGCCGGAGCCGTCGTCACCGTGCTGGAACGTCCCTGGGGCGAGGTTTTCGACCTGGACTCGATCCGCGCCGTCTTGCAGAAAGTGCGGCCGAAATTGCTGAGCATCGTCCATGCCGAGACCTCGACGGGAGCGTTACAGCCTCTGGAGGGGCTGGGCGAGCTCTGTCACGAATTCGACACGCTCCTCATGGCCGACGCCGTGACCTCGCTGGGCTGCGTGCCTCTGGCACTCGACGACTGGGAGATCGACGCCGTCTACAGCTGCTCGCAGAAGGGGCTGAGCTGTCCGCCGGGCCTGTCGCCGGTGTCGCTGAGTCCGCGCGCGGTCGAGGCGATCAACCGCCGCAAGACGAAGGTGCAGAGCTGGTATTTCGACGTCACCATGGTGCAACGCTACTGGAACGACGACCGCGTCTATCACCACACGGCGCCGATCACGATGGCCTACGCCCTGCGCGAGGGGTTGCGGCTTGTGCTGGAGGAGGGACTGGAAGTACGCTGGGCCAGGCACGTACTCAACCACCGGGCGCTGAAGGCGGGCCTGCTGGCGCTGGGTCTAAACTACACCGCCGCCGAGGGGCACCAGCTCCCGCAGCTCAACGCGGTGCGCATCCCGACAGGCGTCGATGACCTGGCGGTGCGGCAGCAACTGCTGACACAATACGGCATCGAGATCGGCGGCGGCCTGGGCGACTTCAAGGGCAAGGCGTGGCGCATCGGTCTAATGGGCCACAACAGCCAGCCGAACTGTGTGATGCAAGTGCTAGCGGCGCTGGAGCAGTGCCTGCTTGGCCAGGGAGTGAAGGTGCCGCCGGGCGCCGGGGTGGCGGCGGCGGAGAAAGTGTACGCGGCGACGTGACGACGGTATGATGGGGTATCGCCCCAACAGGAGAAATGCCATGAGTCAGGTTACGATCGATAGCGCCCTTCTCACCCGGCTGAACGGGCTGGCGGAGCAGACGGAGTTCCTTGATGACAACGGTCGGCTGCTGGGACACTTTGTCCCTGCCAAACGGAAGGACCTGTTCGTGCCACCCCCGGAGGACAAGTGCCCGTACACGCCGGAAGAGCTGGACGAGATGGAGAACGAGGAAGGCGCTAGGCCGCTGGCCGAGCTTTGGAAGGAACTTGGGGTGCAGTGAACTGCTGCACGAACCGGGCAAGTAGGATCGCGGGACGAGGTGAACAATGGCGACGCTTCCAGTCGTACCGCTGGGGTTGCCTTCGTGGGAGAGATCAATGGCCGCGGCTGAAGATGTCAAGCGGCGTCTGCTCCGTGCCACCGCCGCCCTCGATGTCGCGGGAGTCAACTACGCCGTGATTGGCGGGAATGCGGTTGCAGTCTGGGTCGGTCAAGTAGACCCGGCGGCAACCCGTCTGACTGCGGACGTCGATCTTCTACTACGGCGCTCCGACCTGGAATCCGCGAAAACAGCCATGACAGCAGCCGGATTCACCTACCTCGAAACCCTCGGCATCCACATGTTCTTGGAGGGACCTCAAGTGAGCGCCCGCGACGCAATTCATGTCCTGATGGCCGGCGAAAAGGTTCGGGAAGACTACCTCCTTCCTGCCGCTGACGTATCGGAATCCGAACCGGGCAAGGCCTTCCGAGTCCTGGGCCTGGAAGCCCTGGTCCGGATGAAGCTGACCTCCTTCCGCCGCAAGGATCAAGTCCATATTCTGGACATGATTGGGGTCGGCCTGGTCGATGCTGCCTGGGTCAGCCGCTTCCCGCCTGAATTAGCCACCCGACTGCAAGAACTGCTCGACGACCCGAACGGATAACTCCTCCCATGAGCCACTTCCCCACCGTCCGCCCGCGCCGTCTGCGCCACAACCCTCTGGTCCGCGCCCTGGTCCGTGAGACGGCCCTCACGCCCGACGACTTCATCCTGCCGCTGTTCGTCCGGCCTGGACGCGGCATCAAGAAAGAAATCGCGTCGATGCCTGGCAACTTCCAGCTCAGCGTCGATCGGCTGCTCGAAGAGGTCGGCGGCTCTCTCGATCTCGGTATCCGCGCGTTCATCCTCTTCGGCATCCCCAGCCACAAGGACGCAACCGGCGCCGTCGCGCTGGAGGACGCCGGCATCGTCCAGCAGGCGCTGCGCGCGCTGAAGGCGGAGTTCCGCGATCGTGTACTCCTCCTGACCGACGAGTGCTTCTGCGAATACACCGATCACGGACATTGCGGAGTGCTATCGGAGAAAACCGGCCGGCTCGACCTCGACAACGATGCCACGCTGCCGAACCTCGCCGCCCAGTGCGTGAGCCATGTTCGCGCCGGCGCCGACGTGGTCGCACCTAGCGGAATGCTCGACGGCATGGTCGGCGCCATCCGCACGGCCCTCGACGCCGCCGGTTTCACCCACGTACCGATCCTCAGTTATGCGGTCAAATACGCCTCGGCTTTCTACGGTCCGTTCCGAGACGCGGCCGAGTCGCCGCCGCAGTTCGGCGATCGCCACAGCTACCAGATGGACCCGGCCAACGGCGACGAGGCGCTGCGCGAGGCGGCACTGGACCTGACCGAAGGGGCCGACATGTTGATGGTCAAGCCCGCCCTGGCGTACCTCGACGTCATCCAGCGCGTGAAGGAGCGCTTCGGCGTGCCGGTGGCGGCCTACAACGTCAGCGGCGAATACGCGATGGTCAAGGCCGCGGCGGCGAACGGCTGGATCGACGAACGCCGCGTGGCCCTGGAGATTCTTACCGGCATCAAGCGAGCGGGCGCCGACATGATCCTGACGTACTATGCGCGCGACGCGGCGAAATGGTTGAACTAGACGCCGTTTAGCCGCGAGCTTTTGCGAGCGCTAACCCAGCGCTCGCAAAAGCTCGCGGCTAAACGAACTCACTCGAAGAACCCCTGCCGCCACAGCGACGCGAAGTCCATCGACAGCGCGACACTGACGTGGATCGTCGCCCCAAGCATGACCGAGCGCGTCCGCAGGCTCATGAAACCAAGCACTAGCCCCGCGATGATGGCGGCCAGCGTTTCCGGCAGCGGCTTCTCGAAATGAATCATGCAGTACGGCACCATCATCGCCAGGATGGCCCCGGAACCGAGGCGGCGGCGCAGCCCATGCACCATGAAGCCGCGGAAGAAGAATTCCAGGGACAGGAACTGGATGGCGTACAACAGCTCCCACATCCAGAAGTACGGCCACAACGCTTCCGACTTCACCGGATGGTAGAACGGGTACGTCTCCTGGAACTGCCCACTGCGCGACACCAGCAGCACCAGGGGACCGACGATGCCGAAGAACACCAGGTAGAGCCAGCCATCCTTGAAGGCTCCGCTCAACTTGAATCCATAGTCGGCCAGCTTCTCGCGGAAGACGAACCGGACGATCAGCGCTGGGATGACGAAGTACGTGATGAGACAGCCGCACGCCCAGTAGGTGAGGCTGAGACGCTCGTCGACGGGGTCGATGGACCATACCCATTCGAGCGGCTTTCTGAACCAGTCCGCCACAGCCCCCAGACCGATCTCGCGCAGCAGCGTGCAGGTCTTTAGAAGGGGTTTCGACATGAGCAAGTAGTGCTGCAACGTCAGCATGACCGCGGCCGTCACCGCAACGGTTACCACCTTGCCGCCGCTGCCAGGCTGTGTTCGCGCCTCGTCATCGGCCCGCCGCAAAGGGTCGAGGACGAACGCACGCAACCAGTTCCGAAGAGAATGGACCCCCATCCGTTCCGCCGTGTTCGGCTTGGCACGACGCCTCGCCTGCTAAGCCGCGAGCGGCGAGACGGACCTATTGCTCAGGTGTGGACCGCATCGAAGAACACCATCGCCAGCGGACCGAAGGTCAGCACCGGCATCCAGGCAGCCAGGGCGGGGGCGAGGTAATCGTTGTCCCCGAGCATCTTACTGGCGTAGGAGCAGAGGAAGAAGACCCCGCACAGCACCAGACACGAACCGGCACTCAGGATGAGGTTGCGATTCTGATCGCGGAGGATCACCGACAGACCGAGGAAAACCAGTAACATGCCGAGCAGCGGTCGAGTCAAGCGAATGTGGAACAGGACGGCCATCGATGCCAGGCGCGTCGATTCCGGTTTCTGCAGCTCCTGGTACAGGCGGTAGGTCGAGGCGTAGCGAAAGAAGTCGAGCGGCCGGGTCAGGGCCTCGAAATCGACCTCTTTCGTGTGCAAGAAGTAACGGCCTACATCCTTGACCTCGAGGATCTTGTTGTTTTCCCAGCCGGAGAAATCGTTTAGGTCCGCCGGTTTGGTGTTGATCAGCTCCCAGCCGCGGTGATTGGGGCCGTTATTGACGTAATAGGCTTCCTGGGCCGTCAAGTGGATCTGGGAGCCGGTGATGTTTTCCGGGATCAGGCATTGAAAGCCGCGCACGAGCTGCTCCCTTCGAATCGCCGATTTACCGGTGACATGAATAAGGTTCGGCTCATACGCCCCATTGACCGGCAGGTCCTGGTCGCCTCCAAGATCGGACTTGGCGTAGATGAGATGATTGGCAATGCGCGGGATGATCAGTTCCTGATTGAGGATTGCCAGGCTGAGCATCGCCCAGGCACACAGGAGGACCGGCAGCACGATCCGGCGCGTCGACACCCCGGCCGACAGCAGCGGCACCTGCTCGTTGCAGCGCTGCATCCACGCAATGGTGAACATCGCGGCCAGCAGGATGATCGCCTCGCACATTCGGTCGAAAATGAGCGATACTTGATAGGCATAGTACGTGCCGATGTGTTTCAGCACGTCGATGAACGTATCGTTGCGCCGTGTGAACTCGTCCAGGTGCTCGAACAGATCGACCACGACGTAGAGGCTGAGCAGGCTGGTAAGGCAGACGAAGTACGCCTTAAAAAAGCCCCGGACCATCTGTCGGTCCATGATCTTGATCATGCCTCGTCTCCGAATCGTCAGGGGTCAGGGGTTAGGGGTCAGGAGTGAAGTCGTGCTGGCTCCCGGGCCTGACTGCTGACTGCTGACTCCTGACCCCTGACCCCTGACCCCTGACCCCTGACCCCTGACGACGGCGTGCCGCAAGCCGCGGCGGTAGGTCAGAACGTACTGGCTGACGTACTGGTTCGAGGCCGTGCAAGTCGTGGTGCCGAAGCCGAGGTCCTTCATTTCCTGGAACGCCTCCTGCATGGTCCAGCCCTGATACTCCATGCGATAGACGGCAACCAGGCAGCCGGTGCGGTTCAGACCTGCCTTGCAGTGGATCAGCACCGGATACACCGTTTCGTCGTCGAGGACGTGCAGAAACTCATCGATGGATTTCGGCCGATTGGCGGGCGATTCCTTCACCGGCACGAGGTCCGGCGCGATCCAGACATAGCGGACGCCGAGTTGCCGGCACAGATCGCTCTCCTTGATCGTGCCCGATTTCCAGAAACTCCGCTCGATGTCCGGATCGGGAAAATCGTCCTGCACATTGAGAACCGTGCGGATGTGGTAGCGGCTGACGGCGTCGGCCAACCCGTCGGCGGTCAGCTGGCCGCTGCGGTACACGCGGCCTGGCTCCACTTCCCGCAGCCGTTTCTCGGCGGCGTAGACGGCGCGATACCAGACGATCGGCCCGACGACCACGATACCGATCAGCCCCGCAATCAAGCTCGCGCGCAGCACATTGGACATCTAATTGTCTCCCTCCCCGCGCCGGCGCGGCGCGGACGTTCTCCGGAGTGCGACCCCGGTTGGGGCGGGATTGTGGCAACTTCGACGGGAAACCACAAGATGAACTGCGGAAACCGTCAGATGGGAAAGGAGGGTAAAGAGACGAACGCCGCTACTGGTTTTCGTTTCGAGGGGATGAAAGTCGATTATTGAGAGGCTGAAACAAAATTAACGACAGATGGCTCTCTCCCTCGCTTACGCTTCGGGTTAGTGGGCTCGGATGCCAACCCGACGCGTAAGCGAGGTTAATTTTGTTTCAGGCTCTGAGAGTCAAGAACGGATTGGCTGTCCGGCGAGCGCGATGGCTTTATAGAAAACCTGGCGAGCGGCGCGGCGTCAGCCCGCCGGTGAGGCTCGACCGGCAGGCTGACGCCGCGCCGCTCGAGCGCGGGAAGTTGGGGTTTTTTCTTGATCTGTCTGGTAACGCCGGATAGCCTCACAAGCTATGCGGACTGGACCGTGAGTCGTTCCAACCACGAGGTGCAGCATGTTCTTCTCCTGGTGGCAGACCATGACCAAGATATTTCGCTCCCAGTCCTCACGGTCCCGGGGAAGGCGCCGCATCCGAGCCTCCAAGCCCCACCATTCCAGACTTGCGCTCGAATCACTGGAGAACCGGATCGTCCCTGCTCCGACGGCCCCATATTTCAGCCTCGGCAACGGCACCTTCAACGCGGTGACCGGCAGCCCCACGCAGGGCAGTTTCATCGGCGCGGCCAACGGCGATGTGATCATCCCGGTGCGCGTGGACCACCTGACCGATGGCACCAACTCGGGCATGGCCGGCGCCGACCTAACGATCGACTTCGACCCGACGGTTTTCGTCGATGGTGCTGCGAATATCACAGTCGTCCAGGGTCCGCTGGTCCCCACCAACGGCTGGACCTTCATCGCCACGCCGGACGGCGACGGTCCTGGCACTATCTCCATCACCGCGTCAAGCGGTGGGTCGTCGTCCGACATCACGACCACCGACCCCACCGGCGGCGGCGCCACTCCCAACGGCGACATCCTGGCCTATGTGACCCTGCGCATCAAGAACACGGTCACAGTCGGGACCCAGACCGACCTCAACATCGATGACAGCGGCGATACCTCTTACGACGTTATCGCGCACACGAGCCAGGCGGCGTACACCAGCGGGCCGGACGGCGGCCTCGATTTCCCCAATGTGCCAGCAGCGGCCGTCACTATCAGCAGCGCCAGCCCCAAGGCCACGCTCAGTATCGGCAGCGTCGCCAACGCGGCAGCGGGTGTCGCCTATACCGTGCCTGTGACTTACGACCCGACTCCGTCCGGGGACCAGCCAGGTGGTCCGGGCCTGGACTCGACCAACGTCGCCCTGCTCTTCGACCCAACCTACATCAACCCGTCGAGTATTGTGATCACGCCAGGCAACCTGATCCCGTCGTCCGGCTGGACGCTCCGCACCACCGGGGTTTTCACCGGCGCAAACGGCATCGACTCAACAAAGGACTCGATTGGGCTTAGCGAATCGGACAACAGTTCCACGGACCCAATTGCGACCAACTCGACCGGCACCCTGTTCAACATCCAGTTCACGCTCCTGGGGAGTGCGCCGATCGGCACGACCGTGCTTAACCTGGTGCCAACTGCGCACACCAGCATCGCCTTCTCGACAGTCACGAATGTTTCCGACGCGAACGGCCCCTACACGCTGAACCCGACGCCGACGAACGCAACCACGGATACCGTGGACGGCGACGTCGTAATTACGACCTCGGGGCCGGTTCTTACGCCGTCGTCGCTGCCCAACGGCGAAGTCGGCATCGCCTACAACCAGTCGATTACCAACACCACCGGCAGCGGCAACGGCACCGTCACGCTCGCTACCAGCAACGTCAGCAACCCGACCAACCTGACCATCAGCGGCGGCGGGACCGGCACCATCTCGGTCAGCGGCACACCGTCGTCCACCGGCACCATCTCCTTCGACGTCACCCCCACCGACGGCACCGGCACGCATCCCGCGGTTCTCTACACCTTCAACGTGGTCGCCAGCGTCGCGCTCACCCCGGCTTCGCTGCCCAATGGCGAAGTCGGCGTCGCCTACAACCAGCCGATCACGGTTGCCAGCGGCGGCAGCGGCACCATCACCCTGAATACCAGCAATGTCACCAACACGACCGGGCTGACCGTTCCGGCCAGCGGCAGCGGCAGCCTCACCGTCAGCGGCACGCCAACGTCCAGCGGCACCGTGACCTTCACCGTGACCCCCACCGACGCCGTCGGCACCGGGACCAGCAAGGTCTACACCTTCACCGTGGTTGCCGGCGTCGTGCTCAATCCGGGTTCATTGCCCAGCGGCGAAGTCGGCGTCGCCTACAGTCAGCCGATCACGGCCAGCGGCGGCAGCGGCACCATCACCCTGAATACCAGCAACGTCACCAACACGACCGGGCTGACCATTCCGGCCAGCGGCAGCGGCAGCCTCACCGTCAGCGGCACGCCCACGTCCAGCGGCACTGTCTCGTTCATCGTTAAACCCACCGACGCCGTCGGCACCGGGACCGGCAAGGTCTACACCTTCACCGTGGTTGCCGGGGTCGTGCTCACCCCGTCGTCCTTGCCCAGCGGCGAGGTCGGCGTCGGCTACCCAACCCAGTCGATCACGGTTGCCAACGGCGGCAGCGGCCCCTTCACGCTGAACACCAGCAACATCGGCAACCTGCACGGCCTGTCGCTCGGCGGCAGCGGCACCAGCGCCCTCACCGTCAGTGGCACGCCCACGTCCAGCGGCACCGTCTCCTTCGACGTGACCCCCACCGACAGCATCGGTACCGGGGCTAACTCGCTCTACAGCTTCACCGTAGTCGCCGGTGTTGTGCTCACCCCATCGTCGCTGAACAACGGCGAGGTCGGCATCAGCTACCCGACGCAGTCGATCGCGGTTGCCAGCGGCGGCAGCGGCACCATCACCCTGAACACGAGCAACATCGGCAACCTGCATGGCCTGACGCTCGGCGGCAGCGGCAGCGGCACCGTCACCGTTAGCGGCACGCCGACGTCCACCGGCACCGTCTCCTTCGACGTCACGCCCACCGACAGCATCGGCACCGGGGCCAGTTCGCTCTACAGCTTTACGGTGTTCGCCAGCGTCAACCTCGCGCCGGCGTCGCCGCTGAACAACGGCGAAGTCGGCGTCGGCTACAGTCAGTCGATCACGGCCAGCGGCGGCAGCGGCACCATCACGCTGAACACCAGCAACGTTACCAACACGACCGGGCTCACCATTCCGGCCAGCGGCAGCGGCAGCATCACCGTCAGCGGCACACCCACGTCCAGCGGCACCGTAACCTTCACCGTGACCCCCACCGACACCATCGGCTCGGGAACCGGCAAAGTCTACACCTTCACCGTGGTCGCTGGGGTCGTGCTCACTCCGTCGTCCTTGCCCAGCGGCGAGGTCGGCCTCAGCTATCCAACGCAGTCGATCACGGTTGCCAGTGGCGGCAACGGCACCATCACGCTGAACACTAGCAATATCGGCAACCTGCACGGCCTGACGCTCGGCGGCAGTGGCAGCGGCACCATCACGGTCAGCGGCACGCCCACGTCCAGTGGCACCGTCTCCTTCGACGTCACGCCCACCGACAGCATCGGTACCGGGACCAGCTCGCTCTATAGCTTCACGGTGTTCGCCAGCGTCACGCTCTCCCCGACGAGCCTGCCCAACGGCGAGGTCAACATCGGCTATCCTGCGCAGTCGATCACCGGCAGCGGCGGCAGCGGCACCATCACCTTGAACACCAGCAACGTCGGCAACCTACACGGCCTGACGCTCGGCGGCAGCGGCAGCGGCACCGTTACCGTCAGCGGCACGCCGACGACCACCGGCATCGTCTCCTTCGATGTCACGCCTACCGACAGCATCGGCACCGGGGCCAGCACGCTCTACAGCTTCATGGTGTTCGCCAGCGTCAACCTCGCGCCGTCGTCGCCACTGAACAACGGCGAGGTCGGCGTCGCCTACAGTCAGCCGATCACGGCCAGCGGCGGCAGCGGCACCATCACCCTGAACACCAGCAACGTCACCAACACGACCGGGTTGACCATTCCGGCCACCGGCACCAGCAGCATCACCATCGGCGGCATACCCACTTCCACGGGCACGGTCTCGTTCACCGTAACGCCTACTGACGCCAGCGGCACCGGGGTCAGCAAGACATATACCTTCACGGTGGTTGCGGGCGTCACGCTCTCTCCGACGAGTCTGCCCAATGGTGCGGTCGGCGTCGGTTACACCACGCAGTCGATCACCGGCAGCGGCGGCAACGGCACCATCGCGCTCTTCGCCACCAACGTCAGCAACCCGGCCAACCTGACCATAACGGGCAGCGGCAGCGGCACCATCACGGTCAGCGGCACGCCCACGTCGAGCGGCACCGTCTCCTTCGACGTCACCCCGAGCGACGGTATCGGCAGCGGGGCCAGCACGCTCTACAGCTTCGTGGTCAGCCCGGCGACGGCGAGCCAGTTGGTGGTCACCGCGCAACCGTCGAGCACGGCCACCGCAGGTGTCGCCTTTGTGACCCAGCCGGTCGTCAAGGAGGAGGACCAGTTCGGCAACGTCATCACCAGCGATAGCACGCATACGGTGACGGTGGTGCGCGGCAGCCAGGGGACGGGCACCCTTCAGGGTAGCAACCTCACAGTGACTCTGACCAATGGCGTGGCTACCTTCAGCGGCCTGTCCTACAACGTTGCCGAGTTTCTGAATCTTAGCTTCACGACGAACGCCGGCGTGCCTGCGGCCACGTCCAGCTTCTTGTTGGTCAGCCCGGCGGCAGCCAGTAAGCTGGTTGTCACGCAACAGCCATCGACTCCGGCAACGGCGGGTGTGGCCTTCCTCAGCCAACCGGTGGTGAAGGAAGAGGACTCGTTCGGGAATGTCATCGCGACCGACAGCACGCACACCGTCACAGCGGTGCGCGGCAGCCTCGGGACGGCGGCGCTGCAGGGGAGTCCGCTGACGGTAGCGCTTTTGAACGGTATCGCGACGTTCAGCGGCCTGTCCTACAACAAGGCCGAGGCGATGAACATCGCCTTCACGACCAATGCCAGTGGCGTGACCGCGGCCACTTCCAACAATATCAACGTCGGCACCAGCTCCGCCGACAGCATCGTCATCGCGTCCGGCTCGTCGCAGAGCGCCACGGTCAACAGCGCGTTCGGCAGCGCACTGGTGGTCACGGTGCTCGACCAGTTTGCCAACCCGGTGTCCGGAGTCGGCGTGACCTTCACGGCCCCCGGCAGCGGAGCCGGCGTTTCGTTCGTCAACGCCAGCGGCTCGACCAACGGCAACGGCCAGTTTTCGACGATGGTCACGGCCAACACTGTGGCCGGCGGCTACACCGTCACGGCCGCGGCAGCCGGAGTTGCCACCCCCGCGTCGTTCAGCCTGACCAACAACCCCGCAAGCGCGGCCAAGGTAGCCTTCCTCGTGCAGCCCGGCAACACGGCAGGCGGCTCGGCGATCAATCCGGCGTTGCAAGCGGCGGTGGAAGACCAGTTCGGCAACGTCCTCACCAGCGATCAGACCGACCAGGTCACGCTGGGCGTCGCCAGCGGCCCCGGCGGCTTCTCGGCGGGCAGCACCACGACCGCGACCGTCCACAACGGCGTCGCCACGTTCAGCAATCTGCTCCTCAACACGGCCGGCAGCTACCAGTTGAGCGAGAACGCCACCGGCGGGCTAACGGGCGCCAACTCCAGCGCGTTCAACGTCACCCTGGCCGTGACCTCGTTCGCCGCTACTCCGACCGGTTTCGTCGCCACGTTCAGTCAGCCGTTCAACAACACGAACAGCGGCAATACCGCTCAGCTCAACCTCTACAACTCGTCGTCCTCCAACGACGGTGCCGCCGACGTGACGCTGGTGTCGAATACCACCGGCAAGGCCGTGACCGGATCGCTGGTCATCGACCCGAGCAACCAGAAGATCACGTTTATCAAGACGACCGAAGCGGGCACCAACGGCCTGCCGCTGGCGAATAGCTGGGGTCTGCTGCCGGCGGACACGTACACGGCCACCCTGGTCAGCGGCAGCCAAGCCTTCGAGACGCCGGCCGGCCTGCTGCTGGACGGCCTCAGCGACGGCACAGCCGGGAGCGGCAACTACACGGCGACGTTCACGGTCAGCCCGCTGGCCGCGAACACCGTGGTGGTGACCGTGCCCGACTTCGCTCGTGGTCCGGACAGCACCGACCCGATTAACGTGCCCAACAACTCCAGTCCGGCGGTGGGCATCCCGATCGACCTGACCCTGCTGGCCTCGACCCAGACGGTCGCCTTCAGCAGCGGCGTCACGGGCGGCACCTTCCGACTCTCGTTGAACGGTTCGAGCACCGGCGCCATCACCTGGAGCAGCACTCCCGCCGACGCTGGCGGCCAACATCAAGACCGCGCTGGGGGCGCTGACCAACGTCGGCGGAACCGGCAACGTGAGCGTATCGGTCGTGGGAGACGCAGCGACCGCCACCGTCACGTTCGCCGCCACGGTGGCCAACCCGGGCTTGATGACGGTGAGCGTCAACTCGTTGTCGCCGAGCGGGTCGACGATCACCATCACCAATCCCAATGCGCCGGCCAACGTGACCACCGCCACGTTCACGCTGGACTACAATGCCAACCTGTTCACTATCAGCGGTGGTACGGTGAACTCGACGCTGAGCGGCACGACCTTCACGGTGGCCACGACCGGGTCGGGCAGTGCCGCCCAGGCGACCATCGTCTTCCAGAGTGCGGCGGGCATGAATCTCGGGACGCTGGGTGCCGTGCTGCTGGGCGGTCTGACGGCCACGGTGCCGGCCAACGCCGCCTACAAGTCGTTGGATCTGCTGCACTTCGACCTGACGAGCGGGTCCAACAACACGATCGACGGCGGGACGGTGCCGGTCGTCACCAGCGACGGCCTGCACGTGGTCGCCTTCCCCGCCAATGCGACCGGGAGCGGCGGCTACACCAGCGCGGACTCGGTGGACATTGTGCGTGTGGCCGGCAAGGCGGACAGCGGCTTCGGCGCCTTCCCGATCGTGGACCCGGTCATCCTCGCCAACCTCAGCGACACCGGCCTGATGAACTCGGGCGACGCCACCATTCTCAACCAGATCTTCAGCGGCGGCAACCCGGCGCAGCTACCGCCTTACCCCGGCGCACCGAGCAACAACCCGACGGGTCCTGATCCGACAGTGAGCCTCCCGACCGACCTGAGGCCGGTCTGGGAGGCATCGTCACGGTGCCAGTGAACATCGACGACCCAGTGGCGGCGGCCAACGCGGGCATGACGGAGGCCACGCTGGCGTTGCAGTTCGACCCGGCAGTGCTAAGCGTGTCGGCCGCGGACGTCCGCCTAGGAACGGTGCCGGCATCGGGAACGGGTTGGACGCTCCAGGTGGTCGTGAACCCGGCCACGGGTGAGTTGGGCATCACACTGTTCAGCAACGTGCCGATCACGGACCCGGCCGGCGGCAGCCTGGTAACGATTAACTTCCACGTTAACGGAACCGCCAGTCCCGGCGCGACCGCGATCGACCTGGTGTCGGCGGTCAACCCGACCGGGTTCAACGTGATCGCAACGACGGTTGCCGACACGCAGGGCTTGTTTACGCTGACCCCTGGACCGACCGGCGGCGCCGAATCGGCGAACGAGGTCGTGACGGTTCTGTGCGCCGGCGCCGGTGCGAGTGACCGCGCCCGTATCGGTCGAGTTGGCCGTCGTGCTGCCGCCAGAACCGGTGCCAGCGGTGGAGGAGGTCGAGGCTCTGGTGCCGCCGTCACCGCCGCCGGTTCTGCCGGCCGCCGAAGATCGCGCCGAGGAAGCGCTCACGCCGACAGCACCAATGATCCCGGCCGCAACCGTCCCGATCGCGGCGCGGCCCCAGCGTTCCAGCGCCTTCACCTGTGGCCAGCGCCGGAGGAGATCGAGCTGGTGGACGACGACGGGATCGCCGCGCCGGCGGCGGATCCGCTCCCGGCGGTGTTGGCGCCCATGACGGACGGGCATCCGCTGTCCGCGGTCGTGGACACGCCGGCGGCGAGTTCAGCGGTCGAGAAGCCGCTCGCGGCGGAGTCGGCACCGAATCCACCGGCCGCCGAGAACACGGGTGCATCGGCAACAACCGCGAACACGACGGACCAGGGCGAGGACTCCGCGTTCACACCGACCTTCGCGGCCATGCGCTCGAAGAACAGGGCGCCGCAGCCGGCGTCCCCTGCAAACGTTTTCGCCCTGGACGAGTACTTCGCGCGGATCGCCGAGGAGTTGGAGCAGCGCGACGCCCCATAGAGGCTCATTCGGGCATGGTTCAAACGGGGCACCGGAGGGGTGACACCGTGGTAGGACGGATTTGCAATCCGTCCGGGCGATAGTGAACGGATTGCAAATCCGTCCTACCACGGTGTCGCCCGCCTTTGAACCATGCCCTCATCCGCTCGATCGAGCGCAGCCTGTCACCCGCAGCGTATCGAAAACAAGAGGGTGAGGTGACTCACAGCATCGTCAACGGGTGCTTGCGGTTCTTGAGCGGCAGCTCGGCCGGCCCTTTGAGGCGGAACGATTCGTACACGGCCAGGATCATCTCCAGAGCTGCCCGGCCGTCGTACATGCTGCCGCGCGGTTGGCGATCTTGTTCGATGGCCTCCAGCAGGTCCTTCACGATCCAGATGTTGCCCTGTCCCAGCGACGCGTCCTTGAGCGTCTCCGGTTTGCCGAGGCCGGCGCTGGTGACTGCTTGCGGCTCCGCCTTGCCGCGGCCGGGTGCCCAAGTTGGGTCCTCGACGAAGAACGTCTCCGGCAGACTGCCCATGGTGGTGTGGACTGCCCCCTTTGAGCCGAAGATCGACAAGGCGAAGCGCGCCCCGACGCCGTGTTTCGCCCGGTGCGAACCGAAGGTGCCGACGACGCCCTTGTCGAAGCCGTAGGTGGTGAAGAGGTTGTCGCCCAGGATCGGCCCAGCGTTCTCCCCGCCCTCCTTCACGTCGGCCTTCGTCGCCGGTTTGCCGTTCTGCAGAATGTTGGCGAAACACCACCGGGCGTCGCCGGCGAACAGGCGCATCATGTCGAACAGGTGCGTGCCGAGGACCAGAAGATCCTGCCCGCCGCCGCGCTGGTCTTCCTTGCCGCGGCTGCGCAGCTCCAGAATGTCGCCGAGCTTGCCGTCGGCGATCAACTCCTTGATCCGCTCGGCGATCGGGCTGTAGCGCGTCTGGAAGGCGATGGCGAGCTTGACGTGGTTCATTTCGCACGCCTTGACCATCGCGTCGGCTTCTTCGAGCGTGCGGGCCATCGGCTTTTCCAGGAAGATGCTGGCTCCGGCGCGGCGCAGGCGATCACCATGTCGCATGTGCAAATCGAGGAAGCGATCGGCGACGGCGACGATCTGCGGCTTCTCCTTGTCCAGCATCGCACGGTAGTCGGCGTAGGCATTCTTGACGCCGAGCCGGGTCGCGGCGGCGGCGCGGCCCTTTTCATCCTCGTCGGCAACAGCGACGAGCTGCACGTTGTCGAACGCCTTCCAGACGACGTCGAGGCCGTGGCCGTAGTTGCCCTTGCCGGTCCGGCCGATGACGGCGACACGATACGTGCGCGGCATGATGGTCTCCCCCGTTTAGCCGCGAGCTTCTGCGAGCGCGGTCTCAACGCTCGCAGAAGCTCGCGGCTAAATGAAACTAATCCTTCTCCCCCCACACCTTCGGCGCCTTGAAGTCCGCCGGCTTTGCCTGCGCCCCGGCACCCTTCGGCGGCACCGCGGCCCTGGCGTAAGCATTCAGCCGCACCAACATCTCCACGACGCGTTTCGGCTCCTTCTCGGCGAGGTTGGTTCCTTCGCGGATGTCTTCCGCCAGGTTATACAGTTCGACGCGCTGCGGCTTCTCGCCCTCGGCGGCAGGCAGTTTGCCGTGGACGATCAGCTTCCACGTCCCGACCAGCAGCGCGCCCTGGTTCGGCTCGACGTTGATGAGGATGTTGCCGTGCGGCGTCGGTTTACCCTCGGTCAGAGTCGTGCGCATGTCCTTGCCGTCGAGCGGGTGCTTCTGTTCGAGTGTGCCGCCGCCGATTTTCACGAGCGTCGGATACCAATCGACCATGTGCAACGGTTCCGTGACTTCGCTGTTCGGCTTAATCTTGCCGGGCCACACCGCGAATGCCGGGACGCGCACGCCCCCTTCGTACAGCGATGCCTTCGCCCCGCGCAGCTCGCCGTTGGCCGCGCCGGCATTCGTCGGTCCGCCGTTGTCGCTGGAGAAAGCGAGCAGCGTGTCGTCGAGGAAGCTGCGCTCCTTCAGCGCCGCCGCGATGCGGCCGACGTTGTCGTCGAGGCACGTCACCATCGCGGCATATTTACGCCGTTGCATATCTTTAATGTCCGCGTACTTCTTCAGGTATTCCGCCGCCTGGAGCGGAGTGTGCGGCGCGTTGAAGGGGACGTAGAGGAACAGCGGTTTCGCCGGATCGTGGGCCTTGATGAGCCGCACCGCCTCGGCGCCGATCAGGTTCGTGCTGTAGCCTTCTTCGTGCAGCGCCTTGCCGTCGCGGTGCCAGTCGAGGCCGCCTTCCCGAGTGTGGTCGAAGTAGTCGATGGCGCCGTTGTAATGGCCGTATTGGTGATCGAAGCCGCGCTGTGTCGGCAGGTATTCCGGCTCGAAATGGCCGAGGTGCCATTTGCCGGTGATGGCGGTCTCGTAGCCGGCTTCCTTCAGCGCCTGGGCCAGCGTACGTTCGTCGAGCGGCAGACCGTAGGCGCCCAGGGCCGAACGACGCCGGTTTGCAGGCCGATGCGCATCGGATAGCGGCCGGTCATCAGACAGGTGCGCGTCGGGCTGCACACCGGCATGACGTAGAACTGCTCCAGCTTCGCCCCAGCCGCGGCGAGGCGATCGAGGTTCGGCGTCTTGATCTCGCTGCCGTGATAACCGACGTCCTTCCAGCCGAGATCGTTGGCGAGCAGGAAAACGATGTGGGGCCGCTTCGGTGCGTCGGCGGCCTGGGCGGGACCGGCGAGAGCAACGGCGAGGCATGTAAGGAGGATGGCGCATGAGGGCTCCAGGTTGATGACTGATGGCTTTCGCCTGCCCCCCTCTCCCCGGTACTCCGGGGAGAGGGGTTGGGGGTGAGGGGAGGGTGCCAGCACATTGATCCGGTGCTCACCCCTCACCCCCAACCCCTCTCCCCGGAGTACCGGGGAGAGGGGGTAGCGCTGGAGGAGCTACAACGGATCACCGGCTCTTCAACACGAGATCGAACACGTTCCCGCCCTTCTGAATGACGGTCATCAGCCCGGCTTTGTCCTTGTCGGCGTAACTCGGCGGCAGCGTCTCCTTCCCGTCGATCTTCTTCTCGATCGTCACGCGGAAGGTGCCCGGCACGGCGTTGTCCTTCTTACCGACAGTGAGACGATACTTGCCGTCCTCGTCGGTCATCGCGGACAGGACGCGCCCTTTTTCGTCGGTCGAATGAAACGTCACTTTTGCCTTGGCCAGCGGCTGGCCGTCGAGCGTGACGGTGCCCTCCACCTTGGCCGACGCGGCTTCACCGATGAATAGGAAATTGCGCTTGTCCTCGGCGCGGAGGGCGCCGGGAAGAAGCAGCGCGGCAAGTGCCAGGCCGGCGAGACGTGCGAGCATGGTGGTTCCTTTCTTCGTGAGGGGTGGCACACGGATGATATACGAAATCGCAACGAACGGCAGTCTAACCCAGATTCTTGTTGTGTTCAGCCGCGTCACTCCGCAAGATAAAGCGCTGTCGTTTCTTCCCTTGTTGAGACCTCCGCGATGACCGATACCATCGACTGTCTCGACTGCGGCCGGCAACTGGTGCTGCCGAACGACCGTCTTGACCAGACGGTCCAGTGTCCACGCTGCGCGCGTGAGTTCATCGCCCGCCGCGGAGAGAACGGGGAGTTGTGCCTGGAAGACCTCGGCCGGGCCATAGGGGCCGACGTACCGGTGCCGACGTATCAGGTCGTCGGTTTGAAAGTCGATCCGGATGCCGCGCCGCCTCCGGAACCGCAAGCGACTACCCACGTCCCTCATGAACATCCACCCCGACATCATCGTCCGAAACAGGGCAAGAAACGCGGACGACGACGGCTCATCGGAGCGACGCTGGGCATCGGGGCCGCGGTCGCCTGTGTCATCGCTTGCAAAATGTTTCTCCTGGAGCGAAACCGGGGACCGATCGACGCGGCGGAGTGGCAGCTCGTTGCACCGGACGGCGCCGGGGCCAGCGTTCGGATGCCTGGAACACCGACCGTGGGGCCGTTTCCGAACCCGCAACTCAACGGCAGCCGGCACGTCCTTCAGTACGGCAGCAGCACTTCGTTCGTCTTCGCCTACGCGGATGATCCCGCCGCGGCGTTCGGTGGGGCGGCGGCCGGCGAGGTCCTTGACCGTATGGCCGCGGCGAAGCGCGACCTGATGACGCAGGGCATGGACGGGGAGGTGATTGTGGAGGGTAAGATCGCGCTGGGACCGCACCCCGGCCGCGAGCTTCGCATTCAGAAAGCGCGGGACGCGCAAAACCGCCCTGTGCCGGCTGTTCCTGGTGACGGTCGACAATCGCAGCCGTCTGTACATCCTCGCGGTCTCCGGGCCACGCATCTCGCCGGGCGGGGCCGACGCGATGCGGTTCTTCGAGTCGTTCAAGCTGGACGAGTGAATGTCTTCTCTGGAATGGCTTCTCACGGCAGCAAATCGGCAACGGCGATGACCGCGTTTGGAGCGGCCAGGGGCGTAATGCCATCGGGCGCGCGATGAATAGTCAGATCGGCGTAGCTGAAACCAAACGGCTGGGCGGCATCCGGCACCGGACGGCGGCGCACTTCCACCTGGCGATCGACCAGGTTGATGATCCAGTAATCCGCGATGCCGCCCGCGGCGAAGAGGCTGGCTTTCTCCAGCCGGTCATACGCCAGCGTGCTCTCGCTGACCTCGACGACGAGGAGGGCCGTCGTCGGATGTTTCACGTAAGCGCGTGGCGAGCCGGCGACGACGGCGATGTCCGGGATCGGGTCGCTGGTCTGGCCAAGGACCAGACCCATCTGGACGCGGACCGTGAAGCCGGCCGCAAACACCGCTTTCAGGGCGTAGTCGGCCAGCGAGGTGGACATGTCATGCGGAGGGTTCGGGGCAGGCCTTTGCAGTATTTCCCCCTCGACGAGAATGACGGATTGTCCCTCAAACCAGCCGAAGTTCCACATTTGATGGAACTCATCGCAGGTCCAGGGACGACGGCTCGGCATGGTTGGAGAAGTCAGGAGGCGCGGTCATCGGACTCACTCTTCAATCAGGAGTGCGGGATTCCCACAGCAGTCAGCATCGGCTAGGAAACGTCCGCGATCTCGACCAAACTTTCCCCTCCCTCCAAACGCGCGACCGCCGCAGGCAATTGGCGGCTGAGGATCTCGCGGAGTCGGGCGTTCGACGTATTGCCGCACGTCACCCACAGCACCTTCGGCGGCGGGCCGAGACGCTGCGACATCTCTACGAAGTCGCTGTCCTTGGTCATCACCACTGCCTCCGCGGCGCGGGCAGCCTGGAAGATCGGCGGGTCTTTTGCATCGCGCAGCCCCAAGTCGCGGACAGCGCGGGCCTCGATCCCGAATGTCGCCGTGATCCAGGCCGCGGCCGACGGGGGCAGTTGAGCGTCCAGCCAAATGATCATGCGACTGGCTCCGGATCGGCCACGCGCCGGCTGGCGAAGCGGAGGCATGCCTGGATATCCGCCGGCTCCAGATCCGGCAACTCCTCGGCAACCTGCTCCGGCGCTAAGTCCGTTCGCGAGCAGGTCGAGGACGTCGCTAACGCGGATGCGCATCCCTCGGACGCAAGGGCGACCGCCGCACTGCTCGGGGTCTACCGTGATGCGATCTGCCAAAGAAGACATTAGGACCTCCCGTGTTAACCAGACTCGCCAGGCTAAAGACTATTGGATCGACTCGGCCCGAATTCGCACGACCGTTTCATACGCCCGGACCGCTTCGCCGCGCCGTTTCAGGATAGCCGTGACCTCGCCGCGCACGGCACGAATTTCGTACTGGCTGAGGAGGAGTTCCGCCTTCTTCACGTTGACCTCGGCGAGTTTCACTTCACCTGCCCGTAAGATCTGTTCCGTGGTGGATGTGGAGACCAATGTCTCTGCTCCCCGCATCTCCTCCGGTGAGACGGAACCTGGTGTTTTCGTGCATAATTCTCGCAGGATTCGAATGCGCACCATCGCTTCGTCTCTGACCAATTCGCTTATTTTTCGTCGCTCCTCCGCAGCCTTCAGATGGGCTGTACACGCCTCCACCTCAAAGCGAGCCAGCCGGTCATCCACGCGCCCGATCACCTGCCCCTCTTCAACTTTGTCGCCGACCTTGAGGCGACGATAGCGGCGATCCTGACCGTCGATCTTGACGGTGATAACTTCGTTCGCCGGTACCTTGTCGCCATCCTTGATTTCCGTGCCGAGTACCAACACGATCCCGTCGGTCTGGCTGGGAATGTTGATCGGATCGTCGGGACGTGATTCCGCGGGCGCTTTCTGCTCCGCGGCCAAGAGGTGGTACGCATGAACTCCGCCCAGAATCGCGATCAGCAGAACCGCCGCCGCGATCGTCCGCTTCCTCGATAGCATGGATCGCACTCCTTCGGTGTGGATGCCGGGATTCCTGACGCCATCCTATCTGGGGCGGCTCCGCGTTGAAAGTCTGGTTCGCCGAAACCCAGCATCCCCTGTCCGGCGTATATCCACTACAGCGAGTCCCGACGCACCTTCCACGGCACGCTGGCGGGGATTTTTCTCATGGACCACGCAGCTCACGATCTGATCGCCCTTCTGCATCGGGCGACGGGGAAGTACGCCGCGGCGCTAACCGGTGGTGGTTCGGGGTTGGCCGGCCGATTGCTGTCGGTGCCGGGCGGCTCACGCACCGTGCTGGAAATCGTCGTGCCCTACGGCGAGGAAGCGCTGGCCGACTACCTCGGTTTTCGGCCGGCGTCGTACTGTTCGGCCGCCGCCAGCCGCGACCTGGCTCGCCGGGCCTGCGAACGGGCCCGCCGGCTGGCTCCGGGTTGTACCGTTCTCGGTCTTGGCTGCACCGCCAGTCTCCGCTCCGACCGCCCCAAGCGCGGCGACCACCGCTGTCACGTCGCGATTCACACGGCCCAAGCCACGCATACCTGGTCGTTGACGCTGACGAAAGAGGCACGCAGCCGGGCCGAGGAGGAAACCGTCGTCGAGCTGCTGGCGCTCAACGCCCTGGCCGCGGGATTGGGCGTCGCTCAACAGATGCCGGTTCCGCTGCTGCCGGGCGAGGAAGTGGTCGTGGAGACGCAGGAGGGAGCAGACGCTTTCACGCAGTTTCTGCTCGGACGCAGCCTGACGGTGTGTTGCGATCCCGACGGCCGCTTTCGCTCGGACGCCGTGCGGTCGAAACTGATCCTGCCGGGTTCCTTCAACCCCCTGCACGAAGCCCATGTCGAACTCGCGCACACGACGGCGGCGATGGAGCAGACGGAGGCGGCGTTCGAGATCTCGCTCGTCAACGTCGAAAAATCGGCGCTCTCCGAAGAAGAGGCGCGACGCCGTCTGGCCCAGTTCGCCTGGCGCAGCCCCGTGTGGCTGACGCGCGCGCCGACATTCATCGAGAAAGCCCGCCTTTTCCCCGGTGCCGTGTTCGTTCTCGGCTCCGACACGGCAGCGCGGATTGTCGATCTGCGTTTCTACGAGGATAGCGAGGAACAGTTGAGTGCGGCCTTGACCGAGTTTCGCGCTCTCGGATGTCGCTTTCTCGTCGCCGGCCGGGTCGATGCGTCGAGGAAGTTCATCGGACTGGAACAGATTGCCATACCGGAGCCACACCGCGACCTGTTCCGCGAGATACCGTTTCGGCACGACGTGTCCTCGACGCAGTTGCGGCAGCAGGGCGAATAGATCCATCTAGCTCTTAGGAGTTGACGGCACATGACCACAACACCACAAGAAAGTTCAAACATCGGATTCGAGGGTAAGCCGCTCCGTTTCACGGAGCGGCTTCAGGAGATCGGTATGTTCTTTCGCAAGCGCAGCCCGCAGCACCAGGCCATGCGGCGGTTGGTTCGGCGGTTGAAAAAAGTCGGCATTCCGTACGCCATCATGGGGGCGATGGCCGTCAATGCACACGGCGCCGAGCGGACGACTCGCGACGTTGATGTCCTGCTCACTCCCGATGGGTTGCAGCGCTTTCGGCAAGAATTCGTCGGCGACGCGTATGAGCCGGTTCAGGGACGGACCCGCCGCTTCGTCGAGCGACAAAGCGGGGTAACGGTCTATTGCCTCGTCAGTGGTCTGTTCCCTGGTTCAGGAAAGCCCGGGCCGATCGCTTTTCCCGACTCGACAACCGCCAGCGAAGAGATCGACAAAATCCGCGTGTTAACTCTGCCGCAACTTATCCAGCTGAAATTGGCGGCGCGGCGCGATTACGACTTCGGCGACGTGGTGTTCTTGATTCGCACTCACAACCTCGATGAGTCGTTCATGCAGCAAATCCACACTTCGGTACATCGAGATTTCATCGAGTGCCTGGAAGAAAAGCGCCGAGAGGATGACTACCTCGCGCGTGAAGGATGATTCCTGACGATCTGGGGGAAATCAAGTCTTCATGGTTCCGCGATGGCACCATCATCCCATGCGCCGACTAACTCCCCCTCCAGGGTCCGAGCGATCACGCTGTGTTCCGCGAAATAGTCGGCAAGGGCGGTGACCAGAAAGAGCATGTCTACATCGGACCGAGGCGCGGTGCTTTTCTGGAGATGGACGCGCTTGACCATGTGAACGAAAGCCATGTTGACCAGCGACCGCGTCACCGGGTCTTCGATTTGCGCGATGAAGTGCAGCGCCTCGTCACAAAACTGGAGAGTACCCTGTTCACTCATCGTTCGTTCCTCGCTAATCGAGTTTTTTGAGAGAGTGGTAATTGGGACGCAACCCGTTGGAGGTAATGTCAATCCCACGACATCGCCCTATCCGAGCAGTTCCCGTATCGGCTGCCCCGTCTCGATCAGCGCCGTAGGCCGATTCTGATTGTCGAGGAAGCTCACCTTCCGCCCGTCGATGCCGAGATGGTGCAGTACCGTAGCGGCCACGTCTTGCGGCGTGATCGGCCGATCGACGACGTGTTCGCCGCGCGGGTTGCTCCTGCCGATCACCTGGCCCATCTTCATGCCACCGCAGCCCATCAGCACGCTGAAGACGTTGCCCCAGTGATCGCGGCCGCCTTCGGGATTCATGCGCGGTGTGCGGCCGAACTCGCCCATCGCTACCACCAGCGTCTTCTCGTACAGTCCGCGGGCGATCAGGTCCTCGATCAGCGCCGCGAAAGCCTTATCGAACGGCGGGATCAGCTTGCGGGCGCCCACTTCCGTCGGCAAGCGATTGGCGGTACCGTGATGGTCCCACGGTTCGGTGTTCACCGTGACGAAGGTGACGCCGGCCTCGACCAGGCGCCGGGCCAGGAGGGCGCTCTGGCCGAAGATGTGCCGGCCATAACGGTCGCGCAGCGCCGGCGGTCTCGGCGGCAATGTCGAACGCCTTCGCCACCTCCCGACTGGTCAGCAGGTCGAACGCGCGCTGGCTATGTTGGTCGAAGTCAGTGAGCCGGGCGTCCACGGCACGGCGCGTTTGATCGACCGTTTCGAGGAGGTGGCGGCGCGATTCGAGACGGGCAAAGTTCAATTCCGGAGCGAGGACGAGGTTGCGGACGCGGAACTCCGGCGAGTTCGGGTCGGAATTGACATTGAGCGGGTTGGCGCCGGCGCCGAGGTAGGCGGCGTAGTGGAAGAAGTTGTCGGTGCCGCCGCGCAGGTGCGGCACGGCGACGTAGGGCGGCAACCCCGGCTGGATTGGGCCGCGCAGTTTGGACGCCACGGAGCCGAGCGACGGCCGCAGCTGATGATTGAAATTCGGCGCGTTAAAAGCCGGGCCTTCGTAGCCGGTCAGCATCCAGTGATTGCCCTTGGTGTGGTCGCCGGAACCGTGATTGACGGAGCGAAGGACGGCGAGCCGGTCCATCAGCTTCGCCTCTTCGGGCAGCAGTTCCCCGAACTGGACGCCGGGGACATTGGTACGGATCGCGCCGAGAGGCCCGCGGAACTGGGCCACGGCGTCGGGCTTGGGATCCCACGTCTCCATGTGCCCCGGACCGCCGCTCATCCAGAAGAGAATGACGCGCGTGTCTTTCGCGGCCCCCCTCACCCTACCCTCTCCCCCTAAGGGGGAGAGGGTAGGGTGAGGGGGAATTGCGGCCCTTAGACGCAGCAGATCCGCCAGGCTCAGTCCACCGACGCCCAGAACGCCGGCCTGAAGGAAACTGCGGCGCGTCAGACGGCCGCACATGGGGCCGCTCGTCACTTTGAACATCTTGGGATTCTCCGAACGCGGCGGGAACCGCGGAGGTTGTCGCACCTCCGGCGGTCTGTCACTATTAAACAAACAAGAGGGCAGTTGAGCGAGAGATAAATCGGAGAATCGTGCCATGTCCGCTAAACTCGTGATCGGCTGCGGCTATCTCGGCCGAATCGTGGCCGCGCGCTGGCGCGACGCCGGTCACCGCGTTTTCGCCACGACACGCAGTCCGGACCGCGCCGAGGAGTTGCGTGCGTTGGTCCTCGATCCGGTGATCTGCGACGTGTTGCGCCGGACAGCCTGCGCCGCTGCCCGCGTCGGTGGATACGGTCGTCCACTGTGTCGGCTTCGACCGGACGGCGGGCGTGCCGATGCGCACGGTTTATCTCGATGGATTGGCGAACGTCCTGAACGCGCTGCACGGTTGGAACGGGTCCTTCGTTTATGTCAGCAGCACCGGCGTCTACGGCCAGATAGACGGCGAAATGGTGGACGAAGAGAGCAGAACGGAGCCGATGGAAGAATCAGGCGCGTCATGCTCGAAGCGGAGCGCCGGTTGCGCGAGCGGCGGCCGACAGCGATCACGCTGCGGTTCGCGGGCATTTACGGACCGGGTCGGCTGATCGGTGCCGGCAAGTTGAAGGCCGGCGAGGCGATCGCCGGCGACGCGGCGAAATGGCTGAACCTTATCCAGGTTGAGGACGGTGCCTCGGCCGTGCTGGCCGCGGGAGAGCGTGGCCGACCGGGGGGAGTGTATAACGTCTGCGACGACCATCCGGTGCGGCGGCTCGCGATTGGTACACGCGCCTCGCCGAGGTGATGGCGCTGCCGCCGCCGCGTTTCTTCATGCCGCCGGCCGGATCGGATCGCGTCAATCGGCGCATTGGCAACCGGCGGATGAAAGACGAACTCGGTGTGGTGCTTCGCTATCTCAGCTTCGAGGAGGGACTACGCCTCATGCGGTTGGGCGACTCCCGCTAAGCCGCAAGCGGCAATGCGGGAGACGCGGTCGAAACATTTTTCGTGGTTCGACGGAACTTTCGTCATGGCGGCCGCGTCGAAGTTGCATCGGCCTGACAAACGCTCCATCGGGCAATATTTTCTTGACAAACCTACCGGTTGCCGCGACATTGTAAGGTAGCGGATACAACCAAGAGGACGAAAAAACCAGGGCCACGGCCTCATTCCGCCCAAGGGGGATTCCAGATGAATCGTCGGCACTTCCTCAAGCACGTCGCAGGCGCCGCAGCGGTGACCGTTCCGAGCCTGCAATTCCTCCAGGGTCTGCGAGCCAGGGCCCCGGAACTGAAGAAGAACAACAAAAGCCTCATCATCTTCTGGATGGGCGGCGGCCCCAGCCACATGGACCTCTGGGACCTCAAGCCCGGCACGCAGACCGGCGGCGAATTCAAGCCGATCAAGACCACGGCCGACGGCGTCGAGATCAGCGAAGTACTGCCGACCATCGCGGAGCAGTTCAAGCACCTGGTCGCTCATCCGCTCGCTCGTCACCAACGAAGGCAGCCACGAGCGCGGCACGGTCCTGATGAACACCGGCCGGGCGCCGAACCCCGTGGTACCGTACCCGCCATAGGTTCCGTCGCCTCCTCGCTGCTGACCCCGAAGGATCTGCCGCTGCCCGGCTTCATCGGCGTCGGCGGCACGGCCCAGCGCATCGGCCCCGGCTTCCTCGGCATGATCAACGCCCCGTTCAGCGTGCAGAACGCCGGCCGTCCGCCGGATAACATCGCGCCGCACTCCAGCCTCGGCAACGAGAAGGACCAGATGCGATTGAGCGCGAACGCCGCCGCCAGCGCCTCTTCTACGAGCTGGAAGACAACTTCTCCCAGAGCAGCTTCCCGCACATCAGGAGCACGAAGTCGAACGCGACCGAGAAGGACAAGGAAGAAGCCGAGATGCGCGAGCAGGCCGGCAGTGCGGCCCAGGCGCACACCGCCGTCTACAAGAAGGGCTTCGACCTGACCATCTCGCCGCTGCGGACCGTCTTCGACGTCAACAAGGAGCCGAAGAAGGTCATCGACGCCTATGGCGGCATGCAGAACGGCTTCGGCATGGGCTGCTCTGCTGGCCCGCAAGCTGGTCGAGAAGGGCGTCACCGCCGTCGAGATCGACCTGGGCGGCTGGGACAACCACGGCAACATCTTCAACACCATCAAGATGGGCAACGGCCCGCGCCTCGACAAGGGCATGGGTACGCTGGTCAAGGAACTGGTCGAACGCGGCAAGTGGCAAGACACCGTCGTCGTGTGGATGGGCGAGTTCGGCCGGACGCCGCAGATCAATCAGAACGGCGGCCGCGATCACTGGGGCCGCGTCTGGTCGGTCGTGATCGGCGGCGGCGCCATCAAGGGCGGCCAGACCTACGGCTCCACCAGCAAGGACGGCATGGACGTGGGCGACAAGCCCTGCTCCATCGGCGACCTGTTCGCCACCGTCTACAAGGGCCTCGGCCTCGACCCGGCCACCCAGGTCCGCGACAACCTCGGCCGGCCTCTGGCCATCGCCGACGGCAAGCCGCTGGCCGGCATCGTCTAATCGGATTCAGATGTTTAGCCGCGAGCTTTTGCGAGCGCCGTGCCGCAGCGCTCGCAAAAGCTCGCGGCTAAACAACACATACCGATTTTGCCGCCTGGGCAATCTGTACAGCTGTCCTTCTCCATTTCTTTGTCATTTCTTCAAAAAACAGTCGATTCTTGCTTGTCCTCCCTGCCCCGGCGCGTTAATCTCTTCTTCTCTTAACTCGCTTCGCAAGTCCGGACGTCCGTGCAACCTCGGAAACATCGCGCCGTGAAGGAATTGTGGCACAGTCTGTGGCAGAGGATGACCGAAACCCGGCTAATCCGGCGGGTGACGGATGCGCTGCTGCATGCACGCTGCCGCCGGCACCTGGCGGCTCTCGACGGGCTGGAACCGGCACGCCGGCAGACTCGTATCCTTATGGGCCTGGTTCATCAGGCTCGTTCCAGCCCCTTCGGCCGCGACCACGATTTCGCCCGCATTCGCACCGCCGACGATTACCGGCGCCTTGTCCCGCTCCGCACTCTGGACGATCTCTGGCAGACGCGCGAGAGGCTCGACGGCGTAACCTGGCCTGGCACAACACAGCAGCTGGAGGCAGCCTATCGTGCCGCCAACCAGACCGCCCTGGCCCTGGTCCGCCGGGCGAAACCGCATGCCGCGCTCTGCTCGGGATCGGTCGTCTTTCTCGGCGAAGAACTGTCGGCCGCCCATCTGGCCGAGGGCCGAAGCAGTGTTCAGACGTTCCCCAACGCGCGGCAACTGCCGTGGCTGACTCGACCATACGCCGTGGGGGATCGACGATTTCGGCAGTGGCTCGCGCTGCCGGCCAGACCGCAGCGACCTGTCTCGCCGGCTCCGTCTCCGCGCTGCTCAAGTTGTTTGCAGAAGTGAAACGATTGGCACGCCGCGAACGGGTGGCGGACATCTGGCCCGACCTGGCCGCCGTCCTCTGGATCGCGCAACCATCCGACCCGGCTGCCGGCCTGCTGCGCGACGAACTCGGCGACGGCGTCATCCAACTCGAAATGGCGACGCGCCTCGCTTCACCGGTCGGCGTCGAGGACCCCGAAACAGGCCTGCTCCGCTGGCTGCCGGATCATGGCGTCTACTTCGAGTTCATTCCCGTGGAGAGGCGGACCAGCTACGACCGCCGCGGCTGACATTCGATCGCATCGCGATCGGTGTGGACTACGAACTCGTCGCTGACCTCACCGGCCGGCTTGTGGGCGTGCCGCAGCGGCGAGGCGATTCGCTTCGAGTGCATCGACCCGCCGCTGTTCCGATTCACGGGATTGGCGCGAGTACGGATCGGAAAAGCCCAGTACTGAGTACTCAGTACTCGAGTACTCAGTACGCGGTAGCCGACTCGCCGCCGTCTGCACTCGGCCTGCACGCGCCTACTCAGCCACCCCATCGACGAAGCGTCGGCATTCCGGCAGCGCCGCCAGGAACGAGCGGCCATAGCCCTTGGTTAACACCCGCGGATCGAGGATGACGACGAGGCCCGTGTCGGTGGCGGTGCGGATGAGCCTGCCGAATCCCTGCTTCAACTTGATGACCGCCTGCGGCACCTGATAGTCGAAGAATGCCTGACCGCCGGCTGCCTCGATGGCCTCCTGCCGGGCGGCGACGACGGGCCGGTCCGGCACCGCGAACGGCAGCTTCGTGATGATGACGTTCGACAACGCCTCGCCCGGCACATCCACCCCCTGCCAGAAACTATCGACGCCGAACAACACCGCATTGCCCGCCTGGCGGAAGCGCTCGACCATTTGCGATCGCGGCAATCCGTCGCCCTGGCTCAGCAGCGGATAGCCCTGCTGCTCGCACCACGATTTGCAGCCGGGCCGTTGCTTTCTGCATCGTCTGGTAGCTGGTGAACAGCACAAACGCCCTCCCTTTGCTGCGCTCGACAAATTCCGGGATCTTCGCCAGCATCGCCTCTTCATATCCGGCCGGATCGCTGGACGGATCGGGCATTCGGCGGAAGAGATGCAGCTCGACCTGCTCGCGGTAGTTGAACGGGCTGCCCAGCAGCAGCGTTTCGCCGGTCGTCAAGCCGAGACGATCCTGAAAATGGCGGAATCCGCTGCTTTCCTCCGCAGCTCATGGTGGCGCTGGTCATGACGACGGTCGGCATCTTGTCGTAGAGATGCTCGCGCAGCGCCGGCCCGACCTCGATGGGGGCGCTGTCCAGCTCCAGGCGCGGAATGCGGCCGGAGGACGTCTCGACCCAGTAGACCTGCCCTTCGAGCGCCTGGCCCAGCCACTGGCCGATGCTCAATCGCAGCTGCCGGGCGCGGTCGGCGACGGCGGTGAACTCGATCTGCTGCTCTTCATCGAGTTCCTCAGCGACCTCTTCGACCCGCGATGCCAGTTTCAGCAATTCCTCGGACAGCGCATCGACCACGATGTTCGGCGCCGGACGCGCACCGAATCGTTCGACGGCGGCGCCGGTTGGCGGCCTGCGGCTGAGCCGCGCCAACCGCTGCGCGGCTGATTGGCGACCCAGGACGCCAGCGAGTTGAAGAATCTCTCCGCTGCCTGGCGCGTCGCCTCGACCTGGCGGACGTCCTCCATCGAGCCGAAGGACGCGAACAGCCCGCGGCGCTGGCGGTTGTAGAGCTTGTTCAGGACGTATTCGATGGCGCCGCGGCCGACGGCGATACCGAGGTGGTCGCCGGCCACTTCTTCGAGGGTGTGGGCCTCGTCGAAAATGACGGCCTTGTAATCGGGCAGCAAGTTGGCGCCCTCGCGGCGCAGGGCCAGGTCGCTGAAAAACAGGGCGTGATTGACGATGAGCAGGTTGGCCGCGTACATGTGACTTGCGGGCCTTGAAGTAGAAGCACTTGGCGTAATCGGCACACTTGCGGCCGAGGCAGTTGCCGCTGTCGCTCTCGACCAGGTCCCAGACGGCCGGCGCCGGCTGGAAATCGAGGTCGCTGCGGCTGCCGTCCTGCGTCTGGCGCGACCAGCGGCCGATGGCCAGCAGCTGCCGATCGGTGTCCGGTTCCGTCAGCAGCGAACCGCCGCGCTGCTGGGCGACGCGCAGTCGCCGCAGGCTGAGATAGTTGGACCGCCCCTTGACGAGGACCGCGCTGAACGGCTTCGGCATGACGCTCTGGAGAAACGGGATGTCCTTGCGGACGAGCTGTTCTTGCAGGCTGATGGTGTGCGTGGAGATGACGACGCGATTCTCCTTGGCCTGCTGCGCGAACTGGATGGCGGGGACGAGGTATGCAAATGATTTGCCGACGCCGGTGCCGGCCTCGACCATGAGATGATGCTTGCCAGCGAGCGCCTCGGCCACGGCATCGGCCATGTCGCTCTGCTGTGGGCGGGCCTCGTAGTTCGTCAGCCGCTGAGCGATGACGCCGTCGGGACCGAGGATGGACGCGATGGACATGGGTTGGCGGTCTCGTGGATTTCTCAGCAAGCCGTCAGGGAACAAAGCGTGCTTGATTCCGGTAATCCGCAGGGTCTTCGGCGTGCGCGATATAGACCAGGTTGAAAACCAGTACTGCCAACGGATATCCCGGTCGAAGGAGAAGGACGCCTGGAGAGTCGCCCCCTTGTGTCAACAGATCAGCCAAATGGCCAGGCATCGTGTTCGGGTCCATCGTAACCACGAGACAATCTTCCCGGGCTGCCCAAAGCAGCAGGTCTGGGTCCAGTGTACTCAGCGGGAGATCGGCCGGATCGCCGACGCGAACGACGTCGACGGGATCAACTCCGCCCCGATTGTGCTGGACGAAGGCGCGCCAGAACCGGCCCCGCAGATGTTCGTCGAGGACGTAACGCATTGGCATGAGTTACGGAGTCTCCTGTCGTCGCCGAGCCTCCATCCTCTTCCGCAGTGCCTCGAAATCAATCGGCTTGGCCGCGCGGCGCTGGCGATCGCTCTCTTCCCGGCACCGTTGCAGGTAGGCATCTACCTCTTCACGGTTCTGCCCGTAAAACTCCAAGACCTTGTTCAACAATTCCACAGAGAGGGTCGGGAATTCCTCGTGCAACTGCTCGGCGTTGAAGCCTTGTTCTCGGTGGCCGTAAATGACATGGTACAGCCCAATCCGGCTGCCCTTCAGGCGGATTTCGCCGTACGGCACTTCGACCAGGAATTCGGGTAGATTCATCGGTCCGCTCCTCTGCTGTGGGCATGGGCATTATACCATCCGTGCGCCGGTCCCCAGATCAGAGAGATACCGTCAAGGGATGGACTCGATCTGATCGCGGATGAGGAGCGGGTCCGTGGTGTAGGCCGCGATGATGAGCAAGTCGACAAATTCGCGGACGGTTTTCCGCCCCCGCAAGACGTAGATACCCGGTGAATGTCGACCCGATTGCAGGTGATTGGCCAGGTGCCCCGGCAGCGTTCGTTTGTCTCGCGACACCAGGACTCGGCCGGCTTGCTCGGTCCACAGTAGCACGTCAGGGTCCAGTGTGCCGCGGGGAAGAACCGCCGGGTCGCCGACCTGAACCACGTCAACTGGATACGATCCAACCGCATTGTGTTGGAGCAGCGTCGAAACAACGCCCCGCGCAGTTGTTCATCGATTAGGTAGGAGAGCGCCATCGGTCACACAGACTCCGAATTCCGCATCTTTTCCCAGCGCCGCCGCATTTCCTCCCAGTCGAGCACCCGTGGGGTCGTCGCCTGCTGCCGGTCGAGGTCGTTCCGATAGACGCGCACATACTCATCCACTTCCTCGCGATTCTGCCGGTAGAATTCGAGGACTATGCTTAACAATTCCACCGATACGGTCGGATATTCCTCGTGCAGTTGTTCGACGTTGAACCCCCGTTCGCAATGGGCGTCGATGACGTGATAGAGATTAATCCTATGCCCTTTAAGGCAGATTTCGTTGCCCGGCAACTCGACCAGGAAATCCGGCAGGTTCATCGGTCCGCTCCTCCGGTCTGGGCATGGGCATTATACCATCGCGACACCGGCGGACAAAGACGAGCGGGTTGCACCACCTATGATGACAGCGGAGGTGCAGCATGACTTCGCTCGAATCGTCGTTCGCTGACGTAGGGCCGTGGTTCGGTCCGATCGTCATCGGTTCGCAAATAGCAATCGGCTTAGTGATTTGCCTGACTGTCGTCGGCGTAGGCTGGCTAATCGCCCGCTATTACTTGACCTCGACACCTGACCCGGCGGCAGCGCGATCCGCGTTTGCTGCGAGCCGACCGGAACTCGAGTCGCAATTCTTCCACGCCGCTTCCGCCACCGGCAAGCCGCGCGGCCTGCGCTGGAAGGCGTGTGAATGGGAACCCGGCGTCGAATTCGCACGGGAAAAAGCGACCGGCAATCTCACCGCACTGGTCGGCGTGACGATTCAGTTCGAGGCCATCGAAGGCGGTGACATGGAAGGGCTGCCGGCGGTCGGCAACCTGCGCAATGCCTCGGCGGTATTCTTCTACCATCGCGGACGATGGCACACGCTCGGCAAGGCCGTCTTCAACTTCAACCCCGACGAGGCGCTGATGCACTTCGCGGGGCAGTACGAGCGGATTACAGATTGACCTGAGCCCGCAGCGCAAGCAAGGGCCCTCGCTTGCGCTGCGGGCTTAGGGAGAGCGGAGCGGATAGTCGATAATTGCGATCCCCAAACTCGGAATCTCCTGCAAGCGCCGCCAACCGCGCGTGACGCGCACCTCCTCCGCGGCAACGAAAGCGGCGTCGAGCGTCTCCTTGGCGAAGAAGCCGTCGCAGCGGAGCAGCGGAAACGCGGGATCGACGATGTACTGGGCCAGCGCCGGATTGCAGCGGATGTGGCGTTCGCGCAGCAGGTGCAGCTCCTCAGGCGGCACCTCGCCGAGGACGTAGCGGAGGTAGAGGTCCGAATCGGTGATCTCGGCCACTTCCTGTCCGCAGACTTCACAGAGGTAGCCCTGTTCGCAGCGTGCCATAGCAGAGATTGTTTAGCCGCGAGCTTCTGCGAGCGCTGAGACTCAGCGCTCGCAGAAGCTCGCGGCTAAACGTCTGATTCACTTCACCTCGATACAAAACGGATTGATGAGCCACACTGGCTCGCCGCGGAGTTGCAGCAGCGCTTCGACGGCGCCGAGCTTGCGAGCCAGCTCCGGCACGGCGCGGATCAGTGGGAGATGCTCCGAAGCCGTCATCCGGGCGTCGCTTTTCATGTCCATCAGCGTGTCGAGGAAGCTGCGCGACTTCGGCAATTGCAGGATCTCCGGCTCCTTGTTGGCCGGCTGGCCGGCCATCTTCCACGCTGCGGCCACGGCGTCGTCCAGCGAGCCCAGCTCGTCGATCAGGCTCGTTCGCCTTCGCCTGCCGGCCGGTCCAGACGCGGCCGCCGGCCAGGCTTTCCAGCTTGTGCGCGCGTCATGTCCTTGCCGGCCTTCTTGCGGCCCTCCACCGCCTTGTCGAGGAACTGGTCGTAGATGTCGCGCATCATCGCCAGGAACGCCTTTTTCTCCGACTCGCTGAACGGATGCGTCGTGGACAGGATGTTGGCGTTGGCCCCGCGGCTCAGCGTCTCGGTCGTGATGCCGATCTTGTCGTACAGGCCGCCGAGCGTCAGCTTGCCGCCGACGACGCCGATGGAGCCGGTGATCGTGCCCGGCTCGGCGTAGATCTTCTTCGCGGCCATGCTGATGTAGTAGCCGCCGCTCGCCGCCACGTCGGACATGCTGGCGATCACCGGCTTCTTGCAGTGCTTCAGCTCGTTCCAGATCAGGTCGCTGGCCAGAGCCGAGCCGCCGGGGCTGTCCACGCGCAGCACGATGGCCTTGACCGTATCGTCTTCCTCGGCCTGGCGGATGGCCTCGATCATCGTCGTCGAGCCGCACGACTCGCCGCCCAACATGCTCACGCCGCTCTTGCCGGTGACGATGGCGCCCGTGGCATAAATGACGGCGACCTTCGGTTCCTTCGATTTCTTCGTCTTCGGCGAGCTGAGCAATTCGCTGAAGAGGGCGAACGGATTGTCGAGATTCAGCTCCTTGCTCTTGGCCTGGGCGTAGTTCTTCGTCAGGATGATCTTCTCGTTTTTAAGCACGGTCTTGAACGAGTCCTTGAACGTCTCCGGATAAGCGACGCGGTCGATCAGCTTCGCCTTGAGGGCGGCCCGGGCGGTGTACGGTCCCTCGTCGATCAGCTTTTTGACCTGGTCCGCGGTCAGGCCACGCGTCTTGGCGACATGCGCGACCAGGCCATTCTCGAAGCGATCGTCGAGCAGGCTGTTCAGTTGCTTCTTGTTCGGCTCGCTCAGGCTGGTGCGGGTGAATGGCTCGGCGGCGCCCTTGTAATCGCCCATGTGCAGCATGTCGGCCTTGACGCCGATCTTGTCGAACAGGTCCTTGTAGAATGACACTTCCATGCGCATGCCGACGAGCATCAGCCAGCCGCCTTCGGGCATGCAGATTTCGTCGCAGGCCAACGCCAGATAGTAGTCGGCCGCTTCGCCGGTCTCGACATAAGCGAAGACCTTCTTGCCGCTGGCCCGGAAGTCGGCGATCGCCCGCGTCATCTCGTCGATCTTGCCCCAGCCCACCTGGAGGCCGTCGAGCTCCAGGTACAGCGCCTTGACGGCGTCGTCCTTCCGGGCCTTCTTGATGCGGTCGATCTTGGCCTTGAAGTTCTCGGAGGTGCTGCCGAACAGCGGATCGGCGACGGGGGCCCCTTCCTCGAGGCTCCCGGAGAGCTTGATGTGGGCGACGGTCGGAGTCGGTTCGTCGGCGGCGCGGGCTGTCACCGCCAGGCAGACGAAAACGATCGGAGCGAGATAACGGAGACGTCCCAGCATGTACTTACTCCCGAAGGTAACGAGACGGGGTCTGACTGTCTGCGGAGTCTAGGTGAATGGCGAGAAACTGTCAAGGAGGGCTGTCGCCGCCAGCCGAATATACCGGCGATTCCCCTTGTGCCGCCGCGGCGTCAACCCTATATCTCGGCTGTCTCTTCTTCTCCCGTCCCGGAACCAAGCCATGCACGTTCGCGTTCTCGATCTCGACGGCAGCGTCAGCGCCCAGAGGAGCCTCGTCCTGCAAACACGCGCCTTCGTTCGCCCGGCGCGTGACTGGGGACCGCGGCTTCGGCTCGGCTGCCGTTTTGCACGTTTTGCGGATTTTGAACGCGACCTCGCCGAGCGCCTTGGTTGCCTGGTTGATGCGGACCCCGCCGTCACCTTCATCGGCTCCGGCGACTTTCACCATGTCAGCCTCGCGCTGCTGCGCCGCTTGACCCAACCCTTCAATCTGCTCGTTCTCGACAAGCACCCGGACTGGATGCGCGGCATCCCGCTGATGCACTGCGGCTCCTGGCTGAACCACGCGGCCCGGCTGCCACTGGCCCGGCACGTCTTTCATGTCGGCGGCGACGTGGACTTCGACAACGCCTACCGCTGGCTCGCCCCGTGGGACCTCCTGTGTCAACGGCGGATCACCGTCCTGCCCGCCGTGCGCCGCTTCCAGCGCGGGCGCTGGGCCGGGCTGGATCACGAACCGCTGCGGTCCGATCCGGAGAACGCCGTCACGCCGGACCGGCTGGAAGAGCTGCTGGCGCCGTACCGCACCGAGTTGGCCCGCCGGCCGCTCTACATCTCGGTGGACAAGGACGTGCTGCGGCCGGCGGACGCGGTGGTCAACTGGGACTCCGGTTATCTCAAATTAAGCGAGGCGGCGGCGGTGCTGGAGGCGTTCGGCAACGCCGCCGGCGACGATCTGGCCGGCATGGACCTGGTCGGCGACTGGTCGCCGGTCGAGGTGCAAGGCGGTTTCCGCCGGCTGCTGCACTGGACGGAACATCCGTCCCTCACGGTCGATCGCCGCGACGCCCGCCGGCGTAACGAACGGACGAACCTCGCTCTGCTCGCCGCCGCCGGTTTGCCATTGCGTGGAGCGACGGTCAGGCAACCGATGCGCGTGGCCTGATCGGCTCGGCAATTCGAATCGTCACTCTTTTCCCAAGACGCAGCCGTTCGCCACAGGCTGCTCCTGCCTACTTCTACTGTCCGCGATTGGCGAACCAGAACCTCGGTGGTTTCCGGGACGTCCGGTTCCAGGAAATCCTGCCTCCAGGAACTTGCCGGGTTCACTATCATGTCCCTGTGAAGATCGCTGAACATCCCTGAAAGATGAGAGCATATCCAATGATGAATTCGTGGAGAAAGACGGTCGCCTCTGTGTTGATCGGCCGGTTGGTAATCGCGCTGGTGATCGGTGTGGCCGGTCTACGCTGCGGAACGACCTGTGCCGCCGAGACGCAGGTTCCCGTCACCTTCGCCGGTGGACACGAAACCGACCCGAAGGATGGCGGGAGGCCGGTCGTTCTGGTGGCGGCGGCGCTCGGGGTGAAAACCGAGGTCTTCCGCGAGGCTTTCCGTGGCGTCACGCCGGCCCGCGACGGCAAGCCGTCGGAGGAAGAGGCGCGGCGCAACAAAGCCGCCTTGATGAAGGTGCTGGAGCCTCACGGCGTCACCAACGAGCGGCTCGATGAGGTCTCCAACTACTACCGTTATCAACCGCAGCGAGGGGAACTCTGGAAGACGACCCCCGCGAAGGCTCACGCGGTCGTGGAGGACGGCAAGGTCAAGCGGATCGTCGTTACCGATCCTGGTTCAGGCTACAGCACTCCCCCCAAGGCGACCGTGCAGGGCATGGAGAAGATTCCGTTGAAGGTGACGGTCCAGTACGGCAAGGATCTCAAGAAGAACGGAGCGGTCGGTTCCGTCGAAGTCGGATCACCTGAAGTGCCGCCAACCGGCAAATAACCCTGTGCGACAGGCTCGACGCTCGCGGAGCGGCGCGGGAGGATAGGGCAGTTTACTGATCGATGCGCAAATCGCGCAACCGTCTCGTGCCCAAACTCTGTTTGGGCACGCGCGTTCTCGAAACTCTGTTTCGCGTCAATGCGGCACAATTCACCTCACCGAGGACGGGAAACAGAGTTTCCAGAGGTGCGTGCCCAAACAGAGTTTGGGCACGAGATAGTCGCGCTGCCTGCGCAGTGCTCAGTAGCAGCGTGTGCAACTGGCAAGTTATCCGAAACTTTCCGCCTCTTGCATCAAGGGGGTTCCATCATGAAATTGCTCGCCGCGAGCTTCGCTAGCCTCCTGGCGGCCGCGCTCGTACAGGGTGCCGACAAACCGGACGACAAGGCCATGCGCCTTGAGAAAGCGCGTGCTGGTCTCAAGAGTGCCGATGCCGAGGTGCGGCGCAAGACGCTCGGTTCGCTTAATCACTCGGATATCTCCGACAGTCTCATCAAGGAAATGTTGGAGATGCTCAACGATCGTGATGCAGAAGTCCGTTCCATGGCGGCGACCGCCGTCGGCACGCATGGTGAAGCGGCACTCCCCGGCGTGCCGGCTTTGATCGCTCAATTGAAAGGCGACCGCTACAAGGAAGCACGTGAGACGGCAGCTCGGGCACTGGGACGCATCGGGAAGGCGGTTAAAACCAACCGCGATGCGGTGGGGCCAATGCGACAGGCTGCCGATACGGACGCCGACCCGGTCACACGGGTGGTCGCTGTGGGTGCCCTCGCAATGATGGAGCAAGACGTTCCTGGCCAAATCACCGCCCTGCGAAAATACCTGCATCATGACGAACCGCTGGTGCGAATGAAGGCCTGCCACGCGCTGGGGATGCTGGGCACGGTCGCCAAAGCGGCGGCGCCGGAAATCGTTTTGGTGCTTGACCAGGAGACAGATCCCCATCGACGTGGTTACATCGCGCGATCCCTGGGTAGCACGGGAGATCCGGAGTCGTTGCCAGCGCTGTACAAGGCGTTGAAGAAGGAGACGGACGAGGGTGCCAAGGGAGAGATGCGTGGGGCCATTGGAAAGCTGGGTGGGAAGCCGCCGGAATAATGTGCGGGCAGAATTCAGGATACACGCAGACGGAGAGCCACGTGGCCGCCATGACGCCGGCGACAAACCAGCTGTGAAGATAGAGGGTGGACGCGTCTTACGAAACCATTATCCAGGGATAGTGCATCAACAGCGTGTTCGGCGCTAGGTTTTCTGTGCAGGGAGCTTGTCTTGGTCCGCTCCGACAGACACCACCTTGGACTTTCCCCACACACGCTTGTAGCCGGCAGCACCTGCCGCGAAAACAAAGAGGGTCGCTCCAATCCAATAGGAGACAACCTCCCTGCCTGCGGGCGCAAATAGAACGGCCAAGAGCGCGGCGACGACCATCACAGCTGCCAGTACGAGGGCCAAACGCTTGGTCTTTTCCCCTTCCTTCAAAGCCTCGACATGCAACTTGGTCCGGGCCTTGATCAGCTCGTCCGCGGTGAAATTCATGGTTGCGCCCGCATCGGTCCCCCAAGGGGAAGTGAGTTCAAAGTGGGGTTTCTTCTGGTCGGAAGCCTTCTCTGAAGAAGGCTTATCATCTGCTTCGGATGTCATGCGTCTATCCCCCGAATTTTGAAACGCCGGTCGGGTAAGAGTCTTGCCTCACGGCGATCCCCTCGCCGAAGAACCGTAGGTGTATCTTTCAACGCATACGGCTCAAGTATTGGTCAACGCGCTTGTCAGCTCAGGTGCAGCGCTTGTCAGGGGGCTTTCCCCTTCTCCAACGAACCCTGCACTTTCAAAAAAAGCTCTCCCAAACCGGGTTGAAGGTCCTTGAAAGCAGGATCTTCTTGCATCTTCTCCAATCGAACCACGGTCTCGGTGCGAGCCCCAGGTGGTAGCCGCGGAACGATCAGAGGGAAGGTTTCTTGCATGTAGTCGACTAGCCTGGCCAATTCGCTGGCCCGATAGATTTCACGCTCTGTAAGCGTCTGGAGGCCGCCTGCAACGACACTCGCAAGTCCCCGCTTCATTTGCTCCAGTCCCTGGATGCGAACTTGATAGCTCGGATCGTCCTTCTTCAGGGTAGGCAGAAGTTCATCGACAAGTTCGAGCACAACCACCGTTGATCGCAACTGTGCCCCCATTAACTCAATGAGTTCACTATCTCGCACATCCTTCTTCAAGAAGGCGGACAGGTACAGTTTAAGGATCTGATTGCTGGCCTGGTAGTAGTCGAGTAGTTGCGAGAATCGTGCTTCCAGAGGCAAACTCCGATTCCTGAACAGTCCGAAGTTCTGCGGGGAAGTCAACCGTGCGAAAACCTCAGCGGAACGTTCACTTTTGTACCTGGGAAGATGCCGACCTCCCTTCTGCGCGAGGGAAGTCAGGACTTTCTCAGCTTTGATCATGTCGTTTCCAGACCACTCTCGATCGTGCGCAGGCAGGCCGAGGCGAATGTATTCTTCAGGCGTATAGGATTCATCATTTGGCGCGGTTCCATCAATCTCTTTGGGCCGCTGCGTAGACGGATTACCACATCCCCAGGGACCCAGCGTCAAAAAAACCAGAACGGCGTAGGAGACGAAGCAGCGGAGTCGAATGGACATCGGTATTTCTCGTTGTACCACCAGTTTGCACCAGAACGTTAAAGCTCAACAGCCAGCTCCGTGATGCTGCCAGCGCCGTGTCGGGTCACGGGTCTTTCCGACCGTTTTTCAAATGGGTATCGAACCACTCCACGGCCAGTTTTTGCACTTGTTCGCGCGCTTCCCGGTAGACGCCGTAGTGGGTGATTTTGGGAATGATGACCAGTTTCTTGGGGCCTCTGGCTCGTTCGTGCGCCTTGATGCCGTGGTCCTTGTTGTCAAACAATTCCTCCTTCTCCGCCACGATGAACAGCATCGCACAACCGGGAGCCTTGTCGGCGTCATCGACCGGAACATAGTTCATCAGCCGCTCGCGGATGGGAGCGCCACGGAGATTGCCAACCGCTTGCGCCCCCGGCAGCGGATAGCCGATCTCGCCGCGGGTGCGCTGCGTCGCCTCTTTCAAGGTCAGCTTACGGGCCTGCGGAGTCTGCACGACAAAACGAGAATCGAGGGCCGGAACCTGACTGACCGTGGCCTTGACGCGCGAGTCACGGGCCGCGGCGTAGACGACGTGGCCGCCGGAGTAACTTGATCCCCATAGTCCGATATGTTCCAGGTCGCATTGCGGCTCGCCTTGCACCCAGTGCAGTGTGTTTAGTAGATCGGTCGTCTGGTCGAGCGGATCGACGACTTCGCGAACCTCGATGACCTCGGCGGTGAACGGGCCCTTGTTCCGGTCCGCGGGCGCCGGTTTCGCAAGAACAACACGCGATTCGCTGGCTCCCCACCCGCGGTAATCGAACGTCACCACGAGGTAACCAGCCCGTGCGAAGACAAGGGCGTCCGGCCGCAGCGCCGCCGCCGTTCCTCCCCAGCCGTGGCACATGATGATGGTCGGCAGCTTCTTCCCATCCAGCGACTTGAGCGAAAACAGTTCCGCGGCCATGCGCGTGCCTTCACTCACGATGGTCTGCTTGCGGTAATTGATATTCTCGGGAGGTACAAACGCAGGCGCCTTGTCCTGGTTGGATTTCTCCTCCTGTTCCTGAGCGGGTGTTTGGCCCAGCAAGGCCGCCAATGACAGAAGAGCCGCCATCGTCAAAAATTGTCGAAGCATCGTCAGCCCTTTCACTGGGAAAGTAATAGGATTGTCTCCCCTTCCCCCAAGAACCGCAGTCGGGGTCCCGTCTCAGGAGTCCGCTGTGCTGCGAGCAGGCGCCGGTCGGCGCACGTCATCGCCCGTCTATTGTGGCAGTCTACGGCCACGCCCCTCCCGCCGCAACCCAGGCGCCGCGCCCGCCACCGATCAGCGGCGGCACCATGATACCCGCCGTAGCCGCTCCGCCCCGCCCCTCGCCCCTCCGACTCCAACCGCCGGCCTGCACCCCGGGCTGCCCGTCGCTTCTTTTAGAATAATGGTGAAAGCGGCGGACCGGTCTGAGACAATGTTTTTTTCTCTCGTCATGCCTCTGGAAGACGGGATTGGCCAAACGGCGACCTGCCGCATTCTCCGACTGATCTCCGGGCCATCAGACCGACTTCGCTATTCCGAAGAGAGCGTGCTTGCCGATCGACGCCGCATCGCTCGATTGAGGCGCGATGGGGGATTCGACGATGTCAATACTCGTGAAATGTGCCGGCTGCCAGACGACAATGAAAGCGCCGGACACGACTGCGGGCAAAATGGTCAGATGTCCGAAGTGCGGGGAGGGCGTCGCCGTTCCCGCTGGCGGCGTTGCGAACGGTGCCACGTCCGCCGCAGTCCCCAAGAAGGAGCAGGACGCGCCCACCACGCCGAGGTCTCCCGCCTACGATGCCAACGCCACCCGTCCGCCGCCGGGAGTCGAGGACCCACCGCTCAACACACCCCATGTTCGGCCGTCCGATCCGGCGGTGCGGGCTCCTTCGACGCAGGATCGTCCGGCCGACGCGAACGCCACGCGACTCACGCTCAGCCCGATGGCCATGATCGCGGCCGCGGCCGTCGGTCCAACGTTGCCCGGCTATGAGATCGTCGGCGAACTGGGCCGCGGCGGTATGGGCGTCGTCTACAAGGCTCGGCACATCAAGTCCAATCGCGTCGTCGCGCTGAAGATGATCTTGACCAGCAAGCACGCCTCCATGCAGGAGCAGATCCGCTTCCAGATCGAGGCCGAGGCCGTCGCCCATCTTCAACATCCGAACATCGTGCAACTGCACGACGTCGGCGAACACGAGGGCGTCCCCTTCTTCTCGCTGGAGTACTGCGACGGCGGTGCGCTGGACTGCAAACTGAAGACCTGGACCCCCGCCGCCGCCGAGGCCGCTGCCCTCGTCGAGACGTTGGCGCGGAGCCATGCACCACGCCCATCTGCGCGGCGTCGTCCACCGCGACCTCAAGCCGGCCAACGTGCTGCTAAGCCCGAAACTCGAAACTCGAAATCCGAAATCCGAATCGGGCGTGGTTTCGGATTTCGGATTTCGGATTTCGGATTTTGTGCCGAAGATTACCGACTTCGGCCTCGCCAAGAAGCTCGATTCCAACAACGACCTCAGCCGCACCGGCGCCGTCATGGGTACGCCGTCGTACATGGCGCCGGAACAGGCGGAGGGTCGCGTCCACGACATCAGTCCCGCTACCGACGTGTATGCCCTGGGCGCGATTCTGTATGAGTGTCTCACGGGGCGGGTGCCGTTCAAGGGATCTTCCTTGCATGAGACTCTCAAGCAAGTGCTCGAACGGGAGCCGGAATCGTTACGCCGTTTCAAGGCGGATGTTCCCTTGGATCTGGAGACGATCTGCCTCAAGTGCCTGGAGAAAGATTCGAGCAAGCGCTACGCCAGCGGCGCCGAGCTGGCGGAGGATCTGGGGCGCTATCGGCGCGGCGAGCCTGTGTTGGCTCGAGCGGTGGATCGGCTGGAACGGGGTTGGCGGTGGTGCCGGCGGAATCCGGCGGTGGCGAGCCTGTCTGGCGCTGGTCCTGCTGATGTTGGCGGTGGGCACGACCGTGTCGATGCTCTTTGCCTTCGATGCGGCCAAGCAGGCGTCGGCCGCGAAGCGCGCCCAAGGCAAAGCCGAAGAACGCGCAGACGGCGAAGGAGAAGGCGGACGAGGCCGACCGCGAACGCCGCAATGCGGAAACGGAAGCGAAGACAGCGCCGCAGCGGAACGGCTGGCACGGCGGCGGTCGTATGGCGCGGGCATGTTGTTGACGCAGTCGGCGTGGGAGCAGGACCGGATCGACCGCTTTCTGCAACTCCTGGCGGAAGACGAGGGCAAGGTCGGCGACGACGACTTCCGCGGTTTCGAGTGGTATTACTGGAAACGCCAGATCCGACGCGGACACTCTACCCTCGAAGGACACACGGGCGAGGTTCTCAGCGTGGCGTTCAGCCCCGACGGCAAACGCATCGCCTCCGGCAGCGCGGATGGCACCGTGAAGGTGTGGGATGCGGACAAGGGCCAGGAGGTTTTCACGCTCAAGGGACACACGAACCGAGTCCACTGTGTGGCGTTCAGCCCCGACCGCAAACGCATCGCCTCCGGCAGCGCCGACGGTACGGTGAAGATGTGGGACGCGCAGACCGGCCGGAAGATCTTCTCTACCAAGCCCATCAACGTGATGTGGAGCGTGTGCTTCAGCCCCGACGGCAAGCGCCTTGCCGTGGGGACCGGAGAAGTGTTGGGGAAGCCCAACGAGGTCAAGGTGTGGGACGTGCAAACGGGCCAGGAGACTTGCTCCTTCAAAGGCCACATGGCTCCGGTCCTGAGTGTGGTCTTCAGCCCCGACGGTAAACGCATCGCTTCCCGCAGCTTTGACATGACGGTAAAGGTGTGGGACGCGGAGAGCGGCCAGGAGTCCTTCTCTCTCACCGGACACACCTACATTCACTGGTCGGGCAGGCCCTTTGTCGCCAACGTCGCCTTCAGCCCCGACGGCAAACGCCTCGCCTCCAGTACCTCGGTAAAGGACGACGACAATGCTGTGAAGGTGTGGGACCTGGAAAAGGGCCAGGAGATCCTCTCCCTCAAGGGGCACACGGAATGGGTCCGCAGCGTGTGCTTCAGTCCCGACGGCAAACGCCTCGCCTCGGCGGCTGGAGAGAACGGCAAACACCTCACCTCGTTGACTGAAGAAGCTACACGGAAGCCCGGCGAGGTCAAGGTTTGGGACCTGGAGAAGGGCCGCGAGATCTTCTCTCTGAAAGGGCACCTTACCAGGGTCAACAGCGTGTGCTTCAGCCCCGACGGCAATCGTCTCGCCTCGGGGAGCCTGGATCGGACCGTGAAGGTGTGGGACGCGGAGAACGGGCAGGAATCCGCCACGATCCGGGGGCACGAAGGTGCGATCAGCAGCGTGGTGTTCAGCCGCGATGGCCAACACCTCGCCTCCGCCGGGGTCGATGACAAGACGGCAAGGGTATGGGACGCGCAGACGGGCGAGCAGACCGCCATCCTCAAGGGGCACAAGCACGCGGTCAGCAGCGTGGCGTTCAGCCCCGACGGCAAACGCCTCGCCGCAGCATTTGCAGAAATTGAAGGGAAGCCCGGCTCGGGGGAGCTGAAGGTGTGGAACCTGGAGACGGGCCAGGAGATCTTCCCCCTGAAAGGGCACACGAAACACGTCAACTGCGTGTGCTTCAGCCCCGACGGTCAACGCATCGCCTCCGCCGATTTCGATAACACGGTGCGGATGTGGGACGCGCAGACCGGCCAGGAGACTCTCTCACTCACGGGCAACGCGGACGAGTTCACCAGCGTGTGCTTCAGCCCCGACGGCAAGCGCATTGCCTGCGGCAGCCTTGCCAAATCGGTGAAGGTGTGGGACGTGCAGACCGGCAAGGAGATCCACTCGTTTGTTGGGCACGAAGACTACGTCAACAGCGTATGCTTCAGCCCCGATGGCAAATGCCTCGTCACGGGGAGTTCGGACCAGACGGTGAAAGTGTGGGACCTGGAGAAGGGCCAGAAGCCCGCTATCTTCAAGGGGCACACGGGCTCTGTCTTCAGCGTGGCCGTCAGTCCCGACGGCAAGCGCATCGCCTCGGGAAGTGGCGACAGAACCGTGAAAGTGTGGGATCCGGAGACGGGCCAGGAGATTCTCTCCCTCAAGGGGCACGTGAGCAACGTCAGCAGCGTGTGCTTCAGCCCCGACGGCAAGCGCCTCGCCTCCGCCAGCCATGACGGGACGGTAAAGGTGTGGGACGCGGCGGACGGGCCAGTAGATCCGTTGCCGCACCAAACGATTGGACACGAGGATGTAACTGCTGTACCTCCGCCACGAGCGTCGTGATCAGGTTCCTTCGGCTGACACTGCCGTCCGTAGCGGTTGGCCGGCGCCGCCCGGCTCTACTCAGGTAATCAAGCGCGGTATGAAACATCTCAAGCCGTGGCGCGTGTCGAGTCACTTGAGGTGTGACCCTACGCACTGCATCGGAGACAATTTGATGCGCACCTCCTTGATTTGCCTCGCATCTGTCATCATCTTACATGCCTCATGCGCCCGGCAGCGGACCCACCTTCAGGAGCGGACATTTGCTCGATGGACCAGTTGGTGCGCATGAACCATTGCCAGCTTCTCACTCTGTATGCCAATGCGGAGACGGGGCCGATCCCGCACGGCTATACACCCGGTTTGGCCATCTTCAGTCCTGGTCGGCCGCTGACAATGGCCAAGGCACGCCTGACCAGCAAGACGCTATGGCAGGGCAAGACATTCTTCGACGACGACCACCTCGTCAATAAGGTCTGCGGTCTCCAGGCGATCAACGCGGCTGTTTACCGCGGCGCGAGTTGGTACGACGGCAGGCCGTCGATCATCATCGACTACACGGATTCGAGGTGGCCCGCTTCGCACTACCGCGACGAGATCCGCGAAGTGTCGCCGGGCATCTATCTCGGCCTGATGTACGAGCGCCGCTGTCCGCAGCCGGCGTTGAAGGTTTTCTTCACGCTCGACGCGCGCGAAGGGTGCAGGTGATCTTGCACGATGAGCCGTGTATCGCGCGTCGGGTCTGCTGGAGCCTCAGCTCGGCTCTTCATGCTCCGTTTGCCCTGCTGGCCCTGGTGCGTGGTGTCGTAACAGCCGTCCTCTTTCCGTTTCCAGATCTTTTTCGGTCGCGGCCTGCCCGCTCCGGAGTATCTGCGGAAGGTCATTTTCGACTTCAGAAGTATTCCAGACATGCGGAAAAAGAAAGAAAAGAGGCCTCCTCCGGGGGAGGAGGAGGCCTGCAATCGGGGGTACTAGGGGGTGGGTCTTGAAGTGGGGAGGATGGAAAGAATGGCGGCCGGGGGAGACCGCCAATCGGAATCCATTGCTCGGCCCGAACCAGGGGATGCCGGTCCGACCGAACCTGTCCGTCCGACGCCGACTCAGGGGATCGGGACCGCCTTGGGGGAAGGCCGCGTCCCTTTGTCGCCGACGTCTTGCAGACGTTGTTCCTATCAAGCAAGGTCCGTGCCAATAGCTGCCGCCGCCGCCGTGTCCGCGACGAAACCACTTGATGGTTAACGGAGTTGCAGCAATTCTGCGATGCGCTACACGGCAGAAAGATCCCGAGCGGCGCGGAGAGGTTTTGTAAAAACGTCCGCGATTTTGTAAGACATGCCAGGAACGACGCCGCTTGCGGCTTAGCAATCACCTTCTGCTAAGCCGCAAGCGGCGAACCCGGAGAGACTCCTGCCATGATCGCCGACGCGCTGGTCCGCGACCTGTACACCGAGATTTGCAAGATCCCGCTGATCGACCCGCATTCGCACATCAACCCGCACGCGCCGCGGCCGCGCACGCCTCGACGACATCCTCGGCTACCACTACTACACCGAGCTGGCCCACTCCGCCGGCATGGACCAGGCGCCGCTGCGGCCGGAGGTGCCGCCGCGCGAGCGCGTCCGCGCCGTCCTGTCGCTACATGGACCGCCTCGACAACACGGCGCAGTACAGCTGGTTCCTCGAGATCGCCCGCACCTTCCTCGGCTTCCAGGGCGACCGCGTCACCGCCGCCGACGCCGATGCCGCTCTTCGACGCCGCCGAGCGCGTCATCGCCCAGCCCGACTGGGAAGAGCAGGTGCTGCAGAAGTCGAACCTCGAGAAGGTCTTCCTCACCAACGATTTCGACGACCCGCTCGAGGGCTTCGACACCAAGCGCTATGTTCCGTGCCTGCGGACCGACGACCTCGTCTTCCACCTGGACAAGCCGGAAGTGCGCCAGCGGCTGGCGAAGGCGACCGGCATCGAGGTCGGCGACGCGGCGAGCTTGCGGAAAGCGGTCGCGCAAGCTGTTCGAGCACTTCACGCACGAAGGGAGCGAAGGCGTGCGCCATCTCGCTGCCGCCGGACTTCGCTGCCGGTGCCGTGACGGACAACGATCTGACCGCATCGGCCTCGCACTCGGCGGCGAATGCGCGTGGCCCGGTGCGCCGGCGGCGTCTTCTGGATGCTGGCCGAGCATTGCCGCGAGTTCGGCCTGCCGTTCGACCTGATGATCGGCGTCAATCGCCGCGTCTACCGCAACGGCGTCTACCAGGGGCAGGACCTGTTCGACCAGCGGACCTCGCTGATCCAGTACGCGGAGCTGTTCAACGCCTTCCCCGAGGTGACGTTCCCGATCTCGGTGCTGACGAGCGTGCAGAACCAGGAGCTGGTGAGCTACGCCTGGATCTTCCCGAACGTGGTGACGAACGGCCACTGGTGGTACTCGAACATCCCGGCGTACATCGAGCGCGACACGCGCGCCCGGCTGCAGGCGGTGCCGAAGACGAAGCAGATCGGCTATTACAGCGACATGTACAAGCTGGAGTTCGGCCTGCCGAAGTTCAACATGTATCGCCGCATCCTGGCGAAGGTCCTGGCCGACGATTTCGTGCGTCCCGGCGTGCTGACCGAGGCCGGGGCGGTGGAGCTGGCCCGGTGCGTGCTGCGCGACAATGTGCGGCGGATTTTCAAGGTGTGAAGCGGGGAGAAGAACCGCGCCGGCTACGGTTTCGACGATGCGGGGAACTTTTCCGGATCGATGCGCGACAGCGCGACGCCGGCAGCATTGCGGACCCTGGCGTCGCGGTCATTCTGCGCCGCCTGGAGCGCGGAGATAGCTTCCCTGGCCTGTTCGCCAAACGATCCGAGGGAGATGGCGGCGCTCAGGCGGATGTCGCCCTGCTTGTCCTTGAGGGCTTCGATCAGCGCCGGCACGACCTTTACGGCGTCCTCCTTGCGTTCCGGCAACGTGCGAACCGCGATCATCCGCTCTTTCTCTTGGGGCGACTTCAGATCTCCGATCAACTCGTCGGTCGATTTCTTCTTGCCGCAGCCGCTGCACGCCAGCACGCCAAGCAACAGCACCGAACAGGTCCGCACGCGCATCGCGAACGTCCTCCGTCTCCAAAAGCGGTCAGCGCTCGTTTGCCGAACGCCGGCCGCTCCTTGTTCAGCGCCTGGATCACCAACCACCAGTCGGCAGCACTTCGCCGCCAGCGATGGTGCAGAGCCATTGATAGGCGTCGGGGTTGATGCTGCTGGAGAGGAAATGCACCGAGCCGTCGCCGAACAGGAAATTCGCTCCCCCCGGGTGCATACTCCAGAACGTATCGGGGTCGTAGAACGGGTTGTCGGCGTCGGGCAGATGTGAGGCGTTGCCGTGGCCGAGGACCAGGGCTTCGCCGTAGTCGGCATTGTCGTAGGCGGACCCGTTGGGTCCGGTGGGTGCCTGGGAGGGAGGGGTGTAGGGGGCGGTCCAGCCTGGGGTCGCCATCCAGGCGGGGCACATGGCCAGCGCCACGGCGCCGGTCCAGGTGGTGGGGGAATGGGCGGTGCAGCGCTCGCCGACGATGATGGTGTTGCTCAGTCCGTCGGTGATGTCGGCGGTTGTGTGCCTGCTGTTGCGATAAAACAGGCCGTTGCCGGCGTAGCCGGTGCCGGACTGGGAGCCGGTGCTGGCCGAGCCGTCGCCATCTTCGGCGCCGCCGCCGTCGTTGCTGGGTTGGTAGCCTCCGCCCGCGTTGCCAAAACATTCCACCCAGCCATTGCAGCCGATGTAGTTGCCGTGCGCCACCGTGATGGTGGGAGGGTTGTTGGCCGTATAGGTATTCCAGTTATAGAGCACGCACGACTGCTGATTGGCATCCGAGGGACACTGGTAGATCGCCAGCGGCGTCTGAGAGATCTGCGTGTTGACGCCGGTCCCCACCGCCACATTGAAATTGATCTGGGTATAGACGTTGCCCTGTTCGAGGTAGGGGAGGACCAGCGCCGCCCAGCCCCAGCCCGGCCCCACGTCGTTGTCGGGGGTGCTGGGACCAGCCGGGTTGCCATCGACGTAGCCGGGTGGGAAAAGGTTAATGGCGTCGTGATACGACTGGAGAGCGATGCCGATCTGCTTGAGGTTGTTCGCACACTTGGCGCGGGCAGCTGCCTCCCGAACCTTCTGCACGGCCGGCAACAGCAGACCGATGAGGACGGCGATGATGGCGATGACGACGAGCAGCTCAATCAGGGTGAAAGCCTGGCGTCGCATGGAGGTAGCTCCTTGCTGTAATACTTTGTATGACCTCGTATGAGGTTGTAGCGAGGCTGTGGCGCGGCGTCAATAGGGAAAGTGAAGAATTTGATCGCGGCGGAAGGCTTCACCATGTCCAACAAAAAAATCCGAGAACCCTTGCATCCGCCCGACGCGCGCTGGACAATGCAGAGCGATTCAGGATTCATCTCTTCCTCCAGTGATCGGGGGTGTCCGATGAAGTGGTCTCAGGCGGCTACATCCGCCCAGCGCTTCCGCGAACTGGAACCGGACCGGCGGAAGGTTCTCCTCGCCTTCTTACGAACGCTGCGGGCACCGTGAGAATCTACCGTTTGGTGAGCACGCAGCGCAAGCAAGTGCCCACTTGCTTGCGCTGCGTGCTCATCGTGACCCGTGAGGGCTGGCGATCGTGGCCATCTTCTTCTCGTGTCTGTGCGGGCAGAACCTGTGCGAGGAGGACCAGCGGGCGGGCGGCCAGATGTGCTGTCCGGTGTGCGGCCTCCTCGTCGCCATTCCGTTACCCCGGCGCGCCCCGGCCGCCTTTCCGGAAACCTGCCAGGTCGTGCCGCCGGCGCCGAGTCTCGAACTGCGCGCGGTCGAGGTTCCCGCGCCTCCCTGCGAACCGGCGCCGCGCCGCCGACCTCCTTCCCTGCCGCCGCAGGATGACGAAGAGACCTATCCCCTGGCGCGCGCGTGGAACGACCTTGATCCCGACGAGGACGAGAAAGCCCGGGAACGGGCCAGGTCGCGGCGCCTGCTCTCTCGGGCGGTCCGGGACCTGAAGGACGCGCACCTCCGCAGCAGCTGGCCACTGGAAAAGCACTGGATCGAGTTCCTGTCCTATCCCCTACGCGCTCTGCCGCTGGCGCTGATCCTGGCGATGGCTTGGGCGACGTTGATCGCCATCCTCGGCGCGATGATGCCGGACCGCTGGGACGCGCTCGAGATTCTGCCGCGCGCCCCGGTTCTGATGATCGTCTTCATGCTGTTCGGCTACACCGTGGCGTTCCTCCAGGGGACATACGCGGCGGCGCGGACGGGCCAGGCCGGTTTCCTCGTCTGGCCCGGACGAAACATGACCGTGACGGTACGCGGCGGCGTTCAGGGTCTGCTCGCCTTCCTGGCGGGTCCGGTGCTGCCGGCGGTCGTCGGCTACATTTTCTGGGTCGAAAGCGGCGAGCTGCAAACGATCGACTGGATGATCTTGTGGCAACTCGGCCTCGTGGCGGTCGGCTACTGGGCGCTGGCGATGCTGGCCGTTCAGGAGGACAACCGTCTCCGCGATCTGCACCCCGCCGCGGTGATGAAGCTGGCCCGGCAGATCGGCTTCCGTGCGCCGCTCTTCGCCGTGCTGATCGCCTTGCCGGTGGTCGGCCAGTCGTTGCAGACGCTCGGAGCGCTCGACCGGCCGGACCGCAGCGCCGGCGGCTGGCTGCTGCTCGTCATGTCCTGGACCGGTCAGCTGGCGTGGATGCTGCTGTTGCTGCGCTGGTTTGGCGTGAGCCGCTTTCGTGCTGGCGGTCGTGGGGCAACCACCTGAGCCCTCAGCGCCAGCAAGGGTGTGCGCTCTGGTAGGGCGCTGCGGGCTCAATTCGTCGCGATTCTCCTTCCTCAAATCTTCATCATTTCCACATCTTCCGGTCGCCGCCTGCCTCTAGGCTAATCGCATACCATCAAACGGAGGTGACCGATGCGACATGCTTTTGGCGAGCGGCAGGTTCTAAGTTCCCGTAGCCGAAGTCGCCAGACTTCGGGTTTGGACGCCCCACCCGAAGTCTGGCGACTTCGGCTACGGGTAAATCATTTCCCGCCGTTCGCCTTTCGTTGGCTGACCCTGGCGTTGTTCGCCGCCATCGGCTGCGGCAGCAACAGCGGCGGTGACAATCGACTGAACATCGGCGGCTCGACTTTCGTTTACCCGATGATGGACAAGTGGGCGAGCATCTATGAAAAGGACAAGGGGATCAAGGTCAACTACAATTCGATCGGCTCCGGCGGCGGCATCCGGCAGATGACCGATAAGACCTTCGACTTCGGCTGCAGCGACGCTCCCATGAACGACGAGCAGATCGAGAACGCCAAGAAGTCGGGTGGCGAGGTTGTCCATATCCCGCTGGCCATGGGCGGAGTCGTCCCCGCTTACAACCTCCCCGGCGTCGAGAAACCCGTCCGCTTCACCGGGCCTGTTCTCGTCGATATCTTCATGGGAGACATCAAAAACTGGAGCGACGGTCGCCTCCAGAAGATTCAGGAGGATGGCGTCACGCTGCCCGATCTGGATATTTCTGTCGTTCACCGTTCCGATGGCAGCGGCACCACCTTCATCTTCGTGGACTACCTGTCCAAGATCAGCCCAGACAAATGGGGTGGGAAGGACGGCCCTGGCGTCGGCACCTCGGTGAAGTTCCCCGTCGGCGTCGGCCAGAAGGGCAATGAAGGCGTCGCCGGCCACGTCGATCGCAACAAGGGGGCCATCGGTTACATCGAACTGATTTACGCCCTGAGTAACAACATCAAGTACGGCTCGGTGAAGAATGAGGCCAAGGAATATGTGATGGCGAGCCTCGAGAGCGTCACGGCAGCGGGAGACGCATCTCTCACGGTCATCCCGGACGACCTGCGCTACTCGTTGACCAATGCGCCCGGCAAGGAATCGTACCCGATCAGCGGCACCGTCTGGGCCATCGTCTACGTCAATCCGCCACAGAAGGCCAATCTCATCGTGGACTTCCTGCGGTGGGCCACGCACGAAGGCCAGCAATACACCAAGGACCTCCATTATGCCCCCCTCCCCAAAGGCATCGTTGAGCGCGTCGAGAAGAAGCTCGATATGATAAAGGTGAAATGACACGACCCGCCCTTTCCTTCCACCACTTGCGGCTGCGCAATCCAGGCGGAAAAGCAAGGGTGCCGATTACCAGAGAGCCGCATGTCGATCGCCGACACACCGCCGGCCGCGAACGTCTCCACAGCCGAGACGCCGCCCCCCCGGCGAATCCGCCTCGGCGACCGGCTTTTCCATTTCTTCTGCGCGGCCTGCGCCATGACGGTCATCCTCCTGATGGTCTTGCTGGTCGCCATCCTCGTCTGGCGCTCCTGGGAAAGTTTGACGAGCCTCGGTTGGAGTTTCTTCACTACGCGCCGACTGGAACCCGGGGGTGTCGCACAAAAAATTCGGCACTCTATCTTTCGTCTACGGCACCGTCGTCACCTCGGCCGTGGCCATGCTGATCGCCGTCCCACTGGGCGTGGGGACGGCCGTCTTTTTGTCGGAGATCGCGACCGGATGGGTACGGCGGATCATCTCCTTCCTTGTCGAAATGCTGGCGGCCATTCCGAGCGTGGTCTACGGCTTCTGGGGCTTGTTCGTCTTCGCTCCGGTGATGCAGCAATTCATCACCGCGATGGGCGGACCGAACACCGGCGGCCTTGGTATCCTCTCGGCCTCGCTCATTCTTTCGGTCATGATCGTCCCCTACGTCACGGCTGTCTCCTTCGACGTCTGTCAGGCCGTACCACGGTCGCAGCGCGAGGGGGCACTCTCCCTGGGAGCAACGCGCTGGCAAATGATCTGGGGGGTCGTGCTGCCCTACGCTCGGCCGGGTATCGTCGGCGCCTGTTTCCTGGCTCTGGGCCGTGCCCTGGGCGAGACGATGGCCGTCACCATGCTCATCGGTAACAAGGCGATCATCTCGGGCCAGATATTCTCTCTCGGCAACACCATCGCCAGCGTCATTGCCAATGAGTTCACGGAGGCCGATTACAACCTCTACCTATCGGCCCTGACCGAACTAGCCCTGGTGCTGCTGGCCGTGTCGGTGGTGGTCAACTCGCTGGCCCGGATCCTGATCTGGCGAGTGTCGCGGCCTGGGCAGCGGTGGTCGTTGCTGCGGTGGCTCGGCTGGCGTCCCGGCTGGATGGCCGGGCCGCCGTTGGCACCAATTCGACTTTTGCCCCGGCCGCGCCGCGCCGCTTTCGTTAACAACCTAATGATCGCGGTCCTGGGCGGTTGTGTGACCCTCACCGTCGGACCGCTCTTCTTCATTTTCAGCTACCTGGTCTACCGCGGCGGCAGCTCGCTGAGCTGGGAGTTCTTCGTCCACACCCAGAAAGCGGTCAGCGAGGCCGGCGGCGGCATCGCCCACGCCCTGATCGGCAGCGGTATGTTGATTAGCCTCGCCACACTCTTCGCGGTGCCCGTCGGATTGTTCGCCGCCGTCTACCTCTCCGAATTCCGCCGAACGCGACTTGCTTCGTCCACTCGCTTCGTCGGCGAGATGCTGGGCGGGGTCCCCTCCATCGTTATCGGAATGTTCGTCTACAACCTACTCGTCAAACCGATGGGCCATTTCTCCGGTTGGGCGGGCGCCTTCGCTCTCGGGGTGATGATGATTCCCATCGTGATGCGGGCCTCCGAAGAAGCCCTGAAGCTGGTGCCGGCGCCGATCCGCAACGCCAGCTACGCCCTGGGTGCAACCCAGAGACAGACGGTCCTGCGCGTGCTTATCCCGGCGGCTCTGCCAGCTATCATCACCGGCGTGTTCCTGGCCATCGCCCGCATTGGCGGCGAGACGGCGCCGCTGCTGCTGACCGCCGGCACCAACCGCTTTTTCCCGAGTTCGCCCAATGACTTCACGCCCTCGGTGCCCTACCTGATCTTCGCCTACGCCACCAGCCCGTTCGAGGCCTGGAAGCGCCAGGCTTCGGGGCGCCGCCCTCGTGTTACTGGTCATGGTCATGTTGCTCAATTTCGGCATCCGCCTGGCGACAGGAAAACGACAGATTCTGGCTAGCCGTGCAGATTGATCGAAAGACGTTTTCACCGCTTCATCTCGTTCTGACACCAAGCACTACGGCGCGAAGCGGCTGACAACCGTTCTCTCTGGACAAGTATATTCCCCTTTCGCTATATTACCGGAGGCGAATCCAGGAGATGCTACATGAAGAAGACGGCCACAGCGCGAAAACGCCTAGACATCGTCTTTCGTGCTTTCGCCGATCCAACGCGGCTGCGCATTCTCTTTCTTCTGCAAGGCGGAGAATTTTGCGTGGGCAACATCGTGGACATCCTTCAGATCGAGCAACCCAGCGCCTCACGCCATCTGGCCTACCTGCGGAAAGCGAGTCTGGTCGCGGTGCGCAAAGCCGGTTTGTGGAGCTACTACTCGTTGGCTCCGGCCCGGACGCCGTTTCATGCGAAACTCCTGGAGTGCCTCGCCTGCTGCTTTGCCGAGGTGCCCGAACTTCGAGCCGACGAAGTTCGCGCCAAGCAGATTCGGGATTCTGGCGGCTGCTGTCCCGGTGAGGAAACGGCGAAGCCCCCCAAGCCCCATAGGGGGAAAGACGCCAGCGATTGTTGCGCCGAGCCCTAGGGTCAGTACGGCAATCTGGCTAATGCACAGAAGAGGCCATGATGACCGAGATCGAACCGAAAACCGACCGCACCGGAGGCACGGCACCGCGGGTTCGTAGTGGGCATTACCGTCCGCTTCTTGCTCCTGGTTGCAGAAACGGCTGTCATGACCTTCTTTATGTCGTTCTGTCTTGGTGCCCCGATCCTGGCGGGCTTGTTCGTAGCGAGCATGATGGTCTTGGGCAGCGAATGGATGGCCCGGCGCTAATCTCCAGCCGAAATCCAAAGGGTGAAGAAGAACAGCTTTACTTTGCGTCAATCGCGCCGTTCTCAGGAGACCTCCATGGATTCGACAGGTCACAAGTATCTCTTCCTGTTCGGTGTCGTCCTGGTCATCGGGGCACTTGTCGCCATCGGGATGTACAGCCAGAAGCAAGCGCCTCCCAAACCGATGCTCGAAGGCGCCGGATCGTCCTTCGTCGAACCCTTGATCGCTCAGTGGTCGCACATCTATCAAGGCAAGGAGGATGGTTGCAGGCTCGACTACCATTCGGGCGGCTCCGGCCACGGCATCGAGCTGATCGTCAAAAAGAAGGTAACCTTCGCCTGCACGGACGGGCCGTTGTCGGATGAGCAAATGAAAGAGGCGCATGCGGCAGGCGACGATTTTCTGCACATTCCTCTCGTCCTGGGCGCCGTGGTTCCGGTTTACAACCTACCCGAAGTGTCGGAGCCGCTGCGCTTTACTGGACCCGTGCTCGCCGACATTTACCTCGGCACGATCAAGAAGTGGAACGATAAACCTATCCGAGATCTCCAGAATTCGCGCATCGCGGACCAGCTCCCGACCAAGGACATCGCAGTTGTCCACCGTTCCGACGGCAGCGGCACCACCTACATCTGGACGGAGTACCTCGGCAAGGTCAGCGACAAATGGAACGACCCGAAGCGCATCGGCCTTGACATCACCTGGCCAAAGGGCGAAGCCGAGCCAGGAAATTCGGGAGTGGCCAAGCGCGTCAAGAACACGCCGTACAGCATCGGCTATGTCGAGCTGAGCTATGCTTTCCGGAAAGACCTGGCGTATGGACTGGTGGAAAATCGTGCGGGGCGGCCCATTCGAGCGAGTGTCGATTCCATCAAGGCGACGGCTGCCAACGGCCTGGCGAAGATGCCGGACGACATGCGATATTCCTTGACTGATCCCCCGAAGGAGGGCAACGACTCCTACCCGATCTGCGGGACAACCTGGGCGATTGTGCGCTCGCACCAATCCGGCGCTATGGGTCGCCAGTTGCTTGATTTCCTATACTGGGCCATTGAGGATGGGCAGGCTGAGGCCGAAGCGCTGCTTTACGTTCCACTGCCCGATTCCCTGCGTGAGCAAGCGCGAAAACAAATCGCCAAGATCAAGGTAACTAATTAAATCGACACTGTGGCAAGTCCTCGCCGTTACCGTTCACGAGCTTATAGAAATTGAACGGTTTTAGACATCTTGACCCGGTTAGCGGAAAGTCCCGCGTGCTTAAAGAGCAGGCAACTCGACCCGAGCGCTCGGTGCAGGTACTGTTACGAGATGCCACAAAACGACTCGAATTCTGTTTCGCGATTTTAATGAATTCGCGACAAACCTAGAAAAGGCTCCAATCGCATAACAGTTTTGGCCTGCCGCGTGCCCCAGTGTTACTTGTTACGAGGTAGGAGGAAGCACCTGCTCAAACACCCGTCACCCCGAATGTTACCATCCGGTGCTGTCAAATTTGATCTAATTTTGAAAAAGGCGGTCAATGGTTCGCCTCGCCTTTCCGCAAGCCCGACGGATTGATCGAGCCAGCCCAGCGCTGATACGATATAGTCTAGCCGCTAGGTTGCGTGAAAGCTGGTCTGTCAAGCGCTTGCCGAACCTCTCGGCTAAACTATCGGAATTGACCTGTCATGCTGTCCGCGCGGCTGTTCTGGCGACTATTTCTCAGCCTGCTGGTGCTGGCGACGGTGGCGGCCGTCCTGGTGATCCTGGCCGTGGTCGAAGGCCGCAGCGAAGGCTCGCCGCGGGCGGCGCTGCTGGCTCTCCTCGCCGTGGCCATCGGCTGCGCCACGCTGACCCTCGCCGCCGCTCTCCGTGCGTTGCGCCGCCTCGACGATCCGGTGCGCCAGATTGCCGATGCCGTCGATCGTCTCGCCGCCGGCGATACCTGCGCCCGCGTCTATCTCGACAATCGCGAAGAAGTCGGCCGGCTCGGCGACGCGTTCAATCGCATGAGCGGCCGGCTTTCCGATCGCATCCTCCGACTGGAAGGCGACCGCGAACAGCTGCGGACCGTGTTGCGCGACATGGTCGAGGGCGTCGTCGCCCTGGACGGCAGCCAGCGCATCCTGTTCGCCAACGACCAGGCGATCCGGCTGCTCGACCTGCCGCCGGGTGGGGCCGTCGGCCGCCGGTTCTGGGAAGTGCTGCGCCAACGGCCGTTGCTCAACCTCGTCGATCGCGCCATGAAACGGCCGGAACCTGTTCACGAGGAGCTGGACTGGAACGGCGTCGTCGCCCGCAGCCTGGCGGTTCACGCGGCCCGGCTGTCGGCCGGCTCCGGCGGCGTGGTCGTCGTGCTGCACAACACCACCGAGCTGCGCCGCCTCGAACGGGTACGGCAAGAGTTCGCCGCCAACGTGTCGCACGAGCTGAAGACGCCGCTGGCCGTCATTCGCGCCTGTGTCGAAACGCTGATCGACGGCGCCGTCGACGATCACGAGGCCCGCGACCGCTTCCTCAAACAGATCGACGAGCAGGCGGCCCGGCTCCACGCCCTCATCCTCGATCTGCTCAACCTGGCGCGCATCGAGTCGGGGGCCGAGCTGTTCGAGTTCGGCCGGGTGTCCGTCGAGGCCATCGTCCGGCCCTGCGTCGAGAGGCACCGGGCGCGGGCAGAGGCACGGCGGCAGACTCTGAGGGTAGCCGACGCCCCGGCCGACCTCGCCGTCTGGGCCGACGAGGAGGCGCTGGAGCAGATCCTCGACAACCTGCTGGACAACGCGGTGAAATACACGCCGGAGGGGGGCCGCGTCACCGTCGGCTGGCGCACGGAGGACGGCCAGGTCGCCCTCGAAGTCGCCGACACCGGCGTCGGCATCCCCGACGCTGATCTGGCGCGCGTCTTCGAGCGTTTCTACCGGGTGGACAAGGCCCGTTCGCGCGAGGTCGGCGGCACCGGCCTGGGACTGGCGATCGTCAAGCATCTGGTGCAGGCGATGAGCGGCAGCGTGCGGGCGGCAAGCCGGGTGGGACAGGGGACGACGTTCACGGTGCGGTTGCCGCGGACGGAGACGGGGGTGTCGGTGGTGACGCGGTGAAATGGGATTTGCTGCGCGGCGTGTTGCGGCAAGGTTGAGTGGGTGGTAAGGTGTTTCTCTTAGCAGCGCCAGCTTACTGACGCCGCTCACCGATCTGTGCTGTGTAGCGCTGAGTGCGCTCGATTCTTCCGATATTAGGCTCCGGAGGCACTCGGTGGGCAAATGGCGGGAACAACTGGCAAAGTTGGTCCGAGCGCGGGGTACCGACCGCTTCCCGCTGCTGGTCTTCGATGTCGCGCCGCCGTCCGGCCGCCCGTGGTCCGACAGCCTGCCGTCCTGCCAGGGTTTGCGGGACTTCTACTCACTCTGCGATGGCGGGCCGTTGTCCCTTCAATACAACTGGCTCCCGCTTTCCGATGTCGTGGGCGAGACGGTGCGGTGGCGGGAGATGTTGCACGGCTACCACGGGGACGGGCGGACCGTCTTGCTCACTGGCCGGCATGTGGTTTTGGCCACCGACTCGGGCGGTGCCCCACTCGTTTGGGACGCCGAGTCTGATCGGCTGGCCTCGTTCTTTTGGAAGGGCGGCGGTTGGGAGCCGTACAACTTGGACTTCGAGGCGTTTATGGATGCCCTGTTCCTCCGTCCCGAACAAGTCCCTGCCGGGGACATGTGGGTCGAGGCACTGGGCCAGTTGGCGGAGTTAGTCTAAGCAACGAATGAGATGAGGTGTCAAGAACCTTTTCAGAGTGGAAATGTCCGAAAAGGTTCCTGACATTTTTCCGGTCTCGGAGTACTGAAATGGCAAAGCGGCGCTCGGCAAATCTTCCGGATTGGCGAAAACGGGTTTCCGTCGATCCCAAAGTCTGCCACGGTAAACCGTGTATTAAGGGGACCCGGATCATGGTCTCCATTATTCTCGATTATCTCCGCGCTGGCGAGACAAGCGCGGAAATCATGCACCAGTACCCCACTCTAAAGACGCAGGACATCGACGCCGCCCTCGGTTATGCCGTCTGGCTGGCCCACGAAGAGGATACACGTCCGCTGCACACGGAGGTCACCGGGTGAAGTTCAAGCTGGATGAGAACATGCCCGCCGATTTGGCGACACGATTACGAGGAGAAGGGCACGACGTCACCGACGTGGTGGAGGAGGGCCTAAGCGGTGAGGAAGACCCGCTGGTTCTCGGAGCCGCCACGGCCGAATCACGAATCCTGCTGACATTCGACCTGGATTTCGCCGATATTCGCCGTTATCCGCCCGGAACTCATGCCGGAATTGTAGTGTTTCGCTTACAAGACCAGCGCTGGAGGACGTTGGAAGGTCCGGTCAACCTCCTTCTGGCTTCGGGCGAACTGGAAAATCTCGAAAACGGACTGGCGATTGTGGACGAATCACGTATTCGGTACAAACGTGCGCGGAAGGCTTGAGGCGACGGCGCTTACGATTTCTCCCAGAAGCGTCGCCGTTGTACCGTGCCTGTCTGAAGTTCTTTTGCCGGTTCGCCAACATTCATTTCACTAACACGTCGCTTGAACCACCAGATAAATGGTTCCCCCCTCCTTCCCCGCTCCCCAATTTCGCGCCATCTTCACCGATTCTACACAATCCCGGCATAGCATGTCCTCTCACTCATGCCGCCGGTCGAGGTGTGTTCTCATGTCCACGCTCTCCTATTCCGCCATCATCTCCGAGCGCAGCCTCTCCGGGCGGCAGCCGGCGGTGCGGACGGCGGCACGGCCCAAGTTTGGCGTGCGCAAGTTCAACTTCTGGTACGGCGACAAGCAGGCGCTCTTCGACGTCTCGCTGGAAGTGCCGGAACGCTCGGTCCTGGCCCTGATCGGACCGTCCGGCTGCGGCAAATCGACGTTCCTGCGCTCGCTGAACCGCATGAACGACCTGATCGACGGCACGCGCCACACCGGCGAAGTCGTTCTCGACGGCAACGACATCTTCAGCCGCGGCGTCAACCTCGTCGATCTGCGGCGCCGCGTCGGCATGGTGTTTCAGAAGTCGAACCCGTTTCCCAAGTCGATTTTCGAGAACGTGGTCTTCGGCCCGCGCGTCGGCGGCCTGAGAACAAGGCCCGGCTGCGGGAAATCTGCGAACGCTGCCTGCGCGGGCGGCACTGTGGGACGAAGTCAAGGATCGCCTGGACGACTCGGCCCTGACCTGTCCGGCGGTCAGCAGCAGCGGCTGTGCATCGCCCGCGCCCTGGCCACCGATCCGGAAGTGCTGCTGATGGACGAACCGGCCTCGGCCCTCGACCCGGCCTCGACGGCGCGCATCGAAGACCTGATCTTCGAGCTGAAAGCGAATTACACCATCGTGATCGTGACGCACAACATGCAGCAGGCCGCCCGCGTTTGCGACCAGACCGCGTTCTTCTTCCAGGGCCGGGTCATCGAAGTCGGCCCGACCGACGCTCTTACACCCGGCCGCGGGAAAAGCAAACCGAGGATTACATCACGGGACGATTTGGATGAGATCGTTTAGCCGCGAGCGTTCGGCGAGCGCTAACTCAGCGCTCGCCGAACGCTGCGGCTAAACGAAAGAACGGCGGACATGGCCAAACACCTGCAACGCGACCTGGACAACCTGCAGCGCGACCTGCTCAGTCTGGCCGGGCTGGCGGAGGAGGCCATCCACAAGGCCATCCGCGCCTTGCAGGAGCGCGACGTCCACCTGGCCCGCGAGGTCATCGCCGGCGATCCGCAATCGACGAGGAGGAAAACCACCTCGACGAGGAATGCCTGAAGATGCTGGCCCTGCATCAGCCCGTGGCCGTCGACCTGCGCCGCATCGTCGCCGCCCTGATGATCAACATCGACCTGGAGCGCATGGGCGACCTGGCCGAGGACATCGCCGAGCGGGCCATGCACCTGGCCAAGCTGCCGCACGTGCCGGTCCCCGAGCAAGCTGCAGCGCATGACCGACCTGACGACCATGATGCTCCGCCAAAGCCTCGATGCGTTCGTCAATCTGGACACGCACCAGGCCCGCGTTGTCCTGCGCTGGACGATGAGGTGGACCGCTACAACAACGAAATCATCGACGAAATCGTGAAGATGATGAAGACCATCCCGAACCTGATCGAAGCCGGGCCTGTCGCTGTTCTCGGCGGTGCGGCACCTGGAGCGCATCGCCGACCACGCCACCAACATCGCCGAGGACGTGGTCTACCTGGTGGAAGGCGAGATCATCCGGCATCGGCGATCAGCGGCATGGAGTATTCTCGACATGCAAGGGTTTCTCACTATCGCCGTACTCAGCGGAGATCGTTGAGCGACTGGCCAACTGGCTTCACCTCACCCCCGACGCATTCTGAGTACAGGGAAGCGGAGAGAACGTGAGAGCACACCGATGACACTGACTACTGGAGGTACGCTCACCATGCCTGCCGCCTTGCCGCCGGTGCGAGCCGGCGCCGGCCGCGCATCCTCATCATCGAAGACGAACGCGCCCTGACCGACGTGCTCATCTACAACCTGAAACGCGAAGGCTACGACACGATCGTCGCCCACGACGGCCAGGAGGGGCTGCGAAGGCGCAAACGCTGCTGCCCGACCTGATCATCCTCGACCTGATGCTGCCGGTCCTCGACGGTCTGGAAGTGTGCCGGGAGCTGCGAGCCGGCGAACGGACGCGCGACATTCCGATTTTGATGCTCACCGCCAAGGCCGAGGAGACCGACCAGGTCGTCGGCTTCTCGCTGGGTGCCGACGATTACGTCACCAAGCCGTTCAGCGTCAAGGTGCTGATCCAGCGGCTGCAGGCGCTGCAGCGGCGGCGCGAAGGCGGCTCTGAGCCGATCGAGATCGTCGAGCATCTCGGCGTGCGCATCGACCGCGTTCGGCACCGGGCGTTCGTCGACGGACAGCGAACTGGACCTGACGCCGACCGAATTTCGCCTGCTGGAGTGCATGTTGCGCCAGCCGGGCCGGGCCTTCACCCGCGCGCAGCTCATGGACGCCGCCATCGGCGAAGGGGCGATCGTGCTGGAGCGGACGATCGACGTTCACGTCAAAACGCTGCGCCGCAAGCTGGGCGAGGGCGACTTGATCGAGACGGTGCGCGGGTGGGCTATCGGTTCCGCGAAAGAGTTTAGCCGCGAGCTTTTGCGAGCGCTGACAGTCAGCGCTCGCAAAAGCTCGCGGCTAAACAGGGAAGATCGAACAACCGTGGTTGCGGCCCGGTCAACTCTTTCGGCGTTTCACTGGTTTCTTCTTTCCGGCAGTGCTGCAGTTTCCGTCTTCCACTTCCTGCCAGAATTGCTCGTGTGGAATGCCGCCGGTCTCCACGATCTGGCGGCGCGACTTGTCGAGAAGCGCCTGGAACTTGGGCGAATGGGCCAACACCAACCGTTCCAGATTCGTCATCATCCGTGACCGCAAGCAACACGGCGACCGCCTTGCCGTTTCTGGTGACGATCACCGGCCCTTCCTGGCTCTCTTTCAGGTATGCGCTCAAGCGCGCCTTCATATCGGCAACGGAGGCAATCTTCATCCCGTAAACTCCTCTCCCCCGAAAAACAAACGACTTCGATCTTTGACGCCGATGGCCAGGACGCGAACTACACGGCTTTCCTCGATTGACCTGGTAGAAAACGCGGAATCGGTTGTCTGGCCCGATGCGCAACTCCCAGTCCGCACCGAAGACGATTGGCCGTTTCAATGGCTTGCGGTTCCGTGTTTCCACGTCGGGTTCGTGGAGTAGTTGGGTCTCGACCACCGACCGGATCACGGAATGATATCTGGCTTCGATGGCCCGCAGGTGCGGCTTGACCTCGTCGGCATAGACCAGCGTGAATGGTTCTCTCCTGGCCATGACCATTATTATGGTCACGCGCATTCAGCTTGTCCAGTTCACCGATCGTCAAGCAACTGCGCCTCCACAAATTCTCGATAGTGTCCGCTTTCCCCGCCGTGCATAATACAAGGGTGTCTCCCTCGCCCCGTCGCGCGGAGTCCGACCGATGACGCTTCCTCTGTCGCGCCGCGATCTGCTCCTGCAAGCCGGCGGCGGCTGCGGCGCTCTCGCCCTGTCGTGGCTGCTGGCCCGTGAGGGCCAGGCGACATCCACGACGTCGCCAATCCGCTGGCCGCGAAACCGCGCGCACTTCCAGCCGACAGCCAACGCCGTCATCTTCATGTTCATGGTCGGCGGGCCGAGTCCCATCGACCTCTTCGATCCCAAGCCGGACCTGCTCAAACACCAGGGCCAACCGCTGCCGCCGAGCTTCGGCAAACCGGTCAGCCAGTTCACCAAGGGCGATACGCCGCTGCTGGCCTCCACGCGCACTTTCAAGAAACACGGCCAATCCGGCCTCGACGTCTCCGACCTGATGCCGCACCTGGCGACCTGCGTCGACGACATCGCCTTCCTGCGCTCCTGCTGGTGTACCAGCATCGTCCACGCCCCGGCCATGTACGAGCTGCACAGCGGCCGGACGCTCGATGGGCTATCCCAGTCTCGGCTCGTGGGTGACTTACGGCCTCGGCAGCGTCAGCGACAACCTGCCGGCGTACTGCGTCCTGCTGCAACCGGAAGGGACGCCGGAGGGCGGCGCGCCGTGCTGGAGCGCCGGCTTCCTGCCGACCGTCTACCAGGGCACGCTGCTGCGCCAGCGGGCCGAGTCCCGTCCTCAACCTGAAGCCGCCGGCCGACGTCGGCGCCGAACAGCAGCGCCGCACACTCGAACTGCTGCGGCGCATGAACGAAACCGACCTCGACCCCGACGACAACGAGTTGAACGCTCGCATCGCCTCCTACGAGTTGGCGTTCAAGATGCAGCAGCACGCCCCGGAGGCCGTCGATCTGGCACGCGAGACGGCGGCGACGCGGACCATGTACGGCCTGGACGACAAGAGGACGGCCGACTTCGGCTCGCGCCTGCTCCTGGCCCGCCGGCTGGTCGAGCGCGGCGTGCGCTTCGTGCAGGTCTACAGCGGCGGCGGCCCGCTGGTGACGCAGTGGGATGCGCACGACGACCTGAACGCGAACCACGAAAAGATGTGCGGCCACGTCGATCAAGCCGATCGCGGCGCTGTTGAAGGACCTGAAGGCGCGCGGCCTGCTGGACACGACGCTGGTGGTGTGGTGTACCGAGTTCGGCCGCACGCCGATGTCGCAGGGTGGCCGAGGCCGCGATCACAATCCCTACGGCTACACGATGTGGCTGGCCGGCGGCGGCGTCAAGGGCGGCACGGCTTACGGGACGACCGACGAGTTCGGCCTCAACGCCGTGACGAACCGCGTCAGCGTCAACGATTTCCACGCCACGATCCTGCACCTGCTGGGACTGGACCACGAACGCCTGACGATGCGGCACAACAGCCGCGACGAACGCGCTGACCGACGTGGCGGGGAAGGTGATTGAGAAGATCCTCGTTTGAGCACGCAGCGCCAGCAAGTGCATCACTTGCTGGCGCTGCGTGCTCACAACCGGTGACCCATGGACGACAAGCTGCACTCCGTCGAATGCGCTCGCACGCTCAAAGCGCTTGCCGACGCGGATCGTCTGAAGATCATCCAGTGTCTGCGCTCCGGACCGAAGAACGTGACTGAGCTGGCGGAACTGCTCGGCCGGGAGTTGGTCAATGTGTCGCACCACCTCGGCGTTCTCCGCCACGCCGGCCTGGTGGTCGATGAGCGCCAGGGCAAGTTCATTGTCTACTCACTCCATCCCGACGTCTTCCGCCCTACGCAAAGAGACTGCCTCGACCTCGGCTGCTGCCGGCTGAAGCTCGACGGGCGGTGACGCGCACGGCCTTGACACTCCACTAGCTCAAGAATGCCTCGATGTGCGTCTCGCGCATGGTGACGCCGTCGGCGACGAAGCATGGTTTGTCATCGTACTTCAGGAGGCGCATGCCCGTCAGCCCGCTTCGGGAGATCAGTTCCATGATGTCATCCTTGGCGGGAACGTAGCGGACGGGTGCAGCGGGGCCAGGCAAACGGGGGAGGGATGCGTCTTGTCGCCGGCGAGGATCCGTACCAGTAGCCGGCCCTTGGGTTTCAGCACACGTTTGACCTCGTCGACCAGCAAGCGTTGCTCGTTCTCGGCGAGCGGGACATTGAACGAACCGCGCAGCCGGACCTCGTCCAGGCTGGCGTCGCACGCATCAATGTGCACCGGGATCGGGCTGCCGAGGCGATGTTCCCAGACCGCTCCTTCGTCGGGCAAGGTGCTGCCCGTCATCACGTCCGCGCTCTGACCCGCACCGCGGTGGTCCAGCTCGATCGTCGTCGAGCGTGTAGAGCTCCCAGAGCGTGTTGTCCGGGTCATGCACCCAGAACTTCGTCTGCCGGGCGTAGCAGCATTCGACCCCTTCCTCACGCTGCGAACGGATACCCGCCTTTTCGAGCCGTTCCTGCATGGCCACCAGCTGGCGTGGGTCGGGAAGGCGGATGCCGAGGTGGTTGAGCGTGCCGGCGCCGGCCCGCCCGTTCGGTTCGAGAGAAAGGACCAGCGGCGGATCGTCCGGCTCGAACTTGGCGTAATCGGGCCGCAGCTTGGCTGGTTCGCGGTTGAAGAGGATCTGGTAGAACTTCACCGACCGTTCCAGATTGGTGACGTTCAGCGACACGTGAAAGCGAACAGCCGGCGTCACGGCGAGAGAGATGCTCATGTCGGTTGCTCCCTGGGTTGATCGTTGGATTGGGGCAGCGGTGTGAACCAGGCGATAAAGCCCATCGCCAGAACCAGCGCCGCCATTGTATGAAAAATGTGCGTGTACGAGCTGGTCTGCGCGCTTGCTGAAGGAAAAGAGGTACGGGCCCGACGCCGAAGCAAAGACGGTGAGCATCTGGGCTACCCCTTGAATGCGTCCGAGCTCGCGCCGGCCGTATAGCCGGCCCCAGGCGGCGAAGAAGAGCAAGGCCACGGCCCCGGAAGCGATTCCCAGGCCGATCCCGTAGGCATAAGCGTGCCAGGTCTCGGTGGCCAACGGCAAGCCGTACAGCGAACCCGCCGTGGTCAGCAAGCACACGGCCAGCAAATGCGTGAGCCGGACGTAATTCACCAGCCAGCCGAAAAACAAATTCGAAGCAAGGGCGATGACGGTGATAAGCGCCAGCACCTTGAAATACAGCGCCTGGTCGAATCCTCGTTCCTTGAAGATGTCCACGTTGAACAGGGCCACACCGGAGTAGATCATGCCCCAGAACGAGATCGTCAGGCTGAAAACCCAGAATGCCGGCGTGGACAGGGCGTGCCGGAACGAGCTTCCCGGATCGACATCGTTTGGGCCGGCGCTGACCGGAGCGGAAGTCACGCAGCTGCGCGGCCCGCGGCCAATGAGCAAGGCCGTGCCGGACAGCAGCATCAACGCCACGCCGACAGCGCCCCAGACCGTGCGCCAGTCGCAGCCGGCGTCGTTGAGCGCCCAGCCGACACCCTGAATGAGGATCAAATGAAACGGCGCCGACAGAATGGCGTAGCAGGCCATCGCCAACCCGAGTTGTCTGGCCGCGAACGACTTGGCGACGATTGTGATGCTGACGACGGACAGGCGCACTCTGCCCCAGGCCGCGCGTGAGGATCAGGCCGGCGAAAAGCCCTTGCCACGTGGCGATGAAACTCATCCAGAGCACGGACGAGCCGAGCAAAACAAGGTTGGCCGCCAAAATCCAGCGGCGATCGCAGCGGTCAAACAGCCAGCCGACCGGCAGACAAAACAGGGCGCCGAGCAAGGTTCCCCAGAAGTTGAGCGACGCGTAGAAAACGCGGCCGTCGGCATCGGCCAGGTGGAGGTCCTTCAGCAACGGCTCCGTGATCATGCCCAGGCCGTGGGTGCGTCCAGGATACGTCGCCGCCATGGCGATGGCACCGACCAGGATGGTCGGCCAGCCAAAATCCAGGAGACGCTGTACCCAGGTGGACGGCGGCGGCAAGGCTAGCTCGGCTTCCACGGCGGTCTGCATCAGGCACCTGCCTTATCGGAAATCCGGTAGTGGGTCGATTTGCCTGTACCGCCGGCATTCTTGCCGGCAAGAATGCCGGCGGTACAGGCAAATCGACCCACTACCGGAAATACATGAGCGGCCGCTTCTCCGCGGGCGCCTTGGCCCGAAGCCAGTCATGGAACTCGTGGTAATGCCTGGCGTGCTGCCGGCCGCCGTCGGACCGGGCATTGTAGCTGATGAAGTAGCCGCGCCGTGCCTGGCCGCTGGTGTTGGCCGCGGCACGGTGCGGCGTGAATCCGGTGAAGATCGCCAGGTTGCCCGGCTCCAGAAGCAGAGGAACCGGCTCGGCACGCAACGCCCCCAGGTCCATTTCATGGTACTGGCCGTCCTGGGCCGACAGCGAGCCTTGCGCATGGCAACGGGGCACGACCTCGGTCGCCCCGCTGCCGGCGGTGAATGGGTCGATCGCCGCCACGACAGTTAGGAACGACTCGGGGAAAACCGGGCCAGGCGATCCAGTCCTGGTGCAGCGTCGCCCCGAGTGCTCCCGCCGGTTTCCAGATGAATTTGTCCTTGAACAGCTCGGCAGGTTCACCGTAAAGATCATGCAGTCGATCGAGGATGCGCCGGTCGCACGTCAGCGCCTGCGCCGCCGGCGACAGGTCCGAAATCGGATCGAACACCTCCAGCAGCGGTTCGTTCGTGGCGTGGTGGTTCTGGAACCGCACCCGCATGTTATGGGCGTCGATCAGGTCGGCCCGTTCCCGGCACACACGCTCGACGTCCTCGGCGAGCCGGTCCATTTCATCGGCGGAGAACACGCCGCGTGCGATCAGGTAGCCTTCGCGCCGGTAGAAGACCGTGTCGGCGTCAGACAGAACGCGGTTGGCCGCGACGGGGACCGTCACGGTGTCAGAAGGGATCATTGAATTCCTCCCCGCCCCTGCGCGTGGCCAGGGATTGCCAGGTGGTGAGCGAGACGGAATTGGCAATGAAATGTATGCTGCCGTCGCACATCCAGACGTTGACGCCTCCAGAGTGCCGGCTGCGTGCGGTGCTGAGGCCATGGCCCGAATAGTCGGTCATCGCGCCGGTCCCGCCGTAATTCGCCACGCAATCGGGGTTAACGGGGTCGTTGGGCACGTAAAAGTGGTTGTAACTGGTGCAGCGCGGCTCGCCGGCTACCCAGGTGTACATGCGGTGCTGATCAAAATTGACGCTGAGCGTGCTGCCGCAGCTGGCCGCCGTGGGTGCAACAGGCGTGCTATCGGGGTTCGTGCCCGGGTTGACGAACATCGTCTGCGGATCGATGTTGGCACTGGCGGGGACGGTCCCGGATTCCGGACCCGCTCCCAGGATGCGCTCCGATGCGCCCGCCGTGTTGCTGGCCCCATCGGTGATGTCGCTGAAGCGCGTCATGGATTGGGCATAGAAAACGCCGTCCGCCTGATACGGCGAACCGAGCCAGCCGGTTAAACCCGTGGTCGTACCGGTACCCATGCAGAAAGCGTAATTGGTCGGGGCCAGCGGACCGTTGATGGCATAAATGTTGGCCTCAACCGCCTGCATGGTGTCGCTGGGGCAAAGGAAGATCGGCACAAACGTTGCGCACGCAACATTGGCGTTGATCCCGTAGGGAGGGGTGAGTTGATACATGGTCAGGTTCAGGTCGATCGAGTTGTACACGGCGGTTTGTTCGAGAAATGGCGTAAGGAACGCCAGCGTCCCCCATAGATCGAAGTAAGCGGGCGCCCCACTGATCACGCTCCCGCGGAACCCGGGCGGAAAACACTGGTTCGCTGACTCGTAATTGTGGACGGAGAGGCCAAGTTGCTTCAGGTTGTTGGTGCATTGTGTTCGTGCGGCCGCCTCGCGGACTTTCTGTATGGCGGGGAGCAGCAGGCCGATGAGGACGGCGATAATGGCGATCACCACCAGCAACTCGATCAGCGTGAAGCCTTTTCTCTCATTCATAGAATGACCTCTCCTGACTGGGCGGCGGAATGACGATCGCTATCCGACGTACCAGACATTCATACGAATGTGAGAATATACGACCGTTCCTCGCTGGCAAGGAGGGTCGAGAAAAAAAGGAGAATTCTCGGTGCAGGGAAAGCATCTCGTTGACGGAGAAATCGGCAGCATCACCGGCACGGCGCGATTGTGGATCGGCATTCGAGAAGACACGATGCAAGGTTAGCCCGCCGCGCCAGCAAGGGGAATCGACCCGTCATGCCGGTGTGTTTCTCTGAAGGAGCTGTGCATCGAAGTCGTCGGCTTCGATGAGGCCGCGCAGGTCGAGGAAGGTGCGCGTGCTTTGCAGGTCGCGCGGCAAGACCGGTTCGTCGTCGCGGTAGAAGCGAAACAAGAGCAACCCTTCCTGGGGATGCTCAAACACGCGCCCCTTCGGCACGCGCTTTTCGACGTAGCCGAGCTTTTCGACTGGACACGACGCTGGTGGTGTGGTGTACCGAGTTCGGCCGCACGCCGATGTCGCAGGGTGGCCGAGGCCGCGATCACAATCCCTACGGCTACACGATGTGGCTGGCCGGCGGCGGCGTCAAGGGCGGCACGGCTTACGGGACGACCGACGAGTTCGGCCTCAACGCCGTGACGAACCGCGTCAGCGTCAACGATTTCCACGCCACGATCCTGCACCTGCTGGGACTGGACCACGAACGCCTGACGATGCGGCACAACAGCCGCGACGAGCGCTTGACCGATGTGGCGGGGAAAGTGATTGAGAAAATCCTCGTTTGAGCACGCAGCGCAAGCAAGTGCATCACTTGCTTGCGCTGCGTGCTCACAAGCGGAGCCAGCATGAACGACGAACTGCAATCGACGGAATGCGCCGCGCCCTCAAGGCGCTCGCCGACGCGGATCGTCTGAAGATCGTCCAGTGCCTGCGTTCGGGGCCGAAGAACGTCAGCGAACTGGCGGAACTGCTCGGCCGCGAACTGGTCAACGTGTCGCACCATCTCGGCGTTCTGCGCCACGCCGGCCTGGTTTGCGACGAGCGTCAGGGCAAGTTCGTCGTCTACTCGCTGCACCCCGACGTCTTCCATCCCAAGCACAACGACTGCCTCGACCTCGGCTGCTGCCGCCTGAAACTGGGCGGGCGGTGAGTTTCATTTGAGCACGCAGCGCAAGCAAGTACTTGCTTGCGCTGCGTGCTCAAAACCTTAGAACTCCATCTGGAACCGCGCCCACACCTCATACAGGTTCTCCGGCGTCGGGCCGGTCAATCCGGCGCGGTTGAAATCGCCCGAGAACAGCACGCCCGCACCGACGTCGAGCGTCAGCCCTCCGCCAAAGTTGTAGGTGAACTGTTCCCCCAGCTCGGTGCCGATGTTCGAGCTTGCCGCTGGTTGGGTTGGCGAACATCGACCGGAACCAGGCGGCCGAGGAGGTGCAGGACAGCTTCGGCGACAGCGGCAGGTCGTACTTCGCTTGGATCGTGAACAGGCCAAGTCCCTGATCCTGGAGGCTGACGCCGAGGTCGTTCACGTCGTTCGGGCCGTTGGGGGTCGTGATGTTCATGTAGCTCCAGTATCCCTGCGAGCCGAAGTTGTCGCGGTTGGTTTGGGCCAGCGTTCGGAACTCGCTCGTGTTGCCCTCTTCGGGAGTGGCGCCGCCGGAAGAGGCGACGACCTGGTGCTGAATTTGCCGCAGCCGACCGGAACCGGTCCCACTTCAAACTCCCCCGCCCAGCCGGTGTGGTGGAAATCGGTGGAACCGAAGTCGGTGCGATCGCCCGTGTTGAGGATGAAGAAGCCGCTCAGAGGCGCATTGTTGACCTCGGTCTTGCCGCGCACGCCAATCCACAAATCCCACGAATAGGAATAGGTCAGGGTCGGGTACGAGTACTCGCCGCGGTCGTCCAGGTAATAGACGCTGGCCCCGATCGACGACTTCTTGTCGAGAAGGGGTTGATCGAGATCGATGGCGAAGAGGTAGGCGGAATGGGGGCCGGGGTTCGTTTCGTCGCTGCCCAGGACGAACGCCTGGTCCGTCAGCAGCAGGATGGCCGCCTGGACCTGGAAATCGTTGTATTCCTTGAACGTCTTCACCCAGTCGATGCCGCCGATGTTGAAGTCGTAATCGGAGCTGGCCATGGTGTCCTTGAACGAGTCGTGCCAGTCGAGGAAGCCGACCCGCACCTTGCCCCAGTCGTCGTCCTTGACGGCCAGCCAGGCGCGGCGCAACTGGATGCCGACGTGGTCGTCCGGCGTGTCGAAGCTGCCGACGTAGTTCTTGACGTAATCGAAGTCGGTGCCCCAGTTGATGCCGCCGACCTGCATCTGAATGTAGCCCTCGACGTTGTCCGTCGGATTGTAGGTCAACCAGAGACGAAAACGCTGGTTAACGAAGAACCCGTTATCCTCGTTGTTGGTGATGGTGGTCTGGTGATAGGTGAAGTTGGACCCGTCCGCCTCAACACGATACTGGCCGCCAAGGCGGAATTTGGTCCAGTCGAAAGGGGAAGGCGCGGGCGGCGGCGCTGCACAGTCACCCGTACACCACGGTTGCGGGATGGTCACCTCGGGTGGTTTCGGCGTGTCCGGCGGCACCGGGGGCAACGGCGCGGGCTGGCTCGGATAGGGAAACGCGGAAGACCCCCCAGCTTGCACTGCGATCGGATCCGATTGCGGCGGCGATGGCGGCGACGGTGGCGGCAAGTACTGGGCCGATGCCTGAGTCCCCACGCAGCCCAGAAAGGCGGAGAGGACGAATGAAGCTCGTTTCACTCGTTTTTTCACGGACATTCCCCCTTTGTTCCCCTGCTTGCGCGGGTTGCGCAGACGTATAAACCCCCGCAAGGATTCCCTCGAATCCGACCGGAGCAGACAGAACGTGTTTAATGGTCGTAACGACCGGCCGCATACCAAGTGGAATTCCTCAAGTCAAGACTCAAACAAGTTTCAGAACGTCGTGCGTACTACCAAATCCCGATGCGAAACAGGTGCATCTTGCCGATCGGTCAAACAGTATTTAGAGTGTTTGCATGTCGAATTGGATAGCGAAGAGGGGAAGGGTCCGTGAGCGTGACGGTGTGCCTGATTGTGGCGGCGGTCCTGTTCGTGGCCTACAGCAATGGGGCTAACGACAACTTCAAGGGCGTCGCCACGCTCTTCGGCAGCGGCACCTGCACGTATCGGCAAGCGCTCGCCTGGGCCACGGTCACCACCCTCGGCGGCTCGCTGCTGGCCCTGTATCTGGCCGGCGGACTGGTCGAATCGTTCAAGGGCAAGGGTCTGGTCCCCGACGCCGTTACCCGCCAGCACGCTTTCCTCCTGGCCGTCAGCCTGGGGGCCGCCCTGACTGTCTTGCTGGCGACGCTGACCGGCCTACCTGTCTCCACCACCCACGCCTTGATCGGCGGTCTGGTCGGCGCCGGAATACTGGCCGCTGTGGGCGAGGTCCAGTTCTCTGCGCTGGGCAAGTCGTTCCTCCTGCCGCTGTTGTTCAGTCCTCTCGTGGCCATGTTGCTCACCGTCGTGATCTATCCGCTGTTCCGCTGGGCACGGCGGTCCAGCGGCGTTACCAGTCGCACCTGCGTCTGCATCGGGGCGGCTTACGAAGAGGTGCAGCCCCAACCGGACGGCAGGCTGATGCTGGTGCGGACCGGCTCGGTGCTGACGGTGGCCGAGGCGGGCGTCTGCGTGGATCGCTACCACGGCCAGGTCGTTGGCCTGGAGGCTGGCCGGACGCTGGATGCGCTGCACTACCTCAGCGGCGGGGCAGTCGGCTTTGCCCGCGGCCTCAACGATACGCCGAAGATCGTGGCCCTGATGCTGGCCGCCGAGACGCTGCCGGCCGCGTGGGGATTGGCCCTGGTCGCCGTCGTCATGGCGGTGGGCGGCCTACTCAATGCCCGCCGCGTCGCCGAAACGATGAGCAAGAAGATCACGAGCATGAATCCGGGACAGGGGTTCACCGCGAACCTGGTGACGTCCGTTCTGGTTGCGGGAGCCAGCCGGCTCGGGCTGCCGGTGTCCACCACACACGTCGCGGTCGGCTCGCTGTTCGGCATCGGCGTCGTCAACGGGACGGCGCGGCTCAAGATAATTCTGACAATCCTGCTGGCCTGGGCGACGACGCTGCCGTTGGCGGCGGCGCTGGCGGCCGGCGCGTACCTGCTGCTGAATACCGTCGTTTAGCCGCGAGCTTTTGCGAGCGCTGACACAGCCGCGCTCGCAAAAGCCCGCGGCTAAACAAGGGGGCACTCTCATGACCACCCGTCCGGATGAAACGAAACCCTCGCGCCGCGATCTCTTCAAGGGGGCCGCCGCCGTCGGTGCCGCCACCCTGTCCGTGCCGGTGGCCGAGGCTGGTCCCGAGGGCCGCTATCCCTCTTCCGACGCCAAGCCGGCCGAGTTCGACTTCTCCAAGTATTCCGGGGCGATGCAGGCGGATAAGATCGTGGACAGCGCCTGCCAGTTCTGCAACTCGCTCTGCCGGCTCAAGGTCCACCTGAAGGCCGGGCGGATCATCGACGTGCAAGGCGAAACGGACGACCCGGTGCAGGCTCGGCGGACTGTGCGTCAAGGCCGAGCTGATGACCCAGCTCGTCTACAACCGCTTCCGCCTGAAGAAGCCGCTGAAGCGCGTCGGCGGCGAAAAGGGAGCCGCCGACTCCAAATTCGAGCCGATCTCCTGGGACGAGGCGCTGGAGATCATCGCGAAGAAGTTCCTGGAGCTGCGCGACGCCGGCGAAGCGCGGGCCATCGCCAACAAGACGTCCGGCCGCCTGCTGCGCGGCACCGGCTCGCTCGTCGGCCGCTTCTTCAGTCTGCTCGGCAGTCCGAACGACACCGACGTCGGCCCCGTCTGCAACGACGCCGGCGGCAACGCCCTCGGCGCAACCTTCGGCATGGGCAACTTCACCAACGGCTACGGCGTCGATGAAGCGACCGGCAAGCAGGACCTCGGCTCGGCGAAGTTCTTCCTCTTCCTCGGCACCAACCAGGCCGAAACGCACCCGGTCACCTTCGCCTACCTGCTGCGCGAACGGGCCAAGACGAAGGCGAAGCTCGTCGTCATCGACCCCCGGCTGACGCCGACCGGCGCCCAGGCCGACGACTGGATCGCCCCCAAGCCGCACACCGACCTGGCCCTGGTGCTGGCGATGCTGCACCACGTCCTGACGAAGGAGCTGTACGACAAGGCGTTCGTCGCGAAATGGGTGCTGGGCTTCAAGGAGTTGGACGCCCATGTCCGCGATAAGAGCTACACGCCGGAATGGGCCGAGGGTGTGACCGGCGTCCCGGCCGCCAAGATCCGGCAGGTGGCCGAGATGTACGCCGCCGCCAAGCCCGCGGCCATCTTCTGCAATGCCGGCATCTCGCACCAGCTCAACGCCTTCGACACCTACCGCGCGCTAGCCTTTCTGGCGGCCATCACCGGCAACGTCGGCGTCAACGGCGGCGGCTGCAACTTCATGCACAACACCTGGCCCGGCGGCCTGAACCTGCCGCCCGTCAAGGAAGCGCTGCCGAAGAAGGACGTCGGCCTGCCCGTCGGTCCCGACTACTTCGCCGAGTCGATCCTGACCGGCAAGCCCTACGCGCTCAAGGCGTTGGTCACCGAGGGCAATCCGGTCCTCGGCTGCGCCAACACGGCGAAGGTGAAGGAGGCGTTCAAGAAGCTGCCGTTCTACGTCTACACCGGCCTGTTCATGGAGGAGCCGGCCTACTACGCCGACGTCATCCTGCCGGTGTGCAGCGGCTTCGAGATGGAAGGCGTCTACATGCGCCGCGACGACCGGTCGATCCGCTGGCAGAAGCAGGTGGTCCCGCGCGTCGGCGAGTCGAAGACCGATCCGGAGATCTGGATCGACCTGGGCCACGCTATGGCCAAGCTCGACAAGAAGAACCCGCCGGAGTACTGGACCGAAGAACCTGCTGACCGAGTGGAAGGACTACAAGCAACTCTGGGCCGTCTTCGTCGCCAACACGCCGGGCATGGGCGGCATGACGCAGGAACGCATGGAGAAGCGCGCCGAGCCGTTGCGCTGGCCGTGCCCGACGACGAAGCACCCCGGCGTCAGCACGCTCTATCTGGATCATCCGTCGTGGTACGAGGCAGCCGAGGCCCTCGACCCGGCCAACAAGGGCAAGCGTTTCCTGACGCGGCAGCGGCAAGGTCGAGATTTACACGGCCGACCTCGACAAAAAGCTGGCCGCCGCGGGACACAGCTGCGCTGCCGATCTTCTACACGCACCCCGAGGTCACGGGCAAGAACCCGACCATCGAGTACACGGCCGACCTGGTCAACAACCCGGTGAACCCCGGCACGCTGACGCCGAACGTGAAGCTGGGCGGCCTGTCCACCGGCGCGGTCCACGAGGAGTTTCCGCTGATGGGCATGATCGGCCGGCCGAGCGTGGTCCACTTCGCCGGGGTGACGCAGTGGACGTACACGGGCAAGCAGCTGAACGGCGTCCGGCTGATCCAGATCCATCCGAAGGCGATGAAGCTGTACGGCATCGAGAACGGCGACACGATCGTGGTCGAGAGCCCGCGCGGCAGCATCACCGGCACGGCGCTGCTCTGGATCGGCATCCGCGAGGACACCATCTTCGTGCCGAACACCTTCGGACCGATGCAGAAGATGGCGGAGGAGCTGGGAACGCCGCTGTACGAGCCGGCGAATTTGCTGATCGACGATCGCTACTTCGATAACCTGTCGGGGCAGCAGGCGTATAAGTGCTTTGCGTGCCGGGTGCGGAAGAGTTAGCCCGCCGCGCAAGCAAGGGGAATTGAGCCGTCATGCAGGCGTGTTCGACTGCAGAAGCTGCGCATCGAAGTCGTCAGCTTCGATGACGCCGCGCAGGTCGAGGAAGGTGCCGCGTGCTTTGCAGGTCGCGCGGCAAGACCGGTTCGTCGTCGCGGTAGAAGCGAAATAAGAGCAACCCTTCCTGGAGATGCTTAAACACACGCCCCTTCGGCACGCGCTTCTCGACGTAACCGAGCTTTTCGAGCAGGGTGCGGAACTCAGCGAAGGGGATCGGCCGCGTCTTCATCGTGGATCACCTCCGGCATTTGGGCTCTGGGTTGGTCCCGAAAGCGCACCAACTTGCGTACTACGGCGAGCGTCACGAGATTTGTCAAACTCATCGTATCGAATTCGCCGAACTCTGTGTTCCATACGCTGACTGGAGACAGCATCCGCACATGGAGACCGCAGCCTCATGAAGCTGCCGAACGGCGACCGCGCAGTGGTCGATCTTGCAAAACTGCGTGACTACTGCCTCAATCCCGACCATCCGCGTGGACGGCACAAGGCACGCGTCTTTGCCTCCGCTCTTGGTCTGACGGCGGCCCGCGCCGCTGACCTGCAGACCGCCCTGCTTGAGGCAGCACGTACCGCCGATGCGTCTGCCAGCGAGGCGGATGAATATGGGCAGCGGTATGGGGTGGAGTTTACAATGAGTGGACCCGCCGGGACGGCAGCCGTCCAGAGTGCGTGGATTGTTCGGACCGGTGAGGACTTCCCGCGCTTAACCAGCTGCTACGTGCTTTGAGATCGAGGAAATAAACATGGCGGACGCGATCAACCTGCTTGACGTGGTTGCCTTGACCGAAGACCTGCCTCAGCGCGGCCTGGCGCGGGGCCACGTCGGCACGGTCGTAGAAGAACTGGCCCCGAACGTTTATGAGGTGGAATTCAGTGACGACAACGGGCGAACCTACGCCAACCTGGCCTTGCGGGCCGAGCAACTGATGGTGCTTCACTATCGGCCGGCTCTCGTGGCCTAAATCGGGGCGAGGAACATCGTCCCCTAACGGATAGCGTACGAACGAGGAGTCCCCGCATGACCCGCTTGCGTTTCATAATGATCGGTGGCTTCCTCGGCGCCGGCAAGACGACGACCCTCGGCCGGCTGGCCCGTCACTACATGCAGCGCGGCCAGCGCGTCGGCCTGGTCACCAACGATCAGGCGCAAGACCTCGTCGATACCACGAGCCTGCGTGCCCAGGGCTTCGCCGTCGAGGAAGTGGCCGGCGCCTGCTTCTGCTGCCGCTTCGACGACCTGGTCGCCAAGGTCGGCAGTCTGCAATCCAGCGAGCGGCCCGACGTGATCCTCGCCGAGCCGGTCGGCAGCTGCACCGATCTCGTCGCCACCGTCGTGCAGCCGCTGCGCGACCTGTACGGCGACCGCTTCGAGGTGGCGCCGTATCCCGTCCTGTTCAAGCCGAGCCACGGGCTGAAGATCCTACGTGACCCCTCACCCCCAACCCCTCTCCCCTCAGGGGCGAGGGGGAAGGGGGTTTTCGCCGAAAGCCGCGTACATCTTCGCCAAGCAGCTGGAAGAAGCCGACGCCGTCGTCATCAACCGCATCGACGAGATCGGCGCCGCGGAGCTGAACGAAGTCACGGAGTTGGTCGGTCGCAAATATCCCGGCGTTCCGGTGCTGCGTCTGTCGGCGAAGACAGGCCAGGGTTTCGAGGCGCTGACGGAGCTGCTCGACCAGCGCGGCAGTTTCGGCCGCAAGATTCTCGACATCGACTACGACACCTATGCCGAGGGTGAGGCGGAGCTGGGCTGGCTCAACGCCAGCGTGCGCCTGAAGGCCGCGAATGTGTTCGACCTCGACACGCTGCTGCTGCAGCTAGTGACGCAGCTGGGAGCGGTGTTCGGCGGAAGCGGTGAGGAAGTGGCCCATCTGAAGGCGATCGGCCTGCACGACGGATCGTTCGGCGTGGCGAACCTGGTCAGTAGTGCGACGGCGCCGGAGTTGTCGCTGCCGTCGCGCAGCCGGGTGACGGAAGCGGAGCTGATCGTCAACGCACGGGTCGCCGCCGATCCGGCGGATCTTGAAGATCACGTGCGCCGGACGGTGGCGGCGGTCTGCCGCGAACAGCAGGCGCAGGCGGAGTTCGTGTCGGTGCAGAGTTTCCGCCCCGGCCGGCCGACGCCGACACACCGCTATGCCACGGCGAAGTGATAACCTATCGTTTAGCCGCGAGCTTTTGCGAGCGCTGGGTCGAGCGCTCGCAAAAGCTCGCGGCTAAACGAAGGGTACATCGCATGGTCCTCCCCCTATCCGACGACAACTCCGGCCGCGTCCAACCACCCGTGGTCAACTACGCCCTCATCGCCGTCAACGTCTTCGTCTTCGTCGCACTTCAGCAGTTCGGCACCGACGACCGTTTCACCTACACCTACGCCACGGTGCCGCGCAAGATCGCCACCGGCATCAACATCAGCGTCCCCGGCCATGAAGCGGAGGACCCGATCACCGGCGAACGCTTCCGCGTCCCCGGTCTGCCGCGCACTCCCGGCAGCGGCTACCTGACGCTGTTCACCGCCATGTTTCTGCACGGCGGCTGGGCCCATCTACTCGGCAACATGTGGTTCCTGTTCATCTTCGGCGACAACGTCGAGGACCGGCTCGGTCGCGGCCGCTATCTCGTCTTCTACCTGCTGTGCGGCGTCCTGGCGTCGCTGGCCCACGTCGCCGTGACGGAGATGTTCAACCAGAACGACATGATTCCCTGCCTGGGCGCGTCGGGCGCCATCTCCGGCGTGCTGGGCGCCTACCTGATGCTGCACCCGATGAACCGCGTGACGGTGCTTCTGTTCCGCATCCTGGTCGATGTGCCGGCGTTCGTGGCGATCGGGATGTGGTTCATCTTCCAGCTGGTGAGCGGCCTCGGCTCGCTGGGCGACGGCGCGAAGGCCGGCGGCGTGGCCTACGGGGCGCACGTCGGTGGCTTCGTCGCCGGGATGGCGCTGGTGTATGGGTTCCTGATCGGCCGTCCACCACCGATCCGTTCACGTTTCGCGCCGAATGGTAAACTACTACCCTTTCTTTCCCCACAGACGCTATAATGGTCGTGTCGCGTCGTCACGGGTGTCGAAGGTCGAGGGATTTTCCTTGACCGCACGCTTTTTCCGAAATGAAATGGATTGAGCGGCGAATTACTGATCGGGAAGCGTAACACCCATAGACCCCGGACGGCGCTCGCCCCATCCGTCGCGGTCGGCTCCATCTGTCCATCAACCATCTTCAGTGAGGAGAAGGGTCATGAAGCGTCTCGTGTCTCTGGCGGTTATCAGCGCCCTGCTCGTTGGTGGCGGCGTCGCCATCTACCACTTCTCGGCGCGCGCGGTGAAGTCGCGAAGAAGAAATTCATCAGCTGGATCGACAAGCAGCTCGGCGAATCCGAGGTCGCACGTGCCGAGATCGACCGCGGCATCAAGGGCATGCAAGCATCCGTTGACACGCTCACCGACGCCCGCATCAAAGCCCAAGTCCAGGCGGAAATGCTGGCGAAGGAACTCAAGGACAACAAGAAGAAGATCGATGACAGCAAAACGGCGCTGATTAAGCTGAAGAACGACCTCAACATGTTCGACTCCAAGCTGGACTACACCGTCTCTTACGGCGACAAGACCTACACCAAGAAGGATGACCTCAACAAGATGGCCAACAAGGTCATCGAACATCACAAGACGCTTATCGATCAGACAGGCAAGCAGGAAACGCGGCTCGAGACCTACGAGAAGACCGCAACGACGCTGAAAACCCGCGAGGAGGATGCCAAGAAGAAGCTTGCGGAAATGAAGGACCAGCTCAAGGATCTGGACGCCAAGATCGCGATGGTCAAGGCCCAGAAGGAGGCGGCCGAAGCCCTCAGCGAAAGCGACAAGACGTACGCCGAAAGCGTCCAGGGCATCGAGGAGAAGATCAAGAAATTGGACATCACCACGGAGACAGCGGCCCGCAAGGAAGAGGAGAAGTGGAAGGAAATCAGCGCCAAGTCCGAAGTGGAAGACGCCACCAAGATCATCAAGGACACCAAGAGCACGGTCAGCGAGATCGACGCCCTGCTCGGCAACAAGTAACCAAATCCTTATGATGGTCGGGCGGCGCCACGCCGCCTGACCGTCCTGCCGTTCCAGCCCATCCGGAAGAATGAGACCGCGCGCTCGATACAGGAGCCTCGCACATGAAACGCCTTTTCCTCGCCTGTGGTCTGTTCGGCGTCCTGCTGCTGGCGAGCGGTTGCGCCAAGGAGAAGCCGGAGGTGCCGTCGTGGTTCAAGGGCGAAGGCAAGAAGGACGACAAAGCCGTCGGCAAGAATTCGCCCGAGCAACTGAAACGCGACCTGGACGGCAAAATCCGTCAACTTGAGAAGAAGATGACCGCGCTGGACGAGGCTATTGCCAAGGCCACCGCGAGCAAAAAGGATTATGTAGTGCGGCTGAACAACGCAGGCGTCCATTCCGAAGATGACCTCAAGAAACCTGAATTCAAGGACGACGAGGAACTCCAGCGACTGAAGAACCTCGTGCTCAAGAAGCGAGCGGAAATCGACAAACTCCAGCAGATTCACAAGCAGTACCGCCTCACCCTATTGGACGGTAAAGACGCTCTGGAAAGCCTGGACCAGCAACTCAAGCTCAAGCAAGCCGGCATCGGTGAGAAGGATCTCGAAGAGCTAACGGTCAAGATTCGAATCATCGACGAGCGTCTCAATGCCTCGACCGATGTCGGGAACCTGCCCGACATGGGCAAGGCCGGCGATCTGGACAAAATCCTCAAGGGCGATAAGTGACCGGCCCACAAGGAATAGCCACATGACCACCCGCCACTCACTCGCGTTCCTCGGCTGCGTCTTCCTCGCCGGTTGCGCGGGCCTCCGGCAAGGGCGGCGGGGTGGACCAGGAGAACATCCAGGGCACCTGGCGGGCCGAGCGCGTTGAGATCGGCGGCAAGGTTAGCAACGACGAATCGCTGCGTGGCCTGACGCTCACCTTCGACGGCGACAAGGTCATCACCCAAATCGGCGAGGTCCGGCACGAGGGCACCTTCACCCTCGACTCCTTCCGCATGCCGCACTACATCGACGTCAAGCCCGCCCCCGGCAATACGACCGATAAAGCGATGCAGGGCGTTTACGCTTTCGAGAGCGATAACAACCTGCGCATCTGTTTCAGTCAGAAATCGCGGCCGAGCAACTTCTTCACCTCGCCCAACAGCGACGCTGTCATCTTCGAGTTGAAACGGACGCCGCCGCGCGAACCGGTCATCAAGATGACCGCCGCGGACCTGCTCGAGAAGTGCCGGAAGAACAAATCCGTCGCGGCCGACACCTACCGCAACACGGTCGTGCAGGTGACCGGCAAGGTGACGGAGAACAAGGACGGCCACGTCTTCGTCGGCGGAGGCGGGTCCGACTACATCGACTGCGCGTTCAACCGCAATTACAAGAGCGAGCTGGAGCGCGTCACTCGGATCAAAGATCAGCAGAAGGTGACGCTGCGCGGCACATTCAACGGCACCTTCGAATCGCGCAACCGCGGCGCCTACGTGCAATTGCTCAACTGCGAAGTGGTCGACGTCGCCGCCGACGGGGAGATGCCGTAGGAGGCTTTCTCCCCTCGCCCCGGTACTCCGGGGAGAGGGGTTGGGGGTGAGGGGTGAGCGACTGGGCATTATTCTGGCTCTCACCCCTCACCCCCGACCCCTCTCCCCGGAGTACCGGGGCGAGGGGAGTAAAACCCGACCCCTCTCCCCGGAGTACCGGGGAGAGGGGAGTACGCTTGAAGGGAGATCACGCCATGAAGCCGCGACATCTGCTGCTGCCACTGTTGTGCCTGTTCTCTGCCGCCGGTTGCGGGAACTTCCGTGATCGGGCCGTCCTCAGCAACGGTCCCTGGGCGGTGGAGAAAATGGAGCTGGGCGGCCAGCTGTGGGAGACGGAACAGTTCGAGATGGCCTTTTCGCCGCACGGCAACTCGGTCGTCATCACCTTCGGCAGCAAGATTCACAAGGGCGTCTACGAACTCCAGAGCGACCGCGATCCGAAGGAGATCGACATCAAGCCGGACGCCTCGAACCGGGAAGACAAGCCGCTGTACGGCATCTACGCCCTCGACGCCGACGGCCAGGGCCTGCTGTTGTGCCTGAGCGAGAAGAAACGCCCGAAGAAATTCGAGACGAAAGCCGACGTGAACAGCGTACTCATCAAGCTGCGCCGGCAGTGACATTTCCCGTTTAGCCGCCGGCGAGCCGAGCTGCGTAAGCAGCCGGGTTGCTGCGTGCCGTCATCTACCCGGCCCCTTACGGGGCTCGGCTCGCCGGTTTTGAAACCGCGGCTAAACGTTTACACCTCTTTCGGTCGCCACACCAGCACCGGCACATGCGCCCCGCGGATGACCTTGTCCGCCACACTGCCGAGGAACAGACGCGATAAACCGCGATAGCCGTGCGTCGCCAGGGCCACCAGATCGGCGGCACGGGCGGTTCGCAGGATCGCCGCGGTCGCCGACTCCTCCGCCTCGACCAGTTCGTGGACCGTCAGGCCGCGCTGCTCCAACGGCTCGGCAATCTTCGTCAGGTAAGCTGCGCCTCCGCGCGGATCTTCTCTTGCAGCGCTTCCGTCTGCGACAGCAGTCCCTGAACCATGTGGCCGAATGTCTGCCCCTCGATCGGCACCGTCGCCGGCAGCAGCGGCTTCATCACGCGCAGCAGCGTCACCTCGGCGCCGGTCGTCTGCGCCAGTCGTGCGGCCGGTTCGACCATCTGCTCGGCCAACTTCGAGCCGTCCAGCGGCATTAGGAGGCGTTTCAACGGCGGCGGATTGGTAAGGTCCACCGTCTTCTCGCCGGGACGTACCAACAGCAGCGGCGCCGCCAGGTGGCCGCGCACCAATTCGTCGGCAACGCTGCCGAGCCAGAAGCGGGTGAACGGACCGTAGCCGTGCGTGGACATCACCACCAGATCGGCGCCGATCACGGCCGTCCGGTTGCGGATCGCTTCCACCACGTCGCCCTCCAGCAGCGCGGTCTGCGGGTACGGAGCGCCGGCATCGGTCAGGCGTCGGGCCACGTTGTCCAGATACGCTTTCTGGCCGGATTTTTGTTGTTCGAGCAACTGGACTTCGACGGTGCTGCTGACGAACGGCGGCGCCTCCGCGTAGACCGTGGCGAGCGGCAGCAGGACGTGAGTCAGGTGAAGGGTTGCTCCCGATTTACGGGCAAGGTCCACCGCTAACGGCAGGGCGTGTTCTCCGAACGTCGAGCCGTCCAGCGGCACAAGGATGTTGTGATACATCGGCGCCTCCGGGGTTGAGGTGAAAGGCTCTCGGGTCTCGCAGTGTACTGAGTCGCAAATTGCGTGCCGTCCGGAGGATGCGCCGAAGCGGCGGATTGGGCAGGTTTTGCGGGTCCAGTCTGACGAGTGGGCGGGACGGAGGGTTCATTTCCGCACATGCACGGTGAGCCGAATTGGGTTTGCTCGGCCCGAAACCCGGGTTGTAGCCTCTCGTAACAGGACAGTATAATCCGGCCGAACGAAGGAGGGATGATTCATGACTCCGACCGCTGCAACGCCCGTAACTTACGGTCGGGATGCGTCCATCGCGCGCTTCTCGGTCCCACGGTATCAACGCATGATCGAGACGGGCATCCTCACGTCCGAAGACAAGGTCGAACTGCTCGAACACTATGTGGTACTCAAAATGCCGCGTAACCCACCGCACGACGGAACGATCGATCTTCTCAAGGCCACGTTTCCTCCTCTTGTCCCCACGGGTTGGCTGCTACGCATCCAGCAGACCATCGTCCTGCCGGACAGTCAGCCGGAGCCGGACTTTGCCTTCGTGCGCGGCAATCCACGAAGTTATCTCACTCGTCATCCCACGGCGGCAGATATTGGTCTGATGATCGAGGTCGCGGATTCGTCGCTGCTGCGCGATCAGCGCGACAAGACGCGCATCTACGCCCGCGCCGACATTCCGGTCTACTGGATCGTCAACCTCGTCGATAGGCGGATTGAGGTGTATACGCAACCCTCGGGGCCGATCCCGGTGCCCGTGTACGGCGCCTTCCAGATCTTCCAACCCGGCGACTCCATCCCACTCATCCTCGCCGGGACTACCGTTAGCACCGTTCCCGTCGATGAACTGCTGCCGTGATGCACCTCACGGTTGTTTACGCTTCCTGGAATAATGAGCGAAATGCAACCGGAGCAACTGGCGTAACCGAAAAAGTGACGCCCTTGCCTGTTACCCCGGTCCGCGCCCCTTCCTAACCGCGCATCTCGCCGTCCCTGCCAAAGCCTCTCCGGTCCCTACTCTCTACCCGCTCGTTTGAATCACCCCATTCCCACCATTTCAAGCAGTTTTTCTCTTTTATCGAAACGCACTTTCCTTGTCCAAACCGCCCACATTGCGCATAGTTGGGGCAGATCGAAACGAACTTCGGTCCCGATCCACGCGAGATGTGTCGGGTGGCGGACCGGATCCTTTGTTCCTCTAGGCTTAGGAGAAGTGGCATGTTGATGAAGCGCGCCCGCATCGCCCTGCTGGCGGGTCTGGTCCTCGCGTCGGCCCCGGTGGCCCTGCGTGCGTTCGAGGACAAGGCCCCGGCAGACGACAAGAAGGCCCCCGAGAAACTCGTGGCGCCGAAGGACGAGGGAAAGCCCGTTGTGGCCGCCCCGGCGTCCGGCTGCGGTGGCTGTGGCACCACGACCGTTTGGGTCGATACGTATGTCCCCGAACACTACCAGACCACCCGCACGACCTACAAGGTCGAGTGGCGTGAAGAGGCCTACACGGCCTACAAGACCGAGTACGTTCAGGAGCAGCACGTCAAGAACGTGACCTGCTACCACACGGTCCCGACCTGGGAAGAACGCACCGTCTGCAAGTGGGTGTCCCAGCCGTGCGTCGAGACCCGCACCGTCTACAAGAAGGTCGAGTGCTGCAAAGAGGTGACCTGCCACCACAAGAAGCTGGTCCGCCTCGGCCACTGGGAGTGCAAGGAAGTGTGCAGCAGCGGCTTCTTCTCGAAGTGCGGCCACAGCTGCGGCGGTTGCGGCGACTGCGGCGGCTGCAGCACTTGCTGCACCCCCTGCACCCGCACCGTGAAGCACTGGGTCCACTGCCCCGAGTACGAAGATTGCTGCACGACCAAGATGGTCAAGAGCTGGGAGTGCGTGCCGACCACCTGCCAGGTGACGGTGTGCAAGAAGGTCCCCGTCTATGAGAAGTGCAAGGTCTGCGTCAACAAGTGCGTCTGCGAGACCAAGCAAGTCACCTGCACCGTGTGCGTGCCGAAGTGCGTCGCGGTCCAGTGCACCCGCAAGGTCAAGCACTGCGTCCCCTGCACCGAGACCGTGACCTGCTGCCGCATGGTCTGCAAGAAGGTCGCGAAGGAAGTGGCCTGCTGCCCGACGCCCTGCTGCACCAGCTGCTGCGAGACCAAGTGCCACAAGACTTGGTTCAAGAAGAGCTGCGGCTGCGGCTGCGATGCCGGCTGCAGCAGCTGCGGTGGTTGCGGTTGCAACTAAGTAAAGAGACCGACTCCTTGTCCGAGTGTCGGGAACGGGTGGGCGAGGCCGTTGGGGAGAATCCCCGGCGGCCTTGCCGTTTTGTGTTCACCGCTTGCGGCTTAGGAATGTTGACGAAATAACTTCCGTTCCAAACGCTACGCTCTCGGTCGCGTAGCGACCCTCTGACGGTAGACCGGCCTTTCAAGGCCGGTAGTTCTTCCGTTCCAAACGCTACGCTCTCGGTCGCGTAGCGACCCTCTGACGGTAGACCGGCCTTTCAAGGCCGGTAGTTCGATCGAGCCATCCGGTGGCGTCGCGTAGCGACGCTTGAGACGTCGCACCAGCCGGGGCTGCTCACGTGTCGCTACGCGACACACACTTCTCATGCTGATCGGAACCGGGCGTTGAAACGCCCGGCTACCGTCAGAAGGTCGCTACGCGACCGAGAAGGACTCCGGCCAAGATTTCATTTTGGCACGGAAGTTATTTCGTCAGCGTTCCTAAGCACTTGCTTCCTGCTAAGCCGCAAGCGGCGGGTGCGGTTGCTTTTCCCGCCGCATTGGCTATAGTCGCAGTCCGATCTCTCGGCGCATGGAGGCGTTCATGTCCCCGCACGTACATCCCGTCGGCCCGTCGTCTGACCGCCTCGACTATGCCCGCCGCGTCCTCCGCGCCGAAGCGGCCGCCCTCGAAGTCGCCGCCGACCGCCTCGACGCCGCCTTTTCGCGCACGATCGACTTGCTCTGGAGGCGGACGGGATCCTACGCCGGCCGCGTCGCTGTCACCGGCACCGGCAAGTCGGCCGACGTCGGCCAGAAGATCGCCGGCACCCTCAATTCCACCGGCACCCGAGCTTACGTCCTCGACGCCACCCGCGCCGTCCACGGCGACCTGGGCATGATCCACCCCGACGACGTCGCCCTGGTCCTGTCGCACAGCGGCGAGAGCGAGGAAATCGTCCGTTTGCTGGGGCCGCTGCGGGAACTGGTCCGCGCCGTCATCGGACTGACCGGCAACCCGAACGGCACCCTGGCCCGCCTTGCCGACGTTGCCCTGATCTACGGGCCGATCGAGGAAGTGTGTCCGCTCGGTCTGGCTCCCAGCGCCAGCACCACGGTGATGCTGGCGGTCGGCGACGCGCTGGCGTTCACCCTGAGCCGCGAACGGGAGTTCACGCACGAGGACTTCGCCCGCTATCACCCGGCCGGCAGCCTGGGCCGCAAGCTGCTCAAGGTCGAGGCGGTGATGCGCAAGGGCAACGACTTGCGTGCGGCACAGGCGACCGACACAGTCCGCGAGGTCTTCGCCCGTTCCCGGCACCGCGGCCGCCGCACCGGGGCTGTCCTCCTGCTCGACGACGACGGGCGGCTGGCCGGCATTTTCACCGACAGCGACCTGGCCCGGTTGATCGAAGCGCGACGCGACACGGCGCTGGATCGGCCCATCGCCGAGGTGATGACGGCCGACCCGATCACGGTCCCGCTCGGCACGCGCGTCCTCGACGCCATCGAGGTGCTGCGCCGCCGCAAGATCAGCGAACTGCCCGTCCTCGACGCCGCCGGCCGCCCGGTGGGATTGCTCGATGTGACCGATTTGATCGGTGCGGATGAGAGTGCGGAGTGCGGAGTGCGGAGTGCGGAGTTGAAAACAGCCTTGAGCGCGTAGCCTTCAGCACTTCTCCCCTCGCCCCGGTACTCCGGGGAGAGGGGTCGGGGGTGAGGGGTAAGTGCCAGAGCACTGCTCCGCGGCTCACCCCTCACCCCCGACCCCTCTCCCCGGAGTACCGGGGCGAGGGGAGCATAAGTGCAGGAGTACTAGAGGTCATCCATCCGATGAATACCGGAGCACTCCGCACTCTACAGGAGCGCTGTGCCGCCATCGAACTGCTGATCGTGGACGTGGACGGTGTGCTGACGGACGGCGGCATCGTCTACGGGACCGGCGGACTGGAGGTAAAACGCTTCCATGTCCGTGACGGGTTTGGTCTGCGGAGCTGGCAGCGGCTGGGCAAGCGCGCCGGACTCATCACCGGCCGTAGTTCGCCGCTGGTCGAACTGCGAGCGCGCGAGGTCGGCATTGAACTCGTTTGCCAGGGCGCTGTGGACAAATGGCCGGAGTATCGACGGTTGCTCGACGCGACGGGCTTGTCTGCCGAGGCGGTCTGTTACGTCGGCGACGACCTGCCCGACCTGCCGCCGCTGCGGTCCAGCGGATTGGCCGTCGCCGTCGCCGACGCTTGCCCCGAGGTGCGTGCCGAGGCGCACTACATCACGCGGACACCCGGCGGCTGCGGCGCAGTCCGAGAAGTTATCGAGTTGGTGCTGCGCTGCCAGGGACGCTGGCAGACGATGGTCGAAACGTTGCGGGAACAGGGTTCCGTTTAGCCGCGAGCTTTTGCGAGCGCTTCGAACTCAATCGCTCGCGGCTAAACGGTGAATGGGAGGCGGGGCCATGTGGACGCCGAAGCGGATCGGGCTCCTGATGATCGGGAACGTCCTGTTCTCTTTGTGTTATCTCGGCTACGCCCGCAGCCACCTGGGTACCATCGACGGTCTGCCGGCGTTGCCGGAAGAGATGCGCAGGAAAGAGCAAGGCCACATCGACCCGCCGCCGCCGCGCCAATCGCGCGTCGATGGGAAGCTGACGCAGTCATTTGGACCGGAATGCAAGGAGCTGAAACACCCGATCAAGCTGGAGTTGAATTCGCGCAGCATGGTCATTGCCGCGGGCCAGGCGGTGTTCGAGAAGGACGGCCGCGTCTACCTCAAACCGCTCAGCGTCGCCCTGTTCGGCCGGGACCGGAACGACGGGCGCGAAGTCGAGATCAACACCATCACCGGCGATGAGGCGTATCTGACATTCGACCGCCCGGTGTACGGCTTGCAGGACATCAACGGCCGCAAGATCGTGGCGGCCGAGCTGATCGGCAACATCGACATCATCAATAACCGCCGCACGTCGAAGCGGCGGGACGACGACCTGGTCCTGCACATCAACCACGGCCCGCTCTACTTCGAGGATGCCAAACACCTGATCTGGACGGCAGATCGCATCAGCGTCCTGGATCTGCAAAGCACGCCGAAGCCGATGCAGGTCCGCGGCAAGGGCATGGATGTGGAACTGCTCGTCGATGCGCCGGCGCCAAGCCGGGGACTCCGGCCCGCAAGGGGAAGAGCGACAACATCTCCGGCGTTAAGAACATCACGCTGCACAGCGACGTCGAAATGTACCTGTACGTCGATGCCAATGGCTCCGGGCATGCCGGGCGGCGACCACGGGCCGAAGAAGGCCGCGGCCGGCTTGATTGGTTCTGCGCGCCTTGACGGCAGGTTCCGAAGACGAGAAGGCCCAGGTCGTCATCAAAACCCCCGGCCGCTTCCGCTACGAGTTCAACAAGGACCACGATGATGCGGTCTTCGACGTACCGGTGCCGGACCCGCAGCACCCCGCGACGTCGCCGGAGGACGTGACCGTCGATCGACATCTGCCGAAGTCGATCGCTGAGGACCATCTGTACTGCAAGCACCTGGAGCTGCGCCTGCGCCACAAGGAGTCGGCGCCGGCCGCCAGTACCCGGCCGGGCCAGCCGAAGCCGTCGAACACCGGAACCTCTTCACCGGATAGCAGCGTCGAAATCGAGTCGGCCCGCGCCACCGGCGGCACTCGGGAAGTGCTGCTCATTTCCGACGCCGAAAAGCTGCGGGCCGAGTGCGACGAATTCATTCACGATACACGCAAGGGACTGACAATCCTGCGCGGCATCCCGGAGATTGAGGCCGACCATGACGGCAGCCTCATTCACTGCCCCGAGCTGCAGATCCAGGACGAGAAGGATCCGGCCCCGGTCAAGGTGCCGAACGGCAGCAAACCGCGGACCTACCAGCGCTCGACGGCCAAGGGGCCGGGGCGAATCGACATGTGGAACAAGGAAAAAGAGAAGTCGGTGGACCACGCCGCATGGCGCGATCTGCTGACTTCGTCGCGCGACGGACCGTTCGACTTGCTGGTGCTGACTGGAGCGGCCCGGTTCTTGAACGACGAACAGCCGAATCAGCCTACGGTGCTGCAAGGGGACACGCTCAAGGTGTGGCTCCGGCCGCGCGAACCCGAGGCCCAGCCGACGGCCAAGTCGCAGCCGGCCGCCGCACCGGCGCCGCGCCCGGACAAGATCGAGGCGATCGGCAACGTCTTCTTCAAATCGCTTCAGCTCATCGTCCACGACACGAGCCGCCTCGTGGTGACGTTCAAGGATGGGCCGCCGGCCGTCCTACCGGATCCCTCCACTTCGCCGACCGGCCCGACTGCTCCAACCGGCCCGATTGCGACGCATGTCACCGACGGGCCTGTCTACGAGACGGCCAAGCCGGCTGGCCCGGCCGCGCCGCTACCGGCTGGTCCGGCCCCGGAAACGGTTCCGACAACCGCCGCTTCAGGCCCGAAGGCACCGGCCAAGGCGGAGGAACCGGCTCGGCCCCTCGACCTCAGCGCCCGCACGGTCGATGCCACGGTGTTGTGCGCGGGAAGACCGCGACGGGCGAGGACAAGAACACGCTCGAAAAGCTCTGGTGCGAAGGCCGCGTCCACGTCCGCCAGGACGGCGATCCGGCCAAGCCGGACGACAAGGGGATCGACATCAAGGGCAGCACGCTGGAGATGACCGGCCGGCCGGAGGGTAACTTGCTCACCGTCACGGCCGACGAAAAGGCCAACAGCCCGAACGAAGAAGACCTGGCCCAGATGCTGGTCAACAACATCTACATGATCGGGCAGGAGATCAACGTCGATCAGGCACTGGATAAGGTGTGGATCGACGGTCCGCGGTGCCATGATGCTCGAGAGCGCCACCACGCTCAACGGCGTGAAGAAGAAAGAGGCGATCCCGCTCACGATCCACTGGACGAAGTCGATGCTGTTCATCAGCAAATCGGTGATGTATCAGGGCGAGATCCAGGCCGAGCAGGAAGACGGCCGGCTGGCCTGCGAGGCGCTCACGGTCTTCTTCGACCGCCCCATCTCGCTTAAATCGCAGGACAAAAAAGCGCGAAGAGCGACAAGAGTGACAAGGACGAGAAGCAGCCGCGCGTGGAGACGCTCGTTTGCGACCGCAAAGTGATGCTCGAACAGGCGACGTGGGAGACCGACAAAATCACAGGCCAGGTGCTGCTCGATCTGAAGACCGGCAAGCCGAAGCTGGGCACGTACCAGAAAATCACGGGCCAAACGGTGGCTATTGAGTCGAACGAGAAGGACGCTGCCGACGAGAAGGATACCAACAAAATGCGGGTGGCGGGGCCGGGCACGGTCACGCTGATGCAGCGCGGCGCCGTTGACCCGCTGGCCCCGACGACTCCGACGGGCGACCCCGCCAAGCCGAAGCCGGCCGACCCCGCCAAGCCGAAATCGGCGTCGAAGCCGGACGAAGAGCAGGAGATGAAGCTCACCTACATCGAGTTCAACAAGACCATGCTGGCGAACAACAAGACCGGCAAGGCGAACTTCTGGGGCGGCGTGCGCGTGCTGAACATGCCCGGCGACGACCCGTCGGCGGAGATCGACCTGGACGTGCTGGTGGGCCGTCTGCCGAAAGGCGCGATGTATCTGGTGTCCGAGCAACTGGAAGTCCTCAGCGTCAAGCCGGCCGGCGGTAAGAGCTATCAGCAGATGACCGCGACGCGCCGGGTCTGGGTGAAAGGCAACGAGTTCGAGGCAAACTGCGAAAAGCTGGACTACGACGAAGCCAAGGACCAGATCGTCCTCTACGGCAGCGAGAACGGCCAGGCGACGCTGTACCGCTACCTCAAGATGGGCGACCGGCCGGAAGCGATCCAGGGCCAGGAGATCACCTACATTCGCAGCACGGGAGCGTTTAATGTGAAGAAAGTAAGGTCCCTTACCAACTGAGCACGCAGCGCAAGCAAGTGTTCACTTGCTTGCGCTGCGTACACAAAACTGCGAGCGCTCACGCCTCCCCCAGCAGTGTCGGCACCTTCTCGCGCAGCAGCTCGATTTCCTGGTGCGTCTCGCCCAGGTACGCCAGCAGCCGCAGGTCGTCGCGGCTGACCGTGCCGCCGCGTGAACAGCCAGGCGCGCACGCGGAACAGCTTGTACAGCTTCACCAGCTTGCGATCGCTGATGAAGATGCTGTCCTCGCGCACCAGCGTCTTGACCAGCCGCTGGAACTCGCCGAACACCTCGGCCGGGAAGAAGACCTGCCGGTCGTTCTGCTCCTCGCTGCGGCCGCTGCGGTGCTGCGGCCGAACAGGTACGTCAGGTAGCGGTTGGCCTTGAGGATGTCCTCCAGCGTGGCGTGCCCCTCGCACCCACGGCTTCTGGTTCAGGCCCCTGTAGACCTCGCCTGCAGGCCGGCGTCGATCAGCTCGGTGAAGTGGTCCTCCTGCACCGACCGGCTCTCGGCCTTGAGACAGAAGCGGTCCTTGAGGGCGGCCAGCTCGCGCCTGTTCGGGCACCTCGTTGGTGGCGGCGAACAGCACGCGCAGCCGCACCGGCTGCGGCACGCCGTCCTGGTAGAACTTGCGCTCGTTGATGATCGTCAGCAGGATGTTGAGGATGGCCGAGTTCGACTTGAAGATCTCGTCGAGAAACGCCAGCCGGGCGGTCGGCAGCTTGCCCTGTTCGCGGCGGATGTAGCGGCCCTCGCGCAGCTTGCCGATGTCGATCGGGCCGATGATCTCCGACGGCTCGGTGAAGCGCGTCAGCATGTACTCGAAGTAGTCCTCCTCGGCGAGGCCGAGGGCGTCCTTGAACTTGAGGACGAGGTCCGACTTGGCGGTGCCCGGCGGCCCGACGAGCAGCAGCGGCTCCTGGGCGACGGCGGCGACGACCATCAGGTCGATCAGTTCCTGCTTCTTGACGAAGAAGCGGCCGAGCGACGTGCGAAAGCGGTTGAGGCGCGTGCGCAGCGGCTCGGCTTCGTCCTGGAGTTCCTCGAACGTCCAGTCTTCACGGGGTGGTTTGACGGCGGCGGCCATGCGGTCAGTTCTCGGTTCGATGTTCCGGGCATGGGACTACAACTTGCGGCGTTTGGTCGGCTCGGGCAGCGACAGGAGTTCTTCCCATGTGTGGACGTCGAGCACGCGGACCGTCAGGCGTTCCAACTCATCGGGGTTGTCGATGGCCTCGATGGCCTTCCTGACTCGACTGCTGGCCGCCTTGGCGAAGCGATTCTGCCCTAGCTCCAGGAGTATCTTGCGAAGCGTGGCAATCGTCCCTTTTTTGATCCCTTCGACTTCGCCCGATACCCTGCCCTCTTCGACGATCGCCTGGTAGGTGACGGACTCTTTCATTCCTTTGACCCCCTTCAACAGTTTGTCCACGAGGGATTCCTCGTAGCGCAGACCCATCAAAATCTTCGTGGCAGCCCACAGTTTTCCTGCGAGGCCTTCGGGTACTGGCTCAAGCCGCCGCTTCATCTCCTCGATTAGTTCCTTGACCTGTGCCTCCGGCATCGCGCTGATCGGTGCCAGAGGCAACAGGCTAAGGCTGCCAGAAAGGAACACTTCGAGCGGCATCTGCCAGACGCGGATCACATCGTACTCGAACACACGATACGGTTTGACTTGGCCCGGCAAACGTCTCTGATAACGCCCATTGATGACGGCAAGATTAGCCTTGCGGCTCAACAGGATGAACGAGCTGCGGACCGGCAATTCGTGGCGGTGCTCCAATATCCCATTATACATGTTGCCGCGGCGGGGAAGCGAGGCATCGGGGCCGGCCTGGAACTCGACGTGATGAATCCACGGCGGGTCGTCGTGGACATGCAGCACCTTGTCGGCCGCTCCGGTGATGGTCGCAATGTCGGAGTCGATGACCGCGACATCCCGCGCCGGTGCGCCGACCAGCCACGGCCAGGCGACGGGCGATTCCTCCAGCAGTTCCTTGAGAGAGGGGTCGTTGGCCATGACGGGGTCCAGCACGGTGGTCGCCGCTTGCGTACCGCCGACATTCCTGTCGGCACGAGCCGGCAAGAATGCCGGCGGTACGGAGTTTTGAAACTGCGTCTTAGCACGGAGTGACTGCTAAGTCGCAAGCGGTCGTCAGATTTTCTCCTTCAGCGCTCGCAAATCACAGTGAATACGCTTGCGCACCAGGTACTCGTCGTCGTCGAGCCAGCGGCGGGCGTTGGTGCCCATCGTGAAGTCGTCGCTGACCACCGCCAGCACGACCGCTTCGACGACGTTCAGGTGCAGCAGATAAAAATAGCCGAGCATGGCCGGCGTCATGCCGTCGGAGATGGGCGGCAATTTGCCGAACAATTCCTCCAGGCGTTGCTGAGCCTTTTCGACCGGCGCCTGGCCGACGGTGCCGGCGTAGGCGCCGGCCAGCTGCGCCAGGTTCTGCGGCGACAGGCCCGAGTCCTTGCTGAACAGAACGCCGCGCACCTTCTGGATCACCGGGTCAGCCTGCTGATCGCGGCCGAAGTAGTACCAACCGCCCGCCACGTGTAGCAGCGCCTTGAGGGTCGCCGGCTGTGTCGAAAGCTTCGCCGCGTCCAGCGCCCGCAGATCCTGACCGCCGAGTAAACTCTGGGCCATCTGTGTCAGCAGGCTGTCGATCTCATCGCGCATGCCGAGCTTGCGGAGACCGCGGAAGCACTGGGCCGCCAGCGACTCAATCGTCTGTATGCCCGCGTCGCCCTGCTGCGCCGCCAGCATCGTGCGGAAGCGGTCCACGAGCGGATGAATGTGCTCCACCCGATCGAAGTGCGCCGCCACCGCCAACGCTTTTTCAAGCAGAAGCGCCTGGTTTTCCAGCACTTGCCTGTCGGTTGACTCGGCCAGAGCGTCGAATGTCGGGGCCACCTTCGCCAGCAGCTCGCGGCCGAAGTCCTCGCCGAGCTGCGGCGCCTGGTCCAGCGCGACGCGAAGGATGCGCGAACGCGCTTCATCGCTGCGTGCCTGCGCCGAGGTCAGCAGCCGTTGAATCCGCACGGCCACTTCCTGGCGATCGCGCAGGTCTGTCAGCTCGAGCAGCTCCGTGCCCAGAGCATCATCGCGCTGCGTCCAATGGCGATAGGCGTTGAGGGCCCGGTTCGGCTCCAGGATGCGCGAACGCTCCAGCAACCGTTCGACGACATAGCGCTGCATCGGCTTCTGAGGATCGATCTCTGCCATAAGCTCGTTCGGAAGCGCCCCGGTGTGTGGTTTACCCTCCATCGCCTTTTGGGTGCGATACTCGAAAGCCCGCAGCAATATCGAATGAACGATATCCGTTGGGGGCAGGGATTGGCGCGCCTGACGCAACAGGGCGTGAGCGGCATCAGTTTCGCCGAGACGTGCCAGGCCGAAAGCGAAGATCAGCTCGATGTACGCTTTTGTCGGCTCCGCGGCGTTGTACGCCGATTTCCCCTTCGCCGACCACGCCCTGGCCGCGTCCGGCAGTTCGCCGAGCCACTGCCGCACGGCCCGGAAGCGCTGGTTGCTCGGCTGTCCGGCGAAGCGCAGAAAGCTCGGCAGATCCTGCTCCGGCCGCAACCCGTTCTGAAACAGCCGCTCCAGCAACCGATCGCGCGCATGGGCCAGCGCCAGCACGTCGCCGCCGGACAGCCGGGCGAAGTGATACCACGCCAGCCACGCGGCGCGGATCGGCAGCAGCCGTTCGTGCTTCTCCAGAAAGCGCCCCACCGGATTGAGCCGTTCCATGAGAGCGACCGGCGGCGAGGCGCGGCGTGCGGCCCAGACCAGGTACGCGGCCAGAGCGTGCAGATCGGCCGACGCCGGCTCCTTCGCCGTCAGTAGCAGCTCGAGGTCGTCGCCGGGAATGTCGCCGGTCTGGCTCACCCGCGCAACCCAGGAACGGCCGCCATTCTTGGCCACACCGCTCGCCGCCGTGCGGAACCAGCGCGCGGCGTGGTCGGCCGACGCCGGCTCCTGCGGCCACAGCGAGTTCATCCAGCACAGGCCGGCGTCATCGAGGTTTGGCTGCGCGGCATAGAGCGTCGCCAGCTCCGGCCACATCTTCTCCCGCTCCGGCGCGTCGAGGCTGCCCTCGATCTGAAGAAACACCTCCTCCAGTTCCCGCAACCGCAGCTGGAGCGCGCTCGGCTCTGCGGGCACGTCAAGAGTTGCCTCATCAAGCCGTTGTTCGGCTCTCTCCTCCGTGCGAAAATCCTTGAGTTCCTTGGTGTCGGCGCCGTCGCTTTTCTCACCGGATTGCTTCGATCCGGAACGCGAGCCGCGCTTCTCCGGGGCCGGCGGCGGCGCCTTCTTCGCCTTGCCGTCGTCGTCACAAACGAACGCCTCGAAGTCGAATCGCGATGCTTGCACCCAGGCATCAAGGGCGGCTTGATCGTGGTCGAGGACATAATCGACCCAGTCGAACAGCGGGCGGAAAGCGTCCTCCGGCAGCGTTTCCGGCGTGAAACTTTCGTTCAGCCGCGAGCGTTCCGCGAGCGCTGCACTCAGCGCTCGCGGAACGCTCGCGGCTAAACGAAAGAGAAGACGGGGCCAGCCAGACGACGTGTGCCATGTCCTCGGCGAGCAGCTTGCGCACCTGGTCGCGCCGCAACGGCGGATGCAGGCGCTGGCCGCACGGCAGGAACAGGTTCGCTAATTTGAGATACGGCCGGTAGCCGATGGCCGGCAGCACCAGCACCGGCGGCGGCAGCCGGGAATGGGCGACGCGCACAACGACAATCTCCTGGCCGCCAAGCTGGGCGACGGCGAAGCGCAGACGATTGAGGATCTGGTCGTCGGCGTTCTGCACGAAGCGGTTCAGCTCCTCGACCGCGTTGTCGCGCAGCACCCATAGCTCGGCGCCTTCGGGAGAGCCGCCGGAGCGCAGCGACAGCGACACGCGGATGCGGCCCTTCAGCTCGGCATCCCGGAACTGGGCCGGTGAAGTGGGCAGCTTGAATTCCAACACTTCGTAAACGTCGCGGAAGGGAGAGTCGTCGAGGACGGTCCACTGCCGCGGCGGCCGCAGCAACAGGATTTTACCTTCGGGTGCCTTGATGCCGGCGGCGAGCGGATGCGTGTGGCCCAGCTCGATCCAGACGCGTGACGCTTTTTCGAGGTAGGCGACGGGTGCCGTCGTCTTGCCCTGCCGATCGAGGGCGCGCAGCAGTGAGTAATACGGCGGCCCGAAGACGCGCAGCAGGGCACGGCCTTTCTTGTCGTCTTCGGCGCCGAGCCAGCGGAAGCTCTGGCGGTCGTTGCCGAGGCGCAGGATTTCGTTGATGAGGCCGGCCAACTCGTCGCCGGCCACGTCGAAGAGGACGGGCGTCTGCTCCGGCTTCTCGGGCGGCGTCGGATCGGGGCGCAGCGGCAGTACTTCGAGCCAGGAGCCGACCGCCGCGGTAAGGGCGGCTCCGTTGGTCTTGACGCTCTGCACGCCGAGCCGTTTGAGTTCGGCCTGGGCGGCCTTGGGGATTGCAATCGGCGTATCCACCCAGACCTGGCCCTGTTCGTCGAACCCGGCCGTGGCGGCGCTCTGGCTGACGGCGGGCGGGATTGCCCCCGAGGTCAGCGCGAGCTTCAGCGTATCGAGGTTGGCGAACTTCAGAATCATACTTGCTCGCTGGAACAATTAGTCACAGAGGAACGCAGATGAACACAGATTAAGATAATGGTTTCGTCAGGATTTTCGCGGCCGTTGCTTGTATACTTCCGGTTCGCCCGAGAGACTACCCACATGCGCGCCGACACCCTGATGCTACCTTTTCGCAGCGCGCTTCTCGCGGCCTTCCTGCCGGCGACGACGGCCGCAGCAGACGAGGCGGTCCGTACCGACGGCCGCCGCGTTTCCGGCACGGTCGTCTTCGATGGTAAGGGAGGGATACACTTCACGCCGAAGGGACAGACCGATGCCCTGCCACCCGACATCGTGCGCTCCGTCCGCCTCGATGCCGCGCCCGCACGTCCCTTCCGCGTCGGCGGCGGTCATGTCGTCCTCCTCCGTACCGGTGAACGCCTCACGGGTCAACTCGTCAGCCTCGACGCAACCGTGTTGACGCTGCGCACCGCCTGGTCCGACAAAGTGGAACTGCCGCGCCGCGCCGTGGCGGCGCTCATGCAGGTTCCGGGGCTGCTCACACAGTTCGACGAAGATTTTCGAGATGGCGCAAAAACGTGGACCGTGACCGGCAAGCCAACCGTCTCCGGGTCGGCCGTGCTGTCCGAACCGGGACAGTCGCTGACCTACATCCTGGCGAAACCGTTGCCGGAGGGCCGCGTCGGCGTCAACTTCGAGGAGCGCGACAAACCGAGCGGCGCTCGCTGGTTGATTGAGGCCGAATTCCAGGGCGAGAAGGAGCCGCGCCGGCTGCGCGCGATCGTCGCCGGGATGGGAAATGCCTGGCGTGTCGAGACGGATGGCCTCGACGGCATCGCTCGTGAGGTCGCGCGCACGCCAGGACCGCATCGGCTCACGGTGCGCTTCGGTCCGCGTTCCCTGGCCGTGCTGTGCGACGACGCCGTTCTCTGGCACAACCTCGACCGCGGACCGGGTGGCCCGCTGCGTCGGGTACGCCTCGCCTGTGTGGAGGGTGACAAGGGAGCCGCGGCGAAGGGCAGCGTGGCGTGGACCGAGTTCGCGACCGCCGTTGCCGTGGACGAACCGCCGCGGCCGCCCGGCGATCCGACGCAAGACGAAATCTGGCTGGCCGAGGGCGATCAGCTGTTCGGCCAGGTGCTGAAGGCCGACCGCCGCACCGTCGTCCTCAAGGGCCGCTTCGGCGAACGAGCGCTGCCGTGGTCCGGCGTCCGCGGCTGCTACTTCCGCACCGCCGTCCTGGAGCCACGCCGCGTCGAGGGTGAGCGAGTTCGTCTGCTGTTGCACGCACCGTTCGGCGGCGAACCGGACGTGCTGATCGGCGTCGTCCGCCGGCTCGATGTCAAGACGTTGACACTGGCGCATCCGCTGCTGGGCGGAGTGGTCGTGGAACGCGGGTTGGTGAAGGAAATCAAACGCTGACGGGTTCACCAGCGGTTGTCACACACGTTGGGATCCCTTACGATGGCGCCTGATTTAACGTGACCTTCGTACGGTGGGGGTACAGCGTTTGGCCCTACAATGCCAGTGTGTGATTTCGGAGGCCGGGAGGCAGCACGAGTTGATCGACGCGGCTACGGGGTTAGTCTTGACGAAGGGTAGTGAAGCAAGCGTTCGGCAGTTTGCCCTGGCGAACGGCCATGGCATAATCGCGACGGAGAACCTGTGCAAGGCACCTCAGCCCGGCTTGGGCTGGAGGCTGTTTCAGCAGGGTTTTGACCCTGCGGAGTTTTCAATGCCGGGCGGCGATAATAGAGCTTATATGTGGAATGGAAAAGGACTTTCCGACGATTACGCGCGGCATTACGGAGAAGGCATTCTTGAGGTCATGGTTCCGGAGGATCAGTATCGGTTGCGTCTCCGCTGTCACGAACAGCCGTACCAGGGAGGTCCGCACATTGAAGTTCCTGTCCCTCATTCGGACTTCGATGTGCTCAACAGTTCGATAAGAAGGTGGCACACATGATCCAGGGCCAAACCGCCTGGGAGGAGCTCAAGGTTTCGCTCCGAATCGGGACGAAAGTGCGATGCAAAGTGCTCCGTCATGCGCCCTTTGGCATCTTCGTGTCGCTTCCTGACATTCCCTTTGACGGGTTGGTGCAAATCACCGATTTCAAAGATACCGAACGCATGACCCCGAACGAGTACCCGGCCCTTGAATCGACGATCGACGCCGTTGTGTTGGGCTTCAAGGAAACAGGGAACCAAATCTGGCTCGGCGTGAAACCAAGTCAGATCCGCGAATAAGAAAGGGGACGCAACTCGATAATACCAATCGATTATATCGTATTATCGAGCTGCGTCCCCTTTCTCGGTCCGGGTTTCTTTTTCGACCCCGAAATGGGCAACGGGGCGATACTCTCTGTTACTTCCGCCACACATTCTTGAGTGCGAATAGAGCACGGTCTCGCTCAATCTCCGAAGCGGACAGATCGAAAGCATACTTGTCGGGTAGCCGTCGGTGGAGGACATGACCAGCCAAATCGCATATGCGAGGGTCAGAGAAACTCTTGTCATCCCAGGAACCGCTCATCCCGACCCGCTCCTCCTTATCGTCCAGAGCGCCGATTAACAATCGTTCAATTGCCGCAGAAACTTTTTTCGGATCGTCCCGTAATTTCTTCTCCTGAGGAGAGAGAACGCGACCTCTTCCCGTACCGAATTCAGAGAACAGGTTGCCCGAATGGATGGTCGAAATCACGCTTTCGCGAAAGTTGACGGAATGCTTGGCCAAGCCCTTCTCCCGGGCCGAAATGGCTTCGACCCTACCGCAGTTTGCCAAGAAGTCAGCCACTGACCCGAGGCTCGATTCAGAATCATCGTACTCATCTTTTTTTTGCCACGGCTGGAGTCTTGGCTTTGGCCGCTGACCTTTCCATTCCGCGATTATGGCCTGCACGCCCTCGGCTCGGCCACGCTCATGCAGACCTCGCGCCGCAACAACTCTGCCATAGGAATAAGGCCCTTCCTTGACTTCGGTTAGGAGAAACGGTACGGGGCCGTCGCCCTTGATCTCGGTGAGCGCAGCAACCAGCAAATCGCGGGTTCTACTCTCTTTGGCAGCCTTGATGCCGGCCAGAATAGTCGTCATCGCCGCATCTGGGTATTTCTCTCGCAGTCGAGTCGCCTGTTTATGGCTGTCGGAATCGGCGCGCTCGACCGACTCGATGAGGAGTTGCTTCTCGCCCTTCTTCCGAAACTCGTCGTACCACTGCTGGACTTTCTTTTTTGTCTCGTCGGCCTGTTTGTCCTTGCTCATGTAGGAGAAGGTCGAGGACGCTCTCCAGAACGTTCGACCGGCAATGCGTTCGAGGATCACCAACGCGCAGTCATTAACCCGCAGAACGTGGTGCGAAAAGTAAAAGTTTCGATGATAACCAACGGAGCGAGTCAAACGCTGATTGTCGAGATGCTCGATGAGTTGCGGCACCGCGTCGTAGCCGATGTTCACGAGTTTGTGGGCGGGACTGTCCTCTTTCCCGCTGGGCGTATCAAAGATGTCGCAAGCACCAGGTTGGTAAAACTGGTGCCCGTTCTGGTCACGAAGTTGGAAGATCAACTCGGCGACCTGGTCCTTCTTGCTGAGCTTGTTGAACGGCTTGGCGGCTCTCTTTTCGTGATCCGCGTCTTCCTTGATCATTTGCGCCAGCAGGTCGGCGTGTTCCTTGGCGGCCTTGTGGTGCTCGCTATCGGGATAGTGCTTGACGATGTGCTCGAATTGCTTGAGTAGCCGGCTGCGCGGATGGACGGGTCGCCGCAGTCTAGGACCGCCCGCCACATCTCGGTGTGGGCCAGGTCGTCGGCAACCAGCTCCTGGAGCGGGCGTGTCGGCGGAGTGTCCGCATTGTACCCGTAGCCGGTCGGCGTCATGGCGGCCTTGTCGAACAGTTCCGCGGCCAGTTCATCCAGGCCGTTCGCGCCAGCACGCCCAGGCCAAGACGAATGTCTCCGTGCGCGCATGGAGCTTGCTTTGCCCGATCGGCCGGCGTTCCCGCTCGTCGTCGTTCGGCGGCGCACGCAGTGTCTTGAGGTAGACAGCGACGCCCGACTTCAGGTCGATGACGTTAAACCCGATTCGCTGGTGAGCCGGCTTGTCGGCGGTGGTCTTCTCGTACTTTTCCTCGACGAGGGAAAGAGTCAGAACCGTGAAGCCATCGCCGTTCTCATTCAGCAAGAAACCGCGGACGAAGGTATTTCGCGGTGGATCGTTGCCCGCTTGAAACCACTTACCCGTCGTCACGCGTACGAACCAGCGATCCTTGACGTCCACGAAACCCAGGTTGTTGAACCACTTGAACGCCTTGCTACGCTGCTCCGCATCTGGCTTGGGTGCCGGGACATCGGTTTTGTCTTGGGGGCGTTTGTCCTCTGTGCCGAAGGACGTCCTCAGGATGGCCAGGCAGAGAAGTATCGGCAAGCGGCGCGAAGAGAGGAACACGGTTGCCTCCGGAGAACGGACCGAGTGTGTTTCTACAAGGCACGCCTTTGGCGGATGATACCTCCGAGGATGCCTTGAGCGATAGCTGAAAAAGCGGATTCGGCGGCCTTGAGAATGAACCAACGGCGTCGGCGGGTACGGTTTGGCCCTCGCTTTCGCCATATCATCCCTCCGCCGGTCCTTGTCGTGAGACCCAGATGCGTCGACCGTCACCGCCCGCCTGCGTGCCGTGTCTTTGCCTTCCGCCTGGTCGGCCGCGCAGCCCCGTTGAACGCTGTATCGGCATCCCGCGTTTCCGATAGCTGTAGCGCCGGTTGCGGCCTTGGCCGTACGGAGAAGTACAAACGCTGCCCAACCGCCCCGACATAGAGCAGCATCGTGAACAGCGTGGGGTTGGCTTGCTTGCCGTTCTCGAGTTTGCTGAGCGTGGCCACGTCGATGCCACAGCGATCGGATACATCTTTCAGGGTCAGGCCCTGCGATCGGCGGGAAGCACGCACCTTGCGGATCGCTTTCCAGAATTCCTGCTCGCCCTCGACCACGATCGGACCCTTCCACTTGCCGGTGGTCAGAAGTTCTTCCGGGCCGGGCTTCCAGTCCTCAAACAGCGCGCGGACCTCCTTTTCCTTAGCTTTCTGTGCCGCGGTGCGGTGGCTGTCGCTGTAGACGTTGGTGACCTTCATCGTCGCGTTTTCCTCTTGGGCGGCGTCTCGAACGCAGTAACGGGCCGGATAATCAACGGGTCTTCCGGCTGAATCTCATCCCAGACCACGGCGAGGTGCTTTCCGGTTGACGTCCAACCGAAGCAAATCGGCCTCCCGCTCTCACGGCTGACCGTCGCCTGTTCGTAATTGGCGACGAATACTTCGAACGTACTCATCCACCGTCACGTCGTTGGCTGCGATGTGCTGCACGTTGCCGTCGGGGTCGTCTTCCAGGTCCCAGAGAATATGCACGTCGCTCATAAGCTGCCGCCTTCCCTGGATGTTGAGTTATAATGCAAATTGAATTGGATGTCAACAATACTGGTTCGCTGGGTGAATCGTAACCGCGTCCACCCTCGCCCCCCATCTCTATAATCGTCCCCATGACTCCCGCCATCCGCTGCACCGCTCTGTTCAAGCGCTATGAAGGCCGGCCGCCCGTCGAGGCGGTGCGCGGCCTCGATCTGACCGTCGAGGTCGGCGAGTGCTTCGGCCTCCTCGGACCCAACGGCGCCGGCAAGACCACCACCATCGAGATCATCGAAGGGCTGACCGACGCGACCGCCGGCACCGTCGAGGTCCTCGGTATGCACTGGGGGCGGCAGAACGCGGCCATCAAGGAACGCATCGGCATCTCCCTTCAGGAAACCAAGCTCTCCGAGAAGTTGCTGGTGCGCGAGACGATCGTCCTGTTCCGCAGCTTTTATCAGCGCGGCCTGCATCCGGATGAGGTCCTCCGCCGCGTGTCGCTGGAAGAAAAGGCCGGGCGCGCGTCGGCAAGCTGTCCGGCGGACAACGGCAGCGCCTGGCCGTGGCGTGCGCTCTCGTCGGCGATCCGGACCTGCTGCTCCTGGACGAACCGACGACCGGCCTCGATCCGCAGTCGCGCCGGCAGCTGTGGGACCTGATCCGCGCCTTCCGCACGCAGGGCCGCACCGTCCTGCTGACCACCCACTACATGGACGAGGCCGAACGGCTCTGCGACCGCGTGGCCATTGTCGATCAGGGCAAGGTCATCGCCCTCGGTTCACCGCAGAAGCTGATCGCCGACCTCGGCGGCGAGCACGTCATCGAGTTCACCCTCACCACCGAGGGCGCGGCGGCCGCGCCGGAGCCGGCGAACTTCCGCGACCTGCCGGCCGTCCAGTCGGTGCGGTATGAGGCGGACCGCTGGTGTCTGTCGGTGGCAGAGCCGCACGTCGCCGTGCCGGCGCTGCTCGATCGATTGCAGCAGGGCGGACACAAGCTGGCCGGCCTGAGTACGCGGCACGCCAGCCTGGAAGACGTGTTCGTGACGCTGACCGGCCGCCGTCTGCGCGACGAGGAAACCACGCCATGAACGACCGGCCCGAAGTCACCACGCCGCGCTATTCGCCGATGGGTCAGCTGATCCTGGCCCGTCTGCGCGAATTCTACCGCGAGCCGGAGGCCATCTTCTGGGTCTACGGCTTCCCGCTCCTGATCGTCATGGCGCTCGGCATCGCCTTCCGCAACAAGCCGGAGGACCGCCGCACCATCGACGTACAACAGGTCGCAGCCGATCGGCAGAAAGACGTGGTCACTGCCCTGGAAAAAGACTCGCATCTTGTGGTCCACGTCAACGATACGGCGGACTGTGCCAAAAGGTTGCGGACCGGTAAGACCGACCTGGTCGTAGTGCCATTGGAGGACGGCAGCGGCTATCGGTATGAATTCGACCCAACGCGGCCCGATAGCCGGCTTGCCCAGATCCGCGTTGATGACGTGTTGCAGCGCGCCGCCGGGAGGAAGGACCCGATGCGAGTGGTTCCCGAAGAAAAGACCGAGCCAGGCGGGCGCTACATCGACTTCCTGATTCCGGGACTGCTGGGCATGAACCTGATGGGCGGCGGTCTGTGGGGCGTCGGTTTCGCCACGGTTGATTTGCGACTTCGCAAGGTGCTGAAGCGCTTCCTGGCCACGCCCATGAAGAAGACGGATTTCCTGGCGGCGATCCTCATCAGCCGTTTTTTCTTCCTCGTTCCCGAGATGGTCGCGGTGCTGGTCTTCGCCTGGCTGGCGTTCGGCGTGGTGATCCAGGGCAGTCTGGTGACGTTCGCGCTGCTGATCGTGCTCGGGGCGCTGACCTTCGCGGGTCTCGGCCTGCTGGTGGCCAGCCGGGCGAAGACGCTGGAGGCCGTCTCGGGACTGATGAACCTGGTGATGCTGCCGATGTGGGTGCTATCGGGCATCTTCTTTTCGTCCGAGCGCTTCCCCGAGGCGGCCCAGCCATTTATCAAGGCGCTGCCGCTCACGCCGCTGATCGACGCCATGCGTGCCGTGAGCCTCGAAGGCGCGAGCCTGGTGTCGCTGTGGCCGCAGCTGTGCATCCTTGTTGCCTGGGGAATCGGCAGCTTCGCCCTGGCGTTGTGGTGGTTCCGGTGGAATTGATACGACCGTGCGGCTCCCCTCTCCCCTGTACTCCGGGGAGAGGGGCTGACTTTCCTGCTCCCCTCTCCCCTGTACTCAGGGGAGAGGGGTCGGGGGTGAGGGGTGAGTCACTGAACAGTCTTCTGTCTCTCACCCCTCACCCCCGACCCCTCTCCCCTGAGTACAGGGGAGAGGGGAGAAAACCTCTATACTTCTTCTCAAGTGGATGCTTTCATGAAAGCGATCAAGCGACTTTTCGCCGTCCTGTTGAGCTTGCTCGGCGTCGCCGGCCTGGTCCTCTGCGTTGGAGGCGTGGTTGGTGTGTTCATCGTCAAGAAGCCCCTACAGGAGCGAACGACGCGTCTGCTCAAGGAGGCCGGGCAGTCGTTGCAGACAGCCGCGGACGGTGTGGATGTCGTCCACGAAAGCTTGTTGAAAGCGCGCGAGGAGCTGAAACAGTTTTCCCGCAAGCCGGACGCTGAACACCCGAAGCCGACCTTCGTCGATCGCGTCGTCGCCGAGCATCTGGAATCGAACGTCAAGAATATCGGCGCCACGGTGAACGTGGTGGCCGACGCCTCGGTTGTGCTGAACAGTCTCTTGGGTAGTCTGAACGAGATCGCCGATACGGGGCTGGGCCAGATCGACACCGACCGGTTGAAGGACGTTCAGGGTGGTCTGTCGGACCTGACCCGGTCCTCTCATCGCTTGAGCGTCCTCCTCGGCGATCAGAAGGGGAACGAGAGCGCCGAGCAGGCGGCGCAGATGCTGGATGGGCTGGATCGGGTCATCGTCTGGCTTGACGAGCTGCAAGGGAAAATCAAAACCATTCAGGGCGACGTGACCAAACTACAATCGCGGACGCCTGGATGGATCCAGATGGGAAGCATCGTCCTCCCAGCCGTACTGGTCTGGATGGCACTCTCGCAGTTAACGATGATTGGTTTCGCCTGCTGGTGGTTCCGGCGCCAGAGCGAAGATGACAGCGGATCACTCTCCGGAGGATTGGCGGCTCGAATCCGGTAGAGCGAGTGACGCAACCGGCATCACTTGTTCCGGATAAACACTACCTCAAGGCGCTGGCTCCGTCCGCTGGAAACCTGGTTGTAGATTCCTTGCAGTTCGTCTCGTTCCGCATCGTAGTTCAAGGTGTAGGTGCTGCCGTCATAGCCGGTGTCCCGAAGCTCAACGAAGAGCCGGATGGAGTCGCCTTCCCGCTCCGCGCTGGCCTTTGCGACGTTGATCGGGGATGGATTCAGGTACACTGCCTCGACGCGGCCCTCGGCGGATACCTGTTTAACCTCCAGGACATAGCCGCCGTCCGGTCGGAGCCATTTCCCCACCAATGGTTGGAACGAAGTTGTGTTGCCAGGCTGAGAGAGAATCAGCAACACCGCGGGGATAAGGACCGCGATCAGCAGAAACAAGATGGTTCTGAGCCGTCGATTCCCGGACGCCGGCACCACGGGCGCCGGCGATGGGGCGATGGGTTTCTTCGAGTGTTTCATGGCTTTGTCTCTGACGAAGTACGACAAGCTTGCGTTTCGCGGAAGCCGCGCGAAACGCAAGCGGAAACGTCTTCGGTCACTCGCCCTTCTTCGGCGGCACCGTGCCGCCCTCAACGCGCACGGGCCAGTTCTTCTTCACCAGCGCCTTCATCTCCGCGACCACCTTCGCATGTTTCGGGTCTTCCGCCAGGTTCGTGAATTCGTGCGGGTCGGCGTCGTGGTCGTAGAGCTGCGCCCCCTTGCTTGCCGTCGTCCCATTCGGTGTAGCGCCAGCGTTCGGTGCGCACGGAGTAGCCGGGGAAGCCGCCGCGCTGCACCTGCGTGTAAGCCGGGCGGTCCCACGCTTTGGCGGGATCGTCGAGCAGCGGCTTCAGGCTGGCACCTTCCAGGTTCTTCGGCGGCGTCAGGCCGGCGAGGTCGGCGAGCGTCGGATACAAGATCGACGAACTCCACGGTGCGCAGCGCACGACCTTGCCGTTGCCCTTCGCTCCCGGCGCGACGATGATCAGCGGCACGCGGGCCGACTCTTCGAACAGGCTCTGCTTCATCCACAGGCCGTGCTCGCCGAGATGGTAGCCGTGGTCGCTCCAGAAGACGACGACCGGTGTTGTCCCACAGCTTGAGCCGATCCATCGTGTCGAGCAGCTTGCCGATCTGGGCGTCCACGAACGAAATCGCCGCATAGTAGGCCTGCTTGCACTCGCGGGCCTGGTCCTTCGTGACGCCGAAATACGGCCAGCGGCGTTGTCGAGGCGAAGCGCCGGCTTGGGGACGTTCTTCTGCTGGTCGGCCGGGCTCATCGGGCAGCTGGATCTTGTCCATCGGATAGAGGTCGAAATACTTCTGCGGCGCCACGTAAGGCGTGTGCGGCTTGTAGAAGCCGATGGCGAGGAAGAACGGCTTGTCCTTGTGCTGCTCGATCAGCTTGATGCCTTCCAGCGCCACCTTGCCGTCGGTGTGCTCCTCGTCCTTGCCCTTCGTGTCCGCGAGGAAGCACATGGCAGCTGCCGAGGCCGCGCTTCGGCGTGTAGTTGATGATGTCCGTCTCCAGCACGGTCTTGTCGCGGCCGGCGGGGTTGACGAAGTGGTTCCACGACGGCGGATCGTCCAGCCCGCTGGTGCCGATGTCGCCGGGGTTGCCGTAGTGATAGATCTTGCCGACGCGGGCCGCGTAATAGCCGTTGTTCTTGAACATCTGCGGCAGCGTCACCACGTCCGGCAGACCCGTGCGGAAGTGGTACTGGAGGTTGAAGACCGCGCGTCGTGCTGGGCCGCAGTCCGGTCATCAGCGACGATCGGCTCGGGCTGCACAGCGGGAACTGGCAATAGGCCCGGTCGAACTTGCACGCCCATTTTCGCCAGGCGGTCGATGTTCGGCGACTTGACGAGCGGATGGCCGTAACAGCCGAGGTCGTTGTTCATGTCGTCCACGGCGATGAAGAGGACGTTGAGCTTGCGCTCGGCAGCTCCGGCGTCCGGTGCGGCGAGTATCCAGTAGGCGAGCGCGAGACAGGGCAAGAATCGAATCGGCATCATGGTTCAACCTCGGGTGTGGAAGAGTTTCGTTTAGCCGTCGCAGCCTCATCGTCCATCGTATATAAACCAGCAACCGGCCAAACGCTACTGTGAACTTGTAAAGGTGTCCAGCCGATCGCTCCAGATTATCCGTGACCTGACATACCCACTCGGGTATCCTGCAAGTATCGAGCGACGAGAATCGCACCAGGAGTGGAACCATGTCCGACCGCGATCAGACGGGCGATTACGGCGACCAGCTGCCCGATCTTACCGAGAAATACCCGCCGCTGCCGGGATGGCTCGCACGCCGCGTGCTTGGTGAAGACGAGAAGATCCTCTGGGTGGTCGGCCCGTGGTTCAAGCCGTCGTGGGAACGATACGTCACGCATCCGCTGTTGTTCATCGTCGCTGTGGTGCTCGGTGCAATCTGTCTGACAGCCGGCCGGATATACGCTGGAAGTTGGTCTGAACTGCCGATCCCGTTCGCCCTGGCGGCACTCGTGTTGGTCTTCGGCTCCATCTTCATCCTCGCCATCTACAGTGCCTATTTCACCCGACTCGTGGTGACGGACTCCCGGCTCGTCATTCTTCAGGGGCGCGAGGTGTGCAGCAGCTGGAAAATCGACGACTTGCCGGTTTCTCTGATCCAGTATGGCATGATGGGAGCCGGCCGAGAGCATCGGAGCATCGACTTGAACGCGGTGAAATCCATGCTCGGCGGCGCCTCGGACAAATTCGCCGATGCGAATACGATCCTGTCGTTCGGCAAACATCTCGATCGTATCAAAACCCGAAAAAACGATCGCACGGAACGAGACCGCGATACGTGATCGAGTGAACCATGCTCCTTCATTCGGGTTTGAGAGTTGCTTGCAAATCCTGGAGCAAACGCGGCACATACGGGCCATAGCGTGCGTCGGGAAGGTTCCCTTTCACCGGCAACGCCCGGACGGCAGCCGCTACCGGCGCGGCCTTGCGGCCAAGTGCATCCAGTGCAGTCAGGGCCGCCACGGCCACGAACACGTCGTTTTTCCCCCAATCGGACAGCTCGATCAGAAGCGAAAGAACGCGTTTCAGATCGTCGTCGGTGCCGTACTGGCCCAGCGCCTGAGCGGCGATGATCCGCACGTGCGGGGATTGATCGCCGAGTGCGGACCGCAAATCCGCTGCGTTCGCCGTGATCGCCTTCTCGCCCCGCATCAGGATACCAAGCGCCGCCCAGTAACGCACGGCACTGTCCGGGTCGGCGAGCATCTTCTTCAACGCAGGTAGGGCGTCGGGCCGCAGCATCGAGGCCAGCTCGGCCGCCGCGAAAACGCGCTCAAACGGATATTTGTCGCCATCGCGGGCCAGGTCGTAGGGACTGCGGCCGGGCGCCCGGCTGAAGCGTTCTCCTTCGGGAAGGAAGCCGACGTCGCGCGTCTTCCGCGCCAGGTCCTGCTGTGCTTGCCGCAGTTTCTTCAGCACCTCCTGGTGCGCCGTCGAGTCGGCCAGGTTGTTCACCTCGTCGAGGTCGGCCTTCAGGTCGTAGAGTTCTTCCGGCGGCTTGGGTTTCCAGAAATGGTCCTGCGCCGCTGTTAGTTTGCCCTCGTCGTGTAGTTTCTTCCACACGCGCGTCGTCGGCGTCTGGAACATGTAGTCGATGTGCTGGCCATAGATCAGGTGCGGCAGATAATTGCGGATGTAGACATAACGCCCGTCAGTCACGCTGCGAACCATGTCATAGCGCTCATCCATCCGGCCGCGGAAACCATAGATGTACGGCTGCGGCTCGGCGGCGAATTTGCCGAGGAAAGCGTGGCCTTGCATCCATTCCGGCGGTGTTACGCCCGCCAGGCTGATGACCGTCGGTGCAAAGTCCACGAAGCTCACCAGTCGCTCGGAGCGACCGCCGGGCTTGTAATCCGCCGGCGCCAGGTGACGATACTTTTCCGGGATGTAGACGACCAGCGGCACGTGCAAACCGGAGTTGTACGGCCAGCGCTTGCTGCGCGGCATCCCCGAGCCATGATCGGCGAAATAGAAGACAATAGTTTCTTCGGTTAGTTTGGCGTCTTCCAATTCCTTCAGCCGTACGCCAGCGTCGGCGTCGGCCTGAGTGATGATGTCGTAGTACTGCGCCCAGTCCTGACGCACTTCCGGCGTATCGGGGTGATAGGCCGGTATCCGCACTTTGGCTGGGTCGTGAATCGCCTTGTGTGGGCGCGTGCGGATCTGGCTCTCGTGGCTCTTGAGCGAATTGTAGACGGCGAAAAAAGGCTGACCCGGTTTGCGATCCTTCCAGTGACCCTTGTTCGAGGAGTCGTCCCAAACGCGGCCGGGCTTGGTGAGGTTATAGTCCTCCTTGGCGTTGTTGGTGCAGTAATAACCGGCTTCGCGGAGGAACTGCGGCAACATCTTCTTACCTGCTGGGTACGGCACCATGCTGCGCATGTGTTCGCCGCCGGTGGATGTTGCAAACATACCGGAGATCAACGTCGTCCGAGCTGGTGCGCAAACCGGAGCGTTGGACCAGCAGTGCGCATAGATCACGCCGCGGGCCGCCAGCTTGTCGATGTTCGGCGTGGTGGCGTAGGTGTCGCCGTAGCAACCCATGTGCGGCCCGTGGTCCTCGCTGGTCAGCCAGAGGACATTTGGACGCTCCGGCGCTTTCTCAGCTCGGCCGGCCGACACGAACAGCAGGGCGATGATAGCCGTGATTCTCGCATGGCGCATGGTCTGCACTCCCGATGGTTCATCGTGGGCGATTCTCGGAGCGGAAGAACGGTCTCTCAAGAAGCTGGCGGGCCAGTTCGGCGTATCCTTCGGCGAGCGGATGGCTGGCATCGCCGTAGTATTTGCTTTGCAAAGGCATCGGAACCAAGTGCGGAATCTGTTCCTGCTCCAGCCAGGCTGCAATAGTGGCTTTGACCTTTTGATACCGCTTCAGGCTGTCCGGTTGCAGCATATGTTCGTTGAAGGGACCGACGAGGACGAACACCTGGTTTTCTCTTTGTTGAAGAGTCCTAACCACGCTTCGGAAGGCGGCCCATTGCAATGAGGTAGTGAGATCGATCCATTCATAATCCTGTAGATCGATTTTGCTCTCGACCCAGGACTGCGACAAATGACGGCGCCCATTGTCGAGAGGCGGCAGTCCCTTTGTCAGTGGCTTCACCGGATTGTCGTAGGGATGCTCCAATGTCCAGCTCGGAATATCGCTCTGATCGTAATAAGTTTGCTGAAGATGGTTCGCCCAGCTGCTCATGGGGACGTGTTGTTCGACAACGACGCCGATGCGTGTCGATATATCCTCGTTGTTCCGAGGGATGCGCGGCACAAACTGCGGAATCAGCCGCAGGTGATTAACCTGCTCGGGTTTCTTGTCGATCTGCAAGTCCTGTTCGCGCGAAGTGAGCCACAACGGATTACACTGAAGAACGACGTTTTTGCCACGAATGCTGCCTGCGTAGTGTTCGACCAGCCCGGTGAGCGCCAGCGGATAGGAACCGTTCAGGCCGAGGTTGACGTAGCGTTCGCGCCCTTCTTGCTTGTTGAGATAATGGGACAGCGTCTCCTGGCGGGTGACGTATTCGCCCCAGACCACCGAATCGCCGATCAAAACCGTATCATACTTCTCGGAAGCCAGTGCGGCAAAACGTTCGTAAAGCCAGTAGTCATTGCCCAGTTCATACGGCATTCGGAAATCGGGTTCGATCGTACACTCCTCGTATTGTTTCCACAGCGAGGGTGCGAAAAGGATGAGCAGGAGTGAGAAAATTCCGACGATGATCCACTCTCGGCCGGTAAGCCGGACGGCATTGGAGAACGCGACGGTGCTGACTTCCGGTTGTGCTGGCAACTGGTCAGTGACTCGATCCATGGCCGGTATCGGCTGGTCTTTGGTGACGTTCTGTTCGCTCATCGTTCGCTCCACGTCTCGTCCGATCAGAACTGGAAATAGATGAACTGCTTGGTGCTGGGCTGGGCGACGATCAGCAGATACGCAATCATGAACATGGCCAGTCCCACGCGCACGGGCTGGATTTCCAGAAACCAGCGCAATGTCGAACGGCTGTTGTACAGCAGTTGGTATAACCACACGGCCAGAAGCAACCCGGCCATGAGGAGTGGAAATCGTGGATCGGTCCAGCCGGTTGTGAAGATGCGCTTGATGACCAGCGAGGCATCGCCGAGGGACCGCGCCGGAAGAAAATCCAGGTGAACGTGACGAAGGTGAAAACCAACATCTGTTTGACCAACCGTGGTATCCGTTCCTTGTAGAAGTACGTCTGTTCCACTTCGCGGCTCAGGCAGCGGCCCACGGCATGTAGTCCGCCCCAGATGACGAACGTCCATGCTGCTCCATGCCAGATGCCGGAAACCACCATCGTGATAAACATATTGCGATAGGTGCGGTAGGTGCCGCCGCGGCTGCCGCCGAGAGGGAAGTAAAGATAATCCTTGAACCACGTCGAAAGGCTGATGTGCCAGCGGTTCCAGAAATCGCCGAGACCGGTGGCGGTGTAGGGATTGTTGAAATTCAGCATCATGTGGAAACCCATCACCTGGGCGAGGCCGCGGGCCATATCGGTGTAGCCGCTGAAGTCGAAATAGATCTGCCAGCCGAACGCAACCGTCGCCAGGACCAGCGCCGCCGCCTGGAAGCGGCCGGGGTTGCCGTACACAAGATCGACGTAATGCGCCAGGTAGTCCGCCAGGGCCACTTTTTTGAAGAAGCCAACCAAAAAGAGCGATAGGCCGTCGGTGATGTCCTGCCGGGTGATGCGCGGCGTTCTTTGAAGCTGCGGCAGCAAGTTACCGGCGCGCTCGATCGGCCCGGCTACCAGCTGCGGAAAGAACGAGACGAAAGTCAGAAACCGGACGAAACTACGCTCCGTCCGGATCGTGCCGCGGTAAGCGTCGATGGTGTAGCTCATCGACTGGAACGTATGAAACGAGATACCGATGGGGAGGATCACTTTGGTGAACAGCCAATCGTCAGGTGCGCCGAAGAAGTTAAGCAGCGCATTGGGATAGGCGGCGGGATCCTTCAGCCGGAAAGAAGAGCTTTGCCATGCGAGGAGTGCGTTGATGTTTTCGGTAATGAAACCAGAATACTTGAAGTAGGCCAGGAACCCGAAGTTGCTGACGAGACTGATGATGAGCCAGAGTTTGCGCGTGCTCTGCTTGCGTTCCATCAGGACGACCATGTAAAAGTCAATCGCCGAGGTGCCGAATAGCAGCAGCAGATACCAGGGATTCCACCAGCCATAAAAAGTGTACGAGGCGATCATCAACCAGAGATTCATCAACCGATTGTTGTGACGGACGAGCAGATAGACGGGATAGACGATCAAGAAGAAGACGAAGAAAACCCAGGTGTGGAAGAGCATGGTTATAACAATCGGCGTTTAGCCGCGAGCTTTTGCGAGCGCTTCACTCGAGCGCTCGCAAAAGCTCGCGGCTAAACGGAATCACTTATTTGTCCGCCGGCGCCTTGCGCACACAGCGGAAACCAATGGCGTCGGGAGCCAGGCAAGCGTCGGCGAAGCCAGGCCTGGCGCCGAGCCGGGCGGAGGACCGCAGACTATCCGCCGTCGATTTCCACGAGCCACCGCGCAAGACGTATTCCTTGTCGCCGGACGGGCCGCGTGGGTTCTTCTCGGGACTGTCCTTGTAGTAGTCCTTACCGTAGGGATCGTTGCACCACTCGGCCACGTTGCCGTGCATGTCGTACAGGCCCCACGGATTGGGTTTCTTCTCGCCGACGGGGTGCGTCTTCTTGCCGGAATTGTCGGCGAACCAACGCATGGTCGCCGAGCTGCTGCTGGTCGTTGCCGAAGGAGTAATCGAGCGTCGTGCCGGCCCGACAAGCGTATTCCCACTCCGCTTCGGTAGGCAGACGGTAGCCGTCGGCGTCGAAATCGCATCGGCCGTCGTCGGCGTAGCACGGCTTGAGTCCCTCGACCTTCGATCGGGCGTTGCAGAAGTTCGCCGCCTCGGGCCATTTGACCATCTCCACCGGACGGTCCGCTCCCTTGAAGACGCACCGGTTGGCGAAGGGCGGGTCATCGTCCTTGCCGATGCGATCGTACTCGGCTTGTGTCACCTCGTATTTGTCCATCAGGAATGAGTCGATCCAAACTTTATGGATCGGCCCCTCGTCGCCGCCGTGCCGGCTCCCCATCTCGAAGGAGCCGGCCGGAATGACGACCATCTCGACGCCGCTCTTGGTTTTGATCGTCGGCAAGGGGGAAGCGTCCGCTGGCGCATTGCCGCCGTTGCCGCAGCCCAGGCTCACCAACAATGACAGGATCATGAAGGGGGAAATCCGAAATCCGAAATCCGAAATCCGAAGTAGGAAAGCAGAAACAGGATTGTGGATCGTTTGGATCATTGATTTTTCGGATTTCGGATTTCGGATTTCGGATTTCGTTTCTCGAGGGTTCATTTCGGCGCCCCTTCTTTCACCACGACCCAGCTCGGTTGCTTGCACGATTTGCCGTCGTGGGTGATGGCGACCCAACGATCCTTTTGCGTTGCGTCGGCCACGCAGATGTTCCAGCCCGGAGCCTCGACGCCCGGAAACTCCGGCAGCAGTCCCTTCAGACTTTTGCCCATGAACTTGGGTCCGCGGGTGAAGGTGATGTACTTCATGTCCGGTGACCAGGTGATGTGATAGGTTTCGACGGGATCTTTGCTCTCGACCACGTTATGAATGTTGATGGCTTTCGGCGTCCCCGAAAAGTCAAGGTCGGCGACTCCGGCGCAATAATCGCCGTGGCCCCAACAGACTTTTTTGCCGTCGGGACTGATGTTCGGCCGGCAACCATCCAACTTGAGATCATAGATCTTATCGCCGTTGGCCTCGATGGCCAGGATGGTGTGCTTGAACCCCATGCCGCCGTGAACCGTGGCGACGAACCAGTTGCCGTCCGGCGACCAGTTGAGCGTGTAGAGGTGGTGCAGTTTGTCGTTGACATGTTCCCGCGTCTTCCCGGTCTTGAGGTCGTAGATGAACAACCCCTTGGTGGCGGCGTCCGAGAAGGTGAATTTCTCGAACTCACCCTTCATATAGGCGATCTTCGTACCGTCGGGGCTCCAGCACGGTTCGCGGCCGTTCTCGCCGATTTTCGTGCGGCCGGTGCCGTCGCTGTTCATGTAATAGATGTTGCGGATCTTGGCGGTCCCTTTCCCCTCGTCGGCGACGAAACAGATCTTGGTGCCGTCCGGCGACGGCTTGGGATACATCTCGTCCACATCCTTCGTGTTGGTCAGGTTGACGGTATTGGTACCGTCGGCGTTGCACAGGTAAAGTTCGAAGTTGCCTTCGCGATTGCTTTCGTAGACGATCTTGTGGCGATAGTTTTTCAGTTCGGTGAGGAGTTCCTTGGTGCCGTCGGCCGGCTTTTCTTCCGCGCGAACGTCGCCGAGAAGCGAGAAGAACGCGGCCATAGCCGTCACGAAAGCAGCCAGGCCGAGCGAGGTGAGAAGACGATTCATGTTGATAGGCCCTTGATGGTGGATCGGTTGTCGATCTATTTCATGGACACTGCGGCGAAGTTCGGATTCAGCGGGTTTACGTCCACGGCTCGGGTCAGCGAGTTAAGGACCAAGTCCATGTCGTCCATCGGAATCGTACCGAGAAGGACCTCATCGCCGGATACGAGGGCGCCGGTGAAACAGACGCGATTCTTGAATCGCACTTCCAGCGGTCCTACGTAGGGCAAGGTTTTGCTGCTTCCGTCCGCAAAGGTGACTTCTTTAGTTGTAAGCGCATCCAGACAGAGCTGGACTTGAACATGGGTCGGGATACAGAGAAATACCGACCCCGTGTCCGCGAGGGCGTCCACCTCGACGGCTTGCAGTTCCGGATTGCGAGGATTGGTCAGCGTCAATTTCGCCGTCATTAAGCCCATGTTGCTTTTCACCTCCAACCATCCTACTTATCGGCGTGCTAGTCCGGCCGCAGATACGAACCGTCGATCATCAATCAGCCCAGTTTTCCACTCGCAGACCCGGAATTTGTCGAAAATCTCGCAAGTTGCGTGTGACAAGTGTCGCCCGGTGGCTCAAGGCAATGGTAGCGATTAGCAGGTCTCTCCGGCCTATCTTCTTGAGCTTCTTGTTCTGCCGCAGTCGGTCAAACTCCTGGGCTGCGGCGTCGTTGAACGGTATGGGGGCGAACAAAGCGAGATCCGCATCGGTCCGCTGAAGCCACTCCTGGGCACGGAGCAAATCCGCTCCATTGGCAGCCCGGAGAACAAACGCAAAGCGGCCTTCCAGAGCCTCGATTCGCGTGACGACCGTAATCGTCACATTGTCTTCCGCTCCGGCGCAGCGCTCCGTCACTCGCGGATGTCCGGAGGCCAGCAAGCTGAACGTGTCTGTGTCCAGAAGGATCATTTCGACTCGTTCTCGCTGCCTAACCCGTGGAAGAGTTTATACGACCCATCTTCGGTGATCGGCCGTCCGCGCCGTCTGTATATTTCCTCGACCATCGCCTCCAGATCCGGGTCATCCTTCCATGCGCCGGCAACGGACAAAACGGCTTCCCTGCTCCCTTGCGGCGCCGCCGCCCGCAGCCAGTCCTGTATCGCCGGCTTCAGAAACCGCCACTCGTCTCCCAACAACCGGCCCGGAAGGTTCTGATCGCGCACGAGTCGAATGACTTCCGCTTCGGACACGCGCAGGTATGCTGCTGCCTCGGCGAGCGTCAGCACTTCGGTTGTCGCCGATGCCGCCGGGGCTTTGGTCTTCTTCGGTTTGGTTCGGGTTTGGGTCATCGCATTGCTCCTCCCTGCACCGGGCAATGATCTATCCTACTCATCCCCATGCCAGTCCGGCAGCAGGTTCGAGCCGTCCTTCGTCAGCTGCACAAACTCTTCCTCGTCGCCGTCGAGCCGTTTCACGCAAATCTGCCACGGCCCTTCCGGGGCCGGCGCTCGGCAGAAGAGGATCATCGTGCCGTCCGGCGAATAGCGGGCGTCGTGCTGCACGTCGGCGCCGAAGGTCAGCTGCTCCCAGTTCTTGCCGTCCACGCCGACCTGGTGAATGTGGCCTTGCACCGTCTGGCACAGGATCCTCTTGCCGTCCTTCGACCATTGCGGCGTGCAGCAGCGCTTCCTCGGCCTTGAGCTGGCAACTCTCCTTGCCGTCCAGGCTGAGGACGAAGATGCCGATGTTGCCGAGGTGCCGGCTGGCGACGGCGAATGCGCTTGCCGTCCGGGCTGAACGCCGGCACGCCGCAGCGCTCCCACTCCTTCGGCGTGACCAGTTTTTCCTGGCCGGCTGCCAGCTCGCGGAGGTATGTCTGGTTGTCGCTGGATGAAGACGATCGACTTGCCGTCCGGCGCCCAGCTGCCCTGCGATCCCTTGGTGACGAGCTTCGCATCGGAGCCGTCGCGGTTCATCAGCCAGATTTCGGGAAAGCCGCCGCGCAGCGTGGTGTACAGGATGCGCTTGCCGTCGGGCGAGAAGCGCGGATCGGCGTCGGGATCGGTGCCCGTGGTGAGCTGTTTCGCGTCCTTGCCGTTGGCGCGCATGGTCCAGATTTTCATGGCGCCGCCGCGATCGCTGACGAAGACGATCGTTCCCTTGAGACCGGCCAGGTCGATCTTGCCCGAAGTCGGCGGTGCGACGACGACCGGGAGCTGGCTTCTCGCGGTCTTCTTGCCGGCTCCGGCTTCGGTCGCCTTGACGAGCGTCGCGACGGCTTCGTCGACCGGTATCGGCGTTGCGTGCGCGCCGGAAGCCGTAGCTGTCGGCGCCGAAGCAGGCGTCGGAGTAGACGGGAAACTCCTTGTGCCGATAGGCCGACCGGCACTTCTCGGCGGTGCTGTCCCAGGCGCCGCCGCGCAGCACGCGCATCTTGCCGGTTGCCGGGCCGTGCGGGTCGTCCGGCGGACTGTTCTGCGTAATAGGTCTCGCCGTACCAGTCGTTGCACCATTGCCAGACGTTGCCGTGCATGTCGTACAGGCCCCAGCGTTGGGCTTCTTCTGGCCGACCGGCTGCGGCTTGCCCTGCGAATGCGGCTTGAACCAGGCGTAGTTGCGGCAGCTCGTCCTCGTCGTCGCCGAAGCAATATTTGTCGGTGCTGCCGGCGCGACAGGCGTATTCCCATTCCGCCTCGGTCGGCAGCCGATAGCCGTCGGCGGCGAAGTTGCATTCGCCAGGTGTCCAGGTCGTAGCAGGGCGTTCAGGCCTTCCAGCTCGGAGCACTTGTTGCAGAAGCGGACGGCGTCGGTCCACTGCGTCCGCTCGACCGGATTCTTCGGATCCTTCCGCTTGGACGGATTGACGCCCATGACCTTTTCGTAGAGTTCCTGCGTGACGGGATACTTGTCGAGGTAGAACGCGCTGACCGAGACGTCGTGCGGCGTCTCGTCGGGCCGGCCGGCGGCTGTCGCCCATCGTGAACGTGCCGGCCGGGATCAGGACCATCTCGCCGCCGGTCGGCGATTGCAGGCCGTGGGGAGGGTCGATTCTTGCCGCAGCCGGCGACGACCAGGAGTGCGACGATCGCCACTCGGGACATGCAGGGGATTCCCATGCGTGCCACGTTCAGCCGCGAGCTCGATCTGCGAGCTGCCATGCTCCGCGCATCGCAGCAAGCTGCAAGCGGCTAAACTTGAAATCAGTGCCGCGCCCCTTCGTGGTTGGCGGGGTTGCGCAGCGCCTCTTGCGTTCGGGTGCGGATCTCCGCGGCGATCGGCGCCACGCGCGGGTCGAGGGCCATCAGGATGCCGGCGCGCTGCCGCAGCGTCTTCACCGCCCAGCGGCATTCGGCCGACAGTTCGTCCTGGTTGTCGCCGATCTCCACCAGCGCCTCGGCGTATTTCGTGCAGCGCTTCAAGGCGTCGGCGCCCGTCGTAGCCCAGCACGTTCTTGCGGAAATCCTCGTTCATCTTGGCGACGTGTTCCGGCGTCTTGATTGCTCGGCCTTGCGGGCCGCGACGCGCTTGTCGATCTCCGCGGTGAGCTTCTCCATCTCGGCGATGAAGTCGGCCAGCTCCGGATGCGTCTTCTTCTGTTCCGCGAGGTAGTCGCGCATCTTGTGGCCGAACTCCACGTAGCGCGTGATCCGGCCGCGGATGTGCTTGACGAACGCCAGGCCGTCGTCGAGGATCTTGTCGACCTCGGCCCGTTTCGCTTTCTGCTGTTCTTGTCCTTGTAGATCGCGCGTCAGCCGGTCGCGCGACCCCGCAGGTCGCCATGCCCTTGTATTCGGCCTTCTGGCCTTCCAGGTCGAGGATGTGCTCGCACGGGCCGACGCCCAGCGTGTTGCGCATCACGTCCACCACGGTGAAGGCGTCGAGCGGCGTCTGCTTGACGCGGTTGATCGGATAGACGACCGCCGGCCCTGCGAACTGCAGCACCTTGCTCTTGAGCGGCTGGAGATAGCCCTTGCCGTCGGGGTCCGACCAGCAGGGATAGGGAAACGTGCCGAGCACCGTGTTCCAGCGCTTGCGGTTCGGCGGGCATGTTCGATCGCCGCCGCCCAGCCAGGACGGCTTGGTGTACGCGCCGCCCGTTCTTCTCTTGCAGCAGCATTTCCCAGCTGTCGGTCAGGTCGTTGGCGCGCGGTGAAATCGACGCGCCACTGGGCCGGGAACGGCATCTTCCAGTCGAGCGGCACGACCTTGCCGGTGTCGTTGGCCTTCAGTTCGACGCGTGTGCCAGATGCCGCGGCGCGTCCAGCAGCGCCACCCAGACCTTCTTGCCCTCGAAGCCGATCTCCGAGCCGGTGACGATGCCGCTTTTCGCCTTCGCCGGCCAGTGTGACCTTGACGTCCTGCTGCCGATTCTCGAAGACGCACATGGCGATGGCGTCGCCCTTGCCCATCAGGTGCAGCACGAAGTTCTCGCTGGGCAGTTCGACCGAGTTCAGGGGCAGCTTGGTGGCGTCGAGGTGATGTCGTCGGCGAAGAAATCCGGCAGGACGACGAAGCGGCCCGGCGCATTCGACGCGCAGCTTGCCCGCTCCGGTCCCCGGCTCGGCTTGCACGGAAACGTCGCCGCGCTTGAGGCGGAACTTGCCGGCGACCTCGGCCCCCTTCGCGGTCTTGAAGTCGCCTCCAGACATGCGCCGCTCTTGCTGTTTTCGATCAGGGCCATGCGCTCCAGGCGAACGGCCGGCTCGCCCGCTGGCGGTCTGCAAGCGCAGCCGCAGTCGAGACACCGCGCCGTCGGGCTTGACGGCATGGACTTCGACGGCCGCATCCTGCTTGCGCAGCACGGCGACGATGCGGCCATTGCTGAGGACGGCGTCGCCCTTGAACGAGTCGGCCGTCTTCTCCGGCGGGATGGCGGTCCAGTCGTTCTTGCCGGCCAGGGCCGCCGGCGACAGCGCCTCGGCGGACGGCTTGCCGGTGTCCCAGACCGCGATGCCGGCTTTCGGCTTGACCTCCGCGGGTTGCGCGAGAGCAGCGCGCGCGGGCAGCAGGAGCAGGACGACGACGATGACCACGGAACGACGCATGGGATCTCCTACGAGTCGGATACGAGCCGCGACTCTATTGTTAGCCCGACGCGCCAGCGAGAGGTTTTCCTAGAACCCCTTGCTGGCGCGTCGGGCTAACAAGTCCGGGCTAACACCGCTGCTTACTTCTTCACTTTGACGTGATACCCTGCCCCATTGAGGGCCTTCACCAGTGCCTCGGCGTCGAAGTCGCCGGTGACCTCGAAGGTGTCGGACTTCGCCTTGACCGTGTCGCCCGTGACGCCATCGACCTTCTTGACGGCCGCCTTGATGGCGTTGGCGCACATGCCGCAGCAGTCGTGAACGCCTTCCAACGTCAGGGTCTTGACCTTGCCCTTGGTGACGCCGCTGTCTTCCTTGAATTTCACGTCCTTGCTGTCGATCGTGCCGTAGAAGCCGCCCGCAGACAGGGCGTCCACTGCCTTCTGGGCCGTGGCGGCGTCCGGGGCAGTGATGGTGATCGTCTTCTCTTTTTGATCGCATTTGGCGGCGGCACCGTCCACCGTCTTGACGATCTTGCCGACGGCCGCGAGGCACATGCCGCAGCACAGGTGGGTGCCCTTCACCACCACCGTCGTCTCGGCACGGACGGCGCCGGCTAGCACCAGCACCAGACCCAGGCTCAGAGACCCCAACGAGCGTGACCGTAACATCGATCTTCCCCCTTGTGAATGTGCGCCTCCGAATTTCGGGCCGAGGCAGCGTCGGCCCGTTCGCTTCCGGTCTGAACCGCCGCGGTGGCGCTCTCGGCATGCATGACGATCATGGAAGCGAGAAACATGCTCTCGGCTGGTGGGCTATGGACTGGAGCATTATCGGGGTTGGCTGTGCGTATGTCAACAACCTCATTTACACCGTAGCCTCCCCGCGCCCCGGTACTCCGGGGCGCGGGAGGAGTCCTATCGCGAGTTCTTCTTGCTGCCGATCTCCGCCCGCGCCTTGGCGATCACGTCGGCCAGCTTCACCGAGGCCCCGCCGCGGCGCTTGCTCTCGTCGGCCGCCTCCATGAAAGCGAACATCTCGACCGTCTCCTCGGCACTGACCGGCGGTTTGCCGCTGCGGAAGAACTTGACGATCTCGACCAGCAGCGGATCGTAGCCGTGCGTCGATCTTCTGCGCCTCGATCGCCTTGCTGCCGAAGACCACCATGCCGTAATCGCTCTTGCCCGCCCGGATGCCGCGGAAGGTGGCGACCCGGCCGTCCTTCCAGACGCCCGTGACGACCTCGGTATCCTTGGTCTGGGTCCGCGACACCGATTCGCAGCCGGTGCCCATCAGCGCGTACAACACCTCGACGCCGTGGACGCCGTACCAGAACAGGTCGGGATGGTGCGGCTTCCAGCGCGCACGGGCCGTAGGTCATGCAGCCGACAATGGTGCCGAGCTTCTCGTTCTTCTTCATGGCGGTCACGTCGGCGGCAAAGCGGAGCGACGAGCTGGAGAAAACGGGCACCTTCGCTGCTTTCGCCAGGTCGTAAATCTGGATGGCGTCGGCCAGCGAACCGGCGACCGGCTTGTCGATGAAGACCGGCTTGCCGGCCTTGAGGACGGGCTTGAGCTGCTCCAGATGCGGCCGGCCATCGACGCTTTCCAGCAGAACCACGTCCACCTTCGGCAATAGCGCGTCGATGCTGTCGACGATCTCGACGCCGTACTTGTCCTTCAGGGTATCGGTGAAGCCCTTGACGCGGCTGGCGGCTGGACTCGACGTCGGGGCTGCCGCCGGGATAGGCGGCGACGACCCGAACGCCGGCCAGTTCGGGCCTCGGCTTGGGGCCGTTGAAGATGCTGGTGAAGGCCGCGACGTGCGAGGTATCCAGGCCGATGATGCCGACCTTGAGCGGTTTCGGCTCATCGGCGTTGGCGGTGAGGCCCAGGGTCAACGCGGCGGCGACAGAGAGGAGGGAGCAGCGCATGAGAAGCACCTCGGGGAACGAAACAGCGGGGCAGGGTGACGATGGCGGTAATCATATTCCGTTTGCGTTTCGCGGGCCGCAGAGAATGTGTGAATCGTAAACGGGGTAGCATAGTTCCACACGCCGGTGCGCCATAGATTACCAAACAGTCCGATCGTTTAGCCGCGACCCGATAGGGGAGCACTCCAAATAGCGCTCCCCTATCGGGTCGCGGCTAAACGATCTCAACCCACAAGGAGAACGCAATGGACAAGCCTGACTTCAGTCGCCGCGACTTCGAGAAACTGGCCGTCGCCGCCCTGGGCGGTCTGATGGCCGGCACCGGTCTCGGCTGCGCTGACGAAAAGAAAGACGACAAGAAGCCCGACGACAAGCCGAAGAACGACAAGGTCAACCCGCTGCTCCAGGAGCCGAACGTCTGCCGCGGCCTGAACATCTGCAAGGCCAAGGGCAAGGGCGGCAAGAACGAGTGCGCCGGCACCAGCGCGTGCGCGACCGCCAAGTCCCACACCTGCGGCGGCGATAATACGTGCCGCGGTCTCGGCGGCTGCGGTGAAGCTCCGGGCGAGAACAAGTGCAAGGCCATGGGCAAGTGCCACGTGCCGCTAGAGGACAAGGCCTGGGCCAAAGCGCCGCAAACGCTTCGAGGAGCTGATGACCAAGGAAGGCAAGAAGTTCGGCGAGGCGCCGAAGAAGGCCAAGGGTTGATCGGTGTCCGCCGTTTGCGGCTTAGCGCTACAGCACTACTCCCCTCGCCCCGGTACTCCGGGGAGAGGGGTCGGGGGTGAGGGGTGAGCGACCGGACTGTGTTCTGCCCCTCACCCCCGACCCCTCTCCCCGGAGTACCGGGGCGAGGGGAGAAAAGGCCGCAAGCGGCCGAGGGATTTCCCCATGCTCCCGCCGCGCCTCGGACACGCCGACCTCGGTCTCGGGCTGGGGTTGCGCACCGTCCACTTCCCGCACATCCTGACCCACTGGCCGGCCGTGGACTGGTTCGAGGCCATCTCCGAGAACTTCATGGACTCCGGCGGCCGGCCGCGCTGGGTTCTCGACCAGGTCGCCGAGCGCTATCCCGTCGTCCTGCACGGCGTCTCGCTGTCGATCGGCAGCACCGATCCGCTCGACTTCGACTACCTCGCCCGGCTTAAACGGCTGGCCGACAGTGTGCGGGCGCGCTGGGTCTCCGATCACCTGTGCTGGACCGGCGTGGCGGGACTCAATGCCCACGACCTGCTGCCCATCCCCCTCAACGAGGCGACGTTGGCCCACGTCGTCGCCCGGGTGAAGACGGTGCAGGACTTCCTCGAACGGCCGTTGGTTCTCGAAAACCCCAGCACCTACGTCGCCTTCACCGACTCGACGCTGAGCGAGTGGGAGTTCCTCACGCGCCTGGCTGAGGACGCCGACTGCGGCCTGCTGCTCGACGTGAACAACGTCTTCGTCTCGGCGTTCAATCACGACTTCGATCCGGCCGAGTACATCCGCAATGTGCCGCATCGGCGCGTCGTGCAGTTTCACCTGGCCGGACACACCGACTGCGGCACGCACCGCATCGACACGCACGACGACCATGTGATCGACCCGGTGTGGGAACTGTATCGGCTGGCCCACCGCCTCACCGGCGGCGCCGCGACGCTGCTCGAATGGGACGCGAAAATCCCGGCGTTTCCGGTGATCCATGCGGAGGTGCTGAAAGCCAAGGCGTTCCGGGACGACGAGCACGGCGACCCGATTGCCACAGCTCGTCCTGACGCGAACCAGGGGCCGGGTCTGCCGCATCCGCTGTCGTTTCTGATTCCCGAAGTGGCGTGAGGAAATCTTGCGTTTGTTTAGCCGCGAGCTTCTGCGAGCGCTGGTATGACTCAGCGCTCGCAGAAGCTCGCGGCTAAACAAACGCAAGATTCAGAGACCCACCATGCGCGACCTGGCACAGATTCAGCGCTGGATGCAGTCCGTCGTCATGCACCCCGACGGCGTCGTCCATGTCGGCCCCGAAGAGGCCGAACAGGTCGTGACGCGCTCGCGGGCGCTGTCGGCCCTGGAACGCCTGGCGATCTACAACAACGCCTACCATGCCCGGCTGCTGGAATGCCTGCGCGAAGAATTTCCGATCCTCTGCCGCGCTCTGGGAGAAGAGGTCTTCGACGCCTTCGCGGCCGGCTATTTGCAGCGCTATCCGTCGCGCAGTTACACGCTGACCCGGCTCGGTGCCCGGTTTCCGCAGTTCCTGGCGGAAACGGCCCCGACCGGCGAAGACGCTCCGTGGCCGGCCTTCCTCGTCGATTTGGCGACGCTGGAGTGGACGTTCAGCGCGGTCTTCGACGGCCCCGGCGAGGAGGGGAAACCGTTGCTGGATGCGGCCCGTTTGTTGACTGTGCCGCCGTCGTCCTGGCCGGAGGCGCGGCTGGTGCCGGTGGCTTGTTTGCAGCTGCTGGCGCTGCGTTACCCGGTGCAGCACTACTATGCGGCCGTGCGCACGGCCGGCGACGCCCCGCCGCCGGAACCGGCCGACACGTACCTGGCCGTGACCCGCCGCGCTTTCGTCGTGCGGCATTTTCCGTTGATGCGGACCGGCTTCGTCCTGCTGCGAGCCTTGTGCGACGGCCGGACCGTGGCGGAGGCGTGTGCCGCGGCAGCCGGCGCAGGGAGAAATGGACCTGGAGCAGCTGGCGCTCCAGCTGCGCAGCTGGTTCCACGACTGGGCGGCCGAGGGGTTCTTCCGCGATGTGGTCGTGCCGTTTTCCGATTCGGCGCGCGCGACGTAAACGAACTCGTCAACCCCGGAAGAGCGTCTCCCACCGGCTGCCGTCCTGAAACTGAATGTCGAGATGCTTGCCGTTCAATCGGAACGACGCCAACCGCGCCAGCACCCGATCGGCAAGACTCGCCTGAGCCTCCACTCCGCTCAATTTTTCGCATTTTGCCCAGCGTTCGCCGACACGATGGCACAAGCGCAGCCGGCTGCCGTCGCTCATTTCGAGGACCGCCTCGGAGTAGTCGTCGTTGACTTGCAGCGCGGCCAGGGCATCGCGCAGCAGGGCGTCGTCGGTCATGGCTTCCTTCCCTCCGGGGGTGAAAACCGTTCCGGGGCCGCTCCGGATCAGTTTTCGGCGCCAGGATTTTGTCCTACTTTAAGGCCGAACCATGATACAATGTTATGGTACGTCGGTGTCAGGTCTGCGCGGCCCCGCGTGTGCTGTTCAAGTCGTTCTCTTCCACACGATTCGGGATATGATTTACCCGTGTCGTGTTCTTCGCCGCGCCGCTCCGAGGTGGTCTTGATCCTCTTCCGAGGTAGACGATGATCCCGATCCCCTCCTGGGTAACCTGGTTTACGATGCGGCACCGCCCGTTTCGCAAAGTCTGTGTTCGGCTGCGGCCGCGCCGCTCTTCCCCGCGCCGCTGGACGACACTGCTGTGCCTGGAGGAGCTGGAAGCGCGCGTCACGCCTTCTACGTTCATGGTCAACAGCTTCCGCGACGCGCCTCTTGGCAATTCCAGCGTTCCGGCCTCCACCGGTTCAATGATCGTGGTAAACGGCCAGACCGTACCGGAAGTAACACTGCGTTCGGCCGTCGAGCAGGCGGACAAAGATCTTGGCGGCGATACCATTGTGCTGCAGCCTAGTACTGCTGGCACTTACACGCTCAACGGGACCACGGGAACCGCGTCGCCCGCCACCCCGCTCGGTTCCCTCAATCTCACTCAGATCACCCAGCCCGTGACGATCCAGGGCAATGGCGCGATCATCGACGGCGCCAACGCCGTGCAGGTGTTCGTCATCCAGAACAACAGCGCGCTCGTCACGATGCAGAACCTGACCATCCAGCACGGCATCGCTCAGGGCACCGACGGCGCCGCCATCATGGCGATCGACTCGGCGCTGGAACTGGATTCCGTCACGGTGACGAACAATCAGTCGTCCGGCGAGGCCGGCGGCATTTTTGCGTTCAACACACCACTGACGCTCAACTCCGTTACCCTGACGAACAATCAGGCGGACGGCAACGGCGGCGGGCTATTCTTCAACGACAGCATCGGGGAAGCGCTCAACATCGCCAACAGCACGATTGACGATAACTCTGCCACGGCGGGCAGCGGTGTGTACATCACGGATAGCAGTCAAGGCGCACCAGAGACGGTGACCATCACCAATAGCGCGCTCGACAGCAACACCGCCACCAGCGCGAAGAACCAGGTGAACGGCCAGACCGTCTTCCTCGGCGACGGTGTCGGTTTATTCGACGAAACGAGCGGGGCTGGACAAACGCTGAACCTCTCGAACACCACGATTGACGGCAACACCGCGACCAGCATGAACAGCTCGGTCAACGGCCAGCTTGCCTACGTGGGCGATGGCGTCGGCGTGTTCATCGAGAACAGCGGGACCGGGCAAGCGCTGAACCTCACCAACGCCACCATTGACAACAACACGGCCAGTGCCACGGCGGGCAGTCAAGTAACCGCCAACGAGGCCTATGTGGGCGACGGCGTCGGGTTGTTCGACGACAACACCGGTTCAAGCGGCAGCGTTCCGGCGCGAGCGCTGACCATCACGGGTGGCCAGATCGACGGCAACACCGCCACCAGTACGAATAGTACGGTCCAGTCTCAAAGTGCCTTCGTGGGTGACGGCATCGGGATGTTCATCGAGAACAGCGGTTTCGGCAACGGCACGCCGGCGCAAGCGGTGTCCATCACGAACCTGACCCTGGATACAAACAGCGCTACCCTCACCAACAGCACGGTAACCCCCCAAAATGCCCTCGTGGGCGATGGCGGCGGGCTGTTCCTCAATAATTATGGCTATAGCCCCAACTCCACCGGCACGGCGCAGACGTTGACCCTGACGAACAGCACGATCGATGGCAACACCGCCGTGACCTCGGGCGGCGGCTTGTTCAACCAAAACGACAATTACAACAACGACGGCAGCAGCGCGAATCGTTGACCATCACCGGCAGCAGTATCGACAATAACCTCGCCAGCGCGGACGGCGGCGGGGCGGACATTATTGGCGGAGCCACGATTTCCAACACCGACCTGTCGGGGAACAGCGCCACGAACGAGGGGGGTGGCCTCGCGTTCTTCAACTTCCAGAGTGAGCCGCTCATCCTGATAGACAGCACGATCAGCGGCAATTCCGCATCCAACGGCGGTGGGTTGTACCTGTACGGCAACGCTCAGATCACCAATAGTACCCTGAGCGGGAACAATGCCGCGGGAGGCGTTGGAGGCGGCCTGAATCTCGCCTGTGGCAGTGGCAACTCCCTCTTCACTCTCAATCTGGTGAATAGCACGGTCAGCGGCAACACGGCCCGAATCGGCGGCGGGTTGTACCTGTACGGCACTGTCTCGATCACGAACACCCGCATCACGGCGAACTACGCGGTAAGCGGTTATGGTGGTGGAGTGTATCTGTCCTCGGATAATTTAACCTCAACCCTCACCATCGCGAACAGCACGATCGATAACAATTCCGCCAGCGCTGGTGAGAACCCCCAACAGGACTCGGATTTCGAGCGGATCGAGGGCGGCGAGGGTGGTGGGTTGTACCTCGATGGCGACGCCCAAATCATCAACAGCACGATTACCGAGAATGGCGCCTTCGGCGGAACATTCCAGGACCCGCAGGCAACAGACGGAAGTCAGTCAATACCCGTTATCGGCGAAGGCGGCGGCATCTACGACACCGGCTTCGGGACGGTCACGCTCATCAACGACACGCTTGCCGATGACATTGCCAGCGGCAGTCCGCTCGCCAGTTTTCAGCCGGGGCCTCCCGGCGGCAGCGCGGATCAATGGCACCGGCGAGGCTTTGGCCACTGACGGCGGCATCGACACACAGCTCATTAACGGTATCAGCGGAGTTATGCGGGCCATCAACCTGCAGGGGTTCAGCGGCGGCGACGGCAGCGAGATTTTCACCCACGTTGATCCGCCGCTTCAGTTGGGAAACACCATCGTCAGCAACAGCAACAATACGCTGGTCCCGGCAATCGACGGCACCGCGCCGGTGTCGCTGGGCAACAACCTGTTCACGTTCGACGCCAGCATGCAGCTGATACTCACTCCGACGGACCTCAACAATGTGTCCGACGCCGGCCTCGATCCGAACGGTCTCCAGAACAACGGCGGTCCGACGCCGACCATCGCTCTCGTGCAAGGCAGCCCGGCCATCAACGCCGGCGACGACAGCCTGTTGGCCATGGCCCTGGCCCCGGCTCCCTTGACGGACCAGCGCGGCGTCTCCCGGCCGCAGGAACAGAGCATCGACATCGGTGCGTTCGAGTTCGTGCCGCCGCCACCACCCATGTCGCCGCCGCCGATGGTGCCGCCGCCACCACCGCCCATGTCGCCGCCGCCGATGGTGCCGCCACCGCCACCGCCCATGATGCTACCGCCACCACCGCCCATGTCGCCGCCACCCATGTCGCCGCCACCACCCATGTCGCCTCCGCCGCCCATTGTCATTACTCAGCCTCCCCCGCAGCAAACCGGGCCGCCGCCTCCCGTCATTCCACCAGGCTCACCCACCATCCCGCCATCGAGCGGACTAACCGGCTCGAATCCGACGGTCTTCCCGCCGACGGCCCCCGCACCACTCCCGTCACCTACCGCCCAGGTGGGAGGAGCCGGCATCGTGTTGCCGCCGCCCGCGCCATTGCCCGAGATCAATCGCGGTTTTATCGCCGATCTTGTTATCAGCGAGGTCGCGCAGTCGGTCGCCTCGCTGCGCGTCCAACCGCTGACTTCGGACATCGGCCTGAAGAACGACGGCGTCGATCGCTTCCGGCGAGGCATCGAAGGAGCCGGCGGGTCGGACGCCGATCTCGATATCTCGCTCCAGGTGGTGCGGCCCGTGACCAAGGCGTACCAGGCGTCCTCGGCGTTCGACGCCGACGACAGCGTGATCCTCGTCGAGGCGGTGCGCCGCAAGGCCGCGGCACTCAAGATCGAGAAGACCGTCTCTCCAATGCCGCCCCCGGTCCAGCCGAAAGCGCCCCAGCCGGCCGACGATCCGTCCGGCACGGAGGCACCGCCGTCGGAGGAACCGATCTCGTCGTCCGAGTCCGAGACACGCTTCGAGCCGATGGCGGTGTGGATAACTATTCCGATGGTCGCCGCAGTCGCCGTATCCAACGGCTGGTACCACGAACGGGCATGGTTCAAAAGGAGCACCAGAGGGGTAACACCGTGGTAGGACGGATTTGCAATCCGTCCGCTTTGGCCCGGACGGATTGCAAATCCGTCCTACCACGCGCGCCACCCGCCTTGGAACCATGCCCACAAACGCCGGCGAGCACGAGAGTAAGCACAGACTGGTTTCCGTTTCGGGCGAAACGGAAACCGGCGCACAGGAGGTATCGAACCCATGACCGCAGACAACAATTTCGGCGATTCGCCGGTCACGCGCGATCCGGATACCAGCGCGTCCTCGTCTCACCCGCAGGCGATTACCTCCGGGACACCGTCGGTGGGCTTTATGTCCGAGTGCCAGACGGCGAACATCGAGGAATCGGTCACCGAGCCGGCGGGGAGCGTGGCGAAGCCGATCCGGAGCGATTCCCTGCCGATGGATTTCGGCCCCTTCGAGCTGCTCGAGGAGCTGGGCCGCGGCGGCATGGGCGTCGTCTACAAGGCCCGGCAGCGCTCGCTCAATCGGTTGGTCGCCATCAAGATGATCAAGGAAGGCGCTACGGCCTCGGAGAAGACGCTGCTGCGTTTTGTGCAGGAAGCGCGGGCCGCCGCCGCTCTGGATCACGAAAACATCGTCCCCATCTACGAGATCGGCGAGTACCAGGGGCAGCACTACTTCACGATGGGCTACGTGGAAGGCTCGAGCCTGACGGGCCTGGTCCGCAGCAAAGGCTCGCTGTCGCCATCGGAGGCCGTCCCGCTGTTGTTGGCCGTCGCCGACGCCGTCGAGGCCGCCCATCTGCACGGCATCGTTCATCGCGACCTGAAGCCGGACAACGTGTTGATCGACCGCAAGGGCCGCCCGCGCGTCACGGATTTCGGCCTCGCCAAGATCATGGAGGGCGGCGCCGACCTGACCCACAGCGGCCAGATCCTCGGCACACCCACCTACATGGCTCCCGAGCAGGCCCAGGGCGGCCCCGGCTCCATCGGCCCGTTCACCGACGTCTACGCCCTCGGCGGGGTGATGTTCTTCGTGCTGACCGGCCAAGCGCCGTTTCTCGGCCAATCGGTGACGGAGGTCCTGTGCAAGGTCCTCACCCAGCCGGCGCGCTCCTTGCGAGACGTGAACCCGACGGTCCCGGAGGCCCTGGAGGCCGTTTGTCGGAAGTGCCTGTCCAAGGAGCCGGCGAACCGTTACGCCTCGGCCGCCGAGTTTGGTTCGGCGCTGGCCGCCGCCGCGGTGGAGTGCGGCTGCATCACGTCGATGGCTTCCCTGTCCGCCAGCCACGTCACGGCGCAGGACCGGGCTCCCGCTTCGATCAGCAGCAGCGCACCCAGGACGGATCGAGAGGCCGAGTCGCAGACTATGCCGATCGTCTCCCCCGGACGCGGACCGCTGCTCTGGGCTGCCCTCGCGGCGGTGTTGGTCATCGCGGCGGGAGTGACAACCTACGTGCTATGGCCGACGCATCAGGACAACAAGAATCCAGGCGCCGTGGCGAACAAAGATGACACGACGAAGGACGACGCAACGAAGGACAACAGCATCAACAAAGACGACGGCTCCAAAAAAGACGACGGCAAACCGAATCCACGCCCGATCGATGAGTCGATACTGCTGCCCGCCCCTCGCCGCCAGGACTTCGGGCTTAAGGTCGAGATGATCGGCGTTAAACCCGACAAGATGGGCGTCTACACGCTGCAACAGGACGATGAGATGAAGCTGCACATCACGGTCGATCAGGACGCCTACATCGGCATCTGGAGCATCGATCCCCAGGGAAGGGCGCTCATGCTGTTCCCGAACTACAAGGATGACAACTATTTCATCAAGGCAGGTCAGCCGCTCACCCTGCCGCGAATGCTTTTTGGCGCCGCTACTCTTTTCCTGCCGAGGTCCTCTCGACCGGAGTCGAGCAAATCCGCATCCTGGCGGCAAGTGAGAAATGGGACCCTGCCGAAGGCGAGAAAGTGGGGCCATTCCGTTTCTACGAGAAGCCCTTTGACCTCGCGGCAAACCGCGGTGTTGTCGTCCGCGTCGAGAAAGAGGACAAATCGGTCTCGGGAGCAGCGCTGAATTACGTGGTGGTGCCGCGAAAGGCGAACCGCGGCCCCGAGGGCGCGGAGCCGAAACCGTAAACGGGAATGTGGGCGGCGTTCAAGCGCGTTTAGCCGCGAGCTTTTGCGAGCGCTGAGTGCTGATACCGAGCGTTCGCAAAAGCTCGCGGCTAAACGGCAAGGTGGCTGAGGAGATCGAGTCCATGTCACGCCGCTCTTCGACAGTCCTCCTCTGCCTGGCGCTATTCGTCGTCTGCCGTCCTGCATACGCGCAAGATACGACCGATACCCTGCAACAGGCCGACGAACTCTACAAGGCCGACAAGCTCATAGAAGCCGAGCAACTTTACCAGCGCGCTGAAGACCGAAACCGGCATCCGCAAGCGCCAGTGCTTTGATCGGCTGCTGGCGGTCTACATTCGCCTCGGCCGGCCGGATCGGGCCATCGAGTTGGGACAGTCCTACGAGACCTTTCTGCGCAACCAGCAGGAGTTCACCCGGCGGCGCGAGCTGCTGCTGGACATCGGCAGCTGGTACATCGCCCTCGGTCACGGCAAGGAAGCCGAGACGTATCTGCTCGACGCCATTTCCGCCAAGGGCAGCGGCGATCCACTGCCGCCCGGCAGGACGGTGATCGCTCTGACTCTCCTTGCGCAGGCGGCAGAGAAATATGGCGACCACAAGCGGGCGCTGGAGTTTTGGCTGGACGTCGAACGCACCGCCGTCGCCGCCCTGGCTGAACCGAAAACGCTCGATGACGCTCAGCGCGTCCGCCTCGTCTGGCATCTGGCCGATAGTTATCGTTTCCAGAAGCAGCCGGACAAGGCCGCGACGCGCCTCCGCGAATTGCTGCCGGTGTTCGACAAGTACGACAATCCTCTGGCCCGCGCGACACGCTGTATCGGCTGGGCGCGCTGCTGCTGACCCAAACGGTCAAAAACGACAACCGGCACCTGCTCGAAGCGGAGAAGGCCCTTCTGGAAGCGCTGGGGTTGCACGACAAGTACGCCCCGACCGAGCGCCTGACGCACGGCGACCTGACGGCGGAGCTGGTCGAGGTCTACCAGCGTCTCGGCCAGAAGGACAAGGTCGCCGCCTATCGGGAGAAGGCCGCCGAGGATTATCAGGCAGTCCTCGACAATCCGCAGGCCGGCCAGCCGGGCGTCTCCGGCACCGTCGCCGCCTTCTGGAAGATGCAGCTCCTGTACGAGCGAACGAACCAGTACCAGCGCGCCTTGCAGCTAACCATCACGCAAGCCGAGCAGTGGGCCGGTTCTTCCCTGCTGGAGACGAAGCTGCAAACGCAGGAAGGCGGTCTGAAGCTGTATGTCGGCAAGTACACCGACGCGCGCGTCAAGCTGCGTGCTGCCGTCGCCGACCTCGAACGCCAGGCGCCGCCCAACCTTTTCGATCTGCCGGTCGCCCTGAACAACCTCGCCCTGGCCGAGCAGGCGACCGACAACCTGCCCGCTGCGGAGGAGGCCGGTCAGAAATGCCTCGCCCTCTACCGCCGCTATGGGCTGCCGGACGATCCCATCCTGATCGAGACGTACAACCTGCTCGGCGCCTGTGCGGCCCTGCGTGGCCAGTACGCCGTGGCCATCGAGCGTTTTCGCGAAGGGGTGGCGCGGTGCCAGAAGCTCGGCACCACGACCGATCCGCAGCTCAGCAATCTGCTCCTGAACATCGCCCTGCTGCTGAAGGGCCAGAGCGATCTCGACGGCGCCCTCGATTACTGCCGGCAGGCCCTGACCGTGTATCGCCGCTTTGCTGAACCCGACGCGCTCGGCCTGGCCGCGTTTGACGCCGCCGAGGCGAACATCCTCGCCGGCGCGGGCAGGTGGAGGAGGCCTACGCCCTGACCGGACACATCCTCGATCTGTGTAAGAAACACGATCTCGATCGCGGCCCGTTGGTCATCACCGCACGCCACTGCCGGGCGCTGTATTTCCTCTCCCGCGGTAAGTTCGCCGAGGCCGAGAAGGAATGGGCGACCGTCCTCAAATTGCAGACCGAGGAGAAACAGTCGCTGCTGCAACCGCGCACGTTGAACTATCTCGGCTTGACTGCGTCGATGCAAGACCAGCTGGACGAGGCCGAGCGCTACTACAAGGAGGCCCGCGACCTGCAACGCAACAATCCGCGTTCGTTCCCGTCGACGCACTTCATCACACTCTGGCTGTGGGGCGAGTTGGCCGAAAAGCGCGGCCGCGGGAAAGAAGCCCGCACGCTCCTCGAAGACGCCCTGACCGTGGTCGAGAAGGCCCGTCTGGAGACCTACGGAGACGCCCGGCTGCGCGCGATTTACTTCGCTCAATTCGCACCGGCGGTGGAGGACCTGGTCGAATGGGGCGTGCGCGACGGCGACCTCGACACGGCCTTCCTCGCCATCAGCCGTAGCCGCAGCCGCACGCTGCTGGACCAGCTGCAGATGGCGAACGTCGATCCGCGCGACGGCCTGAAGGGACCGAAGAACGAGAAGCTGCTGAAGCAGGAAGTGGAGCTGCGCGAGAAGCTCGGCGGTCTGCGCGCCGCGCTCAGATGCTGCCGCTGCTGGAACTCGACACCGAAAAGGGGCGTTTGCTGCTGAAGGAGTTTGACGACAGCCGTGCCGAGTATTCGCGCGTCTGGGGAGAGATCCTCAATGCCAGCCCCGTCTATCGCAGCCTGACGGCGGAGGACCATTCGCGCCGCGACCTGGAGGCGCTGCGGACGAAACTCCTCGGGCCAAAGACGGTGATGCTGGTGTATCACATCGGCCGTGAGCGCAGTCATTTGCTGCTGTTCGGCGATCGGGCCGTCAAGCCGGAGGCGTTCGAGCTGACGATACCCGGTGAGCTGGCGAAGCGCCTGGCGGAGCCGGCCAATCTCAACTCAGCGGACTACCTGCGCGGCGTTCGCGGTGTGGTGCTGAAGATTGCGCCGCAGCCGCCCCTGCCGGATGCCGCGGCCTCCAATCTGCCACGGCAACCGCTGATGCTGGCGGACTCGCGCAAGATCGTTGAGCAGTTCCGCCGCCAGCTCGCCGACCCCGATTTCTCGGCCAATCGCGGCGTGACTTTGAAGATAGTGGACGAGGCCAAACCGGTGTCAGCCCAGCGTCCGGAGCTGCTGGTGGACGTCGTGCTGCCTCCCGCCGCCCGCGCCCGGCTAAAGCGAGCTGCGTCCCGACTTGCTCGTCATCATCCCCGACGGTCCGCTGCAAAAGTTGCCGCTGGAAGCGCTGCCGATCGAGTCGGGCGCCAAGCCGCGCTATCTGCTCGACGAGCTGCCGCCGACGCTCTACGCGCCGTCACCGGCCGCGCTGACGCTGCTGGCCGAGCGCCAAAGAGACGATCGGCTGCCGACCACGCTCCTCACCCTGTGCAATCCGACGTATCCGAAAGAGCGGACTCTGCCGCGAGGAACGCCGAAGGAGAAGGTGGCACAGTTGCAGCCGTTCCTGGAGTTGGCCGCCAATCTGCCGCCGCTGCCGGGCACGGCCAAGGAATCGCGCGCTGTCCGCAGGCATTTCGCCGACGATCGCGTCCTCGCGCTGGAAGGCGACCAGGCGACGAAGGCCGCGTTCCTGGCCGCGCTGCCGGGCCGGCAGGTAATCCACGTCGCGGCCCACGGCTTCGTCGATGAGCGCTTCGGCAACCTGTTCGGCGCCCTGGCCCTGACGCCGGAGAAAGGCTCGGACGGCGCGCTGCGCGACGACGGGTTCCTGTCGCTGAACGAGATTTATCGGCTGCCGTTGCAGGACTGCCAGTTGGCCGTGCTGAGCGCCTGCGTGACGAACGTCGGCCCCCAGCAGCCGTTGGAGGCCGGCGTCACCCTGGCAAACGGCTTCTTGACCGCCGGCGCACGCCGTGTGATCGCCAGCCAGTGGAGCGTCGATGACGACGCCACCGCCGCGTTAATGGAGGAGTTCTTCAAGGCGCTCACGGCCGAGCGCGGCGACCACGCCCGCTATGCCAGGGCGCTGTACGAGGCTCGACGGAACATTCGCCAGCAGGCCAAATGGGCAACGCCGTTCTACTGGGCCCCGTTCGTGCTGCTCGGACCGCCGGAGTAAACTACACGAGCCGCGACCGTCCGACACCAGCCTGACGCGCCAGCGAAGGGATGGCAGATAGTTACCTTCGCTTGCGCGTCAGGCTGGTAGACTCTTTTCGACGGTCAATCCTCCAGGTACGTCCACGCCACCATGAACGCGCCGATCATGGCGACGATGGCGCCGCCTATCCACTGTCTGTCTCCAAACAGAGCCACCAGGCGGAACTGAAACCCAAATAGGGGCAACAGGAACGACCCCAGCCCGATCGCCAGAAGGGTAAGTCCCGATCTCCGAACAGGGGACCACGGAGCGGCCGGCGGTCGAACCGCTGAATCGTGGTTGGTCGCCGGATTTACGGCACTTGCGGCCGGCGCGGCGGGCGACTTCTCCCGAAACGTATTCGAGTTCTCGGACTGTTCGCCCGATCTGTTCGCGGAGACCTCCGGGGTAGGAGCCGGCGGCGGTTGTGGCGACGGCGCGACTCGATCGGGAGCAGCGGTCACGGAAGCCGTTGTGGCTCCGGGTCCTGCCGGTTCCGAAATGGCGGTACTATCACGACTGGCCGCGGATAACGTGACCCAGCCGTTGCCGCAGAGTTTACACCGCAGCGTCAGACCCGCGAAATGCTCTGGGAACGACGACGGCTGGTGACAAGTATTACAAGTGCCGGTAAGCATGGCGTTCTCAGCCCGCCTTGGAAGGCCGCGACTTCTGTTTGGAGCCGATCGCTTCGAGTTTGAGTTTCAAAATTTTTGTGAGCCGATCGATGATGTCGGAAGTAAGCGATCGCTCCCCGAGCAGGAATACATCCAGCGTGTCCATATCGGTCTGGGCGCGATCGGCCAGGTCGGGCAAGAGAATCTTGCTCGCATGAATCGCTCGTTGTAAGGCGCTGCTTGCGGTGCGCTCGTGCATGGCGTCGTAACGGCGTTGATCGTTTTCGACCAGTTGGGGCAGCTCTTTAGCGATGAGCGCACGTGATCGACGAAGTTTCTTCATGAGCGTGTCGCTCAGCTTGGCCACGATTTGGCGCGGTTTTTTCATGGTTTCTCTTCCGGAGATCATGGTCCTGCTGCTACCGCGATGAAATCAGCTGCCGTCATGATCGGTATTCCGTTGAAGCTTCCCATCGGTAACAAGTGCCGATGATCGCCGGTAACGATGTGCGACGCACCGGCAACCTGGGCGCATTCCAGTACTCTGTCATCATCCGGGTCGGCGGGAACTGCCTTGAGTACACCGGGAATCGACACCACGCGAAGAAAAGTCATGAGATCAGCGAGGGTTTCGACGACCTGTTCCGGCGTAAACAACAGCTTGATTTCAAGCTTTTCCGCCAGTTCATCGAGCAATTCTCGGCACGTGACGCCTTCCACCGTGCCTGCGCGTGCCAATTCAACGCACTGGAAAGGCTTGCCCTTCCAGCCAACCCAAGAAAACAATATGTTGGTGTCGAAGACGGCTACGGGGCGCACGTCCGATCCTCGTGAATCAGATCATCGATGAACGCTTCACGTTCGTCGGGACTCAGCGCGCACCAATCCCGACCCCGTTCGATGCACAAACGGCGGAGTTGTTCTTCTGCGAACTCCTGACGCTTCTCTCGTGTCGCCCTGCCATTGCTCGCCAGCACAAGCAGCACCTCACGCTTCTGTGAGGGCGTCATCTGCCGAACCAGGTCGATGATTTGGTCCTTTGTCAATTCCACGGCGGCCATTTATACCTCCGCTCCGTGTTCTGGTCGAACCACCGATACATGATTACACCTTCTTCAACAGTGTAACCCGCCCCGTCTCCACCCACTCCACCACGAAGATATTCCCCTGCGCATCGAAGCAGGCGTCGTGCGGATGCACGAACTTGCCCGGCAGCCACTTCTTCGGGTCGTTGCGGATCTGCATCTTCTTCACCTCGGCGATCCATTCCTTGTTGTCGCCCAGGTGAATGATCGGCTCATTGCGCTGGTTGAACAGCGAGACGCGAGCGTGCAGGTCCGGCACCAGGAGCACGTCGCCGCGGATGTCGAAGTGGGCCGGGAACAGCACGTCCTTGACCGTGTCCTTCGGCAGCAGCTTGCCGTCGAGCGTGAAGTATTGCAGGCGCGCGTTGGCGCGGTCGGCGACGACGATCGCCTTGTCGCGGCCGGCGCGGTCGTCGAGCCAGATGCCGTGCGGCGTCTTGAACTTGCCGGGATCGCTGCCGGTGCCGCCCCAGGTGCGGACGTACTTGGCGTCCTTGTCGTACTGGTGGACGTAGTTCGAGCCGTAGCCGTCCGCCACGTAGAAGCCGCCGTCGGGATGGAAGGCGACGTTCGTCGGCCGATATTGCTCGATCTTCTGGTAGATCGGCTTGCCGTCAACATTCGCCTCCTTCGGGAATCCCTTTTTCCAGACGACCTCGCCTTTGAGCGTCGTCTTGACGACCTGGCGATTGTGGATGTCGCAGAGGTAAAGGAATTCCTCCTTGCCCTCCTTGCGGACGTCGATGCCGTGGCCGCCGGGGTAGTACTCCTTGCCGAAGGAGCGGACGAACTTGCCGGCCGGATCGAAGACGACGATGGTGTCCATCACCATGCCGCCGTGGCCCTGGTGCTTGATGTAGACCAGCCCCTCGGCGTCGATGGTGACGCCGTGCGTGGTTTCCCAGCGGAGCGTGTCCGGCAGCTGGCCCCAGTTGTGGATGCACTCGTATTTGTAATCGCCGTAGCCGAGGATCGGGTTCTTGCTGTCGGCCTTGTCGGCGGCGTTGAGGACGGCCGGCGCGGCGACCGCGGCGGCGGCTTGTTTGAGGAAGGAGCGGCGCTTCATGGTGTGCCTCGTGGAAGGTGTTCGATATCAGGCGCACTGTATCGCATGAAGCGGGTGGATGCAATGACTCGTTCTTCTCCCCTCTCCCTCTGTACTCAGGGGGAGAGGGGTTGGGGGTGAGGGGGTTGGAACCGTGACGCCGCTCGCCCCCTCACCCCCAACCCCTCTCCCCCTGAGTACAGGGGGAGAGGGGAGAATGACTCATCACCCGCGCCACAGCGCCCGCAGCAGCCGGCACCAGCCGCGCCAGCGCCCCCAAAACGTTGGCGAATGGCCGCTCGCCAGCAAGCTGCGCACCAGCTCCTCGTGGCTCGGTTTTCCCGGTGTCGTCGTGTCATAGTGCGGCCGATAGGTACCGGCACGGGCGCTGACTGTCTGCGGCACCGTCATCTCCAGCAGGCCCTCTGCGCCTTGCGTCGTGCCCCAGCCGCTGTCGCCGGTGCCGCCGAATGGTGTCGCCGGATGAGCCGTCGGCATGATCGCGTCATTCACCGTCACCATGCCGGTCCCCACACGGGCGGCGATCGGCTCGGCCTTGCGCGGGAAGCGCGTGAAGACCGACGCCCCGAGCCGGTACGGACAGACGGCGTTCATCGCCAGCGCCTCGTCGAGCGTGTCGAACGGCACCACCGCGAGCAACGGAGCGAACGACGCCTCGCGGCAGACGGCCATCTCCGGCCGGGCGTCGATCACCACGGCCGGCATCATCGCATTCGGATCGGTGCCCGTATCGGCCAGCAAGCGTGCCCCACCGGCGACGGCCTCGGCGACCAGCCGCCGCGCCTGGACCGCCTGCGAGGGCAGAGCCAACGTTAGCGGTTTCGCCGTCTCGGCCAGCGGCTTCAGCGCGTCGCAGAACGCAGTATACACCGGCCTGGCGACGAAGCTGCGGCGAACGGCGATGCAAGTCTGGCCGTGGTTGACCGTGGCGCCGAACCATGCCGCCCGGGCTGCGAGGTTCACGTCGGCGTCGTCCAGCACGAACTGGGCGTCGCTGCCGGACAGTTCCATCGTCGAGCTGATGAGGCGTTGGCCGAGCCGGGCCGCGAGGATACGGCCGACTTCCGCCCCGCCGGTGAAGACGACGTGATCGACGTCGGCCTCGGCAAGGTGTGACCCGGCCTCGCGCGTCGCCGGCATCATCGGCAGCAGATCGGCGGGAAAGCCGGCCCTCATGAAGAGCCGGTGCAGTGCCGCCGCGATGGCCGGTGCGACCTCCGACGGCTTCCACAGCACGGCGTTGCCGGCCGTCAGCGCCTGGACGATCTGCACACCGTTAAGATACAGCGGATAGTTCCACGTCCCGATGATGCCGACGATGCCGCGCGGCCGGCGGTACACCACGTCGCTTTGACCCCAGAGCCAGAGCGGCCGGCAGCGGCGCGGCACCTTGCGCGGCCGCAACAGTCCCGGCGCTTCACGTTCGAGGAAGCGGCAAGCGTCGGCCGTCGGCAGCACCTCAGCGGCGATCGTTTCCTCCGCCGTTTTGCCGAGATCGCGCGCGACGGCGGCACAAAGCGTGTCGCATTCGGTGGCGAGAAGGTGTCGCAGTGCGCGGACGTGCCGCAGCCGCTGGCGTATAGGGAGTGCTTGCCAATCGCGCTGAACGGCGCGGGCACGGCGGGTCTGGTCGGCGACGGCGGCGGGCTGTGATGGGATTGTCGTCATGGGCGCATTGTATGACGGACGACGGCGGCAACGGCAGGAACGACTGAGCTCACGCGGGAAGAGGTGTTGAGTGGAGCAAACCGTCGTCGCGTGGCCGGCCCCATGTAGCGGCTTGTTCGGCCTGAAATCTTGAATGTCCCTCTTGCCTTCCGAAGAAAGGTCAGTCCAGGTACACCCGCCTGGCCGCCTCGTGATACGTCGTTTCGAAGTCGATGACGACCGCTTTTGTTTCAGAGCTGCTGCCTCGTTGTATCGAATGGCGGCGAAGTGGCCGTCACCCCAGCAGGAAAGCATCAATAGGGCTGTATAGTTTTCAGACCGGCGATAACGCCGTAATGCTTCAGATTGAACGTGGCCAGCGACTCATTCAGACCAACAGCGGCGTGGCCAATCAGGGCATCGAGCAAGCCCAGGTTGTTGCTCAGGTGGTAAGCCGCATAATCATGCAAGGCTCGTTGGCAGTCAGCCTCGGTGGGCCAATAAAGCACATAGGGCTGGCAAAATTGCTCTACCCGCTGTTGTTCCGCCTTGTCTTGGCAGCCTTGAAGGAGTTCCATCACCACCAACCCTGGCAAACCCAGCGAAGCGGACCCAAGCCCTTTCAGCCAGGCGACCGCCGGTGGATGGCTGCGGAGGATGTCCACCGCCACGTCCGTATCGAGCAAGATCATGGGCCACGACTCCGGCTTTGGGCTTGCTCCCGCAAGCGGCGGGCGAATTCCCGACTATCGCTGATGTCGGAGCGGTCGGCCCACATGCCGATCAAGCCGGAGTGCAAAAGGTCGGCGGCGATCATCGATCGCTTGCTGCCGGCCGCTGACGCCGCAACCGTGTGCAAGGAACGAAGGTAGGCCAAGACTTCTTCCCAGCGATCGTGCGGTACGTGGTGCAATTCCGCAAGGATGGTCTGTTCATTCACGGTTTCGGCAACCATGACGATTCGCCTCCCTTCCTCGACTTCATTTTGGTTTTCGTCTGCTTGTGCAACATTGCTGGAAGATAATTTACGGTGTCCCGGGTCGGGAGTCATTCTCGAGCGCCGAGTCGTGCAAAAAGACTCCCGACTAGCGACCCCTTTTCTCCTTTTGACCTGACCGCTTTTGTCTATTCGCCTATCGCTCGGCTCTGCTGCCTACCCGCCTTAGAACCGTAATATCCCGAAGAACCGAAATGGCGGGCAGGTCAGCAGCAGCCCACTTGTTCGAGTCTAATTCACGATCTCCCCTTTTTCCCCACCGCTCTGTGGCCCCTCCCCTTCGGCAGGGAGAGCTTTGGCCTGGGACGACGCGAACCACTGCCGCACGGCCGGTCGTGTCAACGCCCACCAGTGCCAGATCCCCCCGAGGACGAAAACAAGGCAGAAGAGCAGGGCAAACCATGCCGGCGGATTCTCGGCTGGCAGACCGTGAATGGCTAGCACCACGAGCAATACAGCGCCCACCGCGGGTAAGCAGACACCGCCCGAAATGATTGCACAGCGGCGCCCGTACGGTTTCCCGGTGAGCAGACCGACCACGGCAAAGGCGAACATGCCCACGCAGAAAAGCAGGATGGTCCAATTCTTAAAAAAACCCTTGGACTCCCCCGTAATGCAAAAGCCGAACCAAAGGACCAGGTAGAAAGGGTAGAATCCTACCGTCACCCACAACGGCAACGGGATGGACCGCGAAGGCGTGGATTGATCCATGAGCAACCTCCCAAGCCGAACGACCTCATTCAGCAATCGGCTCACCCGGGCTTCGCAGCCGAACCGCGCCGCAGAACCGCCGACCCGCGCATGACCCCAGCAACCAGCAACTGACAGGAACCCAAGGTCCGAACGCTCAGGATCAGTTGCCGGGCCGGCTGGAGGGACAGCATACCACGAAACGCCGTTATGCCGGCCCGGTCAACTGCATCCGCTTATTCGGCAGTGAGGATCTATTATGTCTTCTTCTCCGGGGCCGGTCATGCTGTGCCGGCCAGCCTTTATGGCAGCTCGATGCTGGACTTTATCCCCGAAAGGGCAGGAACACGACGACGCGATCCCTGATCTCCTGCTCCGACATGCACTCCGCGACGAGAAGGATGTCGTCGATGGCCGCGCCAACAGATTGCTTGTTGGTCGTGGCAATGAGACCAGGCATTGGCTCTCCCGCGATTGCGCTCACGAGCGAACCCAACCATCGTCTCGCGATCATTGGTGATGAGTACCCGCTTCTCGGCGGCAGCCCACGCCAAAACTTCGGGGTCGGGCGTGCCTTCGGGCCAGGCATCCTGTACCCGCGCCAAGTCGATTTCTGGCGAATGGAGCCGAACGCCACGGATGATGTCGCCGTGAACATCGGCGTCACTGGCCAGTCGGAGCATCGGCATTCCTCCGTGCACTCCGGCGGGCGAGCAACTCTTCGCGCGAAATGGGCGGATGCTCGGCCTCAATTGTCGCCTGCAGCGCCTGGGCTTGTTCTTCTCGGCGCTTCAGATACTTCCGAACTTCATCGCCGTGCCGGAGGTAATAGCCGATGACAGCGTGAACGTCGGCAAGTACTAGCGTATCGTAGGCGCGCACCATTTCTTCGGGCGTCATACCGTTCTCGTATTGCTCGACGACCAGGTCAAGGCTGATACGACTTTTGCCGACGCGGACGGCGCCTCCGTCGTCCACCCGGAGTGGGGGGCGGTCGGCGTTGAGGGGAAGCGCCTCGGCCGATCCTTCCGCGATAGTCGCCTCTTTCTCACCAAACATCCCGGCGATGAGAGATTGCCCCAAGTGCAAGAGGTTTTCAACACCCTCACGTGTCAGGGGAGGAGATTTCGTCATGACGATCTCACCTGCATCCAAGCGGCCAGCCTTTGCATCTCCGCGGTGGAAGATGACAGTCCCCACGAAGGTCTGCCGATTGATAAGTTCTTCAATCAGTTGGTCTTTCGAGTAGTGTTCGAGTCCCTCAACCGACATGTTCTTCCTCCTGGTTGATTTCAGCGGCTGGCAACCATCCTTGGCTTGCCCGGTAATGGGTGGTGTCACAGAAATGAAATCCCTTGCGGACTTGTTAGGCACGGCTTTCCATGTCCAGCAAGGCGAAACAGCTCAAGTCTCATTTTATACATACCAAATAGACTGGTCCACGGGGCCTTGCCGCGTTCGTGAAGATTACCGTTCAGCGAACAATAATGCCTTCGAGCATTTTGGGCAACTGTACTGGAACCTCCCCAGAAAGCCTCGGAACAACCCCACGAAGAAATCTGTACGGCTCCGGACTGCCTTTATTTTCTGGCCGCAAGAAGGGCAAGAAGCTTCCGCTCCATCTATCACGGAGTTCTGCCAAGCCTGTGCCGTTTCCTTTATGAGTTGCGCGACACGGAACTTGATATAGAAGGAGGGCACCTTTTCCTTGTCGCCCATTGCCGCGCTCAAAGCCTTGGCCCAAGCAGCGGGGGCGAAAGTACCATCCGTAACCTCGCGTGCCGCAACCTCGTAGCATTGGTCTTCGAGCGATGGCATCGTTTACCTCAAGGGGCCGAACATCCCGATTGGCCGCCGATCCGGGTGTCTTCTGGCCGAACATCTGAATGAAGTGCCCTTCCGCGCACTCATGCAAGGCCATGCGCAACTCTGCAAGGCTCTGCGCAACTCTGCAAGGCTGTGCGCAACCCTGCAAAGCCGTGCGCAACCTAGCACGATGTCTCCAATCGCTTGTACCGCACGCTTCCCGCCACCGCAAGAAAAACGCGCCGTCGGTTTTTTTGCATACCGCACCCTCATTCTGCTCTCCACCAAACGCACGCACCTCCGGTAGTCTGCGCGGTAAACGTCGCCCGCCACCCTTTCACCTCGAGGCAACCCATGTCCACTCAATCCACCGGTCCGCGCACCGACGCCGGCAAGGATCGCTCCTCCATGAACGCCACCACCCACGGCCTCTGCTCCGAGAAGACCGTCCTCCCCTGCGAGGACGCCGACGAATGGCAGACCTTCCGCGCCGCCATCATCACCGAACTCGAACCGGTCGGCACCCTCGAAAACGAATACGCCGGCCGCATTGCACTGCACCACTGGCGCCTCCGCCGCGTCGCCCGCTTCGAGGGCACGCTGACCAGCGATCTGCACGAGGCCGCCACCAGCAACGCGGCCGGCGCCATGATCGGCCTCAGCCCCAATGACCCGTCCTGGCAAGCGATGCTCCAGGCCCACCGCGATCTCGAAAACCACAAGGAAGACCTCGCCGGTCAGCAAGCGGCGCGCGATCTCGTCCAGCAACTGCCGACCATGCCCGCTGTTGCCGTACTCGACTCGGCGCTGGTGCTCTACCTCATCCACATGCTCGGCAAGACCTCGGTGTGCGAAATCCAGGAACCGGTCACCGCGGAGATCATGCGCCGCGAGTTGCCCAGGACCGCGGAGAAACCGCTTGCCGAAACGCTGGCCGAGCTGACGGCGGGCTGCGAGGAGGACATCCAGGAGACCACGGAGGAGATGGCGGCGACGAAGAGGCGCTTCGACCGGGTCGCGCACCAGATGGCCGCACACATCGAGTTGCAGGGGCACGATCACCTGATCCTGCACAAGCCGGAGCTGGACCGCCTCGTGCGCTACGAGGCCCACACCGAGCGGCAACTGGAGCGCTCGATCGATGCGCTGGAGAAGCTCCAGGCGAAGCGCCGCGCCAGGGAAGAAGCAGCCACGGCCGCACCGCCGCCAGTTCGTTCCGCAGAACCGGCCGCTGCGACGTCGGTGCCCGACGCAATCGCACAGCGTTCGCAACTGCCGCCGCCAGCGGAGCCGGCCGCTGTGGGGAGTTCGTTCCGCAATTACGACGATGTGCTTGCGGCCCTCGCCCAGCCGCCGCGCCCCCAGCCCTGGCCGGGCCGAGCTTCCGATGGCTCCAGCGCCCCTGATTCGGAGTTCGTTCCGCAGATTTCGCCGGCCCACCACAACGGCACACCGGTAATGGCGGATTGCGCGGTTCGTCGTGAGCGGTGGAAGGGTCGGGGCACATTTGGGAGGGCATGTGGTGACTGGTTCTGGAACTGGTTCCGTTCGCGGTGCGCTCCAGCCGTGGGCCAAAATCGCGGAAGGAGGCACCGGAGGAAACGCGCCGGGGCATCCTTCACGACATACTGCGCGATCTGAGCGAATGTCATCGTCATGCGACCGGGCCTCGTCCAGGGGTAGCTCACTTCATCTCAAACCGCAGCAACCGGCACGGAATCTTGCCGTTGAACAGCGGTATCTGCTCCGCCGGTTCCAGGCCGATGCACGCCGCCAGGTTCGGGTTGCCGGTGAAGACGAAACACGTCCAGCCGTGCAGGCGCGTCTTGAAAACGTCGCCGAGCAGCCGATACAGGCCGCGCAAGTCGCGCTCCTCGCCGAGACGTTCGCCGTAGGGCGGATTGCATAGCAGAACGCCTGGTTCACCAGGCGGCGGTTGAAAGTCGCGCACGTCGTGCTTCGTGAAGCGCAGCAGATGGCCGATGCCCGCCGCCTTGGCATTGTCCATGGAGAACGCCACTGCGTCGCCGCGCACGTCGGATCCCCACACCGGGGCCGGCAGCGCCTTCAGCACGCCGCGCCGCGCTTCATCGCGCAGATCGGTCCACAGATGTATGTCGTAATCCATCCAACCCTGGAAGCCGAAACGCTTCCGCGTCAGGCCCGGCGGACGGTGCAGCGCGATCCAGGCCGCTTCAATCGCCAGCGTGCCGGAGCCGCATAGCGGATCGACGAACGGCACGTCGCGCTTCCAGCCGGTCCGCAGCACCAGCGCCGCGGCCAGGGCCTCGTTGAGCGGCGCTTTCGTCTGTATCGGCCGATAGCCGCGCTTGTGCAGCGACTCACCGGCCGCGTCGAGGCTCAGCACGGCGTGATCGCGGTAGATGTGCAGGTTGAAACCGACCATTGGTGTGTCCACGTCCACGCTCGGCCGTCTGCCGCAGGTTTCGACGAATTGATCGCAGATGGCGTCCTTGACGCGCAACGCGGCAAACTTCGAGTGCGTGATCGCCGAGTCGCGCACGTTGCTATCGACGGCGAGCGTGTGGTCCGGTGTGAGGTAGCGCGACCAGTCGTTGGCGCGGACGATCTCATAGAGTTCATCCGGCGATTGCACGTCGGCTTCGAGGACCGGCCGCAACACGCGGATGGCGGTGCGCAGCCAGAGGCAAGCGCGGTAGAGCAGCTCGAGGTCGCCGGCAAAAGCGACGCCGCCGCGCCCCGGTTCGACGTCCACCGCCCCCAGGGCCCGCAACTCGTCGGCCAGTACACTCTCGACGCCGCGCCCGCAGGTAGCAAAGAATCGTTCTATCGTCATGTCTGTAGTTGTATGGCCGCTCGTTTACGTTTCGCGCGAAACGTTGACCAGCAGCCATACAATTACCGAGAACCGCCCTCGGATGAATACCATGAGCATGCTGCCGGCCGGACATTCCCTGAAGAGCTTTTTGCCCGACCTCGACGATCTGCTCGAGGACCCGGCCGCCTATCTCGGCGTGGGGCCGATCGTTTTCGGGCCGCAGCGCATGTATGCCCTCGCCGCCGTGTTCGCTGTGCCGGGCGTCGCCTTCATCCTGGCGTACATCTTCGGCAAACACGACCCGGAGCGGATCGCGCTGGGCGTCGGGATGCTGCTCGGCTCGGGAGTTTGGTTCGGCTGGTCGGTGTCGGCGCACGGTCATTCGCTGATCCTGCATCGCGAGGGGGTCGAGGTGAAGTACCACGATCTCGCCGTCTGGTGTCCGTGGGCGCTGTTCAACACGGACCGGGTGCCGCACGTGCCGGAGGTCGATAGTCCTTTTTCCGGGACGATTCTACCCGTGGTGTCGGAGATGCTGCCGTTCATCGAGTTGCGCCGGGCCGAGAGCGTCATCGCTCACGGGGCGGAAGTGAAGACGCGGCAATTCATTTTCGCCGGCGCGGACGAAGTCGTGCTGCCGGGCCGTTACGAGGTCGCCGCCAAGGACGTCGCCGACCTTTTGTTGCAGATCGGCCGCACTCTCGGCCACCAGCTCCCGCGCGGTGCCCCGCCGCGCGAAGCGTATCGCACCGAGACCGAAGAAGTTCACGAGCCGGACGGTTCGGGCTGGATCAACGTCCGAGTCACGCAACTGCACTTTCCCCCGGTCTGCTGCGACTGCGGTAAAGCGACGACCGATGTGATGCAGTTCGTGGTGGAGTCACGCGGCGGCCGAGCGATGCGCATCTTCGCGCCGAACGTCAGTGGAGAAGTACGGGTCCCCGTGCCGGTCTGCGAAACGTGCCAGGCGGAGGTACGAACGCGGCAATCGCGCGGTTCCGTGCGGGGCCTGCTGATCGGTTCCCTATTCGGCCCGCTGGTTCTGGTGCTGGGCGAGTGGGTCTTCAACTGGGGCAACTCGCTGTCCAGTTTTGCCGCCCTGGCTATCACGGCCACCGGAGCGCTCGTCGGCTCCGCGATCGGCAACACCCTGGCGTTTCGGCCGCCCGTTCAGGTGCGCGACTACTCGGCGACGAGCGGCACCGTGCGCATGCGACTTCCGCAATCCCGAATATGCCGCAGCCGTCGTCGCCCTGATGCGCCGGCGACAGACGCCGCGGTGAAACCAGTACTGAGTACCCAGTACCGATATTCCCTCAGCGTTCCTGAGCCGGTCACGCCAATGTTTGAGTTCCTCTGTAGCGACGAGATTGCGTTCGTATTAATGTGGCAACTCGAAAGCTCTTGTCCCCGAACGCCCTGCGAGCAGGAGATCCATTCATGTCATTATCCGCACGGTACTTGTTGACGAGCATCCTGTTCGGTTCGCTCCTCACGCTGCGCGGCGACACTCGGCACCGACGAAACCGAGGTCGCTCGGCTTATCAAGCAACTGGGCAGCGACGACTTCGACGAGCGCGAGCGCGCCTCGCGCCGCCTGGAAGAGATCGGCCCGCTCGCCTGGAACGCCCTGCGCCGCGCCGCGGAGCGCAATGGCGATGCCGAAGTGCGCGGCCGAGCTGCGGAGATCGTAAAGACGCTGCGGCCGCGCCTGTTCGGCCTGGTCCGCACGCTGTCCGGACACGCGGCCCAGGTGAATTGCATCGCGATTTCAACCGACGGCAAGCGCCTGCTCAGCGGCAGTCTCGACGGCACCGCGCGGTTGTGGGACCTCACGACGGGCATGGAGATCAACCGACTCGCCGAACAGCCCGAGGCGGTCTGGGCCGTGGCCATTTCACCAGATGGTAAGCGTGCCCTGTTCGCGCTGGGCATGAGGCAGGAAAACGCCGAGTGGATACCTTGCGAAGACCACGCCATCCGCGTTTGGGACCTCGACAAGCACCGTCTCGTGCGTCTGCTGCGCGGCCACACCGACGACATCCGCAACCTGGCTTTCACCCCCGACGGCCGGCAAGTGCTGTCCGGTTCGCGCGATCGCACCCTGCGCCTTGTGGGACGTGGAGACGGGCGAGGAGCTGCGCTGCTTTTCGGGACACACCGGCGTCGTCCGGCAGTCGGCCCTGTCGCCGGACGGTCGCCTGGCCCTGTCCAGCAGCTTCGATCAGACGGTCCGCGTCTGGGATGTAGCGACCGGCGAAGAACTGACGCGTTTCACCGGGCACAATGCGGACGTCCTCGGCGTCGCCTTCACGGCCGACGGCAAGACGGCCGTCTCCGGCGGCAGCGACAAGACGGTCCGTCTGTGGGACGTGACGACCGGCCGCGAGATTCGCCGCTTTACGGGCCACACGGCGGTCATCTGGCCGGTAGCGGCGTCGCCGAACGGCCGTTATCTGATCTCCGCCGGCGGTCTGCGCAACCGCACGCCGGTGTTTTACGAACCCGCTGGTGAGGATTACGAGGTCCGCCTATGGGACGCTGCCACCGGCGAAGAGGTGCATCGGTACGAGGGCCACACGCGCTCCATCGTGGCGCTGCGATTCACGCCGGACGGCCGGGTCGTGTCGGGTTCGTCGGACGGGACTATTCGGTTGTGGGAGATGAAACTGGCGGCGGAGTCGAGCAAGCGGTGATAGACCGCTCCCGAGGCAACTGTCAAGCAATACTTGACAGTTCAAACCGAGGCCTCGAAAATGCGTTGCCCTACGACCGAGCCTCGCTCTACTGCCATGCCAACGTGATTGGTATCGAGCAAGTAGGCGGGCATTATTCCTGTCCCATGTCCCGGCGCATCCGTTCCTTCGCCTGGCGGTCCTGTTCGGCGAGGGCGGCGGCCATCCGCTCGTGGTCCGCTCCCGGGATGTGAGCTGACAGAGCTACCAACTTATCGTGCCATTTTTTGATGTCCGCGGGATCGTCCGAAGGGTCACAACCCTCGACGATCAGCTCCTGGCCCTCAAACCAGTGTTCCGGCAACTCCTCGAGGGGCTGGATCTTGCTTTTTTTCAAGATGGCGCGGATCATTGGTGCTCCTTTTTTTCATGATGCTATTCGAGCCGCGGCATGATTATCACCTCCGAGCTGGCGACAGGGTCGCCGTAATGACCGAGATGTGTTTCTTCCCGGATAACTTGAATGTCCTCTTTATCCCTCTTCTGGAGAACCGTCCTACAGGATTTATGAAACAGTTCCTTCCCGGCATGCTCCGTTCACTCCATCTTCTGCCTGTCCCACCACGCCTTCCACTCCGTGGCGCGCTTCGAGTTTCTCCCCGGTGACTTTGCCCAGGGAATCCTCGACCAGCCCGCCATCAACGGGGTCGGCGTCTTCCAGCGCGGCGATCAGGTCGGGGATCAGCGTCGCAGCTTCTTTCGGCCGCACACCAGTACGGCGGCCCGGCGCAGCTCCGGATCGGCGATGCCGAGAGACTTCCGAAGCTCGTCGTCGTTCTTGCGCTGCAGACGATCCGCCAGTGTGTCGCGGACTTTGACCTGAAAGGTCTCGCTCAGTTCAGGGATCAGGCACGCCAGCGCCTGCGTGGTCGGTTCGCCAGGTTGTTCACGCCAGCGCGCCAGCAGATCGTTCAATTGAACGACGTCGATGACTTCCTTAAGCTGCAAGCGCATTCGCGGCAGCTCGACATCGACGTCGGCCCGAGGGAAAAGCGGCTTGCCAGGCTTCCGTCGTCGGCCCGGCGTCCTTCCCGGTCAACTCGCGCAGGGCGAACAGCACCGCCTCGCGCTGTGGGTAGGTCGTCTGCCCCTCGCGCATCTTGTTGAGAATAAACACCTCGGGAGGGGTCAGGGTGCGGATGCGGACCATGAAGTCAAATCGGATTCCATCGGCCGGCACGCCTGGGATGCCGGGGGCCGACAGTTTTACGGAGAAATCCTGCCGGAAGAATGTGATGTCGCCCCGGATCAGGAGCGGGATCGCGGTTTGCACGAGCACTTTCGCCGGCACGATGCGGGTCGGCGGATTCAACATCCTCGCCGTGTTTCGGGCCTGCTGAGCCGCGACAGGGGGGTTGGGTGCGGCAGCCGCAGCCGCCAAGGTCGCCTGGAGGGCCAGGTTTCTGTAGTCGTGGCAACCTGTGTGAACGCTGTTTGTTGTACCCGGAGAAGTCTGCGTGGAGGGATTTTGGACCGCGGTGCTTGACTGCTGAGTGGCCACGGTCATAGCCACAAGAACGGTCTGCGGCACGGTCAGCGGGATGTTGAGCGTGGGATCGACGCCCACCGCCGGACCGCCGTCGTACGAGGGCGGGTGGCACATCAAGCAGTTGGCAAGATGGTTGACCCGGACGACTTCTCGCACAATCTTGTGCCCGCTCGGCAACATCTCCGGCGCTGTCGGGTCCGGCTTTCGCAGCAATGAGACGAGATGTGGCACCGCGTCCTGATCGCCCAGCGCAACGAGCACTTCCGCGGCGTGGTCCGCTACCGGAGCCCAGGGAAAGCGCAGCGCCTTAAGGAGGGCCGGGCGGTACAGCTCGAGTTCGCGCTGCGCAGGCGCTGCGACCGCGGCCTGACGCACCTCGACATCGAGGTCATACACGGCCCGGTCGGCGAGAGCGTTGGTAGCGGGCGCATCGGGAATGGCGTCGAGGAGCTGGACCAGCATCTTCCGGAGTGCCGGCTCCTCGGGAGTCAGCATTTGGGTAAGGGTGCGGACCGCCTCGAGACGCACCCAGCCGGGCTTGCCATCTCGCTGTGCCGCGAAGAGCACGCCGCGCAACGACTCGACCGCCGGGGCTTTCCTCGGCGAACCGTCCACGGTGACCGTCGATTTCAGCAGGACGCGCAGTTTACGAGCCAGCTCGTCCAGAATCACGCCGTCCTTTTCCGAAAGCTGGCAGCTTGGCCCCACGCGCAGCGACAACCCGCGCAAATCGGGCCGAATGCGGATCAGCGGCGATGGGTCGGCCAGCCGCGTGTGGCCGAAGCGGTTGAGGTCTTCCTGGATGGTCGTGATGTAACTTGACACCACCGTTGGTCCGGTCGAACCCAGCCCTTCCTCCGGTGCCGTGGCCAGTTCCTGCAGAAGCTTCGCCTCGGCAGGCCGCTCGCGGCTCAGGACCGACCTTCCGGGCGGCTGCGGCACCGCCTTCGGCTCGTCCCCCTCCTTCGCCTTGTCAGGCTTGGCATGGTGATCGACGGCCATCGGAGCGCGTTCGGGCCCCGCCCGGTAATCGATTGGCGTCTCGCGGATTGGCTCTTCCGCAACCTGGAGACTCTTCTCCTGAGCCATCGGCTGATCGCGGTCGGTTTTCTCGTCGCTGTTTTCCGGAGGGGCCGCCTCGATGTTCCCGGCCTCGGCGAGATCGACTAGCCTGTCGGCGGCAGCCGGAGCGGGGGACGTAGAGCGTGGCCAGAAGAAGCCCAGGGCAGTTGCACATCCTGCCAGCCCGACAAGGACGATCGCTGTAATCATCTTACAACTGAGGCGACGCCTCAAGGGGGATGGCTTCGACAGGCAGTCGAAACAGACGATTTCGCCGGCAGCCAGGCCGTCAACGCCGGCCCAGTACGACCCACATCGGGGGCAGCGCAAGGCAGTGGACATGGAATCTCCCTCCCCATGCAGCAGCAAGGTAGATGACTGGCGGCCCCACGGAACTGGAGCCGGATGAACAAGTGCGAGTTTCAAAAGAGATAACAACCGAGATGGGCAGACGTTGGCGTGAGAACGTCAAAAGCGTCTGGAAAAGATGACCCTTCCGGCGAGCCGAGCGGCGTAAGCCGCCGGTTGGGGCCGGTAACCGGCGGCTCACGCCGCTCGGCTCGCCCTTTTTTCGAGCGCTGTTACGCAGGTCCCACGGAATGTTCCGCAACCAACACCGCCCGCACGTCCGCCTCCGGCACGTCGTCGAACAGCGCCACCTCGCCCAGCCGTCGCGGCAACACGAAACGCAGCCTGCCCGGCGACGGCTTTCTTGTCGTTGCGCATCACGGCGAGCAGGTCCTCGATCGGCCAATGCCGCGACGGTCCCGTCGGCAGGCCGAACTCGACCAGCAGCTCGCGCTGCCGTTCCGTGACGGCGTGCTCGATCAGGCCGCGCCGCTCGGCGAGCCGGCTGGCGCAGACCATGCCGGCCGCCACCGCCTCGCCGTGCAGCCAGGTGCCGTAGCCGCCGACCGTCTCGAAGGCGTGGGCAAAGGTGTGGCCGTAGTTCAGCACCGCCCGCAAGCCCGTCTCCTCGCGCTCGTCCTTCTCGACCACGTCGGCCTTCAGCCGGCAACTGCGGCCGACGAGGTGGCCAGCATCGTCTGCCGGATCGCGGGCCAGCACCTCGTCGATGTGGTTCTCCAGATAGATGAAGAACGCCGGGTCGAGGATGACGCCGTACTTGACGACCTCGGCCAGGCCGCTGCGGTACTCGCGCTCCGGCAGCGTCGCCAGGAAAGCGGTGTCGATCCAGACGCCGACCGGCTGGTGGAAGGCGCCGATCAGGTTCTTCGCCTTCGGATGGTTGACGCCGACCTTGCCGCCGACGGAGCTATCGACCATCGCCAGCAGCGTCGTCGGCACCTGGAGGAACGGCAAGCCGCGGTTGAACGTGGCCGCAACGAACCCGGCCAGGTCGCCGATGACGCCGCCGCCGACCGCGACGACCAGCGTCTTGCGATCGGCCTGCAGGTCGGCGAGGCGGTCGTACAGCGCTGACGCCGACGCCAGCGATTTCTGCGACTCGCCGGGGGGAAGAATGGCGGTCGTCACGCGGAAACCGGCCGCGTTGAGAGATTGGGTAACCGCGTCGGCGGAGCGATGCACGTTCTCATCACTGACGACGAACGCGGTCGATCCCCGACAGCGCTGCCGGGCGAAGGGGCCGGCGCCATCGCCCTCGTCGCTGGTGATAGCGATGTCGTAACTGCGCTCGCCGAGATTGACGCGGAGGGTGTTCAACGGATGACCTCTCGGAGGTGGTTAGCTTGCGCGAAACGTAAACACCGCGGCAATCTTCATCTACTTTTCTCACCGCCTGCGGCGTCCTTCCTCATTTCTCCGATACTATTTACCACCAAGACGGCAAGCACCCACGCCGCGCTGGGACCGGATCGGATGCCACTCCCCTTCCTCAACCAGGTGAAGGCACCGAGATGGCGAAAATCCTCTTTCTCCACGGACTAGCCGGTAGACCAGGCGGCGAGCGCGTCGAGGCGCTGCGGGAACGCGGCCACGACGTCTACGCCCCCACACTTCCCTACGCCGAATCCCGGATCGCCGGATTGATGATGAGCCTTGTCGAGCAGTGGCAGCGCGACGGCGGCGTCACCGATCCGTTTCCACGCTGGACGGAACAGACACAGGCGGCGTTCGACGAGTTCGGGCCGGACCTCATCGTCGGCATCAGCCTCGGTGCGATCCTGGCGATGCGCCTGAACACGGGTGAGACGCCGCAAGTGCTGGTGGCTCCGCCGTGGCGCGGCCGCGTCAACGTCGGCTGCGTCCTGGAGCAGATTCTGCCGCCCGTGCCGCCGCTGCTGCGCGAATGGGTTCGGCCGCTTCTCTGCTGCATGATCGCCGCCGTGGCCACCGAGCCGGAGATCAAGCCGGCCACGCTCCTCATCCACTCGGCCGCCGACGAGGTGGTGGACGCTGAGGACAGCTATCGGCTGCTGCGCCTCAACCCCGTGAGTGCGTACAAGGAGCACCACCGGTATCGCGGCGCAATCAAGCCCACCTTGGCGAGTGCGGTTATCATCCGTTGTTTCGGCGGTTGGTGCTGGCCGGTCGCAATCATGCCTGTGACTGCCCCGAAGGGTTGACGGCGCTTGCCGACGCCGCCGACGCGGCGCTTGATCCTGCCGCTTGCGGCGTCGCCGTCGCCTCTTGCTAAACCGCGGTTTCAAAACCCCGTACCGCCGGCATTCTTGCCGGCAGGGGCCGGCAGGAATGCCGGCGGTACGGGGTTTTGAAAAACGTCTAGCCGCGAGCGGCGATCAATGCCAGATGTCCGACGTCGAATCGCCCTGCCGGGAACCGAATCTCGTGGCCCCGGACCGGGCCGTCCGGCTCCTTGCCGAAATCGACGAAGAAGCTCTCGTTCAGCTTCATGCCGCCCTTGTCCGTGTCGCAGTCGACGGCCACGCAGGTACGAGCCCTGCTTGGCGATCTGCGGATAGAACTGGTTGTCCCAGCTGCTGAACAGCGAGTTGGTCACGTAGAGCCGCCGGCCGTCGAGGCTCAGTTGCAGCATCTGCGGGCCGCCGGTCAGCTTCTTGCCGCGGACGTCGGGCGACTTGCCGAGCACGCCGCCCAGCCACAACTGGCCGGTCAGCTTGCGGCTTCGCCGGGTCGCTCACGTCGTACTGCCGGACGTCGCCGTGCAGCCAGTTCGAGAAGTAGAGCCAGCGGTCGTCCAGCGACAGGACCAGGTCGGTGATCAGGCCCGGCACCGGGAAGTCCCAGCCCTTGACCTCCTGCGCCGGCGACCTCGATCACCTTCTCCGCCTTCCATCGTCGCCGTCCTTGAACCAGTGCCACATCATGCTCGACAGGGCCGCCCCGACGAAGCCGTGCGTGCTGGCGGGATCGTGGTGGAAGCGGACCTCCAGCGGGATCAGGCCCTTGTCGCCCAGGTCGATGCTCTTGGCGATGCGCCGCTCCTTCCAGTCCCAGAAGTGGAGGTGATGGCCGTACTTGCCGGCCTTGACGTCGTCGAGTTTGAAGCCGGGCCGCGTGGTGTTCGGGGCGGCCCATTCGCTGCTGACCATGACGTTGTGCCGCGGCTGATACCAGAAGTCGTAGTTGTAGTGCATCCCTTCGCGGCTCGCTTCCCAGCGAGCCGGCGATCTCGAACTTGTCGTCGAGCAGCAGGAAGCCGCCCGGCCCGTCGCAGCTTCTCGTTGCCGAGCATCGAGATCATGATCCGGCCGTCGGCCAGGCAGTGGACGGTGTGCGGCGCGGTCAGCTTCGTCTTGGCGACGACCTCCTTCGGCTCGATCACCTTGTGCATCTTCGGCGCGCGCGGGTCGGCCGTATCGACGACGTGGATGCGGCCGGAGACCAAGCCGGGGATGATGAGATAGCGGCGCGCCCGCTGCGCCGTGGCAACTGGCGCAGGCGTTCCAGCCGAAGTGGTGCAGCTCGTCGCCGACGTTCGGCATCGGCAGCCGGTGGATGACCTGCGAATAGGTCTTCGACGCCGGATCGAGGTCGATGGTGGCGAGGTAATCGGGCTTCTTGACGTCGGTGCCGGCATAGGTGGCGACGACGTAGGCCAGCGTTCTCCGGCGGCGATTTGCGGGCCTCGGCGGGCGTGGCGAAGGTGCGGGCGTCGTCCTTACGGTCGGCGGCGCTGCGTGAGCCGAGAAGCATCGGGGCGGCGATGGCGGAGGCGAGAAAATCGCGGCGGTGCATGGGGGAGACTCCTTGGTTGACCGTAAAGGCATCGTATCAGAATCGACTGTGTGACACCTGGGTTCTTGGTTGCAGTACCAATGACGGCGACGTAAAGTAAGCACAAAGGTCACGGTGTGGCCGGGGCTAAGCCTTCGGTGTGTGGCCGGGGCTGAGGTACTCTGTCACGCGACATACGGTTTTGCCGATAATTGCGACATTCGGTTTTGCCGTCCGCCTAACTTTCGGCGTCACGGCGACTTGGTCACCTGCAATTTTAGGATCCTGCCTTGCGTGATTTCTTCCGCTGCCTTGCGACGCAGTTGCACACCGGCCGGTGTGGCAAAAACCCATTCCCGATCGACCGGATCGCGGAACACGTAGACGTCTTGTCCCTGGTGCGCTTTGCCCACGTAATGGCTGCGACCATCGATCGATACCTGGCCCTTGCGATCCACGCGCCGCAGCCCGTGTTCGTTGGCCATGTGGTCCAGGACCGGTTGCAGGCTCCAACTGCGTTTCTCCCAGGTCTTGCTGTAGGACCGCTCGTTCTGCTGCAAGCCGGGAAAGACCCGCCAGCGGTTCTGGCCCTTGCTGCTGGGATAGACTTCCCGCTGGATGCGATCCAGGTCGTCCAGGCGCCGCTGCAGTTCGTCGCCATCCTGACAGGTCTCGGGTTCGCCCCAGCGCTTGCCGGTGCCCTGCGACCGTTCGACGACGCCGTTGTCTTGAGGCCGTCGGGCGGGATTCCAGATCATATCCACCCCCAGGCCGATGAGCCACAGGGCCAGGTCGGTGGGCCAATCACCTTTCGATCCCCACGGACAGCCGTTATCGACGCGGAAGTTTTGGGGCCGTCCCCACGCCGTAACAACCAGGCGCAGCGTCGCTTGCACCGCGGCGGGCTGCACCAGACCCCAGAAGCCCTGGGGGGAAAATCACGGTCTTCAGGACCGCGCCACTGCATTCATCCACCAGCCGCAGCCAGCTTACCCGTAAGCCGCTGGCCAGACGCAACTGATCCAGCGCATCCATCTGCCAGGTCTCGTGCGGACAACGGGCGCGCTGCTTCTCACGGGCGGGGCGTCGGCCTGGCGGCGCTGGAGCAAGTTTGCCGTTCTGAACCCAACGCTGCAAGGTTCGCACACAGGGGCAGGGTTCGTCCGCTTCCTGAAGCATCACGTGGATCAAGCCGCCGCCCCACCGGGGATGCTGTTGCCGCATCTCGACGGCCTTCTGGAAGGGGACACTCGCGACAGGGATCTTCTTGGTGCCGCAACGGGCATAGTCCGGAGCGAGGGCCGCCGCGCCGCGCTGGGTGAAGCGGCGCACCAGGTGACGCACGGTGCGCTCGGACAACTGGAGATCTTCAGCGCAAGTTGGTCACCGAGTCGCCATTCTGCCAGCGGTGCAAAATGGTTTGCCGGACCGGAACGGGAATCGAGGCGGGCATGAGATCATCCTCCATGAAGTGTGTCAAGTCTCAAGCCGTGCCTCTATGCTATTCCGTACAGCTGTCGCGGCAAAACCGTATGTCGCTATTATCGGCAAAACCGTATGTCGCGTGACAGTACTCCGAAGCCCCGGCCACCCTCTCGCAGAACCGACATTACTTTTCTGACGGTCAATCAATGATCCGCCGGCGATGGCGATCGGCGTTTCGCTGGATCTTGCGAAGGTCGTCGGCCAATGCGTCGCGGTCGCCGGATGGGGCGATCAACCCCTTGCGGCGAAGATGAAGCCAGACGCGATAGTAAAGACCCTCCACGGCGGCATCCTCTTGCCGCGCCTGGATCGTCGCCGCGGACGCCGCTCCACCTCGGCATCGGTCATGTGGGAATCGAAGAAGGCGCAGCTGTAGGGAGCGCTGCCGTGGACCGCACACCTGCCGTCGAACAGCCAGTGGCAGTGGCCGTTGGTCTGCCGAGCCGGAACGAGCGTCGGAAATGGCTTATCGACCACGGCCCGCAGGTGCTGCGCCGCCCAGGTGAACACGTCTTCGTTCGGCGGGCAGAGACGTCCTAGGTCGGAGACGTCGAGGCTGCCCGGTACGTGCCGGCACGGGGCCTTGCAGAACTCACAACCGCAAACGGTTCGACGAAAACCGTGTTGTTCGCGCGCTACACTCTCGGGTTCCATGCACACCTCTCGTCCCGTTTAGCCGCGAGCTTCTGCGAGCGTTTTACGATGCACTCGCGGCTAAACGTTTCCATTGATATACGACGCTCGTAAGATGAATGGCGCCTCACATCCTTGACGGGAGAAGCACCATGCACCGGCGTCAGTTCCTTCAGAGTTCAACCGCGGCCCTGGTCGCCGGTCTCGCCGTCCAACGCAGTCAGGCGGAGAGCCGGTCGAGGTGCCGACCATCGACGACTGGCTCAAGAAGCAGGCCGAAGAGGCGCCGCTCACCATGCAATTCCGCGGCACCACGGCCGAGGAGTGCCGCCGCTGGCAGACCGAGTTCGCGGCCAAGCTGCGCATCTCTACTTGGCCCATTCGCGCCGCCGAACAAGTGGCAAACCACGGTGGAACGCCGGGCCGAGTCTGGAAGACCATTACCGCGACGAACTCGTGCTGACGGCGGAGGGCCATCCGCCGCTGCCGATCTACCTGCTGACGCCGCGCAAGAAGTCCGACCGGCAGCGCGGCGGCATCGTCGCCCTGCACGGCCACGGCGGCCACGGCTACAACACCGTCGCCGGCCGGGACGATTTGCCTGGCGTGGCCGATGCGATCAAGTCGTGCAACTACGATTACGGCCGGCAACTGGTGCGGCGCGGCTACGTCGTCGCCGTGCCCTGCCTCACTCCCTTCGGCCGCCGTCTCGGCAAAACGGAGCCATACGGCAAGCAGGATGCGTGCGGCGATCACCTATCTCCGCCTGCAATTGCTGGGCAAGCTGCTGATTGCCGAGAACCTGCGCGATAGCCTGTGGGCGCTGGAGGTGCTGGCCCGCCACGATCAGGTCGACGCCAAACGGCTCGGTTGCGTCGGCCTGTCCTACGGCGGACGGATGACGATGCTCACCGCGGCGCTGGAGCCGCGCATCCGTGTGGCCGTCGTTTCCGGTGCGTTGAACGTGATGCAGGAGCGCATCTCGAAGCCGTACAGCTGCGGCGCGCAGATCATTCCCGGGCTGCTCAACTTCGGCGACGTGCCGGAGATCGGCTCGCTGATCGCGCCGCGTCCGTGTGTCTGGGAGGTCGGTTCGCGCGACGCCCTGATGATCCCGCAGTGGGCGGACGAAGCGCTCGGCCGGATGCGCCGCGCTTACAAGGCCCTCGGCGCGGAGGACCAGCTCCAGGTGGATCGCTTCGAGGGCGGTCACGAGTGGAGCGGCCGGGTGGCGTTTCCGCTGTTGGAGAAGGTGCTGCGCTGAGAACGATATTCCGTCAGGAGATTCCGCCGTGCATCTGTACACTCTCTCTCACCCAGGTCGCCGGGGGTGCGCGAGTACGCGACCCCCGGCTGGGCTATGCAACCCCTTCGGGGTAATTGCAAGGAACCCACTCGCAGGCCGGGGGTGCGCGAGTACGCGACCCCCGGCTGGGCTATGCAACCCCTTCGGGGTAATTGCAAGGAACCCACTCGCAGGCCGGGGGTGCGCGAGTACGCGACCCCCGGCTGAGCTATGCAACCCCTTCGGGGTAATTGCAAGAGTCACCGCGGTTGTCTTTACCCCGAAGGGGTTGCATAGCTCAGCCGGGGGTCGCGTACTCGCGCACCCCCGGCGGCTAGCCGCCGTCTTGACCGCGACTCTCCTGATTACGCTGTGTCTCTCGCCTCGGTGCATCGCGGCCGAGGAGCGCAAGGCTTCACCCAACATCCTCCTTCTGATCGCCGACGACATGGGCTGGCGCGACGTCGGCTACCACGACTCCGACATTCGCACGCCGCACCTCGACAAGCTGGCGAAAACGGGAGTGCGGCTGGAACGGCATTACGTCTATCCCACCTGTTCGCCGACGCGCGGCGGACTGCTGACCGGCCGCAATGCCAGCCGCTTCGGCATTCAAGGGCCGATCGCCGACCGCAGCGAACTCAGCCTCCCGGCCGACACGCGCACGCTGGCCACCGTCCTCAAAAGCCGCGGCTATGCCACCGCCCTGTTCGGCAAGTGGCACCTCGGTCTGCGTCCCGAAGTGGGGCCGCGAAGTACGGCTTCGATCAGACCTACGGCTACCTGCACGGCCAGATCGACCAGTACACGCACCTCTACAAGAACGGCGATCGCACCTGGCACCGCAACGACGTCTTCGTCGACGAGAAAGGCCACGCCACCGACCTGATTGCCGATGAGGCGGTCCGCTTCGTCGGGACGAAACGCAAGGAGCCGTTCTTCCTCTGGGTCGCCTTCAGCGTGCCGCATCATCCGGTCCAGGAGGAAGACAAGTGGACTGGAGCCGTACAAGGAGACGATCAAGGATCCCTCGCGCCGTCTTTACGCGGCCAGCATCACGCACATGGACGCCGCCGTCGGCCGCATCGTCGAGGCGCTGGAGAAGAACGGGCACGCTGGCCAGACACGCTGATCCTCTTCACCAGCGACAACGGCGGCCAGCGCGATTACTCCTCGAAAACCGAGTACGAGGGCAAGCACGGTCCGTATCCCGATGCTGGGCGACAACCGGCCGTTGCGCGGCTGGAAAGGCGAACTGTACGAAGGCGGCATTCGCGTTCCCGCCTTCGTGCCCTGGAGCGGCCGGCTGACTCCGCGTACCGTGCAGCAACCCGTCAGCCATCTCGATTGGCTCCCCACCTTGCGCCGGCCTGGCCGGTGCGGAACCGGTGCCGGCCTGGAAACTCGAAGGCCGGGACGTCTGGCCTCTGCTGAGCGGCGACAAGGAGATGCTGCCGCCCGCGCCGTTGTACTGGAACGTGCCGCGTACTGAGGCCGTGATGATGGGCGACTGGAAGTTGATCGTCTCACAGCGCAAGGACGTGCCGGTGGAACTTTACCATCTCGGCAACGACCCCGCGGAGAAGAAGAATGTGGCGGAGGAAAACCCGAAACAGGTGGAAACGATGCGCGCAGCTCCTGGCGGAGCAACGGAAGCTCAACACGACGGAGGGCAAGTAGCGGGTCGGGGGGCGAACTGTTTACGTTTCCGCAGGCCGGTTGGCAGGGTATGTCGTCGATCCTAAAACCCGTCGTCGAGGTAACGTGTGGGCCGGGTCAGGATTAGGGCGTGCTCATGGCTGTAGGTGCGTTGTCGGGCGCTCACACCGGCTGACATATTGCCTATTCCCTCTGATTTGCCCCCTCGATGCTCCAAAAATGCGTGCTCCAGCCGAACCGCTCGCCGACGCCGGGCATAACTCAAGTTGACAACCACGTCCGCCCGGTTATAAGTCGGCGGACTCGTTTCTCCGGAACGCTCTCTTCCCTCTCACTCTGGCGGTGGCGTGTGGAGTGATGGAGGCGCCGTCCCTTTCTTCACGAGGTCAAGGATGACCGCGAACGTCTCGACCCTGCGAGCCCCAATCTATCAGTCGCAGGTACTCTATCTCTCCAAGAAAGTGGCCAAGCGGATTATCCCGCTCGCCGTGGCCGTCTATTTCATTCCCTTGTACTTTGCCGTTTACGTCGGTCTCGGCCTCCTCGATTTCGTGCGGAACAAGGCACGAAAACTCTCCGCGCTCGACCGTTACTTTGCCGGCAACGGCATCTTCACCTGGCTCTTGTCCCCGTTCAACTTGTTGCTGGACGTGCTCGCGCTGCCGTACGGGAACAAGGGGATTTATCAGTTATCCGACCTGCCCCAGTCCTACCAGGACGAGATCACGGCGATGATCGACGCGGCTCACCGGGCCGACCTGGTCGGCAAGCTTAGCTCGAAACTGGACGATCACAAGCGGGGGATGATCTTCTTCAAGTGGTACGGGAAGAACGTGCCGACCTCGATCGACGTTCCGGAATTTCACCGCGACTACAAATACATCCACACGATCGGAGTCTCGATCTTCACCAAGAAGCAATCCACCGGGAAGCATTTCGGCCCCCTCCGGATTACCCTGCGGGTGCTCTACAACATTAACCAGATCGACAGCGAGAAGGTGTACATCAAGGTGGGCACGCACATCAACTACTGGCGGGAGAATAAGCTCTTCATCTTCGACGACACCTTGCAGCACCAGTCGTGCAATCAGTCGGACGAGATCCGCTACTGTATGTTCGTGGACATTCTCCGGCCGAGCCTCTTCCCACGCTTGATGAGCGCGACTCTGGCCTGCGTGCGGGTGCTGATCGCCCGCTTCAACTTCGCGTTCTACAAACACTGGGCGTTCATCAAATAGGGTCGCCGCCGGTAGCGCCGGCACTGTTAATCGGCAGCGTTTCGCCTTAAGGCCAGGGGTATGCAACGCCATGCGTGCCGACCAAATGAAGCCGAACGGCATCATCCGTGCAACGCGCCATTTTCCGGACAAAGTCAGGCAACTGGCTTGAGTACAAATTGAGGACATTGGGGCGTGGATTGACGCCGTGAGCGATTTCATGACGGTACTTCATCGCCTGGTCCAATCGTTGCTCAGCTTGCAACGGCGTGCAGTTTTGCCAGCTCCATGAAGGACGAATGTCAGCCAAACCGAGGGAATTGTTAATCAGGTTGGCAACGTTGGCGGCATTCGGTGTATTGAATCTACCCAACAGCCCAAGTACATACGCATTGAGTGCTGGCCACGGATCAAGTGGTGGAGCGACTGGCCGGAGAGCCTGCAAGCACTCTCTCATCAATTCCTCGACGTAGGACTCCCAGGCGGAGACGCTCAATACCACGGTAGCACGATTTAACGACGCCAATCCGTACTGCCGCCCCGGATTGCCGGTCCTGAGACGGACATGAGCGTTCTTCAATTCTTCGGCATCTATCAGCAGATGCTGCAAATGAACGGTGAAAGCGTTCGAGGACAAGTCAGTATCCTTTACTTGCGAACCTTGGCGGGCTTCAGAGGCAGTCTATCCACGTCCATTTTGTTCTTCTTGAGTTCAGTCAACCCGTCGCGCAAATAGTCAGCCAGCGGTGCGTTGGCGATCATCAGAGCAGTGAGTTCTTTCGGGCTGCCGAAGTTCTTCTTCAAAGTCTTGTAGTAGTCCGGCATGTCTTGAACGTCGAAATACCCGCTTCCTAGAGACATGATCAGCCAGATCTGATTAACCAGGTTGCCTGGAAGGCTTGCGAAGAACTTTTCGAGTTCTTTCTCTTCCGGCGGCGGCGGCACGGGCGCCTCCCACGGATTCGCGATTGGATAATCGGGGTGTCGTTTGGGAAGTTCCGTTTCCCAGTATTCGCGCATCACCGTGGCGATGTCGATCACCTTCTTTACTGCTTCCGAAAGCTTCATGTTTGCCCCTCATGGCCTCCGGTTCGGGTAACGAAGCGGCTCTCAACTGCGATTCTACCCCAGCGGCTCTACCGCGCCTATCAGGATGCTGCACTTTCCCCAGGTGCCTCGCCGCACGCTCGAATGTCCTCTTCGGTCCGTCGGCGGTCTTTACCACTTTTTCACCCTTCCCCTGGACAATTCCTCACACCTCGACCTACAATACCTACTTGAAGGCAGCCCGTTGACAGCGGGCTTTCGCTGAGCATCGCTTCCCTTTGGGAATCGCGCCAACCGCTCTCCTCCGTGGCCAGCATCAACCGGCACGGAACCCTCCCTGGAGACTACTCCGGGACCGCTTATACGACTCCGTGGTAACCTCGGGGTTCGAGGGTGTTGTCGTTTATTGGGGTGGATATCGGATTCACCCCGTGCCCTTTTCCTCGTTTCTGGAGCCGCGCCGTCCCCTTACCCCTACCCCTCTCCCCTTAGGGGAGAGGGGTAGGGGTGAGGGAGGCCACGACCCCCATGCTTGAAAACCTGCGCAACATCGGCATCATCGCACACGTGGACGCCGGCAAGACCACCACGACGGAGCGCATCCTCTACTTCAGCGGCTCCAAGCACAAGGTCGGCGACGTGGACGACGGCAACACGACCACCGACTTCGACCCGCTCGAACGGGCCAAGGGCATCACCATCAACAGTGCCGCCGTCACCGTCGAGTGGGGCGAGACGCGCATCAACCTCATCGACACCCCCGGCCACGTCGATTTCACGGCCGAGGTTGAACGCTCCCTGCGCGTCCTCGACGGCGGCGTCTGCGTCTTCTGCGCCGTCGGCGGCGTCGAGGTGCAGTCGGAAACCGTCTGGTTCCAGGCCAACAAGCACAACGTGCCGCGCCTCGCCTACATCAACAAGCTCGACCGCATGGGCGCCGACTTCTTCGAGTGCCTGGAGCAGATGAAGACCAAGCTCCAGTGTGTGCCGGCCATCTGCGCCCTGCCCGTCGGCCAGTCCAACGAGTTCAAGGGCATCATCGACCTGGTCGAGATGAAGTTCATCCAGCGCGACCCGACCGACAAGACCAACGTCAGGTACACACTGGTCGAGATCCCCGAGTCACACAAGGCGGAGGCCAAGGAGTACCACGCCCATCTCCTCGAAGCCGCCTCGCACGCCGACGATCACCTCATCGAGCTGCTCCTCGACGAGAAGCCCGTCTCGAAGGAGATACTGAAGGCGGCGCTGCGTAAGGGAACGATCGAGGGCAAGCTGACGCCGGTGGTGTGCGGCTCGTCGAAGATGTTCCACGGCGTGCAGCTGCTGCTGGACTGCGTCGTCGATTACCTGCCGTCGCCGGAAGATCGGCCGCCGGTCAGCGGCGTCGCGCCCAAGGACAAGGAGAAGAAGCGCGTCGAGCGTAAGGCCGACCCGAAGGCACCTCTCGCCGCCCTGGCCTTCAAGACCGTCACCGAGCCGACCGGCGATCTGGTTTACGTCCGCGTCTACTCCGGCGAATTGCACCCCAAAGACGAGGTGCTGAACACGAGTTGTGGCCGAACCGAGCGCATCGCCCGCATCTTCCGCATGATGGGCGACCGCCGCGAACCGCTGGAGGTCGCCGGGCCGGGCGAGATCGTCGCCGTCGTCGGCCTCAAGCAGACGTACACCGGCAACACGCTTTGTGCGACCAACGGACCGGTGCGTCTGGAGGAGATCAACTTCCCCGAGCCGGTCATCAGCCAGTCGGTCATCGCCGACAAGACGACCGACGAAGGCAAATTGGCCGACGCTCTGGGCAGGCTAGTGCGCGACGACCCGACGCTGAAGGCGCGTACCGACCCGGAAACGAAACAGCTGATTATCAGCGGCATGGGCGAGCTGCACCTGGAAGTGTCGCTGGAAAAGCTGATGCGCACGCCCGGCGTGAAGGTGACAGCCGGCCGGCCGATGGTCGCTTATCGCCAGACCCTCAGCAAGCCGGTCGAGATCGAGACGCGCTACATCAAGCAGACCGGCGGCCGCGGCAAGTTCGCCGTCATCTACTGCAAGTTCGAGCCGTTGACCAAGGAACAGGTTGACGAGTGGACCGTCTACCAGGAGGAGCAGGGCGAGAAGAAGGACCCGAACAACATCTACTTCCTGGACAAGATCGTCGGCGGCGTGGTGCCGAAGGAGTACATCCCGTCCGTCGAACAGGGCTTCCGTGAATCGACCGTGAAGGGCGCGAAGTACGGCTTCCAGTGCGTGGACATGCAAATGACGCTGCTGGACGGCAAGTATCATGACGTGGATTCTTCGCAGGACGCGTTCAAGCTGGCGGCGATGGAATGCACGCGCGACGCCATGGTCAAGGCCGGCATCACGCTGCTCGAGCCGATCATGAACGTGGTGGTGGTCGCGCCGGAGTCGTACCAGGGTCAGCTGGCCGGCGACGTAAACCGGCGCCGCGGCGTCATCCTGAACTTCAGCAGCGACAAGGGCCGCTGCCAGTTGCACGCGCACATCCCCTGGCGTCGCTGGTCGGCTACACGAGCGATCTGCGCAACGCCACGAGCGGTACGGCGTCGTTCAGCATGGAGCCGAGCCATTATGCCCCGGTGCGCGAGGAGCTGGCGGATTTGAAGGCGGCGAGCTGAGACGAATCGCACATGGTATTGACGAGCCTCTCCCGGTGTCGGGAGAAGCATTATGGCGGAAAAGGGAGGGGAAGGCGAAGGAAGACGTGGCGGAATCGACTTGTCTCTCCAGTAGTAGCAGCGTAAGGTGAGGTCGTTCTCAGAGAGGGGCATGTCGATGAACACAATCACTGATCGTATCACGAAAACGCCCGGAGTATGCGGCGGCAATGCGCGCGTCCGCGATCACCGGATTGCCGTCTGGGGGCTGGTCGCGTCCCGGCGCCTGGGTATGTCTGACGCCAAGCTGCTGGAATCCTCCCCCGGCATCGAGCAGGCCGATCTCGAAGCGGCCTGGGATTATGCCGTCGCCAACCCGTTGGAGATCGAACATGCCATCTGGCCGAACGTTGAAGCGATGGGCAATCGCGGCGGCGACTTCCAGCTAGCGCTGATCGTGCGCGCCTGGCAACTTGGCATTCCGGACGCCTTCATCGCAGAGGTGGCCGAGACGTTCGAGCCGCCGCTGGCCACAGACCTGCGAACCTGTCGGGACGACTACCTTTCACGCAAGGACGACTTTGACCGGATGCTCGCGGAGTTGCTTCCGGACCAACTCCGGGAAGGACTGCGTATTTGCGATGCTGCTTTATGCGGATGAGGACTTCCCCTATTCGGCGATAGTGATCCTTCGCGCGCTGGGGCATGACGTGCTGACGGCACAGGAAGATGGGCGACGGATGACCCCCGACCCCGACATTCTGTCGCGTGCCCACTCGATGGGCCGAGCTGTGCTGACGTAAAACTTCTGGGATTACAAGCCTCTGCACAAGCAAGGCGCGGCTCACTCTGGGATCGTCGGACCCACACATGACGATGACGTCGCTGCCCTTGCCTCTCGCATCCACACCACCATTGCCGGGCTTTCGCCGGGCCGCTGGTGTGTGCGTATTTACCGAAGCGGCTTCAAAATGATTCCATGAAGGCAAGTCTAGCTACCTAAACAAATTGCCTCTCAATTTCCGTCGCCATGCCCCGCAGCGCCTCCATGCACGCAGCCATGTCCGCGCCGAGGGTAAAGAACGTCATGATCGGCCGCCGCGCCTCGATTCTCTGTCCGGCGTCCGGCAGATCCGCGTATCTCGTCATCTCGTTCACCGGCGACAGATTCCACGACCAGTTCGTCGGAAACGTCACCGTCTCGCGGGCAAACAGGATCGCCTTGCCGACGACTACCGCCGGCGCCCCAGTCGGCTCCGGAACAGCGGGAACTGCCGGATCGAACGCTCGCCGATGCCACGCCAGCGCTTTCAATCCCGTCGCCCGCTCCAGCACCTCGACCGATGCCGTGTAGCGCGGGTTCACCTCAACCGGCCAAAACGTCCCATCTCTCCATACGCCATCTACGCCGAACAGGCCGCGCAGTCCGCAGCCGGTCGCCAGCACGTCGCCGAGCCGTTCCATCTCACGATGCTGCCGCGCGTCCAGCTCCAGGGGGCCGATGCTGCCGCAGTACTGAAACGGTCCCGCGTGCAGCCACGCTTCGCCGACGAGCTGGCGCGTTACGCCGAGGAGGCGCGTCTCCCCCGCGCCGGCAACGAAGAGCGCCGCGCGCTTCGCCTTCGACGTATTCCTGCAAGTAAGAGCGAGCGGGTAATGGCGACTTTTCCTCTCCGCAATAGATGCGAATTCCGGCGCCGCCGGCACTGCGCAGAGGTTTGAGGAGCCAGCTTCCCTGAAGTGGAGGCGAGGAGAGCACACGCGGCACCGGCAGCCCGGCCGTCTGGAGGAGATGAGCCACGTTCGCCGGATCGCGGACTGCCGTCAGGGCCGAGGCGTCATTGCCCCAGAGCGGCCGCGTCTGTGCCATGCGAGCCACCAGACGCGGATGGTTCTCCAGCCCGCCGGTATAGAGCCATGGCGCCGCTGGAGCCGTCGCCAGCAATTCGGCGAACCCGTTGGGAAACGTACCGCGGAGCCGGCTCGCGGGACAGATGGCGCGAGATCGGCGTCGGCGAAGAGGTCGGCACACCACGGCCGCAGCCCCGCCCGCAATGCCGAGAACGCGGCACGCGCGGGCGTACCGCGCCGATGATGATGAGGTCCACGCCATCCGACATTGCTCAATCCGCTCCTGTAGCGGGTTTGGGCCTCAATTAGCCTCAAAATGATGGGGTTTTGTTGGGGTTTGGCACGGGTCATTTAGTCTTTGGCACGCTTGTTGACCACCTATTTCCTACCGTGTCACAACCAGCGTCACCGTGGTTGTGCAAACCGCGACGAGTCGATCTGCGGTTTACTTCTTCGGCGGTTCGTCGTCGAACATGAAATCGGGGTTGGGATCGCCGTACTCGGGAGGTTGATCGGTTTTCAGATCGCGCCGGGAACGGGCACGAGCCAGCCAGGCGGCCTTCTTTTTGTCGGCCTGGAGGAGACGCGTACTCCACCAGCGTGCCAGGTTGTAGACGCACAGCAGCAGGGCCGCCCAGCCCCACGATATGTTGCCGAACATCGGGAGGCGGCCGCGGGGATCGGCGGTGGTGGCGTGGTAGACGAGGATCGCAACGCCTACCACCCCCCAGATCAAGGCCAGCACCAGGGTGATCACGCGCCCCTCCGGTTGACTTGTATAGCCGCGGGACTCCGGCGAGCGCTGACTAGGGCGCTCGCCGGAGTCGCGCGGCTAATACTCACAGCGCTACGCAGCATGAAAGCTGCTGTATTCCCCCTCTCCCCGGTACTCCGGGGAGAGGGGTCGGGGGTGAGGGGATGAGGAGCGAAACGCTGTTCTGCCGCTCATCCCCTCACCCCCGACCCCTCTCCCCGGAGTACCGGGGAGAGGGGGAGTACGCGCTGTAGTACTAAACAAGGTCCCACACCAACAGCGGCGACCAGTTGCCGGCGTATTCCTTGTTTTTACCGAGATTGCGGCCGTTGCCGGCGCTGTTGGCGTTCGTCGCCGCGACAACCAGACGCTTGCCGTTTGGATGCACGGCCAGGCCATGACAGTTCGGCTTGGGCACGATGAAGAACGGGGCCGCCTCGTCCGGCCGCTGGAACAGGAACTTGCCCGTGCCCGGCTGACCGCTCGTCACCGCCATGACGAAACCGTCAACGTGCCATGACAGATCGTGAACGAAGCCGTCGCTGTCGGTGCCGATCTTCACGGTACTCTTCGGCTTCCCCGTCGTCCAGTCGAAGAAGCGCAACACCGGGATGCCCTGCACAAAGCCGCCGCCCTTCGGCTCACTGCCGGCCGCGACCAGCGTGGCACCCGTTGTGTCGAAGGCCAGGCAGCGCACGCCGCCCACGTCCTGAATGCGGTCGTAGAAATAGGTCACCTTCGCATCGAGTTCGCGCACCTTCTTCGCCGACGCCAGCTCGAACTGGCGGACGACGCCCTTGAGGTCGCCGGTCACCAGCGCCTTGCCGTCGGGGTGGAACGCGAGCGAATAAACATCCTGATCGTGGCCGGCGAGTTCTTGCAGTTTCTCGCCTTTTTCCGCCGACCAGAGGATGACCTTGCGATCCATGCCGCAGCTGGCAACCGTTCGGCCGTCGGGGCTGACAGCGAGTTGACGTACCCAACCGTCGTGGGCTTGAGCGACACTCCAGAGAGGTTTACTCTCTTTCTCCGCAAAGGCCCAGCAGCGAGAGCCGGCCCCACGAGTCGGCGGAGTAAAGGTGCCCTGTCGCCCCTCGATCCTCCGGGGAGAGAGGATGAGGGGAAAACGCGACGCACTGCACCCAGCCGTTGTGGCCGGTCAGCGGCGGCAAGCTCGGATACGGGTCGGCGCCGGAGGAGTCCCAGCGGCGGACGGTGCCGTCGAAGGCAGCGGCCGCCAGCAACTTGCCGCACGGACTGAACCGAACGAGCACAGTGCTGATACTCGGCCTTGAGGGGCTTGCCTTCTTTCGGCGGAATCTTGGCGAGCATGACTTCGCTCCGAGCAGGGAGCTGATAGGTCCTTAGAGGTCCGATCGGTACTATGTGCCGTCTGCCTTCAGCGCCAGCAGTTCCTTGCACCGGCGAGCAGCCCTCGTGCGCGATCGGCAGCGGCTGGCCGTTGTTGTCGTACTCGGTCTTCCGCGGATCGATGCCCAGGGCCGGAACCAGGTGTGGAACAGGTGGCCGATGTCGTAGCTCCTCGCTGGCGACCTAGGTGCCCTTGTCGTTGGTCTTGCCGACGACGACGCCGTGCTTGAGGCCGCAGCCGGCCATGACCAGCGACCACGCTTCCGGCCAGTGGTCGCGGCCCAGGTGGCCGTTGATCCGCGGCGTCCGGCCGAACTCCGACATGGCGATCACCAGCACGTTGTCGAGCATGCCGCGGTCGGCCAGGTCTTCGATCAGGGCGGCGAACGCCTGATCGAACTTCGGCACCAGGCTCAGGCTGGCCGTTGAAGTTGTCGCCGTGCGTGTCCCAGCCGTAGGACGTCACCTTCACGAAGGTGACGCCGGCCTCGAGCATCCGCCGGGCCAGCAGCAGTGTGCCGGCCCAGGTCGTGGGTGCCGTAGCGCTCCACGTCCTTCGTCGGGAACGTCGAGGCGTCGAACAGTTCGCGCTGCTTCTGAGCTTGGCGGCCATCTCGTAGACGTGGCTGTTGGCCTCGGCGGTCTCCTTGCGCGCGGCGCTTCGGCGTAGCGCTGGTCGGCCGGCTGCGCAGGTCGTTGCGGCTCGCGTCGTCGGCCGCGGTCAGCGGCGTCGGGGCGCAGCAGGTTCTCCGGCGGCTTGCCGTCGCCGAAGGCCAGGGCGCCGTACTTCGGGCCGAGGAAGCCGGCGTCCTGCGGCAGGAAGCCGCCGTTGCCCGGCTTGATCCAGACGTAGGGCGGCAGGCCGCTGTCGCCGGGGCCGAGCAGCTTGGCGACGGCCGAGCCGAAGATACGGATAGACGACGCCGCGGTTCTTCGGATCGCCGCGCTGGATGCGATCGACGCCGGAGGAGTGCGAGTTCGTCCTTGGTGCAGAGGCTGCGGACGATGGCGAGGTGGTGCATCTGCGTCGCCGTCCGCGGCAGCAGCTCGCTGACGTGGATGCCGGGCACGGAGGTCGGGATGGCGCGGAACGGGCCGCCGAACTGCGTGTTCGGCTTGGGGTCCCAGCTTTCGAGCTGGCTGATGCCGCCGTCGAGCCAGATGAACAGGACCTGCTTGTGCTTCTTCTGCAGCTCTCGGCCGAACGGCCGGCTGCGAACGGTCCGAGACCGAGGGCGCCGCCGAGCCACTGGCCGCGCGCGAGCAGCAGATGCTCGTCGCGGCGTGCAGAGGGGGTGACACGGGTCATGGCCGCTGTCCTCGTTTAGCCGCGAGCTTTGCGACGCATTCGCCGAGCGCTCGCACAAGCTCGCGGCTAAACAACTCAATGATTCACGCAAAACTCCGTGGACGCCAGCAGCGCCCAGGCCAGCTGCCCCAGCGCCGTGCCGCGGCGGTTCGCGTTCTTCTTCAGATAGTCGGCCACCTCGGCCTTCTCCTCCGCGGTCGGCAGCCGCGTCAGCACGCTGAGGTACAGCTCCTCGGCGACCTTGTCGGCGTCGGCAGTTTGTCCAGTCGGTCGACGAGTTGCCCGGCTGCGGCGTCAGCCAAGTCAGACGGTCGCGTCGTTCAGGACGAACAGCGCCGCCTTCAGCGACGGAGCGATCTCGTCCTCCGGCTCGCGCCGCGGATTGGCGAACGCCTTGACGAACTTCACCCGTGCGCATCCGTCAACTTCGTGCCGGCTTTCATCCGCCTGCACGCTCGCCGGTCGCTTCCAGCATGCTGCCAGACAGCTGCTCGGCCGACAGCCGTTTCTCGATGGCCGTCAGGAACCGGGCCGGCATCGACCTTCTTCTGCCCGCGGCAGCACGCTGGAGCGCTGGTACGTCTGCGCTCAAAGCCAGCTCGCGCAGCAGCCACTGGATGTCAAACTTGTGCTCGACGAACTCCTTCGCCAGCAGGTCGAGCACTTCCGGATGCGACGGCGGATTGCCCTGTGATGCAGGTCGAGCGGATGGACCAGGCCGCGGCCCATCAGCAGCCAACCACAGGCGATTGACGATGTTGCGGACGAAAGTCGGGTTGTCGGCCGCGGCAGCTGCTTCGCCAGCTCGGCCAGCGGGCTGAACTGCAGCTCGCCGGGATCGCTCGTCTTCGGGTTCGGCCGGGCGGACGTACTCCTTGCCCTTTCGAAGACCGGGATCGGCATCTCCTTGCCGCCGGGCAGCCGCGGGCCGGTCTCCTTCTCGACTTTCGTGAAGACCGACATGAACGCGACCTTCTTCGTCGTCGGCTTCTCGCCGACGGTGGCCGTTCTTGCCGGGCAGGTAGGCGTTCTGGACGAAGGCGAACAGCCCCTGGAAGTCGCGCTGCTTGTAGTCGTTGATGAACAGGTGATCGTGGCACTGGGCGCAGCGGAGGTCGTCGCCGAGGAAGAGCCGGCCGACGTCGCGCGTCAGGGCGGGATAATCGACCGGGTTCTGGCCGTAGTTCTCCAGCCGCTTGGCGATGAAGAAGGCGGCGCCCTGCGTCGCCTCGTCGCGGCTGTCGGCCCGGAGGATCTCGCGGGCCATCTGGTCCCACGGCTTGTTGGCCGCGAACGATTTCTGGAGGTAGTTCGACCAGTCGGCCTGATCGCCGAGTCGTTCCATGAACATGATGGAACCACTCCTCCATGCGCCGCGGATAGTCCGGCCCGGCGAGAAGCTGGTCGATGAGCTTGCCGCGCTTGTCCGGCAACGAATCCGCAAGGAAGGCGCCGGCCTCGGCGAGGGTGGGGATGCGGCCGGCGAAATCGAGGTAGACGCGGCGTAGAAATTCGGCATCGTCGGCCGGGGCGCTGACGGCGTTCTTTCCCGCTTTGGCCGCGATCAGGGCGTCGATGCGAGCGTGCAGGGATTCGGCAGCGGGAAGCGGCGCGGCGAGGAACAGGAGGACGAGCGGCGTCCAGCGCATGCGTCGGGTCTCCGGAGGCGCGGGCGACGGCAGGAGGGCGGCTGGCAGGGGAGGGCGGGTGGCGCACTGAGGAAATGGTATCATGCCGGGGAAGAGAGCGGTAGCAGTTTTTCACAACTTCGACTGTCGCCTTTTTGAAGGGGTGGGACTACCCGAGGAACAACGGAACTTCTTGCATCACGACGACGGACGGCGCCGCAATTCTTCCGTCTCACTTCGCAGTCGTTTGAGTTTGGCCTCTAGCTCCTCCGATGTGAGTAGATACTGCTGCGTGGCGCGATTCCAGAAGCACAGCAATCGGCCCCCATTTTCCAGATGCAGGCCAAGGACGCGACTCGGCAAGCGACCGTGAACCGGCTTGATCGGGATGTAGCGATCACGTGTCAGGAGATAGCCTTTCAATGGCGGCCGTAGACACTCATCGAAGGGATCGAAGAGGAAATACTCCTTCACCTTGAGAACTTTGCGATACAGTTCTTTCTTCGTCACCAGGTCTTCCTGCCGCGTGTCGAAGGACGTGAACTCGATGACGACGTTTGGTCCCTTGCCCTCTTCTTCCCACATGCGGTAACTGCGCCGTTCAAAATGTGTCACCTTCGGCACCCCCTTGACGACGAACAGATCCGGGCAAACAACTCGGTCCGGATCAAAGCGTGCGAAATACACGAACATGGTGCCGCCAACGTATACTTGTGGGTCCTTGGCGAAGAAGATTTCAAGTGTGGTGAGGCCGTTGCAGATATTCTCGACGTGCCGCGGCGTTTCACCCATAGGCTTGCTGTCCGAGTCGGGATAGTGGGTGTGGTCGCGGAAAGGTACTGCCCTTTTCGCCGTCGTCATCGTTCGTCCTCCATCCGTGCGGAGTACGCCGTACTCCGTACCGAGTACGGCGTACTGTGTACTCGGTACTCGTTAAAATGTCCGCCGCCCCAGCCGCAGCGAATTCACCACCACCGACAGCGAGCTGAGGCTCATCGCGGCCCCCGCCACAATCGGATCGAGCAGGCCCAGCGCCGCCAACGGCACGGCCAGGGCGTTGTAGACGAAGGCCAGGAACAGGTTCTGCCGGATCGCTCGCAGCGTCAACCGGCTCAGGTTTCGTGCCCGCGCTACGCCGCGCAGGTCGCCGCGCACCAGCGTCACCGGGGCGCTCTCCAGGGCCACGTCGGCGCCGCCTCCCAGCGCGATGCCGACGTTCGCCTTCGCCAGCGCCGGAGCGTCGTTAACGCCGTCGCCGGCCATCGCCACGATGCGCCCTTCGGCTTGCAACCGCCCAACCACATCGGCCTTGCCCGCCGGCAGCAACTCGGCGACGACCTCCGTGATCCCGAGTCGTCGGGCCACCGCCGCCGCCGTCGTCCGGTTGTCGCCGGTCGCCATGACCAGCCGCAGTCCGTCGTCACGCAGCAACCGAATCGCCTCGGGTGTGGAAGCGCGGATCGGATCGGCGACGGCGATCAGCCCGGCGGCAGCGCCCGTCCACGGCCGCCAGCAGCACCGTCTGGCCATCGGCCCGCAGCGACTCGGCCCGCTCCCGCAAGAGGCCGGCGTCGATGCCGCGCTCCGTCAGCAGGGCCGGCGTTCCCAGCACGACGGTTCGGCCCGCCACGGTGCCGGTCACGCCACGACCGGTGTGCGACTCGAAGTCTGCGACGGGTTCCAGTTTGATGCCGCGCTCCTCCGCCGCATGTACCAGCGCCGCGGCCAGCGGATGCTCGCTCGCCCGTTCCAGACTCGCGGCCAGGCGCAGCAGTTCCACGTCTGTAAGCCCCTCTCCCCCTGTACTCAGGGGGAGAGGGGTTGGGGTGAGGGGGTGAGAATTGCCACGGTCCAACCCCCTCACCCCCGACCCCTCTCCCCCTGAGTACACGGGGAGAGGGGAGCCAGTGGTCTCGATCGCGGTCACCCGCGGCTTACCCTCCGTCAGCGTGCCGGTCTTGTCGAGCAGCAGCGTGTCGGCGCGCGCCAGCACTTCCAGGGCCGTCGCGTCGCGGATCAGCACGCCCTGCTCGGCACCGCGGCCGACGCCGACCATCACGGCCATCGGCGTCGCCAGACCCAGCGCGCACGGGCAGGCGATCACCAGCACCGACACGGCGGCGCGCAGGGCCTGTGTCAGCCCCCGCCATCAAAGACAATCCAGAGAGCAAAACTCAACAAAGCGATCGCCAGCACCGCGGGAACGAAGACACGGGCCACACGGTCCACCAACCGCTGCACCGGCGCCCGACTGCGCTGTGCCTCGGCAACCAGGCGGACGATGTGAGCCAGCAGCGTTTCGGCGCCGACGCGCTCGGCCCGCAGCAGCAGACTGCCGGTGCCGTTGACCGTGCCGCCGATCAGCTTCAGTCCCGGCGTCTTTTCGACCGGAAGCGGCTCACCCGTCAACAGCGACTCATCGACGGCACTGCGGCCCTCGGTGACGACGCCGTCCGCCGGCACACGTTCGCCGGGCCGGACGCGCAGCAGGTCGCCGGGTTGCACCAGCTCCAACGGCACATCGCTCTCCGCGCCGCCGGGACCGACGAGGCGAGCCATTTTCGGCGTCAAGCCGAGCAGCCGTCGCACCGCCGCACCGGTCCGGCCGCGAGCCCGCAACTCCAGCACCTGCCCCAGTAACACCAGCACGACGACTGCCGCGGCCGACTCGAAGTAGAGGTCGTGTCCCAGCGACTCCAGAAGCCGAGCAGCAACGCTCCAGGCGAAGGCGGCGCCGACGCCGAGGGCGATGAGCGTGAACATGTTGGGGCTGAGCGTCCGTACCGAGACGACAGCCCGCTGCCAGAACGGCCAGCCGCACCAGAAGACGACCGGCACCGTCAATAGAAGTTGGAGCCAGCCGTGGGCGTGCGGCGCGACGAAGTGCATCACCACCAGAGGCAGCGTCAACACGGCCCCGACGACGAAACGGCGCGTCATGTCCACGAGTTCCGGATTCGGTCCGTCTTCGGCCGTGGCGATGCGCGGTTCCAGGGCCATGCCGCACTTCGGACACGCACCGGGATGGTCGCTCAGGATCTCCGGATCCATCGGACAGACGTATTCGACCTTCGCACCGGCCGGCGGGGCCATCGGTTCGACAGCGGCTCGCTTTCCGAGATAACGATTCGGATCGGCGCGAAACCGCGTCGCGCATGAAGGATTGCAGAAGTAATAGGTATGGCCGTGGTGTTCGACAGTGGCGGCAGCCGCGGCGGGATCGACGGTCATGCCGCAGACGGGATCGATAGCGCGGGTGGATTGTGTCTGAGCGAATAGAGTCAGCGGAGATGAAGGTTTCATCGAGAAGGTCCTCTTGGGCAGCGCGGTAGGACTGCGTCGCCGCTTTTATTCTACGGGCTTGGCACGGAGAACCACGCGGCTTTGCAAACCGCGGCGGGCGGCGCCGCACACGGGGAAACGCTTCATGCAGAACCTCCGACCCCCTGTGAGCCGGTACTGCCAGGCGACAGGATACCTGTTCGTCGTGGACGTGCGCCACGAAGTGGGGCCAGTGTGAACGCAGGGCGGGAAGCCGGGTCAATCGATGCCGGTGTCAGCGACAGCACGCCAACCCACTCGATCCTCGCCCATCACCCTTCTCTGCCGCGCGATTGTGCCGATTACACAATGCCGCGAACCTAGCCTCATTGCCGTAGTTTGCGAAAGATGGATAAAGTCGCGGCGACTCTGCGGCCGAATTAATAGTTGGTGATACACGTTCGTTGGGAAGAAGAGACCCGAGCCGATGTCGGCGCGTCCTACTTTCCACGTTGACTCTACACACAATCGACAGGCATTGGCCGGCCACGTCGTCCTGGCGTTCGGGCTGGGGGGCCTTACCTGTCGCAAGGGAGCAGACGACTATGAGTCGCTTCAACAAGGGGCTGAGCGTTTTGATTGTGTCCATCCTCGGTCTGTGGGGCTGCGCCCAGGGACCGGCCAACTCGACGGCGCAGGCCGATCGCGTCAAGAAGCTCGAAGAGAAATGCTCGAAACTCGAGGAGGACTCGCGCACGGCCCGGGTCAACCTCGAAGCGGAAGTGAAAAAGACGACCGGGCTGAAACAGGAGAAAGCGCACCTGGAAGAGCAGCGCGCCGGTCTGCAAAAGGAAATCGAGCAACTCAAGCTCGTGGTCAAGGAACGCGATCGTCTGCGTCAGGATCTGGAAGTCAAGACGACTCAGCGCGACGCCTTGCAAACCCGTTGCGACAAGCTGAAGGCCGGCATCCGCAACCTCATGAGCGAGGACGACGCCATGCTGAACACGCCGCCGACCATCACCACGGTGACGACGAACGCCGGGGGCAACTGATCGATCCAGCCGCTTGTGGCTTAGCAAGGAACGACTGCTAAGCCGCAAGCGGCGAAACCCTTCCGCCGCCTCTCCCCACGCGATACAATCCATACGATTGGCGCACGCTGTCGGGGGGAGGTCGGTCATGGGCGCTCAACTGGTGATCGTCGCTGGGCCGGATCGGGGGATGGTCATCCCCTTGACCGAGGGCAAGCCGCTCCAACTGGGCCGCGGCGAGCAACCGGATCTCGGCCTGAACGACCTCTATGTCTCGCGTCTCCACTGCCGCGTCCTGCTCCGCGGCGGCCAGGTCATCGTCACCGATCTCGGCAGCGCCGGCGGCACCTACGTCAACCTGGAACCCATCGCCGAGCGTACCCTGCGCCCGGCGAAGAGCTGCAACTCGGTGAGACGCACCTGGTGCTGCGGCTGTCCGGGCAAGGTGCGCTCGAACCAGGCCACGATCGCGCCGCCGCTAGCCGAGGCGATCGAGCCGGTAGTCACGGAAGTCATCCGGCGTCCAAGCGATGGGTTGCGGCTCGCGCTCGATCCACCCGCGCCGTCACCACCGCCGCCGATAACCACGGCGGTGCCGTCCCTGCCGGCCGAGCGGCTGACGGAATTGACCGGCGAAACGCTGGCGCATTACGAGATCGGCCCGCTGCTGGGCCGCGGCCAGTCCGGCCTCGTTTTCCAGGCCCAGGACACGAGCAGGGATCGGCCCGTCGCGCTCAAGGTCCTCTGGCCCGAGTTCACGAAAGACGACGCCGAGATCCAGCGCTTCATCCGCTCGATGAAGACCGCGATGACGCTGCAGCATCCGAACCTCATCTCGGTCTTCGGCGCCGGCAAGAAGGGGCCGTATTGCTACATTGCGATGAAGTTCGTCGAGGGCGAGAGCCTGACGGAGATGATCCGCCGGCTGGGTGTCGCCGGCCGGGTCGATTGGCGGCACGCCTTCCGCATCAACGTCCACCTGGCCCGCGCGCTGACGTTCGCGCACGGCCAGCAGATCATTCACCGCAACCTGACGCCGCAGAATGTGATGGTGCGAACGGCCGACAAGACGGCCCTGCTGGGCGACCTGTTCCTGGCCAAGGCGATGGAGGGCGGTCTGGCGGCGCACCTCACGCGGCCCGGCGAAGTGCTGGGCGACGTGCGCTACATGGCCCCGGAGCGGCTGGAGGGCATGAGCCGCGTCGATCACCGGTCCGACATCTACAGCCTCGGCGCCCTGATCTACACGCTCTTGACCGGTCAACCGCCGTTCGAGGGAACGACACTGCTCGACCTGCTTGCGAAGGTACGCGGCGGTCAACTGGAAGACGCGAAGAAGTTCCAGATGGGCATACCCGACGGCTTCAACGGCATCGTGCAACGCATGTTGGCCAAGCGGCCGGAGAACCGCTACCAGGAGACCGCGAAGCTGCTGGAGGACCTGGAGCGCCTGTCGAAGTTCGTCGGCATTGCGGTGTAATTTTCGTTTAGCCGCGAGCTTTTGCGAGCGTCTGGATCAAACGCTCGCAAAAGCTCGCGGCTAAACAGGATTGGGGCCATGACCGATTTCGTGGTGCTGGGCACCGATACCGACGCCGGCAAGACGACGCTGGCCCTGCTCTGGCTGGCCGCGTTCGGCGACGATACCGAGTACTGGAAGCCCGTCGAAACCGGCGATCCCGACTCGGAACGTCTGCGCCGCCTCGTGCCGGCCGCCGTCGTCCATCCGCCGCTGGCTAGGTTCACCGCGCCGGTGGCGCCGCCGCTCGCCGCGCGGCAGGAAGGCAAGACGATGCCGACAGCGTCCGCCGTTGCCGCTGCGAAACCAGCGCCAGCTACTCCCGGCCGCCATCTCCTCGTCGAAACCTTCGGTTCACCGTTATCGCCGTTCACCGACAACGAGCTGCAAATCGAGCTGATCCGTCTTCTCGACCTGCCGATGATCCTCGTCGCCTCCTCGGAGATCGGCGCCATCGGACGCACGCTACAAAGCCTGCACGCTCTCGCCGCTCATCATCTGTATCCGAAAGCCGTCGCCCTGATCGGCCCGCTCGACGAGTTCGCTGCGGCACAGATCGCTCGGAACTGGACCGGTATCCGTGTCGTCTCTCTCTCTCCTCCCGCGGTATGGGACATCGCTGGTGTGGCCTGTGCCGCCAATGAACAACGCGAGGCGCTGTCCGATGTTCGCCATTATCTCTTCGCTTCATCCCTTAATTTGCATTCCTCCTCGTTGCTTCTGGAGGCGGATCGAGAAACCGTCTGGCACCCGTACACGTCGCTCGCTGAGACGGACGCGCCGCTCCAGGTGGTCGGCGCACAGGACGAGTTCCTGCACCTGGCTGACGGTCGCCGCGTTATCGACGGCATCTCGTCGTGGTGGACGATCCTACACGGCCACCGGTTTCCCCCGCTGATGACGGCGCTGGCCGAAGCGATGCGCACCTGGGACCATGTCCTGTTCGCCGGGGTGACGCACCGGCCGGCCGTCGAGCTGGCGGCGCTGCTGCTGCAATCCGCACCGTGGCAGGGCGGCGGCCGCGTCTTTTATTCCGACGACGGCAGCACGGCGGTCGAGGTGGCGCTGAAGATGGCGTACCAGTTCTGGTGCCACCGCGGCGAACCCGGCCGCACCTGCTTCGTCGGTTTCGAGAACGGCTATCACGGCGACACGTTCGGCGCCATGGCCGTCGGCCGCGATCCGCTGTTCTTCGGCCGTTTCGAGCCGCTGCTGTTCCGGGCCGAGCGCGTGCCGTTGTCGGCGGCGCGCCTCGACGATCTCCTGAGCAAACGGCGCGGCGAAGTGGCGGCGGTGATCGTCGAGCCGCTGGTGCAGGGTGCGGGCGGAATGCGCATGCACACGCCGGAGGAGCTGCAAGCACTCTTCCAGGTGACGCGGCGGCATAACGTGTTGTTCATCGCCGATGAAGTGATGACCGGCGGCGGCCGCACAGGGACGCTCTGGGCGGCACACCGCCGCGGGGATCGCGCCGGACCTGATCTGTGCGGGCAAGACCCTGGCCGGCGGCATTTTGCCCCTGGCGGCGACGCTGGCCGCGCCCGCCGTGGTCGCTGCCTTCGACACGGCCGACCCGGCGCGGACGTTCTTCCACGGCCATTCGTTCACGGCCCATCCGCTGGCGTGTGCCGTCGCCGCCGTCAATTGGCGGCTGCTCCAGACGACCGAGGTCCTGGCCGCCCCGCGCCGCATGGAGGCGTTCTGGCGCGCGGCACTGACCCCGCTGCGCGACCGGCCCGGCGTGCGCGAGGTGCGCATCCGCGGCAGCATCGCGGCGGTGGAGCTGGACGTACCGGGCGGCTACCTTGCAGCGGTCGGCCGGCGCCTGCGGCACAGCTGTCTGGAGGACGGCGTCTTCCTGCGGCCGCTCGGCAATGTGCTGTATGCGCTGCCGCCGTTTGGCACCACGGAAACGTCGCTGCGCCAAATCGCCGACGCAATGTGCCGGGCCGTGGGATGACAACAGCAGCTCCCCGCTCGCCAATCTGGCCCCATGATGTATACTAGTCGTAGTCCACACCCGCCTGTTCGCATCCCACCGCCGCGCTTGAGGAGACCTCCGCCATGTTTACACTCTGGGGCGCCAAACACCGTTTCTGCGACCGGATCAACCGCCGGGATTTTCTGCAGGTCGGCGCCCTGGGCGTGGGCGGCCTGACCCTGGCGGACGTCCTGCGGCTGCGAGCCGAGACGCCGGCGCGGACCGCTCCGCGTGCCGTCATCATGATTTGCCTGGCGGGCGGGCCGAGCCACCTCGACATGTATGACATGAAACCGGACGCCCCAGCCGACTACCGCGGCGAGTTCAAGCCGATCGCCACCAACGTGCCCGGCTTCGACATCTGCGAGCACATGCCCATGCAGGCCCGGATCGCCGACAAGCTGGCCCTGGTTCGCACCGTGCAATTCGTCGAGCCGATGCAGCACGAGCTGGAAGAGGTCTATACCGGCTTCCCCAAGGCCGCGCAACGGCCGTCTTTCGGCTCGGTCATCAGTCGCTTTCGCGGCGCCGACAGCAAGCTGCCGTCCTACGTCAGCCTTGACTACAACACCGGCACCGCCGCCTACGAAAGCCCGCAGTACGTCGGGGCGGCGCATCGGCCGCTGCAACTGGCCGGCACAGCGGGAGTGCAGAACCTCAGCCTGACGCGCGGCGTGACCCCGGCCCGGCTGGACGACCGCCGGGGCCTGATGCAGGCCTTCGACGGCTATCGCCGCGAGGTGGACGCGCAGCGCGAAAGCCAGGACATGGACGCCTACACCTCCCGGGCGTTCGACATCATCACCTCGCCGAAGGCCCGCGAGGCGTTCGACCTGAGCCGGGAGCCGGATAAGGTCCGCGACCGCTACGGCAGCAAGGACGACAAGTACATCTACGTCGGCACGCAAGCCGGACTCGCCGTGGGAAGGCCAGAAGTTTCTGCTGGCGCGCCGGTTGGTCGAGGCAGGCGTGCCGGTGGTGACGCTGCGGGCGGGCGGCTGGGACCACCACGGCAACGTCGTGTCGTCGCAGGGCGGGACCATTTTCGTCAGCCTGCGCTCGATGCTGCCGCTGCTGGACCGGTCGATCCACGCCCTGGTCACCGACCTGCACGAGCGGGGACTGGACAAGGAAGTGCTGGTACTGGTCTGGGGCGAGTTCGGCCGCACGCCGAAGATCTCGCAGAAAGGCCGCGACCACTGGCCGGACGCGAGCTTTGCTCTCTTCGCCGGCGCGGTCCGCACCGGCCAAGTGGTGGGCGAAACCGACAGCCGCGGCGCATCGGCCCAAGACCCGGGGGATGGGCGCCCAGAACGTGCTCGGGACGGTCTATCACACGTTGGGCATCGACCCCACGCAGAAGCTGCACGATTTCAGCGGCCGGCCGACGCAGCTGCTCGACGACGGGGAGCCGATTGGGGAAGCTGGTGGGGTGATCGTGTTCTAATCGTCGCGGATGGCGGTTTCGATCTCCTCGTAGTGCTGTTCGGCGTAGCGCCAGGCCGCGGCGAGTTCCTCCTCGGTCAAGCGCGGGTCGTAGCGTTGCAAGAATTCCGCATCGGTAAACCCGAGCCGGCGGGCTTCCACGAGCATCCAGACCGCGATTCTTCGTCGGCCGATGCACGCTGCCCCACCGAGGACACCAGGGGTCTTGGTGATCGGTGCGGCCGTCACGGCTTCCTTAGCCGTCATTGCGCGTCTCCTTGAACCTGGGGGGCGGGTCAGATCCTAATCTATCCGCGCTGGCGCGAGGGGTGGAGTGCAAGGCGCTGATATCGCGATTTCCGCGCTGACACTTGCGCCGATGGCCTCTTTGGCGTTTCTTCGCCGGCGGTGGCTCAAGGCGTCGGCGCGGTGACAAGAAGGTGCTGCCCCGAGAATGCCGAATTCGGTACGATGACGGCCTCGCGGCGAGCGCCCAAAAGCTGCACGTCGAATTGATCCAGGAACGCCGAGTGGCCCAGAAGTGCCCAGCGCAGCGGCACCGACGAAAAACCAACCACCGCGTCCCATTGGCAGACTTCGCAGCCGTCGGTCAGCAGCATCGTAACCGGCGCGAACCTTACCTGAACGATGGCGCCGCCTACTGCCCGCGCTCGCCCGTGCGGCGCGGATCGGAGGTTGATGCCGAGGCGCGTAGCCCAATTCGGAGGGAAAACACTGTCGTCCGCGGCACTGTCGATGCAGGCGTCCAGGGGCGGCAGCAGCCGCGGGGCGAGGACGCGCACGGGAACGATGGGTCGATGGCGCACCGTGGCTGTCATGCCCGGCGAGGGTTGCGGGACCGGAAGGGCCATGTAGGCAAACTTCACGCGTCACTCCCGTCCACTTCGCCGAGAAGGGCGTCGTCGCCCGGTATCCCTTCGACCACGCACTGCATCGGGTCCAGGCCGGCGGCTTCGAGAAGCGCGTCGAGGAACTCCGGGCCGGGCGCGCTGGCGGCCACGCGGGTGCCGTCAGGACTCCAGGCTACCCACCGGCCGGTATATTTGGCCAGTTCTTCGACCGGGAACGTAGCCCGATTGGTCAGGAACTGCCGGGTTGCGGCAAGATAAGCAGGGATATCCAGAGACATGAGGTCCTCCTAGTGGACCGGGCGACGAAGATTATCGTATCATGCCGCGGAGTGAGTGGTCAATGACTCGGGAGTGGGATCGCGCCGATATGTGGGATCGTGGACGTGCCGGAGCAGTGGCTGGTGCTGGTGACGTGCCGGGATGAGAAGCAGCAGGTGGAATTGCTGGAGCGGTTTCGGCGGGAGGGGGGTGGAGTGCAGGGCGCTGCTGGGGGAGGCACGGCAGGAGGAGCAGGTGACTAGATGGACTCGATCGATCCGCCCTCTGGTCCGGAGCCAGGCCGCCCTACAATAATAATTACCCAAGCAAGGGTACGACTCCCAACCTCGCCCAGAAGGAATGTCGCCGTGTTGCAGACGCAAACCGCCAACCTTCCTGCCGACCAGCAACGGCAGCTGCATGCGGATTTTCTGGCCAACGAGCAAGCGTACTTGCGCTGCGCGACAGCCTGCTCGCCCAGTACAAGGGTCAGTGGGTGGCAGTGCAGGACGGCAAGATGATCGCGGCCGGGACCGACCTCCTGGACGTGATGGAGCGCGCATCCGGTGGCGGCGGGCATCCTTATTTCGCCCTGGTCGGGGCGGAAGAAGCGGTCGTTTTTCGGGTACGGCGTGCCGTGTATGCCTACGACCAGGGCTACCAACCATTCCCCCTCCCGCGCGTGGCGGCCACCTTCCTTAACCACGCGGAGACGCACGCGCAGCAACATCTCGATGTGATTCCCGATACCGGTGCGGACCTGTCGGTGCTACCCGACGCGGATTGTGCGGCCATTGATCTCTATAGTTCGCCCTACATGACCGGCATGTCGGGCGGAGTGGTCGGGGCGAGCGTTACGACGCTTTTCTACCGCGGCAAGGTCGAACTCGACGGTCATCGGTATGCGGCCTTGATCCAACCCATTCCCGGGGGCCGCGAGCGAATCGTCGGCCGCGACGTGCTCAACCAGGAGCGCAGTGCTTTTCGATGGGCCGGCGGGGCAGGTAGTCGTTGATCCGTGAGAGGGGGCAACGGGCCGCGGCGTAGGCGGCGGGGGCCGACCCGCAACTGGCGGCGCTGACTGCGGAGGCGCCGCGGCCGGGAATCGTGGACGTGCCGGAGCAGTGGCTGGTACTGGTGACGTGCCGGGATGAGAAACAGCAGGTGGAGCTGCTGGAGCGCTTTCGGCGCGAGGGGGTGGAGTGCAGGGCGCTGTTGTCGTGAGCAGGCCGGGTGCGGGTGCAAGAACTGATCTGACACCGATCACTCCGCCGGAATCTCCTCGCTGGTGCCGGAGGTGCCGTCAGTGACCGCGACGACCGGCGCGAAGGTCGAACCGCCGTTGGCGGCGCCCCAGGCGATGGTGCCCGCAATCAAGCCCGTGCTCCGGTTGATGCTCAGGCCCTGCGGCAAACCCGAAGCGCTGTAGGTCAAGGTCATGCCGCCGGTCGCGTCACTGGCGCTGACCTGCAAGCTGACCGAGTTGCCCTCGGTTTTGCTCTGGGAGGCGGTTTGGGTAATGCTGATGGCCGAGCCGACCGTCAAGGTGAAGGACTCGCTGGTGCTGGACGTGCCGTCGCTGATCACGATCTTGGGCGTGTACAGTCCGCCGGCATTGGCATCACCGAGCGCGACGGTGCCGGAGATCAACCCGCTGCTGCTGCCGATGCTCAAGCCATCGGGCAGACCGGAGGCGCTGTACGTCAGCGTGGCGCCGCTGGTCGCGTCCGTGGCGCTGATTTGCAGCGAGACCGTCGCCCCTTCCTTGCCTCCCGATGGCGTGGTCTGTTCCTTGCTGATGGCCGATTGCACCACCCAGTTGAAGGTGTTGCTGCTCATGGAGAAGCCGTCGCTGAGGGTGATGACGGGGGTGTAGGTCCCGGCGTTGCCGTCCCCCAGCGCGATGGTGCCGCTCATCTGGCCCGTGCTTTGGTTCATGCTCAGACCGTAGGGCAGCCCGTAGACGTTCCAGAGGATCGTCGCGCTGCTATCGCTGTCGAAGGCGAGCCCACCCAACGCCACGGTCGCGGCGTTCCCTTCCGTGTCGGTGTCCATCGGCAGCGGCGCCAGGTACAGCTGTGCCGGCTGCACCGCCCAGCTGAACGACTCGGTCAAGGTGGCGGAACCATTGCTGACGGTGACGCGCGGCTCGAACGATCCGAGCAGGCCGTCCATCTGGCTGAGCGTGCCGGAGATCAGTCCGGTGCTGCTGTTGATGCTGATCCCGCACGGCAGGCAGCTGGCGCTATAAGTGAGGCCGAGGTTGTTCTACGAGTTGGCGTTGATTCGGAGTTCGGCGGCGGCGGCGCTGTTGTTCTAAGCGGGAATCATTTCGGATCAGATCAGATGCAGAACTACCGCCCAGGTAAGAGGAGAGCTGGTGCTGAAGGTGACGTCAATCGAACGTTATTGCGCGGAGAATGTAGGATGTCCTCTTATTCATTTTTTTGTTATCGAAGCCGTACATAATCATCGTGAGAACTTGCCGATGCCTTCCCTTCTACCTGGAGAGGGATGAACGGTTACCCCAATGGCATTCGCGGGAAGCCCCTTTATAACAATGTCAATAGAAGTCACGATATTACCACCAGAATCACCGAGAATAATCAACCTATCCTTCCCAACCGAGTTGGTAATCCAGCCTTCGCGCTCGAGGAATTTCTTAAAACAGTTGCGGGCTTCCTCAGCAGTGGCTTTCGCGCCGACGCCGTCATAGTTAGCGTTCGTTCTATTCTCGCATTGAATCCTGACTTGAACCTGGTAGGCTTTTGTATCATCTGGGATAGGAAAGAACTGAATGACGATGGGTTCTCGTGTTTCGTAGGCTGGACGTTCGGAATTATCAGCTCCCGTATAAACGAATACAGTTGCAAGAATGAAATAGCTCATTAGACTCTCACATTGAAATAGCTCATTAGACTTTCACTTCTCGGACTTATAGGGCTTGATCTTGAGTCCGACGACTTCGTCGAGGTAGTCTTCTCCCGTCTTGTAAAGTTTATCAAAAGTGCCCTTTCCCCCAACAAAAATGCGATTGTCGAGAAAAACCTTCCACTTGAAGATCGTGGAAAAATCGGTGTGGAAAAATCGGTGTCAGTTCATTTTTCCTAGTTCTCAACGTCCTATTTGGCAATGTCATTCGGGAGATTCGCTTCGAAGCGCGCAGGACTCTGAAGCTGGCTCGCTACCGGACGAGAAACAGCTTCTCCCGAAGAAGGTTCCCAGCCAGGAGTTTGCATCCGCCCATAACTGTCATTTTCCGTCCCCGCCATCCGTCGGAAGTTCGTAGCCCTTGTACGCCAGCCTCACCGCGGTCGCTTCGGCCGTCCTCTCCACCTCCTGCACGACATTCACCATGAGGTCTTTCCAATAACGCCCCGCGTCGAGGCGGCGCGCGAACATCAGCTGCCAGGCGGCGGCGTCCCCCACAACGGGCAGCAGTTGGATTGCCGCGAAGTAATCGCCCAGGCGGTGCGGCACAACCTGGCAATGCTCCACTCCGCCCGGTACCGTGCGCACAACATCCTCGACGACCCGATCCAGATTGACCCGTTCCGTCAACCGGCAACCGAGTTGCGCCGCTGCCGCAGCGTCTCGGCAATGAATCAGCCATGTCGTGTAGAGCGGAGCCTGGGGCATGTTATCTCTCGCGGTCAGGGAAGCTGAACCACTTGCCGGTTCAGCGTCGCAGCGTTGAGGTGGGCGAAACTCCTGGAAAAACTTCGTAATCGGTGGCTCTATGTTGCGCCGCCCCAGGGAGGCACGGCAACCCACGAGCGCCAACCGGAGTGGCTCTGGGAGGTCGAACTCAAATCGTGCAGCGGGCGGACTGTTCGGATGTGACGAGCAAACCAGTTCGCCCGGCCCGAGTCCACAGTCATCCAGAATTCGCCGGAGCCGTTTCAAACGGCCGCCGCAGCCTGATTGACACCGTTAATCAATAAGCCGTTTGCGAAAGCCAGATCTGTGCCGTGGAATAGGCGAATGATTCGCTGGACTCCGGATGCGGCTGCCTCCTCGGGCGACATGCAGACCACTCGTTGTGCGGTAGCGTGTAAGTTCCTCGGTCCGGTCCAATCCGGCAGTTTGAATTGTACTCCGACCCCGGCATCTCCCTCAATCCACCGTCAAATAAATCACCAGGTTGCCAAGAATCTTCCGCGCCGACTCCGGCTTGTAAGCCAGCGCCCTGTAGTTGGCGATGCCCGACCCGACCGCGACCAGGTCGAACTCGGAGAAGAGAACCGCCGGCCGTTTGTTGACCAGCGCCGACCAGGAGCTTCTGCCCGTCCGGCTTCTCACCACGGGCGCGGAGCAGTTGGCGGGCGGCGAGGGTGAAGCCGACGCCGGTCGTCAGTGTCCACGCCGCCCTCGAATTTGCCTTCGGCCAGCACCGGATCGACCGACAACGGCTTGAGCGGGCCGAACAGCGCTTCCAGCTCCTTGCGGGCGGCCTTGGCAAAGGCCGGAGAGCCGGCGTGTGGATCCACCAGGACCGTGCCGCCGCCCTCGACGAACTTCTTCAGGGCCGTGCGCTCGGCCTCGGTGAACGTCAGGCCGGTGCGGCCGGTCAGGTGCAGCAGCTTCACGCCGTCCAGCGAGTCCTTGCCGAGGACGACCGGCGCCGCTTCCTTGAAGGTCCGGCCGGTCACGTGCTTGGCCAGCGGCTCCAGCTTCGTGCCAGCAGCGTGCGGCCGCCTCCCAGTCCTGCGGATGTCCTTCGGTGCCGTTGTGTCGAACCCGGGCCACCGTCAGGTTTCCTGCCTTCGCCTTCGCCGGCGGCGTGGTCGGCAGGATCGACGTGAACTTGCCCTCCAGCTCGCCCAGGTCCGTCGCGTAGAAGAGCAGGTTCATCGCCAGCTGGAAGGCGTCGCTCTCCTCGCGGTTGGCCTGCCAGTCGCCGGACATGTACTCGTCGGAGAGCAGGAAGAAGGTGCGCGAGCCGTTGCTGGCGCCGCGCAGCTTCGGCCGTTTCTTCCACTCGTGCTTGATGACGGTGTAGACCGGGTGGTCGGCCGGCAGCGCCGCCAGGCGGACGTCGGGGTACGTCTGCGGCGGATACATGTCCTTGAGCAGCCGTTCCATCGAGGCGGCGAAATCCGGGCTGTGGTCGCTCGGCTCGGCCAGGATGGTGCCGCCGCGCTCGATGTACTCGCGCAGCTTGAGCATCTCCGTCTCGGTGTAATCCCATTTCTGCGAGCCGGAGAGGAAGAGGATGGGCGCCTCGATCTCCGCGGCCGGGGCGTCGATGGAGACGATCTGCCAGTTGATCGGGCGTTCGTAGGCGGTCCACAGGGCCTTGCTCAGGTTGGCCAGGTCGCGCGGGTTGAGGTTCCAGTCCTGACCCTTGCCGAACTGGAGCTTGTTCACGGCCACCGGGGCGCCGCCGTAGACCAGGAAGAGGGTGCAGAAGCAGGTGCCGCCGACGCTGCCGCCCCAGTGGCCCAGCGGGATGGAGCCGTCGCGCTGCTGGGCCTGGAGGACGGCCAGGGCACCCTGGGCGAACCAGTCCTCGCCGCCGATGAGTTTGCGGCCGCTGGCCACGCCGGTCCGCTCGATGCCGTAGAGGTAGTAGCCGTCCGCCTTGTTGCCCTTGCGACTTGCCCAGCCAGTCCATGCCGCGGTCGATCGACTTGAGGACCTCGGCCGCGTCGCCGTCGGTGAAGGTGCGCGGGTTGGCCCGGCTGTAAGGCGTCTTGCCGTGGTACATGTCGAAGACGAGGAACATGCTGGCCAGGCCGGCGGTGGCCATGTTCGGCGTCGGGAAGCGTCCGTGATGTAACCCCAGCCGCCGTCGGCGCTCTGACATGTGCGGAAGTGCTTCGAGAGCGTGGTCCAGAACTTGTCGCCCGGATCGAAGCCGGCCCGCGCCGCCGCCCAGATCGCCGAGCACGCCGTACTGCGTGCAGGAGTTGTCCCAGTCCGTCGATTCCATCCTGTAGCGCCAGCCCTGCCGGTCGCCCAGGGCGGCCAGCAGCCAATCGTAGTCCTCCTTCAGCAGCGCCTTGTAGCGTGGCCTCGTCGGGGACCTTGCGCAGGGCGTACTCCCAGACGTTGGCCCGGATGCCGCGGATGTAGGTGTTGTTCGGCTTCTGCTTGGCGAGCCAGTCGAGGGCCTTCGTAGCCCGTCGTCGGCGGCGGGGTCGGCGCCGGCGGCAAGGATGGTCAGGGCGGCCAGGGCCGTCGAGCCGTCCATCGGACGCCGCCGTCGCCGATCGAACCATCGGGGTGCTGCAGGCTGCGCAGGTAGAAGACGGCGTCGTCGATGGCGGTGCGGATCTTGGCGGCGGTCATCGGCGGCGTGAACGGATCGTGGATGGCGGCGCGCGGGGCAGCGCGGACGAAATTGCGACCTGGGCGAAGCTGGTCCTCGATCGGCGGCCGGCGCGGTTGCACACGGCTCCTGACTTGATGCGAACAGCGGGACGGCCAGGGCGACGAGGAGGACGATGAGATTGCGCGATCATGGACTCGTCTCCGTGATGTGGATAGCGTTTAGCGACCGGCGAGCCGAGCCCCGTAAGGGGCCGGGTACATGACGGTTGGCCGCCACCCGGCTGCTTCGCAGCTCGGCTCGCCTCCACCGGGCCGTTACTTTTCCGGCAGCTGATTCTGTTCGCGCTTGTTCGGCAACGGAATCTGCTGATTCAGGCCGCGGCGGTCCAGGTTCTTGCCCGGAATCTGCTGGTTCGGTCCCGGCTCGATCTCGTCCGGCTGCGGCTTGACCTTGAGGCTCTCGTCCTGCTGCTTGCCGTCCTTCTCGATGACGATGCGCTCCTCGCCGATGTTGATCGACAGCGCCCAGCCGAGCTGCTGTGCCCGGGCGAACGTCGCGTCGGTGCGTGAGCAGCTCGAAATACTCCGGGCTGAGGAGCTTGACGACGCGCGTCTTGCGTGTGCCGGCCTCCTCGGCATCGACCCACTGGCCGTCCTGGAGGTAGAACGCACGGCGGCCGACCTGGGTGACGGTGCGGACGGTCGTCACGTTGCCGCGGCGATCGCGGTAGAAGTTCGCCGCCGGAGCGGCGACGGCCCGCTGCTGCAGGGCCTTGTCGTTGGCCGCCTGGTTGACCGCCCACTGCCCGGCCTGCTCGCCGCGGGCCGTGGCGATCCGCTCTTCGCAGCCTGGCGTCGAACATGGTCGCGCCTCCCGCCGCATGGGTCCGGCCATGGCGATGAAATCGGTGTACTCGGTCACGATGCCGTACTGCTTGCTCAGGCGCACCACTTCCTCGATCAGCTCCTTGTTGGCGCCGTGCAGGCGGATTTCCTGGAGCAGGTAGCCGATCTGCCGGGCCGCCCACAGCGGGGCGAGGAACTCGTTGGCCGCGTCGCCCGCGCCGCGCGGCAGGTCCACCGCGCAGGTGTACTGCGCCGGCTTGCCGGACAGGCTGCCGGAGATGGTGAAGGTGTGCTTGCCGCCTTCCTTGTAGCGGCCGACCATCATGATCTCGCTGCCCTTGAACAGCACCGGCAGCTTCGGCGGCAGCACCGACTGGGTGGCCAGCTTCGCCGAACGAGACCGTCACGCCGGACAGCACCGGGTGCGACAGGCGGTCGTACAGGGCGGCGACCTTGGCGTCCAGCTCTTCCTTCGGGGCCACGTACTCGCTGGAGCCGTCGGTCACCTCGGCGAGGCGGTCGAGCAGGTGGGCGTTGACGTCGTTGCCGACGCCCATGACGAAGATCTTGGTCCCGGTGGTGTTCAGCTTCTTGACCTGTTCGAGGATCTTCTCCGGGATGCGTTCGCCCACGGTCGGGGCGCCGTCGGTGAGGAAGATCATGATGCGCGTCACGGCCAGGCGTCGGCCTTGCCGGCCAGGGCCTTCTCCAGCGCCCCGGAGATGTTCGTCTGGCCGTTGGCCACCACGTTCTCGACGAACTCCCGTGGCAGCCTTGAGCGTGGCCGGCGCCAGGGCGACCAGCTCGTCGCGGAAGCTGGTCACGGCGGTGCCGAAGGTGATGACGTTGAAGCGGTCGCCCTTGTTGAGGTGCTCCAGGCAGTAGTCGAGGGCCGAACGGGCCTGCTCGATCTTCTCGCCGCGCATCGAGCCGCTGGTGTCCAGGACCAGGATCACGTCCTTCTCGACGGCCCGTCTCGGCGGCGGCGCCGGTCGGGTTGCCGAGCGAGCATGAAGAAGCCGTCTTCCTTGGCCGAGCCGCGATAGGCCAGGACGCGCAGGCCGAGGTCGTCCTTGTCGGCCACCCAGAAGAGGCGGAAGTCGTCCATGCCGGACCAGTGGTCGGCCTTGACCGTGGCGGTGGCCTCGGTCAGGCTCTTGCGCTGGATCGTGGTGTGGTGCGTCGGGCTGAAGACGGAGCGCAGCGGCTCCTTGGTGCGGAGGTCGACGGTGAGCGCCAGCCGTTCGACCGGCGCGCGTGTCCAGGAGGCGGCCGGCATGGGGCAGGTCAGCCAGTGGACGCCCTGCGTGCTGTGAACCGGCGATGTGAAGGTCAGGTCATCTGGCGCCTTGCCCTGCAGTTCGACGCGGGAGATCAGGATGGCCGGCCGGCCGCTGAAGGCCAGCAGTTTCGCCGAGCCGGTGCCCTTGGCCACCGCCTCGTACATAGCCTGCGCCTTCGCGGCGGTGAGGTACGTAGCATCGCCAGAACGGTCGGCCGGGCGCCGGGCTGACCGAGCGTGACGCGGATGTCGGTGCCGTCGGCCCCTTCGGGCAGGGGGATGAGGCAGACGGCCTGGATGGCCTTCTCGGGTCCCTCGATGGTTTCCTCGATCTGCACGCGGGCCTTGTCGTCCTCGACGGTGATGCCGGCCGTGCTGTAGCGCACGGAGTAACAGGGGGCAGCACTGCCCGCGGTCGGCGTGAACTTGTCGCCGTCCAGCTTGCCGGGGATAAAGATCGGCCCGGCCTGGAGCGGGGCCGCCAGCAGCAAGAACGCAGCCGCCAGCACGGGTACGAACACGCCGATGCGGCGAAGAGCGGTGCGATGTGATCCGACGAATGCTCGAGCCATGCGTGCGTCTCCTTTTAATTTCGGGAGCCGGGAAAGACAGTCCTCGGCCGCGGGATCATGGTCGCATAATTCAGGCGGCGCGGCGGTAACGATTGTGTAACAACCACATTGTTCCCCACGAGCCGCGACCGTCAGGGAGCGCTCCCTGACGGTCGCGGCTCGTGAGCTTCTTTGCGTTACCTAACATGACGAAGCAGAAGACGGTTTAGATTGCCGTGGCGGCCAAGAAGTTATGCACCTCAGCGCCCAACGACCGCCCATTGTCAGAAAGCGGAAGGCGCGTGTCAACGGGCGGGCTGCTGAAATACGTCGTAGAGATCATATATGACCTCTACGACCCTATGAAACCGCATCTTGCCGGAGAATCGTCATGGCGTGGCTTGGAGTGGCCGCGGCGGTGGCGCTGATCGGCGTCGTCTTCATTGACGCCTTCGAGGCGATGATGCTGCCGCGGCGGGTCCGGCACGCATATCGGCTGGCCCGGATGTTCTATCGAACGGCCTGGTTCCTCTGGAAAGCGCTGGCGCAGCTGCTCCCGGTCGGTCGGTGGCGCCACGCCTTTCTGAGCATCTTCGGCCCACTGTCCCTGTTTGCCCTGATGGTCGTGTGGGCCGTCGGACTCATCGTCGGCTTCGCCCTGCTGCACTGGTCGCTCGGCACGGCCCACGCCGTTCCGCACGGCCTCGACGACCACTTTACCACTTCCCTCTACTTCAGCGGCACGACGTTCTTCACGCTCGGCTACGGCGACGTGGTGCCAAGCGGCGCGTGGGGTCGGGCGCTGAGCGTGGCCGAGGCCGGCATCGGCTTCGGCTTCCTGGCCGTCGTCATCAGCTATCTGCCGGTGCTCTACCAGGCCTTTTCGCGGCGTGAGATCACGATCTCGCTGCTCGACGCCCGCGCCGGGTCGCCGCCCAGCGCCGGCGAACTGCTCCGGCGCCTGGCCGACGCGCGCAGCCTGGCCGGCGTCGGCCCTCTCCTGGTCGAGTGGGAGCGCTGGTCGGCCGAGCTGCTCGAGAGCCATCTGTCGTTTCCGGTGCTGCGTTTCTACCGTTCGCAGCACGACAACCAGTCCTGGGTCGGGGCGCTGACCACGATCCTCGACACGTCGGCGTTTCTCATTGCCAGCGTGGACGGCCCGGACGGCTACCAGGCCCGCTTGACGTTTGCGATGGCCCGTCACGCGGCGGTGGACCTGGTCTTGGTATCCCAGACGCCGCCGCGGCCGCCGGCGTCGGACCGGCTGCCGTCGGCCGACCTGGCTAGGTTACGGAAGTCGCTGTGTGGGGCGGGGCTGGCGCTGCGCGACGAGCCGGCGGTGGAGAAGTCGCTGACGGAGTTGCGCGGCCTGTACGAGCCGTTCGTCAACGCGCTGGCCACGGACCTCCAGTTCGCGCTGCCGCCCTTTGTGGCGGAGAAGCCGCCGGTGGACAACTGGCAAACCAGCCCCGGCATGGAACGCTCCCGCGGGCTTAGCGATCTGCAAGCGGCAGGGGCGCGGGACGAGCATTTCGATTGAGACCACAAGACCGATGGCGGGGTCGAGAGGACGTGCCACAAGAGGCGTAGGGGATGATCCCAACAATCTGTTTCGCCGCGGGTTGGTCGCGTGACGCCTACAATAAACTGTGGTGCATGGTTCCTCCTGATTCAGGAAATGACATGAATTCAAAGCTGAAGGAAATCTACTCGGTTTTCTCTATCAGCCCACTTCAACCGAGCCAGCGCACACTGTACGTCGATTTGGAAAATGTTCGCGGCAACACGGGAATCGTACATCGCATGGCTGAGAAGATTCGCCTTGCTGACGCGCCGACCTGCCAGGTTCTGACCGGGCATCGCGGCAGCGGCAAATCGACCGAACTGTCGCGCTTGCGGCAAGCGTTGCAGGAACCGACTGCCGGCGACCCTCGTTTCTTCGTTGTCCAAATCCAGGCGGATGACGAAAACGACCGCAACGATATTGACTTCCCGGACGTGTTGATCGCCATAGTACGGCAGGTGGCGGAGCAACTTCGGACGCATGCGGGCATTGAATTGAAACCGGGTTACTTTCGGGATCGCTGGGAGCGCTTGAAGAATCTCGCGCTCACCGAAATATCCTCCGACAAACTCGAACTCGGTGTCGGTTTCGCCAAATTGTCGGCAACAATCAAGAATAGTCCCGAAGCTCGTCAGATGGTCCGTAAAGCTCTGGAGCCGGACACGAACAATTGGCTTACTGCGGCAAACGACGTTCTCGGTCAGGCGGTTCAAGAACTTGAGAAAAGAAGCTATCGCGGCCTGGCCGTCATTTACGATGACCTCGACAAGATGATCACTCGTCCGTACGAACTGGCAGGCTGCTCGACGACCGAATATCTCTTCATCCATCGCTCCGCGCAGCTCACCGCCTTCCAATGCCATTTGATCTATACGCTGCCCATCGACCTGGCGTACTCCCATCATGGATCGACGATCAAGCGGCTTTATGGCGGCCATCTGCCGGTTGTGCCGATGACCAAGCTCGCCACTCGCCCTCCGAAATCCAAAACCTATCCACCCGGGATGAAAAAGTTCCGGGAGATAATCGCCGCTCGGCTCAAATCGGTCGGGGCGAGCGAGGAGGATCTGTTCCAAAGCAAAAAGGCCGGCGATGACCTCATCAAACTGACCGGCGGTCAGCCCACCGAGTTGATGAGCATGATTCGGGAAGCGATCGTGACGGACGGTCTGCCCATCGGTCCAGCGGGAGTAAAACGCTGCCGCACGGAGGCGATGCGAAGTTATCGCCGGCAGCTCCGCAGCGATCATTGGCCGTTGATCGAAGAGGTTCGCCACACCGGCATGGTGGTTCGAACGAAAGAGAACGAAGAGGCTTTTCGCGAACTGCTCGATAGTCGTGCCATTCTACTGTATGTGAATGACGGGGAATGGTACGGGCTTAATCCGGCCATCGACGATTTGCGGCCACCGGAAACACGCGGCCCCAGCGAGGTGCAGTCATGAGCCGCGCACGACACACTCCGAACACGGCTTCAACGGCCAACGAGCGCGATTCTATCCGCCAGGTCGCGGATTTCGCGGCGTTCCGGCGAATGCTTGAGATATCGGAGGGCTGTTTTTCACTGAGCTTTGCCGTCTGCAACGATCGAACCCTCCGCAATGAGTTGATCGCTCGACTGCGCAGGAGTTTCCCGCCCTGGTCATCGTGGAACTCCCCGAACAGACCGCCAATGTACATCGGACGGTGTGCGATCGCTTGACCAGCGAGTCGCCCAGGGGAATCTTCGTGCTGGATTTGGAAGCCAGTGTCCCCTTCGAGGCAAAAACGTATCCGACCCTGCGGACGCTGAACAGCTCTCGTGAGTTGTGGGAACGGTTGAAGTGTCCCGTGGTGTTCTGGCTCGCGGAGTATGCCGCTGTACTCATGGCCCGACAAGCTCCGGATTTCTGGCGCTACCGAAGCCATCAGTTCGAATTTGTCTCCGACCGCGCAAGCGTGGGAGAGGCCATCCGCGAACCGTACCCGGGTTTTGCAATGGTCGATGGGCTGCCGTTTGAAGAGAAACAGTATCGCATCGCCGAACTCGAAGCGCGATTGCGTGAGGCAGCCACCCCCCCCTCATCGGAGTTGTTGCCGCATGTTCTCCAATGGCTCTCCGAGCTGGCGCATTCTCTATCGTCAAACAAGCCAGTTCGACCGCGGACGGGAACTATTGGATCGAGCTGTTTCCTGGGCCGAATCGGCATACGGCCGAGATGATCCCCGTACCGCTGGCGCCCTAGCAACCTGGCCGCATTCCTACTAGCCACGGACCGCATGGCCGAGGCTGAGCCGCTCATGCGGCGGGCACTCGCCATCGACGAGAAAAGCGGTGGGAAGGATGACCCAATCATCGCCGTCCGCCTCAACAACCTGGCCATGTTGCTGGCGGCGACGAATCGCCGGGCGGTGGCTGAGCCGCTCATGCGGCGAGCACTCGCTATCGACGAGCAGAGTTTCGGGAAGGATCACCCAACCGTTGCCACAGACGTCAACAACTTGGCCCAGTTGCTACAGGGTATGAATCGTGTGGCGGAAGCTGAGCCGCTAATCGCGCGCGCGGTGACGATCTTCGATAAGAGCTTGGACGAAAACCACCTCAACTTGGCTGCTCCCCTCCTCAATCTTGCCCAGATATTGACGGCCACTCACCGCCTGGCCGAGGCCGAGCCGCTCCTGCGGCGAGCGCTGGCCATCGACGAGCAGAGCTTTGGTAAGGATCATCCCAGAGTAGCGACGGACCTCAATAACTTGGCCCAGTTGCTACAGGCCACAAACCGCCTCACCGAGGCTGAGCCACTGATGCGTCGCGCAATCGCTATCTACGAGCGGAGCTTCGGCGCAAATCATCCCCATGTGGCCATCAGCCTCTACAACTTGGCTCAGTTGTTGAAAGCTATGAACCGCGTGGCCGAGTCCGAGCCGTTCCTGCGACGGAGTTTGGAAATCCTCCTCAACTTCGGCCAGCAGACCGGACATCCGCATCCGGACCTGAAAACTGTCGTCCGCAATTACGAGACATTGCTGCAAGCAATGGGGATGAGCGAAATAGAGATCAAGCAGCGTCTTGAAGAAATGCAACGTGCTATCCGCTAAGTCGAAGCAAGAGCGCGGGCAACGCCTTCGAGGCAGCAGTTATGCCTCGAAGGCGTCGCATCATCCAGGCGTTACACGAACTACCCGCTTACCGCCGCGGAAGATTGCCGCGAATCACGTCCGCCGCAAAGGCCGCGCTTGCGCACGTCGCGATCGTCATCGGCCTGGGCGGCGTACTGCAAGGCGGGGAGCGACGAGGGAGCGGCGATCAACCCCAAGCCGCGAGCGGCGGCTTCACGCACCACCGGGCTGCGGTCTTGCTCCATCGCTCGTGTCAGCGGAGCGACGGCGCGGCCATCGCGCGACCGGCCCAGCTGAATCGCTGTGGCGGCACGACCCTGGTCATCGCCGTTGGTCAAGCGCTGCAGGACGGCGTCAACCTCGCCCGGATGATCTGCGACCGGGATCGAGGCCGAAGCCTGCGTCGGAGCCGCCAGATCGGGCACGGGATTGGGCAAAGGGTTGATCCGTTCCGGCGCATTCGCCGGAGCCGGCGTCGGCGTGTAGCCGGGCTGATACACGGTAGCCGGCGGCGCGGCGTTCGGCGCGTAGACCACGGACGGGGGATAGACCGCGTACGGGGGAGCGTAATAGTACGGATAGCCGTAGTAGCCGTAGCAGGGGAACGGCAAGCCGATGCCAATGCCGATCCGGACGCCGGCCTGAGTTTGCGACTGCGGCATACATACGAACAGCAGAGCGATGAAGCCGATTTTTCGCAGGGATTGCATGACGACCTCCTTAACCGAAGTTGGTTCTCTTTGCGACCGTGCCCTTGCCGGGCGACTCACACCCCTACCGAGATGTATTCTCAACCGCAAGGGCAAACGCCGGTCATCAGATTGCGCCCCCTTCCCAATTGCCTCAATCGACCAACCGCAAGGCACAAATTGGACATTTCTCAAGCATTCCTGCTTCAACTCCGGTGAGTGGGCCGTTAATCTCCTCCCTTCAGGTCGTGCGCAAATCTTTCGCGGTTATTTCGGCCCGGTGGCGCGTTGCCGCAGCGCCTCGACGTCCTGCCAGAATTTCTGCCAGTCGGCGCGATTCGCCTCGGGGAGCTTGACAAGAGCGTCGGCGTTACGCACGACAGCCAAGGCGAGTGTCCTGCTGCCATTGACGTATCTTGCGTTCGACCACCATGCGATCCGCGGGCTTGCCGTCGTCCAGGCGCTTGCCCCAGGCGGCGAGGTCGTCGCGCAGCCAGCCGAGAGCCAGCTTGTTCAGGCGGCTACGCTCCGCTTCGTCGATCGGCTTGTCGCCTTCGTCCTTGCCCGCCGCGGCGCACGCGGCACTCTGAGCGGCGGCAACACGGTGCGCGACGGCCAGATTCGCCTCGGCCTGGAAAGCGTCCACATAGAAGCGGATGGCGTCTGCATGGCGGCGCTTCCACGCACAGATCTCGGCGTATTCGATCTGCTCCGCGGCGTTCGCCGGTTTGACCTTGCCGGCCAGAACGTCCGGCAGCAGCCGATCGAGTTCGACGTAGCGTTCCGCCTCCTGGACCCAGCGGGCGGACGGGAAACGCCAACCGGGTGTTTTGCCGCCCAGCTCGTGCCCGCGGCGATACTCCTCTAGTCCAGCCTCGAACCGTCCTTGCCGACGCAACACATATCCGAGGTTGCAATGCGCCTGGGGATAATCCGACTTGGAGCGAATCGCCCGGCGGTAGGCCTCCTCCGCCTCGGCCAACTTACCCTGGGCGTCCAAAATAGTCCCAAGGTTGTAGTGGATCTTGAAATGGTCCGGCTGGTAGCGAAGGGCTTCCTGCAAGGCGTCCACCGCTTCCGTCATCAGGCCCTGCCGATTCAGGACAAGGCCGAGAGTGACCAGGGAATCGGCATCACCCGGTTTGAGTCGGACGGCCTCGCGGTAGGCGACGATCGCGTCCGGCAATTTCCCCAGAGACTCGAACACTTTTCCCAGGTCACGATGCGCGTCGAATGCCCTGGGGTCGAGGCGGATGGTCGCCTGATACTCCAGCACTGCTTCCGGAAACCTATTCAGGGTCGCCAGCACCGCACCGAGGTTGTAGTGGAAATCCGGTTCGTTGGGCGCGAGCCGGATGGCTTCGCGGTAGGCGTCGATCGCCTCGGTATACTTACCCCGTTTGAACAGGCTGACCCCGAGAGAATAGTGGGAGTGAGCGACGTTCGGGTTCGTTTTGATGGCTTCGGTTAGGGGAGCGATCGCCTCCGTGGTCTTCCCCTGTTTTTCCAGGGCGTTGCCGAGGCCGGTCAGGGCCAAGGCATAGTCGGGCTTGATTCGGAGCGCAGCCCGGTAGGCGTCGATGGCTTCCGGCAATTTGCCTTGATCCGCAAGGGTAGTCCCGAGATTGTTGTAAGCTTTGTAGTAGTCCGACTTGAGTTGGATTGCCGCTCGGAAGGCAGCTTCCGCATCAGGCAGTTCCTTGAGGTTTCGGAGGAGAAGTCCGAGATTGTAGCGGACGATGGCGCTATCCGGCCGCAAAGCCTGAGCAGCGATCGCATAACGGACGGCTTCCGCGCTCCCATCGGGAGAGATCGAATCCAATGCGCACGCTAAATGGAAGTTCAGCCAAAAGTCGTCCGGATGAAGCCGGCAGCCTTGTCGTAGAACATCGAGACGATTTTGCGGGCTGATTTCCATCAACGCGTAGGCTAGCAAAACGATGTTCGCGGGTGTCAATTCCGCCAGATTCGTCTCGGCGGCAAGCTGGCCAAGGCGTTCGACATCACCGGGTTCAAGAGCGATCTTCGCGATCATCGCAGTGCGCAAGGCTCGTCTCCAGACGAGGGCGTCCGCCCGGTTGGCGAGTTCGAGAAGTTGGATCCTTTGTTTCGGTTTGCTGCGCAAGCTCCACTCGTCCAGTCCACGCAACAGGTTCTCACGAATGCCGCTGGTTTCGATCTGGGCGGCTAGCGTCTCCGGATGGGCTCGCAGAGCATCCATACCATACCAAAGGAAGGCGTTCTCATACAGCGTGCGGCTGCCTTCCCGGTCAGAATCGTCTCTGCCCGGTGCAGCCGCCTGGAGCTGGGCTTCCTCCAGCCGGGCGACCATCTCCTGATTCTTGCGTTCGCGTTCGAGATCGTCGCGGACGGCCTGCACGCGCTGCTTCAGCTCGTCGCTCCCGCCCTGCTCCATTCGCCCTTCGATGCGCTCCAGGATCTTCCACGCCTCGTTCCAGTCGCGTTTCTGCTGAGCCTGTGCCAGACGAGTGAGGTCGTCTTCGACCGTCCGCGTTCGTTCGGCTTCGCGGCGCACGCGGCCTCGGTTTCCTGCCGGGCCTGCTCGGCTTGCCGTTCCAGGCTCTGCTGCCGCAGATACCAGCCGCCGCCGCCACCGAGCGTCAGCAGCAGCAACACCGCTGCCGCCAACCCCAGCTGCGCCCGCCGCCGTCGGCGTTCTTCGACGGTGCGCACTTCGGCAGCCGCGCGCTCCAGCTCCGACCGCCGCAACCGTTCCTCGACCCCGGCCCGATAGGCCGCCACCCGCGCCGCCACCGCAGCGCCGTCTCCCGGTCGGTTGTCTCGCTCTGCGGCGAGACAGGCCTTCGCCAGCCCGACAAGTTCCACGTCGGCTCCACAGCCGTCCAAGCGGGCGAACGCTTTCGTCAGGTCGCCGCGAGCTGACTGACCGAGGATGTCACTCGCATTGCGGCCGGTGAACGGCGGCGCACCGGTCAGTACGTCGCACAGGATCGCACCCAGGCCGAACACGTCGGCGCGCGCGTCGAGCTGGTCGATCTCACCGCGGGCTTGCTCCGGCGGCATGTACGACGGCGTCCCCATCACCATTCCGTCGCGCGACTCCGAATCACTCGCCGTGACGTTTAGCCGCGCAACTTCGGCGATCGCGGTGATAGCGCTCGCCGAAGCCTCGCGGCAAGACGATAGTACCTTGGCGAGTCCCCAGTCCATGACCTGGACTTCGCCGAAGGCGCCGACCATGATGTTCGCCGGCTTCAGATCGCGGTGGATCACGCCGCGGGCATGGGCATACGCCAGCGCCTGGCACATCTGCTCGAAGATGGTCAGGAAGCGCGGCAGATCGTCCGCGGGGGTCTTGCGTCCTTCAATAGCGAAGCGAGGGTGCGGCCATCGACGAGCTTCATGGCGAAGAAGGGACGCCCTGCGTCGTCGGCCCCCAGTTCGTAGACGGGCACCAGCCCCGGATGCTGCAACTGGCCGCCGATGCGTGCCTCGTCGTGAAAGCGGCGCACCAGTTCGGGATTGTCGTGGCGTCCTGCCAGCAGCACCTTGAGGGCGAGGTCGCGGCCCAGAGCCGGATCGCGGCCGCGGAAGACAGCGCCCATGCCGCCGCGCCCGATTTCGCCGTGGATCTCGAAACGGCCCAGATAATCCGTCGGCGCGGCCGTGTCCTTCCAATCCGCTGGGTGGAGCGTCGGCGGAGCAGCGGACACCGCCGGCGCATCCACTGTCACGGGTAAAGGTGCCGTGGGCGACGCCAACTGGGAATCACTCAGTGTCTGCGGGGGCCGGGTGGCGGGTTGTTCGGACATGAGGCGTTCTCCGGATCCGAGGAGAAGAGGACGGCGGCACTCTCGACCATCATCGGAGAGCGAACGGCGGGTGTCAACACGTTGCCGGGTGATGGAGTACCAGGAAATGAGACGACGCGCGGCCCTGCGTTCCTAGTGAATTCGCTTCCGCACGGGCGATACCTTGCGCAACGCCGCAGACACATGATTGCAGTCGAGAAGGTCGTCCGGCATTACGCAAGCCCCATGTGCCGGCGAACCTGTTCCTTGGCCTGGCGGCGCGCGCTTCCTGCAAGGTCGCTCCAACTGCTCCTCGTCCGCCGGTTCGCCCGTCTCACACAGAGTAGCCAGAACGGCAAAATCGCGGTCGATCTCCTCAACCGTCGCCTCGCGATCGTCCGCCTTTTCGACGCGCAACGATTGGCCTTCTTGCCAATCGGTCGGCAACGGTTCGAGCGGACGGATTTCACCATGAGTCACGACGGCCTTCAGCATGGGCCTGTCCTCGGGGAACTGGGAGCGGCGACCGATCTATTCTACCCATAATTCGAGTACGCGGCAGCAACGCGGGGAGAGCCGAGTGCTGCCGGTCACTCAGTCGTTGCCGATGAGTCGGACTCCCGAGGAAAGACAATTCGTGGGATCGGCTGATCTCGACCGAGGACCGCCACGAATGGGGGTTCGTGGTCGGCTGCGAACTGCTCCATGACGGTAAGGCGACTTACGAACAAGGCCGACATGTCTGCTGCCCTCATGTTACCCGACGTGAGCGTGAAAACACGGGCACTTGAAAGAAGAACTGCCTCCCTCTCGCCTGCCCGCCTCCGGATGTTTTTATCCTTGGTCAAGATGATCCAACCTCTTGTTGCGACCTCCGGTATCCAGAGTTCATCGGGCGCGTCCTGGGCGAAATGATCGTCATGCTCCTCGACGAGCGCACCGGCAACGCGCAAGGCCTGGGCAACCGCCTTGCCCAGGCAGCGATCGATGTAAAAAGTGGGTCGCTTGGGTTTGCGAGGCTTCCGCTTACCACCCGAGGAACGGGATGATCGGGGAGGCCGGGAACGACTCATACCGGATCGCCTCCTCAACCTCTTCGCTGGTGAGACTGTAGTCCGCAGCTAACTCGGCGACCGAGTCGCCTGCCTGGTGCCGCTCAAAAATACTGTCGGTCGGCGTGCCATGCCCCGCAACAGCCGGTCTCCCGAACCGGATGCGGGGGTCCATGACAACGGTTCGCGGCGAGTTTTCCGCAGGGTCTCGGGAGAACGGGAAAAGACGGACGGGACTGTTGCCTTCCAGGACGATGCGCTCCAGGCGCAGATTTAGCCACTTCCGCACCGTGGCAGCATCCCCCTCCTCCAACAACTGCGAATACGGCTCAGCGAGACGTTCAAGCCGTTCTTCGGCAGATTCGCCCTCGAAGGAATCGGAGGCTTGCCGCGATTCTTCCAGGCCTTTCCATACTCCCCGGCTCAGTCTTTCCCAACGTTCTCTCGACCGATCCTCGTCTCGCGCCCATTGCGTCAGGGTCTGCAATGCCGCAGCGCGGACGAAGAAGTTGGCGAATCGGTCGAATGGAATCCGTGTGTCCTCTTCTGGTAATCGTGTAAGCGGCAATACACCGTCTACGACCGGGAGGAACGGCAATCCTCGGTAGCAGTAATGGAAGAACTCCTCCGGGTGTGGCCAGCCACGAAACCGTCCGTCCAGGACGCAGATGCCCCAAAAAGGGATACGCAGATAGCGAGACGCGTCCCACAGGGTATAGAGGGGCACTTCAACGGTGATCTTTGCTTTGGAAGCCGGGAGTGCGGAGTTTGCCACTGTCATGCCCCCGAATGGGTCGGACCACGGTTGGTAGCTTACCTCGTTCTCAAGGCGGGGACAAGCGAATCACGCCTCAAAGTAATGTCCCGACATAGTCAGTGCTAATTCGTGTCATTTCAGCACATTACGAGGGGACGGTTGGAGCCTTTTGGGGTGCGTGTCTAATCAAGCTGCGCATGCCATGTCGGAGGATGATTACCCCAAGAACCAGTGATCCCGCGTCAATGGGCATGACTAGAAAAACAAACGGGCTCTCGGCCACCACACGGAAGAGCAGGTCGATGATGCCTCCCGCTACCATGGAGTATCCGATTAGGACGAAGATAGTTCCCGCCCAGCGCGGCGTCGGCGGGGCGTAGCGCGTCTTGCACACCTTGCAGATACGGTCGTTCACGAACGCCACCATACGTTTCGGCCTCGTGCCGCCGGTAGGTCGTGCCCTCACACTTGGGACAGACTGCAGCGATCGCTACGGTCTGATCGAACTCGAAGCCGCACTTACACCGGCCTACTGCATCCGGGCTCTTTACACCGCAGAATGGACACGCTTTCGTCGGCCCGGCCTGAGCGGCGCTGTTGTTCGCGCTCGGCGGCGACCACCTGGAGATCGGCGCCGCACGAATTACAAGCGCCTGCGCGCCTGCTGATCGATCCGTTGAAGCACTTGTGATGATACGGCCCGCTGCAATCCTGGCAGAAAACACCATCGAAGATACTGTCAATCCGCTCGCTGTCGGCACAGGATGCACGATCTACCGGTTACTTCGGCCATGCCGTTCTCCTCATTCGATGCGTGGTTTACGGGACCGGTATTCCACCACGTCTCAGAGTCTCCGTCAAGCATCGCGCAATTCCACAATTTTGATTGACACTCGCCCCACTTCCCGTTACACATAATAGACGGGGTTCGACGAGATAGCCCGTACACGCCGTTTCTCGTCACTCTCTCCCTCCGCAGACGCCCGACCCGCCAGCCTCGCCCGCAACCGCTACGACCTGCCCCACCGTCCGCACGGCGCGACAGGAACCATGCCATGAAACTCCGCGTCCTCGCATTCACCGCCTGCGTCCTCACCTGGACCACCGCCGTTCGCGGCGACGATCTGCTGCCGGCCGATAAGCCTCTCGAACAGGTCGATCGACCACTACATCGACGCCGGCCTCAAAGACGCCGGCATCAAGGCTGCACCGCTGGCCGATGACGCCAGCATCTTGCGCCGCCTCACCCTCGACCTAAACGGCCGCGTTCCCACCGCTGCCGAGTTGCGTGACTACCTCGCCGATGCCTCGCCGGACAAGCGCGGCAAGCTCGTCGATCGCCTTCTCGCTTCTCCCGCCTTCGCTCGCCATCTGGGCGTCGAGTTCGAGACGGTGCTGATGGCCGGGGCCGGAGACGGCGGCAAGCGCGGCAACCGCGGCGGCACGGCCATGCGCGACTACCTCCAAGCGGCCTTCGCCGAGAACCGGCCGTGGGACCACGTCTTCCGCGACGTTATGCTGCCCGACGACAGCGACCCGAAGAAGAAGGGGGCCGGCGAATTCCTGCGCGACGCGCGTCAAGGACCTCGACAAGCTGACCGCCGACGTCAGCTCCGTGTTCTTCGGCGTCAACATCAGCTGCGCCAAGTGCCACGATCATCCGAAGGTCGATGACTGGAAGCAGGACCATTTCTACGGCATGAAGTCGTTCTTCAGCCGCACCTTCGAGGCCGGCAACTTCGTCGGCGAGCGCGAGACCGGCCTGGTGAAGTTCACGCCGAACAAGGGGACCGAGAAGCAGGCCAAGGTGATGTTCCTGACCGGCAAGGCGGTCGAGAACGTGCCGGGCTGGGTCGAACAGCCACCAAGGAACAGCAGAAGAAAGACCGCGAACGGATGGAGGCCGGCAAGAAGGGCGCAAACCGGCGCCGCCAGCCTTCAGTCTGCGGGCCAAGTTGGTGGACATCGCCCTGGAGCCGGGACAGCGCGACTTCTTCGCCCGTGCCATCGTCAACCGCGTCTGGTATCAGCTGACCGGCTACGGCTTCGTCATGCCGCTCGACCAGATGCACTCCGAAAACCCGGCCTCGCATCCCGAACTGCTGCACTGGCTGGCCCGCGACCTGGTCGAGCACAAATACGATCTGCGCCGCCTGGTTCGCGGCATCGTGCTGAGCAAGACCTATGCGCGCGACAGCAGCTGGGAGGGGGACAAGCAACCGGGTGCGGAGACGTTCGCCGTGGCCCGCGCTCGCCTGCTGACGCCGATGCAGATGGCGACGGCGCTGAAGCTGGCGACGAGCGATCCCGAAGCGCTGACCGCCGGGGCCGACTTCGAGAAGAAGCTGGAGGCGATCGAGCGGAGCGCCGGCGGCCTGGCGGCGCTGTTCCGCGGCCGAGGCGCCAGGTCGGCGTGACCGAGGCGTTGCTGTTTTCACAACGGCGACACGATTCAGACGGGAATGCCTGACGGAGGGCGGCGATCGCCTGGTCGGCCGGCTGTTGAAGATCGAGAATCTGGAGCAGCGAGCCGACATGGCCGTGCGGGCGGTGCTGTGCCGGCCGAGCCAGCCCGACGAGGCGACGCTGCTGGCGAACTACATGCGCCGCCGAGCGGACCGTCCCGCCGCGGCGGTGCAGCAGGTGGTGTGGCGCTGCTGACCAGCGCGGAGTTTCGGTTTAATCATTAACTGTGTTAGCCGCGCAGCTTTTGCGAGCGGTGGCTCATCGCTCGCAAGAGCTGGCTGGCTAAACGATCGAATCACGGGGGGCTTCCTATGACCACGAAACGCTTCTGCGGCTCGCCGGAGCATCCGCGCTGACGCGGCGCGGCTTCCTCGGCGGCCTGGCGACTGCCGGCGCTGCCGCCTTCGCCCCGACATGACCCGGCTCAACGTCCTCGGCGCGCCGGACGTGACGGCCGACTGCTCAAGAACCAGAAACGCTGCATCCTGCTCTGGCTGGCCGGCGGCGCCAGCCAGCTGGAAACCTGGGACCCCAAGCCCGGCGCCGCCACCGGCGGGCCGTTCCGGGCCATCCAGACCAGCGTGCCCGGCGTCCACATCTCCGAGCTGATGCCGAAGATGGCGCAGCGGCTCAAGGACACCTGCATCATCCGCTCGCTGAACACGCGCAACGGCGACCACGGCGGCGGCGCCATGATGATGATGCGCGGCCGGCGCGACGAGGCCGAACCTGCACTATCCCGACCTCGGCGCCGTGCTCGCCAAGCGAGTTGGGCCAGGCCGACAGCCAGGTGCCCGACTACGTCTCCTTCTACTTCGCCACCGAAGGCCGCAGCATGGCCCCCGGCGACTCCCGGCTTCCTCGGCAGCCGCTACGCCTCGATGGACCTGTACAAGGGCATTGATCCCGGAGAACATCGCGCAAGCCGGACGGCATCACGCGACCTCGATCACCAGGAACGGGCCGACCTGCGCGACCTGCTGAGCAAGCACTTCGAGCAGGGCCGGGCCGCCTACGCCCTCGACAGCCACAACGAGGCGTACCAGCGCGTCCGCGGCCTGATGGCGCAGCGAGAAGCTGTTCGACATCACGCAAGGAACCGCAGAAGATGCGCGACCGCTACGGCCCGACGCTGTTCGGCGAGCAGTCGCTGGTCGCCCGCCGCCTGGTCGAGGCCGGCGTGCCGTTCGTCCGCGTCGGCCGGGCCTGGTGGGACAGCCACGGCCAGAACTTCGAGACGCACTCAGGAGATGGTGCCGGAGCTGGATCACGTCATGGCCACGCTGCTGGACGACCTGGAAGAGCGCGGCCTGCTGAAGAACACGCTGATCGTCACGCTGGCGGAGTTCGGCCGCACGCCGCAGATCAACGCCAGCCTGGGCCGCGACCACTTCGCCAGCGCCTGGAGCTGCTCGCTGTCCGGCTGCGGCATCAAGGGCGGCAGCGTCTACGGCAAGACCGACGCGACCGGCAACCGCGTCGTCGAGGGCGAGATCGACGCCGCCCGAGCTGTTCGCCACGATCTACCAGGCGCTCGGCATCAACCCGCAGAAGAACTACTACGTCGGCTCGCGCCCGGTCCCGCTGACCGACCCGGGCACGAAGCCGATCGGAAGTGCTGGCGTAATTGATTGTTTAGCCGCGAGCTTTTGCGAGCGTTCGACCCAGCGCTCGCAAAAGCTCGCGGCTAAACGGAGGTCCCACCCATGTCCGCTCAACCCACGTCGATCAAGAAGACCAAGGACGTCTCCCGCAAGGACATCCTCCTCAGCGTCGCGCGCGTGCCGAAGACCAGCCGTCTCTTCGCCGGCAGCTCCGACTTCAAGGTCTACGAGCTCGACCTCGCCGCCGCCAAGCCCGAGCTCGGCGAGCTCGTCGGCCATCAGAGCTACGTCACCGGCGTCGCGCTGGCCGGCGATTCGCTCGTCTCCGGCAGCTACGACCAGAAGCTCATCTGGTGGGACCGCGAGAAGCGCACGCCGATTGCGCATCATCGAGAACGCCCACGCCAAGTGGATTCGCGCCGTCGTCGCCTCGCCGGACGGCAGCCTCGTCGCCAGCGTCGCCGACGACATGGTCTGCCGTGTCTGGGACGCGAAGACAGGTGCAAAGCTGCTTCGAGTTGAAGCGGCCACGAGGAGAAGACGCCGACGCACTTCCCGTCGATGCTGTTCTGCTGTGGCTTCACCGCCGACGGCAAGCTGCTGGCGACGGCGGACAAGGTCGGCCACATCGTCGTCTGGGACGTGGCGACCGGCAAGTCGATGGCGACGGTCGAGGCGCCGGGCTGTACACCTGGGACCCCGTGCAGCGCATCCACTCGATCGGCGGCATTCGTTCGCTGGCGTTCTCGCCGGACGGCAAGCTGCTGGCGGCCGGCGGCATCGGCAAGATCGGCAACATCGACCACCTGGACGGCCCGGCCCGCGTCGAGGTCTTCGACTGGGCGAAGGGCGAACGGACGCACGAGATGCAGGCGGGAACGAAGGGCGTGGTCAACGCGCTAGCGTTCCACTCGACGGGCGACTGGCTGATGGGGCTTGGCGGTCCGGGCGATTTCGTACTGTTCTTTGATCTGAAGACGAAGAAGGTGATGCACGAGGTGAAGTCGGGCCTGTTCGTTCACGCCGCGGTGCTGGACGAGACGCAGGAGACGCTGTACGCGGTGGGGCACAACAAGGCGGTGGTGATGGAGATGAAGGGGTGAGCGACGGATTTGACTTTCCGCTGCCGGGGGATGGGTACGAGCAACCGACGCCGGAATATCCAGAAGGGTCGCGGGAACAACTCCATGAGGAGGAGATTCTCGCTGCTCTTTGGGAAATCCGAACGACGGGCGGTCTGGAACTCAAGGATTTCATCCACGAGCTCGAACAGGAAGCGGCGCCCCGTGAATGAACCGTCCGATGCCTCCTGGGTTTGAACTACCTGCCAGTTGTGCTGCCTGAACTGACTTCCTTTAACAAGTTCTCGAGCACATCGACTGTGCTGCGAGCGGAGCGACGGGCAAGAATCCACAAATTGGCTAAATCGTCCTCCGGCGTAAGAGCCGGTGGATAATAATCTTCTAACTCTTTCCCGTTCCGATCGAGAAGTGTAAGGGAATAATCCGTTACCTCGCCCACGGCTTCGTCGATGCGCATCGTTTTCTGAACGCGAACCATGCCGCCCTTGAAATGGGCGCGAAAGGCGTCTTCAAGGCCGGTATCAGTCCATTTGACGTTTCCGCCTTTAGTGTTGGTGACCAGCTGGCGGACCAGTTGCCTGATCTTTTCCTGAACGTCTTCGTCTTGCATTTATGCCTCCCACACCTGGTTTCCAATGCGGGCAAGTAGGCGATTTAGTACGGCGATTACTCTATCGACTGCATCCAACTTGGGTTGGTGGAATCCTTTGGCTGGATTGGTTCTTAACGTTTTCTGGACCGTGATATAACGAGACACCTGGCGTAGGTCGTCAACGCTGTCTACCAGGTCCAGATTCTCGGCTTCGGACAAATGAGGATTGTCCAGCACCCGCGCGATTCTAGCTCGCGCGTCATCACATTTTTCGCCGGCCCGACGCCATTCGCCTCGGTGAACCGCATCTTTGAATTCCAGGAGAAGTCGCTCCCCTTCCTCCGCTCTGGACGCCAAGACATTTGTCGCTGCCCTCTCGATGGCGCTACGAACCGCCGCTCGTATCCTGTCCTGCTCGCCCAAGGTCACGACGAATCCGAAAAAGGTGATGCCCAAACCGACAATGGCCAGGATCAGGCCCAAAACACCGGCCACATTGCCCCATTTGTTCGAGAAGTCAACAAACTCGATCCAGGCAGTATTCGGACCGCGGAAGAAAACCCAGACGATCACGAACCCTATCAAGAGCAAGAAAATCGCAAGTGTGGCTGCCAAGAAGGTGGATCGCACCGGTCGCTCCCCTTCCGTTCAAGACCATGTCAACCGGACGGCAATCTCAGGCGTTTTCAGAAGATCCTCTGATGATCCAAGGCCGGCGCCCAATTCCATAATACCGCGCCGCATCGACAATTCCAGGCTGGGGGACCTTCACTGTCCGCCATCAAGTGCTCTTGTCCTGAGAACCGGCGTCGATATTCGCGGAGTGAGGATCTTCATGCGAGGTCGTAACCGCATCCGTCACTTCTTCGACGAAATACCGATCCATCTGTGACGTTCTGCCTGGCCGTGACCATTTCATCGCGTGTCCTCCAGGAAACCGCTGTGTTGTGCGCATTTCGTAAAACGATCAGGCTTTCTTGCCGGCCTGTTGCAGTAGGTAGCCGACGATGAAGACCGCGACGCCGATGCCGGAGATTGTCAACGACATGCGCAGGTTCATGCGGTTCTCGTCGGCCAGGTTGCCGGCGACTGCCAACGGCAGCAGAAACATGCCGAGCAGCTGGAAAAAACGACCGAGCTTGTAGAGCATCTGTCGGTTCCCGTTCCTGAGAATGCGCCGCCGGTCCGTTCCCGGAAGTGCGACGCAGGACATTGTAGGAAGAGGTCGGGGTGTCGCCGCTTACGGCTTGGCGAACGACTTTCACCAGGCCGCAGAGGTGAATCGGCGTCGGCACGTGAATTGCAGGCGTTCGCCCAACTTCCATCAATCTGGCCCCTTCCGACCGCGCGTCCTTGACGCTCGGCTGACGGCGCCTAAAAAACGGATGTTCCACGAGCATGGCCGGCGGGTTGACTCGCCGCCGACTGCGTTCAACCAAGGAGGCACCTCGCGTGATCTCTGGCGTCTTTGGCGGCGTTGCACGATTTGTGACGCTCGCGGCTCCCCTGGTCTCCGTCTTCCTGATCTCCGGTTGCGACTCGGAAGGCTATCCGGCCGATCTGAAATATCCAACGCGCACCGACCTCATCATCGTCACCCAGAATCCCGATGAGGAGACGCAACCCGAACCGCCCGGCCACCTCGAGATCAGCGTCGCCACGTACAAGAAACTCCAGGACGAGGGCAAGACGGTCAAGTTCTACGATCCAGCCTTGTTAACCCCGAAACAGCGCGGCGAGATCACGGCAGCGCTGGAAAAAATCTTCGGCACTCCGGCTAAACCGCGCGTCAAGATCGCTTCCGCCGATGATGAGGATCTGAAAAAGGCACTGGAGGATCTCCAGCTCGACAATGAGAAGATCCTGGAGGCCGGCAGCGTCCTGTACCGGCGCAACTGCCAGCACTGCCACGGTATCAGCGGCAACGGGCGCGGCCCCACCGCTGCCTGGCTGCACCCGCATCCGCGCGACTACCGCAAGGGTGTGTTCAAGTTTATTTCAACTGAAAAACGGGCACCAAGTCGCAATGATCTCTATCGCGTCCTCAAGAACGGTATCGACTACACGTCCATGCCTTCCTTCGCGCTGCTCTCAGACAAGGAGCTGGACGAGCTGATTAGCTATGTCATCCACCTCAGCTTGCGCGGCCAGGCGGAGGAAGCGACCATGAATCCGTTGATCGATAAGCAAGAACTTCAAGTGGATGGCGACACCGTTTCCATCGACCGGTTCCTGCAAGACAGGGCGAGGAATGCGGTGACGTCCGAAGATGGCTGGGCAGCTTCGAACCAGTCGGTGCGAACGCCGGCTCCCGAAGACCCGAAGGTCAAGGAAGGCCGGGAGAAGAAAACCAAGAAGGAACTGCTGGAAGCCCAGCAAAAAGAGGTCGCCATCGGTTACAAACTCTTCATCAGCGACGACGCGGGCTGTCTCAAGTGCCACAAGGACTACGGCCGGCAAGCGCTGTACCGCTACGATGCGTGGGGCACGATGGTTCGTCCGCGCAACTTGACGGCCGGGCAATACCGTGGCGGCCGCCGGCCCATCGACTTCTACTGGCGCATCAAGAACGGCATCAACCCTTCGACCATGCCCGCGATCGAGGTGCTTCTGACCGCCGATGAAAAAGCGGAGCTGGAGGAGATGACGAAAAAAGGCAAGCCCGCCGCGGAGGTCGCCACGGAGAAAGCTAAGAAGACTGAGGCCAACATCTGGCGGCTCATCGCCTTCATCGAGACCGTGCCGTATTCGAGCATGTTGCCGAAGGATATCCACGATGCGGTCTACCCGACGGTGCGGCCGTCAGCGCCCGTGGTGAAAAAAGATTGACGGCGCAGTGACGTCTGGCGAACCGGCTGCGTCAGCGGCCGGGTTTTAATCGACTCACGCAGCCGGTTCGCCGGTCGAAGACAGTCGAACGGCAGAAGTAACGACCCCGCCGGGCAACAAGCCGGCTTCTCAGGAGCAGTTCCGTGGGGAAAGGTTGGAGCATCTTTTTCGGGGTGATCTTGCTGGCGTGCTTTCTCTCGCTGGTGATCGCGCCGTTCATGGGCTGGTGGCTGCCGAAGAACATCGCCAGTTTCGGCCCGGACGTGGATTTCCTGTTCTACATCATCCTGTACCTGACCGGCTTCTTCTTCGTCCTGACCGAGGCCATCCTGGTTTTCGTGATGTGGAAGTACACTTACGATCCGAACCGCAAGGCCACCTACGCCCACGGCAACCACCGCCTGGAAGTTCTGTGGACGATTGTCCCGGCCGCCATCCTGCTGTACATCGCCTTCGCACAGGTGCCGGCCTGGGCGCGACATGAAGTCGGCCGAGCCGACCTCGTGGTTCGTTTACGGGAAGTTCAAGGTCGATAACTCCGCTCCCGATCAGGTGATGGAGGTGACGGCTCGCCAGTGGGAATGGCGCATGCGCTACGGCGATCCGAGCAACGTCTCCCCGATCAATTCCCGCGACTGGGCCGAGCATCCGCAGGTGGACGATCTGCACGGTGTCAATGAAGTGCATACCTGGAAGGATGCCAACGTCCGAATTTACCTCAAGACGCTGGACGTCATCCACAGTTTCTTTCTCCCGAACATGCGTCTCAAGCAAGACGCCCTGCCGGGCCGTACCATCGTCATCTGGTTCCGGTCGATCGAGGCGAATTGCAAGTTCGAGAACGGTAAGACTGTTCCCCTGGATGTCGCCGAGTGGAAGCCGGGCGCCGATCCGTGGGCCAGCAGCAAAAACCAGTGGGAACTGGCCTGTGCCGAACTGTGCGGTCCACGGCACTATGCCATGCGCGGCCGACTGTTCGTTCACGAGAGCAAGGAAGACTTCCTCAAGTGGCTGGAGCATAAGAAGGCTGAGGAAACACGCAGGACGCCCGAGGAAACACGTACCGCGATCAAGACGGATAAGTGATGCAAACCGCTTGCGTTTCACGAAGCGTAATCGGCGTTTGAGTCGCCCCGAGAGGTTTGTTCATGAGCGTCAGCCATACCCCCGCTACCCATGCCCATCCGGAACTGGGTTTCCTGCGCAAATACATCTTCTCCGAAGACCACAAGGTCATCGGCATTCAGTTCCTGTTCTCGGGCCTGATCTTCCTGTTCGTCGGCGGCGCTCTCGCCCTGCTGGTCCGCATCCAGCTCGGTTGGCCGGCCAGCACCGCCCCGCACATCTGCGAAGTGGTTTCCCGAGAGCTGGGGCGCACCGCATGTCGCCGGACTTCTACGCCATGCTCTTCAGCATGCACGCCTCGGTGATGATCTTCTTCGTCATCATCCCGCTGCTGACCGGCGCATTCGGCAACTTCCTGATCCCGCTCATGATCGGGGCGCGGGACATGGCGTTCCCGAAGCTGAACATGATGTCGTACTGGTTCATGTGGCCGGCTTTCATCGTCATCTGCTGCCAGCTTCTTCGTCGAGGGCGGTGCCGCCGGCATCCGGCTGGACCTCCTATCCGACGCTCGCCAGCTCCGGCGATGCCCACCGGCGAGGGCTACAACTCGCCGGCCGGCCCGCACTCCGGCGTCGGCCAGATCTTCTGGCTCGTGTCGCTGCTGTTCGTCGGCATCTCGTCGATGATGGGGTCGGTCAATTACATCACCACGATCATCAACCTGCGGGCGCCGGCATGACGCTGTTCCGCATGCCGATGAGCATCTGGGCGATGTTCATCACCGCCATCCTCCAGGCGATGGCGCTTGCCGGTGCTGACCGTGACGCTGATCCTGCAGCTGCTGGACAAGACCATCGGCACGGTGTTCTTCCTGCCGCCGGCCGGCCTGACCTTCGGTAACTGGCACACCGGCCCCGGCGGCGGCCAGCCGATCCTGTGGCAGCACCTGTTCTGGTTCTACTCGCACCCCGCCGTCTACATCATGATCCTGCCGGCGATGGGCATGGTTTCGGACATCATCTCGACGTTCGCTCGCGAAGCCGCTGTTCGGCTATCGGCCGATGGTGTACGCCATCGCCGGCATCGCGGGGCTGGGCTTCATCGTCTGGGGCCACCACATGTTCCAGAGCGGCATGGACCCGCGCCTGGGCACCGGTTTCATGCTCGCCACCATGATGATCGCCTTGCCCTCCGCGGTGAAGGTCTTCAACTGGCTCGGCACCGCCTGGGGCTCGAACATGCAACTCACCACGCCGATGCTCAACGCGCTGGCGTTCGTGGCCATGTTCGTGATCGGCGGCCTGAGCGGCATCTTCATGGCGGCAACGCCGGTGGACGTGTTCTTCCACGATACCTATTTCATCGTCGCCCACCTCCATTACGTGCTGTTCATGAGCAGCGTCTTCGGCATCTTCGCCGCCATCTACTTCTGGTTCCCCAAGATGTTCGGCAAGATGATGAGCGAACCGCTGGGCAAGGTCCATTTCTCTCTGACGTTCCTCTTCGCCAACTGCACGTTCTTCCCGATGCACATCATCGGCATCGGCGGCCATCCGCGCCGTTACTACGACCCGACGATCTACAAGCTACCTGCAAACACTTGCAGGGCCTGAATGTGTTCATGACGCATCAGCGCGATCTGCCTCGGGCTTTCGCAGTTCATCTTCGTCTTCAACATCGTCTGCAGCCTGATTCCGCGGCAAGAAGGCCGGTCCGAACCCATGGCACAGCAACACGCTGGAATGGACGGCCCCGTCGCCGCCGCCGCACGGCAACTTCGAAACGCCGCCCATTGTCCACCGCGGGCCGTATGAGTACAGCGTCCCCGGCGCTGCGGAAGATTACCTGCCGCAGACCGCCGAGCCGAGTGCCGCGCCGGCGCCCGCACCGGCGCATTGAAAGATCCTTTCGTTTAGCCGCGAGCTTCTGCGAGCGCTGTCTAAATCGCTCGCAGAAGCTCGCGGCTAAACGACGACGAGTATGCGATGCCCGCGCTGGCTGCACTACTGGGCGATCCTGACGGTTGCCGCCACCGCTCGTCCTGCTGCCCCTCGGCTGCGCTGGTGACGACGATCAAGGCCGGCATGGCCGATCCGGTCTGGCCGACGACGCCGTGGTATCTGTCGTGACCCCGTGGCAGGACCTGAGCGTCGCTTTCCTGATCGAGCACGCGCACCGGTCTCGCCGGCTATGTCGTCGGTTGCTGTGCGATCGTCCTGGCCGTGGGAGCGTGGTGGTGCGGGCCCGCGCTGGCTCGGTTGGCTTGGCACCGCGGCGCTGCTCGCGGTCATCGCCCAGGGTTGCTCGGCGGCTTCCGCGTCCGGCTCAACGCCCTGATCGGTCCGGAGATGGCCGCGGTCCACGGCGTCTTCGGCTCCCTGGTCTTCAGCCTGCTGGTGAGCGTCGCCGTCCTGACCGGCCGCTGGTCCGGGGAACCGCTCGATGAGGCGGAACGACGGCGCTTCGGCTGGCTGGCGTTGCTGGTCGCCTGCATTGTGCTGGTGCAGCTTGTCTTCGGGGCGCTGCTGCGGCACACGTTTTTGAGCACCGGGCCGCGCTTGCACCTGATCGGCGCGTTCGCCGTCCTGGCGGCGGTGACGTGGCTGGCCCGAGCTGTTTGGGAGAGTCCGACCGCATGGAAGCGGCTGGGACGGAGTGTTACCGTCCTGGTCGTGTTCGTCTCGCTGCAATTGATTCTTGGGGTAGAAGCGTGGCTGAGCAAGTTTGCACAGGGTTTCTTCCCGGAACTGCAATCGGCCCCGACCTTCCCGCAGGTGGCAGTGCGGACGGCTCATTTCCTGCTCGGCTCCTGCATCCTGGCAGCGTCGTCGGCGACGTTTCTCCTGGCCCGACGGTCGCCCTCACCCTCACCGACGGCCGACTTCTCCACACCGCTGTCGCAACCCCTGCCGCGCAGCGGGGTGACGACGGCCAGCGCAACGGTCGGAGTGAATGCCGCGGCGCGATTGGAAGGGACAGCATGAAAATGGCCGTTAGTGTCTGCGCCGAGTCATCCACGCTACCCCTCTCCCCCGTCGGTGAGGAGCGGGGTTATGGTCTGGCGCGGCTCCGTGTTGCGGATTATCTGGAGTTGACCAAGCCGCGTATCGCGGTGCTGGTCCTGGTAACCGTCGGCGTCGGTGCCCTGCTCGCCGCCGGACGTTCGGTGGACGTCGCCCTGCTGTTCCACGCCATCGCGGGGACGGCTCTTGTTGCCGCGGGCGCCAGCGCCCTGAACCAGCTGATGGAACGCAAGCGCGACGCCCGGATGCGCCGCACCGAAAATCGGCCGCTGCCTGCCGGACGCTTACAGCCGGCCGAAGTGCTGCTGTTTGGCTCGCTTCTCACCACGGCGGGAATCGTGTACCTCGTTCTCGCCCTGCCGACCATCACCGCCGCGGTTGTCGCGGCCATCACGTTCGTGGGCTACGTCGCCGTCTACACGCCGTTGAAACCGGTGACGACGCTGAATACGCTGGTCGGGGCCATTCCGGAGGCGCTGCCGCCGGTCATCGGCTGGTCGGCCGTGCGCGGCGAGATCGGCGCGGAAGCATGGGCGTTGTTCGCTATCGTCTTGCTGTGGCAGTTGCCGCACTTCTTGGCGATCGCCTGGATCTATCGCAGCGACTATGCTCGCGCCGGCTACCGGATGCTGCCGGTGGTCGATCCCGACGGATCGCGGACGGCCCGGCGGATGGCGAGCTATTGTGTGCTGTTGATCGCGGTGAGTCTGGCCCCGGTGTTCTGGGGACAGGCCCACGCTCTGTACGCTGCCGGGGCGGTGCTGCTCAGTCTCGGTTTCCTCGCCCGTGCCCTGGCCTTCGGCGCCGAACGCAGCGATCGCCGCGCCCGCAAGGTGTTGCGTGCCTCGTTGTTGTATCTCCCGGGCCTGCTCGCCCTGCTGATGCTGGACCGGGTGTTGATGTGATCTTCCCCCCTCTCCCCTGTACTCAGGGGAGAGGGGTTGGGGGTGAGGGGTGAGAGACAGAACGCTGTAGAGTCGCTCACCCCTCACCCCCGACCCCTCTCCCCTGAGTACAGGGGAGAGGGGGACTGAAACGACCCCTCTCCCCGAGTACAGGGGAGAGGGGAGATTGAAGCGACCCTTCGCCCCTGAGTACGGGGAGAGGGGCGACTGTTGTTTACGGACCGAACCGAACCTCAGAACTCCGAATACGACCATGACCCAGGACGCGCATGACCCGAAGGCCCACATGGGACTGCCTCTGCCCCACGGCAAGCTGGCCATATGGTTTTTCCTCGTCACCGAGATCATGTTCTTCACGGCCCTGATCGGCACCTACGTCATCCTGCGCCAGGGGACGCCGACGGCCGCGTCGGACTACCGTTGGCCGACGCCGCATGAGGTCCACCTCGTCGAGTGGATCGGCGCCTTAAACACGTTCGTGCTGATCGCCAGCTCGCTGACGGTCGTCCTCGCCCATCATGCGGCCACGAAGCGGAATTTCAAGCGCGCAACGATGTTTATCGGCGTGACGCTGGCTCTCGGCGTCGTGTTCCTCGGCATCAAGGCCATCGAGTACAAGGCCAAGTTCGATCACGACATCCTGCCCGGCCACATCGGCGAGATGACCTCTCCCAAGGGCGGTGCCACGTCTGAAAATCAGATTCGGCGCAACAAGGAGATGCACGCCGTTGGGATGCAGTACGTCGAACGGGTAAAACTACAACTTCGGGAAGTGGCCAAGAGCGGCCAATCGGAGGAAGTGAAGAAGGAATGCGCCGACCTGCTCGCGGACATGGAAGGCGAGCAAAGAAAGGAAGATAAGGCCAACCCCGGCGTCGTTACTTCGTACCGAAACCCATTGACGCCCGCCGTCGTCGGCGATCGCGTCAACAAGATCCTGGAAGAGCACGAGGGCGTTCACCTTTCGCCGGCGATCCCGTTCGGTAACCTGTGGTCGTCGTGCTACTTCGCCATGACCGGCTTTCACGCCATCCACGTTTTCGGCGGCCTGGTGGTCTTCGTCATCATCCTGTTCATGGGCCTGAGGAACAAGCTCGGTCCGCAGCACGAGAGCCTGTTAGAACTGACCGGCCTTTACTGGCATTTCGTCGATATTGTGTGGATCTTCCTGTTCCCGCTGCTGTACTTGGTGTGACGATTATACCCCCCTCGCCCCGGTACTCCGGGGAGAGGGGTCGGGGGTGAGGGGTTGACGCGGCTCGCCCCTCACCCCCGACCCCTCTCCCCGGAGTACCGGGGCGAGGGGAGAAGAATAGGAGACTTCTCCGATGGCAGATACTCATGACCACGGCCATGCTCACGGCGACGACGGCCACGCCCACGGCGGTGAGGATCACGCCTACCGCGATTTGCACGGCCATGAAATCTTCAAGGCGTACATGATCGTAGCCGTGTTGCTGTGCATTTTCACCGCCGCCTCGTTCCTCGTCAATTTCCAGGTGCGTGCCGGCCATTTCTCCACGCAGACCGGCTTCTCGCTGATTCTCGGCGTGGCCATCTGCAAGGCGGTGCTGGTCGGCATGTACTTCATGCACCTGAAGTTCGAGTGGGGCAAGCTCTACTTCATGATCGTCCCGGCGTTCATCCTCGGCTTCATGATGATGCTGGTGTTGCTGCCCGATATCGTGTTCACGTGGACTACGAAATAGCCTTTTCGCCGCTTGCGGTTTAGCAAGCTGCTCAGCCGCGAGCGGCGTACTCTTTCGGACCCTCGTCTTGAATCGTCTCGCCATTCGCCTGTTGCTGGCCGTCTGCTGCCTGACCTGCTGCGCCTCGTGTCTGCCCCCACCCGATCTGTCCTCGTCGGACGACGACGGCGGCTCCGTAGGGGACTTCGTCCTCACCGAGCGCAACGGCCGGACCGTCCGTAATTCCGATTTGAACGGCAAGGTGTGGGTGGCGTCGTTCGTCTTCACCCGCTGCGCCAGAGGCTGTCCGCAGGTCACGGAGACAATGAAGGGCCTTCAGAAGGTCTTCGCTCGCTATCCCGACGTGCTGCTGGTCACCTTCACCGTCGATCCCGAGCATGACGATCCCGAGGAATTGCAGCGTTATGCCAAGATCTACAACGCGGATGCAGATCGTTGGTTGTTCCTGACCGGCCCGGAGAACGACGTGAACCGCCTGCTGAAGGAGGGCTTCCACGTCACCGCGCTACAGAACCAGGGCGACCAGCGCAAACCCGGCTTCGAGGTGGCACATGACACGAAACTGGCGCTGGTGGATCGCCAGGGCCACATCCGCGGTTACTACGACGGTCTGCGGCCGGAGCCGGTAGCCGGCGAAACCGCTGAAGACGCCGCGAAGCGTTTCGAGGACGGCCTCCGCGAACTCAAGCTCAAGGTCGCGATCCTGGAAACCTCCCCCTTCCCGGCGTTCAACGCTTCGCTGAACGCCCTGGCCGGCGCCCTGATCCTGCTCGGCTTCTCCGCGGTGCGCCAGCGGCTTCTCAAACTGCACGCGGTGCTGATGCTCTCGGCCCTGGTCGTATCCGCGGTGTTTCTGGCATCGTATCTCTACTTCCACATTGTCATCCGCCAGGGTAAGGCGACGCATTTTGCGGACCAGGCTCCCGGCGCCCCGGCGTGGGTAGGCTACCTCTATCACAGTATCTTGTGGTCGCACATCTTTCTCGCGGTTCCCGTGATCCTGATGGCGTTGGTTACTGCCTACCACGGGTTGCGCGGCCGTCTGCAACGGCACGTGCGCATCGCCCGCTGGACGCTGCCGATCTGGTTGTACGTCTCCATCACCGGCGTCGTCGTCTACTGGATGCTGTATCGGCTGTATCCGCCAGTGTGATGGCACCTGAGCACGCAGCGCAAGCAAGTGCCATGTCTCACACTTGCTTGCGCTGCGTGCTCAGTCACTTCTTCTTCGTCTCCTCCGCGGGAACGCCCAGGTCGCCCCAAACGCCGAGATTCGCCGCGTATTTCCAGGTGTGTCCCGTCGCCGTGTCCACCACGCCGAAATCGCCGCCGGTCAGGGGGACCGGCTGATAGCGGCCGGGCGTGACCGACGCCGGCTTGTCGTCCTTGGCCTGGCCTCGTGACGGCTGGATGAAGAACCAACTGCCCAGGCACAACGCCACGCCGATCACCCCCGCGCTGACCACCGTTTTGTTTCGCATGGCTTCTTACTCCCATGAAATCCCGGCAGCGGCGCAGGCATCATTTCTTGGCCTGCAATTCCTTGACCACCTCCGCGAGCAGCGCCGGATTGTCCTGCTGACGCAGATGTTCGATGCGCGTCTCCGAGAGACCCAGCTTCTTCAGATCGCCGGCAATCTTTCCCCAGACGCGCTGGCGTTTCTTGCCCTCGCTCAGATACAACTCGCCGACCTGCTCCGCCAGATGCTGCAAGGCGATGGTATCGAGGTTGTTGTAGTAACGCTTGATGATCTTCTCTTGATGCGGCGTGAAATCGCGTGCGCCATCGGTGTCTCCTCAAATGGAACTGGTTCGCGTCCGTTGTTCACTCCGGCGGCACCCACGACTGGCCCACCATCGGCAGACTCACCATGCCCGTCCTGGGGTTCTTCGCGCAGGAGAACGGCAGCCCGGCGAGGTTCTTGGATAGCACGTACCAGCAGAAATAACAATGGTTCGACGTGGCGTTCGGAAGAGCGTTCGGATCGCGGGCCAGGATTTCATCGCGGATCGCGGTCAGTCCTTCGCGGAAGATCTTGCCGACGTAGGGATGCCGCCGCGCTTGCCGGATGATGTGCCGCACCGAGTCGCGGTAGATGTTGCCGATCGTCAGCTGATCGAGGTCCGAGGCGAACCCGCAGCACGGTTTGACTTCGCCCTTCGGCGTCACGATCAACGCCTGACCCGGTCCTTCGCAATAGTCCTCCTCGAACCAGTGGCCATCCCAGGCGCCGGTGAACCGTTCCGCTCGTTCCACCGGGGCCAGGTGGTTCCAGTTGAGCGTGATCGTATGTTCTGGGCCGACGAGCAGGTAACGGCCGAGTAGGTCGGACCACTCCACCACGGCATCGAGTTCGCGCGCCAGGTCATGCACCGGCTCCAGCCCCTGGTCCGGATGCCGGCTGGCGTAGGACAGCGACACCACGTTATCGCGGTCGAAGATGCGCCGTGCCGACCGGCAAAATTCGACGGCCTTCGCGGTGTGGACGCCATGAAACTTGTCCACGCTCAGACCGAGTTTGCCGGTGAAACCGGCGTCGCGCAGCTCGGTCAACACGCTTTCGAGATGAGCCGTGTCGGAATGCCAGACGCCGTTCGAGATGATCTTGTCGAAGCGCAGGCCGAGCTGGGCCGCCCGCCGGGTCAAGGCGATGACGAACTCGGGATAGAGAAACGGCTCGCCGCCGGTGAAGCCGAGGATCTGAATGCCTTCCGCATGGGCGTCTTCCAGGAAACGCAGGGCAGGGCCGATCGCAAGTCGGTCCGGCCACTCGATCGGAACGCAGCAATGCGCGCAGGTGAGGTTGCACTGGTACGTCCCGGCGAACGACAGGTAGTTCGGCCGAAACGTCCGCGTGCGCCGTTTCACCGGACGCCCTTCACCTCGACAACTGGACATCGACGATCTCCGGGGCGAGTGGGCAAGATGATTGTACGATCGGGATCGTATCCCTACGAACATCGCTGTTCACGTTTGCGAGATGCAGCTTCCTCGTGGGGCAGACATTCCTGTCTGCCTGCTCGCCCGGCAGACATTCCTGTCTGCCTGCTCGCCCGGCAGACAGGAATGTCAGCCTATTCGCCCGGCAGACAGGAATGTCTGCCTATTCGCCCGGCAGACAGGAATGTCTGCCCCACGGTTGGCAGCTTCCCATTGCATCCGATTCATCCTCACGCTATACCATCGCGCCTCATAGGAGAGACCTTTCCGGCCGCGGGGCCGTTCACGGACCATGAGGGAGGCGAAAAAGAATGTCGAACACCAGTACAACTCGGCCCGGCCGCAAGCGCTGGCGCTGGCTTGCCGCGGGCACGCTGGGCGTGGCGGGAGTCGTGGCCGGATGGTACGGCTTTCGCTCCTATGGCCTGACCAAGGCCCAGGCCCAACCCGGCGGGGCGGGGGCCCCTGCCGGAGCTGCCGCCGCCGCCGACTACGACCGCCGGGTCGTCGCCTACGTTTATGAAACCGATGCGATCACACGTCAGGAACTCGGCGAATATCTCATCGCCCGCCGCGGTGCCGAGAAACTCGAACCCGTCATCAACCGCCGCATCATCGACCTTGCTTGCAAAGCCCGCAACATCCAGGTAACCGCCGCCCAGGTCGAGGCCGCCCTCGCCGAGAGCATCCAGGGACTTAACGTCAATCGTGAGCGCTTCGTCAAGGAATATCTGAAAAGCGTTCGCAAGAGTCTGTTCGAGTGGAAGGAAGACGTCCTGCGGCCCAAGTTGATGCTGTCGAATCTGTGCCGCAATCGCGTTCAGCTCAGTGAAGACGAAGTGCGGCAAGCGTTCGAGTCCAAGTACGGCGAGAAGGTCGAATGCCGCATCATCATCTGGCCGGTCGCGCAATTGCAAGCCGCGCAGGAGATGTACGCCAAGTTGCGCGACAATGAGGAAGAGTTCGCCAAGATGGCCAAGAGTCAGGTCGCTCCGGCTCTGGCTTCCACCGGCGGCAAGGTCAAGCCCATTGGGCGATACACGCTCTCCGACCGCGAAGTCGAGGATGCGCTCTTCAAGCTCAGGCCGGGCGAAGTGAGCACGCTGATACGAGGCCAGCAGGGTGTCACGCTTGTCAAATGCGACGGCCGGATCCCTCCAGTTCAAAGCGCCACGCTCAACAATCAGTCGACACGGGAGGAATTGACTAAGGCCATCTTCGAGCGGAAACTACAGGTCGAGATCGGGAAGTACATCCAGGAGTCGAGGAAACAGGCTGACATCCACTACGCCTCCGAGAATAAGGAGGCAGCTGAGAAGCTAAGCCCGCAACTGGCGCCGAGCTGCGGTTCGCCGAGACGCAGCGGTTGAACAAAGAGGCAACCGACAAGCTGCTTCTCCAACCGGGCGAGCCGGGCCAGGTGCTGGCCACGATTAACGGCAACGTCACAATCACGCGGCAGGACCTCGCCGAATACCTGATTACCCGCTATGGGCCGGAGGCTCTCGAATTCCTGCTCAACCGGAAGATCGTGGAGAAGGAGTGCCGGGCCAAGGGCATCACCGTCAGCGACGACGAGATCAAGACCGCCTATCAAACCGAGTTAGCGCGCATTAGCGTGGACGAGAAGAAGTTCGTCGCCGACTTCCTCGCCCCCAACGGCAAGACGCTGTTCGAGTGGCAGGAAGACCTGCTGCGGCCCAAACTGATGATGTCGAAACTGGTCCACGAGCAGTTAACCGTGACCGACGAGGATCTCCACAAAGCGTTCGACGCCACCTACGGCGAACGGATCGAGGGTAAACTGGTCATGTGGAAAGAGGAGGAGAAACGCTACCTCCTGAGTCAATACCGACAGTTGTGCGATAACGAGGCGGATTTCGAGTCCGCCGCGGCACGGCAGTTCAACCCGGCGCTAGCGGCGAAACATGGTGAGGTGCGCCCGTTTGCAAGGAACACGACCGGAATTCCCGCACTGGAAGATGCGGCGTTCAAGCTCCAACCGGGCGAGGTTAGCGCAGTGCTTGAACTGCCGGAAGGCCTGGCCATTTTCAAGTGTCTCAAGCGCCTCCCGCCGCAGGCCGGCGTCAAGTTTGAGGACAAGAAGGCAGAGCTGACGCCGATCGTGGTTGAGCACAAAACGGAGGCGATGATTCCGGTGGTGTTCAGCGATTTGCGCACGAAGGCCAACCCGAAACTGCTGCTGAAGGACTACACCCAGCCGGAAGACCTGGAAGAGTCGGTACGGCACGCCATGGACCAGCAAGAACCGGGACGCCGGCCGAATCAGCCGCACTCCAACTAACAAATGCTCCGAATTCTGAAAGCCGGTATCGCAGCCGCTAGCGGTTGCGATACCGGCTTTTCCCCTCTTCTCGACAATCCCCACCCGGTCCCCTCGTCGGCCTCGAATTGTTTGACCCAAGTCGAGTTCCTGCCGTTGTTTTCGCCAGGCTGCGGTCTTAAACTAGCCTATGACACGGTGGTGTACACGCCCAACACCCCGCTCTCTCGAAGTGGAGGATCCTCATGGGCCGCCTGCTGTTGTGTATGCCTCTGTGCTTGGTGATGGCGCCCGACAGCCTGCCGCCCAGCCGACCGGCGGAATGCACCGTCCTCTCGGACGTAGTGGATCCCGGAGGCGAATTGCCGGACGAGGCCACGATGGTCAAGCTGGCGCAAACCGATCCCATCGCTTTCCTCGAATGGTGCGTGATCCGCTACGACCGTCCCGCCGCTAAGGGTGGTCTCGAAGTGTCGGGTTACCGCGTCAATTTCAAGAAGCAAGAGCGCATCGCCGGCAAACTCAAGCCGAGCGAAGACATCATGGTCGATTTCACCGAGAAGCCGTTCTCGGTCCTGTTCACCTATGCCCGGCCGGATCGCGCGCGGCGGGTGCTGTATCTCAAGCCCGACGATTTTTCGGATACCAACAAGGGCAAACTTGTCATCCAGACGGCTGGGCTGGCGAGTTTGGTCAAACCCACGGTCGAACTTCCGCCCGATGGGACGGACGCCAAGCAGTCCGGCCGCTACCCGATCTATGAGTTCGGCCTGAAGATCGGCTGTCATCGGACCCTGGATTCGTGGAAAGCGGCGCGGAAGGACGACGCCCTGCACGTCGAGTTCCTCGGTGAGAAGAAGATCAAGGAGCTTGGCGATCGGCCGTGCTGGGTGCTGAAACGCACGCGCTATCGCAAGGAAGAGGAAGACGCGATCACCGAGTTGACCATCTACGTCGATAAAGAGACATGGATGCAGACCGGTTCCAAGCTCAAGAACAAAGATGGCGAGCTACTCGCCGAGTACTTGTTCCGCGACATCGAGCTGAACCCGAAGTTCGACGAAGACACGTTTACGCGCAAATCGTTGCAGAAGAAGTGAGCCGAATCGCCGCTTGCGGCTTAGCAACTACTGGGTGGCACGCTCTGAGGTACTCCGAAGGGCGTGCGGGTTGCTCCGCACGCCCTTCGGAGTACCTCAGAGCGTGCCACCCAGGGCGAAACGTCACTCATCCGGCGTCTGCTCGAAAATCTGCTCAAAAGAAGACTCACACTGCCGAAACGCGACCATCAGTGCCGGGTCGAACTGCGTCAGAGTTGGGCTGAGCAGCAAGCGGCGGACGGCCGCGTGCGCCAAGCCCGGCTTGTAGACCAGTTTCGACCGCATGGCATCATACACGTCGCCGATCGTCACGATGCGTGCCGACAGCGGAATCGCTTCGGCGCTGATGGCGTGCGGGTAGCCGTTGCCGTCGTAATGCTCGTGATGATGGCGGGCGATATCGACGGCCATCTGCACAAACGCCAGGCACGCTCCCTGCTGCCGAGCTACTGCCTCCAGGATGTTCGCTCCGAGGAGGGTGTGCGACTCCATGATCGAGCGTTCTTCGGGGTCGAGCTTGCCCGGTTTCAGCAAGATATGATCCGGAATGGCGACCTTGCCGATGTCGTGCAGCAGGACGCAGCGCTCCAACATGGCGACGTAGGCGCTGTCGATGACCGAAGAGAAGGCCGGCAGCTGGCTGGCCTCTTCCGCTAACACCCGGGCGTATTTTTGCATGCGCCGCAGATGGCCGCTCGTCTCCTGGCCCCGCAACTCCGCCATCTTGGCGATGGCGAAGATGAGCACGTCCTGTGCCTGATCGGCCGTCGTGTCGCGCTGTTGCAGCGCCTGTTCGAGTTGGACGTTGGTCGTCAGCAGGTGGCTGGACATGCGATTGGCTCGATCCTCGGCATCCTTGAGCCGGAGCATCAGGCGCACCCGGCTGAGCAGCTTATGGCCCACCGAAGCCCGCGGCACCACGTCGTCGCACAATAATTCCGCGTCCGCTGCCTGCTTCTCCGCTCCCGCATCGGCCGCCAACACGATCAGCTTCAAGTTGGGGAACGGCGCCTGGGTCCGCAGCTGTCGGCACAGCTCCAGGCCGTCTCCCTCGTCGAGCTGGCTGTCGATCAGCACCACGTCGGCCGGAAACTGTTCCAGGGCGGCTCGGGCTTCTGTCCCTTGCGCCACTTCGGAAAAGGCGATATTGTGACTTTTAAGGGCGCCGCGGCACGCCGCCCGGCAAACGCCGCGCGGCGACACCGCCAGCACGCGCCGCAGTTTGCCCTCCAGGCCGTTCGCCGAGGCCGGGTCGTCCTGCGCACTCATGCCCTGCATCGTGCGGCCTGTGTTGTCGCACCAGGTCTTGCCCTGGGCGGCTTCGCCAGGGAAAGAAGTCTGCTTCAAGAAATCGTTCAGCGCCGCGATGACGGCCAGGGGCGTCGGATAGCGGTCGCTCGGATCGCGCGCCATCATCTGGCAGACGATGGCTTCGAGCTCGACCGGAATCTCCGGCCGCAGCGAGCGCGGCATGGCCGGACTTTCGTGCTGGCGGGCCATCAGTTCTTCGAGCGGCGTGCGGTTGCCGGGGAAGGGCCGCTGACCCGTCAGAAGCCAGTACAGAGTACCGCCGAGGCCGTAGATGTCGGCGCGGATGTCCACCGAGCGGGCATCGCGGGCCTGCTCCGGAGCCATGTAATCGACCGTCCCGAGAACGACGTGCGCCTCGGTGTAGCGGCGCCGGCACATGCGGGCCAGACCGAAATCGAGGATCTTGATCCGGCCGTGGGGGGAGTGCCGTCCGTGTCCATCCCCACCTGATCCAGCAGAAAGTTCGATGGTTTGACGTCGCGGTGAACCAGACCGTGTTCGTAGGCGTGGCGAAGCCCGCTCGCAGCCTGACGGATATAGTCGCAGGCTACCGTCATCGGCACCGGTCCGTCCTCGACGACAAGGTTTTCAAGATTCCTGCCCTGCACGTACTCCATCACGAGATAGCGCATGACCTCGTTTTCATCGCCGGGGACCACGACCTCGCCGGCGTCGAAGGCCAGGACGATGTTCGGGTGGTGGAGCGTGGCGAGCGCTTGCATCTCGCTGCGAAAGCGTTCGAGAAAGACGGCGTTCGACTCGGCCTCGGCCACCATCACCTTGATCGCCACCGGCCGTTTCATGTGGACATGTTCAGCCTTGTAGACGACACCCATGCCGCCGGCGCCGAGCCAATTGACGATGCGATAATTGCCGAGTACCAGGCCGAACGTCTGGCCGGAGCTGATGCGCTGGACCTGATACTCGTTCAGCAAGCCGCGGGCAAGCAGGGCATCAATCAAGGAGGCCGTGTCGTCGTCGCGCAGACCAGGCCGCTCGGCGAGGAAGTCGTTCAACTCCTCTGGCTCCAGCAGTTTGCTCTCGCGCAGCGAGTGCAGGAACTGCCGTAGCGATTGACCGCCGTGGTAGTGCGTCGTGGCGGCAGTCGCGAGTTCGTCCGGTTGCCAGTGTCCAATTCGATCCACGGAACCTCCCCCACTCGCTTCTTCTCCGGCCGAAATAATGCGACTGCGGCAGGAATGACCGTTACAATCTCCTGATCCACAATTGGTTTACGGCGCAATCGTTGCTCAAAGATAGGTCGCATTTTCGGTCAGTCAACCGCTCGATCGAAGATGGTCTTGCGGCGGAGCGTCCGATCGGTGATCGTAGATCGTGTGGAGGAAACCAGGATGACGACCGCTGACGCTCACCGGAATGTTCCGGCCGAATCTTTCGGGAACGAACTGACCCCGCAAGAGTGGATCGAGGAAGCCGTGCCGCCGCCGCTGGTACGGATTGTCGAGGCACTGCTGTTCGTGGGCGGCGCCCCGCTGAGTCCAGAACGGGCCTGTGCGGCGGTGCGCGGTTTGACGCGGGAGCAACTGGTGCAGCTGATCGACGGCCTGAACCGCGACTATCGCCAGCAAGGACGGCCCTACCGCATCCTGCATCGAGATCACGGCTACGAGCTGGCGTTGCTGCCGCGCTTCCGGCCCGTGCTGGATCGGTTGTTTGGCTCGACCCGGGAGGTGCGGCTGTCGCCCGTGGTGTTATCGGTGCTGTCCCTGGTGGCGTATCGTCAGCCGCTGACGAAGCAGGAGGTGGACAGTCTGCGCGGCGCCGACTCCGGTGCGGCGCTGCGATCGCTGGTAAAATTGGGCCTGATCGCGCTGCACCGCGGAGAGGCGGAGCAGAAAGACGTCAACTACGGCACCACGGCTCGCTTCCTGTCGCTGTTCAAACTCGGCAACCTCGACGATCTGCCGAGAACGCAGGACTTGCAGCAGATGTGAGATTGGTGAGTGGTGAGTGGTGAGTGGTAGGGTTTACGTTTCGCGCTCGAAGAGCTGCTGGACGCCAATCGGTAGGTCGTGGTATCATCAGTTGGGAGGATTGGTTCATGTCCCGAACGATTAAAGCTGTATACGAAAATGGAGCATTTCGCCCATTGGAACCCGTCCCTTGCCACGAACAAGAACGGGTGGTTCTCACCGTCGAGAGTGCCGAAACTGCGGAGGACAATCTTCTCGACCTCGAGTTCCTCACGTATTGTGAAACTCAGGCGGATGATACGGTTTCTCTGGAAACGGTGCGGCAAGCCCTGACAAAGATTCCGGGTTCCCTTGTGGACGACATTCGTACCGAGCGCGACGAAGGGTAATGACAAATCACTTCCTGGATACCAGTGGCCTCGTCAAGCACTACCATGCGGAGGTCGGGACACCCAAAGTGGACCGCCTCTGGGCGGACCCCGGAGCACGGCTCTTTATTTCGCGGCTCAGTGTCGTTGAAACGGTTTCGGTTTTTGCCAAGAAAGTGCGGAGCGGCATCATATCGGCAAGTGACTTTGGACTGTTGCGGCGACGGTTCTTTGCCGACCTCCGCAATCGCCGGCCCATAATCGTGCGTATGCTGGTCAGACATTTTGAAGACGCCGATAGGCTTCTTCAACAGCACGGTCTTATCCGCAGTCTGTACACCCTCGATGCGTTGCAACTCGCAGTAGCCTTGGATTTGCAGAGCCGAGGTATGCTCGATGAGGTCGTGGCAGCAGACCTTGTGCTCATATCGCTTGCGACGTTGGAAGGGCTGAAGGTTTTGAACCCGGAAACGCCATAGTCGTGCGCGCAAGAAAGGGTGTCGGGATGGTATGGTTCCGAATGAGTTCGCTGAGACGTTTGAGGATACTCTTCACGGCACATCCATCACATACACCTCATGCCCCCCGTCGCGGTTGGATATGAACGCGATCTTCTTGCCGTCCGGCGACCACGTCGCAAAGTTGTCCTGCGCCGGATGACGCGTCACGTTCCGCAGCCCCGTGCCGTCGGGGTTCATGACGTAAATCTCGTAATTCCCGTCGCGGTTGGACGTGAAGGCGATATGCTTGCCGTCCGGCGACCAGCTCGGCCAGTAATCCAGAGCCGGATGGTTGGTCAGGCGGCGCACCTTGCTGCCGTCGAAGTTCATAACGTGGATCTCGAAGTTGCCGCTGCGGGCGCTGGCGAACGCGATCTGCTTGCCGTCCGGCGACCAGGTGGGGCCGTTGTCCATCGCGATCTCGTTCGTCAGCCGCTTCATATCCTTGCCGTCGATGCCGATCGTATAGATTTCCTGGTTGCCGTCGCGGGTGCTGACCCAGGCGATGCGCTTGCCGTCCGGCGACCAGCGCGGCGACTCCTCGAACGCCTTGTGCGGGATCAGTACCTTGTTCTCGGTGCCGTCGGCGTTGGCGGTATTGATCTGCAATTTGCCGTCGGTGCCTTGCAGGATGTCGAGAACGAAAACAACCCGTTTACTGTCCGGCGACCAGTGGCCGTCGAAGTGCGGCGTGTTCGGCTGCGGGGTCAGGAGCGGTTTTAAGTCGCTGCCGTCGGCGTTCATCACCCACAGGCCCATCTTGCCTTCGTGGAGGCGCGTGAAGAGGAAGCGCTTGCCGTCCGGCGACCGTTGCAGATGCTGCTTGAAGGAGCCGTCGCGCGTCAGGCGCATTGCCGAGGTCGGAGCCGTCGGTTGCATGGCCAAGCTCCGTGTTCGTTAACGTGTCGTGTGAAACCTGAGTCCTCGTTTAATCTATCAGATCGCTCAGGCTAGAAATGCGCGCTGCCGGCGCCATCGCACTCTTGCCGAGCGGGTCGAGCAACAACGCGGGAAACCCCGCCGCTCGCGCCCCGTCGAAGTCGTTCTCCGGATCGTCGCCGACGATCAGAATCTCGCTGGAAGACAGTTCCGCGGCTCGCGCCACCTCGGCGAAGAAGCCGGCGGCCGGCTTCTTCCAACGCACCTCCGAGCTAATGACCAGACGGCGCACTCCCGTTAACTCCGGCACCGCCGCAATGAGGCCGCGCAACCGATAGTCGAAATTCGAGCAGATGCCCAGGACAAGGCCGCGCTCCGTGAGCGCTTGCACGGTAGCGGCCGCATCCGGTTCGACCCGCCAGGCGTCCGGCCGGGCGAAGTGGTCGTACAGGGTGCGAAAACATTCGTCGGTGTCGGCCACGTCATCGAGGACTTCCGCAACGATGGCCCGCCAGCGCGCGACCTCCCGTTCCTCACTGGTGCGATGCCCCGCGGCACGGTCGAGCTGTTCCTGCTGGCGAAAAGCGGCACGGAAGCGAGCCGCTACCACCGATCGACTCAGTCGGCTGCCGAAGCGAGTGCCGACCTCGAAATAGGCATCGGCGGCGGTCGGCTCGGGATGGAGGAGCGTTCCGACGGCATCGAAGAACACGGCGCGGATCGTAGGGGGGATGAACTTCATTTTTCTCGCTGTTTCTTCAGTCTACCCGCGTTTCGGTCCGCAGCGTCAAACGCTTCCGCGTCAAATACGTTTCCACGATCAATCCGCTTTCATGGCTGCGCACCGTGACGGCACCGTGCGGCCAGGTCGGCACGACTTCGGCGCCGACGGTGCGATAGATTTCCAGCGGATGTCCGGAGGCCCGCGGCGGTCCCTGACACGACACCACGACGCGCGGCCGCGCCCACTCGGCCAGTGTCGCCGTGTTGGCTCTCGGCGAACCATGGTGTGGGGCCAGCAACACATCGAAACGGCGGCGTTCCAGGCGCAACACCATCTCCTGCCCTGTCCCCTCCAGGTTGCCGGTCAGCAAGATGTTGTGACCGGCGTGACGAACCTCCAGCACGAGACTGCGCGTGTTCTCGTTGCCCTCCGGCCCGGTCGCCGGCGGATGCAGGACGCGCATCTCGACCGCGCCGGCTGTCAGTCGATCCCCGGCCTTCACCGTCCGCAACGCGATACCGCGCCGCCGCAGTAAGTCTAGCGTATAACGCACCGCCGGGGTGGATTTATCGGCGAAGGTCGGCGTGCAGGTCACCTGCCCGACCGTAATCATGTCCAGAAGTCCCGACAGGCCGTTGAAGTGATCGAGATCGGCGTGAGAGAGGAATACCTCGTCGATACGCCGAACGCCGCGCTGCCAGAGGAATGGGGCGATCTGCCGTCGTGCCACGTCCGGACCGGCGAGAGCACCCGCGTCGTAGAGGATCGTCCGGCCGTCCGGCGTTTCCAGCACCGTGCAGCCGCCATGGCCGACGGCGAGGAAGGTCACGCGCAATTCGTCGGCAGGTTGTCGCACCGCTGCCGCCAACAGGCCGACGCCGAGCCAGCCGAGGCCGGTCAAACACGCCAGACGCCGAAAGGCACGAACTACCGGCTGCGTCAGCACGGCGAGCAGGACGGCGTAGAGCACCCACAACCACCACTCCGGGATCTCGCCGACATAGAAGAAACTCAGCCGAAATCCGTCGGCCTTATCGACCAGCCATTCACAGGCCGCAAGATTGACGTGGACCAGAAACGCCAGCGGCCCGGTGATCGGGATCGACAACGGCGCCAGCAGGAGCAGCAGAAAGCCGGCCAACAGGGCAATGGAGGTCAACAGCGTGAGCGGCGGTCCCAACACCAAACCCGCCGGCGATACGAGGCCGTAGCGCGACGCCGCCAACGGTGTGACCGCCAGCCAGACGGCAAGCGCGACGACGTAGTTCTCAGCGAACTGCCGGCCGAGCCAGCGGAGGAAGCGCAGCCAGGATGGGCGTTCTTCGTCGATCACTCGTTGCAGCGGATCGAACTCGGGTCGCGCAAGCCACGGACCGACGCCCCAGCGCAGGACTGCCACGGACAGAAAGGAGAGCAGACAGCCGGAACCGAACACGTCCGCCGGATTGAGCAGCGCCACGACCAGCCACGCCAGGGCAAACAGATTGGCCGAGTGCGTCCGGCGGCGCAGCATCAGGCCGAGACAGGCCGCACAGACCGTAACGGCCGACCGCAGAGCCGGAGGCCGACCGCCGGTCAGCAGAGCGTACAGGAGCAGGAAAACGGCGACGACGCCGGCCCCGTGCCGCTGCCGCACGCCGAGCGCGCGCAACGTCCACCACAAGAACAGGGCCAGCACCACGAGATGCTGCCCGGAAATCGCTAGGACGTGAATGACGCCGGTCCGCACGTACTTCAACCAGTCCGCGGAAGTCAGCGGGGAGCCTTCACCGAGAAGGAGTGCCTGTGCCAGCCCCGCGGTTTCCGGCGGCAGAGTGCGGGCGAGTTCACGCTGTCCCCGGTAGCGCAGCATACCGAGCCAACCGCCAAACGACGTGGTCCAGCCGCGCTCCAAGCGCATCACGCCCGTCGGTGTCTTGCGCGTCGAGGCGGCAGCGGATGCCCTGATCGCGCAACAGAGCAGCGACGTCGAACTCGCCGGGATTGGCCGGGGCGGACAGCTGCGACAGCCGGCCCGTCACCTCGACCTCGTCGCCGACGTGCAGTTCCGGCAGCGTTCCCATCGCGCTCAGCAGGACGCGGCCCGACACCTCCGTCCACTGATCGCGGTCGCGCAGATGCGTCACCAGCAGCACCGTCGTCGTGCGTTCGGCCTGTTCCATCGAGCGCAGCGGATCGGAGACAGCGGGGAGGCGATGCGGTTCCTCGTCGAGAATGCCGCGCACCTGCACCGGCAGCGGGTCGGCTGGAGCGAGGTTGCCCAGGTCGTTGGCGGCTGTTTCCGCGTAGCGGGATCGATAGAGCGCCGCTCCGGCACCGACGCCGGCCAGGGCCAGATAAATCAGCGCGAGGCCGCCATTTCTACCGAGCCGAGCCATTCCCCAGGCGACGAGGCTGACGACAGTGAATCCGAGGCTTACAAGGAGCGGAATCGTAGCGTAGCGGTCGAGAACGATGCCGGCAGTGACGGCGAGCGCGGCAGGAACGAGTGGACCCTGCCAGAAACCGTCAGCCGGCTCGGGACCAGGAGGAACGGACGTCGGCGTGGCGACGGCCATCAATGTTCACCCAGGAGGGAAGTCAGTTCTGGAATCAGAGAGGTTCAATTGTCCGGCGCAGCAAAGTGAATGGCAACGATAAAACGCAAGCAGTTGTTCTTCGTTTAGCCGCGACCCGACAGGGGAGCGCGGCCACACGCGCCCTGCGCTCCCCTGGCGGGTCGCGGCTAAACGGATTTGTCCGCCACCGGGAACACCTCTTCCAGCGACACTTCCCACTGCAACAATCCGACGCTCACCATGGCGACGTTCCGCTTATGATCGACGCGGACCACCTTGCCGATCTTGTCGAACTTCGGCACGCGCACGGCGTCATTCGGCTGCAAGCGCAATCGGGCCTCGCGCAGCGCCGCCGCCTCGGCCCCCTCGCGCTCCACTTGTTCAGCTTTTTTGCGCAGCTCTCCGGCCTGTTTCTCCGCTTCGTGAGCCATCTCCATTGCTTCCTCGCGCGCCTTCTCGGCCTCCTCGCGCATCTTCTGGAGCTGGGCCATCTCCGGCGCGCGCTTCTGGCGCCGCTTCAGATAGCGGTGGGCGCGCTTCGAGCAGGTCGCGCGGCAGTTTCAACCGACGAGCGATCTTCAGAGCGTTGCTCATACCGTACTGGCCGATCAGCAGGCGATACGTCGGCCGCAGCGTCTCCGTATCGAACTCGACGGCGCCGTTCTCCGCACGATCGTTGTGAAAAGCGTACGTCTTCAGATCGCCGAGATGCGTCGTCACGATCGCCCGGCAGCCGAGCTGATCCAACTCGTCCAGGATGGCCCGGCCTAGCGCAGCGCCTTCCGTCGGATCGGTGCCGGCTCCAAGCTCGTCGAGGAGAACGAGGCTCTGATCGTCGGCAGTGCGCAGAATGCTGGCGATGCGTGAGATGTGCGAGCTGAAGGTGCTGAGCGATTGTTCGAGGCTTTGTTCGTCGCCAATGTCCGCGAGGATGTGGTGGAAGACGGGAACGCTGCTTCCCTCGCCGGCAGGGATGTGCATTCCGGACTGGGCCATCAGACAGAGCAGCCCGGCCGTCTTCAGACAGACCGTTTTGCCGCCGGTGTTGGGACCGGTGACGATCAGCAGGTTGAAACCGTATCCGAGACGGACTTCGATGGGGACGACGGTGCGCTCTTCTCGATCAGCCCCAAGCGCGAGCGCCGTTGTGGTTGTGTTCCCCTCGCTGGCGCTCGGGGCTGGTTGAGCGGGAGTTCTAAAGATGTGTTCCAGCACCGGATGCCGTGCTTGCCGTAGCCACAGTTGCCCCGTCGTGTTGATCTCCGGGGCGTACATGTCGTATTCGCGGCTGAGGCGGGCCTTGGCGGTGATGAGGTCGAGACGGGCTAAAACGTCGATGGCGTGATTCAGCGGCTTGGCGATGCGCGCGACTTCGCCGCTGAGCTTTCGCAGGACGCGGCGGATTTCGCGCTCCTCTTCGCCCTTGAGAACGGCCCGCTCGGCGCTAAGGGAGGCCACTCCGGCCGGTTCGATGAACACCGTCTCCCCGGTGCTGCTGGAGCGATGGACGACGCCCGGTAATTTGTGGCGATGATTGACGGCGACCGGCAGGACGTAGTGATCGCCGCTGACGGTGGCATTGGGGTAGCGGAGGATTTCGCGCAGCTTGGGATCGCGGAGCAGACGGCGGATGACGTTCTGGACGCGCTCCTCGACGTCGGTAAGTTTCTGGCGGACCAGAGCGAGTTCCCGGCTGGCCATGTCGAGGACGTTGCCGCGCCCGTCGATGCAGCCGGCGATGGTTTTCGCAACCGGCCCGAGATCCTCGACGGTGGAAAGCAGCTCGGCGAGACGCTGGCAGTCGTCGCCGAGTTTCATGCGATAGCGGTAGAAATTGCCGGTGCAGTTAAGCGTGTCGGCGACTTCGAGGAGTTGTTCCGCAGTGAGCTGGGCGCCGATGGCGGCGCGGCGAACGACGAGCCGAACGTCGTGCAAACCGCCAAAGGGAGGTGCGTGTCCCTGGCCGAGAGCGGCGGTCATTTCCGTGACGAAGGCGATCTCATCCCGAATGCGCTCCGGGTCGGTCATCGGTTCGAGCTGAAGGGCCAGTTCCTTGCCGAGCGAGCAGGCGCCATGGCCAGCCAGCAGCTCGCGGACCTTGTGGAATTCGAGCAATTCCAGCGTATGCGCGTCCATCAGGGGTTGGATCTCATTACCCATTTCATCCAGGACAACGGCTGAAGCCAGCGGGTTCGGAGCGGCAACCAGCGCAATTCTACAGAGGGCGATGGTATTTGTTTAGCCGCGACCCGAGAGGGGAGCGCGGGGTGTTTAGGCGAACGGCGGGAAATGATTTGCCCGTAGCCGAAGTCGCCAGACTTCGGGTGGAGCGTCCAAACCCGAAGTCTGGCGACTTCGGCTACGGGAACTTAGAACCTGCCGCTCGCGTTAATGCGCGATCCCTGATCGGGTTGTGGTTAAACGAATAGATTGTTGGAACCCGTCGCTTCACCGGTTAGAATGCACTTCGTTCACTACCACACATGGAGACCACCATGCCACGCCACCTCTCGCGTCGCCACTTTTTGCTATCCGCTGCGGCCGCCGGGGCTGTCCCGTTCCTCCGCGCCGCGGAGAAGAAACCCGCCGCCAACGACCGTCTCCACGTCGGCGTCGTCGGCACCATCAACCGGGCCGGGGCGAACATCAATGACCTCGTCGCCGCCGGTGCCGCGATCGTCGCCCTCTGCGACGTGGACGAGAACCGCTCGGGAAAGGTCCGCGAGCGCTTTCCCAATGCCTCGTTCGACATCGACTATCGCAAGATGATCGATCGCAAGGGTCTCGACGCCGTGCTGTGCGCGACGCCGGACCATCACCACGCCTTCGTCACCCTGGCGGCGCTGCGGGCCGGGCTGCACGTCTACTGCGAGAAGCCGTTGACGCACAGTGTCGGCGAGGCCAGGCTGGTGGCCGAGACGGCGGCGAAGATGAAGCGCGTCACGCAGATGGGCACGCAGATCCACGCCGGCGACAACTATCGCCGGGTCGTCGAGCTGATCCAGAGCGGCGCCATCGGCACGGTGCGCGAGGTGCATACCTGGTGCGGCCGGGCTTACGGCAACAAGGTGCGACCGAAGGAATCCGAACCGGTGCCGGCCGGGTTCCACTGGGACCAGTGGGTCGGACCGGCACCGATGCGGCCGTTCTACCAGGGGCCGCTCGACAAGTCGGGCAACGGCCTCTACCATCCGTTCAACTGGCGCGACTTCTGGGACTTCGGCGGCGGCACGCTCAACGACATGGCGTGCCATCACATGGACCTGCCGTTCTGGGCGCTGAAGCTGCGCCACCCGACGAAGGTCGCCGCCGAGGGGCCGCCGGTGGACGCCGAGTCGGTGTGTCCGTGGTCGATCGTGCATTACGATTTCCCGGTCCGCGGCGAACTGCCGACGGTGAAGCTGACGTGGTATCACGGCGGCAAGCGCCCGGAGCTGATGGCGCGGAAGGACATGCCGAAGTGGGGCGACGGCAACCTGTTCGTCGGCGACAAGGGGATGCTCCTCGCCGGTTACAGTGACCATCGGCTGCTGCCGGAGAAGGACTACGCGGGCTTCAAGCGACCGGAGCAGTACCTCCCGAAATCGCTCGGCCATCACAAGGAATGGATCGAGGCGTGCAAGAACGGCGGGCCGACGACGTGCAACTTCAACTACAGCGGCGCGCTGACCGAGGCGGTGCTGCTGGGCACAGTGTCGTATCGCTGCGGCAAACCGCTCGTGTGGGATGGGGCGAAGCTGAAGGCGGACGCGCCGGAAGCGGAACCGTACATCCACAAGGCGTATCGCAAGGGGTGGGTGCTTTGAACAGAATTGCAACGAAGCGCGACGGTCAGGGAGCGTGCTACGACCGTCGCGTCACGTGAGGCAATATATTGGGAGATGCTCACCGCCGACGTGGCTGGACGGGCAACTCTGTGCGGAATGCCGCGAGACTACGGCAATCGACAGCGTGATCCAGTAGCGTATTCAGCGTTTCCAGGGAGTCGATGTCTCCCAGAACGGACTCGAGGTCTGACAGCGTCTCCGGGCCGAACCGCTTCCTCAGGAATAGAAGGATATCCATGCGGGCCTGTTGCAGCTGCCCTCGTCGCTGCATCGAGCGGCCAATTTTTGATTCGAGCATTTTTTCACTCCCGATGATGGCTTCGACATCGAGTCGAGGATACGCCATTTCGCCGAAGAGGTCCAGCAAGATTAGAGCGTCGGCCCGTTCCACACCGCCCCCGATGCGGTGTTCTATAACCTCCGTGGCATGAACAATCGACTCACGCGGCGGTGGACCGTGCCGGCAAAGCGGATAGAGCGCCATCAACTCCGGTGTGTCTTCCCACCACGGTTGCGGTATTACCTCCCACAACGGCACTTCGCGGAATCGCAGCAACTGCGTCACCTCGCCCTTGACCGTCAATTCTGAACGGCCGCCTTGCGATCGGTAGCCGCGGCGACGCAGAATGAACACGATCGGCAGGACGGGAAGCCGTTCCCGTTCGGCCAGCAATCCGGCTTTCGCCAGCAGGTTGAGCGGCGTATGACGGTTCCAGCGGGCAAACGCCTCGAAGTAGATGACGAAGCGTTCTCGGCCGCGTCGAGCGATGAAGGCTCGGTCGGCCAGGCGCTCGGTTGTCGCCTGCACTTCGCCGCCGATCGGCTTCAGCGTATCGCATTCCACCTCGGCCACTCGCGACAACGCACGACTGGCACGCTGGGCGACCTCCTTGAAGCCGTGATCGAAGTCTTGCACGAACTCGCCCTCTTGGTATTGTCCGCTCCTACCATTATCTTGCTGATACGGAAAAACGCCATTCCGCGTGGGATGCGGAAAGGCTGAAGACGGACGGATGCGGCGGAATAGTGTATCGACAAGGCGGATCGCAAGTAGGGATGGCTACATAATGTTCCGCTTCGCTGGTTGCGGCTTCCCAACGCCCTTACCAAGCCGCAAACAGCGAAATCGCATCATCCAGAAAGTCCAGAGTCAGTCCAAGCGATTTCGACATCGCATTCAAACTGCATGATCACCTGGCGCTTCCACAGCGAACTGAAATATCTGCGTGATGGATTCGTGGGGAGATAGTTGATCGTCTCGTGGCCGATCCAGAACCCATCGGCAGTTCGGGGGACATTCGGGACCTTCTGATGAAAGACTGGAACTTCCAGAAACACATCCTCCACCCAATCCCATCCTTCCGGATATTCATGCCCTTTGTCATCCCATACGAACATCTCAGGATCGAGTATCTTCCGGCGTGCCAGCCGCACCATCGTGTCCAATATCTTCCAGGCTTCTACCTCGCTACCATCCGGATTTTCCCAGAATTCGCTGGTCGCTCGGGTGTCGACATGGAGCAGTCCCCGGTCGGCCTGAGCTAGTCGCTTAGTCTGTCGGGCGGCGTCGAGCCACCTGTCGGCGATCTGCGCAACCGGCCTTCGACCTCTTCCCGGCGGTCGAATGATGGGCATTGCTCCAGCAAGGTAAGCAGCATCTCCACGGCTCGCGCGGTTCGCCCTCTTTTTTCCACGTCCAGCGCTTGCTGATAGAGCTGCCCAGCGGTCTCTTCCACGCTGACGTCGAAAATCCCCGGTTCAGTGTCGCCTGGTGTCGGCGCCGTGGGCTTCACTTCGGACTTCTGCTGCTGAACCGTCGGAATGCCCAGGGACTCAAAAAAGCCTTCCCCGGTGAAGGCGAGACCGCCGCCGAGAATCAGAGAAAGGATCGCAAACAGCCCGCGATACCGGATCATCCGAATAGCCTCCGTGACGGGAGAGTCTGGGCGGAATGGGCTGCGACAACGAGGCCCAACCGATTCGGCCGTCGCTATAACAACCCCATGACCCGAACACCAGACGTGCTGATCCTCGGCGGCGGCGTCATCGGCTTGACGACCGCGTATTTCCTGGCGAAAGAAGGAGCGATCGTCACGGTCGTCGAGAAGGACGGTCTTGGCAAGGCCGCCTCGTGGGCCGGCGCCGGCATCCTTCCGCCCGGCAATCCCGATCATGCTCCTTCGCCGCTGGAACGATTCGCGCCCACAGCGTTCGCATGTACCCCGGCTTGTCGAAGGAACTCCAGGAGCGCACCGGAATCGACAACGGCTATCGCGTCTGCGGCGGGCTGGAACTCATCGAGACGGCAGCGGACGTTACGTCCGATGAATGGCACAGCGCGGGCGTCGTCTTTCACGAACTCGGTGCCGACGAGATGCGCCGCCTCGAACCGGACCTCGCCCCGCGCTGGACGCGCGCCTTTCATCTGCCGGACATGGCCCAGGTGCGCAATCCGCGCCACCTTCAGGCGCTGATCGCGGCCTGCGAATCGCTCGGCGTGCGGCTGTTGCCGGAATGCGGCGCCCGGTCGATCATCCGTGTCGGCCGGCGTGTCACGGCGTTCGAGACGGATCGCGGCCGATTCGAGGCGCGGCGCTTCCTCATCGCGGCCGGGGCGTGGAGCGACGAGTTGCTCGGCCTGTTCGGTTGGCGGCCCGGCGTCCGTCCGGTGCGCGGCCAGATCGTGTTGCTGAACAGCGGCGTTGCGGGTCAACGGCGGCTGCTGCTGTGTGGGAAGCGCTATGTGGTGCCGCGCGGCGACGGCCGGGTGCTGATCGGCTCAACGGAAGAGAACGTCGGCTTTGACACGCGCACCACCGCCGAGGCCGTTGCCGAGCTGATCGCCTTTGGTGCGGCGCTGGTGCCGGCTTTGGGCCGTGCCGCCGTCGAACGCTGCTGGGCGGGGTTACGGCCCGGCAGCCCGGATGGGTTGCCGTTCCTCGGTCCGATACCGGATTGCGACAACGTCTTCGTCGGCGCCGGCCATTTCCGCTCCGGCTTGCAGCTCTCGCCCGCCTCCGGGCTAGTGTTGTCCCAACTGCTGCTCGACCGCAAGCCGCTGGTGCCCCTGGAAGCGTTTCGGCTGGATCGAACGTGAGGCGGCTTTCGCATGTCAGGAAAGTAAAGCACGCGCGGAGTCGTTGCCGCCGCGCAGAATGCAGTACCGAGTACTCAGTACTGAGTACTCGGTACTCCGTGCCGCCCTCGGCACCGCGGCATCGCCTCGATCCGCGCTTTGCTTTCCTGACATGCGATAAACACAATCATTCGCCGCGAACGAACTCCTTCAGACTCAGTCGCGTTTGATGTTCCGGCGCCCGTTGGCCGCTGGGCATGATGCCATGAACGTAGTCGCGCTGCCAGCCGCGTTTCACTGCCTCCGGTTCGCGCTTCTCTAGCCCCTGCAAGAAGTCCGCACGCGCTTTCAGCCACTCCAGATACTCCTTCTGCAAAGCCGGCTCGCCCTGGAGCGGACGGTACTCGGGAGTCAGACTCTCGGCCAGGCGGCGCGGCACCGGCACCAACATGCAGATCGGTTCGCCCTTCTCGAAACGCACCGGGTGATGAGGCCGTGTCAGCTTCCAGTTCATCGTGAACGTCGCCGGCAGCCAGTCGGTTTCGACGATCCCCTCCAGCGGTTGCACGCCGTCCTTGATCCAGTTGGCCGGCCCCTTGACCCAGAGATTGATCCCCGGCGGCGTGCGGAACAGGAACGGGATGGAAAACGTAATCGTGCCGACGCCGAAATGCCCGACGATACGATCGTCTCGGGCCGCGGCGATCGCCGAGACGGTGACGCTGTCCACGCTGATTGCCCACGGATTGGCTTGGACCGGAGTGGCAGGCGTCTCGAAGTCCAGGCGGACGTTCTGGCGATAAGGCCCGCCGTCCCAGACCGCGCTGAAGCTCGCCGGACAGTGGATGAACCAGCCGGCCTGGTTGGCGATGGCCAACGGTAGACAGCGATAGGCGAACCGCTGCGGCGAACCGTCCATCCAATCGCGATCGACCGGGGCGGTCGAAATCGTCATGTTCGAGTTGTCGAAGATCTCGTAAGCGATCAGCCGCTCATCCGCCATCGTCGTTGCCTCCGGGAGGGTATCCGTACCGCCGGCATTCCTGCCGGCACGGCACCTCGGACGACGCCGGCAGGAATGCCGGCGGTACGAAGGCGCTCTATGATGAACACCGAGCATAGTACACCCGCACGCCCCGGTCAATCGACGAGACGAGCGCATGAACGAGAGCATCCTCGCGGAACAGACGCACGCCTTTATCCGCGAGCAGCGCTGGGAAGCGGCCGTGCTGCCCTTCGGCGCCACCGAGCCGCACAACCTGCACATGCCGTATGGCACCGATACGTTTCAGGTCGAGACGCTCGGCCGCCGCGCTTGCCAGCAGGCGTACCGCGACGGGGCCAAGGTCGTCCTGCTGCCGTCGCTGCCGTTCGGCGTCAACACCAATCATCTGAAGGTCCCCGGCGGCCTGGCGTGCAGTTTGACGCCGACGACGCTGCTGGCGATCATCTCCGACCTCGTCGAATCGCTGGAACGGCAGGGCGTGCGCAAACTGGTGCTGCTGAACGGCCACGGCGGCAACGAGCTGAAGCCGCTGATGCGCCAGCTCCATCATCGGACCAGCGTCTTCCTGTGCGTCTGCGACTGGTTCCGCATGGCGAAGGATCTGTATCCCGGCCTGTTCGAGAAGCCGGGCGAGCATGCCGACGAAGTGGAGACGAGCCTGGGTCTGGCGTTCTTCGCGGAACACCTGCGCCCGGAGCTGGCCGACGCCGGCGCCGAACGGCCGACGCGCCTCGACGCCATCAATCGCGGCTGGGTGAGCATCACGCGGCCCTGGCACCTGGCGACGACCAACACCGGCCTCGGCGATCCGAAGGCGGCGACGGCCGACAAAGGCTTTCGCCTCATGGAGCTGCTGGTCGAGCGCCTCGCCGGCGTTCCTCGTCGAACTGGCGAAGACGACGATGGATGAGTCGTTTCCGTATTGAGATCTTACTCCCCTCTCCCCTGTACTCAGGGGAGAGGGGTTGGGGGTGAGGGGTGAGAGACTTACCACAGCGAGTCGGCCCACCCCTCACCCCCAACCCCTCTCCCCTGAGTACAGGAGAGAGGGGAGAAGGAGCATTCCGTCCCATGAAAACGATGCGTGCCCTGACCAAGAAAAAAGCCGAAGTCGGCCTGTGGCTCGAAGAAGTGCCCGTTCCGACCATCGGCATCAACGACGTGCTGATCAAGGTCCTGCGCACCGGCATCTGCGGCACCGATCTGCACATCTACAAATGGGACGCCTGGGCGCAGAAGACCATCCCGGTGCCGATGGTCGTCGGCCATGAGTTCGTCGGCGCAGATCGTCGAGGTCGGCTCCAACGTCAAGGACTTCCATCCGGGCGAGATCGTCAGCGGCGAAGGGCACGTCGTCTGCGGCCGCTGCCGGAACTGTCTGGCCGGACGCCGGCACCTGTGCAAGGACACGCAGGGCGTCGGCGTCAATCGGCCGGGCGCGTTCGCCGAATATCTGTCGCTGCCGATGACGCAACGTCTGGGTCCACGATCCGCACCATTCCGCGCGACGTGCAGTCGATCTTCGATCCCGTTCGGCAACGCCGTGCACACCGCCCTGTCGTTCGACGTCCTCGGCGAGGACGTGCTCGATCACCGGCGCCGGGCCGATCGGCATCATGGCGGCGGCCATCGTCCGCCACGCCGGCGCCCGGCACGTCGTCGTCACCGACGTCAACCCGTATCGGCTGGAACTGGCCAGCACGCTGGGCGCCACGCTGGCCATCGACGTCCGCACGCAATCCGCTGGCCGACGCGCAGAAGCAGCTGGGCATGCGCGAAGGCTTCGACGTCGGCCTGGAGATGTCCGGCAACGCCAGCGGCCTTCCGCGACATGCTCGCCAACATGGCCCACGGCGGCAAGATCGCCATGCTCGGCATCCCCGAGAAGGAAATCGCCATCGACTGGAACCTCGTCATCTTCAACATGCTCACGATCAAGGGCATCTATGGCCGCGAGATGTACGAGACGTGGTACAAGATGACCGTGATGCTCCAATCGGGGCTCGACATCAGCCCGATCATCACGCACCGCTATCCGTACCACGAGTTTCAGAAGGGATTCGACGCCATGCTCGCCGGGCAACTGCGGCAAGGTCGTGCTGACGTGGTGCGAAGAGTGAACCCGGCCGCTTACGTTTCGCGGATTCGTGCGAAACATAAACAAACGTAGAAACTTCACGACCAACCTCTTGACCCCGCGCCGCCTCGACCGTAGGAAAGAAACCACAGTGGCAACATAGCGAATTCCATCCTCGACCGTGGTCGGGGTTTCTTTTTGCCGGACATCGTGAAAAAAATCACGATGTCGGCACGGACGGAAGCCGAGAATGGACTTCAACCTCTCCACCTACTATCCGATCCTCATCTTCCTGGTGATCATCATCGGCTTTGTCGTCGCCGCATTGGGGGCGGCCCACATGATTGGGCCGAAACGGCACACGGCGGTCAAGGACATGCCGTACGAATCGCGGCATGGACCAGATCGGCGACGCCCGGCAGCGCTTCGACGTGAAGTTCTACCTGATCGCCATTCTCTTCCTGGTGTTCGACGTCGAATTGCTGTTCCTGTATCCGTGGGCGGCGTCGTACCAGGAGGGAACGATCGATCTACCCGAGTTCCGTGCCGTCGTCTTCATCGAGGTGCTGGCGTTCCTGGCGACGGTCGTCGTCGCCTACGTCTACGCCTGGCGGAAGGGGGTGTTTCGATGGCGGTGATTGGACCGAACGATGGCTTCATCGTCTCGAACCTGAACAAGCTGGCCAGCTGGGTCCGCAAGAATAGCTTATGGCCAATGCCGTTCGCCACGGCCTGCTGCGGCATCGAACTGATGGCCACCGGCGCGTCGCGCCATGACATCGCCCGCTTCGGCGCCGAGGCCATGCGCTTCTCGCCGCGCCAGTGCGATCTCATGATCGTCGCCGGCCGTGTGGTGATGAAGATCATGCCCGTCCTCCAGCGCATCTGGCTGCAAATGCCGGAGCCGAAGTGGTGCATCTCGATGGGAGCTTGCGCGTCGAGCGGCGGCGTTTTCGACACTTACGCGGTGGTGCAGGGCATTGACCGTTTCATCCCGGTGGACATCTACGTTCCCGGCTGTCCGCCGCGGCCGGAGCAGCTGCTCCAATCGGTGATCGACCTTCAGGAGAAGATCCAGCGGACCGGCACGCTCGTGGGCAAGGAGTTTCAAGCCCGCACGGTGTCCGAGGCACCGAAACCGCTGGCCATGACCCTCGACCCGAAGGACATGATGGTCGCGCCGGGTGACTATGCCAGTGCGACACGGTTGCGGGAGAAGTGAGACTTTCCCCCCTCGCCCCGGTACTCCGGGGCGAGGGGAGAAGTGAGACTATCTCCCCTCGCCCCGGTACTCCGGGGCGAGGGGTCGGGGGTGAGGGGTGAGACGCTGGGCAGTGTTCTGGCTCTCACCCCTCACCCCCGACCCCTCTCCCCGGAGTACCGGGGCGAGGGGGGTAGGACGGAGACGCCGCCATGAAATACGAGGACGCCGTCGCCAAGCTCCGCGAGAAGCTCGGGGCCGACGCCATCACGACCTCCGCATTCCGCGACAACCATCGTGTGCATGTCGCGCCGGAACGTCTGTTCGATGCGATGGAGTTCCTCAAGCAGACGTGCGGCTTCGACATGCTTGTCGAGTTGGGCGCCGCCGACTATCTGCACTATCCCGACGCGAAGGACCGCTTCGGCGTCTGGTACATATTGCTGAACACCGGCGACGGCGCGCGCTGATCGTCAAGACGTTCGTCAACGATCCGGAGCCGACGGTGCCGTCGGTGTTCCCGCTCTGGAAGGCGGCCGACTGGATGGAGCGCGAGGTGTACGACATGTACGGCATCATCTTCGACGGCCATCCTGACCTGCGCCGCATCTTGTTGCCGGATGAGTTCGTCTCGTTCCCGCTGCGCAAGGACTATCCGCTGCGCGGCCGCGGCGAGCGCCATAACTTCCACAACATTACGCGAGCGGAGAGTTGACCGTTTAGCCGCGAGCTTTTGCGAGCGTTGGACCCAGCACTGCATCCAACGCTCGCAAAAGCTCGCGGCTAAACAATATGGTGAGGATTTTCGATGCCCCTGCAACTCGCCGACGTCCTGGCTCCACCGGAGGGGATGGAGAAGGACTACCTCTGGACGCTCAATTTCGGGCCGCAGCATCCGGCCACGCATACGACGCTGCGCCTCATCCTCACGCTCGACGGCGAAACCATCGTCAAGGCCGTGCCCGACATCGGCTATCTCCACAGCGGCTTCGAGAAACTCGGCGAACACCTCGACTTCAACCAGTACGTCACCATCGTCGATCGGATGAACTACATCTCGCCGGTGGCCAACGAGATCGCCTGGCACCTTACCGTCGAGAAGCTGCTGGGCATCGAACTGACGCCGCGCTGCAAGTACATTCGCACGATCTTTTCCGAGTTGATGCGCATTCACGATCACCTCCTGCTGCTGCCGGCGCGGCGGCGCTGGACCTCGGCGGGTTCACCGCGTTTCTCTACGCCTTCAATCAGAAGGAAAAGATCTACGACATCTGCGAAACGGCGGCCGGCCAACGCTATCATCCCGGCTACACCCGCGTCGGCGGCTTGATGCGCGACGTGGACGACGATTGGATCACCCAGGTCAGGGCCTTCGTCAAGGAGTTCCCGAAAGCCTGGCACGACGTGGTGCGCCTGCTCAACCGCAACCGCATCTTCCTCGATCGCTGCCGAGACGTCGGCGTTCTATCGAAGGAAGACGCGATCGACCTCGGCGCTACCGGCCCGATTGCCCGGGCCAGCGGCGTGGTCCGCGATCTGCGTAAGGACGAGCCGTATCTCGTCTATAAAGAGTTGAACTCGTCGTTCAAGGTGATCTGCAGTTCGGCCGGCGATTGCCTGGCCCGGTATCTCGTGCGCATGGACGAGATGCTGGAGAGCCTGAAGATCATCGACGCGGCGATCGAAAACCTGCCGTCCGGTCCGGTGAACGTGGACGCCGGCGGCAAAGCCGTGCTGCCGAACCAGATGGCGGTTTACCGCAGCATCGAGGGTCTGATCCAGCACTTCGAGCTAATCATGACCAATCGGCAATGGCACACACCGAAGGATGAAGTGTACGGGGCCATCGAATCGCCGAACGGCGAGCTTGGTTACTATGTGGTGGCCGACGGCAGCGGCACGGCATACCGGGCCAGGACGCGGCCGCCGTCGTTCATTCATTTCGCCCTGTTCCCGTACATGATCGTCGGCCATCAGTTGAGCGACGTGGTGGCGGTGCTGGGCAGCCTGAACATCATCGCGGCGGAGTTGGATCGTTGACCGTTTAGCCGCGAGCTTTTGCGAGCGCTGGCCCCAGCGCTCGCAAAAGCTCGCGGCTAAACCCCCCGGAGCGACCGATGAGTGCGTGGGCAAGCGTCAAAGACGAGATTCTAGCCGAGGTGCGCGACAAGTATTTGCCGCGCTACCCCGTGAAGCAGGCGGCGACATTGCCGGCGCTGCACATGGTACAGGACCGTATCCGCCACGTGCCGCTCGACGCCATCCGCGACATCGCCGATCTGCTCGACCTCAGTCCGGCGGAAGTTCACGATACGATGAGCTTCTACGGCTTCTTCCGCGACGAGAAACATCCGCTCGGCAAGACGCGCCTGTGGGTGTGCCGCAGTCTCGCCTGTGCCCTGCGCGGCGGCGACGAGCTGCTGGTGGATGTGTGCAAGAAGCTGAACATCCAGCCGGGCGAGACGTCGGCGGACGGCAAGATCACCGTGGTGCCTGCCGAGTGCATTGGCGTCTGCGAGGGGGCGCCGGCGGTGCTGATCGAGGACGTGGGCCGCTTCGACGTGACGCCGGATAAGGTGGACGCGCTGCTGGAGGAGCTGCGAAAGCGATAGAATGGCCCTGGAAGGAGGGCATTGCCATGCAGCTGGAAGATTATTTCGTGTTCGAGAAAATGGAGTCGAAATTTGGCCCGGCCGAGGAGATCTGGATCAAGGGAAGTAGGATCATCATCGACTTCGTGATCGATGAGTACAAACACGGGACAAGCCCCGAGAAGATCGTCAGCGAGATCTACCCATCGCTGACCCTGGAACAGGTGTATGCCACGATCCTCTATTACCTGCACAACAAGGAGGCGGTCGAAGCCCATATAGAGCTGGGGAAAAAGATCTGCGACGACCATTATCAGGAGTGGCTGAAGAAGGAGCCGGCGCCGGTAGTAAAGCGTCTCCGCGAGCTGAAAGCTCAGCAGGAGGCTACCGAGAAAGTTGCTCATGGCTAGCCCCAAGTTCTTCTTCGATCAGGATGTTCCGAGGCAACTAACGCAAGCAATACGCTTGCACGAACCGGCGGTGGACATCCTGTGTGTCGGCGAACCGGGGGCGACTCCATTCGGAACACCTGATCCGCAAAACTTGCTCGCCGCGGAAACGATGGAGCGGATATTGCTCACACGCGACAAGAAGACGATGCCGGGACATTTACAGGACCATCACAATGCCGGCCACCATACATGGGGCGTTTTGATGATGAAAAGAGGCCATCGGCTGAAGCGATTCTTCGACGAATTGATGCTGATATGGGGTGCCACCAATGCGGACGAGTGGCGCGACGTGCCGTTGTACATTCCCTCGACGCCCTGAAGAGTAGATCGAGAACACGCAACGGTGAAGGTGGGCAAAGCCATGCAGCTTGAAGATTATTTCGTGTTCGAGAAGATTCAAACCGAGTTCGGGTCAAGCGAGAACATCCGCATCAAAGGGCACAACATCCGAATCGAGAGCGTACTCGATTATTACAAACAAGGGCTTGGGCCGGAGCAAATTGCCCGTGAGGTGTACCCGAGTCTCTCGCTGGACAAGGTTTATGCTGCGATACTTTACTACCTCCGCCATCAGGAGGAGGTGGAAGCCTATATGGCCGAGGGGCGGAAGATTTGCGATGCGTATTACCAGAAGTACCTAGAGCGCGGTCCGTTCTGGCCGAAGGAGGAAGCCGAGCGCAAGCAAGCCGCAGCTGCCAATGAGTAAACTTCGCTTTCTCGTTGATGAATGCACCAGCACGATCCTTATTGACGCCTTGCGAAAGGCAATCGTAGGGATCGATGTTTGTCGCGTCGGCGACACAGGGGCTCCGCCGTGCGGTACTCTTGATCCGGATTTGTTGCTCGTAGCGGAGGTAATGCAGCGCTGTGTAATTACCCAGGACAAGAGCACGATGCCGGGACATTTGATTGGTCACTTTGGTGCCGGACATCGCACATGGGGTGTGATGTTCTTGCGACAGGGATTCGCCCTGACGCGGTACGTGCTAGCGATCGTGAACCATTGGTCGACAACCGAAGACGTTGATTGGATCGATCGCTGGGGATACATCCCTTGAAACCATGCACCCTCGGTGAGGGAACTAGCCAATGCCTGACTTTGAACCCGTCCTCCTGCGCCGCATCCTCAAGAAGGCGAGTCCGTCGTTGGACGCCTATCGCGCCGATGGCGGCTACCGCGCGCTGGCAAAGGCGCTCCACGAGATGCAGCCGGCCCAGATCGTGGACTGGGTCAAATCTTCCGGTCTGCGCGGCCGCGGCGGCGCCGGCTTCCCGACCGGGCTGAAGTGGACTTTCCTGCCGAAGGACCATCCCGGTCCCATTTACCTGTGCATCAACGCCGACGAGAGTGAACCCTGCACCTTCAACAACCGCGTCCTCATGGAAGAGGACCCGCATCAGGTGCTGGAAGGCATCATCATCTCGTCGTATGCCGTGCGGGCGTCGGTCGCCTACTACTACATCCGCTACGAGTACGGCCCCGCCACCCGCGCCACGCAAAAGGCCATCGACGAAGCGTACAGCGCAGGGCTGTTCGGCCGCAACATTCTCGGCAAGAAGGGCTTCAATCTCGACTGCTTCGTCCATCGCGGCGCCGCGGCGTACATCTGCGGCGAGGAGACCGGTCTGATCGAGAGCTTGGAGGGCAAGCGGGCCTGGCCGCGCATCAAACCGCCGTTCCCGGCCGTCGAGGGCGCATTCCGTAAGCCGACCATCGTCAACAACGTCGAGACGATGGCCTGTGTGACGCATATCGTCGATCGCGGCGTCGAGTGGTTCAAGTCGCTCGGTGTGCCGCCCGATCCGAAGAATCCGCGCGATGCCGGCAGTTACGGGCCGAAGTTGTATAACATCAGCGGTCACGTGAACAAACCGGGGACCGTCGAGTTGCCGATGGGCGTCACGGTGCGCGAGCTGATCGACAAACACGCCGGCGGCGTCTGGAAGGGACGCAAGGCCAAGGGCGTCATCCCCGGCGGCGTTAGCATGGGTATCATGAGCGCCGACGAGTTGGATACGCCGCTGGATTTCAACGGCCCCGGCAGGGTTGGCTGCATGGGCCTGGGCACGGCCGCGGCGACCGTCTTCGACGACCAGACGAGCATCGTCGATGTTGTGTACAACATCTGCCGCTTCTTCGCCCATGAGTCGTGCGGCCAGTGTACTCCCTGCCGTGAGGGCACGAACTGGATGCTGAAGATGGCGGATCGGTTACGGCGCGGACAGGGCCGGCTGGAAGACTTGCAGATTCTCGAAGAGGTCGGCGACCGCATCGGCATCATTCCGGGAACGACGATCTGCGGCCTGGCCGACGGGGCGGGCTGGCCGATCAAGAACGCGATACAAAAGTATCGCAAGGAATTCGAGTCGTACATTCGCAGTGGCACGAAGGCAAAGACGCTGCCGTTGGTAGCGGCCCATTGATGCGCGGGAGACGTACCATGTTCCGGGACGCCGGTCGAACTCGAACGCTGCTGCTCCTCGCGGTCCTGTGCGCCTCCGGTGTGAGCGGCTGCGGCAAGAAAAATGCGAAGAGCGGATCGGATTCCGACGAAGGGACCGGCAACCCGATCACGAACCAGCATATTGGAGCTACTCCGGCAGATAATGACGTTCTGCGCGGGGCCCAAAGGCAGATCGTTCAGAATGCCCTCGAGGAGATTGCAACCGTGTACATCCAGCTCAACCTGGATAATAACCGCTCGCCGGCAGACAAGGACGAACTACTGGCCAACATCAAGACATTTCCTTTCGACTGGCAAAAGGCGTTGAAGGACGGTTCGATCGTCATGGTGGTGCCGAAGGCCCGGCTGACGGCGAACACGGTGATCCTTTACGAGAAGAACGAGTACAAGAAATGGAATAACCGCGTGGCTGCGTTCGGCGACGGTCACGTTAAGCTGATGCCTGAATCGGATTTCCAGGCGGCGCTCAAGGCAGGCGGGCAATAAGGAAACGCAATTGTTTAGACGCGAGCGCTGAACCTCAAGGCGCTCGCGGAACGCTCGCGGTTAAACGAAGGGGAACCCAGGCGCATGGCCACCGTCTACGTTAACGGCAACGCGGTTGACATCGGCAACGAACGCCTGAACGTCATCCAGGCGGCGCAGAAGATCGGTGTCGCCGTGCCTTTCTATTGCTGGCACCCGGCGCATCACCGTCGTCGCCAGTTGCCGCATGTGCCTGGTCGAAATCGGCGAAATGAAGGACGGCAAGCCGGTCCTCCAGCCCCGGGTCGTGCCCGGCTGCCAGCAGATGGTCAAGGATGGCACCGTCGTCGTCACCGACAGCAAGAGCGTCAAGGAAGCCCAGGAGCAGGTTCTCGAAGGGCTGTTGATCAATCATCCGCTCGACTGTCCCGTGTGCGACAAGGCCGGCGAATGCAAGCTGCAGGACTACAGCTACGGCTACGGCCACGCCGAAACCCGGCTGATCGACGACAAGAACACGCCGCCCAACAAGCCGAACCTCGGCCCCAACGTGGCGCTCTTCACCGATCGCTGCATCATGTGTTCGCGCTGTGTTCGCTTCACGCGCGAAATCAGCGGTGAGGCCGAGCTGCATATCGTCAATCGCGGCAGCCACGAGGAGATCGACATCTTCCCCGGCGACCCGCTCGACAACAAGCTGGCCACCAACGTCGTCGATCTCTGCCCGGTCGGCGCGCTGTGCAGCAAGGACTTCCTCTACAAGCATCGCGTCTGGAACCTGAAGACGGTTCAAAGCGTTTGCCCCGATTGCTCGACGGGTTGCAGCATCGAACTCGACGGCGACAAGAGCATCGTCTACCGCCTGCGGCCTCGGGACAATCCGCTGGCTCAGGGCCATTTCATGTGCGACGAGGGCCGGCTCGGTTACGGGTACGTCAACGCGATCGAGCGTTTTCGCCGGCCGATGGTCCGCAAGGACGGCAAGCCGGAACCGAAACCGTGGCCGGATACGATCAACGCCATCCGCAAAGGGTTCCTCGACGCCGCGGGAAAGGACGCCGGCGCAGGTCGTCGGTGTCCTTTCGCCGTTCCTGACTTGCGAGGAGGCGTACCTGCTCGGCAAGTTCCTCAAGAGTATTGTCCAAGAACGTGCGTCTGGCGCTGGGTCCGGTGCCGATCGGTCGGCCAGGACGACACCTATCCGAAGGACCGCCGCGGCCGGCCGGCACAACCGGTGAAGTTCACCATCCGCGCCGAGAAGTGCCCGAACCGCAAGGGCGTCGAGGCGGTGCTGCGGCACTTCCAGGGCGAGGTGATTCGGCTTCGACGACGTGGTGAAATCGGCGTCGTCCGGCAAGCATTCAAGCACTCTACCTCGCCGCCGGCTATCCGCCGCGCGAGGACGGCTGGGTCAGCGAGGGCCAGGCAAAGTCGCTGCAAAAACGTGCCGCTCGTCGTCTGCCACGACCTGTTGCCGTCGCCGGTGAGTAGCTTCGCGCAATACATTCTTCCGGGATCGTCGTTTGCGGAGAAGGACGGCACGTTCGTCAACCACGCCGGCCTGGCGCAGGAACTCACTGGGGCGCGACGCCAACCGGCGAGGGACGGCACCACCGGCCAGGTGTTCCTCGACCTGCTGGAACGGCGCGGCCTGGTTCACGTGCCGACGCTGAGGAAGGAACTGGCCGCCGAGGTAGCCGTACTTCGCCGCTCTGGCCGGCGGGGACTTGGGAGAACACGGTATCCACCTGGACGTTTAGCCGCGAGCTTTTGCGAGCGCTGGAATGACCAGCGCTCGCCAAAGCTTGCGGCTAAACGAGGGTCTTTGAGGTCGTTGACCGCAATGTACTCTCGATTTCGGCTTCTGGATCACGCTGCTCTTCATCGCCGTCGTTGTCGGCGTGCTGCAGGGAACGTGCGCCTATCTGACGCTGCTGGAGCGGAAGATCGCGGCCTGGACGCAGGATCGCATCGGCCCCAACCGCGTCGGCCCGCTCGGCCTTTTGCAGCCGATCGTCGATGGCGTCAAATTCCTCCTCAAGGAAGAGGTAATTCCTACGCGCGTCGATAAGCTCTTCTACCTGCTCGCCCCGGCGATCTCGCTGGCGACTGCCATGCTCGCCTTCGCCGTGGTGCCGTTCGGCCAGACCAGCACGCCGCCGGAACTGTTCGACTATCGCACGGAGAAAGTCAGGTCCATCTGGCCGCAGACCGAAGGCGAGATGCAAAGCGGTCCTCGACGCCGATGCGAAGCACGCGGCGGCAGAGGGCGGCAAAACTTATCCGCAACGGCTCGACGACTACAACAAGCAGATCCAGTTCGTCATCGCCCCGCACGTGGACATCGGCATCGTCTGGGTGTTCGCCACTCAGCAGCCTGGCCGTTTACGCGGTCGTCCTCGGCGGCTGGTCGTCGAACAACAAGTACAGCTTCCTCGGCGCGCCTGCGCTCCAGCGCCCAGCTCATCAGCTACGAAATCCCGCTCGGCATGTCGGTGCTCGGCGTCTTGCTCATGACCGGCTCGCTGAACCTGGAGCGGATCATTGGGCTACCAGTACGAGCACGGCTGGAACATCTTCTTCCAGCCGTCTGGCCGCGCGTGCTGTTCATCACGGCCGTCTTCGCCGAGTGCAACCGTCTGCCGTTCGACCTGCCGGAGTGCGAGCAGGAGCTGGTCGGCGGCTACCACACCGAGTACAGCGCCCTGAAGTTCGGCCTCTTCATGCTCGGGCGAGTACACGCACATGATTACCGACGAGCTTCCTTATCTCGATCATGTTCTTCGGCGGCTGGCTCTTTCCCGGCGTCACCAAGCCGCTGGACACCGGCACGATAAACGGATGATGCTCAAGGTCGTCGTCCTCTCGGCGTCAAGATGGCGCTGTGTCATCCTGTTCTTCATGGTGGTGCGCTGGACGGTGCCGCGCTTCCGCTTCGATCAGCTCATGGGCCTGACCTGGAAGGTGATGATGCCGCTGGCACTGGCGTCGCTGCTGTGCGTGCTGTTCGTCAAGTACTTCGGGCTGAGCCACTGGATGGCTGCTGCCGCTGTCGCTGGTCATCCTGATCGGCGCGGCGTGGTTCACGATCTATCTGCCGAAGCAACCGCCGAAGGTAGATCTCGACGTGCGCGGCACGGGACGCCGAATCCGCTGGGTGTGGCGTACCTGCGGGGGCTACTGCCCCGGCGCCCAGGTACTCCGAGAGCCGCCGGACGTCCGGGGCTGCGGAGTCGCTCGCCCCTCAGCCCCGACCCCTCTCCCCGGAGTACCGGGCGAGGGGAGAAGGAACTGTGAAGGGAGAACCCAATCATGCCCATCGCCCGCGTCCGAAGTGAAATGGATCGTCGAGCCGAAGATCGGGCTGTTCGAGCAGCTCTATCTCCCGGCCATCACGCAGGGAATCGTGACGACGGTGCGGCACATGGGCCGCACCATCTTCGGCATGGCGACGGCTGCATCACGCAGCAGTTCCCGGAAGTCGAGCCGAAGCTGCCGCCCAATTATCGCGGCGTCCATCGGCTCAACCGCGACGAAAAGGGCCGGGTCCGCTGCGTCGCCTGCTACATGTGCTCGACCGCCTGCCCGGCCCATTGCATCGACATTGTGGCGGCGCCGGCGCCGCCGGATGGCAGTCGGAGCCGAGCCACGGCTATCCGCGAGAAGTATCCGGAGACGTTCGTCATCGACGAGCTGCGCTGCATCTATTGCGGGATGTGCGAGCAGGCGTGCCCCGTCGATGCCATCGAGTTGACGACGCTGTACGACCTGACCGGCATGAGCCGCGAAGAGATGATGTTCGACAAGGAGAAGCTGCTCGCCGTCTTCGATCAGACGACGAAGACCGGCACCGACCCGGTGCGAACGAAATCCGGCAAGCTCGGCCCGGCGTCGGAGCTGGCCGACATCGGAATGACGAACTCGTCCACGGCACAAACGTGATGTTTAGCCGCGAGCTTTTGCGATCGCTGACTCAGCGCTCGCAAAAGCTCGCGGCTAAACAAATACTGGAGCGCAAATAACCGTCATGCCCGTTTCCCCGCTCATCGCCGACTCCCGTCGCACTTCGCGGAGTTCCGTGTCGTGCTGCTGCCGCTGCTGGCAGGGGCGGCAGCCATCTATTACCTGCTGCCGCGGCCGCAAGGGCGACAGCGTTCTTCTGGGGCACTGTCCTCGGCATCCTCGCCCTGGTGCTGGCCGGCTTGCTGATCGTCAACGTCGGCGGCGCCAGCATCGAGACGGTGCTGTTCTACACCTTCTCCGGCCTCGCCATCGTCTCCGGCACGCTCTCGTGACGCAATCACAACCCCGCCCGGGCTGCCCTGTCGTTCACGCTGGTCATCCTCAGCGTTTGCGGCCTGTTCCTGCTGCTGGCGGCCCCGTTCCTGATGGCCGCCACGATCATCATCTACGCCGGGGCCATCGTGGTGACGTTCCTGTTCGTCCTCATGCTGGCCCAGCAAACCGGCCTCGACGATGCCGACATGCGCTCACGCGAGCCGCTGCTGGCGTCGCTGACCGGTTTCGTGCTGCTCGGAGCCCTCCTCTACGTCTCCAGCTCGCCTTTTAGAACGGGACCCGCGACCTCGATCCGTTCCTGCGTCGGATTCACGCTGCTGCTGCGAACGCCCAGACCGCACGAGGAGATGGACGATGTGCTGACACCGCGACCCGACGGAACTCGACCGCGCCTCGAACGACTTTCGCAGGAGGATGTCACGCCGGCATGAAGGCGAAGGAGCTGGCAACCGTCTCGAAGGACGCCGACTTCGTCGACGCGCTTCCGGCTGGCGTCTGGAATTGCTCGGACGAAAAGACCTGAAATTCCGGCCGGATTGACAATCTGACCAGCGTTCAACTTGGCCCACTCCGACGCCCGGCGACCATAGCGGCCGACGAAGATGCACAAGAAGCTGGAAACTATGAAACGCTCGTCCTTGCCGCCCGCCAGCGCGTCGGGCTGTTCCAGCCGGATCCGACCAGCGCGCCAGTTCCAATCCGGCCTCAGCGGGCCGCCCTCGTCCGTGACTCCACCAACCTGCGGCGCGACAAGTGGGGCCGGCCGCAGTTCCCGGCCGAGAACTCCGCCATTCCTCGGCAAATCCGCTGTTCACCGACTACCTGCTGGCCGGTGGAGCTGGGCGGCTTCCTGCTGCTCATTGCCACCGTCGGCGCCATCGCCATCGCTCACCGGCCAGCCACCGGGAGGAGCATGCCATGAACCCGCTGCTGTACCACTATCTCGCTGTCGGCGCCGTCCTCTTCGTGCTCGGCATGATCGGCTTCCTTGCCCGGCGCAACCTGATCATCATGTTCCTGTGCGCGAGATGATGCTGCAAGGCGTGGCCATCAACCTCGTCGCCTTCGCGCGCTATCGCGGCAACCTCCAGGGCCAGGCGTTCGTCCTGTTCATCCTGACCGTCGCCGCGTGCGAGGCGGCAGTCGGCGCTGGCACTCATCCTCATGCTCTACAAGCACCGCAAACGCTGGACGTCAGCGTGTGGCAGGACCTGCGCGAGCCCGATCTGGAAGCTGACCGAGGACGAAGAACCGCTGCCGGCGAGGCGGAAGGAGGAGCCGCTGCCGAACCTGCCCCGCCGGCCCCGAACCCGTACACCGCCGGAGGAGGTCGAGCCATGTCTGAGTTTCGCTCACTACCTCTGGCTGATCCCGGGCCTGCCGCTGTTCGCCGCGCGTATTTATCGCTTTCCTCGGGCCGAAGCTGCTGCGCCGCTACAGCCACTTGCCGTGCGTCCTCGCCTTCGCCGCGTCCTGCGTGCTGTCGGTGATGGCGCTGCTGATCGCCGGTGCATCACGTCACTTCCGAGGGAAGTGCTTCGAAGTCGGTGAAATACTTCACCTGGATCGACGCCGGCAACGTCCATATCGACTTCGCTCTCCGTGCCGATCCGCTCTCCACGATGATGCTGGTGATGATCACCTTCGTCAGCACGCTGATCTCCGATCTTCTCGATCGGCTACATGGACGGCGACCCCGGCTATCCGCGGTTCTTCGCCGCCATGTCGCTCTTCGTCTCCTCGATGACGACGCTGGTGCTGGGCGGCCAACTTCATCGTCCTCTTCCTCGGCTGGGAAGGCGTGGGCCTGTGCAGCTACCTGCTCATCGGCTTCTGGTTCGCAAACCGTCCGCCGCCGCCGCCGCCCGCAAGGCGTTCCTGGTCACGCGCATCGGCGACGTCGGCATGTTCCTCGGCATCATCACCATCTGGGCGTGTTCAAGGGGCCGGGCGGCGAACACCTGTACTCCGTAGAGTTCGACGTGCGTCTTCGAGGCCGTCAAGGAGGACCAACCGCCCGAGCTGGTGTTCACCGTGTGCATGTTGCTGTTCTGCGGGGCCGCGGGCAAGTCGGCCCAGTTCCCACTGCACGTGTGGTTGCCGGACGCGATGGAAGGTCCGACGCCCGTCAGCGCCCTCATTCACGCCGCGACAATGGTCACCGCCGGCGTCTACCTTGTGGCCCGCTGCACGCCGTTGTTTGAGGCATCGTCGGGTGCGCAGTTCATCGTGGCCGGCATCGGCACCTTCACCGCCCTGCTGGCGGCACTGATCGCCCTGACGCAAAACGACCTGAAGCGTGTCCTGGCCTACTCGACGCTCAGCCAGCTCGGCTACATGTTCCTCGCGCCTGGGCTGCGGCATCAGCACCGGCGAACATTCGCTGGCAACGATCGCCGTCGTCGCCGCCATGTTCCACCTGTTCACGCACGCTTTCTTCAAGGCACTGCTTTTCATGTCGGCCGGCAGTGTGATGCACGCGATGGGCGGCGTCATCGACATGGGCAAGTTCAGCGGCCTGCGCAAAGTGCTGCCGGCGACGCACGCCACCTTCCTTTGCGGCGCTCTCGCCCTGGCCGGCTTCCCGCTGCTGTCCGGCTTCTGGAGCAAGGATGAAATCCTCGGCACCGCGTTCGAGGCCGGTCACCACAACAGCGCGTACATGATCCTGTTCATATCCGGCATGGTGACCGCGGCACTGACGGCGTTCTACACCTTCCGCGCCTACTTCCGCACATTCTGGGGCGAGCTGAAAGTGCCGCCGGAAGCTGGGTCGCACGGCCACGGCGCCGCCGATGACGCACATGGGCATGGGCACGGTCATGCACCGGACCACGGCCACGCCGCGCCCAGCCACGGCGGAGTGGCCCATGAGTCGCCGAAGGTGATGACGCTGCCGCTGATGGTCCTGGCCGTGTTCGCCCTGGGTGTCGGCGGCGTCCTCGGACCGACGCACATTTTCGAGCACTTCGTCGAGAAGACGCCTGGTTTCCTCGCAGTGAAACCAGAAGAGCCGAATGTCATGCTGATGAGCATCAGCGGCGCCATTGCGATCGCCGGCATCTTCGTGGCCTGGCTGATGTACGTCAAACTGGTGAACCTGCCGGCCAAGTTGGCAACGGTCTGGCAGGGCGCGTATCAGCTGTCATTTAACAAGTTCTACATCGACGAGGTGTACGGCGCCTTCATCCTGGGTCCGCTCGCCGTGCTGACGCAGAGCATCCGGATCATCGACTATTTCCTGGTCGATGGTCTTGTGGACCTGACCGGCCAGGTGCCGATCTGGATCGGTTATTTGTTCCGCCCGGTGCAGAACGGCCTGGTCCAGTTCTACGCCCTGGCGATGATGCTCGGCTTGACGGTGTTCCTGCTCGCCCTGATTCGGGCGCTGTGAGATTTATCGTTTCGGAGACCGCAACAATTGATGGCGTTCTTGTCCACAACGGCATCGAGGGACTATGCAACATCGTCAAACCTCTCGGCCAAGAAGAGGCAGCCCAACTCTCCGAAGGCGTCCGATTTCGCATCGTGCGGGGAGATGCGAAGGGAAGGTCATTCGGGACGCCACGCAACCCTCTTGCGCCGACCGTCGAGGAATTCAACCCGCGTGTTGGGGAACTGAATGCGGGGGACATCGGCGGGGCAATCAAGGGTCGAAAACACGGCATCTTTCCTGACCAGGCCGAAAGCGTCAGTAAGATGTCCAACGAAGAACTACTCCGCTTCAGGCCAGACGACCCGATAAGCGGCGTAATCCAGGGAGCCGGGTTCAGCATCACGGGCGGGCATCATCGGCTGAACGAAATCATTCGGCGAGTGGAAGCAGGGACGCTACCCAAAGACACCAAGATCAGGATTCTGTTTCATGATTGATAACAAGCAAGACCGGCTGAATGCGGTCATCCTCCGGTTCAAGAAATTTGAACTGGACACCAGCGACCCGAAATGGTCCAGCTATGCCCTTGACCGCTTCTTCGAGGAAGTCATGTCCACCCCAGGCGGTTCCATTCAAGACGTGTACCACGGGCTTGACGGCGCTGAAGACCTATTCCGTCGAGCTGACGGAGACCGTGGCCGCTTTCATCAAAGACCTGGTTATCCGGTGCTTTACTCGCTATCAGCAGTCGTATGGGTTGGTAAACTGGAAAGAGTTGGTTGATAGCCTGGGCGACAAAGCGACTGCTGCCCAACTTTACCTGGCGCTCCATGCGATACCTCCGCAGTTTGTCACGCCGAAATTTGCGGACGCCATCGCGAAGGGATTGCAATCTACGGCGTTTAGTGACGAGGCTGTGAGCGCGCTTGCCGTCTGACAGGAGTGGAAGAAGGGAACTCCCATGCGGTCAATATATCGGTACGTCGGTCCGAAGAAAATCGCAGAACGTACTCCTACTGCACAGGCGGGAATGCGTGTCGAGTCGCCGGAGGATGTGTGTCATTGGATCCGACAAACTGGCCAGGACTTGGACGCCGCGGGGAGTGTCACGGCTACTTTCATCATCGACGAGGCCGGCTGGCTGCGAATTGCAGATCGGCGGAGCGAACACGTAGCCTGTGCTGGTGGAAGTCCGGTGCGGTCTGCTGGCGAAATGACGTTCACCGTCAGCAGGAGCCGTGTCAGCGTTACCTGGGTAACGAATCAGTCCACGGGTTATTGTCCTGAAGCGGATTCGTGGCCAGCAGCCGAAGCGGCCCTTGCACGAGCAGGCATCGCAGGCCCTCTTGGTTTCAGCCAGGCGTTTGACTTTCGCCGCTGTCCGCGCTGCGGCTCCATCAACATCGTCAAGGATGGGGTTTTCGAGTGTGGAGCGTGTTCCACTCCGCTTCCAAAGGAATGGAACTTCGATGCCGAAATCGCCGCCGAACGAGGCGCTGCCGCCGGCCGGGGACGCCATTCCGGTTCTGCGCGGCATGAAGGTGTTGCAGGCGGTTCCGGCCGATGATGCTCGGCTTGACGGTGTTCCTGCTCGCCCTGATTCGGGCGCTGTGAATTGACACCGTTTAGCCGCGAGACTCTGGCGAGCGCTGTACAACGCTCGCCAGAGTCTCGCGGCTAAACGAATCGACCGCCCAACAATGGGATGAACATGCCGACTGTCTTGATCCTGTTGCTCGTCCTGCCGCTGGCAACCGCGGTCCTCGTGGCCGCGATGGGCGCCGCCCGCGCCCCGCCGTTCGCTGGACCAGCCTCGCCTGCACGCTGCTGTGCCTCGTCCTGGCAGCGGTTGTCTGTCTCGACTTCGCCTGCGCCCGTATCAACCCGCGGGAAGGCTCCCAAGTCAAGGCGCTGTCGGATACCTTTGAACCGTCCCATACCACACGCTTCGATCTGGCGACCTTCGGTTCGTCGAAGATCGACCCGATCCAGTTCTTCATCGGCCTGGACGGCATCAACGTCTGGCTGATTCTGCTCACCGCCTTGCTCATGGTGGCCGGCGTCCTCTGCTCGTGGAACGCCGTCACCGATCGGGTCAACGAGTTCTACGCCTGGCTGCTCGTGCTGCAAACCGGCATGTTGGGCGTCTTCCTCGCCTTCGACATCGTGCTGTTCTACGTCTTCTTCGAGTTGTCGCTGGTGCCGCTGTTCTTCCTCATCGGCATCTGGGGTGGACCGGAGCGGCAGTACGCGGCCCGCAAGTTCTTCGTGTATACGCTGGCCGGTTCGCTCATTACGCTGCTGGGCGTCCTCGGTGTCGTCCTGTCGCTCGGCCAACCGCTCGATCCCGAGAAGGAAACGTCGGACCGGATCACATTCTCGATCCCCAAACTCGTCGAGCTATCCAACGTTCGCAGCAGGACCGTGGCTGACAGCGCGACAGCGCGCTGCGCAAGCAAGCCGCCGACAAGCCCGACGATGCCGACACGAAAGCGAAGCTGGCCCGCGCCGAGGAGCGCGTCGATTACTGGCGCAAGGTGCAGTTCTGGGTCTTCGTTTCGATGATGGTGGGTTTCTCGGTGAAGGTGCCGCTGTTCCCCGTGCATACCTGGCTGCCGCTGGCCCACGTCGAGGCGCCGACCGCCGGCTCGGTGCTGCTGGCCGGCATCCTGCTCAAGCTCGGCACCTACGGCTTTCTGCGCCTATGTCTGCCGCTGGTGCCGGACGCCAGTCTCAGCGTCGGCGCCCCGCTGATTGGCTGGCTGGCCGTCATCGGCGTCCTGTACGGTTCGTTCTGTTCGCTCGCCCAGGACGATCTCAAGAAGTTAGTCGCTTACAGTTCCGTGGCGCATCTCGGCTTCTGCATGCTCGGCGTGTTCGCGCTGAACGAGGCAGGGTTGAGCGGCGGTCTGCTGCAAATGATCAATCACGGCCTCTCGACGGGCGGTCTCTTCCTCCTGGTCGGCATGTTGTACGAGCGCTACCACACGCGCAAGATGGAAGACTACGGCGGCATGGCGGCGCGGCTGAAGCTGCTCGGGGCGGCGATGATGTTCATCACCATGACGAGCATCGGGCTGCCGGGGCTGAACGGCTTCGTCGGCGAGGTGCTGATTCTGTTCGGCATGTACGACTTCCAGGGAGGCACCGTGAACGGACGCACGCTGACCGTGCTGGCGTCGTTCGGGATGTTGCTCGGCGCCTGGTACATGCTGACCATGATGCGGCGCGTGTTCTTTGGCCCCGTGCATGAACCGCACCACGAAGGGCATGGGCAAGTTCCCGATCTGAACGGCCGGGAAATCGCCACGCTGGCCCCCATCGCGGCCCTGTGCGTGCTGCTGGGCTTCTATCCGAAACCGTTCCTTGACACCGCCAAGCCCGAATTGCAGTTCGTGGCCAAGCTGGCAGGCGAGGCGCGCGAACGAGCGAAGTGAATTTCGTTTAGCCGCGGGTTCAAATCCTGTACTGCCGGCATTCTTGCCGGCCTGTGCCGACAGGAATGTCGGCGGTACGAGCTTTTGGAACCGCGGCTAAACGAGGAGATCATCGTGGACCCGAACCTCGTCAAAGCACTGACCGGCTACTTCCCGCAGTTGCTGCCCGAGCTGGTGCTGGGCGTGGCCGCGTGCGTCCTGTTTCTCGGCGGGACGTGGCGCGCCAACCGCTGCTTGTGGGGTTGGGCGGCGCTCATCAGCCTCGGCCTCGCCGGCCTGGGGTTGTGGTATAGCTCCAGCCATGTGCCGACGGTCGAGAGCAGCGCGGTCGAGGTGAAGGAGCTGACCCACGCCGTCGAGAAGATAAGCAAGGACCGGCTCGCGGCGAAGGATGCCGCCGAGGCCAAATCTCTCTCGGAGGATCAAGCCGCGGCCAAATCGAAACTGGAAACGAAGGCCGGGGAGTTCAACGCGCAGCAGTATTCGTCGCCGGTCCTGAACACCGGGTTGGCCACGTTCATCCGCTGGCTCGCCCTCCTGATAACGGTGGTGCTGGTCCTGTTCGCCTGGGACGAAGTGCCCGCAAGCCATGCCGCCGAGTATCACGCCTGTCTCTTGCTCATCGCCGCCGGCACCGGCCTGACCGCCGCGGCGAACGACCTCATCACCCTGTTCCTGGCGCTGGAACTCATCAGCATCCCCACGTACATCGTCCTGTACCTGCCGCGGGTCGACGGCCAGGCGCGCGAAGCGGCGATGAAGTATTTCCTGCTGAGCGTGTTCTCCTCGGGCCTGCTGCTGTTCGGCTTCAGCTACCTGTATGGCCTGGGCGGCACGACGAACCTGGCCGCGCTGGCCGACGCCCTGCAAACGCGGCTGGACCATCCGATGGGGGCGCCGCGCGGCGTGCTATTGATGGCGCTGGTGCTGGTGCTGGCGGGACTCGGCTTCCGCATTGCGGCGGTGCCGTTCCACTTTTACGCACCGGACGTGTACCAGGGGACTGCGACGCCGAACGCCGCCCTGCTGGCCGTCATTCCGAAAGTCGCCGGCTTCATCGCGCTCGTGCGGATACTGCTGCTCGTCCCGCCAGTAGCCGCGGTTATCAACGTGACTCAACCCGTCCTGACCTTCGGCACGCCCGGCTACGATCCGCAGATCCCGGTCGTCCTCTGGATCATGGCCGCGGTGACGATGTCGCTCGGCAACGTGCTCGCCCTGCTCCAGGACAACATCAAGCGGCTGATGGCGTATTCCAGCGTGGCCCACGCCGGTTACATGCTGATCGGTCTGACCGCGGCGACACGGCTGGGCGGCCGGGCGGACGTCGCGGTCGGCGGCGTCGAGGGTGTACTGTTTTATCTCGTCTCTTACGGGGCCATGACGATCGGCACGTTTGCGATGCTGACGTATCTCAGCTCACCCGAGAAGCAAGTGGAGAAAGTGGACGACCTGGCTGGGCTAGGTCGTCATCGGCCTGGGGCGTCTCTGCTTATGACGCTGTTCCTGCTCAGCCTGATCGGGATGCCGCTGACGGCGGGCTTCTTCGGCAAGATGTTCCTGTTCTTCGGCGCCATGCAGACACCGTTGGCGCTGTTCCCGACCAAGGACGCAACCGCGCTGGATCAGAACCAGTTGTTCAACATCCTCGTGCTGATCGGCGCCGTCAACGCGGCGATCGGCGGCTGGTACTATCTGCGGCTGATCGCGTATATGTACCTCCGCGATGCGGCAAAGGCCCCGGTCGCGGGTAAATTCCGCCCCGTGCTCGCGGCAATCTGGATCTGCGCCGTCGTGACGGTATTCGTCGGCGTCTACCCCAAGCCGCTGCTCGACAAGGTCAAGTCGGTGGTGCGCGTAGTGCCGGAGCCGAAACCCGACGAGCCGGCCACGGCGCAGCGCTGACCGAATTGCCGCTTGCGGCTTAGAAGCTGTTTCAAAATCGGCGAGCCGAGCTGCGTAAGCAGCCGGGTTGCGGCCTATTGCCATGTACCCGGCCCCTTACGGGACTCGGCTCGCCAGTCTTGAAATAGCTTCTAAGCAACCTCCCATGCTAAAAAGCGAGCGAGGTTTACGGTAAGCGTCCCATGTCCTCCGATGTGCTCGATCCTGCTGCCGCGGCTGTGCTCGCGCGCTATCCCGCCTCCTGTCACGGCATCCCGCAACCACTCGGCAACCACGGCGGCTTCAGCGGCGCTCGCCTCTGGCGCGTTGCGGGACGCTGTCTCCGCGCCTGGCCTCCCGACGATTCCTTCCCTGCGCGTCTCCATCACACCCATCATCTGATGACGCTGGCACGAGGTGCCGGCTTGAAGTTCGTGCCGCGTCTCGAATTGAGCACCGATCAATCGTCGTGCGTCGAATACCGGGGCCGGTGGTGGGAACTTGCCGAGTGGATGCCGGGCCGGGCCGACTATCGCGATCGGCCGACCACCGTTCGGCTCGAGACCGCTTGTTCCGCTCTCGCCCGCCTGCATCGGAGTTGGGGGCAGGGTCACCAATCGACCGGGGAATGCCCCGCCGTTGCACGGCGCTTCGACCGCTTGCTGCAATGGCAGCGGCTGCGCGGCTGGAGTCCACCCGACAGCGCGTCCCAAAGCGAATCGCTCGGTCCGCTGATCGAGCGGGCCGAGAGCGTCCTCACTCCTTGGCTCCCCTTGATCCCGACGTGGCTGCTCCGGTGGACAACCGCACGCTGGTCGCTGCAACCTTGCCTGTGCGACGTGTGGCACGATCATCTGCTGTTCGAGGACGACCGCCTGACCGGCCTGATCGACTACGGCTCGGTGAAACTCGATCACGTCGCCGTCGATCTCGCCCGCTTGCTCGGCAGTCTGGTCGAGGATGACGACGAGTGTTGGCAGATTGGACTCGCGGCGTATCGCGGAGTCCGGCCATTGTCGGCTGAGGAAGAGGAGTTGGCGCGAGCGCTGGATCGGACGGGGACGCTTCTGGGTGTGGCGAACTGGCTGCGCTGGTTGTCTGCTGAAGGCCGCACGTTCGACGATCTCGACGCCGTGACCCGGCGCCTGGAGACCCTCGTGGCGCAGGATCGAACGCTGGTGATCGCACTTCGTCCTGGAGCCGCGCACGCAGTAAGCGGGATTTAGGCCCGCTTACTGCGTGCGCGGCTCCAGCAAAGCCTCATGCGGTCACGTAATCATCACGCTCTGGGAGAACTCCGAGGTGTTGCCGAGCGGGTCGGTCGCAGTCGCGCTCAGGTACTGACCGGCGATCGTCATCACCGGCAGCGAGACGGTGAAGGCGAAGTTACCCATGGCGTTGGTCGTGACCGTGAGGAAGCCCAGGAAGGTCTTGCCCTCGCCGAACGCGGAAGCGTTCGGGGTGGGAGTGCTGAAGAATTCGATGCGGAAGGTCGATCCGGGATTGTTCGGGCTGGCGAGCGTTCCCACGATCGTGGTGCTGACGCCGACGGCCGCCGCGCTGGTCAGGGACGGATAGTCCTGGTAGTTGTTGTTGATGCCGGTGTGGCCCAGAGCGTCGTTGCCCAGGACGATGGGCGGGTTGGTGGTGACGTCGTTCCCCAGGAAGATGCCGAGGCGCGTGCTGGAGTAGATCGAGTTGCTCTCGATGGCGTTGCCGTCGCCCGCCGCCGTCGTCCCCGCGATCTGGCTGTCGGAGCCCACCAGGACGCCGTCGCGGCCGCTGTTGGCGATGATATTGCCATCACCCGCAGTGACGCCGCCGACGAGATTGTTGGAGGCGTTGGTGGTGATGAGGACGCCGTGGGTCGTGTTGGGTAGTGCGGTGACGCCATTCGGCGCGACCCCGATCAAATTCGCCTGGACGAGGTTGGAACTCGTGCCCGCTCCGGTCAGCTCGACCCCCACTTTATTGCCCGAGATGACGTTGCCCGCGCCGGCGGTCGAAAAGCCGACGAAGTTGATGAAGGCGTTGGTGTCGAGGATCACCCCCGCCACCGCGTTGCCCAGCCCAGCCTGGCCGGTGCTGTTGGTGCCGATGAAGTTGCCCAGGACGGCGTTGCCGGTGGACCCGAAGCCGATGATGTAGACGCCCGCCCGGCTATTGGACACGATCGTGTTGGCCGCGGCGGCTGTCGTCCCGCCGATGAGGGTGGACTGGGGACCGTTGAAGATCAGCACGCCGTCGAAGACGTTTGTGGAGAGCGTGTTCCCCTGGATCGTGTTCCCGAAGGTGCCGGCATTTTCAAGAAGGATGCCGAACATCGAATTTTTCGAGATCGTGTTGCCGGCGTTGACCGCCGTGCCGCCGATGAGGTTGTGGGATGCCCCAGCGGCGATCCACACGCCCTGCTGCGCGTTGGATTGCAGGAGGTTGCCCTCCACCACGTTCCCGGACGTGCCGACGCCAAAGAGAGTCACACCGCTCCGGCCGTTGAACAGGATGTTGTTGGCGGCCCCGGCCGCCGTCCCGCCGATGACGTTGTCGGTCGCGCCGTTGAAGACCAGGACGCCGTCGTTGACGTTGGGCAGCGCGGTGCCCAGCGTGGTCGTGCCGATGTTGTTGTTTTCCAGCATGTTTTCCATCGTACCGGGATCGGTGATGAGCACGCCGACACTGCTGTTGCCCGAGATGCGGTTGCCCCCCGAGGTCTGCGTTCCACCGATGAGGTTGCTGAAGGCGCCGCCGCCGATGTAGACCCCGAACATGCCGTTGGGCTTGGCATTGGTGCCCGACGGATCGGTGCCGATCAGGTTGTCCGAGACCTGGTTGCTCTGGACGCCGGCGCCGAAAAGGGTGACGCCGGCTCGGGTGTTGCCGGAAAGGGTGTTGCTTCCTCCCGGCGCCCGATGATGTTGCTGGAGGCGCCATTAAAGACCAGCACGCCGTCGTCGCCGTTGGCGAGAACGTTCCCGGCGCTATTGAGGCCGATGGTATTGTTGAGGACCACGTTTTGCGACGTATTCGGGTCGGTGATGTAGACGCCGGCCACGCCGTTGCCGGAGATGATGTTGCCGCTCGAGGTCCCGAAACCGCCCACGGTGTTGCTCGTGGCGCCGCCGCCGATGAAGACCCCCCACATGGCGTTGGCTTCGGCGTTGGTGCCGTCCGTCCCGATGTCATTCCCCTGCACGCTGTTGAAGGACGTGCCGACGCCAAACAGGGTAACGCCGGCCCGGCCGTTGTTGCCGAGCATATTGCCCGACCCCACCAGGGCTCCGCCGACGGTATTGGACGATGGTCCGTTGAAGATCAAGACGCCGTCGTCGCCGTTGAAAGCGAGGGTGTTCCCCTCGACGGTGTTGTTGGTGGTGCCGCTGTCCTGGATCAGCACACCCGCGACCGTGTTATAGTCGATGACGTTGCTCGGTGCCGACGTTCCGCCGATGACGTTGCTCGATGAACCGTTTTGAACGGTCACGCCGAACTGGTTGCCGATGCCGATGGTGCCGACATTGTCGGTGCCGATGTTATTGTTCTCGATGGTGTTGCCGCCGTTGGTATCCAGCTCGATGCCGGAGCTGGCGAACGAGACAATGTTCAGACCGCGGACCGTGCAATTGCCCGCGGAGATGGTCAATCCGTTGGCCCCGCGCCGGCCAACGATCCGTTCAACTCGATCAGCGGCAACATTCCGCCCGGCTGGGTGTTGCCGTCGATAAACACGGCCGAGGTGATCGTGGGCAACGGCGTCAGCGGGCTGATGACCTGCGCGCCGCCGCCGTTGACGTCGAAGCTGATGACGTTTGGTCCGAACGTGGCATTGGAGCTGAAAATGGCCTGGCGCAAAGAGCCAAGTCCGCTGTCGGCCGTGGTGGTGACCATGAACTGGGTGGGCACCACGCGCTCTTCCAGGCCTTCCAGTCGTGGGCGGACACTGAACCGCGTTTTGTGTGGCCGAGACGATGGTTTACGGGACAGCGGGGCGAGCAACCACGACCACAGAGACATGCGACGCTCCTTGGTATGGAAAGCAAACGGACCGGCCGCCTCCCGATTGCATCCCACGGGAAAGGCAATCCGGAACTGACACCTGGGGAAAAGCTGCAAGAACGGTCACATTTCACAAAGCGGGGTGGTGTACTCCGGTCCGGTTCCGAAGAGTGACGATCCCCGATCGAAGCCGCTCATGGCAATCCGCAGGGATCGATCAAAGTATAGTGTATCGTACTAGGCGTACCCCTGTCGGTGCAAGGAAAAACGCGGCGAATAGGAAAGGTGGTGGAGCGGATGTAGCGAGAGTGGCAGTAGTTCGGGTTCGGCACGGAAAGGCGCGGTCCCTCAGTGCTCGGCCGGGATTCTCTCTCTCCAGGCTCCCGCTGCCGTTCCGACTCATGTTCCGAAAAGGTTATACCGCTCGTAACACGTAACAGACGGGCGCTCTTTCCCGAAAAACTGTTAAGAAGCTATTTCAAAACTGGCGAGCCGAGCCCCGTAAGGGGCCGGTTAGATGACAATAGGCCGCAACCCGGCTGCTTACGCAGCTCGGCTCGCCGATTTTGAAACAGCTTCTAAGGCGAGCGGCAGGAAAGGGGGAAAGGGGACGCGGAGAGTTTTCTTGTTGAAAGTGTTCGCATCCTCATCTCCCTCCAGACCGGACATATTATTGTTTTGTTAACATTGAAAAATGTCCGGTTGCCGAGTATACTACTAACAGTGACGGAGGAACCATGCCCAAGGTGGCGTGCTTCGAGATAGCAGGGCTGTCTTGCTGGTTCTGGTCGAACGACCATGACCCACCGCATTTCCACGCCAAGTGGGCTGGGCAATGGGAGCTCAGGGTTAAGTTTGCGGAGGGTGAAACCCAGATGTTCGAGTTGGTGTGGGGCGAAGAACCGAAACGGAAAGTGCTTCGTCAGATTGTGAAGGCCGTGAAAGCGAACCGGGCGAAGCTGTTGGCCGAATGGGAGGCGAACGTAAACCAATGACTACCGAGACACTCGATCGACGCGCTGTGGAGTTTTACGCGACTTCGCCCCGGCTCATCCATGCCTATCGAACTGCCGCCAAGCGCAACAAGAGACTGGCCCGCTGTGCGGAGATCCAAGAGCTTGTGTACGGCGGCACGCTCCACCAATCGGCCAAGCATGTCCACGCCTACAAAATGGTCGTGCTCTCTCACGCCGATGATGACCACCGTGTGCTGACCGACTCACTGCTCGAGTCCGTGTTCTCCGAGGCGTTCCACCTACTCTTCACTGAGCCGGCCACTCACCCTGGCCAGGTCGCCCAGTGGATGAGGACGACGAACATCCGCTCGGAGAACCGCCTGCATGTAGTCAAGGTCGATGACTTGGAGGCCCCGCAGGTATCTCAACTGCTCGGTCGCGTCTGCTTCGCTCTCGGGCGGGACAGCAGCCGTGGCAGTATCATCGACGCCTACCTCGCTGGGAATTCGCTTCTGGTCCGAGGGTCGGGGCATCGGATGCTGCACGTTCCCGTAAGTTGCATCCCCGCACTGAAGGGGCAGCCTGCGCGTCGTGCTGCTGAACTTCGAGATCGATCCCGACGGTTCGTTTATCCACTGGCCGGACCTCGATGTCCATCTCGGTTGGAACCAGTTTCTCCAGGCGGTGGACCCGGCCGAGCTCCGCAAAGCCCAGCAGCGGAGCGCGGCTTCAACGAACGGTATGGGGCTGCCATCCGCACAGTCCGCGAGGCGGCGGGAATCCTGCAATCGAAGGTCGAGGAGCTTACCGAGCGCCAACTCCGTCGCATCGAGCAGGGAGAGTGCCGTGCTACGACCGCAGCGCTCACTGCGCTGGCCAAGGCTCACGGCCTCGACGTGAACGCCTACATGGAAAGGTTGGCGAAGGCGATGCAGTGAGCGAATCGTTGCGTCGGGAGACAAAAAGGTGTCGGGCGACCGTCTCGGCGGTGAGCCTTCACCGCTCAGATCAATTTCCCGGGCTCGTGGCCTATTGTGCGGCAAATCGGATACCGTTCAAGCTCAAAAGGGCAAATCTGTTCATTACGACTCAGTATATCGTGGAGCATTCTGCTGGCAGCCTGCTCCCACGGCGGGTATCATCATCCCATCCGATCCCAAGCGCACGGGGAGATCGCCGCATGTCGTCGCCATCCGCCACGTTCGTGCCATCGGTCGGAGCGCGGCCGTTGCCCGATTACGAGCTCGACAGCGCTGCTCGGCCGCGGCGGCTTCGGCGAGGTCTGGCGCGCCACCGGTCCCGGCGGTTTCGATGTCGCCATCAAGTTCGTGCGCCTCGAAGGCAAAGCGGGCAACGTCGAACGCCGTGCCCTGGAGACGATCAAGGGCCTTCGGCACGCGCACCTGCTGCCCGTCTGCGAAACTGACCGAGTGCTGGTTACGATACCCACCATCCAGACAAGCCCGGTGTGGAGAGTCGTCCCATGAGCATGCCGCAAAACGTGGTGGCCATCGTGTTCGACTTTGACGACACGTTGACCGACGATTCCACGACGAAGTTGCTCGAGGCGCACGGCGTCGATGCGTCCGACTTCTGGCAGAACCAGATGAAAAAACGAACCGACGAAGGGTGGGACGCGCCGTTAGCGTACCTGACGTGGATTCTTGAGAACGTCGGGGAAGGCAAGCGGTTCGGGATAGCGACCAACGAGAAGTTGCGGCAATTCGGCGAAAAGCTGGAGTTCTATTCCGGGCTTCCCGAACTGTTCGCCGACCTTCAGGCGATTGCGGCCACTTACCCGCTCACTCGCCCCGCCGTGGAGTTCTACATCGTCAGCGGCGGCTTGGAGGAAATAATCCGGGGCAGCAAAATCGCCCAGCACTTCCACGGGATTTGGGGCTGCAACTTTGCCGAGGAGGGAGGCTGCATTCGGCACATCAAGAACGTCATCACGTTCACGGAGAAGACCAAAGCGCTCTTCGCCATCAACAAGGGCATCACGGATCGGGAAATCCGCAAGAACCCTTACGCCGTTAACGAGTTCAAGGCGCCGGAGGACCGACGAGTGCCGTTCCGGAACATGATCTACCTCGGCGATGGTTTGACCGACGTTCCCTGTTTTTCCCTTCTCGACAAGATGGGAGGCAAGGCCTTCGGAGTGTTCGATCCGCGGAAGAGCGGTTCCCCGAAAAAAGCCTGGGAGAAGCTCGTCGCGCCGAAACGGGTCACCTCCGCACACTCACCGCGCTTCGGGAAAGACGATGACCTCGGTTCCCTCCTACGGGCCGCGGTGAGCGCTATTTGCCTCGACATTGATCTTCGTTCGCAGACCCCTCTTCGCTGATCGGAGTCTTCGGCACCGCCTGGACCGCAGCCGTGTAGTTCGCCACGAGTGACGACAGGGTTTTCAGTCCCGAGTTGATCGCTTCCGCGATGGAGGGTTGCGGTGCTTGTTCCCGGCGTTCGTCGGCCTTCGGTTCTGCCATCGTCTAATCTCCCTATTGGGCGACCGTCTCGGCAGTGAGCCTTCACCGCTCGGATCAGGTCCGTCCGGGTCTCGCGCCCTATTGTGGAGCAAATCGGATACCGGTCAAGCACAAAAGGGCAAATCTGTTCACTACGACTCAGTATATCGCGGCACATTCTGCTGGCAGCCTGCTCCCACGGCGGGTATCATCATCCCATCCGATCCCAAACGCATTGGGAGATCGCCGCATGTCCTCGCCATCCACCACGTTCGTGCCGTCGGTCGGAGCGCGGCCGTTGCCCGATTACGAGCTGACAGCGCTGCTCGGCCGCGGCGGTTTCGGCGAGGTCTGGCGCGCCACCGGTCCCGGCGGCTTCGACGTCGCCATCAAGTTCGTGCGCCTCGAAGGCAAAGCGGGCGACGTCGAACGCCGTGCCCTGGAGACGATCAAGGGTCTGCGCCACGCCCACCTGCTGCTCGTCTTCGGCGCCTGGGAACGCGACGGCTTCTTGATCATGGCGATGGAGTTGGGCGACAAATCGCTGATGGACCGCTTCGAGGAGTGCCACGCCGCCAAACAGCGCGGCATCCCCCGTGAAGAGTTGCTCGGCTATCTGCGCGACGCCGCCCGTGGGCTCGACTACCTCGCCGAGGCGCGGCCCGGCGCCGACGGCAAGATGACCTTCCTGCAACACCGCGACGTCAAGCCGCAGAACCTGATGCTGATCGGCGGCACGGTCAAGCTCGCCGATTTCGGACTCATCAGGGTGCTGAAGCACACCGCCACGCAAGCCAGCTCGAAGATGACGCCGGCTTATGCTCCGCCTGAGTTGTTCAACGATAAGCTGACGCGCTGGTCGGACCAGTATTCGCTGGCGGTGAGTTACTGTCTGCTGCGCGGCGGACGGATGCCGTTCGGCGGGAACGCGGCGCAACTGTTGTACGGCCATCTGGAGAAGCCGCCGGACCTGTCGATGCTGCCGGAGGGGGAGCGGCCGGCGGTGGCGCGGGCTCTGGAGAAGGAGCCGGAGAAACGCTGGCCAAACTGCACGGTGTTCGCGGAGTCCCTGGCGTCGGTGCAAAGGCCAGCGAGCAAGAGCGATGTGGCCTTGCCGCCACCCATGCCGATTCCGCCGGCGCCGCCTACCTTCGTTCCTTCCATGGAGCGCGAGGAGACACGGCGGGCCAACCGGCAAGTCACCGACAACCGTCCACCCGTGGACGCCACTCTTTCGACACTTCACCGGCCAACGCCGCCAGCCACGAAGACGCTACGGAAGAAGCGGTCACGGAGTAGAGCGATTCCTCTGGGAATGTGGATGGCATTTGGCGGCGTTGTGCTTTTCGCGGCAATCCTTATTTCGATTTCCTGGATCATAAACACCCGGCGCGGCAAGAGGCCGCCGGTCGAAACGCGACAAGCATTAGCATCACAACCGGGTCCCCTAGGGATGAATTTCGTTCACTTGCCGAAGGGTACTTTCTACATGGGTTGGGATGGCCCCGACAAGCCGGGTAAGCCGACGGAGACCACGGAGGACTTTGAGATCGCCGTCACTGCGGTGACGCAGGGCCAATGGCAAGCGCTCATGGGCAATAACCCTAGCTGGTTCTCGAAGGACGGAGAAGGAAAAGAGAAGGTCAAAGATATACCCGACGACGACCTCAAGCAATTCCCGGTGGAGAACGTGTCGTGGAACATGGCTCAGGAATTCATCAAGAAACTGAACGAAAAAGAGCGCGGGCGTGGCTGGTTGTACCGCTTGCCCACCGAGGCGGAATGGGAATATGCTTGCCGCGGAGGGGCTACTATTGAGGAAGAATGTTCGCATCACTTCTACTTCGATAAGCCTCCAGACGATCTCTCATCGGAGGAGGCCAATTTCAATGGGAATTTCCCCTTCGGTATTGCGAAGAAGGGGAAGTACTTGGAGCGCACCACGAAGCTCGGTTCTTATCCGCCGAACAAGCTGGGCCTGTACGATATGCATGGCAACGTATGGCAGTTTTGCGAGGACCTATACGAAAAAGGGGGATCCGACCACCGGGTGGCCCGGGGCGGCTGGTGGGGCAACGCTGGATCTTTGTGCCCGGCGGCGTTTCGCGGCAGGGGTCCACCCTCGTCCCGGGTCAGCCACGTCGGCTTCCGGCTAGTCCGAGTTCGCGTAATGTAGTCGGGATAGGCCAGCGGCAGCGAACACCCGCGTCGCCCGGAGCGGAAGTCGATGGGTGTGGCAGCGCCCACTGTTCCCTGTGACCACTACAATGAAAACAACACCCGCGGAGTGCGAGCCATGATTCAATTGGGCGAAGCGATCTACGAACACGGAACCCTCCGTTTGCTCCAACCGGCCAACTTGCGCGAACAACAGCACGTCCTCGTCGCCATCCGGGAAGTCGTCGCGGAGGAAGAGGACGACCGTCGCCCGTGGCGCGGCGTATTTAGTCCGGTGGGGTTGCTGCCGGGGACCGTTACCGTCGAACTCGCCGCGCAAGAACTACCGCGCTGGCAGCCGCACCTCGTCCCGGATAGACGGTGGACATCCGATGACGATGAATGAGACCTGGTACGAAGTGGTCGGCCCGGAAGTTCGCCTCACCCAGGGCGATTGGATCGCCGATTGTCCGCTGCTCGCTTGGGACGCGGCCGCGCTCCCTCCGTCCGGAGAGGAACTCGACGCCCTCCGTGGCGCTGCGCGATCACTTCGCGCCGATGTGGTCGTCATGACGCAGGCGTGCGATCTGGAACACGATAAGGTCCGCAACGTCGTCCTTTGTCCTCACCTCTCCCTCTCGCAGTTTCATGCGGTATGGGAGAAAGCGTTGCAACAAGCAGGTCAGAACCCGACGGCGAAAGCGTGGCGCAACACCTGCTGCGACATTGCGGACGGCTTCGTCTGGAATCTGACCTTTCTCAACCGATTTGCCGGGAACGAGCGCTTTCCGGAGCAGGAACTCCGCGTCGTCGATTTCCATGACCTGTTCACCATTCCCCGCAGCTTCCTCGAAGGACTCCTGCGCCGCCGAAGCCGGGCGCGGTTACGCTTACTGCCGCCTTACCGAGAACACCTCTCCCAAGCATTCGCCCGCTATTTCATGCGTGTCGGGCTTCCTGCACCACTCGACCGCACTTGGTAATGCCGTCGAATCGGAACAACAACCGAGGTTTCCGCTTTGTCGGCGTTCCCGTCAAGTAAGGCCAGTGGCAGCGAACACCCGCGTCCCCCGGAGCGGCGATCGGCGGGTTTTTAGCGCAGCGTAGGTGGAAAATCCCCGATGTCGCAGAAGAACCCTTATGACAAAGCGAGCCGTTACACCATCAACCTCGACCCGACCAACTTTCTGCGCTGGCTGCTGCGTTGTGAGCCGGGCTTTCGCGGCTGGCTGAATGCTCGCACGCTGACTTTCCCCGGCCAGCCCGACCGAACGTGCGATACCGTCGCCCACCTTGTCGATGACCATAACGGTCGTGGGCGCTGTCGGTCGAATTCCAGCTCCGACCCGATCCCGAAATGTTCGGCCGCTTCCTGGGATACCTTGGGGCGCTGTGGCTGGAGGTCCGGCCCGCCGGCGGCGACGAGGACCGCTACGCCGTGGCGGCCGTGCTGGTCAACCTCACGGGCAGGGGCAACACCTCACGCGATTTTCGCTGGCCGAAGGCGCAATTGCGAACCTGGTTGACGGTGCGCGAAGTCAACCTGGCCGACCGGAATGCCCGGTCCGAACTGCGTGCCATCGCTCGCGGCAATGTCTCGCGGTGCGTGTTGCCGTGGATTCCGCTGATGACGGGCGGCGACGAAGCGGGTATCATGGCGCGCTGGAAGGAGTTGGCCGCCGCCGAACCGGACTCACGCAAACGCAGTGATTACGCGGCATTGGCGATCGTCTTCGCGGAAGCAGCCGGCCGCCGCGCCGTGTGGAAGAAAGCACTGGAGGGGTGGAACATGGAGCAATCGTTGCAGGTTCTGGAGTGGATGGCCGAGGGTGAAGCGAAGGGCGCCATGCGGGATCTGCTGCGTCTGTTGGAACTGCCGTTCGGTACGGTGCCAGCGGAACTGGCGGAGAAGATCCGTGCGACGGCCGACTTGGCCGAACTCCATCGCTGGTTCGACGCCGCCGTTGCCGCGAAAACGCTCAAGCAGGTCCGATCTGTGATTGGCGTCTGAAATCGGGTTGAAGCGGCAGCTCGGGGGAGACCTGGGCTTTTTCCTCGTGCCCAAACTCTGTTTGAGCACGAGAGCAAAGCACGATCACCGGGCGTGTGGATGAGACTGTTTCCTCTTGGAAGCCGCGCGAGGCGAGGGTAGTATTGAGAAGGCGAGAGAGCGATCGGGTCTGCATGGTGGAGTTATAATGAACACGAAAATCCCGGTACTCCAGGTATCGACGGAAACGGCGATGACTTTGCACCCGCCTATTCCCGAGCAGCTGAACATCACGCCATTCGTTGCCCGACAAACGGTGAACGCATTCACTCTGATGGAGATCAGCACACAACTGCTCGCCGATACGCCCGAATTATGCGCTGGCGAGCGGCCGTGCTGGTCGGTGCCGGTTCTACTGACCTCTCCGATTCGCGGCGTAGTCGGAAAAGTGGGGGAGATTCGCGTCGATGCCATGACGGGTCGGCTATTAGTGGATGAGGACACAGTGCGGAGGATCAGCGAGGATGCCCGTTTCCTGGCTGAGCGTTCTCCACTGTAAACAGGAGTTCAATTACTCCTGCGTGGCCGCCTGCGTCCGCATGGTGCTGGGCCACTATGGATGTCCGCTCACGGAAGACGAGATACGCCAACTGTTGGGAACCGGTCCGCACGGGACAGTGGCACGCAACATCGCGCTCCTGGCGTCTGTCGGCTTCGACGTGCAGATCGGGCGAAGCACGTTCGTGGACCTTGCTGCCGCCCTCGCGGCCGGAGTGCCTCCAATCGTGTTCCTGGAAACGAGTCTACTCGACTACTGGTCGTTGCAAGCGAGTCACGTCGCCGTATTAGTCGGGCTGGACGTTGCGGCCGTATACCTGAACGACCCTGCCTTTGACACCGCTCCGCAGCAAACCTCGTTGACGAGTTTCGATCTATCCTGGGCCGCGAATCAGTACTATGCCGCATTCATCCGCCCGCGACCGTGAGGCGATTCGGCCGGGAAGCAGGGATTGTCCGTATGACTTTTCTTCCCCTCGTTTCGATCATTCCCAAACTCCGTTTGGGAACTCCCACCGCGAAACTCCGTTTCGCGTGCCCGTCACGGCTCCGGCCACGCGCTGATGCCTGACCGCCAATCGCGGCTGGCTTGCGCGGTCCGTGGACGGGAAACAGAGTTTCCCGGAGTGCGTACCCAAACAGAGTTTGGGCACGAGGAGAAGAACAACACTGGAGGGGTGGAACATGGAGCAATCGTTGCAAGTGCTGGAGTGGATGGCCGAGGGTGAAGCAAAGGACGCTGCTCGGAAACTGCTGCGTCTGTTGGAACTGCGGTTCGGCGCGGTGCCAGCGGAACTGGAGGAGAAGATCCGTGCCACAGCCGACCTGGCCAAGCTTGACCGCTGGTTCGACGCCGCTGTTCCCGCGAAAACGCTCAAGCAGGTCCGATCTGTGATTGGCGTCTGAGACAAAACGGTGTCAAGTATGCTCCTGACACCGTTTTTTGTCCGGGTCGGCTCTATCCGAAAGCCGGACCGCCGGGGTATAATCATCGTTGATATCGATCAGCCCCACCATCTTCTGACCACTCCTTTTGTTTCGTGCGGAGGTGACTAACAATGACGGCTCTTGCCGACAATACCTGGGAGCCCCACCTTCACGCCGTACAAGAAACCATCCGCGTAGTCGGTCAAGGGGCCAATGCGGAGGAGTCGTTAGCCACGCTGCGTACCCTGCAAGCGGAGTTGGAGGATTGTCTTCGCCTGGTGGAAACACAACGCGACCTGTTGGCCCAACAACGGCCAGGCAACGGCTCGGCTGAGGATTCTGAGGAGGGGTGCGTCGCCCATACCGAGCAAGGGCGGACGAATGAGGAGATGGCCCGGGCCTTTGATGCCATTTCGCGTCCCGTAGCGCAGGAGAGCGTTCCGCTCTCCATCGACCCCGACGACTATCCGCTGTTCTAATTCCGTGAGGGGACGATGGACGCCCCCCGATGTTATCGCCCCGTCGAAGCGCAACTCTGCCAGGGAGATATCTTCGAGGTGGTTCCACACCTCATTTTGAAATCGTCACCAACACCGCTCAAGCGGAAGACAAAAAGTTGCCACGAACCTTTTCGGAGCGCGTAATGTCCGAAAAGCTTCCTGACAACTTTTTTCTGTCCCATGTTCGTTCGTCCCGGATCACGGCAACGGCAGATCGTGGTACTCAAACGGCAGTTCGGTCCGCAAGCGCTCGAAGCGGAATAAGGTGAGTTTGAGCGTCGTGCTGATCGGCGTCTTCGTAACAAACTGGGCGCTGCCGCTCCATTCGCGCCGGTTCAAGTTCGGCTCGCCGCGTGCCAGGGCGGCCCACGGAATCTGGGCGGGAAAAGCGCCCAGCGGCGAACCGCTCAACCAGACCAGATTCTCCGCGACCGGCGCGGACGGTGACGAATCGAGTAGAAGGATTGATGGTTACGCCGATCGGAAACTGCTCCCCGCCCTTGGCGTCGATCAGGCGCAGCCCCAGGTTTTTCGGGTCCAGGGTATCTCCCTCGAGCGCCGATACCGAGAACTGCACGTTGACCACATTGGTGCCGGCCAGCTTGACGGACTCGACCTTCAGGCGGACGCCGTCGGCGCCGGTGAAGCTCTTGCCGCCGGTCTTGGCAACCTCGGTCACCGTCAGCACGTCCGGCGCCGGGCCATGATCTCGACCGGCAGGACGAGTTTGAGATGCTGGAGCTTGCCGCCGCGCACGGGCGGAGCTTGGAGCAGGACCGCCGGTGTGGCGACCTGTGCCTGCGCCGTCGGAATGAAGACGTCGTTGTCCGGCAGGACCTTGAGCTGAGGATCGAAGAGCAGGGAATGGCCGGCGTCGTCCGAAGCCTCCAGTACACGCACGCGGCCGACGGCCAGGACCGCTGCTCGGGCCTCGCTCTTCACAGTCAAGGACACCCCCAGCTTCTCGCTGGACTGGTTCTTTTCCTGGAGTTCAAGCCGGCGGGTGAACTCGACGTTGGCCGCCTGGATGCGGAGAGGACCAGCGTAGGCGAGCAGTTCCCCGCTCACCGATGTTCCATCGCGCAGGATCCAGCCCTCGGCGCCGTTCGGGGTGGCACTCAGGCCGGCGATCTGGCACAGGCGGTCCAGCGCTTCCAGGTAGGGTACCCCGTCCAGCTCCAGGGTGACGGTTTTCGGCGGGCCATCGGCGTCCTTTCGGAAGTAGAGCAGGCCGACTCCGGCCTGTTGGGCCAGCGCCTTGACGGCGTCCGCGACCGGGACGTCCTTCAAGGTCAGGCCGACTCGATGCGGGGTCAGGGCCTCGGCAACCGCGATGCGGTCCCGGACTTGTTGGACGCGCTGACGGACGGCGGCATCCGTGTGGCCGGCTGCTTCCTCCAGGACTTTCATGGCCGGCACTCCGACTTCCTCCAGCGCCCGGGCGGCCTCAGACCGCTTCGCGGCATCCGGGTCCGCCAGCTGCTTGATCCAACCGGCGAGTTGTGCCGGCGTCGCGCGGCGGTTGCCCGGTTTGGGTGTCGTCAGCACGATCAGGGCCGGCGTTGGATTGCCGAGCACCTTGATCCGGAGCGGGGGGTGGGGCGCTGGGGCCGGCGGATAGTCCGGTGCCTCCCAGTCGAGGTTGATCGCCTTCAGTTCCGCGCGGATGCGGCGCAGGTCCCAGACGTGGACCGAGTGGCTGTCGATCGTCATGGTCACCAGCTGTGAGCCGTCGGAGCTAAAGACGGCCCCCACACGGTCCTGGTTGGGATCTTCCAGAACAGCGACGGTGCGACCGCTGTCCGGGTCCACCAGGGTGATAACGGGGCCGGAACACACGCCGACCAACGGGCTGTCCGGTAGAAACACGGGGCTACCGTCGGTAAGATGCGGGCCGCGCTCCCAGGTGCCGACCTTCCACAGTTGCAGTCCGTCGGCACTGTTCGTCGCCAGCCAGCGCCCGTCCGGACTGAATAAGGGCGTGGCTCCACCTTCGATCGGCAACGTACATACCAGCTGGTTCTGGCGCACCGACCAGACCTTGATCCCCGTCCCGTGGTGACAGCCGGTGGCGGCCCACTGGCCGTCGGGACTTATTGAGCTTTTGTTGACGCCGGGGTGGGGGAGCAGAGGTTTGAGGATACTCGGATGGTCGAGGTCAACGATTCGACCGCCCGCTCCCGAAACGGCGACGACGACCGTGCGACCGTCTTTGCTCTGTGCCACACCATCGGTGCCGCCGGGAACGAGCGCTTCCGGTGGGCCGATGCGGTACTCTCCATCCACGTCAAGATTCGGCCGCACCGGCCAGCGCATTAACCCAGTGTTCACGCTGCTGGTGAGCAAGTCCCCGGACGGTTGGAAAAGGACATCCCACGTTTTTCCCGTCCGCAGGTGGGCCAATTCATTGCCAGTGGCCATTTCCCAGATCACGGTGCCGTCATCCGACCCCACCGCGAAGAATCGTCCATCGGGACTGATCGAGCCTCCGTAGGGCACCATCTTCCCGCGAACCGGATCGCCGACGAAGGTGCGATACTCCCTGCCTTCGGCGAGCTCCCATATTTGCGGGCCCTTGGGACGCAGCAGCATGTGATCGCCCGCGCGGTTGAATCGATGGTCCCAGGAGGGCGTGCTCAAGAGCTGTCGGCCCGTGCGCGGGTCCCAGAGCCGCAGCATACATTCCCAGCCGCTACTGGCCACGAGGTCGCCGGCCGGGTTGAAGTGGACGCCGATCCCCAGGTTCTTGTGGCCCTCCAGCAAGCCGACCTGTCTTTTACTGGCTACGTCCCAGAGGTGGATGCGCGGGTCCCCGTCGTCCGCTACCGCCAGCAGACGGCCATCGGCACTCCAGGACCCGTTCCCGACCTGTCCGACCTGCGTTATGTTCCCGAGCAGTCGGCCCGTATCCGCCGACCAGATTTGGATGAGAGCGGTCCCACTGAACAAGGCGGCGAATCGGCGGCTGTCCGGATGGAACACGACCTGCCGGCAGCCGGCCGCGGACCCCTGCCAGCGTCGTTCCAACATGCCGGTGGTGAGGTCATAGACGCCGAAGCCGCCGTTCTTATAAACCACGACCACCCGCCGGTTATCCGGGCTGAAATTGAGGAGTCCCGCGAGGATTCCAGGCTCAAATGGCGCAGCCGGCTGCCCACGGTCCAGGTCCCATATTTTCAGCTGGACCCCAGCGTAGGCGGCCAGGTAACGACCGTCCGGGCTGAACTCGAACACCCCAAGAGCCTGTCCCGCGTTGGAGCCGGGCAGGGGCAGGATTTCCCGGCCGTCCGCGACCTGGCGTACGCTGATGCTCCCCGACTTGTAGTGCAGAGCGTACCGTTCAAACTTACCGTCGATGGCGTAACCGATCGTTTCCTTGGTCCAACCGGGCAATTCCTTCTCCAGTCGCAGGTCGGGTAAGCACAGGCTGACGATGGCCTTGCGGCGCAGGTCCTGGAAAACTTCTTCGTCCTTGCCCAGCGAACGGGCGATCCGAGCCGCCTCGGTGAGGGCCTTGAGGCTCTCGAAGCGCTGGCCCACCTGGCGGCTGAACCGCCGCGCTTCCGCCTCGTCTCGATACGATTTCCACAGCTGCTCGGTCCGCTCGCGCTCGGCTTGCGCAGTCCGGTCGAGCTGGCTAGTCAGGTCGCGTTCGGCTTCCACGGCGCGCGTCAAGTTTTGCAGCGTCCGCAACCGTTCCTGGTTGAGCAGCAGGGCGGCCACGAACACGCCGGCGACGGCCGCGGCGGACAGGGCGGCCACGACCGGGTTGCGCCGGCACCAGCGCCAGGCATGTTCCACCCGGCTCACGGGACGAGCCACGATCGGACGGTCTTCCCGGAAGCGGGCCAGGTCCTCGGCCAGGGCCTCGGCCGTGGCGTAGCGCTTGCCCGGCTCCTTGTGCAGACACTTCAGGCAAATCGTCTCCAGATCGCGCGGTGTCTTCGGGTTCAACCGCGACGGCGGCACCGGCTCGTCGATGGCGACCTGCATGACCGTTTCCAACGGCGTCGCCGCTTTGAACGGCGGCCGACCCGTCAGACACTCGTACAGGATGGCCCCGAGCGCGTAGATGTCCGCGGCCGGCCCCAGCTCCTTCGACCTGCCGCTGGCCTGTTCCGGCGACATGTAACTGGGCGTACCCATGACCGCGCCGGACTGCGTCTGCCCCGAGGTGTCGTCCAGCTGCTTCGCCAGACCGAAGTCGGTGATCTTTGGCTCGAAATCCGAAATCCGAAATCCGAAATCCGCATCGGGCGCGGTTGCGGTTTTCAGATTGCGAGTTTCGGATTTCGAGCTGAGCAGGACGTTGGCCGGCTTCAGGTCGCGGTGGATCACCCGCGCCTGGTGGGCGGCGTGCATCGCTTGTGCCAGGGTTTCCAGCAGCTGCGCCGCCTCCCGGGGCGCCAGCGGCGTCCCCTTCAGTTTCCGGTCCAGGGAACCGCCGGCACAGAACTCCAGGGAGAAGAACGGCATACCGTCGTGTTCGCTGACTTCGAACACCTGGACGATGTTGGGGTGCTGAAGCCGGGCGAGGGACTCCGCTTCCGTGCGGAAGCGTGCCAACTCCGCGGTCCCGGCATGGCTGGCGGACAGGATCATTTTCAGGGCCACGAGGCGATTCAACTTGATGTGCCGGGCCTGGTAGACGACGCCCATGCCGCCGCGCCCCAGTTCGCGCAGGACCTCGTAACCCGGCACGTTGACCGCCACGGAGGGCGGAAGCACATTGGTCGCCTGGTCGTCGATCGCACAGGTGCCGTCGCGCAACGGCGGCATGGTAAGTTGGGACAGATCCACCGGCGGTCGAGGGTCGAGCGTTCGATCCGGTTCGGCGGCGGACGGCCGAGCGAAAGACGTCTTGTCGTCGCCGACCGGTTTCCCGTTTGGATCGCGAACCGAACTCGTCTCATTCACTCGACACCTCGGAGAAGGGAGCGCAAGCCATGTAGCGGCTTGATTATAGTGGGCGGACGGGGGTCATCTCAAGGAAAAAGTCGGAGAACGTTCTCGGGCAATAAAAGGTTTCAGGAACCTTTTCGGAGCGCTAATGTCCGAAAAGGTTCCTGACCCCGTTTGTTGACCGCTCAGATTCCTTGACACGTCTTGACACACCCGCGATGATGGCCGTATGCCAACCGTGAAGGTAACACCGGACGTCCTGAAGCAGCTAGCCGCCTTGCCGCGTGTTATCCGTGAGCGCATCGGCAAACTGTTCGCGCGCTTGGAAGATTGGCCCGCCGTGAGCGGCGCCAAGGCCCTATCCGGTAACCTAGCCGGCTGGTATCGGTTGCGCACCGGTGATTACCGCGTGCGGTTCCACATCCAAGGCGAGGACGTTGTTGTGGACAAGATCGGCCATCGGAGCGAGTTCTATGAAAACTAACCCCCCGCAGCACGACAACGGCGCTCCCACCGTCCGGCACGTGCGCAGTCAAGGGCAAGCGCATGGTGATGCTGGACGAAGCGGCCTACGAAGCGCTCTTGCGAAAGGCGGATCTCTGGGAGCCGGCCCTGCCCGAAGCGGACGCGGCCGGCAACTATCCGGCTCTGGCGGCGCTGGCCGTCATCCAGGCGCGCGACGTATCTGCGCGCCCGCCGCAAGGCCGGTCTGTCGCAAGCCGAGTTGGCCCGCCGGGCCGGCATTCGACCGGAAACGCTCAACCGTATCGAGCAGGGGCGGAACAAGCCGAGCGTGCCGACCATCGCCAAGATTGACCGGGCGCTGCGGGCGGTGGAATAACAGTTTCTGCGGCTTGCCTTATTTCTGCTGTCACCCCTCTGCGGCGACGGTTATCATCATTCCATCCGATCCCAAGCGCACTGGACAAAAAAGTTGTCAGGAACCTTTTCGGAGCGCTAATGTCCGAAAAAGTTCTTGATACCATTTTTAGACGCTCGAGATATAGGGTGTACCATGACGATTATCCGCGATGCCTACCTCTTCAACCCCAGCGCCTACGTTACTGCCACGAAGAAGTACGTACACCTGCTCGCCGGTGACAGGTTAGAGGCATGGAATAGCATCCACCTCGCCGCTCAGAAGTGCTTCGATGAAAATAGCCTGGTTGAGCGGTTGGCTTCGGAGTATGGCGGCTGGGACAGGCACTCCCTAATCGCGGAGTTTCCGAGCACCGATCCACCAGGAGCAGAAGACTATGCCTTCATGCTTACAATGCTTCTATTCGCGCAGTTATCGGAGCCGACGCCCGCTCGCCGGTTCGGACTAGGGCGGTCTTGGAGCGAAATTTCGACCCTGTTACGCTCAATCGGGTGGCAAGAAGATGACGCCAGGTTGAGCATTGGAGGACGGAAGAGCGCGCGCCTTTTAACGGATACTCAATTGTCCTCGGCGATCCTGCCCGGCACGGTTGACTGGATACTAGAGATATGGAAGAACGTTGGCCCCGTTTCGACCTGTGGAACCATTGGTTGGCTTGATGAGTCTGATATTCACCGACTGCGTCCGCTGGTAGATCGAGAGCGACACGGAGATAAGACGGTTCAATGTCTACTTGAGCTTCTCGCCTCAATGTTATTCACCGCCGAGCAGGCTAATTCAGGGTTGTGCCTGATTATTTCAGGGTAGACAAAAAAAGGTGTCAGGAAGGCTCTGTAGAAAACCTGGCGAGCGGCGCGGCGTCAGCCAGACGGTGCAGCCCTTCCGGCGGGCTAACGCCGCGCCGCTCGCCTCTACGGCGCGGTTTTCTACAGAGCCTGTCAGGAACCTTTTCGGAGCGCCAATATCCGAAAATGATCCTGACACTTTTTTTCAACCTCGTTCCCAAACTCCGTTTGGGAACGCCCTCCGCGAAACTCCGTTTCGCGTGCCCCTCGCCGCTCAAGCCGCGCTGATCCTGCACCGCCAAACGCGGCAGGGTTACGCCGTTCCGAGGACGGGAAACAGAGTTTCCAGGAGTGCGTGCCCAAACAGCGTTTGGGCACGAGGAGCGGATCGAAAGGAACCGCAATGCCGGCGAAAGACGCCCCCGACCACGACCAGCGTTTCAAGACGCTCGTCGTCACGTTTTTCCGCGAATTCCTGTCGCTTTTCTTCCCGGATTGGGCCGGACGTTTCGACCTCGACGCGGTGGAATGGTGGCGTTGCCGTGGCATAGCGTAGGCGGAAACTCCTCAATGTCGCAGAAGAACCCCTATGACAAAGCGAGCCGTTACACCATCAACCTCGACCCGGCCAGCTTTCTGCGCTGGTTGCTGCGTTGTGAGCCGGGCTTTCGCGGCTGGCTGAATGCGCGCATGCTGACGTTTCCCGGTCAGCCCGACCGAACGTGCGATACCGTGCCCACCTTGTCGATGACCGCGGCCGGTCGTGGGCGCTGCCGGTCGAGTTCCAGCTGCGACCCGATCCCGAAATGTTCGGCCGTTTCCTGGGGTACCTCGGGGCGCTGTGGCTGGAGGTCCGGCCCGTTGCCGGCGACGAGGATCGCTACGCCGTGGCGGCCGTGCTGATCAACCTCACGGGCAGGGGCAATGCCGCCCGCGATTTTCGCTGGCCGAAGGCGCAGCTGCGAACCTGCTTGACGGTGCGCGAGGTCAACCTGGCTGACCGGAGTGCCCGGTCCGAACTGCGGTCCATCGGTCGGGGCGATGTCTCGCGATGCGTTCTGCCGTGGATTCCGCTGATGACGGGCGGCGACGAAGCGAGTATCATGGCGCGCTGGAAGGAGTTGGCCGCCGCGGAACCGGACCCACGAAAACGCAGTGATTACGCGGCGTTGGCGATCGTCTTCGCGGAAGCGACCGGCCGCCGCGCCGTGTGGAAGAAAGCACGGGAGGGGTGGAACATGGAGCAATCGTTACAGGTTCTGGAGTGGATGGCCGAGGGTGAAGCGAAGGGCGCTATGCGGGATCTGCTGCGTCTTTTGGAACTGCGGTTCGGCGCGGTTCCGGCGGAACTGGAGGAGAAGATCCGTGCGACGGCCGACCTGGCCGAACTCCATCGCTGGTTCGACGCTGCCGTTCCCGCGAAAACGCTCAAGCAGGTCCGATCGGTGATTGGCTTGAACGGGTTTACCGTCCTAAATGGACGATTTTCCACAAAACGCACGCGATTGAGGGAGAGTTATCATGCACACGATTACCGCCACATTCGAAAACGGGGTGCTGAAGCCGTCACAGCCTCTGAATCTGCCCGCCCATGCTCAAGTGCGCCTCACGATTGAGCTATTGCCGGCGTCCCCGCTCACGGTCGAGAACTTGAATGCTTTCCTGCGAACTCTTCCCGCGTTGGGCGAAGATGCCGAAAGATTTGCGGACGATGTTCGTGCCGTCCGCGCTGAGTTTCCGGCGGAGGCGAATCCATGGGATTGATGGTGGATACGAACGTCTTCATTCGTTTCGAGAAGAGCGGCAAGGCGATCGATTTGTCATTCTGGGACCCAGCGGAGAGAGTGTACGCCAGCGTGGTGACCGTTGCGGAATTGCTCATGGGAGTTCATCGCGCGAACACAGAGGAACGCAAACGGCGGCGCTCGATTTTTGTCGAAGCCGTCATTTCTGGCGTCGAGGTGTTGGATTTCACGATCGGTGCCGCTCGTATTCACGCCGAGATCTACGCAGACCTGGCGAAAATGGGCCAAATGATCGGCGCGCACGATTTGATCATTGCGGCAACCGCTCGCCATCACGATTTATCCCTGCTGACCCACAACGTCGATGAGTTTTCGCGTGTACCAGGCTTGCGCGTGATCCCGTTCGTCCCTTGAAGAAACGCTGACCTCGATACCTTTTTTTTCGACCTTCCAGGGAGGGGCAGGGCCAGCGAAGACCAGCGTAGCCCGGAGCGGCGGCTTGCGTCCGGAGCACAGGTTTCTCGGTGGTCTTCGTGCAAAACAAGAACCCATCTCCCGGCAAAGGTACATTCGCTGCACAAGCAGATCCCGCAGCACACGCAACGGATTTTGCCACCCGTAACGCCGACGCCTTGGAGCGCATCGTGCAAAAGCGGATGCGCAACGTGGGCGTTCCCGACCACCTCATCGGCGACATTCCATTCGGAGGTGGTGTCCGCAGGGCTTTCCATCCCGACGCGGACACAGGCGGAGGTGTTACAATTGGACGAGGGATCAATGTCGATAGTGGTGTTTTCAACCCAAAACTGCTCGGCGATCCCGCGGCCGGTGGTGCGGCCAAGAGGTGGGCGAACAAGGTCGGGCAGCCCTGGGAGGTCACCGAGTTGAACTCAAGGATGGCTATCTTATCTGTCCCTGGCTCATGGCGGAACGGGTCATCGCCACCGAAGACTTTGCATGGCGTCTTCATCAAGAAACGGGCTGTGTGCTGTACGACGTAGGGCGGCGGGAAATCGTTCCTCTTGAGGAGATGGCAAGGTGGTAGAGGCGGTCCACGTATCCCATCCGGGTGTGGAACCGAGACAAGAATACGTCAGGAACCTTTTCGGAGTGCTAATGTCCGAAATGGTACCTGACACTTTTTTTGTGCCTTCGCCTCCCCCCAACGTGCGCGCTTGCGGTAGTCTGGCGTAACCAAACTCGCCCGTCCGCTCTGCGCGCCGAGGTTCGCCATGCCTGTACAACTGGTTCTGACGCTGATCGCCGCCGTCACGCCGCTGCGCGTTGTCCTCCGCCACGACGAGCCAAACCGGCCGCCGCAGACGGAGGCGCCCAGTTCGTTTCGCAGTTTCGATCAGACAATCGGGATTGCCTTGTTGGGCAATCGGACCGACGGCATCGCGAGGACTTCGTTTGGTAATTTCGACATTGCTCGGCGATGCCTCTCAGCGATGACGGCGGTTTTCTACAGAGCCAGCCGGATTGCGTTGACGGGCAAAGAACCGGACTGCTACGTCCGCGGTGCGCCGCCCCGTCGCCGTGGCCGCCGTTGATAATGGGCCGCGTCACTCGCGCACCACCCTACTGAGCACTGCGTAAATAGCGTAACCTTCTCGTGCCCAAACTCTGTTTTGGCACGCGCGTTCTCGAAACTCTGTTTCGCGTCAACACGGCACATTTCACCGCGCCGAGGACGGGAAACAGAGTTTCCAGAGATGCGTGCCCAAACAGAGTTTGGGCACGAGACAGTTGCGCTGCCTGCGCAGTGCTCAGTAACCGTTATCAACAGCATGGGACGAGAGTCGCGACAGGCGTTACTTCCACGGGCGTACCGTTGAAGGCGGCGTTTCCGCTCAGAGTATCAATGGCGTGTTCGTCGGTGATGTCGTTGACGCTGACACCGGGGTAGCGCTGCGCCGTCCGCAGGAGGATCCCCGCCCGCGTGTGGCCCCAGCCGTGCGGCAGGCTGACCACTCCCGGCATGATCTCCTCGGTCAGCTCGACCTCGATCTCGATGCTCGCCACGCGCGACTTCACCCGCACGCGCTGTCCCTCCGCAACGCCAAGGCGCGCGCCATCGCGGGGGTGCATCAGCAGACGGCAGCGGGCCCCTCCGCGCATCAGGCGTTCGCTGTTGTGCATCCACGAGTTGTTGCTGCGAACATCGCGCCGCCCGATCAGCACGAAGCTCGACTCAGTCGCGGTGGTGTCTGCGGCTCTTGGCGATTCGACGGCGGCGGCCAGGGAGAAGCGCGATTGGAGACGGCGCAGGTCGTCGCGCAAGGGTGCTGGAGCCAGTTCAATCCGCTTCGAGGCGGTACATAACCTCTCGGGTAGGCACGGCACCAGGGGACCGAGGTCGATGCCGTGGGGGGACCGTTTGAGCCGGCGCAGGGTCAGGCCCTTCTCCCACACCCGCCATCCCGAGCCGTAGGGACCGAAGCGAAGTCCCAGGTCGAGGATGCGTTCCGGACCCAGCCGGCGGAGCACGGCACGGCGGAGCCTGGCTTTCAACCCGCTGAACAGGCCGTTGGAAATCAGGCGCATCTGCAACTCGAGCAAGATTTCCCAGTCGTGGCGCGTGTCCGCGGCGGGAGCAAACAGGGCCGGGGAGAAGCGGGCGGTGTTGCGGATCGCCAACAGGTGGAAGACCAGATCGTAGTTCTCGTGTTCCAGGGCGGCTGTCGGGGGCAGAATGAGGTGCAGCGTGGCGAGTGGTCTCGTTGATGTAGAGGTCGAGGGACACCATGAAGTCCAGGCGGGCCAGTGCCTCGTCCAGTTGACGTCCGTTGGGGCTGGAGAGCACGGGGTTGCCCGCCATCGTGACCATGGCCCGGATCTGCCCCGCTCCGGGCGTCAGCATCTCCTCGGCCATCACAGCGGCCGGCAGTTCGCCGTCGAACTCGGGGAGGCTTCCGCACCCGGCTGCGCCAGCGCCCGAAGCCTCTGTACCGGGTCTCGTTGCGTCCGACCAGATCGACCGCAGGCCGCGTAAACATCGCTCCGCCGGGGCGGTCCAGGTTTCCAGTCACGATGTTCAGCGCGTAGATCAGCCACATGCCGAGCGCGCCGAATTCCTGCGTGCAGACTCCGAACCGGCCGTACCACACCGCCCGGTCGGCGGTCGCGAACCCTCGCGCCAGCTCGCGAATGGCAACGGCCTCGATACCCGTGTGCGCGGCGGCCGTCTCGGGTGTGAACCCCTGAACGCACCGCCAAAAACCGTCGAAGTCGTGGACGAACGGTCCCAGTCGTCCCGGCCGGGCAAGCCCCTCGGCGTGCAGGGTGTGCAACACCGCCAGCAGCAACAGGGCGTCGGTGCCGGGCCGGATAAACAGGTGCTGGTCCGCCAACGCGGCCGTCTCTGTCCGCCGCGGGTCAATAACCACCACCTTGCCCCGGCGTCGCTGGATCGCCAGGAGGCGATTCCGGATGTCCGGCGCCGTCATCAGGCTGCCGTTCGATACGACCGGGTTGGCTCCCATAATGACGAAGAAATCCGTCCGATCCACATCGGGCACCGGGAGTAGCAGCGGGTGCCCGAACAGCAACGCCGAGGCCAGGTGGTGCGGTAGCTGATCCAGCGAGGTTGCCGAGAAACGGTTTCGGGTGCGAGCGCCTTCAACAGCGGCACGCCGAACAGCATGGAGCCGTAGTTGTGGACGCTCGGGTTGCCCAGGTAGACGCCGACGGCGTTGTTGCCGTGAACGCGCTGGACGTCCTTGAGGCGCGACGCCGCCTCGTCGAACGCCTCGTCCCAGCCGATTCGCTCCCAGCCGCTGGGCGTGCGCCGCAGGGGATGCCGTAGTCGATCGGGGTCTTCGTGGATGTCCTGCAAGGCGAGCGCCTTCGGACAGAGGTGGCCTCTCCCGAGGGGATCGTCCTTGTCCCCGCGGATCGTCCGAATCGACTCCCCCTGCAAGACGACCTCAATGCCGCAGATGGCCTCGCAAAGGTTGCAGGCGCGAAAGTGACGCCGCACGGCCTCCGACGTTGCCATCGCCGTCTCCTCCTCGGCCGAACGCCCCGGTGATCGTGGTGCGCCGCTGGTCGGTAGCGTGTACTGCGTTTGTGGTTGCAGCGGTCGGGACGTGGCCGTATGGCGAGCGGCAGGTTATAAGTTCCCGTAGCCGAAGTCGCCAGACTTCGGGTTTGGACGCCCCACCCGAAGTCTGGCGACTTCGGCTACGGGTAAATCATTTCCCGCCGTTCGCCTAAGCAAACGCAGCGACCAGGCAGCGGTGTGCGGCAATCGTCTCGCTCCCACCAGGATCGGTCTATAGGTGCGTTATCTCGAACCTGGATCTCGCCTTTGACTCACACCGGCAGCACCTTCACGCTCGGCTCGCGCTTGCCGAAGCCGCCCAGCAGCAGGATTACCTGTCCCGCCTCCGCCAGTCCCAGTTCGCGCACCACGCGGCGCACGACCTCATCCTTCCGCTCGAACTCGGCAGGCTCCAGCAGGCGCGGCACCACGCCCCACAACAGGTTCATCCGCCGACACACGGCCGCGTCGGTCGTCAGCGCGACCACGGGCGCCGCTGGCCGCGTCGCCGCCACCACCGCGGCCGAGATGCCGCCCTCCGATCGCACCACCACCGCCCGCACCTGCAAATCGCGCGAAAGCTGCGCCGTCGAGCGTGCCATCGCCTGACGCAGCGGCAACGGCGGCGGCGTGACCTTCTCGTCGGCCGTGATCGAACGGAAGGCGCCCTCGATCCACTGCCACGTCTCCACCTGCCGGGCGACGCGGTCCATCATCTCCACCGCCTTGATCGGATACTGACCCGACGCCGTTTCCGCCGACAGCATCACCGCGTCCGCCCCGCCGAAGACCGCGTGCGACACGTCCGACACTTCGGCGCGAGTTGGCCGGGGATGCTCGATCATGGACTCCAACATCTGCGTCGCCACGATCACCGGCTTGTTCTTGCGCCGCGCCCGCGACACCAGTTCGTGTTGCACGATCGGCACCGCCTCCGGGGCCAGTTCCACGCCGAGGTCGCCGCGCACCACCATCAGGCCGTCGGCTGCGTCGAGGATCTCCTCGATGCTGTCCAGCGCCTCCGGCTTCTCGATCTTGGCGATCACCGGCGTATTCATCTCAAAAGCGCTGATCAGTTCCTTGAGGTCCTCCACGTCCGACGGCCGGCGCACGAACGACAGCGCGAGGAAATCGACGCCGAGTCTCAGGGCGAACTGGGCGTCGTCGCGGTCCTTGTCGGTCAGCGCCGGCGTCGAGACCGCCACGCCCGGTAGGTTCATGCCCTTGCGATCCTTCAGCACGCCGCCGGTGACGACTTTGCAGTTCACTTCCGTCTCGGCGACGGCCTGCACGAGCAGTTCGAGCATCCCGTCGTCGAGCAGGATGCGGTTGCCGACACGAACGTCGGCGGCCAGGGCGGCGTATTGCGACGGGATCAGCCCCGGTTCGCCGATGAGGTTGCGCGTCGTCACGACGACCGAGTCGCCGGCCTTCAGATCGATGCGTCCCTCGGCGAAACGTCCGACGCGGATCTTGGGGCCGCACAGGTCGGCGAGGATGGCGACCGGTTGCTTCAACTCTTCGGCCGTGCTCCGTATGCGCTCGAAGGTCGTGCGGTGGATGCCGTGGTCGCCATGCGAGAGGTTGAGGCGAAAGACGTCCACGCCGGCCCGGATCAGGTCGCGGAGGACGCCAGGCTCGGCCGACGCCGGCCCAATGGTGGCGACGATCTTGGTGCGACGGCGTTTCAGGAGTTTGCCGGTCTGCGGATAGATGTTCATTCGCGGTTCGCCTGAGAGATGCTGGATCGCCGCACGCCACGGGTGAGAGAAGAACATTTATTCTCTTGTTCGCGGCGACGGTGGCAAGGGCGATCCGTGCCAGCGCAGCCTGTTCCCCCGGCGAGTCGCGAGCCGTATCATGTCGGTTCGCCTTTTCTGAGAATTTGTGGATGGCGAGGGCCGGTACGAGCTCGACGAAAACGAGGCGACGAACTGCTGCGATTGACCGAGCACGCTTTGTGGCTTACGCTTTCTTATGGCCCGTGTTCGTTCTTCATCGAGGTGCCTGATGCTTCGCTCTGCCGTCGTGCTCGCGTTGTTATGTGCAACCGGTTGCGATAGGTGGTCCCGTGGAAACGGTGGCTCACCGGCCGATTACGAGCAAGCGCACAAACAGGCTCGTGCCGAGGGAAAGCAGACTGTTTGTCGAGTTCTCGGCGAGTTGGTGCGGCCCGTGCCAGCGGATGAAGCAGACGACGTTTTCCGATTCGGGCGTTCGCGATCAGTTGAGCCGCTATGTCGAAGTGTACCTCGACGCTGACAGCGCACGTGATCTGGTTCAGAAATTCGGAATTCGAGGCATTCCGGCTTACCTCGTCCTGACGGCCGACGAAACGCTCATCCAACGCGGCAGCGGTTACCGCGGGCCGCACGAGTTCCGATCGTGGCTTGCGGGTGGAGGTTAATCATAGCGGCCGGACGCGATCGCTTGCCGTACGCTCCCAAAGACTACCAACCCGAAGCATGAATCTTTACGTCGATGATAAGACGTGCAAGACGCTCTTGCTTCCCTGGCGAGACATCCGTGTCACCTCTCAAGTGGTCTTGTGGCTCGGGGCGTCGGGTGGTTACTATAACCTCTCAGGATAACAGCCACAGTAGAACTACGATCGACAGTACGCGATCCGTACTCGACAGCCAGGGAAAGGACCGTCATGGCGAAGAAGACTACCTGTCCGGTCACCCGTGCCCAGTTCCGCGGCAAGGCCAAGCCGATCGACGTGATCATCGGCAACCAGAAATTCGTCGCCGAGGTCAAGGAGTTCTCCACCGGCTCGCTCGGTTGGAACATCAATGCGAAGATCACGTTGGAGGTCGATGGCGTCCGCGTCCCGGTTCAGGTTGGGATGAACTTGACGATCGTCGGCAGCAAGGAAGTGCCGCCGGACGAGCCTCCCGCCGCTGCGGCACCAGCGCCGTCTCATCCATAGAGAGGAACTGAGCCCGCGGCGCGAGCAAGGGCCTTGCTTACGCCGCAGGCTCAGTTCCAAGCCGCAGATCATCCCGCCTGCCGTGCCGACACGACACGCGTAGGATCTCGCGCAAGCCGGGGTCTTCGATGCGCCCGATCGCCTGAGCGGGCGTCAACCGGCAGCGTTCGCGGACACCGTGTTCCGGCCACTCCTCGACAGTTTCGGTCACTTCCAGAACGAAGACGGTGACGTGAAAGGTGCGGCCATCCTTTTCGTAGAGGTAGCTGCCGGCCGGCTCGGGCCGCAGAACACCGGTAAGGCCGGCTTCCTCCCATGCCTCCAGGAGGGCAACTTCACCCGCCGTCTTACCCGGTTCGATCCAGCCCTTCGGCACTACCCAGCGCTTACCACTGCGCGACGTCACCACGCAAACCTGTCCGCCCCGCACCGGAATCGCTCCCGCCTGTCGGACCACGACGGTTGGGGTCGGCATCGTTGTCCCCTCGTGAAGAAGATGAAACGTGACGTACCAATAAATGGCGTCCCCGACCCCTCTCGTCAAGAACAATCCCGTTCTTTATCGAATCTTCGCCGCATTTACGCGAATCGTAAACAGGGCGGTATTACTTGGATCCACCCAGATCCTGGAGACGGCGCTGCGCTTCTTCGAGGCGTTTCGGATCGACCTCATGGGTGACGATTTCCCGATAGATCTCGATGGCCCGCGCACGCTCGTTCAGCTTCTCATACAGCTTGGCGGCGCGCATTCGGGCGTCGAGTTGGGTTTTGGTGTTCCACTGGAAGCAGCGCTCGAAGTACTGGGCGGCCCGCGTGTTCTGTTTGTACGCTTTGCTTTCGTAGATGTCGCCAAGCTGATAGGCGGCGTCGCTGATCTTGTCGCTCTGCGGATACTTGGTCAGCACCTGCTGGAAGAGCAGCTCGGACCGGCGCTGATTATCGATATAGTCCATGCCATAGCCCTTGTCCTTGTACGCCAGCGCCTGGCGATAGAGGTTGTTCGCTTCGGGCATGTTGTACAGGGCTTGCAGGCTCTGCGGCGGAATATCGAGCGAATTGTAGCCCTCGCGCGCATAGCGGTGGAAATTGATTAGCTCTTCCTCGGCCAGGCGCGCCCGTTGCAGATCGCCGGTCGCGATGTAATGGCCGCGCAACGTTTCCAGCGTCTCTTGGTACTCGCGCCGGGCGGCGAGAAGCCGTTCGACGAGGGCGGTATCGCTGGAAGCTTTCTTGTCCTTGCTCGCGGGCTGTTGTGCCAGAAGGGTGTAACCGACGCCGAATGCCAATCCGATGGCCACGATGCTCGAACGACCGAAGGCCATTGCCGCACCTTATTTCATGTCCGGAGGGCCGACCGCTCAGGCCGGCGTTCCTCCTGCCGCCGGCCGCGGCTCGATCCGGCCGAAGATCATCCGGCCGGCCGGCGTTTGCAACACGCTCGTGACGGTGATCTGCACTTCCTGGCCGATCTGTGAACGTCCCTGCTCGACGACCACCATCGTGCCGTCTTCGAGGTAGCCGACGCCCTGCCCGATCTGATCGCCCGGCTTGACCAGCCGGACCAGCATCGCTTCGCCCGGCAGAGCCACCGACTTCATCGCGTTGGCCAACTCGTTCAGGTTGATGACCTCGACTCCCTGAAGCTGGGCAATCTTGTTCAGGTTGTAGTCGTTGGTCACCACGCGGCCGCCGATCGCCTTGGCCAGCACCACCAGCCGTTCATCGACCTTGTCCACGTCCCGCAGCTCGGGCAGATTCGCCTCGTGGATCTGCAGCTCCACCTTGGTGTTGTTCTGCATGCGCTTGAGCATGTCCAGGCCGCGCCGGCCGCGGTTCCGCTTCAGCTTGTCGGAACTGTCGGCGACGCTCTGCAGTTCTTGCAGCACGAACCGCGGCACGATCAGGTGCGTGTCGATGAACCGCGTATCACAAATATCGGCAATCCGGCCGTCGATAATGACACTGGTGTCCAGAACGAGCGGCTTCGGCCCCTTGATCTGCCGGGAAAACTCGACGTAGGGGATGATGAAGCGGAACTCGTCCTTGGTTTGCAGCAACGTCGAGATGCTGACGTAGCAGCAGATGACGGTAATGAGCAGCCGCAAGGTCTGTCGCTGCACGTTGTCCTTGGCTCGAGTCGGCATCAAACAAGAAGGGATCAAGGGCGGTGGACGAAGATGTTGCCGAGAAGCAAGCCGAGCAGCAGGCCGAAATAGACGGCCGACAGCGTGGTGATTTGCTTGTTGCGGACCAGCATGTCGGTCAGCACGATCAGGAAGCCGACGCCAAGGATGCCGAACAGGGACAACCAGGCCTTGAAGTCGCTATCCATCCCGCCGTGGTAGTAGAACCGAAAGGCGACGACGGCCATGCCGCTGATGATAACGCCGAACAGACCGCGTAGAGCCAGAAGCAGCGCCTGGCCGCTCGGCACGCCTTCTTCAAAGTGGTCGGCCAGTCGGGGTGACAATTTGCGGAGGAAGTTGAGGAACACAATGACTCTCCGGGAGAGGGGGCACGGAAGGTAGGCGGCACGAACGGCGCAGACAACCGGAACCGACTCCCGGGTCCCGGTGTGCCTCCGGCTATGAAGAACTGTCGATTTTATACGATTGACCTAGGGCTGGAACAGACGCAGGTATTCGTCCTGCGCGTAGCGGTCGGTCATGCCGGCAAGATAGTCGCAGACGGTGCGTTCGGGCCGTCCGTCCATGATGCGGCGCGAGTACCGTTCGGGCAGGAGCTGCGGCGCACGGCAAAACTCGGCGAACAGCATCTCCACGATGCGCCGCCCCTTGACGGCCATGCGCTGAACCTGCGAATGCTGGTAGACGCGGCGATGGAGGAACTCCTCCAGCTCCGCCTTGAGGGCCGCCACTTCCGGCCCCGGCGCGACCAGACACTCTGGACTTCGGCGCACGTCGGCCACGGAGCGGATGCCGTGCTGCTGAAGCCGTTTGAGCGTGTGGTCGAGCAGGTCGCTCACCTGCCAGTTGATCAGGGCCCGGACCATCGTCGGCTGGAACTGTTCGCGGGCCAGGTTGCCGTGACGCCGGCGCACCTGTTCGAGTGCCTGTGCCAGAACGGCACCTCCAAGAGATCGTCCGGCGTGATCAGCCCGATGCTCAGGGCGTCATCGACGTCGTGGGCGTCATAAGCCAGGCTGTCGGCGGCATCGGCGACCTGGGCTTCGAGGAGCGGCTGCCCGGCAGCCATGTACTCGCTAGCTCCGGGTCGTCGCGCCGCTTGCTGTGCTGGGCCATCGCCTCGCGCACTTCCCAGGTCAGGTTGAGACCAGGGAACTCGGCGTAAGGATACTCCAGCACCTCGACGAGGCGCAGACCGTGACGGTTGTGCTCGAAACCGCCGTGATCCCGCATGCACTCGTCGAGGGCGCCCTCCCCGGCATGGCCGAAAGGCGGATGGCCGAGGTCGTGAGACAGGGCGATGGCCTCGGTGAGGTCCTCGTTGAGGCCGAGGCGGCGGGCGATGGTGCGGGCGATCTGACATACCTCCAGCGTGTGCGTCAAGCGCGTGCGGTGGTGGTCGTTGGTCTGGGTGAGCAGCACCTGGGTCTTGTGCATGAGCCGGCGAAAAGCGGTGCAGTGGACGATGCGATCGCGGTCGCGCTGATAGGGAGTGCGATAGGGATGCGGCTCTTCGGGATGCCGTCGGCCGCGGCTCTGACGGGTGCGCATGGCATAGGGGGCCAGGATTCGTCCTCGCGGTCGAGCCAGTCGCCCGGCTCGAAGGGGACATCGTCGGACATGGAGAGATCTCACTTGACCGCAGCCCTACTCCCCTCTCCCCGGTACTCCGGGGAGAGGGGTCGGGGGTGAGGGGAGGAGCGGCAGAACAGTGTCTGGCTCCACTTCCCCTCACCCCCGACCCCTCTCCCCGGAGTACCGGGGAGAGGGGGGAATACAGTCGCTTACACGTTGATTAGCGCGCTAGGATCAGCACTGCTCTCTTGCCAAGCCGCAAGCACCGGCATCGTCGCGCAGCCGCGTCGTCAGCAATTCCCACAGCGCATCGAGCGATTGCACGATCACCTTGGTGTCGGCCAGGACGGGCATGAAGTTGGTGTCGCCGTTCCAGCGCGGGACGATGTGCCAGTGCAGATGGCCCGGCAGACCCGCTCCCGCGGCGTGACCCAGGTTCAGGCCGATGTTGTAGCCGTCCGGTTTCATCAGCCCGTCGAGCAGGCGTACCATCTGCCGCAGCGTTTCCATCGTCTCCAGCAGTTCCTCGGAGGCCAATTCGTCCAGTTTGCCTTTGTGGGCGCGCGGAGCGACGAGGAGGTGGCCGTTGTTGTACGGGTAGCGGTTCAGGACCACGGCGCTGCGCGGGGTGCGCACGACGATGAGGTTGGTGCGGTCGTCGTGTCCGCCAAGCCTCGGCAGATGAAGCAGGGATCTTCGGTCGTCGGCGTCTTGGCCGCCGCCACGTAGGAGAGCCGCCAGGGTGCCCAGAGATGATCCATCGGCCGTGCCTCGTCGCGCTGTCTGTGATCGCACCTGTTGGTATGATACTCGTTTCGCCGCTTGCGGCTTAGCGGCGGCTTCTGCTAAACCGCAAGCGGCGACACGGAGTTAGCGTAACTTGACGGGAGTTAGCCCCCCCCTACGATGACATCTTTCCTTCGACCGAAAAGACAAGGCGTACAGTCATGGCGGTTCCCAAGAGACGAATTTCCCGCTCCCGGCAGGGTGCCCGGCGCAGCCATCACCACATCAAGCCGGTGCAGATCCAGTATTGCGGCAATTGCGAGCAGCCGGTGCTGCCGCACCGCGTCTGTCCCAACTGCGGCTTCTACCAGGGTCGGGAGGTCGTAGCCAAGGAAGAGGAGAAGTAAGCCATGCGGATCGCGCTGGACGCGATGGGCGGCGACCACGCTCCGGGCCCGATCGTTGCCGGCGCCGTGCAAGCTGTGGCCGACGATCCCGATCTGCACGTCCTGCTGGTCGGCGATCAGGCGCAACTCGAGCCGCTCCTCGCCGGAGCCGCCGACCGCGCCCGCCTCGAACTGTTCCACTGCACGCAGGTCGTCGGCATGGAAGAAAGTCCGGTCGTCGCCCTTCGCAAAAAGCCCGACAACTCCATCAGCCGTTGCTGGCAGCTCCTGGCGCAGCGCAAGGTGGAAGGCATCGTCAGCGCCGGCAACACCGGCGCGATGGTAGCCGGCGGCTTGTTCCTCAAACGATTTCTCAAGAACGTGCGCCGTCCGGGCATCGCCGCCATCATGCCGACGCTCCGCGGCCCTTCGGTGATGATCGACGTCGGCGCCAACATCAACCCGACGCCGGAGCACCTGTTCCAGTACGGCGTCATGGGCAGCATCTTCGCACGCCACATCTTCAAACGCGACAACCCGACCATCGGCCTGATGAATGTTGGGTCCGAGGAAGCCAAGGGCCACGACCTGGCCAAGGACACGCACGCCCTGTTCAATGCCAGCCCGATGCGCGATTTCTTCAAGGGCAACGTCGAGGGCCGGGACGTCAATCGTGGGGCCGTGGACGTGGTCGTTTGCGATGGCTTCGTCGGCAACGTGGTGCTGAAGACCTGCGAGGGGACGTTCGACTTCACGATGAAAATGGTGGCCCACGACCTGCTGGCCGCGTTGACGGTGGAGAGAGACAAGGCCGAGAAGGCGCTGCAGACGATCGTGGCGCGCTACGATTACAGCGCGTTCGGCGGCGCTCCGCTGCTGGGCATCGACGGCATCTGCATCATCTGCCACGGCAGCAGCGGCGATCGGGCGATCAAGAACGCCCTGGCGGTTGCCGCCAACTATGCTCGCACCAAGCTGAACGAGTTGATCGTGCAGGAACTGGAAAGCAATCCGGCTGCCACCAACAGCGCGGCCGGAGTATAGACCCGTCTTGCCGCTCGCGGCTTAGCAGCAACAGCTTGCTAAGCCGCAAGCGGCGTTTCGAGGATTCCGATGGCACAAGTCGCCATTCTCTTCCCCGGGCAGGGAGCCCAGACCGTCGGCATGGGCCAAGCGCTCGCCGAGAAATATCCGTCGGTTCGGCAGTTCTACGACGAAGCGTCTGCCATTCTCGGCTACAACCTCGCGGCCATTTCCTGGCGGGGGCCGAAAGAAAAGCTCGACACGACGGTTATCAGCCAGCCCGCCCTGCTCGTCGCCAGTCTCGCCGCTCTGGAAGCCGCGCGTGAACAGTATCCCCAGGCGTTTGCCGAGTGTACCGCAACCGCGGGTCTGAGTCTCGGCGAATACACCGCGCTGGTCTTCGCCGGCGCGCTGAGTCCCGCCGACGCCCTGCGCCTGGTGAAGGTTCGCGGCGAGGCGATGCAGGCCGCTGCCGACGCGGTACCCAGCGCCATGCTGGCCGTGCTCGGTCCCGAGGCGGCGCAAGTGGCCGTCCTGTGCGACCAGGCGCGCGGAACCGACGTGCTGCAAATCGCCAACTATCTCTGTCCGGGCAACACCGTCACTTCCGGTCACCGAGCCGCGATCGAACGGCTGGAAAAAGGGGCCGAAACGGCTGGGGCGAAAACGATCCGCCTTTCAGTTGCCGGCGCGTTCCACACGCCGCTGATGAAACCGGCCGACGAGAAGCTGAAAGCCGCACTGGCCGCCGTGTCGATCCGTCCGCCGCGCATCCCTGTCTGGTCCAACGTGGATGCCCGGCCGCACACCGACCCCGACGAGATCCGCGGTCTACTGGTGCGCCAGGTCGTCGAGCCGGTACGGATGGAGGATTCGTTGCGCGGCCTGCTCGCCGCGGGATGCGACCGGTTCGTCGAGATCGGACCCGGCCGCGTCCTCGCCGGACTGCTCAAGCGCGTGCAGCGCAAAGTGGAATGCGTGAATGTGAGTGCGTGACCACTCTCCCCTCTCCCCTGTACTCAGGGGAGAGGGGTCGGGGGTGAGGGGCGAGCCGCGTGGCAGTGTTTTGACTCTCACCCCTCACCCCCGACCCCTCTCCCCTGAGTACAGGGGAAAGGGGAGAAGCCGTGGCGAGCGCCCCAAGATCCCTTGCCCCCTGCGCCGTTTCTGTGGTACATAACCGTGGGAGGTTGCGTCGCCGGCGGGGACGACGAAACCCACGCAACCAGGGCGCCAGACGGTTCCGGGAGGTGAAGATGGTAACTTCCGTTGAAGAACGTGTCATCGAAATCGTTTGCGAAAATCTCGGCGTCAACCGCGATCAGGTAACGCGGCAAACCTCGTTTCAGGAAGACGTCGGCGCCGACTCGCTGGACATCGTCGAACTGGTGATGGAGTTGGAAGAGGAGTTCGAGATCACTATCCCTGAAGAACACGCGGACAAGATCAAGACGGTCGGTGAAGCCATCGACTATATCGAGCGGGAGCAGGCGAACAAATGACTCGACGTGTCGTCATCACCGGCATGGGGACGGTGAATTCCCTCAGTTCGGACGTCCCGGCCTACTGGAACGCCCTGTGCGCCGGCCGCAGCGGCGTCGGCGCCATCGAGCAGTTCGACACCACCGCGTACAAGGTCCACTTCGGCGGCGAGGTCAAGAACTTCGATGCCGAGACGCAGCTCGGCGGCGAAAGCCCGCGCCGGCTGGACCGGTTCGCCCAGTTCGCGCTGGCGGCGTCCATCAGCGCGGTCAAGGACTGCGGCATCGACTTCAAGAAGGAAGACCCGTTCCGTTGCGGCTGCATTCTCGGCAGCGGCATCGGCGGCCTCAACGAGTTCGAGAGTCAGCACACCCGCATTGTCCTCGAAGGTCCGGACAAGGTCAGCCCTTTCGTCATCCCGAAGATGATCGCCAACGCGGCCAGCGGCATCGTGTCGATCCACCTCGGGCTGAGCGGCCACAACACTACGGTGGCCACGGCCTGTTCGTCGGCGGGACACGCTCTCGGCGATGCCCTGCGCTCGATCCAGTGGGGGCACGCCGACGTCATGGTGTCCGGCGGGTCGGAATCGGCCATCTCGCCGATGGGCGTCGCCGGCTTCAGCAACATGAAGGCGTTGTCGCGGCGTAACGACGATCCCCAGCGGGCGAGCCGGCCGTTCGACAAGGACCGCGACGGCTTCGTCCTCGCCGAGGGAGCCGGCATCCTGATCCTGGAGGAGCTGGAACGGGCGAAGAAGCGCGGCGCCACGATCTACGCCGAGCTGCTCGGCGTCGGCAGCACGGCCGACGCCCACCACATTACCTCGCCGCACCCTTCCGGGGCCGGGGCGACGCGCTCGATGTTGCTGGCGCTGAAGGATGCTCGCCTCGATCCGCAGGACATCCAGTACATCAACGCTCACGGCACCAGCACGCCGCAGGGCGACATCGCCGAGACCAGGGCGATGAAGGAAGTCTTCGGTCCGCACGCTCGCAAGTTGGCCGTCAGCAGCACGAAAAGCATGTTGGGGCACACGCTGGGCGCCAGCGGCGGCATCGAGCTGATCGCCACCATCATGTCCATCCGCACCGGCGTCGTGCATCCGACGATCAACCTCGACACGCCCGATCCGGAATGCGACCTCGACTACGTCCCGAACAAGGCGCGTGAGATGCCGGTGCGTTTCGCGCTGTCGAACAGCTTCGGCTTCGGCGGCCACAACTGCACTTTGGCCGTGGGGGCGCTGCGCTGACCACTCCCGTTTAGCCGCGAGCTTTTGCGAGCGCTTACCCAGCGCTCGCAAAAGCTCGCGGCTAAACATTGTAACCGCGGCGTAACGTGTGATTGATTGTTTGCGGTCCCACCTGGTAGAATCCCCGCGCTGTTGACTTTCCCTTCCACGGAGACAGCGCCATGAAACAACCGCGATTCCTCCTCAAAGCGTCCGCAGTCGTAAGCTCCTTGCTCCTTGCGGGCGGATTCATCGCTTACCGCGCCGGCGCTCTGGACTGGATTTCCCCGCAATCAAAGCCGGCCGTCCTCGGTGGGTCGAAATCGAAGGTGTTGATGGAGCCGGCGAAGACGGATTCACAGAACGCTTCTCCAGCTGTCGGGGACAAACCCTCCGACGCATCGAAGACAGTCATGTCCGGTTCCAAATCGCTCTTTGTGGGCGAGAACCCGTACACCGTAGGGATCGGGCCTTACGAGCCACCCAAACAAGCGCCGCCGGACACCAAGAAACCGCCGGCCATTTTCTACGGCTCCAAATCGGCGCCCGTTCTCCCCCCTGATTTACCACTCCCACCGCCGCAGACGCCGGCGCCGCCCAAATAGCCGCGTCGGCCGGATCAGAGAGGAAACCAATCCATTCATGGAGGAGAGACGCAATGAAGAAAGCGCACGCGCTCTTTAGATTGGCCGCCGTAGCCAACGCTCTGCTGCTGGTTGGTGGGTGCGTCGGTTACCAATCCGGTGCCTTCGACTGGTTCACGAAATCCGATAAACAGAGCGTCGCTCTTGTGAGTGATGCGGCGGTTGACACCAAACAATCCGACAACTCTGTCCAACCAGAGACAACAATCATGCCCAGTTCCAAATCCGGGACTCTGACCTTCTCCGGCTCGTTTGGCTCAGCGAGCGACCAGTCTACAGCGGCTCCACCACCACCAACGACGGACACCAAACAATCGCCACCAATCATTATGAGCGGGACCAAATCCAGCTGGCGCCCGGTGCCGGATATTTCTTTTGAGCAGCCCCTACTGATCGGGTTTCCTGCATCACCTTCACCCTCCAAATAGTCTCGCAATGAGGCCACTCCCATGAGTCTGTATTCTCTCGCCATATCCGTCGGTCTCAGCCTTGTCTTCCTCATCCTCGTTTTCCGCCCCCTTGAACTCGCCTTTCCCGCCAAGCCCGGCCAGCGCTTCTTCCGCCCCGCCTGGTTCACCGACCTCTGCTTCTTCCTCGGCCAGTACCTCCTTTGGAGCGGCCTCGTGCTCTGGGCCCTCCTGCACTTCGGCCACTGGCTCAACGGCATCGTACCGCAATCGTTCCGCCGTTCCGTCGCCGCGCAATCGTGGTGGCTCCAGGCCCTTGAAGTCGTGCTGCTGAGCGACTTGCTCATCTACTGGGCCCATCGTCTTCAGCACCGCGTCGGTTTCCTGTGGCGCTTCCATGCGGTCCACCACACGGCCGAGCATCTCGACTGGCTCGCCGCGCACCGGGAGCATCCGCTGGATACCATTTACACGGTGGGCCTCATCAACTTGCCCGCGTTCATCCTGGGCTTCCCGCTCGAAACCCTGGCCGGCTTCATCGCCTTCCGCGGCCTGTGGGCCATCTACATTCACTCCAACGTCCGCCTGCCGATTGGTCCGTTGCGCTGGTTCATCGGCGCCCCGGAGCTGCACCACTGGCACCACGACCGCGACCGCGACGCCGGCAATTATGCCAACATCTCGCCGCTCATGGACATCCTGTTCGGCACCTATCGCTGTCCCGATCATGAACCCGAACAGTTCGGGCTGCACGAACCGTCGCCGGGCAACTACGTGGGCCAGCTCGTCAAGCCGTTGCTGCCGCGCCGAGAAGTCGGTAAAACGATGGAACCGGCGATCGAAGTGCCGGAAGAATCATTGACCGCCGTTTAGCCGCGAGCGGCTCCATTACGTCTCCCCTCTCCCCTGTACTCAGGGGAGAGGGGTCGGGGGTGAGGGGTTGGGTGGCGGAACACAGCCCAGCACCTTACCCCTCACCCCCGACCCCTCTCCCCTGAGTACAGGGGAGAGGGGGACATGTATAGCGCTCGCGGCTAAACGAATCACCGAGAATGCACACCATGTCCGCACTTCCTCCTCTCTCCGCCCGCGCCGCAACCATGTCGCTGTCCCCGCAAGAAACCGCCCGCTACAGCCGGCATCTCATCATGCCGGAAGTCGGCCTGGAGGGGCAGAAGCGCCTCAAGGCGTCCGCCGATCCTGCTGATCGGAGCGGGCGGCCTGGGCTCGCCTCTGGGTCTGTACCTTGCGGCGGCGGGTGTCGGCCGGCTCGGGTTGGTCGATTTCGACAACGTCGATTTCAGCAACCTTCAGCGGCAGATCCTTCATGGCACCGCGGACGTGGGCCGGCCGAAGCTGCATCTCGGCCCGCGATCGCATCCTGGCCGATCAATCCCGGAAGTGCAGCGTCGATCTCCATCCGACCCGCCTGACCTCGGCCAATGCCCTCGACGCTGTTCGCTCCGCTACGACATCATCATCGACGGCACCGACAACTTCCCGACGCGCTACCTGGTCAACGACGCCTGCGTGCTGCTGAAGAAGCCGAACGTCTACGGCAGCATCTTCCGCTTTGACGGCCAGGCGTCGGTGTTCTATCCGGGGCAAGGGACCGTGCTACCGCTGCCTCTATCCCGAGCCGCCGCCGCCGGGCGAGGTGCCGAGCTGCGCCGAGGGCGGCGTGCTGGGCATCCTGCCGGGGTTGATCGGCTGCATCCAGGCGACCGAGGCGGTGAAGCTGATCCTGGGCCAGGGCTCGCCGCTCGATCGGCCGGCTGCTGCTCTACGACGCCTTGCAAATGAGCTTCCGCGAGTTCAAGGTGCGGCGCAATCCCAAGTGCCCCGTCTGCGGCGATAAGCCGACGGTGACGCAGCTGATCGACTACGAACAGTTCTGCGGCGTCGGCCGCGGTGAGTCGCGACCAACGCAGCGCCGCGGCGGAGGCGAGATCACGGCGGAGGAGCTGAAAAAACGCATCGACCACGGCGAAAACGTCTTCATCCTCGACGTGCGCAACCCGGAGGAGTTCCAGATCTGCCGCATTCCCGGCAGCGTCCTGCTACCGCTGCCGGTGCTGGCGCAGCGATTCCGCGAGCTGGACCCCGAGCGGCCGATGGTCGTCCACTGCAAGAGCGGCATGCGCAGCGCCAAGGCGATCCAGTTCCTGCGCGAGCAGGGTTTCCGCAAGACTGACGAACCTGAAAGGCGGCATCCTGGCGTGGGCGGAGAAGGTCGATAAAGGGATGATGAAGTATTGAGTCATTGTTTAGCCGCGAGCTTCTGCGAGCGCTCTAATCGCTCGCAGAAGCTCGCGGCTAAACGAAAAGGAAACTAGGCAAATGTCCGCGAACATCGACTGGATCTATCACCGCCGCGGTTGAACGAGCTGCGTCAAGGCCCAGGGGTTCCTTGGGTCAGATCTGCTCCATAAAGCCGGCGAAGTGGTCGATGCGACGAAGAAGCGCTATGGCCGCGACGAGGCATTAAAGCTGGCGAAGACCGCCGAAGTGGTGATCGCGGCGAAGGGCAAGAAGATCACGACCTTCGACATGAAAAACGCGCCGCCGGACGACGATACCCTGGCGGCGCACTTGCTCGGACCAACGGGCAATCTGAAGGCGCCGACGATTCGCCGTGGTAAGATGCTTATTGTCGGCTTCGGGGAAGAGGCGTATCGACAGGTGTTCGGCGGCTAACTCATAGGTGAGACACGATGACCGCGCTGATGACCCGGCCTGCTTCAACCTCGATCGCTCCTCCGGTGGAGTGGCGAATGAGACGATTCACGGTAGCGGAGTATCACAAGCTGATCGACGCCGGCGTCCTCCGCGAGGGAGAGCGCGTGGAGCTGCTCGAAGGATGGTTGGTACAGCGCATGACAATTCACCCCCCGCACGCTGTAGTGGTTGGTTTGACCTCGAAGCGAATCGACAGGCGATTGCCTCCCGGCTGGATCACGCGCATCCAGCAGCCCGTCACTCTCTCCGAAAGCGAACCGGAACCGGATGTGTCAGTGGCCAAGGGTGAGGACCGCGATTTCATCACTGGCCACCCGACGCCGGCAACCACGGCGCTAACGATTGAAGTTTCGGATTCGAGCCTGCAAGAAGACCGAACCATCATGGCTCGGATTTATGCCCGCGACAATATCCCGACTTACTGGATCGTCAACATCAACGAGGACACGGTCGAAGTCTACACCGATCCGACCGGCACTTGCGACGACGCGGGCTACCGCAATCGGCGAGACTATCATCGCGGCGAAGAAGTGCCGCTGATCCTCGATGGCGTCGAAGTGGCGCGCATCCCCGTCGCCGACTTGCTGCCGTGATTTCCACCCCCAAGAAAAGAAGTGGAGGCATGTGGCTATGGGACCTCGATCTGCACGCCCTGGGATTCAAACGCCCCGGCGAGCGCTACTGGCGCTGTCGAGCGCCGTTACGGTCTGTCGGCCGGCGATCATCTGTCGGTCTTCTCCTGGAGCGAGCAGACCATTCCCGGCGGCAAACGCCGGCCCGCGCTCTTCCTCACCCAGCTTATTCACCACAAAGACACAAAGAACACAAAGGAAGACAAGAAGGAGAATTCGAAGAGGATACTGAGAGGATTGGATTCATCATCGCGTATCCTGTTTTCTCCTTCCCTTTCTATGGTCTTGCTTTGTGTCCTTTGTGCCTTTGTGGTGAATGATCGGGCGGCGGCGCAAGCTGGGCAAGTTCTATCTGTTCTGCCGGCTTACGGCAGTCGTCGGGTTTTGCGGAGGATGATTCGAGTGACGGCTATGCGGCAAAGATGTCGAATACCTTTGCAGACGAGCAAGCGATCCGTGCTGCACAGGGCGGCCGGGGGGCAGCTCGACCGTCAGGGAGGACGGAGAACATGAGAACTTGGATGACGGCGCTGGTGGCGACGCTGGGATTGTGTGCAGGCACAGTCCGCGCCGACGAGCCGATGCTGATGCCCCGCGCGGACGCTCCGGAGCAACTGGCCGCTCCTGCGGATCATGCGGTCCTGAGTCCGGTGCTGACCGCGACCGCAGCGCCGTGTGGCACCTGCTCGTGCAAAGCTCGCTGCAAGACGTGTCATTCCCACAGCGACCTGATCGGCTGGCTGACGTTCCGTCCCGTGACCTCGTGTTGCTGTGAGTGCAACGTCGGTCCGCGCCCGACTCCGCTCTACGAATTCTTCATGTGCTATCCCTGTCACGAAGCTTGCGGCCCAGCCTGTGGGGCGTCGGGGTGCGCGTCCTGTGGGGCGTCGGGGTGCGCGTCCTCATGCGGCAAGTCGGGCTGTGGTTCCTGCTCGAGCTGCCACAGCAGCGAAAACTTCCTGACGCGCTGGTTCGGCTGGCACTGAGAAAGAAACCGATCCTCACCAATCGGCCCTGGTCCCGCGCCAGGGCCGATTCCGTTTGTTTACGGTACAATCCGGACAGCGAAAGCCCGAAGCCGCCGACCACTCCAAACATGGTCCGTCGCATGACCATTGACCCGGAAGCCGCACGACCCGACGAATGGCCGGCCGCCTTCCGCCTGTTGTTCCGTCACGTCTCCGACGACGAGCGTGACACTCGCGTCGCCAATGTTCTCCGCTTGGTCGAACGCGGCCAACTGAATGCGCAGGGTGTCTTCGTCCTGCGTTCTGCAGAAGGTCTCGTCGGCGTCATGGTTTGTCAAGCGCTGCCGGGAGCGATGGCTCTCGTCTGGCCGCCTCAGTGCAGCGGCGGCGTCGAACAGATTGAACGCGAGAACCGGTTGTTACATCATGCCGCGGGTTGGCTGCGCAGCCGCGGCGTCAAGCTGGCCCAATCGCTCTTTCCACCGGATGGCATCGTTGGAGCCGATTCACTGGAGCGCAACGGTTTCGTCCACATCACCCATCTCGCCTATCTACGGCATACGCTCGTGGTGCCGCCGCACTGTTTGGCCACGCCGGAACGGCTGGAGTTCGCCACCGTGGAAGCAGACCCCGAACGGTTCGCTACCACGTTGATTCGTTCCTACGAAGGGACTCTCGATTGTCCGGAAATCAACGACGTGCGGACGGTCGAGGAGATCCTGGAGGGTCATCGGTCGCAAGGCATCTACGACGCCCAGCGCTGGTGGCTGGGGATGGACGCGAGCCGGCCGGTCGGCGTTCTCCTGTCGGTGCAGACCGCGGAAACGGGCGAATGGGACGTGGCGTATGTCGGGATCGTGCCGGAGGCGCGCGGTCGAGGATTCGGCCGGGAATTGATGCTCAAGGTCCTGTTCGAGGCGCGCGCCGCCGACGTACCGGCCGTCACGCTTTCCGTGGACGGACGCAACCATCCGGCCCAGAAGCTCTACCGCTACCTCGGCTTTGAGACGTTTGATCGGCGTGAAGTGTATCTCGCGATCTGGCGCTGAGAGCTGGGCAACATTGCCAGTGGTCCGTCTGCCCAGCAAGGAAGCGCGGTCATCGATCCGAGGGTCGCTCGCTCCCGTCGCGGTTTTCAGGCGGAGCTTCTTCCTTCAATCGACGTTCCAACGCTTCGACCAGGGGCGTCAAGATTGCGATATCTTCCTTGTCGCGGTTTCGCAGTTGCGTTTTCACGTCATCGAGTTCCTTCTGCGACGATTCAACCTTAGCGCGCGTCGTGCGCAGGGCCTCCGCCGCCGCCTGCACCTCGGCTTCGCTCTGACGTACGGCCTTATCGCGTTGCTCCAGGCGTTGTTGATTCTGCTGGATCTGCGTCTGGAGCAACTTTAAGTTAGCGTCGCCGACGCTGGACTTCATGGTCATCTCATCCTCCCGCTTCAGAAGGCTCTCGCCGGGAGGCGGGCTGAGAATGCGGCCTGGGGCGGCATCCCCGGCCGTCTGCTGGTTAGCATTCGGACGGATCGTCAGGCCAGCGGGGCCAGACGCTCCTGGCGTCGGTGCGGTGGGAGGAATGTAACTGACGTTCGGTGCTTCCTTCGTTCGCGGATCAAGCGTGACTGCCGCCGCGTCTCGGCTCTCACTCTCCGGACGGTTCCGAAACGCCGTCGCAACCGGCTGGTCCGGTCCAGCCTCATTCTTCCGATCGCCGCTGCCCGTCAACAGCGACGGTGCGTCCGTCTTGGTGGTTTTGTTGTCGTTAAGCCCAGTCTGTGTTTTCGGCGGGGCATCCGGACCGAAAAGCTGACATCCTCCTGTCAGCAAGGATCCGAACAGCACCGGAGCCAGCAACCGACTCCGGCGGAGTCTTCCGATCATGGCACTTCTCCCCTGAACTTGCCGTCTGTCAAGGTTCACCGGCGCCCGGTGCTTCCCTGCGGGTTGACGTCGGCCTCCGGTATCCGCTCAGAGCGGCCACCGAACGGTTCTGCGAGGTTGAGACGTCTTCCGGGTCGGCGTTCATAACGAGAGATGCCTGCCGTGTCGAGAGCGATTTACGGTGGACCCGGGAGACTAACCCCGAGCATTCACATCATCGGACTCAGAGGAGGAGCCGGCGGGACCGGGGCCACCGGCGGCGGCGACGGCGGCATCGGCGGCGTAGTCGGGATCGTCGGCGGGACCGCAACCGCGGGAGAGGGGACGGAACCGAGAAGGCGATCAGTCAACCGCAAGCTGAGAGCGAGATCCGGGATGGATATTTCTGCCAGAACGGCTTGGACCTTTGATTTCTCCATCTGCGCCAGCGGTTTGATCGCCGCGTCAAACTGCTTCTCATCTGTGGCCACGCTTAGCAGGATTTGAGCGATCTTTTCCGACGGCGTGCTCTCGTCGAACAGCTTGCCGACCGGGACGCTTGGGGCGGTCTGTCGTCCAATGATTGCGACGTCCTCACGGCTGACAATCCGCGGCGTTTCGGGGGCCGGCGGTTGCGGGTTCAGCGCAGCAATCTTCTTCCCGGCATCGCCTAACTCCTTTTGGAGTTGCAGGCGCAGCTCCTCCACCCGGGCGTGTTCGTCGTGAATGTCCTTCTGGACCAGCTCCAGTTTCTGCTGGCGCTGGTTCATCGCCTCTTCCTTCTCTCGAACGATCTTCTCGCGGTCGCGCAACTCGGAGGGAACTGACCCACTTCCACGGCGTTCGGCTTATCGGACTTGCTGAGAAATCGAGACGCGTCTTTCGCGTCAGCCTCGTCCGAAACGTCATCCTTGTTCCTGTTGTGCAGCCAGAGCGAGACGCTGGCGGAGACGGCGAACAAAATGGCAGCCGCCAGGCCATATTGAAGATAGTTTCGCATCGCTCTTTCCTTTCCGGAGCGGGTAAGGATGTCCACCCGAAGGAGGGGCTATTGCCAGAAACGATGGACTGCGTCAAGGCGATCTGCCGCGGAGAAAGCTGTGACGGTGCGGCACACACGCTTGCGGCTCCAACTCGACTGGATGCCGCGGCGCGATCCGAGTAAAGTTGCGGTGATTGTCTCACACCGGAGAATTCACAACGGCAATCGAGTTCATCGCCGAGGAAAGAGTCGAGGTGCGGCATGAAGATCGCAGTCATCGGCACCGGCTACGTCGGTCTGGTCACGGGCACCTGCTTCGCCGAGTGCGGCAACGAAGTGATCTGCATCGACAAGGACGCGCGGCAAGATCGAACGGCTCGAAGCGGGGCGAGATGCCGATCTACGAGCCGGGCCTGCAGGAGCTGGTGCAGCGCAACCACCGCGAAGGCCGGCTGATCTTCACCACCGACCTCAAGGAGGGCATGGCCCGGCCCAACTCGTCTTCATCGCCGTCGGCACGCCGCAGAGCGACGACGGCGCGGCCGACCTCTCCACCGTCTGGGCCGTCGCCGACGCCATCGCGGACACACGCCAACGGGCTCGAAAATCGTCGTCATCAAGAGCACCGTCCCGGTCGGCACCAACGCCCGTGTCAACGATCGACTGCGCGATCGAAGCCGCTACCCGATGGACGTGGCCAGCAATCCCGAGTTCCTCAAGGAAGGCGCGGCCATCGACGACTTCATGAAGCCCGACCGCGTCGTCGTCGGCGTGCGCCGCCCGGAGGTCGGCCGAGGTGCTGCGCGAGCTGTACGCCCCGTTCCTGCGGACCGAACGGCCGTTCCTGGTCATGTCGCCGGAAAGCGCCGAGATGACCAAGTACGCCGCCAACGCCATGCTGGCGACGAAGATCAGCTTCATCAACGAGATGGCCAACCTGTGCGAGAAGCTCGGCGCCGACATCAACGACGTGCGCCGCGGCATCGGCCACGACGCGCGCATCGGCTTTCAGTTCCTCTTTCCCGGCGCCGGCTACGGCGGCAGCTGCTTTCCCAAGGACGTCGCGCGCTCATCCATCTCGCGCAAGACGGTCGGCGTGCCGCGCCGGACATCATGGAAGCGGTCGACCGCGTCAACGAGCGCGCAGAAGCAGGTGCTGGCCAGCAAGATCAAGCAGCACTACGGCGACAGCTCTGAAGGGCAAGACGCTGGCCATCTGGGGCCTGGCCTTCAAGCCGCGCACCGACGACATCCGCGAAGCGCCGGCCGCTGGTGCTGATCGACGCCCTGCTGGCCGCAGGCGGTGCAGCTGCGCGTCCACGATCCGGAGGCGATGGCCAACGTCCGGCGCCATCTACGGCGACAAGCTCGTCTATTGCGATCGGCCCTACGGGGCGCTGGAAGGCGCCGACGGCCTGGCGATCGTCACCGAATGGCAGGAGTTCCGCAACCCCGACTTCGAGGTGATGCGCCGGCTGATGAAGGAGCCGGTCATCTTCGACGGCCGCAATCTCTATGAGCCGAAGGTCCCGGCGGGCTTCGGGTTCACTTACTATTCCATCGGCCGCAAGCCCGGTGGCAGTGAGGAGTGACCGAAGGCGTTGGCGCGGAGTCAGGGGAGGGACCGTCACTTGATGGCCCGCCTTGAGCAACAAAGACACCAAGAGCGCCTTGCACGTATTATCATCGACGTAAAGATTCATGCTTCGGGTTGGTAGTCCTTGGGAGCGTACGGCCAGCGGTCACGTCCGGCCGCTTTGATCCGCTCCGTCTCCTCGGCTCGTTCCGCGTCGAGCAGTTTCTTGTTGCGGATGCAGTAGTCGATCGCTTCCTGGACCGCTTCGACGGGAATGTTGTACTCCGCTGGCCACCTGCTCCGGCGCGAGCGGTTCCAGACCCACGGTCTCGCGATAGATCACTCCCGCACGAATCCGGCCCTCCACGTACAGCTGCCGATACGATGAACCTATCTTGGGCAGCAGGTACTTATACTGGACTTGCTCGACCATGACCTCTCCTCCTTTCGGATGACTCAATTCACTTGCATTCGACCGGCGCCGGCGTCATTGTGTCCAGACGAAGGAATAAGAATACGGAAGAGAAACGGGCAGCGTCCGTTTTCATCAACTCCCGACCTTTTTATTGACCAGGCTGCAGCAGGCTGTTAGTTTAATCGAGTGCGCGTGCGATCCCCATGATGCCGACTACTTTATCCTCCAGCGCTCGAACGAATATGTTCCCATCCGCGGGATTGAGAGCGTTGGTCCACGTCGTCTGGCTCATGGCCGGGGAAATGCTCCGAACGATGCCGTCCATGAGAGCGACGTTCATGACTCTGCTGTGCATCTCGGGCCTCGCGCAGGAACGGCAGTACCGCGGCGGTGTGCGGGAGGTAGCTGCAACTCCCGATGACTACCGATGTCAGCAGATCCTCGATCTCGAATGGTGATTTCTCGAGATACCGGGTCAGTTTGTAATGGAGTAGTGCCTGGAGCATAAGCGTGGAAACCCCTCGCTGGAAGAATGTGCCCTTTTCTTCACCGAGGCAGGGATTCCTCACGGAAGCCTGTCTCGCCGGGCTCTTTCTCGTCTGCTTTGCCTTCTCTGTTGATTTCGGTCTCGCCTCCAAAGACAAGTTCCCCGTTGACCCGAATTCCTTCGTTCTTACCCTGTTTTTTCGGGTCGGCTTGCGTAATCCCGGCCGCATGGATTGCGTCGCAGACGAAATCATCTAGTAGCCGGAACCCTTCGTTCTCTGCTCGATTAGCCATAAGTCACCTCATTCTGAGTGGGCGTTCCTCGATCATTTCCCCTTCGTACCAGAACTGTACGGAATAGAGGCCAGCTTGGGGGAATGAGCAATCGCGAATCCGGAACGGAACACCGATCACCTCCAATGGATCGGGTCCGAACGAAATCGGTCTCCCGTGGGTCTCGAAAATCTTCTGTCCCGTCTCTTCAAACACACAGGCGATTCTTCCTTCCCCTTGTCCGTGTCCTGCGGTGAGCGCCAGAAAAACGCACATCTCACGGTAGAATAACGGATAGGGAGGCTCCTCTACCGCGTGGATGTTGCTGATCAAGCCGATGATTGTGATTCGTCGGTTGTTCTGAGGGTCCAAGCGCCAGTCATCGCAGAGCAGCATGTATCGGACAAGAGGTTTGATGGCCATACTCAGTCCCGCATAACCCTCGATTCTACTGACGATTGTACCGCGCGCGACCTAAGAATGCCAAGGCATGGTTCATATCAGGGTAACACTGTTGTAGGACGGCCTTCCCAGGCCGTCCGAGGCGGAGCGGACGGCCTGGGAAGGCCGTCCGAGGCGGAGCGGACGGCCTGGGAAGGCCGTCCTACAACCCCCTACCAATCAGAGCCGAGTATGTTCCCATCCGCGGGATTGAGAGCGTTGGTCCACGTCGTCTGGCTCATGGCCGGGGAAATGCTCCGAACGCTGCCGTCCATGAGAGCGACGTTCATGACCCGATGATAACACTGGGAAAGGTTGGGGTTCGCCGACATCATATTGACGCCGATTTGGGGCAGGTGTAAAGGCCGGTATAGTTCGGCTGGCCGGGCAGTTGGTCCGGGATCGGGCCAGTAAGGGCCGAACGAGTTGGGGTAAGCGGGCCAGTGCCAGGTCATGTAGCTTTCCGTGGTTCCGGTGAGCGGGTTCACCGCGGGACAGCCGGGAAAGCAGCCGGACGCCTCGACGATGCCGATGGTGTTGGATGAGCCATCGGGGATGTGTGCCAAGCGGGTACGGGGGGCAGACGCCCTTGAGATTGAACGTGCCGCTAGCGCCGAAGAGCGCCAGGTTCAAGGCGTAGTTGCCGGTGGCGTAATTGGGGGCGACCGTCCCCATGCCGTTGTTGATCGTCGGGTCCGATGGGCAGACGTGGATGGCCAGTGGCACGACCTGGGCGCGTCAAATAGCCGGGGTTGGGGATGTCTTGCGTGTACTTAGTGAAAAGGTTGCCCTGCTCGTAATAGGGGAGCAGGGCGTAGAAGGCGCTGCCCTCGGCGGCGTTGCCGGTCTGCGGATTGACGACCTGGTAGAAATTGGGCGGCGGCAAGCGGTCGGTGTTGGCGTCGGCGTAGGCGTGGATGGCCATCATGAGCTGCTTCTCGTTGTTGCTGCATGCGCGTGATGCTGGCCGACTCACGCACCTTCTGCACCGCCGGCAAGAGCAACCCGATCAGAACGGCGATGATGGCGATCACCACGAGCAGTTCCACCAGACTAAAGGCGGCGGAGCGCGAACGGGAGAGAAGTCGCACAGTCATGCCTCAGTCCTTTCTGCCGAGCGCGAGCGCGCTTCACGAGAGGGCGTATTACATATTTCATAATCGTATTACCGAAATCGTCAAGGACAAGTACCCAGGGCGAGGACGGGAAGTCAGGGATTTGGCGGGTCCCGATGCGGAAGCTGATCCGGTACCCTCCACCAATTTGAGGATGCACGAAGTGAGTAGGCGAGGCGGACGTTGCTGTGAGGCTTTCGGCGGGATGGTATCTTTCGGCGAGCTGGTGTGGTCAGTCGGCAGTCCATGCACCCGTGGACGTAAGGCGAACGGCGGGGAATGATTTACCCGTAGCCGAAGTCGCCAGACTTCGGGTGGGGCGTCCAAACCCGAAGTCTGGCGACTTCGGCTACGGGAACTTAGAACCTGCCGCTCGCCTAACTGAAGTGGCACTCGCCGTTGCCCTTATCGTCGAACGAGAAGAAGCCTTTTCCTTCACCGTTCGACGTCCTGTGGCGTGAGAAGCATGGGATTCTCCGGGCCGTCACTGCAAAGTAGCCGGTGCGACTTCGAGGCGGTAAGCCGTTTCACTCCTCTTCCTGCGCGCTGCCCTTCGCTCCCGCCCCCCACAGCGGCTTGGCGAGCTGGCTGTTCCACTTCTGCCACTCCGCCGCCAGCGCCTTGAACTTCTCCGGCTCCGCGGCGGCGAGGTCGGTCGTCTCGCCGATGTCCCGGGCCAGGTTGTACAACTTCAGCGGCGTGGCGTTCCCCTTTTCGCCGTCGGCGTTGGGGTCGTAGCGGACCAGTTTCCAGTCGCCCTGGCGCAGGGCCATCTGCTCGCCCAGGCGCCAGTAAAGCGTCTCGTGCGGTACGGCCCTGTTCTTGCCGTCCAGGTACGGCAGCAGGTTGACGCCGTCGAGCTTCCACTCGGCCTTGGCCTCGACTCCGGCGGCGGCCAGTGCGGTCGGCAGCACGTCCAGCTGGATCACCGGCGAATCGTATATTTTGCCGGCCGGCAGCCGACTCTTCCATTGCACGACGAACGGCACGCGGATGCCGCCTTCCAGGGTGGTGCGCTTGGAGCCGCGCAACGGCGTGTTGCGCGAGCCGTTGATCGTCGTGCCCCTCATGGTCGGTCCGCCGTTGTCGCTGAAGAAGAAGATCAGCGTGTTGTCCTCCAGTCCCGCCGACCGCAGCTTGTCCATCACCCGGCCGACGACCTCGTCCAGCGCCAGCAGCATCGCCGGCATAGGTGCGGCGCTGATTGTCCTTGATCGCCTTCAAACTTCTTGAGCCGTTCTTCCGTGGCGTGCATCGGCGTGTGGACCGCGTTGAACGCCAGATAGAGGAAGAACGGCTTGTCCTTGTGCCGCTCGATGAATGCGATGGACTCCCGGCCGAAGGCGTCGGTCAGATACTCCTTTTCTTCCACGACCGTCGTGCCGCGCAGGATCGCCGCGCCCATGCCGGGGAAGTAGGGGTGAGCGCCGCCGAGGAAGCCGAAATACTCGTCGAAGCCGCGTTTCTGCGGATGGAACTTGTCCGCGGCGCCGAGGTGCCACTTGCCGGATAGCCCGGTGGCGTAGCCCGCGGCCTTGAGCCGATCCGCGATGGTCGTCTCGCTGAGGGGCAGACCCTGGTTGCCGCCGCCGGGATTGAACTCGTGGCCGAAGCGCTGCTGATACCGGCCGGTCAGCATCCCGGCGCGCGTCGGACTGCAATACGGACCGGAGACATAGCCGTTGGTGCAACGGACGCCGTTCTTGGCCAGGGCGTCGAGGTTCGGCGTCGGCACGTCCTTGCAACCCTGGAAGCCGGCGTCGGCGTAACCCATGTCGTCGGCCAGCAGGATGACCACGTTGGGGCGTTTCGATGTCTCGGCGTTGGCCCGGCTTGCGGGCAGCAGAGCCAGAATGCAAATGAGAAATGAGCGTGTGTTCATAGGAGCGGTGTCCTCGTTGACGTTGCCGCCGGAGGTGCGCGAGTACGCGACCCCCGGCGGCAACACGTGCAGCTTCGGTTCTCACCTCCCCGCCATGGTCAGCACACGCAGCTCGCGCGGCAGCGGGAAGTTGACATGCTCTTCGCGCACCGTTCGGCTCTCGACCGTCGCACCAAAACGGCGTTGCAGATGCGCGACACATTCCTCGACCACGTCCTCCGGCGCGCTCGCCCCGGCAGTGACCAGCACCGTCTCGTCGCCGTGAAACCAGCTTTCGTCGATCTCGCCGGCGCCGTCGATGAGGTACGCCGGACGGCCGAGAGCACGGGTCAGTTCCGCAAGCCGAAGACTGTTCGAGCTGTTCTTGCTCCCAAGGATGACCACCGCGTCGGCTTCCGGCACCAGATTTTTCACCGCTTCCTGACGGTTTTGCGTCGCATAGCAGATGTCATCCTTTGCGGGGCCGGCGACCTGGGGGAAGCGCTTCGTCAGCGCGGCGATAATCACTTCCGCATCGTCGACGCTCAGGGTCGTCTGCGTCAGGTAAGCGATCTTGGCGTCCGGCGGCAGGTCGAGGGCGGCCACGTCGTCGGTGTTCTCGACGAGGCGGATGTGGCCCGGCGCCTCGCCCATCGTGCCGAGAACCTCGTCGTGACCTTCGTGGCCGATCAGGATGATCGTGTAACCTTCCCGGGCAAAGCGCACCGCCTCCAGGTGGACCTTGGTCACCAGCGGACAGGTGGCGTCGATGGCGCGCAGGTTGCGCGCGGCCGATTCGGCGCGGATGAGCGGCGCGACGCCGTGAGCGCTGAAGAGGACCGTCGAGCCTTCGGGGATGTCGCGGATGCTATCGACGAAGACGACGCCCCGTTTGGAAATCGCTCGACCACGGGACGGTTGTGGACAATCTCGTGATAGACGTAGAGCGGCGTGCCGAACAGTTCCAGGGCGCGATCGAGGCTCTCGATGGCCATGTTCACACCGGCGCAGAAGCCGCGGGGATTGGCCAAGATGATGTGCATCACGTCTTCCTCCTTGCGGTTATGGTAGCGGTCCTTCCTGTCAACCGCCATACGGACCTACGGGGCAACATCCTGCAGCTTGCGGCGTAGCAAGTGCCAAGCCGCCAGCGGCGAGACGGAAACGACGACGCCACCCGTGAGGGTGGCGTCGTGAAATGCTGGGACGATCGGCAGCGATCGAGATTACTCGAACTTCACGCCGTCCTTGGACGGGGTGATGACCTTGACCTTCTTCTTACCGTCCTTGAACTCGATCTCCTTCTCCGACACCACACCCGTCACGCTGCCCTTCTTGGTCTCGGTGCAGATGCCCTTGTGGTACTTCTCGCCCTTGGCCTTGTCGTCGAAGTAGACGGTCACGTCCTTGCCGTCAATCTTCGTTTTGATGGCGTTGCCGCAGTCCTTCGTCTCGGCCAATTCGCACTTGGTGCAGCAGATTGTGCCCGTGAGGGTCACTTCCTTCTTTTCCTCGGCCCTGATGGATGCGTCGGCGAGAAAGACCATCGCCACGCCCAGCAGAATACTCAGTACGGCTCGCATGTCTCGAAATCTCCCCATGTGTGAGGGACGGAGAACAGGGACCTCCCGGCCACGCCGCCGGCGATCATCTCTCGCCCTATGGGGATGACTATACCCGGAGAGGCCGGCAAGAGCAATGGGCTATCCGACAAAAAGCCGTCAAGCATTCTCCCGTTTGTGCGAACCACCCCATTGACGCCCCTTGCCGATCGCTTAGAATGGATTTTTCGATTTTCCGGCCAACCCCTGCCGAGAGGTGAGACGAAGCAGCGATGGACGACGCCATCCGCAAAGCCGAAGCCCTGATCGAAGCCCTCAGCTACATCCGCACGTTCCGCGATCGGCTGACGGTCATCAAGCTCGGCGGCAGCGCCATGGAAGACCCCGCCGGCCCTGGAGGCGACGCTGCAGGACGTCGTCTTCATGGAGACCGTCGGGCATGCGGCCGGTGCTGGTCCACGGCGGCGGCAAACCGATCGATCGGGCCATGGCCGCCGTCCGGCCTGCAGCCGCGCAAGATCCAGGGCCGCCGCTACACCGACGACGCCACCCTGGACATCGTCGTCCGCGTGCTGCTGCACGAGATCAACGCCGGCATCGTCGCCCAGATTCGCCGCCTCGGCGGCCGGGCCGTCGGCCTGCACTCCGGCGCGCTCCAGGCCTGTTCGGCGAACGTCTGCTGCTGCCCGGCGACGACGGTCAAGCCGATCGACCTCGGCCGCGTCGGCCAGGTGACGCGCGTGGACGGCCGCGCTGATCGAGGATTTCTGCGCCGGCCGCGTGGTGCCGGTCATCCCGTCGCTGGCCCTCGACGCCGACGGCGGCTGGCTCAACGTCAACGCCGACACCGCCGCCGCCGCCGTCGCCGCGCATCTGAAGGCCGAGAAGCTGGTCTTCCTCACCGACACGCCCGGCATCCTGCTCGACCGCAAGCGATCCCGCGTCGCTGTTGCCGCATCTCGACGCCGCCGGCTGCCGCGACCTGATCGCACGCGGCGTCATCGACGCGGGCATGATTCCCAAGGTCGAGGCGTGCCTGGACAGCCTGCGCGGCCGGCGTCCGCAAGACGCACATGATCGACGGCCGGCTGCGCCATTCGCTGCTGCTGGAAATCTACACCGACAGCGGCGTCGGGACGGAGATCGTACTTGGTAACAGCGTCAAGTCCGGCGAGCTCGAGCTCGTAAGCTGCCGATCACGACCTCACTCGACAGCTTACGCACCCGACTCGCGGACTTGACAGGATCGAGCATCCATGAACAAAGCCACCCTCGACCAGTATCAGCATTACGTCATCGCCAACTACACGCGCTATCCCGGTGTGCCTGGTGCGCGGCGAGGGCTCGTACGTCTGGGACGACGAGGGCAATCGCTATCTCGATTTCTTCCCCGGCTGGGGCTGCGACCTGCTCGGCCATTGTCCGCCGCGCGTCGTCGCGGCGGTGCGCGAGCAGGTCGGCAAGCTCATTCACGTGCCGAACACCTGGTACACCGAGCCGCAGGGCCAGCTGGCCGAGGCGCTGAGCGACCGCACCGGCTGGCGGCGGCCAGTGCTTCTTCTGCAACAGCGGCACCGAGGCCAACGAGGCGGCCATCAAGCTGGCCCGGCTCAACGGCAAGCCCGGCCGCTACAAGATCATCACCATGCTCAACAGCTTCCACGGCCGCACGTTGGGCGCCCTCAGCGCCACCGGCCAGCCGAAATACCACCAGGGCCTCGAGCCGCTGCTGGCCGGCTTCAGCTATGCTCCCGTTCGGCGATCTCGACGCGGTCGCCCAGCTGATCGACGGCGAAACCTGCGCCATCCTGGTCGAGCCGATCCAGGGCGAAGGCGGCATCAATCTGCCGCCGCCGGGCTATCTGGAAGGCCTGCGCGACCTGGCCGACAAGCACAAGCTGCTGCTGATCTTCGACGAAGTGCAGACCGGCATGGGCCGCACCGGCCGCTGGTTCGCCCATCAGCACTGGAACGTGCAGCCGGACGTCGTGACGCTGGCCAAGGCGCTGGCCGGCGGCGTGGCCTGCGGCGGCCTGATCGCCCGGCCGGAGGTCGCCGAGAAGCTCAGGCCCGGCACGCACGCGGCCACGTTCGGCGGCAATCCGCTCGCCTGTGCCGCGGCCCTGGCCACCATCGAGACCATCGAGGAAGACGGACTGCTGGAGCGGGCCGAGAAGATCGGCGAGCGCTTCCGCCAGCGCTTCGAGGCGCTGCAGGCCGCGCTGTCCCTGGATCCAGGAGATCCGCATCAAGGGCGTGATGATCGGCGTCGAATTGACCGTGGACGGCACGCCGGTGGTCGAGGCTGCCTGGAACGGCGGCTGCTCGTCAACTGCACGCATCACGACCGTGCTGCGGCTGCTGCCGGCGCTGAACCTGACCGACGCCGAGCTGGACGAAGGCTGCGACATCCTCGAAGAGGTGTTGACGGGCGGATCTCGGCGGAATTGCTTAAAGACAGGTGAGTGGTGAGTGGTGAATGGTGAGTGTAAGACAGCGCTGTCTTCGCCACTGACCACTCACCATTCACCACTCACCACTCACCGTCACCACTCACCACTCACCGACTCACTGCCATGCGGCATTTCTCGACTTCTCGATCTGACCCCGGACGAAATTCGACTTTCTGCTGGAGGAGACGGCGCGGCTTGAAAGCCGGCGCTGCAGCGCGGCGAACGTCCGCCGTTGCTGGCCGGCCGCGTGCTGGGCCTGGTCTTCGAGAAACCGTCGCTGCGCACGCGCGCCAGCTTCGAGGCCGGCATGGCCCAGCTGGGCGGCAGCAGCATCTTCCTCAGCGCCACCGACGGTCCGCATCGGCCAGCGCGAGAGCGGTGCCGGACTTCGCGCGCGATCCTGAGCCAGTACGTCGATGCCGTGGTGCTGCGCATCTTCCAGCCACGCGACGATCGAAGAGTTCGCCGCCACATCGCCAGCGTGCCGGTCATCAACGGCCTGTCGGATTACTACCATCCGTGCCAGGCGCTGGGCGATCTGCTGACGATGCAGGAAGTGTTCGGCGACGTTGCGCGGCCGGACGCTGGTCTTCGTCGGCGACGGCAACAACGTGGCCCGTCGCTGGCCGTCGGCTGCGGCAAGCTCGGAGCGACGCTTCATCCTGGCGGCCCCGGACGGCTACGGCTTCGACGACGCCTTCGTCCAGCCGTTGCGCCGGCGTCTTCCCAGCGGCCGAGCTGACGCAGAACGGCGACCCCGCGCACGCCGTGTCGTCAGGCCGACGTCATCTACACCGACGTCTGGACGAGCATGGGCCAGGAAGCGGAGCACGAGCAGCGCCTGCAGCAGTTCGCCGGCTTCCAGGTCAACGCGCGAGCTGCTGGCGCTGGCGCCGGCCGCACGCCAAGTTGATGCACTGCCTGCCGGCCCACCGCGGCGAGGAAGTCACCGCCGACGTGATCGACGGCGAGCGCAGCATCGTCTTCCAGCAGGCCGGCAACCGCATGCACGCGCAGAAGGCGCTGCTGAAGTGGCTGCTGAGCTGAAAACTTCCGGGCGCCTTGTCAAGACCCGACGCCGCAATTACGGGTTTGCACTCCCCATTGTCTGGGATGATTTAAAGGCGGTTGGCACCGTGGTAGGACGGATTTGCAATCCGTCAGCCAGGGCACGGACGGATTGCAAATCCGTCCTACCACGGTATTACCCCTCTGGTGCCCCGTTTGAACCATGCCCATATTCTCATTGAGTCTTCATATCGTTTCGGAGTATAATCCCTTGAACCGTATCGGTTGACTCGCAAACCGCTGCCGGCTGCACCCGGGGTACCATCCATGGCCGCGGCAAATGAGGCCCTTGAAAAACTGTTCCAGATGGCGCAAAGCCATCGCGCAGCGTGAATGGGATAAGGCCAAACAGGTTTATCTTCAGGCGCTCGGAATCCGGACCGACAACCCGGACGTTCACTACGGTTTGGCCACGGTCTTCTTCCAGATGCGTGAGCTGCCCAGTGCCGCCCACCACTTCAAAGAAGCAACCCGCCTCGATCCGCTGCGGGCCGGTGCCTTTATCAACCTGGTGCGGTCCTGAACCTGCTGCAAGAGTACGACGGGGCCGTGACCGCTTTGCGCCGTGGTCTGCAACTCGATCCGACACGCGTCGAAGGCTACTACAACCTCGGCGTCGTTTACCGCAATCTGGGCCAGGAAGACCTGTCCATGCAGGCTTACCGCGAGGCGCTGCGTCTCAATCCGCGCATGGGGGACGCACATCGAACCTCGCCAATCTGTTGATGGTGCGCGAGAACTACCGCCAGGCGCTGCAGCACTACGAACAGGCACTTCAGCTCCGCCCGAACTGGCCCAAGGCGGCTCGACGGTATCGCTTCGGCGCCGAGGCGCTGGAGCCGCAAAAGAAAACCGCGCCTGTGCCTGTTCCCGAAAAGCGCCGCAGCATCAATCCCGAATTGATGGTCGATCCGTCGGAGCACGGCAGCTTCTTGACACACGTGCATCAGGCGGCCATCGAATCGGAAGAGAGCGGCCGGATGCTAAACCAAATCTTGGAGCGCGAGGTCGAACCGACCATCAAGGAACTCTCGACCGCGCTCATGTATCCGCACGGTCCGCGCCGAACTGGAAGAATGCGTGGGAAAATTCGAGGCCGCTCTGGAGCGGATGCGTTCCACCTACCAGCAGATGCAGAACCGCATGGCCCACCTCAAGAAACTGGAGCAGCAGTTTCCGCAGAAGTAGAGAAAATGTAGAACGAGATGAGAACAGATTGTCTCGTGAATGAAAAAGACGATTTCCTCTGAGTCTGCGCCGGCGGTTCCTCTTCCTGGGCAACATCGACGCTGCACTCGGGGCTTTATTTCCAGCTCCCTCGACGGATCCACGGTCGAGCGATGGGGGCGAGAATTGAGTCCCGAGTGCGCGGTTCGTCCGGCACTCGGGTCTCTCGCGAAGGGGGATCACATGAGTGCAGTGACGACTCGGCAACGTTCGGAGATGCCGCTGGCGCACGCTGGACTGGCTCTCGCACTTCTGATCGGCGGCCTGATTGCGGGTGGACATCTCTTCCCCGCACTGCTGACCTGGCCGTTCTATCTCCTCGCACCGCTGACCATTTATCTCTGCGTCGTACTGATGCTCCCGCCGCTGCGCCGGTCGATGACCTGGATGCAGGTTGGCCGTCTCGATCGCGCTGCACTGACCTGGCTGACGACCGTGGCGATCGTCTCTTCGATCGCGCTGTTCCTCTGGCACGAATTTCTACAACCGGATGTGTCCCCGATCATCGCGGAGATACCGCCTGCCAGTCTACCGTTGTTATTGGCAATGGGACTGGCCTTTTCCTGCCTCAATGCACTGCTGGAAGAGGTTCTGTTCCGCGGCCTGCTGTTCGACGCGCTGCGAGTCTCCTACAGCAACTCAGCTGCGCTGCTCATTCAGGCCGGGGCTTTCGGCGTGTTTCACCTGTACGGTTTTCCGAACGGAGCAATCGGCGTCGTCCTGGCCACGATCTACGGATTGATGCAGGGTGTTCTTCGCATTTACACCGGTGGTCTGGCCGCGTGCTCGATTGCGCATGTCCTCACCGATGCGACGATCTTCGCGCTGCTCTTGCGGCATATCATCTGAGCGATGAGCGGTCAGTTGCCGTTGATCTTCTCCAATGCCCGCGCCGCCTCCTCCTTGAGCAGGGCCGGGGAGGCCTTGTCATCCCTCGCATCGCGGAGGGCCTTTAGGACTTCCGGCCGATTCGCCTTGCTCCCGGTTTGACCCAGAGAAATGGCCGCCAGATAGCGTGCATCGCCCGCCGCACGCATTTCCGTTTTCGTGGTGCCGCTGCTGCCTTCCGTGCCGACACTGGTCACCGTCGCCGTAGTGCCCTTGTAAACTAGAAGATCCTTGTCCTTGAGCATGTTGAGCAAGACGGCGATTGCTTTGTCCGGGGTCCGCTCACGGAGATTGATCGCCAGGGCGCGGGCGGCGTTGTACCGGACTCTCGGGTTCCCAGCTAACCGTGAGTCGGATAGGACTGCCGTCAAAACGTCCTCGGCGCTGCGGTCCTTGCTGCTGCGGATTTTGGGGAAATCGGCGGGCTCCATGTTGAGAAAGACATCGACGGAACGCTGCAGCAGTGCCGGATCGGCATCGACACTGATTACGTCGAGCAGGGTCGGCATGGCGGCGCGCGAATTCGGATAGCCCATGTAGAGGAAGACCTCGGCCACGAGCTTGCGCAACTGCTGCTTGCTCATCTCCGGAGTGTCCTCACTTTTCAGCACCTTGAGGAGCTGCGCCGTGACCTTTACGGCTTCCGGTCCGATCTTGGCCAGCGCGATGGCGGCGCGTGTGCGCACCGTGATAGTGCGGTCCGCTTGAATGGCGTCGCCGAGCGCAGCGGCCGCATCGGCGGCGTCGGGGCCTAAGCTCGCCGAGGAAGGTCGCGGCCTGTTCTTGTTTATTCGGCTCCGGATCGCGCAGCGTATGCCGCAGTACCGACAGGGCTGGCCGCGCCGCCGATCCGCCGATGCGTGCCAGGGCGAATGCCGCCAACATCGCCGTTTCGTCCACCGCTGCCGATGCTGGATCGTCGTTGCTCAGGAGCTGCGTCAGGGGATCGAACTTGGAAGCCAGCTTGCGGTTCTCTTCCTGGCCGAGAATCTCCAGGTCTTTTAAGGCTTTGAGGATGGGGGCGACTTCCGTCTGTTTTAGGGTTTCGCGGTAGCGAGACAGTGCTGCCTCTCTAGCCGCCGTTGCATCAGGCAGTCCGATGCCGCCCAGGTTCTTTAGCACGGCGGCTACGGCCTCGTGGAGTATCATCTTGACATTCTCGGGAGCGGTGACGGTCATCAGCGGCATCAGCGCCTCGACGACATGCCTGTTCTGGTTCTCGATCAGGACGGTCATCTTGCCCAGCGCCGTGCGCAGCAGCACATCATCGGCCGCGTCCTTCTTGGCGGCTTCCGTCCGGACCAATTCCAGCAGCGGCTTCCAGGCTTTGCCGGCCGTCGGCAGGCCGATGTCGCCGAGGGCCGTGGCGGCATCCCGGCGGACCAGGGCGTCGGGATCGTGCAGCAGTTTGCAGAGCAGATCGACCGTGTCCGCGCCCGCCTTTTCACCGATGCGGCCAAGCGCCCAGGCGGCGTTCTGCCGTACCATCGGGATGTCGTCGTTCAGGGCGGTCTTCAGGTCCGGCAGAGCATCCTTCGCGTCGGGGCCAAACGTTCCCAGCGCGAACGCTGCACTACGCTTGACCTTCGGCGAAACGTCCGTCAGTCCAGCGCGGAGGGCCGGGGCGGTTGCGTCCCAGTAGGCGCCGCCCGGCACCCTTCGCCGCCAGGATCACCTCACCGATCGCGGCGGCAGCGGCTTCACGGACTCCGGCGTCGGGGTCCTTCTGGACGAGAGCCGCGAGTTGCGGCAAGTGGGACTCGGCGTCGTTGCCAATCTTGCCGAGCGCAAAGGCGGCGCTGCGGCGGATGTCCGGTTTTTTATTGGTGAGGTCGCTCGCCCAGTCGGCCGCCGACTTGCCGAGGAAATCGGCGGACCGGGCGAACGACGGCGTCGCCAGTGACAGCAGCACCGCCGCGAGGAGAATCGGCATTGCGCGGTTCATGTGCGGTTCCCTTCGATGGGGCGTCTGCATTCCGTGGTTATCGGAGAACACCTACGGATTTGGGGAGGGCGAGGCTCCGGCCGAGCAAGTGCCAGCGACAGCGTCTTGGCGGGAGTCTCGCCCTCTCGAAAGTTGTCAATTTTTTTTGAGGTCAACCGACTTCTCCAGGATGGCGCTTATCGCCGCCTCTGCCAGGACCTTGATCCCCTTGTTGACGGTGTTGTCCTTGGTCAGGGCCCTCAGAGCCGGCACCGCAGGCTCGCCTTTTTTTCCCATGCCGGCGATAGCGGCGATGGCGCTGGCGACGACATCCTGATCGCTATCCCTGAGCATGTTGACCAGCATAGGGAGGAGTTCGTTGAATTTCGTGGCGAGAACGCCGAGCGCGGCAATGGCCTGGTGCCTGAGTACTTTCTTCTCGACTTCCTTGTTCTGGGCCATCTCCTTCAATACCTCGATGGCCTCGTCAGCTTCCTTGCTCTTGCCCAGTCTGGCAAGGGCGCCGACAGCTGTGGCGACGACGAGCGGATCTTTCTCCTTGAGCAATTTTTTGAGAATTGAACCAACCGCCGGCACCTTCGTGGCGATGAGACCCAATGCGCCGATGGCCTGGAGCCTGAGTCCTCGGAAATCCTCGTGATCGTTATGGGCCATCTCCGTCAGGTCCTGGATGGCATCCTTGGCATCCGTTCCTAGGGGGCCGAGAACACCGATAGCGGCCGCTGCTATGAGTTGATCGTCATCCTTCATCAATGTTCGTAACGTCGGGACAACACTCTTCGCGGCATGCGAGGCGACGAGTCCCAGACCTTGAACAGCCTGGAGGCGGATCCTCTGTTCTGGGTCCTTAAGCGCGTAGCCCTTGAGCGCTGCTATTCCCTCTTCGTGTGGTTTGTCGATCGCTATCCAGCTCACGAGTGACCAGATGCGAACCATCTTGTCACTCTCGACGAACTGTCCGCTCTGACGATGGAGTCGCTCGGCTACTGTTTTCTGGAGCGTCGGACTTTCCGGAGGGCCCATGCTACCGAGGGCGATCACCGCTTCCAGGCGCACCTGGGAAGATGTCTTATCATTGAGAATATTGAGCAAGGCCATCGTGACGTTGGGATCGGGCGGAGCGTGCTTGCCTTCAGGAAGTGGGACACGTGGAGTCACATATCCGCATGACTGGAGTGCGCGGATGCACATACGTCGGAGCTCAAACGACCTTCGATCATTAAGCCTCTTGAGCAGTGCTTGTACTGCGCCAGCATCTTTGATCTTATCACCATAACGAGTCAGGCAGACAGCAGCGTGGAAAAGCACGATGAGTTCCGAACCATTCGTATTTGACGAATCCAGTATGTTACCCATTTCGTGGACGATCCTGGGAATCTGATCGTCCTTGACATACAGGACGGTAAGGGCCGAAATGGCCCGAATCCGAACGCTAAAGTCATCGACATCATAACAACGTTTGAGAAGAGGAGATACCAGTACGTCGCCGTGCGGCCCCGGAAAAAGGACGACGGCGCGAATTGCAGCCTCCTTAATGCTGGCGTCGGGGTCGGTCAAGTCCTTAATCCACTGAGCGAAGGTTCGACCATCGACCGTGGACTGGGTGGGCACTGCTGCTGGATCCCCGGCATGAACCGCAGACGACGTGAAAGCGACTAGACCGGCGAGAATCGCCGTGAGCCATCCGGACAAGCGCATAAGACCTCCGCGTAAGATGACCCTTCCCGTATCATCAGGATACCATTGTTACACGGTGAAAGGCAATGACGTTGTCCGCAAGTTTTGAAAAGGACCGTGCATGAGCAAGATCGCCGTCGCCAGTCCGCAAGAAGCCGTGCCGATTGACGCGCGTCATTTCCGTGCCGTCGTCCGCGCCGTGCTGGAGGGCGAAGGGGTTGCCGACTACGAGATTAGCCTCGCTTTCGTCGATAATCCGACGATCCATTGCCTGAACGCCCGCTACTTGAAGCACGACGAACCGACGGACATTCTCACCTTCCCCCTCAGCGAACCGGACGCGAAGAAACTGGGCGGCGAACTCGTCCTCGGCGCCGAGGTGGCCCAACTCCAGGCGGCGGAGCGCGGCCACGACGTGCAGACCGAGTTGACGCTGTACGTCATCCACGGACTGCTGCACCTTTGCGGCTTTGACGATCATGACGACGAGGACATCCGATTGATGCGCGAACGCGAACGGCATTATCTGAGCCGGCTTGGATTGCCGGATGTTACGTCGAAAGATTAGGAGCCGTTTCAAACCTGGCGAGCCGAGCTGCGTAAGCAGCCGGGTCGCGGCCTAGCGCATCTACCCGGCCCCTGACGGGGCTCGGCTCGCCGGGCCTGGTTCGCTCCGTCACCGGCTGTACCAGGCGATGAGCCGCTCCAGCTGTCCGCTGCGCGCGAGGATCTGGAAGCTGAATCGTTGCCGGGCACTTGCCAGAACGCGATTGAAACCGATGTGGTCGTCCACGATCGTCAGCAGTTCGATCAAGGCCTCGTGCCGGCCGCGATCGCCATACAGCCGCGAGGCCCACAGCAGCACGGGGTACGTCACCAGCAGCGCTTCCAGGCCTTCCCAGAACGGCAGGCCGAAAGATGCCGCACCGCAGAACTGCATCGCCCCAACCTTGATCGTGAAGTAGCGTTCCAGCAGCTGTTCCGCCTCGGCCGGCAACGGTCCCCTCGGCTCCTCGGCCTGCTCGAACGTCGCCACGGGAATGAGTTGGTGCATGCGCGGGACCGGACCGGTGCCGCGGCTGAAACGCAAGGCCGCCGACAGCAGCGCCAGCCGATTGCGTACCGACGGACCGCGTTTCGGCCCGTGATCCTTGCGCGTGAACAGCGCCGCGGCCTGGCGGAAGAGAACCCGGCCAATCCAGCCGGGTCGAGGCAAACTCGCCGGATCGGCCGGGGTGTCGGCATCGGCCACGCCGCGCAACACATCCAACAACTCCCCGAGGCGCGGTCCCGTAATGTTCGCCAGCTTGGCCCGCCGCATCTCTCGGGCCAGGGTGAGGCACTTGCGCAATCGGCGTTCAATCGGATCGCGGCGGTCGCGCAGCATGGCCACCAGCGTCTGCACGATGCGCAAGGTGTCCGGCCAATCGAGGCGTTGCCGGCCCTGGAGGAACGGCGGCGACATGAGCGAGCCGTCGGGCTGCTGCTGAAGCCCCTCGCGCTCGGCCAGGCGCGCGGCGAAGACGGTCAGGTCGCCGTTGTATTCGGTCATCGGCCGACCCTTGTTGGCCGCCGCCGAGGGACAGGCGAAACGCACGCCGACGCTCCAGTGATCGCCGGTCGGCACCAGCACGAACGGGAACAACCGGCACGCCAGCGGCTTGGCCTCGTAGCCGTGCCGTTCGTGAATGCGGCAACGGCCTGCGTCGCTGAGAAAGACGCAGCTGCCGTCGGGATGATGGTTCAGCATGTAAGTGCGATCCCACAGCGAACGGCGGCCGCGCGCGCGAAAAGAGCGAGGAACAGCTGGATCACGAGAAGGGGCAAATGCAGCACGTTCGAGAGCAAGCTGCGGCGCTTCAACGGCTCCAGACCGCCGAGGTCCGCGTCGCGGTCCCAGCCCTGCGCTTCGATCCGCCGCCGCTCCTCGTCGGTGAGCGGCACCTGATATTCCTTGCAGCAGCTGCCGCTGACGTGGCAGTCCCAATTTTGCACGACGGGTAGGTTGTGGATCGGCAGGGCCATCGAGCGTGCCACCTGAGAGCGGAACGCGAAAGTCTGAAAGAGGTGCCGCCGCGGTCCGAGATGTCATTGTACTCAGGCGGCGGGACGATGTGATATGTCCGTTCGTTTGTTCGTCCGTCCGCGGCTCGATTGCCGCGCTCCGGCGATGGCCGAAATCACCAGGACGAGCAGCACCGCTGCCGTCGTGGTGGCAAACATCGACTGCGGTCCGAACCGGTCGATCGCTTTCCCTGTCACCCACGGACCGGCAAGGCTGCCGATACAGTTCCAGGCGAGAAAAGAAGCGTTGGCCTTCGCCAGCGCCTCCTTCGGCACGCGCTCGCCGAGCAGTGCCAATCCCAGCGGATACAGCGCCGCACAACACGCCCCGACGACGAACAGCAACACACCCAGGGTGACCGGGCCGGCGCACCACGGCAGCGCGACCAGGCCTGCTAACACAATCACATGGCACGCCAACAGGACACGGACGCGCCCGAGTCGATCGGCCAGCACGGCTCCCGGAATCTGGAACAGTACCACGCCCAGGAACAGCGCCCCGATCAGCCCGCCGGCACCTTCCGTGTTGTAGCCGAGGCCCAGCAGGTGGGCCGTCAGGAACGTCAACATGCAGCCTTCGAGAAACCCCTGCGTCCAGGCGGTGCCGAGGGCGAAGACTGCGGCGCCGAGCGGAAATGAGCGGTCGTGTTTCTTCTCTTCGAGTGCGGTGTCGTCCACCGGCAAGGCGGCGACGATAAGCCCCGCCATCAACAGGGCGACGGCCCCACCGAGTCCAAAAGCACAGCGCGGTGCCGCTTCGTACAGCATCAGGCCGGTGACGGGACCGAGACCGACGCCAAGTGCGACACAGAAAGCGTAGATGCCGAAATCGCGCGCACGGCGGCCTGGCTCGGCGTTGTGATTGACGCGCGTCTCCATCGGGATGAGGCAGAACGCCGTGGAGACCCCGCTGAGCAGCCGGAGCAAGTGCCAACCGAGAACGCCGCCTGCCCACGGAAAGAGCGCCGTCGTCAGGCCGTCCACGACCATGCCGGTGACGATGACCCCGCGGCGCGACCGTCTCATCAACCACGGCAGCAACGGCGAAGCGGCGGCGACGCCGAGATAGTAGAGCGACGTGCTGAGTCCGACGGTGGCGGCACTGCAACCCGAGTCGTGCAGCCACAGCGAACCGAGCTGCAAGCCGAGACCGAAGCTGAAGCCCCAGCCGGCACTCGCCAGGCACAGCACGAGGAGGATGCGGCGGCGGTCCACGGCGGGTGAGATCGCAACCATGCGCGGTTCCCGTGTTGATCCTTCTCCCCTCTCCCCTGTACTCAGGGGAGAGGGGTCGGGGGTGAGGGGTGGAGCGTTGGGCTGTGTTCTGCCGCTCACCCCTCACCCCCGACCCCTCTCCCCTGAGTACAGGGGAGAGGGGAGAAGCTACGGCGGCCATCTGCTTTCCTTCTCTCCTCTCCCCTGAGTACATGGGAGAGGGGAGACAAAACGTCTCTATTCGTCTGAGCGCAGACTCAGTTCCAGACGCCGAGCAGATCGCGTTCGAGGATCGACGGACGCACGACCTTCTGGGCCTCGTCGAAGGCCCACTGGTACAGCGCCTGCTGATAGAGCCACTGGGGCGGCGCGAGGGGCGGCAGACAGGCCAGGGGGATCATGAGGAACGCGGGCTGCGGCGGGGGTGGCATGATTTGCTGCAAACGGTTGTGGAGCATCGTGGAATCCTCTCGTCGCGCCGCGGTCTGCTCAGGCGCGAATCCTTGACTCCATTCATCGGCGTCCCGGTCTCCCCGGCCGCGTTGCCCCGAGCGTTCTCTTTCGCTTTTTTTGGTGAACGGATGGTAATATCGTTGCAATCGGCAGCACTCCCCGTATAATTTCCCACCTATGGCCCTGACGGACGGGCCATTCTCATGGCCATTCGGCCAAGTGCGTCGGAGAAGGATTCACGAAAGGAGTTTGCCGATGACCAGCACAATGATGGTGGAACGGACTGCAATGGGAATGCCGGGCATGGGTATGCCGTCGGTGGGCACCCCGGTCATGGGGTCCACGGGCGGCCCCGTCACCGGGCCGAACTGGGTCATGGTGCCGCGCTGCACGCTCAAGTATCGAGCAGCTGCCAGGGCGGGATGAAGATCACCTGCTGGTGCGACGATCCGATGGCCTGTAGCATGATGCAGAACCTCTGCACGATGCTCGCGGGCGGCATGTGCAGCTGCTGCTGCACGCTCAACGGCATGACGGTCTGCTGCTGCAACCTGACGATGGGCATGTGCAAGTGCGAGATGACCGACAAGGGCGTCTGCATCACCTGCACCAGCGGCGACGCCAAGTGCTGCGAGATGATTCAGTCCTGCTGCGACTGCATGACCGCGATGCTGAACGCCGGCTGCACCTGCTGCGTCATGCTGAACAACACGCCGGTCTGCTGCGGCTGCTCGGAGTCGGTCTGCGCGACGAAGCCGGTCGGCAAGAAGTAATCTTTTTCTGCTCTCCCAATCAATGCTCCAGGCGGGGGACATGCGTCCCCCGCTTCTTTTCCCCCGGATCGCCGGACATTGAAACGAGGTGCCGCGTGACTCCTGGACCAACGCCCGTTCCCTCACGCCGCGAGTTCCACGCCGCCGTCGCGCTCCTGGCGATCGCTCCCCTGGCAACGGCCGCCGAAGACGAGAAGCCGGCCGATGCCCGCGCAGCCACCGCCGAGGCCCTGGCCGCTGCTGCGAAGGCGCGTTTCGGCAAGCACCTGACTCCCGAACAGCTGACCGAAGTCGAGAAGTCGATCCGCGGCGGCGTCTTTCGCGCCGAGATGCTGACCAAGATACCGCTGACGAATGGCGACGAGCCGGCCTTCGCATTCAGCGCCGACGTATTGAGCACGCAGCGCTAGGAAGTGCCCACTTGCTTGCGCATGCGTGCTCATCAACGGGTTTTACCATGTTTCTCGACATCACCGACGAACTGCTGCACGCCCCGGTCACCGAGTTGGCGCCGCTGCTGCGCAAGCGCAACTTCACCTCGACGGCGTTGACCGACGCCTATCTCGATCGACTGGAAAAGCTCGGGTCGAAGCTCGGAGCCGTCGTCACGATCACGAAGGAGCTGGCCCGCAAGGAAGCAGCGCAGGCCGATGCCGAGATCAAGGCCGGCAAGTATCGCGGGCCGCTGCACGGCATTCCCTACGGCGTCAAGGATTTGCTGGCCACGAAGGGCATTCCGACGACGTGGGGCGCGGAGCCGTACAAGGAACAGGTTTTCGATTACGATGCCACGGTAGTCCGCAAGCTGCGTGAAGCCGGAGCTGTCCTCGTCGCCAAACTGGCGATGGTCGAATTGGCCGGCGGCTTCGGCTACGGTCATGCCGATGCGTCATTCACCGGGCCGGGTCGAACGCCGTGGAATCTCGATTTCTGGTCCGGCGGCTCCTCGTCTGGACCGGGTGCGGCGACCGCGGCGGGACTGGTTGCGTTCAGCATCGGCTCGGAGACGTCCGGTTCGATCATCACTCCAGCGGCGTACTGCGGCGTCTCGGGACTGAGGCCGACCTATGGCCGGGTCAGCCGGCACGGCGCCATGGCACTCAGCTGGTCGCTCGACAAGCTCGGTCCCGATGTGCCGCAGCGCCGACGACTGCGGCCTCGTTCTCGCCGCCCTTGCCGGCCGTGATCCCCTCGATCCGACGTCCGCCGATCGCAAATTCACCTGGTCCCCGGCGGCGAAACCGGAGGAGAAGAAATATCGCATCGGCGTCATCAAGGGATCGACCGACGGCGTTCAGCCGGCCGTGAAGACGAACTTCGCGGAGTCGCTGAAGGTGCTGAAGACGTTCGCCGAGGTGGTCGAGGACGTGCCGTTTCCTGACCTGCCGTTCGGTCCCGTCGTCGGTACGATTGTGAACGCCGAGGGTGCCGCCGCCTTCCGCGATCTGATCGAAAGCGGTAAATCGAAGGATCTGCGGGCCAAGCGCGACCGCTGGGGCGGCTATGCGATGTCGATGGTGCTGGCCGTCGATTATCTCCAGGCGATGCGGTTGCGCGTGCCGATGAAGAAGGCGATGGACGAGCTGTATTCGCGGTTCGACGCTCTGGTGGCGCCGTCGCGTTCAACGGTTGCGTATCCTATCGACAAGGATTTCGACAAGGCGTATCCGGGCATCGGCGGCGGACCACCGGTCATTCCCGCCGGTAATGCCGTCGGTCAGCCGGCGATCTCCGTGCCCAACGGTTTCGGTCCGAACGATCTGCCGACGGGGATTCAGTTCACCGGCCGCGTCTGGTCCGAGGAACGGTTGCTGGCGCTGGCCGCAGCCTACCAGCGGGCCACGGAATGGCATAAAAAACGACCGAAACTCTAATTGTTTAGCCGCGAGCTTTTGCGAGCGCTTTGCAAGGCACATAGCGCTCGCAAAAGCTCGCGGCTAAACGCATCGCGGAGGTTTGCCATGCGCCGCATCGCGCTCGCCATTCTCGTCGCCGTGTCGTGTTCATTCCCCGCCGCCGCCGAGGAAAAGAAGATGGCGCAGAGCGAAAGACGGCCGTTCGGTAAGACGCCGGACGGCACCGAGGTCGGTCTCTACGTCCTCAAGAACGAAAACGGCATGACCGCGAAGATCATGACTTACGGGGCGACGCTCATTGAATTGGACGTCCCCGACCGCAACGGCAAGTTCGCCGACGTCGTCCTCGGCTTTGATACGCTTGATGGCTACCTCGCCGGTCATCCATTCTTCGGCTCCACGGTCGGCCGCGTCGCCAATCGCATCGCCAAGGGGAAGTTCACGCTCGACGGCAAGGATTACAAGCTCGCCACCAATAACGGTCCGAACCATCTACACGGCGGCCTGAAAGGCTTCGACAAGGTTGTGTGGAAGGAGACCGGCTGGGGCGAAGCGCCGGGCGAGCCATTGATCCGTTTGTCTTACATCAGCAAGGACGGTGAGGAGGGCTATCCCGGCACGCTGAAGGCTGAGGTCACCTACACCCTCACCGCGAAGAATGAACTGCGCATCGACTACAAGGCGACGACGGACAAGGCGACGCCGGTGAACCTGACCAACCACAGCTACTTCAACCTCGCCGGTCAAGGCGCCGGCGACATCCTCGGTCACGAACTGGTCATCAACGCCGACAAGTACACGCCTGCCGACGACACGCTGATCCCGACGGGCGAGATCAAGTCGGTCAAGGACACGCCGCTCGACTTTACGAAGCTGACGCCGCTCGGCAAGCACATCGGTGAAATCAAGGCGGACCCCGTCGGCTACGATCACAACTTCGTGCTGTGGAGCATGGGAAAAAAGCTGGACCTGGCGGCGCGCGTCGTCGAACCGAAATCGGGCCGCGTGATGGAGGTGCTGACGACGGAGCCTGGCGTCCAGCTCTACACCGGCAACTTCCTCGACGGCAAGCTCAAGGGCAAGGGCGGCGCCGTCTACAAGAAGCACACCGGGTTCTGCCTGGAAACACAGCACTTTCCCGATTCGGTGAATCAGCCGAAGTTTCCTAGCGTGATTCTCAAACCGGGCGAGACGTACCAGACGACGACCGTGTATCGGTTCTCGACGGTGAAATGAGAAGCTATTTCCAAACGGGCGAGCCGAGCCCCGTAAGGGGCCGGGTAAAGGGCAATAGGCCGCGACCCGGCTGCTTACGCAGCTCGGCTCGCCGGTTTTTAATCAGCTTCTATGTGTTTAGCGGCCGTTCGCAGATCGACCGCTGAACTCTGCTCTTCCTTTCCGGTTTGCATGGTTTACAATGACGGCTGCCTTCGCCCCACCCTCCCGAGGTCCAGGACGCATCATGGCCGCTCCGCTGATCGTGCGACACGGCACCATGCGCTGCCTCGGCGAGTTCGATCCCGAGGGCGGCACTTATCGCCGCGGCGACGAAGTAGTGGTCCGCACGGAGCGCGGCCTGGAACTCGGCCAGGTCGTCTGCGAAGCGAGTCCCCGCGCCCTCGCCTATCTCGAAGAACCTACCAAGGGCCGTATCCTCCGCACGCTCACCGACAAGGACCGCGAGGAACGTGTTCGCCTTCGTCTGCTCGAACGGCAGGAGCTGGACAGACTGCATTCGTTTCGTCGCGGAACGCAGCTTGCAGATGGAGCCGATCGACGTCGAGCACCTCTTCGGCGGCGAACGGATCGTCTTCTATTTCCTGGCGGAGAAGCGCGTCGATTTCCGCGAGCTGGTCAAGGACCTGGCGCACGAGTACCACACGCGCATCGAATTGCGTCAGGTCGGCGTTCGCGACGAGGCGAAACTGCTGGCCGACTACGGCGATTGCGGCAAACCCGTCTGCTGCAACACGCACATGACGACGATGCCGCCCGTGTCGATGCGTATGGCGAAGGTCCAGAAATCGACTCTCGATCCGTCCAAGATTTCGGGCCGTTGCGGCCGGCTCAAGTGCTGCTTGCGCTTCGAGCAGGACGTGTATGAGGAATTCCAGAAGACCCTGCCGCCGGTAGGCCAGCGGGTTGTGACGGCCAAAGGTCAGGGCCGGGTTCTGGCGCAAGAAATCCTCGCGCGCAAGGTGTTGGTCGAGTTCGAGGATGGCCGGCGTCTGCCCGTCGCCATTGACGAGATCCTGACCACGCTGGCGAAGTGAACGGCAGAAGTGAATGGTGAATAGTCTTTACTCACCACTCACCACTCACCACTCACGAGTGGAAACGCTGATGCACCACCCGAAGCTCGAGGAACTGGTTCGCCGGAACCCGCGTTATCCGTGCGAGGCGTATGAGTTCACATTCGCCGCCCTGGCGCACACCCAGGAGATGCTGGGCCGCGTGCCGCCGCCGGAAGGGCCTGCCGGGCAGGACTATCACGTCAGCGGCCCGCAACTGCTGGAGGGCGTGCGCGACCTCGCCCTGCGCGAGTTCGGTCTCATGGCGCGTACCGTGTTCCGCATGTGGGGCATCGACCGCACCGATGACTTCGGCGTCATCGTCTTCAATCTCATCGAAGGCGGTCTGATGAGCAAGACCGACCACGACACCCGCGACGACTTTCACGACCTGTTCGATCTGGATCAGACTCTGGTGCGCGACTACCGTATCAAGATCGAAAAGGAAGCGGAAGAAGCCATTTGAGGAACACCAGATTGTCGTGGGGCAGACATTCCTGTCTGCCGCGCTGCAGGCAGACAGGAATGTCTGCCCCACGACGGTGAACAAAAGGCGGAGGGAGCCGAGTGATGGATACCAAGACGGACCACGTAACCGAGAAACCAGCCGGCGCGATGATGACCACTCCTACCCCGTCGCCGGCCCCGCAGCGGCGCCGTTTGCACCTCGCCGCGCTCCGCTTGGCCGCCATCGCCCTGCTCTTCGCTGCGTGGCTCGGTTATCTCGTTTACCTGGTCGTCACTCTCCCGCACACGGCTTCGGGGGCGCCGTTGATCTTGTCACGCGCCAATTCCTCGTCTCCGAAGTGGATGTGATCGCCCAGATCGACGCCGCGGGAGCGGTCACGGTTGAAGAAGTTCTCTATCCGAAGCAGAACGCCGAGGTCCAGGTTGGCCAGACGATTCAGGTCGTGAACCTGGCGCTGTGCAAAATACTGCCGCGCGAGGGAGAGAAGGCGAAGGACGTGCCGCCCGACTGGAACGGCGCCGGCTCGTATTTGCTGCCGCTTCAGCACGTCGAGGGCGACGTGTACAAAGTCGCCCCAACACCGCCGTCGCCGGGTTACCCACCGTCTGGCGATAAGGTCGGACCGCCGCGCATCTATCCCGGCAACGCCGCGGCGAAGGCGCAGTCTCGCACGATTAAGAAGCCTTAACGAGCCGCGACCGTGAGGAGCGCCCCCCAGCGCTCCCACGCAGTCGCGGCTCGTTATGACGTTTCTTCATAACACCGCAGCAACAGATACTCCAGCAGCCAGGTCACGATCGCCAGACTCCGGTCGTCGCGGTCCCGGCCGGGGTCGAACTCGGAGAGCATCACGCCACCCACCTTCGGCGACCAGACGGCGTCGAGAAGGCGCAGCAGCAGCGCCGGCGACAGCCCGAACGGGACCGGCCGCGTCACCGCTGGAAAATACGCCGCGTCCAGCACGTCCCAGTCGATGTCGATCCAGACGCGCCGCGCCGTCGCCGTCGCCGCGCGCAAGGCTGTGACCGCGGGAGCGGCATCGACGGCCAGCTCCGGCGCGGCAAATGTCTGCCGATAGTGCTGGTCGACGTACTCGCCGGTCAGTAACAGCTCGCGGTGGCCGACGTTGATGAGGGCGGGTAGCGGACCGTCGCAGTGCAGCAGGAAGTTGCCATGCGACGGCTCCGTCGTGCAGTCGGCGAAGTGGTGAATGTCGAGGTGGGCGTCGAACTGCACCACGAGTTCGCCGTCGCCGGCCGCGGATAACTCATCGTAGACGGGCAGCGCTCCCAGGTGGTTGCCCGCGACCCACATCAGGAACTCGCCTTGCCGCAGAACTTGCCGAACCGCCTGCCGGCCGCGGGCGCGCCAGGAAGAAACCGCGTCGAGGTCGTCGAAGGTGAATTCACGCAAGCGAACCTGGTCGGTGTAGCAACGCGCCCGGGTGACGACCCGTTCACGCCGGTTATCGGCCAGGATCTCGCGCAGCTCATCGGCGACCAGGGTGGCGCCGGCGCCGGTGCCGGAACTGCCGAATACGTCGAATGGGTAGATTATGACGGCGGTCTTCACGTTGTGTGCGGCTCCACGAATGTTCTTGCGCTGGCGGCGAGGTGATACAATGCCCTATGCTGCCCTCGGACCTCTCTCGGGCCGGTGATACGAGGAGGTCCTCAAGGGGCAGCGGGATCGGGGAACGACAATGCAGATGATCGAGGGTTTTTATGTAGCACCCGGTGCGATTGTGACCGGGGACGTCGTACTCTCCCCCGGCGTCAACCTCTGGTTCGGCACGATTATCCGCGGCGATCTGGCCCGAATCACCCTCGGACCGCGCGTCAACATCCAGGACGGTTCCATCGTTCATACCGACATGGGCGAGCCGCAGGAGATCGGTGACGGCGTCGTCGTCGGCCACCGCGCCATCCTGCATGGCCGCTCGATCGGCCGGGACACACTGGTCGGCATGGGTGCCATCCTTCTGTCCGGCTGCGAAATCGGCGAAGGCTGCCTGATCGCAGCAGGAACGCTCATCACCGAGAAGCGCCGCATCCCATCGCGTTCGGTCGTGATGGGCGTCCCCGGCCGAGTGGTGCGCGAAGTCACCGACGAGGATCTGCGCCGCACCAACGCCATCGCGGTGCATTACCTCGAACTCGCCCAGCGCTATGCGCATGGTAGTTTCCCGCCGCCGTGGCACGTGCCGGCGCGTGGGTAGGCTTCAACGTTTCCCCCTCTCCCCGGTATTCCGGGGAGAGGCGACCTCTTCTCCCCTCTCCCCGGTACTCCGGGGAGAGGCGAACCTCTTCTCCCCTCTCCCCGGTACTCTGGGGAGAGGCAACCTCTTCTCCCCTCTCCCCGGTACTCTGGGGAGAGGCGACCTCTTCTCCCCTCTCCCCGGTACTCCGGGGAGAGGGGTCGGGGGTGAGGGGTGAGTGCCTGAGCAGTGTTCCGGTCCTCCTCCCCTCACCCCCGACCCCTCTTCCCGGAGTACCGGGGAGAGGGGAGAAGAAGCATACAGGTCCCGCTTGGGTCGCGGAAAAACGCTTGCGGCGCTCCGCTATTGTCTGGGCACGGACTGAGCCGGTTGCTATCTTACTCCAGAATTGCTGGCGTTCTCCTTGACTCCGGGAAACAACGCCGGCGCGTCCAGGGAAATGATGTCTGTGCCAGCCGAAACGCTCCTGAGTCCGGTATCCAGCAACGCGGACCTCGTCCTGACCGGCGTTTCGGATCGTCGTGCGGACATCGACGGCAAAATGGCCCATGTCGCCAAGCTGTTGCACGAGCTGGAATGCGACGGCCTGCTGTTGTTGGAGCCGGAAAACGTGGCCTGGCTGACGAGCGGCTTGACGCCGCGCGGCCTGCCGGATGCGACCACGAATCCCGCCGGTTACTGCAATGGCGATGCACGCTGGTTGATCGCCTGCAACGTCGATTCGCAGCGGCAGTTCGACGAGGAACTGGACGGCCTCGGTTTCCAGCTCAAGGAATGGCAGTGGCATCAAGGCCGCGACCAGCTGCTCGCCGACCTGTGCTCGAACCGCCGGGTGGCCTGCGATCGGCCGCTGGAGGGGACGCGCCAGGCCACCGAGTTGATCCGCCGGCTGCGTCTCATTATGACTCCCTACGAACAGGCCTGCTATCGGCGCTGGGCCAGGTAGTCGCGCACGCTCTGGAGGCCACCTGCCGCTCGCTTCAGGTGAGCGACTCCGAACGCGAGATCGCGGGGCAGATCAGTCATCGGCTGTTCCACCGCGGCGTCATCCCGCTTACACATCGGCGTCGCGGCCGACGGACGATCGCGGCTCTACCGCAACTACAGCTTCACCGGCACGCCGATCCGTAAATACGCCGTCATGACGGCAACAGCCCGCAAGTACGGTCTAACGGCGACCGCCAGCCGCACGACCTGTTTCGGCGAACCGGACGAAGACCTGCGCCGCGATCACAACGCCGTCTGCCGGGTGAGCGCCAGTTTCCTCGCCTCGACCTGGCCGGATGCGGTGCCGCGCGAGATTCTGGCCGCCGCACGCCGCATTTACCTTCTCAGCGGCTGCGAACACGAATGGCTGCTCTGCCCGCAGGGCCATGTTACCGGCCGCCTGGCCGTCGAGATGGCCATCACGCCGCAGACGGAGGAGTTGTTTCAGTCCGGCATGGCCGTCGCCTGGCACGCCAGCGCCGGGCAGCGCTGAAAGCTGCGATACGTTCCTCGTCACCGACCAGGGTCCCAAGCCCCTCACGCCCAGCGATTCCTGGCCGCTCAAGAACATCCGCATCCAGGGGGCGGACTCATTCGACCCGACATCCTGCAGCGCTGACCCGCCCATCTTGAAATGCCGTGAAGATACGCAACTCCCATTGCCAGCGCGCGGTAACCGTCTACACTTAGTACCTCATGCAGACCCGCAGCCGCAACTGCGGGCAGGCAGGAATGTCTCCCACCAACTTCTCCGCATCCTGCCGGGAAGTGCAGAGGTAACAAACCACGGACGGCCGTTTTCCTCGGCAACCATCGCAAACTCCCATGATATTCGGCAGCGGCCTGATCCTTCTGGACTTCCTTCTTCCCTCTCCCGGAGGGGTCGTCTTAGGTGCGCCGTCTGAATGCGAAACCGTTTCGCTTATGCCGGCCCCGAGACGTTGCAGTCTCGGGGTTTTTTTGTTGACTGGAGTCTTCCCATGGCCGACGACCGCCTGCTTGATCTTCGACACGACTTTGCGCGACGGCGAACAGTCGCCCGGCGCCAGCATGAACCTGGCCGAAAAGCTGGAAGTGGCGCACGCGCTCAAGGACCTCGGCGTGGACATCATCGAGGCCGGCTTCCCCATCGCGTCGCCCGGCGATTTCGAGGCCGTCCAGGCCATCGCTCGGCAGGTCGAAGGGCCGATCATCTGCGGCCTGGCCCGCTGCAACCCGGCCGACATCGACCGCGCCGGCGCCGCCGTGCGCGATTCCGCCCGGCCGCGCATCCACGTTTTCCTCGCCACCAGCGCGATCCACCGCGAGTTCAAGCTGAAGATGGCCAAGGAGGAAATCCTCCGCCGTGCCGTCGAGGGCGTTGAAAGGGCGCAAGGCGCTCTGCGACGACATCGAGTTTTCGCCCGAGGACGCCTCGCGCACCGAGCTGGACTTCCTGGCCGAGGTCGTCGAGAAGGCGATCGAAGCCGGCGCGACGACGATCAACCTCCCGACACCGTCGGCTTAGCCGTGCCGGAGCAGTACGGCGCCATCTTCGCGTACATGAAGAAGCACGTCCGCGGCATCGATAAGGCGGTGCTGAGCGCTCATTGCCACAACGATCTGGGCATGGCGGTCGCCAACAGTCTGGCGGCCGTCCTGAACGGCGCCCGCCAGATCGAATGCACCATCAACGGCATCGGCGAGCGCGCCGGCAACTGTGCGTTGGAAGAGGTCGTGATGGCCCTTCGCACCCGCGGCGATTATCTTCCCATACGCCAGCGGCATCCAGACGAAGAAGCTGTACCACACCAGCCGGCTCGTGTCGCACGTCACCGGCATCCAGGTGCAGCGCAACAAAGCCGTCGTCGGCCAGAACGCCTTCGCCCACGAGGCGGGCATCCACCAGGACGGCATGCTCAAGGAGCGTTCGACCTACGAGATCATGAACCCGCAGGACGTCGGTCTGCCGCAGACGGAGTTGGTTTTGGGCAAGCACAGCGGCCGGCACGCGCTGCGGCAGCGCGTGCTGGACCTGGGTTATCACCTCGACGAAAGCCAGTTGCAGAAGGTGTTCGACGGCTTCAAGGGGTTGGCGGACCGCAAAAAGATCATCTACGACGCCGACATCGAGGCGCTGGCCGAGGCGCAGATGTACTCCGGCCCGGCCCTGTGGACGCTCGAAGCAGTGACGTGCAACGCGGGCACGGCGACGATTCCCTCCGCGTCGGTGTGTCTCTGGCACCAGGGCGGCGAGATTCACAAGACGGCGATGATCGGCGACGGCCCGGTGGACGCGGTCTTCAAGGCCATCGAGCAAATCACCGGCATCGAGCTGCGGCTGCGCGATTACCGCATTCGCAGCGTCACCGTCGGCGAAGATGCCCTGGGTGAAGCGCATGTCGAGGTCGAGCACAACGGCCGAACGCTGACGGGCCGCGGACTCAGCACCGACGTGATCGAGGCCAGTGCGTCTCGCGTTCTTGCAGGTGATTAACCGAATCGCCATGCGGAAGGCCTATGGCGATCGGGTATTGCCAACGCAGGCGCCGCCGAAGGAGCAGGCGGGATGAGTGCCAGGGAAGTAAGATGACGAAGTCGCAGGAGAGTGGGGAGAATGAGATCACCGCGGAGGCCAAGCGAGAAGCTGCACGCAGTGGACAGGACATCTGTGCCATTCTGGCTGCGATGCTGCGGCAAGCCAAGGCAGCCGGAGATACCATTCGAGAGCGAAAGATTGTGAAAGCCCAGAAGTATCTTGGCTGTCGCAATGAACGGAAACGGAGGAAGCAGCCATGAAATGGTACGCTGCACACTTGATCCTGTATGTACGGTTCAAAGATCATCCCCAAGATCATTTCCCCGTTTGGGAGAATATTGTCGTGATTGAGGCGGCATCAGCCGACGAAGCGAACACCAAGGCGGAACAACGGGGGCGCGACGACGAAGGTGATTCCGATGGGACATTTACGTGGGACGGTCATCCCGCAACGTGGGTCTTCGCCGGTGTGCGAAAGCTCATATCCTGTGTTAATGCGACGGAGCAGCCCGGCGATGGGACCGAGATTTCATACACCGAGATGGAACTACCTTCACTCGAAGAGGTTCACCTGCTCTCCGAGGGCCGGGATGTAACCGTGCGATTGTCGGATGAGCGGCCGCCCGATGAGAAAACCAGCGCGTCAGCAGTGAGTGAAGCGGACGAAGTTTCCGTATGAGAATCAATCGGACGACTCCAAAAGCAGTCGTCCAGCGACGACAGGAGAGTTCAGCCGATGAGTTGCGAATGTAGATCGACTGAATTAGGGTTCCGAAATTGGACTCCATTTCAAGAAGCGGCTTGGGACGGAGGACAGTTGTTCGGCACCATACCCCGTAAGCCGGGCGTCTATTGCTTACGAGCGCTACGGATTGGCGAGAACGATCAGTCCGCGGCTATTGCGAAGTATCTCAAGTCCCCGTTGTTCGCCGCCCTACGGGCAATGGGCAACGCCAGTGAAAAACTCTTCAATGACTGTGGATTCGGTGAGGGTTGGGGCTGGAAGTGGTATGCGAAGGAGGCACGGGACCGTCTCGATTCGATGAAAACCATTGTTGTCGGCTCCGGTGGCGATCTACCATGCCCAATTCTCTATATCGGCTGCTCATCATCCCTTTGGCACCGCATCAAGCAGCTGATGGAGATCGGGCATGTTGCGAACCACCCATTGTGGGCGCAGCTAGACTCTGGATGGCCAATTGACTTGGCGGTTCGGGTCACAAGCAACTTTAAGGAGGCAGAGGGTCGGTTAAAGAACGCATTCCGCAAGGCTCATGGCGGGGAATTGGCGCCCATGATGAAGACCTGAGAAGGGCAAGCGTCAATTGAACTCAAGCGGGGTCGAACAGGCTCCCATAGGAGACGACCCCGTTTCCCTCTGGTTTTTCCACCGTCCGTCCGATATTGTGATGGTGGTAATTCCACCTATAGCCCCGCGCCGCATCGATGGGCTTGAAATCGGCGCATGAAAGGATGAGCGACTGCAAACTCCGCCAGGCGATCGCCCTTGAGGCCGCCCGGCTCATGTACGAACGCGTCGAGACCGAGTACTTCACCGCGAAGCGCAAGGCCGCGAAGCGACTCTGCCGCAAAGGCGTCAAACCCGAGGATCTCCCCTCCAACGCCGAAATCCGCGATCAGATCCAGACCTTCGCCCGCATCCATGAAGGCGATCGCCGCACGCAGAATCTGCGCGAGATGCGTCTCGAAGCGCTGCGGCTCATGCGCATTCTCCGCCTCTTCCGGCCGCGTCTCATCGGCTCGGTGATGACCGGCCACGTCCGCAAAGGCTCCGACATCGACATTCACGTCTTCTGCGACAGCCCCGCGCTCCTGACCGATCTGCTCGAACAGGAGGGGATGCAGTTCGACATGGAACGCAAGCAGGTCGTCAAACACGGCGAGTCCCGCCTCTTCACACACATCCATGTCTTCGACCGCTTCAATTTCGAGCTGACGGTCTACGACGAGGACAAGGCCCACTACGTCTTCAAGAGCTCGATCACCGGCAAGGCCATCGAACGGGCGTCGATCGCGGAGCTGGAGGAGCTGCTGGCCCGCGAATATCCGGACCTCGACCTCGACGGCGCGATGGCGGCGGCCGAGGCGGACGTCGATCCGTACCCGCTCTATCGCCTCCTCCTGCTGCCGTTGGAGAATGTGAAAGGCTCGGCGAGTTACCATCCCGAGGGCGACGTGCTGTATCATTCGCTCCAGGTATTCGAGCAGGCCAGGGACCGGCGGGCCTACGATGAGGAGTTCCTGCTGGCGGCCCTGCTGCACGACATCGGCAAGGGACTGGACCCGACGGACCACGTCGGCGCCGCTCTGGATGCCCTGGACGGCCTGATTACTGAGCGGACACGCTTCTTGATCGAGCATCACATGGACGCGCACGAGTATCGCCGTGGCACCCTCGGTGGCAAGTTGCGTCGCGAGCTGGAAGCGTCGCCGGACTTTGAAGACCTGCTGCTGCTGCGGGAGTGCGACGACGCCGGACGTGTGCCCGGCGCCATCGTCGGCACCGTCGATGAAGCCCTGGCGTATCTACGTCAACTGGAACGGGACAACTCCGATGAGTGAGCACCTGGCGGGCTTTCCGGTCGTGGTGGAACAGGCGGTCGTCTGGGGCGAGATGGACTCGTACCAGCACGTCAACAACGTCGTCTATTTCCGCTATTTCGAGAACGCCCGCCTGGAGTATTTCCGCCGGCTCGGCTGGTTCGCCTTCGAGGAGGAGACGGGGATCGGTCCGATCCTGCACTCGACGCGCGCCCGCTTCCGCAGACCGTTGACGTATCCCGATACGATCCTCATCGGCGCCCAAGTCGCGGCGGTGGGCGACGATCGATTCACGCTGGAGCACCGCATCGTCAGCAAAACGAGCGGCGAAGTCGTCACTGAAGGGGAGGGGATCGTCGTCACGTTTCACTATGAAAATGCTGAGAAAGTGCCGATTCCCGAGGAACTGCTGCGGCGAATTCGAGAGTTGGAAGCGGTTTCAAAACTGGCGAGCCGAGCCCCGTAAGGGGCCGGGTCGATGACCATAGGCCGCAACCCGGCTGCTTACGCAGCTCGGCTCGCCGATTTTGAAACCGCCAGCGGCAATCACTCTCACGGTGTCACGTCTTCTTTCGCAAACGGATAGTTCTCGAACAGCGCCTTGCCGAGTCCCAAATACGGATCGTCGAGGTCGGCGTGCAGCACGTCCTTGTAGATCGGCTTCAGCACCTTCGCCGGTGCGACGAGACCTTCCTTCGCCAGCAACTCGTGGATCTGGCGGCGACGCGTCGTCTCGTTCAGCCGCGTGTCCTCGGCCAGGGCTGTCCAGCCGGGGAGGTCTTCGACGTTCACGACCGGCGGCGCGATTGGTCCCGCGAGGGGCGGGCCATTCGGCGGCATCATGGGGAATCGACCGGGTTGACCGGCCAAGAAGTTCTGTGTCGGCAGTTCGATCATCCCCTTGCCCACCGGTAAAAACTTCTTCGCCTCAACGAAGCGCTCGCGGGGTTGGTTCATCGCAATCCCAGCGGCCTGAACCTCGTGGTATTTCCGGATCGCCTGGTCGCGGCTCTTTGCCGGCGTGCGCACTGATCGTCTGAGCCAGCAGCCGGAACTGGTCGAGCTGGTCGACGTAAGCCGGCGGATTGTAGATGCCGGGCAAGGCGTCGAGCATCATCCCGTCCGCGGTGCAGACCGAAGTCAGGATGTTGCCGTGCAGCGTGCGCGTCAGGACGTTGCCCTTGCCAAAGTCGATCGTGATGATCGGCACTTCGCGGACCATTTCCCACGTCGCTTCAAAGTTGACATTGATGAACTTGGCCACCTGATCGTTGGAGAACAACACGGTTCTCGCCAGGCGTGCGTTCGTTCAGCAGAACTTGTTGTCGAGTTGGCCCATCATCTGGAAGAGCAGCACCGGCCGCCCGGTCTTCGCCGACGCGGCACACGCCGCGGCGAAATCGGTGTGCCAGGTGACTTTGCCGGGCGGAACCTTCGGATTGGCGAGGGCCTTGTCGGCCTCGGCCTGGGCGAGAACCTGGGCCTTGACGGCTCCCTTGGCTTGTGCAGCAAAAGCTTTGGCCAAGACCGACTCGGTCGGCCGTTCGATCTTGAACTTGCTGCGATCCACCGCTGGGGGTCCTGGTTGCTGGGCGTGAGCGATGGCGAACACGCTTGCCAGGACGGCCGTGGCAGCGACTCCGCCCAGGGTGTACCACGTCTTTCGGGTCATCTGATCGGTCCTCCCATGTGTTGCGGCCGGCCCCCGATGAACCGGCCGCTCGGGTTGAACTCTTCAGGATTGTACCCGAACCAGGCCTTTTTACGCGTAACAAGTTCGTAACTACCGAATGCCGCAGACTGGGTAACGCCCATCGCATTCACTTCGCCGGTTTGGCCTGTTGCTGCACGACCTCCTTGATGTAGGCTCGGTAGCGCGTTTCGAGCTTCTCCAGGCTGCCGAAGCACTCGACGAAGTCGGCGAGGCGGTGATCCGGCGTGCGGCGATTGTAGATCATCGCCAGGTACTTCCGCAGAGCGTCCGGCCGCTCTTCCATCAGCATCCGAAACAGCGCCCACCCCTGAGCGTAGCCGACCAGGATCGTGCCGGCGTTGCCGCGCCGCAACCAGTTGTCGCTGCCGATGAGGTCCTTCAGCGGAATGAACGGACCGTCTCCCTTGTTTTGCTGAGCCAGGGCCATCACACGATGCGGGTTGGCCTGACCGACGCCAAGCCACGCTCCCCCTTCAGTGCCTTCGCAGTAACACGCCAGTCCTTCCGCCAGCCAGGCCGCCACGTCGCCCTCGCGGTTCAGCAGGCCGCAGTTGAACGACAGCTGATGGGCAACCTCGTGCATGATTGTGCCGACGTTGGTGTCATCGCGGAACTCGCGGATCTCCCGGCTGAGCGTCTCGCTCACACGCTGGCCGGAGAGCGTCTGCGGCATCTGTTTCATCTTCACCCGAGCTTTTTCACTGCTCTCCTTGAACGCTCGATTTTGCCCGTATTCGTACACGACCAGCCGATTGCTCGGCGTGTGGTAGATGCCGCTGACCAGGTTCGGCATGCGTTGGCCGAGATAGGCGTCCAGGCCGGCCGGTGCGTCGAACACGGCCACCATCAGCCGCCCGCCCGGCTCCCGGATCGTGAACCGTTTCCCGCGGAAGTGGTCGAAGAACAATTCGTAGAGAGTTTCGCAATACAGCAGCTGGCGTTCGACGAAACCTTCCTCGGCGTTGGCGATGGCGAGGAAATGCTTGCTGTCGAAGCGCGTGACCGGCGGCAACTGGTTCTCGCGGCACAGGCGCAGCATCAGGTCGCTGAACTCTCGGCCATTGTGCTCATCGCGCGACAGGATCGTGAAGCCGCCGCAGACGACGTAGCACCCCGGCCGTTCGTCCTGGTCGAACGCACAGATGCGCACGGTCTGCCCAGCCAGCGCCTCGACGTTCCAGACATATTCGCGCGGCCGGCCTTTGACCGGTGGCAGCAGCAGCGGAGCCGGCAGCAGTCCCTTGTCCGTGCGGAGGAAGCGCGGCGCCATCTTGCGTTCGGCGGCTTCGAGAACGACCTCCAGGGCGGCACCGGGTTCACAGCCGTCTGCGCGAACGGCTGCCGCCCGAAACGTGACATAGCCCGCGTCGCGCGGCAGCACGATCGTGCGGTGCAGAAGACCCGTGCGTTTGGGCCGGGCGTCGTCGGCGCTGCTGACGCCGACGATCGGTTCCTTGACGAGCGCGAATCCTTCGCCTTCCCAGTGGGTCAGCTGCCCGGCGCTGAAATCGAGGTTCGGGAACGGCGCGATCTGTGTCGGAACGACGGCGCGTCAGAACGAGCGCGAGCGATAGGTGCATGAAAGCCTCCGGGAAGCCGGTTGCGCCAGAGGGGATCGGCGCGCAAGTGGTCGGCTGAAGTGTAGGTCAGGAACCGGAGGCGGTCCAACCTGACTGTGAGCACGCGGCGCAAGCAAGTGTTCACTTGCTTGCGCCGCGTGCTCAATTTAACGCGACAGCGTCTTCAGCAACGGCTTCAAGAACTCCGGAATGATCCATTCAATCTGAAAATCCTCACCGGCGGCCTTCTTCAGCTTGAACGGCAAACCGTCGGGCATGATGTTCTTGACGATCACCTTACCGTCGCCATACAAACTCACGCCCTCCGCTTTCACCTGAACGTTCAGCTTGGTATCGCCGGTGAGCTTGCTCGTGATCTTGTTCTGCTTCAGCTTCCACGACTCGGGCAGCCGGTTTAGATCGACGTCGTGTACCCAGATGGTCTCGAAAGTGAGGCGCGACACGCGCTCGTCCCGGAAGTCGAGGGAGGCCTCCGTGCCGATGGCGCCGTTGGCCGTGGACCCTTTCACGTTGCGCAGTCGAACCACCGCATCCTCGATGACCACTTCGCCCGACGTCTGGTCCGCGTCGAGATCAATGGACGAGATGTGCAGCTTCGTGTCCTCCGGCTTCAGCGAGATCTTGTATTTGACCGGCTCGGCGCCATGCGTGGACAACTCCAGGTCCACCGGCGTGACCCCGCTGGCGATCTTGACTTCTTCCCAGACTTCCTCGGGGATGAAGGGCAGCAGTTTGAGCTTGTCATCCGTCACCTCGACCCGGTTCGTGCGCAGACTCAGGCGGAAGACGTCGCCGACCGTGTCGTAGGAACCGCTTACTTTCCACGCACCCCAATCGGGATCGGTGCAAGTACCTTCAAAGGAGAACGTACCGGTGGCATAGCTGAAGTCGGCAGTAACTCCCGTGACGACATGCGGCCGCAGCAGCCGGCCTTCCTGTTTGATCGTCACCCGGGCGTTTTCGAGTCGCAGTTTCGGCATCGCCTGCGTCGAATCGCTCGCCTTCGGGAGACGGGTGAGCAGGGTGCCGTCCTTGTCGAAAAGCAACACCACGTTTGCGTTGTTGAGGATCACCCTCTTGGGCATGGCGTCGTCGCCGAACATATCGACGGCGGAGAAGTCGGCCTGCATGTCGTCGGCGCTGGCCCAGGGGGCGTCCGGACGTGTACCGTCGGCCTCGTAGATTTGCAGTCCCTGAACCGACGAGCTGCCGCCCAGCGCGATGTCCACACCGGTCACTCGGACCGGGACGCCGAGCAGGGCGCCGAGCCGATCGGCGACCTTGTTGGCCACATACTCAGAAGAGAGGACGAGACGAGCCGCGCCCAGCAGAACGAGGATGGTCAGGACCGAGTAGACGAAGAACCGGATTCGGCCGAGACGTTTCATAAACCGGATCTCCGTGGGATGAGGTGAACAGGTCCGCTCCACACCCTGGCACGAACCGCGCGGCGTTGTCACGCGGCGGCATTGTATCCCAAATCGGCTTCGGAATTCGATCCCGATCGTTTAGCCGCGAGCTTTTGCGAGCGTTGATGAGCCCAACGCTCGCAAAAGCTCGCGGCTAAACGATTATCCCAACTCCCCCAACTGCCGCAGAGGTCTGGCATATTCCTCGAACGCCAACCCATCGACGGTGACGGTCGGCTTCCCCGTGACGCCATCCACCAGCGGCCCCTGCTCGACCATGATTCGCAGGATGTCGCGCTCGCGCTCCACGTCGAACAGGTCCGGCAGTAATGGCCGGCCGCGCAACAGTGCGACTCCAGCGGCCAGGGCATACGCACCCCAGTTACTCACACCGGCGACGATGAGGAAATCCGTCGGCACCCGGCAGGCGATGAGGCCGCCGTTGGGGATGTTGCGCTGAATCGTGCGCCACGGAATCTTGCCCATGCCGATCTCGTTGCCGCCGTCGCCGATGCCGATGGTCGTCAGGCCCGAGCGGCGCTTGTCGAACAAGAGATGGGCGGGACGGGTGACCGCCGTCAGATCGCGCCGCGCATGGAACGGCAGCGGCCGCGTTCTTGCACCGGCACTACGCGGTCCAACTCCTGCCGTTCGTCCACCGTCGAAACCGATTCCGCGGTATGTCCCGGCCCAACGCGCTCAATGGCGACGAGGTGAGTTGCCGTTCCGAGGTCGGCGGCGGATGGGTTCGATGAAAGCTCACGGACCGCGACACAGCCCGTCAGCCCGCACGCTTCGAGACCGGTTCGCAGCGCGTGGACACTGGAGCCATCCGCGAGAAGTGAGATGTCGAGGCCGAGCGGTGTGAGCGCACGTGCCAGGAAAAGCACACCCAGCGGACCGTCCGTCTCGTGACACGGCGGTTCGGCAGCGGCGATGTGAAAACCAGTGACGATGGCGAGATGTGGCTGCGCCGTGTCCGCAATCGACCGGCACGCGGCGGCGAAGTCGTCGGGACATGCCGTCAGCAAGTTCTCTTTGGGATCACGAGCCAGGCCGCGGCTTGCCGACGTCCTGCTGAATGACGTCGCGCATCGCGTTTAATTGCTCTTGGATGCTCATACTATCGGTCCCTGGGCCAGCAGATAGGCGAATCGGCCGCGCCATGTTCGCGGCACCTCGGCGGTCAGTGTAATCGGCTCGTAACTGATCGGGTGCAGATACGTCAGTGCCCGAGCGTGCAGGGCGATGCCCTTGCCGAAGGTGTGCAGACCGCCGTACTTGGCATCGCCGTAGATCGGCCGAGCGTGGTGGGCGAGCTGCACACGGAGCTGATGCGTGCGGCCGGTCTGCGGGCGAATCTCCAGCAGCGTCAGACCGGCGTGGCTGGAACGCACATGATAGTGCAGCAGTGCCTGGCGCGCCCCCTTGTCGCGCGGCTCGACGATCTCGACCCGGCCGCGTTCCTTATCCTTGAGCAGCCAGTCTTCGAGCGTGCCGGCGGCTTTCTCCACCTCGCCTTCGACGACGGCCCAGTAGACTTTCTCGACGCTGCCATTGCGGAACTGCTCGGCCAGGCGGGCGGCCGCCTTACTGGTGCGGGCAAACAGCAGCACGCCGGAAACCGGTTTGTCGAGGCGATGCACGATGCCCAGGAAGACGTTGCCGGGCTTCTGGTACTTTTCCTTGAGGTACGCTTTGACGAACCGATCGACCGTCTCCTCCCGGCCGTCGAAGTGCGTGGACGGCACCCCGACCGGCTTGGCGACGGCGAGGCAGTGGTTGTCTTCGTACAGGATATCCAGCGGCGGCAGGCTCACCGGCGTCGCTCCGTCGTGGTGGGCGCGGTGCATTATCGCACGTCGCGGTCCGAAACACCAGGAAAGACCGATGCGCGCCCCTGCTCCTTCCTTGCAATCGTCGGACGATTTGCGATGATACCGTGATGCCGATCTCCACACCCGGGAGGCCGCCTCATGTCCACGCCCTCGTCCGAAGCCGGCGTCTTGCAGCCGGGACAGCAGTTCGGCCGCTATCAGATCATCCGCCGCCTCGGCGCCGGCGGCATGGGCGCAGTCTACCTCGCCACAGACACGAGGTTGCGCCGCAACGTCGCCCTGAAAGTCTGCATGGTCGCCGCCAACGCCGAGGCCAGCGATCGCTTCCGCCGTGAAGCCCAGGCTGCAGCAGCCCTCCGCCACACGAACCTCTGCCCCGTCTATGATTTCGACGTTCACGACGGTATCGCCTTCATCACGATGGCCCACATCGACGGCCCGTCGCTCGAAAAATGGCTCCAGACGCATCCGCTCGATTTCCGCAGTGCCGCATTGCTAGTGCGCAAGTTGGCTATGGCCATGCAGGCGGCCCACGAGGGCGGCGTCATCCATCGCGACCTGAAGCCGCTCAACATCGGCATTGACGGCAAGGGCGAGCCGGTGATTCTCGATTTCGGCCTGGCCCGACTGATGGACGCGCAGACGAAGAAAACGCAGCAAGGGGCGATATTCGGCACGCTGGCATACATGAGTCCCGAACAAGCGGGCGGCGAGACCGACGCCATCGGCCCGGCGACGGACATTTTCACGCTCGGAGGCTGTGAGTTTATCGAACCTCCGTGCCTCCCCATTCCCCGGCGAGGGGTGAATTTGCAAAACCCCAGCTCCGTGAGCGGTCCCTGGCTGCGGGCGTTCTGCCGAAAGCCCGCGAATTCGGCCCTCCGCGTCTTACTTGCGCTCTGCGCAGGGAATCTCTGCCGTTTTCGACGCCAAGATTTTGGCGGCACGCAGACTCTCCGCACGTAACAAATTGATGGCCAGCACATGCCACCACAAAGCGGTCTTCACCTTCAGCAGGCCGCGCACACGCAACTGATAGATCCCTTGATTGCGCAACCGTGCGTTCGACAACTCCGCCGTCTGCCCGCGCAACTTGTACAGCGCTGCGCCGCTTCCGTCCCCAGGCGCTCACGCCATGCGGCGATCGTCGCGCTGTCGCCACGCCGAGCCGCGAAGGGATCCTGGCCCGCTGCACGCTTCTTCGCTTCTTCCTTGATCGGCGCGTAGACCGTTGTGCCGCCCTGCGTCGTCGCCTCAATATCCTTCACCGTCGCGAAGCCGCCATCTGCCAACGCCTTGTCGGGAGCTTTGCCCAAATCGTTCTTGATCGCGGCCATCTGCGGCTGCAACTGGCCAGCGTCGGAACCTTCGTTGACCACATCCATATTGAGGATGATGCCCGATTCCGTAGCGGTCGTCATCACCACGTTGAAGGCGGGTCGAAAGCCGCCGTCGCCCATTTTCATCGTGCGTGCCTCGGGATCGGTCGTCGAGGCCCGCGCTTGGACGCCGTCGCCTTTCTTGCGCTTCTCGCGTTGCGCCGCGATCTGCTTGACCGCCGCAATGGCCTTGGCGACACGCTCTTGCTTTTCGCGGGCCGCACGTGCGCGGGCCTTCTGCTGACGCAGCGTCGCTGTGCCCGCCTCGGTTTCCGTTTCCTGTTCGAGCTGCTCCCAATGCGCGCGGGCCTCCTGCTGCGCTTCCTCCAGTGTAGGCAGACGGCGAAACGAACTGCTGCCGGCATGGGCCCGCACGCGCATGCCATCCACGGCCGCACAATCGAGATCGATCAGCCCCTCCGCCAGCAGGCCCGCCAACGAATCGGTCTGCAATTGCTTGAGCAATGCGCCATGCGCGACGCGAAAGTCGGCCAGCAGGTGGTAGTTGACCGGCACCTCGCCACGCAACCATTCGTAGGCGCGATGCTCGTGGCACAGCCGTGCCACTTCCCGCGCGCTGCTCACGCCATCGACCGCCGCGTACAGCGTGAGCGCGAACAGCACACGGGGATCGCTGGCATTGTGTCCGCCCGAGCCTTCACGCGCCTCGATGCGTTCGTACAGTTCCGTGAGATCGAGCCCTTCCACCAACTTCCAGACGAGGCGTGCGCTGTGATCGGCGTCGAGTCGCTGATCGAGCGATTCGAGATGCATCCGCATTTGATAGCGTTCGGGCTTATTGATGCGTGGCGCCGGCTTCGGAGCAGCCGGCGCCGCCACGGGGGGAGCCACGGCCGCCAACTCGAGTTCGGCGGCGGAAAACAACGCGGGCTGAGAGATATCCGACATCGAGCAGGCTCCCAGAAATAGTGCGAGAGGAATCATGCTCTTAGGCTTAGCGCCATGCTGGCCTCGCGGCCAGGGGATAAAATCACAGCCTCCGAGCGTGGGAACGAGAGCGGTGCAACTACGGATATGCACCCCCGATGCGCCAGCAGCGAGAACAGGGAAACGACGAATCGGCCCATCGGCGGAGCTGCGCGCAGGACGTGGTTCTCCAGGGGCGGAGAATGCGCAAGCCAGGTTAGCGGGGGAATGCCTGTCTCACGTCCCAATTAACCAGCAGCTCGTCGATGCGTTTGCGAACTTCCGCCGACGGCTCGTCCTTGCGCAGTCGCACCAGATGGACGGTGACGCCCGATCCCATCGCTCGCAATTTCTTCTGCGCGGCCTCGCGCTCGTCAAACTCGGCGGAATCGAGCTGTTTGACCAACTTGCGCACCTGGTCCGCGAAGTCCGGCTCACAATGCGAATGATGCACCAGACCGACGCGCACCAGCGATTCGGGGCGCGGTGTGAGCGTCATCGGCAGACGGCGGTCGTACTCGGCCTGCGGCAGCCGATAGAACACCGTCACCCCGTCGGTTTCCAGCAGATCGCTCTTGCGGACGGCCAGCAGCGCGGCGGCCTCGTCCTTGAAAAGCCCCGCCTCGACGAGCTGGCCCAGCAGCACGTCGGCGGCCCGAGCGGCGAACTGGCCGCGCTCGATCTCGACGAACTCCACCGACTTGACCTCGGCTCCAGCGTCGAGTTTTGCCAGGCGGCCGATGCGCACCTTGCCCTCGCCGCGCCGGTCGATCACCGTGACGTCATGCACCGGATGGGCCACCTGGCTGAGCAGGGAAACACGATCCTTCTCGACCTTGATGTGCAGCCATTTGCCGCGGGGAAAAATGCCGTCGTAGAAGACGAACTTCTCGCGGTCCACGTCGATCGGTCCCTGTCCGAAGCTGGCGAAGACCTCGTCGCAATTCACGGCCCGCATCGACTCGACCCAGTTCCCCTTGGGGACCTCGCGGAGTCCCTTGTGCTGCGGCGACCGCCCCGGCGGCGCTTGCTTGAGGTGGAGCTGCCAGTCGAGAGCAGTGCCGACGGCTGGCCGAACGGTACCCCGAGTGGCCGGCGACTGCGTGCCCGGCCACCAGACGCCGGGTATACCGCCGGGGAAGTCGATTCTCATCCGGAGTGCCAGCGGTTGCGGTGCATGGAAGAATACCACCGGTTGCCGGCGGATCTCAAGCGGTCCCCAGTTGACGGGCAACGTGCGGCCGCTGACGTTGCCGTACATCCAGGACGGCAAGCTGTCCCACTCGGCGCGGGCGTCGGCGTTGGCCATCTCTTCGTCCTCGTGAACGCGGAAGATGCCCCATTCGTGGACGACGAGACCCTTGTGGACGGGTGGTTCGTCGGCGGCGACAGCGACACCGGACAACAGCGGGAGCAGAGACAGCAGATTCACGGTCAACCTCCAGGAAATCGAGGGAACGTCGGACGGCTCACCAATTCGACGAGTCGCCGGATGAAAGAGATTGCCCGGACGACCGGAACCTTTCCCCCTACCGGCGGTATGATAGGATAGAATAGACAATCGCCCGGTTCGATCCCGCCTGAAACGCCCGCCCGCCAGCCTTCCTCGCAAACCAATGGTGGGACGGATTTCAAATCCGTCCTACAACAAAGCTACCGCCAGTGTTCGTTCCCACCTGCAAGCAGTCTAACTGCGTCTCTGACCTGGAACTTCCGTCCATGACCCACCTCGTAATGCGCTTCTCCCGCGCCGTGACTTACCGGATGACGCTGTGCGTCGCCGGCCTGGCAGTGCTGACGTTCTCTCTAGCCGTTTCGGCCGCCGAGCCGGCTGCAACGACGGAAAGCACCGCGCCGCCGGCCTGGCAAGCGGAGCGGCAGCCGAAACAGGCGAAACTGCTCGCCGACCTGGGCGCGGATCGCTGGCACTCGGCAGGGTTCCGCGGACAGGGCGTCAAGGTGCTCGTTCTCGATACCGGCTTCCGCGCTGGCGCAACCAACTCGGCAAGGCGTTGCCGGCGAATGTCCTGGCACATTCGTTCCGGGCCGATCACAATCTGGAGACGCGCGACCAGCACGGCATTCTCTGCGGCGAGGTTGTTCACACGCTGGCTCCGGACGCCGAACTCCTCTTCGCCGACTGGGACATCGAGCGGCCGGAATCGTTTCTGGAGGCCGTCCGCTCGGCGCGACAGCAGGGAGTACGCGTCGTCACCTGCTCCATCGTGACCCCGCACTGGAGCGACGGTGAAGGCCGGGGAGCCGTCCACGAAGCGCTCGCTAGCATCCTCGGTACGGGCAACAAGCCAGGCGACATGCTCTGTTTCGCCAGCGCCGGCAACACGACCGAACGCCACTGGGGCGGTCGCTTTCACGACGGCGGCGACGGTTTTCACGAGTGGAAGCCGGGAGTGAAGGAGAACGGTATCTCGCCGTGGGGAGACGAGCAGGTTTCCGTCGGCCTCTACTGGCAGCCGGGAGCCGACTACGACTTGTACGTCAGCGACGCCACGACCGGCAAGCCGGTCGGCACGGCTCATACGGACCATAACAAGGGCGACCGGAGCAGCGCGATCATCTACTTCAAGCCGGAATCCGGTCACCGCTACGAAACGAAGGTTCGCCTGGTGCGCGGCCCGGCCGGAGTGTTTCATCTCACGGTCATGGAGTCTTCGCTGGAGTATACGGAGGCGCGATCCAGCGTTTGCTTCCCCGCCGACGGCCCATCGGTAATCGCCGTGGGTGCCGAAGACGGTTCCGGTCACCGCGTCTGGTACAGCGCGTGTGGCCCGAACTCGACCCAGCTCAAACCGGACCTGATGGCCACGATCCCGTTCCCGACGCTGATGCGCAAGCGCCAGTTTGGCGGAACGTCGGCCGCCGCACCGCAAGGCGCCGCCCTGGCGGCACTCCTCCTCTCGCGCCATCCAGACTGGACCGCCGATCAGGTGCGCGCCGCCCTCCGCTCCGCGGCCCGCGATCTGGAGACGCCCGGCCCGGATCGGGAGACGGGATACGGTCTGATCCGGTTGCCAAAGTGAGTGAATGATTTGTTTAGCCGCGAGACTCCGGCGAGCGCTGAAGAGCGCTCGCCGGAGTCTCGCGGCTAAACTTCAGATCTCATACAACTCGCCATACTTTCGCCGCAGTCCCTCTACCAAGGGCCGCGGGTCCGGCAGCGATCCCGTGGCGTGCTCGATCAACTGCACCGCCGAATAACGCATCCCTTGCCGATGAACCCGCACACGGAGCCAGTCGAGAAGACCGCGGAAATCACCGCGCGCGAACGGCTCGTCGAAGCTCCCCACCGCGTTCTCGGCAGCGGCGAACAGCTGGGCCGCGTAGACATTGCCGAGCGTGTAGGTTGGGAAATAACCGAACTGCCCCGACGCCCAGTGGCCGTCCTGCAAACAGCCCTCGGCATCGTTCGCCGGTGTGATGCCGAGATGATGCCGATAGGCGCGGTTCCAGGCGTCAGGCAGGTCGGCAGGTTTCAGATCATCGTTGATGAGCGCTCGCTCCAGCTCAAACCGAATGAGGATGTGCAGGTTATAAGTCACCTCGTCCGCTTGCACACGGATGAACGTCGGCTCGACGGCATTGACGGCAAAGTGGAATTCATCCAGCGACACGTCTGCCAGGGCCTTGCGGAACGACTGCCGGGCGCGGGGGAAGAAGTGCTTCCAGAAGGACCGGCTCCGGCCGACCAGGTTCTCCCACAACCGGGATTGCGACTCGTGGACCGCCAGCGACGCCGCGTCGCCCATCGGCGTCCCGGCGTGTTCGGTGTCCAGCCCTTGATCGTACAGGCCGTGGCCGACCTCGTGCAGCGTGCTGAAGAACGCGTCGCCGAACGAGGTCGGGTGATACCGCGTCAGCAACCGGGTATCGCCGGGGCCGATGCTGCTGAAGAACGGATGCGTCGTGGCGTCGATCCGGCCGCAGCGGAAATCGAAGCCGAGCGTCTTTGCCACGGTTGCATTGTAGAGCCGTTGCCGTGCGATTGGGTAATCGCGGTGCAGTACCTCGACATTCGGCCGCCGCCCGGCATGGGTCAGCGCCGATGCGAGCGGCGACAGCTCGCGGCGCAGCTCCTCAAACAGCTGGGACAGGTCCACGCCGCGCGTTCCCGGCTCGAAGTCTTCGAGTAGCGCGTCATACAGGTTGGCGGCACCGCCGAGCGCTGCCGCCTCGCGCCGCTTCAAGGCGACGATCCGTTCCAGCCACGGAAGGAAATGGGCGAAGTCGGCGTTTCGGCGCGCGACCGCCCACTCATGCTGGGCGAGGGACGTGATGGCGGCGATCTCCTCGACGAGTTCGCGCGGCAGCCGGGTTTGACGGCTGAACGAGCGGAGCAGTTCGCGCACATTGGCCGCTGCCGCCGAACGAGGGTCGCTGATTAACTCGCTATCTTCCAGCTCGTCGAGCAGCTCGCCGAGGCGCGGATCGGTCGCCCGTTCGTGCTGCAACCCGGCGAGGAAGGCGGACTGACGCGAGCGGTTCTCGACACCGCCCGGCGGCATGTAGGTTTCCTCGTCCCAGGCGAGGAGTTCCGCACACGACGCCAGCAACGCCAACTCCCGCGATCGCCGCACCAGTTCTTGATAAGCCGTCCGCTCGTCCATCGGTCGCCATCATGCCGAAAACCACACGCCACGGAAAGCAGTATTGTAGCAGGCGATGGAGGCCTCAGCAGGCGGTTTATGGCCATGAAGAGTGAGCGACTGGCGTTGACAAAACGGTGCCATCCACTACGATACAAACGAGAACGGGGCATAGCTCAGCTTGGCTAGAGCGCACGGTTCGGGACCGTGAGGTCGGAGGTTCAAATCCTCTTGCCCCGACTTACAAGACCCACTGACAGCAGTTGTCAGCGGGTCTTTTCTGTTGACAGGCATTGAAGTTGCGTCGGGCTTGGTCTTCCGTTCAGTATGAACGCTTACACCTGCCACTTTGACAGGAACGGACTCCGGTTGCACCAATTTGTAAGGAGTCGGTGCAACCGTTGGTGCAACCAAATCCGTCCCCGTCGCTGCAATGGCGTCCCGGTCGCTGCCGTTGAGGTTCATCGGCGGAAGCACGTCGAGCGCTCCCCGCACGTCGAGCAACTTCGGATCGGTGTACGTGCCGGCCGTGAGCCGCGGGTCACTATGCCGCATGGCCGCTTGTGCCGTTCGCATCGCCACCCCGCCCTTGCCCAGAAGCGTTGCGAGCGTAGTTCGCATGGCGTGAACGTCGAGTGTCCGGCCGCGCTCGTCGCGCTTCGCAATCCCCGCCATCTTCAGGTCGCGGTTGAAGATTCGTAGAAGACCGTCCGGCACGACGAAGACGGAAGTATCGGAGGGCAACCGAGCCGGGATCGGGGCATCGCTGGCCCTGGCTCCGCTCTGAAGGCGTTCCAGCTTGTCGGCAAGCCAGTCGCGCAGGTCCGCAGCGAGGTCGTCTCTCAGAACGATTTCAGACCCTTGCCGGTTCTTTTCATCGGCGGGGTTGAGGACGATGCACGGAACGGCCGAATCGAGATAGAGGCAAGTGACCGTGAGCGCCGTCAACTCACCCTTGCGGAGTCCGCACAGCAACAACGTCTTGTAAATGAGCGCACGTTCCCTGCCGAGCAGTTCCAACCGATCGCGCACTTCAGGCGCGCACGTCGGCATAACGCTCGCCCTTCCGTGGTCCCTTCCGCACCGTGAGAGCGTTCGAGCAACGGTCGTTCCCTGGCAACGGCGAGCAGCCGGTTCAATTCGTCCTCCACCATCGACCGGCGGATAAGGCGACGGTCCGCCTTGACGTTCGCCACGGCTACGGCGTCAAACGGATTGACGCCAAGTCGCCCGTTGGCAACGCACCAGTTGCAGAAGTTGACCAGCGCTCCCCGGTAGATGTTTCGCGTCTTCGCGGCCATTCCCTCGTCAGCCCGCGCCGCCAGCCAGCTCTCCAGGGCATCCCGGCGGAGGTCACGCAACCGGAGAAAGGAACACTCATCCGCAAGACGACGAAGATAGCGGGCCGTGTAACTGCGGTGAATATCGGAAGCGTCTTTCGTTCGCAGGTACACGTCGAACGAGGCGAAGTGTTCTTTGATCGGCGTCTCCTGATGGTCCCCGACGGCGACTTCGGCGCCGGTCATCACCCCAGCGCGGATCAGTTCGGCGCGGCGTTCCAGGTCGGCGAGAACCTGACGGGCGGCGGTCTCGTCGCGGCAACCTGTCGAGACTGTTTGAACGATGCCGGCGCCATCCCGATACTTGGCGACGTAGAATGGCGATTCGGTAACGATGCGGGCCGCGCCGTTCTCGCCAGTCGTCACGCTCGCCGTCCTGGTCTTGCCGTTGCGGATGCTCTTCCATCGGGCGAAGCGCTCGCCCTTGCGCGTGAAGATTTCCGCTCCGGCCGGCAGCGGCCGCGTCGTCTGCTTCTTGAACACGGTCCCCACGGTTCACCTACCCTTTCCCTTGCTCTTGCCCTTGCGTGACTTCTGAGATTTTCCTGAGCTGCTCTGGACGCAATCCGCGAACGCGCTCACATCGACACCCAGACCGGCGGCGAGCCGAAAGGCGACATGCCAGTACGGCTCCCGGTGCCCTTGTTCGTAATTGCGCACCGACCCTATCGCCACTTCGCTTGCGGTGGCCAGTTGCTCCTGAGTCAGCCCGGCCCTTTCTCGCAACTCTCTCAGTCGCTCACCGAATGTCGGCATTGGTTCACCTCTTAGTTGCTGCATAACCAATAATATCCGGTCTGACGTAGTATGTCAAGGCGAGCAAAGTAATTTCAGAAAAACCTAATATCCTATTTGACATACTACGTCAAAGCGAGTATATTATATTAGTTGGCAACGATGATACCTCTGGAGTGCAAACCATGTCCCGCGTAGCGATGAACAGCCCGGAAGTCCTCGACGACGTGACCAGCTGGGCCGATGACTTCGGCCTGCCGGCCCTGCCGCCCTCGAAAGCAAAGAAGCCGCGGCAGAAGCCCGCCCGGTTCGTTCGCCTTTGCGTGCGGCCAGAGGGCAGCTCTCCTGGCGTCGTGCGGATCGCTGTGGGCAAGGAAATTGCCGACTACCTCCTGACCGCGCTGCCCGCTGACTTCGGCCGCGGCTTTCAGTTCGAGAAGATCGCCGTCGCGGAAGAACCCACCGTGTACCACGTCCATCTCGATGCCGGCAAGATTTCGTGTGACTGCAAGGGCCACACTCACCACGGCCATTGTAAACACGCCGACGGTCTTGCGGCGCTGGTCGCTGCCGGCAAGCTGTAGGAATCGACCGGGGCACGGATGCCCTTTTTTCCATCGACGCCAAACCTAACGAGAGGTAACCACATGAACGCCACCGAAACCTTACAAGCCCTTTCCAGTCCCTTCGACCTGGCCGACGTGCATTTCAAGCCGCAGCACGTCAGCGGCAACCGCTGTCTCGCCGTCGCCTATCTCGACGCCCGCGCCGTCATGGACCGGCTTGACGCCGTGTGCGGCGTGAACTGGTCGGACGCCTACGAAGTCCTGGCCGGCGGCTCCGTCCTCTGCCGTCTGCAAATCCTGGCCGATGGACAGTGGGTCACGAAAACCGACGTCGGCTCACCCAGCGAACAGCCCGATGAAGGCGACCGGATGAAAGCCGCGTTCTCGGACGCGCTGAAACGCACCGCGGTCAAGTTCGGCATAGGTCGCTATCTGTACCGCCTGCCGAAGCAGTGGGTTGACTTCGATCCACAGAAGAAGCAGATCAAGGCGCCGCCCTCTCTGCCCGCGTGGGCCTTGCCGACGACGGCTCAACCGTCGGCCTCGACCGTCACCCATGAACAGGCGAAGGAACTGCAACGCCGGTTGCAAGCCGACCGCCGGATTGACCCCGCCAAGTTCCTCTCCTGGTGCCAGGTCAAGCGACTGTCGGCGATTCCGGCCGGCCTGTTCGGCGAAGCGCTGGCCGCCCTGAAGAATCCGCCGGCCTCGATGCGCCGCGATGCCGCGTCAAGCGCAGGGGATTGACCGCTTTCGGAGCGGTCAATCCCCGGTGTATCGAAATCTTGTCGCCTTATGTTTCGCCTGACTTCCCTTTTCGCGTTCGCTCAGAATCTCATCCGCACAGAGCACCGTCAGCCAGCGCCACGCCGTGGTATGCGGCACGCCCAACAAACGGCCAGCGGTCCGAACGTCCAGAAAGAAATCCGCATCGCCCGCCACGCGCAATGCAACTGCCGGCACAACGCAGCCAGGAGAACTATCTTCGGCGAGTCCTGGTAAAGCTGCACGGCCCGCGCCGGCGGCTTGCTGCTAGCAGCACGATTGAAGGCAGCTTCAATCGCACCCTGACCGGCCGCGGACCGTACGCGCTTCCATGCCGCAAGAAAATCGGCCCACGTTTCGGCAAACGGCTTCGTTTTGATTACCGGAAGCACCTGCTGGTGCCAAGCGACCAGCACCGGGCGCAGGGCGGGCGGTTGCGCTGACGCCAGGGAAGGTATCGCCTTCAGGCGGCGAGCAAGGTCAAACAGCCGGCGATTCCGCTCCCCTGGTCGAGTGGGGAGTGTTGCGGCAATTGCCGCTTGCAGTTCGGCATTGCTCACCCCGCCCGCCTCGTCTATTGCTTCTGTTTTCTTCTGTCGGCTCTGTTGTCTGTGTTCTTCTCTGTCCGTCTCTGTCTTCTCTGTTTCATTCCAGGTTTGGAGAAATCCGGCCTTGCGGGTTCGATGATTGGCAATTCGCCGCTGGGGAGCGGGACAAGCCAGGTGTAAGTGGGGCCATCAGGGTGACGTGATGGGGGCAGTAGACAGTAGTGTCGCGCATCGCCCCGGTACTCACCATCGCCGAACTCGTAGTATCCATCCGGGCCACGGAAGTAGACGTGTCTGCCTCTGCACGTTTCCACGGTGGGAAGCATCCGGGCCAATTCCGTGTGAGAAAGTGCCCATCGCTTGAAAGCGTCCATGCGGTCAAAATCTCGGCAAACGATGCCGCCGGAAGCCGAGCCGAGCAACACGGCGAGGCCGCTTACGTCAGGTCGGCTGAACAGCTGGCGGAGCGTCAACTCGTTTGGCCGCGTCGTCTGAAACTGCTTCCACGGGCAGGCGGCTTTTTTGTCCTTGCCGATGTTCGTTACGGGGATGATCGACCAGCCGCGGCGAGCGTAGGCCAAGGCCGCGGAAAGAAAGTCGGCGCTATTGCCATTCGCACAATGTGAGTGCATGGGTCGTCTCGATTATGGGGGCGCGGCGGCGGCAACCGTCGCGCCCCCGGTGTTAGTGCGGAGTCAGTACCGCTAGGTATTCAGGCCGTCGCCCGCGCTGGGGTCCGGCAGGTCGGGATGTGTAGTGAGCCAGTCCATCGCGCCGTCGCGGTTGGCGATCTCCCACAGCGGGAGGTCGCGGCCATGCGGCCTCAGGACGTGTCGAACGCGACAAACCGACGCGATAGATTAGCTGAAGTTCGGCGAGCCGACGGACCGCAGCGCCGATCAGGCGCGGATCGGTCCCCGGCGGGATAGCGACAGCGGCCCGGACCGGATCGACCGTCGAGAGCACCGCCGTCGAGTAATAGCGTGAGGAAAGCGCGCTGGACGCGCCGCACCAGCACAGCCCGCCGGTCGCACAGGAGCTGTAGCGCCGCATCACGGCGCCGCTCGCCATCGGCCAGACCGGCGGCAGGGGTGAGAATCGGCGTCGTCATCGGCTCGCCCTCCGCGTCGAGGGGCAGCCGGCGGCGAGCCACTGATCGGCGATAGACCGAGCGATGCGCACGAGCCGACCTACGCGCAGGACGCCAGGGACGGCGCCCAAGTCGATCTGACGCCAGATATGGCGCGGGCTACACTGGAGCGCCGCGGCCAGCTGCTCGACGGTGTACGTCGCGGCGTCGAGCGGAGCGCCAGTCGCCGATAGATCGGTCACTGTGAGTCCAGGCACGATTTGTTCTCCGTCTGTCAGGGGAGCGGCGGGCACAGCGCCTACCGATGTTCAGACGGTAGCACGACCGTATCCGACATCAAGGCCGCTGAGATTATCCGGTAGTTTGTCGGAGGGATCGCGGCGAATTGACTGGGCAAAACTGCGGTGGATTGGAGATGAAAGAAAATGGCCGACAAACTCAGTCACGGGAGTTTGTCATTTGTCGTTGGAGGGTGTCTACGGTCCCGCTGACGTTTCCAATCCACTACGGTGGCAATTAAGCATTCGGTTGCTTTTGTCACTTGCCGGCCGCGCAGTTTGATATTTGCGTCCGAGACCAATTTCAGGAAGTCTTTCTCTCCATTCAGGCGCTCGATTGCCTTGCGCTTGTCGCTGTCGCAATCCTTTAGCACCCTGAGGACGTAGAGGTACACGTTGTGCTTCTTTGGGTTTCTCTTGTGCAGTGGCGATCCGCCGCCGCGCTTCGGCTTTTCCTTCCCGTCCTGGTCGGCGTCGGCCCCTTTCTTGGATCTCCCCTCGCCGGTCCGTTCGTTGGGCGCGCCTGTTTCCATCGGGAGACAGCGGAGTTCATGCAAGCCGATGTCCAGAAAGTCAGCAAATGCTTGGTGACACTGGGTGAGATAGGCGTCGCGTTCTTTTAGCGAACCTGACTCGGGCGCCTTGCGTCGCCAGCGAAGTAATGAGAGGCCAGCTTTCTCGCCAGGATTCAGGATTGCTATTAGATCGCTGTGCGAAATGACTGTTGGAACAAGCTCGGCCGAAATCAGCTCACGGCGGCAGAGGACGAACGCCTCTGCGAGCTGCTCTTCGTAGGCTTTGGAAGGGTCTATCTCGCCCCCCGATGCCGTATCCCGAAGGATTCGCTTCCCAAGTTTGTACAACCGCTCCACCGATGGAGGGGGTGCATCGGACATGATTTTCTACCCTTTGCGGCGCGGGTCGGCCGGCCAGAGAAGACGCGAAGGTAGGACGCGCTCCCCTGGCCGGCCGGTTTTGACCGCCCGTCGGCGGTGCCCGCTTCCCTGTATTCTACCCGCTTGCAACCGTGTCGTGCATCACCAGTTCGCTTCGGGACGGGCTATCGGAGACGGCGGCTGAAGTTCGCCGCAAAGGCAAGTGAACGCGGCGGCCGATTCATGGTGGACGCGGCTTGTCTGGCGTGTTACCCTATCCTTCGACCCCATCTCACGGAGTGCTGCCCGTGCCCTCGACTGCCGCAACCGTTTCGTGCCCCAACTGCCTTCAGGCGCTGCCGCTCCCCAACCATCTCGCCGGGAAGAAGGTCCGCTGCCCGAAGTGTCAACAGTCCTTCACGGCCAATGGCGATGGCGGAAACCTCGACGCCGTTGCGGCCGCATCAAGCGTCCCAGCCCTGCCGGCCCCGACAGCCGGGTTGTCACCGGCTGCTGTATCGGTGATTATCATGGTCGTTCGGCTCGGCATCTGGTTCGCGGTCATTCTGATCGCGGCGGTTACCTGGGGCGGATTGCCGGAGATGACTGGCGCCGCTGACAGTGAAATCAGGGAGTCGTTCCCACGTATCCCCTACCGGGCCATGCGGCTTGTGTGCGCATTTATGATCTGCCTTGCCCTGGACCACATGGCCGTTGCGGTCGATAACTGGTTTCGGGATTCGCACCGAAGGTGAGGTCGCGCCATTCAGATTTTGCCCATTAGCCTTCGTTTTCTGAAGGCTAATGGCCGCAAGTGGCAAGTCATCCAGAAGAGGGACTTAACGCATGGACGGGAGAAACTACTATAAGTTGAATGAGGGAGAGAAGCTCATCGGAAGTTCCGATGAGGCAGGAATCGTATTCGACAGAGGCGGCTTCGTCCTGACGAACCAACGGGTGATCAAGGTGGATAGGACACCCTTTGGTGGAGAGTCCCGGGTCCACTCCATCAACCTAGAGAATCTCGATTCGATCGTTACAACCGCAATACAACATCTTGGCTTTATCCTCGTCGCGGTCGGATGCCTGCTACTGCTCACAGTGAATGAGAAGGCGCCGGCCATTGCAATCGGCGGCTTTGCCATCTGCCTTATCGCCTTTTTTCTTACGCGGTCGAAAGTAATTCGATTGGTGTCAGGAAACAGCGTCATGGATATTGTCGTTAGCTGGATGGCCCATCAGCAGATCCAAGAGATGGTATTTGAGATTGAACAGGCCAAACAGCGAAGGCTCGAGCGCCTTCAGAAGGGGCGAATCTTGGTATCGACTCCAGACAACGTAAGGGCTCGTTTGCTGGAACTAAAGGCGCTCCTGGACGACGGCGTGATCACACAGTTGGAATGGGAAGAAAGAGGCGAAACAGATTCTCGGTCAACTTTAGCAGTATTTCGCCGTGAGCAGAGGAGAAGCCGACCAGCGGCGGCCGCTGGTCAGTCGTCGCCCATTTCATCGACGATGCGCCGAATCAGTTCGCCGGTCGTTTCCATCCGTCCTGGCCTGGTCAACTCTTCGTAGCTTGGCGCCGGACGCCCTTGCCCGTCGATCAGCCGGGCGTCACTCGTAAGCAAACCGGCCGCGACCAACTCCGGCGCCGGCCAGCAGATCAGCGGCCGACTATCGTGCAGCGGCACGGAGCGGGCAAGCTTCGCCACGCCGCCGGATGCCGCGTCAATCTGATCGTCATGCGTTCCCGGAAATGCCTGCGCTTCGTCCAGGAAATCGGCATTCCATTGGCCGCGCACAAGGAAGACGTTGCCGGCCTCGGCTTGCGCGGCGAAGGGCATGGCTCGTGTAGCCTTGCTGCCCGTTGGCCGTTCAAAGGCGAACGGGAAGCCGTCCAGGATGTGAGCATAATGCCGGATTACGGCCACGCCAGCAGAACCCGGCTCCTGTTCGATCATCACCGTTGTTTCATAGCCGTCCAGCCGGGCCGTCTGGAGGATCAGCTGCTCCACGCCGCGCGGTGTTAGTTGCACGCGCTGCATGTCGAGGATGTAGTAAAGCCCCTCCGACGTTCGGCCGATCAGCGGGCCAGCCGTCCAATCCGGGTCCGCACCGGGCCTCGCCTCAGTGCCAGCCAAGTCCCAATATCTCACGCGGTTGCGCAGGTCGGCCGGCGCGGCATCGACTATCTTGAACCACTCCCGATGGAACAGGGAACCGCCGATCTCGACAAACTTTCCTTCAAGCTCCTGGTCTGCCAGCTGGCTCGTGTATTGCTCCCTGAGAGTGTTGTCGAACCCTGCCGGGAGAAATGGATTATCGCGCGTCCGCGCGAAGAAAATGGCCGTGTTGGGTTTGCCCGTGGCGAACGTGCTGTACGTCCAATGTTTCCGACCCTTCGGTGTGAATGTCGCCGTCAGCCAACCTTGCTCACCCGCTTCCCGCAAGCGGCCGATGCCGATGGTGAAGGCGTCGGCTGCCATCAATGACGCCTCATCCATCCATATCCCGGACAGGTTGGGGCCGCGGAGTTTGTCCGGGTCATCGGCGGATCGAAAGAGAATCTCAGCGCCAGTACGCAAGCGAATCGACGGCGGCGCGGACCGCTTGACCTCGCCCGGATCGACAATGCCCATCGTCTCCGCCAGCGTGAGAAAGCTCCGGAAGGTGGCATCGCTCAGCATGGAGTAAGTCGGCGCCACAATCATGTACAAACGGTCGGCCTTGGCGCGGCGGATCAGGTCATAGGCGCCGGCCCAACTTTTTCCGGAACCCACGCCGCCAGCAAAACCGCGGTACAGCGCCTTACTCTGGAGGAACTTGCTCTGCGACCGGTGCAGCTTGATCTTCTGGCGCGGGTTCGTTTGGTTCAGGGTTGCCATGTCTGTCTACGATTTCCTCTTCGATGTCGGGCGGTGTGATGCCATCGCCGTCAACAATCTCCTCCTCGATTTGCAGCACGATGGGACCGCCGCCCTTGCCTGTCACCGCAAGGCTCTTCGCAGGGTACAAGCCCAGTAGTTCGGCCTCGTCGCGCAGGACACGAAGGGCAGTCGAACAGTCGCCGGTGTTGACCGCTCTGGCGTACAGTGCCTTCCGCTGGGCAAGATGCCGTCGCATTGCGCTCTTGCGGCCTTCCCTGCACGACTCGGCAATGAGCCGATTCGCCTCCCGAACGTAACGCCAGAGGGTGCGGTCGCTCAGCGGCTTTCCTTCCTCTGAAACGGTCCAGGGCGCCTCCGCGGCGGCCTGTTTTTCTGACACATACTGACGCACGTCAACGAACTGGGCGCCGTCCAGCATGATCCGCCAAACGTCGTCAACCCTCTGCCTGACTTCGGCTTTCGTCGCCCTCATGTTTGCTCACCAGCTGATCTATCCATGTGGCATGAAAATCGTGCAAGGCGGCGTCGCGGAACAGGGCGAATTGCTCCCGGTTCCCGTTGCTTCGGAGGTTGGCGGAACCCTCCAGGGCATAGCGTGCGCCGCCCGCTACTGCCATCGTAACAATCTTGGCGTGCGATCGCGCCGCCGCCGCTCGTTGGCCGCGGTCGCGGAACTCGGAAAGCGTCTCCTCCCACAGTTCCTTGTTGTGATCGCGGAAGAATGCCGAACAGAGCAGCGTCAACGTCTTGACCTTGCCACCGTCGATCAGGGCCAGCATCTCGGCAAGGTTGCGGCCATTGTAGCTCAGCGTGGCGATGCGGGCCTGGTCGATGATGCCGATGCGGTCGATCAGCGCGGCGAGAAGGTGCATAAGGTCATAGCGGCCAGCCATCACGGCATGGAGCGATTCGCCCTCGGCCGGCAGCACGGCCAGCACGTCAGCGGCCTCGGCGAGCTGGGCGGTGCGGCGTAGGGCGGCCTTGCCGATGATCGGCGCGGGCACGGCATCGCCTTCGTGGCGCCGGCCGAACGTCACGCGCGGGGCGATGAACTTCATGATCCGGACGCTCCGCCTTTGCCGCCTCGGCCTCCCTTCTTGCTGCCCTTTGCTTTCTTGCCCTTGCCTCGTTTCGGCCGCACGTTGGCGCCGAAATTGAAATCGGTCCCGTCGAACTTCGTTTTCTTCGCCACAGCTTCCCCCTTGCAGGTCTGGACCGGCACCCTTCACTCGGTTACTTCCATCTTCACGCCGTCGCCAACCTCTCCGCCACTTTCACGCTTACTCTTCGGTCCGCGCCGGTTGCTGGCTTGCCAGTAGCGCGGCCAACCGGCGCGGTCGTCGGCCGACAGACCGGACAGCGCCGCGGCGATGGTCGCCACGTTGTCAGCGTGATCGGTTTCCGGTATATTAGTGCAACCGGTGGTGCAACGAACGGGATGGCTTGCTGGATTTGCCGTATTTTCCCGCGAATTTGACGTGTCGCTTGACGGTTCGGGACCGTGAGGTCGGAGGTTCAAATCCTCTTGCCCCGATTTGACATTTCCTAGCAACTCACCCAATCAGCACCGAAAACGCGTCGAAGTTTTTTTTCCCGCGCCGGTGTCCGAACGGTTGCAGCTTGTTCGTAGTATTCACACCAGGCGGGGGATTGGCCTCCGCCCGCGTATGCGAAACCGTCTGGAGAACCGTCTCATGCCGAAGTTTCTGTTCATCTATCGTGAATCCACCGCTCCCCGATCCCGGCCGTCTCCCGAGGAAATGCAAGCGCTGGGAGGCCAATGGTACGCCTGGATGCAGAAGTTCAGCTCGTCGATCCTGCCGGGCGGCGATGGTTTGAAACCGAGCGGCCGGCTCCTCAAAGCGGGAGTCGTGACCGACGGCCCCTACGTCGAGGCGAAGGAAGTCGTCGTCAGCTTCACTCTTATCCAGGCCGACAACTACGATGCAGCCGTGGCAATCGCTCGGGAGTGTCCCCCCGGCCACACGATCGAGATCCGCGAACTGGCCGGCTACGCATGAGCGAACCGCGCGTTAGCCCGACGCGCAAGCAAGGGTCACGAAAAGGAACGAAAAATGGCCGAACGTACCCGAAGCGCCAAGAGCACCGCCAAGAAAGGCAAGACGTCCGAGGGATTCACGGACGAGGAACGAGCCGCGATGAAGGAGCGCGCCCAAGAGCTGAAGGCGGCCGCGCGCCGCGGCCCCCGCGCGGACAAGGCGGACGGGGAAAGCGCCGTGCTCGCGAAGATTGCCGCGATGCCGGAACCGGATCGCGCCCTGGGCGAGCGGCTCCATGCGATCATCAAAGCCAGCGCGCCAGCCCTCTCGCCGAGACTCTGGTACGGGATGCCCGCGTATGCCAAGGACGGCAAGGTCGTCTGCTTCTTCCAAAGCGCGGCGAAGTTCAAGACGAGGTACGCGACGCTCGGCTTCATGCACGAGGCGAACCTCGACGAAGGCGCCATGTGGCCGACCGCCTTCGCGCTGAAGGAGTTGACTGCCGCCGAAGAAGCAAGGATCGCCGCGCTCGTGAAGAAAGCGGTGAGCTGAGGACGGAGTGACGGGGCATCGCGTAACACGTATCACGGGGGCGTCTACCGTCCGAAAACTGTTATGCGATGCGCGCCTTTTCTAGGTTTCGCGCATATTCATTAAGATCGCGCAACAGTTTTTGGGTCGTTTTGGGGCATCTCGTAACATCCGCCCCAGCCTGCGTTATATTCCGTATTACTACCGAGGCGCCGCACCTCATGACTCGTCGTCGGCAAGGAGTGCCTGAAATGTCTCGTCGTCGATGACCCCGTGGCTCCGGCGGACCTGCTCGGTGATCCGGCCCGCCCGTTCGTCAACGCGGCGGGCGACTTCCGGGTCGAGTGGAGCCCGCTCGAAAGCGTGCCTCAACACGGCCTCGGTGTCGGCGTGCTCGGAATCGGCGAGGGGGTCGGAGGCAGGGGTTTCGCTGCTCATGCGGTCATTGTCCCCCGCGGGAGCGGGGTGGTCAAGCTGGAGATTCGGGAACGCTGTTGGTCCCCGAGCACCGGCACGCCGAGGAGCCTGCGTCGCCTTTCATTTCTTGGCGATGACCATGAAAGGGGTTTCCTTTCCCCCGCCGGGAGCTTTCCTGGTAGAATTACTCCTGGACAATCAGCCGGTGACAGGACTGACGACGGCTATGGAGCAAAAAAGTGAGACTTCACTAGAAATGTTGGCTAGCAAGTAATTGCCAGGCCGAACACTCGCATAATTTGTCCGCGACCGCTTTCCGATTGCGAAAAGTACCTGACAAGCAAGGCCGAAAATCATGGAGTTCCCGCCAGAGCACTATTTTCAGGCGGCGACGCAGCGCATCCGGCAGGCACAGTGCCTTTATGAAGAGGGGGCCAGCTTCGCGCTCGCCATCTATGTCGGCGGCCTCGCCGTCGAGTGTTTGCTCCGAGCCTACAAGGGCCGTCGTGATCCAACCTTTGACGAAAGGCATGATCTGGCGCGTCTATTCAAGGCCAGTGGAATGCTCGACATCGACCCCGACAAACTGCGTGCGAAGCAGTGGACGGACGAGCAAATCGAGAGCCACTTGACAGACCTGCGAGTGGCGGCGACCATTATCTTTCAGATGTGGTCTAATACGTACCGGTTCGCATCCGAAGAGCGTCTGCGGTCCCACTTGAAGAAAATCACCGGATACCGGAGAACCAAAGGCGACTACCTGAAGGAGCAGGCCCGGCAGTTTCTGAATGCCGCTCAGAGCTTCATGAATAAGGGGGTGGTACAATGGCAAGCGTGAAGAGTCTGCTCCAGCGCAAACTGGAGAAATTACTGGTCCAAAGGTTTCCTCCCCCGGCGACCATACGGTTGGAAGATCACGATGGCATCATCGGTGTCATCACATCGGTTCAATTCGCTGACATGGAGCCCATTGACCGCCAAGCCCTGATCGGCGACATTTTGGCGACGCACCTCACGCCGCAAGAACGGCGGCGGGTGCAACTCATCGTTGCTGTGACGCCGGATGAGGGGACCGGATACCTGGCTGGCCCAGAATGAGATTTGCCGATCGCGCAGGATCCTCCGGACTCTGGTACGGATGCCCGCGTATGCCAGGAACGGCCAGGTCGTCCGCTTCTTCCAAAGCGCGCAGAAGGTCAATACGAAGTACGCGACGTTCAGCTTCCTACAGGAGGCGAACCTCGACGAAGGCGCCATGTGGCCGACCGCATTCGCACTGAAGGAGTTGACCGCCGCCGAAGAAGCGAGGCTCGGCGCGCTCGTGCAGCAGAAGGGAGCTGTCATAATCTTGAACAGGGAACAACAAGAAGCTGTAGAAAACGGCGAGCCGGTGGCGCTTAATGTAGGCGGCACGGAATGTGTTCTCGTTCGCAGGGACATCTACCTGCGCCTGGACCCAGATTATGACACGGGGCCGTGGACGACCGAGGAGATGAACCTGCTGGCGGACGAGGCGGAAGAGATGATTTCCCGAAGGGAAACCCATGAACATTGAACGCGGCCACGTCATACGGTATGACGAACGCCATCAAGTAGGAGGGTTGAGGCAATGAACCTCATCTTGGAAGCCATACCGGTCCCGCTGAAGGACGACGGCCACGGCGGGCTGCGTGTCGGTCAAACGCGCGTCAGCCTGGAGAGTGTCTGGCACCTGCATCAGCAAGGCGCAGGCCCCGCGCAGATCGTCCAGGCGTTTGATACCCTTCAACCGGCCGACGTGTATGCTGTGTTGGCCTGGGCGCTGCAGCATCGCGAAGAAGTGGATGCTTACCTGAAGCGGCGTGACGAAGAGGCCGCCCTGACAAGGCACCAACTGGAAGAAGCCGGCCTCACCCGGCCTCACCCCTACCCGGCAACAAAGCGCCAAATTGAAAGAGAAGCTGGAAACCCGGAGGCAGGAATTGCAACGGCACGGAACCGGCGATGCGGCGCTTTCTGACGGATGAGGACTTTGACGGTCGGCTTACCAGCGGCATGTGGCCGACCGCCTTCGCACTTCTGGGAGAACTATTGACAATTCTCTGAAGATTTCTCTAGAATACAGACGATAGGTGAAAAACCTTCAACTTTGGCCTGGGAGTGCCGTTGGCACATTGGGGCTCCGGCCCCTCCCGGGCCTCCATTTTTTATAGCCATGTTCCTTCTCTACGCCGATGCGTCAGGTACTCCCGAACAGCAGGATGCCACGAAGCATTACACCCTGACGGGGCTCTGCGTCCACGAGGGTACATGGTTCGCCCTGAACAAGCGAATCGAGGGGCTGAAGCGACGTTTTTCCTTTTCAAATCAGGACTTCGAGCTTCACGTCAAGCAGTTTGCGGTGACGATCAAGGAGCAGGACGCGATCCCCGATTTCGAGAACATGTCCTGGACAGATCGACGTGCGCAGGTTCTTGCCATCCGTCAGCAGAAAATCGACGCGGAGGCAGATCCAGCCCAGAAGGTCGAACGCAGGAAAAAATACCGGCTAACGGAGCCCTTCATCCATCTCTCGCGACGCGAGCGATCGACCCTGTTGGAGCAGACGCTTGATCTCGTGGGCGCCCACGAGGGGATTCGCCTCTTCGGTGAGGCCATCCTCAAAGCCCATCCCGCGATTGTCGGAGGTCAGGACCCGGTCCGACAGGCGTTCGAGCAGGTCGTTACTCGCTTCGATGCGTTCCTCCAGCGGCGGCACCAGTGGAAGCAGCAGCGAAGTCCGCGCCCCTCCGTCGACAATGGACTCCTGATCCTGGACGAGGATTACTCAAGGGAAGCCAGCATCCAGAGTCAGTTCCAGGCGTTCCGTCAGCGGGGGCACCCTTGGGGGAAGCTCTACCACGTCATCGACGCCCCCTTCTTCGCATCGAGCGGACTCCTTTGCGGTCTGCAACTTGTGGACGTCTGCTCCTATGCCGTGCGTCGCTACCTGGACAAGAAAGCGGTCGTCGGGAGCCACGAGGAGCGGAACTTCCTGCGCATCTTTCATCGATTCGACCGGGATAACCAGGGCAAGCTCCACGGACTGCGTCACTACGTTCCTGCGGGGACCTGCACCTGCCACATTTGCCATGCGCGCGGGCATGGTCACTGACTTACGGCGTGCTTCAGCAAGGATCGGCGCGCTCGTGAGGAAAGCGGTGAGCTGAGGACTGACTAACCCGATGGCGACGGAACGCGCGTCTTCTTCGAGCATTCCGGCTTTGCCGTCCCCCAGCCCTGGGGCAAACAGGCGCTCCGGGGAACTGAGGTCTGCTGGGAGAAAATGTTTGACCGGCTTACCGGCGTGGTCGAAAAGAAAAGGGGACGCAGCTGAGTCCCCTTTTTCTTTCCCCGCGTTCCCTCTGCGTACACGGTCAGAAACATGGAATTCGCCACCACAGGTTTCCGAGACCGATTGTTGGAAGAACTGCGGCAAGCAAGAAGCGCCGACATCACCGTTGCGTTCTTCAACCCGGAGGAGGAAGTTCTCGCTGCCCTGCAAGAAGTTCCTCGACTCCGGCTGTTGGTGGCGAATGATTTTCAGGTCAACAACCCGGATTGCCTGGAAGTGCTTTGTGATCGGCATCACTGGGTTCGAGCAGTATCGGCTGAGTTGCACGGCGGCAATCTTCACTCGAAGGTTTTCTGATTCAGCGGAAGGACAAGTCGCTTTGGGCGATGGTGGGCTCTGCAAACCTGACCCGGCCGGGTCTCACGACGAATCAGGAAGCCTGCGTCACCTTCGATTCGAGAACAGCCGGGGACGCTGCGCCCTTGGGAGGCATTCGCACCTGGCTCGAAGCACTCTTCGAGCAGGAATACCCGGAGATCGACTTCGACCTGGCGAGGGCCGTCTTCGAAACCCGCAACAGACGGAGTGGAAGGGGAACGGCCTCGAAAAGGGAAGGCCGCGAAGCTACCGGCTACTGGGCAGTAAAGCCGGGGACTAGCGGCAAATACTGGCAGAATTTCCTCGCTGAGGATGTCGTGGCGATAGGCTGGGAAGACATGGGCGACCCCTCGGAAATGACTCGTGAGGAAGCCATAGGCACATACCGGGCAACCTGGCCTGAAGAGAAGGAGAGAGCCGTCCAGTTCAACGTTGCCCAGATCCTTCGATTCGCCCAGACGATGAGTGCGGGTAATCTGGTGCTGGTATGTGGCCGCATGGATTGGATTGGGCGAGGGGATAAGAACGTTTACATATACGGCATCGCACGCACCCGAGAGGTTGACGGGGAATGCTATTTCTATGACGCCGATTCGGATTGGTTTGGGCTAAAGCGGCACGCGACAATTCAGCGTGTCGAGCAGTTCCTTCCGCGAGGCCTCATCGCCAGCGCCCTGGGCACCAAATCCATCGTGCCGACGATCCAGGAACTCACCCACAGCGGCTTCACACGCCTGGAAACACTTCTGCGGAAGGAGCTTGGAATCCTGGTGACCGTCTGAGCCTTACTACAGTTATGCGAGCGGCAGGCCCAGTACCCGGTGCCTTGCTCGCGCTGGGAAAAAAAAAGGCGACGCAACTCGATTCAAGTGGAATAAAATACCAAGCTAGCTCGGCGATCGCCCGTGCGTGGGCGGGCGACACGCCAATCGAGATCCGCGAAATGGCCGGCTACGCATGAGCGAACCGCGCGCACTGGTGGAGCATTTTTTCCGCCACGAGTTCGGCCGGCTTTGCTCCGTGCTGACCCGGTCGCGCGGCGTGCGCCGGCTCGACCTCGTCGCGGACGTCGTCCAAGCCGCGCTCGTGCAGGGCCTGGAAACCTGGTCTCGACGCGGCGTGCCGGAAGACCCGGCCGGCTGGCTCTACCGAACCGCCCGCAACCTGGCGATTGACGCGCTGCCGCGGGAGCGAACCCACGCCCAGGCATTCCTGCAGAATCGTAAGCTGGTCGAGGACGACCTTTACGAACCGCCCTTGACGCAGTCCGGGCGCAACGCCGTGGAACGTCTTTGCACGCCGCAGGAGATTCGCGAGTTGTTGGAGTTGCTGCACACGCTGGCGGCGTAGCTTAACGGCGAAACACTCTTGTGGTAAGATCTTACATGGTTTTCAGTCGTCGGCCGGTGCAGGAGAAAGCACATGACAAAGACAGGTTATCCCGGCGTCGTGCGCGGCGGCGTGGTCTTGCTCGACCACGAGACACCCTTGACCGAAGGCACGGAAGTGTTGGTAACGCCAGTGAACGCCCCGCACGGTTCGCCGGCGGCCATTGTCGCTGCCCTGCAGAAATTGCCCAAGGTTCCACCCGAGTGGGTGGATGACCTGGAAAAGCTCATTGCGGAGGGCCAGCGTCCGCCGTCGCCTCCCGTGGAATTCTCCGACGAACCGCCGAGCCGGGAGAACGGCTAATGCCGGCCGCACTGCTCGACACCAACGCGGTCAGCGACTTGATGCGCGACGATCCGAAGGTCCAGGCGCGCATGGGCTCTTATCCCGATCCTGTGTTGACGAGCGTCGTGGTCGTCGGTGAAATCCGCTACGGCGTGAGCCGCCTGCCCTCGGGCAAAAAGCGTAGGGAGTTGGAAGCCCGCGCCCAGGGTACCTTGGCGCTCCTCGCCATCGAACCCGTCACGCAACCAATCGCCGATGCTTATGGCCGTCTCAAGGGATCTTTGGAAAGCCAGGGACTCACTCCTGGCGACAACGACCTGTGGATTGCGGCGACGGCACTGACTCTGGGCTATCTGGTCGTCACGCGCGACCAAATCTTTTCGCGCGTCCCCGGCCTTCAAGTCGAGGACTGGAGCGTTTGAATCCAGACCGCCACCCTGAGCCCTTAACAGCGGCAGCACTGGCTCAGCGAGCTGCGCGAATCGTATCGGGCGCGTCGATGTTTTTATCCCGCGCCTGTGTCCGAACGGTTGCAGCTTGTTCGTTGTATTCACACAAGGCCGGCTACACATGAGCGAACCGCGCACTGGTGAGCACTTTTTTCGCCACGAGTCCGGCTGGCTCTGCCGCCCAGCTGACCCGGTCGCTCGGCGTGCGTGCCTGTGCCGCTTTCTGCCTGGAAAACGCCCGACGCGCGGGTATCATGGAAGGGAGCGGCGTGCCGGCTGGTGCCGGTCATCGGGAAATAGGTGTGTCATGAAATTGGAAGGCGTGGTGCATAACGGGGTCATCGTGCCGGATGACGCGCAGGCGCTTACGGAAGGAACGCGCAGTGCGCATCGAGGTGGTGAAGGTTGGCGAGCAAAAGACGTTTGGGCAGCTCTTCGGCAACCTGGTCATCGAGTGTCCCGATTTGCCGACCGACCTGGCTGCCCAGCATGACCACCATCGCTTGGGGAAACCGAGGCGATGACCGTCTTCATGGATACCTTTGGTTTGATTGCCTGGATCAACACCAGGGACGCCGCACACCAGCAGGTGAAGTCATACCTGGATTCCTACTCCGGCAGCATCGTAACAACGGAATGGGTCTTGCTGGAATTCGCCGATGCTTTCTCCCTCTCGCGCACCAAGCCATTTGCAATCGAGGCAATCAAACGCATTCATCGCCTGCCAATGTTTCTGGTCGTCGGGCTTGACCCTGCTGTATACCGGGCTGGCTTCGACCTTTACGAGGCCCGGTCCGACAAGGACTGGTCGCTTACGGACTGCATCTCCTTTACAGTCATGACGCAACGCGGGTTGTCCGAAGCGTTGACGGCGGACCGCCATTTCGAGCGGGCTGGTTTTCGGGCGATGTTCAAGTAGCACGGCGACAAGCATCATGGCCGGCTACGCATGAGCCAACCGCGCGCCCTGGTGGAGCACTTTTTTCGCCACGAGTTCGGTCGGCTCGTTGCCGTGCTGACCCGGTTTCCGGCGCCGCCCTCCGACTTGCGAAAAGGAGGCAATGGGTGTACAATGGGCACACAACCAAAGAGGTAGACCCATGGCGAACAAGGAAAGCCGCTTAAGCATCCGCGTCGATCCGGAGCGGAAGGCGGTGATCGCCCGCGCTGCGAAACAGTTCGGCCACACGATCAGCGACTTTGTCCTGGAGAACGCCTACCAGATGGCAACCGAACTGCTGGCCGATGAGGGGACGATCCTGCTCAGCAAGAAGCAGGTGGCCCACATTTTTGAAGTGCTCGATCACCCGCCCGACAAGAGTGTCGCCGCCGTTCGCAAGTTACTTACCGAGCGGTCGATCCTCGATGGCTGAATCGGAATTCACTGCGGCTGCACCGCTCGACGCGGGGCACGATCGGACTCCTTTTGACTGCGGTGTGCCGGCGCTCAATCTGTACTTGCGCAACTACGCCCTGCAAAATCAGAAGAAGGGCATCGTGCGCAACTACGTCACGACGCGCGCGGAGAGCAAGGCCGTGGCGGCCTACTACTCGCTGGTCTACGCCGTGATCGACCAGAAGCGTCTACCCGCCAAACTCGTGAAGGGCCTGGGCAAGAAGCCAAAAAAGGGACGTCGTAGGTTCCTGACGCCCTTTCTCTTCCCGCGGGATCATACAACGCGCCCGTCCAGTGCGTGTGACCGTTTGGCCGCTTCCAGAAAGAGACCTTGCCACGGCTCGACCATTTCTGCCGCTGTCGGCCGTTTTGCTGGATCATCGTCGAGCATCGGCCTAATCAAAGTCTTGACGAGGCCACCCATGCCGCCTTGGATATAGAAGTCGTTTAATTCGACTGGCTCGGCGTAATCTCCTGCCTTCAAGGGCTTCTGCGGATTGCTCCCGGAAAACATCTCGGCAAAGACTAACCCAAGCTGATACACGTCGCTTTGAACCGTAGGAACGGGTCCACCTTTGTAGTACGCGACTAGGTCTGGCGTGCGGTACTGACGCGGCATCCGCGGGCCAATGCTGGCCTTTAGCATTTCGCGATCTTAGTTCGGGTCTACCTTCAGGGTCTTCATGAGTCCAAAATCCCCAAGCACACACGAACCACCCTTAATGAACACGTTTGCGGGCTTGATGTCGCGGTGAACCACCGAGACACCGGGCCGGGCGAGATACTCTAGTCCCGAAATCAATTGAACGGCATAGGCCATCTTGGCCATCATGGTCGGATTGGTCTTCAAGACGTTCCCAAGGGTTCCGGGCAGATACTCTGCTACCACGAACGGGTGCTTTTCGAGGTAGATTCCTTCGTCGAATACGCGCATCACTGCCGGATGGTTGCAGCCTTGCAAGAACTTGATCTCTTCGAGGAAGTTTGCAAGCCACTCCGGTTTCGAGAGGCGGCGGAATACCTTTACAGCGAAGAGTTGTCCGCGCAGAGTCCCAGAGGCAGCGAGCATGAGGTAAGTCTCAGCTGTGCCGCCGACACCCAGTTTCTGTAGGTTGACGTATTTCGCCGTATCTGTACTGAGGTTGTCGCGGAACAGCAGGTTCAAGTAATCTTCCATCACCGTTCCTGCGCAGTATCGGCTTTGCGGATATGGAAAAACGGCGAATTCGGGTTGTCGAGATCGTAGCCCCACCCGAGTTGTTTTTGCGTAAAGAGATCATGCCAGGCGTCCAGAATCGTCTGCTGGAGTTTGAGTTCCGGCGCCACCATCTCCATGCCGCCGCCCGTGATCCGCTCGCGAACCTGGCGCAGCACGACGCCTTCTTGGGCCCACCCAGGTCCCTTCCTTGCCGCTTCAGAAACGGTGTCCCACACTAATTTCCTGATATCTTCATCCGTCATCGGAGATCTCCCCCTTTCCGAAAGGCCCTGATCCGGTTAGGTAATTGTAGAGTAGTATCAGACGGTGACAAGCCGCGAATCGGCCGGTTACGCGTGAATGAACCGCGCCCCCTGCTGGAGCACTTTTTTCGCCACGAGTTCGGCCGGCTCGGCGCCGTGCTGATCCGGTCGCTCCTTTCCCCGGCGCTGGCTAGTGAAGCAACCGCCCGTCGTGGTATCATCGTGGTAAAGGAGGTGCATGCCATGGCCACAGAAACGACCAGGAAGAGCTGGGTTCAGAAAACGCCCGGCGTGTGCGGTGGCGACGCCTGCATTCGCAATACACGCATCACGGTGCATGGACTCGTGCATTATCGGCAACTCGGGTTTTCGGATGAACGCCTTCTGGAAATGATCCAGGGACTTACGCCGGACGACCTCGCTGCGGCCTGGGAGTACGCCCCCAACCACGCAGCGGAAATCGAGGAGGCCATTCGTCTTAACGAGGAAGCTTGAGTCTCATGGCCCAACTTTACTCGGATGAGGACTTTCCCTTCCCCGTTGTGGAACGGCTGCGCCAAATGGGGCATGATGTCGTTACAGCGTTTGAGACCGGACGGGCGAACCGCGGCATCGCGGACGCTGACCAGCTTGCGTTCGCCACAAGCCTCGGACGTGCCATCCTTACTCGCAATCGCAGGCACTTCGTCCCGCTGCACATGAGTTTTGCTCAACATGCCGGCATCATTTCCATCACCGACGATTCAGACCTTGACGGTCAAGCCAGACGAATTGATACGGCGATGGCTGGCTGTTCCACCTTGGACGGTGTGCATCTGCGCGTAAATCGTCCGAGCCGCCCGGCCAAACCCTGAAGGGAGATTACCAGAGGACAGGCCTCGATATGAGCGAACCGCGCACACGGGTGGAGCACTTTTTTCGCTACGAATTCGGCCAGCTCGGCACCGGACTGACTCGGTCGCTCGGTGTGCGCCAACTCGCCCTCGTCGAGGACGTCGTGCAAGCCGCGCTGCGCAGACCGTCGGGTTGCCTTGCGAGGTCTCGCCGCTTGGAGTATCACGGTATCAGGCGCGAATCCGACTCGCGTTTCATCCCAAAGAGAGGCCGAGCAATGGCAAGCCCGTTTCCCGGAATGGACCCGTATCTGGAATATCATTGGGGTGACATTCACTCCGGCTTGGTGATTTACATCCGCGAAGCAGTTGCGAAACAGTTGCCGCGCGGCTTGCGCGCTCGCGTCGAAGAACGTGTCGTGATGGAAACCGACTGTGGGATTGCGCCGATTCCCCTCCTCCCCGATGTGCGCGTGGTCGAGTACAAGCCAAACGGCAGCCTAACTTCCGTTCCGGCCGGGGCCGTAGTCGTTGCGGAACCTCTCCTCCTTCGCGCCGTTCCCGAACCGCTCACCGAGAATTTCATCGAAATAATCGATGTCAAAAGCGGGAACCGCGTGGTCACGGTCATCGAGGTTCTCAGCCCAACCAATAAGATACCGGGGGATGGATTCGAGCAATATCGGAAAAAACAACGAGAACTATGTCAATCCGATACAAACCTCGTCGAGATCGACTTGGTGCGCAGCGGACGGCATGTCGTCGCGGTGCCGCGGGAACACATCCCGCCGCGCCGGCAAACGCCGTATGTCGTCTGTGTCCGCCGGGCCACGGAAAAGGAAATCGCCGAAGTTTACCCGATTCCGTTGCAAGAGCGTTTGCCGATGATTAAGGTTCCCTTGCGGCCGAGCGATGCCGACGTGCAACTGGATTTACAGCCACCCCTCGATGCGTGTTACCTTTATGGCGGGTATGACGGCGTTCTCAATTACCAAGCCGATGCCGCTCCGCCGCTCACCGGGGCGGATGCGGAATGGGCCGACGCCCTGCTGCGCGAGCGGGGGCTTCGACCAGCCAAGCGAAAGCGCAAACCCCGGCAGTAGACATGAACGAACCGCGCACCCTGGTCGAGCACTTTTTTCGCCACGAGTTCGGCCGGCTCGTCGCCGTGCTGACCCGGTCGCTCGGCGTGCGCCGGCTCGAGCTCGTCGAGGACGTCGTTCAAGCCGCGCTCGTGCAGGCCCTGGAAACCTGGTCTCGGCGCGGCGTGCCGGAAGACCCGGCCGGATGGCTTTACCGCACCGCCCGCAACCTGGCGATCGACGCGCTGCGGCGGGAGCGAACCCACGCTCAGGCCTTACCGCGCCTGGCCGACGACGCCGAGCGGGTCTCTCGTGGTGTTCCGCTCGGCGTCGTGCCTCGCGGGGGTCGCCGCTCGAAGCGCATTTCGCCAACGAGATCGGCGGCGAACCGCTGCGCCTCCTCTTCGTTTGCTGCCACGCCTGTGCGGTAAGCCCAAACCTGAAGCGTGCAGACGAGCTCAAGATCAAGGGCAACCGTTAGTAAACCCGAACGGTTTCGCCGCCCTCAAGGAGTTGACCTGTGCCCCGTTTCAATCACTTTTCGACGAGAGCCGACTTCGAGCAGCTAACTGCGGCACATGAACTGTTCGCGAAGCTCTACTTCCTGCGTGAGGGGTTTCTGGAATCGGAAGAAGTGCATTTTATTCACGGACTCTTATCGTTGCCGGACCTCGGAATCATTAGCCATCCTCGCTATTATCACGCGGGGCCAACATACATGGTGTTCCCGGAGGTGCCGAAGCTGGGCGTGATTCGCCTGCCGGATTTCAACGGGAAGAAACGCTTCACGCTGGACGGCTCTACGTTCCCCGTGTGCCTGCAGTTCATCCCCAACGGGAGTTGGGGGGAAAAGACGCTCATCTGCGGTCACGTGGAGGTGACGAATCCCGTCGGCGACACGGTGAAACTGTACAAGGAAATCGCCAAGTGCTTCGCCAAGGAGTACGTGAAAACGAAGTACTTCAAGGACGTGACGTACGTCGGCTCGGATGCGCTGGCACTCAAGGCGAAGCGCTGGCGTCTCTGCGCCAACCCAAACCTCAAACGCGCGGACGATGTCAAGATTGAGGCCAACGGCAAGTGAGCCAGGGAGACCGAGGAGTTTGAGACCTCACAGTTGCGCTAGCCCTTAAATAAGCGATGGCCCCGCGGCTTATCACACGTTTTGTCGCCGGCGCGAGCTGAACGTGGACTTTGACCCACCGGCTGCGGCCCAGCTTGGCGCTCGGCTGGACGCGGTCCTCGCGGTCGTCTATCTCCTTTTCAGTCAGGGCTGCCACGTCACCCACGGCGACTTGCCGATCCGCCGCGACCTGTGCGAAGAGGCCCGCCGGCTGGCGCGGATGCTCGCCGCCCAGAGTGTCGGCGACGTCCCGGCGGTCCATGCCTTGCTCGCGCTGATGTGCTTCCACGGCGCCCGCTTCGACGCGCGCGTCGCGGGTGACGGCGCCATCGTTCTGCTCGAGGAACAGGATCGCTCCGCCTGGAACTGGAGCGACGTGCGTGAAGGCATGGCGTGGCTCGCCCGGTCCGCCGCCGGCGACGAGCTGACGCGCTATCACGTGGAAGCCGGCATCGCCTGGGAGCATTGCCGTGCGCCGACCTTCGCCGACACCGATTGGCGACGGATCGCCGAACTGTACGACACGCTCGAGCGCATCGCGCCGTCGCCGCTGAACACCCTTAACGGCGCGGTCGCCGAAGCTTACCTGAACGGCCCGCAAGCCGGCCTCGAGCGCCTGGCCGCCGTTCTTCCGGAAAACGTTCCCGCCCGTTATCCCGGTTGGCACACGGTGATCGGCGAGCTTCATTTCCGCCTCGGCCGCCACGCCGCCGCCGAACGCGCCTGGCAGGAAGCCCTACGCTTGACCACGGCCCGCGCCGATCGAGAATTCTTGCGTCACCGCCTCGCCGTCTGCAGGCCGAATGGAAGCTCGCGCTGCCGCCTGAACAAGCCAGTGAACCGTGCCCCTGCGTACTTCGAGTAATCGCCTTTCTTGAGATAGCCCTTGGCGATGTAGTCTTCGACGAGGACGTAGACCGCGTAGTGGTTGGCAAACGCTCCCCGCGACTTCGACCCTCTCGAAGCGGAGCGTGTCTTGATGTTCAGGTATTGCAGCAGTGGGCTGCTCTGGTACACGTCCTTCGCCGCTTTCCCGAACTCCTTTTCCAGAATGTCCATGATGGTCGGGATGAAGGCGTGTTCCATGATGCTACTCGAATAGGAGCCGTTCTGTGTTCGTTTTTGTTTTTGCCCTTCCGTTCTTCCGTTCGTAGGTCTTGTCCAGTGGCTTCAATTCTTCGCCATCGAGGTTCTGGCAGATGCCAAGGCGCCTCAGCCCGATCTTGATGTAATCGCCTTCCTGTTCGATGCCGACCGACCGCCGCTTCAGCCGTTGGGCCACCGCCGAGGTGGTGAATGTACCAGCAAACGGGTCGAGGACCAGATCACCGGGGTTGCTGCTGGCGAGGATGATTCGCTCAAGGAGGGCCTCTGGCTTCTGCGACGGGTGGTTCTCGTACTCGGACATCCGATACCGCACTCGTGGGAAGTACCAGGCGTTGCCGGGGATCTTCGTCGTGTTGTACAGGCTCGGGGTGGGCTTTCGATAGTCGATCAGCTTGCGCTGCGCTCCCGTCCTAGCCTCGACGCGGATGGCGTCCCCGTTGAAGGTATATCGGTCGGGATCGGCTACATAGTGAAGGATGGGCTCGTACATCGCGCCGAACTTGTTCTTGGCCTGAACCCCAGAGCTATCGTAATGCCAGATGATGCGGGAGAGCACGGTCAAGTGACGCCGAATGTACAGATCGAGGTACGGCATGGACTGGGTGCTGGTCATCACGTACATCGACCCGGTGGGGCTGAGCTTCTTGATGCACACGTCGATCCAGCCGTGGCACCACTCGGCGTAGTGTTCGTCGGACGGCCAGCTATCTTTGAAGTTGGCGAACTTCTTGCCGATATTGTACGGCGGATCAGCGAAGATGAGGTCAACGGACCTGTCAGAGATGGCCTCCGTTAAGATGGATAAACAGTCTCCCCAGAAAACATTCGTGTCGGTGTTCGTGAACTCGCGTTGCATTCTTCGCGTCCAGTACGGCGACTGCCGCTTTTCCCGCCCCCGAAAAAGCCCCGGTCGCTGGATGTCGGGTCGGTGCCAGATATTCGTGGTGTTCTACTGTACAGGCCGTCGCCTGTCGAACTCGGTGTGCGGCTTTTGCCACAGATCGACTTTGCCTGCGGCTCGCTTGGGTAGTCGCTGCCGTCCTCGCCGACCCCGGGCCGCCCGTGGGCCGGATCTACGAACGCACCGGTCCGCGGTCGCAGGACATGGACGGGGTCGCCTGGGAGTATTCAGATGCGCTGAACCGCGAGGTTCATTCAAGTGACGGGCGAGCGACAGCCACCATGAAGAAAGCGACAACAACCATGAAGAAGAAAGGGGTCAGGTTAATCTACGCTCCCCCGTCGCGTTTTCCCCCGATACTGCTCTCCCCTCAACGCACATGCCTGCGGTAGCCTACGGGATGATCGCCGCCCGTTCTCCGTCCTCTGGAGGTGTGCGATGTCCGACCACGCTACCGAACCGCTCGGCGTCGTCCTGCCGGTCACTCCGGCAATGGCCGGGATTCTGATGTTGACGCAGATTCTCGTCTCGTTGCCGGCCGCAGCAGCGCCGAGCCTGGTTCCCGAATCGACCTGCGCTGGCGAGCAGCTCGCGCTCCAATGTCACGTCATCATGCCCAGTCCGTTTGGTAATTCGGCTAGCGCTGCGCGGTCCGGGTTCGTTCGGCCATTCGGCTAGCTGCACGGCAAACCGTTCGTTCGGCAATTTCGCTTGCGCACCGGAAGATGCCGGCGAGTTCGTTTGGCAATTTTCAGTCGCTAGCTCCGGCGTGGTGGTGCAGCGATTGCGTCTCGACCACATTTGCGCCGGCGGTGCCAGCACAACCAGTTCGATTGGTAATTTCGACAGCGCGCCGCCGCGCCGCCGTGCGATCGCTGCGGAGTTCGTTCCGCACTTTTGGTCCGCGCCGGCCGTCGTGGTCCTCACTCTCGTCCGGCCGCGCGACACCTCTTGAGAAACAGAGTCTGAATGCGCTCGCGGGCAGCAGCGTCCGCGGTGCGCGCCCGACTGGCGCCCCGGTCTCGACGTGTTGATCGAGGCGACGAAGGGCGAGTTCGACAAGGCGAGGAAGACGCCGGCCGGCGCATTTCTGGCAGGACGGGTAACCGAGGAAATCGAGGAGCCTCTCGTTCCCCTCAAGCCATCGACTCATCCGCGAAACGGCCTCGCACGCCGCAAGGGGAAAGAGTATCATGATGTGCGTGGTCAGGTCGTTCCTTCGAGGGTCAGGCTATGTCGCAGACGAAACCCGGTGCGATCGAGATAAGCCCCAGGTCTGGTAACCCGACACTGCCGATGAGGGCCAATGGTTCCCCAGAAGCCGAGCGGGGCGGCCCCGGTTACCGAACGTCGCGGTTGAACTGGCGGTTCATCGCCAGCTCTGTGTTGATCGTTTCCCTGGTGGCGGTAGGCGGGTTCGCCATGTTCCAGCCCGGATCGAAGAGAGCGGACGGCTTCGCGGAAGACCGCCCCACCGCGGCCAAGCCGGTCCCGTTCGACGCCAAGCGCGCGATGGGCTATCTCGAAACGCTGTGCAAGATCGGCCCGCGCATGAGCGGCACCGAGGGCATGAAGAAACAGCAAGAAATGATGGAGAAGCACTTCACCGACCTCGGCGGCAAGGTCGCCTATCAGCGGTTCAACTCCGGAAAACAGACGCACCTGCGCCAGCAGAACATCGACATGGCCAACATGATCGTCTCCTGGAATCCCGATCGGCTGCGGCGCGTCATCCTCTGCTCGCACTACGACACGCGCCCCACGCCGACGAAGAGTCGGACGCGCGCCTGCGGACGCAACCGTTCATCAGCGCCAATGACGGCGGCTCCGGCGTCGCCCTGCTCATGGAGTTAGCGCACCACATGAAGGACCTCGACACGGCGGTCGGCGTCGATTTCGTCTTCTTCGACGGCGAGGAATACGTCTGGGACCGTGACGACGAGTACTTCTTCGGCTCGAAGAACTTCGGGGCCGATTACCGCAAGAATCGCGGCAAGATGCAATACACCGGGGCGATCCTGCTCGACATGGTCGGCGGCAAGAACATCAAGTTCCCCATCGAGCAGAATTCGTGGTGGAAGGCCGAGAAGTTGGTGCGCGAGGTGTGGGGCATCGCGGTCGATCTGAAATGCGATGCGTTCCGCGGCAACGAGTTCAGCAAGTTCGCCGTCCAGGACGATCACCTGGCGCTGAACCGCAGCGGCATCCCGGCGATCGATATCATCGACTTCGACTATCCGCACTGGCACCGCGTTACCGACGTGCCGGAGAACTGCTCCGGCGAGAGCATGGCCCAGGTCGCGCGCGTGCTGAGCGTCTGGCTGCAGAAGACGAAATGATTCCGGCGCTTGCGGCCTGGCATGTCGCTGCTAAGCCGCAAGCGGCGAACACGGGACCTCACTCCGCTTTCTTCTGCCAGCGCCGCACGAGTTCCTGCACATCCGCACGCTTCCGGATCCCATCGAACTTGGGGTCGTGGAGCGTGCGCTGGTCCGCGCTGAGTTTGGCTGGGTCGAGGTCTTTCAGGACGCGCACCGCCCAGTCGGCGTCAGCGGTCCGTTTCGACTGCGCGAGGAGTCGCGCCGCCAAGAAACGCTCCGGCACGAGAGGGGGCGGTTCGACGTTGAACAGCTTGCGCAGCACCCGCTCCACGCCGTCGTAGTCTTCCAGGCGCAGCAGGCAGTCGCTCAGGTTGAGATACTGGCCCAGCAGGATGTGATTATCGAGGTTGGCGTCGCAGGCGTCCTCCAGGATCTTCACGGCCTGTTTGAGCGGTTCCAGCGCTGCCGCGGGATCGTGCAGCTGCTCCATCAACACCCAGCCGCGGTTGCCCATGGCCTGGCCCTGGCCGAGCGAGTAGTCCGGCACGTTTTTCCAACTTTCCGCGAGTCGCCGGAACTCGTGCTCCGACTTCTCCCATAAGTCGGCGGCCTTCTGAGGCTGCGTCCGCCACAATACGGCGGCGAGGCTGTTGCACGTGTTGGCCAACTCCTTGCGGTACAGCGGCCGCGCGGGGAAGTTGAGCGTCAGACGCTCCAGCAACTCGCGGGCTTCCTCGTGATTCGCCTGGGCCTTGGCCGGTTGGTTCTGGTGCTGATGCAGATTCCCCAGGTTGTTGAGACTCACGGCCAATTCGTAACGATAGTCCGGCCGCTTGGGATCATCCTTCGTCAGCTCGCGCTGCAACTGAATCGCTTCACCGTCGGCCGCTGCGGCGCCAGCATTGTCCCGGAGCTTGGCCCGGACGGTACCCAGGTTCAGGAACACGCGTGCCAGCTCCTGACGATAGGAGCGGTTCTTGCCGTCCCGTCGCACCAGAGGCTCCAGCAAGTCGATGGCCGACTTCATCGCCGCGACGGCCGCCTGGAAGTCGATTAACTCCTTGCGCGCGAGGCCCAGGTTGTAGTAGGCGCGCGCCTCCTCCTTCTGGTAGTTCGGCTCCTCGGGAAAATCGTGAACGAGCGCGTGCTGCAATTCCAGCGCCTGGGTGTAGGATTCGGCCGCCTTATCGGGATGACCTTGCGCACGGAGCAGTTCACCAAGCCCCGTATGGTCGTCGGCCAGGTCGAAACGGTATTGCGGCTCGCTGGGGACGCGGTGGGTCAAACGCTCATCAGCCGCGATCGCGGTCTTGTAGGCCTGTTCCGCTTCCGTGAACTTGTTGAGCTTCCGGTAGATCTCCCCGACGCGATACCAGGCCCGCGCCGTCTCGGCTTGCAGGACCGGGTCGTCGCTTTCATCGCGGGCCAGCTCTTCGTACAGACGCCGAGCCTTGTTCAGGAACTGCTCCTGGAGATCGTCCATGTGCGGCTCATTACCCAGCCATTTCTCGGCGACCTGCGTGTACATCTCATCCACGGCCGTCCGGACCAGGCGCGAGCGTTCTTCAGCCCGATCGCGGGCTGCCTTCAGGTTGACGTTGGCCACGCGCAAGCGGCTGTTGTACCAGACGCCGATTCCGACGAACCCGATCAGGGCGGCCACACTCACCCCAATGAGGGCGGCAGCGGTCGGGCGGCGCCGTGCCCATTTCCAGCTGCGCTCCCACACGCCGACGGGCCGGGCGGTGATCGGCTTGCCGGTCAGAAAGGCGTTCAGGTCGTCGGCCAGCGCCTCGGCGGAAACATCGCGCTTTCGCGGGTCTTTTTGCATACATTTCAGACAGATCACCTCCAGATCGCGCGGCAGCCGCGGACGAAGGCGCGAGGGAGCTACCGGCTCCTCGTTCTGGACCCGCATCAACGTTTGCATGGCCGTGTTGCCCACGAACGGTGTCTTACCCGTCAGGCACTCGTAGAGAATCGCGCCGAGCGCGTACACGTCCGTGGCTGGACCGATTTCACGGATCTTGCCCAGCGCCTGCTCGGGGGCCATGTAGCTCGGCGTGCCCATGACCGACCCGTCGCAGGTGAGGCTCTCGCCTTCGAGCCGTTTGGCCAGGCCGAAGTCCAGCAGCTTGGGACACCACAAGTCCGGACTCGGACCGCGGACCACGGTAGTGGCCGTCGTCCCGCTCCTGACTCCCGACCCTTGCAGCAAGACGTTGCCCGGCTTCAGATCGCGATGGACGATCCCACGCTGGTGGGCACAGTGAATCGCGCGCGCCAGGGTCTCGATCAATCGGGCCGAGACGTCGAAGGGCAGCGGTTTGCCGCTCAAGTAATGGTCGAGCGGCTCTCCCTCGAGATATTCCATCGCGAGGTAAGGGCAGTGGTCGTGTTCACCGATTTCGTACAGCTGAACGATGTTCGGATGCTGCAACCCGGCGAGGGTTTCGGCCTCGATCTGAAAGCGTGCCAGATGCCCCGCACCGGCATGCGCGCCGGATAGGATCATCTTGAGGGCGACGGGTCGGTTCAGGCGCGTTTGCATGGCGTGGTAAACGACTCCCATGCCGCCGCGGCCCAGTTCGCGCACGATCTCATAGCCGGGGATGACAGGGAAGACCGAGGAGGGCCTCGCGTTCACGATCGGACCGGTGCCGGCGGTCAGTCGTGTGAGAGGAGCGTCGTTCGGGGCGTCAACACTGCCGGGATCCGCGGTATTGTCGATCGCTTCGGGAGCTGGTACGGGCGGTTGTCCATCCGAGAGCGTCGTCGGCACTACCGCGGGCGGTGGATCCTGATTCAAAGTCTGATCGGTCTGGCTCTGGTCCCGCATGGATCGTAACCCCGCAAGCGCGAGCGAAATGTGCTGGTCCGTCCGGAGATAGTATACACAACCTGTGAACGATTCGCGCGAAGTTGAAATCCGTGCAAGGAGGCTTGTCGCGATGAAGAAGCGTCGGGAGGCGTGGTATCGCAATCCGTTCCGCCTGGGCGGCGCCGGGCTGGTTGCGGTGCTGGCGGGTTACGCGGCTCTGGCTTCCGGTGCGGCCGAACGGGAGATCTCGGCGCTGTACGTCCTCGGTCGCTTGACGTTTCTCGTCGGGCTGATCGCCATGCTGGCGGCCGGTACTCTTTGGTTCCTCGACGCGCATAGACCGGAACCGGTTGAGGACGAGGAAGCTGAGGATGAGGAATGACGGAGGACCTGTTTCAAACATGATGGCGTCGTGGGGCAGACATTCCTGTCTGCCCCACGACGCCACCCGACACGCAATCGGCATGAATTAGGTCGTAGATGCTTTACGTCAGGGTCACGATCATAAAGCCCTCGCCCTGCTGCTGGACACCGATGGCGGTAGCCAACCCCTTCAGTTCGACGAGAATGGGTGCCCCCGCCGTGATCGTTGCGGTGACCCCCAGAGTAAGTCCTCCCGAGTTGTTATCCTGCAGCTGAATCAACGTGTTCTGGCTGTTCAGTGTGAAAAGCTCCAGCTCCAGCGGCCCGTTGGCCGCCGTGGTGAAGAAGGTGGCCGTGAACGTACCGCTCACCAGCGGCTCGTAGCGGAACCAGTTGTAGTCCACCATCCCGTTCGGGAACCTGCCGATCGACAATTGCGTGAGATTCTGCATGTAGTTCCCCCCGATATTGCCGAAATCGAAGGCCAGGTTGGAAACGTCGTTCGTCGCGAACCGGTCCAGCGGGAAATTGCCGTTCACGCCGGTTCCCAGAGGTGGCACAGCCGGCGGCGGGGCGTCGTTGAACGACACGAGGAAGGCGTCCTCGCCGCCGGCGTTGGCAGTGAACCCCGGCGGGGCGGTTGTCGGCAGGAAAGAAGGTTCGGTCGAGAACGTACTACCGGTCACGTCGATATTCCCGAACGGATCGACGAGGATGCCGGTTCCAATGTCACTCCCCGAACCGCCCAGGTAGGTTGAGAAGATCAGAGTATCCAGGCCGGCATCGAGGACGGACGCAAAGGCATCCCGGCCGCCCTGGTTCGTACCGAGCATCGGCAACGGGTTCATCGTCGGGAAATCGCCCGAGTTGGTGAAGCCAGTCACGTACACATTGTCGCTGGTGTCCAGGTTGATCCCGCGGCCGCCGTCGCCTGTCCCGGAGCCGCCGAGGTAGGTGGAGTTCAGGAGAATCGTCCCCGTCGGGTCCAGCTCGGCGACGAAGGCATTGCTGGAGCCGCCCGGGTCGGCCGCAAGGAACTGGGTGCCAAGGCCAGCGGGAAGATCGAACGGAGCGGTATTGCCCGTGATGTAGGCATCATCCGCGCCGTCGAGGACGATAGCCCTGCCGCTGATCGTTACACCGGGGTTGTTGCCGAGGAAGGTTGAATAGATGAGGAAACTACCGGTTGGATCCAACTCCGAGACAAAGGCGTTGATCGTGGCACCGCCGCCAGCTCCGCTCAGATTGGCTTGGAAGCCCCCGTTGATACTGGCGGCGTTGCCGTTGGGGAAGTTATGCGAATTGGTCTGGCCCACGATGTAGGCATCGCCGGAAGCATCGACCGCGATTCCGAAGCCGATATCCTCCTGATTTCCGCCGAGATAGGTGATGTAGAAGGGACCAGGTTGGCCAGCAGTGGTCGGAGTGGGCATGATCGCAGTCGCCCAGGGTGGGGTCGAATTCGGCGACGAAGGCGTTCTCGGAAATCCCGAAGATTCCGTTGTTGAAAAAGGCTGTGACACTCGGCTGGAACTCCACCCCGGGCGGCACCAGGGCCGCGAGGGCCGACATTGTCGGAAAATCGTCCGACCCAGTACTGCCCGTCACATAAATGTTATTGTTGCTATCGACGGCGACGCCCCGGCCGACGTCGCCGCTGTTGAAGGTCACATTTGAGCCGCCCGAGCCGCCGAGGTAGGTCATGTAGTCCAGCGTGCTGAGGTCCGTAGACAGCACAGCCACGAAGGCGTTCGTGTACAAGGTGCTATTCATGGTCGTCTGGAACGGGGTAACGGTCGCAGTGGGGGGGAAGTCCGTTTCCCCGGTGAAGCCCGTGATGATGACGTTGTCGTTATGGTCGAGGGTGATCGCGGCTGCACCCGAACCGGCCGCATTAATGCTAGTGTCGAACGTACCACCCAGGTAGGTCATATTCAGCAGGAGGCCGCTCGGATTGAACTCGGCGACATAGGCATTGCCGTCCGGGTCGCCAAGCCCTGCCTGGAACGGACTGAAGGTCGGAGGGAGGTTGTCGGACAACGTTTTGCCGGCGATGTACAGATTGCCGATCGAACTCTGGGCAATGCCGTTACTGGTATCATCGGAGCTGCCGCCGTAGTAGGTTGAGAAGTTGACAGTCGGATCGATGAACAGGGACCGCGTCGTGTCGTAAGCTCCAATCGAGAAGCCGACCTTCGAGCCGCCGAGGAGGACGAACTTGCCGGTCACCGGTTGCGCGACGCCGGTTGGGCTGTACTGGAACACCGTCGGCGGAGCTTCGCTGGCCGTTGCTCCACCCGGCAGCGTCAGAATTAGGTTGCCGTTGGCGTCGAGTGTCGGCGTGGCGGTGGTGCCGAAGTCCATGACGATCTGGCCCGGATTGGCACCCGGGCCCACGATGTATTCGTATTCCATCCCACCGTTCTGACCGCGGGTCACCAGGTCGATACCGTTATAGAGACCCTGGTAGTGGACCTCGGCGACGTTGGGAACTCCCGTGACCCATGCCGACGGATTGTTGCCGAGGATGTAATTAGTCTTGGCAATCTGTGGATCGATGCCAATGACCTGCTCCGAGGTGTTGGTGTTGTCGAACTGCATGTCGAGCGGCACATAATCGGCGGGGAGCACCATCGGCGACGTCGGATCGGTCGGGTCGCTGTGGACGAGAGGCGTGCCAGCCGGCGCTTGGACTTCCAAACCGTAGAGGATCGAGGTCTGAGTGAGGAAAACGTGGTAGTTAGTCGTCGCTGCCATGAAATCGATCAATGGATTGGACTGACCTTCGTTGACCTGGAAGTCCAGCGGTTGCGGGGTGTTCGCGCTGGCGTTCACCGTCATCCATTCGATCTGGCTGACACCCTTGTTGCCGGCCGGATCGACGACGTTGGCCCGGACTTCGTACAGTCCCGGAGCCAAGTTCGGCAGCTGGATCTGTACCTGACCGTTGGCGCCGAGTGTCCCGGTGGCGTAACCGATGGAGTGCGGGGCATTGAAGAGGCCGTTGTGGCCCAGATCGACGTCGATTGACACCTGGTTATTGACGATCCCCAGGGGATCGGTGGCCGGGACCGTCACGACCACGGTCGGGGTGGGATTGACGGTAGTGCTCGGGACCTGCAAGTCCACGGTTGGGACGGTCAGATCGACGTAGAATGTGTACGGATTCGCGGTCCCGAGCGTCCCTGCGGCGTTGAATGCCGAGGCATTGGCGGTGTAAGACCCTTGCGCCAGGCTGCTAGGAATGGCGGCCGACCAGTGACCGCTCGAGTTTGACGTGGTGGTGATCGGAGCCAGGGTCCCCACCGTGACGGAGATCTGTTCGCCACTGGGGGCGGTGCCGTTCACGGTGACGTTCGGCGAGTTGGTGTCGCTGCTGATGCTGCCTGGATCGGGGCTGATGCCCGTGATGACGACCGGCACCGGGGAAACCGTCCACGTAAAGGTCTGGCTGGTGCTCGAGAGGCCGTCGGCGGCAGACACGACGACCGTGTAAGAGCCCGTCGTTTGCGGGGGAATCTGGCCGGTGATCTTGCCCGTGAGCGAGTTGATGGTCAAGCCCGGCGGCAGACTCGTCGCCGTGTAGGTGATCGTGTTGAACGGCGATTGAGCCGAACTGGTGGCGTGCAGCTGCAAGGTGACGTTGTCGCCGTCATAGTTCGAGTGCGGCCCCGGATTGATGAGGACCACGGTATGTGCGGCCGTGACGATCCACCGGAAGGATTGACTAGCGCTCGACAGGCCATCCGCGGCGGTCACGACGACCGTGTAGGTCCCGACAATGGGTAGGATCTGGCCGGTGATCTTGCCGGTGCGGGCGTTGATGGTCAATCCCGGCGGCAGATTCGTCGCCATGTAGGTGATCGTGTTGTAAGGCGCGTTGGCGGAACTGGTGGTGCGCAGCGCAAGGGAGACCGTATCGCCTTCCCGGTTCGTCTGCGGCCCCGGATTGGAGATGCTGACGGTCCGCGTCGTGGACACGAGCCAGGTGAAGGACTGGCTGACGCTCGACAGACTGTCGGCGGCCGAGACGGTGACCTGGTAGGTGTTGGCCGCTCCAGGCGGGATCTGGCCGGCGATCAGCCCCGTGACAGGATTGATGCTCAGTCCTGTCGGCAGTCCGACGGCGCTGTAGACGAGCGTGTTGTAAGGCGCGTTGGCCGAACTGGCGGCGTGAATCTGCAGGGAGACGACGTCGCCGACGCGATTCGACTGCGACCCCGGATTGCTGACCTTGACCGACTGGAAGCTGTTGACAATCCAGGTGAAGGTCTGGCTCGAAGTGGACAGGCCGTCGGCGGCGGTCACGGTGCTGCTGTAACTGCTGGCCGCGCCCGGCTGAATCTGGCCCGTAATCGTGCCGGTCAGGGGGTTCACGCTCAGTCCCGTCGGCAGGTTCGAGGCCGAGTAAGTGATGAGATTGTAGGGAGCGTGTGCCGTGCTGACGGCGTGCAGCTGGAGCGCGACGATTCCGGTTACGGAATTTACCTGCGTGCCTGGATTGGCGAGGCCGACGGTCTGAGCGGCGGTGACGGTCCAGGTGAAGGTCTGGCTTGCGCTGGAGAGGCCGTCGGTGGCGGTGATCGTCGAGCTGTAGGTGTTGACCGCGTTGGGGCTGATCTGCCCGGAAATCACGCCGCTCGACGGGTTCAGGGACACGCCCGCCGGCAAGTTGCTGGCCGCGTAGACGAGTGTGTTGTAAGGTGCGGGGGCCGTGGTGTGCCCTACCAACGCGAAGCTGACAAGATCCCCGACGTGATTCGAGTGCGGCCCCGGATTGGCGATCGACGCGGTCTGCGCGGCGACGATGTTCCAGGAGAAAGTCTGGCCGGCGGTGGATAAACCATTCGTGTCCGCCACCTGGACCTGGTAGGTGCCGTTGTCGCTCGGCAGGATCTGCCCGGCGATCTTGCCCGTGGTGCTGTTGAGGCTCAAGCCCGGCGGCAAATAGCTGGCCGCGTAGGTGACCGTGTTATTCGGCGCTGGGGCCGTGCTGCTGCCAACCAGTTGGAGGGAGACGACAGCTCCCGTGTAATTCGTCTGCGTTGCGGGCGCTTGCAGCTGTACGGACGGAGCCGTACCCCCTTTCGTCGGAAGGGTGGTCGGTGCCGTCGCGGTGGTGGTCGGCGCGGTGCTGGTTCCCGTTCCGCTCGACGAACTGGTCACGGTTGACACCGTGGGGGAGATATTAAGTCCGGAGCTGGCGGTCACCACCCCGCCACCCGATCCTCCGCCAGACGTGGTCGCCGACGCCGTGGCGGTGCGATTCATGCCCGCCGCTCCGGTGTTGAGAGGGTTCTGTATGGCCGGAGCGAGTGAACTAGCACTGACGATTAGAGAACTCTGCACCGGCGGGGGAGTGACCGTGGTCGAGACGGAACTGGACGTCACCGGGGGAGCAGTTGTCACGGCTTTGATCGGCTGGACCGTCGTGGTAGAAACAAGTGGAACCGAAGGTTGCACGATTTTCGGCTGGATCGGCGGGGGTGGCGGCGCTGGGATGAATGAAGTCGCGCCGAGGAGAGTGTTCGGAGGGAGACGGTCCTCCAGCGTTTCGAGACGTGGTCGGGAACTCCGGCCCAACGGCTTGAGAGCCGCAGATTTCCGGGCAGTCCGGCGATCTTTCCGACGACGGAACCAGTCACGAAGCAGCGAGAGAACCAACATGGTGCGAACCTCCGCGAGAAAAAAAGAACGTAATGAGGAAATACGAACCGGCAGCAGCCGGTCGGCACCACCGCATGGCGCCGAGGGTATGCAGAATGCGCGGGCGTTGATCCTGTGCCGGCAATTCACTGCCGGCGCCGATCCGTCAGACGTAGGGAAGCCCCATGCAGCTGGAGTGGGGCACGAAACAGGTCTGCTGAGTCTGATCCTCCACGGGAGAGGCGATTGGATTCGCTAAGGCTAGCGAATTCCGCCGCGCCGCCCCCTCCGTTCAGGTCCCGCCTCGGGATTCACAACAGATTAAGGCGTGTCAAGCGATTCTGCAAGCAGAAAATGGAGGGATAGGAAAGATTTTAAGCTCTTTGCGGCCTTTACGGGTATTGCGGAGCCCGATGCGTCAGCGAAGGTAGGGCCGCAACCCTCGCTGACGCATCGGGCTCGGAAAATAGCCCAGGCCGAAATTGTGTGTTTGCGGTCCGGCCTACTTTGCCAATAGCGCCAGGCGGTTTAGAATGGATCGAGTGACGATTCCCCATCGCACCAACCACGGCCAAACAGCGAGTGATAGCGACCATGCCGCGCGACTACTACGAGGTTCTCGGCGTCCCGCGAAACGCCTCGGAAGCCGACATCAAGAAGGCGTACCGCAAGCTCGCGCGCCAGCATCACCCCGACCGCAACCCCGGCGACAAGGATGCGGCGGCAAAGTTCAAGGAAGTCCAGGACGCCTATGAAGTGCTCAACGATTCGACGAAACGGACGCAGTACGATCAGTTCGGGTTTGTCGGTCCCGGCGGCGGAATGCCCGGTCAGGGCTTCGGCTCGGGCCAGATCGATGCCGGTTCTCTCGAAGAATTGCTGCGTCAGGGCGGTTTCGGAGGGGGCGGCGGCGCGATTGATCTCGGCGAAATCCTCGGCGGTTTCACCGGCCGGCGCGGCGGCGGCCGTAGCCGTCGTCCACGAGCGCCTCAGCCTATGGAAACCGCGACGACGATTCCCTTTCAAGCCGCCGCGCTGGGTGGCACGATCGGCCTGCACATCGACGGCCGCGACATTGAACTCAAGGTGCCGGCCGGGGTGGAAGAAGGCAAGCGGCTGCGCCTGGCAGGCCAGGGACCGGAGGGCGCCGATCTAATTGTGCAGCTGCACATCGCGCCGCACCCCTATTTCCGGCGCGAAGGCAACAACGTGATCCTGGAAGTGCCGCTCGCTCTTAGTGAGGCCGTCCTCGGGGCGAAGGTCGATGTACCCACGCTGGACGGTACCAAGCTGACGGTGAAGGTGCCGCCGGGCACTTCCAGCGGCGCGCGGTTGCGGCTGCGCGGCAAGGGTATCGCCGGCGGCGACCAGTACATCGAGATCAAGGTGGTGGTGCCGGCTCCCGTGAATGATCGGAGCCGGGAACTCATCGAAGAGTTTGCGCGACAGACCCCACAGCGGGACCCACGACTCGAATTGCCGTGGGCCGAATGAAGATGAAAGGGTGAAGGGGTGAGAAAGAGGCACGGTTCAAAGGCGGGTGGCACCATGGTAGGACGGATTGGCAATCCGTCCGGGCTATGTCGGACGGATTGCAAATCCGTCCTACCATGGTGTTACTGCTTCACTCCCTCAAACCCTCCAGTAAATCGCTCTCGACTTGACGATCGGGACCAAGGGCGCAAGGCAGCGGCGACCGTAGGATCTCCTGGACGCGCTCCAACAGTCGATGCAGGTCATCCAGGTCTTCTTCCGGCAACTTCGACAGGAGTTCGCCGATGTTGCGGAGACGGACATCCTGATAATCCTGCCACGCTTGGAGTCCGGCCGGCGTCAGAGCCACGTCGATCTTGCGCTTGTCGCGCGGGTTGATGCGACAGACGATCAGCGGGCAATCGCGCCCCTCCAGCGAGCGGATGACGCGCGACATCTGCGCCGGCAACACGCCCAGCGATCGCTGAATGTCGCCGACGATCAGCGACTCGCGGCGGCGCAACAACGACAACGTCAGGAATTCCGTCTCCTTTAGGTCGCGCAGATGCCGTCGGCCGCGCGGGGCCACGAGGCAAAACTGCACGATTACGTCGAACAGGTTCTGGGCCAGTTCCTCCGGCCGGAGTCCCGTGGCAATGGCGGACATGGCGACTCTTCTTTTCGAGGAGGTAGGCGGGGGCCAATCTGGACCGAGCAGACCGACCCCCGTCGCAACGCTCATTCATCCACCATAGCGGCAGTGACAACGAACTGTCAACGTGGAAAGATGAATGGGTGCTATAGGTTAGGGAAGACAGGAGGGAGTGTTCCGGTTGCGCGGATTGTGCGGGCCCAGTTCGCGTTTGGCGGATGCGTGGGGCAGCCAGGAATGTCTGCCTCACAGCGATAAGTTGCAGACTGTCAACGAACTCAATGCCTGTGGTGCAGCCAACTCCACCACAAGAAGGCGTTAGCCGCAGCCAGCACGGACAGCAGGAGCACCGCACTGGGTTCGTCGGTGAAGAACGTGCGGAATGCGCGCCGAAGCGCTGACCGCGCGTCATCAGGCGTAACTCGGTTGCTTGTTCACGCAGGAAATCGCGATACGCCAGCAGCAGATCGCGGCCCGCTTGCCAATCGCGGCGCAAGGCCTCGCGCTGGCTGGCCTCGAGGGCAAGGTATTCATCCACCGCTTTGTGCTTGGCCAGCAGCAGCACCAGGTAACCCGGCTGACCGGCCTCACCGAGAAAGCGGGGCAGACCGCGGCGCAGGCGCGCGATTCGACCGAACAGGTTGGTCAACTCTTTCGCGTCCAGGTCCCGGAGAGACGTCCGGCGTTTCGTCGATCCGAGAAACTTACCGGCACGCACCCAGGTCTCGAAGAGGGTGCGCGTGCGGCGAATGCGGCGGAGCAGCGCACGGCGTGTACCGAGACCGCGGCGGGCCAGCGACGAACGGGCCGCTTCCCGGATGGGGCACACCTTCTCGGCCGGCGGAGCGGGCGGCGGCAGCGGCGCACGTTTCGGCAGGACGATCCCGTCCGGCAGCGGCGTCGGATCGGATACCGTCACCGGCGGCAAATGCAGCGGCAACGCGGGTAGCGCGGGCGGCATGGGAGGCAGCGGCGGCGGCAGAGCGCGCCGGGGCGGCGCTTTCCCAGCGCCGGGCACGGATTCGATCTCCTCTGCGAGGGGGATCGACTCCGGATCGAAGACCGGCATCTCCTGCATCGTCGGCGGCTTGGTCTTCCGAGAGGTCGGGATGACCACGACACCGAGAACGTTGGCGTCGTAGCGCTGCTTGGCGATCGGCTCGGTTAAGCAGACGAACGCCTGGGCGAGGCGGTTCATTGCCTCCGTTGCTTGTTCGGGGTGGCGCACCTGGTAGCAGCGCACCGCGTCCAGGCGCTGATGAACATGCTGTTCGATCAGCTGCGGATCGCTCTCCCCCGGCTTCAATCCGAGGAGTCGATAATGGTTGGGCGGCCAGTCACCCGGTTCCAGACCCAACCAGGTACAGATGAGTTCGTGGCTCACGAATCCGTCCCTCCCCCTGCCATCGTTCGGAGGGATGTTGACTTGTTGAATGATAGCGAACGCGGCGTACGACGGCAAAAGGTCCTTCTTTATATTGTGACTTCCGGAATTCGACGGTCAAGTCTCTTTTTGGACGACGAGTGCGGAAACGGGAGAATCATCACCGTCGCCAGCTCGGCGAGTAGGTCCCGCCTGCCGGGCGGGACCTTGACGCTGCCAAGATCTACCTTGGCCATCGCTCGGGCGAACCCTCGAATCTTTTTCCCGATGGTGTTCGGCTTCATCGTTCTGTAAACTAATACACACAGTCCCGACTCCACCGTCCCCCGTCCAGAGAGTGAGACATGGCCGACCAACCGTACAAGTATCTGATCTGTCCCTTGGTGGTCGTGAAGGTGACGGAAGAGCAGATCCGCGGCGATCAGCTCGCCGATTCGCTGCGCGACGAGTTCCTGGCCATCGCCACGCAAACGGGAGCGACCTTCGTTGTACTCGACTTTCAGGCGGTGACCTTCCTCGTGAGCACTGGTATCCGGCCGCTGCTGAGTCTGAACCGTTACCTGCACAGCAAGGGCGGCCGCCTGGTTCTCTGCAACCTCAACGAGAACATCCGCGAGCTGTTCGAGCAGACGCGCCTGATCAGCAGCAGCGGCTCGACCCAGGTCGTATTCGAGGTGCAGGCCGACGTGCCGTCCGCGGTCGCCGCGCTGTATAAGGGGACGTGAACGATCTCCCCTCGCCCCGGTACTCCGGGGAGAGGGGTCGGGGGTGAGGGGCGAGCACCGTTACGGTTCCAACCCCCTCACCCCCCGACCCCTCTCCCCCTGACTACAGGGGGAGAGGGGAGAAAGAGAGCCATCCGCCATGCGCATCTTCGTCCTGGGCTATGGCCGGCGTCCCGGAGTGCGCGAGGAAGCGGATCGACTGCGCCCGTTATTGAACCAGCACTGCCACGTTGTCCTCGAAGACCTGGAGCAAAAGGCGGACCTCGCCGCTTACGACGCCGATTTGGCACTCGTTCTCGGCGGCGACGGCTCCATCCTTCGCGCCGCCCGGCAGATGGGCTATAAACAGACGCCAGTGCTCGGCGTCAACCTCGGCCGACTCGGTTTCCTCGCCGACATGACGCCCGAGCAGCTGCGAGAGTGCATCCCTTGCGTGGTCAACAACGAATTTCGCGTCGCTCAGCACCTCATGTTTGAATGCGCCGTTGAGGGACCGGACGGCGAACGGCGCTTCCTGGGCCTCAACGAAATCGCCATTCAGACCGGGCCGCCCTTTCACATGATCGACCTGGAGTTGATTATTGACGGCGAGAAAGTGTCCCACTACAGCGGCGACGGCCTGATTGTGAGCACGCCGATCGGTTCGACGGCGCACAATCTATCAGCGGGCGGGCCGATTCTGGGTCAGGAACTGTCCGTGTTCGTGCTGACGCCGATCTGTCCGCACTCGCTGACCAGCCGGCCCGTGGTCGATTCCGCCGACAAGGTGTACACTATCGCCGTTCGCCGCAGTATTCCCAACGGAACGGTGCTCGTCATTGACGGGCAGGAAATCATCCCACTGACGGATCGCCATCGCGTGACGCTGCGGCGCGCCGGTGACGTTCGGCCTGGTTAAAGTAACCGGTCGTAGCTACTACCAGACGCTGCGCGACAAGCTCCACTGGGGAACGCCGCCGAACTATCGTGTTGAACCCTTGTGAAGTGCGCGACGTAATTGTGAGTAGTTCAACTCGGTACCGGGTACTGAGTACCGAGTACTGAGTACCGGATTCGCAGTACCCGGTACTCGGTACCCGGTACTCGGTACTCCCCCCCGACCACGGATCATTCGCATGAACTTCTCTCCCACGACGCTCGCCGTCGGCACCATCCTTATGCTGATCCAGATTCTGGCAGCGGTGCCGTGGGTCGTGTTGGTGTTCCTCAACCCCGATGACTGGATCGCGCTGCGACGGTCGATCGGCTCCCGGCTCGGGCGTCATCTGCTGATTCTGGTCCTAGTACTGATGGTGTCCGCGTTGATGGGGGGTGGTCAGTTAGCGATCTACGGCCAGTCCTCGGACACGGCCGGCATCGTCTACGCCGTCGTCCTGCAGCTCCAGCTCATCATCGACTTCTTCATCGTCTTCTTCATCGTGTTGCTGAAGGTTTGGCCCAAGGGCGGCGCGGTGGCGCAAGCCGCGTTCCGCGAGAGCGTTCGCCAACCGATGTTCTGGCTGCTGTTCGCCATCGCCATTGTCGCCATGGGTATCTCGCCGTTCGTGCCCTACTTCACGTTCGGCGAAGATCACATCATGGTGAAGGAACTCGGCTACGACACCATCATGTTCGTCGCCGCCATTTTCGGCACGCTGGCGGCGAGCATGTTCGTCAGCGAGGAGATCGAGGGCCGTACCGCCATCACGCTCATGAGCAAGCCGGTGTCGCGGCGACAGTTCCTGCTCGGGAAGTTCGTCGGCATCCTGCTGGCGATCGTGTTGATGTTCGGGCTGCTCGGCTGCTGGTTTGAAGGCGTGATGCTGTACAAGCACTGGTTCGAGAAGCTCGATCCGAAACCGACGCCGCCGTGGGTGATGGCCGTCCTCGGCAAGCTCGGCCTGCCGGTTGGTTCCGCCCTGACTTTCCTGCGCGGCATCGGCCTCTGGGCCGATCACACCTTCGAGACGCTGCCCGGTCTGATTCTGAGCCTGTGCCTCGTGACGGTGCTGGTCGCCCTGGCCGTCGCCCTGGCCACGCGCCTGCCGATGGTCGTCAACGTGAGCGCGATCGTTATCGTGTTCATCCTCGCCAATCTGTCGCCGGTGCTGGTGAGTATCGGCCAGAAGGCGTTGCTCCAACCGGGCGCCGGTGCCGTCGCTCAGATCCTCTCGTTCACGTCGCAGCTGTTCGACACGTTGTTGCCGGGCCTGTCGTACTTCCGCGTCGGGCCGGCCGTGTCGAGCGACACGCCGTTGCCGATCGGCCAGTTCTGGTCCTACGTCGGGGCCGCTTCGCTCTACGGGTTCATGTACACCTGCATTCTGCTGTTGCTGGGGCTGATCCTGTTCGAGGACCGCGATCTGGCATGAGTGATGGTTGGAAGCGGATTCAAAAGCATGGCACCAGCGGGACGCCGGTGCCACTGCTCTAATATTTGAAACCACATCTGTATCGATTATTGGCTCGAGCTGCCTTCACTTCGCAGTTCCGAAGCGGAAACTGTGCCAATCTCGCGCGATACCTGATAAAATGGCGAACGATGCCCAGACCGCGCAGAGACCCGGACCAGCACTATGTCCGCAATCCGACAATAAGGGAGAGGCCCCGTGGAACGCGCCGCCACATCCGACACGTTTGCCAAGGCCTGTGCCTATCTGAATTACAGCCCCATTGCCAAGTGGACGGCGCACGTTGCCGCCGTCTGCTCGGCTCTTTCATACGTCGCCCTGCTCGGCGTCCTCTGGGTCTACACAGATTTCATGGTCGAACACGGCCGGCTGCACACCGTTCGGGGTCTACCCGCCGAGCAGCAGCGTCGGTTCCTCGACCATTGGAACGAATTGCCGGTGGAGGAGCGGGTCATTCGGTTGGAGCGCGTCGGCTACTCCGAGGACAAATGTAAGGAGTTGGCCGACCTGGAAGCGAAAGCCGACCTGCCGCGCGATCAACTCGACCTCCTCTGGCGCAGCCAACTCGCCTCGATCCTGAATCAGCGTGTCGGCAAGGAAGCTGCCGGCCGCATCAAACCGCCGCCCGTTCGAGACGAGGATGGCAGCATCGCTCTCGATTACAACCAGATCAACACCGGCATCCTCAGCCTCGTGGTGCGGTCGCACCTGAATCACAGTTACCTGACGCCCGTCATCGCCTGGGTCGCTCGCTGGAATTACTGGACGTGGAGCGGCGACGGTACCGGCGCCTATTCCGCCTTCTTGACCGGCCTGTTCCTGGTCGGCGTCCTGTTCGCCACGCTCGGAGCGTTGTTCTCCCTGATGATGAGCGAGGCCGCCGCCCGTGCCGTCATCGAGGCGACGAGCCGCTTGCGCCGGGCGATCTATCACCATACCTTCCGGCTGGGCACGCTCGCGTTCCGCGCCCTGGGGCCGACCGAGGCGGTCAGCGTTTTCACGCGCCACGTCGAGGCGGTCCACGAAGCGCTGTACTCGCGCATGACCATCTACTTCCGCGAGCCGATCAAGTTCGTCTTGATTCTGCTATTCGCCCTGGTGGTCAATTTCTGGCTGGCTCTCGCCTTCCTGTTGATCGCGGCCGTCGTGTGGATGGTCGGCGGTCAGATCGCGGCCTACTACCGCCGCCAGGGCCGAGCCGCCACCAACGAGGCCGGCGAGCACCTCACCATCCTGCGCGAGAGCATCATGATGATGCGGCTGGTGAAGTGCTACTATCGCATGGAGGAGTTCAACCGCGCCCGCGTCGAACGGCAGCTGTCGCAGTACGCCCGTTTGCAGCGGCTGCGGATGCGCGGCGAGTCGGTGTATCGTCCGATCCTGACGCTGCTCGGCGTGGTCGCGGCGCTGATGCTGCTCTACGTCGCCGGCTTTATCTTGCTGGCCGGCCATGCGCCGGTAGCCGGCATCATCGCGCTGGCGACGGCGATGGTGAGCCTGTATCGCCCGGTGGAGAAGTGGCTCGACGCCCGCAAGTACCGCACCCGCGGCCTGGACTCGGCGGCGCTGATCTTCAAGTTCCTGGAGCGGCCCAGCGAGGTGCGGCAGGATGGGAGGGCTGAGTTCCTCAATCCGCTGGCGGAACATCTGGAGTTCGACAACGTCAGCCTGCGCGAGCCGGGCAGCTCGCCGCATGTTGCTCGAAGAAGTGTCGCTGTCGATCCAGGCCGGCCAGCGCATCGGCCTGATCGGACCGGACGATCTTGAGAAGTATGCGCTCGTGTATCTCATCCCGCGACTGCTCGATCCCTCGAATGGTGAGATTCGCATCGACGAGCACAATCTGCGCTGGGTGACGCTCGACTCGCTGCGTAACCAGATCGCCACGGTGCTACAGCACAATCAGATCTTTCACGACACGGTCGCCAACAACATCGGCTGCGGCGACCCGGTATATACGCTTCAGCAGATCATGGAAGCTGCGAAACTGGCTCGTGCCCACCAGTTCATCCAGAAAATGCCGCAGGGCTATGAGACGCCGATCGGCGAACAGGGCTATTCGCTAACCCAGAGCCAGCAGTTCCGCATCGCCCTGGCCCGTGCTGTCCTGCGCGACCCCGCCCTGCTGATTATCGAAGAGCCGGGCGGTGAGATGGACGACGAGACGAAGGACTTGTTGGACGACACGCTGGCGCGCGTCCTACCGGGCCGGACGACGATCTTCCTGCCGCACCGGATTTCGACGATCCGCAGCTGCGACAAGCTGATCCTGCTGCACAAGGGACGTGTCGTGGCTACCGGAGTCCACAAGGAACTGCTGGCGTCGAACCCGATCTACCGGCACTTGCATTATCTGGAATTTAACGAGATTGATGAGCAGATATGAACACATCCCGTTTACGTTTCGCGCGGTGCAGCGCGAAACGTAAACAGAGCCGATCGCACCTCAATCGGAATGCAGGGCCAGACGGTTTCCTTCGCTATCGAGGACGATGGCCCGATTGCCATACGGCCCGATGGCGTGTTTCGGTTGCAGCACTTTGCCGCCGTTGGTTTCCACTGCCGCGATGGCCGCGTCGAGGCAACCCTTGCAGTTGAAGTACAGCAGCGGACCGTGGTCGGAAGGCCGATCGCTGTCCGAACGATGCAGACAACCGCCGACGTCCGCGTTTTCGTGCGGCAGAACGCCGATCGCCATGCCCGGGAACTCTTCTTTCTTGACCGCAGTGCCCAACACCGCCGAGTACCACCGGATCGCACGGTCCAGGTCGAGAACCGGGATATCGAACCAGACGACTGAATTGGCCATGTCTCCTCCTTCGACTTTTCGTTCGACCAGGCGCTGGTCAGCCTGTCGTTGATTAGATTCGACCGTCTCCGCAGCCCGCCGTCAACTGTCATCTGCGCCGATTCGCTCCTCGACACATCCGTCTGCTCCCATATCGTGTTCAAGGAAAGGATGAACCTATGATACCGTATCAATCCGAATTGGAAGCCGCCCTCGAAGCCGCCCGCCAGGCTAGCAGCGCCATCCTCGCCGCCTATACCGAGTTCGTTGCCATCCCCGACGCCCGCGCCGACATCTCGACCCAGGCCGATCGGCAGTCGCAGGAGATCATTCTCGGTTTACTCCATGCACGCTTTCCCGGCGACGCCTTCTGCGCCGAGGAGCAGACGCCGACCCTGGCGAACAAGCTCCGCACGGGGCCGCGTTTGTGGATCATCGATCCGATCGACGGCACGCGCGGTTTCGCCAAGAAGAACGGCGAGTTCTCCGTGATGATCGGTTTCGTGGCCGACGGCGCGATCATGGTCGGCGTCGTGCTGGAGCCGGCGTCGGGGCGGCTGACCTACGCGGTGCATGGCGGCGGTTGCTGGCGGCAGGACGGCGACGCTTCGCCGCAGCGCTGCCATGTCTCGGCCGCAGCAAACCTGAACGCGGCGACACTGACTCAGAGCCACTCGAAGACCGGCATGTCGTCCGGTCCGTCGCGCGTGCTGACCCCAGCGAAAATCGTCGAGAAGTATTCCGCCGGGCTGAAGCTGGCGCTGGTGGCGCGCGGCGAGGCGGACATCTACGTCAACACCTACACCGCGTTCCACGATTGGGACATCTGCGCCGGTCAGATTCTCGTCGAGGAAGCCGGCGGCAGAGTGTCGGGTATGGCGGGCGAGACGCTGCGTTACGGCCTTGCTGGCGCATGGCAACGGCACGGATTACTGGCGACGAATGGTAAACTGCATGACGATGCGCTGAGGCGATTGAAAGGGGTTGTTTAGCCGCGAGCTTTTGCGAGCGCCCTGGAGCGCTCGCAAAAGCTCGCGGCTAAACGGAGTTCACTTCTTAAACTCCACCGACTTCGACGGCGCCCCCTGGATCTGCGACAGGCGAACCTGCGCGATCTCGGCGTGGCGCGAGTTGGGGAACAAGTGGATGACCCGCTCCAAGTAGAACGTCGCCTGCTGCGGCTGGCCCTTCTTCAACCAGGTGTCGGCCAGCGATAGGTACAGCAAACAGAGCCGATCCGCGACCTGATCGGCAGCCATTTTCGTCCATTCCGGGTTGGTCTTGATCTCCTGCGCCAGTCTGGCTCGCTTCGGTCGCCTCCGGCAGGTCGGAATAGTTGCTGATGAGTACCTCGCAGCGGTCCAGGCAGCACAGGTACAACTGGGCCTTGTAGTCCTCCTTGGCCCTGGCGAGCAGGTCGCGCGCCGCTGCGCCCGCTCCGTGTTGTTCTCGGTTCGGACGGTGAGCGACTGGGACAGGACCGCGGCCTCACGCGCGGCCGGTGTGCCGGAGTACTGCGTTGTCAGGCCGGTAAGCATCTCGAAGCCCTGGCGCGTCTGCCCCTTGTCGAGCAACGTCCGCGCCTCGGCAAGCTTGCCGGTGGCCTGGTTCTCGATCTCGTTGAGCAACTGCCTGGCCCGTAGCTGCACCGGCCGTTCTTTCCCGTCCTCGACGATGTTCTTCAGCAGGCTGACCGCCTTGGCGAAGTCGGCTGCCGCTTGCTGCCGCAGCGCCTCCTGATAGTCGCGCGACATCCACTCCGGCGTCGCCACCAGGGTTAGCGTCGCTGTTCAGCTGCTCCTTCAGCTTCGGCGGCTTCGAGGAAACCCTCCTGGTAGCCCAGGATGCGCCCGTCCGCGGAGGCGAAGACCAGCGTGGGATAATTGCGGATGTTCAGTTTCTCGGCGAGATCGGCATTGCGGTTGGCGTCGATCTTCAGCGGGATGAAACGCTCGTTGAGCAGCCCTCGGATCTCGGGATCGACAAACGTGCCGGCGTCGAGCTTTTTGCACCAGAAACAGGTCTCCGTGCCGAAGTTGATCAGCAATGGCCGCGATTTGTCGAGGGCTTCCTGGCGGGCGCGGCTGTAGTCGTGTGCGCCATTCCACGTCTTGCGCGTAGCACCCGTGGGGCGAAGAGAGCGCAGCACACGGCCACAAGCAGGGGGAGCCGGTAACACTGCGTCTTCATGGCGGGAATCTCCGAGGCCGCCGTTGTCCCGAGCGGCGAAGACCCTTCAGGCGCGAGGGTGGGCCTTGTGGTAACTATCGCGCAGACGTTGAGTTGTCACATGGGTGTAGATCTGGGTGGTGCCCAGGCTGCGGTGGCCCAGCAGTTCCTGGACGCTGCGGATGTCGGCGCCGGCGTCGAGCAGGTGCGTGGCGAAGCTGTGGCGCAGCGTGTGCGGGCTGGTGCGCGGGTCGAGATCGGCTGTCTGGAGATACTTCTCCAGCAACCGGCCGACGCTGCGCGAGGTCAACCGGGTGCGGTTCTTGTTCAGAAACAGCGCCGGTTGTGTGTCGGCTCGCGGTCCCGCCATCGCCGCCCGCGCTTCCAGCCAGGTCCGAATCGAGTCCAGGGCCGGTCCGCCGAGCAGGGCCAGACGTTCGCGCCGGCCTTTGCCGCGTACCGTGGCGATGCCGTCGTCGAGGTCAAGGTCCGTCACATTGAGTCCGGTCAATTCGCTGACGCGCAGCCCGGCCGAGTACAGCGTTTCGAGAATCGCCCGGTCGCGCAGCCCCAGCGGGGTTCCACTCGGCGGCGCGGACAGCAACCGCACCATGTCGTCGCGCTGAAGAAAATGCGGCAGCTTCTTGTCGAGGCGGGGGCCGCGCAGACCGACCGCTGGATTCGACTCCAGAACGCTCTGCCGGCACAGGAATCGGCACCAGGACCGCACGGCAGCCAGCCGCCGAGCAATCGTCGTTCGGGCATAACCTTGCTCGTGCAGCCAGGCGAGGTATGCCCGCAGCAGCCGCGTGTTGAGACGGTCCGGGACTGGCGTCTGGCCATTGAAGCGCGTGCGGAAAAACTCCAGCGCCTGGGTCAGGTCCTCGCGGTACGACTTGACCGTGTGCGGCGACGCATTCTTTTCCACGCCCAGGTGGTGCAGAAAGTCGGCCAGGGCTTGTTCCATCAGTGTCGCCCCGTGTTCTCTTGTCTTCCCCGAGTACGGGGAAGAGCGGAGAGGGAATTCAAAACCGTGATCGCGCCGTCTCGGGGGCCGCGGTCTGCTGTGTCTGTTCGTGGGCCTTCTGGCGCAGCACGGCGACGTCGAACCAGTTGAGGCTCAGTCCCGGATCGCCGGCCTGTTCCTGGAGCGCCTCCAACAACGATTCACGACTCGCGTCGTCGTAAACGTAGACGTAACGCTCTTCTCCTTTGAGCAGGGCCAGGACGTTGAATTCCTGAGGCATGGTCTACCTCCGCTTCGGTGGGGCAGACATTCTTGTCTGCCCAACTTGCTGGCAGACAGGAACGACTACCCTACGTCCGTGGCCGCAGGGCAAGGCGCTTCCTGACCGGAGAGAAGTATCGACCGGGTCGATCGCGGCTTTAGAGGAGAAAACGAAATCCTCTGTTCGGCGTCCTCGAACGCGCCCGCACTCTCAGAGCAAATCGCGCAGACCGCGCAAGCCCACTTCCTCACGGGTGACGAACGGCTCGCCGAAGCCGACACCGACGGTCCAGCCCCAGTAGCGGGCGCGGTCGCGGAGGTCGTCGAGGAACGTCGGCGGCGTGGTCGGCCGGCCTTCGATGAACTGCGAGCGGTAGCAGGCCAACGCTTTCATCTTCGTCTCGTGATGGGCCGTCACATCGAGGACGAACGATGCACGATGATGCAGCCGGAGATGGACACTGAAGTAATACACGATGCGCTGCGGGTAGTGCGGTTCGCCGGGCAGCTCGGACTTGGTGAGCTTGGCCCAGAAACGGGCAGCGTCCACCAGGGCGCTGGCAGCGACGTGATCGGGATGGGCGTCCTCCCAGAATGGGGCGAAGAGGCAGCGCGGCTTCAGCCGGCGGATCATGCCGGCGAGCTGCGCCCGCGCGTCGAGGTCGGCTTGGAGCCGGCGGTTGGACAGCCCGAGGTTGCCGCGCCAGGCCAGACCGAGCACGGCCGTCGCGGCTTCCGTCTCGCGACGGCGAATCTCGGGGCTGCCATGCGGCGTCGGTTCGCCGTCGGTCAGGTCGAGGACGCCGACACTCGCCCCCTGGGCCTGCAACAGGAGGATGCTGCCGCCCATGGCCAGTTCCGCGTCGTCGGGGTGTGGTGCGATGACGAGATAGTCGAGCGGTTGCACGGTCGTTCCTCGATTCAATCCCGCCGCTTGCGGCTTAGCAGCTTCCTGTGCCAAGCCGCAAGCGGCGCAACGATGTTGCCTCGTTCCACGCCCCTGCCTACGATCTGTATAATCTCCTCAGCCCGTTTGCGAATCGAGGCAGCATGGCCAAGAAACGCACCAGTTCTTCGACGCCGCCGTCGACTGCGCGCCGGTGGACTGACGACTGAGCGCATCCTCCGCCTCTATCAGTTGCTGCGCCTACTCGGCACCCCCAAGAAGCGTGAAACCCTGACCCGCCGGCTGCGCATCGACGTGCGCGGCTTCTATCGCGATCTGGAGTCCCTGCGGCTCGCCGGGGTTACGGTGTCGCTGACGTCCGGCCTCTATCGCCTCGACCAGACGCAGGAGTCCGCCCTGGCGCTTTTGCCGTTTCCCGATCCACAGCTGACGCTCGGCGAGGTCCGTACCCTGTCGAAAGGCCGCACCGCCGCTCATCGGAAGCTCCAGGAACAGATCGAGCAGCTGACGACGTAACCTTCCCATTTTATGTTCCACGCTTCGACCTGCCGGGCGCCATTTTTTTGTTGACATTGCTGAACAAGATGTCAATCTACACAATAGAGGCAAGACGCCCGCCTGCCTTCCCGCCTTTTCCTTCCTGTCTACCTGGGGGTACTGAGCGCCATGCTCGATCTGACCAACGGACACTCCACCGATTGCACCGGGCTGTCCCGCCGCTCCTTCCTGCGCGTCGGCGGCCTGTCGGCCCTCGGCCTGTCGCTGCCGGGCTTTCTCCGCCTGCAAGCAGGCCGCCGCCGGGACAGCCGCAGCGGCTCGCAAGACCATCAACTGCATCCTGCTGTGGATGCAGGGCGGCCCCAGCCACCATCGACACCTTCGACCCCAAGCCGGACGCTCCCGCCGAGGTGCGCGGCGAATTCGGCACCATCCCGACCACGCTGCCCGGCGTTCGCATCGCCGAGCATCTGCCGCTGCTGGCGCAGCAGACCGACAAGTTCAGCATCATCCGCGGCCACGATCCGAAGAACGGCAGCCACGGCGTCGCCGACCACCTGATGATGACCGGCCACAAGTTCAACGCCGTCGCTGCCGTTCCCCTGTTTCGGCTCGGTCGTGGCCAAGGAGCGCGGCTACCGCGACGGCATGTTGCCGTTCGTGCAGCTCGGCCGAACATCGACCGCCGCTTCAACGGCGGCATCGCCGGCTTCCTGGGCGACGAGTTCAACGCCTTCGAGGTTCCCGACGACCCCAACGCCGCCGCCTTCAAGGTGCGCGACCTGAGCGTCGAGAGCGACGCCCAGCGAGCCCGTCTCGAACGCCGCTACGCCATGCTCAACGAGATCGGACCGGCTAGCAGAAGGACGTCGAGGAGTCCGTCGTCAGCCGTGAAGGCGCGCGACGCCTTCTACGAGAAGGCGCACGGCCTCATCACCTCGCCGAAGGCCAAGAAGGCGTTCGACCTGGACGCCGAGCCGGACAGCGGTGCGCGAGCGCTATGGCCGGAACACGTTCGGCCAGTCGTGCCTGCTGGCCCGCCGCCTGATCGAGTCCGGCGTGCATTTCGTCACCGTCACCGACGGCGGCTGGGACACGCACCAGAACAACTTCAAGAGCCTGAAGGAACGCAAGCTGCCGGTGCTGGACCGCGGCTATTCGGCGCTGCTGCAGGACCTGCACGACCGCGGCCTGCTGGACAACACGCTGGTGGTCTGGTTCGGCGACTTCGGCCGGACGCCGAAGATCAACCCGTCGGCGGGCCGCGACCACTGGGCCACGGCCGGCTGTCGCCTGCATGGGCGGCGGCGGCATCAAGATCGGGCGAAGTCGTCGGCGCGACGAACGCGCTGGGCGAGTTCGTCATCGACAACCCGGTGACGCCGCAGGACCTGGCCGCGACGATCTACCACGCGCTCGGCATCCCGCTGCACACGTGGTACAAGGCGCAGGACGGCCGGCCGATCGAGCTGGTGCCGGAGGGCAAGCCGGTGCGGCAGTTAGTGGGGTAGCATTCGGGAAATGGTTGAGATCCGCCCAGGCGGGAGGATCGTTCCATGTGCCGGCTAGTGTATCGTTGGGCGCTGACGGCGTGCGTCGGCGGGACGTGTCTTCTCGCCTGCGCTGCCGATCCAACCGCCGACGCTGCGAAGCTGGCCGAGCTGCGCAAGAAGCCGATCACCACGGCGAAGGGCGAACTCGGCGACCTGCTGACGCAGTGGTGGAAGGACGGCACCGCGGCGGGCAACGCCGGCGACTTCTACGACAACCGCGACGGCGACCATTCGGACCTCAACACCGAGCCGTACCCGCAGCTTCAGCGCATCGTCTACAGCGCCGAGGACGTCAAGGCCCGCCGCCACTGGGCGCTGACGGTCGCCACCCGGCCGCACGTCACCTTCGGCAACTCCTCGACCTCCGCCCCGCCGACCATGGGCGGCAGCAATCCGCGCCACGCCTACTGTTCGCCGAAGGGGCTTGCGCTTCCTCGACAAGCAGTACACGCGGCAACAACGTCTACATCTATCCCGAACATCGCGATCACGATCCCGGCCACAACGGCCGCGGCGACGGCTACGGCGACCTCTATCCGACCAACACGCCGTACCTGTTCATCTCGCAAGGCTCCTCCGGCTCCGATCAGCCGTTCATGCGGGCCATCCCCTTCACCCTCGCCGCCTTCCGCCCCGAGGTGAAAAAGAAGCTCGTCGAGAACGGCCTGCTCATGCCGACCGTGCAGATGATCCTGCGCTCGCACGAACAAGCACTCGACGAATCCGAAGGAATACCTCACCGGCAAGGCCCATCCGACCGTCTTCGAGGGCTCCTGGGTCGATGCCCTGAAGATGGTGCAAGCTCGCCCACGAGATCACCGCCGAGACGATCCCGCCGATGGTGCAGCTGAAGGTGGTGGAGGAAGACAAGCCGCGAGAACGGCCGCGATTTCTTCGAGCCGGCCGGCGTCACGGAGAAGCTCGGCCGACACGCCCGCCGTCATCGCCCGCATGTGGCGCGGCAAGGACGGTACGCGCCGCATGGTCGTCAGCGCCGCGGACAGCTTCGACGTCAACAAGAAGCCGCTGACGTTCACCTGGGTCGTGCTGCGCGGCGACGAGAAACAGATCAAGATCACGCCGAAGAACGAGGCCGGCTCCGTGGTCGAGATCGTCGTCCCCTATCAGCCGCGCCGTCCCGTGACGCCCGGCGCGGCGCTGGAGATCGAACCGCGTCGATATCGGCGTCTTCGTCCACAACGGGGCGTACTACTCGGCGCCGGGCTTCGTCACCTTCTGCACGCTGGACAACGAGAGCCGGGCCTACGACGAGAAGGGCCGCATCCTGGAGATCGGCTACGGCATGGGCGAAGTGGAGATACGGGTCAGCGATCACAAGGCATTGTTCAAAGCGCTGACCGAGGACGGCTTGCCCACGAGGATGTTGGAGTTGACCGCTGAACAGCGGGCTGCCCTGGAGAAAGTCGGCAACATCTACGAAATTCAGCGTCTTATTGTGCAGGTCTCTCGGGAGGAGTTGAAGCAGGCCGAGATCGCTCGTGTGTTGGCGGACAAGGAACAGAAGGCCGCACAGGCCCGGCTCGAAACAGCTCGCAAGGCCCACGCGGATAAACCGTCGGACGAGTCAAAAACGACCCTGGAAGAGGCGACGAAGGCAGCCGCGAATGTCAAAAACGTGCTCAAAGAGGCCGACGACGGCGTGCAGAGGGCGAACAAGGTAATTGCGGAAGCGCAGAAGAAACTCGATGAGCACCTCACGAGGAAGCAGCCCGGACTGGACGCGAGCGTAAACGAGTTCGTGGATCGCGCACTTCGCAAGCTCTGGCAGCATCCGGACCTGATCGTCACGTTCGATCGGGAGATCTTCGCCGCTCTGGGGAAAGCCGCCCCGGCCCGTAAGAACACCGTGGCGGCCGCCCGCAAACGCTTGATCGAGACCGGCCTGGCGTCGAACCGCGACGGCGGCCGGCTCGAATGGCATCCGATCCGTAAGGGTTCGACGCCGTTCGAGAAGTTCGCCGTCGAGCGATTCAACGCGGCTCTGCTCGCCGAGTTGATTCTGCCCGGCGCCGTGACGACAACCGCGGCGCCGAACTATGTCGATTATCGGCTGTTCGCACCAAAGTCGTGGCGCGACGTCTACCAGTACGACAAGGCCGGGAAGCTCACCGGCTGGAGACGCTACGACGGCGCCCGTGTCACCGATTTCACGGAAGAGGGGCTGATGGTGCTGGAGAAGGACGGCGAGGGTCGGCCGCTCAAGGTCCAGTCGGTGCGCTACCAGCAGCAGCCGCCGAAGGAACCGTGGCGGCCGAACGCGCTGGAGCAGGCACCCGGCGAAGTAATCGTGACCTACGCCTACGAGGACGGCAAGCGAGTGGAGAAATCGCGGACTGGGGAGAAGTAAGATTAGGGAGCAGAAAAAGGGGACGGCCCCGTCCCCTTTTTCTGGCCGCTTGGACATGTTGCTGTCTCCCGTTCAGGCATCGCAGGCCATCACAGCCACTTCCAGTTCGACCTTCGCCACGGTTAAGCCAGTCGAGCGAACCTGGGCCACAGCCGTGTGAATCGCCTCTTCCAGCGAGGGAGCTTCCCTGTCGAAATGAACCCAGGCCACGCCTTCGCAACTAACCGGTGAACCGTCGTCGCAACCGGCTTCATACAGTCGATCGGCATGTTCCGCCGTCACTTCCGACACCATTTGCAAGATCACGTCGAACTGGTAAGTCTTCATCCTGTTGGCTCCTCTCAACGAGGCACTGAGATCAATGCGGACAGGCATCGACACGGCGCCGAATGTACTCGGCATGGTGTTCGGGCACACGCGGAGTCCCGTATACGGTAATGATTCATCCCCCACGTATCTGGGCCGGACAGTACAGGCAACCCCAGGAATGGGCACGGGGCCCGGATTTCACCAACCTCCAACTTCGACCCAGAGCGTAATCCACGGCATCGCGAATATGCTGGTTGGGATGTTTGTTCACATTCGCCTCTGAAATCCTACCGCACTGCCGCCCGCGCCGTAAAGGCAACCCGGCTATGTGTCCTTCCCGAACGCCCGCTCCCATCACTGTAGATCAAAATCGACGACCAGCACACCGCCACTCCGCTTACAATGGAGACAACCGTTCTGGGTCCCTGGGGGATCGGTCATGCCGCCCGTCGCCAAACCGCGTCTGTTCCTCAGTTACGGCTGGCAGGACAATGCCGCCCTCGTGCAGCGTCTCAAGGCCGATCTGCAAGCCGACGGCTGGGACGTCTGGCAGGACCGCGACCGCATCACCGGCGGCGACGCCTTCACCGCCGAGATCGAGGACGGCATCCGCTGGTGCGACGTGCTGCTCGCCGTCATGGGGCCGCACTCGACCCGGCGGGCCAACGATCCCGACAGCAAGGATCGCCGTGACAGCATCTGTCAGCGCGAGATCAGCATGGCCGACACGGTCAAGGGCCACGGTCGCATCGTCCCCGTGATGGCCGTCGACTGTTCGCCGCCGCTGCTGCTCCAGGGGCTCGACTACATCGACATGGTCGGCTGTCCGCAGGCCGAGGCGAAGTACGCCAAGGGTTACGAGCGGTTGCAAGCCGCGCTCGACGATGCCCGTCGCGGGCATGCCGCCGTGGGTAGCGGGCTATGCCAATTGGACGCCGGTGACTTTCAACCACTGAAAAGAAAAAAGGGCACAGCGTGGCTATCGGATTCGTGGGTGCCGAAAGTAGGATGTCCGCTTTTTCGGCTTTGGACAGTCGCTGTTGGATAGCCGCTTGCGGACTGTTTTCAGCCAGCGTAGACTGTAGAGGACTTTTCGAGTCCGGTTAACCGCCCATCGGGGCTGTCGCCATCAAGGCACCATGGTCAAGCTCCAAATGAAGGAGTTGTATGCCCCTAGCGACCTGCCCGACTTGTGCTCTCCCCGCCCCCAGCTGGGGCCTGTTTTGCGGTCGCTGCGGGGGTGAACTCAAGATTCCCTCTGCTTTCGATCGCGTCCTCCATCAGCTCACGATCGTGCGTACCCTGATGCGCAATCGGGTCTGGACCGGCGTCGCAGAGCGACTCACGGCGATCCAGACGACACTGAAGAATATCCCGGCGCTGAACGGACAGTGCGTGAATCCACTGCTGTCGCTCGGTCAGGAGCTGGCGAGTTGTCTGAGTACCGAGATCAACCTGCCGCGGATTCTGAACGTCGCCAGACCAGTAGTGGCTATGCTGCCCACCAAGGCGTTCCCCCAGCTGAGGACACGTGTTGAGCGCTTGACGGAGTTCATGAACGGCTTGCTCCAGGCCGAGAAAGAGTGGGCCCAGGCGAACGCCCCCTCAACGAGGAAGGTCGAGGCGTGGTTCGTTTCTCTGGTCGGGAAGGCCAGGCTTTCAAGGACCGCTGCTCACGCTCGTGTGTACGCCAGCCCACAGCGCTGGCCGACCGTCGCCGCGGCGCTCGACCCCACCTCGTTCAACTCGGCTCGTGTGCTGATCGCCATCGCGGCCGCGGAGAAGAAGGTCAAAGACAAGGACTACGGAACAGCCTGCAAGCTTTACGAAGCCATTCTCGCCAAGGACGCAAATTATCTCCTTGCTCTTGAAGGTCTCGCCCCGGTTCTCTGGACCATCGACAAGAAGAAGCAAGCGATCCAGTGTTACAACAACGCGATCCGACTGGGGACTCGCGAGCCGCGCACCCTCAACAACCTGAGCTGGTATCTTTGCACCTCCGATCAACCGACGGAGCTGGACCTTGAGCGAGCGGTGTGGGCCGCTCGACGGGCGGTGGAGCTGGCCCCGATCGGTTCGTTCTGGGACACGCTGGCGGAAGCGCTTGAGCGCCGCAAGGATTTATCCGGGGCAATCGCGGCCACACGCGCAGCGCTCTGGGACAGCCCGGATCGGACCGATTACCGCAACCGGATGCAACGACTATGTGGGAAAGTGACGATGACTGGCCCAGTTGCCGCCGAGAAGGATCTGGAGTCATCGATTGAATACGGGCGCGATTTACTTCTCGCGGAATCTGCTACCGGCCTCCCGGCATTGCCTCCGAGCGACATCCCGGAGGCTACTGAGGATAGTGAGTTTGAGTTGGCTTTCTGCGCGGAATCTTTAGACGGGGATGTTGCGGCCTTTGAAGAGGAGGCAGACGAGGAAATCATTGATCTGAAGGGAGCCGAAGCCGCAGAGGAGGACGAGGAAGTGGTACGCCCGGCCCGGTCTTGCAGGCCGGGGAAGTCGGGCGAAGATGCAATCAAGCCGGAGATGCCGCGCCCCGTCACCGATCAAGTGCATTTCTCAGTGACCGCCCCCATGAGCCTGCTCGCTGGACGATCCTACGTTCTGGACGTCTGGCGCACCTCGCGCAGCAGCGGCAGGAGGTGATCGAACGTGCCCGCGAAGCCCAGCGCGGCAAGGAGATCCATCTTCGCAGCAAGGGCGGAGTCGCTGTTGCTCGCGGCACCAGCTTAACGGTCCGCGTGCGTATTCCGGATTTCCAGGTTGAGGACCCGGAAGACGTCATTCTGTGGAGCGGTGACATTGGCAACGCGACATTCCCGTTTCGTGTGCCCCGGGAGATCGACCCTGGCTCCTACAACGGCGTGGTCTCGTTTTTCGTGAGTTCCCTGGAGATTGCCAAACTCCACTTCGACCTGGAGGTCGGCCAGCGTGAGTCGCCTGCGCAGATGGTCCCGGTTAGGGAGAAACGCTTCCGGTCCGCGTTCGCCTCGTATGCCAGCAAGGATCGCGATGAGGTGCTGGCCCGCGTCCAGGGGATCCAAAAAGTCTTGCCCCAGCTCGACGTCTTCCTGGACGTGGCCTGCCTGCGCTCCGGCCAGCATTGGGCGGAGCAACTCGGGAAGGAGATCGCCGGCCGTGATGTCTTTTATCTCTTCTGGTCGGCGCATGCGCGGGATTCGGAGTGGGTGCGGCGCGAGTGGCAGACGGCGTTGCAGTTCCCGCGGCATTGATTACATCGACCCCGTTCCGCTTGTACCACCCGAAGAAGTACCACCGCCGCCGGAGTTAGCCAGTCACCTGCACTTTAACGACTGGGTGCTGGCATTCATGCGTGCCCGAAAGTAGAGCCGGGGAACGAGACATCATACGTTTCCCGGTAACAATCGCCGATGTCACTTTTTCTTTCCCGTAACGGCCGGTCCACGATGACCGACACCCCCTTGCTTGGGCAAGCGACTCACATCACCGGACGGCGTGACCTGGGCCGCAAGTTCCGGCTCAGAGATGATCCTGCTGCGTCTGGAGGGCGTGGCGGCGGCGGGAAGCCCGGCGACCGATGCGCGGTGAGGGCGGGATCTGGACCGATTTGCCATCGCATCAAACCTAGACCAGTGATGAGCCGGAAGCCGACCTCCCTGAAGCCGGGGTGGGCACTGGGCCGGGTTCCCCTTTATGTCCCCCGCCAACGAGAAGCGTACAATGATGTATGCCTCAGAACGCGAGATGAGAACATGACTCACGGAAGCGCTCATGGCGAAAACGACGACGGACCTCTACAGGCGAGGAAACGCTTCCTGTCCTCGTTTAACTCGTGTTCGGATCGGCATTGACATCGTGACCTATCCGAACGGCGGGACCGATTGGGTCAGCGGGTACGGGAGGCGTCTCGACGTTTTCTGTGCAGGGACCGGGGCAGAATTGGTGGCTGCTTCCAGCAGGTTCCGACTATCCGGACGACTTGGTGGTCATCAACGATCACGGCAACCACTTCAACTGGGAGCCAACATTCGATTTGCCGCTGGCGGATTTCATCCGCTTATTGGCCTCCGTGGAACCGGCGTTTCGCAAAGTCAGTTAATCGCAGGAGCCAAAAGATGAAACTCTCACTGAAGGCAGCGCGGTTCATGATCGCGGCCCTGGAACACTATCAGAAATACCACGACGAGCGGCTGCAACAGGAAGGCTTGCCGCGAAGACGACGCCTCCGACCTGGTCAACGATCGGCAGTACCTCGAAGCGATCAAAGAGGAATTGCAATCATACCACGATGCACTTATGCGGAAACCCGAGCGGGTCGAAATCGAGTGAGGTTATATCCGCAACATCGGAAACGGTTGATACGCCAGGTTCCAACCAAAGACCGCGCGGCGAAGTCGAAAGACCACCGCGTCTTCCGCTCCCACCAGAGCAACGTAAGGATGTCCTCCCCACGCGGACGCCCGGTCCAGGACTTCCATCAGCTTGAGCCCGGCTTCAATGACCTTGCCGCCATGAACAGCCACCCACTGACCCCGGTACTGGGTGAGCAACCCGGCACGCAGCTGTAAATAGGCTTGCTCGTTGGCGAGAAAGTCCGGGTGTAGCCGCTGCTGCTGATCCGGCGGAAGGTTGGCGGTCTGTATCTGCAACATGTCGGAGTTCCTCCGTCGCGGTTCTACCAACAATATGGCCGTCCGGGCACAAGGCTGGTCGAAGAAATTGCGAATCGGCTCAGCTCAGCCACTGTGCTTGTCCTTCAGCAAAGAGGGATAATTGGTCCCCGCGAATTTGGCCCATTCCTCATCGTTCCGAAAATCGGCAGCGATCTCCTCCCGGTGGTCGAAGTAATAAGCAGAGCGCTGCATGGACCTCGGCGCGCGTAATACCGGGAAACAGACCCACAACCTGATCCGGGGAATGTCCGCGCATCTCGTGCCAAAGAACAATATCCAGGACATGGATGCGATGCCCGGCAATGCACGCCCGGCCGCCGCATACCCCTGGAGTCTTGGTAATGTGCTGCGTATCGAAGTCGTCCATTCGGTTGCACCTCCTGCCGAAATTATCGTCTGGGCACGCAACGAGGTCAATCGCGTTCGACTGCCGCGTCAACCCGACACAGGTCCGCAAGATCCGGCTCGGAGGTGATCCTGCTGCGTCTGGAGGGCGTGTCGGCGGATTCGCCTTGATCGCTTCCGAACGTCCTTACCAAGCGCAGTTACACTTGCTCCCTTTGTCGGAGGGTTTCTTCGAGTTGCTTGGCCAGTTCCAATTCGCCGATCTGGCGTAGTTGCATCGGAAGCTCGGGTCTGGACGCTGGGTAAACCCTCTTCCGGATCAGTACGGCCCGCGCTTCTTGGGTGAGTGCTACCAACCGCTGCTCGTGTGCTGCGTCCAAGTCGCCCATCTCGACGAGTTCGGAATACAGTCGGAAGGCTCGTTTTGCGCGGCTGTCCGCCGTGGCCGCTAACGGGAACGGCATCCGGCCGATCCAGGAGTGGCGAAGGTTGGTCCAGTACCAGTCGCGCTCGCAAATCAGTTCACCGAAATTCAGCACCCACGCCAGCAACTCGTGTCCCTCGGCTACTAACCGTTCCACCCCAAGCCTCTCGTACCAACGAATGTCCACGGACACTGGACGCCCAGGGACATTCGGCTTGCGACGATCGTAGACGACGAGGAGATCAACGTCCGCACAATAATCCGCACTACGAACCGCCGAACCGAAGGCGATCACCGCCAAGACGAGTGGATCGGCGCACGCTTGCAGAGCGAATGCTTCGACCCATTCCTTCGCCTCTTGGTCCGGCCAGCGGCGAACTATATCAGAGAGGTCCTTCATCATATTGCGGGATCGATGGTCTTCCGGGACAAGATCGAAAATAGCCGAGTACCGACATAATCAACGAGTTCTGTAGCCTGTCTGGGTTACTTTGACCGTTTCTTCCTGGAGGGTTTCTTCAGGAATTCGGCCACCTCCTCCACATATCCCCTGAATTGGATCAGGACATCGCCGGGAGCTATATCAGGCGCTTCGGTGTCTCCGTAAGCGGCCGATTTCCGGCCATCGTTCAAATCTCTCAGCAACGCGGAAACGTCGGTGAGTCCGAACTGTCCGGCGAGTCTCCGAGCTGCTTCTCCCTTCGCCCAGTGTTGCTTGATGGACATGATCCCGGCGTGTGCTGCTGCCGCCATGATGGTGTTTTCGAGGCCCCAAAAACTCCAAACGAAAACGTTCTCCGCATCATCAGGGTCCTCTTCGGCTCGGGCGAGCTGTTCACGAGCTAGTTTGAGCAAAGCCTCCGCTTCTTTGCTTGCCATGATCTTTCCCTGCCAGCGCCACGACCGTCTTGATAGGCACTGGCTTATCGTAGCAGAATCCACAATGGCCTGCGCCCAGAAAAGGGACGAAGATGGGACGCAGATCATTTCTGCGACTGGTGGTCGCGGCCGATGTCGAAGTCGGTTCCGGAAACGTCTACCCCCTTTCCATTCTGTTCCGCTAGCGCAAGCTCGGTAGTCTTGCTGCGTCTGCTGGAGTCGCCGCGCAGCCCTCTTTGGGACTTACGCCAATTTCACACCGCCGCAACGGCTGTTACGAGATGACCGAAATCGGCCAAAAACGGTTACGCGATGACGATCGACCCGCGCCTTTTCCAGGAAATACGCAGATCGCATAACAGTTTTTCGCCTCCGAGCGCCTGACTGTTACGTGTTACGAGATCGCATCAGATTTGACGTAAGTGTCAGCTCCTCCACCGGACTCCGCTCTTGCATCCCAACCCATCGGCGGGCTTTGCCTTGTCCCACCTTATCTCAGACTGATCGACGACGACGACCAGGGCAGACCGGCGCATGGCTTCCGACCGAAGTAAGCACGCCGTTACTCTCAACTCTCCACTCCTACAAGCCGATGATGAAGAGGTAGCATCGCGGCGTCATCGGGGGATGGGGTGGACATGGACGTAACACGCTTCGGCTTGCGCCAGCGGCCCTTCCCGGCCACACCGGACACCGTCTGCTACTACCCGGCCACAGGGCATGAGGACGCGCTCAACCAGTTGCAGCGCGGCCTGGCCGACGGCGAGGGCGTCCTCATCCTTACGGGAGAACCCGGCACCGGGAAAACGCTGCTGTGCCATCGCCTCCTCGAACGCCTCGGCGGCAACGAGAGTTCCGTCTTCCTCACCAATAGCCATGTCCGCGATCGGACCAGTCTGCTGCAAGCGATTCTCTACGATCTCCAGCTTCCCTGGGTAGGCAGGTCGGAACAGGAGATGCGTCTCGCCCTGATCGACCATCTTCTCGAAGGCTTTGCGGCCGGCAAGTCCACCGTGCTGATCGTCGACGAGGCCCACCATCTGGCAACCGATCTTCTGGAGGAGCTGCGCCTGCTCGGCAACCTCGAAGCGCGCTCCGGCAAGGCTCTCCAGGTCGTCCTGGTCGGACAGCCAGCGCTGCTGGCCACGCTGCAACAGCCCAAGTTGACGGCGCTACGGCAGCGGATCGTCGTGCGGTCGGAACTGACCGGACTGAGCCTCGACGAGGCGGCCGACTATCTCTTGCATCACGTTCGCGTCGCCGGCGGCCAACCGGAGATGGTGTTGCTCGACGAGGCGGTCGAGGTGTTGGCCCGGCAGACGCACGGCGTCCCGCGGTTGCTGAACCAGGCTGCCCATCAGGCGATGTGCCTGGCGGAGCAGGCCGGCGCGACGCAGGTGGATGTGGAAGCTGCGCTGGATGCACTGACCATGCTCGGTCTGGAAACCGCCGCCGAGTCTGAGGACGAGGAAAGTTCGGTGGACGCGGCGGTCGATGATAATGCCAACCAACCCACGACCCGAGTGTTTGTCGGCGAACGACTCTCGGGATAGCAAGATTCCACGAGTCGATGGGTTTATCCCGCCGGAATCAGCTCGGCGACCAGGACGGCGAACGAGGGACGTGCTATGGGTAGGATGTTCGAGGCACTCCGGCAGGCCGACGCTCCGCTTGACCCCGCCGCGGCCGAGCGGTTAGCGCCGCTGCGCGAATCCGCAGCGGTAGCCGCGGGATCCACTGCTCCGGAGGACGTCGCTCCGGAAGAGCATTCCGACGCGCCGTTTATCGAGGTCGGCCCCCGCAAGAGCGTGGAGGCCTCACCCGGCATCCTCGAGCGCGTCCCCCTGGTGCCGCCGCCGCCGATGCCCCACGTCGCCGATGAAGAGCCAATTCTCGCAGGAACCGAGGAGGAGAAGCCGGAAGCAGCGCCGCAGCCGATGACGATTTCGTTTCGTCCGTCCGCCGCCACAGCAGCGCCGCCGATTGCACCCTCGGCGCCGCGGCCACGACTCGCGGCGGAGCTGATCGCGTATCACTGTCCGGAACATCCCGCCAGTGTGAAGTACGCGGAACTCCTGACTTCGCTGGCCGGCACCGCTCCGACCGGGAGAGCGTCGGCGTACCTGTTTACGTCGGCTCAGATGAAGGCCGGCACGACAACGGTCCTGCTTAACCTGGCGATCACCGCGGCGCGACAAGGGCGGCAGCGCGTCATCGTCGTGGACGGGAACCTGCGACATCCCGGCATTGCAGCGCGTCTCGGCATCGCGGCAGAACCGGGACTGCGCGACGTGCTGGACGGGACGTCAACTCTGGAGGAGGCGATCCAGGAGACGGCGCAGATCAATCTCTTTGCCCTGACGAGCGGCGCGTGCCGCGCGCAGGGTAGCCCGCGGCTGGTCGCAGGAACGATGCGGTCGCTACTGCGCGATCTGCGCCGGACGTTTGACCTGATCCTCGTGGACGGCCCGCGCTGGGACAGCCGTCCCGACGTGGTTGCCGCCGGATTGGCCTGCGACGCGGTGTATGTCGTGATGCCGGAGCGCGAGGCGGAATCGCCGCAGACGGACCAGCTCATTCAGATCATCACGGCGCAGGCGCCCGACTGGGAGGCTACGTTCTCGCATCGTGAATTGGTGGAGGGGATCGTTCGTCGTTTTCCGATGACCGCGACTCTCTCTACGACTGCCACGCCAGGAACCCCAATCCCGCCAGGATGACATAGGTCGTCAGCGTCGCCGTCCAGGATCGCGAGGCCAGTTTCAGAGCGCTCCCCGCATACTTGTTGAGGCGGATGCGCACACCCATCAAATCGACACTGTACAACTCGTCCAATACCAGATGCGACAGGAACCCGAGCATCACCGCGCCCGCCATGAAAAGTCGTAGCCCCTGATCCGGCGAGTGGTACAGCAGATAGACCACCAGGCCGGAGATGAGCAGCGCCGGGATGCTGTGGAACATGCCGCGGTGAACGGTCAAGTGCTTGAAGAGCAGCGACAACACATAGCGGATGAAGACGTACACGAGGCCCATGATAACGAGCATTTTTTCGCCGTCGTAGCCTTCGTGGTGCAGGCGGTTGACGAGCAGCAACGGCACGACGGCGGCGGAAGCGCTGAAGAGCTCGCGGACAGGCACGCCGCTGTCGCTGTCCAGGTCCGGAAGTAGTCCGCCCAGCGTCGTCAGTCCGGCGCCGAGGAACTGCGCCCCCAGTCATAGCCCCAGTACGTAATGGCGTAGGCACCCAGGCCCGCACCGAGGAGGGACGAAAAGGTCAGGTGACCGCGATAGCTGGCCATTGGCGTCATCCCTGGCGTGTGTGCCGCCGCGTGCGGTTACTTCTTCCCGACGGGTTCGCGCCGCCATTCCACTCCGGCGACGGTGACAGCCTCCTTGTCATCTGGCGGGAAGTCGCGATAGGTGCCGTCGAAAATCAAGGTCAGCGACAGCATCCGGCCATTTTTCACATCGAAGGTCGCGGCACCACGGACATCGGTTGCCGCGGCGCTGAATTTGCCCTTGTGGTAGGGCGACTCGTGCGTAGCGGCCAAACTGCCGCGATAGGCCAGCGTCGCCACGCCGTCCTCCACGGAAACTACCGCCGCCCGGATCTCCGCGCCGGTCATCTCCTCCGGCCGCGGGATTGTGCTCAGGTCGCTGATCGGGCTTAAACAGCGGCAGAAACGGCAGCTGACCTCCACCGGCAACGTCCAGCGCGTGCCCACCTTCGCCTCGGACGGGGCGAACGCGGCCCACTCCTTCGCGCTCAGGTTGATGCTGTCGTAGGCGCCGCGCTCGGCCGGCTTGTCGCCGAGCATCCGCCGCACCACCGCCGCGAGGACCACGCTGCCATCCTCCCGAACGCCGACGCCGCGGAACGGGTGCAGATCGACGCGCTCCACCCGCCGCGCCGACACCGGACCGAACGCCTTCAACCCCGCCTCGACGGCAGGCGCAGCTCCACGGTCTGGTTCTTCGGGTCACGGGCATCCTGGAACTGGCTCAGCACCTTGCCCTCGGGAGAAACGATCCAGACTCCCTGGTACTGCGTGCGCTGTTTCTGGATGTCGCGGTACAGATCGCCGGCCGGGGTCTTCGCTTCCTTGATCTTGTTGCGGTTCAGCGCCACCGGCACGAAGTTGGAGGAAATCAACTCGACGATCGTTGCGTCCGACAGAGGACCCGCACGGAGCCCGTCGGCGTAGCCTCAGCAGCGCTCCAGCGGCTCATCGTCCACAACGTAGAGTAACAGCGGCCGTTTCTCCTCCTTCGACAGCCGCATCCCGTGGATCAGGTCGTTCAGCCAGGGGATTTCCTGCCAGCGGAGCTGATCCGGCCCGAAGCGGATGGCGGCCAGGCGCCCCTCGTAATCGCGCGGATCGATTGTGCTCGCCGCCGATGCCAGTACCAACGCCGCCAGCACGCCGAGAAGGTATCGCCGCATTGGGTATATTCTCCTGAGCACGCAGCGCAAGCAAGTGCCCACTTGCTTGCGCTGCGTGCTCAACAAGGAAACCGCTTCGTGGGTCTCACTCCTTCCCAAGCATAGCTCGCCCATACGCTTCGAGGTGGTCAAATTTGTGCTGCCAGGTCGTGTACATGAACCCGGTCACGCCTTGCACGCCCTTCGCCGCCGCGTCCCATTTTTGGAAGTTCTTCAGGTCGTGCCGTCGTAGTAGCCGGCGATGATCTGCGTGTGGCCTCGCTCGGCGAACCACTTCAGGCTCGCCGCCGGCTTGCCGCCGTTCCAGTTGGCGATCGTCACGCTCTCCGGCAGTCCCTTCCACGAACCGTCCAGCGGGCCGTTGACGAGGTAGAAGTTCGTTGACGGCGTTGTGATTCGGATCGAACATGTCCGACCAGACGACGATCTTCGCCTTCGGATTCACCTCCTTGAGAATGTCCACGCACTGCCGACGTTGTCGGCCAGCAGCTCTCCCGGCGTCTTGCCCGACGGCCTGGCACGACTTGCACCAGCCGGCGACGCGGATCTCGTCGTGCGACATGAAGAACGTCGCCGGCTTCAGCAGATCGTTGACGCGCTTCGCCTGGTCGCGGAGCAGGTCGTAGACCTTCGGCTCCGTCAGGCAGCACATCACCTGCTCGCCGTGAACGACGATCGGGTGATACCAGCTCACGCGCAGCTTGTCGCCTTCCTTGATGCGCGAATCGGCGATGAGCCGCAGCTCGGCGCCGCGATGGTTGAAGCCGAAGTCGCCCGGCGGATCGTTGAAGAGCTTCGCATCCTGCACCGCGCGGAAGTCCTTGCCTTCCTCGTAGACGGTCGGCGCCGTCGGCACTGGCGACCGTCAGCGGACAGCCTTCCCGGCGCAGCACGTTGACCAGGGCCAGCTCCTGCAAGTCCAGCTCGTCGAGCCACAGCTTGCCGGTGCCGCCGCCCCACTGGCCGGCGTAGATCTGGACGTCGGTCTCATCGAGGCTGTTGAAGACAACCTCGATCTGCGTCCAGTCCTGCGTCGGCTTCAGGTTGCCCTCGTAGAACGTCAGACGCCGGCCGTCCTTGCCGAGGACGAGCAGCTTGAACGCGTTGGCCGGCTTCAGGTCCTGCGTCTTCACCCAGCAGGAGAAGCGATAGCAGGCGTGCGGCCGAACCTTGACCTGCTGCGCGAGCCGGCAATTGCCCGAGTCGCTGGCCTTGCCGGGATCCTCCATGCGGCAGGACACCTTGCCGTGATGGACAACCGTTGCGGTCCGCGAAGGTCGCCTTGCCCGGCTCGTCCTGGAACGAGAAGCCGGCGAAGCGGTCGCCCTTGACATCCTCCAGGTCGCCGTTGACGAGCTGCACCGCCGGATCGTGTACCAGCACGGCGACTCCGTCCTTGACGACGAACGGAGCGTCCTCGACCGGCATGCCCTCGGCGAGGTTCGGCATCGTGGTGCAAGCAGTCCGTCGCTGTAGCCGATGGGGAAGACGGTCGGAATGATCTCGATGCCTGCCGTCGGCCGCCGCCTTCTTGACGCGCTCGACGTTCTTGAAGTAGTTCGGCGGCATGCGTTCGAGGATGTTGAACTTGTAGTCGGCGAGGACGACGCCGTTGTAGCCCGCCTTGCCGGCGCGGGCGATCAGCGCGACGGCCTCATCGACGTTCTTCTCGACGAGCAGGTTCGTCTGGAGATAGAACCAGCGCTGAGCGTAGCGCGGCTGCGGTGTGTCGGCCGCCGGCAGAGATTGCACGATAGGCGTGGCCAGCAGCAGGGACAGGATCGTCAACGCGCGAAGCATGATTCGTCTCCTTCGGGGACCTAATCTCCCCTCTCCCCTGTACTCAGGGGAGAGGGGTTGGGGGTGAGGGGTGAGAGCCAGAACACAGCCTCGCACCTTTCCCCTCACCCCCCGACCCCTCTCCCCTGAGTACAGGGGAGAGGGGAGAGCATCGTTTGGAGCTCGCGTCAATGACCTCTCACCACAGCCGCAGCCACCTCCCGATGTCCGGCACCGCCTCGGCCGGGATCCACAGGTCCAACCCCAGATCGGTCAGCCCGGTTCGCACCGAAATCGAGCTGGTCGTCCCCGTCGGCTTGAAGTCTTTCGGCAGCTGATCGGCCGGCGTGACCAGCGCCTGCACCCGGCTCAGCGCCAGGTGCAGTTCGATGCGCCGCTCCGGTGCCGCCTGTTTGCGGAACTCGGCCAGGGCGGCCGACTGGTCCAAACCTGGTTTGCCATCGCGCACATTCTGAATGGCCTGATCCAGAAGAGCCAGGTCCGAACCGACGAGGATCACCACCTGTTTGTTGACCACGGCCAGACGCAGCCGATTCCACTCAGGCCCCAGGAGATCCTTCAGCCCGGCGGAGTACGGGTCGGCCTTGGCCTCGAATTTCATCCCCAGCAGGTGGACATTAGCCTCGGCTCGCTTCTCGGCGTTGAGCTGGAGCGTGAACGCCGGTCGAAACGCCTTCGCCACCAATCCCTCGGCCAATTCCTTCTTACGCTGGTCGGCGGCCGCCTGGAGAGAACGGCGTAGCTCGACGGCACGGTTCCGAACCTCGGCGTCGTCGGACTTCTCGGCCTTCACCAGGTAGGGCAGAGCGGCATCGCCGATCAATCCGAGTTTGGTGCTGGCCGAATCGCGCGTCTCGAAATCGTCGGAACCCAGCTCGCCGACCAGCTTCTCGATCTCGGCCTTGCTGGCCTCGCCTTTCGGATCGAACTGCTCGACGTTGCCGAAGCGTACGTACTGGCCGACGTCCTTCATGAACTGGCCCGGATTGGCTGGCTCCAGGATGAGGACCGCCGAGAGCTGGCCGAGCTTGAGCGGATCGCTGCTCTGGTACACGGCCACCCGACCCAGCTTCAGCCGGCTGTAGAGGTCGCCGAAGAGGCGGCGAATGAGGATCGCGTCCGAATCCAGGATGGGGGACGAGCCTCTCATCCCGAACCACAGATCGCTGGCCAGCACCCGCGCCAGATGCAGGTCCGCCCGGTCCAGCCCGATGGCCGAGAACGCGCCCACCAATCGCTCCGAATCGGGCAGGCCGGTAAGGTTTGAGGACCGTCCCACGCCGGTCACGGCCTTCAGGATGGCCTGGGATTGAGTGCCCTTGGGGTCGAACCCAACCGACAAGTCGAGTCCGAAGCCGTCGTCCACTCGATACCCCGCCAGAACGTAGCGGGCCTCGAGGGCAGCCTGGTTGATTCGGCGCTGGATCTTCGCCTCCTCCGGGGGCAGGTCCGGGTTCACCGTGGTCCAGTCCAGGTTGTCCTTCTGGCCCAACCGGAGCAGCGGCGGTCCGAAGTACAAGATGCCGTCGGAGGTATCCAGGCGGCGTTGCCGGGCTTCCGTCTGCGCCTGTCGTAGCGTAGGGGCCTTCATCCACTCGGCGGTGGCCTTCTCCTGGCCGGTCATGTAGAAATGGCCGTTCTGAACGCCGACCTGGTTCGTGCCGAAATAACGGTCGAACTCCCGCCCGGTGACCTTCTGAACCTTCCCGCTTTTCAGGTCTTCCACCTTCACTCCGTACGCCTTGGCCGCCTCCTCCAGGCTCTGGGGCGCGACGATGGCGCCGATGGTAAAGTCGTTGTTGGGGTCGGTGTCCTTGCCGAACCCGCCCAGCTTGCCGGTCGTGCAGACGAGCGCGGTCGGTTTCTTCTCGTCGATCTTCCAACCCAGCCTCAGCTCTGCGAGGGCCATATCCACGAGTTGGGACGGACGCATGCCCTTATCCGGCAGCTTACTGAACAGGCGATCGCTCTTGGTACGCAACTCCGCCAGGTTGCGGATGGCAATCCCGATGCAGGCGTCCTCCGGCACCAGATCGAGGGGCAGCGGCGGGGCAGCTCGCAGCGAGCCGCCCAGCGCAGCCAGGACCAGGCCGCTCAGCAGGATTCTCTTCACGGACATGGGGGTTCCTCCAGGGGCGAAAGCAAAGAGGTGCAAGAACGCTACGACTCTCTGCAAGCGGCCGGTACGCGCACGGAATGGTGATTCGGGATCGGAAGCGAGCGCGGCGACGGTCGCTGTACTGGATGTCTAAGGCACATGGCACGCAGTCGCGTCACGCATTGTTCTATCGGGAAGCTCGGAACAAAACGAGCCGCGACCGTCAGGGAGCGCTTTCAAAGAGCACTCCCACTACTCCCCTCGCCCCGGTACTCCGGGGCGAGGGGTTGGGGGTGAGGGGTGAGAACCAGAACACTGCTACCCGCCTCGCCCCTCACCCCCAACCCCTCTCCCCGGAATACCGGGGCGAGGGGAGAAAGTGCCGATTCATTTGCGCGTAACGAGGTATTCGAGCAGATCGGCCGCTTCCTGCGCGGTCAGCCCGGCGAGTTGGCCGTCGGGCATCAGCGACACCCGCGCCGGCCGCAGCTCCTCCACGTTCCTGGCCGCGAGGACGATCTCCTTGTTCAGAGCGTCGCGCAGCACCACCTCCTTGTCGTCGCGCTTGACCAACAATCCGGTGAGCGAGCGGCCATCCTCCGTGCGGACAACGTAGGCGGCGAACTTCGGCTCGATCCGCCGCGACGGCTCCAGGATGCTCTCCAGCAGGTCTTCACGCAGACGCAGCTTCCCAATGGTCGAGAGGTCCGGCCCCAGCGGCGTGCCCCGGTCACCGATCTTGTGGCAGCTGCCGCAGTTGACCGTTTGCGACCAGAAGAGCTTCTCACCTCGGCCGGAAACGCCCTTGAGCGCCAGGATCGCGCACGGCCGAGGGTTGGAGCCGAGCTTCCGCGGATTCTTCTCGTCCGACTCCAGGTAGCCCTCGAACAGGTCGCGCACCGGGCCGGCTGGGAGCTTCCTAACCGTGGCCAGCAGCTGTTGCTGTTCGGCCGCCTTCATCGAGCCGTGCGCAGTACTTCCGTCTGAGTAACAGCGCGGATTTCGGATCGGCCAGCAGTTTGTCCATCGCCAATGTGTCCAGCGCCGGATCGGTTGCGACGGGAGTCTTGCTCATTCCTGTGATCCACTTCTCGATGAGCAGCAGCCCCTCCTCGTCTGGGTGTTCCGAGCCAATATGCGGCATCCGATCGCGGCCGAACTTGGCCATGCGGAAGTATAGTGTGCTGGCATACGGATCGCCCGGCTTGATGATGCACGCCTCCGGCAGACCGAAGTCGCCGCGCGTGGGACGAACGTCGACGGCCTTCATGTCGGCCGCCGAGACCGAAAAGTGCAGCCGCAGCGGAACCGAGCCGCCGCCGTGGTCGGAATGGCAATGACCGCAGTTGGCGTGGAGATAGGAACGGGCGCGTGCTTCCAGAGGTTGACCGGGGTCCGTCGGATCGGCGAGCTTTCGCTCAAGCGCTGCCGAGGCGGTGTCGAACGGCGGCTGCGATTTGCCGTCGTTGCCGGCCCGGCGGATGAATCCCGAATCCGTGAAGGCGACGAGCTGGTTGCGGCCGTCTGGTCCGGGACGGTTCAACTGCTCGGGAAGGAACCCCATCGTGTATTCCGACTGATTGCTGTGACATGACATGCACTGGCTGCGGCTCAGGATCTGCCAGACGCGTTTCTGTTTCCCGTCCTGCACTTCCTTCTCGGCGCCGTCGGCGGGAACCAGGTCGGCGTCGGCTTGATCGTCGCGCCAGGTGAACGCGTACGGATGCCAGTCCACGCCGTCGAAGTGCAGGATCTGCGTCTCCACCCGCCGACCGCCCAGGGAGATGGTCCGCATCAGCACCGCGTCCTTGGGAAAGTGCATGCGGAAGTTGTGCCAGCCCACCAGGCCAGGTATCGGCTTGCCGCCGCCGCTGTAGAGCGTGGCGGACGACTCGCCGGGGAAGGCGGCCCAGTGTTCCGCCGTCGCCCCGTCCTGCCATTGCCGGCTGTTGATCCGGAACGGAACCACCCCGGTCGCCGGCGCGTGATCCTTGACCGAGGCGAAGAGACCAGTTTCCGAGAGCTTCGTCGGGAAGGCGTTGTTCCGCGCATCGCCTCGATTCCGTTCGATGGTATGCACGGTGCCGCCATCGTAGTCGAGGAAGTACAGTTCGCCGTCCCGGTCCTCCCCGAAGGCGACGATACGCACCGACGGCCGTGCGATCTCCGGCATCTCCTTCGTCCGGTCGCCCTCAAAGCGTGCGGCCCACAAGCGGCACGTTTCCCAGTCGCCGAACAGGTAGGCCCCGCGCAGCTCGGGAAACTTCTTGCCGCGATAGACGCGCCCGCCGGTGATGCTGCAAGCGATCGTGTGCGGCAGCTCGATCAGCGCCGGGCGGATCGGCGTCGGCCCGACCTTCTCCGGCTTGATCGGTTGCGGCCCTTCCATCGCCGACCAGCCGTAGTTGCCGCCCTTCTCGACGCGGTGGATCGACTCCCACAGTTCCCACCCGACGTCGCCGACGAACAGCTCGCCGGTCTGGCGATCGAAGCCCATTCGCCAGGGGTTTCGCAGGCCATACGCCCAGACCTCCGGCCTTGCCCCCTTCAGGGTGATGAACGGGTTGTCCTTCGGGACGGCGTAGTTTCTCCGGCGGCTGACGCCCTCCGGCTCGCCGCTTTTGTGATCCACGTCGATACGCAGGATGGATGAGAGAAGGTCGGAGATGTCCTGCCCCGTGTTGAACGGGTCCGGCGGGTTCGGGTTGCCGGCGTCGCCCGTGGAGATGTAGAGCATGCCGTCGGGGCCAAAGTGGATGTCGCCACCGTTGTGCCCGCCTTGCAAGAAGGTTATGACGATCTCCTCGCTCGCCGGGTCGATCCGCGGAGGTTCCGTCTTGGTGACGGTGAACCGTGACACACGCGTCCCGTCCGTCAGGTTCGGTTTGCGAGTTCCCCGCAGTGTGTAACAGACGAAGCACTGGCGGTTTTTCTCGAAGTCGGGATGGAACGTCAGCCCATAGACCGCCTCGACTTCCTTCGCGCCGGGAAGCAGCGCGATCGTCTTCAGCTCCTTACGCAAGTCGAAGAAAAGTTCTGCTTTGGCGTCCGGACGATCGACAAACGAATACAGCACGCCGGCCTGCTCGCCGACGAAGAGTCGATCGCTACCCGGTGGGCGGGCGATGAGCAAGGGATGCTCGAACTTCAGATTCGGGAAGGCGCGAACGACCTTGAAGGGCCGCGGTGGATCGGGCGAGCCTACGACTTTCGAGGTCGTCCACTGCGCCCGCGTGGCTTTCGCAGGTTCCGCGGCGGAAACCAGGCAGGCGACAAGACCGACCAGGAGGCTGAACGACGAGAACAGAAGTGTAATCGAGAGACTGCGGCGAGCGCGGTAGATTGATGGCACGGATGTACTCCGCCAGCGGCGTTGAGGCCGATCCACTTTGGCTTTGGTCAAGCAGTGGACCATTATAGCTCAACGGCGGCGGAGAGCGAGAATCCCAGCGAGTTGGGATTCTCGTTCGTACTAACTCACCCGCGCATTTTCTGCCGGCACCGTCCCCCAGCGCCCCTCGCTGGTCTGAACGGCGAGACTCGGAGTTGCTGGAACGACAACCGGCGCCGCCGGCGTCTCGACGGGACCCAGCCCGCTCCGCATCCGCTGATAGACGAAGAACCCCGCCAGCCCGATCACCCAACAGATGACTCGCTGCACCAGCGAACCGAGAACGCCGTTGGGCTTGGCACTGTCGCCGGCAAAGAGCGCATACAGTCCGCCGAAGCCCGCTTCTCCGATACCGACGCCGCCCGGAAACAACGGCATGGCCTGGATCACAAGCCCAATGGGCACAATCAGGAAGTGCTCCGTCAGCGTTGGGATGGCGTTGCTGCCGTCCCAGAGAGTGCGGGCGAAGCAATAGAACGAGGTCACGAACCCGACGTGGCCGACCCAGGACAGTACCAGTGTCAGGGCAATGCTCTTTGGCCGCAACCGGTACATCCACACCGCCCGCCACAATTCGGCAAGGGCGAGGCCGACCTTTGGGATATGCGATAGCCGGCGGGCGAAAATCTCGGCCCGACGTGACGGTAGGAAGCCGAGGCCGATCCAGATGGTCAGTGTCACGCCGACGATGACGCCCGCCATCTTGACAATAAACTTGGCCGGATCTTCACCGGGGCCTACCAGCATCCCCGCCACCCAGAAACCGCCGCCGAGAAGGGCGACGAACCAGATCAGTCCCCACAGGGCAATGGCCCGGTCCATCAGGACGGTAGCGACTGCGACGGTGCGCCGATTCTTCTGCTCGCGGGCAAGATAGGCGGCCCGAATCACATCGCCGCCGACTGCGCCGGGCAGGAAGGTGTTGTAGAAGACGCCGATCATGCCCAGGCGGAGGGCGTTCGCCTTCGTGAAGGGCAGGTCCTGCGCCCGCACCAGCAGATACCAGCGCATCAGGGTCAACAGCACGCTGACCGTGTAGATAACGGCCCCGAGCAGCAGAAACTGTAGGTGGATCGGCTGGCCTTGAATGACGTGTTTTTCCCAGACGTCTTTAAGTCCGGTGCCCTTCTGAGGTGCCCAGTTGGAGTGGACGACCCAACCGAGCAGCCCGAAGGCCAGCAGATATTTCAAGACGGTGCCGACGATGCGTTTGTTCACGGACTGATTCCTGTCACGCGGGGGAGGGGAAAGATCCCAGGGCCTCACGTACAACTCTAGTTCATCGGCGCGAGACAGGCGTCCCCAGCGGGACAAAACCCGTCCCGAACATTGTCCCGAGACAGGCGCGACGTGTCCAGCGGAGATTTTTGCACGGACGTGAGGGCAGCCGTTGACAGGCGGCGCAGCCGCCGCTAATTTAAGAACTGGCTGGGGCTGTGGCGCAGCTGGAGCGCGCTTGAATGGCATTCAAGAGGTCAGGGGTTCGAACCCCCTCAGCTCCACTAAAGTAAGTCTTGTTCCCACTAGGACTTACGGAAACATGCACATCGGCCCTCCTCGGCGGAGGGAACGGAACTGGGCACGGAACGCAACGAGTGGTCTTCCGGCTTACCCGTGGCAGGAAACGGGAGAGCCGCTCATGCGTCCGCCAAAACCGTGGTATCGCGCTCGAAAAAGAAGTGGTTCGTCGAGATCGGTGGTCGGAAGGTGCCCCTCGGCGCGCACCCTGATGATGCTCCGCCACCGAAGAAAAGCAAGGGCGGTTGTGGAACGTACCGCCCGAAATCAACACCGCGTTCTACCGGCTCATGGTCGCCGGTCCGGCCCACCTCCCCGAACCGTAGACGATTAAGGTCTGCCAGGTTCTCGACCTGTTCATGGACTGGTCTCAGAAACACCATGAGCTGGAAACCTACCGCTGGTATCTGCACTTCCTCCAGGACTTCAGCGAACAGTACGGCACACTCGCAGCCGCCGACCTGAAGCCGCTTCATGTCACGCGCTGGCTCGATGCCCACGGCGCATGGAAGGGTGGCAAGCGCAATGCCGTCATCTGCGTCAAACGTGCCTTCAACTGGTCCGAGGCCGAAGGTGTCCTGAAATCCAACCCGCTAAAAGGCGTCAAAAAGCCGCCGCAACCGGGACGGAGTCGCATCGTCAGCGAGGCCGAGAAGAAGGAAATCCTGGCCGCCATCAAGGACCGGCAGTTCCGCGAATTCGTCTTCGCCATGCAGGAAAGCGGTGCACGGCCCGGCGAGGTACGGACAGTAACGGCCGCCGACGTGAACCTCGAACTGGGCGTCTGGGTGCTGACGAAGCACAAGACGTTTCACAAGACCGGAAAGCCGCACATCATCTACCTGAACGAGGAGATGTTGGCGCTGACCCGCAAGCTGGTGGCGCTCTACCCCGAAGGCCCGCTGTTCCGCGGTCCGTTGAGCAAGCAGGCATTCACCAGCAACGGCGTCCGCTGCCGCTGCCACATCCTCCGCAAGAAGCTGCCACACCTGAAGAGCGTCATCGCCACGGCCTACCGCCACAGCTTTGCCACGGAAGCGCTGGAGAAAGGCGTCGGCATCGCCCAGGTGGCCGAACTTCTCGGTCATGTGGATACCAAGATGGTGTCGCGTCACTACTCGCAATTGTCTCAGAAGGTGCAGCACTTGCGGGAGATGGCGACGAAGGCGACGGCGAAGTGACGGAGATGAACCCCCCCGACCCGCACGGAGGCGGGCGGGGGACGAGGGCCTTGCGGCCTACCCGTGGCGCGCATGAAAAGGTTAAGCAAGTTTGATGTGCTTCAACGGCGAGACCGATGCTTGCGAGCGGACTTCCTGCTTGCATGAGTCCAAAAAGGCGTCGAGGTCGGCTTCCTCGATCATGACCTTGCCTCGCCTGCCCTTCGCACCGAAACGGTAGTGCTTGAGCAGCCGCTGGCCGCACCATTCGTAAACGAGGGAATCACTGACCCCCGCTCGATCCGCCGCCTGTTTCACCGTAAGCATGGCTCAGTTCCTGTCCTCTCTCTCCCCGCCCGTTCCGCTTGCCCAAAATCTCAGTTCGCCACGGCATTGCTGCCGGGCTTGGATGGCGTGCGCTTCGCTGTCGCGTCCTTTTCCAGCCGGTTCCTATCACCGCCTGGCCGCCGTGTCTTCGCATCCGCCAAAACACGGCTCAGGAGACCCGATTTCGCGGCGAGGTAAAGCAAGCCGGCGGAACCTGCGGCCAGGAAAACTAGCGTCCAGTTGGTGCCCTTGGCGATTTCCGTAGCGACGGCGCCCGGCAGCTGCGCCACAGGCTTGATGGCGTTCTCCCCGAGAATCTGCGCTATGTCCTTGGCCCCCGTGATGAAGGCTTGCGGGTTGGCCAGGAACGCGGTCAGTCCGGCCGTGGTCGCCAGGGCGCCTTTGTGCTCCCACACGAACGTCATCGCCCGGTCGCCGTAACTGGCGATGACGTCCAGCACCTCGCGGCTGCGGCCGATCTCGGTCAGTTCGCCGCCTTCGAGGAGCATGGCCAGGCGGCGCCCGTTCTGCATGCTGGCGGTTTGCAGGAACTTGACGGCGGGCTGCCCGAATTGCTCGATGACCGGCTCGGCGATGCCGGTGTGCTTGACCAGGGCGGAAGCGGCATCCTCGCCGTGCTTGACGTACAGCTGCATCGCCTTGGGACGGGAGACGACCCAGGCGGCGCCGGCCTCGCCGTGCCGGGCCAGGACGCGCACGGCCTGCTCGCCATGCACGCCGGCTTCCTCGACCAGGTGGAAAGCGCGCGGCCCGACCTGCCGGACGGCCTTGAGGAAGTCGTCGCCGTGGCGGGCCGTGTAGGTTTCGATCTTGCGGGCCAGCGACTCGGCCCCTTCGCGGACGGCCTGACGCCCGAAGCGTTGCAGGACATAGTCGGCCGCTTCCTGCGCCGCCTTGGTGCGGCCGTCGGCCCGGACCTGGCCGGCGTCGGCCAGGCACAAGAGCACCGGGATGAGGGTGCCGAGGCACCTATTCACGATCGCGTTCATTCTTTACCTCCGTACTGCTTCGCGGCCTGCCGCGCCGCCTCGACACGAGCGGCCGGGTCGGAGGAGTCGAGCGACGGCAGCGACATCCTCGACACGACGTTGTTGTGCCGGAGATCGGTATGGACGGCCTTGCCCACGATGCCTGCGACGAGCAGGATCAACACGACCCTGGCGGTCCACTTGAGCAACAGTTTCACATGCCACCTCCTTCCAGGACGAGTTTCTTCAGGGCGGCTTCCCGGAGCCGGCAGCGGAGCTGCTGCAACCGCTTCAACTCGTGGCGGAGGCCCAGGGAGCCGCCGGTTTCCACGCGGTCCGCCGCCTGGCGACACTCGCTACGCACCGACGGGATGGGATCACTTTCCTGCAAGCGGCGAAGCTTCTCGTAGGTCGAGACCGCCTCGGCGTCGCCCTCGATCAGGAGTGTCCGGATACGCCCGAGAGTGGCGGTGACCTCGCGGGCGATTTCGCCGGCCGGATTGTAGCCCCCTTCCGCATGATCCAGTCCACAGCGCCATCAACAATGAAGCCCACGACCAGACCTATGCCGAGGGTAGCCGCACCCGCGGCCGCACCGCTGCCGAGGATGCTCCCGGAAACGTCGAGGCGGATGGCGACGGCCGAGGCGATCCGCACCGTGACCGCGGCGGCGACTTCGCTGCCGACCCAGACCACAGCCTCGCGGCCGACGGTGATTTTCAGGTCGCGGCTGACGGCCGGCACGACCTGCTGCACCATCTTGCGGTATTCGCTCTTGAACGCATCGTCGCTGCGCAGGGCGGTCAGCGCCCGCAGGGCCGGCAAGTCCTGGTCGCTCAAATCGGCCCTGATGGCGACGAGCATGGCGTTTTCCTCGCCTTCCAGTTCGGTCAGGTAACCCGCAACGACCGACTGCAAGAGCTCCTGCAAGTCATGACCGGTGAAGAAGTGCCGCTCGAAGGCGTCGCGCAGGAACGCCTGGTGCGCTGCGCCCTCGTCGCCGGTAACCTTGCCTTTGACGAGAGCCCACTTGCTGCCCCAGCCGAGCGCGTCGTCGGCGAAGTCAGCGGCGTGCTTTTGTTTCTCCGCGAAAAAGTCGGTGATGCGTTGCAGGTGCCGGTCGCCGGCCGTGGCACCGTTCGCCTCGGCCTGCCGCAGGCGCGGCGCGATTTTCTCCCAGGCCCGGACGCGGGCGGCTTTGTTACGTAATTGGAGTCACCGACCGAGGAATAAGGACTTACGGCGAATCTGCGACCGAGGAATAAGGACTTACGACGACGCAGCTGCAATTCGTAACAAAGCCGACGCGGGCGGCATCAGGCTTTGCCTTGTACCGGCTCCACAGAGCCATGAGCACCGAGGCGGTCAGGACGCCCAGCGCCAGCAACGCGAGCTGGGTGCGACGCAGCGTGACGAATCGTTTCATGAGCGGTCTCCATTTACCGGGCGAAATCGCCACTTGAGTAGCGGCGCCGGAAAAGCCCGGCGCCTTGTCGTTTTGCCCGTGCTCGGATGAGATCCGGCCGGTCAGGCGATCCCCGGCCGGTCTACTACCCGATCACTCAGGCGGCGGTTGGGGCAACGGTCCCTCGCGCTGGAACCGTTCCAGTTCGGCGCGGGAGATCATCCACGAGGCGGCGCCTCGCGCGCTTCTTTCCTCTTCGCCCGGATGCGACCGAGGCGGCACAATTCCCGGCAAGTGATTTCCGGGCGCCCGACGATGCGGGCAAACTCGTCCAGAGAGTGCCACTCCCTGAACTGCCGGCTTCCCGCCGGCGTGGCCGAAACAGTTCCCGGCGAATGGGCACGCCTTCGCTCGTCGCCGTCCAGGTCATCCCGCTTGTCAAGCAGTTTGACCATTTTCCGGCAGATGGCACTGAGGATGTAGAACTGCACGACGTTCACGACGAGGAACGTCGCCAGGGTGCTGACCAGGATCGGCGGCAGCACCGACAAGGATTCACCGACGCTATCGGGAATCGAGAGAGACACGTCCAACATGGCCAGATCCTCCTTCACGGTTTGGATTCCTCGTTGGTTACCTCGCGCCCGAGCAGCGGCAGCAGAACGTGATCGACGACCGCCTTGGTCGCCTCCGGGTTGCCCTTCAGGTGACGGCTCACCCGCCGCGCCCCGATGTATATCAAGGCAAGGAAACCGGCCGTCGTGAACACGAACGTGAACAAGATCGTGAGCACCTCCGAAAACCTCCTCTTCTAGGGAGCGCGGGGCGAGACCTACACCCGTTGTCCGATCACAATTGCCTAGCTTTGTTCGGAGGAAACGCCGGGCGAGGGCGCTTCAGGCGTGGCTAAGCCAGACGCTGGCGCACACGCCAGACGACCAGGGCGATAATCACCGTTGCCGCCACTGCCCAGGGCGATCATCCGCAAACCGTAAACCTCCTGCGGCAACCACGCCCCCCCGGTTCGGGGCGGCGGTCCTGCCCAGGCGACGATCGCGGACTTCCGCCACGCCTTGCTCCAGATTCTTTAGGGCCATTGCGTAGGACAACGGATCGAGCAGGTAGGCGTCGAAGCTATCTAAATCGGTCAGTTCGCCGACATGGGCAAAGGCCCACAAGGCCACATCGCCGCCATGACCCGGCTGGCTGATGACGCGCAGCAGGTCGCGCGGCGCGGCAGCCGGGCCAGGTCGCCCGAGGCGTGGAATTCGGTGAGTTGCTGCGCCACCGGCTGGCGGCAGGCGAAGATGGCGGCCACCGCGTCCTGGCCGTAGGTCTCCACGAAATCGCGGCCGACAGGCCCGACGATGGCGACAGCCCGCTCCCGTGACGTGCGTTGCTGGCGGGCGTCAAGCGCCTGCTGCATTGCCGGCGTGTTCGGAGCAGCGGGAGGCGCGAAACCGCCGTACTGGGCGAACAGGCACGACGGCGAGAGGCACTATAAAGCGAGGCTGCCCCGAGCCAGCTGGCTCAACATAGTCTTGGTCCTTCCCGGGCGAAGGGTTGCGGTTCCTGTCAACGTTCGGGGCCGTCGCGATCGTTTTCCTTGCCCTGATCCTTCCCTTGGTCCTTGTCCTTTTCCCGATCCATGCCGCGGCCTCGGCTTCCTGCGAGCGCTCCTGCGCGTAGGCACGCAAATCGTCCAGGCCCATCGTGCCGCCGAGCGACTCCTGCTCGGAACCCTGGCCCGCGCCGCCGCGCGCTTCGGCGATCTCGCCCTGAGTCGCCGTCCCGTACAGGCCGATCTCGGCATCCGCCGCGCTTTCGCGCGACGGGTTCACCGCGTTACGCAACTCCTTGAGGCCCAGGCGGGCCATCGCTGCGACGTGTCCGTCTCCGAAACGAGCCATCTCACACCTCCTCTACAAAGGTTCGGGCGATGGATTTCACCGGCTGCCGCCCAGCGCCCACGCGATCAAGACGACCGCCACGAGCAGCAACAGCCACCACATTGAGAACGGCTTCCATTTCTGTGCGGCACGTTTGAAAGCCTTGTCTCGATACCACTGCACCCGACGAGCGAGGATCGGCGACATGCCGCGCTGGAAGGCGATCAGATAGTTGTCGTCGAGAGTGAGGATCTCTTCGGGCTTGAGGAGAGCCCGGCCGGCCTGCGAGAGGTTCTCCGAACGGCCCCGGCTGACGTTGACCCCTTGCGAACGTGGGTCGTAGCTGCCTTCTTGCCAGGAGGACGACGCGTTCGAGCCGTAGCCCTCCACGATTTGCGTAAATTCACCCAGGCTTTTGCTGATCCGCTCCGCGGTCTCGTAACTGCTCGCGCCCAGGTAAATCTGGGTGGTGCAGTTGTCGTAAAGGAGCGTCGGCTTAGTCGGAAACGCTGCCTTCACCTGTGAATCTGATTGGTAGGCCAGGAGGAGCCGGATCCCGGCGCTGCGCCCCCGCACGAGCGTCTCCTCCAATGCCGAGAGCGATTCTGCGGCGCTCGCCTCGTCAACCAAAAACAGCACCTCCTCGCCCTCGTGGTGTCCGGCGCCGATGGCGCGGATCAACGTCGAAAGCCAACAGCCGAGCAGCCCCTTCTGCGCTTCGAGTTGGTCAGGCGGAATTTGCAGGTACAGCGTGGTGCCGGGCTTCAGCAGATCCGCCGGGTCGAACGTGCTGGACGCCACCGACCTCGCCACCAGGTCGCTGTCCAGAAAGGCCAAGTGGCGGGCGACCGTGCTCATCACAGCGGCGCCTTCTTTGCTGAATTCCACCGCCGCTCCGTTTCCAAAGAGGATTTTGAGCTGGTTACCGAGCCGGGCCGGGATTCCGCCGATTTCGCGGAGCTTGTCGGCTGCGGTGGCTACCAGTTCGGGATCGCTGGCGATTTCCTGCACGGCGTTGAGGTTGCGCTCCTCGCCTTTGAAGCGAAGCAGCATCAGCACGAGCAGGGCGGTTATCACCTGCACGGCCTTATCGTTCCAATGCGGGTCGGTTTCGGTTCCCTTCCGCGCCACAAGTGCCTCCGCCATCGCTCGCGCCGAGTCAACGAGCAACGGGCTGTCACTCGGGATGGCATCGAGCGGGTTGAAGGCGTCGGCGCCGCCGTTGAACGGGGCGAGCCGAATAATGCGCTGCCTCATGCGTGCCCGCCATTTCGCTGTGGTCGCGAACAAGTCGCCTTTCACGTCGAACACCACCAGCGAGCCACGGAGATACGTCAGCAGGTTCGGGATGATAATGCTGACGCCTTTTCCGGCGCCGGTTCCGCCCACCAGGAGAACGTGGCAGTAGTTCGGCAGCCGCAGGAGCGCGCCGCGAAGCGTACGCCCCAGGACAAGCCCGTGGCCGGCGAGCATTTGAGCCGCGCAAAGCGCAGCCTCGCTGGCCCACGCCGCCGTGCCATAGGCCGTGCCCGCAGGGCCGCGGCGCCGGCGGGCATACCAAAGGCCAAGAAATACCAGCACGCCCAAGAGGACCAGGCGCAACTCCTGTTCGTCATTGCGGTTCATGGAATTCGGCGCTCCTCACTTGCCGGTTTCGTCGCGTTTCTACACACCCGCCGCAGCGGCCTTGTCCTTCATAACGGCCTGAAACGTCTTCGCGTCGAGGCCCTGTTCGCGGGCCTTTTTGGCCTCTTTCTGCGCTTCGCCCAGCGCGTCGATCAACTCGTCGAGAGACAGCGTCTGACCGCTGGCGACCAGAGTCACCCCGGACGGCAGCAAGCACTTGATTCGGCTTACCCGCACCGTTTCAGTCGTCCTGGTGCGTTTCTTCTTTCCGTGGCTTGCGATCTGCTCGCGCGTTGCCCCGGCTAGAGCCATCGCCAGCCCTTCGCGTTGCTGTTCGGCGAGGAGTTTGCTAATGCCGTACACCGCCCCGCCAATCTGGCCCGCGAAGTAGGCTTGCTGGACATCCGGGATGCAATCGAAGACGGACAGCAATCGCGTCACTTGCCCGGCGTCGATCTTCAGATGTTCAGCCACGTCCTTGTTGGTCCAGGTCGGGTTGAGCCGCTTCAACTCGGCGATGGCGTGGGTTTTCTCAGCGGACGTCAAATTTTCACGTAGAAAATTTTCCGTGGCTTGCCGGAGGCGGAAATCCGATTCCGTCATGGGCTTGTCCAGAATCACCGCCCACAGGTGGGTGATCTGTTCGTGGAGCATGGCCGCCCGCCAGCGCCGTTCCCCCCAGCAGAGCGTGTAATCCGGCAGCAGGCCGATAGGCTGAAGCTGTTCGCGGAGGATGCTCTCCGCCAGTTGGCGCAGTTCGGCCTCGTCGAATTGCTTACGGGCCTGCTCCCTTACCTTGATCTTGTACTTTTCCACCAGTTCGGTTTTCTTCACCTGCATTGGTTTTTCTCCTTTCCAGCGAGCAGCCCCGTCTTGTCAGTGCTTCGGCCCCGCGATGCCGCCGCGGTTTCGCACGGGGGTATACGCCTTTCCTCGGGGGTTCGCTATCGTCCATCTCGCTCCTGATCCCTTCCGTGGCTCGCCGGGTCGCGCCGCTCCTTCGCGCCCCTGGCACTTTCGTCGAGGAACTGCTGGTACCCCGCCTTCGCGGACCCGTAACCCGCATGGACGGCACCCGGTGCCTCGGCCAGTTTGACCACTTCCTTTTCAACCGCCCCGATTTCTCGCAAGACGGTGTTCAGATAATCTCCTACGACCTGCCTGACGTCTTGTGGCACGTTGTGCGCTTCCAGCAGCAGCTTGAGGCCTGGATTGAGACTCTCGGTGATCGCATGGAAATCCGACCAGATCCGATCCAGCAGGTCGTCCCGCAGGCTAACTGGGTTGGGCACGCTTTCCCGCTGCAAACTCTCCAGATCAAGCGGCCCTGTGTCGTCGTACTTCACGCCCTTCTCATGAAGGGGCCGCTGGGCGGCATCGTCCTTAAGCTCTGCCAGTAAGCGATCGAATTCGATGGTCGGCTCGTTAGCGAGCAAGATGTCGCAAACCCGCCGAACCAGCGGCATCGCTCCTGTCTGCCCGTCGTCAGGGACCAGCATCTCCAGGTCGTGCAGTTCACGTTCGTAGCGAAGCACGAGTCGAAAAGTTGCGTCTTCCAGCGTCGGCTTTTCGATGGAATCGCGTACCGCCTCCGCGAAGAGTTCAAACGGCACGTCATACGTCGCGGCGTCCCTGGCAATTTGTTCAAGCCGGCCCTGAGACGACAGATCCTGCCACAACTCAAAACTGCCATCCGGTTCGGCCAGTCGGTACGAGTTCGTCTTGTGCGATTGAAGGATCGCTTTGAAGCCAGACACCCGCTGTTTTTCATCCACAGCTCACCCCGTCAAGAAAAAGGCCAAGCTACGACCACTTGAATCACTTGCACACGGCCGTCGCCGCCAGCGACAAACGAGGCGAAAGCCTCCCCCGCTTGTCGCTGGTTGTCACGCCGCATCGTGTTTCTCGAACATTCACGAATCCACTTCGCGCTTGCAAGAAACAATGCGTTCGTTGGTTCGTTCCCATGTGTTACGGCTTAGAACGAAACAGTGTGTTACACAGCAGGCACAGTGCTTTCCAATCCAACCCTGCTGCCACCCATGCCGGGCGGCACTCGGCTGTCCCGTGGCCACAGTCCCAGCGACGGACCTTGGGCTTTTTCTGGGACGAAGACTTACCATGCTGGAGTGGACGAAATAGAGTAAATACGCGGGGATTGATCCCGAGGGCAACGATCTTGGCGGAAGCCTTTTCGGACAGCGATGTGAAACCACATCCGCGCGATTTGTGCCATTTGGGGCAAGACAAGCCAACACTCTCCGCCACTTCCTTGAACGACCGTTTGTGATATTGACTGGCGCTGCAATCCTCGACACCGCGGAGCCAGTTCGTGTAATGTGTCAGTTCGTGGATGACGATTTCCGCAACGCAGTGCAGACCACCAGCAAGCTGATCGGCGCAAATGTTAATTTCTGGCAGATGTTCTCCCGTGTCCTGACGCTTCCATCGATTGCGATAAAACCAGCCGAGGGTACGACCACGGCCCGGCAGGAAAGTCAAGACGACCTTGCCCGACAGATCATGGTAACGCCCAAAATCGGGTTTGAACTCGGCAACGATCCGCTCAATGGCCGCAGAGATCGGCCCCAGGGCCGATGTAACACCATCGCCGCCAGATGCGGCGAGCATTTCGAATCCGTCACCAGATTCTCCGGACATCTGTGGATACAGATGGTTTGAACTCGTTGGTTGTCTTTCCCCCTGCCTGGGGTCCACGCGCAAGATTTCAGGACGCGCAGCGCTCCAGCTGCGCCGGAACGAAGGCGAACTGAACCAGTCTGGTGTTGAGCTTTTCGAAGGCTAATGGGCGGAATTTACCACCCTACTTACGCGCTTGGGGACGATCACTGTGCGCGCCAGCGGCTATTTTTCGTAGAAAAGATCTCCAAGCTGGTCTTGGTAGAGCATTTCGAGGGCCGCATCAAGGTACGCTTTCACACGCCTCCTGGTCACGCTCAGAGCGAAGGCGATATACTGCTTGCTCATTCCCTCGTAGAAGTAGCAACGAAGTATTATCCGCTGAACCATCGGCAACTTCTTGGTTGCGTCGTGCAATACCTTGAGCTCCTCATCACGAAGTCCGACGGTCACATCTGTGCACTCAACCTCAGGGGCCTCCTCATGAATGGTGCGTCGCATTTCCCGCGTGCTCGCGTTGCGACACAACGACGAGCGATGAACAGGAGCCAATTCCGCCGATGCTTAGGATTCATCCGGAAGGCGGCTCCGGTATCGATAGCCTTGACGGCTATGATTTTGGCATGATCCGTAGCCTGCGAGAGAATATGACCAGGACAACAGCATTTCTTCCGCAAATGCGCCTCGACGTGTGGCATGAACTTTTCCAGGCAGTCGAGCAGTTCACTGGCCTTCTCGGGGTTTTTCTGTGACCAGGTCATCTCGTTCGGGAAAGCGCTCATGGTGCCCTCTTCGGGGGAATTAGAGGCGTGCGACCATCTTAGTAGAGCAAACAGTTGACGCAAATACAATCCGGAGCGCAAGTTGTGACCGGGCAAGCAATGCAAGGCGCTCTAGCGCGCTGCCAAGTGCGCTGCCCCGCACGCGCACTTCTGCCTCCGCAGCGCAAATCCACTTTTTCTTGCAGGTGAACCGATACCGCACCGAGGCGAGGCGTGTTTCATATTGAGTCGGAATCTACACCTGGACCAACATGCCAACCAACAGTGTGAGATACCAGCCACATTACTCCCCCCGAGGTGCAGCATGACTTCCCCCAACAGCAATAACGGAGACGGAGAGAAGTTCAGCGACGCACTCCTCTGCGCCATGAGCCGGAAGAACATGAGCAGAACCAAAATGGGCCGCCATATGGGCGTCCGTAGGCAGACCTTCGACGTGTGGATCGAAGACAACAAGTTCCCGATGGAAGGCTTCCGGGAGATGTGTAAAAGTCTGTTCCAATATTGTCACGCGGCGCGTTTGCGAGGCTTTTTGAACCGGAAGCGTTGACTGCGTGCCTTCCTTTTAGGCCGCAGTCTTTGGAGCATATGATGGACGGCCGCAATCCGGACCATAGCTGCACTCGACGCGGGCGTGTGCTCGTAGTCCTTGCTCAAGCTCCAGTAACGCCCCTCCCACGCATACGTCCGCTCGACTACCCATCGCAGCGGCAAGGGCTTGAACCGGGTCTGTCTCTCCCTTCGGACGACTCACGATCTCCAAGCGGTACGGTTGCCGGTGGCGGGACAGCCAATCGTACAGCCCGTAGTTGTGATACTTATGGTCGGCGAAGACCACGCGCAACAACGGGAAGTCGCGGCCGCGCACTTCGGCGAAGAGATCCTGAGCCGCGCGGGCAGCATCGACGTTAGCGGCCGTCACCACCACGGCGATGAGAAAACCCAGCGAATCTACGAGAATATGCCGCTTGCGACCCTTGACCTTCTTGCCGCCGTCCGTGCCCCGTTCTTTGCCACCCAAAGCCGTCTTGACCGATTGGCTATCGATGGCGGCGGCGCTGGACAGCGGGGCACGGCCAGCCTGGACGCGAGCCAATGGGCGGAGCGTGTCGAGCACTTTTTGCCAGGTGCCATCCCAGTCCCACCACCGGAAGTAGTTATAGACGGTCTTCCACGGGGGCAGATCGTGGGGCAACGCTCGCCAGGTACACCCTTCCCGGGCATGATAGAACAGCGCGTTGAGCACCTCGCGCAAATCGATCTCGCGCGGTCGCCCAGGCCGACGGCGCTGGGTGATTCGGAGTAACAACGGCTCGAGAAGAGCCCATTGCCCATCCGAGAGATCGCTAGGATAGGGTTTGCGTTTCATGCTTAGAGCCTGAAACAAAATTAACGCGTTTGTAGTGACAGTCGCTGGTTCCGGCTAATTTTGTTTCAGGCTCTTAATTTTACGCAAATCCGTAATTATGGAACAGACTCTGAGAGCGCCGTGACACATTTTCTTGCACGCTGCCATTCAGTAAGTCTTGCATAATAGGCAGTAGTCGCACACGGGTTAATGTTAGGATGTCAAAGTCCTTGACGCCACATTTCTGGTGTGGCATCCTGATCCTATATTGTACACTCTCAGTATTTGCCATGACTGATGTCCGCATCCGAAACGTTGATGATTGGGTTGTCGAGCTGCACCGCAACCATGCGAAATTCGCCGGCCGCACTTTGGAAAACGCAGCTTCCGGCAGATCGTAACCGACGCCGCGCTGGCGAAGAAGCAAGCCTTGGCCGCTGAATTGCGCCCGCCGTCGCCGAGCTGCGCGAGAAATACGGCACCTTCTCGGACAGCACCATCCTGATCCGTGAAGATCGGGACGCGCGTGGATGATCGTCATCGACGCCACCGTGGCCGTCAAGTGGTATCTGCCCGAACGCGGAACCGAAGCCGCCCTCGACCTGGCGGCTGGCGGCAACCGGCTGGCCGCGCCTGAATTGATTCGCCTGGAGGTTATCTCCACCATCACGCGCCGGGTGAGAGGGAGCGAAGCCACCGCAGGCGAGGCCAAGGCTCAATGCGAGCGCTGGCTGAACAACTTGAAGGATGGCGCGGTGTCCCTGGTGCCAGAACACGAGTTGCTTCACGATTCCATCGACTTATCGCTGAAACTGAAACACCCGGTCGTCGATTGCCTCTACCTCGCAGCCGCCCGGTTGCTTGAAGCGCCACTCCTGACGGCCGATCGAGTCTTCCACGACCGGGCAAAGCCCTTCTACAAGAAGATTTCGCTACTGAAAGGCTCCGAGAACAATTGAGCCGTCAGCATGCCGAGAGATGCGAAGAATTTAACCGCTTACAACCCTCTCGCCGATCGCGACCCGGAACTCTTTTAACGACTTTCGGACTTCCGTACCAGCGTCAACGACATGTTGCTCGACCTGCTCGCCGCGGGTGCCGTCGCTCCATTCCCTGGAAATATCGGGGAAAGAAACGACTTTTCGCGGAAAACCACGATGACTTACATCCTTTCCTGGTGAATCGCTTGCAATCCGCCAGGAAAATGCGGCGTTTTTCGGTGTTCAATCTCCAGGCAGGTGAACGAAATACTGGCATATTTCGGTGCCCAATCCCGAAGATGGCACATAAAAGCCGCTGTCCACCACGGCAAGAATGCGGAAATCGCGTGCCAAAGAGAGTGAAAGCACGCCGGTTTTTGCCAGTGTTTCTGCCAAGTGTAGAGGTTTTTTGATGTAGATTGCCCATTTTCTCAAAGTTTTTCAGGGAATGGAGCGATTGCACCCCTCGCCGCAAAGACGCTTCGAGACCTGTCCTTCCGCGCCGACCGCTGGCCGCATTCCTTTGACGAGGTCAAGGCGACCGTGCAGGTCCTGCGCGTGCTCACCAAAGAATCGTGAGACGCCAGCGACCTGCGTCTATTCGACGCATGTTGGATGGATGCCAAGAATTCCGACCTATTCGCAGACGAGTTCGAGGCGGAACGACACGGCATTACACAGTGTGTCGAGCTGGTCCGGAGAAAGCTCGGAACGAGCGAACGCAGCTTCTGCTAGCGACCTGTCGGGCCGTTCGGAAATGCCACCTACTTGGACCCCTAAACGCGGACCTGGAGAATGGACTTCTTAACCAGATGGTGTCTATGCCGCAGGACCGAATCTTGCCATCGCAGGTCACAAGCGGCACGCACTGATACCAGGCGGTGGCGGCAATGACAAGATCAGGGAGATCGGGAACGTCGGAGCGAGCAATGTGTTGCAAGGCGCGGACGACGCCGAGGTCGAGCGGCGCCAGCTCCAGAGTGGTGGCCGGACGGTCAATCTCCGCGAGGAGGCGCGGCAACAAGGCGGCGTCGAGCCGCCCTTTTTCGACGAGGTAGATGATCTCGACGAGACAAATGCTGGGCACGAAAATGCGTTGAGCTCCCTCCAGGGCCGCACCGGCCGCCGCCGACAGGCGCTTGTCGTCTTCCAGGAACCAGAGAATGGCGTGCGTATCGGCAGCGACCGAAGCCATCAAGCCTCGCCGTGCGGCAGGCCGGCCCACATCTCTCTGCGGACCTCTTTGATCTCGTCAGGGCCGATGGCGTTGGGAAGATCGGCGAGAAGACCGCGCGGGCTGCGTCGTGATGCGGAGAGCTGTGTCGTGTCGGTGTGGGGGGCGTGGTCGGAGCTCAGTTGCTTACGGAGTTCTTGCGCGTCTGATGGCCGATCGGTCTGGCCGTTTTCGCTGCTCTGCTGGAGCCGCGGCGCCGATGATGGTTGCGGCAGGGACTGGTCCTCCAGCAGCCGAAGAGCGGCACGGACGACGTCGCTTTCCGATTGAAAGCGGCCGCTGGCCAGTTGCTCGCGGACAAACTGTTCCAGATGAGGGGTCAGAGGGAGGTTCAGGTTCATGGGCCGAGTTTAGCGCATCCGAACAGCCTTGTCAAAGCCCCATCAAGCACAACGGCGGGCGGCGGCGCTTTGCGGACCGGCGCCGCCCCCGTCCTACCAGCCGAGAACCCGATCAGGCAGATTCGGAACTGCCGTGCCACACCGGCACGCTGGAACACGACGCCACGGGTTCCTCGTTTCCGGAGGCAATCGCGGCGGCATCAAAGAAAAGATGCACTTCGGCGTGAGCGTCGGCGGGGGCGTGTTCCAGCGTGATGGCCTTGGCGTCATCCCAGCGGCCGGCCGCCAGATGTCGGCGGACGGCTTCGCACACTGCGGCCGGAAGAAGGATGTCGCGATGCAGACGGACAAAATGCCGGTTGTCGGCGAAGTCGGTGACCGCTTCGACGTTCTTGCGGCTCTGGCCCATGGCTACGTCTCCGTGGCACAGCGGTTGTTGCGGCCCGAGGCGCCCTGTGCCAACGCGTCGGACGCCGAGACCGCCTACGATGCAAAGGTGCCGCGGGGCGTTTTCGGCCGTGGTGTGGTCGGGGTATCTGGATTCGACTCCGGGAAACAAGGCGACGCCGGTTCGCACCGGGGCGCATGCTGAGTGCCCCCTGGGCGGTTGCGCATGTCGGCATTCTACGCTGACACTGAACTCGAGTCAACGAGACTTGACCCGATAATCGTGTCAAATGGCCACGAAGTCTCAGCACGCCCGGGCATACGGTCCCCTGCCGGGGTTTCTGCGCTCCCTCCGCGAACAGGCCGGGCTTACTCAGCGTGACCTGGGCGAACGCCTCAGAAAGCCACAGAGTCTGGGTCTACAACTGCGAGACCGCCAACCGCCGCGTGGACGTGGCAGAATTCATCGAATGGGTCAGGTGCTGCGGCGCCGATCCGACAACGGCGTTCTCCCGTTTCCTCGAATCGCAGTGAAACGGGTCTCAGGGATCGACGGATGCGTCTCGTTTCGCCCGGCATGCTGCCGCATCCCCTGGTTCTGGCCCATGACTACGTCTCCTTGGCACAGACACGAATGTTCTCCCAGACGGCCCTGTGCCGGCCGATTGGAGGCTCAGTTTGCTACAGTCAATGGGCAGGTGTTCACTTCTCGGAAGCTGGCATGGGCGACTGATCCGGGGATGCCATGCTCCACCCGAACCGCGGAGCCGTTGCGTTGCGGCAACGAGCGCCGTGTGATAGTCGTGTTTTGACTATTCAACATTAGACTTTATCATCCGACCTTCTCAGAGGCAAGGGTCGGATGGAAAAAACGATCTACTCGCGGGAGTACGCCGTCGTGGTTCGGCTGTTGCGCAAGGCGCGGGAGCGGGCCGGAATTACGCAGGTGGAGCTTGCGAAGCGAATAGGGCTCACGCAATCGCAGGTCAGCAAGATTGAACGCGGCGAGAGCCGATTGGACCTCGTGCAGGTTCGAACCGTTTGCCGCGTTATCGGGCTAACCCTGATTGAATTCGTCAAGGCACTTGAAGCGGAGCTTCCGGGATAACGTTCACATCAACGGCAACCGGCAGCACGCTGGAGCCGGGGTGCCTGCCGACACTGCCGGTGGCGTTCGGCGGTGGTCCGCTCGCCACGCCCAAGACGACGCCCTGGTCAACCAGTGTTCAGCGTAGAGTCGCGGACGACTAATCATTTGAGGCCGAGCGGAAAGACCTTGGCTATGCCACGCCTTGCGGTCACCGTCCGTCGAGGCTGGGTGCATTCCAAAATTGTGGCAATGCATATGATGCTTGATCTCTTTATGCCACAGCCTTTTGTGGCACGGGTGGTTTGATCGGCACCTTCGCCTTCAACTCTGCCGGCATATCCGGTGCTACCCACTGCCAACCCAATTGACGATCCCGTCCCATCTCCTCACGCACCCCCGCCATCGTCTCCTCCCAGCGTTCACTTACTGCTGCCGCACGCAGCGCCAACGCCCCTTCCGCGTTCTCCTCCTGCCACATCAGACCCGGCCCTTTCAAACGCAGGTTGATCACCCGCCGGATCGCGCTTTCGATCGCCCCGCTTCCCTGCGGCAGGCCGCGACGCCGTCAGCCGTTTGTAATCCAGTGTCCCGCCGCCGCGTGCTTGGTCAGATACCCCAAGGGCTGCTCCAGACCCTTGGGCTTGCCGGCCGCTGCCCCGAGCGTTTCGCCAACTCCTCCACGACCAGCCCATGCCAGCCCTCCCGCAGGCAGCGGCGCAGTTCTCTTGGTAGTGCTGCTGCCGCTCCTCCTCCGGCAAGCCCAACGCCTCCAACGCCAGGCTCAGGTTATGCCCAGCGTGGCACCAATCCAGCACCCGCACCGACCTGCCCGGCTGGCAGACCCACACGCTGCTCGACCCAGTCCAGCCGGTCCCACACCCACGGCGCCCCGTCGGCCACGAACGCCACCACCTCGGCCTGCGTCGCACCCAGGCGGTGCAGATGAAAGGCCAACAACTCCATGGCTTCGTCGGGACCGGCGAACGTGCCGTCGATCCACGGCCGGGTCTTTTTCTTCATCCGCCCTTGCTCATCGATCTCGAAGATGATCAACAGTTTCGGCTCACGCCACTCGGCCTTGTAGCGGCGGCGTTGCTTTCTTGCCTTGCCCCTGCCCTTTTGCTTGCGGATCACCGTGCGCAGCCGGGTGCGGCCGCCATCGACCATGGCCGCCACGCGCCGGCCGGCCAACTCGGTGCCGGGCGGCAAGGGGCCCGCACGCCAGCGCAGCAGGTCGCGGCATGCGGCAGGTCAGCACGGCAGCGCCCAACTGGCGGGCGATGCGATGCACCACCTTGATGCCCAAGGAGGTGCCGGAGGCAGCCAATTCCTGTTGGGCGATCTGGTAGGAAGGCAGCAGAGCGCACTGGCGACCGACCAGACTGACCAAGGCTGGACTGGAGCCCTCGCTGATGCCGAGGGCGGCGAGTTCGGGGTACAGGCCGGTGCCTTCGCGTCCCCGACCACGGCCGGTGCGTGCCACCGGCCCGCAGTAAAGGGTGGTGAGATAAAGGACCAAGCCGCCGAGCAGACGCACCGTGAGGGGGCGTGCCTGGGGCTGCGCAGGGCTCTGGAGGCGTGGGCTACTTTTTTTTAGCGGCGTCGGCGAGGGCTGGCTGCCCAGCGGCGTGGGCGAGCAGGCTGGCGACGAATTGGTCGGCCAGTTGGCCGAAAGCCAGGTGGATCTGGGGTTCCAGTGCAGCCAAGGCGGCGGGGTCGCGTGCCAGTTGCTCGGCCCAGAGTTGCTGCTGGGTCGACAAGATGATGTTGAATTTGAACCAGAGCCTCGGCGGGAGAGGGGACGTCGCGGCCGGTTTTAGAGTCGTGTCGGAAACGCATGCGAAGTCCTTCCGCTGTCAAGCCGCTGCTCCTTCGCTAGAATAGCCTTTCAGGGCATCAATGGCACCACTTTTCGGGAATGGACCCAGCCGCTTCGGGTTTCTGCTAGACTTACAGAGTACCCACCCCGCGGGGCCCAAACAGGTAACGGACCTGGGACATTTGAATGATTGGCGGAACAAAGCCGCTCACCAAGGGACCCAACCCCTCGGAGGAGGAGTGCCGCCCTTACTGACGCTGCCCATCGTGCAAGGCTGGAGAGCGTCTTGCGATGCACTGGCAACCTCGCTCGACGGAATCATGCGTGTCGAGCTGCTCCGCATCATGGGAGTCGCTCCCTGGTAAAGCCGGACAGGAGAGACCTGACAATGCCGACCCAGAACTTTATTGAACCCCTCAAGAGCGGCACTGCCGTCAAAATCCTCAATTCCGGCTACAGCCGTGCGTGGATCGCGGAGTACCGCGGACCGTTCGGCACGAATGGTGCCCGCATCTACCGCGTTCTTGTCCAGAAGAAGCCTCGGCGTACTTACATCGAGGTTCGGGAAGACCAAGTCGAAGTGCTGGACGATGCGTAAATCTCGCCCGGTTCGAAACTAGGAAAACAGAGGTGTTCTCGGTTAGAGTTCGACAAGGTTTACCTGGAGTTTGCCGGCGAGAATAAAACCGCGGTGCCCGCCGTGCGTCGCAAACCCTTCACAACAAAGGGAATCAGATCTTCGGTAATCACCAGGTCGCGCGGCGAGTGCCAGAAGCACCGATTCTGGAACTTGCGGTAGAGGAGATTGGCCAACTCCAGCCGTTCGTTCAGGTTGCGCGGAGTCGAGATCGTCGGTGTTAGGTTCATCGTTTCCCTCCTCTCTCCGCATGTAGAATGAACCATTCCTGATCCGCAATTCTACTCGTTTATCGTCACAAATCAACAAAAGAGTTGATGCCCCGGCCGGCTATTCGACCCTTCGGCATCCACTTGGATAGCATTGCGTTCAGTGGCGTCCCTCGATTTGCCGACTCATGCGAACGAGTTGGCAAATGCGGACGTAACGGACTTGGATGCGCCTTCCTCTTCGCGGTAGAATCCGTGCAGCCGACGGAGACCTACCTTGACCGATCTACCCATCGACCTGCCGCTGACCGATCCACGCCATCCGTTCCATCTCCACCACATGGAACTGGCACTCGAAGAGGCCGCCCTTGCCGCCGACGAGGACGAAGTGCCGGTCGGCTGCGTCATCGTCTCCTTCGAGCAAGGCGTCATCGCCCAGGCGCCACAACCAGCGCGAACGGCTGCTCGATCCGACCGCTCACGCCGAGATGATCGCCATCACCCAGGCGGCGGCGGCACTTCGCTCCTGGCGGCTGGAAGACTGCGCCCTCTATGTCACTCTGGAACCGTGTCCGATGTGCGCCGGCGCCATCGTTCAGGCCCGGTTGCCGCTCGTCGTCTACGGCTGCACCGATCCCAAGGCCGGCGCCTGCGAAACGCTCTACCGCATCCCCAGCGATCTGCGTCTCAACCATCGAGCCCAGCTCGTCGGCGGCGTCTGTGCCGAGCGCCTGCGCCGCCGTGCTGACCGACTTCTTCGCCTCGAAGCGCCGGGCGGGAAAAGGGTGAACCGTCCTCCCGACCGGCACCGTCCTACCCCCTCTCTCCAGTACTCCGGGGAGAGGGGTCGGGGGTGAGGAGTGAAGACCAGAACACTGCTCCGCGGCTCGCCCCTCACCCCCGACCCCTCTCCCCGGAGTACCGGGGAGAGGGGAGAATAGGCCGTTTTTGCGGCGCGTAGCTTGGTATTGTTAGCAGACGCACCGTCACTCGGAGATGCGGAGACTGTTCGGCGCGGCTGTGCCGTGGTAGAGTGGAGGGGGAGTCGGCGGACAGACGCTGTAGGACGGATTTCAAATCCGTCCCACAAGGGCGTCGTGGGGGTTTGCCATGAAGACGAGGCTGGTTGCGACCCTGGCGCTTGTGCTGACGGCGCAGGCCGCGCCGGCACAGGAACGGGAACAGATCTACACCGAACCCACCATCCCCGGACGCGAGGTGCTGGATCGGCTCAACCTCGAAGTCGCCTGGCGAGTCTTGCTGCCGATGGAGGGACGGTGCGACAGTATCATCAGCGTCCAGCACACGGGGAAGCAGATCCTCGCCCAGACGCGCGGCGGCATCGTCGCCCTGTTTAACGCCGAAACCGGCCGGCTCATCTGGCGAGTACGCATCGGGGATCCGTTCAGCCCCGCATTCGCGCCGGCGTTCAACAGTTCGTCGGTGTTTGCCGTCAACGGCAGCAATCTGTACGCTCTGGATCGAAGTAATGGCACCAGCCTGTGGCAGCTGAACCTGCCGGCCGGCCTGGCCGCGCCGCCCGTGGCCGACGAGGAGCAGGTCTACCTGTTCGCCGGGACCGGCAGCGTCTACGCCTACCATCCCTTTACCGTCGAGGTGCCCGCGAACGACTCGCCGTCCACCTTCCCACGAGACTACGCCGCGCCGGACCTATCGACCGTGAAGAAACCGGAAACCATCATCCAGGTGGTACGCCCGCTGCCTCAGTGGAGCGCGGGCACGCGGCTGCGTCTCGACCTCCCCGCCGTGCAGTCTGCCGATACTCTCCTGGTTCCCGATCCAAACGGCGTGCTCCTCGCCTCTGGTGAAGTTCCCCAAGGATGGCTTCGCGCCGGAGGCGTATCGGTTCCCGCTGGAGACGAAACTCTCGGCCAGCGCCGGCGTCTCCGGCAACGTGGCGTTCTTCCCAGGCCGGGATGGTTATGTTTATGCGTTCGACATGCTCGCGGCGCGCATCCTGTGGCGCCAGCTGATCGGGTCGTCCCCGCTGATACGTGTACCGGTGGTGACCGACCAGGACCTGTTCGTCGTTACGGAGCGCGAGGGCATGGCGCGTCTGGATCGTGTGACCGGCGATCCCCTGTGGCGCATCCCCCGCGGCAACCGCCTGGCGACCGTCCAGTCGGAGGCCGATCGCTTCCTGTCGGCAAGCCCGAAGTTCGTTTACGCCCTGAACAGAAGCGGCCGGCTGGTGGTTCTCGACCGCGCCCGCGGTTTCCTGCTGAGTTCGTTCGATATGCGCGACTACGTGGTGCCGGTGGTCAACCCTCACACCGACCGCCTGTACCTGGCCGCGAACAATGGCCTGATCCTGTGCCTGCGCGATCGCGATTACCCCCAGCCGCAGGTTACGCGCAAGATCAGCGAACGCGAAGCGGATGCCGGCAAGACGCCGGAGGATCGAGCGAAGGAATCGCACGACCGCCTCGACAAGATCGTGAGCTTCGTTGAAAGCGATCCGCAACCGTTGAACCGCTTCCTTGAAGACCTTCGGCGGATCCACGGCATCAAATCGTTCGTGTCCGAGAAGTCGTTCCGCGAGAACATGCTGCCGCCGCCGTTCGACGCCAAGGTCAAGGTGCTGAAGAAAGACAAGGTGCCCCTGGGCGTCGTGATTCAGGAGGTTCTGAACAAGATGCAACCACCATGCAAATATGTCGAGGTCGGCGAACAGATCTGGATCATTCCGTTGAAGGCCGCGCCGATGCCGCCTAAGCCGTAACCGGTCGGACAGTACAAAGGCGGTGGGTTGTGGCGCGCTGGCGTCTTGGCGTGGCTCTGCTGCTCCTGGGACTGATCGCGTTACCAGTCGGCATCCCCATCGCTCGGCTGCTTGCCGACCCGGACGCCTGGCAGAGCTTGCGCGAGGCGCCGCGCCTGCTGCAACTGACACGCAACTCGTTGCTGCTCGTAGCCGGGACCGTCGCCCTGTCTCTGCCCCTGGGTACGGTCGGAGCCGTTCTTCTCTACCGCACCGATCTTCCGGGGCGACGTCACTTCCGCTTCTTCTTACTCCTGGCGTTGTTCGTGCCGCTGCCGCTATTCGCCTCGGGCTGGCAGGCGGTCCTCGGATCCGGTGGTTGGCTGCCGTGGAGTGCGTGGAACGGGCCGCGATCGGCCGACCCAGCCTTCGCATCTGGGGGGAACTCGTGGTCGCCGTGGGGCCAGGGGATCGGCTCGGCCGTATTGATCCACACGGCGGCGGGGCTGCCGTGGGTTGTGTTCCTCGTGGGCCAGGGACTGAGCCGGGTCGAGCGCGAGCTGGAAGAGGACGCCCTGATGGCGGCACCGCCGGCGCGGGTGCTGTGGCGGGTCACCCTGCCGCGCTGCCGGGCGGCTTTGGCTGCGGCTGCCCTGTGGGTGGCACTGCAAACGGCGACGGAAATCACCGTCACCGACGTGATGCAGGTGCGGACATTCGCGGAAGAAGTGTACACGCAACTCGTTGCCGACGTCGGCGTGGCGCGGGCCGTCGCCGTGGCCTTGCCCTCGGTGGCCCTGTGCCGCGCTGCTAATCCTGGCGACGGCCCGGCGCTGGGAGCGCGATCTACCGCCTCGAGCCACAGTTGCCGGACCGCCGTTGGTCTTCCACCTGGGCCGCTGGCGTCGGCCGGCAACCTTCCTCGTGGCCGTGGTCAGTGCGGCGCTGTTCGGCCTGCCTCTCGCCAGCCTGATCCGTCGGGCGGGGCTGAGCGGCAGCCCCGAACTGTGGTCGCTGCCGACCGTTGTTCATTCTCTAGCCGTCGTTGGCCGCGCGGAAATGTGGGTGCTGTTCCAGAGCCTGCTGGTCGCCGTGCTGGCCGGGGGGATGTGCGCCGCTCTCGCGCTCGTCGTCTGCTGGGCGTGTCTCACCACTCCCTGGCTGCGGACGGCCGCTCTTGTCCTGATGGCCGTCGCCTGGTCGCTGCCCGGGCCGATCGTGGGACTCGGCCTCAAGGAAACCATCTACGGTATCTTGCAAGTCGCTGACCGCCCGTCTGAGAGTCAAACATCTGTGCGAAGCCCCAAGGACACTATCGACGGCGTTTCGCCAGTCACCGGCTCTTCCCGGTTGGCGACGGTCCTGTGGCACGGTCCGTCGCCGGCTCCGCTCGTGTGGGTGGACCTGATCCGCTTCTTCCCCTTTGCAATGGCGCTCCTATGGCCAGTAGTGCGACAATCGCCGCCTGAGCTGCGCGACGCCGCCCGTATGGACGGCGCGACGCCGGGACAGGAGTTGGGCCGTGTCACCTGGCCGGTGTTTGCCGGAGCGACGTTGCGTGCGGCGTTGGTGGTCGGCGTCCTGACGCTTGGCGAGTTGAGTGCGGGCAAACTGGTCGCCACACCGGGGTGGCCGGGCTACGCGCAGACCATTTTCGAGCAGATGCACTTCGGCGTCCGGAACGACCTGGCGGCGCGCTGCTTGTGGCTTCTGGCAGCCGTGGGAGTGGGGACCGCAGTCGTCACTGTCTGTGGGGCGCGCGAAGGGCGCTGAATGACCGCGGCGCGTGCGTAGAATAAGGTGGGGATGCCCGGAATCAACTAAGGATCACCTGCCATGTTGCGTTTCGAGGGCGACAAGGAATTCTCACGGCCGCCTGCTGAAGTGTGGACGCGGCTGACCGACGCCGGCTTCCTCGTGCGCTGCATCCCCGACGTGGACTCCGTCAAGGAAGTGACGGCCGACCGCGCCGTCCTGATTCTGCGGCCTGGATTCGCTTTCGTGCGCGGCACCCTGGAAGTCACTCTTCAGATCACCGAAAAGAGCGCTCCTGCCGCGGCCAAGATTCTGCTGCACAGTAAAGGCATCGGTAGTTCAAGCACCGTCGAAGCAACACTGGCTCTGGTACCACTTGGCGAAACGGCAACGCGCGTTCACTGGATCGCGGAGGTGAAGGAGTTGGGTGGGCTGCTGAAACTGGTGCCCAGCGGGCTGATCCGAGGCGCGGCACAGAAGGTGGTTGTCGATGCCTGGACTTCGGCCGAGGCGAAAATGAAAGAGGAACCGGGCCAGGGTTACTGAGCATAGCGCAAATAGCGCAACCTTCTCGTGCCCAAACTCTGTTTGGGCACGCGCGTTCTCGAAACTCTGTTTCGCGTCAACACGGCACATATCACCCCACCGAGGACGGGAAACAGAGTTTCCAGAGGTGCGTGCCCAAACAGAGTTTGGGCACGAGACAAAGAGGAATCGGTCCAGGGTTAGTTCTTGTCCGGTCTCTCACAAAAGCGGCGTGCGCCGCTGCTCCATCTGCTCGCGCAAGCCGGCGAAATCGCCCGGCACTTCTTTCGGACTCGACGTCCCGCACGTTCCACAACCGCCCGTGCCGCAGCTGCCGCAGTTCCCGCCGCCGCATCCTTCCTTACCACAGCCGTGTTCTTCTTCGTCATCGTGAACCGCGTCGGTAGCGGCGCTGCGTCAGATCGGCCAGGACAACATGAACGGCGTACTCGCGCGATAACGTGCTGACCATTGCCCGCACGTCGCACTCCGCCCAGCGCAGGTGATGGACGACGGCGTGCTCGCGGTCGAGCAGTAGCTCCACGTCGAGCACTTCGAGCGGTAGTTCCAGCTCGACGGCGAGGCGATTGCTGCGTTGCATCACTTCGCCGCCGCGCACGTGTAGTTCGGCCGCGATGCGTTCGTCCTCGGAGGATGCGAGCCGCAGAAGTTGGCCGACGGACGTGTTGGGCAGAAAATGAGCATGGCGCGGTTCGGCCGCGCGCAACACCTCGGCAATCTCCAGGCCGCGATGACTACGCACGACGGCGCGATCGCCGCGCTGAAACGCAACCGGCCGGGCAGCCCGGAAGCGCCGAACTCGCCGCGCAGACCGTAGCTCAGAAGGTATTCGAGTTGGTCCACGATGTATGTTCTCAGGTATGGCCGCTGCTGATGGTCACAAAAGGAATGCACGCAGAGAGAGGGTGGCCGGGGCTGAGGTACTCCGAAGCCCCGGTAGGGGCTTGCCGGGGCTTCGGAGTACCTCAGCCCCGGCCACCCAGCAACCGTGCATTATTTTTTGACTGTCAATCGCGGCGATTTCACGTCTCGAACCCGAAGAATTCGCTCATGTGGCGGTCGTATTCCTCTTGTCCGCGTTCCGTGCTCAGATCGAGGCGCAGCTCGTTGATGACCTTGATGCTGTAGTTGCGGAACCAGTCGTTCCAGCAGTCGGCGCAAATCTCGGCATAAATGCGCTTGCCCATGTCGTCGGGGAGCGGCGGCTTCGGCAGCTGGTGGGCTTGCGCACCGGCGAGGCACATGGCCCGTCTGCAGTGAAAGCCTGTGCCTGGTCCAGTCCCCGGCACCGGAGCCGCGGCCTTTTTCGGCGCCGGAGCCGGCTGACCCAGCTCCACGAGGGCGCGGGCCATTTCGTCGCGCGGCATCTTGTCGCCGCGCTCGTCGGCCACGTCGAACCCTTGTTTCAGCACCGCGATGGCCTCGTCGCGCTGACCGGCGCCGACCAGGCACTGGCCGAGGAGCTGATACACTTTCGAGAAGTGCGGGCTCAGTTCCAGCGTCCGCCGAAACGACGCGATCGCCTGATCGTGCTGCTTCGCCTCCATCAGCAGCTGCCCGAGCCGATAGTGGCCCAGCTCGTTGTCCGGGTCGTCATGCGCCATCTTGCGAAACTGTTCGATGCGCTCTTGCAGCGGACTCATCGGAGGTACTCCGGCCGCTTGCGGCTTAGCAATAGCGACTGCTAAGCCGCAAGCGGCGATACGAAAACGGTTCACTTGATCTCAAACACCGTCACGTCCAGCGCCAGCTCGGCGGTCTGTTTGCTGTGGTTGTCGGTGACCTTCAGTTGGATCTTGAAGCGACCCGGCCGATTCATCTCCAGCAGCGGCGTGAACGGAATGACGAGCTTGAACTCGTCGCGCACTTCCGTGATGCCGTCGTACTTCGGCTTGGACAGAGTGTCCTTACCGGTGGCCTCGTCTACGACCCGCATCTCGAGCCGGAGGTCCGGCTGGCGTTTCTTCAAGTCCGTCTCGCTCTTCGGCCCCAACTCGAAACCGACCACGGCGAACCCGACCACAACGTTCTGCCCGACCGGAACGGACCAGGGCGACGGCATAAGCGTCTTCTCGCCCACGGGAATGTGGATGCCGGGCTGAATGAAACCGAGTCGAGTGGGCAGCACCTCGAAAGCGTACTCGATCTTTTCGCTCGCCTTGGCCAGCAAGTCCGTCCCGGTGATCGTGAAGACGTACTCGCCCGGTGCCATGTCGGTGGTGCTGAGAGGAATCTCGTAGACGCTGAGGGCCGGCTTGGAAGTGCCGCCCAGCGTCAACTGGCCCTTGAACTCCTGTGCGTCGGGCTTGTAGATCGACTTGCCGGACTTGTTCGTAATCTCAATGGCGAGGCTGTACTGGACCACACCGTCGTCGGGACCTTGAGGTTTTGCAGGTCGTAGTTCAGGATAATCAGCTCGCCGCCCAGGTACTTGGCCTCTTTGCGCGTCTGGCCGAGCACGCTGTAGGAGGGCCGGAGGTTCTTGATGGCGAAGGGGCCGGGCTGGGACGGCGTGGTCTGCAACGCGGCGGCCAAGACAAGGGTTGCCCACATGGCTGAGAGGTCCTCACGTCCTGAACGAGGAATCGCCGTGCCGACGGTGAACACGGATCACACTCTATATTGTGCGAGGTCGGGACGATCGTTCGCCAGAGCAGTTTCGTGAGGCGTCGTTTAGCCGCGAGCGTTCCGCGAGCGCTGGACGAACCAACCCTCGCGGAACGCTCGCGGCTAAACGACGCCACCGCGTTGACGCTGCGACTCCCGATCGGTAGCCTCACCGACGTATCCCCCTTCTCGGGACGAGCGAACCATGACCGCGACCGAATGCCGACGATGAGTGGTTGAAGGAAGACAACCCCGACCTCTATCTGATCCTGCACGCCCTGGCCGGCGACGCCGACGCGCTGGGCCGGCTGGAGCGCGAAGGGCGCGGCCTGGCGTTGTTCACGCTGGCACTGGCCGGCAACCGGAAGGCACTGGCCGCGCTGGAGACGGGCGGCGACCTTGAGTTGGATTACGTCTACGGACTCGCGGTCCACTGCCAGCAGGGCGGCTGGCTGGCGGAGCGGCATCCCGAGCTGTACGCCGTCTTCGAGGCCGTCAAGGGAGATTCGAGGACCGTTGCGCCGCCTGAAGGGCAAGAAGACGGGGCTGCGGAAACTGGTCCGCCTGGTGCGCGCCGCGGCGACCGACGATGTGGAGCGGGCGAGCAGCTCCCAGGCCGACAGCGGCGCGGCGGACGTCGGTTGCCTGGTCGGCGAGATGCACCTCAGCCGCGGCGAGTTCGCGCGGGCCATCGAGGCGTTCACACGCGCCGTCCTGGTGTCGCCGACTCCCGACGCTTTCGAGGGCCGGGCGAAAGCCTATCGCGGCCTGGCCGCCGAGGACGAACGGCTGGCGCGGGAGTTGAAGGAATGACCCCGATCAACGTTATGTCGGCGGTTTCCGGGGCGATATGTAACCAGAAGTTACAATAGTTTTTTTCCTCAACGCGCCGCCTAATCTACGCCCGTAACCGCCTTGTCTTACGTGTTAACCTAACCAGAACGTGCGCGTTGTTTGCCCGGGACCCTGGGCAGCGAACCGATCGCGCCATACATCATCCATAACGGAACCGTGCGTCAGGACGCGAGCGCCGACGCAAGAAGCATCGAAGTGAAACCCCGGCGTGTGTCCGGGAAACACCTTATAGCGAAGGGAGTGCATCATGTTGCGAGCGTTCCTGAGTACCCTGTGCGTGTTCGCCCTGGCCGGCTTCGTGACGGCCGAAGAGAAGAAGGGGACGACCGTCGCCGGTAAGTTCGACAGCTACAAGGACGGCAAGCTGACCATCCTCGTCGTCGAGAAGAAGGGCGACGACGCCAAGCCGCAGACGTTCGAGGTCAAGGACGATGTGAAGACCATGGTCTTCTCCGCGACCGCCGAGAAGCCGACGGAAGCCGTCGCCAAGGACGCCTTCAAGGACCTGAAATCCGGCACCCCGGTCCGTGTCATGCTCGACGCCGACAAGAAGATCACCGGCATCGAAGTCGGCGCCAAGCCGAAGAAGACCGACAAGTAGTCGATTCGACCGCTGCTATCCTGGGGCCGGCGCTTTGTGCCGGCCCATTGCATTTCCATTCGTCGAATGGAGTGGCTCCCCATGCGCTACGCTTCTCCATCCTCTCACCCGCGTTGCCTCTTTTTTTGTGTCTTTTTGTGCTTTTTCGTGGCCATTCCCCTTCCGCTCCATGCCCAGGCGCAGCTGCGCGCATCGACGAGGTGGTGAACCAGGCGATTCATCGCGGTGCCTGTCCCGGCGCCGTCGTCCTCGTCGCTCACAAGGGCCAGGTCGTCTATCGCAAAGCATTCGGTCTGCGCAGCAAACTGCCGATGGAAACGGCCATGACTACCGACACCGTCTTCGATCTCGCGTCGCTGACGAAGCCGATCGCTACCGCGTCGTCCGTCATGCTGCTGGTCGAACAGGGCAAGTTGAGCGTTACGGACCGCGTGGCGAAACATCTCCCCGACTTTGCGGCCAACGGCAAGGACAAGATCACGGTCGAGCAACTGCTGCTGCACACCAGCGGCCTGCTCGCCGACAATCCGGTGGACGACTACCGCGATGGCCGGGTAAGCGCTCGAACGGATCTGCCAGCTCAAGCCGCTGAACGAGCCGGGTAGCCGATTCGTCTACAGCGACGTGAACTTCATCGTCCTCGGCGAGCTGGTCGAGAAGCTCGGCGGGATGCCGCTCGATCAGTTCGCGGCGAAACATTTCTTCGCGCCGCTGGGCATGAAGGAGACCGGCTTTCGGCCGGGCGAGAAGCTGCGCGACCGCTGCGCCCCGACGGAGAAGCGCGACGGCAAATGGCTGCCGGGCATGTCCACGATCCGCGCGGCGCTGCTCGCCGGCGTCGCCGGTCACGCCGGCCTCTTCGGCACCGCCGACGACCTCGCCGTCTTCGCCCAGATGATCCTCGACGGCGGCGTGTACAAGGGCAAGCGTGTCCTGGCTCCGGCGACGGTGGTCACCATGACGACGCCGCGCCCGGTGCCGCTCGCCGGTGGAAAAACGGGCCTGCGCACCTACGGCTGGGACGTACAGACGCCGTACTCCGCCAACCGCGGTGAGTTGTTCCCGGCGGATCGCAGTTTCGGCCACACCGGCTTCACCGGCACGTCGCTCTGGATCGATCCCGAAAGTCAAACGGTCGTCATCTTCCTCAGCAATCGCGTCCATCCCGACGGCAAGGGCAACGTGACGAAACTGCGCGGCCAGGTGGCGACAATCGCGGCCGCCGAGTTTAGCCGCAACAAGTGAGCACGCAGCGCAGGCAAGTGCCGCGTGCTCAGCACTTGCTTGCGCTGCGTGCTCACATCAGTCCCCCAGTGAGGCCATCCACCATGAACCGCTTACTGCTCCTCGTCGTATTGACCGCCCTCCCGCTGTCTCTCGTCCTCGCCGCTGAGCCGAAGCCGCTCGAACAGGAGCCGAATACCTGGCTCAAGCGTAGCCCCGTCAAGGATGGGCCGACATCACCGGGCATGGGCTACGAGGCGTCGCTCGGCTACGATCCGGTGTCGCGCCGCGTCCTGCGCTGGGGCGGCCACAACCAGGGCGGCGGCGGCGAGCAGAACGGCGAACTGTGGGCTTACGAACCGGCGACGAACAAGTGGAGCCTGCTCGAGCCGAACACTTCACCCCCCGGCGTCTGTTGCGCTCAGCAGAACGTCTTCGACCCGGTGAACGGCCGATTCCTTCGCTTCGCCGCGTTCAGCGGTTCGCATGGATGGCAGTGGTTCCGCGAGATCTACCTCAACAACTCCTCCGTCTGGGCCTTCGACCCGGCGACGAACACCTGGCGCGATCGCCGCCCGCTGCCGGCGCCGCGCACTTCGCCGCTCCGCTGCGCTTCCTTCGACACGGACGCTCAGGTCGCCGTCGTCTTCGGCGGCGAGGGCAACCAGGAAGGCACCGTCGTGTATGATGCGTACACGAACACCTGGACGCGCATGAAGCCGGCGAAACAGCCCGAGTTCCGCAGCGGCGGCAACATGGCATACGACGAGGCCCACAAACTCCACATCCTCTTTGGCAGCCAGTTCAGCGACGATCCGCACACCTGGGCTTACGACCTGCGCAAGAACGAGTGGCGCGACCTGAAGCCCGCGAAGCAGCCGCCGACCAACCTGAACGATCCCGTCCTCGCCTACGATGCCAACGGTAAGGTCATGATCGCCCTGGTCCGTGTCGCCGACGTGGCGAACAAAACCGAGGTGGAAAAGGGCCATCTGGAGACGTGGGCCTTCGACGCCGGCAAGAACACCTGGACGAAACTCGACCCGCCGACGATGCCCGGTGGTTTTCACAATCGGCGCCGTCTCATGGTGGCGGTGCCGGACCAGAATCTGATCCTGATGGAGAACTACGTCAACCAAAGCGACCGCCTGCCGGACGCTGAGCGCGAACAGCAAATATGGACATACCGTTACGCTGCCACGAAGCCCGCCGCCAAACCGCTGCCGCCGACCACAATCCATAAATCGCCGCCGCTCATCGAGGACGGCACGGTCTCAGTGTTGTCGCCGAAGGAAGTGCGGCTGGCGTGGATGCCGTCGAAGGCAACCGACGTCGTCGGCTATCTCGTCGAGCGCGCCGTCGTCGAGGTGTTCAGCGAGGATCAGATCGTGCGGCTGAAGAAGGACACGCCGCCGCTGGCCGAGCCGAGTGTTGGCGCTCTCAAGGCCATCGGCCCCTTCGTGCGCCTGACGAAGACGCCGGTCAAGGACGCCACGTTCACCGACACCGGCCTCGACCTGACGAAGCCGCAAACCGTCGAGGGTGAGCCGCTGTTCACGCATCGGTTCGCGGCGAATCAGCTGGATGCTCAGGGCCAGCCGTATCGCTACGCTGTCCACGCCTACCGGGTGCGGGCCGTGAATGAACTCGGGGTCGAGAGTGGACCGTCGCCGTTCTGGCTGACGATCCCGTCCGCCCCGCAGCACTTCTTCTCGAAGGAGGAAGGCGAACAGTGCCATCTGAAGTGGACGGCGAACCCGGAGCAGAAGCTGAAGGGCTACCGCGTCTATCGCATGGAGGGGCCGAAGGTCAACGGTCCGGGCCAACCGGTGACGCGTCTCACCGCCGAACCGCTGACGGAGCCGAAGTTCACGGACCCGAAGGCGACGAAGGAGACGAAGCGTTACTGGGTCGTCGCCGTCGATGCGCTGGGGCAGGAGGGCTTCCCGTCGGCGCCGACGTGGCACTGGCGGCAGTTTCGCAAGTATTACGAGCCGTTCGTGGGAGAGTGGCATCAGTGAGCACGCAGCGCAAGCAAGTGCGGAGCGGTCGGCACTTGCTTGCGCTGCGTGCTCACAAAGGTGTACTCATTGGTCCATCACGTACTGAATCGCGTTCGCCAGATACTCTTCGCGGTCAATGAACTCGTTGTCGCCGCCTTCGGTGAACCAGTGACGCCGGCCTGCTTTTTTCGCCACCACGGTCGTCAAGCCCGCCGCGTCCGAGAGCTTCCGCGAACACCATGCTTTGAACTGGTCGCGCACCTCGACCGGATCGCGGTCCGCCGTCACGACCACATGAACATGGTTAGTCCGCGCCTTGCCGATGTGCAGTATCCACCCACGAATACGGCAATGATCGGTGATTGTCCTTTCGATCAGCGACCGCTGATCCGGCGTTAGCACCACAGGCTCTTCCACCATCCGTGCGCGGGCCTGACGCTCCGACACTTGATCCGGAGGTTGGACGACCCGATCGCCCTTCCGAACCCAACCTCGTGCGTCCCCCGACAACCATGTCCCGTAGGTGGTCCAGACGATGTGATACGCGATGACAGGCATGATCGGCTCCTTTTTGAGCACGCGGCGCAAGCAAGTGTCAGTTCCGGCACTTGCTTGCGCTGCGTGTCACAATCTTAGCCGGACCCGCGGGCATTGGGTATAACACGAGATGCAGCATAACTAACGGAGATTCACCATGTCCGATCCCATCCTCTCGCAAGTCCAATCCAATTATGCCGCCGTCGCCGCCAGCCGCCTCTCCGGCACCGACGCCGGAGTGCGAGCCGTCGCGGAGGCGTTCGGCTATTCGCCGGAGGAGTTGGCGTCGATCCCGGCCGAGGCGAACCTGGGGCTGTCGTGTGGCAATCCGACGGCGTTTGCGCGGCTGCGACCCGGCGAGGTCGTCGTCGATCTCGGTTGCGGTGCCGGGCTTGACGTGTTGCTGGCGGCGCCGAAGGTCGGGCCGGCCGGCAAGGCGATCGGCATCGACATGACGCCGGAGATGATCGACCGCGCGCGCCGCAACGCCGACAAACAGGGCGTACAGAACGTCGCGTTTCACCTCTCGACCATCGACCAGCTGCCGCTGCCGGACGCCTCGACGGATTGCGTTGTGAGCAACTGCGTCATCAACCTGGCGCCGGACAAGCGGGCCGTTTTCCGCGAGATGTTCCGCATCCTGAAGCCAGGCGGCCGGGTCGCCGTCAGTGACATCGCGCTGAAGCAGCCGCTGCCGCCCGACCTGCTGCGCAACGTCGCGGCCTACGTCGGCTGCATCGCGGGGGCGGTTTCCATCGCGGAGTCTCGCCGTGGACTGGAGGATGCCGGCTTTGTCGCGGTGCAGATTCTCGACACGGGGGCGGATCTGAATGCCTATGCGAAGGTCGAGAACCAGGCGGCGTGTTGTTCACCGGGGTGCAGCGGGCCGTCGGCGGTACACGACGGGTTGATCGAGCTGATGCGGAAGTACGACGTGAATCAATATGCGGCGAGCGTGCAGGTGTATGCGTGAAACCAACGGTTGCGGCTTAGCGGTTGTTCCTGCGAAGCCGCAAGCGGCGAACAGGGAAATGCGCTGCGAAATTTCTTGCATCCCGCTGTCCCATCTGGCATCATAGAATAATCCCTCCTCGCCCGGTGCCGTCCCTTGCCCGGACGACTACGCTACCCCTGCCGTACTTGGTTGATCGTTGACACCTTGGAAGAGGTATCCCCATGAGCGTGCGAGCGCTCCTCTGTGTTGTCGTTTCCCTGGTCCTCTCTGGCTCGCTGCCGGCCGCCGAGCCGGATGCCAAGAAGGACCCGAGCGCTTCCATCAGTTATTACCGCGACGTTCGCCCGATCTTCGTCGCAGAACTGCCAGGGCTGCCATCAGCCGGCCAAGCCGGGCGGCGGCTTCGTCATGACCAATTTCGCCGACCTCCTCAAACGCGGTGGCCACGATGAGCCGGGTGTCGTTCCCGGCAAGCCCGACAAGAGCTTCATCGTCGAGCAGATTCGCGTCAACGACGGCAAGGCGGAGATGCCGCGCGGCAAAGACCCGCTGCCGAAGAAGGACATCGACCTCGATCACGCGCTGGATCGCCGAGGGAGCCAAGGACGACACGCCGAAGACGGCCGGCGACGTGGTGGATGCCAAGCATCCGCCGGTCTACGCTCTCCCGCCGGTCATCACGGCCCTCGATTACTCGCCGGACAGCCAGCTCCTCGCCGTCTCGGGCTATCACGAAGTGCTGCTGCACAAGGCGGACGGCACCGGTCTGGTAGGCCGGCTCGTCGGACTCTCGGAGCGCATCAACGCCATCGCCTTTTCGCCGGACGGCAAACAGCTCGCCGTCGCCGGTGGCTCACCGGGCCGCTTTGGAGAGGTGCAAGTCTGGGACGTTGGAGAAGAAGACTCTGCGGCTATCAATCTCTGCGACATTCGACACCGTCTACGGCGTGAGCTGGTCGCATGATGGAACAAAGCTCGCCTTCGGTTGCGCCGACAATACTCTCCGGGCCGTCGAAACGGAGAAAGGCCAGCAGATTCTCTATCAGGGGGCGCACAGCGATTGGGTGCTGGGCACGGTCTTCTCGAAGGATTCCAGCTACCTCGTGTCGATCAGCCGCGACCGCACGATGAAGCTGACGGAGGTGGCCACGCAGCGTTTCATCGACAACATCACGAGCATCACGCCGGGGGCGCTGAAGGGTGGCTTGCAGACCGTCGCACGCAACCCGCAGAAGACCGAGCAGAAGGTGAAGAGCACCGCCGCCGGCACCGACATGTCGGAAAAGTGGTACGACGAACTGCTGATCGGCGGCTCCGACGGCGTGCCGCGCCTCTACAAGATGCACCGCACGCAGAAGCGCGTTATCGGCGACGATTTCAACAAGATCCGCGAATACCCGGCGATGACGGGCCGTATCAACGCGTTGGCATTCCACCCGGACGGCTCGAAGTTCGTGGCCGCCAGCAGCCTCGACGGCAAAGGCGACGTGCGCTTCTACCAGACGGCCGACGCCAAGGTCGTGGCGAAGCTGGACGGCCAACCGGGCGCGGTCTATGCCGTGGCGTGGCGACCGGACGGCGCTCAGGTCGCCGTGGCGGGCTTCGATGGCACCGTTCGCCTCGTGGACCCGCTGACGGGCAAGGTCGTCAAGGAGTTCGTCGCCGTGCCGGTCACTAAACCGTGATTGTTTAGCCGCGAGCTTTTGCGAGCGCTGGACAGTCCAGCGCTCGCAAAAGCTCGCGGCTAAACGAGGGATATCCATGCGTATCCTCGTTGCGTTGTTCCTGATGATCTTCGCATCCCGAGCCATCGCCGCGCCGGAAGAGGCCGGCGTCGCGTTCTTCGAGAAGAAGATCCGTCCCGTGCTGGTGGCGCATTGCTACGGCTGCCACTCGGCCCAGGCGAAGATTCCGCAGGGTGGCTTGATGCTCGACAGCCGCGACGGACTTCGCAAGGGCGGTGATCGCGGTCCGGCGATCGTGCCCGGTGAGCCGGACAAGAGTCTGCTCATCAAGGCGGTCCGCTATACCGGGAAGCCGAGGATGCCGGAGAAGGGCAAGCTGCCCGCGGCCGTCATCGCCGACCTGGAGCAGTGGGTGCGCATGGGTGCCCCCGATCCGCGCGACGCCAAGACTGTCGTCGTGACCAAACCCGGCATTGACCTCGACAAAGGTCGTAAATTCTGGGCGTTCCTGCCGCCGCAGCCCCGCACCGTCCCCGCCGTCAAGGATGCCGCCTGGCCGCGCACCGATCTCGACCGTTTCGTTCTCGCAAAACTGGAAGCGAAGGGGATCAAGCCCGTCGGCGATACTGAAGCCGCACGACGTTGATCCGCCGGCTCTATTACGACCTGATCGGTCTGCCGCCGACGCCGGAACAGATCGACGCCTTCCAGAAAGCGATGTCTGCTAAGCCGCAAGCGGCCGTGGAAGCGCTCGTCGATGAGCTGCTCGCCAGTCCGCACTTCGGCGAACGCTGGGGCCGCCACTGGCTCGACATTGCCCGCTATTCCGATTCCTCGGGTGGCGGCCGCACGCTCCTCTTCAAGGACGCCTGGCGCTACCGCGATTACGTTCTGTCCGCGTTCAACGCCGATAAGCCTTACGATCAGTTCATCCAGGAGCAAATCGCCGGCGACCTGCTGCCGTTCACGACGCCGGAGCAGCGCCGCCAGCAGCTCGATCGCCACGGCGTTTCTCGTACTCGGTCCAACCAATTACGAAGAGCAGGACAAGGACCTTCTCGAAATGGACGTGGTCGATGAGCAGATCGACACGATGGGCCGGGTGTTCCTCGGCATGACCATCGGCTGCGCCCGCTGTCACGATCACAAGTTCGATCCGATACCCACGAAGGATTACTACGCCCTCGCCGGCATCATGAAGAGCACGCACACGCTGATCCACGACAACGTATCGAACTGGGTTACGCAGCCGCTGCCGATGAGTGCCGAGCAGGAGAAACTCGTCAAGCAGCACGAAACCGCGGTCGCCGCGCTCAAAGAGCGGATCGCGCTGGCGAAGAAGAAAAGCGGCACGACAACCACCCTCGCCAAGGGAGTTCTGGCTCCATCGGACCTTCCCGGTTTCGTGCTGGATGACACGCAGGCGAAAAAGGTCGGCGAGTGGAAGCCATCGAAGTACACGGGCAACTACATCGGCGAGGGCTACCTCTACGATGACCGCAGCATCAAGAGCGAGAAGACGCTGACCTTCGTGCCGGACTTCCCGATGCAAGGCCGCTACGAAGTGCGCCTGGCCTACATTCCCGCCGACAACCGCGACACCAGCGTACCGGTCCACATCTTGCACCTCGACGGCGAGAAGACCGTCCACGTCAACATGAAGGAGACGCCGCCGATCGACGGCCGTTTCGTCTCGCTCGGCACCTACCGGTTCAACAAGAACGGCCAGTGGTACGTGATGGTGTCGAACGAGGGGACGAAGGGGCACATTTCCGTCGATGCTGTCCAGTTTCTGCCAGAGGAGGCGGTAGAAGCGAAGCCGGTGGAGAAGAAACCTCCGGTCGCTGACGCTCCCGGCTCGCCTGAAATGGTGAAAAAGCTAGAAGCCGAGCTGAAAAAACTGACCGACAGCGGACCGCCGCGGCCGGTGGCGATGGCCGTCGAGGAAGCAACGAAGATCGCCGACATCAACATCTGCATCCGCGGCAACACGTTCAATCGCGGCGAACTGGCCCCGCGCGGCTTCCTACAAGTGACGATGCCGTCGGGAACGAAGACGACGATCCCGGCGAAGGAGAGCGGGCGGCGTGAACTGGCGGCCTGGCTGTCGAGTCCGCAAAATCCGCTGACGGCGCGGGTGCTGGTCAACCGTATCTGGCACCACCTGTTCGGCGCCGGCATGGTTCGCACCGTCGATGAGTTCGGCGTCACCGGCGAATTGCCGTCGCATCCGGAGTTGCTCGACCATTTCGCCTTGCGTTTCGTGCAGGAAGGCTGGTCGGTGAAGAAGCTGATCCGTGAGATCGTGCTGTCGCGGACGTATCAACTGGCAAGCGTTTCGCAGAAGGAAGCGTTGGCGGTCGATCCGGAGAATCGCCTCCTGTGGCGTCACAGTCGTCGCCGGCTCGACGCCGAGGCGATCCGCGACACGATTCTGTTCGTCAGCGGGAAGCTCGACCTGACGGCAGGCGGTCCGACAATCAAGCCGAGCGTGGCGACGGAATACGGCTACGTCTTCGACGACACACGCCGTAGCGTTTACACGCCGGTATTCCGCAATCGCCTCCTGGAGTTGTTCGAGGCGTTCGACTTCGCCGACCCGAACCTGGTGACCGGCCGCCGCACAGTCAGCACGACGGTGACGCAGGCGCTGTATCTGATGAACAGTGCCTTCGTGATGGATCAGGCCCGCATTTCCGCGCGGGAGGCGCTGGTGAAACCGGGCGTTGAGGATGTCGCACGGTTAGAGCGGGCGTATCGCACGGCGCTGGGCCGTCTACCGACGGAGCGCGAACGGGAACTGGCGCTGGTGTATCTCGGCGGCAAGACGACGCCGGCACAGCGTCAAGCGGCGTGGGAGCGCGTGTATCAGACGCTGTTTGGGTGCGTGGATTTTCGGCATGTGAATTGAGGTCGTCTTTACCCCGAAGGGGTTGGATAGCTCAGACGGGGGTCGCGTACTCGCGCACCCCCGGCGGTGCTGTTGGTGTCTGCTGTCTTTACCCCGAAGGGGTTGGATAGCTCAGCCGGGGGTCGCGTACTCGCGCACCCCCGGCGGTGAGATTGGTGTCTGCTGTCTTTACCCCGAAGGGGTTGGATAGCTCAGTCGGGGGTCGCGTACTCGCGCACCCCCGGCGGTGCTGTTGGCGCACCCCCGGCGATGCTGTTCGGCGCACCCCCGGCGGTGCTGTTGGCGCACCCCCGGCGGTGCTGTTGGCGCACCCCGAGTTATGCCGTGAAGGAGGATTTGAAATGCCCCAATCGCTGGCGCAGATCTACCTTCATGTTGTCTTTTCGACGAAACAACGGACGCCGTTTCTTCAGCACAAAGCGTTGCGAGGAGAACTTCACGCCTATCTGGTGAGGCACCTGTCGGAACCTGGATTCGCCTGCTTTGAATGTCGGGGGAACTGCGGACCACGTTCATATTCTGTGCCGGCTGTCGCGGACGCATACCATTGCGGACTTGGTTCGAGAGCTAAAACGTGAGTCCTCGAAGTGGTTGAAGACGAAAGACGCTGAGTTGACCAACTTTCACTGGCAGGATGGATATGGCGCGTTTTCGATCAGTCCGGGGCATGTAGCGACGCTGATGGCCTACATTGCAAATCAGGAGCAACATCACGCGAAGGAAACGTTTCAGGATGAATTTAGGCGGTTGTTGCAGAAGTATGGTGTTGAGTACGACGAGCGCGTATGTTTGGGATTGAGATCCGCCGGGGGTGTGGGCATCCGCCGGAGGTGCGCGAGTTAAAGCCGGGGGTGCGGGCATCCGCCGGGGGTGCGCGAGTACGCGACCCCCGGCTGAACTATACAACCCCTTCGGGGTAAATGCAGAGGAGCCGGCTATCATCACCGGGGGTGCGCGAGTACGCGACTCCCGGCTGAGCTATGCAACCCCTGCGGGGTAAATGCAGAGGAGCCAGCTATCATCACCGGGGGTGCGCGAGTACGCCCCCCCTGCTGAGCTATACAACCCCTTCTGGGTAAATGCAGAGGAGCCGGCTATCATCACCGGGGGTGCGCGAGTACGCGACCCCCGGCTGAGCTATGCAACCCCTTCGGGGTAAATACCGAGGAACGTCCATGAACTTGCTTCCCATGTTGCCCATGACCCGCCGCCAGGCCCTTCGCCACGCCGCCTGCGGTTTCGGCTACCTCGCCCTCGCCGGGCTGACGAACAACTCGGCGACCGCGGCCAATCCACTCGCCTCGAAAGCGCCGCACCACACGCCGCGGGCCAAGCGCGTCATCTTCCTGTTCATGCAGGGCGGTGCCAGCCACGTCGATTCCTTCGACTACAAGCCGCGCCTCGACATGCGACGACGGCAAGATGCTCGACTTCGACGATGCCCGCACCCTCGCCAACACGCGGCAGGATCGTCCAGCAGCGCGTCATGAAGTCGCCGTGGAAGTTCAAGTCCGCACGGCGAATGCGGCCGCTGGGCGTCGGACCTCTTCCCGATCACCGCCCGCCATGTCGACGACCTCTGCTTCACTCCAGCTCGATGCACACCGAAGGCATCGCCCACGGCCCGGCCACGCTGTTCCTCCACTGCGGCTCGACCAACCTGGTTCGGCCGTCGATGGGCGCCTGGGTGCTCTACGGCCTGGGCACCGAGAACCAGAACCTGCCCGGCTTCGTCTCGATCGCCCGTCGCTGGGCAACGGCGGCCCGCGGAACTACGGCAACGCCTTCCTGCCGGCCGTCTACCAGGGCACGCCCCTCGGCAAGGCCGGCGTCCCTGCCGCCGAGGCGACGATCCGCAACCTCGGCAATGACCGCCTCTCCGTCGCGGACCAGCGCCAGCAGTTCGACCTGCTGCAGGAGTCTGAACGCCGAGCAGCTGCGAAGGCGACCAGCATCCGGCGGCGATCCGGAGCTGGAGGCCGTCATCGACTCGTTCGAGCTGGCCTGGCGGATGCAGAACCAGGCCCCGGACGTGCTCGACCTGTCGCAGGAGACGAAGGAGACGCTGAACCTCTACGGCATCGGCGACAGGCAGACCGACAACTTCGGCCGGCAGTGCCTGCATGGCCCGGCGGCTGTGCGAGGCCGGCGTGCGCTACGTGCAGGTCACCTACGGCGACAACACGCGCCAACCCGGCCTGGGACCAGCACTCGAACCTGCCCAAGCACGCCGACCACGCCCGCGCCGTGGACCGGCCGCATCGCCGGCCTGCTCGACGACCTGAAGCGGCGCGGCCTGCTGGAGGACACGCTCGTCTGGTGGGGCGGCGAGTTCGGCCGCACGCCCTATGCCGAGAAGAACGGCACCGGCCGCGACCACAACCCCGGCGGCTTCACGGTCTGGCTGGCCGGCGGCGGCGTCAAGCCCGGCTTCGCCTACGGCGCCACCGACGAGTTCGGCCATCACGCCGTCGACGGACAAGGTCCACATGCACGACCTGCACGCCACGATCCTGCACCTGCTGGGCCTCGATCACGAGAAGCTGACCTACCGCTACGCCGGCCGCGACTTCCGCCTGACCGATGTGCATGGACGCGTGGTACACGAGATCATCGCGTAATTTATCGTTTAGCCGCGAGCTTTTGCGAGCGCTGATAGCCAACGCTCGCAAAAGCTCGCGGCTAAACGGGAGAGATACCTTCCATGAAACGCACCCTGACGACTCTGACCCTGGCCTTCCTACTGGCCCCCACCGCTCGCGCCGCGGCTCCGCTGCCAGTTCAGGAAATCGCGCGGCTCGAAGTTCAGCCCGCAAAGATCGCGCTCAAGACGCCTTACGACTACACCCAGCTCGTCATCACCGGGCACCTCGCCAACGGCGATAAGATCGACCTGACCCGCGATGCCAAGATCACCGTCGCGGCCAACGTCGCTCTCAGCCCCTCGCAGCTGATCCGGCCGAAAGCCGATGGCGACGGTTCGCTCACGATCAACGCCGGCGGCAAGACGTTCACCGTGCCCGTCAAGGTGACGGGGCAGAAGGCCAAGCATCCGGTGTCGTTCGTCCGCGACGTGATGCCGGTCCTGTCGCGCTCGGGTTGCAACGCCGGCACCTGCCACGGCTCGGCCGAGGGCAAGAACGGCTTCAAACTGTCGCTGCGCGGCTACGATCCAATCCTCGACTTCCGCTCGCTGACGGACGACCTCGAAGGACGGCGCTTCAACCGCGTCGCCCCGGACAAGAGCCTGATGCTGCTCAAGATGTCCGGCTCGATCGCCCACGTTGGCGGCGTCGTCAACCAGCCGGGCGAACCGTACTACGAGTTGATCCGCGCCTGGATCGCCGACGGCGTCAAGTTCGATCCGGAGGCGCCGCGCGTCACGAAGCTCGAAGTCAAGCCGGTGGGCAGCGTCATCCCGCTGCCGGAGATGAAGCAGCAGATGGCCGTCTACGCCACCTACAGCGACGGCCTGGTCCGGGATGTGACGGCCGAGGCGTTCCTCGTCAGCAGCAACACCGAGGTGGCGACTGTCGATCGGGCGGCGACGATCACGGCCGTGCGCCGCGGCGAAACTTGCGTCATGGCCCGCTACGAAGGTTCTTACGCCGCCGCGACGCTGGTCGTCATGGGCGACCGCAGCGGCTACAAGTGGAAGACGACGCCCGAGTACAACTTCCTCGACACGCTGGTCTACGAGAAGCAGCGCCTGGTGAAGATCATGCCCAGCGACGTCTGCACCGACGCCGAGTTCATCCGCCGCATCACCCTCGATCTGACCGGCTTGACGCCGGAGCCTGCTCAGGTCCGCGCCTTCCTTGCGGATACCAGAGACACTAAGCTGAAGCGCGACGAATTGGTGGACAAGCTCGTCGGCAGTCCCGATTTCGTCGAACACTGGACGAACAAGTGGGCGGACCTTCTCCAGGTAAACCGCAAGTTCCTCGGCGATAAGGGGGCGACGGCCTTCCGCGGCTACATCCACGACGCCGTCGAGAAGAACAAACCGTACGACAAGTTCGCCCACGACATCATCACGGCGAGCGGCTCGAACCTCGACAACCCCGCCGCGTCGTACTTCAAGGTGTTGCGCGAACCCGACGCGGTGATGGAGAACACGACGCAGCTGTTCCTGGCCGTGCGCTTCAATTGCAACAAGTGCCACGACCACCCGTTCGAGCGCTGGACGCAGGACCAGTACTATTCTCTCGCGGCCTACTTCGCCCAGGTCAGCCGGGCCGAGGATCCGCGCTACAAGGGCCAGAAGCTCGGCGGCAGCGCCGTCGAGGGCGCGAAGCCGCTGGTCGAGGTGATTTCAGACGGCAAGGGCGGCGAAGTCACGCACATTCGCACCGGCGTTCAGGCGCCGCCGAAGTTCCCGTACACCCACGCCGACCTCGCCCCGACGACGGACAGTCGGCGCGAGCAACTCGCCCACTGGCTGACGTCGAAGGACAACCAGTATTTCGCCCGCAGTTACGTCAATCGGCTGTGGGCTTACATGCTCGGCGTCGGTATCATCGAGCCGATCGATGACATCCGGGCCGGCAATCCGGCCAGCAATCCGAAGCTGCTCGATCGCCTGACGGACGAGTTCATCAAGAGCGGCTTCGACACCCGGCACATGATGAAGTTGATCTGCAAATCGCGGACGTATCAGCACTCCATTGTCACCAACGACTGGAACAAAGACGACGAGCTGAACTACTCGCACGCCCTGGCGCGCCGTCTGCCGGCCGAGGTGTTGTACGACGCCATCCACAGTGCGACCGGGTCCGCGCCGAAACTGCCGGGCGGCGTCAAGCGGGCGGCGCAGATGCTCGACAGCACGCAGGACGTGCCGGGCGGGTTCTTCAACATCTCGGGCAAGCCGGACCGCGAAAGTGCCTGCGAATGCGAGCGGTCCAATGCCACGCAGTTCGGCCTGGTGCTGAACCTCGTGACCGGCCCCGTCGTCGGCGAGGCGGTGCGCGATCCGAACAACCGCATCGCCAAGCTGCTCGCCGCGGAGAAGGACAACAAGAAGGTGATCGAGGAACTGTACCTCGCCGTGCTGTGCCGGATGCCGACGGCGAAGGAGTTGGCAAGCGGCGTGCAAGCGCTGAAGGACGGCGAGGCCGATTTCGCCGGCCAGGTCGCGGAGGCTCAGCGCCGCGCTGACGCCCTGGCCGTGTATGAGAAGACGTTGCCGGCGAAGTACGCGAAGATGGAGGCTGACCTCAATCGGCTGCCGGTCTGGACGACGCCCGAGGTTGTCGAAGCGAAGTCGAAGAACGGGGCGACGCTGACCAAGCAGGCGGACGGCTCGCTGCTGGCCGGCGGCAAACTGGCGCCGACGGACGTCTACACGGTCAAGCTGAAGACCGACCTCACCGGCATCACCGGCATCCGCCTGGAAGTGCTGCCTGATCCGAGCCTGCCGGCCCAGGGACCGGGACGGTCGCCGAACGGCAACCTGGTGCTGACGAACTTCAAGGTGGACGTGAAGGCAACCGGAGCGGCGGGCAACGGCCAGACCGCCGTCCTCGTCAACCCCGTGGCCACGTTCGCGCAGGATCAGTTCCCGCTGGCGAACTCGCTGGGCAACAACCCGGCGACCGGCTGGGCCATCTTCCCGCAGGCCGGCAAGGCGAACGCCGGTCATTTCGAGTTCAAGACACCGGTGGCCTTCGCCCAGGGGGCCGAGATCACCGTCACGCTGACGCAGACCTTCCGCGACCACTCGATCGGTAAGTTCCGCCTGTCTCTGACGACCTCGAAGCCGCCCCTGCACTTCATTTCCCCACCCGCAGCGTTGGCCAAGGTCCTGGCCGTCGAACTGGAGAAGCGCACCGCCGAGCAGAAGGCGCTGTTGACGCAGTATTTCCGCTCGCAGGACACCGAGTTGGTGCGCTTGCAGCAGGCCGTTGCCGAGAACGGCAAGCCGGTCGATCGGCGCCAGCCGGGCGCCCAGGACCTGGTGTGGGCGTTGATTAACTCGAAGTCGTTCCTGTTCAATCGGTGAGAGTTGGTTTCAATAGGGGCTTCGTAGCGACGAGGAGTGGCGCGGTGGTATAGGTCAGGTCCCTCGGAAGCGGGTACCGACCTAATCAACCGCGCCACTCCTCGTCGCTGCTTAGGTTTCTCCCTGATCGCCGCGTTTCAGCCGCGGACCGACTCAGACCTTCAGCAATGGGGGGATCGATCTTGCTCCGTCTCCACTCCGGGGCGAATCGGCGCAGGTCTCTAAATCATTGAGTGTTACGGCAAATTGCTAACCGGTCATCATCGGAACGGACGAGAATTCCGCGACGGCGATTTGACGCCTCCTCGATTCCTGGCCTAGAGTTTGTGGTCAGAACTGAACTTACACGGTCAAAGATTCGCTCACCCGATTTGTCGGAGCGTTGGTTATGGATGGTTCCCAGGCAGGCAACGGTTTGCAGACTCCAGACCGAAGCCGGGCCGCCCTCGACCTCGCCCATCGGCTCCTATCACGGGACGAACCTGTTGATCTGGGACTGGACTCGGTGGTTGGCGAACTCCTCGCGGCATTTGTGGCCCGATCGGCGGGGATCGCCGACTTCCAAAATGGGCAGTCGGTGATCGTTCGTTGCTCAAACAACGACGGGGCGCCGCCGTCGTTATTCCCCTGGGAGATCGACGCGGACCTGTTATCCCGCATCCGTCAATCGCCGGATGCGGAAGTGATTGTCAGCGGAAACGACACATTCCTGGTCGCCGGTGTGATATCCGTGATGGGCGGTGGCTGGCTGATCTGGATTGGCGCTACGCCTCAGAGCCTGTGTGAAAAAGGGGATACTCTCTCCGAAGCCAGGGGGGACAGTCCCCTTGTTCGCACCGGTTCGCAAACCGGCTGGACCGCCGCCGAGAAGGGCGCTCTGGTCCTGGTTGCACAGTCGATCGCGCACCGCATCAGCGACCCTGGAACCTCGGGACGCTGGGTGAAGCAGCTGGAACAGCGTGTCCGCCAACAAAACCTCGAACAGGCGGCGGCCCTCACGCGACGGCTGGCTCACGATTTCGGCAACGTGCTGACCGGTATTCTCGGCTTCAGCGAACTCGCCCTCGCCCACCCGCAACCCGTCTCCGGACCGCTGTATCGCTTCCTCGATGAGATCTATCGCAGCGCCCAGGCCGGCGCTAACCTGACGCACCAACTGCAATTGTTCTCACGACGGCAGGCGGTTTCGCACCGCAACGGGTCGTTGGCCACTGTGCTGGCTGAAGAAGAGACACGGTTCCGTTCGGAGGCAGAGGGAAGCATCCGTTGGGAGTCGTCGATCGCCGCCGATCTTCCTCTCGTGGCGTTCGATCTGGATCCGCTGCGCGAGGTGCTGCGGGCCGTGTTCGACAACGCTCGTGATGCCGTCGCCGAACAGGGGACGGTGACCGTGAGCGCTCAATGCGTGCTGCTGTCCGAGTCGGATTCTCTCGAACACTACGGCTACCTCCGCCCCGGCCCTCATGTCGAGGTGTGCGTCCGCGACAGTGGGCCAGGCCTGAGCCAGGAGGCGAAACGCCGGTTGTTCGTCGAGCCGTTCTTCACCAGCAAAGCCCGGCGGCGCGGCTTGGGATTGGCGGTCGCCTACGGGCTGTTGTCCGCGTATCACGGCGGAATGAGCCTGAGCAGCAAGCCCGGTGAAGGCGTCGTCGTCAAGGTCCTGTTGCCCGTAGCGGCCAAACCCGCCCTGCCGGTCAGCGTCGCTGCGATTGTCCGACTCAAGCCCGCTGCCGACCGATGAGAAAGTGCTGGTCGTGGACGACGATCCGATGATCTTGCAGTTCGTGGCCAGGACGCTCGAGCAGGCCGGCTACCGGGTCAAGGCCGTCAACAACGCCGCCGACGCACTGGATTGCTATGCCGCGGCGGGAACGGACCCGTTCCGGCTGGTCCTGTCCGATGTGATTATGCCGCGCGTTAACGGCGTCGATCTCGCCCGCAAACTACTGACGCACGATGCCAACGCGCGCATCCTGTTCATGAGCGGCCAGGTTTCGCCCGATTTCGCTCACGAGGAATTTGCCGATCGTCAGGTCGACCTGCTGTCGAAGCCGTTCCGTCCGGAGGGGCTGCTGCGTGCCGTCCGCGGCGCTCTGGACCGAGGTACTCCAATCGGGCCGAAACCTCTTTCTCTCGACCGTTGGGAAACAGGGATAGGCTCGGATTCGACCCGAATTACATTTACGATCCCCGGGACCGTTCGGGAGACTCTTCCCAACGCGGACTCGCTACATCTCGGCCGGCAGCCTCGAAATGAGGCCGCGACGAGACGAAGGAGACACGAGTGCTATCTTTACAGAAGAATAATGGGGCCACCGAAGCGGTTGCGCTTTCCGTGAACGGGGAACGCGCGGTGGATGCGCGCTCCTGGCCGAATGCAGAGGCTGGAAACATGTACTGTTCCGGCGAGGTCCACATCCTCGTTTTGGATGACGACGAATCGGTCTGCCGCGTCATGCAAGCGGCACTGGCCCCTGGCGATTTCAACGTGGACGCCGTCTCCGACCCGAGCCTGATCGAAACGACGTTGCGTTCCCGGCAGTATCACGTCGTCATCCTCGATTACTGCATTCCCGGCCTGGACTCGAAGCAAGTGCTGTCGTGGGTCCGCGAATTCCAGCCCGAGGCCAGCGTGATCGTCGTAACGGCCTATCCGTCCATCGATAGTGCCTTGAACTGCCTGCGTGCCGGGACCTACGATTATCTGACCAAGCCCTTCCAGGTGGCCCAGCTGCAAAAGATCGTGACTCGCTGTCTGGAGAGCAAGGGGCTGCTGCGGATGTCCGAGGCGGCACTGCGTGAATCGCTGGGCAACGCCATCCGCGATCGCCGCAAGACGATGGGGCTGACCCTGGCCCAGATGGCGCAACGCACCGGCGTGTCGCTGGGCTACCTGTCGCAGATCGAGCTGGGCAAGAACTCCGCGTCGATTGAGACGTTGTACCGCATCTCGCTCGGATTGGGTATCAAGATGAGCGAGTTGTTCCAGGCGGTGCAGAACCCGATGTGATTGTGTTCACTGCCGCTTGCGGCTTAGCAATGACTGCAAAACCGCAAGTGGCGGAGGGAAGATAAAGAAAAACCCGTGGACCGTCTCCGGTTCACGGGTCATGAAAGGCAACCCTTTCGGAAGGCAGCCTCTCCTTGTCAGAATTCAGGTGAACGGGGCATTCACTGTCATTACTGACGAGACGGAGAGGCGTATTATTCACGCGTTTTTTTTCTTCCCGCTGTAATTCCCTCAACTATCCCGGAGGCGGCTCAGCAAGAGCGTCACCCGGCGCGGGCGGAGACGGCGGCGAGCATCTCCTGTTCGTTGGGAAACTTCCCGGTCTTCAGCTTGGAATAGATCAATTCTCCGTTCACGCTCAGCTCGAAGCATCCCCCTCCCAGGGGTATCAGCTTTACGTCGCTGATCCGTTGCTTGAGCGCCATGAGCAGCTTGCCCGTCAGACTGACGGCCTGCGGCTCGTAGTTTCACATGGAGCAGTATTTCAACTCGACGTGCATGACATGGCTCCTTTCTGTGTGTCCCCCCTCTTCCTATCGTAGACGAGGGAAGCATACGCTTCAAGCCGACGGACCACTGCCATGCCGACGACGTATCCCCCGACGATCATCGTTCGCCATCGGGCCGAGAATCCGCGCAAGTGTTCGGTGATGCCCTTGCGCGGACGGCCCGATCTGCTCTTTCTGAACTATCCGGTTGTGGAACGCCCGTCCCTGGAAGGCTATGTTCGCCTCGCGGCGGAGGGGCCGGAGTTGTCGGCTGCCGATGCCGAGTTGGGGGTGCTGCTGCTGGACGGCAGCTGGCGCTGGGCCGATTCGATGACGCGCGACTTTCTCGAGGTGCCGCCGCGTGCGCTGCACGGCTGGAACACGGCCTATCCGCGGGTGTCGAAGCGCGGCACCGACCCAGACAACGGCCTGGCATCGGTCGAGGCGCTGTTCTTGGCCCACCATATCCTGGGCCGGCCCACGGACGGTCTGCTGGACCATTACCATTGGCGGGCGGAGTTTCTGCGACGGAACAACCTTCCGGAGTCACTCCGCGCTGCCGATTCGTGAGAATATCCAAGCGGTGTTGACGCAAGCCTGGCATGGTTCAAAAACAGGCCAGCGTGGGTAACACGGTTGTAGGACGGCCTTCCCAGGCCGTCCGCTCCGCCTCGGACGGCCTGGGAAGGCCGTCCTACAACCGTGTTACCCTGATATGAACCATGCCCGCAAACCTGACGCGCAAGCGAAGGTAACTACCCGCGCCAACCCTTCGCTTGCGCGTCAGGCTTGTGGCGGACGGTGCGCAATCCAGGTTAAAACCCTGCTGCCTTGCCGTCGATGCGTTTGTCCGCCGCGCCGTGATAGACGCCCGTTTTCGGATCGACCCAGATCGAATGCGCGTCTCCCTGGCGTGTGCCGACGAGGTTGTGCCCCATCGCCCTCAGCTTCTCCACGGCGGCAGCGTATTCCTCGTCGTAGGCTCCCTCGAAGCGCGAGTCGGTCGGGGAACCACTGGTGATGCAGCCGCGGTGCGTCCACGGCCGCGCGGATGTCCATGTCGAAGTCGATCACGTTCAGCACGACTGCAAAGACCGTGTTGATGATCGTCCGGCTGCCGGGACTGCCGGTGACCAGCACGACCTTGCCGTCCTTCGCCACGATGGTCGGCGTCTGCGAGCTGAGCATGCGCTTGCCGGGCGCGATCGGTGTTGGCCTCGGTGCCGATGTTGCCGCCGCGGTCGGTCATCGCCGGGGAACCAGTTGAAGTCGATCATCTCGTTGTTGAGCAGGAAGCCGGCCCCTTGCACCACGATGCCGCGAGCCGTAGCTGCGTTCCAGCGTGTAGGTGATTGCTCACCGCCATGCCGTCCGTGTCGATGACGCGAGAAATGCGTCGTGCTGTCGCCCTCGCCGCGTGATGCGGAATGTCCTTCGCCAGGTCCTCGCTCGGCGTCGCTTTGGTGCAGGTCGATCGCCTGGCGCCAGCTTCTTGGCGTATTCCTTGCTCGTCAGGTGAGCGGGGATCTTGACGAAGTCCTGATCGCCCAGGTAGCGGGCCCGGTCGCAGTAGACGCGGCGCATCGTCTCCAGGCATGAGGTGCAGCGTCTCGGCGGACCAGCGGCCCTGCTTCTTCAGGTCGAAGTTTTCCAGGATGTTGAGCATCTCGACGAGGCAGATGCCGCCGGAACTGGGCGGCGGCGGGGCGTAGACGTCGTAGCCGCGATAGGTGCCGTGGATCGGCTTGCCGCTCCTTCGCATGTATACGTCGCCAGGTCGTCCTTCGTGATCAGCCCGCCGCCGGCTTTCATCTCGGCGACGATCAGATCGGCGATCGGTCCCTTGTAGAAGCCGTCGGCGCCGTTCTCGGCGATGGCGCGGAGCGTCTTCGCCAGGTCCTTCTGCACCAGCGTCGCCGTCGTTCCAGTCGGCCGCCGCCGTTCTTGCCGAGGACGCGGCGCAGCTCCGGAAAGTCTGGTGGAGATCACCGACGACTAGTTCAGCGAGCCGGCCAGCGCGCCGTCGATGATGAAACCCTCCTCGGCGAGCTTGACGGCCGGCACGACGACGTCTTTCCACGGCAGCTTGCCGAACTTCTTGTGGGCCAGCGCCATGCCGCGGACGGTGCCGGGGACGCCGACGGCCTTGTGGCGTGTACCAGCTGTCGTTCTTGGCGAACATGGTCGCCGGTGGCGGCAGCGGGAGCGGTTTCGCGGTAACTCGATGACGACGGGTTCGGCGCCCTTGCCGGGATAAACGACCATGAAGCCGCCGCCGCCGAGGTTGCCGGCCGCCGGATAGGTGACGGCCATGGCCAAGGCCGTGGCGACGGCGGCATCGACGGCGTTGCCGCCTTTTTGCAGAATGTCGCGGCCGACGTCGGCTCCGGGCGGCGAGACGGCGACGACCATGCCATGTTTCGCAGGGGCAGCGTGGTCCGCGGCGGGAATATCGATCAGGCAAAAGCAAACCAGGGCGAACGCCGGCAGAACGATGGTCAAGAGAATGCGGGCGGAACGACTGGAGAACATGGCGGTGATCCTCGTACTTCGAGAGAGCCAAGCCGGCGAGGGCCGGACAATGGGGTACTAGGCTACAACAGTCGGCAAAATTTGACCATGTCAAGTGCGGCGGAGTGTGCCGTCCTGGGCCATAACGCCATACGGGCGCTCTACGGCGTCCACGGCTGCGATGGCGCCGGTTATGGCCTCGGTGTTTTCTTTTCCGTCGCCTGCTTCGACGATTCAAATCGCGCAGTGCGGCCTATGACGTATCGGATGAGGGTATACGGGCAACGGCGGCGGCGGGAGAAATCTGCCGAACGAACTCCCGCCGGACACGCCGACTGCTGTGCGAAGCGCCGGCCGGCGGCGCGATGACGAAATTGCGAAACGAACTCCGAGCCTCCTGAGCACGCAGCGCCAGCAAGTGTGCGCCCTGCCGCACTTGCTTGCGCCGCGTACACACAAGCCGGAGACCACAACTACCAAACGAAGTCTCCATGATGCCGTCGGACCGCTTGCCGAACGAAGCCATCCCGGTCGTCTGCTCGAAACTGCGAAACGAACTGGGCGCGCTCATTTCGGACGGCCGGCTTTGCTCGTCGCGCCGGGGGAGGAAGCGCGGCAGCGTGACGGCGGCGATCAGCGTCAGAATCAGCGGCACAGGCATGGCGGACCTCGGCGCGCAGAGCGGACGGGCGATTGTTGTGTCGCCAGGCTACTGCAAGCGCGCACGTTGTGGGGAGGCGAGTATTGCGGATTCCGCAGGCGTAAAAAAGAGCTCCGTCGCGTCCCTTTTCTTTCTCCCTATTTCTTGGAGCCGGTTAGCCTGACGGAATGCACGCCGCGTGACTATAATCGCGCCGGGAGGAATCTCCTGATAGACCACCCAATTTCTCGCGGAGGGGCGGCAATGAGCACGGCACCGGTCAAGCCGACGGCGGGCGGCACCGCGGAAATGGTGGCGGAACGCTTCCGGCGTCTTGCTTCCGCAGGGCACCGGGATACGGACTACCTGTCGTCGATGGACGACGCGGCGAGCCATCCGGCGTACCAGGAAATCGCGCGTCTCGGCCCCGAAGTGCGGTGCGAGTGAAGGGGAAAGGAGAACGTGGCTGGTGGGAAGCGAGAGTGGCAGAAGAAAGTCCACGCAACTCGCCTTGACCGAGGACGGTCGGCGCGGGAGTATGGCGGGAAAGGGCAAGATCGGCAAAAGGTTCTGAGGAGCAAAGCTGCCGTGGCCAAACCGAGCGAGAGGGATCTCGAATACGTCCAGCGCGCTGAGAGGATGAAATGGAAGGAGCTAAACGCGCTTTGGGAGCAGATCAAGGCTGGCGCTACACCGGACTGGGACAGTGGGAAGGCGCTTGAACATCTGGTGATCCGAGCTTTCAAGCTGAACAAGTTGGAGGTTGAGTACCCCTACGACGTGCCACCAGGAGGTAAACCCATCGAGCAGATTGATGGTCTGGTGTATCTGCAATGCTATACCTTCCTGATCGAGTGCAAAGATAAGGAAACAGTGGACATTGCCGCTATTGCGAAATTGCGGAACCAACTTCTCCGCAGGCCGGACACAACGTTCGGATGTGTATTCGCCGCAGATGACTATTCAGCTCAGGCCCTGCTGCTGGCGGATTACTCAGTGCCTCACCGAATTCTCCTGTGGTCGGGTCTGGATATTGAGGACTGTCTGAAGTTAAAGAATTTCGATGAAGTGCTGCTGGAAAAATACCGTCATCTTTGCAAATACGGCCTCATCAACTACTCGCCAAACTACAAGGACTTGGAAGTGCTATGACTCAACCAAGCCTGAAGATCATCGTGGAGGGCGTAACGGACGTCCAGCTTATCCGTGCCATTCTGGGAGATGGCCTAGCCGAGAAGGCACGGTTTTATGCTGGCCAGGGGCGCACGTCGCTTGCCACCCTCGGACGGAACATCCTGTTCCATGAGGGCGGTCCTGTCTTGCTGGTCATGGATTCGGACACCCTCAATCCCAGGCTTACTGCTGAATTGGAATCGCTGAACCTCGCCGCGATGAGTGGTCCGATAACATCTGGTATTCAGTTGCCGGCGATGACGGGGTCGAGCAAACCGCTGTTCAAGGTGTTCACGTTTGTGCCCGAGATCGAGGCTGTGTTTTTTGAATCTCCGGAAGCGCTGGATCGCCTACTTGGGAAGGAGCCTCCACAAGACAAGGTCAAAGAAGGGCACTTTATTCCCAAGCAGGTTCTCACTGAGCTGTTGGCTAACGGGAAGGCTCACCACGATTATCCAGGGCTTCTGGAGCATCTGGACCCACAGGCGCAACAGGCAATCGCTTCTGGACAGCAAGCGAGCAACTTGAAAGCGATGGTCGAGTCCCTTCTAGCGGATGCAGCTCAGCAGCGGAAACAAGAAGTCAGTTGACGGATGGGCGGGTTACGAGAGAATCGCCGTGTTCGCGCATGCCGACGGTAGACCGACCCACGCCGCTCGGCAACTTCCTTCCGGCCGATGGACAAGCAAACTCGGCACTGCGGAGGACACCGAGCACGGGCTGCGGGAGTTGGAGGGAGTGCTGTACGGCTCGATTGTGCTGGTGATGAGACGGGTACTGGTTGGAGCCGCCAGGGATGTCGGCGAAGGCGGGTCCTGACCACGGCGGGCGATGCAGTTCAGCGTTGAAATTCACGATGTCCACTTTTTTCAGCTTGCTGACGTGCGGGGATGAGAATCAGCAGGTGGAGTTGCTGGAGCGGTTTCGGCGCGAGGGGCTAGAGTGCAGCGCGCTGATGTCGTAAGCTTACGTCGCGGACACCTTAAACCGGGACGTGTATGCGCAACTCCTGCTCTTTGATGGCACTTGCTACTCTTCCTCGTACTTCATCTCGACTTGTACGCCAAGCAACTTCCCCGACCCGTTCGGTGCGTCAGTCAACTCTAACACCCGCGTGTCAACGAGCACACCATCGAAATCCTTTCCGGCCGCGTCCCGCATCGCTTCGACGTGGTCCTCGTTGATCGTGGCGATGTACTGGAGTTCGTTGTCTCGGCATACTAAGTTTGCCATCCGGAACAGAGTCCACCGCTGGCGTGGGTCAACCGCGTCGAACAGTCGGCTGTCGTGAAACAGAAAATTCACACGGTGCCGCTGAAATAGAGTCAGAAGCAGCAGGTCGAAACAGAAGATGCGGATGTCGTTGATGCCGTCCGCTTGATCGTGCTCGATACGAGCTTCGATATCGTAGCGGATGTGGTTGTCGCCGTCATTGTTCCGCACCACCAGCCCTGCTGGTTTGTCGCCGTAGAACTCCCGTGCGAACCCGCGGTATGAGTCCATCAACCGATCCGTATGAAGCTTGATCGTCTTTAGGTATTTAGTCGTCTGTACTGTTGCGGTGGTCATCTCCGCGCGAATCCGCTGGGCTTCCTGGATGTACTTCGCCACGAGCGAGAGGTAGTCTTCAATTTTCCGCTTATGAGCCGTCAACTCAACGAGGAATCGGTTGTTTTCCGTGTACTCGTCGAGCGCGGTGTGCCTTAAGGTACTGGAGCAGCCCGTCAAGCTCTCGTTCCATTTCCGTCCGCGCCGCTTGCCAGCCCCTCAGTTTCTCTTCGGTGGCGTTTCTTTCTTGTTGCAGGCGCTTCAGTCGATTCTCGCGGAGACGGGCGTGGAAGGCATCGACTTCGTCGAGGCGCTTAACCACCGCAGCCGGCAGCACGAATTCGGCTTCTGCGTATAGCCTTTTTACTCGCTCGGGTGTCACGTCGGGGCGGATGCTCATAGCCTCATCGATGTTCGCGTGGCGAACAGCAAGTATGGCCTCTTCGCCGCGTGCGTCGGCTATCCGTGCATGAAGGGCGTTGGCCGCTTCTTCTCGCTCGCTGTAGTCCTTTGCCACCTGAAAAGAAGCTAAGTCCGCCTCAAGTGTGGCAATTCGCTCATTGAGTGAGGCGAGTTCCATCTCGGCGTTCTTCTCCCCGAGGTAATACTCGCGGAGGTCTTTGTCTTCTTTGTACCTCTTGGCTAGTACAAGCTGCTCGTCGAGCCTCTTCTTGTCCTCGTGTTTCTTGACCACCGGGCAGTAGTCCAAGCCGAGAAGAAAGCTTTGGTATAGCACCCTGAAGTAGGGAGTCCACTGAGTGACAGCACCGTCGGGCGAGATGTAGGAACTCCTGACCGGACGGAGGAAAAAGTTGATCAACGAGCGGAAGGAGAGCCCGCTGACATCGGCCGGGAGATCAAAGACGCCGATTTCGTTGAGAGTCTCCTTGTATCCCTTACCGTACTTGCGGCTGGTCTCAAGTCGGTATTCCTGGCCGTCCAAGTGGATCGCGTCCTCTCCCACAGTGCGCGTTACCCGATGTTGCTTGTCATCGTGTTCGAAGGTCAAAGTAAAGTCCCAGCCTTCCAGGTGAGCATCGAAATGCCTGTTCTTGCTTGCGCCGAGACAGAAGTGTAGCAGGGCTACCAACAGGGACTTGCCTACCCCGTTGTAAGTGGATCGGATGTTTTTCGCCTGTTTGACCGTGTGCTTGCCGACAATGAGAGACAGCCCCGTCCGGTTGAACCGGACGGTTTTGAACGAGGACCGAGTGGAAGACAGTTCAATTAGCCGCATGGAAACAACTCGCCAGCTGAGGACACGTCGATGGCTCCGACGGAAAACAGAAAGCAAAGTGCGAGAACGAAGTTCTCCACCCCGTGTTCCGCAGGCCAGTCGGACGGATTCAGATGTTCCCGAACCCGGTTCCACAGCGCGTCGAACGTCGTCGACCTACCGAGTAGCGACCGAACCAGTCCGGCAAAACCGAGTATTGACTCGGACAAACGCAGGTGTTTGTCAGGGAGAAGCACCGGGAAATCCCCTGGCTGTGGGTTTCGGATCGAACACGTCGCAAGCTTCGAAGAAGTATCCTATCACAGCGTCTACGGCGGTCGCCATCGCGGTAGTTGCGGATTTTGGGAAGAGCCCCAGGCGAAATACCGCAAACACGGCATCGACCACTGCCATGCTGCCAGTCGGCGGTTCCGCGGCGACTGCTTTCTTGGCGGCCTCATATACCCCGACGACGTGATCCCGAAGTTCGCCAAGAGCGAACGCCGAATTGTCCCGGAAATACTTCTCGACTCGGCCGACGTAGAGCGCCCCGTTCTGGATGAGTATCGCGTTGCGCCGCATGAGGTTGTTGAGCTTGATTTTCTCGTCCATTTCCGGCGGCAAATCGAGCCGCGCGGCGGACTCGGTGATGTCAGCGGCCATTATGTGCCGGATTACCTCGCCAAACACGCTGTAGTCGAGGTTGGAAATCCGTTCAGGGTCTGGCACGGCCCCACCAAGGATGCGGTCCCACTCGGTTTCCGGTAACTTCATGAAGTCCGTTTCGAGGTCGGCACTGCCATAGTTGGCAAAGGTGATGTCGGCGTGTTTGGCCCGTAAACCGTTGAGTGTCTGCGAAATGTCCCTTGGCACACCCTCATACTTATCATTGTAGCAGAACGTGAACTTGCCTAGGCCCCGCGCTTTGTTACCGCCATTGGGACTTTAGCTTCGCGAAATCCTGCGCCAGCTTCTTCGCAGCAGCCCCGGCTTTCTCCTTCGGGTCAAGCGGCGCGTAGAGTTGGTGATAATGCTTGTCGGCAGGCAGGTACCCATCGTTCCCGCCGTCCCCCTTCCTGCCCTGCGGTGCCACCGGTTCAAAAGCAGTGCCGTGCTTGGCCTTCATCACGGCCCAGAACAAGTCCTGAAACGCCTTTGCGCTGGCAAGAATGCACCGGCACTTGAACATCTGCCGAGCGAGTGACCGCTCTTCTTTGGATGCCATCTCATTCACTCACTGATCGATTGTAAGACGGCCGTTGGAGGTAGTATACACGTCGGGAGGCGTCGAGCCAGGTGGCGACGTGCGGCGGGGCGACGATTGCCGGCTTGCGGTCGTGGCAGGGGCGGACGCGGTCGTTCGCCGGCGTCGTCAGGATGGTGAACATCTCCGCGGCGGCGCCGACCGCGCTCCGGTCCGGCGATAGGGCGCGGTTTTCTAGTACATTATCACCGAAAGCCCCACCGCGGCTTTCTCGCCCCCGAGGCCGTTCCCGAGGCCAGTGATGACCGAAACCCTCTCGTTGCCGAGCGAAGTGTACCGCAAGCTGGCGCAGGGCGCGGCGGAGCGCGGCATGACGATCGAATCGCTATTGCAAGCGGTTTCCGAGTTGGTTGTCGTGCCCGATCGACCAACGGAACGAGACCAGCGTCGGAGCGATCGAATCGACAAGCTGCTCGACCGGTTTCGCGCAGGGCAGCTGAAAGCGGAGGACCGCCGGGAGCTGGATCAAATGATCCTGGAGGATTACCGGGAGGCCAACGCGCGGGCCGATCGGCTCATCGCCGCCAAGGAGCGCCGGCGCGGAACGGACGGCCCGCCGGCAAGCGTTCGCGAAAGTAAATGGCCAAGCGGCGCAAATCCGACCTTCGTTCCTTCTACGCCGAGGTGGCACGTCGCGCCGGGTACCGGTGTGAATACTGCCACGCGCCGGAGAGCTTCTTTCCTCATCGTCTGTGCATCGATCACATCGTTCCGACGAGCCACGGCGGCCCGAGTTCGCTCGCAAACCTTGCCCTGTGTTGTTACGGCTGCCAGTTCCAAAAATTGGCTTTCAAGTTCAGCCGCAACCCCCCGGCGTTCACGGTTTGGCGAACTCTTTCTCGTCGATCTTGTCGGGGTACTTGACGTCCGTAATCTGCGCGGTGGTGAACTTCTTGCCGTCTTGATAGCCGACGAACTTCATCGGCCGATTGATGGTGATCACACTACAGCGCTACGCACTGCAAGAACTGCTATTTCTTCCCTCGCCCCGTTAAGCCGGGGCGAGGGGAGTACCGCGGTAGTACCACGACCTCACCGCCGCAGGCGATTCAACTCGACCTGCGTCCGATACTTGCCATCTTCGATCCATTCTTCCGAAACCAGCCGTCCGGTCACATCGAACCACAACTCGCGCTGCACGCCATCGCTGAGGCGGAAATGGTTCACCTTCTGCATCTGCCCAGCGACGTTGCGCGGTTCGACGCCGACGAACTGGACCTTGCCCGAGAGTTCGGCGCCGGTGTCGGCATCGATGATTGGCACGATCTGGTTGATCTTGGCATTGTCGGGCATTGCCCAGTAACTCGATAGCCAGACGTCGCCGCTGACGATTTTTTCGTCGCCGTTCACGCGGATACGCAACTTGTCCTCATCGGCCACACCGGCCACGGCGAAGCGCTTGCCGTCGTCGCTGCAGGTGCTGTCGAAGCGGAACAGGCGGCCGTTCTTCCAGACCTCCCGGCCGCGGTAGGAATAGGTGTATTGCTTGATGACCACCGTGACCTTGATGTCGGTGTCGCAACTTACGATCACCGAGCCGTCTTCCTGCTTGTTGATGGTCATGTGGACGTCGCCCGACGGTTTGCCGTCGACGAAGACGGAAAAGTCCCGCGTCTCGACCTCCGGGGCCGCCGCAACACGACCGGGTGCCTGGAGCATGCCCACGGCAACCACGATCCATACGAGCATGATTCCACGCCTAGAACCACAGGGACTACCGGCCATCGATAAGTTCCTCCGCGCGGACCGAGGACGCCCATTGCGCAATCGGGACGCACGTCCCAATGCCGCTGCGCCTAAACTGTCCGACCAGCGTGGGGGGAGCGTATACCGAAGTAGCCGTCGGTTGCCAAGAGGAATCTGGCGGGGAAACCAGAACGCCGCTTGCGGCCTAGCAAGAGTGCTAAGCCGCGAGCGGCGTTGTTAGACTGGGCTATATCTGAGGATTACTATTTGTCCTGATTGGGGCGACGGCAACCCATGCCCGTGAATTCGATCTTGCCCTTGAACTCGTCGCCGGTCAGTTCTTTCCACGCCGTCTTCTGGTCGGCGGACAGGCCGCTGAGGAACTTCGCCGAGGCTTCTTTGCTCAGCGTGTTGATCTTCGCCATCGCTTCGGTCAACTTTGCCCTGTCCTTGCCCGCATCATCACGGATGCTCTTGGAGTCCTTCGCCAGATCCTCCGTCATGGCCTTGACCTGTTCGATCTGCTTCTCGGTCAGCTTGAGGGCCTTCTGAACGTCTTCATTGGTCAGAGCCCGAAGGCCGCCGACCTGGACTTCGATCTGCTTGACGCGCTTCATCTGCTCGGGCTTGACGACGTCGGCCAGGAGCTTGGTCTGCTCCTCGTTCATCTTCTTCATCGCTTCCTGGAACTTCTCCCGGTTTTGGAAGTCCTTGAGATCGTCGGCGTACTTGGTACGGAGGTCCTTGCTGATCGTCTCGATCTTCTTGACCTGGTCTTCGGTCAGTTTCAGCTCTTCCTGCACGCTCTTCTGGCCGAGGAGCATGGAGGTGGTGACGCCGCGGCCGGCGCCGCCGCGGCCCGGTTGCTGCGCGAACAGCGGAGCAATGAGGCCGATGGCAAGGGCCAGTGACAGGAACCTGGCGGAACGAATACGCATGGTGTCTCTCCTTCGTTGTGAGAACGAGTTCTCCCCACTTGTGCGGGGAACGAGTCAAGAACTACAGTTCTATACCAGAGTAGTAACCCCGGCGAGGGGTGATTGTCTCGCGCCGTCGCGCGTTTTTTTCCGAAGTAAGCTGCTTGCGTCTTCGCGGTTTCTGGCAGCTGTTGTAGGGTGGGTCGAGTCTTCGAGACCCACCAGGAGGAACACGACATCCTCCGGTGGGTCTCGAAGACTCGACCCACCCTACAAAATCGGTATGACACTAGGTCCACTCACGGCGTGCCGGAGCGGATGACCTTCGGCGGTCCGTCCTGGAGCGGCACCTGGGTCAACTTCCAGTTGAGGGGCAACTTCGGCGCGTCGAAATCGGCGCGTTTGACCTCCACACCCGAACGCGCGACCGGGATATCCCAGGTGACTTCGCTGCCGGAGTGCTGGAACCACAGCTGGCGGGGCAGGAACGTGTCCTTGTTCAGCACGATGCGGGCCACGTCGAAATCCGCCTTGTCCGCCGGGCTGCGCGGCTTGATGTCAATGTAGATATAGTAATTGTCTTCCTTCGCCAGCTGCATTTCGTAGCGCTGCTTGGCCTCTACCGCCCTCATGCCGAACATGAACGCCATGACGTTATCCTGCGACACCTGCCCCGGCTTCGGCGTCGGCAGCTCGTATTGCTTCAGCTCCGTCGATGCCGGGACGAACTGGAAAAGGTGCGTGCCGGTGCAGATGAACTTCTCGGCGACCTCGTTGGGTTTCGGCCTTGGGCCGCATTTCCAGGGTGGCGAGATTGAAGACGACGTCGCCCCTCTTCTCCTTCATGTACTGGGCGTAGCCGATGTACTCCTGCTTGGTGTTGAACGACGGGTCTTTTTCCGTGCGTGCCAGTTGAGCCTGGAGCGTCTTCACCTCCAGCATCTTCTGCTCCCAGCGGAGCAAATAGTTGTCGAGAGCTGGGGAAGCCTGCGGCGGCATCGTAGGGGGCGCGGTCTCGCCGCCACGGGTCCGACCACCGATAGCAAAATTGCCACAACCAATCCGCGACGACACATTTGAGATATCCTCCTCTGTCCGAGATGACTGTGCGGCCCGTCGCCCTCATGTTGCCCTCTTTCCCCAGACGGGAGAGAGGGTTCGGAGAACGGGGCGGGTAAGTCGAGGGCGCGACCTGTCCGTCCAGTGGGCTTATAGCACGGTCCGGGATTTGCGAAAAGCGATCCTTGCGTGAAATCGGCCGGAAGCGCGTTCCGTTCTACCGCGGACGGGGTAGAGGAGGAACAGAGTACCCAGATTGCCCCGATTCGGGCCTGGTTCAACCGGGGCACCGGAGAGGTAACACCGTGGTAGGACGGATTTGCAATCCGTCCGAGCGATAGCGGACGGATTGCAAATCCGTCCTACCACGGTGTTACTCGCCTTTGAACCATGCCCCGATTCGTTTAGCCGCGAGTGTTGATTCAAAGCGCTCGCGGCTAAACAACCTGATTATCCCAGATTAACATACACCGTCTTGACCTCGGTGTAGAGCTGCAGCGCGTACTCGCCCAGCTCGCGGCCGATGCCGCTCATCTTGAAGCCGCCGAACGGTGCCGCGGCGTCGAATACGTCATAGCAGTTGATCCACACCGTGCCGGCCCGCAAGCCGTTCGCCAACCGGTGAGCCTTGCCGATGTCGCGCGTCCAGACGGCGGCGGCGAGGCCGTAAAACGTCTGATTGCCGCGCCGCAACACTTCTTCCACGTTCTTGAAGCGCAGCACGTTCATGACCGGGCCGAAGATCTCTTCGCGGGCAATCTTCATCTCGTCCGTCACTTCGTCGAAAACGGTCGGCTCGATGAAATAGCCCTTGGTGCCGATCCGATTGCCGCCGATCAGCATCTTGGCACCCTCGCTCTTGCCGGCCTGGATGAATCCCATCACCCGGTCGCACTGTTCCTGCGAGACCTGCGGCCCCTGCGTCGTTTGCAGATCGAAGGGGTCGCCGACTTTCTGCGTCCGCGCCTTGTTCACCAGCTTCTCCACGAACTGATCGTGGATCTTGTCCTCCACGAAGAGCCGGCTGCCGGCACAGCAGCACTGGCCCTGGTTGAAGAACAGGCCGAAGTACGCCCCTTCCACCGCGGCGTCGAGGTCGGCGTCGGCGAAGACGATGTTCGGGCTTTTGCCGCCCAACTCCAGACTGACGCGCTTGAGGTTGCTCTTCGCGGCCGCCTCCATGACCAGCTGGCCGGTCGTATGTTCGCCGGTGAAAGCGATCTTGTCCACGTCCTTGTGGCTCGACAGCGCGGCGCCGGCAGTTGGACCGTAGCCGGGCACGACGTTCACCACGCCATCGGGAATACCGGCTTCCTGGGCCAGCGCCGCCACGCGCAAAGCGGTCAACGGCGTCTGCTCAGCGGGTTTGAGGACGACGGTGCAACCCGTGGCCAGCGCCGGTCCCCACTTCCAGGCCTGCATCAGCAGCGGGAAGTTCCACGGAATGATCTGCCCGACGACGCCGACCGGTTCGTGCTTGGTGTAACAGAAGTAGTTGCCTTCGACCGGGATGGTCTTGCCGTGGACCTTGTCGGCCCAGCCGGCGTAGTAGCGATAGCACTTGATGGTCAACGGCAGGTCGGCGGCGATGGCGTCGCGATAGGGTTTGCCGTTGTCGAGCGATTCGAGGCCGGCCAGTTCTTCGCGGTTCTGCTCGATGAGGTCGGCGAGCTTATTGAGGAGCCGGCCGCGCTCGGAGGCGTTCATCTTCGGCCAGGGGCCTTCCTCGAACGCCTTGCGGGCCGCCTTGACGGCCAGATCGACGTCGGCCTTGTCGCCCTCCGCCACCTGGCAGATGGTCTCGCCGGTTGCGGGGTTGATCGTCGGAAACATCTTTCCGGAGACGCTGTCCAGCCACTTGCCGCCGATGAACAGCGGCTGCTGGGCCTTGACCTTCGGCGGCTTGATGGTGCGAGACTTCTCCTGCTTGGTGGTGGCGGTGGCCATCGGGTGTTCCTCCATGTTAGTTGCGAATGTGAGATGCGCTTGAGGGATTCTCGCACTCGCGGGGTCGGTCGTCAAGCAGTTGCTGCGTAAGTCCGGACCGCGATCCCGATTCACATGCTCGTCCGATGACCAACCGGGGTGAGAGAATAACCACTCTGCCGAGGTCCACGCGCTTTTCACACGGAAAATGACCGCTTTTCGATTTGGCACGCGGCGTGCTTTCCCGAACCGGACCTGCCTCAGGCAGCCTCGTTGAGGGACCGCCCCGGAGAGCATGCGATGACAACCGACTTCCGAACTGCGCACGTCGAAAGCAGCCGCCGCAAGGGCTTCACGCTGATCGAACTGCTCGTGGTGATTGCCATCATTGCCGTGCTGATCGGGTTGCTGCTTCCCGCGGTGCAAAAGGTGCGCGAGGCCGCCGCCAACACGCAGTGCCAGAACAACCTCAAGCAGATCGGCCTCGCCTTTCGGAACTTCGAGCAAGTCAACGGCGGCTTCCCGTCCCGGCGGCTCGGCTTCGGAAGCGGCTCGCCGCCGGGAGCCACGCAGCACCCATGCGGCGGATGGGGACTGCTCATCCTTCCGTACATCGAACAGGACAACCTGGCGCACGCCATCAACATGGAGTATGATTACTTCGACCCGGTGAACGCTCCGTATGTGTCCACTCCACTCAAGATATTCAGCTGTCCCGACGTACCGTTTACCCGGACCATAACCGTCTCGGCCCACGCCACCGCGGCATCGGCTCGGTACGGAACGGACGGGGGAGCCACCTATACTGCCACCTGCGCATCGAACGACTACATGACTTCCAACGGGTACTCGATGCCCACAGCGGGCTACGGGGCCGGCTGGAACGCAGCGAACGACTCCAATCGACACGAACCGGTGGACGACGACGTCTACGTTACGCTCGCGCAAATCACCGACGGCCTGTCGAACACCGCGATCGTGTTCGAGCAGGCAGGTCGGACGCAGATCTGGCAGCTCGGAATGCAAATCGGCAACGAGACGACGCCCGCCAGCAACAGCACGCGCGGAACGTGGGCCGGCTATGGGTCGATCTCCATTGAAACCTACTCGCCGGATTGCACGCTGAACTCGGCCAGCAACCCCAGCAGCGGCGATCTGCTCTCTTGCACCATCAATTGCAATAACCAGCAAGGGATCTACTCCTTCCACCCGACCGGGGCCAACTTCCTCTTCGGCGACGGGTCCGTGCATTTTCTGTCCACGGCGCTCAGTGGGCGGACCCTGGGGCAACTGCTGATCCGCGACGACAGCGAGCCGATCGGACCGTACTGACTCGAAGGAGATGCTGGCGATGTCCTGCCGACGATTTGTCGCCGCCGCGGCTTGTTGCTATGCGATTCTGGCTGCTGCCGGTTGTCGGCCGTCGATGCCGAAGCCCACGCCGGTCCGCGGCCAGGTGCTCGTCAACGGCCGGGGCGTGGCCGGAGTGCGCAGTGGTGTTTCACCCGTTGTTCGACATCGGTCCGCGGAAGTTCGCGCCCGGCGGGACCACCGACAAGGACGGCTGGTTCCAGCTGAGTTCCGTCACGGCGTCGGACGGCGCCCCTGAAGGTGAATATGCCGTCACGTTCACCTGGCCGGAACCGTCGAAGGATCCCGAAGAGGGCAACCTCAAGGTTGACCGCTGGCAGAACAAGTACGGCAACCCAGCCGCCAGCAGATGGAAGATCCAGATTCGTGAGGGGACGAGCGAACTGCCGCCGTTCCAGCTCGACTGACACGCGGATGCCGATTCATCGAACACAATTCTCAGGAGCACGCCATGCAAACGGACACTTCCCGCCGGACAAGGGCGGGATTCACGCGCATTGAAGTGGTCGTCGGGCTTGTCGCCGCGGTCGTGGTGGCCGCCCTCGCAATCCCCTACGTGCAGGCTACCCGCGCGGAGGCGGATCGGGCCAAGTGCCAGGACAACCTGCGGAAACTTGGGCAGGCGATGCTGGCGTTCGAGAAGGCGAACGGCGGCTTTCCCGCGCGGCGCACCGGCTTCAACGCCGGCTCAAAAGGCGGCTGGGGGCCGTATGTCCTCCCCTACATCGGCGAGGAGGAGTTGGCCCACAAGTACAACCTCAAGCTGGACTGCTACGATCCGGGCAACAAGGCGGTGGTCGAAACCTGCGTGAGCACGTTCCTCTGTCCCGCCTCGCCGACCGGCCGGGTGGTGACGATGAAAGCCCAGGCGAGCGGCAAGTCGGACAATCCGGATAAGGAGTCGATCTTCACCGTCAGCGGAGCGGTGAACGATTACATCACGTCCAATGGGTTCCAGATGCCGCGCGGCGGCTACGGAACCAACGCAGGCCTCGCCGACCAGATGCTGAACAACCAGCGCCAGCCGATGACCGATGACGACGTTCTGCCGCTCAACAAGATTACCGACGGCCTGTCCTGCACCTTGCTTCTGATCGAGCAGGCGGGTCGGCCGCAGACGTGGCGGAACGGCAAGAAGCTCGACAAGGACGATCTGTTCGGCATGACCGCCAACGCTCGCGGCATGTGGGCCGGATATGGGTCGATCGGGTTCGGTCCGGCCGACCGGTCCGACGGCGAAGGCCGTGCCACCGGCGACGCGACCGATTGCTCGGTGAACTGCAACAACCAGTTCGGCATCTACGGCTTCCACACCGGCGGAGCGAACGTGCTGCTCTGCGACGGTTCAGTGCGTTTCGTCGGCGACAAGTTGAATGGCCTGACGTTCGGCTATCTCACGACGCGGGACGACGGGCACCTGATCGCGCCGCAGGACTACTAACGATCTGGCGAGCCGGGATCGTGAGCGACCGGAGGACGCCGTTCGCTCACGCTCCCGCCCCCCATAAGGAGAGTGACACCGCGATGACAATTCGATACCGTTTTCTCCTGCTCGTGACAGCCATCGCTCCAACGGCCGTCCAAGCGGCTGAATTGCCCAGTCCGGCCGAGGTTGCGGCCCGAATCGACCGGCACCTCGAAGCCGCGTGGACGAAGGCGGGGGTCCGGCCGGCGCCGATCACGGGCGACTCGGCGTTCCTGCGCCGGGCCTCCCTCGACCTGATCGGCCGCATCCCGACGGTGGCCGAGACCCGAGCGTTCCTCGCCGATTCCGACTCCGACAAGCGCGCGAAGCTCGTCGACCACCTGATCGACTCCGGCGGCCATACGCGGCACATGGCCACGTATTGGCGCCGCGCCTGGGTGCCGCAGGCCGACACGCAGGAGTTCGCCCGCTTGGCCGACGGGTTCGAGGCGTGGATCGCCGTCAAGCTGCGCGACAACACGCCCTACGACCGCATGGTGCGCGACCTGCTGACCGCTCCCAATTCAGGGACCGCCGTGCCGGCACGCGGCGCCGTTTCGCCCGCTTCGTTCTTTGCCGCCAGCGAATATAAGCCGGAAAACCTGGCGGCGAACGCCACGCGGGCGTTCCTCGGCGTGAACCTGGACTGCGCCCAGTGCCACAACCATCCCTTCTCCCGTTGGACGCGGGATCAGTTCTGGCAGACGGCCGCGTTCTTCGTTGCTCCCCGCGCCGACCAGCGCCGCAAACCGACCATTGCCATTCCGAACACGACGCGCACGGTCGGCGCTGCGCTGATGGACAAGTCGCCGCTCGTCTGGCCGGAACCGCTCGCCGACGACTCGGCCCGGCGGCTGCTCGCCAACTGGGTGACGGCGAAGGACAATCCGTATTTCGCCCGGAACGCCGTGAACCGCGTGTGGGCCAACCTGTTCGGTCTCGGCCTGGTCGAGCCGCTCGACGACCTGAGTGAAGACAATCCGTCGAACCAGCCGGAATTGCTCGACGAGTTGACGCGCACTTTCATCGCCAGCGGCTTCAATCTCAAGTACCTGACTCGTGCCGTCGCGCTGAGCAAGGCGTATCAGCTCGCCGACACGGCAACCGACGGCAACCCCCGGCTGTTCGCCCGGATGGCGATCCGCGGCCTGACGGGCGAGCAGCTGTACGACAGTCTGCGGATCGCCGCCGGATTGCCTGCCGAGCGCGACGACGTGGAGCGCGGCGAAGGACTGGCCGCCCGCAAACGCTTCGCCGCCGAGTTTCGCATCGACCGGCCGGCAACCGCCGAGCGCTCGATCGTGCAGGCCCTGTCGATGATGAACGGCCGGCTGTCCGCCGATCTGACGGACCCGAAGAACAACCCGACTCTCTCCGCCGCGGCCGACGCTCCGTTCCTCGACACGGCGGGCAAGTTGGAAACCCTTTACCTGGCCGTTCTCGGCCGCAAACCGTCCGAAAAGACGGCGGCGCGGCTGATCGAATACGTGGACGGCGGCGGCCCGGACAAGGACAGCCGCAAAGCGCTGGCGGACGTGTTCTGGGCGCTGCTCAACAGCACGGAGTTCAACACCAACCATTAACCGAACGAGCCGCGACTGTTAAAGAGCGCTCGCTGACGGTCGCGGCTCGTAAAAACCAAGCTATTAACCCGGCAACAAAGATTATCATGTAGGACGGCTCTCCTGAGCCGTCCGGACGACTCAGGAGAGTCGTCCTACAGAATGAACTTCCTTGCCGGGTTAATAACACGATCATTCATTCAGGAGGTATCTCATGTCTTCGCTTCGCAATTCATCGCGAGCCGGCCTGTCTCGACGCGAATGGCTGCGGCTCGCAACGGTCGGCTCCGTCGGCATCGGCGGCATCGGTTCCGGTTGGCTGCACGGCCTCGCCGCCGGTGCCGCCGACGATCCAAAGCGGCGGAAGTCGGTCATCATGCTCTGGCTGAACGGCGGTCCGGCAACCATCGACCTGTGGGATCTCAAACCCGGCCACGAAAACGGCGGCCCGTCCACTGAGATCGAGACTGCCGTTCCGGGTATCAAGATCAGCGAACATCTGCCGAGGGTGGCGAAACGGATGAAGGAGATGGTCCTCATCCGTTCGATGTCCACGAAGGAGGGCGACCACGGCCGGGCCAGGTTCGTCAGTCTGACCGGCTACGTCCCGACGGGGGCGATCCAGTTCCCGGCCCTCGGCGCTCTGGTGGCTCACGAACTCGGAGACGCCGCCGCCGACCTGCCGGGGTTCGTCACCATCGGTGGCCGGCAAAATGCGGGAGAATCCGGCCTCGGCGGCGGCTTCCTCGGACCGCGCTACTCGCCCCTGGTGGTCGGCGGCGGCTTAGGGCGCGGCGGTTTTCCGGTACCGACGATCTGAAGGTGCCCAACCTGGAACGGCCGGTCGGCGTGACCGAGACCACGCAGACGAAACGGCTCGACCTGCTCGGCGAGATGGAGAAGGAATTCGAGCCGAGTCGCAGCAGTGTGGTCGCCGACTCGATGCGGGCTGCCACCGGTCGCGCCGTGCGGCTGATGCGGCCGGAGGCGGCCGCCGCGTTCCGACTGGAAGACGAGAAGGACGCCGTCCGCGAGTCTTACGGCCGCAACCCGTTCGGCCAGGGCTGCCTCCTCGCCCGCCGGCTGGTCGAACGCGGCGTGGCGTTCGTCGAAGTGACCCTCGACGGCTGGGACACGCACCAGAACAACTTCACGTCGGTGCAGCGTCTCGCCGGAACGCTCGACGGCGCCTTCGCGGCCTTGCTGGCGGACCTGAAAGAGCGCGGCCTCCTCGATTCCACGCTCATCGTTTGCCAGGGCGAGTTCGGCCGCACGCCGAAGATCAACGGCAACCACGGCCGCGACCACTGGCCGGCGTCGTGGGCAGTCGCGCTCGCCGGCGGCGGCATCAAGGGCGGGCAGGTAATCGGCAAGACGACTGCGGATGGCATGATGGTGGATGAGCGCCCCGGTCCGCACTCCGGACCTGATCGCCACGGTCGTGAAGGCCATCGGCATCGACCCGCTGAAGCAGAACATGTCGAACGTCAGCCGTCCGATCCGCATCGCCGACCCGGCCGGCAAGCCGATCAAGGAGGTCCTATGAACCGCTGCCTGATTCTCGGTGTGGCCGGCGTCGCGCTGGCGGCGTGCGGCCTCGTTCGCACGGCCGATCCCCCGGTAAAGCCGGCTCCGCGCACTGTTGCCCGACCCGATGCCGTGGAACTGGTCCTCCTCGGCGGCGACAAGCTGGTCCGCGTCCGCCTTCAGGTCGAGGTGGACGGCAAGCCCCTGGCCGCCGTATGGGACGACACTTTCGCCCGGCTGTTCGCGTTCTTTGATCGCAACGGCGACGGCGTTCTGGACGAGAAAGAGGCGGCGCGGCTGCCCTCGGCGTTCGCGCTGCGGCAAGTGATGGGCAGCGGTTTCACGCCTCCAGTCGGGACGCCGCCGCCGTTCGCCGACCTGGACGTCAATGGCGACGCCAAGGTGACGCCACTGGAACTCGCCGCGTACTATCGCCGTTGCGGCCTCGGCAACGTGCTAATCGGCGTCGGTCGTCTGCCCGCGAGCGCAGAGCTGGCCGCCGCGCTGCTCAAGGACCTCGACACCGACGGCGACGGCAAGGTGAGCGAGAAGGAATGGAAGGCCGCAGCCAACTCGCTCAAAAAGCTCGACCGCAACGACGACGAGCTGATCGGTGTCGGCGAATTGGTGCCGCACGCTCTGTATCCGGGAGCGGCGGCGACGACGCTGTTGACGCCGCCCACGGCAGCCGACACGCCGGCACCAGACGTCGCCGCCGCAATGCCGGTGATCCTCCTTCCCGCCGACGAAGCGGACACGCATTGGGCCGCTGCGGTCATCAAGCGCCGGGACCGCGACGGCGATGGTTATTTGTCCGTCGCCGAAACCGGCTTCGATCCCGCGTTGTTCGCCCGGCTCGATCTCGATAAGGACGGCAAGCTGAGCGCCGCCGAGCTTGCCGGATGGCAGAAGCTGGAGCCGGACGCGCGCTGGGTGATTCGACTCGGTCGTCAACCTGGAGACCAGTTCGCGCTTTCGACCGGCCGCCTGCGGCTGGAGACGTGGATAGCCGAGGGCAAGCTGGCGGAAGCGAGCGGCCGCTGCTCGCCGCCAGTTTACCGCGCCAGAAGCCGAGCGGCCGGATCCCACGGAAACGCCGCGCCGGCGCCGGGCGAGCAATTCCTGGCTGCTTGCGGTTGCCGACCGCGACGGCGACGGCAAGCTCGATCGAAAGGAACTGGACGCGTGGCTCGACCTTCAGGACCAGATCGCCAAGGGACAGGTGCTCGTATCGCTCCTTGATGGAAGTCCCGGCCTGTTCGAGCTGCTCGACACGAACCACGACGGTGCCCTCTCCATCCGCGAGCTGCGCGGGGCGTGGGAGCGAGTGCGCGACGCTGGTTGCCTGGCGGACGGCGTCTTCGACCGGACGCGCGGTTCCGCGGATGCTGCTCGCCGCGGTGAGCCACGGCTATCCGAAAACCCTCGGAGTGGACCTGCGCCGCGGACCGGCATGGTTTCGCGCCGATGGACCGCAACGGCGACGGCGTCGTCTCTCGACGAGAGTTTCTCGGTTCGGAGGAGGAGTTCCGGAAGTTGGACGTCGATGGCGACGGGCTGATTTCCCCCGAGGAAGCGGAACGGTACACGCCCCCTGCTCCGAAGCCGAAGTGAGAATTCACGCATGGTTCAAAGGTGGGTGGCGCCGTGGGGCAGACATTCTTGTCTGCCACCCAGCGGCAGACAAGAATGTCTGCCCCACGGCGCCACCCGACTGGACCTGCTTTTGAACCATGCCAGTATTCACGCCAGAAGGATCGTGTAGCCGCGGTGCATCACCGCCTCGACGGCTCCGAATTCTTCCTCAACGATTTCCGCGACCTCGCCGGGCTGTTTCGTCACCATGTAGAAGCGGCCGCCCGGCTTCAGCAAGTCGCGCGCCCGCTCGATGAACAGCCGCGTGATGGCGTGCTGCGCGTAATACGGCGGATTGGCGATCGCCACGTCGAAACTGCCGTTCTCCGGACCTTCGACGCGATGCGTGGCGATCACCTCAAACGACGCCACGCCATTGCTGCGGGCGTTGTGTTCAGACAGCGCGGCCGCGCGCACGTTGCTGTCGATCAGTACGACATGGCCGTTTTCGCCGACGGCCTGCGCGGCAAAGATGCCGTTGGTGCCGCAGCCGCAGCCGAGGTCCAGGATGCGGTCGCCGGGTTCGATCTCCATCACCTCGGCCAGTGCTCGCGCTCCATTATCGAGGCGGCCATAGGAGAACGTACCGGGGCGCGACAGAAAACGGCACGTGGGGTTGCCGTGAATCCTGGCCTGGAACGTGATTTCATGGCGGCGCCGTGGCCGATCCCCCTCCCGATGGCTCCAGAAAACCGCGTCCGGGCCGGAACGGTGTTCGTGGACGCGGCCGAAGATTTTCTTGTGCAGCGGTGCGAAGAACGCATCGTCGGCCATCGAGGACCAAACGACGAGGGCGCCGCCGGGCTTGAGGACGTGGAACGCCTGCTCGACCATGTCGATCTTCAGTTCGCGCTCGCCGCCGCGCGCCGGCAGAAAGATCGCGGTCTGAAAGTCGGCCGGACAGTCCCAGAGATCCGGCGAGCGTCACCACCTTCGCGGCGAGGTTCGCCTCGGTCAGTTCCTGTTGCAGGCGATCTGACTGGTAAAGGTCCATCTGGTAGCAGGTCGCATCGACCGCGGCGCACTGCGCGAGAAGGTGTACGACCTCGGCCGGGGAACCGAGAACCACGACAAGCGGCGGGCGCAGCTTGCCGCGCAGCGCGTCGGGCACCGGGCGCTGGCTCAAGGGGACCTCGTCGCGCTTGCGTCGGGACATGCTCGATTCCGAAGGGGGATCACTCTGTTGCCGCTTGCACCTAAGAAGCTGTTTCATACTCGGCGAGCCGAGCTGCGTAAGCAGCCGGGTTGTGGCCTATTGTCATTTACCCGGCCCCTTACGGGGCTCGGCTCGCCGGTTTTGAAATGGCTTCTAAGCCGCAAGCGGCGATACCGACTCACACCCGCATCTCGAACACGCCTCCCCAGCGCCCGCCCGGCGGCAACGAACGCCAGCCGGCGTCAAAGCCCTGCTGCTGGAGATTGACCGCGTCCGTCGTGCAGGTGTACGGCTCGACGCAGAACGCCTCCCGATTGCCCGGCGTGAACACGACCATCTCGCGGAAGTCGGGCGAACAGGTCAAGCGCATCTCCGTCCCCGGAGCGCCGACCAGCGTCGCGCGCTCGATCAAGCCGTCCGGCCCGGCCGTCATGCGCCGGCAGATCGGCCAGCACGTCGTCGAGATTGAGGTCGGGGAAGCGGCGCACCGCGTTCAGGTCGCGCCCGGCATCGACGGCACGGCGCGGACCGCTCGGCAGGCAGTCCGTCAGGTCCCAGTAGGAAGCGGCCGGCACCGTGACCGTGCAGTCGGCCGCCGTAAAACCGGGAGTGAACGGCAAGCGGAAGTAGGGGTGATAGCCGAGACCGAAGGGCAGCGTCACCTTGTCGGGATTGACCACCTCGGCCTCGACGGCGCAGACAATTGGCGGTGAGACGATAGGTGATGCGGAGTTCGTAATCGGCCGGCCACAAGCCGGCACAGTCTTTCGCGTCCACCGAGCCCCGGAACTCGCCGGTCAGCCAGGCCGCGTTGGCGTCCGCTCCCTGGCCGACGACGCGCCAGGGCCGGCGGCAGGCGAAGCCGTGAATGGCGTTCTGCTTGACGCTGTCGTTGAGCGGCAGCTGGTAGTCCTTGCCTTCCCAGCGGAACCGGCCGGCGCGGATGCGGTTCGGGAACGGGAACAGGATCGGGATGCCGCTGCGCGTCGGCCGGCCGTCGGCGAACAGCTTCGGATCGGCGTACAAGCAGGTCGAGCAGCTGCGCCGGGCAACGACGGCCTGCCAGTGGAAGCAGTTGAAGCCGAGAGCGGGCCAGATCTCCGCCCGGCCGCCGCTGCCGTCCTCCAGGGTGTAAGATGGTTGCATCGAGGCCGGAAACTCCCGGCTGGATCCGCGTTCGCACGGCGAAGGGCATGATGAAGACTCCCCGCTGTCAGTGACGAATCGTATGGTAACGAACGATATATCCTGAACCGTCCAGGTGCCGTTTAGCCGCGACCCGATAGGGGAGCGCGAGCGTCATGACACCGCGCTCCCTATCGGGTCGCGGCTAAACAGGGAAAACAGGACCACCGCCGTGCCGACCTTCTCCGCCGACGTTCTGATTCCGTTCGCCCGCACTCTGTTCCGCGCCGGCGGACGTGCCCGCCGACGAGGCCGAGCGATCGTCGCCCGCAGTCTGGTGGACGCCAACCTGGCGGGCCACGACTCGCACGGCATCATCCGCATCACGCAGTATCTCCAGGCGGTGGCCGGCGGGCAACTGAAACCCGGCGTCCCTCTGAGCATACTCCAAGAGACGCCCGCCGTCCTCTCCTGTGACGGCAACTGGGGTCTCGGTCAGGTGCAGGCCCATCGGCTGCTGGAGCGGCTCATCCCGATGGCCAACGCGCCGGACTGGCGGCGGGTACGCTGAAGCAGTGCGGCCACATCGGCCGGCTCGGCGAATACGCCGAGACTGCGGCGGCGCAGGGCATGGCCTTTATCGCCTCGGTCAACAATCACGGTTTCGGCCGCGCCGTCGCTCCGCCCGGCGGCACCGCCGGACGCATCGGCACCAACCCGCTGTGCCTGGCCGCGCCGACCACGGGCGATCCGATCGTGCTGGACATCGGCACCAGCGTCTGTGCCGAGGGCAAGGTGCGCGTCGTCTTCAACAAGGGCGAGCAGACGCCGGAGGGCTGGCTGCTCGACGCCGACGGCAAGCCGACGACCGATCCCAGCGTCCTATACCACGATCCGCGCGGCACCATCCTGCCGCTGGGCGGCTCGCAGGCTTACAAGGGCTTCGGCATCGGCCTGCTGCTCGACATGCTCGTCGGTGGTCTTTCGGGTGGACCGTGCAGCCGGCCGGAGATCACGCCGCGCTCCGCAAATGCTGTCCTGTTCCTCGTCCTCGATGCGGCGCAGTTCGCCGGGATGGACCATTTCCTCACCGAGGTGACCGCTCTGGCCGAACACGTCCGTACCTGTCCGCGTGCCGAGGGAGCTTCTGCGATCACTCTGCCGGGCGATCCGGAGCGGCGCGAGCGCGTGAAACGGCGCACCGACGGGATTCGTCTCGACGACGGCACATGGGGGCAGCTGACGGAACTGGCGAAGCAGTATGGTGTCGCCGTTCCGCCCGTCGTTTAGCCGCGAGCTTCTGCGAGCGCTTGCTTCAAGCGCTCGCAGAAGCTCGCGGCTAAACAATTCCTCCTTGTCAGTTCGTGAATCCGCCGCTACAATCCCACAGGTATAACAAAGTATTCCCACGATCCGAGGAGAAGCACGATGACTCTCCGACGCAGAGTGCTGGCGTTCCTGATCGTAGTGACGGCCGCATCGGTCACCAGCCTGACGGGGTGCTCGTCCCACCCGGATCCGTGGGAGAAGTTGCCCGGCCCGCCGCGCGTGGTCGTCTCCATCCCGCCGCTCTACAGTTTCGTCAAACAGGTCGGCGGCGAGCGCGTCGGCGTTATCAGCCTGTGTACGACGAAGGGGCCGCACGCCTACACGCCCGACACCCGCGATTCTCTCCTGCTGCGCAAGGCCGATCTTCTGCTCGGCATCGGGCTGGAACTGGACGAACGGTTTCTCAACAAGCTCAAGCACGACAGCGGCAATGCCAAGTTGAAGTACGTCGAGCTTGGGGAAAGCGACGGCATGGACGAGAAGCTGATTCACCTCGAAAAAAAGTCCGGCGGCGAAGGAACATACGGATCATAGCCACGGCGACAACGACCCGCACGTCTGGCTGGGCATCGACACCACCAAACTGATGGTCGAGGCCATCGCCAAGGAGTTGGCGGCCATCGATCCGGCCAACGCGGCGGAGTACAAGGAGAACGCCAAGAAGTACTGCGCGAAACTCGACAAGCTCCAGGCGGAGTACGTCGAGAAGTCGCAGGCAAGAAGGATCGCCGGATCCTGCCGTTGCACGATTCGTTGCGTTATTTCGGCCGGTCCTTCGGGTTGGAGGTTGCCGAAGCGATCGAGATCGCCCCCGGGGAGGCCCCAACCAGCCCTCGGCTCCGGGACATCGTCGAACTGTGCGCCGACGAGAAGAAGCCGATCCACTACATCGCGACGGAGCCGCAATTTGAAAGCAAGGCCGCGACGACCATCGAAACGACGTTGAAGGAGAAGAACCTCCGGGTCGAGCTATTCGAGATCGACCCGTTGGAGACGATCGGTGAGAACGAGCATCTCGACGCCGACTGGTACGAGAAGAAGATGCGTCAGAACCTCGATACTCTTGTGGAAAAGCTGAAATGAGCCAATCCCTGGTCACGATGCGCGACCTGTGCGTTGCCCTGGGTGGGAAAGAGGTTCTGCGCGGCGTCAATGCCGAGCCTCGAGCGTGGGCAGATCACGGCGTTGCTCGGCTTGAACGGCTCGGGCAAGACGACCCTGCTGCGGGCGCTGGTCAAGGAAGTACACTACACGGGCACGATTCGCTTCGAGTGCGGCCACGACCACAGCAAGCCGGCTCCCGAACATGTCGGCTACGTCCCGCAGAAATTGCGCATCGAGGCCAATCTGCCGCTGACGGTCCTCGACCTGTTTGCCATGGCGCTGCGGCGCCGGCCGCTGTTCTTGGGCGTCGGTCGGGCACGGCGGCGCGAGATCGAGGAACTGCTCCGCATGGTCGGAGCGGCGCACCTGATCGACGTGTCGTTCGAGGCGTTGTCGGGCGGGCAGCAGCAGCGCGTACTGGTTGCCCTGGCCATGCAACCGCGGCCGGAACTGCTGCTCCTCGATGAGCCGGCCGCGGGCATCGACTTCAAGGACGTGGAACCGTTCTACGACCTCATCGGCGATCTGAACAAGCGCACGGGAGTAACGGTATTGCTGGTGTCACACGACCTGAGCATGGTCAGCCGCCTGGCCCATCTTGTTCTGTGTCTTGAGGATGGCCGCATCCAGTGCCAGGGGTCGCCGAAAGAGATTGTCAGCGGCGAGGTGTTGACGCGCACCTTCGGCGCCGGCATGGCGGTTTACACTCACCCGCATCACCATCACACGAAAACGGAGTGAACGATGTGTCCCCAGAACCAGCCCTAAACGCGCACGAGGGGTCGATAATTGACCCACTCGCTGCGCTTTCGCACCCGGCTTCGGCCGCGGAAGATGGGGCGTACCGGTTCGATCGGTCGAGGTCACTGCGGCTTCTTGGGCTTCAACGGCTTCTTCGTGATGGCGGGCGGCGTCGCCTTCTTGTTGTGCTGGTGCATCACGATGTCCACATGCTTGGCGTTGTGCTTGCCGGTGAAGCCGACGTGGACGTGCTGACCCTGGTGGACATCCGAGAGTTGGGCCGAGTGACGATGAACCTTGCCCTGGCTGTGAACGACCTTCGCAAACTTCGTCGCGCATGTGGACGTGGACCGTCACGACGCCGTTGTTCTTCGCCTTCTTGGGCGAGGCGGCCGCGGCCGCGTTCTTCGCCAACTTCTTGGCATGAGCATGGTGGACCTTCACCTTGATCTGTTGCGAGCCGTTGGCCTTGTCCTGCTGGACCGAGACCACCACGCCCCGGAGGCTGTGGTGCGGCTTCTTGGCAGGGATCGCTTTCGTCCCCTTCTCAGCAGCCAGACCGAAAGCCGGCAGGGTGAAGAACAGTACCAGGGCAATAGACTTGTGTCCGAAACGCATGATCGTCTACCTTTCGGTCAGATGTTTTGAGGGCGAACGCCCGGACCACCTGGATAATTCAACCACCGCGGACCGTGAAGGTTCCGCAAGCGGCAACCGCGGCTTAGGTGAGCGGCAGGTTCTAAGTTTCCGTAGCCGAAGTCGCCAGACTTCGGGTTTGGACGCCCCACCCGAAGTCTGGCGACTTCGGCTACCGGTTTGGACGCCCCACCCGAAGTCTGGCGACTTCGGCTACGGGTAAATCATTTCCCGCCGTTCGCCTTACTTCTTGGCCTTCTTCTTTTTCGCGGCCACGAACTGAATCTCGCTGGCCTCGTCGCCCTTGGCGGTAATGGTCACCTTGCCGCCCTTCTCCAGTTCGCTCAGCTTGGACGCGGTCGGAGGGACGTCCTTGTTTTTCTTGCCGCCGGCAACCTTCAGCACCTTGGTATCGGTGGTCACCTTGATCGTCTTCTCGGTTGCCGGGGTGTTAGTCTTTTTCTTGCCCGCGATCTTGACGACGACCGTGCCGCTCTCCTTGTCCGTGTCCTTCTTGACCTCGACGACGGTCCCCTTGACCGGTTTGACTTTCTTCTTGGCCTTGCCCGCCGCCTCGGCGGAGTTGGTCAGGACGAGCGCCAGCGCCAGCACGGCGAGATTGCGAAGCCAGTTCATGGGTGAACTCCGTGGTAAATGTGTGTGTGACGTAACTGCAATGGCAAGCAAAAGTTCGATTGTGCGTCTTGCCCGGCTGATATTGATAGATCATTCAACCCGCCCTGCCGGTAAAAGTTTCTCGGTGCAGCACGTTTTTGAGGGTGCATTCCCGTTATTGCGGAGGACGAGTGCCCTGGTTCGTTCCATGAAACCCTATGACCCGGCAAACTCCGTTTGTCAACAAAACGCTTGACACGCAATACAGTTACTAACGCGTCGGGCTACGAAAAGCGCCTACGCCGCACTAACGGGAATGCACCCTAACCGCCTTACCTACTGGACACCGGGCTGGCGAGATGCTATCCATAGGGTTGAAATCAGGCTCGTTGTCTGTCCCATCGAGGACTCGCCAGCCGCGCAACGTAGCCCGGCAACCAAAGAGAAGAAAGGACCCATCCCCATGACTCACACCGTCTGCCAACCGTGCCACGACTGCAAGTACACCGACTGCGTGGCGGTCTGCCCGGTGGAGTGCTTCTACCAGGACGACAAGATGCTGTACATCGATCCGGTAGATTGCATCGACTGCGAAGCGTGCGTTCCGGAGTGCCCGGTGGAGGCCATCTTCGCCGAGGCCAACGTGCCGCCGCAGTGGACCGCGTTCACGGCCACCAACGCCGAGCGCTCCATCGCCCTCAAGGCTGCCGGCGGCGATGCCCACATCACCGAGAAACAGGACCCGAAAGAAGGGCCTGAGTGCAAGAAGAAGTAAGGCGTGGACTCTGAACTGAGCACGCAGCGCCAGCAAGTGGGCACTTGCTGGCGCTGCGTGCTCACGTCCCACCTCCGTGGGCCGACTATACTCATGCGCGCACCGGGCGTTCTGCTCATTCAGCTCGGCACTCCCGACGAACCGACCGCTCCCGCGCTCCGTCGTTACCTCCGGCAGTTCCTCGGCGATCCGCGCGTCATCGAGGTTCCGCGCTGGAAGTGGCGGCTCATTCTCAACCTGCTCATTCTCCCGTTCCGGCCGAAGCAGTCGGCGGCGAAATACCAACGAATCTGGCATCCGACCAATGGCTCGCCGCTGCTCTACCACACGCGCCGCCAAACCGCGGCGCTGCAGCAGCTGTTGCCAGACCTGCCGGTATCGTTCGGCATGCAGGTCGGCAATCCTTCCGTGGCCGAGAGCGTGCGGACACTGATCGGCATGGGAGTCGAGCGCCTGATCGTTCTGCCGATGTATCCACAGTATTCGGCCACCACAACGGCCTCGGCGACCGACGTGTTGTTTCACGCGCTGATGAAGGAACGTCGGGTGCCGGCCCTGCGCATCGTGCCGCCCTATTACGCTCATCCCGCTTATCTCGATTCCCTGACGACGATCATCCGTGAGCAGCTGGCCCAGCTCGGCTGGAAACCGGACCACCACGTCCTCAGTTTCCACGGCATCCCCATTCGCTATGCCCAGGCCGGCGATCCCTACGCCACCCAGGTCAAACGCACGACCGCGGCGCTGATCGAACGGCTCGGCTGGGAGCGCTCGGAATGGACCCAGTCGTTCCAGTCGTTGTTCGGCCGCGAGGAATGGTTGAAGCCGTACACCGATCGCATTCTGGCGCAATTGGCGAAGAGCGGCAAGCGTAAAGTCTTCCTCGCCACGCCCGGCTTCACGGCCGACTGCCTGGAGACGCTCGACGAGATCGGCACTGAGTCGCGTGAGTTGTTCCGCCATGCCGGCGGCGAGGAGCTGCACCTTTGCCCGTGTCTGAACGATCATCCCGCCTGGATAGCGGCTCTGCGGACACTGGTGATGGAGGAGGGACAGGGGTGGGTGTGATTTTTGAGTCCGCCGCGCAAGCAAGGGTCCTTGCTTGCGCGGCGGACTCAAGCGGCCTGTCACAACTCCTTGACCGGCACGCGCCGATACGTTCCTCGATTTTGCAGCGCGAGTTTTCTGATCGGACTGTCGGGATCGACGGGTCGGTTGCTGAAGTCAATGACATGGATGGCACACCGGCCGCCATTGTTCAGGGACACCTCCCGGACCTGCTCGGCCGTCAACTCATCCGCGTCACTGGCGAAGAACAGCACATCGGGCCGCAAGCGCAGGCCGTTCAGCAGGGCTTGCTTGTGATCGCTGTGTCCGGTGGCTCGCAACGCCGTGATGGCCTGCGTTACCTCGGCGAGGGTGTCGAAGTCGGTGGCAAGCATCCCGCCGTAGTTGTGAACGGACAGCGGTTCCGCAACCTGGTTGTAGGGGATGACCTGAAAGAGCGCGGTCGGGGGCAACCGGTTCAGGCTGGCGAACAGTTCCGTGCGGGCCTGGCGCAAGGCGTCAAACTCCCCCATGCTCATCGAGCGGTCGAGGACATACACGACGGTCCGCGCCGTCGCCGGCACCGGGAAGAACTCGGCACCCTGGCCGGACGGCGACGTACCACCTCTACCGTCGCCCGGAATCGTCGTTCCGGCGATCGGTGCGGGAGCCGGCTGAATCCCTTTCTCGACGGGATCAGCGGGAGGTGGCTCGACAAGTTGGGGATGAAAGATCGGGGCAATGGGCGCCGGCTGTGGCGGTGTCGGCGGCTCGACCTGCGACACTGTCACGTCCTGGCCGCCGCTGGATCGGCGTGCGGGGCCGTCAACCAACACAATGAAATCGGTGACCGCCAGCGACGGCACGGGCTTCTCTTTTGTGCTGGGGGCGTACCACAGCACCAGAAACAGCACGATACCGTGGACAAGGATGGAAGCGAGTAATGCCGTCCGGGCGGATTTTCGCACGGGGCGATGGAACGCACGGTCAGGCATGGCTCTTCCCCGCCAATGCACGAGCCGCGGCGGTAAGGGGCGCTCCCTTACCGTCGCGGCTCGCAATCGCTTCCTCGAAATCGCGGCTCGTCAACCTTAGGAACCGCGCAACAATGACTTTGTCAATTCTCTGTAGGACGGATTTGCAATCCGTCCGGCCTGCGCGGACGGATTGCAAATCCGTCCTACAGAGATCGCACCACTTATTTTAGTGAGCCCCACCCTGAACGGGCTGAATCGACACTCCACCGCTGGAAGCAGAGGGAACGACGTTTGTGTCTTGCTGCGGCTGCGGGCCTTTCTTGACTGCCTCGAAGGCCGCCGCCACCACCAGGAGTTCCGTTTCTTTATCACCCTCGAACGCGACGATCGTGCGGTCGCCGGTGTCGCTCTTCTGGCGCTGCAGGATGAATTCGAACGATTTACCCGACTTGGTCAGCCCCTTGAGATGAATCTCTTCACCAATGCGGCTTGACGCCAGCGTGATGTTGAAGCTGTGCATTTTTGCTTGCAACACGGCCGCCGTTTGATCGACCGACATGGTCGCAATCTGTTCCTGCCGGTTCGATGAACCACTAAAGGACAGGAAGAACGAATCGAGTGTACAACCAGCGGCTGAGATCAACAACGCGCCGGCGCACAAAATCCCCAGGGAACGCAACATGGCTCCGTCCCTCACTTCGGTCTATGGTTTGGCTTGCGACGGGCGGGACCATAGCGTTCGAGATAGGAAAGTGCAAGAGCAGTTCCGTGTTTAGCCGCGAGCTTCTGCGAGCACTCAGCGCTCGCAGAAGCTCGCGGCGAAACAGGGGTATTTCCGGAACTCAATGCAACCGATTGAACGCCCTTTCGCCGCTGGTGTACGTGATTTCGCCGTGCAGCACGCCCTTGGTCGAAAGCAACTCCTCGCCGAGATGTCTGACCTTCGCCGCTGGGCCACGCAACACGGACACTTCGAGACAGTGCCGTTCACCGAGATGGACGTGCAAACTCGACACGACGAGATCGTGGTGATGGTGCTGCTTCTCGATGAGCCGCGCCGCCAATTCGCGCGCGTGATGGTCGTAGACGAGCGTGAGGACCGCAACTTGTTCGCCGGTGCTGGCCTGCGCGGCTTCCTCGCGGATCAGCTGGTCGCGGATCAGGTCGCGGATGGCCTCGCTGCGCGTGGGGTAGCCCTTGCTGCCGATGCTGCGATCGAACGCTTCCAGCAGCGTGGTTTCCAGCGAGATACTGACACGAGTGAGATCGGCCATCGAATCACCTGTTCATTTCCGGCTTGGGCAGTCGCAGGGCCAGAATTCGAGCCAGCTCCTTGATCGGATCTTCGTGATCGTCCACGCGGAAATCGAGATAGCGGTCGCCGCGGCGGTCCGGTCCGGAGCGTTCGCGGACGACGAGAATGGCCGCCGACTGCTTGCCGCGCTTGTCGCCGCCGGCCGCCTCGCCAGCTTCCAGCGCCGCCATCATCCGCCACGCCAGCGGACCTTTTTTCTCCTCGAACGCCTTCGCCATGTCCTTCACCACCGCCTCGCCGGCCAGCAGGTTGCCCTGGCAGGTGTAGTTGGTGCCGATTTTACCGCCGGCCCAGGCACTGCACATCGAGCCGGTGAAATTCGCGGCATGGCCCTTGCCGTCCACGATACCGAGCTGCCGCGACTCCTTCCCCTTGTCCTCGTCCGTGAGCAACTTGACGACCTCCTCGGCCGGCTTGCCCTCGGCGAGCAGCTCCAGGCCGCGTGAGCCGTAGGTGATGTTGACCAGGCTCTGCGTGGCGACGGCCCCAGTTCCCGCCTTCGCCCACGGCACCACGGAGCCGACGGCCAGATACTTCGACGCCACGGCCACGCCCCATTCTTTCCGTTCCGGATCATAAGCCACGATGGAGAAGGTGGCCACGCGGGCTTCGGGTACGGCAGAGGGAGCCGGTTCACGACCCGCGACCAGGTTGAACATGACGATCGGCGGCAACAGCAGCAATAAAATGCGCAGGACTGGTGGCTTTCACGGCGGTCCTCCGGCAGTCGGGACGAGTTGCGTTCATTGTGGGGATCAGTCGCGGAATGGCCAGCGCGGCGGTTCATCCGTACTCAAAACTAGGTACTCTTTCCCCCGGAGAAAGCCGTCTTGGACGAGTATGTCTGCCTCACGCTGCTGTCGCATCCCGGCGAAACGCGGGCCGACTTCTCGGCTCGATTGAGTCGTTTCTGGACGCACTTGCTGCGCACGCAGCCGGAAGATTTCCTGAAGGTTTATGCCGAGACGACGGGGTTCGCGAAGAGGCCGAACACTGTTCGCGCCAGTACCTTGTCGAGGATGCGATCGTTGACCGGCTGGAGCAGGAGTTCACCGCCGCCAGCTTGGCCTACTTGCCGATCGACCGCGACGACCTGTTCTCGAAATATGAGGCGACACCGCCAGGGTGGATGCAGATTCAGCATTGATCGCGGTTGTTGCCCTTGCCCCGTCTTCGCACTTCCTGTTAACCTGCCTCCCGCGAGGCCGCAGCGCCAAGCAAGGACGAGCCGCACCGCTTCCAGCGCAGTCCCGCTCGTCCGTGCTTGGCGCTGCGGACTCGGAGGATGGGTGCCTGCCTGCTTCACCCTCATTCATTCGACAGGATGTCGGCCATGCGACTGTTCATCAGCGCCGGGGAGCCTAGCGGCGATCTGCACGGAGCCAATCTGATTCGAGCGCTGCACGCCCGGCAGCCCGGAATCGAGATCGCGGGTTTCGGCGGCGAGCGCATGACCGAGGCCGGCTGCAACCTCCTGTATCCGCTCAGCCAGACCGCCCTCATGGGTTTGGGGCCTGTCCTGCGCAGCGTCCCGTTTCTCGCGGGCCTGCTGGAACGGGCCACACGCTTCCTGCGTGCGCATCGGCCCGATGCGGTGGTCATGATCGACTATCCCGGCTTCCACTGGCACCTGGCCCGCGCCCGAAGGAACTCGGCATCCCGGTCGTCTATTTCATTCCGCCGCAGGTATGGGCCTGGGGCAGCTGGCGCGTCGCCAAGATGCGCCGCACCGTCAGCCGCGTCCTTTGCACCTTGCCGTTCGAGGAGAAATGGTATCGCCGGCGTTACGTCCCGGCCGAGTACGTCGGCCATCCGTACTGGGATGACCTGTACGCGCAGCAACTCGATCCAGGGTTCCTGGCCGAGCAGCAAGCGCGGCCCGGTGTAATCGTTGGCCTGTTGCCAGGCTCGCGCCGGCACGAAATCGAGAACAACGTCCCGGTCCTGCTGCGCGCTGCCGAGCGCATTCACGCCCGCCGGCCGGACGTGCGCTTTCTCGCCGCCTGTCTTCGCCCCGAACAGGCGCGGCGTGTGCGCGAGTTGGCACGCGGCTGCCATCTGCCGCTGGAAGTGCATGACGGCCGCACGCCGGAAATCATCGAACTGTCCCATTCGTGCATGGCCGTATCCGGTTCCGTCAGCCTGGAGCTGTTGTTCCGTGCCAAGCCGACGGTCGTGCTCTACAAGATCAGTCCTCTGGCCCGCATCGTGGGTTGGCTGTTACTGAAGTGCTCGTACATCAGCCTGCCGAACCTGCTGGCCGACCGGCTGCTCTTCCCCGAGTACGTCACCACGGGTTGGCCGGTCGAGCCAATGGCGGATCAGGTCCTCGGCTGGCTGAACGACGAGGCAGCGTACACGAAACTGTGTGGCGAGCTGCAAACGCTGCGCGACCGTGTGGCGGTGCCCGGAGCGTGTGACCGAGCGGCCGAGAAGGTGCTGGAAGTGGCGCAGGGACGCCGCGTGGTGGGTCTGGCGGCGTGACTCGTCACCCAAAGCGCCGCGACCGTGAGTGAGCGCAGCCCATGCGTTCTCTCACGGTCACGGTTCGTTAAGACCCTGCTCGGGCAGCTGCTTAGAATCGCAGTCCCGCGGACAGCTGCACGGTGATTTCTTGGAGGTTGGCGTTGTTCTGGGTCTGGAGAATATTGCTCCAGGTGTAGCCGTACTCGGCACGAATACCGGCCTGGAAGAGGCACTGGCCGAAGGGCACCTCTACGTCCGAATGCACGGCCACATAGGCGCCTTCGATGATGTTGGTACGATGCTCGATCTCGTTCAGATCGAGCTTTTCGCTGCCATACTGGCCGCCAACGTCCATCCCGATGCGCCAGTTGCCGGTGCAGCCGTCCTGTTCGGCCGAACCCCACAGATACCACTCGTGCCCGATGGCCGCGAAGGCGTAGTCGCGGTTCAGATCGGAGCCGGTCACCGTGACATTGGCCACACCCGTCGGAGACGTAGTCGAGACGATGTTGAACAACTGGTACGATTTGGTCCGATCCCCGACGCGGTCGTAAGCGTTGCCGAGACCCAACTCAAACGTCCAGGCTTGGTCCGCTTCGGGGTTGAAGAACAACGTCCGGCGCCGCCTTCAATGATCCAGCCGTTGTCGAGCGTGGAACCCAATCCGGTATTCTCGACCGGAATAATCATACCCGAACGAAGGAAAACTTCGTAGCCGATGGGACCGTTTCGGCCCGTCGGCCCGCAGCAGCCGGGCTGGCGTTCATAGAGCATCCATTGCGAAGGCATCGGCGTTCCCGTTGCCGCCTGACCACCGGAAGCCGGCGGCGCGGGAGGACGGGGCACCCGGGGCCGTGTAGTCCGGGCCTTGAGCCTGAACTGAACCGAGGCCGAGGACGGCCGCCACCAGACTCGCCAGGCCGAAACATTTTCCGCTCATGCCACCCTCGCCTTTCCAGGGCCGCCGGAGGCGCCTCGCCGAAGCCGGCGTGCGAAACACCACCACCCGCCGGCCATGAACCTGCGTCCGATTGCTCACTCTATTCTTCGGACGATGGCGTTGCGGAAGTTAACCGAAATACCGACGGAATCGACTGTGCCGGATATACAACACCTCCCGTTTACATTTGCGCGGAAACCAGCGACGATAAGTAAATGGGGCAACTCTCCCCCTGTCGGTACAATGACGGTGTGCCGGCAGTTCACGATCCGTGTGCGGTGACGCATGAACACCTACGAGCTGCGCGACCTCGACGAAGCCCGCCGTTTTCTCTGCCAGGGGCTGTGGTGGCAGCAGACCGAAACTCCCTCGGCGGCGACGGTGCGTGAAGCGCTCGAATGGGCATTACAGGTCGCAAGCAGTGGCTCGCCGCTCCCCCCCATCGGCTTCATCGCCGACCTCGGCCGCCTGGCTTTCCGCCTCGACTGGGAGACGCGCGTCCACCGTACCGCCGTGAACGTGCCCAACCTGCCCGTCAACCTGCTGCGGACTTACGAAGATCAGGTCCTCGGCAAGCTCGAGGGCGACTGGACCTTCGCCGCGCCGGCGATGCCCTGCGCCGCTACCAGGGCCGCGACCGGGCGCGCGGCCTGGCATTCCTCTTGAACCAGTTCCGTGAGCGGGCCGGCTTTCTCGGCGTCGAGTTTTCGCCCGGCGTCATCAAACATGCCCTGGAAATGCCGCCGGAGGAAGTGCTGAATCATGGCTACGAGTCGCTGGTGCAGGACGGCCCCCAACCGCTGCTCGCCGATCTGTACCAGGGGCTAATCGCTGCCGCCCGCCGTGCGCCCGAAGTGCTGGGGCCGGAAGACCTGTTCGAGCTGGAGGCCGGCACCGCCCTGGAGGACGAAGGTCCGCGCCTGGCCCGCCGTCAGGTGCTGAAGGCGGCTCACGACTTCGAGACGCATCTCCCACGCCATCGCCTGGCACCCGCCGCCCGCCGCATGGAGGTGCCGACGCGCATTCTCGACGAGGACACGTACCCCGTCGGCGGGTTCACCTCGATCTCGAACCGCGGCAGCATCGAGAGCTTGCTGCACTCGCAACTGGCGTTCATGGAAACCGACGCAGCGGAACAACCGGATCTCTTCGACATCAAGTTCCTGCGTGACGAGCTGCTCTACTATGCGCGCGACGAGAACCAGTTCCTCCGGCGGCGGCGGACATTCGTCTTCGTCCTGCACGCCGATCTCGTGATGGCGCGTTTCATGGACGCCGAGCTGCGTTGCCAGCGGATCGTGCTGTTGTTGGCCGCGGTGGTGGTGCTGATCCGGAAGCTGAGCGAATGGCTGAGCACCGATGCGCTCTCGTTCCAGGTGTTATTCGTCGGCAAGGAAGACGACCCCCCGCTGGCCGCCGAACGCGATCTGTTGCGTAAACTGCTGCGCGAACAGCTGGCGAACAACACCGCGACGATTCAGGCCGCGGCATCCCCGAAGGCGGTTGCCGAGATGTGCCGCGAGTGGTCGCGCCGCAGCCTGTGCCACTGTTTGCTGCTGTCCACCGCAGCGCTCAAGCCCTTTGAGGCCGAAGACGTTGCCGTCGCGCTCTGCGCGTTGACGGCCCGCGCCCGCAACTGGCCGAGCCGGGAGGAAAACTGGGAACCGTCGAAGGCGACGATGCGTCAGATGCGTGGGTCCAGGCGCTGCGAACGATCCTCGGGTGGTGGGTGTGACCACGACCATTCGGCCGCTGGAATCGTTGCCGTCGGAAAACTAATCGCGCAAGTAAGAGACGCGCTTGCGTTCGTGTCATGGTGAATCGTCAGCAGATTGTTGTTTTCGATAAGGAATGACGACGCGCGGAGTCGCCGTTCTCAAGCCAATTCCGGGAATCCGCTGGACGCTCGAAGTGGTGCAAGTGAGAATAGGAGTGTTCGACAGCCCGCCGGATACCGTCCTTTCGTTGCTCCTCATTGGGAGATCGCAATATGGCTCGTCGTCTTCGCTGCCCCTGTGGAAACGTTGTCCCGCTGCCGGATGATGCGAGCGCTGGAACGCGCGTGGCCTGCACGGCCTGCAATAAAACCCTGGCCGTGCCCGGTGGAGTGCAGCAGACGACCGTCCGGCCTGCCTCAGCGGCCCAGACGATGCTCCGATCCGCTGCGGCGAAGCGACAGGCCGAAACTCCAACGCTGACCCGCCGAGCAAAGACGCCGCCGCGGAATCGTGGGCCTTTGATCGCAGTGATCGCGCTGCTCCTCCTGGTTGGAGGTGGAATCGGTGGCTGGATGATTTTCAAGAACGACGACAAGCCAGCCGAGAACAAAGAACGGGTCGAAACCCCGCCTCCGAAAAAAGAGAAGCCAACGCCGGAACCGATCCTGAACTTGCCCAAAGAAGCCGCGCCGTCCTTTACTATCACGGCCAATCTGGATCGCTCCGCGGCCAGTCCCGGTACCAGTACGCAGTTGACGGTTCGGGCGGTACGGGCCGCCGATTTCACGGGAGAAATCGTTCCGTTGCTGGACAGTCTGCCTGAGGGAGTGACGGCGGACATCCAGAACATTGCCGAGAAGACCGACGAGGTCGTTCTGCAATTCAAGCTCGCTCCCAGTGTGACAATTGGCAGTTATCCCCTCTGTGTGACCTGCAAGGCGAAGGTTAATGGCAAGGAGTTCACCGCGAAATCACCGGCGGTCAATTTGGTAGTGGTAACTCCGTTCGACCTGACGATCGTCGAGACGGCCACCATCATGCTGGCTCAGGGCGCAGGATACGAAGCTCACCGTGAAAGCGGAGCGAAAGGGCGGTTACAACGGGAAGATCGCGCTGGAGTTGAAGGACTTGCCGAGCGGCGTCGGTCCGAACAAGGCGGAGATTCCCGCGGGTGAGAACATGGCGACGATCAAGCTCACGGCCGCTGCCGATGCCCGACCCGGCGCTCAGAAAGACGTTTCCGTGATCGGCACGATCCCCGACGTCGAACAGCAGGTGGCCCTGCAGAAGTTTGACCTCAACGTCTCCTCGACAACGGCCAGGACGCCGTTCGACCTCACGCTTGAATCGCCGCTGGTCAAGGTCGCCCAGGGCGGCGAAGCGATTGTCAAGCTGACGGCGAAACGCGGCTCCTATACGGGGCCAATCGCGGTAGAAATTCAAAACTTGCAAGAGAAGGTGAAGGCCGAGACGGTCATCATCCCGGCGGACCAGAGCTCCATCGACGTGAAATTGACGGCAACCAATGACGCCGTGCCGGGCGATGCGCCGAAGGTGGTCGCTTCCGGTAAGACCTCGGACCCCGATGTAAAGCCGATCCCGTCCGCCCCCATCACCGTTCGCGTGACGAATCTCTTCGATCTGGTCATCGACCCGAACACGGTAAAAATCGCCCAGAGCGGCAAGGCGTCGCTGAAGGTTAATGTCACCCGCAACGGCTACATCGGCACGATCGACGTCGAGTTGAAAAACCTTCCAACCGGCGTCACGACGGCCTTGTCGAAAGTGTCGATCGCCAAGGACCAGTCCGCCGCCCAGGTCGATCTGACGGCAACCGACGCCGCTGCGCTGGGAGACACGAAGACCGTGACCGCCGCCTGTACCGCGGTCGATGCCAGCAATCGAGTGATCGTTTCCGACCCATTCACCATATCGGTGGGTTCGGCATTGGTCCTTTTCGATTATCAGCTAGATCCCTCCCCCATCCAGGTGCCCCTGGGCGGGACGAAGCGCTTCACGGTCACCGTCGTGCGCAAGACGTATCAGGGGCCGATCACACTGAACGTAGTCAACCTGCCGGCCAAGGTCACCGTGACGGCGGGGTTGATTCTCAAGAACGCCAGCACAGTCGATCTCGACATGACAGCCGCTGCCGACGCGGTGCTGGGCGATAAGAAAGACGTTACCTTCGTCGGATCGGCCACCGATGCCGCCAACAAATCCCTGGAATCGCAGCCGTTCACGGTGAGCGTGATCCCAGCCTCGGGTATCGATTTGACCGTGGACGCAACCAACCCCTATCGCATGAAGCAGGGTGCTTCGACGAACGTCGTGGTCACCGCGGTCCGTCGCGGCTACGACGGACCGATCGACGTCACGTTGCAAGGTTTGCCGCTGCTGGTGACCGCTCCTCCCGCCACAATCCCGCAAGGGCAGACCACGGTGGTCATTACCCTGTCAGCCGATCTTCGAGCTACGGCCGGGGACAAACCGACCATTGCGGTCGGCACCGCCGCGGCCCTCGGCACCAAAAAATTCTCCTCGGGACAGTTTGTGGTCGGTGTTCTGGGTACACCGACGTTCCAGCTAGTCGCCGGTCCGAAAGTGATCGTTCAACAAGGCACGACGTCCATTCTCACGGTGACGGTCATCCGTCAGAATTTCGACGGCAACATCGACGTGATCCTGCAAGGTCTGCCGGCCCGTGTGAGCGCACCGGTCGGGACGATCCTGAAGGGACAGACGACCGTGAACATCCCGTTAACTGCACAGGGCAATGCGACCGTAGGAGACATGAACGGTATTGTCGTCTCGGGTAACGCGGCCAGCGTCGGACTGACGGGCGTGCTGTCACAGGGCTTCACGGTCACCGTGGCCGGGAAGCCGGTAACCGCCGGTTCGTTTACGCTCAAGGCCGACCACATGAAAATCAAACAGAACAACAACGCCACTTTGACAGTTCACGTCACCCGGACGGGCGGCTTCAATGGCCCAGTAACGATCACCGCCATGAAGAACCTGCCCGGCGGACTCAGTTTCACACCGTTCGTGATTCCGGCGGGACAGACGAAGGGTACGACCACGATCTCGGCCGCGGCGACGGCAGCGACGACGACCAACAAGATGGTTCAGGTTCACGGCAGCAGCGCCGACAACACGCTCCAGGTCGATTCGCCGCAGTTCGAGGTGGATGTGTCGAAGAAGTAGTGGTTCTTGGCGAGCGGCGGTTCGCGGAACCTCTCTTCTGCGAACGCCGCCTTAGTTCACCTTCGGTTTGTATTCTGACTGCCCCGTTTTGAACAGGAATCGTACCGCCTGCTTGAAGTCCGGCCGAGCGTTCCAATGAAGCTCTCTGGCCCAAACGGGCTTCTCCTCACCGCGAAACCAGGCAAGATGCGCCAGGGCGTATGCAAACATCGGCGGTGTCATGTGCTCTGGCATATGTAGTTTCGTTCCCGGCCACTTCTTGTACTGACTGTCCCAGTTGCGCGGCGTATTCGCCAGGAAAATACCCAGGCCGAAGAACAGCACCGTCAAATCGGTTAGCAGTTCGTTGTCATAGGTGTCGTTCATGATCCGGCTTTCACCCAGTAGCCGAACGTGGGCCAATTCGTGCGCCATGGTGCCGACCAGACTGATCGAGTCATCGAGTCCGGACTTGTCGATGCGGATGATGAACTTCCGGTCGCCCTCTTCAAAGGTTCCCGCCGCATGGGGCATGTACTGGCCGGCATCGTTAACCAACCAGATCTTGCCGGCGTCGGAGACGAACTTCAGGGCGACTAAGTCGGGTATGACATCCATGTATTCACAGACCCGATCCAGCAGCGTGCGAACCGCTCGCTTGGATCCGTCATAGGGGTCTGGGAAGAATTCCCGGGTCGGCAGAACGATGGGGCAACCGTTGAAGGCATGGTCGTCGAACTCCTCGCTCAGCCATTGCAATCGTTCCTCGATCCATGCTTTCGCCGCGGGATCACAGGGACAGGACGGCGAAAACAACCAACCGAACATGAGTCACTCCACGAAGAATGCATGACGACTGCATCAAGCCGGAATTCGCAAGGAGCGGCAAGTTTCTATGTAACTTGCTTCCAGCCGCACAGGCACGCACAGGTCGAGCACCAGCCACAGCGGGAGCGTCGGTAGTGTTTGGCCGAGTGTTAGCGTTTCCGGCCAGGCCTCGACGCGGGGCGATTTGCGGAGCGTCACGGGCCGATAGGCAACGGCGTAAAGATAGGTCGGCGCCTGCCAGACCGCCCGGCGGCTCTTCACTTCGAGCGTGTCGAGCAACTCCGCGTGCAGGTTAGCCGTCCGCGACGTAACGACATCGACGATCACGACGCCGATGCCGTGCTGGAGATAGCCCGCACACTTTGCGGCGAAGGTGCGCACGGCTGCCGGCCCGATCCTTGTTCCGCGGGCTGACCAGTTCGATGGCGGCGCGAACTCGGCCCCGCCCAGGTCTTGATAGACGCGGATTTCATAACTGTCGAGATGAGCGAAATCGACCTTGACGGCGATCTTCGGCCGCGGCGGCGCCCAGACCGCCGTCGCGATTTCTTTGCTCTCGCCATCCGGCCGAGATAGTTCCATCGTGGCGACGTCGATCTCCAGCTCCGGACCGAGGCTGATCTCCGACTCGGCGAAGTAACCGGAGGGCAGAACCTCCTGGTTGAGCTGCTGCGCGATGAAGGTCGCCCAGGAATGATGGAAACCTTCCCAGCGGCGTGGACCGTGCAGCGGCGGATGGAAATGATCGAGCAAGGGCATACTCTCTCTCTTTTCTCACTTGTCGCCCGCCGAGCAAGCACGCGCGGATGACCGGCGATGAGATGGCTGAGCGTATCCGTGTCGAGAACATACATCAGCCCTCCTCGTCCGTCACGCTTCCGCGTCCCCCAGCATTTCATCCAGTCCCCACACACATTCGACCGGAAACACCTCCACCCCCAACTCTGTCTCATCGGCAGCCTGCCGGCGCACTTCCGCGTAGGTCTCAGCCAGAACCGACTCCGCATGATTCCTCAAGGTGCCGCTCTCCAGCAGCAGCCGCAACTCGCGCCGCTGCTCCCGGATCGTCCCGCGCCACGAACCGGAGCGATTAGCAGGCTGATGCTCCCACTTGAGCAGGTGGGTCATCAACACCACGAGGCGACTGAACACCTCTCGCCGATCGCGTCTTGCCAAGTCTGCCAGGTACTCACTGAGGTTGGGGTAGTCCATCTCCTGATAGCGTCGTTGTGATGCCAGTGCTGCCATGGCCTCCAACCACGCGGTCTCGTCCTGCTCGAACAGCACTCCCAGGGGGACCGCCTGCACAGTTGTCATCGCGAACTCCTCGTCTCCTGTCTCCGGTCAACGTGCATCATCCTACCCGACAGAGCGACAGCGAACAAGCAGCCTGCGTTTCCTGGCCCCATCTGTCCCAGCGCGGTATACCTACTTCATGACTCGATCTTCCCGCAAGGAGCATTCCCGATGCAACGCCGCGCCGTCCTTACTGTCTTTTTCGCGGGCTTTCCAATCGTCGCCCTCCTCACGGCCGCCGATCCTTCTCTCACTTATCCGATGACCAAACGCACCGATCACACCGACGTCCTCCACGGCATCAAGGTCGCCGATCCGTATCGCTGGCTCGAAGACGACGTGCGCAAATCGCACCGAGGTCGAGGACTGGGTCGACGCCGAGAACAAGGTCACCGAGGCCTACCTCAAGACCATTCCGCGAGCGCGAGGCCATCCACAAACGGCTGACCGAACTGTGGAACTACGAGAAGCTCAGCGCCCCGGTCAAGCTCGGCGGCCGGTACTTCTACAGCAAGCAACGACGGCCTGCAAAACCAGGCGGTCCTCTACACGCAGGACAAACTCGACGACCCGGCCGCGTCCTGCTCGATCCGAACAAGTGGTCGAAGGACGGCACCGTCGCCCTGGCCGGCTGGTCGGTCAGCGACGACGGCAAGTACCTGGCCTATGCCCGCGTCCGAGGCCGGCTCCGACTGGAAGACCTGGCACGTCCTGGACATCGCCATCGGGCAAGCAGCTCGACGACGAGCTGAAGTGGATCAAGTTCAGCGAGGCATCGTGGACGACCGACAGCAAGGGCTTCTTCTACAGCCGCTACGACGAGCCGAAGAAGGGCGACGAATTTCAGGACCTCGAACAAGAACCAGCAGGTTGCTATCACCGCGTCGGCACGCCGCAGGCCGACGACGTGCTCGTCTATCGCCGGCCCGACCATCCCGACTGGGGCTTCAGCGCAGCGTCACCGACGACGGCCAGTACCTCGTCATCACCATCTGGAAAGGCACCGACAGCAAGCTACCGCATCATCTACAAGGACCTCAAGGCCGAGACGAGCGAGCCCGTCGATCTGATCGACAACTTCGACAACGAGTACTCCTTCATCGGCAACGACGGCCCGGTCTTCTACTTCAAGACCGACCTCGACGCGCCGCGCGGCCGGGTCATCGCCATCGACATCCGCAAGCCGGACAAGGCGAACTGGAAGGAAATCATCCCGCAAGCGAAGGAGAACCTCGAGAGCGTGTCAGCATGGTCGGCAACGTCTTCGTCGCAGCTATCTGAAGGACGCGCATGACGCCAGGTGAAGCTGTATCGCACCGACGGCAAGTTTGTCCGCGAAGTGGCGCTGTCCCGGCATCGGCACGGCGAGCGGCTTCGGCGGCAAGCGCACCGACACCGAGACGTTCTACATCGTTCTCCAGCTTCGCCACGCCGCCGCACGATCTATCGCTACGACCTGGCGACCGGCAAGAGCAAGCTCTATCCGCAAGTCGAAGGCGAAGTTCAACCCCGACGACTACGAGGTCAAGCAGGTCTTCTACAAGAGCAAGGACGGCACGAAGGTGCCGATGTTCATCACGCACAAGAAGGGGCTCAAGCTCGACGGCACCAATCCGACGCTGCTCTACGGCTACGGCGGCTTCAACATCTCGCTGACGCCGGCCTTCTCGATCCGCAACGCTGGCATGGCTGGAGATGGGCGGCGTCTATGCCCAGGCCAACCTGCGCGGCGGCGGCGAGTACGGCGAGGACTGGCACCAGGCCGGCACCAAGACTGAAGAAGCAGAACGTCTTCGACGACTTCATCGCCGCGGCCGAGTAGCTGATCGCCAACAAGTACACGCGCACCGACAAGCTGGCCATCCAGGGCGGCAGCAACGGCGGCCTGCTGGTCGGCGCCGTGCATGACGCAGCGGCCGGACCTGTTCGGCGCCTGCCTGCCGGCGGTCGGCGTCATGGACATGCTGCGTTTCCACAAGTTCACGGCCGGCCGTTTCTGGGTGGACGACTACGGCTCCTCGGACGACGCCGAGGAGTTCAAGGCGCTGCTACGCCTATTCGCCGTATCACAACCTCAAAAAGGGCACGAAGTATCCGGCGACGCTGGTGACGACCGGCCGACACCGACGACCGCGTGGTGCCGGGCCACAGCTTCAAGTTCGTCGGCGGAGCTGCAATACTGCCAGGGCGGCCCGGCGCCGGTGCTGGTCCGCATCGAGACGCGCGCCGGCCACGGCGCCGGCAAGCCGACGGCGAAGCATCATCGAGGAAGTGGCCGACCAGTGGGCGTTTCTGGTGAAGAATTTGGGGATGAAGGTGAAGTGACGTTCCTGAGTGGCTTGCCTTAATACTACAGCGCTACGCAGCATGAAAGCTGCTGTATTCCCCCCTCTCCCCGGTACTCCGGGGAGAGGGGTCGGGGGTGAGGGGAAGAGGAGCGAGACGCTGTTGTGCCGCTCATCCCCTCACCCCCGACCCCTCTCCCCGGAGTACCGGGGAGAGGGGAGTAGCGCTGTAGTATTAAGCGCTCTGCAATTCCTGGACTACCGGAAGATACTCCGAAATTGTATCATGTTGGCGACAAACCTTGGGCGACGGGGGAAGGAACCCTGACTGGATCGAGGGTCGAGCGATGAGACTCACGGCGCTACAGTTCGACGAATTCCTCGGCGCAGATCCCGAATGGCGACTCGAAGGGTTGACGCTCGGCCACATTAACCTCCTCATCGGCAAGAACGCCACGGGCAAAAGTCGCGTGATCAACGTTATCAACGCGCTGGGCCGGTTACTTTCGGGACAGATGAAGGAAGTGGCGATTAGCGGATCGTTTCATGCATGCTTCGAGGATGGGCCGCGAAGGCTCGAGTATGACCTTGAGGTCGAGGTCCTTCACGTAGTTCGCGAAACTTTCTCTATCGACGGGCAAAATGTGCTGCAACGTGGCCGTGGAGGCGCCGGGAGGATCCGAGCAGAGGACATCGAGGGTGAAGTTAAGGAAATCCGGTTTCAGACATCGGATCGGGAACTGGCGGCTGTCGCCCGTCGAGACTCGATTCAGCACCCCTTCCTCCAGTCCTTGCACGACTGGGGAGCATCCGTGCTTCACTACGAGTTCGGTAAAGGAATGGGACACGGCAACCTCGCGCTCGCTGTCAAGGTATCGTCGGTCTCCCCGCCTGAGAACATCGAACGAGATCAGGTCGTTCTCGTGTTCGTTGATGGACAGAGACGATTCGGGGACGCTTTTGCTCGCGCCGTTGTCGCTGACATGAAGCGTCTGGGTTATGACCTGGAAGAAGTAAAAATCGCTACGCCGCAGCATGTTCGCCTACTAACTCCTTTGCCAGGGGATTTAGTCGGTGTGGCCGCGAAGGAAAGGACTCTCCGCTGTCTAACGGACCAGCCGTCTATGGCTCAGGGGATGTTTCGAGCTTTATCCCTGTTGATCCAGCTCAATTATACGCTCATGCGTGGCAAACCAGCATGTTTGCTTATCGACGACATCGGTGAGGGGCTGGACTTCGAGCGTTCCTGTGATCTGGTCGGTCTCCTAAGAGAGAAGGCACTAGAAGCCGACTTCCAACTGGTGATGTCAACCAACGACCGCTTTGTGATGAATGCCGTGCCGCTGGAGGAGTGGGCAGTGGTGCAGCGGGAAGGACAGATGGTTCGAGTTCGCAATTACCACAACTCGCGGGAAGTTTTCGAAGAGTTCAAGTTCACCGGATTGAGCAATTTCGATTTCTTCGCAACAGATTATCTGACCCAGGAACCCGAGGAGGCTGGTCGGCCGTGAAAAGGCTGGCGATCTTCGTGGAGGGCGAGACCGAACAGCTCTTCGCCGCATACCTGATCCGCGAGATGGCCAACGCCGCCCACCTCCACGTCGAGTTGCGCGCGGCGAGAGGCGGAAAGTCCACGCGCCGGCGAAATCGTATCGTGACGGCAGTGGCCGATAATCCGGAGCTGAAATGGTATGTGCTGATCGTTGATTGCAGCGGCGATGGCGGCGTGAAGTCTCGAATCCTCGAAGAATACAAACGCCTGGCCGATCACGACTACAAGTTCATGATTGGCCTGCGCAATGCGCCAAAGAAGCGAGCAGACATTCCACGGCTCCGTAAGGGTCTTGCGGCTGACTTACCACAAAGTCCTCCTCCGGTTGTCTTCGTCTTGGCCGTCATGGAAATCGAAGCCTGGTTCCTGGCCGAGCATACTTACCTCTCGAAGATCGACCCGAGGCTGACCTCCGCATTCATCCTCACGTCATTGGGCTTCGATCCGTGTGCCGATGACCTGCGACTCCGCGACCGACCGGCACACGATCTCAACGCCGTTTACCAACTGGCGGATGAGCGATACCAAAAGGGTCGCGCCGCACAGCGAACCATCTACCTGCTGGATTACGTCCGGATTGTGGTTGAGATGACCAATCGTGAGACGGACATCAAACAACTTGTCGAGACGATCACTGCCTTTCTGTCGCCCCAGGAAACCAATTCCGCAGAACAAAGCCCACCGATCGACCGGAACGGAACCGGACCATAACCCGCCCCAACCACCCGATTAAATCTGAGGGAATCGCGCATGAGCCAGGACACGAACGCATCGACAGCGAACGGCAGCCATTCAGCGCAATGGGGTCTCGCTTCGATTCTGATTGGCTCGCTGGTGCTGGTGGGCTGGCCGATCGGCATGGGACTGCTCTTTGGCTCCTTGGTCGCCATCTGGCATAGTGACATGCTCGAGTCGAGCGTCCTCGACCTCGGCGTCGTCGGGGGATGGGTACTGATCGGCGGCGTGAGCGGCTTGGCGTTGGTCGGCCTGCTGTGCGGCGTGACGGGACTGGCGGCGGCGAAGTCCCACGGCCAACCACGAGGGCTTTCGGTCGCCGGGACTCTCGTTTCTCTGGTCGCGGTGGCGGCGATGGTCGTGTTCTTTCTCGGCGCCCTGCAAGCAGCCGAGTGGATACGCTGGCTGCAGAAGGAACGTTATGAAAAGGGTATCCAGTATCCAGTCAAGCCGCACAAACCGTGAGTGAGGCGATCGAGATGGGGCTAAGGAAATCGTCGTGAGCGGCCGACATGGCGTTGATTCCGCGCCGCTCGCCTCTACGACGCGGTTTTCTACAAAGCCTCGGCGCTCCTTCCGTAGCAGGGACAAGCATACCGATCTCATCTCAGCCATTTCCGGCCTGCTTGGCCGCGACCTTCGCCGCCAGCGCCT
>CAVXNL010000001.1:0-86910 GCA_963763045.1 uncultured Planctomycetaceae bacterium | reverse complement strand
CATTAGGACCTGACGACAGCTTTCGGGGAAAAGCGGAAGTGCCGTTTACGAAGGCGGCGCAGCTTTGTTGGGGCTGTGATGATCCGCGGTGCGTCGCGAGTTTCAAGGTAGGAAGGTCCGAGGATTTCGCGTAGGCCCGCCGCAACCCTTTCACCCTGCCAGGTCTCGTTGATGGACAAAGCAACACCCATCTTTTCGTGTCAGTCGTGGCACCTAATGATGCGCTGAGCGTGCAACCCGTTTTACCGTGTCATTTTTTTTAGAACTGAGCGGCGCGCTCATCAGGTATGGGCGCATTGGCTGGCGGCAGTACCCGCGCACCTGCTCCAGATAGCCCCCACGGGTGAGGCCCCGGACCCGCACAGCCATCCAGCCGAGCTCGGCCATCAGCTTCGCCAGGCGCCGGCATGCTTCGGCCCCCCGACTGTGTTGCGGCACTTCGAGGATATCAAACAAAAGCTGCGTGCTAATGCGCTCGATTCCATCGTCGCCGATTTTACCGTGCACACGTTCCAAAGGCAGTCGCCAGGGATCGACAATCTCTGCCGTGGCATATTTAGCCTCAGCTCGGCGCAACCTTTCCATAAAACACGCCATAATTTATTTCTCAGCTGCTCCGTAAAAAACTCTCAGCCAGGGCCATAGCTCGGCTCACAGCGTCGGGCCTCGCCGCAATTTGATGGAGCTTTGCGCCTTCCATATTTTGATCGTCGACCTCGTTTCGAATTTGGCCTCCTCATAATCGGCAACTAAGTGTGCGACCCACCACGCCCAATCCGGCGATAGATTGGCTAGCATCCGGATAACGTGCTGTTCAGCCGCGGCGTCGGATTGTACGTCCGGTGGTATTCTGGCGATTGCATAATCGAGCTCTTTTCTTGTCCCCGCCCGTCATGCAGGCGACTTCGCGCGGGTCACCTCGCCGGACCATTTCCTCTTGTTCCATTTCCCACCTGATGGCGAGCGTCTTCTCCACATTGCGTGCAATTACGAAAGCAACTTCTGGAGGGAATTTACCGAGATACCCGACAGCATCGTATTCTGCACGTATCCTCGCAGCGAGCTTTTTCATCTCGCGCGATTTTTCGAGGATACGCCTTTCTTGCGTCCTGGGCGGCTCCAGCAGAAGCAGCTCAATCCCTCAAGCTTTCGCGGTGGAAACCGCCTCTTCAATTCCGCGATTACTTCCGAGCTGTGGGGCAGCCTGGAGCCAGCAGCGCCGTTCTCATGTTCCCACAGAACGCCGCTAACATAATCGGCGAAAGACGCATGTTCTTTCACGTCACACCGGTCCCACAGTGACCGAGCGTATTGAGCAACAAAAAAGTTCAATGGCCGACCTGCCCACTTGCAGTATTGACGCTCGCGTTCGTTAGTGGGGAGCGGCGGCGCGTCTGCTGGACTGTTTAGAGCGAACCATTCACGAGCGACGAGTCGACGGTGTGCCGCTTCCTTCTGCGGTTCGATCGGATCCAAACCGTAGACAAAGTGCGTGCCCAAAACCGGATTCTCGTAACGACCTCCGTGCGTGGGAGGGGTCTCGCTGAACAAGCGCTCTACCTCGCGGCCTATTAGCGTTTCAGATAATTTGACTGGTTCCATTTGACCCTCCCGGAGTCTCCAAGCTCGAAACTATCGAGTATCATTCGTGTCTCAACAGATGGGGCCTAAGTCTAATGGAATGGTAAAGAGTGCCTCAGCGCTTGTATGGCGCTGGTATCAGGGTGTCACTGGATGTCGGCGAACTTGCGCGATCGTTGTTTGCCGTCGGACTAGTCTCACCTTGGCAGCTCTTAGACCCTTGCACCTGCCCCTTGCACCCTTGCACCCTTGCACCCTTGCACCCTTGCACCCTTGCACCTGCGTCCAAAGAAGGTTCGGCTTACCGACCCCCGGTCCGAATTTTTTGGTCTCCCGCCCCATCTATCTGTCTCAATCGAATTCAGCTTAATATTTTGATTGGGAATTCTTAATCAGCGGCACTTGCTGCCAGATGACTCGTAATGGCCTTTACAGACTCCCTCGGTGCGCCGAAGCCGGGCCGCTACTCCTCTACCATCAGCCACTAAAAACGAATCCACGGCCACCGCTGAGTTACAGGGGGCAACTGCATCGATGGTGTAACGGGTTCAGGGTGTGACCGCTGGGACGGCGGCGGAGTAGTCAGCGTCGAACCAGTGAGACCCTATTACACCGATACGGAGGGACTCGTCAGTGCGTTGGCGCGCTCCAACTGTCCCACCTGTCTCACCTTGTCTCAGCCCAGGTGTCTCACCTGAAAGCCGCGCGGTTGCTGCACTTGTCTCACCTGTCCCAGGAGCAGGGGGGCTTGCCAACTTTCTGCTCCCATATGCCTCCCCACCTTCCGCTCTCTATCCCCACCACCCATTCTTTATCTGTCTATCTTCTTCTATTAGTTTTTAAAAATAAGTGAGACAAGTGAGACAGGTGAGACAAGTGCCCAATCTTCGGGCCCTTCTCGCTGTCCCACCTGCTGCCGAAGTGAGACAGCGTGGGACAAGGGCGCCGGCGATTGCCCGAGTTCAAGATTGTATTCCGAGCCGCTCGTCGATCTTCCTCTGCCATTTTTCGCCGCTTGGCACGTCATAACCCCACGGGCGCTGCTTAATATTTTGGTCCGTTTCCGCACAAAGACGCTGACGAGATCCGAATAGGTCTGCGCACGCTTTGCCGAACGTCACCGAGTTAACGGCGCGGAGCCCCTGGTCTTTGCAATATCCGGTGTACGCCTGGCGGAGTTTTTCCGACGAAATTCTCGTCCCTAGATCGTCTTCGACAGGTCCGGACGTTCCTCGCCGCCCAACAACTGCATTTGCGTCAACGCAAGCTTGCGACCACTGCGTAATACTGTCGCCGCTCATGCGCTGCTGCTCGGTGGTCTCGGCTGTCTTGAGTATTTCTCGGGGATGCCAGTCGTTGAGCTGTATGTTTTGCAGAAGATACAGAAACTCGCCATAGCCGCCATCATCCAGGTCCTGATAGAGCGGGTCGAACCAGGCCTTATCGCAGGCGTGCTCTTCACTGACGTCGTACACGACAAGACGGCGATCTCCGGCGCCGGCGGCGACTGCATGATCGTGGTTTGTTGTCATCATGAGATGCAGCCGGTTCGGTATTTGACTGACAGCGCCTCCTTTGCGTTCAATTTGGAACGTATTGGCGGTGACGCGCGACTTGAGTTTGTCTGCTGTCTTGTGATCGCCAGCCCACAATATCTCCTCTGCCAAGATGAAACTTATGGGTTCGACCCAATCGTTGAAGCGTCCAAGTAGCCGGTCGTGGTCATCAATGAGCGCACCGTGGTGCCCAAAAATCTTGAGCATAACGACGCCCAGTGTACTTTTACCGGTACCTTGTTTGCGGCTTTTGAGAACGATAATGGTCCCCGGATGTTTGTCGGGATTTTGCACGGCCCAGGCGAGCCAGCACATGATATATTTGAACTTGGCTTTGTCCCGCCGGCAGATGACTTCCAAGATATGTCTCACCAAGCGCTGTAGTTGCTGTTTCTGTCGCGGTTTGACCCCAAACCCATGCCACAGGTTAAACTCCTCGGGATCCGTTGTACCGTCGGGCTTGAAAACTATTTTACGCTGGTGACGCCGCCGGTTCTCTTTCCAGAATTTTTCGACGGGCTTTGCTGATCCCCCGGACTGCATGACGAAGACATTCGCAACGTCCAGCTTGAATTGGTCCGATGGGGTGAACGCTAACAGGCCGTCATCGTTGATACGGAAAATGCCGACCTCTTGGTCTGACTTTCCAATAAGGTAATGCGAATTCAATAGCTCCAACGCTTCGTCGCGGCTGTACTTACCGCCTTTCAAAGGTTTCCGTTTCTCAGGCGGCAGCAGCGGAACGGGCAGCCACTGATCAAAGCTGGCTCCATTTTGTTGTGCCAAGCTCAGCAACGTGCGCACGGTGATAGCGCCGTTCGCGTCGGTCTGACACCGCTTAAAGTTTTCTCGAAGTGCCTCTTCGGTATCGGCGTCCTCAACTTTTGAGGCAAACTCGACAAAAAGGTCCTCGGCGTGTGGGGCGCCGGATACGGACACCGCAGTGATAAGCTTGTAGTATTCGAGGTTATCGCCCCCGTGCGCCGTTAATTTGAGAATATCGGTTTTCTCTGCAAGGACCTTCAACGCATGCCGAATAGCTTCGTCTTTCTGTTCCGGTGGCAGCTTTTCAAACCAGGAGTACCCTTCGGTTAGACTTTTAACCTCGGCGCCGGCGGCTTTTACTGGTACGGGCTTTAAGGATTGGCCGAGCTCAATCAGTGCATCGGCATTCAGCGCAGCACCTTCGATTATCAGACGTCGGTGCGGAGCTTGGTCACTTCGACGCGCATGTTGGCCATAGCACTGCGAACAACTTCGCCCTGCTTTATCAAATCCCTCGCCCAGCAGTCTGTTGATGCCGTCCCAGAGAGTAGGGTATTCGGCGGCAGTGATCGGTCTGCTCAAGAACAAAACAACGCGCCCGCCCCATTTCCCGAAGCTATATGAGTGAGAGCTATAGATGACGGCCGCAGCTCCAAGCGCTCTCAGTGCTGCTTCTCGGTGTCGATTGATTGCTGATCGAGGTACAAATCGACTCCACAAGCTTCCAGGGCCTGTATTGTGCCAAGCAGGTCGATCAATGAGCGTCCCAGTCGGTCGATCGCCCACGCCATCACTAAGTCAAACCGGCGCCGCTGCGCGTCTTTGAGCATCTCGTCCAGCCCAGGCCGGGCTTCCCGACCTTTTGTCCCGCTAATTCCAGCGTCGTGATACTCATGGACGACTTCCCAGCCCCGGCGCTCGGCAATCTGGCGCAGTTCGCGAAGCTGGTTCTCAATGGTCTGTTTGTCTGTCGATACGCGGACGTAAATCGCCGCCCGTTTGTTCATTCTCGTCCCCCGCTATGCGGGCCAATCATACCTCGGATTTATACCGAATCCAATTGTTTGTCGTATGGACCCGGGATGAACTAGCGGCCTTTGAAATTATTAGCTTTCTGACATCAGCCCGCCGGTGGGTTTTTTGTATAGTCATAGACGACGCATTTAGCCCTGTGAGAGCAGCGTCCCAGCCACCATCGCCGCTACGCCAATCGACAACGCCACAGGCGGGTTTTTGACGAACCAACTAGGTTTGCGTCCACGCTGGTGCAATGCGAGGTCCGTTTTTGGAGCAATTTCGGAAGTGCACAGCCGGAGTGTTCGGCGCTGTCCGACGCTAATGACACAGCGGACATTCATGTTCGCCAAAACCAACGGCCAAGAACGACCGCCGCAAGCATTCCGGCCAATTGCGCGACGACGAAGGCCACGACGCCCGTAGGAGCGATGCCAGCGAAGGTATTAGATAGCGAGCGCGCAATGGTCACTGCCGGATTGGCAAATGACGTCGAGGCCGTGAACCAATAGCCTCGATCCGCTGGGCGATGCCGTGGATCCCGCCGGCCGCGGCATCGACGGCGTCGCCGGCCTCGCCCTCGGCGGCGCGGTGGCGGCTCTGCTCCTGCTGCAGCGCCTCGTTGGCGTCGGACAATTCGTCGGCGATGACGAGGGCGGCGAGCAGCAGCAGCCGGCTTTCGCCGACCTGGCCGACGCTTTTGACGAACTCGCCGACCCGGGCATCGACATATTGCGCGAGCCGGCGGATGCGCGGCTCCTGCCCGTCGTCGCAGGCGATCTTGTACGGGCGGCCATTGACCGTCACGGCAACCTGGCTCATCTCACCCCCCTTCCCCCAAGACCCGGCCGACCCGGGCGAGCGCGCCATCGACGCGCGCGGCGATCTCGCCGGCGGCGGCGCGCAGCCGCCGGCTTTCCGCTTCGGCCTCGGCAAGGCGGCGATCGGCCGCTTCTCCCGCGGCCGGCGCCCCCGGCGCAGACGGCTTCGAGCCGGGCGACGGCCCGTTCGAGGCGGGCGAGCGCCTCGTCGAGCCGGCTCATCGCCGCTTTCGCCGCCGCAACTTCCGCGCTCAGTGCAGCCGCTCGTATTTTTGCAGCGAGCGGATGTAATCGGGCCGCGGCTTGTCCGGGTAGAATTGCGGCCACTGCGTCCACGACACCTCGCCGACATAGAGATCGCCGCGCGCTGTCGACGGCGAGCCCGTGCGGCCCGAGAAACGCGGTCGGCGCGGTGCCGGCATGCGTGTCGCCAAAGCGCGACAACAGATTGCCCTTGTTGTCGACGATGCTGACCCGCGGCCCGAGATTCGGGCTGTCGCGGTTGACCGGCTGCACCGGCCCCAATTCGCCGATATAGGCAGACCGGGTGGCGGGTGTAGTCCATGTAGAGCCCGCACGGGCGGTGCAGATTGTTCCACTGCGCCTCGTACTTGCCGTTGCCGTCGAACACCTGGACGCGGTGGTTCTCGCGGTCGGCGACATAGACCCAGCCGTCGGCGTCGGTGCAGATGTTGTGGACGATGTTGAACTCGCCCGGCGCCGGTGCCGGGCTCGCCCCACGACATCAAGCAGTTTGCCGTCGGGCGAATATTTGTGGACCTTGGCGTTGCCGTAGCCGTCGGAGACGTAGATTTCGCCTCTTCGGCGACAAGGCGGTGTGGGTGCAGCGGTGAAACGGCTCGCCGCTCATATCGGAAGACGGCACGCCACCAGGCACCGGTCCACCATTTCCCCGCCTGTTTCGCCGCGGCCAACGGCAGCAAGGGTTGCAACTCGGCGTCGAGCCGTTGGACTTCGAGGCGAACCCTGTCGGCCTCCGCCTGCACACCGGCCTGACGACTGGCGATCCGGGCGACAGTTTCAGCCTGCCGACGGCGGATGTCAGCCAGCTCGGCATGAAAACCGGCAACGTCCAACTCCGAGAGCTGGCTGGCTTCGACGGCAACCTCCGCCGCGAGGCCGGCGTTTCGTTCGGCCACCCGCTTCACCTCGTCATCGAGCTGGGAGAGTCGTGCCAGCACACTTTCGAGCCGGGGCCAGACCGTCTCCTCGCTGCGTCGTCGTTCGCACTGTTGCCCGATTTCCTGATGCGAGCGCCCGCGGTGCCCAGGGTTTGTTCCTCGAAATCGCGCATTCGTTCGGTGAAGGTCAGACGCCGGACGCAGGCCGGCAACGACTCGGGCCGTTCGTCCGGAGCGAGGCAGCGGATCGGGCAGATTGTATCGGCTGTGCCGATTCGTTCGAGGACGCAGTCCAGAGCAGCTGGAGCGGGGGCAAGCAACAGACGCGCTCGCCGCGGGAAGCCGCCTGGAGAAGGATTTCGGCGACGACGCGGGATTTACCGGTGCCGGGTTGGCCCTGGATCAGGCAGACGTCCGGGGTGTGGAGGGCACGGGCGACGGCCTGCGCTGGGTCTGGTCGAGGTGGGGATCGAAGGGTTCAAGGTCCGATGGCAGCAGCGGGTCAAGTTCGGGGGGTTGTCCGTTGAGCAGGGCAGGTAACAGGGGGCCGCGGTTGGCGGGCGCGGAGGGAGCGAGGCCAAGTTGATGGGAGTAAAGCACCCCCTGACGACCGGCGAGAGCGAGCAATTCTTGACGGCGAGCCGCGGGAACGCCCCAGAGAAGGTCGTCCCAGCAACCAGCTGCCCCGTTTGCCGCCGGGCGTTCGGCCACGAGGCGAGGAGGGGCCGCGCCCCACCGTCCGCGGTTTGCCGTTCCCGTTGCGTCATCGAGTCCCTCAATTGCGATCCGTGGAGTGGCAACCCTCAACCGGGGGCGGATCAGCCGTTGTCCGCGCTCATGCGCGGCCATCTTGGGCCAGCACCCTATCATCCCCGGTTTGCGACGCCGCGCCCAGCGTTTTCTTTCTCTTCTCGTCGGTTCCGTGGGAAAGACGTTCATGAAGAGAAGGCAGCGCATCCAGGCGGCTGACACTCACCGCCGTAGTATAGACGTTTCCGGGGCGTCAAGCTATCGAAATGCGGTGAGGTTTTGGAGAATCCGCGGGAGGGTGGATGCAGGGATTGTGGAGTTGGCAGTCCGGAACAGTTAGAACGGTTCGCACATTAACGAGCCGCGACCGTTCGGAAGCGCCGGTTAGCCCGACGCGCCAGCGAGGGATTCTGCGGACAACCCTCGCGGGCGCATCGGGCTAACCGGCGCATCCCTGGCGGCCGAACTTGCTCTTGCCCCCTCTTCCCTCCTCGGGTAAAGCGTCTCGCCCCGCGCGGGAGTTGCGCGGCAGTCGTCCGTTCCGAGGACATGGAGGTCTGGGTACAATGCGACGCCTCCGGCTATTCGGCCTCTCGTCTCTGTGCGGTCTGATGCTCGTCCTGGTCGGTCGGCGTGCCGATTCCCAGGACATCATTCAGTACGGCTTCGAGGGCCGCGACACCGTCTGGGTGCAGGGCGACGCCAAAGCCGCCTTCCGCGAAACCATTCACCGCATCACCGACGAGTTCGCCCGCAGCGGACAGCGCCCCGAGCATCTCCAGATTGTCGTCGATCAGGGCGAGTTCATCTACTACACCTACAACGTCGGCAACGCGCCGATGAACGACGACCTGACCGCCAGCATCTTTGTCCGTGCCAATCGGCCCGGCGTCCAGTTGCTGGTCCGCGTCGTGTTGCCGCAGGAGCGCGACCCGACAATCCGTCGCAACCGCTCACGGTTCTCATATCCGGCGATACTTACGCCCATACCAGCCGCTGGCAGCAGCTCGCCCTCCATCAACCGATGAAGCGCCTCAATGAAAAACTCGCCCTCCTCCGTGCCGACCTGAAGCGGACGGACGTGAACCTCACTGGCGCTTACGTGGATCGGCTCCTCCTCAACGTCTGTTGCGGCCCCGGCCAGCTCGACGTGTATCTCGACGATCTCGAAGTCGGCCCCGTCCTCGACGTCAAACAGGCCGGGCCGGGAACAACCACCGGCCGCACGTCGCCGACTCAACCAGTGGCGACGCCCTCCGCAAATCGCCGCGCGGGTGTGGTGAAGATCGATGGCCAGCCGCAGCAACTGTTCGTCGCGGATGGACAGAAGCTGTTCATTCGCGGCATTCGCCATACCGGGACGCCGCTCAAGACGCTGTCCGACGCCCTGTTCAATACCGTCTGGATGAACGAGAGCACGCCGCCCGGTCTGCTGGAGGATGCGGCCAACCTCGGCTTCTGGATCGTGCCGTCCATCACCGCACCCACGGCGCCGAAGCCCGGCGAGGCCCTGCTGACCGCCAATGAGGCGTTCGCAAAAAAGGTCTCACGTTTCCTGACGAACGAAGCCGTTCTGGCCTGGAACATAGGTTCCGATCTCGAACAGGAGCAGGCAGCCGACACAACGCGCCTCGCGCGTGCCTTCCGCAGTGCCGATCCGACGCGGCCTCTGGCGTACGACGTGCGCGACGGTTATCAGCGGTACGCGCACGGCGTCGATCCGCAAATCATGCTCGGCATCCACCGCTGGCCGCTGATGACCTCGTTCGAGCTGCTCTCTTACCGCGACTGGCTGACGCAGCGCCGCAACCTGGCCGGGCTGGATACGTTCTGCTGGACGTGGATCCAGACGCATTCGCCTGACTGGTTCACGACCGTCGCCTACGATCGCGTCTCGACGGCCAGCTTCACCGAGCCGATCGGACCGCAGCCCGAGCAGATTCGCTTGATGACGTATCTCGCGGTCGGCTGCGGCTACCGCGGCATCGCCTACTGGTCGGACCGTTTCCTCGACGATCCGCACAATGGCCGCGAGCGGCTGCTCACCCTGGCCATGCTCAACCAGGAACTGAAGCTGCTCGAACCGATCCTCGTGGATGCGGACGAGCAGCCGGACTGGATCGACACGTCGAACCCGGACGTCAAGGCGGCCGTGCTGCGCCAGCCGGCAAACCGACGGTGCTGGTGCTGCCGGTGTGGGTCGGGAAAGGCTCGCAGTTTGTCCCCAATCAGGGTGCGGTGGCGAACCTGACCATCAAGGTGCCCCAGGTGCCGCTCGGTTGCCAGGCGTGGGAAGTCTCGCCGAGCCGGGTCCGTTCGCTCCAATGGACACGCAAGCTTGGCGGCAATGAGATCACCCTGCACGAGTTCTGCCTTAGTTCAGCCATCGTCTTCACGTCCGATCTGACCGGGCTGATCGTGAAATTCCAGAAAGACCAAAAGGACATGGCTCCCGCCTCAGCCCAGTGGGCGTACGACAAGGCCAAGGAAGAACTGGCCAAGGTGGAGCCGATCCTCCGCGAGCTGGAGCAGATGGGCCAGACTGTTCCGGATCGGGATGCCCTCTTGCAGCGCACGAAGGAATATCTCGAAAGCAGCCTCGCCAATCGGCGGGCGGGCGATTATGGCGAAGCCTACGCCGAGGCCCAGCGCGCCTTGAGGCCGCTGCGCATCCTGATGCGGCTGCACTGGGAGCGTGCCGTCAAGACGATGAACGGTTTCGCGGTGGCCAGCCCCTATGCCGTCAGTTTCTACACGTTGCCGCGGCACTTCCGCTTCTGGGACCAGGTGTTGGCGCAGCGCGTGGCGGCGAACGTGCTGCCGGGCGGCGATTTCGAGCTGCCCATGGACAAGGTGCCGGAGGGTTGGCTCGTGCAGGAAGAGCCTTCGCTCGACAACACCGTGGGCGTGGCGAAGCGCGTGGCGGAAGTGGCGAAGGAAGGCAAGCAATGCCTGAAGCTGGAAATCACGCAAAAGGACCAGACGGTGGCCCGCACGGTGCTGGAGCGGACGTACCTCGCCATCCACAGCCCGACCGTGCGCCTGCAACCCGGCTCGCTGGTGAAGATCAGCGCCTGGATCAAGATGTCGGGCCCGACCGGCGGATCAGCGGACGGGGCCTTGTTCTACGACAGCGCCGGCGGTGAACCGCTGGCCGTGCGGCTGAATGCGGCGCAGGATTGGAAGCAAGTGGCGCTGTATCGCAAGGTGCCCGCCAGCGGCACGGTCAACGTGACGATGGCGCTGACCGGCATCGGTACGGTCTTCTTCGACGACGTCCGCATCGAGCCGCTGGTGCCGCCGGGGACGACTTCGGCGGTGCATTGAAAAGTGTACCGGTTGGGTGCGAACCGCCGGCGAGCGTGCTGCTCAGCACTCGCCGGCGGTTCGCGGCAAAAGTTGTTGCCGATCCGTTTCGCGGACTTACGTCAAATTCTCCTCCACCTCGTAACAGGTAACAGTGGGTCAACCCGAGCAGCTCAAAACTGTTATGAGCCTCTCGAAATGCGGGGAATTTTGAGATCGAGTAACAGCTTTACCCACCTCGTGACAGTTTTTTGACCGATTCTTGCCATCTCGTAACACCTCGTCTGGGGCAAGGAAATCGCCGTAAGCCGAGGCGGAATGCCATTGCTCACCAGTCACTAGACCCCGCCGTGCTTGGCGGAACGACTATCCTGCATTTAGCCAGGGTGCAGCGTTGGCGGCATGGGTGTAACCGATTGGCGAGGTCGGTTGACAGCGTGCTTCGGACGTACATAGAATCCGTAACAGGGAACTATCCCTGGTGAGGAACCCGGTCGTGGCGAAGAAAAAGACGAACGGCAAAGCACCTCGTCCCTTATACAAGATAGGAGATATCGTCTCCTTTCGGTTCGGGAACGGGTATGTCACGGGACAAATTGTCGAGGACCGCGGCTGCCTGGGCGTCGGCGGCCGGCGGCTGTACGGGATTAGGTTCGATATCAACCCTGGAGACCCGGGCTACGTTGAGCTGGGTGACGCGGACCTGACTGCCGGGGCCGCAGTAGGGTGACCCGTGGGAGCAGGATTTCCATGCCCTGGACGCCCAGGACAACTTTCCGACCCTGGCAAGCCCGCCGCAAGCTGGGACTGTTGCAAGTCGAATTGGCACGTCGCGCCGGGGGACGAAGCGCGGCAGCGTGACGGCGGCGATCAGCGTCAGAAGCAGCGGCACAGGCATGGCGGACTTCGGCGCAGAGCGGACGGGCGCTTGTGGTGTCGCCAGGCTACCGCGAGCGCGTACGTTGGGGGGAGAGGAGTTTGGCGGGCTCCGTCGGGGAAGAGAGGGGAGACGTTTGATCCTCGGATAGGAAACTATTGAATGCGTTCTCCCTTTTCTTTCCTTTTTCGCTCTGCCGCGTATCGCGGAGAAAAGCCGTGCCCATCCGTGCCCACTGCCCCCACTGCATCACCCCCTGCATGGTCGCCGACCAGAATCTCGGCGTCGCCGTCCGCTGCCACAAGTGCGAAGGAGAAAAGGGGACATCGTACTTTTCCCCTTGCTTCTCTCACTGCGTCCACGATAATCGCCTTCATGCCACGCACCGCACGCGCTTCCCAGGGCGGCTATTGCTACCATGTCCTCAACCGAGGCAATGGTCGCCGTACCGTCTTCCACAAAGACGGTGATTTCGCCGCCTTTGGGAAACTCCTGCCCCAGGCCGGCCAAAGAACTCCGGTCCGCCTGCTCGCTTACTGCCTGATGCCCAACCACTTCCATCTGGCCCTCTGGCCACGGGAAGACGGCGAGCTAAGCGACTATATGATGTGGCTGCTCACCGCTCATGTCCGCCGTTACCATCAGCACTACCACAGTAGCGGCCACGTCTGGCAGGGGCGCTTCCGACCCTTTCCCATTCAGGAAGATGAACACCTGCTGACCGTGCTGCGCTACATCAAGCGCAATCCCGTTCGCGCTGGTCTGGTGAAGCCGCCCAGGATTGGCGCTGGTCGAGTTTGGCACCCAGGCGCGGCGGCGAACCAATGCTCGATTCAGGTCCGGTGCCACGTCCGGATGCGTGGTGCGCCTACGCCAATGAGCCACAAACCGCCGCTGCAATCGAGGCGCTATGTGAGTGCCTGCGTCGCGGACGGCCGTATGGCGAAACGCTGTGGACCGCAACGACGTCCGAACGGCTGGGTCTGGAGGCGCGTCTGCGTCCCCGCGGTCGGCCACGGAAGGCAGAGGGACCGTCCCTTTTCGGCGGCGATGAAGGGGAATAAAGTACGATGTCCCCTTTTGTCTTCCCGCGGTTGGAGGTGGCGGGCGACGGTTTGAGGTGGAGAGTACCGGAGACGGGTAGGTTGGGTGGAGAGCAGAATTGCGGCGTTTGGGAAGTTTTGTCAAGCGGAAGAAAGTTGATGAGGAATCTGCTTGATCGAGGCAAGACCATCTGCTCTACTTCCATACTGGAATAAGTGAACAGACAAAAGCCATACCGGTTCGGCGCGCGGAAATAAGTGAATTCGCGCGAGCCATACCGGTTCGGCGCGGGAAATAAGTGAATCGGCGCGAGCCATACCGGTTCGGCGCCGGTCCGCTTAATCACCAGTTCGGCCGGAAGACGTGACGCTGCTCCGGCGTCTTCTGTCGTCTGGCATTGTGGCCCGTTGCCGGAAAATCCGGCGCACGTCCGGCTATTTGCTTGACGCAGGGGCAGCCCCGTGCTGTACTGAGTGCGCAGACCGTGATACCCTGACCGGCGCCAGCCATACCTGTTCGGCGCGACCGTAATACCCTGACCGGCGCCAGCCATACCTGTTCGGCGCGCCGGCCATACCTGTTCGGCGAAAGCCATACCTGTTCGGCGCCGGTAGGGATAATCAGTAGTTCGGCGGTGGAGTCAGTCGTCCTCACCGCCAAACAAACTAACTCGGCGACGGGAGATTTCCGATGGCCAAGACGAGGCGGTTGACGATCGCGAGCATGGCTGCACCCGGGTGGATGCTCGCCGCGCTTGCGCTGCTCGCCGCACCGCTCGCCTCCGCTCCGCCGCTCTACGCCGATGGCAAGGACGGGCCGAAACTCGCCCTCAACTTCAACACCGACGCGCCCTTCGGCGTCACCCGGCACCCGCCGGAGTGGGATCCGTCCGTCAACATGCCGGCCCCGGTAAAGCGGCCGCAGATCGTCGCCGTGCCGCAGGGCGACACTCTGTACGTCGCCTACCAAACCTGGGATCGCGCCAAGCCGACAGACAAGGTCGCGGTGACCATAATCCCGTTCGCGGACATCGGCGAGAAGAAGCTGGTGGCGGTGCGCGTCGTGCCGTCCGGCGGCACGCTCGTCGGCTTCGCCGTGGACGACAAGGGCCGCGACTTCATCCTCACTGCGAAGGCCGAATCCTTCCCCAACAACCCGCAGGGCGACTTCGTCGAGAAGATCGCCAAGGCGCGTCGCGAGAACATTCTGGTGCTGCACGCGGAGGGCATCGCGACCGACCTCGGCACGGAGAAGTTCATCGCCGAGCCGGTGTACGGGGTCGGCAACGCCGGGTCCGGGCGACTCGCCGCAGGCGGCGGCTACCTCGCGGCGACATTCGCGTGCCGTTATTACGCCCCGTCGGACAAGCTCATCCACCAGCAGGCGAACGACCTGCTCGTTTCCGAAGACCTGAAGAGCGTCCCGCTCAAGGCGGATAACGCGGTGTCGCACTCGTTCGACCAACGGCTGATCTACGACGGCACTGACTTCGTGACGCTGCATCAGGGCGACCAGTACCCGGTCACCGGCCTCATTATCGAGAAGTCGCAGACCGGGTCGAAGGACGGGGCGCGGCGGCCCCCACAGTTCGCCGTGTTCTCGTGCCCGACGAGCGGCAACGCGGTGTTCTTTGAACTGGGCGGCCTCGCGGCCGAGCCGGACGGCTACCCGGTGCTGTTCACCGCCACCCGCAACACGGACGAGGTTTCCCCAAAGACGATCGAGGAGAAGACGAAACTGCCGTGGGACGTCGGGTTGCTGTACGTAGTCCGCGACTTCGAGAAGCGACCGTGGCCGAAGAAGCCGTTCGACGTGGTCGGCGCGGGCATCCTAGCCGGCGGGTACGCGAAGCCGGAAACGTTCACATTCGACAACTTCTCCTGGGATCCGGCCGCGTCGGCGTTCTCGAAGCGCGAGAGCCGCACCGTCTCGCGGCAGGTGGCCTGGCTCACCTCGTACACCGCGGCCAAAGGGGCCGCGACGCGGGCGACCGCGGCGAAGTTCGTGCAGCTGGAGGTCGGCAAGTACGTCGCGGTCTGGGAGGAGCAGTCGCTGACGCCGCGCGGGTGGCAGTACCAGAGGACGGTGGCGACGACGGTGATGATCAGCGGCACGAAGGACGCGAAGGAGGTGACCGCGGGCAAGCCGCAGCCGCTCGCCGGCAACCCCCGGCTGCACCGCGGCGACGACGCGGTCGCGGTCACGCTGAACGGCAAGCGGGTGGCCGCGTGGGTGACCGCCAGCGACACCAACCGCCAGTTGACGCTGCACGCGGTGGGCGTAGACCTCAAATACTGGGCGGTCGCGCTGGCGATGCCGTAAGCCGGCGTACTGCCGCACGGCTGTCCCCGCCGCACTTCGGAAAAGAAAAGGTGTCAGGAACCGATGTTGCACGAGTCAGGGAAGGCGGGAGCCCTGTGGAGTTACGCAATGGACTACACGACTGTTGGGACGATGGAGTTCCACGAGGTCAAGTGGGGGTAGCAAACGCAGGCCGAACAAATTGCTGATGCGATTCGTCGCATTTTCATACCCTGTAACACTTGAGTAAGGAGGACTTCTGCTGTTACCTCTTGTTCCGTCAAGAGTCTCCCACCACGGCAGGCGTTGCAGGTAACTGCTTGGTCTGAAGCCCGTGGGACAATGTAACCTCGATCCTTCGGGATCGGTCGCCAAAGCGCGAGCCGAGGCGGCGACTGCCAGCAGCATCAGGCGGTCGGGGGCTAGGAACGCGGGGCATGGTCAACTCAGGTGAAGTGCCGATAAAGGCCGTGATGTTCGTCAAGCCAAAGCTGCTGATAGGCTTGGACCAAAAGGTAAGTGGCCAGGTGCGGGGTCTCAGCATTGCCCCGCCACGGATGTTGCGCCACCGGCTGAGAGGCACGACCTAAACCCCGCAACGAGTATGAAAGTGAACGAAGTAAGCCCGCAGTCCTCCGACCTTATACACCACTGAGGCGGACAGCGTTTTGCAAGAAACGCCTACGGGGCGGCGGGTAGGGGATGAGGGAGCAAGCGAACGCCAATCGTAATGGGTTGGATAGAAGGTGAGTTGGTCCCACCAACAACATCCCTTCCAGGCGAAGACAGGAAGTCATCGAGCGATCACTTCTTGTAATAGCAGGCAGACTTCCCTCAAGTGTTCCCGCACGAGAGAGCCTCGGCCAACCGACCTGAGGGAGCGACGCAGATATGTCGGCAGCTCACACTGCTGGTGCGGCTTCCAACACGGCGGTGGACTGGAACTCCATACCGTGGAGCAAGGTCTATCGCACGGTTCGTCGGCTCCAGGCGGCGTATCGTGCAGGCAGTGCGGGCGGGCAAATGGCATAAGGTCCGAGCATTGGTTTATTTGCTCACCCACTCGTTTAGTGGCCGCGCGTTGGCCATCTTGCGAGTCGTCAACAACCAAGGTGCGAAGACTCCCGGTGTGGACAACGTCTGCTGGCTCCGTGCGGAAGACCGCGGGGCAGCGTTCGCTGAACTGCACCGGCACGGTTATCGACCGCAACCACTGCGGCGCGTGTACATTCCCAAGAGCAACGGTCAGAAGCGTCCACTGGGTATTCCGACGATGACCGACCGGGCCATGCAAGCGATCTACTTGCAGGGACTCGATCCGATCGCGGAGACTTTGGCTGACGGCCATTCCTATGGTTTTCGGCTGGAGCGCTGCTGTGCGGATGCCATCGCACAATGTCATCTCTTACTTGGCAATCCACACGGACCAAGATGGATCTTGGAAGGGGACATCAAGTCGTGCTTCGACCGGATCAGCCATCCCTGGCTGGTGGCACACATTCCCATGGACAAGGGAATCTTGCGGGCTTGGTTACAAGCAGGTTTCCTGGAAGAAGGCGTCCGGTTCGACACCACGGAGGGCACACCCCAGGGCGGGATCATCTCCCCGGTCCTGGCGAACCGAACCCTGGATGGACTACAAGCGCTGCTGGCGGAACACTTCCCCAGCAACGGCCCACGGCGGGGCAAGGTCCACCTGGTGCGTTATGCGGATGACTTTATTATTACCGGCAGGTCCGAAGGACTGCTGCGCCGTAAAGTCATGCCTCTCGTGGCCCATTTCCTCAGTGAGCGGAGTCTCGAACTCTCCCACGAGAAGACCAGGATCACACACATCGACGACGGCTTCGACTTCCTGGGCCAAACCATCCGGCGTTATGCGTGCGGCAAAGTTTACATTGTGCCGTCGCGCAAGAACGTGCGGACGTTCCTGGGCAAGATCAAGGAAACCATTGACGGCGCCGGCAGTTGGACGGCGGGGGAACTGATCCAGCGTTTGAACCAACAGATCAAAGGTTGGACCATGTATCACCGCCATGTGGCGAGCAAGCGCACCTTTAACTTGGTGGATCGGCATATCTTCCGAATGCTGCGGCACTGGTGTCGGCATCGACACCGGAACAAATCCTGGACGTGGATCAACCGGAAGTATTTCCGCGCGTCCGGGCACCGCCATTGGATGTTCACCGGCACACTGCCCGACGGCAAAGGAAAGGAGATTCCCATCGCGCTGTTGGAAGCGAGCCGTGTGGCCATCCGGCGTTTTGTGAAGATACGCAGTGACGCCAATCCTTACGATCCGGAGTGGGAACTGTACCTGGAAGAGCGGCTGTACTGGCAGCTGGAAGGAACCCTTGCAGGTCGCGGTCGGATCGCGTATCTATGGAAGGTACAGGGTGGCCGTTGTGTGTGTTGTGGCCAGGCGCTGCGACCCAGCGAGAAACCGTGGCACATCCATCATCGGCAGTGGCGTAGTCACGGAGGAGCGGACACGGTGGACAACCTGGAGTTAGTCCACGATCATTGCCACCGACAGATTCACTATGGTAGCGTTGTGGACGGCCCCGACCGCGTCTCGCGAGAGGCGTTGGGGAATGCCCGAGCCGTATGAGGGGAAACCCTCACGTCCGGTTCCGAGGGGGCGGGAGGCCAGCGATGGCCTCCTGCTACCCGGCCAGCAGACAGCCCACGCGAAACACGCTTTTTCAAGTCACACGCTTAAGCCCGCGTGAGGCTGCTGCTGAGCTATGGCGTTAGCCCCTGAGCCGTCTACATGGCTACCATCGCCGAACGGATCGCTGAGAAGGCCTTCGCAGCTCTGGAAGCTGTACCGGATGGGCTCCGATATTCCGATCTGGTCAGAGCAGTCATGCAATCGGATGGCTCGTTCAAGCAGAACACGGTTCACGGAAACATCTGGAACCTTGATGAACGATTTCCCGATCGCGTGTACAAGCCTTCTCGCGGCCTGTTCCGGCTCATAAAGTTCCGCGGAGCGGACACGGATCAACTCAAGGAAGACCTGATTCCAACGCAGCCCGAGAAGTTCAAGGAAGAAGATTTCTACGAGCCGTTTGCGGACTGGCTTGTAAACGAAATGGAGGAATGCACGAAGGCTATCGTCCTCGGCGGCAACCGCTTCCGGGACAAGTGGGGCACTCCCGACGTGATCGGCAAGCGTGAATCGAAGCGCACCGACGTCATCCAGGCTCCGGTTGAAATCGTGTCCGCCGAAATTAAGCCTAATGTTTACCAGCTCGTGACGGCTTTCGGGCAGGCATGCGCGTACTGTCTATTCAGTCACAAGGTCTACCTGGTAATATCAAACAAGACGCCGGACGATGAAAACGCGCGGATCGACGCTTTGTGCCAGGTGTTCGGTCTTGGCTTCGTGTTGTTCGATTCAGACAACCCAAAGGATCCCCGCTTTACCATCCGCGCTCGGCCGCAATATCAACAGCCGGATTTGTTTTACGCCAATCGCTACATGCGTTTGATCGAGCCGGAGTTGTTCACGTAGCGACGGAGCGGGGGCTAACCAACGGATGAAGCTGACCGGGGCCGCCATCCTGGTTTGCGCGGCATGAAGGTCTTGCAGGCGGCCCCGGCAGCTTATCCTTATCGTTCGACCCTCATGTGCGAATGGTCGCTTACGTGCAATGGTGCAAGGGGGCACCAAGAATGCTTCCCTCAGAATCCGCGACGGCTGCCTACGAGCGGGGGGTGGCTCATTTGAAAGGAGCCGACTACGGTGCAGCAGTCTCAGCGTTCACCGAAGCTATCCGGCTCAACCCCAAGGCGCGGAACGCCTACGCCGGCCGGGTGCTTGCGCGTTGGTCTCTTGATGACGAGCCCGGTGCGCTTGCGGACGAGCAAACGGCTCGCGAGTTGGCAGATCCTTCAGACCAGATGCGCACCATTGCCAAGCCCAGGGCGATGAACCGGCAATCGGCGTTTCAGCGATTTTTTGACGATCCTCTAGCACCGTTCGTGTTCCTCTTCGAATTGTTGTTCAATTGGTATCTTCGCGGCTGGTTTCCTGGCGAGAGACGTGCAGAGGAGGAGCAGCGAAAGGTAAGGGGCTTACTAGACCGCGCAGGCGCCCAATTGGAGAAAGGGATGTGGGAACGGGCCGCCGCTACTCTTACCGAGGTGATCGCCATGCTCACTAGCAATAGCCCGTCGTGGTATTCATCTTTCTACGCCGCCCTGATCGAGGCCTACCATCGGTGCGCCATTGCCTACCTTGCCCTTGGGCAGCTTGACCAAGCGCTCACCGACTGCACCCGGGTTATCATAGCTGATCCGACCCCTATCAGTCGTGCCGAACCGGTTCCGCCCTTTGTTGCAGAAGCATACGTTCACCGGGGCACCGCCTTCGCCCGGCTGGGGCAGCACAACGAAGCGATCGATGACTTTACCGAGGCCATTCACTTGGCACCCGGCCAGCGAACACCATACGCGTTGCGCGCCGAATCACGGAGCGCAATCGGCGATTCCGAGAGAGCGGCGGAAGATGAGGCCAAGGCGCGCGGCCTGGCCAGATAACTAACGGCATCGGAGGACGACGGCGGGCCGGTGGCGGGCGATGAGGCGCTCGCTCCGTCGCGCGACGTGTCGAGCCGGGTGCAGTGCTGCGGCGCCAACCAGACAAAGAGCCGGCTCGAACCATCTGCTTCAGCAGACAGCCCACGCGAACACGGCCCTTCGAGTCACACGATAAGCCCGCGTGAGGCTGCTGCTGAGCTTGGCGTTCGAGGTTTCCCGATAGCGCGTCACCACAACCTTGAGGGGCGAAGTGTATGTCCCGGTTCCCTCCTCTGTTGCTCTTGGGCATGGCGTTGTTCCTCCCCAGTTGCTCCCGGGTCACCCCGCACGAGGAAGCGGTCGAGCGATCGAAGAAATGGTTGGCCGGGTTCGGCGACAAGGGCTTCGTCTACAAGCTGAAGACGGCTGACCCTCGCCGGGGGTTCGTTGATTACAAGTCTTTTAACCAAGGGGAGCGGCAGACCCAAAGCCAGCCGGATAAGCTGTTCATCTACAATGACGGGCGCCGCTCCGTGTCGATCGGCTTCGAGGAGGAAGTTGGCCCGGGCACCTCGTTGGAGGTGCTGCGCAAGCGCTTCCGGTACATCGCCCTGGACCGTTTGCCCCCGCCGGATCTCGAGATCCCCGGCTGGGAGATCCGTCCTATGACGCCAGTCTCATCCTTCAAAGAAGGGGTCGAAATCGTGGGCTTCGAGGACGGCCGCATCCGGCTGCGCGTGAAGACGAACTGCTTCGCCCTCTATGGGCGCCGGACAGATGTTAATGTTCCCGCCGATGCCCCGCAACCCGAGGGAACCTATTTTGAGATCCGCCAGTCGTTCCTCCTGGACCTGGAAGTCGATCTGCCCCTCTTCGCCGCGCCAAAGTAATGAGCGAGAAGGCGGTTCAGATTTTGGGGGTGTGCAGTGGGGAGCCGAACCAAACGCTACAGCGGACGCGGCGACGTTACGGTTTGCCAAGGTATTTCGCCCTTTCCGCCGCCGCGCCGCTGAGCTGGGCGTTCGACAACTCTCCGGAGACGAACGACCCATGAAGCAGTCGAGCGCGTATTGTCCTCACTGTGAGACGCGGGTCCTGGCGACGGCTCCAACGCCCAACCATGTCCTGCACTTGCTGCTGACCATCTTCTCCTGTGGACTGTGGCTCTGGATCTGGCCGCTTGTCATGGCCGGCAGCATAGGTGGCTATCGCTGTGTCAAATGCGGTAGCAAGGTCGAGAAGCTGCGCGCGTAAGCTCCCCGATGGGCGCGCCCGTGGGTACACTGGCGGGATGGCTGATTTCCGAGATGTCGATCCCGCCGAGCTCGCGTTCCGCCCTCCCGGCCACAAGGGGCGGACCCGGCGAAACTCCAGCGCCAGATTGCCCGTTTCGGGCGGTCGGCCGTTGGCATGCCTCCGCCGTGGGTATACGAGGCTTCCGATGGAACGCTCGTCCTGTACAATGGCGTAACCCGGGCAACCCGGATCGCCAAGCTTGCTCCCGGCACCTTGATCCGGGTCGAAGTGGTCGGCAAACTTCGCCGGGCAGCCGCCAGTGATTCCAAGATCGGAGACGTGCTCCCATGACTCCAGATGTTCGACAAGAAGCCCTGGCAGTACTGACCGAGCTAGCAGCTCTGGCCCCCGATGTACGGCTGGGCCAACTGATGGCCCACCTCGGATTTCTGGGCGAAGATCAGGTCGAGCGTTCGCTCTGGGACATCGAGGACGACGAATTACTGGCCGTCCTTCACCGGCATCGGTCCGAACTTGTCGCTCGTGAGCAAAACACGTCGAACCAGGAGTTGCAGCAGACCGGCCACGCGAATGACGTCTCTTCGAGCCACAACGTCAAGCCCGCGTGAGCCGGCTGCTGAACTTGGTCGTTGAACTAAACCGCTTCGCGGTGGAGGCAGAAGGCTACAGCGCCTGTTGGGTTTAACGATTCGTCGGAGTGTGCCGATTGTTCCGCTTGTGCCGGGTGGCTCTCGTGGCGGCTCGGCAACAGCGTTTTTGAGCCTGGCCATTGAATCCCCATAGGCACCGGACAGGCGGTTCAGTTCAACACGGTTCTAGGCTGCGTGTTCCGCCCAGCACAGCCTCGGCACGGCAGGCAGCCGCAGAAGGGCGGAACACGCAGCCTAGAACTCAAATGTTCGGCGAGGGAGGAAAAGTCGTATGGGACTCTTTTCATGGCTGCGAAACCGATCCGGCACGCCGGAAGAACCGGTCCAGGCGACATGCACTGAAGCCGAGCAGGACGGCCTTCAGTTTGAGTTCGAACCAGGATGGAAATGCGGCTCTGAGCAGGAGATCCCGGGGAAGTATCATATTCTTGAAATGATTCGAGAAGGCGAGGACATCGAATGCTGGAAGGAACTTCTTACGATCGAGACCATCCGGTCGGAAGGCCCGCGACTCTCACCGGACGATTTTCTTCGTGGGATACAATCGATCAGGGAAGAGAAGGCCCCAGGCGTCACCAAATGGAACATTCTACACCGCGACAGCCGGAGCATCCTCTACGAATGGCAAGCAACGCCCTGCCTCGGTTGGCCTCATCAGCATGAAGTCGCGCGTGCTTTACGGGGAACACGACATCTTTCAGCTGCATTACACCGTGAAAGTGTATCAGATGCCGGCCGACCGCCGCTCACTGATGATCAAGCGGTTATCGCAGGCCACGGCGCGTTGAAGAAAACGGGCTGTCGGCAAACTCGGAAAGGCAAAAGGGGACATCGTAGATGGAAAGGCAAAAGGGGACATCGTAGATATTCAGTCCGGGAAGAAAAAGGGGACGCAGCTCGATAATACGAATATGTTAATTCGTATTATCGAGCTGCGTCCCCTTGCCGCTCCCCCCGCGGGGTGTCGGCAGATCACGGGCTGCTGACCTCGGGTGTCGCGCTCCCCGTTCGGAGTGCCACGGTATACCCAATGAACCGCGCCACCCCGTAGAAGGTGAACGACCAGACCGTCAGATTCGGGTTCTCGTCAACGACGTGGTAGCGGTAAGCGAAGGCACCTTCGCCTACGACAGTCTCCGGCAACTGCTGTAGCGCCGCTGTGACCGTCGCGAAGTGTTCGGCGACATCCTGCCCGACGTTGTGCGACATCGTTTGGTAATCGGGCGGCAGGTTGCGCTTCTGCTGGTGCCAGAACATGCCCTTTATGAGCTTCGACAGAATCCGATCTAGCCGATCGCCGTTCATGGTCATTTCGAGTGTCGAGCGACCAGCGACGACCACGGGTGAGCAGTTCTTCAGAATCCCCTTTCTGAATCCTTGTTTTTGCGGCTTGATAAAGGCACTCATGAGCCTTCCTCGTGTCGCTTCGGCGTCGGCATTTCCGTCAGCTGCCCAGGTAAGAGCAATGCTCTGCAACCACTCGTCATCGAGAGACGACTGGTTATTGCACTTGTTGCACGCGGGGACTTCGAGGATCTTCAGCCACCCGGCTTCGGGTTTGGTGAACAAGCCCTTCGGCGGAATGTGATCGGCGGTCGCTACCGGTCCGGGGCAGAACACGCACTCGACCTTGTTTTTCTTCCAGCGTCTCAGGTTTGATCCCATGTGAAACCCTCGGATGTATTCTCGAGACGCGCCGCTCGCACAGGGAAAGAAAAAGGTGACGCAGGTCGATTATACGAATCTGTAAATTCGTATTATCGACCTGCGTCCCCTTTCCGCTCCCGCATCCACGTCTAACCGCCCGCCGCCGCCACCCGACACTTCAGCGGCCGACCGCTGCTCACGGTTTGGCCGGAGGGATAGGGCGATTCACACGCACATGCCGACTGGCCAAGTTGGAGTAGCCGGTTTCAGGAACCATTTTCTCCTCCGGCAGGAGAAAAATGTTTTTGGCGCACTCTTGGGCCCCGAGGCTGCGGGCGTCAACCAGTCCGATTTTCTGAACGAGGTCGAGAAATGCTGGCGAAATTCTCACGACAGCAACGTGTACGTCAATCCTGGATAACGGGCGAAGCCCTTGTCGAACGTGACCAACTCGTAGTTGCCGGCCACGCTGAACGCGGCCAAATACGCGTCGTTCCAGACGTTCGGCGAAAAGGTGCTGCCGTGCGTAAAGCCCCGCCAAGGCGACTCGATGTTCGCGGGTTCGTTGGCGAGACTGATTCGCGGATCGTTCAGGTAGGTGTCGTATTTCTGCCAGGCTTCGGTCAAGGTCAGGACGTGTGTTCGAGCGATCCTCGGATTGGTTGCCAGTCGCAGAAACCCCTGCTGGGTCAGCCGGCAGAAGCAGAGCAATTCGTTCGTCAGTCCGTCGAACCAGGTTTTTGCGGAGGGGTGGTGAATGTGCGAATCGAACGTCATCGCGAACCAGACATTAACATCGGGAAGAAGCAACGTCTTCGTCATCGAAGATCTCCGCGATGCGTTCGTTGGTCAGGTTCAAGCTGCCGGGTTCGCCGGTCCGCACGAGCGGCAACTGGACACGCTTCTTCTCCATAGCGGGCTGTGAAACAGGCTCCAGACTGCACGAAACCGTAACGGGCGTACCCTCGGGCAATGTGAGTCCGCCGGTGAGGACGATGACGCCGTTCTGTACGAATCCATGAAGTTCCATACGAGTATTATTCGCTGCGGAAGGGTCGAAATCAAGCTGACATAGGGAGCTCGAGGAAGAAAAAGTCGTAGACGGACAGGTCCTGCGCCATCACCTCGCGGAACACGCGCAGGCCCGGTTTGCTCCACCACCACGATCGGAAGCAAGGAGAGGTACATCGTCCAGTTTGACGTGTCGGCCTCATCGCAGCGGCCCTGGCGCTCGGCCACCACGAACGCGTTGGCGACTTCCAAATTAAAGGAAACGGCGTGAATTTCGGCTCGGACTTCACGCCGTCCCCTTATCCGCGTCCGCATGGCAAGAGTTAGCTGTCGTCCGCGCCCGACAACAGGCGCCGGCAGTTCCGTCACGTCTCTGCCTGCACCTTACCCCCTCGTCGTGACGAGCCATTCGGCACCGTGCGGCTCAATTCGTCCAGGCAGCCGGCGTAGCAGGACGCAGCGCTGATGCGACTCGCCGCCGCCTCCAGGGGCTGGCCGAGGGCGTCCAGGAGCGGCGCAATCCGCTCCGCGCAGGAAGCCGCCGCGGTCCACATCGGTTGCGCGGTTTCCACCATGCCCATGTCCGCGTAGGTTCGGGCCTTTTGCAGGATGGCCGTCTTCGACGCTATCAGCTCCAGCAGCGACGGCGGATACGGCTTGGCCTTCGCTTTCGCCATGTCATCCCTCCGCCGGGCCATGTCGTGAGACCCGGAGGCGATGTCCCCAGCCGTGGTAGTGTGGCCGGCCGTGAACGTGGGGAATGCGGCTCGAGTTCAGGTACGTGAACCCACAGCGGTCCCGGCGGAAAAGCGTGCGATTTCCTCGCGAAGCTGGTTCGCCATGCGCTTCAGCGACCGTAGAGTCAGCTCGCGGACGTGGACATCGCCGCCCGTTTGGCGGGCCAGCGCTGCCACGCGCTCTTCCAGCAGCCGCAGCTTCTCGCGGGTGACGCCCAGTTCCCGGTCGTTCTGGATGCTCATAGCTCAACCTCGATCATCCCTTTCGGGACCGCTTGCCGATCGGAAGCGAAAATGCGCTCGACCAGGAGGGTAAAGTCCTCGGCCGCCACCATTTTCAGCTCGATAAAGGGCAACCCGTCGAGCAGTTCGTTCTCCGCGTCGGCGTCGTGGGGAAACCCCGGCCCGATCAACAGCACGCAATCAACGTCGTTGGGCTCGGGCCGGTGTGTAACGAAGCTGCCGTTGACGATCAGGCGCAGCGCCGGCCCGTCGCGCCAAATCGACGAGCCAGCGCAGCGACTCCATCTGCACACGACGCAACTCGGTTTCGCGCCGAATCGCGCTTCGGCTTCGTCAAGTGTGGCCTGGTGGATGCCTGGGGGCAGGTAGCCATCGTCGTTGAAGGCTGGGAGCATCTCTGCGTACCGATGCGGTGGTTCACACGACCAAGTTATCTTACCGCGAATGGCGGCGAGTTGCCACCGGGGAGTGAGGTTAAGGCTTACTTCGCCTGTTCTCCAGTCTGGCCAGGACTATCCGTGCCTGCCAAAATCCGCGATAATCGACTCCCACGCCCCGATCACGTCGAGGAGACACCGATGCCGCTCCGCCTTCGTACGCTGCTTTCGCTGCTCGTTCTCTTCTTCATCCCTGCTCTGGTCCGGGCGGAGGCGCCGGACAATACGGCTCTCGACGCCCTCTTCACCAACGCGCTGAAAACCTGGCACGCTCCCGGTATGGCGGTCGTCATCGTCCGCGACGACGCGGTCTTCTACCTCAAGGGATTCGGCGTGCGCGAGACGGGCAAGGACGATCCCGTCACTCCCGATACGATCTTCGGCATCGGCTCGCTCACGAAGGCGTTCACCGCCACGACGCTCGGCTGCCTCGTAGCGGACGGCAAGCTCTCCTGGGATGACACCGTCCGCAAGCACGTTCCGTTCTTTCGCCTGTCCGATCCGCTCGCCGACCGGGATGTCACCCTCCGCGATCTGTTGTGTCATCGCACGGGGTTGGCGCGGAACGACCTGCTTTGGTATCGCGCACCGTGGTCGCCGGAGGAGAGCGTCCGCCGCATGGCTCACGTCAAACCGTCCACGTCTTTTCGCTCGACGTATGAGTATTGCAATGTCACTTATCTTGCTGCGGGGTTGGCCGTCACCTCCGCGGCGGGGGAGCCGTGGCACGAATACATGGCGAAGCGCTTGTTCGTGCCTCTCGGCATGAAGCGGGTCGTCCTCACACGTAGCGAGGCGCTGAAGGCCGACGATCACGCCACGCCGCACCGGTTCGACGCCGACCGCAAACCGCAGGTGATGGACTGGTACCCCGACGACAAGCAGCTCCGGGCTTCCGGATCGATCAAGACGAGCGTCCGCGATCTCTCCGGCTGGTTGCGCGTGCAGCTGAACAACGGGATGCTTGGCGACAAGCGCGTGGTTCCCGCCGACATCCTTGCCGAGACGCATCGGCCGCAGATCGTCGTTCCGCTGGACAGCGAAAAGGCGAAGTTCGCGGTCACGACGCTGAGCAGCTACGGCCTCGGCTGGCACATCGAGGACTATCGTGGACAACCGTTGCTCGAACACGGCGGCGCGGTGGACGGCTTCCGCGCCCGGGTCCTGCTGCTGCCGAAACAGAAGATCGGCGCCGTGTTGCTCACGAATGTCGAGGAGTCCGCGGTGTTGTCCGCGACCGGCAACCTGCTGCTTGACTTGCTGCTGGGCGCGGAGAAGAAGACGGACTGGAACGCCCATTACCTGACACAGGTCGAGAACACGCGCAAGTTCCGAGCGTCTCGGGCTGAGGCGAAGGACAAAGCGAAACGTTCCGGGACGAAGCCGTCCCACGCGCTGGAGGCTTTCACTGGAGACTATGAGGAACCGGCTTACGGGATAGTGAAAATCACCGTGGAGGATGGGTCGCTGTGCCTGAGCTGGAGCAGCTGGAAGGTGAAGTTGCAGCACTACCACTTCGACACGTTCGAGATAAAGGCGGCCGGCGAGTTCGCCGAGGAGTTGGCAAACTTTGTGCTGGAGACGGATGGCTCGGTAGGATCGCTGCGATTTCTGGGACGGGAGTTCAATCGGAGATGAGATGGACTGCCGCTCGCGGCTTATAGCATTGATTGACTCTGCTAAGCCGCAAGCGGCGAACGAAACATCCTATCACTCCGCGATCAGCTTCTTGATCATCTCCTCCAGGGCTTTGGCGTTCTCTTCGCGGGAGCCGACCTTTACCATGCGGACCATGCCCTTGCGGTCGATCAACACGACCTCCGGAATGCCTTTCACCATGTAGTCCTTGTAAACATTCTTGATGTCATCCTGATTCAGCGTCATCAGGCGGTGTTCGAGCTTGTGGTGTGCGGCGAACTCCTTGAGCATCTCGTGTTCCTGATCCTTCGTCATCTTATCGTCGAGCCGCTTCGTCTTGCCCGTCTCCTTATCGAAGCCAACCTTCTCGTAGTACGACGTGACGCCGACGATCTCCAGCCCCTTGTCCTTGAATTCCTTGTTCCAGTCGCGCAGGTGGGGGAAGGTGGCGACACACGGGCCACACCAGACGGCCCAGAAATCCACCAGCACGACCTTGCCCTTGAGGTCGGCGAGCTTGATGGCCTTGCCGTTGAGGCTGAAATCCCCACTGATCTCGGGGGCCGGCTTACCGATCATGTCGGCATAGGGATCGGCTTTCTTCTCGTCCTTCTTCTCTTCGGCCCGGGCGCCAGTCCCGAGCAGCAGGGCCAACGCAGCCAGGGCGGACGCCAGGCGCAGAAAACGGGTCATGAATCCTCCAGAAGTTGATGCGGTTCCGAGGTAGTGAACGACCAGCCGTTACCGAGGGGATACCCGTTCCCCACAGCCTGCGGCCGCGTCCCTGGCCTCGGTCCGGCAACCCGTTCCTCTCGGAGGTAGAACGACTCTACAGGACGTGGAGGGGAAGTACAAGCGCGAAGTCGAGCAACTTTTCAACTGCTACATCCACCACCAGATGAGGAGGACGACCACGCCGACCAACACCGTGGCGGCACCGAGCAGGCGACCCGAGTAATAGCCGCGCGTCGCCTCGACCAGGCGAAGATAGCCGATCAGGACCAGCAGCGCCAGGACCAGGCCACTTAGAATCAGAGCCGCCTGGCGGTGCCGTAGATAGATAACCGGCTCGCGCGATCGTTCGCGCTGGTCGGAAGGTTCGACGGATGCGAACAGCTGTCGCCCTGTCCGTAATTCATTCTCGGCACCGATCCGGCGGGTCCCGACAGCAGGAGCATGACAGCCAGCGCTGGCCCGACGAACCGACGCATTTCCGTGCCTTTCCTACGAACTGTTTGTGCCTATCACGCGATGCGCAAGCGCACTTTCTTGGCAGCGGGCGGCGGCGGTTCCTCCCACGGGCTAACCAGCTGAACGATCACCGACGCCAGCACCAGGACCAGCACACCGCGCAAGGGATGCGGCCGGAGCAGCGGTAGGAACAGCAGCCCCCAGAAGCCGGCGGCCAACACGGGCGCGATGGCGAAGCGCGACGATCGGCGTCGATCGGTCAATGCGCCACCAGCGCAGGGCGAAAAAGGCGAGAGCGTAGTAGGTCAGCGCTCCGGCTTCGGACCACGCCACCGCCGGCAGCAGCCAGCCGCCGCCCACGTCGGCCTCCGGAGGCGGACCCACGACATCGGGCCATTGGCCGCTCAGCCACAGCGACAGCAGGCCGATCAACCCGCCCAGGCCGAGCATTACAAGCCGGCGCGTCCAGGAATCGCCGGGGCGTTCCGTCCAGACCTTGGCCGGCACGAGGATCGCCCAGCTCGCGGCCACGGTCAGGAAGAAGACGCTGCTCAGGGCAAACTCGTTCATCGGCTCGTCGGAGTTTTGGCGCAGCGACGCCCATAACGGCAGTGTGACGGCGGCGAACAGCACCGTCAAGATCATCGACCCGAAGAGTTCGCTCAGCCGCAATCCGGAGTGCGGAGTGGCGAGTGCGGAATTCGGAGTGGAACCCTCCGGCGGAGCTGGACGCGGCACCTCCGCCACAACTCGAACGGGGTCTGTCTTAAACTCCGCACTCCGCACTCCGCACTCCGCACTGTCGGAGATCGCTTTCGCCAGCTCGCCCATCGAGGCATAGCGTTGCGCCGGGTTCTTCGCCAGCGCCTTACCGACGATGGCGGACCACTCGCCGGGCACCTTGCTCAGGTCCGGCGTCGCGGTCAGGTGCTTCATCAGGATCTCGCCGGCCGATTCGCCGTCGAACGGCAGCCGACCGGTCAGCATCTCATAGAGGATGACGCCGCCAGCGTAGACGTCGATCTGCCGGGTGTAGTTGCCGGTGCTGATCTCCGGCGCCATGTAGTACACGGTGCCGACGCTCTGCGTGTTCGCCGTGCGCCGGCTGCCGCTCATGTTCTTGCTCAGGCCGTAATCGCCGACTTTCACGATCCCGTTTTCGAGGAAGACGTTGGCCGGTTTCAGATCGCGGTGGACGATGCCGTGATCGTGCAGGTAGCCGACCGCGCGCGTCAGGCCGAGGAACCACTCGCGCACCTGATCGTGCGGCAGACCGTCGGGTGTCGCGCCGATCACCGCGCCGAGCGATTCGCCGGCGACGTATTCCATCACGACCCAGCGATCACCCTGGTTATCGGTGCGCAGGTCGTAAAGGTGAACGAGGTTGGCGTGCTTGAGATTGAGGCACAGTTCGACGCCGCGCAGCTCCACGTCGGTCTCGCCGCGCAGCAGTTTGAGCGCGACCTCCTTGCCGCCGTCGCTGACGGCAAAGTAGACCTCGCCGAACCCGCCGCGCCCGACGCCGCGTTTCAGCGTGAACCCCTCCAGGGGCCGCGATCCGGAACTGTAGGTGAAACGCATAGAACACCCCGTCCGACCGCCGCTTGCGGCTTGGCAAATGATGCCTGCTAAGCCGTGGTTTCAAAACCCCGTACCGCCGACATTCCTGTCGGCACGGGCCGGCAAGAATGCCGGCGGTACGGGTCGTCCAAGCCGCAAGCGGCGTTCACAACCTCGTCCCAACCGGCTCCAGGGCGAACGTGATCTCTTCACCGACGACGTGGGCCTGGGCGCCCAGCACGCAGCGTTCCGTCACGCGCTGGCCGTTCACCGTCAACGGACCAGTGTGGCGCACGCCGATTCCGTCCTTGTGGCGGAACAGGATCACCGGCTGCTTCAGATCCGGAACCGTGACGTGTACCTGCGGTCCGGGACCGAGGATCAACGTCTCGGCCATCAGTAGGACGCCCTCGACGGAGCGCGGCAGGCGATGACCGCTCACAATCTCCAGGACCGCCGAGGCGCTGGCCGGCGCCGGCTGGCGGAACCGCAGCTCACACGTGGCGCCGAGTGTGATGCGGTCATGGGAGCGCAGCAGCGCCCGCGTCACGGTTTGGTTGTTCACATGCACCGGGCGAATGGTCTCCAGCAGATAGCCCTCGGCGTCGCGCGTCAGGGTGGCGTGGATGCGCGACACGTCGGCGACCAGCGGCACATCGACGCCGGGCTGGGTCGCCTGGCCGAATGTCAGACGGTTGCCGAGACAGATCAGGTAGCCGCCGACGCCGTCGATCCACAACAGGAAGCGCGGCGACACCTCGGCCGGCTCGATCCGCCGCAGATCCGTCGGCGGCCCGGTGGCGATGGTGACCGGTTGCACGGCTTGCCAGGCACGGGAGCGGGCACGGCGTGCCTCGGCGTGCTGCGGTGCCGCGACCAACACCTGCTCGGCGATTTCGACCACCTCGCGCCAGCGGCCGGCGTCGAGCGATTCGTGCAGCCGGGCCAGCAGGGGACCGAACGTTCGCTGCTTCTCATCCACCTCCGCGGCGAAACGGTCGAGGGCCGCGGAGGAACCGGGCAGCAAGCGACGGACGCGCTCGAGAACTTCGGCGGCATGCGGAAACTCACCTCGCCCCGCCAAATCGCGCGCCGTCTGCCAGCCGCGCACCACTTCATCGAGGATCGCCAGTTCCGCCGAGCGCACCCCTCGTAGCCGCAAGCGGGAAACGGCCTCGTCGGCCCGACCCGGTTCGCCGGCCTGCAACATGCCGCGCACCTCGGCCAATCCCAGACGCATCAGTGCCTCGCGCAACCGATCGAGGCTGCGCTCCGCCGTCTGCAACTGTTCCGCCTGGAGCAGATCGCGCCAGGCCGCTTCGGCATCGTCGCGCCGCAGATGCCGTTCACCGCGTTCGACGAAAGCCCGCGCCATCTGGACGAGCAATGCCCCGGAACCGCGCTGCGACTGGGCGGTAGGGTCGTTGAGCAGGCGCAGTGCTTCTTCGAGGCGCCCGTCCTTGATGGCCTCTTGAGCCTGCCGCAGTGTCAGCCATGCGAAACCGAACATTCGTACATCCCGCGAGAGAGCGGTTCCATCGGGTTATTCGTTGGCCGGACGCGAAGATTTAGCGATTGGGGACTAACTGGATCTGGACACTGGCCCTGGCACTCACGCTTCGAATACAGCCGCCAGAATCGTCGCCAAATGCAACCACTCACTCATCGGCGTCCGATTGATGTCCGGCTCAAAGTGAGATTGTAGCCCTTTGGCGAGATCAAGAGCCCGGTCCTCGGCCGTTGGATGTTTCCCTTTGTGGCGGCGCACGAAGGTAGACCAACGACGGAACGCGATCGGCGCCATCTCCGAGCCGGGCCACCAGCGAATGCCCACGATTGATTCCGCGTCAATTGCAGCAGCCAGCGCGACTATGATCTCAGATCGCTCCATGCCAAAGCCGCCCGATTTTCACCACCGTTCTACCCGCGAACCAGGATACCGGCCTGCCCAAGTTCCAGGAATGCGTGTGTCTGGAACTCGCGCACGATGTCCTGAATGAGCGGCACGAAAAGCGCTTCCAGATCGCGATTACTGATATTCCCCGTCGAAACCAGGAGCAGCTTCGCTGGGCGCCCATGCAGAAGGTGCGAATCCACGAAGTCACTGTCTTTCGTAACCACCACCCGTTGCTCGCGGTCGGCAACGTCGTTGACCTGCTTGTCGCTCGTCCGGTTCGCGTTAGGCAGATCAAGCGTGTGGATCGCATCGCAGCCGGCGGCGGCCAACCAAACGGTCATCCGCCGCGGCAACTGTGCGTCCACGAGGAAATTCATGGGCTCACCGGAAGAAGGCGGCGAGTCCGCACCAGCCGGGTGGCGAATGCCAGAACGGCGAACAGGTCGTCGCGCTCAAGGTCTTCGTAATCGGCCAGGATTTCGTCGACCGTCATCCCCGAGCTGAGGAGTTCCAGGAGCGTCTCAACCGGGTAACGGAGACCGCGAACGCACGGCTTGCCGTGGCACACCGCTGGGTCGATCGTGATTCGATTCAGTAGCGTTTCCATAAGAAAAGTATACCAAAACCGAATGGATTCTGTCGCCCAGTTGTCGATATGTAACGCGGAGGCACTGACCATGAAGCGCATTACCCGCAATCGGCGATTGACTTCCGACGAAGCCGCCAAGTACAAGGCGATCCGCGAACAGGTTGCAGAGGAACTGCCTGAACTTATTGCCCGGCACCAAGAACGCCTGGCGACTCGTTGGTCAACTCGGCCCGATCTGGGACGACGGCTACCCCCCCGGCGTCTCGACCAAGGCCCTTAGCCGCTCCGCCAACTCCGCCGGGTAGTGCTGGGCCCAACTCTGGTCGATCAGCCCGACTTCCAGTAGGTCTCGCAGATGCGTCCGGTCCTTATCGCGATACGCCGTCAGCTTAATCCCTCAAGTTTACCCGGAACATTCTACCATCGCGTGACAGGAGGTCTGTGTCTCTACGTGATTGTATTTTTTTCCACCGCAGCGCCGTGACGCCCCCTGGGCATAAGCTGGCGAACCTTTGCGGCTGTGCCCGCAGCTTTCCGAGCCTCTGTACTCTGGTAGTTTTTGCAATCACGTACCAGACCACCGCACCGCTCTTGACCACACGACCATCCTGAAAGTGACGGCAGGGTTGCACTGGTCACGAGGGCACGGTCATGACGACAGACGCACGGTTCGGCGAACATAACTTCGGCGCAGGCCTTTCTGGGACACAAACGGCGCACCGATTGTCTGGTGCGCATCGCCCACCAGATTTACCGTCATCCCGGCGGGACCTTGCCCGCCAAGCTGCACGAGCCCAAGGATTACAAGGCGATGGACCGGCTCATGAACCGCCCCGAGGTGACGCACGCCGCCGTGCTGGAGCCGCACCGCCAGCGGACTCTGCAACAGATGCGCCTGGCTCCCGGCGTGGTCCTGGTGTTGCATGACACCACCGAACTCGACTACTCGGGGCTGCGTTCGATCCCCGACCTGGGTCCGATCGGCGGCGGCCTCAACCGTGGCTACTTGTGCCACAACAGCCTGGCTTTCGACCCGCAGCGACACGAAGTCCTCGGTCTGGCCAACCAAATCCTGCATCGGCGCCGCCACGTCGGTCGCCACGAAAAAGTGCGGGCCAAACGCGAACGCCGCGATCGCGAAAGCCGGTTGTGGATCGACGGCGTCGCGGCGGTCGGCCCCGCTCCGGACGGCTGCACCTGGGTGCATGTCGCGGATCGCGGCGCCGACACCTTCGAGTTTCTCGCCCGCTCCTGGGGGCCACACGAAGGGTTCGTGATGCGTTCCAAGGTCAACCGCGTGATCCGCCACGGCCACCATGACCCGCAGGGTCCCAAAGACCATCTGCACACCTATGCACGCACGCTGCCGCTGCAGGGACACCGGGAAATCGTCGTGTCGGCACGGCCGGGCCAGCCCGAACGCAAGGCGGTCGTCGCCGTGTCGTTCGCGCCGGTGTTGCTCAGTCCGCCGCACGTGCGTCGCGGCTTGTATGAGAAGCGGCCGCTGCCGCTGTGGGTCGTGCACGTGGCCGAAATCAAGCCCCCCAAGGGCATCGCGCCGGTGGAGTGGATCCTGCTGACCGACCGCAAGGTGGGCACGCTGGCGGACGCCTGGGAACGGGTGGATTGGTACGGCAACCGCTGGATCATTGAGGAATTGCACAAGGCGCAAAAGAGCGGTTGCGCCATCGAAGATCTGCAGTTCACTACGTCGGCGGCCCTGCAACCGATGATCGCGCTGCTGTCGGTGGTGGCGGTGGCGTTGCTGAACCTGCGCGAAGCCAGTCGGCAACCGGATCCCAAGGAGCGGCCAGCGACGGAGGTGGTGGATGCACGCTACGTGGCCGTGCTGAGTGCGTGGCGTTACAAAGAGGTACGGCCGGAGTTGAGCATCCATGACTTCTTCTATGCTTTGGCGCCCCTGGGTGGCCATCAGAACCGCAAACGCGACCATCGCCCCGGCTGGCTGATCCTGTGGCGCAGGCTGGATGGCCTTGCAACACATGGTCGATGGTGCGGAAGCTCTGAAAAGTTGTGGGTAAACTTGAGGCTTAATCCCCACCAGGGCACGCAGTCGCAGCACGCGGAACTCCCCGGCCGCCTCCGACTCCGTCACTTCCGGGTTCGGCAGCGCCTCACCCGGCCGGACCATCTCGCCCGCGAAGATCAAGTGGATGCCGTCCCGCGCCCGACCACTTGGCCCGTCCAGGAAGAGGTCGAGGCCGGCCGCTTGGCGGTACTCGAAGCCCGCGGCGGCTAACGCCCGTTTGATCTCGTCCAGGTCGGACCGACGGACAAGCAGATCGACGTCGCTGGTGTTGCGCACGGCTCCGGGATCGACCCGGGACACCCACAGAGCCACGGCATTGCCACCGGCCACGGCGTAGGGGAGGCCGACCCCTTCCAAAGCGGCAGTCGCACGGAGCAAACGTTGGCGAACCAACTCCACGGCACGGACCATCCGATCAAGAGAAAACGGACCCAGAACCGGTATCATCGTATCCCGCGCCTCCCATGAATCGCAAGCCGGCGAAGAACGGAAAAGGAGAACGGAAAAGGCGTCACGTTAGGTTTTCATTGGAGATAGTTATTGGAAAACCTAACCTGACCCCTTTGTGCACCCCAGCAGTCCCTCCGGTGCGGTGGCTTCGCCTCACCGGTCGCGCCCCAGCGGCAATTGCCACACCTTCACCGTCTTGTCAGAAGAGGCGCTGGCCAGCAGTTTGCCATCAGGGCTGAAGGCCACGCTGTGGACCTCGCCATCGTGGCCCTTGAGGGAGAGGGCTTCCTTGCCGGTCTGCGCGTCCCAGACCTTCACCGTCTTGTCATCGGCGGCCTGGACGATGCGCTTGCCGTCTGGACTGAAGCAACGCAGGTGACCGGCGGTGTGGCCCTTGAGGGAGAGAGTTTCCTGACCGGTCTGCGGCGTCCCACACCTTCACCGTCTTGTCCGGAGCTGCCCTGGCCATGCGCTTGCCGTCCGGGCTGAACGCCACGCTGATGACACCGGCAGTGTGGCCCTTGAGGGAGAGGATCTCCTGGCCGGTCGTGCGCGTCCCACACTTTCACCGTCTGGTCCCCGCTGCCGCTGGCGATGCGCTTGCCGTCCGGGCTGAAGGCCACGCTGATGACACCTTGGTGTGGCCCTTGAGGGAGAGCGTCTCCTTGCCGGTCTGCGCGTCCCAGACCTTCACCGTCTTATCATCGCTGCCGCTGGCCATGCGCTTGCCGTCCGGGCTGAAGGCCACGCTGTTGACCTCGCCTGTGGCCCTTGAGGGAGAGCGTCAGCTTGCCGGTCTGCGCGTCCCACACCTTTACCTCACCTGGCATCTCATCGTTGAACCTATTAACGTAGGCGCTGGCCAAGGCGTTTACCGTCTGGACTGAAGACCACGCTGGAGTGGCCGCCCTCGCGGGAGAGAGTTTCCTGGCCGGTCTGCGCGTCCCACACCTTTATTGTCTGGTCATGAGAGGCGCTGGCCAGGCGCTTGCCGTCCGGGCTGAAGACGACGCTGTAGACCGCGCTGGTGTTGCCCTTGAGGGTGTGCAGCACCCTGGGGGTGGTTCCCGTGTAGGTCCGCGTCTGGATGGTCTTCAAGGCGCGGGCGGCTTCAATCTTGCAGACGGCGTCGGTCAGCGCCGCTTCGAGAGCTTTCAGGGCCGCCGGTTCGTCGCCGAAGCGATCGGCCAGCTCTGACATACCGCCCGCCGCAGGTTCGGCTCCGCGTCCTGGTCCTGCACCAGTTTCACCAGCTCGGCCAGGGTGAGTTGGGGGACCCCCATCTTCCCGAGGGCACTGGCAGCGGCGGCGCACGTCGGCGTTGGCGTCTCCGAGTGCTTTCTCCAGAGCCCGGATGGCCGCCTTCGCTTTCGGCCCGCGCCGTCCCAGGGCCAACGCCGCCTGCTCACGCACCTCGGCGTTGTCATCGCTCAAGGCCTTGATCCACCCCGCAATGGCCTCGTCTTCACTCTGCACCACACGGCTGCGAGGGGCAGGCACAGGCTCAGCCCGGACACCGCCAGACTGACCACGACAAGAGGGGCGCAGCGAGTTCATCATGAGTTTTCTCCTCTTCGGAGGGCGGGCGGAAAAATGGGGGAAAAATCGGTGTCAGTTCATCAATTCATCCCGAAAAGATGAACTGACACCGATTTTTCCTCTCCGCTGTAGCAGGTCGGCGGCCGCTCACACCTCGTCTGTAGATTGCGGTGAATCCTGAGGCGTCTTCCCTGGGTCGAATCCCATCTTTTCGCGCCAGGCTGCTTCGGTCTCATCCCTCATTAACAAGCTAAAGAAACTGCCGCGGCCTTCGAATCGAAATCCTCTATCAAAGTCCGTTCTCGACGATCTAATATTCCCCTGCCAAAATCCATCAAATTGAGACGTCGGTTGCCCGACGTTCACGACGAAGACCAACTCCCCTTTCTGAGGCTCTACCGTAAGAAAGGCTAATGCGATCCCGTTTGCTTTGGCATCTTCGATAGCACCTTTTTGAAATCCTTTCGTCGTAATGATAATTCCCTTGTGGGCACCAAGATCATCTTTGATGGCTCTGAGCTCACGTACGTCCTGCACTCGCACTTTGTTCTTGTGTCGTTTACATTCAACGATGAAGAGCAAAGCAGCACCGATATAGTTAGTCGTGAACGAAACATGAATGACAATTGCGGCCCCGGTGCGTCGATTGGTGTAAGGTTTTTGTCGATGAACAGTCACAGTCGGACCAGTGAGTTCCTGAATCACATTCCGCGCGAACACTTCGTATTCATCCGATTCTTTCGACATTTCCGTCTCGTCCTCTCAAGCTGCCGAACGACTGAGTATCGTAACCGGCACCGGCACATTAGTGCCCGCGCCGGCATTGTAGTCTGGGCGCTGGCACATTAGTGCTCGCGGAGCGTTGCAATCGTGACAAGAGGCGTTGCCACTCTGAGTCCCACTCCTGATCCCGGATGGTCGAAGATGATATGACTAAACCCTCCCGTTTCCAACACGCGCAGGACTTCAGCAAGAGTGTCGCGGGTAGAGATCGGTACGAGGGTGTAGCCAGCCAGCCGCGGGTCAGACGCCCGAAAGCGGGCCGCGAGGTCTTCGTCCGTGAACAACAAGAATGCCCTCTCACCGTTGGGGCCGGGTGTGTTGATAATGCCCTTTGCCTTGAGCGTGGGGTGGTTCAGCATCCACACCGGATACCGGAAAAGAAAGGCACAATCGTCTTGTTCGTCCATCGGTGTTGACTCCTCCGGGTATGCGCCCGTTTGCCATACGCGACCGGAAAAGGGGTCACGTTAGGATTTCATTGGAGATAGCTATTGGAAAACCTAACCTGACCCCTTTTCAATCTTTAGTTTCAAGCGACCGTTCAGTCGCCATGCTTCATCATGCCTCGGTGGATTTTCAAACCCTGCCTGGTTTCAGAAACAAAGGAACACTGATCGCATTCGTGGTGCATCATGCCTCGGTGGATATTCAACCCCTTCAGGGTGGCAAAGTCCAAATCACAGAGGGGACAACGGTGTGTTTCTGGTGGCGGGCTTAGTTTACCACCGTTTGGAGGTCGACGGCGCAGCAACAGCAGGACGATAGTTCCGACCATCTAAAGTGCGACGGAAAAGGAGGTCAGCCACACGCTCCAGAGCCATACCTGCGGAAAGAGCCAGTCCAGCAGGAAGGACACGCCACCGGCAAACAACGCAAGGGCGACGGCCTGAAGGCTCACGCGCCATGCCTCCCCTTGCGAGGGAAGGAGGAAGCGGACGAACCTGGCGAGGGTTAGCCCGCAAGCAACCGCTCCCGCCAGCAACAGGACGGTGGGCCAGTTGAACAGCGGGATGAACACCCTCCCGGAGAAGAAAAAGAAGAAGGTGACGAGGCCAGTTCCGTAGAGCAAACCACCGACAAGGCCGGTCGCAAAGTGGTTCGCCAGCCTCGGCAGACAGACCAGAGCATTGTTCGCCAGTGGTTCCAACAGCACCGAGGTCGAGGCGAAATACCAGCCCACCAGGGCCCCGAGGATTGACGCAAGCACCGGGACAGGCCAACTCCCAAGCCCGTGCTGTTGGATAGCCTCGTCGCTGGGGGGGCCACTCCGTAACGCCAGAATTCCCGGCCCCAGAATCGGCAATGACAGACCGAGTATGAGGAGTAACGCAAGGGTCTTCAACCACAGTGGCCAGTCCTTGATGCGGAGGAACGGCGCGGCTGCAGCGAGTACACGTATAAAATACCCCAGATACTGAATGTCTGTCATATCAATCCCAAGCCTGGCTTTCGGGGTCAATCACAAGCCTGTGTATTCTTCGGTAGGTTGCTGCTGCTAATCTGTTCCACCGAATTGATGCCGTTGTGGGGTAGATGTTTCTGCCACAAGGACGTTTTTCGCAACGTCACTCCAACCGTGATCGGCGCCACGAACCGAAAGGGGGCGAACTGCTACTCCAGGCGGCGGAAAGTCATGCCCGCAATGGGGGCAGACGGCGTCCCGCGCCATTGGGCCGCCCTCCTTCTGCGAACTGGTGATTATCCTGACCGGCGCCGGTAAAGGTATGGCTCGCGCCGGTCAGGGTATTCCACCCGCGCCGGTAGAGGCATGGCTCGCGCCAGTCAAGGTATTCTGCGTGCGCCGGTGGAGGTATGGCTCGCGCCAGTCAGGGTATTCCACCCCAGTAGATCAACGAGAACCGTTCGTGTCAAGCGTCCGCCGCCTTCGTTCATCTTATTCCCGTAGCCGTTCACGGGCCTGTCGAAATCGGCCATCTTCAAATACCGTCAGTCGGCGCCTGGCGTGAACGTCTGCGTTTCTATGCGGGCCGCTCGACGAACTCTGTCGGTGCAGACGCGGCTGGCCCGTCACGTGTAAGGACTGGTTCGGGCCGGCGTATTGTCGCTTCCATTCGTTCAGGAGAGCGATGAACTCCTCGCACGGTGTGCTCTTGTCGATGAGAAAGCCTGCCGGCTGGCGACGGCTCCGAGTACAATAGTTGAGGAGTGGCGACCTTGCTGTCTTTTCGGCGCTGGAGGTTGCAATGCAAGTCTTTCGGGATCTTTATCTCCGCTGCGATGCCGAGCGACTGACGGCGGCGGTTGCAGAAATCGAGCGGTCCCTCACCGCCGGCTGGTCGCGCGATCGTGCGTCCGAGGAGGGGGTAAGATCGGGCTTTGGGAACCGTCCCGTCTTCTGTTTCGCCTGCACGAAGGAAGGGCCACGCCCCGCGGCAACGATCTTTTTCCTCGAAAAATCTCCCGGCCTGCACTACGCGGCCAACGTCGTCCCCACGGACAAGCGTCAGCTCTCCCAGGCGGAATACAACGGCATCCTCGAGGAGTTTTACGAGCGGTTCGTCCGGGCGGCAGCGGACCGGACCGGGGTTGCCGCGGATTTGACCGCGACCGAAGTCGATCTGGAAAACTGGCTCTCGGCCGAAGCTGCCGAGAAACTGCGCCGGTTCTCCAGGAGCGCCAACAGGGGGACCGGCGCCTCTCACCCCGCCGACAAGGAACGCTGGCACGACTTTGTCCTGAACGCTCACCAGAGCGGCGGCCAGCTCGAGTGCCTCCACACTCGAACGCTGGCTCATCGAAGTCGAAGGCTGGGCGCCCGAAGTCGCGGACGAATTGGCGCTGGAATACGAGCAAGGCCGGAAACTTGCTCGCCTTCGCCGACGGACACCGCCGGAGCGCCTGAGCCATGCCCAACGACTGGTTCGGGCCGGTGTATTGTCGCTTCCATTCGTTCAGGAGAGCGACGAACTCCTCCCACGGTGTGCTCTTGTCGATTAGAAAGGCTGCCGGCTGGCGACGGCTCCGTCACGTTCCCGCCGGCACCTTGCCCCCTCGTCGTGACGAGCCGTTCGGGGCCGTGCGGCTCAATTCGTCCAGGCAGCCGGCGAGCATCGCCTCGACGTCCCGGCGCGTGTTGGGACGGAGCGGGGCGGCCAGGGCCGCCTGGTACAGGTTCGCGGCCCGGCTCAGGTCGCCGCCCTTCTGGTAGCAGGACGCCGCGCTGATGCGACTCGCCGCTGCCTCCAGGTTCCGGCCGAGGGCGTCCAGGAGAGGCGCGATCCGCTCCTCGCAGGAAGCCGCCGCCGTCCACATCGGTTGCGCCGTTTCCGCCATCCCCATGTCCGCGTAGGTCCGGGCCTTCATGAGGATGGCCGTCTTCGACGCCATCAGTTCCAGCAGCGACGGCGGGTACGGCTTGGCCTTCGCTTTCGCCATGTCATGCCTCCGCCGGGCCATGTCGTGAGACCCGGATGCGATGTCCCTTGGCCGAGAAGGCACACACGACGACGCAGGCGCCCCAGCCGTAGGTGTTATCGAGGGCCTGCGCCACCTTTCTCGCGGTGCCGACGCCCCAACTCCGAGATGTCCTCCGTGCCGCTGACCTCCAGCACGCACTCGGCGCTTGGCGAGCGGTAGTCCGCCCGTTCGCCGTAATCGTTCAGGTCGAGTTGGCCCAGCGCGACCAGGCGCCGTGCGAGGATGAACGCGAGCGCGATCGAAGCCATTTCCACCACCGGCTTCTGCTGCATCGTGGCGAGCAGTCGGCCCGCCTTCGCCGCCGTCTCCTGCTGTCCACGAAACCTCCAGCCGGAAGGCGCTGTCCTGGCCGAGCCAGCGCGAAGTGATGCCTTCACACGCCACGTCGAACGTCGCGGGAGGGCCCGAATACCGACTCATCACGGCCACGCAAGCGACGCTGTGGGGTTCAAGGAACAGGCGAGGATACCAGCCCTCAAGGTCCTCAATCGCGCAGCGCAGGGTGCGCAAAGGCATGACTCAATCCGTGTCAGAAAGCATCCGGTTACTTCTCTGGGTTTACTGTACCTTATCGGGGAAGTCGAGGAAAGGAAGGAGAGGAAAAAAGGTGACGCACTACGGAAGCGTCGTTCATGGTACACTGGTCGCAGAGGAGCAATGCTACCTCAACGCAAACCCATCCCCCGGCGAAGCGGCGCTCTGGAGCCGGGTCATCGACCGCGGCGAAACGGGAGCAAGCAATAAGGGAGTGCATCCGTGTCTGCCGATTACGACAGTCCCTGGAAAGAGGCGTTGGACGCGTACTTCGAGGCCTTCCTGGCGTTGCTGTTCCCGCACATTCACGCCCAGATCGACTGGTCGCGCGGTTACGAGTCGCTGGACAAGGAGTTTCAGCAGGTGGTGCGTCCGGCCGAGGTGGGGCGGCGCTACGTCGATAAGCTCGTCAAGGTCTGGCGGAAGGACGGCAGCGAATGTTGGGTGCTGATTCATGTCGAAGTCCAGACGACGCGCGACGCCGACTTTCCCGAGCGCATGTACGTCTACAACTACCGCGTCTTCGATCGGTACAATAGAAAGGTGGCCAGTCTCGCCGTGTTAGCCGACGACGACCCGGACTGGCGGCCCAACGAGTATCGCAACGAACTGTTCGGCTGTGAGGCCGGCATCCGTTTCCCACCCGTGAAACTGCTCGATTTCGCGGCCCAGGAGGCGATGCTGGAGGCGAGCGCCAACCCGTTCGCGAAAGTGGTCCTGGCCCACCTGAAGGCGCAGCAGACGCATGGCAACCCTACCGACCGACACGCCTGGAAACTGCGTCGGGTGCGCGGCCTCTACGAGCGTGGCTTCACGGCGAAAGATGTGCGCGAACTGTTTCGCCTCATCGACTGGTTGATGGAACTGCCGCCTCCGCTGGCCGAGGTGTTCCTGGAAGATGTAAACAAGATTCATGAGGAGCAACGTATGCCGTATGTCACAAGTACTGAGCGCAGCGGCACATCGCCAGGGCATCCGCTTGGGCATCGAATCCGTGTTGAGGGTCCGATTCGGCGACGAGGGTCTCAAGTTAATGCCCGAGATACGCGAGATTTACGAAGAAGAGACACTGGAGGCGATCCTCAAAGCTCTCGAAACCGCGGCCAGCCCCGACGACGTGCGCCGATTCTGGTCGCCGGCAATCCCGTAAGCCCACATCGTCTGACGGATCGACGGTAAAAAAGCTCAGGGGACTACCGACGCTCGATCCGTGAGTGTCGAATTTGGTCGCGGATCGACGACATGGGACGAAGAGCCGCGTCAGGTGACCGCGACAGGACTCGGCGATGGATACACATAAATCTCCTCGGCCTCGATCCCATCGACCGTTTGGCCGAAGAAGCGTGCCGGTTTGCCGGCAGGATACCGGCCACGCAACTCCGCCACGGCCTGTGCGAGCGGCGCGTCGGTGCCGCGCACTTTCACTTGCATCCCGTCGAACCACGGGTCGCACATCGCATTCGTAATTTGTGCCACTTCGTAGTTGGCGCGGTCGAAGTTTTCATCCGTGATCTTCCGGGACACAACGTACAGGCTCCAGTTGCCCGTCTCCGCCTTTTTGAGCCAGAAAGCGCTCTCCACCGGATAGAACGTCTGGAACTCGGCAAGAAACCGGGCGCCACCCTCGATCTCTTCGACTACCAGCGGCCCCTTATCCATTGCATCACCCCATTCGGTTTGTCGTCGATCGCGGCATACAGTTTTTTGGCTTGATGATGTGAGACGGCCTCGTAGCGCGATTGCTCCGTCCACCACATGGCCGTCAGCCAGTTTCCCTTTAGTACCGAGTTCGCGGCGACATCGGCCGTTCGTGCCGGTCCCAGCCCAGCGAGTTTGACCAGCTCCTCAAGATCGTGCGTCCAGCATTGGTCGGAAAACCTCCTGCTCTCAAAGATCACCTCCGGCGTGGCCGCCAGCCTCACCAGGACGCAAGCCTTCAGTCCACATTCCACGGCGTACCCTGCCAGGTAGTATGCCGCGGACCAACGACGATCGTCGAGCAACCGCTTCGCATCCACAAGCCATCGTTCGGCAAGCTGCTGCCATTGAACCCTGTTCACCGCGACCGTCCCTCCATCAGGCGCCCTACTGTTAAATGTTACGCGATCCCCTCAGCTGGTAGATAAGAGCTCGCTGCTCGACCTACAGCATCGCCTTGATCGCCTTCACAATGCAGTCCGCGTCGATGCCAGCCGCGCGCAGCAGTTCCGCTGGCGTGCCGGATCCTGGCATCGAGTTCACGGCGAGCTTCCTCACCGTCAGGCCGTTCATCTGCGTGCCGGAGAAGGCGTCCAGCACTGCGTCGCCGAGGCCGCCTTCCGGCCAGTGATCTTCGACCACCACCAGCCGGCCGCCGACTTCCTTCGCCGCCTTGTGCAGACCGTCGCGGTCGATCGGCTTTACCGAGTAGGCGTCAATCACGCGGATCGCGATCCCGTCGGCCTTCAGCTTGTCGCACGCCTTCAGTGCCTCGTGGACCGTGATGCCGGCCGCCACTACCGCTGCCTTGTCCTGCGCCGACGAGCGGACGGTGCGGCTACCGCCGATTGGGAACTTGTCGTTCGGACCGTAGAGGATGGGCGTCTTTTCGCGCGTCGTTCGCAGGTATGAAATGCCCGGCAGGTCGGCCATGAGGTTGACCAGGTGGGCCGTCTGGTTGGCGTCGCACGGGTAGAGGACGGTGCTGCCGAACACGGCTCGCATCATCGCCAGGTCTTCGAGGGCCATCTGCGACGGGCCGTCTTCGCCAATGCTGACACCGGCGTGCGAGCCGGCCAGCTTGATCGTGGCGTTCGAGACTGCCGCCATGCGAATCTGGTCGAAAGCCCGCGTGAAGAAGGCGGCGAACGTCGAAGCGAACACGATTTTGCCCCGAACACCGAGGCCGACCGCCGCGCCGAGCAGCTGTTGCTCGGCGATGAACATCTCGAAGAAGCGATCCGGATTGGCCTTCTTGAACTCGTCGGCGTGGGTCGAGTTCGATACTTCGGCGTCCAGGGCGACCACGTCGGTGCGGGCGGTGCCGAGGGCGGTCAAAGCGTCGCCGTAAGCCTTGCGGGTCGCCTCCTTGTTGCCGACCGTGTAAACGGGCAAGTCCAGCGGCAGCAGGCCGGCGGTAGACAGTTCACGGTTTCTCGGCTTCTGTGCCGGAATCTTGAGGGAGCGCGGGCCGCCCAGCTCGGCGATCGCCGCCTTCGCCTGGTCCGCGCTCAACGCCTTGCCGTGCCAGCCTTCCTTGTTGGCCACCAGCGACACGCCCGACCCCTTGATCGTTTTGGCCACCAGGCACGTCGGCCGATCTTTCTGATCCACTGCTTCCGCATACGCCTTGTCGATGGCGGTGAGGTCGTGGCCGTCCAGCTCGATGGCGTGCCAGCCGAAGGCGCGGACGCGCGCGACATACGCGGCCGTGTTCCAGCCGAGTTCGGTCTCGCCGCGTTGGCCGAGACGATTCACGTCGAGGATCGCCGTCAGGTTGTCAAGGCTGTAATGGGACGCCTTATCGAAGGCCTCCCAGATCGAGCCTTCGGCAACTTCGCTGTCGCCCAGCAGTACCCAGACGCGATAGGGCAGCTTGTCGAGGTATTTACCGTTGAGCGCCATGCCGACGCCGATGGGCAGCCCCTGGCCGAGCGAACCGGTGGCGACATCCACAAACGGGAGAACGTGCGGGTTGGGGTGGCCCTGAAGCCGGCTGCCGAATTTGCGCAGCGACAGCAGCTCGGCGTCGGTGATGGCGCCGGCGGCCTTGTACATGGAGTAGAGCAGTGGACAGGCGTGGCCCTTGCTGAAAATCAGGCGGTCGTTGTTGGGGTGCTGCGGTTCGGACCAGTCGTAGCGCAGGTACTTGGCTTGCAGCACGGCCATCAGGTCGGCGGCGGACATCGACGAGGTAGGATGTCCGGAACCGGCCGCGGTTGTGCAGCGAATGCTATCCACGCGCAGCTGCGCCGCAAGCTCCTTCCAGGTTTGCATCGGGTCGGTCATGGGGATTGTCCTCACATCGATTCGCAGCTTGCACTGCGGTGTCTTTCAACCTGAGGACTATCCTAGTCTGGAAATGGTTCGGAGAAAGGGAGGTGGAAGCAGTTGCTTGCGTTTCGGGCTTTGGGGCGTGAAACGGCAGCGAGCCCGGCTCAAGCCTTGCACTCGTTAAAGCTCGAACTGGATCCCATGAGATAACCGCGCAGATCGCAGAAGATCTGATTGCACAGGCCGCGCCAGGACAGGTCGGCGGTCAGGTCGCCTTGCGCGGGTTTGAGCAGGACCGTGATGCGCAGCTGATTCTCGCGCTGTTCGGCTCGCTGAAGGCGAAGTTCCATGTCGATGTCGACGATCTTTCGGCCAATCCCGATCCAGGAGAGAGCACCGCGGAGAGGGAGCGCGTAGACGCAACCTTTGCCGCCGAAGCGCACGCGGATGCGGCCGGGCACGCTCTCAACCAGTTCGCCGCCGACGTCGTGGATGAAACCGCGCAGCTTGTAGGTGGCGATCTTTTCCGGCATCCAGGCTTCAAAATGATTGACCAGCGCGAGCGGGTCATAGGTCGGCAGCGTGATCGGCGGTTGAGGCGGTGCCGAAGCTGTCGGCGCGGGCGGCAGAAAGGTAACGGCAGGGGGTGTTGGCCGCTGGCGCGTCACCGGGCGAGGCACTGAGCTATCGGGCGGCGGCGCTTGCCGGGTCTCTTCGGCCAGCGCGGCTTCAAAAGCTTCGGACAGAGCGCGGGCGTTGTCGGGACGCTCCTTCGGATCCTTCGCCAAACACCAGTGGACCACGTTTTCGACGCCCGGCGACACGATTCCTGCCGCGCCGACGTGCGAGAATGCCGGCGGCTCCTCGGTAGCGTGGGCCAGCAGCACTTCCATGGTCGCTCTCTCCGCGAAGGGCAAGCGGCCGATGAGCATCTCATAGAGGATCACGCCGACGCTGTACAGGTCGCCGCGGCCGTCCATCGGGTCGCCGCGGGCCTGTTCGGGGCACATGTATCCCGGTGTGCCGACCGCGAACTCGGCGTTGCTGATCTCGACGGAATTGGTCCCTTCCATGCCGCGCAACTTGGCCAGGCCGAAATCCATGACCTTCAACATTTCGTAATTCGTGTTGGGGTCCACGATCATGAGGTTGGCCGGCTTCAGATCGCGGTGGATGATCCCCTGGGCATGGGCGGCTTGCAACACTTCACACAACATGTGCAGCAAACGCCCGACGCGAGCGGGTTCCAGCCGCTGCCCGCCGCGCAGCACGTCTTCCAGCGTCACGCCGCGGATGTATTCCATCACGATGCACGAGCCGTCCGCGTCGTCCATCTTGGCATCGTACAGGGTGACGGCATAGGGATGCGTAAAGCGAGCCATCACCAATGTTTCACGCAAGAAGCGTTCGCGGAAAACCGGATCGGCGGCAATGTGATTGTGCATGACCTTGACGACCACCTGCCGGCCGAGGTCGAGTCTGACGGGCGAGATAGACTCGACCCATCCCCCCCTCGCCGATCAGGCGAATCGTCTCATAGCGATCCAAATACACTCGACCCTGCATGGATGGCATCTCACCGAATGAGGAGAGCGCACCGTCGTCACCCCTCAATTCTAGGTCGCAAACTGCGGTAGTGCGTGGAGAGAGATAGATTTTTTGCTGAGACGCGAACTCAACCAGTTCGGAGTGAAAGAAACAGGGATTGAGGCCGAGCCTGAAATCCTGACCGAGTTCTCGGGTTTTACTCCGAACTCCGAACTCCGAACTCCGAACTCCCTGCGATCCAACCGCCGCCGAGAACGCGGGAGCCATCGTAGAAAACGACCGCCTGGCCTGGTGTGATCGCGCTTTGCGGTTCGTCCAACGTCACGGTAGCGCCGCCGTCGGGCGTGGCAAGGACGCTACCGGGGGCGGGAGTATGGCGGTAACGAATTTTGATCTGACAGTGAAGCGCATCGACCGGCGGGTCGATCAGCCAGTTGACGTTCGACGCAGTCAGTCCCGAGGCGAAAAGTTCCTCGCGGTCACCAATCACCACGTCGTTCGCACCGGGAACGATGCGCAGCACGTAGCGCCGTTGCCCTGCCGCCACACCGAGACCCTTGCGCTGGCCGATGGTGAAACGCTCGAAACCGTCGTGATCGCCGAGAACCGTTCCGCTGGTATCGACGATGTGCCCTGCCGTGGCCAGCCCAGGCCGGCGTTCGCGGATGAGTGCCGCATGATCGCCGTTGGGTACGAAACAAATCTCGACGCTGTCCGGCTTATCCGCAACATTCAACCCCGCTGCGCGCCAGGGAACGAACCTCGTGTTTGCGGTAGTTGCCGATCGGAAACAATAACCGCGACAGAATCGCGCGCTGAAGGCCGTACAGGACATAGGACTGGTCTTTATCGGGATCCGCGGCCCGGTGCAGCTCGAAGACGCCGTCACGTTCGACCACGCTGCGCATAGTGTCCGGTGGCGATAAAGTCCGCTCCCAGCTGCTGGCCGTATTCCCACAGGCGACCGAACTTCAGCCAGCTGTTGCAGACGACACAGGGATTTGGTGTTCGCCCGCTCAGATACTCGTCGGCAAAGTAGTCGATGACGCGGTCGAAGTCGGCTGCGAAATCGAGAGCGTAAAACGGCAGGTCGAGCTGATCGGCGACCCGGCGCGCATCGGCAGCATCGACGGCGCTGCAGCAACCTTTCTTATGGTCGGCGCGGCCGTCTTCGTTTCCGTGAACACCCGTGCGCATGAACAGGCCGACGACGTCATAGCCCTGGCGGCGCAGCAGGTGGGCCGCCACGGAACTATCGACACCACCGCTCATAGCGAGAACGACACGGGCTGCCATGCGGGGTCTCCTATCGGTGAGTGGCGGGTTCCTCCCGTTAGCCCGACGCGCAAGCAAGGGAGTCCCTTGCTTGCGCGTCGGGCTAACGGGAGGAATTCACCATTCGACATCATTCTACGCCGTCCCCGTCTGAAACGCCGACTCCAACTGGGTCAGATCCTCCTCGACGGAACGGCTTTCGCTGTCGCTCAGGGGGTGGGCGCCGTAGCGGAAACGATAGTAGATCTCAACCACGCGGATGGGGAGTTCCGCAAACCGCGACGCAGCAACATGGCGTCGGAGGCAAGCGTGGCGGCGAGGGCTGTTTCACGAGGCGTTTGTCCTGGATTCGGCCGGATGCCGAGATAACGACCCGACAGGGCAAACAGGCGGGTCAACCAGGCGGGCGGAGCGGGAGCGATCCTGCGTGCCGATCGCCGCCGCCATGCCGTCCACCATCCGGGCAGCCGTCGGACGAGCAGTACACCCATCCAACCGAGCACGAGGAGGCTCACGAAACCGATCGACAGACGAAGTAATGTCCGGCCTCCTTCCCGACGGCTGGTCAAGCTATACCACAGGTCCGCCTGTTGTTCGGCGTTGAACCCGAGCACCAACTCGTGCCACAAGAGTTCACTCCGTTTCCACTGATGTTGCCACCAGCGCCACAGAGAGAATGACTGCACGGCCACTTCGTCCGTCTGGGGCGTCGGGTCGAGCATGAGCCAATCGCAGGAATAGACTTCGCGCCGATCGCCGATTCGGTGAGCCGAGAAGGGGCGGGGAACCAGTGCCTCCACCCAGGAATGGGCGTCGCGCTGCCGCACGAGGTATACACCATCACCCTGGTGTTCGCAGCCGCGGAAGCCCTTGACGACCCGGGCCGGAATACCGCACCCGCGCAGCATCAACACCAGGCCGCTCGCAAATCGTTCGCAGTGTCCGGCGCGGACGTTACACAGGAAATCGACGGCGGGATCGACGTTCAGATCCTGACGTTGCAAGTCCAGCGAGTAAGTGTAGTTGCCCGATTCGGCCAGGTAGGCGCAGAGGACGCGAGCCACCTTTTCGGCCGAGCGCGGGATTGGTTCGCCCGTGTCGTTTTCCTGGATAACGTCCAGGTCCAGGTCTTCCTGGGTCAACCCGGAGCGGCCTTCCGCTGCAAGATCCCGCAGAATATCACGCGTCCAGACTTGGATTCCCCAGGGGGGAGGCATTCTAAGTTGCTGAGCGTACTGGTCGGTGATGTTCGAAGCCGGGAGTCGATCGGTAACCGCATTCGGAGTGGTCACCTGGCGATACTGGTACTCTTTTCGCGCCATGCTGGGGATACGCAGGGTCAGAGGAAGGACCGTCCCGTAAAACTCGTAGAACGGCAGCGGCTGCGTAGGAACACTCGAGATCGCTGGCAGGAAGGTATTGGCGCGTCCGAGACGAATCGGCTCGGCGAGCACCAACCCGCCTGCCCGGCGGGGTTGAATCTGGAATGTGAGATAGAACTGAGACGGTCCGAAATCGGGGAGAGTCTCCTGACGGGAGCGCCGCGAGCCACCTCCCATGCTATCGCGTTTGATCGGGCTCCAGTGACCTTCATGGTACACTTCGAGGACGTGCGCCCCGCCAGCGCTGTCCCACCGGCAAATCGGTCTTCGGTTGATCCTCACCATCCTTGGCGGCGACCATGAATGCCGTGTCAGGATCCAGCTCCAACTCTCCGGTATGGTTGAGGTTGATCTCCTCGGTGAAGCCGGAGTGCGTGCGAAAAGATGTACCTGGAATACCAAATCGGGTCATCGGATCCCACGCCGCCCAGTTACTCCGCGGCGTTGATAAAAACAGGACAATCGCAACGCCGCCGACCAGCGTCGTCCACAGCAGCGACCGGCGCAGAAACGGACCGACCGGCACGGGCGGAGTGCCCGGCGAAGGTGCATCCGCTCGTTCCGGATTCCCGATTCTCGGTTGGGCGATGTTGTGCAATGCCAGACCGGTCAGTCCGCTGGCAACGTAGCCGACGAACACCAGGCCAAAGCGTGGGTCGGCGGCGAGGACACAGGCGAGCGTGACCTGAAGCAGACCCAGACCTTGCAGAACCCAGAAATCGGCCGGCTGGCGCGGCCGGAACAGTTTGACCAGGAGCAGCGCCATCAGGATCGGCCCGAGGTGCGGGACCAGGCCGACGGGTAACGGCAGGATAATGGGACCGGTTGGTTTGTAGAACTGGTACAGCATCCACCAGACGCTGCACAACGCGATCAGCACACCGAACAGGTTGGCCGCGCGGTCCGCCATGATCCAACGGCCTTCGACCTGGTAGGCAAGCACGATCAGAACGAGGACCGGTGCGATGGCCAACTCCGGCTCCGGTATGAACAGCTGCTCGGCCAGGAGCAGGCAGACGCAGGACAGCGCCAGCGAGAGATGCTGGCACAGTCGAGACACGGTTTCGAGGCTCATGGCTCTTTCCTATCAAACCCTGTAACGTCTACGGGTCGGGCGTCCGGAAATCTTCCTTGGTTCGATCACGCATGTTTTTCGGGTAGAGAGAGGTCGAAACGCTTCATGCTCAGGATCTTCATCCAGATCTTGTTCGCCAGGCCCGTGGTGATCATCTCGAAATCGTTCACGGCACTCGTCGCCACTGTATCCGGCAACTGTTCGACGTACAACTGACCAATTTTGCTCAACAGCGCCAGCAGCGCCGTACAGGCATGAAGATACTCCGCGATCTTCTCGGCATTCGTCTCCTCTCGGAAATGGGACATTGCCTGGTCCTTGGCTAACTGGTGCATGTCCACGACGTGTGCTAATGCCCGGAGTTCGCTGATCGCCCGCAACGCCCTTCGCCGCTTCCAGCGCAGCTCCAGACCGATCAAGATGGCGAGGAACCCGGCGATATAGACCGCGGCACCCTTCGTGTCATCGAGGAACTTCAATATCTCATGAAACTGGTGGGTCACGACCTGATGGACCGCGCCGATAACCGCCAGCAGAACCAATCCCCAAACTCCCGCGCGCAGGGGCCAGATGGGCCGGCGAATCGCCTCCGCCTTGGCCACGGCTGCTTGCGTGAACGTGTTGACCTCCCGGCCGACCTTTGCCAGGTGCGCTGGGGAAACGCCGACTCAATCCAGGTTGCTAAGGAATCGGATGTTTTGATCAGACGTGCGGGGTCCAGATGCAATTCCATGTTCCCTCCGCTGGTTCGTTATCGGGTGAATCTTCCACGCCATGCGATCTGTAGCACGTCGTCCTTAGCGTGGCGGTTCGTAGAAATCGCAATCCACACGGGCGGCGGCATCGAGATAGACCGCCGGCCGCTGCAAGCCTCGACTCAGAACATCGGCGAGCCGGCTTCGATCCCGAACCCACCACGACCAGTGCCGCCGAGGGTACACGATTGACCGTCAACCGTTCCACGAGCGCCAGCATGTCGATCTCGACCTCCGGTTGAGCCAGGGCCAGTGCTTCCAGCACGCGCCGGCCATGGTCCAGTCCCACGAGGCCGTCGAGAACCACAGGCTCTTTCCCTGCGACGGCGACGAGCAGTCGATCCCCACGTCGCCGGCACCACTCCCAGCAGACCGTCGCAGCAAGGCTCACCGCGGCCTCGAACGGTACAAACAGCAAGGATGAATGAGGAATGGAAGCCTCGCGGCCCTGCTCTTCGTTTATCGTTTCGTCTTTGTCCTTCAACCGCTCGACCGTGGTATCCAAGACCACGATCAGGTTCTGTCCGGGGGCGTCTTCATACTCCCGCGTCATCAATTCGCCACAACGGGCCGAGGTGCGCCAGTGGACGAGTCGCGGGCTGTCGCCGGGCCGGAAAGGACGGAGACCGTGAAATTCGGCCAGCGAGGTCGGGTTGCCCTGAGGTTTACGGCGGCGGTCCTCCGCGCGGAACTCGACGCCGCGCAAGTAGCGGAGAAAACGGCCGCGGTGCATGGAACCGAGCCGCCGGTAGCACGACGACCTCGGCGGCCGCACCGACTTGCCGGCGCCGCTCGAACAGCCCAAACGGATAGCCGCTCGCCGCGCAAACCGGGCCGCAGGTATAGCGTCCCCGCTGCGGCAAGACGATTTCCCCGCTTAATGACCGTGATCCGCCGCGGGGCAACCACGGTACGAACCAGCTCAACGAATGATCCGGGCCGCTCTGTTGCAGTCGGAGAACCGCCTTGCTGCGGCCATCGTTCCAAACCTCCACGGCGACGGGGCATGGAGACCGTGCGAACACCAGGTCCGGCAACCGGAGCTGTGCTCGAACACGGCGCAACTGGCCGCCTGCCGCCAGCACATTCAGGAGGAAGATTCCGAGCAAACTGTACGCCAGCAGCACTAACAGATTGATCGCCTTGCCGATGCCGATGCCGAGCAACACGAGAGTGATTACGAGCCACCATGAGCCGGCCGCGTCACCCCGAATGCGTAACGCGGAGTGGGAAAAGTAACCATCGTCGCCGAACCGTTCGTCATGCCAGGCTCCGTGTTGGGAATCAAGCCGGCTTTGCTGGTAATCTGCCTGGAGGACGAATTTTCAATTCGTCCACGATCCGGACGAATTGAAAATTCGTCCTCAAACTGCCTGGAGGACGAATTGAAAATTCGTCCACGATCCGGACGAATTGAAAATTCGTCCTCAAACTGCCTGGAGGACGAATTGAAAATTCGTCCTCCAGGCAGTTTAGCCCGGCCAGTCGGCGTCGAGACAGTCGGCCACGGGGACCGGACGAATTGAAAATTCGTCCTCCAGGCAGTTTAGCAGCAAAGCCAATCAGGCCGGCAAGGGCGTTTCTCGAACCACGGCGGCAATCAGCTTCTCAGCCGGGTCGCTGCCCCCCATCTGACGGGCGGAGCGCAGCAGGAGGCGATGAGCCAGGACGGGACCGGCGAGCTGCTTCACGTCATCCGGTACAACGTAGTCGCGCCCATCGACCAGGGCGAGCGCCTGGGCAGCCCGATAGAGGGCCAGAGCGGCACGCGTGCTGGCCCCGAGGTAGACGTCCGCATGGCCGCGGGTCGTTGCGATCAAATTCAGGACGTAGTCTGCCAGGCTGTCGTCCACGCGCACCTGACGAACCTTCCGTTGCAATCCCAGGACTTCCTCGGTCGAGAGGACCGATTTGAGGACTTCGACAGGCTCACCGGCGCGATGTCCCGTCAAGATCGCCTTTTCGGCGTCGCGATCCGGATAGCCGAGACGCAGGCGCATCATGAACCGGTCGAGCTGGCTTTCCGGCAAAGGGAACGTGCCCTCGAATTCGTAGGGGTTCTGAGTGGCCAGGACGAAGAAGGGTGGCTCCAGTGGCCGGGTCTTGCCGTCGATCGAAACTTGCCGGTCGCTCATCGACTCGAGGAGAGCGGACTGGGTGCGCGGCGTGGCGCGATTGATCTCGTCCGCCAGCACGACATTCGCAAAGAGCGGGCCCGGTTGGAAGATGAACTGACCGCTGCCCTGGTGAAAGACGCTGGTGCCGAGCAGATCGCTGGGCAGCAGGTCGGGCGTGAACTGAATCCGATGGAACGCGGAGTCGAGCGAGCGCGCCATCGCTTTGGCCAGCAGCGTTTTTCCGATACCGGGCACGTCTTCGATGAGCAGGTGCCCGTCGGCGAGCAGCGCCACGACCGCGAGGCGGATGACCGCCGGCTTGCCGAGAAGAACGGCGCCGACGTTGGTCTGGAGGCGGTGCAGCGGGTTGCTGTCGGTCATCGGCGGCTTCGTGGGAGTGCTTATCATGGCGGTCCGTCGGTGAGAGGCAAGGTTGTTGCATTTTACCGCCGGGGCGGGTGAAAGGCGAGCGCGGGCACCTTGCAGTCCACGGCGGGGTCCTAGCTGTTCAGAACGAGAGCGAGAACTGTCGTGCCGGCCCGTCACTGTGCAGAATGCAATCCGACAGGATGTCCATGCCGACCAGGACGTCGATCGTGGGTAGAGGATTAGGCATTTCCATCACAACCAGGGTCGGTCGGATTAGCATGGGTCCAGCGGCTCCACTGGGCCCTGAAATGGAGAGGCTGATCTTGAACAGATTCACATTCGTGCTACCCGCGGCGGTGTGCGTGACGGCGCCTCCAGCCCGGTTGGCACCTAGCTGTCGTATTACCCACCCATTGACGATGGTCACGTCGGTTCCTGTATCGAGGAGGCCGGGCACACGAACCGGCCTGGTAATCGGCTTTCCGGCCGTGTGGAGCGCCGTAGTCGATTGACCGTCCAGTCCTATCATCACTTCAAGGTTCAGTCCATCCGGATCGAAGGGAAAGCTCAACTGGTTCATAGTCCAAACCACCACGGGACGCGGAGAAGAGGTTCTTGGGAGCGGATCTGGTGGATTAGAATATCCTGCATGAGGAAACGCTGCACTGCGATCTCATTAGCTGCGTTCCAGGAGTCGAATAGACCAATGATCTCCATCCCCTTGATAAGAATGAATTTCTCTTCCAACCCTTCCGCCAGCAACCGCGGCAATTCCTGAAGATAAGTGTGCCATTCGTAGTACAGTGCGTTATCCTCCGGCAACTCCTTCAGTTCGGTGTAGGGAATCGTACGTCTCGCGGATTGAATCATACCGTCACCGCCTTCACCGCAGTCTACCCAAAAGAACCGAGTGATGCAGTGCCGATTTACTGCAAGAGCCGGCGATCGTGCGGAAGGCGATTGCCGCAGAGCCCGACGCGTTAGCCAGGGATAAAGCTGCTTCCCTCGCTTACGTGTCGGGCTCCGCGGAGGCACGTCCGCGGTTCATATTATGAAAATAATTCATCTCATTGTCTCTTTACATGAGCAATCCGAATGATACGATGTCTAAGATGCAATTTGAAGCACTCAAAGTCTTCTGCGACATCGCGCGGTTGCGGAGCTTCTCGGCGGCGGCGGCGGCGAATGTGTTGTCCCAATCGGCGGCCAGCCACATCGTCTCGCAGCTCGAGAAACGACTCGGCCAGCTGATCGTGCGCCATCCCCGGCCGCTGCGGCTCACACCGCTGGGGCAGAAGTTCTACGAAGGCTGCAACTCCCTTGTCGAGCAGTATCTCGACCTGGAGGCCTCGATTCTCCATGCTCATACGGAGATGTCCGGCCGCGTACGGGTGGCTGCGATCTACTCGGTTGGCCTCGGCGACATGGGCCAGTACATCGAACGCTTCAAGGCCGTCGATCCGAACGCCGACGTCCATGTCGAATACCTGCATCCCGACCAGGTCTATAAGAAGGTGCGCGACGGCACTACCGATTTCGGCCTCCTCTCCTTTCCCAATCCGGCGCGTGGACTGATCGTCACTCCCTGGCGCGACGAGACCATGATCGTCGTCTGTTCGCCCAACGATCCGTTCGCCCGGCTGAAAGCAATCCGGCCCGAACAGCTGGAGGGTGCGAAATACATCCATTTCGAGCGCGGCCTGGTCATCCGTCACGAGATCGAGCGCTTCCTGCGCGACCACGGTGTCAAGGTCAAAGAAGAGGCGGCGTTCGACAACACGCAGACCATCAAGCAGGCCGTGGCGGACGGCTTAGGTATTGCCCTGCTGCCGGAACCAACCGTGCGCCGCGAGGTCCTGGCCAGTGTTTTGGCGGCATTGCCGTTGCAGGGTTGCCGATTCGTTCGGCCGCTCGGCATCGTCCGCGGCAAGCGCCACAAGCTCGGTCCCGTCGCCCAGCGCTTTCTCGATTTCCTTCGCCAGAACGGACTCGCCAACGGTCATGGCTCCGCAGTGCCGGATAAGGGTGGTAAGAGGAAAGCGCGATCTGTTTAGCCGCGAGCATTTGCGAGCGCTGACGTTCAGCGCTCGCAAAAGCTCGCGGCTAAACAATGTCCGAATGAGGTAAGAACATGAGCGAGCCAGTCCTTCCGCCCGGCAAACAGGGCCTATACGACCCGCAGTACGAGCACGATTCATGCGGCGTCGGCTTCATCGCGGACCTCAACAATCGCAAATCCCACGCCGTCATTCGCGATGCGCTGCAGGTGCTGTTCAACCTCGAGCATCGCGGCGCCTGTGGGTGCGAGGTGAATACCGGCGACGGGGCGGGCATCCTCATCCAGACGCCGCACCGCTTCTTCCTGCGCGAATGCGAGCGCATCGGGATCCGGTTGCCGGCACCGGGCGATTACGCGGTCGGCTGCGTGTTCTTGCCCACCGTGGAAGGCGATCGCCAGGCGTGTGAGGCGATCTTCGAGCGCATCGTGCGCGAAGAAGGGCAGGAAATGCTCGGCTGGCGCGACGTGCCGACCGATAATACGTCCCTGGGACCGACGGCGCAGTCCGGTCAACCGGTGGTGCGTCAGGTGTTCGTCGGCTATCGGCCGGCCGCCGGGCCGCGCGATGCGCTTGCTTTCGAGCGCAAACTTTACGTCGTCCGCCGCCGGGCCGAGAACGAGATCTGGCGCGAGAGTAATCTCAAGCAAAAGCGCATGTTCTACGTCCCGAGCCTGTCCTTCAAGACGCTGATCTACAAGGGCATGCTCAACGCCGATCAGGTGGACAAGTTCTACCCCGACCTCAAGGATGACGCGATGGAGTCGGCCCTGGCCCTCGTCCATTCGCGCTTCAGCACGAACACTTTCCCCAACTGGATGCGCGCCACCCGTATCGCTACCTGGCCCACAACGGCGAGATCAACACGCTGCGCGGCAACGTCAACTGGATGACGGCCCGCGAAAGTCTGTTCGCCTCCGGCCTGTTCGGGGACGACGTGAAAAAGCTGTTGCCGATTATCGACCAGACCGGCAGCGATTCGGCGATGTTCGACAACGTGCTGGAGCTGCTGGTGCTGGCCGGCCGGCCGCTGGCGCATGCCATGATGATGATGATCCCCGAGCCGTGGGGCGGCGATCCCACCATGTCGCCGGAAAAGAAAGCGTTCTACGAATTCCACTCGTCGCTGATGGAGCCGTGGGACGGTCCGGCGTCGATGGCCTTCACCGACGGCATTCGCATTGGTGCCTCGCTGGACCGCAACGGTCTGCGGCCGTCGCGCTACTACGTCACCAAGGACGGCCTGGTCATCATGGCGTCCGAAGTCGGCGTGCTGGACATTCCGCCGGAGCGCATCGAGCGTAAGTGCCGTCTCCAGCCGGGCCGCATGTTGCTCGTCGATCTGGAACAGGGCCGCATCATCGGCGACGACGAGCTGAAGCAGCAGATCGCCACGGCGAAGCCCTACGGCGACTGGGTGCGCAAGCATCTCGTTCCGCTGGAGTTGTTGCCGGACGGCCCGCGCGTCCACGAGACCGGACCACAAAACCGTTCTGCAACGGCAGCGGGCCTTCGGCTACACGTCGGAAGACCTGAACATCCTGATGGCGCCGATGGCGCGCGACGGCAACGAAGCGATCGGCTCGATGGGCAACGACGCGGCCCTGGCCGTCCTCTCGGACAAGCCGCAACTGCTGTACAACTACTTCAAGCAGCTGTTCGCGCAGGTGACCAACCCGCCGGTGGACGGCATCCGCGAAGAAATCATCATGTCGATGGAGACGACCATCGGCGGCGAAGGCAATTTGCTCGAACCGACGCCGAGGTCCGCCCGGCAGGTCAAACTCAAGACGCCGATCCTCAACAACGACGAACTCGACAAGCTGCGCCACCTCGACGGCTACGGCCCCGGCGGTTTCAAATCGACGACCATCTCGACGCTCTACCTCGTCAAGCAGGGCAAGGAGGGGCTGGAACGTGCCCTGGAAGAAGTCTTTCGCAACGTCGATTTCGCCGTTCAATCCGGCAGCGACTTTATCATCCTGACCGACCGCGGCATCAGCCAGGAGGCGGCCGCCATTCCGGCGCTGCTGGTGGTGGCCGGCGTCCACCATCATCTGATCCGCACCGGGGCGCGCACAAGGTCGGTTTCGTTCTGGAAAGCGGTGAGCCGCGCGAGGTGCATCATTTCGCACTCCTCATCGGCTACGGTGCCGGGGCGATCAATCCGTACCTGGCGTTCGAGACGCTCGACGACCTGATCCGCGAGGGCGACCTACCGGGCATCACCCACGAAAAGGCGGTGTACAACTATATCAAGGCCATCACAAAAGGTGTAGCCAAGGTTATGTCGAAAATGGGCATTTCGACGGCCGCGAGCTACTGCGGCGCCCAGATCTTCGAGGCGATCGGTCTGAATCAAGAGGTTATCGACAAGTACTTCACCTGGACGGCGTCGCGCATCTCCGGGGTCGGCCTCGATGCCATCGCCGACGATGTTGCTGCCCGGCACGAACGGGCGTTCCCGTCGCGCAAGTTCAACGGTGCAACCCTCGACACGGGAGGCCAGTACCAGTATCGCAAGGAAGGCGAGTACCACCTGTTTAATCCAGAGACGGTCCACAAACTCCAGTACGCGGTCCGCACGGGAGACTACAAAGTCTTTCAGCAGTACAGCCAGCTCGTCAACGACCAGTCGAAACGGCTTTGCACGCTGCGCGGCCTCTTCGACATCAAGTTCGCCGCAACGCCGATTCCGATTGAAGAGGTCGAGTCGGTCGAGTCGCTGATGAAGCGCTTCAAGTCGGGCGCGATGTCCTATGGCTCCATCAGTCAGGAAGCGCACGAAACGCTCGCCATCGCCATGAACCGCATCGGCGGCAGGAGCAACACCGGTGAGGGCGGCGAGGATCCGGAGCGCTACGCCTGGTCGAACGAACTCGGCGACTCGAAGAACAGCGCCATCAAGCAGGTGGCGAGCGGCCGCTTCGGCGTTACCAGCATTTACCTGGTGAATGCGAAGGAGCTACAAATCAAGATGGCCCAGGGCGTAAGCCGGGCGAAGGCGGCCAATTGCCCGGCAGCAAGGTCTATCCCTGGATCGCCAAGGTGCGGCACTCGACGCCGGGTGTCGGTCTGATCTCGCCGCCGCCGCATCACGACATTTATTCCATCGAGGATTTGAAGGAACTGATCCACGACCTGAAGAACGCCGCCCGCCACGCCCGCATCAGCGTCAAGCTGGTGGCCGAGGTCGGCGTCGGCACCATCGCGGCCGGCGTCTCCAAGGCGCACGCCGACGTGGTGCTCATTAGCGGCCACGACGGCGGCACCGGCGCCTCGCCGTTGACAAGCATCAAGCACGCCGGCGCCCCGTGGGAACTGGGTCTCGCCGAGACGCACCAGACGTTGCTGCTCAACGATCTCCGCAGCCGGATCGTCGTCGAAGTGGACGGCCAGCTGAAGACCGGCCGCGACGTGATCGTCGGTGCCCTGCTCGGGGCGGAGGAGTTCGGGTTCGCCACGGCGCCGCTGGTGTCGCTGGGCTGCATCATGATGCGCGTCTGTCATCTGAACACCTGCCCGGTCGGCGTGGCGACGCAGGATCCGCGCCTCAGGGCCAAGTTCGCCGGGAAGCCGGAGCACGTCGTCAACTTCATGCGCTTCATCGCCCAGGAAGTGCGCGAGTTGATGGCGAAGCTCCGCGTCCGCAAGCTCACTGACCTGGTCGGCCGCACCGATCTGTTGGAAACCTCCCAGGCCGTCAACTTCTACAAGGCGAAGGGGCTGGACCTGGAGCCGATCTTCTACCGGCCGAAGGTGGCGGCGACGGTCGGCCGTTTCTGCCAGATCCCGCAGGATCACGCGCTGGAGAAGTCGCTCGACGTCACGATGCTGTTGCCGCTGTGCAAGCCGGCCATCGAGAACGGCGATCCGGTGGAAGCGACGCTCCCGATCCGCAACACGAACCGTGTCGTCGGCACGATCCTCGGCAGCGAGATCACGAAACGCTATGGCGCCAAGGGGTTGCCGGACGACACGATCAAGCTGCACTTTTACGGCTCGGCGGGTCAGAGTTTCGGCGCCTTCATGCCGCCGGGCATCACGCTCCGCCTGGACGGTGATGCGAACGATTATGTCGGCAAGGGCTTGTCGGGCGGGCGCATCGTCGTCGTGCCGCCCAAGGGATCGACGTTTGATCCGAGCGAGAACGTCATCATCGGCAACGTGGCGTTCTACGGAGCGACGGGCGGCGAGGCGTTCATCCGCGGCATGGCCGGCGAACGCTTCTGCGTCCGCAACAGCGGCGTCAACGCCGTGGTGCAGGCGGTGGGAGATCACGCCTGCGAGTACATGACCGGAGGCCGGGTGGTTGTGCTCGGTCCCACCGGCAAGAACTTCGCGGCCGGGATGTCCGGCGGTATTGCCTACGTCCTCGACGAAGAGGGCGATTTCCCGCGGAACTGCAACCCGGAGATGGTGAAACTGTTCAAGCTGGAGGACGCCGCCGAGGCCGCTGAAGTGCTGACGCTGATCCGCAAGTTCGCCCAGTACACGAGCAGCGAACGCGCCTGGCAAGTGCTGGCGCAGTGGGACGAGCTGCGGCCGAAGATCGTGAAGGTGTACCCGAACGATTACCGACGCGTGATCGAGACGCAGAAGCGCTACAAGGCGCGGGGGCTGGCGGATGAGGACGCGGTGATGGCGGCGTTTGAGGAGAATGCGCGCGACGTGGCACGGGTGGGAGGGAAGTAGTTCACTATGTCGCCCTTGATGCCGTTGCACCCGGACAGTTCGTTGAGCCGTGCCAAGCTTGAGCAATACGACAAGGCATCAGCACAACAGTTGATCGACTCGTTGCTACCAGGTCAGCCCGGATCGTTGAAAGTGCGACCGGATGGTACGATGGTTAATGGCCACCATCGTATCAGGATCCTGCGTGGCCGTGGAGTGGACGTTGACGCACTTCCTCGTGAAATCGTGGCTAAACAGGCCCCGTAATGGGACGGGCATAATGAAAACAACTGTCTACTGGATCGACGGTCCCTGGCGCGGCAAGCTCGCCATCGTTCCGCGGCCGCGCGGCGGCGACTGGCTGGAGGATGAGGTACGGGCCTGGCGGGCGGGCGGAATCAACGTGGTTGTTTCGATGCTTCAAAGCGAAGAGTCCGCGGAACTGGACATCGAACAGGAGGCCGATCTCTGCAAGGCCAACGGCATTGAGTCTATCTGCTTCCCCGTTGCGGATCGCGGCGTTCCTTCCTCATCACGATCGTTCGCCGCGTTGGTCCGCGGGTTGGAAGGAGAGCTTGCGGACTCGAAAACTATCGCCGTTCATTGCCGTCAGGGCGTCGGCCGTTCCGCCATCCTGGCCGCTTGTTTACTGGTCGCCGCGGGACTGGACGTTGCTACCGCCTGGACCCGTGTTGCTGCGGCGCGGGGTTGTCCCGTGCCCGACACGGCCGAGCAGCGTGAGTGGGTCGCACGGTTCGCTCGTGAATTCTTGACCGTGTCTGCGAAAGATGAATGAGGGAGACATTGCTGCTCGCGGCTGAGCGGGAAGCCACCGCTATGCCGCAAGTGGCGAAGAGATTGAGGCTCTCGACATGGGCAAACCCACCGGTTTTCTCGAATATCCGCGCGAGCTGCCGCTCGTGAAGCCACCCGCCGCGCACGTCCACGACTGGCATGAGTTCCACACGCACACCGACGACGTTCACCTGCGCAAACAGGGCGCACGCTGCATGGACTGCGGCGTGCCGTTCTGCCACACCGGCATGTTGCTCGACGGCATGGCGTCCGGCTGTCCGATCAACAACCTCATTCCCGAGTGGAACGATCTCGTCTATCGCGGTCTCTGGAAGGAGGCTCTCGAGCGACTGCACAAGACGAACAACTTCCCCGAGTTCACCGGCCGCGTCTGTCCGGCACCGTGCGAAGGGTCGTGCGTCCTCGGCCTAAACTCCGACCCAGTGACGATCAAGAGCATCGAGTGCGCCATCGTCGATAAGGGTTTCGAGGAAGGCTGGATCGTGCCCGAGCCGCCGAAGAAGCGGACCGGCAAGAAGGTCGCCGTCGTTGGCTCCGGCCCCTCCGGCCTGGCTGCCGCGGATCAGCTCAACAAGGCGGGCCACACGGTCACCGTCTTCGAGCGCGCCGACCGCATCGGCGGGCTGCTGATGTACGGCATTCCGAATATGAAGCTCGACAAGCACGCCGTGGTCCAGCGCCGCATCGACCTGATGACGGCCGAGGGGGTCGCTTTCGTCGTCAATACGGAAGTCGGCAAGAACTACCCCGCGCAGAAACTGACGACCGACTTCGATGCCGTGGTCCTGGCCGGCGGGGCGACGAAACCGCACGACTTTTTCCGCGACACGGAGGGCCGTCAGCTCGCTGGGATCCACTTTGCCATGGAGTTCCTCCACGGCAACACGAAGAGCTTGCTCGATAGCGAGCACGCGGACGGCAAGTACATCTCGGCGAAGGATAAGGACGTAATCGTGATCGGCGGCGGCGACACCGGGACGGATTGCGTGGGCACGGCACTGCGTCACGGCTGCCGCAGTCTCTTGCAACTGGAGATCGTGCCGCGGCCGCCGGACGTCCGCGCCCCGAACAACCCCTGGCCGCAGTGGCCGAAGGTGTACAAGCTCGACTACGGCCAGGAGGAGGGCAAAGCGCTGTGGGGCGAGGACCCGCGCAAGTATGCCGTTCAGACGTCGAAGTTCGTCGGCGACGCGAACGGCCAGCTCCAGGCGCTGCACATCGATCAGGTGGACTGGACGAAGCCGAACGGCCGTGTTCCCTACTCACCGATCCCCGGCACAGAGCGGGTGATCCCGGCGCAGTTCGTGCTGCTGGCACTCGGTTTCATGGGGCCTGAGAACCAACTCCTGGACCAACTCGGCGTGGAAAAAGACCAGCGTTCCAATGCGAAGGCGGAGCACGGCAAGTTTGCGACCAACGTGCAAGGCGTGTTCGCGGCCGGCGACATGCGCCGCGGCCAGAGCCTGGTCGTATGGGCCATCAACGAGGGACGCGGGGCGGCGCGGGAGTGCGATCGCTATCTGATGGGGACGACGCAGCTGCCGTAGGGTCGCCTCAGCTTCTCGGTGTTCGATACCGCCAAACGTGAAAGACTTTAGCTACCTGTTCACTCGGAATCACTTCAAACAGGATTCCGAGCGGCGGCTCAAACGCGATCCGACAACCCTGTGGGCGTGACTCTCCGAGTGTGTCGGCCGACTGTTCGAGTTGCCGATCGAGTTCGTTCGCAGGCGCGGAATCACGTCCTGATCTGGTTCGATCATCCAGATGTCGGTCAGTTCCTGCTCAGATTTGTTAGTCCAGATCGCGCCAGTTCACTTCCGTTTCTCCCAATCGGCCAGGATCTCCCGCAACGGTCGGCCGCCGCCGATCTTCATCCGCCGTTCGATTTCTTCTTCGCTGATCTGCGGCTCCATTCCCGGATGTCGGGCCTTGTCGATCACGGGCGTGAAGCGGCCGACGACACGTCCGGATTCGTCGCACAGTTCAACGGTCTGTAGCACGTTGGCCAGCTTGCTCAGTAATGCAGCGTCGATGGTAACGCGACTCATGGTTTGTTCTCCCGCGGCGACTTTCGTTGTATTCTACGCCATTCGCTGCGTCGCTGCCAAGCTTGAGATTATGCCTGGTTCACCTGCCGCCGGACGCAACCCGGATCAGCCGGAAGCCCACGCCGCAGCCCGGTCCGACGAACTTCTCGCGGTTCGCTACACGGCAACTCCGCGTGTGGCCGGCATAGCAGTCGCCCCGGTACATCCGCTCGGGGCCGTCGAGTAGATCGGCGCACCATTGATTCATGTTGCCGTGCATGTCGTAAAGACCCAATCGGTTCGGCGGGTACGAGCCGACCTTCGTCGGTTGCCCCAGACCCTTCCCCCACAGCGAGGGGTCGAGGGCTAGATCGATCCCGCTGTAATTGGCGAGTTGCAACGTGATCTGGTTGGTCGGCTTGTCGAAGTAGTAGTGATACGAACACTCTTCCTCGGCGGTTGCCCCTCCCCGGCAGGCGTATTCCCATTCCGCTTCCGTCGGCAGGCGATACGTCCAGCGGTTCGCGCGCTCGCGCTCGTTTAGCCTCTTGATGAATTCTTGTGCATCGACCCATGTGACCTGCTCAACCGGGAACTGCTCCAGGTCCGCGTCGGGGATGTCTTTGACCTCGTCCTTACCGCCGCCGCCGCGAAAAGTAGCAGGGGTTGTTGCCCATGAGCGCCTGCCATTGGCCCTGCGTCACCGTGTGGATCGCCATTCAAAGTCTTCCTTGATCTCCGTCTTCTTGCCGGGTTTTTCGGGGCCATCCCAGCCCATGTAGAAGGTTCCCTTCGGCAGCCGCACGAACTTCATGCCCAGCGGGCCGTCCTGGGTTCGGTGCCGCGGCGGCAGAGGGGCGCCGAGCACAGCCGGCGACCCGGCAAGTGCGGCGATGACGAAGGACGTGGACAATAGCCGACGCGACGACATGAGCGGATTCCTTCATGGGCGCAGAGCCGTATGTGCGAAAGGGAACGCAGCAGGATTATCGCCAATAGGACGAGGAGGGGCAACGGCGAGGCGGCGAGCGGCCTGGCCTCGTTACAATCGACTACTGGAGCGATGCGACGAGCGCGGACCGCGGGCGCATCGTTTCGGCCGCACGACTGCTTTTGACGGTGCAGCGTACACGAAAACGTCGTCGCGGGACTCCGGAGCGCTCCGAGCGCTTCACGAGGACTCGCGCGGACCCGCCTTCATGGGGACGCCGTTGTGTTGCGGAGTCGAAAACTGCGGAACGAACTCGCCGGCGACGGCGCTGGGGCCACAGGGAGCGCCTTCCGGCCACGACTGGAAACGCGGCGGTTGAGCGAGAGACGCCAACACGTCGTCGTAACTGCGGAACGAACTTCTATCGGCCGGTTCCGGTTGCGGCGGCAGTTGGGAGCGGCGTGCGATGGCTTCGGGGATCGACGCCGGTGCGGTTGGTGACGGAGCGACGCTGCTTTCTACGGCACGAACCGGCGGCGGCTCGCTTTCCCTGGCGCGGCGCTTCGCCTGGAGCTTGTCCAGCGCTTCCTGGGCGTATCGGAGCTGACGGTTGACGTGAGCCTCGTAGCGTACCAGCCGATCCAACTCCGGCTTGGCCAGTACCTGGTGATCGTGGCCCTCCGCTTCCACGTGCTTGGCCATCGCCTCCGCGATCCGCTCGAAACGCTTCTTTTTGGCGGCGATTTCCTCCATTACCTCCCGGCAATGATTCGCGCATTCAGCAGTCAGGATGGCCAGCGTTTCGAGCCACGGCTTCTTCGAGAATGTTCGGCAGGGACTGTCTCAGGTTCGCCAACGTCATCGGCTGCTTCACCTCGATGACGGACATGTCGCCCAGCAGTTGCAGCAACAAGAGCACCACCGTCGGATCGCAGACGGTGTGGTCCGGCAGGGTCGGCGCTGCGCGACCAGCGTCCGCGTCGCTTCCGCGGTCGCCAGGTCCTCCGTCAAGTCATCGAGATCGTGATGGGCCTGGTACATCGCCTGCCATTGGGGATCGTCCGGGCTGAGGCCGATCATGGCGCCGGCCGCCTTGCTGGTGGCGGCGTTGTAGAGATCGTCGCCGACGGTGGCCTCGAAACGCGCGACGCGGCGGAGGCGCCAGTGGTGCAGGGCGATGCGGTCGGCCAGCTCGTGTTCGAGGATGCCGACCGGTTCGAGTTCCTGCACGACGCCGGTGTGGAAGGCGTCCCAGGCGGCGGGGTCTTCGCAGGGGAGGACGGGGCGTTCGGAGCAGAGGCCGTGGGTGGCGGCGTTGGCGGAGGAGCGTGCTTTGCCGGCGTCGGAGCGTGGGCCGGTGGATTGAGTGGACATGATGAGCCTCGGGGTGCGTGGTGGCGGGCGACATTTACCGCGCAGACTACCGGAGGCGGGTGCGTTGGGTGGAGAGCAGTTCGGTGATTTCACACGAAAACCGCTGGCTCTCGTTCTTTGGAGCCGCCGAGCAGACGTGTCGCCTCGACGGCCGCTTGCACTTCCGCGGCGTTCACCCGGGTAGGGGCCAGGGGTCAGGGGTTAGGGATCAGTAGGCTCCTCACACAGGGACTTGCGCAGTCCATTCAGTAAGCGCCCGACTTCGGCTGAACTACTCAGCAGGTCGGAGCTTTGTTCTTGACTCATGTACTTCAGCCGTTCCCCGAGCAAAATCTGAGTCTCGCATTCATTCCGAGAGCCATAAGCGATTGAAAGGAACTGCAAGTACTCGCGCCGACTCTGCCTTCCATGGCCTTCCGCGATGTTGGAAGGCACGGAAACTGCCGCTCTCCGAAGTTGCTGAGTCAGTCCGTACAGTTCATCCTTGGGAAATTGAGTCGTGACACGGTAGACCATTACGACGAAGTCCATGGCCTTTTGCCACACGATCAAGTCGCGATAACTCTTGATGCTCATCCGAATGCTCCTTTTTTGCTGTGTGAATCCGCGTGACTTAGTACAACCGATCCCTACCCCCTACCCCCTACCCCTGTCCGCGCCGCCGATGTGCTTCAGAACGACCGCCACTTCCTCCGGCGTCAGGACGATGGGCAGGCGTTTACCGCGCCGCGCCGCACGGCGTCGAGCCGACCGAGGTCCATGTCCAGCACCTGGCCGTCGAAGAACAGTAGGGCGTTGAGCGCCTGATTCTGGGAGCTGGCTGCGATGTGGCCATCGACCGCCAGGTGGGTCAGGAACTGCTCGACTTCCGGGGCACGCATGTCGCGGCGGGTGGCGCTTCTTGTGGAAGAGGATGAATCGTGTGGCCCATTGGACGTAGTTCTGCTCGGTTTTCATCGCGTAGTGTCCGAGGCGAAGCACCTGCCGCAATTGATCGAGCAGCAGCGGCGGCCGCGGCTGCGGTAGTTCGCCGATGGGTTGTTGGAGCAGGTCCTGATACAGGAGCCGCAGCGCGGTACGTGCCGCATCGAGTGCCGAGAGCGGATCTTTGCGCGTCTGGACGACGTGATGCAGAAAGGCGTCTCGGGCGGCCGCTCCCAGTTCGCGCGGATGCCGCTTGCCGTGGAAGATGATGAAGGCGAGAACCCAGCGGGTGAGCGGCTCGATCCAGGACTCGGGCTGACCGGCCGCACGCGCCGCGGCGCGGAACTGATCCAGGAGGCGCGGCGGTTGAGCGACTGGGCTGGAAGGGTGCGGAGCCGAGGCGGACATGGTCAGATCCTCCGAAAGGATGTAGACACCTGTTCCGTATTCCGATGTACAGTTGCCGCACGGAGCTGTCAAGAAAAAAAATCGACGAATCGATGAAGAAACTGCTTGATTGCGGCAAGACCACCTGCTCTACTGGCGCGATGGAATAAGTGAACAGGCGAAAGCCATACCGGTTCGGCGCGGAAATAAGTGAATCGGCGGGAGCCATACCGGTTCGGCGTGGAGGAAATAAGTGAATCGGCGGGAGCCATACCGGTTCGGCGCCGGTCCGCTTAATCACCAGTTCGGTTTTCAAGGGGAACTCCATGAGAGATCGCTTTCTGATCAGCCTGCCGATGACGTTGTGTTTCGCGTATCTCTGTCTGTCGGCCCAAGTCGCCTCCGGGCAAACCGCGGACGACCTATTGAAGGATCCGGAAATCCGCAAGACCTTGGACTTGATCAACCAAGCACGCACCAAAGCCGGCCTTGCGGAAGTGGGTCTGTCCGTCGAACTAAGTCATGGCTGCAACAAGCACGCCCAGTATCTGGTCGTTAACCGTGGGGATCCGCGAATTGCCGGCCTGAAAGCCCACGAAGAGGACGAGGGCTTGAAGGGCGCGTTGAAGGAAGGTACGGCGGCAGGCAAGGCCGCCGTGATCCATTTCGTCAAGCCGAGCCAAGCCGTTTCCGGGTGGTTGGCAACCTTTTACCATCGCGTTCCGCTCCTGCAGCCCGCCCTCCAGGAGGTGGGAATTGGGTACGCCTCAGACAAGACAGGAACCGTTTGCCTGGTTGATTGCATTCGCGGAGTCTCCTCCAAGGAAACTACGGACAAAAAGAAAACCAAGCCCGTGGTTTACTTCCCCGAGGACGGCCAGACAGATGTCCCCACAGCGATGGGACCGGAAATACCCTCTCCTTTACCCAATGACCACAAAGGCAAGGCAGGATTTCCCATCACGGTCTACTTCGCTGCTCGTCAAGACGTGAAGAAGGTAAAGGTTCTCCTGACTCAGCTGGATGACGTGCCAGTGCCAGTTTATGTCTCCGCCCCTGAGTCCCCGGCTACGACTTTCACGCAATGGAATGCAGTGTGCATCATCCCCAGACGTGAACTATCGGCGGGCACTACTTATCAGATCGACTTGACATGCGAGTTGTCCGGAAAGCCGTTTATGCGCTCGTGGAAGTTCACGACTGACAAAGCAAAAAAAGACAAAAGGGGCCGGGAGTCGAATTGACTAACAACCGGACCGAACCAGCTGCTTCAGCGGACCGGCCACGCGAATGACGGCTATCTGGAGTATAAGTCTCCCTCCGCGTGAGCCGGCCGCTGAGCTTGGTCGTTCGACAACTCTCCGGAGACGAACGACCCATGAAGCAGTCCAGCGCGTATTGTCCTCACTGTGAGACGCGGGTCCTGGCGACGGCTCCAACGCCCAACCATGTCCTGCACTTGCTGCTGACCATCTTCTCCTGTGGACTGTGGCTCTGGATCTGGCCGCTTGTCATGGCCGGCAGCATAGGTGGCTATCGCTGTGTCAAATGCGGTAGCAAGGTCGAGAAGCTGCGCGCGTAAGCTCCCCGATGGGCGCCCCGTGGGTACACTGGCGGGATGGCTGATTTCCGAGATGTCGATCCCGCCGAGCTCGCGGTTCCGCCCTCCCGGCCACAAGGGGCGGACCCGGCGAAACTCCAGGGCCAGATTGCCCGTTTCGGGCGGTCGGCCGTTGGCATGCCTCCGCCGTGGGTATACGAGGCTTCCGATGGAACGCTCGTCCTGTACAATGGCGTAACCCGGGCAACCCGGATCGCCAAGCTTGCTCCCGGCACCTTGATCCGGGTCGAAGTGGTCGGCAAACTTCGCCGGGCAGCCGCCAGTGATTCCAAGATCGGAGACGTGCTCCCATGACTCCAGATGTTCGACAAGAAGCCCTGGCAGTACTGACCGAGCTAGCAGCTCTGGCCCCCGATGTACGGCTGGGCCAACTGATGGCCCACCTCGGATTTCTGGGCGAAGATCAGGTCGAGCGTTCGCTCTGGGACATCGAGGACGACGAATTACTGGCCGTCCTTCACCGGCATCGGTCCGAACTTGTCGCTCGTGAGCAAAACACGTCGAACCCATATATGGACACTAAAGTCAAGGCGCCACCCCGGAATTCCCGTCTTGACTCACTGCGGTTTGGAGCTAGGGCATCGAGCGTTGAGCGACCGGCCTTCGTGGCGACACCGCGAGGTTCTGTCATTGCGGTTGCCATCGCGGTCAGGACGAACCGCACCAGGGGTTCCGGTCCTGCCGGCGGCACCAAACACATATAGGGGATCGGTCAGCACACCTTTTGCCTCGGTGTGCCGACTGTTGGTCCTTGCGAACCAACGTCCCAGAAACTCCTCCGTGCCCCCCGACGGCCAGGCAAAGCGGCGGGATCGATGGCGCGCGGTTGGCAGTGTGTCGTCAGTGGGCGGAATCGAGACCGCCTCGCCGCGGGCTAGACACAGCGTCCACCGCATCGTCCCAGTTCGGTAACAGCTCGGCGGGAGGGCCGCCTTCAGGATGGTCACGCTCATGCTCGGTCTGGTCTCTTAACACTCCGGACGCCGTGCCGCCGGCCAATCAATTTGGCGAGGTCGGGAACAGTGACGCACGGAAGCTTCGCGGGCTCACAGGCCCAGTAATTGCGGACTTTCGCAGCTTCCTGGGTGGCGTTCGTCCCTGGCTTGCCTCAGTTCGGCCTAGCAGCTCGACGGCACGGTGACGGTGCGTTCGAGGTAGAGTTCGACATCGGCGAGCTGCACGTCGAGAGCATCGACGAGGGCCAGATTGATCTGGATGCTCTTGCGGACCGGCCCCTCGGGGAAGCGTTCGGCGACATGAAGTTCGGCGCGGTTGTTGGCATAGATGAGCTTCTTGGTGAAGGGCGGCAGATTGTATTGGGCATTGACGATCTGGGTGTGAGCGATGAGTTCGGCGCGTTTGTGGACGAGGTAGTTGCGGCGACGGAGCAGGTCGCGGGTTTCGCGCATGCCCTTGGGATAGACGTAGGCGGTGGGGATGTTGCCGCCGCGGAGGAGCCGGCCGATCTTGTCGGCGTCGATGTCGTCGTCCTTGGTTTTGCCGCCGTGGATGGCTTTCATGTAGAGGGCGTGGCCGAGGACAAAGGGGATGCCCTCGGCGGCGCAGAGGTCGCTGACCCAGTACCAGGCGAAGAGGCACTCGACGCAGACGACGACGTCTGTGCGGAAGGGAGCGAGGGTATCGAGGAGACGTTGTTTGTCGGCGGGGATCTGCGTTTGGCAGACGACAGTGCCGGCCTGGTCGAGGATACAGACGGCCAGGAGCCTGGCGTGCAGGTCGATGCCGCAATAGAATTGGTGCTGACGGTTGTAGAATCGCATGGCGTTACTCCCGAGGGTCCGGTGGGGGCCTGAGCCCGCATCGTGGTTGGAAGGTACGGCCTTCCTGAAAATCCCACGCTGAGACAAGGGTAGCCCCTTGCTCTCTAACACACTTGGGACAGGCTCCCACCGGTCCCTCCGGGGTGTCCATGAGAAGTATCAAAACGCTGAAGCAGACAGCCCACGCGATAGGCGGTTTCTTAGGCTTTGACGTTAAAGCCCGCGTGAGGCTGCTGCTGAGCTATGGCGTTCGTGAGGAGGGCGTTTGGTGATCTCGTGGCGTGAGAGCGACGGTTGGTTCCAGTCCGAGCAGCCTGTGTTCTTCCCGGTATTTGGCCAGGCAATCAGGGTCATGGTCTACACTGAGGCTCCGACGGCCGCCGCGCCGGGAGTGCTTACCCCCGCCCACTTGGCCGCGATCAACGCCCTCCTCACCATTCCAGCGGAGCGCCGGGCTGAATGGTCAGCCGCGGTTTTCGCCGACTTCCAGCACGCCATCGAATCCGACGAGTGTGAGTTGGACGCCGATGACATACCAGATCGCTGCCAGACCCACGAGGATGTGTGGCCCCTGGTCCGCTGGAACGAGGTGGTAGTTTCCGAGCAGGGGCCGCATGAAGACCGGTTCGTTCTGGTCCACGGTCGGCCCGGTTGGCGGATCGAGCATGGCCTCCAGTTGCTGCTCAAGAACGAGCGTCTGCTGTGGGTCGGCCGGCAGATGTGGACTTGTTCTCGCATGGCAACTGGGCTGGTGACTACCTGCCGCGTAGACGCTGATTCGGTGCTGAGATGGGTGCGGGTGGTGACGGTTGGAGCAGGCGTTTTCACGAACCAACCGCTGCAGCGGACGCACCCGCGATTCTGGCCCCCTACAGTTGAAGTCTCCCCCAGCGGGGCGCCGCTGAGCCTCGTCGTTCGGCGAACGGAGGTGAAAGCCATTCGTGAGGTCGTTCCACCCAACTCCACCAGCCGAACGGTGCGAGGGAGGTCGACCCCGACCGGATCGGCACGTGAGGCCGAGGACGTGGAAGGGCAGGCCGGTAATGATCCCCACCACTCCCAGTGACCGGTTCGAGGACTTCCTCGCCTTCCTCGCCGCGGCCAGCGGCGAGGAGTTTGAAGAAGTCCTCGCGCACAGCCGGGGGGCAAGCGGGCGGGAACTCGTGCCGCTCATGACCCTCTGCCGGTTCCCCCTGCCGCGGCTGTACGTCGATTACCTGAAGCGGTTCGGGCACGGGGACGGCGGGCTGGACCTGTTCGGCGAGGATGCGTACGCCGACCTCGACGAACTCGTGAGTCGCTACCGAGCGTTCGAGCGGGTCGATTACCGGCCGCTGCCGGATGACGCCGTCCTGTTCGCGACCGGCACGCTCACCGGCGACCTGCTCCTATTGTACCCGGACGGGGATCCGCCGGGCGAACCGCTCGTCGCCCTCGCCGACTTCGAGGATAAGGGCGTTGTCCGTGCGACGCTGGCGGAGTCGTTCACCCATTACGCCTACGCCCGGGCTTTCTGCCGGTTCCACCTCCCATACAAGGACAACACCTACGTCAACCTGCTGGGGCGTGAGCGGAACCTCACCCGGGCGGTCACCGCCGCCGCCGAGCGGCGGGGGTTGGCGGCGTACTGGTTCAGCGACGTGTACACCAGTTGTCTGGAGCGTGACGGCCTCGTCATCCACACCGAACAGTCGGTGCGTGGGACGGAAGTTTATCTGACCGGCCCCCAGGGGCGCGGGACGAGTTCGCGGCCACGCTCGTTCGGGAACTGGGTCTGAAGAATCTTCACTTGCGCGGCTGAGGCGGTCGCCGGTGAGTTCGCTGGCCGAACCCATATATGGACACTAAAGTCAAGGTGCGCACCCCGGAATTCCCGTCTTGACTCACTGCGGTTTGGAGCTAGGGCATCGAGCGTTGAGCGACCGGCCCTCGTGGCGACACCGCGAGGTTCTGTCATTGCGGTTGCCGTCGCGGTCAGGACGAACCACACCAGGGGTCCGGTCCTGCCGGCGGCACCAAACACATATAGGGGATCGGCCAGCACACCTTTTGCCTCGGCGTGCCGACTGTTGGTCCTTGCGAACCAACGTCCCAGAAACTCCTCCGTGCCCCCCGACGGCCAGGCAAAGCGGCGGGATCGATAGGGCGCGGTCGGCAGTGTGTCGTCAGCGGGCGGAATCGAGACCGCCTCGTTGCGGGCTAGACACAACGTCCACCGCATCGTCCCAGTTCGATAACAGCTCGGCGGGAGGGCCGCCTTCAGGATAGTCACGCTCATGCTCGGTCTGTTCGCTTAACACTCCGGACGCCGTGCCGCCGGCCAATCAAAGTGGCGAGGTCGGGAACAGTGACGCACGGAAGCTTCGCGGGCTCACAGGCCCAGTAATTGCGGACTTTCGCAGCTTCCTGGGTGGCGTTCGTCCCTGGCTTGCCTCAGTTCGGCCTTGCAGCTCGACGGCACGGTCCGGAGTTTTCTCAGGTAGGCGGCGGACTGCGGGCTGTCCGCCACGGGATATCAATGTTCAAGCGCCCGCACAGATCCAGGGCGGCCTCATACAAAGGCAGCTGGGTCACGGCCGACCATAGATCCAAGGCATTGCCGCGGGCGCCGCAGGCAAAGCACTGCCAGCAGTGGCGTTCCAAATGGGCGGCGAAGGAACGACTCCGGGGCGAGCGCGAGCCATGCACCGGGCACGGACCACGCACTTGGTTTTGCGCTTGGTTTGTCGGCACGAAACTGAGCAAAGCTAAGACCTGGCCCAAGCGCACCCGGCGGCGCAGTTCGGCATAGTCGATACCAGCCATCACGGTCTCCCAGGTTCGGGACAGAGAAGAGGAACCCGTACGGGGGCCCGTCACCGTCCGAGGAACCGTTGGAGATCGAAGGCGACGCCGCGGTGCAGCAGCAGGTAGACGGCCCGGCCCAGCTTGGCGGCCAGGATGCCGAGCGTCTTCTTCTTGCCGTGCTTTTTCTCACGGCGTTGCTGCCAGGCCTTGACCTCCGGGCAGCAGCGAATGAGCAGACAGACCGCTTCGGAGAAGGCCCACTTGAGATGGGCGTTGCCGATCTTGTCGCCGCCGTGGCCCAGGGTCTTGCCGGCTGACTTGTGGACGCAGTGCACCAGCCGGGCGTAGGACAGGAAGTCGCCGGCGTCGGCGAAACGGCGGATGTCGTGGATTTCGTAGAGCAGGACGAGGGCGAGGATTTTGCCGACGCCGGGGATGGTGCGCAGCCGGTGATAGCTCTGCGGATCCTCGACCTTGACGGTGCGTTCGAGGTAGAGTTCGACATCGGCGAGCTGCTCGTCGAGGGCATCGACGAGGGCGAGGTTGATCTGCATGGATTTGCGGACCGGCCCTTCGGGGAAGCGCTCGGCGACGTTAAGTTCGGCGCGGTTGCGGGCATAGATGAGCTTCTTGGTGAAGGGCGGCAGGTTATACTGGGCGTTGGTGATCTGGATGTGGGCGATAAGCTCGGCGCGCTTGTGGACGAGGTGATTACGGCGGCGGAGCAGGTCGCGGGTTTCGCGCATGCCTTTGGGATAAACGTAGGCGGTAGGGATGTTGCCGCCGCGGAGGAGCCGGCCGATCTTGTCGGCGTCGATGTCGTCGTCCTTGGTTTTGCCGCCGTGGATGGCTTTCATGTAGAGGGCGTGGCCGAGGACAAAGGGGATGCCCTCGGCGGCGCAGAGGTCGCTGACCCAGTACCAGGCGAAGAGGCACTCGACGCAGACGACGACGTCTGTGCGGAATGGGGCGAGGGTATCGAGGAGACGTTGTTTGTCGGCGGGGATCTGCGTTTGGCAGACGACGATGCCGGCCTGGTCGAAGATGCAGATGGCCAGGAGCCTGGCGTGCAGGTCGATGCCGCAGTAGAATTGGTGCTGACGGTTGTAGAATCGCATGGTTGTCTCCGGAGCGATCGGTGGGGGCCTGAGCCCGCAACGTGGTTGGAAGGTACAGCCTTCCTGAAAATCCCACGCTGAGACAAGGGTAGCCCCTTGATCTCTAACACACTTGGGACAGGCTCCCGCCCGTCCCTCCGGGGTGTCCATGAGAAGTATCAAGTCGCTGCAGCAGACCGGCCACGCGAACACGGTTCCTCGTAGTTCAGCGCCTCTCCCCGCGTGAGCCGGCTGCTGAGCTGTGTCGTTAGCCGCGAAGTCCCCACACTGTGGCGGCTCTTCAGAGTTGTGGCGTCGTGCGGGATCAACGCCTGAAGCCAGCGAGCCCATGAGGACGCGCTTACGATGACTGCTGAAGAAGAAAAACCCGGCGTCCAGGGTACTGAAGCTGCGCAAGGCGTTGGAACGATTCGTGGTCGAAAACGACGACCTGCTCACCCTTGAGTCACGCATCGGCAGATTCAACATCTTTGACGCTCTCCGCATCATGGACGCGGAGATCCGGCACTCAAACTTCCTTGCGTTTATCCTCGATCCAGCGGAGTCACACGGGCAGGGGCAGCTGTTCTTGAAGCGCTCCTCATGGATCTCCTGAAACAGGCCTCGCCAGAGAGCCGTCCGCTGTCCCCCATTGACCTGGACGGCACCGATTTGCCCGGCGTCGAGGTTCGGCGCGAGTGGCAGCATATCGACCTGCTCATCATGTGCCAGGAGTTGCGGTTCTTCGTAGTCATCGAGAACAAGATCAGGTCGAAAGAAGGTCCGGATCAGTTGAGCCGTTACGAAGCAGCGATGCAAAAGCATTACCCGGATGCTCGCCCTCTATACGTCTACCTGACCCGCGACGCTGACGATCCTTCGGATGAAAAGTGGATGCCCTACAGCCACGCAGACATTCACCGTGTTCTCACGCGGGTTCGACAGTCATCCGGCAACGCGATTGGCGGCGACGTGCGCGTTTTCCTCGACCACTACCTCGGCCTCCTTGGAACTCGATTCATGAACGACAAGGAAATCGACGACCTGTGCCAGAAAATCTACAAGAATCATCGTCAGGCCCTGGATCTGATCTGGGCGCGGGTAGGCACCCCGACGTCAGGCGTGTTGACTGAAGCGGCAGAAAGCTCTGGAGGAAGACCATCGATGGGAAGTGGTTCCTGGGCCAAGTCAGCGCATTGATTTCGTGCCGAAGGCATGGTTGGAATGGTTGCCGCCACTCGGCCTCAAGGGCGACCTCCGCTCGTGGATCCATGTTCGCTTCCACTCGTATGAGGACAGGCTCGACTGCGCGGTGCAAATGGCCCCTTTGACGGATCTGGCAAAGCGGAGAGAAATCGTCACGAAGCTATTTGAAGCATATCCTCGATTTGGGTTCAAACTCCCCAAGGCCGCTGCAAAAGAAGTGAAGAACAATCGCTCTGGAATCATGACCACCGAGCACATCTTAGAATGGGATGAAGACGATGATCCGGATTCGGAGGCGATTCGGGAGCGGATTCGTGTGGCTGTCAAGAAGACGCTTGACGACCTGTATCCCAAGCTGGAAAAGCTGGCATTGGTTTTGAAGCCGCTGTGTAAGCCCTCGCCTTCCCGCACGTAGTTTCTCGCATGGGACGAGACCGGTGTAGGACCTTGCATGGCGGGAAACGCGGCTAACAAGTCGCTTCAGCAGACCGGCGGGGCATGACGGCTTTCCGCGGTTCAACGGCACTCCCGCCCCGCCGGCTGCTGAGCTTTGTCGTTAGGCTCCGACACGAGGCATCAAGCAGATGAATGAAGAACGCCAGGTGCTGCGGGTCGGAATTGATGGCGAGTGGGAAGCGGCGGAGTTCGCGACGTCGCTTAACGCTATGGATCGCCTTTACACGTTGCGCTTCGCGCTTGCCCTGGAATTGGACGAACTACGTGAGCTACGTGATTTTTATATGGGCGCTCCGTTCCGGCCGTTCCACGGGTCGCTCAAGTCACTTCGCGCATGGGCACGACTCGCCCCGCCCTCCATATTACGCTCTGGGCGTGCTCCATTGCTTGGGCGAGCCCATGGACAGGTCGCAGCCGCCTCGGAACTATTGGAGCCGGCCGAGCGCCTGATCGTGCAGCGCGTGCTCTACGGCTCCCCAGGGATAAAGGACCTTGCCGGAATAGGCGAAATCGTCGGCCACGTAAAGGAGCTCCTAGTTCGGCTAATCGAGCACTGGTCTACGAGGCGGCAGCGTACGTTGGAAAATGAACGCCGCGAATTAGAAAACCAGCAGCTACAGGTCGAAATTGCCAAGCAGTTCGTCGGCCTGGCGCAGGAACTCGGTTACACCAAGAAGGAGACGCGGCAGCTTGTCTCCGCCGTGGTACTTGAACAAAAGCCGTTGATTCGACTCGTTGCGGCGGGAAAGATCACATCCGCCGACACGATTAGCGGGGAGACCCCGTCCCAATGACTCGATTCGAGGGCCTTGTGCAGCGCGTCGGCGTACTGAATGGTCAGCTCGGACCGGTCGAGCATCACATTGGGTCGGAAGTGAGGAAACTCCTTCACCAAAAGCTATGGGCCATTGTGGGAGAGCTGAACAGCACCCTGAATCTCGGCCTAGACAACACAGCCCTGAACCTGACTGTCGATGGAGACCGCCTCAGAATCCATTTCTGGTCAGGCGCCGGGGGGTCGGTCGAGACGGAGGTAAACATCTTTATCGACCGTGCTTTCAATGTACAAAGACAAATGGTGCATCTTGGAAGTGGGACGATAACGACAAAATGAAAGCCGGGAGCCTAACAAACGGATGAAGCTGACCGGGGCCGCCATTCTGGTTTCGCGCGGCATGAAGGTGTTGCAGGCGGCCCCGGCAGCTTATCCTTATCGTTCGGCTCAATTTCACGGGATAGATGTCATTGGCCGGCGTCTGGTCTGTTGAATGCCGTTGTTCGAGATCGACGGCACTGTCTCAGCGCACGGCCGCCGCGCTGCTGAGTAATGGCGTTCGGCGGCAACAGGTGGACGCTTTATGAAGACGCAGGTCGTGTCGGCGGTGGCGCTGGTCCTCCTCTCGGCAGTGGGCCGTGGCGACGAACCCGAGAAGGTCAAGGTCGAGCGGAAGGCTCTGGCCGGCAGGTGGGTCTGCCAGTCGTCCGAAGTGGACGGAATCAAGCGCGGCGCCAAGGAAGAGCAAAGACCAGACGTTCGCATTCGATGGGGAGAAGTTCGTCCAGGAGGACGCCGCGACGGGGGACGAGTTCGCAGGAGCCTACCAACTCGACCTGAGCGGCAAGCGGAAGGTGTTCGCCGCGAAGGTGACGGTCGGAACGCGGGAAGTCACCATTCGCTACATCTATGAGCTGGACGGGGACACCTTGAAAGTGTGCGGCCACCTGCTGCCGGGCAAGGAACTGCCGACCGAGTTCTCGGCTCCCGAAGGCAGCAAGCGCATGTTCGCGGTGTTCAAGCGGGCCAAGAAATGACCGTCGAACAATCTGCTCCAGCAGACCGGCCACGCGAACACGGTTCATCGAGCTTCAACGCTTTCTCCCGCGTGAGCCGGCTGCTGAGCTTTGGCGTTCGGCGAAGGAGGTACACCATGATGCGCGTTGTTGTAACTGCGGTCGTGTTCCTGTTTGGAGCTTTCGCGACCGCCGGCGACAAGAAGGCTGATCCCCCGTCGGCGGACGCCAAGAAGGAACTGGAGAGGCTTCAGGGCGATTGGACCCTGACGGAAGTCCAAAGGGCGGGGAAGAAGTTCGAAGTCAGCGACGGCAAGCCGGCTCTGGAAATCAAGGGAACAAAGTGGATCCTAACGGGACAGAATAAGAGCGCTTTGATCGTGATTCATCCCAAGACCGAGCCGAAGTGTTTTGACCTCAAGAGCGTCGAGGAGGCCGAAAAAGGGGAAGTGCATGAAGGCATCTACAAGATCGCTGGGGATACCCTGACGATCTGCATTTACCAGGGCAAAGACAAGCAACGCCCGACACGCTTCGAGGCAACGGCCGAGCAGCCGAATACTTTTCTGCTTGTTCTCAAGCGCGTCAAAAAGGAATAAGGGATGGCCATGCCCTAAAAGGAGGCTGGGCCGGCAGCCAAATAGCTTCGGTTGTTGATTCGTTGAATTGCGGTCAAACGGCGCCGAACAAGTCGCTGCAGACCGACCGCGGCCCATTTTGTAGTTCCGAGACATTAAGCTCAGCGAGGGCCGCGGCGGCTGAGCTTTGTCGTTCGGCGGGGGATTTGCATGTGGCGGTGCATCAAATGCAATGGCCACGTTGAAGATAGTCGCCAGGACTGTCCGGAATGCGGTGCAAACAAGCATAGCATCGAAGCCGCTGACCACCGGCTTACCACAAACAGCGAATTGGATCAGCCTCAGCGCCCAGAATGCGACCCGAAGACTTCTGAACCAACGGGTTTTGGCGAGGGGTTTGCGACCGGAGTTGGTGGTTGTCTGTTCGCCTTGTTCGCCGCAATTCCGGGGATGTTCGTGGGTGGTTGGGTCGGCAGCCACTGGTTCCCCTACAAGCCTCCACCTCCCGTCGTCGGTGGTGCTGTTGGCATTGGCCCTGACTTCAGCGAATTTGGGCATCTGCTCTGGTCTGCCATTCTCGGGGGAGTTGTTACAGGCGCTGGCGTCTTCGCCCTCTGGGCGTGGGGGATGAAGAGACGGCGTTAAGGCCCCGACACATGAAAGGCACCTGTGGAAGCCTGGCTTGACGTCCGGCGCGGTCGCCGCAAGCCTCGCCGAGGTTGAAAGCGAGCGAACGCCGAACCCATATATGGACACTAAAGTCAAGGCGCGCACCCCGGAATTCCCGTCTTGACTCACTGCGGTTTGGAGCTAGGGCATCGAGCGTTGAGCGACCGGCCCTCGTGGCGACACCGCGAGGTTCTGTCATTGCGGTTGCCGTCGCGGTCAGGACGAACCACACCAGGGGTCCGGTCCTGCCGGCGGCACCAAACACATATAGGGGATCGGCCAGCACACCTTTTGCCTCGGCGTGCCGACTGTTGGTCCTTGCGAACCAACGTCCCAGAAACTCCTCCGTGCCCCCCGACGGCCAGGCAAAGCGGCGGGATCGATAGGGCGCGGTCGGCAGTGTGTCGTCAGCGGGCGGAATCGAGACCGCCTCGTTGCGGGCTAGACACAACGTCCACCGCATCGTCCCAGTTCGGTAACAGCTCGGCGGGAGGGCCGCCTTCAGGATGGTCACGCTCATGCTCGGTCTGGTCTCTTAACACTCCGGACGCCGTGCCGCCGGCCAATCAATTTGGCGAGGTCGGGAACAGTGACGCACGGAAGCTTCGCGGGCTCACAGGCCCAGTAATTGCGGACTGTCGCAGCTTCCTGGGTGGCGTTCGTCCCTGGCTTGCCTCAGTTCGGCCTAGCAGCTCGACGGCACGGTGACGGTGCGTTCGAGGTAGAGTTCGACATCGGCGAGCTGCACGTCGAGAGCATCGACGAGGGCCAGATTGATCTGGATGCTCTTGCGGACCGGCCCCTCGGGGAAGCGTTCGGCGACATGAAGTTCGGCGCGGTTGTTGGCATAGATGAGCTTCTTGGTGAAGGGCGGCAGATTGTATTGGGCATTGACGATCTGGGTGTGAGCGATGAGTTCGGCGCGTTTGTGGACGAGGTAGTTGCGGCGGCGGAGCAGGTCGCGGGTTTCGCGCATGCCCTTGGGATAGACGTAGGCGGTGGGGATGTTGCCGCCGCGGAGGAGCCGGCCGATCTTGTCGGCGTCGATGTCGTCGTCCTTGGTTTTGCCGCCGTGGATGGCTTTCATGTAGAGGGCGTGGCCGAGGACAAAGGGGATGCTCTGCTCGGCGCAGAGGTCGCTGACCCAGTACCAGGCGAAGAGGCACTCGACGCAGACGACAACGTCTGTGCGGAAGGGGGCGAGGGTATCGAGAAGTCGTTGTTTGTCGGCCGGGATCTGTGTCTGGCAGACGACGTTGCCGGGCTGGTCGAAGATGCAGATGGCCAGGAGCCTGGCGTGCAGGTCGATGCCGCAATAGAATTGGTGCTGACGGTTGTAGAATCTCATGGCGTTACTCCCGAGGGTCCGGTGGGGGCCTGAGCCCGCATCGTGGTTGGAAGGTACGGCCTTCCTGAAAATCCCACGCTGAGACAAGGGTAGCCCCTTGCTCTCTAACACACTTGGGACAGGCTCCCACCGGTCCCTCCGGGGTGTCCATGAGAAGTATCAAGCCGCTGCACCCGACGCCGGCCGCATTACGGTTTTTCGAGATTCACTGTCTCATCGGCGGCCGGCGCGGGTGAGCTATTGCGTTATGCCTCAGGATTCTCCGGTGAACGAACCACTGGAACAATTGGACGATATTCGCGCGAATCGGCCTTGAGCCGTTCAATGCCGACCTTCATCAGTTGCTTGGGAAGGCGCTGCTGAAGGCTGGCGATCTGGATTCGGCGCGCCGTGCATACGAGCAGGCTATTGTTCTCGACCCGGCAGACCCATGGTCGCATCTATATCTCGGCAATCTGTGTTACTGGCAGTCTAGTTTCGTCGAGGCGTTGGAGGAGTTCCAGATCGCTCACCAATTAGCTCCCGATTTGGCGATGCCGTATATTTGCATGGCCGACGCGCATGCCAGCCTGGGTGAGATTGCACTCGCAGACAAGTTTTATCACAAGGCTGTGCAGGTCGAACCAGACGATCCGGACGCGAAAAAGAACTTGAGAAGATGGCGCAAGGTCAAGCGAGGCATAACAAACGGATGAAGCTGACCGGGGCCGCCATCCTGATTTCGCGCGGCATGAAGGTCTTGCAGGCGGCCCCGGCAGCTTATCTTTATCGTTAGCGGTGAAATCATGCCCTTTGTGCGTGAATCGACAGACCCGAACTCTCGGGCAGACGTGGTCATACGTGGCACCACCGCTCGGATGACCATCTATGGCAGTTGTCCCAGTTCTGAACACGGGTCGATCGCCGGCGCCGTCATCCGCAAGATCGAATCCGAATGGCCGACGATTCGGGAGAATCTACTTCGCTCTCTTCACGGACTCTACAACGATACCTGGGCTGATCCAGACCAAGGCTTCAGCCCTCTTCCGGCCGAGGAGTTCTTAGAGCGTATCAAGTTGGAATTGGTGGACGTGATGGATGAAGAGGGCGCACTGTCGCTCTACTTTGACGACTCTGACTTGTTCGGTGGTCACACAATCGATCTCTTTTGGACGGCTGATGGGAGAATGTACGACGCGACCTTGGCGGGCTAATTCCGCTAACCACTTGCTGATGCGATTCGTCGCATTTTCATACCCTGTAACACTTGAGTAAGGAGGACTTATGCTGTTACCTCTTGTTCCGTCAAGAGTCTCCCACCACGGCAGGCGTTGCAGGTAACTGCTTGGTCTGGAGTCCGGGGTAGAATCAGTGTCCGTTCATCTTTTCATCCCGAAAAGATGAACGGACACCGATTTTCCCCGATTCCTGACACCTGCTCCGCTCTCCATTTGTCTCAATGCAACACAATGACAGAACACTATTAAAACGCCCGTCAATCCGGCCGAAACATCCAGTACAGAATCGTCTTGATCTCAAACGGCTTCAACCCCGGACGCAGCGAGAGCAGCCGGGCCACGATCCCGGTCAGGTGCGGCGCCGCCCAGCTCGTTGCCGGCTCGTGGGCAAAGGGGCCGAGGTAACCGCGGCCATGTGCGGCGAACTCGATGCGGTCACGCAGCTCGTATGCAGCTCGTAGTGGGTCGGCGAAGAGCCGCTTGTTCACCGATAGCAGCGACGGGCCGAACGCCGCGGGGTAGCTCGCCGTGAGCGGGTGATCGTTGTGGGCCGCGGCGACGACCAGCACGTCCCGATAGTACGCCTCCTCGACGGCCCGCAACAACTGCTGGCGCTTCGGCAGTTGCTGCAAACGCTGCTCCGGCACGCCGAGCGACAGATTGACGACGTGGCAGTGCCACACATCGAGAGCGTGGCGCAGGGCGCGGATGACCACCTCCACTTCACAGCTGCCCTGTGGCCCGAAGACGTCGGCGGAGAAGAGGCGGACGCGCGGGGCCAGACGTCAGGACCACGTCGGCGACGATGGTGCCGTGTGGCGAACTCTGGCGGCCCTCGTAAGGCAACGGCTCGGCCCGGTCGGCGGTGAAGACGGCTCCTTCGATGGGGTGAAGCTGCCCGACCTTGCGTGCGATACTTCTCTTCGAGCACGGCGCGCTCCACACCACTGTCGAGGATACAAACGCGGACGCCCTCGCCATCGGCGCGCGGGTCATGCAGCAAGCGCTCGGGCGTCAGTAGACGAAATACCTGTGCGAAGATGTCGTCGTCGCCGGGAGGTTCGCTCACGGGCGGGCCTCCTCCATGCCGGCTGCGCTATCGAGGAGGCCGCGCAGCCGCTCCGCCAGGTCGATGCAGAACTGCACTGCCCGCGGACCGTGCCGAACCGCCAGCACGCGCACGGCCTCGGCGAGGCGCACGGCGTCCGCTCCGCCCACGTCGTCGGAGGCGGTGAGACCGGCCCGCAGACGGTCGAGGACGGCTTCCGGGGGCGGGTCATCCGGCCGCGCCGACGGAAGTGTGCCGAAGGTGCGCACGATGCCATCGCTGCTGTCGAGAGCAGCGGCGACCGCGTCGAAGAGGATTTGCTTGGTCTGTCGTTCCGCCAGCGCCTGACGGAGTAGTTCCGCTCCGAAGTCGGCTGTCGCCGCTGCTAGCTGCCGATCCGTCTCGGTGAAGCCGCCGGGTTTATCGAAGAGTTCCAGCACCGCCTGCCATCCGGTAGACACGGTGAGCGGTGCCGCCAGGAGCGACCGCCGCCCGCGCTCGAACGGCTGCAGCTCGACGGCGCCGCGGGCCGCGGTTTGTCCAAGTTCTTCCAGTACACAGGGCTGCTGCATACTGACCACCGAACCGGCCACCGAGCGGGTGAACGGTGCCAGTTCGCCGTCCAGCAGGTCGCCCGCATCGTTGTAAGCTCGGTAGACCTCCGCCGGACGGCGATTGGCGTCGTAACCACGCACCACCAGCACCCCGGCCGCGGCAGAGGTACTGCTGAGGACAAAGCGGAACAAGCGGCGGATCACGTCCGGCAGCGGTAACGGATCGTGCAGCGCCGCGGTCGTCCGCACTAACGGCAGCACCTTCTCGACGGCCGACCGGAACTCGACGAGCGCGCTGATGGAGGCGCCGCGCCTGCCGGGCGGGGCGAATGCGCTCCAGCTGGCGGCGGACGGCGCGGAGGAAAGTGTCGCGGTTGAGGTCCTGGTTCTTGTCGAGGTAGTCGCGCACGCCCATGCGCATGGCCTGGAGCGGCGTCGCCTGATGCGCGAAACCCGTGACCATGATCGCGACCACGTCCGGGCTGAAATGCGTCAGGTCTTCCAGTAGTTGCAGGCCGTCGGTGCCGGCGCCGAGGTTCCAGTCGAGGACGGCCAGGTCGATGACGTGCTGGTTGGCCTGGATGAGCGCGGCCTCGGCGTCAGAGGCCGCGAGAATACGGCAGCCGAGGTTGGCGCCGTCGAGCCATTCGCGGAACGTCTTCCGCACCGACTCCTCGTCATCGACGATCAGGATGGTTTCCGGATTCTCGCTGCCCGGCGACATGGTTGCGCCTCTTGTTCGCCGCTTGCGGCTTAGCAGAGGGAACTGCGAAGCCGCAAGCGGCGAGATGGTTCATCTCTTCAGCTCGTACAGCTTGATCTTGCGGTCCAGCGTCGAGCGCTCGATGCTGCAGGATCGTCGCGGCCTGGCTCTTGTTCCAGTCGGTATGCTCCAGCGTCTCCAGGATGTGGTGCTTCTCGATCTCTTCCAGCGAGAGCGGTCGATACAGCGTCCGCCGCGGCGGCCGTGGGCGGCGGAGCGATAAGGTCCAGCGACGACAGCCACATGTCCGCCACGTCGATCATCGGTCCGGTGCCGAGTGCCACTGCCCGCTCGACGACGTTGCGCAGCTCGCGGACGTTGCCGGGCCAGTCGTACTCCTCCATCTTCCGCATCGCCGCCGGGGTGAAGCCGCGAATCTTTCGGCCCGTCTCACGGACGAAGCGGCGCAGGAAGTGGTCCGCCAGCTGCGGCACGTCGCTTTTGCGCTCGCGCAGCGGCGGCACGCGGATTTCGACGACCTGCAGGCGAAAGAACAGGTCACGGCGGAAATCGCCGCCGCGGACCGCCTCTTCCAGCGGCTGATTCGTCGCGGCCACCACGCGCACATCGACCTGGATCGGCATGTTGCCGCCGACGCGCTCGAACGGATGGCCCTCCAGAATGCGCAGCAGCTTGGCCTGCGTGCCCACCGTCATCTCGCCGATTTCGTCGAGAAAGATGGTGCCGTGGTGCGGCCGCCTCGAACTTGCCGATCTTCTTCTCGGTGGCGCCGGTGAAGGCGCCTTTCTCGTGGCCGAACAGCTCGCTCTCCAGCAGCGTCTCGGTGAGGGCGGCGCAGTTGAGGCAGACGAACGGACCGTCGCGGCGCGGGCTGGAATAGTGGATGGCCCGCGCCACCAGCTCCTTGCCCGAGCCGCTTTCGCCGCGGATCAGGCACGTGGCGTTGGTCCCGGCGACGCGGCCGATCTGCGACGCGAGGGTCTTCATCGCCGGGCTCGTGCCGACCAGCTCGCTCTCGACCTTCAGCTGGTCCTGCAGCAGCGAGGTTGGCGGCCGACAGCGACGATTGCTTCTGCAACTGGTGGATGACCGAGCCCATCTGCTTGGCGACCGCGACGGTGAATTCCAGGTCCTCCGCGTCGAGCGCCTTGTGCGGGTCGGTGCAGTAGAGATGGATCAGGCCGAGAACGCGCTCGCCGAATAGGATCGGGGCGCAGATCAGGCTGGTGGCGCCGAGGTCGGACAGACTCTCGCGGTTGCGCAGATAGCGATCGCGGGCCACGTTCTCGGCGAGGATCGCCTCGCGCGTCGCCATCACCTCGTTGCTGACGTAATCGGAGACGTGGATGTACGAGTGGACGCTAGGGTCGCGGTGGCGGTGGGCGACGACCTCGAGTTCCTGACCGCGCTGCGATTTCGCGGCCGGCCGCTCCGGATCGCCCAGAGCGGCCAACCGACAGGATCGCACGCCACCTCGGCCGGGCACTGCTTCCAAGAGCGACGTCCAGCACGATGCGGCACAACTCCTCGAACGTCACCGCGGAACCCATATCGAGGGCCAGACGGTATAGCAACGACAGGTCGCGGCTGACGGCGTGGCGCGGCGTAATCGGTGCCGTCTCGGTGCCATCACCGGAAGGCCGAGCCTCGGGCGGCGGCGGGATAGGCGTCTGGAAGCGCGTCTGGCCCAGCCGCTTCTTGATGGACACGGACCCTTCCGGTCCCGCGTCCGGAGCCGGCAACTCGGGCAGCTGATTCATGTCCTCGACGAAGAGGAAGCAGGAACGGCCGAGGGCGATTTCGTCGCGGGGCGACAACTCTTTTTCGCCTTCGAGGTTTTCGCCGTTGACTCGGGTGCCGTTGAGGCTGCTGAGGTCGCGCACTTTCCAGCGGCCGTCGGAGGACGACACCTCGGCGTGTTCCCGGCTGCACAGGTCGTCTTTCAGCACGATCCGGTTGGTGGCTGGCGCGTCCGAGGGTACACGACTGACCGGGCGTGAGCGGGAAGACGTCGCCGAAGCCGTCGTCGCGGCGGACCACCAGAAATGCTGTCGGACCTGCGGGCATGGTGCAGCCGGCCCCTGTTTGGTTGGTCGGGCGTGAGGCCGTCCTCACTCCCTCGGGTCCTGGGCGGTACTTCAGTGCGGGTGATAGCAGTATGACATGCCGGAGCGATTTTTTCAAGAATGGACGCTGTTGTGAGATCATCCCGTAGCCTGCCGGTAAGCCCTACCGGCGGGCTGACGCCGCGCCGCTCGCCTCTACAGCGCGGTTTTCTTCAGAGCCGCTGGCAGGAAGTTACCTTCGCTTGCGCGTCAGGCTTGTGTCAACACCGCGCTTGCCATTTCTCGGGGCCGAGCGCAATCCGGGCTAGCGCCTCCTTTTCAGCTTCGGCAACGGCATGCGAACGCGGAGATCGTCGCCGGGCGGATCGTCGTCATACCAGCGGCCGCCGTCGTCCTTGCCGTTGACGCCGAAGCTGTAGAAGAGATAGCCATTCTCTTCCGGTCGATAAATGAGCGCCTTGCCGGAGAAGAGATCGCCCGGCACGGTCGCCAGGTAATTCGGTTCCAACTCGGCGAGCGTGGCGGGGTAGCGGCCGTGTTCGAGCCGATAGGCGGCGAGGGCGAAGGCGACATACTGGTTCCCTTTCACCTGTTCGCTTCGGTCGGCAGCTTGTTGCACCTTGCGCGTCGCCGGCATCAGCAAGGTGATCGTGACCTCGCCGATCATCGTGCCGGCTGTCTTTTCGGGTTTGCTCTCGGACAGCAGCAGCCTGGCTATCCGTGCCGGACCGGTGGTCGCGACCCGGAGCGCCTTGAGGTCTCGGTCGATCCGATCGAGCTGTTTCTCGCGCTCGGCCCGATCTGGGATGCGCAAGGCTGTGACAAGACGGTCGTACCAACGATTGCCGTTGCGAAAGGCCGCCGCCCAGTCAAGCATCCCCAGGGCCTGCTGCGCCGTTGCATCGAGCTTTTCCGGTGTTTTGCCGCCGGAAAACATCTCGATCAC